>NZ_JAYMYG010000001.1:0-4267500 GCF_035830915.1 Pseudomonas sp. DSV-1 | reverse complement strand
CCTGCGCGGAAGATTTAACGGGGCTCAAACCATACACCGAAGCTACGGGTATCACTTAGGTGATGCGGTAGAGGAGCGTTCTGTAAGCCTGTGAAGGTGAGTTGAGAAGCTTGCTGGAGGTATCAGAAGTGCGAATGCTGACATGAGTAACGATAATGGGTGTGAAAAACACCCACGCCGAAAGACCAAGGTTTCCTGCGCAACGTTAATCGACGCAGGGTTAGTCGGTCCCTAAGGCGAGGCTGAAAAGCGTAGTCGATGGAAAACAGGTTAATATTCCTGTACTTCTGGTTATTGCGATGGAGGGACGGAGAAGGCTAGGCCAGCTTGGCGTTGGTTGTCCAAGTTTAAGGTGGTAGGCTGGAATCTTAGGTAAATCCGGGATTCTAAGGCCGAGAGCTGATGACGAGTTGTCTTTTAGACAACGAAGTGGTTGATGCCATGCTTCCAAGAAAAGCTTCTAAGCTTCAGGTAACCAGGAACCGTACCCCAAACCGACACAGGTGGTTGGGTAGAGAATACCAAGGCGCTTGAGAGAACTCGGGTGAAGGAACTAGGCAAAATGGCACCGTAACTTCGGGAGAAGGTGCGCCGGTGAGGGTGAAGCATTTACTGCGTAAGCCCATGCCGGTCGAAGATACCAGGCCGCTGCGACTGTTTATTAAAAACACAGCACTCTGCAAACACGAAAGTGGACGTATAGGGTGTGACGCCTGCCCGGTGCCGGAAGGTTAATTGATGGGGTTAGCTAACGCGAAGCTCTTGATCGAAGCCCCGGTAAACGGCGGCCGTAACTATAACGGTCCTAAGGTAGCGAAATTCCTTGTCGGGTAAGTTCCGACCTGCACGAATGGCGTAACGATGGCGGCGCTGTCTCCACCCGAGACTCAGTGAAATTGAAATCGCTGTGAAGATGCAGTGTATCCGCGGCTAGACGGAAAGACCCCGTGAACCTTTACTATAGCTTTGCACTGGACTTTGAATTTGCTTGTGTAGGATAGGTGGGAGGCTTTGAAGTGTGGACGCCAGTCTGCATGGAGCCAACCTTGAAATACCACCCTGGCAACTTTGAGGTTCTAACTCAGGTCCGTTATCCGGATCGAGGACAGTGTATGGTGGGTAGTTTGACTGGGGCGGTCTCCTCCTAAAGAGTAACGGAGGAGTACGAAGGTGCGCTCAGACCGGTCGGAAATCGGTCGTAGAGTATAAAGGCAAAAGCGCGCTTGACTGCGAGACAGACACGTCGAGCAGGTACGAAAGTAGGTCTTAGTGATCCGGTGGTTCTGTATGGAAGGGCCATCGCTCAACGGATAAAAGGTACTCCGGGGATAACAGGCTGATACCGCCCAAGAGTTCATATCGACGGCGGTGTTTGGCACCTCGATGTCGGCTCATCACATCCTGGGGCTGAAGCCGGTCCCAAGGGTATGGCTGTTCGCCATTTAAAGTGGTACGCGAGCTGGGTTTAGAACGTCGTGAGACAGTTCGGTCCCTATCTGCCGTGGACGTTTGAGATTTGAGAGGGGCTGCTCCTAGTACGAGAGGACCGGAGTGGACGAACCTCTGGTGTTCCGGTTGTCACGCCAGTGGCATTGCCGGGTAGCTATGTTCGGGAAAGATAACCGCTGAAAGCATCTAAGCGGGAAACTTGCCTCAAGATGAGATCTCACTGGAACCTTGAGTTCCCTAAAGGGCCGTCGAAGACTACGACGTTGATAGGTTGGGTGTGTAAGCGCTGTGAGGCGTTGAGCTAACCAATACTAATTGCCCGTGAGGCTTGACCATATAACACCCAAGCAATTTGCGTCGAAGAGACCAGATTGCGGTGTGTGAAGACGATACAAACCGAAAGTTTGCGACTCACAAAACACCAAACTATTACATACCCATTCGCTGGAGCGTAAACCGAAAGGTAAACGACCTGGCTACCGAATTTCTTGACGACCATAGAGCATTGGAACCACCTGATCCCATCCCGAACTCAGAAGTGAAACGATGCATCGCCGATGGTAGTGTGGGGTTTCCCCATGTGAGAGTAGGTCATCGTCAAGATTAAATTCCAAACCCCCTGTCTGCTAACGCAGACAGGGGGTTTGTTTTTGGGCCGAGAAAAGTGGTGGTAAGTCCAAAATCCGGCTAAACCGCTCTTCAGTTCGGCTGCATCTAAAGTCCTACAAATATGCACAGTTATTTTGTAGTCCGCGCACTAGAATAGACTCAGTCAATTTCTGAGCCAGAGACTCCCTTTATGCCAGATCCGGTTGACCCCCGCGGGGTGTCAGAATTACCGCTGGACGAGTTGGTGGCCTGTCATGAGTGCGATTTGTTGATGCGCAAGCCGCATCTTGCTCTCGGTGAGAAAGCCCAATGCCCGCGCTGCGGTTACGAACTCTATGCTCACAGGTACAAGGTGGTCGAACGCAGCCTTGCGCTTGTGATCGCCGCATTGTTGCTCTACATACCTGCGAACTTTTTACCCATCATGCAGCTCAACCTGCTGGGCCAGGCGTCGCAAGACACGGTCTGGAGTGGTGTGCTTGGTTTGTTCAACACCGGCATGCAAGGCATAGCGGTGGTGGTGTTCCTGTGCAGCATGGGGATTCCGCTACTCAAGTTGCTCTGCCAGCTCGCCGTGCTGCTCAGCATTCGCTGGAATGTAGGGCGCAGCTACGGGTTGCTCATTTACCGCATTTATCATCACTTGCGTGACTGGGGCATGCTTGAGGTGTACCTGATGGGGGTGCTGGTGGCGATTGTGAAACTGGCCGATCTGGCTGAGCTGAGCCTTGGCCTGGGTTTGGTCTGTTTTGTGAGCTTATTGCTGGTACAGGTTTGGCTGGAGGTTGTGATGTCACCTCACCAGATTTGGCAGGCATTGTCCGGGGAGGATGTTCATGCGGGCGATTGATGCGGGTATCTTGATCTGTGGCGAGTGTCACGAACTCAACAGGCAAGACCCCGAAACCGACGAGCAGACCTGTACTCGCTGCGGCGCACTGGTCCATGCGCGTCGCCCTGACAGCCTGATGCGCACCTGGGCATTACTGCTGACCTCGGCCATTCTCTACATTCCGGCCAACCTGCTGCCGATCATGACCGTCAATTCATTGGGCCAAGGCTCCCCGAGCACTATCATGGCGGGTGTCATCGAACTGGTGCAGCACGGCATGATTCCGATTGCGGCCGTGGTGTTTGTGGCAAGTATCCTGGTGCCCACTTTCAAGCTGGTCGGCATTGCCTTGCTGTTGTTTTCCGTGCAGCGCCATCAACCGTTGTCTGCGCGGCAACGTATCATCATGTATCGCTTTATTGAGTTCATTGGCCGTTGGTCAATGTTGGATATTTTCGTCATCGCCATTTTGGTGGCCGTGGTGAACTTTGGACGCATAGCCAGCATCGAGGCCAATCTGGGCGCGGTGGCTTTTGCCAGTGTGGTGGTGCTGACGATGCTTGCAGCTGTAACTTTTGATCCCCGACTGATTTGGGACAATACGGAGTCGGACGACGACCATGAGTGACTTGCCTACCGCTAAAACCCGCCCGGCTTCGAACTGGTCGGCGATCTGGATCCTCCCGCTTATTGCCCTGATCATTGGTGGCTGGCTGGGGTGGCGTGCCTACAGCCAAACCGGCATCGATATTCAAGTGCGCTTTGAAAGTGGCGAAGGCATCGTCGCCAACAAGACCGAAGTGGTCTACAAAGGCATGCCTGTGGGCAAGGTCAAGACCCTGGCCCTGGATGAAGACGGTCCGAACAAGGGTGTAATTGCCACGGTCGAGATGGACAAGGACGTCGAGCAATACCTGAAGACCAATACCCGCTTCTGGCTGGTCAAGCCCAGCGTGTCATTGGCCGGTATCACGGGGCTCGAAACCCTGGTCTCGGGTAACTACATCGCCGTGAGTCCTTCCGATGGAGAACCTGCGCGCAAGTTCAAGGCACTGTCGCAAGAGCCGCCCCTGTCAGATGCCGTGCCCGGCCTTCACCTGACCCTCAAGGCTGACCGTCTCGGCTCGCTGAACCGTGGCAGCCCGGTTTTCTATAAGCAAATCCAGGTCGGCCAGATCAAAAGCTACGTGCTCTCGGAAGACCAGAGTACGGTAGAAATCAAAGTCTTTATCGAGCCTACCTACGCCAATCTGGTGCGCAAACACACGCGTTTCTGGAATGCCAGTGGCATCAGCATCGACGCCAACCTGTCAGGTGTGAAGCTGCGCAGTGAATCCCTTGCCAGCATCGTCGCGGGTGGTATTGCGTTCGCAACTCCTGAAAACCGCAAAGACAGCCCGCCTACCGACTCGAACCTGCCGTTCAGGCTCTATGAGGACTTCGATGCCGCACAGGCCGGGATCAAGGTCAAAGTTAAGCTCAGCGACTTCGAGGGCCTGCAGGCGGGTCGCACACCTGTCATGTACAAAGGCATACAGGTCGGTAGCCTCAAGGGCCTCAAGGTCGATCCGGACCTGACCAGCGCTAGCGCCGAGCTGACCCTCGACCCGTTGGCCGAAGACTACCTGGTGCAAGGGACTCAGTTCTGGGTGGTCAAGCCGTCGATCTCCCTGGCCGGTATCACCGGGCTGGAGGCATTGGTAAAGGGTAACTACATCGCCATTCGTCCGGGTGACAAGGGCAGCACCCCCGAGCGTGAATTTGTCGCACGACCAAAAGCGCCACCGCTGGACCTGCGCTCGCCGGGCCTGCACATGGTGCTCTTTACCGAGAACCTGGGTTCGCTGGATGTTGGCAGCCCGATTCTCTACAAGCAGGTTAAAGTCGGTTCGGTGCAGAGCTATCAGTTCTCTCGCACGAAAAAGCAGCTCGTGATTGGGGTACATATCGAGAAGGAATACGAAAACCTGGTCAACGCCTCGACCCGCTTCTGGAATGCCAGCGGTATCACGCTCACCGGCGGCCTGACCGGCGGGATTCAGGTCAAGAGTGAATCCTTGCAAAGCCTGATGGCTGGCGGGATTGCTTTTGAAACCCCAGAGGCCACCGCGCCGCTGCAAAAACGGATCCCGCGCTTCCGCCTGTTTACTGACCGTGATGCCGCGATGCAGCAGGGTGTAGCCGTTACGATCAAGGTGGCTCGTGCCGATGGGCTGCGAGAGGGCACGCCTATTCGTTTCAAGGGGCTGGATGTGGGCAAGATCGAAAGCGTCGACCTGAGCCAGGATTTGCAATCGGTCATGCTCAAGGCGCGCATTACCGAAGTCCCGGAGCGCATTGCGCGGGTCGGCAGCCAGTTCTGGGTGGTCAAGCCAGAGCTGGGGCTGATGAAAACGGCGAACCTCGAAACCCTGGTCACAGGCCAGTACCTGGAAGTGCTGCCCGCAATCAAGCAACTGGGCCGCCAGACCAGCTTTGTAGCGCTGGAGCAGGCACCGGATGCTGCCGTTCCCCAGGCCGGATTGAGCCTTGTTTTGAGCGCTGCCCGCCGTGGCTCGCTCAAAGAGGGCGTGCCTGTTACCTACCGCGAAGTCACCGTGGGCAAGGTGACGGGCTATGAGCTGGGTAGCACCGCTGATCGCGTGCTGGTACACATCCTGATCGAGCCCCGTTACGCGCCGTTGGTACGCACCGGTAGCCGCTTCTGGAATACCAGCGGTTTCGGAGTCGACTTCGGCCTGTTCAAAGGGGCAACGATTCGTACCGAGTCCCTGGAAACCCTGGTCCAGGGTGGGATTGCCTTCGCTACCCCGGGTGATGACAAGATGGGTAATCAGGCCCGCCCCGAGCAAACCTTCCCGCTCTTCGACAAGTTCGAAGACGAGTGGCTGCAATGGGCGCCGAAGATCCAGCTAGGCAAATAAGCACCAAAAAAAACCGCGATCAGTGATCGCGGTTTTTTTATGTCCAGAATTGAGCCTCAGACTTCATCCAGTTCAGGCTCTTGCACAGCGGCCACCGCATCAGGCTTGACCTCATCATGGCGACGAATGTACTTCCAGTCGTCTTCATCGATGTAAATCCCGTTAGGCCCGCTACCGCCTTCAAGGTCAATTGCCACATGGGCGCAGACCTGGGGTTTCACGCTGGCCAGAATTGGCACGAAGCCCAGCTGCAAGCTGGTTTCCAACAAGGCAGTCTGGTTTTTCTCGTCAATGTCCGCGGCTTCGTCCAGGTAGTACGGCAAGCGGATACGGCCCGCTTGATCGCGATCCATCAAGTGCAGCAACAAATACATGTTGGTCAGCGCCTTGATCGTCATGGTCGTACCGTTGGATGCCGCCCCGTCGATATCGGTATGGATCACCGGCTGGCCATTGACCTTGGTGATCTCGAACGCCAGCTCAAACAAGTCCTTGAGCCCCAACTGGTTGTGGTTGGCTGCTACCAGTCGCGCCAGATATTCCTTGGCCTCTTCGTTCTTGTTGTCCTGCTCGGCACTCTGGCTGAGGTCGAACACCGACAGGGTTTCGCCTTCTTCGTACTGACCGGCGCTGTGGATAATCTGATCGATATGCTTGAGCGCCTCCTTGTTGGGGGCCAGCACAATGCGGAAGCTCTTGAGGTTGGACACCTGGCGCTTGTTGATCTCGCGGTTGAACAGCGCCAGTTGATGCTCAAGGCTGTCGTAGTCGCTGCGGATGTTACGCAGTGTACGGGCGATGTCAGTCACTGCCGCCCGGCGCGCCTTGCCCAGGGTCAACGCTTCTTCGGTGCGGTGTGCGTAAGCGTTGATCAACAACTGCAGGCGCCGCTCCATATCGTCTTCGCTGTCGAACTTGGCCACGCCTTTGAGGCGCACCTGCGCATACAGGGCTTCGATCTGGCCATCGCAGCGCAACAAGCCCTGCCAGCTGTCCTGATAGTCGTTGAGCAATGGCAGCAGGTTGTCCATCGAATCATCGACCGGGTCCATAAACGGCGTACCGAAGGGCAAGTCAGCGGGCAGTAACTGGCGTCGACGCAAGCTGTCATCCAGGGTTCGCTGCTTGGCTTCCATGTCACCGATCTGGCGCCCGACCAACTGCAACTTGGCAGACAATTGCTGCACGCGCTCGGTAAAGGCATCGCTGGAGCGCTTCAGCTCGTCTTGCGCGGCTTCGGCCTGGGCCAGTTGCTCAAGCTTTTCGCCTTCCTCGGCACCCAGCGTCTGACTACGGCGGAAGTCTTCAAGGGCCTTCTGCGCATCCAGCACTTGCTGATACAACGACTCGGCTTCGGTTTTGCTCGCGGCGCGATCCGAAGTGACGGCTTGCTGGGTTTTCAGTTGCTTGAGTTCTTTTTCCAGACGCTCTCTCTGCTCGCGCAATGCCGCCCGGTCAGCCAGCGCCTGCAGGGCAGGAGGCTCAATGTGGCTGAGGTCGATGGACAGGCCCGGGGCCTCAAAGCGCTCGCCCTTGAAGCCGTCGAGAATCAATTCCAGCGACTTGACCCAGGCATCGCTGTCATCCAGCGCAATCCCGTGCTCGCCCAACGGCAAGCTGAACAGGGCGCTGTTGAACAGGCGCATCAGGCGCTCCACATCCTGCTGCGAAAATTCTTCGCGCAGGCGGGCATAACTGTTGTTATCGGCGTGATCGAGTTGTTGTTTGACGGACTTGAGGCGTTTTTCCAGGTCGCGCAGGCGCTCGTCCAGATCCTCGGCACTGAACTGACGTGATTGCGCCAGCGCGCCTGCCAGTTCGTCATGGGCGTCCTTGGCACTCAGCAGTTGCTGCTCCAGTACCTTCACGTCGTCAACCAGGGCAAAGCGGTGCTTGAGCACCGACAACTCGCCCAGCCAGCGTTGAATGCCGGCGATTTCCCGCTCCAGGCGCATCAGCTCCTGGGTGCTGCTGCGCTGATCGTTTTGCAAGGCGTCCTGCTCGTTGCGGTAGTGCTCGGACTGAATCAGCAGCTCCTCCTTGCGAGCCCCGGCGTAGTCCTGCCAGGTGCCGAGCAACGAGTCCAGCAGCGGCGACAGGCGATGCAGCTTGCCGCGCAACAGGTCGCGCTGACGAACGCCGGCAGCCAGTGACTCAACCAAGGGCCCGGCGCCGACCAGTGCGTTGTAGTCCTGCTCCATGCGTCGCACATCGCGGAAAGCCTCTTCACACGCTGCGATGTAGTCAACGCTGCCCGAGCGCAGACTGTGTTCAAACGCATCGAGAAACAGCTGCTTGAGCTTGGCAGCGGTGATTTCGCGCATGTGCAGCAGGTTGATAAACAGTGCGCGGAACGTTTTGAGGCTCTGTTCACTTGTGGAGCGCAGGGGGATCAGTGTCAGATCCAGCGGAATAGAGGTATGCCCACCCACCAGCAAACGACGTAGTTCATCAGGCTTGAGTTCGTAGGCTTTGAGGCCATTGCGCTCAAGGTTATTGAACAGTTCTTTCTGACGCAGGCAGGTGTCGTCTTTTTGGTAGTGAGCCAGGTCCAGCTTGCCCGCATAGGCGAAAAACTGGTGCCCGAAGCCACCGCCGGGCCCGCGTCCCACCACACCGATCACATGGGGACCGTGGGGCAGTGAGACTTCGACCAGGATGTAGCTGGTATCAGAGGCAAAGTAGAAGCGCCGCGATTGCTCCAGGCTGTATTTACCGAAGCTCATGTCTGACATGCGCGCCAGAATCGGGAACTGCAAAGCGTTGATCGATGCGGATTTACCGAGGTTGTTCGCCCCGTATACCGACAGCGGATGTTCCAGCGGGAACAGGCCCAGGCTGTATCCGGCGGTGTTCAGCAAGGCAAAGCGGCGTATGCCGTAGCGTTCCTGGCTCATGCGTCCATCTCCTGTTGTTCATCCGCGATGGCGCGGGCCAGAGCCGCTTCGTCGTCAATGTCGTCATCGACCAGAACCGGTGTCGGCAAAGGCAAGATGCTGTGCAGGCTGGCTGCCAGATCACGGTCTTGCTGCACCGACAGGCACACATCCAGAAACCGGTGCATCGGTGGCAGAAAGCGGTAGATGCCGGGTTCTTCACTGGCAAAGCCGAGCTGGGTCATGCGGCGCATGATCTTTTCTTCCAGCTCTTCATGGGTGGTGACTTCGGCCTGTACAAACAGGTCGCGGTACTTTTCAAGCAAGGCGGGCAACTCGTCGCGGCCCAGGCTGCCTCCGTCGAGTACGGCAATCGGGTCGCGGCCCTGATCGGCCAGATGCTCGACGATGATGAAGGTGAACAGCGCCAGACGCTGTGCGGTCTTGTTCACCTGGGCAGTGGCGGTCTCGGGTACGAAGTAATAGAAGCCGCGGGTGTCACACACCAGTTCAAAGCCCAGCGCTTTGAACAGCGTGCGGTATTGATCCTGGAAGTTCGACAGTTGCGCGTACAGTTCAGGATCCCGGCGACTGACGTGATAGCCCTTGAACAGCTCACGAAAAATCGGTGCCAGCTGGGACAGTTCAGAAAGATCAAGATGCATGCAGGGGGCTCGCAGAGGTCTGGGTCGCATCTTCGCTGTGAGAAAGCAAAGCGAATGAGCGCAGGCTGACCCGATGTTCGTGGGTGTGGTAATCGCGACGCTCAAGGCGTTCGCGCACGAAGCGTTTTTCACGGGACAGGCGGGAGAACCAGTACAGCAATTCGTCGGTGTCGCCGTCCGGCTCTTGTGCCAGCAGCCAGTTCATCAAGTCCGGCATCGGCAGCGCGTCGCTGCAGCGGTCGAGCATTTCCTTGACCGTGCGCGGGGCCTTGGGTGTTTCGCCCCGGTGGACTTTATGGGCCTTGGGGAATTTCGCGGGTTTGGGCTCGAAGCGGGCCAAGGCATAGACATAAGCCTCGACCTGACTGGCGCTGCCCAAGAAGGTGCTTTGCGGGCGAGTGAACATCGGCATCGAGGCTTGAGGCACCGCGTCCAGTCCCTTGCGCCGGATGGCTGCCAGCGCCAGCGCTGCACCGCGGGTTACGGCGTTATGCCGGCGGGCTTCTTCACGCAGCGGCAGTAGCAGTTCACGGGCATGGCGCAGGGTCATCTGGGCGCTGGTCTGCATTTCGAGGATGCGCGCATGGGTGCGCAACAGCATGTCGTCGTCCACCAGGTGGCCGAGTCGTTGCTGCTCGCTGAGCATGCGCAGCAGCACGATTTCAACCTTGCGTACGCCTTGCTCAAAAGCGCCGTCGGCGTTGACCAGTTGAATCATGGGTTCGACATACTCATCCCATGTCGCCAGTACCTCGGCGTAGCGCTGGCGCAGCGGGATCTGCCGGTCACTGGTCTTGGCCCGCTCGGCTACGGCGACCAACGCTTGCTCATCGTTCGCCAGTTTCTTCAGTACATCACGTACGCGCATGTCGAGCAGGCGCAGCTGACGTGCCAGATCATGGCCGTCACGGATGTCGAACGCATCCTGGATATATCCGGCCAAACGCTCCAGATGGCGCAGGTAAGCTTCGATTTCCAGGCACAGGCCAAGGCGATGTTCGTGCCTCAGATACGCCAGAAAATCGTGGATTTGCGCGTTGAGCTCGAAGCGGTTCGGACTTTTTGCGACTGGCACCAGTATGTCCAGACGGATCCAGCTGTCGAGCACGGTGGTGATGTCTTGTGGTGTGCTGTCCACCTGATGAGCGGCCAGTTGCAGGCGCAGTTCGTTGAGGCTCAAGGTGCCTTGGTCGAAGTGTTCACACAAAGGCTCAAGGAGTGCCCAGTGCTCGGCGAGGGCACGTAAAACGCGCTTGGGTTCGATCATGGGAGGGCCAGTCAATTGGCAAGTAAAGGCCGCGATTGTACTGCAACGTGCGGTCGAGTCATCACTTGGCGGATCAACTGCAGGCGGGAAGGGCAGAAGGGCGGTAGAATCCCCCCTCTTTAGTTATCCACAGATGGCCGACCTTTGTTGAACGAGTCCCGCCGCCGCGCTTTTTTGACTGCCATGCAAGTGGTCAGCTGGTTGCCGCGCACTGAACTGCCGTTTGCCGCCCCTTCGCGGCCAGAGCTGCTGGTACTTCCCGAACCACCGGCCGAGCCTGTCATCACGCGGCCTGTGGTCAAGGCTGCGGTCGCGCCGGGCAAGCCTGCGCAGCGTCCAAAAATCGAAGTGCCCCGGCCTTCGGTCAGCCGGCCTGTCAGCAAACCCGTGGTTGAGGCTGAATCGGCGCCTGTGCCGGCCAAGGTCGTGCAACTGCCACCGCCACGCTTTGCCTTGCAATTGCTGCGTGCCGGGCGATGCCTGGTGCTGGTGGAGTTACCCACAGGCAGTGCATTCCAGAGTCGTGATCCGGCCTACTTATTGTTGAAGGACATGCTGCGCGCGGCGGGGCTGCCCGATAGTCCGCAGATCATTGGCGAGCCGGTGCGCTGGCCGTTGCTGCGCCGTGGCAATGTCGATCAGGGGCCTGAGGCTGCACGCGAATTCGTGCAGGGCTTTGTCATGGCCCGCCTCGAAGAGGCCGAGTGCGCCTGTTTGTGGCTGGTGGGGCTGCCGGCCATGCGCTTTGCCGGTGAGACCGATGCACAAGCGTTCAACCGCGAACTCCACATCGAAGGGCTGGGCTGCGCATGGGCGTTGCCGGGTCTTGAACTTTTAATGGATGAGCCACAACGCAAAGCGGATGTGTGGCAAGCCATGCGCCAGCTGATGGCGCGCTGGAAACAAAACGATGAGTGATGCCGTAACGTTCCGCCCGATGACCGAGGCGGACCTTGATGCCGTATTGAAAATTGAATACGCCGCCTTCAGCCATCCCTGGACCCGAGGTATTTTTCTCGACGGTCTGGGCAAGTACCACATCTGGCTGATGTTTGAAGGTGAGCAGCAAGTGGGGCATGGCGTGGTGCAGATCATCCTCGACGAAGCTCATTTGCTGAACATCACCGTCAAGCCCGAAAGCCAGGGCCGAGGCCTGGGACTCAAGCTGCTTGAGCACCTGATGTCCATTGCCTACCAGCACGAAGCCCGTGAATGTTTTCTCGAACTGCGCGACAGCAACACGGCCGCGTTCAAGTTGTATGAGCGCTATGGCTTCAACGAAATCGGCCGCCGCCGCGACTACTACCCTGCGGTAGGTGGTCGTGAAGATGCGGTGGTGATGGCCTGCACCCTGGTCGACTGACGGCGAAAAGTCGTTATGTGGGAGCGGGCTTGCTCGCGATGCTGGCGCTGCGGTTTATCAGGCAAACCGTGTTGATCCGATCGCGAGCAAGCCCGCTCCCACAGGGTTTACCTTTCAAGGCTTGCGTCCTACCGGGTCAATTTCCGCCAGTTCTGCCTCATCCAGCCCTTTTCCGGCGCCTATTTCGTCCTCGTCGACCAGGCTCAGGTCCCAGTCAGCAGCGCCGTTCGGGCTCTGGGCGGCTTCCTTGGCATCGCGGGCACCGTCTTCGCGGATGAGCATCTCCTGCTCCAGGTCGTCGTCATTGAGGCCCAAGTCCAGCTCATCATCCAGCACCGCCCTGTGCTTGACTTTTTCATCGTCGATAAACAGGTCACTGATGGGCTCGTACGTGTCGTCGTCATCAAAGTTCAGTGGCTCGACGGAGCCCATGGCGTCTTCTATATCGTCTATGGGCGCGGGTTGCGGTGCCCCGTAAGGGCGGCGTGAATCAGTCATGGTAATTCCTCATCGTATGGGGCCTTAATACGATGACTGTAGCCATTGTTGAAGATTCCACCCGACCGACCGCCGGAATGACATTGATGAACGACGTGACCTCGACCGCAGGTCGGTTGTCAAAGCAGCGCATCAACTCTTGAGGCTTCACAGCATGAACGAACTACAAGATCTGATTGATAACAACGAGCGCTGGGCCGATGCGATCAAGCAGGAAGATCCTGACTTCTTCGCCAAGCTGGCTCGCCAGCAAACGCCTGAGTACCTGTGGATTGGTTGTTCGGATGCCCGTGTACCGGCCAACGAAATTGTCGGCATGTTGCCCGGCGATCTCTTTGTGCACCGTAACGTGGCCAATGTCGTGCTGCACACTGACTTGAACTGTCTGTCGGTGATCCAGTACGCGGTCGATGTGTTGAAGGTCAAACATATTCTGGTGACCGGCCACTATGGCTGTGGCGGCGTACGCGCATCCATGAAGGACCAGCAACTGGGCCTGATTGATGGTTGGCTGCGTTCCATTCGCGACCTGTATTACGAAAACCGCGAAGTGCTGGCGCTGTTGCCGACCGAGGAAGAGCGGGTAGACCGTTTGTGCGAGCTGAACGTGATCCAGCAAGTGGCCAACGTCGGTCACACCAACATTGTGCAAAATGCCTGGCATCGCGGGCAGAAGCTGTCGGTTCACGGGTGCATTTACGGGATCAAGGACGGTCGCTGGAAAAGCCTGAACACCACGATCAGCGGTCTTGACCAGTTGCCGCCGCAGTATCGTCTGCGTCCACTGGGTTCGATCTGAGGTTGCATGCCAGACCTGTGGGAGCGGGCTTGCTCGCGATGGTATTGACGCGGTTTTCCTGCATGACCGCGCCGCTGAATCGCGAGCGAGCCCGCTCCCACATTTGGTTAAGGCATCACTGGCGGCGTGTACGTCAGGGTCGTCCCCAGCGCCCACAGCAAAAACAGCACCAGGGGGGTGTGCACCAGTAACTGCACAAACGAAAAGCCGATCAAGTCTCGCGCTTTCAGGCCCAGCACGCCCAGCAGCGGCAGCATGTAGAACGGGTTGATCAAGTTGGGCAGCGCTTCGGCTGCGTTGTAAATCTGAACAGCCCAACCCAGGTGGTACCCCAGGTCATTGGCCACTTGCATCACATAGGGCGCTTCGATAATCCACTTGCCGCCCCCCGACGGAATGAAAAACCCCAAAATCGCCGAATAGACACCCATCAAGAGCGCATAGGTGTCATGGGATGCGATCTGCACAAAAAATGTCGAGATGTGATGGGCCAGGGTTTGCCCGTCAGTTCCCTTGACCACCGTCATCAGCGCCGCAATCGAACCGTACAGCGGGAACTGAATCATCACCCCGGTGGTGGTCGGCACGGCGCTGGTCACGGCATTCAGAAAACTGCGCGGCCGCCAGTGCAGCAAAGCCCCGAGCATCAAAAACAGAAAGTTGTAGGTGTTGAGTCCGGAGATGGCGCTGATCGCAGGTTTGGTCGAAAACTCATGGAACAACCAGCCCGCTGCCAGCAGTACCAGCAAAATGGTCAACAACGGGCTGTACTCCAGCCACTCGCCGGGTCGTGTGCGCGGGGGCAACTTTGGCGAGCTGAAGCTTGGGTCAATGCCGCAGGCCGCAGCGTCACGGGCAGACTCAGGGCCAGGCGCGGTCGCGTAGGCCACGATGAGCGACACCACGACCAGGGCTGCCAGCAACACGCCTGATTGCCAAAGAAAGATCGTCTCCGTGAAGGGGATAACCCCCGTGATTGCAAGAATCGACGGCGGCAGGCTGGCCGGGTTGGCCTGTAACTGAGCGGCCGAAGACGACAAGCCCAGTGCCCACACCGCACCCAGCCCCAAATAGGCCGCAGCCCCGGCGGCGCGATAGTCCATGCGCAGGTTGGTGCGACGTGCCAGCGCCCGCACCAGCAAGCCGCCAAACACCAGCGACAGTCCCCAGTTGAGCAACGAGGCGACCATCGAAATCAGCGCCACCCAGCACACGGCCTGACGCCCGTTTTTTGGCACTTGTGCCAGTTTGTCGATGAGCTTGACGGCGGGGGGCGAGCTGGCCACGACATAGCCGCCAATGACCACGAAGGCCATTTGCATGGTGAACGGGATCAGGCTCCAGAATCCGTCACCAAAGGCCATCGCGGCATCGGTGGGCTTGGCGCCCATAAACAAGGTGGCCAGTGCCACTGTGATCACCGCAACTGCGGCGAACACCCACGAGTCGGGGAACCAGCGCTCGGCAAAGTTCGAGCAGCGAAGGGCAAAGCGGGCAGAACGGCTGTCTGCAATCTCGGCGGCCATGGGAAGTACCTCGGTTTCTTATGATTGTGATACCGCCAGCATGAGCGACTTGCGAGGCACAGTCATTCAATCCGCTGATTTTTCGATGGGTTTTGAGCCAAGCGTCATCTGTGAGATAAAAATAACCGCTGCTGTCCGAAAAGATGCCGGTGAGGGGTAAACTCTTTCCTTTCCAAAAGGAGTTTCTATGAGCTTTTACCAGCCAGGCATTCTTGCCAAACCGGTGCCTTCACAGGCGCGCTATATGTTTTTCGCCCTCAAGTCAGTAGAAGCATTGCCGGCTGCACTGGACGTTTTGTCTGCGTGGGTGGACGGCAAAAGCGTCGTGGCGGGTCTGGGCTCGCCGCTGGTATTGGCACTTGGCGCGAAAGTCCCTGGGCTTCGCGTGTTTCCGGCACTCAACGCCATGGTTGAAAACCCGTCGACCCAACACGCTCTGTGGTTGTGGTTGCTGGGCGATGACCGTGGTGAGTTGCTGCATCGCAGCCAGGCCATCGAAGCGGCGCTGGCGCCTGCCTTCAACCTGCTGCAAGTGACCGAAGGCTTCCGTTACGGCTCCGACCGTGACCTGACCGGCTACGAAGACGGCACAGAAAACCCGGTGGATGAAGCGGCTGTCGACGCCGCTATCGTTGCGAACGCTGGCGCAGGGCTGGACGGTGGCAGCTTTGTTGCCATCCAGCAGTGGCAGCATGACCTGAACGGCTTCGCCGCACTGCCGTCCGAGGAGCAGGACAACATCATGGGTCGTCGCATGAGCGACAACGAGGAACTGGACGATGCTCCAGACTCCGCCCACGTCAAACGCACGGCACAAGAAAGCTTCTCGCCAGAAGCCTTTATCGTGCGCCGCTCCATGCCGTGGACAGAAAACGGCAAGTCCGGCCTGATGTTCGTCGCCTTCGGTCGCACCCTGAACGCCTTTGAAGTTCAGCTGCGTCGCATGAGCGGTATGGAAGACGGCATCATCGACGGGCTGTATCGCTACAGCCGCCCGCTTAATGGCGGCTATTACTGGTGCCCGCCATTGAAGGACGGGCGGATGGACTTGAGTGCTGTGCGGGCTTTGTAGAAAAAACGGCTGTCCTTGTAGTCGCTGATCGCAGCCTTCGTTCCTCGTCAGCGACTACAGGTTTTGCGCGGTTTCAGGAATTGTCTGATTATTTTTTTCATGCCTCGGCCTCAGGCTTGCGGCATGAAATCGACCCCCCAAGCCGCTCGGAAACTTCTCCATTTATTTGCCGTTGGCCTGATCGTTGCGGTCTTTGCAGGTTCGTTCGTTTATCTGCGTTCGGTTTTTAATGAAGAGGTTTCCCAGCGCCGCAGCTTTATGAACGAGGCTGTGTTCAATGCCCAGGATTTTTTCGTCAGCCGTCAGACCTTGCTCAAGAGTCTGATGCTGGCGACTGTGCCTGATAAAAATGGAGACAAAACGTTTGTCAGTGTTGATCCCGAAGAAGAGATAAACATCAGTCTGGCCAGTGAAACCGGCCATTGGAGTCTTTGGCTTACCCGGCGGATGATGGACTATTTGCACGAAAGCAAAGTCAATCTGCTCTATGTGCCGCAAACGGATGAGCCCCAAGTGGTGCGTCTGTTTGATCTTTCGCCCCGTCAGGACCCCCTGCCCAATGTTGTCTTGCAGCGGCTGGCAGATGAAGGTGGTCGTGGGGATTCCAATGATGAAGATCTGTGGCTGACTGACAATAAAGCGCTGGATTCGCCCTTTTACTTGTTCACACGGCTCGATAGCCGCAATACAGCCTCGGGCTGGCTGGGCATTGAGGTCGAGGTGCCGGATCTGGTCGAGGCATTGAGCAGTGAAAGCGCAGGCGACTTTATGTTGCTGGGCAGTCAGGGGCAGATCATTTTCACCAATGCGGCACAATCCACCCTGGTGGATTCATTGCACACCCTCGAACCCCAAAATTCTTTTGGCTTTATTGGCTCTGGCTGGTTTCCCGACAGCTTGGCCATCAGAAAAAAACTGGGCTATTCAGGCTGGCAAATTGTCTATGCCGTGGATATTCACTCTTTGCTGCCCGTATTGGGCTGGCCTTTGCTGGGGTGTGTGCTGCTATTCATTGCGGTCTGTTTAGGGCTGCACTTGCTGATCATGCGTATTGATCGGCGCTTGATTACCCCAGGCGAAAACCGCATTCAGGCGCTGGTTGAAAGTGAGGCTTTCAGCCGCGCCGTGTTGCAGGTTGCGCCTGTTGCGCTATGTGTTATTCGCCGCACAGACGGCACTGTGGTGCTTGAGAACTCATTGTCGCAACAGTGGCTGGGGGGCAGTAGCGAGCGTGGCAAGTTGTGTCATGGCTGGATTGCGCGCGCATTCGATCAGCAGGACTCGCGCAATAGCGATGAAATTGAAATGGCGGATGGTCGTCTTCTATACCTGGCTTTTGCCCCGACGCGCTACAACGGTCAGGACGTACTGATTTGTGCGTTCAGCGACATCAGCGCACGCAAACAGATTGAAGTGACCCTGGAGCGTGCCCGGCAATTGGCGGATCGGGCAAATGAAGCCAAGACCTTGTTTCTGGCGACCATGAGCCATGAAATCCGTACACCCTTGTACGGCGTTCTGGGTACGCTCGAGTTGCTGGCGCGTACTGACCTCAATGAGCAGCAGAACAACTACTTGAAAGCCATCGAGCGCTCATCCGGTAATTTATTGCAGCTGATTTGCGACGTGCTGGATGTGTCACGAATCGAAGCAGGCCAATTGCAGCTTGAACTCAACACGTTCAACCCGATGGAGCTGATAGAGGAGGTGGTTCAAGGCTACAGTGGCGCGGCCCAGGCCAAGGGGCTGCAGTTGTTTGCCCTGATTGATTCGACTGTGCCTGAATGGCTCAGTGGCGATGTCACCCGCATTCGTCAGATTTTGAACAATTTGCTCAACAACGCGCTGAAATTCACTGACTACGGAAAAATCGTTCTGCGCCTCAGAATGGACAGCCGCGATGATGAGCGCGTGATGCTGCATTGGCAGGTTTCGGACACGGGTAAAGGCATCGCCCATGAAGAACAGGCCCATCTGTTCGAGCCTTTTTATCAGGTGGAGTCGGCACAAAATGTGGTTGCCGGAACAGGCTTGGGACTGTCCATCTGCAAGCGCCTCATGCACTTGATGAACGGTACCATGCGTTTGGTCAGCGAGCCGGGCCTGGGCAGCAGTTTTACCCTGCATTTACCCTTGGTACAGGTCAAGGACGCTACGCGTTTGGGCCTCCCGGGCGGGCTGTTGCCCAGTACGGTGTATGTGGTTTCGCCCTTGCGTGAGCTGGCTGAGTGTTACTGCGCCTGGTTACGCCGCTGGGGCGCAAGGGCGCATTTAGGGGCGCCCAAACAGGGCGCTGTCGCCGATGATTCGGTCATGCTGGAGCTGCATCCAGGCTCTGCCCAGCAATCACTGGAGCCCACATGGAGAGGGCCTTTGGTGATAGCCGCCAGCGATCTGGCAGCCGTCCACACTTCAGATAACCCTTGCTGGCAAGCGGACCTCAACAGTCTGCAGGACGTTTATCGGGCCATTTCCAAGGCTCAGGGCAGGCACGTCGGGGGCCCGCTTGAGGCTGGCGCCGCCAAGGCCGAGCTCAAACTCGACTTACACATTCTCGTCGCGGAAGACAATGTGATCAATCAGCTCATATTGCGTGATCAGCTCGAAGAACTGGGTTGCACCGTGAGCTTGGCCAGCGATGGCATCCAGGCACTGGAGCTCTGGCAGGAAGGCAAGTTTGATCTGGTACTGACTGACGTCAACATGCCGAGAATGAATGGTTATGAGCTGGCTAGCCGACTGCGGGCGATGAATATGACGCAGCCGATCATCGGCGCTACAGCCAATGCCATGCGTGATGAAAGTGAGCGCTGCCTGAGCGCCGGGATGAATCACTGCCTGATCAAGCCTTTTACGTTACATGCCCTATACAACTGTCTTCAACACTTCTAAAGGAGGGTCCAGTGAAACCCTATCGTGTACTGGTCGTTGAGGATCATCCCTTTCAGCATGAATACCTGCTGAATGTTTTCAATGAAGTGGGTGGCTTTGCAGTTGATACCGTTTGGGACGGCGAGGGTGCGTTGAAGTGCCTGGCGCGCAATGACTATGATTTGTTGCTTAGCGATTTACTGATGCCCGGCATGGATGGCGTGCAATTGATCCAGAAAGTTTCCGGGTTGAAAAAACGACCGGCACTTGCGCTGATGAGCGCCTCATCACGTCGAATGCTGATCAGTGCGGGGCTGGCGGCGAAAAACCTGGGGATTTGCGTCGTCGGATTGATCTCCAAGCCGGTCGAATTCAATGCAGTGATGCGTTTGAAAGAGCGGATGGCAATTTTTCGGGTCAATGGGGATCTGAACCCCGCTCTGGCCATAGAGGTCGATCCGCAAAAAATCGAAATGGCGATGGGCAATGGCCAGATCCAGGCCTGGTTCCAGCCCAAAAAATCACTGCGCAACGGCAATATTCTCAGTGCTGAAGCACTGGTGCGCTGGGCGCACCCCGACGTTGGCCTGTTATTGCCCAAAGACTTTCTCTCCATCCTGATTGCCCAGAGGTTGGAAGAGCGGCTGCTGTGGCTGATGCTGGAGCAAACCTTGGTGGCGCAAAGGAAATGGCGCGAACAAGGCTGGGATATCCCGGTATCCATCAACCTGCCAACGCATTTGCTGGATAACCACGACCTGGCCGACAACTTGCGCGATTACGTGGTGGCGGATGGCGCAGAGCCGCGCAGTATTGTTTTTGAGTTGATGGAAAGCTCAACCACTGAAGAACTCAGCAATTACTACGCTGGCGCCTGTCGCTTGCGCATGATGGGCTTTGGTTTGGCTCAGGATGACTTCGGCAAGGGGTTCAGCTCCTATTTCAACCTGGTTTCAACACCCTTCAGTGAGCTCAAAATAGACCGCTCGCTGGTGCATGGCTGTGTTGAAAATGAAAACCTGGCTTCGGCACTGCGCAGTCTCGTGGAATTAAGTCAAAAGCTGGGCCTGACCGTCGTTGCAGAAGGTGTGGAGACACAGGCAGAGCTTGCCTTCCTGCGCAGTATCGAGTGTGACCAAGCGCAGGGTTTTCTGATTTGCGCAGCCGTATCGTGCACCGACTTTGAAACTCTTTTGCTCGAGGATAGCTCTAAGCCATCATGGGGATAGCTTGAGTCATCACTGATGGGCACCGCCCTCTGCAGGAGCACACCAGTTCCTGCAAAGTTGTGCGTGCCCTTACTACTTGGAGCCAGGCAATGCGCGAGTTGAAGGTAGTGATTGCCGATGATCATCCAGTGGTGTTGCTGGGGCTTCGGGAAGTGATTCAACGTGATGAACGTTTCATTCTGGCAGGCGAGGCGCTGAGTTCTTCGCAATTGGTCGAGCAGCTGTCGTTGCATCAACCTGCCCTGGTGATAACCGATTTCAATATGCCGGGTGATGAAATCTATGGCGACGGTCTACAACTGATCGAGTACCTCAGTGAGCAATTTCCGGCTGTGAAGATCCTGGTGCTGACGATGGTGAGCAACCAGCTGATTATTTCGCGCCTGCTGGAAATGGGGGTGGCGGGGGTGATTGCCAAAAGCCATATCCGTGAAGAAATCGGCAAGGCACTCAATGCCTTGGCCAATGATCGGACCTACAATGCACCTGCTGTGCCTGCCACGTCCGTATTGAGCAACGTCAAGGTTATCGATGAGCGCTTCTCTACGCTGTCGCCCCGCGAAGTTGAGGTACTGCGCCTTGTTGTAGCAGGAAGCAGTGTGGGCGACATTGCCCGGCAGCTCGAGCGCAGCGTCAAAACGGTCAGCACCCAGAAAGTGTCGGCGATGCGCAAGCTGGAGGTACAGAATGACCATGCCTTGATCACTTACTGCATCAAGGCCGATCTGTGGAACCTGTAGTCGTTGCCTACCTGGAGTCATGCACGCTATGCCGCAAATGAAAGTCTTACTGGCTGACGACCACCCGATCGTATTGATGGGGGTACGCGAAATTATTGAGCGTGACTCGCGGTTCAAGGTCGTGGGCGAGGCCATGAGCTCCTCAGAGTTGATCGACAAAATTTCGCAATTGAACCCTGACGTCATCATTACTGACTACAACATGCCGGGTGACGAGCAATACGGTGACGGTACCCGGCTGGTGGAGTATCTGCGCCGACATTTCCCCGAGCCGCGGGTATTGATCCTGACGGTCATCTCCAATCCACAGGTTCTGAGCTGGTTGTATGGGTTAGGTATCAGCGGGGTTATTTCCAAGAGTGCAGGGCTTGAGCAAATCCTGGTCGCACTGGATGCGTTTTACCGTGATGGGCATTATCAGCAAGACACCCTTGAGGGTGCTCCAAGTGAGGATGAAGCGGGTATTTCGCAAATGCTCAGCCAATTGACGGTCAGGGAGTTTGAAGTCTTGCGCCTGTTCGCTACGGGGGTGAGTGTGGGTGAGGTTGCCCAGAGCTTGAATCGCAGCATTAAAACCATCAGTACCCTGAAGATTTCTGCAATGCGCAAGCTTAATGTCGACAATGATCAGGCGCTGCTGATCCTGTGTGTCAAAGCCAACCTGTTCGCCTGATTGTTCGGCGTTACAAATAGATCATTTCCATCAACAGCGTTGAGCTGTAGCTACCGATGGCTGGCAGTTCTTGCCCGGCTTTTACGGGGCGTACAGATAGCTGAAGTTTGAGCCGGGTGCCTTCAACCGGGAATATCAGTTGTTCCTCCAGCTTCAAGTCCACCACTTTCAACGTACTGCTCATGTCGCTCAGGCGTGTTCTGAGGCCCAGCCTGTCGAGCGTAGTGCGCAGCGTGTTGCTGTCAAAAGAGCCATTGCCCGCACTGAAGCGCAAGTGCACCTGACTGCCCTTGATGCATTGGAAATCAAGGGTCACATCGGTCCAGTCGGTGATGTCCGAGTTCAGTGAATTCAGGTTTGTCTTGGGGATATCGACATTCTGCGACGTCGGAAAATTAGCCGTGCAGGGCGGTTTTATCAGCGTACCGAGCACTTCAATCAGGGCGTCATCCTGTGCACGGCTGGCCGAACTGAACAGCAGGGCAGCGGTAGACAGCAGTGCCACCCACAGGCTCACTCTGGCGAGCATGGACACCTCACAGGTACTCGATACTGATGACTGCAGAGGTGCTGAATGCGCCCTCAGTCAGTACGCCCAGAGCGATCAATTTTGCTTTCAGGCTCAGGTTGACTGTGCCGCTCTGGTTGGTCAGGTTTCGTTTGACTCCGGTAATGTTGGCAGCCGTGCTGTCGCTGTTCCAGAGCAGTGAATAACCCAGATTGGCTTTGCCCGTTGCCGCTTGTGTGGTTGAGCCCTGAATCGTGCGGGCAGCCTGAATGCTGACGGCCAGAGCCGAGTTGGCCGGGCAGGTCATGATGAGGGGAATATCTATCAGCCCGGCATCGGCAACCTGGTCATAACGCAGGCTGCCGAAGTTGGCGGTCAGCGTCTTGTTGCTGTTCAGGGTGCAGGGCGGGCGCGTCAGGGTCCCGGTCAGGTTGATGGTCACGGAGTCAGTTGCGGCGTTGGCGGCTGTGCAGAGAAAACCCGCAAAAAGTGCAGCGGTCATCGACGTGGATATTTTCATGGTTGAGTTCCTGAGCCTGATCATAGATAGGTGATGTTGAGGGTGTACTGACTGGAGAAATTACCGGTTGGCGAAACGCTGGTGTTCAGACGTGGCCGAAAGCCCAGGCGAATGGTGTTGGTACCGGTTGTGAGCGGCAGCGTACGTGGACTGTTGAAGGTGACTGCGGTGTTGTTGTCGGCCCAGGTGGCGGCCATGGACAGGCCTGCGAGGGTGGTGGCAGAGACGCCCGGGCTGCCGCTGATGGCCGGCTGGGTAGGCACCAGCGTGGCAGTCGCCTGAGTACCGCGAGTGCAGTTCATCGTGACATTGGCGATTTGCTGGGAGCTGGCAAAGTCGTTGCTGCTGAGTGTGCCGAAGGGCAGGTTGAGGGTTTTTGCCGAGCCCATCGAGCAGGCGGGCTGAATGACCCGGAAACTGAGAATGACCGTCTGCAGGTAGTCGGCATAATTTTCAAAACCCCGGATTGAGGTGTCTGTGAGCGAAACGCTGACCTTGTAGTCGCCGGGGGTCACGGGGGCTGTTCCGAGAAGCCGTACATTGTAGGAAAAGGTGTCACCTACAAATAATTGAACGCAGCTTGAAGGCATGCATGTACTGCTCGCAGTCCCTATAGGGAGCTCAGGCACCATCAAGCCCGAGTTGGTATGGAACACTTGAACCTTGCTGCCTCTGCCAGAGTTGTAGAACTGGCTGTGCTGCAATGAAGCACCATAGGGGTACCAACGCGTAACCCGGCAGTTGGCGGTCATGTTGGCGGTGTAGTTCGTTGATGGCGCGAGATCGCCCAGTTGAATAATGCCGGTGGTCCCCGTAGCCGTGCACGCGAGGTTGTTTTGGATCAACGCAAAGGCCTGTTGGCTGACCAGGCTGAGCAGCATGCACAGTAGCAACAAGCTACCTTTGAAAAGGCTCAGGCGAGATGATTTGACGGTTGAGTCACGCATCGGGAGTCCTTGGGGTGTCTGCCGGTTTGGCATCGCAACTGACGTGCAGTTGCCCTATGCCTGTCTCTGACAGGTTGTAAGTATTGAGATCCAGGTCTTTGGTGCACCACGGCTGGCCGTTGACGTTGATCATCAGCCGCGCCTTGTCGGGTACGCCGGTCATGAATACCCGGCCCTTGTCGGCAACCATCGCACTGCTCAGCAAGGTGCCGTTGAGGTCATAGAGCTGCGCTTCTGCGGCAAAAGGTGCTGGCTTGCCATTGCTTGCACTGACGGTGACCAGCAGGCGACGGCCGTTGTGGGTCTCGAAATTGGCCAGCACAAAGGCTCCACGGTTGGGGGTGACTTCCTGGACCAGGTTGGCGATATCGGTGTTGTCCGAGAGCGAGTCGGTGTTGAGCGATACCTTGTTTTTCCTGTACGGCTGGGCCGAAGGGATAATCGTGTAGCCGCTGCCGTTGGTCTTGATCCCGCTTTTGGTCAGCACGCCCACATCGGCGGCACCAGGTGTGGCAACGATGATGTTGGTCTCGCCCAATGGCTGGGTGAACATCACTGTGTTGCGTGTGGCCACCACCGCACCTTCCACGCCGTAGTCCGTCTGGCGTGTGTTTTGATCCTTGTTGTATGAACCGTGCCAGATGGCATTGGCCGCGTTGTAACGGGCCGCGACCGAACCACCGAGCACACGATCGTCTTCACTGACTTGCTGGTTGATGCCCAGGTTGTAAGACAGGGCATCGTCCTTGAGCTGCGAGCCGCTGAAGGTGGCGTTGCGGCTGGCATTTCCGCCCGAGTCCTGGTTGGTGCTGAAACCGATCCGGCTGCTGCTGCCCGGGTTGCCCAACGGCAGGCTGACGCTCAGCGATACGCTGCGAATGTCATCACCGGTGCCGCTGTTCTGTGCCAGGCCCAGGTTGTAAGAGGCGCTGCCGACACTGAAGCTGTAGCCCAACTGAACGGACGTATTGCTCTTGGCCCGGTTCCAGTAATCGGTTTTGGTCAGGTTGGCGTACATGCCGCCATAGGTGCCAAATTGTTGCGAAACGTTGGCGGTAAAGCTGCTTTTCATATGGCCGGTCAAGTACGGTGAAAACGTTGCACTGCTGTTCTGCATTTCATCCGCATAGGGCGCGAGTGAGTTGTTGGAGCGTGCGTTGATCGCTTCGTTAAAACTGTAATAGCCGCTGGTGGAGTAGCGGTAGCCGATCAGGCTGAAATTGGTATCGGTCAAGTCAATGGACTTGGAGTAACGAAAGCGATAGGACTGCCCGCTCAAGGTCTTGGCGTCGGTGCCCATGTCGTCGCTGATGGCATGGGTCACGTCCAGTGAAATGGCACCAAAGCCCGCAAAGTCGTGGGCAAAACCCAGCAGCGCCGATTTGTACTGTTCGCTGACGATGCTACCGCCAAACAGTGTGGTGCCTTCGGTCAGCCCGCGGCGATAGGTGCCCTGGACAAACCCTGGCTTTGGAGAGCTCTGCGCACCCTCGGCCGGGCGATACTGGCCTGCGGTAACCGCGTAGCTTTGCTGGCCTTCTCGCAGCATGTAAGGCACGGACGAGAACGACTGGATGTACACCTGGCGCTCGCCATTGGGACCCTCAATGGTGACTTCGATATCGCCGTTACCGGAGGTCGAGTACAGGTCTTTGAGGGCGAACGGGCCTGAAGGTACCCATTGCTCACTGATCACGTAACCGCGCTGGCGCAACGTCACCAGCGAGCGGCCATTGGCAACTCCGCGCACTACGGGTGCAAAGTTGCGCGCGTCGTCGGGCAGCATGTCCAGATCAGAGGCAATACCCACTCCCCGGTAAGAAATAGTGTCAAACAAATCACTGTCGGTTGCGCTCTCACCCACCGTGGCGATGGCCATCAGGTTACCCAGGTCACGCTGCACATAAGTGTCTACGGACTTCCAGCTACCATCGACCTGGGTGCTTTTTTGCCAGGTGGAGAAGTTGCGAAAGCGCCAGGCGCCACTATTGAGCCCGCTGTGCACACTGCCGAACTGTGATTGACGACTACCGAACTGGTTCTCGTAGTTACTGCCGGAAAAGCTGTAATTGGCAAAAGCCACCTGCTCGCCGTCGCTCCAGGTTTTGCGGCGTGTCTCGAAAGGAACGCTGCCGATATAGGCCTGGGGAACTTGCAGATTCAGATGCTGCTTGTTGAAGTCGTAGTCATAGGTGACCCCAGTAAGGTCACGGTTGAAATACACGCAATTGTCAGTGCTGATGTCGGCGTTTTTCAGACGTGCCGGATCAACACCCAAATCTGTCAGGCCTTGAAGACTGAAGCAGGGGAACAGGCCGTTTGGAGTCGAAACCTGGCTCGCTGTTTCGCGAATAAAATGCAGGTCGCGTTGCTCAACAAGCCGGTCATCCACTGACAGGTCAACCCGGTAAATACCAGGCAGTTGCCCCTGACTCATGGCTTTTACTTGCTCGGCCACTTCGGTCGAAGCATTACCGCCGCCAATTTCCAGAAAGGAAGAATCGAAGCTGTAGTCGGCATGGACCACGTTCGATGTCAGGCCTGCAGCGCCGAGGGTGACGATGCTCCAACACTTTATTCTGCGCGCGAAAGCGCACATGCGCAGTCGCAGCATGAGGGAGTCCTTCCAGTCGACGGATTATTCAGTCATCAATGCGGGGTAACGGGAGCTGCCTTGACCGTGCTGCCGTACTCGTTGATGTAGCTGAGGATCAGCGTGTCGCTGTTCTTGATGGCCGTGCCGGTGGTCACCGTGCTGCCCGGCTTGATCACTTCGGGTATGTCTTTGCTGGCGGTGTTGTTGATCAACAGCTCACTGACCACAACGTTGAAACCCGACGGGTTATGCACTGTCAGTTTTCCACCTTGCGTACCCCACTGAAGTTTCTCTACCGCTTCGGGCAATGTGCCTTTCAAGTTTGCGGGGCGATAAAACAATTTGATCGTGGTCTTGAGTGCGATTTGCAGCACGTTTTGATTGCGCTGCTCTTCACTCTTGGCCGGGATGGCTTTGACATTGAGCAAAAACAGACTTTCTTTATCACTGGGCAGGTTCTGCGCATTGGTGGCAATCACCCGCAAAATGTTCTGGCCCTTGGCGTCCAGGCGAAACAGGGGTGGCGTGACAATAAATTCGTCCGCGCTTGCATCGCGATTGTCAAACGGGCTTACCCACGACTGAACCAGATAGGGCACGCCGTCATCGCCCGAGTTTGAAAGTACCAGGTTGGCTTCCTTCTCCTTGCTTTGATACACAACGCGCGTGGAGCCCACATTGACGCCTGCCTGAACCTGAGGCAGCCAGAAGCCAGCTGCCAGAGCCAAAAAGGCTGCAACTTTTAAACGCATGAAGGTGTCCTCTTGTTAACGCCAGAGCTCGCGATAAGCCGCGAGCTCTCTCGTTAAAAACATGAATTACTTGTAGGTAACGTCGAAGCTGGCCAATGCGTTGACTTTACCGGTACCGATACCACGTACACCTTGGGTGTCTTCCGAAGCTTCGGTGTCGGCAACCAGACGTACATAGGACGCGGTGAAGTCAAAAGTGTTGGACTGTGGACGCAATACGTAATCGTTGCTGGCAGTGTTCAACGGCAACTTGTTACCTGTACGGGCATCGTTGATCTGGATGCCGACGCCGCTCACCTGGTTTTCACCGGTCATGCCCAGCACGGTTGCATCAGTGCCGGACTGCTGGCCGCTAAACTTGATGGAAGCGTTTTTCAGGGTTGAACCGCTGCAGTTTTCCAGCGAGATCGAGAACGGTGTGGCACCCGCAGTGGCGACAGCGCCTACGGTGTTCGGGAAGTCGGCGATGCGAACCTGACCCATATCAACGGCTTTTTTCACGCTTTCGCTGTTGATGGTGCAAGCGTTGTCGTTGATGGTGCCAGTGAACTCAACCTGGCCATCAGCGGCTTGCGCGGTAGCGGTAGCCATGACGATCAGTAGTGAAGAACCACAAAGCGCAGTGTATTTACCGATTTTTTGAAACATGTGAGATGACCTCTACAGACGAGTGATGTGTGTTGCTCATTTTTTTTGCCCCCTCCTGTTCACGGCTTGCCACAGCAGGTGCTAAACAGAATGCAATTAGAAGTGGCTGAACCCCATCAGACGATTCCTGTTCTGGCTGTCTCTGTATCCTTGACCGGCAAAGTTCCTGCTAGAGCGGCAATAACCATGAAGCAAGAAAAGGCACGTCTTGGTGCATTGGCACTGAGCTCACTGCGACTGAACAAACTGCTGCTCCTGCTGACCGGGCTTGCCCTGCTGTTGGTGAGCATGAGTTATTGGGCTGTTAACCGGGTGTTGAAGGAGGAGGGCGAGAAGACCGATTTTCACTTCGCACGGCTGATGGAAAGCATTCATGAACATGAAGCCTTTTTACGTATTGCCGCACAGAGCTACAGCCAGTCCAACGAAAACCTGCTGATAGACAACCAGCCAAGCTCGCAACTGGCGCTCATCCGTCAGGGGGATGAGCGTTTGTTCCAGAACCGCGACACGGCCAAGTCATTGCCCTTCACGGTGAGCCAGCGAGACAGGTACACCCATGAAGATATGCAGGGTGTTTACTCGTTTGGTGTGCAGTTGACCGACCTGTTCACGGCTTACTGGTCTGATTCACACTATGTGGCACCGCAGGTATTTGTGTTTTCTCCCAGCGATCAATTCACTATTGCGGTGCCCGGAATTGATGGCACCCGGCAGTACCCCATACTTCTCAAGAACAACTTTTTCGACGTGACCAAGCGTTTGTACGATGAGCTTGTAGCGCGCAGCCATGAACTCCGCGGTGATGAGCTGATCTGGTTAAGAGCCCCACAGGGGCTGATTCAAAAGCGCAGGTACATTGTGGGCGCTATCGGTCTTAACCTGTCCCGTCACTTTATGCCGCCGGGGGGTGAAGGCAATGACTCGGTCATCCTGAGTGCCTTGCTGGATGTCAGCGACATCAGTGATCTGGAGCGTTTGTTGATGCACCCTACCAACAGTCGCCTGACTTTGATCTCGCCTGCGGGTGATGTATTGCTGGGTGAGGTTCAGGATGTCGAGGAGTTACCGCTGGGCTTGAGCATCACCCGCAACGGTCTGCGCTTCAAGTTGAGTTCGGGTGGGGCTATGCCCTGGATCGGGTTGTATGCAATCAGCTATCAGAATTTTTTTGGCTATGCCAAATGGCCTTTGGCGGGAGCCGTTGGCCTGCTTCTGCTGTTTGTATTGATTGGCTGGCGCGTCAACCGCTGGTATCGCATGAAAATTATCGAGCCCGCACAGCGGTCCAACAAATCCCTGACTGAAAGCGAAGAATTCAACCGGGTCATGCTTGATAACGCACCCGTAGGCCTGTGTGTGGTTGAGCGCGGTACCGGGGTCGTATTACTGGAAAATAAGCGGGCGCAGCAATGGCAGGGAACACCTGAACTCATTGCCTTGTTGAAGCGCGATTATGGTGAACATGAGTTGGGCGAGATACAGCTTGAAGTTTCGGGACGTCATCTTCAGGCTTGTTTCGCCTTCACCCGTTACAAAGGCAAAGACGTAGTACTCTGCGGTTTCAACGACATCACCCGGCATGTGGATGACGCCAACCTGATGGAGCAGGCACGTCGTTCGGCCGACGAAGCCAGCAAGGCTAAAACCCTGTTCCTGGCCACCATGAGCCATGAGATTCGCACGCCTCTGTATGGGGTGCTTGGCAATCTTGAACTCCTTGAACTAACGCCTCTGAGTGAGCGCCAGCATGAATACCTGCACACCATTCAGCGCTCATCAGCGGTGTTGTTTCAGTTGATCAGCGATGTGCTGGACGTGTCCAAAATCGAGTCCGGACAAATGGCGGTCGATGCTCAAACATTCAGTCCTCTGGATTTATTCGAAGATTGCGTGCGCAGTTATTCGGCTGCTGCGAGCAACAAGGGATTGAAAATATTCGCCTGTGCCGACGCGACCTTGCCACCACTCTTGTGCGCAGACGCGGTGCGTATCCGGCAAATCATCGACAACCTGCTAAGTAACGCGATCAAGTTCACCGAGACCGGCTGGGTTGTCTTCAGGCTCAAGGTGGTCGGTATTGAGCACGGCCAGGCGTCATTGCAGTGGCAGGTTTCCGATACCGGCGTGGGGATCAGCGAGGAGCAACTGACTCGCCTGTTCAAGCCCTTTTCTCAGGTGGGTGGCAGTGAGCGTGCAGGGGGGGCCGGGCTGGGCCTGTCTATTTGTGCCCGACTGAGCGAGATGATGGGTGCCACGTTGCGGGTGGTCAGTGAGCCGGGGCTGGGCAGCAGTTTCTCGTTGCATACGAACTTGCCGGTTATTGCAGGCTCGCTGGATAACAGCGCCGATATTGACCTTGAGGGTGTGAGTGTCTATGTGCGTACTCCGCGCAATGATATCGGACAGCTCCTGGTTGATTGGTTAAGCCGTTGGGGCGCGCGTGCTCAAGTATTTCCGGCAACGGATACCCCGGACAGCCAGGCCATTTTGCTGGATGTTGATCCTGACCCGCAGCTCTCGCTGCCCTGGTCGGGTGAGCGTGTGATTGCAACCGAAACGGGCCGCAGCCAGCCGCAAAAGACAGAGCGTGGCTGGGAGATCAATGCCTATGACATTCGTGCCATAGCCAGAACGCTGATGCAGGTTGCACACGGCACCGTGCAACAGACGATCTCCAGTGTGCAGCGACCTCTTGCACGCCTGGACCTGAGCGTTCTGGTGGCGGAAGACAATCCCGTCAACCGGGAGATTCTCAAAGAGCAGCTTGAGGCGTTGGGCGTGCGAGTGACGTTGGCTGAGGATGGTGAGCAAGCCTTGTTGCGCTGGAATGAGGCGTCGTTCGATTTGGTGATCACCGACGTCAATATGCCCAGGCTCGATGGCTATCAGCTGACACGCCGCTTGCGAGAGCTTGACCCTCTGGTGCCGATTATTGGTGTCACAGCCAATGCGATGCGAGAGGAGGGAGAGCAATGCCTGAAGGCCGGGATGAATGTCTGGCTGGTCAAACCGCTGAGTCTGACAACCTTGCGCCAGACCTTGTCAGTCTACTGTTCTCAGTCAGCACAACCGCAGCCGCCCACGTTGCAGGCTGTCGCAGAGGTTGTGCAAAAGGATGATCTTGAAGACTGGATTACGCTTTCACCGAGCATGCACCGATTGTTTATCACTACCATGCATGAGGATCTGGAACAGGCACAGTTGGCTTTGCAAGAAGCCAATACATCGAAATTGCTCAATCATGTACACCGTATGCATGGCTCTTTTGCCACGGTAGGTGCCGTTGCCTTGGCGGCGGCCTGTGATGAGTGCGAAGTCGGGTTGCTGCGTGAGCCCTTGAGTGCAGAGTCTGCCAGCAGAATCCATGCGTTGTTGAAACGCTTGCACCGTGCAGTGTCCAGGCTGGTTGACGGGGAGTTGTATCCCAACGGCGAATAATCGTAACCGATGGTATTCATTGATCTTTTTTTATTTGTTGCTTGACGTCTCTGCTGTAAAGAACGTTTAATTACGGCCTTGCCCAGATAGCTCAGTCGGTAGAGCAGGGGATTGAAAATCCCCGTGTCGGCGGTTCGATTCCGTCTCTGGGCACCACTACATAGAAAACCCCTGATGCCTGATGGCTTCGGGGGTTTTTTGTTTTTGGCCGCTGCAGTTATTGGCCGGCCTGTCCCGGTAACCCTTTGTCGCCTCGCTACTCATCACGCCTTTTTAGGGTGTCTACTTCCAGTACGGCTTTTGTCTTTGCCAAGAGGTGAGCGCGATGAGCAACGAACGGATGGCACCTGAAACCAAAGGCGTGACGGTCAAACTGCTTGCAACGATTGATCTTGGCCCTGAGATCGAAGGGATGTCGGGGCGCCAGCTTCGCATGCGGATGGTGACGATTGAACCTGGCGGCGTTTTTGGGCCGGTTCATAACCATATAGACAGGCCCGGCACCGTCTACATCCTGCACGGCGTAATCACTGACCATCGTAATGGCATCGCCAGGGATTATGGCCCGGGAGTGGGCTGGCCCGAGGACAGGCACACCACACACTGGCTTGAAAACCGAGGGGTGATTGAGGCAGTGGAGATTTCTGTCGATATCGTCAGGCAGCCATGAATGTATGCCTGACAGTCGGGATGATTGCGCGCGAGCATGGCGCGAAAAACTAATCCCCCAGACACAAGAAAGCCCGCACTAGGCGGGCTTCTTGTTGGTTTCATGTTCATCTTGCGATGTAGTGAAACCGGTGTTTGGTGGCTACACAGGGACTTGAACCCCGGACCCCAGCATTATGAATGCTATGCTCTAACCAACTGAGCTATGTAGCCAATGGCGCGCATTATTCCCTCGTAATGGACATGTGTCAAGCAAATATCTTAAAAAATCTTTGTGCTATCAACTGCTTAAGGTTTTGGGCGGCTTTGGATGGCAATATCTTGTAAAAAAATGGCACATTGACGTACCTGCAAGCGCGCATTCACCTGTCGTACGGAAGCTCAAATGGCTCTTAGCAACGCTCAAACAACTACAACCGCGTCCCCTCCAGTTCCCCAGTCCAGCCCGTTAGTCATGCGCATTATCGGCGCCGTGGCGTTGGCGCATCTGATCAATGACCTGATCCAGGCGGTACTGCCGTCGATCTATCCGATGCTCAAGGCCAAATATGACCTGACCTTTACCCAGATCGGGCTGATTACCCTGACGTTCCAGATGACGGCTTCTCTATTGCAGCCGTGGGTGGGTTACTACACCGACCGTCATCCCAATCCGTTATTGCTGCCAGCCGGTATGGTGTGCACCCTGATAGGGATTTTGATGCTGTCCCAGGTTGGCAGCTTTCCGCTGATCCTGCTGGCGGCAGGGCTGGTCGGGGTTGGCTCTTCAACCTTTCACCCTGAAGCATCCCGCGTGGCAAGGCTGGCCTCAGGCGGGCGTTACGGCCTGGCGCAATCGACCTTTCAAGTGGGTGGCAACGCAGGCTCGGCCTTTGGGCCGTTGTTGGCTGCGGCCATCATTATTCCCTATGGCCAGGGCAATGTGGCCTGGTTCGGGCTATTTGCGCTGTTCGCCGTAGGGCTGCTGTATGTCATTAGCCGCTGGTACCGCAACCACTTGAACCTGTTCAAGCTCAAGGCCGGGCAGAAAGCGACCCATGGCCTTTCAAAACGGCGGGTGCTCGGTGCGTTGGTGGTGCTCGGCCTGCTGGTGTTCTCCAAGTATTTCTACATGGCGAGCCTGACCAGCTACTACACCTTCTTCCTGATTGAGAAGTTTGACGTGTCGGTCTCGACTTCACAGCTGTATCTGTTCCTGTTCCTGGGAGCCGTTGCAGCGGGTACGTTCTTTGGTGGGCCGATAGGCGATCGCATCGGACGCAAGGCGGTGATCTGGTTCTCGATACTCGGGGTGGCACCGTTCACGTTGATGTTGCCTTATGCCGACCTGTTCTGGACCAGTGTGCTCAGTGTGGTCATCGGCTTTATTTTGGCATCTGCCTTCTCGGCTATCGTGGTGTACGCCCAGGAACTGGTGCCGGGCAATGTGGGAATGATTGCGGGTATCTTCTTTGGCTTGATGTTTGGCTTTGGCGGGATCGGTGCCGCCTTGCTCGGGCATCTGGCTGACATTCATGGCATCGAGTACGTCTATACCCTGTGCTCATATCTGCCGCTATTCGGCGTGCTGGCGATTTTGCTGCCGCGAACGAAAAAAATCTGAATCGGTAGTAGGGGGGGCCACTCCCTGGCCTTTCTGCACGCTAGCCCTCACCATGGACCTCTCTGTGCAGATGTCCGTGGTGAGCACTAGCAGTGGGTGGCTATCTTGAGCTGCTCCCGGGCCCGCGAGATGCGTGAACGAACCGTCCCTATGGGGATTTCCAGAACATTGGCCGTGTCGCGATAGCTGCCGCCGCTTTCCAGCGACGCGTACAGCGTATTGCGCATTTCGGTTGGCAGCCGGTTTATGGCCGTGAGGGTCAGTTCAAGACGTCGACGGATTTCGAACTGACCACCCGGGTCGCTGGCGCAGTGCTGCTCAGGGCAGAGCGTCTCGTCGAACTCGCAATGTACCGGCCTGGCGTACAGCCGGCGAAAGTGATTGCGAATCAGATTCTGGGCAATGCCGCACATCCATGTGCTCAGTGTTGCCTGGCCATTGAAGCGGTGTTTGCTTCGCCAGGCCTCCAGACAGGTCACTTGAAAAATATCGTCCGCATCCTCGGGGTTCAATACGCGCTTGTGAATAAACGCTTTCAGTTTTTTCTGGAGCCCGGTCGACAGATCAAGGGGGGTGGCAGAAGAGGTCAAATGGGGAGGGGAGAAAACATCATCAAGGCGATTCATTTTTTATCCTCAGGTGAGCGCTATCGAAATGATTTCGACGAAGGCCTCCTAAGCACCGCCTGTGCCAATCAATGACTTGCCTATATGTTATTGTTTTTTAAAGGTTTTACTTTTCAGATTGCACACCTGTTGTGCTGAAACTTGCATGGCCTGTCCTGGGCTTGCGCCAACTTTTTCAAAAAAACATGTCAGCTACGCGCCGGGGAACCGTTTGCCCGGGGCCGGCCACACAGGACATCGAACCTTCCTGACTTGGCATCCCCATGAAATTTGACGGACGAAACGACGCCGTGCAGGCACTGAGCTCGATGCTCTCTTCGCGGGCCGTTCAATTTCAGACGCCGCAGTCGTCTCAGCAAAGCGCCGCCGAGGAAGTCGGCATGCTGTTCAGTCAGAAGGTCGAGAGCAGCAGCAAGGAACTGAGTCAACGCAAGCTGCGAACGCTGGATACTCAGGTTCAGAGAATTCAGGGTATTGAACAACTGAACGAACTCTATGAGCAGTTGGGTCATCCGGGCCAGCTCAGCCTGGGGCAACTGGCCCGGCAAGTTCGTCAGGAGCTGTTGTCAAAGCCGGATGTCGAGGGTTTGCTGACGTTGACCGGTGGTGATCCTGCTCGCACCCACGTCGTACTGCAGCACGTGACAGATCAGGCCCTGGCCCGCGGGCGTGAAACTGAAGCGGCGCTGGCGCGTGATTTTCAAGAGCAGGTGCAAGCCCGCTATCACCCGCAGATCCAGGCCGGGGTGAATATCGCGCTGGCGCTTAAAACGGCCGATGGCGATGCCGCATTGCGACAGGCGGTTCGTGTTTTGTATTACACCAGCGTTGTGGTGAAGCAATCGCTGGTGAGCATTACCCAGGCGCTGCTGGGGCTGTTCGGTGAAGAGGGGATCAGTGCCGGGCTGAGCATGATGAGACGAGCGCTGGCGGATGATCTTGCGGCCTACCGTCCCTCGGTGCCGACCATCAAGCTGCGAGCTTTGTTGCTCGGTCTGCAGGGTTGCAGTCAACTGGGCAGTGCCTTGGGTAACTGCCGTCTTTTTCTTGAGCGTTTGCCATCCCGTGAACGTCAGGCCGAACTGTCGGCCGTAGCCCTGATGCAGCGCCTGTTGGGATACGCGAGTACGGACATTGACGCCGAGGAGGTTCGAAGCCTGAGCCGGGAGTTGGGTGGCGCCAGGCTGTCCAGCCAACTGGTCTCGCTGAATCAACTCTACCCGTTGATTCAGCACCTTCCCCTGGTGCTGTGGAGTGATCCGGAAAAGCGCCAGACCACCTTGCAGCTTTTTTTGAGCCTGATGGGTGAACATACTCAGGCCGAAGGCATTGCCCAACTGAGGTCCGGGTTGTCGAGATTCATTCGATGATACTCGTCCAATGGCTCAATAAAGGCCTGGGCCGCGTTGCAAGTCCGGGAGAGGTGCTCGGGGCCATCGTGGTCCTGGGGATGGTATTTATTTTTATCGTGCCGCTGCCGACCTGGATGGTCGATATCCTGATTGCGGTCAATATCTGTATTGCCTGCCTGCTGATTGTTCTGGCGTTTTACTTGCCGAGTCCTTTGGCGTTCTCTTCGTTTCCTGCGCTCCTGCTGCTTACCACGATGTTTCGTCTGGCGTTGTCGATTGCGACGACCCGGCTGATCCTGATGGATCAGGATGCCGGTGACATTGTCGAGGCGTTCGGCAACTTCGTGGTGGGGGGCAATCTCGCCGTCGGGCTGGTGATCTTTCTGATCATCACCATCGTCAACTTTCTGGTGATTACCAAGGGCTCGGAACGTGTGGCCGAAGTGGCGGCGCGCTTCAGTCTGGATGCGATGCCTGGCAAGCAGATGTCCATCGACAGTGACTTGCGTGGCGGGTTGATCAATGGTGCGCAGGCTCGTCACAGGCGCGATGAGTTGTCTCGGGAAAGCCAGCTGTTCGGGGCAATGGACGGCGCCATGAAATTTGTGAAGGGGGACGCCATCGCAGGCTTGGTCATTGTTGTGATCAACATACTGGGCGGGTTTTCCACCGGCATGCTGCAACACGGAATGAGTGCTGCCCAAGCCATATCGCTGTATTCAGTGTTGACCATTGGTGATGGCCTGATCGCGCAGATTCCGGCGCTGCTGATTTCATTGACCGCAGGCATGATCATCACCCGTGTCGCTCCCGACGACCAATCCCCACGCAGCAACATCGGTACGCAGATCGAGCAGCAAATAACCGGCGAACCCAAGAGCTGGATAATCGCATCGGCGGGAATGCTGGCGTTCGCTGCCTTGCCCGGGATGCCGACCCTGGTTTTTTTCGGTATTGCCCTGGGCACCTTTTCGCTGGGGCTTTACCTGTTGCTGCGCAGCAGCAAGGTCGAGGAACTGCAACCGGTACAGGTGGAACAGATTGCCCCTGAACAAAACGGCGAAGAGGATCTGAGAGTGTTCGAACCGTCGCGCCCTTACTTGTTGCAGTTCGCCAGCGCACATCAGCATCAGGAGCGCACCACGCAACTTATTCACGGGATTCGTCAGGTGCGCAACAGCATTGTCACGACTGCCGGCTTGACCCTCCCTTCCTTTGAAATCGAATACAGCGCCCTGCTGGCCGAGGATGAATTCCGCTTTTGTGTTCACGAAGGGCCAGTGCTCAAGGCAACATTTGGTGACTGGCTGGCCGTGGCGCGGGACAGTGTCGACCCGCACCCCCCGAGTGCGTTTAGAGGCAGCGAGCAGCGAGATGAACTGGACTGGCTATGGCTGCAACCCGACGACCCGCTGCTGGCCCGGGAAGAGGTCAGGTCGTTCAGTGCCCATGCCTTGATTCTCGAACGCATGCGCCAGGCCATGATGATCAGCGGGCCACGGTTTCTGGGGATCCAGGAGAGTAAATCGATTCTCGGCTGGCTTGAACAAAGCCAGCCTGAGCTGGTGCAAGAGCTGCAACGCATCATGCCGCTCTCTCGATTCTCTGGCGTCTTGCAGCGCCTGGCCAGTGAGGGAGTGCCCTTGCGCGCCGTGCGACTGATCGTTGAAGTACTGACCGAGCACGGCCAGCACGAACGCGAAGTGATCGCGCTGGCGGATTACGTGCGGATCGCCTTGAGGTCGCAGATCTATCACCTGCACAGCCAGATCGATGGTCTCCATGCCTGGCTGTTTTCACCCCACACCGAAAACATCTTTCGCGAAGCCTTGCGCCAGACCCAATCCGGCGTGTTCTTTGCTCTGGACAATGAGCACAGCACGCAGCTCGTGCAATTGCTCAAGGAGGCCTTCGAGGCTCGTAAACGCGAGAAAAGCGTATTGCTGGTGGCGCATGACCTGCGCAGCCCTCTGCGCACGTTATTGTTCGATGAGTTCAACCACGTGCCGGTCATATCGTTCGCCGAGTTGACGGGATCGGCCAAGGTCAGGGTGCTTGGCCGATTTGATCTGGAATACGAAGGCCTGCTGCGCGAGGTCGAGTCTTGAGCCTCGAACCCTGTGAGCCCGACGTGCTGTTCGAATTGCGGGTGCTGAGCGGTTTGCATCAGGGCGCTGCGTTGCCATTGTTCGGCGAGCAGTGGTGTATCGGCGCTCATCAGGAGGCCGACCTGGAGCTGTACGACCCCGGGATTGCAGATCGGCATGCCCGGTTGACCCGCGTTGACAGTCGATGGATTGTGCAGGCGCAAGAGGGGTTGTTGCTGGATGAAACTGGAGCGACCCTGGCGCACATTGCCAACCTGATCCCCGATACCGAGTTTTCCATTGGCGGTATTCGACTGTGCATCGCCAATGCACAAAGTCTCTGGAGGGAGGCGCCTGCAGCCATGGCTTGTGTGTCGAGCCAGGCCATGCCCGAACACAGGAGAACACCGCCCGAAGGGCGCATGGGGAAATGGTTGCTGGTCACCCTGACAGTGCTCGTGCTGGCCATGGCCGGGTTGGCCATATCGCCTTCCGGCACGGTGCCGCTTCCCGCCCCTAAGTCCTCTGCAGTCAGTGACAAGCGCCCGCTTGCGACGGTCCATCAGGTCCATCAGCAATTACTCAGCATGTTGATTGAGCGCTAGCTGGGCAATCGCATCACGCTGGAGGTGGCCGCAGATCAAATCACTCTGCGCGGGGACGTTGCTCAAGAGGCGCTGGCGCTGGTTTCACGCATGCTCGATCGCTTTGAGGCGCAGTTTGAAACATCAGTTTCGATCATCAACAAGGCGCGGGAAATCAGTACCGCGCTGCCCTTCAGGATCGTGCAGGTAATTGGCGGCAAACGGGCACATGTTGTTCTGGCAGACGGGCGTCGGCTGTTTTTCGGAGATGAGACTGACGGCGTACGGCTGACGGCGATCGACAATCATCGCCTGCTGTTTGAGGGGAAACAGCGCTATGAGGTGAACTGGTGAACCCCGGTATCGAAGAGCGTCTTGAGCGCTGGCGGCAACACCAGTGCGCAAGGCTGGCGAACGTTTCACCGGTGAACGCCTGCGGTCGCGTCCTGCGGGTCAATGGCATGTTCCTGAAATGTCGGTTGCCCCAGGCCCGGATAGGGGATTTATGCCAGGTCCAGACATCGGGCAACGACTGGATACTGGCTGAAATCATCGGCTTTGATCAGCAGGACGCAATGCTCAGTGCTCTGGCAGGACTGGAAGGCATTGCAGCGGGCGCGGCAGTTGAACGGCTGGGGGGCACGCATCAGGTTCGTGTGGGGGATGATTTGCTGGGGCAAGTGCTCGACGGGTTTGGCCGACCGCTTACCGGCCACGGCCAGGGAGCCTTCGCCCGACCGCCTTGCATCGATGCCAGTGCGGTGGTGTGCGAGGCGCCATTGCCCACTGAGAGGCCGCGTATCTGGCGTGCATTACCCACGGGGGTGCGGGCAATCGATGGCGTATTGACCCTGGGCGAGGGGCAGCGGGTGGGGCTGTTTGCCGGTGCCGGTTGTGGCAAGACCACATTGCTGGCTGAAATCGCCCGCAACGTTGATTGCGATGTGATCGTCTTTGGCCTGATTGGCGAACGTGGCCGCGAGTTACGTGAATTTCTCGACCATGAACTGGACGATGGATTACGTGCCAAGGCGGTGCTGGTGTGTGCGACCTCGGATCGTTCAAGTATGGAGCGGGCGCGGGCAGCCTTGACGGCCACCGCTCTGGCCGAAGGTTTTCGGCGCAAAGGCCAGCGGGTTTTATTACTGATCGACTCCCTGACGCGCTTTGCCCGAGCCCAGCGCGAAATCGGGCTGGCTGCAGGCGAACCGTTGGGGCGGGGCGGGTTGCCGCCATCGGTTTACAGCATGTTGCCGCGTTTGGTGGAGCGTGCGGGCCTGACCCGGGACGGCGTTATCACCGCCATTTATACCGTGCTGATCGAGCAGGACTCCATGAGCGACCCCGTGGCAGATGAAGTTCGTTCCCTGCTGGACGGGCACATTGTGTTGTCTCGAAAACTGGCAGAGCGCGGCCACTACCCGGCGATCGATGTGCTGGGCAGCCTGTCCCGGATCCTCAGCAACGTTGCAGTGCCCGAGCATGTGCAAAACGCCTCGTCATTAAGGCGTTTGCTGAGCGCCCATCAGCAGGTCGAATTGATGCTTAAGCTGGGTGAATACCAGGCGGGAAACGATGCACTGACCGACCTGGCCGTGGATAGCCGACCGCAGGTGGATGCCTTCTTGCGACAGGATCTGCGTGAGCCCGCGTCGTTTCAGGCAACTCTGGAACATTTGAACGAGCTGACTGCCCATGTCCCAGTCTGAGGTGTCCCTTTCTGAAACCCGCGCTCTTGCGCGTTTGCGTGGCCATCGAGCCGATCGGGCCGAACGTATGTTGCAACAAGCTTTGATCGAGCAGCGAGCTTTGGACCTGCGTATCGAGCAAGCCCGCACGGCGGTTGAACAAGCCCGTGACCGGGAAAGCCGTCAACGGGTTGAGTTGCTGCACCGGTACCAGGGGCAGGCTGTGTCCCGCCATATGTTGTCAGGCTGGAATGAAACGCTGCACAAGGTGTCGGCGCAAACGGTGGAGCAACAAAGAGTCTTGCAGTCGCTGCTTGAACGCCAGCCCCATCAAGTCTCGAATGTCGAGCGCGCCCGCAAGCAGGTGTCAGCGAGCCAGCGTCAAGTCGAGAAACTGCGTGAGTTGTCGATACTGCTGGCAGAGGAGGGGGCATGGCCCAGTCATCAGGATTGAAGCCGGCGCTGTTGTCCTTTCATGACTATCAGGCGCCAGCGACAGCCCCTGTGTCGGACGCAGACAGCCAGCTGTTTGCCGACAACCTGTCAGGCACCGATAGCGGGCTGGCCCGGGCGATGTCTGAGCAACTGCTGTCTCGTATGGTGGTGACCGGGCAATTACCCCTGCAGTTTGTGATCTGCCTTGCGCGTCGCGGGCGGATTAATGTCCGCGCCCGGTATGAGTGCCAGGGCTGGAGTATTTCGCTGGGAGCTGAGCAATCCGGCACCCGGCAATGGCTCGCGCGCCAGCAGCAACATTGCCAGCAAAGCCTGGCCCGAAAACTGGGGCTGCCCGTCAGTATTCAACTGACGCAGGAGCACAGGAGGTGAGTGTCATGCCCATCACCTGGCCTCGTCTGGATGCCCGACAGGTAGCGGCTTATCGCCGATTGGGTCGTGGCATCCGTTTTTCGTTCCAGGTCGCTGGCGAGCCCGCAGAGCTTTTACTTGAGCCGGGTCATGGGCCAAAAACCGCGGTATCACACTCATTTGATAGCCAGTGCGGCGTCATCACCCTCAGTGACGCGGGCGCCCTGTTGAGTTTGTTCGGAGAGTGCCCGGTGGTTTTGGCCGATGGCATCAATGATCCGGACTCATGGTTCTGGGCTCTTTTTCAGCAACGCATGAGCCCGCAATTAACCCGGATTTTTGGCTATTTGCGACCTCTGGCCGCTGTGCAGCAGCACACCTTCGAATGCCGGATCAGTGTGAGGGTCGGGCAGTCACGCAGCGTTGGCCAACTGAGCATGGCGCCTCAAAGTCTGCTGATGCTGCATGACGCGGGAGGATGGCAGGCAATCAGGGCACCGTTGCCCGAGGACTTTGCGCTGGCAGTATCCGTGGTGCTCGGATGCTTGCCGTTGGCAGTTGAGCTGTTACGCACAGTGCGCGTTGGTGACGTACTGATGCCGGAGCATGGGCAGTTCAACGCCGATGGCATTGGCCAGCTGAGTGTAGGGCGATTGCGGCTGCAAGCGCAGATTGATGATGAGGGCGGGCGCCGGAGCCTGTGTGTTTTTTCTATCGAGGAGTCAGCTGTGGATGACGTTAGGTTGGCAGGCACTGAGGTTGCCGGGGATGAGGTTGCTGAGCCGTTTGAAACCTTGCTGGTGGATCTGAGCGTGCGTTGCGGAGTGCTCAGGCTGAGCCTGGGTGAGTTGCGGCAATTGGCTCCCGGTACGGTGTTGAATATTGAAGGCTACAGCACAGGCATGGCCGGGCTGTACTACGGCGATCGTCCGGTCGGGCACGGTCAACTGGTAGAGGTCGATGGGCGTCTTGGCTTGCAGTTGTCGCGCATCAGTTTTTCGCGATGACGGTTCAAGGGGTTGATCCCCTTCTGCTGGCGCTGTTTCTCGCGGGGCTGTCATTGATGCCGATGCTGCTGGTGGTGTGCACGGCCTTCTTGAAAATCTGCATCGTGTTGATGATTACCCGTAACGCCATCGGGGTGCAGCAGGTGCCACCGAGCATGGCCCTCTATGGCATTGCGCTTGCCGCAACGCTGTTTGTGATGGCGCCCGTGGGCTATGAAATTTCCCGGATCCTCAAGCAGTCGCCAGTGGATCTGAGCAGTGTTCAAGCCTTGCAGGACAGCGGGCTTCAGGCCGTAAAACCGTTGCAGGCGTTTATGTCGCGCAACACCGACCCCGATGTGCTGACCCACCTGCTGGAAAATACCGCCCGCATGTGGCCCCCGGAAATGGCGCAGCAGGTCAGTCGCGATGACCTGATTCTGCTGGTTCCGGCCTTTGTCCTGTCGCAATTGCAGGCGGGGTTCGAGATCGGTTTTTTGATCTACATCCCGTTCATTGTCATCGACTTGATCGTGTCGAACCTGCTGCTTGCCCTCGGCATGCAAATGGTCTCGCCCATGACGATTTCACTGCCGCTCAAGCTCCTGCTGTTTGTACTTGTCTCGGGCTGGACACGTCTGCTGGACAGCCTTTTCCTGTCCTATCTGTGAGACGCCAATGGACCCGATTCTAGTGTTCAAGCAAGGCATGTTGCTGGTGGTGGTGCTGTCCGCGCCACCGCTGATTGTGGCGGTGGTGGTGGGGGTGCTGACGTCGTTGATCCAGGCGCTGATGCAGATACAGGACCAGACATTGCCATTCGGTATCAAGCTGGTCGCCGTGGGAATCACGCTGGCGCTGACCGGGCGCTGGATCGGGGTCGAATTGATTCAATTGACCAATCTTACCTTCGACATGGCTGCGCGTACGGTGCAGTGAATGGAGCTCTGTCATGGCGCCACAGATACCTTTTCTGGAGTACTTGCCCAGCCTCGCCATTGCAATGGCGCGCCTGTACCCCTGTTTTTATCTGATCCCGGCATTTTGCTTTCAGCATGTGAAAGGGATGCCTCGTCATGCCATCGTTTTTTCATTGGCGCTGATGCCGACTCCGGGTATTCACCACAACCTGTCGGGCATGGATTACAGCCTGCTCGCGATAATCGCGCTGGTGCTTAAAGAAGCGGTATTGGGTTTTTTGCTGGGGATGCTGCTGTCCATGCCCTTCTGGTTGTTCGAGTCGGTGGGGGCCTTGCTGGACAATCAGCGTGGCGCCTTGATCGGCGGGCAACTCAACCCGTCACTGGGGCCGGATGCCACGCCAATCGGGCATATGTTCAAGCAGCTGAGCATTTTTTTGCTGATCGTGACCCTGGGCCTGGGCAGCCTGACCCAGGTGATCTGGGACAGTTACCTGATCTGGCCGCCAACCCTTTGGTTTCCGGCCCCAGGGGCAGATGGCTTTGCCATTTATTTAACGCTGCTGGGCGATACCTTCACCCACTTGGTGCTTTATGCCGCCCCTTTTATCGCGCTGCTGCTGATCGTTGAATTCGCGGTTGCCCTGCTGAGCCTCTATAGCCCTCAGTTGCAGGTATTCGTGTTGTCGATGCCCGCCAAGAGCCTGGCCGGGCTGTGCTTTCTGTTGCTCTTTCTGCCGCAGTTGCAGGACCTGATTGTGGAGCGCATGGGCCGGCTGGGGGATCTTGGGCATTCCCTTGGCCTGTTGTTCAAGATCCCGCTGCCATGAGTGAGGACTCGGGTGAAAAGAAATTCGACGCGAGCCAAAAAAAGCTGAAAGACCAGCGTCAAAAAGGCCAGGTCGCGCAGAGCCAGGACATTGGCAAGCTGTTGGCGCTGACCGCCATCAGCGAAATTGCATTGTTATCGGCTCACAGCAGCATGCAACGGCTCGAGCAATTGCTGATGTTGCCCGTGACCTTGATCGGGCAACCCTTTGGCCGTTCGCTGCAAGCGGTTATCGCCGAGGCGGGCTACGTGTTTTTTGGCTTTGCCTTGCTGATGACAGGCACTGCAATCGTCATGAAGTTGATCAGTAGCTGGTTGCAGTTCGGCTTTTTGTTTGCCCCCGACGTCCTGACGCCGGATTTCAGTCGGCTCAACCCTTTCAATCAAGCCAAACAGATGTTTTCGGCTCAGTCGTTGATGACTTTGTTCACCGGGCTGATCAAGGCGCTGCTGATCTGTGTGGTGCTTTACCAGGTGACAGGGCCTTCCCTGGGAGCGTTGGTGGGGCTGGTCAACACCGACTTGCCCGGCTACATCGACGCGTTGATGATCTTGTTCCGGTATTTGTTGCGCGTGTGCCTTGGGCTGTTGCTGGTGCTTGCGCTGGTAGATCTGGCGTTGCAAAAGTACTTTTTTGCCAAACGCATGCGCATGACCTACGTCGAAGTGGTCAAGGAGTACAAGGGGATGGAGGGTGATCCCCACGTCAAGATGATGCGCCGGCAACTGGCTTTCGAGCTGGCTCAGGAAGACCATGCGCCCCCACTGCCGCCCCTGGAAGAGGCCGATATGTTGCTGATCAATCCGACTCATTTTGCGGTGGCGCTGTACTACCGCCCACCACACACACCCTTGCCGATGTTGCTGGAAAAAGGTGCCGATGCCCGGGCGCGGCAGATGATCGACAGAGCCAGGGCCGCGGATGTGCCTGTGGTTCAGTGTGTCTGGCTGGCTCGTACGTTGTATGGCGAAGAGGTCGGCAGTTGCATTGGCCGTGAGACGTTGCAGGCCGTTGCGCTGGTCTATCGCACCCTGCGCGAACTGGATGCAGACGCTCTGCATCAAACCATTGAACTGCCGGAGCTTGAACGCCGCTAACCGGGAGGGAACCGGGATGGCGTTTAAAGCCACTTCATCGACATCATCCGGTTGAATCGAGCCTGTCATGCCTTGGGAACCCATAGATCCGATCCGTGCAGAAATGAGCAGGCGAGTGTCTTTGAACGTCACCGATTCGAGTCCTGCAGGCATTCAGCAAAAAACCGCGATACACCGAATCGGCAAGAAAATTGCCAGCCTTTTTCAGCCGCGGCGTAACGTCAGCCCACTGCCGCAATTGACGCAGTTGCGCAGCTATGGGCAACCGACCATCGCCTTCAGTGCCCGCTTGCACAATGGCAAAGTCGTTACCGAGGGCTCGCACGTCGGACAAGATATTGCCTGCCAGCTTAATCGGTTGCCCAGGCGCTTTATGCCAGATCCCGCGTGCGTAGCCCAAGGGCAGGGCCTGCGGATCCTGGACGAGAAGCTCAATGATTTTCATATCCAGTCCACACCTGCTGTCGCCGGGGTGCTCAAAAGCAGCTGCACCCTGGCTGCTCAGCCGTGGCCCCCGGCGAACCCCGGACGGGCTCATTTAGGGCTGGTCAGTGGCGTCTATACCACCGCCAAAGGTGAGCAGTTTCGCCTGGTGGAGCAGCGTCTGCACCGCTTTGAGCCGCAAGCCTTCAGTTGGTTAGCCGACAAGGATCAGACCCTGTACAGCCGTCTGGGTCTGAGCAAAGAAGGTGCGCTGATGAAAGTCCCGCTTGGGGTCAGTGACATCAGTGTCGAGGGCGATACCCAGGTCCGTCTGGAGCAGTCGGTGCATGGCGCCTCGCTTGAGATCGCACGCGGCAATCAAGTGCCGGGGGGGCGTCTGCAGCCTGTCGACGCAGCGGGCGAGCCGCTGGAATTGACGCGCATAGGTTTGGCCGGTGATGTGCTGTATGCCGTAAACACTAGGGAAGAACTGCTGCGTGGGGACTTGCCTGGCGCCGAAGGCGGGCGCTTGACCATGGTTCATCAGCCAGTCGAGCGATTTGAGCAGGTGTACAGGGGAGGTGTCAGTTTCAAGGGCTTTATGCATGACGATCATGGTCAACTCAACGCGTTGCTGCTTGATGCCCACAAGCAGCTTCACAGTAGCCCGCTGTCGGATACGGCCAATCAGGCGTCGGGCTGGAATCTCAGTGATGTGATTTGCAAAGTGATCGACAAGGGTTTGCCTCAGCCCGGCTTGCAGGCGCTCGCCAATGTTGTGGATCTTGGTCAACGGGGCAAGGTCGTCCTGCAAGGCGACACTTTGTCGTGCTGGGATCCCGGGGGGCAGTGCTGGGATAAAACCACTCTGGCCAATGTGGAATATTTGGCGCGGGGCCTGGACGGTCGCGCGTATGTGTTGCAATCCGGAGAGTTGAAAGCGCTGGCCTTGCACAAAAGCCGCGAACCCATGCACCTGGGGGCCAGTCATGATTTGGCCCCTGCAAACGTAGCTCGCACTCATGTCAGCCTGGACGAAGTCATGGCCGGTAATGCCGAGGGCGCAATCAGGGCATTTGCGGTGGACAATGGCCGACGCTTTGTCAGCCTTGATCATGAAAACCGCCTGCATGCCCATGTTGATGGTAAAGAAACCCACTTGAAATTTGCCCAACCCAAGGATGTGCAGGCACTGGCGCTTGATCATCTTGGCAATTTGTATGCGCAAAGCCGCACGGGTGAATTGTTGCGGCTGGACAAGGCTCACTGGCAGACCCCTGGTGCAGGGGAGGTCGCCTGGGCGCCGGTGACAGTGCCAGGCAATGAGCGTGTGCACTCATTGCGCATGGGCGCAGACCGGCTGATTGCCAGTTGGGGGCACAACAGCGCTCATAACAATCGCTGGGGTGAAAAATATCGGCAGTTGATAAGTACCCCGGATGGGGCGTTGCAATGGGCGCCGGTGGCCTCGCAAACGGTGCGAGAAGGCCACCTGGGCACAGTGTTGCGTGAGGGTGAAATAAAGGGTCAGAAAAATGCAACGGCCTGGACGGTGACTTCAAGCGTTGCAGGCCAAAAGACCGAAGGGCTGACTACTGACCGAGGGTATTTCAAAGGCTTGAGGGCGCATTTCAAGCCAGGTGAAGGTATCCGCCACCTGGGGCAGGATATCCAGCATCGGACCAAAGGGCGCGCCGGACTGCAAGGTCTGTATGCCGCCGACAAGGCATTGCGTGCTGACTTGAAAGGGCTGGCAAATGCCCGGCCCGCCCTGCAGGACATGCAGTCACGAGTCGGTCAACTGAGTCAGCGCGAGCTGGCCCTGGCGCTGGAAAGCGCGATCGCCCTGGTGGAAAAAAACAGCACGACTTCGGCTCGCAAACTGGGTGACTTGCACGGGGCGCAAGTTACCCAGGCGGCGCCCGATGCAGCAGCCAACAGTGCCCTGGGCAAGGCGCAATCCAGTCTCTGCCAGCTACGCCAGGCGTTCGAGTCCTGCGCGCCCTCAAAGACCAATGCCACGGCGGCCCTGCTTCGCAGTTATGAGACTCAGGGCCTGATGTTGTCCGGGTATAACCCAGCACAACTACGGGACTTGAAAAACCCTACCGCGTTGGTTGAGAGCGATTTGATCCATCATGCGCAGACACTATCGCGGTTAAGCACGCTCATCACCAGGCTGGAGGGAAGCCACCCTGACCTGGCCCGGATCACCGCGTCCCTGGAGGAGGTGATGAAGGGGTACGAGGGCAATGAGGTGCACAAAAAAGTGGTGCAAAACATCAACAGTCACGCTCAGGCAGAAGATCTGTACAAGAACTTCAAGCTATTGGCAAAAGACTTGGGTACGCCTGGATCAGCACTGAATATGCATATTACGCATCTGCTGGGTCTGCCCGGGCAGGGCGGCATCAAACAAGCCCTGATGCAAGAAATCCAGCAGCTGGAAAGTGGCCAGTCCATTGCCTCGAGCCGAAGCAAGACCAAGGGCGCCGGGGTCGCGGCTTTAGGCGTGGCGCCTGTACCGGTTCTGGAACTCTCGATAGGCGCTTCACGGTCCAGGTCCAACGGCGTAACGCTCAGCCGAACCGATACGGGGGCCAGCGTCGACATCAAAATGAACACTACTCATGCCCTGAATGCTGCGCTGGGCGCGGGCGTCACGTTGGCGCCAGTAGGCGGTGCTCTCCTCGGGGCGGGGGTCAGGGCGGGGGCTGAGGCCAGCCTGGCGGTTGCACGGGAAACGACTGCGAGTGTCAGCTTTGAGATCAAGGAAGCCGATTTTTCAAGAATGATGGAGCTGCTTACGGGGGAGAAGGGCGATGTCTTCGACTTGCTGGACCTTGGCAGCGCCCATCAAAGCGGCAAAAGCTCGAAAAACAGTGTCGACCTGAACCTCTCGGCCTTTATTCAAGGCCGTGCCCACTTCAAGGCGCAGGAAAACTCCCAGGCTCTGAACGGTCTGGTTCGTGCGGTCATTGGCGGGAGCGCCAATCTTAACCTGGCGCATTTCGACAAAAGCAGTGCGCGGACCCAAGGGGAGCATGAGGTTACCCGCACCCATGGGGATAACTTTCAGCTCTTGAGCAAAGGCAGCGCTTCTATCGGAGCGGGCGCTGCCAACGCGGTGGTGACCGCTCAAGTGGCGCCAGATGGCTCAACGCTGTCGGGCTTTATCGGGTCTGAGGTTGCACTGACTGTCAGTTTTGACCGCAGTGCCAGCCATGCCTTTCGCTTTACTTTCAAGCACTCGCCTTTGGTCGAGCAGGCGCAGGTTGATGAGTTGCGTGATGGGATTGCGCGCTTTTCGGCACCCTTGAGGGCTCAATTGCAAGCGCTCCCATCGCCGGGAGGCGAGATTGGTGAGCAACTGCACAGCCTGCATCAACTGCTCGCCAAGTCGCCGCCTCCAGTGACTCGTACAGAGGAACACTTTGTGCTCAAGGATCAACTGCAAAAACGGGTTCATCAGCACGAGCTGGCCGCGCAGGGCAAGCGCGAGCTGAGCTCGGTTGAGCGTACGGTGTCGTTTGTAGGCCTGGACGGTAATGCAAAACATGAATGGCTGGACGACACCGCCCCGGCAAACAAGGCGGCGATTCTCCAATTGCTGGGTAACCCGCAATTGGCGCAAACACTCAATGATCTGCAGAGCAACAAGGGCACCTCAGTGACTATCGGGCTGGAAGTCAGGCCGGACGTTCTTCGCATGCTTGAGCGTACAGTCGATGATGGCCGTGACGCCCGGCATGATGTGCAACAGATACTGAAAAACCCGCACAACCTGCGAGTCAAAAGCATGAGTGTGAGTTACACCGCAAGCCGCTCCCACGGCATGACGTTACCTGTGCCTGTGCTGTCTTTTGGCAGCAGCGTAGCGCTGAGTCACACCCACAAGCTACTCAATGCCGAGTTCGAGTACGGCAAGGATGCCAATGTCCCTGTTCGGATGCTGTTCAAGGATGCTGTATCCGGCGTCGATAACAGCGACCTGCACCCTGAACAGCTTGAACAGACGATTCGCGATGGCCGTCGACCCGAGTTCTGAGGCGTTGGCCAGCCGTTCAGCCGGGCTGGCCCAGCAGTTGGCGCGTCGCTATGACCTGCTGGATAAACCCGCTGACCCACTGGCAAAAAGTAGCTTCAATCAAATGCTCGAGTGGGCACTGCGTACATAAGCGCACGCCCTCACTGCCATCGAGTGCCAACCAGCAACCGTGTAGCAGGTCGGGTTGAAAGTTGAGTCTGAGCAACTGGCGGTCGCGCTCAAGGGCAGGGTGGTTTGCACTCATTGCGCAATGCAAAAGTGCCGCGCTGCTTTGAGGTTGCAGTTCGATGACGCATACCTCCCGGTCCTGGCTGTCGAACAGCGCGCATACGCCATTGTCCAGTTGCAGGTTGACGTTGAGATGCTGACTCAGGGCTGCCAGTAGTCGCTGAGGTGTGGACGGGTGTTGATTCATCGAGGTCTCGCTATAGGGAGTTCAGCGGTTGGAACTATTGCTCAAGGCGCACCACCTGATGGTCTGGCCGCACGGCGTCAGGGCCTGTCTCTATGCGCATTGTTGGTGACCACCAGATCACCAGATTGCTGGCGCTGGACACTGGCCGCGTGCACACATCACCTTGGCATCGGGTGGCGCAACCTTGAAGAGAGATCCCCAGGGCAATGGTCATGGCAACAGCGAACACCCTGATCATTGGGGGGTACTCCGGGTGGGCGAAAGCAATGATGGGCGAGGTGCAGCCTTGAGTTCATCCTGGCCGGGCGGTCGAGTCGCAATAAACACTTCAGCCTGTTCTCCGGGCGCCAGCCACGGCCGGGGCCAGATACTGACCGCCAGAGTGTTGGCATTGCTGCATTCACTTTCATCGATGCGCACGCGGCTCTGGCTCTGGTTGTGCAAAACCAGCACGGCTACGTTGTAATGAGCGCTTTCGAACCATTGGCGTCGGTCGGGATCAACCCTCAGGAAGTTGGACGTTTTACACCCTGCCTCCGTTTCGGCAGGCATTGGCATGGCCGTGAAATGTGCAGGTACGCGGCCCTTGACCAAACTAGCCAGGGCTTGAGCAACTTCGGTGCGAGTGATCACGGGCTGCTGCGCTTCACGTCGTGCCAGGGGGCTGAGCGCGGCTTCGAGCACTGCCTGATCCGATTGCGGCAAGTAGCGTACAGGGTTGGTCTGATCGCCTATCAGCCGTGGTGTCAGGATAAACAGGCGCTCACGTCGGTTTTGAGTGGACTGCGACGAAGAAAACAGCGCTTTGCCCAACCAGGGAATACTTCCCAGCCAGGGCACCTGATTGCGGCTGTCGGCCTCTTGCGCGACATGAAATCCCCCTATGACCAGGGATTGTTGTTCGCTGATAACCGCCTGGGTACTGACGTTGCCTTTACGCACATCCGGTGTTGAGTCAGGCCCGGTGGTATTGGTAAAGGCGCCGTCCTCAATGTCGATGATCAAGTGAATTTGATTGGCCCCATTGGCCGCGATAACCCTGGGTATGACCTGGAAGCTGGTACCTGTGGTAACCGGCAAGATATTGGCCACCCTGTCACCGATGGCTCTGATGTATTGCGTGTGATTGAAGTCGATGACGGCCGGCTGATTCTCCAGTGTCATGATCGAAGGGTTGGACACCACCGTCGCCAGGCCGCGCACCTCCAGGGCCTTCACATCAGCCACGAAGCGATCAAATTGGGCAATGGAGACAGACGAAAAGCTGTTGCCTGACAGATTCCCCACTCCTGCCTGGAAGCGGCTGTTCTGAAACCCCCAGTTCACGCCCAGCTCTTTGAGTTGAGTGCGATTGATGTCCAGAATCAGAGCGTCTATTTCTACCAGTTTGCGTGGTACATCGAGCTCGGCGATCAAGGTTTGATACAGCGCCCGTCGCTCTGTGGCGTCGTAGATCAGCACGCTGTTGTTGCGCACATCGGCCTCCACCCTGATGTTGCCTGTACCTGTGGTTGCCCGGGCAGTTTTAGGCACAGGGGCCGGGGGGGGATTGGAAAAGGTGGAGCCGAGGCTGACTGGCGGGGGAGTGGTGGCTGGTTCAAGCGCCAAGGGGATTGATGATTTGTGATCGAGCAGCCCGCGCAACAGGCTGGCAATGCCAGGGACTGTCAGCTTTTCGCCCCGATAGTCGATCTGGCGATCCGCAGCGTTGGCGAACTGGAGCGTGAAGTTCAAAACATCCTGTTTGTTGGTCGTTTGTGCCCGCTTGCGGCTGAACTGCCTTATTTGCTCAATGTAGCGTTTTGGCCCTGAAACCAGGACTACGCCGATATCGGGCAGCTCACCCCAACCGAAGCGTTCATCCAGCAGCCCTATCTGACTCAGTGCAGTTTTCAAGTCGGCTACGGTGTCGTCCGCGACTTCCAGCCGAGCAGAGCTTTGCTGGTCCAGAGAACTGATGTGGAGCGTGTTGTTGTAGACGAACCATTGGAAGCGGTGCTCCAGAGCCAGCCGGTCCAGAAAGCCCTGCAGCGTATCGGCGCGAAGCTTGCCGTTGATGACGCCTTGCAACGAACCGTCAATCTGTAGCTGCAGACCAACGGTGTGGGCGAAGTCCGCCATAAAGTCGCGCAACTCCCGGTTGTTTGCTTCATGGGCATAGGGCGTTTTTTTCCAGTCATCGGGGATTGCAGCCATGACCTGTGGCATCAACATGAAAAGATACGGCAACAGTGCGATCTGGCTGGCGCGTTTGATCCCCATCATTACTGCACGGCATCGATAATGCTTTTGGTCAGGCTGTGCTTGAACCGGGTTTGCTCGGTGAGCGCGAACGTTGCGCTCGCCATGCTTCGCGAAGCCTCGTAGAACCGCATCATGTCTTCGACACCGGACTGATTGTTCAAGGCTATTTCATCCAGGTTTTTTTGGGCCTGGGCAAAGCGGGTATCAATTCGGCGCTGGACACTCTCGAACGAAGCCATAGTTCCTCCAACCATTAATATTCACGACTCAGTGGCGATTTGCCCATGATCGGTTCCGTCGGTGGGGGCAGGGATCAACAAGGCCTTAATTGCAGTTGCCCAGTCGATGCGCAGGTCTTCACAGGCGGTGACAAGCACCAGGGCCTTGCTGTCGAGACGTTCATCCGTTTGTAGTTGCCAGTGATTGTCTGGACGGGTGCCGAGCCACTGCCGAACAGGTTCAAGGGCCTGTGGATGGCAGCGCAAGGTGGCGTTCGCGGGCGGGCATTGAGCGCGCAGCAGATGCGCCAGCAGGGCGGCGATACGGGCAGGCTGTGGCACCTCATCGAGTAATTGAAGCAAGGCTTGGTTGACCACTGTTGAAGCGCTCGACTCGATCCCCTGGCACAAGGCCCGGTGTTCCAGTTGCCAGTGCGAGAGCTGGGCATTGGCCTGTTGCCAGAATTCGCCGTGGGCTTTTTTCAACAGGGCCTCGGATGCTGCATGAGCGTGACTCAGCAGTTCTTCGGCTTGTGCCTTTGCCTGTTCAAGGACTTGATTGACCTGGCCGCAGTCGATGAGGTTTTCGCGGGTAATCAGTGTCTGGGGCAGCCCGGGGGCGCCAGGCCGCAGTTCAATCGTGCGTCGTGACAGCATTGTGATTGCCCTCGGTGTTTCCTGAGTCTGGAGGGTATGTTTGCTCATGCCAGAGCACGGCTTGCCAAAGCACCTGAAGCCTGGACGGGCGGATATCCAACGGTGGTTTTTGCTCCAGTGCCATGATCCTTGGGGGCGCAAAGCGCAGTCGCAGCCGTTGCCACACGTGCGGCTCAACCCAAGCCCTCAGCAGCTGCAACGCGTCGTCGGCTGGCTTGAGCCAGCTCTGGGTGTGCAGGCCTGTCGCCAGGCGCTGGCACCACAGGCGCTGTGTCGCGTTTAGCTGATTTGGCAGCAGCGGGCGGCAAATATGATCGACCAGTTGCAACATGAAGTCGTGTTGCGACGGCTGGGCCAATGCCAGATAAACCAGGCTGGCAGAAGGTTCGCAGGGCAGGCAGGGGGTAATGGAAAAAGCCTTGCTCACGGCCGAGTGCCGGTTACGGGTTAGCGCACCCTCAGAAACAACAGCTTCAACGTTGCGCCAGTCCGGATGCGTTTGGCGCCATGGGAAGGCCCACCACTGAGCCCACAGGTCAGCCTCGTTCATGCAGAGCCTTCCTCAGGTGGGGGCGTTTTATTTCTCGACTTCAGCCACATGACAGGGCCGGTAATCGCAAGAAGGAGCCCAAACACTCCAACGGCAAAGGTTTTTTTCCAGAACCCCAGGTTTTGCTCCGGCACCAGAAAAGGACCGAAGAAGAGCAACTGCTGCTTGTCTTTAAACGCCGTCGACGGGACAAATACCGTGGTTATTTTGTTCGGGTTGTCTAATGCCGTGGCCATGCCCGGAATGCTGCTGGCAACCATTCGGCGTACCCGAGACTGAATGCTGTCGGGGTCCAGCCTTGAGTCATGTTTGATGAAGACCGAAGCCGACGCGGGCTGAACTGCCTCGCCCGGGGCTACGCGCTCGGGAAGCACCACATGCACACGCGCAACGATGACACCCTCTATGTTTGACAGCGTGGCTTCGAGTTCCTGTGACAAGGCGTGGATGTAGCGGGCACGCTCTTCCAGCGGGGTAGAAATGACTCCCTCCTTGCGAAAGATTTGTCCCAGTGTCGAGCGCGTTGCCTTGGGTAGCCCGGCGGCTGCCAGAGTCTTGATAGCCCGGCTGATATCCTGCGCACTCACCCGCACGGAGACTCCGTTTTTGGTAGGGATCTTTTGGCTATGGACTTGTTTGTCTGCCAGTTCGGCGATGACTTCATTGGCTTCCTGTTCGGAAAGCTGGCTGTGAAGCTCCACACTTTCACCACAACCGGCCAAACAGATTACGAGCAAAAACATCAGGCTCTTGATAAGGCGCGACACAATGCTGTTACCGTCTAAGACAGATTGGTGAGTTTTTCGATTGCTTGTGAGGTTTTGCTGATTATCTTGGCGCTCAATACGGTCTCAAGATGAAATGCCGACATGGCCCGGGTTGATTTGAGCATGTCGATGGGATCGGTACTGGTGCCGACTTTTTGCAAGGCCTGTGCAGCCCTGTTCGAGAGGCCTTGCAGGAATTCCGAGCGCTGGCTGAGCGGGTTGGCGCCGTTGTTGTAAGAAGCTTCTGCCGCAGGCGTATTCAACAAGGTATTGAACCAGTTTATATCGGCGGTCTCAGGTGGATGGGGCGTGTCAGAGGGCATGGACGGTGCCAGAGTGGCAACGTCAGGGGCATTAACGTTCATATAAAGCCTCAGGTGTGCCGTGTTCGGTCTGCGAGACGTATCGGTGAGTGTCGCAAGAAAGGTCTGAGCGGGTCGTTTAGGCCAATGCCCCATTATTGAGATGGGGCATTGGCCAATGCATCAATAGTTCAGTGCTTTACCAGCAGATTGCATCGCATTCATCTGCTTACTGGCGGTATCCATGATGCCCGCCGATTTTGCACCGCGGGCGTCATTTTCCAGTTTCTCTTTGTTTGTTAAGTAACTGTCCCAGGCAAGTTTCTTGTTTAATTCTGCTTGCTCTTTGATGGGGTCTTTGTCTTGGGAGCCGCCGTTGCGGGCATTACCCTCGGCGCCACCGCCACCGCCACCGCCACCGCCACCGCCTGCGCGGAACAACGCAAATAAGAGTGGGAAAAACATAGTGATATTCCTGTGGTTGGTTATCTTGTGGAAGTGTTAAAACATGATTTTTTCAGTAGAAGGCGGAGTGTTGAGGGAGGATGTCGCAGTCGTTATCGCGACGTTCAATGCGTCTTTCGCAAGACCACCGAGTGCATCAATAGCCTTGTTTACGGCAGGTGAAATAATAGGTGCCAACAGGGGGAGTAGAGGTAGCATATGTATTCCTCTGGAAGCCGATATTGATATTGAACCAGGAAGTTGGCTCGTTGTTTGAGTGAGGTTATTAAGTCGCCCGGTTCCAATTTATAGAGGTCAGGATATGTCCAGTTGTTTCATTCGATGGTAAAGCGTACGTTTCGCAACACCTAACTCAAGTACCACAGCATCCAAGCTATATAGGTGACGTCGCAGGGAGTCCTGAATGATTAATTTTTCGATTTGCTGTAAACGCAGTTTCAAGGTTTTTTCGTCATTGTTATTGATCCCTGTACATGCCAAAAGTGAGGGTAAACCCAGTACCAGTCGCTTGGCAACGGATCTCAATTCCCGGACATTTCCAGGCCAGTCATGGCAAACAACACGTTGAAGCAGTGAGGTGCTGGGCACTGGTATGGATGAGTTGAAGTAGTTTGCTTCGCGCTGAATCAGATTCAGGAACAAGGGAATAATGTGTTCGCGTCGCTCGCGTAAAGGCGGTAAATGCAAGCTCACAACATTGAGACGGTAGTACAGGTCCCTTCTGAAACGACCTTGTTCCACCATCTCTGATAAAGAAGATTGAGCCGAGGCTATGACGCGCATGTCTACGGGTATGGACCTTGTCGATCCTAGCCGCTCGACTCCGCGAGTCTCCAGTACACGCAATAATTTGGCTTGCAGGATCAGCGGCATACTGTCTATCTCATCGAGATACAACGTGCCCATATCTGAGGCTTCAATAAAGCCCGCCCGTGATTGCATCGCGCCTGTAAATGCCCCGTGTGTGACGCCGAACAACTGGCTCTCAGCCAGGCTTTCGGGGATGGCCGCGCAGTTTATTGCAATGTAATGACCTCGGCGTCCGGATAAAGAATGTAGCCGTTCTGCCAGCGTGTCCTTGCCAGTGCCGGTTTCGCCGTAGAGTAATATGTCTATATCAAGTGTTGCAGTACTGTTGATGATGGCGTCGAGTTCGGGGTCTTCGAATTGATAGGCTTGATAATGTTCGTCTCTCGAATGGGAAGACGCCATTGAGTTTGCTCCCGTCTTGTTTCTTTATAGGGAAGGCTGTGCTTTACGGTCAGCTCGGATAGACAGTCTTGTGGAGTGACTCCTGTCTGGTAACAGCTTGGTGCTATTGAATATGTAAACCAAGTCTTGGAATAGTCGTATTTCTTGAGTTAAGAGAAATAGAAGTTGTAGGAGATAGTACTAATAGCTGTGTGATTTAACCCCTTGCCATGAAAGAGCAAGGGTTTCACTGATGCTTATGGTTTGCTTTTGCTGGCGTTTGTCTGGCTTTCGGTTTGCGTGGTAAAGCCAAACGTCAGAAGGGCGCTTTCAACGGTACTCAAGTGTTGCAAGCAAAGCTGCCACGGTGCCGACACTGCATCGGCCAGTTCACTGGCTGATACCGGGATCAGCACTGGCCGCTCATTGTCGTTGGCGATCGAAGCACAGCCTGAGGCTACATTTTCCAGTCGCTCGTGTAACGAGGCCGGTGCCGGGCCTTGCTCCTTGCGCAAGGCATCGGCAAAGGCCTCGGAGAACAGCAGCGAGCTTGCGTACAAACGTACGGCGTGGCGTTCGTAACGGCTGGCGATACCCTTGACCTCCCGTGACACAAAGCGCCCGCGCAAGGTCCAGCGTGCGGTGTTGCGGGCCATGCTGATTCCGTTCTCCAGGGCAATCAGGCTGTCGTGGGCCCGAGAGAAAATCTGTACGGCGCTTTGAGCCTTGTCAGCGTTATTTTCTTCGAGTGCCTGCAGGCTTTTGCTAAATCCCGAGGAGAGTTTTTCCAGTAAGTCCTTCGCCGAGCCATCAATGATGCCAATAGGATTGGGGGTCAGTAGCACTTGGCTGAAGACCAGTCCTACGCCAGCGCCTACCAGTACATCAAGCATGCGTACCACCCCGGCACTCTCGGGGCCGACTGCGAGCATCAGTACGGCCGAAACCCCGGCCTGAATCGGAACCACGGGTCCCAGACCATACAAGGCAGCAATGGCGATGGCAGAGAACGTGGCAAAGCCAATCCGCAGCAAAGGATAGGCATCTGGAAGCCACAAGGCCGCGTCACCCACGATAATCCCGGTGGCGACACCCACCATCAAACCAATCGCCTGTTTGCCATGACTGGGCAAACCGGGTGCCAGGCAAACCACTGCACTGATGGCAGCAAAGACGGGGTGTACATGGCCGAACAAATGCTTGGCGAGAACCCAGGCCAACGCCGCTGCGATTGCTGAAGCCAATGCATCTCGCCAGGCGGAGGACCAGCGAAAGCTTATCCGCTGAATCAGAGGGGTGGTGAAGCGATTGATGAACACCTTGGCGAGCATTGAAACTCCCGATCAGTCTTATGGCCTTGAGACTTACCATAGACCTTTTGTCCGGGGGATGGTTTGACCTGCACTCAATACCGGACCAAAAAAAACCGCGCCTGGGCGCGGTTTTTTAGACGTGTGCTGTATTACACGTTGAAGCGGAAGTGCAGGACGTCACCGTCTTTGACGATGTATTCCTTGCCTTCCAGACGCCATTTGCCGGCTTCTTTTGCACCGGCTTCGCCGTTGTACTTGATGAAATCGTCGTACGCGATAACTTCGGCGCGAATAAAGCCTTTTTCGAAGTCGGTGTGAATCACGCCAGCTGCTTGCGGAGCGGTAGCGCCCACCTTCACGGTCCAGGCGCGAACTTCCTGAACGCCTGCGGTGAAGTAGGTCTGAAGGTTAAGCATCTCGTAACCGGCACGGATTACGCGGTTCAGACCTGGCTCTTCAAGACCCAGGGCCTCAAGGAACATGTCTTTTTCTTCGCCATCGTCGAGTTCGGCAATTTCAGCTTCGATCTTGTTGCAGACCGGAACCACGATTGCGCCTTCTTCTTCGGCAATGGCCATGACCACGTCGAGCAACGGGTTGTTTTCGAAACCGTCTTCAGCCACGTTGGCGATGTACATCACAGGCTTGGTGGTCAGAAGGTGGAAGCCTTTGATGATTTGTTTCTCATCGGCATCCATGTTCTTGATCAGGCTACGCGCCGGCTTGGCCAAGGTGAAGTGTGCGATCAGTTGTTCCAGCAGTGCTTTTTGAGCCACCGCGTCCTTGTCGCCGCCCTTGGCGTTACGCGCGACTTTCTGCAGTTGCTTTTCGCAGCTGTCGAGGTCGGCGAAGATCAGCTCAAGATCGATGATCTCGATGTCACGCTTCGGGTCAACGCTGTTGGAAACGTGAATCACGTTTTCATCTTCAAAGCAGCGGACCACGTGAGCGATAGCATCGGTCTCGCGGATGTTGGCCAAAAACTTGTTGCCCAGGCCTTCGCCTTTCGATGCGCCAGCCACGAGACCCGCGATATCGACGAACTCCATGGTGGTTGGCAGGATGCGCTGGGGTTTAACGATGGCAGCCAGCGCGTCCAGACGTGGGTCGGGCATCGGCACGATACCGGTGTTCGGCTCGATCGTGCAGAAGGGGAAGTTCTCGGCCGCAATACCGGATTTGGTCAGGGCGTTGAACAGGGTGGATTTGCCGACGTTAGGCAAGCCGACGATGCCGCAGTTAAATCCCATGGTGTTTTCCCCGAGGAGTAGAGTCAGGCCTTCTGGCTGTGCAGGTTTTTCATCGCACGGTTCCATTCCCCGGCGAGGATATCCGGCAGCACGCCGAGGGCAAAATCGATGCTGGCGTCCAGTTTTTCCTGCTCGGCGCGAGGCGCACGACCCAGGACAAAGTTGGACACCATGCTGGCGACGCCTGGGTGGCCAATGCCGAGCCGCAGACGGTAAAAATTATTGTTGTTTCCCAGTTGCGCAATGATGTCGCGCAATCCGTTGTGACCTCCGTGGCCGCCGCCCAGTTTGAGCTTGGCAACGCCTGGTGGGAGGTCGAGTTCGTCGTGGGCCACCAATATGGATTCCGGCGCAATGCGGTAGAAACCGGCAAGCGCCGCAACGGCTTGGCCGCTTCGGTTCATATAGGTGGTGGGAATCAACAGACGAACATCCTGACCCTGATGGCTGAAACGCCCGGTCAGGCCAAAATATTTGCGATCCGCAACGAGGTTTACCCCGTTTGCCGACGCGAGACGCTCAACAAAAAGGGCCCCTGCGTTATGCCGGGTCTGTTCGTATTCGGTGCCTGGATTTCCCAGGCCAACGATCAGTTTTATGGCGGTCACGACAAGGGCCCTTCTATGGAGTTGTGGATAACATCGCCGCTAACAGTTAGCGGCGAAAACGGACAAAAAAGCGGGTTTACATGAGTAAACTTCGCGATCTTGTCCGCTTTACTCGCTGCGTGTTAGCTCGCGATGTTTCTCAAGACTCCAACGACAGAGTAATGAATTACTCTGCTGCTTCTGGTGCAACACGTGGAGCGTGAACGTTGGCTACTGCCAGGTCGTTACCGTGTGCCAGAGCTACGAACTCAACGCCTTTAGGAGCGGTGATGTCCGACAGGTGAATGATCGAGCCGACTTCGGCGTTAGCCAGGTCAACTTCGATGAATTCAGGCAGGTCTTTTGGCAGGCAGGAAACTTCGATGTCTGCAACAACGTGCGAGATCTCGCCGCCTTTCTTGATCGGAGCAGCTTCACCAACAAAGTGAACTGGAACGATTGCAGTCAGCTTTTGACCAGCAACAACGCGAACGAAGTCAGCGTGCATCACGTGGCCTTTAGCCGGGTGACGTTGCAGAGCTTTGATGATCACGTTTTGCTTAACGCCGCCAACGGTCAGTTCGATAACGTGGCTGTAAGCAGCTTCGTTTTCGAGCAGTTTGGCAACTTCTTTAGCCAGCATGCTGATGGATTCAGGGGCTTTTTCGCCACCGTAAACTACAGCTGGAACCAGGCTTGCGAGACGACGCAGGCGGCGGCTCGCACCTTTCCCCAGGTCGGAACGCACTTCAGCATTCAGAGTAAAATCGTTCATGTTGTATCTCCAAAATAACCACATCCGGCCTAGCGTTTGCGACCAGCGCTATGGACGGTATGGGCAAAAAAGCCCCGCCCCAACAGGCTGCTGGGGCGGGGCGCTTTTCGTCAACGTGATGTCTGAGAAGGGCAGGGCCCTTATCGGAACATCGCGCTGATCGATTCTTCGTTGCTGATGCGGCGAACCGCTTCAGCCACAACCGGTGCGATATCCAACTGACGGATACGCGAACAGGCTTGTGCGGCTGCGGACAGCGGAATGGTGTTAGTCACCACCAGCTCATCCAGCATGGAATTTTCGATATTCTCGATTGCCCGACCTGACAGCACAGGGTGTGTGCAGTAGGCGAACACTTTGGAAGCGCCATGCTCTTTCAAGGCTTTAGCCGCGTGGCACAGAGTGCCGGCGGTATCGACCATGTCATCAACCAGAATACAGGTACGCCCTTCGACATCACCGATGATATGCATCACTTCCGAGTGATTGGCTTTCTCACGGCGTTTGTCGATGATACCCAGATCGACGCCCAAGGACTTGGCAACAGCTCGTGCACGCACGACGCCGCCGATATCCGGGGACACAATCATAAGGTTCTCAAAGCGCTGATCTTCGATGTCATCCACCAAAACTGGGGAGCCATAGATGTTATCTACAGGAATATCGAAGAAACCCTGGATTTGGTCAGCATGCAAATCAACCGTGAGAACACGATCGATGCCGACTACGGTAAGCATGTCAGCGACAACTTTTGCGCTGATAGCCACACGTGCGGAACGCGGACGGCGATCCTGACGGGCATAACCAAAGTAAGGAATAACAGCAGTAATACGAGTCGCTGAGGAGCGGCGGAAGGCATCAGCCATCACGACGAGTTCCATCAGGTTATCGTTGGTCGGAGCACAAGTCGGCTGAATGATGAAAACGTCTTTACCGCGGACATTTTCATTAATCTCAGCGGTAATTTCGCCGTCGGAAAACTTGCCGACAGAGATGTCACCGAGTGGGATATGCAGCTGACGTACGACACGCCGAGCCAGATCGGGGTTAGCGTTCCCCGTAAAGACCATCATCTTGGACACGCGCAGTACCTGAAGGCTGAGGGTAACCTGGATGAGTATAAGAAATGGCAGGGGCGGCTGGATTCGAACCAACGCATGGCAGGATCAAAACCTGCTGCCTTACCGCTTGGCGACGCCCCTGTATCTGTTGCTACGAGTACCGTGTACCCGTTTCCTTTGCCAGATCTTGTAGTTTGCGATGCAACATCGAAACGTTGCTTCCTTTTGCTACAAACCCTGTAAGGGTGTCTGTCAGAAGGTGCAGCACTTTATCAGCATCTGCTTCGTTTGGGAAGGCCCCAAATATACAACTTCCAGTTCCAGTTAATTTTGCTTCGGTATATTTACCTAACAAATTCAAAGCGTTACGTACTTCTGGATAACGCTCCTTCACTACTGCTTCGCAGTCGTTTCGGCTGTTTCCCTTGGGAACGGGGCGCACTTTAATGGGCAAAGAGTCACGTGTCAACAAAGGATCTGAAAATATTTCTGCAGTACTAACAGAGACTTGCGGGACAAGGACCAGATACCACGGTTCTTCAGGGTCTGCAGGCGTAAGGATTTCGCCCACACCCTCAGCAAATGCGGCGTGTCCGCGCACGAAAACCGGGACGTCGGCCCCCAGGCTCAGGCCCAGCGCAGCCAGCCGGTCTTCATCCCAGGCCAATTGCCAAAGATGGTTGAGCGCCAGCAAGGTGGTCGCCGCATTTGAGCTGCCACCACCGATGCCGCCACCCATGGGCAATACTTTTTTGATCTGGATGTCGATCCCGAGGGCGCAACCGGATTGCGCCTGAAGTTTTTTTGCCGCCTTCACGATCAGGTTTTCGTCGTGAGGGACACCGGGGAACTCGGTGTGCAGGCAAATAACGCCATCGTCACGTACGGCAAAGGTCATTTCATCGCCGTAATCGAGGAATTGAAACAGCGTTTGCAGTTCGTGATAGCCATCTTCGCGACGGCCGAGGATGTGCAGCATCAAGTTAAGCTTTGCCGGGGAGGGCAAAACCAGGCTTTCTTTATCTAAATGGCCTTGCATCTCATTGACCCAACAGGCGAGGTTGCCAATCTTTAACCACTAACGTGACATCCAGGTCCGGGCCGTGCAGCTTGACCCGCTCCGGCAGCCAGAAGCCGTTTTGCTCGACGTAGCTTAAATATTCGATTTTCCAGCCGTCCTGCTCCAGGTTGGCAAGGCGGCTATCAGCGTTCAGCGTCACGCGGCTTTTACTGCCAGGTGCAGGCAAGCCGCGCACCCACCAGACCAGATGTGACACTGGCAGGCTCCAGCCCAATTGCTCGCCCAGCAGTTCTTCAGGCGTTGGTGCTTCGTAGCGGCCCTGATTGGCGACTTCCAGAACGACACTGCCCGGGCGTCCGGTCAGGCGGGCAGCGCCTCGGCCCAGCGGACCGGAAAGACGAATATCGTAATAATCCTGGCGCTGGAGCCAGAACAGCGTGGCGCTGCCTGAGTCTTTGGGGGCGCGAATGCCGACTTTGCCGTTGATTTGCCAGCCGTCGAGCTGGGTCAATTGCTGTTTATGGGCCGACCACAAGGCCGGGCTGCCGTGGCCTTCAACGGATTCGCGGGCACCAAAGCCCGCGCAACCGGCGAGCAGGGCGATAAGGCTAAAAACAACAAGGTGGCGCATATGACGAAAAAACATGAGTTAAAGAGTCTCTGATCCGGTCAGGCGCAAGATGGTTTTGCGCAGAGTAGGGCTGTCAGGATTTTCTTTAAGAAAAGTGCCCCAGATTTTTTTGGCTTCACGTTGCTTGCCGTTGGCCCACAACACTTCGCCCAGGTGAGCGGCGACTTCCTGGTCCGGGAAGCGTTCCAGCGCCTGGCGGAGCAAACGTTCGGCTTCGTCGAGATTGCCAAGGCGGAAATTGACCCAGCCCAGGCTGTCGAGCACTGCTGGGTCATCCGGATTCAGGTCGTAGGCTTGCTGGATCAATGCTTTGGCCTCGGCGTAGCGCGTGGTGCGATCCGATAGCGTGTAGCCCAGCGCATTCAATGCCATGGCATTGTCAGGCTCGCGCTGGATGATGGCGCGTAAATCCCGCTCCATTTGTTCGAGATTGTTGCGCTTCTCGGCCAGCATGGCCCGTGAGTACAACAGGTTCATGTCGTCCGGGTACTGCTTGAGTGCCTGTTGCAGGACATTCCAGGCGCGATCGGTCTGGTTATTCGCCGACAGGGTTTCCGCTTCTATCAAATACAGCTGAATGGCGAAGTCGGGTTGAGCATCACGGGCCGCGGCCAGTTTTTTCGATGCCTCGGTACCGCGACCGTGGCTGATCAGAATATCGGCCTGGCGCAGTTGTGCGGGCAAATAGTCGTTGCCCGGGCCGACGAGTGCGTATTGGGTGAGTGCAGTCTCGGGGTCGTTGCGCTCTTCAGCGATACGGCCAAGGTTCAAGTGCGCCGAGTCGACATGGCTGTCGCGCTCGATAAGCTCTTCGAGATAGCCCTCGGCCTCATCCCAGGCCTTGCCTTCCAGGCACACCAGGGCCAGGGAGAACCGCAGCTCATCGTCTTCGGGGTATTGCTCGACCAGACTGGCAAATTGCACTTTTGCCTCGCCCATGCGGTTCTGCTCGACCAGCGTGCGGGCATACGTCAGGCCCAGGCGCTTGTCGTCGGGGTATTGGCGAATGCTTTTTTGCAGCAGTGGCAAGGCTTCTTTGCCGCGATTGAGGCTTTGCAGCAAACGGGCGCGCAACAAGACAGGGGCAACCTCACCGTTTTGCGGCGGATTTTTTTCCAGCAGTTTCAGCGCGCCTTCGGCATCACCGTCCTGTTGCATCAACAAGGCCTTGCCGAAAATCAGCTGGCCATTGTCCGGATGCTTGACCAGCAGGCTGTCAAAACTTTTTTGCAGGCCCGCACGGGTGTCCGCATCTGTTTCTACCGCCGACAGGGCGAGGAAATCGAAGTGAGTATCGCCCTTGGCCTGCAGGACTTTTTCCATGTACACCATGGATTCGTCGTAACGACCGTTACGTGCCAGCTGAATGGCGGCAGCACGTTGTGCCTCAAGGTCGTCCGGTGCATTTCTGGCCCAGATCAGCGAGGTATCAAGTGCGGCCTGATCGGCGCCCAGGTATTCGGCAATACGAAACGCCCGCTCGGAAATGCCGGGGTCTTGTGTATTGATCGCCTGCGTCACGTAGTTATCGAGTGCGATATCCAGACGATTACGTTGGCCGGCCAGCTCGGCGCTCAACAGGCTGTACAGCGTTTCTTCGCTGAACGAGCTGTAGACCGTTGGTTTTTCCGGGACGGAGGTGACGTCTTCGGCCGCGGATGAGTCATCCGGGGACGTGGGAGCCAAAGCCTGGCAGCCACTGAGAAGAACGAGGGCGAGGAGCAACGCGGAGGATCTATTCATATAAGAGATGGGCGACTTACCTGCGGTCCGGGCATCATGACACATGCGATGTCGCAAACCCTAGCAGGTGCGACTATCGATATCCGGGGGGCTGATGATGTGTTCAACAGAGGTTAACTATAGAGACAATAGTCAGCAGTGGTTGTTCTCAATCTGGCGAAGTAGGACAATTGTCGGCTTCTCGTCATCATCAGCGATATTGAATGGCCTTCCTCGCACTCGGTATTAACCACAAGACTGCTTCAGTAGACGTCCGCGAGCGCGTGGCTTTTACTCCGGAGCAGTTGGTTGAGGCCCTGCAGCAGCTCTGCCGCCTAACCGACAGTCGCGAAGCTGCGATCCTCTCCACCTGCAATCGCAGTGAACTCTATATAGAGCAGGACCACCTTTCAGCTGACAGCGTACTGAAGTGGCTGGCCGACTATCACAACCTGAGCCTTGATGAACTGCGTGCCTGTGCGTATGTCCATGAAGAAGACGCTGCCGTTCGTCACATGATGCGTGTGGCGTCGGGTCTCGATTCGCTGGTGCTGGGCGAGCCGCAGATTCTCGGCCAGATGAAATCGGCCTACGCGGTAGCGCGTGAGGCGGGCACGGTAGGGCCTTTGTTGGGGCGCTTGTTTCAGGCGACCTTCAACTCGGCCAAGCAAGTGCGCACCGACACCGCCATCGGTGAAAACCCGGTTTCCGTCGCGTTTGCTGCGGTGAGCCTGGCCAAGCAGATTTTCAGCGACTTGCAGCGCAGTCAGGCCTTGCTGATCGGTGCGGGCGAGACCATTACCCTGGTCGCCCGTCACCTGCATGACCTGGGCGTAAAACGCATCGTGGTCGCCAACCGTACCCTGGAGCGCGCGAGCACTCTGGCTGAGCAGTTCGGTGCCCATGCAGTGCTGCTGTCGGATATTCCTCAAGAGCTGGTACATAGCGATATCGTGATCAGCTCCACGGCCAGCCAGTTGCCGATTTTGGGCAAAGGGGCAGTCGAAAGTGCCTTGAAGTTGCGCAAGCACAAACCTATTTTCATGGTCGATATTGCGGTTCCCCGCGATATCGAGCCTGAAGTCGGCGAGTTGGACGACGTTTACCTCTATACCGTCGATGACTTGCACGAAGTGGTCGCCGAGAATCTCAAGAGTCGTCAGGGTGCAGCCCAGGCGGCAGAAGAGCTGGTCAGCATCGGCGCCGAAGACTTTATGGTGCGTTTGCGTGAGCTGGCGGCTGTCGATGTGCTCAAAGCCTATCGCCAGCAAAGCGAGCGCCTGCGTGATGAAGAACTGCAAAAAGCCCAGCGGATGCTCGCCAACGGCAGCAACCCTGAAGATGTGCTGGTACAACTGGCACGCGGCCTGACCAATAAATTGCTGCACGCGCCCAGCGTGCAGCTGAAAAAGCTTTCCGCCGAAGGCCGCCTCGATGCGCTGGCCATGGCCCAAGAACTTTTTGCCCTCGGTGAGGGCTCATCGCATAGCTCTGCGGATAAAAAATAGTAATGAAAGCGTCACTGCTGAATAAGCTGGACATCCTCCAGGACCGTTTTGAAGAACTGACCGCATTGCTTGGCGATGGCGAAGTCATTTCTGATCAAACCAAATTTCGTGCTTATTCCAAGGAATACGCAGAAGTTGAACCCATTGTCGCGGCTTACGGGCTGTGGCTCAAAGTGCAGGCCGACCTTGAAGGCGCCCAGGCGCTGCTCAAGGACAACGACCCTGACATGCGTGAAATGGCGGTCGAAGAAGTTCGCGAAGCCAAAGAGCGCCTGAGCGAGCTTGAAAAAGACCTGCAACGGATGCTGTTGCCCAAGGACCCGAATGACGGACGCAACGTGTTCCTTGAAATTCGGGCCGGCACCGGTGGCGATGAAGCGGCCATCTTTGCCGGCGACCTGTTTCGCATGTATTCCCGTTACGCTGAACGTCGCGGCTGGAAGCTGGAAATTCTGTCAGAAAACAGCGGCGAACATGGTGGCTATAAAGAAGTCATTGCCCGCGTCGAGGGCGAGAATGTTTACGGCAAGCTGAAGTTCGAGTCGGGTGTTCACCGCGTGCAGCGTGTACCCGCCACCGAATCCCAGGGCCGTATCCATACTTCCGCCTGTACTGTGGCGGTCTTGCCAGAGCCGGACGAGCAGGAAGCCATCGAGATCAACCCGGCCGACTTGCGCGTTGATACCTACCGTTCCTCGGGTGCGGGTGGTCAGCACGTCAACAAGACCGACTCGGCGATTCGTATCACCCACTTGCCCTCGGGTATTGTGGTGGAGTGTCAGGAAGAGCGTTCCCAGCATAAAAACCGGGCGCGGGCGATGTCCTGGCTGTCGGCCAAGTTGAATGACCAGCAAACCAGCGCGGCGGCAAATGCAATTGCCAGCGAGCGCAAGTCGCTGGTGGGCTCGGGGGATCGTTCCGAGCGCATCCGCACTTACAATTTCGCGCAGGGGCGAGTGACCGACCATCGCGTCAACCTGACCCTGTATTCCCTGGATGACGTACTGGCTGGCGGCGTTGATGCCGTTATCGAGCCATTATTGGCGGAGTTTCAGGCTGATCAACTGACAGCCCTGGGTGAATAAATGACTATTATTGCCAGTTTGTTACGTGCTGCTGAACTGCCTGACTCACCCACGGCCCGTCTGGATGCGGAGCTTTTATTGGCTGCTGCCCTGGGCAAGTCGCGTAGTTATCTGCATACATGGCCCGAAAAGATTGTCAGCAGCGAAGCGGCATTGACCTTCGCCGAATACCTGTTGCGTCGCCGTACCGGAGAGCCGGTGGCCTATATTCTGGGCCAACAGGGTTTCTGGAACCTTGATCTGGAAGTGGCGCCACATACGCTTATCCCGCGTCCCGATACCGAACTGCTGGTCGAAACCGCGCTGGCCCTGTTGCCGGAAAGCCCGGCCAAGGTGCTGGACCTGGGCACTGGCAGCGGTGCAATCGCCCTGGCATTGGCCAGTGAGCGCGCCGCCTGGCACGTCACGGCAGTTGACCGCGTGCTGGAAGCCGTAGCGTTGGCCGAGCGCAATCGCCAACGTTTGCAGCTTGAAAACGTCAACGTGTTTACCAGCCACTGGTTCAGCGCATTGGCCGACCAGCGTTTTGACCTGATTATCAGCAACCCGCCCTACATTGCCGCCGGCGACGTTCACCTGGCTGAAGGTGATGTGCGTTTCGAACCGGAAAGCGCCCTGGTTGCCGGTACCGATGGCCTGGACGATATTCGCGAGATCATTACCGGCTCTGCCAGCCACCTGAATGCGGGTGGCTGGTTGATGCTGGAACACGGTTATGACCAGGCAGAGGCGGTTCGACAACTGCTGCAAGACGCTGGTTTTGCACAGGTTGAAAGCCGCAAGGACCTAGGTGGCCACGAGCGCATCACGTTGGGCCGCCTGCCGTGCTGACCGATGAGGAGCTGTTGCGCTATAGCCGACAGATCCTGTTGCAACAGGTTGATATCGACGGTCAGTTGAAGCTGAAAAACAGTCGTGTACTGATTATCGGCCTCGGCGGTCTGGGTTCGCCCGTTGCGCTCTACCTTGCGGCCGCCGGTATCGGCGAACTGCATCTGGCCGACTTTGACAGCGTTGACCTGACCAATCTGCAGCGTCAGATCATCCATGACACCGCCAATGTGGGGGAGAGCAAGGTCGACTCGGCGTCTCGCCGACTGCGCCTGATCAATCCGCTCATCAAACTGGTTGCCCACCGTTCGGCACTGGATGCCGATTCGCTGGCCGAGGCTGTCAGCGCAGTGGATCTGGTGCTCGATTGCTGCGACAACTTTGCCACGCGTGAAGCGGTGAACAAAGCCTGTGTGGCGGCGCGCAAACCGTTGGTCAGTGGCGCGGCCATTCGCCTCGAAGGGCAGTTGTCGGTGTTTGATTCGCGTCAGCCTGCCAGTCCCTGCTACCACTGCCTGTACGGGCACGGCAGCGAAGCTGAACTGACCTGCAGCGAAGCCGGAGTGATGGGGCCGCTGGTGGGGCTGGTCGGCAGCCTGCAAGCCCTTGAGGCACTCAAGATTCTGGCCGGTTTTGGTGAGCCGCTGGTGGGGCGTCTATTGCTGGTCGATGCATTGAGCACGCGCTTTCGCGAGTTGCGGGTCAAGCGCGATCCTGCCTGCAGCGTGTGTGGTACTGGCCATGAGTGAGGCGCCGATTGGGGTTTTTGACTCCGGCGTTGGCGGTTTGTCGGTACTCAAGGAAATTCATGCACTGCTGCCCAACGAGTCGCTGCTCTATGTGGCGGACTGTGGGCATATTCCCTATGGCGAAAAAAGCCCTGAATTTATCCGTCAGCGCTGTGCCGTAATGGCTGATTTTTTCCAGCGTCAGGGGGCCAAGGCACTGGTGCTGGCCTGTAATACGGCGACGGTGGCGGGGGTGGCGGACCTGCGTCAGCGTTATCCCGACTGGCCCATGGTCGGCATGGAACCTGCGGTCAAACCCGCTGCAGCGGCCACTCGCAGCGGCGTGGTGGGTGTGCTCGCAACGACGGGCACGTTGCAAAGTGCCAAATTTGCCGCCTTGCTTGATCGCTTTGCCAGCGATGTCCGGGTGATCACCCAGCCATGCCCGGGCCTGGTGGAGCTGATCGAGACCGGAGACTTGCACAGCGAAGCCTTGTGCACCCTGTTGCGGGGTTATGTCGATCCGTTGCTGGCAGCGGGCTGTGACACGATCATTCTTGGCTGCACCCATTACCCTTTTCTCAAGCCTCTGCTTGCCCGGATGCTCCCGCCCTCGATCACCCTGATCGATACCGGCGCTGCCGTGGCCCGTCAGCTTCAGCGCTTGTTGGCTGAGCAAGACCTGCTGGCAGCAGGCCCTCCTTGTGAAGCACAGTTCTGGACCAGCGCCTCACCTGAACACATGGGAAATATCCTGCCTGTGTTGTGGAATAAATCTGGCGTTGTGCGAAGCTTCGGTCTGTAAAAAAACCTGAACTCCGCTTTAAAACGCCTGCCTGATGTAGCGCATAACAACTGACACGGGCATATGAAAATAGGATTTTCTTATGAAGCGACTGTTTTGTTTGGCTGCGGTTGCAGCCGTTGCACTGGGGCAAAGTTTTACGGCAAACGCTGCCGGGCTTGAATTTGGGGTAGGGCACACCAGCGAATCGACCATGACGTATCGGCTTGGCTTGAAGTCGGATTGGAACAACAGCTGGCTGCAAAGTGATGTCGGTCGCCTGACCGGTTATTGGGATGGGGCTTACACCTACTGGGAAGGTGACAAGTCATCCGCGAGCAGCAGTCTGTCGTTCTCGCCCGTACTGGTGTACGAATTTGCGGGTGAAAGGGTAAAGCCCTATGTCGAGGCTGGTATTGGGGTCGCGTTGTTTTCTCACACCGAAGTTGAAGGGAACAAGCTGGGAACGGCCTTCCAGTTTGAGGACCGTCTTGGCTTCGGTGTGCGCTTTGCGGGGGGGCATGAAGTCGGGATTCGTGCGACCCACTATTCCAATGCCGGGATCTCCAGCACCAATGACGGCGTAGAAAGCTATGCGCTGCATTACACAATGGCGCTGTAGTTGCGGGGGGTTAACGATACGCCGTCGCAATGCCCTGGCGTTCGTTGAGGCATTCAACATCGCCCATTTCGAACTCGCGACAAATCAGCGGGCGCAGCTCATAAATGGTGCACATCATGGTGTTGCGGTCCAGGGCCGCACACCAGCCATCATCCAGGCGCAGCATCACTTCACCGCCCCAGTCATCGTTATCGATGAAGCGCTCGGGCACGCCGGTATCAGTGATCAACATCACTTCCAGTTGGCAGCAGCACGCCGCGCACGTCGAACACGTGACGGCGGGTTCGGTAATTTCGGTCAGGGGGATGTTGGTCATAGACGCGCAGTGTAAGGCAGAGCTGGCATCAGGTGTAAATGTGCTGATGAACGCCGGCTTTTGTAGTCGCTGCCGAAGGCTGCGAAGGTCCTGCGGCCGCTATCACAGCCTTCGGCAGCGACTACAGGTGATTAGCAATGCAAACAACCCGGCCCACAACAGGCTCAACCCGGCCAGCGTCGGCCACAGGCCCAGAGGGAATTGCACCGCGCCCAGACGTTGCCCGGCGTAATACGACAGCGGTCCACCGATGGCACCCAGCAAAACAGCCCGCCACCAGGGCTTGGCAGTCCACGCCAGACAGTGGTTCAAGGTGATGGCCAGCAGGGCCCAAAGCAGTATCAGCCAGAATGGAATCAACAAACCGGGCTGCTTGAAGACGAAAACTCCGGCATTGAGCAGCAGGCTGTCTACGGCAGTGCCGAGCAAACACACGACCACGATTAAACGGACCTCTGCCATTGAGCGACTTATCCACAGCAGATGCGCCATCAATGCACCACCTGCCAGCACGAGCCACAGGCTGTTGCCGCCCACTACACAGGCAAACCAGCCGAGCTGGAACAGCCCGGCATTGGCCAGATTCTTAAGCATTGAACCGACCGAGCAGTGGTTCAGGCATGGCGGCAGGCTTGGCCAGCAACAATTGCGCGGTACCGATGCTGCGTTCCAGAAAGCCACCTTCGCAGTAACACAGGTAAAACTCCCACAGGCGCAGAAAGTATTCGTCGTAACCCAATTCAGTCAAACGCCCGTGAGCGCGGCGAAAGTTCTCATGCCACAGGCGCAGGGTTTTGGCGTAGTGCAAGCCGAAATCTTCCATGTGCATCAGGTTCATGTCAGTGTCCTTACCCACGATTTCGAGCATTTTTTGCACACTGGGCAGGGCACCGCCGGGGAAAATGTAGCGCTGGATAAAGTCCACGCTGCTTTTGGCTTGCTCATAACGCTGCTCGCGAATGGTGATGGCTTGCAGCAGCATCAATCCGTGGGGCTTGAGCAGGTGGGAGCACTGTTTGAAGTAGCTGGGTAAAAAACGATGCCCGACCGCCTCGATCATTTCGATCGATACAAGCTTGTCGTACTGCCCTGTCAGATCGCGGTAATCCTCCAGCAGTAACGTTACCTGGTCCTGTAAGCCCAAAGCGTCAACGCGGGTTTTGGTGTAGTCGAACTGCTCTTTGGACAGGGTCGTGGTCGTGACCTTGCACCCGTAATGCTGCGCCGCAAATAACGCCATGCTGCCCCAGCCGGTGCCAATTTCGAGCAAGTGGTCCTCGGGCTTGAGATCGAGCTTCTGGCAGATGCGTTCCAGCTTGTTGAGCTGCGCTTGTTCCAGCGTGTCGTCAGGGCTTAAAAACTGGGCCGCTGAATACATCATGGTAGGGTCTAGAAACTGCTCGAACATCTCATTGCCCAGGTCGTAATGGGCTGCAATGTTTTTTTGCGAGCCCTTGCGGGTATTGCGATTGATCCAGTGCAGGCCGCGTATCAACGGGCGGCCCAGGCGCGCCAGGCCACCCTCCATTGCATCGAGCACATCCATATTGCTGACCAGCACCCGGATCACCTTGGTCAGGTCGGGTGAACTCCAGTAGCCATGAATAAAGGCCTCGCCCGCGCCAATCGAGCCGCTGCTGGCCATCATGCCCCACAGGCTAGCATCGTGAATCTGTACTTCGCCGACCAGACCGGCGCCGCTGTCGCCGAACATCAGGCGTTCGCCGTTTTCGATCACCACCAGATGACCGTGTTTCAACTGGCCGAGCTGGCGCATGACTCCGCGTCGCAATAGCGCACTGGTCAGGTTATGGGTAGTCGACAGTGAGGATTTGCTCACCAGGCTAGAGCTCTTCATGGCGTTTATCCTTGGGTTGCAGGGCGGCAATACGAAAGGCGCCGTCGGCGGCCTGATGGGAAAAAATCGGTGTGCGTTTGAGAAACAGGCGCAAGGCTTGCCAGTAAATGGCCAGACAGGTTTTGGCGGTCATCCACGGAAACTGCCGCAAGTAGCGATGCAGCCCTGCGCGGTCCAGGGTCGCACGTTGCAGGTTGAGGGTGGCGTCGAACAGTTTCAGCTCGCCCTGCCAGTCGGCCATATGCACGCCGAGCCGGGCCTGGGGTGGGCTGAAGCTCATGCGGTATTCCAGGTCCCGTGGCAGAAAGGGGGAAACGTGAAAGGCCTTGGCCACGGCGACATGCTGAAAACCATCGCCTTGTGCCGGGAGCACGTAGTGATAGCGTTCACGCCAAGGCGTGTTGGTGACTTCGCACAAGATGGCAGCCAGTTTTCCGTCCGCCTCGTGGCAGTAAAAGAAGCTCACCGGGTTGAACGACAGCCCCCAGCTGCGGGCTTGGGTCAGCAAACAGATCGAGCCCTGGGGCGTATGCCCTAAGGCGATGCCGACTTGCTGACGAACCGCGTCAATCAGGCGCATACCGGTTGCGGTGTAGGTTTTCAGGTAATCAGTTTCACGAAAGGAGAAAGGTGCAAATCGGCTTTTTCCTGCCAGCGCCGAAAGTCCCAGTACAGCGTCTTGCTCATCCAGATCCAGATACAACAAGCCGATCTGGTAGCGGAACGCATGGGTAGTCGGCGCAAAGCGTCGATGGGCGATCCAGCCGCTGTACAGGGCGCTGTTCATAGTTGTTGGCCAAAGGCCTGGGCCACGCGCAATGCGCTGACCACGCCGTCTTCATGAAAGCCGTTGGCCCAATAGGCGCCGCAAAAGTAGCTGTGCTGGGCGCCCAGTAGTTCTTGCCAGCGTGCTTGTGCCGCAATGGCGCCCAGGCTGTACTGAGGATGGGCATAGGTAAAGCTGGCCAGTATTTTGAGCGGATCAATCGCGCTGGTTTGATTGAGGCTGACGCAGAATGTGGTCTCGCTCTCAATCCCCTGCAGAATGTTCATGTCGTAGGTCACGGCAGCCCGCTTTTGGCCTGCAGAGCCCAAGCGGTAATTCCAGCTCGCCCAGGCCAGTTTTCGGTCTGGCAGCAAGCGGGTATCGGTGTGCAGCACCACGTCATTATCGGCATAGGGCATCGCGGCCAGGATTTGCCGTTCTGCAGATGAGGGGGTGGCCAGCAGCTTGAGGGCTTGATCGCTGTGGCAGGCAAAGATCACCTTGTCGAAGTCTTCAATACCGCCGGCACTGTGTACCTGAACGCCCTGTTCATTGCGGGTTACCTGAATGACCGGGCAGTTGAGACGAATCCTGTCGGCAAAACCTGCACTCAAGGGTTGTATGTAGGCACTGGAGCCACCTTCAATCACACGCCATTGCGGACGATTGCTGACGCTGAGCAAGCCGTGATTCTTGAAGAAGCGCACAAAAAACTGCAGCGGAAAGCTCAGCATGTCTGCCAGGGACATGGACCAGATCGCAGCACCCATCGGTACGATGTAGTGCTCGATAAAACGCGTGCCATAACCCTGCTGCTGCAGGTAGTCACCCAGCCGGGTGTCACTGGCAATGCGCTGCTCGTCCAGGTCGCGAATGGCTTGGCGATTGAAACGCAGGATGTCGCGCAACATGCCCCAGAACCCGGGAGACAACAGGTTGCTGCGCTGGGCAAACAGGCTATTGAGGGTGTTGCCGTTGTATTCGAGGTTGCTGTCGGTGTCGTGCACTGAAAAGCTCATTTCAGTGGCTTTTGAGCGAACCCCCAACTGGTCCATCAGCTTGATGAAGTTGGGGTAAGTCCAGTCGTTGAACACGATAAAGCCGGTGTCCACGGCGTAGGACCGGCCTTTGACACTCAGGTTGACGGTGTGCGTGTGGCCGCCGACCCAGTCACTGGCTTCGAATACGCTGATGTCGTGCTCTTTATGCAGCAGGTAGCCGCAGGTCAGCCCCGAAATACCACTGCCAATGATCGCGATTTTCATGAGGGTTTACCGTCAGAGTTGCGTGCCAGGCGTTTACCGAGTGCGACTTGCAGGCGTTTTGGCAAGTTCGCCAACAGCCTCAGCGAGACGATGAACAATGTGGGAAAGGCGATTTCCAACGGACGTTTTTTCAGGTGCTGGCAAATATGCTGTGCCGCTTTTTGCGCTGACCAGCGCATCGGCATCGGGAAGTCATTGTTTTCGGTGAGCGGGGTGTCGACGAAGCCGGGGCTGACGAGGGTGACATTGATGCCTTCCTGGGCCAGGTCGATACGCAGCGATTCGAGCAAGTAACGCAAGCCGGCTTTTGATGCGCCATAGGCCTGCGCCCGTGGCAGCGCCCAATAGGTAACAGAACTGACCACACCCACCAGATACGGACGCGAACCGGCGCGCAGCAGTGGCAGCGCACTCTCAATGCAATAACAGTTGGCCAGCAGGTTGGTGCGCACCACGCGCTCGATCAATGCGGAGTCGAACTCACGGACGTCGACATACTCACAGGTCCCGGCGTTGAGGATCACGGTATCGAGTGCGCCCCAGGCCTGGGCGATGCGTTTGCTGATCTCGCGGACCTGCACAATGTCGGTCAGGTCGCCGGGTACCAGCAGGACTTGGCCGGGGAAGCGGTCAGACAAGGCTTTCAAGGGGGTGAGCGTTCGGGCAGTCAACGCCATCCGGGCGCCGCTTGTGAGCAATTCCTCAGCGATTTGCGCGCCAATCCCGCTGCTGGCGCCTGTCAGCCAGATCCGCCGCCCTTCAGCCATGGCTCACCTCCACTATTTGCCGCGACGGCAGGCTCTTGAAAGCGCTCAGGGCACGCTCGCGGCTTTTGCTCAAATCGACGATGGGGGCCGGGTAATTGGCCACGCCAAATAACCCGCCGATCAAGGCGGGGTTGTGCACTTGTTTTTTATTCAGGTCCGCCAGCTCCGGCAGCCAGTGTTTGATGAATCGACCTTCGGGATCGAAGCGTTCTGACTGAGTCAGCGGGTTGAAAATTCGGAAGTACGGTACTGAGTCGGTGCCTGTGGATGAGCTCCACTGCCAGCCGCCGTTGTTGGCGGCCAAATCACCGTCGATCAAATGCTGCATAAAAAAGCGCTCGCCTTCGCGCCAGTCGATCAGCAGGTTTTTGGTCAGGAACATGGCCACTACCATGCGCAGGCGGTTATGCATCCAGCCTGTTTCCAGCAGTTGGCGGATGGCCGCGTCGATAATCGGGAAGCCCGTGCGCCCCTGTTTCCAGGCGGCCAACTCATCCGGAGCGTTACGCCACGGCAGGTATTCGGTCTCAAGGCGGAAGGCGCGATGACGGGAGACGCGTGGGTAACCGACCAGAATATGTTTGTAGAACTCGCGCCAGAGCAGTTCAGTGATCCAGGTGAACACCCCCGGGCTGCCGCTTTCAAACTCGCCGTTGTTACTGTGCAATGCCGCATGCAGGCATTGGCGGGGTGAGATAACGCCCGCTGCGAGGTAGGTCGAAAGCTGGCTGGTACCGGGTTTGGCCGGCAGGTCGCGTTCGTCCTGATAGAAGTGAATCTGTTCATCGGCAAACTGTGCCAGGCGCTGCTGAGCTTCTTTCTCGCCTGCTGGCCAGAGCGCCCGCAACGTTTGGATGGGTGTAGCAAATCCGCTGACCGATTCTGGAATGCTATCGGGCTCGATGTTCAGCGGTGCCTGGCTGTCAGGCCTGGCCACAATTTGTGGCAAGGCCATGTGCAGGCGGTTGTAGCAGATCCTGCGGAACTGGCTGAAAACCTGAAAGTACGAGCCCGATTGCGTCAGGATGCTGCCCGGCTGGAACAGCAGTTGGTCGAGGTAGCTGTGAAACTCGATGCCCTGGGCTTCAACGGTCCGAGCCACCTCCTGGTCGCGACGGGTTTCGTTGATGCCGTATTCCTGATTGGCGTGGACGGCCTGAATCCCGAGCTGCTGGCACAGTTCAAGCAGCACTGCTGGCGCCTGATCCCATGCTGGAGCGGTACGGATCAGCAGCGGGATGTTGAGCTGCTGCAGACTGTCACTCAAGGTGCGCAGGTTGCGCAGCCAGAAATCAACTTTGCACGGCGCATCATCGTGGGCCAGCCATTGCTCGGGGCTGATGAGGTACACGGCCACGGTCGGTCCGCGTTTGGCTGCGGCGCTCAGGGCGGTGTTGTCGTAGTGGCGCAAGTCGCTGCGCAGCCAGATCAGTTGCATGTCAATTCCTTGCTATAAAAGGCCAAGTTGGCTGAGGCGTTGATGGGCCTCTACCGGGTCGTGGGCCAGGTACAATCCTGCGATCTCGGTTGTAGTTACGGACAACAGATCGAAATGGATGCTTACCGTTGGTCCGGCAATCAGGATCGGGCATTCAATGCCGCTCAGTAGCCTGGGCAGTACTTGGGTGTTAAGGGTTTTGCTGGAATACAGCACCACTGCACGGGGTTTTAAATACTCCACCGCCAGGCCCAGTTCACCGTTGGGTAAAGGCGCGTCGAATACCTCGACCGCACAGTGACTGCTGCTGACCAGCAAGGCGGTCAGCCACAGCTGTGGCTCGAACGGCAGGTCGGAATGGTTGATCAGCAAGACCGGTGCGCCCTTGAGCGAGCGGTTGTTGTGATAAATCCGGGCCCCCAGTTTGCTGCGTAACCAGGAGTGGAAAAACACACGCTCCAGTTGCGCGCCGAATTGCCCTTGCCAGCGCTGCTCCAGATCGTTGAGCAGCGGCACCAGCAGTTGTTCGCAGAGCGGGCGAGCAGGGTAGAGCGACATTGCCTGATTGAAGCAATCATCCAGGCGGCGCTCGGCCAGTTCACTGATGGACTCAATCATGGTTTGGCGCCACACCTGCCAGTCGCTGTCGGGCGTTACGGCGGGAGTCGAGGGGGTGTTGAGCAGCGGTTTGATCTGGCTGACCGACACGCCGCGATTGAGCCACAACAAAATGTGCTGAATACGCTGGATATGCTCGCTGGAAAACAGACGATGGCCCTTGGCCGTGCGGTGCGGCACGATCAGGCCATAGCGTCGTTCCCAGGCACGCAAGGTCACGGCATTCACACCGGTGATGCGCGAGACTTCACGAATGGGCAACCAGCCCTCAGCCAGTGCCTGGCTGTAGTCCGCGTCAGGGGTATTGGACATGATCAGGTCATCATTCATGGTCAGATGGCATTGCGCAGGCTGAGGTCTTCCGGATGCGGCTGCAGGTAAACCTGGCGCGAGATGTATGGGTGCGGGTGCAGGCGAAAGTGATGCTTGAGCAGGGTCAGGGGCACCACCAGCGGCACGATGCCGTGCAGGTACTGGCCAATCAGTTGCTGAACTTCCTGCTTGTCTTCGGGGCTGATGGATTGTTTGAGGTAGCCGCTGATGTGTTGCAGCACGTTGGTGTGGGTGCGTCGGGTCGCGCATTTTTTCAGCGCTTTCATCAGCTCGCTGAAGTACTGCGGTGCAATGGCTCGCGGATCTTGCTTGCCAAGACTGCCGAGCAAATTGCCCAGGGTTTTGTACTGCACCGGGTGATGGGCCATCAGCTGGTATTTGTAGCGGGCGTGAAATTCGGTCAGTGAGCGGCGGGTGACGCCCTGTTTGAGCAGGGCCTGCCAGGCGCTGTAGGCATAAACCCGGGTCATGAAGTTCTCGCGCAGCACCGGATCATTCAATCGACCGTCTTCCTCCACAGGCAAGTCGGGATGGGCGTCACAAAACGCTTGAGCATAAATGCCACGGCCGCTCAACTCTGCGGGGCGGCCGCCGTCCTGATACACCTTGACCCGCTCCAGGCCGCATGAGGGCGACTTTTGCATGAAGATGTAGCCACAGATATCCGTGTGGGCTGCGGCCATTTCCACGCCGTAGTCGTGCAGTGGCTGAGTCACGTTCAAGGTGCTGTCGACGGTGCCGACGGCTTGGGGTTGAGCAGGATTGCCCACCAGGCGTACAGGCTGGCGAGGAATGCCAAGGCCGATGGCAACCTCGGGGCACAGCGGCACAAATTCGAAGTGCTGGCTCAACGTCTGGCTGCAAAGCCGCGACTCTTTGTGCCCGCCGTTGAAGCGAACTTCGGCCCCCAGCAAGCACGCGCTGATGGCAATTTTGGGTTTGTGCCGGGCTGATAAGGTGCTGGCCATCTGACGAACCTCTCAAGAATTACTTGTACATCTTTATGTTGATGTACAACTTGAGTTCATCATATGCCTGATGTTGTACAAGTCAAATCTCTTGTACAGGTTTTTTGATGGGAGGGGTCTGTAGTCGCTGCCGCAGGCTGCGAAAAGGGCCGCAGGACCTTCAGCTTTGCAGGCCTGCTACGCAAACCATCGCAGCCTGCGGCAGCGACTACGGGTTTTGCATCACTCCAGATGCTCTATCAGTCGACGGGCAGCTTCTTGACCGCTAAGCCATGCACCTTCGACGCGGCCCGACAGGCACCAGTCGCCGCAGGCATACAGGCCCAGATCGGAATCCGCGAGGGCACCCCACTCATGGGCAGCGGCAGGTCGCGCGTAGAGCCAGCGATGGGCAAGGCTGAAAGTCGGCGCGGGTGTAGGGAAGTGCATCAGCTCTGCAAAAGCACCATGAAGGTGTTCGATGACGGCCTCTTTGGGCAAGTCGAGATTCTGCTTGCTCCAGGCACTGGTCGCGTGCAAAACCCAGGTGTCAGGCTGGCTGGCACGTCCGGGCTTGCTACGGTTGCGGGCTAGCCAGTCCAGCGGGCCGCCTTGTACGAAGCAACCTTCCATAGGCGTGTCGAGGGGGGACTCAAAGGCCAGGGCGACGGCCCAGGCTGGTTCCATTTTGACCCCGGCTGCGGTACTCGCCAGCTTCGGGGCGCTGGCCAGCAGAGAGGTGGCCTGTGGCGCCGGGGTGGCAATGATGACGTGGCTGAACGGGCCGTGCTCTGCACCTTCGGCATCCAGCAAGTGCCAGTGTTTCTCGCCGCGTATCAGGTCGGTGATCTGGCACGAGAAACTGACCGGCAGACTGCCGAGCAGGCCGCGTGTGATGGCGCTCATGCGTGGCGTTCCCACCCAGCGGGTCTGTTCGTCAGGGGAGGGGCTTAACTGACCGTTTTTATAGTGGTACAGGTGTGGCTCCCATTCGGCAGCCCAGCCATTGGCTTGCCACTGCTGGACTTCATCGACAAAACGCCGGTCCCGTGCGGTGAAGTACTGAGCCCCCAGGTCCAGTACACCGACATCGCTGCGCTTGCTCGACATGCGTCCGCCGCTGCCACGGCTCTTGTCGAAAAGATGAATCGCGTGCCCTGCCTTGTGCAGAGTGTTTGCTGCTGCCAGTCCGGCTATGCCGGCGCCAATAATCGCGATAGGTACAGTCATTATGGCCTCGATCTCTGTTTGCACAGACTACGCCGTCGGCAATACCTGTACAATTCTATTTGTTAGTATAGGTTTTAGTGATTCTTCCAGATCCATGTGGCCTATTCTTAAGTCAGGTCGACGACCGATAAAAGGTCTTACAGTAAAAATAGACCAGTGCTCCCGATAAAACTCCTTGCGAGGATCAACTCATGCACATATTGCTGACCGGCGGTACAGGCTTGATAGGGCGTCAGCTCTGTCGTCACTGGCTGGCGCAAGGCCACCGCCTTAGTGTGTGGAGTCGGCGCCCTGAGCAAGTGGCCCGATTGTGCGGTGCTCAGGTCAAGGGTGTTGCCCTGCTTGAGGAACTCGGGCAGGAACCGATTGATGCCGTGGTCAATCTGGCAGGTGCGCCCATCGCCGATCGTCCCTGGACGCGCGGGCGCAAGGCTCTGCTGTGGAGCAGTCGCATTACCCTGACCGAAACCCTGGTGGCCTGGCTTGAAAGCCGGGATCAAAGGCCGTCGGTGCTGGTGTCCGGTTCGGCCGTTGGCTGGTACGGCGACGGTGGCGAGCGTGAGCTGACCGAGGACTCACCGCCAGTCAGCGAAGATTTTGCCAGCCACTTGTGCATTGCCTGGGAAGAAACCGCGCAGCGGGCGCAGGCCTTGGGCATTCGAGTGGTGCTGGTGCGCACGGGACTGGTACTGGCAGCTGAAGGCGGCTTTTTGTCGCGCCTGTTGTTGCCTTTCAAGCTGGCGCTGGGCGGGCCGATAGGCAATGGTCGGCAGTGGATGCCGTGGATTCATATCAAGGATCAAATTGCCCTGATTGATTTTCTTGTGCATGAGAATGCCGCCAGCGGTCCTTATAATGCCTGCGCGCCACACCCGGTACGCAATGCCGACTTCGCCAGGACCTTGGGCAGCGTGTTGCACCGTCCGGCATTTATGCCCATGCCCGCATTTGTACTGCGCGTGTTGCTGGGCGAGATGTCCGGTTTGTTACTGGGTGGCCAGCGGGCTATGCCTGCAAAGTTGCTGGCTGCCGGTTTTACTTTTCAGTTCACCGATTTGCGTGCGGCACTTGATGATGTCGCCGCCCGCCTCTGAAATAGGAAGTTGCATGACCGACCACGCGTTGTTGCTGGTTAACCTGGGTTCGCCGGCGTCTACTTCGGTAGCGGATGTACGCAGTTACTTGAACCAGTTTTTGATGGATCCGTACGTCATCGACTTGCCGTGGCCGGTACGGCGCTTGCTGGTGTCGTTGATCCTGGTCAAGCGTCCTGAGCAGTCGGCCCACGCGTATGCCTCGATCTGGTGGGACGAGGGTTCGCCACTGGTGGTACTCAGTCGTCGCCTGCAGCAGGCGATGACCAAAGAGTGGACCCAGGGCCCGGTCGAACTGGCCATGCGTTACGGCGAGCCGTCGATTGAAACCGTGCTCACCCGTCTGGCGTCGCAGGGCATCAAGAAAGTCACGCTGGCACCGCTTTATCCGCAGTTCGCTGACAGCACCGTGACCACGGTGATTGAAGAAGCCAAGCGCGTGGTCAAGGCCAAAAAATTGCCGATGCAGTTTTCGATTGTGCAGCCCTTCTATGACCAGCCCGAGTACCTCGATGCGCTGGTGGCTAGCGCCCGGCCGCATCTGGAGCAGGATTACGATCACCTGCTGCTCAGCTTTCACGGTTTGCCCGAGCGGCATTTGCACAAGCTGGACCCGACCGGCAATCACTGCTTCAAGAATGAAGACTGCTGCCAGAATGCTTCGCCTGCAGTTTTGCAAACCTGTTATCGAGCGCAGTGTTTGCGTTCTGCCCAGGCTTTTGCCGAGCGTATGGGGTTGCCTGAAGGCAAGTGGTCGGTGGCGTTCCAGTCCCGTTTGGGCCGGGCCAAGTGGATCGAACCCTACACGGAGGCGCGTCTTGATGCGTTGGCCAAGCAGGGGGTGAAGAAGATTCTGGTGATGTGCCCGGCGTTTGTGGCTGATTGCATTGAAACGCTGGAAGAGATCGGTGATCGCGGGCGCGAGCAGTTTATCGAGGCGGGGGGCGAAGAGTTGGTGCTGGTGCCGTGTCTCAATGACAACCCGCAATGGGCGCAGGCGTTGAACACTTTGTGTGAAAGGGCGCCGCTGGCGCTTTAGAAAAACCCCTGTGGGAACGGGCTTGCTCGCGATGCAGGTGATGCAATCGCGAGCAAGCCCGCTCCCATAGGGATTACAGGTCAGATGACGGGGCCGTCACCTTTCTTGTGTTTCCAGCTGTCGTTGCCCGGCAGGATCAGGTTCAGCGCAATCGCCACAATGGCGCACAACGCGATGCCTTTAAGACCGAAGTCCTCAGGCCCCATACCAGTACCGATCAGCACGCCGCCAATCCCGAAGACCAGAGTCACCGACACGATCACCAGGTTGCGTGCTTCGCTCAGGTCGACCTGATGGCGGATCAGTGTGTTCATGCCCACGGCTGCAATCGAACCGAACAGCAGGCACAGAATCCCGCCCATTACAGGGACCGGAATGCTTTGCAGCAGTGCGCCGAACTTACCGACAAATGCCAGGCTGATGGCGAAAATCGCTGCCCAGGTCATGATTTTCGGGTTGTAGTTCTTGGTCAGCATCACTGCGCCAGTCACTTCGGCGTAGGTGGTGTTGGGTGGTCCGCCCAGCATGCCGGCAGCGGTGGTGGCGATACCGTCACCGAACAGCGTGCGGTGCAGGCCCGGCTTTTTCAGGTAGTCGCGACCGGTCACGCTGCCTACGGCAATCACGCCGCCGATATGTTCAATGGCCGGAGCAAGCGCTACGGGGACGATAAATAGAATCGCCTGCCAGTTGAACTCGGGGGCAGTGAAGTGCGGCATGGCGAACCACGGCGCTGCGGCGATCTTGGCGGTGTCGACGACGCCGAAGTAAAACGCCATGCCAAACCCGACCAGCACACCGGCGATGATGGGCACCAGACGGAAAATCCCTTTACCGAATACAGCCACGATCAAGGTGGTCAGCAGCGCTGGCATCGAGATCATCATGGCCGTCTGATAGTGAATCAGCTCGGTGCCATCTTCAGCGCGGCCCATGGCCATGTGCGCTGCAATGGGCGCCATCGCCAGGCCAATCGAGATAATCACCGGACCGATCACCACAGGTGGCAACAAGCGGTCGATGAACCCGGTGCCCTTGAGCTTCACCGCGAAACCGAGAAAGGTATACACAAAACCGGCTGCCATGACGCCGCCCATGGTCGCTGCAAGGCCGAACTGCCCTTTGGCGAGAATGATCGGGGTAATGAAAGCGAAACTCGAAGCCAGAAAGACCGGCACCTGGCGCCGGGTCACGATCTGGAACAGCAGAGTCCCGAGACCCGCCGTGAACAGCGCAACGTTGGGGTCGAGGCCGGTAATCAATGGCATCAACACCAACGCGCCAAACGCCACGAAGAGCATCTGCGCGCCAGAAATTATCTGGCGCCAGAGCGGGTCGTTGAACTCGTCCTGCATGTTAAATGTCCTTTTGCTTGGTGCCGAAGATCTTGTCGCCGGCATCGCCCAAGCCCGGGATGATGTAGCCGTGCTCGTTCAAACGCTCATCAATGGAGGCGGTGTAGATGGTCACGTCCGGGTGAGCGGCTTCAACAGCAGCAATCCCTTCTGGCGCAGCAACCAGCACCATGGCGCGGATTTCCTTGCAGCCGGCTTTTTTCAGCAGATCAATGGTGGCAACCATCGAAGAGCCGGTGGCCAGCATCGGGTCGATAATCATCGCCAGACGCTCGTTGATTTCCGGAACCAGTTTTTCCAGGTAGGTGTGGGCCTGGAGGGTTTCTTCGTTGCGGGCAATACCGACAGCGCTGACTTTGGCGCCCGGGATCAGGCTCAGAACACCTTCCAGCATGCCGATACCGGCGCGCAGGATCGGTACGACGGTAATTTTCTTACCGGCGATTTTTTCAACTTGAACAGTGCCGCACCAGCCTTCGATATCGTAGGTTTCGAGGGTCAGGTCACTGGTGGCTTCATAGGTCAGCAAAGCGCCGACTTCCTGAGCGAGCTCACGGAAATTCTTCGTGCTAATGTCAGCGCGACGCATGAGGCCGAGTTTATGACGGATTAGCGGATGGCGTATCTCGCGGATAGGCATAGGGAAAAACTCCGGGGGGCAGGCAAAAAAACCGGCCTAGATTAATCTAATCCGGGGTGATGTCCTACAGACATTACTGCACGTTAGTCCATAAATGCTTGATCTGAGCCATGCGGATGCGTACCTTTGCCCGCTTTTCTTGCACAACCCCCCCTGGAGAGCGTCATGTCTGCTGATCTCGAGCATATCCGTCAAATCATGCGAGAGGCTGACTGCCTGTACACCGAAGCCGAAGTCGAAGAGGCAATTGCCCGCGTTGGTGCGCAAATCACGGCAGAAATGGCCGAGACCAATCCAGTGGTTTTTTGTGTGATGAACGGTGGCCTGATTTTTTCCGGCAAGCTGCTCACCCATCTGAAATTCCCGCTTGAAGCGTCGTACCTGCACGCTACGCGCTATCGCAATGAAACCACTGGCGGCGACCTGTTCTGGAAAGCCAAGCCAGAAGTATCGTTCATCGACCGTCACGTGTTGATCATCGACGACATCCTCGACGAGGGGCACACCCTTAGCGCGATCGTAGAGTTCTGCAAGCACGCCGGTGCCCGTCAGGTGCACACCGCGGTATTGATCGACAAGGACCATGACCGCAAGGCGCGTCCGGACTTGAAGGCCAACTACGTCGGCTTGCCGTGCATTGACCGTTATATCTTCGGCTATGGTATGGACTACAAAGGCTACTGGCGTAATGCCGCCGGCATTTATGCCGTTAAAGGTATGTAACAAAGGACGTTGAGGCTTTCTTCAAGAAGGCCTCAACCCGGTTCTACCTCCATGAGTGTGCTGACATGCTGGCTATTTTCCTTCAGACGCTCACGATAACCGCCCCCGTGTTTGCCATGCTGTTTCTAGGCGTGGTGCTCAAGCGCGTGGGCTGGATCAATGACAACTTTATCCACACAGCGTCGGCACTGGTGTTTAACGTCACCATGCCGGCGTTGTTGTTTCTGGGCATTTTGCATGCCGATCTCAGGGCGGCCCTGCAGCCCAAGGTGCTGGCTTATTTCGTGCTGGCAACCCTTGCAGGGTTTGCGTTTGCCTGGGGTTGGTCGATCTGGCGCTGCCCCCGTGAAGACCGTGGGGTCTACACCCAGGGCGCCTTTCGCGGCAATAACGGGGTCATTGGCCTGGCTCTCGCGGCCAGCATGTACGGCGACTACGGGATTTCATTGGGCGCCGTACTCGCAGGCCTGGTGATCCTGTTCTACAACACGCTGTCGACTATCGTGCTGGCGGTGTACAGCCCGGTGATCAAGTCCGATCCGTGGAGCATCTGCAAAAGTGTGGTCAAGAACCCGCTGATCATCAGCGTGCTGGCTGCGGTGCCGTTTGCGGTATTCAAGATCAGCCTGCCCGGTTGGTTGCAAGCGTCTGGCGAATACCTGGCCGCAATGACCTTGCCCCTGGCGCTGATTTGCATCGGTGGCACGCTGTCGCTGGCAAGCCTGCGTAAAAGTGGCGACAGGGCGCTGAGTGCAAGTCTGGTGAAAATGGTCAGTTTGCCGCTACTGACAACTCTGGGGGCTTGGTTGTGTGGCTTTCGCGGGCCGGAATTGGGGATTTTGTTCCTTTATTTCGCCAGCCCGACGGCCGCTGCCAGTTATGTCATGGTACGTGCGGCCAACGGTAATCACGAATTGGCGGCCGCAATTATTGTGATCACCACCTTGATGGCGGCCATCACGACCAATATCGGGATATTTGTATTGCAGTGGGGCGGCTGGATCTATTGCTGACGGCGCCACGCGCGCAGGGTACTGAACAGCAGAAACACCAGCAGCGCCGGCAAGATGAAAAACAGCATCAGGTGTTCAAGCTTGCCGGCCAAGGGCATGCCGATGGTGAAGGACACTACATGCAGCCCATAGGCCAGGTATAAACCCAGAAACAGCAACCCTTCAGCACGGGTGACGCGGTACCCCGCGTAGAACACGGGCAGACACAGCGCCGCCACACCCAGCATCACCGGCAAGTCGAACGCCAGCGCGTTGGGCGATACCGACAAGGGCGCTGGAGCGACCAGAGCCGTCAGGCCTAGTACCCCCAGCAAGCTGAAAACATTGCTACCAATCACATTGCCGACAGCGATTTCGCGCTGGCCGCGAAAGGCTGCGATCAGTGACGTGGCCAGTTCCGGCAGTGAAGTGCTGACCGCAATGATGGTCAGCCCGATAATCCGCTCTGATAGCCCAAGCTCAGTGGCAACCGTGACTGCCGCGCCGAGCAGCAGGTGCCCGGCCGCCCCGAGCAGGATCAGGGCCAACAGCATTAACGCGATGTTGTGCAGCCATGGGGTGTGTGGCTGTGCGTGGCTGTTGTGATGGTGGCCGCTTTGACGCGATTGGCGCAGCAGCAGGGCCAGGTAGATCATCAGGCCGCACAACAGGACAACACCGTCCAGGCGATCGAGCTGTTTGTTGAGTGCCAGGGCAAACACCAGTGCGCTGGCGAGGATCATCAGGGGAATGTCCAGGCGTACCAGTTGACGGGATACGCGCAGGGGAATGATCAGCGCCGACAGCCCCAGGGTGACCAGGATGTTGAATATATTGCTGCCGATCACACTGCCTACGGCAATGTCCGAGGTGTCATTGAGCGCGGCCTGCAGGCTGACAGTCATCTGTGGGGCGCTGCTGCCCAATGCGACCACGGTCAAGCCGATCAGCAGCGGGCGCACCTTCATGTTGGCAGCCATGCGTACGGCGCAGCGCACCAGCAATTCGGCCCCTGCGATCAGCATGACGAGGCCGCAGAGCAATTGCAGCAGGTTCCATGGTGACAGCGCGCTCAAGCCCAAAATGGCGGCAACTCCCTCAATTAATCACTCAAGCCCTGAACCCGGACTTTGGCTGTGCCGCTGCGCAGCATATCCAGTTGCTGGGCGGCCTTGCGCGAAACGTCTATCAGGCGTCCGCGGGTATGGGGGCCGCGATCGTTGATGCGCAGCACCACAGATTTGTCGTTGCTCAGATTGGTGACCAGCACCCGCGTCCCGAAAGGCAGGGCGGGGTGGGCGGCGGTAAGGGCATTCTGGTCGAATGGTTCACCGCTGGCGGTTCGCTTGCCGTGATGGCGAGCACCGTAATAAGAGGCAATGCCTGTTTTGTCATAGCCACGGGGGTCTATGTCATGGCTGGCGCAGCCTGCGAGCAAGCTGAGCAGGGCGCAAGCGCCGAGTAGCCGCTTCATGGGGGAATCCTTATGTTGCTTGAAAAGCGATTCGCGTAGCAGCTGCCGAAGGCTGCGTTCGATTGCGAAGCGATCGTAAAGTCAGAAAATGCGGTTCAACTCTTGAACCGCAACCTCTGGTTTTACGACGGCTACGCCGCCGGACGCAGCCTGCGGCAGCTGCTACGAGTTTTGTGGCTTAGCCTTCGAGCTTGCTCTTGAGCAGTTCGTTGACCTGTTGCGGGTTGGCTTTGCCTTTGGAGGCTTTCATCGCCTGGCCCACGAAGAAGCCGAACATCTTGCCGCGCTTGGCTTCGTCTGCCGCACGGTATTGCTCGACCTGCTCTGCGTTGGCCGCCAGCATTTCATCCAGCACCTTTTCAATGGCGCCGCTGTCGGTCACTTGCTTGAGGCCGCGCTTTTCGATGACTTCGTCTGCGTTGCCCTCACCATTGGCCATCGCTTCCAGCACAACCTTGGCGATTTTGCCGGAGATGGTGTTGTCTTTGATGCGCTGCAGCATGCCGCCCAATTGCTCTGCGCTGACCGGCGACTGGTCGATATCCAGGCCTTGTTTGTTGAGCAGGCTGCCCAACTCGACCATCACCCAGTTGGCCGCCAGCTTGGCATCGCCACTGATGCTCACGACCTTTTCGAAGTAGTCCGCTTGCTCGCGGCTCGAAGCCAATACGCTGGCGTCGTAGGCCGACAGGCCGAACTGCGACTGGAAGCGTTCGCGCTTTTGCGGCGGCAGTTCCGGCAGCGTGGCGCGCACCTCTTCGATAAACGAATCTTCGATCACCACTGGCAGCAGGTCAGGATCGGGGAAGTAACGGTAGTCGTTGGCTTCCTCCTTGCTGCGCATGGCGCGGGTTTCGTCCTTGTTCGGGTCGTACAGGCGGGTTTGCTGAATGACCTTGCCGCCGTCTTCGATCAGCTCGATCTGGCGTTGTACTTCGCTGTTGATCGCCTTCTCGATAAAGCGGAACGAGTTGACGTTCTTGATCTCGCAGCGAGTCCCGAACTCGGCCTGGCCGACCGGGCGGATCGATACGTTGCAGTCGCAGCGCAGGGAGCCTTCAGCCATGTTGCCGTCGCAAATGCCCAGGTAACGCACCAGAGCGTGCATCGCCTTGACGTAGGCCACGGCCTCTTTGGCGCTGCGCATGTCCGGCTCGGAAACGATTTCTAGCAACGGCGTGCCGGCACGGTTCAAGTCGATGCCGGTGGAACCGCTGAAGTCTTCGTGCAGGCTTTTGCCTGCGTCTTCTTCCAGGTGGGCACGGGTAATGCCGACACGTTTGACGGTGCCGTCTTCCAGGGTGATGTCCAGGTGGCCCTTGCCGACAATCGGCAGTTCCATCTGGCTGATCTGGTAGCCCTTGGGCAGGTCCGGGTAGAAGTAGTTCTTGCGGGCGAACACGTTGTGCTGAACGATTTCGGCGTCAACGGCTACGCCGAACATGACCGCCATGCGCACGGCTTCCTGGTTCAGCACCGGCAGTACGCCGGGCATGCCCAGGTCAACCAGGCTGGCCTGGGTGTTCGGTTCTGCGCCAAAGGTGGTGGCGCTACCGGAGAAAATCTTCGATTGGGTGGCGAGCTGGGAGTGAATTTCCAGCCCGATCACAACTTCCCATTGCATATGTTTCTCCTCAGAAGCCGGCAGGTGAGCGCGTGTGCCAGTCAGTGTTGAGCTGATACTGGTGAGCGACGTTGAGCAGGCGGCCTTCCTGGAAGTAAGGCGCAAGCAATTGCACGCCTACTGGCAAGCCATCGACAAAACCGGCTGGCATCGACAGGCCTGGCAGGCCGGCGAGGTTGGCGGTGATGGTGTAGACGTCTTCCAGATAGGCCGAAACCGGATCGCTGTTTTTAGCGCCGATTTTCCAGGCCGGGTTAGGCGTGGTCGGGCCGAGGATGATGTCGACTTCGTTGAACGCGGTCATGAAGTCATTTTTGATCAGGCGACGGATTTTTTGCGCTTGCAGGTAGTAAGCGTCGTAGTAACCCGCCGACAGGGCGTAGGCACCGACCAGAATCCGGCGCTGTACTTCCGGGCCAAAGCCTTCGGCGCGCGAGCGCTTGTACAGGTCGGTGAGGTCTTTCGGGTCTTCGCAGCGATGGCCGAAGCGCACGCCGTCAAAACGCGACAGGTTGGACGAAGCTTCTGCTGGCGCGATCACGTAGTACGCAGGAATAGCGTGCTGCATGTTCGGCAGGCTGATGGGCTTGATCACGGCACCGAGCTTTTCAAGCTCCTTGACGCTGTTGTGGACCAGTTCGGCAATGCGCGCGTCCAGGCCTTCGCTGAAGAACTCTTTAGGCACGCCGATGCGCAGGCCTTGCAGCGAACCATTGAGGCTGGCGCTGAAGTCCGGTACGGGTTCGTCGATGCTGGTGGAGTCTTGCGGGTCGAAACCTGCCATGCCTTGCAGCAGGATGGCGCAGTCTTCGGCGGTGCGAGCCAATGGGCCGCCCTGATCGAGACTGGAGGCGTAAGCGATCATGCCCCAACGCGAAACACGACCGTATGTCGGTTTCAGGCCGGTGAGGTTGGTCAGGGCTGCCGGCTGTCGGATAGATCCGCCCGTGTCGGTGCCGGTCGCAGCGGGGAGCAGACGAGCGGCAACAGCGGCTGCCGAACCGCCCGAAGAACCGCCCGGTACGTGCTCGAGGTTCCACGGGTTTTTGACCGCGCCGTAGTAGCTCGACTCGTTGGCCGACCCCATGGCGAATTCGTCCATGTTGGTCTTGCCCAGGGTCACGGTGCCGGCAGCGGCAAGCTTGGCAACCACGGTGGCGTCGTACGGAGCCTTGAAGTTGTCGAGCATTTTGGAGGCGCAGCTGGTGCGTACGCCCTGGGTGCAGAACAGGTCCTTGTGACCGATCGGCGCGCCCAGCAGGGCACCGGTTTCACCGTTGGCGCGACGTGCGTCAGCGGCCTTGGCCTGCTCTAGGGCAAGGTCTTCGGTGAGTGTGATGAAACTGTTGAGCTGAGGATCGAGCTGGGCGATACGCGCCAGCAGGGTCTTGGTCAGCTCTTCGGAAGAAAACTTTTTATCGGCGAGTCCGCGGGCGATCTCGGCCAGAGTCAATTGATGCATGCAGGCTCTTTCCTTTACTCGATGACTTTCGGAACCAGATAGAGGCCGTTTTCGACCGCTGGAGCGATGGACTGATAAGCCTCGCGATGATTGCTTTCAGTCACGACGTCTGCACGCAAGCGCTGGCTGGCTTCCAGAGGGTGGGCCATAGGCTCGATACCTGTGGTGTCGACAGCCTGCATCTGATCAATTAGCCCCAAAATGCTGTTAAGGGCTTCGGTGGTGCGTGGAATATCGGCATCATTGAGACCAAGGCGGGCCAAATGAGCGATTTTTTCCACGTCGGAGCGGTCTAGCGCCATGGGATTCTCCAGTGGAAAACAGGACGGATGCTATCCGTGTGTTAGATTGTCGGAACACTACCGCATTTCTACGGTCATATGGCCGCGATTGTGGGAGTTGGTGCTCAGAAAAGCGCCCAATTTAACATATTGGCGCCTTGCCCAAAATCCCTGTCGTTGTTAGAGTTTGCCGCACTTTTTTACCCACGCGTTGCCTAGGGTCCCTTTCCCATGTTCAAGAAACTGCGTGGCATGTTTTCCAGCGATCTTTCCATCGACCTGGGCACTGCCAACACCCTTATTTACGTGCGTGAGCGCGGTATCGTCCTGAATGAGCCATCGGTTGTGGCTATTCGGACACACGGTAACCAGAAAAGTGTCGTTGCCGTCGGCACCGAGGCCAAGCGCATGCTTGGCCGTACACCGGGCAACATTGCTGCCATTCGTCCGATGAAGGACGGCGTTATTGCCGATTTCAGCGTTTGCGAAAAAATGCTGCAGTACTTCATCAACAAGGTGCATGAAAACAGCTTCCTGCAACCTAGCCCACGCGTACTGATTTGCGTCCCGTGCAAGTCGACTCAGGTAGAGCGTCGCGCCATTCGTGAATCGGCACTCGGCGCGGGCGCCCGTGAAGTGTTCCTGATCGAAGAACCAATGGCTGCTGCCATCGGTGCCGGCTTGCCGGTTGAAGAAGCACGCGGCTCGATGGTTGTCGATATCGGTGGTGGTACCACTGAAATCGCGCTGATCTCCCTCAACGGTGTGGTGTATGCCGAATCCGTACGGGTTGGCGGCGACCGCTTCGACGAAGCGATCATCACTTATGTGCGTCGTAACTACGGCAGCCTGATCGGTGAATCGACGGCCGAGCGTATCAAGACCGAAATCGGTACGGCTTTCCCGGGTGGCGAAGTACGTGAAGTCGACGTGCGCGGCCGTAACCTGGCAGAAGGTGTCCCACGTGCCTTCACCCTGAACTCCAATGAAGTGCTTGAGGCTCTGCAAGAGTCGCTGGCAACCATCGTTCAGGCTGTGAAAAGCGCGCTGGAGCAGTCTCCGCCAGAGCTGGCTTCGGACATCGCCGAGCGTGGCCTGGTACTGACCGGTGGTGGCGCCTTGCTGCGTGACCTCGACAAGTTGCTGGCTCAGGAAACCGGCCTGCCGGTCATCGTTGCCGAAGACCCGCTGACCTGCGTTGCGCGTGGCGGTGGCCGTGCGCTGGAAATGATGGATAAACACACAATGGACCTGCTCTCCAGCGAATAAGATCGCGTGGTGCAGTCCTATGGTTATCACCAAAAGGTAGCACTTTGCAGTGCTGCCTTTTGGCGTTTATCTTCTGTCAATCTTCATCCAGGCCGCTTGAAGCCGTATGAATAAATTGAACACTTACCCGGGAGGAGCGGCCTATTAAACCGCTCTTTTCCAAAGGCCCATCATTGGGCGTGCGCTTTCTGGTGCTGGTCGTGCTATCCGTCACGCTGATGGTAGTGGACGCTCGCTTCACGTTGCTCAAGCCTGTGCGCAGTCAAATGTCGCTGGTGCTGATGCAGTCCTACTGGATTACCGATTTGCCGCAGCGATTGTGGCAGGGCGTGGCCAGTCAGTTCGGCAGCCGCACCGAGCTTGTGGCTGAAAACGAGAAACTCAAAACCGAAAACCTTCTGCTTCAAGGCCGCATGCAAAAGCTGGCCGCCTTGACCGAGCAGAACGTTCGCCTGCGCGAGCTGTTGAACTCCTCTGCGCTGGTCAACGAAAAGGTGGAAGTGGCCGAGTTGATCGGCATGGACCCTAACCCCTTTACCCATCGCATCATCATCAACAAGGGTGAGCGCGACGGCGTGGTGCTGGGTCAGCCAGTGCTCGACGCACGGGGCTTGATGGGGCAGGTGGTTGAGTTGATGCCCTACACCTCCCGTGTACTGTTGCTCACCGATACCACCCACAGCATTCCGGTGCAGGTAAACCGTAATGGCCTGCGTGCAATTGCCAGCGGTACGGGGAACCCCGAGCGCCTGGAACTGCGCCATGTGGCCGACACTGCGGATATCAAAGTGGGCGACCTGCTGGTCAGCTCGGGCCTGGGGCAGCGCTTCCCGGCCGGTTATCCAGTGGCAACGGTCAAGGAAGTCATCCACGACTCGGGTCAGCCGTTCGCCATTGTGCGTGCGGTTCCCACGGCGGCATTGAATCGCAGTCGCTACCTGCTGCTGGTGTTCAGCGATAGCCGAACTCCGGAAGAGCGGGCCAACGATGCGGCCAAGGCCCAGGAAGCCGAGCAAAACGGTGAAGCGCCAGCGATCGTTCCGACCACAGTGCCCAAGCCGACAGTGCCTGCGCCAGCCGCTGCACCCGCTGCAGCGCCAGCTACACCTGCCGCGCCTGCGGCGGTGGCCGCTGACCCCAAGGCCGTGAAAAAACCTGCGCCAGTTGCAACCCCAGCCGCAGCCAGAACGCCTGCCACTGCGCCGGCCACTACTCGGGAGAGGCAATAATGGCGAATACGCGTTCGAGTAATGGCTGGTTGATCTGGCTGACGTTTGCCATCGGCCTGTTGCTCAGCATTTCACCGATGCCCCAGTTCATGGAAATCCTGCGTCCGCTGTGGCTGGCGCTGTTGCTGGCTTTTTGGGCCTTATACATGCCGCACAAAGTGGGTATGGTTACAGCGTTTTGCCTGGGACTGGCCGAAGATGTGCTGTACGGCACGTTGCTGGGGCAGAATGCACTGACCCTGACCCTGATCACCTTCCTGGTACTGTCGCTTCAACAGCGCCTGAGGGTGTTCCCGATGTGGCAGCAATGCCTGGTGCTTCTGGTGATTTTCGGTCTGGCCCAGCTTGCCCAGTTGTGGCTCAGTGCCTTGACCGGCAACCGACAGCCGACCCTGGCGCTGGTCTTGCCCGCGTTGGTCAGCGCCCTGTTGTGGCCCTGGATCAGTTATGGACTTCGTGGGCTGTGCCGACGTTTTAAAATCAATTAATTGGATACGAGCCATTTCCTGGTTTGTGCACTTCGACAGGGAGATGTCTTGATGACTTCGCTTTATCTGGCCTCTGGCTCACCGCGCCGACGCGAGTTACTGACTCAGATCGGCGTGCCGTTCAAAACGGTCAGCGCGGCCATCGATGAAACTCCCTTTCAAAATGAACCCCCTGTGGCCTACGTCGAGCGCCTGGCGCGCGAAAAGGCCCAGGCTGGGCGCCAGCAACTCCTGACAACAGCGGCGGACAGCACTTTTTGCGTGCTGGGGGCCGACACCGCCGTGGTCCTGGATGGCTGCATTCTTGGCAAACCAATCGACGAGGCCGATGCCTTGGCTATGCTCATGGCGCTGTCTGGCCGGGAGCATGAAGTGTTGACCGCCATCGCAATCATTGATGCCGATCGCTGTGAAACCCGTGTGGTCAGCAGCCAGGTACGCTTTCGCAATATCAGCAAACAAGAAGCCAGCCTGTATTGGGCCAGCGGTGAGCCGCAGGATAAAGCCGGTGGCTACGCCATTCAGGGGTTGGCCGCAGTGTTTGTAGCGGGGCTCAATGGCAGTTATTCCGCCGTTGTGGGCTTGCCTGTGTGCGAAACCGCAGAACTGCTCGGGCATTTCGGCATACCCTGTTGGCAAAACCTTACCGTGCGCTGAATACCGCACCTACGAGACGTGGCACTACTGTGATGACGCCTGAACGAGACCCAGCCATGAGTGAAGAGATCCTGATCAACATCACGCCGATGGAATCGCGCGTGGCGGTGGTAGAGAACGGTGTTCTGCAAGAGGTTCATGTCGAACGTACCCAGCGCCGGGGTATTGTGGGCAATATCTACAAAGGCAAGATTGTCAGGGTTTTGCCCGGCATGCAGGCCGCATTTGTTGATATCGGTCTGGATCGCGCTGCGTTTATCCATGCCTCCGAAATTTCCCTGCGTGAAGGCCAGGCGGTTGAAAGCATCAGCACCCTGGTGCATGAAGGCCAGAGCCTGGTGGTGCAAGTCACCAAAGACCCGATTGCGTCCAAAGGTGCACGCCTGACAACCCAGCTGTCGATACCGTCACGCTATCTGGTGTACATGCCACGCACTGCCCATGTGGGCATTTCGTTGAAGATCGAAGACGAAGCCGAGCGTGAGCGCCTGAAGAAGGTTGTCAGCGATTGCGTGGCCCAGGAAGGCATCAAGGAAACCGGTGGTTTTATCCTGCGTACGGCGGCCGAGGGCGCCGGGGCGGATGAAATCCTGATGGACATTCGTTACCTGCGTCGCCTGTGGGACCAGATCGGTGCCCAGATCCAGACCGTTGGCGCGCCGACCGTGATCTATGAAGACCTGGGCCTGGCGTTGCGCACCTTGCGCGATCTGGTCAGCCCCAAGATCGAGAAAATTCGCATCGATTCACGGGAAACCTTCCAGAAGACCACGCAGTTTGTTGCCGAGTTGATGCCGGAAATTGCCGACCGCCTTGAGCATTATCCGGGTGAGCGGCCGATTTTCGATTTGTATGGCGTCGAAGACGAGATCCAGAAAGCCCTGGATCGTAAGGTACCGCTCAAGTCCGGCGGTTATCTGGTAGTCGATCCGGCGGAAGCCATGACCACCATCGACGTCAATACCGGCGCATTCGTGGGCCATCGCAACCTTGAAGAAACCATCTTCAAGACCAACCTCGAGGCGGCCACAGCCATCGCCCGGCAACTGCGCCTGCGCAATCTGGGCGGGATCATCATCATCGACTTCATCGACATGGAAGATGAAGAGCATCAGCGGCAGGTGTTACGTACCCTCGAAAAACAGCTTGAGCGTGATCACGCCAAAACCAACATCATCGGGATTACCGAGTTGGGCCTGGTGCAGATGACCCGCAAGCGTACCCGCGAAAGCCTGGAACAGGTCTTGTGCGAGCCGTGCGTGTGCTGTCAGGGCCGTGGCAAGTTGAAAACCCCTGAAACCATCTGCTATGAAATCTTCCGTGAAATCCTGCGCGAGGCCCGGGCTTATCAGGCAACGGGGTATCGGGTACTGGCCAACCAGAAAGTGGTCGATCGCTTGCTGGACGAAGAGTCGGGTAACGTTGCAGAGCTTGAAGGGTTTATCGGGCGTACGATTCGCTTTCAAGTGGAAACCATGTATTCCCAGGAACAATACGACGTGGTGCTGCTCTGAAGTATCAGGCGTCATATAGCGTTTTAAAGGGGCTGAATCCGGCCCCTTCGATTACTACTGAAGGGGCCACATGACATGGAGCGTCTGACACGCTTTTTTGCCGCGCTGACCCGTTGGGGGTTGGGCCTGTGTGCTTTGGTTTTGGTGCTGACGGCGCTGTACGTCAGCCTGGGCCGCGAACTCACGCCCCTGATTGCCGAATACCGCGTAGAGGTCCAGAACAAGGCCCGCGAAGCCTTGGGCATGCCATTGACCATTGGCAGCCTCGAGGGCCGCTGGAGTGTGATGGCGCCGGTGTTGCTGGCACACGACGTGATGATCGGCGAGGGCAACAGTGCCCTGCGTCTGGATGAAGTGCAGGTGGTACCCGATGTGTGGGCCAGCCTGTTGAGCCGGGATATCCGCATCGCTCGCGTACAACTCAATGGCCTGCAACTGAGCTTGCGCCAGGATGAAAGCGGCCACTGGAGCCTTGAAGGGCTGCCGGTGCAGGATGATCAGCCACTGGACCCGGAGCAGTTGCTCAATCAGTTGCAACACGTGGCGCAGTTGTCGGTACTCGACAGCCAGGTGACGCTCGAACCCTTCAAGCAAGCTCCGCTGACCCTGACTTATGTAGGGCTGACGCTGGACGTTGGCCCCTCGGATCAGCGTCTCGATGCACGCCTGACCCTGCCCGATGGCCAGCCAGTAGCGCTGAGCCTCAAGACCCAGGTCCAGGCCAGTCGCTGGCGTGATGGCGCGGCCCAGGCCTACGTGAGCCTGCCGCAAAGTGATTGGGCCAAATGGCTGCCAGCCACACTGATTGCACCCTGGAAAGCCTCTGAGCTGAAGGCGGGCGGCGAACTCTGGTTCAACTGGGGTCAGGGCTCGGTACAGAGCGCGGTTGCGCGCTTGAATGCGCCAAAACTGAAAGGTGCCTACGCCGACCGCAAACCTGAAACCATCGAGAACCTGGCCCTGCATGCCTGGGCCGAACGAGGTAAGCAAGGTTTCAATGTGGTGCTCGATTCATTGGCCATGAATCTGGGCAAGACCCGCTGGGAAACCCGCCTGCAACTGCAGCAGTTTGCGGCCTCCGACAAGGAGCAGGAGCGCTGGCATTTACAGACCGACCGCCTGGACCTGACCCCGATCACACCCTTGCTCGACTCCCTGGCACCCTGGCCGGACGGTGTGGCCAAGGTTGTTGACCAACTCAAGGTCACGGGTACGCTGCGCAATGTGCTGGCCGATTACCGCCCCGAGGCCCGCGATGATCAAAAACTCAGCTTTGCGGCGAACCTGCAGCAGGTCGGCTTCAACGCCACCCACGGCGCCCCGGCTGCGCGCAATGTCAGCGGCCTGATCAGCGGTGACCTGGGCAAGGGCGAACTGCGGCTCGACAGCAAGGACTTCATGCTGCATCTGGAGCCGATCTTCGCCAAACCCTGGCAGTATCAGCAGGCCAACGCCTTGCTGACGTGGACGTTGAACAAGGACAGCTTCACCCTGGTTGCCCCTTACATCAAAGTGCTGGGCGAAGAAGGCAAGATTGCGGCGGACTTTTTGATCCGTATCCATCTCGACCATTCCCAGGAAGACTACATGGACCTGCGTGTCGGTCTTACGGATGGCGACGGCAGATTCACGCCTAAATATCTGCCAGAAGTGTTGAGCCCGGCGCTCACCGAATGGTTGAGCACCGCAATCATAAAGGGTGCGGTGGAAGAGGGCTTCTTCCAGTACCAGGGCTCTCTGAGCCACGACGCCGTTGCGGCAGCGCGCAATATCAGCCTGTTCTTTAAAGTGCATGGCGCCGAACTGGCGTTCCAGCCCGGCTGGCCCCATGTGCGCAACGTCTCGGGTGATGTGTTCATCGAAGACAGCGGTGTGCGCATCATGGCCAGCAAGGGCCAGTTGCTCGACACTCAGGTCCGCAATGTGGCCGTCAGTATTCCCCATGTGCCCACCGGCAAGGTCAGCCACCTGTTTTTGGACGGCGATTTTGAGGGTGGGCTGGGTGATGGCCTGAAAATACTTCAGGAGGCGCCGATTGGCACCGCTGAAACGTTCGCCGGCTGGCAGGGAGACGGCTCGCTCAAAGGCCGTGTCGATCTGGATATCCCTCTGGAGAAAGGCGTTGAGCCTAAAATCCTGGTGGATTTCAACACCGACAAGGCGCGCTTGAAAATCAGCGACCCCGAGTTTGAACTGACTCAGCTCAAGGGCAGCTTTCGCTTTGACAGTACCAAGGGGCTGACCGGCAAGGGTATCAGCGCCCGGGCCTTTGATCGTCCGATCACGGCGCAGATTTTTGCCGATGGCAAGCCTGGTCGCCTCAGCACCCGGGTCGTGGCCAGCGGCCAGGTTGGGGTTAAAAAACTCACGGACTGGCTCAAGTTCAATCAGCCGATCCCGGTGACGGGTGACTTGCCTTATCAATTGCAACTGACCCTGGACGGTGCCGACAGCCAGCTACGGGTCAGTTCCAGCCTCAAGGGCGCAGTGGTTGATTTGCCAGCGCCCTTCGGTCTGGCGGCCAATGAAAGCCGCAACAGCGTGTTTCGCATGACCCTGCAAGGTGCCGAGCGCCGTTACTGGTTTGACTACGGCGACCTGGCCAACCTGACCTTTGCCGCGCCCAACGGCAAGTTTGAAGACGGACGCGGTGAGTTGTTTCTGGGCGATGGCGATCCGATCTTGCCGACCACCAAAGGCCTGAGAATTCGTGGCGTGCTGTCGGAACTGGACGTTGCCCCGTGGCAGGCGCTGGTCGAACGCTATGCCGGCAAGGATCCGGGGGGCAGTGCCAAGCAACTGCTCAGCAGTGCGGACTTTAAAGTCGGCAAGTTGATTGCCTTCGGTACCCAACTGGACAAAGTTCGTCTGGTCATGAAGCGCAACGCGGCGGCCTGGGCGCTGCAAATCGACAGCAAACAGGCTATCGGTGCCGTGACCTTGCCGGATGCCAAAAACGCCCCGATTGTGGTCACGATGCAGAGCATCAGATTGCCTGCGCCCGATCCGAAGGCCGTGGCCGATGAAAATGCTCCGGACCCGCTGGCCGCGGTTGATCCGCGCAAAATTCCGGCGCTGGATATCATTATTCGTCAGCTCTACCAGGGGCCCGACCTGCTCGGTGCCTGGTCACTCAAGGTTCGCCCCACCAGTCGGGGCATCAACCTGAGCAACTTGAATCTTGGGCTCAAGGGCATGCTGCTCGAAGGCGCGGGCGGCTGGGAAGGCGTTGCGGGTAACAGTAAGAGCTGGTATCAGGGCCGACTGGGCGGTGGCAATCTGGCCGATGTACTCAAGAACTGGGGCTTTGCGCCGAGCGTGACCAGCGATAACTTTCACGTGGACATTGATGGTAACTGGCCCGGTTCACCTGCCTGGATCGGCCTCAAGCGCTTCTCCGGGACCCTGGACGCCTCGTTCAATAAAGGCCAGTTTGTGGAGGTCGATGGCAGCGCCCAGGTGCTGCGCATTTTTGGCTTGCTCAACTTCAACGCGATCGGCCGTCGCCTGCGTCTGGATTTCTCCGACCTGTTTGGCAAGGGCCTGAGTTACGATCGGGTCAAGGGCGTACTCAATGCCAGCAGTGGCGTATACAGCACCAGCAAACCGATTCTGATGACCGGGCCGTCCACCAATCTTGAACTTAACGGCACGCTGAACATGATCACCGATCAGGTCAATGCGAAGCTGCTGGTGACCTTGCCGGTGACCAATAACCTGCCGCTGGCCGCGCTGTTGGTGGGCGGGCCGGCCGTCGGTGGGGCGGTGTTCCTGCTCAACAAGCTGATCGGCGACCAGGTGTCGCGATTCGCCAGCGTGCAATACAGCATTCAAGGCCCGTGGAACGATCCCAAGATCACCTTCGACAAGCCGTTCGAGAAAAACTAGGAGCGCGTCATGTCACTCGCAGTGATTCAAATGGTCAGCCAGAGCGATGTTCTGGCGAACCTGGCTCAGGCTCGACGCCTGCTGCAAGAGGCTGCAAGCGGTGGTGCGCAACTGGCCGTGTTGCCCGAGAATTTCGCCGCCATGGGCCGTCGCGACATAGCCGATATCGGTCGCGCCGAGGCATTGGGTGAAGGCCCGATCCTGCCCTGGTTGAAACAGGCTGCCCGCGACCTCAACTTATGGGTAGTTGCAGGGACTTTGCCCCTGCCGCCGGAGGGCCAGCCTGATGCCAAGGTCAATGCCTGTTCACTGCTGATCAACGCCGACGGCGAGCAAGTGGCCCGTTACGACAAACTGCATTTATTCGACGTGGATGTGTCAGACAATCGTGGTCGCTACCGTGAGTCCGATGACTATGCTCAGGGTGAGCGCGTGGTGGTGGCGGATACCCCGGTCGGCAAGGTGGGCCTGACCGTCTGTTATGACCTGCGCTTCCCGGAGCTGTACAGTGAGCTTCGAGCCGCTGGTGCTGAACTGATTACCGCACCGTCGGCCTTCACTGCCGTCACCGGGGCCGCGCATTGGGACATTCTGATTCGTGCCCGTGCCATCGAAACCCAGTGTTACGTGCTTGCAGCCGCCCAGGGTGGTGTTCATCCGGGCCCCCGCGAGACTTACGGGCATGCTGCCATTATTGACCCCTGGGGGCGGATACTGGCCGAGCAGGCGCAAGGCGAGGGTGTATTGCTGGCCCGGCGCGATGCTGGCGAACAAGCAGATATCAGGGCGCGCATGCCGGTGGTGAACCATCGGCGGTTCAACGCCCATTTAATTTAGGTGGGATCGGGTTTGCCCGCGATGCGATCGCGAGCAAGCCCGCTCTCACAGATTCAGGCAGGACTAATTTTCAGGCCCGTGTGTTCAGCACTCAAAGCTGCTGAAGCAGGGGCCAAGACGGAGTGAATATGAGCGAGTTGTTGACCTCAGTCAGCGAACACCTGTTGGCACCGGGCGGTGTCACCATCGAAAGCCTGCAAAGCGTTTTAGGCGACCTGGCCGGGCCAGGTATCGACGCGGCAGACCTGTATTTCCAGGGCCAGATTTCCGAGTCCTGGGCACTGGAAGACGGCATCGTCAAAGAAGGCAGCTTCAATCTCGATCAGGGCGTGGGCGTACGCGCTCAGTCGGGTGAGAAAACCGGTTTTGCATACAGCAATGCCATCACCCTTGAAGCGCTGGGCCTGGCTGCACGGGCTGCACGATCGATCTCCCGCGCCGGACAAAACGGCACGGTGCAGGCGTTCACCGCCCAGGACGTGGCCCAGTTGTATGGCCCGGATAACCCCCTGGAAGTCATCAGCCGCGCGGAAAAAGTCGAACTGCTCAAGCGTGTCGATGCCGCCACCCGTGCCCTCGATCCACGTATCCAGCAAGTGACCGTGAGCATGGCCGGGGTCTGGGAACGGATTCTGGTGGCGTCCACTGACGGTGGCCTGGCAGCGGATATTCGTCCGCTGGTACGTTTCAATGTCAGTGTCATCGTCGAGCAGAATGGCCGTCGCGAGCGCGGCGGTCATGGCGGCGGCGGGCGCACCGACTACCGTTATTTCCTCACTGACGACCGTGCCATGGGCTATGCCCGCGAGGCGTTGCGTCAGGCACTGGTCAACCTTGAAGCCGTACCGGCACCGGCGGGCACTTTCCCGGTGGTCCTGGGCTCCGGTTGGTCGGGCGTACTGCTGCACGAAGCCGTGGGTCATGGCCTGGAAGGCGACTTCAACCGCAAGGGCAGTTCGGCCTACAGCGGGCGCATGGGTGAAATGGTGGCCTCCAAACTGTGCACCATCGTCGATGACGGCACCCTGGTAGGCCGCCGTGGCTCGCTCAGCGTGGATGACGAAGGCACCCCGACCGAGTGCACCACACTGATCGAAAACGGCGTGCTCAAGGGCTATATGCAAGACAAGCTCAATGCTCGCCTGATGGGTGTGGCCCGCACGGGTAACGGCCGTCGCGAGTCTTATGCGCACCTGCCGATGCCGCGCATGACCAACACCTACATGTTGGGCGGTGAAAGCGATCCGGCCGAAATTATCGCCTCGGTGAAAAAGGGCATTTACTGCGCCAATCTGGGCGGTGGTCAGGTCGACATCACCAGCGGCAAGTTTGTGTTCTCCACCAGCGAAGCCTATTTGATTGAAGACGGCAAAATCACTCGCCCAGTCAAAGGCGCGACCCTGATTGGCAACGGGCCGGAAGCGATGAGCAAGGTGTCGATGGTCGGTAACGATCTGTCGCTGGACAGCGGCGTGGGCACGTGTGGCAAGGACGGGCAGTCGGTGCCGGTAGGCGTTGGGCAGCCAACCTTGAAGATTGACGCGATTACCGTGGGCGGTACGGGCGGTTGATGGAAGTTGCCGGGAAGGCTGCAGGGCAGCCTTCCCGGTTACGAGGCTTAACGCAGACCGCGTTGAGTCTCGTCCAACCCACGGATGTACTTGAACAATTTGCGGCTTGAGGCCGGTGCCTTGTTATGAGCCAGCTCGTGTTTGGCCTGACGTATGACCGAACGCATTTGCTGGCGATCGGCTTCAGGGAACTCGGCGACAAACTTTTCCAGTACAGCGTCATCACCTTCGATCAGGCGATCACGCCAGCGCTCGAGGTTGTGGAAACGTTCGTTGTACTGGCGAGAAGAGGCATCGACTTGATCGATCAAAGCAAGAATTTCGTCAAGCGGTTGATCGCGCATCAGTTTGCCGATGAACATCATATGGCGCTTGCGCGCAATATTGGCCGTGTGTTTTGGAGCATCTGCCAAAGCCTTTCGCATAGCGTCAGTCAGGGGCATTTTGTTCAGCAAGTCAGGCTTGAGTGTCGTAAGACGCTCGCCCAGATCAACCAGAGCGTGAAGCTCGCGTTTGACCTGCGATTTGCTTTTTTCGCCGTCGAAGGCGTCGTCGTAAGAATCAACCATGGTGGCAGTCCGCAAAGAAACGCCGCCATGATAACCAGTCGGGGGCCGCTTGTCCGGCCCGGTCGCTCGGCGGCCCTGCCGAAAACAGAATTTGAGTGGAGAAAACCATGAGTGCAGTACAAAGCGTCGGCCCGCAGGCCTTGCCGGCACTGCAGGAGCAGGTCGAGCAAATCATCGCCGAAGCCAGGCGCCAGGGCGCCAGTGCCTGTGAAGTCGCCGTGTCCCTGGAGCAGGGGCTGTCGACTTCGGTGCGTCAGCGTGAAGTCGAAACCGTTGAGTTCAACCGCGACCAGGGTTTTGGCATCACCCTCTACGTCGGCCAGCGCAAAGGCTCGGCCAGCACCTCGGCCACCGGCCCCGATGCCATCCGCGAAACCGTCGCGGCAGCCTTGGCGATTGCCAAACACACCTCCGAAGACGAGAGCTCGGGTCTGGCGGATGCCAGCCTGATGGCCCGTGACCTGCAAGATTTTGATGTGTTCCATACCTGGGACATTACCCCCGAGCAAGCCATCGAAAAGGCGCTGGCCTGTGAAGCTGCGGCGTTCGAGGCTGACAGCCGGATCAAAAACGCCGATGGCACGACCCTGAGCACCCATCAGGGCTGCCGCGTGTACGGCAACAGCAACGGTTTTATTGGTGGCTCTGCTTCGACCCGTCACAGCCTGAGCTGCGTGATGATCGCCGAAGGCGACGGCCAGATGCAGCGCGACTATTGGTATGACGTGAACTGCCAGGGCGAGTTGTTGATGGACGCCGCCACCATCGGCCAGCGTGCTGCTGAGCGTGCAGCGCGCCGCTTGGGCTCGCGTCCGGTGCCAACGTGCGAAGTGCCGGTGCTGTTTTCGGCCGAGTTGGCCGGTGGTTTGTTTGGCAGCTTCCTGGGTGCGATCTCGGGGGGCAACCTGTATCGCAAGTCGTCTTTCCTGCTGGATGCAATGGGCCAGCAGATCTTCCCTGAATGGCTGACCCTGGATGAGCGTCCGCACCTCATGCGCGCGATGGGCAGCTCGTCATTCGATAATGATGGTCTGGCCACCTACGCCAAGCCGTTTATCAAGGACGGCGAACTGGTGTCCTACATCCTCAGCACCTACTCCGGTCGCAAGCTGGGTATGCCGAGCACGGCCAACGCAGGCGGCGTACACAACCTGTTTGTGACCCATGGCGATGAGGATCAGGCGGCATTGATCCGGCGCATGGGGCGCGGCCTGTTCGTCACTGAGTTGATGGGCAGTGGCCTGAACATGGTCACGGGCGACTATTCCCGTGGCGCGGCGGGTTTTTGGGTCGAAAATGGCGAGATTCAGTTCCCGGTTCAGGAAGTGACCATTGCCGGCAACATGCGCGACATGTTCAAACAGATCGTGGCGGTGGGTAATGACCTGGAACTGCGCAGCAACATCCGCACTGGCTCGGTGTTGATCGAACGCATGATGGTAGCGGGTAGCTAAAGCGCTGAACCTTATGTGGGAGCGGTGCAATGCCGCTTCCACAATATAAACAATGGGGGAATGAACCCCTTGTAGCAGTTGACGAGCTCCGCGAGGCTACGTCCGGCTGAGCAGCAGTCGTAAAATCAACTGTCAGGAAGCCTCTGGTGAACCGCGTGTTCCGGTCTTGCTGCAGTCAGAGGCTTAGTCATAATTCAGCGTATACGTGACCCCGGAATTTGCTGAACCGCCTTTAATCGGGCCGGGGAGCCTTACATAGTTCACTGATAGCGGGATTGAATAACTGCCTATGCCAGTCGATCCATCGTTCCACTGCCCAGGGTGACCCAAACCCTCCAGATCGGGCCCAAAGTTGACTGCGCCAAACCTGTTGTTGACTTCAAGTGCAATACCTTCAGCTGTTGAGTCAGGCGAGAGGCCAAGTTGGCTTGTCGCGTTTGCAGGGTTGTTTGCATCCGTCAGGGTGACATATACATCGGCCGAATTGGTGCCGCCAGTGCAGGTTAGATCAATGCTGAAACTCTTTGGTAAAGTTCTGCCAGAGGCATTGAAGTCGACCATGCTTACTTCTCTCAAGTCCACTGTGAAGTTGGGGGTATTGACTGCGCAGGTGGGTCTGAGCAGAGTAAATGTTATGGGTCTTGGCAATATGCTGTTCATGACCAGTACATTATCAAAGTCTGTAACATGAGCTTGGGCTAATAGTCCTGCGGGGATTTGACCTCCAGAGGGGATGTAGCCAGTTTTTTTAAAAGTCAGTTCATACACCAAATTAATAAAAATACTATCTGGGTTAATGGGAGAGGGATCAGTCTGCTGAAATGTTACTGGCATAAGGCCCGTAAATTCTGTATGTGACCGTATTGACATGCCAATGCCAGGAATTCCAGTGTCAAAAATAGTTGCGCTATGCTGTGGGTAAACAGAGGTCACCTCAACGAGCGGTCGGCCTTCAGCACAAGTTAATAAGATATCGGGTTGAAGAGCCAGGGTTGCAACAAATATCCTTCCCAAGGTTGCGCCAATAGGTAATGTAGAGTCAATTTGGATAAGGTCGGGGGATCTGTAGTTGTCAAGAATTCTATTGATGTCCCCCGTAACTGTGCAGGCAGCTAACGCCGCTTGATTAAAAAAGGCTGCGCATATTGCTATCGATATCAGGGTCAAGTATTTAAGAGCTTTTGTAAGTTCATTACACTTGCGCAATACTTGATAAGTGGTACTGCTCATTGTGTTACATGCTTTAAATATGGTCATAACTGATACCGAGATTGCCCCACTTATTATCGACATGCCAATTTCACCTGATCATAACCCTGGACATTGGCGCGTTCCGGCAATACATAACCCGCCTCACACAGCAAAGCCCCGGACTTGACCTTCAATACACCCTTGTCCGACTCGACCATCACCAGTGCCTGACCACTCGGGTCGGCAATGGCCAATAGCGTGCCTTGTTCATTTTCTACGCGGGCGCCAAAGGGCATTGGCGTGCCATCGGCCTTGACCAGTTCAAACTGCACCCGACGACCCTGCTTGACGTTAAAGCGCGCCACGGTCACCGAACCCCGGCGCGGAATAACCTGCTGGGTGGTGTTATCGATTTCGATATCCGCCCCCAGCTGGCTGGAGTCCAGGTTGATCCAGTTGGTGCGGTAGGGCTGCGCGTTCGGTACCACGGCATAGCCATTGGCGCCTGTGGTAACCCCCGCGCTATTGCCCACCGCAACCCCGGCAACGCCCGGCACTTCTACCAGGGTAAAGCTCTCGCTCAGTGATTGGCCCAGGTTGATACCGCCAGCATGGGCCACGATGGAGCCCGAGGCACCGGCGTTGAAGGTGGTGAAGTTATTGCCCTGGGTATATCCAGCGTTCATGTGTGCCACCGGGGTAGTGCCGCTGACACTGCCACTGAACGTTTTTTCACTCAGGCTTTCATGACTGGCATTCACCGACCAGGCCGCATCGTTACGCCCCATGATGCGGCCGCTGGCGCCGCCGCTCCGGCTTTGTACGCCGTTGTCGTCACGGGTCAGGGTGCTTCGGGCATAGGTGGTATTACTGCCGCTACCCAGCGGCAAGGACAGGGTGAGGGAAAACCGTGAACTGTCATTACCGCCGTAATAGGTCACCGGGTTCACCGAGTGGGTTGCACTCAGGTTGTAGCTCAACTTGCCCCAGTTGCCGCTGTAACCCACGGTGTACTGCCGGGTTTTGCCTGCAAGGTTCCAATAGCGCTGCTCGTTCAACCTCAGATACAGCGAGCCGTACTCACGGCCCCCCAGGCTTTGGCTGAGGGACAGGTCAAAGCGCGATTTCGCCCGGCCACTGGATCGGTATTGGGGGTTGTTGCCCAAATCGCGCAGGTGCTCGTTCAGGGTGCGGTAGCCCTCGGTCGAATAGCGATAACTGGCCAGGGTAAAGGTGGTGTCGGTACGGGCGAGCGTCTTGGCGTAAAGCACGCGAGCGCTCTGGCCCTTGTTGCGCTGGATCTGGCGTCGAATGTCTGGGGCGGCGCTTGAGGCCTGGGTGATGTCTGTCGAAAACGCGCCTAAGACGGTATTTTGTGTGGCGCCCAGGTTCCATGCACTGAAGTCGTGGGACCATTGGGAGCCGCCGAACAGGGTGGTGTTATCGGTCAAGCCATAGGCCAGCGTCGCCATGGCAATCTTGGGCGAGATGGAGTCTTGGGTGGTGCTGTCGTATTCGCCGAGGGCAAGGTTTTGACGAAGCTGGCCACGGCGCACCATTTGCGGCAGCGAAGAGAAGGCCTGGGTGGTCACCCGCCGGCGCCCATCGGCTTCGATCACGGTAATTTCAAGGTCGCCATTGGAGCCGTTAGGGTAAAGGTCATCGATCACAAACGGCCCGGGGGGAACGTTGAGGCTGTACATCAGGTAATTATTCTGGCGGATTTCAACGGTTGCGTTGGTCTCGGCATCACCGCGAATGATCGGCGCATAACCGCGCTGGCTGTCTGGCAGCATGGCGTCATCGGAATTCAGCAACACGCCATTTATACGCACGCTGTCGAAGATTTTCGGGTCGGTATAGGCCGCTCCCACGGTCAATTGGCTCTTGAGTGAAGTGATATCGCGCTGGGCAAACGTGCGGTCGCTGGAGAACTTCATGCCCCCGTTGTTGCTGTTGGTGAAGTTTGATTCATTGCGCAGTCGCCACGGGCCCAGGTTGATGCCGTTGCGCAGTCCCACGTAGTAACGGTTGGCAGTCCTGTCATGGGTGGTATTGCGTCGAGCTGTCAGGTCATAGCTGATAAAGCCTGTGGTGACACCTTCATCCCATAATGAAGGGGCTACATAGCCCCTGGCACTGCGCAGCATGGCGGCTTGGGGCACAGCGATAGTGAGCTGCTGGCGCCCGGTATCGTACTCGACGCTGCTCAATTCGATCAGGCTGGGCAGGTCATGGCACTGCTCGGGTTGAGTGTCGTCCAGCAGGCCTGCCTGGCGCAGTGCATTCATATCCAGCTCCAGGGACTGAAGCACTGGCAGTGTCAGGCAGGCTTCGACACGACCGGTTTTATCCTGTTTGGCAAAGACAATATCCTGGCGCCCGACCAGGGAGCGGTTGATATACAGGTCGACCCGATAAGTGCCCGGCACCACATTGCTGCCTTGCAAAAAGTCGCTCAGGTCGACGCCCGCGCCACCGTTCTGTAAAAAGCTGGTGCTGAACTTTGTGGCGGTGTTGGTTTTTTCGGGGGTATCGGCCAACGCAATAACAGGCACGCTAAACGCAATTCCAAGATATAACTTGCTCACTATAAACGCAGCGTGTTTATGGGGAGCGGTCCAGTGCGGTTGTGGCTGTAAACAATGAGAGAGTATCTTGATGATTACGGTTGTAAGTGTCATGTGTGCTTCAGTCCTGGTGCTTGCGCTATAGATTAATCAGCGCAATAACCCAGTAAGGCCATATCACTTAATTGCCGCTAAAAAAGGCAATAAGAAGTGTTACTGTTTGGCAGGTTCAAGTTTTAAAGTTGCAGAGCCCAAGGGCGTGCTGTACAGCTCTTTTGCACCGAAGTCGTTGATGGGGTGGGCACTTAACGTCAATGAATGGGCCGCAGGAAGTTTGGGGATCTTGATAAACATTGAGGCGCCCGGCGCAATCATGAAGTTGGTAATTGGGGCACTGGTATAATCCGATCCTTTGACCTGCAAGTCGGTGATGGTGACGTGGTATTGGCTGGGGTTGTTGACGCGCAATCCACTGTTTTTACCATCGCGTTCGGCATGCCATGTTAGTGCGCCCGGAGCATCTTTCGGGGTGCCCGATAATCCGGCGGGGCGGTAGAAGAACTTGATGCGTTGGCGAATGGCCAGTTGTAAAACATTAGTGCCCTCAGGCGCCTTGGGGATTTGCTGAACATTCAACCAAAACACCGATTCCTTGTCCGTGGGCACGCCGCTCCCTTGAAAAAGAATGCGCAGCACTTGTCGGCTTTGGCCCCCCATGTGGGCTAACGGCGGGGTGACGGCAAAGGGAATCGACCCGGAAGGCCTGCCGGGCCTGTCGCCGTCGAGCCAGGACTGGATCAATATTTCATCGCTGCCCACATTGCGCACCGTGACACTGGCTTCTTTTTTATCTCCGTCATAGATAACCCGTGTTGAACTGAGCGTGATGGCAGCCTGCGCTTGACCGCACAGCAAGATGGCTAACAGCGCCACCAGACTGTTTAAAGAATGTTGAAACATGGTAGTGCCCTCACGGCGCTCTATGATTCGAAGGGAAGTTTTGGAACTTCCCTTGCTTGGCGCTTAGTCGTAAGTAAACGTAAATGGCAACGTTGCATTCGCCTCGCCGGCGACAACAGGATCACCGTTCACGACATAAGCCGCCCGTAGATCGAGAGATGCTCTTGCCGTGCCATCGGCGGCAACGGTCAGAGGTTCTGTAATCGTGTCACCTGCCCGCATGTCGAGAATTTGGTTGGCGCCATTGATTAAACCAATACCGACCCCCGTGGCATCGCCCTCTGTTTTCAACAGTCTGGAGTCGCGGCTATCTTGACCCGAACCCGAGCGCGGATCGAAGTTCATATAGACATTGCTGAGCCCGGTTGCAGCGGTGCAGTCGATGTCTACGGTAATTCGGGTATTGGCGCCTGCAGCAGCGCTGCCATCGTTTAAATCGTCAATTGATACCAGGCCAAGATCAACGTCGAGGTCAGAACCCCCGCCACCGTTAATAGAACACGTTGCAGTGGTTAAACCGCCTGTAAAGTTAATATTGCCTGTTGAAGCTTGAGCTAACTGAATAAAAGAGGCCGCCGCCAATATGCCTGAAGCGAGGATTAGTTTTTTCATGTGTGCCTTCTGATGGAGCAATCCGATGAGTGTGTTGGATGAGTGCTTCGCAACTTCAGGATGGTACTTTTGATGCGCATGAATCAGTTAACGGACTAGTCCAGCGTATGCGTAGGGTTTTTCTCAAATTTTGTTGGATTGTCGAACGCAGAGGATGGAAATCAATCCCTCCGGGCTTGTGTTGATAATCAATATCGCTTAATAATGAATCTCATTATCGAGTGGGCTTGGGTCATGAGTTCTGCCTTGCGTGAAGGGCCGTATCTAGAAAGCTGGCGTTGGATGAGCCGCCAGATCCGCTGCGGGCTGGCGCCGGACGAGCCGCGCCTGATCGAGCATTACCTGGCTGAAGGCCGCTATCTTGCCGGCTGTACGGCGACCTCTCCCTGGATGATTGCCGTTACCTCGTTCCGGCTGTTGCTGGATACCGCAACCGATACTGCTCTGCCCTGGCATTGGCGCACTCTGTGTCTGGACCACGCGTGGCGTCCGCTGCGCGACCTCGAAACCCAAGCCCTGTGTACCTGCCGACTCAAACGCTGGCAAAGCTTTGCCTGGCTGTTGGCTACCTGCGAGCTCCAACCTTCAATTTCTTTAACAGAACTGGTGCAAGGATTTCCTGATGAGTAACACTCGTATCGAACGTGACAGCATGGGTGAGTTGCGCGTACCTGAGGCGGCGCTGTATGGCGCTCAAACACAGCGTGCGGTCGACAACTTCCCCATCAGTCATCAACGCATGCCGGCGCAATTCATTCGCGCGCTGATCCTGGCAAAAGCTGCGGCCGCCCAGGCAAACGTCGAACTCAAACAGATCACTGCTGCCCAGGGCGAGGCCATTGTCGAGGCCGCACAGATCCTGCTGACCGGGGATTTCATGGAGCACTTCCCGGTGGATATTTTCCAGACCGGTTCGGGCACCAGCTCCAACATGAATGCCAATGAAGTGATCGCAACGCTGGCCACGCGGCTACTGGGCGAGGAGGTCAATCCCAATGACCATGTCAACTGCGGGCAAAGCAGCAACGACATCATCCCGACCACCATCCATGTCAGCGCGGCGTTAGGTCTGCACGAGCAACTGCTACCGGCGTTGACGCATCTGGTTCAGGTGATCGAGCACAAGGCCGAGCAGGTTCATGTGTACGTCAAAACCGGGCGCACGCACTTGATGGATGCCATGCCCGTGCGCATGAGCCAGGTGCTCAACGGTTGGGCACAACAGCTCAAGGCCAATATCGAGCATTTGCACAACCTGCAGCCAGCGCTGCAATCCCTGGCGCAGGGCGGTACGGCGGTGGGGACGGGGATTAACGCGCACCCGCAATTCGCCGGGTTATTCAGTCAGCGGCTCAGCGCCTTGACTCACGTGACGTTCACGCCGGGCAAGGATCTGTTCGCGTTGATTGGCTCGCAGGACACGGCGGTATCCGTGTCGGGGCAGCTCAAAGCCACGGCGGTGTCGCTGATGAAAATCGCCAACGATCTGCGCTGGATGAACTCCGGGCCGTTGGCGGGCCTGGGTGAGATCGAGCTGGAGGCCCTGCAACCCGGTTCCTCGATCATGCCGGGCAAGGTCAATCCGGTGATCCCGGAAGCCACTGCAATGGTTGCGGCTCAGGTTATCGGTAACGACACGGTGATCACGGTTGCAGGTCAGTCCGGCAACTTTGAGCTGAACGTGATGTTGCCGGTGATCGCCCAGAACCTGTTGAGCAGTATTGAGTTGTTGGCCAACGCCAGCCGTCTGCTGGCCGACAAGGCGATTGCCAGCTTCAAGGTCAACGAGGCCAAGCTTAAAGAGGCGCTGTCGCGTAACCCGATTCTGGTGACTGCCCTTAACCCGATCATCGGGTATCAAAAAGCCGCTGAAATCGCCAAGACCGCCTATCAACAAGGTCGTCCGGTGATTGACGTGGCCCTTGAGTACACCGACCTGCCACGCAGCCAGCTAGAGATCTTGCTAGACCCCGAGAAACTGACCGCCGGCGGCGTTTAACGCATCCACACTGCTTTGGAGGCTCACATGGAACATTGGAAACGCACGATCGAAAGAGCCAATCGCTGTTTCGCCGAGGGTGAATTGGTCGATGCGCGAGAGCATTACTTGCAGGCGCTGGCGTTGGCTCAAGTGTTGTTCGAACGATGGAGTGATGCCGACGAAGCAGTGGCGGCTTGCGTCATTTCGCACCATAACCTGGCGGATTTGCATTTGCGCCTCAACCAGCCGGAGGAAAGCGTCGAGTACCTCTGTGCGATCCATCAGCGTTTATTGCAAACCATGCAGAACGCTCGACTGTCGTCGGCGTTGCGTGAAGCAGCGTTGCGTCAGAGCAGCAAAACCTATGTTGAGCTTTTGAATTTCATCAGTGAGCACGGCGAATACCCGCGCTCCAATCTTTTACTCAAAAGCAATGTGGCTCAGAACAGCCATGAGTTCTCGACAGTTAGCGGCCATCACTTAGGAGCACACTGATATGACTTATACCTTGCCTGCCTTGCCTTATGCCTACGACGCGCTCGAGCCGCATATTGATGCGCAAACAATGGAAATTCACTACACCAAGCACCACCAGACCTACATCAATAATCTCAATGCGGCGGTAGAGGGTACTGAATGGGCGCAATGGCCTGTAGAAAAGCTGGTGGCCAGTGTTCATCAATTACCCGAGAAACTAAGGGCTGCGGTGATCAACCAGGGCGGCGGGCATGCCAACCACTCGCTGTTTTGGGAGGTCATGAGCCCCAAGGGCGGGGGCAAGCCAGAAGGTGCATTGGCCAAGGCAATTGACGAGCAGTTGGGTGGGCTCGAGACGTTCAAGGAGAACTTCACCAAGGCCGCGTTGACGCGTTTTGGCAGCGGCTGGGCATGGCTGAGCGTGACGCCGCAAAAAACACTGGTGATTGAAAGCAGTGGCAACCAGGACAGTCCGTTGATGAATGGCAATACGCCGATTCTGGGGCTGGATGTGTGGGAGCACGCTTACTACCTGCGTTATCAAAACCGTCGTCCGGAATACATTAACGCGTTCTATAACGTGATTAATTGGCCGGAAGTGGCGCGTCGTTATCAAGCCGCGATTGGCTGAGCCCACTTAACAGGATTCAGGCAGATTATGGGCACGCAAATATTGGCCGTCGGTGGTGTTCGGATGTTTCGTTATGCCCTCGGCACACTCTTGCTCTTGGCGGGTACTGCCTTGCTGGTGGCCAAGGGGCTGGTCTGGCTGGACCTGGAGCCCAGATTGCTGCGGGCGCTGCAAGGCGGTGCGCTCTGTGCATTAGGCACCGCGTTGGGCGCGGTGCCGGTATTGGTCATTCGTAAAATGCCGGTTGCAGTGAGCGATACCTTGCTTGGCTTTGGTGCCGGGGTGATGCTGGCTGCCACCGCTTTCTCGCTGATTGTGCCGGGAATCGCGGCTGCTCAGAGTCTGGGGTTGTCGCCCTGGTCATCCAGTGGCCTGATCAGTGTGGGCATCCTGCTGGGTGCATTCTGCCTGTTTATGGTGGATCGCAAAGTGTCGGGGGTTGGGCCGCAAGTCTTTGCCAGCCGTCCCGCAGAGCCGGTCATTGCACCGCGCATCTGGTTGTTTGTGATCGCGATTGTGGCGCACAACATTCCTGAAGGGATGGCGGTCGGGGTGTCGGCAGGGGGCGGAATGCCTGATGCCGATAGCCTGGCGATGGGGATTGCGCTGCAGGATGTGCCGGAAGGGCTGGTAATTGCCTTGGTGTTGGCTGGGGCAGGGATGTCGCGAATCAAGGCCTTCCTGATTGGTGCCGCCTCAGGTTTGGTCGAGCCAGTGTTTGCGGTGCTTTGTGCGTGGCTGGTCAATCTGGCCGAAGTGTTGTTGCCATTGGGGTTGGCATTGGCTGCAGGGGCGATGCTACTGGTGGTCACACAAGAGGTTATCCCGGAGTCTCGACGCAATGGTCACGAAAAACTGGCGAGTCTGGGATTGTGTGTAGGTTTCTGTTTGATGATGGTGATGGATACGGCGCTTGGTTGAGCCGATCGCTGTAGCCGCTACTCACCTTCATCGAAGAAGTTGTTGATCAGCGCGACCAACGCATCCAAAGCTTCCTGTTCTTTCTCGCCTTCGGTTTTCAGGTGGATGGTGGTTCCTTTGCCAGCGGCGAGCATCATCATTGCCATGATGCTCTTGCCGTCTACCATTGACTCGGGTGTACGACCTGCCCGGATCTGGCATGGAAACTGACCTGCGATACCGACGAACTTTGCAGATGCCCGGGCGTGCAAGCCCAGTTTGTTGATGATTTGTATTTCCAGTGCAGGCATCGCAGGGTAGATCCTTCAAGTAAGGTCGCGGTGGCGAACCTGGACGTTCTTCAGAGTTTCTTGCAGGCACTTGCCCAGTCGTTCGGTCAGGTACACGGAGCGGTGATGTCCGCCCGTACAACCAATACCAATCGTTACATAGGCACGATTGCTCGCGGCAAAGCGTGGCAGCCACTTCAGCAGGTAGCTGGAGATGTCCTGGAACATTTCCTCGACATCAGGTTGTGCTGCCAGATAATCGGCAACCGGCTGATCCAGCCCGGATTGCTCGCGCAGTTCGGGTTTCCAGTACGGGTTGGGCAGGCAACGTACGTCAAAGACCAGGTCGGCATCCACTGGCATCCCGCGCTTGAAACCAAACGACTCAACCAAAAAGGCGGTGCCGGCTTCAGGTTTGTTCAGCAGGCGCAACTTGATGGTGTCACGCAACTGATACAGGTTCAGATTGGTGGTGTTGATGGTCAGGTCAGCGAGGTCGGCAATCGGTCCAAGCAGCTGGGTTTCATCGCGAATAGCTTCGGCAAGCGAACGGCTTGCGCTACTGAGCGGGTGACGCCTGCGGGTTTCCGAGAAGCGCTTGAGCAGGGTTTCTTCGTCGGCATCCAGGTAGAGCACGTCGCACTGGATGTGTCGGTTGCGAACCTCTTCAAGCAACTGGGGAAAGCGTGACAAATGGCTTGGCAGGTTTCGCGCGTCAATCGACACGGCCACCAGGGGTTGCGCCAATTCGGTGTGAATCAGCGCACGTTCGGCCAGTTCCGGCAGCAAGCCTGCCGGAAGGTTGTCGATGCAATAGAAACCGTTGTCTTCAAGGACGGCGAGGGCAGTGCTTTTACCGGAGCCGGAGCGTCCGCTGACAATGACTAAGCGCATGATTAATGACCGTTCTGTACGTCCAGAACAACCTGATACAACGCTTCGTTGCTGGGTGCGTTACGCAGTCTATCGCGCACGTCTTTACGATCGAGCATGCTGGCAATCTGCCGGAGCAGTTCCAGGTGTGCATCGGTTGCCGCTTCTGGTACCAGCAAAACGAAAAGCAGGTCGACCGGCGCGCCATCGATGGCGTCGAAATCTATAGGGGCGTCGAGGTGAAGCAAGGCGCTGACAGGCGACTCACAGCCCTTGAGGCGGCAATGGGGTATGGCGATGCCGTTACCAAAACCGGTGGAACCCAGTTTTTCACGGGCAATAAGGCTCTCAAAAACATCCTGCATTTCGAGACCAGGCACTTCGCGGCTGATCAGGTTGGCAATGTGTTCGAGTGCGCGCTTTTTGCTGCCGCCCGGCGCGTTCACCAAGGAACGGCCGGGGGTCAGGATACTTTCAAGTCGGATCATGGGTAGGGAGTATTAACGACCGGTCGCGCCCTGGAGCAGGCTTTGGGTCTTTTCCTTATGCTTTTTCAGTTGGCGATCAAGCTTGTCAGTGAGCAGATCAATGGCGGCATACATGTCGTCATGCTCGGCGTTGGCAACGACTTCTCCTCCATGGATGTGCAAGGTGGCTTCGATTTTCTGTTTCAGTTTTTCGACCGCCATCGTTACCTGTACGTTGGTAATCTTGTCGAAATGACGCTCAAGTCGGTCGAGTTTTTCGCCGATGTAAGCGCGTAGCGGTTCGGTGACTTCCAGTTGGTGTCCACTGATGTTGACTTGCATACAGTTTCTCCTTTGATGCCATTGCATAAAGCGGCAGGCCGAGCAGCCTGCCACTGAAACGCCGGGGTCCGTGGCTTACATCAAACGCTTGCGTTCGCTCGAAGGCGCTATCCCGAGGGATTCGCGGTACTTGGCGACGGTGCGACGGGCTACCTGAATACCTTGTGCCTCCAGTAAACCAGCGATCTTGCTGTCACTCAACGGCTTTTTCTGATTTTCAGCTGCAACCAGTTTTTTGATGATGGCACGGATCGCAGTGGAGGAGCATTCGCCGCCTTCAGAGGTGCTGACGTGGCTGGAGAAAAAGTACTTCAGCTCATAGATACCGCGCGGGGTATGCATGAATTTCTGCGTGGTAACCCGCGAAATGGTTGACTCGTGCATGCCCACGGCTTCTGCGATGTCGTGCAGTACCAGTGGCTTCATGGCCTCGTCGCCATATTCCAGAAATCCGCGCTGATGCTCGACGATCTGGGTCGCCACTTTCATCAGGGTTTCGTTGCGGCTCTGCAGGCTTTTGATAAACCAGCGTGCTTCTTGCAGCTGGTTGCGCATAAAGGTGTTGTCGGCGCTGGTGTCGGCGCGACGCACGAAACCTGCGTATTGCGGGTTTACCCGCAGACGTGGCACGGACTCCTGGTTGAGCTCCACCAGCCAGCGTTCGTTGTCCTTGCGAACGATCACGTCCGGCACGACATATTCGGCTTCGCTGGACTCGATTTGCGAGCCCGGGCGCGGATTGAGGCTTTGCACCAGTTCGATGACCTGGCGCAGTTCGTCCTCTTTGAGCTTCATGCGGCGCATGAGCTGGCTGTAGTCGCGCGCGCCCAGCAGGTCGATGTAATCCGTGACCAGACGTTTGGCTTCGTTCAGCCAAGGTGTCTTGGCCGGGAGCTGGCGCAATTGCAGGAGCAGGCACTCGCCCAGGTTGCGCGCACCAATGCCGGAAGGTTCGAATTGCTGGATGCGGTGCAGTACGGCTTCGATTTCGTCGAGCTCGATATCCAGTTCCGGATCGAACGCTTCGAGAATTTCCTCGAGGGTTTCGTCCAGGTAGCCCTGGTTATTGATGCAGTCGATGAGGGTCACACCGATCAGTCGGTCGGTGTCGGACATCGGCGCAAGGTTCAACTGCCACAGCAGGTGGCTTTGCAGGCTCTCGCCGGCAGAGGTGCGGGTGGTGAAGTCCCACTCGTCATCATCGTTGCTTGGCAGGCTGCTGGCGCTGGTCTGGTAGACGTCTTCCCAGGCAGTGTCCACAGGCAGCTCATTGGGGATGCGGTCGCCCCAGTCGCCGTCTTCCAGGTTGTCTACCGTCTGAGCGGGCTCCTGGTAGGTGGGCTCCTGAACGTCGGAATTGGGTTTTTGCTCGATGTTGTCGGCCAAGGGGTCTGCATTGTCGAAGTCGTCGCCTTCTTCCTGGCGTTCGAGCATCGGATTGGACTCCAGGGCTTCCTGGATTTCCTGTTGCAGGTCGAGGGTCGACAATTGGAGCAGGCGGATGGCCTGTTGCAGCTGAGGTGTCATCGTCAGCTGCTGGCCCATTCTCAGGACTAGCGATGGTTTCATGGCAGGGGCTTAACACCTTATTCGCCGGCGCACATGGCGCCATCCACTACAGGGCGCGCGAGCGCCAAACTTAAGCAAATTATATGCCTGAAACCGGTGCGTTTGCCTAGGGGGCGTTCTCAATTAGTTTCCACGCAGGGGGAGTAAACCAATTGAGAGCGCCCGGGCAATAAAAATCATGGGGACTTTTTGCTGCCTCTGGTGCTCTGACAACACGCGACATGCCTGGATTTACAGGCGGAACTCATGGCCCAGGTAAACTTCTCTCACCAACTTGTTGGCCAGAATCGTTTCTGCATCACCTTCGGCGATCAGTTGGCCGTCGTTAACGATATAAGCGGTTTCGCAGATGTCGAGGGTTTCGCGAACGTTGTGATCGGTGATCAGCACGCCAATGCCTTTGGCCTTGAGGTGGTGAATGATTTGCTTGATGTCGCCCACCGAAATCGGGTCAACCCCGGCAAAAGGTTCGTCGAGCAGGATGAACTTTGGCGCAGTGGCCAGGGCACGGGCAATTTCTACCCGGCGACGTTCACCACCCGACAGGCTCATGCCCAGGTTGTCGCGGATGTGGTTGATGTGGAACTCCTGCAGCAGGCTTTCCAGCTCTTTGCGCCGACTGGCCTTGTCGAGTTCCTTGCGTGTTTCGAGGATGGCCATGATGTTATCCGCGACAGACAGCTTGCGGAAAATCGAGGCTTCCTGCGGCAAGTAGCCAATACCGGCGCGTGCGCGGCCGTGCATGGGCTCATGGCTGACGTCCAGGTCGTCGATCAGGACGCGACCCTGGTCGGCATGCACCAGGCCGACAATCATGTAGAAGCACGTGGTCTTGCCCGCGCCGTTAGGGCCGAGCAAACCCACGATTTGCCCGCTGTCGATCGACAGGCTGACATCACGTACTACCTGACGGCCCTTGTAGCTTTTGGCCAGATGCTGGGCTTTCAGAGTTGCCATTACTGGGCCTTCTGCGGGTCGGTTTTCTTCTTGGGCTGGATCACCATGTCGATGCGTGGGCGAGGTGCTGTGACCTGGCTACCATTGGCGCGACCGGCGCTGGCGATTTGTTTCACCGTGTCGTAGACGATTTTCTCGCCTTCGGTGGTGTTGCCGTCGTTGATGACCTTGGCCTTGTCGATCAGCACGATGCGATTTTGCGGCGCATGGTACTGAATGGTGACGGCGTAAGCCTGAACCGGCTTGGGGTCTGTGGCTTTTTGCAGCTGCTCGAAGTAAGCCAGGTTGCCCACAGAAGTCACCACGTCGATTTCTCCCGCAGCGTTACGGGTGATGGTGACGGTATTGCCGGTAATTTTCATCGAGCCCTGGGTGATGATTACATCGCCCTTGTAGGTGGCGATGCCTTGCTTGTCATCCAGTTGTGCTTCGTTGGCCTGAATGCGGATAGGTTGCTCGTTGTCGTTCGGCAGAGCCCAGGCGCTCACGCTTCCCAGTGCTGCGCTCAAACTGAGCAATAAAGGGAGGGTTTTAACGAGACTCATACTGTCCTCTTACGTTGGACAGCAGGTCCATCCTGCCGTCTTTCAAATATGCTTTCATTCCCTTGCCAGTAGTCACGCCGCCGGCGCCGTCGATTCTAACGTCTCGCTCGGTCTGCGCATATTGCTTCTGCGGGAATACAGTCATGCGGGTACTGGTAATAATCGTGGTGCGTTTTTTCTCGTCGGTACGGGCTATGCGCACCGAGTCGATCAGCTCGACTTCAGTACCGTCCGGATTGACTTCACCGCGCTCGCTCTTCACGTCCCACGGGTAGGCCGTGCCGCGATACAGCTGCATTTTCGGGTTGGTCAATTGAGTGACTTCGGAAGCTTTCAAATGCTCAAGCTTCTCGGAGGTCATCTCGTACTGCAACTTGCCGTCGGGCAGAAACTGAAGGCTGCGTGCGTTGGTGGCGTAATAGTCGATAGCGTGTTCATCCACGGCCACGGTAGGGGCGTCGAGAAAGCGTTCCGGCCTGATGTTCCAGTAGCCAACTGCTGCAAACAGCGAAGCAATGACCGCGAACAGCAGTATTTGGCGAATCTTTTTGCTCAGCATAGAAAGCTCTATAGGTAGGCGGCGTGGGCTGCGTCCAGGCTGCCCTGGGCGCGCAGAATCAGCTCGCAGAATTCGCGGGCGGCACCTTCGCCACCACGTGCCTGGGTAACGCCGTGGGCGTGCTCGCGAACAAAACTTGCAGCATTGGCCACTGCCATGCCGAGGCCGACACGACGGATAACCGGCAAGTCTGGCAAATCGTCGCCCAAATAGGCGACCTGTTCATAGCTTAGGTTGAGTTGGCCAAGAAGCTCGTCCAGCACGACCAATTTATCCTCCCGGCCCTGATAGAGGTGCGGGATGCCCAGATTTTGCGCGCGGCGCTCGACGACCGGGGTTTTGCGGCCGCTGATGATTGCGGTTTGAACACCGGCCGCCATCAGCATCTTGATGCCTTGGCCGTCGAGGGTATTGAAGGTTTTGAATTCGCTGCCGTCTTCGAGGAAGTACAGGCGACCGTCGGTCAAGACACCGTCAACGTCAAAAATGGCAAGCTTGATGCCTTTGCCGCGTTTGAGAAGTTCCTGGGTCATTACATTACTCCTGCGCGTAGCAGATCGTGCATGTTCAAGGCGCCAACCGGGCGATCTTGCTTGTCGACAACCACCAGTGCGCTGATTTTGTGATCTTCCATGATCTTCAGGGCTTCGGCCGCCAGCATGTCGGCCCGGGCGGTTTTGCCGTGCGGGGTCATGACGGCATCAATGGTTGCGTTGCGGATATCGATTTCGCGGTCCAGGGTGCGGCGCAAGTCACCGTCAGTGAAGATCCCGGCCAGCCGGCCGTCTTCTTCGATGACGACAGTCATGCCCAGCCCCTTGTGGGTCATTTCCATCAGTGCTTCTTTGAGCAGGGTGCCGCGCATGACTTGCGGCAACTCATCGCCAGAGTGCATGACGTTTTCGACCTTGAGCAGCAAACGCCGGCCCAGTGCTCCACCCGGATGGGAGAAGGCAAAGTCTTCGGCCGTGAAGCCACGGGCTTCGAGCAGTGCTATGGCCAGTGCATCGCCCAGCACCAGGGTTGCCGTGGTGGAGGAGGTCGGTGCCAGGTTTAGCGGGCAGGCCTCCTGGGCCACGCTTGCATCTAGGCTGACATCGGCAGCCTTGGCCAGGGGTGATTGCGGATTACCGGTCATGCTGATCAATTTGATACCCAGGCGCTTGATCAGCGGCAACAGGGTGACGATTTCGGCGGTTGAGCCAGAATTGGACAGCGCGAGAATGATGTCATCCCGGGTGATCATGCCCATGTCACCGTGGCTGGCTTCTGCCGGATGAACAAAAAAAGCCGTGGTGCCGGTGCTGGCCAGGGTGGCGGCAATTTTGTTGCCTATGTGCCCTGACTTGCCCATGCCGACCACGACTACCCGGCCTTTACTTGCCAAAATCATCTCGCAAGCGCGTACGAAATCTGCGTCGATATGAGTCAGCAAGCCCTCTACGGCTTCCAGTTCGAGGCGGATGGTGCGTTGGGCGGATTGAATCAGGTCGCTGGATTGGCTCATGGTTGAAGTCGGGTAGCCTGAGAAAAGGCAACGATTATAGCGGTTATGTGACGTTCCCTCACGCTTGATCGCAGTGCTTTGTTGCCTGCGTAGGTAAAGTCTTAGTGTGTTTACAGAAAAACCCGCTTTATTTCACTGTATTGAGGCTGAACCGGCACTCCTTCGGTCTTGGGCGGTCACTATGAGCAGTGGTATAGTTCGCCGCCAGTTCGGCCCGCCAGGGAACGCGTGCTTCTTGATAAGAGGTTTGGTGTCCGGGTGAGAGGCAGAGGCTGCATCGCAAGGAGTTTAGATGAGCGCCGATAACGCCTACGCGGTCGAGCTGAAGGGAGTGTCCTTCAAGCGCGGCACGCGCAGCATCTTCAATAATGTCGATATTCGAATTCCCCGTGGCAAGGTCACGGGAATCATGGGCCCGTCGGGCTGCGGCAAAACCACACTATTGCGCCTGATGGGCATGCAACTGCGTCCCAGCAGCGGCGAAGTGTGGGTCAACAATCAAAACCTGCCGACCCTGTCGCGCAGTGATTTGTTTGATGCCCGCAAGCACATGGGGGTGTTGTTCCAGAGTGGTGCATTGTTCACCGATCTGGATGTGTTCGAGAACGTTGCCTTCCCGCTGCGGGTGCATACCCAGCTGCCTGAAGAAATGATTCGTGACATCGTGCTGCTGAAATTGCAGGCGGTGGGCTTGCGCGGGGCTATCGATTTGATGCCCGACGAGTTGTCCGGCGGCATGAAGCGTCGGGTGGCCCTGGCGCGGGCGATTGCCCTGGATCCGCAAATCCTGATGTATGACGAACCCTTCGTGGGCCAGGATCCCATCGCAATGGGAGTGCTGGTGCGGCTGATTCGCCTGCTTAACGATGCGCTGGGCATCACCAGTATTGTGGTGTCTCACGACCTGGCTGAAACCGCGAGCATCGCTGACTATCTCTATGTAGTCGGTGACGGTCAGGTGCTGGGGCAGGGTACGCCTGAAGAGTTGATGAACGCCGATAACCCGCGCATTCGCCAGTTCATGACCGGCGATCCGGATGGCCCGGTTCCGTTTCACTTTCCGGCGTCGGACTACCGAACCGATCTACTGGGGAAGCGCTGATGCGCAGACATTCATTAATGGACCGTATCGGTTTGTTTGGCCGAGCCGGGATCGACATCGTCGCGGTGCTGGGGCGTTCGACGATTTTCCTGTTTCATGCACTGCTGGGGCGAGGCGGTATCGGCGGCGGTTTCGGGCTGCTGATCAAGCAGCTGCACTCCGTTGGCGTCATGTCGCTGGTCATTATCGTGGTGTCCGGCATATTCATCGGCATGGTGCTGGCGCTGCAAGGCTTCAGCATTCTGTCCAGCTATGGTTCCGAGCAGGCGGTTGGGCAGATGGTGGCCCTCACCCTGTTGCGCGAATTGGGGCCGGTGGTGACTGCCTTGCTGTTCGCCGGTCGCGCGGGTTCTGCCTTGACCGCTGAAATCGGCAACATGAAATCGACAGAGCAGCTGTCCAGCCTGGAAATGATTGGGGTCGACCCACTCAAATACATTATCGCGCCGCGGTTATGGGCCGGTTTTATTTCCCTGCCTGTGCTGGCGATGATTTTCAGTGTGGTCGGCATCTGGGGCGGTTCGTGGGTTGCAGTGGACTGGCTGGGTGTCTATGACGGTTCCTACTGGGCCAATATGCAAAATAGCGTGACCTTCAGTGGTGACGTACTTAACGGGATCATCAAAAGCATCGTCTTTGCTTTCGTGGTGACCTGGATTGCCGTGTTTCAAGGTTATGACTGTGAGCCCACATCAGAGGGGATCAGCCGTGCCACTACCAAGACCGTGGTGTATGCCTCTCTGGCAGTCCTCGGGCTGGACTTCATTTTGACTGCCTTGATGTTTGGAGATTTCTGATGCAAAACCGCACCATGGAAATCGGTGTCGGCCTGTTCCTGCTGGCTGGCATCCTGGCTTTGCTTCTGCTTGCCCTGCGGGTCAGCGGACTGTCCCCGACCGCCAGCACTGACACCTACAAGCTCTACGCCAACTTTGACAACATTGCCGGCCTCACCGTGCGCGCCAAAGTCACCATGGCGGGCGTGACCATCGGCAAGGTTACGGCGATTGACCTGGACCGTGACAACTACATGGCCCGTGTCACCCTGCAGCTCGAAAAAGCTGTGGATAATCTGCCGACCGATTCGACTGCGTCTATTCTCACAGCGGGTCTGCTGGGCGAGAAATACATCGGTCTGAGCGTGGGTGGTGAAGACACTGTGCTCAAGGACGGTGGCACCATTCACGACACTCAGTCGTCGCTGGTCCTTGAAGACCTGATCGGTAAATTCCTGCTCAATACCGTTAGCAAAGACGCCAAATAAGGAGCTTTAAGATGATTTCTCTCTTGCGCCGTGGCCTGTTGGTAATTATGGCTGCAGCCCTCCCTCTGGTGGCAAATGCTGCGCCGGGGCAGTCTGCTCACGACATCGTTTCAGACACAACCACCCGGTTGCTGGCTGACCTGGCTGCCAATAAAGAGCAGTACAAGCAAAACCCGAGCAAGTTCTACGATGCCCTGAACGGTATTGTCGGGCCGGTGGTGGATGCCGACGGTATTTCGAAAAGCATCATGACCGTGAAGTACTCCCGTAGTGCGAGTCCTGAGCAAATGCAGCGCTTTCAAGAGAACTTCAAGCGCAGCCTGATGCAGTTCTATGGCAATGCCTTGCTTGAGTTCAAAAACCAGGGCATCACCGTTGCCCCGGCCAAGGATGAAAGCGGCGATCGCACCAGCGTCGATATGACCGTCAAGGGTGATAACGGGGCGATTTACCCGCTGTCCTATACCCTCAACAAGGTTAACGGCGAGTGGAAAGTGCGTAACGTGATCATTAACGGCATCAACATCGGCAAGCTGTTCCGTGATCAGTTCGCCGACGCCATGCAGCGCAACGGCAACAACCTGGATAAAACCATCGATAACTGGGCTGGCGAAGTAGCCAAGGCCAAGGAAACGACCGATGCAGCTTCGCCCAAGGCTGCAGGCCAATGAGTGAAGCGGCTGTAACCCTGGCCGGCGAGAGCGAGTTGCGCCTCAGTGGCGTACTCGATTATCAGACCGGCCCCCGCTTGCGCACTGAAGGTCAGGCACTGATCAAAAAAGCTCTGGCCAAGGCGTTGGTCGTTGACTGCTCGGGTGTCACCAAATCCAGCAGCGTCGGTTTGTCGCTGTTGCTGTGTTACATCCGTGATGCGCAAGCCCTGAACAAGCCATTGAGCATTCGTGACATGCCCGAAGACATGCGCGAAATCGCCCAGGTCTCGGGCTTGACCGAATTGCTGGCACATCATTAATAGCCACGTATAGAAAAGTCCCCCCGTCAGAGTCCTGTTATACGGGGTTCGCAGGCGCGGGGCTTTTTTGTATGATGGCCGACCCGCGCGCGTTAGGCGCCGATTGAGGTTGAGCATGCAGGCCGTAGAAGTGAAGAGCTTTCTTGAGGGAAAGCTGCCTGGAACCCAGGTAGAAGTTGAGGGCGAAGGCTGCAACTTTCAGCTGAACGTGATTAGTGACGAACTGGTGGCCTTGAGCCCGGTCAAACGTCAACAAAGCATCTATGCCCATTTGAACCCGTGGATCGCTGATGGCAGCATCCATGCGGTCACTATGAAATTCTTCAGCAGCGCGGCCTGGGCCGAGCGCACCTGAGCCCCCTGAGCCCATTGGCGTCGAGATTGTTATGGATAAATTGATTATTACCGGCGGCGTTCGTCTAGATGGCGAAATCCGCATTTCCGGGGCGAAGAACTCCGCCCTGCCGATTCTGGCAGCGACCTTGCTGTGCAATGGCCCGGTCACTGTAGCCAACCTGCCGCACTTGCATGACATCACCACCATGATCGAGCTGTTCGGTCGCATGGGCATTGAGCCGGTGATCGATGAAAAGCTGAGCGTCGAAATCAACCCGAACACCATCAAAACCCTGGTCGCACCGTACGAACTGGTTAAAACCATGCGTGCCTCGATCCTGGTTCTGGGCCCGATGGTTGCGCGTTTCGGTTATGCCGAAGTGGCCTTGCCTGGTGGTTGCGCCATTGGTTCGCGTCCGGTTGACCTGCACATCCGCGGCCTTGAAGCCATGGGCGCAGTGATCGACGTGGAAGGTGGCTACATCAAGGCCAAGGCTCCGGAAGGCGGCTTGCGCGGTGCCAACTTCTTCTTCGATACCGTCAGCGTGACCGGTACTGAAAACATCATGATGGCCGCCGCTCTGGCCAATGGCCGCAGCGTTTTGCAGAACTCTGCACGCGAGCCTGAAGTCGTCGACCTGGCCAACTTCCTGAACGCCATGGGCGCCAAGGTCAGCGGTGCAGGCACGGACACCATCACCATTGATGGCGTCAAAGAGTTGCACACCGCGACCTACCGCGTGATGCCGGACCGTATCGAGACCGGTACCTACCTGGTAGCCGCTGCCGTGACTGGCGGCCGTGTGAAGGTCAAGGACACCGATCCGACCATCCTCGAAGCCGTTCTTGAAAAACTCAAGGAAGCGGGCGCCGAAGTCACTACCGGTGAAGACTGGATCGAGCTGAACATGCACGGCAAGCGTCCTAAAGCGGTGAACGTGCGTACGGCTCCGTACCCGGCGTTCCCGACTGACATGCAGGCGCAGTTCATCTCCCTGAACGCCATTGCCGAAGGCACGGGCGCAGTGATCGAGACCATCTTCGAAAACCGCTTCATGCACGTGTACGAACTGCACCGCATGGGCGCCAAGATCCAGGTCGAAGGCAACACTGCCATCGTCACCGGTACTGAAACCCTCAAGGGTGCGCCAGTCATGGCTACCGACCTGCGTGCTTCGGCCAGCCTGGTTATTTCGGCTCTGGTCGCTGAAGGCGATACCCTGATCGACCGCATCTACCACATAGACCGTGGTTACGAGTGCATCGAAGAAAAACTGCAAATGCTGGGCGCCAAAATTCGCCGCGTTCCGGGCTAGTTTTTTGTTGTTTGGCATCATGGGCACAGGGATAGTGTCCAGCCGCCAGGTGACGTAACGGCTTGCAAGCGTTACCTTACCTGGCCTCGAATCGTTCAAGTCGAGCCTGATATCAGGCTCGATGCTTGTCCGGCGCCGATTGCGCCCGGGCAAAAAGTACCCTGATAAGGACTTACGTTTCCCATGTTGACCATTGCACTGTCCAAGGGCCGTATCCTTGACGACACCCTGCCGCTTCTCGCTGAAGCGGGCATTGTGCCGACCGAGAATCCGGACAAAAGCCGCAAGCTGATCATTCCGACTACCCAACCCGATGTACGTCTGCTGATCGTACGCGCCACCGACGTGCCGACGTACGTTGAACATGGCGCGGCAGACCTCGGTGTCGCGGGTAAAGACGTGCTGATGGAGTACGGCGGCCAGGGCCTTTACGAGCCGCTGGACCTTCAGATTGCCCAGTGCAAGCTGATGACTGCCGGTGCCATTGGTGTTCCCGAGCCTAAAGGCCGCCTGCGTGTTGCCACCAAGTTCGTGAATGTCGCCAAGCGCTACTACGCCGAGCAAGGCCGTCAGGTCGACATCATCAAGCTGTACGGCTCGATGGAGCTGGCGCCGCTGATTGGCCTGGCCGACAAGATCATCGACGTGGTCGACACCGGCAACACCTTGCGCGCCAATGGCCTGGAACCTCAGGAATTCATTGCCGCCATCAGCTCCCGTCTGGTGGTTAACAAGGCTTCGATGAAAATGCAGCACGCCCGTATTCAAGCCCTGATCGATACCCTGCGCAAGGCAGTGGAATCGCGACACCGCGGCTGACTCACCTGCGCGACCTTGAGTCGCGCCCATCTATCCGTGTAATAGCCAGAAATTTCAGCGACCTGCGCGGATGGCTTGGTAGTCTTGCTGCCTTCACTGTGTAACATCATTCATTCTAAGCATTCGCCCAATACCGAGGCCCTCGCTATGACCGCTCCCACTGCAATTCGCCGACTCAACGCTGCTGACCCGGATTTCGCGCAGCATCTGGATCATCTGCTGAGCTGGGAAAGTGTGTCTGACGACTCGGTCAACCAGCGTGTGCTCGACATCATCAAAGCCGTGCGTGAGCGTGGCGATGCTGCACTGGTTGAGTTCACCCAGCGCTTTGACGGGCTGAGCGTCAACTCGATGGCCGACTTGATCCTGCCCCGCGAGCGCCTGGAGCTGGCCCTGACCCGTATCACCGCGCCGCAACGTGAAGCGCTGGAAAAAGCCGCACAGCGTGTGCGCAGCTATCACGAAAAACAGAAGCAGGACTCCTGGAGCTACACCGAAGCCGACGGCACGGTGCTGGGCCAGAAAGTCACGCCACTGGACCGTGCAGGCTTGTATGTACCGGGCGGCAAAGCCTCTTACCCGTCATCGGTGTTGATGAACGCCATTCCGGCCAAGGTCGCAGGCGTTACCGAAGTGGTCATGGTGGTGCCGACCCCTCGTGGCGAAATCAATGAGCTGGTGCTGGCTGCCGCCTGCATTGCGGGCGTTGACCGAGTGTTCACCATCGGCGGTGCACAGGCCGTTGCGGCACTGGCCTACGGCACAGAAAGCGTTCCGAAAGTCGACAAAGTGGTCGGCCCGGGCAACATCTATGTCGCCACCGCCAAGCGCCACGTGTTCGGTCAGGTGGGCATCGACATGATCGCCGGCCCTTCGGAAATTCTGGTGGTGTGCGATGGCCTGACCGATCCGGACTGGATTGCCATGGACCTGTTTTCCCAGGCCGAGCACGATGAAGACGCACAGGCGATTCTGGTCAGCCCCGACGCCGAGTTCCTCGACAAGGTCGCGGCGAGCATTGCCAAGTTGTTGCCGACCATGGAGCGGGCCGACATCATCGAAACGTCGATCAATGGCCGTGGCGCACTGATTCTGGTGAATGACATGCAGCAAGCCATCGACGTTGCCAATCGCATTGCTCCGGAGCACCTGGAGTTGTCGGTGGCTGACCCGCAAGCCTGGCTGCCGCAGATCCGTCACGCTGGCGCGATCTTCATGGGCCGACACACGTCTGAAGCCCTGGGTGATTACTGCGCGGGCCCCAACCACGTATTGCCAACTTCCGGCACGGCACGTTTTTCGTCGCCGCTGGGGGTGTATGACTTCCAGAAGCGCTCCTCGATCATCTTCTGCTCCGAGCAGGGTGCTTCCGACCTGGGCAAGACCGCATCGATTCTCGCCCGTGGTGAGTCGCTGACCGGTCACGCCCGCAGTGCCGAATACCGCATCATCGCCGACGACAAGGGGCAATAAACATGAGCAAATTCTGGAGTCCATTCGTCAAGGATCTGGTGCCTTACGTGCCGGGTGAGCAGCCGAAGCTGACCAAGCTGGTCAAGCTCAACACCAACGAAAACCCTTATGGGCCTTCGCCCAAGGCCCTGGCGGCGATGCAGGCCGAGATCAACGACAACCTGCGTTTGTACCCTGACCCGAACAGCGACCTGCTCAAGCAGGCGGTGGCCGAGTACTACGGTGTACAGACTGCCCAGGTGTTTCTGGGCAACGGTTCGGACGAAGTCCTGGCCCATGTATTCAATGGCCTGTTCCAGCACGACAAGCCGCTGCTGTTCCCGGATATCAGCTACAGCTTCTATCCGGTTTACTGCGGTTTGTACGGCATCGAATTTGACGCCGTGCCTCTGGATGAGCAGTTCCAGATCCAGCCTGCGGACTATGCCAGGCCTAATGGCGGGATCATCTTCCCGAACCCGAATGCCCCGACCGGCTGTCTTTTGGCGCTGGAGGCCATCGAGCAGATCCTCAAGGCCAGCTCTGATTCAGTGGTTGTCGTGGATGAAGCGTACATCGACTTTGGTGGCGAGACGGCCATCAGCCTGGTGGATCGCTACCCGAACCTGCTGGTGACTCAGACCCTGTCCAAATCGCGCTCCCTGGCCGGCTTGCGGGTCGGGTTGGCAGTGGGCCACCCGGATCTGATCGAAGCGCTGGAACGGATCAAGAACAGCTTCAACTCCTACCCGCTGGACCGTATCGCCATTGCGGGCGCTGCGGCTGCGTTTGCCGACCGTGAATACTTCGAGCACACCTGCAAGCAGGTAATCGACAGTCGCGAACACGTGGTAGGGCAGTTGCAGGCACTGGGTTTTGAAGTGCTGCCGTCGGCGGCGAACTTTATCTTTGCCCGTCATCCGGAACACGATGCGGCGGCGCTGGCGGCCAAGTTGCGGGGGCAGGGCGTGATCGTGCGCCACTTCAAGCAATTGCGCATTGCCCAGTTCTTGCGCATCAGCATCGGTACGCCGGAGCAGAATGCGGCGTTGATTGAAGGGTTGTCGGATATCGAATAGAGGTTGACCGCGGCTCTTGTGGGAGCGGGCTTGCTCGCGATGCAGGCGCCGCGGTAGTTCAGGCAAACCGCGGCGATACCATCGCGAGCAAGCCCGCTCCCACATCAGGTGGTGAGGGCGCGTTACTTATTCTTCCTGCTGCGGCGGCTGTTCCTGTGGCGGTCGCAGGCCCACCTCGGCGGTGAGCTTAAGCTCTTTGCCGTTACGCATGACCTGGATCGTGATCTTGTCCGAAGGCTTGATCCGCGCCACCTGATTCATTGAGCGGCGCCCATCGCTGGCAGGCTCGCCATCGATGCTCAGAATCACGTCTCCCAGTTCAAGACCGGCTTTTTGCGCCGGACCCCCACGGAAAATGCCCGCGACAACAATTCCAGGGCGTCCACTGAGACCAAACGACTCGGCCAGTTCCTGGGTCAAGGGTTGAACCTCAATCCCCAGCCAGCCGCGAATGACCTGGCCGTGCTCGATAATCGACTTCATGACCTCCATCGCCAGATTGATCGGGATCGCGAAGCCGATGCCTTGCGAACCGCCTGACTTGGAAAAAATCGCGGTGTTAATGCCGGTCAGGTTGCCGTTGGCATCTACCAGTGCGCCGCCCGAGTTGCCCGGGTTGATCGCGGCATCGGTCTGGATAAAGTCTTCGTAGTTGTTCAGGCCCAACTGGTTGCGGCCTGTGGCACTGATGATGCCCATTGTGGTGGTTTGACCCACGCCGAACGGGTTGCCAATCGCCAGGGCGATATCACCGATACGCAAGGTGTCCGAGCGGCCGATGGTGATTGCCGGCAGATTCTTGAGGTCAATCTTTAGCACCGCGAGATCAGTTTCCGGGTCGCTGCCAATGACCCTGGCGTGTGTTTCACGACCGTCCTTCAGCGCCACCACAATCTGGTCGGCCCCTGCGACCACGTGGTTATTGGTCAGCAAATAGCCTTCGGGACTCATCAGAACCGCCGAACCCAGGCTGGACTCCATACGTTTTTGCTTGGGCTCGTTGTTGCCGAAAAAATGCCGGAACTGCGGGTCTTCGAACAAGGGCCTGGCGTTTTTGTTCACCACTTTGGTGGTGTACAGGTTGGCTACGGCAGGCGCGGCACGCACTACCGCGTCGGCATAGGTCACCGGTCCTTGCTGCATGTAACTGGTTTGCGGGGCTTGTTGCAGATTGACGTCCAGGCTCGGCAGTCCAACCCATTGCGGGTAACGCTGAATAATCAGCAAAGCGATAAGCACGCCAGCCAGCAATGGCCAGCCAAAAAAACGCAAAGCCTTAAACATTGAACTCAGTCCTGAAGGTTGCAGAGCCATTCTGACGGCCCATAATGGCGCCATTATACGAGGGCCGCCCGGCTCTGAACGCTATATTTAGGAGTCTTTTATGGCTGTCGCCCTGAGCACGCTGGTAGAAGAAGCAAATCGTTACCTCAATTGCGCCACCATCAATGATTACTGCCCCAATGGCCTGCAGGTCGAAGGTCGCCCCCAGGTGATGCGCATCGTCAGTGGCGTGACCGCCAGCCAGGCACTGCTGGATGCTGCAGTCGAGGCCCAGGCCGATCTGGTGCTGGTGCATCATGGTTACTTCTGGAAGGGTGAAGATCCCTGCGTGACCGGGATGAAGCAACGTCGCCTCAAGACGCTGCTCAAGCACGACATCAGCCTGCTGGCCTATCACTTGCCACTGGACCTGCATCCCGAGGTGGGCAACAACGTGCAATTGGCGCGGCAGCTGGACATCACCGTCGAAGGCCCGCTTGATCCTGGCAATTCGAAAGTGGTGGGGTTGGTGGGCTCTCTGGCCGAGCCTGTGACCGCCCGTGATTTTGCACGCCGTGTTCAAGAGGCGCTTGGGCGCGAGCCGCTGCTGATTGAAGGCAGTGAAATGATCCGCCGCGTGGGTTGGTGTACCGGTGGCGGGCAAGGCTATATCGATCAGGCGGTGCTGGCGGGCGTTGATCTGTACCTGAGTGGCGAAGCTTCGGAGCAGACTTTCCATAGTGCCCGGGAAAACGACATCAGCTTCATTGCCGCGGGGCACCATGCTACCGAACGCTATGGCGTGCAGGCATTGGGTGACTACCTGGCGCGGCGCTTTGCTTTGGAACACCTGTTTATCGATTGCCCGAATCCGATCTGATTATTGGAATCCAGCCCGCTCCCACATGGAGTAATCGCCCAAACTCCGGGGTCTATTCTTAGACCGTTTCGATCTAGTTGGGGTCATCTATAGAAGCGGACGCTGTGCTAGCATTCGACCCTCGAACACGGCCCGCAGGCCGTTCATAAGATAGCTTTCGTGAGTAGCCATGGTCGACAAACTGACGCACCTGAAACAGCTGGAGGCGGAAAGCATCCACATCATCCGCGAGGTGGCCGCCGAGTTCGATAACCCGGTGATGCTGTACTCGATCGGTAAAGATTCCGCCGTGATGCTGCACCTTGCACGCAAGGCGTTTTTCCCTGGCAAGCTGCCGTTTCCGGTGATGCATGTCGACACCCAGTGGAAATTCCAGGAGATGTACAGCTTTCGCGACAAGATGGTTGCCGAGCTGGGCCTGGACCTGATCACTCACGTCAACCCTGACGGCGTGGCTCAAGGGATCAACCCCTTCACCCACGGCAGTGCCAAGCACACCGACATCATGAAAACCGAGGGCCTGAAGCAGGCTCTGGACAAATACGGCTTCGATGCCGCCTTTGGTGGTGCCCGTCGCGACGAAGAAAAATCCCGTGCCAAAGAGCGCGTCTATTCCTTCCGTGACAGCAAGCACCGCTGGGATCCGAAAAACCAGCGCCCCGAGTTGTGGAACGTCTACAACGGCAACGTCAACAAGGGCGAATCCATTCGTGTGTTCCCGTTGTCGAACTGGACCGAGCTGGACATCTGGCAGTACATCTACCTTGAGGGCATCCCGATTGTGCCGCTGTACTTTGCGGCCGAGCGCGACGTCATCGAGAAGAACGGCACGCTGATCATGATCGACGACGACCGTATCCTTGAGCACCTGTCTGACGAAGACAAGGCTCGCATCGTCAAGAAAAAGGTCCGCTTCCGTACTCTGGGATGCTACCCGCTGACCGGCGCGGTGGAGTCAGAGGCTGAAACCCTGACCGACATCATCCAGGAAATGCTCCTGACGCGAACTTCCGAGCGCCAGGGCCGAGTCATCGATCACGATGGCGCAGGCTCAATGGAAGATAAAAAACGTCAAGGTTATTTCTAAGGGGTTGTCATGTCGCATGTATCTGATTTGATCAGCGAGGACATCCTCGCCTACCTGGGCCAGCACGAGCGCAAAGAGATGTTGCGCTTCCTGACCTGCGGCAACGTCGACGACGGCAAGAGCACCCTGATCGGGCGCCTGCTGCACGACTCCAAGATGATCTACGAAGACCATCTGGAAGCCATTACCCGCGACTCGAAAAAAAGTGGCACCACGGGCGACGATATCGACCTGGCACTGCTGGTTGACGGTTTGCAAGCCGAGCGCGAGCAGGGCATCACCATTGACGTGGCGTATCGCTATTTCTCTACCGCCAAGCGCAAATTCATCATTGCCGACACCCCAGGCCATGAGCAGTACACCCGCAACATGGCCACCGGTGCGTCCACCTGTGACCTGGCGATCATTCTGGTCGATGCCCGTTACGGCGTGCAGACCCAGACCCGTCGCCACAGCTTCATTGCCTCGTTGCTGGGCATCAAGCATATCGTCGTGGCCATCAACAAGATGGACCTCAAGGGTTTTGATGAAGGTGTGTTCGAGTCGATCAAGGCCGACTACCTGAAGTTTGCCGAGGGCTTGAAGCTCAAGCCGACCAGCCTGCACTTTGTGCCGATGTCTGCCCTTAAAGGCGACAACGTGGTGAACAAGTCCGAGCGCTCGCCGTGGTACACCGGCCAGTCGCTGATGGAAATCCTTGAAACCGTGGAAGTGGCGGCCGACCGCAACCTCACCGACCTGCGCTTCCCGGTGCAGTACGTGAACCGTCCGAACCTCAACTTCCGTGGTTTTGCCGGCACCCTGGCCAGCGGCATCGTGCACAAGGGCGATGAAATCGTCGTGTTGCCGTCGGGCAAGAGCAGCCGCGTCAAATCCATCGTCACTTTTGAAGGTGAACTGGAGCACGCAGGCCCCGGTCAGGCAGTTACCCTGACCATGGAAGACGAGATCGACATCTCCCGTGGCGACTTGTTGGTGCATGCCGACAACGTGCCGCTGGTGACTGACAACTTCGAAGCCATGCTGGTGTGGATGGCTGAAGAGCCGATGTTGCCGGGCAAGAAGTACGACATCAAGCGCGCTACCAGCTACGTACCGGGTTCGGTTGCCAGCATCGTCAACAAAGTCGATGTGAACACCCTGGAAGAAGGTCCGGCCAGTGCTTTGCAGCTGAACGAAATCGGCAAGGTCAAAATCAGCCTCGACGCGCCGATTGCGCTGGATGGTTATGACAGCAACCGCACGACCGGCTCGTTCATCATCATCGACCGCCTGACCAACGGCACCGTGGGTGCAGGCATGATCGTTGCCCAGCCGTTGAGTCATGGCAGCGCAACCCATCACGGCAAACTGGCCCATGTGGCTGTTGAAGAGCGTGCCCAGCGTTTTGGCCAGCAACCGGCCACCGTGTTGTTCAGCGGGCTGTCGGGTGCCGGCAAAAGCACCTTGGCCTATGCGGTTGAACGCAAGTTGTTCGATATGGGACGTGCGGTATTCGTGCTGGATGGCCAGAACCTGCGCCATGACCTGAACAAGGGTCTGCCACAGGACCGTGCCGGACGTACTGAAAACTGGCGCCGTGCTGCTCACGTGGCGCGCCAGTTCAACGAAGCCGGTCTGCTGACACTGGCCGCCTTCGTGGCCCCGGACGCTGAAGGCCGTGAACAGGCCAAGGCGCTGATTGGCAGCGACCGTCTGGTGACCGTTTATGTTCAGGCATCCCCGGCCGTGTGCGCCGAGCGTGACCCGCAAGGGCTGTATGCAGCGGGTGGTGACAACATCCCGGGTGAATCCTTCCCGTACGACGTGCCGTTGAATGCCGACCTTGTGGTCGACACGCAATCGCTGTCCCTGGAAGAGAGCGTCAAACTGGTGCTCGACCTGTTGCGCCAACGCGGCGCGATTTAAGCCGCACTAAAAAGCCCGCCACCGAGAGATCGGTGGCGGGCTTTTTATTGGGTGCGGTTATCCACTACCTGTAGCCGCTGACGAGGTACGAAGGCTGCGATCGGCGGCGAAGCCGTCGTAAATAAGCCACCCCGGTGTTTCAGATCCATTCGGGACTGAGGTTGTACGGGCTCTTCGATCCCTATCGCAGCCTTCGGACCTCGGCAGCGACTACAGGGTTGAATCGTCAGGTGTTGGGAAACTCGCGATGCAACTCCTCCAGCAGCCGGTCCTTGTCTTCCCACAACTGGTTGATCCAGCCTTGGAATGCCAGCCGGTACTCGGGGTCCTGATCGTAGTTTTTACCCAGAAACTCAGCCGGGATATTCAGCTCTTCAAACACCACGACCACGTCTTTCACATTGCCGCACAGCAAGTCCCAATACCCTGGACGCCCGCCCGGATAGTGGATGGTCACGTTGATGATGGACTGCAGCTGTTCGCCCATTGCATCCAGCACAAAGGCGATGCCTCCGGCCTTGGGCTTGAGCAGGTAGCGGAACGGCGAGTTCTGCTGCGCGTGCTTGGCTTCTGTAAAGCGCGTGCCCTCGACGAAGTTGAAGATCCCCACGGACTGGTTTTTGAACTTGGCGCAGGTTTTACGTGTGGTCGCCAGATCCGCGCCTTTTTTCTCCGGGTGCTTGGCCAGGTAGGCCTTGGAGTAGCGTTTCATGAACGGAAAGCCCAGCGCCCACCATGCCAGGCCAATGACCGGCACCCAGATCAGCTCCTGCTTGAGGAAGAATTTGAGCGGGCGGATGCGTTTGTTGAGCACGTATTGCAGCACCATGATGTCGACCCAGCTCTGGTGGTTGCTGGTCACCAGATACGAGTGCTCATAGTCCAGCCCCTCAAGGCCCTTGATATGCCAGCGGGTCTTGCGCAGCAAGTCCATCCAGCGATTGTTGTTGGCGATCCAGGCTTCGTGGATACGGCGCATCAATTCATCGGTCACCCGTTGAGCTGCCGCAAAGGGCAGACACAGCTTGAAAATCGCGACGATGAACAGCGGCGTGCAACACACGATGGTGTTGATCGCCAGCAGCAGCGAAGCAATGACGCCGCGTAGCGGTGCAGGCAAGAAGTCCAACATTTAAATATCCATAGGTCGGTTGGCGGCTTGAATGGCCGTGAGGGCGATGGTGTAGACGATATCGTCCACTTGAGCGCCGCGTGGCAGATCGTTCACCGGCTTGCGCAGGCCTTGCAGCATTGGCCCGAGGCTGACGCAATCGGCGCTGCGTTGCACGGCTTTGTGAGTCGTATTGCCGGTGTTCAGGTCCGGGAACACAAAAACGGTGGCTCGGCCTGCCACCTGGCTGTTGGGGGCCAGTTGCCTGGCAACTACCTCGTTGGCGGCGGCATCGTATTGCAGCGGGCCGTCGATCAGCAGTGAGTGCTGGGCTTCGTGGGCCAGCAAGGTGGCTTCGCGGACTTTTTCGACCTCTTCACCGCTGGCCGATTCGCCGCTGGAATAGCTGATCATGGCCACCCGCGGGGTGATGCCGAACGCCGCAGCAGAGTCGGCGCTTTGCAGGGCGATTTCCGCCAGTTCAGAGGCGCTCGGGTGCGGGTTCATCACGCAGTCGCCGTACACCAGCACCTGCTCGGGGAACAGCATGAAGAACACCGACGATACCAGCGTGCAGCCCGGTGCCGTCTTGATCAACTGCAGGGCAGGCCGAATGGTGTTGGCGGTGGAGTGGATAACCCCTGAAACCAGCCCGTCGACCTCGTCCAGTGCCAGCATCATGGTGCCAATCACCACCGGGTCTTCCAGCTGCTGCTCGGCCATCGGCGCGTTGATGCTCTTGGTCTTGCGCAGGGCCACCATCGGTTCGACGTACCGGGCGCGAATCAGGTCCGGGTCGAGAATTTCCAGACCCTCGGGCAGTTCGAAACCGTGGGCCTTGGCGACCGCGTGGACTTCTTCGGGCTTGGCCAGCAATACGCAGCGGGCGATGCCGCGAGCCTGACAAATAGCTGCCGCCTGTACGGTCAGGGGCTCGCTGCCTTCGGGCAAAACGATGCGCTTGTTGGCCTGCTGGGCGCGCTGGATCAGTTGATAGCGGAAGACGGCAGGGGTCAGGCGCATTTCCCGTGGCGTGCCGCAGCGTTGATGCAGCCAGTGGGCGTCCAGATGGCTGGCAACAAAGTCGGTGATGATTTCCGCACGTTCGCGGTCATCGATCGGGATTTCCTTGTTCAGGCCATTGAGGCGGTTGGCGGTGTCGTAGGACCCCGTGCTCACCGACAGCACTGGCAGCCCGGCCTGCAACGCACCCCGGCAAAGCTCCATCAGGCGCGGATCGGGCTGGGTGTCGCTGGTCAGCAGCAGGCCCGCCAGCGGAACGCCATTCATCGCGGCCAGGCTGACGGCCAGGATGATGTCGTCGCGATCGCCGGGGGTGACGACCAGCACGCCCGGTTTGAGCAGTTGCAGGGTGTTGAGTACCGTGCGGGCGCACAGGATGATTTTCGACATGCGCCGGGTTTCATAGTCCCCGGCATTGAGCACCTGGGCGCCGAGCAGTTCGGCTACATCGCGGGTGCGCGGGGCGTTGAGTTCGGGTTGATACGGAATGCAGCCCAGCAGCTTGAAATCACCACTGCGCAGCAATGGGGAATGCTCTTTGAGGCGTGCCGAGAAGGCTTCCATGCTTTCGTCAGTGCGTACCTTGTTGAGGATCACACCGAGTACTTTTGGGTCCTTGGGCCCGCCAAACAGCTGCGCCTGTAACTCCACCCGTCCGGAAAGTTCGGTCAGCACTTCGTTTTCAGGGGCCGAGACCAGAATCACTTCGGCATCCAGGCTCTTGGCCAGGTGCAAGTTGACCCGAGCCGCGTAGCTGGCGGTACGGGTGGGCACCATGCCTTCTACGATCAGTACGTCCTTGCCGATGGCAGCCTGTTGATAGAGGTTGATGATCTCTTCGAGCAGCTCATCCAACTGGCCGTCACCGAGCATGCGTTCGACATGGGCCAGACCCAGTGGTGTCGGCGGCTTGAGGCCGTGGGTGCGGGCGATCAGCTCGGTGGAACGTTCAGGGCCGAAGTCACCCGGATGCGGCTGGGCAATGGGCTTGAAAAACCCGACTTTCAACCCGGCGCGCTCCAGGGTGCGAACCAGGCCCAGGCTAATAGAGGTCAGACCCACACCAAAGTCGGTGGGAGCGATAAAGAAAGTTTGCATGCGAGCTTCCTGACGTGGCAGTGCAAGGGCAACACCCTTTAACCGGGCTTGTGCCTGAATCAATTGCCAAGATTAGCGCTATCCGCGTCTTGAGCACACCAGCCACAGTCAAAGGGCTGGCCTATTTTTGCCTGGCGCTGCTCAGGGTCAAGCACCCAGGGTCTTGATTGCCAGGGCGGTTGGTGACGCTGGTGCTGGGTGTGGCCACAGGAGAGCACGACAACCCAGTGCTGCTCTTCATCCTGACGCCAGCCAATGATCGTTGAAGTTTTCAAAATTATCCGTTGGTCTTTGTTGTGTTCGCTTTCGGGCGATTGCTTGGTTAAACTTGCGAACTCATTATTTTTTTGCAAAAGGTCTCGCCCCATGACGATCGCCGCCAATAAGGCTGTCTCCATCGACTATACCCTGACCAATGACGCTGGTGAGGTCATCGACAGCTCTGCCGGCGGCGCGCCGCTGGTCTACCTGCAAGGTGCAGGTAACATCATTCCGGGTCTGGAAAAGGCTCTGATCGGTAAGGCTGTTGGTGACGAGCTGGACGTTAGCGTTGAACCTGAAGACGCTTACGGCGAATACTCCGCCGAGCTGGTAAGCACCTTGAGCGCCAGCATGTTCGAAGGCGTTGACCAACTGGAAGTTGGCATGCAGTTCCACGCTTCGGCGCCGGACGGCCAAATGCAGATCGTGACCATCCGTGATCTGGACGGCGACGATGTGACCGTTGATGGCAACCACCCACTGGCTGGTCAGCGTCTGAACTTCAAGGTCAAGGTTGTTGCAATTCGTGATGCAAGCGAAGAAGAAATCGCTCACGGCCACGTCCACGGTGAAGGCGGTCATCAGCACTGATAAGTGCTGCTACGCTCACTTGTGAACTAGCCAGGAAGGCGCCTACGGGCGCCTTTTTTGATCCTGGGAGATTACGGTAATCGGTACGTCGGACGATTGCTTGAACGTGGATACGGGAATTTTGGAGTCCGTCATGAGTGCTTTTCACGAACTTACCTTAGACGCGCTGGATGGCAAGCCGCTACCACTGGACACCTTTAAAGGCAAAGTGGTGCTGGTAGTGAACGTGGCCTCCAAGTGCGGTTTGACCCCTCAGTACGCAGCGCTGGAAAACCTGTATCAGCAATTCAAGGGCCAGGGTTTCAGCGTTTTGGGCGTGCCATGCAATCAGTTCGCCGGGCAAGAGCCGGGTACCGAGGAGCAAATTCAGGCGTTTTGCAGCCTCAACTACGGTGTCAGTTTTCCTCTGAGCAGCAAGCTTGAGGTCAACGGGCCTGACCGTCATCAGCTCTATCGTTTGCTGGCAGGCGAGGGGGCCGAGTTTGAGGGGGAAATCACCTGGAACTTCGAGAAGTTCCTGGTCGGCAAAGATGGGCGGGTGTTGGCGCGATTCTCACCGCGCACCGCGCCAGACGATGCGACGGTGATTCAGTCGATTGAAAAATCCCTGGCTTAAGGTTTTTTTACCGCGACGTGAATAGGCTCCGGGGCTTCGCACATGGAGCCCTGTCGAGCTCGCAACAACTGGCTTTCGAACTGCTCGACACTGCCTGGCCAGCTTTGGCGGCTGGCATGACGTCGGGCATTGAGGCGCAGGGTACGTAAGGTCTCTGGGTCTTCAAGGAGCCAGCAGGCGGCTTCGATCCAGGCGTATTCGTCCCCCGGCATGGCCAGTACGCCATTGTATCCATGGCGGATATGCAGGCCAGCAGCGGCCTCGTCATAGGCCACTACGCCCAAGCCAGAGGCCTGGGCTTCAAGCACCACATTGCCAAATGTCTCGCTCAGGCTCGGAAACAGAAACACATCCCCGCAGGCGTAGTGACAAGCCAGGGTATGTCCTGACTGTTGCCCGCAAAAAATCGCTTCGGGCAATGAGGCTTCCAGGGCCGCACGTTTTGATCCGTCACCCACCACGATCAACTTGAACCGGCGCGCCGGATAGCGGGCTTGCAGCGCATCAAGACAGCGCTTGAGTGCATCCAGGTTTTTTTCCGGTGCCAGGCGCCCCACATGTAACAGCGCAATGTCGTTTTCCCTGAGTCCCCAGCTCTGGCGCAAGGCGTCCTGGCGTTTTGCCGGGCTGAACAACTGGCTGTCAACGCCGCGAGGGAGCAGATCCAGGCGTTCAAAATGCCTGCGCGCAAGCTCCACGCGCTGGCTGGTGCTGGGGACCAGGGTCAGTGCAGAGCGGTTATGGAACCAGCGCAAGTAGTGCGTCAGTGCACGGGTGAACAGGGTCAGGCCGTGTTGACGCAAATACTGCTGGAAGTTGGTGTGAAACCCCGTGACCGCTGTAATGCCCAGGCGACGTGCAACCCGCAATGCACACAGGCCCAACGGTCCCTCTGTGGCGATGTAGACCACATCCGGAGGTTGTTGGCGCCAGCGTTTGGTCAGGCGATGGGTGGATGTCAGGCCCCACTGCAGGCCGGGGTAGCCGGGTAGCGGCAAGCCCCGGCACAGCATCAGTTCGTCGTTGCTGCGCTGGCCGCCATCGTCGGCCTGGCGCGGGCGCACCAGTTCCACGCGATGATTGCGCGCACGCAAGCCATCACACAGCTGGCCAAGGGTATTGGCGACACCATTGATTTCAGGCGCGAAGGTTTCGGTGATCAGGACGATGTGCAGGGCTGTGGTCATGACCCCAGTGTGTTCTGGGGTCATGACGCCCGTGTGTCACGGTGATGATGGATTTATGAAGTCGTTAGCGAGATGCCAGCGCTTCATCGCCCCGCTCGCGCACCCAGAACAGGGTGGCGCCAGCGACAGCAGCGGGCATCATCAGCACATTGACCACCGGGATCAGCAGCACCAGATAGACGATGCCGCCGAAGCTCATGCTCTGCCAGCGCTTCTCGCGCAACCAGGCGAGCATCTCGTTCCAGCCCAGCTTGTGGTTATCAGCGGGGTAGTCGATGTACTGAATGGCCATCATCCAGACCCCGAACAGCAGCCACAACGGGGCCGCAATCAGGTTGAGCACCGGTATGAACGACAGGATCAGCAGCGCAACGGCCCGTGGCAGAAAGTAGCCCAGCTTGCGCATTTCCCGGGCCAGGGTGCGGGGCACCATCGCAGCCAGTTCGCCCCAGCTGAAGGGCGGTGAGTTATCGACCCCGCGTACGACGGCCTCGACTTTTTCCGAGAGAAAACCGTTGAACGGCGCCGCAATGATGTTGGCCAGCATGGTGAACGTGAAAAACACCATCAACGCCACCAGCACGACAAACAACGGCCACAACAGGTAGTTGAGGAAGCTGAGCCAGCTTGGCAGTGACGGCATCAGGGTATCGACCCAGAGGCTGAACTGATGCCCGGCGAAATAAATCAACCCGACGAACAGCACCAGATTGATCAGCAACGGCAGCAGCACGAACAAGCGCAGGCCAGGGCTGAGAACCAACGTCAGGCCTTCACGCAGGTACTGCGGGCCAGAAAGAACGGGGGCGGGCATAGAGTGCTCCGAGCAGTGGAAAACCGGGCGACCTTAACGGCTTTATCTGTAGGACGAAAGCCTTGTTGCACTATCGACAATAACTGTAACAAAGCCGTCTAAAATCGAATTCGACTACATAGAGACCCGCTATGAGCTGGATTGTTAATGCGTATTTCCTTACTCTCTGCGGCCTCTATATGCTTCACCCATATTTTTCAGGACCTGCGTTTTTCAGGCTTGGCCTGGGCAGGTTTACGGTTTCTTTTTATTCCAGCCGGTAAACGGCGTTCCGACCCGGTTCCAATGCGGGCGGTCATAGGAGTGAGTCATGTCTGAAGTACGTCATTCGCGTGTGATTATTCTGGGTTCCGGCCCTGCCGGTTACAGCGCCGCGGTCTACGCGGCCCGCGCCAACCTCAAACCACTGCTGATCACGGGCATGCAGGCTGGCGGTCAATTGACCACCACGACTGAAGTCGACAACTGGCCAGGTGATGTTCACGGCCTGACCGGTCCGGCCCTGATGGACCGCATGCGTGAGCACGCCGAGCGCTTTGAGACTGAAATCATTTTCGACCACATCAATGAAGTGGATCTGAAAAACCGTCCGTTTACCTTGAAAGGTGACAGCGGCACGTTCACGTGTGATGCCCTGATCATTGCGACCGGCGCCAGCGCCCGTTACCTGGGCCTGCCGTCCGAAGAAGCGTTCATGGGCAAGGGCGTTTCCGCCTGTGCAACCTGTGACGGTTTCTTCTATCGCAACAAGCCGGTTGCCGTGGTCGGTGGTGGTAACACTGCCGTTGAAGAGGCGCTGTACCTGGCCAACATCGCCAGCAAAGTGACCCTGGTTCACCGTCGCGAAACCTTCCGCGCCGAGAAGATCCTGATCGACAAACTGCACGCCCGTGTCGCTGAAGGCAAGATCGAACTCAAGCTGAACGCGACCCTGGACGAAGTGTTGGGCGACAACATGGGTGTGACCGGCGCGCGCCTGAAAAACAACGATGGCAGCTTTGACGAGCTGAAAGTGGACGGCGTATTCATCGCCATCGGCCACACGCCGAACACCTCGTTGTTCGAAGGCCAGCTGGAGCTTAAAGACGGCTACATGGTTGTGCAGGGCGGCCGTGAAGGCAACGCTACGGCTACCAGCGTCGAAGGCGTGTTTGCTGCCGGCGACGTGGCTGACCACGTTTACCGTCAAGCCATCACCTCGGCTGGCGCCGGTTGCATGGCCGCGCTGGATACCGAGCGCTACCTGGACGGCCTGCAGAACGCTCAGTTCTGATAGCCCACCCCAATAAAAAAACCGGCTTCGGCCGGTTTTTTTGTGTCTGCCCTGTGGGGCAGAGGCTGGCTTACGCCTTGCGGGTCAGCGGCTGTGCGTCGAGTTTGACACCGGCCAGGCCGTGGGCAATCAGCGCACGGATATTGCTGTGGTCTGTGCCTTCAGGCGTGGCAAGCACCGAACGGTAATGCTCGCCAAACGCCAACAGCGCCTGCTGATCACTCAAACCTTCCAGCAGCGCCAGGCCCAGGGTCTTGCACGAACCTTCATTCTGCCCGGCAGCGTTTTCCACGCCGCCGTTATTGAAGGCCTGCGGCTGGTAATCGTAGTGCGCTGCGATAAATGCCAGGGTGTCGGCGAAGAGGTGTTCGCCGCTGTCGAGGCTGGCGCGCAGGGTGTTCACATCAGTCATTGCTTTTTTCCTTGGGCAAACGCCGCGGCTTGTTCGGCGCTGGCTTCTTTCTGGTATTGGGATTTCCAGTCGGCATACGGCATGCCGTACACCGCTTCACGGGCGTCATCGAGGCTGATGTCGATCTGGCGCTCGTCAGCAGCAGCCTTGTACCACTTGGACAGGCAGTTGCGGCAAAAACCCGAGAGGTTCATCAGGTCAATGTTTTGCACGTCCTTGCGGCTGTCCAGATGTGCGACAAGGCGGCGGAAGGCGGCCGCCTCCAGTTCAAGCTGTTCTTGAGGAGTCATGGGGTTCACCGGGGTTATGAAGTTGCAGCCTGGCGGCTCGCCGCCAGCGTAATCGAGACCGATTCGGCAAAGCGCAGCGCGTGCGGCTTGTCGACTTCGACTTCGGCATACAGTACCGCGCCATTGGCCATTACCAGGTCCAGCAACTCCTGGGTCAGGCGCTCAAGCAGGGCGAAGCGGTTCTCTTCGACGTGCTGGATCACGGCCTTGGTGATGGTGCGGTAATTGAGCGCGTGGTCGATGTCGTTATCGCGCACCGCCTCTTGCGCGGCATAGAGGATGGTGAGGTTGATCAACACATCCTGCTTGTTGAGGATTTCTTCCTCATTGATACCGATGTAGGTACGCAGGCACAGGTCCTTGACGCGAATACGGGCCATTCCTGGCTGAAGTTGTGGCATTACGACTTGCTCCGTCCAATCAGTTGCAAGAACTCCATGCGGGTGCTCGGCTCGCGAAACGCGCCAAGCATGACCGAGGTGTTCATGGTCGAATTCTGTTTTTCTACGCCGCGCATCATCATGCACATGTGCTGAGCTTCAATCACAACGGCTACGCCTGCGGCCTGGGTCACGCTTTCAATGGCGTCGGCGATTTCACGGGTGAGGTTTTCCTGAATTTGCAGGCGACGGGCAAACATGTCGACGATGCGGGCGATTTTCGACAACCCCAGTACTTTGCCCGTCGGGATGTAGGCCACATGGGCCTTGCCGATAAACGGCAGCAGGTGATGCTCGCACAGTGAGTACAGCTCGATATTGGCCACGATCACCATTTCGTCGCTGTCAGAGGCGAACAGGGCGCCGTTGACGATGGTCTCCAGGCTCTGCTCATAGCCATGACACAGGTACTGCATGGCTTTGGCTGCGCGCTTGGGGGTGTCGAGCAAACCTTCGCGGTCAGGGTCTTCACCGATATCGATGAGGATTTCGCGGTAATGCCCGGGCAGTGATGCGCTCATGAAAATACTTCCTCGCGGGGCGGCTTATTTTAGATGCCGGCCGCCATTGACGGTCAGGGTAGTGCCGGTCACATGGGGGTTGTCCAGCAGATAACGCAGGCTCTGGTAAATCACCTCGGCGCCGGGTTCTATGCCCAGCGCAGACTTGGCCAGCGCTTTGGTGCGGTACGCCGCATCGTCGTCAGGGTTGAACAACAGCATGGCCGGGGCGATGCCGTTGACTTTGATCTGTGGGGCCAGTTTAGCCGCGAATGACAGGGTCAGGCTGTCGAGCCCGGCCTTGGTGGCGCAATAGGCAATGTGCTTGCTGCTGCCCTTGCGGGTCACATCGTCGCTGATATGCACGATATCCGCCGGGGTCGAACGCTTGAGCAGCTCGCTGCAATGCAGGTTGATCAGGTAAGGCGCGAGCATGTGCACGCTGAACATGTGCGTAAAGGCGTCGGTTTCTGTCTGCGGGGTTTCTGCCAGCCAGGCCGAGGCGTTATGCACAATTGCCCGCAAGCAGTCGGTGTGCTCTTTAAGTCGCTGGATAAAATCCAGAATGCCAGCTTCGGTGGAGAAGTCGGCAAACAACGCAACAGCGCCCAGGTCACGCAGGGTTTGCACCCCGGGTTTTTCGCTGCGATAGGTAAAAACCACCGGGTAGCCGTCTGCCAGCAATTGCTGCGCGCAGTACAGGCCGATGCGCTGGCCGGCACCCGTGATCAGGATCGGAGCAGAAGAAGTGGGCATGACAGACTCGGAGCAGGTAAGCCGGAAACAGTCGCGGCGCAATGGCAAAACTATACCAGCGTCCGCGACGTAAAGCCCAAGCCCGAGCTTAGTTGCGCTGGGTTGCGATTGCGCTGCGCAGGGGTTTGCCTGGCGAGCTGTGCAGCCAGTTGGCCAGCAGGTGCGTGGACAGTGGAATAAACAGATAAACCATCAGCGGCGTCAGGGCCAGGGTGCTGACCAGGACCCGATGCAACAGGCTCAGCTCGCTCAATAAGGGCGCGCACACAAAATTGAACAGCAGCGATACGGGGAAGAACGCCAGCCAGATGGCAACGGCTTGTTTCCAGCGTGGTGGTCTTTGTCCGGCAACGCCAAACCAGCCGTCGATCCCGCTGACGCGGTGCTCCGACGGGTTGGCAAACAAATCGCTGCCGCGCAGCAACCAGGCCTTGCGCGATACCGAGTGCTCCCAGGCATGCAAGGTGGTTTCGTCGGCAAAGCGGAAGATGATTTGAAATTCGTCGTCGCCCGGTGGCGGGGCCAGTACGCCGGAACCCAGGTATCCGGAAAAGTCCGTGGCCAGTTGTTCGCCTTCATGCAACCAGGCAATCAACTCCTGGTAGCGACCTTTGGCGACACGGCGCGCAACCATCAACGTGACAGGGGAGGCAGACATTGTGTATCTCCATGAGGCTAATGCTGCCCGGGTAGGGCAGGCACAAAACACAGCGCCGGGGTGGTGGGCTGAGTGATGAAAAACAAGCAAGTATTGTTCCTGAATGCTCACGGCGCCGTTTGTGGGGCGGGCGTGCCCGCAATAGCATCACCGCCGCTTATCTGGCAGGCAGCTCGGCCTGCATCGCGAGCAAGCCCGCTCCCACAGCGTCTGGATTGAGGGGTAGAATCCTGTCATCCCTTTCTGACTGTTGCCCGCCCAATGTCCGTGATTACTGAAGTTGAGCCCATTACACAGGCTGATGATTGCCAAGGTCTCTACCCGATCAGGGATGTGGCCAGGCTCACCGGCATCAACCCGGTGACCCTGCGTGCGTGGGAGCGGCGTTATGGTTTGATCGAACCAAAACGCACCGAAAGTGGGCATCGGCTGTATTCAGTGAGCGATATTGAGTCAATTCGCCTGATCATGGGCTGGCTTGAGCGTGGGGTTGCTGTCAGCAAAGTCGCGCAATTGCTCGCAAACACGAAGCCCGCTGACAATCCGCAACCCGAGGCCAGCGAGTATGGCGAATGGCAAACCCGTATAAGCAGCGCGCTCGCGGCCTTCAATGAGTCGGAGCTGGAGCGACTCTACGGTCAGATTTACTCCAGCTACCCGGTCGAAGTGGTGTTTCAGGGGATCTTCCTGCCCCTGTGGCAACAGTTGTCAAAAGCTCGGGATGTGTTTGGCCGAACCAGCGAATGGCTGATGCTGGATGGATTCTTGCGCGGGCGGGTGCAGCATCGCCTGCAGTTGCAGGCGGCAGATGCCAGGCAGTGTGTGATGGTGGTGGCGATGCCCGAGCTGTGCCGCGAGCTGGAACTGTTGGTGACGGGCTTGCTGTTGACCCGTAATGATCGCGTAGTCCGGGTTTTGGCCATCGGCCAACCCTTGGAAGAGCTGTCACTGGTCTGCGAAAAACTGGAGCCTCAGGCTGTCGTACTGTTTGCCAGTCATGCCCTGGGGACGGCGCACCACCGCCGGCTGATGCGGCTGGCGCAGACCTTGAATTGCTCGATGTCATTGGCCGGGGCCGGTTCGAACGTGGCCCAGGAGGCGCTGGCGGGTTCATCCATTGCTTGCCTGGGCAGTGAGGCCCGGTTGATGAATCAGCGATTGGACGCTGATCTCAAGGCAACACTGGGCAGCTGATCGAGATCAGCCGTGCAGGCTTGGGTGCGTCAGGCGGTGTTGCTGCAAGATGTATTGGCGCAGGCGTTCAGTCTCGCCCTTGTTACGCTGACTGAGCTGGTAGGCGTAAAGGCCCAGTTCGGTTTTACGTTCAAGGGTGCCGCGCAGGGCAATTCGCTCATGGCCGCCTGGGCTGAACCACTGTGCAAACTGGCGGGGTGGCTCGCTGTCGTGACGCATTTCAACCAGCATCCCTTTGAACGAAAGTTCGGTGACCCACAGGTGTCCGGCTTTGCCCCTGATGTTTTCCAGGGGGACTGGTTCTGCTAGGGTGAGGCGCCAGGGGCGGGATTTGGGCCCGTCTTCGAAGATGCTTGGCGTTCCGAGTTGCAGATGCTGGGCATGGAACTCGTCTTCAACCAGGCGCAGTGGAAAGCTCATTTGCTGGTTGGCGAATTGCGCCAGGATGGTGACCTGTTCATGGGCCGCCAGGCGTGTCAGCAGATCACGGATTTGCGACATCCCGTTGACCGTCAGGCTGGACGACGCATCCCGCGTATTGAGCAGCGGGTTTTGGTGAATCGTTCGGATGAAATCCAGCTCGTCCTGAGTCAAAAGGGCATCGTGAGACATGGATGGGGCTCAAAAAAAGGTCAGAAAAATCGTCATTGCGATTATCAGACCGCTCTTTTTACGTTTTGTTTGATCCGCTCGTCGCCTTGAGTGCCTGCAACTCGGCCTGGACAGCAGCCAGCTGGGCTTCGAGCTGCGCGACACGCTGTTCGGCCTTGACGTGCTGGGTGACATCTTTCTGCACGCCAATAAAGTAGGTCAGCTGGTCGTTCTCGTTGAACACCGGCGTGATCGACAGCTCATTCCAGAAGTGCGTGCCGTCCTTGCGATAGTTGCGCAGCACCTGGCGAGTCGGTTGCCCGCTGGCAATGGCTTCGCGGATCAACTGCAGGCCACGCTGGTCGCGGTCGCCAGCCTGCAAAAAACGGCAGTCCTGATACAGGATGTCGTCGCGGCTGTAGCCGGTGAGGGCCTCAAACGCATCGTTAACATAAATCAGAATGTTGTCTTCGCCTTCTTGTTCGGCCACCACAATGCCGTCCTGGGACGCGTCTACCATGCGCTGCAACAAGCGGGCGTTGATCATCGTGCAATTCTCTTTAGTCGAACAGATTGCTGCATCTTAAGGCATAGGTACGAGAGCTGTGTCGCACCTGTTAATATCCCAGCCTTTTAGTCAGTTACAGGATCAGATTGATGAAAGTCGCCATCCTTTGCGGCTCGGTGTACGGCACTGCTGAAGAAGTCGCCCGTAATGCCAAGCAACTGCTCACTGATGCCGGTTTTGAGGTGTTTCTCAATTCCCGCGCCACCCTTGCCGATCTCCAGGCGTTCGGCCCTGAGGCTTTGTTGGCCGTGACCTCGACCACGGGCATGGGCGAGCTGCCCGACAATCTTGTGGCGTTGTACAGCGCCATTCGTGACCAACTGCCAGCCGCCTGGCGCGGTTTGCCCGGTGCCGTGATCGCCTTGGGTGACGAGAGCTACGGCGATACGTTCTGTGGCGGTGGCGAGCAACTGCGCGAACTGTTTGCCGAGCTTGGCGTGGGCGAAGTACTGCCGATGCTGCGCCTGGACTCCAGTGTCACGGTGACGCCAGAGGAAGACTCCGAGCCCTGGATTGCAGACTTGATCAAAGCACTGAGCCAATAACCGGGCGTTCACGCAGCAGCTCAAGCCAGGCTTGGGCTGCCCGTGACAAATACGCGCCTTCGCGCCAGATGAACGCTATATCCCAGCGCAAATAGTCCGGTGCCAGCAGCTTTACCCGCACCACGCCGGGGCGCACCAGCCCGCGGGCAACCACGCTGGGCAGCAACACCACGCCCTGGCCTGCGGCCACCAGTGCCACCAAAAAATCCGCCTGCCCACTGCGTCCGCCTTCAATGGGGGTAAAGCCCGCTTGTTGGCAGGCCTTGAGCACGCGATCGTTGAGCACAAAACTGCGCTGATAGAGCAAAAAAGGAGTATCGGCCAATTGTTCAAGGCGCACGCTGGGGCCTTCTGCCAGCGGGTGATCTACCGGGATCAAAACGTCCAGAGGCTCGTCACAAAAGGGCTGATAAGCAAATGCGGGATTCTTCGGCGTCAAGCTACCGCCCAGTTCCAGCTCGCCGCTCAAAACCGCCTTTTCAATATTCAAGCTGCCTTCTTCCAACAATTGCACCTGAATATTCGGATAACGTCGCCGGTATTCGGCAAATAACCCGGCAAACAGCGTATTGCTGCCCAGCAATGGCAGGCCTACTCGCAGCTCGCCCCGGGTCAGATGGCTCAAATCGTCCAGCTCGCTCAGCAACTCGTTGTGCAAACGCAGCATGTCCTCGGCTCGCTGTAGCACCACCGTCCCCGCAGCCGTCAGCCTGACCTGTGAGCCCAGGCGATCGAACAGGGGCGTGCCAAGGCTGTGCTCGAGCTGTGCCACCTGCTTGCTGACCGCCGACTGGCTGATATGCAGGCCGCTGGCGGCCTGGGTGAAGCCGCCCAGGCGTGCGACTTCAATAAAGGTGCGCAGGTGTTTGAATTCCATCGTCGTGATTCCGTTTTGGAATGGCTATAAGTCTGACAATTCGTTTTCGGGATGGTAGCAGGCTCTTTAGACTGATGGCCTGTCAGGAATGGAAAGATCATGAAACGCTTCGATGTAAAACGCTTGGGTCGGCTGATCAGTGAGCTGGCGGTGTTGTTGGCGCTCTACTTCTTGGGCTGCCAGCTCGCGGCCTGGTGGCACCTGCCAATACCGGGAGGTGTTGTGGGCATGGCGTTGTTGCTGCTGGCGTTTGCCCTGGGCTGGGTCAAGCCTGCGACCCTGCAACTGGGGGCCGGCGTGTTGATGACTGAAATGCTGTTGTTTTTTATTCCCGCGCTGATGAGCCTGCTCGACTACGGCGTGATCATGCGTGATGACGGCTGGCGCATCCTGCTGGTGATTGGCGTCAGCACCCTGCTGGTAATGGTTGTGACGGCGTTTACCGTTGAGGCGGTATGCCGTTGGAGAGTGCGCCATGAAGTTTGAACTGATGCCCATGTTCTGGCTGTTGTTCACTCTGGCCACCTACGGTTTTAGCCGCTGGTTGTATCAGCGCACCGGCCGCTATCTGCTGTCACCGCTGATTCTGGTACCTGCCTTGCTGCTTGCCGTGGCCGTCCCGTTACACACCGCCTATGCCGAGTACTCCAGCAACACCCATTGGCTGATGCTGGTGTTGGGGCCTGTGACGGTCGCCTTCGCTGTGCCTATCTGGCAGCAGCGCAGGTTGCTGGCCCGGCATTGGGTGGCTTTGCTGCTGGGCATGCTGGCAGGCAGCGCAGCGTCCATCGGCAGTTCATTCTGGCTGGCCAGGGCGCTGTCACTCGACACTGAGCTCACCATGTCATTGGTGCCGCGCTCCATCACCACCCCGTTTGCCATGCCGCTGGCCCAGGGTTTGGGTGGCGTACCGGAGCTGACGGCTGTGTTTGTGATGTTTACCGGAGTATTTGGCGCATTGCTGGGCGGCATCCTGCTCAAGTGGTTGCCGCTGCGCAGCAGTCTGGCAAGGGGTGCGCTGTTCGGTATCGGTGCCCATGGGGCGGGCGTGAGCCGAGCCCGGGAAGTGGGGAGCGAAGAAGGTTCGGTGGCAGGGCTGGTGATGGTGTTGACCGGCATTCTTAACCTGTTCGCCGCGCCGCTGCTGGCGATGGTGTTCTAGTTTGTACCGTTGCCACACAATCTGCGGGCATAAAAAAGGCCGCTGAAAACAGCGGCCAAGGAAGACGTTCATCAAGGAGCTACAAATCAACGTCAGGGTAAATCGGGTGCAGAGTCGATGCGACTCGATGCGTTGGACGTGTGTCCGTGCTGGAAAGTTCGACAAGAATAAGGACTTGCCCGCTGCGGAGTAAGGCCGCTTTACGACAATCTCTTTTACAGCTTCGACAACAGTGGTGGAGCAAAAAAGTGCGGTAGCTCAGAGGGTTATATGTCTGATGAGGGCGTGATAACTATGTACTTCATGCCCTGCATATTGGCCGTGTTGAATGCGCTTTTACATGATTTCTCCCGGCTGATCTGATGCAGCACGAGGCTGCACAGGCCGGGAGCAATGACAGGAGGTTCATCATGAGCGATATGGATAAGCGCGTGTTCGATGCTGCAAGCTTCACCCTCAAGCCGAGCCCGGACGTACTCGAGCGGGTACGCTCGTTTCTGAATGAGCAGTTGCTGCACCATGCAATAGATTGCGAAAGCATTTACATCAACACGGTCAACAACATCGTTGACCTGACATTGACCTACAGCCAGGACCTGCAGGGTCTTGGCATGGACACGCTGGAGTGGGGCACGGTCCAGTTGCACAACGACTGGGAAACAGGCGTGTTCTCTAAACCCTGGACGTTCCAGGACAGCCACCGAATGCATCAGTTTGCCATCGAGGACATCGAACAACTGATGAGAGACCTGCTCGATGAAGCCAAATACAAATGGATGGTTTGACACCGCTGATCGTCAGCCCGGCTGATAGCCCATTCGCCAACTGATGGCCTGGCTGGCAGCCAGCAAACGCTTGGCTGCCGGCCCGTTTTCATCGGCGTGGAACAGTGATGTGGGGCCAACCACGGTCAGTACGCCGGCAACCTTGCCGGTAGCATCGAATACCGGGGCCGACAGTGCATCAACACCGGGCATCAGCAAGCCATGCACAAAGTGCAAGCCACGCTGACGGATGTGCTCACAAAGCCGGGTATAGGCCTCGGGTTTTTCCAGCGGGTGAACCAGATCGGTTTTTAATTCCAGTTCGCGCAAATCGGCGGTTTCGCGGTCCGGCAAAAAGGCGTTGAACACCAGCCCCGTTGATGAACTCAGCAGCGGTAAAACCGAGCCTAGCTGAGTGACCACCGTGATTGCCCGCACCGCCGGTTCGATATGCACCACCGTGGCCCCCTGATTGCCCCACACGGCCAGAAAGCAGGTTTCGTTCAAGTCATCACGCAACTCGGCCAGGGGCAGGGCGGCGACCTTTAGCACATCCATGCTGTTGAGCGCGGCCAGGCCCACTCGTAACGCCTCACGCCCCAGGCCGTAATGGTTGGTGGCGATATTCTGCTCGGCAAACCCGCTGGCAATAAGCGCCTGTAGATAGCGATGTACCTTGCTGGCGGGCATCTGCACGTGTTCGGCCAGGCGCGACAGCGAGGTCGAGGGTGACAGCTCGGCCAGGGCCTTGAGGATGTCTGTGCCGACCTCGGCCGAACGCACTTTTTGTTTGCCGGCACTGTCATTGCTGCTACGGGGCTTTTCCATGGTGATGCTTATATCTCGGGACGAATGGGCGTCTTTATAGCTTGACGCTTAATACCAATCAAATTACGTTATGCGTAATTGAATTACGATAAAAATAACGCAGCGACGCGCAGGTTGTCTCACAGCAATGCGCAGTCCACTGTCTTCTCCACTCTGGAGGCTCCATGAACCTCGACGCGTCTTCGCCAGTCCTTGGCTATCAATCCGGGTTTGGCAATGAATTCAGCAGCGAAGCACTTCCCGGCGCCTTGCCGGTCGGTCAGAACTCTCCGCAAAAAGCCCCGTACGGCCTGTACGCCGAATTGTTGTCCGGCACTGCATTCACCATGGTCCGCAGCGAGTCGCGGCGGACCTGGATGTACCGCATCCAGCCGTCCGCCAATCATCCTGCGTTCGTTAAACTGGAGCGGCAATTGGTCGGCGGCCCACTGGGCCCGGTGACGCCTAATCGCTTGCGATGGAATCCGCTGCCGATCCCTGCCGAGGCCACTGACTTTATCGATGGCCTTGTGGGCATGGTGGCCAATAGCGGGGCGGAAAAGCCCTCGGGCATCAGCATTTACCATTACCGTGCCAATACCTCGATGCAGCGTGTGTTTTTCAATGCTGACGGCGAGTTGCTGCTGGTGCCTGAGCAGGGTCGCTTGCGTATCTGCACGGAGCTGGGGCGTCTGGACCTGGAGCCTTTGGAGATTGCGGTCATCCCCCGTGGACTAAAGTTTCGCGTTGAGTTACTCGACCCGCAGGCCCGTGGCTATGTCGCCGAAAACCATGGCGCGCCGTTGCGTCTCCCGGACCTGGGGCCGATTGGCAGCAATGGTCTGGCCAACCCCCGCGACTTCCTGGCGCCGGTCGCCCATTACGAAGACGGCCAGGGCAGCACGACGCTGGTGCAAAAGTTTCTCGGCGAACTGTGGGGCTGCGAGCTGGATCACTCGCCGCTGAACGTGGTCGCGTGGCATGGCAATAACGTGCCCTACAAATACGACTTGCGCCGCTTCAATACCATTGGCACGGTCAGCTTCGACCATCCCGATCCGTCCATTTTTACCGTTCTGACTTCGCCGACCAGCGTGCCTGGCCTGGCCAATCTGGACTTCGTGATTTTTCCGCCGCGCTGGATGGTGGCTGAAAACACCTTCAGGCCACCGTGGTTCCACCGCAACCTGATGAACGAATTCATGGGCCTGATCCAGGGCAGCTACGATGCCAAGGCCGAAGGCTTCTTGCCGGGAGGCGCCTCTCTGCACAGCTGCATGAGCGCCCACGGCCCGGACGGCGAAACCTGTACCAAAGCGATTGCGGCTGAGCTGCAACCGGGCAAGATCGACAACACCATGGCTTTCATGTTTGAGACCAGCCAGGTGTTGCGTCCCAGCCGGTTTGCGCTTGAGTGCCCGCAACTGCAATCGAACTACGACGCTTGCTGGGCCTCCTTGCCCGCAACCTTCACCCCGAATCGGAGATAACCCATGACCCAGTCCACCTTCCCCCGTAGCTGGATTGCCTCCGCCAACGGTCACAGCGACTTCCCGCTGCAAAACCTGCCGATGGGCATTTTCAGTATTGATGGATCTGCTGCGCGCAGCGGGGTTGCCATTGGCGATTCCATTTTTGACCTTGAAGCCGGACTGGCGGCGGGTCTGTTCGAAGACCAGGCGAAGGCTGCAGTAGAAGCCTCGTTGGGCGGGGCCTTGAATGCCTATTTTGAGTTGGGCCGCAGCGCCCGGGTTGCCCTGCGCGAGCGCCTGCTTGAACTGCTGGTTGAAGGCAGCACCCTGCGTGGGAAAATCGAAGCCCAAGGCGCAAAGCTGCTGCCGTTGGCGGCGGATTGCCAGCTGCATCTGCCTGCCAGAATCGGTGACTACACCGACTTTTATGTCGGTATCGAGCACGCAAAAAACGTCGGCAAACTGTTTCGTCCCGACAATCCGCTGCTGCCCAACTATAAGTATGTGCCGATTGGCTATCACGGCCGCGCCTCTACCATTCGTGCGTCGGGTGCCGACGTACGCCGTCCAAAAGGGCAAACCTTGCCAGCGGGTCAGACTGAACCGACCTTTGGTCCATGCGCGCGCCTGGACTATGAGCTGGAGCTGGGGATCTGGATTGGCCAGGGCAATGAGATGGGGGACGCGATCCCTGTCAGCGAAGCAGGCAAGCACATTGCCGGTTTTTGCTTGCTCAACGACTGGTCGGCCCGGGATATCCAGGCCTGGGAATACCAGCCGCTGGGCCCGTTTCTGTCCAAGAGCTTTATCACCAGCATCTCGCCGTGGGTGGTAACGGCTGAAGCGCTGGAGCCGTTCCGCCGTGCGCAACCGGCCCGTCCTGAAGGTGATCCGCAGCCGTTGCCGTATCTGCTTGATCCCAAGGACCAGGCCGGTGGCGCCCTGGATATTGAACTTGAAGTGCTGTTGTTGACCGAGTCGATGCGCCAGCAAAATCTGCCCGCCCATCGCCTGGGGTTGAGCAATAGCCTGAACATGTACTGGACCGCTGCGCAGCTGGTGGCTCACCACAGCGTCAATGGGTGCCAATTGCAGTCAGGCGACCTGTTCGGTTCGGGGACTTTGTCGGGCCCTGACCGCTCGCAGCTGGGCAGCCTGCTGGAAATCACCGAAGGCGGCAAACTCCCGATCGAGCTGGCTTCGGGAGAGGTGCGCAAATTTTTGGAGGACGGTGATGAAATCATCCTGCGTGCCCGCTGCACCCGTGAAGGTCATGCCTCCATTGGTTTCGGCGAGTGCCGGGGCAAGGTTGTCGCAGCGCGTTAAAAGGAGCGGGTCATGGAACTCTTTACCTATTACCGCTCCACGTCTTCTTACCGGGTGCGGATCGCGCTGGCGCTTAAGGGATTGGATTATCAGGCAGTGCCGGTCAACCTGATTGCGCCGCCTGGCGGTGAACACCGCCAGGCGGCATATCTGGCGATCAACCCGCAAGGCCGCGTGCCGGCCTTGCGCACCGATGAGGGCAGCGTCCTGACCCAGTCGCCGGCGATCATTGAATATCTTGAAGAGCGTTACCCGCAGGTAGCGCTGCTGTCCCCGGACCTTACCGTCCGCGCTCACGAGCGGGCGGTGGCGGCCCTGGTGGCCTGCGATATTCACCCGTTGCACAACGTCAGCGTGCTCAATCAACTGCGTCAATTGGGGCAGAGCGAAGAGCAAGTCGTGCAGTGGATCAGTCACTGGATCACCCAAGGGCTGGGAGCCATTGAGCAATTGATCGGTGACAGCGGATATTGCTTCGGGTCGCAGCCAGGGTTGGCGGATGTGTACCTGATCCCGCAGTTGTACGCCGCGCAGCGTTTTGGCGTGCCAATGGCGGCGTACCCGCGCATTGCCCGTGTGGCAGCGCTGGCTGAGCAACACCCGGCGTTTATCCAGGCGCATCCAGCCAATCAGCCCGATACACCTGCCTGAACTCACTGTGGGGGCGGGCTTGCTCGCGATCGAATCAACGCGGTCTTGCTGGATAACCTCGTTGTCAGTATCGCGAGCAAGCCCGCTCCCACAGAATCCAATCCCGCCGGGATATGTCCGAAACCCCGAAAACCGCACAGGCTTATTCCTGCGCACTTCAACGATTTTTCTGGCGCCGCCTATACTGGCGATTACCCATAATCGTTCGAGGGCCTGATGATGTTTGCTCTCATGCAAAGCGCTCAGATGGAGTCGCTGCACCTTAGTGTGGACCCCGTTACAGGCCTCAAGGCCGTGATTGCGATTCATAACACTCATTTGGGTCCAGCATTGGGTGGCTGCCGTTATCTTGCGTATCCCAACGACGAAAGTGCTGTGAACGATGCCATTCATCTGGCTCAAGACATGAGCTACAAGGCGGCTCTGGCCGGTCTTGCCGTTGGGGGTGGGCAGGCAGTCGTCATTCGTGCGGCCCATGTCGAAAGCCGTGCGCAGCTGTTTGAAGCGTTTGGCCGCTGCGTGGAGCAACTGGACGGGCGCTACATCACCGCCATCGACAGCGGCACCTCTACCGCCGATATGGATTGCATTGCCCAACATACCCGACACGTCACCAGTACCAGCGCTGCAGGCGATCCTTCGCCCCATACGGCAATGGGTGTGTTTGCCGGTATTCGCAGCACCGCCTCGTCGCGCTTGGGCAGCGACAATCTCGAAGGTTTGCGGGTAGCGGTACAAGGGTTGGGCAAGGTGGGGTATGCGCTGGCCGAGCAACTGCATGCTGCGGGAGCCGAGTTGCTGGTCTGCGATACCGATCCGGTTAAAGTGCGCCTGGCCATGGAGCAACTCGGAGCGCATCCCATCGCGTGCGAAGCCTTGCTCAGTACCCCGTGCGATATTCTGGCGCCGTGTGGTCTGGGTGGCGTGCTGAACTGGCATAGTGTGGCGCAACTGCGCTGCTCGGCTGTGGCCGGATGTGCGAATAACCAGCTGACCAACCTGCAAGTGGCAGATCAGCTCGAGCGGCGTGGCATTTTGTACGCACCCGATTACGTCATTAATTCTGGCGGCTTGATCTATATGGCGCTGACCCATGAAGGCGCAACGCCCGAGGCCATCAATGAGCAGTTATTGCGTATCAGCCGGCGATTGACCGGCATCTACGCCCATGCCCAGGCTGAAAAGCGCTCACCGGCACGGGTTTCGGATGAGCTGGCGCATCAATTGCTGTACCCCAAGGATTGAACGCAGGCCAAATCCAGCTCCAGGCCTCCCATGGCAAAGCGTGACTCAAACTCAACCAGCCCCGCATGCACCTGCTGCAATGCCTCGATCTGGCTTGCCACAGCGTGTTTTTTGCGGGCAATTGCGTTGCTGACCACTTCCCAAGGCAATGTCTGGCCACGGTGCTCATCGAGAATGGCCTGCATCTCCTTGAGTTTGAAACCCAATTGCTGCGCGCACTTGATAAACATCAACAGCTCAACGCTCTGCTCGCAGTAGACGCGATAAGCCCCCCGGCGTTGCGGTGGTGGCAACAGGCCGATGTCTTCGTAATGGCGAATGCTTTTGACGGTGGTGCCCGACAGCTGGGCGGCTTTGCCGATGTACATGAAAAGTCCTTTTTCAATGGTCGCCCGCAAGGCTGATGCTCAGCGGATCGCGAGCGTGCGGGCTTGCTGCAGCCATGTGTTTTTTTGTGCGTGCGTGGCGTCCAGAAGCGGGCCGAACGTCAGGGTGGCGAGGGGCTTTATGCCACAAAACGCGAGGGTGGTTTTGCGTATTTGATGCAGCCCCGGCATGCGGTAAACCCATTTGTAGTACCAGGGGGGCGTGTCCATCGTCACCAGCAGGTGGGCACTGCGACCTTTCAGGAGCTTGTCGGGGAATGCCTTGCCCTTGCGGTACTGAAAGGCAAAGCCGGGTAGCAGGATCCGGTCGAAAAAACCTTTCATTAATGCGGGGATTCCACCCCACCAGATCGGGTAGACCAGGACCAGATGCTCAGCCCAGAGGATGTCTGCCTGAGCATTGAGCAAATCAGGCTCCAGTGCCTGGATCTGCCTGTAACCCTCATGGAGTACCGGATCGAAGTGCAGGGTGCCCAATTGCATGACGCGAACATCATGGTTGGCACTCCTGGCAGCCTCGACATAGCTGTCTGCCAGTGCACCACAGAAACTGTCGGTGCCGGGGTGACCCAGGATCACCAGTACTCGCTTGCTCATCGTGACGCCAACCTGAAAGGGGGCCTTCGAGGTTAGGGGCTGCCCCATAGGGGAGAGTCAAGCGAGGACTGGGTGCGATTACTCGCTGTCGACCAGCAACTCGGACAGGGCGTCCGGCTGGCTCTTGAAGGCCTTGGCAAACACATCGCGATTTTTCGCCATGTAAATACCGGCTTCCTCGACTTGTTGCTCGCTCAGGGACGGCACAGCTTTTTGTAACACTTCGGCCAGCAATTCTGCCAGTTCCAGCATTTTGTCATGACGGTCAGCTTCGGCTTTATCCATGAACAAACGCTCCAGATCTCGGCTGCTGCGGTATACCACTTCGACGGCCATTTACCACCTCATATGCCTTCACGTAAATTATCTTGCGATTACTGTATTTATATACAGCTAAAAGGATAGTCCAATCACCTGGATTTGAATAGCGGCTTTTTCACTCTAGCTGCAATTGGTAGGTGCAACGGTAGCCTGACGTGTCTAATAGCCGCCCGCCATCATCTCACCAGGGGTCGCTGGCCTTTTTTCTGCATGTAAAAAGCGTCATGTGCATCGCGGATGATCCGTTCGAGTCGATTCAAGGAGCTGCATCGTGAGAGTTAACAAAGCTGAGAAGCTACGTCGCCAGGTTCATGAACTGGCCGAATCGATGGGCAATCTGTTCGTCGAAACCTTCCATTACCTGGCGTTGTTTGCCATTGGAGCGGTCACTGCCTGGGCGGCGGTGATGGAATTTCTGGGGATGGTGGAGAAAGGCAACATCTCGATTGATGACATCCTGCTGCTGTTCATCTACCTGGAACTGGGCGCCATGGTAGGCATTTATTTTAAAACCAACCACATGCCCGTGCGCTTCCTGATTTACGTGGCAATTACGGCGCTGACCCGCTTGCTGATTTCCAACGTGTCACACCACAACCCGCCGGACATGGGCGTGGTGTACCTGACCGGGGCAATCCTGTTGCTGGCGTTTGCCATCCTGGTGGTGCGCTATGCGTCTTCGCAGTTCCCGTCGGTGAAGATCGAGAATCCCCATCGCAAGACCGGTACCGGCTCCAGTGAGCATCCGGAAGTGGAGAAGGGCGAGTTGTAAGGGCTCTTCATGAAAAAGGGCGGGCTTACCGAAGTAAGCCCGCCCTTTTTTATGCGTCCTGGACGCGGTATCAGCTATTGAGTTCGAGTTCTTTTTCTTTTTCCAAAAACTCTTCTTCCAGCAAAGCGTCAGCGCTCTGCTTTGGTTCTTTTGCCTCAAACCCTTCCGGGGCGAGGGCCGCAGTGCGTTTGCCACGCAGCTTGCCAAACAGGTGTTCCAGAGCGTGCTCCAGCTTTTCAGCTGCACCCTCCACAGCCTGGGTCAGCGAATCAGCGTCGTGGGATACAAGAATCGGCTGGTGTCCTTTAGGTCGAGCCTCCATTTTGCAGCGTTTGTCCTTCGGACCAGACTTGCCACCATTTTCATCACTGAGATGGACCTCGACCCGGGTCAGATCTTCCAAATGGCGTTCGAGCGTTACTTCAACAGTAGCGGTGACCCAGTCTTGGGTGCGTTTGTCACTGTCGATATGTTTATCGGAAAAGACGTGAGTAAGCATAGTTCTTCCCTTATATAAGCGTGCTCGTGTGAGGTCTGACGGCCTCGTGTGTACAAAGGTTCATCGTCATTGCTCAGTTACAGTGTTTGGGCCGATGAGCAAATATTTCAAGCACTATTTTCAGGAAGTCTTTCAAGTCGTGATCGGCGTCAGTCTTTGCCGGTGAGAAAAGCCCGCGTGTGCGGGCTATGATCGATTTATATCAAAATGCGACAGAAGTCTGGACGTAGAGCGTGCGCGGTTCGCCCACGTATTTCCCCTTGTTGTTATCGTCAAACGAGCGTGTGTAGTACTCGTGATTGAGGATGTTTTTGACGCCCACCGCCACGTTCAGGTCAGACAGTTGATGACCGAAGTCATAGCCCACGCGGCTGTTGAACACCATGTAACCGGGGATTAGACCGGTGCTGCCGTCAGCGCTTTCGGCACGTGTGTTGGCGTTGTCGGCGAACTGGTTGCTCTGGAAGGTACTGTCCAGATTGGCTTTCCATTGGCCTTCGGTATAACCGACTCCGATGCTGCCTTTGTTTTTCGAGGAGAACGGCACACGATTGCCTTTGTTCGGCCCATCTTCGCGGATGGTCGCGTCAACATAGGCGTAGGTGGCGTATACGTCGAAACCCGCCAGTACCGGGCTCAGGCCATCCAGCGCGTAATTGATGCTGGCCTCGATGCCCTGGTGCCGTGTCTTGCCCCGGGCGATCACCGTATCGGTGGTCTGGTTGCTGTCGTACTGATTGTTGAAGTTGATGAGAAATGCGCCGATCTCCGCGCGCAGGTTGCCATTGTCATAGCGTGTGCCGATTTCCCAGGTGCGGGCTTTTTCCGGTTTTACTTCGCCGCCGGTGACGCGGTTGGGCATCTGGCTGTACTGCACGCTGCCGAAAGAACCTTCGGTATTGGCGTAGAGATTCCAGCTGTCTGTCACGTGGTACATCACGTTCAAGGCAGGCAGCGGAGTGTTGTAGTCGCCCTTGTATTTGACGTGGGTCAGCAGGTTGGTTTGCTGCTGTTCAATCATTTCGTAGCGAATGCCGGGGGTGAACGTCCACTTGCCGATGTCGATCTTGTCGTCGATAAAGAACGCATGGGCCTCGGTGGCGCCCCGGGTGTCGCGGTCATTGCGGCTATTGGTGGTAGGCAGCTGGTTGGCTGCAATGGGCGTGCGGTAGCGCAGTTCATGGCCGGCTTCGTTGATATAGCGATAGCCCGCGCCCACTTCGTGGCTGGTGTTGCCCAGATCAAAGCCCTGGGCTATGCGTGTTTCGATCCCCCGAACCCAGTATTCCCGTGGTGACAGCGAGAGAAAGGTGCCCTGGTCCAGGTAACCGCTGCGCAGGGTTTTGGTGAAGAAGCTGTTGACCGTGAATTCACGGCGGTCTTCCTGGTAGCGATAACCGAAGTTGACCAGTGTGCGGCGGCCCCAGAACTTGTCGTTCGGGCGGGTCGATTGATACGGGTCAGCCTTGTAGGCTGCTGTGCTCAGGCCGCCGGGCATATCGGCTTCGCCATCGTAGTACTGGGCCATGGCGTTCAGGCTGTTGGCTTCGTCGATCTGGTAATTGCCTTTGAGGATCAAGTCGTCGATGCGCGTGTCGCTGTGTTCGCGCCAGTCACCGCCGCGGGTACCGGAGTACAGCAAGGCGCCGCCCAGGCCATTGTCAGCGGTACCACCGGCCAGCAGGTTGGCGGTTTTCTTGAAGCCATCCTGTGTGGACGAGGGGCTGGTCTCGGTCTGGAAACCCGCCTTGACGGTAGGTTCGTCAGGAATGGCACGAGTCACGAAATTGACGATACCGCCTACGTTTTGCGGGCCATAACGCACTGCACCGCCGCCGCGAACCACGTCGACCGCATCCATGTTGCCCATGCTGATCGGGGCAAACGACAACTGCGGCTGACCGTAGGGCGCGAAGGGCACGGGGATGCCGTCCATCAACACGGTCGAACGGGTCGCCAGCCGTGGATTGAGCCCGCGAATACCGAAGTTGAGGGCCATATCATGGCTGCCAGTACCGTTGTTTTCCGGGGCGTTGACGCCGGGAATGCGATTGAGCACTTCCCGGGCAGTGGTCGCGCCCTGGCGTTCGAAGTCTTCGCGGCGGATCACGTCACGGGCGCCGGGGTGTTCGAATACATTGGTCTGCGCCGCGTCTCCCAGCCAGTCGCCGACCACGCTGGAAGCGCCCAGCTCAATGCTTGCCGGCGCTGTGGAGGCAGTCACCGGTTGCAGGCTGAACGCGCCCTGGCCTTCGGCACGGGCTTGCAGGCCGGTGCCTTCGAGCAAGGCGTGCAAGCCTTGCTCGGGGTCGTAGGTGCCTTCCAGGCCCTTGCTCTGAATACCGCTGGCGGCGGTTGAACTGAAGGAAATCAGCACCCCGGCTTCACGACCGAACTGGTTCAGGGCGTTTTCCAGCGATGAGGGGGCGATGTGATAGGCCTTGGCGTCGGCCAAGGCCATCGGCAGAACGCTGAAACTCAAACTGGCACCCAGTAGCAAACGGGTCAGGGACATGAGACGCAAGGGCTGAGCAGGCATGAAAGGATCCTGAGAAGATGAAAAACGAAGTGGCTTGCCTTCTCTGTCACGCCAGATTTGAAATCAGCTCACAGTGTTTGAAATTTATATTGCCCCTGTGTGGGCGTTATCAGGCCTTTGCTTCGACCGTCACCCAATACCGGGTGAAGCGCTTGATCCGCACCGGCAGGCTGACCGCCAGCAGGTCCAGCACGCGCTCGCTGTTGTCTACCGGATAGGTGCCTGAAATCAGCAAGTCGGCGACGTTCGGGTCACAGTGGAGCTGGCCCCGACGATAGCGTCCCAGCTCGGCCAGAAAGTCGGCCAGGCGCATGTGGGCGGCAACCAGCATGCCGTCGGTCCAGGCACCGCTCCCCGCATCCAGTGGGCGCGGCGGCTTCCAGTCCAGGCGATTGAAGCTCAGTTGCTGGTGGGGCTCGATCCACAGCGGGCTACCCGAATGCGCCGTTGGGGTGAGGGCAACCCGGCCATCAAATACGGCGACCTCCGTGCGATCGCTGAACTGGCGCACATTCAAGCGTGCGGCCTGGGGCTGCAGGGCGCCGTGGGCGGTAAGTACCTGTAAGGGACGCGGATCCTGGGCTGCGGTCAGCAGCATCTCGCCTTCGAGCAAGCGAATCACCCGCTGTTGACCGTCAAGCCTCACATCAACCGAACTGGCCGTGTTGAGCTGGATCTGGCTGCCATCGTGCAATTGCAGCGTGCGGCGCTGGCCCACCGGGCTGCTGAAGTCCGCCAGCAGCGGGGTGATGGGCAATTGATCGCGCAAGCCGTAGGTCAGCGCAGAACCGGCGCCCAACAACAGCAACAGTTTCAGGGCCTGACGGCGGCTGGTGCCTTTGGGTGCATTCAAGGCGGCATGGGCCAGTGGTGACGACAAACCGCGCAAACGCTGGTTGATCCGTTGAATATGCTCCCACGCCCGCTCGTGTTCGCTGTGGGCCTGCAGCCATTGCTGCCATGCCTGCTGGCGCCGTGGACTGAGCTCGCCGTCCTGCATTTCGATCAGCCAGTTCACGGCCTGCTCGGCGACAGCCGAACCAATGTCGGGTGCCTGGGGGAAGGCGCCGTTCACAGGGCGAAGTAGCAGCGCAGGGCCGCCTTGTTTAGATGGCGTTTGACGGTGGCGACCGAAATGCCCAGCCGGGCGCCGATTTCGGCGTGGCTCAGGCCGTCGATCTGGGCCAGCAGAAAGGCGCGCTTGACCGGGGAGGGCAAACCGTCGAGCAACTGATCCAGTTCCATCAGGGTTTGCAGGATGATTGCCCGTTCTTCTTCGCTGGGGACCACCTGTTCCGGCATTTGGGCCAGCGCCTGCAGATAGGCGCGCTCCAGATCCTGGCGGCGGTAGTGATTGAACAACACACGCTTGGCAACAACCGTCAAAAAAGCCCGGGGCTCGGCCAGGGTCGGGGTTTCGCGGGCGGTCAGCAGCCGCATGAACGTGTCCTGGGCCAGGTCGGCGGCGCTTTGCGGGCAACCCAGCTTGCGCCGCAACCAGCCCGTGAGCCAGCTGTGGTGGTCCTGATACAGAACCTCGACGGTGTTTGACTGCGACAACGACCACTCCAGCTGCGCTGAAAACGCTTTAGAGAACAAGAATTGTTCGCATTGTAGAGGTGCCTGATTGCATTGAGCAATCACCACTGATCAATGACAGCAGCGCACCCCGTCATCTGCTTTTGCATATGAGAATATTTATCATTAGTATCGCTTTCCTTTTAACCTGCGCGCCGATGTCCATGATCCCACCCGAACCTGAGAATGGTCCCACCCGCGAAGCCCGCCAAGGACGTGCGCATTTTCTGCAGGTGTTTTTATCCCAGCGTCCGCAAATGGAAGCGCTGGTGAGCCGTCGCGTCGGATGCCGGGCAACGGCTGCCGATCTGGTTCAGGATTTGTTTCTGCGTTTCTGGCGGCGGCCCCTGGTGCAAGTCGAAGAACTCAGCACCTATTTGCTGCGTTGCGCGGGCAACATCGCCATCGACCACTTGCGCAGCGAAGGTACGCGCGAGCGGATCAACCATCACTGGCAGCCCGAGCCGGACGCCAACGGTTGCGAGCCCCAGGCGGCGCTGGAGGCGGGCAATGATTTGCGTCAGGTCGAGGCCGCCTTGCGCAGCCTGCCTGAGCGCACGCGGCATATCTTCTTGCTCAACCGGATTCACGGTCGTACCTATGCCGAGATCGCCAAGGTCATGGGCCTGTCCCAAAGTGCCGTCGAAAAACATATGATGCGCGCCCTGGAGGCCTGCAAGGCCAGTCTGCGTGAGCCGCCATCAGAGACAGCGTTGTGATCAGTCGTTCGAAAGTTTCCGTCACCCCCGAGCAAGAGCGCACCGCACTGGCGTGGCTCAGTGTGCTGCACGATCAGCCCGATAGCGGTGACCAGGCCACATTCAGCCGCTGGCTGCAGGCCGATCCTGCCCACGCCGAGGCCTACGCCCAGGCGCAAGTGGTGTGGGAGTTGAGCGAAGTGGCGGGCAGCACCCTGGCGGCCGAAGAAGCACGGGTCATGCAGCGTTATCTGTCAGCGATGAACACTTCCCGACGCAGCCGCGTCAGCCACTGGTCCGGCGGTCTGGCCATTGCTGCGTGTTTGCTGATGGTGGTCGGCGTGTTTGCCGGTTGGCAGCCAGCGCGATGGCTGGATGATCTGGGCGCTGATTATGTGAGCGCGCCGGGGCAAGTACGCACCGTAATTTTGGCCGATCAATCCAGGGTTACGCTCGATGCCGACAGCGCCATCGCGGTGAACTTCAGCGCTGGCGAACGGCATGTCGAGTTGCGCCGCGGCGTGGCCTTTTTTCACGTCACCCACACCGGTGATCCCTTTGTCGTTGATGCCGAGGGCGGCGAAGCGAGGGTGCTGGGTACCGAGTTCGAGGTGCGCCTGCAACCCGGTGGCGCGCAAGTCACGGTGCTGTCCGGGCGGGTAGGGGTCAAGGCGAGCAAGGACGCTGCGCAGCAGATTCTGATCGCCGATCAGCAAATGGCCTACGACGCTGGAGTGACCGATGCGGTGCATCGTGTCGACAGTGAGGCCCAGCTGGGTTGGCGCTCGGGCTGGCTGACCTACTACAAAACGCCGCTGGTCGACGTCGTGGCAGACCTGAAGCGCTATTACCCCGGTCAGATCGTGTTGCTCAACAGCCAGTTGGGCGCCAGGCGGATCAGCGGCAGCTTTCCCAGCCAGGACCCGCAGGCGGTGCTCAATTCGTTGCAGGGCGTGCTCGGGTTCGAGCAGCACAGCGTGCTTGGGCTGATTGTGTTGCGTTGATGCCCGCTCCCACATCCGAAATTTTTTTTCAGCATCAGGTGAGGTATCCCCCGGCCGCATCCGTGTAGTGCTTGAAAATGCGAAAAATTCGTATTCCGTATCAGGTCGACACACAGGTCATGAGCATGAAGTCCAGGGCAAGTTCGGTGAAACAGTGGTTGGGGGCTTCTGCTTTAGTGATGACCGGGTTGGCACTCAACCCGCTTTACGTCGCGATGGCCGCCGAGGTTGCGCAGCAGCAGGCCAGCGCGTTGTTCGATTTCAACCAGCCGGCCAAACCGCTGCCCCATGCCCTGAACGACTTCTCACGTTTGACCGGTCTCAGCGTGGTCTATACCGACGAAGCCCCTTTCGGCCTGCAGGCTCCCGCCATCAAGGGCCGCATGAGTGCTGATCAGGCCTTGCAGCAGTTACTCGCGCAGTCGGGCTTCAATGTGCGCCGTACCGACGCCAACACCTTCGCCCTCGAACCCCAGCCTACGGCAGGCGCCCTGAACCTGGGGGCCACCAGCATCACCTCGCTGGCCTCAACCGACACCAGCTACCAGCCACCGGCCACCACTTCGGTCATGCGCGGCACGGGCTCGTCCATGGAAGTCCCTCAGACCATCAACGTGGTTGCCGCCCAGGTGATTCGCGATCAGGCGCCGCGCAATCTGGATGACGCGCTTAACAATGTCAGCGGTATCACCCAGGGCAATACGCTGGGCAGCACCCAGGACTCGGTGATGAAGCGCGGTTTTGGCGACAACCGCGACGGTTCGATCATGCGCGATGGCATGCCGTTGGTGCAGGGGCGGGCGATGAATGCCACCACTGAGCGGGTCGAAGTGCTCAAGGGGCCGGCCTCGTTGCTCTACGGGATTCAAGACCCGGGCGGCGTGGTCAACGTGGTCAGCAAAAAACCGCAGTTTGAGCAGTACAACGCACTGACGGTACGTGGCTCAACCTATGGCTCGGGCAAAAACGGCAGTGGTGGCAGCCTGGACAGCACCGGCCCGCTGGGTGATTCGGGGCTGGCTTACCGGATGATCATCGACCATCAGGACGAAGATTACTGGCGCAACTTCGGTGTGCACCGCGAGACGCTGATTGCACCGTCTCTGGCCTGGTATGGCGACAACACGCAGGTGTTGCTGGCATACGAACATCGGGAATTCTTGACGCCTTTTGATCGCGGTACGGCGATCAACCCGGCCACCAATCATCCGCTGGATATTCCGGCCACGCGCCGACTGGATGAGCCGTTCAACAATATGGAAGGGCGCTCTGACCTGTACCGTCTCGAAGTCGATCACGACCTCAACGACGACTGGAAAGCCCATTTCGGCTACAGCTGGAATCGTGAGACCTACGATGCCAGTCAGGTGCGCGTCACTGAGGTCAACTCCAATGGCACCCTGACCCGTAAAATGGACGGCACCCAAGGCGCACTCACCACCGACCGCTTCTCGACCTTCAGCCTGCAGGGCAAGGTCCAGGCGGCGGGGATGCAGCATGACCTGGTGTTTGGCGTGGATGATGAATACCGCAAGATCTACCGCGCCGAGCTGATCCGCCAGGACAGCCAGTCCGTGTTCAACTATGAAAACCCGGTGTATGGCAAGGAAGTTGCCGGTACCACCGTGAGCGCCAGTGACAGCAACCAGACCGACTTGCTGCGCAGTGACTCGCTCTTTGCCCAGGACTCTATCCACCTCACCGACCAATGGATTCTGGTAGCCGGGGCACGTTTTCAGAAGTACGACCAACTGGCTGGCAAGGCCATTCCGTTCAAGGCCAACACTGACACCAATGGCGTGAAATGGATCCCCCGTGCCGGTCTGGTTTATCGCTACACCGATGAACTGTCGTTCTATGGCAGCTACACCGAATCGTTCAAACCCAACTCCACCATCGCGCCGCTGACAGGGGGTGTGGTACTGGATTCGGCCATTGCGCCGGAGGAGTCAAAATCCTGGGAACTGGGCGCCAAGCTCGATCTTCCCGGGCGTATCACCGGCAGCGTTGCGCTGTTCGACATCCAGAAGCGCAACGTACTGGTTTCCACCACCGAGGGCCGCAATACCGTGTATTCGGCTGCCGGTGAAGTTCGATCGCGAGGGCTGGAACTGGACGTGAGCGGCCAGTTGAGCGAGCAGTGGAGCCTGATCGGCAGTTACGCCTACACCGATGCCGAAGTGACCAAGGACACTAAATACGAAGGCATGCGATTGCAGAACGTGGCCAAAAACAGCGGCTCGGTGTCGGCGGTGTATGACTTTGGCAACATCGTGGGCGGTGACAAATTACGGGTGGGTGCCGGTGCCCGCTATGTGGGCGAGCGGGCGGGGGATGCCCTGAACGACTTCGACCTGCCGGGCTACACCGTGGCCGATGCCTTCGCCACCTATGACACCCGGATCGAAGGGCAGAAGGTCAAATTCCAGGTCAACGTCAAAAACCTTTTCGACCGCACTTACTACACCTCGGCGGCCAGCCGGACCTTCGTCTCGATCGGGGATGCGCGGCAAATGACATTCTCCAGCACGCTGGAGTTTTAAGGGCCGGAACCTGTGGGTATGACTCGTTGAGGGAGCAAGCTTGCTCCCTCAACGTTACCTGAACGCCACTCGATACTCCCCCGGTGTACTGCCCAGGCTTTGCTTGAAACGGTTGGCGAAGTGGCTGGCGCTGGCAAAGCCGCAGGCCAGTGCCACGTCGCCCAGTGCCAGGGCGCTGTGGCGCAGCAAGTCGCGGGCGCGGGCCAGGCGGCGGGCCAACAGGTACTGGTGGGGCGGCACGCCGAAGCTTTCGCGGAACATGCGCGCAAAGTGATAAGGCGACAGCGCACACTGGGCCGCCAGTTGGCCGATGCTCAGGGGCTCGGCCAACTGGTGTTCGATGTAGTCGACCAGTTGGCGCCGTTGATAGGCCGCCAGCCCGCCCTTGAGTTGCAACCCGTCACGCAAGCCCACTTGTGTCAGCACCGCATGGTCGAGCAGGGCGCCCGCCAGGCTGCTGGTCAGCAGGCGTTCGCCGGGTTCGTTCCAGTTCATGCCAATCAGTTGGTGAAAACGCCGGGTCTGCTGCTCGTCATCCTGAAAGGTGATTTCACGCAGTTGCAGTTCCCGTGGTTCGCGGTCGAGCAGGGTGATGCAGCTCAGCGCAAACTGCTCCTGGCTGACATAGACATGGGCCAGTCGAATCTCGCCATTGATGATCCAGGCCGATTGATGCCCGGCGGGCAGCACGCATAACTTGCCCGGAGCGCCTCTGGCGCCGGGTGTCTCACGACGAAAAGTGCCAGTGCCGCCAGAGATGTAGCACGACAACGTGTGGTGGGTCGGTGCTTCATAATCCCGGGTGTCGTGGTGATTGCTCCACATGGCCGCAGACATGCCGTCACCCAGTTCGGCACTGTTCTCCAGGCGCGCATTGGGCGAGCGGCCCATGGCTTGAAAGACTTGTAGGGTGTGCAGTGTGTGCATGGTCAGTTCTCCAACGCCTTGCATCCTACTCCGTAGCGCCCGGGCTGCCAGCCCCGGGCCAACAAAAGCGCAAGAATCTGCAAGTGCGCGCACAGGCTCGGGCACAGACTGAAAGCCATTGTCTGGAGTGCGCCATGAATCTTTTTTTGTATGTGTTGACCGTGCTGATCTGGGGGACCACGTGGATCGCCCTGAAGCTGCAACTGGGAGTGGTGGCGATTCCGGTGTCCATCGTGTATCGCTTTGGCCTGGCGGCGCTGGTGCTATTTGTTGTGCTGCTGCTCAGCCGCAAATTGCAGGTGATGAACAGGCGCGGGCATCTGATATGCCTGGCTCAGGGGCTGTGTTTGTTTTGCGTCAATTTCATGTGTTTTCTGACCGCCAGCCAGTGGGTGACAACGGGGTTGATCGCGGTGGTGTTTTCCACTGCAACGTTGTGGAACGCGCTGAATTCGCGGATTTTCTTCAAGCAGAAAGTCGCCCGTAACGTCATTGCCGGTGGTGCTCTGGGGATGCTCGGACTGGGTTTGTTGTTCTGGCCGGAATTAAGCGGGCATACGGCGACGCCGCAGATTTTGCTCGGGCTGGGCCTGGCGTTGATCGGCACCCTGTGTTTTTCGGCGGGCAACATGCTGTCGAGCTTGCAACAGAAGGCTGGCCTCAAGCCGCTGACGACCAATGCCTGGGGCATGCTCTATGGCGCCAGCATGCTGGCGGTGTACTGCGTGTTCAGGGGTATCCCGTTCGACATGGAATGGAACGCGCGTTATGTCGGTTCGTTGCTGTATCTGGTGATACCGGGGTCGGTGATCGGTTTTACCGCGTACCTGACGCTGGTCGGGCGCATGGGCCCGGAACGCGCGGCGTATTGCACGGTGTTGTTCCCGCTGGTGGCGCTGAATGTGTCGGCCTTTGCAGAGGGCTATCAGTGGACGGCTCCGGCTTTGGCCGGGCTGGTGCTGGTGATGCTGGGCAACGTGCTGGTGTTTCGCAAGCCCAAACCGGTGGCACTGAACGCCAAGCTGGCGTGAGCCTCCCCCCTGTGGGAGCGGGCTTGCTCGCGATCGGATCGCCGAGGTGTGACTGATACACCGCGTCGCTGCCATCGCGAGCAAGCCCGCTCCCACAACAGGCCCAGTGTCAGCCCTTGAACACCTGCGGGTTGACCAGGTCTTGCGGGCGATCACCCAGCAGGGCGCTGCGCAGGTTGGCCAGCGCACGGTTGGCCATCGCCTCACGGGTTTCATGGGTGGCCGAGCCGATGTGGGGCAGGGTTACGGCATTCTTGAGCTGGAACAGCGGTGAATCGCTCAGGGGCTCCTTCTCGTAAACGTCCAGGCCCGCGCCACGGATGGTGCCGTTTTGCAGGGCTTCGATCAGGGCCGGCTCGTCGACCACCGGGCCACGGGAGATGTTCACCAGAATCGCACTTTTCTTCATCAGGCCCAGTTCGCGATGGCTGATCAAGTGTTTGGTCTTCTCGCTGAGCGGCACCACCAGGCAGACGAAATCCGCCTCGGCCAGCAGTTGGTCCAGGCTGCGAAACTGAGCGCCCAGCTCTTGCTCAAGCTCGGTCTTGCGGCTGTTGCCGCTGTACAGGATGGGCATGTTGAAACCCAACCGTCCCCGGCGAGCAACCGCTGCGCCGATATTGCCCATGCCGACGATTCCCAGGGTTTTGCCGTACACATCGCTGCCGAACAAGGCCGGCGGAACACTGGCCTGCCACTGGCCGGCCTTGGTCCAGGCGTCCAGCTCCGCGACCCGGCGGGCGCTGCTCATGATCAGGGTAAAACCCAAGTCAGCCGTGCTTTCAGTGAGGACGTCCGGGGTGTTGGTGAGCATGATGCCGCGCTCGTTGAAATAGTCGACATCGTAGTTGTCGTAGCCCACCGACACGCTGGACACCACTTCCAGCTGTGTGGCGTTTTCCAGCTGCTTGCGTCCCAGCTTGCGGCCGACGCCGATCAATCCGTGGGCGTGGGGCAGGGCCTCATCGAACTGTGCGTTGATATCCCCCAGCTTGGGGTTGGGGGCAATGACGTTGAAGTCCTGTTGCAGGCGCTCGATCATCTCGGGGGTGACGCGGCTGAAGGCGAGTACGGTTTTCTTTGTGCTGGAAAGGCTCATCGGAACAAGGCTCATCGGCTGTCGGGAATGTAAGCACGCTAACATTCCCGCCCGCCTTGCGCCAATCCCTGTAGTCGCTGCCGAAGGCTGCGAAGGGCTGCGTAGCAGCCCGTTTTCCGGAGCCAGTGAAGATCCTCTCGCAGCCCCCGGCAGCGTCTACAGGGTTAGCTGTAGGTGGTCAGCTCAGTCTGGTGTGCGGTCAAAATTTCCGGCAGCGAGCCGCGCAAGTACTCGACCCAGGTCTTGATCTTGGCATCCAGGTACTGGCGCGACGGGTAGATGGCGTACAGGTTCAGTTCCTGGGAGCGGTACTTGGGCAGCATGCGCACCAGTGTGCCGTTGCGCAGGCCCTCGATGGCGGCATAGACCGGCAATACGCCCACACCCATGCCGCTGGTGATCGCGGTTTTCATCGCATCGGCTGAGTTGACCAGAAACGGCGAGGAGTTGATCAGGACCATTTCCTGGCCTTCCGGCCCTTCGAACACCCATTTGTCCAGTGCAATCACCGGGCTGACCAGGCGCAGGCAGGCGTGGTTGAGCAGGTCACTGGGTGTGGTTGCGGTGCCGTTGGCTTTCACGTAACCGGGCGATGCGCAGACGATGCTGTAGGTGATGCCCAGGCGTTGGGACACAAAGCCCGAATCCGGTAACTCACTGGCCAGCACGATGGAGACGTCGTAACCCTCATTGAGCAAGTCCGGCACGCGATTGGCCAAGGTCAGGTCGAAGGTCACATCCGGGTGAGTCTTGCGATAGCGGGCAATGGCGTCGATCACAAAGTGCTGGCCGATACCGGTCATGGTATGCACTTTCAACTGGCCGGCAGGGCGCGAGTGGGCGTCGCTGGCCTCGGCTTCGGCTTCTTCGACGTAAGCCAGGATTTGCTCGCAGCGCAGCAAGTAACGTTTGCCGGCTTCGGTCAGGGCGATGCGGCGGGTGGTGCGGTTAAGCAGACGTGTTTGCAGGTGGGCCTCAAGGTTGGAGACCGCGCGCGAGACGTTGGCAGTGGTTGTGTCCAGCATGACGGCAGCAGCCGTGAAACTTCCGGCTTCGGCCACGCAACTGAAGGCGCGCATGTTTTGCAAAGTGTCCATGAAGTGCTCTCAAGGGGCGATATAGGGGACAGCAACCGATTACACATCAACAAATTGTGACATGAAGTTTCGGACATTACTGGCCGGTTTTCATTCGACTAACGGATTATCCCAAGAACGGTAATAAAGATTCACATTTATGCCCGCTTATCGTGGTGCCTGCCAAGCCATAGACTTCTCTATCTCAAGAACCCCCCCCTCCTTTTCAGGAATTTGCAGCAGTGCAGCGTCGCATCAGCAGAGAGCTTAAAGCCCTCAGTGTTCTGGCTTTATCGTTAGCATTAAATGGCTGCATCGGTTTTGGTGGTATTGCGCCCAAGGGCACGATGTTGCCAGCCAATGCCCTGGCCACCGACGAGGCGATTCAAAGCGCCGCGAAAGACGCAAACTGGCCCAAAGCCCAATGGTGGCACGCTTACGGCGACCCGCAACTGGATGAGTGGGTCAGTCTGGCTGTTCAGGGTAGTCCAACCCTGGCAATGGCTGCTGCCCGAGTACGCCAGGCCAGGGCGATGGCGGGGGTTGCCGAGTCGGCCGAGTCATTGCAAATCAACGGTGAGTCGACCCTCAAGCGGCACAACTGGCCGTCGGACCAGTTCTATGGCCCCGGCGCGCTGGACAACTCCACGACCTGGGACAACAACGCCGCACTGGGCTTCAGCTTTGCGCTGGACCTGTGGGGCCGTGAAAGCAATGCCACCGAGCAGGCCCTGGACATGGCGCACATGAGTGCAGCAGAGGCCCGTCAGGCCCAGCTCGAACTGCAGAACAATGTGGTTCGCGCCTATATCCAGCTGTCCCTGCATTACGCCCAGCTCGACATCATCGAATCGACCCTGCATCAGCAGGAGCAGATCCTCGATCTGGCGCAAAAGCGTCTGGACGGCGGCATCGGTACACATTTTGAAGTCAGTCAGGCGCAAGCGCCGCTGCCCGAGATCCATCGCCAGATTGACGCCCGGGAAGAAGAAATCGCCCTGACCCGCAACCAGTTGGCGGCGCTGGCCGGCAAAGGTCCGGGCGAGGGCGCACGGCTGAAACGTCCGACCCTTGCCTTGAACACGGCACTCAAGCTGCCATCGGCCTTGCCTGCGCAATTGCTGGGCCAACGTCCGGACGTGGTCGCCAGCCGCTGGGAAGTGGCGGCGCAGGCCCGAGGCATCGATGTCGCCCATGCCGGCTTCTACCCCAACGTGGACCTGGTTGGCAGCATCGGTTTCATGGCCACCGGGGGGAGCGCGCTGGGCTTTTTGACCGGCAAGAAACTCAACTACAACGTCGGTCCGGCGATTTCGCTGCCGATTTTTGACGGCGGCCGTCTGCGCTCGGAACTGGGCGTGGCGTCCGGTGGTTACGACATGGCCGTGGCCAAGTACAACCAGACGCTGGTGACAGCGCTCAAGGGTATTTCAGATCAGTTGATCAAGCGCGAATCGATGGAAAAACAGCAGGTCTTCGCCGCCGAGTCGGTGCAAGTGGCACAGAAAACCTATGACATCGCCGTGGTCGCGTTCCAGCGCGGGCTGACCGACTACCTCAACGTACTGAATGCCCAAACCCTGCTGTTCAAGCAGCAGCAGATCGAGCAGCAGGTCCAGGCGGCCCGCCTGAGTGCCCATGCCGAGCTGGTAACTGCTCTGGGTGGCGGCCTTGGGGCAGGTTTTGATGTCCCCAGGGATGATCGCTATGTCCCCGACAAACCCCCGGCCGTCATGGCGCTGTTCAATCACTAACCCCCCGATGGCCATTTTGAGAGCCTGTAGATGAACCACTTGCCCGCCCCGGTACGCTGGCTGTATTCCCTGGAATGGCGCCGTGGCTTTTTTGACTGGGCACGCAGTGATGGCGTGACCTGGGTGCATATTTTCAAAGTGCTGGTCGCGGCCTTCCTGACCCTGTGGCTGGCCATGCGTCTTGAGCTGCCGCAACCGCGCACGGCGATGATCACCGTGTTTATCGTGATGCAGCCGCAAAGTGGCCAGGTGTTCGCCAAAAGCTTTTACCGGTTTTTGGGCACCCTGACCGGCTCGGCAGTGATGGTCGCGCTGATCGCCTTATTTGCACAAAACACCGTGTTGTTTCTCGGTGCGATGGCGATCTGGGTAGGTATCTGCTCGGCCGGTGCAGCCCGTTGCCGCAACTTTCGCGCCTATGGTTTTGTGCTGGCCGGCTACACCGCGGCTATGGTTGGCCTGCCTGCGCTGGCGCATCCTGAAGGGGCCTTCATGGCTGCGGTGTGGCGGGTGCTCGAGATCTCGCTGGGCATCCTGTGTGCCACGGTGGTCAGCGCTGCCATTTTGCCTAAAACCGCAGGCGCGGCCATGCATGACGCGCTGTATAAGCGCTTTGGTGTGTTCGCCGGTTTCGTTGCCGAAGGCTTGCGCGGCCAGTCCTCCCAGGAGGCTTATGAAGCCAGTAATGTGCGCTTTATCGCTGAGAGCGTAGGGCTGGAAGGCATGCGCAGCGTAACGGTGTTTGAAGACCCGCACATGCGTCGTCGCAGTGGCCGCCTGAGCCGCCTGAACAGCGAGTTCATGGCCATCACCACGCGCTTCAATGCCCTGCACCAGTTGCTCGCACGTTTGCGCAGCCGTGGCGTGGTGGACGTGGTGTCGGCCATTGAGCCCGAGCTGGAAATGCTCGCTCAATTGCTCGACACCTACTCCGGTCGCTCGATGACCGATAAAGATGCGGCCTTGCTGGCCGAGCAACTGGATGTGTTCAAGGCGAGCCTGCCGGGGCACGTCCGTGCACTGCGGGTGAAGTTCCTGGAAAGTGAGCCCGGCTCATCGGACCTTCTGGACTTCAATACGGCTTACGAGCTGTTGTTCCGTTTTGTCGATGACTTGCACAACTATGCACTGACCCACGCCTCGCTGGCCGATCACACCCACGAACGGGAGCGCTGGGATCAGCCCTTTATCTCGCAAACCAACTGGTGGTCTGCCGCTGCCTCGGGGATCAGGGCCGCGTTCATTCTGGTGGTGCTCGGCACCTACTGGGTAATGACCGCCTGGCCCAGCGGCGCCACCATGACCCTGGTCGCTGCCGCCACCGTGGGCTTGTCTGCCGCCACGCCAAACCCCAAGCGCATGGCGTTTCAGATGGCTTGCGGCACCTTTATCGGGGCGCTGGTGGGTTTTGTCGAAATGTTCTTCGTACTCCCCAACATCGACGGCTTCCCGCTGCTGTGCCTGGTGCTGACGCCGGTGATTGTTTTTGGTTCGTTCCTGACTTCGCGGGCCAATTACGCCGGGGTCGGCCTGGGCCTGCTGATTTTTTTCAGCATCGGTTCGGTCCCCGACAACCTGACGATCTACAACCCGTACCAGTTCATCAATGACTACATCGCAATGGTGCTGGGCATGCTGGTCTGCGCTGCTGCGGGGGCAATTATTTTGCCGCCCAACAGCCGTTGGTTGTGGAGCCGTCTGGAGCAGGACCTGCGCGAGCAAGTGGTGTACGCCATCAGCGGCAAGTTGCGTGGCCTGAGCTCCAGCCTGGAAAGTCGTACCCGCGACCTGATGCACCAGGCCTATGGCCTGGCCGCCGGCAAACCCCAGGTACAGCGTGAACTGTTGCGCTGGATGTTTGTGGTGCTGGAAGTCGGCCACGCGATTATCGAGTTGCGTAAAGAGCAGGCGATTTTGCCGGTTCACCCGGCTTACGCCCCGGCCCAGCCGTGGCGTCAGGCCATTCGGGTGATGGGCCGGGCACTGGTCCGGCTGTTTATCGCCCCCAGCGAGAGCAACCTGGAGCGTGCGCTGATTGCCGTCGACCACGCCATTGGCCGGGTGCAATCCACCGACGAACCGTTTGCCCGCAACTTCGACACCTCGGCGCTGGTCCGGGTGCAAAGCTACCTGCACTTTATCCGTACTTCACTGCTCGACCCGCAATCGCCGCTGGCCGCCTACGCCCAGCCGCAAGGACTAGAACATGCCTCGTGAAATCGCCTTCCACGGCGTCTACATGCCCACCATGACCCTGATGTTTTTTATCGCGGCGGGGTTGGCATGGGGCTTTGACCGACTGTTTTCCGGCTACGACCTGTACCGCTTCTTCTGGCACCCGGCGCTGCTGCGTTTGAGCCTGTTTGCCTGTCTTTTTGGCGCCATGGCGCTCACTGTTTACCGTTGAGACCGATCCGATGAAAAAGTTCTTCAGCCTGCTCGCCACCTTGCTGGTTTTGGCCCTTGCGATATGGATCGGCCGAACCCTGTGGGAACATTACATGAACACCCCGTGGACCCGTGATGGACGGGTGCGGGCCGATATCATCAACGTTGCGGCCGACGTCAACGGCTATGTGGTCGGCGTGCCGGTCAAGGATAACCAGTGGGTGAAAAAGGGCGACGTGCTGCTGGAAATCGACCCCGAGCATTACCAGATCGTGGTCAGGCAGGCACAGTCCCTGGTGGCATCCCGCAAGGCGACCTGGGAAATGCGCAAGGTCAACGCCCATCGCCGGGCCGACATGGACAGTCTGGTGATCTCCCGCGAAAACCGTGACGACGCCAGCAACATCGCCGACTCGGCCCTGGCCGATTATCAGCACGCCCTGGCTCAACTGGACGCTGCGCAGCTCGATCTCAAGCGCACCAAAGTGTTGGCCACCGTCGACGGCTATGTGACTAACCTCAATGTGCATCGCGGTGACTATGCACGGGTGGGGGATCCGAAAATGGCCGTGATCGACCAGGATTCGTTCTGGGTGTATGGCTTTTTTGAAGAAACCAAGCTGCCGCACATCCGCGTGGGCGACAAAGCCGATCTGCAAATGATGAGCGGTGAAGTGTTGAAAGGCCACGTCGAGAGCATCTCCCGCGGCATCTACGACCGCGACAACCCCGAGAGCCGTGAACTGGTGGCGGACGTAAACCCTACGTTCAACTGGGTGCGCCTGGCGCAGCGGGTGCCGGTGCGCATCCACATCGATGAAATCCCGGAAGGTTTCCTGCTGGCAGCGGGTACGACGTGTACGGTGATCGTGGATCAGGGCAAGGCCGAGTAATGTGGGAGCGGGCTTGCCCGCGATGGCCACGACGCGGTTTAACTGAAACTGCGCAGTGACTGCATCGCGAGCAAGCCCGCTCCCACACGATCGAGACCGGGGTTCAAACCGCGCAAAACGTCTCGTGCAAATGCCGCCACAGTACCTTGCCGCTGGCGTCTTTTTCGAATACTACGGTGGCGCGGCGGTCGGTGCGGTTGCCGTTATGCTCTTCCTGCAGCTCGCGGTAACTGACCACTGCACCGCCCGCGTGCAGGGCAATACCCTTGAACTCGCTTAGGGTGATGTTCAGGCCCGGGCGCGCACCGCGCAGTTGTTCAAACAGTGCTTCAACGCCATCGATATCCAGCACTGTGCCGCTGGGTGCAATCATCGAAAACTGCGGCGAAAAACGTCCCAGTAGAACTGGCAACACGCCGGGCTCCAGCCCGGAAAACCAGCCTTCAATCTCGACGTGGGTTTCGGTTACAAGGTCGAAGTAGCTCGCATAATCAGTCATCAGGATCTCCAGGTCAGGGTGCGAGCAAGGCAAGCACGCGGGGTGTATCGAGGCGTAGAACGGGAATAAGCGGCACCAGCGTCAATGCGCACCCGATGGCAAAGCATAGGGCAAAGGCGTGGTGCGTCGAGGTGATCGCGGTCAATGCACCAAACAGGGCCATCATCAGCGCCGGGCCAAGCAGAAAACTCAACTGACGGTTGATATTGAAGAGTGCGCTGGCATGACCCATGTGCTCGGGCGAGATGTCGATAAATGCCGTGTTCTGCGCGGTACTGCTGCTCAGGCTGCCGCCAAATCCCATCAGTGCGTACAGCGCCATTGGCAGCCAGGTGCTGGAAGCATCGATCTGGATCAACAGGGCAATGCCCACGGCTTGTGCGCTCATGCCCAGCAGCAACAAGGGTTCGGGGCCAAGGCGGTTGAACTGGTAACGGCTCAATGTAATGCCCAGCGCCGACGCCAGCGCCCAGGGCAGCATCAGCGCACCGGTTTGCGTGGCGCTGAAACCCAGTTGGTGCAAATACAAAATACTCACCAGTTGCGTGCCGATAAAAATGCCGGGAATAAACAGGTAGGCAAGCATCGCCACTTGCAGCAACGGACCTTTGAGCAAGCGGCCCATGCCGATGGCACCCGCCCGGACACGTTGATAATCCAGAGGAGGCGGGTTTTGCAGGCGTGGTTCGGATTTTAGCCAATAACCGGCCAGCAGCAGGGTGAGCAGGGCCAGCGGCAGATTGGCGTAAAACACCCAGCGCCAGGACATCGCTTCGACCATCCAGCCCCCCAGAGCTGGCGAGAGTGCGGGCACCAGCAGGGCTACCAGCAAGATCACCGAGGTCAGGCGCGCTCGGTCACGGATCGGAAAGTGCCGATAGGCCATGGCCTGACCGACCGGTATCAGCAGTCCGCCACCGAGCCCCTGAAGCAGGCGCCAGCCAATCAGTGCCTCGATCGAAGCCGCCCGGGCCACGCACCACGACGCCACACTGAACAGCAGCAGGGAAAGTACGATCAGGCGTTTTTCCCCCACCCGCTGTGTCAGCCAGACACTGGGCACGATGATCAGGATCAGCCCGAGCATGTAGGCATTGCCGATCCACGCCAGCTGAGTGACTGAAGCCTGCAGCTCCTGGCTGATGTCCGGGTAGGCAATCGAGGCGGCGAACATGTTGACCAGGTCCAGCGCAAAGCCCAGTAGATACACCCCTGCGATTTTGTTGCGGTAGGCCATGGTAGGCTCCTTGACTGGAGGCCGCACAGTAAGCAGCTTTTGCGTGTGGAGGAACCGTCCGCTCGCTGCTAGATTGTCAAAAATATTTTGACAATAGGTGGGATGTTGCATGGTTAGCCTCGATCGATTCGACACCTTCAAAGCCGTTGTCGAGGCTGGTTCGCTGACGGCGGCCGCAGATCTGCTGGGACAAACCCGTGCTGTGGTCAGTTTCAATATCAAGCGGCTCGAGGCCGAACTGGGTGTGACCTTGCTGACGCGCAACACCCGAAGGCTGGCCCTCACCGAGGCCGGTGAGCGTTTCTATGTGCATTGCCTGAGCATGCTGCAGGCGGCCAGGCTGGCGATTGACGAAGCCCGCAGCGAACACACCCAACTCAAGGGCACCCTGCGTATCACCACCACGGTGGAGTATGCGCTGGCCAAGGTCGTGCCGGCGCTTGAGCTGTTTCGCACCGTGCACCCCGATCTCAATGTGCATTTGTCGACATCGTCGACCCACGCGGATCTTATCTCGGAGCGTTTCGATGTGGCCTTGAGACTGGGCCGGGTTCTTGATTCCAGTCATCGTGCCGTGCAGTTGAGTACGTTCGAGATTGTGCCCGTGGCGTCCCCGTCCTTTGTCGCCAGCGTGGCGCCCATCAACAGCGTGCAGGCCCTGGAGCAAACGCTGTGGCTGGAGCATGGCCGGGTAGGGGAATTGAACATTACCGAGTTGAGCAGTGGCCTGGTCAGGCCTTACCAGCCCAACCCTTCGCGGGCGCGGATCAAAGCGCAAAACTCATCGGTACTGCAGGCTTTTGCCTTGACGGGGCAGGGTGTGGCGATCTTGCCCGACTGGCTGGTCGAGGAGGACTTGCGGGCCGGGCGACTGGTGCGGCTGCTGCCCGGCTGGCAACTGACCCGCCAGGGGGTTTATGCGCTTTACCCTGACACCCGTCATCTACCGCTGAAAGTGCGGGTATTTATCGATTTCATGAAGGCCCATGCTTGAACGTGGTTTCGCTCCCACAAGTGCCTGGACATCACAACGATGCGTTCAGCCCAAAGCGCTTCATCAGGATTTTGTGCAGCAGCCTGCGGGGCACCAGTGCCGCCAGCAACGGCATGGCACGGCTGCCATTGCCGTAACGCAGCACTATCGGCGGGGAAGGTTTTTGTACGGCCTTGAGCACCGCTTGAGCGAAGTCTGTTACCGGGGTGGGGTTGTCTTGCGAGGCTTTTGCCCGGGCGCGAATACCCTCACGCACGGGCCACCAGGCGGACTGCTGGTCGATTAACTGTTCGGCCTGGGCACTGGCATTTTTGGCAAAGTGGGTGTCGATAGCGCCAGGCTGCACTTCCAGTACGCGAATGGCAAAAGGTGCCAGCTCCATGCGCAGGGCATCGCTCAATGCATGAACGGCGGCTTTTGAGGCGCAATAGGCTCCCGCAAACGGGGTCACCAGTACACCGGAGACACTGCCGATATTGACCACCAGGCCCTTGCTACGGCGTAGCGCCGCAAACAGGGCGCGGGTGACACCGACCACTGAAAACACATTGGTTTCAAACTGCTGTTGCAAGCCCTCGACGCCGCCATCGAGCAACGGACCCATGGCGCCGAAACCTGCGTTATTGATCAGTACGTCCAGCCCGCCACCGTCTCGTGTCAGGCGTTCGGCCAGCTGTGCCAGCGCCTGAGGGTCGTTCACGTCCAGCAGGACCGCGTTAAATCCCGCCGCTGCCAGTCGGGCCACATCTTCAGGCTTGCGGGCGCTGGCCCACACCTCATGACCCGCCGCCTTGAAGGCGTCGGCCAGGGCGCGACCAATACCACTGGAGCAACCGGTGATCAAAACACGCAGCATGGAAAAATCCTTAGTTGGAAAAACTGCCCTGCAGGCGTTCGGCCCGGAATTCCAGGGTTTGTGGACGATAACCGGCACGCAGGGGCGGCATCGGCAAGCAATCCTGCCAGCTTGCACCCGCCTGCAGTTCTCCGGGGCCGCGGTAGCGAGGGGCGGTATAGAGGTTGTCGGCAAGGTTGACGGTATCGCCCGGAGCATAGGCAGCAATGCGCCAGCCGAGTTCGACCAGTGGTACGTCATTGCTGTTTTTCAGGGTCAGCTGCAATGGCCGGTCTGCCGGGCATTGCGCGGGGTCATAGACGATACGCAGCTCCAGGCGTGCCAGTTGCGCATTTTCGCGGCTGTCCAGCCACGCTACCGAGGCTGCGACTACCGCAAGCCCGAACACTGCCGCCAACGAAACCGGCAAGGCCTTGGCCGGATAGCGCAGCAGCAGGACAAGCCAGGTGATGATCAGTAACACGCCGATAAGCATTGCAAGGTCTCGTTATACGACTGTGGACGCGTAGCGGATTCGCCCAGGCTCACTACCCAGTTTAGGCCCAGGTCCGGGTTTACGGACGATTTAACTCACAACCTTACCTGAGCCGGGGCAATGCCGTTAGTCGTAACTGTCATAGTTGACAGTCGCAGCGCGGCAGCCCCGAGGATTAACTGTCGATAACTTCCCGCCTGCGAGTAGTGATGATGTTGGATCAGGATCGTTATACGCCCACCCTGGCTGTTTCGGACCCGCAAGGCCGGACGGTGCGCTCGGTCGCTTATTGCAGTGCTGCCAGCAGCACGGTTGCGGAGGCGCGTGTCAGTCGAATCAAGTTCGATGCAGTGGGCAGGGCTGCGGCGCAATGGGATCCGCGGTTATGGGCGTCGCGGGCAGAGGATCCATCGACCCCGAGCAACCTTGAGAATATGTATTCCCTGTCGGGAGTGCTGTTGACCTCGCGCAGCGTGGATGCCGGTGTGCGGGTCAATCTGACCGGTGAGCTCGGGCAGGTGCTGCACAGTTGGGACGGGCGCTGGAGTCAGCAAAAGGTCGAGTACGACGAATTACTGCGTCCCACGGCTGTTTTTGAACAGGCGTTGAACAGCTCTGAATCCTGCATTGCGCGTTACGTGTACGGCGCGGCGGATGGGGCTTTTGCCGGGCGTAACCAGTATGGCCAGGTAATCCGCCTCGATAGCTCGGCAGGCACCTGTCATTTCAGTCACTTCTCAATCAAAGGGGCGTTGCTTGCACAACAACAGTATTTTTTGCGGGCGCTGGAGCCGCCGCACTGGCCAGAGCCACTGAGTGATCGCGATGAGCTGCTTGAGTCCGGGGAGGGCGCCACCACGCGGATGGTCTTCAACGCCTTGGGTGAGCTTGTGATGCAAACCGATGCCCAGGGCAACCAGCAGCAGTTTGATCACAACGTGGACGGTCAGCTGCGCCAGACCCGGTTGCGCCTCAAGGAGGCCGAGCCGAAAGTGCTGGTGCGCGATATTCATTACAACGCCCAAGGTGAGGTCACGGGTCAAACCGCTGGCAATGGTGTTGTCAGCCTGTTTGATTACGCGCCTCGAACAGGCCGGCTTTTACGTCTGTACGCCAGCCTGCCACAGCAACAACCCTTGCAGGATTTGAACTACGTCCATGACCCGGTCGGCAATATCCTGAGTATCGAGGACAAGGCCTTGGCGGTTCGTCATTTCGCCAACCAGCGCATCGAGCCGATCAACCACTACACCTACGACAGCCTTTACCAACTGGTCGAGGCCACGGGGTGGGAGGCCGGAAGTGACAACCGTGGGCCAGACCAGATTGCGGATCCTCAGGCAGTGGCCTCATACCATCAAGCCTACCGTTACGACGGGGGAGGCAATTTACTGGAACTGGTTCACAAGGGGCCGCAAAGGCATGGGCGCGTGCTGACAGCTGGAAAATACAGCAATCGGTGCCTGGCCGAACACAATGGACAGGCACCCACGCAAGACGAGATTGAGGCAGGTTTTGATCCGTGCGGCAATCTGCGATCTCTGGATAATGCGCGGGCTCTGGGGTGGAATCTGCGCAATCAGCTAAGCGAAGTCAGACCGGTTGAGCGCGAGTCGGGACTCGATGACCGCGAGCATTATATTTACGATGTCCCCCGGTGTCAGGATAGTTGTCGCCTCTCCGATTTTTCCTGAAAAAGCATATCGGGGGCGGAAAGAGACTGGTCGTGCCGTATTATTCATCTGAACGTAGAGCCGCATTGCTCAAGATGCTGCTTCCCCCGCTGAGCCTGACGATGGCCGAGGTTTCCCGGCGCGAAGGGGTCAGCGAAATGTCTTTGTCCAACTGGCGCAAACAGTTCAGATCCGAAGGGAATGTAGTGTCCGAAACCAAGCCGTCATCCCAGAACTGGTCAGCCGAAACCAAGTTCGCCATTGTCCTTGAAGCCGCCGGTTTGGCCGAAATCGACCTGGGAGAATATTGCCGCCGCAAAGGACTTTATCCCGAACAGATCGCCACCTGGCGACAGTCATTTATCAGCGGCCAAAAGTCTGAAAAGTCCCAGCAAAAAGACGACCGCGAACAAGCGCGTAAAGACAAGAAACGCATCCAGGAACTTGAGCGTGAACTGCGCCGCAAAGACAAGGCGCTGGCCGAAACCGCCGCGCTGTTGGTGCTGCGAAAAAAGCTCAACGATTACTGGGGGATCGACAGCGAGGACAACTGACCTCTTTGCCGGAACGGCAGTTGCTCGTAGCTTGGCTGGTCGAAGCAGTGGTGGCCGGAGCCCGAAAAGTCCTGGCATGCCGAGAGGTAGGGCTGTCGCTCAGAACCTTGCAACGGTGGACCGAAACGCAGGTGCTTCAAGCCGATGCCCGCACGACCACCGTGCGGCCTACGCCGCGTAATGCCTTGAGCGAGATCGAGCGGCAAGCCATCGTGACGCTGTGCAACAGCCCGGCATACGCCCATCTGCCTCCGAGCCAGATCGTTCCGCGTCTGGCTGACGAAGCACGTTATCTGGCGTCGGAGGCCACGTTTTATCGCATCTTGCGAGCGGCGGGCCAGCAACAGCATCGAGGCCGTAGCCAGCGTCCCCGGCGCTACGCAGCACCGACAACGCACGCTGCGCAAGCGCCCAACCAGGTGTGGTCGTGGGACATCACGTACTTGCCGTCGCCGATACGGGGCAAGTATTACTACCTGTATTTGATCGAGGATATTTACAGCCGCAAGGCCGTGGGCTGGGAAGTTTACGAAGAAGAAAGCGGCGAAAAAGCCGCTGCGCTGCTGCAGCGCAGCGTGATCGGCGAGCAGTGTTTATACGAGCCGCTGGTGCTGCACTCGGACAATGGAGCACCGATGAAATCGCTGACGCTGTTGAGCAAGATGTACGACCTGGGCATTACGCCGTCCCGTGGTCGGCCGCGAGTGAGCAATGACAATCCGTACTCGGAGTCACTGTTTAGAACGCTGAAATATTGCCCGCAATGGCCGCAGGCAGGCTTCGCCAGCCTGGATGCCGCACGGGTCTGGGTGAGGGATTTTATGCGCTGGTATAACAACGAGCATCGGCATAGCCGGATCCGCTTCGTCACGCCGTCAGAGCGCCATCGTGGGTTGGATCATCAGATCCTGGCTCGGCGGCATGACCTGTACGAACGAGCTCGGAAGAAAAGCCCGGAACGCTGGTCAGGTCAGACGCGTAACTGGGAGCCAATAGGGACGGTGATGCTGAACCCGGATCGGGAGCAGCAGGCCGAGAAAAGAGCGGCATAGTTGGATGGTTGACGCGACAAGTACCTTGAAAAACGCCGATGTTGACGGCTTGCGTCAGCGCAAGATCCGTTCGGTACAAACCAATGTCCGTACCGTCATCAGCGAGACTCGCTATCTGCCGGGGCTGGAAGTTCGCATCAACAACGCCACCGGCGAAACCTTGTACGTGATCAGCGCGCAGGCGGGTCGCAACAGTGTGCAGGTGTTGCACTGGAAAGACTCACCCCCCAAAGGGCTAGCCAATCGACAATATCGCTACTCTCTTGGCGATCTTCTGGGCTCTTGCACCCTTGAACTGGACAGCCAGGCCAAGGTTGTCAGTCGCGAAACCTATCATCCGTTTGGCACCACGGCGTTCAGTGAGAGAGGAGATTCGAGCGAAAGCAGCTATCGCACGTTGTGTTACTCGGGCAAGGAGCGGGATGCAACGGGGCTTTATTATTACGGGCTTCGCTATTACATGCCCTGGCTACAGCGATGGGTCAACCCTGATCCCAAGGGTTATCTGGATGGGCCTAATATCTATGCGTTTGTTGGAGGCAACCCGATAACCTTCATGGACGGTGATGGTGCCGTACGCATTGACGTCAGTAACTTGACCAAAGAGCAAAAGAAAGCGATCGACCTTGAGGGGCCGCAGGTCAAGCCTGCCTGGAAGGTACATGATGCCGGTCGGGGCGAAGTAAAACCCAGCAGCAAGACACGAGAGTTGAGTTCTGAAATGTACAACTCTTTCAAACAGGGGCATGCGACTAACCTGATCACTAAAACCCTGTTGATTGAAGGTTCGCCCAATCAATTTGTTGATTTGTGGCGATCACGCAGGGATCCGGCAGACTTTCTCCAGCAGCGTCAGTTTAAACAGGGTACGAGCGCTTATATTCAATGCCGGACCGGTAATTGCGGTGAACACTCGGAAATTGCCTTTAGCCTGCTGGCCAGCACCAAAACCGAGCAACCGGTATTTCGCGTTAATGCTCAGGGCGTTGATCATGCTTTTGTAGTGATCGGCGACCGTCGCCAGATGAGCGATGAAAAACTGGTGATTGTTGATCCGTGGCCAAACTTTCCCATGGTGCATACCGCCGATGTCGGGGAATTCAGAATAGGCAATACGGCAGAAACAGCAGGCAGGGACGCGGATCCTGCGTTTCGATTGGATGATGCAACATTGAAGGGCAACAGCGAAATGTCGTTCCCTGTGTTAGCGATCACGGGAGGTGTCAGCGATAAGCGTAGAAAACTAATCAAGGAATATGATGACAACGCCAAAGCCCGGAGCCGAACAGGCAAGTCGCCGCTCTTTGAACAGTTGTTTTCAATTGAAGATAAATATCGGGGCATGTTGTACATGAAGTCGGGCAAGGAAAAAGTATTCAATAACTTGCCTGCCAGTTATGTGAATGACCGCATGAAACATTACTCAAGTTACATGAATGTTCACTACGGTTTGCAGTGACGTCAGTGAGGCGGGTGCAGTCAGCATTGGCTGGCTGCACCGCGTCCGTCATTGTGGGGCGTGGTCGCGCAAAAACACCAACAGATCAGGCTTGGACTGTTCAGCGCTAAAGCGATAGCCCTGCTCATCGAACTGCTTGAGGTGATCCGGGTTGTTGATGCGCTCCTTGATCACAAACCGGCTCATCATGCCGCGGGCTTTTTTCGCATAAAAGCTGATGATCTTGTGCTGGCCGTTTTTCAGATCCTTGAACTCGGTATTGATGATGCGTGCGTTCAAAGCCGACTTTTTGACCGCCGAGAAATACTCGTTGGACGCCAGGTTGAGCACGACGTCATCGCCCTGTTCGGCCAGGGCCTCGTTGAGCCATTCGCTGATTTGCGTGCCCCAGAACGCGTACAAATCCTTGCCCCGGGCATTGGCCAGCCTGGTGCCCATCTCCAGGCGATACGGCATCATCAGGTCCAGCGGGCGCAGCAGGCCATACAGCCCGGAGAGCATGCGCAGATGGGTTTGCGCGTAGTCAAAATCCGCTTCGCTGAAGTCGACGGCATTGAGGCCGGTGTACACATCACCCTTGAAGGCCAGCAGTGCCTGCTTGGCATTTTCGGGGGTGAAGGCGGGAGTCCAGCTGCCGAAGCGCGCCGCATTGAGGCCCGAAAGCTTGTCGGACAAGTGCATCAGCTCGCCAATCTGTTGCGGGCTCAGTTCGCGCAATTGTTCGATCAGTTCCTGGGAGTGGTCCAGATACTGTGGCTGGGTGAAACGTGCTGTGGCGGGCGGCGTTTCGTAATCGAGGGTTTTAGCGGGTGAAATCACCATCAGCATGAGTTCGTCTCCTTTTAGCGTCGGGGGATTCTAGGGGGTTGGGCGGTTTGACTCCACCTATGACGTTGATAGAGGGCAAATACAAAATCCTGTAGCCGCTATAGTGCTGCCAGTTTTCACAGGGAGATTGACCCGTGCGCATTGCTCTTTTTTTCTCGGCCTGGCTGGTGTGCCTGGGGGCCGTTGCAGCACCCAATGAACCGGCGACGCTGGGTCGCAGCGCCTGGCCCGAGCAGTTGATCAGCCCGGCCTTGTTCGATGTGGCCTCAAGGGCCGAAATTCTTGCCTTCGCCCATGCCTTGCTGGCCAGCGAGGTGCTGGATGAAAGCGCACTCAAACAGCGCCTGGGTCTGAAAAACATCAACCAGGATGCCATCAATCATGTGCGCAAGCGGATGTGGCAGCGGCTGTTGGCCAACTACAACGTTGCCCAGCAAAGCTGTGATCAGGATGCCTCGTTTTGCTATTACGTTGACGGCATGGACAGCTTGCGCGAGCAGGCGGGCAAGTTTGCAGTGGCCGATGACTCGTTTTATGCGGCCTGGGCTGAGCCAAGCCGTGAGTTTCACCGGCGTTATCTGGATGAGCAACTGCGCAAGGCCGCGCTGTTCCCGCAAATCAGCAGTGAAATCGAGCTGTTCGGCGAGCAGGAAAGTAACGGCGTCGGGATGCATGATCGGCTGTTTGTACTGACCTTCGACAGTGGTCCCTCCCAATTGCCGGGTACCACCGACTGGTTGACCGACTACTTGCGCAAGCAGTCCCTGAGTGCGAGGTTTTTTGTGTTGGGCAACAGCCTGCAAGTACGACTGGACAAAGGCGGTGAGCGGGCGCTGCAAGCGCTGTACAAGGGTCAGTGCGTGGGTGTGCAGGGCTGGGAGTATCGCTCCCACAGTCATTGGCAAGAGTGGCAGGACTCGATTTTACGCAGCGTTGCCCTGGTCAAGCAGGTTGTGCCGCACAACTATCTGGCACAGTTTCGCCCGCCCTACGGGCAGCGGCGGGCAGATAGCGGGGCGTTTTTCCAGAGGCAGGGCTTGCAGGTGTCGCTGTGGGATATTGATGCCCAGGACATGGCGGCCAACCTGAGTGGCGAGGAGTCGGCACAGCGGGTGTTGAGTCTGATGCTGCTGTGGCGTCATGGCGTGATCAAGTTTCACGACACCCAGGACAAAATTCGTACCGCGTTGCCCTGGTTACTCAAGGCGACGGCACAGAGCGGGCTGGGTTGGGAAGACTGCGAAGTGCTGTAGAAACATGCAGTTAATATATGACTTTAGCCCTGCTTAAGGCATTCGCCAAGGCGATTCGTCACTCAAAAAAATAAAGTGTGTTATCGCTAAAAAAGCTTTTTTTTGTCACACATTTAGGAGTATTACGAAGACAGACGGCCGAAACCTGCGACACAGGTGGCGTCTTCCAAGACCCATCGGGCAGGGTATACGGCAGTCACTTCGAGGCGCAGCACTGTTGTGGTATTGCGTCGACTGGCTCCCACAAAGGTGACCGAGTATGGATGATCACGGACGCACTCCTTCTTCCAACCAGCCAATCCTTTATGTACTCGATACCAATGTTCTGATTCACGATCCAAACGCACTGCTTAACTTCGAGGAACACCACGTCGCGATCCCGATGACGGTGCTCGAAGAACTCGACAAGCTCAAGACCGGCAAGTTACTGGTGGCAGCCGAGTGCCGTCAGGCCATCCGTTTGATTGACCAGTTGTTGGGGGTTGCCAGCCCTGAGGATGTCGAAAAGGGTGTGCCGATCCAGCGAGGCAAAGGCGCACCCAAGGGCTTTCTGTCGATCATGATGAGCAAGCGCCGGGAACCCAACGCGCTGTTGCCTGAAAACCTCAACGACAACATCATCATCAACCAGTTGATTGACCTGCACGCCCGTGAGCCGAAGTTGCGCGTGGTGCTGGTCACCAAAGACATCAACATGCGCCTCAAGGCCCGGGCTTGCGGGATCGAGTCCGAGGATTACAGCACCGACCAACTGGTTGACGACGTGTCGATGTTGTCGCGCGGTTATCACACCATGACCGGCTCTTTCTGGGACCGGGTCAACAAAGTCGAAACCCGTCAGGGGCATGGCCGTACCTGGCATCAGGTGCAGATGAACGAAAACCTGCCGGCGGTGCATATCAATGAATTCATCATCGATGAGCAGGGCTTTGTCGGCTGGATCAAAGAGGTGCGCAAGGACCAGTTGCTGATTCTGGACATGCATCAGGAGCCGTTGCTGCATCAGGAAGCCTGGGGTTTGAAACCACGGGATATTTACCAGGGGCTGGCGCTGTTTGCCTTGCTTGACCCGGATATTCATCTGGTCAACCTGTCGGGTGCGGCGGGTTCGGGCAAGACCATCCTGGCGCTGGCGGCGGCGATTGAACAAACCATGGTCAGCAAGCGCTACCGGCGGATTATCTGTACCCGCAGCGTGCAGGGCCTGGATCAGGAAATCGGCTTTTTGCCAGGCACCGAAGCCGAGAAAATGGAACCTTGGCTGGGGGCCATTACCGACAACCTCGAAGCTCTGCACATGGATGACGAAAACACCCACGGCAGCGTCGACTACATCCTGAGTAAAGTGCCGTTGCAGTTCAAATCCCTGAACTACATTCGCGGTCGCAGCTTCCAGCAAAGCCTGATTTTGATCGATGAGTGTCAAAACCTGACACCGCACCAGATGAAAACCATCATCACCCGTGCGGGCGCCGGTTCCAAAGTGGTGTGCCTGGGCAACCTGGCACAGATCGATACACCGTACCTGTCAGCCACCAGTTCGGGGCTGACCTACCTGACGGAGCGTTTCAAAGACTTCCCCAACGGCGTGCACATCGCGCTGCAAGGGGTGCCACGTTCGATTCTGGCCGAATACGCCGAATCTCATTTGTAACCGTTTGAAGGTGGGAGCGGGCTTGCTCGCGATGAAAGTGGCCGGTGTTTCAGATTGCACCGCGCCGTCTTCATCGCGAGCAAGCCCGCTCCCACCGTTGTTTTGGCTACATGTCTGGTAACCCGGTTTGTAAGGTAAGCTGGCGGAGGTTGCGCGCCGGGCCCTTGGGTCTTGTTGAATCTGGTAATGCAGCGCTGCCCTGGAGTTGACCAAGACAGGAGCGTCGGGGTGTTACTGCGCAATATTGATTTGAATCTGCTGGTGGTGCTCGATGCGCTGCTCACGGAAAAACACGTGACCCGCACCGGTGTCCGTTTGCACCTGAGTCAGCCAGCCATCAGTCATTCGCTGAGCAAACTCAGGGTGTTGCTCGATGATCCGTTGTTGATTCGTCAGGGCAACGACGTGGTGCTGAGCGCGTTGGCGCAAAATCTTCAGGCACCGCTCAAGGCGATCCTTGGGCAGATCGAAGCGCTGCTCGGCCAGTCCATCGATTTTGTGCCGGCCGACTCACAGCGCACCTTTCGCGTGGCGATGTCCGATTACGGCGCCGCTATTGTGTTGCCCAAATTGCTGGTGCAATTGCGGGCCAAGGCCCCTGATACCTCGCTTGTGGTGGTCCAGGACAGCCGCCTGGGCATGCTGGAGCAGATCGAACAAGGCAAGATCGACCTGGCCCTGGGGGTTTTTGCGGGGTTGCCGGCGGATGTTTCCAGCGATGTGCTGTTTGAAGAAACCTTCACGTGCCTGCTCGATCGTCGCTCGCTTGCGGACAATGCCGTGCTCGATCTGGAGAGTTATCTGGCTCGCCCGCACCTGTTGGTGTCGACGGATGGCAACACACAGGGCGAGGTCGACAACGTATTGCGCGCCCAGGGCCTGCATCGACGGGTTGCGGTCAACGTCCCTCATTGGGGCGCGGCGCCAGGGATGATTGCCGACACTGACCTGATTCTCACGGTGGCCACTCGTACGCTGGACAACCTGTCATATGGCGACACCCTGATAGCGCGGGCGCCGCCCATGACGGTGGCGCCGTTCAACTATGTGCAGGTCTGGCATCAACGTTTCAATGAAGACCCGGCCCATCGCTGGCTGCGAGATCTGATCAGGCAGGTGAGCCCGTCCTCAGCCCCGTGATGCAATGAAAAACCCTGCCAGCACCACGCTGACCCCGAGCAGTTTTTGCAGGCCAGGTGTGTTTTTAGGCAAGCCCAGCAGTCCGAAATAATCGATGAGCAGTGAAATGATCAGCTGGCTCACTACCACTGCCATGATGAAATTCAGCGCACCCAGTCGCGGTACGGTGATCAGAGCCACCGTGATGTAAAACACCCCGGCCAGCCCGCCCAGCCAGATCCACCAGGGACCGGTGATCAAGGCCTCGAGGTTGGGCCGTGGCACTTTGACGATCAGCATCACCAGCGCAATCGCGATACCACTCACCAGCAATGAGATCACGGTGGCCCAAAAGGGATGCCCCAGCATCAGGCCCAGTCGTGCGTTGCTGCCTGCCTGCAGGGGCACCGCAGCACCGGCCAGCAGGCTCAGGGTAATGGCTATAAAAAGTGGCATAAGGGCTTCTCCAGAGTTTCAACCGTTGTACGGCGAATGGTCGTGGGCGGCCAATTCGATGTTCTGATGCGCGGTATTCGCGGGGTCGATGGCCTTCCACTGAAACTCGGGTTTACAATCGAGTCTCCTGTCTGGAGTACCCCCTGTGCTGACACACTTAGATTCCCAAGGCCGCGCCAACATGGTCGATGTCACCGATAAAGCAGTGACTTCCCGTGAGGCCGTGGCACAAGCGGTGGTGCGCATGCGCCCTGAAACCCTGGAAATGATCGTCAGTGGTGGTCACCCCAAGGGTGATGTGTTCGCGGTGGCGCGCATTGCCGGGATACAGGCGGCGAAGAAAACCTCGGATTTGATCCCGCTGTGCCACCCCCTGATGCTCACCAGCGTCAAGGTTGAACTCAGCGCCCGTGGCAGCGATGCCGTTTTGATCGTGGCGCGTTGCAAATTGTCCGGGCAGACCGGTGTCGAGATGGAAGCCCTGACTGCCGCCAGCGTTGCGGCACTGACGATCTATGACATGTGCAAGGCCGTGGATCGCGGCATGACCATCGAAAACGTGGGTGTGCTGGAAAAGCTCGGCGGCAAGAGCGGGCACTTTCAGGCTGACCTGTCATGAAGCTCAACGTGGTGTTTTTTGCCCGCTACCGTGAAGCCCTGGGGCTGGATGGCGAATCAGTGGAAGGTGAATTCACCTCCATCGACGCGTTGCGCGCGCACCTGACGCAACGCGGGGGTGCCTGGCAGGTATTGGCTGAGTCCAACCTGATGTGTGCGCGCAACGAGGAGCTGTGCAAGCTGGATGAAGGGGTGGCAGATGGCGATGAAGTCGCGTTCTTTCCGCCTGTGACCGGAGGCTGAACATGGCGATTCGGGTGCAAGCGGCAGCCTTTGACCCGGGCGCCGAAGTCAACGCGTTGCACGCGGCCAATATGGGCGTGGGGGCGGTGGTGAGTTTTGTCGGTTATGTGCGCGACTTCAATGACGGGCGTGACGTGGCGGGGATGTTTCTGGAGCACTATCCGGGGATGACTGAAAAGGCGCTGACCAACATCATGAATGAGGCCGGGCAGCGTTGGCCCTTGCTCAGGCTTGAAGTGCTGCACCGGGTGGGAGCGCTGGAGCCGGGTGAGCCCATTGTGTTTGTAGGTGTGGCGAGTGCCCATCGCCAGGCGGCATTTGATGCCTGTGCATTTGTGATGGACTACCTGAAGACCCGTGCCCCGTTCTGGAAAAAAGAACAGACCAATGACGGCCCGCGCTGGGTTGAAGGGCGGGCCAGCGATGAAGCGGCGGCGGATCGCTGGAAGTAGTCGCTGCCGAAGGCTGCGAAGGGTTGCGTAGCAACCCGTTTCTTGAAGACCCCAGGATCTCCATCGCAGCCTTCGGCAGCGACTACAATTGCGCTACCTAGGCGATTGACGCCGGATCGTGGGGCTTGCGCACGGCCCGTACAACAGGGCGCAGCAGTTCGGTCGGTGGTGTTTCGCAGCTGATTTTGCGGCCCAGCAAGGCTTCGATCGACGGCAGTTGATACGAGTCGTCCTCACCGGCAAAGCTGATGGAAACGCCGCTGGCGCCTGCACGGCCAGTACGACCAATGCGGTGTACGTAGTCGTCGGGCATTTCGGGCAGGGTGAAGTTGATCACATGGCTGATGCCGTCAATGTGAATCCCGCGTCCTGCCACGTCGGTGGCCACCAGTACGCGAATCTTGCCTTCGCGAAAGCCTTCGAGGGTCTTGATACGTTTGTGCTGCGGCACGTCACCCGACAGTTGGGCGGCGTTGATGCCATCACGCACCAGGCGTTCCTCAATGCGGCGTACTTCGTCCTTGCGGTTGGCGAAGACGATGACCCGCTCCCAGCCATTGTCGTTCACCAGATTGAACAACAGTTTGTACTTGTCGGCACCGGCAACGGCATACACGTGCTGCTCAACCATGTCGCTGGCGACATTGACCGCCTCGATTTCGACGATGGCAGGGTCGGTGGTCCATTGCTTGGCCAGGTTCATCACGTCCTCGGTAAAGGTCGCAGAGAACAGCAGCGTCTGGCGCTCGGCTTTCGGCGGCGTTTGACGAATGATCTGACGTACTTGCGGGATGAAGCCCATATCCAGCATGCGGTCGGCTTCGTCGAGCACCATCACCTCGACCATGTCCAGATGCACTTCGCCGCGCTGGTTGAAGTCCAGCAGGCGGCCCGGCGTGGCGACCAGGATGTCGCAATGACGCGCTTCAAGCTGCTTGAGCTGCTTGTCGAAGTCCATACCGCCCACGAACGTCATGACGTTGAGGTCGGTGTATTTGGTCAGGTCGGCGGCGTCCTTGGCGATTTGCACCACCAGCTCGCGGGTCGGCGCGATGATCAGTGCGCGCGGCTCGCCCATGTAACGTTCTTTGGGCGGCGGGGTCTGGGTCAGCTGGCTGATGATCGAGATCAGGAATGCAGCGGTTTTACCCGTACCGGTCTGGGCGCGGCCAATGGCGTCGCGACCGCTCAGGGTATAGCCCAGCACTTCAGCCTGGATCGGCGTGCAGTACGGAAAGCCCAGGTCTTGAATGGCGTGCATCAGCTCGGGGGTGAGCTTGAAATCGTGGAACCGGACTTTGCCTTCTTGTGGCTCGACCGCAAAATCTTCGAGTTTCCATGGAATGACCGGTGGCTTGGGCGCTACTTCACGCCGTGGTTTTGCAGCTTTTGGTTTTTCGAGGCGTGGTTGTTCAGCAGCAGGTTGTGCGTCAGGAGTGCTCACCGGCGCAGCGGCTGGAACAGGAGCAGGAGCAGCACGGCCAGACTGTTGCGCGTCGGTTCGCGGGCCGGGGTTGCTCACAGGTGCGATGGATGCTGGCGCGAGCGGCTCAGCCTCGCTTTTACCGAATATTTTTTTGAGTGCTTTGAGCACGGTCATCTCATCAGTTGGTTAAGGAGTGTACGCCGGGCAGTGTAATGCAAGTCGGGTGCTCGGCGTAGTGAACGACAGGATGTTTCGGTTTTAGCCCAGGCGTTTCGCCAGCCAGGTACCGATGTCGCGAATTTCTTCGGGTAACACTTCATGGCCCATTGGGTATTCCTGCCATGTAACCGCCACACCTGCGGCTTTTAAGCGCTCATAAGCCGTACGGCCCATAGCGTTTTGGACTACTTCGTCGTACTGCCCATGCAAGCAGAGCGCCGGGATGCGTTGCTGGCTGGCTGACAATGGCAGGGTTTCGCTGAAGGTCGGGGCATAAGTGGAGAGGGCAAGTACGCCACCCAATGGTCCCTGCCATTTCAGGTAGGCGGTGTGCAAGACCACGGCGCCGCCTTGGGAGAAACCGGCCAGAAAAATCCGGTTGGAGTCGATACCGCTCTGGCGCTGGGCCTCGATCAGTTGAATGACCATGTCGGCCGACTCTTCCAGCTCTTCTTCGCTGATGGAACGGGCAGGGCTCATGGCCTTGATGTCGTACCAGCTCGGCATGGCATAACCGCCATTAATGGTCACCGCGCGGGTCGGTGCCTGTGGCAATACGAAGCGTGTGGTCAGCAACGACTGTTGCAGTATTTCGGCCACCGGCATGAAGTCATAGCGGTCGGCACCCAGACCGTGGAGCCAGATAACACAGGCGTCTGCGGTCTTTTGGGGTTGGATGACAAGAGGTTGGGTCATGACTGCTCCATCGTTGTGCATGTGCGCAAACCGGGTGCGCTACAAATGTGCTTGATCGGTTAAAAGTTACAGAAAATGTCGCTTGCTTGAACGTTTTTTCCTGCATTACCTACTGAACTTACTTAAGCAGCAGGAGTGGTACGCGCTTTGCTTTGTGGACAGGGACGTGAATGCGCTCACCTTCGGCGGTAACACTAACAGGCTACTGCCGGTGGGGGGACAGCAAAAATCCCGAGGTTGAAGTTAGACAAGGAATTCAACAGCTCAAGTGAGCGCTTCAGTTTGACGGTTCGTGCGATGCACCCATCGCTCAAGACTTATGCCGCTTGACCCAATAAAAAGCCAACACGGGTCAACAGTGCCTCACAAGGGGGCGGCGGGTCTTGTTCAAACACAACAAAAGCATCACTGGAGGTTTGAATGAAGCAGTTGAAATCCACCCTGGCTCTGGCCACCGCAGCCATCGTGTTACTCAGTGCCAGTGGTTTTGCCCACGCAGGCGCAACCCTGGACAGCGTTAAAAAGAAAGGGTTTGTGCAATGTGGTGTCAGTGACGGATTGCCGGGTTTCTCGGTGCCGGATGCCACTGGCAAGATTCAGGGTATTGATGCAGACATTTGCCGAGCAGTGGCCGCCGCTGTATTTGGCGATGCAACCAAGGTCAAGTTCAGCCAGTTGAACGCCAAGGAGCGTTTCACCGCGCTGCAATCGGGCGAAGTGGACGTGCTGTCGCGCAACACCACCTGGACCAGCTCCCGTGATGCGGGTATGGGCATGGTGTTCGCAGGCGTGACTTATTACGACGGCATCGGTTTTTTGGTCAACAAAAAGCTGGGGGTTAAAAGTGCCAAGGAGCTGGACGGTGCAACCATCTGTATCCAGGCCGGTACCACCACCGAGTTGAACGTGTCGGATTACTTCCGCGGTAACAACCTCAAATACACCCCAATCACTTTCGATACCTCCGATGAAAGCGCCAAGTCGCTGGAAAGCGGCCGTTGCGACGTGTTGACCTCCGACAAGTCGCAGTTGTACGCACAGCGCAGCAAACTGGCGAACCCGAGCGACTACGTCGTATTGCCTGAAACCATCTCCAAGGAGCCGCTGGGCCCTGTCGTGCGCAAGGGCGACGAAGACTGGTTCAGCATTGTGAAGTGGACTCTGTTCGCCATGCTCAATGCTGAAGAGGCGGGCATCACCTCCAAAAACGTCCTGGCTGAAGCCAAGTCGACCAAAAACCCTGATGTGGCCCGTTTGCTGGGTGCTGACGGCGAATATGGCAAAGACCTGAAACTGCCAAAAGACTGGGTAGTACAGATTGTCAGCCAGGTCGGTAACTACGGCGAAGTCTTCGAGAAAAACCTCGGCAAAAATACCCCTTTGGCCATCGACCGCGGGCTGAACGCTCTGTGGAATAACGGCGGCATTCAATACGCACCACCTGTGCGCTGATAGCCCTTTCACCCGGCAGGCCAACTGCCGGGTGATGTTGTCTGATCCATTTTTAGGGGCACTTCATGCAAATTAAAGTCGGCGCACCCAAGCCAAGGCTCAGCCTCGGCGATCCACGTGTGCGTGCGTGGTTATTTCAGCTCATCACCGTTGCGCTGGTGGTGTTCATGGGCTGGTATCTGTTCAACAACACCCAGACCAACCTGCAGCATCGCGGCATTACTTCGGGTTTTGACTTTCTGGAACGCAGTGCCGGTTTTGGCATTGCGCAGCATTTGATCGATTACACCGAGTCCGACAGTTATGCCCGGGTTTTTCTGATCGGTTTGCTGAACACATTGCTGGTGTCGGTCATCGGTATTGTCCTGGCGACGGTTCTGGGCTTTATCATCGGTGTCGCGCGCCTGTCGTCGAACTGGATGATCAGCAAGCTGGCCACGGTGTATGTCGAGATCTTCCGCAATATCCCGCCTCTGCTGCAAATCCTCTTCTGGTACTTCGCGGTCTTTCTGACCATGCCGGGGCCACGCAACAGCCACAACTTTGCCGACACCTTTTATATGAGCAGCCGCGGCCTGAACATGCCTGCAGCTGTTGGTACCGAGGCCTTCTGGCCCTTTGTGGGCAGTGTGGTGCTGGCGATTGCAGCCGTGGTGCTGATGGTTCGCCGGGCCAACAAGCGCTTCGAAGAGACCGGCGTACCGTTTCACAAGTTCTGGGTCGGGCTGGCTCTGATGCTGGTGATTCCGGGCTTGAGCATTGTGTTGTTCGGCACTCCGGTGCACTGGGAAATGCCAGAGCTCAAGGGTTTCAACTTTGTTGGCGGCTGGGTGCTGATTCCGGAGCTGCTGGCGCTGACCATTGCATTGACGGTGTACACCGCGGCTTTCATTGCTGAAATCGTACGTTCGGGGATCAAGTCGGTCAGCCATGGCCAGACCGAGGCTGCCCGCTCGCTGGGTCTGCGTCCGGGGCCAACACTGCGCAAGGTGATTATTCCGCAAGCACTGCGGGTGATTATTCCGCCACTGACCAGCCAATACCTGAACCTGGTGAAAAACTCGTCGCTGGCGGCGGGCATCGGTTATCCGGAAATGGTTTCACTGTTTGCAGGCACGGTGCTTAACCAGACCGGGCAAGCGATTGAAGTCATTGCCATCACCATGAGCGTGTACCTGGCCATCAGTATCAGCATTTCGCTGCTGATGAATTGGTACAACACGCGTATTGCGCTGATCGAGCGATGAGGACGGGACTATGACAACTCATGTTTTTAAACCCGACATGCCGCCGCCGGGCAACCGCATCGGTATCGTTGCCTGGGCGCGGGCCAATCTGTTTTCCAATTGGCTCAACACCTTGCTCACCCTGTTTGCCTTTTACCTGATCTGGCTGATCGTGCCGCCGCTGCTGAGCTGGACGATCCTTGACGCCAACTGGGTCGGCAGCACCCAGGCGGACTGCACCAAGGAAGGCGCCTGCTGGGTGTTTATCCAGCAGCGTTTTGGCCAGTTCATGTATGGCTACTATCCGACCGGACTGCGCTGGCGTGTAGACCTGACCGTGTGGCTTGCCGTGGTGGGCGCCGCGCCGTTGTTTATCTCGCGCTTCAAGCACAAGGCCATCTGGGGACTGGGCTTTTTGGTGGTCTACCCGATTCTGGCATTCACCTTGTTGCATGGCGGCTACTGGGGCCTGAGCAACGTGGCCACGAGCCAGTGGGGCGGCCTGATGCTGACGCTGGTCATTGCCACCGTGGGCATTGCCGGTGCCTTGCCATTGGGGATTTTGCTGGCGTTGGGCCGACGTTCGGACATGCCCGCCATTCGTGTGGTGTGCGTGACCTTCATCGAGTTCTGGCGCGGCGTTCCTCTGATTACCGTGCTGTTCATGTCCTCGGTGATGTTGCCGTTGTTTCTGCCTGAGGGCATGAACTTCGACAAGCTGCTGCGTGCCTTGATCGGCGTGATCCTGTTTCAGTCGGCGTATGTGGCTGAAGTGGTACGCGGAGGCCTGCAAGCCATTCCCAAAGGGCAATACGAAGCGGCTGCGGCGATGGGCCTGGGTTACTGGCGCAGCATGGGCCTGGTGATTTTGCCGCAAGCCCTCAAGCTGGTGATCCCCGGCATCGTCAACACCTTTATTGCCCTGTTCAAGGACACCAGCCTGGTGATCATCATCGGTCTGTTCGATCTGCTCAACAGCGTCAAGCAAGCCGCCGCCGACCCGAAATGGCTGGGCATGGCTACTGAAGGCTATGTGTTTGCAGCGTTGGTGTTCTGGATTTTCTGTTTTGGTATGTCCCGCTACTCCATGCATCTGGAGCACAAGCTGGACACTGGCCACAAGCGTTAGGAGTGCGACATGAGTGAAGCAATCAAAAAGCCTGCAAGCGCCGAAGGCATTATTCAGATGCAGGGCGTCAACAAGTGGTACGGCCAGTTCCATGTGCTCAAGGACATCAACCTGAACGTCCAGCCAGGCGAGCGCATTGTGTTGTGCGGGCCTTCGGGCTCCGGCAAGTCGACGACCATTCGCTGCCTCAATCGCCTCGAAGAGCACCAGCAGGGGCGTATCGTGGTTGACGGGGTAGAGTTGACCAACGACATCAAGCAGATCGAGACGGTACGGCGCGAAGTGGGCATGGTGTTTCAGCACTTCAACCTGTTTCCGCACCTGACCATTTTGCAGAACTGCACGCTGGCGCCGATGTGGGTGCGCAAGATGCCCCGGCGCCAGGCTGAAGAAATCGCCATGCATTATCTGGAGCGGGTTCGAATTCCGGAGCAGGCGCACAAGTTTCCGGGGCAGTTGTCGGGCGGCCAGCAACAGCGTGTGGCGATTGCCCGGGCGTTGTGCATGAAACCAAAAATCATGCTGTTCGATGAGCCGACTTCAGCGCTCGATCCGGAGATGGTGAAAGAGGTGTTGGACACCATGATCGGCTTGGCCGAAGACGGCATGACCATGCTCTGCGTGACCCACGAAATGGGCTTTGCCCGCACAGTGGCCAACCGGGTGATCTTTATGGACAAGGGCGAAATCGTGGAAGAGGCTGCCCCGAATGACTTCTTCGACAACCCGCAGAATGACCGGACCAAATTGTTCCTGAATCAGATTTTGCATTGATTCAACCGCTGTAGCCGCAGCCCAAGGCTGCGGCTACAGGCTATTCGTGTCGCTGCTGTTGTTTTTGCACCAGCAGCGCATTGATATCGGTGCACTCATTGATGGCCTGTAATTCCCGAACCAGTTCGGGATGGCGATCCAGCAAGCGCATCAGCACAAACAAGGGTTTCGGTGGTTCGACCTCGGCACGTTCATAACGGCTGAACGCATTGTGGCCACCCCCCGACAGCAGTTGCACAGCACTTTTTTGAGTGAAATGTAGTTTGCGCCGAATGCGCTTCATCTCATCAGCTATCACCTGCTTGGCATCTTCAATCAGTTCATCTCCTGCCCGGGCATAACGCTCTGCACTGGGAGCATCGAACTCGACCTCTGCGCACTCCGTGCATTCATGGCCGCTCAGGCTGTGCACCATCCGGTTCATTTGCTTGAAATTCACATTGAAGCTACGCCCTTTGAAGGCGTGCATCGCGTTGGGGGCCCCGCAGGCGTAACAGTCATGTTTGCTCATAGGTCTTTTTCCTTGAAAGCGATGACTGGCGGCCCTCCACTCGGGCGAGAAGTCACCTTGATATAAATAGCCAAACCGTAGGCCTGTGCGTGATAGACGTCTTGCCAGACCTTGTGGTCTGAGTGGGTCGACATCGATTTGTACAGCGCCCGGCGTTCTAAAGAAGCAATGACCCGCTGCATTTGCGCCAGGGTCAGGCCCATGGTTCGTCCGCCATCCAGGGCGCTTTTGGTAAACGCTACAGCGCCAAGCCGTTGTACGTCGGCTTGAATGCACTGGAGGTTGTAGTGAGGTGTTTTCTTTTCCATAAGAGGCAGCCTCGATTTTTTTAAAATACCCTTTAAGGGTTGTTAATTCAATGCTCAATCAGCATTTTTTTGGGGCACTTAATCTGTAGTTGATTGCCGATGTGAAGACGTCTGGCTAACATGTAGGAAAATTCATCCTATGATTGGATGAAAAGGTAAATTCGATGACAGATGCTTCTCCACTGATAAAACGTTCCCTGGTTGACCAGGCGCTTGAGCAACTGCGTGCGCGAATAAACAACGGCACCTGGGCGGTGGGGCAGCGTTTGCCGACCGAGCCGGAGCTTGCGGCGCAACTGAACATCAGCCGTAACACCGTGCGTGAAGCCATGCGCGTGCTGGCATTCGCCGGGCTGATCGAAATCCGTCAGGGCGATGGCAGTTATCTGCGAGGGCGAGTCGACCCGATGGACACGTTGCGTGCCTTGTCATCCTGCTCAATGGAGCAGGGTCGGGAGATGCGGCACATCCTTGAGGTTGAAGCCGTTGGCCTGGCGGCCTTGCGTCGTACGGACGAGGACTTGCGGCTGCTGCATCAGGCGCTCGATGCAAGTGGCGAGCACTATCACGGTGAGCTCGATACCTATATTTGTTGCGACCTGGTGTTTCACCAGCGGCTGATAGATGCCGCACACAACCCGGCCTTGAGCGAGCTGTATCGCTACACCTCCAGCGTTGTGACCAACCATTTGCGCAAGACGATGGATGTTCATCCCAGGCGTCAATTGGTGTTCGACCTGCACGTCGAGCTACTCGAAGCCGTAGAACAACAAAACCCGCAACGGGCCATGGCGTTATGCCGGACGTTGATCAATGAACCCTGAGCCGGAGCACGCCATGACTCAACCTTTGTCAGTCGCCAATGCCAGCGCCGAGCCCGCTCGTCATCTGGATGAGCTGGAAGCGTTGCTGATCGATGCTGAGATAGACGACGAACAGGTGCAGCAAACGCCCCCGGTCGTGCTGAGGCCGTGGTTGCTGCTATTGGGCCTGGTACTGGTGGCGCTGAACCTGCGTCCGGCATTGTCGAGCATGGCGCCGCTGCTGGGAGAAGTGTCGGACAGCCTGGGGCTGTCGGCAGCGCAGGCCGGTTTATTGACCACTTTGCCGGTGCTTTGCCTGGGACTGTTCGCGCCTTTGGCACCGATTCTGGCCCGGCGTTTTGGTACTGAGTGGGTGGTACTGGGGATTCTGGTGGCACTGGGCGGCGGCATCGTTCTGCGCAGTTGCCTGGGAGAGGCAGGGCTGTTTGCCGGGAGCATTCTGGCGGGCGCCAGCATTGGCATCATCGGCGTGCTGTTGCCGGGCATTATCAAGCGTGATTTCGCAGGGCATGCCGGGACCATGACCGGTGTCTACACCATGGCCTTGTGCCTGGGCGCGGCACTGGCGGCGGGCGCGACGGTACCACTGAGCGAGTCGTTGGGTCAGAGCTGGGCACTGGGACTCGGCTTCTGGGCCTTGCCGGCTCTGGTTGCGGCCATTTTCTGGCTGCCCCAAGTGGGCAAGCGTCAGGGCTCACACAATGTTGCTTATCGGGTGAGTGGCCTGCTGCGTGATCCGCTGGCCTGGCAAGTGACGCTTTACATGGGCTTGCAGTCCTCGTTGTCCTATATCGTTTTTGGCTGGTTGCCCTCCATTCTGATCGGGCGCGGTTTGACCCCGACCCAGGCCGGGCTGGTGATGTCGGGCTCGGTCATCGTGCAATTGCTGACTGCACTGACAGCGCCCTGGCTGGCCACGCGGGGCAAAGATCAGCGGCTGGCCATTGTGCTGGTCATGAGCATGACCCTGGCCGGGCTGTTCGGCTGCCTGTATGCCTCCATCGAGGGCTTGTGGGGCTGGGCGATTGTGCTGGGCCTGGGGCAGGGCGGTACGTTCAGCCTGGCGCTGACGCTTATCGTATTGCGTTCGCGGGACGCTCATGTTGCGGCCAACCTGTCTGGCATGGCCCAGGGTATTGGTTACACCGTGGCCTCCATGGGGCCGCTGGCGGTCGGGATCGTGCATGAAGTCACGGGCGGCTGGAGTGCTGTGGGCTGGATTTTTGCCGTGGTGGGCCTGGGGGCTATCGTCGCCGGGCTCGGCGCGGGACGTTCCCTGTATGTGAATGTGCAGAGCGAGAAAATCTGAGGGCCATAGTGTTTCTGTTCATGGCAGATTATCGTGCACAGATTACTGACCCGCACGGACCCTGCCATGAGCCAAGACCATCAAGCATTGATCACTCGTTTCTACCAGGCCTTCCAGCAGCTCGATGCACAAGCGATGGCGGCCTGCTACACCGATGACGTCTTGTTCAGCGATCCGGTTTTTGGTGAATTGCGTGGCCAGGATGCCGCAGACATGTGGCGCATGCTGACCTCGCGGGCCAAGGATTTCAGCCTGACTTTCGATCAGGTCCAGGCTCAGGGGCAGCGCGGCAGCGCACACTGGGTGGCAACCTACGTGTTTGGCCAGACCGGGGCCACGGTGGTCAATGATATTCAGGCGCAGTTTGTGTTTCGCGACGGCAAGATTTGCGAGCACCACGATCACTTTGACCTGTGGCGCTGGTCGCGTCAGGCATTGGGCACCAAGGGCTTGTTGCTGGGGTGGACGCCGCTGGTGAAGAACGCCATCAGGGCTCAGGCGCAAAAAGGACTCAAGGCCTTTCAGGGCAGCCGTTGAAAGTGAGCGAAAAACCGTGGTTCGTTTATCTGGTGCGGGCCGCCAATGGCGCTCTGTACTGCGGGATCAGCGATGACCCGGTGCGCCGTTTTGCCAAACATCAAAGCGGTAAGGGCGCACGCTTTTTTGCTTCAAGCCCGGCAGTGGCCTTGGTGTATGTCGAATCCTGGCCTGACAGGGGCGAAGCCTTGCGCCAGGAACGACTGATCAAAAAACTCAGGAAGAGCGCCAAGGAATGCCTGGTGCAAAGTCAGGCGCAAGGGGTTATTTCAATGCCGCCAGTATCGCATCCGGCTTGAAGTCCCTTATCAGCGTGCCGTTCACGTCCAGTATCGGAATTCCGCGTCCGCCCAACGCTTCGTAAGCCTGGCGGGCGACCGCGTCTTTCTCGATATCAAACTCCTTGAACGGGATGCCTTTCTCATCCAGAAACCGGCGCGTCGCCTTGCAGTAGCCACACCATTGCGTGGAGTACAGCACCACACGGGCGCTGGCCCGGGTTTGCTCGGAGACGACACCCGAGGGATTGAGTACACGCTCGATCTTGCCCCAGTTCTGGAAGATGACCACCACCACCAGAACAAACAGGACTTTCTTCAAAATACCGTTGAGCATTATTTGCTGCGCTTGAGCTGGTCTAGCAGTTGGGTCGGCAAGCCCTTGATCACCAGCGTGCCGGCTTCTTCGTCGAACTCTACCTTGGAGCCCAGCAGGTGGGCTTCAAAGCTGATAGACAGGCCCTCAGCGCGCCCGGTGAAGCGGCGGAACTGGTTCAGGGTGCGTTTGTCTGCCGGGATCTCGGGAGAAAGGCCGTAGTCCTTGTTGCGGATATGGTCGTAGAAGGCTTTCGGACGCTCTTCGTCGATCAGCTCGGACAATTCGGCCAGACCCATCGGTTCGCCGATTTTGGCCTGGCTGCTGGCGTAGTCGACCAGGGTCTTGGTTTTTTCGCGGGCGGACTCTTCGGGCAGGTCTTCGCTTTCAACGAAGTCGCTGAAGGCCTTGAGCAGGGTCCGGGTTTCGCCTGGTCCGTCGACGCCTTCCTGGCAGCCGATAAAGTCGCGGAAGTACTCCGAAACTTTCTTGCCGTTTTTGCCTTTGATAAACGAAATGTACTGCTTGGACTGCTTGTTGTTTTGCCACTCGGAAATGTTGATCCGTGCCGCCAGGTGCAGTTGGCCAAGGTCCAGGTGACGCGATGGGGTCACGTCCAGATCCGAGGTCACCGCCACGCCATCGCTGTGATGCAGCAGGGCGATCGCCAGGTAGTCGGTCATGCCTTGCTGGTAATGGGCAAACAGTACGTGACCACCGACGGAAAGGTTGGACTCTTCCATCAGCTTCTGCAGATGCTCGACGGCCACGCGGCTGAATGCGGTGAAGTCTTTGCCGCCGTCCAGGTACTCCTTGAGCCAGCCGCTGAACGGATGCGCGCCGGATTCAGCATGGAAGAGGCCCCATGCTTTGCCTTGCTTGGCGTTGTAGCTTTCGTTGAGGTCCGCGAGCATGTTCTCGATGGCTTGAGACGCGGCCAGTTCAGAGTCGCGGGCATGGAGAACAGCGGGCGTACCGTCGGGTTTTTTGTCAATCAAATGGACGATGCAATGACGGATCGGCATGGGCTTCTCGGCGAGTAATGAGAGGACAGGGGGCGCACCCCGCAAAGGCGCCAAGTGTACCGCACCTGAGCGCTGGGTCGGTGTTTGGGGGGCTTGAGACCACCCGGGACGGCTTTTTTACGGTTTTAAGGCGATAAAGCTGACCAAAAGCCCAGGTAGAGGCGGATATTTAACCGTCTCTGTGCTAGTTTTGCCCGGTCTTGCGCTCGGAAACGGCGTAAAGCGTGCATTCAGCATGTGTCAGGTCGAACCAAACCCCGTTTTAGCTATCTACATCCGCGATTCGTCGTGAAAGCTGGCGGGTGTGCCAGACCCTTGAGATCTGGCTCGATGGCTGACATTGCACTCTGCAAACCAAATGAATTTGATAGGGAAGGAACATCTCAATGGCTATTACTAAAGACCAACTGATCGCTGATATCGCTGAAGCCATCGACGCGCCGAAAACTACCGCGCGTAACGCTCTGGACCAACTGGCTCAGATCGTTGCTGATCAATTGGAAAATGGCGGCGAAATCACTCTGCCAGGTATTGGCAAACTGAAAGTGACCGAGCGTCCTGCCCGTACTGGCCGTAACCCTTCGACTGGCGCTGCCATCGAAATCGCTGCCAAAAAAGTTATCAAGCTCGTTGTGGCCAAAGGCCTGACTGACGCTGTTAACAAGTAAGCATTAAAAAAGCCGCGCTTCGGATCACTCCGAAGCGCGGCTTTTTTATGCCCGCAATTTGTGTAGTCGCTGTCGAGGCACGAGGCTGCGATGGGCTGCGAAGCGGCCCCGCTTTCTCAGGGCCCCTCAGCTCTTATCGCAGCCTTCGGCAGCGACTACAGGATTGCGCGGGGCTTACTTCCAGTTCTTCTCGCGCCACATCTGCTGCTGGTCCTTGTCATGGAAGGTCCAGGCCACAAAGCGGCTTTGCTTGTTGCCCTGGGACATTTCCACCACCTGGCTTTCCCGTGCACCGGCTTTTTTCAGCGCGGTCTGGATGGCTGGCAAGTTGGAAGCCTTGGACACCAGCACGCTGAACCACAGGATTTGACGCGCAACGTGGACGCTTTCGCGGATCAGTTGCGTGACAAAGCGCTGTTCGCCGCCTTCGCACCACAATTCGGCCGCCTGGCCACCAAAGTTCAGAACCGGCAGCTTGCGCTTTGGATCTGCCTTGCCCAGTGCGCGCCATTTACGCTCACTGCCGCGTGTGGCTTCGTCCAGCGAGGCGTGGAACGGCGGGTTGCACATGGTCAGGTCGAAACGTTCGCTGCTTTCCAGCACGTCCAGCAGGATTTTCTGCGGATTAGGCTGAAGGCGCAGGCTGATGGCTTTGTTCAGACCGTTGGACTGCACAATCGCCTTGGCCGCTTTAACGGCAGTCGGGTCGACTTCCGTACCCAGGAACTGCCAGCGATAGTCGCTGTGGCCGATCAGCGGGTAGACGCAGTTGGCACCCATGCCGATATCCAGCACGCGAACGTTTTGCCCGCGAGGGATCTCGCCGTCGTTCATGGTGGCCAGCAGGTCGGCCAGGAAGTGCACGTAGTCAGCGCGACCCGGTACGGGCGGGCACAGGTAGTCGGCCGGGATATCCCAGTGAGCAATGCCGTAGAACGCCTTGAGCAGGGCACGGTTGAATACGCGCACGGCACTCGGGTTGGCGAAGTCGATGCTTTCCTTGCCGTACGGGTTGATGATCACGAATTCGGCCAGTTCCGGGCACACCGAAATCAGCTGTGGGAAGTCGTAGCGGCCCTGGTGGCGGTTGCGCGGGTGCAGGCTGGGCTTGACGCGCGGCTCGACCGGTTTGGCATCGCTGGCAGCCTTGGGCTTGTGGCGTGTTGCTTTGGAAGTGCGTGGGGTAGTCATGTTCAATTCATTCCACAAAAGCAATCGCGGGCAAGCCCGTTCCTGCAGAGTTGAACCCTGCGGGAGCGGCCTTGCCCGCGATCAGGTGCGCAGCGTTATTACAGGCTGGAAATCCGCGCGTGCTGGTCTGCCAATTTGCTCAAGGCCTGTTCGGCTTCGGCCAATTTGGCACGTTCTTTTTCGATGACTTCGGCCGGGGCCTTGTCAACGAACGCGGCATTCGACAATTTGCCGCCCACTCGCGCAACTTCGCCGTGCAAGCGCTGGATTTCCTTGTCCAGGCGCGCCAACTCTGCATCTTTGTCGATCAGGCCGGCCATCGGCACCAGCACTTCCATCTCGCCTACCAGAGCGGTAGCGGACAAAGGTGCTTCGGCGCCGTCTTGCAGCACGGTGATCGATTCGAGTTTAGCCAGCTTTTTGAGCAAGGCATCGTTCTCGGTCAGACGGCGCTGGTCTTCGCTGCTGACGTTTTTCAGGTAGAGCTGCAATGGCTTGCCCGGGCCGATGTTCATTTCGCCACGGATGTTACGCGTGCCGAGCATCAAGCCCTTGAGCCATTCGATATCGTCTTCGGCCGCCTGGTCGATGCGTGCTTCGTTGGCCACTGGCCACGGTTGCAGCATGATGGTCTTGCCTTCAACGCCGGCCAGCGGCGCGATGCGCTGCCAGATCTCTTCGGTGATGAACGGCATGAACGGATGCGCCAGACGCAAGGCAACTTCCAGTACACGAACCAGCGTGCGACGGGTACCGCGCTGACGTTCTACCGGAGCGTTTTCGTCCCACAGCACAGGCTTGGACAGTTCCAGGTACCAGTCGCAGTACTGGTTCCAGATGAACTCGTACAGCGCTTGTGCGGCCAGGTCGAAACGGAACTGGTCGAGGTGACGGGTCACTTCGGCTTCGGTGCGCTGCAGTTGCGAGATGATCCAGCGGTCGGCCAGTGACAGCTCGTAGGCTTCGCCGTTCTGGCCGCAGTCCTCGCCCTTGTCCAGCACGTAACGTGCGGCGTTCCAGATCTTGTTGCAGAAGTTGCGATAGCCTTCAACGCGGCCCATGTCGAACTTGATGTCGCGACCGGTAGATGCCAGCGAGCAGAAGGTGAAGCGCAAGGCGTCGGTGCCATAGCTGGCGATGCCGTCTGCGAATTCGTCGCGGGTCTGTTTCTCGATTTTCTTCAGCAGTTTTGGCTGCATCAGGCCGGTGGTGCGTTTGGCCACCAGGTCTTCGAGTTCAATGCCGTCGATGATGTCCAGCGGGTCCAGGACGTTGCCCTTGGACTTGGACATCTTCTGGCCCTGACCGTCACGTACCAGGCCGTGTACATACACGGTCTTGAACGGAACTTGCGGGGTGCCGTCTTCGTTTTTCACCAGATGCATGGTGAGCATGATCATCCGGGCAACCCAGAAGAAAATGATGTCGAAGCCCGTCACCAGCACGTCAGTGGAGTGGAAGGTTTTCAGCGCGTCGGTTTTTTCCGGCCAGCCCAGGGTGGAGAACGTCCACAGGCCCGAACTGAACCAGGTGTCGAGTACGTCGTTGTCCTGTTGCAGCGCAACGTCCGGGCCCAGGTTGTTTTTGGCGCGGACTTCAGCTTCGTCGCGGCCTACATAGACCTTGCCCGACTCGTCGTACCAGGCCGGGATGCGATGGCCCCACCACAGCTGGCGGCTGATGCACCAGTCCTGGATGTCGCGCATCCACGAAAAGTACATGTTTTCGTACTGTTTAGGCACAAACGCGATGCGCCCGTCTTCCACGGCTGCAATGGCTGGTTCTGCCAGAGGCTTGGTCGACACGTACCACTGGTCCGTCAGCCACGGCTCGATGATGGTGCCGGAGCGGTCGCCTTTCGGTACTTTCAGGGCGTGATCGTCAACGCTGACCAGCAGGCCTGCTTCGTCAAAGTCAGCAACGATTTGCTTGCGCGCTTCGAAGCGGTCCAGGCCGGCGTATTTGGCCGGCAGGGTGCCGTCGACGGTTTCGTTGAGCTTGCCGTCGAGGTTGAACACCTGGGCAGCAGCCAGCACTTTGGCGTTTTTGTCGAAGATGTTCAGCAGCGGCAGGTTGTGGCGCTTGCCGACTTCGTAGTCGTTGAAATCGTGGGCCGGGGTGATCTTCACGCAACCGGTGCCGAATTCAGGGTCGCAGTAGTCGTCCGCGATGATCGGGATACGGCGGCCAACCAGTGGCAGCTCGACGAACTTGCCGATCAGGGCCTTGTAGCGTTCGTCTTCCGGGTTAACGGCAACAGCGGCGTCGCCCAGCATGGTTTCCGGACGGGTGGTAGCAACCACCAGGTAGTCCAGGCCTTCTGCGGTCGTTGCGCCGTCAGCCAGCGGGTAGCGCAGGTTCCACAGGAAGCCTTTCTCGTCGTGGTTTTCCACTTCAAGGTCGGAAATGGCGGTGTGCAGCTTGGTGTCCCAGTTGACCAGGCGCTTGCCGCGATAGATCAGGCCGTCTTCGTGCAGGCGTACGAAGGCTTCTTTCACGGCTTCGGACAGGCCGTCATCCATGGTGAAGCGTTCGCGGCTCCAGTCTACGGACGAGCCAAGGCGACGGATCTGACGGCTGATATTGCCGCCGGACTGGTCTTTCCATTCCCAGATTTTATCGAGGAATTTTTCACGACCCAGGTCGTGGCGGTTCAGACCTTGTGCTTCGATCTGACGCTCAACCAGCATCTGGGTGGCGATACCCGCATGGTCGGTGCCCGGCTGCCACAGGGTGTTGCGACCCTGCATGCGGCGGAAACGGATCAGGGCGTCCATGATCGCGTTGTTGAAACCGTGACCCATGTGCAAGCTGCCGGTGACGTTCGGCGGCGGGATCATGATGGTGTACGGGTCGCCCGCGCCTTGCGGGGCAAAATAATTCTCTTCTTCCCAGGTTTTGTACCAGGAAGTTTCAATGGCGTGCGGCTGGTAGGTCTTATCCATGCGCGGCGGGACCCTATTGGCATTAATTCAGGAAAGCCGACAAGTATAGCGGGGTGGGACTGCGCGGGGAACCTATTGCTGTTGTGGGAGCGGGCTGGCTCGCGATACGGGCGACGGGGTGCATCTGGTTCATCAAGGCGCTGCAATCGCGAGCAAGCCCGCGCCCACAGGGTCAGCTTTGATGTTGTGCGAGCAAGCGCTCCATATGCGCATCGAGGCGGCGTTTGATCTCGGTTTCGATGTGCGGGGCGAAGTCGTTGATCACGTCCTGCATGATGGCCTGGGCTGCCGTGCGCAGCTCTTTGTCCAGATGCACCAGCAGTGCGTCCGGGGCTTTTTCTGCCACGGGTGCCGGGGTAATGCCGACCAGCGGTATTTGCTCGGGCTCGGGTTCTTCGCTGATGACTTCAGACAACAATGGAATCTGCGCGTCTTCACCGCCCACCATCTCGGTCAGCAGCGGCGGTTGCAGGCCCTCATCGCCGAGCAGCTTGCGAATGGACTCAAGATCATCGAGCAGGTGTGCAGCTTTTTGCGGCGAATTGGAGGTGTCCATCGTGTGCTCAGAGTCGTTGTAGCTTGTGGTCTTGCAGAGGATAGCCCTGTTCACGGTAGAAGCGGAAACTCTCCCGTGCGGCCAGTCGGACGGCGGGGTCTTCGACCACCACTTCAGCCACGCGGGCGAAGCGTTTGAAGAATTCGGGGACTTTGAGGTCCAGGTTGATCAGTAAGTCCTGATGGCTTGGCGGTGCTTCTGTGCAGCCCATGACAACGACGCCGTCGGGTTCGTCTTCGGTGTTGCTGTGGGGCACGAAGCTTTCGCCCTTGAAGCGCCACAGGCGTTCATCCAGATCCTGACGTTGAGCGCTGTCGGTGCAGTGTAAATACACCCTGTGGCCCAGACGCCAGGCCTTTTCGGTGAGTTTGCAGGCGAAATCCAGCCGCGCGGAAGGTTCGGCGCTAGGCAGGATATAAAAGTCGACCTTGGTCAACTCGGTGTTGGGTTCCGGGGTCATTGCGATTCCTGAATCGGGACCGCGCCGCCGTCAGGCGGCGCAGCCTTCGATTGTCAGCTTCAAGCGTTGGCGCGATCGAGCAGGTATTGAGTCAGCAGGGGGACAGGGCGGCCACTGGCACCCTTGTCCTTGCCGCCGCTGACCCATGCCGTGCCGGCGATATCCAGGTGAGCCCAGTTATAGGCCTTGGCGAAGCGCGACAGGAAGCAGCCTGCGGTAATGGCGCCACCTTTGGGACCGCCGATGTTGGCCATGTCAGCGAACGGGCTGTCCAGCTGTTCCTGGTACTCGTCGAACAACGGCAGTTGCCATGCACGGTCGTCTGCCAGTTTGCCGGCTTCCAGCAGTTGGCCGATCAACTCGTCGTTGTTGCCCATCAGGCCGGAGGTGTGAGCGCCCAGTGCAACCATGCAGGCGCCGGTCAGGGTGGCGATGTCGATCACGGCCTGAGGCTTGAAGCGCTCGGCGTAGGTCAGTGCATCGCACAGCACCAGGCGGCCTTCGGCGTCGGTGTTGAGGATTTCGACCGTCTGGCCGCTCATGGTGGTCACGATGTCGCCCGGGCGTGCAGCACCGCCGCTCGGCATGTTCTCGGCGCACGCCAGGATGCATACCAGGTTGATCGGCAGTTTCAGTTCCAGTACGGCGCGCAGTGTGCCGAACACGCTGGCAGCACCGCCCATGTCGTACTTCATTTCATCCATGCCGGCGCCCGGCTTGAGGCTGATGCCGCCGGTGTCGAACGTAATGCCCTTGCCGACCAGTACGTACGGTTTTTCGGATTTCTTGCCGCCGGCGTAGTTCATTACGATCAGGCGAGGTGGCTGGTCACTGCCCTGGCCTACGGCATAGAACGCGCCCATGCCCAGATCCTTGATTTTCTTCTCATCAAGAATCTCGACTTTCAGGCCTTTGAATTCCTTGCCCAGATCCTTGGCCTGTTCGGCCAGGAAAATCGGATGGCAGATATTGGGTGGCAGATTGCCCAGATCGCGGGTGAATGACATGCCCGAAGCGATCGCCTGGGCGTGGGTCACGGCGCGCTGAACTTCAGCCTGTGCTGCTTTAATGGTCAGCAGGGTGATTTTCTTCAGGGCACGAGGTTCGGCTTTCTGGCTTTTGAAACGGTCGAAGGTGTATCCGCCGTCGATCAGGGTTTCTGCCAGCAGGCGGTTTTTGCTGTAGCTGTCACGACCCTTGACCACCAGTTCGTCGAGAGCAAACACCGCATCGCTGCCGCCCAGGCCTTTTAATACGCCCAGTGCGCCGCTGATGATTTTACGGAACGGGCGGTCGCCCAGCTCGTCATCCTTGCCGGTGCCCAGCAGCAGCACGCGCTCGGCCTTGAGGTTGGGCAGGCTGTGCAGCAGCAGGCTTTGACCGGTTTTACCCGCCAGATCCCCGCGCTTGAGTACTGCGCTGATGGCGCCGCCGGTGAGTTCGTCGATGATGGTGGCGGTAGGGCCCAGCTTGCGGCCTTCGCCGATGGCGACCACCAGAGTGGCGGTTTTCAACGTTTCTGGGCTAACGCTTTTTACAACCAGTTCCATGTCGGGGTCCCTGAATCAAATGGTCAACATGCGCACAAACAGTACTGTTTGCTTGCTTGATAGATGAAGCGCTTCACCTGTGATTAAGGCTGGCGTCAAGGCGGGCAGTTTGAACCCCGCCGCAGGAGCCTGACAACCCCGGTATTTGGCCAGCGGGGTACTTTCAAGACTGCGCAGTGACAGGGGCGGTCATTCACAGGATAATGCGCCATCTTTTTAGACGGCCCGTCTCATCTATGATGAGGTATGGGCCGACTCGTTATGCTGTTTGTTTGGCCGCCTTAGCCTGACGACCCTGGAGTGTCTGGTTTGATCGTCTTCCGTTATCTATCCCGCGAAGTCCTGCTTACATTGAGCGCTGTCAGCGCTGTGCTGCTGGTCATCATCATGAGCGGTCGTTTCATCAAGTATCTCGCTCAGGCCGCCTCGGGTGCCCTGGATCCGGGGTCATTGTTCCTGATCATGGGGTTCCGCCTGCCAGGCTTCATGCAGCTGATCCTGCCGCTGGGGCTGTTTCTGGGCATTCTGCTGTCCTACGGTCGCTTGTACCTTGAAAGCGAAATGACCGTTCTGTCGGCCACCGGCATGAGTCGTCAGCGCTTGCTGGCCATCACTATGGCTCCTGCTGCGCTGATTGCCCTGATCGTGGCCTGGCTCAGCCTGAGCCTGGCACCCCAGGGCGCCAATGAATTTCAGCTGTTGCTCAATAAGCAAGATGCCCTGACCGAGTTCGACACCCTGGAGGCTGGTCGTTTTCAGTCCTTGAGTGACGGCACGCGGGTGACTTACACCGAAGAACTGAGCAATAACCGTAGCCTTTTGTCCGGCGTCTTCATTACTCAGAAGAAGCTCGGAGAGGATGCTGCGGACCGCAGTATTTCTGTGCTGCTGGCGCAAAAGGGTCGCCAGGAGATTCGTCCTGACGGCAGTCGCTGGTTGATTCTGGACGATGGCTATCGCTATGACGGCAATCCGGGGCAGGCCGATTACCGTGCCATCAAGTACGACACCTACGGTGTATTGCTGCCAAAACCGGAAGTCAGCAATGATGTGACCGATCGTGACGCCATCCCGACTCCGGACCTTATCGGCAATCCGGCACCCCGTGCGGTCGCCGAGTTGCAATGGCGTATAGCTTTCCCGCTGCTGGTATTTATCGTGACCCTGATCGCGGTGCCGTTGTCGCGGGTCAATCCTCGCCAGGGGCGCTTCCTCAAGCTGTTGCCGGCCATTCTGCTTTATATGGGCTACCTCAGCATGCTGACCTGGGGGCGAGGCCTGCTTGAAGGCGGCAAAATCCCGTTGGCGCTGGGCTTGTGGTGGGTGCATGGCCTGTTCCTGGTCATTGGTCTGGGGCTGATGTATTGGGAGCCGCTGCGCTTGAAACTGGCAAGTCGCCGTAGTGCCGAGGAGATGGCCCGTGGTTAAGCTCGACCGCTACATTGGTAGCAGTGTGTTATTTGCGATTTTGGCCGTGCTGGGGATTATTCTGGGTCTGGCGCTGCTGTTTGCGTTGATCGATGAGATGCGCAGTATCAGCAGCAGCTACACCATCCTGGATGTGTTCAGTTTTGTCATGCTGACCGCGCCGCGCCGCTTGTATGAAATGCTGCCGATGGCAGCGTTGATTGGCTGTCTGATTGGCCTGGGTGGCCTTGCCAGCAACAGTGAACTGACCATCATGCGTGCTGCGGGCGTGTCCCTGGGGCGCATTGTCTGGGCCGTCATGAAGCCGATGCTGGTGCTGATGCTGGCGGGCGTGCTGATTGGCGAGTACGTGGTTCCGGCCACCGAGAACATCGCTCAGGCCAATCGCGCGCTGGCGCAGGGTGGCGGTGATTCCCAAAGCTCCAAGCACGGTCTGTGGCATCGTCAGGGTGACGAGTTCATCCACATCAACGCTGTTCAGCCCAATGGCCTGCTTTACGGCGTGACCCGGTATCGTTTTGACAAAGATCACCAGATGCAGTCGGCCAGCTTCGCCAAAAAGGCGCAGTTCGACCAGGGTAACTGGCAGTTGAGCGACGTGAGCACCACGCTTTTTCACGGTAACAGCACTGAAGTTGTAAAGACCCCTGAAGAGCGCTGGGATGTGTCATTGAGCCCGCAATTGCTCAATACCGTGGTCATGGCTCCCGAGTCGCTGTCGATCGCGGGTTTGTGGAGCTACATCCATTACCTCAAGGATCAGGGGCTGAATAATGGCCGTTACTGGCTGGCCTTTTGGGTCAAGGTGTTGCAGCCGTTGGTAACGGCTGCGCTGGTGTTGATGGCCATATCCTTCATCTTCGGCCCGTTGCGCTCTGTTACTCTGGGCCAGCGGGTATTTACCGGGGTGCTGGTCGGTTTCGTCTTCAAGATCGCGCAAGACCTGTTGGGGCCATTGAGCCTGGTGTTCGGCTTCTCGCCGCTGTTCGCGGTGCTGGTGCCGGCTGCCATCTGTGCTCTGGCCGGTTTCTGGCTGTTACGCCGGGCGGGTTGATGAGCGGTCATTGAGTCAATCAAGAGCCTCTATCTCGCGATAGGGGCTTTTTTGTAGGTGTCCATTGGCCTGTGAACGTGACGCTTGGCGAGAGGATCAGGTACAATTCCCGGCTATTTTTCGGCGGGCAGTCTGCCTGCGACTTTTTTGAGTGTTGACCCGTGAGTGATTTGAGTCATATCCGCAATTTCTCCATCATCGCCCACATTGACCATGGCAAGTCGACGCTGGCCGATCGCTTCATCCAGATGTGCGGTGGCCTGAGTGCCCGCGAAATGGAAGCCCAGGTACTGGACTCCATGGACCTCGAGCGTGAGCGCGGGATCACTATCAAGGCCCACAGCGTCACCTTGTATTACACGGCCAAAGACGGCATTACCTATCAATTGAACTTCATTGATACGCCGGGACACGTTGACTTCACCTACGAAGTCAGCCGTTCCCTGGCAGCCTGTGAAGGTGCCTTGCTGGTAGTCGATGCGGGGCAGGGCGTAGAAGCCCAGTCCGTTGCCAACTGCTACACCGCCATCGAGCAGGGCCTTGAGGTCATGCCGGTGCTGAACAAGATCGACCTGCCGCAGGCTGATCCTGATCGCGTGAAGGAAGAAATCGAAAAAATCATTGGCATTGATGCCACTGATGCCGTGACCTGCAGCGCCAAAACCGGCCTGGGCGTCGACGAAGTGCTTGAGCGCCTGGTGCACACCATTCCTGCGCCAACCGGTAACTACGAAGATCCGCTGCAAGCGTTGATCATCGACTCCTGGTTCGACAACTACCTGGGCGTTGTGTCCCTGGTTCGCGTGCGCCACGGCCGCGTGAAAAAGGGCGACAAGATCCTGGTCAAGTCCACCGGCAAGATGCACCTGGTAGACAGCGTGGGTGTGTTCAACCCCAAGCACACGGCTACCACTGACCTGAAGGCCGGTGAAGTAGGCTTCATCATTGCCGGCATCAAGGACATTCATGGTGCGCCAGTGGGCGATACCCTGACCTTGAGCACGACGCCTGACGTCGACGTACTGCCAGGTTTCAAGCGTATTCAGCCTCAGGTTTACGCGGGTCTGTTCCCGGTAAGCTCTGACGACTTCGAAGACTTCCGCGAAGCCCTGCAAAAGCTCACGCTGAACGATTCGTCGCTGCAGTACACCCCGGAAAGCTCCGATGCACTGGGCTTCGGCTTCCGTTGCGGCTTCCTGGGCATGTTGCACATGGAGATCATCCAGGAGCGCCTTGAGCGCGAGTACGACCTGGACCTGATCACCACGGCCCCAACCGTAATTTTCGAACTGCTGCTCAAGACGGGCGAAACGATTTACGTCGACAACCCGTCCAAGCTACCAGACGTCTCTTCGATTGAAGACATTCGCGAGCCAATCGTGCGCGCCAATATCCTTGTGCCTCAAGAGCACCTGGGTAACGTCATTACCCTGTGCATTGAAAAGCGCGGCGTTCAGCACGACATGTTGTTCCTGGGTTCTCAGGTGCAAGTGACCTACGATTTGCCGATGAACGAAGTGGTTCTGGACTTCTTCGACCGTCTCAAATCCACCAGTCGCGGCTATGCTTCGCTTGATTACCATTTCAACCGTTATCAGTCGGCCAATCTGGTCAAGCTCGATGTACTGATCAACGGCGAGAAAGTTGATGCTCTGGCACTGATTGTTCACCGCGACAACGCTCACTACAAAGGGCGTGCGTTGACCGAGAAGATGAAAGAGCTGATTCCGCGTCAGATGTTCGATGTGGCAATTCAGGCTGCCATTGGCGGCCAAATCATTGCGCGCTCGTCTGTTAAAGCGCTCCGAAAAAACGTACTGGCCAAATGCTACGGTGGTGATGTTAGCCGTAAGCGCAAGCTGTTGGAAAAGCAGAAAGCCGGTAAAAAACGCATGAAGCAAGTGGGTAACGTGGAAATTCCACAAGAAGCCTTCCTTGCAGTGCTCAGGTTGGATAGCTAGGTCCTATGTCACTAAATTTCCCGCTGTTGCTGGTCATTGCTGTTGCCGTGTGCGGTTTGCTGGCGCTGCTCGATTTGGTCTTCCTGGCTCCTCGCCGGCGCAAGGCCATTGCCAACTATCAAGCCAGTGTTACTCCGGTTGATATGCAGGTAGTCGAAAAGCTCAACAAGGAACCGCTGCTGGTTGAATACGGCAAGTCGTTCTTCCCGGTGTTGTTCATCGTACTGGTGCTGCGTTCGTTTCTGGTTGAGCCGTTCCAGATCCCGTCCGGTTCGATGAAGCCGACCCTGGATGTGGGCGACTTCATTTTGGTGAATAAATTTTCGTACGGGATCCGCTTGCCGGTACTGGACACGAAAATCATCGAAGTGGGTGATCCGAAGCGGGGCGATGTGATGGTGTTTCGTTACCCAAGCGATCCGACAGTCAACTACATCAAGCGTGTAGTGGGTCTGCCGGGCGACAAGATTCGCTACACCAGCGACAAGCATCTCTATGTCAACGACAAGCCGGTAGCCGAGCAATTGGTGGGTGTCGAAGCTGGCACCCTGGGCAGTGCCGAGTTGTACAAAGAGAAGCTGGGCGAAGTCGAGCACATGATCCGCAAGGAAATGAGCCGCTATCGTGCGCCGCCTGACAAGGAGTGGACGGTTCCGGCCGGGCATTACTTCATGATGGGCGACAATCGCGACAATTCGAACGACAGCCGTTACTGGGATGATCCGAACATTCCCAAAGACGAACTGGGCATGGTCCCCGACAAGAACATTGTCGGCAAGGCCTTCGCTGTTTGGATGAGCTGGCCGGAGCCCAAGGCGAGCAACCTGCCGAACTTCTCGCGGGTTGGTCTGATCAAGTAGCCAAAAACGGCGCTGTTAATAACAGCGCCGAATGCTTTTCAGGTGTACGAATAAGTCGTATGCCTGAGTATTCAGGATGTGGATTTGAACAAAGCGTTAAGTGTGACGGCGGCGAACAGCCTGTTCCCTGTCCATTTGCTATGCGATAAACGAACATCACTGATCCCTAATATCGGTCCGGTGGTGACATTCGGCCACGAACTCAGCGTGGGTAAATCGTGAGTTTTTCTTTAGAACGTTTAGAGCGTCAGCTCGGCTACACCTTCAAAGACCAGGAACTGATGATTCTGGCCCTGACACACCGCAGTTTCGCGGGGCGCAATAACGAGCGCCTTGAGTTCCTGGGTGATGCCATTCTCAATTTTGTTGCCGGTGAAGCACTGTTTGACCGCTTCCCGTTGGCCCGAGAAGGCCAGTTGTCGCGTCTGCGCGCACGCCTGGTAAAAGGCGAAACCCTGGCCGTACTGGCCCGTGGTTTTGAGTTGGGCGAGTACCTGCGCCTGGGCTCGGGTGAGCTCAAAAGCGGTGGTTTTCGCCGCGAATCGATCCTGGCTGATGCCCTTGAAGCGCTGATTGGCGCCATTTACCTGGATGCGGGCATGGACGCCGCCCGTGACCGTGTACTGGCCTGGCTTGCCAGCGAGTTCGAGACGTTGACCCTGGTCGACACCAATAAAGATCCAAAGACCCGTCTGCAAGAGTTCTTGCAGTCGCGTGCCTGCGATCTGCCGCGTTACGAAGTGGTAGATATCCAGGGCGAACCGCATTGCCGCACGTTCTTCGTTGAGTGCGAAATTGCCCTATTGAATGAAAAAAGCCGAGGTCAGGGTGTGAGTCGTCGTATTGCCGAACAGGTAGCGGCCGCCGCAGCACTGATAGCCCTTGGCGTGGAGAATGGCCATGACTGATACAACTGCAACTCGCTGTGGCTACGTTGCCATTGTTGGTCGACCAAACGTGGGTAAATCCACACTGCTGAACCACATTCTGGGTCAAAAGCTGGCGATCACTTCGCGCAAACCCCAGACCACCCGTCACAACATGCTGGGCATCAAGACCGAAGGCAACGTGCAAGCGGTCTACGTTGATACCCCGGGCATGCACAAGGGCGGCGAAAAGGCCCTTAACCGCTACATGAACAAAACCGCTTCGGCGGCGTTGAAAGACGTCGACGTAGTGATCTTCGTTGTCGACCGCACCAAGTGGACCGACGAAGATCAGATGGTGCTGGAGCGTGTGCAGTATGTGACCGGACCGCTGATCGTAGCGCTGAACAAGACCGACCGCATCGAAGATAAGGCCGAGTTGATGCCGCACCTGAGCTGGCTTCAGGAGCAACTGCCGAACGCCCAGATCATTCCGATCTCCGCTCAGCATGGTCACAACCTTGAAGCCCTGGAGCGCGTGATCGCCGATCACCTGCCGGAAAACGATCACTTCTTCCCGGAAGACCAGATCACTGACCGCAGCAGCCGCTTCCTGGCTGCCGAGCTGGTGCGTGAAAAAATCATGCGCCAGATGGGCGCCGAGCTGCCGTACCAGATCACTGTCGAAATCGAAGAGTTCAAGCAGCAGGGCAAAACCCTGCATATCCATGCCTTGATTCTGGTTGAACGTGACGGTCAGAAGAAAATCATCATTGGCGACAAGGGCGAGCGTATCAAGCGCATCGGCACCGAAGCGCGCAAGGACATGGAGCTGCTGTTCGACTCCAAGGTCATGCTGAACCTGTGGGTTAAAGTCAAAGGCGGCTGGTCCGACGACGAACGCGCCCTGCGTTCTCTGGGCTACGGCGACCTGTAAGCACGGCACTACCCCCTGTGGGAGCACCGCCGCTCCCACTTTGGTTTTGTGCTGTTCTTCCTGGCAGTGTTTGCCTTCTGAGATAGCTGAGTTCCATGTCCAGCAAAGCCCCCACAGCCCAACTCGCCTACGTCCTGCACAGTCGTCCCTATCGTGAGACCAGCGCTCTGGTGGATTTCATCACGCCTCAAGGTCGCCTGCGGGCAGTGTTGCGCAGTGCGCGGGGCAAGGCGGGCTCGTTGGCCAGGCCCTTTGTCCCGCTGGAAATCGAGTTTCGCGGGCGGGGCGAGTTGAAAAACGTAGGGCGCATGGAGAGCGCGGGTATCTCTACCTGGCTCAATGGCGAAGCGCTGTTCAGCGGTCTTTATCTCAACGAACTGCTGGTGCGGCTTTTGCCTGCCGAAGACCCTCATCCGGCGGTCTTCGACCACTATGCGGCAACGCTTTTGGCATTGGCTGAAGGGCGACCGCTGGAGCCACTGCTGCGGGCGTTCGAGTGGCGCTTGCTGGACGATTTGGGCTATGGCTTTTCCCTGGCTCATGACATTCACGGCGAGCCGGTGGCGGCTGATGGCATGTATCGGTTGCAGGTAGATGCGGGGCTTGAGCGGATTTATCTGGTGCAGCCCGGGCTGTTTCATGGCGCAGAACTGCACGGGATGGCCGAGGCTGACTGGACCGTTCCTGGCGCCTTGTCTGCTGCCAAGCGCCTGATGCGTCAGGCACTGGCCGTGCATTTGGCTGGCAAGCCCCTGGCCAGTCGCGAGTTGTTTCGCAAGCCCTGAATAGACCGGTATGCTGTGCGCCGAATCGTCAACTCTTCAGGAGAGCCCCAGTGACCCAAAGCAATCGCATTCTTCTCGGCGTGAACATCGACCACGTAGCCACGCTGCGTCAGGCTCGCGGCACGCGTTACCCTGACCCGGTCAAGGCTGCGCTGGACGCCGAAGAGGCGGGCGCCGACGGCATCACCGTACATCTGCGCGAAGACCGTCGGCACATTCAAGAGCGTGATGTGTTGCTGCTCAAGGACGTGCTGCAAACGCGCATGAACTTCGAAATGGGCGTGACTGAAGAAATGATGGTATTTGCCGAGCACATTCGCCCGGCTCATATCTGCCTGGTGCCCGAAACCCGTCAGGAACTGACCACTGAAGGCGGTCTGGATGTAGCCGGGCAAGAGGCGCGGATCAAAGCCGCTGTCGAGCGTCTGGCCAAAATCGGTTGTGAAGTGTCGCTGTTCATCGATGCGGACGAGCGTCAGATTGAGGCGTCAAGGCGTGTCGGTGCACCTGCTATCGAACTGCACACTGGCCGTTATGCCGACGCGCAAACCCCTTCCGACGTCGCTGAGGAGTTGCAGCGCGTGGCACAGGGGGTGGCGTTTGGTCTGGCCCAGGGGTTGATCGTCAACGCCGGCCACGGCTTGCACTACCACAACGTGGAAGCGGTAGCGGCAATCAAGGGGGTTAACGAGTTGAACATTGGCCATGCGCTGGTGGCGCATGCGTTGTTCGTGGGCTTCAAATCAGCTGTGGCCGAGATGAAAGCGCTGATAGTGGCTGCTGCTAAGGTTTAAGTAGATCAGGCATGAATCGCTCTACAGCTGTGGCTCTTCCTTGGGCTTGGTCTTGTCGATACCGGGGATGTGCAGCTTGCTGTCAGCAGCCTGATCGCCTTCAAGTTGCGGCTGTGTGGCCCATGTCAGGATGTCGTAGTAACGACGGATGTTGGCCACAAAATGCACCGGCTCACCGCCTCGTGCGTAGCCATAGCGTGTCTTGCTGTACCACTGCTTCTGCGCAAGGCGAGGCAGCATCTTCTTCACGTCCAGCCACTTGTTCGGGTTCAGGCCTTCTTTCTTGGCCAGTTTGCGTGCGTCTTCCAGATGTCCGCCGCCAACGTTGTAGGCCGCCAGCGCAAACCACGTGCGGTCAGGCTCCTCAATGTCATCGTCCAGCTCGCTCTTGATCAGCGCGAGGTATTTGGCGCCGCCCATGATGCTCTGCTTTGCATCCAGGCGGTTGGAAACGCCCATGGCTTGCGCAGTGTTCTGGGTCAGCATCATCAGGCCGCGAACGCCGGTCTTGGACGTTACCGTGGGCTGCCACAATGATTCCTGGTAGCCCATGGCTGCGAGCAGGCGCCAGTCGATCTGTTCTTTTTTTGCGGCATCCTTGAAGAACTTTTCATACTTGGGCAGACGCTGCTGCAGGTGCTGGGCGAAGGTGTAGGCACCCACGTAGCCCAGTACATCCACGTGCCCGTAATAGCGGTCTTTGAGGCGTTGCAGGGTGCCGTTCTTCTCGACCTTGTCCAGGTACGCATTGATCTCGTTGAGCAGGCTGTTGTCTTCACCTGCGGCAACTGCCCAGCGCTGGCTGCGTGCGTCGCCCAGATCAAATGCCACACGAACATTGGGGAAGTACACCTGGTTCATGGCCACTTCGTTGGAGTCGACGAGTGTGAGGTCGATCTGGCCTTCATCGACCATGCGCAGCAAGTCAACGACTTCGACAGCGTCGGACTCGTCGTATTCAATCCCGGGGTATTGCTTCTTGAGTTCGGCAAGCTGCTCGGCGTGGGAGCTGCCTTTAAGTACGGTGATGCGTTTGCCAACCAGATCGGCTGGGGAGGTCGGACGCGATTGCCCGTTGCGATAGATGATCTGCGGCGTGACTTCAAGGTACGGGTGGGAGAACTTGGCTTGTTGCAGGCGCTTCTCGCTGCTGACCAGACCGGCAGCAGCCAAAACAGGGCCGTCGGGTTGGCTCAACTGATTGAACATTTCATCCAGGTTGTCAGCCGTTTCGATTTTAAGCTCTACCCCCAGATCGTCGGCAAAGCGCTTCACCAGCTCATATTCAAAGCCGGTTTCGCCATTGCGATCCTCGAAATAGGTCGCTGGGCTGTTACGGGTGATCACCCGCAGTACCCCGTCCTCCTTTACGCGCTCAAGGGTGCTGGGTTTTTCAACGCAGGCACCGAGCATCAGGAAGAGTCCGGTTGCGAAGAGCCATCTGGCGCAGCGCTGGCGGAATACAGTTAGAGAAAACATCCGCGCAGTATACGCAAAGCTGCGCAGGTGCCATATCTCGACAATTTTTGATCATTCTGATATTGGCTGCAAAAAACCCTGAAACCCCTGTGGAATGGGGGTCGGGTCACTGTCTAAAGATCATAAAAGACCATCTCTGAAGCGGCTGATAGCTATAAAGAATAAGGGTTTGGTCGATTAGCGACGTCTGGTGTGCGTCAGGTGTACCGTTTCGGGTGCCGAGGCGAACGGTTTAGGCTAGAATGCCGGGCCTCAAAGCATACCCCTCCCGAGGCTGTCCCGAAGATGTTGATCCTGCGCGGCGCTCCTGCCCTTTCTGCCTTTCGCCACAGCAAACTCCTTGCACAACTGAGCCTGAAGGTTCCGGCTGTCACTGGTTTGTATGCTGAATTCGCCCACTTTGCCGAAACGACCGGTGAGCTGACCAGCGATGAACAGCAGGTACTGGCTCGTCTCCTGAAGTACGGTCCAAGCGTACCGGTCCAAGAGCCGAGCGGCCGACTGTTCCTGGTGTTGCCGCGGTTTGGCACCATTTCCCCCTGGTCCAGCAAGGCCAGCGACATTGCCCGCAACTGTGGCCTGGCTAAAGTCCAGCGCCTGGAGCGAGGCATTGCGTTCTACGTGGCTGGCCAGTTCAGCGACGCTGATGCCGAGCTGATTGGTGCTGCACTGCATGACCGCATGACGCAAATCGTGCTGGGTAATCTCGAGCAGGCCAGCGGTCTGTTCAGTCACGCCGAGCCCAAGCCGCTGACAGCGATTGACGTGCTGGGTGGCGGTCGCGCCGCGCTGGAAAAAGCCAACGTCGAGTTGGGTCTGGCACTGGCTGAAGACGAAATCGACTATCTGGTCAACGCCTTCAACGGTTTGGGTCGCAACCCGCACGACATCGAACTGATGATGTTTGCCCAGGCCAACTCCGAGCATTGCCGTCACAAGATCTTCAACGCCAGTTGGGATATTGACGGCCAGAGCCAGGACAAAAGCCTGTTTGGCATGATCAAGAACACCTACGTGATGCACAGCGAGGGCGTTCTGTCTGCTTATAAGGACAACGCTTCGGTCATCGTAGGCAGTGTTGCCGGGCGTTTCTTCCCGGACCCTGAAACCCGCCAGTACGGCGCGGTGCAGGAGCCTGTACACATCCTGATGAAGGTCGAAACTCACAACCACCCAACCGCAATCGCCCCGTTCCCGGGTGCTGCGACCGGTTCCGGTGGCGAGATCCGTGACGAAGGCGCAACCGGTCGTGGTGCCAAGCCCAAGGCTGGCCTGACCGGCTTTACCGTATCCAACCTGCAGATCCCAGGCTTTGTACAGCCGTGGGAAGTGCCATACGGCAAGCCAGAGCGCATTGTTACCGCGCTGGACATCATGATCGAAGGCCCTCTGGGCGGTGCTGCGTTCAACAACGAATTCGGTCGTCCGGCCCTGACCGGTTACTTCCGTACCTTCGAGCAGTCCATCACGACTCCCCGCGGCGAAGAAGTCCGTGGTTACCACAAGCCCATCATGCTGGCTGGCGGCATGGGCAACATCCGCGCCGAACACGTACAGAAAGCCGAAATCACGGTTGGCTCCAAGCTGATCGTGCTCGGTGGCCCGGCGATGTTGATCGGCTTGGGCGGCGGCGCGGCTTCCTCGATGGCCACCGGCGCAAGCTCGGCTGACCTGGACTTCGCTTCGGTTCAGCGCGAAAACCCGGAAATGGAACGTCGTTGCCAGGAAGTGATCGACCGTTGCTGGCAGCTGGGCGACAAAAACCCGATCAGCTTCATCCACGACGTGGGTGCGGGCGGTCTGTCCAACGCTTTCCCGGAGTTGGTGAACGACGGTGAGCGTGGCGGTCGTTTTGAACTGCGCAATATTCCAAACGACGAGCCGGGCATGGCCCCGCACGAAATCTGGAGCAACGAATCCCAGGAACGTTACGTTCTGGCCGTGGGCGTCGAAGATTTCGACCGCTTCCAGGCGATTTGCGAACGCGAGCGTTGCCCGTTTGCCGTCGTCGGCGAAGCCACTGCCGAGCCGCAACTGACCGTCACCGACAGCCACTTCGGCAACAACCCGGTGGACATGCCACTGGAAGTGTTGCTGGGCAAGGCGCCGCGCATGCACCGTTCAGCAGTACGTGAAGCAGAGCTGGGCGATGATTTCGACCCGGCAGCGCTGAACATCGGCGAATGCGTTGAACGCGTCCTGCATCACCCGGCTGTAGCGAGCAAGAGCTTCCTGATCACCATCGGCGACCGTACCATCACCGGCCTGGTTGCTCGCGACCAGATGGTGGGTCCGTGGCAGGTCCCTGTGGCTGACGTTGCCGTCACCGCCACCAGCTTCGACGTCTACACCGGTGAAGCCATGGCCATGGGCGAGCGTACTCCGCTGGCACTGCTGGATGCCCCGGCATCGGGCCGCATGGCGATCGGCGAAACCCTGACCAACATCGCAGCTTCGCGGATCGGCAAGATCAGTGACATCAAGCTGTCTGCCAACTGGATGTCCGCTGCTGGTCACCCGGGTGAAGACGCCCGCCTGTACGACACCGTGAAAGCGGTCGGCATGGAGCTGTGCCCAGAGCTGGGCATCACCATTCCGGTGGGCAAGGACTCGATGTCCATGCAAACCCGCTGGAGCGAAGAGGGTACTGACAAGACGGTCACCTCGCCGCTGTCGTTGGTCGTTACCGGTTTTGCCCCGGTGCTCGATGTGCGCCAGACCCTGACCCCCGTGCTGCGCATGGACAAGGGCCTGACCGATCTGGTTCTGATCGATCTGGGTCGTGGCCAAAACCGTATGGGCGCCTCCATCCTGGCTCAAACCTACGGCAAGCTGGGTAAACAGGCTCCCGACGTGGATGACGCAGAAGACCTCAAGGCTTTCTTCGCCGTGATCCAGGGCTTGAATGCCGACGGCCATCTGCTGGCTTACCACGACCGTTCCGACGGTGGTTTGCTGACCAGCGTGATGGAAATGGCGTTTGCCGGTCACTGTGGTGTCAACCTGGTCCTCGACGGCCTGGCTGAAACCGCCGCCGACATTCCTGCGATCCTGTTCAACGAAGAGTTGGGTGCAGTGATCCAGGTTCGCCAGGACTCCATGGCAGACATCCTTGCGCAGTTCAGCGCTGCCGGTTTGGGCGACTGCGTATCGGTCATTGGCCAGCCGCGCAACTGTGACGATGTAAGCATCGAGTTCAATGGCGAGACCGTGTTTGAAGGTCAGCGCCGTCTGCTGCAGCGTCAGTGGGCTGAAACCAGCTACCAGATCCAGCGTATGCGCGACAACGCCGAGTGCGCGGAGCAAGAGTTCGCCGTGTTGCTTGAAGAAGACAATCCGGGCCTGAGCGTCAAGCTGAGCTTTGATGTCAACGAGAACATCAGCGCGCCGTACATCAAGACAGGCATTCGCCCTCAAGTGGCCGTACTGCGTGAGCAGGGTGTAAACGGTCAGGTTGAAATGGCAGCGGCGTTCGATCGCGCCGGCTTCAATGCCATTGACGTCCACATGAGCGACATTCTGGCCGGCCGTGTCGACCTGAACGAGTTCAAGGGCCTGGTTGCCTGCGGTGGTTTCTCCTACGGCGACGTGCTGGGTGCCGGTGAAGGCTGGGCCAAGTCGGCTCTGTTCAATGCCCGTGCCCGTGATGCGTTCCAGAGCTTCTTTGAGCGTACCGACAGCTTCTCCCTGGGTGTGTGCAACGGTTGCCAGATGATGTCCAACCTGAGCGAATTGATTCCGGGCAGCGAGCTGTGGCCACACTTCGTGCGCAACCGCTCCGAGCAGTTCGAAGCCCGTGTGGCGATGGTCCAGGTGCAGGAGTCGAACTCGATCTTCCTGCAGGGCATGGCCGGTTCGCGCATGCCAATCGCCATTGCTCACGGTGAAGGTCATGCCGAGTTCGCCAGCGAAGAAGCCATGCTGCAAGCGGATCTGTCCGGTTCTGTGGCGCTGCGTTTCGTCGACAACCACGGCAAGGTCACTGAAAACTACCCGGCCAACCCGAACGGCTCTCCGCGCGGGATTACCGGCCTGACCAGCAGTGACGGGCGTGTCACCATCATGATGCCGCACCCTGAGCGTGTGTTCCGCGCCGTACAGAACTCGTGGCGTCCAGAAGAGTGGAACGAAGATGCGCCGTGGTTGCGCATGTTCCGTAACGCTCGTGCTTGGGTCAATTAAAGGCTGGGTAGATTAAAAGCGATGTACAAGCTCAGCTTCTTCGTTCCCCCAAGCCACGTGGACGTGGTCAAAAATGCCGTATTCGCCGCCGGTGGCGGACGAATCGGCAATTATGACCACTGCGCCTGGCAGACCTTGGGCCAGGGCCAGTTTCGCGCGCTGGACGGCAGTCAGCCGTTTATCGGGCAAACCGGCCAGGTCGAATATGTCGGGGAATGGAAAGTTGAGCTGGTCGTCGCAGACGATCTTGTCCACGACGTGGTGGCTGCGCTCAAGCACAGCCACCCGTATGAAACGCCCGCTTATGAAGTGTGGCGTTTGGCTGATCTCTAGCTGCAATGCGTATAAAAAACCCGCTGAACCGGTAACGGTCAGCGGGTTTTTTGTTATGTGCGTGGCGTGGGGCTAAGGGCGGATTTCAACCATCGTGCCGTCCTTGACCAGGTTCCAGACTTCGCGCATTTCGTGGTTTTTCATTGCGATGCAGCCGTCGGTCCAGTCCAGGGTGTGGAACAGTTCTTCAGGGTTTTCTTCGCTGTCCGGCGTGCCGTGGATCATGATCATCGACCCGGGGTTCACGCCTTCACGCCGGGCGGTGGCCGCGTCGCTGATATTGGGGTAGTTGATGTGCATGGCCAGGTTGAACTTGTCGCTTTTTTTGCGCCAGTCGACCCAGTACAGCCCCTCAGGTGTGCGTTTGTCTCCCTCGCGCATTTTTGGCCCCTTGGGTTGTTTGCCCAGGGAGATGCGGTAGGTCTTGATCGGTTTGCCATCGCTGATCAGTTGCAACTTGCGGGCAGACTTGAGCACAAGAACCTTGTCGATACTTTGCCCGGCGTGCGCAGAGGGTGCCGATGGGGTTGACTGGAGTACCTGATTCTTATCGACGGGTTTGCCGTTTACGGTGATGACAACAGAAGCCTGGCAGGTAACGGCAAATGAAAAGCAAAGAGCAGCGAGCAACCAACGCATTAGAGGGATATTCCTGAGGTGCAAGGCGAACAGCATTATTGTTGGGGTTTGATCAGGCTGGACAGGGGCGCTACAGCCTCGCTGCGCACGGGGTAGGTGTTGTCCCGGCGGTCAGCGAAAAAGCATTCTAGGGTACGGCTGACCGTGCGGAAAGCCAGCTCTGACCAAGGGATGTCAGCTTCTTCAAAAAGCCGGACTTCAAGGCTCTCTTCACCGGCTGAAAAATCGAGGCTTTGCAGCTCGGCACGATAAAAAATATGCACCTGATTAATGTGCGGTACATCGATCAGGGTGTAGATGTTCAGGTTTTCAACTGCAGCGCAGGCTTCTTCGAGGGTTTCACGTCGAGCTGCATTTTCGACCGTCTCGCCGTTTTCCATGAAACCTGCGGGCAGCGTCCAGTAGCCTTTGCGCGGCTCGATGGCGCGACGGCACAACAGCACTTGTGTGCCCCAGGTCGGCAGGCAGCCGGCAACGATATTCGGGTTCTGATAGTGAATGGTCTGGCAGTGGTCGCACACATACCGCAGGCGTGAATCGCCTTGTGGGATGTGTTGGCTGACGGAGTGGCCGCACTGGCTGCAAAATTTCATGCTGGGGTCTCTGGCTCTGGCGCCTATCTTGGGGGCTGAGGCGGCCTCGCGGCAAGTGCGATATGGCGGCTGCGACACTGTGGGGCTTGGGTGCTGCCCACGATTTGGTGCATGATGCCCGATAAGTGACGGATCGAGATGACCTATGCTGGACGAGCTGCTTGGCCGTGTAAGCCGCTACACCCCGCGCACGCTGGAAACGGAACGGAATTTCCCCGAGGCTGCCGTGCTGTTGCCGGTGACGCGCAGCGCTGAACCCGAACTGATTCTGACCCTGCGTGCCAGCGGGTTGTCGACCCACGGCGGTGAAGTGGCTTTCCCGGGCGGGCGCCGCGATCCTGAAGACCCGGATCTGGTATTTACCGCCCTGCGTGAGGCCGAAGAAGAGATCGGTCTGCCGCCCGGGCTGGTCGAAGTCATCGGGCCGCTGAGCCCTTTGATTTCGTTGCACGGTATCCGTGTAACGCCCTACGTTGGCCTCGTCCCGGACTACGTTGAATACCTGGCCAACGACGCCGAAATTGCTGCCGTGTTCAGCGTACCTCTGGAGTTTTTTCGCCAGGACCCCCGTGAGCACACCCATCGCATCGATTATCAGGGGCGCAGCTGGTATGTGCCGAGCTACCGTTTTGGGGTTTATAAAATCTGGGGGCTCACGGCAATCATGATCGTTGAGCTGATGAACCTGCTGTACGACGACGTCAATATCAATCTGCATACCCCGCCTGAGCGTTCCATTCCAATCTAGAGCCGTCAGCAGACGGCCACGCTGCCTTGAGGACATCTGCATGAAATACAGCCTGGGCGACTCGCTCGTCGAAACCCATCCAGAAAGCTGGACTGCGCCCAACGCCACCCTGATCGGCAAGGTGCGCCTGGAGGAGGGTGCCAGTGTCTGGTTCAGCGCCGTGTTGCGCGGTGATAACGAGCTGATCCTGATTGGCAAGAACAGTAACGTGCAAGATGGCGCGGTGATGCATACCGATATGGGCTACCCGCTGACCCTGGGGACGGGGGTGACCATTGGCCATAACGCCATGTTGCATGGTTGCACGGTGGGAGATTACAGCCTGATCGGGATCAATGCAGTCATCCTCAATGGCGCCAGAATCGGCAAGCATTGCATCATTGGCGCCAACTCGCTGATTGGCGAAGGCAAGGAAATCCCGGACGGTTCGCTGGTCATGGGGTCGCCGGGCAAGGTGGTGCGTGACTTGACCGACGAACAGAAAAAACTGCTGGAGGCCAGTGCCGCGCATTACGTGCAGAACGGCCAGCGTTATGCCCGTGATTTGAAGGTGCAGAGCAATGACTGAAGTGGAGCGCCCGGTCGCCTCTCCCTGTGTGAACATTTGCGCATTGGATGACGACGATGTGTGCAGTGGTTGTCAGCGTACCGTGGCTGAAATCACCCGTTGGAGCCGCATGACCAACGTCGAGCGCCGGGAAGTGCTGGTGCTGTGTCATGAGCGGGCCAAGTCCAGTGGCCTGGTGTGGATGCAGGGCGCCAGTACCTGACAAATACCGCTGTCACAGGGGCATGTGGCGGGTACAAAATCGGGTGCGACTCAAGTACCCTGTGCGCCTTATTCAGAGGTGTCGCCCGCTCCCATGCTGTTTCTTATCGCTTATATCGCCAGCGTCGTGCTGATCAACTTCGCGTTCTCAACGGCGCCGCACCTGGACATTATCTGGTCGGCCTGGGGCGGGCTGGTGTTTGTTTTGCGCGACATGGTGCAAACCCGCTTTGGCCACGGTGCGCTGTTGGCCATGCTGGCGGCACTGGTGCTGTCATACATCACCTCTGATCCTTCGATTGCCCTGGCCAGCGCCACCGCGTTCGCCGTCTCCGAATGCATCGACTGGCTGGTGTTCAGCATCACCAAGCGACCCTTGCATGACCGCTTGTGGATCAGCTCTGCGCTGAGTATCCCGATTGATACCTTTATCTTTTTCGGCATGATCGATGCGTTTACCCCGGGCGTGATTCTCATCGCCATGGCGTCGAAATTTGCCGGAGTGACCTGTGTGTGGCTGGCAATGGCCTGGCGACTGCGCAAAGCCGCCGTTTAGTCAGGTAAAATGCCGGCCTTTCTTCCCCTGCAGGCGCAGGTTGTGTGCGCGCCTTCGATGATTTGTTTCCATGAGGACCTGAAATGACCCGTATCGGAACCCCACTGTCGCCGACCGCGACCCGCGTATTGCTGTGTGGCTGCGGCGAACTGGGCAAAGAAGTTGTCATCGAATTGCAGCGTCTGGGGGTCGAAGTGATCGCTGTCGATCGCTATGCCAACGCACCGGCCATGCAGGTTGCCCATCGCAGCCACGTCATCAATATGCTCGATGGCGCAGCCTTGCGTGCCGTAATCGAAGCAGAAAAGCCGCACTTTATTGTTCCTGAAATCGAAGCCATTGCCACCGCGACCCTGGTTGAGCTGGAAGCCGAAGGCTTTACCGTCATTCCGACCGCCCGCGCCACTTCGCTGACCATGAACCGAGAAGGCATTCGACGTCTGGCGGCAGAAGAGTTGGACCTGCCAACCTCGCCGTATCACTTTGCCGATACCTTTGAAGACTACAGCGCCGCCGTGCTGGACCTGGGCTTCCCGTGTGTGGTCAAGCCGGTGATGAGCTCGTCGGGCAAGGGCCAGAGCCTGCTGCGCAGCACTGATGATGTGAAAGCTGCCTGGGACTACGCACAAGAAGGCGGTCGTGCGGGCAAGGGGCGGGTCATTGTCGAAGGCTTTATCGACTTCGACTACGAAATCACCCTGCTGACCGTACGCCACATCGGTGGCACCACGTTCTGCGCGCCGGTCGGTCACCGTCAGGAGAAGGGCGACTACCAGGAGTCCTGGCAGCCGCAGGCCATGAGCCCGATTGCTCTGGCCGAGTCCGAGCGTGTTGCCAAAGCCGTGACCGAGGCGCTGGGCGGCCGCGGCCTGTTTGGCGTTGAGCTGTTCATTAAGGGCGATCAGGTGTGGTTCAGCGAAGTCTCGCCGCGCCCGCACGATACCGGTCTGGTTACGCTGATTTCCCAGGACTTGTCCCAGTTCGCCCTGCATGCACGAGCGATTCTGGGCTTGCCGATTCCGCTGATCCGTCAGTTCGGGCCATCGGCCTCGGCGGTGATTCTGGTGGAAGGGCAGTCGACCCAGACTGCGTTCTCCAACCTGGGTGCGGCCTTGAGCGAGCCGGATACGGCCTTGCGCCTGTTCGGCAAGCCAGAGGTCAATGGCCAGCGCCGCATGGGCGTGGCCCTGGCCCGTGATGAGTCGATTGAAGCTGCACGCGCCAAGGCGACCCGTGCAGCCAAGGCTGTAGTGGTCGAGCTGTAAAAAAACATCCCCGTAGTCGCTGCCGAGGCACGAAGGCTGCGAGCTTTTAAACTTTAAGAGCTCGCAGCCTTCGTGCCTCGACAGCGATTACGGATTTCCTGCGCCGATCAGGCCACCTTGTTCAGGTCAGCCTCTTTCGTTTCTTTCAGGCACAGCACAGCGATCAGGCTGAGCACTGCCGCACCCGAAACATACCCGCCCACCCAGCTCAAACCGCCCATGCTCACCAGCTTCTGGGCAAAGAACGGTGCGGCCGATGCGCCCACAATCCCGCCCAGGTTGTACGCCGCCGATGCGCCGGTATAGCGCACGCGGGTCGGGAACAGTTCAGGCAGCAGGGCGCCCATGGGGGCAAAGGTCACGCCCATCAGAAACAGCTCGATGCACAGAAACAGCGCCACGCCCCAGGTCGAACCCTGGGTGAGCAGAGGCTCCATCAGAAAGCCCGACAAGATCGCCAGTACACCGCCGACAATCAGCACCGGCTTGCGTCCATATCTATCGCTGGCCCAGGCTGAAAGAGGTGTTGCAGCGGCCATGAACAGCACGGCAAAGCACAGCAGGCCGAGGAAGGTCTCGCGGGTATAGCCCAGCGTGGACACGCCATAACTCAGCGAAAACACGGTCGAGATATAGAACAGTGCATAGCACACGACCATCGAGGCGGCGCCCAGCAGCATCGGTGCCCAGTATTGGCTGAAGAGCTCAACGATGGGCATTTTTACCCGCTCGTGTTGCGCTACGGCTTTGGCAAACACCGGGGTTTCTTCCAGTTTCAGGCGCACATACAAGCCGACCATCACCAGCGCCGCACTCAGCAGGAAGGGGATGCGCCAGCCCCATGAACGGAACTGCTCATCGCTCAGGCTCATGGCCAGAATCAGGAACAGGCCGTTGGCTGCCAGAAACCCGATCGAGGGCCCCAGTTGCGGGAACATGCCATACCAGGCGCGCTTGCCTTTGGGAGCGTTCTCGGTGGCCAGCAATGCTGCGCCGCCCCATTCCCCGCCCAGCCCGAGCCCCTGACCGAAGCGCAGCACGCACAGCAGGATCGGAGCCCAGGCGCCGATCGTGGCGTAACCTGGCAGCACGCCGATCAGCGTGGTGCACACTCCCATCAGCAGCAGGGAGGCGACCAGTGTGGATTTGCGCCCGATACGGTCACCGAAGTGGCCAAACAGGAAAGAGCCCAGCGGGCGGGCGAGAAAGGCAATGCCGAAGGTCAGGAACGCCGACAGCATCTGCGCCGTGCCGGAGGTCTGCGGAAAAAATACCGGGCCAATGACCAGTGCGGCGGCGGTGGCATACACGTAAAAGTCGTAGAACTCGATGGCCGTGCCGATAAAACTGGCCGTGGCAACGCGGGTTGCGGAGTTGGCCGGCTTGTCGGGCGAGGCTTCGCTGTAAGTAGTGCTGGAGGTCATGCGTAAATCCCTGACAGTTATGAGCTCATTGGCCGATGCCAGCCTTTGCGGCGTGACGTGGCGAGCAATTTTTATGGTCGTTTGCCCTGAGGGATAACAGGGTGCAAGCGCAGTTCAGGATGGGAACGTACGCAGGTACTGCGTAAAGCAACGCGCCGACAGCGCTGGGTGCGGGTAGCACGCGTGTCGGCGAGGCTTGGGTAAGCGAGGAAGATTATAGGGAGGCCCGTTTAAATGTAACAAGACCTTACGCGGCGATTAAGCCGCGGGCTTGACGCTGTTGTGCCAGATAAGCACTCGGCTGACGCGGTTATCTTCGGTCTGGAGGATCTCCAGGCGGTAGCCGCCGATCTTCAGGCATACCGTGGTTTCCGGGATGGTTTCCAGCGCTTCGGTGACAAGGCCATTGAGGGTTTTGGGGCCGTCGCAGGGCAGGTGCCAGCCCAGGGCTTTGTTCAGCTCGCGTATGGAGGCTGCGCCATCAATCACATAGCGTCCGTCGGGCAGGGGATCGATATGGGGGTTGTCGATGTTTTGCTCATCTTCGAACTCGCCCACGATTTCTTCGAGGATGTCTTCAAGTGTCACGATGCCCAGCACTTCGCCGTATTCATCGACCACCACCCCCAGCCGACGCTGCTGCTTGTGGAAGTTCAGCAGTTGCAGTTGCAGCGGGGTGCTTTCGGGGATGAAGTAAGGTTCGTGGCAGACGGCCAGCAATGCCTCTTTGGTCAGGCTGGCATCAGGCAGCATGTGTTGAATGTGGCGGGTGTTGAGGATGGCTTCGACCTGATTGATGTCGTTGTGAAACACCGGCAGGCGCGTGCGTGTGGTCTGGCGTAGTTGTTCGATCAGGTCTTCGATCGGATCATCCAGATTGAGGCCCTCGACTTCGCTGCGCGGGATCAGGATGTCGTTGACCGTGATGTTGTCCAGCGCATGGATACCGGAAAGCAGGTGCGGGCGACTGTTGTTTTGCTCGTCCAGTTGCTGGGGCGCTTCCTCGCGCGCTTGCAGGGCTTCTGCACGCTTGGCCGCTGCGCCAGTCTTGCCCAGAAAATAGCCGACAAGTATCCCGGCTCCTGCGATCAACAGCGCCGAGACCGCCAGAATCGGCCCAGGGGGCAAGCTATCCATAATTATCGCCCGTCAGATATGCAGAATGTATTCACGAACCAGCTTGCTGCCAAAGTAGGCCAGCATCAACAGGCAAAAGCCGGCAAACGTCCAGCGGATGGCTTTGTGGCCGCGCCAGCCGAGGTGATAACGGCCCAGCAGGAGCACGCTGAATACGATCCATGCCAGGCAGGCCAGCAAGGTTTTGTGCACCAGGTGCTGGGCGAACAGGTTGCCCAAAAACAGCCAGCCGGAAATCAGGGACATCGAGAGCAGTGACCAGCCGGCCCACAAGAAGCCGAACAGCAGGCTTTCCATGGTTTGCAGCGGCGGGAAGTTTTTGATCAGGCCCTTGGGATGCTTGTGCTTGAGCTGATAGTTCTGCAGCGACAGCAGCAATGCCTGGAACACCGCGATGGTGAACATGCCATAGGCCAGGATCGACAGCAGGATATGCGCGAGTATGCCGGGCTCTTCATTAATGACCTGAACCGTGCCGGGCGGCGCGAATTCGGACAGCAGCACTGTCAGCATGCCCAGCGGATATAAAAGCAGCAGCAGGTTCTCGACCGGTATCCGTGCGCAGGCAACCAGGGTCACGGTGATCACGGCCGCGGCAATCAGGCTGGCTGCACTGAAAAAGTCCAGTTCAAGGCCGGCAGGCGTCATCAGGTGGGTAAACAGGCTGGCGGCGTGGGCGAGCACGGCAAGAATGCCAAGCGTCACCAACAGGCGTTTGTTCGCCTTTGCGCCTTGGCGCAGGCAAGAGCCTTGATAGAAGGTCGCAGCGGCATATAAGCAGGCGGCGGCGAGGCTGGGTAGCAAGCTGGGTGACAAGGGGAGCATAAATCCTGTTAGGCAAGCCCGAAAGGACTGAGTTTGGCATACAACCGCCTGTACACGAAAGACCACATAAGCCGACGGCAAGGTGTCGGACACGGCCAGTCTTCGCTATAATCCGCGACCTGCCCACGCCGCAGGCTCGCCGAGCATCAGTTTTACACGGGCTGGGCCGCAATAACCCCGGTCTACTTTGGGCCTGAAAGGATCGCGCATGTTTGAAAATTTAACCGATCGTCTCTCGCAGACGCTGCGCCATGTCACCGGCAAGGCCAAGCTGACCGAGGACAATATCAAAGACACCCTGCGTGAAGTGCGCATGGCGTTGCTGGAAGCCGACGTGGCGTTGCCAGTCGTCAAAGACTTCGTCAACGCGGTCAAAGAGCGCGCTGTAGGCACGGAAGTGTCCCGCAGCCTGACGCCTGGCCAGGCGTTTGTGAAGATCGTCCAGGCTGAGCTTGAAAGCCTGATGGGCGCTGCCAACGAGGATCTGGTCCTCAATGTCACGCCGCCAGCCGTTGTATTGATGGCCGGTTTGCAGGGTGCGGGTAAAACCACCACCGCCGGCAAGCTGGCGCGCTTCCTTAAAGAGCGCAAAAAGAAAACCGTGATGGTGGTCTCGGCCGACGTTTATCGTCCGGCAGCGATCAAGCAGCTCGAAACCCTGGCCAATGAAGTCGGCGTGACCTTCTTCCCGTCCGACTTGAGCCAGAAGCCGGTAGACATCGCTCGCGCAGCCATTGCTGAAGCGAAGCTGAAGTTCATCGACGTGGTCATCCTCGATACCGCGGGCCGCCTGCATATCGATGCCGAGATGATGGCTGAGATTCAGGAGCTGCACGCGGCCGTCAAGCCTGCTGAAACCCTGTTTGTCGTTGACGCCATGACCGGCCAGGATGCGGCCAACACCGCCAAGGCTTTCGGTGACGCATTGCCGCTGACCGGCGTGATCCTGACCAAGGTCGACGGTGATGCCCGTGGCGGTGCGGCGCTGTCCGTGCGTGCCATTACCGGCAAGCCGATCAAGTTCATCGGTATGGGCGAGAAGAGCGACGCGCTTGAGCCTTTCCACCCGGACCGTATCGCTTCGCGCATCCTGGGCATGGGCGACGTGCTCAGCCTGATCGAGCAGGCCGAACAGACCCTCGATAAAGACAAAGCCGACAAGCTGGCCAAAAAGCTCAAGAAAGGTAAAGGCTTCGACCTCGAAGACTTCCGCGACCAACTGCAACAGATGAAGAACATGGGCGGCCTTGGCGGCCTCATGGACAAGCTGCCGAACATGGGCGGCGTCAATCTGGCGCAAATGGGCAATGCCCAGGGCGCAGCTGAAAAGCAGTTCAAGCAGATGGAAGCCATCATCAACTCCATGACCCCGGCCGAGCGCCGCGACCCTGAGCTGATCAGCGGTTCGCGTAAACGCCGTATTGCCATGGGTTCCGGCACTCAGGTGCAGGACATCGGTCGCTTGATCAAGCAGCACAAGCAGATGCAGAAGATGATGAAAAAGTTCTCCACCAAAGGTGGGATGGCCAAAATGATGCGCGGCATGGGCTCGATGATGCCCGGCGGCGGCATGCCAAAAATGTAATTTACCCGCCCGTACGCTTGCGTGCGGGCAACTCGCAGCAATGCGAGACACCCGGCAAACCCGCACTGTGCGGGAGCTGACCTGTCACCATTCATGGTGATCTCGTTGCAAGTCTGTACGGCATGCCGATAGGCGCCAGAAAAAGACATTTGCAAAAGTCCGGATATTCCTTAGAATATGCGGCCTTTCGGGCACCTATGCCCGCTGTGCCTTTAGATTTGCAGCACCGACTACAGGAACGATGTTCACATGCTAACAATCCGTCTTGCCCTTGGCGGCTCCAAAAAGCGCCCGTTTTACCACTTGACCGTTACCGACAGCCGTAACCCACGTGACGGTTCCCACAAGGAACAAATTGGTTTCTTCAACCCGGTTGCCCGTGGTCAGGAAATCCGTTTCTCCGTTAAAGAAGACCGCCTCGCCTACTGGCTGAGCGTTGGTGCTCAACTGTCTGAGCGTGTTGCTCAGCTGGTTAAAGAAAACGCTAAGGCTGCGGCCTGAGCAATATGAGCGTGACGCCTGAAACTGCTGATGATTTGATCGTTATCGGCAAAATCTATTCGATTCACGGCGTGCGCGGCGAAGTGAAGGTTTATTCCTTTACGGATCCAATTGATAACCTGTTGGACTACAAAAAGCTGACGCTTCGGCGCGGCAATGATGTACGACAGGCAGAGCTGGTCAGTGGCCGTTCTCATAACGGCAAGTTTCTGGTTGTGAAGCTCAAGGGTCTCGATGACCGTGATGAAGCTGGTCTTCTTCGTGAATTCGAAATCTGCGTGCCGCGTAACCTGTTTCCTGAACTGACCGACGGCGAGTACTACTGGTACCAGCTGCAGGGACTGAAAGTGACCAACCTTGAAGGGCAATTGCTCGGCAAGATTGTTGACCTGATGGAAACTGGCTCGAACGATGTCATGGAAGTCAAACCTTGCCCAGGTAGCCTGGATGATCGCGATCGCTTGTTGCCCTATACAGAGCAATGCGTGCTGAGCGTCGACCTGGTAGCGGGCGAGATGAAGGTGGATTGGGATGCGGACTTCTAAGCGTGGCTAAATTGCGCGTAGAAGTGATCAGTTTGTTTCCCGAAATGTTTTCCGCCATCAGCGACTACGGCATCACTAGTCGTGCGGTGAAACAAGGGCTCTTGCAGCTGACTTGTTGGAACCCGCGAGACTACACAACGGACCGACATCACACTGTGGACGATCGCCCATTTGGCGGTGGTCCGGGCATGGTGATGAAGATCAAGCCTCTGGAAGATGCACTGGTTCAGGCCAGAGAAGCAGCCGGAGAGGCGGCGAAGGTTATTTACCTGTCGCCCCAAGGCCGTCAACTGAATCAGTCGGCGGTACGCGAACTGGCGAATGAGGAAGCATTAATCCTCATTGCAGGTCGTTATGAAGGCATTGACGAGCGTTTTATAGACGCTTATGTCGATGAAGAGTGGTCGATTGGTGACTATGTACTCTCTGGTGGCGAGCTACCGGCGATGGTTCTGATTGATGCGGTTACACGACTGCTGCCTGGAGCTTTAGGGCATGCGGACTCCGCGGAGGAAGATTCCTTCACGGATGGTTTGCTGGATTGCCCGCACTACACCCGACCGGAGGTGTATGCGGATCAGCGTGTTCCCGACGTATTGCTTAGTGGCAATCATGCACACATCCGGCGTTGGCGTTTACAGCAGTCCCTTGGGCGGACCTTTGAACGACGCGCCGATCTTCTGGAAAGCCGCTCGCTTTCTGGAGAAGAGAAGAAGCTGCTCGAGGAATATATCCGCGAGCGGGACGATAGTTAACAACGTATCGATGGTAGATCAGTTGATCTACCTTAGGAGCACAGCATGACTAACAAAATCATCCTTGCACTCGAAGCAGAGCAGATGACCAAAGAGATCCCTCCTTTTGCCCCGGGCGACACCATTGTCGTTCAGGTGAAAGTGAAGGAAGGCGATCGTTCGCGTCTGCAAGCTTTCGAAGGTGTAGTGATTGCCAAGCGTAACCGTGGCGTGAACAGTGCTTTCACTGTTCGTAAAATCTCCAACGGTGTTGGCGTAGAGCGTACTTTCCAGACCTACAGCCCGCAAATCGACAGCATGGCAGTGAAACGTCGCGGTGACGTTCGTAAAGCCAAGCTGTACTACCTGCGTGACCTGTCCGGTAAAGCAGCTCGCATCAAGGAAAAACTGGCTTAAGTCCAGCTTCCCGATGCAGAAAAAAGCAGCCTTCGGGCTGCTTTTTTGTTGCCTGAGATTTGTCATACCTTTGTCCAGTTGTAGGTAGTAAAAGCATGACTTTGCGTGAGCAAGAGATTCAACGTCGTACTGAATTATCCGTTACCCGTATTACCAAAGCGGTTTTCCCATCGACCACCAATCACCACAACACCCTGTTTGGCGGCACTGCGCTGGCCTGGATGGACGAAGTATCGTTTATCGCCGCCACTCGTTTTTGTCGTCTGCCGCTGGTGACGGTGTCTACCGATCGCATTGACTTCAACCACCCCATTGCCGCGGGTTGCATCGTTGAGCTGGTGGGGCGAGTGGTTAAAGTCGGCAACACCAGTCTCAAGGTTGAGGTTGAGGTGTATGTCGAAAGCATGAGTTGCGATGGCCGCGAATTGGCCATCCAGGGTTTGTTCAGCTTTGTTGCCATCGATGATGACAAGCGCCCGGTGCCGGTGTTGCCAGGGTTTGCCTCGTAAAACGGCATTGCGCAGTTTTGTGAGCAGCGCATTACATGTGGGAACTGACTTGCCTGCGATGCAAGCGCCGCGGTCTGGCTGGCACACCGCAGGGATGCCATCGCGAGCAAGCCCGCTCCCACAAGGAAGGTGGGGCTTCAGCTCTGCTGCCTGATCAGTGCCAGCAACGTCCACCCGGTTCCCGGTTTCAACTCGCTGTCGGGTGTCACCACATGGACCCAGCCATTCCCGTCCCGGGCGAACAGCAGGGTGACGCGTTTACCGTGCAGGTTCTGGTAGTCCTCCCAGGTGAAGTTGTCGGTCAAGTTCGTGCTGTACAACTCGGCACCCTGGCTCAGTTCACTGGCCAGCTGGCCATAGGTCAGTGCCGGGTTGCCCAGCGCTTGCCCACGGTACTCGTGACTGGCGCGATGTTTGTCGGTGCGCCGGCTTTCCTGGCCATTGGTCAGGGCAAACAAGCGCTGGGGGCCGAACTCGTGGTGAAAACGAACCGCTGCCAGGGTGTTCAGCTCGCCAGACGGCGACAGGGCGAGCAAATACCCCAGGCCCACCAGGTCAAGATGGGATTCGGCGTGCTCTGATGCCGGGTTGCCAAAGTAAGTCGGCAGGTTTTCCATGCGCGCTGAGCGAATGTTTTCCCAGTTGGAGTCGGTCAGCAGTACCCGGCTGCCCAGTTGCTGAAGGGCTTTGCCGATGAGGCGGGCCGGGCCATTGGCGCCGACGATCAAAAAGCCGCTGGGTGCGGGCTCGGCCACTTTCAGCAGGCGGGCCAGAGGCCGTGCCGTGGCGCTTTGCAGTACCACGGTGCCAATGATCACCGCAAACGTAAGCGGCACCAGCAGCAACGCGCCTTCGTGACCCGCTTCGTCCAGCCTGATTGCAAAAATCGCTGAAACGGCTGCCGCTACAATTCCGCGCGGAGCAATCCAGGCCAGTAGAGCGCGTTCACGCCAGTTCAGTTTTGAGCCAAACGTTGAGAGCACGACGTTCAGTGGACGAGCAATAAACTGAATAATCAGCAGCAACACCAGGACCACTGGCCCGAGACCGATCATGGCGTTCAAGTCCAGGCGCGCGGCGAGCAGAATGAACAGGCCCGAGATCAGGAAAATGCTCAGGTTCTCCTTGAAGTGCAAAATGTTGCGTACATCTACGCCTTTCATGTTGGCCATCCACATGCCCATCAGCGTGACCGCCAGCAAGCCCGATTCATGCATGGCCTCATTGGCACCAATAAACACAGCCAGCACCGCCGCCAGTGTTGCCAGGCTTTGTAGATACTCGGGCAGCCATTGGCGGCGCACGATGTGCCCCATGATCCAGCCGCCCACGATGCCGAACACGCTGCCGCAGACAATCACCCCGGCAAAGGTCAGCAGGCTGTGGCTCAGGCCTTCGCCCGTGGCGCTGGCGATGATGAAGCTGTAAACCACGACCGCGAGCAACGCCCCAATCGGGTCGATGACAATGCCTTCCCAGCGCAGGATAGTGGCAATAGACGCCTTGGGCCGCACGACACGAAGCATCGGCACAATCACCGTCGGCCCTGTGACCAGCGTCAGGGTGCCGAACAGCAAGGCCAGCAGCCAGTCAAAGCCCAGCAGCCAATGGGTAGCCAGGGTGATCACCGCCCAGGTCGAGAGCGCTCCGATCGTGACCAGTCGATGCACCACTGTGCCGATTTCGCGCCACTCGGACAGGTGAAGGGTCAGGCTGCCTTCAAACAGAATCAACGCTACAGCCAGAGAAACCAGCGGCATCAGCAAGGGGCCGAACAGCTCTTGAGGGTTAAGCCAGCCTAATACGGGGCCCACTAAAATCCCGGTCAACAGCAAAAACAGAATGGCCGGCAACTTCAGTCGCCAGGCCAGCCACTGGGAGCCCAGAGCTGCGATGCCGATACCGCCGAAAGACAGCAAAATCTGTTGTTCGGTCATAAGGTGATCCTGTAGGAACTTGGGGTTTATGGCGTGCGCCGGCTATGAAAGACTAGCGGCCACTTTTGCACTTCACTTTTTATTTGTGCGCAGCCTCTGGCCTGCGCATTTCGAGAGCCAATGCCCGCTATAGACGATCCACTTATCGACCGTTTCCTGGATGCCTTGTGGTTGGAAAAAGGCCTTTCGGACAACACTCGCGGCGCTTATCGCAGTGATTTGGCCTTGTTCAATGGCTGGTTGGGCGAGCGCGACATTGCGTTGATCAATGCCGGGCGCGAATTGATCCTCGATCACTTGGCCTGGCGACTGGAGCATGGCTACAAGCCCCGATCCACCGCGCGCTTCCTGTCAGGCGCGCGGGGGTTCTATCGTTACTTGCTGCGAGAAAGGCTGATTGCCGTCGACCCGACGCTGCAGGTCGATATGCCGCAGTTAGGCCGGCCGTTGCCCAAGTCCCTGTCAGAGGCCGACGTTGAGGCGCTGCTCGCCGCTCCGGATCTGAGTGATGCCATCGGTCAGCGTGATCGGGCCATGCTCGAAGTGTTGTATGCCTGTGGCCTGCGGGTGACAGAGTTGATCAGCCTGACCCTGGAGCAGATCAATCTGCGTCAGGGGGTGTTGCGGGTGATGGGCAAGGGCAGCAAGGAGCGCCTGGTGCCGATGGGGGAGGAGGCCATCGTCTGGGTTGAGCGCTACATGCGCGATGCCAGGCATGAGCTGCTCGCAGGGCGCCCCAGTGATGTGATGTTTCCCAGCCAGCGAGGTGAGCAAATGACTCGCCAGACCTTCTGGCACCGCATCAAGCATCAAGCCAAAGTCGCGGGGATCGACAAGTCACTGTCGCCTCATACCTTGCGTCACGCCTTCGCCACCCATCTGCTCAACCACGGCGCCGACCTGCGTGTGGTGCAAATGCTGCTGGGGCATAGCGACCTGTCCACGACCCAGATCTACACCCATGTGGCCCGTGCCCGCCTGCAGGACCTCCACGCCCGCCATCACCCGCGTGGCTAGTGGTAGTCGGTCATGCAAGCCATCTGTGGTAGGCTTTGCCGGTTCAGAAAGCGCGCCGCCCCCACTCGAAGTTCCATGTCGGGTATTGCGGGTTGGCCGCGTTGCCCGTCTTCAGGAGTTCCCATGCGCGTGACCCAGATTTTTGCCGCCGCAGCCATTGCGTTGGTCAGTACGTTTTCGTTCGCCGACACCGGCGCCGAGCAAGCTATTCGCAAGAGCCTCGAAACGCTGCAGCTGGATGTTCCGGTCGAGAGCATCAGCGCAAGCCCGATGGCCGGCCTGTATGAAGTCAAACTCAAGGGCAGTCGCGTTCTGTACGCCAGTGCGGATGGACAGTTCATCGTTCAAGGCTATATGTTCCAGCTCAAGGACGGTAAGCCGGTCAATCTGACCGAGCAGGCAGAGCGTGTTGGCGTCGCCAAATTGATCAATGGCATTCCGGTGGCAGAGACCGTCGTTTACCCTGCAATCGGTGAAACCAAGTCGCACATCACGGTCTTTACCGACACCACTTGCCCGTATTGCCACAAATTGCACGCCGAAGTCCCTGAGCTGAACAAAATGGGGATCGAAGTGCGCTATGTTGCATTCCCGCGTCAGGGCCTTGGTTCTCCAGGTGACCAGCAACTGCAGGCCGTCTGGTGCTCCAAGGACAAAAAGTCGGCGATGGACAAGATGACTGACGGTAAAACGGTCGAGGCGCCAAAATGCGCCAACCCGGTCGCCAAGCAGTTCGCGATGGGCCAGTCCATCGGTGTAAATGGCACGCCAGCCATTGTTTTGGCTGACGGTCAGGTAATTCCGGGTTATCAGCCTGCTGCACAGGTTGGCAAGCTGGCACTCAGTGTTAAATAATCCTGCATCGTCACGGTAAGCCTTTGACGATCATGGCGGGGCAGTCCAACTGCCCGGCTATTAATAGAGAACCGTGGCAATCCACGGTTGTTTTCCACGGCCGACCTTGAGTCGGCCGTTTTATGGGGAGTTCAGCGTGAATCCGGTCAAAGTAGGTATCTGTGGGCTCGGGACCGTCGGTGGCGGCACCTTCAACGTACTAAAGCGTAACGCCGAGGAGATTGCGCGCCGTGCCGGGCGTGGTATCCAGGTTGCGCAAATTGCAATGCGTACGCCAAACCCTCAGTGCGACATTACCGGTACCCCCATTACCAACGATGTATTCGCTGTTGCGACCAACCCTGAAATCGACATTGTCATCGAGCTGATCGGTGGTTACACCATCGCTCGTGAGCTGGTGCTCAAGGCCATCGAGAACGGCAAGCATGTCGTGACTGCGAACAAGGCGCTGATTGCCGTTCACGGTAACGAAATCTTCGCCAAGGCCCAGGAAAAGGGCGTGATCGTTGCGTTCGAAGCGGCCGTTGCAGGCGGCATCCCGGTGATCAAGGCCATTCGTGAAGGCCTGTCGGCCAACCGCATCAACTGGGTTGCGGGCATCATCAACGGTACCGGTAACTTCATCCTCACCGAGATGCGTGAAAAAGGCCGTACGTTCGAAGACGTGCTGGCTGAAGCGCAAGCGCTGGGGTATGCCGAAGCCGACCCGACGTTCGACGTTGAAGGGATCGATGCAGCACACAAGCTGACGATTCTGGCGTCGATTGCCTTCGGTATCCCGTTGCAATTCGACAAGGCCTACACCGAAGGCATCACCAAGCTGACAACCGCTGACGTGAATTACGCTGAAGCCCTGGGTTACCGCATCAAGCACCTGGGTGTTGCGCGCAGCACGGCCAATGGTATCGAACTGCGTGTTCACCCAACGCTGATTCCGGCTGATCGCCTGCTGGCCAACGTCAATGGCGTCATGAACGCCGTCATGGTCAATGGTGATGCTGCCGGTTCGACCCTGTTCTACGGCGCAGGTGCGGGCATGGAACCAACGGCTTCGTCCGTGATTGCCGACCTGGTGGACGTGGTTCGCGCCATGACCAGCGACCCTGAAAACCGTGTGCCGCACCTGGCCTTCCAGCCAGACCTGTTGTCCGATCACCCGATCCTGCCGATCGATGCGTGTGAAAGCGCCTACTACCTGCGTATCCAGGCGAAGGATCATCCGGGCGTATTGGCTCAAGTGGCCAGTATCCTGTCCGAGCGTGGTATCAACATCGAGTCGATCATGCAAAAAGAGGTCGAGGAGCACGATGGTCTGGTGCCAATGATTCTGCTGACCCATCGGGTCATCGAGCAGCACATGAACGATGCGATCACGGCGCTTGAAACGTTGCAGGGCGTAGTGGGGCCAGTGGTTCGTATCCGAGTTGAACATCTCAATTAATTGATAGCGCCAAGCGGCAGGTTCCCGGCCGCTTGGCGCTCAAACCGAAGGTTTGAAAAACATGCGCTATATCAGCACCCGTGGCCAGGCACCGGCCCTGAATTTTGAAGATGTATTGCTGGCCGGGCTGGCCAGCGATGGCGGTTTGTATGTGCCGGAAAACCTGCCGCGCTTTACCCAGGAAGAAATCGCCTCCTGGGCAGGTTTGCCGTACCACGAGTTGGCGTTTCGGGTCATGCGCCCGTTTGTGACCGGCAGTATCCCGGACGCGGACTTCAAAAAGATTCTCGAAGAAACCTACGGCGCGTTTTCCCACGCAGCGGTAGCGCCGCTGCGTCAGCTCAATGGCAATGAATGGGTGCTTGAGCTGTTCCACGGCCCGACCCTGGCGTTCAAGGATTTCGCCCTGCAACTGCTCGGTCGCTTGCTCGACTACGTGCTGGCAAAGCGTGGCGAGCGCGTGGTGATTGTCGGAGCAACCTCCGGTGATACCGGCTCGGCCGCCATTGAAGGCTGCAAGCATTGCGAGAATGTCGACATTTTCATCCTGCACCCCAATAACCGGGTGTCGGAAGTTCAGCGTCGCCAGATGACCACGCTGTTCGGTGACAACATTCATAACATCGCCATCGAAGGCAACTTCGATGACTGCCAGGAAATGGTCAAGGCCAGTTTTGCCGACCAGGGTTTCCTCAAGGGCACACGCCTGGTCGCGGTGAACTCGATCAACTGGGCGCGGATCATGGCCCAGATCGTTTACTACTTCCATGCAGCCCTGCAACTGGGCGGACCGCACCGATCAGTGTCGTTCTCGGTGCCTACCGGCAACTTTGGCGACATCTTTGCGGGTTACCTGGCGCGCAACATGGGCTTGCCGATCAACCAGTTGATCGTTGCCACCAACCGCAACGACATCCTGCATCGCTTCATGAGCGGCAATCAGTACGCCAAGGACACCCTGCACGCGACCCTGTCGCCGTCGATGGACATCATGGTGTCTTCGAACTTCGAACGTTTGCTGTTCGATCTTCACGGTCGCAATGGCGCGGCGGTTGCAGCCCTGATGGACACGTTCAAGCAAACCGGCAACTTCAGCGTTGAAGATGATCGCTGGACCGAGGCGCGCCGTCTGTTCGACTCGTTGGCAGTCGATGATGAGCAGACCTGCGAAACCATCGCCCAGGTGTTTGCCGAGAGCGGTGAAGTGCTGGATCCGCACACTGCCATTGGCGTGCGTGCAGCTCGCGAATGCCGTCGCAGCCTGGATATTCCGATGGTTATCCTGGGCACGGCACACCCGGTCAAGTTCCCGGAAGCGGTTGAGAAAGCCGGCATAGGAAAAGCGCAGGAGTTGCCGTCGCACCTTTCCGACCTTTTTGAGCGAGAAGAGCGCTACACCGTGTTGGCAAATGATCTCAAGGCTGTTCAAGCCTTTGTCAGCCAGCATGGCAATCGAGGCAAGCCTCTTTAAGAGCATTTGTCTTACGCGTTTTGAAGCCCGTCATCTGACGGGCTTTTTTGTTTGCGCATGGCATCCTTGGCCGCTTTTAGACCCCGCATGTTGGCGGGTTTGTGGCCAAGGATTCTGTCATGTCACCACTTCACCAGGCATTTGAATCAGGGGCGCGCCTATTGCTGGCGATGGTTCTCCTGACCTGTATGCAGCCGGCCATTGCCAGCCATGGTTTGCCCTTCAGGCTTGCAACAAGCTTTATCGAGTTCAAGCCGCTGCAACTGGATGCCTCTGAACAGCAATGGCTGGCCGATCACCCAACGCTGCGTGTGGGTATCGCCCTCGGCGATTACGAACCTGTCGATATCACCAATGATCGCGATTACTACCAGGGCCTCAGCGCCGATTACCTGGGGCTCGTTCGTGACAGGCTGGGAGTGTCTGTCGAGCTTTTGGGCTACAAAAAGCGAGACCAGGCAGTGGCCGAGCTGCTGGCCGGGAAAATCGACATCCTGACCAGTGCCAGCGGCTTTGAACGGGGGATTGAAGGCATCGCTTTTTCCCGCAGCTACATGGTTGATCAAGGGGTCATCGTCGGGCGTGCCAGTGACTTCGAGCCGATTACGCGCTGGGCGGGTAAAAAGATCGGCTTTGTCGATGGTTACGTCGATATACAGACCGCCCATGGGTTTTACCCCGACAGCGAGCTCATCCTCACCCCCCATTTGCAGAGTGCCATGGAAGCGCTGGCTGAAGGGGATATCGATGCATTCATCGGTAACGAGCTCATGGTGCAGGCATTCAAGAATGTTCGGCCTTACTCAGGGGTGCGCATTATGGGTGATAGCGTTTTGCCGGCTGACGGGTTTGCTTTTGCCACTCGCCGCTCCGAGCCCCAGCTAGCAGCGTTGATTGAAAAGGCATTCGGCAGCATTGATGACGCAACGAGGCAGATGGTCCTGGCCCGCTGGACGACCGGGCTTGAAGGGAGCAGCGGGCAGCAGCCCATCGATCTGTTGCCCGACGAGCAGGAATGGATCAAGCGTCATCCGGTCGTGACCCTCGCCACCCAACAGTTTCCGTTGTACGCGTTCAGGGCTGGAGACGGTCGCTGGGTGGGGCTGAGCGTTGACATTCTGGCGCGTATATCTCGAATGACCGGGCTGCAGTTTGTGCACAAGGAAGCGTTTTCTACGGTGAACATTCTGGACATGCTCAAAAGTGGCGAGGCGCAAATGAACTCCAGCCTCTCCCGAAACCGTGAGCGTAGCGCTTTTCTGGACTTCACCTATTCCTACGGAGGGGCACCCTGGGTATTTGTGGTGCGCGTCAATGATTCCCGGCTGGGTTCGCTGGACCAGTTGGCGGGTAAGGTACTGGTGCTTCCCGCCAGGCACGCCCTCGAAGACTTGATTCGACGAGAGTACCCCGCAATCACCTTGCTGCTGGTGGATACCTACGCCCAGGCACGCCACGCAGTGGCCACGGGTGATGCGGATGCAACGATCCAGAGCGAGACACAAGCTCACCTCTATCCGCCGGGGCGTCTAAAGGTCGGGCGCAGTGTGGATGGACGATGGACCGCTGCCAGTTTTTCGGTATCGACCCAATACCCTGAGCTGCTTGGCATCATGAACAAGGCGCTTGAGGCCATTCCGGTGGCCGAATTTCGAGCGCTGAGAACCCGATGGTTGGGAGGCGTTGGTCAACCACTTGTTATCGAGGGGGGGTCTTACCCTTCAGTCTGGTTGTATTGGGCATTTACAGCGTTGTTTACCGCTGGCCTCATGCTGTTTTCATGGAACCGGTCTCTGCGCAGGCAGCTAGGGATCAGGCGCCGGTTTGAGCAATCCCTGCGCGAGGAGTTGGAACTCAATCGACGTTATTTGGATGGCATCCCCAGCCCGATATTCGTGGTGGGCCTGGAAGGTGAGTTGCTCGCCTGCAATAAAAGCTATGAAGAGCGCTTGTCGGTGCAACTGGAGCAGATATGCGGATTGAAGGTCACGGACGTCAATTTATTTCCTGATGAGCTGGCTGAGCAGTTTCAGCAAGAGCTTATGCGCATGATCCAGAGCCGTAAGCCTTGCTACAAAAAACGGTGGGTGGAGTTTAAAGCGGGAGGTATGGAAATCTACCAGTGGACTGTCCCGTTTTACTCCGTATCAGGGCGGCTGGAAGGGCTGGTAGGCGGGTGGTTTGATACCTCCGAGACCAGGAAGTGGAGCTAGCAGGCTCACTTAAACGTTAAAAACAAACTTTGTATAAAACAGCACAACTTTCAGAAATTTCCTATGTTTCTTGGCTGCTGGGCCTACTAAAGTTCACACACTCTGTAACAGCAGGTTTATGCCCTGAAGGTTCAAGATGCGGCCTCTGAAAGTATTGATTCTTGAAGACAACCCGTTTCAGTTAATGGCGTTGCACCAAATGTTGAACGCTTTTCGGATTTTTGACGTCCTGACGGCTGAAAGCGTGGACTCGGCCCGGGAGTCCCTGCTCAAGTGCGGGGCAATCGATCTTGCCATTTGCGATCTCTACATGGACGGCACATCGGGGCTTGAGTTGATCAGCGAACTGGCCCGCGCGCGCAGTGCGAGGGCGGTGATCATTTTGAGTGCGGCGGCGCCCCCTGTGATCGAAAGAGCGGCCCAGCTGGCCCGCAAGCAAGGCCTGAGGGTGTTGGGCTGCTTGTCTAAACCACTGACCCTGGGCAGCTTGGGGCAATTGCTGGACTCATATCAGCGCACGTGTTCGAGCGCTGGCGCTGCCAAGGGGAATTAACTGCTGGTATCGGGGAACTTTCAGCGGGCTTGGTGTGTCAGATTTTCCATCAACAGGAGCAAGTCTATTGCTCCGATGCTTGTAGCCTGTTGAGCGGGTCGTCAAGACCTTGTTAAAACCCGAGTAGCTTCCCCACTGCTCGGGTTTTTTTTATTGTTTTTTTTGTCATTGCGAATCCAGGTGCGACACGGGGGCTGGCCCCAATGTGTTGAGCAGGGTATTGACGCTGCGAATGACCTCGCGACCTTCAGGTGTGGCCGAACAACCAATGTAAATGGACTGAAACTCGGGTGCGCCCTGAATCGGGTAAAACGTCAGTGAGTCGGGCGGCAAACCTTGTTCGTTGGCCTTGGCCTGGATCTCCGGCCAATACCCCAGCAGTGCCGGCATGCGGCCAGCCTGCTGCATTTGCAGCAGGCTGCTCAGCGGATCGTTGCCGTAATGCATGACAATCTGGCTGGCAGGGGCCTGGGTCAGCTGGGCGTCAATCCACTCGCCGTAGCTGCGCTTGGCAATGACTCCAAGCTTCATGGTTTGAGCCTTTAGCAGCCCTGGCAGGTCAACCTTGTTGTTCTGGATGAAGGGTTCGACCAGGTGCCGGTTCTCACTCAGAATGGCCATGCCATTGCTGTGCATGACTGCAACGGGTGCGGAGTAGACAATCGACTGGGCGCGAGCGGGGTTCCAGATCAAGGCCGGATCGCAGGCCAGTGCCCGTTCACCCAGCATCTGCAGGGCCCGCGCCCGGTTGACCTGCATGATGACGTGCTGGTACTGCGGCATGCTTTCGATCAGCACGGGCATCATTTGATCGATGACCCCCTGACCTTTTTGCTGCCCGTGAAACACCGTGAGCGGCGGTAGATCGCGCAGCAGCCAGATCAGCTTTGGCTCGGCCTGACTGCCGGTGGCCCAGACCAGAAGCAGCGGCGTTATCAGGCCTGCCCAAAGGCTTCGCCACTTCAAGCGATGAGTCATCGTGCTGATCTCCTTCGGTTGCCACTCAACGTGGCAACGGGCCTAAATGGCGCCCGCTTGCTTGAGGTTGGCGATGGCTGCTGCGTCGTAGCCCAGCGCGCTCAACAACTCATGATTATGGGCGCCCAACTCAGGCCCGACCCAATCGGCCGAGCCGGGAGTCTCAGACAGCCTGGGCACGATACCGGGCATTTTGAAGTCTTTGCCGTCAGGCAGCTTGGCTTGCAGAAACATTTCACGGGCCAGAAATTGCGGGTCAGTGAACATGTCTTCTGCTGAAAAAATGCGGCTGGCGGGGACTTGCGCCGTGCTCAACTGCTCCAGCACCGTCTCAAGCGGCAGCGAGCCGACCCAGCGGTCAATCACGCCATACAGCTCATCACGACGGGCGTCACGGCCATCGTTGCTGGCCAGTGCCGGATCATTCGCCAGGTCGTCACGGCCAATGATGTGCATGAAACGCTTGAAGATAGCGTCGCCGTTGGCGCCGATCTGTACGTGCTTGCCGTCCAGGCTGGTATGAATCGAAGACGGGGTAATGCCCGGCATGATGTTGCCCGTGCGCTCGCGGATAAAACCGAACACATCGAATTCGGGGACCATGCTCTCCATCATGGCAAAAATGGCCTCGTAGAGTGCTACGTCCACCACCTGGCCTTGCCCGCCGTTGACCTCGCGATGACGCAACGCCATCAGGGCGCCAATGACGCCCCACAGCGCGGCAATCGAGTCGCCAATGGAGATGCCGGTTCGCACCGGAGGGCGGTCTTCAAAACCGGTGATGTAGCGCAGCCCGCCCATGGACTCGCCTACCGCGCCAAAGCCCGGCTGGTCTTTCATGGGGCCGGTCTGGCCAAAGCCGGACAGGCGCACCATCACCAGTTTCGGGTTCAGGGCATGCAGCACATCCCAGCCCAGGCCCAGTTTTTCGAGCACGCCGGGGCGAAAGTTTTCGATCAGGATATCGGCGTCAGCCAGCAAGGCCTTGAGGATGCCCAGGCCATCGGGATGCTTGAGGTTCAGGGTCAGGGATTTTTTGTTGCGCGCCTGGACGAACCACCACAGCGACGTGCCTTCGTACAACTTGCGCCATTTTCGCAGAGGATCGCCACCATCCGGGGACTCGACCTTGATCACCTGTGCGCCAAACTCAGCGCAAATGCGCGATGCAAAAGGCCCCGCGATCAGAGTGCCCAGTTCGACGACCTTTAGGCCTGATAGGGGTTTGGTGGCAAGCGGCATGTGGAATCCTTGTCCTGGGGGCGAGCGAGTACAGCCTTTTAACATAGCTGGTCGCTGGCAAGAAGCGGGTCGATTCGTTCAATGACAGCGTATCGGTTAGACTTGCCGCCTTTCTCAGTATCAAGAAGCCCGTTCATGGCACAGCCGTCCACGACCTACAAGTTTGAACTCAACCTGACCGATCTCGATCGCGGGGTTTATGAAAGCGTCAAGCAGACCATCGCCCGTCATCCTTCGGAAACCGAAGAACGCATGACCGTGCGCCTTCTTGCCTACGCCTTTTGGTACAACGAGCATCTGTCTTTTGGTCGTGGCCTGTCTGATGTAGACGAACCAGCTCTGTGGGAAAAAAGCCTGGATGACCGTGTTTTGCACTGGATCGAAGTTGGCCAGCCCGACGCCGACCGCCTGACCTGGTGCTCGCGCCGTACCGAGCGCACCAGTTTGCTGGCCTATGGCAGCTTGCGTGTGTGGGAAGGCAAGGTGATCCCGGCGATCAAAAACCTGAAAAACGTCAACATTGCTGCCGTCCCGCAAGAGATTCTTGAAGTGCTGGCCAAAGACATGCCACGGGTTATCAAGTGGGATGTCATGATCAGCGAAGGCACTATCTTCGTGACCGACGATCGCGGCCAGCACGAAGTGCAGTTGCAGTGGCTGCAAGGCGAACGCGGCTAAGCCACTCCACTTTATTACGACCAAGAGACTCTTCACCCGCTTATGCGCATCGAACCTCGTCCACTGCCTCAAACCCTGCCTTTTTTGGGCGAAATGCCAACCCTGCTGACGCGTCTCTACGCGGCACGGGGTGTGCAGTCGCAAGCTGAGCTGGACAAAAGTCTGGCGCGACTTATCCCGTACCAGCAGCTCAAGGGCATCGATGCGGCCGTGGATTTGCTGGTGGTGGCGCTCGAGCAGCGCCAGCGCATTCTGATCGTGGGCGACTTTGACGCCGACGGGGCTACGGCCAGTACGGTGGGCATGCTGGGCTTGCGTTTGCTGGGGGCGGCCCATGTCGATTATCTGGTGCCCAACCGCTTTGAATACGGCTACGGCCTGACCCCGGAAATCGTCGAAGTCGCGCTGACGCGTACCCCGCAGTTGCTGATTACGGTCGACAACGGGATCTCCAGTATTGAAGGCGTGGCCGCGGCCAAAAAAGCCGGATTGAGCGTGCTGGTTACCGACCACCACTTGCCGGGCAACGAACTGCCGGCGGCGGATGCCATCGTCAACCCCAACCAGCCCGGCTGCGAATTCCCCAGCAAAGCGCTGGCGGGGGTCGGGGTCATCTTTTACGTACTGATCGCCTTGCGTGCGCGCTTGAACAGCCTGGGCTGGTACCAGGACAGCAAGGCGCCGAACATCGCCGAGTTGCTGGACCTGGTGGCATTGGGCAGTGTGGCGGACGTGGTGCCGCTGGATGCCAACAACCGGATTCTGGTGCATCAAGGGCTTGAGCGAATCCGTGCCGGGCGCGCGCGTCCGGGGCTGAAGGCCATTTTGGAAGTGGCCAAGCGCGATCACTCAAAAATCACCTCGACCGATCTGGGCTTTATCCTGGGGCCGCGCCTGAACGCCGCCGGGCGACTGGACGACATGAGCCTGGGCATCGAGTGCCTGCTGACCGATGACGCCAATGCGGCTCGGGAAATGGCCGCGCAACTGGACGAGATGAACCAGGACCGAAAGTCCATCGAGCAGGGGATGCAGCGTGAAGCGCTGGCCCAACTCAAGGATCTGACAATCGACAGCATGCCGTTTGGCCTGTGTCTGTTTGATCCTGAGTGGCACCAGGGGGTGATCGGGATTCTGGCTTCGCGCCTCAAGGAGCGTTACTTCCGCCCAACCTTCGCCTTTGCCGATGCAGGCGACGGCATGCTCAAGGGGTCGGGGCGTTCGGTTCAGGGTTTTCATATCCGCGACGCACTCAGCGTAGTGGCCGCCCAGCATCCGGACTTGATCAGTAAATACGGCGGCCATGCGATGGCGGCCGGATTGACCTTGCCCGAGGCCAACTTCACGCTGTTCTCTCAGGCATTTGATGCCGAAGTCCGACGTCAACTGCGTGAAGAGGACCTCACCGGGCGTATGTTGTCCGACGGCAGCCTGGCAGTTGAAGAGTTTCACCTGAAGCTGGCGCGGGCCCTGCGCAATGCCGGGCCGTGGGGGCAGCACTTCCCGGAGCCGTTGTTTCACGGGGTGTTCCAGTTGGTTGAGCAGCGCATCGTTGGCGAGCGGCATTTGAAAGTGGTGCTCAAAACTGAATGCGGCAGTGTGAAGCTCGACGGCATTGCCTTCGGGGTCGATCGCGAAGTGTGGCCGAACCCGACCATTCGCTGGGTTGAGCTGGCCTACAAACTCGACCTCAACGAGTTTCGCGGCAACGAAACCGTGCAACTGATGATTGCCCATATCGAACCACGTTAATACCTCCAGTCCCCCCTTTGTGGGAGCGGGCTTGCTCGCGATAACATCTCCCCGGGTTGTCTGACAGGTCGCGGCGCTTGTATCGCGAGCAAGCCCGCTCCCACAAAAAAACGGGTTACTCGCACAGGAAATTTACTCCTGCCCTGTGCGATTTGAACTCGCCCTCATCCAGTGTTGTCGACTAGTCTCTAGAAGTACTTGGAGCCTACCCACTGGAATTAGAGGTGACCCATGAGTCTGCTGCTCGAGCCCTACACTCTGCGACAACTGACCCTTCTTAACCGCATTGCGGTCTCTCCCATGTGCCAGTACTCCAGTGTCGACGGACTGGCCAATGACTGGCATCTGGTCCATCTGGGCAGCCGTGCCGTAGGCGGCGCCGGACTGATTTTTACCGAAGCCACCGCCGTAAGCCCTGAAGGGCGAATCACCGCCCAGGACCTTGGCTTGTGGAACGACGAACAGATCGAACCCCTGCAGCGCATCACCCGCTTTATTCGGGCACAAGGTGCGGTGGCCGGTATTCAGTTGGCCCATGCCGGGCGCAAGGCCAGTACCCATCGTCCGTGGCTGGGCAAGCATGGCAGCGTCAAAGTGGAGGAGGGCGGCTGGGTGCCCGTCGGACCTTCACCGATTGCCTTCGATCCGCAACACACCGCGCCGACACAATTGGACGAAGCCCAGATACAGGATGTGATCCAGGCTTTCGTCGATGCCGCCAAGCGGGCGCTGGAAGCGGGCTTTTCGGTGGTTGAGGTGCACGCTGCCCACGGCTACCTGTTGCATCAATTCCTTTCGCCACTGAGCAATCAGCGGCGAGACCAGTACGGTGGCTCCTTCGAAAACCGCATTCGCCTGGTGCTGGAAGTCACCGAGGCCGTGCGCGGGGTGTGGCCACAAGAGTTGCCGCTGTTTGTGCGAGTGTCGGCCACCGACTGGGTCGAAGACGGCTGGAACCCCGACGAAACCGTTGAGCTGGCACGACGCCTCAAGGCGTTGGGTGTCGACCTGATCGACGTCTCCTCAGGCGGAACGGCGGCCAATGCCGAAATTCCGGTGGGGCCGGGTTACCAGACCCGTTTTGCCGAGCGCGTGCGCAAAGAGGCCTGCATCGCCACCGGCACGGTGGGGATGATCACCGAGCCTGCTCAGGCCGAACATATTCTGCGCACCGGTCAGGCCAATCTGATTCTGCTGGCTCGCGAGCTGTTGCGTGATCCGTATTGGCCGTTGCACGCCGATGATGACCTGGGTGGCAAAAAGGCCACGTGGCCTGCCCAGTACCAGCGTGCCACCCACCGTGACCAACCGATTCATGAGTCTGACTTGCGTGACTGAAACGCGTCTGTTTCCACCACAAGCCCGCCTGTTTGGCGGGCTTTGTGGCTTCCCTTGAACCCTGTTGCGAGAGGCTGCGTATGAGTACCCGTGGATTGCTTGATCAGTTACTGAAATCCGGCCAGCAAATGCTGGAGAAGAAAGCCGGCGCTCAAGGCAACGCTTCCAGTGCCGGAAAAGGTGGGTTGGGCGGGCTGCTGGGGGGTTCCGGTGGGCTGGGCGGCTTGCTTTCAGGTGCCGGTGGCGGCGCACTGGCGGCCAGTGCACTGGGCCTGCTGCTGGGTAACAAGAGTGCGCGCAAATATGGCGGGCAAGCTCTGACTTACGGCGGTCTGGCCGCCCTGGGCGTGCTGGCCTACAAGGCCTACGGCAACTGGCAGGCCAGCCAGGGCACTGCACCGCAAACCGAGCCGCAAACCATTGACCGAGTACCGGCGCCACAGGTTGAGCAACACAGCCAGGCGATTCTCAAAGCCCTGGTAGCGGCCGCCAAGGCCGATGGTCATGTGGATGAGCGCGAGCGCCAGTTGATCGAGGGCGAACTCAGCAAACTCAACGGCGACCCTGCACTGCGGCAATGGCTGCAGGCCGAGCTGAACAAACCCCTGGACCCTGCCGAAGTGGCCAGTGCTGCCAGCACCCCGGAAATAGCCGCCGAAATGTATATCGCCAGCCTGATCCTGGTGGATGAAGAGCACTTCATGGAGCGTGCCTACCTGGAAGAACTGGCCAAACAGCTCAAGCTTGACCCGGGCCTCAAGCTTGAGCTCGAAGCTCAGGTCAAGCAGGCGAGCAGCTAAAGTCCTTCTGCAGCCCTATGGGGGCAGGCTTCACCCCATGTTTTTTTCAGCGCCCCGGTCCGCAATGGTCCGGGGCGTTTTTTATGTGTGAAAACACCACACGAGCCAATTCGTGGTTCTTTTCTTCGAACCGTTGCCACTTCCTCGTCATAATCCCCTGATAGCGTGCCCGCAAGAAACATTTTGTTACGTTTGATCAGGAATGTGTAATGAGTGACGAGAAAGACAAGGCTCTCCAGGTCGATAGCAGCCGCCGTCGTTTCCTGGCCGGTGCTGCGGCAATGGGCGCAGGAGCGGCCACCTTGAGCGCTTGTGGCGGTTTTGAGCACGACGCTCCCACCAATCCGCAGCCATTGTCCCCGGTCGAGCTGGACAAAAAGCTCCACGAACAGGTCAAGACCATCGTGGTGATCTATGCCGAGAACCGCAGTTTCAACAACCTGTTCGCCAACTTTCCGGGTGTAGAAAAACCGTTGTCGGCACTCAAGCCCGCCGACTATCAGCAACGCGACCGCGATGGCAGCCTGTTGCAGACCTTGCCGCCAGCCTGGGGCGGGGTGCTGCAAGTGGGGCCGCAGACGGTCGATGGCGTGACCTATGCCCCGGGTGTGCAGTTCCAGGAAAACCTGCCCAATGCCCCCTTCGCCCTGAAGGGGCCGAATCAGGAAGACCTGCCGCTCAACCTGATCACCCGCGACTTGTGGCACGTGTTCTATCAGAACCAGATGCAGATCAATGACGGCAAGAATGATCAGTTCGTTGCCTGGGGAGACTCCGGTGGGTTCACCATGGGCTATTACGCCCAGTCCCAGTATTCCCTGCGTCTGTGGGACGTTGCCCGTGAGTTCGTGCTGTGTGACAACTTCTTCCAGGGCGCCTTTGGTGGCTCGTTTCTCAACCACCAGTACCTGATCAGCGCCACCGTGCCGTTCTATCCCAACGCGAACACCTCAGTGGCCGAGGCCCAGATCGCGGTGTTGCAAGGTGATGATCCCACCGGCACGCGCCTCAAACCCCTGGGCAAGTCCCCGGCCAGCGCCATGACCGGTGCTCCTCAGTTCGGCCCCAGCGCCCTGACGCCGGACGGCTTCGCGGTGAACACAATGGCCCCGCCCTACTGGCCGACCTGGATTCGCGACCCTGAACGACCGGACTACGCCAAGCCCGACCTGCCCAGTGTGCTGGTGCCACAAAGCCACGAGCATATTGGCGACAAGCTGAGTAAAAAGAACATCGACTGGGCCTGGTACGCTGGCGCCTGGCAGGCCACGCTGGAGCAGTATAAAGGGTCTGAAAGCCTCCCCAGGATCCCTAACTTCCAGTACCACCATCAGCCGTTCAACTACTTCGAGCGACAAGGCCCGCACAACCCGGCAGAGCGCAACAAGCGGCTGCGCGACGGTGGCCTGGGCGACGAGGCGACCACCAACCGCTTTCTGGCCGACGCCGAAGCCGGAAAACTGCCCGCAGTGAGCTTTTACAAGCCCCAGGGCAACCTCAACCTGCACGCGGGCTATGCCGATGTGGCCGCCGGTGATCGCCATCTCGACCGCACACTCAAGGTGCTGCGTAACAGCCCTCAATGGAAAAACATGGTGGTAGTGCTCACGGTGGACGAGAACGGTGGCTGGTGGGATCACGTTGCACCGCCCAAGGGGGACCGTTGGGGGCCGGGTACGCGAATTCCTGCCTTGGTGGTATCACCCTTCGCACGCAAGGGGACGGTGGATCACACGGTGTATGACACTGCTTCGATCCTTCGCCTGATCACCCGCGTGCACGGGCTGGAAGTCCTTGATGGGCTCAAACAGCGTGACGATGCAATGAAAGCGCGCGGACAGACGCCGATGGGTGACCTGACCAATGCCCTGATGTTTTGACTGGCAACCCCCGGGTTGTATGAGTGACATCTGACCTGCGGGAGCGCGCTTGCTCGCGATGAAAACAACGCGGTTTGCCAGATCCACCGCGTCGCCTGAATCGCGAGCAAGCCCGCTCCCACAGATTGAGCACAATTTGTGATCTCCTACTTATTTAGTCTGTTTTTATGCGTAGGCTTTTTTGTTTGTTGCTGTGAGATCTGTCTCAACGTCTGTACGAATCCTTGCGTACCCTCGGCTATACTCGCCTTCATTTGAATGGCTCCCGAGGATCGACTGTGAAGAACTGGACGTTACGCCAACGCATCTTGGCGAGCTTTGCTGTAATCATCGCCATTATGTTGCTGATGGTTGTGGCGTCTTACTCGCGCCTGCTCTCAATCCAAAGCAGCGAAGAGAAGGTGCAAACCGACTCGATCCCCGGGGTTTATTACAGCTCGATGATTCGCAGTGCCTGGGTCGACAGCTATGTCTTGACCCTGGAACTGGTGGGTTCGCTCAACCAGCGTGATCTGACCAACGAAGACCAAAAGCTGTACGCCAATTACGAAGACCGCTTGAACAGGGAACTGAAGAACTATCGCAGCACCATTTTTGAAGGTGACGACAACGCTCACTACGAGAGCTTCGTACGTCTTCATGAGGAATACGGCCTGGTGTTGGCGAAGGTTCTGGACCTGTATCAGAACAAGGACTTTGCACAGGCCCACAAGGTGCTTGGCGAGGAACTTGCCCCGGCCTGGATGGCTGGACGCAAGGCCCTCAACGATATTATCGATGGCAATCGCGAGTCCGCTGTTCTTGCAACCGACAACATTGGTCAAGCGGTAATGACTGCCAAGATCAGCATGATTGTTTCGTTGGTGATTGCCGTACTGGCCGCGGCGCTGTGTGGCTTCCTGTTGCTGCAGGCGATCATGTCGCCGATGCAGCGCATCGTTTCGATTCTCGAAGTCATGCGCTCCGGTGACTTGAGCTCGCGCTTGAACCTGGAGCGCAAGGACGAGTTCGGTGCAGTTGAAACCGGCTTTAACGACATGATGGCGGAGCTGACTTCGCTGGTATCTCAAGCCCAGCGCTCTTCGGTGCAGGTCACCACCTCGGTCACTGAAATCGCCGCCACCTCCAAGCAGCAACAGGCCACGGCCACTGAGACCGCTGCGACCACTACCGAGATCGGCGCCACGTCCCGTGAAATTGCAGCCACGTCCCGTGACCTGGTGCGCACCATGACCGAAGTGACTTCGGCAGCGGATCAGGCTTCGATACTGGCCGGTTCCGGGCAGCAAGGCCTGGCCCGCATGGAAGAAACCATGCACTCGGTCATGGGCGCCGCCGATCTGGTCAATGCCAAGCTGGCCATCCTCAACGAGAAGGCCGGCAACATTAATCAGGTGGTCGTGACCATCGTCAAAGTGGCCGACCAGACCAACCTGTTGTCGCTCAACGCCGCCATCGAAGCTGAAAAAGCCGGTGAATATGGCCGTGGTTTCGCCGTGGTCGCCACGGAAGTCCGGCGTTTGGCTGACCAGACCGCTGTGGCCACTTACGATATCGAGCAGATGGTGCGCGAAATTCAGTCGGCGGTCTCTGCAGGCGTGATGGGCATGGACAAGTTTTCTGAAGAGGTGCGTCGCGGCATGTCCGAGGTGCAGCAGGTGGGCGAGCAATTGTCGCAAATCATCCATCAGGTCCAGGCCCTTGCGCCGCGTGTGCTGATGGTCAATGAGGGCATGCAGGCTCAGGCCACGGGTGCCGAGCAGATCAACCTCGCGCTGGTACAACTGGGTGATGCCAGCAGCCAGACCGTCGAGTCCTTGCGCCAGGCCAGCTTTGCGATCGACGAACTCAGTCAGGTTGCCGTCGGGCTGCGCAGCGGCGTTTCGCGCTTCAAAGTCTGATGAGCGAGCCTCTAGCCAAGCACGCGGGCGCGAAGGTGCCCAAGCAACGCCTGTTTCTGGTGTTTTACATTGGCAACGAGCGCTATGCCCTGGCCGCCACCGATGTCGTCGAGGTGCTGCCGCGCTTGCCGCTCAAGCCCATTGCCCATGCCCCTGCGTGGGTGGCCGGGGTGTTCGCTCACCGTGACCGAATGATTCCGGTGATCGATATCAGCGCCATGACGTTTGGCACCGACGCCGTGGCCCGCACCAGCACCCGTCTGGTGCTGGTCAACTATCGCGGGCAATTGCTCGGTCTGCTGCTTGAGCAGGCCAGCGATACCTTGCGCTGTGATCCTGCGGAGTTTCAGCCCTATTGCATCGATAACTGCGATGCGCCTTATCTGGGGCCCGTGCGCAAAGACGAAGCGGGGCTGTTGCAGTGGTTGAGCGTCGATGAGTTGCTGAGCCCGGCGGTGTATGCGTTGCTTTTTGCCCAAGGTGAAGATGACGCCTGCGCGCAGGTGAGCCCATGAGTACCGATCAACGCTTTTTCGATTTTCTGAAGCAGCGAATCGGCCTGGATGTGGCTTCGGTCGGTCCGGCCATTATTGAACGTGCCGTTCGCCAGCGTTGCATTGCGCTGCACATGGTCGACAACGATCGCTACTGGCAGCACCTGCTCAGCTCCCAGGATGAACAGCAGGCCCTGATCGAATCCGTGATCGTGCCCGAAACCTGGTTTTTTCGTTATCCCGAGTCCTTTGTCACGCTGGGACGCCTGGCCAGACAGCGCCTGGCCCAAATCGGCAATCGGCGCGCCCTGCGAATCCTGAGCGTGCCGTGTTCGACCGGCGAAGAGCCGTATTCGATTGCAATGGCGCTGTTCGATGCCGGTTTTGCTGCGCATCAATTTAAAGTCGAAGCGCTGGATGTCAGCCCGCTTTCAGTCCAAAGGGCCCAGACTGCCCTGTATGGCAAAAACTCTTTTCGTGGTCAGCAAACTGATTTTCGCGAGCGCTACTTCAGCCTTGAGACTGACGGTTATCAACTGTCCGGGCGGGTCTGCGAACAGGTCCGCTTCACTGTCGCCAACTTGCTGGACCCGGCGCTGGCAGGCAGTCATGCGCCTTATGACTTTGTGTTCTGCCGCAACCTCTTGATCTACTTTGATCTTAAAACCCAGCAGAAGGCACTGGATGTGCTCAAGCGTCTGACCTGTGAGGACGGCGTTTTGTTTATTGGCCCGGCCGAGGGCAGCCTGCTCAGCCGCTTGGGCATGCGTTCGATCGGTGCGCCACAGTCGTTTGCCTTTTGCCACAGCCACGAACCTGCTCCTGCGGCTCGTCCTGTACTGGCAGAGTTCAAACCGCTGATGCGCCCCCAGCCGCCCACCCCGTTGCCTCCACCGGCCAACCGACCCTTTGCGCCGAGGCCCCAGGCCCATGCGGCGCCAAAAGCCCCTTCGACGGCTGAAGATCCGATGGTTTTGCTGGAGCGAATCGCGACCCTGGCCAACGAAGGTAAAAGCACAGAGGCCCGTGCGGTCTGCGAGCAGTTCTTGCAGCGCCATGACCCGCAGGCAGAAGTCTTTTACTGGCTGGGCCTGCTCAGTGATGTTCAGGGCCAGACGGCCGAGGCCCAGGTTTTTTATCGCAAGGCGCTGTACCTGGAACCCCAGCATTCGCAGGCATTGGCCCATCTGGCGGCCCTGCTGGCTTCGCAAGGCGATACGGCAGGCGCTCAGCGCTTGAACGAGCGCGCTGCCCGTAACGGGCGTTCGGCCCAAAGTGAGCGTAAACAATGAGCACTTTAGCCGCACAGAGCTTGATCCACTCCGAAGCGCAGGCTATCGATGACTGCTGGAACCGCATTGGTATCTACGGTGACAAGAGCTGTACGGTGTTGCCCCAGCATATCCATTGCCGTAACTGCGCCGTGTATTCGAGTGCTGCGACCCGTTTGCTGGATCGCTACGCCTTTGAGCACGAGAGCCAGGAAATACAGGCCTCCCAGGGGCATGAGCAGAAAGTGGCGACCTGCTCGCTGGTGATTTTTCGTTTGGGCGATGAATGGCTGGCGCTGGTCACGCGGTGTCTGGATGAAGTCGCGCCGATGCAGTCGATCCACTCCTTGCCTCACCAGCGCTCCAGCGCCTTGCGCGGGGTGGCGAATGTGCGCGGCACCCTGGTGCCGTGCCTGTCACTGGTTGAGCTGTTGGGGCTCGACCCGGGAGTGCCCGGTGCAACATCGCTGCGGGTCATGCCGCGCATGTTGATTGTGGCGGCCCACGGCGGAGCGGTCGTGCTGCCGGTGGATGAAGTGGATGGCATCCACAATATCGCCGAGGGTGACATCAACGCAGCGTCAGTCTCTGGCGGGCATGCCAGCGCCAAATACACCCGGGGAGTGCTGCAGTGGAAAACCCGCAGTCTGCGTTTATTGGATGAAGAGCAACTGTTGAGTGCAATCACCCGGAGCCTTACATGACCCCTGAGCAAATGCGCGACGCCTCGTTGCTTGAGCTGTTCAGTCTTGAGGCCGAGGCGCAAACCCAGGTGCTCAATGCCGGTTTGCTCGCGCTGGAACGTAACCCGACCCAGGCCGACCAGCTTGAAGCCTGCATGCGTGCCGCCCATTCGCTCAAGGGTGCGGCACGGATTGTCGGGGTGGACGCCGGGGTCAGCGTGTCCCATGTCATGGAAGATTGCCTGGTCAGTGCCCAGGAAGGCCGTTTGTACCTGCAGCGCGAGCATATTGATGCCTTGCTGCAAGGGACTGACCTGCTGATGCGTATCGCGACCCCCGGCAACACGGTGGGCCCGCAAGATATCGACGCCTATGTGGCGCACATGAATGAACTGCTGGACCCTTCGGCCCCGGTGGCCCCGTCTGTGCAGGTAGCGCCCCCCGATTTTGACGTGTCGCAACTGCTGCTGATGCCGACGCCGGTTGCGCCAGAGCCCGTGATTGACGTGCCTGCGCAGGCTCAGGTCGAGCCCCAGGTGTCGCCAGAGCCGGTGCGTCGCCCGCAACGCCTGACCGAAAGCGGCGAACGGGTCTTGCGGGTCACGGCGCAGCGCCTGAACAGCCTGCTGGATCTGTCCAGTAAATCCCTGGTGGAAACCCAGCGGCTCAAGCCCTTTCTGGTGACATTGCAGCGCCTTAAACGCATGCAGAGCACCAACCTGCGGGCGATGGACACCCTCAGTGAGCAGCTCAAGGTCATGGGGCTTGGCCATGAAGCTGAAGAGGCGTTGATAGACGCCCGGCGGATCCTGGCGGAGTCCCAGCAATTGCTTGGCGAACAGACCGCCGAACTCGACGAGTTTTGCTGGCAGGCGGGTCAGCGTGCGCAAATGCTCTACGACACGGCCCTGGCTTGCCGCATGCGCCCGTTTGCCGATGTTCTGGTGGGGCAGGAGCGCATGGTGCGTGATTTGGGCCGCGCCCTGGGTAAACAGATTCGCCTGGAAATCGAAGGCGAGAAAACCCAGGTTGACCGCGATGTGCTGGAAAAGCTCGAAGCGCCATTGATCCATTTGCTGCGCAATGCCGTCGATCACGGCATTGAGACGCCGGAGCAGCGACTGCTGGCCGGCAAGCCGGCCGAGGGCCTGATTCGCTTGCGCATCTCCCATCAGGCCGGGCTGCTGGTGCTGGAGTTGAGCGATGACGGAGCCGGTGTCGACCTGGAACGTTTGCGCCGCACCATCGTTGAACGTCAGCTGTCCACCGAGCTTACAGTGGCGCAACTGAGCGAAGAAGAACTGCTGAGCTTTCTGTTTTTACCGGGCTTTAGCCTGCGCGACACCGTGACCGAAGTCTCGGGGCGCGGCGTGGGGCTGGATGCCGTTCAGCACATGGTGCGCCTGCTGCGCGGTGCCATTGTGCTGGAGCACACCCCCCAGCATGGCAGTCGCTTCCATCTGGAAGTACCGCTGACCTTGTCAGTGGTGCGCAGTCTGGTGGTGGAGGTCGCAGACGAGGCTTACGCGTTCCCGCTGGCGCATATCGAGCGCATGCGCGATGTGCATCCGGATGACATTGTGCAACTGGAGGGGCGCCAGCATTTCTGGCATGAGGGCCGGCATGTGGGGCTGGTGGCCGCCAGTCAATTGCTGCAGCGCCCGCCCAGTCAGAGCGATGACGAAACCCTCAAGGTGGTCGTGATTCGCGAGCGCGACGCCGTGTACGGCGTGGCTGTCGAGCGCTTTGTGGGTGAGCGTACCCTGGTGGTATTGCCCCTGGACCCGCGTTTGGGCAAGGTGCAGGATATTTCGGCCGGGGCCTTGCTTGACGATGGCTCGCCGGTGCTGATCGTGGATGTCGAAGACATGCTGCGATCGGTGGACAAACTGCTCAACACCGGGCGTCTGGAACGTATCGACCGGCGCAACCGGCACACCGCCGAACTGACTCGCAAACGTATCCTGGTCGTGGATGACTCCCTGACAGTGCGCGAGTTGCAACGCAAGTTGCTGCTCAATCGTGGCTATGAAGTCGCTGTGGCGGTTGACGGCATGGATGGCTGGAATGCCTTGCGTGCCGAACACTTTGATCTGTTGATCACCGACATCGATATGCCGCGCATGGATGGCATCGAACTGGTTACGCTGTTACGTCGCGACAGTCGATTGCAATCGATGCCGGTGATGGTGGTGTCTTACAAAGATCGTGAAGAAGACCGTCGGCGCGGCCTGGATGCAGGAGCCGACTATTATCTAGCCAAAGCCAGTTTCCATGACGATGCGCTGCTTGATGCAGTGGTTGAGCTGATTGGAGGAGCCCAGACATGAGAATAGCCATCGTCAACGATATGCCCTTGGCGGTTGAAGCCTTGCGTCGAGCCCTTGCATTCGAACCTGCCCACCAGGTGGTCTGGGTCGCCAGTGATGGCGAAGAGGCCGTGCGCCTGTGTGCCGAAAACACGCCAGACCTGATCTTGATGGACCTGATCATGCCGGTCATGGACGGGGTCGAAGCGACACGCCGGATCATGGCCGAAAGCCCGTGTGCCATCGTCATTGTGACCATCGACCGTGAGCAGAATGTCCACCGGGTGTTCGAAGCCATGGGCTTTGGCGCGCTGGACGTGGTGGATACCCCCGTGCTGGGTGGCAGCAATCCCAAAGAGGCCTCGGCGCCACTCCTGCGCAAGATCCTCAATGTCGGCTGGTTGATGGGCCAAAGCGAAAAACGGGTCTCCCCGGTTTCTGCTCAGCCACGTGTTCCGGGTTTACGGGGCGGGCTGGTGGCCATCGGTTCGTCGGCGGGCGGGCCGGCAGCGCTCGAAACATTGCTCAAGGGCCTGCCGAGGAACTTTGGTGCGGCCATCGTGCTGGTCCAGCATGTGGATCAGGTCTTCGCTGCCGGCATGGCCGAGTGGCTGAGCAGCTCGTGCGGGCTTGACGTGCGTTTGGCCCGTGACGGCGAAACCCCTCAGGTGGGGACAGTCCTGCTGGCAGGGACCAACCACCACATACGGTTATTGAAAAACGGCACGCTGGCCTATACCGCCGAGCCGGTTAATGAAATCTACCGACCTTCGATAGATGTTTTTTTTGAAAGTGTTGCCCAGTACTGGAATGGTGATGCGGTAGGGGTGCTGTTGACCGGCATGGGACGTGACGGGGCTCAAGGTCTCAAACTCATGCGTCAGCAGGGTTTTCTCACCATTGCCCAGGATCAACAGAGCAGCTCGGTGTACGGCATGCCCAAAGCGGCGGCCGCCATCGATGCAGCGGTTGAGATCCGCCCCTTGGACAAGATTGCGCCACGCTTGCTGGAGAAATTTGCCAAATGACTGGTAAAACCCGGCAGGTCTGGCTTGAAGGAAGTAATTCAGGTGAACGCGCATGAGCGACTTGCAGTTGGACGACGTTAAAACTGACGAAAACGCGGCCATGGTGTTGCTGGTGGACGATCAGGCAATGATCGGCGAAGCCGTGCGCCGTGGGTTGGCCCTTGAGCAGAACATTGATTTTCACTTTTGTGCGGACCCGCATCAGGCCATTGCTCAGGCCATCCGCATCAAGCCCACGGTGATCTTGCAGGATCTGGTGATGCCGGGTCTGGACGGGCTGAGCCTGGTGCGCGAGTACCGCAATCACCCTGCGACCCAGAACATCCCGATCATCGTGCTTTCCACCAAAGAAGACCCGCTGATCAAGAGCGCGGCGTTTTCGGCGGGGGCCAATGATTACCTGGTGAAACTGCCGGACAACATCGAGCTGGTGGCGCGGATCCGCTATCACTCGCGGTCCTACATGACACTGTTGCAGCGGGATGCCGCCTACCGTGCGCTACGGGTCAGCCAGCAGCAGTTGCTGGACACCAACCTGGTGCTGCAGCGGCTGATGAATTCCGACGGCCTGACCGGACTGTCCAACCGTCGGCACTTCGATGAGTACCTGGAGCTGGAGTGGCGCCGAGCCCTGCGCGAGCAAACCCAGTTGTCGTTGCTGATGATCGATGTTGATTACTTCAAGTCCTACAACGACACCTTTGGTCATCTGGACGGTGATGAAGCGTTGCGCAAGGTGGCAGGGGCCATTCGTGATGCCAGCAGCCGACCGTCTGACTTGCCGGCCCGCTACGGTGGCGAGGAGTTTGCCATCGTGCTGCCCAATACGTCCCAGGGTGGCGCCCGACTGGTGGCTGAAAAACTGCGGATGTCGGTTGAAGCCATGAACATTCCGCACATTTCGCCGGTCGCTGGCAGCAGCCTGACCATCAGCATTGGTCTGTCGACCATGACCCCGCAGCAGAACAGCAACTGCCGCGAGCTGATTTCGGCAGCGGACAAGGGGCTTTATCTGGCCAAGAAGAATGGGCGTAATCGGGTGGGGATTGAGTAGAGGGGCGAGGTACGCCGATCTTTGTAGTCGCTGACGAGCCGTGCGAGGCTGCGTTCGGTTTGGTGCGCCACTGCGACGCAGCAGTCGTTCGGATATAACGAGGACTACGGTGTTAACTGGAATACCGAGTACATATCCGGCATTTGGTTCTAACTGAAAGATTGGTTTCGCTCTTACAGCGAGTCCCTTTTTGAAGGACCAAAAAGGAACCAAAAAGTCCTCGCCCCAGCGTACGGCCTTCGCTTCGCTCAGGTTCCCTCGTTCCGGCCCCGCTCCGTGGGCCCGCCGTGACGGGCCGTCCCTGGCCCAACACTGCTCTCCCGGCATCCATGCCGGTCGACCCACTGCGCAGAACCTCCTCTCGGCCTCCCGAAGGGGCGGGCAGATCAACAGCAAACCCGCCGAGGCGGCCAACCGGCCGGCCTGTTTTGTGTAAGTGTGCGCTGCTCAATCTGTAGTCGCTGACGAGCCGTGCGAGGCTGCGTCCGGTTTGGTGCGCCACTGCGACGCAGCAGTCGTAAAACCGGACACAGCGGTCTTTCAGGTATATCCCGGACTCAGGTTTTACGGTCGCTTCGCAACCGGACGCAGCCTCGTTCTACTCGTCAGCTGCTACAGATTTTGCGCGGGGTTCTGTGACGCATTTTTAAGAGTGAAACCCATCTTTCAGTTGGACGGCAATGCTGGATATGTACTCGGTATTGCAGTGAAAACCACCGAGTACAAACCCAATCGATGCATCACTTACCCGGCACGTTCCAGCAATGAGTCCACCACGGCGCGCGCCATTTCGACCGAGTGCACCATCGACCAGATCAGGCCGCGTTCAACACCGCTGCCCAACTCGGTAATGTCATCACTGGTTTGTTCCGCGCAGAGCAAAAGCAATGAAACATGGGCCAGCGCATCCTGTGCGCTGATACCGGCACGCAAGGTGAACATGGGTTGCAAGGTCGAATCGACCGGGCCGAAGGCACGTTCGGTGGTCGCGGGAAGGGTTGAAACAATCGTGGGGGGCTGGGGCTTTAAATGCTTTGAGTACGCGGGTTTGGGTAGTTTTAAGGGTTTGAAGTGTCGGCAAGTTGGGGATTTTTTTTTCAAGAGGTGAAAGCTCCGTTGGTTAATTACCGTGTGCTTGATTAGCTTCGGACTTCCACTTCCGTCCGCTGAAAGGTCAGCGAAGAGCGCACACTAAAGCTCCGTTTTTCCAAGGTGCAAGCTGATCTGGACCGGGGACAAACTTCCAGGATCTAGCCTTCACCGGAAAGAGGAAATCTCTGACGGAATGCGTCAATAAGCTATTACCCCTGATCATCTGTGAGCGAGATCGTTCGAGATTGGATCGGTGCGGTTTATCTGCACTTTCCTGCCCAGAACCCCGCCAGGCGGGCTGCTGATACGCTCTGTTTACGGTATACTCCCCGGCTTTGTAAAAATCGCCTACGAGTGCCGCCAGCCATGGAAATCAACCCGATCCTTAACAGCATCAAGGACCTGTCAGAGCGCTCCGAAACCATTCGGGGGTATCTTTGACTACGATCAAAAGCATGAGCGTCTGACTGAAGTCAATCGCGAGCTTGAAGATCCGAGTGTCTGGAACAACCCTTCGTACGCCCAGGAACTGGGGCGCGAGCGCTCCCTGCTGGCGCAGATCGTTGAAACCCTCGATGAGATGCACACGGGTCTGGCCGACGCCAAAGACCTGCTGCTGATGTCTGCCGAGGAAGAAGATCAGGCCGCTGTAGATGACGTTGCCGCTGAAGTGGAACGTCTGCGCGAAGCCCTTGAAAAACTCGAATTCCGCCGCATGTTCAGCGGTGAGATGGATGCCAACAACGCTTACCTGGACATCCAGGCCGGCTCCGGTGGCACCGAAGCGCAAGACTGGGCCAATATCCTGTTGCGGATGTATTTGCGTTGGGCCGACAAGCGCGGCTTCGATGCCACCATCATGGAATTGTCTGCCGGTGAAGTGGCCGGGATCAAAGGCGCAACCGTACACATCAAAGGCGAATACGCGTTTGGTTGGTTGCGTACCGAGATTGGCGTCCATCGTCTGGTTCGCAAAAGCCCGTACGACTCGGGCAACCGTCGTCACACCTCGTTCTCGGCTGTATTCGTTTCGCCGGAAATCGACGACAACATCGAAATCGACATCAACCCCTCCGACCTGCGGATCGACACCTATCGTTCCTCCGGTGCGGGTGGTCAGCACGTAAACACCACCGACTCGGCCGTACGTATCACTCACGTACCGACCAACACCGTGGTGAGCTGCCAGAACGAACGTTCGCAGCATGCGAACAAAGACACCGCGATGAAAATGCTGCGGGCGCGTCTTTACGAGCAGGAAATCCAGAAGCGCAATGCCGCTTCCCAGGCCCTGGAAGACACCAAGTCGGACATTGGCTGGGGTCATCAGATCCGCTCGTACGTACTCGACGCCTCGCGTATCAAGGATTTGCGTACCAACATCGAACGCAGCGATTGCGACAAGGTGCTCGACGGCGATATCGACGAATACCTGGTAGCCAGCCTGAAACAAGGGCTGTAAGTCGCGCAACAAAACGTGTGCGAAGCCAGTGCGATGCCCACAAGGCGCGCTAAAGCCCGCTTCCCCCTGCCGCCAGGCGGGGGCAACGAACCTGTGATGGAATTTTTAAAGACATGAGCGACCAACAACTCGACCCGCAAGACCTGCAACAGGAAGAAAACGCCCTGATCGCCCTGCGCAAGGAAAAACTTGCAGCCGAGCGCACCAAGGGCAATGCCTTCCCGAATGACTTCCGCCGTGACAACTACTGCGCCGACCTGCAGAAGAAGTACGCCGAAGCCACCAAGGAAGAGCTGGCTGAAGCCGCCATCCCGGTCAAGGTTGCTGGTCGCATCATGCTTAACCGTGGCTCGTTCATGGTGATCCAGGACATGACCGGTCGCATCCAGGTCTACGTCAACCGCAAGACCCTGCCGGAAGAAACCCTGGCCGAAGTGAAAACCTGGGACCTGGGCGACATCATCGCCGCCGAAGGCACCCTGGCCCGCTCCGGCAAAGGCGATCTGTACGTTGAAATGACCAACGTGCGCCTGCTGACCAAATCCCTGCGCCCGCTGCCGGACAAGCACCACGGCCTGACCGACACCGAGCAGCGCTATCGCCAGCGTTACGTTGACCTGATCGTCAACGAAGACGTGCGCCACACGTTCCGTGTGCGTTCGCAAGTGATCGCCCACATCCGCAGCTTCCTGATGGCGCGTGATTTCCTTGAAGTGGAAACGCCGATGCTGCAAACCATCCCGGGCGGCGCGGCAGCCAAGCCGTTCGAAACTCACCACAACGCTCTGGACATGGACATGTACCTGCGCATCGCGCCGGAACTGTTCCTCAAGCGTCTGGTAGTGGGTGGTTTTGAGAAAGTGTTCGAGATCAACCGCAACTTCCGTAACGAAGGTGTTTCGACTCGTCACAACCCTGAATTCACCATGTTGGAGTTCTACCAGGCTTACGCCGACTACGAAGACAACATGGACCTGACCGAAGAACTGTTCCGTGAGCTGGCTCAGCTGGTTCTGGGCACGACCGACGTGCCGTACGGCGACAAGGTATTCCACTTTGGCGAACCGTTTGTGCGTCTGTCGGTATTCGACTCGATCCTCAAGTACAACCCTGAGCTGACCGCTGACGACCTGAACGACATCGACAAGGCTCGTGCCATTGCCAAAAAAGCCGGCGCCAAGGTGCTGGGCTTCGAAGGCCTGGGCAAGCTGCAAGTGATGATTTTCGAAGAACTGGTCGAGCACAAGCTGGAGCAGCCGCACTTCATCACCCAGTACCCGTTCGAAGTGTCGCCGCTGGCCCGTCGCAATGACGAGAACCCGAACGTCACTGACCGCTTCGAGCTGTTTATCGGTGGCCGTGAAATCGCCAACGCCTACTCCGAGCTCAACGACGCCGAAGATCAGGCCGAGCGCTTCATGGCGCAGGTTGCTGACAAGGATGCAGGCGACGACGAAGCCATGCACTACGACGCAGACTTCGTACGCGCCCTGGAATACGGCATGCCACCGACTGCCGGTGAAGGTATCGGTATCGACCGTCTGGTGATGTTGTTGACCAACTCGCCGTCGATTCGTGACGTGATCCTGTTCCCGCATATGCGCCCACAAGCGTAACGATGCAGAATAAAAAGCCGCCGTCAAAGGCGGCTTTTTATTGTCTGGCGTTTCCTGTAGTCGCTGCCGCAGGCTGCGAAGGGTTGCGTAGCAAACCGTTTTTTCGAAAACACTGCGGTCCCCTCGCAGCCTTCGGCAGCAACTACAAGGTTCCCATCAGCATTAAAAGGATTTTCCCGTGAATCTCGTCAAGTCTTCCCAGGGCGCAGCAAATGTCGCGGTGGCGCTCGCGCACAGTGTTGAGTATCAGGGCCGCAAGGCCAGCCGCCATGGCAGCGAACAGCGTCGCCAATTGATCCTCGATGCCGCCATGCGCATTGTCGTGCGCGACGGCGTACGTGGTGTGCGCCATCGGGCCGTGGCGGCTGAAGCCGGGGTGCCTCTGTCGGCAACCACTTACTACTTCAAGGACATTGACGATTTGCTCAATGTCACCTTCGCCCAGTATGTGGAACGCAGCGCGGCCTATATGGCCAAGCTATGGCAAAGCACTGAAGGCAAGCTGCGTGAACTGGTGGCCAAGGGCGATGGCAGCCAGCAGTCGCGCGCCATGCTGGCCGACGAGATCGCACAGATGACCGCGCATTACCTTCATCACCAGATGCTGACCCGTCGCGACCAGTTGATGGCCGAGCAGGCCTTTCACCAGGCGGCGTTGATCAACCCCCGGCTGGCGGTGCTGGTACGTGCCCATCAGCAGATTTTCCTGCAGGGCGCCTGTCAGATCTTCGAGGTGCTAGGCTCCAGGCAACCTCGCCAGGATGCCAAAGTCTTGACGGCGATTATCGGTCGGATGGAATATCAGGCCCTACTTGATGGCGCGCAGCCTGAGGCGGATGACGACCGGCTGGCTATTCTTGCGCGTTATATGCACTTGGTGCTGGCCGCTCTATAGAAGGATGCAGGCATGAAAGCTTGGCGCGTGATGCTCATGGCATTGTCGTTTTTAATGTTGAACGGATGCCTGGTGACTTTTAGTCAGGCGCCGTTTGTGGCACAGCCGGCACCTAAACAGCTGCTGGGTAAATGGGTCAGCAAGGACGCCTGGGGGCAAGCCCGCAATCTCGAAATCAGTGCCGTCGACAAAACGCGTTACCAGGCGGTGGTCTATCCCAAGGGCGAGCCCAAGGCCCGTGAGCGTTATGTGTTCATTGTTGCCCGCCACGGCAGTCGCTGGTATGCCTCGGCTGCGATACCGGCCAAACTGGGGGGCAATCACACGCTCAGCGGTTTCGAGTTGACCGATAACGGCGAACTGGTGATCTACGATCTGGACCTGGAGCAAGTCAAGCAGGCCATCGGCCAGTCCGTATTGAACGGCGACCCGGTTGAAACCGCCGAAGGCCCTGGCACCTTGATCAAAAGCCCGTCGGCTGAAGTCTTTGCCTACCTGGACGACCCGGCCAATTCCGACGTATTTGTCGAAGCGGCCCGCTATAAACGTGTGGCCAAGTAACGCTCTTAATTAAAGGAAGCTTCCGGTGGACGACTACCAGCGCACGATACGCACGTTGTCTGACCGCATCGTGCTGGCACAAACACCGATCCGCGTGCTGGATGCGGTGAAGTGGGACGACAGCATCCGCCAAGGCTTTTTAAAGGCCAAGGGCAAGGAAATGCCCGCGGTCAATCGCGACTATTACCTCGGCCGGCCGCTGTCCTTTGATTCGGCGGCGGTGAAGTCCGAGTTTCAGAACATCGAGCGTGATATCACTCGCCAGCTGGGGCAGTTCAACCCGGTCGGACAGATCATGCGCCGTATGTGCAAAGAGTACCGGATGGTGGTGCGCATGCTTGAAGCGCGCGGCACTGAAGATTTCGGTCTGATCTCCCAGGAGTTGTATGGCGCGGCCTCCGACGCGTTCCATGCCGGCGACCCGACCCTGGCCGACCTGGGCCTGATGATGTCCGACTACCTGGACAACATCGACGGGCGTGGCGCGCTCAAGGACGAAGCCAAGACCCTGACGGCCAAGGATGCCGTGAACCTGCTGCAAAGCCGTCTGAACAAGGTGTTTGGCGAGGCCGAAGAGACCATCCGCGTGTTCGAGTCCGACGGCATTGTCGCGGATGCGGCGGCGGGGGCTGATTACATCAAGATCCGCACCGATGCGATGTTCAACGAGCGCGACGTGCGTGCGCTGGAAGTTCACGAAGGGCTGGTGCATGTGGGCACCACGCTCAATGGTCTGAACCAGCCGATCTGCACCTTCCTGTCCAAGGGGCCGCCGTCGTCCACCGTGACCCAGGAGGGGCTGGCGATTCTGATGGAGATCATCACCTTTGCCTCCTACCCCAGCCGCCTGCGCAAACTGACCAACCGCACCCGTGCCATTCATATGGTGGAGGAGGGCGCGGACTTTATGCAGGTGTACGAGTTCTTCCGTGAACAAGGCTTTGAGATGCCAGAAAGCTATGGCAATGCGAGTCGGGTTTTCCGTGGGTCGGTGCCAAACGGCCTGCCATTCACCAAAGACTTGTCCTATCTCAAGGGCTTTATCATGGTTTACAACTACATTCAGCTGGCCGTGCGTAAAGGCAAGCTGGAACAAGTGCCGCTATTGTTCTGTGGCAAAACCACGCTGGAAGACATGCGTACCTTGCGCCAGTTGGTGGATGAAGGATTGGTGGTGGCGCCCAAGTACTTGCCGGATCAGTTCAGGGACATGAACGCGCTCTCGGCCTGGATGTGTTTCTCCAACTTCCTCAACCATTTGAGCCTTGATCGTATCGAAGCGGATTACTCCAACATTTTGTAAGCAACACAAAACCTGTAGTCGCTGCCGAAGGCTGCGAAGGGTTGCGCAGCAAGCCGTTTTTATTGAAGGCCCCACAAACCCCATCGCAGCCTTCGGCAGCGACTACATAGGGTAGCTAGTAAGATGAAAACCCTGGCTGCACTCTGCCTGCTGTTGAGCCTCAGCGGATGCAGTTCATTGCTGTTCTATCCCGAGCCCGGTCTGCCGATCACCCCGACGGCGGCAGGCCTTGAATATCGTGACGTGACCTTGACGGCCGCCGATGGCACGCGCCTGAGTGGCTGGTGGTTGCCGGCCAAAAAAGGTGTACCCCTCAAGGGTACCGTGCTGCATCTGCACGGCAATGGCGGCAACCTGGCCTATCACCTTGGCGCTACTGCGTGGCTGCCAGCCCAGGGCTATCAGGTGCTGATGCTTGATTATCGCGGCTACGGCCTGTCCCAGGGCTCGCCGGGCTTGCCAGGGGTGTATCAGGACATCGACGCGGCGTTCGAGTGGTTGCAGCACCAGCCGCACACCCAGGGCTTGCCGCTGATTGTGCTGGGGCAAAGCCTGGGCGGCGCGATGGGGGTTCACTACCTGAGCGAGCACCCGCAGCAGCGGGCGCGAATCACGGCCATGGTGCTCGATGGCGTTCCGGCCAGTTACCGCGAAGTGGGGCAGTTTGCCTTGAGTACGTCCTGGCTGACCTGGCCGTTGCAAGTGCCGTTATCGTGGCTGGTGCCCGATGCCGACAGTGCCATCTATGCCATGCCGCACATGGGCGGCGTGCCGATGCTGATCTTCCACAGCCTGGATGATCCGGTCGTGCCGCTTTCCAATGGCCTGCGCCTGTATCAAGCTGCGCCCCCGCCCAAGGTGCTGCAACTGACCCGTGGTGGTCACGTACAGACATTTGCCGACCCGACCTGGCGTCAGGTGATGCTGCGCTACCTGGATGACCCCCAACATTTCAATGGCGTGCGGCGACTGGGCGAAATCGCCAATTACCCCGCCTCACCGAACACCGAACGTGAACCCGAGAGCCAACAATGAGTGAAGAACGCAACGCCATCCCCCTGATCATTACGGGTGTCTGCAGCATCATCGGCACCGTGGGGGCCCTGTGGTACTACGGCTACCTGCACTTCGCCAAGCCTGAAGACGCCTTGCTGCTCAGTGACTACACCATGCTCAAGACCATCCCGGGCGAAGACTATAAAGTCTCCCTCACTCCGGCCAATCAGGTGGCGAAGTGCATTGACGGCATCATCGTGTTGTTCGATACCGAACAAAAAGGCCTGACCGGGGTACTGGTCAACAACAAGAAACAGGCGGTGCGTTGCCTGGACCAGGAAGCACCGAAGCTGCAGCAGTAAAGCGCCACAGTTGTGGATTTATCTGCGCCCAAAAAAAGCCCCGCTTGATCACTCAGGCGGGGCTTTTTTACAGGGGGTTACTGCATCGAGGAGCGCGGTGCTACAGGCTGGTTGTCATTGGAGATGGTCACTTCAACGCGACGGTTCTGGGCACGGCCCGAATCGGTGCTGTTGCTCGCGACAGGGTATTCCTTGCCATAGCCCTGAGCCACGATGCGGGTCGGGTCTACGCCTTTGCGCACCAGTGCATTACGCACCGATTCAGCACGGCGCTCAGACAACGTCTGGTTGAAAGCTGCCGAACCGACACTGTCGGTGTAACCCTCGACAATCACCTTGCGGTCCGGGTTCTGGATCAGGTACTCGGCCAGGGTATTGATATTGCGCATGCCGTTGGGCTGCAGGTCGGACTTGCCGAACTGGAACAGCACATCACCAAAGGTGACCAGCGTGCCGCGCTCGGTTTGCTTGGCGTTCATGCCCTTGAGTTGCTTGATCTGCGCATCACGGGCATCAAGCAATGCCTGGTTACGGGCTGCGCCTGCGTTCTTCAGGTTGTTTTCAGCGGTGCGCAACGCGATGGTTTGCTTGGCCACTTCAACACGCTGATTGGTCAGGTAAGCCAGTTGATCAACCTTGGACTCGTCTTCCTTGTTCAGGTAAGCCTTCTCGGCCTTGTCCAGCCATTCGCTGGCGTCCTTGGTTTCCAGCGCTGCAACCTTGGTCGACTCAGGGTTGGTTTGCAGGGCCGAGAAGTTGGTCTTGGCGTTTTCCAGGTTGACGTTCGGCTGATGCGAGCACGCCGCCAGGCCAACGCTCAGAGCTAACAGGGCGGGGATCATTACTGTATTGCGCATGATATTTAGTCCTTTCTATCGATTAGGAGTGCTGTGTCGCCAGGTGCAGTCAAAAAGGGGCAGCGTTTATTGAACGCTGCGCATGCCTTCCTGACGCAGTTGCTGAACGGCATTCTGAGCATCCTGAACGGCCTTCTCTGCCTTGGCGGCCTGGGCTTTGCGCTCTGCTACGCGAGCGTCCCATTCCGCTTGCTCGGAGAGACGACGGGCTTCATCGTATTTTTTGTCATGCATGGCCAGCTCGGCCTGCTTGAGCTTGTCCTGAGCCGACTTCATTTCTACCGGTGCATATTCAGTAGCGCCTGCGCTCACGGCGTTGTTCACGGCCGATTGGGTCACGGCGTACTGCTCTGACGGTGGATTGCCAGCACAACCGGCCAAAACGAAGCTGGTGCCGATTGCCAGCGCAGCCAGTTTTAGCCCGCGCAGGCGAGGGGAGGTGGTTTTGACAGTGCGGGTCATCATGGTCTTCAACTCCATTGGGAAACTCCTTAATAACAGCTAATTCCATCACGACTGGTGGCGTCACCCGGAGTGTTGGAACACGAGTTCCAGCGGTGATGGTTAATGGCTGTGACCGAAACGATTTTTGAATAGTTCAAAAAAAGATGGCAAATGGCCTAAAAGATTTTTGACCGATTGGTCAGGCGCCTATTTACGTTTTGCCCCGTGCAAGACTTGTCAAAAGCAGGCGTTGCAAAGCACTCTTGGGGACGAGCTGTCCCCCGGATACTGCTGGAGAAACTGCTGATGACCGATATTGATGCACGCTTGCGCGATGATGTTCACCTGCTGGGTGAGCTGTTGGGTAATACGATTCGTGACCAATACGGCGAAGCTTTTCTCGCCAAGATCGAGCGCATTCGCCAGGGGGCCAAGGCCGACCGGCGCGGCACTACCGGCGAAGAGCTGAGTGCGATTCTGGATGCCTTGAGCGACGATGAAGTGCTGCCGGTTGCGCGAGCGTTCAACCAGTTTTTGAACCTGGCGAACATTGCCGAACAGTACGAGCTGATCCACCGCCGTGAAGAAGGTCAGGCCGAGCCTTTCGAGGCGCTGGTCCTGCCTCAATTGCTCGAACGGCTGCTGGCCGAAGGGCATGACCCCGAGTCGCTGGCGCGGCAGGTCAGCCGTCTTGACATCGAACTGGTGCTCACCGCACACCCCACCGAGGTGACTCGTCGCACGCTGATTCAAAAGTACGACGCAATCGCTGAGCAACTGGCTGCCCAGGACCATCGTGACCTGACCCTTGCGGAAAAGTCCGAAATCGAACAGCGCTTGCAGCGGCTGATCGCTGAAGCCTGGCACACCGAAGAAATCCGTCGCACCCGCCCCACACCTGTCGATGAGGCCAAGTGGGGGTTTGCTGTGATCGAACACTCCTTGTGGCACGCCGTGCCGCACATGCTGCGCAAGGCTGACAAGGCGCTGCATGCGGCGACCGGGTTGCACCTGCCCCTGGAGGCGACACCGATTCGCTTTGCTTCCTGGATGGGCGGCGACCGCGACGGCAACCCCAACGTCACCGCCAGCGTGACCCGCGAAGTGTTGCTGCTGGCGCGCTGGATGGCCGCTGACTTGTACCTGCGCGACATCGATAAACTGGCCGCTGACCTGTCGATGCAACAGGCCACCCCGCAACTGCTGGCAGTCGCAGGGGAGAGTGCCGAGCCGTACCGCGCCGTGCTCAAGCAATTGCGTGAGCGCCTGCGGGCGACCCGCAGCTGGGCCCATAGCGCCCTGAACAGCACGCAGCCTGCACCGAGCGATGTGTTGCAGGACAATCGCGAGCTGCTGGAGCCGCTGCAGCTTTGCTATCAATCACTGCATGCCTGCGGCATGGGCGTGATCGCTGATGGCCCATTGCTCGATTTCCTTCGCCGAGCCGTGACGTTTGGCCTGTTTCTGGTGCGCCTCGATGTGCGTCAGGACGCGGCTCGTCACGCCTCGGCCATGACCGAAATCACCGACTACCTGGGCCTTGGCCGCTATGAAGACTGGGACGAAGATGCGCGCCTGATCTTCCTGATGCGCGAGTTGAACAACCGCCGCCCGTTGTTGCCCAGTTACTTCAAACCCGGTGCCGACACCGCCGAAGTACTGGCGACCTGTCGCGAAGTGGCAGCCGCACCGGGGGCTTCCCTGGGGTCCTATGTGATCTCGATGGCCGGTGCCGCCTCTGATGTTCTGGTCGTGCAACTGCTGCTCAAAGAGGCCGGGCTTGAGCGCCCGATGCGTGTGGTTCCGTTGTTTGAAACCCTGGCCGACCTGGACAACGCGGGACCGGTGATCGAGCGGCTGTTGCTGTTGCCGGGTTATCGCGCACACCTGAAGGGCCCGCAGGAAGTGATGATCGGCTACTCCGACTCTGCCAAGGATGCAGGCACCACCGCGGCGGCCTGGGCGCAGTACCGGGCGCAGGAGTCACTGGTCAATATCTGCCGCGAGCAAGGCGTTGAATTGTTGTTGTTCCATGGTCGTGGCGGCACCGTGGGGCGCGGCGGTGGCCCGGCTCACGCGGCGATCCTGTCGCAGCCGCCGGGCTCTGTCGCGGGGCGCTTCCGTACCACGGAACAGGGCGAAATGATCCGTTTCAAGTTCGGCCTGCCGGACATTGCCGAGCAGAATCTCAATCTCTACCTGGCGGCCGTACTGGAAGCCACCTTGCTCCCGCCGCCCCTGCCGGAACCTGGCTGGCGGGTACTGATGGACGAATTGGCAGCTGACGGGGTCAAGGCCTACCGTGGGGTGGTGCGTGATAATCCACAGTTCGTGGAGTACTTCCGCCAGTCAACGCCGGAGCAGGAACTGGGGCGATTGCCGCTGGGAAGTCGTCCGGCCAAACGCCGGGCAGGCGGAATTGAAAGCCTGCGGGCCATCCCGTGGATATTCGGCTGGACCCAGACCCGCCTGATGCTGCCCGCGTGGCTGGGGTGGGAAACCGCACTGAGCCAGGCACTGGCACGGGGCGAAGGCGAGCAGTTGGCACAAATGCGCGAGCAGTGGCCGTTCTTCCGTACCCGCATCGACATGCTGGAAATGGTCCTGGCCAAGGCCGATGCCGATATCGCCCGGCTCTACGACGAGCGTTTGGTGAGTCCGGAACTGCTGCCATTGGGGGCGCACTTACGCGACTTATTGTCGCAGGCGTGCTCGGTGGTGCTGGGCTTGACCGGTCAGGCGCAGTTGATGGCACACAGCCCCGAGACCCTTGAATTCATCCGCTTGCGCAACACTTACCTCGATCCTCTTCATCTATTGCAGGCCGAGCTTCTGGCACGTTCGCGACGCCAGCAAGCGGCGCAGGACAGCCCTCTGGAACAAGCGTTGCTGGTGACTGTGGCCGGGATCGCGGCAGGCTTGCGTAACACCGGTTAAAGCAAAAGAGCGGCGAATGTCGCGCCAAGGCAGGCGGGGGCCGGGCCGGATTGATGCCGACCCCCGTGCGGGCGCGACACTTTATTGTGGGGTTGCGACCTGTGACACCCGGCCGCAGAGGCCGGTTTGCCTGTAATTTTTCCTACTTTGGGCGGCTTGTGTGGGCCGGGCCTGCTGTGTATCTTGATCAGCCCTTGGCCGTTTTGATGGCCATAATCCGATTTTGAGACTGGCCCAAAGAGGCGAGTCTGTTGTCATTTAAATAAAAAATTTGAGGAGCACATCGATGCGCGTAATTCTGCTGGGAGCTCCCGGGGCCGGTAAAGGTACTCAGGCAAAGTTCATCACTGAAAAATTTGGCATCCCGCAAATCTCCACCGGCGACATGTTGCGTGCAGCCGTTAAAGCCGGCACCGAGCTGGGCCTGATCGCCAAAGGCGTAATGGACAGCGGTGGTCTGGTATCCGATGACCTGATCATCAACCTGGTGAAAGAGCGCATTGCTCAGCCAGACTGCGTCAACGGTTTCCTGTTCGACGGTTTCCCGCGCACCATTCCACAAGCTGAAGCCCTGGTAAAAGCCGGTGTGGAGCTGGACCACGTGCTGGAAATCGCCGTTGAAGACGAAGAGATCGTTCAGCGTATTGCCGGCCGTCGTGTACACGAAGCTTCGGGCCGCGTTTACCACACCGTCTACAACCCGCCAAAAGTGGCAGGCAAGGACGATGTGACCGGCGAAGACCTGGTACAGCGCAAGGACGACACCGAAGAAACCGTTCGTCACCGCCTGTCGGTCTACCACTCGCAAACCAAGCCGCTGGTGGACTTCTACCAGAAGCTGGCTGCTGCCCAGGGCAAGCCCAAGTACAGCCACGTTGAAGGTGTTGGCTCGGTCGAATCGATCACGGCCAAGGTGCTTGAAGCGCTGAGCTGATAAGTCGATTTTGCGTCATCACAACAGCCCGCTTGCGGGCTGTTGTTGTTTATACTGCTGCACTTTTTTCAATTCTGATTCTGACGGGAACACCGATGAGCACCTTGCTGGCCCTGGATACCGCGACTGAAGCTTGCTCAGTTGCCTTGTTGCACGATGGCAAGGTTACTAGCCACTACGAGGTGATCCCGCGCCTGCACGCGCAAAAGCTATTGCCGATGATCAAAGACTTGCTGGCTGCGGCCGGGATCGAGTTGTCGGCGGTCGATGCCATTGCTTTTGGCCGCGGTCCTGGCGCCTTTACCGGTGTGCGCATTGCCATTGGCGTGGTCCAGGGGCTGGCCTTTGCGCTGGAGCGCCCGGTGTTGCCGATCTCCAATCTGGCGGTACTGGCCCAGCGAGCCCATCGCGAGCACGGCGCGACCCAGGTGGTGTCGGCCATTGATGCGCGAATGGACGAAGTGTATTGGGGTTGCTATCGCGAGCAGGCGGGGGAGATGCGTCTGCAAGGCGCTGAAGCCGTGCTCGCACCGGAAGCAACTGCCTTGCCGGATGGCGCCAGCGGTGACTGGTTTGGCGCCGGGACTGGCTGGGGGTATGCCGAGCGCTTGAACGTCAAGCCGTACGCAATGGACGCAGGCATGTTGCCTCACGCCGAAGACCTGCTGACCCTGGCCCGATTTGCCTGGGCCCGTGGCGAGGCCATCCGGGCCGATGATGCACAGCCGGTGTACTTGCGCGACAAGGTGGCGGCTACAAAAGCTGAACGTGGCGTTTGATCCGCTGTTGTAGCCGCTGACGAACGCAGCCTCGTTCCTTCGGCAGCGACTACAAAATAGCCGGCCCATTTGCTTAGTCTTGCCAGCGCCGCTAAATTGTAACTATCGCTAACGAGCTTGTTGCCATGCGCATTGACGGCTTTTCTTCCCAGTCCTACCCGATCAAGCGCAAGCCGCGTAAAGGTCAGCCGCTGGTCGATGAGTCGGTTGACGACAATGAAGCCTCGTTCGAAAACACCCCCCAGGCTGCCCGTACCCCACCTTCCGGTGAGCGCATCAGCCAGTTGCCGGTCCGCTCCCAGGACATGATCTTCCAGCGTGCCATGAGCAAAAGCGCAGCCAGTGCCCTTGCCAGCTACCTGACCACCGCAGGCTTCGTCGATTGGGAAACAGAAGTGCTGGGGCTGGATCTGTATATTTGAGCCATGACCCTCACGTCCCTCCCTTATTACCTCGGTTGTCCGTCCTGGAGTGAAAACGCCTGGCGCGAAGGCCTGTACCCGCAGAACGCGCGTTCAACTGATTTCCTGAGCCTGTATGCGCAGGTCTTCAATGCCGTCGAAGGCAACACCACGTTCTATGCCCGCCCGGCACCGGCCACGGTTGAACGCTGGGCGCAAAGCCTGCCTGAACACTTCAGGTTCACCGCCAAGTTCCCACGGGATATCAGCCACGGCGGCGATTTGCGTGAGCAGTTGCAAGCCGCTGAAGATTTCTTGCAACTCATGGGGCCCCTGGGGGGGCGGGTAGCGCCGTTTTGGCTGCAACTGCCAGCCAGTTTCGGGCCTCAGCGCTTGAGCGAGCTGGTGAGCTTCATGGACACCTTGCAGCGCCCGCTGGCCATTGAGGTTCGTCATCCGGAGTTCTTTGCCAGGGGCGATGCCGAGCGGCTGCTCAACCGCTTGCTGATGGATCGCGGTGTCGAGCGTATCTGCCTTGATCCCCGGGCACTGTTCAGTTGCCACTCGACCGATCCTGCCGTGCTCCACGCTCAATCGAAAAAGCCCAAAGTGCCGCCTCGCCCGGCGGCCTTTACCCAATGTCCGCAGGTGCGATTTATTGGCCGCCCGGAGCTGGAGGCCAACGATCCTTATTTGTTGCCCTGGATTGAAAAAGTCGCGGGCTGGATCGAGGAGGGGCGTACGCCCTACGTGTTTTTGCATACGCCGGACAATCACCGCGCTCCTGAGCTGGCGCGGCGTTTTCATCGCCAATTGAGTGAGCGCTTACCGGGCCTGCCCCCACTGCCCGAGTTGCATCAATCCCAGGCTCGCGAGCAACTGGGCCTGCTTTAAGCGGCCAGGCGCAGGTTGTTGATGACAATCGGGCGGGCCCAGCCCAGGTCGAAGTCCATCGCCCGTTGTTGCTCTATCAGCGTAATGGCGTCGAATGGCTCGGCGGGGGGGGGCAGCAAGTCCTGTTCAAACTCGGCTATGGGCAGATGCAAAGGTCGTGGCTCAGGCCCCGGGCCTGGATCGGGCAGCGGATGACCCTGGGTCATGACGATCGGGCGCACCCATGTGTTGTTGAAATCTTGCTGGTGCTGTTGCTCGACAATGTCTTCAGGCGGGTAGGGCACGGCGGGTGGCGGCAGCAGGTCCAGTTCGAATTCGGCAATGGGCAAGAACAGGGCTTCAGGCGGGCGCAGTTCGGTGTCCTGAACCTCGCAGTGGCGCTGGATCACGATAGTGCCCAACAGGTGGGTGCCACCACGGGGCTCAGCGTTTTCAGTAGTGGCTGGCAGCTCGACATCCATGGCCGCCAATGCATCGGTACCGGACTGTTCTGCCAATGCCTGGGCGTAGAAGTCCTTCCACAGGTGATTGACGCTGCCTGTGATCTGCGAATTGTGGCGGCCAAAGTCGCCAATTGGCGCAATAAAGCCGATAGGTGCGCAATGAATGTCTGACATAGCTCTCGGTCGACGCCCAGCTCTGGCAAAATGGCGGATATTTCATTTATCGGCAGCCTTTGCCGATCATTAAATTTTTGAGCGTGTTTTTAGATGATTGAGCAAGCAGCGGGCTGTCGTATCAAAGTCGAAGCGCTGGACGAGGCCTTTCAGGCCTTGGCCGAGCAATGGGCTGAGCGCCTGGGTTTGCCTCTGGATGAGCCTGACGCGGAGTTCGCCTTGCAGTTGAGCGCCCAGGGTTTGCAGTTGCAGCAACTGGGGCCGGATGCACCAGGTCCGGTGCGGGTCGACTTTGTCGAAGGCGGCGCGGCCCATCGTCGTTTGTTTGGCGGCGGTACGGGGCAGATGATTGCCAAGGCGGTGGGTATTCAGCAAGGCGTGCGCCCACGGGTGCTGGATGCCACGGCGGGCTTGGGCAAGGACGCGTTCGTGCTGGCAAGCCTGGGCTGTGAGATGAGTCTGATCGAGCGCCAGCCGCTGATCGGTGCCTTGCTTGAGGACGGGCTGGCCCGTGGCCTGGATGACTTTGAAGTGGCGCCAATCGTGTCGCGCATGCACTTGCTAAAAGGCAACTCGATTGAAGTGATGCGCAATTGGGAGGGGGAGCCACCGCAGGTGATCTACCTGGACCCCATGTTCCCCCATCGTGAGAAAACCGCGCTGGTGAAAAAAGAAATGCGCCTGTTTCGCCCGTTAGTGGGCGATGACAATGATGCACCGGCCCTGCTTGAAGCTGCGTTGGCGCTGGCGACCCACCGTGTGGTGGTCAAGCGGCCCCGCAAGGCACCGTGCATTGCGGGGCCCAAGCCAAGTCATGCGCTGGATGGCAAATCGAGCCGGTACGATATCTATCCGAAGAAAGCACTCAAGCCCTGAACATGTGGGAGCGGGTGTTTCACTCTGGTCGATAAGCCCGCATGAACATCCCCACCACTTCCTGCACATGGGCTTCGCTTTCCTGCGGCCCCAGCGGTTCACCGCCGCCAAACAGCAGGCGAAAGTTGGGGGCGCCTTTGAGCATGCAGAAGAAGTGTTCTGCCGCGTAATGCGGGTCGTCGATCCGCAGCGCGCCGCTCTGATCCATCTTGCGCAGCAAGCCCTCCATCTCGTGCACCACGCGCTCCGGTCCGGCCTCAAGGAAGATCTGCGAAAGCTTTGGATCCTGGCTGCCGAGGGTGACCATCAACCGGTGCAGGTTCAGTGATTCTTCACTGTTGATCAGGACTTGAAAGCCTCGGGCAATGTTCAGCAACACCCCTTCAATGGGCTTGCCGGCCGGCAGCTCAAAAAACAGTACCGGTAGCTGCTCTGTGCATTTGGACATGATCGCCGAAGAAAACAGGGTCTCCTTGTCGGTGAAGTGACTGTAGACCGTCAGTTTTGACACGCCCGCCAGGCCCGCAACGGCATCCATGCTGGTGTTGGCATAGCCCTTGGTCAAAAACAGGGTTTTGGCGGCGTCGAGGATGGACTGGCGTTTTGCCAGGTCCTTGGGGCGGCCGAGAGCGTTAGGGGGTAAAGGATGGTCAGACATAGCCGTTTATTACTGGACTGGTGAGTTTAGTATTAATAACATGCTGCCAGTATAAATATTCCAAGCCCCTTTAGCGAAAGGTCGTCAACATGTTGCGCCATGCCTTGTCCCGCGCTGTGCCTGTCTGTCTGGTGTTTTTATTGTCTGGATGCGGGCAGCAAGAGCCTGCAAAAATCAGCATCAGCCCGGCGATGGTGGTGCATCCGCAGCCTTCAGCGCTGGCAAGTCAGAGCTATCCCGGCGAAGTGCGCGCGCGTTTCGATCCGCAACTGGCGTTTCGTATCGCAGGCAAAGTCACCAGGCGCCTGGTCGATGAAGGTGAGCGGGTCAAGGCCAATCAGCCCCTGGCAGAGCTGGACCCGCAAGACGTGCGCCTGCAACTGGACGCTACCCGTGCTCAAGTGGCGGCAGGGCAGGCCAATCTGAACCTGGTGCGTGCTGAGCGCGATCGCTACAAGACCCTGCTGGATCGGCAGATGGTCAGCCGCTCACAGTTCGACAACGCCGAAAACCTCTACCGCTCTGGCGTTGCCAAGCTCCAGCAGCTCAAGGCCGAGCAGGATGTGGCCAGCAATCAGGCCAGCTATGCCGTGTTGCGCGCCCCACAAGATGGCGTGATCGCCCAGCGCCAGGTTGAAGTGGGGCAAGTGGTCAATGCCGGGCAAACCGTGTTCACCCTGGCAGCCGATGGTGAGCGTGAAGTGCTGATCAGCCTGCCGGAGCAGGATTTCAGCCGCTTCAAGATCGGTATGCCGGTGGCGGTTGAGTTGTGGTCGCAGCCCGGCCAGCGTTTCAGCGGCCGTATCCGCGAGCTGTCGCCATCGGCAGATCCAAAGTCACGTACCTTTGCTGCCCGTATCACGTTCACCTCTGGCAAGGTGCCTGCCGAACTGGGCCAAAGTGCCCGGGTTTTCATTCAGGGCGAAGGCGACAGTTCGCTGTCGGTGCCGCTGTCAGCCTTGACCGCCGAGAACGGCGCGGCCTACGTGTGGCGAGTCGGCCAAGGCAACAAGCTTGAGCAAGTGCCGGTGCGTGTGGGGCCTTTTGGCGAAAAAAGCGTGCCGGTTCTCGAAGGCCTCAAGGCCGATGACTGGATCGTCGCTGCCGGCGTGCATGTGCTGCATCCCGGGCAAGAGGTGCGGCCGATTGATCGTTCCAACCGGGCAATCAATGTTTCGGCGAAGGAGTAACCCCCATGGGCTTTAACCTTTCTGCCTGGGCGTTGCGCAATCGCCAGATCGTCCTGTTCCTGATGCTGTTGCTGGCTATTGTCGGCGGGCTTTCATACACCAAATTAGGGCAAAGCGAAGACCCACCGTTCACCTTCAAGGCCATGGTCATTCGCACCCTGTGGCCGGGTGCTACGGCTGAGGAAGTCTCTCGGCAGGTCACCGAACGTATTGAAAAAAAGCTGATGGAGACCGGTGAGTACGAGCGCATTGTTTCGTTCTCGCGCCCTGGCGAGTCGCAAGTGACCTTTATGGCCCGCGATTCGATGCACTCGAATCAGATTCCGGAGCTGTGGTATCAGGTTCGCAAAAAGATCAGTGACATTCGCCACACCTTGCCGCCTGATGTGCAGGGGCCGTTTTTCAACGATGAATTCGGTACGACCTTCGGCAATATCTACAGCTTGAGCGGTGAAGGTTACGACTACGCAGTGCTCAAAGACTACGCCGACCGCATCCAGATCCAGCTGCAACGGGTCAAGGATGTAGGCAAGGTCGAATTGCTGGGGCTGCAGGACGAAAAAATCTGGATCGAGCTGTCCAACCTCAAACTGGCCACACTGGGCTTGCCGCTGGCCGCCGTGCAAAAAGCCCTTGAGGAGCAAAACGCGGTGTCGACTGCGGGCTTCTTTGAAACACCGACAGAACGGGTGCAACTGCGCGTCAGCGGTAATTTCAAGACGGTAGAGGAGATCGAACGTTTCCCGATCCGCGTGGGCGAGCGCACCTTTCGCATCAGCGACGTGGCGGATGTGCGTCGCGGCTTTAATGATCCACCGGCACCGCGTATGCGCTTTATGGGCCAGGATGCGATAGGTCTGGCCGTGGCCATGAAAGACGGTGGCGATATCCTGGTGCTGGGCAAGGCGCTGGATACCGAGTTCGAACGGATCCAGAAGAACCTTCCGGCCGGGATGCAATTGGGCAAGGTCTCTGACCAGCCAGCGGCTGTGAAAACCAGCGTCGGCGAGTTCGTTCAAGTGTTGGTGGAAGCCCTGGTGATCGTGCTGCTGGTCAGCTTCTTCTCCCTGGGTGCGCGCACCGGCATGGTGGTGGCACTCACCATCCCGCTGGTGCTGGCAATGACGTTTGCCGCCATGCATTACTTCGGGATCGGCCTGCACAAGATTTCACTGGGGGCGTTGGTGCTGGCCCTGGGCTTGTTGGTGGACGACGCGATCATTGCCGTGGAAATGATGGCGATCAAGATGGAGCAGGGTTACGACCGGATGAAGGCGGCGAGCTTCGCCTGGACCAGCACCGCGTTCCCCATGCTCACCGGTACGCTGATCACGGCAGCAGGCTTTTTGCCGATTGCCATGGCGCAGTCGAGCACGGGTGAGTACACCCGCTCGATTTTCCAGGTGGTGACCATTGCCCTGTTGGCGTCGTGGATTGCGGCGGTGGTGTTTGTGCCGTATCTGGGGGCGCTGTTGTTGCCGGACCTGGCGAAAATTCATGCCGCCAAACACGGTTCGGGCGCAGGTGCTCCCGACCCTTACGCCACACCGTTTTACCAGCGGGTCCGACGGTTGGTGGAGTGGTGCGTCACCCGGCGCAAGACCGTGATTGCATTGACGGTGCTGGTGTTCCTGGGGTCGGTCGTGCTCTTCAAGTTTGTTCCGCAGCAGTTCTTTCCCGCGTCCAGCCGACTGGAATTGATGGTCGACTTGAAACTGGCCGAAGGCGCTTCGTTGAGCAATACCACCGATCAGGTCAAGCAACTCGAAGCACTGCTCAAGGACCATCCGGGTATTGCCAATTATGTGGCGTATGCCGGGACCGGCTCGCCACGCTATTACCTGCCACTGGATCAGCAGTTGCCAGCGGCCAGCTTTGCCCAGTTTGTGGTACTGGCCAAGACCATTGAGGACAGGGAAGAACTGCGCACCTGGTTGATTGACACCCTTAACGAACAATTCCCGACCGTACGCTCGCGGGTCACGCGTCTGGAAAACGGTCCGCCTGTGGGCTATCCGGTGCAGTTCCGGGTGACGGGCGAACATATCGAAGAGGTACGGGCACTGGCGCGCAAGGTGGCGGCCAAGGTTCGCGACAACCCCCATGTGGTGAACGTGCACCTGGACTGGGAAGAACCGAGCAAGGTGGTGTATCTCAACATCGATCAGGACCGTGCGCGGGCCCTGGGTGTGAGCACGGCCAACCTGTCGCGCTTTTTGCAAAGCACGTTGCTGGGATCCACCGTCAGCCAGTACCGCGAAGACAACGAGTTGATCGAAATCCTGTTGCGCGGCACGCCTCAGGAACGCACCGAGCTGGCGTTGCTGCCTAGCCTGGCGGTACCCACCGACAACGGCCAGAGCGTTGCCCTGTCGCAAGTCGCGACGCTGGAATATGGCTTCGAAGAGGGCATCATCTGGCACCGTAACCGCCTGCCGAACGTGACCGTGCGTGCAGATATCTACGGCAAGGAGCAACCGGCGACACTGGTGCAGCAGATTCTGCCGACCCTTGAGGGCGTTCGTGCCGAACTGCCGGATGGTTATTTGCTGGACGTGGGCGGTACGGTCGAAGACTCCACCCGTGGCCAGGACTCGGTGAAGGCCGGTGTGCCGTTGTTTATCGTGGTGGTGCTGACCCTGTTGATGGTGCAGCTGCGCAGTTTCTCGCGCATGGTGATGGTGTTCCTGACGGCGCCGCTGGGGCTGATCGGGGTCACGCTTTTTCTGCTGTTGTTCGGCAAGCCGTTCGGCTTTGTGGCGATGCTGGGCACCATTGCGTTGTCGGGGATGATCATGCGCAACTCGGTGATCCTGGTGGATCAGATCGAACAGGACAAGGCGGCGGGGCTGGACCCGTGGCGGGCGATCATTGAAGCGACGGTACGGCGTTTCCGCCCGATCGTGCTGACCGCACTGGCGGCGGTACTGGCGATGATTCCACTGTCACGCAGTGTGTTCTTCGGCCCGATGGCGGTTGCCATCATGGGTGGGCTGATTGTGGCGACTGCACTGACCTTGCTGTTCTTGCCGGCGCTGTATGCGGCGTGGTTCAAGGTCAAGAAGCCAGCAGAGGCTTGAAGCCCCTGTGGGAGCGGGCAAGCCCTGCTCCCACAGGGTTTGTGTGGCTCACATCATCCGGGCCTGGGCACCCATTGTTGTGGAGGCGGGCAAGCCCGCCTTCGCAAGGGTTACAGCGTTCCGAAGACTTTTTTCGCCAAACTGGTAGCAGCCGCTGCCGGGTTCTGGCGGATGGTTTCTTCCTGTTTGCCGATCATTTCAAACAAGCCGTCCAGGGCCTTTTCGGTCACGTAGCTTTCGATGTTGGCGCTTTTGGCGTCCACCACACCCAGCGTGGCGGCTTGCCCTGCAAATGAGTTGTACTGCTGGGCCAGACCGACCTTGTCCGTGGCGGCCTTGACGATAGGCAGGAACTTGGCGCGGATCTGATCCCGGCTACTTTTGCTCAGGTATTGGGTCGCCGAATCCTGGCCGCCGCTGAGGATGCCCTTGGCATCCGCCACGGTCATTTTCTTCACCGCATCGACCAGCAGGGCTTGCGCCTGTGGCACGGCCGCTTCTGCGGCTTTGTTCATGCTGGTTTCGAGTTGATCGACCTGATCGCCCATGCCGAATTGCTTCATCTTTTTCGCGACTTTGCCAAGGTTGCCCGGCAGCTCGATCTTGACTTCGGGGTTATTGCTGAAGCCCCCGGGGGTGCCCAGTTGCTTGACCGCAATTTGCGCACCTTGGGTCAGGGCATCTTTGAGGCCGCCCGTGGCGTCGCCTTGGGACAGATCGCTCAGCGATAACGCCAGGGCATTGGCCGAAATCAACAGGCCTGCGCACAGGCCCGCAAAGCGTATGGAAGGTCGCAGCATGGCAAACTCCTTGATTAGCGAACCTGATCGACACGCAGGCGGACAGGTTGCTGGGTTTTTGCAGTCAGATCGACGCTGTTGCGCTCTGTGCTGATAAACAGCAACTGGCCGTTCTCTTCGATCCGCGCACTCACCGCGTAGGTATGGCCGGGTTTGATCTGCGCCGGGTCATAGGTCAAGTGAAATGGCAGGGGTACCTGGCCCTTGATTGGGCCACTTTGCTTGGCAAGTGTCACCGCTGGAGCGTCGGCCAGCGATATATCCTGCAAGCTAACTTCCAGTGTAGCTGTAGGCGGCAGGGCAATACGCTGCAGGTAGAACACTTCGCCATCGAGGGATGCTTGAGGGGTCGAGGTCATAGAGCTACAGGCTCCAAGCAGGGCGGTGAGGCTGAGTAAAAGTACTTTTTTCATGGATTTCTCCTTCAAGATGTTTTTTCGAGCGAGAGCGGCGGCTGCTCGTGGGTGTCTTCACTGCGGTGCAACGCAACCTGGCGAATCGACAGGCGAATTTCGGCAGGCAACACACGCTTGGCAGCACCTTCGGCCAGTTCGCCAAGCAGTTCGTGATAGCTCAACTTGCCGTTGGCATCGCGGCGCAGCACGTCTTCTTCAAGTAATGTCTGGATAAAGTGGCGGAACAGGCTCTTGTCGAAGAACTCCGGGGCGTTGAGCCCATGCAAAATCGACAGGCGTTGGGCCATCATGGTGCACAGGTCTTCCAGTTCTTCGGCGCTCAGGGTGTTTTGCCCGCTGTTGAGCAGCAGGGAAATGGCCATGTAGAAGCGTTGCAGGGTTTGCGCAATGCTTCTGGACAACAACGTCAGCAATACAAAGTGTCGCGAACTCGGCGGCGGGCGCAGGTACACGCCGTTCTCAAAGCGCAACAAACCTTGCTCGACAAAGGACTCCAGCCACTGGTCGACCACGGCGTCCAGTTCCTCTGCTGACCAGCGAATAAACAGCTCTGACTGCAGGTAGGGATAGAGCGCGTGGGTGTAGCGCAGGATCTGTTCGCGGCTCATGCGCGAGGCGCTTTGGAAAAAGCTGGCCAGCAACGAAGGCAATGCAAAAATATGCAGCACGTTGTTGCGGTAGTACGTCATCAGCACCGCGTTCTGCTCATCCAGATAGAGGATCTTGCCCAGCGCATCACTTTGCTCGGCCAGCAGGTTCATGTCCTTTACATGGTTGATCAGCGCCTTGCCATCGCCTTCTGGCAAGGTGGTGTAGGGCGAGTAGGGGACACGGCGCAGCAGGGCCAGATACAGATCCAGCACCCGGGCCATGGCCTGTTCGTCCAGTGCCAGCCGGGTGGTTGAAAGCAGGGCCAGTGCCACCAGGTTCACCGGGTTGATGGCTGCCGCTTCATTCAGATGCTGGGCAACCTTTTCGCCCAGGCGATTGGTGGTCGGGCTCAGCCAGTCAGGACGATACAGGGGCGCAAGCTCCTGCTGGCGCCAGCCCGGCTGCTCCTGTTCAAGGAACTCGGCGAGTTTGATCGGTTCACCAAAGTTGACCGCGACCTGACCGAACTTCTGTTTCTTGAGGGCGCCGATCACTTTGAAAATGTCGAAAATCGACTCTTTCTTCTTGCTGGCGCCGCGCAGTTCGCCCAGGTAGGTGCGGCCTTCGAGCACACGCTCGTAACCGATATAGACCGGGACAAACACGATTGGCGTACGGGAAGAGCGCAAGAAACTGCGCACGGTAATGGCCAGCATCCCCGTTTTCGGTTGCAGCATGCGCCCGGTGCGCGAGCGGCCGCCCTCGACGAAGTACTCCACCGGGAAGCCCTTGGTGAACAGGGTATGCATGTATTCGTTGAACACCGAGGTGTACAGCGGGTTTCCCTTGAACGTGCGGCGCATGAAAAAAGCCCCGCCACGGCGCAGCAGGCGGCCCAGCACCGGCATGTTGAGGTTGATCCCGGCGGCAATGTGCGGCGGAGTCAGGCCGTTGCGAAACAGCAGGTAGGACAGCAGCAGGTAGTCGATATGGCTGCGGTGGCACGGCACGTAAATGATCTCGTGACCCTGGGCAACCTTCTGCACGCTCTCGATATGGTTGACCTTGACCCCGTCGTAAATCTTGTTCCAGAACCAGCTCAGGAGCACTTCAAAAAAACGGATCGCGGTGTAGGTGTAGTCCGAGGCGATTTCATTGGCGTAGCGCAGTGCCTGGGCACGGGCCTTCTCCGGCGAGATGTTCTCGCGCTCGGCTTCGTCAAGGATGGCCTGGCGCACGGCGGGTTCATTGACCAGCCCCTTGACCAGGTTGCGACGGTGGGAAAGGTCCGGGCCGATGGTGGCGGTTTTCAGGTTGCGAAAGTGCACGCGCAAAATACGCTGGGCCATGCGCACGGTGCGTTCATGACCCTTGTTGAGGTCGACCAGTTCGCGCAAGTGAATGGGGGCCGAGAATTGCACGCGGGTTTTGCGACCCAGGATCAGGATGCGCAGCAAGCGGCGCAGGCGCCCGGTGACGGCCCAGCTGTCGGCAAACAGCAGTTTCCAGGGGCTGGACTCGCTGTCGGGTGACTGCCCCCAAAACACGCTGACCGGAATGATTTGCGCATCCTCGCCCGGGTTTTGGGTCAGGCCGTCGACCAGGCGGGTCAAGGTTGGCGGTGCTCCGCGCTTGTCCTGTCGCCCCAGCCAGTCGGGCTCGGGGGTCAGGTAAAAAAAGGCGGCAGGCTCGATCATCTCTCCCACTGCAACCGGCAATACCGGGCGCGGCAGGCCGGCCTTGGAACACTCGGTATCGATCACGGCCAGTTCGGTTAGCGAGGGCGATTGCAGTACGTAGAACACGGGTCGGCTGCGATCCAGGTTCAGGGTCAGGGAAGACTGATTAATGGTCTCCGAGCGCACCCACAGGTACAGCAAGCGACGCAGGGCGCCAAATACAAGGCGGCGGAATGGGGAGGGGGTCATACGGCTTCTGCGTTAGTGGATAAAACGAGCGTTTACTCGGCCGGGTAGTGTGCCGTATCTCCCGAAAATCGGCAAAAAAGCGGCGAACTAATATTGATTGAGTGTTTTTTTGCCTGACTTATACTCGGTGGTCTTTCGCGACACTGCGCAAGACCCAGTAGTGAAGCGTCAGGTTCAAACACTAGTTCTCAAAGGGCCAATTAACGAGCCCGATCAATAATAAAAAGGGGGAAAGGATCCATGACAACGCGCGTAACAGGCAGTGTGAAGTGGTTCAACGATGCCAAGGGCTACGGCTTTATTCAGTGTGAAAACGGGGCGGATGTGTTTGTGCATTACCGCGCCATTCGCGGTGAAGGCCATCGCAGCCTGGCTGAAGGCCAGCAGGTCGAGTACACCCAGGTCAAAGGTGACAAGGGTTTGCAGGCTGAAGATGTAGTGGGGCTGTAATGCAGTTCCTGTAGTCGCTGCCGAAGGCTGCGATGGGTTGCGAAGCGACCCTGAAGGTCCTTCGGCCCTTGTCGCAGCCTGCGGCAGCGGCTACAGGGTGTTATTTGCAGCTCAGGAACCGGTTTTCCAGGTGATTTCTTCCTGGCCGTCTTCGCTGATGCGGATCCAGCGATCAGCATCAGCCTCGCCCTGTTCCTCGACCCAGCTGCCCGGCGCGCAACGCACTTCGATCTTCAGTGCGTCAAAAGCGGCCTTGGCACAGGCAATGTCGTCTTCCCACGGTGTCTGGTCGCTGTCCAGGTACAGGCTGTTCCATTTGCCGACGGCTTTTGGCATCCAGGTAACGGGTACGTCACCTGCGGTGCACTTCCAGGTTTCGCCTTTCTTTTTCCATTCGGTGCACGGGCCCAGCACGTTGGCCAGCCAGGCTTCGACGTCCTTGTAGGTGACCGCTTCTTTCAGGTAGATCTCGATATCGGGTTGGCGCATGGATGTCCTCACTGCGGGTCTGAAAAATCCACTCGCGGATTAATCGGGCCAAGGGCGTGTGCCCTTGGCCGTAAAGTTGGTTATTGAAGCACGAAGTAATCGTAGCGCATCGACACCGTCACCACTAAAGGCTCGGGGTGTTCGATGACCTGGGCGCGACGCTCGGCACTGGCGCGCCAGCCATGGGGGGTCATGGCCAGCAGATTGGCGCGATCCTGGGGCTCACTCAGGCTGAGGGTGAATTCCAGTGTCTCGCTGTGCTGCACCTGCATGCCTTCGGGCACCAGGGCCAAATGCTTGTCGTCTGAATAGTCGCGCACTTCGTCGTACAGCCGTTCGCGCAGCTCCATCAAGTGCCCGCGAGTCGGGCCAACACGCATCAGGCCGCCCCCCGGGCTGAGCAGGCGTTTGGCTTCAAGCCAGTCCAGCGGGCTGAAGACGCTGGCCAAAAACTGGCAGCTGGCATCGGCCAGTGGCACGCGGGCCATGCTGGCGATCAACCAGGTCAGTTGCGGGCTGCGCTTGCAGGCGCGCTTGACCGCCTCGCGGGAGATATCCAGTGCGTAGCCATCGGCGTTGGGCAGTGCCTCGGCGATTTGCGCGGTGTAGTAACCCTCGCCACAACCGATGTCGAGCCAGCGTTGCGGCGCTCGTTCCCTCGCCAGTTCGGCCAGGCGCTTGGCCACGGGCGCGTAATGGCCTGCATTGAGAAAGTCGCGGCGGGCTTCAACCATTGCCTGGTTATCGCCAGGGTCACGGCTGTTCTTGTGTTGCACGGGCAGCAGGTTCAAATAACCCTGGCGGGCGCGGTCAAAGCGATGCCCGGCCGGGCACGCCACGCCGTTGTCGACCGCGTTCAGCGGTGCACTGCAAATTGGGCAGGCGAGCATCAGGCGAGCAACTTGATCAGGGTTTGGTAGTAGATCTCGGTCAGTACATCAAGATCGCTGGCCAGAACCCGCTCGTTGACCTGGTGAATGGTCGCGTTGACCGGTCCCAGTTCGACGACCTGGGTACCCAGGGTCGCGATAAAGCGCCCGTCCGAAGTCCCGCCGCTGGTAGAAGCTTTGGTTTCGCGGCCAGTGACCTGCTTGATGCTCGACGACACCGCGTCCAGCAGGGCGCCCGGCTCGGTCAGGAACGGCAGGCCGGACAGCGCCCAGTCGATGTGCCAGTCCAGGCCGTGCTTGTCCAGTATGTCCGCCACGCGCTTTTGCAGGCCTTCAACGGTGGACTCGGTGGAGAAGCGGAAGTTGAAGACCGCCACCAGATCACCCGGGATCACGTTCGTTGCGCCCGTGCCGGAGTTCAGATTGGAAATCTGGAAGCTGGTCGGCGGGAAGAAGGCGTTGCCGTTATCCCAATGCTCGGCGGCCAGTTCGGTCAGCGCAGGTACTGCCAGGTGAATCGGATTCTTGGCCAGGTGCGGGTAGGCCACATGGCCTTGAACGCCGCGAACGGTGAGCTTGGCGCCCAGGGAGCCGCGACGGCCGTTTTTGACCACATCGCCCACCAGGGAAGTGCTTGACGGTTCACCGACGATGCACCAGTCCAGACGCTCGTTACGGGCAGCAAAGCGCTCGATCACGGCCTTGGTGCCGTGATGGGCCGGGCCTTCTTCGTCACTGGTGATCAGAAATGCGACCGAGCCCTTGTGGTCCGGGTAGTCGGCGACGAAACGCTCGGCCGCCACCAGCATGGCGGCAAGGCTGCCTTTCATGTCTGCGGCGCCACGGCCGCAGAGCATGCCGTGTTCATCGATCAGCGCGTCGAACGGGTCGTTTTGCCAGGCTTGCACCGGGCCGGTCGGTACCACGTCAGTGTGGCCAGCGAAGCACAGCACCGGGCCTTCGTGTTTGCCGTGGGTGGCCCAGAAGTTGTCTACGTCCTCGATGCGCATCGGCTCAAGCTTGAAACCGGCATCGCCCAGGCGCTGCATCATCAGCTTCTGGCAATCGGCGTCGATCGGGGTCACGGAAGGGCGACGGATCAGATCGCAGGCAAGTTGCAGGGTCGGCGAAAGGTCGGCGTGGGCCGTCATGGTGTGGACTCCGAAGCAGGGCATGTGCGGGGCGGGCGAGAAAGGGCGGTTATCTTAAAGCAAAACGGCGGCCAGAGGCCGCCGTTTAGGAGGTTGCAGTCAATTTATGCAGCCGGTTGCTCTTGTGCCGCGTCCACCGGTTTGGGCAGCGAAGACATAAAGGCCATGATCAGCGCCGCCAGATACGGCAGCGACTGCACCAGCAACATCACCACCCAGAAGCGCATGTCGTTGCTTGGCAGACCCTGGACCAGGAAGATCCCCAGCGCCGCGCCCCAGAGCAACAGCATGATGAACACTTCTTCACGGGCTTCCGAAATGGCGACCCAGAAGCCGTGGTTATCGGCGTTCTTGGGTGTCCGGAAGAACGGAATGCTGGTGGTGAAGAATCCGTACAGCACCGCTTTCGCGATGGTGTGGGACAACGCCAGCCCGGCCAGTGCTGCCGCAAACGCATCCTTGAGGTTAACCCCCACGGCACGGCGGTACAGGAAGATGATCTTGCCGACCTTGAACACGAACAGTGCCAATGGCGGGATGGCGAAAATCAGCAGCGGCGGATCGACCCGCGTCGGCACGATAATCATCGCCGCCGACCACAACAGGGCGCCCACGGTGAAGAAGATGTTCATGCCATCGGCCACCCACGGCAGCCAGCCCGCGAGGAAGTGATAGCGCTGGCCACGGGTCAGTTCAGTGTCTTTACCGCGCAACAGGCTTGAGGTGTGACGCTTGATGATCTGAATCGCACCGTAGGCCCAGCGGAATCGCTGTTTCTTGAAGTCGATAAAGGTGTCAGGCATCAGGCCCTTGCCGTAGCTGTTGTGGGAATACGCTGCGGAATAGCCTTTTTCGAATACGCGCAGGCCCAGCTCGGCGTCTTCACAGATGCACCAGTCCGCCCAGCCGAGCTCTTCGAGCACGGAGCGTCGGGTCATGGTCATGGTGCCGTGCTGAATGATCGCGTCGCGGTCGTTGCGGGTGACCATGCCGATGTGGAAGAAACCCTTGTATTCCGAGTAGCAGAGCTTCTTGAAGGTGCTTTCGTTCTGGTCGCGGTAGTCCTGGGGCGATTGCACAATGGCGATTTTCGGATCGGCAAAGTGCGGCACCATGTGCTTGAGCCAGTTGCGATCCACACAGTAATCGGAGTCGATCACAGCAATCACTTCGGCATCCGGCGCGGTGTGCGGGATCAGGTAGTTCAGCGCGCCGCCCTTGAAGCCGGCCAGGGGTGCCACGTGGAAGAACTTGAAGCGCGGGCCCAGGGTGGCGCAGTAGTCGCGCACGGGCTCCCAGACTGCCGGATCCTTGGTGTTGTTATCGATGATCAACACTTCGAAATCGGGGTAGTCGAGGTTCGCCAGGGCATCGAGGGTCTGTTTGACCATCTCTGGCGGCTCGTTGTAGCAGGGCACATGGATCGAGACTTTCGGGCGATAGGCGTCGTCGCTTTCGACCGGCAGGAACTCTCGTCGCCGCTTATGCGTCCAGACCGCCTCGGCCAGCTCATGGGCCTCGGTCAGCAGGACAATAAACACCCCGAGTGCGCCCAGTCCGAGCAGGAAGCCGACGGTCAGGCTGAACCATGTGCTGTATTGCTGGCTGTAGTCGTAACCGATCCACACCAGCACCGATCCGCACAGGAACGCGGTGAAGGTCAGGAAGGTGCGACCCCGCTGGCGCAGTGCGGAGCCGTCGATCAGCAGCAGCGCCAGCGACAGCAAGCCCATCACCACCGAACCAATGGCCAGTACGCGCCATTGCGGGATGGCGACCACCGGGCCTTCAAAGTTGAATTTTTGCTGGCGTGCAGCGTTGTACACGCCCCAGTACGCGCCTACGGAGCCTTCATCGCTGGCCTTCCACGGCTGGTCGAAGGCTTCGATCACAAAGTAGTTGTAGCCGCGACGGTTCAGGGTGTTGACCAGCGTCCGCAGATAAATCGCCTGGTCGGCCGGGGTGGCATCAGCGCCACCGCGCATGCGGCCATTGCTCGGCCAGCCAACCTCCGACAGCAGCAGGGGCTTTTTCGGGAACAGTTTTTTCAGGTCGCGGGCACGGTCCAGTACGAACTCACCGGCCTTGTCCACCGGGATAAACTCCCAGTACGGCAGGATGTGCGCGGCGATCAGGTCAACGTGCTTGGCCAGTTGCGGGTATTTCTCCCAGATATGCCATTGCTCGGACGTGGTGACAGGCACCTTGACTGCGGCCCGGACCCGATCCAGCAGCACGATCAGGTCTTCTGGCGTGATCTCTTCACGGAACAGGGCTTCGTTACCCACCACAACCCGCACGACGCTGCGCGAGTTATTGGCCAGCTCGATGGCTTTCTGGATTTCGCGCTCGTTGCGCTCCAGATCAGGGCTGATCCAGATCCCGATGGTCACGCGCAAACCGAACTCTTCCGCCAGCTTGGGGATATTACCCAAGGTGCCGTCGACCGAGTAGGTCCGAATGTTGTCGGTCAGCTTGCTGAGGATCTCCAGGTCGCGACGCATTTCATCGTCGGTCGGGTACTGGTCTTTCTGCGGGTACTGGCCTTGTTGGAACGGCGAATACGAAAAACCGGAGATTTGATCGGGCCAGTTGGGTGCAGACACCGGGCGATTGATCAGCGCCCAGAAGCCTGTGAACAGTGCGGCAATGGCCAGTACCACCACCAGGTTGAGTCCAAATTTACGCGATGACATAACTATTTCGGGTTCCAAAGGGAGTGGAACGAAGATCGGTCGGCGGGTGCCAAGCGGCGCGCATCCTACACTGTGCTCAGACCTATCGTATAGCTGATGGAATTGGGTCTGGCATTTGGCAGTTGCAGCGAACTTAAGTTCTTTATTTATTTCTTGTAGCTCTTGTCTTCCTACTCTATAGGCCATTAAAGCAGTCTTGGTCGGATAGCTTGTAGGAAAAATACTCAATGTCATGTCATCCCCCTATAATGCGCGCCGGTTTTTGGGGGTTGGTCATGAGTACAGAAGATCCACGTTTTGCCGGTGTAGCCCGGTTATATGGGCTGGAAGGCCTTGAACGACTGAAGGCGGCACATGTGGCGATCGTCGGTGTGGGCGGTGTCGGGTCCTGGGCTGCGGAAGCGATTGCGCGCTGCGGTGTGGGCGAAATTTCGCTGTTTGACCTGGATGACGTTTGCGTCAGCAACAGCAACCGGCAGTTGCACGCCTTGAGCACGACCATTGGTCGGGACAAGGTCGAGGTGATGGCCGAGCGTCTGCGTCAGATCAACCCGGACTGCATCGTTCACGAAGTCGCGGATTTCGTGACGCGCGAAACCATGGCCGAGTACATCACCCCGAATATTGACTGCGTGATCGACTGCATCGACAGCGTCAATGCCAAGGCGGCACTGATTGCCTGGTGCAAGCGCCGCAAGATCCAGATCATCACGACCGGTGGTGCGGGCGGGCAAATCGACCCGACGCTGATTCAGGTCTGTGACTTGAACCGCACGTTCAATGACCCGCTGGCCTCGAAAGTTCGTTCGACCTTGCGCCGCGACTATGGCTTTTCGCGGACCATGACGCGCCATTACAGCGTGCCATGCGTGTTCTCCACCGAGCAGCTGCGCTATCCCAAGCCGGACGGCAGTATTTGCCTGCAGAAGAGCTTTGTCGGTGATGGCGTCAAACTGGACTGCGCCGGTGGTTTTGGCGCGGTGATGATGGTGACGGCGACCTTCGGCATGGTCGCGGCCACCAAGGCGGTGGACAAAATCGTAGCGGGCGTGCGCCGGCCTTCGGAGCGGGTCAAGCCTGAATGAGTGCGATGCGGTCCTTGTAGTCGCTGACGAGGAACGAGACTGCGATTGGCTGCGTAGCAGTCATGAATTAGCCGTTCATGTGTAGCAGGAATCTCGAGGATTCTGGCTGTGCGGGGTGCTACTCATCCCGATCGCAGCCTCGTTCCTCGTCAGCGACTACAGGTATCGCTGCGGTTCAGCCTGCCAATTCCCGCATCCGCTGCAGCACGGCGTTCAAGCCATTGCTGCGCGACGGTGATAGCTGGCGGCTCAGACCTAGCTGGTCGAACCAGTCAGGCAAGTCAACCTGCTGCAGTTGCTCGGTGCTCAAGCCATTGACTCGCGCCAGCAGTAACGCCACCAAACCGCGAATCAGTCGCGCATCACTGCTGGCAGCAAATTGCCAATGTCCATCGACCCGTTCGCCCACCAGCCACACCTGGCTTTCACAGCCATGCACGCGATGAGCATCGGTTTTGTCGGCGTCGCTCAATGGCGCCAGGCGCTGGCCCCATTGCATGAGCAGGCGTGCGCGCTGCTCCCAGCCCGAGCAGTGCTCAAAACTGTCGAGTGCGGCCTGGGCGTCGGCGGGCAGGGTCATTGCAAAAGCTCCAAAGCCTGATCAAGGGCGTCGAAGAAGCGTTCCAGATCTTCCGAGTCGTTGTACAGCGCCAGCGAGACACGGATGGCACCGGCCAGCCCAAAGCTTTTCAGTAGCGGCATGGCGCAGTGATGCCCGGCGCGAACGGCAATCCCCTGTTCGGTCAACAAGTGGGCCAGGTCGGCGTTGTGCACGCCCTCAACCACAAAGCTGACCAGCGCCAAGTGTGGCGACCCGAGCAGTTGAATGCCTTGGCGCTGTTTCAAGCCATCGACCAGTAGCGCGTGCAGCGCTGCTTCGTGGGCTTGGACGGCGGCCTGATCGAGGTTGGCCAGGTAGTTTAGGGTTGCCCCCAGCCCGATCACGCTGGCAATCGGCGGAGTGCCAGCCTCAAACCCGAGCGGGGCGGGGCGGAAGGTGGCGTGCTGGTAGTCGGCTTCTTGCACCATCTCGCCGCCAAACTGCCAGTGCTGCAATCGGGCCAGTGCTTCGTGGCGACCGAACAGCACGCCCAGCCCGTCGGGACCGTAGAGTTTGTGGCTGGAAAATACGTAGAAGTCGCAGCCCAGCGCTTGCACGTCATGCCGGCCATGGACCACCCCTTGTGCGCCATCAACCACCGTCAGTGCATGTTGTGCCTTGGCCAGGGCCAACAGCGCGGGCAAGGGCTGCCACACGCCGAGTACGTTGGACAGTTGGCTCACGGCCAGCAGGCGGGTGCGCGGGGTGATCAGGCGAGCGGCCGCATCGAGGTCGATGACGCCATCGGCATCCAGTGGTAATACCACCAGATTCAGTTGTTTACGCTGGGCAAGCTGTTGCCACGGCAGCAGGTTGGCGTGGTGTTCCAGGGCGCTGATAACAATGTCATCGCCCGCATTGAATTGGTGCTCCAGGCCATAGGCCAGAAGGTTCAGGGCCGAGGTGGCGCCGTGGGTGAAAACGATTTGCCCGCATTCGCCGGCATTGAGCCATTGCGTCACTTTGTGGCGGGTGTTTTCGAATGCCTGGGTCGCGTGAGCGCCCGGCAGGTGTTGGGCCCTGTGCACATTGGCTGCGCCGTTGGCGTAGTAGTGCGTCAGTGCGTCGAGCAGGGCTTGGGGTTTTTGCGTGGTTGCAGCGTTGTCCAGATAAGTCTGGTCCTGACGTTGCAAGGCGGCGATGGCTGGGAAGTCAGCGCGCCAGGGAGAAGGCAAAAGCATGGTGTTCGGGCTCTGTTGACGAGGCTGGAAACCAGCCCCGTCAGTGGCAGATAAACGCTTAGTTGTGAGCGTGCAGTGCTTCGTTCAGCTCGATGGCCGACTTGTGGGTTTTGCATTCCACAGCGCCGGTTTGCGAGTTGCGACGGAACAGCAGGTCAGGTTGGCCTGCAAGGTCACGGGCTTTAAGTACTTTAACCAGCTGGTTGTTTTCGTCCAGCAGCGCCACTTTGGTGCCAGCCGTCAGGTACAGGCCGGATTCAACCGTGTTGCGGTCGCCCAGCGGGATGCCGATACCGGCGTTAGCGCCGATCAGGCAGCCTTCGCCCACCTTGATCACGATGTTGCCACCACCCGACAGGGTGCCCATGGTGGAGCAACCGCCGCCCAGGTCCGAACCCTTGCCGACGAATACGCCAGCCGAGACGCGGCCTTCAATCATGCCCGGGCCTTCGGTGCCCGCGTTGAAGTTGACGAAACCTTCGTGCATCACGGTGGTGCCTTCGCCGATGTAAGCACCCAGGCGAAGACGGGCCGCGTCAGCGATACGCACGCCTGCCGGCACCACGTAGTCGGTCATTTTCGGGAACTTGTCGACCGAGAACACTTCCAGCAGTTCGCCACGCAGGCGCGCTTCGAGTTGACGCTCGGCCAGCTCGCTCAGGTCGATGGCGCCCTGGCTGGTCCAGGCCACGTTCGGCAGCAGCGGGAACACACCGGCCAGGTTCAGGCCGTGGGGCTTGACCAGGCGATGGGACAGCAGGTGCAGCTTGAGGTAGGCCTCTGGCGTTGAGGTCAGCGCGGCATCTTCGGCCAGCAAAGTGGCGACCAGCGGCTTGTGGCTTTCGGCCAGACGGGTCAGCAGGGCTGCTTGAGCTGCATCGACCGGTTTAACGGCTTCAGCCATTTGTGCTGCTTGCGCGGTGGTAAAGGTGATTGCCTGATTGCCGCCGGTGTAGCCCAGGATTGGGGCTACGGCTGCGATCAGCTCGGCCGATGGATTGATCAGGGGTTGTGCGTAGAACACTTCCAGCCATGCGCCTTGACGGTTTTGGGTGCCGACGCCGAAGGCTGCGCTGAACAGGGTAGTAGACATGCAATTACCTCTTACAAAAATAAATGGGCGGTCGCTTAAAGAAGGGTCGCCGCATAAAGATCTGGCTTGAAGCCAATCAGGGTTTTGTCACCGAGATCGAGCACAGGGCGCTTGATCATCGAGGGTTGGGCGAGCATCAGTTCAATGGCTTTGGCTTGGTCGAGATCGGCTTTGCGTTCGTCGTCGAGCTTGCGAAAGGTTGTACCTGCGCGATTGAGCACCACTTGCCAGCCGTGCTCGTTGCACCACTGGGTCAGGTGTTCACGGTCAATGCCGCTGCTTTTGTAGTCATGGAAGTCGTAGCGCACAGCATGTTCATCCAGCCAGGTGCGAGCCTTTTTCATGGTGTCGCAGGCTTTGATGCCGAAAAGGTGCAACGTCTTGCTTGAATCGGTCACGGAAATTGCCCCCCTTGGAGATGCGTGAAAATGATCAGCCGCGGATTATGCCATGGGCAGCGTGCTTGGGCGTGGATGGCTTGAGCATCTCATGTTCTTGTGACATGTCGTCGCACTGCGACTTATGTTCAGGCTCCAGATGTATCGCCAGCGGCTACTATGACCTGCAATGCAAAAATGTTGCTAGCTGTGTCTAGTAGAAGCTGATTGTTTGGGAACCTTGTCGATATGCAAACCGCCTATACCGTCCTCATCCTGCTGATGCTGGTGGGAGTCTCGCGTCTATTGGGGCGTTTGATTCCCTTGCCTTTGCCATTGGTGCAGATTGCTGCTGGCGCTGTACTGGCCTGGCCGACCCTGGGCCTGCACGTGGCCCTGGAGCCAGAACTGTTCCTGTTTCTGTTCCTGCCGCCGCTGCTGTTCTCGGATGGCTGGCGCATGCCCAAACGCGAGTTCTGGCGCCTGCGCGGGCCGATCCTGACGCTGGCGGTCGGGTTGGTGCTGTTCACGGTGGTGGGTGCAGGTTATTTCATTCACTGGCTATTGCCGACCATCCCCTTGCCGGTGGCGTTTGCGCTGGCGGCGGTGCTGTCACCCACCGATGCCGTGGCGGTATCGGCCATCGCGCAAAATCGTTTGCCCGCACCCTTGATGCACATGCTTCAAGGCGAGGCATTGATGAATGATGCGACGGGCCTGGTGACATTCAAGTTTGCACTGGTGGCCGCCATTACCGGGGTGTTTTCCCTGACCAATGCCAGCCTGGCGTTTGTGCTGGTGGCGTGCGGCGGTTTGGCCATCGGTGTGGCCCTGAGCTGGCTGGTGGGGCGCCTGCGCTCGTGGATGATCGCCCGTGGCTGGGATGACCCGGCAACCCACGTGGTGTTTATGTTGCTGCTGCCTTTTGCGGCCTATGTGCTGGCCGAGCGCCTGGGCGCGTCGGGTATCTTGTCAGCCGTTGCTGCAGGGATGATGCAGAGCTGGCTGGACCTGTTGCCGCGCCAGACCAGCACCCGGATGCTTAACCGCAGTGTGTGGTCGCTGCTGGAGTTTGCGTTCAACGGTTTGATCTTTTTGCTGTTGGGCCTGCAACTGCCGGACATCATCAAGGCTGTGGTCCACCTGGAGCCAACACTGTGGCCCGCCTTGATGTATCGCTGTCTGGATGTCGTGGCGATTTTTCTGGTGTTGCTGGCGCTGCGATTTATCTGGGTACAGAGCATCTGGCGTTTGTCCGGCCTGTTGCGCCGCCTGCGAGGCAAGGGTGAGCTGACAATGGTGCCGACTGCACGCTCCTGCTGGCTCTTGACCGTCGGGGGTGTGCGCGGCGCAGTGACGCTGGCGGGTGTGATGTCCATACCGCTGTTACTGAACGAGGGGCTGGATTTTCCCGAGCGTGACCTGCTGATCTTTATTGCTGCGGGGGTGATCCTGCTGTCTCTGGTGGCGGCTTGCATTGCGCTGCCTTTGTTGTTGCGCGGGATTGAAAAAAGCCCGGACGATGCCATGCGCAATGAAGTGCGAGAAGCCTGGCGACGCACTGCCGAGGCGGCGATCCACGCGCTGGAAGCTGAAGACGTGGTCGAGGCAGTTGGGCAGCAGGATGCCGCTCAGGCAGCGTTGGCGGCTGAGTTGAAGGCGCGGATCATGTCCGAATATCGTCATCAACTTGAGGTGTATAACGACACGGCGCAGGCGCAGGAACTGGCGACCCAGATGGACCAGCTGGAAAGCCGGCTGCGACTCAAGGCGCTCAGGGCGCAACGGCTGGAGCTTTACAGCTTGAGACGTCATCACGAAATCGGGGATGACGCATTGAGCGAGATTCTCAAGGATCTGGACTTGAGCGAGGCCAATCTGGGGTCGGTGAAGTAATACACCAGCCTTGTGTGGGAGCGGGCTTGCTCGCGATTGTATCGCCGCGGTTTGTCAGTCAGACCGAGTTGATGGCATCGCAGGCAAGCCCGCTCCCACCGGTTTTATAGCGCCTTGCAGTGCCATTGTGTGGGAGCGGGTCAGTGTCGAGGGGTTCAGCCCCGGCGCTGGATAAAGTCGCGAATGCGCTCGGCGGCTTCTACGCACTCAGCCAGTGGCGCGACCAGTGCCATGCGTACCCGTCCTGCTCCAGGGTTGAAACCGTCGACTTCACGGGACAGGTAAGAGCCCGGCACCACGGTCACGTGCTCTTGCGCAAACAGGTCGCGGCAGAACCCGGCGTCGTCGCCTTCAACCCTTGGCCACAGGTAAAACCCGCCATCCGGGCGCTGTACGTCCAGTACCGGGGCCAGGATCGCCAGCACCGCATCGAATTTCTCGCGATACAAATCGCGGTTGGTGCGTACGTGAGCCTCGTCATTCCAGGCGGCAATGCTGGCCAGCTGGGCTTGTACCGGCATGGCGCAGCCGTGGTAGGTGCGATACAGCAAAAATGCCTTGAGGATCTCGGCGTCGCCCGCCACGAAGCCTGAGCGCAGGCCTGGCAGGTTCGAGCGCTTGGACAGGCTGTGGAACACCACGCAACGCTTGAAGTCTTCACGGCCCAGTGCCACGCAAGCGCTGAGCAGGCCCACTGGCGGCGTTTGCTCGTCGAAGTACAGCTCGCTGTAACACTCGTCGGCGGCGATCACGAAATCGTGTTCGTCGGCCAGGGCGATGAGTTTTTTCAAGGTGTCGAGGGGGATCAGTGCGCCGGTCGGGTTGCCCGGTGAGCACAGGAACAGAATCTGGCAGCGCTTCCAGGTCTCGGCCGATACCGCGTCGAAATCCGGGTTGAAGCCATGTTCGGCCAGGCATGGCAGGTAGTGCGGCTGGGCCCCGGCAAGGAAGGCTGCGCCTTCGTAGATCTGATAGAACGGGTTCGGGCTGACGACCAGTGCGTCGTCGCCACGGTTGACCACGGTTTGGGTGAAGGCGAACAGGGCTTCACGGGTGCCGTTGACCGGCAGGATATTGCGCGCCGGGTCTAGCCAGCCTTTTGGCACGTTGAAGCGACGCTCGGCCCAGCCAGCGATGGCTTCACGCAGCGCGGGGATGCCCAGGGTGGTCGGGTAGACCGCCATCTGGTCGAGATTGTCAGCCAGTGCCTTGGCCACGAAGTCCGGCGAGCGGTGTTTCGGTTCGCCAATCGACAGCGCAATCGGTCGCTTGTCGGCATTGGGCTGCACGCTGCCAAGCAGGGCGCGCAGTTTTTCGAACGGGTAAGGCTGAAGCTGGTTTAGAGCGTTGTTCATGGGGTGCGGGTCTCACTCGGCGGCGGTTAAATGCTAAGGCGCCACGGTTCTGGGGTTGAATCCTGGTTGACCGTCAGTTGTTCGACGATCGCTTCCTGCAGGCGCATGCACAGCTGTGGGTCGGACAACGGTTGGTTGTGTGCATCGGTAATGAAAAATACGTCTTCGACGCGCTCGCCCAGGGTGGCGATCTTGGCGTTTTGCAACGACAGGTCGAACTCCAGAAAGATCATCCCGATCCGGGCCAGCAGGCCCGGACGGTCTGGGGCGCTGAGTTCCAGTACGGTGACCGGGCGCTGGGCGTCGTTGTGGATTGTCACTTGGGGCGCGAAGGCAAAGTGTTTCAGTTGGCGCGGTACCCGGCGCTGGATAATGGTCGGGTAGTCGTCCGGGTTGCGCAGGGCTTCGGTCAGGCCCTTGCGGATTTTTTCAATGCGCGCCGGATCGTTGCCGATGGAGCCGCCGTCGTTGTCGAGCACGATATAGGTGTCGAGGGTGAACTGGCTGCTGGACGTGATGATGCGTGCGTCATGGATGTTCAGGTTGAGCTGGTCCATGGCCGCCACGGTCACGGCGAAGAAGTCGTGCTGATCGGGTGCATAGATGAAGATCTGCGTGCCGCCCTCGAACTCGCGCTGGGTGGTTTCCTTGATCAGCACCAGCGGCCCGCCATCGGCGGGCTGTTGCAGGATGGCTTCGGTGTGCAGGGCTACGTCGGCCGAGGTGTGGCGCAAGAAGTAGTCATCACCCAGCTGTGACCAGAGCTGCTCTACATCATCCTGATCGTTGCCATTGCGTACCAGGGTGTCCAGCGCAGCACTTTGGGTCTGGCGAATCTGTTCTTCGCGGTCTACCGGGTTTTCCAGGCCGCGACGCAAGGCGCGCTTGGTTTCGGTGTAGAGCTGGCGCAACAGGCTGGCGCGCCAGGAGTTCCATAGCGTCGGGTTGGTGGCGTTGATGTCGGCGACGGTCAGTACATAGAGGTAGTCGAGATGAGTTTCGTCGACCACGATCTGGGCAAAGTCATGGATGACCTGCGGATCTGACAGGTCTTTGCGTTGAGCGGTGGTGGACATCACCAGATGGTTTTGCACCAGCCAGACGATCAGGCGCGTGTCCCACAGCGGCAACTGGTGGCGAATGCAGAACACCTCGGCATCCACTGCGCCAATTTCGGAATGGTCGCCGTGTCGGCCTTTGCCGATGTCGTGGTACAGCCCGGCCAGATAGATCAGTTCGGGTTTTGGCAGCTTGGCCATCAGCTTGCTGGCCAGCGGGAATTTCTCTGATACCTGGGTGTATTGCAGCTTACGCAGGTGCTTGATCAGGTTCAGGGTATGGGCGTCGACCGTATAGATGTGGAACAGGTCGTGCTGCATCTGCCCGACGATAAAGCCGAATTCGGGCAGGTAGCGTCCGAGAATGCCGTAGCGGTTCATGCGGCGCAGGTTGCGGTGGATACCGATCTTGCACTTGAACAGCTCGATAAACAGGCTGGTATTGCGAATGTCTTTACGGAAATCGTCGTTGATCAGGTAGCGATGTTCGCGCAGCAGGCGGATTGTATCGGCCCGTACGCCCTTGATTTCAGGGTGTTGGGCCATCAGCAGGAAAATTTCGAGCATGGCGAAGGGCGTGCGCTTGAACACGTAGTCGCTGGTGGCTTCGATATAGCCATCGTGCAACTGGAAGCGTGAGTTCAAGGGCGTTGGCGGCGCTTCGTCTTCGGGAGCGAGGATGATCTCTTCGAAGTGCTGGATGATCAGGTCGCTGAGCTGGGCAATGCTCATGACCACCCGGTAGTACTGCTGCATGAAGTTTTCGATGGTTTGCTTGGCATCTTCGCCGGCAAAGCCCAGCAACTCGCCGATGCTGCGCTGATGATCGAACAGCAGGCGGTCTTCGGAGCGGCCTGCGAGCATGTGCAGGGCGTAGCGCACCTTCCACAAAAACTCCTGGGATGAGGCGAGCAGGGCGTGCTCGCTTTCGACCAGAAAGCCTTCGCCGGCCAGGGCGCGCAGGTTCAGGGTCCCGTACTGGCGGCGGGCTACCCACAACAGGGTCTGGATATCGCGCAGGCCGCCAGGGGAGCCTTTGACGTTGGGTTCCAGGTTGTATTCGGTGTCGTTGTACTTGTGGTGGCGAGCCTTCTGCTCGGCGCGCTTGGCCAGGAAAAAGTCTTTGCTGGGCCACATGTGCTCGGTGCTGGTGACGTCCAGCATGCGCTGGCGCAGATGCTCGGGACCAGCAACGGTGCGGCTTTCCATCAGGTTGGTGATGATGGTCAGGTCGGCACGGGCTTGCTCTGCGCACTCGGCCACCGACCGCACGCTCTGGCCGACTTCCAGGCCAATGTCCCAGAGAAGCGTCAGAAAACGCTCAATGGAATCGCGGAAAATTTCGTGGTCGGCGTTGTCCAGCAGGATCAGCAGGTCGATGTCGGAGTAGGGGTGCAGTTCGCCGCGGCCATAACCGCCGACTGCGACCAGAGCGATGTCCGCCTGGTCGCTCCAGGTGAACTGATCCCACGCCTGTTGCAGGATGTTGTCGACGAACCATGCACGATCTTCGATCAGGCGGCGAATATCGCGCCCTTTTTTGAAGCGTTCGTCGAGCACCTCGCGTGCCTGGCGGATCGCCTTTTTGAAAGCGGCAATGGGGCTTGCCTTTAATGCCAGCTCGGCCTGGAACTGGCCGCGGTCAAAAAGTTCTGGATCCACCTGCGGCATCGATTGGCATTCCTATCGTGGTTTTTTCTGTTTAAACGGTGGCAACAGGCAAGTATCAGGCCGAAACGCGCGGGATGGTGTCATCGCTGCGCAGGGTGAAGATCTCGTAGCCGGTCTCGGTCACCAGCAGGGTGTGCTCCCACTGTGCGGACAGCTTGCGGTCCTTGGTGATGGCGGTCCAGCCATCGCCCAGCACCTTGGTGTCGGCCTTGCCCTGGTTGATCATCGGCTCGATGGTGAAGGTCATGCCTGCCTTGAGCTCCATACCGGTGCCAGCGCGACCGTAGTGCAGGATTTGCGGTTCTTCGTGGAAGACCTTGCCGATACCGTGGCCGCAGAACTCGCGAACCACCGAGAAACCGTTCTTTTCAGCGTGCTTCTGGATCACTTCGCCGATATCGCCCAGGCGGCAGCCCGGTTTGACGATCTCGATGGCCTTGTACATGCATTCCTGAGTCACCTGCGACAGGCGCTCGGCCCAGACCGGTACCTTGCCGACGTGGAACATGCGGCTGGTGTCGCCGTGGTAGCCGTCCTTGATCACGGTGACATCGATGTTCAGGGTGTCGCCGTCTTTCAGGACCTTGTCGCCAGGGATGCCGTGGCACACCACGTGGTTGATCGAGGTGCAGATAGACTTCGGGAAGCCTTTATAGTTGAGCGGAGCAGGGATGGCGTGCTGCACGTTGACAATATAGTCGTGGCAGATGCGGTCCAGCTCTTCGGTGGTCACGCCGGGCTTGACGTGCTCGGCGATCATTTCCAGGACTTCGGCGGCCAGTTTGCCGGCGACACGCATTTTTGCGATGTCCTCGGGGGTTTTGAGGGTGACGGTCATTCGGGCTCTCTTCGCGCGTTGGCGCTCATCATCAGGATTGCGGGTGTGCTGTTTGTCGCTGCACACCGTCATAAAAACGCGATTCTAACAGACGGTCGGCGTTAATCATGGGCCTGTTGCCATCGCTTCTATTAATAGAATGGACAGTCTGGTTCTATTTCAGGGCCTGGGTAAAAAAGGTGCAGGTCCAATGAGTCAGATTTTGATCTGGTTTTTGATCTTTTCGTAAGGGCGCACCTGTAGAAAGCCGTGATGCATCGAATGGATATGTACTCAGTGGTGTTTGGAATATTTCAGTGGCGGCAGTAACATTGTCAGGTCAGCGGCAAGCGCAAAATCTGACGTAAACCCTTGCCATGCAACGGCTTGGCAATAAAATCAGAATCCGTGCTTCGTTTATTGACCATCTTGTGGTATAAAATGCGCCGCTTTGCGGGTATAGCCCGCAGAGCACAAACCCACACACGTGTCGACACGATGACCTGGGTGCCTTCAGCTTTGAAGCTGCTGGTTGGTCGTTGGGATACGTGGAGGCCTAACCCGACTTATTAAGGAACTATCATGTCCCAAGTCAACATGCGCGATATGCTGAAGGCCGGTGTGCACTTCGGTCACCAAACCCGTTACTGGAACCCGAAGATGGGTAAATACATCTTTGGCGCGCGTAACAAGATCCACATCATCAACCTTGAAAAAACCCTGCCAATGTTCAACGAAGCTCTGACTTTCGTAGAGCGTCTGGCCCAGGGCAAAAACAAGATTCTGTTCGTCGGCACCAAGCGTTCCGCTGGCAAGATCGTTGCTGAAGAAGCAGCACGTTGCGGTTCGCCGTACGTGGATCACCGCTGGTTGGGCGGCATGCTCACCAACTTCAAAACCATTCGTGCTTCGATCAAGCGTCTGCGTGACCTTGAAATCCAGGCAGAAGACGGTACTTTCGCCAAGCTGACCAAGAAAGAGGCGCTGATGCGCACTCGCGATCTGCAGAAGCTGGATCGTAGCCTGGGTGGTATCAAGGACATGGGCGGTCTGCCAGACGCTCTGTTCGTTATCGACGTTGACCACGAGCGTATCGCGATCACCGAAGCTAACAAGTTGGGTATCCCGGTAATCGGCGTTGTCGATACCAACAGCAGCCCAGAAGGTGTTGACTACATCATCCCGGGTAACGATGACGCAATCCGCGCTATCCAGCTGTACATGGGTGCGATGGCTGATGCTGTGATCAAAGGCCGTAACCACGTTGCTGGCGGCACCGACGTTTTCGTCGAAGAAGCTCCAGCTGCAGCGGTAGTTGAAGGCTGAGTAATTAACGCCTAGCGTTTACTCAGTACGCAAAAAGGGGGCTTGGCCCCCTTTTTGCCACCTCGAAATCCATTTGTTGTAACCATGTTTGTCGTATCTGTATCAGATGGCGACCTGCACAGTTGATTCGGGGTGCGCTTCAAACGAATTGAACGCCCGTTCGGTCGGGTGGAATGGTTGAAAACCTATCCAAGAGGAATTTTGAAATGGCAGAGATTACTGCAGCGTTGGTTAAAGAACTGCGTGAGCGTACTGGCGAAGGCATGATGGATTGCAAGAAAGCCTTGACCAAGGCTGGCGGCGACATCGAAAAAGCCATTGATGACATGCGTGCTTCGGGCGCCATCAAGGCAGCCAAAAAAGCAGGCAACGTTGCTGCTGAAGGCGCTATCGCAGTTAAAGTTGCGGACGACAACAAGTCGGCCGTCATTCTTGAAGTCAACTCGCAAACCGACTTCCTGGCTCTGCAAGAAGACTTCAAAAACTTCGTCGCTGCCAGCGTTGAAAAAGCGTTTGCTGACAAACTGACTGACGCAGCTCCGCTGATCGCCGCTCAAGAAGAAGCTCGTCTGATTCTGGTTGGTAAAGTAGGCGAGAACGTTAACATTCGTCGCCTGGCGCGCATCGAAGGTGACGTTGTTGACGCTTACCTGCACGGCAACAAGATCGGTGTTGTAGTGGCTCTGAAAGGCGGCAACGCTGAGCTGGCTCGTGACATCGCCATGCACGTAGCTGCAAGCAACCCTGAGTTCCTGCTGCCATCGCAAGTTTCCGCTGATGCTATCGAACGCGAAAAAACCGTGTTCATGAGCCTCAATGAAGACAAGATCAAAGGCAAGCCAGCAGAAATCGTTGAAAAAATGGTTGCCGGTCGCATCAGCAAGTTCCTGGCCGAAGCCAGCCTGGTTGAGCAAGCTTTCGTTAAGAACCCGGAAATCAAAGTCGGCGACCTGGCCAAGAAAGCCGGCGCTGAAATCGTTTCCTTCACTTACTTCAAAGTAGGTGATGGCATCGAGAAGCCAGTTGATGACTTCGCTGCAGAAGTTGCTGCACAAGTGGCTGCAAGCAAGCAATAAGACGGTTTACAACTGTCGACCCGAAGAGGCTGCCCGCTCACGCGCGCAGCCTCTTTTCAAATGGGAGGGGTTTTTCCCTTCTCGACGGAACCGGTTTGCAAAATCGTGTTCCGATGGTGCTGCTGTGCAGTACCACAGCTAGAGTATGCGCAGGCAGCAAAATGGCCTCGCACAGATTTTTAATAAAACGCGGCAGGAGAGATTCGCAATGGCTCAGCAGGGCAGTGGTTATCAAGCTCGCTATAAACGCATTCTACTCAAGCTAAGCGGCGAAGCCCTGATGGGCTCTGAAGAGTTCGGGATCGACCCCAAAGTACTCGACCGCATGGCGCTGGAAGTGGGCCAGTTGGTCGGCATCGGCGTTCAGGTAGGATTGGTAATTGGTGGTGGCAACCTGTTCCGTGGTGCTGCATTGAGCGCCGCCGGTATGGACCGTGTAACGGGCGACCATATGGGCATGCTGGCTACCGTGATGAACGCCCTGGCCATGCGCGATGCGCTGGAACGTGCGAATATCTCTGCCATCGTTATGTCGGCTATTTCCATGGTTGGCGTGACCGATCATTACGATCGTCGTAAGGCCATGCGCCATCTCAATGCCAAGGATGTGGTGATTTTCGCTGCGGGTACCGGTAATCCATTCTTTACGACGGATTCGGCGGCCTGCTTGCGCGCCATTGAAATCGACGCTGATGTGGTGCTCAAGGCAACCAAGGTTGACGGCGTGTATACCGCAGATCCATTCAAAGATCCCCATGCCGAGAAGTTCGATCATCTGACTTACGATGAAGTTCTGGATCGCAAACTGGGTGTGATGGACCTGACGGCTATCTGTCTGTGCCGCGACCACAAAATGCCATTGCGTGTATTTAATATGAACAAGCCTGGCGCCCTGCTTAATATTGTCCATGGCGGTGCTGAAGGCACTCTGATCGAGGAAGGTCAACAATGATCAACGAAATCAAGAAAGACGCTCAAACGCGCATGCAGAAATCGCTGGAATCCCTGGCCCATTCATTTGGCCAGATTCGTACCGGCAAGGCCCACCCAAGCATCCTGGGCAGCGTGATGGTGCCTTACTACGGCTCGGATACTCCGATCAGCCAGGTAGCCAACATCACGGTTAAAGATTCGCGCACCCTGCAAGTTGTTGCATTCGAGCGCAACATGCTTGGCGCAGTAGACAAGGCAATCCAGAGCGCGGGCCTGAACCTCAATCCGACCAACCTGGGCGAATTGTTGCTGATCTCCATGCCAGCTCTGACTGAAGAAACCCGTAAGGTTTTCGCCAAGCAGGCTCGTGACGCAGCTGAAGATGCGCGTATTGCCGTGCGCAATATCCGTCGTGACGCGTTGAGCCAGTTGAAAGACCTGGTCAAGGAAAAGGAAATCAGCGAAGACGAAGAGCGTCGTGCTGCTGATGACATTCAGAAGCTGACCGACAAGGCCGTGGCTGATATTGAAGTGGCCACCAAGCAGAAAGAAGCGGACCTGATGGCCGTATAAGGGTCAGGGCGTTTTATGGAAAAGACGAAGCAGGCTGATCCGTCATCTGTTCCGCGACATGTCGCGATCATCATGGACGGTAATAATCGCTGGGCGAAAAAACGCTTTATGCCGGGTGTTGCCGGGCATAAAGCAGGTGTGGATGCAGTTCGTGCGGTCATTGAGGTGTGTGTCGAGGCCAAGGTCGAGGTACTCACCCTGTTCGCGTTCTCCAGTGAAAACTGGCGGCGTCCTGCGGCTGAAGTCAGTGCCTTGATGGATTTATTCTTCAGGGCACTGCGTCGTGAGGCCAAGCGCCTCAACGAAAACGAGATTAGTCTGCGGATCATCGGCGACCGCTCACGCTTTCATCCCGACTTGCAAAAGGCGATGCGTGAAGCGGAAGAAATGACGGTGGGCGAAGGTCGCTTTGTCTTGCAGATTGCCGCTAACTACGGTGGTCAGTGGGACATTGCCCAGGCTGCGCAGCAACTGGCGCGTCAAGTCCAGGCAGGCCACTTGCAGCCTGAGGACATTTCGCCGGAGTTGCTGCAAACCTGTCTGGTAACGGGCGATCTGCCTTTGCCTGACCTGTGTATTCGCACCGGTGGCGAGCATCGCATCAGCAATTTCTTGCTGTGGCAGCTCGCCTATTCCGAGTTGTACTTCTCCGACCTGTTCTGGCCGGACTTCAAACACGAGGCCATGCGTCATGCATTGGCTGATTTCGCTTCTCGCCAGCGCCGCTTCGGTAAAACGAGCGAGCAGGTTGAGGCTGGAGCCCGGATTTAATGCTTAAACAACGAATCATCACTGCACTTATCTTGCTGCCAATTGCCTTGTGCGGCTTTTTCCTGCTTGAGGGTAGCGGCTTTGCGCTGTTTATAGGCCTGGTCGTTACCTTGGGGGCCTGGGAGTGGGCCCGTCTTGCAGGTTTTGAGGCTCAATCTGCACGGGTTTTATTTGCAGCGGTAGTGGCCTTGCTGCTCTTTGGTTTGCACATTTTTCCTGATCTGGCGCCGTGGGTGCTGGGTGCGGCGGTGTTGTGGTGGGCGCTGGCAACCTTTCTGGTGCTGACCTTTCCGCAATCCGCTGTGCATTGGTCGAGTATTGCAACCAAGCTGGTGATTGGCCTGTTGATCCTGTTGCCAGCCTGGCAAGGTCTGGTTTTGATCAAGGCGATGCCGTTGGGCAATTGGCTGATCATGGCAGTGATGGTTCTGGTGTGGGGCGCAGATATCGGCGCTTATTTTTCAGGTCGCAAATTTGGCAAGCGCAAGCTCGCCCCTAAAGTCAGCCCGGGTAAAAGCTGGGAAGGTGTTTTTGGCGGTCTGTTACTGAGCCTGCTGATCACCGCTGCAGTAGGTATTGTGCGTGACTGGAGCGCCTCACAGATGTTTGCTGCGCTGGTAGGTGCTGCCTTGATCGTACTGATTTCGGTGGTGGGTGACCTCACAGAGAGCATGTTCAAGCGCCAGGCCGGTGTTAAAGACAGCAGTAACCTGCTGCCGGGCCATGGTGGTATTCTGGATCGCATCGACAGCCTGACGGCGGCGATCCCTGTATTTGCTGTATTGCTGTGGATGGCTGCCTCATGAGTCGTCCACAACAGATTACTGTTCTGGGGGCTACGGGTTCCATTGGCCTGAGTACCCTGGATGTTATTGCGCGTCACCCTGATCGTTATCAGGTATTTGCCCTGAGTGGCTACAGTCGTCTCGCCGAGTTACTGGCCTTGTGCATCAAGCACAGGCCTCAGGTTGCTGTGGTGCCCCATGAAGGTGCTGCCGTCCAGTTGCAGGCAGATCTGCGCGCTGCCGGGCTCAACACCGAGGTGTTGGTGGGTGAGGAGGGCTTGTGCCAGGTGTCGTCTGCCCCTGAAGTCGACTCGGTGATGGCGGCAATCGTCGGTGCTGCAGGTCTGCGCCCGACGCTGGCAGCGGTCAATGCCGGCAAGAAGATCCTGTTGGCCAACAAAGAAGCGCTGGTGATGACGGGCGACCTGTTCATGCAGGCTGTGCGTCGCAGCGGTTCGGTTTTGCTGCCTATCGACAGTGAACACAACGCGATCTTCCAGTGCTTGCCGCAAGACTTTGCGCGGGGACTGGGTAATGTGGGCGTTCGTCGCATTTTGCTGACGGCGTCTGGTGGCCCTTTCCGTGAAACACCGCTGGCAGAGCTTGAGCACGTCACGCCGGATCAAGCCTGCGCTCATCCCAATTGGTCGATGGGGCGCAAGATTTCCGTAGATTCTGCGAGCATGATGAACAAGGGGCTGGAGCTGATCGAGGCGTGCTGGTTGTTCGATGCCCGGCCGGATCAAGTTGAAGTGGTGATTCATCCGCAGAGCGTGATTCATTCATTGGTTGATTACGTGGATGGCTCGGTACTGGCGCAGTTGGGTAATCCGGATATGCGAACACCGATTTCCAATGCCCTGGCCTGGCCTGAGCGTATTGATTCGGGTGTTGCACCACTGGATCTTTTTGCGGTCGCGCGGCTGGACTTCGAGCGTCCTGACGAGCAACGTTTCCCTTGTTTGCGTTTGGCTCGAGAGGCTGCGCTGGCAGGCAATAGCGCCCCGGCGATGCTCAATGCGGCAAACGAGGTGGCAGTGGCTGCCTTTTTGGACGGGCGCATCCGTTACCCACAGATCGCCCGTATCATCGAAGATGTATTGAATAGCGAGCCTGTGGTTGCCGTAGATGAATTGGAAGCGGTATTTGCCGCTGACGGCAAAGCCCGGATGCTGGCTGAACAGTGGTTGAGTCGTAACGGCTAAAAGTGGTGATTGCCGGACCCGGACAGAATCGCGGAGAAAGTAGATGAGCGCGCTCTATATGATTGTTGGCACCCTGGTGGCATTGGGGGTGCTGGTCACTTTTCATGAATTCGGTCACTTTTGGGTGGCGCGTCGTTGCGGCGTCAAGGTTCTGCGTTTCTCCGTGGGCTTCGGTACGCCTTTGCTGCGCTGGCATGATCGCCAGGGCACCGAGTTTGTTGTCGCAGCCATACCGTTGGGCGGCTACGTAAAAATGCTCGACGAGCGTGAGGGCGAAGTACCGGCCGACCAGCTCGACCAGTCTTTCAATCGCAAGACCGTGGGTCAGCGCATTGCCATCGTCGCGGCGGGGCCAATTGCCAACTTCATGTTGGCGATGGCCTTTTTCTGGGTGCTGGCAATGATGGGCAGCCAGCAAGTGCGCCCTGTCATTGGTTCGGTAGAGAGCGGCAGTCTGGCGGCCCAGGCCGGTTTGGCAGCGGGTCAGGAAATCATTTCCATTGATGGCGAGCCGACGACGGGCTGGTCCAACGTTAATCTGCAACTGGTTCGCCGTCTGGGTGAGAGCGGTTCTCTGCAGGTTGTTGTGAGTGAGCCGGGCTCCACCGCCCAGGCCTCGCATCAGCTTGTATTAAAAGATTGGCTCAAGGGCGCTGATGAACCGAACCCGATCACCTCTCTGGGGATTCATCCGTGGCGCCCCGAGTTGCCTGCGGTTCTGGCGGAGCTGGATCCGAAAGGTCCTGCCCAGGCTGCCGGGCTTAAAGCTGGCGACAAACTGCTGGCGATGAACGATCAGGCTATCAAGGATTGGCAGCAAGTCGTGGACTGGGTGCGTGTGCGTCCAAGCAGTCGTGTTGTGCTGCACGTCGAGCGCGATGGCGTCCCTGTTGATATTCCTGTCACGCTGGCTGCTCGGGGCGAAGGCAAGGACGCTACGGGTTACCTGGGAGCCGGGGTTAAAGGTGTCGACTGGCCACCAGCGATGATCCGGGAGGTCAGTTACGGCCCGCTTGCTGCAATCGGGGAAGGGGCAAAACGTACCTGGACCATGAGCATATTGACGCTCGACTCACTCAAGAAAATGTTGTTCGGTGAGCTCTCGGTAAAAAACTTGAGTGGACCGATAACCATTGCTAAAGTGGCGGGCGCTTCTGCCCAGTCGGGTGTTGCGGATTTCCTGAATTTTCTGGCTTATCTGAGCATAAGCCTGGGGGTTCTGAACTTGTTGCCCATACCAGTACTGGATGGGGGGCATTTGTTGTTTTATCTGATCGAGTGGGCGCGTGGTCGTCCCTTGTCGGATCGGGTACAGGGTTGGGGAATGCAGATCGGTATCAGTTTGGTGGTCGGGGTGATGTTGCTTGCCTTGATCAACGATTTGGGCCGTCTGTAAACGCTTCGCTGAATTGCGAATCTGCCGCATTTTGCGGCAGTTTGTTTATTGCCAGTTGGAATAAGAAAGGACTTCATGAAACGTCTGCTGCTAACTGCGGTTCTCGCCGTACTGATGATCGCCGAAGTTCACGCCGAGTCCTTCACTATCTCTGATATCCGTGTCAACGGGCTCCAGCGGGTTTCCGCCGGTAGCGTGTTTGGTGCGTTGCCCCTGAACGTGGGTGAGGTAGCGGATGACCGCCGTTTGGTGGAATCCACTCGTGCGTTGTTCAAAACCGGGTTCTTTCAGGATATCCAACTGGGTCGTGATGGCAACGTGCTTGTTATCACGGTTGTCGAGCGTCCTTCTGTCTCCAGCATCACCATTGACGGGAACAAGGCGATCTCCACTGATGACCTGATGAAAGGTCTTAAACAGTCGGGGCTGGCCGAAGGTGAAATTTTCCAGCGCGCTACCCTTGAAGGTGTGCGTAACGAACTGCAACGTCAGTATGTTGCCCAGGGCCGCTACTCGGCGACTGTCGACACCGAAGTGGTGTCCGAGCCGCGTAACCGCGTTGCCTTGAAGGTCAACATCAACGAAGGCACTGTTGCCGCTATCCAGCACATCAACGTGGTGGGCAACACGGTTTTCCCGGAATCTGACCTGGTTGACCTGTTCGAGCTCAAAACCACGAACTGGTTGTCGTTCTTCAAGAACGACGACAAGTACGCACGTGAAAAACTGTCGGGTGACCTTGAGCGCCTGCGCTCTTACTACCTCGATCGTGGCTATATCAATATGGATATCGCTTCGACCCAGGTTTCGATCACTCCCGACAAGAAAAGCGTCTACATCACCGTCAACGTGAATGAAGGCGAGAAATACAACGTCGGCGAAGTGAAACTGAGCGGTGACCTCAAGGTTCCGGAAGACCAGATCAAGTCGCTGTTGCTTGTTCAGCCGGGCCAGGTGTTCTCGCGCAAGCTGATGACCACCACCTCCGAGCTGATTACCCGTCGCCTGGGTAACGAGGGTTACACCTTCGCCAACGTTAACGGCGTACCTCAGCCAAACCCTGAAAATCACACCGTTGCCATCACCTTTGTGGTTGATCCGGGCAAGCGTGCTTACGTAAACCGCATCAACTACCGCGATAACACCAAGTCGGAAGACGAAGTGCTGCGTCGCGAAATGCGTCAGATGGAAGGTGGCTGGGCGTCGACTTACCTGATTGATCAGTCCAAGGTCCGCCTCGAGCGCCTGGGCTTCTTCAAGGAAGTGAACGTCGAAACCCCGGCAGTACCGGGTACTGACGATATGGTGGACGTAAACTACGCAGTTGAAGAACAGGCGTCGGGTTCGATCACTGCAAGCGTCGGTTTTGCCCAGAGCGCCGGTTTGATCCTTGGCGGCTCGATCACCCAGAACAACTTCCTGGGTACGGGTAACAAGGTCAGCCTTGGTTTGACGCGCAGCGAATACCAGAGTCGCTACAACTTCAGCTACGTTGATCCGTACTGGACTGCTGATGGCGTGAGCCTGGGTTACAACGCGTTCTACCGCACCACCGACTACAAAGATCTCGACGTTGACGTAGCAAACTACTCGGTGGACAGCCTGGGCGCTGGTATCACCATGGGCTACCCGATCAGCGACACATCGCGTCTGACCTACGGCTTGACTGTGCAGCAGGATGAAATCAGCACGGGTCAGTACACCGTTGACGAGATTTTCGACTTCGTAAACCGTGAAGGTGACAAGTACCTCAACTTCAAGGCGTCGGTTGGCTGGTCTGAGTCGACCCTGAACAAAGGTGTATTGCCAACTCGCGGCAGCTCGCAAAGCCTGGTGCTCGAGACGACAATCCCGGGCAGCGACCTGCAGTTCTACAAACTTGATTATCGCGCCCAGTTGTTCCAGCCGTTGACCGATACCTACACCATGCGTCTGCACACAGAGTTGGGCTATGGTGATGGTTACGGTTCGACTGCGGGCTTGCCGTTCTACGAGAACTACTACGCTGGTGGTTTCAACTCGGTACGTGGCTTCAAGGACAGCGCTCTTGGCCCTCGCAGTACGCCAAGTACCGGTAAAAACCCGGGCACCATTGCTGACCCGGACCAGGACCCGCTGCCATTTGGTGGTAACGTGCTGATCCAGGGTGGTGTCGAGGTTCTGTTCCCTATGCCGTTTGTGAAAGACCAGCGTTCCCTGCGTACCTCCGTGTTCTGGGATGTGGGTAACGTGTTTGACACCAACTGCAAGGGCGAAACCAAGGATTGCGATATCAGCTTCAGCAATATGGCCAGTTCTGTTGGTGTTGGTGTGACCTGGGTGACTGCGCTTGGCCCGTTGAGCTTTAGCTTGGCCATGCCGATCAAGAAACCGGATGACGCAGACACTCAAGTGTTCCAATTCTCCCTCGGCCAGACTTTCTAAAGCCTGACCTTAGATACAGACAACGGATTTTTTAGGAGTGCATCGTGCGTAAGTTGACTCAATTGGTTCTCCTGGCTTCGGTTTTGGTAGCTGGCCCGGCTTTCGCCGATATGAAAATTGCCGTACTGAACTATCAGATGGCTTTGCTTGAATCGGACGCTGCCAAGCGTTATGCCGTAGATGCCGAGAAGAAATTTGGCCCGCAACTGACCAAGCTCAAAAGCCTGGAAAGCAGCGCCAAAGGTATTCAGGACCGCCTGGTGAAGGGCGGCGACAAAATGCAGCAGGGCGAGCGTGAGCGTCTGGAGCTTGAATTCAAGCAAAAGGCCCGTGACTTCCAGTTCCAGTCCAAGGAACTGAACGAAGCCAAAGCCGTTGCTGACCGCGAAATGCTGAAACAGCTGAAGCCAAAACTGGACAGCGCTGTTGAAGAAGTCATCAAAAAAGGCGCCTTTGACCTGGTGTTCGAGCGTGGTGCTGTGATTGATGTTAAGCCTCAGTACGACATCACTCGCCAAGTTATCGAGCGCATGAACCAGCTGAAGTAATTATGACTGCGACTATAAAACTCGGCCAATTGGCCGAGTTCCTCGGCGCCACCTTGCGTGGCTCTGCGGAGAAAGAAATCACTGGGCTAGCCACTTTGCAAGAGGCTGGCCCAGCTCAGTTGAGCTTTCTGGCCAACCCCCAGTACCGGAAATTTCTCGTCGATTGCCAGGCTGGAGCTGTATTGCTCAAGGCTGCTGACGCCGAAGAGTATGTCGGTGATGCCCTGGTTGTACCTGATCCTTACCTGGCATATGCACGCATCTCCCATCTGTTCGATCCCAAGCCCAAGGCGGCTGCCGGCGTTCATCCAACGGCGGTCATTGCTGCTGACGCGGTGGTTGACCCTGCGGCGAGCATTGGTGCTTTTGCCGTGATCGAAAGCGGTGCTCGCATCGCTGCCGGTGTCACGGTCGGACCTCATTGCTTCATCGGGGTTCGTTGCGAAATTGGCGAAGGCGGCTGGCTGGCTCCACGAGTGACGCTCTATCACGATGTCCGCATCGGCAAGCGAGTCGTCATCCAATCAGGTGCTGTGCTGGGAGGCGAAGGTTTTGGCTTTGCCAATGAGAAGGGTGTTTGGCAAAAAATTGCGCAAATCGGTGGCGTGACCATCGGTGATGATGTCGAAATCGGTGTCAATACCGCTATCGATCGCGGTGCTTTGGCTGACACGCTGATCGGTAATGGCGTCAAGCTGGACAACCAGATCCAGATCGCGCACAACGTTCAGATCGGTGACCATACGGCTATGGCCGCCTGTGTAGGGATTTCCGGTAGCACTAAAATCGGCAAGCACTGCATGTTGGCGGGGGGGGTCGGTTTGGTGGGGCACATTGAAATTTGTGACAATGTGTTCTTGACTGGCATGACGATGGTGACCCACTCGATTACCGAGCCTGGCGCCTACTCTTCCGGCACCGCCATGCAGCCAGCCGCTGAGTGGCGCAAAAGTGCGGCACGTATTCGTCAGTTGGACGATATAGCCCGGCGGTTGAAACAACTGGAAAAGCGCGTCGGTAAGTGACCCCCGACGGTAATGCTTCTTCAAAAGGCTAATACAATTTCCATATCAAGCATGCAGAGCCTCTGGTTTGCTTCCTTGATTTGCTAGAGGAGCGCGCCTTAGTCGCGCGCGCCCAATCTTTATTACAGGCTTCCCCACGAAATGATGGACATCAACGAGATTCGCGAATATCTGCCCCACCGTTACCCGTTCCTGCTGGTGGACCGAGTGGTGGATCTGGATGTCGAGAACAAGCGCATTCGTGCCTACAAGAATGTCAGCATCAACGAGCCATTTTTCAACGGTCACTTCCCGGCGCACCCGATCATGCCCGGTGTATTGATCATTGAAGCCATGGCTCAGGCTGCTGGCATCCTTGGCTTCAAGATGATGGACCTCAAGCCGGCTGACGGTACGCTCTACTACTTCGTAGGCTCCGACAAACTGCGCTTCCGTCAACCTGTGCTGCCAGGTGATCAACTGATCCTGGAGGCCAAGTTCCTGAGCTGCAAACGCTCCATCTGGAAGTTTGAATGCCAGGCAACGGTTGATGGCAAGCCGGTATGCTCGGCTGAAATTATCTGTGCGGAACGCAAACTATGAGTTTGATTGACCCTCGCGCAATCATCGATCCGACGGCCATTTTGGCCGACGACGTCGAGGTCGGCCCTTGGTCGATCGTCGGCGCTGGTGTGGAAATCGGCGAGGGGACAGTGATTGGGCCGCATGTAATTCTCAAAGGCCCAACCAAAATCGGTAAGCACAATCGCATCTACCAGTTTTCTTCGGTAGGTGAAGACACGCCTGATCTCAAGTACAAGGGGGAGGAAACTCGCCTGGTGATCGGTGACCATAACGTTATTCGTGAAGGGGTCACTATTCATCGCGGAACGATTCAGGACCGTGCCGAAACTACCCTGGGTGATCACAATCTGGTGATGGCCTATGCTCACATCGGCCATGACAGCGTCATCGGCAACCATTGCATTCTGGTCAATAACGCCGCGTTGGCGGGTCATGTGCATATGGGTGATTGGGCGATCCTGTCAGGTTTCACGCTGGTTCATCAGTTCTGCCACATTGGTGCCCACAGCTTTTCGGGCATGGGTACTGCAATCGGCAAGGATGTGCCTGCGTTCGTGACCGTGTTTGGCAGTCCTGCCGAAGCACGCAGCATGAACTTCGAAGGTATGCGTCGTCGCGGCTTCAGTGAAGATGCCATTCATGCGTTGCGTCGTGCCTACAAAGTGGTTTATCGCCAGGGCTTGACCGTTGACCAGGCGCTCGCCGAGCTGGCTGAGCCTGCGGTGCAGTTTCCGGAAGTTGCCATGTTTGTAGAGTCCATTCGTTCTTCCTCCCGCGGCATTACGCGCTAGTCATGGCCAGATTGCGTATCGCGCTGGTGGCGGGAGAGGCCTCGGGCGACATTTTGGGCTCAGGATTGATGAGAGCGCTCAAGGCTCAGCATTCTGATATCGAATTTATCGGCGTTGGCGGTCCATTGATGGAAGCTGAGGGCATGAGCTCCTACTTCCCGATGGAGCGTCTGTCGGTAATGGGCCTGGTCGAAGTGTTGGGTCGTCTGCGAGAACTGCTTAAGCGCCGCAAACTCCTTGTCCAGACCCTGATCGCCGAAAAACCCGATGTGTTTATCGGTATCGATGCGCCCGATTTCACCCTCAATATTGAACTTCAATTGCGCCGTGCCGGGATCAAGACCGTGCATTACGTCAGCCCGTCCGTATGGGCGTGGCGTCAGAAGCGAGTGCTGAAAATTCGCGAAGGTTGCGATTTGATGCTGACGCTGCTGCCGTTTGAAGCCAAATTCTACGAAGAGCACGGCGTGCCCGTGCGCTTCGTTGGTCATTCATTGGCCGACACTATCCCCCTTGAAGCCGATAAAACCGGTGCCCGAGCCGAGTTGGGCCTGTCTGGCGGGCCGTTGGTCGCCTTGATGCCGGGCAGCCGCGGCGGAGAAGTGGGCAAGCTGGGCGGTCTGTTTCTCGATGCAGCGCAGATAATTCGAGAGGCCCGGCCAGATGTGCATTTTGTATTGCCATGCGCGAGCGCCGCACGTCGCGAGCAGATCGAGCAGATGCTGGTGGGGCGTGATCTGCCGCTGACCTTGCTTGACGGTCAATCCCATCTGGCACTGGCGGCCTGTGATGCGGTATTGATTGCATCCGGTACCGCGACGCTTGAGGCCTTGCTCTACAAACGGCCAATGGTGGTGGCTTATCGCCTTGCACGTCTGACGTTCTGGATCCTCAAGCGGCTGGTCAAAAGCCCTTACGTGTCCCTGCCCAATTTGCTGGCTCAGCGCATGTTGGTGCCCGAGCTCTTGCAGGATGCCGCCACGCCTGAGGCGCTGGCCCGCACGTTGCTGCCTTTGCTCGAGGGTGGCGAAGAGCAGACCCGCGGCTTTGACGAAATTCATCGTACATTGCGTCTCGACGCTTCCAATCAGGCCGCTAAAGCGGTACTGGACCTGATTGCACAATCCAAATGAGTAAAGTAACCATGCAAATCGGGTTGGATTTCAATCTGGTCGAAGACCTCGTGGCCGGTGTCGACGAAGTGGGGCGCGGCCCATTGTGCGGCGCTGTCGTGACGGCGGCCGTTATTCTTGATCCCAACCGGCCTATAGCCGGGCTCAACGACTCGAAAAAACTCACCGAGGCCCGTCGCGAAAAGCTGTACGACGAAATCCGTGAAAAGGCTTTGAGCTGGTGTATTGCCCGGGCCGAAGTTGAAGAAATCGATGAGCTGAATATTTTGCACGCCACGATGCTGGCCATGCAGCGCGCTGTCGAAGGGCTGAGCATTACCCCTAAACTGGCGATGATCGACGGCAATCGCTGCCCCAAGCTGACAATGCCTTCAGAGGCCGTGGTGAAGGGCGATAGCAAGGTGCCTGCGATTGCGGCAGCATCGATTTTGGCCAAGGTCAGTCGTGACCGTGAAATGGCTGCCTTTGAGCTGCAATACCCGGGCTATGGGATTGGTGGACACAAGGGGTATCCAACGGCTGTTCACCTCGAAGCGCTTGAACGTCTGGGCCCGACACCGATTCACCGGCGTTCGTTTGGCCCGGTTCGTCGTGCGTATGAGGCGCTTGAAGGTCTTGCCAAGGTTTAGCCGCAAGGCTGATGTTTTTGCCAAGGCCCGGTACAATCCGGGCCTTGTTGTTTCTCAAAGCTTATAGACAGGATCACCATGCCGGCTTCATTCGTTCACCTGCGCCTGCACACTGAATATTCCCTGGTCGATGGCCTGGTGCGGATCAAACCGCTGATCAAAACCCTGGCTGGCATGAATATGCCCGCTGTTGCGGTGACCGATCAGAACAACATGTGCTCCCTGGTCAAGTTCTATAAGACCGCCATGGGGGGCGGGATCAAGCCGATCAGTGGTGCGGACCTGTGGCTGTCGAACAAGGATCCGGAAAACCCGCTCATCCGAATCAGCCTGCTGGCAATGAACCCGTTGGGTTATCGCAACCTGACCGAGCTTATTTCCCGTGGTTACATCGATGGCCAGCGTAATGGCCAGGTCATCATTGAGCGCGAATGGGTTGCCGAGGCTGCAGAAGGCCTGATCATGTTGTCGGCGGCGAAAGAGGGCGAGATTGGCGTCGCGCTGATCAGTGGCAACACTGAAGAAGCCGAGGCCCTGGCCCGCGAATGGATGGCGGTGTTCCCGGATCGTTTCTACATCGAAGTTCAGCGCACCAAGCGTCCCAACGATGAAGAGCATCTGCATGCTGCCGTCGCCCTGGCGGACAAAATTGGCGCGCCACTGGTTGCGACCAACGATGTGCGTTTCATCAAGCAGCAGGATTTCGAAGCCCACGAAACCCGTGTTTGCATCGGTGAAGGCCGGGCGCTGGATGACCCGCGCCGTTCAAAGAATTACAGCGATCAGCAGTATCTGAAAAGCGCCGAGGAAATGGCCGAGCTGTTCAGTGACTTGCCTGAGGCGCTGGCAAACACGGTTGAAATTGCCAAGCGCTGCAATATCGAAGTGAAGCTGGGTACTCACTTTTTGCCCAACTTTCCGATTCCCGATGGCATGACCATCGATGAGTATTTCCGCAAGGTGTCGTTTGATGGTCTGGAAGACCGTCTGAGCGTTCTGCTGCCCAGGGACACCACCGAGGATTACGACGCCAAGCGGCAGGTGTATGTCGACCGGCTGAATTTCGAGCTGGATATCATCATCCAGATGGGGTTCCCGGGCTACTTCCTGATCGTGATGGACTTTATCCAGTGGGCCAAGAGCAACGGCGTACCTGTGGGGCCGGGCCGTGGATCGGGTGCCGGATCGCTGGTGGCCTATGTGCAGAAGATTACTGACCTCGACCCGCTGGAATATGACTTGCTGTTCGAGCGATTCCTTAACCCGGAACGGGTATCGATGCCCGACTTCGACGTCGACTTCTGCATGGACGGTCGTGACCGGGTGATCGAGTATGTGGCCGAAAAATATGGCCGCAACGCTGTAAGCCAGATCATCACGTTTGGTTCGATGGCTGCCAAGGCGGTAATCCGTGACGTGGCGCGGGTGCAGGGCAAGTCTTACGGCCTGGCGGATCGTCTGTCGAAGATGATTCCTTTTGAAGTCGGCATGACGCTTGAAAAAGCCTTTGAGCAAGAAGAAATCCTGCGTGATTTCATCAAGGTCGATGAGGAAGCCGCTGAAATCTGGGAAATGGCCCGCAAACTTGAAGGCGTTGTGCGTAACGTCGGCAAGCACGCCGGTGGTGTGGTTATTGCGCCGACCAAACTGACCGACTTCTCGCCGATTTACTGCGATGAAGAGGGCGGCGGTCTGGTTACCCAGTTCGATAAAGATGACGTTGAGTCTGCCGGCCTGGTGAAGTTCGACTTCCTGGGTCTGCGGACCCTGACGGTTATTGACTGGGCGCTGAAAACCATCAACCGCGATCGCGCCAAGGTTGATGAGCCGCCACTGGATATCGCCTTTATCCCGCTCGACGACAAGCCGACGTATCAATTGCTGCAAAAGGCCGAGACCACTGCGGTGTTCCAGCTTGAGTCGCGCGGCATGAAAGAGCTGATCAAAAAGCTCAAGCCCGACTGCCTGGAAGACTTGATCGCACTGGTGGCCCTGTTCCGTCCGGGTCCGCTGCAGTCCGGCATGGTTGATGACTTTATCAACCGCAAGCACGGTCGCGCCGAATTGGCGTACCCGCATTCCGACTATCAGTACGAAGGTCTCAAGCCAGTCTTGGCGCCGACCTACGGCATCATCCTGTACCAGGAACAGGTGATGCAGATTGCCCAGGTCATGGCCGGTTATACCCTCGGCGGCGCCGACATGCTGCGTCGGGCAATGGGTAAGAAAAAACCCGAAGAAATGGCCAAGCAGCGCGGCGGTTTTATTGAAGGTTGTGCCAACAACAACATTGATGGCGACCTGGCCGGTAACATTTTTGACCTGGTAGAGAAATTCGCCGGTTACGGATTCAACAAATCCCACTCCGCTGCCTACGGCCTGGTGTCGTACCAGACTGCCTGGCTGAAAACCCACTACCCGGCACCTTTCATGGCCGCGGTACTGTCGGCGGATATGCATAACACCGACAAGGTCGTGATCCTGATCGAAGAAATTCGCAGCATGAAGCTGCGTCTGGACGCGCCGGACGTGAACGCCTCGGAGTTCAAATTCACCGTAAACGATGAAGGCCGGATCATTTACGGCCTTGGGGCGATCAAGGGTGTTGGCGAGGGGCCTGTAGAGGCCATCACCGAAGCGCGTCAGGACGGTCCGTTCACGGATCTGTTCGATTTCTGTGCCCGGGTTGACCTCAAGCGCATCAACAAGCGCACACTCGACGGTCTGATTCGAAGTGGTGCACTGGACCGTCTTGGGCCGTTCTTTCATGACGAGCCCAAAGCCTGGCAAGCCAGCATCGACCAGAACCGCGCGGTGTTGTTGTCGGCCCTGGAAGAAGCAATCAAGGCGGCCGAACAAACCGCGCGCACCCATGACAGCGGTCACGCCGACCTGTTTGGCGGGTTGTTTGTCGAAGTGGACGCAGACGTCTACGCCAATCACCGCAAGGCCAAGGAACTGACGCTCAAGGAGCGACTCAAAGGCGAGAAGGACACGTTGGGCCTGTACCTGACCGGTCATCCAATTGACGAATATGAAGGCGAAATCCGTCGTTTTGCGCGTCAGCGCATTATTGATCTCAAGCCTGCGCGCGATACTCAGACCGTTGCCGGGATGATCATTGCGTTGCGGGTGATGAAGAACAAAAAAGGCGACAAGATGGGCTTTATTACCCTCGACGACCGGTCGGCGCGTATCGAAGCCTCGCTGTTTGCCGAGGCCTTCCATTCGGCACAGTCATTGTTGCAGACCGATGCGATGGTGGTGGTCGAAGGGGAGGTCAGTAATGATGACTTCTCTGGCGGGCTGCGCCTGAGGGTCAAGCGGGTGATGAGCATGGAAGATGCCCGCACCAGCCTGGCCGAGAGCTTGCGCCTGAAAGTGAATCGGGCTGCACTCAAGGGCGATCAGTTGCGCTGGTTGGGCGAATTGTTCAAGAAACATCGTGGTGCGTGCCCGATCACCATGGATTACACCGGCGAAGACGCCAAGGCCATGTTGCAGTTTGGCGAGACCTGGCGGATCGATCCGGCAGACAGCTTGATTCAAGCCCTGCGTGACCAGTTCGGGCGAGACAACGTCTTCCTCCAATACCGTTGACGGTCAGGGGCTACAGCTGCGCCCTGACCTCGACCTGAATTTTTAATCTCGACCTGAGAGCGCCTGTCCCTTAAGGTAGGCGCGATACAGATCAACCGGCTGCCCCAGCTCGGTTCGAAACGCCAGTAAATGCTGGGTTTCAGACCTTCTGGCATGCTTTGCCGCCGACCCAAGACGGATGCTTATGAACCCGAATTTTCTTGATTTCGAACAGCCGATTGCTGACCTGCAAGCCAAAATCGAAGAGTTGCGCTTGGTTGGTAATGACAATTCGCTGAATATCAGTGATGAAATCTCTCGTCTGCAAGACAAAAGCAAAACGCTGACTGAAGATATTTTCGGCAAGCTGACCAGCTGGCAGATTGCCCGTTTGGCCCGTCACCCGCGTCGTCCATACACACTGGACTACATCGATCACATCTTCACCGAGTTCGATGAGCTGCATGGCGACCGTCATTTCTCGGATGATGCGGCCATCGTTGGCGGTATTGCCCGCCTGGACGATCAGCCAGTGATGGTGATTGGTCACCAGAAAGGCCGTGAAGTCCGTGAAAAGGTACGCCGCAACTTCGGTATGCCGCGTCCTGAAGGCTATCGCAAGGCCTGCCGTTTGATGGAAATGGCCGAGCGTTTCAAAATGCCGATCCTGACCTTCATCGACACGCCGGGTGCTTACCCTGGCATCGACGCTGAAGAGCGTAACCAGAGCGAGGCCATTGCCTGGAACCTGCGTGTCATGTCGCGCCTGAAAACCCCGATCATCGCCACCGTTATCGGCGAAGGCGGTTCGGGCGGTGCCTTGGCGATTGGCGTTTGCGACCAGTTGAACATGCTGCAGTACTCGACCTACGCGGTGATCTCGCCGGAAGGTTGCGCATCGATTCTGTGGAAAACCGCAGAAAAAGCACCGGACGCCGCTGAGGCCATGGGCATTACCGCCGAGCGCCTCAAAGGCCTGGGTATCGTGGACAAGGTGATTGGCGAGCCATTGGGTGGCGCACACCGTGACCCGGCTGCTGCGTCTGCCAGCATTCGTGCCGACCTGATTTCCCAGCTGGACATGCTGAACAAGCTGGATCACGAAACACTGCTCAAGCGTCGTTACGATCGTCTGATGAGCTACGGTCTCTGATTCGGATTTAGTGTGGGAGCGGGCTTGCCCGCGATGGCATCTGCGCGGTTTGGCTCAAAGATCGAGTAGTCAGCATCGCGAGCAAGCCCGCTCCTACAGGATTGCGTAATGCCCAGTCTATCGATTCCGCTGCTGCAAGCCCTCAGCCCCTGGCGCAACGCCAAGGCTTGGCATGTCGCGCTCTCCGGCGGTCTCGATTCGACTGTGCTGCTTCACCTTCTCGTTCAATTGCGCCAGACCCACCCATTACCGCCCATTACCGCTGTCCATGTTCATCATGGCCTGCAGGCGGCGGCTGATGCGTGGCCGGATCATTGTCAGGCGCTGTGTGACCGGTTGAGCGTGCCGTTGCAGGTGATTCGCGTGCAGGTGCAGGCAGGCGCAAGTGTCGAGCGTGCGGCGCGGGATGCGCGCTATCAGGCGTTTGCTGCGCTGACGGGTGTTGAAGAGGTGCTGCTGGTCGGGCAGCACCGTGACGATCAGGCTGAAACCCTGCTGTTTCGCCTGCTGAGAGGGGCAGGGGTCAACGGGTTGGCGGCCATGCCTCGTCAACGACGTTTGGGGGCAGGACACCTGTGCCGGCCTTTGCTGGACGTTTCTCGCGCTCAGCTTGAGGCTTACGCCCTTGAGCAGGGACTGGGCTGGATCGAAGACCCGTCCAACGCCCAAACAGATTTTTCCCGTAATTATTTGCGCCATGAAGTGTTTCCAGTCCTCGCACGGCGATGGCCACAGGCGGCTGCCAGCCTGGCCCGCAGTGCAGCCCATTGTGCCGAGGCTCAAGGTCTGCTTGATGAGTTGGCGCAACAGGATCTTCGCGATGCGGGTACAGACACCGAATTTGCCTGGCTCGGGGTGCCCTCGCTGGCGCTTGCGCCCATCGTCCGTCTGTCGCCTGCACGTCAGCGCAACGCATTGCGTCACTGGCTGGCAGCATTCACCCCATTGCCTGATACCGATCACTGGGCTGGGTGGAATGCCCTGCGTGACGCCCGTGAGGGTGCCCAACCGCTCTGGAAACTCGCCGGCGGTGAGCTGCATCGCGCTGGCGGCCGCATCTGGTGGTTGTCCGGTGACTGGTTGCTCCCGCCCGCTGTGCCAGGATTGTGGACGCAACCCGACCAGGCGCTGACCCTGCCGGGTAATGGTCAGGTGCGCTTTGTCGGGACGACGGCCGATGGCCCCTTGCAAGTGAGCTATCGTCAAGGGGGCGAAGTGATGGCGCTGGAACAGCGCGGTCACCGTGATCTGAAGCGGTTGTTCAACGAGCGGGGTGTTCCGTTGTTTGCCCGTGGCAGATTGCCGCTTCTGTACCGCAATGAGCAGTTATTGGCCGTGGCAAACCTCAATGGACTGGACTCCAGCCCCTGTGGACGCTGGCAATTACAGTGGCTGCCAACTTCGAGCGATCAAGGTTTGAGCTGAAAGGGGGTTTCCGGTAGACTACGCTCCCTTCTTGATACAACTTCTGTGGATTCACCGGAATTACAGAAGTTGCCGATTACCAAGCAGTCTTTGCTGGGCGATTTTAAAAAAATGTGTGGCTTGCATCGAACCGATGATTTACGTCGGTCTGTTTCAACGCAGCAGTTTTTCGAAAGGTGCACTGTGACTAATGCTGGTGATTGGGGGCTTCGGCCTTCCTTCGCTTTCCCCGGCGGCTCTGACCGCTTTAACGCAGACTTCTAGGGTTTTTCATGACGCGCTACATCTTCGTCACGGGCGGTGTTGTTTCTTCATTGGGGAAAGGCATTGCCTCGGCTTCATTGGCAGCCATCCTGGAGGCGCGGGGACTTAAGGTCACCATGCTGAAGCTGGACCCCTACATCAACGTTGATCCGGGCACCATGAGCCCGTTCCAGCACGGTGAAGTGTTCGTCACTCACGACGGCGCCGAAACCGATCTGGACTTGGGGCATTACGAGCGGTTCATCCGCACGACCATGACCCAGAACAACAACTTCACCACGGGCCGCGTTTACGAACACGTCCTGCGCAAGGAGCGCCGTGGTGATTACCTGGGTGCAACCATCCAGGTGATTCCGCACATCACCGACGAAATCAAACGTCGGATCATCAAGGGCGCCGGCGATGCCGACGTAGCGATGGTTGAGATTGGCGGTACTGTGGGTGACATTGAGTCCCAACCGTTCCTCGAGGCTATCCGTCAGTTGCGCATCGAAGTGGGCGCCAAGCGCGCCATGCTGATGCACCTGACGCTGGTTCCGTACATCGCCACTGCTGGCGAAACGAAAACCAAACCAACGCAACACTCGGTTAAAGAATTGCGCTCCATCGGCCTGCAGCCAGATGTCCTGATCTGCCGTTCCGATCACCACGTTGATATTTCTTCGCGTCGCAAGATTGCGTTGTTCACCAACGTTGAAGAGCGTGCCGTTATTTCGCTGGAAGACGCCGACACCATCTACCGCATCCCGGGCATGCTGCACGCCCAGGGTCTGGATGATTTCGTTGTCGAGCGTTTCGGCCTGGAATGCAACAGCGCCGACCTGTCCGAATGGGAACAGGTTGTCGATGCCAAGCTCAATCCAGAGCACGAAGTCACCATCGCGATGGTGGGCAAGTACATGGAGCTGCTGGACGCGTACAAGTCGCTGATCGAAGCGATGAGTCACGCCGGTATTTCCAACCGTACCAAGGTCAACCTGCGTTATATCGACTCCGAAGACATCGAAAACAAAGGCACTGAACTGCTTGAAGGCTGTGATGCCATTCTGGTTCCGGGCGGCTTCGGTCTGCGCGGCGTAGAAGGCAAGATCACTGCTGTTCAGTACGCTCGCGAGAACAAGGTTCCATACCTGGGTATCTGCCTGGGCATGCAAGTAGCGGTAATCGAGTTCGCACGTAACGTGCTGGGCTGGAAAGACGCCAACTCCACCGAGTTCGATCGCAGCAGCGGCCATCCGGTTGTGGGCCTGATCACTGAGTGGGAAGATGCCACCGGTGCAGTCGAAACCCGTACCGAAACGTCGGATCTGGGCGGCACCATGCGTCTGGGTGCGCAGGATTGCCAGCTGCAAGCCGGTTCCCTGGTTCACGACTGCTATGCCAAGGACGTGATTGTTGAACGTCATCGTCATCGCTACGAAGTGAACAACAACCTGCTGCCGCAACTGACTGAAGCAGGCCTGAAAGTGACCGGTCGCTCCGGTGACGGCGCGCTGGTAGAAGTGGTTGAAGCTCCGGATCATCCTTGGTTCGTCGCTTGCCAGTTCCACCCGGAGTTCACCTCCACGCCACGTGATGGCCATCCACTGTTCACCGGTTTCGTCAAAGCTGCACTGGCGCAACACGAGAAGAAGGCGTAATCAGAATGGCGCAAAAGATTATCCGTGTAGGCAATATCGAAATTGCCAACGACAAGCCAATGGTCTTGTTCGGTGGCATGAACGTGCTGGAAAGCCGTGATATGGCCATGCAGGTGTGCGAAGAATACGTACGGGTTACCGAAAAGCTCGGCATCCCTTACGTGTTCAAGGCCAGTTTCGACAAGGCCAACCGTTCATCTGTCAGCTCTTACCGTGGCCCCGGCCTCGAAGAAGGCATGCGGATTTTTCAGGACATCAAGGCTGCTTTCGGTGTGCCGCTGATCACCGACGTTCACGAGCCTGCGCAAGCAGCCGTGGTCGCCGAAGTCTGCGACATCATCCAGTTGCCGGCGTTCCTGTCGCGTCAGACTGACCTGGTCGTGGCCATGGCCAAGACCGGCGCCGTGATCAACATCAAAAAGGCCCAATTCCTTGCGCCTCAGGAAATGAAGCACATCCTGAGCAAATGCGAAGAAGCGGGCAATGATCAGTTGATCCTTTGCGAGCGTGGTTCCAGCTTTGGCTACAACAACCTTGTTGTAGACATGCTGGGCTTCGGCATCATGAAGCAGTTCGAATACCCGGTCTTTTTCGACGTGACCCACGCGCTGCAAATGCCCGGTGGTCGCTCGGACTCAGCCGGTGGTCGTCGTGCCCAAGTGACCGACCTGGCCAAGGCTGGCATCAGCCAGGGCCTGGCGGGCCTGTTCCTTGAGGCGCACCCGGATCCGGACAATGCCAAATGCGACGGCCCTTGCGCCTTGCGTCTGGACAAGCTGGAGCCTTTCCTGGCCCAGCTGAAGTCTCTGGATGAGTTGGTTAAAAGTTTTCCGACAATAGAAACCGCGTAAACCTCGTTTCTCCGGTAAAGTACCGCACGATTTCTCGGGCCTCAGGGCCCGAGCCTTATCGCCCGCAAGGCTGCCCGCTATTTGCCCCTTGCCGCCGATAACAATATTTCCCTCAGCTGCGTCGTTTTCGTCAACTTTGGAGTGTTTACAACAATGGCAAAAATCGTCGACATCAAAGGTCGTGAAGTTCTCGACTCCCGTGGCAATCCCACTGTGGAAGCGGACGTGCTTCTCGACAACGGCATCATCGGCAGTGCTTGCGCGCCGTCCGGTGCATCCACTGGTTCCCGTGAAGCGCTGGAACTGCGTGATGGCGACAAGAGCCGTTACCTGGGCAAAGGCGTGCTGAAAGCCGTTGCCAACATCAATGGCCCGATTCGTGATTTGCTGCTGGGTAAAGACCCGGTTGACCAAAAGGCGCTGGACCACGCGATGATCGCGCTGGACGGCACTGAGAACAAAGGCTCCCTGGGCGCCAACGCCATCCTGGCCGTGTCTCTGGCTGCTGCCAAAGCCGCTGCCCAGGACCAGGACCTGCCGCTGTACGCACACATTGCCAACCTGAACGGCACTCCGGGTGTTTACTCGATGCCGGTTCCGATGATGAACATCATCAACGGTGGCGAGCACGCTGATAACAACGTCGACATTCAAGAGTTCATGGTTCAGCCGGTTGGCGCCAAGACTTTTTCTGACGCGCTGCGCATGGGCACCGAAATCTTCCATCACCTCAAAGCTGTGCTCAAGGCTCGTGGCCTGAACACCGCAGTGGGCGACGAAGGTGGTTTCGCACCGAACCTGGCTTCCAACGAAGATGCACTTAAAGTGATCTCCGAAGCCGTTGCAAACGCCGGTTACACCCTGGGCACTGACGTGACCCTGGCTCTGGACTGCGCTGCCAGCGAATTCTACGAAGACGGTAAATACAACCTGTCGGGCGAAGGTCAAGTCTTCAGTTCCGAAGGTTTTGCTGAATACCTCAAGGGTCTGACTCAGCGCTACCCGATCATCTCCATCGAAGACGGCCTGGACGAGTCTGACTGGGATGGCTGGAAAATCCTGACCGACAAAATCGGTGAGAAGGTTCAGCTGGTGGGTGACGACCTGTTCGTAACCAACACCAAGATCCTGAAAGAAGGCATCGACAAGAGCATTGCCAACTCGATCCTGATCAAGTTCAACCAGATCGGTACCCTGACCGAAACGCTGGAAGCCATTCAGATGGCCAAGGCTGCTGGTTACACGGCTGTGATCTCGCACCGCTCCGGCGAAACCGAAGATTCCACGATTGCCGATCTGGCGGTGGGTACTTCGGCTGGCCAGATCAAGACCGGCTCTCTGTGCCGTTCTGATCGTGTTTCCAAGTACAACCAATTGCTGCGTATCGAAGAGCAATTGGGTGCAAAAGCCAAGTACAACGGTCGTGGCGAGTTCCGCGGCTGAGTACTGAATCGTAAAAAGTCAGCAGATTGTGTTGAAAAGCTCGTCAATGCGGGTCTTTTGACACTAATCTGATGCTTCTGTATACAAGCCTGGTTCTTCCAGGCTTTGTACTATTCGATGTTTACGTTTGTCGGCATGGCTGTCTTTTTACTGGATACCTGATATTCGATGCGCAGTCCCTATTGGTTGTTTCTCGTCCTGCTCTTGCTGCTGGCTGGCCTACAGTATCGCCTGTGGGTGGGGAATGGCAGTTTGGCGCAGGTTACCGACCTGACTCAGCAAATCGCCGATCAGCGTGCTGAAAACGAAATTTTGCTGGAGCGTAACCGCGTGCTGGATGCGGAAGTGCTGGAGCTTAAAAAAGGCATGGAGACCGTTGAAGAACGCGCTCGCCATGAGTTGGGCATGATCAAGGAGGGTGAAACCCTCTATCAGTTGGCCCAATGAGTCATTCATCACCGGCCTTTTGGGCCGTGATTCCTGCCGCGGGCGTGGGTGCCCGTATGGCCGCGGACCGTCCCAAGCAATATTTGCAATTGGGCGGGCGCAGTATTCTCGAACACAGCATCAGCTGTTTTCTCGATCATCCAGGCCTCAAGGGGCTGGTGGTCAGCGTTGCTTTTGATGATCCCTTCTGGCCGTCATTGCCGTGTGCTTCTGATCCGCGGGTTGTGCGGGTGGACGGCGGGCGGGAACGGGCGGACTCCGTACTCAACGCGTTACTGTACCTGCATGCGCAAGGTGCGGCGGATGACGACTGGGTATTGGTCCACGATGCGGCACGTCCAAACCTGTCCCGTGAAGACCTAGACAAGCTGCTGGGTGAGTTGGCTGACGACCCGGTGGGTGGTTTGCTGGCTGTTCCTGCGCGGGACACACTCAAGCGAGTGGACAAAAAAGGTCGTGTGGTTGAAACCGTTGATCGCAGTTTGATCTGGCAAGCCTATACACCGCAGATGTTTCGCCTGGGGCCATTGCATCGCGCTCTGGCGGACAGCCTTGTGGCCGATGCGACCATCACGGACGAATCTTCGGCAATGGAATGGGCCGGCCTGGCCCCGCGACTGATCGAAGGGCGTGGGGACAATATCAAGGTCACTCGCCCGGAAGACCTTGAGTGGTTGCGTTTGCGTTGGGTTAACCGTTGAGTAAACACAAACCTTCGGCAGCTGCTACGGAGATAGCGTCAGATACTCCTCCCGCTTGGCCAGACCTTCCTTCAGGTAATCCACCAGCTTTCTGACCTTGGGCGACAAGTGCCGCTGTTGCGGATAAAGCGCCCAGACAGCAGTGTTTGGCGGCTGGTGAGTGTCGAGCAAAGACACCAGGGCCCCTGTCTTCAAGTGCTCCAATACGTAATAGTCCGGCAGTTGACAAAGCCCTACACCTTGAAGTGCCGCATCCAATACCGCTTGCCCACTATTGCAGCGCCAATTCCCCTGCACCCGTTGCGAAAACTCACGCCCGTCCTGCTGCAATTGCCATAGATCCGAGCTACCAATCAGACAGTTATGTCGGCTCAGCTCTGACAGGCTGTGGGGGCGGCCATAATGTTCCAGGTAGGAAGGTGACGCGCAGACATACATGCGCCTGGGTGCGAGCCGCGTGGCCACCAGCCTTGAGTCCTGCAAGCGTCCCAGTCGAATCGCCAGGTCCAGGCTTTCATGTACCAGGTCCAGTGGTCGATTGCTGAGTTCTATGTCGACCCGCAATTGCGGATACAGCCCCATGAAACGCGTCACCAATGGCACGATAAATCGTTCGCCATAGGCCACCGCGCAGGTCATGCGCAACATGCCCTTGGGCTCGCTGGCCAGATCTCCTACCGCTCGCAGTGCTTCTTCACGTCCGTCCTGCAGGCGCTGGCAATGCTGCAAAAAAGTTTGCCCTGCCTCGGTCAGCGTTACCTTGCGGGTACTGCGATAAAACAGCCGGGTCTGCAGGCGCTCTTCGAGGCGCGCGACCTGGCGACTGATATGGGATGACGAGACGCCAAGGCGCTCGGCCGCCGCCGTAAATTGGCCGCACTCGGCCACGGCGACAAACTCATCGATACCTTCCCAGCGGTTTTCATTCACGGCTGATTATCCCTGCATGGCAATAATGTTTTGCTTTTGTCTGGATTATTAATCACTCAGCGCTGATTTACACTCGTCGTCTTGTTTTTACTTTGCTGGAGACGATCGATGATCAAGTCACGTGCTGCCGTAGCTTTCGAGGCCAAAAAGCCCCTGGAAATCGTAGAGGTTGACGTTGCCATGCCCAAGGCTGGCGAAGTGCTGCTGCGGGTTGTGGCGTCGGGTGTTTGCCATACCGATGCCTACACCTTGTCAGGCGCGGACCCGGAAGGCATCTTCCCGTCGATCCTGGGCCATGAGGGCGGCGCCATCGTTGAAGCGATTGGCGAGGGCGTGACCTCCGTTGCGGTCGGTGATCATGTCATCCCGCTGTACACCCCCGAGTGCGGCAAGTGCAAATTCTGTCTGTCGGGCAAGACCAACCTGTGCCAGGCGATTCGCTCGACCCAAGGCAAGGGCTTGATGCCGGACGGCACTACGCGTTTCTCCTACAAGGGTCAGCCGATTTTCCACTACATGGGGACTTCGACCTTTTCTGAATACACCGTGCTCCCGGAAATATCGGTCGCCAAGATTCAGAAAGATGCGCCGCTTGAGAAGGTTTGCCTGCTGGGTTGCGGCGTGACGACCGGGATCGGCGCGGTGCTCAACACCGCCAAGGTCAAGCCGGGTGATACCGTGGCCATCTTCGGTCTGGGCGGTATTGGCCTGTCCGCGGTGATCGGTGCGGTGAAAGCCAAGGCTGCACGGATCATTGCCATCGACATCAACCCGGCCAAGTTTGAAATCGCCCGGCAGTTGGGTGCGACCGATTGTGTCAACCCGAAAGACTTCGATCGCCCGATTCAGGAAGTGATCGTCGACATGACGGATGGGGGTGTCGATTTCTCCTTTGAATGCATTGGCAATGTGCATTTGATGCGTGCGGCGCTGGAGTGCTGTCACAAAGGGTGGGGCGAGTCTGTGATCATCGGCGTAGCCGGTGCAGGCCAGGAAATTTCCACCCGTCCATTCCAGTTGGTGACCGGTCGCGTCTGGCGTGGTTCGGCGTTTGGTGGCGTGCGTGGTCGTACGGAACTGCCAAGCTATGTCGACATGGCGCAAAGCGGCGAGATTCCGCTGGATACCTTCATTACTCACACCATGGGCCTGGAAGATATCAATAAGGCATTTGACCTGATGCATGAAGGCAAAAGCATTCGTACCGTCATCCATTTCTAATTAACAGCGGTAAGTCTAAACACCGCTAAACACGTGTGGGAGCGGGCTTGCTCGCGATTGCAGCTACCCGGTTTGACTGAAAGACCGAGTTGTCTGCATCGCGAGCCAGCCCGCTCCCACAGGTGGGGTGTTTTGCTTGCGGACTGGAGTTGCCCATGACACTGGAAAATATCTCCTGCCAAAAAAGCTTTGGCGGTTGGCTCAAGCGTTACAAGCATCGTTCTGAAGTGCTGGGCTGCGACATGGTATTCGCCGTGTACTTGCCGCCGCAGGCGGAGCAGGGGGCAAAGTTGCCGGTGCTTTACTGGCTGTCTGGCTTGACCTGTACCGACGAGAATTTCATGCACAAGGCAGGTGCAATGAAGATGGCTGCCGAGTTGGGGCTGATCATCGTGGCGCCGGACACCAGCCCCCGTGGCGAAGGTGTGCCGGATGACCCGCAGGGCGCCTGGGACTTTGGATTGGGTGCAGGTTTTTACCTGAACGCTACGCAAGAGCCTTGGGCGCAGCATTATCGGATGCACGATTATGTAGTGCAGGAGTTGCCGGCTTTGGTCGAAGCGCATTTTCCCGCTTCGCAAAAGCGCGGTATCAGCGGGCACTCGATGGGCGGGCACGGGGCATTGGTTTGTGCATTGCGCAATCCAGGACGCTATCAGTCGGTGTCAGCCTTTGCGCCGATCAGTAATCCGATGGACTGCCCATGGGGGCAAAAGGCGTTCTCCAACTATTTGGGCGAGGAGCGTGCTCGCTGGCGTGAGTGGGATGCCAGCGTGTTGATTGGCGAAGCGCGCGAAAAACTGCCGCTGCTGGTTGATCAGGGTGATCGGGATGACTTCCTGGCTGTCCAGCTCAAGCCTGAGGTGCTGCAGCAGGCCGCCAAACTGGCCGACTACCCGCTGACCCTGCGACTGCAGCCAGGCTACGACCATAGCTATTTCTTCATCGCAAGTTTCATCGATGACCACTTGCGTCATCACGCCAATGCACTGAGCTAATAGCGCCCAATGTTGGTCAAAGTAGGTAGAATCACGCCCTGACTTAATCGGGGCGTTTTTTTATGCGTATTGGCCACGGCTATGATGTGCACTGTTTCGCTGAAGGCGATTTCATTACGTTGGGCGGCGTGCGGATCTCCCACAAATTCGGGCTGCTGGCCCATTCTGATGGCGATGTGCTTTTGCATGCCCTCAGCGATGCCTTGCTGGGGGCTGCGGCGCTTGGCGATATAGGCAAACATTTCCCGGACACCGATCCGACCTTCAAGGGCGCTGACAGTCGTGTCCTGCTGCGTCATGTCGTGGGTCTGATCCATGCCAAGGGCTGGAAAGTCGGCAATGTCGACAACACCATCATTGCCCAGGCGCCAAAAATGGCGCCGCATATTGAAACGATGCGTGCGCTGATTGCCGCGGATCTAGAGGTTGACTTGGACCAGGTAAACGTAAAGGCCACGACCACCGAAAAGCTTGGCTTCGTGGGTCGTGAAGAAGGTATTGCGGTGCATTCCATTGCGTTGTTGGTTCGCTCATGAACGAGTCGGATCTGCTCGGCCCTCGGGCCTACGGCGAGGCATTGGGCACTGCCGTGCTCAAAGCGACGGCTGAAGATTTTCAAGTCGACGAGGTGCTTGATATACCGCTGTCCGGGGACGGCGAGCACCTGTGGTTGTGGGTTGAAAAGCGTGGCCTGAATACCGAAGAAGCAGCGCGTCGCATTGCCAAGGCGGCGGGCGTGCCTTTGCGCACGGTCAGTTACGCGGGCCTCAAGGACCGCCAGGCGTTAACTCGCCAATGGTTCAGCGTGCAGCTGCCGGGCAAGGCAGACCCTGACTTGTCGGGCGCTGAAAACGAAACCCTGAAAATTCTCAAGACCTCACGCCACAAACGTAAATTGCAGCGTGGTGCCCATGCGGCCAACGGATTCACACTGCGCCTGACGCAACTGGCCGGGGACAAGGACGCGCTGCAGCAACGCCTTGAACTGATCGCCAAACAGGGTGTGCCGAACTATTTCGGCACCCAGCGTTTCGGCTGGCAGGGTGGCAATGTGGGCGAGGCGCGTGACTATGCTGCGCGCAAGGCCTTGCCTGAGCAGCGCAACGTTCGCTCGCGTCTGTTATCCACTGCCCGCAGCTATCTGTTCAATCAGGTGCTGGCCGCACGGGTGGCGGATGGTAGCTGGCAGCGGGCACAGGTCGGCGATTTGCTGGCCTTTACCGACAGTCGCAGTTTTTTCCCGGCAGGCGAGGCTGAATGCAGCGATCCGCGGCTGGCTATTCTCGATCTGCACCCAACCGGTCCCCAGTGGGGCGAGGGTGAGTCACCGACCACCGGCGTGACCCATGCGCTGGAGCAGTCGATTGCAGAGCGTGAAGCCCAATTGCGTGACTGGCTGGTTCGCGCAGGCATGAGCCATGAGCGACGTATCCTGCGACTGCCCATCGGACGATTGACGTGGCATTATCCGCAGCCTGACATTCTGCAACTGGAATTTGTTCTGCCGGCCGGATGCTTCGCCACTGTTCTGGTGCGCGAGCTTGTTGATCTGGTGCCTTTGGATCAAGCGGATAGCCTATGCGTATTCTGATTTCAAACGATGATGGGGTCACCGCTCCGGGGTTGGCTGCGCTCTACGGTGCGCTGGCCGACTACGCCGAGTGCGTGGTGGTTGCCCCGGATCAAGACAAAAGCGGGGCGAGCAGTTCGCTTACCCTGGATCGTCCCCTGCATCCACACACCTTGGCCAATGGCTTTATCAGCATTAATGGCACACCCACCGACTGCGTGCACCTGGGCCTTCACGGCTTGCTGGAGCCGCAACCGGACATGGTGGTGTCAGGGATCAACCTGGGTGCCAATCTGGGTGACGACGTGTTGTATTCCGGCACTGTAGCGGCGGCACTTGAGGGGCGTTTTCTGGATCGTCCATCCTTTGCCTTTTCGTTGGTGTCGCGCCAGGTGGACAACTTGGCGACTGCGGCATTTTTTGCCCGCAAGCTGCTTGAAGCCCACGCATCGCTGGACTTGCCGCCGCGTACGGTCCTCAATGTGAATATTCCCAACTTGCCGCTCGAGAAAATTCGCGGCATTCAACTGACCCGCCTCGGGCATCGGGCACGCGCTGCGGCGCCGGTGCGGGTAGTTGATCCGCGAGGCAAGGCCGGTTACTGGATTGCCGCGGCAGGTGACGCCGAAGATGGCGGTCCGGGCACCGACTTTCATGCCGTGATGCAGGGGTATGTGTCGATCACGCCGCTGCAACTGGATCGCACCTTTGGGGATGGTTTCAAAAGCCTGAATGACTGGCTGGAGGGCATGGGCTGATGGCGCGCGAGCAGGATGGCATGATGCACCGTGGCATTGGCATGACCTCTGAGCGCACACGAGAGCGGCTGATCCAGCGCCTGCGTGAAGAGGGCATCGTTAACCAGGACGTGCTTGAGGTCATTCGCCGCACGCCACGTCATTTGTTTGTGGATGAAGCCCTGGCCCACCGGGCATACGAAGACACGGCGCTGCCCATCGGCAATAACCAGACCATCTCTCAGCCTTACATGGTGGCGCGCATGAGCGAGCTGCTGCTTGAGGACGGGCCGTTGGACAAGGTGATGGAGATCGGCACCGGATCGGGTTATCAAACCGCCGTGCTCTCGCAGCTGGTTGAACGGATATTCTCGGTCGAGCGCATCAAGGTGCTGCAGGATCGGGCCAAGGAACGATTGCTTGAACTCAATCTGCGCAACCTGGTGTTCCGTTGGGGCGATGGCTGGGAAGGCTGGCCTGCGCTGGCGCCTTACAACGGCATCATCGTGACGGCCGTCGCGACCGATGTGCCTCAGGCATTGCTCGACCAACTGGCCCCCGGTGGACGCATGGTGATCCCGGTCGGTGCGGGAGAGGTCCAGCAGTTGATGTTGATCGTACGCGAAGAGCACGGCTTTGCCCGACGGGTAATCGGTAATGTGCGCTTTGTGCCACTGCTTAACGGGCCGCTGGCCTGAGTCTTTATTGGCGTCGGGTGAATTATAGGGTGAGCTGCGGGTCATAAAGCCCGTCACCCGGGCCCTGCCCAGTGTTTGTTTATATTTTATACAGTGTGTTTATGATTCGGCTTTGCAGTCTGTAAAAGCCCTGTAGCCAGTTATACTTGCGCTAAACCATGGCCAGTACTGGCGTTTTACTATTTAGCCATCTTCAAAGGGAGCGGCGGGTGAGTCTCACAGTCATTGCGCAGCGTATGAGCAGCAAAAGCCTTCAGAGGCTGGTGGTCGGTCTGTTCCTGAGTGCCACACTGGCATTGTTGGCCGCGTGCTCCAGCAGCCCCAAAAGTGGCGTAAATGTCGTTGACCGTAACGGGGTAGCCCAGCGTCCGGCAGTGACCACAGGGCAATACGCCGTACGTCGTGGCGATACCTTGTTTTCGATTGCTTTTCGCTACGGCTGGGACTGGAAGGCTCTGGCCGCCCGTAACAATATTGGCGCCCCGTTCACCATTGTCCCAGGCCAGGTGATTCGTTTTGACGGACGCTCTGGGAGCCAGCCAGCAGGTGGCACGACCAGCACCGTGGTTTCGTCTTCTGCGGGCAGCAAGACCACGGTTATCAAGCGTACCGGCACTGTCGCAGCTGCGCCTGCAGCCGCCGCGCCGCTGCCAGCAGGCCCCGCACCCAAGGGTTGGGGATGGCCTTCGAACGGTATTTTGATCGGCAAATTTTCTTCAAACGGTAGTTTGAATAAAGGTATTGATATCGCCGGTGATTTGGGACAGCCTGTTTTAGCTGCGTCTGATGGGTCGGTTGTATACGCTGGCAGTGGATTGAGGGGCTACGGCGAACTGATCATCATCAAACACAGCGATACCTACGTCAGTGCTTACGGTCATAACCGTAGGCTGTTGGTTCGGGAGGGGCAGCAGGTCAAGGTCGGACAGACAATTGCCGAAATGGGGTCAACTGGTACAGACCGGGTGAAGCTTCACTTTGAAATTCGCCGTCAAGGTAAACCTGTAGATCCATTGCAATTCCTTCCTCGCCGTTGATCGCTTACCAGCCTGTTCCTGATGTGGATAAGGAACAGGCTCCAGCGTTGCCAAGGACTTGGGCGATGCTTGAGCTTGAGGTCGAACTCATCAAAGGACTATAGCAATGGCTCTCAACAAAGAAGCGCCGGGGTTTGACATCGACGATGAGGTGCTCCTTATGGACTCCAACATCGACAGCGACTTGATGTCAGAAGAAGACGATTCAACCCCTACAGCTCGAACCAAGTCCAAAAAAGCACCCGCTACAAAACAGCATAAGTACATTGACTACACGCGGGCGCTCGATGCGACCCAGCTGTACCTCAATGAAATAGGCTTCTCTCCGTTGCTCTCCCCTGCAGAAGAAGTCCACTTTGCTCGTTTGTCGCAAAGTGGCGATCCCGCCGGGCGAAAACGCATGATTGAAAGCAACTTGCGGCTGGTGGTGAAAATCGCACGTCGCTACGTCAATCGTGGGTTGTCGTTGCTTGACCTGATTGAAGAGGGCAACCTGGGACTGATTCGGGCCGTCGAGAAATTCGACCCGGAACGAGGGTTTCGCTTCTCGACTTACGCCACCTGGTGGATCCGCCAAACGATTGAACGGGCGATCATGAACCAGACCCGCACCATCCGTTTGCCGATCCATGTCGTTAAAGAACTCAATGTCTATCTACGGGCTGCGCGTGAACTCACGCAAAAGCTCGATCATGAACCTTCCCCTGAAGAAATCGCCAATCTGCTCGAAAAACCTGTCGCAGAGGTCAAGCGCATGCTTGGGCTCAACGAGCGGGTGTCCTCGGTAGACGTTTCTCTAGGCCCTGACTCAGACAAAACGCTGCTTGATACCCTTACCGATGATCGTCCTACAGATCCTTGCGAGCTGCTCCAGGACGATGATTTGTCGCAAAGTATCGATCAGTGGTTGTCTGAACTCACAGACAAGCAGCGTGAGGTGGTGATTCGCCGTTTCGGGCTGCGTGGTCATGAAAGCAGCACCCTTGAAGATGTAGGTTTGGAAATCGGTCTGACACGTGAACGCGTGCGCCAGATCCAGGTCGAGGGTCTCAAGCGCCTGCGGGAAATCCTTGAACGCAACGGTCTGTCGAGTGAGTCGCTGTTCCAGTAACTCACAACAGGCTGACTTGAAACCCCGAGCTTTTCGGGGTTTTTTGTGTGTGATGGAAAATGTTTCGATTGCCGTTTTGTCTTGTGCCTTATCGGTTTGTTTGGAAATGGGATGTCACGGACAAGATTGATTATTATCTGCGTAGTGCTGTAAGCCTTTACTTACCTTTCACGTAAGCCAAGGGCTTAAATAGGTCAGGCAAGCACCTTTTTCTTACTTCATTGTTTTCATAACTCAATGAAAAATAAGGTTTTTTAATACAAGTCCAAAGAGGCTGTGTAATAAAAATCTATAACTGATGCGCTTGCAGCAATCCTATAAAACTCTAGTATTTGAACTGTGTCGACGGATCGACACGGCGCTCAAGGAAGAACGCAGACGGACATCGCGGGATGCGATTCATCAGGATGATGAGAAGGAAAAAAGGGACTAGGGAAAAAATGTGGGCGGGTCAAACCGCCCCTTTTTTTTGCCTGAATAATAACCGGGTGTGCTGCTTTAGAGCCTCAAGACTCGCGAAAAACACTTTACCGAATCGTGCAACGCAAAACGCCCAAGGTCACAGACCTCGGGCGTTTTGCGTTGTGGTGCCAGCCAGCCTGTTTCTGCAGGCCGACGGTTCAGTACTTACAGCGCTGGATAGTCGATATAGCCCACAGGACCTTTCACATAAAAGGTTTCAGGGTGTGCTTCATTGAGTGGCGCATCGGCCTTCAGGCGTGCAGGCAAGTCCGGGTTGGCGATAAAAGGTACGCCGAAGGCTACGGCATCTGCCTTGCCCGCAGCGAGCCATGCATTGGCGCTGTCCTTGGTGAAGCTTTCGTTGGCGATGTATGGGCCACCAAAGGCTTGCTTGAGTTGTGGGCCGAGGCTGTCTGCTGCTTCGTGCTCACGGGCGCAGATATACGCAATGCCACGTTTGCCCAGTTCGCGGGCTACATAACCAAAGGTTTCAGCCAGGTTGTCGTCACCCATATCGTGCAGGTCGGCCCGTGGCGACAGATGCACGCCAACCCGGCCAGCACCCCAGACTTCGATGGCTGCGTCGGTGACTTCAAGCAACAGGCGAGCGCGATTCTCCACGCTGCCACCGTACTGGTCGGTGCGCTTGTTGGTGCTGCTTTGCAGGAACTGATCGAGCAGGTAGCCATTCGCGCCATGAATCTCTACACCATCAAAGCCGGCAGCCTTGGCGTTTTCTGCGCCTGTGCGGTAGGCCTCTACAACATCGGCGATCTCGGCCGTTTCCAGTGCGCGAGGTGTCGGGTATTCAACCTTGGGGCGAACCAGGCTGACATGGCCTTTGGCGGCAATGGCGCTTGGGGCGACTGGCGCTTCGCCGTTCAGGTACATCGGGTGCGAGATGCGCCCGACATGCCACAACTGCAGAGCGATCCGGCCACCGGCAGCGTGTACTGCCTTGGTGATGTTGGTCCAGCCGCGGACCTGGTCGTTGGACCAGATTCCTGGGGTGTCGGGGTAGCCGACGCCCATCGGCGTCACCGAAGTTGCTTCGCTCAGGATCAAGCCCGCAGAGGCGCGCTGAACGTAGTATTCAGCCATCAGCGCATTGGGAACCCGACCTTCATCGGCGCGGCAGCGGGTTAGCGGAGCCATGATGATGCGGTTGGGCAGTTCAAGATCACCCAGCTTGATCGGATCAAAAATCGTGGTCATTTATGCAGCCCTCTCAGGGATCAATGTGTGGCAGTTGCCAGCTCGGCATTGCCGTTCTGGCGAAAAGTAATCAGGGTGACCAGCAGTGCCAGAATCGCCAGCGCTGCAGCAGCCAGGGGAACGCTGGTCAGGCCGAAACCGTGGGCGATGACACTGCCGCCGACCCAGGCGCCCAGCGCATTACCGACGTTGAAAGCGCCGATGTTCAAGGTTGAAACCAGGTTGGGTGCGGCCTTGCCGAAGGTCACGACGTTGATTTGCAGCGCCGGTACGGCGGCAAACGAAGCGGCGGCCCACAGGAACAGGGTTATTTCGGTCGGGATCACGGCGACGCTGGTCCAGGTCAGTACGGTCGACATCACGGCCATCGCGATAAAAACACCGATCAATGTAGCGGCCAGGCGCTTGTCCGCCAGCTTGCCCCCGATGATGTTGCCTACCGTCAGGCCAAGGCCGATCAGCAGCAAGGTCCAGGTCACGCCGCTTGGCGATACGCCGGTGACATCACCGAGCAGGGGCGCTACGTAAGTGAACAGGGTGAACATGGACGCGGAAAACAGCGCAGTCATGCTCAGGGAAAGCCAGATCCCGGCGCCTTTGAGTGCGGCCAGTTCGGCACGCATGTCGAGTTTTTCTTCGTCACGCTTGGCGGGCAGAAAGCGGATCAGGCCGATCAGCGCCACGACACCAATCACGGTGACTGCAAAAAACGTTGAACGCCATCCTGCGGCCTGCCCCAGAGCGGTGCCCAAGGGAACGCCCAGCACGTTGGCCAGGGTCAGGCCGGTAAACATCAGTGCTACCGCCGAAGCGCGCTTGTTGGCTGGTACCAGGCCTGCAGCCACGACCGAGCCGATGCCGAAGAACGCACCGTGACACAAGGCTGTAACGACACGGGCAAACATCAGCACGTTGTAATCACTGGCCAGGGCACAGAGCAGGTTGCCGATGATAAAGATCACCATCAAGGCGACGAGAGCGGCTTTGCGCGGCAACTTGGCCGTGGCCAGTGCCATGAACGGAGCACCGATGGCCACGCCCAGCGCGTAACCGGTCACCAGCCAACCCGCACCCGGGATCGATACGCCAAGATCGGCTGCTACATCAGGCAGCAAGCCCATGATCACGAACTCGGTGGTCCCGATGGCGAAAGCGCTGAGCGCCAGAATGAGTAGCGAGAGTGGCATGGAAGTCCTTGTTAAAGCTCTTGGCTGATTTTTTCGAGGAAGACCTTGATGGTTTCCTCATTACGTTTGAAGAAGTGCCACTGGCCGTGCTTCTGACTGGTAATCAGGCCCGCTCGTTGTAGCGTTGCCAGGTGGGCAGAGACCGTCGACTGCGACAGGCCGCAGAGTTGATCAAACTGCCCGGCGCACACACCGTGTTCGGTGGAGTGGATTTGGTCAGGGAACGAAGCATCAGGGTTTTTGAGTGCGTTGAGAATTTCTCGGCGTACTGGGTGTGCCAGGGCTTTTATTATTTCGTCGAGGTCGATCGGCATGGTGGCAGTGCTCAATGGGTACAACGTTATATCGCGATGAGGCGAACTTTAAATCGTTATATCGCGATATACAAATATGGATTTGATCTTAGGTCAGTTCAAATCGGTATATCGGGTTATAACGATATTGGTGTGGCAGTGCTAAACTGCGCGCCATGAATTATCTCGCACATCTGCACCTGGGCGGCCAGCGTCCTGAAGAATTACTTGGCAGTCTTTATGGCGATTTCGTCAAAGGTCGGCTGCACGGTCAGTACAGCCCCGAGATTGAACACGGGATTCAACTGCATCGCAGCATTGATGTCTTCACGGACAATCACCCGTTGGTTGATCAGTCGTTGACGCGTTTTACCCGCACCCGCAGGCGCTATGCCGGCATCGTGCTGGATGTGTTTTTCGACCACTGCCTGGCCCGGGACTGGGGGCAGTATGCCGAGGGGCCGCTGGAGCGTTTTACCTCGGATTTTTATCGCGTGCTGGTGGCTGAGCAGCAGTTGCCGCGCAGGCTGGCCAGTATCGCACCGCACATGGCGGCCCATGACTGGTTGGGTTCGTACCGGGATTTTGATGTGCTGGAGCAGGTGTTCAACGGGATTGCGCGGCGTCTGTCGCGCCCCGAAGAGCTGGCGGGGGCGATGCAGGATTTAAAGGCGTTGTATGAGCCGTTGAGTGAGGATTTCCGGTTGTTTTATCCGCAGTTGCAGGGGTTTGCAGCGGGCTGCTACCGGCAGGGATCTCTGTAGTCGCTGCCGAAGGCTGCGATCTGCTGCGAAGCAGCAGCAAAAACCCTATGTTGACACGTGCATTGATGTGGACTCGATTTCCCTTGGCCATGGGATTGCCCGCGTTGTTTAACGCTCACGTTTTTTCGGGATTTTTCGCACAGGGTTGGCAATTGCTGGTGCTTGGTGCGCGGCCTATAGTCGGTGCTCGCCGATAAGGCGACCGGGTTTGGCGACTTGGAACATTTTCAAAAATATGTGCAATTGCTATATATGGCGGAGCGTGTATTTTGCGCGCTGTGTTTTATGGCGGCTGTACGTGGGAGACCTTCGGGTCTGCCGGGTTTTGGGGATGACCGGTTCGCCAACCCGCGTACAGCGGCCACCTGTTTTTGTTTGGCGACGAAAACGGATGGCTATTACATATAGCATCAGAGGTTTACTTATGACTCATTCCCAGTTTATCCCCCTCACCGCTATCGACTGCACCATCCCCGCCTTATTGATCGACCGCAACGCGCCCCTGGACGTACTTCACGCCAACGCCGTCGCCCGCGTTCTGGCCGTCACCCAGTTGATGGAAATGTTCTCCGCCCGCGAAGTGCAGCAGGCCGATTCTGTCGACCTCAAACACCTGGCCACGGTTTCGGCGCAATTGCTGCGCGACGGTTGTGACATGCTTGATGTCTTGGGCTGGCGCTTGCGGCCTGTTTGATACCGTTTTTATTACTGATGTATTGAGTACATATCCGGCATCAGCGTTTAACTGGAATATTGGTTTCGCTCTTACAGCGAGTCCCTTTTTGAAGGACCAAAAAGGAACCAAAAAGTCCTCGCCCCAGCGTACGGCCTTCGCTTCGCTCAGGTTCCCTCGTTCCGGTCCCGCTCCGTGGGCCCGCCGTGACGGGCCATCCCTGGCCCAACACGGCTCTCCCGGCATCCATGCCGGGATGCCCACTGCGCAGAACCTCCTCTCGGCCTCCCGAAGGGGCGGGCAGTTCAAAAGCACTGCGCCCCGAGGCGGCCGACCGGCCGGCCTGTTTGGTGAAAGTGTGCGCGGCTCAGTCTGTAGTCGCTGACGAGCCGTGCGAGGCTGCGTCCGGTTGCGAAGCGACCGTAAAACCTGAGTCCGGGATTTACCTGAACGATCGCTGTGTCCGGTTTTACGACTGCTGCGTCGCAGTGGCGCACCAAAGCGAACGCAGCCTTCGTTCCTCGTCAGCGACTACGGGTTTTGCGCAAGGTTTTGTGACGTCTGCGACGCATTTGTAGCCACTCGATTACCTGGGCGCCACGAATGCCCATAACAGTGCCGGAGTTGGTGTAAGTGTGCGCGGCTCAGTCTGTAGTCGCTGACGAGCCGTGCGAGGCTGCGTCCGGTTGCGAAGCGACCGTAAAACCTGAGTCCGGGATTTACCTGAACGATCGCTGTGTCCGGTTTTACGACTGCTGCGTCGCAGTGGCGCACCAAAGCGAACGCAGCCTTCGTTCCTCGTCAGCGACTACGGGGTTTTGCGCAAGGTTTTGTGACGTCTGCGACGCATTTGTAGCCACTCGATTACCTGAGCACCACGAATGCCCATAACAGTGCCGGAGTTGGTGTAAGTGCGCGCGGCTCAATCTGTAGTCGCTGACGAGCCGTGCGAGGCTGCGTCCGGTTGCGAAGCGACCGTAAACCTGAGTCCGGGATTTACCTGAACGATCGCTGTGTCCGGTTTTACGACTGCTGCGTCGCAGTGGCGCACCAAAGCGAACGCAGCCTTCGTTCCTCGTCAGCGACTACGGGTTTTGCGCAAGGTTTTGTGACGTCTGCGACGCATTTGTAGCCACTCGATTACCTGAGCGCCACGAATGCCCATAACAGTGCCGGAATGAGGGCGGAACCTTTATTCCAGTTACACAGGGCAGTTCAGATCATCGCCCCCAGAGGAGCTGTTTGCGTCACCGGCGCTGTCACCACCCGCCGTATCGCCTCCTGCGCCCTGAACGCCAGCACGGCGCGCTCCTGCGCCTGGCTGGCGATGGGCTCTAGCAGATGGATTTCGACCTCGGCCTGTTCATGGCTAAACAGGCGCAGTAAATGTGACAGCAAGTCATCGTCGCCAATAAACGGTGCTATCCCATCAATCTGGCCATTGCGTAAATAGCGTATGGCCACCGGCTGCAGGGGCACTTGGCTGTCTATCGCCGCCGATAACAACCGACCATGAAAGGTACGTATCGAACGCCCGTCAGTGGTGGTGCCCTCGGGAAACATCAGCAGAGAAAGCGGGTGCTGCAAGTGCTGGCTCATTTGCTCGCGAATCAGTTGGCTGTCTCCTGCGCCCCGGCGAATAAACAGGCTCCCGGCCTTGGCCGCCAGCCAACCGGCAACGGGCCAGCCGCGGACTTCTGATTTGGACAAAAACGAAAGCGGGGTGAGTTGCCCCAGCAGCGCAATGTCGGTCCATGACACGTGGTTGCTGACCCACAGCATGGGCGTTGCCGGTAACTGGCCGACGACGGTGATGCGAAAGGGCAGGGCGTTGCTCAGGCGAGACATGAAAAATTGCGACCAGCGCTGGCGACGGTCCATCGTGCTGCTCAGACTCAAGCGCTCAAGCACGGCGAACGCACTGGCCATGCCCAGCCCCAGGCTGACAACGGCCAGCACACGCGCCACTCGGCCATATCGGCGCAAACGGCTCATTACATGGCCGCCTTGAAGTGTCGCGCATAACGCGGGCATAGCTCATCGCGCTTGAGCAAAATAAACACGTCTGCCACCTGGAAGTCTTCATCCCAGCAAGGTTCACCGCAAATCTTGGCGCCCAGGCGCATGTAGGCCTTGAGCAATGGCGGCATTTCGGCGATGACGTTGGCGGGTATTTCCTGGGCCGGTAACGGCTTTTTCGGTTCGGCGCGCAAATGTTCCGTGCACAGGTAGCGTTCGCGCAGGCGCTGCATGATTGCCTGAGCCTGGATGCCGCCGTCCTGCATGGGGATGCTGGCGCAGCCCATCAGATATCGGTAATTGCCGTGGTTGAGGACTTCTGCCAGCTCGCCCCAGAGTACGGCGATGGTGCCGCCGTTGCGGTAGGCAGGGTCGACACAGGTTCTTCCGATTTCAAGTACGGGCCCTTGCAGATTGGCCAGGCCGTGAAGGTTGAATTCTTCTTCGCTGTAAAAGTGGCCGATGTTTCGGGCGGCACTGTGATCCAGCAGGCGAGTGGTGGCTACCAGCTGGCCGCTATTGAGGTCGCGGACCCCGATATGTTCGCAATGCGCGTCGTAACCGTCCTCGTCCAGTCCATGTTCGGCGCCTTTGAGCCTGGCCTTCAACTCGCCGCTGAACACACGAAAACGCAGGGTCTGGGCCTCGCGCAAAGCGTCGGGCCCGATCAGGCGCTCTGCCTGCAGACGGCGTTCTGGAGCGGTGTCGCGGATACGGACGATCTGGGACATTGCGAATCTCCGTGCAGGCACCGGGCCCGCCTTGGGTTTCTGCCAATCGACTGAGGTGTGCAACTTCAGGCTAGGCAGGTGCAATGTCACCCCTGTGACGTTTGGATGATGCTTGTATGACAGGAGCCCCGGAGGAACTGTCGGTGTCTGACGGCGTCCTAACACTGTGTTAAAAAGTCCAGCCAAAACCGCTCGCCAGGGTTAATGTTCGCCCACGTTTATTTGTCGATGAGTTTTTATGCTTAAAGTGTTGTTTTCTTCTGCCTGCGCCTTGTTGTTGACCCTTGGCGTGAGCCTTTCTGCCCAGGCCAACTGGTATCTGGACGGTGAGTCATCACGGCTTTCGTTTGTCTCCACGCAAAATGCCAATATCGCGAACGTGCATCGCTTTTTGGTCCTGCACGGCAAGGTCGACCGTAAAGGCCTGGCGCAATTGCGTATAGAAATGGATTCGGTCAACAGTGCCGTACCGCTGCGTGATGAGCGCATGCGCGACGTGCTGTTCGATTTCAAGCATTTCCCGGAAGCACAGATTACGGCGCAGATTGACTTGCAACCGATCAATGATCTTGCCCCCGGTGCGCAACTGGAACTGCACTTGCCTGTCACGGTGAGCCTGCGCGGCAAACAACACACCTATGAGGCCGAACTGTTGGCCACCCGCCTTGATGAACGGCGCTTTCAGGTCGTAACCCTGGAGCCGCTGATGCTGCAAGCCGAAGATTTTGGCCTGCAGCCGGAGCTCGAAACCTTGCGCAAATTGGCTGGATTGTCAGCCATCAGTTTTTCAGTGCCGGTGGGTGCGGTACTGATTTTCACGGCTCGCTAAGATGGCCGGCGCGGTGTTTGGCTGGCGCAGCGACAACCAGTTCGAGTTGCTGATCGATGGTTCCCGGTTTTTCCCCCGGATACTGGCAGCCATCGAGCAGGCACAAGAGCAGATTGATCTGGAGTTGTATCTGGTTGAGGCGGGTGGCTGCGCCGAAGCCATCGTGCAGGCGCTGGAACACGCCGCCTGGCGCGAGGTGCGAGTGCGCTGCCTGTTTGACGCCTATGGCAGTCTGGGCCTGGGTTTGAGTTTGCGCCGAAGGCTCACCGATGCCGGAGTTGAACTCAGGCATTACAACCCGCTTAGCTGGCGCCGTGGCCTGAACAACCTGTATCGCGATCATCGCAAACTGTTGTTGGTGGATCAGCAACTGGCCGTGGTCGGGGGCACTGGCGTTACGGATGAGTTTTGGCGCCCCAGTGACGACACCTGTGAATGGCATGAAGTCATGGTCAACATTCAAGGCCCGCTGGTCATGGACTGGCAGATGCTGTTTGATCGTCAATGGCGCGCCAATATCAGTCGCAAGGCATGGAAGCCCGCCACTCACTTCGGGCTTGCACGCTTGCCTGGCCTGCCCCGGGAGGCCAAAGGCATGGGCCGTGTCGCCTATGCGGATGCTCATCAACATCGCGATATCCTGCAATCGCTGGTGCGGGTGATCAACAGTTCCAGCCAACGTATCTGGCTGGCCACGCCTTATTTCTTGCCCACCTGGAGTGTGCGCCGCTCTCTGCGTCGCGCCGCGGCCCGGGGCGTTGATGTACGGCTGTTGCTCACGGGGCCGCGCACCGACCATCCTTCCGTGCGTTACGCCGGTCATCGCTATTACCCGCGGCTGCTGAAGTCCGGTGTGCAGATACTGGAATACCAGCCCTGTTTTTTGCACCTGAAGATGGTGCTGGCTGACGATTGGGTCAGCATTGGCTCGTGCAATTTCGACCACTGGAACCTGCGCTTCAACCTTGAGGCCAACCTCGAGGCGCTCGACCCGGCGCTGACGCAGGCGGTGGTCGCCAGTTTTAACGCCGACTTTGCCCAAAGCCTGCCTGTCAGCTTGCAAGACTGGCAGTCACGACCACTTTGGCGACGAGTAAAACAGCGTATCTGGGGCTGGGTCGATCGGCTGGTGGTTAATGTTTTGGGGCGTCGACACTAGACGCGGTTACAGACGCTTCAAGAACGTGCAAAATCGGGCGACCTCACGGGTCACGCAAAGCGTGAGGCATGATTTTTGGAGCTGTGTGCATGACACCTTCGTTGTTACTGGCCGTTCTGGCTTCTGGTTTTATCTATGGCATCACCCCGGGGCCAGGCGTGCTCGCTGTTTTTGGCATTGGTGCGGCCCGTGGGCGACGTGCCGGGGCCGGGTTTCTGTGCGGGCATTTGCTGGGTGATGTGATCTGGTGCAGCACGGCGCTGATCGCCATCGTGGGCGCGCGTGAATTTGGCAGCACCGCCTTCAATGTGTTGGGCTTGATCAGCGGGCTCTACCTGTTCTGGCTGGGATTGCGCGCGGTGCGCGCCCAGCGCAGCAGCGTTGCCCGGCAAGGACCGGCGCGACAGCCGTTTGCTCACGGGATTTTCTTCGGCCTGACCAATCCCAAGGCGTATCCCGTGGCGGTGGCGACGTTTACGGCGCTGCTGTCCAGCCGTGCAGAGCTTCTGACCTGGGAAATGCTGCCCTGGTTGATCGCATTGAGTTTTGTCGGTGGGGCGATGGCCTACGCGATTTTGGTTGGTATTGTAGGAGCGGGGCATGTCAGGGCACTCTATCAGCGTCATGAGCTGCTGATTACCCGGCTGTGCGGGGTCATGTTCATCGGTTTTGCCATCAGTGCGTTGATGCATGCACTGCCTGGGTTGTTACGAACTATCGTTTGACGTAGGTGGCAGGGAATGCGGTGCGGTGTGTGAGTCAGGGATGAATGTTTCCATTTAACCCTGAGGCATCGAGTTGCCCTATGGACATCAAGAATTACCTGCTCCAGGCAGGTTTTATTGACCTGTTGCTTGACGCTGTCTGTGTGGTGGACCGCAATGGTCGCTTCGTTTATGTCAGTGCAGCCTGCAAACGTATCCTGGGCTATGAGCCCCACGAGCTTAAAGGCCAGTCGATGATCGATCTGGTCTTCCCCGCTGACCGTGAGCGAACGCTGCTCGCGGCCAGCGACATCATGGCCGGTGAACCCAAGCTCAATTTCGAGAACCGCTATGTGCACAAGGACGGGCATGTGGTGCATATCCAATGGTCTGCATGCTGGTCTGAAACCCATGAAATGCGCATTGCCGTGGCCCGCGATGTCACCGAGCGCAAACTGGCGGAGTCACGCCAGGCGGCTCTTTTTGCGATTTCGGAGGCTGCCCATGGGGCCGAGGATTTGCTGGCGCTGTTCAAATGTGTGCACCAGCTCATCGGGCAGTGGTTGCCCGCGGTGAGTTTCTCGGTCGCACTTCGGGAGCAGGGTTCGCTGACGTTTCCCTATTACGTCGACGATCATCCACTTGAGCAGCACTCGCCCGTTCGCCACCTGAGTGAGGAGGTCATGCTCAGTGGCCAGCCCGTCATGCATGTGCCTGACCATGGGCCGTCATGGCTGGGTGTTCCGCTGGCCACTCAGAACGGCACTATGGGTGCGTTGGTGGTCAAAAGCCTGCCGGGTAAAGAACGCTACACCGAGCAACACAAAGACTTGCTGCAATACGTGTCGACCCAGGTGGCAACGGCCATTGAGCGCAAGCAATTGCATGCCCGCCTGCAGTATCTGGCGCAGTACGACGCCTTGACTCACTTGCCCAATCGCGACCTTCTCTATGATCGCCTGCACCGCGCGCTGGCCGCTGCCAAACGGGACAATGAATGCCTGGCCGTGCTGTATGTCGATCTGGACCATTTCAAACTCGTCAACGACAACTATGGGCATGCGGTGGGTGATGACTTGTTGCAGCAGACGGCGCGGCGCCTGACGCTGTGCGTGCGCGAAAGCGATACGGTCTCCAGGATGAGCGGGGATGAATTTGTGCTGGTGCTGGAGAGGCTCAAACTGCCATCGCATGCGCTGATCGTGGCTGAAAAAATTCGCCTTAACCTCAGCCAGCCTGTCTTGATTGGCAATCACACGCTGAACATCATTCCCAGCATTGGCATTGCGGTTTACCCCGAGCACGGAGAGCAGGCCCAGCAATTGCTGCACCATGCAGATACGGCGATGTATCGAGTCAAAAAGAGGGGGCGCGGGTGAACATCGTGTGCAAGCTGTAAAACGCGAAGGGGGAGTTTGCTGCTGTACAGGCCAGGCTTTCAGAGGGGTGAAAGCCTTGAAGAAGTGGAGCGGGTGGCGGGAATCGAACCCGCGTGATCAGCTTGGGAAGCTGGAGTAATACCATTATACGACACCCGCTCAGAGCGGCTGACTTTGTACCAGATGTCAGCCTTGATGAGAAGTTTTATTCTTCAAATGCGTAATTTTGCAGTGTTTTTTCAATTTCCGGGTTACCTGGAACGCTTCACAGGGACTGTTGCTGGTGTTCACTTTGTGTCGGTTCTAAAAAATTGAGCAGCGCGGTTCTGCTGATGTGGCTGGCAGATTTGTGCTCCATGTCCAGAAAGTGCCCGGTGTTTTCCAGGCTGATGAACTGGCTGTTGGCGATGGGGTGCGCAAAGCGCCTGGCATCGTTGGCCACGGTGTACTCGTCCCATGCGCCGTTGATAAACAACACCGGAATATCAATGCCCCTGGCAGCATCGAGAAAGCATGGTTGGTCATTATTGAGGACGTGATTGATATGAAAATGCATCTGCGCGTATTCATGGGCGGCCAGCGTGCTGACATGGCGGAAGTTGAAGCGCTTGAACAGGGGCGGCAAATGTTTGCCCAGCGTGTCGTTGACCAGGTTGCCGACCTGAGTGCGATTGCAGGCTGCCAGGCAACTGCGGCCACGTTCCAGGTAATCGCGCATGGCTTCGTTGATCAGCGGTGAAAAGGAACTGATCACCGCTTTTTCGATACGCCGTGGTGTGTTTGCCAACGCTGTGAGTGCCGCAGTCCCCCCCCACGAGAATGACAGCAGATAATTCGCGTCAAAGTGTTCTATCAGCTCAAGAAGCACCTGGGCTTCCAGCTCTTTTGTCAGCATCTTTTGATGAGGGTTGTGGGGTTTTGACTTGCCCGCGTACGGCTGGTCATACAGAACGACGTTCAGATGGGGGTGCAGGTTTTTCAGGGTCTGGCCAAACGAGGCGGTCGTGGCCATTGAGCCATTGACCAGAATAATGGTGTTTTCTGCGGTGTCGCAGCGATAGAACTCGGTGTGAATTCGATAGTGGCCTTGAATATCGAGCACAGCGATTTCGGGCGTTATCATGGCGTCAGACTCCGGTGAATCGAGCGTCGGTCTGACTGATGGTGCTCCGTGATTGTTACAGAAAGGGGTAGGCCCCGTTGCAGGCTAACTCGCAGGTGCGGGTTGGAATTGAAGCACTTCCTGCTCGCTCAGCGCCCGGTACTCGCCGGGGGCCAGTTGGCTGTCGAGCACCAGTGGCCCGATGCTCTCACGGTGCAGGCGCATGACCTTGTTGTCGAAGAAGCCGAACATGCGTTTGACTTGATGGTAACGACCTTCAACGATACTCAGGCGCGCACTGAATGGGCCCAGCAACTCCAGCCCGGCGGGCTGGGTGGTCAAGTCTTCGAAAGCGAAATAGACGCCCTCGCGAAATTTGCTGATGTAGGCATCGGTTATTTCCTGCTCGGTCTCGACGTAATACACCTTGGGCATCTTGGTCTGCGGCTGGGTGACATGGCGCGACCAGTGCCCGTCATTGGTGATCAGCAGTAGCCCGCTGGTATTGAAGTCCAGTCGACCGGCGATATGCAGGTCATGCTTGTCCGGCTCATTCAGCAAGTCGAGCACAGTGGGATGCTCCGCATCCCGGGTGGCGCTTACGCAACCTTGTGGCTTGTGCAGCATGAAGTACCGGGCAGGTTTTCCGGCCTGCAGGATGTTCTCATCCAGCTCGATACGGCTGAATGCATTGATTTCGTGGCGCGGATCGCTGATGACCTGCCCATCGACCTGGATGCGCTTCTCAATCATGAGCAAGCGAACCTGTTGGCGGTTGAACTGGGGCAGGTTGCTCAGAAAACGGTCTACACGCATAGCGATCAATCACAAGGAATACAGCCGAACATCTTACGTGAGGTGTTACGTTTGCGCTGGCTGCAATTGGCTCAGAACGTTCGCGCAGCGAGGGCAGAGACACGTCAGATTGCGCTGCTCCACTGGCAAGGCACGGATGATTTCTGGGTCGATAGTCACGCCGAAGCACCAGCAGGGTTGGCCCAGGGTGTCAGGGTTGGCCTGGGTGCAGTCGTTACGGGCGCCACAGGCTGGGCAAAGGTCGGGCGTGGTCATGTCAGGTGTCCGTTGTGGGGCAGGCGTTTACTCGAGCTATGGTAATCGCTGTTGGAGGTGTACGCAGGGTTCTGTTGCTCGAGTCGTTCAGGTGTGTACACCCGCTCATTGGCGAATAGTTAGTTGTTAAATAACTTCACGCAACACTATCGGAAAGTAGCTACGTATAACGGCATTGTTAAATAGTCTTGGTTGATTACTCTTGAAGTTATCGGCAGGCAACGCCTGTTCGTAAATATCAACATTAAAATTCATCTTCTGGAGTGTCTGTTTATGAAGTCAGTTCATGTTTTTTTGTGCGCACTGTTTCTGTCGGCAAGTTCACTGGTCAGTGCGGCCGAAAGTTGTCCGAGTGTTGATAATGTGACCCTCAGGGAGGGCGTCTACACGGCGCCGAGCCACAGGGCCGGGGATGAATGGATCGCGGTCTCCAGTGCTTTGTCACCTTCGCGGCTGACGTCATTTGAGGGCGCTGTTTTTTATCCGTTGAACAATCAGCAAGGCACTGCCGGTCGCATCGGATATTGTGAATATAAAGCTCAGGACCGCTCCCGGATCAACTTGTCGTATCGTCAAAGTACGGCGAATGAACATTCAATGCGTCTTGCCAATATTGACAGCTGGACAATGATTGAAAGCGGCGTGGGGCTGATAGTGTACGAGTGCACTGCCGCAAACGCTGGTGCCTGTGCTTTTTCGGTGCTCGACTGAGTGCTTGATTAACTGACGGCGGGTCGACCTGCGAGAGGTGCCAGGGATGGCACTCACCCTTGGTCGGATCTGCAGGTCTGACGCGTTTTATCAACGGCACTGAATATCATTTTTGCTGTCTTAACAGGTGTCAGACGCTGTTGCTGTTTGTCGCCCCCCAGCGTCGCTGGGGGTGCTCTTTCGCGGTCCAGGAGGCCGCCATGTATCGTCGCCTACTTTCTATCATTGCCATCAGCTTATCTGTGACAGCCTGCGTGCCTTACTACTCGGGCAGTTCCGGTTACTACCGCTCTGAGGTGTACTCGGCTCCGGTCACTTATTACGAAGGCGGTTACCGTCCTTACCATGTTTACCCGCGTGGCTACTACGCGCCAGCTCCACGCTACTATCAGGGGCCGCGTTACTACCCTGCACCACGGGGCTACTACCGCGAGCGAGGCTATCATCCTGGCCACGGGCCTGGTTATGGCAGGGGCCCCGATAATGGCGGAGGGTGGCGGGGCCGTTAGGGCAGTTGACAATGGGGGCGGGCTTTTCTAGTGTCCGCCCCATTGTTTTTCAGGATGTAGCCATGACGTCGGATGACCGTATAAAACTTGAACCTGTCTGGAAGCAGGCTTTGCGTGAGGAGTTCGATAAACCTTACATGGCCGGGCTGCGCGAGTTCTTGCGCCAGGAGCATGCCGCCGGCAAAGAGATCTACCCGCCAGGTCCGCTTATTTTCAACGCCCTGAACCTGACGCCGCTGGACAAGATCAAGGTGGTGATTCTGGGGCAGGATCCTTACCACGGCCCGGGCCAGGCGCATGGCCTGTGTTTTTCAGTGCAGCCCGGTATCCCGACGCCGCCTTCGCTGGTCAATATCTATAAAGAGCTCAAACGTGACCTGAACATCGATATCGCCCCCCACGGCTGCCTGCAGCATTGGGCCGAGCAGGGTGTATTGCTGCTCAACACGACAATGACGGTGGAGCGCGCCAATGCGGCCTCCCATGCCAAAAAAGGCTGGGAACACTTCACTGACCGGATTATCCAGGTGGTGAGCGAGCAGCAGCCCAAGCTGGTTTTCCTGTTGTGGGGTGCCCATGCCCAGAGCAAGCAAAAACTCATTGATGCGACCAAGCATCTGGTGCTGACCTCGGTGCATCCTTCACCGTTGTCTGCCTATCGGGGTTTTATTGGTAACGGCCACTTCAGTCGGACCAACAAGTTCCTTGAGCAAAACGGCCTGTCCCCGATCGACTGGAAACTGCCGCCGGTTTAAGTGCATGGGAGGAGGCACACCCGCGACATCGGGTGTGCCCAGGATTACAGAGATGACCCGTTGTGGTCCTGGCGAACCCAGTATCGAAACAGGGGCTCGGCTAAAAACAGCACGAAGATCAGGCGCATGACCTGCAAGGCCGTGACCAGCGGGACTGACAGTTGCAGGGTTTCTGCCGTGAGGCTCATTTCTGCGATACCACCGGGCATCATGCCCAGGGTCATGGAGCGCAGATCGAGCTGGGTTAGGGTGCTCAAGCCCAGCGCACACAGGCTGGCGATCAGCATTGTCACCGCGGTGCCGAGCAAGGTTCGTCCGATAAAGGACGGCGCCCGACGAAAGAACGCCCGGTTGAAGTGACAACCCAGCCCGCTGCCAATCAGCCACTGGCCCATCTGGCTGCTGCCGTCCGGCAGGCCAGTGTGCAAATCCCACAGGATACTGACGCTGGCGCTGACCAGCAGCGGCCCGAACAGCCACGGATTGGGCTGGCGCAAGCGTTGCCAGATCCAGGCCAGCAAAGCCCCTGCCGGAAACAGCAGCGCCAACCAGTAAAAATTGACAGGTGCGGGCTGCAAGGCGGGAGCGCCTTCGCCCATCAGGTATTTGAAGGCTGCCGGGACGCACAGTACAACGGTCAGCACCCGCAGGCTCTGGCCAGCAGCAACCCGGCTCAACACGGCGCCGTTGCGGGCGCCGAGGTTGACCATCTCACCCGAACCACCAGGCATGCTGGAGAAGAACGCCGTGGCGCGGTCCTCACCACTGCGGCGCATCAGCCACACACCGATGACGCTCGATACGCTGGTGAGCAGGGCGCCCGCCAGGATCAGCCAGAAGTGTGCCAGCACCTGCTCCATGACCACGGGCGTGAAGTGCAGGCCGATACCGATGCCCACAATCCACTGACCGCATTTACGTCCGCCAGGGATCTCGGCCAACTGCCAGGGTGTCAGGCAGCGCACCAGGATGATGGCCAGCAAGGAGCCGACCATCCACGGCAACGGCCAGCCGATCAGGCTGGCGAGGTAGCCACCGGCCAGACCGACCAGTGGCGTGCCCCACCAGTGCCTGAATCCTGAATCAAGCATCGGCCAAGGCGCGACGTTGAGCACTACGCTTGCGCCAGATGCGCAGCACAGGCAGCAGCAACATGATCGCCGTCAGCACCCAGACACCCAGGGTGATCGGGCTTGCCCACAGGATCTCCAGCGCACCGTTGGAAATCGACAACGCACGACGCAAGTTCTGCTCCATCAAACCACCCAGGATGAACCCCAGCAGTACCGGAGAGAGCGGGAAGTCGAGCTTGCGCAGGATGTAGCCGAAGATGCCGATACCGATCATCAGGAACAGATCGAACGTGGTGGCGTGCACGGCGTATACACCGATTGCGGTAATGATTGCGATCACCGGCACCAGCGCCCAGTTTGGCACCGAGAGAATGCGGGTGAAGATGCGGATCATCGGGATATTGAGGATGACCAGCATGATGTTGGCGATAAACAACGACGCAATCAGGCCCCAGACGATATCGGGTTGCTGTTGGAACAACAGGGGGCCCGGGGTGATGTTGTACAGCGACAGGGCGCCGATCATCACCGCCGTGGTGCCGGAACCCGGTACGCCGAGAGTCAGCATGGGCACCAGTGCGCCGCAGGCCGAAGCGCCGATGGCGGTTTCAGGTGCTGCCAGACCACGCATGTCGCCCTGGCCGAATTTGCCGCTAGCGCCTGCCAGACGTTTCTCGGTCATGTAGGCCACGGCGCTGGCCAGTGTTGCGCCTGCCCCCGGGAGTACGCCCATGATGAAGCCGAGCAAGCCGCAACGGATGTTCACGACAAATACAGCAGACGCTTCCTTGAAGTTGAACATCATGCGGCCCGTGGCCTTCACGGCTTCCTGGCCGCGGTGGGTTTTCTCCAGCAGCAACAGGATTTCGCTGATGGAAAACAGGCCCAGTACCAGCACGACAAACTGAATGCCGTCAGTCAGGTGGATGTTGTCGCCGGTGAACCGGTAAACACCGCTGTTGGCATCAATCCCGACTGTGGACAGAAACAGCCCGATAAGTGCAGCGATAAAGGTCTTGAGAGGGCGGTCCCCGGCCATGCCGCCCAGGCAAACGATGGCGAACACCATCAGCACGAAATATTCCGCCGGGCCGAAGGCAATCGCCCACTTGGCCAATAACGGGGCGAACAGCACCATGCCACAGGTGGCAATGAAGGCGCCGATGAACGAGCTCCACGCGGACAGCGACAGCGCCACCCCGGCCAGACCCTTGCGGGCCATAGGGTAGCCGTCGAGGGTGGTCATCACGGTGGACGCTTCGCCCGGGATGTTCAGCAGGATTGAGCTGATACGGCCGCCGTATTCACAGCCCAGATAGACCGCGGCCAGCAGAATCAGGGCAGACTCCGGTGGCAGGCCCAGGGCAAATGCGATTGGAATCAGCAGTGCGACCCCGTTGATCGGCCCAAGCCCCGGCAACAGGCCGACCACCGTGCCGATCAGAGTCCCGCACAGCGCGGTGACCAGGTTGTACGGGCTGAGTGCGACGCCAAAGCCCTGGCCCAAATAGCCAAAAGTATCCATATCAGTTCTCCAGAGCTTCGAGCAGGCCAAGCGGCAGTGGGACGTCCATCGCTTTATCGAACAGCAGATAAAGACCGACGCTTATCAGGCTGACGATCACGCAACTGGGTAGCCAGCGTCCGCCATACAGGCGTGCCATCGGGATACCGATCAGGATGCTGCTAAGGATAAAACCCAAGGGCTCGAACGTACCGGCGAAGATCAGCAGCAACACGGTGCACAGCGCGATCTTGGTCAGGGTTTCGCGGTCCAGCTGCGGGTCGTCTTCACTGTGGACGACGGGCGTGGGGCGAAAAATCATGTAGACAAGCCCCAGTCCCATCAGGCCGAGCATCAGCAGCGGGAAGGCCCGCGGGCCAACGGGTTCATAGGAAAACTGCGCCTGATAGGGCCAGGCCATCAGCGCCAGTGCGGCACACGCGAGCAGCAGCACTGAGGCAAAAATGCGTTGGAAGAGCATGGTTCACTCCTGAACCGGGCCTGCGAAGGATCGTGGCCCGGTTACCGGTCAGTAAGGCTTACTGAATGAGGCCAAATTCCTGGGCCAGGACTTTGTAGTCAGCCACCTGCTTTTTGACGTAGGTGTCCAGCTCCGGGCCGGTCATGGCAAACGGGAACAGCTCTCGCTGATCGCGCAGGGTGTTGAACTCTTCGGAGACCAGCAGCTTGTCGAAAGCCGCTTTCCACCAGGCGTAATCCTCGTCGCTGACCTTCGGCCCCAGGTAGAAGCCGCGCACCACGGGCCAGACAATGTCATAGCCCTGCTCTTTGGCGGTCGGAATGTCCTTCATCTCCGGCTCGTCCAGGCGTTCGTTGGCGAACACCGCCAGCAGGCGCATGTCGCCGCTCTGGATATGCGGCATGGAGTCGGAAATGTCCGTGCTGCCGACCTGGATATGGCCGCCCAGCAACGCTGTGGCGATTTCACCACCACCTTCCAGTGCCACATAACGCAGGTCGCGGGGGTTGATCCCGGCAGCCTTGGCAATCAGTGCCGTTTGCATCCAGTCCTGGCTGCCCACCGTGCCGCCCGAACCAATCACCACTTTGCTCGGATCTTTCTTCAGTGCTTGAACCAGATCGTCGAGATTTTTGTAGGGCGAGTCGTTTTTCACCGCAATCGCTCCGTAGCTGGTGCCGACAGCAGCCAGCCAGCGCACGGCACCTTCATCGAAACGACCGAATTTGCCCTGCGCCAGGTTGAGCAATGAGCCGCTGGACCAGGCGACCAGGGTGCCACCATCGGCCGGGCGCTGGGCGACCACGGCGTTATAGGCAACGGCGCCCACGCCACCGGGCATGTAGGTCACGCGCATGGGTTTGCTCAGCAGCTTTTCGTTCACCAGTGCGCTTTGAGCCAGTTTGCAGGTCAGGTCAAAACCGCCGCCTGGGGAGGCCGGGGCAATGCATTCAGGACGTTTTGGCTCGGCCATGAGCTGGCCGGTGAACAGCATGCAGCCGGCAGCGAGTGCCAGGGTGCGCAGGGGAAGTTTCATATCGTCTCCTCAGGAGCTTTTGTTTTTATAGGGCATTTTTTGTTGCTTGGAATCGTTGGCGCAGAGCCGTGCTCCACCCGCGTTACGTAGAACGTGCAGATGGCAGAAAGCCACTCGCAGGGGCCGCGAGGGGAGTATCGGACACGCAAGAAATACAGAAGCGAGAGGTCTTGGACTGATAAGTCAGCATGGGGTGCTCCGTTATTGTTCTTATTGACGAAAACGCTTCAAGGCGTTTTTCGGGCCGTTGTGCTGTGCATAACGGCAACAGAGATTCCTGTCAGTCTCGCGATGCTAGCTCGTCAACCTTTCGCTAACCTTTCAGTAGACATTCCCTGTTTTTGGGCTTCACAGCACTCCTGTCGTCTGTACACTCCGCGCACAAAAGGCTGCGGCCCGGACAAAAAAATTGAGGTAAACACGATGCGTGTGCTTTTGGTCGAAGATCAGCTACAGCTGGCCGAGAGTGTTGCCCAGGCCTTGAAAGGCACAGGCCTGACCGTGGATGTACTGCACGATGGCGTGGCCGCCGACCTGGCCTTGAGCAGTGAAGAATATGCAGTGGCGATTCTGGATGTGGGATTGCCGCGCATGAACGGTTTTGAAGTGCTGGCGCGTTTGCGTGCCCGTGGCAAAACCTTGCCGGTGTTGATGTTGACGGCGCGTAGTGACGTAAAGGACCGGGTTCATGGGCTCAACCTCGGGGCCGATGATTACCTGGCCAAGCCCTTTGAGCTGACCGAGCTGGAGGCGCGGGTCAAAGCGCTGTTGCGCCGTAGCGTGTTGGGCGGCGAACGCCAGCAGCAATGCGGGTCCCTGGTGTACGACCTGGGCACCCGACGCTTTTCCCTGGGTGATGAGCTGCTGACCCTGACCTCTCGCGAGCAAGCCGTGCTCGAAGCGCTGATTGCACGGCCGGGAAGGGTCATGAGCAAGGAGCAGCTGGCGGCTCAAGTGTTTGGCCTGGACGAGGAAGCGAGTCCTGACGCCATCGAAATCTATATTCACCGCTTGCGCAAGAAGCTCGACGGCCAGGCGGTGGCGATTGTGACCTTCAGGGGCCTGGGGTACTTGCTGGAAAGCCGCGATGTTTAAACTCGACAGCTTGCGCTGGAGCCTGCTCTGGCACCTCACGCTGTTGCTGGTTGTCTTGATGCTGGCTAGTGGGCTGAGCGCCTATTTCAATGGTCGTGAGGCCGCCGACACGGCGTACGACCGAACCTTGCTGGCCTCGGCCCGAACCATTTCTGCAGGCCTTTCACAACGTGATGGCACCCTGAGCGCAGATGTTCCCTACGTTGCCCTTGATACGTTTGCCTACGACAGTGCGGGCCGAATCTACTATCAGGTCAACGATATCCATCAGCACCTGATTTCAGGTTATGAAAACCTGCCTGCTCCGCCACCGGGCACGCCGCGTACCGATGATTACCCGGCGTTGGCGCGTTTCTATAACGGCACCTACCTGGGGCAGAACGTGCGGGTCGTGAGTTTGCTCAAGGCCGTCACCGAACCCAGCATGAATGGCATGGCGGAAATCCGCGTCGCCGAAACCGATGAGGCCCGGGTGGCCATGGCGCGCAGCTTGATGGCGGATACCTTGCTGCGTTTGGGCATGCTGGGGCTGGGGGCGTTGTTGGTCGTGTGGTTTGCCGTCAGTGCCGCTTTACGCCCGCTGGAGCGTTTGCGCACAGCCGTTGAGGAGCGTGAGATGGATGACTTGCGACCCTTGCCGCTGGTCTCGGTACAGCGAGAGTTGCGGCCATTGGTTCAGGCGCTCAATCACTTTACCGAGCGCTTGCGCAGTCAATTCAAGCGTCAGGCGCAGTTTATTGCAGATGCCGCCCATGAGCTGCGTACACCCCTGGCGGTGCTCAAGGCCCAGCTTGAGCTGGGTTTGCGCGCCAATGATCCGTCGACCTGGCGCAATACGCTCGAGCAGGCGACCCAGGGCACTGACCGCCTGACCCACATGGCCAATCAGCTACTGTCGCTGGCGCGTATTGAAAATGGCGCCCGCGCCATCGCCGAAGGGGGGGCGCAGTTGCTCGACCTCAGCCAGTTGGCCCGCGAGCTGGGGATGGCAATGGCACCGCTGGCCCATGCCCGGGGTTTTGCGCTGGCGCTTGAGGCCGACCAGCCGGTGTGGTTGTACGGTGAGCCCACGTTGCTGCATGAACTGCTGAGCAATCTGGTGGACAACGCCATGGCCCACTCGCCATCGGGTAGCAATATTATTTTGCGAGTCAATTCGCCCGCGATACTGGAAGTCGAAGATGACGGTCCGGGGATTCCTCTTGAAGACCGCGAACGGGTTTTTGAACGCTTCTATCGACGCAATTCACACGTGGCGGGGTCGGGGTTGGGCCTGGCGATTGTGGGCGATATCTGTCGCGCTCACCTGGCACACATCAGCCTGCATGACGGTGCCCAGGGCGGGTTGAAAGTGCGGGTCAGTTTCGTGCCGGCCAATGGCGGGCGGGTGCAGTAGCAGGCGTGTTTTGTGTGGGAGCCGGTTTGCCTGCGATCCAGGCGACCCGGTTTGACTGAAAGACTGCGCTGATGCCATCGCGAGCAAGCCCGCTCCCACAAAGCCAGCTGCTGGCCTAGATAAACATTCCGCGTGCGTCATTGAGCTGCTGTTCAAATTTTGCATCGCCTGCATCCAGCCCCAGGTGCTTGAAGGCGGGCAGGGCGTTCAGCTTGTCGATGTCCTGTTGCATGAACACGGTCGCGATTTGAACAAGGTCGATGTAGTCGATGTTTTTGGATTCGCGAGAAAAGTCCTGATACTGGCCCGGAACCTTTAACAGCATTTCCGGGAACTCCCACCCCGCCAGCAATTTGTCGCCAATCAGCGGGTGAATGCTTTCAATGACGTGATTGAGTGAAATCGGGTCGGAGAGCAGTTCGTTGTTCTCTTCGGCGTAGGTCAGGATGGGCAGCACGCCGATTTGATGCACCAGGCCACCCAGTGCCGCCTGGTCGGGCTTGAGCGAGGTATGGCGGCGGCACAGGGTGTAGCAAATCCCTGCCACCTCCAGGCTTTGACGCCATACATCGCGCATTTTTTGCTCAACGACTTCCGAGCGGGCATGGAAGATTTGCTCCATGACCAGCCCGATCGCCAGATTGCTGCTGTAGTTGACTCCCAGGCGCGTGATCGCGGTGTGCAGGTCAGTGACCTCCCGGGTGGCACGCAGCATCGGGCTGTTGACCACTTTGATCAGGCGTGCGGACAGCGCGGTGTCGCGACCGATGACCTTGCTCAAGTGGCTGACGCTGATTTCAGGGTTTTCAGCTGCCTTGCGGATGTTCAACGCCACTTCAGGCAGCGTTGGTAAAACCAGATCATCTCTATCAATGGCCTTGATCAAGTCCATTTGGACTCTGCGCGCCAGCATGCTCATTTCTCTAGGGGGTATTTCGATGTGTGGCAATCAACGCTGGATCTCGCGATCACGGTCCAGTTGATACGGCAGCTCAAGCAGCGAAAGGCCAGGGCCTTGCAAGTCGCCCACGTGAATATCCCCCGCTTGCGCGGCATCGGAGGTCAGGACGGCCAGCAACTCGATCCCGTTCTCTGCTTTGGCCCCAAGCACTACTTCGCCTACGGAGCTGGTGTGGGTAGGGGAGAACAGAGGGGTGCCGGGCGCCGGGACATCATGACCCGCCTCCAGCGACAAACGGTAAAGATGGCGTTTGAGCTTGCCCAGGTATTGCATGCGGGCGACGATTTCCTGGCCGGTATAGCAACCTTTTTTGAAGCTGACACCGCCCACGGCTTGCAGGTTGATCATCTGCGGAATAAACAGTTCGCGGGTCTGGGGCATGACCTGGCCAATGCCTGCGCGTACCTGGCCCAGCAACCATTCATTGAGATCGGCCTCAACCAGTTGCGTTTTCAAGTGCTGGACCAGGCTTTCGGTCTGCTCCACAGGAGCCCACAGCTCAGCACGGTCTTCGGAGGCGCGAATGGCGATCAAATCGCTGGCACGAGCAACGCTGTCGGTTTCGGCAGGCAGGTTCAGGCCCAGGCTTTGCAGTACCGCGTCCGCCTGGTACAGGCCAAAGCGAACCCAGTTGGCGCTGTCGTCGGTCAATTTGGATTTGGAAAACACCGCGTATTTTTTCAGGTCTGCCAACTGGGGTTCAACCAGCTCGCGAGCCATCGCCAGCAGACAGCCGTTGTCCTGCAGCACGATGCGAAAACTGGACTGCATGCGGCCTTTTTGCGTGCAGCGGGCCCCCAGGCTCGAGCGGGTTTCACTCAGGTAGTTGAGGTTGCAGGTCAACTGGCCTTGCAGAAACTTGCTGGCGTCGTTGCCGATCACAGCAAGAATGCCTTCGTGGTTCAGAGTGCAGAAAAAAGCAGAGTCGGCCATGGGTCATCGCAGGTAAAAAATGTCTGGGACACATCATAGAGGTGTGCCCTGCAAATGGGTAGTTCCAGGGGCCGACCAAAGCCGACTGTTCTATGACGGATCGGCCTGTATACTTGCGCTCTATTTGAGGAGCGCTCCATGGTCGAAGATGTTGAACTCAATCGTCTCTACTGGCACAGCCGTCGCGGCATGCTTGAACTGGACGTGCTGCTGGTGCCTTTCGTCAAGGAGGTGTACGCCACCCTTAACGACGTGGACCGTGAATGCTATCGCAAGCTGCTGGAATGTGAAGACCAGGACATGTTTGGCTGGTTCATGGAGCGCGCCGAGTCTGAAGACCCTGAGCTGCAGCGCATGGTTCGCATGATTCTGGATCGTGTCCAGCCCAAGTAATTGTTTTGAATGCCGCTGGCATGCCTGCGGGCAATTGCTGGCGGCTTATCTTGCAGCCCAGGCCCTGGCGCTGATCTCAATCTGCCTTCTTTCAATACCTGTCTGGGCACGTGTGCTTGGCGCATTGTTGTGCCTGGCCCATGGGGTTTGGGCGCTGCCACGGCATATTCGACTGACCCACGCCAGTGCCGTAACCCGATTGCGCCATGATGCCGATGGCTGGCAGTTATGGAGTCGTGACAAGGGCTGGCAGGCCGTGCAGTTGCGCCGTGACAGCCTGGCGCTGCCCTGGGTCGTGATCGTGCGCTTTCGTGTACGCGATGAGTGGCGGGTGCGGGCGGTGTGCATCCCGGCAGATGCGCTGGCGCCGGATCAGCACCGACGCTTGCGCGTGCGACTGAAGTTCAGTCGGCGTAGGTGGCTGGCACCCGAATAGTGCCCAGGGCCTAGAACAGTGAATCAATACTGACGGTAAAGGGCGTACCAATGACGCGTCCGTGGAGCAAGCCCAACCGTTCATGATTGGCGTCTGCGGTGGGGGCCATGGCCAGTTGTTCCGGGACCTTGTTTTCCGGATGAGCATCCCAGCGCAACAGGCACTCTGACAGCAGGTCGGGCTGTGTTGAAAACGCGCCGTAAACACGGGCCTCGTTGATTGTGCTTTGCTGCAGGCGTTTCAAGCGCTCGAAGGTCATGTGTACCTTGTCGATCTCACGATTGAGCGCATCGATGGTCAGTTCGATGGCCCGGTTGTAGGGGGTAGGAGAGTCGCTGAGCATGCGGCGCTTGGAGCGCAGTTGTTCCGTGATTGTTGCCAGAGCAATTCTGATGTGCTCGAACTCATCATAGGTCACCAGAGAGCGCTTGAGTTTCAGGGCTTCTTGCCAACGCCGCAGGGCAGCCCAGCAACCGGGGATATAGCCGCCGACCATTGAATGGTTGTCCGCGTCAAAAATCTGGGAAATGAACCCCGATCTTTCAGGTAGCCCATTGTTCTGATGAATGGCCAGAGTACAGGCCGCATGCTCGGTAATGGTGTCGCAGCCGGGTTCCCACATAATCGAGGACATTTTGTTTGCGCCGAACGCTACCGGCATAAAGTGTTGCAAGGTGCCGTGATGCTCGTAAGGCTCGCCGGTCAAGTTGGCAATGCCCGCGACAAAGCCTGCGATGCCCAGAGGCGCGTTAAAGAAAGTGAGTGCCGCTCCCGGGAGGTACACCCTGGGCTTGGTGTTCATCCAGGGTGCCGGCACGCTGGGTACCGGGTCGTTATGGTTGACCATGCGGTAATGCACCAGGTCGGCAGCGCCTTTTACAAAAGTGCTGTCTGCTGCTCTTGGGGCGCCGTAGGTGTACAGCACGATGTCGACTTCATATTCTTTCTGGCGCCGCAGCATCTCCGAGAGCAGTAAGGAAATTGCCCCACCCAGGCTGTGGCCGCAAATGATTAGCTTCTGTCCGGTGTAAAACTTCTCGAGATAGTTGGCCGTGAGGTCATAGACTTTCAGTGCCGCTTCATAGAATCCACGGTGAACCTTGCCGACGCCTTCAACAAAAGGGACTTGGAGCGCATCTGCATCCCTAAGTCCATCCGCTAGTATTTCATTGGTACCGCGTACAGAAATCAGCATGAACTCGTCGTTATGGGTGATAAAGGCCTGGGTGTCAGTACTATTAATTTGCTCTCGATCATCGAGAAAGTGAATGCTGGCCGGGTGTTCTTGTTTATCTTCCAGATCCGGGCTATTCGATGGGTACAGATCAGGATCAAACGGCACGATTTCCAGGCGTTTTGAGTACGGTACATCTTCATATAGCGGGTAGTAGGCACTGGTTTGTCCAGGGTCTACTTTCCAGATTTCATCAAACCTGGCCAGAGCGTCGCCAAACCAGTTACCCATGCTCGGCTGTACAGGGAAACTTACAGCCTTCGCCCTGATGGGCGTCTTATCAGGCTGCTGACCAAACGGGTTGTAGCTCAAGGTGGTCATAAGGGAGAGCTGATACAGATTCAGCGCACAGAACTGCGAGTCGGTGGAGAGCATCGGGCGCAGGGCCCGTAAAGGGCGCATTTCCAGTACGTTATGTTTATTTGGAAGCAGGCAGACGCCCTGTTTTCCATGCTCGCGCATAAGCTTGGCCCAGTGTTTATTGGGCGGATAGTGAGCTTCAACCTCGGGCGGTAAATGTGCGACATGTTTAACCAGATGGCGAACTTCAACTTGGCAGAAAAAATCTGCACTGGCTTGGGCGGGGTTACTTTGAGTGCGTGAGCCGTCGTTATGAAAGTAACGGGTTTGTTCGGCACGAACCTGGAGGTCAGTTATTGGAAGTGGGTAGTGGGGCCTTTGTATTCGGCGTACATAGGCCAGCTCTTGCCCTTGATAATGCGCTTCTAAAATCAAAGCTATTGGGCCTCCAAAGTGGTTTTCTACCTTGCCTGTTCCTGTGTCGTCTAATTTACCCTCGTATACCTGTCCTTCCGCATCGATTACCTTATAGGCAAGTCCAGCATAAGGTTGCCCTTCGCCATTTTCGTCAACCAACTGAAAACGTGTCCATTTGCCTTGAGTAGGACAGGCAAACATACGACTGTTTAGCGGGTGTTTCACCTCTTCATCAAAAGTGGTCATATTTTAGTGTCCTTATTCAGTGCAGCCAGGATAAATAGTGCAGCTACGCCCATCAGGCATTTTGAAACTGCTAAATTCTTTGTGGTTTCCGAAGCAATATGCGTCTTGATCCTCAAAGCTTTTTCCCATACAGCGTTTCCAGCCATTGGGGAACTTGACCCATGTATCTCCCCAGCCGGGTCTTTCTTCATCGGCCAACTTGATTTTTAGCTTCACAGTTTTACCTGGTAGTTGATCCAAGGTGTAAGTCCCTACGGGTCGTCCTTTAGTCACCAAGCCTTGATTGTCAATTTTTTTGCAGTCGAGGAGTTTTCTTATATATCGCTTGGGGCCTACTGTCCGAAACAGCCATTGGCATTGACCATTTATGGCGCTTTCTCCACTAACATCAAAAGTTTCTTTATATTGTTCTTCCAGTTCCTCGCGAACGATAACCATCGCTGAGTCTCTACTGGAGTCTCCACGGTCTTTTCCATAAGAACCGTAGATGAAGAGTTCAATGCGATAAATAGCGACCCGACAGCCCTCTACAGTCCGATAGATGGGGGTTTCTTGATCGAGTTTGTATATTTCTCTATGGCCAAGGCGCCATCTTTGGTTATAGCCAACATGAGGCTTTTTAACGGTGCAGGTTTCCCCCTTGATGGGGGCATATTTGGCCACTGCTTCGTAAGTGAAATTGGGAGGCAGATCAGCCGTAAAGGTAAAACTTTCCGATTTGCCCATGGCGCACCCTGCTACCAGGGCCACACAAGAACCCAAAACGCCGCCTTTAAATATTACTGTCATTGGGTAATTTCCTTATTCTATGCAGCCAGGATAGATAGAGCACTGCTTTCCGCCGGGCATGAGAAAAGTGCTGAAGTCTTTTTGGTTTTTACGGCAGAATGCATATTGGTCTTCCATGCCTGTGCCCATGCAACGTTTCCAACCATTAGGAAACCTCAGCCAAGTATTGCCAATTGAAGGCCTTTCCTCATTGGCCAAATTTATCTTCAGTCTCACAGTTTTACCCGGTAGTTGATCTAGGGTGTAAGCCCCTACGGGTCGTCCTTTAGTCACCAAACCTTTATCGTCAATTTTTTTGCAGTCGAGGAGTTTTGTGATGTAACTGTCTGGTCCGATTGTGCGAAACAGCCATTGGCATTGACCATTAATGGTGCTTTCTCCTTTGGTATCGAAAGCTCCTTTATATTGCTCTTCTAGTTTTTCTCGAATAATAACGGCTGTTGTTTCGGTGCTGAAGTCTCCTCGAGTTTTTCCATAAGTGGCATTGATTTCCAGGTCGATTTTATAGATGGCCAGTCTGCAGCCTTTGACTGTGCGGTAAATCGGTATTTCAGATTCTGGTTTGTATGCTGTTCGCCACTCTCTGTTGAAACCGAGGTATGGATTGTCATCAAGGGTGGCCGTACAAGTTTCTCCCTTGGCGGGCGCGTACTTGGCCACTGCGTAATAAGCAAAACTTGGAGGCAGATCAGCCGTAAAAATAAAACTGTCTGACTTGTCAGCAAAACATCCAGTCGTTGACAGTGCGCAGGTCCCCAGGAACAGCGCTTTAATCATTGCTTTCATAAAGGGCCATCGCCTTGCCAAAACTGCACTTCCTGAAAAACTCGCTGGAAATGAGCATCAGGACTTTCACCAGGGCGCGCCTCCCAGCGCTGTGCAAGTGGGTCAGTGGTAGTCTTTAAACGCTGAACGAGCAAAAACTCCAACTGCTCAGACGCCTGCCAACCCCAGGTGTTGGCCTGGGCCAATAGAGTACTGAGCCATAGTTCCGGGTCTTGTTGTTCGGCAATTCGGGCATAGGCTTCAAGATGCCTGGCCAGCAGGTAGCGGTGGGCATTGGCTTCGCGCGTGCTGGCGCGCTGATCGGCCTCCATGGGAAAGTCATTCCAGACAGGGCTTTCAGGAGCTGGATAGTTGCCCGGTGCCGGGTTGCTGAGTGTTTCCCAGTGCTCCCCTTGCCAGTAGCAGACGCTGATCGCGGGTCCTAAATACCCCGCAACCGTTGCAGTGGTTAAGTGCTTCAGGGCGCGGGCCAGCACCCGGTTGTCATGGAAACGATAAATCCCTCGATGGGGCCGGACGCCGAAAATCATGCGGTCGCGCCAATGTTTGACCAGCGCCTGTAGCCCTGCCTCAGGTGCAACACTGGCAAGCCAGCCCCAGTTCCTTTCAGGCGCTTTGAGCAACTCGCTCAAGTGCTTGTCTTCAGGGTTGTCGATAAGAAACAGAAAAGGCCCATTGTCTGCCATATCGGCAGCCGGCGTTTCGCGGTAAATGCTGCAATACAGCTCAGGTGCCCTGTTGTTCAACAGGCCGTTACGGGCGGTGAGTTCGTCCAGTGAGTCCAGAATCAAACATACAGAGCGCCCGAGGTGGCGTTGCTCGGCCATCCATTGTTGCGCCGCAATCTGGGTCATGCTGCGGCTCCTTCAATCAGGCAAACACCTTTTTTGCTGGAGAGGCCCTTTTCAAGGACTTGAGGTTGCAGGCTTTCGATATCCAGATCAGGACGTTCGCTGACCCGTTCCAGGTCAAAACAAGAGGGCGCGTTAAAGGATTTTTGGTGGGCGAAGGAAGGGTGCTTGAAGACGCTTGCGGTCAGGTTGAAACGGGTTTGAGGGCGTGGGTTGAACATCCAGTGTTCCTTTTTCAGTCATATGGCGCGGACCACAGGCACTGAGCAGGCGAACGATTGGCCCGTAGTGCGCGTGGAAAGCTAAAACCGAAAAAGCTAGCAATGTTTAGATGTTAAATATGTAGGACGTATCCTAGTTCTTGCCGGAACTGTCGCTAATTCAGGATGCTGCTTGAGAGGGCGTTGCCAGACTGGTTGCGCTCTGGCGCGCTTGTCCTGGCTGCAGGTGGGACTGTTGTTCACCGTGAAAAAAAACGCGGCAACGCTGTCTCGAGCGGTGCCGCGTTCTCGTACCTGACGTGCCTCACCGGGTCGGGGTCAGGATCGTATCCTTCGCCTGCGCCAGCATCTCTGGATAGTCCAGGGTGTAATGCAGGCCGCGTGATTCTTTACGCGCCATGGCGCTGCAGATCATCAATTCGGCGACTTGTGCCAGGTTGCGCAGTTCGATCAGGTCGCGGCTGACTTTGTAGTTGCTGTAGAACTCGACCGAATGAGGCTAAACCCAAAGGACACAAGGGTTTCAGCCGATGACCATCTCACTCACAGCACCAACTGTTAGACTCCTGCCACAAACCAAGCTCGCCAAACCTTGGCACTATCGGCGATCAGGTATCTATTACCTCAGGGTCAGACCTGTAGGCTCCTTGTGCTCCTGTACGATCTCCCTTCGCTCATCTGATAGGCAGTCCGCAATGTCCACCAGCAAGCTCTTACAGTCCACGCTCAGGGCCTTCCATCTGGACCAGCCTGAGGCAACTTGGGAGGAGCTGAGTGGCCGACTCAAGGAGATTGCTGAGGGTGTGCTCTCAACTCCTACTGAATGGGAACTGTTGGACTCTCAAGCATTGGTCTATGCGGATATGCAGTCAGACCTGAAGGCCATAGGCTCTACAGCAGCACTCACGGCCTCTCAGGCTAAAGCTGTTGGATTGGGTCAGCAGATAATGATTGCAGCTCAGGAGCGACTACAGGGGGACTCCTCTGGCTTACTGGGATTGATAGATAAATTAGATCAGCAGTCAAATATCGATAGCTTTAGTCACTTGCCTGTGTCCCTATCTGTAAGTGCATCCAACAGCCTGACTTTTAAGTCCCTTTCAGCGCTCTACATGGCCGAACAAAAGGACAACGTACAGGCCAGCACCATGCGTGATATTCGGTCTACCTGTACCGTTGTTGGTGATGCTTTGGGTGAGTTGAACCTGAAGACCCACACACGGGGCGATATGGTGGCGCTTAAGGCTAAGCTCCTTGAGGACCGTAAAGGTTCCACTGTGAACAAGATCCTAACCCGACTATCAACGGTCATGGATTGGGCCGTGCATAACGGCTATCTCGACAAGAGTTTCGATAAGGGACTGAAGCTCTCCAAGGACGCTGATAGCTCTCGTGAGGCCTTGTCTCAGGATCAGGTACAGGCTCTGATGGATCACTCGAAGACACTCCAGGTAGATGCATGGCAACGATGGGCATTGTCCCTTGGGGTCATCACAGGGGCTCGTATTGAGGAGCTAAGGCAGTTGACCAAGTCGGACGTTAAGCAGGTCGCTGATGTATGGGTCATCGACATTAATAGGAACGATGGCAAGTCAGCCAAGACCAATAATTCAGTCCGGGTCGTACCGTTGACCGATGGGGCCTATGGGTTTGACCTTCAAGCGTTCCTTACCTTCACCGATAAGGCTGACTCAAAGCTGTTTAAGCTGGGCGTTGGTCAATTCTCAGGGCTGCTCAATGGGGCCCTTAGGGATGTGTTGGATCTGAAGGCTGATCGGACACAGACATTCCACTCGTTACGCCACTCATTGGCTGGTGCCTTGAAGGCCGCTGAGGTCCCTGTGGGAACTGCTGAGTCGATCTTGGGGCACTCGTCGGGGTCGATCAGTTATGACCTTTATGGTGCTGGGAGCGCTGTAGAAGTGGGGCGTATGGCTGAGGCTTTGAAGTCGGCCTTTGGGGTAGCCTGACCCAAGCGGTTTGATGAACAAGAAACCCTCTATGCCCTTATTTAACGTGGTGCATAGAGGGTTTTCTTAGATTATTTCCCTTCGGTATTCGTCCAAACATTAATTTTCCACTTGATCGGGCCAGCTAATAATGTGTGCTGATGGTGGTTCTGTGGTGGGAATTTGTCGCCATGATTGGAGGTCACCTCCTTGTTACATCCTGTACAGCGGTATATGCCTGAAACTGGAACAATTTCGGCTGGGCCAAACTCCTTTCCCCATATTTCATGAGGGTTAGTTATTTTTTGGAAAACTGATTTATCTGTGTAGTAAGCCATGTGGATCTCCTTAGGTGGGCTTGTAATTGAGCACACAAACCCTATAAAGGCAAAGTGCTATTAGTGGGGCTTCATGGGCAACCAATTGGATGTCCTAATCGGGCACCCTGAGCATGGCCTCCTGTTCATCGCTACTCAGGTGGCTCGTGTGGCTGGCTACAATGACTCCTCGGCCACAGTTCACCAAGCAGCACAACGTCCTGACTTCGGGCCAACCCTGAAGCTGTTTCAAGTGACCTCGATAATCCATCAAGGTGTCCTCCCTACTGATGTAAGTGGTCGAGTCTTTAACAGAAACTCTACGCTGTTCACTGAGTCCCAAACCTATCAGATGCTCCTAAGGGGCCACGCTCCGGCCTCTGAGCCATTCCGTAAGTGGGTCACTGAAGAAGTCCTACCGTCCATCCGCAAGACCGGCTCGTATGACTTAGGGGCCAGCAAGACACCCGAGGCCCAACAGATCAGCATGGACTTTGGGGACTTGAGGGCGCTCATTGAGAACATGGCTATTTAACCCTCAAGGGCCTGAATGAAATCTGAGGGTCGGGCAGGGGCTTAGCCTTGCAGAATCCACGTAGGAGCGCTGTGCCAAGAAGGGCTGGACTTAAAAACCCTCACTATTGCCTGTGAGTCGCACTGAAATCTTCGTAACATTCCACCATAAGTCAACCTGTTTAATTAACCCTCACATAAGGAAACACCTCAAGAGAAATCTTTTGGTGCCTCCTGATTGTAGCCATAAGGCTGCGCTATCCGATCTTGCTGTGGTTCTCACGGCTTGGCACTCAAGACTCCTTTTTTAGGGTCAACCTGTAGTCGGAACAGGCATGTATCAAAGTAAGCCAAGTGTGTCTTGGTCACATCTGAGTTTGGGGCTCTCAGGTTGTGCTTTGGTATGTGAATAGGGGGCTTTTATCTTTAGGTTCTTAAAGAGGACCTGAAGTAACTCTCTACAATATCTTCTATTAATCTTTGCTTTAGACTTTAAGTGTCTAAGGAGTAGCTTTGAGTCAAGGCAGGACTTATTGATTTAGACCAGTGATGGTTATTGCTTGAGGTCAGTCTTTAAGTCAGTCTCAGTTGTGGGTCTTGCTTCGCAATGATGACCACTACTATGAGTCCATACCAAGGCTGCTGAGGTTAGCCATTTAATAACCCTCACAGATAGAGTACACACTGCTCACCTTTACGACCAGTCGCATGGTCGATACATCAACAGAGTCTTTCTGATTGTTCCCTGTGCCACTTGCCAGTCCCCTTGTCGTGGGTCTCTGTGCTGGCCTGTGGGAGCGAACTCAGGGAGCAATCAAAAGGAGTAACGACACCATGTTTACCAATGCTCAAGCCGAGTTGTTGCCTATCGTTATTGAAGGGCACACCTTTAAGTCAAACACTGAGGGTCTATGGTCACTTACCGATATTAATAAGCAACTTCCAGAGATGACCAAGCCGCCCGCACAATGGCGCGGACGTGATCGTGACTACTTTGATAACTGTGCAGATTTGCATAGTTTAGATGGCCGGACAGGTGGGACCTATGCAACCGAACGGGCCACCATTGCCTATGCTATGTCGTGCTCCTTGGACTTCTATGTAATAGTTGTTGATGCATTCGTAACCATGCGGAACGATGCCGTTTTGTCTGCGCGTATGGCTGCTATTGCGTTGGTCGAGAAGGATGCACTATTGGCCGACAATATGCCTAAGGCTTCGGCCTTGATGCAGAAGGCGGATGGTCTTGGTATCTCCTGGACTGATGCCTGTCGCGCCGCTAATGTCCTACAGAGCCGCTTAGCTAAAGATGTTCTTCTGGCTGCCGGTGTTTTACGTAAGGTGTTTGACCATAACAAAGGGGATGATGTTATTGAACCATCCCAAAAGCGTATCCAAGAGGGTTTGTTCAAGCGCGCCAAAGGACTCCATGGGAATCTTGAAGGCTGGCGGGTGACTGCCAAGGGTGTGAATTGGCTGGCTGAAAGATCCTCAAAGATCAATGAGGGGGTCCGTGAGCTGACTGCCAAGAAACGTCTTGCTAAAAGGACTCCTGCTCAGGTCTCCAATGACTTTATTAATGAGATTCAAAGGGCTGCCTATGCTCGTAAACAGGTGAGTAATGCTTAAGCCCATTAGTCACACTGAGACCATCTTGATGGACTCCTACAAGAATATGCGTAGAGAAGCTCATAATGCCATCAGGGCTGTTGATCGTAATGCGGGAGCCTATTGCATACCCAGGCCCTCAGAGTCCGCTAAGAGACTTTGGGTCGAACATCAGTTAGCAAGGGTGGGCTGTAAGTACGGTGACTAATCACTGTCGGGTCAACCAGTAGTGCCTATAATAACAATAAGTGTCACCTAAAGTTCTTAAAGTCCCGCGCATGGGGCTATCGCAATATAAATCCAGAGATGCCATTGGAAGTGAATCAGTAGGGAGAGACGTTTGGTCTCCGCCTTTCTGGTCGTCTACTTCCTTATGCGCCTGATTCCCTTCCAATGTCAGGAGACATTCAAATCATGCATATCATTATCACTAATGTAACCCCTAAGTCTGTTGAGTTGTTCGGTCAAGTTATTACCCGTTCCTTTGCTGAGTCCATCATGTTGCCCTTGTTGGTCTCTCAGGCCAGTAAGGATCGCGTTAAGGTCACTAAGGTAGCTGAGGCTTTCGATGATGCGGGCTTGTCCCTTAGTGCTGTCCCTGAGGCCTCACGGTTCCTCTTTGAGCAACGCCAAGAACAGTCCCGTATCGAACAGGAGCGCCAAGTGTTGGCTCAGTCTGCCGCTGATCGTGTCCATATGCCGACTCAACGTGAACAAGCTGAGAAGCGCCTTGAGCGTGAGCGTAAGTTTGCTCAAGCCAGAGCCCACGGTGAAGCTATCCGTGCTAATTCCGGCAATGGTGTGGACTGGTAACAAGGCATATATCAAACAGCCCTTCATAACAGAGGGGCAACTCAATACAACTTTAGGAGAACTACATGAAACCTTTTGAGAACAAGAAACCAGATTCGTTTACCACTGCTATTACTTCGGATGAGTACGATCAGGTTAATGGTGGTCAGATCCAATTCAATGCGGGTCCTATCCGTAAAGACTCCCTGGCTGCTGCTGATACTTCTGTTTACATCGAGGCACTGAGTGAGGCTCTTGATGAGCATTTGAACTCTGAAGACTGGCGCAAGTTGGCTATGGAGGCCAGCCCTTGTGAGTTTCGTCCTTATGGCTCCAATGCTACTGGTCAACAGATTGCCTTGTTGGCTGATCAATCAGTGACTTTTGATCCTCGTGAGAACTGGGACAATCAGGTGGTCGATAAGGCCCCTGTGCTGGCCGGTGAGTTCATCTTCACTGAGGCCGCTGAGAAGGCCATTCTGATCAGCCATCGAGTCACCATGCTGGACCACACCCTTCAGGCAGGCTTCACCGAAGGCTCCATGATGCAGACAGGTGAAAAGCTCCTGTTGGACATTGAGCTTCATGCGGCTGGTCAGATTGCTAAGACCCTTGTGGGTGCGCCTTCAGTGGACACCTCGTATGTAGGTGCCCTGACAGGCAAAGCAGTGGAGAAGGCAGAAGACCTTTTAGACCTGCTTTCAGAACACGTTAACCCTGCTGTGGGTGTCGATGTTGCTGACTTCATTGTTCTGATCCCATCAGCCATGTCCCCCATGCTCAACCGTGCCGCTCAACGTGCTGGCCTTGAGAGTGCTTCAGACCTCTTGGGCACCCACGTTCAGGCCTACTCAGGCACTGACTATGGTGTCTACCTGTTGCCGAAGTCGTTCACCTCCGTGAGCTACCGTGGTGGTCGTAATGGCAACATCTGGAATGTTGAGGCTACCCGTAATGCTGCTAAGCAGGGTTGGGACCTTGAGATCCGTTGTGTCTTTGACTTGCTGGCTAACGCTATGGTCAAGGTCAAGCTGGACTCTGATGGCCTTCAGACCGAGATGGTGCCCTTCAAGATGATCAAGCGACTGGTATTCACAGCAGCTCCCTAATAAAGAAGGGGAGGTTGGTCAGATCATTCAATAACAAATAGCACCACAGTAACGATTCACTTTAGGGATGCCTTCGGGTCTCCCTTATTTTTATGTAATGGTATAACGGTTCAATTAAAGGAGGCCATATGACGATCACCTTACAGGACGCCTATTGGGTCTTCTGTGGTGTGTCGTTAGTGGTGCGCCTGATGATTGCCGTGTGGGTTCTCTAAGAACTCTTTTGGGGAAAAATGGGAATAATTTGTGTGCCCATCTCAACGTAAGAGCAAACCCAAAGTCCCCCGTGGGCCCTCCCGCGCCTGAGCCTTAACGCGCGCACGCAAGGGGTCTTTATCGTGCCTGTACGCGCCACTGTAAGCAGACCCAAGATGGGTAGGGGATAGGCTGCAAGATGACTCAAGAGGGCCCTGAAAGTGTTAGAAGACTGTTAAAAGCCATGCTAACCTCAGGGCTCCTAACGTGCCTCATCTGGTCGGGGTAAGGATCGTATCCTTCGCCTCTGGCAGCATCTCTGGATAGTCCAGCGTGTAGTGCAGACCCCGAGATTCCTTGCGTTCCATGGCAGACCTGATCATCAGTTCAGCTACCTGAGCAAGGTTCCTCAATTCAATCAGGTCGCGGCTGACTTTATAGTTGCTGTAGAACTCGTCAATTTCGTCCAGCAGCAGGCGCACCCGGTGTTGGGCGCGCTGCAGGCGCTTGTTGGTGCGCACGATGCCTACGTAGTCCCACATGAAGCGCCGCAGTTCATCCCAGTTGTGGGCGATGATCACATCTTCGTCAGAGTCGGTAACCTGGCTTGCATCCCAGCTTGGCAGGGCTGCGGGCGCAGCGATTTCAGGGAGTTGGGCGAGAATGTCGGCCGCCGCTGACTTGGCGTATACAAAGCACTCCAGCAGTGAATTACTGGCCATTCGGTTGGCGCCGTGCAGACCGGTGAAACTGGTTTCGCCAATGGCGTACAAGCCTGGTACGTCCGTGTGGCCATGTTCGTCGACCATCACTCCGCCGCAGGTGTAATGCGCCGCAGGCACCACCGGGATGGCCTGTTTGGTGATGTCGATGCCGAATGTCAGGCAGCGCTCATAGACAGTCGGGAAGTGGGCCTTGATAAATGCTTCGGGCTCATGGCTGATGTCCAGGTACACGCAGTCGATGCCCAGGCGCTTCATTTCATGGTCGATGGCGCGTGCGACGACATCCCGCGGAGCCAGTTCACCCCGGGAGTCGAAGCGCTGCATGAACCGCTCGCCGTTGGGCAGCTTCAAGTGTGCGCCTTCGCCTCGCAGCGCTTCGGTGATCAGAAAGCTTTTGGCCTGCGGGTGATACAGGCAGGTAGGGTGGAACTGGTTGAACTCCAGGTTTGCAACGCGGCACCCCGAGCGCCAGGCCATGGCGATTCCGTCACCGCAGGCGCCGTCCGGGTTGCTGGTGTACAGATACACCTTGGCCGCACCACCCGTGGCCAGAATCGTGAAGCGCGAGCCAAAGGTGTCGACCTCGCCCGTGGCGCGATCCAGTACATAGGCCCCCAGGCAGCGGTCGCCTTCCAGGCCCAGTCGACGCTCGGTAATCAGATCAACGGCGACGCGCTGTTCGAGCAGTTCGATATTGGGTCGCTGGCGCGCCTGTTCGAGCAACGTCTTGAAAATGGCGGCACCCGTGGCATCCGCCGCATGGATGATGCGCCGGTGGCTGTGGCCGCCTTCACGGGTGAGGTGAAACTCAAAGCCGGGCTGCTCGGGGTCGACGGTGTCATCACGGGTGAAGGGGACGCCTTGATCGATCAGCCACTGGATGGCTTCGCGGCTGTGCTCGACGGTAAAGCGCACAGCGTCTTCATGACATAACCCGCCGCCAGCATTGAGGGTGTCTTCGACGTGAGACTGCACCGTGTCGGTGTCATCCAGTACTGCGGCTACGCCGCCCTGTGCCCAGAACGTCGAACCATTGGCCAGATCGCCTTTGCTGAGGACCGCAATACGCATATGGCTGGGTAGCGTGAGCGCAAGGCTCAAGCCGGCAGCGCCGCTGCCAATCACCAGCACATCATGTTGAAAATGTTGGCTCATTCTTCTGACATCCGCAAAAAAGCGCCCACTAGTATATAGAGGGGGGGATCGGCACAATGGCCGGGCCTTTATGGCATTGTGAAATTACAGCGGGCGCAAAGTGTGCCTCAGACTCGATGGGTCTGCATGTTGATTTGCACAAAAAATCTGCAAGGGGGATCAGGGCTGGGGGTAACGCCAGGTCTGTTGCGCTGGTGTGGTGCCATCGGTGGCGTACGAAGATATTGAACTTTTCGTACGGTCCGGGGTTCCATTAAGGGCTGCCCTTGATGCAGGGGTACGGCGTCCAGATTGATGCGGGGTCTGTGTTTCGACCTGACAGCGGAATGTGACGACAAGATTATTGACGCAGCCGGCCAGGCCCGAGCTGCGTTTTCGTGTGTGCCAAATCCGAGCACGCAGGAAACTTGCCAGGGGGGAGAGAACTTTTGTGTAAAGCCCGAGTCTATGTTTGCAAGCCTGATCATTTAGCAAAGCAATCTTCCTCCCGGTCTTATGAGGAGTATTCATGCTAGCCCAGGAAGAGGATCAGCAGCTGGTCGAGCGCGTACAGCGTGGCGATAAGCGCGCATTCGATCTGCTCGTGTTGAAGTATCAGCACAAAATTCTCGGGTTGATCGTGCGTTTTGTGCACGACACCCATGAAGCCCAGGACGTAGCCCAGGAAGCCTTTATCAAGGCTTACCGGGCACTCGGTAATTTTCGCGGTGACAGCGCCTTTTATACATGGCTGTATCGCATCGCCATCAATACGGCGAAAAATTACCTGGTGTCACGGGGGCGACGTCCGCCGGATAGTGATGTGAGCTCGGAAGATGCCGAGTTTTACGATGGTGATCATGGTCTCAAGGATCTCGAGTCGCCGGAGCGCGCTTTGCTCCGTGACGAGATCGAAAGCACCGTTCATCGCACTATTCAGTTACTGCCAGAAGATTTGCGTACGGCGTTAACTTTACGTGAATTTGATGGTCTGAGTTATGAGGACATTGCGAGCGTCATGCAGTGTCCGGTGGGTACCGTGCGCTCCCGGATTTTCCGCGCTCGGGAAGCCATTGATAAAGCCCTGCAGCCGTTGTTGCAGGAAAACTGAGACAGCGGCGACAGCCAAGAGAGGAACCGCCATGAGTCGTGAAGCCCTGCAGGAATCGCTGTCCGCAGTGATGGATAACGAAGCGGACGAACTGGAACTACGTCGGGTATTGAATGCCTTTGACGACACACAAACCCGTGACACCTGGTCCCGTTATCAGGTGGCCCGTGCTGTGATGCACAAGGACCTGTTGATTCCGCGCCTGGACATCGCATCTGCCGTTTCGGCCGCGCTGGCCGAAGAGCAAACCCCGGTCAAGGTCGTACGTGGCCCGTGGCGCAGCATTGGTCGTCTGGCCGTAGCCGCTTCGGTTACCGTTGCTGTTCTGGCGGGTGTAAGGCTGTACAACCAGGATGACATCGTCGGTAATCAGCTGGCTCAGCAGAATGCTGTGCAGAGCCTGAGTGCACCGATGGCGAAAGGCCCGGCGGTACTGGCCAATTACAGCGAAAGCTCCGACAAGGCTACAGGCCCCATGGCCAACGGTGTTCTGCAAGGCCAGCCAGGTTGGCAGGATCAGCGCTTGCCAGGCTACCTGCGTCAGCACGCACAGCAAGCCGCGTTGAAAGGGGCTGAAAGCCCGCTGCCGTATGCTCGTGCCGCGAGCCTTGAAAACCGTTAAGGACCAATATGCGCGTCCTACCTTTGCTACCTCTTCTGCTGAGTGGCTGGTTTGCAGTACCGGCCCACGCCGATGAAGCCCAGGACTGGCTCAAACGTCTTGGGCAGGCCGAGCAACAGCACAGCTATCAAGGCACTTTCGTTTACGAGCGTAACGGTAGTTTTTCTACCCATAGCATCTGGCACCGTGTGCAGGATGGGAAAGTTCGCGAACGTTTGATGCAGTTGGATGGCTCTGCTCAAGAGGTCATTCGTACGGATGGGCGCACTGAATGTGTCACTGGCAAGTTGGCCTCGGCGTTGGGAGATGTCACTGCCGTCCCGGCAAGACAGTTCGATGCCCAGAAGCTCAATGACTGGTACTCCGTCACAAAGCAGGGTGACTCCAGGGTTGCAGGTCGACCGGTGGTGGTGATCTCACTCGCCCCTCGCGACCAGCACCGTTATGGGTTTGAGTTGTACCTGGATCGTGAAACCGGTTTGCCTCTCAAGTCGTTGTTGCTTAATGACAAGGGCCAGTTGCTTGAGCGTTACCAGTTTACAACCCTGGTGACGACGCCCCCTGATGACAACCAGCTGACGCCTGCAGGAAAATGCCGCCCGGTTACGGTGGCTGATACTGCAGCACCTGTCGCTGACACGGCTCATGTCTGGCACTCCGACTGGCTGCCGCCCGGTTTCGAGCAGGTCAGCAGCACAGTGCATCGTGATCCCCGGACCAAGTCTGAAGTCACCAGTCTTTTGTATGACGATGGCTTGACGCGCTTCTCTGTGTTTCTCGAACCTTTGCAGGGCGCTGCCGTTCCCGATGCCCGTGTCCAACTGGGGCCTACAGCTGCGGTTACTCGGCACCTGAGTACTCCCGAGGGAGACATGATGGCCACTGTGGTCGGTGAAATTCCTTTGGGGACCGCAGAGCGTATTGCGCTCTCGATGCGTGTCGGTAAAGACGATACGCAGGCCAAACCATAGGGTTGCTCCGACATGGCGGGTGACACATTTTGATTTGCCATTTTATTGTCTTTTTATGAAGGTCAGGGCCCTAGCGGGCTCTGGCCTTGTTTGTTTTCCGGGGCCTAAAAAACGGTCTATGCTTTGATCTTGTTTTTTGGTGCCTGTCGCTTAACTCTGCAGTTACTAACGGGAGCTGTATGTCGATGCCTCGATTGAAATCGTATTTACCTATTTTTGCAGCCGTGCTGATGCTCGGGCAGGCAGTGCCAGTCATGGCAGAAGCGCAGTTACCTGACTTCACCCAATTGGTCGAGCAAGCCTCGCCAGCGGTAGTGAATATCAGCACCACGCAAAAGCTGCCGGAGCGCCGGGTCTCAAGCATGGGGCAAATGCCAGACCTGGAAGGCTTGCCGCCAGGCCTGCGTGACTTCTTTGAACGCAGCATGCCGCCAAGTGGCAAAGGTGGTCGCCAGCGCGAAGCCCAGTCCCTTGGGTCGGGCTTCATCATCTCGCCGGATGGCTTCATCCTGACCAACAACCACGTGGTGGCGGACGCCGATGAAATCATCGTGCGCTTGTCTGATCGCAGTGAAATGAAAGCCAAGCTGGTGGGGACGGATCCACGTTCCGACGTTGCGTTGCTGAAAATCGAAGGCAAAAACCTGCCTGTCTTGAAGCTGGGCAAGTCCCAGGATCTGAAGGCGGGTCAGTGGGTGGTTGCCATCGGTTCACCGTTCGGGTTTGACCATACCGTGACCCAAGGCATTATCAGCGCCATCGGTCGCAGCCTTCCGAATGAAAGCTACGTACCGTTCATCCAGACAGACGTGCCGATCAACCCGGGCAACTCGGGTGGTCCGCTGTTCAACCTCGCGGGCGAAGTGGTGGGTATAAACTCGCAAATCTACACCCGCTCCGGTGGCTTCATGGGCGTGTCCTTCGCAATCCCTATCGATGTGGCGATGGACGTTGCCAACCAGCTCAAGGCTGGCGGCAAGGTTAGCCGTGGCTGGTTGGGCGTGGTGATTCAAGAGGTCAACAAGGACCTGGCCGAGTCCTTCGGTCTGGAAAAACCTGCCGGTGCACTGGTAGCCCAGGTACTGGATAACGGTCCGGCTGCCAAAGGCGGTCTGCAAGTCGGCGACGTGATTCTGAGCATGAATGGTCAGCCGATCGTCATGTCGGCAGATTTGCCGCATCTGGTTGGCGCACTCAAGGCCGGCAGCAAGGCAACGCTTGAAGTGATTCGTGACGGCAAGCGCAAAAACCTGGACCTGACTGTCGGTGCCATCCCCGATGACGCGAAAGACATTGCTTCGGGCACCGGTGCCGAGCAAAGCAGCAACCGTCTGGGTGTGTCTGTGGCGGACCTGAGTGAAGAGCAGAAGAAAGCCAACGACATCAAGGGCGGTGTGATCATCACTGACGTTCAGGACGGTCCTGCTGCCTTGATCGGCCTGCAACCAGGCGACGTGATTACTCATCTGAACAATCAGGCGATTACCAACGGCAAGGAGTTCACTGAAATTGCCAAGGCATTGCCGAAGAATCGTTCAGTGTCGATGCGGGTTCTGCGCCAGGGTCGCGCCAGCTTCATTACCTTCAAGCTGGCGGAGTAAGTCTCTGTAGTCGCTGCCGAAGGCTGCGATGGGTTGCGTAGCAACCCTTGCTTGAAGATCCTTCGGATCTTCAAGCAGCCCGCTCCTACAGAGTCATGAGATGCAACGCAGTAACAAAAAAGCCCGTATCGAGAGATACGGGCTTTTTTTATTTCTTTGGCTTGGGGATCCGTACCAACTGAGTGTTGGAATACATGTCATGCCAGGTGCGGTTTTGCTTGTCGAATACCGACCAGATGAACCCCAGCCCCAGACACAGCCATGAGCCGATAGAGACGATAAAGCGTAGCAAGGCCTGCCACAGGCTGATGGCCGTGCCGTCCGCGTTCTGTACGCGTATGCCCCAGACCTGCATGCCCAGGGTTTGCCCGGAGTGAGTCCAGAACTTGGCAAAAAAACCGAACAGGACAAAGAACAGGATGGTTGAGAGCAGAGGGTCGCCATCCAGAGCGCCGGCTTCTGACAGCGCCCTCATTTTGGCTTCGCCGATAAAGCTCATCATGATCAGCTTGTAGATAAAGGTGGTGACGATCAGCAAGGCGGTACACAGCAGAAAGTCATAAAACATGGCTGCCAGGCGGCGCCCCAGGCCAACGGCGGGAAAATCGCCTTGGGGTCTAAGTGGTTGTTTCGACATGGCAGGGTCTCGTGAAGGAAAAACGCCATCTTACGGAATTACAGCCATAAAAAAGCCTCTGATGTCACCATCAGAGGCTTTTGTGTACGAGATCAGCCTTCGGCTTGAACTTCGTCAGCCTGCAGGCCTTTTTGGCCTTGAACCGAGATGAAGGTCACTTTCTGGCCTTCTTTCAGGCTTTTGAAGCCGTTGCCCTGAATGGCACGGAAGTGCACGAACAGGTCCGGACCGCTTTCCGGGGTGATAAAGCCAAATCCTTTCTCGTCGTTAAACCACTTGACGGTACCGCTCTGACGTTGGGACATTTCTTAATTCCTTGACGCTAACAATTAATGACAGCCTCTTTCACATGAAAGAGTACTGGTGCTGGGTTGCAGGAAAGTAAGAGACGCAGAACGGGTGTAGCAAACTTAGAGCTACTGCCCAGGTCACGATTCCAGCGACCCATGCAAACACAGTGGGCAAACTCTACGAAACTGGAATTGAAAAAACAAGCCCCTCGAATAACCCCGTAAACCGGGTTATTAACATAGGCGATGAAGTTATAAGTGAAGGTTAATCATAGGCGGGTTCAATTGTTTTCGTGTTTAAAACAGTGTGTTCGCTATCGAAAGTTAAAGGCGGTTTTAGCAGTTGCATGCCCTGAAAGTATCAGGACATGCAACGCGCTAGAGTGAGGGCTTAACCTCTGTAATAACGTTGCGCGACAAACGGCATTTTCGACACTTTCATCGGTACGCGTTTGCCTCGCACGATCGCCCAGACTTCAGTGTCCACTGGCGTGAACGCGATATCCAGATAACCCATTGCCAGAGGCGAGCCCAGGGTCGGGCCAAAGCCGCCGCTGCAAACGGTGCCAATCACCGTGCCGTCGGCATCGACAATTTCAGCGCCTTCACGCACCGGTGTACGTTCTTGTGGCAACAAGCCCACGCGCTTGCGCGCAACACCGTTCTGCTGCTGGGCGAAGATGGTTTCGGCGCCCGGGAAGCCACCGGCACGAGGGCCGTCTGCACGGCGGGCCTTGGAGATGGCCCAGAGCAGGCTGGCTTCAATCGGCGTGGTGGTGTCGTTCATGTCGTGGCCGTACAGGCACAGGCCCGCTTCCAGACGCAGGGAGTCCCGAGCGCCCAGGCCGATTGCCTGCACTTCTGGCTCAGCCAGCAGGCGACGAGCCAGCTCTTCGGCGCGATCAGCAGGGACTGAGATCTCAAAGCCGTCTTCGCCGGTATAACCCGAGCGGCTGACGTAGCAGTCAGCGCCCAGTAACGTCACCGGGGCAAATTGCATGAAGGTCATTTTTGCCACTTCCGGTGCCAGGCGTTGCAGCACGTTGACGGCTGCCGGGCCTTGCAGGGCGAGGAGGGCGCGCTCTTCAAACAGCGGCTGGATCTGGCAGTGGGCGCTCAAGTGCTTGCGCAGATGGGCCAGGTCCTGATCCTTGCAGGCGGCGTTAACCACCAGGAACAGCTCGTCATTACCCAGGTTGGCAACCATCAGGTCATCGAGGATGCCGCCCTGTTCGTTGGTGAACATGGCATAGCGCTGCATGCCTGCTGGCAGATCGATGATATCGACCGGTACCAGGGCTTCCAGTGCCCTGGCTGCATCAGCGCCGGTCAGGCGAATCTGGCCCATGTGGGAGACATCAAACAACCCGGCTTGTTCACGGGTGTGCTGGTGCTCTTTCATCACGCCGAGCGGGTACTGCACGGGCATGTCGTAGCCGGCAAATGGCACCATGCGGGCGCCGAGTTCAAGGTGCAGTGCGTGCAGCGGGGTTTTAAGCAGTTGTTCGGTGGACATTCCAGACTCCTTGAAAATCAGCACTCAATAATGTTTACAGCCAGACCGCCGCGAGCGGTCTCCTTGTATTTGCTTTTCATGTCGGCGCCGGTCTGGCGCATGGTGCGGATAACTTTGTCCAGGGACACAAAGTGCTGGCCGTCGCCACGCAGGGCCATGCGTACGGCGTTGATCGCCTTGACCGAACCCATCGCGTTGCGCTCGATACACGGCACTTGCACCAGGCCGCCAATCGGGTCGCAGGTCAGGCCGAGGTTGTGCTCCATGCCGATTTCAGCTGCGTTCTCGACTTGCTGCACGGTGCCGCCCAACACTTCACACAGCGCGCCTGCAGCCATTGAGCAGGCCACGCCGACCTCGCCCTGACAGCCGACTTCGGCGCCCGAGATCGAGGCGTTCTCCTTGTACAAAATGCCGATGGCGGCGGCAGTCAGCAGAAAGCGCACCACCCCGTCTTCGTTGGCTCCGCCGATAAAGCGCATGTAGTAATGCAACACGGCAGGAATGATCCCGGCCGCGCCGTTGGTGGGGGCGGTGACCACGCGTCCGCCATTGGCGTTTTCTTCATTGACGGCCAGTGCGTACAGGTTGACCCAGTCCAGTACCGACAGCGCATCGCGCAAGGCGGCCTCGGGGTTGCTGCACAGTTGACGGTGCAGTGCAGCGGCCCGTCGCTTGACCTTCAGCCCACCGGGCAAAATGCCTTCGTTGCGGCAACCCGCACTCACGCAGTCCTGCATCACTTGCCAGATATTCAGCAAGCCGGCGCGGGTCTCGGCCTCGGGGCGCCAGGCGCTTTCGTTGGCCATCATCACTTCACTGATCGACAGGTCATGAGTGACGCAATGGCGCAATAAATCCTTGGCGGTCTTGAAGGGGTATTGCAGCGGGGTGCTGTCTTCGACGATACGGTCAGCGCCCGCGGCGCCTTCATCCACCACAAAGCCGCCACCGACCGAGTAATACTCGCGGCTGCGGATCTGGATGCCGGCGGCATCCAGCGCCCTGAAAATCATGCCGTTGGGATGGTAGGGCAGGGGTTTGCGAATCATCGCCAAGTGGGATTTTTCGTTGAAATCGATGGGGTGTTCGCCCAGCAGGTTCAAGCGCCCGCTGTTGCGAATGGCAGCCAGACGTTCGGCCACGGTATCGGTGTTGACGGTGTCCGGGTGCTCGCCTTCAAGCCCCAGCAACACGGCCTTGTCGCTGCCGTGTCCTTTGCCGGTGGCGCCAAGGGAGCCGTAGAGTTCAACTTTTACGCAGGCGGTGTGTTGCAACAGCTCATCACGGCGCAGACCTTCGACAAAACGCGCAGCTGCGCGCATGGGGCCGACGGTATGGGAACTGGAAGGGCCGATGCCAATCTTGAACAGGTCGAACACGCTTAACGACATAGGGTTCTCCGGTTTCTTATAGGTTTATTGGCAAAAAATAACCTGTAGTCGCTGCCGCAGGCTGCGAAGGGTTGCGAAGCAACCCGTTTTTTTGAAAACCCTGCGGTCCCCAACGCAGCCGCGGCAGCGACTACAAGTCTTGCTTACGCCTCCTGATAGCTCTCGATCGACGGGCATGCGCACACCAGGTTGCGGTCGCCGAACACGTTGTCGACCCGCCCGACCGGTGGCCAGTACTTGCCTTCGATCAGGGATGCAACCGGGTACACCGCTTGCTCGCGGCTGTAAGGGTGGGTCCATTCACCGACTATTTCAGCCGCGGTGTGGGGCGCGTTTTTCAGCGGGTTATCTTCCTTGTCCAGACCGCCGCTTTCGACTTCGCGAATTTCTTCGCGGATGCAGATCATGGCGTTACAGAAGCGGTCCAGCTCTTCCTTGGACTCGCTTTCGGTCGGCTCGATCATCAGCGTGCCCGCGACCGGGAACGACATGGTCGGAGCGTGGAAGCCGAAATCGATCAGGCGCTTGGCCACGTCGTCGACGCTGATCCCGCTGGTTTCCTTGAGCGGGCGCAGATCCAGGATGCACTCGTGTGCAACCAGGCCGTTGCTGCCCGAGTACAGCACCGGGTAATGCTCTTCAAGGCGGCGGGCGATGTAGTTGGCGTTGAGGATGGCCAGTTGCGAAGCACGCTTGAGGCCTTCGCCGCCCATCATGCTGATGTACATCCAGGTGATCGGCAGAATGCTGGCGCTGCCGAACGGTGCTGCGCAGACCGCGCCTTCCTTGCGCTCCATTGCCGCGTGACCCGGCAGGAACGGCGTAAGGTGGGACTTGACGCCAATCGGGCCAACGCCCGGGCCGCCACCGCCGTGGGGAATGCAGAATGTCTTGTGCAGGTTGAGGTGGGACACGTCGCCGCCGAACTTGCCCGGTGCGCACAGGCCCACCATCGCGTTCATGTTGGCGCCGTCGATGTACACCTGGCCGCCATTGTCATGAATGATGCCGCAGATTTCGCGGATGCCTTCTTCGAAAACACCGTGGGTCGACGGGTAGGTGATCATCAGCGCGGCGAGGTGATCGCGGTGCTCCAGGGCCTTGGCGCGCAGGTCTTCAATGTCCACGTTGCCGCGAGCGTCACAGGTAGTGACCACCACGCGCATGCCGGCCATGTTGGCGGTTGCCGGGTTGGTGCCGTGGGCCGAGGACGGGATCAGGCAGATATCACGGCGCTCATCGCCACGGCTCTGGTGGTAGGCACGAATGGCCAGCAGACCGGCGTACTCGCCCTGGGAACCGGCGTTCGGTTGCAGGGAGATGGCGTCGTAGCCGGTGGCCGCGCAGAGCATGGCTTCCAGTTCGGTAGTCAGTTGCAGGTAGCCCTGGCTTTGCTCGGCAGGCGCAAACGGGTGCAGGTTGCCGAACTCGGCCCAGGTGACCGGGATCATTTCGCTGGCAGCGTTGAGCTTCATGGTGCACGAGCCCAGCGGAATCATGGTGCGATCCAGCGCCAGATCCTTGTCGGCCAGCTTGCGCAGGTAACGCATCAGCTCGGTTTCGGAGTGGTAACGGTTGAATACCGGGTGGCTGAGGATCGGCGACTGGCGCAGCAAGGCCTCTGGCAGGGTGCCAGTGACGGTATTTGCCAGATCGTCAAAGTCAGGCAGGGCCTGGCCATCAGCGGCGAACAGGGCCCACAGGGCAACCACATCGGACTCGCTGCTGGTTTCATCCAGCGACAGGCCCAGATGCTGGTCGTCGATCACACGCAGGTTAATGCCCTGTGCGTGAGCCCTGTCGTGCAGGGCTGCGGTGTTGTCGCCGGTGTTGAGGGTCAGGGTGTCGAAGAAATGTGTTTGCTCGACGGCCAGCCCCAGCGCACTCAGGCCCTGGGCCAGAATCGCGGTCAACTGGTGAATGCGCTGCGCGATCTGGATCAGGCCCTTGGGACCGTGGTACACGGCGTACATGCTGGCGATGTTGGCCAGCAGCACCTGGGCGGTGCAGATGTTGCTCGTGGCCTTCTCGCGACGGATGTGTTGCTCGCGGGTTTGCATGGCCAGACGCAGTGCCGGTTTGCCGTGACGGTCAACCGAAACACCGACCAGACGCCCCGGCATGTCGCGCTTGTACGCGTCACGGGTGGCGAAGTAGGCGGCATGGGGACCACCGAAACCCAGTGGCACGCCAAAGCGTTGGGCGCTGCCGATGGCCACGTCCGCGCCGAACTCGCCCGGAGGTGTGAGCAGGGTCAGGGCCAGCAGGTCGGCGGCAACCGCCACCAGTGCGTTGGCGGTATGGAAGCGCTCAACCAGTTCGCGGTAATCAAACACGTCGCCGTTGCTGGCCGGGTATTGCAGCAGGGCACCGAAGTAGGCCGTCACGTCAGTCAGTTCGCGCTCGTCGGCGACCACAACCTCAATGCCCAGCGGCTCGGCACGGGTACGCAGCACGTCAAGGGTTTGCGGGTGGCAGTGGCTGGAAGCAAAGAAGCGGTGGCTGGTTTTGTTCTTGCTCAGGCGTTTGCAGAAGGTCATCGCTTCGGCAGCGGCGGTGGCTTCGTCGAGCAGCGAAGCGTTGGCAATCGGCAGGCCGCTGAGGTCGCTGATCAGGGTCTGGAAGTTAAGCAGGGCTTCGAGACGACCTTGGGAGATTTCAGGCTGATACGGCGTGTAGGCGGTGTACCAGGCCGGGTTTTCCAGCAGGTTGCGCAAGATCGGAGAAGGGGTGTGGCAGTTGTAATAGCCTTGACCGATATAGGTTTTGCACACTGTGTTCTTGGCGGCGATGGCCTTGATCGAAGCCAGTGCGTCGGCTTCGCTCAGACCGGCCGGCAGGTCGAGCACGCTGGTGCCCTTGATGCTTTCCGGGATTACGCTGGCGCTGAGGCCTTCAAGGGAATCAAAGCCGAGGGTGGCGAGCATCGCCTGCTCATCGGCCTGGCGCGGGCCGATGTGGCGCGCGATAAATTCATTGTCAGTGCTGAGATTAAGGGTCATGGCAGGCTTCTCAGTTGTCGTCTTGGGCTTTGATCAGGCGGTCGTAGGCGTCCTGATCGAGCAGTTGGCCTACAGCGTCGGCGTCGGCGGGCTTGAAGCGGAAGAACCAGCCCTGACCCAGCGGGTCTTCGTTGACCAGTTCCGGGCTGCTGTCCAGTGCCGGGTTGACTTCGAGCACTTCACCGTCCAGAGGCATGTACACGCCACTGGCCGCCTTGACCGACTCAACGGTGGCGGCTTCTGCGCCCTTGTCGTAGGACTGCAACTCAGGCAATTGCACAAATACCACATCACCCAGAGCGTTTTGCGCAAACGCGGTAATCCCAACAGTTACGCTGCCATCGGCTTCGGCGCGCAGCCATTCGTGGTCTTCAGTAAAACGCAATTCGCTCATGGAAACTCCTCAGGGCCAGACATGTCTGGTGGTCACAGGTAAATGCTCGTGCAGCTCGAGCTTATGGAGGAGTTCACTGCAAGATGGTTGCCAGTTTGAAAATATCGTTATTTATCAATGGCTTGTGTGCTGGTTGAAGGGCGCTGGCAGATAGCTGTGTAGCGAAATCGATACAGTCTATGGGGTATGGAAAAATCCAAGAGGATCAAAGCCTTGCGCAGTATGGGTGCAGAGGGTATGTATCGAATTCGTTCCGCTGGAGTGAATTCGATACAAGTCTCTGGGCTTTTCTGTGGGAGCTGGCTTGCCTGCGATGCTTCGGCGAGGTATTTCAGGCTTGCCGCGCTTATGCCATCGCGAGCAAGCCCGCTCCCACAAGGGGGTGAGCCTCAGGCTTTGCCCGGGATGCCGTACTTGCGCAATCGGTGGGCAATGGCGGTATGACTGGTCTGCAGGCGACTAGCCAGTTGGCGCGTCGAGGGGTAGCTGACGTAGAGCTTTTCCAGGAGTGCCTTTTCGAAGGTTTCAACGGCGTGTTCCAGGGTTTCAACCTCGCCGTCGCTTTGGCGTGCAACCGATGTGCCGGCAATGTCCAGATCGCCAATGTCGACCAGGGTGCTTTCGCAAATGGCGGCAGCGCGAAAGATCACGTTCTGCAACTGGCGCACGTTGCCGGGCCAGCGGTTGCCCAGCAGGGCCGGGTAGGTCCCGGGCGCCAGGCGGCACACCGGACGCTGGATCTGGGTGCAGGCCTGCTGCATGAAGGCGCGGGCCAGCAGCAAAATGTCCTGGCCGCGCTCGCGCAGGGGCGGCACTTCGATGTTGAGTACGTTCAAGCGGTAGAACAGGTCTTCACGAAACGTGCCCTCGTTGACCATTTTTTCGAGGTTGCGGTGAGTGGCGCTGAGGATGCGCACATTGACCTTGACCTCGCGCTCGCCGCCCACTCGCCGGAAGCTGCCGTCATTGAGAAAACGCAGCAGCTTGGCTTGCAGGTAGGGCGACATCTCAGCGATTTCGTCGAGAAAAACCGTGCCGTTGTTGGCCAGTTCCATCAGTCCCGGTTTGCCGCCGCGCTGTGCGCCGGTGAAGGCCCCGGGGGCATAGCCGAACAGTTCGCTTTCGGCCAGGTTTTCCGGAAGTGCGGCGCAGTTGAGGGCCAGAAACGGCGCGCCAAAGCGGTCGCTGATGGCATGGCAGGCACGGGCGACCAGTTCCTTGCCGGTGCCGGTTTCACCCTGGATCAACAAGGGCGCGTCCAGGGCCGCCACACGCTGCGCCCGGGCTTTGAGCGTGCGAATGGCGGGTGAGTCGCCCAGCAGGGCATCAAAGCCTTCAGCGTGATCGTGGTGCAGCGCAGCCAGGCGTTCGCCGATACGGCTTGGTTGGTAAAGGGTCAGCAGGGCGCCTGCATCGGTTATCGGGGTGGCATCGAGCATCAACGGATGGCCATTGAGCGTGACTTCGCGCAATGGCAGGCGAAAGCCGTTTTCCAGCAACACAGCCAGCAGTCCGGGGTCGCTGAACAGCTCGCCGATACTTTCGCCGGTCGGCTCTCGGCCATACAAGGCCACCAGTGCCGGGTTGGCCAGCAGCACATGGCCCTCGCTGTCCAGCGCCAATACCGGATCGGTCATGGCGGCGAGCAGGGCATCGAGTTGCAGGTGGCGGCGCTGGCCGGGAAGGATATCGACCACGGTCACGGTCTGCACACCCCTGACCCCGAACAGCGCTTCTCGCAGTTCGTCGAGTACTTGCGGGCTCAGGGTCGGGGCGTCGATATACACGTTGGGCGGGACCATCTCCACCGCATCCAGATTGAGGTTACGCCCGCCCAGCAACGCCAGGACTTCCTGGGTGATGCCGACACGGTCGATGAAACTGACATGGATACGCATGGGAACGGCAAACACTTCTGGCCAGCAGGGATGGCCAGTATGCCTTGGTGGGGGAGATAGGTGAAATTCCGTGGGAGCGGGCTTGCCCGCGATGGCACCAGCGCGAGCAAGCCCGCTCCCACAAAAGCGCAGCCACCATCAAGTGGCTGAATTACTCCAGATGTTCTGGTTTGATCGGATCACCCGGCTTGTGGTTGAGCTGGGCCAGGACGTCGGAAAACATCTTGTCGTAGTAACCGTGCATCGCGCGGATGTCAGCGGTTTTGGGAATGCCGTGCTTGACGGCAATCCGGAAAGCATCATGGGCAAAGTTGTAGGCCATGTCCTTGGGCAGCGTGAACGACTCTTTGAAGTCCTTCTTGTTGATCTGGCCATGCATGTCGAACTGCATCGACTTGCCTTCCTTGGGATCCTGAACGACCTGGTAATCAATCTTGATGTCATACCCAAAGTCGCCCGGTTGCAGCGGCTCGCGATGAATATGCAGGTGACCGGGTTCGAACGAGGCCATAGGGTTACTCCTTGATGCTATGGGAAAGGGCAGGCCCCTGGGCCTGCCCTGGGGCTCAAAAGTAAGTGATACCCGGTTTTTCGGTGCTGACCCGAGTACCGGCCTTACCTTGAACGATTGCTTCGATATCCGCCAGTGCGCCGATCACTGCGGTCTTGCCGGTTTTACGGGCAAACTCGCAAGCAGCTTCGACTTTCGGTCCCATTGAACCCGAGGCAAAACCGAGTTTTTCCAGTTCGTCCGGATGGGCCTGGGCAATGCCTTTCTGGGTTGGCTTGCCCCAGTCAATAAAGGCCGCATTCACGTCTGTGGCGATCACCAGCAGGTCGCTGTCCAGCTGTTGGGCCAGCAGCGAGGACGCCAGGTCCTTGTCGATCACCGCTTCAATCCCCCTGAGCTTGCCGTCTTCGCCGTACATGGTCGGGATACCGCCACCGCCCGCACAGATCACGATGGTGCCTTTTTCCAGCAGCCATTTGATCGGGCGAATTTCGAAGATGCGCTTGGGTTTAGGGCTGGCGACCACGCGCCGGAATTTGTCGCCGTCCGGAGCAATGCTCCAGCCTTTTTCTGCGGCCAGGCTCTTGGCTTCGCTTTCGGTGTACACCGGACCGATCGGCTTGGTCGGGTTCTGGAACGCCGGGTCTTTTGGATCGACTTCAACCTGGGTCAACAGCGTGGCGAAAGGCGCTTCGGGTGGCAGCAGGTTGCCCAGCTCTTGCTCGATCATGTAGCCGATCATGCCTTCGGTTTCAGCGCCCAGCACGTCCAGCGGGTAAGGAGCAACGGCGGTGTAGGCGGCGGCTTGCAGCGATAGCAGGCCGACCTGAGGGCCATTGCCGTGGGCCACTACCAGTTCATTGCCGTGGGCTATGCGAGCGATTTGGGCGGTAGCGGTCTGGATGTTTTCGCGCTGGTTCTCTGCGGTCATGGGCTGTCCGCGACGCAAGAGGGCGTTACCGCCCAGTGCAACGACGATACGCATAAAAAATATCCTTTTAAATGTGTGGGAGCCGTGTGTGTGGGAGCGGGCTTGCATCGCGCGCAAGCCCGCTCCCACGGTAGTCATGCGTTTACATGACTACCGTGGACAGGCTTAGATATCAGCCAGTGCCGCGACCAGAATCGCCTTGATGGTGTGCATGCGGTTTTCAGCTTGCTCGAAGGCGATATTGACTGGAGACTCAAACACTTCCTCGGTCACTTCAATGCCGTTTTTCAGGTTTGGATGGTGCTCGGCCACGTCCTTGCCGACTTTGGTTTCACAGTTGTGGAACGCAGGCAGGCAGTGCATGAACTTCACGCGTGGGTTTTCTGCCGCTTTGATCATGTCGCTGTTGACCTGATAAGGCAGCAGCAGCTTGATGCGATCGTTCCAGGCTTCGACCGGTTCGCCCATCGATACCCAGACGTCGGTGTGGATAAAGTCCACGCCCTTGACTGCTGCTTTAGGGTCTTCGGTGAGGGTGATTTTGGCACCGCTTTCCTTGGCGAATTCCTGGCACTGCTTAACGAACGCTTCTTCTGGCCACAGGCTTTTCGGTGCGGCGATACGTACGTCCATGCCCAGTTTTGCGCCGATCAGCAGCAGCGAGTTACCCATGTTGTTGCGGGCATCGCCCAGGTACGCGTAGCTGATGTTGTGCAGCGGCTTGTCGCTGTGTTCACGCATGGTCAGCACGTCGGCGATCATTTGCGTCGGGTGGAATTCAGCGGTCAGGCCGTTGAACACCGGTACGCCAGCGTACTTGGCCAGTTCTTCCACGATGGCCTGTTCAAAACCACGGTACTCGATGGCGTCAAACATGCGGCCCAGAACGCGGGCGGTGTCTTTCATGCTTTCTTTGTGACCGATCTGCGAAGAAACCGGGTCGATGTACGTCACGTGTGCGCCCTGGTCGTGGGCCGCCACTTCGAACGCGCAGCGGGTGCGGGTCGAGGTTTTTTCGAAGATCAGCGCAATGTTTTTGCCTTTCAAGTGCGGCTCTTCAGTACCGGTGTACTTGGCGCGCTTGAGATCGCGGGACAGATCGAGCAGGAAGTGCAACTCACGTGGTGTGTGGTGCACCAGGCTCAGAAGGCTGCGGTTTTTCATGTTAAAAGCCATGGTGATCTCCTTGGTTTCGGGTTAACCGGCTTGCACCGGCCCCTTTTGGGGGCCGTGCAAGCAATCAAATGGGTTACTTAATAGTCGATTGGGTCACGTACGATCGGGCAGGTCATGCAGTGACCGCCGCCACGGCCGCGTCCCAGTTCGGAGGCGCTGATGGTGATGACTTCAACGCCCGCCTTGCGCAGCAGGGTGTTGGTGTAGGTGTTGCGGTCGTAGCCGATTACCACGCCAGGCTCCAGGGCGACCACGTTGTTGCCGTCATCCCACTGCTCGCGTTCTGCCGCGAAGGAGTTGCCGCCGGTTTCGACGACCCGCAGTTTTTTCACGCCCAGGGCCTTGGCCACGACGTCGAGGAAGTGACCTTCTTCACGGCGCACGTCCACGCCGCCGTGTTTCTTGTCGTCCGGGTACACCGAGAACGCAACGATCTGGTTCACGACTTCAGGGAAGATGGTGACCAGGTCGCGGTCGCAGAAGCTGAACACGGTGTCCAGGTGCATCGCAGCGCGGGACTTGGGCATGCCGGCAACGATCACGCGTTCTACGGCGCCATGCTTGAACAGGTTCTGCGCCAGTTGGCCGATGGCCTGGCGCGAGGTGCGCTCGCCCATGCCGATCAGTACCACACCGTTGCCGATGGGCATTACGTCGCCACCTTCAAGGCTGGCATTGCCGTGGTCGACAGTCGGGTCGCCGTACCAGACCTGGAAGTCGGCGTTGGTGAACTCGGGGTGGAACTTGTAGATCGCGGTGGTCAGCAGGGTTTCCTGACGACGCGCCGGCCAGTACATCGGGTTCAGCGTCACGCCACCGTAGATCCAGCAGGTGGTGTCACGGGTGAACTGGGTGTTGGGCAGCGGTGGCAGGATAAAGCTGGTATGACCGAGAAAGTCACGGAACATCTGGATGGTCTTGCCACCAAAACTGTCGGGCAGGTCGTCTGCCGACACACCGCCAATCAGGTATTCGGCTGCCTGGCGAGGCTCAAGGCTCTTGATCCATGATTTGACTTCGTTGACCAGGCCCACACCCACCTGATTCGGTGTCACTTTGTGGTCCAGGATCCAGTCCAGGGCTTCTGGAATGGCAACGATATCGGTCAGCAGGTTGTGCATTTCCAGCACATCAATGCCGCGGTCGCGCATTTTGGTCACGAAGTCGAAGTGGTCACGCTTGGCCTGATTGACCCACAGCACGTCATCGAACAGCAGCTCATCGCAGTTGCTTGGGGTCAGGCGCTGGTGAGCCAGGCCTGGGGAACACACCATAACCTTATGCAGCTTACCGGCTTCGGAATGCACGCCGAACTTCACTTTTTCCGTGGTCATTACAGTCATCCTCCAAAGTACACAAACAGGTTGTTACAGGGTCAGGAATCCGTCGTAGAGGCCATAGGCAGCCACCAGGGCGCCGATCACTACTGCGGCAAAAATCACTTTCTCAATGTGGGTGAAAACAGGTTGGCCGCTTTCACGCTTGGCCTTGGCGAACAGAATGGCGCCAGGTGCGTACAGCAGGGCCGAGAGCAGCAGGTACTTGAGGCCGCCGGCATAGATCAGCCAGATGGCGTAGATCAGCGCGATACCACCGATGATCAGGTCTTTCTTGCGTTCGGCCAGGGCGTTCTCGTAAGTCTCGGCGCGTACTGCCAGCAGGAAGCCGTAGGCCGCCGACCAGAGGTAAGGCACCAGGATCATCGAGGTCGCGAGGTAGATCAGTGACAGATAAGTACTGGCCGAGAACAGGGTGATGATCAGGAACAGTTGCACCATGGCGTTGGTCAGCCACAGGGCGTTGACCGGTACATGGTTGGCGTTTTCCTTTTTCAGGAAGGCCGGCATGGTGTGGTCTTTGGCGGCCGAGAACATGATCTCGGCACACAGCAGCACCCAGGACAGCAGGGCACCCAGCAGAGAGATGATTAGGCCGACGCTGATCAGCACCGCCCCCCAGTGACCGACAACATGCTCAAGCACGGCCGCCATCGACGGGTTCTGCAGTTTTGCCAGTTCAGGCTGAGTCATGATGCCCAGCGACAGTACGTTCACCAGTACGAGCAGCAGCAGCACGGTGATAAAACCGATCACGGTGGCCCGACCTACGTCGGAGCGTTTTTCTGCACGGGACGAGAAGATGCTTGCCCCCTCGATACCGATGAACACCCACACGGTGACCAGCATCATGTTGCGCACCTGATCCATCACGCTGCCCAGGTCCGGGTTTTTTACGCCCCAGATGTCACTGGTAAAGATGTCCAGTTTGAACGCGAAGATGGCGATCAGGATAAACAGGACCAGCGGTACGACCTTGGCAACGGTCGTCACCAGGTTGATGAAGGCTGCTTCCTTGATCCCGCGCAGTACCAGGAAATGCACGGCCCACAGCAGGATCGAGGCGCCGATGATGGCGGCGGGGGTGTTGCCTTCGCCGAAGATCGGGAAGAAGTAGCCCAAGGTGCTGAACAGCAACACGAAATAGCCGACGTTACCCAGCCAGGCGCTGATCCAGTAACCCCATGCGGATGAGAAACCCATGTAATCGCCGAAGCCGGCCTTGGCGTAGGCGTAAACACCACCGTCCAGGTCAGGTTTGCGATTGGCGAGGGTTTGGAACACAAAAGCGAGGGTCAGCATACCGACTGCGGTGATTGCCCAGCCGATCAGGATTGCACCTACATCAGCACTGGCGGCCATGTTTTGCGGCAATGAAAAAATACCGCCGCCAATCATGGAACCGACTACCAGAGCAACCAGCGCACCCAGTCGCAGTTTTCCAGGAGTATCAGACATTGTAGTGACTCCAATCTAGGAGAAGTGAGGCTTCGAAGTTAAGTCCATTGATAATCAAGCCATTTGACATAGATCAGGGCATTACTACATTCCATTGTCAGTAGAGCGGGGAAGGTCGCGATATCGTATTTTTATGACGCTTGCTCAAAGCCTTACGCCAGAGATGTTTGCAGGTGTTAATACGTTGCTTAATCGCGTTGTCGTGGAGATTGAAGCTAGACAGTATTTTGAGATTTGCAAATGTCATCTTCATGTTTCATGCCCCTGTCGATGAAATTAAATCGTCATCTATATGTGTACTGATTTTTAGGTTTCAATAGAAAATAACGTTATTAATAAGGGCGGGCTTATTGCGTAACTCTACTAAACGTTCGGCGGGTACATATAATTAGTCGGTGAACGTTTTAAACCCGATAATGATGAATTAACTAACCAGCACATTCAGAGGTGTCGATGTCGCAACAGACGCAGAAGCTTCGGCTAAACGCCTTGATTGCATTGGTGGTAGGCTCGATGATTGGCGGCGGGATTTTTTCGTTGCCACAAAATATCGCCGAGCGTGCCGCGGGTGGTGCCGTGTTGATCGGTTGGGCGATCACTGCCGTGGGCATGCTGGCGCTGGCCTTCGTGTTTCAGACCCTTGCCAACCGCAAGCCGGAACTGGATTCGGGGGTGTATGCCTACGCCAAGGCCGGTTTCGGCGACTACATGGGCTTCTCGTCCGCCTGGGGTTACTGGATCAGTGCCTGGATGGGTAACGTCGGCTATTTCGTGTTGCTGTTCAGCACTCTGGGGTATTTTTTTCCGGTGTTTGGCCAGGGCAACACGCCTGTCGCCATCGGCTGTGCGTCGCTGCTGCTGTGGGGAGTGCATTTTCTGGTGCTGCGCGGGATCAAGGAGGCGGCGTTCATCAACCAGTTGACCACCGTGGCCAAGATCGTGCCGATCGTGATGTTTATCGTGCTGACCGCCGTGGCCTTCAAAGCGGATATTTTCACCCGGGACTTTTGGGGCACTGAAACCCCAAGCCTGGGCAGCGTGATGGACCAGGTACGCAACATGATGCTGGTCACGGTGTTTGTCTTTATCGGCATTGAAGGCGCCAGTGTGTACTCGGGCCGTGCGGAAAAACGCTCGGATGTCGGCAAGGCCACGGTCATCGGCTTTCTCGGGGTGCTGGCGCTGTTGGTGCTGGTGAACGTGCTGTCGCTGGGGATCATGAGTCAGCCGGAGCTGGCACACCTGCAAAACCCGTCGATGGCCGGTGTGCTCAAGCATGTGGTGGGGGAGTGGGGTGCGATCCTGATCAGTATCGGCCTGGCGATTTCGCTGCTGGGCGCGTTGTTGTCGTGGGCATTGTTGTGCGCCGAAATTCTGTATGCCACGGCCAGGGACAACACCATGCCGGCGTTCCTGAAAAAGGAAAACGCCAACCATGTGCCGGTCAATGCCCTGTGGTTGACCAACTCCATGATCCAGATTTTCCTGGTGATTACCCTGGTGTCAGCGGGGACCTACACCAGCCTGATCTACCTCGCGTCGTCGATGATTCTGGTGCCTTATCTGTGGTCGGCAGCCTATGGGGTGCTGCTGTGCGTGAGGGGTGAGACTTACGAGAGGGCGAGACGGCGGCGCCTCAAGGATCTGCTGGTGGGGGCTGTCGCGCTGATCTACGCGATGTGGCTGTTGTATGCGGCGGGGCCCAAGTACCTGCTGCTCTCGGCATTGCTGTATGCGCCGGGGATCATCTTTTTTGCCAAGGCCAAACGCGAACAGGGCGAGACACTGTTCACACCCTGGGAGAAAGTCATATTCGCGATGGTGCTGCTGGCTGCCATGGCGGCAGCTTATGCGCTGTATAGCGGGGCGTTGGCGTTGTAGGCAGGCTGTGTAGTCGCTGCCGCAGGCTGCGAAGGGTTGCGTAGCAAACCGTTTTCTCGAAAACCCTGCGATCCCCTCGCAGCCTGCGGCAGCGACTACAGCTGTTTAGTCGTCGCAATGGTTGCGGGCATATTCTCCGGCCGCGACCAGATCCACAGGTTGCCCATGCTCATGCCGGCAATCGCCAGAAACACCGGCCAGTTGTGATCCAGTACATAAAGCATCAGCCCTGCACACAACAACATGCTGACAGTGGCGCTGATTTTGGCGTTGCGCTTGATGATCTTGCCGTTGCGCCAGTTGGTCAGGATAGGGCCGAACAATCGGTGGTTTTCCAGCCAGGCACTCAGGCGCGGAGAGCTTTTGGTCGCGGCCCAGGCGGCGAGCAAAATGAATTCGGTGGTCGGCAGGCCCGGAATCACAATCGCGATCAAGCCAATGCCCAGGCTCACGTAGGCCAGCAAGCCGAACAGGATGCGCGTGATTTTCGACGAGGATTGGGTTTGGCGGGTCATAAGCTCAAGACGCGTAAAGGACGCCCGGTCAGCGAGTGCTGGCCGGGCAACAAGCTTAAGCCAGTTCTGGCTGTTTCACGTAGGTCTGTTCCAGCAGGAAGGTAAAGCGGCTGAAGGCATCGTTGGCGGCTTGTTCCAGCTCGGCATCTTCCTCTGGGGTGAGTTCGACGCTGTCGAGCATTTCGATAAAGCTCTTCCAGTTACGACCACGGCCTTCGGCAGGTTCACCCATGTGACGGGCACCGTGGGTCTCGCTAAGGCCCAGGAGGCGGGCTTGCTTGATCAATACGCCCGCGCCCAGCTTGGAGCCTTCGGACACAAATACCCAACCCAGTGCCTGTGCCTTGCTCGGTGCATTGACCGCGCCGGCAACCGGTGTCGGCAGCTCGACGCCCAGGTCGATCAGGTCAGCCTTGATTTGCTCTGCACGGCAGCGCTCTGGCAAGTTGGGGATGTGCTGGGTCAGGCGTGGATCGGTGTGCAGCGCGGCCAGCTCGGTCAGGAACAGGTACTGGGCGGTCGCGAAGTGGGTGTAGTTTTCGAGGCTGCCAAAGGGGTCGCGGCCCATGACTTTCTCGCCCAGGGTGTCGTGAGTCTCACGGGTGGCGAGGGTCAGGCGCTTGGAGCGCTCGGAAGGACGCGGTGCGGAATCTGGAGTGGTCATGCCAATATCCTTGAGAATGAGATGCGCTTTGTAACTAGACGATCAGGAAGACGGATCACAGTAAAAAATCCTCACTGCGCAGAACAAAAGTCTGCGCAGTGAGGCGCGCGGTCAGATATCCCAGACCAGATTGATTGCGAAGTTGCGGCCCGGAGCGGTCAAGCGCTCCATATTGGCCGGGTTCAGCACACCGGCTTCGCCCACGCTGTCGTAACCGCGCACGTCATCCCAGTTCCAGTATTTCTTGTCGGTCAGGTTGTACAGGCCAGCATTGACGGTGACGTCCTGGGTGACCTTGTAGAAACCGGTCAGGTCGAGCACGCCATAGCCCGGCGACTTGAACTGTTTGCTGGTGCCATCCGGGGAAAAGAAGGTGTTGTCGTCGACCTGGTTTTTGCTCTTGACCAGTGTCCAGCTCACCAGACCACCGTAGTTCTGTTGCTCGTAGCCCAGGCCCATGACGGCGGTCAGCGGGTTGACGCTGTTGATCGGCTGGCCAGTGTCGTTGTTGCGGCCGTGGGCATACGCCACCGAGCCCTTGGTGTAGAGGCCCTGCGGTGCGCCGAAGGCGTCCAGGTTCAAGCGGCCTTTGACTTCAGCCCCCTTGATGGTGGCGTGCTTGATGTTATTGCTCTGGAACGCAAGTTCGTTGTAGCCGGGGGTGATGGCGTCTTCATTGATGAAGTCGCGGTATTTGTTATAGAAAACTGCGACGTCGAATGACCCCGCCTCAAAGTTGCCGCGCAGGCCCGTCTCGTAGCTTTTGCTTTTTTCCGGTTCCAGATTCGGGTTTGGCTCGACCGTGTAGCCCGCCTGAAGGTTGTCATAGCGACCATACAAGGCCTTGGCGCTTGGGGTGCGGAAGCCTTCGCTGTATTGGCCGTACCACGTGTAGTTATCGTTGAACGCGTAGGTCACGCCAAATTTGGGCGACAGTCGATGCCAGACTTTTTCATCGTCGTTCACCGTGCCTCGCTGGTCACTGTTGACGGTATTGAGGAATTCCTGTGTGACGTGCGGCGTCAGCTTGGTGTAGTCGTAGCGAAGACCGGGCATGAAGGTCCAGTCGTTCCAGCTGATCTGATCCTGGGCGAACAGGCTGTAGGTGTTGATGGTCGGGTCGGGGAAGTCGCTGGACTTGACCAGATAATCGCTCGGGCTGTTGGCGCCAACAGCCGTGCAGCCTCTGCCCACTGCCAGGCAGGTGCCCGAGCCGCTGCGCGAACCGGTGACATTCTGATGCTTGACGGTGGCGCCATAGGTCAGCAGGTGATCGGTGTCGGCAATATGGAAAGCCTTGTCCGCCTGGACGTCCAGTACCCACATTTTTTCTTCATATTTAGTGTTGCGCGAGCGCATCACATTGCGGGTGAAGGGGAAGTAGTTTTCCAGGGTGTTCTGGTCGGTCTTGGCGATCTGGTAGTTCAGGCTCCACTTGAAGTGATCGGTCAGCATGGTGTCGAGAACCATGCTGTTTTCCACACCGAAACGTTCGCGAGTGATGGTGTCCTGGCCGGTTCGGGAGCGATACATGCCCAGCGGCTGGCCGTTGTTGAACGGGCCACCGACGGCACTTTTCACATCGATATCAGTACGGTCCTTGTACTTCTCGTAGGTGAAGGACAGGCGATCGTCATCGTTGTAGTTCCAGCCGGCCTTGGCCAGCACGTTGGTGGTTTTCACGTCTTCGGGGTTGGCCGCGGTCCGGGAGAGGCCGGTGCCGCCGTGATCGCCATAAGATTTGGTTTCATGCCCGTCGCGCTGGCTCAGGTGCAGCAAACCATCGAATTCACCCGAACGACCGGCCACCGTGCCGGATTTCAGCCAGCTGCGATCGGCCGAGCTGTAGCCTGTTTTCAGGCGGGCACCGACATCTTGGCCCGGCTTGATGATGTCATCCGGGTCCAGGGTGAAGTAGCTGACGGCGCCGCCGATGGCGTTGCTGCCATACAGCACTGACGCCGGACCACGGAGGATTTCAACACGCTTGATGATTTCCGGGTCGACGTAGTTGCGCTGGGTCTTGGCGTAAGGGCCGTTGAAGAACGAGCTGGGGATTTCAACGCCATCAATCTGGGTCAGAATCCGGTCGCCATCGATACCGCGGATATTGTAGTTGCTGATACCGCCGCGCTGACCGGCGCCACCTACCGTGACACCCGGCTCATAGCGCACCAGATCCTTGATGGTATTGACGTTATCGCGGTCCAGCTCCTGGCGGTCATGGACGGTGACGGTGCTGGGCACCGAGTTCACGTCCTGTTCCTGGCGAGTGGCGCTGATGGTCACTTGTTGCAAGGCCAGGGTGCCGGTGGAGCTGCTGCGCTTTTCCAGCACAATGTTGTTGCTGCCCAGTTTGTGGTAGCCCAGGTTGGTACCGATGAGCAGACGTTCAAGGGCTTTTTCCGGGGGCAGGGAGCCGCGTACGCCGGGCGAGGACACATTCTGCGCCAGCTCTGCCGGCAACCCGACCTGCCAGCCGGTGACGGCGCTGAAATCGTTCAGGGCAGACGCCAGCGGCTGCTGGGAAATCGCGAATTTGTAATTGCCCACGGAGCGGGTGGCCGACTGCCCATCGGTCGCGGCCATGACGGGAGCCGCCTGTACACCGGCCAGGAGCATGGCAGCGGTCAACAACGACAACGTGCACTGCTGCAAACCGCCCGTGCGGACGTTGGATGAGGACCGGCTGTTGAAACGAGTGGGCATTGATAGCGCTCCGTGGTGAACGAATCTTATAGTTGCGAAGCTGATTCAAAATGCGAATCAGTTGCATTGACTACAGCGAGACGAACGACCTGTGGCTATCGCGTAAAAAAACTTACAACTAATTAAGAATGACCAGCGCGGGGAATTCCGAGATGTTGCTCGAGGTGATGTGGGCGAGTGAGCGCAGGATGTCCAGCGGCTGGTCGAGCCGGTAGTTTCCGGTCACTGCAATGCTGGCCAGTTTGTCGTTGTTGCTGACGATCCATCCGGGGTAATAGCGGCGCACTTCATCCAGTACTTTGCCCATCGGGCAGTTTTCAAACACCAGGCGCCCTTGAACCCAGGCCAGGTCGGTCTGGGGGTTGAGCCTGGCGGTCTTGCTGAATCCGTTGGGGCCGATGCGCACGCTGTTACCGGCAGACAAACGCATTTGGGTGCCGACACTGCTCACCCGCAAGTCAACATCGCCGCGTTGCACCCGCACTTGGGCTTCGCCATTGAGGTAGCTCACGGCAAAGTCGGTATCGCGCACACTGACACGCACGGGGCCAGCATCAAGAACCATGGGCAGTTCCAGGTCGGCCGGGATTTCGAAGTACGCTTCGCCCTGGTACAGGCGAGCGCTGGCCTGGGCATTGACCACTTTGCTGGAGAACGCGGAGTTGGTGTTAAGCAGTACTTTTGAACCGTCTTCCAGTTGCAGGCGCTGGCGCTCGCCGACCACGGTCAGATGATCGGCTTGCAGTCGCAAGGGCACATTGCCGTAACTGCCGACACAAAGAATCACGACCGCCGCTGTTGCCAGGTGCTTCCAGTGCCGCCCGATGCGTTGCAACAGGCGTGGCGTGCGGCGGGTTTGCAGGGTTTGCGCGGCAGCCAGAACCGGCTCTCCATTCCAGATCGCATTGGCTTTGGCAAAGGCGAGGGCGTGGGCAGGGTCGGCATTGAGCCAGTTTTGGAAGGCGGCTTTTTGTTCGTCGCTCGCACACTCAAGGGTGATCAGCCAGTCCAGTGCCTGATCCATGGCGCTGTCTTGCAGCACGTCTTGCGCAGAATTATGAGTGTCCGGCACGGGTGTTCCTTGGCAGTTACAGAGCGTTCTTACAGGCATAGCCCGTCAAGGTTAAGGCCGATTCAGCCTGTCGGCTACCCCGATGCAGATTGCCATGATTAATTTGAGCTCCTTTTGAACCGTGCTCAAGGACACATCAAGCTCTTCGGCAATCTCCTGATAACTGCAGCCATGAAGGCGGCTCAGGATGAAAATTCGCTGTTGGCGGGCGCTTAGCTGGCTCAGGCTCACACTCAAACGCTCCAGTAATTGCGCGGCTTGATGGGCTTCTTCCGGGGTGCTGAGAGGGGAGGCGACGCCTTCGATGACTTCCAGCGGCACATCTTCGACGACGGTGCGTGACTGAATGCGCCGGGCGCGCAGATGATCGAGCGCCAGGTTGCGTGCGGTCTGGAAAACAAAGGGTTCAAGGTGTTCGACGGAGCGCTCGCTCAAGGCCCGCGTCACGCGCAAGTAGGTTTCTTGCAGCAGGTCTTCGGCGGTGCTGTGGTTATTGACCATCCGCTCCAGCGTGCGCAGCAAGGTGACCCGCTGGGTCAGGAAGACTTGATTGAAGTGGGACTGACTCACAGTGCTACCCGACCGATTTTGAGCGAATGATAATGCTTATCATCTATGCCGTTGGTCAAGCGCTGTTTTGAAAAGCCATGAATAACAAAAAACGCTAGCCCCGTGATGAACGCCCCCTGACCTGTAGCCGCTGAGGAGCGCACCGAGGCTGCGTTCGGCGGCGAAGCCGTCGTAAACCCGGGAAATCCGTACGTTCAGACACTTCGCAGCTACCGATTCTGCGACCGCTTCGCGCTCGGACGCAGCCTCGTTCTACTCGTCAGCGGCTACAGAGGGATGGTTAAACGCGGCCTTTGAGGTACGCGCTGTAATCCGGGATGCGGTATTCGTGGGGCTGGCTCATCAGGGGGCTGCTGAGCATGTAGTCAGCGCTGCACTCATTGCAGGCCACCGGAATGTTCCAGACCGCAGCCACCCGCAACAAGGCCTTGATGTCCGGATCATGGGGCTGGGGTTCAAACGGGTCCCAGAAAAACACCAGCATGTCGACCCGCTGCTCCGCGATCCTGGCGCCCACCTGCTGATCGCCGCCCAACGGGCCGCTGATCATGCTTTCGATCGGCAGCCCAAGGCGTTGGCTCAAGAGCAGGCCCGTGGTGCCGGTGGCGCACAGGTCGTGCTGGCTGAGTTCCGATTTGTGGCGCTCGGCCCAGTCCAGCAAGAAACCCTTGCAGTGATCATGGGCCACCAGGGCGATGCGCTTGCGCGCCGCCAGGGTGGCCGTGGTGAAGCTGATACCGATCATCGCGTTACTCCGCGTTGCACAGCGCCAGGCAGTTATCGAGCATGCGGTTGGAGAAGCCCCACTCGTTGTCATACCAGGCCAGTACTTTCAACAGTTTGCCGCTGACTTTGGTGTGATTGGCGTCGAAGATCGACGAAAGCGGGTTGTGGTTGAAGTCGCTCGATACCAGCGGCAGGGTGTTGTAGCCCAGAACTTTGGAGTGCTGGCTGGCTTCCTTGAACAGCGCGTTGACTTCAGCCACGGTGGTTTCGCGCTTGAGCTCGATGGTCAGGTCAACCAGCGACACGTTGATTACCGGAACCCGAACGGCCATGCCGGTCAGCTTGCCGGCCAGCTCAGGCAATACCAGGCCCACGGCTTCGGCGGCACCGGTTTTGCTCGGGATCATGTTCTGGGTGGCAGAGCGCGCACGGTACGGGTCCGAGTGATAAACGTCGGTCAGGTTCTGGTCATTGGTGTAGGCGTGGATGGTGGTCATCAGGCCGTTTTCAATGCCGAACTCGCGGTGCAGGATTTGCGCCACAGGTGCCAGGCAGTTGGTGGTGCAGGAAGCATTGGAAATAATTTGGTGGGATTGGCGCAGAATGTCGTGGTTAACGCCGTAGACCACAGTCGCATCGGCATTTTTACCGGGTGCAGAGATAATCACCTTACGGGCACCAGCGCTAATATGCGCTTCAGCTTTGCTGCGATCTGTGAACAAACCTGTGCATTCAAACACCACATCTACTTTCAGCGCCGCCCAAGGCAGTTCGGCCGGGTTGCGAATGGCGGTCACGCTGATGCGGTCGCCATTGACCGTCAGGCTCTCCTGATCATGCTCGACAGTTGCGTCGAACGTGCCGTGAACCGTGTCGTACTTGAGCAGATGAGCGTTGATCGAACTGTCACCCAGATCGTTGATTGCGACGATCTGCAGGTCCTGACGGTAGCCTTGGGTATACAGTGCGCGCAGGACGTTACGGCCGATCCGGCCAAAACCATTGATTGCGATTCGTAGAGTCATGGAAAGCGCCTGCCATCGATTTGTTGTTGGAATTACAAGATTATTCGCATAAAAATAGAAAACAAGCCATTTAAGTGGCAATATTTTGTTTTATCTACAACGAGTGACCTGAATCAACGGGTCCGAATGGTCGAAGTCGCTCCTCAAAGCCCTTCGGTCAGCATAGGACACGTACAGGTCGCCACATCCGTTAGCCTGGAGTTCAACACATGCATCCCCGCGTTCTTGAAGTCACCGAGCGTCTTATTGCCCGCAGTCGTGCCACCCGTGAGGCGTACCTGACGCTTATTCGCGGTGCCGCCAGTGACGGCCCGCAACGCGGCAAGCTGCAATGTGCCAACTTCGCCCACGGCGTGGCCGGGTGTGGCGCTGAAGATAAAAACAGCCTGCGGATGATGAACGCCGCCAACGTCGCAATTGTTTCGTCATATAACGACATGCTGTCGGCGCATCAGCCCTACGAACACTTTCCTGAGCAAATCAAAAAAGCACTGCGTGAAATCGGCTCGGTGGGCCAGTTCGCGGGCGGCACGCCGGCCATGTGCGATGGCGTGACCCAGGGCGAGCCGGGCATGGAGCTCAGCCTGCTGAGCCGTGAAGTGATTGCGCTGTCGACGGCCGTGTCGCTGTCCCACAACATGTTCGATGCGGCAATGATGCTGGGCATATGTGACAAGATCGTGCCGGGCCTGCTGATGGGCGCGCTGCGCTTCGGTCATCTGCCCACCATTTTTGTGCCGGGCGGGCCGATGCCGTCGGGTATTTCCAACAAGGAAAAGGCCGACGTGCGTCAGCGTTACGCTGAAGGCAAGGCCAGCCGCGAAGAGCTGCTGGAGTCGGAGATGAAGTCCTATCACAGCCCTGGCACCTGTACGTTTTACGGGACCGCCAACACCAACCAGTTGCTGATGGAAGTCATGGGGCTGCATTTGCCGGGCGCTTCTTTCGTCAATCCCTACACGCCATTGCGTGATGCGCTGACCCGTGAGGCCGCTCATCAAGTCACTCGCCTGACCAAGCAAAATGGCGACTTCACCCCGTTGGGCGAAATCGTCGACGAGCGCTCCCTGGTGAACTCCATTGTTGCGCTGCATGCCACTGGCGGCTCGACCAACCACACCCTGCACATGCCGGCGATTGCGATGGCCGCGGGCATTCAGCTGACCTGGCAAGACATGGCGGACCTGTCCGAAGTGGTGCCGACCCTGTCCCACGTGTATCCAAACGGCAAGGCCGATATCAACCACTTCCAGGCCGCAGGCGGCATGGCGTTCCTGATTCGCGAACTGCTGGAAGCCGGCCTGCTCCATGAGAATGTCAACACGGTGGCGGGCTTCGGTCTGAGCCGTTACACCCGCGAACCGTTCCTGGTGGATGGCGAGCTGGTCTGGCGCGAAGGCCCGATCGAGAGCCTCGACGAGTCGATTTTGCGTCCGGTTGCACGTGCGTTTTCGGCCGAGGGCGGGTTGCGGGTGATGGAAGGCAACCTGGGGCGCGGCGTGATGAAAGTCTCGGCGGTAGCGCTTGAGCATCAAATCGTCGAAGCCCCGGCACGGGTATTCCAGGATCAGCAACAACTGGCCGATGCGTTCAAGGCCGGTGAGCTGGAACACGACTTTGTGGCCGTGATGCGCTTTCAGGGCCCGCGTTCCAACGGCATGCCCGAGCTGCACAAGATGACGCCGTTCCTGGGTGTGTTGCAGGATCGGGGCTTTAAAGTGGCACTGATCACTGACGGACGGATGTCAGGCGCCTCGGGCAAGATCCCGGCAGCGATTCATGTCAGCCCGGAAGCTTCGATCGGCGGCGCTCTGGCCCGTGTTCAGGACGGCGACATGATTCGCGTGGACGGCGTAAAAGGAACATTGCAACTGTTGGTGGATGAGGCAGAATTCGCGGCGCGCACCCCGGCAATCGGCACTCTGGATAATGCCGTTGGGTCCGGGCGTGAGTTGTTTGCGTTCATGCGTCAGGCCTTCAGTTCGGCCGAGCAGGGCGCGAGTACCTTTACCTCGTCTCTGGAAAATCTGAAATGAAGCTTGCACTGGTCGGTGACATTGGTGGAACCAACGCCCGGTTTGCGTTGTGGGATAACGACCAGCTGCGCTCGGTTCGTGTGCTGGCAACAGCTGATTTCGCCTGTCCGCAAGAAGCCATCAAGCTTTATCTGAGCGACCTGGATCTGGCCCTGGGTGCTGTAGGTTCGGTGTGCCTGTCAGTGGCAGGTCCCGTGAGTGGCGATGAGTTTCGCTTTACCAACAACCACTGGCGCTTGAGCCGGTCGGGGTTCTGTAAGGACCTGCAGGTCGACAATCTTCTGTTGATCAACGACTTCAGCGCTATGGCCCTGGGCATGACCCGCCTGCAACCTGAAGACGTACGTCAGGTGTGCCCTGGCATCCCGGACCCGACACGACCCGCCGTGGTTATCGGGCCGGGAACCGGGCTGGGCGTGGGTACCTTGCTGAACCTGGGTGAGGCGCAGTGGATGGCCTTGCCGGGGGAGGGTGGTCACGTTGACCTGCCCATGAGCAACCCCCGTGAAGTGCAGTTGTGGCAGCACATTTACAACGAAATTGGCCATGTGAGTGCTGAAAGCATTTTGAGCGGCAGCGGTTTGCCGCGGGTCTATCGGGCGATTTGCGCGGTGGATGGCCATACGCCGGTGCTGGACAGCGACCGTGCAATCACGGCAGCGGCCCTGGCCGGTGATCCGGTCGCCCTGCAGGTGCTGGAACACTTCAGTTGCTGGCTGGGGCGTGTGGCGGGCAACAATGTATTGACCATCGGTGGGCGGGGCGGGGTCTATATCGTGGGCGGGGTCATCCCGCGCTTTGCCGATATTTTCCTGGCCAGCGGCTTTGCCCGCAGCTTCGCCGACAAAGGCTGCATGAGCGACTACCTCAAGGGCATCCCGGTGTGGCTGGTGACAGCACCGTATCCGGGATTGATCGGCGCGGGAGTGGCGTTGCAACAGGCATTTGGCTAAAAGCCATGCACACACTGTGGGAGCGGGCTTGCTCGCGTTAGCGCAGACATCGAATCGCTTGCATCGCGAACAAGTCCGCTCCCACAGACGTGATAAAAACAATAAGGAACATCACTGTGAGTGCACCCGGCAAATCCATTTTGCTGGTCGATGATGACCAGGAAATTCGAGAACTCCTTGATATCTATCTCACCCGCGCCGGTTTTCAGGTGCGTACCGTGGGCGATGGTGCGGGCTTTCGTGAAGCACTTGATAGGGCCGCCAGTGATCTGCTGATCCTCGATGTCATGTTGCCCGACGAAGATGGCTTCAGCCTGTGCCGATGGGTGCGTCAGCATCCGCGCTTTGCCCAGATCCCGATCATCATGCTCACCGCCAGTTCTGACGAGGCCGATCGCATCATTGGCCTTGAACTGGGCGCCGACGACTACCTGGGCAAACCCTTCAGCCCCCGTGAACTGCTGGCACGAATCAAGGCATTGCTTCGCAGGGCGCAATTTGCCAATACCAGTTCGGGTAACGAAGTCCTGGCGTTCGAAGAGTGGCGACTGAACACCGTGACCCATCGACTGTTTCATACCGATGGCGAAGAGGTGATTCTGTCCGGGGCTGATTTTTCGTTGCTCAAGCTGTTTCTGGATAACCCGCAACAGATTCTTGACCGCGACACCATCGGCAATGCGACCCGCGGTCGGGACCTGATGCCTCTGGACCGAATTGTCGACATGGCCGTCAGCCGCTTGCGCCAGCGTCTGCGCGACACCGACAAGCCCCCCCGGTTGATCCGTACCGTACGCGGCAGCGGCTATCAGTTGGCGGCTCAGGTCTTGTCCGGCAATGACCTTTAATTTCCTGCGCAAATGGCACATGCCCCGCTCATTGCTGGGGCGTATGTTGCTGCTGACGTTGCTTGCCATTTTGCTGGCGCAAACCTTGTCGAGCGCGATCTGGCTGTCGCAGTTGCGCACCACGCAACTCGAAGGGCTGGTCAACAGTGCGCGCAGCATGGCGCACTCGATGAATGCGACCGTGGCTTACCTGCGCTCCCTGCCGCTGGCCTATCGTCCGTTGGTGCTGGATCAATTGCGCAGCATGGGCGGAACCCGGTTTGTGGTGAGCCTCAATGACAGGCCCCTGGACATGCCCGTATTGCCGCCGACCCAGCGCAAACAGGCGGTGCTGGACGCCGTGGACAAGGTGTTGCGCGAGGCGGTGGGACCCGATGTCGACATGTCGGTGACGTTTGTCAGCCCCCAGGACCTGCGCATTTTCAATGCGGGCCTCAAGCTCGATGAGTTGCCCCGTTCCTGGGCGCATTTCGCCTTGACGCTTGAGCCGGTCAATCCACCGGTGCTGGTGACGCAAATCCAGATGGTGCCGGGCGAGTGGCTGTATATCGCGTCCCTGTTGCCGCAGCCGTACACCAGCCTCGAAGAAGAAGGACTGCCGGCATTGCAGGTGTGGTTCATCGTGCTCAGCAGCGTCTTTTTATTGTTGTTCATCGGCTTGCTGGTGCATTGGCAAAGCCGCCCGCTCAAGCGTCTGGCCCGGGCGGCCCGTGACATGTCGCTGGGTGAGGATGAAGTCAGGCCGGTCGAGATCGGAGGCGGCAGTGAGGTGGTCGAAGTGGGGCGAGCCTTCAACACCATGCGTGCTCGCATCAGCCGTTATCTGACCGAGCGCAGTCAGTTGTTCAGCGCCATTTCCCATGACCTGCGCACCCCGATCACCCGCCTGCGCCTGCGGGTCGAACTGCTTGAAGACGAGCAGTTGCAGCACAAGTTCGGGCGCGATCTGGATGAGCTGGAGATGTTGGTCAAAGGTGCGCTGCAGTGCGTGAAAGATACGGACATTCACGAAAACATCGAGGCAGTGGACTTGAATCACCTGCTCGACTGCTTGATCGAACCGTATTTGCTCCCTCAGGGAAACGGTCGCGTAACCCTTCAGGGACGAGCCCTCAAACCTTACCCCGGCAAGCCGCTGGCCCTGCGCCGCTGCATGGGCAACCTGATCGACAACGCCCTCAAGTACGGCAACAACGCGCACTTGCGTATCGATGACAATGAGCAGGCCTTTGTGCTGACCGTTGATGACGAAGGACCGGGGGTGCCCGAGCAACGCCTGGAGCAAGTCTTCGAGCCTCACTTTCGCCTGGCCGGGCAGCAGCAGGGTTACGGGCTGGGGCTCGGGATTGCCCGCAGTATTGCCCATAGCCACGGTGGTGAAGTCAGTCTGCAAAACCTGCGCGTGGGCGGCCTGCGGGTCACTTTGCACTTGCCGCGAAATGGCGATTGATCGACTGGCTCGCCTGTTCGGCACTGATGGGTAGCAAGGGTTCCAGTGGGCGGTCTGAGGCCACTTCCATCATGGACGTTGGCTGGCGGTGACTGCTCATCGCGGCGTTGATACGGTTTTCGCGCACCCGCCTGCTGGTCTGACTGAAGTGCAGCTGCAGTTTTTCCATGGCCACATCATAGGGTTCGTTGCACAGGGTCAGTTGCCTCTCGCGCTCTTGCAGCGCCAACCGCTTGGCCTCGTCATCGCCATAGCGATCCACACGAAAACTCTTGCTCAGGTTGTAACCGTGAATGCGGGTCGTGGCGCGCCAGTAATGGATCTGGTTGGCGTGCACCCGATAGACCCCGGGGTGCCCGCTGGTGTTGTGGCGCGTCAGGCGTTGGCGATTTTCATAGGTGAGGGGCTGGGGCATTTCCAGCACCAGCTGGTTGCGCAAATGTTCAGCTGCATCCAGGGCCGCGGCCTCACCGCCATACTCGGCGAAGTCGAATTGGTGGACATGCACTTTGCCTGAGCGCCGGATGTCCAGTTTCCAGGCGTAGCGGCAACCGTCCGGATACTCCAACGGGCAAATGAAACAGTGGTTCTGGGCCGTTGCACGATATTTCTGCATGAGTCTCATCTCCTGATGGGTGTCTGCATCCGTTCTTGAAACGTGGCGATGTGTTGCAGACTCGCTGAAGTTATTTACAGGTTCAACGTGGGAAAACGACTTCGGGATGCGTCCTACAGTCAACGCAGAAAATGCCTTACGTGGCTTTGGGGGCAGCTTTATGGCTTACAGGAAAGCAGAGTCAGACATCGTTGAAATATCCTCGGAACCAAACGCCCTCACCCTGCTTCTGTGTCACCAGGTTGTGACATTTGAGCGTCTCTTCGTTACGTGCGGGCAGACGGTGATGGATACACTCTTTGGCAGCGCAAGCAAAAAGACTTGCACAGCTATAACAACAAGAAAGGTCCAGACATGAATTCATTCAATCGCCTCGCCGTTGTCATTTCTCTGGCTACATTATTCCCCCTGGGTGCTTATGCCGCTGCCCCTGCCGACTCCAAAGGCACGGTTGAAGTGGTGCATTGGTGGACCTCCGGTGGTGAGGCCAAAGCGGTTGATGTGCTTAAAAAGCTGATCGAAAAAGACGGTTACACTTGGCAGGACAGTGCCGTGGCAGGCGGTGGCGGTGCCGCCGCCATGACCGTACTGAAAACCCGGGCCGTCTCCGGCAACCCGCCTTCAGCAGCACAAATCAAAGGCCCTGACTTGCAAGAGTGGGGCGCGCTCGGTTTGTTGACCAACCTCGATGAGGTTTCCAAGGCCAATCACTGGGACACCCTGCTGTCGAAAACCGTCTCCGACACCATGAAATACGACGGCCATTACGTGGCTGTACCGGTGAACATTCACCGGGTGAACTGGTTGTGGATCAACCCCGAAGTCTTCAAGAAGGCAGGCATCGACAAAGCGCCAACCACTCTTGATGAACTCTACGCGGCAGGCGACAAACTCAAGGCCGCGGGCTTTATCCCTCTGGCCCACGGTGGTCAGCCGTGGCAGGACAGCACGGTCTTTGAAGACCTGGTGCTCAGCGTCATGGGGCCAGATGGCTACAAGAAAGCCTTCGTCGATCTTGACGAGAAAACCCTGACCGGCCCCCAGATGGCTGAAGTTTTCACCCACCTGAAAAAACTGCAGGGCTACATGGACCCGGATGGCACCGGTCAGGACTGGAACCTGGAAGCCGCCAAGGTGATCAACGGCAAGGCCGGTATGCAGATCATGGGTGACTGGGCGAAAAGCGAGTGGGCTGCTGCGGGTAAAAAGGCCGGCACTGATTTTGAGTGCGTGCCATTCCCGGGCACCCAGGGCAGCTTTACCTACAACATCGACTCGCTGGCGATGTTCAAACTGTCGGCCAAGAACAACACGCCGGGCAATATCGCCGCGCAAAACGACGTGGCCAAAGTCGCGCTTGAGCCTGAATTCCAGTACGTGTTCAACCAGAACAAAGGCTCGATCCCGGTACGCAGTGACCTGGACATGAGCAAGTTCGACAGCTGTGGTCAGGCCTCTGCCAAAGACTTCGCCCAAGCGGGCAAGGCCAACAGCCAGCTGCCGAGCATGGCGCACAACATGGCCACTTCACTGGCGGTGCAAGGCGCGATTTTCGACACCGTCAGCAACTTTATGAGCGACAAGAGTGCTGATCCGGCCACGGCCGGTAAAAAGCTCTACTCGGCCATCAAGTCCGCACAGTAATTCGTTGATCTGACCTGCCACGCCTGCGCGTGGCTCCCCCTTATCCCTGGTTGTGCGGCATCTGCGTGTGCAGATGCCGGCATACCCTCTCGGGAGTATTTCGATGAGTTCCGTGGCTGTGTTCAGCAAGGCCTCGCCGTTTGATGCGCTGCAACGCTGGTTGCCCAAGCTGGTCCTGGCACCGAGCATGCTGATCGTATTGGTTGGCTTTTATGGCTACATTTTTTGGACGTTCCTGCTCTCGTTCACCAATTCCAGCTTTATGCCCAGCTACAAATGGGTTGGCTTGCAGCAATACGCACGACTGATGGACAACGACCGCTGGTGGGTCGCCAGCAAAAACCTGGCGGTTTTTGGCGGGATGTTCATCGTCATCAGCCTGGTGATCGGCGTGTTTCTGGCCATCCTGCTCGACCAGCGGATTCGCAAGGAAGGCTTCATCCGCACGATCTACCTGTACCCGATGGCACTGTCGATGATCGTCACCGGTACGGCCTGGAAGTGGCTGCTCAACCCGGGCCTGGGCCTGGACAAAATGCTCCGTGACTGGGGCTGGGAAGGTTTTCGTTTTGACTGGCTGCTGGATCAGGACCGGGTGGTGTACTGCCTGGTGATCGCTGCGGTGTGGCAGGCTTCGGGATTTGTGATGGCGATGTTCCTGGCCGGATTGCGCGGGGTCGATCAGTCGATCATTCGTGCGGCCCAGGTCGACGGTGCGAGCTTGCCGACCATCTACCTGCGCATTGTGTTGCCGAGCCTGCGCCCGGTGTTTTTCAGCGCCTTCATGATCCTTGCGCACATTGCCATCAAGAGCTTCGATCTGGTGTCGGCAATGACCGCCGGTGGTCCGGGATATTCCTCCGACTTGCCAGCCATGTTCATGTACTCCTTCACCTTCAGCCGTGGGCAAATGGGCATTGGTTCTGCCAGCGCGATCATGATGCTGGGAGCGATTCTGGCCATCCTCGTGCCGTATCTGTATTCCGAGCTGAGGAACAAACGCCATGACTAACATGACAAGCGGCATCGGCGCGTCCCGATTCACCTTCAGCCGCCTGGCCATTTACGCCACCCTGGTTCTTGCTGCGGCGGTCTATTTGATCCCCTTGGTGGTGATGCTGCTCACCAGCTTCAAAAGCCCGGAAGACATCCGTACCGGCAACCTGTTGAGCTGGCCGCAAGTGATTGACGGCATTGGCTGGATCAAGGCCTGGGACACGGTGGGCGGGTATTTCTGGAACTCGGTCAAGATCACCGTGCCTGCGGTATTGATCTCGACTTTTATCGGGGCCATGAACGGCTATGTGCTGTCGATGTGGCGTTTTCGCGGCTCACAGCTGTTTTTTGGCTTGCTGCTGTTCGGCTGCTTCCTGCCGTTTCAAACCGTGTTGCTCCCGGCCTCGTTCACCATCGGCAAGCTCGGGCTGGCCAATACCACCACCGGCCTGGTGCTGGTGCACGTGGTGTATGGCCTGGCCTTCACCACGCTGTTTTTCCGCAACTACTACGTGAGCATCCCGGATGCGCTGGTCAAGGCTGCACGGCTGGATGGCGCGGGTTTCTTCACGATTTTCGGGCGAATCCTGCTGCCGATGTCGGTGCCGATCGTGATGGTCTGCCTGATCTGGCAGTTCACTCAAATCTGGAACGACTTTCTGTTTGGTGTGGTGTTTGCCAGTGGTGATGCGCAGCCGATTACGGTGGCGTTGAACAACCTGGTCAATACCAGCACCGGCGCCAAGGAATACAACGTTGATATGGCTGCGGCCATGATCGCGGGGCTGCCGACGCTGCTGGTTTACATCTTTGCGGGCAAGTATTTTCTGCGCGGGCTGACGTCCGGCGCGGTCAAGGGGTAAGGCATGGCGACTCTCGAATTACGCAACGTGAATAAATCCTACGGCAAGGGTTTGCCCGACACGCTGAAAAACATCGAACTGAAAATCGATGACGGCGAGTTCCTGATTCTGGTGGGGCCTTCGGGCTGCGGTAAATCGACCCTGATGAACTGCATCGCCGGTCTTGAAACCATCAGCGGCGGGGCGATCCTGGTGGACGATGCCGATATCAGCGGCATGAGCCCCAAAGACCGTGATATCGCCATGGTGTTCCAGTCCTACGCGCTGTACCCGACCATGAATGTGCGGGACAACATTGCCTTCGGTCTCAAGATCCGCAAGATGAGCGCGGCGGCGATCGATGAAGAGGTGGCGCGGGTTTCCAAGCTGCTGCAAATCGAACACCTGCTGACCCGCAAGCCCGGCCAACTGTCGGGTGGTCAGCAACAGCGCGTGGCCATGGGCCGGGCGCTGGCGCGGCGGCCCAAGATCTACCTGTTTGACGAGCCGCTGTCCAACCTCGATGCCAAGCTGCGGGTCGAGATGCGCACCGAAATGAAACTGATGCACCAGCGCCTGAAAACCACCACCGTCTACGTCACCCATGACCAGATTGAAGCCATGACCCTGGGCGACAAAGTGGCCGTGATGAAGGACGGGATCATTCAGCAGTTCGGTACGCCCAAGCAGATCTATAACGATCCGGCCAACCTGTTTGTGGCGAGCTTTATTGGCTCGCCACCGATGAACTTCATTCCCCTGCGCCTGCAACGCCGCGAGGGCCGCTTGCTGGCCTTGCTCGACAGCGGCCAGGCACGCTGCGAGCTGCCGTTGAGCATGCAGGACGCGGGGCTTGAGGACCGTGATGTGATTGTGGGCATACGCGCCGAGCAGATTGTACTGGCGCCCGCAGAGCCCAACGGCTTGCCCGTCATTCGCGCCGAAGCCCAAGTCATCGAGCCTACCGGCCCGGACACCCTGGTTTTTGTAAACCTGAACGGGAGCAAGGTCTGCTGCCGAATGGCCCCTGATGATGCGCCTCAGGTGGGTCAGAGCCTCAATTTGCAGTTCGATCCAGCCAAAGTGCTACTGTTTGATGCGAATACGGGCGAGCGTCTGGGGGCGATGGGTTCGCCTCAGACGCTCGGCCGGGCTGATAACGTGGCGCAATTCAAGGGTCGTTAAGTCAACAGGGAGCCTGTTACCGGGCCTCCTTGGGTGGTGCCGCGTTATAGAAAGCCAATAAGAAAACAACGAGGATTTAAGGGATGACTAACAGAATGACCCGTACCCGTCTGGCCTGCCAGCTATCGGCGATTGTCGCGCTAAGCCTGGGTGCAAGCAGTGTCTACGCTGACGAAGCGTTCAGTGCCGATTCGAAATGGATGACCGGCGACTGGGGCGGTGAGCGAACCAGACTGATCGAGCAGGGCATCGACATCAAGGCCGATTACGTCGGTGAAGTCGGCGCCAACCTGCATGGCGGTTACAACGATGACAAGACAGCGCGCTACAGTGACCAGTTCGGTCTGGGCGTCGCGCTGGACCTGCAAAAGCTGTGGGGCTGGGACAACACCCAGGCCAAGATCCAGCTCACCAACCGTAATGGCCAGAACATCTCCAATGACCGTATCGGCGACCCCCGTGCCGGTACCCTGAGCTCCTCCCAGGAAGTCTATGGCCGTGGCCATATGGTGCGTTTGACCCAATTGTGGATTCAGCACCAGTTCCTCGACGGCAAACTGGACGTCAAGGCCGGTTACTTCGGTGAAGGCGAAGACTTCAACACCTTCCCGTGCGAATTCCAGAACCTGGCGTTCTGTGGCTCTCAGGTGGGTAACTGGGCCACCAACGTCTGGTACAACTGGCCGGTCAGCCAGGCGGCACTGCGGGTGAAATACAACATCACCCCTGAGCTGTATGCCCAGATTGGCGCGTACAACCAGAACCCGTCGCAACTGGAACACGGCAACGGCTTCAAACTCAGCGGCAGCGGCACCAAGGGCACGGTGTTGCCGGTCGAGCTGGTCTGGTCGCCGAAGGTCAACGACCTGCCGGGCGAGTACCGTGTTGGTTACTACAAGAGCACGGCGCCTGCCGATGACGTGCGCGTCGACATCACCAGCACCGGTCAGGACTATCGTGTACGCGACAGCAAGCACGGTTACTGGTTTGTGGTGCAGCAGCAACTCACCAGCCACAACGGTGACCCGTCGCGCGGTCTGAATATCGCGGCCAACGCCACTTTTCACGACAAGGCCACCAACATCGTCGACAACTACCAGTCGCTGATGTTTGTGTACAAGGGGCCTTTCGATGCCCGTCCCAAGGATGACATCGGCATTGGCGCCGCCCGCATCCACGTCAATGATGACGTGAAGAAAAGCGCCGAGCAGATCAACGCCTCCATTGGTGCCACCGATTACAACGATCCGCTGTACTCGCCACTGCGCTCCACCGAGTACAACTACGAACTCAACTACGGTTTTCACGTGACCAACTGGCTGACCGTGCGTCCAAACCTGCAGTACATCACTCACCCGGGTGGTGTGGACAAGGTTGACAACGCACTGGTGGCCGGTCTGAAGATTCAGTCGACGTTCTAAATGCGCTAAGCTCCTTGTTTTTCCAGCGGATAGCCTTGGCTATCCGCTTTTTTTCGGGGCTGCACACCTCGGCGCATGATTTTCAGGACTGCGGCACATGCATGAGCATCCGCTTCACCGTTTTTTCAAATCCAGGCGCGAGCAACCGGTCTTCCAATGGGAGCGTTTTCAGCAGCGCGACGTGCTGGTGATCGATCACCCCCATTGTCAGGCGGTGTTCAGCCGTCAGGGCGCGCAGCTGCTGCATTTTAAGCCAACCGGGCAAAAGCCCTGGTTGTGGTGCGCTGCCAAGTGGCCGCAGGTGGGTGCGATTCGCGGTGGAGTGCCGATTTTCTGGCCCTGGTATGGTCGCCACCCCAGTGAAAATGCATGGCCATCCCATGGCTGGGCGCGGTTGATCGACTGGAAACTGCTCGATAGCAGCAGCGACGAAGAAGGGGTGACCCTGCACTGGCGCTTGAAGTTGTGCGATTGGCAGGTCGATTTACATGCACGACTGGGCGAAGAAATGGAACTGCGCTTGAGCACCGAGCATCAGGATGATGAGCCTTGCCAGGTCAGCCAAGCCTTACGTGCTTACTGGCGCATCGGAGATGTTGCCAAGGTAGCGCTGTCTGGTCTGGACGGTGTTCACGGCTACGATCAGTTGAATCGTGAGGTTTGCCAGCAGCAGGGTGAGTTGCGGGTGGCGGGCGGTTGTCAGCGCGTGTTCCAGCATGACGGAGAAATGCAGCTCAATGATCACGCCTGGCAAAGGGCGCTGAGCATCGATACCGGGCATCAGGCCAATACGGTGGTCTGGCACCCGGGCAAACGACCCTTGCTGGGCGTGAGCTGGAATGAGGTGATGGGTTTTGTGTGCGTGGAGTCCACCAGCGGTGGCATCCACAACCAAACCCTGGCGCCGGGGGAGCAGGCGCATTTGAGTTTGCAGGCGCGGGCGAGGTTGGTGGGGGGTTGAGAGCTTTGTGAAGTCGGCAGGCCAGAGCAGCGACAAGAGAGTCTGAGGTCGGGTTTTATTAACCCAACCTCAGAGATGCTCAAATCATTACATGGCCGGGTGCGGACATGGCATTAAAAAGTGCAATCATTTGATCCTCATCAAGATCCCCTGCTCCCGTGGTGGTGGTGGGCTTGAAGTATTTATCGAATACGATGTTGCCTTCATCATATTTGTTGCTAGTCAGCATCAGATTTTCCAGCGCGGAATTAAAGCCCGTATCGAGTCTCTTCAATTCGCGGGAAAAATGTAAAGAACCTGCGGTTTCCGAAACCATTTTGAAGTGGTCGTCAGGGTTGGCTGTCATATCATTTTTACGGTAAATGATGTGCTGAATTGCTTTGAACTTTTTGAAGCTTTCTTTGTTCATCTCTTTCAAGATCGGATTTTTTTTGTAAGTGGCAAACGTACTGGAATGAATGCCTTTTTCTCCGCCCCAACGATTGAATTGAGTCGGGCCTGCAGTCATTAATGTTTTTTCCTGGTGCTGCAGGGAGGCGGGCAGAGGTGCGATAGGCACGTTGTCCACATCATTGAACACGCCACCCAATTTATAAGTCAGCTCGGTTTTTAAAATGTCCGAACCGGATGCCAGATGGGCGCGTTCTCCGCTTCTTGATGCTTCAAATTGTGTGTAACGCTCCTTGGTCTGGAATTTTTTAAACCACTTTTCCTCTTTGATATTAATCACTTTTACACCACTGCCAAGGCTGCTTTGCAGGGCCTTGAGCTGAGTGTCTTCCCCCGGATTTGGCAGGACGTGCAATTCAACTTTATAGGCACTGTTGGTGAGCGCTATTTTTTTCAAGTTGGAATGATGCTGCTCAAGATTTTTGAGTTCTCCTTGCCAGAAGTGATGGATAACGTTCGGTACTGATTTTTCTTTGGCCAGTCCGTGCAAGTCCCGGTGAGTGACAGGATTGTTATTGACCATTGAGTACACATTAAGCCCATCGACACTGCCCGCCGGATCCGGGCAAATCCACCGCTGCAACCACGGTGCGTAATACCGTGCGCCGTAGTAATACAACCCTGTGGCATCGCGCTCTTTGCCGGAATAACGCAGGGTCTTGTATCTGGCCTGCACGGCACTGCGTGCGGCCCACCAGGATGTACCGCCGTAGGGGTAGTAACTTTCCTGGCTGATCAGTTCGCCCGCGTGATCCAGCTCCAGGGTGCTGCTGCCCAGATGATCACCCAAACTGTAGCGCCACTGATCGGGCTCGGTCGCCCAATGCAGCACCCGGACCTGGTTGCGACCGGCCTGGGTCGTCACGACATGTAACTGCTCGCCCGTGGTGGGTGTGCGGATTTCCAGACACGGCAAATACAGCACCTCAATGACCTGTTCACCACCGCCGGTCTTGGCCCGGCGTACCTTGCGCACGCGCTGACCCGTGCCGTCATAGATATAAGTCTCGACATCGTCGTCCCGGCCATCAGGTGCCTCGCGCACCACCTGCGTGACCTGATGCAATTGATTGCGAGTATTCCAGTGCATGAGCTGCCCCGGTGCCAGTGCCTGTTGATTGCCGTTGGCATCGAAACCACTGGCAAACTCCGCGGGTGCTTCACCCTTGAACAGGCTGCGGTTGCTGTGTTCTGCCACCACCATCTGGCGCAGATAGGTGTTACCGGCGCCAGCATCATGTTTGAGTGAAGTCAGGTTGGCGCCGCTGTCATAGGTGTAGGTCTGGGTGTAGTTGCGCCAGTGGCTGTCATCCCTGGCGCCGAAAATCTCCAGCCCGGGCAGTTCAGGTCCGATACGTTGGCTGGCGTTTTCCCGGCCCGTGGCTTCGATCAGTTGGTAGAGGGAGTCGTAACGGTAGGTGCTGATTGCCTCAACCTGTTGTTGGGCAAACCACTGTACGGGCTGGGCCAGATCTTCGATGCGCTCGATATTGCCCACCGGGTCGTACTGGTAGTGCAGGTCTTGCAGTAAATGCCCGGTCAGAGTGCTGGCCTTGAGCCGTTGCAACCGACCATTTGCCGCTGAGTAGCTCGCGATGGTCAGTACATTGTTGCCAGCTTGCTCTGTCTCCACCTGATCGAAGGCGTTGTATTCGCAGCTTTTGAGCAGTGCTATACCGTCCAGCTGTGACGCGCAGGGCCGGCCGGTAATGTCGACGTTTATCGAGCTTACGTGGTTTGCTGCATCGGTTTGCGCGATCACCGCGCCCAGTGCGTCGTACTGCCAGCGGGTGCTGTAGCTGACGGTCTGAAGCGGGGCATCCGGCCAGTGGGGAGCGGTCAGCGAGACGCAAAAGCGCCGGGTCTCAATCAGTGGCTGGCCGGTTACGGCGAACGCTTCATGCCACACACTGCCGGCTGGATCGTCGTGACGCAGCATGCGGCCACACCGGTTGCGTTGAGCATCTTCAGTATTGTTTGCGGCATAGGTAAAGCGTTCGACGCACTGCTCTACGTTTTCATCAGCCCCTTTTTCAAACAGTGCAACAGGTCGCAGTTGCTCATCGTAGTCCAGGCGCATAAAGCTTTCACGCCCGTCCCAACTGTGCACGGCCTGTGCGGCCGCGTTGTAGAAACGCACGCGCCAGCCTTCATCCACCGAATCACTGCATAGCTCCTGCCCCGTCAGGCTGAAGCGAGTTTGCTGATTGGCCACCGACAGTCGCGCATCCCATTGTTCGGTGAGATGACCCAGCGCGTTATACCGTTGCCGCGTGGTGTGGGCCGATGGTGTCTGACTGATGTCCCGGCGATGGTAAGCCACGCTGCGCAGCAGGGCTGCCCGCGGATCTATCGAGATCAGTAATGGCGTTTTTTGGTGCAATTGATAAGTCATCGTTGCCATACCTGATTGTTGCGTTGGCTATCGAGACTCGTCGTCCATTACGAGGCATTGGTACTGTCAAGAATGACCAGTTTTTTCAAGGGGAGCGCTAACGCCTGTGTTTCATCGCTACCCGAGAATGCGACTTTGAAAATCACCGTGAACGTGCTGCCGTCAGCCAGTTGCATCAGGTAGCTGGCGGGGGGGACGTCGCAATGTTCAGATCAAGGACCTGCGAATTGAGCACCTCGCTTGTGCGTGTCACGGTATAGGCCACTTCCACCGTTTTGCCGATGTTGGCAGCCACGGCTGTTTTTGGAATATCAAACAGCACTCGACCTGTCGCACTGCCTTGTTTTGCTGCCAGCGAAGGTGAGCCTGCACCGGCGACACCACTCCAGCTCATCGTAATGCTGTCGGTGGCCAGCATGCCCGGGTACTCAACCCGCACCGTTGCGCCTTCAAGGGCTTGCATCGGATCGAGCCGGTTGCCGCGCGCCTGCAATACGCTGGCGACTCTCGGGTGTTCCAGTGCCTCTTGATACAGGTCGTTCTCATCCTCGGCAATGGTGTACCAGTTCATGTACGTCTGGCGGCGCCAATAGCCACTGGCGGTAATGGTTTTGGTGGGGCGCCCCAGGGGGTCATAGAACTGCTGGTCGCTGTAGCCGAACTGGCGGAACGACTCATCGTTGATGTAACGGTATTGGTTCGCGAAATAAGGCCGGTAGATGCGAACGGCCAGCCCTTTGTTGTTGTATTCCACACGCTCACTGACGCACCAGCGCTCGGTGGCCTGCACTTGAACCGGTTCACCGCCCTGGGTTATCAGGTTGCCCTTGTCGTCGACGGCGTAGGCCAGGCCCGGTTCGACTTTCTGTTTGCTTTGCAAGGCACGGCCAAAACCATCCGAGGCGCTCAGCGACATCCTCACCTGTTTATCGGGATCCCCCGGATAGCGGTCAGCTTGCAGAACGGCACTGTGTGCCGGTTCGCGAGGCAGGGCCAGCAAGGCTGAGCAGGTCTGGGCCGGAATCTGGCTTACAGGGTAATCACCCTTGGCCAGGCGCTTGCGCGCACTGGCACGCAAATGTCCGGAGGGCATCAGCACGCCCAGCTCAACTCCGTTGGGTAACAGGTCCGGCGGGGCTTGGCCCATCCAGCTACTGCTTTCGTAGAAGAGTGCGGTTGCCAGATCGCCCATGACCGAGCTGTCGGCAATGGCCTGGGCGGCGCTTGCCGGCACCCACGAATGACTGTCCATGTTGCCAAAGCCGACCTCTTTAACGGCTTGGGTGCCTTCGTCCCATTCGGTGCCCCAGAAGGTGGTCAGCACCACACGGCCCATCCCGTCGTAGCGGGCCTGGCTGACATTCTGATTGGGGTCGCGAATCCATTTGACCTGCAACGTGCTGTAGTCATGGACTGCATCGGTCACGCCGTCGTCAGGTGCCGTGAATCTGACAGGCAATAGCCAGAGGCTGTCATAACTGACCTTCGATGGCTTGACCCATGCGACCGCTTTTTGCTCAAGCACCGTGTTGAAATGCTCGACCCCGGCAAAGGTTGTGTATCCCGTGCGCGCTGCCCAAAGGCTGGTGGACGTGTCAACGGTATTGCTGGTTGGCCGCCACAGTCCGACATCGACATAGCCCGCTGTTTCGAGTCGGGCTTTCACCTCGCCAGGGGTGCTGCCCAACAGGTTTTTGTCTGCGCCCTGATCATCTTTCACGACGTAGGCTTGCAGGGCAGCGGCATCCAGCTGGCCCTGTTCGCTGTATTCAGGCAGCGCATCGAAGTTCACCGTGCCGTCCGTGCAGCCCTGGTATTGCACGCGGCTCTGGCCCGCCAGCATGCGCTGGCCGTTGGCCGGGTCTTTGCCCAATGGCGATTGCGGACCAAGAAAGGCTTCGTAACCGATGACATCGACCGACGGATCGTCAGCGGGCACAACATAGGCGCTCGCCTGGCTGCGGTAGGGCAGGCTCAATCGCAGGTAATCGGTCTGGTGGATATGCAAGACCCGTTCACGCATCTCGCTCAGGTAGAAGCACAGTTGGGCGTCATCCCTGGCATCCATCCACCAGCGCCGCAAATGGGCGTGCTCTTCATCGTCGGGATAGGGCGGTTGTGCGCTGGCACGGCGGGCATAGGCGACGCTGACGCCGTGGCTGACAGTGCCATAGTCATCAATGGCCAGGGTGATTTGGTGCTGGCAAAGCGGGTCATCGGCCAGGCGCTCGTACTGCAGGCTGCGTTGCTCGATGACAAACCCCAGCATGACGCTGTAAGGCGCAACGTCGGAGCGCGCTTGCAGCAGGCGAACGCCAAACCGGCTTTGCGTGACGCTGTAAGGCACGGCGTTGCCATCGACGCCCAGAGTTTCGGCGCGTAACACCGAGCCGCTCAAGGTTCTGGCCGCGTCGCGCAGTGTCGGGGCATCCCAGTCAGTGTGCGTTTGCTCGGTGCCATCAATGTGTTGGGTACACAGGGTGTTGCCCAGCGGTGCCAGTTGGATATCACCGGCCCAGGCATCAGGCACGTCCATATGCAGGGTTTTTCCGGTGTGGAACCAGGTCTTGCTCTGTACGGGTGCGCTGTAGCCCTCGGTATCGCTGGTGTCAGCCTCGGTGTCGGTTTGCAGCAGCAGTCCAAACCCGCGAAATTCCCGTTCCACGCCATCGTAATAGCCGTGCCGATAGCTAAAGAACTGGGACAAATGGTTGCCGGTAATCTGGTCGAACTGGCGCTGCTCGCTGACCAGATGCATTGCGAAGGGCAATTCGGATACGGCCAGGGACGGATCTGGCAGCAGGGCTTTTTCGTCCAGCCATTCCTGCGCCGATGAGCGATACACCACCTCGCCCCCGGCGCCCATGTTGTTGTCCGAGGCACACAGCAAATACGGTTTGTTGCCAGCGACAAAGTCACAGCGCCAATGCTCGGGTCGCAGCTGGGTGTTGTGGGTACTGCTGGTCACGACCAGGCTGGAGCAGCCCAGCCCTTGCAGGTCGGCCACGCTGACTCGGGTCAAGGACTCGTACTTCAGCCTTTCAGGCAAAGGGATCGTGACAGGGGCGGCGAACCCGTGTCCGCTGAGGTTCATGAAAACCTGCACCGAATCACTTTGCAGGTACAGGATGTCGACCGCGCCCGAACCGTCCAGGTCGGCGAGGCGGATATGGGCAGGGTTGAACTCGCCCGCAAAGTCCAGCTTGCCAAAGTTGACCGGTTCGCCAAACCGGCCGCGCCCCAGGTTCGGGAAGCAGCGCACGGACTGGGCGGTGATATGGATCAAATGCTGCTGCCCGGAGCCCAGCATGTCACTGAACGCCATCAGTTCGCAGCGTTGGTCACTGACCGCGGGCAAAGGCGTCTCAGAGCTTGAGCGGCTGACGTCGACGGGGTTGTCGAAGCCCTTGTCTTTCAAATTCACATACAAGCGCACGCTGCGGGTCCCGATCATTGCCAGGTCCGACAGGCCGTTTCCCATCAGGCTGGCCAGCTGTGCCTGCGGGTGGAAAAACTCGGTGGGGAAGGCCGCGTAGGGCGTGAAGTGGTTCCATTGCTGGTCGGTATCCAGGGTGAAAAACCCCGCTAAGGACGGTTGGGCCACCAGCCAGTCGAGCTTGCCGTCACCGTTGATGTCGGTGAGCACCTGCAGCGTTGGCGAGTTGTTGTTGGCGACCGGAATCTGTTTGAGCTGCTCCTGGGCCGCGTAACTCACCGCGTTTTTATTCGGGCCGGGCATCGGATGACGGATGGGGCGACGGTAGTACCAGGCGTTTTGCAGGCGATAGAGGATCCCGGCCAATCCGTCGCCAAACAGATCCACCAACTGGTAGTTATCGGCATCGATGCCAGGGCTCTGGGGGGGCGTCTGCTCGGTAAAAAACGGTGAGAACGTTGCGGACTCCGGGGTGAAAGTGAAGGGGGTGTAGTCGAACTCTTGCGGCGGGTTGAATTGCGCTTCTTGCCCGACATAGCCGATGACGTGGGCCGCGGTCAGCAAGGACACGGCCGGTTCCTGGCGGTATTCCAGTTGCAGGCGCTGTACCAGCGAGGGCTCGCCCTGGAGCAGGACAGGGCCGCTATTGTCCGGACCATCGGCGCACCAATGGAACATCAGCACCTGATGGCACAGTCGCAGCGTGCGCTCTTCGAACCCGTAGCGGTAATTGCTGACTGGATCGGCCCGCAGCGGCCACTGCGTACCCGGGGTTTGGGGGTACAGGGGCTTGACCGTCAGACGGGCATCACATTCGCCATAGTCGAAGACCAGATCAAACAGCCAGGTGGGCACCACCGGCTTTTGCAGCAAGAAGGGCACCCGATCCCCTGTCAGGTTGCCGTATCGCACCCGTTGCAGGTAACGATGGGTGCTGCTGTCGCGGCCTAGCCAGGTATCGGCTACTGGCCCGGTCAGTGTGTTGAGCGATGCATCGTTCTCAGAGATGTATTCGTACAGCACGTGCTCGCCATTGGCGGCGACCGACTCTTCAAGAAGCCACTCGGCCACCCAGGTCGAGGCGCCCCGCAGGTGTTGCAGGCGGGCGTTGTGACTGTGGCCGTACACATGAACGCTGCCGTCCGCGAGCTGGATCAACCAGAACGAGTCGGTTGTACCGACATAGTGCTCGAACGTGCTGAAGTCGCCTTCTACCCGTGGACGGTAAGCGGTCACTTGATAGTTTTCAGGCAGCTGTCGGTCGCGAAACAGTGAAGTGTCTCGGGTGATGATCTGGCCGCTGACATCCCGTTGCGCCAATAACACATCGCCACTGGAGGAGAGGTAAACCGGCTCGGCCAAATGGCCATTGGAGTCGGGCTCGAACTGAGGTGTTTGCAGACTGGTTTGCCGGCTGATCGAGGGGCGGTTGATGGACCAGCCCTGACCAAACTCGGTGCGCCCACCGCCACTGCTGTAGCTCAGGCTTAGTGCGGGGGCATAACCGCGACCTGGAGTAATGGGCAGCGGGATTGCCAATGAAGCGGCACCGGTAAAACCTACGGCTCCCCAGCCCTTGCCAATGCTTTGAATGGCGCCGCCGCCTTTAGGCAGTGAGGGTGCAGCAATACTGAGCGGTTCTTGGGCCATGATCATTAGCTCCTGCCACGGGGACTTTTCAGATAGATCGATCTGAATGTGTAGGGGCAGGAGCAGCAGGCGCAGCAACGTCTGAACCCCGTTTCAAAAAATGACCCCGAGGTGTTCACGTTATGACTGTTTTCGACAGCTGTAACCTGTCATATCTGACAGTTAAACGTCTTTGGAGCTACAGCTTTATAGGCGGTAAGGGAGCGATTGTTTTAGAAAACAGGGGCTGGAAAGAGGAGGGGGGGAAGAGCAGGGCGCTGCCGCTTGTCGGCTGGCACGGTAGTCGTATTTGTAGCCGCTGAGGAGCGTAGCGAGGCTGCGATCGGCGGCGTAGCCGTCGTAAAGTCAGCCTCCCAGTTTAATCAGGCAAACCGTGTATTGCGGTTTAACGACCGCTACGCGGCCGATCGCAGCCTGCGGCAGCGGCTACAAAAGCGGGCAGGCGGTGAATGTGTAGCCGCTTAGGAACGTAGCGAGGCTATCAGTTGAACTCGTCGCCTACCGGGTAGCGGCTGGCATTGAGACTTTCCTTGATTTTGCGCAGGTGCGGCTGGAAGTCCACGCCCCGGCGCAGGGTCATGCCGGTGGCAAGTACATCGAGTACGGTGAGCTGGATGATGCGCGAGGTCATCGGCATATAGATGTCGGTGTCTTCGGGCAGCGGAATGTTCAGGCTCAGGGTACTGGCCTTGGCCAGTGGCGAGTTTTCTGCCGTCAGACCCAGCACTGAAGCGCCGTTGGCTCGCGCAATGCGCGCCACTTCCACCAGCTCGCGGGTGCGTCCGGTGTAGGAAATAATCACGAACAACTCACCGGTATGGGCCACGGACGCGATCATGCGTTGCATCAATACGTCGGCATGGGCGGTGACCGCCAGGTTGAAACGAAAGAACTTGTGTTGTGCATCCAGCGCCACCGGAGCCGAAGCACCCAGGCCAAAAAAGTGGATTTGCCGTGCCTGGATCAGCAAGTCGACGGCGCGGCTGATAAGGTTCGGGTCCAATGCCTGGCAAGCGCTGTCCAGTGAGGCAATGGCGCTGCCGAAAATCTTTTGGGTGTAGGCTTCGGGATTGTCGTCGGCTTCGACCGCGCGGCTGACATAGGCTGCGCCGCTGGCCAGGCTTTGTGCCAGTTGCAGCTTCAGTTCAGGGTAGCCGCTGACGCCAAATGAACGGCAGAAACGGTTAACCGTCGGCTCGCTGACCGAAGCCGCCTGAGCCAGTGCTGCGATGCTGAATCGGGTTGCCTGCTGCGGGTTCTGCAAAATGATTTCAGCCACTTTGCGCTCGGCCTTGTTCAGGTCTTCGAGGCGGCCCTTGATCTGTTCGAGTAAATTTCGCACGCGGTCCATTTATGATCCTTGGGTCAGCGATGCAAGAACCGCTCTAAAGCGGTTCTGGAAGGTGGCCTATCCTACTGGTGGCCTGTGATGACCACTAGCAGGAATCTGTATTTTGAGAAAATGTTGTGTTTATTACTACATTTTTCCTTGAGTGATGCCTTGAAAAAAGGTATTTGTAGCTTAACTTGATAAAAGAACAAACATCATGCCTTCGATTACGGTTGAACCGTGCACCTTTGCCTTGTTCGGCGCCCTTGGCGATTTGGCCTTGCGCAAGCTGTTTCCTGCTTTATACCAACTGGACCGCGCCGGTCTGCTCCATGCGGATACGCGCATTCTCGCCCTGGCCCGTGAGCCGGGCGAAGCCACTGCGCATCTGGCGCACATCGACAGCCAGTTGCGCCAGTATCTGGGCGAGAAGGAAATCGAAGTTGAGGCGCTGACCCGCTTCCTGGCTCGGTTGAGCTACCTGCATGTGGATTTTTTCAAGACTGAAGATTATGTGCCTCTGGCAGAGCTTGCCGGAACAGAACAACGCCTGATTGCCTACTTCGCCACACCGGCTGCGGTTTACGGCGCCATTTGCGAGAACCTGTCGAAAGTCGGCCTGGCTGAAAATACCCGCGTGGTGCTGGAAAAGCCCATCGGCTCGGACCTCGAGTCGTCGCGCAAGGTAAACGACTCCGTGGCGCAGTTCTTCCCCGAGAACCGCACCTACCGCATCGACCACTATCTGGGCAAAGAAACCGTCCAGAACCTGATTGCATTGCGCTTTGCCAACAGCCTGTTCGAAACCCAGTGGAACCAGCGCTACATCTCCCACGTTGAAATCACCGTGGCCGAGAAAGTGGGCATCGAAGGTCGTTGGGGTTATTTCGACAAGGCCGGCCAGCTGCGCGACATGATTCAAAACCACCTGCTGCAGTTGCTGTGCCTGATTGCGATGGACCCGCCAGCGGACCTGTCGGCTGACAGCATTCGCGACGAAAAGGTAAAAGTGCTCAAGGCCCTGGCCCCGATCAGCGCCGAAGGCCTGACCACCCAAGTGGTGCGCGGCCAGTACATCGCAGGTTACAGCGAAGGCCAGTCAGTGCCGGGTTATCTGGAGGAAGAAAACTCCAACACCCAGAGCGACACCGAAACCTTCGTTGCGCTGCGTGCCGATATCCGTAACTGGCGTTGGGCGGGTGTGCCGTTCTACCTGCGTACCGGCAAGCGCATGCCACAAAAGCTGTCGCAGATCGTGATCCACTTCAAGGAACCTTCGCACTACATCTTCGCCCCGGAGCAGCGTTTGCAAATCGGCAACAAGCTGATCATTCGCCTGCAGCCGGACGAAGGTATTTCCTTGCGTGTGATGACCAAGGAGCAGGGCCTGGACAAAGGCATGCAACTGCGCAGCGGTCCGTTGCAATTGAATTTTTCCGACACTTATCGCAGTGCTCGGATTCCGGATGCCTACGAGCGTCTGTTACTCGAAGTCATGCGTGGCAACCAGAACCTGTTTGTACGCAAAGATGAAATTGAAGCGGCATGGAAATGGTGCGACCAGTTGATCGCGGGCTGGAAAAAGTCCGGTGATGCGCCCAAGCCGTACGCGGCGGGTTCCTGGGGACCGATGAGTTCCATTGCATTGATTACGCGGGACGGGAGGTCTTGGTATGGCGATATCTGATTTGAAACTGCCTGAGGGTGTCCATGCGCACACCTTCAAGAACCCGGCGTCCATGGCCGAGGGGCTGGCAATAAGCGTTGCCAGGCAATTGAACCAGGCCATTGCCAGTCAGGGCGTTGCGACGCTGGTGGTGTCTGGTGGTCGCAGCCCGGTGGCGTTTTTCGAGAGCTTGATCAAACAACCGATCGACTGGTCGAAAGTGGTCGTCAGCCTTGCCGATGAACGCTGGGTGCCGGTTGAACATGCCGACAGCAACGCTGGCCTGCTCAAGAAGCATCTGCTGCGAGGCCCGGCTGCCAAGGCCCGTTTTGTCGGCTTGTACAACGCGGCTGCGACAGTTGAAAAGGCTGCACTGGAAGCGGATCAGGGCCTGGCCGAGCTGCCGGCGATTGATGTCCTGATTCTGGGCATGGGCGATGACGGGCATACCGCGTCGTTGTTCCCCAACAGCCCGAACCTGACCGAAGCCCTGCAACTGGACAACCCTCGTCGTTGCTGGGCGATGCTGGCGCCTACGGTGCCGCATCAGCGCCTGAGCATGAGCCGCAGCCTGCTGGCGAGCGCCAGGCACAAGGTGCTGTCGATTCAGGGACAGTCCAAATTGAACACCCTCAACGAAGCGCTGGGGAGCAACGATGTTGCCGCCTTGCCGATTCGTGCCTTTCTGCAACCTACGTTAGAGATTTACTGGTGCCCATGAGCCAAGGATCAGCTGCCATGACAACAACAATTGCGAACGTATCGATGGCGGATAAAGTCGCCCTGATCGACAGCCTCTGTGACCGTGCACGCATTCTGCCGGTGATTACCATTGCTCGCGAACAAGACATTCTGCCATTGGCAGATGCGCTGGCGGCAGGTGGCCTGACGGCCCTTGAGGTGACTCTGCGCTCGGCGTTCGGCCTCAAGGCCATCCGCATTTTGCGAGATCAGCGCCCTGAACTGGTGACGGGAGCGGGTACTGTGCTGGATCGGCACATGCTGGCGGCGGCTGAAGAAGCCGGTTCGCAATTTATTGTCACCCCAGGCATCACCCGTGACCTGCTCCAGGCCAGCGTTGCCAGCGACATCCCGCTGCTGCCGGGTATCAGCAATGCCTCCGGGATCATGGAAGGCTACGGGTTGGGCTACCGTCGTTTCAAACTGTTCCCGGCTGAAGTCAGTGGCGGTGTGGCCGCGATCAAGGCATTGGGCGGCCCGTTCGGTGAAGTGAAATTCTGCCCGACTGGCGGTGTCGGCCCGGCCAATATCCGCAGCTACATGGCGTTGAAAAACGTGATGTGCGTGGGTGGTAGCTGGATGCTGGACAGCGAGTGGATCAAAAACGGCGATTGGGCCCGTATCCAGGAATGCACCGCTGAGGCGCTTGCTCTGCTGGATTGATGTTTTAGTACGAATAGTTGTGTGTTCTACGGTTTTTGGTGCGCTTGGTCGGCGCACCTTTTTTTTGCCTGAAAAACACATGGTCGGTGATGTGGGAGCGGGCTTGCTCGTGATGATCTCACTGCGGTCTATTTGAAAAACCGCGTCGTCAGCATCGCGAGCAAGCCCGCTCCCACAGGATCGACTAATTGCCCTGCGACAGCTCGCGCAACGCGTTGACCAGCTGATTGATGTCATCCAGGGTGGTAGTGAACCCAACGGTAATCCGGATGCAGCTGCCACACGCCGAGCCATTACGCGCGACGGTGAACAGGTTGTAGTCCTTGAGCAGGCGCTCAACCATCGGCTGCTGATCCTGCACATGGGTAAAGCGCAGCGAGGTAATCGCGCAGCGCAGTCGCGGATCATCCTCGATCAGCACTTCAATCCCCGGCATTTTTCGCGCTTCACTGACCCACAGGTCGCGCAGGTAGTTCAGTCGTGCCCCTTTGGCCTGTGTGCCTCCCATGTCCTGGTGTTCCTGCAACACTTTGGGCAGGGTCAGCCAGGCCGGTATGTTTGGCGTGCCATAGGGTGAGCGGTTACGAATATCCGGTTCGGGGTAATGCTGGTTGCCCATGTCGGGGTCAATATCGGCCAGGCGCCGGGGGTCGATGTACATGAAGCCCAGGGTCAGCGGTCCGCCGATCCATTTGTGCAGGTTGTACCCCGCAAATGCGACGCCCAGAGCCTGCAGGTCGAACTCGATCTGGCCCAGGGCGTGGGCGCCGTCAAGGATCACGTCCACACCATGAGATGTGGCCGCCGCGACAATGTCCTGCACGGGTAATACAAGCCCGGTGCGGTGGGTGACGTGGGTGAGCGCCATCAGTTTGATCCGTGGGTGACGCTCAAAGGCTTCGCGATAACTGGCCACCAGACTTTCATGGGTGGCGGGGTGCTTGTGGGATATTTCAATGACCTCAAGCCCGCGCTGCTGTGCGACCCAGCGCATCGCATATTCGACGCTGTGGTACTCCAGGTCGCAGATCAGTAACTGATCGCCGGGCTGCAGGCGGTTGTAGTTGCGAATCAGCGATTGCAGGGCATCGGACGCGCGCGAAGTCAACGCGACGCCGGACGGGTCAACGCCCAGCAGGTCAGCGAGCTGGTCGCGGATCTCAACGCTCTGAGTCTCATCGAAGTGCTGGCGCACCGGTAGCGAGTTGTTGCGGTTAATAAAGTCGACAGTGCGCTGATAGTCCTGCGCCACGTCGCGAGTCATGCGCCCGAAGTAGCCGTTCTCCAGATTGATCGGGCCGGGAGCTACGTCGTAGCGCTCGGCGATGGCGTGCCAGAAGTTTTCGTCGCGGGCGTTATCTTCAATCCTTGGCATGGGCAACTCTATTAGTGACGGGGTTTGGGTTTCGAGTGTTTGGCGCGTAATGGGTCGAGCAGGTCCGACAGGCCGTTGTGATCGATCTCTTGCATCAGGGCCAGCAAGCCGCCCAGTTCACCGTGGGGGAAGCCCTGGCGGGCAAACCAGTTCAGGTACTGGCCGGGCAGGTCGGCGATGATTCGGCCCTTGTATTTGCCGAAGGGCATCTCGCGAGTGATCAGGAGTTCGAGTTTTTCGGGGTTCATGCAAAGGCCTTCAGGTGCGTAACGCGATGGAATGAAAATACAGGCAATTTGCATGAAGGCCAATTGACAGATCATGCATATAAACCGGATACAGTTTTTTTGTGTTTTTGTAAGTTATTGATATTCAAGCATTTTATTTAATTCAAAAACTGGCACGAGCCCTGCAATCTCTATTGCACGATCCTCAACCTTGTAAGGAATTGAACAATGACTGACCTCAATAAAGAAGCCATTAGCGTCCTGAACGATTTGATCGAAACCAGCAAAGACGGTCAGGAAGGGTTTAAAACCTGCGCCGAAGACATCAAGCACCCAGAGCTCAAGGCGCTGTTTGCCAAGCGCTCAGCCGAATGTGCAGCCGCTGCTGCCGAGTTGCAGGCTCAGGTACGCGCTTTGGGCGGCGATCCTGAAACCAGCACCAGCGTGGCCGGTGATTTGCACCGCCGTTGGGTAGACGTGAAATCCGTGTTTACAGGCAAGGATGAAGAAGCGGTGCTCAACGAAGCCGAGCGCGGCGAAGATCATGCCCTGAAAGCCTACAAGGAAGCGCTGGAAAAAATCAGCAAGCACAATCTGGTAGGTATTCGTGATCTGGTAGAGCGTCAGTTGCATGGCGTGCAACGCAATCACGATCAGGTCAAGGCCTTGCGTAACGAGGCACGTGCCCGGGCTTGATTAGCCCGGGGCGGGTAGATCCAGTTTAGATCTACAGCGGGAGCGGGCTTGCTCGCGACAGCAACAACCCGGTATGAGGCATGTACCGGGTTGATTGCATCGCAAGCAAGCCCGCTCCCGCATGCATTGGGTTTTAGCCAATGCTGATTGCCGGTAGCACCGGCAAGGTCACGGTTTGTTGTTTGCGTGGCGCAATGATTTCAGCCTCGCCATCAACGACAATTTCATCGCGCTGATTGAAGACACGGGTCGCAATGCGCACGCGAAATTTTGGCAGCTTTTCCAGAATTTCCAGACGCACGGTGAGGGTGTCACCGATTTTTACCGGCTTCTGAAAGCTCATTTGCTGGCCGACATAGATAGTGCCAGGGCCCGGAAGTTCGCAGGCCACGGCAGCACTGATCAGTGCGCCACTGAACATGCCATGGGCAATGCGCTCTTTGAACATGGTCGCAGCCGCGAACTCAGGATCGAGGTGCACAGGGTTGTGGTCGCCGGACATGGCCGCAAAAAGCTGAATGTCGCGCTCTCCGACGGTCTTGCTGTAGCTGGCAGTCTGGCCGACTTCGAGGGCTTCGTACGGGGTGTTGGTAACCTGGGTCATCTAGCGCATGTCCTGTGACGAGTATTCGGTTTTAAGATATTGATTTTAAAGTACTTTATAGCGAAATTGTGGTTGCTCATTCGCTGCGCAGCGGGCGGGTATGGCTCAATGCATGATTGAGCCAGGCGATCACATCCGCCATCACTGCGTCGCGATTGGTTTCGTTGAAGAGTTCGTGCCGCGCTTGCGGATACAGATTCAGCTGCAACTGGCGATTGCCGGCATCTCGCAAAGCCTTGGCCAGATCAGTGAGACGCTTGCCTTCACTCACCGGATCACATTCGCCGCCCATTATCAGTAAAGGCAGGCCTGGATCGATCTGAGCGAGATTGGACGCTTTGCTGATTTGCTGCAACCCGCCAAGCAAATCGATCCATAGCTGGTTGGTGCACCGAAACCCGCACAGAGGGTCGCTGGCATAGGCATCGACCTGCGCCGGATCACGGCTAAGCCAGTCATAAGGTGTGCGATTGGGCTTGAAGGCTTTATTGAAAGAGCCGAAGGACAGCCACTCGATCAACGCACTTCGACCTTTTGGTCCCTGGCGCAAACGCTCGAAGCGGGCGATCAGGCTGGCTGCACGATAGAGCGCCACCGGCTGGAAATTTGAGGCGCTGAGAATGGCGCCTTGCAGGCTGGCACTGTGATGCATCAAGTACGCCTGGGCGATGTAGCTGCCCATGCTGTGGCCCAGCAGGAAAATCGGCACCCCGGGGTGAGCCTGGCCGATGTGTTGAGCAAGGCTGGCCACATCGCTGACGACTGCGCACCAGCCATCATTGTCGGCAAAGTACCCCAGAGTCCCCTGTTCGGCCGTTTTGCCGTGTCCGCGCTGGTCATGGGCATACAGTCCAAAACCGGCATCATTCAGGGTTTTGCCCAGGAGGGAATAACGACCACTGTGCTCGGCCATGCCATGAGCCAGCAGGACTATGGCCTTGGGCGTGCCAGCAGGCAGCCACTGGTTAACGAAAAGACCACTTCGGTCATTCGCGTCCAGCCAAAAAGTCTCAGGGGTCATGGCAGTTCCTTCATTTGTTGTCGTAGCAGTGTATAGCGCATTTGCAGAGCGGCCACTTATCAAGGAGTCGTGTTGTAATAAGATTCAAGATGTAAATGGCGAAGATCGCTGTATTTGCCTACAACTTGATAACTGTTACCGTCCGCAAGTTCCGCTTTTCACGAAGTGAAAGTTGCGGCAAGACACGCTCAGGTACGAGGATAAAAATAATGCAACCTGATTTCTGGAATGACAAACGTCCCGCCGGGGTACCGCTGGATATCGACATGACGACCTACAAATCGGTCGTTGACGTGTTTGAGCGCTCCTGCAAGAAATTCGCGGACCGCCCGGCCTTCAGCAATCTGGGCGTGACCATCAGCTATGCCGAACTGGAGCGCTACAGTGCTGCTTTTGCCGGTTACCTGCAGGAACACACCGATCTCAAGCCCGGCGATCGTATCGCCGTGCAAATGCCCAATACCCTGCAGTACCCGATTGCCGTATTTGGTGCGATGCGTGCGGGGCTGGTGGTGGTCAACACCAACCCGCTCTACACCTCGCGCGAGATGCACCATCAGTTCAAGAGCGCCGGGATTCGTGCGCTGGTGTACTTGAACATGTTTGGCAAGCGCGTGCAGGAAGTGCTGCAAGACATCGAAATCGACTACCTGATCGAAGCCAGAATGGGCGACATGATGCCGGCCGTAAAAGGCTGGGTCACAAATCTGGTGGTCGACAAGGTTAAAAAGCTGGTGCCGGCCTATCAGTTACCCCAGGCGATCCCCTTCAAAAATGTTTTGCGCCGTGGCGCGGGTCAGGTTATCCGCCCGCTGACGACATCCCTGGATGACACCGCGGTGCTGCAATACACCGGCGGCACCACCGGCTTGCCCAAGGGCGCGATGCTGACCCATGGCAATCTGATCGCCAACATGCTGCAACTGCGTGCCTGCCTGTCCCAGCATGGCCCGGATGGTCAGCCGATGCTCAAGGACGGCCGCGAGATCATGATCGGCCCATTGCCGCTCTACCATATCTATGCTTTCACCGCCAATTGCATGGGGATGATGGTCACGGGCAACCATAACGTCCTGATCACCAATCCACGCGACATCAAAGGGTTTATCAAGGAGCTCAAAAACTGGAAATTCACTGGTTTCCTGGGCCTTAACACCTTGTTTGTTGCGCTCATGGATCACCCTGACTTCAAGACCGTGGATTTCTCCGGGCTCAAAATCACCAACTCGGGCGGCACGGCGCTGGTCAAGGCCACGGCAGAGCGTTGGGAAAAACTCACGGGGTGCCGGATTGTTGAAGGTTACGGGCTCACTGAAACCTCCCCGGTGGCCAGTGCCAACCCTTGCGGTTCACTGGCAAGGCTGGGGACGGTGGGCATGCCGGTTCCCGGTACGGCCATGAAGGTGATCAGCGACGAAGGTGTCGACCTGGGCCTGGGCGAGAGAGGCGAGTTGTGCGTCAAAGGCCCTCAAGTGATGAAAGGCTACTGGCAAAACCCCGAGGCCACGGCCGAAGTACTGGATGCCGAGGGCTGGTTCAGGACCGGTGATATCGCAGTGATTGATCCGGATGGTTTTGTCCGTATTGTCGATCGCAAAAAAGACCTGATCATCGTCTCCGGTTTCAATGTGTACCCCAACGAAATTGAAGACATCGTGATGGCCCATCCAAAAGTGGCCAATTGCGCGGTCATTGGCGTACCGGACGATCGCACCGGGGAGGCGGTCAAATTGTTTGTCGTGCCTCGTGCAGGCGGAGTGACCGTTGAAGAACTGAAGGCTTACTGCAAGGACAACTTCACCGGTTATAAGGTGCCCAAGCAAATCGTGTTGCGCGATTCCTTGCCCATGACCCCGGTGGGCAAAATCCTGCGTCGCGAGTTACGAGATATCGCCTGATTCGTTCAGCCTGGCGACAGACGCCCGCTTGCCTTGAGGCAGTGGGCGTTTTTTTCAGCCATGAAAATGACCAATCGTTATCGATAGCCCCAAATGAATGATCTGTGAGGCCCGATATAGAGGGGTTTTGTCGTTAATAGAGTTTTTGCACTAATGATGACTTTGGATTGTCCTACAGTCAGGTTGGTGACTCTAAACCCTGTTTTTGGCTCTAGGCGGCCTTTGGCAAAGCTGCTACTCTCGGCGCGCTTTGTGACTTCTAGGTAAGTAAAAGCCAGATCTGTCCATTATAAAAATCAAACAAATAAGAACCGCACCCGATGCGGTGAAGAATTCGCGACGCTGAGGAGTGGGCTTCCATGATTGAAGGCTTTTGGAAGGATAAGTACCCAGCTGGGATTGCTGCTGAAATCAATCCCGATGAATATCCAAATATTCAGACGGTACTGCGAGAGTCTTGCCAGCGTTTCGCTGATAAACCGGCGTTCAGTAACCTCGGCAAAACCATCACCTACGGTGAGCTTTACGAGCAGTCCGGCGCATTTGCTGCCTGGTTGCAGCAGCACACCGACCTGCAACCCGGCGATCGCATCGCCGTGCAGTTGCCCAACCTGTTGCAATACCCGATCGCTGTGTTCGGAGCCATCCGCGCCGGCTTGATCGTGGTCAACACCAACCCGCTGTACACCGCGCGGGAAATGGAGCACCAATTCAAGGACTCCGGCGCCAAAGCGCTGGTATGCCTGGCGAACATGGCGCACCTGGCCGAGAAGGTCGTACCGCAGACCTCGGTCAAGTATGTGATTGTCACCGAAGTGGCTGACATGCTGGCGCCCTTCAAGCGTGTGCTGATCAACGCTGTCATCAAGTATGTGAAAAAGATGGTCCCGGCCTATTACTTGCCTCAGGCCATCAAGTTCAACGACGTGTTGAGCAAAGGCCGTGGCCAGCCGGTCAAGGAAGCGAACCCGGTAAGCAGTGAAGTTGCCGTGCTGCAATACACCGGTGGTACCACGGGTGTGGCCAAGGGCGCGATGCTGAGCCATCGCAACCTGATCGCCAACATGCTGCAGTGCAAGGCGTTGATGGGTTCCAACCTCAACGAGGGCAGTGAAATCCTGATTACGCCATTGCCGCTTTATCACATCTACGCATTTACCTTTCACTGCATGGCAATGATGTTGCTCGGCAACCACAACGTGCTGATCAGCAACCCCCGTGATTTGCCTGCGATGGTCAAGGAACTGTCCAAGTGGAAGTTCAGCGGTTTTGTCGGTCTTAACACCCTGTTTGTTGCTCTATGCAATAACGAGGCGTTCCGCAAGCTGGACTTTTCGGCCCTCAAGATGACGTTGTCGGGCGGTATGGCCTTGCAACTGTCGGTAGCTGAACGCTGGAAAACCGTGACGGGCAGCCCGATCTGCGAAGGTTATGGCATGACCGAAACCAGCCCTGTGGCTTCGGTGAACCCGATCCAGAACATTCAGGTAGGCACTATCGGCATTCCGATGCCTTCGACCCTGTGCAAAGTGATCAATGATGCCGGTGAAGAACTGCCGCTGGGCGAAATTGGCGAGCTGTGCATCAAGGGCCCGCAGGTCATGAAGGGTTACTGGCAGCGTCCCGACGCGACCGCCGAGATCATGGACAGCGATGGCTGGTTGAAGTCCGGTGATATTGCGGTCATTCAGCCTGATGGCTACATGCGTATCGTCGACCGCAAGAAAGACATGATCCTGGTGTCGGGTTTCAATGTTTACCCGAACGAACTGGAAGATGTGATGGCTTCCTTGCCTGGCGTATTGCAGTCAGCAGCAATCGGTATTCCGGATGAAAAGACCGGTGAATTGATCAAGGTGTTTATCGTGGTCAAGCCGGGCATGACGCTGACCAAGGATCAGGTCATGGCGCACATGCGTGCCAATCTGACTGCCTATAAGGCTCCGAAATTCGTCGAGTTCCGCGACAGTTTGCCGACTACCAACGTAGGCAAGATTCTGCGCCGTGAACTGCGAGACGAAGAACTGAAGAAACTGGGCCTCAAGAAGTAACGGGCCTGGATACGAAAAAGCCCCGCATTGCGGGGCTTTTTTGTTTTGAACGCAACGCTTGTAGTCGCTGCCGAAGGCTGCGATGCAGGTGTGTGGCGTTCAAAAAACGGGCTGCTACGCAGCCCTTCGCAGCCTTTGGCAGCGACTACAACACAAACTGTGCGAAGTTGACGCCGGTACCTGTCGGACGCACGTCCTGCAAGTAGGAGTCTTTGTCCGCGCTCAGCTCAAGGCTCATGGTCGGCGTACGTTTGTGCGTTGCGCGAACGACCATGCCTTCGCGTTTTTCACGCAGGAATGCAGTGGTCACCTTCAGGTGGAGCAGTTCGTCGGTGCTTGGGGTGTGCAGCAACAGGTGCACCCATTCGTATTGACCGATGGCCAGGCGGGCCAGCGGAATATCGAACCACCAGATGTTCTTGTTGGTGTTCAGTGCGGCGAAATGGCAGTTGTTGACGCCGAGTACCGCGCCGCCGAGTTCCTGGTTTCTGCGGGCAATAGCCAGCTTTTTATCGAGTTTCATAAACTTCCTACAATTGCGGATCTTCAGCGCCATAGCCTGAATACGTCGCGTATTCTCGGGGGTTAGCGAGCAAACATAAAGCCCAACCTGCTCTGATCGACGAAATGATCGGCAGAATTAAATGAAACTCGTTGCCGGGCCGGGGGGTCAACCTTGGAGCGGGCTTTTCACAGGTTTGGCGATCAAGTGCTTTCAAAGTCGCCAATTGGACTACTTTTAGGTACAACCCTTCGCTTGGAGGCGTGTGATCTCAATAACTCAGCGGCGAAAGGAGACGCTATGTTTTTTCCAGGCTTGAACGGCCTGCCTTTGGGCAAAGTCTTGATCAGAACGGTCAAGGAATTTATCGACGATGAGATGTCGACCTATGCCTCGGCGTTGGCCTATCAAATGCTGTTTTCGTTATTTCCATTCATTCTGTTTCTGATTGCATTGATCGGCTTTTTGCATCTTCCCGATTTCTTTACCTGGCTGCGCCTGCAGTCCGAACTGGTGCTGCCACCGCAAGCGCTGGAACAGGTCAATCCGGTGATCGATCAATTACAGCAATCCAAGGGCGGATTGCTGTCGGTGGGTATCGTGATTGCGTTGTGGACAGCTTCCGCAGGCGTGCGGCTGATGATGAGTGCAATGAATGCCGCTTATGACGTGGTAGAAGGGCGTCCCATCTGGAAGCGTTTTCCGCTGTCGATTTTTTACACCATCGGTATTGCCGGCATGCTGCTGGTTGCTGCGGCACTGATGGTGCTCGGGCCACAGGTGATGAGCTGGCTCGCGGGGCAGGTAGGCCTTGAAGACTTTGTGGTGACGTTGTGGACCATCCTGCGCTGGCCGGTGATCATCCTGCTGCTGATGGTGGCCGTGGCGTTGATGTATTACGTGATGCCCGACGTGGAGCAGAAGTTTCGCTTCATTACGCCGGGCTCGGTGCTGGCAGTGGTGGTATGGATCATCGCGTCATTGGGTTTTGCCTTTTATGTCAAAACCTTCGCGGACTACAACGCCATGTATGGCAGTATCGGGGCAATCATCGTGCTGTTGCTGTACTTCTACATTTCGTCCGCAGTGCTGTTGTTGGGCGCTGAAATGAATGCTGTGATTGAACACATGTCGGCTGAAGGCAAGAATCCGGGTGAGAAGACGTTCGATGAGTCTGACGACCCTGATCCAAAGAAGCATGTCTCCGGCCTTGGGCGCGACCACTCCCTTAAACCCACTTCTGATGAATACTGACCATGATTCGTGAAATCTTGAAAATGGGCGATGAGCGTCTATTGCGTGTCGCAGAGCCAGTGCCGGATGAAATGTTCGACACGCCAGAACTCTGGCAATTGATCGACGACATGCTGCAGACCATGGAGCACGCAGGAGGCGTGGGTCTGGCGGCTCCGCAAATCGGGGTTGACCTGCAATTGGTCATCTTTGGATTCGAGCACAGCGAGCGTTACCCGGATGCTGAAGCCGTGCCTCAGACCATCCTGATCAATCCGTTGATCACGCCTCTGAGCCCGGCCCTTGAAGAAGACTGGGAGGGGTGCCTGTCAGTACCCGGTCTGCGTGGGGTCGTTGAGCGTTTTCACAAGATCCGCTACGAAGGCTTCACGCCCAAGGGTGAGCCGATCGTACGGGTGGCCGAAGGTTTTCATGCGCGGGTGGTACAGCATGAGTGTGATCACCTGATAGGTCGCCTTTATCCGTCACGGATCAAGGATTTCAGCAAGTTCGGTTTTATCGAGGTGCTGTTTCCTGATCTGGAGCCGGGTACCCAGGAGTAGTGGATCCCAGCGCTATCATCGCCTTGTTGCGTTGATAGCGAACCAGCCGCTCGTGCAGGGCGTGGGGCAACTCCACGTCCAGGCTGAACCCCAGCTTTTCATAGAACCCTTGCAGCTCGGGATCGCAGAACAACCAGACCGGTCCTTCGCAGGCTTTCACCGCATGCCTCACCAGCTCCCCTGCAACGCCTTGGCCGCGCAGTGCTGGTGCGACAAACAACCCGGTCAGCCAGTGGCCGTGAGCCATTGGCCGCAGACACAATCCGGCGACAATGTCCTCTTGGCGAGCGACCCATAATTGTGCGTCCTTGACCGCTTTCATCGACGATTGATGGGTACGGTAAAACTTGTTCATTAACGGCCATAAAGGTGCGTCAAGCGGGGCGTAAACAATCGCAGTCATAAGTCCACAGGCTTTAGGGAAGGGCTCGCAGTATAAACAAACAACGGAGTGGTTTTGTGCCGTTGTCGGTTTTTACTGGAAAGGGTTATTCGAAATTAAAACGCAAGAGCATTCATTCTTTTTTGAATAACGGGTTTTAATTAAAAGTTCGCAACGGACCAGTGTTATACCTGAGTTCACATCCTTGAACACTGGAGCGCACGACATGGCTAAAGGCATGGATTCAAAAAAGGCGGCGAAGAAAAAGCCGGCCAAAACAGCGGATGAAAAACGCGCTGATAAAAAATCCAAGAAATCCGATACTGGATTGTTTGGGCATTAAGTGATTTGCCGGGGGCTCAGTTCTTGGGCCCCTGCCAGTTTTAAAGTGCACATCCTCCATTTAGCTATTTTTTAAAGCGTGAGCGCTCCGTCGCAGCTTGATGGCTATGTGCTTGCACGGATCATTTGCCTAGCTATGCTCCACCGTTACGGGGCGTAGGCGATAAATGCTTTAACCCTCGAAGTGCGTACAGCTCTAACGTTAAAAGTTTAAAGCGCAGCCTTGAAACTTTTGAATTATCAATAGACAGCACCTCCAGGGATTGAGCCATGTTTAATTTGCATAACAAAGCCGACCTGCTTGAGAACAAACGTCTAAACGGCTCATTGAATGACACGTTAGCGAAGGTGCAGGCCATCAGTCGGTCCATGGCCATTATTGAATTCGCTCCGGATGGCACCATTCTTGATGCCAACGAGAACTTTTGCAGGGTAATGGGCTATTGCGCTGACGAAATTCGGGGTAAGCATCACCGGATTTTTTGCGAAGATAGTTACCAGAGGTCCAGCGACTACAGTCATTTCTGGAGTGATCTGGCCCGTGGAGAACCGTTGAACGGTACCTTTTCACGGCTCGACAAGGCCGGGCGCGAGGTGTGGCTTGAAGCCAGTTACATGCCCATTGTCGGCGCAGATCAGCACGTCACCCGCGTGATCAAGGTGGCTTCGGATATCACCGCTCGAATCAACAAAGAGCACGAAAACCAGAGCATTGTGAACGCCTTGAGCCGCTCGATGGCAATGATCGAGTTTTCTCCTGATGGCCGGGTGATCAATGCCAATCAGAACTTTCTCAATACCATGCATTACTCGCTGAGTGAAATCGTCGGTCAGCACCACGGCATGTTCTGTCGGCCCCATGAGGCCGAATCATCGGGTTATAAAGCATTTTGGGCTTCGCTCAATCGTGGCGAGTATCACTCCAGGCGTTTTGAACGGGTCGACAAACATGGGCACACGGTTTATCTCGAAGCCTCCTACAACCCGATTTTTGATGCCAAGGGCCGTTTGTACAAGGTGGTGAAGTTTGCCAGTGATATCACAGCTCAAGTCACCAATCTGCAAACTGCCGCCGAATCGGCCCACAGCACGTCGGTGCAAAACGACGCCTGTGCGCAGAAAGGCTCACAGGTGGTTCAGCAGACTGTGCAAATCATTGAAGCCATCTCCAAAGACCTCAACGAGGCGGCGCAAAGCATTGATGCGGTGAGCAAGCAGTCGGACAGCATCGGGAAGATTGTGCAGACCATTCGCGGGATTGCCGATCAAACCAATTTGCTGGCGCTCAATGCCGCGATCGAAGCGGCGAGGGCAGGGGAGCATGGTCGCGGGTTTGCCGTGGTGGCGGATGAAGTGAGAAGTCTGGCGGCGCGTACCAGTGCGGCCACCCTGGAGATTGTCGAAGTGGTCCGCAGAAACCATGACCTCTCGCTGAGTGCAGTGACCAGTATGCAGTCAAGTCTGAGTCGAACCGGCCTGGGGGTCGAACTGGCGAATGAAGCCGGGGAGGCGATTCTGGAAATCCAGCAAGGCTCCAGGCATGTGGTCGATGCCATCAGCCAGTTCAACTCAACGTTGCAACTGCATTAATTAACTGTGGGAGCAGGGGCCTTAGCTGCTCTCACGCACCATCAGTTCAAAACCCATGTCTTGCACCGGATTGGCCACTTTGTTGCCGGCCATCAGTGTGAGCATCTGCTCGGCCGCACGACGGCCGATGGCTTCTCGGGGGGTACGAATACTGCTTAAGCGCGGCACCATGAATTCCGAGGACGGCAGGTCGTTAAAACCTAATATGGCGATTTGCTCCGGGATTTTAATGCCGGTGCGTGCGGCTTCCAGCAGTGCGCCCTGGGCAAGGTCATCGTTGCCGAAAAAGATCGCATCTACCTGCGGATGGCTGGCCAGCAACTGCAGGAACAGTTCGCCACCAAGGCCAACAGAGGACGGGCGCGGCGTCAGCAGTTCAAGCTCCGGGTTGTACAAACCCGCCTGCTGCAAGGCGCGGCGAAAACCTTCGCCACGCAACAGCGTGCGCTGATCAAGTTGGGCGCCTATATAGGCCAGGCGCTTGCGGCCACGGGAGGTCAGGTGCCGGGCAGCGGTTTCACCGGCCTTCAATTGGGAGAACCCGACGCAGTTCAGGCCCTCGGCGGCATCCAGCTCCATCATGTACACGCAGGGTACATTGCTGCTTTCAATCATCCGTCGTGAGCTTTCGGAACGGTCAAATCCGGTCAGCAGGAGGCCGCGCGGCTGATAGGCCATATAGTTGCGCAGCAGGTTCTCTTCTTCATCCCGGGAGTAGTGAAAGTTGCCGATCAGCACCTCAAAACCCCGAGGACGCAATACGTCATGTATGGCTTCGAGGGTGTCGATAAACAGCAGGTTGGACAAGGACGGAACCAGCACCACGACGGAGTGGCTCTGTGCTGAAGCCAGTGCCCGGGCGGCCGGGTTGACCACGTAGTTCAGCTCATCGGCGGCAATTCGCACCTTTTCGGCAAGGTCCGTGGCGACGCTGCTGATACCGCGCAAGGCACGGGAGGCAGTGATGGGGCTGACCCCGGCCAGGCGGGCTACTTCGTTAAGGGTGGGGCGACCCGTGGTTCGGGTGTTTTTATCGTTTTTAGAGGTGGTCATCGGGGCGGCTTGCCAAACAAAAAACAAGTCACTAAGGTAGCGCTGTCCTGACGTGCCCGCAATTGCCTGATTGTGTGTAAATCAGTTACCCCAGCTTTGTATGTCGAGAGCGTCACCGCGTCTCCCCATAAAAATGAGAAATAGACGTCGGTAGCCTAGGCTTTGTGCTTTGCTTTCAAGTATTGAACGCATGGACAAAGACAGCGCTGTCTACGGACTGAGGTGTTTCATGAGTCAACCTATCACTGCTCTGGTCATCATGGGCGTTGCCGGCTGCGGCAAGTCCAGCGTTAGCCAGGCACTGTGCCAGCTCAATGGCGCGACCCCGATTGAAGGCGATGCGTTTCACCCTGCGGCCAACATCGACAAAATGAGTGCCGGTATTCCCCTGACCGATGAAGATCGTGCCGGCTGGTTAGACAGCCTGTGCGATGAGTTGCGTCGTGCGGTTGCCAGTGGCCAGCGTCCGGTCTTGACCTGCTCGGCGCTAAAACTGCGTTATCGCGAGCGTTTGCGTGATGCGGTTGACGGTCTGGGCTTTGTTTTTCTGGAGCTGACCCCCGAGGTTGCCGCTGCGCGAGTGGCCGATCGTCCGGGGCACTTCATGCCCAAGACCCTGATTGACAGTCAGTTCGCTGCACTTGAGTCTCCGACCAATGAGTCATTGGTGCTGACCTTGAATGCAGCCGAGATGAACATTAAGCAATTAGCGAGCGCTGCCCGGGATTGGTGGTGCGAGCAGACGGTAATGGCAACCTCATGATGTTGTTTCAAACAGATAGCGCTACCTGCCTCGGCTGTAGCGGCACCTACGTACTTGATAAGAACAAAAAGGCAGGAGACGCCCCATGCTAGGCATGTCCCACAATACGTTTCTGCTGCTCGATGCAGTGGTCACCATCATCGGCCTGATCGTATTGATCACCCGATTCAAGCTGCACCCGTTTATTGCCTTGATCATTGCCTCGGCGTTTCTTGGCTTGACCGCCGGCATGCCTGCCAACCTGATCATCAAGTCGTTCCAGGACGGTTTTGGTGGTGTATTGGGCTTTGTCGGGATCATCCTGGCGCTGGGCACCATGCTTGGCAAAATGATGGCCGACTCCGGGGGGGCTGACCAGATCGCCCGGACCCTGATTCGTGCCTTCGGCAAGGAAAAGGTGCAATGGGCAATGATGTTTGCCGCCTTCCTGGTGGGTATTCCGTTGTTCTTCGAAATCGGCTTTGTGCTGCTGATTCCGTTGGTGTTTATCGTTGCGCGTCGTACCGGCGTGTCGATCATCAAAATCGGTATTCCGTTGCTCGCAGGTTTGTCAGCCGTTCACGGTCTAGTGCCGCCGCACCCGGGGCCGCTGCTGGCCATTGGTGTATTCGGTGCTGACATCGGCAAGACCATTTTGTACGGCCTGATCGTTGCACTGCCTACCGCGATCATTGCCGGTCCGATTTATGGCACGTTCATCTCCAAGTACATCCCGGGTCACGCTTCCCAGGAGTTGATGGACCAATTGGCGAGCGAGCCGGAATCCAGCACGCTGCCGAGCTTCTCCATCACCTTGATCACTGTGCTGCTGCCAGTATTCCTGATGCTGCTCAAGACGTTTGCCGACGTTGCGCTGCCTGATGGCAACTTCTTCCGTGTCTGGATGGACATGATCGGTCATCCGATCAGTGCCCTGTTGCTGGCATTGCTGCTGGCGCTGTACACCTTTGGCGCGCGCCAGGGGATCGACTCCAAGCGCATCCTCAAGCTGCTGGACGCGAGCCTGGCCCCTACCGCAGCGATCATTCTGATCATCGGCGCGGGCGGCGGGTTCAAGCAAATGCTGGTAGCCAGCGGTGTGGGTGACGTGATCGGCCATATGGCGGTGAACGCGCAAATTTCGCCAATCCTGCTGGCCTGGCTGGTGGCAGCGGTGATTCGTATTGCAACAGGTTCTGCGACCGTGGCAACGATTACCGGGGCGGGGATTGTATTGCCGGTAGTGGATATGATTCCGGGCGTTAACCGCGAACTGCTGGTGCTGGCAACAGGGGCGGGCTCGTTGATTCTGTCTCACGTCAACGATGCCGGTTTCTGGTTGGTGAAGCAGTACTTCAACATGACAGTGGCTGAAACGTTCAAGACCTGGACCGCGATGGAAACCATCCTGTCGATTGTAGGTTTGATCTTTATTCTGCTGCTGTCGTTGGTGGTTTAAGCGCCACCAAACCTGTGGGAGCGGGCTGGCTCGCGATAAGCGCAACGCGGTGTATCTATTGCACCGCGGCGATCCAATCGCGAGCCAGCCCGCTTCCACACTGGTTTATGGCTTAGCCCGGGTTAAAGCCGTCAGCCCGGAACATGGCGCGGATACCACGTAGCGCCTGGCGAATGCGGTCCTGGTTTTCAATCAGGGCAAAACGCACATGATCGTCGCCGTATTCACCAAATCCTACGCCTGGGGACACACAGACTTTGGCATCCGCCAGCAACTTCTTGGCGAATTCCAGTGAGCCCATGTGTGCATAAGCCTCCGGGATCTTGGCCCAGATATACATCGAAGCTTTCGGGTTTTCGACCATCCAGCCCAGTTCGTGCAGCCCTTTGACGATGACGTTACGGCGCTGGCGGTACTGCTCGGCAATATCCTTGACGCACTGCTGGTCGCCTTCGAGCGCAGCGATCGCGGCCACTTGCAGCGGAGTGAAGGTGCCATAGTCGTGGTAGCTCTTGATCCGCGCCAGAGCGTTGACCAACTCCGGATTGCCCACCATGAAACCAATACGCCAGCCTGCCATGTTGTAGCTTTTGGACAGCGTGAAGAACTCCACGGCTACGTCCTTGGCGCCAGGTACTTGCATGATCGAAGGTGCTTTCCAGCCGTCGTAGACGATATCGGCGTAAGCCAGATCGTGAACCACCAACACATCGTATTGCTTGGCCAGGGCCACCACGCGCTCGAAAAAGTCCAGCTCCACGCATTGCGCCGTCGGATTGGACGGGAAGCCCAGAATCATCATTTTTGGCTTGGGGATCGAGCCGCGAATGGCTTTTTCCAGCTCGGCAAAAAAGTCCACACCGGGGATCAGCGGCACCGAACGCACCTGGGCGCCGGCAATCACGGCACCGTAAATGTGGATCGGGTAGCTGGGATTAGGCACCAGCACGGTATCGCCCTGATCCAGGGTGGCCAGCATCAAGTGTGCCAGGCCCTCTTTGGAGCCGATGGTGACGATGGCTTCGTGTTCCGGATCGATCTCAACGTTGTAACGGTCGGCATACCAACGAGAAATAGCCCGGCGCAGACGGGGAATACCCCGCGAAGTCGAGTAGCCGTGAGTGTCTTCACGCTGTGCGACGGTGCAGAGTTTTTCGACGATATGAGGAGGCGTCGGGCCGTCAGGGTTGCCCATGCTGAAGTCGATGATGTCTTCGCCACGACGTCGGGCGGCCATCTTCAGCTCAGCCGTGATGTTGAAAACGTAAGGGGGGAGTCGATCGATGCGCGCAAAACGGCGCGGCGAACCTTGGTCTGCCATGTGAGCCTCTGATACGTAAGCGCCCGGAACCGTCCGAGCGACGTTGACCACTGCGGTGGTCCGGGCAAAACAATACGGGCGGTGATGGCCTTTTGTCTAGATGCTGTCGGGGTCTATTTTTCCGCTGATCCGACCCAGCTGTATATTTGTTCCTATACTCAGCTGCTAAGTTTCCTACTTACTCTATCGAGCATGCCCCATGGATCAAATAGAAAAGTTCGAACTGTCAGCTCCGCGATTTGCCAAAGGTCAGTTTCAACTGATCGCGGGTTTGGGTGGCCGTTTCACTGAGGAGACCGCTGATCGAATTCCACAATTGTGGGAAAAATTCATCCCGGAAATCGGAAAAGTGCCAAGTCAAATTGGCGATGAAACCTACGGCGTTTGTTGTAACCCTGATGGCGAAGGGGGCTTCGAATACATTGCCGGCGTGGCCATCAGCAAGTTGGACGACCTGCCTGAACGGTATCGCTGGATCGAACTGCAAGAGCAGTCGTATGCGGTCTTTGAACATCGCGGCCCACTGGACACCCTTGCGCAGACGTTTCAGGCAATCTGGCAAGACTGGTTGCCTCATTCGGGCTACGAAGCTGCTGATGCGCCCGAGTTTGAACGTTACAGCGCGGACTTCAATCCGGACACCGGCGCAGGGCTGTTAGAAATCTGGTTGCCTGTTAAAAAGCCGATTTAGCTTGCGCGCAGTTGGGGCTGCGACGGTGATATCAGGGGCAGTACCAGGCGTCGCTCGCCACGGTAGGCTTCGCCTTGTTCGATCCAGCCCTGGCTCAGATAAAAAGCCAGGGCGCTGGCGTTGAACGGGCTTACCGACAGCATCAATAGCCGAATTTCGGGCCAGAACTGTCGAATGGCCCGGGGGAGTTCGCGCAGGCAGGCTTTACCCAACCCCAGGCCCTGAACGCCGCTGTCGACTTGAAACGCATGCAAGGTTGCGCTGCCAGGCTCAGCCCAATGGGCCAAAAGCGGCTCACGCTTGAGCAGCATAAAGGCAACCGGAAACTCCTCACTGAGCAGCGCCAATCCCTTGATCCCCGCGTGCGGCTGAGCAGGCAGTGAGTGCAAGGCCGAAGCAATGTCGCCGCAAAAAGCGATTTGCTCAGGAGCTACCTCAATCTTGCGCAGTTGCTCGCGTTGCAGGGGGGTAAGGTCTTCATAAGCGCAGAGGCGGGTGTTCATATCTGGATTCTGTCGAGGCGCAATAGGGGGCAACTGACGGGTTGGATCAGTTACTGCTGAGCAGCACGTCAGTTTCTACCCATCAGGGGGCCAAATACAGATTTATTCGTTTATCGGTTTTCAGTTCGTCGGCAAGCTGAAGGTGAAAACCGTGCCATGAACTTCATCGGAGGCGACTTCGAGTTGGCCTCCATGGGACAGGGCGATCTGGCTGGCAATGTACAACCCAAGTCCAAGACCGGCTTGCGGGATGTGGTTGGCCGGACGTGAATAGGGTTTGAACAAGTGTGGCAGCACATCAGCCGGAATGGTCTTGCCCTGGTTGGCCACCCTGATACTGAACACGCCATCCTGGGTCTGGATGGCGACGCGCACCGTGCCGGTGGAAGAGCCATGGGTGATGGCGTTGATCAGCAGGTTGGAGAGCAGTTGTGCCAAGCGGCCACTGTCACATTGAAGACCTTTGAGTTGACCTATCTGCGAGAGGATCAACCGCTCGGGATGAACATTTTGTATCTCTGAAATCACGTGGCTGAATACCTGATTCAGATCCCGGCATTCGCTCAAGGTCACGGGGATTCCGCTGCCGAGCCGTCCCCGGGCAAAGTCCAGGACGTCATTGACCAGCTGCGAGGCCCTATGGCCAGAGGTCAGGATGTGCTGCACCAGAACGTCGGTCTGCGGGTTGGAGTGCTTGCGCAGCAAGCGCTCGGCGGCGGCCGTAATGGCGAATAACGGGTTGCGCAAGTCATGGCCGATAACGGCGATAAATTGTTCGCGCAACTCAGCATTTTCTCGCTCCTGCTGCAGCGCTGTTTCTGTGCGCTGCAGGTTTTCTTCTGCTTCGATTTGCAGCGATAGCAGGCGTGAAAAAGACTCCATTGTCGACTGGATGGTGCTGTCCCTGAGGCGTGCAGGCTCTGGGTCAAGTGCACACAGGGTGCCGAAAAAACTGCCGTCGGTACGCCACACCGGAATCGTGATGTAGCTCTTGAAACGATACATTTTTGGCGTGTGATGGTTCTGGTACAGCGGATCTTCGCTGGCGTTGTCGATGACGATCGGCAGGTGCGAGTTCATGCTTTCAAAGCACAGGGTACTGACCAGGTCCAGCTCTCCACCCGGCTGCAAACCAAAGTTCAGATTGTCGAGTACCGCGCAGGCGGTCCAGGTTGTTTGGGTGACACGGGCAACGGCGGCAAAGCGCATTCCGGTCATTTCAGTAATGACCTTGAGGATCGCTGGAACAGCACTGATCCGGTTAATCGTTGCGATATCGTCAATCGCGCCTTGCGCCATGGTGGATGCTCTTGCTTAAAAAATTGATTCTAGCCATAACACTGAGCGTGGCACAAATTCCTGGAGGATTTGTATACAGGCCTGAGTTGGGCCAATAAAAAAGGCCGCCTCCTTCATAAATAAGGGGCGGCTTTTTTATTTAAATCAACTCAAGTGTCTTGTTTATCCTGCAGGACCTCAGCTGTTTTGGCGTCGAGATCAACGTCCCACTTAACGCCTTTGGTATCGCGTAATTCAACTTCATAAACCAGTTTGCCGTAGGAATGATCAAGCTCTGTATCGAGAATGGTTGCGCCTGGGTGTTTATCCAGCGCCGCTTGATTCAACTTTTCAAATGAGGTGATTTCACCCGACTTGATCAGCCCTGGAATATGGTCTGGGCGTACATCTGCCTGGGCAACACCGGCAGTCAGTGCCAGGGCAAGAGTGGCGAATACTATATTCAGTGCTTTCATGTTTAATCCCTTGGGGTTGAGGTGTTTAAGTGGGATCAGATTATCCGGCGCAACTTAACTCATCCTTAATTTCCACCCCGTTACAGGTTAGCGGTTTCAGTAGCCATTCTTTTCCAGCACTTGGTTGACGCTGTGTGGAGCCGATCGCTGGTAGTACGTGAGCAGTTCGCTTGCGCGGTTAGTGAAAATACCGTCGACGCCTGCGTCCATTGCCTTCTTGAAGTCCACGGGTTCGTCGAGGGTGTACACGTGTACCAGCAAGCCCTTGTCGTGGGTCGCCTTGTTCATCCACGGCTTGATCAGGTCGAAGTAGCTCTGGTCACCGCCGCGGGTCAACGCTGCCGAAGGGCCTGTACCGATGGCTCCGTTGGCCTTGGCAAAGTCGAGCCACTGGATGAACTCGGCCTTGTCCTTAGGCTGCAGCTTGGCGTAATACGCAGCTTTATCCTTCTCGCCCGAGTCGGCGAAGCGCTGAGTGGTGTTCGGTGTCATACCGCCTTCACCGACCCATAACAGCAAGATTTTTGGTGTGTTGGGCATTTCTTTTTGCAGCAGTTCGAGGCTGTTTTTGTCAAAGGTTTGCAACATTATCCGGCCTTTTCCCTGGCCGACCAGAGGCTCTGCCGTTGTTGTTGCCGGTTCGAGCCAGCCACGTTCGCTCAGTTTGTTTTTCAGGTCGTGCTCAAGCCCCGGGAACTGTTTGGGCTCTTTGGTTTCGATGTACAGGCCAGGCTTGTGTTGCGGGTTGCCTTGGGCAATATCGATTATTTCGTCCAGCGTCAGAATGGGCAGCCCAACATAGGATGGGCGCGCACGATCGGGATAAGCCTGATTGAACCAGCTACCGGCATCCAGGGTTTTAAGCTCGGCCAGCGTGAAGGCGCTGGCGGGACTGTCCTTGCGTTCCGGGAATTTTTTGGCCACGTCGGTGGTGCGTAACAGGCTGTTGTCATGTAACGCAAACAGAACCCCGTCCTTGCTGCGTTGAAGGTCCATTTCCAGATAGTCGGCGCCCAGGTCCCGGGCGAGGGTATAGGCTGCTGCTGTTGATTCCGGGGCGTCGAAGGAGGCACCCCGATGTGCAATCACTGCAGGACGCGGTATGCCATGAGCGTTGGCCAGTGCCGCCTCGGTCGTGCTGGATGCGCTGGCGGCCTGTGCGCCGCCCATGCCTAGAAGCAGGCTCAGTAGCAGGGCGGTTTTGCCAAAAGGGTCAGGCATGGGTTGAGTTCCTTTCAATCAGAAAAATAGAGGTCGCCTTTTTAACAACACGGCAGCCATGGGTACTATCAAGAATCCGACACAAACGAGTGTCTTGTTCGGTTTTAAGCGTTTTTTCTTACAAATGTGCAGTATTCTTGGCCACATCAGTGCCCCCGGCAGAGGGGCAGGCGTTAAATCTTGCGTGTAAACCATCGTTCCAGAGCCTCTGGGCTCGTCAGTGAGGTTTACCATGCGTATCACTTCGCAACTAATCTGCCAGGCCGCCGACCAGCTAAACGGCTTTGTCGGTTTAAATCGCAAGACAGGCCAGCACATTGTCCGTTTCAGTGAGGATTCCTTCGGGATGGATGTCGCTGACGACAACATTACGCCCGCCAGCGAGTTTGTCTGGCACGCCGATGGCGCAGACACCATGACCCTCAAGCGCGAGCTGATTCAGTTATTACTGGATCAAAATATTGATGATCGTTTGAACATCACCGAGCCATTGCGTGTGTACATGCAGCGTCTGGACGTGCCTGAGATTTCGGCTGTACGCCGTTGCGTCAATTGAGTGGAGCAGCCCAGGACACTATTTTTTCCTGGGCTGCTATTCAATACGGCTGTGAAAGAGTGTCTGCAGCGCTGATACTGATTTTGTTACGGCCCGTATTTTTTGCGATATACAGTGCTTTATCGGCTTCATTCAACCAAGTGGAAGCGTTTTGAAACTCGGGGCGGCAAGAGGCCAGTCCAATGCTCAGGCTTACGCTTATCCGCAGTTCAGGCTCGTCCGCGTGTTGAAAGTTGCAAAATACCTGACGCAGTCGCTCCATGATTTCCTGGGCCTGATGCAGAGAGCGGTTGGGCAGGATGATGCAGAATTCATCACCGCCATACCGACCAGCCAGGTCTTGAGCGCGCAAGTTGTCCTTGAGCTCCTTGCTGAGCTGGCGCAATACACAATCACCGACGATATGCCCGTAGGTATCATTGATCTGCTTGAAATGGTCGATATCAATCAGGGCCAGGGTGGCGGGCGAACGACTCTCCCGGCTTTGCAGGAAGCTCAGGTGCAGCAGGTCTTTCCATGAGCCGTGATTGAGCAGCCCGGTCAGGCTGTCGGTGCGGCTCAGGGTGCTCAGTGCGCGTTTATGCTCGGCCAAGGTTATCGCCAGGCGATAGCTGACCATGCCTACAGAAAACGGATAAAGAATCAGCACCGGTATGCAGGCATAGACTTGCAGGCTGTTGGTTTCAGGCGTGAAGGCAGCTCCCAGAAACAGAAGCGAAATCAGGACCCCTGCCAGCTGCGCCAACACACCGTACAGGAGAAATCTTGGCCCTCCTGCCGCGACGTTATGCATCATCATCATGGACACAATAATGACTGTCGGCAGCGCGTTGAACTGGATGGTTGCTGCCCAGAACCCCCCGCACAGCGAGTCAATCAAGATGTTTCGCCGCTCAGTCCGATACGGATAGGTCGCACGTGAAGACAATTGGAGTGCCAGGTGTGGCCATACGAGTGCATTGAACAGCAGCAGTCCCCATAGCCAGATGGGCTTGTCGAGAGGGTACAGGGCGGCTACCAGACTGAGCCCGCCAAACCCTGAACCTATGGCACGTGGCGTATAAATACGCTTGGCAAACGACAAGCCTTTGCCTCTTTTATTGTCCATGGTTATCTGCGTGAGATGTTTGGACCATGAGTCCGGATACCGCTGGGTATCCGGGCCGCCGATTGCTTGCTGACACCCGTTGTCGAGAATACATCGCACATATTCCGCACATTTTTGGAACGGTTATGGATGCAGACTAGCTCTATTAAGTCGAAGGCGAGTCAGCGTTGGTGACAATGTCTGTGGCCACTGTTAGTTCTTATAGAATGACGATCAACCGCTAACAGGCCGGAAAGCAAGATAATACTCATTTTTTCACCGGAGGCTTCATGCCATGGCACTCGACTCACGCAGTGCTGAGCGGCTTAAACCCGCTGAGCGTTATCAAGGTGCATTTCGAAATGATGGCGCCCGGCCGTCCTCCAGTCTTGGCAAGACCTTGGGTATTTTTTGGAGAATGCTTTTTCAAAAGCCTGCGAGTACACGTCCTGCAGGTGTGATTCCGGTCAAGCCGTTAACCTGTGAACAGTTGGCCGCGGCACCTGACTTCAGTGTCTATCGATTGGGGCACTCGACCTTGCTGCTCAAGCTCAATGGCAAGTACTGGCTGACCGATCCTGTCTACGCGCAGCGTGCCTCACCGCTGCAGTGGATTGGCCCCAAGCGTTTCCATGCTCCCCCCATCAGCCTTCAAGAGCTTCCACCGTTGGAGGCCGTGATTCTTTCCCATAATCACTACGATCACCTGGACCAAAAAACCGTGTTGCAACTTGCGGCTAAAACGCAGCATTTTTTGGCGCCGCTGGGTGTCGGCGACCTGTTGATCAAATGGGGAGTACAGGCCAGCAAAGTTCAGCAACTGGATTGGTGGCAAGACACCCATGTTGCAGGCATTCGTTTTATCGCCACTCCATCCCAGCACTTTTCAGGCCGCGGCCTGTTTGATCACAACCAGACGCTTTGGGCATCCTGGGTGATGATCATTGATGGGGTGCGGATTTTCTTCAGTGGAGATTCGGGGTACTTCGACGGCTTCAAGCTGATTGGTGAACAGTTGGGACCATTCGACCTGACTCTAATGGAAACGGGGGCCTACAACGTCGATTGGCCACATGTACACATGCAGCCCGAGCACAGCCTGCAAGCCCACATCGACCTCAATGGACGTTGGCTAATACCGATTCACAACGGCACCTTTGATCTGGCTTTCCATGCCTGGTCCGAGCCGTTTGACCGTATTGTGGCGTTGGCGGAGCAACGCAATGTACTCATTACAACGCCACAAATGGGGGAAGTGTTCAACCTGATGCAGCCCCACAAAGGGCGTGCCTGGTGGCTTGAAGTACACACCCCGGAGTAGTAGGGCCGGGGTTTACTCGATCATGGCAAAGTCTTCGCGGCCCATCGGGTCGGGTGTAGTGCCGCGAACATTGCCCCCGCGACCGGGCGCAAACCCGGGAAAGAACACCAGCCCTTGCGCCTCCAGGCTGTAGGCGAGGGCCAGCTGGGTAACGTCGCGCACAGGGCCTTGGGCTTCGAAGCGTTCAATTGCCGGGACTGAAACCCCGGACTGCTGGCTCAGATACTCGAGATTCCAGCCAAGCATTTCGCGGGCTTGCGCGCAGTGCAGCGGGGTAAATTGATTAATGACAATGCGTTCAAACGTACTGCGCGTGGCTGAATGAGGCATGGGTGTTCTCCAGGGCTGAGTCAGTGCTTGAAAATATACTGTGTTTTTATACAGTTATTTTTGGCGTGGATCAAACTCGTTTTCTGATAAGTCCCGACCGGAAAAGTCGCCTCATTTATCTCCTCTCAAGATACCGACCACTCGGTTGGACTGCCCCCAGTCGATTCACGGGTGTCGTATCTGTTGGCCACACGCAGTTAATTTTTTCACAAAAAAAAGGGCCAACAATCGTTGGCCCTTCTTGTTTGCTACGTATGGCTTAACTCAAGCCTCGTATCAATCCCAGCTCAATGCACCACCGGTTTGGTATTCAATTACCCGCGTTTCGAAGAAATTTTTCTCTTTCTTCAAGTCCATGATTTCGCTCATCCATGGGAACGGGTTGGTCGTGCCCGGGTATTCTTCTTTCAGGCCGATTTGCGACAGGCGGCGGTTGGCGATGAATTTGAGGTAGTCCTCCATCATCGCGGCGTTCATGCCCAGTACGCCGCGCGGCATGGTGTCGCGAGCGTATTCGATTTCCAGTTGGGTGCCTTGCAGGATCATCTGCGAAGCTTCTTCCTTCATTTCAGCGTCCCACAGATGCGGGTTTTCGATTTTGATCTGGTTGATCACATCGATGCCGAAGTTCAGGTGCATGGATTCGTCGCGCAGGATGTATTGGAACTGCTCGGCGACACCGGTCATTTTGTTGCGACGGCCCATCGACAGGATCTGGGTAAAGCCGCAATAGAAGAAGATGCCTTCCAGAACGCAGTAGTAGGCGATCAGGTTGCGCAGCAGCTCTTTATCGGTCTCAACGGTGCCGGTTTCGAACTTCGGATCGGAGATCGAACGGGTGTATTTGAGGCCCCAGGTGGCTTTTTTGGCGACCGACGGGATCTCGTGGTACATGTTGAAGATCTCGCCTTCATCCATGGCCAGCGATTCGATGCAGTACTGGTAGGCGTGGGTGTGGATCGCCTCTTCGAATGCCTGGCGCAGGATGTACTGGCGGCATTCAGGGTTGGTGATCAGGCGGTACACGGCCAGCACCAGGTTGTTGGCAACCAGGGAGTCGGCGGTGGAGAAGAAGCCCAGGTTGCGCATCACGATGCGGCGCTCGTCGTCGGTCAGGCCTTCCGGGTTTTTCCAGAGGGCGATGTCGGCGGTCATGTTGACTTCTTGCGGCATCCAGTGGTTTGCGCAACCGTCCAGGTACTTCTGCCAGGCCCAGTCGTACTTGAACGGCACGAGCTGGTTGAGGTCGGCGCGGCAGTTGATCATCATCTTTTCGTCAACCGCAACACGGGCGGAAGCGCCTTCGAGTTCGGCCAGACCTTCAGCGATGTCGAGGTTGTCCAGGGCAGCCTTGGCGCGAATGATCGCGGCCGAGTCGCTGGCGGTCACTGCACGGGCTTCCTGGGCTGCTACGCCGCCGGCGGCGTCGAGGCGGTCCATGTTGGCTTCGGTTGCGTGGCCTGCGTTGGCGCCTTTAACAGCGACTTCGCCTTCGTCTTCTTTGTCGAATTCGTCCCAGCTCAGCATGACGTATCGTCTCCTGCGTGAGGGCCTGTTGGCTGTGTGAAAACACTGATGGTTTGGTTTTTACACGGCCATAGGCCACTTGGATCTAAGAAATGTTGCTTGCAGTAGCGTTGTGCTCACGCAAAAACATGAATGTGTACGTTGGCTTGTACCGCTGTCGCTCAGGGGAGGAGGTTTTACCTGCACTCACCCTGGGCCTTGAGGCCGTAGCAGCGTGGATTTACAGCCCGCCAAGGGGATATATCAAGCCTTTTTGATGGCCGCAGTATACGGCTTTTGCACAAGGTATTTCAGCCAGTTTTTTTTCCGGGGATGCGACGAAACGCCCTAAATTTATCCTGGGCTTAAGGAAGGCTGGGGCTGGGCGAGGGTTTACAGGAGCAGAAGTTTTTTTGTCATGGGGCCAAGAGGTCGAATGACCTGTGGCTAGAGGGGGAATGAGTCGGGTTTTGGTGCGAGGCAGGATCAAGCCCGGCCGAAACCGGGCGTTAAGTCGATGCGGTGTCAGCTGAGGCGATGGCCGTTGGTACGGTCATAACCATCTTCGGCAAAACCTGCCGAGCGGGTGTTGTCATAGCCATCTTCGGCAAAGCTGGCCGAGCGTGTGCTGTCGTAACCGTCTTCTGCAAAGCTGGCCGAGCGTGTGCTGTTGTAGCCGTCTTCTGTAAAGCTGGCTGCGTGAGTGCGGTCATAACCGTCAGCGGCAAACGCTGCGCTGGCCAGAACTGACAAACTAAAAGCCACTATCAAGGAGCGTTTCATTTAATAATTCCCGTGCGATACAGGCGCAGGCGCACAACTGTTCAAGGGCGATATAAGTTGCGTTGAAAGTTGCAATTAAGTGCCGCGAGGGATCGCTTATATAAGTAAGTTGATTAACGCTTTAATAAACCGGGTGCGATGAATCAGCCGTTGGAACAACCGTTACCCATCACGCGGTATTCGAGGGTGTGCTGCATGCCCTGGGAGTCTTCGTAGACCATTTGCGCCGGTACGACTTCGCAGACGCTGGGGATTTCGCTCATGGAAATCACTTTGGCAATGTCCAGTTCGGAAGAGTAGGAATACTGTTCAACGGCAGGTTGCTGGTGCGTAGCCTGTGTGCTTGTTTCATCCGCCATGGCGGTTAAACACACACTGCTCAGAGCCAGAACTAACAACGCTTTCATTTCGAAATTACCTGTTTTAGGTCGAGTGGGGTCACACAGCCCTTATGAGGCTGTGTGTGAAACTGAGTGATGAAGAGCGACTAAACTTGCCTTCGTGGGGGCTGTAACTTGGGTTAATCGCGGTGCCTTGGTTGGCGAGATGAATTTTAGGCCTGCGCCGCACGGGCATATAGAGGGGGTTTTGATAAAGACTGTTGACAGTTTCTGCAACAATCGTCGAAAACAGGGTTGGTTTTGGACGTTTGCAAGGTGGGCACCCAGCCGTAACGGGCTGTAAGTACTGTGCTTGAGCCTTGCGCAGGAAAACCATAGTTTTTTTGCGTGTTTCTTACTACCAACGTCGAATGGATCTCACGGCTTGGCCCGGCTAAAACAGGGTCATAAAACAACAACTACAAGCATTGAGGTATGAAACATGAGTGCCGCTTCCCTGTATCCCGTACGCCCTGAAGTCGCTGCCAACACGCTGACTGACGAGGCGACCTACAAGGCGATGTACCAGCAGTCCGTCGTCAACCCGGATGGCTTCTGGCGCGAACAAGCAAAGCGTCTCGACTGGATCAAGCCTTTTACTACCGTCAAGCAGACGTCCTTCGACGACCATCATGTCGACATCAAATGGTTTGCAGATGGCACGCTCAACGTTTCCTACAACTGCCTGGATCGCCACCTTGCCGAGCGCGGCGATCAGGTCGCTATCATCTGGGAAGGGGATGACCCTTCCGAACAGCGCAACATCACCTACCGCGAACTGCACGAAGAAGTGTGCAAGCTGGCCAACGCCCTGCGCGGTCAGGATGTGCACCGTGGTGATGTCGTTACTATCTATATGCCGATGGTGCCTGAAGCCGTAGTCGCCATGCTGGCCTGTACCCGGATCGGCGCGATTCACTCCGTGGTGTTTGGTGGTTTCTCGCCTGAGGCACTGGCCGGACGGATCATCGATTGCAAATCCAAGGTGGTCATTACCGCTGACGAAGGTCTGCGTGGTGGCAAGCGCACAGCGCTCAAGGCCAATGTCGATGTGGCATTGACCAACCCGGACACTTCCAGTGTGCAGAAGATCATTGTGTTCAAGCGTACCGGTGGCGACATCGCCTGGTACAAGCACCGTGACATCTGGTACCACGACTTGATGGCCGTTGCTTCGAAGCACTGCGCTCCGAAAGAAATGGGGGCCGAAGAAGCCCTGTTCATCCTGTATACCTCTGGCTCAACCGGCAAGCCCAAGGGCGTTCAGCACACCACGGGCGGCTATCTGCTCTATGCGGCACTGACCCACGAGCGCGTGTTCGATTACCGTCCTGGCGAGATTTACTGGTGCACGGCCGATGTGGGCTGGGTGACCGGTCACACCTATATTGTCTACGGGCCGTTGGCCAATGGCGCGACCACCCTGTTGTTTGAAGGTGTGCCGAACTATCCGGACATCACCCGCGTGTCGAAAATTGTCGACAAGCACAAGGTCAACATTCTCTACACCGCGCCAACCGCCATTCGCGCCATGATGGCTGAAGGTCAGGCTGCGGTTAAGGATGCCGATGGCTCCAGCTTGCGTTTGCTGGGTTCGGTGGGCGAACCGATTAACCCTGAGGCCTGGAACTGGTACTACACAACCGTGGGCAAGGAGCGTTGCCCGATCGTGGATACCTGGTGGCAGACCGAGACTGGTGCTTGCATGATGAGCCCGCTGCCGGGGGCGCACGCACTCAAGCCTGGCTCTGCGGCGCGTCCGTTCTTCGGCGTGGTGCCGGGGCTGGTGGATAACCTGGGTAACCTTATAGAAGGGGCTGCCGAAGGCAACCTGGTGATTCTGGATTCGTGGCCGGGGCAGGCGCGGACCCTGTATGGCGATCACGACCGTTTCGTCGATACCTACTTCAAGACCTTCCGTGGCATGTACTTCACCGGTGACGGCGCGCGTCGCGATGAGGATGGCTACTACTGGATCACGGGTCGCGTGGATGACGTGCTCAACGTGTCCGGCCACCGGATGGGTACCGCCGAAATCGAAAGCGCGATGGTGGCGCACCCTAAAGTTGCCGAGGCCGCAGTTGTCGGCGTGCCGCATGACATCAAGGGGCAGGGGATCTATGTCTACGTCACGCTCAATGGTGGCGAAGAGCCGAGTGAAGCGCTGCGCCTTGAGTTGAAAAACTGGGTGCGCAAGGAGATCGGCCCGATCGCCTCGCCGGATGTCATCCAGTGGGCACCGGGGCTGCCGAAAACCCGCTCGGGCAAAATCATGCGCCGCATTTTGCGCAAGATTGCCACCGGTGAATACGATGGTCTGGGTGATATCTCTACCCTGGCTGACCCGGGTGTGGTGCAGCACTTGATTGAAACCCACAAAGGCATGAAAGTCGCATAACACGTGCTGAGTGTCATCGAGCCCCGTCCGGCGTTGCCTGGCGGGGCTTTTTTATGGTGGCCTGGAATCTGCAGTGGGAGCGGGCTTGCTCGCGATGGCAGCAGTTCGGTTTGTCTGGCACACCGCATCGCCTGTATCGCGAGCAAGCCCGCTCCCACAGGGGTATTTAGGACCAGTAAGACGGTTGCTCCTGTAGGTGTAGGCCCTCGGTGTTACCGAATGTGTAACCGGCTGCTCCAAGGTGGGGCTTTGCGATACCCAAAGCACTGATTTAGAGCCCTTTTCAGCCCGTCATAAAATAAGATGAAACGCTACACTTGCCGGAATAGAAGGGTTTGCGAATAATAGGCCCGCTATTTGCAACTCATATAGGTTCTACATCTTTTGCTCTTTCATTATTTTGGAGAGCTGTCAATGCCTAGGGTCGCCTTTTTCGGTGCATCTGTAATTAGTTGTCGCATTGAAGAAATTACGGCTTGAAGCCTGTCGTTAGAATGCCGATCACTCGCTCGTCGTTGTTGTGCTGATCCCAGTGCAACGCCAGTAGGACGTGGCGCCGCATTCCCGGTTTAACCTCCGCATATTGGGCCTAGGCTCACTCTGCATTTATTGCCCTTTACCGATGGAGTCCTAAGATGAAGAAACTCGTGCTTCTTGGCGCCCTGGCACTGTCCGTGCTGTCCCTGCAGGCTTTTGCTGCTGATAAACCTCTGAAGATTGGTATTGAAGCGGCGTACCCTCCGTTCGCCTCCAAGGCCCCGGATGGCAGTATCGTGGGTTTTGACTACGACATCGGTAATGCTCTGTGCGAGCAGATGCAGGTCAAGTGTGTGTGGGTCGAACAAGAATTCGACGGTCTGATCCCTGCGCTGAAAGTGCGCAAGATCGATGCCATCCTGTCCTCGATGTCGATTACCGAAGACCGCAAAAAGTCGGTTGATTTCACCAACAAGTACTACCTCACTCCGGCACGTCTGGTGATGAAGGAAGGCACTGTGGTCGGCGATAACCTTGAAGAGCTCAAGGGCAAGAAAATCGGCGTACAGCGCGGTTCGATCCACGACCGTTTCGCCAAGGAAGTTCTGGCGCCTAAAGGTGCAACCGTTGTTCCTTACGGTTCGCAGAACGAAATCTATCTGGACGTTGAAGCGGGCCGCCTTGATGGCACCGTTGCAGACGCCACCCTGCTCGAAGACGGTTTCCTGAAAACCCCGGCGGGTAAAGGCTATGCATTTGCGGGTCCGGCATTCACCGACGTCAAATATTTTGGTGACGGCGTAGGTATCGCAGTGCGCAAGGGCGATGCCCTCAAAGACAAGATCAACACTGCAATTACCGCTATCCGTGAAAACGGCAAGTACAAGCAAATCCAGGACAAATACTTCAACTTCGATATTTACGGTCAGTAATACATCGCAGCGGTAAGTCCGAAATGGCGCAAGCAACAGATTCTCTGAAGTTTGCGCCATTTTTTCATCCCCATTTCTGAGGACCTGAATCATGTTGAAAGGCTACGGGGCTGTCATCCTCGATGGCGCTTGGCTGACGCTTCAGCTCGCCTTGTCGTCCATGGCCCTGGCCATTGTTCTAGGTCTGATCGGTGTTTCGTTACGCTTGTCGCCGGTACGCTGGCTGGCCTGGATGGGCGATCTGTATTCGACGGTAATCCGCGGGATTCCCGATCTGGTGCTGATTTTGCTGATTTTTTACGGTGGCCAGGATTTGCTCAATCGCGTGGCGCCGATGCTGGGCTACGACGACTATATCGACTTGAATCCGCTGGCGGCCGGTATCGGCACCCTGGGCTTCATTTTCGGTGCCTACCTGTCCGAAACCTTTCGTGGTGCGTTCATGGCCATCCCCAAAGGGCAGGCTGAGGCCGGCATGGCGTATGGCATGAGTTCGTTTCAGGTGTTTTTCCGGGTATTGGTGCCGCAGATGATTCGCCTGGCGATTCCGGGCTTTACCAATAACTGGCTGGTATTGACCAAAGCCACGGCCCTGATTTCGGTGGTCGGCTTGCAAGACATGATGTTCAAGGCCAAGCAGGCGGCTGATGCCACCCGCGAGCCGTTCACCTTCTTCCTGGCCGTAGCAGCGATGTATCTGGTGTTGACCAGTGTTTCGCTGCTGGCGTTGCGACAACTTGAGAAGCGCTACTCGGTAGGCGTAAGGGCGGCTGAGCTATGATCTTTGACTACAACGTCATCTGGGCCAGCATGCCGCTGTACTTGAGCGGGCTGCTGGAAACCGTGAAATTGCTGGGCATTTCACTCTTTTTCGGTCTGCTCGCAGCAGTGCCACTGGGGCTGATGCGGGTTTCCAAGCAGGCGTGGGTCAACTTCCCGGCCTGGCTGTTTACCTACGTGATTCGCGGCACGCCGATGCTGGTACAGCTGTTTTTGATCTACTACGGCCTGGCCCAATTCGAAGTCATTCGTGACAGCTTCATGTGGCCACTGCTGTCCAGCGCAACCTTCTGCGCATGCCTGGCGTTTGCTATCAACACCAGCGCCTACACTGCAGAAATCATTGCCGGTAGCCTCAGGGCCACGCCTAATGGCGAGATTGAGGCGGCCAAGGCCATGGGGATGTCGCGGTCTAAAATGTACCGCCGTATTTTGCTGCCGTCGGCCATGCGCCGGGCGCTGCCGCAATACAGCAACGAAGTGATCATGATGTTGCAGACCACCAGTCTGGCCTCCATCGTGACCCTCATCGACATTACGGGCGCTGCACGTACCGTCAATGCGCAGTACTACTTGCCGTTTGAGGCCTACATCACGGCAGGTGCTTTCTACCTGTGCCTGACCTTCATTCTGGTGCGCCTGTTCAAACTGGCCGAGCGCCGCTGGCTGGGCTACATGGCCCCGCGCAAGGCCTGACCCATGGAACGTATTGATCACGTGTTGCCGTGGAGTACCCTGGGTTCTGAGCGCCACTTGACGGTGTTTCGTTTCGGTGCAGGTGAGCGCAAGGCCTATATCCAGGCCAGCTTGCATGCCGACGAACTGCCGGGCATGCGGTGTGCCTGGGAGCTGAAGAAACGTCTGGCCGAGCTTGAAGCACAAGGCGCCTTGAACGGTGTGATCGAGCTGGTGCCCGTGGCCAATCCCCTGGGGCTTGGCCAATTGCTGCAGGGCAGCCATCAGGGGCGCTTTGAGTTTGGCAGCGGCAAGAATTTCAACCGTGATTTCGTTGAGTTGAGCGAGCCGGTAGCGCAGAGACTGGCCGGGTGCCTGGGGGATGACCCCCACGCCAACACCCGACTGATCCGTCAGGCGATGATGGATGTATTGTCTGAACTGCCCCCTGCGACCAGCCAGTTGCAAGGTATGCAGCGTGTGTTGCTCAGCCATGCCTGCAGTGCTGACATTGTGCTCGACTTGCATTGCGAGACCGACGCCGCACTGCACATGTACGCCTTGCCTCAGCATTGGCCGCAGTGGCGTTCTCTGGCTGCGCAGCTGGATGTGCGTGTAGGGCTGTTGGCCGAAGATTCGGGCGGCAGTTCCTTCGATGAAGCCTGTTCGGTGCCCTGGTTGCGGTTGCAGCGCCAGTTCAGCGACGCGCAGATCCCTTTGGCTTGCATGTCGACCACGCTGGAGCTGGGAGGGCAGGCCGACACCGGACGCCCAGAGGCCGAAGCTTATGCCGAGGGCATTCTGGCGTTTCTGGCCGAGCAGGGGCTGATCACGGGCCAATGGCCTGCTGCGCAGTATGAAACGTGCGAAGGGATGCCGTTTGAAGGCACTGAGCTGTTATTTGCACCGCACCCCGGTGTGGTGAGTTTTTTACGACCGGTGGGCGCCTGGGTAGAGACTGGCGAGCCGCTGTTCGAAGTGATTGATCCTTTATCTGACCGGGTCAGTACGGTATGCGCAGGCACCTCCGGCGTGTTATTTGCCGTTGAGCGACTGCGTTATGCCCAACCCGGTTTCTGGCTGGCTAAAGTGGCGGGGCGCGAGCCTTTGCGCCACGGGCGCTTGCTCAACGACTGACTGTTTTTGTGAGAACCGACAGCATGTACAAACTTGAAGTCCAAGACCTGCATAAACGCTATGGCAGTCATGAAGTGCTCAAAGGCGTTTCACTGGCCGCCAAGGCAGGCGATGTGATCAGCATCATCGGCTCCAGTGGCTCCGGCAAAAGTACCTTTTTGCGTTGCATCAACCTGCTCGAGCAGCCCCATGCCGGCAAGATCCTGCTCAATGGCGAAGAGCTCAAGCTGATTGCCAACAAGGACGGCGCTCTCAAGGCCGCTGATCCCAAGCAGCTGCAGCGCATGCGCTCGCGTTTGTCGATGGTGTTTCAGCATTTCAACCTGTGGTCGCACATGACCGCACTGGAAAACATCATGGAAGCGCCGGTGCATGTGCTGGGGATGACCAAATCCGAAGCCCGTGAAAAAGCCGAGCACTACCTCAACAAGGTAGGTGTGTCCCATCGCAAGGATGCCTACCCGGGGCATATGTCCGGCGGTGAGCAGCAGCGTGTGGCGATTGCCCGCGCACTGGCGATGGAGCCTGAGGTCATGCTGTTTGATGAGCCGACCTCAGCCCTCGACCCGGAGCTTGTGGGTGATGTGCTGAAGGTGATGCAGGATCTGGCTCTGGAAGGCCGGACCATGGTGGTAGTGACCCACGAAATGGGCTTTGCCCGTGAAGTGTCGAACCAGTTGGTATTCCTGCACAAAGGTATTGTTGAGGAAAGCGGCAACCCCCGTGAAGTGCTGGTTAATCCACAGTGTGAGCGGTTGCAGCAGTTTCTGTCGGGCAGCTTGAAGTAACTGCAATTTTAAGACTGCCTCTGTGCACCAAAATAGGTCATGCTCCGCATCCAGCGCAGTTGGCTTAGGTCAGGTGCACATGTTTTATTCCCGTTTTCGTTCCGGATAGCACGCTATGACCGCCCATCGAATTGGTTTCCTCATTTGGCCCAGCACCAAAGCCTTGACCCTGGCGCTGGCCGAGGAAGCGTTGCGTGTTGCTCAGCGCGTGCATCCTGAAGTCGTCTACGAGTTGTTGTTCCTGCAGGCAGAACCTGCGCCCGAGGGCGCCTGGAAATTGCCCGGCGAGCCCTGGAACGGCAAGCTTGAAGGCTGCCAAAAGCTGTTCCTGTTGGCTGATGAGCCCCCGACCACCCTGGCTCCGGCCTTGAGCAGTGCGCTCAAGCAACTGGTGCGGGCAGGGTGTGTGATTGGCGGGCTGTCGGCCGGGGTGTATCCGCTGGCGCAATTAGGTTTGCTTGATGGTTATCGTGCTGCAGTGCATTGGCGCTGGCAGGACGATTTTGCCGAGCGTTTCCCCAAGGTGATTGCCACCAGTCACTTGTTTGACTGGGACCGTGATCGTCTGAGCGCCTGTGGCGGGTTGTCGGTGCTCGATTTGTTGCTGGCTGTTCTGGCTCGCGATCACGGGGCTGAACTGGCCGGTGCGGTGTCCGAAGAGCTGGTGGTGGAGCGCATCCGCGAAGGTGGCGAGCGCCAGCGTATTCCGCTGCAAAACCGTCTTGGCTCCAGCCATCCCAAGCTGACCCAGGCCGTGTTGCTGATGGAGGCCAACATCGAAGAACCCCTGACCACCGACGAAATCGCCCAGCATGTGTGCGTATCCCGTCGGCAGTTGGAGCGGATTTTCAAGCAATACCTCAACCGCGTGCCTAGCCAGTATTACCTGGAACTGCGCCTGAACAAGGCTCGGCAAATGCTGATGCAAACCAGCAAGTCGATTATCCAGATCGGCTTGTCCTGCGGCTTTTCATCGGGGCCGCATTTCTCCAGTGCGTATCGCAACTTCTTTGGCGCGACACCCCGTGAAGACCGCAATCAGCGCCGAAGCAGCAGCCCGTTCGAGTTGTCTTCGGCTCCTGCCGAGCGTGGCTGAAGTCAGAGCCGCTTGGCCTGGGCAAGGGCGATGCGGGTCATATTCCGGCTTACTTCCAGGCGCTCATCGGCGAGTTGCAGGTAAATCCGGTTATACAGGCTGTCGCTGAGGGGCTCTTGGGTCAGCACTTCAGCTTCAGTGACCTTCAGTTTTGCGGCTATTTCTACCAGCGAAGCTCTCAACACCGGATCGCGATTTTGCAGTTGCTCCTGTGACTTGATCCAGGCGTTTTGTAGTTCCAGCAACTGGTTTAGCCAGTCCACGCGTTCGTCGAATATCCGTGTGTTGTCTTCAAGCGGTCCCGGATAGGTTTTGTTCAAGTAGGTTTCCCAGAACGGCGCTTCTGCCAGGATCTGGTTAACCAGGCCATCACCTTTTTCGCCCTCCTTGATCAGGTTGTAGGCCCGCGTAAACTCCGCGTTCCCCACCCCTGCGGTGAGGCGGTACACCATGTAATTGGGCACCCAGGGCAGTTCTAGGCTGGAGCTCAGGCGAGCCTGATAGCCGGTGTGTACTTCGACCTCATCCACGGTCCCGGGTACACCATCGATGACTTCAGAGCTGAACCTCAAGCCCAGGCCGCCCTCGCTGACAGGCTTTACTCGCTGAGCGACATCAGCGCGGGCGATATCATGGATTTTCGCCAGCCGGGCCTTGCCCCGTGCCAGGGTGATGAGGTTGTTTTTCAGTTCCCTGGCAGGGGTTGCTGCTTCGTAGTATTCGTAGGCCATGACCTCAAGGCCCATCGCATTGAAAATCTGTGCCCCGGCATCCGCGCAATGTGTGGGGGCGCTGGCAAGGGTGAAGAGTTTTTCGCGCATAAGGGTATCGTTATGGGCGGCATCGATCAGTCGCCACACTTTGCTGGCCAGATCCTCCCAAGCTTCTTCATAGTTGATCCTGTCACTTTCGGTCTCAAATACCTCTGGCTGGACTTCCATTCTGGAAATGACTTCAAAAAAGCCCTGGGATCCGTGCTCTTTTTCGACGTTATCCCAGCTGCTTTGCATCGAGGCCTGTTCAGCGGGTGTGTCGTCGAGCCAAAACTTGCTGCCTTCCAGGCCTCGTGGCGGGTAGGTGCGATGGGGGTCAAGGCCTTGTGCCTGACGGTACCGGATAATCCGGTCCTGGTTGTCCAGATCGAGTTTTTGTCGCTCCAGACGGGTATTGGCGACCACCCAGGACTCTGCGGACTCGGGCAAGTAATCAGGCACTGTTGCTATCTCGTTACCCAGCAGACTCAAATTGAAGGTTCGGGGCCTGCCCACTGAAAGAAGGCCTTCTGGCCACTGGGTGATACCGGTTCTGTTCAGGGTCAATGTCAGGAGCTCAGGCATTTGGCCAATGGCCGGAGGTTGTCCAAGGGGATTGTTACTCAGGTCCAGATGCAAAAGCCGCGTCAGGCCATTGAGACGATCCTGTGCCTCGCGGGTCATCACCAGCTTGTTGTTGGGGAGTGTCAATTGCCTGAGTCGGCGCAGCCTGGTCAGGGCTGGTGGAAAGCGTTCCAGCTGATTGGACGCCAGAGAAAGCACCCGCAGGTTCGGAAAGTGATTCAGGAACTCTTCACTGGAGGACGACAACTGGCAATCATCGAGAAACAGCCCGGCGACATGACGCAAGGGGCTGCTCAAGTTCAGGCTGTCGAGTTCGATAGCGCCCAGCTCGGCGTGGCTAAAGTCGAGCACTGCACGTATCTCGATTCTGCCGGCCTTATTGATGTGTGGTTTATCTGCCGTGTGCCATGAGTCCTTGATCCTGGCACTGACATATTTGCGGGTTTCGTGAATTTCGAGGCCGTCGGTGTCTGATGCTGAGCTGGCGCGTGGCGACTGTACCCACTCATCCAGTTCGCGAAACAACAGGTTTTTTTCATCCATAAGAACATTGAGCTGGGTCAACGCCTGTTCGGTGTTGATGCGTGCGGTTATCAGCCCGATTTCGGCCTCATCGCGCATCGGGTAAAGCGCTCTGACCTGGTTTTTCAGGGGGCTGGACGGGGAGTTGGGATCTATATGACTGCTGCCGATGCCGCGCAGTAGCGTTTCAGTCTCCAGGGCCACGGAGCGATTGGCATTACCAAGCTCCAGGGCGGTTCGCACCTGATTGTTGAGCTGGTATTTTTCGATGAGCCATTGCTTGAAGTTTTGCCCAGGCTTGAGGTGTGATCTCACGTGTTCAAGGCTGGTCTCGGGCAATGATTTCTGAAGGGCGCTGTAGAAGCCCGAGGCCGGGTGGAGCAAAGCCCCATGCTCATCATAAACTTCGTACTTGCCCGGCCCCAGCCGCACGATGACTCGTGACTGACTGGCCCCCTCCGGGTGATGGGCATGGCGCAAAGCCCCGTCCACGACTGATTCACGAACATCGAGCTTAAGGTCGCTGATGGCGTCGGTGTGCATTCTCAGCGTGTTAATGGCGGCTTTCTCGGCGTCGGGGCTGACCAGGTCTTCTTCAAACAGCCCCTCCTGTGCGTGGGCGATCCTTGTCTGGATTTGCAGCTCCGTGGCCAGGTTCCTGATCCGTAGCGGCAGGTTATGACCCATCAGCAAGTCTTTCTTTTCAAGGGTGCTGGCGGTATCGAGCATGGCCTGGGTCGCAGGGGCGGGAAGCTGCGCAAAGGCGGTTTCAATCAAGCGGGCCTGGGGGCGATGTGTGAGTCGCTCTTTGGCGTAGGTGTGGTTGAAAATATCTTCCCGGCGCTGATAGGCGTAATCGGCCACTTTGGCGTGGAGTGCTTTCACGGCATCCGCCTTGACGGTCTCGGGGCCCAGCAATGCGTTGAGCTGGCTTGAGTCGAGGCTGTCGACAATCAGTGGCCAAAGCTGTCCCTGCTTGACCTCGCCCTGGGATATTTTCAACGTGTCTTCAGGCAGGGCGTCACGGTTGCCGTACACATGGGGCTGGCCGGACAGAGTTTGATCCGAGTAGATGGCCAGTGCCTTTTCCTCAGGCCAGCCTTGCAACTCGGTTGGCAGGCTTTCAAGCCAGTTGCTCTTCTCTGACGTGGTCAGGCCCTGGCGCACATGCTCAATATCCTTGATGTTTTGTTTGTGCAGCTTCAAGCGCGTCAGGCTGTCTTTGAGCAAGGGCGGGATCTTCTCGCTGTTCATGTGTACCCGGCGCAAGACCCCATTGGAGGTCGCACTGACACGTCGCAGGTTTTGCAGCTCCGTGTCGCTGAGTCCGTCCGTTGCATGCCCCAGTCGCCGCATCAGGGTGGCATCCTTCCAGGTCTGCGGGCGCTCGCCCTCCATCAGCCAGGCCCCTTCGCCGTTATGCAGGATTTTGGGCCGGTACGCGTGCGGGCGAGTGGGATGGTGCAGGGTGAAATGTTGCGCGCCTTCGGCTTTCTCAAGCACCAGGGTGTGTTCAGCCAGACCGGTGCTGTTGAGTGTCAGCAGCATTTGATCGTTGTGGTGCCGCAGGCCCAGTTCGTCAGTGGCTACGCTGTCGGGCACATTCAACTCATGGTTGTAGACGCTGATGTCAGGATTCCATAGGCGGGTGTTGCCGTCGCTGCCCGTCACGGGTGTCATGCCCTCTACGAAGGCTGACGATTTTGGCAGCAGGTCACTGACGATGTGTCCTCCCGCGGCAAACAGCCCTGCCTGTACTGTGCTTTCCAGCACTGCAATCAAATGCTCGAAGGCTTCGGTTGTCTGGCCTTCCACCCAGTCGTGCACGCCCTCATAGACGTCATCCAGCAGTTGATAGGCCATTTGTAGCAGCATCAACTCGCCGACCACCGGCACAAACGGGGCGATGACAAAGGCTGCCGCATTGAACAGGGCCAGGCCGATGCGCTTCCAGCGCTCCAGTCGATCCTGGCGGGTCTTGCGGTCTTCTGCGTCGGTAGAGACGGCAATGCTCTTGGCGTCACTGAATATCCTGGCCAGCTTTCTGCTGTAGAGGGTTTCCCACAGGTCTTCAGTGATCGGCTCAATCGAACAATCGAGCAGGGGGTTGTCGATCGGGATCAGGGATTGTCCGACCCCGAAGTCGCGGTCTTCCAGGTCGGGGGCATTGGGGGTGTCGGTGATGATGTGGAAGTAGGTTCTTTTCAATGCTGAAAAGTACGTCGCCAGATGCTCGTGAGGGATGAAACGACGAAAGAAATGCTGGTAGTCGTCAGCGCTCAGGCGTGCGGTCAGGTGCTCAACAAAGCTACCGATGGATGAGTATTCCTTTATCGGGTGCAGCGGATCGTGGGGGAGGTACACCACAATGGAGCGCTGATGCTCGGGAATGAAGATGACCGGTCCCTCTGCCGCCAATGCGCACACCGAGAGGCTGTAGGTCAGCCACTTGTCGCTCGTGCCGCTCATAAAGCCATTCAAAGACTCGTACAGGGGTGCGTGCATTTTCCGGGTGAGAACCCCATGGAGCAGGTCAGCCTTGAGATCGGCCTGATGGCATTCGCCCAGGGTGGTTTTTAGCCGTAATTGCCTGGCACGGTCATTGAGCCCCAGATGGGTTCTCAAATGAGCGTCATAGCGGGCGCCAAGGTTGAGTGCGCGGCACAGGGCGGTGAAGGCCAGTACCGGCATTTTTTCGGTGATATCGTCCCTGAGTTTGTAATGACCCAGCTCGTCGGGGCGAGTGATATAGCCGGAGTCAGGCTCGTAGGCATAGGGCAAGGTTTCATGCAGTTCAAAGTTGTGCAGGGCGGCGTCCAGTAACGACGCGCGCCAGGTTGTAGAGCCGCTGTCCAGAAGGCCGATCACTGGCAGGTAGGTAGGGGTGTAAAGGTTGATGTAGATCTGGTTGACGTCCAGGTCCAGGCCGTGGCGTTGCTTGATCAGTCGCTTGAGCAACGGTTCGGCAAAGGCGCGCACATCGAGGATGTGCTCAAGTTGCTGGTTCACAGCGCCGTGCGCGGCCCAGCGCTCGGTCAGTGTGTTTTTGAAGGTGCGGTTTTGAGTGGCGGTGAGGGCTGCAAGGGAGCGGTGCAGGGTTGGTTTGATTGTTTTCAGACGCTGCAAATCGGGCGTTTTCAAGTGCCCTGCCCAGCTCGGAAGGGCCTTGCTCACATGGGTGAAGTGAGGGCTGTAGTGAAACAGCTGTTCGGGGGGCGGCGGGGTTTCGAGAATGCTGCTCATGATGAGTCCATTTTCAGAGAGTGGAACAAGAGGGTGCGCATTAGCCTGGCGTCGTTGCCCAGGCCCTGGCCCAAGTCGACACCGTGTAATTGCCTCGAAGAGTGGCCATCAAGATCGGCCAGCCCGGGACTGAAAAAAAGCGCAAATACCTGCTCAACCCACTGGGGTTCCGATCAATAAACAGCGTTCAGCCGATACACATTTGGCACCCGAAAGCGGTCCGCCTAAGCCGCTCTGGAAACGCTCACGCTTTTCGCGCAAACAAAACGCCAGAGTGCTGCCGTAAAAGTGCCTCAGCGTTTAAACTGCGCCTTTGTGACGGAATATGTCGCATTGTCGTAATGCCTTGGAAAATCATGGTTGGGCGCTATAAGAAGTTGTCGCTTGGCGACAAGGCGTGCCCCCCGTGTGTCCCTACAATCCTCCCATCGCTCGCCAGTTTAGGCAGGCGTTCCTCTTCAGGAGACTCCGATGTCCGTTGAGCAAGCCCCGGTGCAACGCGCCGATTTCGATCAGGTCATGGTTCCCAACTACGCGCCTGCAGCCTTTATTCCTGTGCGCGGCGCCGGTTCCCGAGTGTGGGACCAGGCCGGTCGTGAATTGATCGACTTCGCTGGCGGCATTGCCGTTAACGTGTTGGGGCATGCGCATCCGGCACTGGTCGGCGCGCTGACCGAGCAGGCCAATACCCTGTGGCACGTATCCAACGTTTTCACCAACGAGCCGGCGCTGCGCCTGGCCAAAAAGCTGGTGGACTCGACCTTTGCCGAGCGTGTGTTCTTCTGTAACTCCGGTGCCGAAGCCAACGAAGCCGCCTTCAAGCTGGCCCGTCGTGTGGCCTTTGATCGGTTCGGCAGCGAGAAGTACGAAATCATCGCCGCACTCAACAGCTTCCACGGTCGTACGCTGTTTACCGTGAACGTCGGCGGGCAGTCGAAGTACTCCGACGGCTTTGGTCCGAAAATCACCGGCATTACCCACGTTCCGTTCAACGATCTTGACGCACTCAAAGCGGCCATTTCGGACAAGACCTGCGCGGTGGTACTGGAGCCGATTCAAGGTGAAGGCGGCGTGCTGCCAGCCGAGCAGGCATACCTGCAAGGCGCCCGCGAGCTGTGCGACGAGCACAACGCGCTGCTGGTGTTCGACGAAGTGCAAACTGGCATGGGCCGTACCGGCCAGCTGTTTGCCTACATGCATTACGGCGTGACCCCGGACATCCTGACCAGCGCCAAGAGCCTGGGCGGCGGTTTCCCGATCGCAGCCATGCTGACCACCGAAGCACTGGCCAAGCATCTGGTTGTCGGCACCCACGGCACCACCTACGGCGGCAACCCGCTGGCATGCGCGGTGGGCAATGCGGTGATTGATGTGATCAACACCCCTGAAGTGCTGGCTGGCGTCAAAACCAAACACGATCAGTTCAAAACCCGTCTTGAGCAGATCGGCCAGCAATACGGCCTGTTCACTGAAGTGCGTGGCATGGGCCTGTTGATCGGCTGCGTGTTGAACGATGCCTGGAAAGGCCGCGCCAAAGACATTTTTAACGCCTGCGAAAAAGAAAACCTGATGATTTTGCAGGCTGGCCCCGACGTGGTGCGCTTTGCGCCAAGCCTGGTGGTAGAAGAAGCCGATATCGAAGAGGGCCTGAACCGCTTCGAACGCGCCGTAAAGAATCTGACGCAAGCCTGAGTGTGACCTCGACGCCCGGCTTGCCGGGCGTCGAACCGAATTAATGTGGGAGCGGGCTTGCTCGCGATGGCAGCACCGCGGTCTGTCTGCACAACCGCGCTGATGCCATCGCGAGCAAGCCCGCTCCACACCCCCTCTATGTAGTTCAAGGATTTAAGGAGTGACACCATGCTGGTGATGCGCCCTGCGCAAATGGCTGATCTGGGCGAGGTACAGCGTCTGGCTGCGGACAGCCCGATTGGTGTCACTTCATTGCCGGACGATATCGAACGCCTGCGCGACAAGATCGCTGCGTCCGAAACCTCGTTTGCCGCCGAAGTCAGTTTCAACGGTGAAGAGAGCTACTTCTTCGTCCTTGAAGACACCGCCACCTCCACGCTGGTGGGGTGTTCGGCGATCGTGGCCTCGGCCGGTTACTCGGAGCCGTTTTACAGCTTCCGTAACGAGACCTTCGTGCATGCCTCCCGCGAGCTGAAGATTCACAACAAGATCCACGTGCTCTCGCAGTGCCATGACCTGACCGGTAACAGCCTGCTGACCAGTTTTTATGTGGTCCCGCAGCTGGTGGGTTCGGCCTGGTCGGAACTCAACTCCCGTGGACGCCTGCTGTTTGTGGCCAACCACCCGGAACGCTTTGCCGATTCTGTCGTGACCGAAATTGTTGGTTATAGCGACGAAAATGGCGACTCACCGTTCTGGGACGCCATTGGCCGCAACTTCTTCGACTTGAACTATGCCGCCGCCGAGCGCCTGTGCGGGCTCAAAAGCCGCACCTTCCTCGCCGAGCTGATGCCCCATTACCCGATTTACGTGCCGCTGCTGCCAGACACTGCCCAGGAAGCCATGGGGCAGGTTCATCCGCGGGCGCAGATTACCTTCGACATCCTGATGCGCGAAGGCTTCGAGACCGATCATTACATCGATATTTTCGACGGCGGCCCAACCCTGCATGCGCGGGTCTCGGGTATTCGCTCAATCGCCCAAAGCCGTGTGGTGCCGGTCAAGATCGGCACGCTGAGCAAAGGTGGCGGTCGCCAGTACCTGGTGGCCAATGCCCAGTTGCAGGATTACCGCGCGGTGTTGCTGGAGCTGGATTGGGCACCGGGCAAGCCGGTCACGCTGGATCTGGAAGCGGCCGAAGCACTGGGCGTTGGCGAAGGTGCCAGCGTACGAGTCGTGGCGGTTTAACGCGTTTGAGCGAGTTTCGCGGGGTTCGTCAGCGAGCCCTGTTTGAGGAGATAGCATGATCGTTCGTCCTGTACGCAACAGCGATTTACCGGCCCTGATTGAGCTGGCACGCAGCACCGGAACCGGCCTGACCACCTTGCCGGCCAACGAAGAGCGCTTGCTGCATCGTGTGACCTGGGCTGAAAAAACCTTCCGTGGCGAAGCCGAGCGCGGCGATGCGGATTATCTGTTTGTGCTTGAAAACGACGAAGGCAAGGTGGTGGGTATTTCCGCCATTGCCGGTGCCGTTGGCCTGCGTGAGCCCTGGTACAACTTCCGGGTGGGCCTGACCGTCAGCGCCTCCCAGGAGTTGAATATTTATCGCGAAATTCCAACCCTGTTTCTGGCCAACGACCTGACTGGCAACTCGGAACTGTGTTCGTTGTTCCTGAGCGCCGATTACCGCACCGGTCTCAATGGCCGCATGCTGGCCAAGGCACGGATGCTGTTTATCGCCGAGTTCCCTGAGCTGTTCGGCAACAAGATCATTGCTGAAATGCGCGGCATGTCCGATGAAGCCGGGCGCTCGCCGTTCTGGGAAAGCCTGGGTCGGCACTTCTTCAAAATGGAGTTCAGCCAGGCGGACTACCTGACTGGTGTAGGCAACAAGGCTTTTATTGCCGAGTTGATGCCCAAATTCCCGGTGTACACCTGCTTCTTGTCTGAAGATGCCCGTGGGGTGATCGGCAAGGTCCATACCCACACCGAACCTGCCTTGAACATGCTTAAAAGCGAAGGGTTCAGCTATCAGGGCTACGTCGATATTTTCGACGCAGGCCCGGCGGTTGAATGTGAAACCAGCAAAATCCGCGCTGTACGCGACAGCGAAGCGCTGGTGCTGGCGATCGGCACACCGGGTGACGATGCCACGCCTTACCTGATGCACAACCGCAAGCGCGAAGATTGCCGCATCACGGCCGCTCCTGCGCGCCTGGCTGCGGGCACTCTGGTGGTCGATCCGTTGACTGCCAAACGCTTGCAACTGACGGCGGGCGATCAAGTGCGCGCTGTTGCGTTGTCTGCCCAGCCAGTTGTCCCACGGGAGTCGAAATAATGAGCACGTTGTACATCGCAGGCATCTGGCAGGACGGGCAGGGCGAAGCCTTTGAATCGCTGAACCCGGTGACGCAGCACGTGCTGTGGACAGGCAATGGCGCGAATGCCGAGCAGGCAGATGCCGCCGTCAAGGCCGCACGCCAGGCATTTCCGGCCTGGGCCAGGCGCACGTTTGAAGAGCGCCTGAGCGTGCTCGAAGCGTTTGCCGCAAGTCTTAAAAGCCACGCGGACGAACTGTCCCGTTGCATCGGTGAAGAAACCGGCAAGCCCCTGTGGGAGTCGGCCACCGAAGTCACCAGCATGATCAACAAGGTGGCGATCTCGGTACAGAGCTACCGCGAGCGTACCGGTGAAAAGAGCGGCCCGCTGGGTGATGCCACCGCCGTTTTGCGTCACAAGCCACATGGCGTGGTCGCCGTGTTTGGCCCGTACAACTTCCCGGGGCATCTGCCCAACGGGCACATTGTTCCGGCGTTGCTGGCCGGTAACAGCGTGGTTTTCAAACCGAGTGAGCTGACCCCGAAAGTCGCCGAGCTGACGGTCAAGTGCTGGATCGAAGCCGGGTTGCCAGCCGGGGTGCTGAACCTGCTGCAAGGTGCCCGTGAAACCGGTATCGCGCTGGCGGCGCACACGGGTATCGACGGGTTGTTCTTCACCGGTTCGAGCCGTACTGGCAATGCGCTGCATCAGCAGTTTGCCGGTCGCCCTGACAAGATCCTGGCCCTGGAAATGGGCGGCAATAACCCGCTGGTGGTCGATCAGGTCGAGGATCTGGATGCTGCGGTGTACACCATCATTCAGTCGGCGTTTATCTCCGCCGGGCAACGCTGTACCTGCGCCCGCCGTTTGCTGGTGCCGCAAGGCGCCTGGGGCGATAGCCTGCTGACGCGTCTGGTTGAAGTCAGCCAACGTATCGAAGTGGGTGCTTTTGACCAGCAGCCAGCGCCCTTTATGGGGTCGGTGATTTCCCTGGGCGCAGCGCGTGCCTTGATGGATGCGCAGGAAGTGTTGTTGGGTTCGGGCGCCGTGGCCTTGCTGGAAATGCATCAGCCTGACAGCAATGCGGCCTTGCTGACGCCGGGCATTATCGATGTGACAGAGGTCAGCGACCGCTCGGATGAAGAGCTGTTCGGGCCACTGCTGCAAGTGATTCGCTACGCCGACTTTGACGCGGCCATTGCCGAGGCCAACAACACCGTGTTTGGTCTGGCGGCAGGCTTGTTGTCGGATTCCGAAGCACGTTATCAGCAGTTCTGGCTTGAAAGCCGTGCAGGGATCGTGAACTGGAACAAGCAGTTGACGGGCGCAGCTAGCAGTGCCCCGTTTGGTGGTATCGGAGCATCGGGTAATCATCGCGCCAGTGCTTATTATGCGGCGGATTATTGCGCATATCCGGTGGCATCCCTGGAAGCGCCGGCGCTGGCCTTGCCTGCTGCGCTGACCCCGGGCGTGCGGATGTAAGCGGGCTTTGTAGTCGCTGCCGCAGGGTGCGAAGGGATCGGTGGGGTTTCAAGAAAACGGGTTGCTCCGCAACCCTTCGCAGCCTGCGGCAGCGACTACAGAAGTGCATTTTTCGTGTCTATAACAACCGTTTTCCGGAGCCTCGCTGATGAAGTCCTTTGAAGTCAATTTTGACGGTTTAGTGGGGCCGACCCATAACTACGGCGGTTTGTCGTTTGGCAACGTCGCCTCCCAGAGCAATAGCCAGCAGGCTTCCAACCCCAAGGAAGCCGCGCTGCAGGGCCTGGAAAAAATGAAAGCGCTGATGGACATGGGTTTTGTCCAGGGCGTGCTGGCGCCGCAAGAGCGCCCGGATGTCGCGGGTCTGCGCAGTCTGGGGTTTTGCGGCACTGACGCTCAGGTCATCGAGCGCGCCGCCAAAGAAGCCATGCCATTGCTGGTAGCCAGTTGCTCGGCATCGAGCATGTGGGTGGCCAATGCCGCGACGGTCAGCCCAAGTGCCGACACCGCAGATGGCCGCGTGCACTTCACCGCAGCCAACCTCAACTGCAAATACCACCGCAGCATCGAGCATCCGACCACCAGTCGCGTGTTGGGCGCGATGTTCGCCGACCCGCAACACTTTGCGCACCATGCTGCGTTGCCTGCAGTGGCTCAGTTTGGCGACGAAGGCGCCGCCAACCACACGCGTTTTTGCCGTGAATATGGCGAAGCGGGTGTCGAGTTTTTTGTGTACGGGCGCAGTGCGTTCGACAGCCGCTACCCGGCACCGCAAAAATATCCGGCACGCCAGACTCTTGAAGCTTCACAGGCTGTGGCGCGTCTGCACGGCCTGAGCGAAGAGGGCGTGGTATTCGCTCAGCAAAACCCGTCGGTCATCGACCAGGGCGTGTTTCACAACGACGTGATCGCAGTGGGTAATGGCGAGTTGCTGTTCCATCACCAGGATGCGTTCCTCAACACCGAGCAAATGCTGGCCGAGCTGCATGGCAAGCTGGCAGCACGTGGCGGCAATTTCCAGTCGATCAGCGTGCCGCGCGATCAGGTGGCGGTGGAAGATGCAGTGCGTTCGTACCTGTTCAACAGCCAGCTGCTGAGCCGTGCAGATGGTTCGATGTTGTTGATCGTGCCTGAAGAGTGCCGCTCCAATCCGCGAGTCTGGCAATACCTGCAAGGGCTGACCGCTGCTGGCGGACCGATTCGTGAGGTCAAGGTGTTTGATCTCAAGCAAAGCATGCAGAACGGTGGTGGCCCGGCGTGCCTGCGGTTGCGTGTAGCGCTCAATGAAGCTGAACTGGCGGCGGTCAACCCCGGCGTGATCATGACGCCGGCGCTGTACGACACCCTGACGGCCTGGGTGAACAAACATTATCGCGATGCTCTGCGCGAAAGTGACCTGGCTGATCCACAATTGCTGCTTGAATGCCGCGCGGCATTGGATGAACTGACGCAAATCCTTAAACTGGGCGCGGTTTACCCCTTCCAGATCAATTGAACGGCTGCGTGCCTGAGGGATTATTAACCTGTGGCACGCACCTTCACCTCCAAATGAGAGCGAAATAATGACCGATACCCTGAAGCTGATCCTTGAAGACACCGATGGCACTCAACTGGAAACCTCTTGCACCCGCGTTGCCGTGATGTGGCAGGGCAAGGAATTGTGGATCCAGCATGACGGCCGTGGCCAACTGCTGATCGGTGTTGATGTTGAAGAAGGCGATGCCGAATACGCCAACCTGCTGCTGCGTCCATTGGCGACTAACCTTGTCAGCCTGCAACTGGAAATGGAACCGGCAGACATTGAAGAAGACGGTGAAGATGGCCACGTACACGGTCCAGACTGCAACCACTGATTAAGGATGCACCATGCTCGCTCTCGGCAAACTGCTTGAACTGACCTTGGCCGGACGTGAACCGGCCGAGAAAACTCAACTGACTGTCGACGGCGTGCGGATGCGCTGGCTGACCGAGGGCGCGCTCGAAGTACGCCCGCCCCAGGCGAGTGACAACGGTATGGATCTGCTGTTGTCAGCCGGCATCCACGGCAATGAAACAGCGCCGATCGAATTGCTCGATCGCCTGTTGCAGGCCATTGCCCGGGGCGTTATCAAGCCCCGCGCACGAATTCTATTCTTGTTCGGCAACCCGGGTGCCATGCGCACCGGTGCGCGCTTTGTCGAAGAAGACCTTAACCGGCTGTTCAACGGCCGCCACGAAAGCAGCAGTGGCCCCGAGGCTCTGCGTGCGTGTGAACTTGAACACCTGGCCGAAACGTTTTTCAGCCTCCCTGAGCGCTCCCGCCTTCATTACGATTTGCACACGGCCATTCGTGGGTCGAAGATCGAGCAGTTCGCGCTGTATCCCTATAAAGAAGGGCGTGTCCACTCTCGCGATGAGCTGGCCCGCTTGCGCGCAGCCGGGATGGAAGCGGTCTTGTTGCAGAATAAGCCATCGATTGTGTTCAGTGCTTACACCTACGATCAGTTGGGCGCCGAGGCGTTTACCCTTGAGCTGGGCAAGGCCCGGCCTTTTGGGCAGAACGGCGGAGTCAATGTCGAGCGTCTTGAGCTGCGCTTGCAGCAGATGATCGAAGGCACCGAGCTGCCACTGGCCGATGACTCGCTCGAAGGCTTGCAGCTGTTCAGCGTGGCCCGCGAGGTGATCAAGCACAGCGATGCCTTTATCCTGCACTTGCCGGCGGACGTCGAAAATTTCTGTGAGTTGCCCAAGGGCTACTTGCTGGCGCAAGACGCGGGCAAGACCCGATGGGTTGTCGAAGAAGAGGGTGCGCGGATTATCTTTCCCAACCCGAAGGTGAAAAACGGCCTGCGGGCCGGGATGATCATCGAGCCGGCTCGCGCTCTGGCGTTAGCGTAGCCAGGGCAGTGCCTGTCAGTTAAGGATAACTGTGGGAGCGGGCTTGCTCGCGATGCAGGCGACGCGGTCAGAGAGTCAAACCGCGCCGCTCCAGTCGCGAGCAAGCCCGCTCCTGCAAGAGCTGGCTTTACACCGCGCGTTTTTGCTGGGAGTCCATGCGCTTGATGGTGCGGATTTTGTGCAGGGTGTCGGCACAGGTTTTCGCGGCTTCTTGGCCTTTGTGTTCGAAATGGTCGAAGAAGAACTTCTGGTGCTCTTCACCTGCATGGAAATGGTGCGGTGTCAGGCTGACCGAGAAAACCGGGACTTCGGTTTCCAGCTGCACTTGCATCAAGGCGCTGACCACGGTCTGGGCCACGAAGTCGTGACGATAGATGCCACCATCCACTACCAGCGCTGCGCCGACGATGCCTGCATAACGGCCAGTCTTGGCCAGCAGCTTGGCGTGCAGCGGGATTTCGAAGGCACCGCCGACTTCAAAAAAGTCGATGTCGCTTTCCTGATAGCCCTGTACCAGCATTTCGGCCAGGAAGCCTTTACGGCTCTGGTCGACAATATCTTTGTGCCAGCAGGCCTGGATAAATGCCACGCGTTCGTTGTGGTGGCTTTTGTTTTTGCTGTCGATTGCAGTGGGTTGCATGTTCAGATTCCTGTTTGTGTGAAAAACAGGGCATATGAATCGAATGGGATTAAAGGGTGCGTTCAGGAGGGCAGCGCATGGCCTTTCGGCATCGCCACTTGCCCACCTGGTTGACGGCCCTTTGGCGCCAATCCCGTTCTCTCTTCATCCGGACTATGACCGTCGGCCCCGGGATCACACCGGGTCTGCTGACCTTGACTGCCCACAACCCAAACGGGTGGATCAGCCAAGCGCTCGCGGGCTATGCGCATTGCGCGCAATTACCGCCGGTGGGGAGTCGCACCCCGCCCTGAGAACGTTGCCACCAGCTTTTCTGGTGGCGGACATTTTGTATCATAATTTTTTCGCAGATGCATGGCTGCTTTTGGCTAATAGCCATCAATTTTTTCGCTGGGTTATCAGCGCGATCCCGCTCAAGCCGCTGAATATGTCAAATCCTGGCCGCACGACTCTTGTCCGAAAGGGAACTCCCCGATTAGCATCCAGAGCTGATCACTTATTGCCGAGGCCGCTCCAATGACTGTTATCGATCTTCGTAGTGACACCGTTACCCAACCCAGCACCGGCATGCGCGAGGCCATGGCGAGTGCGCCGATGGGCGACGATGTGTATGGCGAAGATCCTTCGGTGAACAAGCTGGAGTCCGAACTGGCGCTGCGTCTGGGCTTTGCCAGAGCGTTGTTCGTGCCCACCGGCACCATGAGCAACTTGCTGGCACTGATGGCGCATTGCGGGCGCGGGGATGAGTACATTGTGGGTCAGCAGGCGCACACCTATAAATATGAAGGCGGCGGAGCGGCGGTTCTGGGGTCCATCCAGCCACAGCCGCTGGAGGTTCAGGCTGATGGCTCGCTGGACTTGGGGCAGGTTGCAGCTGCAATCAAGCCTGACGACTTTCACTTTGCCCGCACGCGTTTGCTCGCACTGGAAAACACCATGCAGGGCAAGGTGCTGTCACTCGAGTATCTGGCAGCTGCCAGTCGCCTGACCCGTGAACATGGCCTGGCGCTGCACCTTGATGGCGCGCGGCTGTACAACGCAGCGGTCAAGCTGGGTGTCGATGCGGGTGAGATCACCCGGCATTTCGATTCGGTATCGGTGTGCCTGTCCAAGGGACTGGGCGCTCCGGTGGGTTCCGTGTTGTGCGGCACTGCTGACTTGATCGCCAGGGCGCGGCGCTTGCGCAAAATGGTCGGTGGCGGCATGCGCCAGGCCGGTCAACTGGCGGCAGCCGGTCTGTATGCGCTGGATCATCAGGTCGAGCGTCTGGCCGATGACCATGCCAACGCCCAGTTACTGGCTGAAGGTTTGCGTGCGGCCGGTTATGACGTCGAACCGGTGCAGACCAACATGGTGTACGTTCAGATCGGTGAGCGGGCCGAAGCCCTCAAGGCCTTTGCGGCCGAGCAGGGGATTGTGCTCAGTGCCGCGTCGCGCTTGCGAATGGTGACGCACATGGATGTCAATCGCAGCCAGATTGAACAGGTAATAGCCGTTTTTGCCGAGTTTTCCAGCCAATAAGCTTGCGATCCGTCCAATTGCTTGTCGCTATCGTATAAACACGCTGTACCCGGGGCGAAGGGCCGATATAATGCGGCCCTTTGCGAGTCGCACTGTCGATTGACGTGATTTACTTGCCTCTGGCCGCAGCCTCCGTGGAAGAACCTATGAAAAGCGCAGAAATCCGTGAAGCCTTCCTTCGCTTCTTCGAGGAGCAAGGTCACACCCGTGTCCCTTCCAGCTCCTTGGTCCCTAATAACGACCCGACCCTGCTGTTCACCAACGCGGGGATGAACCAGTTCAAGGACTGTTTCCTGGGTCAAGAAAAACGTGCCTACACCCGAGCGACCAGCAGCCAGAAGTGCGTGCGAGCCGGCGGCAAGAACAGCGACCTGGAAAACGTCGGTTACACCGCCCGTCACCACACCTTTTTTGAAATGCTCGGCAACTTCAGCTTTGGCGATTATTTCAAGAAAGACGCGATCAACTTCGCCTGGACCTTCCTGACCGGCGTACTCAACCTGCCTAAAGACAAGCTCTGGGTAACGGTCTACGCCAGCGATGACGAAGCGTATGACATCTGGACCCAGGACGTCGGCGTACCTGCCGAACGCATGATCCGTATTGGCGACAACAAGGGTGCTCCGTACGCGTCGGATAACTTCTGGACCATGGGCGATACCGGCCCGTGCGGCCCGTGCACCGAGATTTTCTACGATCACGGTCCAGAAATCTGGGGTGGCCCGCCAGGTTCGCCAGACGAAGACGGTGACCGCTACATTGAAATCTGGAACAACGTGTTCATGCAGTTCAACCGCACCGCCGATGGCGTGTTGCATCCGTTGCCAGCGCCGTCGGTAGACACCGGCATGGGCCTGGAGCGGATCAGTGCGGTGATGCAGCACGTCAACTCCAACTATGACATCGACCTGTTCCAGAGCCTGTTGACGGCTGCAGCCGACGCGATCGGTTGTGCCAACGAAGGCCAGGCATCGCTCAAGGTGGTGGCTGACCACATCCGTTCGTGCAGCTTCCTTATTGCTGACGGCGTGCTGCCATCGAACGAAGGTCGCGGCTATGTACTGCGCCGCATCATTCGTCGCGCCTGCCGTCACGGCAACAAGCTGGGCGCTACCGGTAACTTCTTCTACAAGATCGTCGCGGCACTGGTTGCCGAGATGGGCGAAAGCTTCCCGGAGCTGGTGCGCGAGCAGGCCAACATCGAGCGCGTACTTAAAGCCGAAGAAGAGCAGTTCTCCAAGACGCTGGAACAGGGCCTGAAAATCCTTGAGCTGGATCTGGCAGAGCTCAAGGGCACCGTAGTGCCTGGCGACGTGGTGTTCAAACTCTACGATACCTATGGCTTCCCGATGGACCTCACGGCCGATATCGCCCGTGAACGCAACCTGACCGTGGACGAAGAAGGCTTCGAGCGCGAGATGGAAGCCCAGCGTGTTCGCGCACGTTCGGCCAGCTCTTTCGGCCTGGACTACAACACGCTGGTTAAAGTTGACGTGCCGACCGAGTTTGTCGGTTACAGCGCGACCCAGGCTTCGGCCACCATCGTTGCTCTCTATAAAGACGGTCAATCGGTTGCCAGCCTGAGCGAAGGCGACGAGGGCGTGGTCATTCTTGATCAGACCCCGTTCTACGCCGAATCGGGCGGCCAGGTTGGCGATTGCGGCTTCCTGCAAGCTGGCGCGGCGCGCTTTGACGTGCGCGACACCACCAAAACCGGCGGCGCATTCCTGCATCACGGCGTGGTTGCCGCGGGCGGCCTGAATGTTGGCGAAACCGTTGAAGCCCAGGTTGACGCCGATGTGCGTCACGCCACGGCACTGAACCACTCGGCGACCCACTTGCTGCACGCGGCCTTGCGTCAGGTGCTGGGCGAGCACGTTCAGCAGAAAGGCTCGTTGGTCGACAGCCAGCGCATGCGTTTCGACTTCAGTCACTTCGAGTCGATCAAGCCCGAGCAGATCAAGGCGCTGGAAGATATTGTCAACGCCCAGATTCGCAAGAACACTCAGGTCGAGACTGAAGAAACCGACATCGAAACCGCCAAGCAAAAAGGCGCCATGGCGCTGTTTGGCGAGAAGTACGGCGACAACGTGCGCGTGCTGAGCATGGGTGGTGATTTCTCGGTTGAGCTGTGTGGCGGTATTCACGCCAAACGCACCGGTGACATCGGCCTGATGAAAATCATCAGCGAAGGCGGCGTAGCTTCCGGTATCCGTCGTATCGAGGCGGTTACGGGTGCAGCCGCACTGGCTTACTTGAACGCCGCCGAAGAGCAGCTCAAGGAAGCCGCGAGCCTGGTCAAGGGTTCTCGTGAGAATCTGGTCGACAAGCTGTCGGCGGTACTTGAGCGCAATCGCCAGTTGGAAAAACAACTTGAGCAATTGCAGGCCAAGGCAGCAAGCGCGGCCGGTGACGATCTGTCATCGTCGGCGGTGGACGTAAAAGGCGTGAAAGTCCTGACTGCCCGCCTGGACGGTCAAGATGGCAAGGCGCTACTGGCGCTGGTAGATCAGCTGAAGAACAAACTCGGCCGTGCGGTGATCCTGCTCGGCAGTGTCCATGAAGACAAGGTTGTACTGGTTGCAGGCGTAACCAAAGACCTGACTGGCCAACTCAAAGCCGGTGATTTGATGAAGCAGGCTGCTGCGGCAGTGGGCGGGAAGGGCGGTGGTCGTCCTGACATGGCGCAAGGCGGCGGTGTTGATGCTGCAGCCCTTGATGCCGCATTGGCCCTGACTGTGCCATTTGTCGAACAGGGTATCTGAGGTCCAGTACGCGCCATCGTCTAGTGATGGCGCGTCGTTTGAATGATAAATGGGCGCCCTTTATGGGCTGAGGCTGCTTTGAAATGGCTTTGATCGTACAGAAATTCGGAGGCACCTCGGTCGGCACTGTCGAGAGAATCGAGCAGGTCGCCGATAAAGTTAAGAAGTTCCGCGAAGCCGGCAATGATCTGGTGATCGTGCTATCTGCAATGAGCGGCGAAACCAACCGCCTGATCGAACTGGCCAAGCAGATCAGCGATCAGCCGTTACCCCGTGAGCTGGATGTGATTGTGTCCACGGGTGAGCAGGTGACGATTGGTCTGCTGGCAATGGCGCTGAACAAGCGCGGCGTGCCAGCGGTGTCCTACACCGGCAGCCAGGTGCGCATCCTGACGGACAGTTCGCACACCAAAGCCCGCATCCTGAAAATTGACGATCAGAAGATTCGCGCCGACCTGAAGGCCGGGCGTGTGGTTGTGGTTGCAGGTTTCCAGGGCGTTGATGAGCACGGCAACATCACCACCCTGGGTCGTGGCGGCTCTGACACCACCGGTGTGGCGCTGGCGGCGGCCCTCAAGGCTGATGAGTGCCAGATCTATACGGATGTCGACGGTGTTTACACCACTGACCCGCGGGTTGTGGCAAAAGCTCAGCGTCTGGAAAAGATCACCTTCGAAGAAATGCTGGAAATGGCCAGCCTGGGCTCCAAGGTGTTGCAGATCCGGGCGGTCGAGTTCGCAGGCAAGTACAACGTACCGCTGCGCGTTTTGCACAGCTTCAAGGAGGGTCCAGGCACCCTCATTACTATTGATGAAGAGGAATCCATGGAACAGCCGATCATTTCTGGTATTGCGTTCAATCGCGATGAAGCCAAGCTGACCATCCGTGGCGTGCCAGACACCCCGGGCGTGGCGTTCAAGATTTTGGGTCCGATCAGTGCGACCAATATCGAAGTCGACATGATCGTGCAGAACGTTGCGCACGATAACACCACCGACTTCACCTTCACCGTGCACCGCAATGACTACAGTGCTGCGCAAAGCGTGCTGGAAAACACGGCGCGTGAGATCGGTGCCCGTGAAGTGGTCGGCGACACCAACATTGCCAAGGTTTCGATTGTCGGTGTGGGCATGCGCTCTCACGCGGGCGTTGCCAGCCGCATGTTTGAGTCCCTGGCCAAAGAGAACATCAACATCCTGATGATCTCGACCTCCGAGATCAAAGTGTCGGTGGTGATTGAAGAGAAGTACCTGGAGCTGGCAGTGCGTTCCTTGCACACCGCTTTTGATTTGGACGCGCCAGCCCGACAGGGCGAGTAAGGCGTTGTCTGGAGGGCGCGGTTAATCCGCGCCCTTTGTTTTTTTGACGGGCATGAACGAAGACCTCCTGTTTCGTCATGTTGGTCAATACTAAGGAGCGGCGGGCTATAGCTGTTTAGCGAATAGCCCGAAGCCCTTTTTTTTTGCAGACTGTGGCCACTGAAATGAAAAGTGTGAGGAGAAAAGTATGCTGATTCTGACTCGCCGTTGTGCGGAAAGCCTGATCATAGGCGATGGCGAAATTACTGTGACCGTACTCGGCGTCAAAGGAAACCAGGTGCGTATCGGTGTGAACGCCCCCAAGGAAGTGGCGGTGCACCGTGAGGAGATCTACCTGCGGATCAAGAAAGAAAAGGATGAAGAACCAAGTCTCTAATTTTATTTAAGTTTTTAGTTGCAAGCGGGGAAAAGGCTGGTTATTATACGCCCCGTGTTGCGGAGAGGTGGCCGAGTGGCCGAAGGCGCTCCCCTGCTAAGGGAGTACATCTCAAAAGGGTGTCGGGGGTTCGAATCCCCCCTTCTCCGCCATTATTCATGTAGCACGTTGGGTCTGGGTAGTTTCGGTAAGTTATTGAATTTACTGAAAAAAATCTTGCCAGAGAGATTCAACGGTCTATAATGCGCCGCTTCAAATGCACTCGTAGCTCAGCTGGATAGAGTACTCGGCTACGAACCGAGCGGTCACAGGTTCGAATCCTGTCGAGTGCACCATTTAAGAGTCAATTGCTTCGGCGATTAACTTGGCTTCAACCAGGGTGGTCTGGTCTATCAAGCACAACTTGCACTCGTAGCTCAGCTGGATAGAGTACTCGGCTACGAACCGAGCGGTCACAGGTTCGAATCCTGTCGAGTGCACCATTTAAGAGTCAATTGCTTCGGCGGTTAACTTGGCTTCAACCAGGGTGGTCTGGTTTATCAAGCACAACTTGCACTCGTAGCTCAGCTGGATAGAGTACTCGGCTACGAACCGAGCGGTCACAGGTTCGAATCCTGTCGAGTGCACCAAACACCAAAAAGCCCGCATTTTATGCGGGCTTTTTGCTATCTGCGATTTGGCTATTGCTGTCATCCTGACGACTTCTCTTCTGATTATTCTGGCAGTGCTGCGCAAGCTTTTGTTATTGCCAAGATTTTTGCGTCATTAATTTTTAAGCCGTGTATGATTGCGCCCGTCAGCCCCGCCGGGGCTTGTGGAATACCTCCATGGACTTACCCAGTAGTAACTCAGCATCCCGTTTTTCCAATCATGAATTGACTGATTGATCCTTCCGGCGTGCCCTGCTGCTGGGAGTGGAGTTCGCCTATGACCGAAGTTGAAGTAAAGAAAACACAAGAAAGCCTGCAAAGCCGCCTCGCTCAAGTCATTGAGCTGCTTAATCGCCAGCGTGTGGTCGAAGACCTGACTCATCGTCAGGAAGGCCATCACCATGACCGGGTTGAAAACCTGGTTCATCGGCAGAACCTTGTTGAGCTCCAGCGCAAGCTGGAAGACCTGCACTCCGCAGACGTTGCCTACATCCTTGAAGCATTGCCACTGGACGACCGCCTGACGGTCTGGCAGCTGGTCAAGGCCGATCGCGATGGCGACATCCTGCTTGAAGTCTCTGACTCGGTACGTGAAACCCTGATCGCCGACATGGACGATCACGAGCTCCTGGCAGCTGCCAAGGAGATGGACGCCGACGAACTTGCTGACCTGGCCCCCGAGCTGCCGCGAGACGTCGTCCATGAGCTGATGGAGACCCTTGATGGTCAGCAGCGTGAGCGTGTTCGCTCCGCGCTGTCCTATAACGAGGATCAGGTCGGCGCACTGATGGACTTCGAGATGGTGACGATCCGTGAGGACGTCAGCCTTGAAGTGGTATTGCGTTACCTGCGTCGCCTCAAAGAATTGCCGGGCCATACCGACAAACTGTTCGTGGTTGATTACGACGGTGCGCTCAAAGGCGTGTTGCCGATCAAGCGTTTGTTGGTCAACGACCCCGAGAAACAAGTGTCCGAGGTCATGGCCAGCGATCCGGTAAGTTTTCATCCGGACGAGGACGCCTACGATGCTGCACAGGCGTTTGAGCGTTACGACTTGATCTCGGCCCCGGTGGTCGACAAGAACGGCAAGCTGATCGGCCGATTGACCATCGATGAAATGGTCGACCTGATCCGTGAAGAGAGCGAGAACGAAGTGCTCAACATGGCCGGTCTGCGTGAAGAAGAAGACATCTTCGCTTCGGTCTGGAAGTCCCTGCGTAACCGCTGGGCCTGGCTGGCAGTCAACCTGGTCACCGCGTTTATTGCTTCGCGGGTGATCGGTCTGTTCGAAGGTTCGATTGAGAAGCTGGTGGCACTGGCAGCACTGATGCCCATCGTGGCCGGTATTGGCGGTAACTCCGGCAACCAGACCATTACCATGATCGTACGGGCGATGGCGCTCGATCAGGTCAATACCGGTAGCACCTCGCGTCTGATGCGCAAGGAACTGGCCGTGGGCTTGATCAATGGCCTGGTGTGGGGTGGGGTGATCGGTGTTGTCGCGTATCTGTTGTACGGCAGCTGGTCACTGGGTGTGGTGATGACCGCGGCCATGACGCTTAACCTGCTGCTGGCAGCGCTGATGGGCGTCTTGATCCCCATGACACTTGCCCGGCTTGGGCGTGACCCGGCGATGGGTGCAAGTGTGATGATCACAGCCATGACTGACAGCGGCGGGTTCTTCATCTTCCTGGGGCTGGCAACCATCTTCCTGCTCTGACGGCCAGCGGCCTGATCTGACAGCTGTCAGATCAGGCCGTTTTTGTTTCTGGCGCAAATGGCGCCCATAAAAAAAGCCAGCGCAATGCTGGCTTTTTGTTACCTGAATTAAATCAGGCTTCCTCCGAAGCTGCCTCAGCGTCGTGAGCAATCAGTGAAACCAGAGCGTTTTGCTGGCGATGGGACAGTTGGCGGAAGCGTTGCAGCAGTTCGCGCTCGTGCAGGGAGAGCTCGGGGCTGTCCAGGCGCATGCTGAGTTCGTCACCCAGTACGCCTTCCTGAATAAGGCTTTGCTCAAGGCGAGCAATGATTTCTGAGTTCATGCTGCGGTGATGATTGCGAGCCACTTCGGCGATGCGCTCGCGCATTCCGTCTGGCAGGCGTACGACGAACTTGTCAGCCGTACGGCTGGAGTAAATTGCCTGTTTCAATGGGCGCATTTTAGTTAACCGGTTAGTTCAGGGGAGCGGTTCTCGGGAATTGGCCGCAGGATGTGATTAAGACCGTCCTTATAGCCAAAGTTCAACCTGAATTGCTAGGAGGCGCGCATCATGCCTCAAATCTGCCACTTCCCTGGCGTCAATTCTGTGACAAATATTGAACCGGATAAAGGCGTTATGCCAGTAGTGATTATTAAAAAAATGCATCGACGTGGATAGTGCACAAATCCACCGTTCATCCTGAAAGGTCTGTTCTCCAGCAGAAGGGCGCTCTCAGCGTAATTGCGGGTCAAATTTGAACCTGCGCCCGATGATCAGCGCCACCAGCCAGCAACTGAAAAATACTCCCGCAGCGATCAAGGGCAGGTTTCCGAATTCGTTACGGGCGAAGACATCAAGTGCAAGGCTTGATAGCGCCAGCATCAACAAACTCAAAGCAATTTTGGACATGATTTACTGCCAACCTCTCAATATGCGCTTCAAAAGACCCAGCGCTCACCCTCGGGAGCCAGGTTGGCTGCAGGGTGGTCTGTAGTCAGATGAGGTGTCGCGCTGCTCACGCTATTCATGACCGCCACTTGCGGCAGCGGCGCGAGGGGTTTGTCATAGGTCTGGACGTATTGCTCATCGGTGGCGGGTTCAGGTTGAAAGTGAAAAATCACTAAAACAGCCAGTGCCAGGGCATTTAACAGTAACAGGGTGCTGTTCATGGCGGTCATCTCTGAGAGCATGGACGGGATACTGTTAATAGAGCAGTCTTCGTGCCAACTGTTAAAGAGCTAAAAACCCTTATAAAACAGCTGCTTGGAGTATGTATTCAAGAGGGTTTCAGTGCAATTTGCAATGATGGCTTTTTGATGTAGTGCAAATTGCACGATACAGGCCAGAGCCCGCGGGAGCGGGCTTGGCAAGGATTCAGTCGATATCGCCTGCAGGCGATCGGTTATCGCCCGAAACGTTCGGCCCATCCACTGATAACCTTGGGCCGTGGGGTCGCGTAAGTGCGTACTTTTGACGTCGACAGCCCCAGGCGAACCAGCGACTCGGCAATGGTCACCGCAGCGGTAACGCCATCGACCACGGGCACGCCGGTGCGCTGGCGAATCTGCTCATCAAGGCCCGCCATACCACCGCAGCCCAGGCAAATGACCTCTGCCTTGTCCTCGCTGACGGCCAGTTCTGCCTGGTGAACAATGGCTTCAACCGCGCGTTGCGGCGAAGATTCGAGTTCCAGAACGGCAAGGCCGCTGGCGCGCACCGATGCACAGCGGTACCAGAGCCCGGACAGTTTCAGGCGATCTTCAATCAGCGGCACGGTGCGATCCAGCGTGGTGACAACCGAATAGGCGCGGCCCAAAAACATGGCGGTGCTGGCCGCTGCGTCAGTGATGTCCACCACGGGCACGTTGAGCAGTTCCTGTAACCCTTCACGGCCATGCTCGCCATACCCGGCCTGTATCACGGCATCGAAGGGCTGGTCGTAGGACATGACGCAGTCCATCACCGCGATTGCGGCCAGATAACTTTCAAAATTCCCCTCAACCGACTCGGCGCCGAAACCGGGCGTCAGCCCGATGATTTCGGTGCCCGGCGCGGCGACGGACTGCGCCTGACGTGCAATGGCCTGGGTGATGCTGTCGGTCGTGTTGACATTGACCACGAGAATTCGCATGGGGGCTCCTTCAAATCAAGAGTGGGCGGTCTGAATTGGCCAGACCGCAAACGTATCAATGGCCAGCGTTGTCGACCGCGATCGACTCGCCGCTGACGTGGGCGTAGTGGGGTTGGCGCCTGGCGATGATCAGGTAAAGCATTGCCGCGATGCCGGCCCCGATCATCCAGGAGAACGGCGAAACAGTATGAAAACCTGGCACCAATGCCAGCACGATGGCGATCAGAGCAGCAGGAATAAACGCCGCGACGGCGCGTAAATTAACGCCTCGGCTGTAGTAATAAGCGCCGCTCGGGTCTTCGCTGTACAACGCCGGCACGTCGATACGGCCTTTTCGTACAAGCCAGTAGTCGACCATGATCACCCCGTACAGCGGGCCAAGCAGGGCACCCAGGCCGGACAGGAAGTACACGATAACCAGCGGGCTGTTATAGAGATTCCACGGCAGGATCAGCACGGCCAGGGTTGCGCTGATCAGTCCGGCGCGCTTGAACGTCAGATGCCTGGGTGCCAGGTTGCTCAGCACAAAAGCCGGTGCGACGAAGTTGGCCATGATGTTCACCGCCACCGTCACAATCAGGAATGCCAGGCAGCCCAGCACCAGAAAGAAGGTGTTCGGGATCGACGCGATAATCTGCGTCGGGCTTTCGATAATGGTGCCGTTGATTTGAAACTGGGCGCCGCACAGCAGGACGGTGATACCGGCAAACACCAGAATGTTCACCGGCAGGCCCCAGAAATTACCAACCTTGATGGTTTTGCAGCACGGCGATGAACGTGAGAAATCACTGAAATTCAGGATCAGCGTGCCGTAGATCGCCAGCCACAGCGCGGCTCCGGCAAACACGTTGCGCCACACCTCGGCGGTGCTCAAGGGCACGCGGTCTGACCAGGCAATGGTGCCGTTGGCCTGAAAGTACATCCAGCCTGCCAGGCACAGTACCGTCAGTAAAATGACCGGTCCGGCAAACGCCTCGTAGCGGCGAACCATTTCCATGCCGTAGGCCAGGATCGTCAGCTGCACCAGCCAGATCGCGACAAAACACACCCAGCCCAAGCTCGACAGGCCAAGGATCGAGTCATGGTCGTAAGCGTCGAAACCGGGATGCACGGCCACCAGTAGCACCCGTAACACCACCGAGGCGAGATACGTCTGAATACCGAACCAGGCGATAGCAATGACCGCGCGTATCAGCGCAGGAATCTGCGCACCATGAATGCCGAAACTTATCCGGCTGATGACCGGGAAGGGCACGCCGGTGCGCTGGCCCATATAGCCCGACAGGTTCATGAAGTTGAACACCAGCAGAGCGCCGATCCCGAGTGAAAGCAGGATCTGCCAGCCGTTGAGGCCCAGGGCGTAAAGCCCGATGGCGAACGAGTAGTTGGCGATGTTGTGCACATCGTTGGTCCACAGGGCAAAGATGCTGTAGCGGCCCCAGCGGCGGCCTTCGGTTTTAGTGGGGGCCAGGTCACTGTTGTGCAGGCGCGGACTGAGCGCCAGGGTGGATGCAGTAGCGTCCAGGGAGTCGGGGAGGGGAGTTGAAACCGGTGAAGGTAAATCCAGAGCGAGGGTATCGGAGAGTCTTGAACGCATTCTGGCAAGCTCCTGATGTCCGCTGGTGTGATGACTGTTCATGAGCGTTGGCTCGACAAATCTTCGTCACGGCAGCGGAAATCACTGGTTGTGAGAATTCGCGGTATGCCTGCTTTTATGTAGCAGGCCACGAAACAATGTGTACTTAGTTTTTGTTCGTTTTGTATACAAGTGTCGTGTGGGTGTAAGCGATATTCATGCCAGCAGAAACACACAGATCAGTAGCCGTGTTCACGGATCCCTATGCTGTTTTTTATCTGTATGAAATTAATGGATTTTTTATTTTTTGCGGGCCATCTGAAAAACCAGCGAACAGAAAGGGAGATGGATCGTGGTCAATTGTGACCAGAGAGAGGGTTGTTACTTTTTGATGCATAAAAGGTTTGTGGCGCGGTTGGGTGCACCGTTATGTGACGTTTTGTATACGATCATTAGGCGCTGTATGCGCCTGTGGTTGTCGTTGAGCTGCGTGAGGTTGTGATCGGTCGTAAGTCCTGGGCGTCAGGTCTGACGGTTACACGGCATTAACGGTCAAGGGGCGTGTGTCTGACCGTTAAAAAGGCCACGCACGACATGACAAACAAAGGCATGACCGTTACCATGCTCGCCGTCATTTGTCTCAGTAGCTCAATTGGATAGAGCATCCCCCTCCTAAGGGGAAGGTTGCAGGTTCGAACCCCGCCTGGGACACCAGATACGCAAAGGCCCCGCACTGTTGAACAGGCGGGGCCTTTTTTGTGGCTTTCAATCAGTCAGGCCTGGCCCAGCAGCCCGCGCCCCGCCAGGTTCTTCATCAGTGCCCCAACCCCGAATGCCCATTGTGGAGCCTGGTCGCTACCCGTCACGCGATTGTGCAGGGCGCCCAGAGCGGGTGACGAAATGCTCACTACGTCGTCCGCCTTGTGGGTGAACCCCTGACCCGAATGGTCGCGGTCTTCTGTGGGCGCGAACAGGGTGCCGAGAAACAGCACAAAGCCGTCCGGGTACTGGTGGTTGGCATTGAGGGTTTGCTCCGCCAGATTGGCCGGGTCGCGGCTGATCTGGTTCATGGAACTCTTGCCGTCCAGTACGTAGCCGTCCGTGCCTTCGACGCGCAAGGTCACTTCGCATTGGCGCACGTCGTCGAGACTGAAGTGTTCGTCGAACAGGCGAATAAACGGTCCCAGTGCGCAGGATGCGTTGTTGTCCTTGGCCTTGCTCAGCAGCAGCGCACTGCGGCCTTCGAAGTCGCGCAGGTTGACGTCGTTGCCCAGGGTTGCGCCGTGAATCCGGCCCTGGCTGTCCACCGCGAGCACGACTTCCGGTTCCGGGTTGTTCCAGCTTGACCCCGGGTGAATGCCGATGGCATTACCGCTGCCCACCGCCGCCAGTATCGGGGCCTTGGTGAAGATCTCGGCGTCCGGGCCGATACCGACTTCCAGATACTGGGACCACATGTTCTGTTCGATCAGCACCTGCTTGAGGCGCATGGCCTCGGGCGAGCCGGGGAGCAGGTCGCGCAGGTTGTCACCGATGACTTCTTGCACCAGGGCACGGATCTCTTGAGCACGCAGGGCATCGCCGCCTGCTTTTTCTTCGATGACCCGCTCGATCATGCTGGCGGCAAATGTCACGCCTGCGGCCTTGATCACTTGCAGGTCTGCAGGGGCCAGCAGATAGGGCTTGGCCATGTCACGCTGCTCGCCACTGTTGGCCAGCAGGGCCTGAATCGTACCCAAGGCCGTACCGCTGATTTCGCGTACGCTTTGCAGCGGTTTGTCGCTTTCCAGTAGCGCGCTCAGGGTGGCGAAGTGCGCGGTGCAGTCGATCACCTCGCCGTCTCGAATCACCACCACGGCCGGACCACCACGCTCGCCAGGTAGCCATACACGACCCACCAGCGTCGCGCGCTGCCAGTCGTTCGGCAGGGAGTTTTCTACGGTCAATTGCAGCGTTTGCATAGGCCTGATCCTTGAAAAAATGGGCAGTGCGGGAGCGGACTTGCTCGCGATGACGCCACTGCGGTGTACCTGAGAGAGCGCGCCGCCTGCATCGCGAGCAAGCCCGCTCCCACAGGTCATGTGTCCATAGTGTTTAGTGAGAGTGGCGGGGCGGGCCGTTTTCCGGGATCACGCGCCAGTACAGTGTTGCCGGTTCCAGGCAGCCGCCCGTGGACAACTGGCCGACCAGTTGGCGATACAGTTCCTGCCACGGCGTTTGCGACGGGGCCAGCGGTGGCAGGGGTTCCTGGCGACGCTCGTTGAGCACGCTTTCGTCCACCAGCAAATTGACGCTGCGCGCATTCAGGTCGACGCGCAGGCGATCCCCCGTGCGCAGCAACGACAGGCCGCCACCCACGGCAGATTCCGGAGACATGTTGAGAATCGACGGGCTGGCCGAGGTGCCGCTTTGACGGCCATCGCCCATACACGGCAGCGAGTCGATCCCGGCCTTGATCAGGTTGGAAGGCGGTGCCATGTTCACCACCTCGCCACTGCCGGGAAAACCGACAGTGCCGCAGCCGCGAATCACCAGAATGCAGCGTTCATCGATGTCCAGCGTCGGGTCGTTGATGCGCGCCTGATAGTCTTCGGGTCCCTCGAACACAATGGCTCGCGCTTCGAAGCTGTTGGGTTGCAACGGGTCGCTGAGATAGGTCTTGCGGAAGGCTTCACCCACCACCGACATTTTCATGATGGCGCTGTCGAAGAAGTTGCCGCTGAGCACGATAAAACCGGCGCGGTGCATCAGCGGATCTTCGTACGAGCGGATCACGTCGCGATCGCCGGTGACGGTGTCGGCAACTACTTCCCCCATGCTGCGGCCACTGACGGTGAGGCAGTCGCGGTGCAGGCGCCCAACCTTGTCCAGTTCATGCATCACTGCCGGTACGCCGCCCGCGCGGTGGAAGCTTTCGCCAAGGTATTCACCGGCAGGCATGCAGTTGACGAGCAACGGGACGTCTTCGCCCACACGCTGCCAGTCTTCCAGCGACAGATCGATGCCACTGTGGCGGGCAATGGCAATCAAGTGTGGCGGGCAGTTGGTGGACGCGCCCAGTGCCGAGGCCACGGCGATGGCGTTTTCAAATGCGGCGTGGGTCATGATGTGCGATGGGCGCACGTCTTCGCGCACCAGGTCGACGATGCGCATGCCGGTGGCATAGGCCATTTGACCGCGCTCGCGGTACGGTGCCGGAATGCTCGCGCAACCAGGCAGCGACATGCCCAGTGCCTCGGCCAGTGCGTTCATGGAAAGCGCGGTGCCCATCGTGTTGCAGTGGCCCACGGACGGCGATGAAGCCGTGGTCAGGGTCATGAACCCTTCGTAGTCGATCTCCCCTGCGCTGAGCAGGTTGCGCGCATGCCACAGGACGGTGCCGGAGCCGATGCGCTGGCCTTTGTGCCAGCCGTCGAGCATTGGCCCGCCGGACAACACGATAGAGGGCAAGTCAGTGGTGGCCGCCGCCATCAGGCAGGCCGGGGTGGTCTTGTCGCAGCCGGTGGTCAGCACGACGCCGTCCAGCGGGTAGCCGTGAAGCACTTCCACCAGGCCCAGATAGGCGAGGTTGCGATCCAGCGCCGCGGTTGGGCGACGTGACTGTTCGGCGATCGGGTGCACCGGGAATTCCATCGGAATGCCCCCCGCGTCGCGAATACCGTCCTTGACCCGCTTGGCCAGTTCGATGTGGTGGCGGTTGCAGGGCGTGAGGTCGCTGCCGGTCTGGGCAATACCGATGATGGGCCGTCCCGATTGCAGTTCGGCCCGGGTCAGGCCCTGGTTCATGTAGCGCTCAACGTACAGCGCAGTAAGGTCGGCGTGGCTTGGATCGTCGAACCACAGCTGGCTGCGCAGGCGGCGTGGGGTTGAATCGGTCATGGCAGGCTCCAGCAGATTATTCGGGCAAAGGGTTGTTGCGGCGCACTTGGCGGATCAGTCCGGCGTGGTCGAGTTCGCCGTCACCGGCCTCGACCATCGCTGCAAACAGACTGTCCACCAGGGTGCCCACGGGCAGGTTCAGGCCCAGCTTTTGCGCTTGGGCGAGGGCGGTCCGGGTGTCCTTGAGTTGCCACTTGGCCGGGCCGCCGGGGGTGAAGTCGTTGTTAAGCATGCGTTGGCCGTGTTGACGCCAGATCGGCGAATCGATGAAGCCCCCCATCAACGCTTCGTGGACTTTTGACGGGTCGGCGCCGCCGCGCTCGGCCAGCAGCAGGCCTTCGGCGACGGTGGCGATGGTGCTGGCGACAATCAACTGGTTGACCAGTTTGGACAGTTCGCCAGTGCCCGCCGGGCCGACGTGTACCGGGCGGCCCATGGCGGCCAGCACCTCGCGGCCTTGCTCGAAGGCCACGGTTTCACCACCGACCATGATCGCCAGGCTGGCTTCCCGCGCCCCACGCTCGCCCCCCGACACCGGGGCGTCGAGGTAGCGCAGGCCCCGTTCAGCACATAGCCGTGCCTGTGCGGCGGCGGTGTCGACCGGGATCGAACTCATCACAATCACCAGCGCACCCGGCGCCAAGGCCAAGGCAGCGCCGTTCTCGCCAAACAGCACCTCGTCGCAGGTCGGGCCATCGCTGAGCATGCAGATCAGCACCTGGGCGCCGTTTGCGGCATGCGCCGGGGCCTGAAAAGCCTCGGCACCTTGTGCCGCGAGTGCCTGCGCCCTGGCGGAAGAACGGTTCCATGCCCGCACCGGGAAGCCTGCGTGCAGCAGGTTGCGGGCCATGGGCTGGCCCATGATCCCGGTACCGATGAAGGCTACGGTTGGCAGGCTCATGCTTTGCCTCCAGCCGCCGGGACCATTTGCTCGCCAATCTGCGACACCTTGTTGCGTGGCATCAGCACCATGCCCAGGCCACCCAGGCCGACCAGTGCAGCAATCACCATGAAGCCTGGGGTGTAGCTGCCGGTGACGGTGAACAGATAGCCGGTCAGGTAAGGGCCGATAAAGCCGCTGAGGTTACCGATGGAGTTGATCAGACCAATCCCCACGGCGGCCCCGACGCCCGTCAGTACTTGCCCCGGGACGGCCCAGAACACGTTGATCGCGCTGTAAACACCCATCGCCAGAAGGATGAAACCGACGACGATGATCCACGGCTGGTTGAGCCACAGCGCCACGGCAATGGACACGGCCGCGAGCATGGCGGCGCCGCCGGCATGCCAGTGACGTTCTTGCAGGCGATCAGAGCGACGGCTCCACCAGATCATCGCCACAGCGGCGACGGCGTACGGGATGGCGGTGATCAGGCCGTTTTGCATCAGGCCGATCTCCAGCCCGAACGAGCCACGGAACGAGGCCAGTACGGTGGGCATGAAGAAGTTCATCGCGTTGGAGCCCGACGTGATGCCGAAATACACCAGCGCCAGCAGCCATACCTGACGGTTGCACAGTGCCTTGCGGATCATCTGGCCTTTGGTCGGTTGAATGCCCACCACCAGCGGTTTGTTGCGCTCTTCCTGGGCCAGGGTGTTGATCAGCCAGTTGCGCTGTTTGTCGGTCAGCCAGTGAGCATCCGCCGGGTGGTCGGTGAGGTAGAAGTAGCACACCACACCGAGGATCACGGCCGGTACGGCCTCAACGATGTACATCAGGCGCCAGCCGACCAAGCCCCAGGCATCGCCCAGTTCCATCAGGCCTACCGACAGGGGCGCGCCGATGATTTGTGCAATGGGAACGCCCAGGTAAAAGGTAGCGATCATGCGGGCGCGGTAACGGCTCGGGAACCACAGCGACAGCAGGTAAATGACCCCCGGAAAGAACCCGGCCTCAGCGATACCCAGCAGTACGCGCAGGGAGACGAAGTGCACGGGCGTCTGCAAAAAGCCCATGGCCCCTGCGATGATGCCCCAGGTCACCATGATCCGTGCAATCCAGACACGGGCGCCGTAGCGGTGCAGCAGAATGTTGCTCGGCACTTCGAACATGAAGTAGCCGAGGAAGAAAATACCCGCGCCCAGGCCATAGATGGTCTGGCTGATGCCGATGTCTTCGTTCATCCGCAGTGCGGCGAACCCGACGTTGTTGCGGTCCAGGAAGGCGACCACAAACAGCAGGATAAGAAAGGGGATCATGCGTTTGGTAACGCGCTTGATCGTCTGTTGTTCGATGTCGGAGACATCGGGAAGTGGCGTTGTGGTCATATCGCACGGCCTCAGTTTTTATTGTTGTGTGTAACGCGAGCTTTTTTGCTTTTTGTGGGAGCGGGCTTGCTCGCGATAAAGGCGACGCGGTGTCACTGAACAACCGCATCGATCCCGTCGCGAGCAAGCCCGCACCCACAGAGGTGTGGGGTTATTTGGGGGCCGTATCCTCGATATGGGCGCGCACGATGGCGTCGAAGTCCGGGTCGGCGGTAAAGCCCAGTGCCCGGGCGCGAGGGGCCTGGACCTTGCTCGGCCAGCTTTCGACGATGCGCTGGATGGTGGCGTCCGGCTCCCAGTGAATCAGTTGGGTGACGTCCTCACCGGCGACCCGTTGCAGCGCCGAGACCATGTCCGCCACGGTGGTGGTCACACCCGGCAGCGGGATGATGCGTTCGTTGCCCAGGGTTTGCGGCGACAGGGTCATGCCCAGCAACATCGATTCGATAATGCGACGCGGCGAGGTCAGGTACACCTGGGTGTCCGGGCGCACCGGGCAGACGGCAGGCAGGCCTGCCAGCGGTTCGCGGATGATCGAGCTGAAGAAGGTCGATGCCGCTTTGTTCGGCTTGCCGGGGCGCACGGCCACCGTTGGCAGGCGCAGCACGCGGCCATCGACAAAGCCCTTGCGCGCATAGTCGGCCACCAGCAGTTCGCCCACGGCTTTTTGCATGCCGTAGGAGGACTGAGGGGTGAGTACGGTGTTGTCATCGACCACAGGCGGCAGCGTGCCGCCAAATACGGCGAAGCCGCTGGCATACACAAAGCGCGGTGCGTTGCCCTGTTTGCGCAGGGTTTCGAGCAGCAACATCAGGCCGTGCAGGTTGACCTGCATGCCGAGGTCGAAATCCGCCTCGGCAGCCGAGCTGACCACCGCTGCCAGGTGCCATACCAGATCCACGCCGTCAGTCACCCGGGCGATGACTTCAGGGTCAGCCACATCACCGGTCACCAGTTCGATGCGCGGATCACTGGGCAGGTCTTCGCCCGCAAAGGCATCAAACAGCACGATGCGTTCAATGGCACGAGGTGCCTGGCCTTCGAGGGTCAGGGTGTTCAGGTCAAGCAGACGCTGAGCCAGTTGCTTGCCGATAAAGCCGGTACCGCCGGTGATTAGAATTCTCATGTACAGCCCCTGTTTCTTATAGTTGTTTGAGCGGTGAATCAGTCGGCCTGCACGGTGCGCTGGCGCTGTTCGCCCAGGCCGCTGATGCCCAGGCGCATTTCCTGACCCGGGCGCAGATAGACCGGCGACGGCTTGACGCCCAGGCCCACACCCGGTGGCGTACCGGTGGAAATCACATCGCCTGGTTGCAGCGACATGCAGCGGCTCAGGTAGGCAATCAATGCCGGGATCTGGAACACCATCGTGCGGGTATTGCCGTTCTGGTAGCGCTGTCCATCTACCTCTAGCCACAGGTCGAGCTGGTGTGGATCGGTGATTTCATCACGGGTCACCAGCCACGGGCCGAGGGGGCCGAAGGTGTCGAACCCCTTGCCCTTGTCCCAGGTGCCGCCACGCTCCAGCTGCCATTCGCGTTCGGACACATCGTTGATCACGCAGTAACCGGCCACGTGTTCCAGTGCGTTGTGTTCGTTGATATTGCGGCCGCCCTTGCCGATCACCACGCCCAACTCGACTTCCCAGTCGGTCTTGGTCGAGTCGCGGGGAATTTCTACGTTATCGTTCGGGCCGCAGATGGCGCTGGTCCATTTACTGAACACCACCGGTTCCGACGGCACGGCCAGACCGGACTCTGCGGCGTGGTCCGCATAGTTGAGACCGATGCAGATGAACTTGCCGACCTGGCCGACACAGGCGCCGATACGGGGCGAACCACTGACCAGCGGCAGGGTGGCGGGGTCGATCTTGCTGAGTGCGGCCAGGCTTTCGGGGTTGAGCGCGGAGCCTGCGACATCGGCGATGTGCGCCGACACATCACGGATATTGCCTTGAGCATCCAGCAGACCGGGTTTTTCCTGACCTTTATCGCCGTAGCGCAGCAGTTTCATAAAAGCTCCTTTATCCAAATAAGAAGAGTGCAGCCATTTCCTGTAGCCGCTGCCGCAGGCCCTTCAAAAGCGGGGTAGCTGCGCTACCCATCGCAGCCTTCGGCAGCGACTACAGTGAGTCTGGTTTCAGTTGCTCATCCCGCCATCAATCACCTGGGTCGTGCCGGTGGTGTAACTGCTGGCATCGCTGGCCAGGTACAGCGCCAACCGGGCGATTTCTTCAGCGTTGCCAATGCGGCCCATGGGCTGGCGGTCGACGAAAGCCTGGTACACCTCGGCTTCGGAGCGCCCTTGCTCAAGTGCCTGCTGGGCGATGCGCTGGCGCAGCGACGGGGAGTCCACCGTGCCGGGGCAAATGGCGTTGCAGCGAATGCCCTGGCCTACGTAGTCGGCGGCCACCGATTTGGTCAGGCCGATCACGGCGGCTTTGCTGGCGGTGTAGGCAAAGCGGTTGGGCACACCTTTGACGCTGGAGGCCACCGAAGCCATGTTGATGATCGAGCCACCACCGTTGCTCAACATGCCTGGCAAGAAGGCACGGATCATCCGGTACATGGCCGTTACGTTGAGGTCGAAAGAGAATTGCCAGGCCTGTTCGTCGCACTCAAGGACGGCACCGCTGTGCACGTAACCGGCGCAGTTGAACAGCACGTCCACGTTGCCCACCTGTTGGCAGATCGCGTCAATGTCCGAGGCACGGGTCACGTCCAGAGACAGGGTTTGAATGCCGGGAATGTCGTGCAAGGCTTCGATATGCAGGTCGGTGGCGATGACCTGAGCGCCGGCATCCCGAAAGGCCAGTACCGATGCGCGGCCTATGCCCTGCGCTGCAGCGGTGATCAGAACGCGTTTGTTGGCTAGGTTCATGACAAGAGTCCGTTGTTATTATTTGGCGCAACCCCTTCACACTAAAGTTGCTTTGCGATAATCGCCAATGAGATATTCTCAGGACTTAATAACCGGAGGTTATCGGATGGCGGATGTCGGGTTTAACCAACTGTGCAACTGGCTGCGGTTTCGCCATTTGGTGCTTATCGACACGCTGGCGCGCACGCAAAACATGCATGCCACCGCGCAGGAAATGAGCATCAGCCAGCCAGCAGTCAGCAAGATGTTGCGTGAGATCGAGCACCAATTGGGTTTCGACGTCTTTGCCCGCTTGCCGCGCAGCATGACGCTTACCGATCTGGGTACCCACGTGGCCCGGTTCGCCCAGATCGCGTTGAACGATACCGGCCAGTTCGTCAGCCAGATCAATCATCTGCGCCAGGGCGGGCATGGCCTGCTGAAGGTCGGCACTATCTATGCGGCAACGGCTCTGGCGGTGCCCGCGGCGATTGTGAGGGTCAAGCAGCAGTGGCCGTTGCTCACCGTGCAAGTGCTTGAAGGCACCAGTGCCAACATGCTGACCCTGCTTGAACACAAGGAACTGGACCTGGTGGTGGCCCGGTTTACCCTCGACCGTCACCGTGAACTGTTCGAGTTCCAGGCGCTGGCGCCGGAGCCGTTGTGTCTGGTCACCGGCAGTCAGCATCCGTTGGCGGGTGCCAGCGAAGTCCCCCTGGCCGAACTCGGCAGTTGGCCCTGGGTGATTTACCCCACGGGCACACCGATGCGGGCGCGGGTAGAAAAAGCCTTTGTCGAGGCGGGTATGCAAACCCCTGAAAACACCGTGGAAACCGTGTCCCTGCAAACCACCATGCAACTGCTGCAAACAACGCCTGCGGTGGCCATGCTGGCGGAGTCGATGGTCGAGCCGGAAATCCAGGCCGGGCGCTTGACCCGTCTGGCGTTGCCGTTTCCCCTGGTACTGGCGGATTACGGCGTGATTACCCGGCGCAACGAAGTGCCTCAGTGGTCTGCCAAAGCCTTTATCGATGCCCTGTTAAGTGGTCCCGATGCCCTGCGCGGTGCTCGCCAGACATCTTGATAACCCTCAGTTATTAACTGATCCAATCATGTGATTGGGCACAGGCCAGATCGCCCTCTAAAGTGAGCGTCGCCCCACCTGCCGGGTAGGGGCGAAACCGCTCATGAGAGGCGCGAATGAGAACAATAAAAAGCTACAAGACGCTGACAATCTTCTTCCTGTTCCTGATTGGCGTGGTCAACTACCTGGACCGCAGCGCGCTGTCCATCGCCAACACCACCATCCAGAAAGACCTGGCCATCAGCCCGATGCAAATGGGCGTGATGCTCTCTGCCTTTTCCATTGCCTACGCCTTCTCCCAACTCCCTCTCGGTGCCTTGATCGACAAGCTGGGCAGCAAGCTGGCACTGGGTGGCTCGCTGGTGGTGTGGTCGGTAGCGCAGGCGGCTTTCGGGCTATTCAGCAGCTACGGCCATCTGGTCGGGCTGAGGGTATTGCTGGGGATTGGCGAGGCACCGGTCTTTCCTTCGGCGGCCAAGGCCTTGTCGGAGTGGTTCGACACCCAGGAGCGGGGCACGGCAACCGGCTGGGTGTGGTCCTCGACCTGCATCGGGCCGTGCCTGGCGCCGCCTTTGTTGACCGTATTCATGGTGCATCTGGGCTGGCGCGGGATGTTCATCCTGACCGGTGTGATGGGCCTGTTACTGGCGGTGTGCTGGTTCAAGTTCTACAAAAGCAAAGCGCAATACATGGCCGAAACAGGCCGCGCAGAACCGGTACCGGTGCAGCAGGCCAAGGCGCCGAAAGTGCGCTGGACCTCGCTGTTCAAGGACCGCAATACATGGGGTGCATTCCTCGGGTTCATGGGCGTGATCTACATGATCTGGCTCAATCTCACCTGGCTGCCCGGCTACTTTGAGCGCGAGCATGGCCTGGACCTGTACCGCACGGCCTGGGTGGTATCGCTGGCTTACCTGTTCGGCGCCTTGGGCACCATCGTCGCCGGCAAATGCTGCGACCGCCTGGTGGCGAGGGGCATGCGGGTACTGGCCAGCCGAAAACTGATGGTGATTCTGGGCCTGCTGGGCGGGGCGCTGTTTACCCTGATCGTGGCGTTTACCACCAACGTGGTGGCGTGCGTGATCCTGCTGTGCCTGACCATGTTCTTCATCAACATCTCCAGCGCCACGGCGTGGATGATCGTCAACACCATCGTGCCGTCGGAGCGTGTCGCTTCGTTTGGTTCGATCCAGAACTTTGGCGGTTATCTGGCGGGCTCCATAGCCCCGATCCTGACGGGGTTCAGCGTTCAGCAGAGCGGCTCGTTTTCTTCGGCATTCGTGATCAGTGCGGTGGTGGCTGCGTGTTCGGCTTTCGCCTACTTTGCGCTGCTCAAGGAGCCGAAAGCCCCGCAGGCACCGCAGGCTGCGTTTGTCCCCGCCTGACTGAGAGAGGGTTTGTGGGAGCGGGCTTGCTCGCGATTCGGGCGACACGGTGTATCTGAACTACCGCGTCGATATCATCGCGAGCAAGCCCGCTCCCACAGGGGGGATAGGTGTTTACCGTTACAACCACGACTCGGTAATGCGTCGGTCCAGCTCTTCCCAGTCAGCCATGCCCAGCACCCGGGTGGTGTTCAGGCCGCGCAGGTAGCCCCGCAGTTGATGGGCGCTGGCGTGTCTATCGGCAGTGCGGGTGCTTTCGCTTTGGAGCGCCTCTTCATAAAGGCTCAGGTACTCGTTCACCCGGTCGCGGTACTCGGGCAGTACCGCTTCGCGAATCAGGTCGAAAGTTCTCAGTTTTTGATTGGTATTCACGGGTCACCCTTTGTGAGATTTCGGGCTGTTGTTTTGATTCCAACTGTTTCCCAATGTAGCTCACATGTGACCCGTGTTAATACCCGCCGCTGCGGTCAGCGTGTCGCAGGTGCTGTCACGGACGGTGAATCAACCTGGATGCCGGGTTCTTGTCCGGTTCTTGCACAGCGGATCAACATCAGCGCGCCCAGCAACGCCGTCCCGGCCAAAAAGTACATGCCTGCATGGGGGTTGTTGAAGTAGCCCTCGGCCCAGGTTTTGACCGTGGGTGCCAGGAAACCACCCAGGTTGCCCAGCGCACCAATCACCGCAATCCCGCTGGCCGCCGCCGCGCCGCCCAAAAAGCGGGTAGGCAGTGTCCAGAACAACGGTTGCACGGTAATAAAACCGGCGGCTGCCACGCAGAACGCCAAAATCACCAGTGGCAGGCTGCCACTCAATGTCGATCCCACCATGCCCACTGCCGCCAATGCCAGCATCAGCGCGGCGAAGCGGGTTTGCTGACCTGTGCGGTCGGCATGGCGAGTCACGAGGTACAGCATGCACACGGTGGCAATCCACGGAATTGAAGTCAGTGCGCCGACTTTCAAGCCAATGCCGGTGCCCAGCAACTCGGCGATCCGCGTCGGCAGGTAGAACAGCACCCCATAGACGCTGACCTGTATCGTGAAATAGATCAGGGTGAAGTACAGCACCACCGGGTTGATCAGTGCCGCGCGCCACGACGAAGGGCCCTTGTTGGCCTTGAGCAGGTGTTCTTTTTCCAGTTCGTGTTCGATGACTGCCTTTTCTTCAGGGCTCAGCCACTTGGCGTCGCGGGGTTTGTCGGTCAGGTAGAAGAACGCAAACACGCCGATGATCGAAGCCGCGAGGCCTTCGGTCACAAACATCCATTGCCAGCCGGTGAGGCCGAATTGCGCGGTTTCCAGCAACCAGCCCGACACGGGCCCGCCCACCATCAGCGACACCGGTACGCCGAAATAGTAGATGCCGTAGGCCGAGCCGCGCTGGTTCTGCGGGAACCAGTAGGTCAGGTACAGCACCACCCCCGGCGACAGACCCGCTTCGGCCACGCCCAGCAAAAAACGCAGGATGTAAAAGCTGGTTTCGTCGTGGGCAAACATCATCGCCGCCGACACCAGCCCCCAGGTGACCATGATCCGGCTCAGCCAGATGCGGGCGCCGATCTTGTGCAGCATCAGGTTGCTGGGGACTTCGAACACCGCGTAGCCAATAAAGAAAATCCCCGCGCCCAACGCAAACGCTGCGTTGCTCAGGCCGGTGTCCGCCTGAAAGGCGTGTTTGGCAAAGCCGATGTTGGAACGGTCGATGATGGCCATCGCGAACATCAACGCGACAAAGGGCAGGATGCGCCAGCGAATTTTACTCAGCGCCTGTTGCAGGACGGGGTTGGACATGAGGTGCTCCGATTCTTTTTTTTGTGGAGTACAACGGCATTTAAAGGGCTGGCTTGCCTCTGAGAGCGCCACGGGCATAAGCCGCAACGATCACAAAGCAACCCATCGGCAGCAGGTAGGCCACGGCCGTGGAGGTGTGGTCGGCCACCAGGCCCATCACGTAGGGCAGCAGCGCGCCGCCGACAATGGCCATGATCATGAATGAGCTGCCGCGCTTGGTATGCGGCCCGAGGTTTTTCACGCCCATGGCAAACAGCGTCGGGAACATGATCGACATGAAGAAGAACGTCGCCACCAGCGCCACCACCGACAGGCCTTCAATCCCCGTCACCACCACCGCGCACAGCCCGACGTTGATCAATGCGTAGATCAGCAGCAGACGCTGGGCGTTGACGCGGCCCATCAGCCAGGTGCTGAAGAACCTGCCAAACATGAAGCTGAGCATCGCCACCGAGAGCAAATACGCGGCTTGCTGGCTGCTCATGTGTGCCCAGTGTTCGGTGACGTAGTTGATGAAAAAAGCACCCACGCCGACCTGGGCGCCCACATAGAAAAACTGGGTGATCACCCCTGTGACGAACTCGCGGTGCTGCCACAGGGTTTTGTGGTCGTGCTGCCCGGCTTGCACTTCCTGCTCGCGCAGGTCGGGCAACGGGGTGCGGGCGATCAGCACCGCCACCAGCAACACCAGTGCGGCAATCACCAGGTAGGTCATTTGCAGCGATTGGGTGGTGTCGGTGCTGTTGGCGCCACTGAAGAACAGTGCGCCGCCAATCAACGGTCCGAAGAACTGCCCCAGGCCGTTGAATGACTGTGCCAGGTTCAAGCGTCGCTCGGCACCGGCGGGCTCACCCAATACCGTGGCATACGGGTTGGCGGCGGTTTCCAGGCAACCCAGGCCGCAGGCGATTACAAACAAGGCGAACAGAAAGAACTGAAAGCTCTGTGCGGCAGCGGCTGGCATGAACAGCAGGGCGCCGGTGGCGTAGAGGCACAGGCCCAGCAAAATACCGGCCTTGTAGCCGTATCGGTCCATGATGAAGCCGGCAGGCAGGGCGATCAGAAAGTACGCCCCGAAGTACGCGCTTTGCAGCAGGCCCGACTGGGCCTTGCTGACGTGCAGGGTTTCCTGAAAGTGTTTGTTCAGTACATCGAGCAGGCCATAGGACAGCCCCCACAGGAAAAACAGGCAGGTCACCAGAATCAGTGCCCAGCGATAGGACGTAACCGCCCGGGTAAAGGACGGCTCTGCGACGTTCGAGTGCTTGAGTGACATGACGCATCTCCTTTTTATTGTTGTGTGCGACTTGCATGGTTCTGTGTGGAAGCGGGTCAGGATGAGTGCTTCAAACTGAATATCCGGCTCATTGGCGCCCATTTTTCATGGGGCAAGGTCCAGGGTGTGGGCTGTTGGAAGCACCACATCAGTGCCTCCCATTCCTGCACCCTGGGGTCGCTGGCGCTGGCCCGTTCAAAAGCTTCAGTGCTGAAGCCGGGGGCGGTGTCCATGACCATGAACAACCGGGTGCCCAGGCGCCAGATCTGCATGTCCAGCACGCCGTGCTGGCGCAGGTGGGCGCTGATCTGCGGCCAGATGTGCCGGTGCAGGCGCTCGTACTCGGCGATCAATGCCGGGTCGTCCTTGAGGTCCAGCGCCAGGCACTGGCGAGTCATGTCAGCGCCCGGTCCAGGTGGGTGTAGCCACCGTCCACCACCAGCCATTGCCCGGTGGTGTGGGAGGCACGCGAGGACAGCAGAAACAGCACGCTGTCGGCGATCTCCGAGGCCGTGGTCATGCGTTGGCCGAAGGGGATTTTTTCGACGATGCTCGAAAGCTTGGCCTTCGGGTCGGCGAACGTGTCGATCCAGCGCTCATACAGTGGGGTCATGACTTCTGCCGGGATCACCGCATTGACCCGAATCCCGTCGGCCAGCAACGAAGTGGCCCATTCGCGGGTCAACGACAGTTGCGCGCCCTTGGCCGCGGTATAACCGCTGGTGCCGCCTTGCCCGGTGAGGGCCGTCTTGGAGCTGATGTTGACGATGGCCCCGCGAGTGGCCTTGAGCGCGTCCACGCACAAGTGGGTCATCACGTAGTAATGGATGAGGTTCTTTTCCAGGGAATCGACAAAGGCCGAGCGCCCGGCCTCAAGGCCCACACTGTCGTTGACCCCGGCGTTGTTGACCAGCCCGTCGATGCGTCCAAAGCGTTGCAGCACCGTCGCGACCGCTGCGCGGCAGGCGTCTTCGTCACGCAGTTCGACCTGGATGAACAGGCTCGGCGTGCCGCGTAGATCCAGTTGCCGTGCCAGTTCATCGGACAGTGGGCTGTGACCGAAAATCACCGGTATCGCGCCTTCGTCGGCCAGCCCCAGGGAGATGGCCGCGCCAATCCCCGAACCGCCGCCAGTGACGATAAAAACCTTGTCTTGCAGATACAGATTCATGGAGTCGATCCCTCTATGTTGTAGACGCGGCACGCCGTGCCACCCCAAATGGCCGCGTCTTGCGACACGCTGGCGAGCACGTCGCAGGTGTGTGCGTATTCGCTGGCCAGCAGGCACACCGGCCAGTCGGAGCCGAACATCAAGCGGTCGGGGCCGAACAGTTCCAGTGCGGTGTGCAAATAAGGCGTCAGTTGCCCGCTGTGCCAGTCTTGCCAATGGGCTTCGGTGATCAGCCCCGACAGCTTGCAACTGACGTGGGGCAAGGCAGCCAGCGGCGCGAGCTGTTTGGCCCAGGCCTTTAAATGGTTGGCCTGCACATCGGGTTTGCCCAGGTGGTCGAGCACCAGATGATGCTGATCGTGTTGTCGGCACAGTGCCGTTGCAGCCCCCAGATCCTGGGCCTTGATCAGCACTTCATAGACCAGGCCCTGGCGCTGCAAGGTGCTCAGCCCCCGGTTGAACGCCGGGTTCTGCATGAACCCGGCCGGTGAGTCTTCGTCTTGCAGTTGATGCCGAAAACCACGCAATGCCGGTGCCTGCGCCCAGCGCTCCAGGGACTGTTCAAGATCCCCCGCGCACAGGTCGACCCAACCCACCACGGCGCGAATCCACGGGTAACGCTCAGCCAACAGCAACAATTGATCGGTTTCGCCGGTACAGGCCCGGGCCTGCACGGCAATGCAGCCGTCAAGCCCGGCCGCATCCAGCAGCGGGCGCAGGTCTTCAGGCTCAAAGTTGCGGCGCAAAGCGTCCATGCCGTGACCTATCCAGGGATAGCTGGCCGGGTCATAGCGCCAGAAGTGCTGGTGGGCATCGAGCCGTAGTGAGTGTGAGGACGACATTATTATTGTGCTCCGCCCGTGGGTTCAGCCCCGGTACCGATACTGCTCGCGGGACGCTGCTTTCATCTGGATCGAGAAGCCCGGCGCCTGGGGTGGCATATAGGCCGCGTTGCGAATCACGCACGGGTCTTCAAAGTGCTCATGCAGATGGTCGACAAACTCCACCACCCGGCCTTCGTGAGTCCCGGCGATGCACAGGTAATCGATCATCGACAGGTGCTGCACGTACTCGCACAAACCTACGCCACCCGCATGGGGGCACACGGGCAGGTTGTATTTGGCGGCCATCAGCATCACGGCCAGCACTTCATTGACCCCGCCGAGACGGCAGGCGTCGATCTGCACCACATCAATGGCTTCGCGCATGATCAGTTGCTTGAACACGATACGGTTCTGGCACATCTCACCGGTTGCGACCTTGACCGGGGTAACGCCCAGGCGGATCTTGCGATGACCTTCCACGTCGTCCGGGCTGGTGGGTTCTTCGATAAACCACGGGTTGGCAAATGACAGCTCGCGCACCCAGTCAATGGCCTCGTCCACTTCCCATACCTGATTGGCGTCGATCATCAACTGGCGATCCGGCCCCAACACCTCGCGTGCGATACGCACGCGGCGGATGTCGTCCTGCAGGTCATGGCCGACCTTCAGTTTGACGTGGCTGAAGCCTGCATCCACCGCCTCCTGGCACAGCCTGCGCAGTTTGTCATCGGCATAACCGAGCCACCCGGCCGAGGTGGTGTAGCAGGGGTAGCCGTCAGCTTCGAGCGAAGCCAGGCGCTCGGCCTTGCCCTGGGCGCGTTCGCGCAACAACGTGAGGGCTTGTGCCGGGGTTATGCAGTCGGTGATGTAGCGAAAATCAATGCAGCGCACCAGTTCTTCGGGGCTCATGTCGGCCACCAGGCGCCACACGGGTTTGCCTTCTGCCTTGGCCCACAGGTCCCAGGCGGCATTGACCACCGCGCCAGTGGCCAGGTGAATGGCGCCCTTGTCCGGGCCGATCCAGCGCAGTTGGCTATCGCTGGTGACGTGGCGCCAGAAGCGGCCCATGTCTTCGGCGATCCATTCCAGCTTCAACCCCACCAGCAGGCTGGACAGGGCCTTGATCGAGGCGCAGCAGATTTCATTGCCACGGCCGATGGTGAAGGTCAGGCCATGGCCTTCAAGGCCCGGGGTGTCGGTTTCGAGGATGACATAGGCCGCCGAGTAGTCCGGGTCCGGGTTCATCGCGTCAGAACCGTCGAGCGATTGCGAGGTGGGGAAGCGGATGTCTTCAACCCGTACGGCAGTAATCGTGGTCATGGTGCAGCTCCCTGTCAGTCGGCATTCACGGTGCGTTGCTGTTGTTCGCCCAGCCCGCTGATACCCAGGCGCATGGTCTGGCCTGCGCGCAGGTACACGGGTTCGGGCTTGATGCCCAGGCCGACACCTGGCGGGGTGCCGGTGGAAATCACGTCGCCCGGTTGCAGGCTCATGAACTGGCTGAGGTAGCTGATGATTTTCGGGATCTGGAAAATCATCGTCCGCGTGTTGCCGTTCTGGTAGCGCTTGCCGTCCACTTCCAGCCACAGGTCGAGCTGGTGCGGGTCGGCGATTTCATCACGGGTCACCAGCCACGGCCCAAGCGGGCCGAAGGTGTCGCAGCCCTTGCCTTTGTCCCAGGTGCCGCCCAGCTCCAGCTGGAACTCACGCTCGGACACGTCGTTGATCACGCAATATCCAGCCACATGCTCAAGGGCATCGCTTTCGCTGATGTAGCGACCGCCTTTGCCGATGACCACGCCCAGTTCGACTTCCCAGTCGGTTTTGCGCGAGTTGCGCGGGATTTCAACGTTGTCGTTGGGGCCGACAATGGCGCTGGTCCATTTGCTGAACACCACAGGCTCGGCGGGGATGGCGGCGCCGGTTTCGGCAGCATGGTCGGCGTAGTTGAGGCCGATGCAGATAAATTTGCCGACCTGACCAACGCAGGCGCCGATACGTGGGGAGCCCTCAACCAGTGGCAGGGTCGAGGGGTCGATATCTTGCAGGCGGGCAATGCTTTCGGGGCTCAGGGTTTGGCCTGCGATGTCTGCGACCACTGCGGACAAGTCGCGCAGTTGACCGTTGTTGTCGAGCAGGGCAGGGCGTTCCTGACCTTTGTTACCGTAGCGCAGCAGTTTCATAAACAATCCTTTTTGGAAGGGGCAGGGCCCTGTGGAAGCGAGCAAGCCCGCTCCCACGAGAGCAAAGTCAAAAGCTATGGCGTCAGTTGCTCCAGCCGCCATCAATGATTTGTGCCGTGCCGGTGGTGAAGCCGCTGGCACTCGATCCCAGGTACAGCGCCAACTGGGCGATTTCTTCGGCGGTGCCGATGCGGCCCATGGGCTGGCGCGCAGCAAAGGCGGCGTACACCTCGTCGACACTGCGGCCTTCGCGCAGAGCCTGTTCGCTGATGCGCTGGCGCAGGGAAGGGGAGTCGACGGTGCCGGGGCAGATGGCGTTGCAACGGATGTTCTGGCTCACAAAATCAGCCGCCACTGAACGGGTCAGGCCAATGACCGCGCCTTTGCTGGCGCAGTAGGCAAAGCGGTTGGGCACGCCTTTGACGCTGGAGGCCACCGAGGCCATGTTGATGATCGAACCGCCGCCGTTGCCCAGCATGCCCGGCAAGAAAGCGCGGATCATGCGGTACATGGCGGTCACGTTGAGGTCCAGGGCGAAGCTCCAGTCCTTTTCGCTGCATTCCAGAATATTGCCGCTGTGAACCACGCCCGCGCAGTTGAACAGCACATCCAGCGGGCCAAGTGTTTTGGCCAGGCGCTCGATGGCAGCGGCGTCGGTGACGTCCAGAAGATGAGTGTGCGCGCCTTCAAGGGCGTCGAGGGCGGCGGCATTGATGTCGGCGGCGAAGACTTCGGCGCCAGCGGCGAGATACGCCTGGACACTGGCCTGGCCAATACCCTGAGCGGCCGCAGTGATCAGCACGCGTTTGCCGGAAAGATCCATGGGTGCTCCATTGCGATGTTGTTGTTTTTGTAGTTATAGGCCTAATGGTCAGGCCATTGCAGGCGTAACAAATGGCAAAACGACGCAAGTGTGTGGATAAGGTTTGCTATGATCGCTTTACGTTATCCGTCCAATGGTCAGGCCATTGGTCCTTTTGTAGCATGCACCTCAAGCTTCAACAAGCGCCTTTTTTTGCCAAACGAGCTTGTCGAAGGCTGTCCTTACCAGAGCTTATTTCCTGATGCCATTTCAAGTTATTGATAATCAAAGGCTTTATCGGCAAATCGCTGATCAGCTACGGGCCTTGATCGACAGCGGTGAATTTCCGCCGGGCAGCCGCTTGCCGGCTGAGCGGGAGTTGGCCAAGTTGCTGGGCGTGAGTCGCGCTTCGGTGCGCGAGGCGATGATTGCGCTGGAAGTCATCGGCCTGGTGGATGTGCGCGTGGGTAACGGAGTGCTGGTCTGTGAGCCTCCGGTGCAGGCGGTGTCCGATGAGCCGGTGATGGCCCAGGCCACCCGCAATCAGTGGAAAGAACTGGACCCCGAACTGGGCATCGAAGTTGATTTCAGCGCTGAAATCCCGCCGTTCGCCTTGCTTCAGGCCCGGCGCCTGATCGAGCCCGAGGCCGCTGCACTGGCGGCGGTGAATGCCAGTGACGAAGAATTGGCGGGCATCCGCGAGGCGTTCGAACGCAACGTGCAGGACAATCGCGAAGACTCCCATACCCACCCGGGCGACCGCCTGTTCCATATCCGCATCGCCCAGGCCTCGGACAACCCGGCCTATGCGCTGATGATCCAGCATTTGCTGGGGCACCGTTACGGCAGCATGTTCCAGCGTTTGCAAAGCCATTACACCCCGGACGACATGATTCATCGTTCGGAAAATGAACACCGGCGCGTGCTGCAAGCGCTGGAGCAGCACGACCCGGACGCTGCGCGTCAGGCCATGGCCGAGCACCTGGATGAGGTGATCCGCATCTTCACCCGCAGTGCTCGCTGACGCTCAATCGACAGCCGGGTCGGCTTGGGATAATTCCTACGCTTAAGGGGAAATTTCCTAGGTAACTATCCTGTTGTCTCCGGGACAATTGACCTACACCGTTTTTCGATGGGTCAACCTGATGTCTGGTCATTCACTGCGTATCCTGATTTTGGAAGATGACGACTTCCAGCGCGCCGTAGCGGTGAGCCTGTTTCGCTCGCTGGGCTGTCATGAAGTGTTTGAGGCCAGTGATGGCAGTGAGGCGCTGGCGGTTCTTGAGCAGGCAGGTGCGGTGGATATCGCCGTCTGCGATTTGCAGATGGAAGGCATGGACGGTCTGGCCTTTTTGCGCCGGGTGGGCAAGTCGGGGCAAGTCAAAGCCATCATCATCAGCAGTGCCCTGTCGGCTGACTTGCGCCGCACGGCGCGTCAGATCGTTACCCTTTTGGGGTTGGAGTTGCTGGGTGATGTCGGCAAGCCGCTGCACGCCGAAGTGCTTGGGCCTCTGCTGGCAAAGTATCAGGGCGCCTGCACCACCGAGAAAACGCCCGGCAGTAAGGTGCAACTGGCCTGTGAAGACGAGGTGCGCCAGGCCCTGGCCCTGCAGCAACTGCAGGCCTGGTACCAACCCAAGTTCAACCTGCAGACCGGCGAGGTGTGTGGTGTTGAGGTGCTGTGTCGCTGGCAGCACCCGAGTAAAGGGGTGCTGCCCCCGGCCATGTTTATCCCGGTGCTGGAGCGCTGCGGGTTGATGGACGACATGTTGTTTGCCCAACTGGATCAGGCGTTGAGACTGCAAGAGCAAGCCAGGATTCAGGGCTTTCCCTTGAACATGGCGTTCAACCTGCAAACCGCGCAATTGGCCAATAACCAGCTGACTTACACCCTCAAGGGCATCCTGACCCGGCATGTGACGCCAGGCTCCAGGCTGACCTTCGAACTGACCTTCGAACTGACCGAGAACGGACTGCTGCAAGCGCCGGCCGCCAGCCTGGAGAACCTGGTACGCCTGCGAATGATGGGCTGCCGGTTATCGATCGACGACTTTGGAACCGGGTTTTCCTCGCTGCAACGGCTGTGTCAGTTGCCATTTAATGAAATCAAGCTCGACGCCGGGTTTGTTCGCCACCTGGAGCATGAACCGCGCTGCGAAGCGGTGATCGCCAACACCCTGGCCCTGGGTAAAACCCTGGGCATGTCGGTGGTCATTGAAGGGATCGAAACCGAGGCCCAGTTTCAGCGTTTGCTGACAATGGGGTGCGTTGAAGGGCAGGGCTACTGGTTTGCACGACCCATGAGCGGACAGGACTTGCTGCACTGGTTGCAACAACGTGAAGCCAGTCCTGGCGCTGAGGTTTCAACGGCGCCGGATCACTCGAATGAGTACGGCGTCAGTGCAGTCGGGTCGATGTTCTGATCCACGGTGGCCATCGCATCCTTGAGCGGGCAAAGCAGGCCGACGCTGGTTTTACGGCAGTCCCCGGCGCTGTTGAAATCACGCTTGAGCGGTTTTTGGGCGCCGGTCAGCTGCGTCAGGTTGCGGATCTGATCCATTGACTGCGCCTCAAAGGCAATGCGCAGAAAGTACTCGCCGGTTTTGACTTCCTTGTAGCGTTCAAACTGCAGCGTACCGACGGGCGGGATATTGTTCTCGATGTAGTCCCCCAGCTTCCAGCCGAAGCCGAGCATGGTGCGCAGGTAGGCGATATTGGTGTCGTGGGCCACGAGCAGCATCAGCGGCACATCAGGCGGGATGCTTTGCCCGTCTTTTTGGGCCAGCGGGGTGCCTTGCTTGAGTTCCAGCGAAATCTGGTTCATCAGCTCTGACGCACCGCGACTGGCGATATAAGGGATGTCATTGAGGTAGTCGTACTTGGCTTTGGTCAGCACCATCAGGCTGGACACTTGGGCTGCGGTACGACCGTTGCCGAACGCGACTTTATCCAGTGGCAAGCCCTGGCTGTATTCCAGGCGGAACACTTCGCCCATGTTGGCGCCCGCGCTCAGGCCCTTGATCGAGAAGCGGCCCTTGGCGTTTTGTTCAAGGGTCCAGGCTTGTTTGCCATAGGGGCAGTCAGCCCCGGGCAGGCAGGCGACTTCCCTGAGTTTTTCTTCAAAGGGTTGGTAGCGCGCCTGTGCCGCTTCGACGCTGCCACCCAAGGCTTTGAGGATTTCGGCTTTGGCTTTCACCGGGTCAAGGGCGGCAAAGGGCATTTCATTGGCCTGGAACAAGGCGTCCTGATTGCCGCTGACATAGGTCGGTTGCAGCCCGCAGCCGGGGAACATGCCATCGAGCAGGGCCTGTGCGGTGGCCTTGGTGCGCTGCAGGGGGCTGGCGTGTACCAGCAACTGGCTGGCATCCGGGCAACCCTTGGGGATCAGTCCGGCGGTGCGCAGTACCTCCCCGCGGTAGCGGCCCATTTCGACAGCACCGGTATAGCCGTGGCCGGTCAAGTTGCCCAAGGGCACAAGCCAGGTTGGCCATTGGCGCTGAGTGACGGAGGTCAGCAGTTTTTCATTGGATTGGGTGGGAGGTCGCACGCCATGACGGCTGACTTGCACGACTTTATCCAGCACATAGCCATCGCTTGTGGGGGTTTGGGCGAAGGCTGCAGGGCTGAGCAGGCTGGCCAGCAGCAGGCTGGTAAAAAGAGGGGGCAACGGCTTCATCGTTTTTCCTTTTGGTCTTCCTGACACGGTGGGCAAAGAGCTTAGACAGTTATCGGGTAAACACCGCACAACCTGGCGTATTGGCTCTGTGGGAGCGGGCTTGCTCGCGATAGTATCGACGCGGTGTACCTGGTGGACCGCGCCGCCTGAATCGCGAGCAAGCCCGCTCCCACAATGCCGATACGGTCCATCATCAGCGACTACACAAATCTGGAGCAGGTGCGTATTTTGTACCCATTGCCCTCAGTGGCCTGCACAACAAGGAACGTGTCATGACGAGCGATGGCCAGGGCTCACTCGCACAGCGATTGGCGGGTATTGATGAGGTTGAGTGCGTCACGCCCGATCTCAATGGCGTACCCCGTGGCAAGGTGATGACCGCTGCGGGATTTCTCGAAGGTCGGCGCTTGCAGATGGCCCGTGGCGTGCTGTTGCAATGCATCATGGGCGGCTACCCCGAGTCGCGTTTCTATGGCAGCGACGATGGCGACCTGGCCCTGGTGCCAGACCTTGCCCAACTCCATCGCTTGCCCTGGAGTCAGCAGCCCCGTGCCCTGGCCATTTGTGACGCCGATGAGTTCAGCGGTGAAAGCTCGGCGTTGTCGACGCGAGGTCAGTTGAAGGCGGTTATTGCCCGTTACGCGGCCCGCGGTCTGGCGCCGGTGGTGGCGACTGAGCTTGAGTTCTTTGTGTTTGCGCCCAACACCGATCCGACTCAGCCATTCCGTCCGCCTGTGGGGCTCGATGGTCGTCCTGAAGAAGGTTTTTCTGCGTTCAGCATCAGCTCCAATAACGGCTTGCGGCCTTTTTTCAGCGAGGTCTACGCATGCATGGCGGCACTGGGCTTGCCGCGCGACACCTTTATGCACGAGATGGGCGTCAGTCAGTTTGAAATAAACCTGCTGCACGGGGATCCGCTGCTGCTCGCCGACCAGACGTTTTTGTTTAAGCATTTACTCAAGGAAGTCGCCCTCAAGCATGGACTGACCGTTGTGTGCATGGCCAAGCCACTGGCCCACACCGCCGGCAGCTCGATGCACATTCACCAGAGCGTGGTGGAGCTGGGCAGCGGTCGTAATGTGTTCAGCGACGAGGCGGGGCAGTCGACGGCCGCCTTTCGCCACTTTATCGGTGGGCAGCAGGCAGGCATGGCTGACTTCACGGCGCTGTTTGCGCCCAACGTCAATTCCTATCAGCGTCTGTTCCACCCCTATGCCTCGCCGAACAATGCGTGCTGGTCCCACGATAACCGTGCTGCAGGCCTTCGGATCCCGGCCAGCTCACCCGTGGCGCGGCGGGTTGAAAACCGTTTGCCGGGCGCTGACGCCAATCCGTATCTGGCCATTGCCGCCAGCCTTGCGGCAGGGTTATATGGCATTGAGCATGAGCTGGAACCGAGCGCTGCGATTCAGGGCGAATTCGAAGTGCCCCCGGCGCTGTCATTGCCCTGTACCTTGCATGCAGCCCTTGATCGCCTCAAGCGCAGTCAGTTGGCGATTGAACTGTTCGGGGTGGAGTTCATCGAAGGTTACGTTGCGTCCAAGACGCTGGAACTTACCAGCTTCCATGACGAAATAACTCCCTGGGAGCGTCGCGTTCTGGCGGCTCAGGCTTAACTGTTTAAATCTGTGGCACCGGGCCTTGCCCGGCTGCAGATACAAGGAGCCGCACGGAAAGCCAATGCACCAAATCTGGAAGTCTTTTCGAGCGTTGTACTTTGCCTCGCTGATGATGTTGATCGGCTCTGGCCTCTTGAGTACCTATCTGGCGCTGCGCCTGGCGGCCGACAACGTTGACGGCCTGTGGGTCGGCGCGTTGATGGCGGCCAACTATTTTGGCCTGGTCCTGGGCGGCAAGATCGGCCACCGGCTGATTGCCCGGGTCGGGCATATCCGTGCCTACGCCACCTGCGCCGGTATTGTCGGTGCGGCGGTGCTGTGTCACGGGCTGACGGACTGGTTGCCGGTATGGTTGCTGCTGCGGGTGATCGTCGGTCTGGGCATGATGTGCCAGTACATGGTCATCGAAAGCTGGCTCAATGAGCAGGCCGATGCCAAGCAGCGAGGCGTGGTGTTCAGCCTGTACATGATCGCTTCCTATCTGGGCCTGGTGCTCGGCCAATTGATCCTGGTGATCCATCCGGCCCTGGGGCTCGAGTTGCTGATGGTTGTGGCGTTGTGCTTTGCCCTGTGCCTGGTGCCCGTGGCCATGACCCGACGTATTCACCCGGCGCCCCTGCACCCCGCACCGATGGACCCCAAGTTTTTTATCAAGCGTGTACCCCAGTCGTTGATCGCGGTGATGGGCGCGGGCCTGCTGGTGGGTTCGTTCTACGGTCTGGCGCCGCTTTATGCCTCGCAGCAGGGGCTGTCGACCGAGCTGGTCGGTCTGTACATGGGTAGCTGTATTTTTGCCGGGTTGCTGGTGCAGTGGCCATTGGGCTGGTTGTCCGACCGCTATGACCGGCCGTTGCTGATCCGCATCTTCGCCTTCTTGCTGGCGCTGGCCGCATTGCCGCTGGCGATCCTGCCGTCGGTACCGCTGGAGGTGCTGTTTGTGGCCGGTGGCATGGCGGCGTTGATGCAGTTTTGCATCTATCCGCTGGCCGTGGCATTTGCCAATGACCACATTGAGCCGGAGCGTCGAGTGTCGCTGACCGCCATGTTACTGGTGACCTACGGCATTGGGGCGAGTGTGGGACCGCTGGTGGCGGGGGTTCTGATGAAGGTGCTTGGCAGCCACATGCTCTACGCCTTTTTCAGCGTGGCGGGTTTGATCCTGGTGTGGCGAATTCGCCCGAATGCAGTGACCAACCTGCACCAGGTCGATGATGCGCCGCTGCATCACGTGGCAATGCCTGACAGCATGTCCAGTTCACCGCTGGTAGCGGCGCTTGACCCGCGGGTGGATGAGCAGGTGGTGCAGGAGCAGATGGTGGATAACGTGGAGCCGGAACCGGAACCGGAACCCAAGCCCTAGACACTTTCCCTGTGGGAGCGGGCTTGCTCGCGAAGGCAGCTCCCACAGGATGTGCAGGGTTTACTCACGTTCAGTAATCGTCGTCTTTATCAAACTGGCGCGCTTCGCGTTGCAGTTGATACACAAAACGTTCGACCTGACGCTGTACGGCGCCGCTGATGTTGTGAAAGCGCATGCCGGCAAAGGTAATGTTCAGCCGCTCTTCAAAGTGCAGGTAACGCAACTCGACCGGGGTGGACATCAGGCCAAACGGCAGGTCGGCGCTGAAGCGCTCATACACCTGACCCAGTTGCATGCCCTGGCCGATATCACCCTCAAAACGCAATTTGCAGCCCGTTGCAGAAACGTCCAGCAACTTGCCTTTGATCGGGGTTTTGAGTTTTTCACCCGCGACCTCCACGCTGACCAGATTGGCCAGCCGCAGGGCCGCACGAAAGGCGTTGCGCCGCTGGTGGTAAACCACTTCGCGGGGTAGCGCACCGCGATAGCAGCGGTGATCCTTGCTGTCATCAAGGGTCAGCGGTGTGGTGCACTCCCAGGCAATGCGCACGCCATCGTGGAAACCCTCAACCCGAAACGGTATGCCAGCCTCAAGAAAGCGCTCGCCGTCACGGGGGATCATTTCGTCCAGCGCCATGGTGTTGCGCTCACGGTCTATATCCACCACATAGCTTTGGAAGCGCTGGGTGCGATCCTGGAAAGTGATGATCAGCGGGTCATGGCTCTCTTGCAGCATCCGCAGGTTGGAGGCAATTTCCAAAGGGGTAGTCAGCACCTTTGGCGGTTGCGGAGCATCTTGGGCGTCGAACACGGTTGATCAATCTCCAGACAAAATACAGCGACACGCAAAAAAGAGGCATTCTGCCATTATGGTGCGTGTCTCGCTACAGGCTGCGGATGCGCAGGCTCAAGCCTGGCTGTAGGCGCGATGCTTGTTGAGCATCGAAGTGGTGCCGCGGGCGTCATACAACGAGGGGGCTTCGCCGCCATGAAGAATGCGCAGCTGGTTGGCGGTGATTGCCTGCTGGGTCTGGATCGACTGTCCATTGAGCAGGTTCGCAGCCTGGCATTGGGCCAGTAACTGGTTCAGCACATCGCTTTGGCTGAGCAGTTGCGCGCCTACGCTTGAGTGGCTGGCAAGGCTTTCGAGGCCGCTGCGGTTGGTGGCCAGGCCAAGGGCCGCGAGAATCTCGCTGCGCTTGCGGCCATGTTGCTCCAGCAAAATGATCAACGACTGTTTGCGCGCCAGAATGTTTTCCAGCACCTGCATGTCGCGGCCTTTCAGGGCAATGGACTCGTCTTGCAGCAGGCCGAGCAGTTGTTCAGCGGGGGCCAGGTCATCATTGATCAGTTGCAGTAAATTTTCGTCGTGCATAACGGGCTCTGGGAGTTAAGCGTCCAAAAGCCTGGCACAGGCCATGTGGGCCTAGCGCTGGGCTTCCATGTTGAGCAGTTTGCTGGCGACCCGGTTGCTGTCGACTTTGTAGCTGCCCTCGGCGATGGCCTGTTTAAGCTCGGCCACCCGATTTTTGTCGACAACAGGTTGGTCACGCAACGAGTCGCTGATCTTCTGCAACTGCTGAGCCTCTTGGCTGAGGTGTACAGATTCCCCGCTGGGGGCGCTGGCGCTGGTTTGCTCAGGGCCTTTAGCCGGGGCCGCTTGCGTGGCGCTGCCTGCTTCCTGATTTGCATTGCTGCGCGTACTGCCGGTTAAGGGCGGCGCGCTGCCAAGACGACTGAAGTCGATGACCATAACGATAAACCTCTGGGTATTTGGACGCTTGCCATGTTTTCGGCCATACCCGGAAAAACTTTAGGCTCGATTAATCATAGCTTCACACAGAACTGTACTGATCTGCGTCAAACCACAGTGTAGGAAAGTCCGGAGACTGATGCCAACTTTCCTACAATGCCACCTCAACTTGACCGGGTGCTGTCACTCGGGCCCGGATCACACGTTTGGAGTTCAGGTTCTTGACTCGTATCTGCTCGCTGAGGCCTCCGTCTGACAGGGCTTCGCCGGGCATTTTGACACTTAACGTACCGCTACGGGCGCTGATGACCACATGGTCGCCCTTGCGCACGGTGGCAACCTGTTCCAGGTGCGTGAGGGTCAGTACCTGATCGGTGATCATGGGCCGCAGCAGCTTTTGACCCACTGCCAGTTCAGTCGCCGTCAGGTAGCCCTGATTGATCAGGCTGATATCCCGCTCGCGCAAGGTGACATCGGCATAGTCGATCACCATGCCGCGCTTGAGCGGGTGATTGACGATGACCACGTCACGGAACAGTTTGACCTGGGCTGGAACGAAGATAGTCCAGGGCGAGCCCCCTTCGCAGCGCACGCGCACGATCACCCGGCCCATGGGTTGTGCCGGACTTTCCAGGGTTGCTGTCAATTCCTTGTCGCAATGAGCCAGTCGCAGACGGGGGTCAAGGTTGTTGACCTGGATCTGATATCGCCCCTCGGTCTGGCTGGTTGCCAGGTAGTCTTCAACGGTGAATTCAAGAAAGCCCTGGGTCACGCCGATAAGCTGATCAGGCGATGTAAACGCATCAGCCTGGGTATGAGTGCCCAGGCCAAGCAGGGTGCCAGCCGCCAGGACGCTCAGACAGCTGCGGCGCAGGGTCTGGAGGAAGGGCCGGTGGCAGGAAATTGTCGTTTTTGCGTTCATGGCCGATAAAAAAGCAAGCCCCGTGCCGTTTACCGGGAAGTGCGTGATGAAACTTGAAGTTTTTAAGAGGAGCTGAGAATGGCCGGGATGATGGATGCGGTTAACCAGCGCACTCAGCTGGTCGGGCAAAATCGCCTGGAGCTGTTGTTGTTTCGTCTGGATGGACCACAGCTTTACGGGATCAATGTGTTCAAGGTCAGGGAGGTGCTGCAATGCCCGAAGCTGACCTTGATTCCCAAGTCTCATCCCGTGGTATGTGGTGTGGCGAGCATTCGAGGCGCGACCATCCCGATTCTCGATCTGGCCATGGCCACCGGGGCGGGGGCCCTGAAAGATCAAAGCAGCCCGTTTGTGATCATCACCGAGTACAACACCAAGACTCAGGGCTTTCTGGTTCGCTCGGTTGAACGCATCGTGAACATGAACTGGGAAGAGATCCATCCGCCGCCCAAGGGCACGGGTAACGACCATTACTTGACGGCCGTCACCCGGCTGGACGATCAACTGGTCGAAATCATCGATGTCGAGAAGGTACTGGCAGAAGTCTCGCCATCACCTGAAACCATCACCCACGGTGTAGTGGATGTCGAAACCCGGAGCAAGGCACTGTCATTGCGGGTGCTGACCGTCGACGATTCGTCGGTGGCACGCAAGCAGGTAGCCCGTTGCCTGCAAACGGTAGGCGTTGAAGTGGTGTCGTTGAATGATGGCCGTCAGGCGCTGGACTACCTGCGCAAGCTGGTGGAGGAGGGCAAGGACCCGTCTGAAGAATTTCTGATGATGATCTCGGATATCGAGATGCCGGAAATGGACGGCTACACCCTGACTGCTGAAATCCGTAACGATCCGCGGATGCAAAAGCTGCACATCATTCTGCATACTTCGTTATCCGGGGTATTCAATCAGGCTATGGTGAAAAAGGTCGGTGCCGATGACTTTTTGGCCAAGTTCCGACCTGATGACCTGGCATCCCGGGTAGTTGACCGGATAAAAGCAGCAGACCATAGCCAGGGCTCACCCCTGGCGGTCAAATCGATTTAAGAGGCAGGACATTTGTCGACGGCTAATTTGGATTTTGAACAGTTCCGGGTCTTCCTGGAAAAAGCCTGTGGCATTTTGCTGGGTGAAAACAAGCAGTACCTCGTCTCCAGCCGGCTTAACAAGCTGATGGAGCAGCAAGGTATCAAGTCCCTGGGCGAGCTGATTCAGCGTATCCAGAGCCAGCCGCGCAGCGGGCTGCGCGAACTGGTGGTCGATGCGATGACCACCAACGAAACCTTGTGGTTTCGCGACACCTACCCCTTCGAAGTATTGAAGAACAAGGTGCTGCCCGAGCAAATCAAGGCCAGTCCTGGCCAGCGTTTGCGAATCTGGTCGGCGGCCTGTTCTTCGGGGCAGGAGCCGTACTCGTTGTCGATGGCCATTGACGAGTTTGAGCGCAGCAACCTTGGGCAGTTGAAAGCGGGGGTGCAGATTTTTGCCACCGACCTGTCGGCCCAGATGCTCAATACCTGTAAAACCGGCGAATACGACAACCTTGCGATTGGCCGGGGCCTGTCGCCAGAACGCTTGCAGCGCTATTTCGATCCCAAGGGGCCGGGGCGCTGGGTGCTCAAGACGCCGATCAAGAATCGGGTCGAGTTCCGCTCCTTCAACCTGCTGGACAGTTACGCAGGGTTTGGCAAATTCGACATCGTGTTTTGCCGCAACGTGTTGATCTACTTCTCGGCAGAAGTGAAAAAAGACATTCTGCTGCGTATCCACAGCACCTTGAAACCGGGTGGCTATTTGTTTTTGGGCGCCTCTGAAGCCCTCAACGGCTTGCCGGATCACTACCAGATGGTCCAATGCAGCCCGGGAATCATCTACCAGGCCAAATAGACCTCTATCCGCAGGCTGCGAAGGGTTGCGCAGCAACCCGTTTCCCGAGATCGGTGCAAAACCTTTTCAAGGGCCTGCGGCCCTTATCGCAGCCTTCGGCAGCGACTACAAAAAACCTGCTCCAAGCGGCAGAAAAGCGGCAGTCAGCGGTCAACCGTTGCCGCTTTTCTGGCATTGCCGCTGTCCGCAACCCGGCAAACCCTTGAAATACGGGGCTGTAAAAACTGGCACGGGGTTTGCTCTATCCCTGTCATGTAAAACCTGAATCACATTCTCAGGTCAGCCCACAAAGGTTTTCCGACATGAGCATCAGCTTCGATAAAGCGCTCGGTATCCATGAGCAAGCCCTGGGCTTTCGCGCTCAGCGTGCCGAGGTACTGGCCAACAACATCGCCAACGCCGACACCCCGAACTACAAGGCTCGGGATCTGGACTTTGCCTCTGTGCTCGCGGCACAGAGCGACAAAAACCAGAACGGCGCCTTTGCGTTGAACAAGACCAACACTCGCCATATCGAAGCCCAGGGCCTGAGCAGTGGCGACGAGTCGCTGCTGTACCGCACCCCGATGCAGCCCTCGATCGACCAGAACACCGTGGATGCTCAGTTGGAGCAATCGAACTATGCAGAGAATGCGGTCAACTTCCAGGCCAGCTTCACCCTGCTCAACAGCAAATTCAAAGGGCTGATGTCGGCCCTGCGTGGGGAGTAATCCATGTCTCTATCCAGTGTTTTCAATATTGCCGGTAGTGGCATGAGCGCCCAGACCACGCGCCTGAACACCGTGGCCAGCAACATCGCCAACGCCGACACCGTGTCTTCGAGCATCGACCAGACCTACCGTGCTCGTCACCCGGTATTTGCCACTATGTTTCAGGGCGCGCAAAGCACCACCGGCGACTCGCTGTTCCAGAATCAGGACGGTGCAGGCCAAGGTGTGCAGGTGCTGGGCGTGGTTGAGGACCAAAGCGAGCTTCAGGCCCGTTACGAACCTAACCATCCTTCTGCAGACGCCAAGGGCTATGTGTACTACCCCAACGTCAATGTGGTTGAAGAAATGGCTGACATGATTTCTGCCAGCCGTTCGTTTCAGACCAACGCCGAGCTGATGAATACCGCCAAAACCATGATGCAGAAGGTCCTGACCCTCGGTCAGTGATAAGGGGCGACGCAAATGAGTGTGACCGATTCCACCAGCGGCATGACCCTTAACCAGGTGCTTGCCAACTCCGCCCAGGCCAAGACCACCGATACCAGTCTGGCGGCGGCCTCGAAGGCTGCGTCCGGGAACACTGCGCTGGGCAAGGATGCGTTCCTGCAACTGCTGGTTACCCAACTGAAAAACCAGAACCCGCTGGACCCGCAGGACAACACTGCGTTCGTCGCGCAACTGGCCCAGTTCAGCAGCCTGGAAGGCATCACCACGCTCAACGATACGGTCACTTCGCTCTCGGGCAACTTCCAGTCTTCGCAAGCCTTGCAGGCCTCGTCGCTGGTGGGGCGCTCGGTGATTGTGCAAACCGGTGAGGCCTATGTGGACCCCGCCAGCGAAAAGCCATTCAACGGCACCGTGGTGGTCCAGGACGCCAACTCCAATCCCGTGATCAGCATTACCAATGCGGACGGTGAAGTGGTCCGCACGATCGACATGGGCACCCAGAAGGCCGGTAACGCGGGCTTTACCTGGGATGGCAAGGACGACGAGGGCGTGCTGCTGGACAAGGGCTCGTACACCTTCACCGCATCAAGCAAAACCGACACCGGCACGACGGCGCTCACCACCTACCTGCCAGCCACGGTTAACAGCGTGACCCTGAGCAAGACCGGTGGCGAAATCATGCTCAACCTCGCAGGCCTGGGCAGCATTGGCATATCCAAAGTCCAGACCATTGGCCTCTAAGCCGACTCATACGCCTCAAGGAGAGAAACATGTCATTCAATATCGGCCTTAGCGGCCTCTATGCGGCGAACAAGCAGCTCGACGTGACCGGCAACAACATCGCCAACGCTGCGACCACCGGCTTCAAATCTTCGCGGGCAGAGTTTGCCGACATCTACTCGGCCAACAAGCTGGGGATCGGCAGCAAGACCATCGGCAGTGGCGTGAACCTGGCAGCGGTTTCGCAAAACTTTGGTCAAGGTGCAGTCAACAACACCGGCAACCTTCTGGACATGGGGATTCAGGGCAGCGGCTTCTTCGTGCTGAGCGACAACGGCTCCTTGAGCTACACCCGTGCCGGTACGTTCAAGTCCGATAAAGACGGTTATGTGACCAGCTCTGATGGCACTGCGCGCTTGCAGGGTTATGGCGTGGATGCCAACGGCAATATCGTCAATGGCGTGCTGACCGACCTGCGTATCGACACCTCGAACCTGGCGCCCAAGCCTACAGGCTCGGTCACGTCCGAGATCAACCTGAACTCCAGCGCCGATGCGATCGATCAGGCCAAGGTCCCGTTCGATCCGACCGTCTCCACCAGCTACACCAAAAAATTCAGCACCACGGTCTATGACACCCAGGGCAACGCGCACCCGATGGACCAGTACATGGTCAAGACCGGTGGCAACAACTGGAGCGTCTATACCCTGATCGATGGTCGCAACCCGGATGGCACCTTGCCAACAGGCGAGAATGCCACGGCACCAGTGCCTTCAACCATGGCGTTTGATTCGGCCGGTGCGTTGACCAAGGTGACGCAGCCAGGCGCGGCTGATGACCAGGCTGAAAACACCCTGGTTGTCAGTGGCTGGAAGCCGGGCGCCATGATCAATGGCGAATGGAAAGACAACGGTGCGGCGTCCAAAGCGGGTGGCATCGTGATCAACATGGCCAAAACCACCCAGTACAACACCGATACTTCCCGTAACCCGCCCACCCAGGACGGCTATGCCACCGGCCAGATCAACAACCTGACCATCGATGGTTCGGGCGTGATGTTCGCCAACTTCAGCAACAACCAGAGCCGCGCCATCGGCCAGATTTCCCTGGCCAGCTTTACCAACGAGCAAGGCTTGCAGCCGGTGGGTGGCACCGCCTGGAAAGAAACCTACTCCTCGGGTGTGGCCGGTTACGACGCGCCGAAAATTGGCAGCCTGGGCGCCATCCAGTCCAACTCCCTGGAAGACTCCAACGTCAACCTGACCAGCGAACTGGTGGACCTGATCAAGGCGCAGAGCAACTACCAGGCCAACGCCAAAACCATCTCGACCCAAAGCACCATCATGCAGACCATTATTCAGATGACGTAATGGCGGGTCGCGGGAGGGTATGCCCGTCACCATTGTGGGAGCGGGCTTGCTCGCGATAGCAGCAGCGCGGTCTGGCAAGTGACCGCGTTGTCAGCATCGCAGGCAAGCCAGCTCCTACCCAAAGCGCGCAGGTTCAGGTGAACTCAACCCGCTCCGGCACTCGGGTCATCAGTACCTTGCCTCCACGAATCGAGACCCGCGCCTTGGCCTGGCGGCGCACCGCTTCGTAGTCGTTCTCGGCATCCAGCACCAGCAGATTTGCCGGACGGCCCACCGCAATGCCGTACCGCTCGCCCAGGTCGAGGGTGCGTGCGCTGTTGTCAGTGACCAGATCCAGGCAGCGCGCCAGGTCTTCAAAGCCCATCATGTGGCAGATATGCAAACCGGCATCCAGCACCCGCAGGATGTTGCCGTTGCCCAATGGATACCAAGGGTCCTTGATCGAGTCCTGGCCGAAGCACACGTTCATCCCGGCCCGATCCAGTTCGCCAACCCGTGTCACGCCGCGACGTTTAGGGAAGCTGTCGAAGCGGCCCTGCAAGTGGATGCTTTCGGTCGGGCACGAGACGAAGTTGATGCCCGACGCCTTGAGCAGGCGGAACAGTTTCGAGCAGTAGGCGTTGTCGTAAGAGCCCATGGCCGTGGTGTGGCTGGCGGTTACCCGGCTGCCCATACCGCGTACGCGGGCCTCTTCGGCCAGCACTTCAAGAAAGCGCGAATGGGGGTCGTCGGTTTCGTCGCAGTGCACATCCACCAGGCAGCCGGTGCGCTCGGCCAGGTCCATCAAGAATTTGATTGAACTGACCCCTTGCTCCCGGGTGTTTTCAAAGTGCGGAATGCCGCCGACCACATCAGCGCCCAATTCCACGGCCTGGGTCATCAGCTCGCGCCCTGCGGCGTATGACTCGATACCTTCCTGCGGAAACGCAACGATTTGCAGGTCAACCAGATGCCGGGCTTCTTCGCGCACTTCAATCATCGCCCGCAGTGCGGCCAGGGTTGGATCGGTCACATCGACATGGGTGCGCACGTGCTGAATGCCATGCTCGGCCAGCATGCGCAGAGTGGTGTGGGCACGCTGCTTGGTATCTTCGTGGGTGATGGTTTCCTTGCGCTGTGCCCAGCGCTCGATGCCTTCGAACAGGGTGCCGCTCACATTCCACTCGGGCTGGCCCGCGGTCAGGGCTGCATCCAGATGGATATGGGGTTCAACCAGAGGGGCGATTACCAGTTGGCCGCGGGCATCGATATCACCGTTTTGCACGGGCACAGTGCCTTGCTGCAACGTGATGGCGCCGATGCGCTCGCCTTCGCAACTGACCGTGAACAGGCCGGGTGTTTTACGCAACGTGGCATTGATGATGTTCATGGGGCGTCCTGTTGTTGAATTCTGCAACCTGCAATGTAGTCGCTGACGAGGCAGGCAGGGGGCTCCCGTCGTTTAATCGCGCAAAAAACAAAACCCCCGTTAAACCCAACTGTTACCAGGGTTTAACGGGGGTTTTTGGTCAGGCGGTTTGACCCGCCTGCCCGCTCAGGTTATTGGCAAGCTTCGCAATCCGGCTCGTCAATCGCGCAAGCCTTTGGTACCGGTGCTGGACCGGCAGGGGCTGCAGTGACGTCTTCGCTGTTGTTGCCGTTCGACACGGCGTTGAGCTTGCCCGTGTTGACGGTGGACTTCTCGGTGCTGGTCGCGGCCAGGGCACGGAGGTAGTAAGTGGTTTTCAGGCCACGGTACCAGGCCATGCGGTAGGTCACGTCCAGCTTCTTGCCCGAAGCGCCAGCGATGTACAGGTTCAGCGACTGAGCCTGGTCGATCCACTTCTGACGGCGGCTGGCGGCGTCAACGATCCACTTGGTGTCGACTTCAAACGCAGTGGCATACAGCTCTTTGAGCTCTTGCGGGATGCGTTCGATCTGCTGCACGGAACCGTCGTAGTACTTCAGGTCGTTGATCATGACCGAGTCCCACAGATCGCGCGCCTTGAGGTCGCGAACCAGGTACGGGTTGATCACGGTGAATTCGCCCGAGAGGTTCGATTTCACGTAGAGGTTCTGGTAGGTCGGTTCGATCGACTGCGATACGCCAGTGATGTTGGCGATGGTGGCGGTCGGTGCGATGGCCATGATGTTGGAGTTACGAATGCCTTTTTGTACACGGGCACGAACCGGTGCCCAGTCCAGGGATTCGTTCAGGTCAACGTCGATGTACTTCTGGCCACGCTGCTCGATCAGGATCTGTTGCGAGTCCAGGGGCAGGATGCCTTTGGACCACAGCGAACCCTGGAACGTCTCGTAGGCGCCGCGCTCGTCTGCCAGGTCGCAAGAAGCCTGGATTGCGTAGTAGCTGACCGCTTCCATCGACTTGTCTGCAAATTCCACGGCTGCTTGCGAAGCGTACGGAATGTGCTGCAGGTACAGAGCGTCCTGGAAGCCCATGATCCCCAGACCCACTGGACGGTGCTTGAGGTTCGAGTTGCGTGCTTGCGGCACCGAGTAGTAGTTGATGTCGATCACGTTATCGAGCATGCGAACGGCTACGTCGATGGTGCGCTTGAGCTTGTCGGTGTCCAGCTTGCCGTTGACGATGTGGTTCGGCAGGTTGATCGAGCCCAGGTTGCAAACGGCGATTTCGTCCTTGTTGGTGTTCAAGGTGATCTCGGTGCACAGGTTCGAGCTGTGGACCACGCCCACGTGCTGCTGCGGGCTGCGCAGGTTGCACGGGTCTTTGAACGTCAGCCACGGGTGGCCGGTTTCAAACAGCATGGACAGCATTTTGCGCCACAGGTCTTTGGCCTGGATGGTCTTGAACAGCTTGATCTTGCCCGGGTACTGGGACAGCGCTTCGTAGTACTCGTAACGCTCTTCGAAGGCCTTGCCGGTCAGGTCGTGCAGGTCCGGTACTTCGGATGGCGAGAACAGGGTCCACGGGCCGTCATCGAAGACACGCTTCATGAACAGGTCAGGGATCCAGTTGGCGGTGTTCATGTCGTGGGTACGACGACGATCATCACCGGTGTTCTTGCGCAGCTCGATGAACTCTTCGATGTCCATGTGCCAGGTTTCCAGGTAGGCACATACAGCGCCCTTGCGCTTGCCACCCTGGTTAACGGCCACAGCGGTGTCGTTCACGACCTTGAGGAACGGAACCACGCCCTGGGATTTGCCGTTGGTGCCCTTGATCCACGAACCCAGTGCACGTACTGGCGTCCAGTCGTTGCCCAGGCCACCGGCGAATTTGGACAACATGGCGTTGTCGTGAATCGCGTGGTAAATGCCCGACAGGTCATCCGGCACGGTGGTCAGGTAGCAGCTGGACAGCTGCGGACGCTGGGTACCGGCGTTGAACAGGGTCGGAGTCGACGACATGTAGTCGAAGGACGACAGCAAGTTGTAGAACTCGATGGCGCGGTCTTCTTTTTGCTTCTCTTCGATTGCCAGGCCCATGGCCACGCGCATGAAGAAGATCTGCGGCAGTTCGAAACGCACGCCATCGTGGTGGATGAAGTAACGGTCGTACAGGGTTTGCAGGCCCAGGTAGGTGAACTGCTGATCGCGCTCGTGGTTGATCGCCTTGCCCAGTTTTTCCAGGTCGAAGGTGGCCAGCACAGGGTTCAGCAGGTCGAACTCGATACCCTTGGCGATGTAGGCAGGCAGGGCCTTGGCGTACAGGTCAGCCATCTCGTGGTGGGTGGCGCTGTCAGCTACTTTCAGGAAGCTCAGGCCTTCGGCACGCAGGGTGTCCATCAGCAGGCGAGCGGTCACGAACGAGTAGTTGGGCTCACGCTCTACCAGGGTGCGGGCGGTCATCACCAGGGCGGTGTTGACGTCGCTCAGCGCTACGCCGTCGTAGAGGTTTTTCAGGGTTTCGCGCTGGATCAGGTCGCCGTCAACTTCTTCCAGACCTTCGCAGGCCTCGGTGACGATGGTGTTCAGGCGGCCCATGTCCAGGGGTGCAAAAGTACCGTCGGCAAGGGTGATGCGGATCGACGGGTGAGCATTCACGGCGTCTTGGGCCGGAGCGCGGATGGCGCGTTCCTTGGAGCGGGCGTCACGGTAGATCACATAGTCGCGAGCCACTTTTTGCTCGCCGGCGCGCATCAGGGCCAGTTCAACCTGGTCCTGGATTTCTTCGATGTGGATGGTGCCACCCGATGGCATGCGACGCTTGAAGGTCGCGGTGACTTGTTCGGTCAGGCGCGCAACAGTGTCGTGAATGCGGGACGAAGCGGCAGCGTTGCCGCCCTCAACTGCGAGAAACGCCTTGGTGATGGCAACGGTGATCTTGTCATCGGTGTAAGGAACCACAGCCCCGTTACGTTTGATCACGCGCAGTTGGCCTGGCGCGGTCGCAGACAGATCCAGATTTGAATCGGAACCCTGCGAGTTCTCGCGAGTTGTATCGGTTTGCATGGGGGGTGTCTCCACATTCTCTATGTTTGTTTGGGCGCCTTTTGGGTGCCCACCGTTACGTCCTGAAGCACTACAACCAGCAATGAGCCGGGCATAACAACTTCGGGACGTACAGAAGGGGGGTTGAGCCGCTTCCGTGCCGAAGTCTTGATTCACGCAGACCGCGTGAAACCGTATTCCTGTTGGATGACAGTATTTTTACTGCAACACCCGGGCCGCTTTCCGACATTTACGTTGGAAAGCGGTTGCCATCCGCATGAGCGGTTTGGTCTTTAAAATCGTGTTTGGTTCACCAGGCAGGCGCGAGAAAAGGGCTTGAAATTCTCGTCTGAGTTGTGCTTGGTCTTTTTGCTTAAAACCCTACATATGGGGTTTTTTGGCTGGATAGATACAAGATATGCGTTTTGCCGAGTCTCTGCAACGTAGGATCTTGGCTTGAATCCATGCTCGATTTGTGTATGAAAGTATAAAAAACGGCGTAGGCCCCACAGGCTCTGCATCAGACCGTTTGTCACCAATTTTTACCGGATTAAACTGTGCGTGCTGAATTTTGAGGGCGCGAACCCTACCATAAAAAACAGCGCTGTCCGAACGCATTTTCAGGCGGGTGCAAAGATAGGAAAGGTCAAGGGGATATTGCTACGAAGAAGCACCGGGAAGGTCAGGGCAGACCTTCCCGGTCATTGAGCGAAATTACAGCAATTGGAAGCTGTTTTGCTGGACGTTTTGCGAATCGAGGCCGATCTGCACGTTGAATTCACCCGGTTCTGCGGCGTACTTCAATTGTGCGTTATAGAACTTCAAGTCGTTCTCGTCGATGTTGAACTGCACCACCTTTTCCTCGCCAGGCTGGAGCATGATCTTCTGGAAGTTTTTCAGTTCCTTGAGCGGACGGCTCATGGACGCGGTGACGTCCTGGATATACAGCTGAACCACTGTTTCGCCAGCACGCTTGCCGGTGTTTTTGACGGTCACGCTGGCCGTCAGGGTGGCACCCGGCTTCAAGGTCTTGGCCGACAGGCTGACATCCGACAGGCTGAAGTCGGTGTAGCTCAGGCCATAGCCAAACGGGTACAGCGGGCTGTTGGGCTCATCGAAATACTGCGAGGTGTAGTTGCCCGGCTTGCCCGGCGTGAACGGTCGGCCAATGCTCAGGTGGCTGTAGTAAGTCGGAACCTGACCAACCGAGCGCGGGAAGGTAATCGGCAATTTGCCGGACGGGTTGTAGTCGCCGAACAGCACGTCAGCGATTGCATTACCGCCTTCGGTGCCGCTGAACCAGGTTTCCAGCACTGCGTCGGCCTGTTGCTGTTGTACATCAATCGACAGCGGCCGGCCGTTCATCAACACCAGCACCAACGGCTTGCCCGTAGCCTTGAGCGCTGTAATCAGGGCGCGCTGGCTGGCAGGAATGTCGAGGTTGGTGCGGCTTGATGATTCGTGGGACATGCCCCGCGACTCGCCCACCACGGCAACCACCACATCTGCCTGCTGTGCTGCCTTGACCGCTTCGTCAATCATCACCTGCGCCGGGCGCGGATCATTGACCACTTCGGGTGCATCGAAGTTGAGGAAGTTGAGGTAGTCGACGATTTTCTGGTCGTCAGTGATGTTGGCGCCACGGGCATAGATCAAGTTGCCCTGTTCGCCGAGTGCGTTGCGCATGCCGTCGTATACGGTGACAGATTGTGCTGGCTGACCGGCCGCCGCCCAACTGCCCATGATGTCAATCGGGGCCTTGGCCAGCGGGCCAACCAGCGCGATGCGCGCCTCTTTTTTCAGCGGCAGGGTTTCAGACTGGTTTTTCAGCAGCACCAGGCTCTTGCGCGCCACTTCACGAGCTTCGCTGCGATGCAGGCGACTGTCGGCCTTGGTATCGACCGGATCGTCTTCAGCCTTGCCGATCCGCAGGTACGGGTCGCCAAACAGGCCCATGTCGTATTTGGCGCCAAGCACCTCACGCACCGCGTTATCCAGATCGCTTTGCGGCACTTCGCCGGACTTGAGCAGGCCGGGCAACTCCTCACCGTAGGCCTTGTCGTTCATGCTCATGTCGATACCGGCCTTGATCGCCAGCTTGGCGGCCTCCCGGCTGTCCTTGGCCACACCATGCTTGATCAACTCGATGATTGCGCCGTGGTCGCTGACAGCAACGCCTTTAAAGCCCCAGTCCTTGCGCAGCAAATCCTGCATCAGCCACATGTTCGAGGTGGCCGGTATGCCATTGATCGAGTTCAGGGCCACCATCACGCTGCCGGCGCCGGCTTCAATCGCTGCATGGTAGGGCGGCAGATAGTCCTGGAACATGCGTGTCGGGCTCATGTCCACCGTGTTGTAGTCCCGGCCGCCTTCCACTGCGCCATACAGGGCGAAGTGTTTGACGCTGGCCATGATGTTGCCGGGCAGGGCCGGTGACGCGCCCTGATAGGCCTGCACCATGACCCTGGCGATGCGCGAGACCAGGTAAGTGTCTTCACCAAAGCCCTCGGAGGTACGGCCCCAGCGCGGGTCGCGGGCGATATCCACCATGGGTGCGAAGGTCAGGTCGATACTGTCGGCGCTGGCTTCCTTGGCGGCCACGCGACCGCTCAGGCCGATGGCATCCATGTCCCAGCTGGAGGCCAGGGCCAGGCTGATCGGGAAAATAGTGCGATGGCCATGGATCACGTCGTACGCAAAAAACATCGGGATCTTCAGACGGCTGCGCATGGCAGCGTCTTGCATCGGGCGGTTTTCGTCACGGCTGATGGAGTTGAAGGTGCCACCGATACGGCCTGCGGCGATTTCCTTGCGGATCATCTCGCGGGGCATTTCCGGGCCGATGCTGATCAGGCGTAATTGGCCGATCTTTTCATCGACGGTCATTTTCTTCAGCAGGTCAGCGACGAACACGTCTTTAGGCGGGAGCGGGGCCGCAGGGGTTTGAGCCCACACGGTGTGACTGGCCAGGCTGATGACAATGCCCAGCAAACACATTTTTCTCATTGGATTCTTCTGCGCAGCCGCTCACTTGAAGCGAGGGAAGCCCACGCTTGTGCAGCGATATTGTTCTGGGGAGGTATCAGGAGTGCTCGAATTAAAGAATTGACCTACCTTTAGAACGGAGTATTCCTGAATGGTAGGCAGTCTTTTAGCTGATTCGTCGCGTGCAATCCAGTATTGCAGGGAGTTTTTAGGCGTGGTGTGTGGTCAATAACCAAATGTCGTTATTTCGGAGCGTCACAAGCATGGGAATACAAAACGTTAGAGTTGTGGGCTGGAAAGTGATCGCCCTGCTGACCTTGAGCAGCCTGCTGGCGGGGTGCGGGATCAACACCATTCCGACCCTGGACGAGCAGGTCAAGGCGGCTTGGTCGCAAGTGCAGAACCAGTATCAGCGTCGCTCGGACCTGATCCCCAACCTGGTCGAAACGGTCAAGGGCGCGGCCAAGCAGGAGCAAGCCACCTTGACGGCGGTGATTGAGGCGCGGGCCAAGGCGACCTCGATCCAGGTCGACGCCAGCACCCTGAACAATCCCGAAAAACTCAAGCAGTTCCAGGAAGCGCAGAACCAGCTCACGGGAGCCTTGAGTCGATTGATGGTGGTGTCCGAGCGTTACCCGGACCTCAAGTCGAACCAGAACTTCCTCTCGCTGCAGTCACAACTTGAAGGCACGGAAAACCGCATCAGCGTGGCCCGTCGCGACTTTATCCTTGCGGTAGAGCGCTACAACACCGAAATCCGCACCTTTCCGGGGCGTTTGTGGCATGCGGTGATGTACAGCGACCTGCCAGTACGCTCGACCTTTGAGGCCACCACCCCGGACGCCGACAAAGCGCCTGAAGTGAAGTTCTAATTGCTTGTGTGATGTTGTAGTCGCTGCCGCAGGCTGCGAAGGTTTGCGGAGCAAACCGTTTCCTCAAAGACCCTGCGAACCCCTTCGCAGCCTGCGGCAGCGACTACAAGAGTCCGGGCTTTAATATCGAGGTAGCGATGCGCTTATCAAGACCGGGGCTTGGCCTGTTGCTGTGGCTCTTTATCGCCACGGCCCAGGCGCTGACCTTTCCCGCGCTCAGCGGGCGGGTGGTGGATGACGGGCAAATGCTTGATCCCGCCACTCGCCAGCAATTGACGCAAACCCTGCAAGCCCACGAAAAAGCCACCGGCGAGCAAGTGGTGGTGGTCACGGTGCCCGACCTGCAAGGCACCCCGATTGAAGACTTCGGCTACCAGTTGGGTCGCGCCTGGGGCATCGGCCAAAAGGACAAAAACAACGGCGCCTTGCTGATCGTGGCCCGTGACGACCGCAAGTTGCGCATCGAGGTCGGCTATGGCCTGGAAGATCGGCTCACTGACGCCCAGTCCTCGGTGATCATCAATCAGGTCATCACTCCGGCCTTCAAGGCAGGGAACTACAACCAGGGGATCAGCGACGGTGTCGGCGCCATCCTGCAGGTATTGGGCGGTGCTCCCTTGGCCGAACCGGCCTACGCCACCGGGCAGGGCGGCAGCAATGATTTCATGGCTGAGCACCCGGGCGTGGTTGTGCTGCTATTTATACTGTTTGTGCTGATTGTCGCTGCCTGCCAGTTCCTGGGCATCTGCCACTCGGGCGGTGGCGGTGGTTCGCGCTCGGGCGGCTTTGGGGGTGGCGGGTTCGGAGGAGGCGGTGGCGGAGGTTTTCGCGGCGGCGGTGGCAGCTTTGGCGGCGGCGGGGCCTCAGGCGGCTGGTAATTCATTTTTCAACGAGTATCGAGACTTATGGCTTTATTAACTCCAGAGCAACAGCGGCAGGTCGAAGAAGCCGTCACCCGTGCCGAATTGCACACCGACGCCGAAATCGTCACCGTGCTGGCTCCCCGTGCCGACGACTACAGCTACATCCCCTTGCTGTGGGCCAGCCTCATCGCCCTGGTGGTGCCCGCTGTGGTGCACTTTTTAAACAGCGGGCTGACGACTTACACGCTGCTGATGCTGCAGTGGGCCAGCTTTGTCTTCCTTAGCCTGATCTTTCGCCTCCCGGCCATCACCACCCGGCTCATTCCGCCCCGTGTGCGGCACTGGCGCGCGAGTAACCTGGCCCGACGCCAGTTTCTCGAACAGAAACTGCATCACACGGCGGGGCGCACCGGCGTGCTGATTTTTGTCAGTGAGGCTGAGCGTTATGTCGAAATCCTGGTAGACGAAGGCATCTCGCGTCATCTGGACAACAGCGACTGGGGCACCATCGTTAACGACTTCGTGCGGCGCGTGGCGCTGGGGCATACGGCAGAGGGCTTTATTACCTGCATCGATGCCTGTGCCGAAGTGCTCAAACAGCATGTGCCCAAGACGCAGGCACGTAATCAATTACCGAATCGGTTGGTGATGTTGTAATTGCCGCTGTCTGAAATAACTCCGTGCCCCCGGCGGCCAACACGCCTAAAATGGCCGCCATTCGTTTTTTGATTTCCCCTCCTGCACCCCCGAGGCACCTTTTTCAATGTCAGTGACTGCTACCACCGCCGCGTCTGTGCCGGATCATCGTGCGCAATTTTTGAGCCTGCTGGAAACCGGCCTGGCCCAGAACTCCTTTATCAAGCTGGTCCTGGCCAAGTACGTGGGTGCTGAAGCCGAGCTGCAGCGGATCATCATCAAGCAGGTCACGGTCAAGGATCAGGCCTGCCTGTCGTTTGTGTATCGCTACAAAACCCGTGACATCACCAAGAACTTCCCGCTGCAAGAGGGCGTGGCCAACATTGCCGAGCTGCTGCCGGACGCGTTCAAGAACGCACATTTGTTGACCCTGACCGACGAAGTGCAGCTGGAGTACAGCAAAAAAGGCAAAAGCTCGCTGTTCAAAGGCAAAAGCCAGCAAGAGCGGGAAGTGCCGTCGGCCGAGCACAACCGTGAAAAGAACCGCTTTGTGGATCTGACTCGGCCGTTTCTGGCGGATCTGGGCGTGACCAACAAGCAGCAAGAGCTGATCCCGGCGATGTCGCGCAAGTGGAAGCAGATCAACAAGTTTATCGAGGTGTTTTCCCACGCCCTGAGTAACTCGCCCCTCAAGCTGGATCAGCCGGTCAAGGTGGTGGATTTTGGTTCGGGCAAGGGCTACCTGACGTTTGCCATCCACGATTACCTGCGCCACAGCCTGCAAGCCGAAGGCCTGGTGACCGGGGTTGAGTTGCGCGAAGACATGGTCACGCTGTGCAACAACGCCGCTCAGCGCCTCGAACATCCGGGCCTGACGTTCCAGCACGGTGATGTGCGCAGTTTTGCGCCGACCCCGATCGACGTAATGATCGCGCTGCATGCCTGCGACATTGCCACCGACTACGCCATCCATATGGGGATTCGCTCCGGGGCTGCGATCATCATGTGTTCGCCGTGCTGCCATAAGCAGATCCGCCTGCAAATCCAGAGCCCGGCATTGCTCAAGCCGATGCTGCAATACGGCCTGCACCTGGGCCAGCAGGCCGAAATGGTCACTGACAGCTTGCGCGCACTGTTCCTGGAAGCCTGCGGTTATGAAACCAAGGTGTTTGAGTTCATCTCCCTGGAGCACACCAACAAAAACAAGATGATCCTCGCGGTCAAGCGCGCCGAGCCGCTTGATCCGGCTCAGCTGTTGGTGAAAATCCAGGAGCTCAAGGCGTTCTACAACATCCAGGAACACTGTCTTGAAACGCTGCTGCAGGCCGATGGCTTGCTGAAATAAGCCTGTAAGTTGCGTCTGGCGGGTACGTAGTACTTGGCTATTACCCGCTTGGGCGCTGAGGGGTTACTTTGGCTACTCTTACTGGCCCAAGGTCTTACCCCACAGGAGCACGCACCATGGCAGCGAAAAAAATTCTGATGCTGGTCGGCGATTACGTCGAAGACTACGAAGTGATGGTGCCGTTTCAGGCGCTGTTGATGGTCGGTCATCACGTGCACGCCGTGTGCCCGGGCAAGACCTCTGGCCAAACCGTGCGTACCGCCATCCACGACTTCGAGGGCGACCAGACCTACAGCGAAAAACCCGGCCATCTGTTTGCCCTGAATTTCGATTTCGACAAGGTTAAAGCCAGCGATTACGACGCTCTGCTCGTGCCGGGTGGTCGTGCACCGGAATACCTGCGCTTGAACGAAAAGGTTCTTGAACTGGTTCGTGATTTCGACACGGCGGGCAAGCCGATTGCGGCGGTGTGCCATGGCGCGCAACTGCTGGCGGCGGCGGGCACGCTTGAAGGACGTGAATGCAGTGCTTATCCGGCGTGTGCACCGGAAGTGCGTCTGGCGGGCGGTACGTATATCGACATCGACGTGACCAAGGCCCATGTACAGGGCAACCTGGCTACCGCTCCTGCCTGGCCGGCACATCCTGCATGGCTTGCGGCGTTTCTGGGCTTGTTGGGCACCAAGATCACTTTGTAGGAAGGAGGCGTGACCATGTGTGAACTGTATGTAAAAGCCGATCCGATTCTTTACGAGTCACGTTCGCGCTCATTGCGTATTTGCGGCGTGGTCACGACGTTGCGCCTGGAAAACCAGTTCTGGGACATTCTCAGTGAAATCGCCGAAGCAGACGGCATGACCACCAACCAATTGGTGGCCAAGCTGTATGAAGAGGTCATGGATTATCGCGGCGAAGTGGTCAACTTTGCCTCGTTCCTGCGCGTGAGTTGCACCCGCTACTTGAGCCAGCGCCGGGTGCAGGCGCCGGAGTTGAGTGTGGTAGCACGTCACAGTAACCGCTCTCTCCCGCAATAGCGCTTGCGGGTGTGAGCGGCACACACCTGTGGGAGCCGGGCTTGCCCGCGATGGCGTCGACGCGGTGGGCCAGATACACCGTGCAGGCCGAATCGCGAGCAAGCCCGCTCCCACAGAGGGTTTGCCGGATCAGCCAACTCAGAAGAACCGCGTTACGCTGACCTTGGCATTGCGGCCCTGGCTGTAGGCGTTATCGCCGCTGAGCATCGGGCGAAAGCTGTTATTGAACATATTGTCCAGGGTGAAGTTGACCTCGGTGCCCTTGAGGTACGGCTGTTGCGGCTTCCAGTTGGCAAACAGGCCCTGCACGTTGTAGCCGTCGTTGTTGTAGTGATCCCAGTAACGGTCACCCAGAACGCTGATCGGGCTGCTGTAGTAATCGTCGCTCGGTCTGCGGTCTGTTTTACGCACCCATTCTCCCTTCCAGCCAACGCGAGCATCCAGGCTCGGTATTTTGGTGCCCAGTACGGCAATCCATTTTGGTGCAGGCACGTCTCGGGCCCAGACGTTGGGGCCCCACGGGTTGGTGTAGGCGCCTTCGTGTTTACCCGTCATCCATGCGTACGACAGTGAGCCGAACACGTAGGTGGACTCGTAAAAGCTCTCAACCTCAAACCCTTTGATCGTCACACTGCCAATATTGCGGTAGTTGGGCATATTGGGGCCGCAGGCTGTGCTCATGCTGACATCGACTGTTTGTGCGGCACAGCCCACACCTGTGGCTTTGAAAATCTCGTCGTCGACGGTGTTGTGGAACAGGGTGGTGCGCACCAGGGCGTGGTCGCTGTCGCCGAAAATCTGATCAAACGTGGTGATGTTTCCCCCGCGCCAGCCGGTGATGCGCTCGGGATCCAGGCTCCGGCTGCTGGAGGTGCGGCTGCCAGTGCCCTGGACTTCGTATTGCTCGTCGATCACCGGGGCGCGCCAGGTCTTGCTGTAGTTAACGAACAAGGCTGTTTTCGGGGTAATTGTCCAGAAGGCCGACAGGCGAGGCGACCAGCCAGTGTAGGTTTTGTCGCTGTAGTCGTGACCCAGTTCCGGATGGTTGTAAAAGGGCGCGTCGTTTTCCTGACCGCGATTGCGCACATGGTCGTAACGCATGGACGGGGTCAAGGTGAAGTCGCCCCAAGTGATGGCGTCCTGAAGGTAGATGCTGTTGGTATTGACCTTGCCCCGTGGCATGAAGTTGGGCTGGTAGTGGCCGTAATTGTACTTCTCTGTTTCGTAATTCCCGCCTGGCATCCACATGTCCACATCACGCTGATGTCTGCGAAATTGCACGCCGGTGGTCACGGCATGGTCCAGCGGGCCGGTGGCAAACAGGCTGATGTTTTCGATCTGCAGCATGTCATCGGTGTAGCCGGTTTCCATCTTGCGCCCGCCGGTGGTGGGCTGGGTGTGGGCCTGTTCGCTGCGCTTGTCGGTTTGTTCGGTGTTGGAGTGGGAGTACTTGACCTCAAGGTCTACCAGGGGGTTGTCCAGAGGCTCGTATTTGTATTTGGTCGACCAGGTGGTGTCGATGGTTGAGCGGTTGGACAGGTATCGTCGGGAGGCAATGTCATAGCCATATTTGGCAATGTTGGCCTTGCTGGGTGGCTCCGGATAGCTGACAGCCGAGAAGGGCACCCACAGGTCATTGTTCGCCCGTGAGTAAGACATGCCGACGCGGTGTTCGTCATTGAGTCTCAGGTTGAGCTTGAGCAGTTGCGCGTCCAGATCCTGGGCGGTGTTGGGCAGGCGCTTGGGATTGACCGGGTACAGGTTTTTCGGATCGGGCATCGTGTCGGCCAGCTTCATGTTGTCGCCGTCGCGTTTGGTGTAGTACACCAGTGCATCGGCGCGGCCATCTTCGGTGCGGCCGTACGCGGCACCGCTGTAAACCTGTTGATGATCATTGCTGCTGTAGCCGTACTTGAGCATGGCGCCAACGTCTTTGCCGTCTTCGAGCAAGTCCGGGGCATCTTTGGTTTCCATGTGTACGACGCCGGCAAAACCACCATTGCCGGTGTGTATGTCATGGGGGCCTTTTTCTACTTCAAGGCGCTTGATCAGCTCGGGCTCGATAAAAATCGTGCCCTGTTTGTAGCGTTCAAAGCCGCTTTTGGTCGCGCCATCCACCGTCATTTGAACGTCTTCGGCTTCGCCCATGCCCCAGATATTGATGGTCTGACCGCCAGGCTTGAGCGATCCGCCGAGGTTGATGCCCGGCAGTGTGGCCAGCAGGCTGGGGATGTTGTTGGCCTGATACTGATTGATCTGGGTTTGGGTCATGGTCGATTTGCCGACGCTGCTGGAGTCGACCTCGTTACCATTACCCACGACGCTGACTGCGCCGAGTTCAAGGCTGTTGCTGGTGGTGGTGCCGTCTTCCCGAGGCCGGACAACGTAGGTGCGGTCGACCTGGATCAAGCTGAAGTCGGTGCCCTTGAGCAGTAGCTGGATGGCCTGTTGTGGTGTGAAGTCGCCTTTGAGCGCGGGGGCTTTTATGTTGCGTAGCAGGGCTTCGTCAAACAGCAGCTGGATTTTCGCTTGCTGTGCCACCTCACTCAGTGAGCTGGCCAGCGATTGTGCCGGCAACTGCAACTGCAACTGGAACGACTGGGCATGGGCTTGCAGGCTGATCGCCAGGCAAGCCGCCGCCAGTGTCGGGCGCGCGTAAACGTGCGAGAAGTGATGTGGTGTGCGAAACATGAAATCCCCCGGTGTGGCAACAAAGGCCAAAAAGACATGCGTTGGCAACGCAGACCGGAGGAAGACGCGACAGCCTGAAAAAACCACATATGCGAATGCAAAATATTCGCATATGTTTTTTTAGCGAGGTTCGATGCGGATGATTCCGTTGTCCAGCAGCACGTTTTTTACCGGGATCAACGCGGGAAGGGCCTTGACCAGTGCCAGTGGATCGCGGGTGTCCAGGTTGCCGGAGACCTTGTAGCGAGCGAGGGGGCCATCGGCAAGCTGGATGACGCCGGGGCGGTACAGGTCCAGCTCGTCCACCAGGCTGGCCAGTTCGCGATTGCGAAAGGACAGGTGCCCGCTGCGCCAGTCCGCCACTTCATCAGGGCCCAGGTTTTGCTCTTGCAGTGAGTGCCTGGCGTAGTCGTAGGTGGCGCGTTGCTGAGCGCCAAGCAGGGTTGAAGAGGTGGCATCAGGGGTAAACGCAACCTGGCCATGGGCGACACTGACCACCAATTGGCGTGAGCTGCGCCGGACATCGAATCCGGTGCCGACTACCCGGATGCGCGCATCGCCAGCATGCACCACCAGTGGTTGCTCTTTATTGGCCGCTACGTCGATATAAAACTGGCCCTGATCCAGATATATATCGCGCTGTTGTGCGCTGAATTCGAGGCGTACCCGGGTGTTGGCATTGACATTCAAGGTGCTGCCGTCAGGCAGTGATACCGTGCGCCCCCCTTGGGCCGAGGTGCTCACGTGCAGCTGGTGCAGGGCCACTGGGGCGCCCAGGTTCAGCGCAAAGACGGCGCACAGGACGGCGGCCGCGGTGGCCAGCGCTGCGTTGAATCGCCGGGGGCGCACGGGAAGCGTTACGGGACGGTTTACCCGTTCAAGTTCGCCCAGATCAGCCCACAGGGATTGGAATTCGGCATAGGCCTGTGCATGGGCCGGGTTGGCATGCCACCTGTTGAATTGCTCTCGGCTGGATGGGTCGCGCTCGTTACGATTGCGCGAAAACCAATGGGCCGCCTGTTCATCGATGCTCTCGTGCCCGGCTTCTTGAAAAGGACTCATTTTGGCTGCTCCTTGCCGCTGTCCCGTTGTAGATGTTGCTTGCAGTGCAGTAAGGCCAGGGCAATGTGCTTTTCGACCATGCTCACGGAAATCCCCATGCGTGCGGCAATCTGTGCCTGACTCAAGCCTTCAAAACGGTGCAGCATAAGGGCTTCGCGGCGCCTGGGCGAGAGTTCTGCAAGCACGCTTTTGAGCTGCTCAAGGCGCTGCTGACGCTGGGCCGCGGCCATCGGGTCATCCCTCTCATCACTTAAGGGTTCGGCTTCACTCTCGGCGTGCTCGCCGTGCACGGCTTGTCGTACTTGCTGGCGCCGCCAGTGGTCGCGCAACAGATTGCGCGCCATCTGAAATAAAAAAGCCCGTGGCTGCTCGACCTTGGCCCGGTCCTGATAACCCAGCCATTGGGTGAAAACATCCTGGGTCATGTCGGCTGCATCGCTGGTGTTGTCGGTGCGCTTGCGCAGAAAGTGCAGAATTTGCGTATAGAACTCGCGAAAGTGATCGGCCGCGGGCGGGTCGGGTTTAAGGCCTGACATGAAGATCCTTGTGAACACAGCGATGCAAATAAGTCGCGAATGGTATCGATAACCATTGCTATTTGTCTCGTTGAAAATGCGTGTCCCGTTCATTCCTGTCGATAAATGGATAAATAGCCTGTGGGGTCTTTACTGAATAAGCGCAGGCACCCTTATTTTCAGGAGAAAGGCTATGTCGGGTTGGTACGAATTGAGCAAGACCAGCAGCGGGCAGTTTCGTTTTGTATTGAAAGCGGCGAATGCCGAAACGATATTGGTCAGTGAGCAGTACACCACGCTCGCGGCGGCCAAGGCCGGGATTGCCTCGGTTCAGGCCAACAGCCCGCTGGATGAGCGCTACGAGAAAAAAGCGGCCAAGGATGGCAAGCCCTACTTCAATCTGAAGGCGGCCAATCACCAGGTCATTGGTACCAGTGAGTTGTACAGCTCAGAGGCCGCGCGTGACAAAGGCATTGCCAGTGTCAAACACAACGGCCCGACGACGGTGATCAAAGAGAAGCTCTGAGGGACGTGGTGTGGGTCAAGCCTCTACCGGCACGGAGTGTCGGCTGAGGCCCAGCGGGTGAGTCTTTGAATTGAAGAAGCGAAGTGCCAGTTTCTTTTCGGCAAACAGCGCGGTGTAATGGTTTTTCTGGAAACGGATAAACGCCTCGCTGCGCGGGTAGATGGCGATGCACAGGGTTTTGAGCGGCGCCAGGCGCAAGGCGTCGATCAGGTGTTGGTCCTGCTCGCTCAAGCTATGGCCAAAAATGCACAGCGCGTCTTTATGAGCCATTAGCTGCTCATGGCAAAAAGACAGGTAATCGGACTGGCGAATGGATTTGCGCTTGTCGTCACTGCTGGTTTCGCTGACAAATAACGGTACATCGTCCAGTGCGCTGATCGAGTGGTTAATGGCGAAGTTGCTCAACAAGGTGGGCTCGCTGGCCGTGATTTTCCGGGCCTTGCCTTCCTGATTCCTGACCAGGTGCAACGCTCCGTGCAGGTAGAGCATGCGGGTGGTTTTGCCCTTGGCGGCGCTCGCACTCAATTCAAAGGTCGAACCGGATGCATTGAACAGGTCATTGAACTGCTTGGGTGCCTGCATGACAGCCCAGGGCGCCAGCAGGTCGTAGTTGGAACAATACACGGTGGCATAGCGCGCCAGTTCCTCGTGCCAGCAAGCCAGGGTGTCGGGCTGCATCAGGCGCCAGGGGATGTGGATGTCCTGAGTGCAGTTGATCAGGGCTTCCTTGATGGCGTAATAGCGTTTGCGCGGTGAGGCCGAGTTGATGGCCAGTGCCTTGTTGACCTTGCTCGCGGTCTTGAGGGCGCTCAGTACATGTTCGAAATTGCGGGTGCCAAGGGCTTCGAACACGCTGAGTTCGGTCTGGCTCAGCGGTTTTTCGGCTACGCTCTTGGCTTTATCAAACAGTGAGTCGTAATAGAAGTCATGCCACACGGCCATGCTCGCGCCGTTACCGATCAGCAGACCGCTGCACGGCGTGCTGGTGCGTAACTGGTTCCAGTCTTCTAGTTCGGCATCAAATTCCTGGAAGGGTGTCATCGCAAATATCGTCTCAAGGCGTGGGCGGTAGCGGACTTTATCACGCTCAAGTGTTGAGCCAGATCAACATTGCTGCATTGTGATTGGGCGAAGCTGTAAAGAACCGATTTAGCCAATGACCCGTCAAGAGGACTCGACATGACCAGTACTTTTTTTATTCCCGCCGTCAACATCATGGGTAATGGTTGTCTGGACGAGGCCATGACTGCGATCCGCAACTATGGCTTTCGCAAGGCATTGATTGTGACCGACGCGGGGCTGGCCAAGGCGGGGGTTGCGACCTTGATCGCTGAAAAGCTCGCGCTGCAAGACATTGATTCGGTGATTTTTGACGGTGCCAAACCTAACCCGAGCATTGCCAACGTAGAGGCGGGACTGCTGGTGCTCAAGGCGCAGCACTGCGACTTTATCGTGTCGCTGGGCGGCGGTTCGCCCCATGACTGCGCCAAGGGCATTGCGCTGTGCGCGACCAATGGCGGGCATATCCGTGATTACGAAGGTGTCGATCGCTCGGCCAAGCCGCAAATGCCGCTGGTTTCGATCAACACCACGGCTGGTACGGCCAGTGAAATGACGCGTTTTTGCATCATCACAGACGAAGAGCGCCACGTAAAAATGGCCATTGTCGACCGCAACGTCACGCCGCTGCTGTCGGTCAACGACCCTGAGTTGATGGTCGCGATGCCTAAAGGCCTGACGGCAGCCACGGGCATGGATGCGCTGACCCATGCCATTGAGGCTTATGTGTCGACCGCAGCCAACCCGATTACCGATGCCTGCGCGATCAAGGCAATGGAGCTGATCAGTCAGAACCTGCGCCAGGCGGTGAATGACGGCAAGGACCTGACGGCGCGCGAAAACATGGCTTACGCGCAGTTCATGGCCGGTATGGCCTTTAACAACGCATCCCTGGGCTTTGTGCATGCGATGGCCCACCAGTTGGGCGGGTTCTATGACTTGCCCCATGGTGTGTGCAACGCAGTATTGCTGCCCCATGTGCAAACCTTTAACGCCAGTGTGTGCGCGGCTCGTTTGACCGACGTGGCCCATGCACTGGGTGCCGATGTGCGCGGCCTGAGCCCGGAAGAGGGCGCCCAGGCGGCCATTGCGGCGATTCGTACGCTGGCCAGGGACGTCGAGATTCCGGCGGGGCTGCGTGATCTGGGGGCCAAGCTGGATGACATCCCGATCCTGGCCACCAATGCCTTGAAAGATGCGTGTGGTTTGACCAATCCGCGCAAGGCAGATCAGGGGCAGATTGAGGAAATCTTCCGTAACGCGTTTTAAGCGGGCTGGTTTGAGGGCATAAAAAAACGGCCGGGTTATTAACCCGGCCGTTTTTATGTCTGGCTTTAAAAGCGCTTATTGCACTTCTACGGCCAGGCTGTCGCTGATTTTTTTCTGCCAGATCGCCGGGCCGGTGATGTGGACCGACTCGCCGTTGCTGTCGACTGCCACAGTGACGGGCATGTCTTTGACGTCGAACTCGTAGATCGCTTCCATACCCAGTTCGGCAAATGCCACCACGCGCGATTTCTTGATCGCCTGGGCTACCAGGTACGCAGCACCGCCGACGGCCATCAGGTACACGGCTTTGTGTTCCTTGATGGCTTCGATGGCGGTAGGACCGCGCTCGGATTTGCCGATCATGCCCAGCAGGCCGGTTTGATCGAGGATCTGACGGGTGAACTTGTCCATCCGCGTGGCGGTGGTCGGACCGGCAGGGCCAACCACTTCGTCGCGCACCGGATCAACCGGGCCCACGTAGTAGATGAAGCGACCCTTGAGGTCTACCGGCAAGGTTTCACCCTTGTTCAGCATTTCAACCATGCGCTTGTGCGCAGCGTCACGACCGGTCAGCATTTTGCCGTTCAGCAGGACGGTTTCGCCCGGCTTCCAGCTCTGCACGTCTTCCGGGGTCAGGGTGTCGAGGTTGACACGGCGGGCCGACGGGCCTGCTTCCCAAACGATTTCCGGGTAGGCGTCCAGCGGTGGCGCTTCGAGTGCTGCAGGGCCGGAGCCGTCCAGTACGAAGTGGGCGTGACGGGTGGCCGCGCAGTTCGGGATCATGCACACCGGCAGGGACGCTGCGTGGGTCGGGTAGTCCATGATTTTCACGTCAAGAACAGTGGTCAGGCCGCCCAGGCCCTGGGCGCCGATACCCAGTTGGTTGACCTTCTCGAACAGCTCGATGCGCATCTCTTCGATACGGCTGGACGGGCCACGCTTGATCAGGTCGTGAATGTCGATGGACTCCATCAACACTTCCTTGGCCATCACGGCCGCTTTTTCAGCGGTGCCGCCGATGCCGATGCCGAGCATGCCCGGTGGGCACCAGCCCGCGCCCATGGTCGGAACAGTCTTGAGCACCCAGTCAACGATCGAGTCGGACGGGTTGAGCATGGCCATTTTCGACTTGTTCTCGGAACCGCCGCCCTTGGCCGCTACGTCCACTTCCACGGTGTTACCCGGAACGATGGAGTAGTGGATGACCGCAGGGGTGTTGTCCTTGGTGTTGCGACGGGCGCCTGCCGGGTCGGCCAGGATCGAAGCGCGCAGGACGTTTTCCGGCAAGTTATAAGCGCGACGCACGCCTTCGTTGATCATGTCGTCCAGGCCCATGGTGGCGCCGGTCCAGCGTACATCCATGCCTACGCGCACGAAAACGGTGACGATGCCGGTGTCCTGGCAAATCGGGCGGTGGCCAGTGGCACACATGCGCGAGTTGATCAGGATTTGCGCCATCGAGTCACGGGCCGCTGGCGATTCTTCGCGCAGGTAGGCCTCGTGCATCGCCTGGATGAAGTCCACGGGGTGGTAGTAGGAAATGAATTGCAGGGCGTCAGCAACGCTCTGAATCAGGTCGTCTTGCTTGATCACGGTCATGGGTCGCGCTCCTCTATAAGACGGGAACATTCAATTAAGGTGTTTGCGACCTTGGTGTATCGGTCTGTCGAAAACATCTTTGCTAGGCATACCGGGCACGCATGACCGGTACAAAAACGGCGCGGCAGTATAACCCGGTACACTCCTTGATACACCCGCACGGGCAAAACTTGTAGCCGCTGGCGAAGGCTGCGATAAAGATCTATCAATCAACCCATACCCCATGTGGGAGCGGGCTTGCTCGCGATGCAGGCTGCACGGTGAACTTGGTACACCGCGGTGATGCAATCGCGAGCAAGCCCGCTCCCACAGAATTATCCTGCGGAGGCCTGAGTGCCCGAATTACACGTTGCCGACCGGCATTGGTCGGTTGCCGATGGCACCAATCTGCTCGACGCCTTGAATCAGGCCGGTGTGGCTGTGCCCTACAGCTGCCGGGCGGGCAGTTGCCATGCGTGTCTGGTGCGTTGCGTGAGGGGTGAGCCTGTGGATCTCAAGCCCGACGCTTTGGTCCGGGCGCAACGTGAGCAGGGCTGGCGCCTGGCGTGTCAGTGCCAGGTGGTCGAAGATCTGGAGGTTGAAGCGTTTGATCCCGTGCGCGACGGCTTGCCTGCCGAGGTGGCGGCGCTCGACTGGCTGAGCCCGACGGTATTGCGTCTGCGTCTTTTGCCGCAGCGCCCTTTGCGTTATCGCGCAGGCCAGCATGTGGTGCTGTGGACCGCCAGTGGTATCGCTCGTCCTTACTCGCTGGCCAGTCTGCCCGAAGAAGACCGCTTTCTGGAGTTTCACCTCGATTGCGCTCACCCCGGTGAGTTCGCCAGCGCTGCCCGTCATTTCAAGGTCGGGGAGGGTGTGCGGCTGGGTGAGTTGCGCGGTGGCGCGCTGCGTTACGACCCGGACTGGCAGGAGCAGCCGCTCTGGCTACTGGCGTCGGGTACCGGTTTGGGGCCGCTGTATGGCGTGTTGCGCGAGGCGTTGCGTCAGGACCATCAAGGGCCGATTTTGCTGGTGCATGTGGCGCGTGATGAAAGCGAGTATTACCTCAAGGACTCATTGTCCGCCTTGGCGGGCACTTGCCCCAACCTTGTAGTCGAGCACCTGGAGCGTCATCAGTTGCCGGAGTACTTGCTTGAGATGCGCATTGTCTCGCGCCAGACCCACGCGCTGGTCTGTGGGCATCCCGACAGTGTCGATGGGTTTGCCAAGCGTCTGTTTCTGGCCGGACTGCCTCGTAATCAACTGCTGGCGGATGCTTTCTTGACGCGCAGCTAAGTCTGGCAGCCATAAAAAAGCCCCGCCTGATCACTCAGGCGGGGCTTTGGGCTAGAGCCTTGTAGGGCTTAAACCATTTTGTCGCCGACATGCAGAATCTTCATGCCGTTGGTGCCACCGATGGTGTGGTAGCTGTCGCCCTTGGTCAGGATGACCCAGTCGCCATTTTTAACAGCGCCCAGCTTGAGCAGCTCGTCGATGGCAGCCTGGCTGACCTGTTCTGGCGGCAGCGAAGCCGGGTCGAACGGTACGGTGTACACACCACGGAACATCGCGGCGCGGGCCTGGGTTTCACGGTGCGGGGAGAACGCGTAGATCGGCACCGAAGAACGGATGCGCGACATGATCAACGGCGTGTACCCGCTTTCGGTCAGGGCGATGATCGCTTTGACACCCGGGAAGTGGTTGGCGGTGTACATGGCCGCCAGTGCAATGCTTTGATCGCAGCTTTCGAAGGTTTTACCGATGCGGTGGCTGGAGGTCTTGCTGGTCGGATGCTTTTCAGCGCCGACGCAAATACGTGCCATAGCTTGTACGGCTTCCAGTGGATAGGCACCGGCAGCACTTTCGGCCGAGAGCATTACGGCGTCGGTGTAGTCGAGAACAGCGTTGGCAACGTCGGACACTTCGGCGCGAGTTGGCATCGGGTTCTGGATCATCGACTCCATCATCTGGGTCGCTACGATCACCGCTTTATTGTGGCGACGTGCGTGCAGAATGATTTTCTTCTGGATGCCCACCAGCTCTGCATCACCGATTTCAACGCCCAGGTCGCCACGGGCAACCATTACCGCGTCGCTGGCCTTGATCAGGCCGTCGAGGGTTTCGTCGTCAGCCACGGCTTCAGCGCGTTCAATCTTCGCGACCAGCCAGGCAGTACCGCCAGCCTCGTCACGCAGTTGACGGGCGTATTCCATGTCCGCAGCGTCCCGAGGGAAGGATACGGCCAGGTAGTCGACTTCCATTTCGGCAGCCAGCTTGATGTCAGCCTTGTCTTTTTCAGTCAGGGCTGGAGCGGTCAGACCGCCGCCGCGACGGTTGATGCCTTTATGGTCGGACAGCGGGCCGCCGATCAGCACGGAGCAGTGCAGGGCGTCGTCGGTGGCAGTGTCTACACGCATGACGACACGGCCGTCGTCGAGCAGCAGCTCGTCGCCCACGCCGCAGTCTTTAACCAGGTCGGGGTAGTCGATACCGACCACTTGCTGGTTGCCTTCGGTCAACGGATGGCTGGTGGAGAAGGTGAACTTGTCACCGATCTTCAGCTCGATCTTTTTGTTGGCGAATTTGGCGATACGGATTTTCGGGCCTTGCAGGTCACCCAGCAGGGCGACGAAACGACCATGCTTGGCCGCGATCTCACGGACCAGCTTGGCGCGAGCCTTGTGCTCATCGGGAGTGCCGTGGGAGAAGTTCAGACGGGCAACGTCCAGGCCAGCGAGGATCAGCTGCTCCAGCATTTCTGGTGAATTGCTGGCAGGGCCAAGTGTGGCAACAATTTTGGTTCGACGAACAGACATGCAAAGACTCCTGAGTTCAAGCGCTGCCAAAGGCTACTATGGTCTTTAGCTGTAGTCATTGTTCCTCTGCACTACTTTCTGCTTAAGTTGTGGTGCATCGGATCTGTTGCCTGAAGAATTTGACCGTGGGGTCGATACACTGTGGTGAACAGGAGATCCCCATGCGAATTGTGCTCATTTTAGTGTTGGTTGCCAGTGTGGCCGGCTGTACCCGTTGGTCGATGAATCACCATTTGAACAATGCCTACCGTGCTTATGACCGCGGCAACTGCGAAGCGGTGATGCTTGAGTTGTCCGAGGTTGACCGCGACAGTCGCAGTCGTCCGTATATCTGGCCACAAACAGCTATGCTCCGTGGGTTGTGTCTGGAACGTACGAAGTTTTACCTGGATGCGGCCCAGACCTATCAGTACATCATCAATGAATTTCCCAAGAGCGAGTACGCCTATCGGGCCAAGGCGCGGATTGAGACCCTGCGCATTCTCAAATTCATCCCGGGGCCCGGGACAACGGCTCAGGCGCTACCTGCAGTCATTCCATGATGTACGAAATTTAAACTGGTCATTTGGAGTCGGTTGACTAATATTCAACTCGTTTGAGCTTGTCATGTATTTGTGCGTATCCAATAAGGTGTAGTGCCTGGGGGCTGTGCCTCAGGCGGGCAGGGTGTTTCGAGGCGCTAGCGCGGCCATGCTGAATGGCCTTTTAAAGTGATAGTGATCATGGTTATCGAGCGGCTTATCCAGCGGCATCAACTGACGTTTTTCCTAAAAGTGTTCAATCGGTTCACGGACAAGCCCATTGGTTTTTTGGGTAATGTGTCCGAGGGTGGCCTGATGCTGATCAGTCAACTACCGATGCTGGTGGACGCCAACTTCGAGTTTCGGCTCAAGCTTCCCGATACCGAAGGATACCCGCAGTTTATTGATCTGACGGCGCGTTGCATGTGGTGTCATGAGGATGTAACGCCTCATTATTACGACTCCGGCTTTGTCCTGTATCAGCCGCCTGCCGAATACGCGGCATTGATTACATCCCTGCAGCGCTACTTCAGTTTTCAGCCCTTGCAGGCCTCTGCCTAGCTCCAAGGCTGGTCTTGCCCGGGTTTGAGCGCCTAGACTGTTGAGGTCTACTGCTCAGGAACACCCCGTGACCTCTATTTTTTGGTACGACTACGAAACGACCGGCATTAATCCGCGCTGCGATCGAGCCGTGCAAGTGGCCGGTATCCGCACCGACCTGGAACTCAACGAGATTGATCAGCCGGTCAATCTCTACTGCCAGCCCAGCGACGACATTCTTCCTCATCCGATGGCCTGCCTGATCACGGGCATCACCCCTAGCCGCCTTGAAGACAAAGGCTTGGGCGAGGCGGAGTTCATGACCCGCACGCATGCCCAGCTGGCGCAACCCGGTACCTGTGGCGCGGGCTACAACTCGCTGCGCTTTGATGACGAGGTAACGCGCTACAGTCTGTATCGAAACTTTTTCGATCCTTATGCCCGTGAATGGCAGGGCGGCAACAGTCGCTGGGACTTGATCGATGTCGTGCGTACAGCCTACGCCCTGCGTCCTGAAGGGATCGTCTGGCCTCAGGAAGACGGGCGGGTGACGCTCAAGCTGGAGCGTTTGACGGCCGCCAACGGGATTGATCATGGTCAGGCCCACGATGCGTTGTCCGATGTGCGGGCAACCATCGCACTGGCTCGGCTGATCCGTGACAAACAACCCAAGTTATATGACTGGTTATTCCAGTTGCGCAGTAAGCAGCGCGTGCTTGATCAAGTTCGTCTGTTGCAACCGATGGTGCATATTTCGGGACGCTTTTCTGCGGCCAGACATTATGTGGGCGTGGTATTGCCGCTGGCCTGGCATCCGAAGAATCGCAATGCGCTGATTGTGTGCGATCTGCACTTTGATCCTCAGCCATTACTGGACATGGATGCCGACACTTTGCGCACAATGCTTTACACCCGTCGTGAAGATTTGCCCGAAGGTCAATTGCCGGTTCCGCTAAAGCTGATTCAGATTAATCGTTGTCCGGTGGTGGCGCCCTTGAATGTAGTGCGTGCACAGGATCAAGAGCGCTTGCAATTGGATATGCCGCTCTATCAAGCACGAGCCGCTCGCCTGAGCGAGGCACAGGAAGTTTGGAAGGATAAGTTGTCGGCCATTTATGCCCGCGAAGACTTTGCCCCCAGTGAAGATCCGGAGCAGCAATTGTATGACGGCTTTTTCGGTGATCGCGATCGTCGCTTGTGTGAGCAAGTCAGACTCAGTGACCCGGAGCAGTTGGCCAACGATACATGGGCTTTTGATGATGAACGGTTACCCGAATTATTATTCCGCTACCGGGCCCGAAACTTTCCTCATACCTTGAGTGCTGAAGAAGTTGAACGCTGGCATCTGTTCTGCCAACAACGTTTGACTGATCCTGCCATGGGAGCCCCCATGACCCTGGATAACTTCATGCAGGCAGCGGACGAGCTGTCCCGCAGCGCCACGGCGGCTCAGCTAAAGCTGCTGGGCGAATGGCAGCGTTATGCACGGGAGTTGAGCCGTCGCGTTGGGCTGGATGCGTGCACGGAGAGTACGGATTAAAAAACAGGCAATAAAAAACGCCAGCAAGCTGGCGTTTTTTATTAGCGGCGCAAAAAGTGTGCGCGCGGGGTATCACTTAGTCGAGCAAAGTAGCCCAACCTTCAACCTCGTCGCTGCCCCACTTGGCTTTCCACTCTTTCAGAGTTTTGTGGTTGCCGCCTTTGGTTTCAATCACTTCACCGTTGTGCGGGTTTTTGTATTGTTTAACCTTGCGGGCACGTTTGGTGCCGGTGGTTTTAACAACACCGCGTGGTGCTTTGCTTACTTTGGACTCTGGGTCCAGAAGCGCGATGATATCGCGTAGCGATTTCTGGTATTCGCCCATCAGCGTGCGCAGTTTGCCTTCAAATTCCAGCTCGGTTTGAAGTTTGTCGTCTTCGGACAGGTTCTTCAGGCGAGCTTGCAGTTCTTTGATAGCTTCTTCTGTTGCACGGTATTCGTTGATCAAGGACATGAGGATAACCTTATGTTGAAAAGGGGTAACAGGGAGACAGTGGCGCAATAGTAGTCAGACAGTAACTGCAAGTAAACCTGTAACAGGTGATTAATTTAAAATTTTATTCATTAACTTCACCGTCTCTATATGCGCGCTCATTAAATAATGAGCGGTACAGCAGCCTTAATAACGGTGATTAATAAGGCCTGCCAGTTACACGCCAATTACAGTGCAGGCCACGTCGGTGCTGGCGTGTGGAACAGGCAGCGCGACGCCGTGGCGCAGGCAGCAGGGCGTAACGAATACTGTAGTTTTGCCGCGCACTCGCTAGAATGGCGGCCTTAGTAAAGTTTTTGGAGTTTTTCCCTCATGCGCACTTTTCGGTTGGTGATTGCGTGCCCCGACGGCGTCGGCATTGTCGCCAAGGTCAGCAATTTCCTTGCCTCCCACAATGGCTGGATCACTGAAGCGAGCCATCACTCGGACGACCAGAGCGGTTGGTTCTTTATGCGTCACGAGATTCGTGCCGATTCCCTGCCTTTCGGTCTCGAGGCATTTCGTGAGGCATTTGCCCCGATCGCCGAAGAGTTCTCGATGGAGTGGCGTATTACCGATACGGCGCAGAAAAAACGCGTGGTGTTGATGGCGAGTCGCGAATCCCACTGTTTGGCAGATCTGCTGCACCGCTGGCATAGCGATGAACTGGACTGCGATATTTCGTGCGTGATTTCCAACCACGATGACTTGCGCAGCATGGTCGAGTGGCATGGCATCCCGTTCTATCACGTCCCGGTTGACCCGAAGAACAAAGAGCCGGCATTTGCCGAGGTCTCGCGTCTAGTCAAGCATCATGATGCTGAAGTGGTGGTGCTGGCGCGCTACATGCAAATCCTGCCACCTGATCTGTGCCGTGAATATGCAGGCCAGGTCATCAACATTCACCACAGCTTCCTGCCATCGTTTGTAGGCGCCAAGCCTTATCACCAGGCATCAATGCGTGGCGTGAAACTGATCGGCGCAACGTGCCATTACGTGACTGAAGAACTGGACGCCGGCCCCATCATCGAGCAGGACGTGGTGCGCGTCAGCCACAGCGACAGTATTGAAGATATGGTTCGTTTCGGTCGTGACGTCGAGAAGATGGTGCTGGCCCGTGGCCTGCGTTATCACCTTGAAGACCGCGTGCTGGTTCATGGCAACAAGACGGTTGTGTTCTAAGTATTCACTGCACAACACGTGCGGGAGCGGGCTTGCTCGCGATGGTATCGCCTCGGTGTTTCATATGAGCCGGGTTGCCTGTATTGCAGGCAGCCAGCTCCCAAAGGTTTGCAGCAGTGCAGGGGAGGTGACATGAGTGATCCACTCGACAACGCTACATCCCGTGCACCCGCCACTGTGGGTGAAGGCTGTTTGAGTCGTTATGACCCGGATGCGCTGAGCCCGGAGGACGGCACCGATTTTGCCGATGCCGCCAGGCTTTGGGAGCAGTTGCAGCAAGCTTCAAGCGACAGGCTTGAAGCGGCTGACTGTCACTCAGATGCGGAAACTACCCACCAGTTGCTTCAAGCGGGCAGCCTGCTGTTCAAGGTCGGAACAGGCCCGAAGCGTTGACTGAAGATTTTCAACCCCTTCCTGGTTGAGCGTATTGATTTCGGTAATGTCCATGTTGATCGACTCGACCACCGAGGTTTGCTCTTCGGTTGCCGTGGCGACGGACTGGTTCATCCCGTCGATCTCGCCAATGCGTTCGGTCACGCTGATCAGGCGCTCGCCTGCGCGGTTGGCGATTTCTACGCTGTCCTGGCTGTGACGCTGACTTTCTTCCATGGTGCTCACTGAACCGCGGGCGCTGACCTGCAACTCCTCGATCATCTTTTGTACTTGCTGCGCCGACTCCTGGGTACGGTGTGCCAGGTTGCGAACTTCATCGGCCACCACGGCAAAACCGCGCCCGGCCTCGCCAGCACGAGCCGCTTCAATGGCAGCGTTAAGCGCCAGCAGGTTGGTTTGCTGAGAAATGCTGGTGATCACTTCAAGGATCTGTCCGATGTTCACGGTCTTGTCGTTCAACGACTCGATATGACCGCTGGATGTGCCGAGCATTTGCGACAGTTTCTGCATCGAGTTGATGCTGCGTTCCACCACTTGCTGGCCTTCTTCGGCCAGGCCGCGTGCATCGCTGGCCTGGTGTGATGCCTGGGCCGCATTGCGCGCGATCTCTTGCGCCGCGGCACCCAATTCGTTGATCGCAGCTGCAACGCTGTTGGTGCGACTTGCTTGCTCGTCCGAGTTGAGCATCGATGAGTTGGATGCGCTGACGACACGCAGGGCCACTTCGTTGACCTGTTCAGTCGCCGAGGCCACTTCGCTGATCGACGAGTGAATGCGTTCGACAAAACGGTTGAACGCACTGCCCAGCATGCCGAACTCATCCTGGGACTCAACCACCAGGCGGCGCGTCAGGTCGCCTTCACCTTCGGCAATGTTCTGCATGGCACGGGTCATGACGTGCAGTGGCTGCATCAGCAGGCGAATCAGCAGGCCGAGGAGGGCAATGATCGAAACCACTGCAATCACGGTGGCAATGATGGCCGACGTTCGGAACTCGCTGAGCGCTGCGAACGCTTGTTCCTTGTCAACGGACAGGCCGATGTACCAGTTGACCGAACCCAGGCCTTTGACCGGCGCAAAGGTCACGATACGGGTTTTGCCGTCGACCTGGATCTCGCTGAACCCGGCGTTGATCGAAGGCGTGTCCTGGGGATAGACATCCTTCAGGTTTTTCGTCACCAGGGTTTTGTCCGGGTGGACCAGGATCTTGCCGTCGGCACTGATCAGAAAGGCGTAGCCCATGCCATTGAAGTTCAGGGCATTGATGCTGTCGGTAATGGTTTGCAGCGTCAGGTCGGCGCCGACGACGCCCAGGGTTTGCCCGGATTCTCTAACCGGGGCACCGATGGAAATAACCATCTGGCCGGTGGCTGCATCTATATAGGGTTCAGTCAGGCTTGAGGAGGCGCTGTTCAGCGCATCCTTGTACCAGGGGCGGGTACGCGGGTCGTAGCCGTCAGGCATTTTGCTGTCAGGGCGAATGGTAAAGCCGCCCTGGCTGTCACCAAAATAAACGGCCATAAACGTACTGCTCAGGGTTTTTTGCTCCAGCAGGTTCGCCACCTGGGCGGGCTCTGGAGTGAGGGCGATGGATTCGGCGAGGTTTTGCGCCAGCAGAATCCGGCCTCCCAGCCATGTCTGTATGTTGTTGGCCGTGACGCTGCCCATTTCGTGCAGGTAGCTGTCCAGGTTGTGGCGGATGGCATTGCGTTGCAAGTAGTCGTTGTACAGCGTAAATAGCGAAAAGGCGGCTATTACGATCAGGGACGCGGCAAGCAGGATTTTATGGCTGAAACGCAGGTTTTTATTCATGGCTTGAAGGGTCCGCTAAGGTCTAAAAGTGTGAGGCATACACTCTGGTAAAACGCGCGTGCTACACATCACCGCCTTAACCGGGCAGGTTGAGTGTTCATCAAGGCGCTTTACGACGCTAAATCCGGTTTTTTCTGGTCTAGCATTCAAGGTGTATCGACCCGCGATCGCGAAAGATTAATCAAAGGTGGCAAAATGCCTGACTCTTCTGCTCTAGTACTCGGTGCCGACCTTTCGGGTCAGCCCATCGCTCAGTCCTTGCGCCTTGCCAACCGGCACGGGCTGGTGGCGGGTGCCACGGGGACGGGTAAAACCGTGACTCTCCAACGTTTGGCCGAACAGTTCAGCGATGCCGGAGTTGCAGTCTTTGCCGCTGACATCAAGGGCGATCTGTGCGGTTTGGGCGCGGCCGGCAACCCCCAGGGGAAAATCGCGGAGCGGATTGCGGGAATGCCGTGGCTCAATTACCAGCCCAAGGCGTATCCGGTGACCTTGTGGGATATCCAGGGCAAGACCGGTCATCCGTTGCGTACAACCTTGAGTGAAATGGGACCGTTGCTGTTAGGCAGCCTGCTGGAGCTGACCGATAGCCAGCAGTCGGCGCTCTATGCAGCCTTCAAGGTGGCGGATCGTGAAGGGTTGTTGTTGCTCGACCTCAAAGACCTGAAGGCGCTCCTCAATCATCTGCGTGATAACCCTCAAATATTGGGCGATGACGCCGCCCTGATGACCACCGGCTCAAGTCAGGCCCTGTTGCGGCGTCTGGCAACCCTCGAACAGCAGGGTGCTGAAGCCCTGTTCGGGGAGCCGGCACTGCAACTCGAAGATATTTTGCAGCCTGCCAGTGACGGTCGCGGGCAGATTCATCTGCTTGATGCCAGTCGCTTGGTTCATGAAGCGCCAAAGGTGTACGCAACCTTTCTGCTGTGGCTGTTGGCGGAGCTTTTCGAGCAACTGCCCGAGCGCGGCGACGCGGACAAACCCCTGCTGGCGCTGTTTTTTGACGAGGCGCACCTGCTGTTTGCCGGGATGCCAAAAGCGTTGCAGGATCGCTTGGAACAAGTCGTACGCCTGATCCGTTCCAAGGGTGTCGGGGTGTATTTTGTCACTCAATCGCCTGCGGACTTGCCGGATACGGTGCTCGCGCAGTTGGGGCTGCGTATCCAGCATGGCCTGCGGGCCTTTACGGCCAAGGAGCAGAAGTCCCTGAAGGCCGTGGCTGACGGATTTCGTCCGAATCCGGCGTTTAATGCGTTGGCGGTACTGACAGAGCTGGGTACAGGGGAGGCGCTGGTGGGCATGCTTGAAGAAAAAGGCACGCCAGCCATGGTCCAGCGCGTACTGATTGCGCCACCGCAATCGCGTATTGGTCCGTTGACTGAAGCCGAGCGCGAGGCCTTGATTCGCGGTTCTGCGCTGCAGGGGCGATACGACAAGCCTGTGGATCGGGAGTCGGCGTACGAGATTCTCATGGCCCGCAAGGGCGTGGCGCCGCAAGATCAGGCGCAGACACAGGCTGCGCCGCACGAGCCGGGGTTTCTGGATCAGGCGGGAGACTTTCTGGGTTCGACCGCAGGCAAGGCGCTGCAGTCGATGGCGCGCCAGGCGGCCAGCCAGATGGGGCGCCAGTTGGTTCGGGGGCTGCTGGGGTCGTTGTTGGGCAGCAGCAAGCGCAAGTAAAACGGTGGGAGCTGGTCAGGGTTTAGGTCGTGCGTGACTCGCCAGGCGCTCAAGGGCGGCGCGCAAGGCCGGGTCGGTAATGCCGTCGGCCGTTGCCTGGATGGTCTGGGCGGCATCCTCGGATAAATCCAGCGTATGCCCCGCAACCTTGGCCTGCACTGTGGGTGGCTGCACTTTGAAGAGAATCCGGGTCAGGCTGGCGAACTCGTCAAATGCCTGCAGTTGGCGCAGCAGGCGTTTTTGCTGATAGCGCAGGCGAGTGGCCCAGTGGCCGTCAGTCACGATTAGCAACAGGTTGCCTTCGCGCCACGAAGCGACGTGGCAATGCTCGCGTGCGGCTGGCTGGAGCTGGCTTTCAAGCAAGCGCTGCAGGTGCGCCAGACGCTTTGCATGACCAAAAATGGCTTTTAGGGGCTTGGCCTCGCGGAGCAGAACGGAGGGTGCCCGTGCTGGATGTGGGCGAAATGCCATGTTCAAACACCTGAGAAAGCAGAGCCGCAATCTTAGCAGAAACCGCCGGTTTCACTCGCTCTGATCAAGGTTCATGAACATTTATTCATGAAATCAATGAGTAACTTCTTGTTCTTATGCCTTGAAGTTCAGCAAAAAGCCCTTATTTTATATAAGCCCCTTCACAACGCTGTACCAGTATCGTGGAATAACGCCACTTTCCTCACCGCCGTTTCCGGGTAGAATGCTCGTTCGCATGCGGCCATCAGGGCTGCTCGGGCGACTCTCGGGGCCGCCCTCCATCCCTATGTGTGGAAGATCCTGCCGATATGTTTGCGCCTTTGTTAAAGAAACTTTTTGGAAGCAAGAACGAGCGCGAAGTTAAACGCATGCTCAAGACAGTACAGGTCGTCAATTCCTTCGAAGAGCAGATGGTTGCCCTGACCGATGAGCAATTGCGCGCCAAGACCCAAGAGTTCAAGGCCCGCATAGCCAAAGGTGAGACCCTCGACCAACTGTTGCCGGAAGCTTTCGCGGTATGCCGTGAGGCAGGCAAGCGTGTCATGGGCATGCGCCACTTCGACGTTCAGTTGATCGGCGGCATGACCTTGCACGAAGGCAAGATCGCTGAAATGCGTACTGGTGAAGGCAAGACCTTGGTCGCGACCCTTGGGGTTTACCTCAACGCGCTGTCGGGTAAAGGCGTTCACGTCATCACCGTGAACGACTATCTGGCTCGCCGCGATGCCAACTGGATGCGTCCTCTTTACGAATTCCTGGGCCTGACAGTCGGTGTTGTAACGCCGTTCCAGCCGCCTCAAGAAAAGCGTGAAGCCTACGCCGCCGACATCACGTACGGTACCAACAACGAGTTTGGCTTCGATTACCTGCGCGACAACATGGCTTTCAGCATGGAAGAAAAATTCCAGCGCGAGCTTAATTTCGCCGTGATCGACGAAGTCGACTCCATCCTGATCGATGAAGCCCGAACTCCGCTGATCATCTCCGGTCAGGCCGAAGACAGTTCCAAACTGTACACCGAAATCAACAAACTGATCCCGCGCCTTGAGATGCACGTCGAGGAAGTCGAAGGTGAAGTTACCAAGGCAGGTCATTTCACCATTGATGAAAAGACTCGCCAGGTAGAACTGAACGAAGCCGGTCACCAGTTTGTTGAAGACATGCTGACCCAGATCGGCTTGCTCGCAGAAGGCGAGAGCCTGTATTCGGCACACAACCTGGGCCTGTTGACCCATGTGTACGCCGCGCTGCGTGCTCACAAGCTGTTCAATCGCAACATTGAATACATCGTTGAAGACGGTCAGGTATTGCTGGTCGACGAACACACTGGCCGTACCATGCCGGGTCGTCGTTTGTCCGAAGGCCTGCACCAGGCTATCGAAGCGAAGGAAGGCCTGAATATTCAGGCAGAGAGCCAGACCCTGGCTACGACCACCTTCCAGAACTACTTCCGTCTGTACAACAAGCTGTCGGGCATGACCGGTACTGCGGACACCGAAGCGTTTGAATTCCACCAGATCTATGGTCTGTCGGTGATGGTTATCCCGCCGAACAAGCCACTGGCGCGCAAGGACTTCAACGACCTGGTGTTCCTCACCGCCGATGAGAAGTACGCGGCGATTGTGGCTGACATCAAGGACTGCATGGCCAAAGGCCGTCCAGTGCTGGTGGGTACAGCGACCATCGAAACCTCCGAGCACATGTCCAACCTTCTGAACAAGGAAGGTATTGAGCACAAGGTTCTGAACGCCAAGTTCCACGAAAAAGAAGCCGAGATCATTGCCCAGGCCGGTCGTCCGGGTGCGCTGACCATCGCTACCAACATGGCGGGTCGTGGTACTGACATCCTGTTGGGCGGCAACTGGGAAGTGGAAGTCGCCTCCCTGGAAGATCCGACGCCTGAGCAGATCGCACAGATCAAGGCCGATTGGCAAAAGCGTCACCAGCAAGTGCTGGAGTCGGGTGGCCTGCATGTGATCGCTTCCGAGCGTCACGAATCGCGCCGTATCGACAACCAGTTGCGTGGTCGCGCCGGTCGTCAGGGTGACGCAGGTTCCAGCCGTTTCTACCTGTCGCTTGAAGACAGCCTGATGCGCATCTTTGCCTCTGATCGGGTGAAGAACTTCATGAAAGCCCTGGGCATGCAGTCTGGCGAAGCGATTGAGCACCGCATGGTGACCAACGCGATCGAAAAGGCGCAGCGCAAGGTTGAAGGTCGCAACTTCGACATTCGTAAGCAATTGCTGGAGTTCGATGACGTCAACAACGAACAGCGTAAAGTGATTTATCACATGCGTAACACGTTGCTGGCAGCCGACAACATCGGTGAAACCATCGCAGACTTCCGCAAGGACGTTCTCGACAGCACCATCAGCGCTCACATTCCGCCGCAATCGTTGCCGGAGCAGTGGGACGTCAAAGGCCTGGAAGCTGCCATCGAAAGCGGCTTTGGCGTGAAATTGCCGATCCAGCAATGGCTCGACGAAGATGATCACCTGTACGAAGAAACCCTGCGCGAGAAGCTGCTGAACGAGCTGATTGCTGCCTACAGCGAAAAAGAAGATCAGGCCGGTGCTGAAGCGCTGCGCACGTTCGAGAAACAAATTGTTCTGCGCGTACTGGATGACCTGTGGAAAGACCACCTGTCGACCATGGATCACCTGCGTCACGGTATCCACTTGCGCGGTTATGCACAGAAGAACCCGAAGCAGGAGTACAAGCGGGAGTCGTTCAACCTGTTCTCCGAGCTGCTTGATTCGATCAAGCGCGATTCGATTCGTGTGTTGTCACATGTACAGGTTCGTCGCGAAGACCCTGAAGCCGAAGAAGCACGCCTGCGCCAGGAAGCTGAAGACCTAGCTTCGCGTTTGCAGTTCCAGCATGCCGAAGCGCCGGGCCTTGATCAGCCAGACGCATTGGCCAAGGTGCTGGAAGGCGCCGATGTGGCTGACGTGGTTGCCGAGCCTGCTCGTAACGAGCCAAAGCTGGGTCGCAACGAACTCTGCTACTGCGGCTCGGGCAAGAAATACAAGCACTGTCACGGGCAAATCAACTAAAGCCCGCTTCAACTGCTGAAACACCTGCGCCGCGACCGGCATTAGCCGTCGCGGCGTTTTACCATTGAATTCCCGTCCCTTTGCGGCGGCGCACAACACTTATTTAGGAGCGCGTCATGGCTGTTGGTCTTGGTCCTTTGCCTACTTTGCACCCGGTGGCCGGTTTTGAACTGGGTATAGCTTCAGCCGGTATCAAGCGTCCAGGGCGCAAGGATGTGGTGGTTATGCGCTGCGCTGAAGGCTCAAGCGTGGCGGGTGTATTCACCCTGAATGCGTTCTGCGCCGCGCCTGTCATCCTGGCCAAGCAGCGTGTGCAAGGCCCGGTGCGGTACTTGCTGACCAACACGGGCAATGCCAATGCGGGCACAGGTGAGCCAGGGCTGATTGCGGCAACCCGTACCTGCGACAAACTGGCCGAGCTGACGGGCGTGCCCGCCAGTGCCGTGCTTCCGTACTCCACCGGTGTGATCGGTGAGCCGCTGCCGGTTGAGAAAATCGAAGGTGCATTGCAAGCCGCTCTGGACGATCTGTCCGAAAATAATTGGGCGCAGGCTGCAACCGGCATCATGACCACTGACACCTTGCCCAAAGGTGCCAGCCGTCAGTTCGAACACGAAGGCGTAACCATCACCGTTACGGGCATCAGCAAAGGTGCAGGGATGATTCGTCCCAATATGGCCACCATGCTGGGCTACATCGCAACCGACGCCAAGGTTGCCCGCGATGTGCTGCAAAACCTGCTGCTCGACGGCGCGAACAAGTCGTTCAACCGCATTACGATCGATGGTGATACATCGACCAACGACTGCTGCATGTTGATTGCTACGGGTAAAGCGGCTTTGCCTGAAATCACCGAGGCCAGCGGCCCACTGTTTGCTGCGTTGAAACAGGCAGTGCTGGAAGTCTGCATGGACGTGGCGCAGGCCATCGTGCGCGATGGCGAAGGCGCAACCAAGTTTGTCACTGTTGAAGTGAATGGCGGCGGTAATCATCAGGAATGCCTGGACGTCGGCTACACCGTTGCCCATTCGCCGCTGATCAAGACCGCGTTGTTTGCTTCCGATCCTAACTGGGGCCGCATCCTGGCCGCTGTGGGCCGTGCTGGCGTGCCGGATCTGGACGTGAGCAAGATTGATGTGTTCCTGGGTGAGGTGTGCATTGCCAGTGGTGGCGCACGTTCGGCCACTTACACCGAAGAGCAGGGTTCTGCAGTGATGGCCCGTGAAGAAATCACCATCCGTATCGAATTGGGGCGTGGTGCTTGCAGCGAGACCATCTGGACGACGGACTTGTCCCACGAATACGTGAAAATCAACGCCGAATACCGTACCTGAGTCGTCTCGACATTGCGGGCCTGTCAGTCGCCTCGGCGCTGATGGGCCCGTAATACCCCCGCTTTATCAGCTCTCCCTTTTCTCAAGGTGCCTATCTATGAGCTTTCACCTGATCATTGGCGACAAGTTGCATTCATCGTGGTCCCTGCGCGCCGCGCTGGCGCTGGATCTGGCGGGTGCCCCGTACACCGAGACGCTGATCAAGCTGGGCCAGCCTGATACCCGGGCACTTATTCTCCAACACTCGGCAACGGGAAAAGTACCGCTGCTGAAGACCGTACACGGCACCATCGCTGATTCGCTGGCTATCGCGGAATACCTGAATGAGTGTTTTCCGGCCGCTCGACTGTGGCCGGAAGATGTCGCTGCGCGGGCTCAGGCCAGATCGGCGTGCGCGCAAATGCACAGCGGATTTTTTGGTTTGCGGAGCAATCTGCCATTTGATTTGAGTCGTGATCAGGCGCTGCTCTCCATGCCTGCCGAGGCCCAGGCCGATATCGACAGGATGAGCGCGCTGTGGGCAGAGTGCCGCGCAGTGGCGACCGAAAGCGGGCCTTATCTGTTCGGTCGATCCAGTGTGGCCGATGCTTTTTTTGCTCCGGTGGCTGTTCGCCTGCGAACTTACCGCGTTGCGCTGTCAGCTGAAGATGAAGCTTATATCGACGCCATTTACCAATGGCCCGCGTTCAAAGCCTGGCAACAGGCCGGATTAGAGGAAGTACAAGGGTGAAACGAGTTCATGTGGCTGCGGCCGTTATCCGGGGCACTGACGGGAAGATTTTGATCGCTCGTCGCGCTGATTCTCAGCATCAAGGCGGTCTGTGGGAGTTTCCAGGCGGCAAGGTTGAGGCTGGGGAGTCGGTCGAGGCTGCACTGGGTCGTGAGTTGAAGGAAGAGTTGGGCATTGTGGTTCAGGCTGCTCGGCCTTTGATCAAGGTTCAACATGATTACCCGGATAAGCATGTTCTGCTGGATGTGTGGGAGGTTTCAGCTTTCACCGGTGAACCTCATGGTGCAGAAGGCCAGCCATTGGCTTGGGTAAGCCCGCGCGAGTTGGCGCAATACGCGTTCCCTGAGGCTAACCAGCCGATTGTTACGGCTGCCCGTTTGCCCGATCAATACCTGATCACTCCAGATGGTCTTGAAACCCCTGAGCTGTTGCGCGGTATCCAGAAGGCAATTGCCGGTGGCATTAAATTGGTTTCGCTGCGTGCGCCCAATGGATATGACCCCAAGTACCGGGATTTGGCGGTAGATGCGACCGGTTTGTGTGCAGGCAAGGCGCAACTGATGCTCAAGGGGCCGCTGGAGTGGTTGGGAGACTTTCCTTCGGCGGGCTGGCATCTGACCGCTGCGCAATTGCGCAAGTACGCCGCCAAGGGTAGGCCGTTGCCTAAAGACCGCTGGTTGGCAGCCTCATGCCATAACGCTGAAGAGTTGATGCTGGCCGAGCAGATGGATGTGGACTTCGTGACCCTGTCGCCGGTTCTGCCGACGCAGACTCACCCTGATACGCCACCGCTGGGCTGGGAGCAGGCGCAACAATTGATCGCCAATTTCAGTAAGCCGGTGTTTTTGCTGGGCGGGCTGGGACCTGATGATCGTCAGCAGGTGTGGGCTATCGGTGCACAGGGCGTTGCCGGAATTCGGGCGTTCTGGCCACAGGTCTAAATAATTGCGCAAGCTCTTGTGGGAGCGGCGTACCGCCGCTCCCACACGTGCTGAACTCGACTGTCAAACCCCCGGCTTTGCTGCCGCTTGCCAGAGGATCTCTGCAATTCCCTGACGCTTGGCAATCAAGCGTGCCGCAACAAACAGCACGTCAGACAAACGATTGATATAAGCCAATCCAACGCCCGCCAGGGGCTCCAGCGCATTGAGCTGTTGGCAGCGGCGTTCGGCGCTGCGTGCCAGGCTGCGGCAAACATGGGCTTGGGCGATCAGACTCGAACCACCAGGCAAAATGAAGTTCTCAAGCGGGCCCAGCTCTTCGTTCCAGCGATCAATCGCGGCTTCAAGCCGCTCGATTTCGACCTTGTCGAGAGCCTGATACTCGGGCATCGCCAATTCCCCTCCCAGGTCAAACAATCGATGCTGGCAGGGTTCAAGTACTTCGATCAACTCGATGAGGCCAGGGGTCTGTTCGCTGTGCTCGATGAGCCCGGCCAGGAGCAGGCCCACCTGACTGTTCAGCGTGTCGACCTCGCCGATGGCTTCTATGCGGGGGTGATCCTTGGGTACGCGGCGGCCATCGCCGAGCCCTGTTTCGCCCTTGTCGCCGGTGCGGGTGTAAATTTTCGATAAGCGAAAGCCCATGTTTACAGTTCCACCTTGGTTGATTCGGGGTAGGTCATCGGGTTGCCGGTTAAAGGCAGGCGCAGGGTAAAGCAAGTGCCTTGCCCCTGGGTTGAGTGCACTTCCATTTGGCCCTTGTGGTTGTTGGTAATGATGAAGTACGACACGGACAGGCCCAGCCCCGTGCCCTGGCCAACTTCCTTGGTGGTGAAAAACGGCTCGAAAATTCGTTTGCGCACAGGCTCCGGCATCCCGATACCATTGTCTTCAATCTGAATCTCGGCCCATGGCGGATTCAGTCTGGTGCGCAGAATGATACGCCCTGGCTCGCTCTTGTCGGTACGTTGATGAATGGCCTGGGCGGCATTTTTCAACAAATTGAGCAGCACCTGCTCCAGCTCGTTGGGGATGCCGGGTACCGGGCCGAGCTGCGGGTCGAACTGGCGGATGATGGCCTGGCCCTTGAAGTCAAAGCCAATGGCCAGGTCAAAATCATTGCTGGCAATGTCCAGGGCTTGATCAATGAGTGCCGATAAATCGCAGGGGCTCATTTGCCGGTTGCTGCGGCGGCTGAAGCTGAGCATGTGGGTCACGATTTTGGCTGCGCGGGCCCCGGCCTGCTGGATGCCGTCAAGCAACTGCGGGATCTCTCGTGCCTGCAGGTAGTGATTGACCACGTCCAGGTCAATGCCGGTCTGCTCGGCTTGCTCGATATTCCTTGGCAGGTCGCTCGACAGGCGTCTGCGAATGTTCTGCACGTTATGCAGGATAGCGCCCAAGGGGTTGTTGATCTCATGGGCCATGCCGGCAGCGAGTCCGCCTACGGAGAGCATCTTCTCCGACTGCACCATCATGTCTTCCAGTGACAGTCGCTGGGTAATGTCATCGATGCGGATCACGACGCCGCGTCCGGCACCGCCCATGAGCGGGTAAAAGGTCAAGGCGTAGTGGCGAGCGTCTTCGCCCTGTCCCCAGGTGACGCGTTCAATTTTTGTTACCCGGTGGTGCTCAATCGTGTCCTTGAGCTGCGGCAGGAAGGGTTTCAAGGGTTCGAAGGCCAGGTAAATGGGCTTGCTCATGGCATCGTCCAATGGCGTGCCGGACAGGGCGCTGGCTTCCTGATTCCATTGGGTGACATAGAGTTCTTCGTCCAACGCGATCAGGGCCGAAGGCATGGAGTCGATGATGCAATTGAGGTAGTTCTGAAATCCGGTGAGTTTTTTCTCTATTTTGCTACGAACTTGTACTTCGAGCTCCAGCTTGCGATTGGCATGACGGGTTTCTTCGGCCAGTGCCTGAGCTTGGTCGTAGGCTTCACGGGCTTCGTCTCTGGCGCGCTTGAGTTCCTGGTCACGCACTTCAATGCGCGAGAGCATGGTGTTGAATGCTCTGGCCAGGCTGCCGATTTCGTCGTTGTTGCCTGGTGCTGCGCGCAATGCGTAGTTTTCTTCGCGGCTGACCTGGCGCGACAGCTCTTCAAGGCGGTGGATGGGCTGGGTGATCAGGCGCTTGATCTGGCGTGCCACCACGAACCACAGCAAAATGCTGAACACCAGAATGCCCAGGCTGGCCGTCAGCGTGCCGGTGTAGAAGGCCATGGGCAGCTCGCTGCTGGCGATCAACAGCAGGTGCCCGGGTGGTTGGTCACCGTGATGCAGGCGTGTGACTTGATGGCTTCGCAGTTCGGTGAGGCTCCAGGCTTCAATCTGGCGATAGTGCTCGGGGAGCGGGAGGTGTTCACCGTGTTGCAACTGCACCAGCAGGTTTCCTGAACTGTCATAAATCGCGGCAGCGCGAAGGGGGGCGTAGCTGCCGATTTCATTGAGCAGGGATTTTGCGCTCTGCGGTGAATCCAGCGCATGAGCGATCAGGTCAGGATTTGAAGTCAGTTGCCCCAGTGTTTGCAGGGCTTGCGGGGCGGTACTTTCGTGGGAAATCCAGTACGCGACACTGATGAACGTCAAATTGGCAACCAGCATGACGGCAGCCAGCAAGACGAGCAGGGCGGCCAGCAACTTCTGGCCTACCGGTAGGTTTTCAAGGCGCTGGCGCAAGGGCATGGGGTGGCCGCTTAGATAAGAAGATGCTGGCAGGGTAGCGCGCCCCTCAGTTACAGGGCAATCCGCGCTGCTGCAGGTGTTCAGTCAATCGCTGGTGCAGGTGCTGCAGGTGTGGGACGGCGAACTGGCTGCTGCGGGCTGCTTCGCAGGCATATCCGAGCAGGTAGCTGATTTCGGTACGGCGGCCGTGGGCAACATCCTGGTGCATGGAGGAGTAGTTGTTGGCAGTGGCCCGGATAACGCGATCCACTTCAGTGGCCAAGCCGACCGCGGCACTGGCTTGACCGCAGTGCTCAAGCAGAGCGCTGAGCTCTGCGCAGAGGGTGTGCACTTCGGCGCTGTGTGCTTGCAGCCCGCCATTACGGCAGTCGTAGAGAACCGTCAGGGGATTGATTGCACAGTTAAGTGCCAGCTTGCGCCACAAGCGGCTCAGGATGTTCGGGCTCCATTCGTGATCAATGCCGCTGCGCTGAAGTTCATCAAGCCATTGCGCGATGGTGCCTTGATCGGCATCACCCAGCCACGTGTGACCCCGGCCGGCAAATACCACGCGCCAATCACCATCACGAAAGGCGCCTTCGGTGCTGGAGGCGAAGATGCAGCGAATGTGTGGCACAAGGGCCGCGACGGCCTGTTGGCTGCCGAGGCCGTTTTGCAGCAGGATTATTTCTGCGTCCGGGGTAAGCCGAGCGGCAATTTGCGCGACGGCCTGTTGCGCGTCATAGGCTTTGCAGGTGACCAGCAGGCGCTGAATCGGCTCGCCGTTTTCAGGAATTTGCGCGCGGATGTTCCATTTTTGCGACTCTTCGCCTTCAATCAGAGTCAAACCCCGGGCTGCTTTGTACGCTTGCAGGCGTTCGCAGTTGCGCACGATGAGCTTCACTGGCAAGCCGGCCCGTGCCAGTCGAGTAGCCCACAGCATGCCCATGCTTCCTGCGCCGAGAACGTGCCAGGTGGTACTCGCCCGGGTAGGCACGTCGGAGTGGGTGTGTGGCAGGGCCGAATTTCGCATGTGAGCTCGCAAGTGAATGAAGTCGAAGAACCGCTATAATGCCCGCGCATTTTAACTGTCAGGTCAGGCGTGCTCCATCTGTGTTGAGCGCGCCCTTTATTATTGGAGAAAATTACATGCCGTCGTTCGACGTGGTATCCGAACTGGACAAGCACGAAGTCACCAACGCCGTCGAGAACGCCGTCAAGGAACTGGATCGTCGTTATGACCTCAAGGGTAAAGGCACTTTTGAGTTCAAGGAGAAGGATCTGACGGTCAATCTGACCGCTGAAGCCGACTTCCAGCTGGAAGCAATGATCGAGATCCTCAAGCTGGCACTGGTCAAGCGCAAGATCGACGTTCAATGCCTTGAGGTCAAGGATGCCTATGCTTCGGGCAAATTGATGAAGCAGGAAGCGGTGCTCAAGGAAGGCATTGATAAAGAGCTGGCGAAGAAAATCGTTGCTCACGTCAAGGATGCCAAGCTCAAGGTTCAGGCTGCCATTCAGGGCGAGCAAGTACGCATCACCGGCAAGAAACGCGATGACTTGCAGGATGCGATTGCAGCGCTGCGTGCCAAGACGTTCGACATGCCACTGCAGTTCAACAATTTTCGCGACTGATCACGGACCCAGGGAACCAATGACGCGCATTGCCGTCCGAAATTTCCTGGGCGCGGCGCAAGCGGTTTGGCGACCACGGTTGCCTTATCGTTTTGCTGAATAAATGACGGCGTCGAGTTTTGTCGCGAGGAGATGTAAATGGATTTGAACACTGAAGTGGATCAGTTGATCAAGGCCTCCCAGGCCTGGATCCCCATGATCATGGAATACGGCAGCCGTGTGCTGCTGGCAGTGGTTACGCTGGCGGTGGGCTGGTGGCTGATCAACCGTTTGACTACCAAGATTGGCCAGTTGCTGGCGCTGAGAAAGGCAGACCTGGCGTTGCAGGGCTTTATCAGCAACCTCGCCAATATCATTCTCAAGATACTGCTGGTTGTCAGTGTCGCGTCAATGATCGGTATCCAGACCACGTCGTTTGTCGCGGCCATTGGTGCGGCAGGTCTGGCCATTGGTCTGGCGTTGCAGGGCAGTCTGGCGAACTTTGCGGGTGGGGTACTGATTCTGCTGTTCCGTCCGTTCAAGATCGGTGACTGGATCGAAGCGCAAGGCGTAAGCGGTACTGTGGACAGTATTCAGATCTTCCACACCGTGTTGCGCACCGGTGACAACAAAACTGTCATCGTGCCAAACGGCAACCTGTCCAACGGCATCATCACCAACTACAACCGTCAACCGACGCGCAAAGTGGTATTTGATGTGGGTGTGGACTACGAGGCGGATCTTCAAAAGGTCCGTGAAGTGTTGCTGGCGCTGGCCGATGACCCTCGCGTCCTGAAAGAACCGGCTCCAGTTGTTGTGGTCACGGCCTTGGGTGATAGTGCGATCACCATGTCGTTGCGTGTATGGGTCAATACCCCGGATTATTGGGATGTCCTGTTTATGCTCAACGAACATTCCCGCGATCGCTTGAAGGCTCAGGGCGTGGATATTCCTTTTCCGCAACGAGTGGTTCGTGTGGTTCAGGAAGTCGCTGCGCAGTAAGGTCAGAGATGGCACCTGACAATCGAGTCGGGTGTGAGTAAACATTAAAGGGGCTAAATGCCCCTTTAATTGTTTTTGTACCTTGTGAAGGTAGTTGCAGATGTTCGGCGGTCAATTTGGCGATTGATAATTAGTTGCATTTATAGTTATTAGTTAGCTTGCTATATAACTGAACTTTTATTCAGGCAAATAAAAAGCCACGCCCTGAGACAGGAGCGTGGCTTTCACTAAACACGGTATATGTAACTATCGCCCGAAGGCCATGATTACAAGATGTTCAGCGGGTACTCAGCAATCAGGCGGAAGTCGTTGACATCGTTGCCGTTGTTGCTGGTGGTGCGATAGATCGCGCTACGCAGACGGAAAGACAAGTCTTTGGCCGGGCCTTCTTGCAATACGTACTTGGTTTCGAAGTCAAATTCGTGCTCTTTGCCTTCGCCGTCAGTCGTGGAGATGTTATCGCCTTTAACGTAGCGAGCCATGAAGCTCAGGCCTGGAACGCCGTAGCTGGTCATGTTCAGGTCGTAGCGACCCTGCCAGGAGCGTTCGTCGCGCTGGTTGAAGTCGGAGTACTGTACGGAGTTGGCGAGGAAGATACTGCCGCCGCCGTCGATGCCGTAGTTGTAAGCGCTGTCACCGGTGGAGCGCTGGTGAGCAATGGTGAACTTGTGAGCGCCGAGGCTGTAAGCAGCCGCCAAGCTCCAGATCTTGTTGTCCACGTTGCCCAGCAGTTCCTTGCCATCGCTGGTTGTTTTATAGCCGTTGAAGTCGAAGTTCAGGGCCTGAGACTCTGCGATAGGCAGGGTGTAGTTCAGGTTGATGTACTGCTTCTTGAAGTAGTCTTCAACGTCGGATGCTGCCACGCCACCAACAAAGTTGTCAGTGAATTGGTAGGTTGCGCCGGCAATGTTGGCAGCGGTCAGGCCTGGCTGGCCTTTGCCATTGATGCTGTCGCGTGCCATGCCAGTCTGCGAGCTCAGCGCGGTGAAGCGACCTGCGCTCAGCTCCAGGCCTTTGATTTCCTTGCTGGTGATCAGGGTGCCGGTAGCAACCTCTGGCAGCAGACGGCTATCGTCGGTGGAGAAAACCGGGCTGGCTACGAATTGGTTGCCGTATTTCAGTTCAGTGTCGGAAACGCGGAATTTGACAGCCCCGCCGATTTTCGACTGGGTATCTTCCGGAGAACCGTCGCTCTTGGTGGCGAACAGGCCGTTGCCTTGACGGCCAGCGCCGCCGTCCAGGCGTGCTGTGCCCATGGCGAAAGCGTCAACACCGACACCGATGGTGCCCTGGGTGAAGCCGGACTGGTAGTTAAGCAGTTCGCTCAGGCCCCAATCTTCGCGGTAGCCGCTTTTGAAGCCGCCGGTTGGCTTGGCGATGTTGCCAGCGCCGTTACGGAAATCACGGTTCATGTACAGCATGCGGGTTTTAGAAGTCAGAGTGCTGTCTTCGATGAAACCTTTGGCGTCGTCCTGGGAGGAGGCCATTGCGAACTGAGTAGTACCGGCTGAAACAGCCAGGGCGATTATGCTCCACTTCATCACGCGCATCGTGATTTGCTCCTTTGGTTTTTAGGAAGAGTACTGCCGTCCCACCTGAAATTATTATCTGGGCGGCTCTTTCTTTTTGTGTCGGCGCAAACTTATATCACGCCGACAATGTTGGCGATACTTGCTCTCATAAGCTTTCAGCTTCTTTACAGGCATGTCGCAAATAGCACCCTACATGTCGCAAGCGCGCAGCGTTATGCCGTGTTTCAGCATCTAAATCAGTGTTGTTTTCAGCGTTTGGCATATGGGTGAATCCAGGCTGCCTACAATGAAAACTCCAATTTCCTACGGACCAGCTATTGTTATTTATCGTCAGGCTACTGCATTCCGGCTGAAGCCTATCGACTATGTAAATGCTCTATGCAACAAGCATGCTCAAAAAGCAGTGGTGATGAAAAATAAATAATTTTGTTCGTTTTCGAGCTATGAGGCCTGATCTTGCTTGGGTCGAACGGCGATAAGAGCGCCCTTGGCGTGTTCTTTTTCGTCGCAAGAAGGCGTTCCTGCTAAAAAAACGCGCTTAAAACGTTACCGGTTAACACCTAATGGGGTGGTAAGTGACGTTTTGGCGCACTAAAAGCATTCGTTTTGTGCAGTTTTGGTGCACAAGTGTCCGTGTGCTGTTGATTGAGCGTCCATTGCTCTCTTTTCGTGTGCGCATCCGCGGATGTCGGCGTGATGCAGGAGTCGATCAAGGGTATCCTTCGCGCCTGTCACCTGGCTGGCGCTGAGTCTCATCGCACGCTGAGTTTAAAAGAACGGTAAAGAGGAGAGCTCCCAGTGTTCGCTTTGGATACACGCCTTCATGAGGATACCTGGCTCATAGGGGATTTCCCCTTGTGCCGCTTGCTGCTGTCCAACGATTCGAATTACCCCTGGTTTATTCTGGTGCCACGGCGCGAGGGTATAACCGAATTGTTTCAACTGGATGACTCTGAGCAGCAGATGATGTGGGCTGAGACGACCGCTCTGGCGCGAGTACTGAAAGGGTTGTTTGGTGCGGACAAAATGAATGTCGCCACGCTGGGTAACGTGGTGAGTCAATTGCACATGCACGTGATTGTTCGTTATCAGACTGACGTGGCATGGCCGGGGCCGGTGTGGGGCAAGCATCCTGCCAAACCCTATACGCAGGCTGATGTAAATGCTGTCCGGGGCAGGCTGGCGTCGGTTCTTGATGCAGGCTTTACTTTTTCGGAGGGTTGATTATGACGCTTGAATCGCGAGTGATGGACCTTGAGAGTCGTTTGGCTTTTCAGGATGACACCATTCAGGCATTGAATGATGTACTGGTAATGCAGCAAAACGCGGTAGATCGTTTGCAAATGCAAATGGCTGCCTTGCTCAAGCGCCAGGAAGAAATGGGCGGGCAGTTCGAGTCGTTCGAAGAGGAAGCCCCGCCGCCGCACTATTAAGTCATTTTGTGCAGGCAAAAAAAACCGCGATACAGCTTGGCTGATCGCGGTTTTTTTACGCTTGAATCAACGTCGCGGCAGTGCTGCGATCACATCTTCAGCTTGCAGGCCCTTGTCGCGGTTCATGACAGAGAACTCAACGCGCTGCCCTTCCACCAGAACACGGTGGCCTTCGCCGCGGATGGCGCGAAAGTGCACAAAAATATCATCCCCGGAATCTCGGGAGATAAAGCCAAAACCTTTCGAGGTATTGAACCACTTGACCGTCCCTGTATCACGGTTGGTCATGTCATAGCTTTGTGAGGAGGATGACGGTGATGATTTATAGAAGCTGACGGTCAGATGAAGCAGCACGGCAATGACTGCAGGAGTCAGGCCAAGCAATACTGCAGGTTGATCACCGATCGGCAGCAGAAGGCCGAACAGAGTCAGTGTTTGCAGGACAACGGACAGCACCAGCAGGGCGCTGACCAGATTCTGCAGTTGGTGACGCGGGCCTTTGTTCCAGAATGGAATGACTGGAGCCAGTGTCAGGTTCAGCAGGCCAAGAAAAGCCAGGTAAAGGGCATCAGGGTGTTGGAGGTAAGGTAGCGCTTCGGATTGCAGGCTGGGAATAAAGGACAGCAGCAAAGCCGCTGCACCCGTTAGCAGGTGGACGATTTTCAACATTTCAATGACTCACATTAAGATGGATCGCAAGGAAGAGCTGATTGCACACGGTTCGCTTCAAAAAAAGTGGAGGCGCCGGACACGTGTACACATCAGCCTATGCGCCCTCGATAGAGGCTGGAAGAGGGCGACACGCTGCCAATTTAACAGTAAAGCTTGGGCCTACTCAAATTAAGCGTATGGAGCTATCTGTGAGCGAGGTTACTGGAGGATGCCTAGGCAAAATCTGTTTTTAGCGAAAACCTTGTCCTAGACGCATGTAGTCCTCTTTCTGCGTGTGACCGCAGTGGTGCTCTCAGAAGGTTGTTGAGACCGCTATTGTCCGGGGCGTTGTGTTGGTGACCGTTGGTCGTTAATTTTTTGTGCTTTTTGCAGTCGCTAATGTTCATGGTGCGGGTATTTCTGTTCGCGTGCGGTTTAGGTGGGCTGGATGTGTACGGTTATATGCAGGGGTATTTGTAAGTCGAGGTGGAAGTGGAAATCTCGGTGGTTGACACACTAATGGAAGTGCAAGTTGGTGTGGTGCCTGATCAGGCTTTAGGCATATTCCCGTGTCTGTTGGCGAGTATGCATAGAGGGGAGCGGCCAAGAACATTAGTGGGTTTGGAAGTTGTGTACTCTGTCCGGGTTCTGCTATTTGGTTTCAGGTGCACATCTCTGCGTAATCACGACGCCCGCGTCGTTGGCTCAAGGCTTGAGGCTGCTCGTATTCGCCGCTCGGACCGAGAGCGCTCCTACAGGCTTGAGGGTCTGGTCCGCTGGATAAGGATTTTTACATATCGTTTGATGGAGTGTGTTCTGCACAAAATCTTTCATTAATTCTAGTGTTTCGCAATGGAGTGCTCTGGATATGAGGCGATTGATTCGGCAAGAAAGCGTCAGGGGAAAACTACTGCAGAGAGTTGGGGTTGATCCCGTGATACTTGATTTTGGCATGACGTTGGCTCAGCCACTTTCACGGTCGGTCAGGTTAAATGGTTTTGCCACCTGTTTGCGACTTGAGGAAGTATATTGGGAGGTGCTATCTGATATTTCGCGACTTAATGACTGCTCGGTAAATACGTTGTTGTCGTATATCGACCGCGAAGTGCATTTGCGTTATGGGGGGGTAAGAAATTTCAGCGGGCTCATTCGAGTTGTCTGTGTGATGCATTTATTGAAGAGGGCGCGCGACTCCCGTGAGGGAGTGCAAAACCAGGTGGTCATGGGGTGAGGCAGGGTGGTCGGCTGGGGGAGGACGTTCGGTGTCTTGTAATCGCTCGATATTTATGATGCATTTAGGGGCTTCTGGCTGCTCATGCGGCTGCAATGGCTCGATTTACCAGATATAATCTCGCCCTTTGCTGTGTGGCCCTCTTTAAGGGTTGCCGCTAACGGATTGTCGAGACACGCCAATGCCCATGTACGATTACCAGTGCGCTTCCTGTGGTCATCAGCTGGAAGCCATTCAAAAGATCAGCGCTTCGCCGCTGGTTGATTGTCCAGCCTGTCAGGCCCCTGAATTGAAAAAAATGCTGTCCATGCCAGGTTTTCGCCTCAGCGGTACAGGCTGGTATGAAACAGACTTCAAGACAGGCTCGAAAAAGAATCTGGCAGGCGGCGATAAATCCGACTGAGACTGAGCGAAAGCAGTCAGAACACAAGCGGGCTCTTGCATGGTTACCAGCACCGACGGTGCGCAAGACCTCCACCGAATTTCGAATTACGAGAAGTGAAACCACTACCATGATGCGCAGCCATTATTGCGGCCAACTGAACGAAAGCCTGGAAGGCCAGGAAATTACCCTTTGCGGATGGGTCCATCGTCGCCGTGACCACGGTGGGGTGATTTTCCTCGATATCCGTGATCGTGATGGTCTGGCCCAGGTGGTGTTTGACCCGGACCGCGCCGAGACCTTCGCTGCCGCCGATCGTGTGCGCAGTGAGTACGTGGTAAAGGTCACTGGCAAGGTGCGCCTGCGTCCTGCCGGTGCCGGCAACGCCAACATGGCGTCGGGCATGATCGAAGTATTGGGATACGAGTTGGAAGTTCTGAACGAAGCCGAAACCCCGCCGTTCCCGCTCAACGAATTCTCCGACGTTGGCGAAGAAACTCGTCTGCGTTATCGCTTCATCGACCTGCGTCGCCCTGAAATGCTCGAGAAGCTGCGTCTGCGCTCGCGCATGACCACCAGCATCCGTCGCTTCCTGGACGAGAACGGCTTCCTGGACGTCGAAACGCCAATTCTGACCCGTGCCACGCCAGAAGGCGCACGTGACTATCTGGTGCCAAGCCGTACTCACGCAGGTTCCTTCTTTGCCTTGCCGCAATCGCCACAGCTGTTCAAGCAGCTGTTGATGGTTGCCGGTTTTGACCGTTACTACCAGATCGCCAAGTGCTTCCGTGACGAAGACCTGCGTGCCGACCGTCAGCCTGAGTTCACTCAGATCGACATCGAGACCAGCTTCATGAACGAAGCCGAGATCATGGGCCTGACCGAAGAAATGATCCGCAACCTGTTCAAGGAAGTGCTGGGTCTGGAATTCGGTGAGTTCCCGCACATGACCTGGGAAGAGGCCATGCGCCGTTACGGCTCCGACAAACCTGACCTGCGTAACCCGCTGGAACTGGTTGATGTTGCCGATCAGCTCAAGGAAGTGGAATTCAAGGTGTTCAGCGGCCCGGCCAATGACCCGAAAAGTCGCGTTGCTGCCTTGCGCGTTCCTGGCGGCGCGAGCATGCCGCGTAGCAAGATCGACGAATACACCAAGTTTGTTGGCATCTACGGTGCACGTGGCCTGGCTTACATCAAGGTCAACGAGCGTGCCAAGGGTGTTGAGGGTCTGCAGTCGCCGATCGTCAAGAACATCCCTGAAGCCAACCTCAATGTGATCCTGGATCGCGTTGGCGCCGTTGATGGCGACATCGTGTTCTTCGGTGCCGACAAGGCCAAGATCGTTAGCGAAGCCCTGGGTGCGCTGCGTATCAAGGTCGGTAACGATCTGAACCTGCTGACGTGCGAGTGGGCACCGATGTGGGTTGTTGACTTCCCTATGTTCGAAGAGAACACAGACGGCAGCTTCAGCGCCCTGCATCACCCGTTCACGGCGCCTAAGTGCTCGCCTGAAGAGCTCGAGGCCAACCCGGCTACCGCGTTGTCCCGTGCCTATGACATGGTGTTGAACGGTACTGAGTTGGGTGGTGGTTCGATCCGTATCCACCGCAAGGAAATGCAACAAGCGGTCTTCCGCCTGTTGGGTATCAATGAAGCAGAACAGGAAGAGAAATTTGGCTTCCTGCTCGATGCTCTGAAATACGGCGCGCCGCCCCACGGTGGTTTGGCCTTCGGCCTGGACCGTCTGGTGATGCTGATGACCGGTGCTCAGTCGATTCGTGAAGTGATTGCCTTCCCGAAAACCCAGAGTGCCGCCTGTGTCATGACTCAGGCTCCTGGCGTCGTTGATAACAAGGCGTTGAGCGAGCTGCATATTCGTTTGCGCGAACAGCCAAAGGCTGAGTAAAGCTGGCCCTCAAAGGCGCATCTCCGGATGCGCCTTTGTCATTTGGGTCGAGAATTTTTATTGCCTGGCCAAGACCGGGCAATGTTTCATAAAGGATTCGGAGTGCGTTATGGCAGGTCATTCTAAGTGGGCGAATATCAAGCACCGCAAAGAGCGTCAGGATGCCAAAAAAGGCAAGATTTTCACCAAGTGGATACGTGAGCTAACCGTTGCTGCCCGTCAGGGTGGCGGTGATCCGGGCTCCAACCCGCGCCTACGTCTGGCGCTGGACAAGGCACTTGGTGCGAACATGAGCCGCGACATCATTGATCGTGCGGTTGCCCGTGGTGCTGGCGCAGCTGATACCGACGATATGGTCGAGCTGAGCTACGAAGGCTACGGTCCTGGCGGCGTTGCAGTGATGGTCGAGTGCATGACCGACAACCGCAATCGCACCGCTGCAGCTGTAAGGCATGCGTTCAGCAAATGCGGCGGAAACCTGGGCACTGACGGTTCGGTTGCGTACCTGTTTGAGCGCAAGGGGCAGATTTCCTATGTGGCTGGCGTTGATGAAGATGCGCTGATGGAAGCGGCGATGGAGGCTGATGCTGACGACGTAGTCACCAACGAAGATGGCTCCATTGACGTGTTCACTTCGTTCTCAAGCTTTTACGCGGTTCGCAACGCTCTGGAAGCTGCAGGCTTTGCTCCGACTGACGCAGAGATCGTGATGCTACCCACCACCAGTGCCGAACTGGACCTGGAGGGTGCTGAAAAGGTGCTCAAGCTGATCGACATGCTTGAAGATCTGGATGATGTGCAGAACGTGTATTCCAATGCCGAGATCCCTGACGCTGTCCTGGAACAGCTTGCCTGACATACTGGCTGCGTCAATCAAGAGGCCGGAGGTGCTCCGTCGCGACGATAGCGGCGCTGGGCACCTCCGGCTTCTGCCTTTAAGCTGTCCGGGTATAGGCCGGTAGGCGTCACTTCATAAGCTGTAGGCGTTATGACTCTTATTCTTGGTATCGATCCTGGTTCGCGAATCACCGGTTATGGCGTAGTGCGAGACACTGGGCGTGGCTGTGTGTACGTGGCTTCAGGGTGCATTCGTACGGGTAGCGGCGAGCTGCATGAGCGGTTGCTGATTGTCTATCGTGGGGTGCGTGAAGTTATTCAGACGTATGGCCCCGTTACTATGGGCATCGAAAAGGTGTTCATGGCGCGCAATGCCGACTCGGCACTCAAGCTGGGTCAGGCCAGGGGTGCGGCGATTGTTGCCGGGGCCGAGGAAAGTCTGGAGATCGCCGAATATTCGGCAACTCAGGTCAAGCAGGCTGTGGCCGGTACTGGTGGTGCCAATAAGGAGCAAGTGATGATGATGGTCATGCACCTGCTCAAACTGACCACTAAGCCGCAAGTCGATGCATCCGATGCGCTGGCAATTGCCTTGTGTCATGCCCACACTCGCTCGAGTCTGTTGCCCCACGGTTTGGGTGCGGCGCGAAGCCGTGGTGGGCGTTTGCGGCTCTGAGACGTGATGTTTAACCTGATTATGCTTGCTGGCAGGGTGTCATCTGTAATGATGCGTCCCTGTCGTTCTACTTGTCAGCCATTGATCTGGCCAGAGAAAAGGATCTGAAACGTGATTGGACGCTTGCGCGGGACTCTGGCTGAAAAACAGCCGCCGCACCTGATTCTTGATGTAAATGGCCTGGGTTACGAGCTGGAAGTGCCCATGACCACGCTCTATCGGTTGCCGTCCATCGGCGAGCCTCTGACCCTGCATACCCATCTGGTAGTTCGCGAAGACGCCCAGTTGCTCTATGGTTTCATAGGCAAGCGCGAGCGCGATTTCTTTCGTGAGCTGATCCGGCTCAACGGTGTCGGTCCAAAGCTGGCCCTGGCTTTAATGTCCAGCCTTGAAGTCGATGAGCTTGTTCGTTGTGTGCAGGCTCAGGATACGTCCGCCTTGACCAAGGTCCCGGGTGTCGGGAAAAAGACAGCCGAGCGATTGCTGGTCGAATTGAAGGATCGCTTCAAGGCATGGGAGCAGGTGCCAAGCATGTTCGCCCTGGTGCCTAACCAGCCTGATGCCCCGATACAGGTGGCCAGTGCTGAAAGTGATGCGGTCAGTGCCTTGATTTCCCTGGGTTACAAGCCCCAGGAAGCGAGCAAGGCTGTTTCGGCAATCAAGGACAAAACGTTGAGCAGTGAAGATATGATTCGTCGCGCCCTTAAGGGGATGATTTAAGTGATTGAAGCTGATCGTTTGATAACGGCCTCAGGCGGACGAGACCGGGAAGAGGTTCAGGACCGGGCAATTCGTCCTTTGAGCCTGGCCGACTATATTGGTCAGCCAACCGTACGTGAGCAAATGGAGCTGTTTATCCAGGCTGCACGCGGGCGTTCGGAGTCGTTGGACCACACGCTGATTTTCGGGCCGCCGGGACTGGGCAAGACCACGCTGGCCAATATCATTGCCCAGGAAATGGGGGTGTCCATTAAAAGCACGTCAGGTCCTGTGTTGGAGCGCCCGGGCGATTTGGCGGCCTTGCTGACCAATCTTGAGCCCCATGACGTGCTGTTTATCGATGAAATCCATCGTCTGTCACCCATCGTCGAAGAAGTGCTCTACCCGGCAATGGAAGACTTTCAGCTCGATATCATGATTGGCGAAGGGCCAGCAGCGCGCTCCATCAAGCTAGACCTGCCGCCTTTTACCCTGGTGGGTGCGACGACTCGCGCCGGGATGCTGACCAACCCTTTGCGCGATCGTTTCGGGATTGTTCAGCGACTGGAGTTCTATAGTACTGACGACCTGGCGACGATTGTCAGTCGCTCCGCGGGGATTTTTGGTCTGCCACTCGATCCTGAGGGGGCTTACGAAATTGCCCGGCGGGCTCGCGGTACACCGCGGATTGCCAACCGTTTGTTGCGTCGTGTGCGAGATTTTGCCGAGGTACGGGCCAAAGGGCACATCACCAAGCCGGTGGCAGATCTGGCGTTGAACCTGTTGGACGTTGATGAGCATGGTTTTGATCATCAAGACCGACGTTTGCTGCTGACCATGATCGAGAAGTTCGATGGTGGGCCGGTAGGTGTAGACAGTCTGGCCGCTGCGATCAGCGAAGAGCGTCATACAATTGAAGATGTGCTGGAGCCGTATCTGATCCAGCAGGGCTACATCATGCGCACGCCGCGCGGGCGCGTTGTGACCCGTCATGCGTATCTGCACTTCGGTTTGAATATTCCATCCCGTCTGGGTGACATGCCTGTGGTAGACGAATTTTTGAATGCCCTGGACGATTAATAAGCCCTTGGCGGCCGATTTTTTTAAGGTTTTTGCTGTCTCAAGGGCTGGCGTTGAAAATCTTGGGTCATAAAGCTCAAGAAGCGTAAAAAACAGTCGTCTGGCGGATTGGCAACCTGAGGAGTAAGCACTAGAGTATGCGCGCGCAAAACAGGCTAGAGCCATTCGCACATCGCTGTCGCGTTTATTACGAGGACACCGATGCGGGTGGCGTCGTGTATTACGTAAATTATCTAAAATTTATGGAGCGGGCTCGAACCGAAAGGCTACGGGAGATGGGCTTTGCCCAGTCCGAGCTTGTGGGTGAGAACCTGTTATTTGTCGTGCATTCCAGCGAGGCGCGTTACCACGCACCGGCGCGACTGGACGACGAACTGTTGGTAAGTGCGCAAGTAACAGAGCTCAACCGTGCCAGTCTGCGTTTCAAGCAACAGGTCTGGCGGGCTGCAGATGCAACGTTGCTCTGTGAAGGGCAATTTTTGGTGGCCTGTGTGCGCGCCGATAGTTTCAAACCCCGGGCCATTCCCGAAGCTTTACGTACGGCCTTTGCCGACGTGAGCGGCGCGGGTAAACATTTAGAGCAGGAGATAAAGCGTGGAAGCTAACGTCGTCGACCATTCCTCCATGTGGAGCTTGGTTAGCAATGCCAGCATTGTTGTGCAGTTGGTAATGTTGACCCTGCTGGCCGCATCGGTTACCTCGTGGGTCATGATTTTTCAGCGCAGCACAATGCTGCGCGCCGGTCGACGTGCCCTGGAAAGCTTTGAAGAGCGTTTCTGGTCGGGTATCGACCTGTCGAAGCTGTATCGTCAGGCAGGCAGCAATCCTGATCCGGACTCTGGCGTTGAACAAATCTTCCGTGCCGGTTTCAAAGAGTTCTCGCGTCTGCGTCAGCAGCCGGGCGTTGATCCTGAAGCGGTGATGGAAGGTGTTGCACGTGCCATGCGAGTCGCCATCTCCCGCGAAGAAGAAAAGCTTGAGCAAAGCTTGCCGTTCCTGGCCACTGTAGGTTCCGTGAGCCCGTATATCGGTCTGTTCGGTACCGTATGGGGCATCATGAACTCCTTCCGTGGCCTGGCAACTGCCCAGCAAGCAACACTGGCTACCGTAGCGCCAGGTATTGCCGAAGCATTGATTGCAACGGCCATCGGCTTGTTCGCTGCTATCCCGGCGGTTATCGCTTACAACCGTTTTGCAGCTCGCAGTGAAACCCTGATCAGCCGCTACTACACCTTCGCCGACGAGTTCCAGGCGATCCTGCACCGCAAAGTGCACACCAGCGAAGAATAAGCAGGTAATTTCCAATGGCTTTAATCGCTCGAGCTCGCAAGAAGCGCAAGCCGGTTGCCGAGATGAACGTGGTGCCTTACATCGACGTGATGCTGGTACTGCTGGTTATCTTCATGGTGACCGCTCCGATGCTCAATCAGGGTGTGAAGGTTGATTTGCCCAAGGTCTCCAGCGAGGCTTTGCCGCAAGACAACAACACTCAGGTTCTGACTATTTCGATCAAGGCTGACAAGACCTATTTCTGGAATCTTGGCAGTGAAGTTGATACCGATAAGCAGATGGACAAGGCAATGACCTTGCCTCAGATGACTGACGCTGTAACTAAGATCATTCGCGCAGGCAATGAAGGCGGCAAACACACCCAGGTCTTCATTCGCGGTGACAAAACCGTTGATTACGGCGCGGTAATGGGTGCTATGGGTGGCCTTCAGAAGGCCGGGGTCGGTAACGTTGGCTTGATAACCGAGGCTCCCTGATGCGCGAACAGCGGGAGCCGTCCGCCTCTGAAAATTATTTTTGGCCTACAGTCTGGGCGATAGGGCTGCACGTTCTGATTTTTGGCATGCTGTTTGTCAGTTTTGCCATGACCCCGGATCTGCCGCCTTCAAAACCGATTGTTCAGGCAACCCTGTATCAACTGAAGTCAAAAAGTCAGGCGACCACTCAGACCAATCAAAAGATTGCGGGTGAGGCGAAGAAATCCGCCGCGCGTCAGACCGAAGTCGAGCAGATGGAACAGAAGAAGGTTGAGCAGGAAGCTGTAAAGGCCGCGGAACAAAAGAAAGAAGAGGCTGCCGAAAAAGCTGCAGAAGCCAAGAAAGCTGACGAAGCCAAGGCGAGCGAAGCTAAAAAGGCAGACGAGGCCAAGAAGGCTGATGAAGCCAAGAAAGCCGACGATGCTAAAAAGGCTACGGAAGCTAAGAAAGCCGAAGAGAAAAAACTGGCTGACATAGCCAAGAAAAAATCCGAGGAAGAGGCCAAGAAGGCCGCGGAAGAAGAGGCCAAGAAAAAGGCCGCAGAAGACGCCAAGAAAAAAGCGGCTGAAGATGCGAAGAAAAAAGCAGCTGAAGACGCCAAGAAAAAGGCCGTAGCAGACGAGGCGAAGAAGAAAACCGCCGAAGATGCGAAGAAAAAGGCCGCTGCCGATGCAGCCAAGAAAAAGGCCGTAGAAGCAGCACGTAAATCGACCGAAGAGAAAAAGGCGCAAGCCTTGGCTGATTTGCTTTCCGACACGCCGCAACGCCAGCAAGCTCTGGCAGATGAGCAAGGTGATGAGGTCGCCGGCAGTTTCGATGACCTGATTCGTGCTCGTGCAGCAGAAGGGTGGGCTCGTCCGCCGTCGGCGCGCAAGAACATGACAGTGGTGCTGCAAATTGGCATGTTGCCAGATGGCACGGTGACGTCTGTGACGGTTGCCAAATCCAGTGGTGACGGGCCGTTCGATAGCTCGGCTGTGGCAGCGGTCAAGAACATTGGCCGTTTAACGGAAATGCAGGGTATGAAACCCAGCGATTTTAATCCTTATCGATCATTCAAGATGACATTCACACCTGAGGATCTAGCCTTGTGATTAAACTTTTTCGAGGACTGCTGGTCGTCGTCTGCTGCTTGGCAGGGATGGCTGTAGCAGATGAAAAGAACATTCTGGTCACCAGCGGTAGCGACCGGGCGACGCCTATTGCCGTAGTGCCTTTTGGCTGGCAGGGCGGCACCGTATTGCCGGATGACATGGCTGAAATCATCGGCAATGACCTGCGCAACTCGGGTTATTACGCGCCGATTCCAAAGCAGAACATGATCGGCTTGCCGACTCAGGCCAGCGAAGTCATTTTTCGCGACTGGAAAGCCCTGGGTGCCCAATACGTAATGGTCGGTAATATCGTGCCAGCGGGCGGCCGCCTGCAGGTGCAATATGCTTTGTTCAACGTTGCCACCGAGCAGCCAGTATTGACTGGCAGTGTGTCGGGAACGGCTGAACAATTGCGGGACATGGCGCATTACATCTCCGACCAGTCGTTTGAAAAGCTGACGGGCATCAAAGGTGCATTCTCAACTCGCCTGCTTTATGTAACAGCAGAACGTGCAAGTGCAACCAACACCCGTTACACCTTGCAGCGCTCGGACTACGATGGTGCCCGTGCCGTTACTTTGCTGCAGTCGCGCGAGCCGATCCTGTCGCCGCGTTTTGCACCGGATGGCAAGCGCATCGCTTATGTATCGTTCGAGCAGAAACGTCCTCGTATCTTTGTGCAGAACATTGATACTGGTCGTCGCGAGCAAATCACCAACTTTGAAGGTTTGAACGGTGCGCCTGCATGGTCGCCGGATGGCTCCAAGCTGGCGTTCGTATTGTCCAAAGACGGCAATGCCGAGATCTACGTGATGGATCTGGCTTCCCGTGGGTTGACTCGCGTCACCAACAACCCGGCAATCGATACCGAACCGTTCTGGGGTAAAGATGGTTCTACCATCTACTTCACCTCTGACCGTGGCGGCAAACCGCAGATTTACAAAACCAATGTAGGCAGCGGTAACGCAGAGCGCGTGACGTTTATCGGGAACTACAACGCCAGTCCCAAGCTTTCGGCTGACGAAAAGACCCTGGTAATGATCCATCGTCAGGACGGTTTCACCAATTTCCGTGTTGCGGCGCAAGATTTGCAACGTGGAAGCGTGAAAATCCTCACAGATACCAACCTTGATGAGTCTGCTACTGTTGCACCCAACGGCACCATGGTAATCTACGCCACCCGCCAGCAGGGCCGGGGAGTCTTGATGCTCGTGTCTATCAATGGACGCGTAAGGCTCCCTCTTCCTACCGCTCAAGGCGAAGTCAGAGAACCTTCCTGGTCCCCTTACCTGAACTGACGTGGTGCTGTACGTTTCACATAACACTTGGGGTTCATTAGGAGTTTTACGATGGAAATGCTGAAGTTTGGTAAATTTGCTGCGCTGGCACTGGCCATGGCTGTAGCTGTAGGTTGCTCGTCCAAAGGCGGCGACAATGCCGGTGAAGGCGCTGCTGTTGATCCAAACGCTGGTTACGGCGCAAACACTGGCGCTGTTGATGGTTCCCTGAGCGAAGAAGCTGCTCTGCGCGCTATCACTGTTTTCTACTTCGAATACGATTCTTCGGACCTGAAACCAGAAGCAATGCGCGCTCTGGACGTTCATGCTAAAGACCTGAAAGCTAACGGCGCTCGCGTTGTTCTGGAAGGTAACACTGACGCCCGTGGTACTCGTGAGTACAACATGGCACTGGGCGAGCGTCGTGCGAAAGCCGTTCAACGCTACCTGGTACTGCAAGGCGTTTCTCCAGCACAGCTGGAGCTGGTGTCCTACGGTAAAGAGCGTCCAATCGCTACTGGCAACGACGAACAGTCGTGGGCTCAAAACCGTCGCGTCGAACTGCGTAAGTAATTCGTCATGCGAACGTGCCGCCGTGCTGTAACTATTCTGACTCTCAGCCTCATGCCGCTAGCGGCATGGGCTGCGGTTCCTGTGGTCGATGACAACTCTGGCTATAACAATAGCGGGGGGAGTTATCCATCACCGGGTTATGGTGCGAGCGGCGCCTATGCCGGGGGAGGGGTTTCGGCCCCTGTCTCGGCACAGGGCGAGCTGTTCAACCAGTTGCAACAAATGCAGGAGCAGATTGCACGCCAACAAGGTGTGATTGAAGTTCTGCAAAATGATGTTTCGCGCATGAAACAAGAAAGCCTGGAGCGATACCAGGAACTTGATCGGCGCATTGGTGCTGGCATTGCTCCTGCTGCCACTCCTGATAATTCTTCTGCCGGTGGTGCTAACGCCGCCGGTAATACAGCAGCGCCTGCTACTCAGGCTGCTGCCAGTTCGGAACCAGGTGATCCTGCGAAAGAAAAGCTCTATTACGATGCTGCTTTCGACTTGATCAAAGCCAAGGATTTCGACAAGGCCAGCCAGGCATTTACGGCCTTTCTGCGCAAATACCCAAACAGCCAATATGCGGGCAATGCCCAATACTGGCTGGGTGAAGTGAACTTGGCCAAAGGCGATTTGCAGGCCGCTGGCCAGGCATTTGCCAAAGTCAGTCAGCTGTATCCCAAGCATGCGAAAGTACCGGATTCACTCTATAAGCTTGCTGATGTAGAGCGCCGCCTGGGTCACACAGACAAGGTTAAAGGCATCTTGCAGCAGGTAGTGGCCCAGTATCCGGGTACTTCGGCTGCTCAGCTGGCTCAGCGCGATCTGCAGCGCATGTAAGCATTAACCGGCTTAAATCGAGAAACCCGCGCCTATCGCGGGTTTTTTCGTTAGAATCCACGCCCTTTTATGAAATACGCTCCTCTTAATCCTGCGTGAGCAGATTCTTTGGAGTGCCTGACGGAGGCGGACAGCCTGTTTAGCTGTTACGCCCGTGGCGAATATGCAAGACACATTGAGAATTACCGAAGTTTTTTACTCGTTGCAGGGTGAAACGCGAACGGCTGGCCTGCCCACCGTTTTTGTACGCCTGACCGGTTGCCCTTTGCGCTGCGGTTACTGTGACAGCGCTTACGCCTTCAGTGGCGGGACTGTGCGCCCTCTGGACGACATCCTCCAGCAAGTTGCCGACTTTCGTCCGCGTTACGTATGTGTGACAGGTGGCGAGCCGCTGGCTCAGCCCAATGCCATTCCTCTGCTCAAGCAACTCTGTGATGCTGGCTACGAAGTCTCGATCGAGACCAGCGGTGCGCTGGACATCTCGGCAGTCGACCCGCGCGTTAGCCGCGTTCTTGACTTGAAAACGCCGGGCTCCAAAGAGTCCCATCGCAACCTCTACGAAAACATCGCTTTGTTGACGCCTAATGATCAGGTCAAGTTCGTGATCTGTTCGCGGGAAGACTACGACTGGGCGGTATCCAAGCTGATTGAGTATGGTCTGGATCGACGGGCGGGCGAAGTGCTGTTTTCGCCGAGTCACCATGACTTGCCGGCCCGTGATCTGGCTGACTGGATCGTGGCGGATAACCTGCCTGTACGTTTGCAAATGCAGCTGCACAAATATCTGTGGAATGACGAGCCGGGGCGCTGAAATGACCGAACAAACTGTTGTCACCGAAAAAAGAGCCGTGATCTTGCTGTCTGGCGGCCTCGACTCAGCAACGGTCGTGGCCATGGCTCGTGCTGAAGGCTATAGCTGCTACACCATGAGCTTTGATTATGGTCAGCGTCACCGTGCCGAACTCGATGCCGCAGCGCGTGTTGCACGGGATCTGGGGGCGGTTGAGCATAAAGTCATTGGCCTGAACCTGGACGGTATTGGCGGCTCGGCACTGACCGACACTTCGATTGACGTGCCAGAAGCTCCAAGTGAAGGCATTCCGGTTACCTACGTACCTGCACGCAACACGGTGTTCCTTTCTTTGGCGTTGGGTTGGGCTGAAGTGCTTCAGGCGCGAGATATCTTTATCGGCGTCAATGCTGTGGATTACTCCGGCTACCCGGATTGCCGCCCGGAGTTTGTTGAAGCATTTGAAGTCATGGCGAACCTGGCAACAAAGGCCGGTGTAGAGGGGCAGGGTTTTCGAATCCAGGCGCCTTTGCAAAACATGAGCAAGGCTCAAATTGTGCAAGCGGGTACAAAGCTGGGTGTGGATTACGCGTTGACAGTTTCTTGCTACCAGGCGGACGCCCAAGGCCAAGCTTGTGGCAAGTGTGATAGCTGCCGCCTGCGTGCGGAAGGCTTCGCAGCAGCCGGAATTATTGACCCAACCCGTTATTTTTGAATTATTTCGAATTTATTTCGAACAAGGTGTTGAATTCTCGTTAGAAATCAGTATTATACGTCCCACAACGAAGCGGGTCGTTAGCTCAGTTGGTAGAGCAGTTGGCTTTTAACCAATTGGTCGTAGGTTCGAATCCCACACGACCCACCATATCGCTACACCAAAACAGCCGGTCTAATCCTCAGGATTAACCGGCTTTTTTGTGTCCGGGATTTGGTAAGGCAAGAAAATGCGTATTCCTCCAGGCAGGGGCGGGTGTGATAACGCGACAGTTGTGAGGGGGTAATCACTTGCGGCTCTGTCGCCAGTGGCTTGCTCAGTGACTGAAACCTGAGGTTGATCATCTCGATACGGTCCTCGATCATGATCGCCTGTTCCTCGTCCACTGCATCCGGTGGGCTTATCAGGCTTGGCCGACCGCGTCAGAGGTGCATCGAGTGAATCCTTGTTGGCGGTGGTTCTCAGGCTGTTGGTGGGCATGGAGAGGCTGGCGAGCAGCATGGTGCGGGTTTGGTGTGGACGGCCTTGCGTGAGTGCGAGGGCGAGCTCGGTATCGATGCTTGTTCTGAGGCTTGGCACTCGTGTGCATGACACCCCAAAGGCAAAGCGACCAGTTTTATGGTCGCTTCATGGCGGTCAACTGGACGCAACTCATGCTCAAGGGGTTCAAGCCGGTTGGCCCGCAATCAACCTGTGTTGGCGGACCTTTTTTATGGAGGGCAACTACCGGATCCCCAAAACGGCCCGGATGAGTCGCTATCCAGTGCCAGTTCAATCGAGGATGAGAAAGATTTAAATCTTTTCAATGACTCCATTGAACAACCCTTTCAGCTGCTCATTGCCAGCATCTACTAGATGGTTGTCATCGTAGTACAGAGGTACACCGTCCCTTGAACCCATGCATTGTCCGTTTGGGCAAAGGTATGGGGTTGGGTCAATAACCTTGGCATTGCACTGCTTTGCCGCGACTTCAATGGCGTGGTTGGCTATGCGATTACGTTGCTCGTAGTCCTGCAGTGAAACAGTGATGTCCGATGAGGACTGGAAAATGCGTTTGTGCAGGTTCAAGCCTTTGTAGATATTGAACGGCATTTCCGGGATCGGTTTGACGATATACACAGGACGATTTTCTGCGATAGCACACACAACCTTGGTGTACTCGGCGGCGTATGCATCGGCAAATGACTGACCCGTCAGGTGCTCCTGGCCCGGGAAGTACACGCGGTAACTATTGCCTCTGCTTGTATCGGTGTACATGGCCGCTCTACTGAACAGAACGACGGGTACACCCTGGTGTGAGTTTTTCAGTGCCAGAAGCTTTTCGCTGTTGAATCCGTGGCATTTGCTCTCCAGATCTTTGTCATGCATTGCAAAGTTCTGCAGGGTTGGGCAGCCCCCGCGGGCCCAGGATAAGGCTGCCTGGCCATTTTCAACCTGGACAGCCGCAGCAGTCGATTGGGCGTGACTGTCACCGAATAAAATGACAGACACGTCGCCTGAGCCCAGTTTGCATTCGGCGGCATTATAGGGATTGGAGATGCACTCTTGTGTGTAGAGGCTGCTGGTGTATTCGGGTTGGCCGAGGTCTACATAAGCAAACCGAATGCCAGGATGGTCCTTGGCGACGGAGGAGATGATGGCCGCGAAGCCGACCATCAACACGACAAAGGATGCATATTTGAAGATCGTCCGGGGTGCCGTGATGATTTTTCTTGTCTTCGATTCAATCAGGTAGAACGAAAGGGCTCCGAGCACGAAAGACATCACGATCGCCGCCAGTACATGCGGCCAGCTGTTTAGCAGCCCGCATGTAAAGAGGAACACGACTAGCGGCCAGTGCCATAGATACACGGAGTACGAGATGGTTCCAGAGAACTGCAAGGCGCGGCTATTACTGAAGGCCGACTGAGTATTTGCGATGATTACCAGCGCGGTGCCTAGTACGGGCAACAGGGCCAGGTATCCCGGCCAGAGGTCCTGCTCGGAGAAACAGAAAATACTTAGCAGGATTGCGCCTAGCCCGAGCCCTTCAAGTGTGTAGCTGATTCGTTTACTCAGTTGCAGCGGGAACAGGAATACCAGCCCGCCGACGATCAGTTCCCAGGCGCGGGTAGGCAGCATGTAGAACGCAAAAACCGGATTGGTATTGGTCAGATAGACCGATGCGCCCAGCGACCCTAGCGCGAGCAATACAAGCGCCGTTTTGGTCTTGTGTATGCCCAGGAACTTGTAGAGTGCCATCAGCAGCACGGGGTAGAGCATGTAGAACTGCCACTCGACCGACAACGACCAAGTGTGCAACAGCCAGTTCTCGTGCAGCGGTGCGTCGAAATAGCCTCCGCTTTTGGCGAACATGAAGTTGGAGCTGAAGAGCAGGCTGCTTTTGATTGCTCTGATCAGTTCCCGGTAGTCATCAAGGGGGAAATAGATAAAACCGAAGATCAGCAGCGCCGCACACAGTGTCAGCAGCGCCGGGACAATTCGCCGTGCTCTGGATGCGTAAAACGCTAATAGAGAGAAATTTTGCTTCTGGAGCCCGCTGACGATGATCCCTGTCATCAAGAAGCCGGATATAACGAAGAAAATATCGACCCCTGAAAACCCGCCGTCGAATCCTCCAATCTTGAAGTGAAACAGCACGACGGAAATAACCGCAAGTGCTCGAAGCGAGTTTATGTTTTTTCGGAAGTGCATTTGTGTGTCCATGATCACAGTTTTAATAATATGGCATTATAGTGGCCATCATAGCATGTTAGAGCCCAAAAGCGCTGTATTCCAAACTACAAGAGATATCACATGTCGAGCTTTTCCGCTCGCTAGTATCCGGAGTAGTGATTACTTAAAGAAAGATTTGTAGTGATTTTTTTGGCTGTGCAGGGTGTGCTGAAGTGGTTTGAGTGCTTGTGATAGAGCGGGTGCGCGCGCTTTATTTGGTGGGTTCATCTCTGTGGTGAATGCTTGTAAGTTGACAAGAATTTAAGCGGTATATAAGAAATATAATGCGCTGTTCGGAGGGTGGTAGTTGAAAGTTTATCTTCGTATGAGTGTGACTTCATAAGTAATGACTCCCCGTCAGGTACCCGTGGCGGCGCATATTTTCTGTTGAGTTGAACGTGTAGCCGCGGAACTTGTACTTAAGCAAGGTAGTTAGGCAGGGTAAATGTGAAGTAGGAATTGATTCACCTGAAATTAGGAAATTTCCCGCGATCGCAGCCAGAGCCATGGTCTTTTGACAGTAGTTTAATAGCAGCCTCACTACTGAGGGGTATGTCATGGCTAAGGATTTGATGGTTTCGTTTCGTGACGAGGTGCTTCGCAAAGGACTTGAATCCACTTTGTCCTGCAACTTGAATGACAAGTGGCTGGAGCTGTTGGCTGCGCAGTTGGAGGCGTACTTTGAGCGCGATGTCGAGGAGGCACTGTCTCTCCCGTTCGCCGCTGTGCTGCATATCTTGTGCTCCAAGAGTGGAGGCGAGGCCATCACGGTCTCACAAGACAAGCTGTTCGATCACCTCTGTGATTACCGTATTGAGTTAGGGCTTGAAGAGATAAGGCGAAAGACAGATTCAGCTAATGAGCCAGCCAGTTTGCAGACGATTTTTACCAACCGCGCTGTCACGTTTCGTGGCGCAGAAGATTAATCGGCCACCATCGATTGCGGTGAGCCGATGCTTGATTTGCTGGCCCCTGTAGACGCTGTCACCGGGCCGGTGACATGAGCGTCAACTCGGGCCTGGATATCCTCGGCACTTATCTGTGACGAAGATTGAGAGTGCTCACCTGCGACAAACCCCGGCCTCCTCCCGTCAGAAAACCCTGACAGAAATATTGACCAGACACGTCCTACAGCGTTAACTGTATATTCATACAGTTAATTAAAGGCGTGCGTCATGAGCTTTACACTCTTGGGCCTTCAGGCTGAAGGCGGCGTCCGTTTACCCCTTCACGCGTTCAAGATGTCTGCAGTTTTCCCGTTACCGGCTGCTGACGCTTGCTCGAACGGGGGGGTGGTTACTCACAGCGTGCGCCGCCATGGTCACTAAGCCCAGGCCGGTTTTTGCATTGATTGACTGCAACAGCTTTTATGCCAGTTGCGAGCGGGTATTCCGACCGGACCTGGCGAAAGTTCCCATTGTGGTGCTGAGCAACAATGATGGCTGCGTCATCGCTCGCAGTTACGAGGCCAAGCCCTTTGTGAAAATGGGTGAGCCTTATTTCCAGATCAAGCAGCGCCTCCAGCAGGAGGGGATCGTTGCGTTCTCATCGAACTATGCGCTGTACGGTGACATGAGCGAGCGGGTCATGAGCCTGATCGAATCCATAGTGCCGGCAGTGGAGGTCTACAGCATCGATAAGAATAAGTTGCATACTATGGACGTCTAAAGTTAATTTTTGTCCCCATGGACATTGATGCTTGTTCTTACAGAGATTTCCCTTGCCTACCGTCGAACACATTCACTTCAGTCCGCATGACCTTTCTGTCAAAGACCGCATGATTACCTATTCGCTGAATAGCTCCCGTGCAGTGATCGAAGGATTACCACAAATATTCTGGGAAGACGGCTTGCCCTGGAGAGAAGCCAATCTCTGGGCTATGGAAAGAGTCACCAATGGTGAGGCACTCCTTAAGACCGTTTCTAGCAACCTGAACGGGCTGTTGAACTACGCGAAGTTTTTGGAGAGTCGCAGGCTTCAGTGGTTCGAGTTTCCGTCTCGAAAGGCTGATCGATGTCTTGTTCAGTACCGCGGGGCGCTTATCAAGGCTCGTGATGCTGGTAATATCAGTCCTGCCACGGCTTCCGAGTACATGCGTAACTGCATCAGTTTCTACAGGTGGGTTAGGAGGCGTGGCCTTCTAAATCCACTATTGCCGCTGTGGAAAGACAAGCGCTATTTCCTCAAATACTTTGACCAGGTCGGCTTCGAGCGAACGCTAGCTGGCACCACCACCGATCTGGGTATTCCAAACCGACAACGCATTGGGATCACTTTGGAAGGTGGGCTACTTCCTGTGTCTGCGGTTGATCGAGACACCATTCTTGATTTCGTTAAACAGAACGCCTCACCCGAGCTTTATCTGATGTTGGCTCTAGGTTTCTTTACGGGTATGCGACTAGGAACGATCTGTGACCTTCGTATCGATACGTTGGAGCGTGCCCTACATGATCCGTCTGCTAAAGGTCTGCTTCTAATATCCGTAGGGCCAGGTGTGTCGCCGCCCGTGCACACCAAATTTGGTGTAACTGGCCAGGTATGGATTCCCGAAGCGTTGTGTTCAGAAGTCTTGGAGTACGCCAAGGGTCTTCGCAGGTTGACTCGCGAGGCATCTGCTGCTGGCGAGCATCAAGACTTAGTGTTCTTGACACGTTTCGGAAACCCTTTCGGACGTCGCAACAGTGATCAATCCTCGGCCATAAACGTTGAGATGTCATCGCTTAGAAAATTAGGCATCGCGTCGGGCATCAAAGCGCTCAGGAAGTTTCGTTTTCACCAATCCCGGTGCACCTTCGGAACTGAGCTAGCTATGCTCGCTTTAGCAAATTGCACTGATGTGGCGATAGTGATTGCGATGGTCAGCAATGCATTGCTGCACGGTCGAAATTCGGAGGCCACCACCTTCAAATACATTAAGTTTGTGCAGGCCGCACCAGCTAAGCAGGCCCTTGCGAACAGCTTCATGACTGCGTTTACAGGAATTGCTTCAAGGCAGGGAGCAAGCAATGAGTAACCCGACGTCTTTAGACCTGACGTTTCCAATGCTTGAGTACGGGAAAACCGAGACGCCATGGGATTTGGCACCGCTTTTATACAGCGGTGGTGCTGGGGCAAAAGTGAAGACCGTGCGCAGTGAAATCACATCAGGTGTTTTAGGTGATCTTTTGCTGGAACGGGTAGAGCTTGTGAAGGAGCTTCATGACGGTTTGACCGACGATCTTGTCGGCGGGGGGAGCCGCTTTTCGGCAAAAAACAAGATTGGTGCGTTGAGGAAGTTTTTCCAGTGGGTGGATCAGTGCGAGCGTCCGTTGAGCATTGATACGGTCACGGAGGAATACCTGGGGTGGGCTGAACATCTTTTACAGCGTCATCGCGTGGAAGGATATTTAACTGCCGGATCGTTATATGACGTGGCAAGTTTAACCGCGACGATGCTCGACCAAGTTCTAGGCCGAAGCTCGACGCTTCTGTACAGCACCCGAATTCGCAAGCCTAGAGGCAACGGAAAGGCCAGTAATGGGGGCGCTGATAAGCAAAGTTTAGAAGAGAGCTTTTCATTTGGGCAATTAATTGCCGACGTCTGTACGTCCCTTACCTATGAAGCTACGACGGGGCCGCTTCCCATCCATGTAGAATTGCGGTCGGGTTCGTCGCTATCTATCTGGTGCGGCTTGCGCGATACAGAGAAGGCAGCGTCACGACGGAGCCGACCTCAAACCAAATTCCAGATTGCGGACATCCTTCGAAACCGCGAACTTCGGAACGCTGACGTTTCAATCGAGACTCGATACCCGGCGGTGAATCTACGAATCGAAGCCGAGTTGCTGATGTTCATCGCACAAACCGGCATGAATTTATCCCAAGCGCATCAGCTTCGAATTGACCAATACCATTACACGAGTCATCTCGATGGTTACCAAGTGCGGTCTTACAAAAATCGCCGTCAGGGTGAAGTGCTGTTTGACGTTTTCTCAAGCTATAAGCAGTGGTTCGAACGCTACATTGAGTGGCGAAACACGTGGTTTCCAGACGATCTAAATGGACTTCTTTTCCCTCTCGTCCGTCCTGGGGGGCGTCTCATTTTAGAAGCTCCCCAGTTCACGGCTACTGCGCGCGTTTGCACCGATTCAAAGGTTCGATTCGTTCGACCTCGTAAGCTCCGGGGTGCGCGTATTAATTGGCTGTTACGTGAGTCGCAACGCCCCGAACTGGTGGCCGAAATCGCACAGCATACTGCTGAAACTTTGATCCGTGTGTACGCCGAACCCAATCCGCAAATTGCGATGATTGAAATCACACGATTTCATCGGCAAGCAGATCCCGTAGTTTGCTCACCTGCTCCAGGTACTTGTGTCGCGCCGATACCAGAATCGGTCGTGTATGCTCCGACTAATGCTCCTGAACCCGATTGTATTAACGCAGCGGGTTGCCTTTTCTGCGTCAATCATCGGGATATTGAAAGCGAGGATCACGTCTGGTCTCTGAGTAGTTTGCGAGTGCTCAAGAGCTTGGAGCTAATTAGATATCGCCCAGCTTGCAAGGATAGATCTGACGAGGCTGACCATCCAGCGATGCTCGCAATCGAGCGTCTGAGTGCGAAGTTACGGTTTTTTCAAGAAAGTAGCGAGGTGCGTCGGCTTTGGGTGGATGAGGCACTGGCCCGCATAGCTGAGGAGGACTATCACCCAGCTTGGGACGGATTTATTCGGCTTGCGGAAGTTACAGCGGGGCCTTCTCTATGAACATGCTCACGACGTTAGGGCTTTCTATCGAGTCACCTCTCGCTGTTCCTGGGGCATCGAATTACCGTCCAGAGAGCTGGCCTCCGCCACCTGATTGGCCGGTCGTAATTGATGAACAGGGCAAAGTAATAAGCCGTTGGGGCGATCCAGTTTGGAGGCTTGATCCATGGGCCAAGAAGGCAGTGACGCTGAACTTTGGTGATGGGCCAGTTAAAAAATCAACGACGCCAATTAGTTCAAAGAACGCAAACTTACTTCGAGTCATTACTGGCTGGTGGCTATACGGGCCTTACGGCGCTCGTGGCTACAGATCCATTAAAACGCGTTTCGATCAGATGCGGCGGCTGTTTGCTCTTTGCGAGGAGGCAGGAATACTTGCCAGCGAGTTAAACCACTATCCACGCGTATGCGAACGGATCCCTTCCTTTCTTAATACTTCAAGAAAAACCGAGTTTCTGACGTTAATGCATGAGCTTTACGCGTCAAGAGATGCTGTAGGGTTTACGTTGCTGGATCCAAGCTCGCTAACCCGTCTGGCTGCGCTTTTTCCAGCTCATCACACAGCCCAAACACCGTACATCCCTCCACGTATTTGGCGCTATCAAGTTACTAGGCTGCGAGAGTGCCTTGATGACTTTCTATCCCATCGAGAACAGGTTGAAGCTTGTTACCGATTCTGCTTCGCGGCTTACGAACATAATCAGAGGGTTTCAGAGAGAACGGCGTGCGTAAACGCCCCACCTTTTTGTGGCCATAACAGGGATTTATCAGGTTCTGAAACTGGGCTTCGCTTTTTCGGCGCGTTTCCAGATATCGCGAAACGCTTCGGCATCTTTGAGCTACTTGAACGTTGGGTGGGTCGAGGTAGAAACTTGCAAGTAAACTCGTTGACTAGCTATCTGAAACTGGTCAGCCGCGCGGGATTAGCTTACATCCTTAACTTCAGTCTCATGCGGGTCGAGGAAGCATGGAATCTTCGAGCCGGGTGCCTTGACGTCGAGCACGACAAGAGCTTGGGCGACATTTATTTGTTACGTGGGCAGACGACAAAAACCATCTCTGATAGTGACGCCCTTTGGGTCACATCCCCATCTGTGGCGGTCGCTGTGAGGGCGATGGAGGTGATCTCTCTGTTTCGCTCACTACATGCATCTCACTCAGAAGTAAGTGGTCTTGCTGGGCGTTATTTGAACGATTCTTATCACGAGCCCTGGAGCTCATTGCGCAATAAAGGTGATCACTCACTGAGACCGAGCATTCCGCCATATTCCGACCTCTTGGCGCAGTACGGGAAGCTCTTTGACTTAGAGCATTTGCGTATCACAAATGAGGATTTGAAGTTGGCTCGGCTAGCTACCCCTACACTGCCGGAGGAGTATCAAGTGGGGGCAGTCTGGCCGTTGGCGTGGCATCAATTGCGTAGAACTGGGGCAGTGAACATGCAAGTTTCCGGGCTCGTAAGTGTTGCTTCGCTTCAGTACCAGCTTAAGCACATCACTCGAGCGATGAGCCTTTACTACGGACAAAATCACTCGCGGCTGCGTCTAGAGGAGAAAGCTCACACTCTGTACGTTCGCACAATGTACGAGGCGCTTGGAAGTGAGTTACAGCAGCTTACGAGTGAGCGTTTTGTCAGTCCTCATGGAGACAAACGAAAGGCTGAGATCGTTCGGCTGATTTCGCCAGAGGATGCGAAGAAGATGATTGGTTTGGCAAAGAAAGGCGCGATCGCCTGTCGTCCGATAATTCTTGGCGTTTGTTCGAGTCGCGAACCTTGTCCATACGGCGGAATTGACAACATTGCCCATTGCGGGGGCGGTGATTCAGAGGATGCAAAACCTTGCCCTGATGTGCTGTATGACTCAGAACGATTGGGTGTAGTAGATGATCTTGAACATGTACTCAAAGAGCGGCTTGCTACTGCTCAGAATGAGAGTCCGCTAATGGAATCGTTGATGGCTCAACAGCGAAGCGTAGAGAGCTTCCGTCGTGTTTTAGGGAGCGCAAATGGACGTTGAATTCCCTGCTCGCCGCAGCGCGGCTGATCAATATCGTGATGCTTTTGAGCGCCTGAAACTCAATAGGCCACAGCTTCTACCGAAGGGGACACTGGTCACTCAGAACAACGTGGCCAAAGAGGCCGGGAGCGATCCTTCGGCACTTAAGAAATCTCGTTTCCCGAGTCTCATTGCAGAGATAAAAACCTACGTGGAACAACATGCGGAGGAGCGACCTCCTTCGTTGAACAAGGTAAATCTTCTCGCCCGCCAGAAAAGCCGCGCCCTGCGTGATCGGATGGAGCAAGTTGCCCGGCAGCGCGACCAACTCGCAAGCTTATTGAGCGAAGCGGATGCGAAAATCATTGAGTTGTATGACCGTATCGCTGAGTTTGAGCGGCGGTTGCCTGCGTCAAATTTAATTTCGTTGGATCCGCGCGGGCCGAGAAAGCTTTGAGATAACAGCGCGCATGCAGCTAGTCGCTTGGGCATTGCCGATCTGGAGCGGCAATTGCCTGCCTCAATTGTCCTATCTATAGATCTGCGGGGCCGCAGAAAACTTTGATTCCACCCGACGGAATTGCCATTGGCCGGGATTGACCGGCCGACAAATCAAGGGTTAACTGTATGTATATACAGTTTTCTCTGGGCTTTACATTATGACCATCACCTTCTTAGGCACGCCGACGGGCGGCGCTACAAGGGTTCCTTCTTACTCCTTTCGCGTGTCGGCCGGCTTTCCATCCTCGGCACCCGAGAACTTAGAGAAATTTATCTCTCTTGATGAGCTGTTCGATCTGCGAGCCCCCCATGTCTATTTGGTCAAAGTGGAAGGCGACAGCATGCAGGGTGCCGGCATTTTCTCGGGTGACGTCGTCATCGTGGGTCGAGGCCGTAACGCTGAGCAGGGCGATATCATCATTACCGCAGTGAACAATGAGCCGGTATGCAAGCGGTTGCATCGCCGGGACGGGCTGGTAATCCTCAAGTCGGAAAGCCCAGATTATCCCGCCAGATACATTCTCGAAAGTGACGACTTTCTAGTTCGGGGAGTGGTTCGCTTCAGTGTGCGCGATCATGCACAGTGAAAAAGTGTTTGCGCTGGTCGATTGCAACTCATTCTATGCGAGCTGTGAGCGCGTCTTTAGACCAGATCTGGCCAAGACCCCAATCGTAGTACTCAGCAACAACGATGGGTGTGTGATAGCTCGATCCTACGATGCAAAACCGTTCGTAAAAATGGGCGAACCATATTTCCAGATTCGAGACAAACTGAGGCAGCACGGAATCGTGCCGTTTTCCAGTAATTATGCCCTGTATGGCGACATGTCCGAACGCATCATGACCATTCTGGAATCTACCGTCGACTCCTGGGAGCGGTACTCAATCGATGAAATTTGGCTAAGCATGGGCGGTATGCCCGGTAACCTTGAGGCGTTCGGCCGTGATCTTCGGTCCCGCGTATTACGGTGCACGAGCATCCCGGTCGGTGTTGGAATAGCATCCACTAAAACCCTTGCCAAGTTGGCCAACCACACCGCTAAGCGCTTGCAGACTCAAACTGGAGGCGTTGTAGATATCCGTGATCCTTTCAAGCGAGACTGGGTTTTGCGTAACACCGCGGTAAGGGAAGTCTGGGGAATTGGTAGCCGAATGACAGCGCACCTAGAATCTATGGGCATCCTGAGGGCTATGGACTTGGCAATGGCTGATCCCAAGATGCTGCGGCAAAAATTCAGCGTGGTGGTGGAGAAGACCGCCCGTGAACTGGCGGGCATATCATGCTTGGACGTTGAAGAGGTTGAGCAGCCAAAGCAAGAAATCTGCTGCAGTCGGGCATTCGGCAAACGCCTCACAGAGATTGAGCCGATCAAGCAGGCAGTGGCCACTTACGTTGGGCGTGCAGCGGAAAAACTCCGAGCTCAAGGTTCGATGTGCAAGCGCATGCGAGTGAGCATCCGCACTGGTATGTTCAATCCTGACGAGGCCCATTACGCCCAAGGAGTGATGGTAGAACTGCCTTACCCGACATGTGACACCCTGCTCATGACTCGAATGGCTACCGACGTAGTGGCTGAAATCTTTCGTCCGGGCTTCCGTTACAGCAAAGCTGAGGTGCTTTTGATGGATCTGAGGCAGCCAGGTGAATTCACCGAAGATCTGTTTGCCCCCAAGCAATCTTTAGAAAGCGTTCGGCTGATGCAGGTCATGGACAATATCAACGGAAGATGGGGCCGGGGCACACTGCGGGCTGCCAGTGTTCCAGTATCACCTGACTGGGGAATGCGCCGTGAAATGATGAGCCGATCTTATACGACCAAGCTGGACGAACTTTGGATTGTGCGCTGCGATTAGACGTGTCAGCGGGCGAGGGATTCTCACTGCCGTAAAATTCACAGTGCCATGAAACCAGTTCTGAAGCTGGGATTTTCAGATGGAAACGTTAGCCATTTTCACCAGGTAAATACTCAGTAGTTCGAGTGGCCACCAACGAGCCATGCAGCTTCTGGCCACAGCAAAAATGTCGAGTCCTTTTTCCTACCATATCGATACCGAGTTTTGGTAGAACTAGCGATGGTAGCCAATTCGCCGCCTTGGCGGGTAACTACACTGACGTGACTACCATTTGCATTACCACTGACCAGTCAATTGCATTCGATTTGACCAGCACCCACCGAGTGACGATCGATAGCGAATGGTCAATAGCTGCCGCTAGCCTAAGCTATGGGGAGGTAAAGTGTCTGCGTTCATTTGGCGGGCATAGCGGCAGTAGTGGTCGACCGCACCATGCACTTCAACACCAGCCGCAATCGCGCCACAGAGATGTGTAAGGTGTGTTGAGCGTCCGCTTACAGTACTTTTTCTGAATTTTTAGGTGAAATAGGTGCGAATATGCTCTAGCTATTCTTGAATCGCTGGTGTTGGCGCGCCGGCTCCACAATTCAAAAATTAATCTGGCCGCAAGGAAAAGAAATCTTTCCGTTAATGACTTAAAACACTGTTAAAGGAAAGAAATGCTTCCCTTACGCGACCCGTGTACCAAGCGTTGAGGCTGTATGACGGTTAGCGGATGGGGAACTCACTTACCGAGTAGCCATCATGACTGGGATAAGGTAGGTGAGTTCGCCGATGGTTACGATTCGCGCCCTTAAACGAGAATCACTCATGCCCACCCCAGTATCCCCTTGTACGAAAATGTAACCTTGATAGATATCATAATGGTATCAGCCTACTACCCGCTCCTAGTTGACCTTGCACGACACAAGCACTGCCTGACGTATGGTGAACCTGTTCAGCGCGCGAAGTATCGGCCATAAGCGGACAGTGATACAAAGGTAAATTTGTCCACTTTCCCCAACATATCCCTTTGGGAAATGAGTTGACCATTAAGTTAATCTTCCCGCTATGTGCCTGCGCTTGATAAAAGTTGCCACTAGTATGATAGCATTTTGCCGCTAAGCAATGGAGTGCTAACCTCCGCTGAAACGGATGGTTTAGGCGCCTAGAATGCCGGCATCGGGCATTTCCTTTAGAAGCGATTAGGCTTTCTTTCGGGATGAATTAGATCCCACTGACATTGTGTTCGCGAAATCACCGCTAGCAGCGCTGCTGCGTTATGCAGCGGCTATTCCGGTATGGTCGAGTCAAGTCAAGGAGCAAGCGATTGACGACTATAAATGTTCAATTTCGCAGCGATGAAGAAGACCGCGAGCTGCGAGAAGAGAACCCTGAAACCCCTGAGCTCTTCGCTTTTGACTGCGGCCAACTGCCCTTCGAACGGATGGGGGATGCCCATTTTGAGCTGCTCCTCGCAGACCTCTACGCTGCGCGAGCAGAGGATGGATCGGCGGACTGGTATGACAAAGCCCGACGACTAAATGATGGGGCTGATCAAGGGCGTGATGTCATCTTGCTCGATGATGGCAATCCTGTTGGTGTGATTCAGTGCAAGCGCTACAACGGCATCGTTTCTCTTCCAATGATCATTCAGGAAATTTGCAAATTCTTCCTCTACGCGACCATCAAGCCCGGCATTGCATCAGCACCAGGTGAGCCGTTCCACTATTACGTGGCAGTTTCAGATCGAGCGGCTGGTAAGCTCTTCGAGTTCATGGAAGGGCGCGGCAGGCAACGCTTCGAAGTCCTTAGAGCAGAATTCGAGGAAAAAGCGCTAGTTGCACGCAAAGCATCCGCTACTCTCAGAAAGCATGCAGCCCTGAAAAATCTGAACCAGGACCAACTGTGTGATTTGATCTGGGCTAGGATCGACAATCTACATACCGCCCTTCACAAAAAAGACGACCTCTCACGGATGGTTGGTGCCTATCCCCACATCAAGTCCACCTACTTCAAGCTTGAGTCCGACTCAGCACAAATCGTAGGTGAGCTGAAAGCGTTTCTTCAATTACGCAATCTTATGGTCAGTAAGGAGGACGAGGGGCTTATCTCCGGAATCCGGACTGAATACATCAAGTTAAAACTCGGTCGCAATCAGCGTTTCAATCTCGGACTCTTGCAAGGTGCAGATCTTCTGCCTTTCATGCGAACCATGCTCCTGCCCAAGACCGGAACGCTGTTCAATAATTTCGGCTCGCTTCCTGTGATTTTTACAGGCGGAGCCGAGGCAGCGGATCCGGGTGATTGGGCAGAACTTCACCAGCTCGTTGAAACATATGATAGCCAGGCAGTTGTGTTCGTAGGCTGTGGCGGCGTGACTGGGGCTCAGCTTGCTGTCTGGAAAAATTCAGATGACATGATTTGGATTGATCCAGAGTGGGATCCGGCTCCGCTGCAGAATTACAGAGCAGGTTGGTGTTGGGTTAAAGATCCTTCGCAGGGTATTTTCAACTGCTATGTGCTCGTAGAAAACGAGACAGGCGAGGCGGGGCACGGGCACGGCGAAGTGTCGCTTCGCCTAGCATTTGAAGATGTTGTTGTCTGGCCGACCTTGGGTAATGATTTTACAAACCCGATTTCAAATGGCAGATCTCCTCTACGACGAATCATGGCTAGCCAGAAAGAGGACAGTTCGAAGCGGCCTAATCTTGTCATCGCCTCTATTAGCGTCACCAGCCTCGAAAAAGTATTGACCTCGGTGTCAGATCACTTTGGTCAGCGCATACACTCGACGATTACCACGGCGATTGCCAATAGCAACCGTGTCGGGGCGTGTCCTACCGAACTGTACAGTGCTACAGGCATTTTTCCCGCGATTGATGTCGAGTTCGCGACTCGACCTACCCCGGCAACCGTTAATCCGCCTGGACGTGTTATGCGTCGAAGCACCAGCGGTGCTCTCACGTTCACACTCGACTGGAATGCAGATCCGACCCTGGCTGCTGTAAAGGCCCATCGCTTGGTTGCGGGTGCTGTTGCAGACGATATGCAACCGATGTCGCTTGAATTTCATGAGCTCTTCAATCGCTATCCTCCATTTCCTGGCTACCTCCCTGCAGTGAAAACAGAGCTGGATCTACTCAATACCTTGGTGCAAGGCGCGGGCCTACCTGATTACTCGGGGTTCACCTACCGAACATGGTTCGGTGTCAAAGCGGGAGAAAATTTTCCACTGGAAGCGCTCTGCGCATCTGGTGAATGCGTTATGAGAACAGTTCAGGCGCTGAGCTACCTCAAGGTACCGCCAGCCAGCCAGTGGGTCTGTTCTCCCGACCTACAAGGGCATATTCGGCATGACGACCCTGTGCATGGGGAGGTCAACCTTATGGCCTGGTCAAACAGGAACTATCCCGTCAGACAGATGGAAGGTGATCTTTTCGACTGGGCTCGACAGCCGATTGAGCATCCCAGCCTGATCGTCTTCGCACAGGGGAGAGGGAGCGTCGCGGACAAGAAGCCCGGCGATGGGCGCTACGATTACACCAGTCCGCCTACTCCCAAGGGATCAATCACTGAGCCCGCGATTGCGAGAAACGTTTATATGTTCAGTTTGGACGATATCGAATCGGTGTATGACGATCCGTTAGCTCTGTCGCCCAATCAATTCATGGAAGATATTTTTGTCCGAAAGGGGAAGTTAGATGCTCAATGAGTTAATTGAAATCATAGGGCGTCGAGCTGAGGATGCTGGCTTCTCCAGAACCTCCACTCAGCAGTACTTATCGGACGCGAATCAAAACTGGCAGGATGGTGCGATAGGGAATCAGCTCGGGTATTGGGAGTCGTCCTTCGCCTCTATTTTATTGGTCAATATCACCACTGATACCGGTGCCGATGCGATGCGTCAGGCCAAGATTGCGGAGACGTTCTTAGATGCTGCGATTGTCCAGCGCGAGCGCTCAGGTCTCGTTATTGACGGCTATCTTGTGATCGCCTCTACCGAGGTCAATGATCAGTTCAAAGCGTTTATTCTGGATGTCGAGAGAGATATCAGATTTGTCAGGAAACATGTTGTTACCCGGGGTGCTGATGGTTGGGAGCGCTATGAGCGAATCACACCATTAGGTCTGGAGCGTATTGAAGATCAAGGGGGCGCGGTAGTCTTTTCTTCCGAGAATACCGACTACCTCCAGCTTGTAGAGCTACTGGCGGAGGTAGACAGTCAAGAGCTTGCCCAAATTCACGGTAAAGAATGGAATCTCAATGAATAACCTGCCTATCAAGTTCCTTGCCGTTACCATCCAGAATTTTCGGGGTATTCCAGATGAGTTGGTGGTGCCGTTGGATGCACCGCTAACCGTTATCCATGCGGCCAACGGCACAGGTAAAAGCACCATTTGTTATGCTTTGGAATGGTTGATCACCGGCAAGGTCGATGATCTGAACGGAGCGGTATTGGAATGCCAGTGGGGGAAGGGCACTACTACAGTCTCGGCAAAGTGCTTGATTGACGGGAAGCTTCACGTACTAACCCGAACCAATAGCTCATTGTGGATGACCTTAGAAGGCGAGAAAAAGAAAAAAATTAACGATGAGGTTCTGTTGGAGATGCTCACGCCTGCGTCGATTTCAGGAAAAAGCACGATCGCATTGCGAAAGGCGAAACGTGGGTGGTTGCGCAATAGCCGGTGGCTTTATTCAAACTCCCTAGCCTTGTTGATTGATAATAATAAGGCGGACGAGCGTCAACAAATTTTTGCAGACATTCTCGGTTTTGGTCATCTCACCAGCACCTTGCGAGATTTACGCGATTACAGGAAAGCACTTCCCAATACAAAGGGGCTAGCGGACAAAGTTTCTAGCGTAAATACTGAAATTGAAACGCTTAAAGCATCCCTGACCATCAGCTCTCCTGCCAAAGACGCCTCGCAAAGTAACCTAGACGCTATTTTCACAGCGTTACCGCCAGCAGTAGAGGGAAGCATTTCTGAGCGGCTAAGTGCAGCTCAGCTACGTGTTAAATCGTCCAGTCAAAAGCAGCAGCGAGAGATGGCGGTGCTGAACACCGTGTATCAACAGTGGGCGCCGTACCACAGTTCTTTACAGCAGATTGGGACTCTTCGTCAGTCAGTTGATGCCCTGACGCAGGAGCAAAAAAAGGCAAGCGAAGATCAGGTGGGTCGAGCATCAGAGTTGTCTGAAGCCCAACAGAAAGTCTCTGACGCTGAGCGATCAATTAAATGGGCTGATGACAGCCTGCTGAACCTTCAGGGCTGGCAATCAGTTTCTGTTGCTCAGGGTGTGGGAGAGTACTTTCAAAAAGCTGATCAAAGCCAGGCCGAGCTCACGGCAGCGTTTGTGGAGCTGGGGTGGAGTTCTGATCGGCAAGAACAGTGGAAAGAGGCGACTGCTTTGCTGTCCGCAAACTTCCAAAAGATTATGGAGTTGGAGCGTCAGAAAAGTGGTATGTCTGCCAATCCAGTAGCGCCTGCGATCGATTATGAGGAGAGGGTTCGACTGGCCGATGCGGCAAAAAATGTGCGTGTTCGGGCAGAAGCGCACTTTGACGCGTTCTCTAACGTTTTAGGAAAACTAAAGGCTATGGGTAGTGACGTTGCCCATACTCATGATGATGCCCACTGTCCGCTCTGTAATTATGATTGGCGCACCACGGATAAACTTCGTAAAGAAATATCCTCGAATATGGAAGTACTTGCGCCGGCCCTTGAAGCTGCCGCAAGTGCACTCAAGCTGGCTCGTCAAAATGAGCTAGAGGCCACTAAAGCCCTGGCGCTAGCTGCGTCCCAGAAGTCAGCGTATGACGCTTATTTGGCTCGGTATAACTCCGTTGGCCATGAGTTGCAGTCCTTTGCAATAAGGACTAAGTATTTAGAAGTCATGGGCGTTCAGGACTTCTCTGAAATGCATTTGGATGGCCTTGCTAACTTGAATAGTAGGGTGACTGCCGCAACACAGCTAAGCAGAATTTTTACAAAGCTTGCAGAGGTAGAGACATTCTTCGGCATTATTCCTGCAAACGGTGCGTCAATACGGGTGTCGAGCGCCGTCGAACGCTTGGGCGGCTACAAGAAACATTTTCAGGATCAATTCGATCAATACGAGCCGGCTAGAGCTCGCCTTGTTCTTGTTGTGCAGGGACTTATACAAGCCGTTCAGTCTAAGGCGAACGAGATCGCGGGCCTTAATACGAGTCTCGCAGCGGCAATAGGAATCACCAGTAGCTTTGATTCCCATTGGCGCGAGCTTTTTGGTGATCAACCCGTTTTGGTTCAATCTTACGACCTCATGCGTCAACATCTAGGCCAGCGAGGAAATGAGTTAACGAAATACTCCAGCATGCTCGACCAATGCGAAGCTGTTGTGAGTATTGATACCGACTCGGTAAAGCTGAAGAAGCTTGAGCAGGAACTGGGTGAGTTGACCAACAAGCTGAAAATTGGCACAAACTACATTGCTGAAGCAGATCTAGCGATTGAGCAGTATGCCTTGCATGTAAAAGATTTCACTGCCTCTAGCCTCAAGCCACTGCTTAGTCCCGCAGCTGAGCTGTTTTCTAGAATGCACGCCAACGAAGTCTACAAGGGCCTGGGCGTCTCAGAAGGCGAAGATGCGTTGAAGTGGACAGTCTTCGCCGAAGGCCATGAGCCTGCGTTGGACGCAGAAGGGAAGCTGAGCCAAGGGCAGCGCCAGGATCTGGCATTGTCGCTGTACCTAGCCAGAGCTCGGAATACTGGAGGAAGCTTCTTCCTCGATGAGCCTATAGCGCATTTGGATGACCTTAATCGAGTGGCTATGTTGGATATTTTCCGACTGGTGGCGACCTCAATGCCGTCCATGAGCCTGATTTTGACTACTGCCAGTGATTCGCTGGCACGGCACATGGCTCAAAAGTTTTCGAGCATCACGGACAAGCACTTGTTGAACATGATTCATTTGGAGGGGAACCCACGGACTGGAGTCAAGATGACGGTTCAGCGCAATGCAATGTTATCCAGCCAACCCGTCTAGGATGTTATGAGGTGGTGAGCGGCATGCCGAGCCCATCCCTCAGCTTCAACTTAATCAAAATGCGCTGAATCGCTCATGATTTAGTAGATACGTCGAAGCCCAGTATAGGTCGAGTAAAGTCCGTTTCTAGACGTTTTCTGCCCGTAGCGAGAGGCAGAAAATGCCCGGTTGTGTTGAAAAATTCGGTTCTTTCAGGCTGCGCACGTACTGACTGCTTAAAATGCATTTTTTGCGCGCAGCTACGCGAAATGTGAGCCCGGAACCACCTGTTCAAAGTAAAGATTTAAATCTCAGTCGCGTACTTTTCTGCCGTGGAAACCATGGCCGACTTTTTCAACAGAATCGGCCAGAAGCGGTCACTCCGTTTCTCTGGGTTCCGAGTGGACCGCTGCAAGCAGCCTTACCCCCAACATCCTACGCTGAGCCGTGCCATTTGTTTTTTGAAAGAGACTTGCTTTCTCTATTTCGTACTGTGCCAATGTACCTGTGATGTAGTCATCCAAGCTCTTTATCCAATGGCCATTGCTGCAGAAGGAAAATGCTTTTCCCCAACCCAGAATTACTCGATCGAGATTCTGTAGCGCGCCAGAGTAGGTCCCTTTTGGGAATATATCCCCAGCGTCACCACTGAATCTCATCATGCGTATCGATGCGTCTAAATCGGACTTGATCCGTTTCTTGAATCGCTCCCTCGTGCCTGCAGACGGCTGAACCAATCCTGCCGAAACAAAGCAGCCCAGGAAATCAAATCCTTTAGCTGTGGTGCCCCTTGAGGCTTTGTCGCTTGCGGCTGAGGGCCGGTATGCTTCTAGTGAGAGCTTTTTGAGCTCAGTCTGTGCTTTGCTAAAAGCACGGTCCACACAGCCCATATCTTTTCCGAGGATAAGGAAGTCATCGATGTACCGAAGACAGGTGACCTCACCATCGTTGATGGTTTTATCAAAATCATGGAGATACAAATTGGCTATGAGTGGTGATAGGGGAGATCCCTGGGCTACACCCTCCACCCCAATGGGGAAAATCTCATCGAGCCCCTGTCGCCTAAGCACGTCAATATTTGCAAGTTCTGTGGTAATAGCTGCTTGAAATAAAGCAACTGTATCTGGGCATTTGATGTGAGGAGCCAAAAGTCTCATCACATGAGCCTTATCAATTCTAGTGAAGAACTCGGCAATATCTGACCTGATATGGAAGGTGGCTCCTTTTGCAATAGCTGCTTTCGCGTCGGCTATCGCCATCGAGACTCGTTTGTTTTTTATGCCTCCATAGCTCGTAGGGGTAGCCAGCGTTTCTTTCACGAACTTAATACGGGACAAGGCGTCGAGTAGAGCCCGCTGGACGATCCGGTTCGGTATAGGTGAAAGCACAATCGGGCGAGAATTTCCGTTGGCTTTGGTTTTTGCCACGCCGGTCTGCTTTTGGAAGGTAAAGGTCTTCTTGGATAGCGCGCGTTGAATCTCGGAAAGCGACTTGGGGAGTCGACTCTCGAAATCCTTGGCTTCGTTTCGGATAGTTTCGGATGATGAAGAAAAGGCGCTTTCCTTGACCTTCCTCCAGGCCGAATACAACGAATCCCCGCTGTAAATCCTACGGTAAAACGCCGAGGCCATAAAAACTCCTTGTTTGTTGGGAGACACCAGTGAACTCTCACCCAACTGCTACAGAGGACCTCCAACCTTCGGGAGACCGCGAAGCCTTAACGGCGATCTTGGTCGCGACCCGGACAGCAACCTCCGAAGAGAGATGGCTGGCGTCTGTCAAACTTGGTTCAGTGCTGTGAGGCGGCTGCACCAGCAAGCAGGCGAGGCTGATCGCAGTCACGAAACCCCGTGATGCGGCGAGCGCCAAGCTGGCACGTTTTTGCATAAACGCATGATTACCCCCAAAGATTCCGTCAAAATACGATAAATCGCAGCTTTTTGGGCCTCGCGGTTAAGCTCGCGCCATGCGCCAGGTTGGCACGTTTTTGCACGACCGCATATTGTCCTCCGAAGCCCCCGCCAAGGTGCAAATCGTACCTTTTTGGGGTTCGCGGTCAAGCGCGCGCCGTGCGGCTGAACATCGAACACCGCGCTGAAAATAAAGCTGCTAACCGTCTGGTGACCCCAACGTACAGACAGAGTTACGGTTATTGACGCAGCAGTCGAGTGGTGTTCTTTACCTTCGGGAGACCGCGAAGCCTTAACGGCGATCTTGGTCGCGACCCGGACAGCAACCTCCGAAGAGAGATGGCTGGCGTCTGTCAAACTTGGTTCAGTGCTGTGAGGCGGCTGCACCAGCAAGCAGGCGAGGTATCCCGATGTTAATCAGCTACGCGGCCAAAAGCCACCTATTTGGCGGCTCGTTTATTGTAAAGCGATAGGACGAGGATTGGGTGCACAAGATTGCTCGCTTAAAAAATCGGGAAAGTGAATTCCCCCAATCAGATGCCAGACTCTAACGGAAGCAATAGCCATTTATAGTGCAAGCTCAAATACCATAAGGATCGGGCGAAAACAGAACCGTATCGAGTGTCTGTTTTTGGCCTAGAGTGTGTAAAAACGCGTCGCCAAAATCGAAGTGCGCGCTTCTACGTTAAATTTAAAATTTATCGGTACATCAGTAGATGTGGATTTTGCGCAGATGCGCGGTTTCCAGTCTGATTTTGAGTAACTGTTGCACTGAAAAACGTTTATACACAGCCTAGGCCGCAAGCGGTCATTCCATACACCACAAAATTAGGTGCGATTCAGAGATCCAACTCGGCAGGCGTGTTCTTATCAATCTGCCGGAGGAAATCCAGGAACTCCTTGGCCCGGTGCCGCTGGATAATCCGGCCCATTACTCACCAGTCATGATGTCGAACGCGGATTACAAGCTCGCCGTGCCATGGCGCTTGTAATCATGGGTTCGTCGCTCGATCTGCCCAGGCCGAAGTTGCAGCATTGGCTGAGTACGATCCCGCGCCTGGATCTGAGTTTTCTCGTCAAGCGACAGCACCATGGCGTTGTCCGGAGGGCTCAGGTACAGCCCGACCACATCGATGACCTTCTCAGCGAAGTGCGGATCGTTGCTGATCTTGAATGTCTTCAGTCGGTGCGACTTGAGATCCGACGCAGCCCATATCTGCCGGACTTACCAAGTGGTAACGCGAGCGTACTTGGCCATCAACCACACGCTCCAGTGCGTTGCTTCCTTGGGAACCTGGTGCGTTGTCAGGGTCAGGATTTCTTTAACTTTCTCAGCACCCAGCTTCAAAGGCTGACCGCTACGCGGCAGGTCGTTCAGGCCGTCGATGCCCGACTCCAGATAACGCTTTCGCCACTTGAACACAGTCGGTGTCGTGATCAGTAACTGCCCACAGATGGCAATGGGCGTCACCCCTTCATTGAGCAAAAGCAGTATCCGCGCCCGCTGAGCAAGGCTCTGCTCCAGCGTACTCATGCGCAGCCAACCTTGAAGTGTAAGAACGTCGGCGGGCTGCAGTGCAAAGGGAACAATTGGACGAGGCATGCCTGGAACCATCTCGGGGCGAGGGGGGGGCACGGTATAGCGTTGTACGTTAGAAAATAAACTAACCGCTCACTACACCAGTATAAAACTTTCAAAGGTGGTTCATTGTTGTTGATATCAAATTGTCTTTGAATTATGCTTGACGTGAAGGCGGGAGTAGATTTTTATAGTGTGATTTTAGCGTTTAATCCTCAGGCAAATATTTATTTTGCAAGGAGCTTTCTTTGAGCTTGGTCGCAACAAAAGTCTCAGCGGATGTATTATATGACATGTTTGAAATAGTTGAGGCTCAGACTTGGGTCAGAGCGTATTTAGATGAATTTACAGATCTGTGGAATATCTGTGATCATCGAAGCGAACAAGTATTTTTGAAAGAGCTGATAAAAGAATTTGTGATCCTGGACTCGGAAAAAGAGCGAAAGGCATACAGAGATCTCAGTGCTAAAATCACAGCTTGGGGGTTGAGTCCAGAAACCACGTGGATAGTTGCAGCCTGTAACGATAAGGAAATTGATGGCTCTGTAGCAGCCATGCAAAAGCTTAAAAATAAGTTAGATCCTTATGATGATTGGCACCTTCGGATGTTACCTAGCATTCCTAGTGGGGTGGAGCACATACAGAACGGTGACCTCGTCGTGCTTTTTGATGACTTCATTGGTAGCGGTGGAAAGCTAATCACAAAGGCAAAATGGCTGACCAAAAAACTTTCGGAAAAAGGAGTTGAAGATTTTACCCTTTATTATATGTCTGTAGCAGGTATGCGGTTTGGATGCGATCGAATTGCGGATGAAACCGGATGCGAAGTATTTACAGCAATATCTCTAGATCGAGCTATTTCAGACAAGTATGAGCCTAAAGTGGCTGATGAATATAAGCTGCTTATGCTTGGGTTGGAGCAGAAACTGCACGAAAACTATAAAAAGAAAAAATTAAAAGACTACAGCTTTGGGTTTTCCCAAAGTGAAGCGCTGTACTGCGTAGCAAATGATAATTGCCCTAACAATGTCTTCCCTGTGTTTTGGTGGGCAAAGTTGAAAAGTGGGGGTAGCTTTAGAACCCTCTTGAGGCGGGCGGGCTGATCAATGAGCTCAAAAAGAACAGCGCTTAAAGAGTTTATTGAATTTATTTCTGATCGGAAGTGGCACGAAATTTATGATTTTCACTTTCAGTATGGCGTCTCTCCTCTGCTAATTATAGAAGTCATGGATTTTATGATCCGTAATGATTTAATTGTTAGGGAGGGTCGAAGCGTTAGACTTTCACCAGATCTATCTAATGCTAAGATCGCGTTGCTAAACAGGCTCCGTAAAACTCAACGGCCTAGTGTGTTGGATGAGTACACTCCTAAAACCTTGACCGGAGCGCATCGTTATGTATAATGCGTGCGTTGGGGTCGGCTCTAGTAATCGAAGGTGTATCCGCCTTTATCATTCAGGCTGATTTTAGCCACGAGTGAATTCAACTCTATCGCTCCACTCGCTTCGCTCGCTCCTCGATAGAGTTAAATTCATTCACTACGTGAATGAATTTCAAGTGAAAAGAGCAAGCTGGTAGGGTCGGCCTTCAACACTACTTAGGTTTTCTATGCAGATAGATTCGCACGTACATATGCTCCTTGGTATTTCCACTGAGGAGGAGCTTTCTGTATTGTCACGTATTATAGCAAGCCCATCGAGCTTCTATAGAGAATTCAAAATTCCAAAAAAAAGTGGTGGAACTAGGACAATAAGTTCTCCATACCCTTCCTTAGCGATTATACAGAGTAATATTCTGAATAATTTGTTTTTTCCTTTTGAGGCTAATTCCTCTGCCTATGCATATGTGAAGGGTAAGAGCGCGATTGATCATGCTCGTATTCATGTTAATGGTAGGGAGTTATTGAAGCTTGATATAAAGGACTTTTTCCCTAGTATTTCTAGGCAAATGGTCTTCGAGGCTCTTCAGAGAAATGGGGCTAAAGCTGATGTGTGTTTTTATACTTCGCTTATTTGTATTTTGGATAATGGCCTTCCACAGGGCGCATGTACAAGTCCCGCACTTAGTAATTTAGTGTTCAGCCCGATAGATGTCAGACTTACCGGGCTGGCAAATTTTTTTGGTTTAAAATATTCTCGTTATGCAGACGATCTAGCATTTTCAGGGGAGTTTATACCTAGGGATTTGGCGTCATTGGTAGGTGAGATTTTATTGGAGTATGACTTCTATCTAAATCATAGAAAAACGCAGTTAAAGTTGGCTGGTAGGAAAAAGATTGTAACGGGCGTCTCAATATCTTCTGGCCAAGTTAGGGCTCCGAAATCATTTAAGAGAAAGCTCAGGGCTCAAATTTATGAGTTGGAGAAAAATATTGGTAGTCTAGCGCGGCTGCCAGATTTTGATCCGTTAATTTATGAGCGTTTAATAGGTCGAATTAATTATCTTCTCCAAATCGAACCTGAAAACAATTATGCGAAGTTGAAGAAAGCTTACCTGAGTAAATGCCATCAAGATTTTCTCGGACTTGTAGATGAACAGATTATCAGTGCGTTTGTGTAGTTTCGCTTGAGCTATAAAAATAGTATTCGGCTGTTATCTGTTGTATCGCGCAATTGAAATTATGCTTTAGATCGCTTTTGCTAATGCTTTCAAGCTTTTAGATTTCATACCTTTTGCACCTTATTTTAAAGTTCTTTTTTTACCCGATAGACTGTTGCGACACCACAACCTGCCAACGTTGATATTTGATCTGCTGATGCACCTGGAAACTTTTCTAGAAGCGCCTCGATTGATTCCCATAACCTAACGTTCTTCTGCTTACCTGCGTTGACGGTCGCGCTGAAGGGCTAGAAGGTCAACTGGATATTGGATTCGGATATCACGTCGTTCTTTGATGAGATCGACCATGAATGGATGCTGATGTTTCTGGGACACCGGATTGCAGATCGGCGCCTGCTCGGGTTTATCTGCAAATGGCTCCAAGCGGGTGTTATAGAGGATGGCCGTAGGGTGGCTGCGACCAAGGGGACGCCTCAAGGCGCAGTGATATCGCCATTGTTGGCGAATATCTATCTTCACTACGTGCTGGATCTGTGGGCAAAGCAGTGGCGCCAGCGGCATGCGCATGGCTATGTGATTGTTGTGCGCTACGCGGACGACAGAGTGGTGGGTTTCAGGACGCAATGGCAGGCTCAGCAGTTTCTGGTGCAGTTGCAGGAGCGCTTGGCCAGATTCGGTTTATCCCTCAACGCCTCGAAGACACGGCTGATTGAGCTTGGTCGTTTTGCTGCGAGAAATCGAAGGAAGTGAGGGTCAGGTACACCGGAGACGTTCGACCTCCTGGGCTTCAGGCACTGTTGCAGTACCAACAGAAGCGGTGGTTTTCAAATACTGCGACTGACGGTCAAGAAGCGAATGCGTGCGACGCTGCTGGCTATTCGGGATGAGCTGAAGCGTCGACGTCATGAGCCCATCCGGGCTCAAGGGCAATGGCTTACTCGGGTGGTCAGGGGCTACTTCAATTACCACGCGGTGCCGGGAAACCTGATGCGTCTTGGTGGTTTTCGTTCAGCGGTCTGCCGTCAATGGCGGCAAGCCCTCAAACGTCGCAGCCAGCGTAATAGGCTTCAAAGGTCACGCTACGGACACCTCTACATACCTAGACCTAGAAATGCACATCCTTACCCTGAGGATCGCTTAGCGTCACATACCCGAGGCAGGAGCCGTATGCGGTAGTTCCGCACGTACGGATCTGTGCGGGGGGCGGCAGGTAAGTGCCGTCCCTACCGCGACCCGCCAATAAGCGGAAAGCCCAAAATAGTGGTTGCTCGGCCATTTTCGGTTAATATTTTCTGAGTGTTCGGCGCACATTTTAAGAAAATCTTGGCGCGGTTAAGAAAATCTAGCCAACGACAGGGAAAAAATGGGAAATCTAGTGGGTTACGCCCATTTGATCAATGCGATGGAGCTACCCACTGCTGCGGCAGCAACTGTCCAATTTCAATGGCCATCTGTGCCGGCAACCGCGTAAGCACATCCTTGAGATAGCCATACGGGTCATGCCCGTTCATGCGTGCCGACTGAATCAGGCTCATGATTGCCGCAGCCCGTTTTCCGCTGCGCAACGACCCTGCGAAGAGCCAGTTTTTGCGTCCAAGCGCCCATGGGCTAATTGGTTTTCGGACCAATTGTTGTCTAAGGGTATGGCCTCGTTATTGAGGTAGCGCGACAGCGCTGCCCAGCGTTTCAGGCTTTAATCGAGTGCTTTGCTGATGAGTAGATGACTTGGCCGGACGGTTACCGCCATCCCGCGCCGCTGTGAGGTGTCTAGCCGTACGGATACATCTCTCTGACGTTCCAGAGTATCCGTCCGGCCAAGTCATCTACCTGGCGCCGCGAGACCAATGCAAGGTATTCACTTAAGTGGCCACCAGCCAATCAGATGAGAAATCGCTGAGGGCAGTTAAGTTGTTGGATCAATCCGAAGCTGGTGAGGGTTCTTGCTTCGGCGTGCTCTTGCTGAGAACGAACCGCACAGCTAAACAGATAAGCCCGCCGTCGTACAAGTGCGTGACCGAAAGACGTTCACCAAGGAACATCACACCCCACAGCACGCCAAAGGGAGGGAAAGAGAAGGTCACGGTCAGCGAGCGCACCGGCCCAATATCCGCGATCAAGCGGAAGTACTGTAGTGCTCAATGAGGTCGCGAAGTTTCTAGAAGCTAAGGTATCAATTCTCACGCCTTTTAAGAGCGTCCGATATGATCCAGGTATGTTGAGCGATTTTTCAATGATCGAGATGCTTTAAAGATGAGCTTAGATTTTTTCAGCCGGAAAGTCGTCCAATAGGTTCCAGCTTGCTATCATTTTTCGCCGCAATGTCGAGAAGCCTTCCCAGATTTTCAGACCGATTTTGGAGTTGCTCTCGGGCTTCGGCTTCTGCTATTGATTTTGTATACCACTTGCGGGTTTTTACTTTTTGTCGGCCTTTCATCGCATTGTCATACCTCATGATATTCAGTTAATACAAAGTAGTTGCGGCAAGCCTCGTAAACTTGGCTACATCGGATAGATGGCTTGCTCAGTGCTTTTGATCAAGGCCCATAGGAGGATCTCTAGATCGATTTTTTGAAATGGCTAGGGTTAATCGCTCTCAAGAGCGTCAGCGATCTGATGCTTTAGGCGCATATATTAAATTACGCCTGTGCTGATCGTAGTTTGCAACAGTTGAATACTCTGTTCCTGCCGCGACTTGATATGCATGTCCTACGACCTGCCCTGCGCTATCAACTAGCTCATGAAGGTTTATCAGCGCCTCCATTTTCCAACTGCCGGTACCATTGATATCACCGGGGGTGACAACTTGGACTTGGCTGACCCTAGCTGTTTTGCTTTCTCCTCCGATCAAATCCACCAAAAGCGGAACGCTGGCGGCGAGAACAATCCCTCTATGAATATCATTACCACTACAGTCGATGGTCTCTACGTGAAACCATGGCCACATGGTTTCTAACTCCACAAGAGACCAGAACTGAAACCCGCTTGCCGCTCTAAACAAATTGGGCATCAATTCAGCTTCACGCATCGTTCTAAACATAATTTTTCCTGAGTGGCACCTACAGCTCGGCCTGTAAAAACGAGTCTGCAGGTCGACTTCCGGGGGGCCTGTCGGTGCCAAAATGCATGAATGTTCCAATATGATCATTATAGTGCGTTTATCGGAATGGTCGCAATGTGGCTCTATCCTCATATTTGAGGATGATTGGGTGCTCAATCACGAGATCGCGGCAGCTATCAGGACTATACGGAGGATGAAAGGTCTCGCATATGAAGACCTCGCCGACGTTACTGTACGACGTACTATCAGTTCCCTAGAACAAGCTCAAGTCAATATCTCTATCGGCAAGCTAGATGACCTTGCCAGCGCGCTGGACTTCGATTTCGTAGCCTTGGTTGCCCTATGTGTGGCCTTGCGAGAAGACGTTGAGCCTGAACAAATACTTCAGCGCGCTTCTTCGATGCTGGTTGCGTTCGCGACCCAAGAAGGAATGGAACAGCTGCGATCTCAGTTAAGCGGTGGAAAAATTCTTCCGAGAAAACCTGGTAAGCCAACTAACAGTGTCAATTTGGCATCTGTAATGAGACTTCGTGCGCGTGGCCTCAACCAAGCAGAGATCTCAAGAGAGCTAGGCCTATCCAGATCAACCGTTAATCGTTACTGGAAGCTTTCAGTCAATCAGCCTCAGTGATGTTGGTGACTTTGACTTGGCGCCCTGTTCAGATTGCACCGAATGGGGCGTCGAGGCGACGATTAAGCATAGTTTCAAACGTCGAGCGGTGAACAAGCCCTGAATCGCCCCTAGTTTCGTAGGCGGATCCAAGTCTTAAATGGACTGCCCATCGGCACCGTTACAGGGTTAGTGGACGCTTAAGTGTCCAGCAGTCTTGCTACTCTAGGGCTACATGCTATGGACATAACAAAGCAGGATCGACCGAAAATGTCTTATCACTATGGACATTTGAATAGAGAGCTGAGACACCGCGCAACATGGTGCGGAACCATGTCCATAGCTTGAAACCTTTCCTTTACGTAGATGAGTCGTTTGCTGACCTGACCGGTATCGCAGACGTCATCGCCCTGGGCAGGCAGTTGCGAGCCAGAATCCTCAAGTGCACCGGCATACCCGTGGGTGTTGGTATTGGCCACACCAAAACCCTGGCCAAGCTCGCCAACCATACGGCCAAACGCCTCCAGACACGCACCGGTGGTGTGGTGAATCTGTGCGGTGATCTTGAACGCGACTGGGTGCTGCGTAATACGGCCGTGTCTGAAGTGTGGGGGGTAGGGCGCCGTATGACCGCTCACCTTGAAAGCATGGGCATCAAGACTGCGATGGACCTGGCCAAGGCTGACCCCTGGTCACTTCGTAAAAAGTTCAGCGTTGTGATCGAGAAAACGGCACGTGAGCTGTCGGGCACGTCATGCCTGGAGTTGGACGAGCCTGATCCACCGAAGCAGGAGATCTGTTGCAGTCGAATGTTTGGCAAACGGCTGACCGAGCTGGCACCGATCAAAGAGGCCGTGGCCACGTACATGATGCGTGCCTCGGAAAAACTGCGAGCGCAAAAATCTTACTGCAAGAAAGTCCGGGTCAGCATCCGCACAGGCATGTTTAACCCGGACGAAGCGAAATACGCGAAAGGCGTCGTCGTGACCCTGCCATACCCTACGGATGATGTGCGGCTGCTGACCAAGGCGGCCGTTGATGCGTTGGAGCATGTTTTTCAGCCCGGCTTCAAGTACAGCAAGGCCGAGGTGCTGCTGCTGGATCTTCGCCAGCCCGGGGAGTTTTCCGATGATCTGTTTGCGATGAATCAGCCCGCAGAAGCATCCAGGGTGATGGCGGTTCTGGATCAGATCAACGGGCGTTGGGGCAGGGGGACGTTACGTGCCGCCAGTGTGCCGAGCAAGCCGGATTGGAGCATGCGTCGGGAGATGATGAGCCAAAGCTTTACGACGAGGCTGGATCAGTTGTGGCGGGTTTCGTGTTAATGGGTGAAAAACTGTCGTGGCCTGCTGGTCCGGGTGGTAACAGTTCAGTGTTCGCCTCATACAAGTTTTAAGTCGATTTGAGGCTGTAAAATGGCCCCCCGGCCGATGTCTGCGCAGCCTGCGAGCAAATCAGACTCAGCCTGCAAACAATCAGGATTGAATCCTGGCTCTCTTTTACTCCAGCCAGGAGTGATAAAGGAGGGCAAACCGCTGATTCACCCAGTCAACAAAAGCGTGAGCCTGCGGAGCGAGGTGGGATCTGCTCGGATACAGCACGGATACCGGGCGTGGGCGTGACCGATATTTTTCGAGCACTTGCACCAAAGATCCCTTCGGCGACCAAATCGACTGTTCGGTCGGTCACGCCTAAAGTCATTTCGATTCAACTGGCCACCGCCCTCGGTGCAAAAGTCATTGTGACGTCGAGCAGCGACCGGAATCTGGAAGCTGCAATCAAGCTTGGCGCAGTAGCTGGCGTTAACTACCGGGCTAATCCCAAGTGGGAAAATGAAGTTCTGGGCCTCACGGACGGCAAAGGCGTTGACCTGCTTTTGGACGTTGCGGGTGGCAATGGCCTGAACCAGTCAATTGCTGCAACCAAAGCCGCAGGCAAGATCGCTCAAATCGGCTTCCTGAAGGGGCAGACCACCGCGCTGAGCCTGATGCCGCTGATCTTCCGGCAGACGACCATACGCGGCATCGCGGTCGCGCCACGCTCTTCGTTTGATCGAATGAATGCCTTTCTCAACGAAAACGAGATCAGTCCCGTAATCGATAAGGTCTATTCGTTTGAAGAAGCGCGACAAGCCTACGAGCACTTGGCGAGGGGCGCCTTCGGAAAGGTCGTGATCAAGATTTCCTGATTGTACGGTCGGGTGAGAGGTTGAGTTTCAGGTCATCCGGCCTTGCCGCCCTGTGTGCGAAAGCACGCGGGGCGTTTTAGCAGGTCACGCCATAAGTTGTTGTTTACGGAAGAAAAGCTGTAGGAGATTTCGTATGAATTAGAAGGTTTGGTCTTGATTGGTTCGGTATCGCTTACCTGATTTGCGTAGGGGGGTGTTCAGTGCCAGTTTTACAGGCCGCCACCGTACTTGTTATGTGCTACTCGACAAGTACGCAATGGCAACAAACCGGTCTCCATAAGTTCAGAGGATAAAGATGAGTACTATCACGTGCCCCAGTTGCGGGAATGAGGCCAGTGCGTTCGGCACGGTTACGAATTGCTGGTGTGACAAAATGTATTGTGACCATACCAGCGGCATGTTTGCTTCTTACAGTTGTACCTGTGGTTCGAGGGGGGTAACCCCAGAGGCGAAACAACATCAGGAACACCAGGAAGCCAAATTCCTGAACGAAATGGCCCGTGATGTTTCGGCCCTGCTCATGACGCTGCCGAGCATAATCACGGAGACATTTTCGGTTCAGAGTGCCATCGCCAACTACGAAGATGTGCAAGTGGTTTTCACCAATGGGCGTAGTGCAGCGATCACTGTGACCTGCGTGTACTCGATCCCTAAGGAGTTCCAGGTAGCCAGCAATGATCAGATCGTTGTGGCGAAAGGAGGACGGGAGCTCAAGGCGGCGCTGGCAAGCATTGCCAATGCTTGATCTTTCCAGTTGAACCTTCACCGGCTACCCGCTCAGCCTGTCTGTAGGGCAGGCTGAGCGGGTAGCCGGGTACTCAGCCCTTGGCTACACCCACCCGCCACTGCGAGGGCGGTACCAGGCCGTTGACCAGGTAGTTGCCCACGATGCGCGACTTGTACACGCGGGGGTTGTGGTTGGCCAGGGTGCGTGCGTTGCGCCAGAGTCGATCCAGCGCCTTGTTGCTGGCGGTAGCGCTGGCACCCAGGGCATCGAACAACGCTGTGGTCGCTGCGAGCGTGGCATCCACCACGGGATTGACTGCCAGGCACACTTCAAGCTCGGCCAGTGCGACCTGCGGGTCGTCGTGGGCCAACGGCTGGTCACTGGCTATCGTGTACTGCGCGGTTTGCTCCAGACGCTGCGCAGCCTGCCGGGTAATGGCATGTGCCGCGTAGGCCTGGCTTGCCACTTCGCCGATCACTTGCAGCAGTTGCACATCTTGCGCGGCGACATCGGCATTGCCGGTGGAAAAGGTTCTGGATCGTTTGCTCAGCTCATCGGCGCCACTCAAGGTTGCGCGGCGGGCGATGCCGGCGAGGGTGCTCAGGTGATAAATCTGAAAGAACGATTGCCCATAGGCAAAACGCTGGTCAGTGGGGCGCGGTTCATCATCCAGTCGCACGTTATCAAAGATGCAGGTGCCGCTGGCCGTCAGGCGTTGGCCAAAACCGTTCCAGTCGTCAATGACCTGTACTCCCGGCGCTTTAAGGTTGACCACTACGCTGTACAGCGTCCCGTCGTCACCGGTGCCGATCGTGTTGATCAGGTCGCTGTAAAGCGCCCCGGTGGTGTAGAACTTTTTCCCGCTGATACGCAGCGAGCCGTCGTCAGAGCGATGGATGCGTGTTTCAAACTCGCCACGGGTCTGTGTGCCCACTTCGGTACTGCCTGGCGAGAGCAGCGCGCCTTGGCTGAGCGTGTCGAGCCACTTTGCCTGCCACTCGGGACTCTTTGAAACCAGCACTTCCTCGCAAAAACCAAAATGCCCGCGCAGGGCCTGGGTGATGTTCGAGTCTGCTGCAGACAGTTCGGTCAACAGGGTGAGCAGCTCAACCAGCGTGGCGTCCTGCCCGCCATAAGTGGCGGGCAAGCGCCAGCGCGGCAAGCCCAGTGCATTCAATTGCTGGATCACAGTGGCAAGGCTGCTGCGTGACCCGTCAGCCTCTGCGGCTTGCGCACTGATGTGTTCAAACAGCGGGCGAAAGGGGGCTGCCAATTGTTCGTAACGATCGGTCGGGGCGGTGCCCCATAGGTTCAATTCAGGATTAGGCATGCAATCTGACCTTGCCGGGCCTGCGCTCAAAGGCGCGCTGGCGCTGGAATGAGTGAAGTAAATGCGATTGGGCCCAGTGGTCTGGTGAGGTCACCTTAATCCTGGATGGGTTAAATGCTTAATACCAAAAACAGCTAACCAAATACCCGGACAGGGTTCTATGTATATGCCTTAAAAGTATTAGATGCTTATGTCTTTATTGCGCTAGCTTCTAAAAACGCCACGCTTGGTGATCCATAAAGCCTCTTTTCTCAATGCCAGACTGCATGCCTACAGATGGTTGAGTTATCCGTTAACTCTGTAGGAATCTTTAATGACAACACGTCGAAAATTGCTAACCCTGCTGGGTCTGGCCTCGCTGGCGCTGCAGGGCGCACCCACTTATGCTGCTGCACCGCAGACCCTGGTCGTGGGGGATCAGTTCTTCTCCAATCGCATTGTTCTGGAGCTCTCGGGTGAGCTCAAAGACTTGCCTTACACCATCGACTTCAAACGCTTCAATACCGGCTCTCCCGTGGCTTCGGCAGTCGCCAGCGGCGCGCTGGATATTGGCGTGGTGGGCGACACCCCGGTGATCAGCCTGGCGGCCAACGGAGCTCCGGTCAAAGTGGTGGCCAGTACCCAGACCAGCCTCAACGGCGTAGGGATCGTGGCCCGCCCGGGTATTAAGTCGGTGGCGGACCTCAAAGGCAAAACCGTCGCGATCTGGAACGGCTCGTGGAGCCAGCAGATGATGTTCAAGGCGCTGGATGAAGCCGGAGTCCCGCGTGACAGCGTGAACTACAAGTTCCTGTTGCCCGCTGAAGCGAGCATGGCCTTGAGCCAGGGTGACATTGACGCTTTTGGTACCTGGGAACCCTATGTTTCCTTGCAGGAGAAAGAGGGCAGCACACTGATCCGCAATGCCAAGGGGCTGATGAGCGCACCGACCTATGTAGTTGCGTATGAGCCGGTGCTGGCGCAAAAGGGCGAGATCATCAAGGACTTTGTTGAGCGTCTGACCCGTGCCCGGGTATGGAGCCAGAGCCATGTCGACGAATACGCGGCTGCCTGGTCCAAGGCCAACCAGTCTTCCCCGGAAATCGCCAAGGCCTGGTTCAAGCGTGATGCCATTACCGTATTGCCCATCTCGCCCACCATCGTCAGCGAAGCCCAGGCCACCTCTGATTTTCTCTACGACGCCAAGCTGCTGAAAAAGCCCTACGACGTCACTCCCATGTTTGACCGCGCACTCTGATCACCGAGGAAAACCTTATGGCCAAGCAAATGGCATTGGCGGGGTTCATGCTTTCGGGCCCCGTGGTACATAGTCACGCGGTGTGGCGTCACCCGCAGACCCATAGCCACTTTCTCGACCCCGACTACTACATCGAAATTGCCAAAACCCTCGAAGACGGCTGCTTTGACCTGTTGTTTTTTGCCGATCGCCTGGCGGTTGGCGATCAGGCCGGGCAATCACGTGCGCGCTCTTTTGAGCTGGGTGCCCAGGATGCTGCGCGGCTGGACCCGTTGCCGATTCTTAGCCTGCTGGCCGGTCACACCAGGCATATCGGCCTGGGGCTGACGCGTTCCACCACCTACTACCAACCACCCCATGTAGCGCGGGCGATTGCCTCCCTCGATCACATTTCCAAAGGGCGAAGTGCGTGGAACATCGTCACGTCCATGAACGACAGCGAAGCGCGTCTGTTTGGTCATGCGCAGCATCTGGCCCATGACCAGCGTTACGCCCGTGCCGATGAGTTTGTCGAACTGGTGCTCAAGTTGTGGAACAGCTGGCAGCCTGATGCGCTGGTGCTGGACAAGGTTCGCGGCATTCTCGCGGACCCGGACAAAATCGATGCCTTCAAGCACCGCGGTACTTTCTTTGAGTGTGAGGGGCCGCTGAATATCCCGCGTGTACCCCAGGGCCAGCCCGTATTGATTCAGGCCGGGGCGTCGGGCCGTGGTCGGCAGTTTGGTTCGCGCTGGGCAGAGGTCATTTTCAGCATCAACAGTCGGGTAGAGCGCATGCTCGAATTCCGTCAGGACATCCACCAGCAAATGCGCGCCATTGGCCGCAACCCCGATGACTGCAAAATTCTCACGGCGGTCATGCCATTCATTGGCGGCACTGAAGCCGAAGCGATCAAAAAGCGCGATGAACACAATGCATTGGCCAACCCTGAACTGGGGGTGATCACCCTGTCGACCCAGTCCAATTTCGACTTCACCCGGTTCCCGCTGGACACCCGCCTGCTGGACATCGCCAGGCACTCGGCGACGCCGGACGTGATTGCGCAAAAACTGCGTCTGGAGCGCGACATCACCCTTGGCGAGTACGGTGCCATCATGGCCGCCAGTATTCGCGTACCGCAATTGGCGGGCACCGCCGAAAGCGTGGCGCAGCAACTGATTGACTGGTTGGAGCAGGGTGCTTGCGACGGCTATGTGGTATCGCCTGCCTACCTGCCAGGTACTTTCACGGAATTCACCGAGTCGGTGGTGCCGATCCTGCAACGTCGCGGTTATCTGCGCACGGCGTATGAACACCCGACGTTGCGCGGTCATCTGGGCTTGAAGAATTTTGGCTGAGGTTACAAAGCGAGGGGCTTACCCCTAAACCCCTCGCAGATAACTTACTACTCGGTAGAGCCATCAATACGTCCGCTTCTGTGAGCGGTTGAATCCTTGTGTGCGGCCTTAGAAGCGGCGAGCGGTGGTGTAGTTTTTCTTCCAGTACGAATTGTCCATCGAGTCGATACGAATCGTCTTGCCCGTGCGCGGTGCATGAATAAAACGGTTATCGCCGATGTACAGGCCGACGTGATTGCTTCGCGTCCCCCCTTGGGTACGGAAAAAAACGGCATCGCCAGGTTTGAGTTGATGTCGGGCGACCTTTTGCAAGTCTGCATTCAGCATGGCCGAAGTGGTTCTGGGTATATGGATATTGGCTTCGTTTTTGAACAGGTAGACCAGCATGCCGCTGCAATCGAAGCCCTTTTCCCGCGACATGCCGCCCCACAGGTAAGGGATGCCCAGCAAGGAGTGGGCGCTGTCGATGACCTTTTTGACGTGCAGTGGTGAAGAACTTTCTTTTTTAACCGATTGTTGAATGGCCCAGGAATACGTTTTGTAAAGATCGGTGGCGGACGCAATGCTGGAGCCGGCGAATGTAAAAAACAAGAACAAAGAAATGAATCTGGACACAAGTAACCTTCTATTTGATGGGGGTACTTGAAGTCTAAATTCGTCAGTACTACGCAGAAACGGGAAAATTCCTACGCATATTGGCGGAAATTTCCGAGTCCGACGAACAGTACTAGTTGTATTGAGAAAAGCGTTTCAGGGGGGCATATCCGCGCTGGGGCAGGGCGCTCAGTGATAATCATGGCCTGGTCATTTAGTCACTTTGTGGCTCTGGGTGGTATGCCGTTACCGCTCTAAAGTGGAGCCACTTTCCTAATGGCTGACCATCATGAATTTCACACTGCAACATCTTGAGGACGAGCCGGCACTGCGTGTCAGTTTTGACCTGATGCGCGTCTTGCGCCCACATCTGCGAGATCCCGCAACCTATTCAACGCAACTTCTGCGACAGGTGGCTCAGGGCTACCGTCTGCTCGCTGCCTGGCAGGGGCATACTCTGGTCGGGCTGGCGGGGTACCGCGAGATGGAAAACCTGATCTATTCGCGCTTTATTTATGTCGATGATCTGGTGGTGAGCCCCGATTTACAGCGTTCAGGTGTGGGGAGTCGCCTGTTGAGCCGCGTTCGCGAAGAAGCGATGCGGCGCCAGTGCGATCATCTGGTACTGGACACGGGGCTGCACATGGCGCTGGCTCAGCGTTTCTATTTCCGCCAGGGCCTGCTGGCGCATGGCATGCACTTCACCCAGACCCTCACCGGGGAGCAACCATGAACAATGCATTGCTGATCAACGCCAGCCCCCACGGGCACTTTTCCCATGCCAGTCGGCTGGCTCGCGAATTTTTGGCATCCCTGCGCCAACGTTATCCTGATCTTGCATGGGTGGGGCGTGACTTCAGCGAGCAACCGTTGCCGCCGCTGGGCATCGATTACGGCGCCGCGCTGGCGACACCCACACCGTTCGAGGCCCCGGTGTTCGATGTGTCCGAGGCGCTGATTCGTGAGCTGGAAACCAGCGACATGCTGGTGATCGCCACGCCCATGCACAACTTCACCGTCCCGGCAGCTCTCAAGCTGTGGATCGATTACGTGTTGCGCATTCATCGCACGTTCAGCGCAGGCCCCGAGGGCAAAACCGGGTTACTTGCCGATCGTCCGGTGTACGTGCTGGTGGGCTCGGGTGGTTTTCATCAGGGGGAAAGGGCGCGGCAACCGGATTTTCTGACGGACTACCTGCGTTATGCCCTGAACACGCTTGGGCTGTTTGACATTCACTTTGTCTATTTGCAGGGCCTTGTGTTTGGCGAGGCGGCAGTGGCAGCAGCACTCAAGGATGCCCGTGAGCAACTTGCACGCTTGGCCGACCAATAGCCCTTCCTTCAACCCTCGGCACTGTGGGCCAGGCTCTCGATTACTTGCGTGAGTACGTCATTGGGCACCGGCACTTTATTGCGTCGTGCCTGGCGATACTCGCTGGGTGTGCAGCCGGCGTAATGCTTGAATGCACGGGCGAAGTAGGAGGGGTCCTTGAATCCCACTTCATAGCCGATGCTGGTGATGGGCATCTGGCTGTTGTCGAGCAGGTCTTTGGCGTTGTCCATACGTTTGCCCAATACGTAATCCATAAAACCCAGTCCGTAGACTTCCTTGAACAGGCGGCTGAAGCGAAAGGCGGTCATGCCGCAACGCTTGGCCAGGGCCTTTTGGTCGATGCTTTCGTGGTAATGCTGATCGATGTACTGCAACGCATTGTGCAGTGCCTTGTGCTTTTGATGGTCAGTCGTCAGCCGAATGCTGTCCGGCAGGGTGGGGCCATGTTCGATTGCCTGTGCCTTGCTGGCGCCGATTCGGTTGTGGCGCAGCTCACAGAGCTGTTCAAGGGCGTGCAGGTAGCGGCTGACCTCGCTGGCGCACAAGGGCAACACCACATATTCCCAGACCCGTGAGCGCATGGCCCAGACGGCCAGTTCTTCACTGTGCTGGACGGTAAACATGGTGATGGGCGTGGAGGGAGACTTGAGTTTGATCTCCTGCAACAAACTCAGCCCGGGCAGGTCGGGGCAGTCAAAGTGCATGCAAATCATGTCCGGCACCGGTTCGCAACGTCTTTGCAGCCATGCCAGGGGTTGTTCCAGCTGGCAGGTGCAGGCCGGGCGAAAGAGCAGGAGCAGTTCTTCAGTCGATTGATTGCGCGTCAGATCGAACCATAAGAGATGAGGCTTTATGACAGCGTCGGATGTCATTTGATTAATCCTGTCTTGTGCCTTGTGCTGTCTGCTTTTTCGAGTCTTTATCAGTGCCTGCTGCGCTTCAGTGTTCTTTAGGGTGCGCCTGTAAGTGTGGTTGTTTTGTGAAAAAAAATGCAAAAAAATCCTGTCCTTCGACAATAAACTCCTAACGGCCCTGATGGCCACTGACTAGCCTTCAATCAGGCGGTTTATTAAGTAATCGCTTTGGGTAAACCACTCAAGTGAGGTGAGTAGAATGAACGTGCAGTCAATCAGGAATTATATACATGCCTTTATCAAGGATGAAGACGGCCTGACGATTGTCGAGTATGCCGTAGCCGGTGGGTTGATTACCCTGGGGGCGGTTGCAGCTTTTATAACCTTGGGAGGTAACGTCAGCACGGCCATTACCAGTCTGGGGTGCGCGGTACAGGGTAAAACCTGTTGATTCAGCATTGTGCGGGGCCTGTCAGGGCGACCTTTATACACGTGTTGTGGGTGGCTTGGCGGCGGGAAGATTGAATCCTGATATGAATCACCCGGCTTAGTCAGTTGCGCTATGCGTCCCCTCTAGCCAACTGTTCTGAGCCGGTTTTTTTATTGTATTGAGTGCTGCAGGTGGCGGAAAAATGCAGGTTGCGAATGGTGTGGTAGTAGTACGGTCAGCATATGAACTATTGCACGCGGTCGATTTATTTTGGTCAGGGGGTTCGTAATTAATATGTCTGGCGTGTTGGCAATAAAGTCCTAGCAGTCAGCAAAAAACTCCTAACCCATCAGTATGTGCGCTGACTAAGATTTTAATTAAGCAGTGCATATAGCCCTGCTGGTGAATATTAAACATTGAGTGAGGTGGGCAAAATGAAACTGCAATCAGTTAAGACTTCAGTGCTGAAGTTCATCAACGATGAAGATGGCCTGACCATTGTCGAATACGCAGTGGCCGGTGGTCTGATAACCCTGGGCGCTGTCGCGGCGTTTATCACCTTGGGCACCAATGTGAAAACCGCCATTACCAGCCTGGGATGCGCCGTACAGGGCAAAACCTGCTAGCACGATGATCCCTGTGAGGGTGCAGCCATGAGCGAGTTACAGAGTGTTGCTGTTGCGTTGCTGTCAGGGCTGCTGGGAATTGCGGTGGTTAGCGATCTGCGCAATCACCGCATTCCCAACCTTCTTGTTTTGCTGGGGTTGGTGCTGGGGGTTGTCGGCCAGACCTATGCCTTTGGCTTGATCGGTCTGGGCCATGCACTGCTGGGCCTGCTGGTCGGTTTCGCAATTTTTCTGCCCATGTATATGGTCGGGGGTATGGCCGCCGGGGATGTAAAGCTGATGGCGATGGCCGGCGCCTTTCTCACCCCGCATGACGCCCTTTGGGCTGCGTTTTTCAGCCTGATTGCAGGGGGGGCATGCGGCCTGCTGCTGGTGCTTGTGCGTGGCCAGGCGCTGCAAACCCTGGGTCGATATTGGCTGATGCTCAGGGCCAGAGCCTACTTTCCGCCAGCCGATGACGAAGTGGCTGGCAAGCCCTTCCCCTATTCGATCGCCGTTTTGCTGGGCACCTTGATCAGCGTCTTCTGGCTGCCTTTAAGCCATTAGTTCAGGAGAACACCATGTACGCCATCAGCAGCAACCGTGTTTCTCTCGCTGAGCGCGAAGCGGTACAGCAACTGGCGCCACAGCCACGCACGATCCTTGAGACCGGACTGGCGGACAACTTTCTCGGTGATCTGGTGTGCAAGCACTTGCACGATGCCGGGGTGCTGGACATGGTGCAACTGACGGTACGTCTGGCCCTGACCGGTGCAGTTCTGGAAGAAGTCCTGACATTCCTGCGCAAGGATCGCCGTGTCGAAGTGCTCGGCCAGGCAGGGGGGCAGACCCTGCGCTACGGCTTGACCGAACGCGGTCGCAACAGTGCCCGCGATGCCCTGGCCCGCAGTGGCTATATAGGTGCTGCGCCTTATCCGGTGAGCGCTTATCGAACACTGCTCAAGTTGCAGACCATTCATCACGGTCGTATCAGTGCCCATGACATGCATCACTGCTTCGGTTCGATGGTGCTCGCGCAAAGCATGCTCGATCAATTGGGCGTTGCCCTGAATTCCGGGCGCGCCATCATGATTTACGGACCTGCGGGCACCGGCAAGACCTATGTCAGCAGCCGTTTGATACGGCTGTTTGCCGAGGCGATATGGGTGCCCCATGCAATCGCTATCAACGAAGCGGTGATCGAGATTTTCGACCCTCAGGTGCACAAGCGCCTGGACGATGACGAACAACCCAACACCTTGATGCTCAGTGAAGGCATCGATCGTCGGCTGCTGCGTTGTGAACGGCCGATTGTCATCACCGGTGGCGAGCTGACGATGGAGCAACTGGACGTTCGCTACGACCCGTTTGCCCGCCAGTACCAGGCACCGTTGCAACTGAAGGCCAGCAACGGCTTGCTGATCATCGACGATCTTGGGCGCCAGCGCATGACGCCGGACGTGTTGTTGAATCGCTGGATTGTGCCGATGGAGGAGCGCCGCGATTTCCTCAACCTGGGGGGGGGGCGTCACTGCGAACTGCCGTTTGACCTGATCCTGGTGTTTTCCACCAACCTCAACCCGCTGGAGCTGGCCGATGAGGCGTTTTTGCGGCGTATTGGCTACAAGCTGCAATTTGGCTACCTCAAGCCTGGCGAATACGAACGTATCTGGGTTCAAGAAACGCAACGGCTGGGCATTGCTCATGACCCTGTGTTGCTCAGTTATGTGCTGCGCGAACTCTATGGCGCCGAAAACATGCCCCTGGTGCCTTGCCATCCACGGGATCTCTTGAATATGGCGTGTGATCGCCAGCGTTATCTGGAAGGGTCAGGACCACTGACTGCTCAGGAACTTGAGTGGGCGTGGCACAACTATTTCGTCCAACTCGATTTTCTTGGGTAAGGAGTCATTGTCATGAACTCGCGCACGCTTACTTTGATTGTCCTGTCCGTGATTCTGGGGCTGGGCGCGACATGGATGGCCAACAACTGGCTGACAGCAAGGCTCAATACCAGCCCCGACGATAACCAGCAAAACGTGGTGATCGCCACGGTAGAAATTGCTTTCGGGCAAATGATCGAGCCGCAGCAGGTGACAGTGGTGCGTATGCCCAAGGATGCCGCACCGGATGACGCATTCGATTCGACTGAAAAAGTAGTTGGCAAGATCGCCACTTTCTCCCTGCTGCGTGGCGACATCCTGCGTGGTGCACGTCTGGCCGAGCACATGGGCGGCAGCACCCTGGCGTCACTGATCGAACCCAGCAAGCGTGCCATATCGGTACGTGTCGATGATGTGGTTGGCGTCGGTGGGTTCCTGTTGCCGGGAAATCGGGTCGATGTGCTGGCCACCAGGCAGACAGGTAACGCGGGTGATGCCGAGTCCAAGACCATTCTGGAAGATCTGCGGGTTCTGGCGGTGGACCAGACAGCCAGTACCGACAAGACCCAACCGGTGGTGGTGCGTGCGGTCACCGTGGAAGTGACGCCTGACCAGGCGGAAGTGCTGGTCAAGGGGATGGCGGCAGGCAAGGTGCAATTGGCCTTGCGCAATCCGCTGGACAACCACAAGGAACCGGTCATGGCCGAGCCCGTTGCAGTGGCAGCACCCGCGCTGCCGAGCGTGATTTCCAAGCCGGTGGTACGTCGTCGTGTACCTGCCAACAACGCCAGCGTGATCGTGATTCGCGGCGTCACAGCAACAGTAGAAAAAGCGCTGTAGGGGTCGGCCTGCGGCCCGGTGAAAATGTGAAGGTGGAACATCATGAACGCGTGTATCCAACAGCCTCGCATCGCGTTTGCACAACAACAGCGTGGAGCCATGCTTGTTCTGGTCGTGATTGCCATGGCTTCGCTCTTGCTGATGGGTGCCCTGGCACTGGACGGCAGCCATATGCTGCTGAACAAGACTCGCCTGCAAAATGCAGTGGATGCCGCAGCACTGAGCGGGGCCAAAACGCTGAGCATGGTGGTAGGTGCGACCGGGTCTGCGAGCCTGACTCAAACCGCTGCACTCAACACCCTGACCCTGAACGCCAATGCGGCGGGCAACCAGGAACTGGCCACGGCGATTGCAGCCAATGCAGCAGGCTTTGCCAAGGTGGAGCTGGCAACCACCGTTTATGGACCGTTTTCTTTTCCTGGCCCTGCCAATGCGACTTTTGTCCGGGTCACGGTGACCAATTACCCCCTGAGCAGTTTTTTCTGGGGTGTGTTTCAGGCCCTGGATAATGGCAACGCCACCAGCAAGGCAGTCGCGGCGGTTGCCACCGCCGGCCCCAGCCCGACCAGCGCTCCGTGCGATCTGACGCCGCTGCTGGTATGCGGCGATCCGGCGCAAAACAACCCGACTGCGGGAATGTTCTGGGGCTTCAGGTTCGGTGATTTGCAAGTGCTCAAAACCGCAGCCAATAACAGCTCTGCCATTGGCCCGGGCAACTTTCAACTGCTGGATTTTGGCTCGGGTGGCAAGACGGTCAGGGAGGGATTGGCGGGCGGAATCAATCAGTGCAATGTCGTCGGTTCGACAGTCCAGACCAAACCCGGCAACACCGTTGGGCCTTCGGCGCAGGGTCTCAATACGCGATTTAACGAATACAAAGGGGGGCTGAGCGCCTCGGATTACCCGCCGGACCTGGTCACTACCGTCAATTCCAAGTCGTTTACCTACGCCGGCTCCCCCGCGCCGATTCAGTACAACGGTCAGACGGTCACTTCCAGCAACGGCAACCTGTCCACTTCCAGTGGTGCCTTGTACGACTACAACAATTGGGCACAGGACTCGGCTGCCTGTGTGGGCGGCGGGGGTAATTGTCAGAGCAATGGCGTATTTGAACGGCGCATCATCAAAATCGTGATCGGCGATTGCTCTGGCAAGAACGACGGCGCGTCATCGATACCGGTACTGGGCTTTGGTTGCTATTTCGTGCTGCAGCCCGAAGCCCAACAAGGCAATTCGGCGCAGATTTTTGGCCAGTTCGTCAGTGTGTGCGAAGGCGACAACGTACCCGGGCCAAATCCGGCGGGTAGCGTCGGTCCACAGATCATTCAGTTGTACAAAACCTATATCGACAATAACCAGACGCCGAGCACCGACTCCTAGGAGGTCTCATGGGACGCTGTGGATTCAAGTCGGTACGTGCTCAACGTGGCCTGGCAATGGTCGAGTTGGCGCTGACGCTGCCGCTGCTGGTTTTACTGATGCTCACCTTCGCCGAGTTCGGTCGCATGCTGTTCCAGTACAACAGCTTGCAGCAGGCCAGTCGTGATGCCGGGCGGTATGTGGCCAGCCAGGCATGGAATTCAACCCTGGGTACGGTCCAGCTGAGTGCCGCGCTGATCACCCAGACCCAGAATGTTGCCGTCTATGGCATACCGGCCAACCCCAATGGCTACCCGGCGGTAGCACCGGGCCTCACCACGGGCAATGTCACGGTGAGTGCGGTGGGCACTGACCATGTCCGGGTCAGCATTGCCTACACCTTTGTCCCGGTGATCGGCAGCTCAATCCCGGCCCTGTATGGCAGCAGCGTGCCGCTGGGCCTGCTGCTGACTTCAACGGTTGTCATGAGGGCCTTGTGATGAACAGCAAGCGCATGGGCGGCGTGTACATCGTCGAGTTCGCCATCACGGCTCTGGTGTTGTTCACCTTGCTGTTTGGCGCGCTGGAAATGGGCCGGTTGTATTTCACGGTCAACGTGCTCAGTGAGTCGGTGCGTCGTGGTGCGCGTCTGGCGGCGGTGTGCAATATCCAGGACCCGGTCATCCTGCGTCGCGCGATGTTCAACACCGCCACCAATGCCGGGCCGAGCAGCCTGATTGCCAGCTTGAGCACGGCCAACCTGAACTTGATCTATATGGATGCCAACGGTGCTGTGATCGCCAGCCCCAATGATCTGGTGAGTGCCACCGGCTTTGCGGCCATTCGTTATGTACAGCTACAGGTCACCAATTTCAGTTTCAATCTGTTGATCCCCGGATTCAGAGGGGTGTTCATTCTGCCCACGTTCAGGTCGACGGCACCTCGCGAGAGTCTTGGTCGTCAACCTGATGCAACGGTTACACCGGGGATTACGCCATGTTGAGCGTGCGAGAAGTGACGGCGGCTGCGTCGACAGATCGCCAGGCAATGCGCTTGTTGATCAGTGGGCGAGACGGGGCGGCGTTGAACCATCTCAAAGCCTTGAGCCAGGGCATACCCAACCTGCAGGTGAACATCCGGTTGGTGAGCAATGGCCATACCGATCCGTTGTACGGGCTGGAGCAGATGCCTGATTTCCTGCTGTTGCGCGTCAGCCATTTATGGCGTGAGGAGTTGGCGGCGCTGTTGCAGCACCCGCTCAAAGAGCGTCCGCCTCTGCTGGTGTGCGGGCCTCTGGAAGAGCACGAAGGCATGCGTCTGGCCATGCAGGCCGGAGCCCGTGATTTTTTGCCTGAGCCTGTGTCAGCAGAGGATTTGCAGTCGGCACTCGACCGCATGCAAATGGAACTGCACTCCGATCGTGGGGCCAAGGGCAAACTGGTGGCGGTGATGAATGCCAAGGGCGGATCGGGGGCCTCGATGCTGGCCTGTAATCTGGCTCATCAACTGAGCGTTCACGGCGGCAGAACCCTGTTGCTGGACCTGGACCTGCAGTTCGGCAGCCTGGCCCATAGCCTCGATGTGCTGCCGACCCACAGTCATACCGATGTGCTGCAACAGATCGATACCCTGGATAGCGTCGCATTGCGCGGTTTTTGCAGCCATTTCAGCCCTGCCTTGCATGTGCTGGGCGGGCGCGCCGATGAACTGTGCCTGTCCCAGGATATACCCCTGGAGCAACTGGACAGTCTGTTGCGGCTGGCGCGCAACACCTACGACTGGGTGGTGGTGGATTTGCCGCGCCATATCGATCACCTCACCGGCATCACTCTGGAACAGTCGGATCGGGTCTATATCGTGCTGCAACAGAGCCTGAGCCATCTGCAGGACGCCAATCGCCTTGTGCGCATCCTGCGCGACGATCTGGGCGTGCAGAGCAATCGCCTGCACGTGGTGATCAATCGCTTTGACAAGGCTTCGCCGTTCAAACCCAAGGACATCAGCGATGCGTTGCGTTGCGCTGACCTGCAAAAATTGCCCAATGACTATGCGGTGGTCAGTGAAAGCCAGAACACCGGGGTGCCACTGGAACTGCATGCGCCGCGTGCCGGTATCACTTCGAGCCTGCGCGAGTTGAGCCACAACCTGATCGGGGTCGAGGCCAATGAAGCGGGCTTGCTAAAACGTACGTTCAACCGTCTGTTCGGAGGATAAGCCATGCTCAGCGACTTTCGTAACCGCCTGCGTCAGCGAGCTGGCAAGCTGGCTCCGGTAGATACTGTGGTGATACCCATCGAGGGTGCCGACTGCGCCAGTGTATTGATGGCCTGGGAGGCCAGTGCACCGGATGTGGTGTACGAAACCCGCACCAAACTCAGCTCGATGGAAGCCGAGTGGCGGGAGAAAATCTACCAGCAGTTGCTCAAGGTCATGGACCTGTCCTTGCTCGATACCCTGGAGCTGGCCGACGCCGGACGCCAGATCCGTGAAATCAGTCTGCGCCTGCTGGACGAGTACTCGGCGCCGGTCAGTGCCAGCAGCCGCCAGTTGATTATCAAGCAAATCACCGATGAGGTACTGGGGCTCGGGCCGCTTGAACCGTTGCTCGGTGACAACAGCGTGTCCGACATTCTGGTCAATGGATTCAACTCGGTATATGTCGAGCGCTTTGGCAAGTTGCAGAGAACCGATGTGCGCTTTCGCGACGACCAGCATCTGCTCAATATCATCGACCGTATCGTGTCCAGTTTGGGGCGACGCATTGATGAGTCCTCGCCGCTGGTGGACGCGCGGCTCAAGGACGGCTCGCGGGTCAACGCGATCATCCCGCCGCTGGCCATCGACGGGCCGAGCATGTCGATCCGTCGCTTTGCCGTGGATTTGCTCAATACCCAGAGCCTGGTGCAAATGGGCACCCTGACGCCAGCGATCGCCCTGATGCTCAAGGCGATCGTGCGCGGGCGGCTCAATGTATTGATCTCCGGGGGCACCGGTAGCGGCAAGACCACCATGCTCAATGTGCTGTCCAGTTTTATCCCGCACAACGAGCGGATCGTCACCATCGAAGACTCTGCCGAGTTGCAACTGCAGCAACCCCATGTGGTGCGTCTGGAAACCCGTCCATCGAATATCGAGGGCCGTGGTGAAGTGGGCCAGCGTGAATTGGTGCGTAACAGTCTGCGGATGCGCCCGGACCGGATCGTTATTGGTGAAGTGCGTGGCGCCGAGGCCCTAGATATGTTGACGGCGATGAACACGGGGCACGATGGATCGTTGACCACCATTCACGCCAACACTGCCCGCGATGCATTGGGGCGGATCGAGAATATGGTGTCCATGAGCGGAGCCACTTTTCCGATCAAGGCCATGCGTCAGCAGATCGCTTCGGCCATCGGCGTGGTCATCCAGCTGGAACGTCAGGAGGACGGTACGCGACGTCTGGTCAGCGTGCAGGAAATCAATGGCATGGAAGGTGATGTCATCACCATGACCGAGATCTTCGCCTTTGTGCGCAGCGGCATGGGCGAGAAAGGGGAGGTTTTGGGCGAGTTTCGCTCAACCGGGATGGTGCCGGCATTTCGTGATGTGCTGGCCAAACGGGGCATTGAGCTGCCGCTCAGCCTGTTCCGGCCGGACTGGATGGAGGGGTAGTGATGAACCAGATTCCTGGTGAATTTATCCTGGCGTTTCTGGGCATGGTGTTCTCTGCCATGTTCCTGCTCAGTCAGGGGCTGACGATTCCGGTGTTCGGTGAGGCCAACCAGGTGCGCAAGCGCATTCGTGGCCGTCTTAACTTGCTGGAGCGGGCCAATAACTTGCCCAACATGCAGTCGATACTGCGCCAGAAATACCTGCGTCGCCTGCCGCCCCTCGAGGCTCGCCTGGAGCAGTTGCCGATGATGGAAACCCTGGCCCAGATGATCGAGCAGGCCGGTCATGAGTATCGGGCTTATCGGGTCCTGTTGCTGGGGCTGGTGCTGGCGACAGCGGTGGGGCTTGTGCTGTGGTCGTTTCTACAGCTGTGGTGGGTGGCGGTACCGGCTGCGCTGGTCAGTTTCTGGTTGCCAATATGGAAAATATCCCACGACCGTACCAAACGTTTTGCCCAGTTCGAGGAGGGTTTGCCCGATGCCCTGGATGCCATGTGCCGCGCCCTGCGTGCCGGCCATCCGTTCAACGAAACCCTGCAACTGGTTGCTGATGAACATCACGGGCCGGTGGCTTACGAGTTTGGTCTGGCTTTTGCCGATATCAACTATGGCAATGATGTGCGTCGGGCCATGCTGGGCCTGCTGGAGCGTGTGCCCAGCATGACGGTGATGATGCTGGTGACCACGGTACTGATCCACCGTGAAACCGGTGGCAACCTGACCGAAGTACTGACCCGTTTGAGCAGCCTGATTCGCGGGCGTTTTCGCTTCCATCGCAAGGTCAAGACACTCTCGGCCGAAGGGCGGATGTCCGGCTGGATACTGGTATCGATGCCCTTTGTCCTGGCGCTGGCCATCTTGATTTCGAGCCCGACCTACATGCCCTTGCTGTTCAAGGAACCCCTGGGGCAGAAGCTGATCATGGGGGCGTTTGTGGCCATGCTGATCGGGATTTTCTGGATCCGCAAAATCATCCGGATCCAGGTGTGAATACGGGGTATCCCGGAGGGCATGGGCATGAACTATTTACTGGAACTGATCAACCGGCTGGTGGGTGACGAGCAACTGACCCGGCTGTTGTTCGCCGGGCTTATCGGGCTGAGTGTGGTGCTGGTGGTGGCGACACTGGTGATGCTGGTCAGGGGGCTGCAAAGCCCGGTGCAGCGCCGCTTGATGTTGATCAAGCGGGGTCATGGCGCAGACAATCGGGCGCCACCGAGCAATCTGCAAATGATGCTTGAGCAGGTGGGGCAGCGCTTCAGTGCCGGTGAGACCCGGCGCTCATCGGCCACCCGCACCCTGTTGACCCATGCCGGTTATCGCTCGCCGTCGGCGGTGCAAGTGTACTGGGCGATTCGGCTGCTGCTGCCCTTGCTGCTGACAGGTATTACGCTTGTGGCGTTGCCGTTTATTACCAATATGTCGCTGCTACTGGGCGTTGGCCTGTTGATGTTGGCACTTGGCGTGGGGTGGCTGGTTCCGGCGGTCTATGTGGGCGCACGCAAGCAGGCACGCATGTCGCGGCTGCTGATTGCTTTCCCGGATGCGCTGGACCTTATGGTGGTGTGCGTGGAGTCGGGGCTCGCCATGCCCCAGGCAATCGAGCGGGTCTCCGAGGAAATGGCCGTCAGCCAGCCCGATCTTGCCCTTGAGCTGGCACTGGTCAACGCCGAAGTGCGTGCGGGTGTTCCAAGCACTGAGGCCCTCAAGCACCTGGCCGAGCGTACCGGGCTGGAAGACATTCGCGGGCTGGTGAGCTTGCTGGCGCAGAGCATCCGCTTCGGCACCAGTGTGGGGACCACCTTGCGGATATATGCCGAAGAATTTCGCGATCGGCGTACGCAACTGGCTGAGGAAAAAGCTGCCAAGGTCGGTACAAAACTGGTCTTTCCGCTGATCTTTTGCCTGTGGCCCAGCTTTTTTCTGGTTGCCATCGGGCCTGCGATCATTAGCGTGTTCAAGGTTTTCGGAAAGATCTAAGGGAGGGGCGCGCGCAGCGCTCCTTTTTCCGAAAAAACGCTCGATCACTTGCCCGCCGTCGCCCGTGCAACATTAAACTTTTGAATCCCAAGGATATTCTGTAGCCTTATCGCGCTTCAGTGCTTGTCCGTGCCTGATACACACATTCTCCCAGCGGGACTTGACGGTCCGGAGCTGGTGGTACACTCGACTTTCGCGCAACGCGCTTGCAGGTCTTGCGAACATGACGCAAATTTCTGAACGACTTCTGGTTCAAGCCCACCTTGATGCCAAGCAGCCAAAACCGCTGACTGAGGCACAAGCCCTCAGCCTTCGTGCGCAGATCGCGGCTGAGCTTAAAGCCCGCGACGCGGTGCTGGTGGCGCATTTCTACTGTGATCCGGTGATTCAGGCCCTGGCCGAAGAAACCGGCGGCTGTGTGTCCGACTCCCTGGAGATGGCCCGCTTTGGTGCGGCCCACCCGGCCAAAACCATTCTGGTGGCCGGTGTGCGCTTCATGGGCGAGACGGCGAAAATCCTGACCCCTGAAAAACGCGTGTTGATGCCAACGCTGGAGGCCACGTGTTCTCTTGACCTGGGCTGCCCGGTTGAAGAGTTCTCGGCCTTTTGCGACAAGCATCCCGAGCGCACGGTGGTGGTGTATGCCAACACGTCCGCGGCGGTCAAGGCCCGGGCTGACTGGGTGGTGACATCAAGCTGCGCGCTGGAAATCGTCGAAAGCCTGATGGATAACGGCGAAACCATTATCTGGGGGCCGGACAAGCATCTGGGCCGCTACATCCAGCGCCAGACCGGTGCCGACATGCTGCTGTGGGACGGTGCGTGCATCGTTCACGAAGAGTTCAAGTCCAAGCAGCTCGAAGACATGAAGGCGTTGTATCCGGACGCGGCAATTCTGGTTCACCCGGAGTCGCCGGAGTCGGTGATCGATCTGGCGGATGCCGTGGGCTCCACCAGTCAACTGATTGCTGCGGCGCAGAACCTGCCCAACAAGACCTTTATCGTGGCCACCGACCGCGGCATTTTTTACAAGATGCAGCAGCTGTGCCCGGACAAGGTCTTTATCGAGGCACCCACTGCAGGTAACGGTGCGGCGTGCCGCAGTTGCGCACATTGTCCGTGGATGGCCATGAATACCCTGGAACGCACCCTGGAGTGTTTGCAGCAGGGTACCAACGAGATTTTTGTCGACCCGGCACTGGTGCCCCATGCCATTCGCCCGCTCAAGCGCATGCTGGACTTCACCCAGGCTGCGCGCTTGAAACTGGCGGGGAATGCCTGAGTAGCTAGCCCTACTATCTGTGGGAGTGGCGGTGCGGCGATTTCACTTGCTCGTTATGCGGGCTTGCCGCGTCGAGGCTATCGCGAGCAAGCCCGCTCCCACAGAGTCAGTGAGGCTTTTGTCAGTTCATCATATCTTTGAGCGCCCGCTCCTGATCCATCAGTTCCCGCTTGCGGGCATCCAGGCGGGCCGACAGCTGGAAGTTGTTGGTGAGCTTCTGGGCAAAGTCCAGTTGCTGGATGGCCTGTCGGAAATCCCCCACCAGCGCAAAGTATTCCGCACGGGCCTGATGCAGGCCGATGATGTTGCCTGACAAGCCTCGAGTTTCTGCAACCGAGTACCAGACATCCGGGTCATCGGGGCGGCTTTTGAGCAAGGCTTCAAGGGCTTTGTCGGCTTCCTTGGGGTTATTTTGCTTGAGCAACAGATCAACACGCGCCTGATTGAGCGGGTAGTTGCCCGGATACAGGGTGCGCATTCTGTCGATTCGCTGCTGGGCTTCGGCCAGGCGATTGCTGTCCATGTCCAGCTCGATTTGCGCCAGGTTGTAGGTGATGTCGTTCGGCGACTTTTCCAGTAGCGGTTTGAGCGTATCGCGGGCTTCGTTGAACTGGCTGCCCTTGATGTAGGCAATGGCCAGGCCATAGCGGGCTACGTCGTTTTTCGGGTTCTCATCCAGTTGCTGGCGAAAGCGTTTGGCTGCCAGACCCGGGGTTTCTTCGTAGTTGAGTTGCACCCGGGCGCGGATCAGTTGATAGCGCAAGCTGTCTTCGGTGCCGCCCACTCTGGCCTGTTCGGCGCGGTTGCGGGTGTCGGCGATACGCGACTCGGTGACCGGGTGAGTCAGCAAAAACTCGGGTGGCCTGCCGTCAAAGCGGTATTGGCGCATCAGGCGTTCGAACATGGTAGGCATTGAGCGCGGGTCGTAGCCTGCTTTCTCCAGGTTGAGAATGCCGATCCGGTCAGCCTCCTGCTCATTCTGTCGCGAGAAGCGCCGCTGTTCCTGCATGGCCGCAGCCTGTGTCCCGGCGATGGCGGCAATGCCCGCGTCGCCCGCGCCCGAGGCCGCAACGATGATCCCGGCGAGCAGCGCAGCCATCATCGGCAACTGCATGCGCTGCTGGGCCTCTACGCCGCGAGCGAAGTGACGCTGTGACAAGTGAGCAAGTTCGTGGGCCATTACCGAGGCGTACTCACCTTCGGTCTGGGCGTTGAGGAACAGGCCGCCGTTGACCCCGATGATCCCGCCGGGAGCGGCGAAGGCGTTGAGCTGCGGGCTGTTGATCAGAATGAATTCCAGCCGGCGATCCTGTACCTGGCTGGTTTCAACCAGTTTGTAGACGCTGGTTTCGACGTAATCCTTGAGTTGCGGATCATTGAGCTGCGACACCTGTCCGCGCAGCATGCTCAACCAGGCACGGCCCAGTTGGTACTCTTGTTGTGGCGAGACGATCGATGAACTGGCGTCACCCAGAGACGGTAAATCGTCGGCGAAGCTCGGCGAGGCGAGCAGGCAAGCGAGCGTCAACAGGGTAGGGCGCAGAAAAGTCATGCACAGAGCTCTGGTCGGTAAAGCGCTTACTGTAGCTGGACACTCGGCTGGCGACCAGTGGCGGCTCTGCTTGGGGTATTCTAGCCGGCATAAAAAACGCCCTATCTGGAGAAGTACGTAATGACTGATGCGTTGGCCCATGATGCCGAACTGGACGCAGCGGGCCTTGATTGTCCGTTGCCATTGCTCAAGGCCAAGATGGCGTTGAACAAAATGAGCAGTGGTCAGGTCCTTAAGGTCATCGCCACGGATGGGGGTTCACAGCGTGACTTTCGTACCTTCGCGCGCTTGGCAGGGCATGAACTGCTGCGTGAAGAAGAAAATGCGGGTACCTATCGCTACTGGCTACGCAAGGCCTGAGTCCCGGTCTAAGGAATATTGATGTTCAAGGTTCTACGTGGTTGGGTTCAGCGCTATTTCTCTGATGAGGAAGCGGTTGTACTGGCGGTCTTGCTGGTGCTGGCATTTACCGCTGTGCTGACATTGGGCGGCATGTTGGCGCCCGTGTTGGCGGGCATGGTGCTGGCGTATCTGATGCAGGGCCTGGTGGTTGCTCTGGAGCGCCTGAGAGTGCCCGCCGCCGCAGCGGTCGGGCTGGTGTTTGCATTGTTCATGGGGTTGTTGCTGGTGTTTCTTGTGGTGGTGGTGCCTTTGCTTTGGCATCAACTGATCACGCTGTTCAATGAGCTGCCGGGCATGCTCGCAAAATGGCAATCGCTGTTGTTGCTGTTGCCCGAGCGCTATCCGCATCTGGTTTCGGATGAGCAGGTGCTGCAAGCCATCGAAGTGGCCCGGGGTGAAATCGGCAAGTTCGGGCAACTGGCGCTGACCTTTTCACTGTCCAGTCTGCCGCTGTTGGTCAACATCATGATTTATCTGGTGCTGGTGCCGATCCTGGTGTTTTTCTTCCTCAAGGACCGGGCGCTGATCGGCCGTTGGGTGCGTGGTTATCTGCCTCGCGAGCGGGCGTTGATTACCCGTGTGGCGCAAGAAATGAACCGCCAGATCGCGAACTACATTCGCGGCAAGGTCATCGAGATCATTATTTGCGGTGGCGTGACTTACATCGCATTTGTCACCATGGGCCTTAATTATTCGGCCTTGCTGGCGTTGCTGGTGGGGATTTCGGTGGTGGTGCCCTATGTGGGGGCCGTGGTGGTGACGGTGCCGGTGCTGTTGATCGCGTTGTTCCAGTGGGGCTGGAGTGATCAGTTTATCTATCTGATGGCTGTCTACGGGATCATCCAGACCCTGGACGGCAACGTGCTGGTACCGCTGCTGTTCTCCGAGGCTGTGAGTCTGCACCCGGTGGCAATCATTTGTGCGGTGCTGTTGTTTGGCGGGTTGTGGGGTTTCTGGGGGGTGTTTTTTGCAATCCCGCTGGCGACGCTGTTCAAGGCGGTGCTGGATGCCTGGCCACGGGAGCAGCAAGTTGTGGCTCCACTGCTGTAAACACCTGAATCGCGGACATGAAAAAGCCCCGGCTCTGCAGTGAGAGTCGGGGCTTTTTCGTTACTGCATCAGCTTACGCTTGAATAACCGGAATGTTGGCATTTGCAGCCGCTTCACGGAATTCGGCGATCTGATCAAAGCTCAGGTAGCGGTATACGTCCGCTGCCATGGTGTTGATCTCTGCCGCGTAGGCCATGTATTCCTCAACGGAAGGCAGGCGACCCAGGATCGAGGCAACCGACGCCAACTCGGCCGAAGCCAGGTAAACGTTCGCGCCGTCACCCAGACGGTTCGGGAAGTTACGGGTCGAAGTCGACACAACAGTCGAGTTCGGCTCTACACGTGCCTGGTTACCCATGCACAGGGAGCAGCCCGGCATTTCCATGCGTGCGCCAGCTTTGCCGTAGATGCCGTAGTAGCCTTCTTCGGTCAGCTGGTGAGCGTCCATCTTGGTCGGCGGCGACAGCCACAGACGAGTTGGCAGCTGACCTTTGACCTTGTCCAGCAACTTGCCCGCAGCGCGGAAGTGGCCGATGTTGGTCATGCACGAACCGATGAACACTTCGTCGATCTTCTCACCGGCAACGGTGGACAGCAGGCGGGCGTCATCCGGGTCATTTGGCGCGCAGAGCACAGGCTCTTTGATGTCAGCCAGATCGATTTCGATGATGTGCGCGTATTCGGCGTCAGCATCGGCTTCCATCAGCTCAGGGTTGGCTACCCAGGCTTCCATCGCTTGAGCACGACGCTCAAGGGTACGAGCGTCGCCGTAACCTTCACCGATCATCCAGCGCAGCAGGGTGATGTTGGAGTTCAGGTATTCGGTGATGGACTCTTTGGACAGCTTGATGGTGCAGCCAGCAGCCGAACGCTCTGCCGAGGCGTCGGACAGTTCGAATGCCTGCTCGATGCTCAGGTTGTCCAGACCTTCGATTTCCAGGATGCGACCCGAGAATTCGTTGATCTTGCCTTTCTTCTCTACCGTCAGCAGGCCTTTCTGGATGGCGACGTAAGGGATGGCGTGTACCAGGTCACGCAAGGTGATGCCCGGTTGCATTTCGCCTTTGAAGCGAACCAGAACCGACTCCGGCATGTCCAGTGGCATTACGCCAGTGGCTGCGGCGAACGCTACCAGGCCGGAACCGGCCGGGAACGAGATGCCCATCGGGAAGCGGGTGTGGGAGTCACCACCTGTGCCGACGGTATCCGGCAGCAGCATGCGGTTCAGCCAGCTGTGGATAATGCCGTCGCCCGGACGCAGGGAAACACCGCCGCGGGTCATGATGAAATCAGGCAGGGTGTGGTGGGTGGTGACGTCGATCGGCTTTGGATAGGCCGCGGTATGGCAGAACGACTGCATTACCAGATCAGCGGAGAAGCCCAGGCACGCCAGGTCTTTCAGTTCGTCACGGGTCATTGGACCGGTGGTGTCCTGAGAACCTACGGTGGTCATCTTCGGTTCGCAGTAAGTGCCCGGACGAACGCCGGTCACGCCGCAAGCCTTGCCGACCATTTTCTGCGCCAGGGTGAAACCCTTGGTGCTTTCAATAGGTGCTTCAGGCTTTTTGAACAGGTCGGATGGAGCCAGGCCCAGTTCAGCGCGAGCCTTCTCGGTCAGGCCGCGGCCAATGATCAGGGGGATACGGCCGCCAGCGCGAACTTCGTCCAACAGAACCGGGGTCTTCATTTCGAAGGTAGTGATGACTTCGTCGGTACCGTGCTTGCAGACTTTGCCAGCGTGCGGGTACAGGTCGATCACGTCGCCCATGTTGATGTTGGAAACATCGAACTCGATTGGCAGTGCGCCAGCATCTTCCATGGTGTTGTAGAAGATCGGAGCGATTTTGCTGCCGAAGCAGAAACCACCGGCACGCTTGTTCGGTACGTAAGGAACGTCGTCGCCGAAGAACCACAGTACGGAGTTGGTGGCCGATTTACGCGACGAACCGGTACCGACCACGTCGCCGACGTAGGCAATAGGGAAGCCTGCGTTGCGCATTTCTTCGATTTGCTTCATCGGACCGATGGAGCCTTGAACGTCCGGCACGATGCCGTCGCGAGCCATTTTCAGCATGGCCAGGGCGTGCAGCGGGATGTCAGGGCGCGACCAGGCGTCCGGTGCAGGCGACAGGTCGTCGGTGTTGGTTTCGCCAGTGACCTTGAACACGCGCAGGCTGATTTTGTCAGCCAGTACAGGGCGGTTCTTGAACCACTCGCCGTCAGCCCAGGATTGCACCACGGCTTTAGCGTGGACATTGCCGTTTTTGGCTTTTTCAGCGACGTCGTGGAAGGCGTCAAACATCAGCAGGGTGTGCTTGAGTTGCTCGGCGGCAACCGGTGCCAGCTCTGCGTCATCCAGCATCTCGACCAGCGTCACGATGTTGTAGCCGCCTTGCATGGTGCCAAGCAGTTCTACAGCGCGCTTTTTGCTGATCAGTGGGGAAGTCGCTTCACCTTTGGCGATGGCGGACAGGAAGCCTGCTTTTACATAGGCCGCTTCATCAACACCCGGCGGAATGCGGTTGGTGATCAGGTCAACGAGGAATTCTTCTTCACCAGCTGGCGGGTTTTTCAGCAGCTCAACCAGAGATGCGGTTTGTTCGGCGTTTAGCGGCTGGGGAACGATACCCAGTGCTGCGCGCTCTTCGATATGTTTGCGGTAGGCTTCAAGCACAGTTATTACCCTCATCATTGGTCCCAAATGGGTGTCCGGGACGCTCATCCAGGAATGCCGAGCACTCATGCGCATGGGGGCTTTTTGAGCCGCTTAGCCAGAGTTGCAAGGATTCCCAACAGAAGCTGTTTTCAAAGTTTTACGCCTTCCGAACGGGGGGAGATGATGAATGTTGGTGCGGGTATCTGCAGTGCAAATACCCTTCACCAACACCGTTCTTCGGGATCAACTGTGCTCGTGACGCTTTGAAAACAGCTTCTAACGGACATTGGCGCCTTAAAAGGCAGACCGATTCTACGGTAAAAACTTGTTAAAGGTAAGTTAGCCCCTGAAGGTTGAGGGGTGATCTGCGTTAGACAAAGGGCTAACATGGCCACCTGTTTCGTTCTGCAGTGCTCTATTTCGCCATGTCCAATCAAACCATCAAGACCCCCTGCATAGGCCTTTGCTCAACGGTCTACGGCGACCTCGTGTGCCGTGGTTGCAAGCGTTTTCACCATGAAGTGATCAATTGGAACGGTTACAACGAGGAAGAAAAACGTGCTGTGTGGCGTCGTCTTGAGCAGCTTTTGGTGCAGGTGATGGCCGGCAAGGTCGAGGTATTCGACCGGGCTACGCTGCGTGACCAACTGGTGGCACGCAAGATCCGCTTTGTACCCAACCAGTCCGAATACTGCTGGGCCTACCAGCTGATTGCCCGCGGTGCGCGGGTGATCAATCAGCTGGAGCTCTATGGCATGGTGCTGCTGCCGGAGTTTCGTGGCTGGGCGCTGCCCGAGTTGCGTGACGCCATTGATCGGGAATTTTTCCTCCTGTCCGAAGCGCATTATCAGCGCTATATAGCTCCCGGGTTTCTGAAAGAGGCGTTTGGCGAATAGGTCGCCAGCCGATCAGCCTTTATTCGCCAGTTCTTCCAGGTGCTCGATCATGTCCTCGGGCTTGAGCACCAGAATGTCGCTTTCCAGCTTGTCGATCACCACCTCGGCCGTATTGCCGATCAATGCCCCTGAGAACCCGGTGCGCGCCACTGTGCCCATGACCGTTACCACTGCACCCAGGGCCTTGGCGACCCGTGGGATGATCACGTCTGCCGGGCCTTCCTCGATATGCAGGCGGCTGTCGTCAATTTCACACTGTTGCTGAAACACCCGGCACTCTGCCCGGTAGGTTTCTTGCAGTTGCGTGTCCAATGGGTAGGCTGCGTCGACAGCGGCGAGCATAGGGGCGGGGTGCGCGCTGACGACATGAAATTGTGCATGGGCCATGCTGGCGATCCGAAAACCGTGGTCAACGATGCTTGAGTGCAGGGCCATGTGCTCAGGGTCGTTGTTGCCCACGTCGACGGCGGCCAATATGACCCCGTGTTCCCAGGATTCAGCGGTCTTGGCCAACAATACCGGGCTTGGGCAATAGCGCAGCAGTTTCCAGTCTTCGGGGGTCAGCAGCACTTTTTTCAGCGGGTTGTCGGGTACGTGTTGCTTGATCACCAGCCCGCAGTTGTGGGCTTGCTGCACCTTGATGATGGTGGCGTGCTGGCTTTCATGCCAGGCCTGCTCGCTGGTGACGCTGTAGGCCTCACTTTTCAGGCTGCTTTCAAGCACGCTCAGCAGGGCTGAGTGGTCATGCTTTTTATCGCAGATCAACAGGTGCAAATGCGCTTTTGTGTGGCTGGCGATGTGTTTGGCGCGCTTGAGGGCGAGACTTTCCATCAGATGGGGCTCGATGACGACCAACAGGCTGTTGATGCTGTGCATGACCGGTAACTCCACAAGTAATAAAAGCGGCGTTTAATCACTATAGTTGTTCAGTCGTTGTACCTGTGTTGATGCATATCAAGTTGTGCCGTTGGTGCTGCGCTCCGTGGCCCGTATAATCCCCAGCTCGCCTCAATCCAGTCTTTGTGAGCCTCATGTCAGCGATTTTTCAAAACACTGCCCGTCAGCTGTGCAATCCCCATTGGTCGGGAGCGTGCGCGTGATTCTTCCTGAAATTCATGAGTTCCTGGGCTGCCGCACGCCTGACGGCTGGATCGCAGCGGCATTGGCCGATCAGGAAACCTTGCTGATCGATCACAAAAACTGTGAGTTCAAGGCTGCCAGCACGGCCCTTAGTCTGATTGCCAAGTACCACTCCCATGTCGACCTGATCAACATGATGTCGCGTCTGGCCCGTGAAGAGCTGGTGCATCACGAGCAAGTCATGCGCCTGATGAAAAGGCGCAAGATCGAGCTGCGTCAGCTGTCGGCCGGGCGCTATGCCTCGGGGTTGCGCAAAGTGGTGCGCAACCATGAGCCGGTCAAGCTGGTGGATACGCTGGTCGTGGGCGCGTTTATCGAAGCCCGCAGTTGCGAGCGTTTCGAAGCATTGGTGCCTCATTTGGACGAAGAACTCGGCAAGTTCTATTTTGGTTTGCTCAAGAGCGAGGCCCGGCATTTTCAGGGCTATCTGAAACTGGCCTATCAGTATGGCGACGCCAAGGATATTGCCCAGGTCATCGAGCGGGTGAGGGCGGCGGAGCAGGAGTTGATCGAGTCCCCGGATGTTGAATTCCGCTTCCACAGTGGTGTGCCAACCCAAGCATGAGTCCTGTAGTCGCTGCCGAGGAACGACGGCTGCGATCGATTGCGAAGAAATCGAAAAGCCTGAATCCGCGATTTAACAGAAAGACCGCGATTTCAGGTTTTTCGACGGCTGCGTCGCCGATCGCAGCCTCGTTCCTCGGCAGCGACTACAGAAAAGGTGAATGCTTACAGCCAGATAGATAGCTGCCTAATTATCGGCTTGACATTAGCTGCCTAGACAGTAATATTTAGAAACATTACTGCCTAGGCAGCTTCCTGGTGCCCTGATGAAGCATTTCCATCCCGATAACTTCCAAAATTGCACCCTGGGCATGCTCCTGGGGCGCACGGCCATGCTCAAGGACCGGATCATCGACCGCCATATGGAGCCTTACGGCATCACGGCGGCGCAGTTCAAGGTTCTGATCATCATGGCCCAGTACGACGTCGATACCCCGGCCGAACTCTGCCGCCACCTGTCTCTGGACAGTGGCTCGATGACCCGCATGCTTGACCGTCTCGAGCAAAAAAATCTGTTGATGCGCCAGCGTTCCGAAGCCGATCGGCGGCAGGTGCGGCTGGTGTTGACCGACGACGGGCAGGCGCTGGCCAGCCAATTGCCGCAGATTGGCGCTGACGCGATGAATCAGCTGGCAAGCGCCATTAGCCCGCAAGAGTTGCAAAGCCTGGAACAGATCCTCAAGAAAATACTGCTGGCAGCGGGTGATCCGATCACTGTCATGCGTTTAGGTGAAAAATGAGCCATATAACGCTGCGTACAGGCCTGAGCCTGGTTTTTACGTCGATGGTACTGGCGGGTTGCGCCAGCTATAGCGGTCTGAACACCGTGGGCGTGAGCCAGGAGGCGAAAAACCTCAAGGCCGCCCAGTCGCTCAACGGCATTGCGGTTACACCCGCATCCTGGCCAGAAAAAGACTGGTGGAAGCGTTTGGGGGACGGGCAGCTGGACGGCCTGATTCAAGAAGCCTTGCGCGACAGCCCGGACATGCAAATAGCCAGTGCTCGTGCGCATCAGGCGACTGCTGCGGCCGGTGCGGCCAATGCCGCACGGATGCCGACCCTGGATGCCGAAGCCGATGTCTCTCGTTCGCGCTTGTCGCGTTCTCAAGATCCGACCGGGCAGGGTGGTCGATACGACACCTTGCGCGATGCCAGTCTGACGTTTAATTACACGTTCGATCTGTGGGGCGGCCAGCGTGATGCCTGGGAGGCAGCGTTGGGCGAAGCCCGCGCGGCCGAAGTCGACAGTCAGGCCGCAAGCCTGACCCTGGCCGCTGATGTGGCGCGGGGTTACAGCAGCCTCGGGCATGCCTTTGTCGTCCGTGATCTGGCCAAGGATGACCTGGAGCGTACCGGCAAATTGCTCGACCTGAGCAAGCGTCGTCTGCAAGCCGGCATCGACAGCCACTACCAGTTTCAGCAAACCGAAAGCCTTGAGGCCAGTTCTCAGGAGCAGTTGATCAGCGCTGAAAAACAACTCAAAAGTGCACGCATCGCGCTTGCGGTATTGCTGGGCAAGGGGCCGGATCGCGGAGTTGATATTGCTCGTCCGAAGATTCTGGCGCCGAGCGCCGTGGCGTTGCCGAGCACCCTGCCGGCTGAGCTGTTGGGTCGTCGCCCGGATCTGGTGGCGGCGCGCTGGCGAGTAGAGGCGGCAAGCAAAAATATTGCGGCGGCCAAGACGCGCTTTTATCCCAATCTCAACTTGAGTGCGGCGGCAGGCACTCAGTCGCTGTTGGGGGATGCGTTGTTCGGGTCTGCCAGTCGCTTTCTCAATATTGCCCCGGCCATTTCGCTGCCGATCTTTGATGGCGGGCGTTTGCGCGCCGGTCTGGATGCCGAGGATGCCAATTACGATCTGGCTGTCGCGCAGTACAACAAGATACTCGTGGGCGCCTTGGGCGATGTCAGTAACACCCTGGCTCAACTGAGTGCCGTGGGGCAGCAAATCAACGCCCAGCAGCGGGCAACCGATATCGCTCAGGATTCGTTCAATACCGTGTTGCAGCGCTATGGCTCCGGTGTCGGTAACTACCTGGACGTGCTCAGCATTGAGCAGCAACTGCTTCTGGCTCAGCGTCAGCTGGCGGACCTGAATGCCGAGCAGATCGACCTTTCGATACAACTGATGCAAGCCCTGGGCGGTGGATTTGAGCCCGGCAATACGGCCGAGGCCGTTCCCTCTCAAGTCCTTGTTGGCAGAATTATTTAGGTACTCGTCATGGCTACTGTGCAAACACCGAATGAAACGCAAAACACCCAGGACGCGGGTAATCAGCGCAAGCGCAAGCTCTTGCTCAGTGGCCTGGCGATTCTGGTCATCCTGGCAGGCCTGGGTGTCTGGGGCTGGGAAGAATTTTATGGTCGCTGGAATGAAAGCACCGACGATGCCTATGTAAATGGCAACGTGGTTGAAATCACGCCTCTTGTCACCGGTACGGTGGTGAGTATTGGTGCGGATGATGGCGATCTGGTTCATGAGGGCCAGGTGCTGCTTAATTTCGATCCGAGCGATGCGCAGGTGGGCCTGCAAAGCGCCGAGGCCAACCTGGCGCGTACCGTGCGCCAGGTTCGTGGTCTGTTCAGTGACGTGAAGGGCATGAAGGCCCAGGTGGCTGCGCAGAAGGTCGAAGTGCAAAAGAACCAGGACAACTACAACCGCCGGAAAAGTCTGGCGGCTGGCGGGGCAATTTCCCAAGAAGAGCTGTCCCATGCCCGGGATGACCTGTCTTCAGCGCAAAGCGCCCTGCGCAATGCCGAACAAAAACTCGATACCACCCGTGCGCTGGTCGATAACACCTCGGTGGCCAACCACCCGGATGTGAAAGCTGCTGCAGCTCAGTTGCGTCAGGCTTACCTGGCAAACGCCCGTTCCACCCTGATTGCTCCGGTCACCGGGTATGTGGCCAAGCGCACTGTTCAGTTGGGTCAGCGGGTTCAGCCGGGCACCGCGTTGATGGCGGTCATTCCGCTGAATCAGCTGTGGATTGATGCCAACTTCAAGGAAACCCAGTTGCACAAGATGCGCATCGGTCAGCCGGTGGACATTGAATCGGATATCTATGGCAGCAGCGTGAAATACAGCGGCACCATCGACAGCATCGGTGCCGGGACGGGCAGCGCATTTGCCCTGCTGCCTGCGCAAAATGCCACGGGTAACTGGATCAAGATCGTGCAGCGTGTGCCGGTGCGTATCCACATCAATGCCGATGAGCTGGCTGCACATCCGCTGCGTGTTGGTTTGTCGACAACGGTTGATGTGAACCTGCGTGACCAGAGCGGCCCGGTGCTGGCCCAGCAACCGCCGCAAAAAGCCTCGTTCACCACCCATGTCTATGCGCAGCAATTGGCCGAGGCCGAAGCCCTGATCACGCGTTTGATTGACAGCAACAGCGCTGCAACAGGCGATATGGCCGCCCAACGCTGATTCGCCAATCCATGAGCCTCGCCGCACCGGCGAGGCTGCATCCCCGGCTTTAAAGGATTTGCGATGAGTACAAACGCGTCTTTTACCCCTCCCAGCTTGGTAATGGCCACTATTGGTCTGTCGCTTGCAACCTTTATGCAGGTGCTCGATACGACCATCGCCAACGTCGCCTTGCCCACCATCTCCGGCAACCTTGGGGTGAGTTCTGAGCAGGGCACGTGGGTGATTACTTCATTTGCGGTCAGTAACGCGATTGCCTTGCCCCTGACAGGCTGGCTGAGTCGCCGTTTTGGCGAAGTGAAGCTGTTTTTGTGGGCCACTATCCTGTTCGTGCTGGCCTCGTTCTTGTGCGGTATTTCGACCTCGATGCCTGAACTGGTCGGGTTTCGGGTGCTGCAAGGGTTGGTGGCCGGGCCGCTGTATCCCATGACGCAAACCCTGTTGATTGCGGTGTACCCACCTGCGAAACGGGGGATGGCATTGGCATTGCTGGCGATGGTCACGGTGGTTGCGCCCATTGCGGGTCCCATTCTGGGTGGCTGGATCACAGACAGTTACAGCTGGCCCTGGATCTTCTTCATCAATATCCCGATCGGTATCTTCGCGGTGATGGTGGTTCGCCAGCAACTGAAGTCCCGCCCCGTGGTGATCACCCGTCAGCCGATGGACTATGTGGGGTTGATTACCCTGATCATTGGTGTAGGCGCGCTGCAGATCGTACTCGACAAGGGCAATGATCTGGACTGGTTCGAGTCCAACTTCATCCTTTTGGGCAGCGCATTGTCGGTAGTAGCACTGGCGGCTTTCATCATTTGGGAAATGACCGACAAGCATCCGATCGTCAACTTGCGCCTGTTTGCCCACCGTAACTTTCGCATCGGCACCATTGTGCTGGTGTTGGGGTATGCCGGGTTCTTCGGCATCAATTTGATTTTGCCGCAATGGCTGCAGACGCAGATGGGCTACACCGCGACCTGGGCGGGTTTGGCTGTGGCACCGATCGGGATCTTGCCGGTGTTGATGTCGCCGTTTGTGGGCAAGTACGCGCATAAATTCGATTTGCGCTTGCTGGCTGGCCTGGCGTTTCTGGCTATCGGCCTGAGTTGCTTTATGCGTGCAGACTTCACCAATGAGGTGGATTTCCAGCATATCGCGATGGTGCAGCTGTTTATGGGGATTGGCGTGGCCTTGTTCTTTATGCCGACGCTGACCATTTTGATGTCGGATTTACCGCCGCATCAGATCGCCGATGGCGCTGGGCTCGCAACGTTCTTGCGGACCCTGGGGGGGAGTTTTGCGGCCTCCTTGACCACATGGATCTGGATTCGCAGGGCGGATCAGCATCATGCCTACATGAGTGAAAGCATCAGCGCCTATGACCCGGTGACACGCCATACCTTGGAAAGCCTGGGGGGTGCCAGTACGCCTGCCTACGCTCAGATGGATAAGATTCTGACCAGTCAGGCGTATATGTTTTCCACCGTGGACTACTTCACCATGATGGGCTGGCTGTTTATGGGGTTGATTTTGTTGGTATGGCTGGCCAAGCCACCGTTTGCCGCCAAAGCGGGGCCGGCGACCAGCGGGCATTGATGTGGGCTTTTACCCTCTCCCTCCGGGAGAGGGCCAGGGTGAGGGGCTCTTGAATCTAGGCTGGCGTGAAATCAAACGGCATCAGTTGCATGCCGTGCTCATCCACTTGCAGTACCCAGCCTTGACGGTCCCAGTCGCCGAGCACAATGCGTTTGGCGGCGTGATCTGCAACCAGCAGTTTGTGGATCGCGGGACGGTGGGTATGGCCGTGAATCAAGGTGTGTACGCCAAAGTCAGCCATGATCCGGGGCACTTCCTCGGGAGTCACGTCGACGATGTCATTGGCTTTCATACGGGTCTGGACACGGCTTTCACTGCGCAGTTTGCGCGCCAATTTATGCCGCGTGCCCAAGGGCAGGTGGCGCAGAATCCACAAAGTGATGGGGTTGCGCAGGTAGCGTCGCAGGCGCATGTAGGCTTCGTCGCGAGTGCACAGGCTGTCGCCGTGCATCAACAAAACCGGCTCGCCATAAAAGTCCGCAACACTGGGGTCTTTGATCAGGGTGCAGCCAGCCGCTTTACAAAAGGCCTGGCCAAGCAAGAAATCGCGGTTGCCGTGCATCAGAAAAATCTTGGTGCCGGTATCGCTCAGTGTTCGTAGCGCTTCACAGATCGAGCGCTGGTAGGGCGTCATCGCATCGTCGCCAATCCAGGCTTCGAAAAAATCACCCAAGATGTAGAGCGCCTGAGCCGAGCGGGCACGCCCGGTCAGGAAATCCAGAAACGCCCGGGTTATGTCCGGGCGCTCCTCTTCCAGATGCAAATCTGAAATCAGCAGTATCACTCAATGATCTCTGCTTTCTCGACGATCACGTCTTCTTTAGGCACGTCCTGGTGACCGGCTTTGGAAGTCGTGGCAACACCTTTGATCTTGTCTACAACATCCTGGCCTTCAACGACTTTACCGAATACGGCATAGCCCCAACCTTGAGCGGTTTTGCCGCTGTGGTTCAGGAAGCTGTTGTCAGCCACGTTGATGAAGAACTGGGCGGAAGCCGAATGCGGCTCCATGGTGCGAGCCATGGCCACGGTGTACTTCTCGTTTGGCAGGCCGTTGTCAGCTTCGTTCTGGATGCTTGGGCGCTTGTCTTTCTTTTCTTTCATGCCTGGCTCGAAACCGCCGCCCTGGACCATGAAGTTGCCGATTACACGGTGGAAAACGGTGTTTTCGTAGTGGCCGGCTTTAACGTATTCGATGAAGTTGGCAACGGTGATCGGTGCTTTTTCAGCGTTCAGTTCGATCACGATGTCGCCGTGGTTGGTGCTCAGTTTTACTTTGGTCATGGTCGTTATCGCTCTATCAGAGAATTCGTCGGGCCTGGGCGCGGTGACACGCACCTCAATCCCCCAGGCTGGCTGGGTAGATACAGCCGCGGGCGGAGTTTAGCGTGCCCGCACGGCATTTCGATGGTGTTTTTCCCATATGGGGACTAAAAGCCGGCATTTCAATCGCTTTGATTGAGCACCTGCTCTGTCAGTGACTTGGCGGCATCGGCTATGATAGGCGCTTTGATTTAGTCGGCCGACCCAGGCCGCGCACCCTGTTACGTTCAAGGATCCTATGAGCAAGCCCACTGTCGACCCCACTCTGAATCCAAAGGCTGGCCCTGCTGTCCCGGCCAATTTCCTGCGTCCAATCGTTCAGGCGGACCTTGACTCGGGTAAATGCACACAGATCGTGACCCGCTTCCCGCCAGAGCCAAATGGCTATCTGCACATCGGTCACGCCAAATCCATTTGTGTGAACTTTGGGTTGGCTCAGGAGTTCGGTGGCGTTACGCATTTGCGTTTTGACGACACCAACCCGGCCAAGGAAGACCAGGAATACATCGACGCCATTGAAAGCGACGTCAAATGGCTGGGCTTTGAGTGGTCTGGCGAAGTGCGTTATGCCTCCCAGTATTTCGACCAGTTGCACGAGTGGGCGATTTACCTGATCAAAGAGGGTAAGGCCTACGTTTGCGATCTGACACCCGAGCAGGCCAAGGAATACCGCGGCAGCCTGACTGAGCCTGGCAAGAACAGCCCGTTCCGCGACCGCAGTGTCGAAGAGAACCTTGATCTGTTCGCTCGCATGACGGCCGGTGAATTCGAGGACGGCAAGTGCGTACTGCGGGCCAAGATCGACATGGCCTCGCCGAACATGAACCTGCGCGACCCGATCATGTACCGCATCCGCCATGCCCACCATCACCAGACCGGTGACAAGTGGTGCATCTACCCGAACTATGACTTCACGCACGGTCAGTCGGACGCCATCGAAGGGATCACCCATTCGATATGCACCCTGGAATTCGAAAGCCATCGCCCGTTGTATGAGTGGTTCCTCGACAGCCTGCCAGTGCCTGCGCGCCCGCGTCAGTACGAATTCAGCCGTCTTAACCTGAACTACACCATCACCAGCAAGCGCAAGCTCAAGCAATTGGTTGACGAAAAACACGTCAATGGCTGGGATGACCCGCGCATGTCCACGCTGTCGGGTTTCCGTCGCCGTGGCTACACGCCCAAGTCGATCCGTAACTTCTGCGACATGGTCGGCACCAACCGTTCTGACGGTGTGGTTGACTTCGGCATGCTGGAATTCAGCATTCGTGACGATCTGGACCACAGCGCACCCCGTGCCATGTGCGTACTGCGCCCGCTGAAAGTCATCATCACCAACTACCCGCAAGACAAGGTCGAAAACCTTGAACTGCCTTGTCACCCGAAAGAAGACATGGGGGTGCGGGTATTGCCGTTCGCCCGTGAAATCTACATCGACCGTGACGACTTCATGGAAGAGCCGCCAAAAGGCTACAAGCGTCTTGAGCCTGCGGGCGAGGTGCGTTTGCGCGGCAGCTATGTGATTCGTGCTGACGAAGCGATCAAGGACGCCGATGGCAACATCGTCGAACTGCATTGCTCGTACGATCCTGAAACCCTGGGTAAAAACCCTGAAGGTCGCAAGGTCAAAGGTGTTGTGCATTGGGTGCCGGCTGCTGCCAGCGTCGAATGCGAAGTGCGTTTGTATGACCGTCTTTTCCGCTCGCCGAACCCTGAAAAGGCCGAGGATGGCGCCGGTTTCCTGGAAAACATCAACCCTGACTCGCTGCAGGTTCTTACCGGTTGTCGTGCTGAGCCCTCGCTGGGTAATGCACAGCCGGAAGACCGTTTCCAGTTCGAGCGCGAAGGTTACTTCTGCGCGGATATCAAGGACTCGAAACCCGGTCACCCGGTATTCAACCGTACCGTGACCTTGCGTGATTCGTGGGGCCAGTGATCAAGTTTTGAAGGAAAAAGCCGTGCTTACGATCTACAACACGCTCACCAAGAGCAAAGAAGTATTCAAGCCGCTGGACGGTAACAATGTGCGCATGTACGTGTGCGGCATGACCGTGTACGACTACTGCCACATTGGTCATGGCCGCAGCATGATTGCGTTCGATCTGGTGACCCGCTGGTTGCGTTTCAGCGGCTACAACCTAACCTACGTGCGAAACATCACGGACATCGAAGACAAGATCATCAATCGTGCCCGGGAGAACGGCGAGCCTTTCGAGGCGCTGACCGAGCGCATGATCGCGGCGATGCATGAAGACGAAGCGCGGCTCAATATCCTCAAGCCGGATATGGAGCCTCGTGCCACGGACCATATCCCTGGCATGCACGCAATGATCCAGACCTTGATCGACAAGGGCTACGCCTATGCTCCGGGCAATGGTGACGTGTACTACCGTGTTGCCAAGTTCATGGGCTACGGCAAGCTGTCGCGCAAAAAGATCGAAGATCTGCGCATTGGCGCTCGCATCGAAGTCGACGAGGCCAAGGATGATCCGCTGGACTTCGTGCTCTGGAAAGGCGTCAAGCCAGGAGAGCCGAGTTGGGAGTCACCGTGGGGTCCTGGTCGTCCGGGGTGGCACATCGAGTGCTCGGTGATGTCTACCTGCTGCCTGGGTGAGACCTTCGATATTCATGGTGGCGGGAGCGATCTTGAGTTTCCGCACCATGAAAACGAAATCGCCCAAAGCGAAGCGGCAACCGGCAAGACCTACGCCAATGCCTGGATGCACTGCGGGATGATTCGCATCAATGGCGAGAAGATGTCCAAGTCCTTGAACAACTTCTTCACCATTCGCGACGTTCTGGAGAAATATCATCCAGAAGTTGTGCGTTACCTGTTGGTCTCAAGCCATTACCGTAGCTCGATCAACTACTCCGAAGACAATCTCAAGGATGCGAAAGCGGCCCTGGATCGCTTCTATAACGCACTTAAAGGCCTGCCCAAGGTTGCTCCGGTCGGTGGTGAGGCGTTTGTTGAGCGTTTTACCCAGGTCATGAACGACGACTTCGGTACGCCTGAAGCCTGTGCGGTGCTGTTCGAGATGGTTCGTGAGATCAACCGTTTGCGCGAAACCGACCTGCAGGCAGCTGCCGGTCTGGCGGCGCGACTCAAGCAACTGGCCGATGTGTTGGGTGTGTTGCAGCTTGAGGCGGATGACTTTCTGCAGGCGGGTGCTGAAGGCAAGATCGATGCGGCTCAGGTAGATGCGTTGATCGAAGCGCGTCTGGCGGCCCGTGCCGGCAAGGACTGGGCAGAGTCTGATCGAATTCGTGATCAGCTCGCCGCGATGGGTGTTGTGCTGGAAGACGGTAAGGGTGGGACGACCTGGCGCTTGGCTGACTAGGTTGCTCGTTGTATGAATAAAGGCCCGCCAAGTGCGGGCTTTTGTTTGTCCTGCTTTTGGCGGCGCCAATAACAACGGCACCCGAAGGTGCCGTTGTGTTTGTAGCAGCTTGAACGTTTAGCCGTGCAATGTTTCAGCTGCGTACAGGGTGTTTTCAAGCAGGCAGGCACGAGTCATCGGGCCTACGCCGCCTGGAACTGGAGTGATCCAGCCGGCGCGGGGCAGGGCGGTCTCGTACACCACGTCGCCGACCAGCTTGCCATCAGCCTGACGGTTGATGCCAACGTCGATCACGATAGCGCCTTCCTTGATCCACTCGCCTTTGACCAGGCCTGGCTTGCCAGCAGCCACGACCACCAGGTCGGCACGGCCAACATGGCCGGCCAGATCCTTGGTAAAGCGGTGGGTCACGGTCACGGTGCAGCCAGCCAGCAGCAGCTCCATGGCCATTGGCCTGCCAACGATGTTCGAGGCTCCGACAATCACTGCGTCCATTCCGTACAGATCCTGGCCGGTGCTTTCCAGCAGGGCCATGATGCCTTTCGGCGTGCATGGGCGCAGCAGCGGGATGCGTTGGGCCAGGCGGCCGACGTTATAAGGGTGGAAACCGTCGACGTCTTTGTCCGGGCGAATGCGTTCCAGTAGTTTGGAGGCATCCAGGTGGGCAGGCAGAGGCAGTTGCAGCAGGATGCCGTCGATGTTCGCGTCGTCATTGAGACGATCGATCAGGTCGGTCAAGTCCTGCTGGGTGGTGTCAGAAGGCAGATCATAGGCTTGGGAAAGAAAGCCTACCTCTTCGCAGTCTTTACGCTTGTGCGAAACATAAACCTGGGAAGCAGGATCGCTGCCGACCAGAATCACTGCCAGACCAGGGGTGCGCAGGCCTTGCTCGTGACGCTCGGCGACACGTTTGGCAATCTGCTGGCGCAGGCTGGCGGCAATCGCTTTACCGTCGATTAGTTGTGCAGTCATTACGCGTGATTAACCATCGTAAAGGGTGGAAAAAGGACGTGCATTCTCGCATGCCGTGGCGCGAGGGCAAAGGCGCCTGGTCTGTTTATTGCCCTAACTCCTTTATATTTCTAAACTTTTTTCAAAAAAGAGTTGACGACTTTAAGGCTCACCTATAACATTCGTCGCACTTGTCGGGCACAGCCTAGCACTGGTTAAGAAGGTAGAGCGAAGTTGTTGTCCAGCTTGGTGATACTGAAAGCACTTGGTTTGTAGTCGTCAAAGAATACAGGCTAACAAGGCGCCCGTAGCTCAGCTGGATAGAGCATCCGCCTTCTAAGCGGATGGTCGCAGGTTCGAGTCCTGCCGGGTGCGCCATTAGGCAGCTTTGGCACAAGTAAGCGGTACAGGCAATATGGTGGGCGTAGCTCAGTTGGTAGAGCACGGGATTGTGACTCCCGTTGTCGAGGGTTCGATCCCCTTCGTCCACCCCATATTTAGAAGGCCGCCAGATTAATAGTCTGGCGTCTTTGCTTCAAAAGTTTGAATTGCGGATGTGGTGGAATTGGTAGACACACTGGATTTAGGTTCCAGCGCCGCAAGGTGTGAGAGTTCGAGTCTCTCCGTCCGCACCAAATTTGAACAAAGCCGCTTGTAGCGGCTTTTTTCTTTTGTTTTAACTGTTTGTTGCATCAGGCAAGCAGGGTTTTAAGCGCACTATGGTGGGCGTAGCTCAGTTGGTAGAGCACGGGATTGTGACTCCCGTTGTCGAGGGTTCGATCCCCTTCGTCCACCCCATATTTAAAAAAAACGCCAGATTAATAGTCTGGCGTTTTTTTGTATCTGCAGTTTGAAAAAACGGACATATGGGTGTCTCTCGGCGCCTCATTTGTCGCATGCTTAGCGTCCTTTACGATTTGTGTGACAATGCGCGCAGATTGGGTGGCTCCAAAGGCTACCTGTTATCGCCAAATAATCGGTACACGCTTCTATCTATATAGAAGGCGAGGCGAATGGCTGCTTTTACTTAAATTCTGTCGGCCGTTTCTCAGGGTGTTTGCGGTAGGGTGACTTCTTGAGTTTGACCCACTAGAATGCTTGCCCTTGATTATGGGGTCGGAAACGGCCGGCTAATGTCTGTGCAACGAGGAATATCCATGCAAGTTTCTGTTGAAAATACTTCCGCTCTTGAGCGTCGCATGACCATTGGCGTGCCATCAGAGCGTATTGAGGCTGAAGTCAACAAGCGTCTGCAACAGACTGCCCAAAAGGCCAAGATCCCGGGCTTCCGTCCAGGCAAGGTGCCAATGAGCGTGATCCGTCAGCGTTACGAAGCTGATGCGCGTCAAGAAGCTCTGGGCAATGTGATTCAGGCTTCCTTCTACGAAGCAGTGGTTGAGCAGAAGCTGAACCCGGCTGGCGCACCTTCGGTTGAGCCTAAAGTCTTCGAAAAAGGCAAGGATCTGGAATACGTTGCTACTTTCGAAGTGTTCCCTGAATTCGAAGTAACCGGTCTGGACACTATCGCTATCGAGCGCCTGAGCGCCGAAGTGGCTGATGCCGACCTGGACAAAATGCTGGACGTGCTGCGCAAGCAGAACACCCGTTTTGAAGTGACTGACCGTGCTGCCCAGAACGATGACCAGCTGAACATCGATTTCGTTGGCAAGGTTGATGGCGAAGTATTCGCTGGCGGTTCCGCTACTGGTACTCAGTTGGTTCTGGGTTCGGGCCGCATGATTCCTGGCTTCGAAGAAGGCCTGGTTGGCGCTAAAGCTGGCGAAGAGCGCGTTCTGAAGCTGACTTTCCCTGCTGACTACCAGAATCTGGACCTGGCCGGCAAAGAAGCTGAGTTCACCGTGACTGTGAACACTGTTTCCAAGCCTAAGCTGCCTGAGCTGAACGAAGAGTTCTTCGCTCAATTCGGTATCAAGGAAACGGGTCTGGAAGGTTTCCGTGCCGAAGTTCGCAAGAACATGGAGCGTGAATTGCGTCAGGCTATCAAGTCCAAGGTCAAGAATCAGGTAATGGACGGTCTGTTGGCTGCCAACCCGATCGAAGTGCCTAAATCCCTGCTGTCCAACGAAGTTGATCGTCTGCGTGTGCAGGCTGTTCAGCAGTTCGGCGGCAACATCAAGCCTGATCAACTGCCAGCTGAGCTGTTCGAAGAGCAAGCCAGCCGTCGCGTAGTTCTGGGTCTGATCGTAGCTGAAGTGGTCAAGCAGTTCGACCTCAAGCCTGACGAAGATCGCGTTCGCGAAATGATTCAGGAAATGGCTTCCGCATACCAGGAGCCAGAGCAGGTTGTAGCTTGGTACTACAAAAACGACGCTCAATTGAACGAGGTTCGTTCGGTTGTGCTGGAAGAGCAAGTTGTGGATACTGTTCTGCAGAAGGCTAAGGTGACCGATAAAGCGGTCTCTTACGAAGAAGCTGTCAAGCCGGTGGAAGCTCCACAAGCCGACTGATTTCTGACTCGTTAGAAAACACAACCATAAGCCAGCCTCGAGCTGGCTTATGCGTATCCAGACAAGACTATTTGGGAGTGACTGCCGGACATGTCCCGCAATTCTTATATTCAGCAGAACTCTGATATCCACGCCGCTGGCGGCCTGGTCCCGATGGTTGTCGAGCAGTCCGCCCGTGGCGAGCGCGCCTATGACATCTACTCGCGCCTGCTCAAGGAACGAATCATCTTCCTGGTCGGCCCTGTAGAAGATTACATGGCCAACCTAGTTGCGGCGCAGCTGCTTTTCCTTGAAGCCGAGAACCCGGACAAGGACATCCATCTTTACATCAACTCCCCAGGCGGTTCGGTGACTGCAGGCATGTCGATCTACGACACCATGCAATTCATCAAGCCTGACGTGTCGACCATCTGCATTGGTCAGGCGTGCAGCATGGGTGCCTTCCTGTTGGCCGGTGGCGCACCGGGCAAGCGTCACTGCCTGCCTAACTCGCGCATGATGATTCACCAGCCACTGGGCGGTTTCCAGGGGCAGGCGTCGGATATCGACATTCATGCCAAGGAAATCCTCAACATCCGTCATCGTTTGAACTCGCTGCTGGCTCACCACACGGGCCAGACTCTCGAAACCATCGAGCGTGACACTGAGCGTGACAACTTCATGAGCGCCGAGCGTGCAACCGAATACGGTTTGATCGACTCTGTGTTCAGCAAGCGTCAAATGCCCGCTTAAGCAGCTCAAATGTGGGTGGTTGGGTTAACCGACCACCTGCGGGCTTGAAAAAGCCCGCAGTTGCCTTCATCTTGTGTTGCAAGCCTATCGGATTTGGATCGATCGAATGACTGACACCCGCAACGGCGAGGACAACGGCAAATTGCTCTATTGCTCCTTCTGTGGCAAAAGCCAGCATGAAGTGCGCAAATTGATTGCCGGCCCCTCGGTCTTTATCTGCGACGAATGCGTTGACCTGTGCAATGACATCATCCGTGAGGAGGTGCAGGAAGCCCAGGCCGAGAGCAGCGCGCATAAATTACCTTCGCCAAAAGAAATCAGCGGCATCCTTGATCAATACGTCATTGGTCAGGAACGTGCCAAAAAGGTTTTGGCTGTAGCGGTGTACAACCACTACAAGCGCCTTAACCAGCGTGACAAAAAGAACGACGACGTCGAACTCGGCAAGAGCAATATTTTGCTGATCGGCCCAACCGGCTCGGGTAAGACCTTGCTGGCAGAAACCTTGGCTCGTCTGCTGAATGTGCCTTTCACTATTGCTGACGCGACCACGCTGACTGAAGCTGGTTACGTGGGTGAAGACGTTGAGAACATCATTCAGAAGCTGCTGCAGAAATGCGATTACGACGTAGAGAAAGCCCAGATGGGTATTGTCTACATCGATGAAATCGACAAGATTTCGCGCAAATCTGACAACCCTTCGATTACCCGTGATGTTTCCGGTGAAGGTGTGCAGCAGGCTTTGCTCAAGCTTATCGAGGGCACCGTGGCTTCCGTTCCGCCCCAAGGTGGTCGCAAGCACCCACAGCAGGAGTTCTTGCAGGTTGATACCCGCAACATCCTGTTTATCTGTGGCGGTGCGTTCTCGGGCCTGGAGAAGGTTGTGCAGGCCCGCTCGACTCGCGGCGGCATCGGCTTCAGTGCTGAAGTGCGCAGCAAGGAAGAGGGCAAGAAGGTTGGCGAATCCCTGCGTGAAGTCGAACCTGATGATTTGGTCAAGTTTGGTCTGATCCCGGAGTTCGTGGGTCGTCTGCCTGTTCTGGCAACGCTTGATGAGCTGGACGAAACTGCTTTGATGCAGATTTTGACCGAGCCTAAAAATGCGTTGACCAAGCAGTACGCGAAGCTGTTCGAGATGGAAGGTGTTGATCTCGAGTTCCGTGCTGACGCATTGAAGGCCGTAGCCAAGCGTGCTCTGGAGCGTAAAACTGGCGCTCGTGGCCTGCGTTCGATTCTTGAAGGCGTGCTGCTCGACACAATGTACGAAATCCCCTCGCAATCCGAGGTGAGTAAAGTTGTGATCGACGAAAGCGTTATAGAAGGCAAGTCCAAGCCGTTGTTGATCTATGAAAACAACGAAGCGACTGCCAAGGTTGCACCTGACGCGTAAACGTAATGCCGGGCATTACACATTGCGTGTTAAAGAAGGGGCCTTCGGGCCCCTTTGTTTTTCCTGTCGTTCAACGCTTGTTTTTTTTCAAGACTGCCCCCATCTTGGCTTCAAGCTTACATCCATCTGATTACGGCCTTTTGGCCGCCGTAGAGGCGAAATCATGAAGACAACCATCGAATTGCCTCTCCTGCCGTTGCGTGATGTTGTTGTATATCCGCACATGGTGATCCCACTGTTCGTGGGACGCGAGAAGTCGATCGAGGCCCTTGAGGCTGCGATGACGGGCGACAAACAGATTCTGCTGTTGGCTCAAAAGAATCCGGCTGACGACGATCCGGGCGAAGATGCGCTCTATCGCGTCGGCACCATTGCAACTGTCCTGCAACTGCTCAAGCTCCCGGACGGTACGGTCAAAGTGCTGGTCGAGGGTGAGCAGCGCGGTGCAGTTGAGCGTTTTGGCCAGGCAGATGGTTATCTGAGTGCCGAAGTCTCCTTGATTGACGAAGTGGCTGCCCCGGATCGTGAATCCGAGGTCTTCGTTCGCAGTCTGCTTTCGCAGTTCGAGCAATACGTGCAGCTGGGCAAAAAAGTCCCGGCCGAGGTTCTGTCTTCGCTTAACAGCATTGATGAGCCAAGCCGCCTGGTCGATACGATGGCCGCGCACATGGCGCTGAAAATCGAGCAGAAGCAGGAAATTCTCGAAATCATCGACTTGCAGGCCCGGGTTGAGCACGTTCTGGCACTGCTGGATGCCGAGATTGACCTGCTGCAAGTGGAAAAACGCATTCGTGGCCGTGTCAAAAAGCAAATGGAGCGCAGCCAACGCGAGTACTACCTGAATGAGCAGATGAAGGCCATTCAGAAGGAACTGGGCGATGGTGACGAAGGTCACAACGAAATCGAAGAGCTGAAAAAACGCATCGACGCTGCGGGCTTGCCTAAAGACGCAATGGCCAAGGCCCAGGCAGAGCTGAACAAGCTCAAGCAAATGTCGCCAATGTCTGCAGAAGCCACTGTAGTGCGCTCCTACATCGACTGGCTGGTGCAGGTGCCGTGGAAGGCGCAGAGCAAGGTGCGTCTGGATCTCAAGCGCGCTGAAGACATTCTGGACGCAGACCACTACGGTCTGGATGAAGTCAAAGAGCGGATCCTCGAATATCTCGCCGTGCAAAAGCGCGTGAAGAAAATTCGTGGCCCAGTTCTGTGCCTGGTCGGTCCTCCGGGCGTTGGTAAAACCTCGCTCGCCGAGTCCATTGCCCACGCAACAAACCGTAAATTCGTACGTATGGCCTTGGGTGGCGTGCGAGATGAAGCAGAAATTCGTGGTCATCGTCGTACTTACATAGGCTCGATGCCAGGAAGATTGATTCAAAAGATGACCAAGGTTGGCGTGCGCAACCCGCTGTTCCTTCTCGATGAAATCGACAAGATGGGCAGTGACATGCGCGGCGATCCGGCTTCGGCATTGCTTGAAGTACTTGATCCCGAGCAGAACCACAATTTCAATGACCATTACCTCGAGGTCGACTACGACCTGTCCGATGTGATGTTCCTGTGCACCTCCAACTCGATGAACATCCCGCCAGCGTTGCTGGACAGGATGGAAGTCATTCGTCTGCCTGGCTACACCGAAGACGAAAAAATCAATATCGCTGTCAAATACCTGGCTCCAAAGCAAATCGAAGCCAATGGCTTGAAGAAGGGCGAGCTGGCATTTGACAACGAAGCAATCCGGGACATCATCCGTTACTACACCCGCGAAGCCGGTGTACGTGGCCTTGAGCGCCAGATTGCGAAGATTTGCCGCAAGGCGGTCAAAGAGCATGCGATGGAAAAACGCTTTGCTGTTACCGTCACCCCAGAGCTGCTTGAGCACTTTTTAGGTGTAAGAAAATTCAGCTACGGCTTGGCCGAGGTTCAGGATCAAATCGGTCAAGTGACCGGTCTGGCATGGACTCAAGTGGGTGGCGAATTGCTGACCATTGAAGCGGCCGTAGTGCCCGGAAAGGGCCAGTTGATCAAGACCGGTTCGCTGGGTGACGTGATGGTAGAGTCAATCACCGCTGCGTTGACGGTGGTCCGAAGCCGTGCCAAGAGCCTGGGTATCCCGTTGGATTTCCACGAGAAACGCGATATTCACATTCACATGCCGGAAGGCGCGACGCCTAAGGATGGCCCTAGTGCAGGTGTGGGGATGTGTACTGCTCTGGTCTCGGCATTGACCCTGATTCCGGTACGCGCCGATGTTGCCATGACCGGTGAAATTACCCTTCGTGGTCAGGTACTCGCGATTGGTGGTCTGAAGGAAAAATTACTTGCTGCACACCGTGGTGGCATCAAAACTGTAATTATCCCTGAAGAAAACGTTCGTGATTTGAAGGAAATTCCTGACAACATCAAACAGGATCTTCAGATCAAACCCGTTAAATGGATTGACGAGGTCCTGCAAATTGCGCTGCAATACGCCCCGGAGCCCTTGCCGGATGTGGCTCCCGAGATTGTTGCCAAGGATGAGAAGCGAGAGTCTGACTCTAAGGAAAGAATTAGCACGCATTAATACGGATTCGCCTGATGGGCTTTCTTGACGCTTTTTAGAGCCCTTGTTATAAAGCGGCTCTATAAGTGTCCGTAAGTGCTTCAGCAGTCGTTTTGCTTTTACCAAAAAACTTTAGAAACATACTCAGATAGATATAAGGGGACTTAGAGTGAACAAGTCGGAACTGATTGATGCTATCGCTGCATCTGCTGATATCCCGAAAGCTGCAGCTGGCCGTGCGCTGGACGCAGTAATCGAATCCGTCACTGGCGCTCTTAAGGCTGGCGACTCTGTGGTACTGGTTGGTTTTGGTACTTTCTCTGTAACCGATCGTCCTGCTCGTATTGGTCGTAACCCACAGACCGGTAAAACGCTGGAAATTCCTGCTGCTAAAAAACCAGGCTTCAAAGCCGGTAAAGCACTGAAAGAAGCGGTTAACTAAGTTTCTGTAACACTTTTTACCCAACCGGGTCAGGCGCACGCCAGGCTTGGCAGCGGAGCGGTAGTGCAGTCGGTGGCTACATCGTCGTGTCACGCCGGGGGTCGCGGGTTCGAGCCCGGTCCGCTCCGCCAGTTACGAGAAGGCGCATCCTCGGATGCGCCTTTCTTCTATCCGGACTCTACCCACGCTCCACGGTTGCTCATTATGCAAGACCGTTTCTGGGGGAAGCATGCTGCAAAATATCAGGGACAATTCACAAGGCTGGATTGCCAAGACCATCATCGGTGTCATCGTCGCGTTAATGGCGTTGACCGGTTTCGATGCCATTTTTCAAGCCACCTCTACCAGCCAGGATGCCGCCAAGGTTAACGGTGAAGAAGTCACTCAAGTTGAGCTGAGCCAGGCCGTCGACATGCAACGTCGTCAGTTGCTGCAGCAGCTGGGCAAGGATTTTGACTCTTCGTTGCTGGATGAAAAAATGCTGCGTGAAGCGGCCCTCAAAGGGTTGATTGATCGCAAGCTGTTGCTGCAAGGCGCTAAAGACGCGAAGTTTTCGTTCTCTGAGGCCGCTCTGGATCAAGTCATTCTGCAAACCCCTGAATTTCAGGAAGATGGCAAATTCAGCCCTGAGCGTTTCGATCAGGTGATTCGTCAACTGGGTTACGGCCGCCTTCAGTTCCGCGACATGCTGGGCCAGGAAATGTTGATTGGTCAGTTGCGTGCCGGTTTGGCAGGCAGTGGATTTGTGACCGATGAGCAGGTGAATGCTTTTGCCCGCCTCGAAAAGCAGACCCGCGATTTCGCTTCTGTGAACATCAAGGCCGACCCGGCTGCGGTGAAGCTGAGCGATGACGAAGTCAAGGCTTACTACGACGAGCACGCCAAGGAATTCATGACTCCTGATCAGGTCGTGATCGACTATATCGAGTTGAAGAAATCTTCTTTCTTTGACCAGGTGGCCGTGAAAGACGACGAACTGCAAGCCTTGTATCAAAAGGAAATCGCTAACCTGGCTGAACAACGCCGGGCTGCGCATATCCTGATTGAAGTCAACGACAAGGTCAGCGACGAGCAGGCCAAAGCCAAGATCGCCGAGATTCAGCAGCGTCTGGCCAAAGGTGAAAGCTTCGAGGCTCTGGCCAAAGAGTTTTCCCAGGATCCGGGCTCGGCTGCCAATGGTGGTGACTTGGGCTTTGCAGGGCAGGGTGTCTACGATCCTGTGTTCGAAACTGCAGTCTATGCGTTGAAGCAGGACCAGGTTTCGGAGCCGGTGCGGACCACCTACGGTTACCACCTGATCAAGTTGCTGGGCGTCGAAGCGCCTGAAGTGCCGAGCTTTGCCAGCCTGAAAGACAAGCTGACCCATGACCTGAAAACCCAGCAGGTCGAACGCCGCTTTGTGGATGCAACCAAGCAGTTGGAAGACTCTGCATTTGAAGCGTCCGATCTGGTTCAGCCTGCTCAAGAGCTGAAACTGACCGTGCATACCTCTGCGCCATTTGGTCGTGAGGGTGGTGAAGGTATCGCAGCCAACCGCGCTGTGATTCAAGCCGCATTCAGCACCGAAGTGATGGATGAAGGTGCTAACAGCACAGCTATCGAGCTCGATCCTGAGACCGTAGTCGTGTTGCGCGTCAAGGAGCACCGCAAGCCAGAGCAGTTGCCGCTGGAAGCTGTTGCCTCGAGCATCCGGGCACAACTGGTCAAAGAGCACGCAAGTGCAGCGGCCAAAACCCGCGCTGAAGAAATCATCAAGGAACTGCGCGATGGCAAACTGCCGTTGAATCAGCCAATTGATGGTCAGTCGTGGAAGGTCCAGGAAGCAGTTGCCCGTGGTCAGGAAGGTATTGATCCGGCCGTGCTGCAAGCTGTGTTCCGCATGCCCAAGCCTGTATCCAAGGACAAGCCGACATTTGGCAGTGTGACCTTGGCTGATGGCAGTGTCGTTGTATTGCGCCTGAATGGCGTCAACGACGCGGTAGCGCCGAGGGAAGAAGAGAAGGCCTCGTACCGTCGCTTCCTCGCTTCACGTGTTGGCCAGCAGGACTTTGCTGCCTACCGCAAGCAGTTGGAAAACGAAGCCAAGGTTGAGCGCTACTAAGGGTTCTCCCGCTTCACTGAAAATGGCCGCTCATTGAGCGGCCATTTTTTTTGCCAGTTTTCAGTGGGAGAGCGGGTTGCTCGCGATCAGGCGGCGCGATTTATCAGGTAGACTGTGTTGATGCTATCGCGAGCAAGCCCGCTCCCAAAGGCAATCGCAGTGCAAAAAAACGCCCGGTGCATTCAATGCACCGGGCGTTTTGATTGGCGGCTACAGCGAAGGGTTTACTCTTCGAGGCTGCCCATAGCGGTGGTGTTGAAGCCGCCGTCTACGTACATGATTTCACCGCTGATGCCCGACGCCAGGTCGGAGCACAGGAAGGCGCCGGCATTGCCGACCTCGTCGATGGTGACGTTACGACGCAGAGGAGTCTGCGCTTCGTTGGCCGCCAGCATTTTGCGGAAGTTCTTGATGCCCGACGCTGCCAGGGTGCGGATCGGGCCTGCCGATACGCAGTTAACGCGAGTGCCCTCAGGGCCCAGGCTGCCTGCCAGGTAACGTACGCCCGCTTCCAGGCTGGCCTTGGCCATGCCCATCACGTTGTAGTTAGGCATGGTGCGTTCTGCACCCAGGTAAGACAGGGTCAGCAGGCTGCCGTTGCGGCCTTTCATCATCGGACGACCGGCTTTGGCCAGGGCCACGAAGCTGTAGGCGCTGATGTCGTGAGCGATGCGGAAGCCTTCACGGGTGGTAGCGTCAGTGAAGTCGCCATCCAGCTGGTCGCCAGGAGCGAAACCTACGGAGTGAACGATGCAGTCCAGACCGTCCCACTTCTTGCTCAGGTCTTCGAAGACCTTGGCGATTTCTTCGTCGCTGGCAACGTCGCAAGGGAAGCACAGTTCAGGGTTTGAACCCCAACCAGCTGCGAATTCTTCAACACGACCTTTCAGCTTTTCGTTCTGATAAGTGAAAGCCAGTTCGGCGCCTTCACGATGCATGGCGGCAGCAATGCCAGAAGCGATGGACAATTTGCTAGCGACACCAACGATCAGTACGCGCTTACCGGTGAGAAAACCCATGTGTTGTTCCTCTATCAGGTTAATCGACAGCCACTGGTGCCAAAAAGGCGGCTTCCAGCAGCTGTTGTGTATATGGATGTTGCGGTGAGGCAAAGATACTTTGCGCATCACCCTGTTCGACCACTTGGCCATGCTTGACCACCATCAACTGGTGGCTCAGCGCTTTGACGACAGCCAGGTCATGGCTGATAAACAAATACGTCAGGTTGTGCCTGGTTTGAAGTGATCGCAGCAGCTCCACGACCTGGCGTTGTACTGTCCGATCCAGCGCTGAGGTTGGTTCGTCCAGTAAAATCAACTCCGGCTTCAAAACCAGGGCGCGGGCAATGGCGATTCGTTGCCGTTGTCCGCCTGAAAACTCGTGAGGGTAACGGTGCCGGGTTTCCGGATCCAGACCTACTTCTCGCAAGGCTTCAATAATTGCAATTTCCTGCTCTGCATCGGTGCCCATGCGGTGAATGCGCAACCCTTCGCCGACAATCTCGCTGACGCTCATGCGCGGGCTGAGACTGCCAAACGGATCCTGGAACACCACCTGCATTTCCCGTCGCAGCGGCCGGACTTCTTTCTGCGACAAACAGTCTAGCCGTTTGCCCTCAAAACGGATCGAACCCTTGCTGGCAATCAAACGCAAAATCGCCAGACCCAGGGTCGACTTGCCCGATCCACTTTCACCCACAATGCCCAGGGTCTGGCCCTGTGGCAGGCTGAAGTTGATTCCGTCCACTGCTTTGACGTGATCGACGGTCTTGCGCAACAGCCCTTTTTTGATCGGGAACCAGACTTTCAGGTCCTCGACTTGCAGCAATGGCGGGCCCGCAACCGTGTTGGCCGGGCCTCCACTGGGTTCTGCACTGAGCAGTTCCCGGGTGTATGGATGTTGCGGCGAACGGAACAGCTGCTCGCACGATGCTTGTTCGACGATTAAACCGCGCTGCATGACACATACTCGGTGCGCAATTCGTCGAACAAGGTTCAAATCGTGACTGATCAGTAACAGCGACATGCCCAGGCGGGCTTGCAGATCCTTGAGCAAATCGAGAATTTTAAGCTGTACCGTGACGTCCAGCGCCGTGGTGGGTTCATCGGCAATCAACAGCTCTGGCTCATTGGCCAGGGCCATTGCAATCATTACACGCTGTCTCTGGCCGCCTGAGAGCTCGTGTGGGAGGGCCTTCAGGCGCTTGTGAGGCTCTGGGATACCAACCAGATCCAGGAGCTCCAGAGTGCGCTGTGTGGCCGCCTTTCCGGTAAGCCCTTTGTGAATGCCCAGCACCTCATTGATTTGTTTTTCAATACTGTGCAGCGGGTTCAGTGAGGTCATGGGCTCCTGAAAAATCATCGCAATGCGATTGCCACGAATATGGCGCAGCTTTTTCTCGTCCAGGCTCAGCAAGTCCTGCCCGCCATAGGCAATGCTGCCGCTTGGGTGACGGGCGAGCGGGTAGGGCAATAACCTGAGGATCGAATGCGCGGTCACTGACTTCCCGGACCCGCTCTCACCGACCAGGGCCAGGGTTTCCCCGCGCTTGATATCAAAGTTGATGCCTTGCACCACACGCTGCGGTGTTTCACCGGCGATGAACTCGACGGAGAGATCGCGCACTTCGATCAGATTGTCTTGTGTCATCTCATTTCCTCGGGTCGAAGGCATCGCGAGCGGACTCGCCGATAAACACCAGCAGGCTGAGCATAATGGCCAGCACCGCGAATGCACTGATGCCCAGCCAGGGTGCTTGCAGGTTGGATTTGCCCTGAGCGACCAGTTCGCCGAGTGACGGAGCGCCTGGCGGCAGGCCGAAACCCAAAAAGTCCAGCGCGGTGAGGGTGCCAATGGCGCCGGTCAGGATAAACGGCATGAACGTCATGGTGGAGACCATGGCGTTGGGCAGAATGTGGCGGTACATGATGGCCATGTCCTGCATGCCGAGCGCGCGTGCGGCGCGCACATATTCCAGATTCCGCCCTCGGAGGAATTCGGCGCGTACTACGTCGACCAGGCTCATCCAGGAGAACAGGAGCATGATTCCCAGCAACCACCAGAAGTTGGGCTGCACAAAGCTTGCGAGAATGATCAGCAGGTATAGCACGGGCAAGCCTGACCATATTTCCAGAAAGCGCTGACCGGCAAGGTCGACCCAGCCGCCATAAAAGCCCTGAAGTGCTCCGGCGATCACGCCGATGATTGAGCTCAAGACGGTCAGGGTCAGAGCGAACAGCACCGATATCCGAAAGCCGTAAATCACTCGGGCCAGTACATCGCGCCCCTGGTCATCGGTGCCTAGCCAGTTTTCCGCTGAAGGCGGCGCTGGAGCGGGCACTTTCAGGTCGTAGTTAATGCTCTGATAGCTGTACGGTATGAGCGGCCACAGCACCCAGGCGTCTTTCTTGGCCAGCAGTTCACGGATATACGGGCTTTTGTAATTGGCCTCGAGGGGGAACTCACCGCCAAAGTCAGTCTCCGGGTAGCGCTTGAGCGCCGGGAAATACAGTTCCCCGTCGTAATTGATAACCAGTGGTTTGTCATTGGCGATCAATTCGGCGTTCAGGCTGAGCCCGAACAGCACCAGAAAAACCCACAGTGACCACCAGCCACGTTTATTGGCTTTGAAGCGCGCAAAGCGGCGTCGATTCAGAGGCGATAATTTCATCTCAATGCTCCCTGCTTTCAAAGTCGATACGCGGATCAACCAGGGTGTATGAGAGGTCACCGATCAGCTTCACCACCAGCCCGACCAGCGTGAAAATAAACAGGGTGCCGAAGACCACGGGGTAATCGCGATTGATGGCCGCCTCGAAGCTCATCAGGCCCAGGCCATCCAGGGAGAAAATCACTTCAACCAGCAAGGCGCCGGTAAAGAAAATCCCGATAAACGCCGACGGGAAACCTGCGATCACCAGCAGCATGGCATTGCGGAACACATGACCATAGAGCACTCGATGGTTCGTCAGACCCTTGGCTTTGGCGGTGACCACGTACTGCTTGTTTATCTCATCGAGAAAGCTGTTTTTGGTCAGTAAGGTCATGGTGGCAAAGTTGCCAATCACCAGCGCGGTGACCGGCAACGCCAGGTGCCAGAAGTAATCGAGGATCTTGGCGCCCACGCTCAGCTCATCGAAGTTGTTGGAGGTCAGGCCGCGTAACGGGAACCAGTCAAAGTAGCTGCCCCCGGCAAACAGCACGATCAGCAGGATGGCAAACAGAAAGGCGGGAATCGCATAGCCCACAATGATTAATGAGCTGGTCCAGACGTCGAAATGACTTCCATGCCGCGTAGCCTTGGCGATCCCCAACGGAATCGACACCAGATACATGATCAGGGTGCTCCATAACCCCAGCGAGATTGAAACAGGCATCTTCTCCTTGATCAGGTCAATGACCTTGGCGTCTCGGAAAAAGCTCTCGCCGAAGTCCAGTTGTGCGTAGTTCTTGATCATGATCCACAAGCGTTCCGGCGCCGACTTGTCGAAGCCGTACATCTTTTCGATTTCCTTGATCAGCTCCGGGTCCAGCCCTTGGGCGCCACGATAGTTGGAGCCGGCCACCGACACCTCCGAGCCACCTCCCGCAATACGGCTGGTGGCGCCATCAAAACCTTCCAGCTTGGCGATCATCTGTTCAACCGGGCCGCCGGGCGCGGCCTGGATGATGACGAAGTTAATCAGCAGGATTCCGAATAGCGTCGGAATAATCAGCAGCAGTCGCCTGAATATATAAGCCAGCATTTAAGGCTCCAGGCTCGCGCTTGTAGGTTTAGTCGCAGTTGCAGGTTTGGTGTCAGGTTTTGCCCACCAGGTTGCCGTGCCAATGTCATATTTTGGCGTCACTTCGGGGTGGCCGATATGACTTGAGTACGCAACGCGCCAGGTTTTGATGTGCCAGTTCGGGATGACGTAGTAGCCCCATTGCAAGACACGATCCAGGGCCCGGGCATGGTTGATCAGGCTTTGGCGGGACTCGGCATTGATCAGGCCCTCGGTCAGTTGATCGATGGCCGGGTCTTTGAGGCCTATGAAGTTACGGCTGCCGGGCTTATCGATACTGAGCGATTCCCAGTATTCGCGCTGTTCGCTACCAGGTGAGCTGGACTGGGGAAAGCTGCCCACAATCATGTCGTAATCCCGCGAGCGCAGACGGTTCAGGTACTGGGAGGTATCAACCCGGCGGATCTGCAAGTCGATACCCAGGTCGCTGAGGTTGCGCTTGAAAGGCAGGAGAATGCGCTCGAATTCGGTCTGTGCCAGCAGAAACTCGATTGTGACCGGCTTGCCCTGTGCATCGACCATCTTGTCGTCGACGATGCGCCAGCCTGCTTCTTGCAGCAGCTGATACGCGCGGCGTTGCTGCTCGCGAATCATGCCGCTGGCGTCAGTGACATTGGGCTTGAAAACTTCAGTGAACACCTGGTCAGGAACCTTGCCGCGCAAAGGCTCCAGAATGGCCAGTTCTTCTTCGGTGGGCGGTGCTTTGGCGGCCATTTCCGAGTTTTCGAAATAACTGCCGGTGCGTGCATAAGCGCCGCTGAACAGTTGCTTGTTGGCCCACTCGAAGTCAAACAGCAGGCTTATGGCTTCGCGCACCCGAACATCCTGGAACATGGGCTTACGCAGGTTGAAGATAAAACCCTGCATGCCTGTCGGGTTGTGATTGCGGATTTCTTCTTTTTTCAAGCGGCCCTGGGTGAACGCGGGAGCGTTGTAGGCACCGGCCCAGTTCTTGGCGCTGATTTCCAGCCAGTAATCAAATTGCCCGGCCTTGAGCGCTTCGAACGCTACGCTGTTGTCACGAAAGTAATCGACGGTAATGGTGTCGAAGTTGTACAGGCCCTTGTTGATCGGCAGGTCCTTGCCCCAATAGTCCTTGTTGCGTTCGTAACGGATTGAGCGCCCGGGCTTGATTTCGGTGATGGTGTAAGGCCCGCTCCCGGGAGGTACTTCCAGATTGCCCTTGCCGAATTCTCGTGTTTCCCACCAATGCTTGGGCAGAACCGGGAGTTGGCCAAGAATGAGTGGCAGCTCGCGATTTTTGTTGTGCTTGAAGGTGAATTTCACCTGCAGCGGGTTTTCCGCGATGGCCTGGTCGACATCGCTGTAATAGCCCTTGTACAGCGGTGAGCCGTTTTTCATCAGGGTATCGAAGCTGAACACAACGTCTTCGGCACGAATCGGATGACCATCACTGAATTTTGCCTGGGGTCGCAGGTAAAAGCGCACCCAGCTGTTGTCGGGGGCTTTTTCGATTTTCTCGGCGATCAGGCCGTAGGAAGTGAAGGGTTCATCCAGGGTCTGCCGGGCCAGGGTATCGAAGGTCAGATCTATATCGTCGGCCGGAACGCCTTTATTGATAAAAGGGTTGAGGCTGTCAAAGCTGCCAAGCGAGGATTTGCGAAACGTCCCGCCCTTGGGCGCGTCCGGGTTGACGTAATCGACATGCTTGAAATTGGCCGGGTATTTCGGCGGCTCGTCATAGAGGGTCAACGCGTGTTGAGGGGCTGCCAGCGCCACGCAGGCAAAGCCGGTCAACAGTAAGCCAGCGATGGGGTTGAGCAACGTACGCAAAGGCATCATTGTTTTTTCTCCGTAGGCTTAAGCCACCACGCGCTAAGGCCCAGGGTGTAGGGCGGCGTAGTCACAAAGGCGAACCGGTTGCGGTACGCCAGGCGGTGATAGTTCAGATACCAGTTAGGAATGATGTAGTGCTGCCACAGCAGTACGCGGTCAAGCGCTCGCCCGGCCGACAATTGCTCGTCACGGTTTTGGGCGGCCAGCAAGCGTTCGAGCAATTGATCCACTATCGGGCTGGCAACGCCTGCATAGTTTTTGCTGCCCTTGACGTTGACCTGACTGGAGTGGAAGTACTGCCACTGCTCAAGGCCTGGGCTAAGGGTCTGGTCGAGGGTCATCAGGATCATGTCGAAGTCGAACTGATCCAGCCGTTGTTTGTATTGCGCGCGATCTACCGTGCGCAGTCGGGCGTCGATGCCGATGCTGGCGAGGTTTTCCACATAGGGTTGCAGGATGCGCTCAAGGTTGGGGTTGACCAGCAATATCTCGAAGCGCAGCGGCTTGCCTTCGCTGTTGAGCAGGCGTTGCCCGGACAGCTTCCAGCCGCTTTCGGCCAGTAAACCCAGCGCCTGGCGCATGGTTTCACGGGGGATGCCGCGGCCGTCGGTTTGAGGCAGGGCAAAGGCCTGGCTGAACAGTTCGGGCGGCAGTTGATTACGCCAGGGCGAAAGCATCAGCCATTCATGCCCTTGGGGAATGCCACTGGCCGAAAACTCGCTGTTGGGATAAAAACTCGACGCGCGCTTGTAGGCACCGTTGAACAGCGTTCGATTGGTCCATTCAAAGTCGAACATCAACCCCAGGGCTTCACGAACTTTGTCCTGCTCAAAGCTGGCGCGGCGGCTGTTCATGAACAGCCCCTGGGTTTGAGTCGGAATCTGGTGAGTGATTTCAGCCTTGACTACATCTCCCCGGCGGACCGCGGGGAAGTTATAGCCATTGGCCCAGTTCTTGGCCTGGTGTTCGATATAGATGTCGAATTCACGGGCTTTGAAGGCTTCGAAAGCGACGTCGCTGTCGCGGTAGAACTCCACTTCAACCCGGTCGAAATTGTATTTGCCGCGATTGACCGGCAAGTTGGCCCCCCACCAGTTTTTCACATGCTCGAAGACCAGTTGCCGACCGGGGGTAACTGTGGTGATGCGATAGGGTCCGCTGCCCAGAGGTGGTTCAAAGGTCGTGGCTTTGAAATCGCGCTTTGCCCAGTAGTGTTGGGGCAGGACTGGCAACTCGCCCAGACGCAAAATCAGCAAGGGGTTGTTCGCGCGCTTGAACACAAAGCGAATGCGTTTGGGCCCCAGGATGTCGACCCGCTGGACTTCCTGGAGATTGGTCCGGTACTGCGGATGGCCCTCTTTGAGCAACAGGTTGTAAGAGAACGCAACGTCGTAGGCAGTGATCGGCTTTCCATCGTGAAAACGGGCTTCTGGTCGTAGGTTAAATACGACCCAGCTGCGGTCTTCGTTGTATTCCACTGATTGTGCGATCAAGCCATAACTGGATGTTGGCTCATCGCCGGATGGCGCGTACTGGCCAGTGCCGGCCATCAGGGTTTCGTTGAGCTCGTTGACCCCGTATTGCAAAAAATTAGGCGTCGATACCGGGCTGGTGCCTTTGAAGGTATAGGGGTTGAGGGTGTCAAAGGTGCCGAAGGCCATGACCTTCAAGGTCCCGCCTTTAGGCGCGTCAGGGTTTACCCAATCGAAGTGGGTGAACGTGGCCGGGTACTTGAGTGTGCCGAACTGCGCATAACCGTGGCTTTCGCTCAGGGATGCGCTTGCGGGGGAGCTCAAGGCCAGGCTCATAAATAGCGTGAGGAGGGGACGCATCAAGTCAGAGATCCGATCCAGGCATTGGGCTTAGGTTTCCGTACAGTAACAGCTTGTATCTGTAGGAAAAAGGCCACTCTGGAAAGCACTGCGGGCAAGTTGTGCCCTACTTTTGTGTAGGAAACAACTTGCCCGCAACAGGGTCAGCCTTGTGCTTAACGCGGTTTGGAGACTGTCAGCATCTGCCCGGGTTTGAGGGCTTTAGCGCTGTTTGGATTCCAGCGCTTGAGATGTTGCATTTCAACGTTGAAACGCTTGGCAACCATGTACAGCGAATCGCCTTTCTGGACCTTGTATTGTGTAGGTTTTCTGCCAGAAGGTTTGCGTGAGTCCTGCATGACCAGGATCTGGCCGGCCTTGAGGTTGTTGCCGCTCAGTTTGTTCCAGTGCTGCAAGTCTTTGACATCAACCTTGTTGGCCTTGGCGATCAACGTCAGGTTGTCGCCACTTTTAACCCGGTACTTGCGGTTCAGCTGTGCGGGCTTGGTGCTCGCAATGGTGTCAAATACAGGTTTTTTAGGGCGCAGGCTAACGAGTTCTTCAGGCTTGAGGTTGGAAAGGCTGGCGGTCAGCAATTGCGCTTTGGAGGTGGGTACAAGCAGGTGTTGCGGTCCGTCGGTGGTGGCACGCTGCTTATAAGCCGGGTTCAGCTGGAACATCTCGTCTTCGTCGATCTCGGCCAGGGCTGCCACGCGGGACAAATCCATGGACTGTTTGATTTCGACCATTTCGAAGTAGGGTTCGTTGGCGATCGGGTTCAGGTTGATGCCGTAGGCTTCAGGGGCCAGCACCACCTGGGACAGGGCCAGCAGTTTCGGGACGTAGTCTTTGGTTTCCTGCGGCAGTGGCAGGTTCCAGTAGTCGGTCGGCAAACCGAGCTTTTCATTGCGCTCAATGGCCCGGCTTACGGTGCCTTCGCCGGCGTTATAAGCCGCCAGCGCCAGCAGCCAGTCACCGTTGAACATGTCGTGCAGGCGGTTCAGGTAGTTCAGGGCTGCCAGGGTCGAAGCGGTGATGTCACGGCGGCCATCGTAGGCACGGGTTTGACGCAAATTGAAATAGCGGCCTGTCGAAGGAATAAATTGCCAGAGGCCGACCGCATTGGCGTGGGAATACGCCATTGGGTTGTAGGCGCTTTCGATGGCTGGCAACAGGGCCAGTTCCAGCGGCATGTTGCGCTCTTCGAGGCGTTCCACGATGTAGTGGATATAAAGGCTGCCGCGCTCACCCGCGTTTTCGAGGAATGACGGGTTGCTGGCGAACCACAAGCGCTGCTGTTCAATGCGGGGGTTAACGTTCTGGCCGTCCTGCAACTTGAAGCCCTGGCGCATCCGCTCCCAGACATCTTGCGGGGCAACGGGGCTAGGCTTTTCGCTGAGCCAGAGCGGCTCTTGAGGGATGCGTTTGGCGATTTTAAGGCTGGCCCGTTCGGTGGTTTGCGCCGAATGATCCATGGATTGGCAGCCCGCGAGAGTGGCGGACACAGCCACCGCGATGGCTTTAACCAAGCGCGTCAATGCGTCTGAATTGATGGAGTAACCTTTAAATGACGACATTGGCTGAGGGATAGTTTCAGGAAAAAATGTCGGGGGATTCTAGAAAGCAGGGGGGGTGCGGTCAACTGTTCAGAATTTTTGTGCCAACCGCAGCCCGTTTTAGAACGTGTCTTTCCAGCTGCGCAGACTGGCAAAGACAGCACTGGGCGAGTCGTTGTCGAGGGAGTTCCACTCGTCAGCTTTTTCTTTAACAGATGTTTCATTAACCCTTAAAAAGGGATTTGTGAGTAATTCGAGGCCTATGGATGATGGCAAGCTGATGCGACCTTCGGCACGCCATTGCGTGACTTGTGCGACTCGCGCGGCAATATCCGCATTGGCGGGTTCGACCGCTTGGGCGAAGCGTAAATTGCTCAGGGTGTATTCGTGGGTGCAATACACGGCGGTGTGAGCAGGCAGCGCAGCCAGGCGGCTCAAGGAGTGGTGCATTTGTTCGGGAGTGCCTTCAAACAGTCGGCCACATCCGGCGGCGAACAGGGTGTCGCCGCAAAACAGCACGGGTCCGGCCGGGTCGCCGTGATAGTAGGCGATGTGCCCGAGCGTGTGGCCGGGTACCAGCGATACCAGGAACTCAAGGCCCAGCACGTCGATACGGTCGCCGTCGTTGAGTGCCACTTGTCGGGCCGGGATGGTCTCAAGTGCCGGGCCCCAGACCTTGGCACCAGTGTGCTCATGCAATTGCGCAACACCCCCCACATGATCGAAGTGGTGATGGGTGACCAGAATGTCGCTCAGTACCCAGTCCGGGTGCCGGGCCAGCCAGTCCATAACAGGCGCGGCATCACCCGGATCGACCACGGCGCAGCGCTTTTGTATGGTGTCCTGTAGCAGCCAGATGTAGTTGTCGTTGAAGGCGGGCAGGGCGTCGATCTGTAACATGGTGCAATTCCCAAGTGCGAAACAATGGCGCATCTTAGGACTTGTGATAGGTAGATGGCGAGTTGGAGGAGCGATGATCGATAAAGCATTGGCTCAGGCAGACCCTGAGTGGCTGGCGCTGATCAGTTCTGCGCGCGAATGGCTGTCCGGGCCCCTTGGGCAGTTGTTGCTCGAAGATGAGCAACGTGTGCTTGAGGACGAGCTGGGGCGCTTTTTCGGCGGCTATCTGGTGCATTACGGCCCTGGCGCCGAATCCCCGCCCCAGGCTGCGCAAGTGCGCCGCAGTGTGCGTCTTGGAGCGCCTCTGCCGGGGGTTGAAATCATTTGTGAAGAGCAGGCCTGGCCGTTGTGTGAGCATGCAGCGGATGTGGTGGTGTTGCAGCACGGCCTGGATTTTTGCCTCTCGCCCCATGGTTTGTTGCGCGAAGCAGCCAGCAGCGTGCGACCCGGCGGACATTTGTTGATTGTCGGGATCAACCCCTGGAGCAGTTGGGGATTACGCCATGTGTTCGCCAAGGATGCCCTGCGCAAGGCGCGTTGCATTTCACCTTCACGCGTCGCCGACTGGCTGAATCTACTGGGCTTTGCGCTGGAGAAACGCCGCTTCGGATGCTATCGTCCGCCGCTTGCATCCAAAGCGTGGCAGAGCCGTTTTTCAGGCTGGGAGCGCAAGGCTGGCAGCTGGCAATTGGCCGGTGGCGGCTTCTATGTACTGGTCGCACGCAAAATGGTGGTGGGCTTGCGCCCGGTCAATCCTTTGCGTCGGGAACCGATGGGCAAGCTGATTCCCCTGCAGATGGCCAAGGTTAATCGGCCCCACACCGAATCTTAATTTATGTTGGGCCGGGTTAGCCCGGCTCAGGTACTGACCATTGCTGATGGTCAGGCCATAAGCAGCCTTTTCTGGATAGTTTGTAATGATCGATAGCGTTGAAATGTTCACCGATGGTGCCTGCAAGGGTAATCCTGGCCCGGGTGGCTGGGGTGCCTTGCTGGTCTGCCAGGGCGTTGAAAAAGAGCTCTGGGGCGGCGAAGCCAATACCACCAATAACCGCATGGAACTGATGGCCGCCATTCGTGGGCTTGAAGAGCTCAAGCGTCCGTGTGAAGTGTTGCTGGTGACCGACTCCCAGTACGTGATGAAAGGCATCACCGAATGGATGGTCAACTGGAAAAAACGCGGATGGAAAACGGCTTCCAAGGAACCGGTGAAGAACGCCGATCTGTGGAAGTTGCTCGATGAGCAGGTCAACCGTCATACCGTGAAGTGGCAATGGGTACGCGGACACATTGGTCATCCTGGCAACGAGCGCGCTGACCAGTTGGCCAACCGTGGGGTAGATCAGGTGCGGGGAATCAAGCATGCGTAGTGTTGTACTGGATACCGAAACCACCGGTATGCCGGTCACCGACGGCCACCGCGTGATCGAGATCGGTTGCGTCGAGTTGATGGGACGTCGCTTGACCGGCAGGCATTTTCACGTGTACCTGCAGCCCGACCGCGAAAGTGACGAGGGCGCCATTGGCGTCCACGGCATTACCAATGAGTTTCTGGTGGGCAAGCCCCGTTTTGCTGAAGTGGCCGATGAGTTTTTTGAATTCATCAAGGGCGCTCAGTTGATCATTCATAACGCCGCGTTTGACGTGGGCTTTTTGAATAACGAGTTTGCCCTGATCGGGCAGACGGATCGGGCCGATCTCACTCGCCACTGCACAATCCTCGATACCCTGGCGATGGCGCGGGCCCGTCACCCGGGGCAGCGCAACAGCCTTGATGCCTTGTGCAAACGCTATGGCGTCGATAACTCGGGTCGTGAATTACACGGCGCGTTGCTCGACTCCGAGATCCTGGCAGACGTTTATCTGACCATGACCGGTGGTCAAACCAGCCTGTCACTGGCGGGCAATGCTTCTGACGGCAATGGTTCGGGCGAAGGCTCGGGCAATCAGGCCAGTGAAATTCGCCGCTTGTCGGCAGACCGTCATCCGGGTCGGATTATTCGTGCAAGTGAAAGCGACTTGGCCGAGCATGCGGCTCGTCTTGAAGCCATTGCCAAATCGGCTGGCGCCCCTTCGTTGTGGACCCAACTCCTCGACGCCAAGGGACAGACGCTGCAATAGCCTTCGCCGACCTTGTAGTCGCTGGCGCAGGCGGGCGATGGGGTGCGCAGCAGCCCATTGTCAGCATCGACGACAAGAAAGAAGGATTTTTCATGCACCTGGTTATGAACCCCAAAGACCCTCAAGTCTCAGTACGTTTGGCTGATGAAGGCTTTGCGCCGTATGTGTGGTGCAACGATTTCAGCTTTGAGGTTCGCGCCTACGCCCGTGCCGACCGCAATAAAAAAGTCGAGCACTGGCCACTGGACCTGATCACGCCTTATCGCAAGTGCTACGGCATCGACCCTGATGAATTTGCCAGCTATCGCGGGGGCAAGGACAGTGACATTTTCATGGCCTATCTGGACAATCAGCCGGTCGGGCATGTGGTGGTGAGCACCAACTGGAATGGCTTTGCCCACGTGGATGAGCTGGCCGTGGTTGCCGGCGCCCGCCGCCATGGCGTGGCCAAATCATTGCTGGATGTGGTCAAGTTCTGGAGCCGCAAAAAAAATCTGCCGGGGATCATGCTGGAGACCCAAAACAACAACCTCGGCGCTTGCCGGTTGTATGAGCGTTGCGGGTATCAGGTGGGAGGCATCGATTATCTGCGTTATCGCGGTATTGATCCGCACACCAGCGAAGTGGCGATTTTCTGGTATCTGATTTTTGAGAACCGCGACTCACTGCCCTGAACGCCAATCTGGCGGGTGTTAAAGCACCACCAACCCCTGATCAGCCAGTAATGCCTCGGCTTTATGGCGCACGATATCGAGCAATGCCTTGAGCGCAGGTCCGGGTTGCGCGTCTTTGCGTGTCAGCCCATAGAGTGTCACCGGGATAGCCGGTGACACGGGGCACACATCCAGACCGCTGGTCTTGGCGCCTACGGCCGTGAACGGGTCGACCAAAGCCAATCCTTCCCCGGCTTCCACCAGGCTGCGCATCATCTGGTAACTCTGAACCTGAATCTGCACCACAGGCATCGGGCGCAAGGCTTGCAGTTTGCCGTCGAGCAGGCGGCTCAAAGGGTCGTGCTGCTGCAGGCCAATCATTGCCTGGCCGGCCAATTCTTGCAGCGCGATGTATTTGTGCTTGGGGGACAACCAGCCGTGAGGGGCCAAAAACTGTACTTTGCCTTGAACCAGAGGCTGGCAGTCGATCCCGGGTTGTTCCGATGACTGCAGGCTCAGGCCAAGATCGCACTCGTCCATCAACAGGCGGCGCACAATTTCGGCGCAAGGCTGGCTGCTCAAGGTGGTTGGCGTATCGGGGAAGCGGCGCCTGAGGGCACCTATGCAGTAAGGCAGAAGGGGGTGTGCCAGGGTTTCGCTGCAGGCCACACGCAAGGCTGGCTCCTGATGCTGGCGCAAGTCGTTGCCAAGCTGGCGCAGCGGCTCAAGTGCCTGATACAGCTGGTTGATGTGGGGCTGGAGCACAAGGGTGTCGCGGGTGGCTTGAAGCCGCCCGCGAACACTGGCAAACAGCATGAAGCCCAATTGCTGCTCGGCCTCTTGCAGCGTGGCGCTGAGGGTGGCCGCGGGCAATTGCAGCAACTCGGCAGCATGGCCGAGGTTGCCGGTTTGCAAGATCGCTTGTATCACTTCGATGTGGCGTAAACGCATGCGTGAAGTCCATGTCCGGCAGATGAGGTTTCAGCGTGACGAAGCCTGACCCAAGTCTCATCCTTTGACTTCCGCGATATGCCGTGGGCTGCAGGTCAGGCTGCGACAACCGGAGAAGGATCTCGAACCAGTACGACGCCCGACTGTACGAGCTCGAAGGTGTTGTCATCGTTCTTTTTGACGCGATCGCCAATGGCCAGCTTGTACGTTTTTACCGGTTGCTCGCCTGTCGCTTGTGTATCTTCAAATTCATGCACGGAATAGACGCGTCCTTCCGCATCCCTTGCATGAAATTGCCCAACGAGAACTGCCGCCATTTGTAGAGAACCTCTGGAGATAAACACCCAATTTGCGGTTCTGTAGACCGTTGATCAGTAGGGGAAGTTTAGCAATGTGAAAAAAATAGTCCTGCTACTTTACAGGCTTGCAGGCAGATAGGGTGAACTGGGGTGCAAGAAAGGCGTCCGATCATCTATAACTACTCTTCCTATAGCCACAGACTCGGGGTTTTCTATGAGCAAGGTCTACAACGTTGCGGTGTTGGTCGGCAGTCTGAGGAAAGACTCCCTCAATCGAAAAGTCGCCCTTGCTCTGGCAGAACTGTCTCCGGCAAATTTGAAACTGAATATTGTCGAAATCGGCGAACTGGCCCTCTATAACGAAGACATTGATGTCACGCCGCCTCCTGCGCCTTACAGCACGTTTCGCGATCAGATACGCCCTGCCGATGCCGTGCTGTTCGTGACCCCTGAATACAATCGCTCGGTGCCCGGCGTGTTGAAAAACGCGATAGATGTCGGTTCGCGTCCCTATGGCCAAAGTGTGTTCAGCGGCAAACCGGGTGCGGTGATCAGTGTTTCGCCGGGGGCCATTGGTGGCTTTGGGGCAAACCAGCATTTGCGCCAGTCGCTGGTTTTCCTCAATGTTCCGTGCATGCAACAGCCTGAGGCGTACCTGGGTGGTGCGGGGGATGCATTTGATGCGTCTGGCAAGCTGTCAGAAAAAACCCGACCGTTTTTGCAAAAATTCATCGACGACTTTGCCAAATGGGTCGAGCAGCAACACAAGCTCTGAGTCTTTCTCATCAAAAACGCGGCAGGCCTGACTCAGGGCTGCCGCGTTTTTTTATTTCACTCAGCTGCTTTGTGGCATTTCGCCATTGGCCAGACGCTGGTTGATGTCTGCAATGACGTGCGGCAGGTCACTGATGGTGTCGATCAGGTAGTGGGGGCGCGAGCCCGCGAACAGGGCGTGGATGCGGGAGCGCTCACTGTCCAGCGTGGCGGCATCCAGCGCCTTGTACTGCTCGTAGGTCAGGCCCAGGGCGTTTCCGGAACACACCAGTGCGACCGTCCACATGCCTGCACGGCGACCTTCAAGGATGCCCGGCACGGTGTCGTCGATTTTTACGCAGGCGCCCACATCATCAATGCCCAGCGCGATCACGTTGGCCAGTGCCTGAGCAGGCCAGGGGCGGCCATTTGGCACTTCGTCAGTGGCCACTACGTGATCGGCGACGTAGCCATTGGTGGCAGCCAGCTCAACGACTTTGGCCATTACTTGCGCCGGGTAGCCCGAGCATGAACCGATCTTGATCCCCTCATCACGCAGTTTGGCGATGGTTTCCAGTGCGCCGGGAATCAGCGCCGAGTGTTCGGCAATTTTTTCGATCTGCAGTGGCATGAAGCGTTGGTAGATCGCGGTCACGTCTTCGTCAGTTGGCGCGCGGCCAAATACTTTTTTGTAGCGCTCGGTGATCTGTGGCTGGTCGCACAGGGTACGAATATGATCCCACTTGCCCATGCCCATCGGGCCGCGTGCCTCTTCGATGGAGACCTGTACGTCGAACTCGGCAAAGGCTTCGACGAAAATTTGCGTAGGGGCGAATGAGCCAAAATCGACCACCGTGCCTGCCCAGTCGAGAATGGCGGCTTGCAGCTTGCTTGGGTTGGTGTAGTTCATGTCAGTCAATCCTGTAAGAGCGGGCAGGGCCGCACGAAGTAATTTGGGTTGTTCTAGCCTGTCCCACACCATCAAATGTCGAAGACTTCCATCTCATGTAGCACTTGGCCTATGGCATTCACCGCAGCCTGGATCTCGGCCTGATTGACGTGGCCTATGCAGCCCACACGGAAGGTTTCGACCTGGGTCAATTTACCCGGGTACAAGATGAAACCCTTGGCTTTCACGCGTTCGTAGAACTCCTTGAACTGGTAACGAGGATCTTTGGGCGCATGGAAGGTGACGATAACCGGAGCCTGAATGGCCTCGGGCAGGAAGCTGCGAATACCCAGGGTGGCCATGCCGTCGAGTAGCGTCTGGCAGTTGTCGGCATAACGCTGGTGGCGTGCTGGTAAACCGCCTTCTTCGTTGTACTGCAGCAGGGCTTCGTGCAAGGCCGCGACCACGTGTGTGGGTGGAGTGAAGCGCCATTGGCCTGTTTTGGTCATATAGGCGTGCTGATCAAACAGGTCCATCGCCAGTGAGTGACTGTTGCCCGATGCGTTCTGCAGCGCCTCTTTGCGGGCGAAGACAAACCCCATGCCCGGCACCCCCTCCAGGCATTTGCCGGACGCTGCGATCAGCGCGTCGAAAGGGACTTGCTGTGCATCGATGGGCAGGGCGCCGAAAGAACTCATGGCGTCGATGATCAGACGTTTACCTTGTTGAGCAATGACCGCTGCAATTTCGGGCAGCGGATTAAGAATCCCGGTACTGGTTTCGCAGTGAATCAGGGCCACATGGGTGATGCTCGGGTCGGCACGCAGAAGGCGGTCTACGTCGGCAGCGGTGGTGGGCTGGTCTTCAGCCGTTTCAAAGGTGCTGAAACGACGCCCCAGCACTTCGCAGATCCTGGCCAGTCGCTTGCCGTAGGCACCGTTGATCAGTACGAGCACATTGCCATCTCGTGGCACCAGGGTACCGATGGCGGCCTCGACGGCGAAGGTGCCGCTGCCTTGCAGAGGCACACAGTGATGGCTGATCCCGCCGTTGATAATGGCCAGCAGTTGCTCGCAGAGGCTGGCAGTCAGCTGGTTGAAACTGTCATCCCAGGAACCCCAATCGACCATCATCGCCCGGCGGGTTCGCGCCGACGTCGTCAGTGGGCCAGGGGTCAGCAGGATCGGCGCGGCAGTACTCATTCTGAAATTCTCGCAAGCATTGGATGGCTACTGGTTACAGGGCATAAATTGCAGTTTGAGTTGATATCAATCAAATTGTTTGTTGTTATGCCAGCCATCAGTGAGGGTTATGCATGAATTTATTTCAGCTTCGTGCCTTTGACGCGGTGGCCCGAGAAGGCAGTTTTACCCGGGCTGCGGCCCGACTTTTTATCAGCCAGCCAGCCGTTACGGGGCACATCAAGGCGCTTGAGGAGCACTACCAGATCACCTTGCTGCGACGTACGGCCAGGCGTGTGGAGCTGACTGAAGAAGGCACCAGGCTGGCGGCCATCACGCGAGCCATGTTTGGTTTGGTGGATGAGGCACAGGTCATGCTGGAGGCCAATCGCCAACTGCTCACCGGGCGGCTTGAGGTAGCGGCCGACGGCCCGCATCTGGTGATGCCGATGCTGGCTGGCCTGCGGGCGCGTTATCCGGGAATAACCGTGAACTTGCGTTTGGGCAATGCCCAGGAAACCTTGGCGGCGTTGTTGTCGGAACATGTCGATGTAGCCGTGCTGACGGAAGTAGAACCGCGCAAAGGCCTGACTTTGCGTCCGTTGGATGAGTCGCGGATATGCGCCTTGGTGCCGGCCAATCACCCATGGCAGGCTTTGCCGGATGGCATCGCTATTTCACAATTGGACCAGGTGATCATGGTGTTGCGCGAACCGACGTCGATTACCCGTCGCACCTTTGACAGCGCCTGTGCTCAGGCCGGGGTCACCCCGCGGGTGTTGCTGGAGCTGGACAGTCGTGAAGCCGTTACCGAGGCCGTGGCAGCACAGCTCGGTGTGGGCATTGTGTCGTCGGTAGAAGTCAGCCATGACCCTCGAGTGTGTGCGGTGCCGATCAACGGTGCGGGGCTCGTCAACCTGCATATGCTGGGTTGCATGGAACGGCGCGCCGAGTTGCGGCTGATCAAGGCGTTTATGGAGCTGGGCAAGGCTTAAGCGGGCAGCGATTGGATTTTTTGGTCGATTGCCGACTTGTGGGCGTATAAACTTGCGCCCATTCGACGGCCGATATGCCGCGACACACCCGATTGAGAGAGTGAGTAATGGGCGCACAGTGGAAGGTTAAACATAAAGCGGACGCCGCCAACAGCCGTGGCAAGATTTTTGGCAAGTTGGCCAAGGAACTGACGGTTGCTGCGCGCAACGGCGCCGATCCGGACATGAACTCGCACTTGCGTCTGGTTTATGAACAGGCCAAGAAAGCCTCGATGCCAGCTGACACCATCAAGCGCGCGATCAATAAAGGTGCCGGTATCGGTACTGAAGCCGTGCAATACCATCGTGTCACCTATGAAGGTTTTGCACCTCACCAGGTACCGCTGATCATTGAGTGCCTGACGGACAACATCAACCGTACCGTGGCTGAAATCCGTGTTGCCTTCCGCAAGGGGCAGCTGGGTGCTTCGGGTTCGGTGGCGTGGGACTTCAACCACGTTGGCATGATCGAAGCCAAGCCTGATACCCCGGACGCAGATCCTGAAATGGCCGCAATCGAAGCGGGCGCTCAGGACTTCGAAGAAGGTGAAGAAGAAGGCACTACCTTGTTCATCACTGAACCGACTGACCTGGACACCGTACAAAAAGCACTGCCTGAGCAGGGCTTCACCGTGTTGTCGGCCAAGTTGGGCTACCAGCCGAAAAACCCGGTCAGTGGTCTGACTGACGAGCAAATGGCAGAAGTCCAGGAGTTCCTGGCCAAGCTGGAAGAGCAGGACGACGTGCAGGACATGTTTGTGGCGTTGGCCTGAGTCTGAAGCAACGTTCTTCTGTAGTCGCTGAGGAGCGTAGCGAGGCTGCGATGGGTTGAACCTCTTTCAGCCCTTATCGCAGCCTCGTACCTCGTCATCGGCTACAGGTTTTCATGCCAGTTCCTGACTGATTTGAACAAACCCCGGCCGTGCCAACACGTCAGGCTGGATGCAACGCTGTTGCAGGCCTTGCAGGTCACTGCGCTGCTGATCGCTCAGGCCCGAGTCGATACGCTCCAGCAATTCCCCCAATAAAATCCCGAATGCTCGCACTTCAATGCGTTGCAGCGCACGGCTGTGCGAACTGTCGTCAATGGCGTGGAAGCACGCGGCGCCAAAATCCCCCAGCAGGCATTCGCCTTGGGCATTGAACAGAATATTGTGCCCGTACAAATCGCCATGACAGATGCCCTGCGCGTGCAAATGGCCTGCCGCCGAGGCTATGCCGCGAGCGATGCGCAAGGCACTTTCGCCGGTAAACCGGGTGCTGTTGGCATACACGTCGCGGCTACAGGTATCAAAACTGGGCAGGGCCGCAAGGTTGATGAATGACGGGTCGATCAGCTCCATGACCAGACCGGCCTGGTTGTCAGGATGCCCCGCCACACGGCCCAATACCTTGATCAGGTTGGGGTGTTGCCCCGCAGCGATGCAGGCATTCATTTCATTGAGGGGCGAGCCGTCGCTGGTGATGCTGCCCTTGTACAGCTTGACGGCAACTGACTGGTCCGCCTGACCGGGGGCAGTCCATCGGGCTTGATAAATGATTCCTGAAGCGCCTTCGCCCAACTTGTGCTCAAGCTCAAGGTGCGACCAATCAATATTCGGCGTGTCGTCAGGCGGGCGATGAGCGCTGGCATCTTCACGCAACGGATTGCCGGCGTAGGCCAGCCAGCTCAGGCTCGGCAGTGCCAGCAGCCTGTCGGGCAGCTCGCTGAATTGGTTGGCAGCCAAGCGGATCAATTCCAGGCGCTCACAACTGGCCAGGCTGCTGGGCAATTGCTGCAGGCGATTACCGGCCAGCATCAGCTTTTGCAGCAGGGGTCGCTGGCCCAGTTCTTCGGGTAATTGTTCGATGCAGTTGTCGGTCAGGATCAGCCAGCGCAGCAAAGGCGGCAGCGCGGTGCCGGGTACGCTTTCGATGCGGTTGGCCTTGAAGCCAATCATGCTCAACTGTGCGCACTGCCCCAGGCATGCTGGCAGCTCGGTGAACTGATTGTCCGAGCAAAACAGGATGCGCAAATGGCTCAGGCGATGCAGGTCGTCGGGCAAGCTGCTCAGGGCGTTACCGCTGAGGTTGAGAATTTCCAGTGAGTCGGCAAGCTGGAAAATTTCGTCCGGAAACTCGGTAAGTCCGCACGACAGATCAAGACGTTTGAGGCCCGCCAATTGGCCGGCGCGCAGTTTAGCGAGGGTATCCATAAGCAGGGTCGGTTACTCGTGGGTGGCGCAAAAAGTGTCGCGCATAATAACGACTATTCGACCTGTGGCCGAGTATTTGCACCCGTTGGCGTAAGCTAAAAGTTGTACTTAGCATAACTTTGCTTAATTTCTTACGTAGCTGGACGGGCCGTCGTCTCCCTTGAGTGCAACCCTGACACCACCTATCAAATTCAGATCGATGGCGGCCAGCATGGCGGCACCGCTGATGTTCGCTATTTGGCCCTGGGGCCGGGTAGCCCTCCCATCCCTTTTCGACTGTTTCGTGACCCGGCCCGTCAAATACCGTTGCCGGTCAATGCGCCTGTCAGCAACATTGCCAGTCAGCGCGAGCATCGTGGCGGGCTGCCTGGTAAACAGGACCGGAGAGCTTTATGGCAGCCTGAATTTCGGGACGTATTCGGCGTTGTCCACCGCAGCAGTGACTGTGGCGCTGGCGGGTGGGGTGACGCTGCAATGCACGCATCAGCGCACCTTCGATCAGTTTTGGCAGCGCACCCGCACCGGTGGTCAGCGCGTTTTCAACGGTCAGCCAGACCATCAGTGTCAACTGCACCCGGTAGGGTTGGGCGATGGCGCACGCCCCGTCAGTGTGGGCACCGCTCGACGGGCGAGTTCGTCGGCCGAGGTTTTTCCCGGTAACGGGTTGGGCAATGGCAGTCAGATTTTCAACTACAACGCCAAAATCTACACCGACCAGACCACGCCGCCAGCGGGTAGCTATACCGACAACGTGGTGCTGGATGTGGGCTTTTAACGCAGTTCCCTGACCATGGTCGACAGGGTGGTCAGCACGTCCTTGGCCAATTGCTTCGAGCGTTTTCCATCCCAGCCGGTCTGCGGGTTCGGCGCATCGTTGTTGTCCTTGAACGGCATTTCCAGCGTCAGCGACAGGCAGTCGAAGCGCTGGCCGACGCTGTTGCAGGCCAGGGTCATGTTGGCTTGGCCCGGCTCGTCGCGGGTGTAGCCATGGGCAGTCTGAAAGTCTTTGGTCAGGCCGCTGAGGTGGCTGCGAAAACGTTCTTCCAGGGTCGCCAGGCGAGGGGTGTAGCCAGGATTGCCTTCACAGCCCGCCGTGAACACATAGGGGATTTCTTCGTCGCCGTGGATATCCAGGAACAGATCGACACCGTAGTGGGTCATTTGCTCCAGGGCGAAGAACACTTCAGGGCTGACCTGGGGGCTGGTGTTTTGCCAGGCGCGGTTCAAGTCCTGGCCATTGGCATTGGTGCGCAAGTGCCCGTGAAACGCGCCGTCCGGGTTCATGTTCGGGATCAGGTACAGGTCGGCAAAGTCCATCAGCTTGCGCATTTGGGGATCGCTGCCCTGTTCCAGGCGTTCGAAAATGCCTTCCATAAACCATTCGGCCATGTGTTCGCCCGGGTGCTGCTGGGCGATGATCCAGATCTTGCGTTTGTGGCTGGCGCCGTTGCCTTTGCGCAACAACTGGATATCCCGCCCCTCGGCACTTTTACCGGTGGCCAGCAACTGGCAGCCTGACCACTGCAGGGCGTTCTTGATCAACTGATCGTGGCGTTCGCGGCTGTAAGGTTCGAAGTAGGCGAACCAGGCCTGAGGCTGCTCGGCGGCAAGGTGAACGTTCAACGAGGTACCGTCGAAATCGCTCGGTACGCGGAACCAGTTTTCATGGTCGTACGAAGCCACCGCCTGATAACCATCCCACGCTTTGTTATAGGAAGACTGGCCGGCGTTGCTTAGTTGGAAATGGTGCGTGTGTCCCGGTGTCAGGCCATCGGCCTTGAAGTGGAACCACTGAAAATGCGGGCTTTTGGTATCTGGTTTGATGGCCAGTTTTACCTGCAGCGGATTACTGGCATCCAGCACCTGGACATTGCCGCTGTCGAAGTCACTGCTGATATGAAGTGAAGAGGGCGCCACAGTCATCGTCAAAATCCCGAAATCTGATAGTTGTGGGCGTTACTGTACAGTGCAATGGCATTAGGCCAATACGGAATTTTGGACAATAAGATGGAGGGAAAAACGAAGGGGGGGCGTCGTCCTTGACGCTGCGCAAGTGTAGGGTTTTTGCGAGTGATTCTCAAGTGCTAGATTGCCATTACGGCCATAGTCCAGGACTTCAGGCTTCCGTTTCCCGATGTTCTTTTGCTATCATCGTCGGCATCGTAGCGGTCACCGAAAAAAACCGGCCGCACACAAGACTTCATTAGCCTGAAGCACGCAGAGCCAGATAACTGGCCGCAAAAAAAAGACCCGGCTAGAAGCCGGGTCAAATAACCGTGATTAGCCTGATGAGGAGGTAATTCAAAAGACCGACCTAAGGTCCCTTGAATTATCGACTGATCTCGCGACCAGCTGCATGCAATAGTAATCATTATCATTTGCAAAGCAAGTTTTTTCCCACGCTTTTTGGAAATTAAATTTCCACTCCTCACCCCAAGGCTCTATTACGCGGCCTTTATCCCGATGCCAGCAGCAACTCCGTGGTGCGTTTGACTTCGCTCATGGCGATATTCGAGTGGGCTTCCTGAACGTGCGGCTTCTGCAACAAGTGATCGCGTAGAAAGCGTTCATAACTGTCGATGTCATGGGTCATCACCTTCAGCAGGTAGTCCATATCGCCCGCCATCGTGTAGCACTCGATCACTTCGGGGTAATCGGTGATCGCTTCTTCAAACTCGGTCAGATGGCGTCGCCCGTGGCCTGATAACCGCACATTGACGAACACCACCACATTGAGCCCGAGCTTTTTCGGATTGAGCAGGGCGACCTTGCGCTCGATGACGCCTTCTTCTTGCAATCGATGGATGCGGCGCCAACAGGGCGATTGCGACAACTCCACGTGCTCTGCCACTTCGGCGGCAGACAGGTCGGCATTGTGTTGCAGCAGGCGAAGAATCTTGCGGTCGATAGCGCTTAATTTAATCTGCATGAACTGATCTGTTTTCTTATTTTTTTTGAATGATGCATGCAGATTAGCAGAACAATTCCTACAAAATAGAAAGAAAATTCCTAGGTAAAACCTTCACTCTTTTGCTTCGCACCCTGCTTCGGGTCAGATACTGACTTATCGGTCTGACTCGCTTCTCGGGCTAAAAACAAGAGAGAGAACGCAATGCCGATTTTTACTCATCCCGAATTCGATCACCACGAACACGTCCAGTTTTGCCATGACAAAGCCACGGGTCTCAAAGCCATTATTGCGGTGCACAACACGCGTCTTGGCCCGGCTCTCGGGGGCTGCCGCATGTGGCCCTATGCCGATGAAGAGCAAGCCTTGAACGATGTGCTGCGCCTGTCCCGTGGCATGACTTACAAGTCGGCGCTGGCCGGTTTGCCGTTGGGCGGTGGCAAGGCGGTGATTATTGGCGATCCGCGCAAGGACAAGAGCGAAGCGCTGTTCCAGGCGATGGGTGGCTTTGTCGAGAGCCTGGGTGGGCGTTACATCACGGCTGCGGATTCCGGCACCGGCGTCACTGAAATGGCTCTCATGGGCCAGCGCACCCGTCATGTGGTGGGGGCTGGTACGCGTGAGCAACTGGGCGGCGGCACCCGCAGTGGTGATCCGTCTCCGGCAACGGCGCTTGGAGTGTTTATCGGTCTGCGCGAAGCGGTCTTGCAGCGCCTGGGTCGTAGTGACCTGGCGGGGCTGCGGGTGGCCATTCAGGGCCTTGGTCAGGTGGGCTTCAACCTCGCCAGACAATTGAAAGAGGCGGGCGCTGAGCTGTGGGTCCACGATATCCAGGAGGCCAACGTGCGTCGCGCAATCGACGAACTGGGGGCTCATCCAGTGAGTGCCCAAGACATCTACGGGCTTGACGTCGATGTATTTTCGCCTTGCGCGATGGGGGCAATCATCAACGATGACACCTTGCAGTTACTGCGTGCGCCAGTGATTGCAGGTGCTGCCAACAATCAGTTGGCCAAAACCTCCCATGCTGATGAACTGTGGCGACGGGGTTGCCTGCATGCACCGGATTACGCGATCAACGCGGGCGGCATTATTGACGTGTCCTACGAGTACAACGGTGGCACGCCCGAACAAGTTCGTCAGCACGTTGAAGGTATTGGAGAGACTTTGCGTCAGATCTTTCTAAGGGCCAAAGCTCAGGATAAAAACACCACGCGCATCGCCGATAGCCTTGCTCAAGAACGTCTTAACGCTTGATGAGAGGGGCGCGGGTGTCCTGATCGGCCACCGGCGCCTTTTCTGGCATCAATGGGCAGACAGCGGCTGTACATCAATGGCTCTGTCCACCAGTTGCTTGGATGACTCCATGAAGAACGCGAGGCTCAGCAGCAAGTCCCGTTGAGGGCCATGCAGATGCTCGGCCGCACCATGAGCGCTGGCAATTCCACATCGCAGATAATCTGATGCATGGAGCAAGGCTTCTTCCTGACTGACGTCACTGCTCACCTGGAACACTTTTTTTCCATCGTGTGCTGGGAAACAGATGGTTTCAAATAATAGTCGAGCGCACGTTGTGTCGCGACGGTGTCCTTAAGGGAATCAAGCTCAGAATCGGACTCGTTTTTCTGCGGGCTTTTTGTAAGTGAAGTCATGATTTACCTGCGTTTCAGGAGTTAATCGAATCAGCCAGGCAAGGTTAGTACAGTGAGTATTAATTGATTAAAAATAAATAATACAATGTGTGTATTGTTGCGTCGAAATCAATCCGTATTGTTCGGCAGATGGATAAATGGATCGCTTTAGTCAGAACCAAATTGCGCGAGCTCAAACTCACGCAAGAGAAACTAGCCGAACGCGTCGGGGCTTCCCAGGGCGGAGTCGGCCATTGGCTCAATAAACGCCGTCAACCCGACTTGCCGACGATGAACAACGTGCTGCATGCCCTCGGGCTTGAGCACCTTGAAGTCGCTCTGGTGATTCGCGAGCGTAGCCACGCAGGCGACACGCCTGGCGCTGACGAATACACCTATGAGATCACCTCGGCATTCCGTTATCCGGTGAGAGACTGGATTACGGCAGGTCAGGTTAGCGAAAAGGTGCTGCCGGGCTATCCTGTCCCGCCCGGTACGATATTCGAGGTCAGTGATCATTACGCCAAAGGGGCTGCGTTTTGGTTACAGGTGACGGGGGATGCCATGACCGCACCGGTGGGGGTCAGCATCGCGCAAGGGATGATGATTCTGGTCGATCCGGATATTGAGGCCACGCCAGGCAAAATGGTGATTGCCCTTACCCCTGAGTCAGAGGCGACGACATTTCGGCAGTTGATCGAAGAAAGCGGTCAACGTTACCTGAAGCCACTTAACCCGACTTATCCTAAAACCCTGTTTGATCAAAACTGCCGGATTATCGGGGTAGTGGTTCAGGCGACAGTCAAGTTCTAGAGGCGCATTTCAAATGCCCCGGCAAAGGCGGATACCGATTGCGGTATCCGCCTTTTTTCATTCCAGTTCGACCAGTGCAGAGCCTTCACTGACCATCTCGCCTTCCTGGAAGAACAAGGCTTTCACTACGCCCCCATGGGGCGCCCGCAGGCTGTGTTCCATCTTCATGGCTTCAAGAACCACCAATTGAGCGCCTTCTTCAACAGTTTGTCCGACTTCAACCAGCACCCGCACAACGCTGCCATTCATGGGCGCTGTCAGGCCGCCCTGGGCGGTATGACTGGCATCCACGGCACTGATCGGATCGTGCAGGCGCACGCAGTGCAGCTCACCGTCCCAGCGCAAGTACAGCGCATCCGCCCGGCGAATGGCCAAGTGCTGGCGCCGTACCCCGTCCTGTTCGATGACGAGCTGTTCATTGCGCCAAATGGCTGAACTGCCACTCAGGTGGATGACCTGTTGCTCGCCATTGCAGGCCAATGCCAGCAAGGTTCGGGCAGGCAGGCCGCTACGAAAACCGTTGTTTGCCGACCAGGGTGACGCCGGATCATCGTCGCGCACGCGTGGGGCCTGACTTTGATCGAATGCTTCGGCGGCCGCAGACCAGAATGTTGCAGGCAGGGACTCCACGGCAGGCAGCAATTGTGCCTCGTAGCGCGGGATAAACCCGGTATCGAGTTCGGCTGCTGCGAAGACGGGATGACCAATGATACGGCGCAAAAAGCTCAGGTTGGTTTTCAGGCCGCCGATGGCAAATTCATCGAGCATCGCCAACAAACGCAAGCGAGCCTGCTCCCGGTCTTCTCCCCAGGCAATCAGCTTGCCCAGCATCGGATCGTAAAACGGTGAGATCTCGTCACCCTCACTGACGCCACTGTCCACGCGCCTGCCCGGACCTGCAGCGGACTCGCGATACACCTCAAGCCGTCCGGTTTGCGGGAGAAAATCATTGCCCGGGTCTTCAGCGTACAGGCGCACTTCGATGGCGTGGCCGTGTAATGGCACTTGTGCCTGGGTCATGGGCAAGGCTTCACCCCGTGCCACGCGGATTTGCCAGGCTACAAGATCCAGCCCGGTGATGGCTTCTGTGACCGGATGCTCAACCTGCAAGCGCGTGTTCATCTCCATAAAGAAGAACTCGCCTCGCGCATCCAGTAAAAACTCTACGGTCCCTGCACCTACATAACCGATGGCCTGAGCCGCCCGCACGGCAGACTCGCCCATGGCCTGACGTTGTTCAACGCTCAGGCCGGGTGCTGGCGCTTCCTCCACGACCTTCTGGTGGCGACGCTGGATCGAGCAGTCACGTTCATTGAGGTACAGGCAGTTACCGTGTTGGTCGGCAAAAATCTGGATTTCCACATGACGTGGTTTGAGCACGTACTTTTCAACCAGCATCCGCCCATCGCCAAACGATGACAGGGCTTCACGCTGGGCCGAAGCCAGTGCCTCAGCCAGCTGACTGACCTCTTCGACGACTTTCATGCCTTTGCCACCACCGCCCGCCGTGGCTTTGAGCAGCACCGGATAACCGATGCGCTCGGCGGCCAGGCGAAAGGTCTCCAGGTCCTGGTCTTCGCCGTGATAGCCCGGCACCAAAGGTACACCCGCCACTTCCATCAAGGCCTTGGCCGCGGACTTGCTGCCCATTGCATCAATGGCGCTGGCGGGCGGTCCGAGAAAAATCAGCCCTGCGGCTTCGATGGCGCGGGCAAAGCCTGCGTTCTCCGACAGAAAACCGTAGCCGGGATGAATGGCCTGAGCACCGCTGGCCTTCGCTGCTGCGATGATCTTGTCGATTTTCAGGTAGCTGTCGGCGGCCTTGCTGCCTCCCAGGTCCACACAGATATCAGCTTCACGGCAATGCCGTGCATCGCGGTCGGTCGAGCTGTGAACGGCGACGGTTGTGAGACCCAGGGCTTTGGCGGTACGCATGACCCGACAGGCAATTTCGCCACGGTTGGCGACCAGCACAGAGGTTAGACCGGCAGTCATGGGCGCGACTCCTGGGTCGATGGATCGGCTTGCCAGCTGGGAGCGCGTTTTTGCAGAAAGGCACGCAAGCCTTCCTGACCTTCAGGGCTGACACGAATCCTTGCAATGGCGTTTTCGCAATAGCGGCGAATGGCCAGAGTCGGTGCACCATGACTGACTTCCCGCAGCAGGTCTTTGCACGAACGCATCGCGTGCGGACTGTTGAGCAGCAGGTTTTCGGTCCAGTGGTCGATTTGCTGCTCAAGCTCGGCGATGGGGTAGCATTCTGACAGCAAGCCCAGCTCGCGGGCACGTTGGCCGCTGAAGCGCTCAGCGGTCAGGGCGTAGCGCCGCGCCGCACGCTCACCGATGGCTTGCACCACGAAGGGACTGATCACGGCAGGTGCCAGGCCGATGCGCACTTCAGACAGGCAGAACTGCGCGTCATCCGCGCCGATGGCCATGTCGCAGGCACTGATCAGGCCCAGCGCACCGCCGTAGGCTGCACCTTGCACAACGGCCAGGGTTGGCATTTTCAGCTTGGCCAGGTTGTACATCAATTCAGCCAGATGGCGGGCGTCGTCGAGATTGGTGTGGTAGTCGAGTTCGGCCGATTGCTGCATCCAGGCCAGATCGGCACCGGCGCTGAAATGTTTCCCGCGCCCGCGCAGCACCAAAAAGCGCAGGGCAGGATCAGACTGCACAGCGTCCAGAGCAAGAATCAGCTCGCGGATCATCTCGGCGTTGAAAGCGTTGTTCTTCTGCTCGCGGCTCAACCACAGGGTGGCGAAACCCCGGGGATCGGTGTGCAGTTCGAGGGTGTTGAAATCAATCATGTCCGTCAGTCCTTAATGGCTGTGGGAGTTACATCCGGAACACGCCAAAGCGCGTGGCGTCGATCGGGGCATTGAGTGCCGCCGACAGGCCCAGGGCCAATACGTCGCGGGTTTGCGCCGGGTCGATCACGCCGTCATCCCACAAGCGCGCGCTGGAGTAGTAGGGGTGGCCCTGGTGTTCGTACTGATCGAGAATCGGCTGCTTGATCTCGGCTTCTTCCCGTGCCGAGAACGCCTCGCCATTGCGTTCAGCCTGTTCACGCTTGACCTGCACCAGCACCCCGGCCGCCTGTTCGGCACCCATCACGCCAATTCGGGCGTTTGGCCACATCCACAGAAAGCGGGGATCGTAGGCGCGGCCGCACATCCCGTAGTTACCGGCACCAAAGCTGCCGCCGATGATGACGGTGAACTTCGGTACTTTGGCGCACGCCACGGCCGTCACCAATTTGGCCCCGTGCTTGGCAATGCCACCGGCTTCGTACTTTTGACCGACCATAAACCCCGTGATGTTCTGCAGAAAGACCAGGGGAATACCGCGCTGGCACGCCAACTCGATAAAGTGCGCGCCTTTTTGTGCGGCCTCTGCAAACAGAATCCCGTTATTGGCCAGAATCGCTACCGGGTAGCCGTGTAAATGGGCAAAGCCGCACACCAGCGTGGTGCCGAACAAGGCCTTGAACTCATCGAACACTGAGCCGTCCACCAGCCGGGCAATGACTTCACGCACATCAAAAGGCTGCTTGGCATCAGCCGGGACGATGCCGTACAGCTCTTCGCGGCCATACAACGGTGCCAGCGGCGTACGCAGTTGCAACTGGCCCAGCTTGCGCCAGTTAAGATTGGCAACGCTGCGCCGGGCCAGTGCCAGCGCGTGTTCGTCATTGTCAGCGTAGTGGTCGGCCACCCCTGAAATCTTGCAGTGCACATCGGCGCCGCCCAAGTCCTCGGCGCTGACGACTTCACCCGTGGCAGCCTTGACCAGTGGCGGGCCAGCCAGAAAAATCGTGGCCTGCTGGCGAACCATGATGGCTTCGTCGGCCATGGCGGGCACATAGGCGCCGCCAGCGGTGCATGACCCCATGACCACGGCAATTTGCGGAATGCCCGCGGCACTCATGTTCGCCTGATTGAAGAAGATGCGCCCAAAGTGCTCGCGATCAGGGAACACTTCATCCTGGCGTGGCAGGTTGGCGCCACCGGAATCCACCAGGTAGATGCACGGCAGGCGGTTCTGTTCGGCGATGGTTTGCGCCCGCAGGTGTTTTTTGACCGTCAGCGGGTAGTACGAGCCGCCTTTGACGGTGGCATCGTTGGCCACAATCATGCATTCCACGCCTTCGACCCGGCCAATGCCGGCGATTATTCCGGCAGCTGGAACGTCTTCGCCGTACACGTTGTATGCCGCCAACTGACTCAGCTCAAGGAAGGGCGAACCGCTGTCCAGCAGGCGATCAATGCGCTCGCGAGGCAGCAACTTGCCCCGTGAAGTGTGACGCTCCTGGGCCTTGGCCCCGCCACCCTGTTGCACCTGCTCAAGCAGGGCATGCAGGGCATCAACCTGTTTGAGCATGGCATCACGGTTGAGGCTGAACTCGGCCGAGCGCGGGTTGATCGTCGTATGCAAGATGGACATGCCTACGCTCCTTAGCGAGTTTCGTTGAAGAGTTCACGCCCGATCAGCATGCGGCGGATTTCGCTGGTGCCGGCGCCGATCTCATACAGCTTGGCGTCACGCAGCAGGCGGCCGGCCGGGAATTCGTTGATGTAACCGTTACCGCCCAGAATCTGGATCGCATCGAGGGCCATTTGTGTGGCGCGTTCGGCGCTGTACAGAATCACCCCGGCGGCGTCCTTGCGCGTAGTTTCACCCCGTTCGCATGCGGCTGCGACGGCATACAGGTAGGCGCGGCTGGCATTGAGCTGGGTGTACATGTCGGCAACCTTGCCCTGGATCAGTTGAAACTCGCCGATGCTCTGGCCGAACTGTTTACGGTCGTGGATGTACGGCACGATCAGATCCATGCACGCCTGCATGATCCCGGTGGGGCCGCCCGAGAGCACCACGCGCTCGTAGTCCAGACCGCTCATCAATACCTTGACCCCGGCATTGAGCGTACCCAGCAGGTTTTCTTCCGGCACTTCAACGTCGTCGAAAAAAAGTTCGCTGGTGTTGGAACCGCGCATGCCGAGCTTGTCGAAATGGCTGCTTCGGCTGAAGCCTTTCCAGTCACGCTCGACGATAAATGCACTGATGCCGTGTGCGCCTTTTTCCAGATCGGTCTTGGCATAGATCACGTAGGTACTGGCATCCGGACCATTGGTGATCCAGGTTTTGCTACCGTTCAGCACAAAGTGGTCGCCGCGCTTGTCGGCGCGCAGTTTCATCGATACCACGTCGGAACCGGCGTTCGGTTCGCTCATGGCCAGTGCACCGACGTGCTCGCCGCTGATCAGTTTGGGCAGGTACTTGAGTTTTTGTTCGTGGGTGCCGTTGCGGTTGATTTGATTGACGCACAGATTGGAGTGGGCGCCGTAGGATAGGGCGACCGAGGCCGAACCGCGGCTGATTTCTTCCATCGCCACCACGTGGGCCAGATAGCTCAGGCCGGTGCCGCCGTACTCTTCAGGGACTGTGATGCCGAGCAAGCCCATGTCACCGAACTTGCGCCACATGTCTACCGGGAACAGGTTGTCCTTGTCGATTTGCGCCGCCCGTGGCGCCAGTTCGGCGGCGACGAAGTTCTGCACCTGATCGCGCAGCATGTCGATGGTTTCGCCCAGGGCGAAGTTCAAAGTCGGGTAGCTCATGTGGCACCTTGATCGTTGTTCTTATGGAGGCGTTTACTGCGTCGCCATTGATAGCCTTGACGTTAACGTAAACTTGGGGCTTAACGCTGTCAATGACCTTTACGTTAACGTCAACTTAGGCCAGAGTAATTGCAATTCTTCAAATGAGCGGGCGCGCACGTGCGCCTTGCTCATGCTCCCAGAACAATCACAAGAGGAGTTGTCATGAAGCAGCAATCCGTCCCCAGTTACAGCCAGGGTGCGCTGGACAAGTCACTGCTGGCGATGACCATAGGTCAGGCCTTCGATCAGACAGCTGCGCTTTATCCCGAGGGAGAAGCGCTGGTGGTGCGCCATCAACAGCAGCGCTACAACTGGGCGCAATTGGCCCGGGCCGTTGATCTGCATGCCAGGGCGTTACTGGCTTTGGGTTTGAAGGTGGGGGACCGGCTGGGCGTGTGGGCTCCCAATGGCGCCGAATGGTTTATCAGCCAGTTTGCCAGCGCCAAGATCGGCGTGATTCTGGTCAATATCAACCCTGCGTATCGGCTCTCGGAGCTGGAGTACGTACTCAAGCAATCGGCGTGTCAGTGGCTGGTGTGCGCGGGTGCGTTCAAGACATCCAATTATCACGCAATGCTCCAGGAACTGATCCCGGAGCTGGCCGGGCAATCGGTAGGGTCACTGGGATGTGCGCGCTTTGCCGATCTGCGCGGGGTCATCAGCCTCGCGCCTGAGCCGCCTGCAGGGTTTTTGCCGTGGTCGCGACTTGCCGAATTGGGGGGTGAGGTTACGGCTGATCAACTCCATGCCCGCCAAGACAGCCTGCACTTCGATCAGCCGGTCAACATCCAGTACACCTCAGGTACGACAGGGTTTCCCAAGGGCGCGACCCTTAGTCATCACAATATTCTCAACAACGGCTATATGGTTGGCGAAAGCCTGGGTTTGACGGCCAATGACCGGCTGGTAATCCCGGTACCGCTGTACCACTGCTTTGGCATGGTCATGGGCAACCTGGGGTGTGTGACTCACGGGACGACAATGATCTATCCCGGTGAAGCCTTTGACCCGGGCCTGACTCTGCAAGCGGTGACAGATGAGCGGGCCACTGCGCTGTACGGCGTACCGACCATGTTTATCGCGATGTTGGATCATCCGCAACGTGCCGGGTTCGATCTGTCGAGCCTGCGCACGGGGATCATGGCGGGCGCCACGTGCCCGATCGAGGTGATGCGTCGCGTCATCAGCGAAATGCATATGGGGGAAGTACAAATTGCCTATGGCATGACTGAAACCAGCCCGGTCTCGATTCAGACAGGTCCGGCAGACGAACTTGAATTACGTGTTACCACTGTGGGGCGTACCCAGCCGCAACTGGAGAGCAAGCTGATCGACGCCGAGGGAAACACCGTTGAACGCGGTGAGATTGGCGAATTGTGTACTCGTGGTTACAGCGTGATGCTGGGTTACTGGAACAACCCGCAGGCGACCCGTGATGCCATCGACAGCGAGGGCTGGATGCACACCGGTGATCTGGCGCAGATGGATGAGCAGGGGTACGTGCGCATTGTGGGGCGCAACAAGGACATGATCATTCGTGGTGGCGAGAACATTTACCCGCGGGAGCTGGAGGAGTTCTTTTTTACCCATCCGGCAGTGGCGGATGTGCAGGTGGTGGGTATTCCGGACGCCAGGTATGGCGAGGAAATCGTGGCCTGGATCAAGTTTCACCCTGGCCACACGGCCAATGAGCTTGAGCTGCAAACCTGGTGCAAGTCCCGTATTGCCCACTTTAAAACGCCGCGTTACTTCAAATTTGTTGATGCATTCCCGATGACCGTGACCGGCAAGATCCAGAAGTTCAAAATGCGCGAGATCAGCATTCTGGAATGCGTGTCCCAAAACTGAAACCCAGTGGGAGCGGGCGTGCATCGCGAGCAAGCCCGCGCCACAGAGACAGGAAAAATCTCGAATCCCGGACAACACAAAGGGGAGCCTGGGCTCCCCTTTAATATGTCGTGCATGCTCTTTTTTTATTATTGAAGGGCGGTTTATTGTTGTTTTTGGAACTCACCCTTTACTGCGTTTTTTTGCGATCCCCATCCGGGATCAAGAGCAAACGTATTTTTTTGAGCGCTGATCCACTTTTATCACGGGCTATCAAACCTGTGATCCAACCTGTGCGGGTGCTACCTGAAGGTAGTTTTATTATTCTCTGCCCGGTTGCGAGGTGGTTTTTAGGCGCCTCGGAAAAGTAAACCTTCTCCAAAAAAATCTGTTAGCTGCGTCTCTGCCGTGTTGTTTTTGTTATGTCAGAGTCGTTTCGTATTGTTTTTATTATGTTGCTGCGGTTTTTATTCTTGTTATGCCATAGAGATAGCAGGAGCCGTGCCAACTTTTAAAAATCCTTATAAATCAAAGGTTTGTATTTCTTGGCAATAAAAAACCGGCCAGTGGGATGGCCGGTTTGTTTCCGTGTTACTCGTTTGTGGGGAGGTGAGGTAACACCATGGAACACTTTTTAGCCCTGGCGGGCCTTTGCTACCCGTGACCCGGTAACACGTCCCAGCACGTTGCAGATGTGCTCGCCTGCCAGGAGCAGCTTGTCCATGTCGACTCCGGTTTCGATGCCCATGCCATTGAGCATGTACAGCACATCTTCCGTGGCCACGTTACCGCTGGCGCCCTTGGCGTAAGGACAACCGCCGAGCCCGGCGATGGAACTGTCGAACACGGCAATGCCTTCTTGCAGGCTGGCGTAGATATTCACCAGCGCCTGACCGTAGGTGTCGTGAAAATGCCCGGCGAGTTTTTCCCGTGGTACGTAAGCCGTTACAGCTTCAAACAGGGTGCGCGTGGCCGTTGGTGTTCCGGTGCCGATGGTGTCGCCCAGCGACACCTCGTAGCAGCCCATGGCGTACAACTCGTTGGCCACCTGTGCCACCTGTTGCGCGCTGACCTGACCTTCATAGGGGCACCCGAGCACGCAGGATACATAGCCGCGCACGCTGATGCCGTGCTGTCGGGCGGCCTCGATAATGGGGATAAAGCGCGCCAGGCTTTCGCTGATCGAGCAATTGATGTTGCGCTGCGAGAACGCCTCGGAAGCGGCTGCAAATACCGCCACTTCTTTTACGCCTGCTGCCACGGCATCTTCAAACCCGCGCATGTTGGGCGCCAGTGCTCCGTAGACCACGCCCGCCTTGCGGCGGATTTGCGCAAAGACTTCGGCCGATCCGGCCATTTGCGGCACCCACTTGGGCGACACAAAACTGCCGACTTCGATATAGCCCAACCCGGCATCAGTCAGGGCGTCAACCAGTTGCACCTTGTCAGCGACGCTGATGGGCAGGGCTTCATTTTGCAAACCGTCGCGCGGGCCAACTTCGATCAGGCGCACATGGGTTGGAAGTGTCATGGGGGTCACCTTCTGCGAGTAGTTACCCTTCAGTGGGAGCGGGCCTGTTCGCGATGGCATCGCTGCAGTCCGGATGATGTACCGCGTCGCCCGCTTCCACTGAAGGTATCAGCGTCTAATGGGGTATCTGGCTTTGCAGCGTCTGTTCCAGCGCCTGGAGACACCGTTCTTCAGCGGTATCTAGCTCCAGTTGCATCTGCTGGATATCCAGTAACTGTTGTTCAAGCTGCTCGTGGCGTTCGGCAATCTTGGCCAGCATGCTGTTGAGTTGCTTTTGGTTGCCGCTGGTGGGGTCGTAAAGCTCAATCAGCTCTCGGCATTCGGCCAGGGAAAAACCAATGCGCTTGCCGCGCAGGATCAATTTCAGGCTGACTTTGTCCCGAGCGCTGTACACCCGCTCCTGACCGCGTCGCTCAGGGGCGAGCAGCCCTTGTTCTTCATAAAAACGAATGGCACGGGTGGTGATGTCGAGCTCGCGGGCAAGGTCGGAAATACTGTACGTCTGGCTGCTCATGGGCGGGCTCTGGAAAATTCGTATTCTTAAACTAATGGCTGGTTGACGTTTACGTCAAGCAAGCTGGCAGCGCAGGATTTCTTTTCCAGGGTTGCCTGCTGCTGGCACAGTTCGATCAGTTGCTCGCGCATCCAGCGATTTGCCGGGTCTTGTTCGGTGCTTTCGTGCCAGTACAAATGGGTTTCCACGTTGGGGAGTTCATTGAGTGGCAAGGGCACAAAGTGCAAGGCATGGCGGCGGGCAAAGCGTTCGGGCACGGTCATCACCATGTCGGTCTGTTGCAGCACATTGGAAGCCATCAGGTAATGCTGGGAGCGCAAGGTGACTTTGCGTTGCAGGCCCATTTTGCCCAGCGCCAGGTCCACCTCACCCAGGCCATTGCGACGGGTCGAGATATGAATATGGGACATGGCCAGATAGTCATCCAGGGACAGGGTGGTCTGACTGGCTAACGGATGGCCTTGACGCATGGCGCACACGTACCGGTCTTCCATCAACTTGACGTGGCGCACCTGGGGATCGGTATTGAGCGGTGCATCCACCGCAAAATCCAGACGTCCGGCAGCAAGATCGCTAGTGGTCTCTCGTCGATGGGACAGAAAACTCTCGATCACCACCGAGGGTGCCTGACGCCGCAGACGCTGAAACAGTGGCGGCAAAATGACCGCCTCGGTCAGGTCCGTCATGCTGATGCGGTAGGTCTTGTTGGCTTGCAGGGGGTTGAAGGTGCGGCTTTCTTGCACTGACACGCGCAAAAGCGCCAAGGCACTGCGCACCGGGCTGATGATGTTCTGCGCCATCGGCGTTGGCACCATGCCTTGGGCCGTGCGTACGAACAGCGGGTCGTTGAAACTCTCGCGCAATCGCGCCAGCGCGTTGGACACGGCAGGCTGAGTGATACCGATGATTTGCCCGGCGCGGGTCAGGTTGGCTTCGGTGTAGATGGCGTCGAAGACGACAAACAGATTGAGATCAACCTTGTTCAGATTCATGGCGCTTGGCTCTTATTGTCAGGGGCGGTGACACGGGCGAATCATATATTGCTTATGAATGGTAATACACGCTGCTAATAGGTGGCGCAAATAAAGGGTGGCTGTTCTAGCATCGGGTATCACTTTTCGACATTCCCGGTAGAAGGTAGCCACCTATGGATTTCGCTTATTCCCCGAAAGTTCAGGCACTGCGCGAGCGTGTGACAGCGTTTATGGACGCCCATGTCTACCCGGCGGAGGCGATTTTCGAGCAGCAGGTGGCTGCAGGTGACCGCTGGCAGCCGACCGCGATCATGGAAGAGTTGAAACTCAAGGCCCGTGCCGAAGGCCTGTGGAATCTGTTTCTGCCCGAGTCCGAGCGGGGCGCCGGTTTGACCAACCTGGAATACGCCCCCTTGGCTGAAATCATGGGCCGCTCGATGCTGGGTTCTGAGCCGTTCAATTGCTCGGCGCCTGATACCGGCAACATGGAAGTGCTGGTGCGCTATGCCAGTGATGCACAAAAAAAACAGTGGCTGGACCCGTTGCTACGTGGCGAAATTCGCTCGGCGTTCGCCATGACCGAGCCGGACGTGGCGTCATCGGATGCAACCAACATGGCAGCCCGCGCTGTGCGCGAGGGTGACGAGTGGGTGATCAATGGCCGCAAATGGTGGACTTCCGGCGCCTGTGACCCACGCTGCAAAATCATGATCTTCATGGGCTTGAGCAATCCTGAGAACCCGCGTCATCAGCAGCACTCGATGATCCTGGTGCCCGTTGACACACCCGGAGTGAACATCGTGCGGCCACTGCCGGTGTTCGGTTACGACGATGCACCCCACGGGCACGCTGAAGTGTTGTTTGAAAACGTGCGAGTGCCCTGCGAAAACGTCTTGCTGGGTGAGGGCCGGGGTTTTGAAATTGCTCAGGGTCGTCTCGGCCCCGGACGTATTCATCACTGCATGCGCTCCATCGGCATGGCCGAGCGGGCATTGGAGTTGATGTGCAAACGCGCCCTGAAGCGCACGGCGTTTGGCAAACCGCTGGCACGCCTGGGGGCCAATATCGATAAAATCGCCGACTCGCGCATGGAAATCGATATGGCGCGGCTGTTGACGCTCAAGGCCGCCTACATGATGGACACCGTGGGCAACAAGGTGGCGAAAAGCGAAATCGCCCAGATCAAGGTTATCGCCCCGAATGTTGCCTTGAACGTCATCGACCGGGCGATTCAGATTCATGGCGGGGCCGGGGTGTCGGGAGATTTCCCCCTGGCCTACATGTACGCCATGCAGCGCACGTTACGCCTGGCCGATGGCCCGGATGAGGTACACCGTGCGGCGGTGGGCAAATTTGAGCTGGACAAGTGGTAATCAGGTTTCTGCCGGAGGGAGTCTGGTCAATATACCCACACCTCAACCCGACGATTCTTGATGCGGCCCTCATCTTCGGTGTTGGCCGCCACGGGCATTTGCTGACCGTAACCACGAATTTCGCGCAGTATCACGCCGCTTTTAACCAGCTCGCGGCGCACGGCCATTGCCCGCAATTTTGACAGCAGTTGTGCCCGCTCGGGATCGTCCTTGGCATCGCCAAAACCCACCAGCGTCACCTGATTGATCATCTTCTCGTGGGTCTTCAAGTAGTCGATGACTCGCAGCAAGTCCTGGCGCGCCTTGTTGTCCAGTGATGCACTGCCTTCTTCAAAGCGAAAGTTGACCGTCAGGCGCTGGGCCTGCCTGGTCAGCGTCTGGTACTGCGCGGGCATATGGGCACCGGGCAGAACACGTGCGGCCTGCACGCTTTGGGCGACTAAGCCGTTCTGCGCGACGATGGTCTGACCCTGAGGGCTTTGGGTGAACGTCACCAGTGCCCTGGCCCAAGGGTTGCTGGAGGAGGGCGGCAAGTAAAAGAACAGTCGTCGCGACAAGGGGTAGTCCTCGCTGGCGATCAGGCTGGAGAGCGGCAACATGGGCTGGGATGCACCGTCGACGATGGCGACGGCTTTGGCTTGGCGGATATAAGGCAGGCCGATGAAACCGATGGCCTGGGGGTCGTGGCTCACGGCATCCGATAGCTGCTCGCTGGATTCGAAGCGGTGTGCGGTACGGCTCAGGGCGAGCCTGTTGCGGTTCAGTACCAACTCTTTAAACGTGTCCCAGGTGCCGGACTGTTCATCCCGGGCATACAGGTGGATCGTGCCGCCGACACCGCCCACTTGTTCCCAGCGGTTGATCTGGCCGCTGAAAACCTGTGCCAGTTGTTCGGTATTGAGCTGATTCAGCGGGTTGCGCGGGTGAAGAATAATCGCCAGGCCGTCGATGGCGATGACTTGCTCGGCGTCCGGGCTTTTCAAGTCCCCGAGGCGTTCGAGGTCGACCAGTTCACGGTCCTTGATGGGCCGAGATGAGGCCACCAGATCCGCTTGGCCGGCTGCAAGGGCAGTGAAGCCGGTGCCAGAACCGTGAGCTGCGACATCCACACGAATCTGCTGACCCTGGGCGTTGGTGCCGACAATGCTGTGCTCGTTGGGAGGCATGACCGGGACGCTGTGGATGTCGTGCAGACCTTGCTCGGCCAGCATGGCTGCCACCAGTGATGGCCCGAGGTTGGCACCGATAGTGTTGGAGCCCTGGATCCGCAAGTCTGCAGCGATGGCCAGGGTGGCCATCGTGCATAACAGGGTCAACGACATAAAGCGCAGCATTGAGGGGCACCTTCCTGGAGCCATAGAAATGTCTGCAATTTAAGTCAGGAACGTTTCAAGCCGATGACACAAAGTTCCGGGATTGTGGGTCAGCTCAATTCCAGCCAGATCGGCGCATGGTCTGACGGTTTTTCCATGCCGCGCAGGTCGTAGTCGACGCCTGCTGCCTTGATTCGTGGCACCAGCCCCTGGGAGGCAAGGATCACGTCAATGCGCAGGCCACGCTTGGGCTCGTCTTCAAAGCCGCGGCTGCGGTAGTCAAACCAGCTGAAACGGTCGGCCACATCCGGATGCAGGTAGCGGAAGCTGTCTACCAATCCCCAACCCTTGAGGCGCTCCAGCCATTCGCGCTCTTCCGGCAAAAAGCTGCACTTGCCGGTTTTCAGCCAGCGCTTGGCGTTGTCCGGGCCAATGCCGATATCACAGTCTTGTGGCGAAATATTGATGTCGCCCATCACCACCAACGGTTGTTCGTTGCTGAACCGGCTTTCGAGCAACTGCTGCAGGTCGCTGTAGAAACGCTGTTTGGCCGGGAACTTGGTAGGGTGATCGCGGCTTTCGCCCTGTGGGAAGTAACCATTCATGATGGTGACAGGTTGGCCGTTTTCGTCAGCGAAAGTGCCCCAGATAAAACGCCGCTGTGCGTCTTCTTCATCGCTGGCAAAGCCTTTGTGCAATTCCAGGGGCGCCTGACGCGAGAGCAGGGCCACGCCGTAATGGCCTTTTTGGCCATGGTAGTGAACGTGGTAGCCCAGCGCTTCGATGTCGGCGAGGGGGAACTGGTCGTCATGGACTTTGGTTTCTTGCAGGCCGATCACGTCAGGCTGATGTTTCTCGATCAGCGCTGCCAGCTGATGCGGCCGAGCGCGCAGGCCATTGATGTTGAATGAAACGATTTTCATGGGCGGGCAGTCCTGAGCAAAACTGCGATGCTAGCTGCCAGCGTGCAGTAGGGCAAATGCACTGCTAACGTAGGATGCACTTGGCCATGATTGAACTGTTGTGGCCCTCGGGGGTTCGTACCCATTGGAAGCGCCGCTATTGAGGCCGCGCCGGGGAGGTTGATCGCATGACGCAAACGTCGAACGCCACCAGTCAGATTCAGTTGCTCGACAGTGGTTATTCAAGAGAAGCGCGTTCCTTGCTGTATCAGGCTTATCGCCATGAGCCGACGTTTCGCTTTCTGTTCAACGCCGAGCGCAGTGGTTACGAGCAGCGGGTTCGGGCTACGGTACGGGAGTTGGTCAAACAGCATTTTCTGCAGGATTTGCCAGCGCTGGGGTTGCTGGTGGACGACCGTCTGTTGGGCATTGCCCTGATTGCCCCACCGCAACGGCGCCTGGGTATCACTGAAAGCTGGGCGTGGCAGTTGCGTATGGTGCTCAGTACCGGCTTGAACTGTACGAGGCGCTATCTGGCCTATCACGAGGCGGTGCAGGCCTGCGTTCCGGGGGATGCGGTGCATATGCTGCCGTTGGTGGGGATTCACCCCGAGTTCCAGGGTAAGCACTACGGTGAACAGTTGCTTGAAGCGGTGCATAACTGGTGCGCCGAGGATGAGCATTCCGAAGGCGTGGTACTCGACACCGGCAACCCGCATTACCTGGAGTTCTACAAACGCCAGGGCTATGTGGAAATCGGTGAAGTTGCCATTGGGCCCGTTGTAGAACATGTGTTCTTCCATGCCAATCCGCAGGTGTCGCATACAGCAACGGCCTGAAGACGAAATTTTTGCCCGTTGGCGCGCTCTATGAGCCCCCCAGCCCGTGATAGCATCCGCGCCTATGAAGTTCTCAGGAAGATTTACCAGTGGTGTTGTCCTGCTGCTCAGCAGCTTTGCGGTGTCTGCCCAAAGCGAGTTGGTGGTCAGAGTCAAACCGGCAAACGATGCCCTCAAGGCCAACGTGGAAGGCTACATAGGCAGTCTCGGTGATCGTGACGAGAAAGCGTTATTGCGCTTTCAACGTGGCGCTCAGGAGCAGGCCCTCAAAGCTTCCCAGGCCTTGGGCTACTACCATCCCTCTATAGAAGCCGAGGTCAAACCCGGCGATCCGCCGCGTCTGGTGTTGAGCATTGATCCCGGCGAGCCGGTGCATCTGCGCAACGTCAACGTGCGCGTCGAAGGCCCGGCAGCCGCTCTTAAAGCCTTTCAAATTCCGGCCAGTGATGATCTGAAACCGGGTGCGGTGCTCAATCAGGGGAATTACGAAGACGCCAAGCGAATGATTCAAAACCGTGCCCTGCGTTACGGTTTTTTCAACGGCAAATTTACTCAGCACGAACTTCTGGTCGATCCCAAGGGCGGGTTTGCGGATATCAATCTGGTCTACGAAAGCGGGCCGCGTTTTTTGCTTGGCAAAGTCACTTTTGCGGGCGATGCACCTTTTGACCAAACCCTGCTGGACCGCATGGTGCCTTTCAAGCCGGACACCCCTTACGACTCTGAACTGGTCGCCGAACTCAATCAGAATCTGCAAAGCAGTGGGTATTTTGAAGTCGTGCGCGTCGATGCCGCGCCCAGTACCGCAGTGGGGCAAGTGATTCCGATTGATGTTGATCTGGAAACCCGCAAGCCGCGCACCATGACCCTGGGCCTTGGCTATTCGACCGACACCGGAGCCCGTGGCAAAGCCAGCTGGATGCGCCATTGGGGCAATCCCCGGGGCGACAGTTACGGCTTTGAATCCGAAATTTCCCAGCCCAAGCAAAACGTCGGCGCCTGGTATGACATTCCGCTGGATCCGCCGCTGACCGACAAGCTGCGTCTTGCCGCGGGCTATCAAAACGAAGAAATCGCCAACACCGATACCCTGAGCAAACTGCTCACGGTCGGCCCCGAGTGGCACAGCAAACTGGACAATGGCTGGACGCGAATCGTGTCGCTCAAATGGCAGCACGAAGAATACCGTCTGGGCGACGACTCGGGTCTTAGCACCCTGTTGATGCCGGGTGTCAGCTATTCGGTATTGCGCAGTGACAACCGTATCGATCCCAGCCACGGCTACAGCGTGGTCACGGAGATGCAAGTGGCCAAGGAGGGGCTGTTGTCTGACACCAATCTGTTTCACGGCGATGTGAAATTCAAGGCATTGACCACGTTGTGGGACAAGCACCGCTTTTTGGGGCGAATTCAGTTTGGCGGCAGCGCCACCAACGGCTACAAGTCGATTCCGCCGTCCCTGCGCTTTTTCGCAGGTGGTGATCAAAGCGTGCGTGGCTATGACTACCAGAGCCTGTCACCGAGAAACGCAGAAGGTGATCGTATCGGCGGGCGCTACATGCTGGCCGGCAGTCTCGAATATCAGTATCAGTTCGCCGAAAAATGGCGTTGGGCGACCTTTGTCGATCAGGGCAATGCGTTCAATACGCTGGACTTCCCGAGTCTGAAAACCGGGGTCGGCGTGGGTATTCGCTGGATCTCGCCGGTAGGCCCGATTCGTCTGGATCTGGCCCATGCGCTGGATGACGATGGCGGTGTTCGTTTGCACTTCTCGATGGGGCCAGAACTGTGATTCGTGGTTTGAAAATAGCGGGTCTGGTGCTGTTGGCGTTGGTTCTGCTGGTGGTGGTGAGCGTGGGCGTGATTCTCGGTACGCAGGCGGGCAGCCGCTGGGTGCTGGGTCAGGTGCCAGGCTTGCAGGTTGAAAATTTTGCCGGGCGCCTGGGCGGTCAGTGGGGTGCCGATCACCTGCTGTGGGAGCAAGGCACCAGTCGGGTAGAGGTCAGCAGGCCCATATTTGCCTGGTCGCCGGGTTGCCTGGCCCGTATGACCCTGTGTATCGATCAGTTGCAGGCCGAGACTATCAGCCTGCAATTCCCGCCCAGTGAAGACAGCAGCAGCGGTCCGGTCAGTCTGCCGGAACTGAAACTGCCCCTGGCGATTGAGGTGGGGGTGGTCAAAGTCGGCAATGTGCTGTTCAACGGCATCGAACAGCTCAAAGGCATGCAGATGTCGGCGCAATGGACAGCCAAGGGCCTGGAAATCGAGTCGGTACAGGTCGAGCGTGAAGACCTGAACGTTGAATTGTCCGGGTTGCTACAACCCTATGGCGATTGGCCGTTGACCCTGCAAGGCACTATCAGCCTGCCTGCACCGGACGACAAGACGCTGGAGGTGGTGCTCAAGGTTGAAGGCAATCTGCGCACCACCCTCAACCTTTTGGCCGACACCAGCGGGTATCTCACTGCACACCTGACGGGGGAGATCCAGCCGTTGGCGGACAATCTGCCGGCGCAGTTGAAAATCACCGCCGAGCCGTTCAAGGCCAGTCCCGATCTGCCGGATACCCTGGTGCTCAACCAGCTGTTGCTGACAGCCAAGGGCGATCTTAAAGACGGTTATGAACTCAATGGCAGCGCCACATTGCCCGCTGAAAAAGAGCCGGTGAATCTGCTGCTCAAAGGTCGGGTAGATGCCAAGGGCGCGCAAATCGCAGCGCTGGACTTGACCGCCAGTCCGCTGCAGCGCTTGAAGCTGTCAGGGCAAGTGGACTGGCAGGAGGGCTTGAGTGCCGAGGCGAAAATCGACTGGCTGGAATTCCCGTGGCACAACCTGTACCCGGTGATCGACAAGCCCGATGTGGATTTGCGCAAGTTTGTCGGCGAAGTCTCCTATCGCGATGGCAAATATCTGGGCAACTTCCAGGCCGATCTCGATGGCCCAGCAGGCAAGTTCAGCCTCGGCAGCCCGTTCAGCGGCGATCTGGGCAAGATATTTTTGCCACAGCTGAAACTGGTCGCCGGGCAGGGCAAGGCCGAGGGGCACGTCAATGTGCAGTTCGCCGAGGGTGTGGCCTGGGACATGGCACTGGACTTGAGTGCCATCAACCCTGCGTATTGGGTGGCCGAATTGCCGGGTACGCTGGCAGGCCCGCTGCGCAGCAAAGGTTCGTTCAAAAATGAGCGTCTTGAGCTGGATGCCAACCTTGATCTCAAAGGCCGTTTACGCGGCTTGCCAGCAGTGTTGCAGGCCAAGGCCAACGGTGCGGGAGAAGCCTGGACGCTCAGTGCGCTGGATATTCGCTTGGGTGACAACCGGATCAATGGCACCGCCACGTTGCAGCAGCAACTCAAGGCCCAACTGGATCTCAACCTGCCGCGCCTGGGGCAGCTCTGGCCGCAACTGCGTGGCCAGCTCAAGGGTCGTGTCGATGCTGGGGGCACCCTGAAAGCGCCCCAAGGCACGGTGAAGCTTAATGGCCAGCAGTTGGCTTTCGCCGATAATCAGCTGCAAAACCTGACCCTGGATGCCAACCTCGATCGAAATCAGCGTGGCCGCCTTGACCTCAAGGGCAGCGGGATTCAGGTCGGGGACACTCAGCTCGGTGTGCTGACCGCCAACGCCAGTGGCGATATCAAGCGCCAGCAGCTCAAGCTGGGTGTGCAAGGGCCGATGCTGCAACTGGCCCTGGCACTGGATGGCGGCCTGGACAAGGACAATTGGCGCGGTCGATTGGCCAGCGGTGACGTCAAGGCCGGTGGGCAGGCCTGGGTGCTGCAAAATCCGGCAAGGCTGGAGCGTCTGGCCGATGGCCGAGTCAATCTGGGCTCGCAGTGCTGGATTTCAGGCCCGGCCAGTTTGTGCAGCGAAGAACAGCGTTTGATGCCTGATCCAAAACTGCGTCTGCACCTCAAGCAGTTCCCCCTCGACAGCCTGGCCGAGTGGCTGCCCAAGGACTTTCAATGGCAGGGCGACCTCAATGCCGATTTGATCCTGGACCTGCCTGCCAGCGGGCCCAAAGGTCAGATCGTGGTCGATGCCAGCGGTGGCACGCTGCTCTTCAAGGACAAGGGGCAGTGGGTCGACTTCCCGTACCAGGCGTTCAAGCTGACCAGCAACCTGACCCCTAACCGTGTCGATTCCCGCCTGGATTTCGACGGTGGCAAGCTGGGGCAACTGATGCTGTCGGCGCGAATCAATCCGCTGCCTAAAAGCAAACCGATCAGCGGGGAGTTCCGCCTGACCGGGCTGGACATCTCGATGATCCGTCCGTTTGCGCCGATGGTAGAAAAGCTCACCGGTCAGTTGAACGGTACGGGCACCATTTCGGGGGCTTTGCTGGCGCCCCATGTCATCGGTAATGTGGCCCTCAGTGAGGGTGAAATCTCTGGACCGCAGTTGCCGACCAACTTCGAAAATGTGCAGCTTTCGGTGGCTATCAATGGCGAGACAGCTCTGCTCAATGGCGGCTGGACCAGCGGCGAGAAAGGACAGGGCAGCGTCAGCGGTAATGTGGCGTGGGGCCAGAACATGGCGGTCAACGTCCTGGTCAAGGGCAACAGCCTGCCGGTAACGGTCGAGCCCTACGCCAAGCTGGAAGTCGCTCCGGATCTGAAAATCACCCTCAGTCCCGACAACACGTTGTTGATCGCGGGTCGGGTCAATGTTCCCAAAGGTGAAATCGTAGTTCGCGAATTGCCGCCTTCGACGGTGAAGGTTTCGGATGACACGGTCATCGTAGGCCAGCAGGCCGCTGATGAGGCGTCGCCGATGCAGGTCGACATGGATATCACCGTGGTAGTGGGCCAGGAACTGCTGACGTTCTCGGGCTTTGGTCTGAGCGCCGATCTGGCGGGGCAGGTCCATATCGGCAACAACCTGGATACCCGCGGCGAGTTGCGCCTGAACAATGGTCGCTACCGCGCCTATGGCCAGAAGCTGACCATTCGCCGGGCGCGTCTGTTGTTTGCAGGGCCGATCGACCAGCCGTATCTGGATATCGAAGCGATTCGCCAGACTGACGACGTGATCGCGGGTATCCGTCTGACGGGCAGCGCCGAACAGCCAACCACGCAAATATTCTCGGAACCGGCCATGAGCCAGGAGCAGGCGTTGTCGTACCTGATTCTGGGGCGTCCGCTGACAGGCACCGGTGAAGATGAAAACCTGCTGGCACAAGCGGCTCTGGGCCTGGGGTTGTTGGGCAGCTCGGGGATCACCACCAGTTTGGCGAATCATTTGGGGATCAAGGAGTTTGAACTCGACACCGAAGGCAGTGGCAACAACACGTCTGTGGTGGCCAGTGGCAAGATCAACGAGCGCCTGAGCGTGCGTTACGGGGTGGGTGTGTTTGAACCTGCCAGCACCATTGCCCTGCGTTACAAGTTGAGCAAGCGGGTGTATGTCGAAGTGGCGAGCGGCTTTGCAAGCTCGCTGGATATCTTCTACAAGCGGGACTTCTGACCTGCTGTGAAATGTGACTCCCCACCCTGTGTGAAAGCGGGCAAGCCCGCTCCCACAAGGGCAGGAGGCGTTTCAGTAACGGTTGTAATAGCCTGGACCGCCATCATGATGACGGTGACCGTCATGCCATCCATGGCCTGGAAAAATCACGCATCCGCTCATGGCCAGGATGAGCAACAACGGAACCAGCCTGGTGACTCGACGTAACATGTGTGGATCCTCATGGTTAGAGCCATAGCAGCTAAAAAACTGTTCTGGCTGTAAGATGAGACCTCGAATGTTTCAATTTATTATCGAAAACCGAACATATTTGTCAGGTCCCGGTTTTCGCTTTCAGACTTACTTTCAGGAACAGGTTATGACCCCTTCGCAGCGCTTGAAATACTCGATTTTGATTTCACTGGTGGTTCTGGGAATCATGTTTGGTCTTTCGTACATGCAAAACGCCGGCATGATCACTGAAAAAATGTTCCAGTACGTCGCTATCGGCGTGGCCGTGATCGTGGTCGTGATCAATGGCGTGATGCGCCGCAAGACCAAGATTTAAGCTTCGATCTTCCCTGTCAAAACGGCTTCAGCCTGCGGATGCAGGCTGTAGCTCTTGTCGCTGTTGAGCACCACCACCCCTTCGCTGCACAAGCGCTTGAGTACCTCGCGCACACTCAGAAATGACAGTGGAATATCCAGTGCCTGCAAATGGCTGTGCATGCCCCGCACCCCCAGCCTGCGATCATTGCCGGCAGCCGTGAGCAGTGCGTCAATGACCTTGAGGCGCACCAGGCTGGTACGCAGCCCGAAGCACTTGAGTAAGTGGCGAATCCGTTCGTTGCCCTGCAAGGGAGTCAGCGTTTGCAACAACCCCGAGTCGGGCTGGAAAGCTGCGTCGCGATGCTGGTGGCTACCATCCGTTGGTATGTGCTGGTTGTGCATGCAAAAAACTCCTTTTCAGAGCCTGATCAGGAAAAAATAAAAAAGCGCTCTTGGTTAACTAGACGAATGAGCGGCTGAAATCATGAATATTGGAATGTAGAAATTTTGTCGTGAATTCATCTCAAACGCGTACGCGTCCAGTGTGGACGGGGGTTTGGACTGATTATTAAATTTTTTTAATCTGTGCGGTCTTTCACAGGCACGCTGAGTTTTCAGGGCCGGGCGTTCAGCACCGGCGAGCCTTGCGCATTGATACTCAGGTACACCGGCAAGACCTTGGGCAGGGACGTGACCAAGTGATCGATTTCGCGAGTATTGAACACCCCGCCGATACGCAGCTTGCCCGTGGCGCTGTCGGCCACGGAAAGAGGGCGATCCAGGTAGCGGTTGATCAGGGGCAAGGCATCGGCCAGTGACAGGTTGTCGAGTACCAGCTTGCCGTTACGCCACGCCAGATCCGGCGTGCCGGCTGGGGTCTGGCTGATTTGCGCTGCGTAGTCTCCCGCCTTGTAGCGCGCCTGCATCCCCGGCTCCAGACGCAAGCCGTCGCCACTCAGACTCTTGTTGCTGGTCACCAGCACGGAGCCCTCCAGCAGCGTGACCCGTACCTGATCCTCGTACATCCACACATTGAACTGGGTGCCTGTGACCCGAACCTGTCCCTCTGCGGCCCGGACCAGGAACGGGTGCGAGGCATCATGGCTGACCTTGAAAAACGCTTCGCCCTTGCTCAGGATCACCCGGCGTTCATCCTTGAAGTTGCTGAACGTCAGGTGTGTACCCAGATTGAGCTCGACTTGACTGCCATCGGGCAGTGTCACCGTCTTCGCGCTGGTATCGGCCGCAAAGCGTTCATGGGCATTGGGAATCCAGCCCAGCAGCCAGCCGCTGTAAGCCGCTACCGGGGCGGCGAGCAGAGTGATGGCCGCGGCCACGGCAACACGCTGCCAGGCGCTTCGACGTGGCGCGCTGGGCAATGCAACCACCCGGGCCTCGGCAGGCGCGGAGCGCGTCAGGTGCTCACTGACATCCCAGATGTCCAGCATCGCTTCATATTCAACGGCGTGCCGGGGATCGGCATTTAGCCACGCAGCAAAAGCTTCACGTTCCTGGTTTGTGCAATCGGGCTCGTGCAAACGCATGCACCACTGAGCCGCAGCTTCAGTGATGGCATCGTTTTCGGCTTCTGTGGGGCGTGCTTCACTCATTGAATTTTCCAGGTTTTGCGCATTCTAACCCCGCACTGGAGGTAACGAGAACATGAGCCAGGTCAAAAGCATGTCAATTAGCCCTATGGCCGGGATTTTCTCTGCTACGGTTGTTCCAGTCACATTGAGTACCAGACGCAACATCAATTAATGGAGTTAAGACAATGTTGAAGAAAACCTTTGCTGCTGTGATCACTACTGCTGCTTTGTTGAGTGCCGGTGCAGCGATGGCTCAGCCTGTTGACCCCAACTGGGCATTCTCCAAAGAACTGGTAGAAGTGCTCAAGAACAAGAACGGCTACACCGTCATCAAGAAAATCGAAGCTCAGGATCCTGCCGCCGGCATCTGGAAAGCAGAAGGGATCAAGAAGGTCGATGGCCTGGAATATGAAATTATCTTCGATTCGACCGGCAAGGTGATTTCCGAGAAGAAAGACTGATTCTCTTCACCTGAGACGAATCGCCCGCTGAGCGTTTTAACCCGGCCCTGATCGTAACCTTTGACAGGGCCGGGTGTTTTTACCCCCGCTTTAATTGTTGCGCTTGTGCCGCGACAACCAGTGTTCCCGGGTCATTTCCCATAGGTCGCAGGTAAACCTGCCGCTGACAAAATCCTTTTCTTCGCTGCTGACCCAATGCATTCCGCCCCGTTCGGAAATTCGTCGCGACGCCACATTGGGGGCGGCTTTTGGCACCCGCATACGTTCGCGCCCCAAGGTCTCGAACCAAAAGCGGTCGACTGTCCCGCACGCTTCGCTCATCAGGCCCTGGCCTTGCCACTGCGGTGCCAGCCAGAATCCACGATTGTTGTCGACGGCATCCATCAAACTGATACAGCCAATCAATTCGTCAGGCTGCGACAACAGGCGAATCGTCCAGTGCCACTCTTCGCCGCGTGCAATGGCCGGTAGCGCGACATCGCGCAAATAGTCCATTGCTCCATGGGCTGGATAGGGCCAGGGCACGAGTGCATTCAAGTAGCGCACGACCTCCCACTGGGCAAAGTGTTTCTGGACCGCGGGAGCGTCACTCAGTTGCAGTGGCTGCAGTATGAGTCGCTGGGTCTGCAGTGTGGGTGAGGTCTGCATGGGGGGATGGCTCCTTGCCAATGGTTTGAGTCGAGAGTACCGCCCAATGGCACCCATAAAAAAGCCCCCGTTAAACGGAGGCCTGGTAGATCGTTACCTCGGGAGCGGGTATTAGCCGTTGCTGCAACCATTACCCATCACACGGTACTCGAGAATATGACGCTGACCCTGATGGTCTTCGTAAGTCATTTGCGCCGGTACAACTTCGCAGACATCCGCGATGGGGGTCACGCTGATGACAGTGGCAATATCAAGGTCGGTGGCGTAAGTGTAATGTTCAACAGCCGGTTGTTGTGGCGCAACTTTAACGTCTTCAGCCGCCGCCAGTGTTGAAAAAGCAAGGAGAGCAAGAACAATCAAACGTTTCATTATCGAGGCCTTAAAACAATCACGAATCACTGACTTCAATTGCCGGTTTGGCGGGAGAAGTTATTACGTCATCGGGGGAGCGTGACGCAATACGAAGTACCGTGCCCTGTTTCAATGTTGCGTTGAGGGATGAACATAGAATACGCCCCTTGCACCGTTATTAAAGTCACAAGATCGCCAAGCAGTCTTTCCAGATCAGTAACAATCTTCATTGTTTTTTCGACGCCCAATAAAAAGCCCCCTCTGAAGAGGGGGCTGGGGTCGCATCCGTGGGTGCAGCCACTGAAGATCAGTGCGAACTGCAACCGTCGCCCATAGCCTTGTATTCAAGGGTGTGACGCTGGCCCTGGGAGTCTTCATAGATCATGGTTGCCGGTACGACTTCACACACATCGGGAATGGTCGACAGGCTGATGACCCGTGCAATATCCAGTTTTGTGCCGTAGCTGTACGATTCGACAGTTGAAGGCTGGACGGTGGAAGTTTCACCTGCAACGGCCAGCGTTGCAAAGCCAGCAAGAAAAAGTGCAATTAAAGTTTTCATAGTAAGGCCTCTAAAGTAATCAAGCGTTAAAACTGACTGACTTCATTTGCCGGTGAGGCGGGAAGAAGTTACGGCACCTGTCAAAGTTATCATCTGCGTACGAAGTACCGTGTATCGGTGTCAATCAATGTTTGAAGCATGTAAGCAATGTTACGCTGATCCACCCAAGGAAAAAGAGTGGATGGCAAAACGCTCTGTTACCGCTCGGGTAACAATGTGGTGGTGGTGTGGCTTTTTTCAAGTGCTCCGTGCGTCTCCTTGCTGGCATACTGGCACCTCTGATTCAGGAGTCAGTCATCCGTATGAATATCGAGTCGCCCCTCAGTGCGTATCAACAGGCCATCGAGCTGCAGGGGTTTGTCCATGACCCTGCCCAGTGGGTTGCAGTCCAAGCGCTGCAACGCTGCCATGAGACCCTGCACTCAGGGGCGCAGCCGGTTAATGGCGTGTATCTGTGGGGGCCGGTGGGGCGGGGTAAAACCTGGTTGATGGATCGCTTCTACCAAAGCCTGCAGGTGCCGGCCCGGCGCCAGCATTTCCATCATTTCATGCAATGGGTGCATCAGCGCCTGTTCCAGCTGACCGGGACCGCAGATCCGCTCAAAGCCTTGGCCAAAGGCCTGGGTGCGGAAGTGAAAGTGCTGTGTTTTGACGAACTGTTCGTCAATGACATTGCCGATGCGATCATCCTTGGGCGCTTGTTTCAGGTCATGTTCGACGAAGGCGTGGTGCTGGTCTGCACCTCTAACCAGCCACCTGAAGACCTCTACGGTCATGGTTTCAACCGGGATCGCTTTGCACCCGGGATCACTGCCATTCTCAAGCATATGGACGTCGTTTCGGTGAACGGGATTGAGGACCATCGCCTGCACCCCGGCATTGCTCATCAACGTTATTGGGTGACTGATACGGGGCAGCCGAGTGCGATTGAACCGGTGTTCAAGGAGTTGACCCAAGGGCAGGCGGTGTCAGGCCAGCCCATTGCCGTGGGCCATCGTTCGTTGAATGTGGTGCAGGCCAGCGATGCAGTGTTGTGGTGCAACTTTCACGAACTGTGCGAACAGCCGCTGGCCGCTACGGAGTTCATGGAAATCTGTGACCGTTACAAGGTGATGTTGCTCAGCGGCGTGCCCTGCCTGAGTGCCGAACAGCGCGAGGGCAAAATTGCCCGAGGTACGGAAGACGGCGCGGTGAAAGTCGAGGCCGGTGATCGTGAACTGCCGCAGTTGTCCAAATACGATGACAGCGTGCGACGTTTCATTGCGCTGATCGACGAGTGCTACGACCGAAAAGTACCTGTGTGCATCGAAGCCCAAGTGCCGATGGATCAGCTCTACACCCAGGGTTATCTGGAGTTCGCCTTTCGCCGGACCTTGAGCCGGCTGCAGGAAATGCAATTGCAGCGGTTTGGTCTCTAAACACCCTCTGCTACGGGTGCAGTTGTTTATGGGTGCCCGTGGTCCAGTGCAGTAGCGCCCCAGCCGCCCCCCATTGCCTTGTACAACGCAATACTGGCTTGCAGCCTCGCCAGGCGCAGCTGTACGTGCTGGTCCTGGGCCTGATAAAGCGTGCGCTGGGTTTCCAGCACCGTCAGCAGCATCTCGGCACCGGCCCTGTAGCGGTTTTGCGCGATATCGAAGGCCAGTTGCGCCTGCTTGAGCTCTTCATCCTGCCATTGACGTTGCTGGTCCAGGCCGCTGGCGCTGTTGAGGGCTTTTTCGACGTCGGCAAAAGCGCTGATGATGCTTGCCCGATAGGTTTGCAGCAGTTCTTGCTGGCGGGCGGTGGCTTTGTCGCGTTCGGCGCCGAGACGGCCATTGTTGAAAATCGGCGCCGCCAGCCCGGCGGTGAGGGTGTAGAACGGGCTGCGCAGGATATCGCTGAATCGATCTGCCCCCGAGCCCAGGCTGGCGCTCAGGGTCAGACTGGGCAACATGGCGGCGCGGGCGACAGTGATATCGGCCCGGGCGGCGACAAGCCTGGCTTCGGCGCTTGCGATATCAGGGCGTCGATTCAGTAACTCACTGGGCAGCCCGGCGCCAATGGCAGGCCAATGCAGACTTGCGAAAGGCGTATCGCCCACTCTCAGGTTCTGAACGGGCTGGCCGAGCAGGACGGCGAGGGTGATTCGGGCCTCTCGGGCCTGTTGCTCCACCCGCGGGACCTGGCGTTGCTGACTGGCAACCAGGCTTTGTTGCTGGGCCAGTTCCAGGGCGGTTGCTGAACCTGCGTGATGACGGGTCTGTACGACCTGCAGCACGCTTTGCGCATTGGCCAGATTGAGTCGGGCAATGCGCAGTTGTTCATCCAGTGCCAGGGTCTGGACGTAACTGTTGGCGACGCCGCTGAGCAGCGTCAGCTCAACGGTATCCCGATCAAATTCGCTGGCCTTGAGTGCCTGCAGCGCGCTGTCGTGGGCCGCCGCTTTGCCACCCCAGAAATCGACCTCATAACTGGCGCTCAGGCGGGCATCGAAATAGTCCACCGCCTTGTTGTCGTCGCCGGTATCCAGCTGGCTGTAGCCGCTGCCGCGCAGCAGTTTTTCACGATTGGCGGTGCTGCCCACTTTTACCTCGGGCAGCAACGGTGCTCCGGCAATCACGGCAGAGGCCCGGGCTTGCTGCACCCGCGCCATTGCCGCGGCCAAGTCGTAGCTGGCAAGCCGCGCCTGGTTGATCAGATGATCCAGGTCGGAGCTGCCAAACTGTTGCCACCATTGTTGATTGACCTGATGGCGGGTCTGGACCTGTGCCGACTGCCAGGTTGCTGGCGCGATGACGTCGTTGTGGTCGTCAGGCGGGGAATGGCTGCATGCGCTCAGTAGCAGGCACAGGGTCAACAGGCTCAAGGACGGCTTCATCGATAGATCATTCACTGGTTAGGGCCGTGACCGGGTCGAGCCGGGCAGCTTTGCGGGCCGGCATAAAGCCGAATATGACGCCGGTTACCAGCGCGCAACCAAAGGCGCCGAGGACTGCGGCCAGGGAGAACGCAACGGCAACATCGCACAGCAACAGCACCCCGCCGACCATAAAGGCCAGGGTGATGCCGGCGACGCCGCCAACCACCGACAGCATCAGGGCCTCGGTCAAAAACTGGCGCAGAATGTCCCGCTGACGAGCGCCGGTGGCCATGCGGATGCCGATTTCGCGGGTGCGCTCGCGCACGGTCATCAGCATGATGTTCATCACCCCGATGCCACCTACCAGCAGCGAGATGGCGGCAATCGAACCGAGCATCAGCGACAGGGTGTTACGGGTTTTGGCTTCGGCCTGGATCATCGCCGCGTTGTTGGTGATTTCGAAGTCCCGTGTACCGTGGTGCAGCTTGAGCATCAGTTGCTCAATGGCCTTTTCGGTTTGCTGGACCCTGCTGGCATCCGCAGCCGCGATGACCACGTATTCCGGATTGTGGCTACCGAACAGGCGCACGCTGGCAGCGGAGTAGGGCACCACGATGCGCGTGTCGCTGTCCGAGTCACCGGAGCTGGCGCCTTTTTCGGCCAGGACGCCGACCACGCGAAACGGCACGTTTTCCAGCAGGATGTACTGGCCGATCGGGTTGGGCACATCCTTGAGGACTTTATCGCGCACCTTCTTGCCAATCACCGCCACGGCGGCCGCGGCGTTTTCGTCGGCCTGGGTGAAGAAGCTGCCTTGCACCACCGGCCAATTGAAGATGGCCGAGAAGTCGATGCCGTTGCCGCCGGTGTACATCGTGTGGTCGACATTGCCGAAACGCACGCCGATTTCGGCGCCATTGACCGGCATGATCATTTTGACCTGGGGCAAGGTCGACAGGGCCGCCACGTCATTGAGGGTGATGATGCCCAACGGCGCCCTTGGTCTGGGTGGCATGCCGCTGAGGTAAATAATGTTTGAGCCAAAGGCGCCCATTTCGGCCATCACCTGGCGCTTGCTGCCTTCACCCACCGCCAGCATGACCACGACAGAAGCCACCCCGATGACGATGCCGAGCAGCGTCAGTGCGGTGCGGAAACGGTTGATCCACATCACCCGCCAGGCGGCATGAACCGCATCGACCAGCTCGCCTTTCCAGGCGCCCCGCGCTTCGCTGCCTTCGCTCAGGCGCTTGCGCAGGTCGATGGCCTGCAAGGCGTCGGGGTTGTCGGTCGTGGGGGGTTGCTTGCCGTTGGCACTGTCGCTGATCACTTCACCATCGCGCACCTCGATGATCCGGTTGGCCCGTGCTGCGACTTCACGATCATGGGTGATCAAGATGACGACGTGCCCCTGGCTCGCCAGTTCGTCGAGCAAGGTCATGACCTCGGCACCGCTGTGGCTGTCGAGGGCGCCGGTGGGTTCGTCGGCGAGAATGATATGCCCGCCGTTCATCAAGGCACGCGCGATGGACACCCGCTGTTGCTGGCCTCCGGACAATTGGTGCGGGCGATTGGCAGTGCGCTCGGCCAGCCCCAGGCGGTCGAGCAGGGCGGCGGCGCGTGCATGGCGTTCAGCGGCCGGGGTGCCAGCATAGATGGCCGGCATTTCGACGTTCTCCTGGGCCGAGGCCGAGGGAATCAAGTGGTAGCCCTGGAACACGAAACCAAAGGCTTCGCGGCGCAGCCAGGCCAGTTCGTCACTGTCGAGGTGGGCGACGTCTTCGCCAGCAAACAGATAGCGGCCTGACGTTGGGCGGTCGAGGCAGCCAAGGATGTTCATCAGGGTTGACTTGCCCGAGCCCGAAGCGCCGACGATGGCGACAAATTCCCCGGCATGAATCGACAGGCTGATGCCCTTGAGCACGTGAACTTCGGGAGTATCGATGCCGCCGTAGACCTTTCGAATAGCCTGCAGGTCGATCAAGGGAGTGGGCATTTAACCTCCGCTGCCGGTAGCGGGGCCGATCAGCAGGTGATCGCCTTCATTCAAGCCGTCGATGATCTCGAGGCGTAGACGGTCGCTGATGCCGGTGCGGATCTCGCGGGGCTCGACCTTGCCGTATTCAGTCACGACGTAGGCGGTCTGGCGGTTGTCCTGCGTGGTGCCCTGCAGCGCGATGATCGGGGCCAGCAGTACGTCCCGGGCCTGGTCGGCGACGAAGAATACCTGGGTGGTCATCTCGGGCATCAGTGCCTGATCGGTGTTGTCGACATCCAGCAGCACGGTGTACAGCACAACCCGGGCGCTGCCGCTTTTGCTGGCGGGGCTGCCGCCGCCCTGACTGGTCTCGTTGAGGGGTTTGGGCGGTACGGGCAGGACTTGGCGCACCGTGCTGTTCCAGCGCCTGTTGCCGCCACTCAAAGTCGTGAACCAGGCGTGCATGCCGGGTTTGACATGGCCGATATCAGCTTCCGACACTTCGGCCCACACCGTCATGGGCGAGAGTTTGGCAATGCGCAGAATCAGCGGCGTTTGCTGTTGGGCATTGAGGGTCTGACCCTCGCGGGCATCCAGTGCTACCACGGTGCCGGACATGGGCGCATAGATGCGGGTGTAACCCAGCTCGGCCTCATCACTGCGCAAACTGGCCCTGGCCTGATTGATCTGGGCCTCGAACATGTTGATCCGGGCCTGGGTGGTTCGTACTTCAGCCCGTGCGGCCTGAACGTCCTCTTCCCGGGTGGCGCCGCCTTTGGCCAGATGTTGCTGGCGCTGGAACTTCTGTTTTGCCAGGTCATGCAGGGCACGTTGCTCCTGCAACTGGGCCTTGAGGTTTTCAATGGCAAAGCGGCTGGCATCGAGCTTGGCGGTCTGGGTGGAGGGGTCGATTTCGACCAGCAGCTGGCCTTCTTTGACTTCAGTGCCGACGTCCACGTGAATGTTTTGAATTTGCCCTGATGCCTGCGCGCCCACATCGACGTATTGCCGGGGCTGCAGAGTGCCCAGTGCGGTCACGCTGCTTTCGATATCGCCCCGGGTGACGGGCACGGTGTCATACGCGTCCCGTCCCGGGCTCAGTAATAGCCAGACTAAAACGGCTGCGACCAGTAATAAACACAGGGTGACAAGCAGCGCACGGCGGGTCTGTCGAGGGCGTTTCATGGGGGGATCCAGCCAGTGAAAATCGGCCCGTCGTCATGCCTGAAGGGGCTAGGCAAACGCTGTCGCCCTGGCAACAGATACGGGGAGCTGTTGAGTAAACGAATGATTTGGCGGGGGATTTAGGTATTGGATGATGCGTCTGTTACTGGATGTTTCGACAATGTTTAAGCGTGCGGGGTTTAAATCTATATGAGAATTACTATAAATTACATCCGCAAAAATGCCATCATCACGCCGCTATCCCATTAGATCTGTTTCTGCGCTCATGGAGTGTTGCCGCTGCCGTCGCGGCCTGGAGTCCTGTTGGAAAACTACTATCGAGAACTGGTGGGTTTTTTGAGTGCCAGGCTGGGTAATGCCCAGGCGGCCGAAGATGTGGTGCATGACGCTTATGTGCGGGTGCTGGAACGTACACGGGGCGAGCCGATAGAGCAGCCCCGTGCCTTTCTGTACCGCACGGCACTCAACCTGGTGATTGATGGCCATCGACGCAGCACCTTGCGCCAGTCCGAGCCGCTGGAAGTGCTCGATGGTGAGGAACGTTTTTTCAGCCCCTCACCCCAGGTACTGCTGGATCAGGGCCAGCGGCTGGACATGATCCAGAAGGCGCTCGCCGAGCTGCCTGCAGCGTGTCGCGAGTGTTTTTTGCTGCGCAAGATCGAAGGCTTGTCACACCCCGAAATTGCCGAGCGCCTCGGCGTATCGCGCAGCGTGGTGGAGAAGCACATCGTCAACGCCATGAAGCATTGCCGGGTTCGAATCCGGCAGTGGGACAACGCCTGAATCGTCCGTTTTTGGGCTTAGATAAGTAACACTCCTGCGCCAATCCCCGCTGTTTTACTGGGTGCTCTTTTCCTTAGAAAGTGAGCGCCATGACTGACTCCCAAACGCCTTCTGCTGCACCTCCCCGCCCAGACTTGCCCAGTACCTTGACTCGCCGCGAGCGGTTCGTGATCGAATTGAGCCGCGCGATTGAGGAGGCTGCGTACCCCAGCGAACTGCTTAATCGATTACAGGCTGCAGTGACCGTGAACCAGCATGCGCTGGGCGAGGTACAGGCTTTGTTCAGTGCGGCGCCGACTCTGTATCAGGTGGTGCATGGCCAGGTGCTCCAGGCTCTGGGGGTCGACCCCGATAACCTGTCATGGACCAGCGCGATGCGGCCTGATGCGCCGGTCACGTTGACCTTGACTCAAGTTGCGGTCGAGAGCCTGCGCGACGATTTTGCCGAAGCTGATCTCAATCAGCGAGTCAGTCTGGTCGGTGATGAAGGCACTACGGGCCAGCCAGTTATGCTCATCCCCGAGCAGGTATTGAACCAGCTGAATTCACTGAATTTGAAAGGCCGCTACAACAAGGCTGTGCGCGATTACTGGCAGGGCATTGCCCAAGGTCAAAGCGTTAGTTGTTGCGAGTATGTGGGTGTGTTGCGCCGCCAGCTGATTAAAACCCGGGCGCTGCTGGCTCATGCTGCGGGGCAATTGAGCAATGATGGCCTTGGCATGTGGTTGCAGGTGGTGGATGCCCCGACTGATCAGCAACGCCTGGAGGCAGGGGGGGAATCTGGCGATCTGCAGGTCAGTGAAATCGCCTGGGCCAATGGTCATGGAAATGGTAACGGGGTGGTGTTCAAAGGGGCGTTTGTGATCCACGGGCGTGACGCCGGGCAAAACGCCCGCGAGCTATTGTTTGTGCCGGGTATGGATACCGAACTGTTTGAGTTCTCTTCGCGTACGGAGTTACTGGCACAGATGGTGCGCTGGATCGACAGCGATGCGGGGCCAGGCTGGTTGTTATGGCAACTGTTGCCCTATCACAGCCGTTCGGTGCTGTATGAGTCGGGTAACAGACGGCCATTGGCCGACCTCGATTACCGCGCGGTAGCGGACAATATTTTTGAGCACAGCGCCACGGCCAGTGTGTACACACAGCACGCCAATGAGTTGCTTTGTGCCGTTATGGTCAGTCCGGCGATGGTAACCGGCGAAGCGACCCTGGAGCCGATTGATGCCAGTGGTGTGGCCTTGAGTTATGCGCAAACCACCGAGCAATGGCGCCTGGAGGTGGCAGGCAAAGGTTTGTCGTCAGAGTTGAGAGCCGTGGTGACTGAATTTATCCGCCGTGACGCACGCTGGCATGAGCAGGATATTTCTTTTGGCAGCCTGGCACCTGAGTTGGCATTGCGTATTCGCAAGGAAAAAATCGAACTGCACGAACACAGCATTTTGCAGATGTTGAAACCGGGTCAGGTGGGTCAAGACACTCCGCAGTTCAATGAATTTCTGACCCACCAACAAGCCTTGAACAACGAGCGCGAATGGTCGTTGGCCTGTTTGAAGGAATTGGCCAGCGAGGCAAATCTTGAAAATGCCGACGTGTTGACGCTTGATGGCGGGCAGGGTTCGCCCCAGAGCCGGTTGATCGCCAGTCGCAATCTGGCACTGCTGCTTGAAGGCCAGTTGCAAGTGTTGCAAAAGCAACTGACCGCTGCGGATTTTGCCTTGCTGACCCAGGCGCTGAAACTCAATCTCGCAGGCCATGACACCGCCACCGAGTTGCGTCTGGTGGCCATTGCACTGGGTACTGAACAACTGTCCTACCCCTTGGTCGGCTGCTTTGTGATCACTTCGCGCCAAGGGTTGCTCACGCCATCGCTTCAAGCGTCGACCTTGCTGTTTGTACCCGGTCAGGACGGTGGTTTGCTCAGATTCGATTCATTGGCGCAGTTGCGCGAGCACGTGGGTAAAACCCTGTCCCGCCGTGCTGACTGTTCGCTGTGGCTGACAGTGGCGCTGGAGGAGCAGGCGCCAGCGCGGGCCTGGGTCGGCGCGGTGCCTTTGCGCTCGCAGGTTGAACTGCAATTGAGCGAAATTACCCTCGGAATTGTCGAGTACAGCGTCAAAGCGCAAATCAAGGCCCACAAGAAAACCCTGCAGGCCATCAACAAGTTCTTGCTGGTGATTATCGGCGCAGATCGGCAGACCGCGCTGCGCCTGCTGGCTCAGACCAGTGCGATGCAATTGCAAGTGCCCGGGCATGCGGCCCGTGAGGTGGCACTTGCTCATGTGGTGATGCAGCGCCAGGCCATGGCACTCCAGCAGCGGCTTGGGCCCTGGTTACTGGCAGCGCCCAATGAGGTCCAGGCTGACTATGCGCGGCGGTCCAGGCAGATCAACGAAAATCAGCTGGCGGTTGAAGAGTATTTGTTCAGGCGCTTGCCTTCTGTCACGGAGTTCGCCACGCAAAAATTGCGTGAGCAGTTCAAGCACGATGGTTTTGAGGAGGATCTGGACCCGTTTGAGGATATGTTCAGCATCCCGGATCAGGTACAGGTCATCAAGACGCTGGGCACTCCCAATTTGCCGACCCCCACCAACGTCGTGCCGAGCGTCGAGCTGGCGCAACGGCCTCTGGGGATGCGCACCTACAACCTGGTGCAGCTGGCCCTGGAGAACTTCGACCCGGACGACCCGCAGATAGCACTGCGCCTCAAGTATTTGCAGGTGTTGAAACCCGAGTGGAGCTCGCGCCTGACCGTTGAGTACCTGAGCCGGATCATGCCTGCTCTGGATATCGGAGGTGCCTACGAGCAGCAGATCAATCTGGCGTTTTATGGCCGGGCGGTGATTGAGCAAAACCATTTCTTGCAAGCGCCGGGCAGCGACGTGCAGATTCAGCTCATGGCCCGGCCGTACCGGCAGACACTGGAGATGGTGCTATGGCAGGCCCGACTTCAGGGCATGGATGCAACCGCCCAGGCGCTGTTCGCTCACACCATCAGGGCGCGAACGTCAGCGGATCTTAAAGTCGCGGGGATGGACATCAGCGTTGGCCATGTCACTTACAGCAGCGATGTCGAACGCTATGCCATGAGCTCGGTGGAGGGGGGGCGCGTCATTCGCGACACCCTGTCGGATATGACACTGATCTATATGCCCGGCACCGCTCACGGCAATAGCCTGGTCATGTATCCCAGCCTGGAGTTGGCCAACGCGGCATTGGCGAGCATGGGCAAAAGCCCGGAGTTGTTGGCTTACCTTGCGCAACGCACGGAACCCGGTGAGGACGCGGCGCAGATTCAAGGCCGCCTGGCCGAAGCCGCGAACCAGGCACCGCAGGACTGGATCGCTGCCGAGTTCAAGGGCGAGGTTGATATGGGCTGGAGCCTGAGTACTGATCGTCCTGAACGCATGATCAAGGTGCTGCGATTGACGTCCCGGTCCACTGCCAAGCGCGATCTCTTGCGCGAGGAGCGCAATCGTCAGCAATGGTTCGCGAACTTTTTTGCGTTGATCGGGTTTATTCCGGGATTGAACCTGTTATCCGATATTTATTTCATCGACCAGGGATTCAAGGCATTGCGCAATGCCAATTCCGCTTATGAAGCAGCACAGCAGGTGCTGCAAATAGGAATGTGCCTGGTTGATATGATCCTCACTTTCGCGATGCTGGGCCTGGAAAGCCCGCAACCGAGCAAGTGGCAAAGCGTTGTCACCCATGATCCTGTACCGCCCCGATTGTTAATGCAGCCTTTCAAGACGCGACAAACCCTGGCGCGTGAGGGCTGGGCGGCACGGGCCATTGCGCCTGAGCCCCAACCCTTTGTGATGCCTGACTTCGGCGGCTATGAAATCTCTCTGGCCCCGCAGGACGCCTGTGCACTGACCGGACAATACGATCTGGGCAGTTATCGCAAGGATGGCGTGCAATTTATTGTTCAAAAGGGCAAAAGCTACCGCGTGACACGCCCAAAAAATGCCCAAACCCTGCATTTGCAAAATCCGCAGACTCAGCGCCTGGGGCCGCCTGTCCGGCTGGCCGAGTCGGGTGAATGGCACTTTGCTTCAGGCTATGGGTTGCCGGGTGGGGTGAAAGAGGCAGAAACCATCTTGATGAATTGCGGCATGTCGCTGGAGGTGGCCCAGGGATTATTGGCCGATTACGACTTTCCGGCCAACTCAGGGCTGGAGCATTTGTTTGCCATGAGCGTGCAGCGAGACGGTATCAGGCCCGAGTGGGCCAACAAATTCCGTGCCGTCAGTGCAGAGCCCATGGCCGGCCCCTCCCATCGTCCAGCGACAAGCCGACCGGTCACCCCGGGGCTGGAAGACTATGTTGTGACGCCCCGTGTCACCCAGACCATAGCCAGCAGCGAGCTGTCGATGGATCGGGTTGTAATAGGTGACCATGATCTGTTTGTTGCCCAAGGCACAGATGCGGATGGTTTTTACCCGTTGTATCAACCCAATCCCCTTGATGCCGGGCAACTGCAGGTCTGCGGGCGTCTCTCTCCAGAAGGTGTCTACCACCTCGAAGTACCTGTTGAAATGGATTACATCTCGATTGATGGGCATTTTTACGAGGCGCACTTCAATGAGAACCTCAATCGACTCACCATCAACAAGTCCGGTGGAAGGGTGGGGCATATGCTGGTGGTGGAGCCCCAAGGGATCTTTCGGCGGATGGGCGAATGGCAATTGCTGCAGTCCCCGGTGGCGCAGCTGGATCTCTCCGCCCGGCTTGACGCACTGGCACGCCAGTTAATGCCGTTACCGGCGACTGATCAGCAAGTCGCCCGATATGTTTCGCGCTATGGGCATCAACTGATCAAATCCACGGTGCCTGAGCTGCTCCTGGCCCGCAGTGTGCCGGAGCTGGAGCGATTGGCCAGGCAGCATACCTATCGCCACGGCTTGCCGATTGAAACGCTGATCCGGATCTTCGAGGCGCAAATCAATGGTTTGCCCGTGCCAGAGGGTTTACCGGTTTACGATGAGCTACAGGGCCTGGCGCCCTTGTCCTTGTCTACGCGCAATACCCTCTATATCCATGAGGCTATGGTTTTGGGTGATTTCCTGAGCATCTTGCCCCTGTCCACCGAAGAGTCTGCGCTATTGGCCGACCTGAGCACCTTACTGAACAGTCGAACAAACATAATGTTGTCGACGCAAATGCCAATGAATCAATTTTTGCGCAGTGTGCTGAGGCGTAAAGGCTATGTGTCATTAGGCCGCGGGAACGAAGCACTGTTTAGACGAGGTTTGTTCAGCCAGATATTCAAAAGCCCTAATGGAGACTTGTATGTGATGACGACAAAGTTCCTGCCACCTCGCAGGACGGGCGTCGGGTTGAAGCCAGTGGTGCTGAATGAGTCGCGACGTGGTTTGCACTTTTCTGATGCCTGGATCGATTCTGTGATTGCCAATCAGATATGGGAGTTACCTGACAACTCTGTGGTCAAAGCCTTGCGCGAAGCCCATGAGCGCCACCGGTTGTTCAAACTGTTGGCCGGGGTGACGCGGGATGGCCAGGTGATGATTTTCAGGCTACTGGCCCCAGGGGACATTTAGTCCGGGCCCATCCCGGGCTGAACCGATCCTGAAGAATATTCTGATAGATAAAACGTCATCCTTCTTACGGCTTACTCTTTAAAACGCCGGGCATCAGCTACCGGCGTTTTGATCATGAGCGAAGTCCCTCAGTGGCATGTGCGCTCGCGTCGCAGGAGTAGCACCATGAAACTCGCCCTGAAAGAATTCTTCGCAGGCTTTTTGCGTACTCGCCATTTCGGCCGGCACTTTCGGCGCCTGGCCTTGCTCGACAGCCTGACCAACACCACGGTCAGTCGGGAAGTACCACCGACTCTGGCGCAAACCCTGGTGGTCGCTGCCAACAGCGACAGCGCGTTATTGATCGACAACCTGGGCACCCACACCGACGGGTTGAGTGATGCCGAGGTCGATGCGTTGCGTCAGCAACACGGGCTCAATGAGGTTGAGCACGAACAGCCGCTCAGTCGCTGGGTGCATTTGTGGCACTGCTACAAAAACCCGTTCAACCTGCTGCTGACCTTGCTCGCAGGTGTGTCGCTGGCCACCGATGACGTACAGGCGGCCGTGGTGATCAGCACCATGGTGGTGCTGTCGACCGTGCTGCGTTTTTGGCAGGAGGCAAAGTCCAACAAGGCGGCTGACGCGCTCAAGGAAATGGTGAGCAACACCGCCACGGTGATGCGCCGAGACTTTGGTGCTGACACTTCGCCGATGTTTGGCCGGTTTTCGGGAGCCGCTCGGCAAATCAGGGGCGCGCAGCGTATCGAATTGCCGATCAAGCAACTGGTGCCGGGTGATCTGATTGTGTTGTCGGCAGGCGACATGATTCCGGCCGATTGCCGGGTGCTCAGTGCCAAGGACTTGTTTGTCAGCCAGGCGGCGATGACCGGTGAGTCCATGCCGGTGGAGAAGTTTTCCCGTCAGTCTGACAACCAGACCAGCAACCCGCTGGAGCTGGAAAATATCTTGTTCATGGGCACCAACGTGGTCTCCGGTGCGGCGACGGCGGTGGTACTGACCACGGGTAATAACACCTATTTTGGCGCGCTGGCCCAACGGGTGGGTGCGACCGATCGTGGCCCGACTTCGTTTCAGACCGGGGTCAACAACATCAGTTGGCTACTCATCCGCTTCATGTTTGTGATGGCGCCGCTGGTGCTCTTTATCAATGGTTTTACCAAGGGGAACTGGACCGAAGCCTTGCTGTTCGCGTTGTCGGTGGCCGTGGGGCTGACCCCGGAAATGTTGCCGATGATTGTGACCTCGACCCTGGCCAAGGGCGCGGTGTTTTTGTCCCGTAAAAAAGTCATCGTCAAACGCCTGGATGCGATTCAGAACTTTGGCGCGATGGATGTGCTGTGCACCGACAAGACCGGCACCCTGACCCAGGACAAGATTTTTCTGGCCCGACACGTTGATGTGTGGGGACAAGAGTCTGACGATGTGCTGGAAATGGCCTATCTCAATAGCTACTACCAGACCGGCTTGAAGAACCTGCTGGACGTGGCGGTGCTGGAGCATGTTGAGGTTCACCGTGAGCTGAACGTGGGCACGGCTTTCAGCAAGGTGGATGAAATCCCGTTCGACTTTACCCGCCGACGCATGTCGGTGGTGGTGGCCGAGCAGGATCAGCCTCATCTGCTGATCTGCAAGGGGGCTGTCGAAGAAGTGCTGTCCGTGTGTAACACCGTGCGCCATGGCGATCAGGAAGAAGCCCTGAGTGACCCGTTGCTGGCGCGTATTCGCCAGGTGACCGCCGAATTCAACGAGGAAGGCTTGCGGGTTGTGGCCGTGGCTGCGCGGCCAATGACCGGGGGGCGGGACACTTACAGCCTGGCGGATGAACAGGAACTGACGCTGATTGGCTATGTGGCGTTCCTGGACCCTCCCAAGGAGAGCACCGCCCCGGCGCTCAAGGCGTTGGCCGAGCATGGCGTTGCCGTAAAAGTGCTGACCGGCGATAACGAATTGGTTACGGCCAAAATCTGTCGGGAGGTCGGCCTGGAGCAACAGGGCCTGCTGATGGGCAACGACATTGAGCGCATGAGTGATGCCCAGTTGGCGGAGGCAGTGGAAACCACCAATGTATTTGCCCGGCTTACCCCCACGCACAAGGAACGTATCGTGCGTTTGCTCAAGGCCAATGGTCATGTGGTCGGCTTTATGGGCGACGGGATCAACGATGCCCCGGCGTTGCGCACGGCAGATATCGGGATTTCGGTGGACAGTGCAGTAGACATCGCCAAGGAGGCAGCTGACATCATTCTGTTGGAAAAAAGCCTCATGGTGCTGGAGGAGGGTGTGCTGGAAGGGCGCCGCACCTTTGCCAACATGCTCAAGTACATCAAAATGACTGCCAGCTCGAACTTCGGCAATGTGTTCTCGGTGTTGGTCGCCAGTGCGTTTATTCCGTTTCTGCCAATGTTGCCGATGCACTTGCTGGTGCAGAACCTGCTTTACGACGTGTCACAAATTGCCATCCCGTTCGATAACGTCGATGAGGAAATGCTGAAAAAACCGCAGCGCTGGCAGCCTGCTGATGTCGGGCGTTTCATGTTGTTCTTTGGGCCGATCAGCTCGGTCTTCGACATCCTGACTTTTGGGCTGATGTGGTACGTCTTCAAAGCCAACACACCCGAACACCAGACCCTGTTTCAGTCAGGCTGGTTTGTGGTCGGTTTGCTGACCCAAACCCTGATCGTCCACATGATACGTACACCGAAAATCCCGTTCCTTCAAAGCCGCGCGGCAATGCCGTTGATGGTCATGACGGGGATAATCATGGCCGTTGGCATTTTCCTGCCAATGGGGCCTTTGGCAGGCTACTTCAAGTTGCAGGCGTTGCCGGGGTTGTACTTTGTGTTCTTGCCAATGATTTTGCTGGCCTACATGGCGCTGACCCAGGCGGTAAAAGGGTTCTACATTCGCAAGTTTGGATGGCAATAAGAATTAACTTTGACATCTAAAGGGAGCCGAATCGTTATTCGGCTTTTGGATCCATATCTTGGGAAAAAACCTACAAATCTGATGGTGTTTTCCCTTCTCGTAGATCGTCTCCGATTAGCGATCATCCCCGGCTCGATTTCGAACGGGGTACGGTATGTTGCGCATAGATATTGTGGACTTTGGAGATTATGTTCGTAAGAACTGTCCTATACTTTCAGTGTCATTCATCAGGTCGTTTTTTCCAGGCTTTGGCTTGCCGTACCTATTCAAAACGATATGTTTGTGCCTGATATACGCTGATGCTCGGCTAGCTAGCGGAGGATTAAATGTATGAAAGTGTTGATTGCGGATGATCATTCACTTATTCGGTCAGCCATGAAAGTACTGCTGGAAAGCCAGGGTTATGAAGTCGTGGCTGAGGCGGCCAATGGCACTGACACTGTTCAATTGGCGCGTTTGCATCATGTTGACCTGATTGTCCTGGATATCACCATGCCCGGCCTTGATGGCCTGGAGGTGATCAATCGAATCAGGGTCGCAGGGCTGGACACCCGTATTCTGGTGCTGACGTCTCAGTCCCCCCTGTTTTATTCCCAACGGTGCATGAAAGCCGGGGCGGCAGGGTTCATCAGTAAAAGCCAGGATCTCACCGAGTTGTTGAGGGCCGTGAAAATAATCATGGATGGTTACACGTTTTTTCCGTACCTGGCGGCCAGTTCGGTACGCAACAGTGATGCAAACATGAGCGACGTTGAGTTGATTCAGCACTTGTCGGCCCGGGAGTTGTACATATTGCAACAGCTCGCCCGTGGCTTGAGTAACAAGAAGATTGCTGAAGACATGATATTGAGCAGTAAGACCATCAGTACTTACAAGGCGAGGTTGATTGAGAAGTTGAATATAAAGTCGGTCGTTTATTTGGCAGATTTTGCCAAGCGCAATGATTTGATTTAATTGAAAACTCTTGCATGTCTGGGACTTGCTGGGCTGCTGCTTGTCCTTGGTCAGTACGTCGCAGCCGCTGAAACATCGGTGCAGACATTGCGCCTGTTGGGACGTTCGAGTGTTGAAGAGTACAGCGTGGTACTTGAGCCTTCCGAAGTGCAATGGCTCAAACAACAGGGCCCCTTGCGTCTTGGCATCTCGGCCCCCGATTACGGTCCGTTTGACCTGGCCGTCAATGGCCAGGACTTCGAAGGCTTGACCGCCGATTATGCGCAGTTGCTGTCACAGTTGCTGCACATCGATATTGAGGTCAAACGGTATCCCTCGAGGCCGTTGGCGATAGAAGCACTCAAGCAGGGCGAGCTGGACTTATTAAGCAGCTCCAATGGTTTCGAGGCACAAGATCCCCAGTTGGTGCTAAGCCTTGCCTACGCAGACGATTCGCCTGCGCTGGTGACGCGCATCAGTAATCGTGAGCGTCCACCCGTCGATCTGGCAGGGTTGCGTGTGGCCATGCTTGATCACTATTTACCGCCCCAAAAGGTCAAGGATTTTTACCCCAAGTCTACCTTGCAGTTGTATCCCTCAACCCTGACGGCGATCGGCGCCGTAGCGTTTGGCCAGGCCGACGTCTACCTCGGGGATTACATCAGTGCCAATTACCTGATCAACAAAAACTACTTGAACAACGTGCAACTGGCTGACTTTTCCCGGCTGGAAGACAACCCGTTCTCTTTTGCGGTACGCCGCGATAACCCCAGATTACTGCGCGTTGTTAATGCGGCGCTGGCGGTGATTCCGCCCAGTGCGCGCATGACGATCCTGCGGCGCTGGAGCTCCGACGGGCCTCAAATCACTAACCCCTGGCGCTTTAACCCCAGCCCTGGCGAGCAACGATGGATGGCTATGCACCCCAGGATAAAGGTGGCGATCAATGATCAGTTTGTACCGTTGTCATTCTTTGATGAGCAGGGCACGTTCAAGGGTTTGATTGCTGATCTGTTAACCAAGATCAGTGCACACACAGGACTTGAGTTCGAAGCCGTGCGCGAGAGCACGGTGGCTGAGGGGGTTAAGCTGGTCAGTTCGGGCAAGGCACACATGCTGGGAGGGATCACGAGCGGTACTGCCCGAGAGAATCAACTGCGCTTTACCAGACCTTACCTCACAACGCCTTTTGTGCTGACCACCCGTATTGGTTCTGATGTGCCTGAAACCCTGGATGAAATGTCGGGCCGGCGGGTGGCATTGGTGCGGGGCAACGTGTTGCGCGAGTTTATTGAGCAGAACTACCCCGGCATTCAGGTGGTGGAGGCTGACAACCCTCCTGCGGCCCTGAGCATGGTGGCAGAAGGCGCAGCTGATGCGGCGGTCAGTGCGCTGGTCAGTGCACGCTATCTGGTCTCGAGGCGATTTAGTAAACAGCTGCAAATCACCAGCACGGTAGGTACACAACCCGAGCAGATCGGCTTTGCCACAGCCAGCAATGATCCGCAGCTGAACTCCATTCTGGGCAAGGCGCTCATGAGCATTACCCCAGGAGAAATGAGTGAGCTGACCGGCCGTTGGCGCACTGACATACCCGTCGTTGAAAGCTATTGGCTACGTAATCGTGCGGCAATTATTCAAGGGTTCGCCATTGCGGCGGCCCTGCTCTTGGTGGCGGTTGCCTGGATTACTTACTTGCAGCGAGTGATTGCCAGGCGCCAGCAGCTAATGAACGAGTTGAACGTCGCCAAACAAAGTGCCGATGAGGCTAATCGGGCGAAGACAACATTCCTGGCGACCATGAGTCATGAAATACGCACACCCATGAATGCGGTAATCGGCATGCTTGAACTGGCCATGAAAAAAGCCGACCAGGGTGTCATGGATCGGTTTGCAATCGAAGTGGCATCCGTCTCGGCCCGCGAGTTACTCGACTTGATTGGCGATATTCTGGATATCGCGCGTATTGAATCCGGTTATTTGTCATTGACCCCCAAGCGCTCCAATCTCAAGTCCCTGGTAGAGGCCGTGGCACGGATGTTCGATGGGCTTGCACGCCAGAAGCACTTGAGCCTGATATGCGAATTGAGCCCTGCGTCGGACACAGATGTCATGATCGATCCGATGCGTTTTAAACAAGTCGTCTCCAACATGTTGAGCAATGCCATCAAGTTCACGAATGTGGGCGCAGTTCGGCTGAAACTGAACGTAGAGCCTGCTCACGATGGGCAGCAGGTGTCGGTGTGTTTGCGCGTTGAGGATACGGGCGTCGGTATTTCTGACGAAGACCAGTCTCGACTGTTCAGTCCATTTGTTCAGGCCAGCAACAACACCCAGTCTGCGCGTAGTGGCTCAGGGTTGGGCTTGGTGATTAGCCGTGAACTCTGCGAAATGATGGGCGGGCAGTTGCACCTCAGTAGCGTGCAGGGGACCGGAACTCAGGTTGAGATCACGATGGTGGTGCCATTGCTTGAACCTGAAGAAATCGCCGTCGACGAGGCGCAGCAAGAAGTCGGGAGCACACGCTCGCTGAATGTATTGGTGGTGGATGATTATCCGGCGAATCGGATGCTGCTGGCCCAACAACTCAGCTACCTGGGGCACCGCGTGGCCGACGCCGAAAATGGTGCGCTGGGTCTGAAGGCATGGCGGATGGGGCAGTTTGACGTGGTCATCACTGATTGTTCCATGCCGGTCATGGATGGCTATGAGCTGGCACGGGCAGTGCGGTCAGAGGAGGTCGCGTTGGGGCGAGCGCCCTGCCAGATTTTTGGTTTTACGGCCAACGCACAACCAGAGGAAGCTGTGCGTTGCCGGGAAGCTGGAATGGATCAATGCTTGTTCAAGCCCATCAGTTTGAAGGACTTGAGTGCCTGCCTGGCGTCTGGGGTACCGCAGGGGCCATCAGGCAAGAGTGCCGATGAGTCTGACGGGCAGATTGATCTGACTTATCTTAAACAGTTGAGCCAAGGTGATGATGGGGTGGTCCACAAACTGCTCGCTGAACTGGCCATCAGTAATCGCCAGGACCTCGGTGCACTGATCGAGCTGTTTGTGAAAGATGATTATGAGGGATTGAGTGCTCTGGCACATGGTGTCAAAGGAGGAGGCAAGCTCATTCAAGCCACGAAGCTGATTGAGTGTTGCGAGCAACTGGAAGAGATTTGCAGGATGGCGGAACCACAAGGTCTTGCTGGTGCTGTCGATGCACTGCACTACAGCATGGAGCAACTGGCCGACGAGCTGGACCGTTATGCTCAAGCCGATGAGTCTCATGAATGACGAGGCCAAAATGCCAACAAAAACATTACGAATATTGATTGCCGATGATGATCCAGTACAAGCGCTGAAAATGGAAAGGGCTCTTAACCTTCTGGGCTATTACCGGATCGCGCCTTTGTACAACCCTGAGGCCTTGGTGAGCTTGAGAGCAGCCCGGACCAATGAGTATGACGTGCTGCTGATCAGCCAGAAAATGGCAGGAGGGGGCATTGCGGATGAAGCTCAATTCCACAAGGAAAATTCGCAGTTTCGCCATGTACTGATTTATACGGATGCTGAGAGTTTTTCAAATCAGCTCGCCACCCGGATGTCGATGCTTGATTCCACGCACTTGCCCTGAGACGGATACTTGTGTGCTTCACAGGGGCCGCGCTAAGGTCTGGTGTTCTCATAAACAGAACCAGGATTGGTCGAGGAATGCCCGTAATGTCGGATGTCGTGGTAGTTCAAGCTGATTATACAAACCCGGTTCATGCTCAAGCGCTGAGAGACGTGTTGAACCACTACGCCAAAGACCCCATGGGTGGAGGTGAAGAGTTGTCGCAGGACGTGTTGGCGCAATTGCCGGCAGAGCTTGCCAGACGCCCTCATGCGTTTAGCGTGCTGGCGTTCGTCAACGGCGAGGCGGCAGGTCTGGTGAACTGTTTTGAAGGTTTTTCGACGTTTGCTGGCAAACCGTTAGTCAACGTACATGATGTGTCAGTGGTGGATACGTTTCGCGGTCTGGGCCTGAGTCAGAAAATGTTGCTCAAGGTCGAAGACATTGCCCGTGAGCGAGGCTGCTGCAAGATCACCCTGGAAGTGCTTGAGGGCAACCCCGTGGCTCAAGGTTCCTATCGCAAGTTTGGTTTCAGCGATGGTCAGCTCGACCCTGCTCACGGGCGCATGATGTTCTGGAACAAATATTTGTAAGCGCGGCGGGTTTCACACGTCCTGCGGGAACGGTGCTTGCCCGTCATGCAGGTGGGGCGGTGTTTCAGGCTTGCCGCGGCGATTGCATCGCGAGCAAGCCTGCTCCCGCTGTGCTTGATAAAGCTCCGGTTTAGAGCGTCCACTCCAGGCCAACACTCACCGTTCGCGGTTCGCCCCAGAACACGCCGTTATAGAAGCCGACGTTTTCGTAATACTTCTGATCGAGCAGGTTCTTGACGTTCAATGATGCCGAGACGTGTTCGTCGAATGTGTAGCGGGCCATCAGGTCGACGAGGGTGTAGGACTTTTGGGTGATGTCTTCTTTAAAGGTGATCGGATAACCCGCTGCATTTTTCTGTCCGGTAGGACGGTTGGCAGCGCGATAGATATCGCTTTGCCAGTTGACGGCGGCGCCCACGGTCATGGCATTCCACTCACCTGGCAGGCGGTAGGTGCTCGAAATTTTGACCAGATTCAATGGCGACGCGGTATTCATGCGTTGGCCTGCGGCGTTGCGTGAATGGGTGTAGGTGTAACCGGCGACCATGTTCCAGTCCTGCATGACCTCACCGGCCAGTTCGACCTCAAAGCCATTGATCTTGTTGCCCTTGCCACCGGATTTGTAATATTCCTCGCCCTTGGGGCCGCGAGGCACTGAGTCGTCGATTTCCGGTACGTTGTCCTGCTTGCTCCAGAACACGGCTGTCGACAGGTTGAGGCGTTCTTGCAAGAAGCTGCCCTTCAAGCCCAGTTCATAATTGCTACCCACCACCGGTTCAAGATAAGCATCGCCTACGCCCTTGTTGGTTGCAGGTTTGAAAATATCGGTGTAGCTCGCGTAGACCGTCAACTCCTCGGTGAAGTCATACAGCAAGCCCGCGTAAGGCGTGATGATGTCGTTTTGTGTCTGGCTGACTTTTGTGTGCTTGAGAGGGCCTGAATTGTTCTCAACAAACACGGTGTTGGCGTTGGAGCTTTTCCAGCTGCCATAACGGGTGCCGAGTACGGCATGCCATTCATCCGTCAGGTTGAAGCGTGTAGCCAGGTAACCGGACTTTTGTTTGACGATGTTTTGGCTGCCCTCAATGCCGGTATTAAAGTCCTGATACTTGGGAATCGAACTCATGTCCTGCCAGTTTGGAATGGTGTCGTAGGTCTCTGGGTTGAGGTTAATCATCAAGGGTGACGTGTTGTCGTTTTTGGCCTGGCCGTAACCCACCATCAACTCGTGGTCACGCCCGAACAAGGGGTAAGTGCCTGAGATATTGACGTCGACGGCGGTCATTTTTTCTTCGCCGATAAAATGGCTGTTATAGGCCGACATACCTGTGCCATCGGCATTGGGGAAACCGCCCCCGGCGTAGTAGACCTTGCCTTCGGCGTCACTGGTGCGATGGGTATAGGCCGCTTTGAGGTGCCAGTCATTGGACAGTTGCTGGTCCAGGGTGGCGAAGGCGGTCTTGTCCTTCATCGGCCATGAACTCCAGGAGGTGGCCAGGTTGGTTGAGCGGCCAAATTTGGCTTTCTCGCCCGAACCGGTCCAATAGGGAGTGGTCCCCCAGGACGACCCTTTTACCTGTTTGTCCTGGTAGTCGTAACCCACTGCCAGGAGGGTGGTGTCGGTCAGGTCTGCTTCCAGAATGCCGTAGGCCACTTCACGCTTGAGTGCATAGATATCGCGAAACGACTTGCTGTCGCGATAAGACAACACGGTGCGCCCGCGCAAACGACCGTCGAAAGCCAGCGGGCCGCCCACGTCGACATAGCTGTAATAGTCATCGTAACTGCCGCCTGTTGCCCCGGCCTTGGCCTGCAATTGGTGGGTGGGGCGTTTGCGGATCATGTTGATGGTGCCCGACGGATCGCCCGCGCCGGTTGTGAGGCCGGTGGCGCCGCGCACCACTTCAATTCGGTCGTAGATGATGGTGTCGGCATCAGTCTTCATAAAACTGAACGTATTGAGCATCCCGTCAATCTGGAAATTGGAGATGGTGTAGCCGCGTGATGAATAACTGACCCGGTCGGAGTCGTTGTGCTGCACCACAATCCCCGTGGTATGGCGCATGGCCTCGGTCAGGGTGTTGAGGTTGAAGTCATCCATCTCCTGACGGGTGACGACTGAGATCGACTGCGGAGTTTCGCGAATACTCAGGTTGAGTTTGGTCGCGGTGCTGGTCGAGCCCGTGGTGTAGGAACCGGTATTTTCGGTGCTGGCGCCCAGGCCTTGGGCGGTGACACTGGTACTGCCCAGTTCCAGTGAACGGGAGGTTTTCTCTACGTCATCCTGCTCGGTGTCGGCCAACAATTGCGGGCTGACGGTAGTGCCGATAAGCCCGAGTGTCAGGGTCATGGAACGGGTAAATGGCGCGAACATCGCTGCCGACTCCTTGTCGTTGTTATGAAGTTGTCTAGTGCTTCAAACGAATGACAAGGAGAAGGTTTAGGGGTAATGAGAATTATTTGTGATGTGTGTGCCTGAAAACGAGCAGGGCGCCATTGGCGCCCTGCAGGTTATTTATTGCTTGGCTACATTGCCTGCAGCCGGAGGTTTAGGCTTGATCAGGCTGAAGTCGATCAAGGCTTTCTGCGGGCGCGAGTACGGATCGCCAATCAGTTGCGGGCGGGCGACAAACTGATCGCTGACCAGGCTTTTCTTGTCGTCCAGTTCATCGGCACTCAGGCCGGCCAGATCAGTCCAGGTATGGATGAACTGCGAGCTGCTGTAAGGACGGCTGAGGTCACTGGCGAAATTCCAGGTGTGGTTTTCACGCCATTTTGGCGATGCCCAGGCCATGAACGGAATGGTGTACATCGGTGCTGTCGGCTTGGCTTCGTTACGGCCCAGGGTGTTGTGACCGACCGAATCGAATACATCTTCGCCGTGGTCGGACAGATACAACAGGAAGCCGTTGGGGTCGGTCTTGGCGAAGTCCTTGATCAGGCTCGACACCACGAAATCGTTATACAACACGGCATTGTCGTAGCTGTTGTAAGTCGGTACCTGGTCGTCGGTCAGTCCGGCTGGCACACCGGTACGGTCCACGAACTTGTCGAAGGTCGGCGGGTAACGGTACTGGTAGCTCATGTGGGTGCCGAGCAGGTGGATCACGATCAGTTTGCGCGGGGCGCTGTCGGCCAGGATCTTGTTGAACGGCTCAATGACATCGCCGTCGTACTGGCGAGCGTTCTGGTTGCGGTTGTTGTTGAGGTAGACCTGTTCATCAGCCTGCTCGGAGAAGGTGGTGAGCATGGTGTTGCGCTTGGTCATGGTCTGCTGGTTGGTGACCCAGAAAGTCTTGTAGCCCGCTTGCTTCATGACACTGACCAGTGACGGAGTACTGAGATACAGATCCGGGTTTTCTTCGTCAGCGAACGTCAGCACTTGTTGCAGGGCTTCAATGGTGTAGGGCCGTGGAGTGACGACGTTGTCGAAAATCGCCAGTTGATCGCGCAATTTATCGAGGTTTGGCGTTGTCTCGCGCGGGTAGCCATAGAGGCTCATGCGCTGGCGATTGGTCGATTCGCCTATGACCAGCACCAGGGTGGTTGGCTTGCCGGCTTCGTTGTCCTTGAGGTTGGTCAGGGGCGGAATCTTGCTGACGCTGGCCAGCATGCCTTGCATGTTATCCAGTTGCTCCAGATAACGGCGATACGCCACTACCATCTGCCACGGCACTGCAGGTTCGACACGGCTTTCGAAGCTTTCCATGGCGGAGGCCATAGAGTCGTGCTTCATTGTCTGTTTGATCAGCGGGTAACCGATAACCGCCACCAGTATGGCAACCGCTGCAGCCCAGGCCTGCACGCGGGGCAGGTACACCGGGCGCAAGCGTGACCACAGGAACACGGCGAAAGCGGTATGGGCCACGAATGCCAGCACCATCCACCAGGCAAAATACTGGGTCATGTATTCGCCAGCTTCGGAGATGTTCGATTCGAACATGATGAAGATGACGCTTTGCGAGAATTCTTGCTGATAGATAAAGAAGTAGCCCAGGCTTGCCATCGAGCAGGCCCACAGCACGACGCCAATCACGGCAGCCATTACGCGGGTGTGCTTGGGAAACATCAGCATAGGGGCCAACCAGACGGCACTCATCACAAAGGCCTGGCGGAACCCCGAGAAGCCGGAGGTGCCGGTCAGCTGGATCAGTAGCTGGGTGATGCCGGAAAAATACCAGAAGAACAGGAACAGCCAACCCAGGCCGGCCCAGTCAAATCCTTTCGCAGACGTGTTGCTGCGTTTAAACATCCCCATACAGCGCTCCAGCTGATAACTGACTTGAATGGTTGTTGCCTATTAATCAGGCACAACACATGGGGGCTGCCTCACGAAAGAGCAGCCACAAAGTGTTCAAGTATCTCCAAGTGCATGTGAAAACTTTGTCGCCAATAGCTGCGCTTGCGGGGGGTGTGTCGGCGCATTCGGCGACCTTGAGGGGTATTGGTTTTGCAATCTTTGCTGCTTCGTCCGTCTGTTGAGTGTATTGAATCGGGAATCTGCCCTTCACCTTGTGCGAAACTATGCACCATGTGTCAGGACTGATCCTGACCGGGCACCTTGGGCAATGTTGCACTAAGGTGCTGTACACCTATTTATTTGTCGTTGGGAGCAACAGTACATGCAGTTGGGAATTATTGGATTGGGCCGTATGGGCGGGAATATCGCACGGCGTCTGATGCTCAATGGGCATACAACCGTGGTTTTTGACCGCAATACCGACTTTGTCAGCGCTCTGGAACAGGAAGGCGCCACCGGCGTTGCCGATTTGCCAGCGCTGGTCGCAGGCCTGGCCAAACCCCGTGCTGTCTGGGTCATGCTGCCTTCAGGTGCGCCGACCGAAGACACCATCGAGACCCTGAGCCAGCTGCTGGACGCCGATGACATCATCATCGATGGCGGTAACACCTTCTATAAAGATGACATGCGTCGTTCGCAGTCTCTGGCCGAAAAGGGCATCCAGTACGTTGACGTCGGTACCTCGGGCGGCGTGTGGGGCCTGGAGCGCGGTTATTGCATGATGATCGGTGGAGACAGCGCTGTCGTGAAGCACCTGGACCCGCTGTTTGCAGCGCTGGCCCCGGGCATGGGTGACATCCCGCGCACCAAGGACCGTGTATCTGACGACGATCGTGCCGAGCGTGGTTATATCCATGCGGGCCCGGCAGGTGCTGGTCATTTCGTGAAGATGGTGCACAACGGTATTGAATACGGTTTGATGCAGGCTTACGCCGAAGGCTTCAACCTGATGAAGATGAAGGGCGGTGAGAACCTGCCTGAAGAGCAGCGCTTTGACCTGAACCTGGGCGATATTGCCGAAGTATGGCGTCGTGGTAGCGTTGTTTCGTCCTGGCTGCTGGATTTGACTGCCGATGCCCTGGCCACTGATGAGCCGCTGGATGGCTACTCAGGCGCCGTGGCAGATAGCGGTGAAGGCCGCTGGACCATCGAAGCTGCAATGGAGCAGTCGACGCCGGTTCCGGTGTTGTCGCAAGCCCTGTTTGCCCGCTACAGTTCGCGCCAGCAAAGCCTCTATGGCGACAAAATGCTATCGGCCATGCGCTTTGGTTTCGGTGGCCATGTGGAGACGTCTAAAAAATGATTGATCTGTCCAGTAAACCTGACGCCAAGCCCGCGCCGCCCACCACTCTGTTCTTGTTTGGTGCCCACGGTGATCTGGTAAAGCGCTTGCTGATGCCTGCGCTGTACAACTTGAGTCGTGACGGTTTACTGGACGGTGGCCTGCGCATTGTGGGCGTTGACCACAATGGGATCAGTGATGAGGGTTTTGCCAAAAAGCTGGAGGACTTCATTCGCAATGAAGCGTCCAGCAAGGTGGATCATCCTGACGGGCAAGGCTTGAATGCCGATTTGTGGGCCTCGTTGGCGAAGAACATCAGCTACGTGCAGGGCGATTTTCTGGATGACAGCACCTACGGGGCGCTGGAGCAGAAAATCATCGCCAGCGGCACTGGCAATGCGGTGTTCTACCTGGCCACTGCACCACGCTTTTTCAGCGAAGTCGTGCAGCGGCTGGGTGCCAGCGGGTTGCTCAAGGAAACCCCCGATGCATTTCGCCGGGTCGTCATTGAAAAACCTTTTGGCTCTGACGTGCAGACAGCTCAAGCATTGAATGAGTGCCTGCTCAATGTCATGAGCGAGAAGCAGATCTACCGGATTGACCATTACCTGGGCAAGGAAACCGTCCAGAATATTTTGGTCAGCCGTTTCTCCAACGGGCTTTTCGAAGCCTTCTGGAACAATCATTACATTGACCATGTGCAGATCACTGCGGCTGAAACCGTCGGGGTCGAGACACGTGGCAGTTTTTACGAACACACCGGCGCCTTGCGCGACATGTTGCCCAACCATTTGTTTCAACTGCTGGCGATGGTGGCGATGGAGCCCCCCGCAGCCTTTGGGGCCGATGCAGTGCGCGGTGAAAAAGCCAAGGTGATTGGAGCAATCCGCCCCTGGTCGAAAGAAGATGCGTTGAAAAATTCTGTACGCGGGCAGTACACCCAGGGTGAGTCCGGCGGCAAGCCGGTCGTGGGATACCGCGAAGAGAACAACGTGGCTGCTGACAGCAGCACTGAAACCTTTGTGGCGCTCAAGGTGATGATCGACAACTGGCGCTGGGTCGGTGTGCCGTTCTACCTGCGCACCGGCAAACGCATGAGTGCGCGCGACACTGAAATCGCCATCTGTTTCAAGCCTGCGCCTTATGCACAGTTCCGCGACACCGAAGTTGAACGTTTACAGCCCAACTATTTACGTATCCAGATCCAGCCCAACGAAGGCATGTGGTTTGACCTTCAAGCCAAGCGCCCGGGCCCCGGGCTGAAAATGGCCAATATCGAGTTGGGTTTTGCGTACAAGGACTTCTTCGAAATGCAGCCTTCCACAGGCTACGAGACGTTGATTTACGACTGCCTCACCGGTGACCAGACCTTGTTCCAGCGTGCCGACAATATTGAAAACGGCTGGCGTGGTGTGCAGCCTTTTTTGGATGCGTGGCGTGAACACACTGACGTTCAGCCTTACAAGGCCGGGGAAGACGGCCCGGAGGCGGCCAAAGAGTTGCTGGCTCGCGATGGTCGCGTCTGGCTCAACATAGGATGAGTGACGTGAAGCTGGACTCCGTTGAATTGGTGCTGTGCGACATGGATGGCACCTTGCTGTTGCCCGACCACACCATCAGCCCGCGCAACCTGGCTGCGGTCAAGGCGTTGCAGGCTGCAGGCATTCATTTCACCCTGGCTACCGGCCGCCCGCCCAGGGCCATGCGCGAGTATATCCGGCAGTTGGGTATTGAATTGCCCACTGCAGGATTCAACGGCGGAGTGCTGGTAAACGCCGATGGCAGCTATTTGCAGTCCCATCATGTGCCGTACGAGGCGGTGTTGAAGGCGCTGGCCCGGTTGTCCGGACATGACGTTGAAATCTGGGTGTTTGCTGACGATGAGTGGCTGTTGCGCGATCCGTTGGGCCCGATGGTTGCCCACGAACAACAGGGGCTGGGTTATGCGCCCTTAGTGGTAGAGAGCTTTGAACCTTATTTGCATCGAGTGGACAAGATCGTGGCCACTACCAGCAATGCGCCACTGCTGGTGGAGCTTGAACAGAGTCTGCAGCAGGTGTTGAGCGGGGAGGCATCGGCCAGCCGGTCGCAGGCCCGTTATCTGGACATCACTGCACTCAAGGCCAACAAAGGCGATGCCCTTGCAGCGCTGGCCGAGCATTTGGGTGTGCCCCTTGAGCGTACGGTAGCGATCGGCGACGGCGGCAATGACCCTGCGATGTTCCATCGTGCCGGGCTGTCGATCGCCATGGGGCAGGCCGAAGCGCAGGTTCGCGAGCAGGCGATGCAGGTCACTGGCAGCAATGTCGAAGACGGCGTTGCCCAGGTGATAGAGCGTTTTATCCTGCAGCGTTGAGGGCTATTCAGGCAGGTCATTTTGTCCGTAGTTTGGCGCAATCGCGGCCTGCCTGGGGCCGGTCAGGCTTGTTATAGTCCGCCGCTCATTGAGCGGCGACAGCGCCCCATAAAGGATTCAGGTTATGTCCGACTACCAGGCTTTTCAGGTTGAGTTAAACGGCAACATTGCCCACGTTCAGATCAACCGGCCTGAAAAGGTCAATGCGATGAACGCGGCGTTCTGGACCGAGATCATCGAGATCTTCCAGTGGATTGATGAAACCGATGCCGTACGGGTTGTCGTGCTCAGTGGTGCAGGCAAGCACTTTTCAGCCGGTATCGACTTGATGCTGCTGGCATCGTTAGCCAATGAGATGGGCAAGGATGTGGGCCGTAATGCCCGCATGCTACGGCGCAAGATTCTGCAAATGCAGGCCTCGTTCAATGCCGTGGATCATTGTCGCAAGCCCGTTTTGGCGGCTGTTCAGGGCTATTGCCTGGGCGGGGCGATTGACCTGATCGCGGCCTGTGATATGCGCTACGCCGCCGAGGATGCGCAGTTCTCGATCAAGGAAATCGACATGGGCATGGCCGCTGACGTGGGGACTTTGCAACGTTTGCCGCGCATCATCGGTGATGGCATGCTCCGCGAACTGGCTTACACCGGGCGGATGGTCGCGGCGGATGAGGCCCGAGCTATCGGCCTGGTCAACCGCGTCTACAGCGATCATCAGGCGTTGCTGGACGGGGTAATGGCAATTGCCCTGGAAATCGCCAGCAAATCCCCCATCGCCATTGCCGGCACCAAGCAGATGATCAGCTATATGCGCGATCACCGTGTGGACGATGGTTTGGAATATGTTGCGACCTGGAACGCGGCGATGCTTCAGTCCAGCGACTTGCGGCTGGCGATGACGGCGCACATGACCAAGCAAAAACCCGAGTTTCTGGATTGACGTCTTTGTAACCTGAACAAGGATCATTTAATGACACCGCGTTGGATCACGGCAGTACTGGATACAGACCTGACTGGAGGCTGGGCCGTGGCGCGCGGCCCCGACGGGTTCTTGATCAATCACAATGGCCCGCTCTTTTCCCGGGAGTGGCTCAAGCGCCAGGACCTTGCTGTGCTGGCGGAGCATGGCATCGGACACCTGGACGGCGAGCCGGTGTACCTGCTCGAGCTTGCAAGTGCGGCCCAGGTCGAGGGCTGTGATTGGCAGGGCTTGCGTGCCTTCATGCTGGGCGATGACCACACGCTGTACAAGGTGCTGGGTTATGCCGCGCAAATTGGCACCTGGGCTCGTGAGCATCGCTTTTGTGGTAGCTGCGGGCAGGCCATGACGCAGGTGCCGAGGGAGCGTGCGATGTATTGCGCGGCCTGCGATTTGCGCAGTTATCCACGTATCTCGCCCAGCATGATTGTATTGATTACCCGGGGCGATGAAGTGCTTCTGGCCCGTTCACCGCGCTTTGTACCGGGGGTCTACAGCACTCTGGCGGGATTCGCCGAGCCGGGGGAGTCGGCCGAGGATTGCCTGATTCGCGAAGTGCGCGAAGAAGTGCAGGTGGAGGTCAGGAACATCCAGTATGTGGGCAGCCAGTGCTGGCCGTTCCCGCACTCCATGATGCTGGGTTTTCACGCCGAGTACGCGGGAGGCGATATCGTGCCTCAGGCCGACGAGATAGAAGATGCGCAGTGGTTCAATGTGCACCGGCTGCCGCCGTTGCCGGCGTCGCGCTCAATTGCGCGTTATCTCATCGACTTGTATGTAGCCCGTCGTTTAGGCCATGCCGAACCAGTGCTGCCAGGCTAGGCGCACGGTCAAACCCAATACCACGGTGATAAACACCGGGCGAATGAATTTGGCCCCGCCGCTGATTGCGCTGCGGGCGCCGAAGAAGGCGCCGACCATGACTGCAAAGCCCATGGTCAGACCGATCACCCAGTCCACATGGCCGGAGAATATGAACACCGACAGCGCTGCAATGTTGCTGACGAAATTCATGCTGCGCGCCACACCGCTGGCCTTCACCAGATCGACCGGGTACATCAGCATGGTGCTGACGGTCCAGAACGCGCCCGTACCCGGCCCGGCTACGCCATCATAAAATCCCAGGCCCAGGCCCTGGGGCAGTTGCCATTTCTTTTTGATCGGCGCGTCGTTGTCGACAGGCGTTTTGGGAGTGCCGCCAAACAGCAAGTAGAGTCCGCAACCGAAAACAATCACCGGCAGCATTTTGTTGAGCCATTCGGCGGGCATGTAGTGGGCGACAACTGCGCCGATCAGTGCACCGGCGAGGGTTCCGAAAATGGCCAGCTTCCATTCGCGAGGATGGAACAGTTTGCGTCGGTAGAAGGTAAGGCTCGCGGTGGCTGCGCCGAATGTCGAGCTGAGCTTGTTGGTGCCCAGCACCAGATGTGGCGGCAAGCCTGCGGTGAGCAGGGCAGGGGTGGTGAGCAGCCCCCCGCCCCCGGCAATGGCGTCGATGAATCCGGCAACAAAGGCAACGGCGGCCAGAATGGCGAGGGTGGTCAAATCTACGCTGAGTTCAAAAGGCATGGGATCGACTTAATTCGGCGGGACGTACAGCGCAAACGCGCAGGAAGGACGTCATCTTACCGATAAGCGTGAATAGCGGCGATAGGCCTTTTGTGGTTGATCGGACCCACTGAACCCGCGTGGGTCGCCCAACCCGGCATCGAGCGATGTTGCCAAACGTTCCGAGGTATCGTCAGGCAACTGCGATGGGGGCAGGCTTTCAATAGGCGAGGGCGTCGGGCTCCGTGCGACGAACATTGACTGAAAGTGCTCCGAGCTTGATCAGGCGTGTTCGAGTGACGTTGCGACTCAAACCCAGCAATTTTGCAGTGTGTACCTGATTGTGATGGCAAAACTCATAGGCCGTACGCAGCAGGGTATCTTCAACGGCTTCATGCAGGGCGCCCGGCTCTTCTTCGAACAGTTTCCGAAAGGCGCGTTGTAACAAGTCCCGGGTGGTATGCGTGGCGGGTTGTTGCAGCGCGAAGTCCTGGCGTCTGCTGCGTGATTGGGACAGGCGCAGGTCTTGTACCGTAATGGTCTGATTGCGGCACAGGAGCAGGCTGTGATGCACGACATTTTCAAGCTCGCGAATATTGCCCTGCCAAGGATGGTGGATCAGTACGTGTTCGGCACATTCACTGAGTGCCGTTGGTCCATGAGGCAGCCGTTGGCGATAGGATTTAAGGAAGTGTCTGGCTAACGGAAGGATATCCCCGGGGCGCTCACGTAACGGGAGCAGCGCAAGGCTGACGACATTGAGGCGGTAGTACAGATCTTCTCGAAAATGCCCGGCGTCTATGGCCTGTTCCAGATTGACGTTTGTGGCAGCCAGTACGCGCACGTTGATCGGTGTGCTTTTACGCGAGCCCAACCGCACGACCTCCTGCTCTTGCAGGACGCGTAGCAGCTTTACCTGGATGGTCAGCGGCAAGTCTCCGATCTCATCCAGAAATAATGTGCCGCCATCGGCCTCTTCAAACCATCCGGCTTTTGCAGTCAGCGCGCCTGTAAAAGCCCCCTTTTCATGGCCAAACAGTTCAGCTTCCACCAATGACTCGGCAAAGGCGCCGCAATTGACGGCCACAAATGGCTGGTTGTGACGGTGGCTGAGTTGGTGGATATGCCGGGCGACCAGTTCTTTGCCGGTGCCGGTTTCACCAATGATCAGTACGCTGGCGTCACTGGGCGCTATCTGTTGCAAGTGTGCCAACAGGGCTTTGGACGCGGGGTCTTCAAACACTTGTGCCGTGGCGCGTATGGACGTGGCCAGTGCCGGGGTGGCAGGTAATGTTAAAAGCTGCATTGACAGCTCCTTTTAACAGGGGCTCTGCCCACAAAAGGAAAGCCGAAGGCTGCTTTATAAAGTCATTTTGTTATTCCGTAAACTAACCTAATTCCATATTTATATATCGATATTGCATATCGGACTTGCGTGATGACCTGCTTTTAGCGCTTTATAAGCTCCTGCTTTCCAGATAGCCCAGATTTGAGACATATCCTACGGCCTTCCTGTCGAATGCACCTTTTTTCACCTGGCTCAATCGGTTATCTCTAACGGCCGCATTTTCTCGTGGCTTCACTCTCCGGTACCAGGCACTGCCTGTTTCCGGAATGCGCTCAGTGGATTTGAACAATGAACAAGCGACCTATTTATTTCGATTACGCGGCCACCACTCCCGTGGACGCTCGTGTCATTCAGGTGATGGTCGATTGCCTGGGTTTTGAAGGCAACTTTGGCAATCCGGCCTCTGGCTCCCATGTCTTTGGTCAGCAAGCCCGGCAGACGGTAGAACTGGCCCGTGAACAGGTCGCGAAACTGATCAATGCCAGGCCTGAGCAGATTATCTGGACCTCGGGTGCGACCGAGTCCAATAACCTGGCGCTAAAAGGTGTGGCCCAGGCGGGTGGTCAGTCCCGCGGGCATATCATCACCAGTCAGATCGAGCACAAGGCGGTGTTGGACACTGCACGCTTTTTACAAGAGGCGGGTTTTGAGGTGACGTATCTGGCCCCTGATGCCAATGGGCTCGTAAGTGCCGATCAGGTAGATGCTGCTCTGCGCGACGACACACTGCTGGTGTCGTTGATGCTGGTCAACAATGAACTGGGCACGGTCAACGATATTCCGGGTATCGGGCGCCGGGTCCGCGAGCATGGTGCGCTGTTCCACGTCGATGCCGCGCAGGGAGCGGGCAAGGTTGCCATCGACCTGGATGAGTGGGCGGTAGACTTGATGTCGTTCTCGGGGCACAAGATCTATGGTCCCAAAGGTATCGGCGCCTTGTATGTGGGGCCGCGTGCGCAGGATCGGCTACAGGCACAGATTCATGGTGGCGGGCATGAGTCCGGTTTGCGCTCAGGAACCCTGGCGACTCATCAAATTGCAGGCATGGGCGCTGCATTTGCAGTGGCCAGTGAGTCATTTGCTCAGGAGCTGGCTCACATTCGCGGACTTCGCCAGCGCTTGCTTGAGCAGTTGGTCGATGTGCAAGGGCTGCAATGTAATGGCTGTCCGACAGAGCGAATTCCCCATACCTTGAGCCTGACCTTCAGCGAAGGGCACTTCAACAGCGCAATCCTGAGTGCTTCCCTCGCGTACTCGGCAACTTCAGCGTGCAACTCGGCGAGTAATGCACCGTCCCACGTGCTGCTGGCCCTGGGGCATGATGCCGATAAAGCCAGCCGAACAATCCGCCTGAGTCTTGGGCGCTTCACCAGCGAGCAGGATATAGATGCCGCAGTGAAGGCGATTAAAGCTTCTGTCGCCGCGCCGGCACCGTTTTGGGCGGTTGCCCAACGGTAGTGGCTGATCCATGATCACTAGCGACCAATAATAATCCCCAGTGATAAGCAGGAGACAGAATGAGTACTCAGTCGTTGAATCCAGTACCGGTTGTGGAGCGTTTGGCGCGTACCCGGGCGTTGATGAGCCAGAACGGTATATATGCGCTGCTGGTGCCCTCGGCTGACCCCCATCTTTCAGAGTACTTGCCTGCGTATTGGCAAGGACGCCAATGGCTGTCGGGTTTTTACGGTTCGGTTGGAACATTGATTGTGACGCCAACCTTTGCCGGAGTGTGGGCTGATAGTCGTTACTGGGAGCAGGCGGCCAAAGAGCTGAAGGGCAGTACCATTGAGCTGGTCAAGCTGTTACCCGGGCAATCGGGTCCTCTGGAGTGGCTGGCCGAGCAGACACCTGAAGGTGCAACGGTTTCCGTTGATGGCGCAGTGCTCGCCCTGGCATCTGCACGCACACTCGAGAGCAAGCTTAAAGAGCGTGGTGCCGTTTTACGTACGGATATCGATCTGCTTGGCCAGGTTTGGGATGACCGTCCAATACTGCCGGTACAGCCGGTTTATGAGCATCTGCCGCCGCAAGCGACGGTCAGTCGGGCTGTAAAACTGGCGCAGTTGCGAGAAACACTCAAGCAGCGCCAGGCGGATGCACATTTTATTGCGACTCTGGATGACATCGCCTGGTTGTTTAATCTGCGAGGCTCGGATGTCTCCTTCAACCCAGTGTTCGTTTCGTTTGCATTGGTCGAGGCCTCGCGGGCTACCTTGTTTCTGGACTTGAATAAAATCAGTGTCGAACTGCGCGAGACACTTGAGGCTGATGGCGTTGAGCTGCGTGATTACGTTGAGATCAATGCGGCTCTGGCGTCTTTGCCGGGTTCAACTCGTCTATTGGTGGACCCTGCCCGTGTGACCTGCGGGCTGCTCGGTCATTTACAGGCTGAGGTGAAACTGGTTGAAGGCTTGAATCCAACTACCTTGGCCAAGTCTCAGAAGAGCCTCGAGGACGCGGTCCATATCCGTCAGGCTATGGAGCAGGATGGTGCTGCGCTCTGTGAGTTCTTTGCATGGCTGGAGACAGCCCTTGGGCGTGAGCGCATTACCGAGTTGACTATTGATGAGCAGTTGACCGCTGCTCGTGCCCGCCGCCCCGGCTTTGTATCGTTAAGCTTCAACACCATTGCGGCTTTTAATGCCAATGGCGCAATGCCGCATTACCACGCAACGGAGCAAGAGCATGCTGTGATTGAAGGTGATGGCTTGTTGTTGATCGACTCGGGTGGGCAGTACCTGGGAGGCACAACCGATATCACGCGTATGGTCCCTGTTGGTACGCCAACCCGCGAGCAGAAACACGATTGTACCCGTGTGCTTAAAGGTGTGATCGCCTTGTCCAGGGCTCAATTTCCAAAAGGGATCCTGTCACCTTTGCTGGACTCGATCGCAAGGGCGCCGATTTGGGCTGAGCACGTCGATTACGGGCACGGGACAGGTCATGGGGTCGGCTACTTCCTGAATGTGCATGAAGGGCCTCAAGTTATTGCGTATCAGGCTGCGCCGGCACCACATACTGCGATGCAGCCAGGGATGATTACCTCGATTGAGCCTGGAACATACCGCCCGGGTCGTTGGGGAGTGCGAATCGAGAATCTGGTGTTGAATCGTGAGGCGGGAACTTCGGAGTTTGGGGCATTCTTGAAGTTTGAAACCCTGACGCTGTGCCCAATCGACACGCGCTGTCTGGAGCCATCATTGCTGACCCTGGAAGAGCGCGAATGGTTTGACGCCTATCATGCGCTGGTTCGCGAGCGTTTGAGCCCGTACCTTGTCGGGTCTGCGCTTGAGTGGCTGCTGGAGCGTACGGCACCACTTACGATAACTGCCTGATCTCCTTGCCATGCTGTCGGCTCGCTCGACGGCATGGCTGGGCGGGGCGTTACTTGCAGATAACAATCATGCTGCGGCTGGTATAGCCGGCTGGGTTCAGGCCGAATGGATAGTCCCCTGGTTCTTCTGCGGTATCGCCCGATTTGGCTACCACCCGGTATCCCTTGCTTCCACAGGATTTGACGGCTTCGGCGTAGCACTTGTTCCACGATGAGGACAATCCAGAGCAATTGATATGCAATCCTCGTTTTCCATGCTTGACGGCAGTTTCCGAGGTTGCTGCGCAGCCGGTTACAACGAGTACGGCTAAAGCTACCAAAATTCGTTTCATTCCTGTCCTTAAGCGTTTGCGTCGGATTTACGGGATGCGAGAATCGGCGACCATCTCCCCATGGTTTTAGTGGATATCCTTATCCGGAATCGGTTCATGTGATTCTCAAGGGACAAACATCCCTTAAATGAGAGTTAATTACCAGAGCAGAGTTAAATGGCGTGCTTATTGTCGGTGACGATCGGTTTTGAGTGGTTGCGCATCGTTAAGGTCGCACCGATTGAGGCCATTATGATGCAAGAGATGGCCATCCACTGTGTGAACGACAAGACCTCATTCAGGAACAGCAGCCCTGAAAGTGCCCCAAAGGCAGGCTCTATGCTCATTAAAGTGCCGAATGTTCGGGTGGGCATGCGTGTAAGAGCAATCATCTCAAGCGTGTAAGGCAGTGCTGTCGATAAGAGTGCTACACCAATGGCTATTGGGATCAGGCCAGGGGTCAGCAATGCCGCCCCTGCGTGGTAAACCCCGATAGGTGCGAAAAACAGAGCCGCAATAATGACGCCCAATGCTGCGGTCTGAACGCCATTGTCCGCACCGGCCCGCTGTCCATAGAGGATGTACAGCGCCCAGCAGACCCCGGCACCTAGCGCGTAGCCAGCGCCCGTTGGATCAATGCCTTGAACACTTTCACCAATGGGTATGAGCAGTAGGAGTCCCGTGATGGCCAGGCCGATCCATATAAAGTCGATAGGTCTGCGGGAGCTATAAATAGCCACTGCCAAAGGACCCGTAAACTCCAGAGCAACTGCAATACCCAGCGGAACAGTGCGCAGTGACATATAGAAGAGGAAATTCATTCCTCCCAGGGCGATCCCGTAAACGATCACGGTCTTCAAGGACTTGGTGGTGAACTTGGCTCTCCATGGTCGCAGTATCAGGAACATGATGAGGCTGGCGAATGTCAGGCGCAGGCTGGTTGTTCCTTGTGCGCCGATAATAGGGAACATGCTTTTTGCCAGCGAGGCGCCGGATTGGATCGAGGCCATGGCAATGAGTAGCAAGCCAACAGGGAATAGCGTTGCTACGAAGCTATGGGGGGGCTTTATCATTGATAGGTGTGCCTGGCAGAAGGTTTAAAGACAGGCATGATGCTTGGGTAATTCTGGATGTGCAATATAGTGCGCATTCAATGTGGGTTTTCTACCTATGAAGCTCGTAAGGTCGATAGTTTGGATTAATGCTTGACTCAGATTTACAGCGGCCTATAATGCGCCCACTTCCGGCGCAGTCGAAACGGAAAACTCCTTGAGTTTCAATGAGTTGGATTGGTTTTCGGCAGTGTCAGCTTCAAGTCATCGAAGCAGGAAATGAGGTGTTGACAGCAGCGTGTAACGCTGTAGAATTCGCCTCCCGCTAACGAGAGATCGAAAGCGCAAGTGGTTGATGTTACAGAGGAAACTTTGAAAACATCTTAAAATAACCGCTTGACAGCAACAGAGGCTGCTGTAGAATGCGCGCCTCGGTTCAGCGAAAGCTAAACCAACCGCTCTTTAACAACTGAATCAAGCAATTCGTGTGGGTGCTTGTGGAGTCAGGCTGATAGTCAACAAGATTATCAGCATCACAAGTTACTCCGCGAGAAATCAAAGATGTAACCAACGATTGCTGAGCCAAGTTTAGGGTTTCTTAAAAACCCAAAGATGTTTGAACTGAAGAGTTTGATCATGGCTCAGATTGAACGCTGGCGGCAGGCCTAACACATGCAAGTCGAGCGGTAGAGAGAAGCTTGCTTCTCTTGAGAGCGGCGGACGGGTGAGTAATACCTAGGAATCTGCCTGATAGTGGGGGATAACGTTCGGAAACGGACGCTAATACCGCATACGTCCTACGGGAGAAAGCAGGGGACCTTCGGGCCTTGCGCTATCAGATGAGCCTAGGTCGGATTAGCTAGTTGGTGAGGTAATGGCTCACCAAGGCTACGATCCGTAACTGGTCTGAGAGGATGATCAGTCACACTGGAACTGAGACACGGTCCAGACTCCTACGGGAGGCAGCAGTGGGGAATATTGGACAATGGGCGAAAGCCTGATCCAGCCATGCCGCGTGTGTGAAGAAGGTCTTCGGATTGTAAAGCACTTTAAGTTGGGAGGAAGGGCATTAACCTAATACGTTAGTGTTTTGACGTTACCGACAGAATAAGCACCGGCTAACTCTGTGCCAGCAGCCGCGGTAATACAGAGGGTGCAAGCGTTAATCGGAATTACTGGGCGTAAAGCGCGCGTAGGTGGTTTGTTAAGTTGAATGTGAAATCCCCGGGCTCAACCTGGGAACTGCATCCAAAACTGGCAAGCTAGAGTATGGTAGAGGGTAGTGGAATTTCCTGTGTAGCGGTGAAATGCGTAGATATAGGAAGGAACACCAGTGGCGAAGGCGACTACCTGGACTGATACTGACACTGAGGTGCGAAAGCGTGGGGAGCAAACAGGATTAGATACCCTGGTAGTCCACGCCGTAAACGATGTCAACTAGCCGTTGGGAGTCTTGAACTCTTAGTGGCGCAGCTAACGCATTAAGTTGACCGCCTGGGGAGTACGGCCGCAAGGTTAAAACTCAAATGAATTGACGGGGGCCCGCACAAGCGGTGGAGCATGTGGTTTAATTCGAAGCAACGCGAAGAACCTTACCAGGCCTTGACATCCAATGAACTTTCTAGAGATAGATTGGTGCCTTCGGGAACATTGAGACAGGTGCTGCATGGCTGTCGTCAGCTCGTGTCGTGAGATGTTGGGTTAAGTCCCGTAACGAGCGCAACCCTTGTCCTTAGTTACCAGCACGTAATGGTGGGCACTCTAAGGAGACTGCCGGTGACAAACCGGAGGAAGGTGGGGATGACGTCAAGTCATCATGGCCCTTACGGCCTGGGCTACACACGTGCTACAATGGTCGGTACAAAGGGTTGCCAAGCCGCGAGGTGGAGCTAATCCCATAAAACCGATCGTAGTCCGGATCGCAGTCTGCAACTCGACTGCGTGAAGTCGGAATCGCTAGTAATCGTGAATCAGAATGTCACGGTGAATACGTTCCCGGGCCTTGTACACACCGCCCGTCACACCATGGGAGTGGGTTGCACCAGAAGTAGCTAGTCTAACCTTCGGGAGGACGGTTACCACGGTGTGATTCATGACTGGGGTGAAGTCGTAACAAGGTAGCCGTAGGGGAACCTGCGGCTGGATCACCTCCTTAATCGACGACATCAGCTGCTCCATAAGTTCCCACACGAATTGCTTGATTCATTGTAGAAGACGATAACTGCAGAGTCGCTCTGTGGTTTTTCTGTCGTAAAGCTTAGAAATGAGCATTCCATCAAACGATGGTGAATGTTGATTTCTGATCTTTTTGATTAGATCGTTCTTTAAAAATTTGGGTATGTAATAGAAAGTTAGACTGGATAACACTTTCACTGGTGTTTATTCAGGCTAAGGTAAAATTTGTGAACGTTCTTAATTGAACATGCGAATTTTCGGCGAATGTCGTCTTCATAGTATAACCAGATTGCTTGGGGTTATATGGTCAAGTGAAGAAGCGCATACGGTGGATGCCTTGGCAGTCAGAGGCGATGAAAGACGTGGTAGCCTGCGAAAAGCTTCGGGGAGTCGGCAAACAGACTTTGATCCGGAGATGTCTGAATGGGGGAACCCACCTAACATAAGTTAGGTATCTTAAGCTGAATACATAGGCTTAAGAAGCGAACCAGGGGAACTGAAACATCTAAGTACCCTGAGGAAAAGAAATCAACCGAGATTCCCTTAGTAGTGGCGAGCGAACGGGGACCAGCCCTTAAGCTGTATTGATGTTAGCGGAACGCTCTGGAAAGTGCGGCCATAGTGGGTGATAGCCCTGTACGCGAAAACATCTTTGCAGTGAAATCGAGTAGGACGGAGCACGAGAAACTTTGTCTGAATATGGGGGGACCATCCTCCAAGGCTAAATACTACTGACTGACCGATAGTGAACTAGTACCGTGAGGGAAAGGCGAAAAGAACCCCGGAGAGGGGAGTGAAATAGATCCTGAAACCGTATGCGTACAAGCAGTGGGAGCCCACTTTGTTGGGTGACTGCGTACCTTTTGTATAATGGGTCAGCGACTTATTTTCAGTGGCAAGCTTAACCGAATAGGGGAGGCGTAGCGAAAGCGAGTCTTAATAGGGCGTCTAGTCGCTGGGAATAGACCCGAAACCGGGCGATCTATCCATGGGCAGGTTGAAGGTTGGGTAACACTAACTGGAGGACCGAACCGACTACCGTTGAAAAGTTAGCGGATGACCTGTGGATCGGAGTGAAAGGCTAATCAAGCTCGGAGATAGCTGGTTCTCCTCGAAAGCTATTTAGGTAGCGCCTCATGTATCACTGTAGGGGGTAGAGCACTGTTTCGGCTAGGGGGCCATCCCGGCTTACCAAACCGATGCAAACTCCGAATACCTACAAGTGCCGAGCATGGGAGACACACGGCGGGTGCTAACGTCCGTCGTGAAAAGGGAAACAACCCAGACCGTCAGCTAAGGTCCCAAAGTTATGGTTAAGTGGGAAACGATGTGGGAAGGCTTAGACAGCTAGGAGGTTGGCTTAGAAGCAGCCACCCTTTAAAGAAAGCGTAATAGCTCACTAGTCGAGTCGGCCTGCGCGGAAGATTTAACGGGGCTCAAACCATACACCGAAGCTACGGGTATCACTTAGGTGATGCGGTAGAGGAGCGTTCTGTAAGCCTGTGAAGGTGAGTTGAGAAGCTTGCTGGAGGTATCAGAAGTGCGAATGCTGACATGAGTAACGATAATGGGTGTGAAAAACACCCACGCCGAAAGACCAAGGTTTCCTGCGCAACGTTAATCGACGCAGGGTTAGTCGGTCCCTAAGGCGAGGCTGAAAAGCGTAGTCGATGGAAAACAGGTTAATATTCCTGTACTTCTGGTTATTGCGATGGAGGGACGGAGAAGGCTAGGCCAGCTTGGCGTTGGTTGTCCAAGTTTAAGGTGGTAGGCTGGAATCTTAGGTAAATCCGGGATTCTAAGGCCGAGAGCTGATGACGAGTTGTCTTTTAGACAACGAAGTGGTTGATGCCATGCTTCCAAGAAAAGCTTCTAAGCTTCAGGTAACCAGGAACCGTACCCCAAACCGACACAGGTGGTTGGGTAGAGAATACCAAGGCGCTTGAGAGAACTCGGGTGAAGGAACTAGGCAAAATGGCACCGTAACTTCGGGAGAAGGTGCGCCGGTGAGGGTGAAGCATTTACTGCGTAAGCCCATGCCGGTCGAAGATACCAGGCCGCTGCGACTGTTTATTAAAAACACAGCACTCTGCAAACACGAAAGTGGACGTATAGGGTGTGACGCCTGCCCGGTGCCGGAAGGTTAATTGATGGGGTTAGCTAACGCGAAGCTCTTGATCGAAGCCCCGGTAAACGGCGGCCGTAACTATAACGGTCCTAAGGTAGCGAAATTCCTTGTCGGGTAAGTTCCGACCTGCACGAATGGCGTAACGATGGCGGCGCTGTCTCCACCCGAGACTCAGTGAAATTGAAATCGCTGTGAAGATGCAGTGTATCCGCGGCTAGACGGAAAGACCCCGTGAACCTTTACTATAGCTTTGCACTGGACTTTGAATTTGCTTGTGTAGGATAGGTGGGAGGCTTTGAAGTGTGGACGCCAGTCTGCATGGAGCCAACCTTGAAATACCACCCTGGCAACTTTGAGGTTCTAACTCAGGTCCGTTATCCGGATCGAGGACAGTGTATGGTGGGTAGTTTGACTGGGGCGGTCTCCTCCTAAAGAGTAACGGAGGAGTACGAAGGTGCGCTCAGACCGGTCGGAAATCGGTCGTAGAGTATAAAGGCAAAAGCGCGCTTGACTGCGAGACAGACACGTCGAGCAGGTACGAAAGTAGGTCTTAGTGATCCGGTGGTTCTGTATGGAAGGGCCATCGCTCAACGGATAAAAGGTACTCCGGGGATAACAGGCTGATACCGCCCAAGAGTTCATATCGACGGCGGTGTTTGGCACCTCGATGTCGGCTCATCACATCCTGGGGCTGAAGCCGGTCCCAAGGGTATGGCTGTTCGCCATTTAAAGTGGTACGCGAGCTGGGTTTAGAACGTCGTGAGACAGTTCGGTCCCTATCTGCCGTGGACGTTTGAGATTTGAGAGGGGCTGCTCCTAGTACGAGAGGACCGGAGTGGACGAACCTCTGGTGTTCCGGTTGTCACGCCAGTGGCATTGCCGGGTAGCTATGTTCGGGAAAGATAACCGCTGAAAGCATCTAAGCGGGAAACTTGCCTCAAGATGAGATCTCACTGGAACCTTGAGTTCCCTAAAGGGCCGTCGAAGACTACGACGTTGATAGGTTGGGTGTGTAAGCGCTGTGAGGCGTTGAGCTAACCAATACTAATTGCCCGTGAGGCTTGACCATATAACACCCAAGCAATTTGCGTCGAAGAGACCAGATTGCGGTGTGTGAAGACGATACAAACCGAAAGTTTGCGACTCACAAAACACCAAACTATTACATACCCATTCGCTGGAGCGTAAACCGAAAGGTAAACGACCTGGCTACCGAATTTCTTGACGACCATAGAGCATTGGAACCACCTGATCCCATCCCGAACTCAGAAGTGAAACGATGCATCGCCGATGGTAGTGTGGGGTTTCCCCATGTGAGAGTAGGTCATCGTCAAGATTAAATTCCAAACCCCCTGTCTGCTAACGCAGACAGGGGGTTTGTTTTTGGGCCGAGAAAAGTGGTGGTAAGTTTTAAACAGTGATCGGCACGCTTTTACCTTCTGTAAAAGCAAAAAAACCACCTTGAGAGGTGGTTTTTTTGGAGCGATTTATTCAATCACCGTAGTAGATGCAACCACTGGTGCAGGTTTCATGAATTCGTATCGCAGATAATTCTGGTAGCAAAGGCTTGAGCTGTTGCCAGATCCACTTTGCCAGCACTTCGCTCGTTGGATTTTCCAGACCCGGAATATCGTTCAGGTAGTTGTGATCAAGCAGCTCATAAAGTGGTTTGAAAATCGCTTTGATCTCTGAGAAATCGCGAATCCAGCCGGTGGCCGGATCGATATCACCGCTTAAATGGATTGCCACCTTGAATGAGTGACCATGCAAGCGGCCGCATTTGTGGCCTTCAGGCACGTAAGGCAAGCGATGCGCAGATTCGAAGGTAAACTCTTTGAAAATTTCCACAATATTTATAGCTCTTGAAAGGTGACTATCGCCTGAGCGATGAATACAGGGCGGCAGTTTAGCAGTTAACGCCCAGCGCAGGTGCATACCTCCCGCAATCCGGGGGGTGGGGCAGTTGATTCAGCTTCAATTAAGCCAATACATTTATGCTCCATGTTTTTGATATCGCACAAATGACATTGAACGGAGGCCGCAGAGGCGAGTGATGACAGTGAACCTACGAGTTGGCGGATTTATCGTGTTGGTGTTCTCTGCGTTCTGTTCTTTGGCCATTGCGCGGGACCTGGGGCAGGACGAGGCGCTGCGTTTACGTGAGCAAGGCCTGATCCAGCCGCTAGAGCTACTGCTTCAAAAAGCCCTTGAGCGCCACCCGGGTGCAAAATTGCTGGAGGTAGAGCTGGAGGAGGATGACGACGTTTATGTTTACGAGGTCGAGTTGCTTACGACCAGTGGCGTTGTGCGCGAGATCAAACTGAACGCCAGTAATGGTCAATTGCTCAAAGACGAGGTAGATGATTAATGCGGTTGCTGCTGGTAGAAGATCACGTTCCATTGGCTGACGAACTGATGGCCGGGTTAACTCGCCTTGGCTATGCAGTTGATTGGCTGGCCGATGGGCGTGATGCTCTTTATCAAGGGCAGAGTGAACCCTATGACCTGATTATTCTTGATCTGGGTTTACCGGGGATGTCCGGCATTGATGTGCTCAAGCAGTGGCGCACACAAGGGCTGGCCACGCCTGTTCTGATTTTGACGGCACGCAGCTCCTGGTCCGAGCGCATTGATGGCCTTAAAGCCGGTGCCGATGATTATGTAACCAAACCTTTTCATCCTGAAGAGCTGCAACTGCGGGTGCAGGCACTCTTGCGTCGCTCTCACGGTCAACCGAATCAGCCGTTATTGAAATCCGCAGGGCTGCAGTTGGATGAGGCGCGTCAATGCGTACTCAAAGATGGGGCCGAGGTGCAATTGACCGCTGCCGAGTTCCGTCTTCTGCGGTATTTCATGTTGCATCCGCAACAGATCCTCTCTAAAAGCCACTTGGCCGAGCATCTCTACGACGGTGAGACTGAACGTGATTCCAATGTTTTAGAGGTCCACGTGAACCATTTACGTCGCAAGCTCGGGCGTGAAGTGGTCGAAACCCGTCGTGGTCAGGGCTACATTTTCGGCGCTGTCGGCCAGTGAAGTCCATTCAGAGGCGTTTGAGTCTGGGTTTGGTCAGCGTTCTGCTGGTTGCAGGTCTGGTCGTAGGTCAAGTCAGTCTCTGGCTATTTGAAAGTGGCCTCCAGCGTTATCTGGAGTCAGGCCTGAAGAACGACAGTGAGAACCTGCTGATAGCTTTGAGCCGTGGCCCCCAAGGCTTGCAGTTGGATGAACGACGGTTGTCATCTGCTTATCAGCGGCCATTTTCTGGACACTATTTCAGTATCGAGTTCGGTGATACTCACTGGCGCTCGCGTTCGCTTTGGGACGCTCAACTACCGCGTCCCAGAGAGCCTGGGCTGAGCAGCGAGTTACAGCCTGGCCCAGAGGGGCAGATGCTGCTGGTCATGCGCAGTGATTACCAGCGCCTTGGCCAGGCGGTCTCCATCAGCGTTGCCCAGGACTACACACCCATACGTGAAAGTTTCAGGCAGGTTCAGCGGATCGGTCTGGGGGTGGGCGTCATGGCCCTGATTGTTATTTTGCTGTTGCAGCGTATTACCGTTCGCCGCGCTCTACGGCCATTGGAAACTGCACGTAAACAAATCGCTCAGTTGCAGTCAGGTCAGCGCTCGCAGCTTGATTCGCTGGTCCCCCTTGAGCTTGAACCCCTGGTCACGCAAATAAACCACTTGCTGGCCCATACCGAAGACAACCTCAAGCGCTCGCGCAATGCGTTGGGCAACCTGGGCCATGCACTTAAAACCCCATTGGCGGTATTGATCAGCCTGGCCAACGATCCGCGGCTTGCAGCTTATCCGCAGATACAAACTACATTGCGAGAGCAGTTGGACCAGATACAGCAGCGCATGAGCCGCGAGCTCAACCGTGCGCGTCTTGCGGGCGATGCCTTGCCGGGTGCGCAATTTGATGCTGATACGGAGTTGCCAGGGCTCCTGTCGACCCTTGGCATGATTCACGGCGAGCATCTGCAATTGACGCACAAGGTTGCGCCGGGGCTGCATTTGCCTTGGGATCGGGAAGACATGCTCGAATTGCTCGGTAATCTATTGGATAACGCCTGCAAATGGGCGGACGCCCAAGTCGAACTGAGTATTGGCCAGACCGTGGACGGGTTTGTGATTGAAGTCCAGGATGATGGGCCGGGCATTCCTGAGGCCGAACGTGATCAGGTGTTCAGTCGCGGTACGCGGCTTGACGAGCAAGCCAGTGGTCACGGTCTGGGCCTTGGAATCGTTCGGGACATCGTTGAAGCGTGGGGGGGAGTTATGCAGCTTGAGACAGCTGAGATGGGCGGCCTGATGGTTAGAATCAAGCTCCCAGGAGGAACGAAAAAGGCGACGACGGCTTAAAACCGTCATCGCACGACGGATCAGACGCGAAATTGATCCATCAATTTTTGCTGCTGGTTGGCCAGTGAGTTCAGCGCCTGACTGACCCGGGCCGACTCATTGGCCTGTTCAGACAAAGACTCCGTTACATCCCGAATAGTGGAAACGTTGTTGTTGATTTCCTCTGCAACGGCACTCTGTTCTTCAGCCGCGCTGGCAATCTGCAAGTTCATGTCGGTAATCACGGTGACGGCATCACCGATTTGCTGCAAGGCCGTCACCGCCTGTCCTACCTGCTCCACACTGCCCTGAGCCTGGCGATGGCTGTTATTCATGGAACTCACTACTTCCTGAGTCCCGGCTTGCAGTTGTTCGATGACCTGCCGGGTTTCCTCAACGGATTCCTGAGTCCGGCGTGCCAGGTTGCGGACCTCGTCGGCCACCACGGCAAATCCGCGCCCGGCTTCGCCTGCCCGCGCCGCTTCAATGGCAGCATTCAAGGCGAGGAGGTTGGTCTGTTCGGCAATGGCGCGAATGACCTCCAGTACTGAACCGATTTTTTCACTATTGGCAGCCAGCCCTTCAACTTGCGTCATGGCCGCGCTCATATCTGCAGCCAGATGGTCGATGCTGGTCGTGGTGCGGTCAATGATCGTCAGCCCTTGTCTGGTCGCCTGATCGGCATCACGAGCGGCCTGAGCCGCCTGTGCCGCGCTGCGTGCGACATCCTGCGCCGTTGCGCTCATTTCATGGGAGGCCGTGGCCGCCTGGTCGACCTGACGGTACTGCTGCTCCATACCAGCGCTGGTCTGGGTGGCAATGGCCGCCGACTGATCGGCGGTGCTGCGCGCGTCCTGTACCGAGCGTTTGACTTCGGCAATGGTCGGTTGCAGTTTGTCGAGGAAGCGGTTGAACCAGCTGGCGAGCTGTCCAAGTTCGTCTTTTTTGTCGTATGCCAAGCGACGGGTCAGGTCGCCTTCTCCGCTCGCAATATCTTCAAGCATGTTGGCCACGCCAAGGATCGGACGTGTGACGCTACGGGCCAGCAACCACACCAGCAGAAGCCCGATGATGGCTGCCAGAGACCCCCACGCCAGCTCGGTCAAGGCTCCGGCCCTGTTGCGCTCGTCCAGTTCTGCTTGCAGGGCCTGTGCCGGTCCGACCAGGACAGCTTCAGGCACGTCGAGCAATACGCCCCAGGATTTGCTGCCCGGGATCGGCAGGAAGGGAATCAGGACTTTCAGGCGTTGCTCGCTGCGAATGCTTTGTACCTGATCACCTTTGGCCATCATGCGGATCAATTCAGCGCCATCACTGGTGTCTACCTGATCGAGACGCTGGGCAAGTTTGCTGGCATCAGCACTGAAGCCGGCGAGTATCCCGGCCGAGCTGATAATGCCAACGCGGGTTTCGCCGTCGTACAGTTTTTGGCTGGCTTGCAGGCTAATGGCTTGCAAGCTGTTGAGATTGATATCAACCGACAGTGAAGCAATGACTTTTCCGTCAACAATCAGGGGGAAAACGATGCTGGTCAGTAATACGTTTTGCCCGTCGATCTCATAGAAATAGGGCTCGATGATGCACGGTTTGCGCGTAGTGCGCGGGCAGGTGAACCATGTGTTGTTGGCCTGGCCGCTGGGCCCGGTGCTGGTATCGACCATGTCTGATTCGGGCAGCGCCATCGAGCTCAGCTTGCCCGGTGTCGGTTGCGACCAGTAAAGGGCAAAGCGTCCTTTGTCATTGCTGCCCAGTTCTTTTTGATGGTCGAACAGTGAGTCCTTGCCATCCAGCGCGTTGGCTTCAAATACCAGCGACAGCCCCAGCAAGTCCGGATTGGCCTGCAAGGCCGCTTTAACCTGGCGCGTCAGGTCTTCACGCAAGTCAAAGGCATCCAGAAAGCGCTTTTCAGATTGCTCACGCAAGAAAAGGACTTGTCGGGCGAATCCATTACCGTACTGGTAGGCATCCATAAACTGGCGACTGATTGCCAGTGCCTGGGCTTCACCTTGAGCCTCGATACGGGCTTGCGCAGACTCGTTCAGCATTCGTGAACTTGAGGCCTCTACCAGATCGGCAGTGTGATCCATGCGATAAAGAGAAAGTCCCACCAGCAGGGTGACTACGCCGATCAGGCTGAGTCCGGCGAGGAGGGTGATTTTCCATTGGATGGAAAGCTGTCTGAGCGACATGGATGCATCCTAAAAAGAGGCTTTCACTGTTAGCGGCCGCAGGATGTTTTTCTTTACGCCAAAACCCGACTTATTAGCGTTTTACCCGGTCTTGAAAACACCGATTTAGCCCTTTAAATACTAGGGTTAAGGCCTGTCAGGGTGGATTGTCCGGATGCCTTTGGCCTGCGCTTTGACAAGGCGCTGGAGGTGCTGCAAAGTGTGCGCCCCCAAAAAGGTCCACCCTTCCAGATCCGGCGATTGGAACAGTCGTCTTTTGCCCGAAATTTTCCGCTTTACGGTGTTTTATCGTGGTGCGCGCTATGAGGTTGTAATAATGAATGCAGTAATTGCCGCGGTCGGCATCATGCTGGTGCTCAGTTTGTCCCGTGTGCACGTGGTCATCGCACTGATTGTGGGTGCCGTTGTTGGCGGTCTCGTAGGTGGGCTGGGTATCGAGGCAACACTCAATGCTTTCAATGGCGGGTTGGGCGGTGGTGCTCAGGTGGCTTTGTCCTATGCCATGCTGGGTGCTTTTGCAGTGGCGATAGCCAAGTCGGGCATGGCCCATGCCCTGGCAGACAAAGCGCTGATGATGGTCAACAGGCAGCATGCGGCCGGTGGCAATCGCGTCAAATGGCTGTTGATTGGCTTGCTGCTGGTCGTGGCTGTTTCTTCCCAGAATATTCTGCCGATCCATATCGCGTTCATTCCTTTGCTGGTTCCGCCCCTGTTGTATGTACTGACCAAGCTGAACATTGACCGCCGATTGATTGCCTGTGTCATGACCTTTGGCTTGATCACGCCGTACATGTTCTTGCCGGTGGGTTTTGGCAATATCTTTCTCAATCAGATTTTGCTCGCCAACGTCAGCAAAAGTGGCGTTGATATCAGCGGGGTCAATGTCACCCATGCGATGGCAATCCCGGCTTTAGGGATGTTGTTTGGGTTGTTGGTGGCGGTTTTCATCAGTTACCGCAAAAAACGCGAATATGACCTGGCCAAAATCGAACAGGTTGAACAGGTTGCCGTCAGCTATAACCCGCGCACCTTGCTGGTGGCAGGTGCGGCCATTGCGGCGGCGTTTATCATTCAGCTGTGGCTGGGCTCCATGATTATTGGCGCGCTGGCAGGTTTTCTGATTTTTTCGGCTTCGGGGATCGTGCGTTGGCGCGAGACGGATGATTTGTTTACCGAAGGCATGAAGATGATGGCCATGATTGGCTTCATCATGATCGCAGCCTCCGGTTTTGCCGAAGTCCTGAAAGCCACCGGCGAGGTCAAATCACTGGTTGAAGCTTCTGCCGGCTGGATCAATAACAGCAAGGGCGTGGGCGCTCTGCTGATGTTGCTGGTTGGATTGCTGGTCACCATGGGTATCGGTTCGTCATTTTCCACTGTGCCGATCCTGGCGGCTATTTTTGTGCCGCTGTGCGTTCAGCTGGGTTTCAGTCCAATGGCCATTGTTTGCATCGTCGGCACAGCGGGCGCCTTGGGCGATGCAGGTTCTCCGGCATCGGACTCCACCCTTGGGCCCACTTCCGGCCTGAATATTGACGGCCAGCATCACCATATCTGGGACACCGTAGTGCCTACTTTCCTGCATTACAATTTGCCGCTGCTGGCCTTTGGCTGGGTGGCGGCAATGGTTTTGTAAGGCCTCTGCGGGCCGGGCTTCAAGGCAGTTCGATGCGACCGGTTTCACCGGGTACTGTCGGCCAATGCCCTGTGGCCCACCGGGTTCTAGCCTGTTCGATCAGGGCTGGATCGCTGGCGACGAAGTTCCAGTTCATGCGGCGCGGACCATCGAGGGCCGCTCCGCCGATCAACACCATATGACTGTCACTCATCGCGCACAGGGTCATGGCTTCTCCGGCAGGCAGTAGCACCAGGCAGCGTGGTTCGATGGTCTGGCCCTCCAGCTGCACTTCACCTTCCAGCACATACAGCGCACGCTCCGGGTGTTCCGCCGGAACAAGCAGCGTTGTGGCCGTTTGCATCTGCACTTCGGCGTACAGGGTCGGTGAGAGCACCGGCACCGGCGAGCTCAAGCAAAACCCGGTGCCTGCAATCAGGCGAATCATTACTCCCAGGGTCTCACTGACGGGCAAGCTATTGGCATCATGATGGCTGTAGTGGCTTGCGCCTTGTTCGTGTTCCCTGGGAGAAGCCAGCCACACTTGCAGCCCATGCAGGCTTGAGCCTTGCGCCAGTATTGAGGCGGGTGTTCGTTCAACGTGAGCAATGGCCGCGCCCGCGGTCATCCAGCTGACTTCGCCGGGGCCAACCTGCTGGTCGGAGCCCAGGCTGTCCTTATGCTGCAGTTGGCCTTCAAACAGATAGGTCAAAGTGGACAGGCCGATGTGCGGATGCTGTCGGATATTCATCCCGTGGCCGGGTGGATAGTGGGTAGGCAGCATGTGGTCGAAGAATACAAAAGGCCCGACGCTGCGGCACTTGGCCGAGGGCAGAGGGCGCAAGATCGGTTGGCCTTCGACATCTTCGGCCCGTGGCCGAATTATGGTCAATGTGTGCATTTGAAGGTGCCAGCGGGGGAGAAGCGTTGAGCATAACCCAACGCTTCCCGGGCCTGCAGGTAGAACCTGTGCGTTACTGGCTGAAAGCACCTTCAGATAGATGGGTCTCGATGGTGATCTCGGCGGTAGTCATCAATTTATGCACCGGGCACTTGTCGGCCACGTTGTGCAACTCATCGCGCTGGGCATCGGTCAGCACGCCTTTTAGCGTCAGTTTGACGTGCAGGGCGTATTTCCCTTTCTGTTCTTCGCTGGCGTCGTGTTTGACTTCGACCGTGACCCCGGTCAGCGGGATCTCCTTTTTTTGCGCATAGAGCTTGAGTGTCAGCGCCTTGCACGCACCGAGGGCGGCATCGAAGTAATCATGGGGAGAGGGAGCAGAACCGTCGCCGCCCAGGGATGTTGGCAAATCGGTGAAGACTTCGTGATCGTCGATTTTGATGCTGTGACGAAAACCCTCGTGGGATACGGTATTAACGGTAACAGTCATGGCAAACCTCGTAGTGGCAGAGATAACGGTCCTGATCTTTATAGAGCATCCCGGGAGCCATGCGTTCCATCATGCAAAAAAATGCCCCGGACTGGAAAACCAGCCGGGGCATTTTTATTTCGCGAGGGGAGGGCTTATTTGCCAGCCCAGCGCTTCAGTACCAGAGTGGCGTTTGTGCCACCGAAGCCGAAGCTGTTGCTCATCACATTGTTCAACGTGACGTTCTCGCGGGTCTTGGTCAGGATCGGCATGTCAGCGACAGTCGGGTCCAGTTCCTCGATGTTTGCAGAGCCGGCGATGAAGTTGCCTTCCATCATCAGCAAGCAGTAGATCGCTTCGTGAACGCCTGCGGCGCCCAGTGAGTGACCCGACAGGCTTTTGGTCGAGCTGATGGCCGGAGCCTTGTCGCCGAATACCGCGCGAACACCTTCCATTTCCTTGACGTCGCCTACCGGAGTAGAGGTGCCGTGGGTGTTGAGGTAGTCGATCGGGCCGTCAACGGTAGACATGGCCATCTGCATGCAGCGGATGGCGCCTTCGCCGCTTGGGGCAACCATGTCGTAGCCGTCGGATGTCGCTCCGTAGCCGACGATTTCGGCGTAGATCTTGGCACCACGCGCCAGGGCGTGTTCCAGTTCTTCAACAACAACCATGCCACCACCACCGGCGATGACGAAGCCATCACGGTTTTTGTCGTAGGCACGGGACGCTTTTTCAGGCGTGTCGTTGTATTGAGTGGACAGCGCGCCCATGGCGTCGAACAGGAACGATTGGCTCCAGTGTTCTTCTTCGCCACCGCCCGCGAAAACGATGTCCTGCTTGCCCAGCTGGATCTGCTCAACCGCAGTACCGATGCAATGAGCACTGGTGGCGCAGGCAGAGGAGATCGAGTAGTTCACGCCCTTAATCTTGAAGGGGGTGGCCAGGCAGGCAGAAACGGTGCTGCCCATGGTCCGCGTAACGCGGTACGGGCCAACGCGCTTGACGCCTTTTTCGCGCAGGATGTCCAGCGCCTCCATCTGGTTCAGGGTCGACGCGCCACCCGAGCCGGCGATAAGGCCGGTACGCGGGTTGGAGACTTGCTCCTCGGTCAGGCCCGAATCAGTGATGGCGTCTTTCATGGCCAGGTAGGCGTAAGCCGCTGCGTGGCCGACGAAGCGATAGATCTTGCGATCGATCAGCTCTTCGAGAGGCAGGTCAATGGAGCCGGAAACCTGGCTACGCAGACCCATTTCGGCATATTCCGGGTTGAATCGGATGCCAGGGCGACTTGCACGCAGGTTAGCGGAGACGGTCTCTTTGTCATTGCCCAGGCACGAAACGATGCCCAGACCAGTGATAACGACGCGGCGCATGCGGATAACCCTTAAAAGTTGTCAGTGGAAGTAAATACGCCGACCCGAAGGCCTTCGGCAGTATAAATCTCGCGACCGTCGACAGTGACCGAACCATCGGCAATGGCCAGGTTCAGCTTGCCCTTGAGGACGCGCTTGATTTGAATGTTATAGGTGACTTTCTTGGCGGTCGGCAAGACCTGGCCGAAGAACTTCACTTCGCCCGAACCCAGGGCACGCCCGCGGCCCGGCAGACCTTGCCAGCCCAGATAGAAGCCGACCAACTGCCACATGGCGTCGAGGCCCAGGCAACCTGGCATCACCGGATCGCCTTCGAAATGGCAGGCGAAAAACCACAGGTCCGGGGTGATATCCAGCTCGGCGACCAATTCACCTTTGCCGTACTTGCCACCCTCTTCGCTGATATGGGTGATGCGATCCACCATCAGCATGTTAGGGGCGGGCAGTTGCGCGTTACCTGGGCCGAATAGCTCGCCGCGGCTACAGCGCAGCAAATCTTCCCGAGTAAAGGCGTTTTGTTTGGTCATGCGAGCTCCTCAATAATCCCATGCGGCAGGGTGGGGCAAATCTTCCCGACCAACTGAAACATACGAGTTCCAGTTCGCCAGCCTACACATAGACTATTGCGTTGTAGTGAAAGTCACAGCGCAAAGGGCAAGAATGTACACTTGTGCACTGAAAATTTAAATCGGGCCGGTTCAGTGGCCCATTCGGGTGCCTAAGACTGCCGCACTTTTGTGTTTAACGCCAGTCGCAGGTGGCCTTTTAGCCATAAGTTACTGGACCCAGCGCAGCAGAATTTGCTCCAGATCAGCTCGTTTGAACGGCTTGGCAAGGTAATCGTTCATTCCGGCCTGCAGGCAGGTTTCCCGATCACCCTGCAAGGCATTGGCGGTCAGGGCAATGATGGGCAGGGTCATGCACCCGGGCAGTTGGCGGATTTGCCGGGTAGCTTCGTAGCCATTGATGATCGGCAGGCGACAGTCCATCAGGATCGCGGCAAAGCGCTCGGTGTTGGCGAAATGAATGGCCTGCGCGCCATCACTGACCATGCTCACTTCGTATCCCAGGCTGCTCAGCATGGCTTCAATGACGGTCTGATTGACCTGGTTATCTTCCACCAGCAAGATTTTACGCCCGGGCGCACACGTCGCTTCCGGCTCAAGTTCAGGCCTTTGGCTGTGCTCTACGGGCTGGTGCAGCTCCAGCGGGATTTCCAGGGTGAACACTGAGCCGCGGGTCTCTTCACTGGTGGCGTGCAGCGTGCCACCCATGCGTTCAGCCAACGTGCGGGCGATGGGCAGGCCCAGCCCTGTGCCACCATAGCGCCGCGAAATCGAGCTGTCGGCCTGCTGGAAAGCGGTGAACATGGAGTCCAGTTTTTCGCTGTTGATGCCAATACCGCTGTCGCGTACGACACAGGTAAACCAGATCAATTCGTGATCCAGACGCTGCCAAAGCGGTTCGATACTGATCTGCCCGTGTTCGGTAAATTTCAGCGCATTGCCGATGAGGTTGACCAGGATTTGCCTGATCCGCGTCGGATCCCCCAGTACGTGCAAATCCTGCAAGCCTTCTGAGAGGGTCAGCTGCAAGTGCAGGCCGCGCTGTGCGGCGCTGTGCTGGAAAGCCTGAGCGCAATTGCTGACCAGTTCTGCGAGGTTGAAGGGGATGCGCTCCAGTTCAAGCGCTGACCGTTCGATTCGTGAGAAGTCGAGGATGTCGTTAATGACCTTGAGCAAGTGCTCGGTGGACTCTGACGCCAGGGCGGCATATTCAGCCTGTTCCTCTGTCATCTGCGTGGTTTCCAGCAGTTGCAGCATTCCCAGTACGCCATTCATCGGCGTGCGAAGCTCGTGGCTCATCATGGCCAAAAAGTCGGTTTTGGCCCGGTTGGCCCGTTCGGCTTCTTCGCGGGTCTGAATCAGCTGAGCAATGGCGGCATGTTGCTCTCGGCTGGCTTGCTCAAGCCCATCGGCCAGATTGTTGATGTGCTGGGCCAGACTGCCCAGTTCGCCATCGTCGACGACTGGCAAGGGCGTGGAGTAGTCGCCCTGCTGGATGGCCTTGACCGCTTTGCTCATGTCACTGATGGGCTTGGACAGGTTGGACGCCAGGCGCCTGGCCAACAGGTAGGTGAAGCCCAGGGCAAACAAGGCAAGGATCACGGCCTTGAGCAGGATTTCTTGTTGACGGGTGCTGAACGCCTCTCCGGACATGCCAACCAGTACCCGGCCCAGATAGTCTTCTACCGGTGCTGGTGTCTGGTTATGACTGAGCAAAAAATATTCGCCCGAAGGGCTCTTCTGCAATCGCACTGACGCCTGGAACACTTCAACCTGCGAGCCTTGATCAGCGCCGGGCGGGGAGTGCTCTGCCTGTGCCAGCACCTCGTTTGTACGGTTCTGTACCTGCACAAACTGTACGTGGGGGATGTTCAACGAAGCGTTGATCAGGGTTTCCAGAACGTGGGTGTTCCCCGTCATGAGCCCGTACTCGGTGGCAGGCGCCAATTGGTTGGCGATCAACTGGCCTGTGTGCTTGAGCTCCTGGCGCAAATCCTGGATTCGTACGAACGTAAAAAAACTGATCAACAACAAGGTCAATAACAACGCCGGGCCCAGGCTCATCATCTGCGTGCGGGTGTGAATATCCCACCGACTGCGAGCCATCATGGCAGGGTGTCTCCGACAGTCACCTTGCAGCCAGCAAATACCTCTCCCATATACGTTGTCGTCCTTGACCTGCAGTCGTTCATGTTGAAGTGCAGCAAAGCTGCCTCTTGAAGGTGAGTACCTGAGCGGCATGTTAACCGAGGTCTTGCACTTTTTCAGTCAAAGCCATCTATATGCTATGGGGCTGGTCGCGGGGCATGTGCTCCGTATAATGCCGCCATTGCCACGCTAGATGGAAAACGGGATTGCATATGACTGAACAGCACGCTATTGCGGTCTTGGGAGGCGGAAGCTTTGGCACCGCCGTGGGCAACTTGCTGGCAGAAAACGGTCATCGTGTGTATCAGTGGATGCGCGATCCGGAGCAGGCCGAGGCCATTCGCCTGAATCGCGAAAACCCGCGTTACCTCAAGGGCATCAAGATCCATCCCGGGGTGGAGCCGGTTACTGATCTCAAGGCGACGCTCGATGCCTGCGAGCTGTGTTTTGTGGCCTTGCCGTCCAGCGCCTTGCGCAGTGTGCTGGCCGAACACGCAGAGCGTTTGAGCGGAAAAATGCTGGTCAGCCTGACCAAGGGCATTGAAGCGCACAGTTTCAAACTGATGAGCGAGATCCTTGAAGAAATCGCCCCGCAGGCACGTATCGGCGTTCTGTCCGGGCCCAACCTTGCCCGTGAAGTTGCCGAGCATGCGTTGACTGCCACCGTGGTCGCCAGTGCCGATGAAGACCTGTGCAACCGCGTGCAGGCGGCATTGCATGGCCGAACATTTCGCGTCTATGCCAGTGCCGACCGTTTTGGGGTGGAGTTGGGCGGGGCGTTGAAAAACGTTTACGCAATCATCGCCGGCATGGCCGTGGCGCTGGGTATGGGGGAGAACACCAAGAGCATGCTGATTACCCGTGCCTTGGCCGAGATGACCCGATTTGCCGTTAGCCAGGGTGCCAATCCCATGACTTTCCTCGGCTTGGCGGGTGTAGGCGATTTGATCGTCACCTGCTCATCCCCCAAGAGCCGCAATTATCAGGTCGGGTTTGCCCTGGGTCAGGGCCTCAGCCTGGAAGATGCCGTCACTCGACTGGGCGAAGTGGCCGAAGGGGTGAATACCCTCAAGGTGCTCAAGGTCAAGGCACAGGAACTGAACGTCTACATGCCCTTGGTTGCTGGCCTGCACGCGATTCTGTTCGAGGGTTACACCCTGGATCAGGTCATCGGGCAGTTGATGCGCGGCGAACCCAAGACGGATGTCGATTTTATCTCCACCAGCGGTTTCAACTAAGCACCAAGGGAGCAGCACATGAACGACACTAAAAACGCACCCAAATACGAGTCACTCGTTTTGCGCGTGCTCTGGATGCTGGTTTTTTTGCTGGTCTGGCAAGTCGCGCAACTGGTGCTTGGCGGGCTGGTGCTGGTGCAGCTGATTTACCGTCTGATCTACGGCGCACCCAACGGCGGCCTGATGAATTTTGGCGACAGCCTGAGCCTTTATCTTGCGCAGATTGGTCGGTTTGGCAGCTTTCACACCGAGCAAAAACCTTGGCCTTTTGCCGATTGGCCAGCCCCTCGTGCCCCGGAAGGTGAAGCACCTTACGCGCAGGCCGCCAAGGGCGAAGAGACCAAGCCATGAAGATCTGGATCTTGCGTCACGGCGAAGCCGAGCCTCACGCCCGGCGCGATGCCGAACGCGAACTCACGGCCCATGGTCGTGAACAGGTGCTGCACAGTGCAGCCTTGCTGATTGGCCAGCCACTGGACAGCATCCTGGTCAGCCCTTATGTGCGGGCGCAGCAAACCGCTGAGTTGGTGCGCAAGGCCCTTGGTTTTACCTGCGACCTCATTACCGTGCCGTGGCTGACACCTGAAAGTGAGCCCAAGTTTGCGGTCAGCAAGCTGCCGGACAGTGGCAATGTACTGCTGGTCAGTCATCAGCCATTTGTGGGCGACTTGATCAGCCTGTTGCTGCATGGTCATTTGCGTCAGCCCCAGCCGATGCAGACGGCCAGCCTGGTGGAGCTTGAGGGTGAATGGCCGCTGGCTGGCAGCATGACCTTGATCGGTGTTCATCACCCCTGATCATTGCAGCGGTTGCACATTTTGGTCGTAGTGAAAGATAGTTGGGGCGGATGAATGGCATTTTGGTGGCTGTGTTGAGCGTCAATCACGCCGCCGCCCCTACTCACTGACCAAGGAATGACTGCATGATTTCGTGGACGACTCCGCCTGACCTGGCGCGCCTTAATGAATTGCGCAAAAACACCATTTGCGACGTGCTGGACATCACCTTCGATGCCTTCGATGACGACTCCATCACTGCAAGCATGGTGGTCGATCACCGAACTCACCAACCTTTTGGCCTGTTGCATGGCGGCGCATCGGTGGTTCTGGCGGAAACCCTGGGTTCGATGGCCAGTTTTATGTGTATCGATACCCAGAAATTCTATTGCGTGGGCCTTGAGGTCAACGCCAATCACCTGCGTGGCGTGCGCAGCGGCCGGGTGAGCGCAGTCGCACGCCCGGTACACATGGGCCGCACAACCCACGTCTGGGATATCCGCCTGAGCGACGACAGCGGCAAACTCAGTTGCATTTCCCGCCTGACCATCGCCGTTGTACCCCTGGGTGAAAACCCGCCCGCGCGGTGATCAAACGGCCAGATAATGGCCGTATTGTCGTCACTCATGGCGCATACGGTCATTGATATGAAGAATTTTCCTACAGACAATAAGGCGTACTTCCTACATTTGGACGCCTTGTATGTCTCGGCAGATTTTTTTCGCCCATGCCAACGGCTTCCCTTCGGCCACGTATGGCAAGTTGTTCAGTGCCCTTGCGCCGGATTTCAGCGTGGTTCACCTGTCACAGCACGGGCATGACCCGCGTTATCCGGTGGACAACAATTGGCACAACCTCGTCGATGAACTGATTTACCACCTGCAACAACAAGCAGAACCCGTGCTGGGTGTGGGTCATTCTCTGGGCGGTATGCTGCACCTGCATGCCGCTATCCGTTGCCCGCATCTGTACAAGGGCGTGGTCATGCTGGATTCGCCCGTGCTGACGCGCACCGATCAGTGGGTGATTCGTGCGGCCAAGCGTTTTGGCCTGATCGATCGCCTGACCCCTGCCGGCCGCACTCTGGGGCGGCGCGAAGAGTTTGCCGACCGTGAGACGGCGCGAGCCTACTTTGCGGGTAAGTCACTGTTCCGCAGCTTTGACCCGGACTGCTTCGAGGCTTACCTGGAGCACGGGTTGCAACCTGTTGATGACCGCTTGCGGTTGAGCTTCGACCCGGCGACCGAAATCGATATCTATCGCAGCGTCCCTGACACCAGTCCCGGCAGGGCCTTTCAGTTGCAGGTCCCGCTGACGGTGGTGCGAGGGCGCGACAGTCGAGTGGTCATGAATCATCATGCCAAAGCCGTTTCGCGCATGCCCAATGGCGAGTCGCTAAGCGTACCGGGCGGACACATGTTTCCGCTGGAGCAACCGCAGGACACCGCCCGCCTGCTCAAACAGATTTTTGCCCGCTGGGAACTTCGTCATTCCGGCCTTTGAAGAGCACTTTGCATGAGTCCTGTGGTTGAAGAAATTCGTCTGAGCCTGCCGCATATCGAGTTGGCTGCGCACATTTTTGGCCCCGAGGATGGCGTGCCCGTGATTGCCCTGCATGGTTGGCTGGACAACGCCAATAGCTTCGCCCGGCTGGCGCCAAAGCTTTCGGGCCTGCGCATCGTGGCGCTGGATCTTGCCGGGCATGGCCATTCGGATCATCGCCCGCGCGGGGCAGGGTATGGGTTGGCGGACTACGCCTTTGATGTGCTGTGTGTGGCCGAGCAATTAGGCTGGGAGCGATTTGCACTGCTGGGGCATTCGCTGGGGGCGATTGTCTCGGTGGTTTTCGCCGGATCGTTTCCGCAGCGCGTGACCCGACTGGCGCTGATTGATGGCATTGTGGCGCGCAGTGGCCCCGAAGGGGACGTGGCTGAGCGCATGGGGCAGGCGCTGCAGGCGCAACTCGGCCTGGAGCACAAGCGCAAGTCGGTGCACCCGACCCTCGATCGCGCCGTTGAAGCGCGGATGAAAGGCCTGGTCGCCGTCAGCCGGGAAGCTGCAGAGTTGCTGGCCCAGCGCGGTTTGATGCCGGTCCCCGGAGGTTATAGCTGGCGTAGCGACAACCGCCTGACATTGCCCACACCATTGCGCATGAATGACGAACAGGCCATGTCCTTTATTCGGCGTGTGAGTTGCCCGGCGATGCTGGTGGTGGCCGAGCAGGGCATGCTGGCCAGCCATTCCGAGCTGCTGGATCGACTACCCTTCAACCTGGAACGGTTGCCGGGTGGCCATCATTTGCACCTGAATGACGAAGCGGGGGCGATCCTTGTTGCAGACTGTTTCAATCGGTTCTTCGCCGTTCCTTGACTTGCGGCTACCAACTGTCGAGGCTTGGCGGGTTGAAATGGGAGACGACCATGATAGATCTCTACACCGCTGCGACCCCGAAAGGCCATCCGGTCTCTATCGTGAGGATGCTGAGCCACACGCTAGCTCTCGGTGAAGTATGCCGATGAAAATACCCAATCGTTTTATCCTGGCCTTGAGCCTGAGTTGTCTGAGCCCGTTAGTCTGGGCCAGCGATGTGCCCGGTAGCCAGGATTTGCCTGACGTACCGCGTCTCGCGGATGCACAAATTGTCGATTATTCCGTCAAGCCTGACATCGAACGCATTTACCCGATGGGCTCGATCCGCAAGATCAGCGGTCGCCTGCGTTTTGAGGGGCAGGTCAATACCCGTGGCCTGACCACGGCCATCACCTACGAGCTGCCTGCAGAGCACTCGGCCACTGAAGCCTTTACCGCTGCCCGTGAGGCGTTGCAGGAACAGGGCGCCGAACTGTTGTTCTGGTGCCAGGCCCGTGACTGTGGCGAAAGCAGCTTGTGGGCCAATGAGGTTTTCGGTAACTCCAAACTGGTCGGTTCCGATGAGCAGCAATCCTACTTGTTGTTACGTCGCGCAGCTCCCCAGCAGAACCAGCTGGTTGCCTTGTACGGGATCAATCGCGGCAGTCGCAAAGGCTACCTGCATGTCGAGCAACTTCAGGCGAGCGCCGATCTGGGTGAACTGTTGCCTACTTCGGCTACCTTGCAGCGCCAGTTGAAAAGCACGGGTGAGCTGGACTTTCCCAAGCTTGCAGGCGAGCCGGATGCACAGTGGCTGACATTAATCTCCAGGGCATTGAACCTTGATTCAACTTCCCGAGTCAGTTTGACCGGTGCCAAGGCTTCCGCCTGGCGCGATGCGTTGATCAACAACGGTGTACGGGCTGCCCGAATGGAGCTTGGCGACAGCGATGCCAAAGGGCTGCGTATCGAGTTACTGCGCTAGACCCTTGTAAACGACGGCTACACTCTGGGTAGTCGTCGTCCTTCTTTGATTTCTGAATTTTCTGTGGAACACACATGCTCAATAACGATCGCCTGCTGGTGCAGATTCTGCTCCTGGTGTTGTTCGGTGCCAGCCTGTGGGTGATGGCGCCATTCTGGTCGGCCTTGTTCTGGGGCGCGGTGCTGGCGTTTGCCAGCTGGCCCCTGATGCGCCTGCTGACACGTTTGCTCGGAGGGCGCGAGTCGCTGGCTGCGGGCATCCTGACCCTGGGCTGGATGTTGTTGGTGGCCGCGCCGCTGGTGTGGCTGGGGCTCAACCTGGCAGACCATGTGCGCGATGCCACAACCTTCGTCAAGGATGTTCAGCTCGAAGGCTTGCCCGACGCTCCGAGCTGGCTGGGCGGTATTCCCATCGTGGGCGAGCGCCTGGTCGGCATCTGGAACACCATTGACGAGCAGGGCGCTGCGCTGCTCCTGGCAGTCAAACCTTACCTGGGGCAGGTGGGCAACTGGTTCCTGGCCCGAAGTGCACAGATTGGCGGCGGCATTCTTGAGCTGACGTTGAGCATTGTCTTTGTGTTCTTTTTCTACCGTGACGGGCCGCGGCTGGCGAGCTTCGTCCATGGTCTGCTTGAGCGACTGATTGGCGACCGTGCCGACTACTACCAGGAACTGGTGGCGGGCACCGTACAGCGTGTGGTCAATGGTGTGATTGGTACCGCTGCAGCCCAGGCGTTGCTGGCGCTGATCGGCTTCCTGATCGCGGGCGTCCCCGGCGCACTGGTGCTGGGGCTGGCAACGTTCCTGCTCAGCCTGATCCCGATGGGGCCGCCGCTGATCTGGGTTCCCGCCACAGCCTGGCTGGCCTGGAAAGGCGAGTACGGGATGGCGGTCTTCCTCGGTATCTGGGGCACCGTGATCATCAGTGGTGTCGACAACGTGCTCAAGCCTTACCTGATCAGTCGCGGCGGCAACCTGCCGCTGGTGATCGTACTGCTCGGTGTGTTTGGCGGGTTGATAGCCTTCGGCTTTATCGGCTTGTTTATCGGTCCGACCTTGCTTGCCATTGCCTACAGCCTGCTGGTGGACTGGAGCTCCAGCCAGCAGAACAAAGGCAAGGTCTAGCCGAACTTGGGTCCGGAACGGGTGTTGTTGCCCTTGGCCAGTCGGTCGTAAAGCACCACATTGACCGTGGCTGCGAGGTTCATGCAGCCAGTGGTCGGGATGTAAATCACGTCTTCGCACCATTCCAGCACGTCTTTGCCCAGTGAGCCGTCCTCGGGGCCGAAAATATAGATCGCCCGGTCCGGATGGGTGTATTCAGGCAAGGAACGTGCGCCCTCGACCATTTCTACCGCGACCGGAATGCAGCCCAGCGGGATGATCTTTTTCAGGTCGTCGATGCCGATCAGCGGGATGTCCTGATGGATTTTCTTGGTATCGGTGACAAAGTCGCGAGCACGTTCGTAACGCTTGCCGGTGTAAAACACCGAGGCAACGCTGTAGCAACCAGCCGCACGCATCACCGAGCCGACGTTTTCTGGCGATTTGGGGTTATACAAACCAATGCAGCTGTACCGTTTGTTTGCCACTTGCCCGAGCCCTTGCGAAAAAAAGACGCGAGTATACGGCATTGGTACAGGGGGGCTGCTATCTGTAGTCGCTGCCCCAGGCTGCGAAGGGATCTGTGGGGACTCCAAGAAAACGGGTTGCTCCGCAACCCTTCGCAGCCTGCGGCAGCGACTACAGCACAAGGCTATTCGTCTTTCTTCATCAAACCGGCCAGTGCGGCGAACGGGTTGTGGGTGGCCTTGGCAATTTTCGGGCTGCTGGTGGAGCCTTCCGCAAAGTACTGCTGGTCGGTGTAGCGCGAGTGCTCGTTGTCATGGCAGTACAGGCACAGCAACTCCCAGTTGGAGCCGTCTTGCGGGTTATTGTCGTGGTTGTGGTCGCGGTGGTGAACGGTCAGCTCGCTCAAGCGCTTGCCGGCAAATTCACGGGTGCAACGGCCGCACACGTGGGGGTACATTTTCAGGGCCTTGTCGCGATAGCCCATTTCACGGTCACGCTGGGCATCAGCCAGAATGCGGTCCAGCTTGGCGGTGTGGGAGGGTGGATTCACCGAACTCATGGGTTCACCTTGTAAGACAAATGACGGTTATGTCGTTAAGTTTAGCTGTTGATCAGCCTTTGATTTTTTCTGCAATCCAGATGGTGTGTCGGGTGCCCTTGTTGCCGTGGGCAAACACCTGGACTTCTTCAGCCTTGAAACCGGCTTTGCGCAGCTTGTCCGAAAACTGTTTGTCGGCACTGGCAGACCATACCGCCAGGACGCCTTTTGGGCGCAAGGCCTTGGCGCAAGCACTCAGGCCACCCGCCGAATACAGCCAGCTATTGGCTTTTTGAGTCAGGCCTTCGGGGCCGTTGTCGACGTCGAGCATGATCGCATCAAACCCGTTGGGCTCGGCTTGCAGCACCTTGGCCACGTCTTCCATGCGGATCACGGTACGCGGGTCTTGCAGGGGGTTGCCCGATTTTTCGCCCAACGGTCCGCGATTCCACTCCACTACGCCTGGCACGAGTTCGGCGACCACCACTTCGGCAGTCTTGCCCAAATGCTTGAGTGCCGAAGCCAAAGTGAACCCCATGCCCAGACCGCCGATCAGTACCCGCGACTGCGGGCGGCCAGCGACTTTGCGGCAAGGGATCTCGGCCAGCGCGTCTTCGGAGCCGTGCATGCGCGTGTTCATCAGTTGGCCGCCGTCGCCGCCCTGAATCTTGATCACGAAGTCTTCGCCATACTCGAACAGGCACAAGGCGCCGCCGTTTTCGGGGATCGGAGTGGTGTCGAGCAAAACAAAACGTTTCATGGAAATCTCATTGAGGGGGGCAAAAACCGCAGGTTACGAGTAGCCTGAGGGCAGACAAGCCGGTCTGGCAACGGAGTGATTGATGAAACGCACTATTCTAACGGCCATTGCAGGGAGCGCGCTCTTGATAAGTGCAGTCCAGGCAACGGAATTGACGACTGTCCCGAGTGCCCCCGTGACCGCCGCGCCGGGTTCACCGGGCACTGCCACGCCAACCCCGTACCCGCAAGTCACCCCGCGCGCCGTGCCCAAGCCGGTTGCCGGGAGTGGCAGCCTGATCCCGCTGCCCCCGATTGATCTGCCGCAACCGCCCAAAGACCAGCCGCTGCCGGGGCTTGAACTCAAGGACGGGAAGGGTAAGGCACTGCAAGACTGACCGCTGACAAAAACCTGTAGCCGCTGACGAGCGAAGCGGCCACAGGTGTGCTCAGCTAATCCCCAGCACCTTGAACACAAATGCGTATTCCAGTGCCACGTCGCGCAAACCCTGATAGCGACCGCTCATCCCGCCGTGTCCTGCTTCCAGTTCGGTCTTGAGCACAAGCAGATTGTCGTCAGTCTTGGTGGCGCGAAGCTTGGCCACCCACTTGGCCGCTTCCCAATACTGGACGCGGCTGTCGTTGTACCCGGCAATCACCAGCATCGCCGGATACGCTTGTGCCGTGACGTTTTCGTACGGTGCGTAGGCTTTGATCCGGTCGTATACCTCAGGCTCTTGCGGGTTGCCCCATTCGTCATACTCGGTGACGGTCAGCGGCAAGTCCGGGTCGAGCATGGTGTTGAGCACGTCCACAAATGGCACTTCGGCAATCGCCGCCTTGAACAGCTCGGGGCGTTGATTGAGCACTGCGCCAATCAGCAGGCCGCCCGCACTGCCACCACTGATGACCAACTGTTCGCTTCGGGTCAGGCCCTGATCGATCAGGTGTTCGGCACAGGCGATGAAGTCGCTGAACGTGTTGTGCTTGTGTTCCTGCTTGCCTGCGCGGTACCAGGCCTCACCCAGTTCGCCGCCCCCGCGCACGTGGGCAATGGCAAAGGCTACGCCGCGATCCAGCAGGCTCAGGCGGGCGTGGGAAAACCACGGGTCGAGACTCTCGCCGTAGGCGCCGTAGCCATACAGGTAGAGCGGCACAGGCTGGCCCACCACGTCGCGCTTGACCACCAGGCTGATCGGCACCTGGGTGCCGTCTGGAGCGGTGGCCCACAGGCGATGGCTTACATAATCATCGGCATTGAAGGGTCCCAGCACCGGTGTTTCCTTGAGTACGACTTGCTCGCCGGTATTGAGCGTCAGTTGCCGTACTTGCGCAGGGCGATTCAGCGCCTCATAGCGCAGGCGGATGTGTGCGCTATCAAATTCCAGGCTGTCCTGAACATACAAGCTGTAGGCGGCGTCCGGTAATTGCACGCGATACGACGGCAAACCGTTGGGGCGGACTTCGATGATCGGCAACCCACCTTCGCGCAGGCTCAGGCACAAGGCTTGGGCGTTCAGGCTCAAGCCTTCCAGCATTACGCTGTCGTGATGGGCGATCAGAAGCTGCCAGTCATTGCGTGTCGGCACCTCGCCAAAGGCGTAATACAGCGCAAAGTTGATCCCGTCCTGGTTGGTGCGGATAAACCACGCCCATTGCCCCTCGTGCAGGCCGTGATCGACCGTGTAGTCGTGCCCTTCAACCCGTGCCGCCAGGCAGCTAAAGGCCTGGCGCGGCTGATTGGCGTCCAGCACCCAGCTTTCACTGGTGGTTTTGCTGTTGAGCAGCAGAATCAGCTGGCGCTCGGAACTCGAACGATAGCAATGCAGGAAAAAGCGTCCGTCCGGCTCATGAAATACCTCGTGGGCGTCTGTCTCGCCCAAGGTATGACGCAATAGTTTGTGTGGGCGATGGGTGTCGTCCAGTTCGGCAAAAAACAACGTCTGGCTGTCATTGGCCCACGTCATGCTGCCATCACACTCTTCAAACGGCAGCTCGGTGACTGCGCCGGTGCTCAGCTCTTTGACAAACAGGCGATAGACCTCTTCGCCGCTGGTGTCCAGGCTATAGGCAAGGCGCTGGTGATCCGGGCTGATGCTGAAGGCGCCCAGAGAAATAAAGCCGCCCGCGGCCAAGGCGTTCGGGTCCAGCAGCAAGTGCTCTGCGTTTTCGTCGACCTGCTGGCTGTCATCGGCCGGGCGCGGGCAGCGGTAATGGCGAGCATACTCATCACCGGCGTTGGTGCGCGTGTAATACAGATACGGCCCCCAGGGCGAGGGCAGCGACAGATCGGTCTCGCGAATTCGGCCCTTGATCTCTTGAAACAGCGTCTCACGCAATTGGGCCTGGTCGGCCAGTTGCTCCTCCTGATAGCTGTTTTCGGCTTTCAGGTAGTCCAGAACCTCATCGCTATCGCGATTTTGTAACCACGAGTAGGGGTCTGAACCCTCGACTTTATGTGCGATAGGGGCGCTATTTGCGTAGGCTGATTCGGTCATTGAGTGTTCTCTGAAACCTGCATGAAAAGAAGTGGAGCTGACGGCGTTGCAGCCGCACTGTCTAAAAGCCGTTATCATAGCGTCTCATTGCCTGCCGACCATGGATACCATGACCGAGAACGACTATCTGATCGCATGGGGCCTTTACGCCTTTGCTGCTGCGGGCTGCCTGCTCGTATGGTGCCGAATGACCCGCTTCATGTGGCGCTGGTTGCGCGAGCCGCTGCGTGTGTTAATGGCTGTGTTGCTGTTTAGCCCGACCATCATTGACCCGGTCAAGGAGCAGTTTGCACCGGCAGTGGCGATCACCGCCCTGGACCTGGCCTTCAAAGTCGGCAACAACGTTTGGCGCGCCGTCTCTGACTTGCTGATGTACACCATTATCGCGTTTTGTGTGTACGCCGTATTTGCGTTGATCCGCTGGCCCATCGAGCGCGCCAGCAAGGCTCGCAAGGCACAGGCCGACGCGTCGGCACAAGCGGCTAAACACGATCCTGAAGACGACCAGCCTTTTGGCTCGGCTGGCAATGATCGTTATGTGCCACCTGGCGCGTCGCGTGCATCGGCCCCGTCCCGGGTCGAGCCGCGGTTGTAATCCTATTTCGTCGAGCCTGAATGCGAGTGTGCGAGCGTGTGTGAATTATTGGGCATGAGCGCCAACGTCCCGACCGATATTGTGTTCAGTTTCACCGGCCTGATGCAGCGTGGCGGGCGTACCGGCCCGCACCGTGATGGCTGGGGTATTGCCTTTTATGAGGGGCGTGGTCTGCGCCTGTTCCAGGACCCGGCCGCCAGTTGCGACTCCGAAGTCGCGTTGCTGGTTCAGCGTTACCCGATCAAGAGCGAAGTGGTCATCGGGCATATCCGACAGGCCAACGTGGGCAAGGTATGCCTGTCGAACACGCATCCGTTTGTCCGTGAACTGTGGGGGCGCAACTGGTGTTTTGCGCACAATGGCCAATTGGCCGATTTGTCGCCGAGCACCCGCTTTTACCGCCCCATTGGCGACACCGACAGCGAAGCGGCGTTTTGTGACTTGCTCAATCGGGTGCGCGAGAAATTCCCCGAGCCGGTTGACGTCGAAAGCATCCTGCCGGTGCTGGTAGAGGCCTGCGCCGAGTTTCGCAGCAAAGGCGTCTTCAACTGCCTGCTCAGCGACGGAGACTGGTTGTTCTGCTACTGCTCGACCAAACTGGCGCAAATTACCCGCCGCGCCCCGTTTGGTCCGGCGCGCCTGAAAGATGTCGACGTGATCGTCGATTTTCAGGCCGAAACAACGCCCAACGATGTGGTCACCGTGATCGCCACCGAGCCTTTGACCGAAAACGAAACCTGGACGCGCTATGAGCCGGGCCAATGGAGCCTGTGGCGACGCGGCGAATGCGTCAGCCAGGGCACAACCGAATAAGGATGGGCGGACATGTTCTTGAGCTACCTGCGGTTGGTGTTGTTTACCATTGGTTTGTTGATGGGTGTGCAAGTGCCAGGGTTCATCAATGATTATGCCAATCGCGTCGAAGCTCATCTGATCGAAGCCCAGACCGGGCTGGCGGGTTTCCAGAACACCGCCAACCAGTTTTTCAAGGGCGACCTGCAAGCGTTGGTGGCGCATTACCAGGCCAGCGACGACCCGGTGTTTCGCAGTGATGCCACAAGCCTGGGCACCTTGCTGAACCGTCAGCGCCTGCTCGATGATCAGTTCCAGGCCATGCAGGGCCCGTGGTACATGCGCGCCCTGCAAGTGGCCTATGCGGCCGACCCGGCCATCCGCGAAGAAACCCTGAACGCCTACACCTACCAGGTGTTGCTGTCGCCGGGGGCAATCGGCTGGGCGATGGCGGGGGCCTTGCTGTTCTCCTTCGTCATTGAAGGATTCTTGCGGCTGGTGGATTGGGTCGTGCTGGGCGGCAAGCGCCAGCGTGAACGCCTGGCCCGTCGCGAGCGCAGTTACTAAGCTCACCCTGTTCCAGGGGCAGAGCGTGTTAAGCAATCAAATTTTTCTTATGTCCGAGTCCGGCTTTTATTAGTTGGACGAACGGCGTGCACCTGTCGAAAAATGGCCCGCACTTAAACTATAAAAAGACCACAGGAGCATCATCGTGAGCCGCCTGTTATTGAATTGCGACATGGGTGAGAGTTTCGGCAGCTGGACCATGGGCCTGGATGCCGACGTCATGGCGTTTATCGATTGCGCCAACATCGCCTGCGGCTTCCACGCGGGAGACCCGGGCATCATGCGCAAAACCGTGGCACTGGCCGTGGCGCATGACGTGACAATCGGTGCCCATCCGGCGTATCAGGACCTGGCGGGCTTCGGTCGCCGCTCGATGGCCTACTCGGCGCAAGAGCTGCAAGACCTGCTGCATTATCAGATCGGTGCGCTGGACGGTATTTGCCGCGCCCAGGGCACACGGGTCAGCTACGTCAAGCCTCACGGCGCGATGTACAACGACATGATGGCCAATCCCGCGCAACTGCGGGCAGTGATCCAGGCCCTGGCCGCTTATGATTCAAGCCTGCCGCTGATGCTGATGGCCACACGTGACAACAGCGCTGCGCAGGCCATTGGTGATGAGTTCGGCGTGACCCTGTGGTTCGAAGCCTTTGCCGACCGCGCTTACGACAGTGCCGGGCGCCTGGTCTCCCGACAGTTGCCGGGTGCCGTGCATCACGAGGCGGATGTCATCGTGCAACAGGCCCTGACCATCGCAGCGGGCAAGGCGCTGATTGCCAGTGATGGCAGCGCCTTGCATCTGCACGCCAATACCCTGTGTGTGCATGGCGATAACGCCAGTTCAGTGGCTGCAGTGCAGCAGATTCGCGATGCCCTGAATCAGCAGGCGCAGGCATGAAGCCGCGTATCGAAGTGGTGGCTATCGATTGCCTGATGCTGCGTTTGTTCGATGAGATTGCCGAAACCAACATGCCCTGGATGCTGGCGCTCAGCGAGCGGCTGCGAGCCAGCTTTGCCGGGTACCTGATCGATCTGGTGCCGTCTTACACCACCATGATGGTGCATTACGATGGCTTGGCGCTGAGCCCGGCCCAGGCCCGTGAGTTGATTGCCCTGGCGCTGACTGACCTGCGCCCTGAGACCCAAAACCTTGGGCAATGCCATGTTCTGCCGGTGTGGTACGACGTGAGCGTTGGCCCGGAGCTTACGTTGCTGGCCCAGCGCGCAAGTTGCCCGGTCAGTGAGGTTATTCGCCGTCACAGCGACCATGAGTATCAGGTGTTTGCCTTGGGGTTTGCCCCCGGTTTTGCCTTTATGGGGCTGGTGGAAGAAGCCCTGGCCGCACCGCGCCTGGCGACTCCGCGAAAACGCGTGGCCAGCGGAAGCGTCGGCATCGCCGAGCGCCAGACCGCTGCTTACCCGGCGCAATCACCCGGCGGCTGGAACCTTGTCGGGCGTACACCGAGCGCGCTGTTCGACCGTGAACGGGATGGCTACAGCCTGATGCAACCCGGCGATACGGTTCGGTTCGAACCTGTTTCCCGCGCCGAATTCATCCGTCTGGGTGGCGACGATACTCCTCAGGAGGCACTGGCATGAGCCGTTTATTGATTCAGGCCAGCACCCCATTGTGCCTGTTGCAAGACCGCGGGCGCTTTGGCGTGCGGCATCTGGGCGTGACCCAGGGCGGGGCAGCGGACTGGTTGTCGATGGCGTGGGCAAATTGGTTATTGGGTAATTCGCCGGATGCGGTTGTTATCGAAATCACCCTTGGCGGCTTGACCCTGGTTGCGCAAGACGATTGCACCCTGGCACTGGCGGGCGCTGACCTTGCTGGCGCAGTGGACGGGCAGGTACTCAAGCCTTGGCGCAGTTTTGCCCTGAAAAAAGGCCAGACCCTGACCCTTGCCCAGCCGCTGCTCGGTGCTCGGGCTTACCTGGCCGCTCCTGGGGGATTTGAGGCGCCCCAAGTATTGGGCAGTTGCGCCACCGTGGCCCGCGAACAACTGGGCGGGCCGGATGGTTTTGGACGCGGGCTGGCGGCAGGCGCTGAACTGAAGTATGCCGGGCATGGGCAGCCGTTGCGCGAACTGGCCCGTGAGCTGCAACCCGTGTTCAGCTCCAACCCCGCGCTGGACGTGGTATTAGGTGCGCAAATCGGTGCCTTCAGCGGCCAAAGCACGTTCGATGCCTTCAACAGCCCTTGGACCCTGGACACCCGTGCCGATCGAATGGGCATCCGTTTACTGGGGCCGGCTCTGGTCTATCAGGGCGCACCGATGATTTCAGAAGGGATACCGTTGGGGGCGATTCAGGTACCGCCCGATGGTCAGCCGATCGTGCTGCTCAATGACCGTCAAACCATCGGTGGCTACCCGCGACTGGGGGCATTGACGCCATTGGCACTGGCGCGACTGGCCCAGTGCTTGCCAGGGGAGGGGGTGACTATGCGCCCGACCACGCAAGAGACTGCGCAGCGTCAGATGGTCGGGTTCATGCAGCGGTTCGTGCAGTAAATCTTGCAGGAGCGGGGTTGCTCGCGATTTCAGTCAACCCGGTGCATCAGGCATGTCGCGTTGATGCCATCGCGAGCAAGCCCGCTCCCACACGGTAAGCGCGGTACTACTTGGCCAAAAACCGCATCCCTTCTTCCAGCCCCTCAAGGTTCAGCGGGTACATGCGGTCTTCGATCAGATCGCGCACGATCCCGATGGACGCCGTGTAGTTCCAGGTGTCCTTGGGGTACGGGTTAATCCAGATGAGCTTTTTGTACTTCTCCATAAAGCGCTGCATCCACTTGTAACCCGGCTCTTCGTTCCAGTGTTCGACACTCCCCCCCGCATGGGTGATTTCATACGGCCCCATCGCCGCGTCGCCGATAAAAATCACTTTGTAATCGGCTCCGTACTTGTTCAGCAGGTCCTGGGTTGAAATGCGCTCAACCTGGCGGCGCTGGTTGTTCTTCCACACCGATTCATAGATGAAGTTGTGAAAGTAGTAGTACTCCAGATGCTTGAACTCGGTCTTGCAGGCCGAAAACAATTCCTCGCAGGTTTTCACATGGGAGTCCATCGAACCGCCGATGTCGAACAGCAACAGCAGCTTGATGTTATTGCGCCGTTCGGGACGCATCTGAATGTTCAGCAGGCCGGCATCGCGGGCGGTGTGATCGATGGTGCCGTCAATATCCAGCTCATCCGCCGCTCCCTGGCGGGCGAATTTGCGCAGGCGGCGTAATGCGACCTTGATATTGCGCGTACCCAGTTCGACCTGGTCGTCGAGATTTTTGTACTCGCGCTGCTCCCAGACCTTGGCAGCCTTGCCCTGGCGCGCGCCCGCATCGCCCACACGAATGCCTTCGGGGTGATAGCCACCCGAGCCGAACGGGCTGGTGCCGCCCGTGCCGATCCATTTGTTGCCACCGGCATGGCGCTCCTTTTGCTCCTCAAGACGTTGCTTGAATGCCTCGATCAGCTTGTCCAGACCGCCCAGGGACTGGAGTTGCGCACGATCCTCGTCGCTCAGGGAACGCTCGAATTCCTTGCGCAGCCAGTCTTCGGGAATCAGGGCCTCAAGGTGTTCGTTGAGGTTTTGCAAGCCATTGAAGTAGGCGCCAAAGGCTCGGTCGAACTTGTCGAAATGACGTTCGTCCTTCACCAGAATCGTGCGCGCCAGGTAATAAAATTCGTCCATGTCGGCGAAGGTCACGCGGTGTTTCAGGGCGTTGATCAGGTCCAGCAGTTCACGCACTGAAACCGGCACCTTGGCCGCACGCATTTCATTGAACAGATTAAGCAGCATGCTTATCGCCTTCTTGAAAAATCAGCGATTGGGGCGACGGCTCATAAACGCCAGGCGCTCAAGCAATTGCACGTCCTGCTCGTTTTTCACCAGCGCACCGGCCAGTGGCGGGATGGCCTTGGTCGGATCGCGTTCGCGCAATACCGCTTCGCCGATATTGTCGGCCATCAGTAGCTTGAGCCAATCCACCAGCTCGGAGGTCGAAGGTTTTTTCTTCAGGCCAGGCACTTTGCGCACGTCGAAAAAGACGTCAAGGGCTTCGCTGACCAGCTCTTTCTTGATGTTCGGGAAGTGAACATCAACGATTTTCTGCAGCGTGGTGCGGTCCGGGAAACTGATGTAGTGGAAGAAGCAGCGGCGCAGGAAGGCGTCCGGCAACTCTTTCTCGTTATTGGAGGTAATGATGATGATCGGGCGGACCTTGGCCTTGATCGTCTCATCGGTCTCGTAAACGTAGAACTCCATCTTGTCGAGTTCTTGCAACAGGTCGTTGGGGAACTCGATGTCGGCCTTGTCGATTTCGTCGATCAGCAGGATGACCCGTTCTTCAGCCTCGAAGGCTTCCCACAACTTGCCCTTTTTCAGGTAGTTGCGAACATCGTGCACCTTGTCGACACCCAGTTGCGAGTCACGCAGGCGGCTGACGGCGTCGTACTCGTACAGGCCCTGGTGGGCCTTGGTCGTGGACTTGATATGCCAGGTGATCAGCTTGCAGCCAAAGGACTCGGCCAGTTGCTCGGCCAGCATGGTCTTGCCGGTGCCGGGCTCGCCCTTGACCAGCAGCGGGCGCTCCAGGGTGATTGCTGCGTTGACCGCCAGCTTCAGGTCATCGGTGGCCACATAGGCGCGAGTGCCTTCGAACTTCATCTGTTATTCCTCAAACCATGACCCGGGCCCTGCATGGGGCAGGGCGGGGGAACTAAAAGTATGTCCGACTATAACGCGCCGCCCGCCGAACATGAACGCAGACGCACCATTCAGTCTCTGAATGAAGCGTCACGTCATGACTGGACGCATGTCGGCGTGAGGCCTACCCTTGGGATCTTCCCAAAAGGTGCACAAGGACCCCGCCATGAGCCGCATTTTTGCAGACAACGCCCAATCCATCGGCAACACGCCTTTAGTGCAGATCAACAGCATTGCACCCCGTGGCGTGACAATCCTGGCCAAGATCGAAGGCCGTAACCCCGGTTATTCGGTCAAATGCCGAATTGGCGCCAACATGATCTGGGATGCCGAAAGCCGCGGCGTGCTCAAGCCGGGCATGACCATCATCGAGCCTACGTCGGGGAACACGGGGATCGGCCTGGCGTTTGTCGCAGCAGCGCGCGGTTATAAATTGACGTTGACCATGCCGTCATCGATGAGCATCGAACGGCGCAAGGTGCTAAAGGCGCTGGGGGCCGAGCTGGTGTTGACCGAGCCGGCCAAGGGCATGAAGGGCGCTATCGACAAGGCCGCAGAAATCCAGGCCAGCGACCCGGCGCGGTACTTCATGCCGCAGCAGTTTGAAAATCCGGCCAACCCGGCGATTCATGAAAAAACCACGGGTCCGGAAATCTGGAACGACACCGATGGCGGCGTTGACGTGCTGGTTTCTGGCGTCGGTACCGGCGGTACGATTACCGGGGTTTCGCGCTATATCAAGCACACCCAGGGCAAGCCGATTTTGTCGGTGGCAGTTGAGCCCATCACTTCGCCGGTGATTACCCAGGCGCTGGCGGGGGAAGAAATCAAGCCTTCGCCGCACAAGATCCAGGGTATCGGCGCCGGTTTCGTACCGAAAAACCTTGATCTGTCGATTGTCGACAAGGTCGAGCTGGTCAGCGATGACGAATCCAAGGCCATGGCCCTGCGCCTGATGCAGGAAGAAGGCATCTTGTGCGGGATCTCCTGCGGGGCTGCGATGGCCGTGGCGGTGCGCCTGGCAGAAACCCCGGAAATGCAAGGCAAGACCATTGTCGTGATCCTTCCGGATTCGGGTGAGCGCTACCTGTCGAGCTTCCTGTTCAGCGACATGTTCAGTGAGCAGGAGCTGCACCAGTAAACACGGGCCTGTAGCCGCCGGCGCAGCCTGCGCCAGCGGCTACGGTTGTTGCTGACCCACGTCAAAGCGATTTGCTCCTCAACATGCATAATCATTATCCTTCGCGTAGTACATTGCTCCGAATATTGGTTTCGATGGGTTTTGTCCTACGTCGCTAGTGTTTATCATGGCCGGCTGCCACGTCGGGCTATTGGTGCCGCACGGTATTTTCGAGGAGTTGTTGCATGACCTTATCCTTCGCCATCAAGGCAGGGCTCATACTGCTGTTTGTCGGCAGCATCCTTTACGTGCATTTTCGCGGTAAGGCACGGCTGCCGGTGTTACGCCAGTTCGTCAACCACTCAGCGTTCTTTGCGCCCTACAACGCCCTGATGTACTTGTTCTCCGGCGTACCGTCCAAACCGTACCTGGACCGCAGCAAGTTCCCTGAGCTGGATGTCCTCAAGGACAACTGGCAAGCGATCCGCGAAGAAGCCATGCACCTGTTCGACGAGGGCTACATTCGCGCCGCAGAAAAAAACAACGACGCCGGCTTTGGCTCGTTCTTCAAGAAAGGCTGGAAGCGTTTTTACCTCAAGTGGTACGACAAGGCGTTGCCATCGGCCGAGTTGCTGTGCCCGAAAACCGTTGAGCTGGTCAACAGCATCCCCAATGTCAAAGGCGCGATGTTTGCCTTGCTGCCGGGCGGTAGCCACCTCAACCCGCACCGTGATCCGTTTGCCGGATCGCTGCGATATCACCTGGGGCTGTCGACCCCCAACTCCGATGCCTGCCGTATCTTCGTCGATGGCGAGGAATACGCGTGGCGTGATGGTGAAGACGTGATGTTCGACGAGACCTACGTGCATTGGGTCAAGAATGAGACCGACATGACTCGCGTCATCCTGTTTTGCGATATCGAACGCCCGCTTACCAGTCCCTTCATGACCCGTATCAACCGCTGGGTCAGCGCGCAACTGGGTAAAGCCACTGCGCCGCAGAACCTCGATGATGAGCGCGTAGGCGGCATCAACAAGGCGTACGCCTGGAGCAAAACCTTCAGCGATCGCTTCAGCGGCGTGGTCAAGCAATGGAAGCGCCGCAATCCCAAGTTGTATCGCATAGCCCGCCCGATATTGGCAGTGCTGGTGCTGGTACTGCTGTGGCGTTGGTTGTTTGGCTGATTTCACAACATAAAAAAACCGCTCATGAGTGAGCGGTTTTTTTTGGATTATTAAAGCGGGCTGCCTGCTAAAACACCTGAAGGTTCATCTGCTTTGCTGCCATTGACTGCAACGCGTAAAAAACGCTGCTGAGTGGCTGAAGTGGCCGCACCTCGGGGTTTACTCTCACTGTGGGGCTTGGTCTTTGGTGAGGCGGGTGTTGGGGTCATGACCGGCATATCGCCACCATTTTGGTTGTTTATTGTACAGCGCAAATGACGCTAGTCCTTCTTCAGGTCTATAACAAGCTTCGCAACCGGCTCTGGTTGGGGGTGGCGAAACACAGTCCGCAGAGCTCTGAGCCGCACCAGATGGATAAGTCGAATGACCAGGGTTCCCTGGCCTTCCAGAGGGGTACTTCTTCCCATGAAAAGTGAACGCCATCCCCCCACCCATTGAATGCGTCAAGTGCCAGGGCGTCGATGGGTCTGAACACTATGGCTTCACCGGACTGTGTTGGCAGTGCGTTGGCCAGTATTGAGCAAGCTGCTGTCCTGGCCTGTGATTTAAAAAGCTGGTGCTTGAGCCGGGTTCTGGGTTTTGGCATAGAGCTGTCTGAGCGAATGTATAGCTCTTCGTTTTACTCGACTCTCGCCCATTCTTAATCAGTTGAGTCGTTGCATTTAATGTCGGGCGCTGGTTATAGTCGACGCTCGATATCCTCTCTTCAAAAAGATCAGCCCATGCCGGTTTCCTTTCCACATAGCGTTGTCGTTTCAGCAGTCACTGCTGGCGTCGTGCCGTGTGCAAACCAGCAGCCTGCGCAGATCAGTCACTACCCACCTCCGGTCAGTCGCACTGTGGTGTACGTCGTCGTATCGCCACCGGGTGTTGTTGCGGGCTGAGCTGATCGCTCGGCTGCCCGTACCCGTCTAAAAAACCATTGAACTTCAGTTTCGGCTGAGTCTGCTTTTTTGCCTGATGACAGGTGTTATCCATGTTTTATATGACTAAAGAGTCCGCGCTGGCGGCTGCTTCCACGTGCCTGTTTGTACTGCTGTGGAGCAGCGGTGCGATTTTCTCCAAATGGGGGCTGGCTCACGCCTCGCCGTTTGCCTTTTTGTTGATCCGTTTTGCTATTGCCTTGATGGCTTTGGTGCTGATCATCCCGCTGATGAAGTTTCAGATGCCCCGTGGCGCCAGGGCGATCAGTTATGCGATGGCAACGGGTGTGGTGTTGCTGGCGGCGTATCAGATTTTTTATCTGTTGGCCCTGGACCTGAAAGTGACGCCCGGTGTCATGGCCACGGTGATGGGTGTGCAGCCGATTCTCACTGCCGTGATCATGGAGCGTAAACACTCCTTGAGCCGCTCCCTCGGGTTGCTGCTGGGGCTGGCCGGGCTGGTTCTGGTGGTGTACCAGAACATCGGTCTGGCGGGTTTGTCGTGGGCCGGGATGTTGTTTGCCCTGTTGGCCCTTGCCAGCATGACGGCAGGGACCTTGATGCAAAAACGCATCACCCGGAATCCTCTCGGCACACTGCCGTTGCAATACCTTGCAGGTCTGCTGGTGTGCGCGGTGTTTGTGCCGTTCCAGCCATTTCACTTCGAACACGGCGCGGGCTTTGTGGTGCCGGTGTTGTGGATGGGGCTGGTGGTTTCGGTGATGGCAACCTTGCTGCTGTACCGGATGATTGCCCGAGGCAACCTGGTCAACGTCACCAGCCTGTTCTATCTGGTGCCCGCCGTGACTGCGGTCATGGACTACCTGATTTTCGGCAACAAGCTGGCAGCGTTGAGTGTGCTCGGGATGGCCATGATTATCATCGGGTTGATGTTTGTGTTCCGTAAGACCACCTGAGGATACTGCTTGTGTAGCCGCTGCGGCAGCGGCTACAGATTCAGGTTTTGGCCAACGCTCCGGGCTTGAGCACCAGCCACAGCGCCACGGCGATCAGCAGCCCGCCATACAGGTGCGCCATTGACAGCGGCTCACCCAGAAACAGCGCGCCCCACAGCACGCCAAACGGCGGGATCATGAACGTTACGGTCATGGATTTGACCGGTCCAATGCTTGTCAGTAAGCGGAAGTACAGGATGTAGGCAAATGCTGTGCACACCAGCCCCAGTCCCAGCAACGATAACCACACACTCATTCCACCCCAGCTCACGGGTGGCTGATTAATCACACTCAGGCCAAACAGGGGCAACAGGAACAGGGTTGCCCCAAGCATGCTGCCCAGGGCCGAAAGCCGTGGGTCAAGACCGCCTTGCTGGTCCAGCCAGCGGCGGGCCAGAAAGCCGGCAAAGCCATAAAAGGTGGTGGCCAGCAGGCAGGCGAGGGCGCCCATCAGCAAGTCCAGATTGAAAGCAACCGGCCCGGCCCGGGTCAAGATCCCTACTCCGAGTAATCCCAGAAACACCCCGGCCATTTTGGTCAGGGTCAGTTTTTCGCTGAAAAACAGACCGCCAATCAACACGCCCATCAACGGGGTGGTGGCGTTGAAAATGGATGAGTAACCGGCAGGCAATACCTGGGCCGCCACCGAATACAGTGTGGCCGGAACGCCGGAGTTGATGACCCCCAGAATCAAAATGACCTTGAGCTTGCCGCCGAAATCCCAGCGCACGCGCATCAGCGCCAAGATCACCACCAGGCCCGTAGCGGCGATGGATACCCGAAAGAATGCAGTAGGAATGGTCCCAAGCACTGGTGCGATGATCCGCATAAATAGAAAGCTGGCCCCCCAAATGCCTGCTAACGACAGCATGCGCACCAAATCGACAAGTCTCACGGGATTTTCCTTAAAAGGTTTAAGCCGCGCAGTGTAGGTGATGCTACGGACAAGACAACGCGCTAATTCCTACAGATTCGTGCATGAGCGCCTAAATCTGCGACAATCCGCCCCCTGCATTTACGAAGATTTTGCGCACCTGATGACTGACGAATCGCCTGCTATCGACCAACTGTTGAAAAACCTTGATCAAGCCATGATCGCCGATCGCCACAAGCTGCGTCGGCAACTGCATGAGCTGCGCAAAAAGCCTGACGAGGCCAAGCTGGCCGTCTGGGCCGAGCGGGTCCAGGCATCCTGTGCGCAGGTGACAGCACGGGCGGCCAGTGTGCCGTTGATTCGCTATGACGAAAATCTGCCGATTGCCGCCAAACGCGATGAGATCAAGGCGGCGCTGCTCAAGCATCAGGTGTTGATTCTGGCGGGTGAGACCGGCTCGGGCAAAACCACCCAGTTGCCGAAAATCTGCCTTGAAATCGGCCGTGGACAACACGGTCTGATCGGCCACACTCAGCCGCGCCGGATCGCTGCGCGCAGCGTTGCCAGCCGGGTAGCCGAAGAGCTGGGCACGCCACTGGGCGCATTGGTCGGCTATCAGGTGCGGTTTGAAGATCAGAGCGATTCCAATACCCTGGTCAAGTTGATGACCGATGGCATCCTGCTGGCCGAAACCCAGCACGACCGCTATCTCGAGCGCTATGACACGATCATCGTCGATGAAGCTCACGAACGCAGTCTGAACATCGATTTCCTGCTGGGTTATCTGAAGATTCTGCTGCCGCGCCGTCCGGACCTGAAAGTCATCATCACGTCGGCGACCATCGATCTGGAGCGCTTCTCCAAGCACTTCAATGACGCGCCAATTGTCGAGGTGTCGGGCCGTACCTTCCCGGTCGAGACCTGGTATCGCCCGTTGACCTCCGAGCAGGACGAAGAGGGCAACAATGTCGAAGAAGACCTGAGTGTCGATCAGGCCATCATTGCCACGCTGGACGAAATTGCGGCCTTTGAGCGCAGTGAGCGCAAAAGCCCCGGCGACGTGCTGGTGTTTTTGCCCGGTGAACGCGAAATTCGGGATGCCGCCGACATGTTGCGCAAGGCGCAGCTCAAGCACACTGAAATTTTGCCGTTGTACGCGCGGCTGTCGCCTGCCGAACAGCAGCGGATTTTCCAGTCGCACCCGGGCCGTCGTGTGGTTCTGGCGACCAACGTGGCGGAGACTTCGCTCACGGTTCCGGGCATTCGCTATGTGATCGACAGTGGTACGGCCCGTATCAGTCGTTACAGCTACCGGGCCAAGGTACAGCGCCTGCCGATCGAGGCGATTTCCCAGGCCAGCGCCAACCAGCGCAAGGGGCGTTGCGGCCGGGTCGAACCGGGTATCTGTGTGCGGCTGTATGCCGAAGAAGACTTTAACGGCCGCCCGGAGTTTACCGATCCCGAGATTTTGCGTACCAACCTTGCGGCAGTAATCCTGCAGATGCTGCACCTGCGTCTGGGCGAAATTACCGCATTTCCGTTTATTGAGCCGCCGGATGGCAAGGCGATCACCGACGGTTTCAACCTGCTGCAAGAGTTGTCGGCGGTTAACCGCGAGAATCAGCTCACCCCGCTGGGGCGCCAGTTGGCACGTTTGCCGGTGGACCCGCGCATGGGCCGTATGTTGCTCGAAGCCGCCAAGCTCGGCAGCTTGCAGGAAGTATTGATTGTCGCCAGTGCGATGTCGGTGCAAGACCCGCGTGAGCGACCGCCGGAGCGTCAACAAGCGGCGGATCAGGCCCACGCTCAATGGAAAGATGTCGACTCTGACTTCGCCGGTCTGATCAACGTATGGCGCGGCTTTGAAGAGCAGCGCCAGGCGTTGACGGCCAGCCCGTTGCGTAACTGGTGCCGCAAAAACTTCCTCAACTACCTGCGGTTGCGCGAGTGGCGTGATTCCCATCGGCAATTGAGCCTGATCTGTCGCGATATGCAGCTCACGGTCAATCAAGAGCCCGCCGACTACCCGAAATTGCACAAGGCGGTGCTGTCCGGTTTGCTGAGCCAGATCGGTCAAAAAACCGAAGACGGCGATTACCTGGGCGCGCGTCAGCGCCGGTTCTGGATTCATCCCTCGTCGGGTCTGGGCAAAAAGCGCCCGCAGTGGTTGATGACCGCCGAACTGGTAGAGACCACCAAGCTGTATGCGCGCATGGTGGCCAAGATCGAGCCGGACTGGATCGAACCGCTGGCCGGGCATTTGATCAAAAAGAACTATTTCGAGCCCCATTGGGAGAAGAAGCGCGGGCAAGTGGTGGCTTACGAGCAAATCACCTTGTTCGGCCTGATCGTGGTCGGTCGCCGTGCCGTGCACTACGGGCCGATTGACCCGGTACTGTCCCGTGAGTTGTTTATCCGTGAAGGGCTGGTGCGTGGCGAGATTCAGTCCCGTGCCAAGTGCCTGACCGCCAATGCGCAGTTGCTGGAGCAGCTCGACGAGCTGGAAGCCAAGGCCCGGCGCCGGGACATCCTGGCCGACGAAGAAACCCTGTATGCGTTCTATGACGCCCGCCTGCCCGCCGAGATTCATCAGACCGCGACCTTTGACAGCTGGTACCGGGTCAACAGCCAGAAAGACCCGCAGCTGTTGATCATGCGCGAAGAAGACGTGCTGGCCCGTGAAGCCACCGAAATCACCGCCCGGCATTACCCGGACACGCTGCACTTGGGTGATCTGACCCTTGAGCTGAGTTATCACTTTGAACCCAACCACCCCCGTGATGGTGTGACGGTCAAGGTGCCTGCGCCGTTGCTGCCGGTATTGCCGCCTGAGCGGCTGGAATGGCTGGTGCCCGGCATGATCGAAGCCAAGTGCATCGCTCTGGTGCGCAGTTTGCCCAAGGCGTTGCGCAAAAACTTTGTACCGGTGCCTGACTTCATCAAGGCGGCATTGGAGCGCATGGAGTTTGCCCAAGGTTCACTGCCACAGACCCTGGGCCGCGAACTGCTGCGCATGACCGGTGCACGGGTAAGTGAAGAGGCGTGGGCAGAGGCCGCGCAGCAGGTCGAAAATCATCTGAAGATGAACATCGAGGTGGTCGACGCTGATGGTAAGTTCCTGGGTGAGGGACGTGATCTGGCCGAGTTGACGGCGCGTTTCGCCCAGGCCAGCCAGGCGGCACTGGCCGTACCGCAAACGGCGAAAAATCAGCAGCCGGTGGAGGCCAAGGTGTTCGCCCCGGTTGCCGAGAAGACCCAGCAAAAGATCGCGGGCCTGTCGATGACGGTTTACCCGGCGTTGGTGGAAGAGGGCAATACGGTCAAGGAGGGGCGTTTCTCGACTCCGGCCGAGGCTGAATACCAGCATCGCCGAGCCTTGCAGCGCTTGTTGATGCAACAACTGGCGGAGCCCGCGAAGTTCTTGCGCGGCAAGCTGCCGGGGCTGACCGAACTGGGCTTGTTGTACCGTGAGCTTGGCCGGGTCGAAAGTCTGGTCGAAGACATTCTGCTGGCAAGCCTCGACAGCTGCATCCTTGAAGGCGAAGCGGTATTGCCTCGTGATGGTGCCGGGCTGGCCTCACTGGCCGAGCGCAAGCGCGGAGCCTGGACCGAGCATGCCGAAAAGCTGGCCAGGCTGACGCTGGATATTCTCAAGCTCTGGCACGGTCTGCAAAAACGCTTCAAAGGTAAGATCGATCTGGCCCAGGCGGTTGCCCTGAATGACATCAAGCAGCAGTTGAGTCATCTGGTGTATCCAGGTTTTGTCCGCGAAACCCCGGCCATATGGCTCAAGGAGCTGCCGCGTTACCTCAAGGCGATAGAAATGCGTCTTGAGAAACTGCCGGGGCAGGTTCAAAAAGACCGGGTCTGGAGCGGTGAGCTGAGCGGGCTTTGGGCGCAGTATCAAGCGCGTGCCACCAAGCACGCCCAGGAAGGCAAGCGCGACCCGCAGCTTGAGTTGTACCGCTGGTGGCTGGAGGAATACCGCGTGTCGTTGTTCGGCCAGCAACTGGGTACCAAGGTGCCGATTTCGGACAAGCGCCTGGGCAAGCAATGGAGTGCGGTGGACGCTTGAACCCCTGTGACCTGTGGGAGCGGGCTGGCTCTCGATGCAATCGCGAGCCAGCCCGCTCCCACGGGACATTGACCGTAACATCCGCAAATAACGCCAAATGCTGGCATTTATGGCAAACTTCGCGGCTATCGACAGCTGAATACATATAGAGGAACGACCGTGCATAACGTCGTCATTAGCGGCACCGGCCTGTATACCCCGGCCAACAGCATCTCCAACGAAGAGCTGGTGCAGTCTTTCAATACCTATGTGCAACAGTTCAACGCGGACAACGCCGAGGCTATCGAGGCCGGTGATGTCCAGCCTCTGGCCGAATCGAGCGCTGCATTTATCGAAAAGGCATCGGGCATCAAAAGCCGCTTTGTGATGGACAAGGACGGCATTCTTGACCCGCAACGCATGCGCCCGCACTTGCCGGCCCGTAGCAACGACGAAATGTCGGTGCTCTGCGAAATGGCCGTTGGCGCCGCCAAACAGGCGCTGGAACGAGCGGGCAAAACAGCTGCCGATATCGACGGCGTGATTGTGGCGTGCTCCAACCTGCAACGCCCGTATCCTGCGATTGCCATCGAGGTGCAACACGCGCTGGGCATTCAGGGTTTTGGTTTTGACATGAACGTGGCCTGTTCTTCGGCGACCTTCGGCATTCAGACCGCCAGCAACAGCGTCCAGTTGGGGCAGGCCCGCGCAGTGCTGCTGATCAGCCCTGAAGTGTGCACCGGCCACTTGAACTTCCGTGACCGTGACAGCCACTTTATCTTTGGTGATGCGGCGACGGCGGTGGTTGTCGAGCGTGCAGACCTGGCAACGTCCGAGTATCAGTTCGATATCGTCAGCACCAAATTGCTGACCACGTTCTCGAACAATATCCGCAACAACTTCGGCTTCCTTAACCGTGCTTCTGACGAGCCTGCTGACAGCCCGGACAAACTGTTCGTACAAGAAGGCCGCAAGGTGTTCCGTGACGTATGCCCGATGGTGGCTGAGCTGATCGGTCAGCATCTGCAAGAGAACCAGCTGGACGTTGAGCAGGTGAAGCGCTTCTGGCTGCACCAGGCCAACCTGAGCATGAACCACTTGATCGTGCGCAAATTGTTGGGGCGCGAAGCTTCCATCGAAGAAGCTCCGGTCATTCTCGATACCTACGCCAACACCAGTTCGGCCGGTTCGGTCATTGCCTTCCATACGTATCAGGACGATCTGCCAAGCGGTGCATTGGCGGTACTGAGTTCGTTCGGTGCCGGTTATTCGATTGGCAGTGTGATTTTGCGTAAACGTTAATCGCGCAGTGCTCGATCAGACGAGGTATCCATGACCGCTGCTGATGACTCAGAACTGCTCAAACGGCTGTTGAGTGGTGAGCAGCGGGCTTTTCGCGATCTGGTTAGCACCTATCAAAGCGCGATGCGTGCCGTGGCCTATGCGATCGTCGGCAATCGACATGCCGACGAGGTGGTACAAGACGCATGGCTGTCCGTAGTGCGCAATCTGTCCGGGTTTGAGGGCCGTTCCAGCCTGAAAACCTGGCTATTGACCATCACGGCCAATTCCGCAAAAAACCGCTACAAGCAAAATCGCCGTGAAGTGCTGCTCGACGATTTGCCTTCGCCTCACGGCACCATAGACGATGACCGGTTCAGCAGTGATGGCCACTGGTTGCTGGCCCCGTTTGCCTGGCACCAGGACACCCCCGAAGCCTTGCTCACGGAAGACGAGTTGCGCGAATGCCTTGAGCAAACCCTTCTCGGCCTGCCGCAGCTGCAGAGCAGTGTGCTGGTGTTGCGCGAGCGTCAGGGACTTGAACTTGAAGAGATCTGTAATATTCTCGAACTGTCGCTCTCTAATGTGCGGGTGCTGGTGCATCGAGCCCGACTAAAAGTCTTTGCGACTGTGGAACACTTCGAGGAAACCGGCGAATGTTGAGCTGCAAACAGCAAGTAGCGCGCTCAAGCGACTATCTGGATGGCCAGCTGAGCGTTCGTGAGCGGTTGCTGGTGCGCCATCATCTGATGTTTTGTCCTAACTGCCGACGTTTCATCAAGCAAATGCGTTTGATGAGCGCCACGTTGAAAAGACTTCCCGAACCGTTGCCCCCGGACCTTGAGCAAACGGTTGAGCGAATGATGCGCGAGCAATCGCGCTAAAGAAGAAGCATGGGCGAGGGTGTCGTCGGAGGATGTGATGGGGGGCCGACGCCAGCCTCGCTCTGCTGTTCTGACACAAAACGCCGAACGGGTTCGGGGTTTTGTTGATGACGGGACGCTTTTAGAACTTGGCTTCCAGGTCCAGTTGCAAGGTGTTGGCCTTGGCATCTTTCTGGGTGGACGTTACGTAGTCAGCCTTGGTCAGGAAGTACGTCAGGCCAACACCAAAGTTCTTGTCGATTTCGTAACCCACTTTGAACTTGTGACCGCGTGAACCGGTAGTACCGTTGGCAAAGTCGGAGTCGGTGAAGGCGCCGACCACGGCGTTACGCTGAATGTCGCGGTAGTTGTAGTCCAGGCTGAAGGCATTGAGCTTGCTTTTGAAACCCACCAGCCAGGCGTCGTCCTGATCGCTGTCGGTGGCGGCGTTGTGTACGTACTGGCCGTAAAGGGACAGAGGCAGCGGCAGGTTGGCGATATCGACCTGGCCGAAGCCTTCGTACAGGCGGAACTCGCTGGTGCTGTTGCCGTTAACGGCCAGGGCGCAAGGGGTTGTCTTGGTCCCGGTGGTAGGGCAGGCACTGTCCTTGTCATTGTCGTAGCTGTAAACGCTACCGCCCAAGGTCACTTTCAGGCTGTCCGTGGGGGCGAATTTTGCACCCAGCTGACCTGCGTACAGACGCAAGTCATGACGGAATTGCACGCCGTCGCCGTCGACGTTGTCCTTGAGGGTGTAGTAACCGGCGCTACCGAACATCTCGACGCCGCTGTTCCCCAGGTTGTGCTTGTAAGTGGCAGCCAGGCCTTCGGGGTTGATATCGCTATCCCAAATCACATCACCCATGCTGACCCAGGGCTGAGCCATCTTGCCGGCGATCAGGTGCAGGTCCTTGACGGCAGTCGGGTGATAGTCGATGAACGCCATGTCCAGCCACAACTGCTTCTTGTCGAAGTAGTTATCCAGATCCTGGTTGGTGGAGCGCGCATCGTCGCCGCCGCCAGTGGCGATACGAATACCGGTGTTCACTTGCGGGTTGATTTCGGTGTAGGCACCCAGACGGGCACGAATGCGCTGACGGTCCTTGTTCTTGCCATCGGACTCGCCATCAATCTTGATGTTTTCGTGACGAACCCGGACATCCCCCTTGAGTTCGGTTTTAGCTGCCCAGGCGACTTTTTGTTCGAAGGCGGTGAGGTCGGATTTTTTGACCTGATTGGCCGCAGCTTCTTGCTTGGCTTGATTCTCACTGGCGAGTTCAGTTTGCAGCTCGGAGTACTGAGCTGGCGAAATGGAACCGTTGGCTTTCAGCATTTCGAGCAGTCTGGCATCGACTGCTGCGCTGGCCGGAACGCTCATGGCCAGTACCAGGCCACCACACAGTCCAGCCGCAACCCGTGTAGAAACAAGACGCATTGTGAATCTCCCAGTGCAGAGGTGGCCTTGGCCACCTCAAGAAAAATCGGCCCTATACGGGCTCACGTTAACGAGGCTTGGGTGTGTCATGAGCGTGTTGGCAAACAGGTCACTCATAACCTCGTGATCTAAGAAGCGGCGCCAGTATCGCGGCTGGATATGACAGAAAAGTGGCAGTCTGATAGCAAGTCAGTGACACTCGCGGCGGTCGCCAAACCTGCAGGAGCCGAGCTTGCCCGCGCAGGCATCACTGCGTGACATCAGCGCCCACCTCGGTTGCGGTGCTACCATCGCGGCTCACATGTCGCGCCCGGGGATTCTCAATGCCGTTACAACGACTGGACAGCCTGTCCGCCATCACCGCTCAGGAATGGGATGGGCTGGTGCCGGTGGAGCAGCCGTTCTTGCGGCACGCCTTTCTCAGCACGCTTGAAGACAGCGGCTGCCTGGGTCCGCATTCCGGCTGGCAGCCCGAGCACTTGCTGCACTACGAAAACGGGCAGTTGCAAGCAGCGTTACCCAGCTACCGCAAGTGGCACTCCTACGGCGAATATGTGTTCGATCACGAATGGGCGCAGGCCTGCGAGCGGGCGGGCATCGAGTACTACCCCAAGCTGTTGACGGCCATACCGTTCAGCCCGGTCAGTGGTCCTCGATTGTTGGCCGCCAGTGCCGAGGACGGGATGGAGTTGCTGGCGGCTTTGCCCGGTTATCTTGAGATTGAGGGTCTCTCGAATGCCCATATCAATTTCACCGATACGCTGGCCGATACGGCCCTGGCGCAACAGCCCGGCTGGATGCAGCGGCTCGGTTGCCAGTTTCATTGGCAGAACCGCGAGTACCGCGATTTTCAGGACTTTCTTGATGCCCTGAGCTCCCGCAAGCGCAAGCAGATGCGCAAAGAGCGCGAGCAAGTGGCCGCTCAAGGGTTTGAGTTCGAATGGCTGGAGGGTCAACAGGTCAGCGAGGCGCAATGGGATTTTGTCTACGCCTGTTACGCCAATACCTACGCAGTACGGCGACAAACACCTTACCTGACGCGGGCGTTTTTCAGTCTGCTGGCCGAGCGTATGCCCGAATCCATTCGCGTTGTGCTGGCCAGGCAGGGCTCGACCCCGGTAGCGATGGCGTTCAGCCTGATCGGTGGTGACAGTTTGTATGGTCGTTACTGGGGGTGCCTGGCCGAGTTTGATCGCCTGCATTTCGAGACATGTTTCTACCAGGGTATGGATTACGCCATTGCTCAGGGTATCAAGCGTTTTGATGCCGGTGCCCAAGGCGAGCACAAGCTGATCCGCGGCTTTGAGCCGGTGATCACTCACTCATGGCATTACCTGCGTCATCAGGGGCTGAAATCGGCTGTCAGTGACTTTCTGCAGCGTGAGCGGGCAGGGGTGCTGGCGTATGCAGAAGAGGCGAGGTCGGCGCTGCCCTACCGGCAGGCCTGAACCTCGCCGCCTCGATGCTCAGCTGTCCTGTTTGCCCAGCCATCGATAGGTCAGTGCGCCAATCGCTGCGCCCACCAGTGGCGCCAGCCAGAACATCCACAGTTGTTGAAGCGCCCAGCCGCCCACGATCAAGGCCGGGCCTGTGCTGCGTGCCGGGTTGACCGAGGTGTTGGTGACCGGGATCGAGATCAGGTGGATCAGCGTCAGCGCCAAACCTATGGCGATCGGAGCGAAGCCTGCAGGGACTCGCGTGTCAGTGGCACCCATGATGATGAGGATGAACATGGCCGTCATCACCACTTCGCATACCAGTCCCGAGATCATCGAGTAGCCACCGGGAGAATGGTCGCCATAGCCATTGGCTGCCAGCCCGCTTGCAGCCAGATCAAACCCGGGTTTGCCGCTGGCAATGAAGTACAGCAGTGCGGCGGCGATGATGCCTCCCAGAACCTGGGCCACGATGTAAGCGGGTAGCTCTTTTGCAGGGAATCGGCCACCCACCCACAGCCCGAAGGACACGGCGGGGTTCAGATGACAGCCTGAAATATGCCCGATAGCGAATGCCATGGTCAGTACGGTAAGGCCAAAAGCCAGTGCGACCCCTAGCAGCCCGATACCCACGTTGGGGAAGGCTGCAGCGAGTACTGCGCTGCCACAGCCGCCAAGAACCAACCAGAAAGTGCCTACCAACTCAGTTGCCGAACGTTTGAGCAAGGTCATTTGAAGGTCCCGGATAGATAAATCTATCGAGCAATTGAAGCTGCGTCGCGTCCTGCGGTTAACTACAGAACTCTCCCGAATCCTGGTTTAAGTACAGCACTCGCCCGGGTTTTTTCCAGTGCCATAAAAAACGCCAGAGCCCTTTGAAACCGGGCGCTGGCGTGGTGTTTCACGGGCTTTACAGTTGCGTGTTTACGGTCTCAGTCTATGCCTACAAAACCACCCGTTTGATGTTGCCAAAGCCGTGAGTACAGACCTCCCCGTGCGAGCAGTTCACTGTGGGTTCCGGTTTGTGCGATATGGCCGTTTTCCAGCACCACCAGACGGTCCATGCGGGCGATGGTTGAAAGGCGGTGGGCGATGGCAATGACGGTTTTGCCCTGCATCAGGGTTTCGAGGCTTTCCTGGATCGCGGACTCGACTTCGGAGTCCAGTGCCGAGGTGGCTTCGTCCATGATCAGGATCGGTGCGTTCTTGAGCAGTACCCGTGCAATGGCAATCCGCTGGCGTTGACCGCCGGACAGCTTGACGCCGCGCTCGCCCACGTGGGCGTCAAAACCGGTGCGGCCCTGAGCGTCGGACAGAAGCGGGATAAACTCATCGGCCCGGGCTTTTCGCACGGCTGCCCACAGTTCTTCGTCGGTAGCGTCAGGTTTGCCGTACAGCAAGTTGTCACGAATCGAGCGGTGCAACAGCGAAGTGTCCTGGGTAATCATGCCGATCTGTTCGCGCAGGCTTTCCTGGGTTACTTCGGCGATGTTCTGATCGTCGATAAGGATGCGACCGCCTTGCAGGTCGTACAGGCGCAGCAAGAGGTTGACCAGGGTCGACTTGCCCGCGCCGGAAGGTCCGATCAGGCCGATTTTTTCGCCGGGTTTTATCACCAGGTTGAGGTCGCTGATAATGCCGCTGCGTTTGCCGTAATGGAAGTCGACGTGCTCAAAGCGCACTTCACCGCGACTGACAGTAAGGCGTGGTGCCTGTTCACGGTCAGTGACGGCAATGGGTTGTGCAATGGTTTGCAGACCGTCCTGCACCATGCCGATGTTTTCAAAAATACCGTTGACCACCCACATGATCCAGCCGGACATGTTGACGATGCGGATCACCAGGCCGGTGGCCAGGGCGATGGCACCGACGCTGATCAGCGACTGGCTCCACAGCCACAGCGCCAGGCCGCTTGTGCTGACGATCAACAAGCCGTTCATGGTGGTGATCGTGACGTCCATGCTGGTGACCACGCGGCTGGCCAGCCGGGTTTTTTCGGTTTGCTCGATAATGGCCTCGCGAGCGTACTGTTGCTCGAAATTGGTATGGGCAAACAGCTTCAGGGTGGTGATGTTGGTGTAGCCGTCGACGATACGCCCCATCAGTTTTGAGCGCGCATCGGAGGACACCACGGAGCGCTCTTTGACCCGGGGGACGAAGTAGTACAGGGCACCGATGTAGCAGGCGATCCAGATCAGCAGCGGAATCATCAGGCGCCAGTCGGCTTCGGCAAACAATACCAGTGAGCTGATGGCGTAGATCAGCACGTGCCACAGGGCGTCGACCGCCTGAACGGCCGAGTCACGCAGCGAGTTGCCGGTTTGCATGATGCGCTGGGCAATGCGGCCGGCAAAGTCGTTCTGGAAGAAGTTGAGGCTTTGCTTGAGCACATAGCTGTGATTTTGCCAGCGGATCATGCTGGTCATGCTCGGGCTCAGGGTCTGGTGCACCAGCAGGTCATGCAGGCCGAAGAACACCGGGCGGATGATCAGGGCCACCACGGCCATCCAGATCAGTTCGCTGCTATGGACCTTGAAGAATTCGGTATTGGGCGTGCCCTGGGTCAGATCGATCAGCGTGCTCAGGTAGCTGAACAGCGAGACTTCGATCAGTGCCGCTATCAGCCCGATCACCAGCAAGGCGACAAACATGGGCCAGACCTGGCGCAGGTAGTAGAGATAAAACGCCCAGACAGTGCTGGGAGGGGCTGCGGTAGGGGCTTCGCGGAAGATATCGATCAGTTGTTCGAAGCGGCGATAAAGCATGGGCACTGACGCCCGCAGCGCGGGCTCTCCTTTAGTTGACGTTACCCATCCCGTAGCAGCTAACGCAGCCTCGTTCCTTCGGCAGCTGCTACGGGGCACAGGTCAAAGCTCCCTGCTGTGTGCAGCCTGTCAGTCGATACGCTTGGCCGACTTGATCAGCACCGGGTCGATCGGCACATTCTGCATGCCTTGTTTGGTGGTGGTTTGCGAGTTGACGATCTGGTCAACCACATCCATGCCATTCACGACCTTGGCAAATACGGCGTACCCGGCGTCACGGCCCGGATCCAGGAACGCGTTGTCTGCCACGTTGATGAAGAACTGGCTGGTGGCAGAGTTCGGGTTGGAGGTGCGAGCCATCGACAGGGTGCCGCGCACGTTATGCAGGCCGTTGCTGGCTTCGTTCTTGATCGGGTCGCGGGTCGGCTTTTGCGCCATCTGCGAGGTGAAACCTCCGCCCTGCACCATAAAGCCCGGGATCACACGGTGAAAAATGGTGTTGTTGTAGAAGCCGCTGTCCACATACTTGAGAAAGTTGTCAGTGCTGATCGGAGCCTTGACCGGATCCAGTTCGATTTCGATCTTGCCGAAGCTGGTATCCAGAACGACATGAGGTGCCTTGGATGTATCGGCAGCCATCAGGTTGGCAGCAAACAGCATGGCGCCAGCGGCAAGTGCAATTTTTTTAAGCATGGTTCAGTGATCCTGGAAAGTGGGGTGACTGTTCAATGCCACGCAGGCAGTGGCGCCCTGTGGTTTGAACCAATGCCCGTGCTACATCCGGTAATGGCAGATGTTCACGGGCGGCGGGTGTTGGACAGGATATTCTCGAATCGGGTTCCTGCCCACTGATCTTCACGCTTGCTGCGGTGCTGCAAACGGCGCATCCAGCGGGGCCGTGTCAAAAGTTTGCAGCAGTTCAACCAGGATTTGTGTGGCAGGGCCCAGAGGCTTGTCCTTGTTGGCGTACAGGAAAAATACCGGGTGACGCTTGCCGCCCTGATTGAGCGGCAACGGTTTGAGCACACCTTCCTTGAGTTCGCGCTCGATCATGTGCCGCGGCAACCAGGCAAAGCCCAGCCCGCTGCCCACGAAGGCGGCCGCCGTGGCCAGGCTGCCGACGGTCCAGCGCTGTTCGGAGCCGAGCCAGCCCACGTCACGGGGCTGTTGGCGCCCGGAGTCACGAATCACGACTTGCAGCTGGCTTTCCAGATCCTGGAAATGCAGTTCCCGTTGCAGGCGATGCAGGGGGTGGTCGGGGTGAGCCACGGCAACAAATTCCACGGTGCTCAACTCGGTGCCCAGGTAACCGGGAATATTGAAGCTGCTGATGGCCAGGTCAGCCACGCCTTCGAGCAGGACTTCTTCGACGCCGGACAGCACCTCTTCGCGCAGGCGCACGCGGCAACCACGGCTTTGCGGCATGAAGGCGGTCAGGGCACGCACCAGCCGTGCATTGGGGTAGGCCGCGTCGACCACCAGGCGGACCTCGGCTTCCCAGCCTTGCTCCATGTGATGGGCGAGGTCTTCGAGCTGGCTGGCCTGCTTGACCAGTTGCCGGGAGCGGCGCAGCAGCACGCCGCCCGCCTCGGTGAGCACCGCCTTGCGTCCGTCGATCCGCAGCAGCGGCACGCCGAGTTGATCCTGCATGCGTGCCACGGTGTAGCTGACAGACGACTGCGAGCGATGGAGGACTTCGGCGGCTTGAGCAAAGCCGCCGTGATCGACCACCGCTTGCAGGGTGCGCCATTGATCAAGGGTCACGCGGGGCGCTTTCACGATGATTACCTCTGAATGGGAGTGCTGACAGGATACCGCTAAATAAACAGGTTTATAGATAGGTTGTAGCAAATAAATGCGCTTTTTAATCGAACCAATGCTCTCTATTCTCTGCGCCATCGCCTTACCGTATTTACAGATGGAGCTTATCCGCCATGTCCAACGTTCTGATCATTGAAAGCAGCGCACGCCAGCAGGACTCATTCTCCCGACAGTTGACCCGGCAGTTCGTCAGCCAGTGGCAAGCGGCACATCCAGCTGATCAAGTGACCGTTCGTGACCTGGCCCTGAACCCGGTGCCGCATCTTGATGCCAACCTGTTGGGTGGCTGGATGAAGCCCGAAGCACAACGCAGCGCTGACGAGCATGTTTCCCTGCAGCGCTCCAATGAGCTCACCGATGAGCTGCTGGCAGCGGATGTACTGGTGCTCGCGGCCCCGATGTACAACTTTGCGATTCCGAGCACTCTCAAGGCCTGGCTTGACCACGTATTGCGGGCTGGCGTGACGTTCAAGTACACCGAAACCGGTCCGCAAGGACTGCTGGTCGGCAAGAAAGCATACGTTTTGACTGCGCGCGGCGGGCTATACGCGGGTAGCACCTCGGACCATCAGGAACCCTATTTGCGTCAGGTCATGGCCTTTATCGGAATTCACGATGTGACCTTTATCCATGCCGAAGGCATGAACCTGGGCGGTGACTTCCAGGAAAAAGGTTTAAACCAGGCCAAGGCCAGGCTGTCTGCAATCTCATAGGCTGTTAATCGACAGATAATCGCTGAATGGCTTAATCGCTTCATTGCTCCTTCAAGCATGCGGTTCGCGCATCGAACCTCCCTTTGCACTTTTTTGAGTGCTCGTACCCGATCAGCCATAGCGCCGGATCGGGTTTTTTTTGTCCGGGTTTTGCAGGGTGATGGTAAAGGTTGATGGAAAACCGCTAAGGTCGCGGACCTTCTGATGCGCTCGCGGGTGTTTTGGCCGGTGAGCCGTTTCGATTTCCTGGGCGAGAGATTCATGGGCTATCTGTTAATTGTCACCTTGATTCAAGCATTCTCCTTCAGCCTGATTGGCGAGTATCTGGCTGGACATGTCGACAGCTACTTTGCGGTGCTGGTGCGTGTGGTGCTGGCGGGGCTGGTATTCATCCCCCTGACGCGCTGGCGTCAGGTAGAGCCTGGCTTTATGCGTGGCATGCTGCTGATCGGTGCCCTGCAGTTCGGCATCACTTACGTCTGTCTGTACTTGAGTTTTCGGGTGCTTACAGTGCCGGAGGTGCTGTTGTTCACCATCCTCACTCCGCTGCATGTGACCCTGATCGAAGATGCCCTTAATCGCCGTTTCAACCCGTGGGCGCTGGTGGCGGCACTTGTAGCTGTGGCGGGGGCGGCGGTCATTCGCTTTGACAGCATCAGCCCGGACTTCTTAGGAGGCTTCCTGTTGCTGCAATTGGGCAATTTCACCTATGCCGCCGGGCAGGTGTTGTACAAGCGCCTGGTGGCGCGTTACCCGAGCGACGTGCCGCATTACCAGCGGTTTGGTTTCTTTTATCTGGGGGCTTTGGCAGTGGTGTTGCCGGCCTTCCTGCTATTTGGCAAGGCCAACTTCCTGCCTGAGGCTCCCTTGCAGTGGGGTGTTCTGGTATTTCTGGGGCTGATTTCTACGGCCCTGGGCCTGTACTGGTGGAACAAAGGCGCGTGCATGGTCAGGGTTGGCACGTTGGCTGTGATGAACATTTTGCATGTGCCGGTCGGCCTGTTGATCAGTTTGCTGATCTGGAACCAGCACGAGCCGCTGGGGCGACTGTTCATCGGCGGGCTGGTGATTGCATTTGCCGTGTGGATCAGCCGGCTAGACCGCAGGGCTGTGACGGTCTAAGGTCAACCACAGTCCATCTATCGCCTAAAGGGAGAGTCGGAATGACAGTCAGGGTGTTGATCTTGCCGGGCCTGTTCAATTCGGGAACAGAGCATTGGCAATCTCACTGGGAACAGCGCTACAGCGGGCTGCACCGGGTCAAGCAGGAGAACTGGGAAACCCCCGTTTGTACGGATTGGGTGCAGAACCTGCAGAAAAAGATCACCAAGAGCGAGCGTCCTGTGGTGCTGGTGGGCCACAGCCTTGCCTGCACGCTGATTGCCCGTTGGGCGCAGCAGCACCCCAAAGAGGCGCGGCGTGTGCGTGGGGCACTGCTGGTCGCGCCCAGCGATACCGAAGCCGACAGTTATCCGCCAGGCACAACGGGTTTCAGCCCGATGCCGCTCAATACCCTGCCTTTTGACGCAATTACCGTCGCCAGTACCAACGACCCCTATGTCACCCAGGAGCGGGCCAGCGCATTCAGCGATGCCTGGGGCAGCGAACTGGTATGGCTGGAAAATGCCGGGCACATCAATGGTGAGGGGGGCTATGGCAACTGGCCCCAAGGGATCGAGTTGTTGTTCAAGCTCACAGGCGATCCACAGTTCAAGCAAGCCTGAGCGCATTATGGGTGATGGAACTGTGGGAGCGGGCTTGCACGCGATGGCATCACCCGAATCGCGAGCAAGCCCGCTCCCACAGGGTTCAATCGTCTTTGGACAGTTCCAGCGGAGTATTCAGCTTGCTCAGCAATCCTTTGCGCAGGTCATTGCCGCTCGGTTGCTGATACATGCTGAGCCCGAATTCGGGCAGCACTGACAACAGATAGTCGAAAATATCGCCCTGGATTTGCTCGTATTCGCTCCACACCGTGGTCCGGGTAAAGCAATACACCTCAAGGGGTACACCCTGTGGCGTGGCTTGCATCTGGCGGACCATGCAGGTCATGTTCGGCTGAATGTCGGTATGGCTTTTCAGGTAGGCCAGGGCATAGGCGCGGAAAGTGCCTATGTTGGTCATGCGCCGTCGGTTGGCAGACATGGCCGCGACATTGCCCTGGGCTTCGTTCCAGCTTTTGAGCTCTGCTTTCTTGCGATGCAGGTAATCGCTCAACAGGCGTACCTGTTCCAGGCGCTGCTCCTGCTCATCGGTCAAAAAAGCAATGTCGGCGGCGTCAATATACAGGCTGCGCTTGATCCGGCGTCCGCCGGACTGCTGCATGCCACGCCAGTTTTTGAACGATTCGGACATCAAACGCCAGGTCGGAATCGAGACAATGGTTTTGTCGAAGTTCTGTACTTTGACGGTGTGCAGGGTGATGTCGATTACATCGCCATCGGCACCGACCTGCGGCATCTCGATCCAGTCGCCTACGCGCAGCAAATCATTGCTGGTCAACTGCACGCTGGCCACAAACGACAACAGCGTGTCCTTGTAGACCAGCAGAATGACAGCAGACATTGCGCCAAGGCCGGAGAGCAGCAGCATTGGCGAGCGGTCGATCAGGGTTGCGACAATGATGATTGCGGAGAACACATACAGCAGCATTTTAGTCAGCTGAATGTAGCCCTTGATCGGCCGGGTCTTTGCATAATTGGTGCGCGAATAGATATCGAGCAAGGCATCCAGCAGTGAGCTGATCACCCGCGTGAGCACAAAAATGGTTATGGCCAGCGCCAGGTTGCCAAGGAAGTGGCGACCGTTGTCGCTCATGTCCGGCACCAGGTTGCGTCCGAACTGCACCATCAGGGAGGGGGTCAATTGCGCCAGGCGATGGAACACCTTGTGTTCGCGTAAATCGTTGATCCAGTGCAGGGCCGGCTGACGGCCCAGTATTTTGGTCACGCGCAACACCAGGATGCGTGCAATGTGACCGGCCAGCAGGGCAATGCCCACCAGAACGATCAGACCCAGCATGGCACTGACCCAGGGATGTTGATCCAGGTTTGCCCAAAGGGTCTGGATTTGGGTCCAGAGTGGTTGAGTTTCCATAAGCTAAAACGATATCCCAGTAATAAATGGCCATGGGATTAGAGCACTTCAGAGCAATTTATGGGCTCAGGTTGGACTAAAGACCCTAAAAAACCATTTGTTTCATGCCGTTCGTGCAAAGTAACTCGGCCTTGGCGCTCGAAACCGTTACTCTATGCCGCTGATTTTTTGTATTTCTTCGAGGTAGCACCCGTGTTTTCCGATTTCGCCCTGCACGAACGCCTGCTTAAAGCTGTGGCCGAGCTTAAATTTGTCGAGCCTACGCCTGTGCAAGCAGCGGCCATCCCGCTCGCGCTCGAAGGGCGTGACCTGCGGGTTACAGCTCAAACCGGGAGTGGTAAAACTGCCGCTTTCGTACTGCCGATTCTGAATCGTCTGATTGGTCCAGCCAAAATCCGCGTAAGTATCAAAGCGTTGATTCTGCTGCCGACCCGCGAGCTGGCACAACAAACGCTCAAGGAAGTTGAGCGTTTTTCGCAGTTCACGTTCATCAAGTCCGGCCTGATCACCGGCGGTGAAGACTTCAAGGTCCAGGCCGCCATGCTGCGCAAGGTGCCGGATATCCTGATCGGCACCCCGGGTCGTTTGCTGGAGCAACTGAATGCCGGCAACCTCGACTTGAAAGAAGTTGAAGTGCTGGTACTCGACGAAGCCGACCGCATGCTCGACATGGGCTTCTCCGAAGACGTCCAGCGTCTGGTCGACGAGTGCCCTAATCGCCAGCAGACCATGCTGTTCTCGGCCACCACCGGTGGTTCGGGTCTGCGCGAGATGATCGGCAAGGTGTTGAACAATGCCGAGCACTTGCAGCTCAATCAGGTCAGCCAGCTGAACGCTACCACGCGTCAGCAAATCATCACCGCTGACCACAACCAGCACAAAGAGCAGATTGTTAACTGGCTGCTGGCAAACGAGACGTACCAAAAAGCGATCGTTTTCACCAATACCCGCGCTATGGCAGACCGTATCTACGGTCGTCTGGTGGCTCAGGACTACAAAGCGTTTGTCTTGCACGGTGAAAAAGACCAGAAGGACCGCAAGCTGGCCATCGACCGCCTGAAGCAGGGCGGCGTCAAGATTCTGGTAGCTACCGACGTGGCGGCCCGTGGCCTGGACGTTGAAGGCCTGGATCTGGTGATCAACTTCGATATGCCACGCAGCGGCGACGAATACGTGCACCGTATTGGTCGTACGGGTCGTGCGGGTAACGATGGCCTGGCCATCTCGTTGATCTGCCACGGCGACTGGAACCTGATGTCCAGCGTCGAGCGCTACCTGAAGCAGAGCTTCGAGCGCCGCACCATCAAGGAAGTCAAAGGCGTTTACGGCGGTCCGAAAAACGTCAAGGCCTCGGGCAAAGCTGTTGGTGTGAAGAAGAAAAAAACCGACGCCAAGGGTGTCAAGAAGAAGTCGGGCGCCAAGGCTCCGACCAAGCGCAAAATTGCCAACCGCCCGAAGACTGATGCACTGTCGCTGGTCAGCAAGGACGGCATGGCTCCGCTCAAGCGCCGCAAGCCAGAAGCACCGGCTGCTGAATAAAGCGCAGGTGTAACCTACAAAAAACCCGGCCTGTGCCGGGTTTTTTGTTGTCTGAAAAGGCTGTAGGCGTTGCTGTTTGTCAGGTAGATCGACGTCGTGGGAAAGCCCGCTCCCACAATAAATCAGGGCTCAGTAAAAAGTTCGCTCGGCCTTGAATGTCAGCAAGCCATCACACTGGGCGTTTTGCCCCGAATACGCTGAACAGTCTGTGCCGTCCAGGCTGGAGTCGCTGTAGATCAGATCCAGGTCGATGCCCATCCAGGGGCGGGAAAATTTTATCGACCAGTCATTGAAAGCGCTCACGCGGCCACCATCGGCAATGGATACGGGGGAGCCCAATTGGTGGGTGGTGTATTTCATGCTCACTCCGATACCGAAGGGCTGGTTGACCCCCAGGTCGGCAAACAGCGTGCTGTCGCGTCGGTCCGGGTCGTTGCTGAAAGCGGCGCCAAAGCGCGTACCCAGCACGGTCAGGCCGGCAAAAATCTGCTGACTGTCCAGTGAGTCGAGTTTGGGGTAGCTGTAGTGGATTACCCCCAGCTCGTAGCTCAGGGTTTGGTCGAAGGGGTGTTTGTAGCCCAGGTAGGAATCAACTTCCAGATTGCTGCCAGGCTTGATGCCCATGGTGGGTGCCCATTGGCCAGCGTACCAGCCACTGTCATGGGTCAGGTCCAGGCCGCCATGAAAGGTCGAGCCGGGGCTTGTAGGCTTGACCAGGCCCTGAGCCATGCTGCGGCTGGGCTGTGTGGCCAGTTTGAGGTCGAAGTTGCCCAGTTCGCGGGAAAAGACCTGTGCATCCACAATCGTGCTGGCCAGCAACGTGCCGGTCAGCAGTACCGCCCGTGTGAGCATAATCGGCTCCCTATATGGGCTCAAAGGCTTGATTCAGAGCCTTTGGAGCATACGCAGGAATATCGGCAATAAAGTGCCGTTCGTCGATTTATCGATTCGAATCAGGGATGTGGCGCAAGGGTGGGATAAATCGATAGTCCTAGCGCCTTGGAAGGCAAAGCGCAAGAGGACCAGATGACGCGAGGGGGTATTACTTCTTGCCGAGCGTGATTTGCTTGGACGGGCCAAAAGTTTGGCCGCTGACGCCTTTGTTGATTTGCTGGATCTCGCCGCCGGATTTCAAGAATGCTTCGATTTGAGCATTGATGGAATCACTGGTTTCTACAGCGGGAGCTGGCTTTGCTTTGCTGGCAGATGCTTTAACGCGCATGGCGGCTATTGACCTTTAGAAAATAACTTGGCCAGCGATAGTACCAGAAATACTTGACAATTGCTTGTTAAATATCTTCGTAAAATAATAGAGGTGGTGTCGGCGAAGACATAAGCAAGTGTCTAATTGCCTGCTAACTCGCTGTTTTAATTCATAACAGTGGAGGGATTTTAAACATGTTCAGGTGCTGCCGGACGGGAGGGTGGCCTCCTGCAGGCTGACGAGTGGCAGCCTGACAGCGTTAGAAAATCCTGATAAATCAAACCTTTCACAGATTTTTTGAATACCGGGTCGCGGCGCTCCAATTTGCCCCCCTAAACTCGGGTAGAATGCCGCCTACGTAATGAGGGTATTGGACATGGCTTTAATCGGTCGCTACAACAGTTTGCAAGTGGTTAAACATACAAGTTTTGGTTTGTATCTCGATGGCGGGGCAGACGGCGAAATCCTGTTGCCGAATCGTTATATTCCCAAAGATATTCCCAGTGAAGATGAAGACTGGCTCAACGTATTTGTTTATTTGGACAGCGCTGACAAGTTAATTGCCACCACTGAAAAACCAAAAGTTCAGGTCGGTGAGTTCGCCAGTCTTAAAGTGGTTGAAGTTAACAGCATTGGTGTATTCCTCGATTGGGGTCTGCCAAAAGATTTGCTGCTGCCGTATTCCGAAGAAAAACGCCAGATGACCGCCGGCGAATATGTCGTGGTGCATGTCTACCTCGACAAGCACACACGCCGTATCACCGCGACTGCCCGTCTGGACCGTTATCTGGACAAAACCCCGGCCAACTATCAGGTAGGCCAGGAAGTTGATCTGTTGGTGGCTGAGGCCACGGACATGGGTTTCAAAGCCGTGATCAACAACAAGCACTGGGGTTTGATCCACAAGAATGAAATCTTCAAGTTCATGCGTGCGGGCAAGCAAGAGAAAGGTTTCATCAAGGAAATCCGCGCTGACGGCAAAATCAGCCTGAGCCTGCAACCGGTCGGCCAGGAAGCAGCCAGCAGCCTGAACTCAAAGATCCTCAGCAAGTTGCGCGACAATAACGGTGTGCTGGCAGTCAGCGACAAAAGTGCTCCTGAAGTGATCAGCAACCATTTTGGCGTCAGCAAGGGCAACTTCAAAAAAGCCATTGGCGCGCTGTACAAGGAAGGCAAGATTGCGATCCACCCGGACCGCATCGAATTGATCTGAACTGACGCAGGGAGGCTGGCGAGATGAGCAAGGCAGTGTGGGCGTATATCGGTGCGTTACTGGCTTTTCTGGTGCTCGACGGCCTGTGGCTCGGCGTGCTCATGAGCTCTACCTATAAAGAGCTGCTGGGCTCGTTGATGCTGGCGCAGCCCAAGTGGGGCCCAGCCATCGTGTTCTATCTGATGTACGTGCTGGGCGTGGTGTTCTTTGTCGTGCTGCCGGCCCTTGCCCGGGCCAGTGCGCGCAGAGCTGCATTGGCCGGCGCGTTCTTCGGGCTGGTCGCCTATGGCACTTACGACATGACCAACTGGGCGACGCTGCAAGGCTGGTCTGCCCAGTTGGCTTTGATGGACATGGCGTGGGGCGGGTTGTTGACCTGTCTTGCTTCATTGTCGGGTTACTGGACGGCCCGCAAGCTGGCGTCCTGACTCTATTTTCTTGCACGTTAAACACTGTGCTGTTCTGCATTTGTGCGGACGTGGCTTTTTTTCGGGTGGACTATGAGTGTTACGCGGCGTGCAACGGATGCATTCGCACTGCAGGTCATGCTGGGCTTATGCCTGATCTGGGGCGTGCAGCAGGTCATCATCAAAATTGCCGCACCCGACATCGCCCCCGTGATGCAAGCGGCCTTGCGCTCAGGTATTTCAGCGCTGCTGGTGGGTCTGTTGATCTGCTGGAAGGGTGGCTGGAGCCAGGTGCCCGCCACCTGGCGTGGCGGCTTGCTGGCCGGTAGCCTCTTCGGCCTTGAGTTCTTCTTCATTGCCGAAGGGCTGCAACTGACCAGTGCTGCGCATATGTCGGTATTCCTCTATACCGCGCCCATTTTTACCGCCCTCGGAATCAACTGGCTGTTGCCCAGCGAGCGTTTACGACCGTTGCAATGGCTGGGGATCATTCTCGCGTTTGCCGGGATAGCCTTTTCTTTTGCCGGGGGGATTTCGTTTGCCGACATGGACCGCAACATGCTGCTGGGCGATGTCTACGGGATTCTGGCAGGCATGGCCTGGGGGGCGACCACGGTGGTGGTGCGCGGCTCCCGGTTGTCGGAAGCGCCAGTCACCCTGACCCTGTTCTACCAGCTTGTCGTAGGTTTTTTCGGATTGTTGGTAATTGCAGCGGCCAGCGGCCAGATCACCCATGTCAGCCTGACCACCGTCGCGGTGGCCAGCGTGCTGTTTCAGGGTTTGGTTGTGTCGTTCTTCAGCTACCTGGTGTGGTTCTGGCTGCTCAAGCGCTATATGGCTTCCAATCTGGCGGTGTTCTCATTCATGACGCCCCTGTTTGGCGTGACCTTCGGTGTGCTGGTGCTTCACGAGCCCCTGAGCGTCAACTTTGTGGTGGGCGCGATTCTGGTGCTGTGCGGCATCACGTTTGTCAGCGCTGAGCAGTGGGTGCGCCGCAAAGTGCGCGCTCTGCTGGGGCACTGATCGACTTCCGGGCAAGCACACCAGCAAGCAACAGCCCGCTGGCGGCAATGATCAGCGCCGGTTGCAGTCCACCGCTGAAATGGCTGCTGAGGGCTGCCAGCAATGGCCCGGACAGCTGGCCCACGGCAAAGCAGGCGGTCAACAGGGCTGCGTTTCGGGCGGTGGCGCGGGGCGCCAGATCCCGTGAGCGCTGCATGACCAGCGACATGCAGGCCAGAAACGGCGTGCCGCACAGGATCACACCCAGGGCCAGGCCTGCGCTGCTCGGTATCAGGCACGCAAGTACGCCAAAGGCCTGAACCCACAGCGCGCCCATCAGCCAATAACGGGTGGTGGCAGGGCGATGACGACGAAAACTGATCAGTACCACGCCAATCGCGGCGCATAGCCCGAAGGCAGGCCAGAACAGATCGGCTTGCCATTGGCCGTGAAACCGTGCGTTTGCCATCTGTGACAAAAACGTCGCAGGAATGATGTACCCCAGGCCATACAGCCCATAAATCGCCCCCAGTCGTGCGATTCCGGGTTGGCGGCTGTCAGGTGCTGAGGTGTGGGTTTGTGCGGCAGTCGAAGCCGGTTGTGGCAGGGCGGGCCAAATCACCAGCAGCATCAGCAGCGCCGCCACGGCATAGATCATCCAGAGGGTGGCCGAGTTTTGCCCGGTTACATTGGCTGCCAGTGCCAACAAGCCGGTAAGCATCACGCCAAGACCGGGCCCGGCAAACACCAGGGCGCCCAGGCGTGGCCGATTCTCAGTGAGAGCTATGTGCTGACTAAGCGCGGTAATCATGACCATCACCCAGGCACTGGCGATACCGGAACCAAACCGCAAGAGCAGGTGCGGCCAAAAACCGTAGGCCCAGTACGAAACCAGAGTCAGCAGGACACACAGCCACAGGCCTGTGTGCAAACGGCCGCGCACCTGCTCCGGACGCCGGGCGCGCATGGCATCCAGTGCCCCGAGCAGATAGCCAAGGTAGTTGGCGGCAGCAATCAGCCCGGCGCCGGTCAGGTCGATCTGCCCTTCACCAATCAAGTGAGGGAGTTGCGGGGTCAGGGAGAAGCGTCCAATGCCCATGGCCATCATGAGCGCGATAAAACTGGCGAGTAAGCGGATCAGGGGCGACATGCTGCAGGTTCCTGGGTGAAGGCAATGACCGTCAGGCTAGTGCTGTTTGACTTTCCTTAAAAATGAATAATAGTGAGTGACTTATTCAGTTTTGGAGAGTGGTGTGGAATTCAGCCAGCTACGGATTTTTCAGGCTGTGGCCCAGGAAGGATCGATCACTCGTGCGGCTGAGCGCCTGCATCGAGTGCCTTCAAATCTGTCGACTCGGCTCAAACAGCTTGAGGAACAGATGGGCGTCGAGCTGTTCGTACGTGAGCGCCAGCGCCTGCAGTTGTCTCCTGCGGGGCAAGTGTTGCTGGACTACACGGCACGGCTATTTGCCCTTCACGATGAAGCCCTGAGCGCCGTTCAGGGGGGCGTGCCTTCGGGCAAGTTCACGCTGGGGACGATGTACAGCACGGCGGCGATCCACTTGCCGGGTCTGCTGGCGCACTATCACCGCACGTATCCGGCAGTGAGTTTGCACGTTCAGTCGGGCCCCAGCGGCGAGTTACTCGAAGGGCTGTTGACGGGGCGTCTGGATGCCGCGCTGGTGGATGGCCCGCTGGAGTTGGCCGGGCTGGACGGTGTGGAGTTCTGCGAGGAGAGCCTGGTGCTTATCAGCGATCTGGACCATCCGCCGATTGGCCGTGCCCGGGACGTACAAGGCAGGGAAGTCTTTACCTTTCGTCAGGGTTGTTCGTATCGCGCCCGGCTTGAAGCCTGGTACGCCAGCGACCGTGCCTCCTTGGGGCGGGTGATGGAGATCGAGTCCTATCAAGGGATGCTGGCGTGTGTGGCGGCGGGTTCAGGGGTGGCGCTGATGCCGGCGTCGATGCTGGCCAGCTTGCCGGGGCGAGAAAATGTCAGGATACATCCCTTGAAACAACCTTTTGCCAGCGCCACAACATGGTTGATGTGGCGAAAAGGCATGATGGGCGCCAACTTGAATGCGTGGATTGAGCTGCAGCAGACGGCGCCGTTGCCAAATGGGGCTGTGTCGCCGCAACTCAAGGTGCTGCCTTGAGTCAGATATGTAGGAAATTAGCCTAAAGTTCATTGACCTTAGGCAAGCATTGAGTAGGACTTAGGACTATTATCTGTGTGAAGCGACCACAGAATTCCCGTCGCCAGAGTGACCCCAAGGGGGATATATGAAAGACAAACTGCAAACCTGGCTTCATGACGTTGGTGTTGCGCTTGGCCTGATCGAGCCGCCACTGCAGCCTGTGCCGATTCCTGTCGATGACACGCGTCGCCGTCCACAACGTCGCCGCTAAGGCCTGATTGCACGTTAGACCAGCGCGCTGGTCGTGTTTCTTTCGGTCCTTGATCGGCGAAAGAGTTGTGTGCTGCAAAAAACAAAAGGGCAGTGTGAGCTGCCCCCTCCCTCCAGGGTTTTTCAGCCCATGGTGAAGCGCACGCTGTAATTGAGCGGCGCTTCGTCTGTTTTCTCCGTTACCCGCGCTTCACATTTCACATCGTCCATGCCTGTAGAGGTTGCGCTGGCTGACCGCGTAGCGCTCAGTGTCGGCTTGAATACGCCGAATGACTGGGTAACTCTCAGCGCCGTGGTAAAGGTGCATTCCCGATTGCCATTGGCATATGAAATGACTTCGCGCAGTGTTGCAGGGGTTTTTCGCGGGTACCCGAAGTTGGTCTGATAGTTCGCTTCAAAGGAATGCTCGCCATACGGGTCCACATCAAAGAAGCCGGGGGCGGCCAGTGAAAGCTCCCAGCTTGAACGGTTGAGCTTGAGTGCTCCCGAAGTGTTATTGACGACTTCGAATGTCAATGTGGTGACGTCGGCTTGAGCGTTGACGCCGGTTAGCGCCAGGGTGCAAGCCATGACAGCGGTGGCCAGAGAGTTGTTTGAGTGGGTCATGTGTTAAGTCCATTTAGTGAGTTGCACGTTGCTTGAAGGTGTGCGGCGACATCCCATGTGGCCGCTTTTCAAGTGTAGTTGGACTCATTGATGGGCTGGCAGAGATAAGGCGATGTATGGGCGGGGTATTGGTATTCGGGGGTGTATGAAAGAGGAAAACGGGTACGACCTGTCACGTCGTACCCGTCGAACAAAGGGTTTATCAGGCGGCGCTCACCACCGAAGCAGGGCGTCGATCCATCAGGCTAACCACAACAAAGCTGATCAGCGCCACGCCCAGGCTGTAATAAATGGGCGTGTTGGCTTCCAGGCCATCCTTGAGCATGAACCCCAGTGCCGTGACAAACCCCAGGCTCATGCTGGTGATGGCGCCCGCAGTGGTGGCCCGCTTCCAGAAAATCGCCCCGATCAATGGCACCAGCATGCCGCCGACCAGCAGGTTGTAAGCCAGGGTGAGGGCGCTGATGACATCAGAGACCACCAGGGCGATGCCCAGTACGGCAAAGCCTGTCAGCAAGGTAAACAAGCGGTTGATATTGAGGCTCGATTGCTTGCCGCCACGCAGCCTTGGCAGCAGATCCTCGGTCAGTACTGTGGAGGCTGCCAGCAAGCCAGCGCTGGCGGTCGACATCATGGCCGCCAGGGCCGCAGCGATCACCAGGCCGCGAATACCGTCTGGCAGCGAGACTTTCACGATGGCGGCGAAAGCGTTGTTGACGTTGTCCAGGTCCGGTAGCAGCACGTGTGCGGCCATGCCGATCAGCGCGCACGTCAGGCCGTAGAGGATGCAATACAGGCCTGCGAATGTCCCTGCGTACTTCGCCACCCGGGCCGTTTTGGCGGTAAACACACGCTGCCAGATGTCCTGGCCGATCAGGATGCCGAAGAAGTAGATCATGAAGTAAGTGATGATCGTGTCCCAGCCGATGCTGGTGAAGCTGAAGTTCGGTACGGGCAGCTTGCTGACCAGTTCGTCCCAGCCGCCGACGCGGTACAGGCAGATCGGCAGCAGCACGAACATCAGGCCGATGGTCTTGATCGCAAATTGCACGATATCTGTCAGGGTCAGCGACCACATGCCGCCAATGGTCGAGTAAATCACCACCACGCCGCCGCCCAGCAGTACGGAAATCCAGAAAGGAAGATCGAACAGGACTTCCAGTACGGTGCCTATGGCCAGAATCGAGGTCACGCCAATCATCAGCGCGTAGGCCAGCATGATCACCGCGCTGGCCTGGCGGGCCATCGGGTTGTAGCGCTTCTCCAGTACCTGGGTCACGGTGAATATTTTCAGCTTGAGCAACGGCTTGGCCAGGAACAGGTTCAGCGCGATGATCCCGCAACCCAGTGCGGCACACAGCCAGAAGCCTGAAATCCCGTGCACATACCCCAGGCGCACGGTGCCGACGGTAGAAGCCCCGCCCAGTACCGTCGCGGCCATGGTGCCCATGTAGAGGGTCGGGCCCAGGTTGCGGCCTGCGACCAGATAGTCTTCGTGGGTCTTGGCCTTGCGCATGCCGTAGTAACCCAGCACCAGCATTGCCGCAGCGTAGATAAGGACGACCAGTAGATCTAAAGCCATGATGGCGAATCTCCGATTATTTTTTTTATGGATGCAGCAGGCACGGTGGCTTGGTGCCGTAAAGCGCAAGGCTTGATGGCACCGCAAGGATGTCCTTATCGATGTACAACGCCGGGCAGCACGCAGAGCATTTCGTACAGCAGGTTGGCGCCCAGTAACGAGGTGTTGCCGGTGGTGTCGTAGGGCGGCGAGACTTCTACCAGGTCGCAGCCGACCAGGTCGAGGCCTTGGCAGCCGCGGATGATTTCAATCGCCTGAATGGTGGTCAGGCCGCCGATTTCCGGAGTGCCGGTGCCGGGAGCCCAGGCCGGGTCGATGCCGTCGATATCAAAGCTGAGGTAGACCGGGCCGTTGCCGACTTTTTCGCGCACCTGTGCCATCAGGGGCTCCAGGGACTTGTGCCAGCACTCTTCGGCCTGCACGACGCGAAAGCCCTGGTTGCGGCTCCAGTTGAAGTCTTCGGCGGTATAGCCCTGGGCGCGCAGGCCGATCTGAACCACGCGGTCACAGTCCAGCAGGCCTTCTTCAACGGCGCGACGGAAGGTCGTGCCGTGGGCGATTTTCTCGCCGAACATATGGTCGTTCACATCGGCGTGGGCATCGATATGCACCAGCCCGACCTTGCCGTGTTTTTTGTGCATCGCCCGCAAAATCGGCAGGGTAATGGTGTGGTCGCCACCCAGGGTCAGGGGGATGACATCGTGCTCAAGGATTTCGTCGTAGGACGCTTCGATGATGCGCACCGCATCCAGCAGATTGAAGGTGTTGATCGCCACATCGCCAATATCGGCCACGGACAGCGAGTCGAACGGCGCGGCGCCGGTGGCCATGTTGTAAGGGCGGATCATCACCGATTCGGCGCGGATTTCCCGAGGACCGAAACGGGTGCCGGGGCGCAGCGAGGTGCCGATATCCAGGGGCACGCCGACAAAGGCCGCGTCCAGGCCCTTGGCCGATGGCAGGTGGGGCAGGCGCAGCATGGTGGCGATGCCGGCGAAGCGCGGCATTTCATTGCCGCCCAGTGGTTGATGAAGAATTTTGTCCACGGGTAAGGCCTCGTCGTTTGTTGTGGTTATGGCGTTCGATTCTGCGAAAGGCGCGAGGCGGGAAGAATCGCTGTGGGCAAATACTTAGTTCAGGTTTTTCTAAACTAATGGCGGTAGACTCTGGCTCTCAACGTCGCCTGTATGGTGAGCAAGCCCGCTCCCAACGTGGCAAGTGAGTGATTGATGGCCAGCGCGTTACCCGATCTGAAACTATTACGAATATTTGCCAGCGTGGTCAGGCACCAGGGGTTTGCCAATGCGCAACAGGCGCTAAACCTCTCGACCTCGGCCATCAGCACCTATATGAGCCAGCTCGAAGCCAGTCTGGGCCTTGTGCTGTGCCATCGCGGGCGCGGCGGGTTCAGCCTTACCAGCAAGGGCGAGCTGTTTCACCAGGAAACTCTGCGCCTGTTGGGTGAGCTGGAAGGTTTTGAACAGTACGCCGCAGCACTCAAGGGTGAGTTGCGCGGCACTTTGAACCTGGGGGTTATCGACTCCACGGTCAGCGACAAGGCCTTGCCCTTTGCCGAGGCCATTGGCGCCTATAGCCAGGAGCACCCGGCGGTGCATCTGCATTTGTCGGTGATGAGCCCCTACGAATTGCAGCTTGGCGTGCAAGATAACCGCCTTGATCTGGCCATCGGTGCGTTTTCGACGCGCATGAGCGGGCTTGTCTACCAGCCCCTTTATCGTGAGCAGCACTGGTTGTACTGCAGCACACGGCACCCCCTGTTCAGCGAGCGGCGCATTCCCGAGCCGGTGATTACTCAGCAGAGGATGGTGGGGCGCGGCTATTGGAGTCAGGCCGAACTGGCGCGTCACGGCTTCAAGCACAGCGCGGCGACGGTCGACAGCATGGAAGCACAGCTGATCCTGGTGCTTTCGGGGGCTTACATTGGTTATTTGCCCGAGCACTACGCAGAGCCCTGGGTGGAGAAGGGCGACTTGCGGGTGCTGCTCCCCGCGACCTTTGGCTATCAGGCGCCGTTTTCGATGATCGTGCGCCGTGGTCGCAGCCGAGAGCCGCTGATTCAAACCTTCCGCGACCTGCTTAAAGCACAGCTTAATCAACCTTGAACGAGAGCTTTATTCCCATGTCACGCGCCCAATGCCCTCGCTGCTTGCGCCCGCAGTCGCACTGTTTGTGCGACTTGATTCCACACCTCGACAGTCGCACCCGTGTGTTGCTGTTACAGCATCCGAGCGAGGTCAATCATGCGCTGAACACTGCACGGCTGGCGGCGCTGGGTTTGATCAATGCCGAGTTGCTGGTGGGCGAAGTGTTTGAGGATCTGGACAGGTTGCTCAACCCGCCGGGGTATCAGGCGCGGTTGTTGTTCCCGGGGGATGATGCACAGTTGCTCCAGGCGAGCACTGCGCCAGGCGAAAGCCTGCCATTACTGCTGGTAGTGCCGGACGGAACGTGGCGCAAGGCCCGCAAGTTGTTGCACCTCAACCCTCTGCTGGCACAGTTGCCACGGGTCACGCTGCCCGAAGGTGCGGTGTCGCGCTACCGACTGCGCAAAGCGCCGGGGCCGGGCGCCTTGTCGACCCTGGAAGCCATCGTGCAGGCGCTGGAGATCCTGGAGCCGCCCATGTCGTTTGTGTCGTTGCTGCGCCCGTTCGAGGTGTTGATCGAAGGGCAGATCGAAGCAATGGGCGCTGAAACCTATCTGAAAAATCACGGGGACAAGTCGTAACGTGTGGGAGCGGGCTTGCTCGCGATGCAGGCGGCGGGGTATGTCAGGGAGGCAGGGTTGATGCGATCGCGAGCAAGCCCGCTCCCACAAAGGTTTCAGGGTTTTTCGAGGGTTTTTTGACGCAGGATGTAAATGCTCACCAGCACCGCGCTGGTCAGCATGAACCCCCGTGCCCAGGGTAAAGGCACCAGATAACACGACACGCCGATACTCAACCACATCAGGCCGATGGCGTAGACCTTGCCTTTGAGCGGGATGCCGTTGCCATCAAGGTAGTCGCGGATCCACGGTCCGAGTCGAGGGTGTTCGACCAGCCAGTGATAAAAGCGCGGCGAGCTGCGGGCAAAGCACGCGGCAGCCAGTAGCAGAAAGGGCGTTGTGGGCAGGACAGGGAGGAAGATGCCGATCACTCCCAATGCCACGCTCAGCCAGCCGATGGCAAACAGAACGTGGCGCAGCAACCGCGAACGGTTGCCGAAATCGGGAGGTGTCACTGAATCAGTGGTGACGTGGCTTGAGGATCGCAGGCTTTTCGTCCGGCGCCTGGCACAGCAGGTACAGGGCAGTCAGCGCTTCCGGGATCTGGACGATCATGTCGTCCATCAGGTTGGCATCCTTGGCGATGTCTTCGAACTCAGGCTGATCATCGAACAGGCCCGAACCCACCATGATTGGCAGCAGCATTTCGCTGACTTCTTCTTCAGCGGTTTCGAACCAGGCGGCTTCGCGCATGAATACGCCCTCCATGAAGCCTACACACCAGCCGCGCAGGTCGGAATCATCCGGCTCGTCGCCCAGGTCCAGGTCGCATGGCAGTTCGAACTCTTCATCGGACGCCAGTTGGCGGGCGATGTGAGCCTTGAGCTGGATCAGCGTGCCTTCGATTTCGGCGCGCTGGGCGTCGTCTTTGTAATGCGGGGCTTCGGAGAAGATTGCGTCGATCCACTCACGCTCAGGAACTTCTTCGGAGCAAATGGACAGGGCAGTCAGATAGCCGTGGGTGGCCACGTAGTCCAGCGCCTCGTCATGCAGCTCGTCGGCGTCGAGGAAGGCTTGCAGGCGGGTTAGTTGCTCAGCGAAGGACATTAAGTGCTACCTAGTAAATAAACGATAGTGAATTCTAGGCTTTCTTGAGCTTCCAAGCCAGTCGCAGGGCACATTTGCCATCAGTTCCCGGTTATCGGTGTTGCAATTACACAACCCGCAGCGGGGGAGTGCTCGGGTATACTGCCGCGTTTTGTGATGCCCTGCGTCAAATGTAGCGCACCGGTGGCCAGTGCCCGAACCTTTTCAAGGTTTGCGGCCGTGCCGGATCGCGCTGGCGCAGGGGTGTTTCGGCGATTTCTGGAGTTTCTATGCTCGAACAGGCTCAACGCGTACTCAAAGACATCTTCGGCTACGACAGTTTCCGTGGCCGTCAGGGTGACATCATTGAGCGCGTGGCCAGTGGCGGTGACGCCTTGGTGCTGATGCCTACCGGCGGCGGCAAATCCCTGTGCTTCCAGGTACCGGCATTGTTGCGCGATGGCCTGGCCGTGGTGGTTTCGCCGTTGATCGCCCTGATGGACGATCAGGTGGCAACCCTTGAAGAACTCGGGGTGGCGGCTGCGGCCCTGAACTCGACCCTCAGCGCCGAACAGCAGCGTGATCTGGCCAACCGCATCAAGCGCGGTGAGGTCAAAATGCTCTACCTGGCGCCCGAGCGTCTGGTACAGCCGCGCATGATGGCGTTTTTGCAGAGCCTGGACATCGCCCTGTTTGCCATTGACGAAGCCCACTGCGTATCGCAGTGGGGCCACGATTTCCGTCCGGAATACCTGCAACTGGGCCAGCTGGCCGAAGTGTTCCCCAATGTGCCGCGTATCGCCCTGACCGCCACGGCAGACAAACGCACCCGCGAAGAAATCGTTACCCGTCTGCATTTGCAGAACGCCGAACGCTTTCTGTCGAGTTTTGACCGCCCCAACATTTTTTATCGCATCGTGCCTAAAGAGCAGCCGCGCAAGCAGTTGCTGGCGTTCCTCTCGGAGCGACGCAGCGACGCGGGCATCGTGTATTGCCTGTCGCGCAAAAAGGTCGATGAAGTGGCGAAGTTTCTGTGCGAGCAGGGCTTCCCGGCCTTGCCGTATCACGCCGGTTTGCCGAGTGATACCCGGGCCGCCAACCAGAAGCGCTTCCTCAACGAGGAGGGGCTGATCATGGTGGCGACCATCGCGTTTGGCATGGGGATCGATAAATCCAACGTACGTTTTGTCGCGCACCTCGATTTGCCCAAGTCCCTTGAAGCTTATTACCAGGAAACCGGTCGGGCAGGGCGTGATGGCCTGCCGGCTGATGCCTGGATGGCCTACGGTCTGCAAGACGTGGTGATGCTCAAGCAAATGCTGCAAAACTCCGAGGGCGATGAGCGACACAAGCGTCTGGAGCACCACAAGCTCGATGCCATGCTGTCGTTGTGCGAAGAAACCCGCTGCCGTCGTCAGACCCTGCTCGCGTATTTTGATGAAGACATGCCGCAGCCTTGCGGGCATTGCGATAACTGCGTGGATGGCGTTCAAACCTGGGATGCCACCGAGCCTGCACGTCAGGCACTTTCGACGATTTATCGTACGGGCCAGCGTTATGGCACCGGGCACTTGATCGACGTGTTGCTGGGTCGAGAAAACGAAAAAACCCGCAGCATGGGTCATCAACACCTGTCCGTATTCGGTGTTGGCAAAGACCGCAGCGAAGGCGAATGGCGCACGCTGTTCCGCCAGCTGGTAGCCCGTGGCCTGGCCGACATTGATATTGAAGGCTATGGCGGCTTGCGGTTGAGCGACACCTGTCGCCCGTTGCTGCGTGGCGAAGTGACCCTGGAACTGCGTCGCGAGCTCAAGCCGCAAACTTCGGTCAAGAGCAGTTCTGCCAGCCCGGCCAGTCAATTGGTGCGCGGCGAAGAGCGCGAGCAGTGGGAAGCCCTGCGTGCGTTGCGGCGCAAGTTGGCCGAAGAACACGGCGTGCCGCCTTACGTCATCTTCCCCGACTCAACCCTGCTCGAAATGTTGCGCAGCCAGCCGACTTCCTTGTCCGAGATGGCAACGGTCAGCGGTGTGGGCGCGCGCAAGCTGGAGCGTTACGGCGAGGCGTTCCTCGAAGTGCTGGGCGGGCAGGCCGAAACGCCAAAAGTGGTGGCCGATATCCGTCACGAGCTGATCAGCCTGGCCCGGGCCGGCATGACTCCGTTGCAGATCAGCGGGCAATTGCAGTGTTCTGAAAAGAATGTTTACACAATGTTGGCCGAGGCCATTGGTCGTCAGGAGCTTTCGCTGGAACAGGCGCTGGACTTGCCTGAAGACCTGATGGAAGAAGTGCAGGATGCGTTCCTGGATGGTGAAGGTGAATTGCCGAGCGTGGCCAGCATCGCCGAGCAGTTCAAGGGCCGTGTACCGGAAGGTGTGCTGTATTGCGTACGTGCAGCGCTGCAATCTGAGTTTGAAATGTGACCATGTTGCTGATTTTGTAACGATTGATTGACTTGCACCTCTTGCCTATGAGCAAGCGGCATGCTTAGCTGACTAATAATTAGCTTCACTCTATTTTCAGTCTAATCATCGAGTTTTTTATGCCGTTAACCGATCAGCACCGTTTTGGTATGCAACTGGCCCAAATGTCTCGTGGCTGGCGTGCCGAGCTGGATCGTCGTCTTGCCGGTCTGGGGTTGTCCCAGGCGCGTTGGCTGGTGCTCTTGCATCTGGCCCGCTTTGACGAAGCGCCGACTCAGCGCGAACTGGCCCAAAGTGTTGGCGTTGAAGGTCCGACCCTTGCTCGTTTGCTCGACAGCCTTGAAGCCCAGGGCTTGGTTCAGCGTCACTCGGTGGTTGAAGACCGTCGCGCCAAGAAAATCGTCCTGAGTGATTCTGCCCGTCCGTTGATCGAGCAGATCGAAGCCATCGCCACGGCGTTGCGCCAGGAGCTGTTTGTGGGTATCGATGAAGAAGAGCAGCGCATTTGCCTGCGCGTCCACAAGCGCATTCTGGATAACCTCGAGAAGAACTGATGTAGACCTGTGGGAGCGGGCTTGCTCGCGATGCAGGCGGCGTGGTGCATCCGGGTGGCCGCGTCGATGCAATCGCGGGCAAGCCCGGCTTCCACAAGTTCTGTGCTGTTTACAGCTCTCTGTGGGCGGGCTTTCAGAACGTCTGCCCCAGGTTCAGATACAACGCCTTTTGGTCATCATCGTTAAAGCCATAGCTGAAGTTCAGCGGGCCCAGCGGTGTGTCGAAGCCGATAAAAATACTCGCCGCATTGATATAGCCGCTGTCGAACTCGTTGTCGTTGTTCCAGGCGCGCCCGCGCTCCAGCGAGGCACCGGCATACAGCGGGAAATCAAACGGCAAATACGAGCGCGGTGTGAGGCGACGATAGTACACGGCCCGCATCAGGCTGATGTTCTGCCCAGAGATCCCGTCCTCCCTGAACCCGGACAATTGCCGTGCTCCGCCCAGCAGGAAGCTGGAGGTCACCACATTGGCCTTGTCCAGCGTGCGCCCGTAGCGCCCGCCCAGAATCCAGGTGTCGGGCCCTGAACTCAGGGCCTTGTCCAGATTGAACTCCCACTGACGATAACGCTCATCCGAGCCAAGCCCCGGTTCGAATTGGCGCACGCTCAGGCTGATGTCTTCACCCGAATGGGGGAAGTACACGTTATCCAGAGAGTCGAAGGAGTATTTCAGGTCGTAGAAGCCTTCGTTGAAGCTGGTACTTGGCAAGTCACGTTCCCCAATTCGCACGTCGGCCTTGCCCCATGCCTCGCCCACTCCCAGACGGATCTCGCCGCTGTTGCCGATTTGACGACCAAAATTGAGGCCAAAACCGTAACGCTCAAGTCGGTATTCGGCAATGGGGTCGTTGTCGAGGATGGCTTCCACGTTTTGTGACTGGGCGTTGATGTAGGGCGCAACGAAGTAGCGCGATCCCGCATCCAGCGGCTGGTAAAACTCGCTGTACAGCTCTTGCTTGTCGCCAATCTGCACCCGCGTCAGCCACTCTGCGCCCAGGGTATTGATGCCGTTGATGCGGTAACTGGCGCCGATATTGAATGCGCTGTCGCCGCGCATATCGTCAGACAGGTTCAGTCCCAGGCGCAGATAGTCGGTGCCGCTGCGTTTGCCGCGGGCGCTGATCACCAGGGTGCGATCCTTGCCCTTGTGCACCACGCGGTATTGCACCTGATCGAAGTAGTCCAGCCCGTACAGCGTGCCCATGTCCCGTTGCAGGCGGCCCAGGTCCAGCGGTTCGCCAATGGGTTGGCGAATGTAATAGCGGATCACCGAGTCGCCGATTTTAGAGTCGTTTTCGATCCTGATCGCGGTAATGACCGGGGTGCGCTCTTCGGGGGAGCGGGCCTCGGCCAACTGGGTGCTGGAGTCATGGCGCAAGCTGGCCAGGCGTTTTTCGAGAATCTGTGTGGCGCGGTAGCCGGCGTTGATGATGTCTTGAGAGCGACCAAAATCAGTGGCGCCATAACTGGCCAGTGCGGGCTGGATCAGGATGTCATCGGGCTTGAGTGACGCAAGCTGTATCTCGGAGTTGCTGCGGGTCATCAGGGTGATGGACTGATTGAGGATGTCGAACACGGTATTGAGTTGTTTGCGCCCGCGAAGGGGGGTGCCGATATCCACCACGATGACCATGTCCACGCCCATCTCGCGGGCCACATCCACGGGAATATTGTCGACCATGCCACCGTCAACCAGCAGTTGACCGTTGATCTCAACCGGGGCGAACACCGCCGGGATCGACATGCTGGCGCGGATCACCTGGGGTAGATGGCCTTTGCGAAACACCACCTTTTCACCATTGACGATATCAGTGGCGACGGCGCGGAACGGGATCGGCAGCTTGTCGAAATCACGGATGTCGCTGCTGTGGGCCAGCAGGCTTTCGAGCAGTAACGCCAGGTTCTGGCCCTGAATCACGCCCAATGGCAGACCCAGACTGCCATCATCACGGAAACTGAGTTGCTGTTTGACCAGAAAGTCACGGTCGTCCTGCTTGCGCCGGAACGGTACGTCTTCGCGGGCCGGGGCATCTGACAGGGCTTCTTGCCAGTCGATACCCAGCGCGAGCTTTTCCAGCTCATCGATCTTGTAGCCCGAGGCATACAGGCCGCCGATCACCGCTCCCATGCTGGTCCCCGCGATGGCATCGATCTGGATGCCTTGCTCTTCAAGGGCCTTGAGTACGCCGACGTGGGCCAGACCGCGGGCCGCCCCTCCGGACAGCACCAGGCCGATTTTGGGCTTGCCCGCTTCGGCGGCAAACAGCACCAGGGGACATAAACACAGGAGTAAACAGCTCAGCAGGCGGCGCATCATGAATCTCTGGGCAAGCGACAAAGGCGGCTATTATAGCGGCGCCTTTCCTACAAGAGCCTTTGAAATCATGCCGTCGAACAAACCCGAAATTGTCATCACCTACTGCACCCAATGCCAGTGGCTGCTGCGTGCTGCCTGGCTGGCTCAAGAGTTGCTCAGTACTTTTGCCGAAGACCTTGGCCGGGTCGCGCTGGAGCCTGGTACTGGCGGGGTGTTTCGCATCACCTGCGACGGCGTGCAAATCTGGGAGCGCAAGGCCGATGGCGGCTTTCCCGAGGCCAAGGTGCTCAAGCAGCGGGTTCGCGACCAGATCGACCCGCAGCGCGACCTTGGGCACAACGACCGGGTTCAGTGAGCCGCGGCATCCAGCGCGGGCTTGCCTGGAGCGGGGCCGCCGGCCATGCGGCTCGACACCACGATCGCGACAATAATCAGCAGCCCGCCCAGTAGCATGCGCAGCGAAGGTGTTTCGTGGAACAACAGCCAGGCCAGGGTGATTCCGTAGACCGGTTCCAGGGCAAAGACCACGGCCGCAGTGCGCGCCTTGATCACGGCGAGGCTGGCGACGAACAGGCTGTGAGCCACGCCCGTGCACAGCACGCCCAGCAGGCAGATCCACAGCCAGTCCAGCGGTCGGACATCGCTTAGCTGCGGGGCGGCAAATGGCAGCAGGCACAAGGCGACCACCGCGTTTTGCCACATTGCCGCCTGCACGGCGGGTACCCGGCCCGAGTTGGCCCGGTTGTTCAGTGACAGCAGGGAGAACAGCAGGCCCGAGGCGATCGACCACAGCAGCCCTTCGGTCGCCTGGCTGGCCAGATCAAAACTCGGGGTGACGAGGATCAGTCCGACGCTGACCAGTACCACCAGAATGATTTCGTTGAGCCGAATGCGTTCGCGAAAAATCAGCCCTTCGAGAATCACCGTGAATGCCGGGAAACTGGCAAAGCCCAGGGTTGCAATCGCCACCCCGGCGATCTTGACCGAGATAAAAAAACTCACCCAGTGCCCGGCCAGCAGTAAGCCGCTCAACAGCAGGTTGCGGGCATCGCGCAGGGTCAGCGTGTACCAGCTGCGTTTGGCCAGACCGGCGAAGCAGACAAGGGCCAGAACCGCAAAGGCGGCGCGGCCAAAGACGATGATTGCAGCCGAAGCGGCCGCCAGCTTGCCGAATACGCCCGTCAGGCCAAACAGCAAGGCACCGATGTGCAGGGCACCCAAAGCGGTACGCGGAGTCATTGCAATCCTTAAATCAATACAGGCAAGGCGTGCAGTCTAAGGGGCGGGGCGGGGAGCTGTCTGTCGTGAGACTGGCGTCAGTTGTCGCCAGACTCGCGGCGCAGTACCGAAGGCGAGGCTCCGAATTCCCGGAGCATGGCGGCTGCAAAAGCGCTCTGTGAACTGTAACCGACGCGGCTGGCGACTTCGCCAATGGGCAGGGTGCTGTGGCGTAATAGCGTCAAGCCGCTGTACAGACGGCGTTGGCGAATGTAGTCCATGGGCGTTTGCCCGCTCTCGCTGACAAAGCGACTGTGCAAGCGGGCGCAGGAAAGACCGGCAATCTGCGCCAGATCTGCAACCTGAAGTGGGTAGGCGGCATTTTGTGCGATGTAGGCATCCATGGCGGCGTAGGGCAGGCGTCGGGCTTGTGTCTGTTCAGGCGCGAGCGGGTTCAAGCTGGCCAGCAGCAGAATCGCACCTTGGCGGGCAATCAGAGGGTCACTCACAGGACTGCTGGCCAGCCAGCTCACCAATTGGTGTTGCCTGGGGTCCAGGACCAGGTGACCGGTCGTGTCGAGAAGGCGACGGCTGGCATCGGCGTGCTCGCCCAGGGTTTGCCCGAGCCAGTTTTGCCCCGGAACGTCGAGCACCAGGCAGTGGCTACCTTGCGGGCTGCCGCAGGTGTGGTGAGCGCCTGCGGGAATAATGATCAGATGCTGCTGACGTAACAGGCTGGCGCGTCCGTCCACTTCGAAATCGAGTTTGCCGGACAGACTGATCACCACCTGCGCGTGCTCATGGCTGTGAGCAATCACCTCTTGGCGGTAATGACGCAGTGACAGGATTTGGTCCATGGCGACCTCATGTGTGGATCAGTGCCGCCAGAATGCCGGGATGCACAGTACGAACACGGTAATGATCTCCAGGCGACCTAGCAACATGCCCAGGGACAGAATCCACTTGGCTGCATCCGGCAGGCTGGCGAAGTTGCCGGAGGGGCCAATGGTTTCGCCCAGCCCCGGTCCAACGCCGGACACTGTGCTGGCAGCGCCGGTGAGGGCGGTCATCCAGTCCAGCCCCAGCAGCGAAAGGGCCAGGGCGATCACACAAATGGTGATGGCAAAGAAGAACGAAAAGGTCAAAATCGAGCGTACGATTTCTTCGTCGAGGCGGTGGCCGTTGTACTTCTGCTTGATCACTGCACGAGGGTGGATCAGCTGATTAAGGTTGGCCTTGAGCAGGATGTAGGCGACTTGAAAACGGAAAATCTTGATTCCGCCAGCAGTCGAGCCCGAACATCCTCCAATAAAGCCCAGATAGAAGAACAGCATAAGCGAGAAATTGCCCCACAGGCTGTAGTCGCCCAGAGCGAAACCAGTGGTTGTAACAACCGACGTCACGTTGAGCGCCACATGGCGGAAGGCGTCCCAGTAAGGCATGTTGGTGGTCCACCACAGCCAGGCGCTGAGTACGATCCAGGTCACCAGCAGCAGGCCCAGCAAACCTTGAACCTGCTGGTCCTTGATCAGCGCCTTGCGATGGCCGCGCAAGGTGGCGACATACAGGGTAAACGGCAAGCTGCCCATGATCATCACGGCGATGGCCACCCAGTGCACTGCCGGTTGTGACCACTTGGCCAGCGACTGGTCGGAGGTTGAGAACCCTCCGGTGGAAATGGCCGACATGGCGTGGTTGATCGCGTCAAACACACTCATGCCTGCCCACCAGAACGCCAGGCTGCCGATGATGGTGATGCCGACATAAGCGGCCACAATCAGTCGCGCCACCATATGCGAGCGGGGCATGACCTTTTCGGATCGGTCAGAAGATTCGGTCTGGAACAGGCGCATGCCACCGATTCGCAGCAGGGGCAAAATCGCTACCGCCATGCCGATAAAGCCAATGCCACCCAGCCAGTGGAGCATTGAGCGCCACATCAAAATGCCGGGGGACATGGTGTCCAGCCCGCTCAGGACCGTGGAGCCGGTGGCGGTAATGCCGGACATGCTTTCGAAAAATGAGTCGGTGTAGCTGATGTGCTGCGTCAGCAAAAATGGCAGTGCGGCGAAGATGCACACGATGACCCAGCTGGACACCGTCAGCAGGTACATGTCCCGTGGACGCAGGTGAACCTGCTCGGGGCGCCCGGGTATCACCAGCGCCAAACCTGCAATAAAGGTAATCAGGCTGGCCCACAGGAAAGATGGCAAGTCGCCCAGGTGGTCGTAAATCACCAGGGTCAACATGGGCACAGCCATGCTGATCGCGAGCGTAATCAGGAAGATGCCGATAATAAAACCGATGATGCGTAAGGTCGGCAACGCCATGAAGTCAGCTCGGGGATGAAAGAGGGGCGCCATTCTACCTGTGGTCTGGGCTATGTAAACTGCCAGGCCCTCGGGAGATACCGTTAGAATAGCCGCACATTTTCTTCAGGAGGTGGCCAATGGAGGCTCTCGACGCTTTGCTCAACCGTGTTTCTGCCCCGCGCTTGCTTGATCCGGCGCCGACGGCCGAGCAACGTGAAGTACTGTTTGCGGCCGCCTTGCGTGCGCCGGACCACGGCCAGTTGCGTCCTTACCGTTTTTTGACGGTTGAAGGCGAAGCGCGCAACCAGCTGGGTGAAATACTTGCCGAGGCCGTGCAGGCCCAGGGCGGCGAGGTGACACAAGCGGCATTGGACAAGGCTCGCGCCATGCCTTTGCGCGCACCGTTGGTCGTTGTGGTGATTGCCCGTTTGCAGGATCACTTCAAAGTACCGAAATCCGAGCAACTGATTACGGCAGGCTGTGCAGCCCATGCCATTGAACTGGCAGCCTTTGCCCAGGGCATTGGTGCGGTATGGCGTACCGGTGAATTGTCCTATGCGCCACATGTGGCCAAGGGACTGGGGCTGGGCGAGGGCGAGGAAGTGGTCGCGTTCTTGTATCTGGGGACCGCGCAGAACGAACTGCGTACCGCGCCGAAAGTGGATAGCGCCGAGTTCGTGAAGGCGTGGCCGGTCAAGTAATCCCGGATCTCGAAACCTGTGGGAGCGGGCTTGCTCGCGAGGGCATCACCGCGGTCATCCAGACAAACCGCGTCGCCTGCATCGCGAGCAAGCCCGCTCCCGCAACAGCAGCGCAAACGCCGCATCAGATTTACAGATTGCCGTTGGGCTCCAGCGGCAACTCCAGCGTGGCAATAAACCCGCCATCCGGATGATTGCCCAGCACCAGGCGCCCGCCATGACGTTCCGCAGCACGGCGTGCAATGGCCAGTCCCAGCCCGTGCCCGGCGGCCGTCTGGCCAGGCGCGCGGAAGAACGGTTCGCCCAGTTGTGCCAAGTGCTCCTCGGCGACACCGGGCCCGTGGTCGCGTACCTTGATAGTGATGTGCTCGCCCTCGCGCGCCGCACTCAACTCGATCGGCTGACCGGGCGGGTTGAAACGTTGCGCATTGCGCAGCAGGTTATCCACCGCCCGCTCGATCATGGTTGGCCAGCCATTGAGGCTCAAATCCGGCTCGGCAAGCAATTGCACCGCTTGCTCGGGGGCCGCCATCGACGCATCCTTTTGCACCGCGCCGAGCAGGGCATTGAGCTCCACGTGCTCTGCGCTGGCCTGGTCGGCATCAACCCGGGCCAGGGTGAGAATCTCACTGATCAACGATTCAAGCCGATCGCATTCGCGGGTCAGCCGTGGCCACAGTTTTTCCCGCTCCTCAGGTCCGGCGCGCTCGGCCAGTGCCAGGGCGATTTTAAGGCGGGCCAGTGGCGAGCGCAGCTCGTGGGACACGTCGCGCAGCAACTGGCGCTGACTGCCGATCAAACTTTGCAGGCGGGCGCCCATGCGGTTGAAGTCGGTGGCCAGTACGCCAAACTCATCGCGGCGCGAGGCCAGTCGCGCCAGGCTGTTCTGCTGGTAGGTGGTTTGCCCCAGATCATGCACTGCAACTCGCAGGCGGCTCAGCGGCCGGGTGATAGAGAGGGTGACCATCAGGCTGAACAGGGTCAGTACCACCAGGGCAATCCCCAGGGCACTCAGCGGCCAGATCAGGCTCTGGCGATGCCAGGCATCCAGTTCCGGGTGTGGAATGCGATAAATCAGCAGGTAGGTTTCGGCGGTTTTTGGGCTGGTGTATTCGACCGTCAGGCGGCGCCAGGGCAACTGCTCTTCGCCCGGATGCTGGCGAGCTTCCCAGGCCGCTGCCCGGCGAGGGAACGTGCCGCGAACCACGGGGTCGCCACTTTCGTTAAGTACCTGCACGTCGATGTGATAGCGACGTTTACGCTTTTCGAGGAAGTCTTGGGCGGCGTCGGCGCCCTGGGTTTCGTAGCGCTCAGTCCATTGTTGCGCCAGGTTGGCGATCCCTGGGTGGCGGGAAAGAATCCACGCGTCCTGATTGAGCATGTGCCCCATCAGGATCGAAAGCCCTGCGACCAAGGCAATCGCCAGCCAAAAGCTGGCAAGAATGCGCCAAAACAGTGATCGCACGGTAATTCCTCGCGGGTAATGGGTTAAAACGAGTAAAGCCCAACGGCCAAAGGCCGTTGGGCTTCATGTGCGCGTGGATTATTGCGCTTTAGGAGCTTGCTGTGCTTTCCATTCCTTGAACTGCTTCCACTCAGCCTGGCGCTCGGTGCGTTTCTGTTGCATCTCGTCGAAGCGTTTTTGCTGATCAGGCTTGAGCAAGGCACGGATATCGCTCTGGGTCTTGTCGTGCTTGGCCTTTATCTCGTCTTTCAGTGCTTTTTGATCAGCGGCTGGAAGTTTTTCCAGGTACTTCTCGACCAACTGCTTGCGGTCATGCATTTGCTCGCCCATCAACTTGCCAATCTGCTGGCGTTGTTCGCGGCTCAGGTCCAGTTGGCTGTAAGGGGCTTCGCCGCGACCGTGGTGCTCGCCACCGTGACGTGGGCCCATTGAGCCGTCGCCACCAGGCATGGCCATTGCGACGGTTGGCAGTGCTGCAGCAAACATCAAAGCAATTAGAGTCTTACGCATGGTGTGTCTCCTTCGATTACGTTCCGGTGAATCCGGATGCGCCCAGTTTAGGGAGATCAAGGTCAAGCGCTGTCAGCCCTGCGTAAAGCTTTGGTAAAGACGGTTTTGCGGGGTATTTACATACGCTCCCGGCAAAAAGGGGTTATGCGCTGTAAAAGTAACCACGGCTGCGCAGCGCCACAATACGGGGGCTGCCGTCGGGGTGGGGGCCAATCTTCTTGCGCAGGTTGCTGATGTGCATGTCCAGGCTGCGGTCGTACAGGGTCAGTTTGCGGCCCAGGGCAATCTGCGCCAGTTCCTGCTTGTCCAGCGGCTCGCCCGGTTGACGCAGCAGGGCTTCAAGAATCCGGCTTTCAGACACGGTCAGCGTGATGTCGCGCTGGTCGATCGTGACCACGCCGCGCATGGGGCTGAAGCACAAATCCCCCAGCTCCATCTGGCTGGATACCGCTGCCGGATGGCTGCGGCGCAATACAGCGCGCAGGCGGGCAGTCAGTTCCCGGGGGTCGCAGGGTTTGGCCAGGTAGTCATCGGCGCCCAGTTCGAGCCCCAGAATGCGGTCCAGGGGTTCGCCACGGGCTGACAGCATCAGCACCGGCAAGTCCGGATGATCGCTGCGCAGTTGTTTGAGCAGCTCAAGGCCGCTGCCATCTGGAAGCATGACATCCAGCACCACGGCATCGGGGCTGGACTCGTTCAACGCCTTGCGGGCGCTTGAACCGTCATGGCAAGCGCGAACCTGGAAGCCTTCCTGGCTCAGCCAACTGACGAGAAGCTCACACAGCTCCTCGTCATCATCTATCAGTAACAGGTCGCTCATGACTTACTCGATTTAACCAGTGCCGACGTTGTCTACGTCGGCTACCGGCAAAGATACCCCAGGGAGGCGGGTTACGGCAGGACTTGCTTGAACGGCTTGACGATGACACTGGCATACACGCCAGCAGCAACGAAGGGATCAGCCTCGGCCCAGGCCTGGGCGATGGTCAGGGATTCGAACTCGGCCACGATCAGGCTGCCGCTGAAGCCGGCAGCGCCCGGATCATTGCTGTCGATGGCCGGATGAGGGCCGGCCAGCACCATGCGACCTTGCGCGTTAAGCTGTTGCAAGCGCTCAAGGTGCGCAGGGCGGGCAGCCAGGCGAGTTTCAAGCGAGTTGGCGACGTCTGTTGCAATGATGGCGTAGAGCATGTCAGTCCTTGGTCTTGGGGGTGGTTGGATCGGTGTCATGCAGATGGCGCGACAGGTAGATGCCTTGGCCGATCAGGAACAGCACGGTCATGCCCAGGCTGCCGAACACTTTAAAGTCGACCCAGAAGCTTTGATAGGTGAACGCAACGTAGAGGTTGGCCGCGCCGCAAAACAGGAAGAATGCGATCCAGGCCAGGTTCAGGCGTGTCCATACCGCGTCGGGCAGGGTCAGTACATGACCCATCATGCGTTTGATCAGCAGTTTGTCGCCGATAAAATGGCTACCGGCAAACACCAGTGCAAATAGCCAGTTCACCACCGGCGCTTTCCACTTGAGGAAGGTTTCGCTGTGGAAGGCGAGGGTCAGGCTGCCGAACACGAGGCAGGCTATCAGGGTCAGCCATTGGCTTTTTTCAAGTTTGCGCTGTTTAAAAAACAGAATGCCGTACACCACCAGCGAACTGGCAATCAGCATCGCCGTAGCGCTGTAGATACCCCCGACCGACAGGCTGTGCCCGCCGATTTCGATGATGCGTGGGTCGGTTTTGTAAACGATGAAAAACAGTAGCAGCGGGATGAAGTCGATGAATTGTTTCACAGTGGCAGCCAGAAGCAGGATGTGGCGGCATAATAACAAACATCAATGACAGCGAAAGTGTCAGCTAGAGGTTATTAAATCCCCGTGGAAATTGACTTGCATTGCCATAGCACAGCTTCCGATGGCGCCCTGGCGCCTGCGGTACTGGTCGCGCGTGCGTTCGAGAAAGGTGTGCGAGTCCTGGCCCTGACCGATCACGACACACTTGAAGGTCTGGACGAAGCCCGCACAGCGGCGCAGGCGCTGAACATGACCTTGATCAACGGCGTCGAATTGTCGTGTACCTGGGGCGGGGCCACGATTCATGTGCTCGGCTACGGTTTTGATGTCAATGCCCCGGCGTTGGTCGAGGCCATTGCCAAACTGCATGAGGGCCGCTGGCTGCGGGCCGAGGAGATCAGTCGCAAACTGGCGCTCAAGGGCATGCCCGGCGCACTTGAAGGCGCGCGGGCCATCCAGCAAGGGCTGGGTGACAGCGGTAATGCCCCGGCCCGTCCGCACTTTGCCGATTTTCTGGTCGAGGCCGGGTACGTCAAGGATCGCGCTGAAGCCTTTCGCAAGTGGCTGGGGGCGGGCAAGCTGGGCGACGTCAAACTGCATTGGCCGACCCTTGAAGACACGGTCGCCACCCTGCGTGCAGCCGGGGCCTGGGTAAGCCTGGCGCACCCGTCGCACTACGATTTCACCCGCAGCAAGCGCCGACGTCTGATTGGCGACTATATTCAAGCTGGGGGTCACGCTATTGAAGTGGTCAACGGGTATCAGCCAGCCGATCAGGTAGGCAGCCTGGCGATCCTTGCGCGTGAGTTCGGTCTGCTGGTCAGTGCCGGCAGTGATTTTCATGGTCCGGGAGGTTGGTCCGAGATTGGCGAGTACCGCCCGGTCCCGGAAGATCTGCCGCCATTGTGGTGTCGATTCAAATATGAACAGCCCACTGCTAACGTCTGAACAGGTAAACACTGTGAGTCAATTTTTCCAGATTCATCCGGAAAACCCTCAAGCGCGCCTGATCAAGCAGGCCGTCGAGATCATCAAAAAGGGTGGGGTGGTGATTTATCCCACCGATTCGTCCTATGCCGTGGGTTGCCAGATGGGCGACAAGGGTGCGATCGAGCGGATCAAGCGCCTGCGTAACCTGGACGACAAGCACAACTTCACCCTGATGTGCTGCGATCTTTCCCAGCTGGGGCTTTTCGCCAAGGTCGATACCGGCACGTTCCGTTTGCTCAAGGCTCACACGCCGGGACCTTACACCTTCATTCTCAACGCCACCCGCGAAGTGCCGCGCCTGCTGCTGCATCCCAAGCGCCGTACTATCGGCCTGCGCGTACCGAGCCACCCGATTGCGCTGGCGCTGCTTGAAGAGCTGGGCGAGCCGCTGATGAGCGTGACGCTGATTTTGCCGGGCGAAAGCGAGCCGATGGAAGATCCGTACGAGATTCGCAATGCCCTGGAAAAACAGGTCGACCTGATTATCGATGGCGGTTTTGGCGGCAACAAGGCCTCGACCGTGATCAGCCTGGTCGACAGCGGTGATCCCGAGATTGTCCGTGTGGGTTGCGGCGATCCTGAACCGTTTATGGTCGAGGCCTGATGTCTGACGTTCAAGCTCCTGAGGCGGTAGAGGCCCAGGCCGGTGTCCAGCAAGAACTGTCGCTCGCTATGGTCTATGGCCAGGCGGTCATCGAAATGCCGCAAGACCTGTACATCCCTCCGGATGCGCTGGAGGTGTTCCTCGATGCCTTTGAAGGCCCGCTCGACCTGCTGCTGTACCTGATCCGCAAGCAAAACATCGATATCCTCGACATTCCGGTGGCTGAAATCACCCGCCAGTACATGGGTTATGTCGAGCTGATGAAAACCGTGCGCCTGGAGTTGGCCGCCGAGTACCTGGTGATGGCCGCCATGCTGGCCGAGATCAAGTCCCGCATGCTGTTGCCTCGCTCGGTCGAAATCGAAGAGGACGAGGGCGACCCCCGTGCCGAACTGATTCGCCGCTTGCAGCAATACGAGCGTTTCAAGGCTGCCGCTGAAGGGATTGAAGGGTTGAGCCGGGTAGGGCGCGAGGTGTTTGTGCCCAAACTCGATGCCCCTGAAGCCCGGGCCCGCAAGCTGGTGCCGGATGTGGCGCTGGAAGAGTTGCTGATGTCCATGGCTGAAGTGTTGCGCCGAACCGACATGTTTGAAAGCCATCAGGTCAGCCGTGAGGCCCTGTCGACCCGCGAACGCATGAGCGACGTGCTCGAACGCCTCAAGGGCGGCGGCTTTGTGCCTTTTGTCGAGCTGTTTACTGCCGAAGAAGGCAAGTTGGGCGTGGTCGTGACGTTTATGGCCGTGCTTGAACTGGTCAAGGAGTCGCTGGTCGAGCTGGTGCAAAATGAACCCTTCGCGCCGATCCATGTGCGGGCAAGAGCCGAATAAAGAGCTGAAACCATGAATTTGACTGAACCCCGCGAGCTTGCCTCCTTGCTTGAGGCCTTTCTGTTGGCCTCGGGAAAGCCGCAAAGCCTTGAGCGCCTGTTTGAACTGTTTGAAGAAGGTGAGCGTCCGGAACCGCCTGTATTTAGGAAGGCCCTGGAACTGCTGCGCAAATCCTGCGATGGCCGAGCGTTTGAACTCAAGGAAGTTGCCTCGGGCTATCGCCTGCAGATTCGAGAAAAGTACTCGCCGTGGGTCGGGCGTTTGTGGGAAGAGCGCCCGCAGCGCTACTCGCGAGCCATGCTTGAAACCATGGCGCTGATTGCCTATCGCCAGCCCATCACGCGGGGCGAGATTGAAGACGTGCGAGGTGTGGCGGTTAACAGCCACATCGTCAAAACCCTGCTTGAGCGAGAGTGGATCCGCGTGGTGGGCTATCGCGACGTGCCGGGCAAGCCTGCGATGTTCGCAACCACCAAGGGTTTTCTCGATCACTTCAACCTCAAGAGCCTCGACGAACTGCCGCCGCTGGCCGAGTTGCGCGAGCTTGAGCCTGATCCGATCCTCGATTTCGACGACGCTCCGGTGCCTGCGCACCTTCAGGCCCTGGCCGACGAAAGCGCCGAGCCGGAAGAGCCCAAGGATGAAACCAGCTTCCGTACCCTGCTGACGGAACTGGACTCGATGGAAGAAGGTCTCAAGACCGACTTTGACGATTTGCTGCGCGACGCTGTGCCCGTCGATGTTCCGGAGCCGGAAGCAGAGGTAGCGGTAGAGGTCGAAGTAGAGGTAGAGGTAGAGGTAGAGGTAGAGGTAGAGGTAGAGGTAGAGGTAGAGGTGCAACCACAACCGGCGCAACCCTCTGCGGCCGAGCTGGCCCGCGAGCGATTGCGCGCTGCCGTTGCGGCCCTTGAGCAGCGTTCGGCCTTGAGCGATGAAGAGCGTGAGGCTCAGGCACTGGCTGAAGCCATCGAGCAGGAGCGCCGCGAGCAGCAAGATTGACAAATCTTTGTAGTCGCTGCCGAAGGCTGCGATCGAGCCCGCAGGGGTCGTGCTTTTTAAAACGAAGGTACTGCGGCAGCCTTCGGCAGCGACTACACATAAGTGGGAGGGCAGTAATGACTTCACCCAAAGACCCCTGCATCGGCGTCTGCAAATTTACCGATGACATCTGCATCGGTTGCGGGCGCACCAAGCGTGAAATCAAGGCCTGGAAGAAACTCGGCAAAGACGAAAAGCGTGCAGTGCTGGCGGAGTCGGCGCTGCGTTTGCTGGCGTTTGAGGCCACCGGTCGGCGGAAAAAGAAGTAAGTCGGCCACTTCGTGACTAGCCTTTGATGCGCAATGGCCAACATCAGCGTATGATTCGCGACCCTTTGGCGCTCGATAGAGCCCCAAGGCCCATTTTTAACACTTCAGGCGTTCGCCTGAATTGACACACCGGGAGGTGCCCAGATGAGTGATCTAGACCCTAAAGACAGCCAGGAAATTGGCCCAGCAGGCGAAAAACTGCAAAAAGTCCTCGCCCGTATTGGCGTTGGCTCGCGTCGCGACGTAGAGAGTTGGATCAGCCAGGGCCGTATCAAGGTCAATGGCAAGGATGCAACCCTGGGTCTGCGCGTAGACCTGCACGACGCCATCTCCATCGATGGCAAGGTGATCAAGCGTGAAGAGGCAGCCGAATCGGTTCGCCGCGTGATCATGTACAACAAACCCGACGGCGAAATCTGCACCCGTGACGACCCTGAAGGCCGTCCGACCGTGTTCGACAAACTGCCGCGTCCAAAAGAAGGCCGCTGGATCAACATCGGCCGCCTGGACATCAACACCACCGGCTTGCTGATGTTCACCACCGACGGTGAGCTGGCCAACCGCCTGATGCATCCTTCCTACGAAATGGACCGTGAATACGCGGTACGTGTACGTGGCGAAGTGGATGACGAGATGATCGAGCGCCTCAAGGCTGGCGTTGTGCTGGAAGACGGCCCTGCGCGTTTCACCGACATCAAGCAGGCTCCGGGCGGCGAAGGTTTCAACCATTGGTACCACTGCGTAGTGATGGAAGGCCGTAACCGTGAAGTACGTCGCCTGTGGGAATCCCAGGGCCTGGTGGTCAGCCGCCTGAAGCGCGTGCGTTTCGGTCCGGTGTTCCTCAACTCCGACCTGCCGATGGGTCGCTGGCGCGAAATGAGCCAGTTTGAGGTTGATATCCTCAGTGCTGAAGTTGGCCTCACGCCGGTTGCCATGCCGCAGATGAACGCCAAGAGCAAAGACAAGCTGGAGCGTATGCAGCGTAAATCCTCGCGCCCTGTGGCTCGTGGTGATCGTGTTGCCCGCGTTCTGCGTCCGGCCGAAGGTGCCCCGTTGGCTCCGCGTCCAGCCCGTCAGCCACACATCGAAGGCGAGCGCCCGGCGCGTCCTGCCCGCGATGAGGCTGCTCGTCCGGCACGCAAGCCGGCAGGTCGCACTGACCGCGTACCTGCGGGTCGTGGTGCGCCGGTTGCCGAGCGTCCGAGCGAAGTCAACAAGCGTCCAACCAAGCCAAGCCGTTCAGGCCCCAAGCTGGTTGACGATGCACCGTCGGGCAAGCGTCGTGGCGCTCCGGCCGGTTCCGGCCAGCGTCCAGGCTTTGGCCGTCGCAAGCCGCAGTAAGCGTTAAGCGCTGTACAAAAAACGCCAGCCCTTCGGGGTTGGCGTTTTTTTATGCCTGAAAAACGCCTTCGGCAGGTGCAGCAGGCAATAAATTAGGTGGAAAATAATCGTTACAGCTCGTCAACAAATTCATACGAATTCAGCCACTTACCGCCATTAAACCGCTGAAATCACTTCGCTGTAATGAAAATTTGCCGAGTTTTATAGAATTAGGACACTTCCTACATAGATTGCGGCTTGTTTCGTCTTGCTATCGGCTGTGTGATGGGATCTTGCCTACGTGCGGGTGTACAATGCGCCGCGTTTTAACTGTGACTCAATTGCGTACCCGCGCATTTTGCCAAGGCTGCACGCCTTGAAAATTCCGCAATGCCACAAGCGTTGCGGGTTCGATTCCGTCACAGATAAAAACAAACAGGTGACGCATGACTCGTGAAACAACCTTGGATTCCTGGCGCCTGCGCTGGGGTTTGATTTGTGTTGTAGACCCTTCGATCACTGCCTCTGGTGCTCAAGCTACAACGCACTGAATCACATCAAACCTTGTGTGGGACCTTTTCAATGAGTGGAAATACCTCGCATTCGGGCGAGCTTAAACGCGGCCTGAAAAATCGTCATATTCAGCTGATCGCCCTCGGTGGCGCGATTGGTACTGGCCTGTTCCTCGGTTCGGCCGGGGTGCTGAAGTCAGCCGGTCCATCGATGATTCTGGGCTATGCGATCTGCGGCTTCATTGCCTTCATGATCATGCGCCAGCTCGGCGAAATGATCGTCGAAGAACCGGTCGCCGGTTCTTTCAGTCACTTTGCCCATAAGTACTGGGGTGGTTTTGCCGGCTTCATGTCGGGCTGGAACTGCTGGGTGCTCTACATTCTGGTGGGCATGTCGGAACTGACCGCCGTCGGCAAGTACGTGCACTACTGGTGGCCGGAAATCCCGACCTGGGCCTCGGCAGCAGCCTTCTTCGTCCTGATCAACCTCATCAACCTGACCAACGTCAAAGTGTTTGGCGAGGCCGAGTTCTGGTTCGCGATCATCAAGGTCGTGGCGATCGTCGGCATGATCGCCCTTGGCAGCTACCTGCTGGTCAGCGGCAGCGGCGGTCCTCAGGCATCGGTCAGCAACTTGTGGGAGCACGGCGGCTTTTTCCCGAACGGGACGACCGGTCTGATCATGGCCATGGCCTTTATCATGTTCTCCTTTGGCGGTCTGGAAATGCTCGGTTTCACCGCAGCAGAAGCCGACAAGCCGCGCACCGTGATCCCCAAGGCGATCAATCAGGTGATCTACCGCATCCTGATTTTCTACATCGGTGCCCTGGTGGTTCTGCTGTCGTTGACCCCGTGGGACTCGTTGCTTGAAACCCTCAACGCCGGTGGCGACAGCTACAGCAGCAGCCCGTTCGTGCAAGTGTTCTCGATGCTGGGCAGCAACACGGCGGCCCATATCCTTAACTTTGTGGTCCTGACCGCAGCGTTGTCGGTGTACAACAGCGGCACCTACTGCAACAGCCGCATGCTGTTGGGCATGGCGCAGCAGGGTGACGCACCCAAAGTGCTGGCCAAAATCGACAAGCGCGGTGTGCCGGTCAACTCGATCCTGGCTTCGGCTGCCGTCACGGTGATTGCGGTCCTGCTCAACTACCTGATGCCACACGATGCGCTGGAACTGCTGATGTCCCTGGTAGTGGCCACCCTGGTAATCAACTGGGCGATGATCAGCTTCTCCCATGTCAAGTTCCGCCAGCACATGGATAAAACGGCGCAAGTCCCGCTGTTCAAGGCCTTGTGGTATCCCTACGGCAACTACATCTGCCTGGCATTTGTAGCGTTCATTCTGGTGATCATGTTGTTGATCCCGGGGATTCGCGTGTCGGTGTATGCGATTCCGGTGTGGGTGGTCTTTATGTGGGTGTGCTACCTGATCAAAAACAAGCGCGCGGTGCAGGCATCGGCTGCGGCTTACAGCTCTGCCAAATAAGCTGAGCGGTTAATCCAACAAGCCCGGCCATTGCGCCGGGTTTGTTGTTTGTGGGGTATCCTGCACGCCCCGAAGACGGACCCATTTTTGATGCTGGTGATTTCCAATAACGTGCACATCCCCGATGCCGAGATCGAGCTGACGGCAATCCGCGCCCAGGGTGCGGGCGGGCAGAACGTCAACAAGGTGTCGAGCGCCATGCATTTGCGCTTCGATATACCCAACTCGTCGTTGCCGCCGTTTTACAAGGAGCGGCTGCTGGCGCTGCGCGACAGTCGGATCACCAGTGATGGCGTGCTGATCATCAAGGCTCAGCAATACCGCACCCAGGAGCAAAACCGGGCGGATGCGCTGGAGCGTCTGGTGGAGTTGATCGTCAGTGCGACCAAGGTGGAGAAAAAGCGCCGTCCGACCAAGCCGACCCTGGGTTCGAAGAAGCGTCGCCTGGAATCAAAGACCAAGCGTGGCAGCATCAAGGCAGGGCGGGGCAAGGTAGATTTCTGAAGGGGTCAGGCTCGGGCTCTCTGAGCCTGGCGATACAGATAAACACTCAGCAGCAATCCACTGAACGCTGCCAGTGCCGCGAACAAGAAGATCGAAGCAAAGCCAAAACCTGCCGCCACAGCGCCCACCAGCGGGCCGGTAATGCCCAGTGACAGATCGATGAACAGCGAGTACGCGCCCACGGCCGCACCACGGCTGGAGGCGGGCACCAGGTTGACGGCTTCAACCCCCAGCGCCGGGAACACCAGCGAGAAGCCGAAACCGCTCAGGGCCGCGCCCGCCAGTGCCAGTTGCGGGTTCGGTGCCAGCCACAGCAACAGCAGGCCCAGGGTCTCGACGCCCAGGCAGGCAATCGCCACCCGAAAACCGCCGATCCTGTTGATAAAATTGCCGAACACCAGGCGTGCACCGATAAAGCTGGCACCGAACAGGCTCAGGCACAGCACCGCGTTTTCCCAGTTGTTGGTCGCGTAGTAAAGGGTGATGAAGGTCGCAATGGTGCCAAAGCCGATCGAGCCGAGTGCCAGCCCGGCCCCGTGAGGGAATACGCGCCCCAGGACATGCAGGAACGGCAGGCGCACACCGCTGACGATGGGCGCAGCGCGCTTGGGCCATGCCAGCAGCAAGCCCACCAGCGCCAGCAATATAATGCTTACGCCCATGCTCCACATGCCCAAGTGCCCGACCATCACCACGCCTAATGGCGCGCCAATGGCAATGGCCCCGTAACTGGCGATGCCGTTCCAGGAAATCACCTTGGCGGTGTTGGCCGCGCCGACCCGGCCAATGCCCCAGCCGATGGAGCCTGAGCCCACCAAGCTTTCGGCGCTGCCCAATACCAGGCGTCCGACCAGCAGGCTGGCAAGGCTAAGCGCCGGCATCGCGGTCAGCCAGCTGGAAGCCAGCATAAAGACGCCGCTCAGGCCGCAGCCCGCCAGGCCGTACATCACGGCGCGCTTGCTGCCCAGGTTGTCGATGATGCGGCTGGCGTAGGGGCGGCTCAGCAACGTGGCCAGATATTGCACACTGATCACCAGCCCGGCGATGACGGTGCCATAGCCCAGGTGGTTGTGTACGTATCCGGGCAGCACGGCCAGCGGAATGCCGATATTCAAATAGCCAATAAAGGTGAACAGAACGATGGAGACCACTTGCAGAGTGATCGCCATAGGACGCTGTGTTTCGGGCATGGGGTAGGGGTCCTGCGGGGTGCGGTTGACGCAGATTACAATGGTCGAACCAATTGTGTCGCGATTAAAGCGGCCAAGGCGTTTTCCTGGGTGCCGAAACGCTTGAGCAAGGTTGCTTGCTTCTCGGGGCTGAGACGCTCCCAGAGGTCGATCATTTTTTCGGCGGTGCCGATCAGGACGCTGGCTTGGGTTTCGCTGAAAGTGTCAGTCACGCTTGAATCCGGAATAGGGGGGGTGGAGCGATTGTGTCAGACGGTATGAAAAACAAGATGCTTTTCGCACCGTCTGATTGTGAGCCGTCAGTCTTCGCTGTCGGCCTGGAGGCTTTCTGAGGCCTCATCCAGAGCGCTTATTTCGCCACTGGTGTGTTGCGGGACTGGCTGCTCGGTTTCGTGCAGGCTTGGGAAGGGGAGGTTTGGGATCTCGTGCATCGTCGCGCTCCTCGCAAGGTGTGTTTTAAGTAGCTTGCTAAGGATACAGGACAGAGTGTGACAATTTGTCTTTTTATTGCGTCTGGGGGGAATTGTATTGAAATTTCATCTGGCGGCGTAAGAACCCTGTAGTCGCTGCCGAAGGCTGCGTGAAGGCTGCGGTGAGCTCGAGACAACGGGTTGCTCCGCAACCCTTCGCAGCCTTCGGCAGCGACTACAGGTACAGGATCAGTACAAAATCAACGGGTACAAACCTGCGCAATCGCCTTGGCCAGCAGGCTCAGGCGGGTGCCGTCGACGCCGGCCATGTTGGCGCGGCCAGAACCGACCATGTAGACGCTGTGTTTCTCGCGCAACAACTGGACTTGTTCCTGAGTCAGGCCGGTGTAGGAAAACATTCCGCGTTGCTCATTGATGTGAGCGAAGTGTTCGGCCAGCCCGAATGGCGCCAGTGCTTCCACAAGCCCGCTGCGCAAGTGCGCGATGCGGCTGCGCATGGCTTCCACTTCGTCGATCCACAGGTTTTTAAGCGCTGCATCGCCGAGGATGGTTGCGACCACCGCCGCACCATGATCCGGCGGGTTGGACCACAGGTTGCGCGCCAGGTAGGCCAGCTGGCTGCGGATATCCGTCAGCTTTTCGGCATCATTGGCACACACGATCAAGGCGCCAACCCGCTCGCGGTACAGGCCGAAGTTCTTCGAGCATGAACTGGTGATCAGCACTTCCGGCAATTCGCTGACGAACAGGCGAGTTGACCAGGCATCTTCCTGCAGGCCGTCACCGAAGCCCTGGTAAGCGAAGTCGATCAGCGGCAGCAGTTCGCGACGGCGTACCACCTCCAGCACCTGCAGCCAGTCAGCCTGGGACAGGTCGAAACCGGTCGGGTTGTGGCAGCAGGCGTGAAGCAGAACCACATCGCCTTTTGGCGCGTGTTCCAGTGCCTGAAGCATCGCCGCGACGTTGAGCTTGTTGTCGCGGCCCACATACGGGTAGTGGCTGATCTTCAGCCCGGCAGCGGCAAAGATGGTTTCATGGATCGGCCATGTCGGATCGCTCAGCCAGATGCCCCGGCCCGGCAGGCATTGCGCGATAAAGTCGGCGCTCAGGCGCAGCGCGCCGGTGCCGCCCGGGGTTTGGGTGGCTCCCGCACGTTTGCCCGCCAGCAGCGGCGAACCCTCACCCAGTACCAGCTCGCTGATCAATTGCCCAAAACGGCTGTCGCCATGACCGCCGATATAGGTTTTGGTCAGTTGCTGGTCGACCAGGCGCTGTTCGGCTTTCTTGACCGACTGCAAGATCGGCGTCAGGCCATTGGCGTCCTTGTAGACGCCCACGCCCAGGTCGAACTTGTCCGGGTTGCTGTCTTGCTTATAGGCGTCCATCAAACCGAGAATCGGGTCGCCCGGTACCCGACCTATGGCGTCGAAGTGCATTATTTGCGGCCTTCAGCGGTTTTGGCGACTTCGTCAGTGCGTGCGGCCATGATGAAATCGTTGCGGTGCAGGCCCTTGATCGAGTGGCTCCACCAGGTCACGGTCACCGAGCCCCACTCGGTCAGCAGGCCAGGGTGATGGCCTTCGGCTTCTGCGATTTCGCCCACGGCATTGGTGAAGGCCAGTGCGAACTTGAAGTTCTTGAACAGAAAGACCTTTTCCAGCTGCATGATGCCGTCGCGAACTTCGATGTTCCAATCCGGAATTTGCTTGATCAGTACCGGCAGTTCTTCGTCGCTGACCTGTGGAGCATCGGCGCGGCAGGCTTCGCAGTGGGCTTGGTTCAGTGCGTTCATGGTGGATTCCTGAATTCAGTTTTTATTGATATGTAAAAAGACGTGTTATGCCGCTTTCGGTTTAGGCGCAAATTTGGGCGCATGCAGGCCCATTGTCATGCCTTTTTCGACCATGCCCATGATGTCTTCGTGGGCCAGATCAAACAGACGCTTCAAGTCCGGCAGGACAAAATACAGCGGCTGCAAAATATCGATGCGATACGGCGTGCGCATGGCTTCCAGCGGATCGAAGGCCTGATGTTCCGGTTCTGACGACAGGCTGTAAACCGTTTCTTTGGGCGACGAAAGAATCCCGCCGCCATAAATGCGTTTGCCTTCCGGGGTGTCCACCAGGCCAAACTCGATGGTCATCCAGTACAGGCGGGCCAGATACACCCGTTGTTCCTTGCTCGCTTGCAGCCCCAGCTTGCCGTAGGTGTGGGTGAATTCGGCAAACCACGGGTTGGTGAGCAGCGGGCAGTGGCCGAAAATCTCGTGGAAAATGTCTGGCTCTTGCAGGTAATCCAGCTCTTCAGGGGTGCGAATGAAGGTCGCTACCGGGAACTGCTTATTGGCCAGCAATTCAAAGAAGGTCTGGAAGGGGATCAGTGCGGGAACGCGGGCAACTTGCCAGCCAGTGGTGGCACCCAGTACCTGATTGATTTCGCTCAGTTGCGGGATGCGATCGTGGGGCAGGCCCAGCTTTTCGATGCCTTGCATGTACTCTGGGCAGGCGCGGCCTTCCAGCAGTTTGAGCTGACGGGTGATCAGCGTATTCCACACCGCGTGTTCGGCAGGTGTGTAGTCGATAAAGCCATTGGCATCCGGCTCACGGGCGACGTATTTCGTTTGCTTCATGGGGCTCTCCGCAAGGAAATCGTTTTTATTATTCGGTGTTGTTGCGATGCCTTAGTGATACCCCAAGTGATTGCTCCGTGCAGCTAGCCTAAAGCCAGTAATGCTGGGATGATGGCGATTATTCGTAAAGTATTCGTTACGATGTGAGGGTTTGGCTGTCATTGCTCAGTTTTAAACAGCGCAACTGTCACAAAATCGTGACGATGAAATGCCTGCCAGCGCATTAAATATCCCCAAATGTGGGAGCGGGCTTGTTCGCGATTGCAGCCATGAGGTGTACCCGCCAGATCGCGGTGCCTGAATCGCGAGCAAGCCCGCTCCCACCTTTGATCTTCATTTTCAGGAACTGCCGAGCCATCCCCATGCGTATCAAAGTCCACTGCCAAAACCGGATTGGCATCCTTCGCGACATCCTTAACCTGTTGGTCGCCTACGGCATCAACGTGAAGCGGGGGGAGGTCGGGGGCGATCAGGGCAACGCGATTTATCTGTACTGCCCCAATCTGATCAACCTGCAGTTCCAGGCTCTGCGTCCGAAGTTTGAAACCATCGCCGGAGTGTTCGGAGTCAAGCGCGTAGGTTTGATGCCCAGTGAGCGCAGGCATATGGAGCTCAATGCCTTGCTCGGGGCCCTGGAGTTTCCGGTGCTGTCCATTGACATGGGAGGCTGCATCGTCGCCGCCAACCGTGCGGCTGCGCAGTTGCTGGGGGTACGGGTCGACGAGGTGCCGGGCATTTCCCTGTCCCGTTATGCCGAAGACTTCGACCTGCCCGAGCTGGTGCGGGTCAACAAGTCGCGGATCAACGGCTTGCGGGTCAAGATCAAGGGGCTTGTATACCTGGCTGACATTGCGCCCTTGCAACTGGAGCACGATGAAAGCGAAGCGATGGCCGGTGCCGTCTTGACCCTGCACCGTGCCGACCGCGTGGGCGAGCAAATCTACAACGTGCGCAAACAGGAGTTGCGAGGCTTCGACAGTATTTTCCAAAGCTCCAAAGTCATGGCTGCCGTGGTGCGTGAAGCCCGGCGCATGGCGCCACTGGACGCGCCTCTCTTAATAGAAGGCGAAACCGGCACCGGCAAAGAGCTGCTGGCGCGCGCCTGCCACCTGGCCAGCCCCCGTGGGCAGTCGCCACTGATGGCGCTCAACTGTGCCGGGCTGCCCGAGTCGATGGCTGAAACCGAGCTGTTCGGGTATGGGCCGGGGGCATTTGAAGGCGCACGGGCCGAAGGCAAGCTCGGCCTGCTTGAGCTGACAGCAGGCGGTACGTTGTTTCTTGATGGTGTAGGCGAAATGAGTCCGCGCTTGCAGGTCAAACTGCTGCGCTTTTTGCAGGATGGCTGCTTTCGGCGTGTGGGCAGTGATGAAGAGGTGTATCTGGATGTGCGGGTAATGTGCGCCACCCAGGTCGACCTGTCCGAGCTGTGCGCCCGCGGGGAGTTTCGCCAGGACCTCTACCATCGGCTCAACGTGCTGTCCCTGCATATTCCGCCGCTGCGCGATTGCCTTGACGGGCTGGAGCCTCTGGTCGAGCACTTCCTGGATCAGGCCAGCCGGCAGATCGGTTGTTCGCTGCCGCGTCTGGCGCCTGCCGCAATGGACCGCTTGAGCCACTACCACTGGCCCGGCAATGTGCGGCAACTGGAGAACGTGCTGTTCCAGGCGGTTTCGCTGTGTGATGGCGGCGTAGTCAAGGCCGAGCATATTCGCCTGCCGGACTACGGCGTGCGCCAGCCGCTGGGCGAGTTCTCGCTGGAAGGCGGGTTGGACCACATTGTCGGCCGTTTCGAAAAGGCGGTGCTGGAGCAACTGTATTCCGAGCACCCCAGCAGCCGATTGCTGGGCAAGCGACTGGGGGTTTCCCACACCACCATCGCCAACAAGCTGCGTGAGTACGACATCATCAAGCCGGGCTAGCGTGTGAGGTGTCGCCCTGGGGAGTGCTCGGCAACTAGCCCTTGAAGCTTCCCGCCACGCCCTTTGCCTGATCCAGCCAGCCCCTGGTTGGCTCAGCCTGGGGCGTTTGTGTTTGCAGCGCGTGTTCCAGCAGGTTGTTGGCTTCAAGTGCTTGCGCGGCCTTGAGGATCGAAATCAAATTATCCGTAGTGGCGGTTTTTTCGGTCAATGCAGGTGGCACGGGCAGCGCCTGGGCCGCTTTCACCGCGTCGCCGGTGTTTTTGGTAAAGGCGCATACGGTTTCTATGTTTTCGATCATCGGCAGTGACAGGCGGGTCACGGTGTCAAATGCATTGATAAACGGGAACTCCACCTTGCCGCGAAGCACCGGGGTGCCCAGGCTTGGCAGAATCAGCCCCACCAGATAACGCGGGTTCTGACGCCTGATCGTCAGGCCGACACTGGCCACCGCCAGGGCCACGCCCACCACGCGCCCAACGTTCACCAGCAGCGACAGTTCGTTGTTGGATTGAGTGTCGAAGAAGATCCCGCGGTACCGAAAGTAGTCGCTGAACACCTCCCGCTCGTTCAAGGCCGCGTTCATGAACCAGGCGCGGGAATCATGCACATGCTCGTCAAACAGGCCCACGATCGCCCACGCTTTGTCGTTCACCGGCTTGCCGTTGGCGCCGAACAGCAGGGCGTAATTTTCTTCACCGGCCTGGCGCAGTTTGGCATAGTGCTCGGCCTCATCCTGGCCATTGGTCATATACACCAGCCCGCCCACCAGGGTGTTGGCGAGGGTGCCAAAGCTGATCATCTCGCTCAAGGTCAGGTTCCACTCCGGCACGTAGTCGCGCCGAAAGTCGGCCATGGCGTTGCGCAACTGGCGATAATCCAGGTTGGGCTCGAACACTTTGCTGGTGTTGAACGAGGCGGCAGGTTGGGTGCCGGTGCGCTTTTCATAAGCCTCTTTTGTGGCTTGATGTTTTTTTTGCGACGCCAGTTCGGCTTCGGACCAGACCGGCGCTTTAGAGCCGGCGCGCATGGCGGCATCTTCTTCGAGCTGCATGGCGTGCAGGGCCTCGAACGCGTCGACTTCGTCGCCGTTCATATCGCTCGCGGGGCCGTTTTGCAGCACCCGCCGATTGAGACACGTCCACTTGATCCAGTTCATGGCGTAACGGCTGATGCGCCAACCGGTAATCACCCCGGCCTCGCGGGCCATGACCTCTTCCAGCGGGCCGTTGTCCATATTGTCGAGCCAGGTGTTGAAACGTTCGATCAAGGTGGGGTCGACTTGAAATTCAACCGCCGTCGCGCCATCCATCACACGCCATGGCCATCGCCTTTCCAATTCGGTTCCGAGAGCATCTTTGGGTGCCTGCAACGGAGCGCCAGCCTTGTAGGCCTCGTCATACATATGGTGCAGGGCAATTTGCGATAGCACCTCTTTTCCACCTGCTGCAGCTTTGCCTTGATCGCCGGGCGGATAACCTCCGCCAACGTCGGAGTGCATGCCGGGGTAGATATATTCCCTGGTGCCGCTGCGATAGGTGGACAGGCAGTTCGGGTCATCCGGATCGGCCTGGCGCCGGATCGAGTCCAGGGGAAAGCAACTGCGCTGCTCGTGGGCTGCCACCATATGCACGCAGCGCTCCAGAAATTCTTCGGAGTCGGACAGGCGCAGGGTGCCGTCGGCCCAGCCCATGTGGCCTGCGGCAAATGGCGCCAGATAGGGGATACCCACTGAGGCCACGGTGTCGAACAGCCCCATGAACACAATCTTGATCGGCAGCCCGGCAAACAGGTAGCAGGTGGTGCCTTCCACTTCGACCTTGGTCAGGGCTTCCAGCCAGTTGGCAAATGCCCGCGCCTGGGCGGCGCCCCGTGAAAACCCGTACACGAACAGGCGTACAGCCTTGATGGTCGGGATGGTCTTGCCGGCATGGGCGGCGTCGATCTGGGCTTTGAGTTCGGCCAGGGGCTGGGCCAGTACTTCTTGGCGGCGGGTATAGCTGTTTTTGAAGACCGAAGCTGCGAGCATATCTTCGGTGAGACTGGTGCCCATTTTTTGTACCAGAGCGTAGCTTTCCGACATGGTCGGCGGCTTTTGATGGCACGCTTTTTTCAGCGCATCTATCAAACGGGTCAGCCCCCAGTTGATCCGGTTCTCTCCGCCTGTCGACATCGTCAAACCTTGGCTATCTGGTTTGAATTCGCCTATTTCCTTGAACTCGGTGCCAACGCCTTGCATGTAATAGGCATAGAAGCCTTCATTCTCAGACGTTTCCTTGTCATCCCTGCCTAAACTTGCGTGATACAGGCGTGCCACATTGGTAGTGGTCGAAGGCAAAGCCAGGCTGTCTGTTGGTTCATGGTTGTTGGTGCCGTCAAAGCAAAGGGTGATCGTCACGATTTGCATACAGGGCCGGCCCGCGTAAGCCCATCCGGCTGCATGAGCAGCGTCCATTGCTTGTTGTTCGAACGGGTCGAAGGCTTGCTGTTGCTTTCGATAATTGAAAAGCACATCTCCCGGTGTTTGGGGTAAAAGCCCGCCCATTTTGAAGTCGGGGGTCAGGCTGAGAAATTCGCCAGTGGATCTTTTAGGGCGCGGCGTCATGGTTTCGGACATGTGGCAGGCTCCTGCATTTTTTGAGGGTAATGAAACGGATAATCCGGCAGGCCGGGATAGGTCGCTCCAGCCGATACCGCGACCTGGTTACACGGCAAGAAATGCACGTTCACAAGTCCCAGATCTTCATACGGCGCAACAGCGGCAACAGCGCGATGGCGGGTGTAGTGGGTTTCGTGCTCATCCATACGTTTTCGCCACCCATCAGAAAACATCGGCTCAGGCCATCTTCCGTAGGCATACGGATCAGGGTCTTTTTCCCACTCGACCACTACGGTCAAGCCGGGGTGCCATTTCACGGGAAGCGTGGCGCAGCAGTTCTGTTTGCCGCCGCCGCCATAGGGGCTGATGTTGGGCCCGCCATTGCCATTGACCGAAAACCGGTTAATCGCCGCCGAGGTATGGCTATAACCCTCGATTGGCGCGCCCAGTCGGTCAGGCAGGGAGTCGGCACAGCCCTGTAGCGCAATCCCGGCGATAAACATCACCAGCAGTGAGCGAGTCATGGTTTCGGACATGTGGCAGGCTCCTGCATTTTTTGAGGGTAATGAAACGGATAATCCGGCCGGCCGGGATAGGTCGCTCCAGCTGATACCGCAACTTGGTTACATGGTAAGAAATGCACGTTTACAAGCCCCAACTCTTCATACGGCGCCACTGCTACAACGGCGCGATGGCGTGTGTATTGAGCTTCGTGCTCTTGAGCGGCCTTGGACCAGGCATCGGAATACCGGGGCTTGGGCCAGTCGGCATACGCATGCGGATCAGGGTCTTTCTCCCACTCGACCACCACGGTCAAGCCGGGGTGCCATTTCACGGGAAGCGTGGCGCAGCAGTTCTGTTTGGCGCCGCCGCCATAGGGGCTGATGTTGGGTCCGCCATTGCCATTCACGGAAAACCGGTTGATCGCCGCCGAGGTATGGCTATAGCCCTCGATTGGCGCGCCCAGTCGGTCAGGCAAGGCGTCGGCACAGCCCTGTAGCAAGAGGGCGCTGATTGATATCAAAAGATGCAAGCGGTTCATGAGTGGGTCTTGTCTCTTGTCAGGCTTATTGAAAGAACAGCGCCCAGTGCAATGCCAGTGGGTGTTTGCCAAGTGTCTTTGAAGTATCAGTGAGATTATTAAGATGCCCGCGAGCGCGGCTGAAGTTCGGGCGTCTTGTAACTATCAAGTCTGATGTCGATAAAATCAATGCTCTTTGGGTTGTTGATATAAGTTTGCCAATGCAGGGGGGTGAAGTGTTTAAACAAATAAACGAAACTTATAAAAGTGCGCAAGAAGTTGCGCAGTACTGTTCGGTTTCTTGTGTTTTAGTCGGCAGATAACTGTTCGTCAGTTTGTTCTTGTAATAAGTGTGCAACTTCTTGCGCACTGGTTAATACCGAGCATTTGCGTGAATTGTCGGCGCCAGGATTGTCAGAGGCAGGTTGGGGGCAAGGGATGCGCAAGGTTTTGCGGGTTTTGCCTCGTCAGCGACACGTTTCTGGCCATGCATTGCCGCAACCGGCATAACCCCGCCGTTTTCATCCCGCTGATCTTGCCCCGCACCGCACCCCATCCCCTCGCAAACCCGCGCCGCACGGCGTCAAAAAATAGTTGGTGCGCAAATTGCTTTAACCACGGCAGTACAGCGGTGGGCGGCAAGCGTCCGTCAGACAGAGGAAAGACTGTGGACAAGTACCTATATGTGGCAATGACCGGCGCCAGTCAGAACGCTCTGGCGCAAAAGGCCCATGCCAACAATTTGGCGAACATCTCGACCAACGGTTTTCAGCGTGACCTGGAACAGGCCCGTTCGATGCCGGTGTTCGGTGACAGCTTTCCTGCGCGTGCCTTTGCCTTGAGCGAACGCCCTGCGACCGACTTCACTCCCGGCGCTCTGGTTGAAACAGGGCGGGATCTGGATGTGGCCGTGTCCGGCGATGGCTGGCTGGCCGTGCAGGCACCCGACGGCAGTGAGGCCTATGTGCGTACCGCGAGCATGAATGTGGATGCCCTGGGCATTCTGCGTGCTGGCAACGGGATGCCGATCATGGGCAACGGCGGGCCGATCGCGGTGCCGCCCCAGCAACAGATCGAAGTCGGCCAGGACGGCACCATCAGCATTCGTGCCCAGGGCGAAGGCCCACGGGTGATGGCGCAAGTGGACCGCATCAAGCTGGTCCAGCCAGACCTGAAAACCATGAGCAAGGGCCTGGACGGCCTTATCCACACCAACGACGGCCAACCGGCGCCAGCCGATGCCAACGTGCAGGTGGTCTCGGGGTTTCTGGAGGCGAGCAACGTCAATGCGGTCGATGAAATGACCTCGGTGCTGGCTCTGTCCAAGCAGTTCGAACTGCACATCAAAATGATGAACACCGCCAAAGAAGACGACCAGGCCATGACTCGGGTCTTGTCCATCAGCTAATTACTTGAACGCAGCGCCGAAAAACCGGCGCGCGAGGAGAGCACCATGCTTCCGGCACTGTGGGTTGCAAAAACAGGTTTGGCTGCACAAGACACCAACCTGACCACCATTTCCAACAACCTGGCCAACGTATCGACCACCGGTTTCAAACGTGATCGCGCCGAGTTCCAGGACTTGCTCTACCAGATCAAGCGCCAGCCAGGTGCCCAGTCGACCCAGGACAGCGAACTGCCGTCGGGGCTGCAAGTGGGGACCGGGGTGCGCATCGTAGGCACACAGAAGAACTTCTCCGCCGGTAGCCTACAGACCACCGACCAGCCGCTGGACATGGCAATCAATGGCCGTGGTTTCTTCCAGATCATGCAGCCCGACGGGACCACGGCCTATAGCCGCGACGGTACTTTCCACCTGGATGCCAACGGCCAGATCGTCACCGCCAGCGGCTTTGCCCTGGAACCGGCGATTGTGGTGCCCGCCGATGCCCAGACCTTCACCGTCGGCCAGGACGGCACCGTGTCGGTGACCATCGCCGGCAACCCGGCCGCCCAGGTGATCGGCAACGTGCAGACCGCCGACTTTATCAACCCGGCCGGTTTGCAGTCCCAGGGCGGCAATCTGTTCCTGGAAACCGCGTCCAGCGGCGCGCCGCAAATTGGTACCCCCGGCCTCAACGGCTTTGGTTTGACCATGCAGAGCATGCTTGAGACTTCGAACGTCAGCACCGTGGAAGAGATGGTCAACATGATCACTACCCAGCGCGCCTACGAGATGAACTCGAAAGTGATCTCCACGGCTGACCAGATGTTGTCGTTCGTCACGCAAAACCTGTAATTACGTGAAATAGCGGGAGAGCTCATGAAGCGCTTGTTTTCTGTTCTGGCACTGGGCGCCATTACCTTTGTGGCCGGTTGCGTCAGTCCGCCGCCGCGGGCCAATGATCCGTACTACGCGCCGGTCCTGCCGCGCACGCCGCTGCCGGCTGCGGCCAATAACGGTTCGATTTACCAGGCTGGCTTCGAGCAGAACCTGTACAGCGACCGCAAGGCGTTCCGCATTGGCGACATCATTACCATCACCCTGAACGAGCGGACGCAGGCGAGCAAAAACGCCAACTCGGCCATCGGCAAAAACAGCAACACCAGTATTGGCCTGACTTCGTTGTTTGGCAGCGGCCTGACCACCAACAACCCCCTGGGCAGTGGTGATCTGAGCCTCAATGCCGGTTACAGCGGCAGCCGTGCCACCAAGGGCGACAGCAAGGCCGGGCAGGGCAACAGCCTCACCGGCTCCGTCACTGTGACCGTGGCCGACGTATTGCCCAACGGCATCATCGCCGTGCGCGGCGAGAAGTGGATGACTCTGAACACGGGTGACGAACTGGTGCGCATTGCTGGCCTGGTGCGCGCCGATGACATCTCCACCGACAACACCGTGTCTTCGACCCGCGTGGCCGATGCGCGCATTACCTATTCGGGGACCGGCTCGTTTGCCGATGCGAGTCAGCCAGGCTGGTTTGACCGATTCTTCCTTAGCCCGCTGTTTCCCTTTTAGTGATGAACTTCACCATGCCCAACCTCAAGCATCTGCTGGCAGCCGTGTTGCTGTTGTCGACCTCCCTGGGCGTACACGCCGAGCGGTTGAAAGACATCGCCAGCATTTCTGGCGTGCGCTCCAACCAATTGATTGGTTACGGCCTGGTGGTCGGGTTGAATGGCACGGGCGACCAGACCACGCAAACCCCGTTCACCCTGCAAACCTTCAACAACATGCTGTCCCAGTTCGGCATCAAGGTGCCGCCAGGCTCGGGCAATGTGCAGCTTAAAAACGTTGCAGCGGTGTCCATCAGTGCCGACTTGCCAGCATTTGCCAAGCCGGGGCAGGTGATCGACATCACCGTTTCATCCATCGGCAACTCCAAAAGCCTGCGCGGCGGTACGCTGTTGCTGACGCCGCTCAAGGGGATTGATGGCAACGTGTATGCGGTCGCCCAGGGCAACCTGGTGGTGGGCGGTTTTGATGCAGAAGGCCGTGACGGCTCGAAGATCACCGTCAACGTTCCGTCGGCCGGGCGCATTCCGGGCGGGGCCTCGGTGGAGCGTGCGGTGCCCAGTGGCTTCAACCAGGGCAACAGCCTGACCCTGAACCTCAACCGTTCGGACTTCACCACGGCCAAGCGCGTAGTGGACAAAATCAACGACCTGCTCGGCCCGGGTGTGGCGCAGGCGATTGATGGCGGCTCGATCCGTGTTACCGCGCCGCTGGACCCAAGCCAGCGGGTTGATTACCTGTCGATCCTGGAAAACCTCGAAGTCGATCCGGGGCAGGCGGTGGCCAAGGTCATCATCAACTCGCGCACCGGCACTATCGTGATCGGCCAGAACGTCAAGGTATCGCCTGCCGCCGTGACCCACGGCAGCCTGACCGTCACCATTACCGAAGACCCGATTGTCAGCCAGCCCGGGCCGCTGTCCAACGGCGAAACCGCTGTGGTGCCGCGCTCGCGCCTCAATGCCCAGCAGGAAGCCAAGCCGATGTTCAAGTTCGGCCCGGGCACCACCCTGGACGAGATCGTACGGGCGGTGAACCAGGTCGGCGCGGCCCCAGGGGACTTGATGGCGATTCTCGAAGCACTGAAACAGGCCGGCGCCTTGCAAGCCGACCTGATCGTGATCTGAGGCCGACATCATGGACATGCGTAAGAGCGGAGTGGTCAGTGGCAGCGATTCGGGAGCGTTTACCGACCTTAATCGGCTGAACAACCTGAAGGTCGGCGACCGTGAAAGCGATGCCAACATGCGCAAGGTGGCGCAGGAATTCGAGTCGCTGTTCCTGAATGAAATGCTCAAGTCCATGCGCTCGGCCAATGAAGTGCTGGGCAAGGACAACCCGCTCAATACCCCAGCGGCCAAGCAGTATCAGGAAATGTACGACCAGCAACTGTCGGTGACCTTGTCCCGCCAGGGCGGCGGTATCGGTCTGGCTGACGTGTTGATGCGCCAGATGTCGAAAAACAAATCCGCCGTGCCGGGGGAGGCTGCGGCGACCACGGCACTGACCGCCGAAGTCAAAACCCCGACGGGCACCGCCACCGGCGACAGCCCGTTTGTTCGTAGCAGTGGCCAGCGTCCGTTGTGGGTTTCGCGGGTCACCCTCGCGCCGGATGCGGCAGCCGGCGGGCACAAAAATGACATGGTCATGCTCAATCAGCGGCGCCTGGCGTTGCCCACCAAGCTGACCGACCGCTTGTTGGCCGGGATCGTACCTTCGGCCGACCCTGCGCGCTCAACCCTCAATACGGGCGCCGTGCCGGGCCGCACTTCGCCGGGGCTGGACGCGGTGCTCAAGGGCGGTCGCCAGCCGATGCTCAGCGCCAGTGGCGCACAAGGGCGGATGCAGATTTACGGGCGTGCCGTGGCGCAGCCGCCACTGGCCCCGGCCAAGCAGGCGTTCAGCTCCCCCGATGCGTTCGTCGCGACGATGCTGCCGATGGCGCAGCAGGCCGCCGACCGTATTGGTGTCGATCCGCTGTATCTGGTGGCGCAAGCGGCACTGGAAACCGGCTGGGGCAAGTCGGTGATGCGCCAGCAGGACGGCAGCAGCAGCCATAACCTGTTCGGCATCAAGGCCACCGGCAACTGGCAGGGTGCGCAAGCGCGGGCCATCACCAGTGAGTTCAAGGGCGGGCAGATGGTCAAGGAGACGGCGGACTTCCGCTCCTACGATTCCTATCAGGACAGCTTCCACGATCTGGTCACGCTGTTGCAGAGCAACAATCGTTATAAAGAAGTGCTCAATGCGGCCGATAAACCGGAGCAGTTTGTACGTGAGTTGCAGAAGGCCGGTTACGCAACCGACCCTGAATACGCGAGCAAGATTTCTCAGATAGCCAAGCAAATGAAAACCTACCAGAGCTACGCCTCGACGGGTTCTCTCACGAATTTATAAGGTTTGAACCATGGCGAGTTTGATCAACATCGGGATGTCGGGGCTGAACGCCAGCCAGGGCGCATTGGCCACCGTGGGCAACAACATTGCCAACGCCAATACCTCGGGCTATTCGCGTCAGCAAATTGTCCAGGGCAGTGGCGCCTCGCAACAGGTGGGCGGGGTGTTTATCGGCACCGGCACCACCCTGGCCGACGTGCGCCGCGTGTACAACGCCTACCTCGACGCCCAGTTGCAAACCACCACCTCGCTCAATGGCGATGCCCAGGCGTATCTGGATCAGATCGGCACGGTCGACAAGCTGCTGTCGGATAAAAACACCGGGGTTTCGGCCGCACTCAGCAGCTTTTTCAGCTCGCTGCAAACCTCCGCGGCGGCCCCCGGTGATGTGTCCGCGCGCCAGTTGCTGCTGACCAGCGCGCAAACCCTGAGCAACCGTTTCAACTCGATTTCGTCCCAGCTCAATCAGCAGAACGAAGGCATCAACAGCCAGCTGGACACCCTGACCTCGATGGTCAACCAGCACACGGCAACCATTGCTTCGCTGAACAAGCAGATCGCCCAGGCCACCACCGGTGGCAATACGCCGAACAACCTGCTGGATGCGCGCAACGAAGCGGTGCGCACGCTCAACGAGCTGGTGGGCGTTACGGTTCAGGAACACGACAACGTTTACGACATTACCCTGGGCACCGGGCAGGCGCTGGTGCAAGGCTCCACCTCCAATACCCTTTCGGCGGTGCCGGGCCAGGTCGATAAAAGCCAGTACAGCATCCAGATCAATTACCAGCAGTCCAGCTCCGATGTGACCTCGGTGCTCAGTGGCGGCAAGATCGGCGGCCTGCTGCGCTATCGCGACGATGTGCTTGCACCGGCGATCAACGATTTGGGGCGCACGGCAATAGTGGTGGCCGATGCCATCAACCAACAGTTGGGCCAGGGCCTGGATGCCAACGGCGAGTTTGGTTCGTCGCTGTTCACTAACATCAACAGCGAAAAGGCGATCACCCAGCACAGCCTGGCGGCGACGGGCAACAGCGTCGGCTCAAGCAACCTGAACGTGAGCATCAGCGACAGCAGCCAGCTGACGGCTTACGACTACAAGGTGACCTTCACCAGTGCCACCGAATACACGATCCAGCGTTCTGACGGCCAGGATGCCAAGGGCCCGTTCAAGCTCGGTGACAAGCAGGTGATTGACGGTTTTACCCTTCAGCTCCCGAAGGACGGTGCGGTCGCAGCGGGCGACACTTTCAAAGTCAGCCCCACCCGCAGCGGCGCGAACAATATCGGTGTGCAAATGACCGATGCCAATAAGTTGGCGTTCGCCGGGCCCTTGGTGGCGGGGGCAGGCGGCTCCAACACCGGTACTGGGGCGGTGGGCGGTCTGAACCTGTCATCGGCGCTGGATATTTACAGCGGCACAAACCTGGGCCAGTCCCAGATCGAAGCCGCGATGCCGGTGCGCATTGTCTTTGATGGCGTGAATGGCGATGGCGCCCATGCTTACCGGGTGCTGAACGAAAAAGGCGAAAAAATCAGCGACGGTACCTATGTGCCGGGCCAGGACAACGCGGTCACTATCAAGGTGCCAGTCACCAACGCTGACGGCAGCGTGACCGATGTCAGCTTCGATGCCACCCTCAGCGGCTCGCCGGGCAAGGGCGACAGCTTCGATATCCAGTTCAACAAGGACGGCAAGGCCGACAACCGCAACGCCAACGAACTGCTGGGCCTGCAGACCAAAGCGACGGTGGGGGCGGACAGCCAGGGCAATGGCGGCGTGAGCATGGCCACCTCCTACAGCCAGTTGGTGTCCAAGGTGGGCGGCAAGGCCAGTCAGGCCGCCGTCGACGGCACTGCCAACGGCGCGGCGCTGGCGTACGCCAAGGAAGTGCGCAGCTCGGTGTCCCAGGTCAACCTGGACGAAGAAGCGTCCAACCTGGTCAAGTTCCAGCAGTACTACACGGCCTCGTCGCAGATCATCAAAGCGGCGCAAGCAACCTTCAGCACGCTGATCAACAGTCTTTAAGGGAGCCCGCGACGATGCGTATTTCTACTTCGCAGTTTTTTGAATCGACCAGTGCCACCTACCAGAACAACTTCTCGTCGGTGATCAAGACCCAGGGCCAGATCGATTCCGGCGTGCGTATCCAGACTGCCGCAGATGACCCAGTGGGCGCCGCGCGCCTGCTGCAATTGCAACAGCAAAAAGACATGCTGGGCCAGTATTCCACCAACATGAACAGCATCAAGTCTTCCCTGGGGGCTCAGGAATCGGTGCTCGACAGCATCAACACCGCCTTGCAAAAGGCCGGTGAACTGGCGCTTGGGGCTGGCAGCGGGAAAAGCGACGCGGATCGCACGGCCATCGCCAACGAACTGGGCAGCATTGAAGAGCAGGTGTTCAGCCTGCTCAACAGCAAGGACTCCGCAGGCAACTACATGTTCTCGGGCTCCAAGACCGATACTGCGCCCTACACCCGTAACAACGATGGCACCTACAGCTATCAGGGCGACGACACCCAGCTCAACCTGAAAGTCTCGGACACCCTGACCCTGGCCAGCAGCGACACGGCCAAAAGCTTTATGGAAGGTTCGGTCAATACCGGGCGCACCCAGGCGACTTTCGTACCGGTGCTGGACGCTGACGGCGTGGCATCGGTCAATGATGGCAAGCTTTCCGTCTCGGCTGGCCTGGTCACTTCAAGCCCGGTGTTCAACAAAAGCTTTGCCGAAGGCCAGCCGTACAAACTGACTTTTATCAGCAGCACCCAGTTCAAACTGACTAAAAGCCCGGATGACGAGGACATTACCTCGCAAATTCCGGGAAATGGCGTATTCGACCCGACCAAGGAAGGCTCGCAGAGCATCAGCCTGCATGGCGTATCCTTCGATATCACCCCCAATCTCAAGGACGTCCCAGCGGCTGAACGGGATGCGTTGGTGGCGGGGCGCAGCTTTACGCTTGAGGCCAAGGCGGACTCGTTCAACGCCTCGCGCACGCCGGGCAACGGTTCGACTGCGCAGATCAGCCAATCGACAGTGACCGACCCCGGGGTCAACGGCGATAGCTTTCCGAGCAATGGCGCGGTGATCAAATTCACCAGCGCCACGGAGTATGAGGTCTATGCCCAGCCGCTGACGGCCGACAGCAAGTCGATTGCCCAAGGCAACGTGACTGACGGTGCGCTGGGGATCAAGTTCGACTTTACCGGTACGGCGCAAGCGGGCGACCAGTTTGCGATCAACCGCAACAACCACCAGAGCCAAAGTGCGCTGGACACCATCAGCCAACTGCGCAAGGCGCTGGTGATCCCGAGCGACAAAGACCCGCTGGCCCAGCAAACGCAAAAGGACGCGATCAACTCCGCGATCGGCAACCTGAAAAACGCCAGTGCCGGCGTCGACAGCGCCCGGGGTTCGATTGGTGCGCGCTTGAAGACGGTGGACATCCAGGCTGACGAAAACATCAGCCTGGGCCTGGCCAACGACTCCACCACGGCGGCCATTGGCAACACCGACATGGCGGGGGCATCCATCGAACTGGCATTCCAGAAAGCCATGCTCGAAGCCTCGCAACTGGCGTTCGTCAAAATCTCCCAGCTGAGCCTGTTTAACCAGCTTTGATTGACGACGGCATACCTGACCTGTAGTCGCTGACGAGGAACGAAGGCTGCGATCGAATACGCAGTCTTCGCAAGCCCGGTTCTCGCAGTGTTTCTGATGCATCGAGGGTGAATGGATTACGAGTGCTTCGCCCTCGATCGCAGCCTTCGTTCCTCGTCAGCGACTACAGGCCTGGTTCTGTGCTCTCGTAATGTTTTGTATAAAACCACACAAAATAGCGTGACCTATGAGTCATAACGGGCATCTTCACTGTATCGTGTGAAACGTACGGGCGGGTGCCGGGCCTTTTTCAGGCTGTTTTGTCTATTTTTATGCACCCACATTCGCCGCATTCCTGCGCGATAAAGCCCTTTTATTGTCAGCGCCCCTCGATTGTGCGAGCGGGTGATCTCCAGCTATTCAGTATTGGGAAGCCACAATGATTGGCATTAAAAGCATCGCCAGTTACGTGCCAGCAAGCGGTGTAGACAACTACGCGCAAGGCGCGAAGTTCTCCAAGGACGAAGAATTCATTCTGGGCAAGATCGGTTCGGCCTTTCTTCCGCGCAAAGACGCCGACCAGGAAACCTCGGACCTGTGTGTCGAAGCGGTCAACGCGCTGTTCGCCAACAATCCGCAGCTCAAGCGCGAATCCATCGACGCGCTGATCGTCGTCACCCAGAACGGCGACGCCGAAGGCCTGCCGCACACGGCCGCCATCGTTCAGGACAAACTTGGTCTGCCGACCCACGTGGCTGCCTTTGACATTTCCCTGGGGTGCTCGGGCTATGTCTACGGCATCTACGCGATGAAAGGCTTTATGGAAGCCACGGGCCTGAAAAACGGCCTGCTGATCACCGCAGACCCGTATTCGAAAATCGTCGACCCTGAAGACCGCAACACCACCATGCTCTTCGGCGACGCGGCCACCGCCACCTGGATGGGCGAAGACGCTCCCTGGCAGCTGGGCAAGGCCAAGTTCGGCACCGACGGTTCCGGCGCTCCGCACCTGAAAGTCAGTGATGGCGTGTTCTTCATGAACGGCCGCCAGGTCTTCAACTTCGCGCTGCTCAAAGTGCCTGCGCACCTGAACGAGCTGCTGGAAGAGTCTGAACTGACCTCCCAGGACATCGACGCCTTCTGCATCCATCAGGGCAGTGCGGCCATTGTCGACGCCGTGGCCCGCCGTTTTGAAGGCGAGCCGGAGAAGTTCATCAAGGACATGGTCGAGACGGGCAACACCGTGTCGTCGAGCATTCCTCTGCTGCTGGAAAAACACGTCATGGAAGCCAGTTGGAGGCGCGTAGCGCTGAGCGGTTTTGGCGTGGGCCTGTCGTGGGGCTCGGCGATCATCTATCGCCCATAAGCTTCAAGCCTACACACAAAACGCCCGTGGCCCAAAAAGCCACGGGCGTTTTGCGTTCTGACAGGGGGGATGCCATCTGTGGGAGCGGGCTTGCTCGCGATGGCATCAGCCCGGTTTCCCTGAAGTACCGCGCCGCCCGAATCGCGAGCAAGCCCGCTCCCACACCAGGGGATGCCTGGCAGGTCATCCCTCGCTAACCCCCTGAAATACAAGGGATGGCCTCCTGCCAGTAAAAAAATTCAAAAAACCCCTCAAGCAACCCGCTTTGACGACGATAACTATTACGAAGGTTCTCTAGGCCACACCCGGCGGTTGCCAGGGCCGGAAGCCGCAGTATTCATCCAATGAGGATTTCGTCATGGCTTTATCAGTAAACACTAACATCACGTCCCAGACCGTTCAGAAGAACCTGAACAAAGCCGGCGATGCACTGAGCACCTCGATGACTCGTCTGTCTTCCGGCCTGAAAATCAACAGCGCCAAAGACGATGCTGCTGGCATGCAGATGGCCAACCGTCTGACCTCTCAGACCAAAGGCATGACCGTTGCCATCGCCAACGCCAACAACGGTACCTCGATCGCGCAGACCGCTGAAGGCGCGATGCAAGAGTCGACCAACATTCTGCAACGTTTGCGTGAACTGGCCCTGCAGTCCGCGAACGGTGATAAAAGCGACGCCGACCGTGCGTCCCTGCAACAAGAATTTACTGCGAAAACCGGTGAACTGACCCGTATCGCACAAACCACCACCTACGGTGGTCGTAACATCCTGGACGGTTCGTTCCAGAACCAGGCGTTCCAGGTAGGTGCTGATGCCAACCAGACCATTTCGTTTGGTATGAGCGATATCAGTGCTACTGCGTTGAAGGGGTCGTACAGTGAAGCAAGCACAAGCGGGGGAGCGCTGACGGGTTTGAGTGCATCTACTGTTGGTGCGACATTGAATGCAAAAACCGTAGTCACAGCAGGTGTTGTTCCTAAAGCCACCACTGCAGACGATAAAATTAAAATCAATGGTGAAGTAATTTCATTCGGAGTAGCAGATGCGGCTACTGCTCCGGATGCTGCAATTGAGGCCATCAACCTTAAAACGGATAAAACCGGTGTTACCGCCAGTGTTGCGGATGGCAAGTTGGTTCTGACGTCCAAGAGTGCCATTAAACTTGAGGCAGTGATGGATCCTGCTGTAAAAGCTGTAGAAGCTGTAGCAGCTGTAGCAGCTGTAGACGCTGTTCTTGGAGTTGGGGCTGTGGGTGATGCAGACTACGTCGCTCCAGTTGAGGCAGTTGAGGCAGTTGAGGCAGTTGAGGCAGTTGATGCAAAAGATGCCGCTCCTAACAAAGGCTTGGAAAACCTTGGCTTGGACACAGTAACTACTGCTCAAGTGCAGCCAGCATTGACAACCAAGATGACCGCAATTGGTGGTGTCACTGTCAATGGTACAGCAGTTACGTGGGGCACAGATGACTCAATGGAAGTCGTCATGGGCAAGTTGAGCACAGCTGCCGGTGACGATTCCAAGGCCACTTTTGAGAATGGACGAGTTACTTTAACCACAAGCGATGGTAAAGATGTCAAGCTTGCTAATACTAAGGGTGGCTCCTTGGATCAGTTGGGTCTCTCGGCAGGTACATCTCAAGCAAAACTGTCTGCTGATACCTCGATTGAGCTTAACGGTGTTGAAGTCAAGTTCAAGAAGGGAGACTCCGCTGATACCATTGTTTCGTCGATTAACAGTGCTAGCACCGGCGTGACCGCCAGTAAAAACGATGACGGCACTTTGAAGTTGTTCTCCACCAAAGATATTTCTATCAAGGATGGTGCGGCAGGTTCGGGCTTGAAGGCGCTTGGTCTGACTGGTGCCTCTTCTGCACCTACAACTAAGGCCACCACCGTAGAAACCACGGTATCCGACCTGAGCATCCTGTCCGCCGCTGACTCCCAGCGTACCGTCCAGGCGCTGGCTGACGCGATCCAGCAGATCGATACCCAACGTTCCGCCCTGGGTGCCGTACAAAACCGTTTCACCAGCACCGTGGCCAACCTGCAGAGCATTTCCGAGAACTCCACCGCTGCACTGGGTCGTGTTCAGGATACTGACTTCGCTTCCGAAGCCGCCGAGCTGACCAAGCAGCAAACCCTGCAACAGGCTTCCACCGCGATCCTGTCCCAGGCTAACCAGCTGCCTTCCGCTGTCATGAAATTGCTTCAGTAATTTCAGCGCTGGGTTGAGAACAAAAGGGCGCGTTTACGTGCCCTTTTGTTTTTTCAGCATTTACTGCTTGAAGGTGGCACGAAATGTGAAGCTGCCTGCAGCCTTGGCACTTGCTTCGTCAATAAAGCGATAGCCACCGTACAAGGAGAATACAGATGGCCAGTTCAACGATTACCGGTGTCGGCTCGGGTTTTGACACCATCGGGATTGTGAAAGCCTTGGTGGATGCTGAAAAAGCGCCCAAGCAAAGCCAGATTACTGCGCAACAAAAAGACACCACGATTCAGCTGTCCGCTGTGGGCACGGTCAAAGCTTCGCTCGAAACCTATCGCGCAGCCATTGCCAAACTCAACAGTGTCTCCAGTTTCAACGGTTTGACCGCTTCGTCCAATGACGAAAAAATTTCTAAAGTCACCATCGATGACAAGGCGTCCAGCGGCAAATACGCGTTGAACGTCACTCAGTTGGCGACCGCATCAAAAATCACCAGCAAGGTGTTTGAAGGGGGCGCATCGGCGTCGGTCAACTCGAGCGAGCAAGACCAGACCCTGACCATCTCCCAGTCCGGTGACAGCTATGACGTCAAGATCGCGGCTGGCGCGACCATGCAGCAGACCCGGGACGCGATCAACACGCAGCTGCAGTCCAAGGGTATCAGCGCCAACGTTCTGACCGATGCCAACGGCTCGCGTCTGGTGATCGGCTCGCAGACCACGGGCAAGGGCACCGATATTACCGTCAGCGGTGATTCGGAGCTGGCCACCGGGTATGACGCCGGTAAACCGCCGATGAATGCCGAGTACACCATCGATGACATCGCCATGGAGTCGTCGAGCAACAAGATCACCTCGGCCATCAGTGGCGTGACCCTTGAGTTGCTCGATACCAAGGCGTCCACCATTACTGTGGCTTCGAACACTGACACCCTGAAAACCTCGGTTCAGTCGTTTGTCAGCGCCTATAACGCGCTGCTGACCAGCATCAACACCCAGACCAAAGTCACCGCTACCGGTGATGCGGCAACCACCACTGCAGGTGCCTTGACCGGTGACGCGTCGATGCGTCAGCTGGTCAACGGTTTGCGCGGCGAGCTGCTGCAAAACTCGGGTACGTCGAGTGTCGGCAACCTGTCCCAGATGGGCATCAGTACCGATCAGAAAACCGGGCTGCTGACCCTGGATGACACCAAGTGGAAAGCCGCGGTTGCCACACCCAACGGTGCAATCGAGATTGCCAAGGTGTTTACCGGCGATACCGGCCTGATAACCCGTATGACCAAGGCGACCGAAAGCTATGTCGGCAGCAGCGGCTTGCTGGCAGCGCGGGCCACGGATCTGAACACCAAGCTGACTACGCTGACCACTCAGCAAGCAGACCTGGACCGGCGCATGGAATCCATGAAAAGCACCCTGACCGCCAAATACACGGCCATGGACGGTCTGATCGCCAAAATCAACGCCAGCAGCTCCAGCATCATGACCACGCTCAACTCCTTGAATAACCCTAAATCCGACTGATTTTGCCCGGCCCTGGCACTAAAGCTTTGGCCGCTTCTGTCGATAAAAAGATCAAGAACCCGCGATTTTTGCCATTCACCGTTATGAGGTCGAAACATGAACCCGATGCGCGCCCTTCGTCAGTACCAGAAGGTTAATTCCCACGCTCAAATCTCCGAAGCCAGCCCCCATCGCTTGATTCAAATGCTGATGGAAGGCGGTCTGGATCGCATGGCCCAGGCCAAAGGCGCAATGAGCCGTGGTGATATCCCGCAGAAGGCCATGTTGATCACCAAGGCCATCGACATCATCACCGGCCTGCGTCAGGGCCTGGATGAAGACAAGACCGATGACAAGGCTGCGTTGCAGCAGCTGGACAGCCTGTATGAATTCATGGCGGTGCGTTTGACCCAGGCCAATGCCAAGAACGACCCTGAAATCATCGATGAAGTGGCTCGCCTGCTGATCACTGTAAAAAGTGGTTGGGATGCCATTGCCCCGCAATAAGCCCGAGGAGTGCGCCATGAGCCAACTGCAACGAATTCAAGAAACCCGTGTAGCCCTGATTGACGCTCTGGCCGAGCGCAATTGGGATGCCATCGGCGAGCTGGACTCGGCTTGTCGGGTGTGTGTCGAGAGTGTTCTGGATGAGGCGCCGCTGGATGAGGCGGTGTTGCGCGAGAATCTGGAAGGGCTGTTGGTGGTGTATCGCATGCTGCTGGAAGCCGCGACCGATGAGCGTCAGTCAGTCGTTGAGCAAATGGGGCAGATCAATCAAGCAAAAAATGCGTCAAAGGTTTACCATCTATTCGGTTAAGGCCTAAAGAATATGTGGTTAATCGCGTTTTAAACCGCCATAAATTTGACTATGCACAGTTTTTTGACTTAACTAGCTCGTTATTCTGTATTCAGTCGTCTTAGATATCCAACAGGGTTAGGGCGTCTACATATGCCCTGCCATCCGGGGCATTGAGTTGACTAGGGAAGTTGCTATTGCATGTGGCGTGAAACCAAAATTCTGTTGATCGATGACGATAGCGTCCGCCGCCGCGACCTGGCGGTGATTCTGAATTTTCTTGGCGAAGAAAATTTAGCCAGTCCTAGCCACGAATGGGAGCAAGCCGTCAAAGTCTTGCCGTCCAGTCGTGAAGTACTCTGCGTGCTTGTAGGCACGGTGAGTACTGCGGGTGGTCTTTCAAGCTTGCTTAAGACACTGGCTGTGTGGGATGAGTTCCTGCCGATCATGCTTTTAGGTGAAGTTTCTTCAGTCGATTTGCCTGAAGACCAGCGCCGCCGGGTGTTGTCCAGTCTTGAAATGCCCCCCAGCTACAGCAAATTGCTTGATTCCCTGCACCGTGCCCAGGTCTATCGCGAGATGTACGACCAGGCCCGCGAGCGCGGTCGTCATCGTGAGCCCAACCTGTTTCGCAGTCTGGTCGGTACCAGCCGTGCGATTCAGCATGTGCGCCAGATGATGCAGCAAGTGGCCGACACCGATGCCAGCGTCTTGATCCTCGGCGAGTCCGGGACCGGCAAGGAGGTGGTTGCACGTAACCTGCATTACCACTCCAAGCGCCGTGACGCGCCGTTTGTACCCGTCAACTGTGGGGCGATTCCTGCCGAGCTGCTCGAAAGCGAGCTGTTCGGGCATGAGAAGGGCGCCTTCACCGGAGCAATCACCAGCCGTGCCGGGCGTTTCGAGCTGGCCAATGGCGGCACGCTGTTTCTCGATGAAATCGGCGATATGCCGCTGCCGATGCAGGTCAAGCTGCTGCGCGTGTTGCAGGAACGTACCTTTGAACGCGTGGGCAGCAACAAGACCCAGTGCGCCGATGTGCGGATCATTGCCGCGACCCACAAAAACCTCGAAAGCATGATTGAAGTCGGCGCCTTCCGCGAAGACTTGTACTACCGCCTCAACGTATTCCCGATCGAAATGGCGCCCCTGCGCGAGCGGGTCGAAGATATTCCGCTGTTGATGAACGAGCTGATTTCGCGCATGGAGCACGAAAAGCGTGGCTCGATCCGCTTCAATTCTGCCGCGATCATGTCGTTGTGCCGTCATGCATGGCCGGGCAACGTCCGTGAGCTGGCCAATCTGGTGGAGCGCATGGCGATCATGCATCCCTATGGTGTGATTGGCGTGGTTGAGCTGCCGAAAAAATTCCGCTACGTGGATGACGAAGACGAGCAGATGGTCGACAGCCTGCGCAGCGACATGGAGGAGCGCGTGGCCATCAACAGCGCTACTACCGATTTCGTCGCCAGCGCCAATGCGATGCTGCCGCCCGAAGGCCTGGACCTCAAGGACTACCTGGGTGGGCTGGAGCAGGGGCTGATCCAGCAGGCGCTCGACGACGCCAATGGCATCGTCGCCCGCGCGGCAGAACGCCTGCGGATTCGTCGCACCACCCTGGTGGAAAAAATGCGCAAGTACGGCATGAGCCGTCGTGAAGGCGAAGAACAGGCAGACGATTGACACCTGTCTCTGTGGGAGCGGGCTTGCTCGCGATAGCATCACCGCATTATTCCTGACACTGCGAGGCTCCCAAATCGCGAGCAAGCCCGCTCCCACATAAGTCGGGACCGGCATTGCGGTTCGCTAGTGTTATCTATTCAGGCACGGGTATTGCTTCGCTTGGTTCAACGAACCGTTTTATGACGGTCAGCCAAGCGAGCACGCACCATGCCTCAAGCCGCCGTCCAGCTTTCTTCCGTTCCTGATCCCTATAGCCTGCTCCAAGCCCGTGTTTCGGAGCTTACGGGGGAGCTGGCGGTGGTCAGCGAGCAGCGCATGGCTGAGCTGGCGGAAAAAGAGCGACTGGCCAATCGCCTGCAACACCTGCTTGATCTGCTGCCGGGCGGGGTCATCGTCATCGATGATCGCGGACGGGTGCGCGAGGCCAACCCTGCGGCCTGCGAGCTGCTGGGCCTGCCCCTTGAGGGCGAGCTGTGGCGCCATGTGATTGCCCGCTGTTTTGCACCCCGCGAAGACGATGGTCACGAAGTCTCCCTCAAGGACGGTCGGCGCCTGTCGATTGCCACCCGTTCGCTGGATGCCGAGCCGGGGCAACTGGTCTTGCTCAATGACCTGACAGAAACCCGGCGCCTGCAAGATCAACTCGCCCGCCATGAGCGTTTGTCGTCTTTGGGGCGGATGGTTGCCTCCCTGGCCCACCAGATTCGTACGCCACTGTCGGCAGCGCTGATCTACGCCAGTCATTTGACCGAGCAGGCGCTGCCGCTGGAAACCCAGCAGCGCTTTGCCGGGCGCCTCAAGGAGCGTCTGCACGAGCTTGAGCATCAAGTACGCGACATGCTGGTCTTTGCCCGGGGCGAATTGCCGCTGACAGATCGGGTCAGCCCCAAGGTCCTGATGCAAACCCTGCAGGCCGCCGCGCAAACCCATGTTCAGGGCGTGTCGATACGCTGGCAGTGCGATGCCTATACGGGGCAGCTGCTGTGCAATCGCGACACCCTGGTGGGCGCGCTGCTGAACCTGATCGAAAACGCCCTGCAAACGGGTGCTGTGCAGGTGCGGCTTAAAGTCCATTTATACCGCCGTGATAACTGCCTGAGGCTGTGCGTGAGCGACAGTGGCAGTGGCATTGAACCCCGAGTCCTGGCGCGTTTGGGCGAACCGTTTTTCACCACCAAGGCGACCGGCACCGGTCTCGGGTTGGCGGTGGTCAACGCGGTGGTACGGGCGCATCAGGGCCACTTGCAGTTACGTTCGCGGCTGGGGCGTGGTACCTGCGCCTTGCTCAGCTTGCCGCTGATTCCCGGTGTGGCGGAGGCAAACTGATGGTGATGCGAATTAACGTGCTGTTGGTCGAAGACGATCACGCGTTGCGCGAAGCGCTGGCGGACACGCTATTGCTGGCCGGTCACGGCTTTAAGGCGGTCAGCTCGGGGGAAGAAGCCCTGGCGGCGGTCACTTCGCAGGCGTTCAGCCTGGTGGTCAGTGACGTCAACATGCCGGGCATGGATGGCCATCAGTTGCTCGCTCGCCTGCGTGCCTGTCAGCCCCAATTGCCGGTGTTGCTGATGACGGCTCATGGCGCCGTGGAGCGTGCAGTGGATGCTATGCGCCAGGGGGCGGTGGACTATCTGGTCAAACCGTTTGAACCCAAGGCCTTGCTCGATCTGGTGGCTCGCCATGCCCTGGGCAGTCTGGGGGTGGCGGACACTGAAGGTCCGGTGGCGGTTGAGCCGGCCAGTGTCCAGCTGTTGGAGTTGGCGGCGCGGGTGGCGCGCAGTGATGCGACGGTGCTGATCTCGGGCGAGTCGGGTACGGGTAAAGAAGTGCTGGCGCGTTATATCCACCAGCACTCCCGTCGGGTTGATCAGCCGTTTGTGGCGATCAACTGCGCGGCCATCCCCGACAACATGCTCGAAGCCACTCTGTTTGGTCATGAGAAAGGTGCCTTTACCGGCGCCATTGCGGCCCAGGCCGGCAAGTTTGAGCAGGCGGATGGCGGCACCTTGCTGCTCGATGAAATTTCCGAAATGCCTCTGGGCCTGCAGGCAAAACTGCTGCGGGTGCTGCAAGAGCGCGAAGTGGAGCGGGTAGGCGGGCGCAAGCCGATTGTGCTGGATATCCGCGTGGTCGCCACCACCAACCGTGATCTGGCGGGCGAAGTGGCTGCGGGACGGTTTCGCGAGGATCTGTTCTATCGCCTTTCAGTGTTTCCGCTGGCCTGGACCCCGCTGCGCGAGCGTACTGCCGACATCCTGCCGTTGGCTGAGCGGCTGCTGGCCAAGTACATCGGCAAAATGAAGCACACGGCAGTCGGGTTTTCGCCGGATGCCCGGGCGTGCCTGGGCGCATACCCCTGGCCCGGTAATGTGCGCGAGCTGGATAACGCGATTCAGCGGGCGTTGATTTTGCAGCAGGGCGGCCAGATCGAAGCGGCAGATTTTTGCCTGGCGGGGCCTGTGGCCTGCGCGCCCTTGCCGCCACTGGCTTCGCCGGTCGAGGTTGTGGAGTCGGCGGGGGCGCTGGGTGATGATCTGCGCCGACGTGAATTCCAGCTGATTATCGACACCTTGCGTGCCGAGCGGGGGCGACGCAAGGAAGCTTCCGAGCGCCTGGGCATCAGCCCGCGGACCTTGCGCTACAAGCTGGCGCAGATGCGCGATGCGGGGATGGATGTTGAGGCTTATCTGTTTGCCGCAACCTGAGAGCGCCACTAAACCAGCGTGGGAGCGGGCTTGCTCGCGATTTGATCGGCGCGGTGCATCAGACGTTGCGCGGTGATGCCATCGCGGGCAAGCCCGCTCCCACAGGTTAGGTGTGATCCTCGTCTGCGACGTTTTGTAACGGTAATTGTTATAAAACGACAAAGAGCTGGCACCCTTGTTGCTATACCTCGGTAAGCGCTGTGAAAGTGTCAAAAAATTGCGGGTCGCCGGAGGCAGTTGTCCATGAGCCAGGGTATTGAATTTAATCGATTGATGTTGGACATGCGGGCCATGCAGATGGACGCCATGGCTCAGCCAAAATCGGCTGTGCAGGCGGTTCCCGAAGCCGGTGCCAGCAGCTTTTCCGACATGCTCGGCAATGCGATCAACAAGGTCAGCGACACACAGCAGGCATCGAGCCAGTTGTCGAACGCATTCGAAATCGGCAAGACCGGCGTAGACCTGACGGATGTGATGATTGCTTCCCAGAAGGCCAGTGTTTCTTTCCAGGCGTTGACCCAAGTCCGTAACAAGCTGGTTCAGGCATACCAAGACATCATGCAGATGCCGGTTTAAGGGCGATATCAAGTCATGGCAGATGCACTCCCGGATAACGTTCCGGCCCAAACAGGTCCAGCCGGCGGCAAGCCGCCGCTGTTTGGCCTGTCTTTTCTGGACAACCTGGCCGATATGACCATGCTGCGTCAGGTCGGCCTGATGGTCGGTCTGGCGGCGAGCGTGGCCATTGGTTTTGCCGTTGTGTTGTGGTCCCAGCAACCTGATTACCGGCCGCTGTATGGCAGCCTGGCCGGTATGGATGCCAAGCAGGTCATGGAAACCCTGGCCTCCGCCGACATTGCCTACACCGTTGAGCCCAACTCGGGCGCCTTGCTGGTCAAGGCCGACGACATTGCCCGTGCCCGCCTGAAACTGGCGGCCGCAGGCGTCACGCCGACCGACAGCAATATCGGTTTCGAAATCCTCGACAAGGACCAGGGCCTGGGCACCAGCCAGTTCATGGAGGCCACGCGTTATCGTCGTGGTCTGGAAGGCGAGTTGGCGCGCACCATTTCCAGCCTCAATAACGTCAAGGGTGCACGGGTTCACCTGGCGATTCCCAAAAGCTCGGTGTTCGTGCGCGATGAGCGCAGGCCCAGTGCGTCGGTCCTGGTTGAACTCTACGCGGGCCGCTCGCTGGAGCCGGGCCAGGTGCTGGCGATCGTCAATCTGGTCGCCACCAGCGTGCCTGAATTGAGCAAGTCCCAGATCACCGTGGTCGACCAGAAAGGCAATCTGCTTTCGGATCAGGGTGAAAACTCCGAACTGACCATGGCCGGCAAGCAGTTCGACTACAGCCGCCGCATGGAAGGCATGTTGACTCAGCGCGTGCACAACATCCTGCAGCCGGTGCTGGGCAATGACCGTTACAAGGCAGAAGTGTCGGCCGATGTGGATTTCAGTGCCGTCGAGTCCACCTCCGAGCAGTTCAACCCCGATCAACCGGCGCTGCGCAGCGAGCAATCGACCAGCGAGCAGCGCACCGCCAGCAATGGCCCCCAAGGCGTGCCCGGTGCCTTGAGCAATCAGCCGCCGAGCCCGGCCACCGCCCCTCAGCAAACCGGCCAGGGCGCCGCCGCAGCGGGCATGATCCAGCCGGGTCAGCCTTTGCTCGATGCCAACGGTCAGCAAATCATGGACCCGGGCACCGGCCAGCCGATGCTGGCACCGTACCCGGCAGACAAGCGCTCGCAATCGACCCGCAACTTCGAGCTGGACCGCTCCATCAGCCACACCAAGCAGCAGCAGGGCAGGGTCAATCGCCTGTCGGTGGCGGTGGTGATCGACGACAAGATCAGCGTCAACCCGGCCAACGGTGAAATCACCCAGGTACCGTGGAGTACCGATCAACTGGCACGCTTTACCCGCCTGGTGCAGGACGCCGTGGGTTTTGATGCCAGCCGTGGCGACAGTGTCAGTGTGATCAACGTGCCGTTCTCCACCGAGCGCGCCGAAGTGATCGCCGACATCCCGTTTTATTCGCAGCCCTGGTTCTGGGATGTGGTCAAACAAGTACTGGGTGTGCTGTTTATTCTGGTGCTGGTGTTTGGTGTGTTGCGCCCGGTGCTCAACAACATCACCGGCAACGGACGCAACAAGCAAGTGGCAGGCATTGGCAGCGATGCCGAGATGGGCGGCCCGGGCGGACTGGATCGTGAGTTGGCCAACGACCGTGTCAGCCTCAGCGGTCCGCAGAGCATCATGTTGCCAAGCCCGAGCGAAGGCTATGACGCTCAGTTGAACGCAATCAAGAGTCTGGTCGCAGAAGATCCGGGCCGTGTGGCCCAGGTAGTAAAAGAGTGGATCAATGCCGATGAGTGATAACCGTGCGGGCGCCAACGCCAAGTTGACCCGGGTCGACAAGGCCGCCATTTTGCTGCTGTCCCTGGGCGAATCCGACGCGGCCCAGGTGCTGCGCCACATGGGCCCCAAAGAGGTCCAGCGGGTGGGGGTGGCGATGGCGCAAATGCGCAACGTTCACCGTGAGCAGGTCGAGCAGGTGATGAGCGAGTTCGTCGAGATCGTCGGCGACCAGACCAGCCTTGGCGTGGGGTCGGACAGCTACATTCGCAAAATGCTCACCTCGGCCCTGGGCGAAGACAAGGCCAACGGCCTGATCGACCGCATCCTGCTGGGTGGCAACACCAGTGGCCTCGACAGCCTGAAGTGGATGGAACCGCGTGCCGTGGCCGACGTGATCCGCTTCGAGCACCCGCAAATCCAGGCCATTGTGGTGGCGTATCTGGACCCGGACCAGGCGGGTGAAGTGCTGGGTCACTTCGACCAGAAGGCGCGCCTGGACATCATCCTGCGGGTTTCGTCGCTCAATACCGTGCAGCCGGCGGCGCTCAAAGAGCTGAACCAGATCCTCGAAAAACAGTTCTCCGGCAACTCCAATGCGGCGCGCACCTCTCTGGGCGGCGTCAAGCGGGCGGCCGACATCATGAACTTCCTCGACAGCTCGATGGAATCCCAGTTGATGGATTCGATCCGCGATATCGATGAAGACCTGTCGGGTCAGATCGAAGACCTGATGTTCGTGTTCAACAACCTGGCCGACGTAGACGACCGGGGGATCCAGGCGTTGCTGCGCGAGGTGTCCTCGGACGTGCTGGTGCTGGCGCTCAAGGGCTCCGACGAGAACGTGCAGGAAAAAATCTTCAAGAACATGTCCAAGCGCGCGGCCGAACTGTTGCGTGACGACCTGGAAGCCAAGGGCCCGGTACGTGTCAGTGATGTTGAAACTGCGCAGAAAGAAATCCTCACCATCGCCCGCCGTATGGCCGAAGCCGGAGACATTGTTCTCGGCGGGAAGGGCGGCGAAGAGATGATCTAAGTGAGCAGCGGTGACTCCCCCGGAGATGTGATCCGGGCCAAGGATGTGGGTGCCTTCGATGTATGGGGCCTGCCCAGCTTTGACCCTTGGCGCGAGCCCGAAGAGCCTGAGCCCGAGCCGGTCGAAGAGCTGCCGGTGGAAAGCGAAGAAGTGCCGCTGGATGAAGTCCAGCCACTGACCCTCGAAGAACTCGAAAGCATTCGCCAGGAGGCCTGGAACGAAGGCTTTGCCACGGGCGAAAAAGAAGGTTTTCACAGCACTCAGCTCAAGGTTCGCCAGGAAGCCGAGGTTGCCCTGAACGCCAGGGTGGCCAGCCTTGAACGCTTGATGAACAGCTTGCTGGCGCCGCTTGCCGAGCAGGACCAGCAACTTGAAAAAGCCATGGTCGGGCTGGTCGAGCACATGACCCGGCAAGTGATCCAGCGTGAGCTCAAAACCGATTCGACCCAGATCGAGAAAGTGCTGCGCGAGGGTTTGAAGCTGTTGCCGATGGGTGCCGAGAACATTCGGCTGTTCATCAATCCGCAGGATTTCGATCAGATCAAGGCCTTGCGCGAGCGCCACGACGAACACTGGCGGATTGTCGAAGACGACACCCTGCAGCCCGGCGGTTGCCGAATTGAAACCGAGCACAGCCGCATCGATGCCAGCATCGAAACCCGTATCAAACAGGCCATGAACCAGTTGCTCGACCAGCTCCACGAGCAGTCGCTGCATCCGGCGGCGCCTGACATCGACATCGACCTCGATGCACCTTAAGCGCACCAGCTTTGCCAAGCGCCTGAGCACCTATGCCCCGGCCGTGTCTTTGCCCGCGCAGCCGGTGGTTGAAGGCCGATTGCTGCGCATGGTTGGCCTGACCCTTGAGGCCGAAGGCCTGCGCGCCGCCATGGGCAGCCGTTGCCTGGTGATCAACGACGACAGTTTTCACCCGGTGGAAGTCGAAGCCGAGGTGATGGGCTTCTCCGGTGGCAAAATCTTCCTGATGCCCGTGGGCAGCGTCGCCGGGATCGCGCCGGGCGCCCGTGTGGTGCCCCTGGCCGATAATGGCCGCCTGCCGATGGGCATGAGCATGCTCGGTCGGGTGCTTGACGGCGCCGGGCGTGCACTGGATGGCAAAGGGCCGATGAAGGCCGAAGACTGGGTACCGATGGACGGGCCTGCCATCAACCCCCTCAAGCGTGACCCGATCAGCGTGCCGCTGGACGTGGGCATTCGCAGCATCAACGGTTTATTGACGGTCGGGCGCGGCCAGCGCCTGGGCCTGTTTGCCGGTACGGGCGTGGGCAAGAGTGTGCTGCTGGGGATGATGACCCGTTTTACCGAGGCCGACATTATCGTGGTTGGCCTGATCGGTGAGCGGGGTCGTGAGGTAAAGGAATTTATCGAGCATATCCTCGGCACCGAAGGTCTCAAGCGCTCGGTGGTCGTGGCATCGCCTGCCGATGACGCCCCGCTGATGCGTTTGCGTGCAGCCATGTACTGCACGCGAATCGCCGAATATTTTCGCGACAAGGGCAAGAATGTCCTGTTGCTGATGGATTCCCTGACCCGATTCGCCCAGGCCCAGCGGGAAATCGCCCTGGCCATTGGCGAGCCGCCAGCGACCAAGGGCTATCCGCCTTCGGTGTTCGCCAAACTGCCCAAGCTGGTGGAGCGGGCCGGTAATGCCGAGGCCGGTGGCGGTTCGATCACGGCGTTCTATACCGTGCTCTCTGAAGGCGATGACCAGCAGGACCCCATCGCCGACTCGGCGCGGGGCGTGCTCGACGGCCATATCGTGTTGTCCCGGCGCCTGGCCGAAGAGGGGCATTACCCGGCCATCGATATTGAAGCGTCCATCAGCCGGGTCATGCCGTCGGTGGTCACGCCAGAACACATGCGTCGTGCGCAGCAGTTCAAACAGCTGTGGTCCCGCTTCCAGCAAGCACGCGACCTGATCAGCGTGGGCGCCTATGTGCCGGGTGGCGACCGTGAAACCGATACCGCCATTGCCTTGCAACCGGCAATGGTGGCGTACCTGCGCCAAGGGCTGAACGACAACATCAGCCTGGCCGAGAGCGGCGGGCATCTGGGCAGCATCTTCGCCCCGGCAGAGGGTGGTTAATCGACGATGGCCGGTGATTCAAGGGCAGTGCGCCTGGCGCCAGTGGTCGATATGGCCGAAAAGACCGAGAAGGCGGCGGCCCAGCGATTGGGGCACTTTCAAGGGCAGGTCAACCTGGCGAACAGCAAGCTGGGGGACCTGGAAAACTTCCGTGGCGAGTACCAGGCGCAGTGGGTTGATCGCGGCAGCCAGGGCGTGTCGGGCCAATGGCTGCGCAACTATCAATACTTCCTTGGCCAGCTGGAAACCGCCGTCGGCCAGCAGCGCCAGAGTCTGGTGTGGCATCAGAACAACCTCGACAAGGCCCGTGAGACGTGGCAGACGGCCTATGCCCGCGTCGAGGGGCTGCGCAAGCTGGTTCAGCGTTACGCCGACGAAGCCCGCCAGCTGGAAGACAAGCGCGAGCAAAAATTGATGGACGAGTTGTCCCAGCGATTGCCGCGAAAAGACGTGTACTGACCCCTCTACACAAAGCGTCTATAGTTGCTGGGACAACCTCGGGAGCATCCACATGGCAGTGATATCTGAAGTCTCCGAAGATGGCAGCAAGCTGACAATCGCAATCAAGGGCCGGTTCGACTTTGCCAAACATCAGGAATTTCGCAGCGCCTATGAGGAATTGAACCCCAAGCCCGCTTGCGTGGTAGTGGATTTGAAAGACGCGACCTACCTCGACAGTTCGGCGCTGGGCATGTTGTTGCTGTTACGCGAGCACGCCGGTGGCGATGAGTCGGATATCCGGGTGGTCAACAGCAGTCCGGATGTGCGCAAGATTCTCGGTATTTCCAACTTTGACAAGCTGTTCGATATCAATTGAGCCGCTCAATGGAGCGCCTGCGGCGCTTGCAGCAAACCGTGCTGCAGCAGCGTGACTTGATAGCCGAGCACAACGATTACCTGCTCAACGAGCAGCGGGTAGCCAAGGCGGTATTTGATCGGGTGGCGCATTCAGGGTGTCTGGATGCCCCCAATATCCGCTTCTTGCAATCGCCCTATGCCTTGTTCAATGGTGATCTGTTATTGGCGGCCTACACCCCCGCCGGGGATACCCACCTGCTGCTCGCTGATTTCACCGGCCACGGTCTTCCTGCGGCCATTGGCGCAATGCCACTGGCCGAGGTGTTCTACAGCATGACGGCCAAAGGCTATGGCCTGGCCGAAATCCTCCGTGAAATGAACGCCAAGCTTAAGCGCATCCTGCCCGTCGACATGTTCTGCTGCGCCACGTTGCTGTGTGTCAGCGCCCAGCGCCGTTGTGTCGAGGTCTGGAATGGCGGGATGCCCGACGGTTACTTGCAGTCCGGTGGTGAGCGTACGGCATTGACGTCGCAACACCTGCCGCTGGGGGTGTTGCGCGCTGAAGTGTTTGACCATGCCACTCAAGTCTTTGCGATGCTGCCCGGTGATCAGGTGTTTTTGTTGACCGACGGCGTGATCGATACCTGTGGCCCGGATCAGCAACTGTTCGGGGTTGAACGTCTGGAGCGGGTGCTCGATGCCAATCGCCATCCGCTGCAACTGATTGCCGAGGTCGAACAGGCGTTGCGCGATTTTCAGGGGCGGGCCCGGGATGACGTGAGCATGGTGCATATCACCTCACAATTGCCGCAGTTTCTGGGTGTGCCAGCCATCGTCTATTCAGACAGCGGCCAATGCAGCCCGCGGGACTGGTCGTCCCGTTTCGAGTTTCGGGCGCGAACCCTGCAACAGTTCAATCCACTGCCTTTCTTGCTGCAATTGCTGATGGAGGTCCACGGATTGCGTGCCCAGGGGCCGGTGATCCATGCGGTGCTGTCCGAGCTTTACAGTAATGCCCTGGAACACGGGGTGCTGGGCCTCGACTCTCGGCTCAAGCGCGATACAGAAGGGTTTGCCCATTATTACCAGCAGCGCAGGGAGCGCTTGGCGACCCTCAAAAGCGGATTTGTGCGGGTGTCGTTGCAGGTCGAGCCGATCGGGGAGAGCGGACGCCTGTTTATCCAGGTTGAAGACAGTGGTGCCGGCTTTGATGTCGACAAAGTCATGTCCAGACCCCTTGATTCAGACCGTCTGTCGGGGCGTGGCGTGAGTTTGGTCCGGCAACTGTGCCCTGCGGCCCGCTGGGCACCTGATGGCCGCAGTGCGACCGTAGAGTTTTCATGGGGGGGTCTGGCATAATCCGGCCATTCTTGATCAAGGAGTGAACAAGTGTCTGACATTCATATGGATCCGAAAGTGGTCGATGCGTTGCGAGACGTGATGGAGGGCGGTTTTGCAGACCTGCTCGATACCTTCCTCTCTGACTCCGAAGAGCGCATGGGGCAATTGCACAACACCCGCGAAGCCGACGACCTGACACTGGTTGCCCACAGCTTTAAAGGCAGCAGCAGCAACATGGGTGCCATTCGTTTGGCGCACTTGTGCGGCCTGCTCGAAGAGCGTGCGCAAAAGAAGCAACTGGCCGGTATCCAGGAGCTGGTGATCAAGATCGACGATGAATACCAGATGGTTCGGCGACTTTATCGTGCCGAGCGCCATCGCTCAGGGCCTCCGTATTTTGTGATCAGCTGATTGCGCAAAGCTGGCCCGAACCTTGCTCTGACTCTCTGACCTGTACCTATGCCTGCCGTACAGCGGAGACCCGTTAATGCCCGTTGCCGCCCAACCCTTGCTTCAGATACCTGCCGTTGCTGCGCCAAAAGCAGCGGCGGGCAGCCCTGCGCAACCTGCCACGTCCCCGGCACAACCCTTTGCCGCGGTGTATGCCAGCGCGTCTGAGCCGGCGCCAGCCGTTGCCGATAGCGGCAACCCATTGCCTGGCGGCAAGACCAGGGATGCAGCCATGACTGATCAGGATGACAGCGCTGGCCAGTCGGGCGACGACTTGGCCGTTGTCGATCCACTCATGCTGCTGCCTGTGACGGCACCTCCCGCGGCGGTTGTCGAGGCGGTACCCGAGACACCAGAGGTGCCGGTAGCTGCACAGGCCCAAGCGGCACAGCCACGGGTGGCTCAAGCTCAGGTTCAGCCACCACTGCAACCGGTAGCCGAAGACACCTTCGACCCCGAAGCGGATCCTCTCGACGCGATGCCGGCCGTGCGCCTGGCGATGGAGCAGGGCGGGCATGTATCGGCCAGCAGCCAGAGCCCGGTCAAGATCCCGTCGAACGAAACCCCACTGGCCACGGTTCAGGGGCAGGCCAGCAGCATCGCCATGCTGATCGATGGGAATGCTGGCGAGTCAGCGACCGGTGAGGGCGGCGAGAAGGCTTTCAAGGGCTTGCTCGATGACGGTCTCAAGGATCTGAAAAGTACGTCCAGCGATACGCGGGTCGATGACTTCGCCAATCGCCTTGCGGCCCTAACCCAGGCTGCAGTGCCCAAGACCGTGAACACGCTGCCGGTCAATCAGCCCCTGGCCATGCATCAGGGCGGCTGGTCTGAAGAGGTCGTCAATCGGGTGATGTACCTGTCCAGCGCCAATCTCAAATCTGCCGACATCCAGCTGGAGCCAGCGGAGCTGGGGCGCCTGGATATTCGGGTCAACATTGCCGCTGACCAGTCGGCGCAGGTGAACTTTGTCAGTGGTCATGCTGGCGTGCGCGAAGCGCTGGACAGCCAGATGCACCGCTTGCGCGACATGCTGGCACAACAGGGGATGGGGCAGGTGGACGTCAACGTCTCCGACCAGCCGCGCAACTGGCAAGGGCAGCAGGGCCAGGAGCAACAGGCCCGCAGCGGAAGCGGTGGTCAGCGGCTGGACAGTGTCATGGATGACGAGCCAGTGGACGTCGCGGCGGTCGCGCCAAGCGTAGTACTGGGCTCCAGTGCAGTGGATTACTACGCCTGAGTAAAAATCCTGTGGGAGCGGGCTTGTTCGCGATGGCTTCGGCGCGCTGTAACGGCGGTGCCCCATAGCCTGTATCGCGAGCAAGCCCGCGTCCACAAAGTCACCCACCGTCCTGCTTCTGGCATAACACTTGCTGTGCCTACCCCGGCATCTGTGAAAACCAAATAGTGACGGATTATTGGCATGGCGACGAGCGACGCGGTAGATGAACCGGCCGGCAAAGGCAAACTCAAGCTGATTATCCTGATCGTCGTGGCTGTACTGCTGGCGATTGGTCTTTCTGTAGGCGCCACCTGGTATTTCATGCACAGCCCCAAGAGCGAGCCTGTGCCGCAAGTGGACAGCAACGTCAAACCGGCCGCCCTCTATGAGCCCATGGCCCCGGCCTTCGTGGTCAATTACAACGCCAATGGCCGCCAGCGCTACATGCAAGTGAGTGTGACCTTGCAGGCCCGCGACCCCGCCGATCTGAAGGCGCTCATGGTGCATATGCCGGTGATTCGCAACAACCTGGTGATGCTGTTTTCCGGTCAGTCCTTTGACGACCTCGCAACACCGGTGGGCCAGGAAATTCTGCGTCAGAAAACGACTGCCAGCGTGCAGGACGTAGCACAGAAAGAACTCGGAAAAGTGGTTATCGACCAGGTGCTCTTTACTAACTTTGTATTGCAGTAGGATCACGACATGGCCGTGCAAGACCTGCTGTCCCAGGATGAGATTGACGCGCTGTTGCATGGCGTCGATGACGGTCTGGTACAGGCCGAAACAGCTGCCGAGCCCGGCAGTGTCAAAAGCTATGACCTGACCAGTCAGGACCGTATTGTCCGGGGGCGCATGCCGACCCTGGAAATGATCAACGAGCGTTTCGCCCGCTACACCCGTATCAGCATGTTCAACCTGCTGCGCCGCTCGGCGGACGTGGCGGTGGGCGGGGTGCAGGTCATGAAATTCGGCGAGTACGTGCACTCGCTTTACGTGCCTACCAGCCTGAACCTGGTCAAGATCAAGCCGTTGCGCGGCACGGCACTGTTCATCCTCGACGCCAAACTGGTGTTCAAGCTGGTGGACAATTTCTTTGGCGGCGACGGCCGTCACGCCAAGATCGAAGGCCGGGAATTCACCCCTACCGAATTGCGCGTGGTGCGCATGGTGCTGGAGCAGGCCTTCATTGATTTGAAGGAGGCCTGGCAGGCGATCATGGAGGTCAATTTCGAGTACATCAACTCAGAAGTTAACCCGGCCATGGCCAATATCGTCGGCCCCAGCGAGGCCATTGTGGTGTCCACTTTCCATATCGAGCTCGACGGCGGTGGCGGCGACCTGCACGTGACCATGCCGTACTCGATGATCGAGCCAGTGCGCGAAATGCTCGATGCCGGATTCCAGTCCGACCTCGACGACCAGGACGAACGCTGGAGCAAGGCCCTGCGCGAAGACGTACTCGACGTCAGCGTGCCGCTCAGTGCCACCGTGGCCCGCCGTCAATTGCGCCTGCGGGACATCTTGCACATGCAGCCCGGCGATGTGATCCCCATCGAACTGGAAGATGAATTGGTAATGCGCGCCAATGGCGTGCCTTCGTTCAAGGTCAAACTGGGCTCCCACAAAGGCAATCTTGCCTTGCAAGTGGTTGAGCCCATCGGGCGGCGATAAGCCGCTCCACACCCATCCAATGATTGACTGCCCGCCGAGGACACCCCATGGCTAACGAACACGATACAACTGCTGCAGACCAGGCGCTGGCTGATGAATGGGCTGCGGCGCTGGAAGAAACCGGCGATGTTGGCCAGGCAGATATCGATGCTTTGCTGGCGGCTGATGCAGTCACCAAACCGGCCCCCAACCGTCTGGCAATGGAAGAATTCGGCAGTATGCCGCGCAACAACCAGCCGGTGACGCTGGATGGGCCCAACCTGGACGTGATTCTGGATATCCCGGTGTCGATTTCCATGGAAGTGGGCAGCACCGACATCAATATCCGCAACCTGCTGCAACTCAACCAGGGGTCGGTGATCGAGCTGGATCGCCTGGCTGGCGAACCGCTGGACGTGCTGGTGAACGGCACCCTGATTGCTCACGGCGAAGTGGTGGTGGTCAACGAAAAGTTCGGCATCCGCCTGACTGACGTGATCAGCCCCAGCGAACGCATCAAGAAGCTGCGTTAAGTGAAGCGGTTACTCGGCGGTTTAGTGGCCTTGCCCTTTAGCGTGCTGGCGGCCGAACCTGTGGCCACGGCTGTCGCGGCTCCGGTGGTGGGCACCAGTATTGGCGGGCAATTGACGCAATTGGTGCTCGGCCTGCTGCTGGTGCTGGGGGTGATATTTGCCCTGGCCTGGCTGCTGCGCCGTGTCCAGCAGGCGGGCCCGCGTCAGGGGCAGGTGATCGAGCTGATCAGTACCCGTGCCCTGGGCGCGCGGGATCGGCTGGTACTGGTGCAGGTCGGCAATGAACAGATCCTGCTGGGCCTGACGCCGGGCCGTATCACCCCGCTGCACGTGCTCAAGGAGCCGGTGCAAGTGCCCGGCACAGCGCAACCTGCAACCCCCGAATTTGCCAGGCGCCTGATGGAAATACTGGGTCAGCAAAAGGACAAGCCGTAATGCGTTTAGTTGTCGCGCTGTTGTTGGCGCTTGTCGCGCCGTTGGCGTCAGGGGCTGACCCGCTGTCGATTCCGGCGATAACCCTGGGCACCGGGGCCAATGGCCAGCAGGAATATTCAGTCAGTCTGCAAATTCTGCTGATCATGACCGCGCTGAGTTTCATTCCGGCGTTCGTCATGCTGATGACCAGCTTTACGCGGATCATCATCGTGTTCTCGATCCTGCGTCAGGCCCTGGGCCTGCAGCAGACACCGTCCAACCAGATCCTCACGGGCATGGCGTTGTTTCTGACGATGTTCATCATGGCCCCGGTATTCGACCGGGTGAACAACGACGCCCTGCAGCCTTATCTTGCCGAAAAGCTCTCGGCCCAGGATGCGATTCTCAAGGCTGAAGTGCCGATCAAGGACTTCATGCTGGCCCAGACCCGGACCAGTGATCTGGAGCTGTTTATGCGCCTGTCCAAGCGCACCGACATCGCCACTCCGGATGCCGCTCCCCTGACCATCCTGGTACCCGCGTTTGTCACCTCGGAACTCAAAACCGCATTCCAGATCGGGTTCATGATTTTTATCCCGTTTTTGATCATCGACCTGGTGGTTGCCAGTGTGCTGATGGCCATGGGCATGATGATGCTCTCGCCGTTGATCATTTCGCTGCCGTTCAAAATCATGCTGTTTGTGCTGGTGGATGGCTGGGCGTTGATTATCGGCACCCTGGCCAGCAGTTTTGGCGGAGTGTGAGTCATGACCCCAGAAGTTGCGGTTGACCTGTTTCGCAGTGCGCTGTGGCTGACCACCCTGATGGTCGCCGTGCTGGTGATCCCCAGCTTGCTGGTCGGTTTGCTGGTGGCCATGTTTCAGGCGGCGACCCAGATCAACGAACAAACCCTCAGCTTTCTCCCGCGACTGCTGGTGATGCTGATCACCCTGATCGTGGCAGGGCCCTGGCTGGTGCAGACCTTTATGGAATACATCCTGCAGTTGTACGGCAGCATTCCGCAGTTGATCGGTTAAATGTCGCTTCTGGCCCTGACGGACGCGCAGATCAGTACCTGGGTCGCCAGCTTTATGCTGCCACTGTTTCGGGTGGGCGCACTGCTGACCACCATGCCGATCATCGGCACGACCCTGGTGCCCAAGCGGATCAAGCTGTTTCTGTCATTGGCGATCACCCTGGCGATCATGCCCAGCCTGCCGCCGCTACCCGTCGTCAACCCGCTGGACCTCAGCGGCCTGATGCTGATTGCCGAGCAAATCATCATTGGTGCATTACTGGGGTTTTCGTTGCAGCTGTTTTTCCAGGCGTTCGTGGTGGCCGGGCAAATTGTCGCGATTCAGATGGGCATGGGCTTTGCGTCCATGGTCGATCCGGCCAACGGCGTTAACGTGGCGGTGATCGGGCAGTTTTTCACCATGCTCGTGACCTTGCTGTTTTTGTCCATGAACGGCCATCTGGTGGTGTTTGAGGTGCTCACCGAGAGCTTCACCACCTTGCCGGTGGGTGGCGGGTTGCTGAGCCATCACTACTGGGAAATCGCCAACAAGCTCGGTTGGGTGCTGGGGGCGGCGCTGCTGCTGGTGCTGCCTGCCATCACCGCGTTGCTGGTGGTCAACATCGCGTTTGGCGTGATGACCCGGGCTGCGCCGCAACTGAATATTTTTGCCATCGGCTTTCCGCTGACCCTGGTGCTGGGCATGGTGATTCTGTGGATCAGCATGGCGGACATTCTCAACCAGTATCAACCGCTGGCCTCCGAGGCCCTGCAGTTTTTACGTGAACTGGCACAGGCGAAGTAGACCGCTATGGCAGAGAGTGAAAGCGGTGCCGATAAAACAGAAGACCCCACGGAGAAACGGAAAAAGGACTCCAGGGAAAAGGGCGAGATCGCACGCTCAAAAGAGCTGAATACCTTGGCCATCATGTTGGCCGGCTCGGCGGGTCTGCTGATTTTTGGTGGTGCGCTGGCCCAGGACATGATGGAGTTGATGCGCTACAACTTCAGCCTGAGCCGCGAGGTGCTGCTCAATCCTGACTCCATGGGCCTGTTTTTACTCCACTCGGGAAAAATAGCCCTGCTTGCCCTGCAGCCGGTATTGGTCACCTTGCTGATCGCCGCTCTGGTCGGGCCGATTTCCCTGGGAGGCTGGCTGTTCGCCGCTGGCAGCCTGGCCCCTAAATTCAGCCGCATGAACCCCGCAGCGGGGATCAAGCGCATGTTCTCGGCCAAGGCGCTGGTCGAGTTGCTCAAGGCCCTGGCCAAGTTCTTCATCATCCTGATCGTGGCTTTGCTGGTGTTGAAGTCCGATATCGACGACCTGCTGCGCATCGCCCATGAGCCGCTGGAACTGGCGGTGATCCATAGTCTGCAAGTGGTGGCCTGGAGCGCCTTGTGGATGGCCTGCGGGCTGATCCTGATTGCCGCCGTGGACGTGCCGGTGCAGCTGTGGGAAAGCCATCAGAAACTGCTGATGACCAAGCAGGAAGTGCGCGACGAACACAAGGACCAGGAGGGGCGGCCCGAGGTCAAGCAGCGGATTCGCCAGTTGCAGCGCGATATGTCGCAACGGCGGATGATGGCGGCGATCCCGGATGCGGATGTCATCATCACCAACCCGACCCATTACGCCGTGGCCCTCAAGTACGACCCGGAGAAAGGCGCGGCGCCGATGTTGCTGGCCAAGGGCAGTGACTTCCTGGCGCTGAAGATTCGCGAGATTGGTGAAAAGCACAACATCCTGCTGCTTGAATCCCCTGCGCTGGCGCGTTCGATCTACCACTCCACCGAGCTGGAACAAGAGATTCCTGCCGGGCTGTACCTGGCCGTGGCCCAGGTGCTGGCCTACGTGTACCAGATCCGCCAGCACCAGGCGGGCAAGGGCAAGCACCCGGACGCGCTCAAGGACCTGCCGATCCCGCCGGATTTGAAACGCGATGATTGAGAAGCCGTTAATTCTTTCATTGCATTAGACAGTGCTTGAATGAAGTGCGTATAAGTATTCTTAAGTAATACATATGTTGGAGTTGAAGTGCTTGCGATATGTTTCGTGAAAAACATATAGTTATTACTTCAGTGCGTAGGTGATTGAGAGGCTTTTAATTGTTGTTGGTTTCCTACGTTTATTTTCGAAGTTTCCTTCTATCTTATGAAGTTGTCCTGCGTGCCGGTAATAAAGTTCCTGCGTGCTGATAGTCAATGTCTTGCATATTTTTTAATGATTTGATTGTTAAATTCCCTCCGCTCTTTTTATGGGGCTGCACTCGATCACAGCAAGAAAGTTTGACTGTGTTCTGAATCAAATAAACAACTCAAATCCATATTTGTTTTATATGGTTTAACAGTGTTTGTGTGGGAGGCATTTTGATGAATGTTGTATTTAAAACAGTCGTGGCATCCATGGCTATTCTGATGGCTTCTGTGTCGGGAGCTCATGCGGCAGGTGCCGGTACAGGCACGATCAGTTTCGAGGGAGAAATCCTCGAAGCGGCGTGCTCTATCGTGCCAACCAGTGTCGATCAGACGATTCCATTGGGGCAGGTTGCCAAGTCGCAACTGAGTACTGGGGGTGTTACCAGTCCTGAGAGCTTTCAAATCGAACTGACCGGATGTGCGCTGACGGCACTCACCGATAAAACAGTCACGGCCACCTTTACGGGTGCAGCTTCTACAGACGTGACAGGGGCATTGGGTATTGCCGGCACGGCCCAGGGCGCGGGCATCATGATGGTCGATGGTGCTGGCACCCCGATCGTTCTGGGCACGCCGACCAGGCCGCAACTCCTTCAGCCGGGCGAGAATACCCTGACCTATGGTGCCTACTTGAAAGGCAAGGCCACGGGCGATATCACGCCGGGCGTGTTTACTGCTGTGACCAACTTCTCCTTGGCTTATCAGTAAGTGATTACCCTGCTACCGCTCACCCGGTAGCAGGGCAACTACAGGTGGGAGTTGGGTGTGAAAATACTCTCGAGGCTGAAAGTTTTCTGCGCGTTTATTCTGTTTGCTGTTTCGTTTGATACGGTCAGTGCGCAGCAACTGTATCAGGGTGGTGGTCGAGTCACGTTGGTTGGGCAAGTTATTGATTCTGCGTGCGCACTGGATGCAAACAGTATTTATCAAGTGATTGAATTTGATCCATTGCCCATGGGGCAACTTATTCGGCTGGGTGAAAGTGCGCCGCGTACATTCATATTGCGTTTAATCAAGTGTTCATTGGTACGGCCTGATCCTGGTCGCCCGGGTGCGTTTCTGCCCGATTGGCAGCATGTCAGGGTGACCTTTGATGGGCAGGCCGACAGTGGCGGCAAGTTGTTTGCCGCTGCGGGCTCTACAAGAGGTCTGGCCTTGCGCATTACTGACGGGCAAGGGCTGCAAAGTTTACCGGGCGTACCCATGTCTCTGATGTCTCTCTCCGGAGGAGATCAGGAATTGCGCTACACCCTTCAAATGGTTGGCAACGGAAGCCCTATGGCGGTTGGATCTCATCGTGCTGCGGTGCGTTTCAGGCTGGAGTATTTCTGACATGTACGGGCTGCTTGATTTGCGAGACTACTCAGTTGCCAAAACGCTTCTGTGGACGGGCGTGTTGAGCGGGCTGATGACAATGGGAGGCAAGGTGCTTGCCGTTGAAGACATTCAGTTCAATACCGACATTCTCGATCTGAACGATCGCACCAACATCGATTTATCACAGTTTTCGCGTAGCGGATTTATCTTGCCGGGTACTTATCCAATGCAAGTGCAGATCAACACGCAGTTGCTGCCTGAGCAGCGCATTCCCTTTTACCCTCCGGACGACGACCCCAAAGGCAGTCAGGCCTGCCTGTCACCTGATCTGGTAGAACAACTGGGCCTCAAGAGCGACAAACAAGCCGGGCTCAATTGGTGGAGGGGTACAGAGTGCCTGGATATCAGCGGCCTGCCGGGGATGGAAGTCAGCGGCGACCTGAGTACTTCCACTCTCTATATTTCCTTGCCCCAGGCTTACCTGGAGTACAACGCCTTGAACTGGGACCCGCCTTCGCGGTGGGATGACGGCGTGCCCGGTGTGTTGATCGATTACAACCTGACGGCGCAGTCCATTAACCAGCGCGACACGGCCCGGCGCACCAACTTGACGGGCAACGGTACGTTTGGTGCCAACGCAGGCCCTTGGCGCTTTCGCGCTGACTGGCAAGGTCGCATCGAAGAGGCAACTGTCAGCCGTGAGCAACGGCTTGAGTGGAGCCGCTTTTATGCGTATCGCTCGTTGCCGTCCATCCAGTCGCGGCTGATGCTGGGGGAGAACTACCTCTACTCGGACCTGTTCGACAGCTTTCGTTTCAACGGCATTGCCCTCAGCTCGGATGACAACCAGTTGCCGCCCAACCTGCGCGGCTACGCGCCCGAAGTCGTGGGTGTGGCCAAGACCAATGCCAAGGTCATCATCAGTCAGCAAGGCCGGGTGCTTTATGAGGCGCTGGTCGCGGCGGGGCCCTTTCGCATTCAGGATCTCAATGAAGCCGTCACCGGTACGCTTGATGTCCGGGTCGAAGAGCAGGACGGCAGCGTCACCACCTTCACGGTTGAGTCCGCCAGCATTCCCTACCTCACGCGGCCCGGCACCGTGCGCTACAAGCTGGCTACCGGCCAGCCCTCAAGCCTTCATGATGGCGGGCAGGGGCGTACCTTCGGGATGGGGGAGTTTTCCTGGGGGGTCAGTAACGGCTGGTCCCTGTATGGCGGTGGCATCAGTGATAACAATTACACAGCACTTTCTGTCGGGGCAGGGCGCGATCTGCTGGCCTTCGGTGCGATGTCATTCGATGTCACACGGGCCAGCGCCACACTTCACGACAAGGCCTTGTCGGGTGACTCCTATCGCCTGAGCTACTCGAAAAAATTCGACCAATACGACAGTCAGATCACGTTTGCCGGTTACCGTTTTTCCGAAAAAAACTACCTGAGCATGAGTGAATACCTGAACGCCCGTCATTACGGCGGGCCTGTGGGGGGCAGCAAGTCACTCTACACCGCGACTTTTAACAAGCAGTTTCGCGATGCAGGGCTTTCCGTCTATTTGAATTACAGCAACCAGTCCTATTGGGATCGCCCGGCCAGCGAGCGATGGAATCTGTCGCTGGCCCGCTATTTCAGTGCTGGCACGGTTAAGAACATGAGCCTGTCACTTAACGTGTTCAGAAATCAGGAACGCAACCAGCACAACGGCATCTCCAACAACAGCAACGGAATGTACCTGTCACTCAGCCTGCCGCTGGGCCGCTCGGGCACCCTGACCACCACCGCCAGCAACTCGCTGGGCAAAAACAGTTATGGCGCACGTTTCAGTGACCGGCTGGATGAGCGCAACAGCTATCAACTGTCAGCCAGTAATACGTCAGTCAGCGGTTATCTGAGCCATATCGGTGATCAGGCTGAAATCTCTGCGAGTGTCGCCCAGCAAGAAAACAACTACACCAGCCTCAACGTTTCTGCCCGAGGCGGTGCCACGCTCACGTCCAGGGGCGGCGCAGGGCATAGAACGTCCGGCACCGGTGGCACCCGGTTGCTGATCGGCACCAGTGGTGTGCCCGATGTGCCGGTGCGGGGGTATGGCACGCCCACCCGCAGCAATGTGTTTGGCAAGGCGGTGATCGCCGATGTCAGCAGCTTTTTGCGCACGGGCGCCAGTGTTGACCTGGAGAGCCTGCCCGCCAATGTCGAAGCGACGCAGTCCGTGACCCAGCTGACCCTGACTGAAGGCGCCATCGGCTATCGCACGCTGGATGTGATTGCCGGCCACAAAGCGATGGTGCTGCTGAGTCTGCCTGACAGCAGCGTCCCGCCATTCGGGGCCACGGTGAAGAATGAAAAACAGCAGGACACCGGCATCGTCAATGACGGCGGCAGCGTCTACCTGAGCGGAATTCGCCCCGGGGAACGGATGACTGTCAGTTGGGGAGGGGCCGAACGCTGCACGCTGATCATGCCCTCAAGCCTGCCTGATGACGGACTGACCACGACCCTGAAGCTGCCCTGCCAAATCCTCGACCCTGCGCCAGCGCCGCTGACCACACTTATCGATACGGAGAAAAAGTCCACATGATTCTGAATTTGCGCTGTGCGCCTGCGACGCTGGCCCTTTTGACGTTGAGTCTGTTCAACAACGCGAATGCAGCCATAGGCCTTGATCGAACCCGGGTCGTATTTGATGGCAACAAAGATGCCGTCAGCATGAGCATCACCAACAACAACACCCAGTTGCCCTACCTGGCCCAGGGCTGGGTCGAGGATGAGCAGGGCAACAAGATCACCTCGCCGCTGATCGTGCTGCCGCCGGTCCAGCGCCTGGAACCCGGCAAGCGCAGTCAGGTGAAAGTCCAGTCGCTACCGGCAGTCAAATCCTTGCCCCAGGACCGTGAGACTGTCTATTACTTCAATCTGCGTGAAATCCCGCCCCGTAGCGACAAGGCCAACAGCCTGCAAATTGCCTTGCAGACCCGTATCAAGCTGTTTTACCGCCCGGCTTCGATAGTCCCTGGCCAGCAGGAGCAATCTGACCCCTGGCAGCAGCAACTGACCCTTACCCGTGAGGGTGATCACTATCGGGTCAATAACCCCACCCCCTACTACATCACCCTGATCGATGCCCGTCGTGGCAAGGACGCAGAAACCGCCCCGGGCTTCGAGCCGCTCATGGTCTCGCCAAAGGATTCATTGAAGTTGGGGGCGACGGTGACTGCATTGGGTACCGCGCCCTTGCTGACGTATGTCAATGATTACGGTGGCCGTCCGACGCTGGTGTTCAGTTGTACCGGTGATACCTGCAAGGTGAACCAGCAAGCGTCTTCAACCAATGAATAGCGTGCGCAGACGCCCCGTCACACCCGGCAGGGTAACGGCGCTGAGTTGTTTGTTGCTGACATTGCATGCCGTGCAGGGCCGTGCCGAAGTTGGAGGCATGAGCGGGATTCTGGATATATCGGGCTCACTGCACAATTCGCCCTGTGTGCTGGACATGGCTTCGGCGGATCAGGCCATAGACCTTGGCAGCGTGCCCCGTAGTCAATTGATGCGCCCTGGTGATCAGGCATCGCCCGTGGCTTTTCAGTTGCGCTTCCTCGATTGCCAGCGCGCTTCCGGGAGCATCCTCAATGCCCGCACGGGCAAGCTGGTGTGGAGCGCCTATCAGCCTGTGGTGTCCGTGGCTTTTGTGGCGCCAGCCGATGCGGACGATCCGCGGCTGGTCAAAGTGCAGGGTGTTACAGGCATGGGACTGCGACTGACCGATGTCCTTGGGCGGGACGTGCGCCTGGGGTCGGGCAGTGAACCCTTGTTTCTGGAGCGCGGCGATGACGCTCTGACGTGGCAGGTCCGGCCAACCCGCACATCGGCAGCACTGAGCAATGGTGCTTTTCGGGCCACGGTTGATTTCAGGCTTATGTATGAGTGAGGAAAAACGATGAGCATGCCATCTGTTTCGCGGGTTCTGCTCGCCTGTGGTTGTTTGCTGCTGGCCCTTTGCGAAGGGGTTCGGGCAGATGTCAGTGTGTCTATCCGTGGCGTGGTCATGGCGCCTGTGCCTTGCGTCGTCAACGGTGGCAGCACGCTTGATATCTCTTTCGGCAGCGAAGTAGTCACGAACCAGGTTGACGGTTCGAACTACCGCAAAACTGTGCCCTATACGGTGACGTGCGGGCCACAGCCAACGAACAACATGACGTTGACCTTGCTGGGCAGTGGGGCCGGGTTTGACAGTGCAGTTCTGCGCACCAGCAAGAATGATCTCGGGGTCAAGCTTCTGGTAAGCGGTGTTGCCTGGCCCCTCAATCGTGCGCTGAATTTCACATACCCCATCTTGCCGAGAATGGAAGCGGTGCTGGTGAAAAACCCTGGACGCACACTGACTGGCGGGGCGTTTTCAGCCACCGCTACGTTAGTGGTTGCCCTGCGATAAGAAGGATTCACATATGAAACGTTGGCAACTCTCTGCTTTTTTTACCCTGTGCGCTTTGGGTCTTGGCCCCGACGCAATGGCAAACCTCTCGTTCCGCGGCACGCTGGTAGAGCCGCCACCCTGCACCATCAGCAGCGGCAGCACGATCGATGTCAACTTCAACAACGTGGGCATCAATGCCGTCGACGGTGTGAACTACCTTCAGCCCTTGAGTTATACGATCAACTGCGCTGCCAGCCCATTGCCCTGGCGGATGATGTTGACGGTGCAGGGCACGGCAACGACGTTTGACCCGGCCGCCGTGCAGACCAGCGCTGCAGACATGGGGGTTCGACTCTTGCGAGATGGTGTGGCTTTCACGCTCAACACACCGATATCGATCAACCCTTCGAGCCCTCCGGTACTGCAAGCGGTCCCGGTCAAACGACTTGGGGGCTCGCTCGCTTCGGGCGGGTTTACGGCCTCCGCAACGTTGCTGGCCTACTACGAGTAGAGGCGGGTACTCCATGCACATTCAGATAGAAACCCAAGGTTGGAAACCCTTGGCATTGGCATTGCTGATGGGGGTGCCCTTGTCGTTGCCCGCCAGCGCCAGGGCTGCGGACAATCTGCGTTTCAGCGGGGGGCTGGTGGCCGAGGCGTGCTCGTTCAGGCCCGGCGATGAGGCGATCGTACTGGATCAGCTGGAAGCTTCGAGCCAATACCTGTACCTGAACGCCCGCACGGTCAGCAAGCTCTTCCAGATCCACCTTGAAGGGTGCGACACCAGTATCAGCAGCTTTGTCACGACCAGATTCAGTGGTAATGAGAACCCTGCGCTGCCCGGTTTGCTGGCACTGGGCGGTGGCAGTACAGCTGCGGGAGTCGCCATCGGGATAGAAACCCCCGGGGATAATCTGGTGCCGTTAAATGTGGCCAGTGACAGGCAGCTATTAAGTAATGGCGCCAATGTAATTGCCTTTAAGGCCTTTATTAAAGCTGAGCCACAGGCCATTTTAAATCGATCAATAACGGCCGGAAACTTTACGGCCACTTCTGTATTTATGTTGGATTACCCTTGAAAGTGTCACCCTTTTGTAGTGCTGTTTTATAGTGAAGATATATATGAAATATCTAATTGGAATGATGTTGTTGATGCTGGTCAATGTCGCCAGCGCTGTAGAATGTCAAGCGGGTGGTTCCGGCTGGACGAATGTTGAAGTTAATGATCTTAGGGCTGACGCTCTGTTCTTGAGTGGTGTTATCGCTGCTGAAGGCGGGAGAATTGTGCCGATGTTAGGTGTTGCCTGTAGGCAGCTAGGCAGCGATAGGGTCGAAATATGGACTACTTACGATCCTGTTGCATTGGAACCGAGATATGCTCATTTCAAGACTGGCTTAAAACTGGATGGTAGCTATTACTCATCCCCTGTGAGCAGTATTCTTATAGGGGATCAGCCACTTGGGAATACACTGGTGGTGAGTAGAGGACACCCTTACCTGGTTGTTGCTTCACCACCTAATGGTTATATTGAAATACCTGCGGGAGCAAAGGTGTTTACGTTTCGTATGTGGGTAAAGGTCTTTAGAGGTTTGGTGAAGATTAAGGAGGTCTTTACGCAAGTCCATGTGTATTCGATATTTGCAATCAATTTAAATCCCTCAACCTGTAAGATTAATTATGATAACCCAATTAATGTGGACTTTGGTTCGGTGGATCCTGTTGCAGTCGGGGGGGATATACCTGCCGGCACACCTTACAGACAAGATGTCACTCTGAATTATTCATGCCCTGATAGGGGTATTGACTCACCCTTAGATATCAAACTGGTTGGGGCCGCCTCTTCGTTTAACTCAAGATCCCTTGCCACAACTAACCCTAATCTTGCCGTTGGCATGCATCGTCTCAGCGCATTGGTCCCTCCGGGAGGTTCTTTCAGGACTCGCATAACGAACAGCTCAGGCAGCGACACGGTGTTATTTACGCTTTTTCGCAAACCCGGCAGCTTCCCTGGCGCAGGGCCTTTCACGGGGAGTGCCACGCTGGTAATGGGCGTGCCTTGAACCTGGCTGACAAGTGCGCAAACGACACTTTCAGTAGTCAGTAGCCAAAGTTGGAAGGTTTCTTGCGCAGGCAGGCTCTACGGCGCACATGGCGTCAAAAGTTTGCTAGAGGTTTGTCGCAATGTCACTGGATCGCTCTCAGTTAATCAACACCGCACGCAGCGGTCTGGCCGGTCTCGGTCGGGGACAGTTGGGCGTGCCGCTGTTGTTGCTGGCAATGATGATGTTGCACGTTCCGCCGTTTCTTGCCAATCGATCACTAACGGCTGGAAACGTTACGGCTGTTTCGATCTTTACCTTGGCCTATCCTTAAAGGTTCACCACTTATGTAATGCTGTTTTGTAGTGGAGAGATTGATATGAAGTATTTGATTGGGCTGATGATATTCATGCTGGCTCAGATTGCCAGCGCAGCGGAGTGCCGGGTAAATGGCGGCGAGTGGGTTAATCCGGCGGGTCATGGGTTTAATGTTTATGTCGAGGTGGCAGCGAACACCAGTCTCGGGAAAATTTTGCTCGATGGTTATACGATGGACTGCAGGCATGGAATGCCTAGCTCTTCAAGTCCCTATCAACACGTAGTGACCTATCCCGAAGCTGTAAGGCTGAGTCCGAATTACAGCAGTCTCGAGGGCGGGTTGAGCGTGAACGGGAGTGCTTATTATCCGATCCCTGTGAGAGGCGGTATTCTCCTTTCAGTACAGAGAAATGAGCCTTATATGAGTGTGCCGGGTCGGCCATATTTAAACATTGCCACGACGCCGGGTAGTTATATCAAGATCGACTCAGGGACACTCATCGCGACCATTACTTTGGGTATACGTCCCTTTACGTTTTGGGGGGCAGAGAGGGAGATCAGTACAATTGTCAATGTGTTTGCCCGCAATTCTCTCAACTTGAGCCCGTCAACCTGCACGATTAACAATAATAACCCACTGGATGTGGACTTTGGTCCGGTGGATCCCGTTGTGGTAGGGGAAACGCCGCACAGTTCACCCAACTTGAAAATTGTCACGCTCAATTACACATGTCCTTCCCCAGGCATTTTTTCCGGCATAGAGGTCTCGTGGAGGGGGACCGCCTCTTCGTTCAACTCAAGTGCCCTGGCCACCAGCAATGCCAATCTTGCTACCACCATGACTCGGGGCACTTCGGTAGTACCTGTAGGAGGCTCTTTCAGGACCTCTATCAGCAACAGTTCAGGGAGGGACTCGGTAGCGTTTTCACTGATCCGCAAACCCGGCAGCTTTCCTGCCGGAGGGCCTTTCACGGGGAGTGCCACGCTGGTATTGAGCGCGCCCTGAGTCTGGCTGGTGCTTGTACAAACGACTGTTTTAGAGGCCAGTGACGAAAGTTGGAAGGTTTCTTGCACAGGCAGGCTTTACGGCGCACATGGCGTCAAAAGTTTGCTAAAGGTTTGTCGCAATGTCACTGGATCGCTCTCAGTTAATCAACACCGCACGCAGCGGTCTGGCCGGCCTGGGTCGGGGACAGTTGGGTGTGCCGCTGTTGTTGCTGGTGATGCTGGCAATGATGATGTTGCCCGTTCCGCCGTTTCTGCTGGACGTGTTTTTTACCTTCAACATCGCGCTGTCGATTGTGGTGCTGCTGGTGTGCGTCTACGCCCTGCGGCCGCTGGATTTTGCGGTGTTCCCCACCATTTTGCTGGTCGCCACCCTGATGCGGCTGGCCCTGAACGTGGCCTCGACCCGGGTGGTGATGCTCCACGGTCATGAAGGTCACGCGGCCGCAGGCAAGGTGATCCAGGCCTTCGGTGAAGTGGTGATCGGTGGCAACTACGTCGTCGGTATCGTGGTTTTTGCGATTTTGATGATCATCAACTTCGTGGTCGTGACCAAGGGTGCCGGGCGTATCTCCGAAGTGAGCGCCCGCTTTACCCTCGACGCCATGCCCGGCAAGCAAATGGCAATCGATGCCGACCTCAACGCCGGTCTGATCGACCAGAACCAGGCCAAGGCCCGCCGTCAGGAAGTGGCCCAGGAGGCCGAGTTCTACGGCTCGATGGACGGTGCCAGCAAGTTCGTGCGCGGTGACGCCATTGCCGGTCTGCTGATTCTGTTTATCAACCTGATCGGCGGCATGGCCGTCGGTATCTTCCAGCACGGCATGACTTTCAGCGAAGCGGGCAAGGTGTACGCCTTGCTGACCATCGGTGACGGTTTGGTGGCGCAGTTGCCGTCCCTGCTGCTGTCCACCGCTGCCGCGATCATGGTGACCCGTGCTTCGGGCTCCGAAGACATGGGCAAGCAGATCAATCGCCAGATGTTTGCCTCACCCAAGGCGCTGGCGGTGTCGGCAGGCCTGATGGCTGTGATGGGGATGGTGCCGGGCATGCCGCACTTTTCCTTTCTCAGCCTGGCCGCAGTCGCCGGTGGCGTCGCGTACCTGATGTGGAAGAAGCAGAACGTGGTCAAGGTCCAGGCCCTGCAGGAGGTCAAGCGCCAACAGGAGCTGTTGCCATCGCCTGCCCGCGCCCAGGAGACCAAGGAGCTGGGCTGGGATGACGTGACGCCCATCGACATGATCGGCCTGGAGGTTGGCTATCGGCTGATTCCGCTGGTTGACCGCAATCAGGGTGGCCAGTTGCTGGCGCGGATCAAGGGCGTGCGCAAAAAGCTGTCCCAGGACCTGGGCTTTCTGATGCCCACCGTGCATATCCGCGACAACCTCGACCTGGCCCCCAGTGCGTATCGCCTGACCCTGATGGGGGTGATCCTGGCCGAGGCCGAGATCTACCCGGACCGCGAGATGGCGATCAATCCGGGGCAGGTGTTCGGCACGCTCAACGGCATTACCACCAAGGATCCGGCCTTTGGTCTGGAAGCGGTGTGGATTGAGGTCAGCCAGCGCAGTCAGGCGCAATCGCTGGGCTATACCGTAGTGGACGCCAGTACGGTAGTGGCGACCCACCTTAACCAGATTCTGTACAAACACTCCCATGAGCTGATCGGTCATGAAGAAGTGCAGCAGTTGATGCAACTGTTGGCCAAGTCTTCACCCAAGCTGGCTGAAGAGCTGGTGCCGGGCATCCTGAGCCTGTCCCAACTGCTCAAAGTGTTGCAGGCCCTGCTGGCTGAACAGGTGCCGGTGCGCGACATCCGCAGCATTGCCGAAGCCGTCGCGAACAATGCCCATAAGAGTCAAGATACTGCCGCTTTGGTTGCCGCTGTGCGGGTCGGGTTGTCGCGCGCCATCGTGCAAAGCATTGTAGGCGTTGAGTCTGAGCTGCCTGTGATCACCTTGGAGCCAAGGTTGGAACAAATATTGCTCAATAGTTTGCAGAAGGCCGGACAAGGCCAGGAAGAGGGCGTGTTGCTGGAGCCAAGCATGGCAGAAAAGCTCCAGCGCTCGTTGATCGACGCTGCTCAGCGTCAGGAGATGCAAGGTAATCCGGTGATTTTGTTGGTGGCAGGCCCGGTACGCGCGATGCTTTCGCGTTTTGGCCGTCTGGCGGTGCCCAACCTGCATGTACTGGCTTACCAGGAAATCCCTGACAACAAGCAGGTCACGATCGTTGCGACAGTAGGCCCTAACGGCTGAGGGTTTGGTTTATGCAAGTGAAGCGATTTTTCGCCGCCGATATGCGTCAGGCCATGAAGCTGATTCGTGATGAGCTGGGGGCTGACGCCGCCATTATTGGCAACCGCCGGATAGCCGGGGGCGTTGAGTTGACCGCGGCCCTGGACTACAAGCTGTCCGCGCTGGCACCTCGTGTACCGAACATTGAGCTCGAAGAAGAGCTGCGCAAGACCCAATCGCGGATTGTCTCGGCCCAGGCCGAGTTGAGCCTGCGCGGTGAGGGCGAGGCGGGGGACAACCGTCAGTTGTTTGCCGGTCTGCCGCTGACCGCCGCCGAACCGTTGATCGAGCCGACCCTTGAAGAACCGCCGCGCCCTGCGCCTGCGCCAGCCGCACCGACGATTGATCAGCGCGCATTCGACAACATGCGTCATGAACTCAACGGTTTGCGCGAGTTGCTCGAAGTGCAGCTCGGCTCGCTGGCCTGGAGCCAGTTGCAGGATGCCAAGCCTGCCCAGGCCAATCTGTGGCGTCGCCTGCAGCGTATCGGCCTGTCCGGGCCGCTGTCCCGTGATCTGCTGGCGCAAGTGGCCGGCATCGAGGAGCCGCGTCAGGCCTGGCGGATGCTGTTGGCGCACCTGGCGCGCATGATTGCCACGCCTGAGCTGGAACCGCTGGAAGAGGGCGGTGTGATCGCGATGGTCGGCCCCGCAGGGATGGGTAAAACCACCACGCTGGCCAAGCTGGCGGCGCGTTATGTGCTCAAGTACGGCGCGCAGAACATTGCCCTGGTGAGCATGGACAGCTTTCGTATTGGCGCCCAGGAGCAACTCAAGACCCTGGGCCGGATTCTCAACGTACCGGTGACCCACGTGGCCCCCGGTCAGTCGTTGGGCCAGACCCTTGAGCCACTGGTGCGCAAGCGCGTGGTGCTGGTGGACACTGCCGGGCTGCAAGCCAGCGACCCGGCGTTGCGCCTGCAGCTGGAAAGCCTCGCGGGGCGGGGCATCAAGGCCAGAAATTATCTGGTACTGGCCACCACCAGCCAGAAACAGGTGCTGACGGCGGCGTACCTCAGTTACAAGCGTTGCGGGCTGGCCGGTTGCATCCTGACCAAACTGGATGAAACGGCAAGCCTGGGCGAGGTGTTGAGCCTGGCGATCAGTCACGGGCTGCCGGTGGCGTACCTCACCGATGGTCCAAGGATTCCGGATGACCTTCACCTGCCGCGCCGTCACCAGTTGGTGAGTCGCGCAGTGAGTGTGCAAATGCAGGAAGAACCCAGCGAAGAAGCCATGGCCGATATGTTCGCTGATATCTATCACAGCCCTCCCAAGCGGGTAGGCTGAGGTAGTCAAGATTACGTTGCAATGTACCTACATCTGATGGTCTGAAGGTTTTGTTCCAATGGGGAACGGGCAGCCAACGCATGTAGCCGCGTCTAAGTAAGACAAGGTAAAAAAAGATCATGGGCAGCATGCATCCCGTACAGGTGATCGCAGTGACCGGCGGCAAGGGTGGCGTCGGTAAAACTAACGTCTCAGTCAACTTGTCCATCGCATTGGCCGAGCTGGGCAGGCGCGTTCTGTTGATGGACGCGGACCTTGGACTGGCGAATGTCGATGTCCTGCTGGGCCTGACCCCCAAATTCACCCTGGCCGATGTGGTCGAGGGGCGTTGCGAGCTGCGCGATGTCTTGCTGCAAGGCCCTGGCGGGATTCGTATCGTGCCGGCGGCTTCGGGCACCCAGAGCATGGTGCAGCTGAGCCCGGCGCAACACGCCGGTCTGATCCAGGCCTTCAGCGACCTCGGCGACAATCTGGATGTGCTGGTGATCGACACCGCTGCCGGGATTGGCGAGTCGGTGGTCAGCTTTGTGCGCGCCGCCCAGGAAGTGCTGCTGGTGGTCTGCGACGAGCCGACATCGATCACCGATGCCTATGCGCTGATCAAGTTGCTCAATCGCGATTACGGCATGAACCGCTTTCGCGTATTGGCGAACATGGCCCAGAGCCCGCAGGAAGGGCGCAATCTGTTCGCCAAATTGACTAAAGTCACCGACCGCTTTCTGGATGTGGCCCTGCAATACGTGGGCGCCGTTCCGTATGACGAATGCGTGCGCAAGGCCGTGCAAAAACAGCGGGCCGTCTACGAAGCGTTCCCGCGCTCCAAGTGCTCCCTGGCGTTTAAAGCCATCGCCCAGAAAGTCGACACCTGGCCGCTGCCCGCCAACCCCCGCGGGCATCTGGAGTTCTTTGTCGAGCGTCTGGTGCAGCAAGCAGGGGGGCGCTTTTAATGACCGCCAGTGGCTATCGCATGTACAGCAAGGCGTCCCGTGACAGCCAGTACGAGCTGATCGAGCGCTACGCCCCTTTGGTCAAGCGCATCGCCTATCACCTGTTGGCGCGCTTGCCGGCCAGCGTGCAGGTGGACGACCTGATCCAGGCCGGGATGATCGGGCTGCTCGAGGTGTCGGGCAAATACGACGCCACCAAGGGGGCGAGTTTTGAGACCTATGCCGGGATTCGCATTCGTGGCGCCATGCTCGATGAAGTGCGAAAAGGCGACTGGGCCCCGCGCTCTGTCCACCGCAATACGCGCATGGTCAGCGATGCAATTCGGGTAATTGAAGCAAAAACCGGTTGTGACGCTAAAGATCATGAAGTTGCGGCCGAACTCCAGTTAAGCCTTGATGATTATTACGCCATCTTGAATGACACCCTGGGCAGCCGCCTGTTCAGTTTCGACGACTTGTTGCAGGACGGCGAACACGAAGGGCTGCATGAGGATGGCGCAAGTGCTCACCCGGAGCCGTCCCGCGATCTGGAAGACGAACGCTTCCAGGGCGCGCTGGCCGATGCGATTGCCCATCTGCCCGAGCGTGAGCGGCTGGTGTTGGCGCTGTACTACGACGAGGAACTGAACCTCAAGGAAATCGGCGAAGTGCTGGGGGTCAGCGAGTCCCGTGTGAGCCAGCTGCACAGCCAGTGCGCAGCGCGGCTGCGTGCACGCCTGAGCCAGTGGCGAGCGCACTGACGGGAACACGCGTACTTATTGTGGGAGCGGGCTTGCTCGCGATGGGATCGACACGGTGAATCAGAAAAACCGCGCCGCCAGCATCGCGAGCAAGCCCGCTCCCACAGTCGATTCTGGCGGTGTTTGAAAACGAATTGATTGAATGGCGTGTCCCCAGACCGGGCGCGTTTAAGACTGCTTGGAGGTCGAATTGGACAAGAACATGAAAATCCTTATCGTTGATGATTTTTCAACGATGCGGCGGATCATTAAAAACCTGTTGCGTGACCTGGGGTTCACCAACACGGTCGAGGCGGACGACGGCATCACGGCGTTGCCGATCCTCAATCTGGGTCACATCGACTTTTTGGTGACCGACTGGAACATGCCGGGCATGACCGGTATCGAGTTGCTGCGCCACGTGCGCGCCGACGAAAAACTCAAGCACTTGCCGGTGCTGATGGTGACCGCCGAAGCCAAGCGCGAGCAGATCATCGAAGCCGCCCAGGCCGGTGTTAACGGCTATGTGGTCAAGCCGTTCACGGCTATCGCACTCAAAGACAAGATCGAGAAGATCTTTGATCGCATCGGTTGATCGGTTGCCTTGGGGGCGCTATGGAGCATAAAGAATCTACACAGGGCGATTTTGAGTCGACCCTGAAAAAACATGCTCACGAATTGGTCGAAAGCCTTGAAAGAGGCCAGTTTGGCGATGCAGTGCAGCTGATTCACGAACTCAACCAGACCCGTGATCGCGGGTTGTATCGCGAAGTCGGCAAACTGACCCGTGAACTGCACAGTGCAATTGTCAATTTCCATATTGATCCGAGCATGCCGCAAGCCGAAGAAGTGTCGCAGATCACGGATGCCACGGAACGCCTGGCTTATGTTGTGAAGCTCACGGAAGCGGCCGCCAATCGAACCATGGACCTGGTGGAGAACAGCACGCCGCTGGTCAACGGCCTCGGGCAGGAAGCCAAGGCCCTGAGTGCAGACTGGGGTCGCTTCATGCGCCGTGAAATCGGTGCCGAGGAGTTTCGCGAGCTGGCGCGTCGGGTTGACAGTTTTTTGACGCGTAGCGACGAGCAAAGTCAGGTCGTGTCCGCCAACCTCACCGACATCTTGCTGGCCCAGGATTTCCAGGACCTTACCGGTCAGGTCATCAAGCGGGTGACGCAACTGGTCACGGACGTTGAAAGCAATCTGCTCAAACTGGTGCTGATGGCCAGTCAGGTGGATCGCTTTGCTGGCATCGAACACGACCGTGATGCGTTGCGCGCTGAAAATAATTCGCAAAAAAACCAGGCCAAGGGTGAAGGTCCGCAGATTCATGCCGATACACGTAATGACGTCGTATCCGGTCAGGATGATGTAGACGATTTGCTGTCCAGTTTAGGTTTTTAGGACTCGATAGACGTGCGGGCGCTGTTGCCTGGCGTCGCGGGCCTTTCTCAAGGAGCACGTACATGAGCTTCGGCGCCGATGAAGAAATCCTTCAGGATTTCCTGGTTGAAGCCGGCGAAATTCTGGAGTTGCTGTCCGAGCAACTGGTCGAGCTGGAAAGCCGACCGGATGATGCGGACCTGCTCAATGCCATTTTTCGCGGTTTTCATACGGTCAAAGGGGGCGCCGGCTTCCTGCAGCTCCATGAATTGGTGGAGTGCTGTCACATCGCCGAGAACGTCTTCGACATCCTGCGCAAGGGTGAACGAGGCGTTGACGCGGAGTTGATGGACGTGGTGCTTGAGGCCCTGGATGCGGTCAACGGCATGTTCAGCGAAGTGCGCGAGCGCAGCCCGATCACCGCGGCGACCCCCGAGTTGCTGGCGGCGCTGGCGCGTCTGGCAGAGCCTGCGGCCGCTCACGTGGTTGCTGCACCTGTGCCGGTGGCGGTAGTCGCAGCTCCGGTGACTGATATCACCGACAGCGAATTTGAACAGTTGCTGGAATCCCTCGATGCGGTCAAGGCCGCTGCCCACGAGCCCGAGCCGGTTGTCCCGGCAGACATCTCGGCGGGTGACGAAATCAGCGACGCCGAATTTGAGTTGCTGCTTGACCAGTTGCACGGCAAGGGCCAGTTTTCTGCGGATGCCGCAGTGGTCGGCGCAGTGCCCGACGAAGCGCCGGCAGCCGTAGCTGAAGTCAGCAATGAAATCACCGACGATGAATTCGAGGCCTTGCTCGATCAATTGCATGGCAAGGGTGCGTTCAACACCGACGCACTGGGCGCTGCGGCCGTCGAACCTGTTGCCCCGGCCGAGGAGCCAGCGGGCGACCCGAACCTGATCAGCGATCACGAATTCGAAGCCCTGCTCGATGAGATGCACGGTAAAGGCAAGTTCAGTCCGGACTCCGCAGCCGTTGTCGCTGCGGCTGTGCCCGCCAGGCCGGTTGCGGCTGCGCGTGCTGCCCCGGCCCGGGCGGCAGCTGCACCGTCGGAAAAACCGGTTGCCTCTGAGGCAGAAACCACCGTGCGGGTCGATACCGCACGGCTGGACGACATCATGAACATGGTCGGCGAACTGGTACTGGTGCGTAACCGTCTGGTGCGCCTGGGCCTGAACAGCCATGACGAGGACATGGCCAAGGCCCTGTCCAACCTCGACGTGGTTACAGCTGACCTGCAAACCGCAGTGATGAAGACCCGGATGCAGCCGATCAAGAAAGTCTTCGGTCGCTTCCCGCGGCTGGTGCGGGATCTGGCGCGTCAGTTGAAGAAAGAAATCAGCCTGGAGTTGGTGGGCGAAGAGACCGACCTGGATAAAAACCTCGTCGAAGCCCTGGCCGATCCACTGGTCCACTTGGTGCGCAACGCCGTCGACCATGGTTGCGAAACCCCGGAAGAGCGTGCTGCTGCAGGCAAGCCAAGCTGCGGTCGGGTGGTGCTGTCGGCAGAGCAGGAAGGCGACCATATCCTGCTGTCGATCTCCGATGACGGCAAAGGCATGGATGCCAATTTCCTGCGCTCCCTGGCGGTGAAAAAAGGCCTGATGGACAAGGACGCAGCCGATCGCCTGAGCGAAAGCGACTGCTATAACCTGATTTTTGCGCCGGGCTTTTCCACCAAGACCGAGATCAGCGATGTGTCCGGACGTGGCGTGGGCATGGACGTGGTGAAAACCAAGATCGCTCAGCTCAATGGCTCACTGAGCATCGAGTCGGTGCTGGGTCGTGGCTCGAAAATCGTCATCAAGGTGCCGTTGACCCTGGCGATCATGCCGACCCTGATGGTGATGCTGGGCAACCAGGCGTTTGCCTTCCCGCTGGTCAACGTCAACGAGATTTTCCATCTCGACCTGTCGCGCACCAACGTGGTCGACGGCCAGGAAGTGGTGATCGTGCGCGACAAGGCCCTGCCGTTGTTCTACCTCAAGCGCTGGCTGGTGGCGTCTGCCGCCCATGAAGAACAGCGCGAAGGGCATGTGGTGATTTTGTCGGTCGGTACCCAGCGCATCGGTTTTGTGGTCGATCAACTGGTCGGCCAGGAAGAGGTGGTGATCAAGCCGTTGGGCAAAATGCTCCAGGGTACGCCAGGCATGTCGGGCGCCACCATTACCGGTGATGGTCGTATTGCCTTGATTCTGGATGTTCCGAGCATGCTCAAGCACTACGCATCACGGCGTATTTGATTCTGGTGAGCCGGGGCTTTTGCGCCCCGCACCGCCTAACGGAGTGTTTATGGTAGTCAAGGTCCTGGTGGTGGATGATTCCGGTTTTTTCCGCCGCCGCGTCTCGGAAATTCTGTCGGCTGACCCGACGATTCAAGTGATCGGCACCGCCACCAATGGCAAGGAAGCCATCGATCAGGCGCTGGCGCTCAAGCCGGACGTGATCACGATGGATTACGAGATGCCGTTGATGGATGGCATCACGGCCGTGCGTCATATCATGCAGCGCTGTCCGACCCCGGTATTGATGTTTTCCTCGCTGACCCACGAGGGCGCCCGCGTGACCCTCGATGCGCTGGATGCCGGGGCGGTGGATTTTTTGCCGAAAAACTTCGAAGACATCTCGCGCAACCCCGAGAAGGTCAAGCAGATGCTGTGCGAGAAGGTTCACAGCATCTCGCGCAGCAACCGCCGAATGTCCAGCTACAGCGCGCCAGCGCCTGCGGTCTCAGCCCCTGCGCCTGTGCCTCGGCCTGCCCTTGGCGGTTTTGTGTCACCCGCGCCGACCGCCTCGTTGCCCCCTGCGCGCACCACGCCGATCGCCAGCCGTGGCGCGCCTGCACCTGCATCAACGTCGGGCACACCCAAGCGCAAGGCCTACAAACTGGTCGCCATCGGCACCTCGACCGGCGGGCCGGTGGCCTTGCAGCGGGTGTTGACCCAGTTGCCGGGCAATTTTCCGGCGCCGATTGTGCTGGTGCAGCACATGCCGGCCGCGTTTACCAAGGCGTTTGCCGAGCGCCTGGACAAGCTGTGCCGCATCAGCGTCAAGGAAGCCGAAGACGGCGACATCCTGCGCCCCGGCCTGGCCCTGCTGGCACCGGGCGGCAAGCAGATGATGATTGACGGTCGCGGCGCGGTACGCATCCTGCCGGGCGACGAGCGTTTGAACTACAAGCCGTGTGTGGATATTACCTTCGGTTCGGCTGCCAAGTCTTTTGGTGACAAAGTTTTGGCGGTGGTCCTGACCGGCATGGGTGCGGACGGCCGTGAAGGTGCGCGCATGCTCAAGCAGGGCGGCAGTCAGGTGTGGGCACAGGACGAAGCCAGCTGCGTGATTTACGGCATGCCGATGGCCATCGTCAAAGCCAACCTGGCCGACGCGGTGTACAGCCTTGATGACATCGGCAAACACCTGGTGGAGGCCTGCCACTGATGGATGTGCTCAGTCTGATTGGCATCATCATGGCGTTTGTCGCGATCATCGGCGGCAACTACCTGGAGGGCGGCCATCTCGGCGCCCTGGCCAATGGTCCGGCAGCGCTGATCGTGCTGGGCGGGACGGTGGGCGCGGCACTGTTGCAGTCGCCCATGAGCGCATTCAAGCGGGCGATGCAGACCGTAGTGTGGATCTTGTTTCCGCCGCGTATCGACATGGCGGGGGGCATTGACCGTGTCGTCAACTGGAGCCTGACGGCGCGCAAGGAAGGCTTGCTGGGCCTGGAAGGCGTGGCCGACACCGAGCCCGACAATTATTCGCGCAAGGGCCTGCAGTTGCTGGTTGACGGGGTTGAGCCAGAAACCATTCGCAGCGTGCTGGAGGTCGATTACATGACCCAGGAAAGCCGCGACATCGAAGCCGCCAAAGTATTTGAAAGCATGGGCGGTTATGCGCCGACCATCGGCATTATCGGCGCGGTCATGGGCCTGATTCATGTGATGGGCAATCTGGCCGATCCGGGACAACTGGGCAGCGGAATTGCGGTGGCGTTTGTGGCGACCATTTATGGGGTGGCCAGTGCCAACCTGGTGTTGCTGCCCATCGCCAGCAAGCTCAAGGCCATTGCCATGCGCCAGTCGCTGTACCGCGAAATGCTGCTCGAAGGCATCCTGTCGATTGCCGAAGGCGAGAATCCGCGCTCAATCGAACTCAAGCTTCAAGGTTTCACGGGTTAACTATGAGCCGTCGCCGTCGCCCTGCGGATGAACACATCAATCACGAGCGCTGGCTGGTGTCCTACGCGGACTTCATCACCTTGCTGTTTGCCTTCTTCGTGGTCATGTACTCGATTTCCTCGATCAACGAAGGCAAGTATCGGGTGATCTCCCAGGCGCTGGTGGGCGTGTTCAATGACACCGAGCGCAGCATCAAGCCGGTGCCCATTGGTCAGGAGCGTCCGCTGACGGTCGCGCCTGCCGAGCCCTTGATCAAAGACAGTGAGCATACCGACGCGGGCCTTGGGCAAGTCCCCGATGACCCGCTTAAAACCATTGCCAATGACATCACCCATGCGTTTGGCGACTTGATCGCGTCCAAACAATTGACCGTGCGCGGCAATGAGTTGTGGGTCGAGATCGAACTCAACTCAAGCTTGCTGTTCGGCAGTGGCGACGCGATGCCCAGCAATGCAGCGTTCACCATTATCGACAAGGTGGCAGCGATCCTGAAGCCGTTCGAAAACCCGATTCACGTCGAGGGCTTTACGGACGATCTGCCGATCCGTACCGCGCAATATCCCACCAACTGGGAACTGTCGTCGGCACGCTCGGCGAGCATCGTGCGCATGCTGGCGATGCAGGGCGTGAACCCGGGGCGCATGGCGTCGGTGGGTTACGGCGAGTTCCAGCCGGTGGCCAATAACGCAACCCCGGAAGGGCGTGCGCTCAACCGCCGGGTGGTGCTGGTGGTGTCGCGCAACCTGGAGGTGCGTCGCAGCCTGACCGGTACGGGAACCGCCAACGCGACACCGGATGCCGCCCTCAAGCGTGCTGGCACACAAACTGCACCGCCACAGACACAGCCACTGGTTAGAGGGAATGCCGTCAATTCCCCGTCACCAACCCTATAGTCTCGGCCGGCACGCATGCAGCCGGGAGGAACAACTGAATGAGAGTCTGGGCAGTAGCCAATCAAAAAGGTGGGGTCGGCAAGACCACCACATCCATCGCTCTGGCCGGTTTGCTGGCAGAAGCGGGTAAGCGGGTGGTTGTGGTCGATCTCGACCCGCACGGCTCCATGACCAGTTATTTCGGGTATGACCCAGATGGTCTGGAACACAGCGTGTATGACCTCTTTCTGCATCAGGGCCAGGTGCCGGAAGGTCTGGCTGCGCAATTGCTGCTGCCCACCAGCCACGAGAAGATTGCCTTGCTGCCGGCGACCACCGCCCTGGCGACCCTGGAGCGTCAGGCGCCGGGGCAAAGTGGCCTGGGCCTGGTGATTGCGCGCAGCCTGGCGCAACTGTGGCAGGACTATGACTACGCCATCATCGACAGCCCGCCGATCCTGGGTGTGCTGATGGTCAACGCATTGGCGGCCAGCCAGCAATTGATCATTCCGGTGCAGACCGAGCATCTGGCGCTCAAGGGCCTGGAGCGCATGGTCCACACCCTGCGCATGATCAATCGCTCGCGGGCGCAGGAACTGCCGTTTTGTATCGTGCCAACCTTGTTTGACCGCCGTACCCAGGCCTCGATGAGCACCTTGCGGGTGTTGCGCGACGTGTATCCCGACACCCTGTGGCAGGGCTTCATCCCGGTCGACACCCGCTTGCGTGATGCCAGCCGGGCAGGGCAGACGCCTTCGCAGTTCGATGACAAGACCCGGGGGGTAATCGCCTATCGTGCGTTGCTCAAGCACGTACTGACCCGCCAGCTTGCCCCTCAGGTGGCTTGAGGTGGACGGTTATTCAAGTATCGGTCCCGTGTGGCCGATAACGTCTACAAGTCTCTGTCGCGAGGCTGTTGAGTGGGGCACTTTATGACGCAGCCGATAGCACTTTCCAACCGCTCGCAAGTGGCGTTGCAGTCGTATCTGGACGACTTGCTGTTTGATGCAACCCAGGCGCTGGAGTCGGTTGAACCCGCTGCGCCGGAACTTGAACCGGCCACTGACGCGCCTGTTGAAGCGCCGCTGGCCATGCCGGTGGAACTCTCGCAAGTGGGCGTGCCCGCGGAGGCGCTGGCCCATCCGTTGGTCGAGGTTCATCGGCCAAGTGCGCCCGGTGCGCATTTGCCGATACCCGATGATGGCCGCCCCGCGTGGGCCGCAGAACCCTTCGAATGCCTGCTGTTCGACGTGGCCGGACTGACCCTGGCGGTGCCATTGGTGTGCCTGGGTTCTATCTATTCGCTGGCCGGTCGTGAACTGACGCCGCTGTTTGGTCAGCCGGACTGGTTCCTGGGGATACTGCCGAGCCAGAGCGGCAAGCTCAACGTGCTGGATACCGCGCGCTGGGTGATGCCCGAGCGCTATCGCGATGATTTTCGCGAGGGCCTGCAATACGTTATTTCCGTGCAGGGCTACGAGTGGGGGTTGGCGGTGCATCAAGTCAGCCGCTCATTGCGCCTGCATCCGAACGAAATCAAATGGCGCTCCCAGCGTGGGCAGCGGCCGTGGCTGGCGGGCACCGTGATTGAACACATGTGCGCATTGCTGGACGTGGCGCAATTGGCCGAGTTGATTGCCAAGGGCAAGCAGTAATTATTTAAATCAGCGGTATTCAGTCAAGGGTTTGGTGTATGAAACAGTCAGCCGCACAACAAAGTAGTGAAGATCCGATCCTGCAATGGGTGACCTTCAAGCTGGACAACGAGACCTACGGCATCAATGTGATGCAAGTGCAGGAAGTGCTGCGTTACACCGAAATTGCCCCGGTCCCCGGTGCGCCTTCCTACGTGCTGGGCATTATCAACCTGCGCGGCAACGTGGTGACGGTCATCGATACGCGTCAGCGTTTTGGCCTCTACAACGCAGAAATCACCGACAATTCGCGCATCGTCATCATCGAAGCGGACAAACAAGTGGTCGGGATTCTGGTCGACAGCGTGGCCGAGGTGGTTTACCTGCGTCAGTCTGAAATCGAAACGGCGCCTAATGTGGGCAACGACGAGTCGGCCAAGTTTATCCAGGGCGTATGCAACAAGAACGGCGAACTGCTGATTCTGGTTGAGCTGGACAAAATGATGACCGAAGAAGAATGGTCGGATCTGGAGAACATCTGATTGATCCTTGAGGTGGCGGTAATCGTCCTGGGCCTGTTGTGGGCTGTGACCCTGTGGTTGTTCGTGAGCCATGTGCGCCGTCAGCGCGTGCTCGCGGCGCAGCAGGTTGCGGGCGATGAGCAGCGTGACCGGCGCCTCAGGGAACTGGCGCGGCGGCTGGACACCTACCAGAACGGCAATGTGCAAATGGGTGAAGACCTGCACGAGCTGCGCGCGGTGGTCGCACCGCTGCCCGAAAAGCTGACCCAGCTGGAACAGCGCGACCCTACCAGCCTGTCGTTCAACCAGGCAGCGCGCCTGGTCAGCATGGGCGCCAGCGTCGACGAACTGACCCAGGCCTGTGGTTTGACTCAGGCCGAGGCCGAGTTGATGAGCAAGATGCACAAGGGCTGAACCTGATCCTGATCCCACAGATCAGGTTATGGCGTCTTCTCCTGCAGCGCCTGTTTCAACGCTTCAACCATTCGCACCCGTGGCCCTTGTGCATGACTGATCAGCATAATCCTGCGGTCATAGCGTTCGTCACCCACAGGCTCCACGACACAACTGTCCGTCCAGCGCTCAATCCCCGACCAGCAAGGCACCAGGCTGACTCCCAACCCCTGCGCAGTCAGCAGGGCGATGGTTTCCAGCGCATCCAGATCCAGCAGGGCGGCTGGTTTCAGCCCCTGGTCTTGCAGGTACTGGACGGCATGCCGGCCCCCCCACGCATCCGGGTCATATTGAATATACGGGCAGTGTTGCAGGCGCGCGTCGATGCTTTGGCTTGAGTGCTCATTGGAGATAAACACCAAGGGTTCCTTGCGCAGCAATACCCCATTGAAGGTCTTGGCCAGCGTGAACGGCGGCGCGACCACTATCGCGGCATCCAGTTCGTTGGCCTCCAGCGCCTGATACAGCGAACGGGATGTCCCTGGAACGATCACCGGCTTCAGCTGGGGAGTTGAGCGGGTCAGGCTGCGCAAGGCCTGGGGCAGAAGGCCCGTGAGTACCGTTGAAATCGCACCGATGCGCAAGGGGCCGGTCAGGCCCAGGGCGTCGACGTCACTTGTCAGAAGCGCCACTTCATCGACGATGCCTCTGGCCCTGGGCAGCAAGTCCATGCAGGCCAGGCTGGGCTTGGCCTCGTGGCCGACCCGCACCAGAAGCTGGAGCCCCAACTGCCGTTCGAGCGCCACAATACGCTGGCTGACCGCGGCAGCCGTCAGGTTTTCCAGGCGGGCCGCCTTGGCGATTGACCCGCATTCCACCACGGCGATCAGGCTTCTGAGATAGCGCGTATCCATTAGAATTTCTTTCTTTAATGGAAAAAATAACAGGTTATCTCTTTTGAATGGCGCACTGCATGATTTCCTGCAGGGGCATTGGGCTATTTCAAGTTTCAGGAGGTTACTGTGCAATCACTCTTTCATTTTGCTTATCACGTTCACGATCTGGGCTCGGCGCGCCACTTTTACTGCGATGTGCTGGGCTGCGCGGAAGGTCGCAGCACTGATACGTGGCTGGACATCGATTTTTTCGGCCATCAATTGTCCTTGCACCTGGGTGAGCCGTTTGCCGTCAGCAACACCGGCAAGGTGGGCGATCACTGGGTGCCCATGCCGCATTTCGGGGTGGTGCTGAGCATGCCTGACTGGCTGGCCTTGAAAGAGCGTCTGATGGATCGCGGCGTGGAGTTTGTGCTGGAGCCGACCCTTCGTTTTGTCGGGACCCCGGGGGAGCAGGCGACGATGTTTTTCCTCGATCCTTCGGGCAACCCCATCGAGATCAAGGGTTTTACAGAGTGGGCGTCGGTGTATGCCCAGTAACGCAGTCATGAGCAGAGGTTGAATACAGCATGAGTTTTCTCGACACGGCGGACGCCCACTCGATTGCCGAGCAGGTCCGCACCGCGCACCTGAGCCCCGGCATTGTGGCCGAGCATTTCCTGAGTCAGACAAACGCCCGTGAGTCTGCGATCCGGGCGTTCGTCGCCCTCGACCCGCAGGTGGTGCGCAAACAGGCACAGGGGCTGAGCAGCCCCGGGATCAACGGCTTGCTGGCCGGAGTGCCGATTGGGGTCAAGGACATCATTGATACCCGCGACCACCCCACGGGTTTTTACTCCCCGATCTATGACAACAACTGGCCGTCTCGCGATGCCCATGTGGTTGCGCTGCTGCGACAGGCGGGAGCGGTGATCATGGGCAAGACCCACACCACCGAGTTTGCCTATATGCAAACCGGGCCGACCCGCAATCCCCATGATCTGGACCGGACTCCAGGCAGCTCCAGTGCCGGTTCTGCTGCAGGCATGGCCGCGGGTTTCTTTCCTGTGGCGCTGGGCACGCAAACGGCGGGCTCGCTGCTCAAGCCTGCGTCCTATTGCGGGCTGTATGCGTTTAAACCTTCCTATGGGCTGGTTTCGCTGGAAGGGATCAAGCCCCTGGCACCCAGCTTCGACACGCTGGGCTGGTATGGCCGGTCGGTTCGCGACCTGGCTCTCGTCGCTCAGGTACTGGTGCCCGGTTTGCCGCAATCGGCTCGGGAGAGCGGCAGCAGGACGTTCGGGTTTTGTCGTACTGCGCGCTGGGACCAGGTGGATCCGGTGGTGGCTGACGCTTTACTGGCGGCGGTCCAGAGGTTGAAGGCTGCAGGCCACACCGTGACCACAGTGGACCTGCCGGATGATTTTGCGAACGTGTTTGACGACCACCTGTTGATCAATGACTGCGAGGGCGCACGGTCGCTGTCCAAAGAGTGGCAATCCAGCCCTGAACTGCTGAGCCCGTCAGTGGTGGCCATGATCGAACGGGCCAGGGGTACGACATGGGAGCAGGAGTCAGCGGCCAAGGCTCGCCTGGCTGCGCAGGCACCGAGACTGCAGGCGATTTTTGCACCCTACGATGCGATGCTGAGCGTCACCTGCGGCATGGTTGCGCCCCTGGGCCTGGAAACGACGGGTCCTTCGGACTTTTGCAAATGCTGGATGGCATTCGGGCTGCCTCAAATCAACATTCCCTTACCCAGGCAGCCGGGTGAACTGCCGGTGGGGTTGCAACTGATTGGTGGTTTTCGTCAGGACAGTGTGCTGCTTGAGGCTGCGCAGCAGGTGGACGGGGCTTTGCGATCGTGAGGGTGTCAAACCATGCCCGCGGGAGCGGGCTTGCTCGCGAGGGTGTCGACACGGTTTGACTGACTGACCGCTCTGTGCCGTCGATCGCAGCCTTCGTTCCTCGGCAGCGACTACAAGGTCTGAGGCTGTCAGGGGGTGATATCCCGCTCTTGCGGCTCGGCGTCCGGATCAAACCCTGCCGGGAATTTGCCTTTGAGCTGCCAGGCAAAGGCAATGATTTCTGCCAGGGTTCGGTACAACTCCTGCGGGATGCTGTCGCCCAATTCCATGCGCGCCAGTAATTTGACCAGCTCGGCATTTTCATAGATCGGCACCCCATGCTCGCGGGCCAGTATGAGGATGGCTTGCGCCAATTCATCGTCGCCTTTGGCGGTGAGGGTAGGGGCCTGTTTGCCGTCGTATTTGAGGGCTATCGCCTGGCGGGGTGCGGACTCTGTGTTCATGCGGTTTCGTCCACCCAGCGTTGTTCCAGTCGGGTGTGGCCGCTCTGTGGCGGGGTGCCCTGGTGGCAGTCCAGATCGGTCACGCTCAACCCTGCGTCGTTCAAACGCTGGCGCAAGTCGCCCAGCTGGCTCTCGATCAAGTGCGCCGTAGAGGCCCGTTCGGCCCACAGCTGGCCCGACAGGCTGCCGCGCAGCAGCTGCGCCTGCACATGCAGCGGACCCAGAGGCGCGAGGTCGAAGGCCAGTTCTACCCGCCACAGCGGGTCCTTGATTTCCCGGGGCTCGGGTGTGTCTTGTGGCTCTTTTTCGGGCGGGTCTTCTCGCTGAAACTTGACCTGCAAAGGCACGATGTCGTGGGCATTGCGCATGGGGATTTCCAGTTGCCATGTGGTCAGCACGCCGCCATCGGCCGTGCGTCCGCTTTGCTCAAGACTCGACAACTGATGACTTTGCAGGCGTGAAATGGCCGCCGCTGCCAGTTTCAGCAAGTTTTCCAGGCTGTCTTCATGTTCGCCGCTCTGCACCGAACGCTGGGGCAGGGGGAAACCGCCCGGCTGCGGCTTGGCGCTGACCTGGCCGAGCATGCCCAGGGCATTGCGCACAAAGGTCGGCAGTGCCTGGGCCTGGGTGCTGGCAGCCATGCCGGGATTGAAACCGGTACTGGCCGGTACGCCGGGAAGAATCTGCGCAATCAGTCGCAGCAACGTGGCCTTCATGTCCGGAGCCAGTGCTTGTACCTGACCGCTGAGCAACTTGGCTTCCAGGAATGCGCCGCTGTTGAGCAAGGCACTGCTCAGTGCTTTGGGGCTGCTCAGTTGCGAGGGTGTAGGCAATTGAGCCAACAGCGTGTCGATAGAGGCACGTAGTTCAGGAGGCATCTGTGCGTTGGGCGGCAGTTTTTGCAGGGCGCTGAGCAGTCCCTCCAGTGACCCTTGGCGGCTTTGTTGAATTGCGAGTTGCTGCGTGACGGCCAGTTGCTCCTGGCGCCCACTGAGTGGGACAAAGTTCAGGCTTTGCGCATCGTGCACCCGGGTGCTCAGCAAACTGCCGATCCGCAAAGGCTGCGGGCTGTCCAGGGTCAGGGTGCTGCCGCTCAAGGCGCTGTTGAGCAGTGTGACCAACGAGCGATAGATTGCCGGTTGCCCGGCGGGTTGGGCCAATGCCTGGGTGGTCAGCACTTTGCCCTGGAGCAGCGTGCCCACGGGTACTTGCTGTGTATCAAGGCGGGTCAGGGTGGCGACGCTGCTACTCAGTGCCTGTTGCAGGCTGATCGCAAGATTGCCTGCTGAAGGCTGGGTCACGGCCAACTGTGTGCCCACGGGCAAAGGAAAGTTGCTGCTGGCCTGGACGTTGGTTTCCCGGCCACCGGCCAGGGTCAGCTTGAGCAGCAACTGGAACGCCAGATCGTTTTGCTTGAGCGATATCACTTCTGCCTGGGCACTTTGGCCGGGTCTTATCAGGCCTTCGGCAGGCTGTAACAACTTGAGCACTTCACCGCCCACAAGACCGGGGCGCAGACTACTGGGCGTGGTTTGTGGGATAGGTGGAATATTCATGTCGCCTTTCATCGTAACAACCTGTCGAAATTGCCCTCTTTAGCGTAGGACATGGCATGTATAATGCTGCCCCGTCGTTCAGAGGGCATGAAAACATTGCAATTGTTTGATCCAGCTCTCTGAAACCGGCCGCAAATGCATTTATTCTGCATCACTTTAACGGCCGCGCCTGAGCCGACTTGAACCGTGAAGGCCTCAATTACGTGACCAGCCCTCTTTTAGAAGCCGTATCGCTCGCCTGTGAGCGTGACTGGCGGATGTTGTTCGAGAACCTCGAATTGCGTCTGGCCAGCGGTGACATGTTGCAAATCAGCGGCCCCAACGGCAGCGGCAAAACCAGCCTGCTGCGATTGTTGGCGGGCCTGATGCAGCCGACGGCGGGGGAAGTACGCCTCAACGGTCAGGCCTTGAGCAGTCAGCGCCATGAACTGACGATCAACCTGCTGTGGATCGGCCATGCCGCCGGGATCAAGGATTTGCTCACCGCCGAAGAAAACCTGGGCTGGCTCTGTGCGTTGCACCGCCCGGCCACCCGCGAAGCGATCTGGACGGCACTGGCGGCGGTAGGGCTCAAGGGCTTTGAAGATGTGCCGTGCCACACCTTGTCGGCCGGCCAGCAGCGGCGTGTGGCGCTGGCCCGTTTGTATCTGGACAGCCCGCCGTTGTGGATTCTCGACGAGCCCTTTACCGCGCTCGACAAACAAGGCGTGGCGCAACTCGAAGAACACCTGGCCCGCCACTGCGAAAGCGGCGGCATGGTGGTGCTTACCACACACCATACGTTGAGCCGGATGCCGGCCGGTTATCGCAATATCGACCTGGGACAGTGGGCTGTATGAGTGTGTTCGCAACGTTGGTAACACGTGAGGCGCGCTTGCTGTTTCGCCGTCCGGCCGAGTTGGCCAACCCCCTGGTATTTTTTGCAATTGTGATCGCCATGTTCCCTTTGGCGGTCGGACCCGAGACTCAATTGTTGCAAACCTTGTCTCCGGGGCTGCTGTGGGTCGCGGCGCTTTTAGCGGTTTTGCTCTCGCTGGACGGGCTTTTTCGCAGTGATTTTGAGGACGGATCCCTTGAGCAGTGGGTCCTTTCGTCGCACCCCCTGCCACTACTGGTCTTGGCCAAAGTGCTGGCACACTGGCTGTTCTCCGGCCTGGCGCTGGTCATCCTGTCGCCACTGCTGGCCTTGATGCTGGGGCTGCCGGTAGCCTGCCTGCCGGTGTTGCTGATGTCGTTGCTGCTCGGGACGCCGGTATTGAGCCTGCTCGGGGCCGTGGGGGCTGCGCTGACCGTTGGTCTCAAGCGTGGAGGCCTGCTGCTGGCGTTGCTGATTTTGCCTTTATATATCCCGGTGCTGATCCTGGGCAGTGGCGCCTTGCAGGCGGCACTCCAGGGCATGCCCGCAACCGGTTATCTGCTGTGGCTTGGTAGCCTGACCGCCCTGGCAGTAACCCTGACACCCTTTGCTATAGCTGCCGGCCTGAAAATCAGCGTCGGTGAATAATGAGGTCTGGTCCCCGTGGACCAGTAAAGACCCTGGCTGGCATGACACTCGACCTGTCGTGACCGGCACCGTGATGGAAACAGCGTGATGAACTGGACTTGGTTTCACAAACTCGGCTCGCCCAAATGGTTCTATGCCATTAGTGGGCGGCTGTTGCCGTGGTTAAGCATTGCTGCCGTGTTGCTGATCACCTGCGGGGTGGTCTGGGGCCTGGCGTTTGCGCCGCCGGACTACCAGCAGGGCAACAGTTTCCGGATCATTTATATCCATGTTCCGGCCGCCATGCTGGCGCAGTCCTGCTATGTGATGCTGGCGGTGTGCGGTGTGGTGGGTCTGGTCTGGAAGATGAAAATCGCCGACGTGGCGCTGCAGGCTGCCGCGCCCATCGGTGCCTGGATGACCGCCGTGGCGCTGGTCACCGGTGCCGTCTGGGGCAAGCCGACCTGGGGCTCGTGGTGGGTCTGGGATGCGCGCCTGACCTCGATGCTGATCCTGCTGTTTCTGTATTTCGGCCTGATTGCCCTGGGCAATGCCATCACTAACCGCGACAGCGCGGCCAAGGCCTGCGCGGTGTTGGCGATTGTGGGCGTGATCAATATCCCGATCATCAAGTACTCGGTGGAGTGGTGGAACACCCTGCATCAGGGCGCGACCTTCACCCTCACAGAAAAACCGGCCATGCCCATGGAAATGTGGATGCCGCTGCTGCTCACGGTGCTGGGCTTTTATTGCTTCTTTGGCGCAGTGCTGCTGTTGCGCATGCGCCTGGAAGTACTCAAGCGCGAGGCCCGCAGCAGCTGGGTCAAGGCTGAGGTGTTGAAGGCACTGGAGGGCGCGCGATGAGTTTTGCTTCTTTTGGTGACTTCATCGCCATGGGCCATCACGGGGTGTATGTCTGGTCGGCCTACGGCATTTGCCTGGCGGTACTGGCGTTGAACGTGGCGCTGCCGATCATGGCGCGCCGACGTTATTTGCAACAAGAGGCGCGTCGTTTGCGTCGGGAGAATATGAAGTGAATCCGCTGCGTAAAAAACGTTTGATCATCATCCTGGCGATTCTGGTGGGTGTGGGCGCTGCCGTGGCCCTTGCCCTGAGCGCCTTGCAGCAGAACATCAACCTGTTCTATACCCCGACCCAAATCGCCAATGGCGAAGCGCCACTGGACACCCGTATCCGTGCCGGTGGCATGGTTGAAGCCGGATCGCTCAAGCGTTCGGGCGACTCGCTGGACGTACAGTTTGTGGTCACCGATTTCAACAAGTCCGTGACCATCACCTACCGCGGCATCCTCCCGGATCTGTTCCGTGAAGGGCAGGGCATCGTCGCGCTGGGCAAGCTCAATGCCCAGGGCGTGGTAGTGGCCGATGAAGTGCTGGCCAAGCACGACGAAAAATACATGCCGCCTGAAGTCACCAAGGCGTTGAATGAAAGCGGCCTGTCCGCGCCTGTGCCGGCGAGTGAGGGTAAGTACTGATGTCTGGACTCTATATTCCTGAATTGGGCCATCTGGCCATGATTCTGGCGCTGTGCTTTGCCATTGTGCAGGCCATCGTGCCGCTGCTGGGAGCCTGGCGCGGCGACAAATTGTGGATGAGCCTGGCGCAACCCGCCGCTTGGGGGCAGTTTGCCTTCTTGTTGTTCTCGTTCGGCTGCCTGACGTATGCCTTCATGGCCGATGATTTCTCGGTGGCGTACGTGGCGAGCAACTCCAACAGTGCGTTGCCGTGGTACTACAAGTTCAGTGCCGTGTGGGGCGCCCACGAAGGTTCGCTGCTGCTGTGGGCCATGATTCTGGGCGGCTGGACCTTCGCCGTGTCGATCTTCTCGCGGCAATTGCCGCAAGTGATGCTGGCGCGGGTGCTGGCGATCATGGGCATGATCAGCGTGGGCTTCCTGCTGTTTTTGATCCTGACTTCGGATCCTTTCGTACGCTTGCTGCCGCAGATTCCTTCGGACGGTAATGACCTTAACCCGCTGCTGCAGGACATCGGCCTGATTGTTCACCCGCCGATGCTGTACATGGGTTATGTCGGTTTCTCGGTGGCCTTTGCTTTCGCCATTGCCGCCTTGCTGGGCGGCCGACTGGACGCTGCATGGGCGCGCTGGTCCCGCCCGTGGACCATCGTGGCGTGGGCCTTCCTCGGTATCGGCATCACCCTGGGCTCATGGTGGGCGTACTACGAACTTGGCTGGGGCGGCTGGTGGTTCTGGGACCCGGTGGAGAACGCCTCGTTCATGCCGTGGCTGGTGGGCACTGCCCTGATTCACTCGCTGGCCGTGACCGAAAAACGTGGCGTGTTCAAAAGCTGGACCGTGCTGCTGGCCATTGCCGCGTTTTCCCTGAGCCTGCTGGGAACTTTCCTGGTCCGTTCCGGCGTACTGACCTCGGTGCATGCATTCGCCTCCGACCCTGAGCGCGGCGTTTTCATCCTGATCTTCCTGCTGTTTGTGGTGGGCGGCTCGCTGACCCTGTTTGCGTTGCGTGCGCCAGTGGTCAAAAGCCACGTCAGCTTCAAGCTGTGGTCGCGGGAGACCTTGCTGCTGGGCAACAACCTGGTGCTGGTGGTGGCCGCGTCGATGATTCTGCTCGGCACCCTGTACCCGCTGATTGTGGATGCCATCAGCGGCGCCAAGATGTCGGTGGGCCCGCCGTACTTCAACGCCATGTTCATCCCGCTGATGGGGTTGCTGATGGTGGTGATGGCGGTGGGCATGCTGGTGCGCTGGAAAGACACCCCGGTCAAATGGCTGTTGGGCATGCTGACCCCGGTGTTGCTGGGCAGCGCCGCGCTGTCGGCGATTGCAGGCGTGGCTTATGGCGATTTCAACTGGGCCGTGCTGACCACCTTTATGCTGGCGTCCTGGGTGCTGCTGGCCGGGGTGCGCGACATTGGTGACAAAACCCGTCACAAAGGCCTGGTCAAAGGCGTACGCTGCCTGACCCGCAGCTACTGGGGCATGCAGATCGCCCACCTGGGTATCGCCGTGTGCGCCCTGGGTGTGGTGCTGTCGAGCCAGAACAGTGCCGAGCGCGATTTGCGCCTGGCGCCGGGCGAGTCGATGGAGCTGGGCGGTTATCACTTCATCTTTGAAGGTGCCAAGCACTTCCAGGGCCCGAACTTCACGTCGGACAAAGGTACCGTGCGTGTGATCCGTAACGGCAAGGAAGTCAGCGTGCTGCACCCGGAAAAACGCCTGTACACGGTGCAGAACTCGATGATGACCGAGGCCGGGATCGACGCCGGTTTCACCCGTGATCTCTACGTCGCCCTGGGCGAGCCCTTGGGCGATGGCGCCTGGGCGGTGCGGGTGCATGTGAAGCCGTTTGTCCGCTGGATCTGGTTTGGCGGCCTGCTCACAGGTTTGGGTGGATTGCTGGCAGCGATGGACCGTCGCTACCGGGTCAAGGTTAAAAGCCGCGTGCGTGAAGCATTGGGCATGACAGGAGCCACGGCATGAGACGCTGGTTGATGCTGATCCCCCTGGCCGTGTTCTTGGGCATGGCGTGGTTTCTCTACAGAGGCTTGTACCTGGACCCGACCGAGTTGCCGTCGGCGATGATCGACAAGCCGTTCCCGGCATTCAGCCTGCCTGCGGTGGAGGGCGACAAGGTCCTGACCGAGGCCGACCTCAAGGGCAAGCCCGCGCTGGTCAACGTGTGGGCCACCTGGTGCATTTCATGCCGGGTCGAACACCCGATGCTGACCAAGCTGGCCGAGCAGGGCGTGGTGATCTACGGCGTGAACTACAAGGACGTCAACGCGGACGCGAAAAAGTGGCTCAAGGAGTTCCACAACCCGTACCAGCTGGACATCGACGATGCTGACGGCACCCTGGGCCTGAACCTGGGCGTGTACGGCGCGCCCGAGACATTCCTGATCGACAGCAAGGGCATCATTCGCCACAAGTTTGTGGGTGTGATCGACGAAACCGTGTGGCGCGAGCAGCTTGCGGGCAAATATCAGGCACTGGTTGACGAGGCCAAACCATGAAGCGCTGGCTAGCCGCTGTGGTGTTCGGGTTGACGTTGACGGGTATTGCCCATGCCGCCATCGACACCTACGAGTTTGCCAACGACGCCGAGCGCGAGCGTTTTCGCGAACTGACCAAGGAACTGCGCTGCCCCAAGTGCCAGAATCAGGACATTGCCGATTCCAACGCACCGATTGCCACCGACCTGCGCCGCGAGATTTTCCGCATGCTGGGCGAGGGCAAGGACAACCAGCAGATCCTCGATTTCATGGTCGCCCGCTACGGCGATTTCGTGCTCTACAAACCGGCCCTGACCAGCAAGACGGCAGTGCTCTGGTTTGGCCCGCTGGCCTTGCTGGTGGGGGGGCTGGTAGTGATTGGCGTCATCGTGGGGCGCCGTCGTCGCACGGTGCAGACCGAAAGCTCGGACACACTTTCTGTCGAGGAGCGCAAGCGCCTCGACACTTTGCTGGATAAAACCAAAGATGATTGATTTCTGGCTCGCAGCAGGCCTGCTGCTACTCATAGCCCTCAGCTTTTTATTGATCCCGGTATTGCGTGGCCGCCGCGCCCAGCGCGAAGAAGACCGCACCGCATTGAATGTCGCGCTGTACCAGGAGCGTGTCGCCGAGTTGCAGCAGCAGCGCGAAGAGGGCGTGTTGACCCCCGAGCAATTTGAAACCGGCCGCGCCGAAGCGGCCCGCGAATTGCTCGCTGACACCGAAGGCGTTGCTCCGGGTCGGGTTTCCAGCCTGGGCAAGGCCATTCCGTTGCTGGCGGCTGTGCTGGTGCCGGTGCTGGGCTTGGGGCTGTACCTGCACTTTGGTTCCAGCGATAAAGTCGAGCTGACCCGCGAGTTTTCGCAACCGCCGCAATCCCTTGAAGAAATGGTCGCGCGCCTGGAGCGTGCCGCTGCTGCGCAACCGGATTCGGCCGAAGGCCTGTACTTCCTGGGTCGCGCCTATATGGCGCAAAACCGTCCGGCGGAGGCGGCCAAGGTGTTCGAGCGCGCTGCCAACCTGGCCGGGCGTCAGCCTGAGTTGCTGGGCCAGTGGGCCCAGGCGAAGTACTTCGCCGACAACAAAAAGTGGAGTGACACGCTCCAGGCACTGACCGACGAAGCCCTCAAGGCCGACCCGAAAGAAGTCACCAGCCTGGGTCTGCTGGGCATTGCCGCCTTTGAAGAGCGGCGCTTCCAGGAGGCCATTGGCTACTGGCAGCGTTTGATGGATGAGCTGCCCGAAGGCGATGCTTCACGTTCTGCCCTCGAAGGCGGTATCGCGAAAGCCCGCGAGCAGCTGCAGGCCAGCGGCGCCAAGGTGGAGGCGGCGCCGGTGGCCAAGGCGATGGCGTCGATCAAGGTGAGCGTCGATCTGGCGGATGCGGTCAAGGCCAGTGCCTTGCCGGGCGACAGCGTATTCATTTTCGCCCGTGCGGTATCCGGCCCACCGGCACCGCTCGCGGTCAAGCGCGTGACCGTTGCGGACCTGCCGATCACGGTTGAGCTGGGCGATGTCGACGCAATGATGCCGCAATTGAAACTGTCCAACTTTCCTGAAGTCCAACTGATGGCACGCATCTCCCGTGCTGGTCAGCCGACGGCGGGCGAGTGGGTAGGGCGTAGCCAGCCGTTGTCCAGCAGCACTCAAGAGCTGCAACAGCTGACGATCGACAGCCCGGACAAGTAATTTCCTGATTGTGGGAGCGAGCAAGCCCGCTCCCGCAGACAGAGGTTTAGCCGGCACAATAAATAATGACTCACAAGAGAAGTCACCATGGCCGTATTTGCACGCATCACCCTGCTCAGCCTGGTCCTTGGCCTGAGCGCCTGTGCGGTTCATCAGCCTTATGAGCCGACGGCGCCCTCAACGCCGATGCCGCCGCCGACGCCCCAGCCCTCCGGCAAACCGCTGCCGGACATGCCGATCCCGAAGGCGCCGAAACCCTTGCCACGCACCTCGGCCACCTTCGCCCCGCCGCCGGGTGGCCCCAGCCACTGGGATGCGCGCATGGGCGTTTACGTGCTGGACAACCAGACCAACATTTTCTACCGCCAGCGTGCCTACTACCGTTGGGACAATGGCTGGAGCCGTTCGGTGAGCCCCAACGGGCCGTGGGAAGAGACTGACATCAGCGGCGTGCCGCCAGGGTTGAGTCGGCAATTCAAGTAGTGCTCAACGGCGACCTTCGGGTCGCCGTTTTTGTTTGTGGTCGGACGTTGGGTGCCAACCAGCACAATTTGACTCGAATCTGTATACTTCACATCCGTCCGCGTCAGGGCTTTACGCTTCTGATGCAGGACTTATCTCCCGGCACCTGCCGGCCATTGCTGCAAGCACCGGGCTCAACGTGCTAGCGCACGCTTTGCCTTTTGACCTGGGACGCCACTTGCGTTCCGTCACTTGCCAGCCATCACTCTGACAACCCACGGACCTCTGTCCGCTATCGCCTGCCTGTCAGGAATTCCGGGTTGTTGCGCTTGCCGATTCCTGGCCTTTCGTTGCGTCAGTAGCGATTGCGCGCACATAAAAAGGAGAAAGGAATGTTTCAACTTTCCACCCTCACTGTGTTGCTGCTTATGTTTTGTTTCTATGGCCTGACTTTTCTGGTTTCTTTGCGTGTGGGTCGCAAGGAAGAAAATGTCGATGGTTATATGGTTTCCAATAACTCCATCGGTTTTGGCATGTCAGCCGCCAGCATGACGGCCACCTGGATCTGGGCGGCATCGTTTTATGCCGCCGCCACTGCGGGTTACAAATTCGGGATCTCGGGGGCGCTGCACTACGGCTTCTGGGGCGCGCTGATGATTTTGTTCATTTACCCCTTTGGCCGGCGATTTCGGCAACTGGCACCCAAGGCCCACACGCTCGCTGAAATCATGCATGCACGGCACGGGCGCTCCAGCCAGATGATTCTGGCGGGTTCCAATATTGTCGGAAGCCTCATCAGCCTGATGGTCAACTTCACCGCCGCCGGGGCGTTGGTGGCGGTGCTCTCGCCGCTTAGCTTTACCCACGGCGTTCTGATTGCGGGCGTGGGTATTCTCACCTACACCATCTGGTCGGGATTTCGCTCGTCGGTGCTCACAGATTTCGGTCAGCTGTTCGCCATGATCTTCGCTGCCGTGGTGATCATTCCGATTATTTTCTTTCAGCTGGGCGGCCCGGAACTCTTTGCCCAGGGCATGCCGAAGATCACGCCCGAGCAAGCCAGCTTCTATTCCAAAACCGCGATTCTTGAGCAGGGTGCACCGTACTTCGTCGCCGTGCTGGCCTACGCCATCGGTAATCAGACCATCGCCCAGCGCCTGTTTGCCGTGCGCGAGGACTTGATGAAGTCGACCTTTGTCACGGCCACCATCGGTTATGCCTCAATCGTGATCGGGCTTGGCATGCTGGGTTTTATGGCATTGCTGGCCGGTATCGAACCGCTGGACGGCGATCTCAACAACCTGATCCCGCAAATGGCTTCGACCTACTTGCCGCCTTTTGCGGTGGGGCTGTTTTTCATCATGGTGATTGGTTCGCTGTCATCCACTGCCGACTCGGATCTGTCCGCGTTGTCGGCACTGGTCATGACCGACGTGTATGGCAAGAACATCGCCAAGGGCAAGCCAAACCCCAAAACCATGTTGTTTGTGGGGCGCCTGACCATGGTGCTGGCAACGATGCTGGCAATGATTTTCGCCAGCATGAAACTCGATATTCTGACCATGCTGATTTTTGTCGGTGCGCTGTGGGGTGCCATCGTGTTCCCTGTCATCGCCAGCCTGTATTGGGAACGGATTACCAATGCAGCGTTTACCAGTGCGGCGATCGCAGGCTTTGTGATGTTTTTGGTCGCGCGGTTCGAGTTGCTGGAGATGCAGGGTTTGGTGGCGCTGTTTTTCGAATGTTGCGCCTCGATAGGTGGCGGGGTGGTGATCGGACTGATGGCATTCGGCTTCTTGGGTAAGCGCGCCGGGTTTGTGCTGGGTGCGCTGGCCTTTATGGTGTTTGCGCCCTTTGCGTTTGGTTTTTTACGTGATTACCCGGTACTGCTCAGCTCATTGACGGCCTATGGCGTCAGTACGGTGGTGTGTGTGCTGGTGAGTTTGCGTTCCAACCAGACATTTGATTTTGACTGCATCAACGAACGGGTGGTGGCTTTTCACCACAACCCTGAACCTGACACTGAAAACGGAGCCTCCCCATGTCCAGTTTCGCTTTGACTGCTTATGTATTGATCTGGCCGGCCATCGCGGCCGCGGTGATGCTGACACTGTGCGTGAGCCTGTGGCGCGACATGCGCAAGGCCAGGCGTGACGGTACGGATCTGGTTTAACCCGTGTAACAGGGGTTAAGACGAGAAGGCCGCGATCTGCATGTACAGCCGATCGCGGCTTTTGTGTTTCTGCACCCGCGACAAAATCGCGCCATTTTTCCCCTGATTGTGTAGGGTGCTACGGGTCGTTATCAGGAGCTGGCCATGAGCCCATTTGAATTCAAGCAAGTTGATGTCTTCAGTACGGTTGCACTCAAGGGCAACCCGGTTGCCGTGGTGTTGAACGCTGACAGCCTGACCGACGGGCAGATGGCCGACTTTGCGCGCTGGACCAATCTCAGTGAAACCACCTTCGTGCTGAAACCGCAAAATCCTGAAGCGGATTACCGCTTGCGCATCTTTACCACTCTGAAAGAACTGCCGTTTGCCGGGCACCCGACGCTGGGCAGTTGTCACGCCTGGCTGGAAGCCGGGGGCACGCCCAAGGGTGAAGAAATCATTCAGGAATGCAGCGCAGGCTTGATCAGAATCCGCCGCGACGCCGGGCAACTGGCCTTTACGGCGCCGCCTCTGTTGCGTACCGGCGCTGTCGAGAGTGAATTGCTGCAACGTATCTGTGGTGGCCTGGGTATCGAGTTGCAGGCGGTGGTGCTGGCGCGTTGGGTCGACAACGGTCCCGGCTGGGTGGCGCTGATGCTGCGCGATCGCGAGCAGGTACTGGCTTTAAACCCTGATTACGCACAATTGATGGGCCTGTCCATCGGGGTGGTCGCGCCCTGGAATGCCGGGCGTGATGGCGATGAGGCGCAGTTTGAAGTACGTGCGTTCTGTGCCGGTGAAGGCATGCCCGAAGACCCGGTCACTGGCAGCCTGAATGCCGGGCTGGCCCAGTGGTTGATCGGCGACGGTCTGGCCCCGGCGCGCTATGTGGCCAGTCAAGGGACGGCAATGGGGCGAGCAGGGCGCGTAGCCATTGAGCAGATCGGCGACGATATCTGGGTGGGCGGCTCAGCAGTGACCTGTATTTCGGGGCAACTCTCGCTTTAGCATTCATGCTCCCTTGGCTTTCACCGCCCGTTTTGGCTTGGCCTTGCCGGTTGCGGCCTTGCGTTTCTTTTTCCAGGCAGGTGCCGCACCTGCCGGGCTGGCCGGGCCGCTGATGGTCAGCGTCAGGGCGCTGCAACGCTCGATGTGCTTGCTCATCCAGGCCGCCTGCTTGGCGACGAATACGTCGAGGGTCATTTCGCCGCTTTGCACCATGTCCAGCGCCTGTTCCCAGATGGCCGTGGTGCCGGGGTCGGCGATGGCGCGGGGCACGGCGTCGATCAGGCTGAAGGCGGGCGCCGTGGCGGCCAGGGCCTTGCCGTTTTTGATCAGGTAACCGCGGTCCAGCAAGCCCTGGATGATGCCTGCCCGGGTGGCTTCGGTGCCGATGCCGGTGGTGTCCTTGAGTTTTTGCTTGAGCAGTGGGTCTTGCACCAGCTTGGCGACGTTTTTCATCGCCTTGATCAGGTCGCCTTCGGTGAAGGGCTTGGGTGGCTGGGTCCACAGGTCTTTGAGGTTGACCCCGACAATCGCGCAGTCCAGGCCTTCGCGCAATACAGGCAACGGTTGTGGTGCCGGGGCTTCGCGGCCCTTGGCCGGGGCCAGGGCTTCGGGCAGTGCGCGCTTCCAGCCGGGCTCGACGATTTGCTTGCCGACGGCACGCACATTTTGTCCTGCGCAATCGAAGTCGGCCTGGGTGCGGTCGTATTCGTGGTTGGGCAGAAATTGCGCCAGGTAGCGTGCGCGAATCAGCGTATACACGGCGCGGTGTTTGCCGCTCAGGCGGTCAAGGTTTTTGGCGGCCGCCGTGGGGATGATACCGTGGTGGGCGCTGACCTTGGCATCGTTCCAGGCCCGTGAACGGCGCTGGGGGTCCAGATACGCGGCCAGTGCCCCCAATGCCGGGTCTGCGTGCTGCAGGGCGCTCAGGATCGACGGTGCTTCACCGTGCTGGCTTTGCGGCAGGTAGCCACAGTCGCTGCGCGGGTAGGTGATCACTTTGTAGGTTTCGTACAGGGCCTGGGCGACGTCCAGGGTTTCCTGGGCGCCCAGGCCGAGTTTTTTTGAGCACACCTCTTGCAGCGTGCCCAGGTCGAACGGCAAGGGTGCCACTTCACGCATGCGCTCGGTGCGCAGCTTGATCACCCGGGCGCTGCTCGCGCTGTTCATTGCGGCGGCGGCCTGCTGTGCATGGGCCTGGTTGAGGCAGCGGTCCTGGTCGTCGCACGTGTCGGGATCCGCGCGCCATTGTGCGGTGAACAACTGCCCGTCGTGTTTGAGTTGCACATCAATGGCCCAGTAGGCCACGGGGATAAAGTCGCTGATGCTGCGGTCACGGTCGACGACCAGGCGCAGCGTCGGGGTTTGCACCCGGCCCACCGGCAACACGCCCTGATAGCCGGACTGGCGACCGAGCAGGGTGAACAGGCGGCTCATGTTCATGCCGATCAACCAGTCGGCCCGTGAGCGTCCCAGTGCCGAGTGGTAGAGGTTGAAGGTTTCGGCCCCCGGTTTGAGTGCGGCCAGGGCCTTGCGAATGGAGGCGTCGTCCAGGGCTGACAGCCACAGGCGCTGGATCGGGCCGCGATAGCGGCAGTGCTCGACCAGTTCGCGGGCGATCATCTCGCCTTCACGGTCGGCGTCGGTGGCGATCACCAGTTCGCTGGCTTCCCCGAGCAGGCGCTTGACGGCCTTGAACTGGCTGGCGGTCTTGGGCTTGACGCGCATTTTCCATTTTTCGGGAACGATCGGCAGGTCGGCCAGTACCCAGCGCTTGTAGCGCTCGTCGTAGGCGTCGGGCGGGGCGGTTTCGAGCAGGTGGCCGATGCACCAGGTGACGGTGGCAGCGGGGCCGATCCAGCAGCCATCACCGCGTCGGCTGGCACCGAGTACGGCGGCGATATCTTTGGCCTGGGAGGGTTTTTCACACAAAAACAACCGCATCGCTCAACTCATTCAGGGTGCGCAGAAGACGCACAGCATGGGCAGAGACGGGCGCGAGGGCAAGTGTTTTTACTGGTTTTTTGTACAGCTATTGCGGGGAGGGTAATGCTCTTCCCGTAGTCGCTGCCGAGGTTGGTGGGATTATTGACCGTTATAAATCTGGTCGAACACGCCACCGTCGTTGAAGTACTTTTTCTGCACGTCGCGCCAGTCACCGAAGGTTTTCTCAACCGACAGGAAGTCGACTTTCGGGAAGCGGTCGTTGTATTTGGCCAGTACTGCCTTGTCACGTGGACGCAGGTAGTTGTTGGCGGCGATTTCCTGGCCTTCAGGGGACCACAGGTACTTCAGATAGGCGTCAGCGGTTGCGCGGGTGCCTTTTTTGTCGACCACTTTGTCAACCACGCTCACTGGCGGCTCGGCTTCTGCCGATACGCTCGGGTAGATCACTTCGAACTGGTCGCGGCCAAATTCACGGGCAATCATTTCAGCCTCGTTTTCGAAGGTCACCAGCACGTCGCCGATCTGGTTGGTCATGAAGGTGGTGGTGGCTGCACGGCCGCCGGTGTCGAGTACCGGCGCTTGCTTGAACAGCTTGGCGACAAAGTCTTTGGCCTTGGTTTCGTCACCGCCGTTTTTCAGCACATAACCCCAGGCCGAGAGGAAGGTGTAGCGGCCGTTGCCCGAGGTTTTCGGGTTGGGCACGATCACCTGTACGCCGTCCTTGAGCAGGTCAGGCCAGTCGTTCAGGGCTTTCGGGTTGCCTTTGCGCACGATAAACACAGTGGCCGAGGTGAACGGCGCGCTGTTGTCGGGCAGGCGTGTGACCCAGTTTTGCGGGACCAGCTGGCCGTTGTCGGCCAGGGCGTTGATGTCGGTGGCCATGTTCATGGTGATCACGTCAGCCGGCAGGCCGTCGATGACTGAGCGGGCCTGTTTGCTGGAGCCGCCGAAGGACATTTGTATGTTGAGCTTTTCGCCGTTGTGCTCTTGTGCCCAGTGCTTCTGGAAGGCCGCGTTGTAGTCCTTGTAGAAGTCACGCATCACGTCGTAGGACACGTTCAGCAACGGCGGAGGAGTCGCTGCGTGAGCGACGCTGCCGAGGGCCAGGCCTACGGCCAGAATTGAAGCACTAAAGAGTTTTTTCACTGCGAATTCCTTGTTATGGAGAGCAATAAGGGCAATTTGCCAGCAACTATAACGGCTGACGCATAGTCCTTAAAAGATTAAAAAGTGCTGTGGTTATGCATTTTTAGCAAAGAGTGTATTGCCGCAACGGGAACAAAAAGAAGCCGATTGTTCGTGGGTGTTTTTCTTGCAGGTGGGGCAGTCGTGCTTGAGCTGTTCGCCGCGCATGGCATTGGCCAGCTCGGCGGTGAAGATGCCGGTGGGCACGGCAATGATCGAGTAGCCGGTGATCATTACCATGGCCGAGATCACTTGGCCCAGCACGGTCTTGGGCACGATGTCGCCAAAGCCCACGGTCGTCAGGGTGACGATGGCCCAGTAAATGCTCACCGGGATGCTGGTAAAGCCGTTTTCCGGGCCTTCGACCACGTACATCAGGCTGCCGAACACCGTGACCAGGGTCGAGACACTGACCAGGAACACGATGATTTTCTGCTTGCTGCCGCGTAGGGCCGCGAGCAGGTAGTTGGCCTGGCTCAGGTAGGGTCGCAGTTTGAGGATGCGAAAAATGCGCAGCATGCGGATGATGCGGATAATCAGCAGGTACTGCGCGTCGCTGTAATAGATCGCCAGGATCCCCGGCACGATGGCCAGCAAATCCACCAGCCCGTAGAAGCTGAAGGCGTAACGCAGCGGTTTGGGGGAACAATACAGGCGCAGGCCGTACTCGATGGCAAAGACAAAGGTAAAGCCCCACTCGATATAGGCCAGCATGTTGGCGTAGTCGCGGTGAATGCTGTTGATGCTGTCGAGCACCACCACCACCAGGCTGCACATGATGATCAGCAGCAGTGCGGTGTCAAAGCGCCGTCCTGCGGGTGTGTCGGCCTGGAAGACCATGATGTACAGACGCTGGCGCCAATCCTTGTTGTCCATGCAGGTTGCTCGATGCCCAAATGTCAGAAGGTTCGAGTATTAACGCTCAATGCGCAACCTGCATTGTTCTTCGGCATCGGGTGCCTGGGGACTGAGTATCCGTACGCTGGCATGTACCAGCCAGCAACTGAGAATAAACGGCGCCGTTAATGGCGCAAGCCCCAGGGCGATAAACCCGGGTGTAAGCAACAGGGTGACGAGGATGCCGACTAATGGAAGCCACGGCCGACGTCGCTGCTGGCTCAGGGCCAATGCGGCGAGTACCGGGTTGTAGCCTGCCAGCCCGTCCAGTGCGGCGGCCGTGTCCTGTTGATACAGCCCAAATGCCAGGCCCGCCAGCGAACCCGTAATGGCCCATAGCGCCGCCCGATGACTGCTCAGGCACAGGCCGAGCACAATCAGCAGCCCGGCAACGGGGTGCTGTAGCAGCATCACTTGGGCCACGCCTTTGAACACGGCCTGTACCAGCGTCAGGCTGTTGACGGCCTGATCGGGGTTCAGGGCAGGGGCAGGGGTGTTGTTCAGGTGCAGCAAGATCCAGCCAAGTGCCACAAACGGCGCGGTATAGGCCAACAGGCTTTGCCCGTGGGCGGCGCGTTTTAGCCACTGGTGGACGAGCATCGTGCTCAATCCTGCACTGGCAATAATCAGCAGGGGCAACAGGGCGGACCACTCCAGTTGGTGGCTTAACAGCAACCCCAGCAAGATGCCGTTGTAACTGTAGAGCCCGGCCTGGCGTTCGGCTTTGGGGTAGTCGCGACGTTGCGCGGTCAAGAGCCCCGCAACACCGCCCAGCAAGGCGCCACCGAGCAGGGTGGGAGCACTGAGCAGAATCGCCAGCAGGCACATCACTCCGCACAGCGGATGGCGCTGGAGGAAGATTTGGCTGAAACCGGCGCACAGGGCAGTCGCCCAGTCGGGGCAGGGGTGTGAACTCATGATTGTTACCTGGTAGTCGCTGCCGAGGCACGAAGGCTGCGAGCTCTTGATTGGCTCCCTGCATGATCAAGAACTCGCAGCCTTCGTGCCTCGGCAGCGACTACAGGTAGTGCGGTCTCCCCAAAAAAGGGCAGACCGGCGGGGTTACTTGTCGCGAATCGAGAAGTTGGCCATGTGTTCCAGGCCTTTGATCAGCGCCGAGTGGTCCCAGTTGCTGCCACCGATGGCGGCGCAGGTGCTGAACACTTGTTGGGCGTTGGCGGTGTTGGGCAGGTTGATCCCCAGTTCGCGGGCGCCTGCCAGGGCCAGGTTGAGGTCCTTCTGGTGCAGGCTGATGCGGAAACCCGGATCGAAGGTGCCCTTGATCATGCGCTCGCCGTGGACTTCAAGGATTTTTGACGAAGCAAACCCACCCATCAGGGCTTCGCGAACCTTGGCCGGGTCGGCACCGTTCCTGGCGGCAAACACCAACGCTTCAGCCACTGCCTGAATGTTCAGGGCAACGATGATCTGGTTGGCCACCTTGGCGGTCTGACCGTCGCCGTTGCCGCCGACCAGGGTGATGTTTTTGCCCATGCTCTGGAGCAGGGGAAGGGCGCGGGCGAAGGTTTTTTCGTCGCCGCCGACCATGATGCTCAGGCTGCCGGCCTTGGCGCCCACTTCACCGCCAGACACTGGGGCGTCCAGGTACTGCGCGCCCTTGGCGTTGATTTTTTCAGCGAAGGCTTTGGTTGCCGTCGGCGAGATCGAACTCATGTCGATCACCACCTTGTTCGGGCTCAGGCCTGCGGCGATGCCGTCTTCACGGAACAGCACGTCTTCGACCTGAGGGGTGTCCGGCACCATGACAATAATGAATTCGGCTTCCTGGGCCACTTCTCGCGGACTGGCCAGGGCGATTGCGCCTGCGGCGACCAGATCGGCCGGTGCGGCGCCGTGATGGGTCGACAGAAACAGGCTATGCCCGGCCTTTTGCAGGTTGCTGGCCATAGGCGAACCCATGATGCCTGTGCCGATAAATCCGATTTTAGCCATGACAAATCCTCTTATTTTATAGGGTCTTTGTAGTCGCTGCCGCAGGCTGCGATAAGGCCCGCAGGGCCTTCAAGGGGGACTGCTGCGCAGTCCATCGCAGCCTTCGGCAGCGGCTACAGTGTTTTGTGGTTACACCGCGTTATGGGTCTTGAGCCACACCAGACCGGCTTCGGTGCTGGTCAGTGGCTTGTATTCGCAACCCACCCAGCCCTGATAGCCAATGCGGTCCAGGTGATCGAACAGGAAGCGGTAGTTGATTTCGCCAGTGCCCGGCTCATGGCGGCCCGGGTTATCGGCCAGCTGGATATGGTTGATGTGCCCCAGGTGCGTTTGCATGGTGCGGGCCAGATCGCCCTCCATGATTTGCATGTGGTAGATGTCGTATTGCAGGAACAGGTTGGTGCTGCCGACCTTTTCCTGAATGGCCAGGGCCTGTTTCGTGTTGTTCAGGTAAAAGCCCGGAATGTCGAGGGTGTTGATCGACTCCATGACCAGCTTGATGCCCGCCGCCTGAAGCTTGTCGGCCGCGTATTTGAGGTTGGTGACGAAGGTTTTTTCGATCAGCGCTTCGTCTGCGCCTTGTGGGCGAATCCCCGCCAGGCAGTTGATCTGGTCGTTGCCCAGTACCTGGGCGTAAGCAATGGCCAGGTCAACCCCGGCACGGAACTCCTCGACCCGATCCGGATGGCAGGCGATCCCGCGCTCACCCTTGGCCCAGTCACCGGCCGGCAGGTTGAACAGCACTTGGGTCAGCTTGTTGGCATCGAGCTGCGCCTTGATCTCGGCAGAGCTGTAGTCGTAAGGGAACAGGTATTCAACGCCATGAAAACCAGCGTTGGCAGCCGCTTGAAAACGGACAAGGAAATCCTGTTCGGTGAACAGCATGGACAGGTTGGCGGCAAAACGCGGCATGGTGAACTCCTGCAAATAGGTGGCCCCTCTCCTTTAAAGAGAGGGGCCGTCAATTAATCCAGCATCGAAATGGCGGTCGGTGCATCGTTGCCCACCAGCGCCAGGTCTTCAAATTCGTTCACGGCGTTGATTTCGGTGCCCATCGAGATATTGGTCACGCGCTCCAGGATGATTTCCACCATCACGGGTACGCGGAACTCCTTGATCAGCTCCTGGGCCTTGCGCAGTGCAGGCTGGATTTCACTCGGTTCGAACACACGCAAGGCCTTGCAGCCCAGACCTTGAACGACGGCAACGTGGTCAACGCCATAGCCGTTGAGTTCGGGTGCGTTGAGGTTGTCGAAAGCCAACTGAACGCAGTAGTCCATTTCAAACCCGCGTTGCGCCTGACGAATCAGCCCAAGGTAGGAGTTGTTCACCACGACGTGGATATACGGCAGGTTGAACTGTGCGCCCACGGCCAGTTCTTCGATCATGAACTGGAAGTCATAGTCGCCGGACAGCGCCACGACATTACGGTCGGGGTCGGCCTTGACCACGCCCAGCGCCGCAGGAATGGTCCAGCCCAGAGGGCCGGCCTGACCGCAGTTGATCCAGTGACGCGGCTTGTAAACGTGCAGGAACTGCGCACCGGCAATCTGCGACAAACCGATGGTGCTGACGTAGCACGTGTCTTTGCCGAATACCTGGTTCATCTCTTCGTACACGCGCTGGGGTTTGACCGGCACGTTGTCGAAGTGAGTCTTGCGGTGCAGCGTGGCCTTGCGTTGCTGGCAGTCTTGCAGCCAGGCGCTGCGGTTTTTCAGCTTGCCGGCGGCCTTCCATTCGCGGGCCACTTCGAGGAATACCTTGAGCGCGGAACCTGCGTCGGAAACGATGCCCAGATCCGGGTTGAACACGCGGCCGATCTGAGTTGGCTCGATATCAACGTGTATGAACTTGCGACCCTCGGTGTAAACGTCAACCGAACCGGTATGACGGTTGGCCCAACGGTTGCCGATGCCCAGTACCACGTCGGACTTGAGCAGGGTGGCGTTGCCGTAGCGGTGGGACGTCTGCAGGCCGACCATGCCCACCATCAGCGGGTGATCGTCGGCAATCGTGCCCCAGCCCATCAGGGTCGGGATGACCGGGATGCCGGTCAACTCGGCGAATTCCACCAGCAACTCACTGGCGTCGGCGTTGATGACGCCCCCGCCACTGACCAGCAGCGGGCGTTCGGCCTGATCGAGCAGGGCCAGGACTTTTTCAGCCTGCAACCGGGTCGCCGACGGCTTGGCCAGTGGCAGCGGTTCGTAGGCATCGATGTCGAATTCGATCTCGGCCATTTGTACATCGAACGGCAGGTCGATCAGCACCGGGCCTGGACGCCCGGAGCGCATTTCGTAAAAGGCTTTCTGGAAGGCGTAAGGCACCTGGCCAGGTTCCATCACGGTGGTCGACCACTTGGTGACGGGTTTGACGATGGTGGTGATATCGACTGCCTGGAAGTCTTCTTTATGCATCCGCGCCCGTGGTGCCTGGCCGGTGATGCACAGAATCGGGATCGAGTCGGCCGAAGCGCTGTAAAGGCCCGTCACCATGTCGGTGCCTGCCGGGCCCGAAGTGCCGATGCACACGCCGATATTGCCGGCCTTGGTACGGGTGTAGCCCTCGGCCATGTGCGAGGCGCCTTCCACGTGGCGAGCAAGGACGTGATCGATGCCACCGACCTTTTGCAGGGCCGAGTACAACGGGTTGATTGCGGCACCCGGGATACCGAACGCGGTATCGACACCTTCGCGACGCATCACCAGAACGGCGGCTTCGATTGCTCTCATTTTGCTCATTGTTTTGTGCCTCTTACGTTTTGTAATTGTATACAAGTGGCTGTTGAGCGAGTGTATTCATCCTCCGCGGTGCAGGTCAATGGCTTTTGTTGAATCTGTGACTGATGAGTCCCAGTCCCTGTATTCAGGCACTGCCGGTATTTTTTAAATGAATGGCTCATTAAAATTGTATACAAAACAATTTTATATTGTGTTCTATTGTCTGCATTGAATGCGCCTTGAAACGGCGCGCGAAAGGCTTTCCATAACAAGATAAGGACGGCAACCATGAGTGCTTTAACCTTGAAAGTCGCTTTAGACCTTACTGCTCAGGCCTTGAGCACGGGGCGCCAGATCAGCGCGGCACCGTTAACGGTGGCGGTGCTCGACAGTGGCGGACATCTGTTGGCGCTGCAGCGCGAGGATGGCGCCAGCCTGTTGCGTCCCAGCATCGCGATTGGCAAAGCCTGGGGCGCGATTGCCCTGGGCAAGGGTTCGCGTTTGCTGGCGCTGGACGCACAGCAGCGCCCGGCGTTTTATGCCGCCCTTAACGGGATGGGGCAGAGCGACGTCGTACCGGCGCCTGGTGGGGTGTTGATCCGTGATCAATCGGGGCAAGTGGTCGGCGCGATCGGCATCAGCGGCGACACCTCGGATATCGACGAGCAGTGCGCGATCAGTGCAGTGGAAGCGCTGGGCTTGCGGGCGGATGCGGGGGTGGTGGTCTAAACGCAGAGACCGTATTGAGGGGGGGGCGGGGCGGGCCTTGTGGGAGCGGGCTTGCTCGCGATGCAAACGGCGCGGTCCCTCAGGAGTGCGCGGTGATGCCATCGCGAGCAAGCCCGCTCCCACAGGTTTCTAAGAGGGGCTCAGTCTGGAGTACAACCCTTGAGCACCAGCCGGATGATGGTCTGGGTCGCGGCTTCGTAGTCGCTGTCTTCGAGTTTGGCCTTGCCGGTGATGGCGGTGATCTGCCAGTCAAAATCGGCGTAGGTCTGGGTCGCCGCCCAGATGCTGAACATCAGGTGATGGGGGTCGATCGGGGCTATCTGGCCACGGTCGATCCAGATCTGGATGCAGTCGATGTTGTGCTTGGCCTGGACGTTGAGCTGTTCGACCTGTTTTTCGCTCAGGTGCGGGGCGCCGTGCATGATCTCGCTGGCAAACACCTTGGAGGCAAACGGCAAGTCGCGGGAAATGAGGATTTTTGAGCGGATGTAATTGCTCAGCACTTCGTTCGGTTCGCCATCGGCATTGAACGGTGTCGAAGCCCGCAGAATCGGGTCGATAATGCTCTCAAGTACCTCGCGATAGAGGTTTTCCTTGGATTTGAAGTAGTAGTAGACGTTGGGCTTGGGCACGCCTGCCTTGGCCGCGATGTCGCTGGTTTTGCTGGCGGCGAAACCCTTGTCAGCGAACTCTTCGCTGGCGGCACGCAAAATCAGTTCTTTATTACGCTCGCGGATACTGCTCATAAACCCGATATGTCCTTGCCTTCTGGGGCGGTCGGGCATGGTAGCACCGGGCTTGTAAGTGGCTCAAGATTGCAGCTTTCGGGCTGTCACGCGCTATGCTTGTGGCCATTCAATCCCAAAGGACGTTTTTCTATGGCTGGCAGTAGCTTGCTGATGTTGCTCGACGATATTGCCGCCGTGCTCGATGACGTCGCACTGATGACTAAAGTGGCCGCCAAAAAAACCGCCGGGGTGCTGGGCGACGATCTGGCACTCAACGCCCAGCAGGTCTCGGGCGTGCGGGCCGACCGGGAGTTGCCGGTGGTGTGGGCCGTGGCCAAGGGCTCGTTTCGCAATAAGCTGATCCTGGTGCCCGCAGCACTGGCCATCAGCGCATTTGCGCCGTGGGCGGTGACACCGTTGTTGATGGTGGGCGGTGCATATCTGTGTTTTGAGGGTTTTGAGAAGGTTGCCCATAGCCTCACACACAGCAAGGCTGACGCCCAAAACCAGCGCCAGGCATTGCAAGAGTCGATGGCCGGCGCTGAAGTCGACCTGGCGGCGTTTGAAAAGGACAAGGTCAAGGGCGCAGTGCGCACGGACTTCATTCTGTCGGCCGAAATCATTGCCATCACCCTGGGAATCGTCTCCGAGTCACCGCTGATGCAGCAAGTGGTGGTGTTGTCGGGGATCGCGATTGTGATGACGATCGGCGTCTATGGCGTGGTGGGCGGTATCGTCAAGCTCGACGATGGTGGCTTGTACTTGAGCAAAAAAACCGGCGACGGTGCATGGCCACGGTTCCAGCGCAGTTTTGGCCGCGGCGTGTTGAGCGCTGCGCCTTACATGATGAAAAGCCTGACAGTGATCGGCACGGCGGCGATGTTTATGGTCGGCGGCGGCATCCTGACCCATGGCGTGCCGGCGCTGCATCACTGGGTTGAAGGCGTGGCGCAAGGCAGCGCGCAATGGCTGGGCGTGGTCTCGGCAATCGTGCCGACCTTGCTCAACGCCGTGGCCGGCATTATTGCCGGCGCAGTGGTGCTGGCGGTGGTGTCTGGTGTGAGCAAGGTCTGGCGCACGGTCAAAGGCTAGGCCGCTATGGCGCGGGGTACGGTGCTGTCCTGCAGCAGGCGGTAGCCGAGCACGGCGAACAGCACCATCACGCCACCGGCAGCCAGGGACACGGTAAAGCCCGCCTGGGCGCCGTAAGCGTCCACCACCCAGCCACCCAGGACGGCGCCAAGGGCAACCCCCATGCCCAGGCCGGTAATCATCCAGGTCAGGCCCTCGGTCAGTTTGGCGGGCGGTACGATGTTTTCCACCAGGCCCATGGCGGTGATCAGGGTTGGCGCAAAAAACAGCCCGGCGACCAGCATCCCCACGGCCAGCGTGGCGACGCTGTCGACCCACATCAGTGGCACCATCGTGACCGATGTGGCCAGTGCCCCCAGCACAAACAGTTTGGGCAGCGGCATGTTCAGTTTGAGCGTGCCGAAGATCAGCCCGGCGACACAGGAACCGAAGGCGTACATCGACAGTACGATGCTGGCAGCCGCAGGCTGGCCCTGTTGCTGGGCAAAGGCCACGCTGACCACGTCCACTGTGCCCACAATCGTCCCCAGCCCAAGCAAGGCCAGCAGCAGGATCACCACGGCGCCCTGGCGCAGTACGCTGCCACCGTGTTCGTTGCTGCGCGGATGTACCGGCGGTTCGGTTTTGCGTTGCAGCACAAACACGCTGACGCCAATGGCCAGCAGGATGGCTGCCGCCAGTGGCCCGGCCTGGGGGAACAGGGCGACGCTCAGGCCTACGGAAATCGGCGGGCCGATAATGAAGCTGACCTCATCGAGTACCGACTCGAATGAAAACGCGGTGTGCAATTTGGGCGAGCCGCGGTACAGCTCGGTCCAGCGTGCCCGGACCATCGCCGACATGCTGGGCATGCAGCCCGACAGTGCGGCGAACACAAACAGCGTCCAGTCCGGCGCGCCAAAGTGGCTGCACAGCAGCAGGGCCAGCAGGCCGCTGACGCCAATGGCGGTGACGCCTGGCAGGATACGGCTCTGGCCGTAGCGGTCGACCCAGCGTGAGATCTGCGGTGCCAGCAGGGCAGTGGCCAGGGCAAAGGTGGCGGCCACGCCACCGGCCAGCCAATAGGAGCCCTGCAACTGTGCAAGCATGGTGATGATACCGATGCCGACCATGGATATCGGCATCCGTGCGATCAGGCCCGCGCCGCTGAAAGCCTTGGTGCCGGGGGCGCTGAAAATCTCGCGATAAGGGTTAGCCATACAAGCTCCGGAACATTGGGTGGACACACTTTGATTCTGTAGTCGCTGCCGCAGGCTGCGAAGGGTTGCTCTGCAACCCGTTTTCCAAAACGCTCCGCGGCTCCCTTCGCAGCCTGCGGCAGCGACTACATATTTTCGTGAATGCTACATACGCGGCGTATGTAGAAATATACGCATACATGGCGTATGTCAATTAACATACGTCGTGTATCCAAAATTAAAGGTGGCAGGCATGGCGCCCAAAGCGCGGTCGCAAATGATCGAAGAAACCCGTGGCAAGCTGCTTGAAGCTGCACGGCTGGCCTTTGGTTCGGTGGGCTACGCCCAGACCTCGATGGATGAGTTGACGGCTTCGGTGGGCTTGACGCGCGGCGCGCTGTATCACCATTTCGGTGACAAGAAGGGTTTGTTTCAGGCGGTGGCCCAGCAAATCGATGCCGAGCTGGATGCGCAACTGGCTCAAGTTCTTGAGCAAGCCGACAGCCAGTGGCAAGGGTTTCAGGATCAGTGCCGGCTGTATCTGGAGATGGCTCTGCAAATCGAAGTGCAGCGTATTTTGTTGCGGGATGCGCCTTCGGTGCTGGGCTCGCAATACGTGCAGAACACTCAGTCAGTGTGCTGTCTGTCGATGGCGGCGATGCTGCAGGGCTTGATGGATACACACGTGATTCAACGCACCGACCCCGAGGCGTTGGCGCGCCTGATTCAGGGCGGCTTGATGGATGCGTCGTTCTGGATTGCCGAGGCCGACAACCCGCCGCAGCGTCTGGCGGCTGCGCTGGACAGTCTGGACCTTATGCTGCGGGGTTTGTTGCAGGTGCCCCAGGCGCGATAAGGCGCCCAGGGCTCGCGCATCAGAAGTGGTACTTGACCAGCAGGCTCGCAGTGTCCTGGTTGGTTTTGAATGAACCGCTGTCTTCGATGCCGTACTTGTTTTTCCAGTAGTCGTATTCAACGCCGACGTACAACTGCTTGGCGCCCCAGCTCAATGCCTTGCCCAGGTCATATTTGATCTGCGGGTTGAAGTGCAGGTTGGCGTGGTAGGTGCCGCGTGAGTTCTGGTCGTTGTCCACCACCCAGTCCATGTAGCCGTCGATCAGCACATCGGAATTGCCCAGGGGCAGGGTGTAGGACCACACCGGGGTGATCTGCCAGACGCCTTTGCCAGCACGGTTGCCTTCAGGGAAGCGCTGGTAGAAGTTCAACTGGAAGTAGTCAAAGCCCGGCACGTTCAGGTCGAAACCCGGGCCGATCAGGTAGGCCTCGGTGTCGCCTTCGCCAAACTCGTAAGTCATGGCCAGCAGCACGTCTTTGATCGGGCCAAATTCAAACTTCTGGTCGAAGATTTTGCCGAACGACAAACGAGGCGTGAACTCGCCGTAATAGGTGTTCGGGCCAACGTTACCGTCTTCTTTGCCGTTGTAGAAAATGCGGTCGAGGAAGAAGAAGTTATCGCCGTACTTCCAGCTGTCAGCATGCTCGAAGGTGAGGGTTTGCTGAATCTTTGGATTGACCTGGAAGTCCTTGCCATACAAGTAAGTCAGGCTGTTGGTTTGCCATTGCAGCAGGTCGCCGGCGACTGCCGGAGCCCCGCCCAACATGCTCCCCGCAAGCATCAGGCTGGTAAGAGTGCGCTTCATTCGGTTAGCTCCAAAAAAGTAAAAAGTCGTGCAGTAGTGAGAACGTGGCGCTCTGTATTGGCGCCTTGGTCCGTGCTTTAAAACAGTCAGTAAGCCTTTGATTTAAAGGTTTAAAGTTGCCTCTTGAGTCAACTTTAAATATTACTGGCGTTCGAGCGGGCGCGGAGAATACTGGCTCAGGCGTTTGCACTCAAGCGCTCTGTTATCACCCTGGGTGAGGGACAACAGAGCGTGCACTGTCTTTAACTTAAAAGTGGACTTTGATCAGGGCGCTGGCGGTGTTCTGGTTGGTGTCCAGGCGACTGCTGCTTTCGATGCCGTACTTGTCCTTCCAGTAGCTGTATTCAATACCGACATACAGCTGTTTTTCACCCAGGTTCAGGGCCTTGCCCAGGTCATATTTGATCTGGGGGTTGAAATGCAGGTTGGCGTGATAGGTGCCGCGTGAGTTCTGGTCATTGTCCACCACCCAGTCCATGTAGCCGTCGATCAGCAGGTTGGAACGGCCCATGGGGATGGTGTAGGAAAACGACGGGGTGATCTGCCAAACCCCGGTACCAGGGCGCGGCCCTTCGGTATGACGACGATAGAAATTAAGGGTGAAGTAGTTAAAGCCCGGCACCGCCAGATCAAAGCCGGGGCCGATCAGATACGCCTCGCTGTCGCCTTCGCCGTACTCATAGGTCATGGCCAGCAGCACGTCCTTGATCGGGCCGTACTCAAGCGTGCGGTCGAAGATCTTGCCGAACGACAGGCGTGGGCTGAACTCGCCGTAGTAGGTGTGCGGGCCTTTGTTGGGGTCATCCTTGCCGTTGTAGAAAATGCGGTCGACAAACAGGAAGTTGTCGCCGTATTTCCATTTGTCGGCATGTTCGAAAGTGACGGTTTGCTGGATCGAAGGGTTGATCGCGAAATTCTTGCCGTACAGGTAAGTCAGGCTGTTGGTTTGCCACAGAAACAGATCCCCCGCCATTGCCTGGCTGGCAGCCAGAAACCCACCCGCGAGCGTGACGCCCCAGTGTTTGCAGTTCATGGATAACTCCCTTTTATTATTGTTTTGTGTCAGATGCTGGCAAATCTGTGGGAGCGGGGTTGCTCGCGACTCAGGCACTGCGGTTGTTCAGGTAAACCGCGGTGATCCGATCGCGAGCAAGCCCGCTCCCACAGGTCAGTGCTGATGCACGTGCCCGCTCATGGCTGCGCGCTCGGCGCCGCCCAGTACGTTGAACATCAGGTTCAGGCATACCGCGCTGACGGCGGCCATGGCGATGCCGCTGTGGGTGATGGGGTCCATCCACAGTGGCAGGTGGGCGAAGAACTCGGGGCGTACCACCGGGATCAGGCCCATGCCGATGCTGACGGCCACCAGCAATTGATTGCGGCGGTCGGCAATGTCGGCTTCCTGGAGGATCTTGATGCCTGTGGCCGCGACCATGCCGAACATGGCGATGGCGGCGCCACCCAAAACTGCAGGCGGAATCGAGGCCACCAGATACGCCGCCTTGGGCAGCAGGCTCAGGGTGATCAGAAAGACACCGGCCATGATCGTCACCGAGCGGCAACGCACGCCGGTCATCTGTACCAGACCAATGTTCTGGGCGAATGAGGAGTGGGTAAAGGTGTTGAAGAAACCTGCAATGAACGACGCCCCGGCATCACACAGCAAGCCGCGACGCAGCATGCGTGGAGTGACTTCCTGGTCGGTGATTTTGCCCAGTGCCAGGAACATCCCGGTGGACTCGACAAAAATGATCACCACCACCAGGCACATCGAGAGGATCGGGGCCAGATGAAATTCCGGCATGCCGAAGTGCAGCGGCGTGACGACCTGAAGCCAGGGGGTGTTGTCCAGGCCGGAGAGGTCGACCATGCCAATGGCGCCTGACAGGACATAGCCCAGGGCCATGCCGATCAATACCGAAATGTTGACCCAGAAGCCACGCATGAAGCGGTTGATCAGCAGGATGGTTCCCAGCACCAGTGCCGCAATGGCCAGGTACGTCGGGGAACCGAACTGCGCAGCAGCACTGCCGCCACCGGCCCAGTTGACCGCAACGGGGAACAGGGACAGGCCGATCGATGTAATCACGGTGCCGGTGACCAGGGGTGGAAAGAAGCGAACCACCTTGGACATGAACGGCGCAATGATCATCCCGAAAAAGCCTGCGGCGATGGTCGCGCCGAAGATCCCGGTCAGGCCGATGCCCGGCATCCCGGCCATTGCCACCATGCTGCCGACGGCCGCAAAGCTGGCCCCCATCATGACCGGCATGCGAATGCCCATGGGGCCGATCCCCAACGATTGCACGATGGTGGCGACACCCGCCACCAGCAGGTCGGCGTTGATCAAAAAGGCGATTTCTTCCCGACTCAGGCCTGCGGCCTGTCCGATGATCAGCGGCACGGCCACGGCGCCGCCATACATCAGCAGCACATGCTGCAAACCGACCAGGATCAGTTGCAGCATGGGTAGCCGCGCCAGCGGGGGCGGCGCGGTTATGGCGGGTATGCGCGGTTCGGTTAAATCGGACATGCAACACCTCGGTCATTTTTTATTGTTGTGAGCTAGTGGTGTGTACTTGCGGGCTCAGCCAGGCTGCGCCCGCAAAGTATGTGCATCAGTTGGTCTGGGCTCCCGCACTGATCCAGGCGCCAATCAGGTCACGTTCCTGCTGGGTCATCTGGGTGATGTTGCCCAGCGGCATGATCGGGGTGGCGACGGCCTGGGCCTGAATACGTGGAGCCATGAGCTTGATCTGCTGCGCGGTGTCGAACATCACGCCTGCCGGGGCTGCACTGAACAGCGGGCTGGTAGGCGTGGCGGAATGACAGACCGTGCAGCGTTCCTGGATCACCGAATGGACCTTCTCGAAATCGACGGTGGCCACCGGTGCTGCCGGGGCAGCGGGTGCGGTGACCGGGGCCGGAGCATCCGCGGCTTTGACGCCGCCCAGCGCGGTTTCAGGAAGCGGCTGGTACTTGATGACCTTGGCCGTTTCGGGCGCGGTCGATACCGGTTTTGGACCGGTGACGTAAGCCAGGCAGATCATGCCTAACGCTGCCACAGGCAAGGTCCAGGCATATTTGTGGCTGTCGTGACGGGTGTTGAAGTAATGACGCACCAACACCGCCAGCACCGCAATCCCGGCCAGGATCAGCCAGTTGTACTGGCTGCCATAGGTGCTCGGGAAGTGGTTGCTGATCATGATGAACAGCACCGGCAAGGTGAAGTAGTTGTTGTGTCGCGAACGCAGCAGTCCTTTGGCCGGAAGGGCTGGATCGGGGCTGCGGCCTTCCTTGATCGCGGCTACCAGAGCGCGTTGTGCGGGCATGATGGTGCGGAACACGTTACCGACCATGATGGTGCCGATAATGGCGCCCACATGCAGGTAAGCACCGCGCCCGCTGAACACCTTGCTCAGGCCGAACGCTGCCGCAACCAGCAACACAAACAGGACGAAACCGAGCAACGCCGGGCGCTTGCCCAGGGCGGAGTCGCAGAGAAAGTCGTAAACGAACCAGCCGGCGATCAGCGAACCGATCCCGATGGCCACTGCTTCGGGACCGCTCAGGCTGCTACCGGGAGCAATCAGGTACAGCGCGGGGTTGAAGTAGAAGACCAGGCAGAGCAGGGCGATGCCTGACATCCAGGTGAAATAGGCTTCCCATTTAAACCAGTGCAGGTTTTCCGGCATGGTGGGTGGGGCCAGCTTGTATTTTTCGAGGTGGTAAATGCCGCCGCCGTGAATCGCCCATAGATCGCCTGCCAGGCCATCCTTGGGGTTGGCACGGTTGAGATTGTTCTCCAGCCAGACGAAATAAAACGATGCGCCGATCCAGGCCACACCAGTGATCATATGAATCCAGCGCACGCTCAGATTCAGCCATTCCATTAGATGTGCTTCCACAGTCTTTACCTCTTGCCCGTCACTCTTTTATGAGTGTTGGACCTTCTCTTATTGGTGGGGGGCGAGGAACAGCAACTGATCCTCTTTAAAGAAATGCTCATCGCAGTTATTGCCTGTGCCACTGCGATCAACCACCAGGAAGTCATCCCGCTTTTCGATCGTCAGCACCGGATGGTGCCAAACGCCGCGATGGTAATTAATGCCCTGCCTGCCATTACTGACAAAGGCGCGGACCAAGCCTGATACAGGTTCATCGCCAAGTGGCGCGACCACGATCAGAAAGGGGTTGCCGAGCAGCGGTATAAACGCCTGGCTGCCCAGCGGATGGCGCTCCAGCATGCGAACGGTAAATGGCATGTCCTGCGCCTCGGCGCGGAAAATGCTGATGATCGCCTTGTCTTCTGGCGTAGCCGTTTCGACTTCTGCCAGACGGTGAAAGCGCATGGTCGAACCGTTATTGATCATGAAGTGGTCGCTGCCATCGCTTTCAATCACATCGCCGAAAGGGGCGAAGGCTTCTTTGGTCAGCGGTTCAATCATCAATGTGCGCATGGTGGTCTTCTTATTCGGGTTTCTGTCAGGTCATTGTGTTGCTTTTGTTGTCGCTGCCGCAGGCTGCGAGTGAGATAACGGGTTGCTCCGCAACCCTTCGCAGCCTGCGGCAGCGACTACAGGCTCAGCATTACTTCGCTACTTTGCCCAGTACGCGAATGCGGCTTACACCACCGTCCGGGAACAGGTTCAGGCGAATATGGGTAATCGGGCCGAGGTTTTTGAGTTGCTCGCTGTAGGTGTGCTCAGCGTGCATTTCCATTTTTTGACTCGGCAGCAGCTCACGCCAGAACAGCGACTGGGTTTCGATCTGGCTGTCGGTACCGCCCTTGACGAACGCGCCCTGGATCGAGCAGCTGTCGGGGTAGTTGCCTTTGAAGTGCAGGGTGTCGACGATGATTTTTTCAATCTCGCCTGCATGGCCCAGCGCCACGATGACCCAGTCATTGCCCGGAGTACGGCGGCGTGCGGTTTCCCAACCGTCGCCCATGTTGATGCCGCGGCCCGGGTTGAGGATGTTGCTCATGCGGCCGAAGTGCTCGTCGGAGCAGGCGAGGGCGCGGCCACCGTTGAGGGCGGCTGCCAGGTCGATCTGCTCGTTGTCACCCACTGCCGACCAGTCACGGAACGGCACGCCATACACGCGCAGACGCGCTACGCCGCCATCCGGGTAGATGTTGAAGCGCAGGTGGCTGAAGGCCTGGTCATTGCTGATTTCGTGGTAGTGATGGCTGTTGCCTTGCAGCTCGACAGCCGACAGTACTTCAACCCACTGGGTGTTTTCGTTGGGTTCGCCCGAGGCCAGGAAACAGGCTTCCAGCGAGGCAGACGGCGGAAAGTTGCCGGTGAAGAATGAGGTGTCGATGTCCACACCCTTGATCGAGCCCGGAACGCCCAGGCGGATCACTGCGCTGTCATAGCCTTCGAAGCGCTTGCGGCGGGACTCCCAGCCGTCCATCCACTTGCCGTTGTCATCGAAAACGCCCTCCTTCCATACGGCCGGGGTCGGCTGGAACAGGCGGTTGGCGTCGGCGAACCAGTCATCGGTGACCGAAACGATTTTGGTGCCCAGGCGGGCATCGGCCAGGTTGACGAACTTCTCGAAAGGTACGGCGTAAGCTTTCATTCTTCTTGTCTGCCTTTAATTAAGTGGCTGGAGATGCGTCACCGGCACGTGCCGGTTCGGCTTAGAGCTGGAGTAATCGGAACAGGGCAATCTTGTTGATTTCTGCCAACGCGCATTTGAACTCGACGTCTGCCGGGTTATGGATGCGGGTCTCGAACGCGGCGAGGATCTGGTGCCGGTCGCTGCCTTTTACCGCCATGATGAAGGGAAACTTGAACTTGGCTTTATAGGCCTCGTTCAGCTCGGTGAAGCGTTGAAACTCTTCGGCCGTGCATTGGTGAATACCGGCGCCAGCTTGTTCATGGGTGCTGGCTTCGGTGAGTTGGCCCTGGACGGCTGCTTTGCCGGCCAGGTCCGGGTGAGCATTGATCAATGCCAGCTGGCTGGCGTGATCGGCGCTCAACAAAATGTCACTCATGCGCTGGTGCAGGGTTTCGATGGTGTCGACGCTGCTGTCCAGGCCCAGGTCGCAGGCTTTTTCGGCGACCCAGGGCGAGTGCTCGTAGATATCGGCAAAGGCTGCCACGAACGCTTCACGGCTCAGTTGTGAAGGCTTGAGGGTCTTGAAGGCGCTCATTTGGCGGTCTCTGCAACAAAAGGGTGGGTGGCGTGCCAGTGGCGGGCGATGTCCACGCGGCGGGTGAACCAGACCTGTTCATGACCCTTGGCGTATTCAATGAAACGCTTGAGGGCGGCGAGACGCGCAGGGCGGCCAATGAGGCGGCAATGCAGGCCGATGGATAGCATTTTCGGCGACTCTGCGCCTTCGGCGTACAGCACATCGAAAGCATCCTTGAGGTACTGGAAAAATTGCTCGCCGGTATTGAAACCCTGCACCTGGGTGAAGCGCATGTCATTGGTGTCCAGGGTGTAAGGGATCACCAGATGCGGCTTGCCGGTAGGGTTGTTGGGCTCCCAGTAGGGCAGGTCGTCGTCATAGGTGTCGCAGTCGTACAGGAAACCGCCTTCTTCCATCACCAGGCGCCGGGTATTGGGGCCGGTGCGGCCGGTGTACCAGCCCAGGGGGCGTTCACCGCTGATTTCGGTGAGGATGCGGATGGCTTCGAGCATGTGTTCACGCTCAAGGGCTTCATCCATGTACTGGTAGTCGATCCAGCGATACCCGTGGCTGCAAATCTCATGCCCGGCAGCAACCATGGCGCGGATCACGTCCGGGTGGCGCTGGGCGGCCATCGCCACGGCAAATATGGTCAGCGGGATGTCGAACTCGCGAAACAGTTTGAGTACACGCCACACGCCTGCGCGGCTGCCGTACTCGTACAAGGACTCCATGCTCATGTTGCGCTCGCCTTGCAACGGCTGCGCCGAGACCATTTCGGACAGGAACGCTTCAGATTCCTTGTCGCCGTGCAGAATGTTGCGCTCGCCGCCTTCTTCGTAGTTGAGTACGAAAGACAGGGCGATACGGGCGTTGTCCGGCCAATGCGGGTGCGGAGGGTTTGGACCGTAACCAATCAGGTCGCGTGGGTAGTCAGCGCTCACTACAGTCTTCCTTATTGTTTGTGTTAACAGTCGATTGGCCAGACCTGGCGTCACTGCGATGGCTTGATTGTATACAACTTTATAATCTATTTGTAACCCTGATTTTTTCTATTTCTACCATGCTTCGCGCCTGAAAGGTACTTGCAAGAAACCTGCCTGATTGGTCAGCTTATGGATAAGAAGTCTGCTAACCCTGCGGCTTTGACAGGAAATACCGTGCAGGCGGTGCGGCTCAAGGGCTGGCTGAAATTGTGCTTTTTAATTGTGTACAATTTTTTTGATAAATGTCTTAATCGTGTTCTCGCTGATGCTTTTGGTGCGCCAAAGGGGTGCAGTGGCCATTTTTTTCACCGACTCGGGAGGTCGCACAATCTATGGGACGTTTGACTACGCACGTTTTGGATGCCGCACATGGCTGTCCGGGCAGCTCGATCAAGGTCGAGTTGTATCGGGTTGAAGGTTCGGGGCTGGAGTTGGTCGCTACAGCGCTGACCAATAGCGATGGCCGCTGCGACGCGCCGTTGCTGGAGGGGGATACGTACCGCTCGGGGGTTTACCAGGTGCAGTTCAGTGCCGGTGATTACTACCGCGCGCGGGGTGTGAAATTGCCGGAGCCGGCGTTTCTGGACGTGGTGGTACTGCGTTTCGGGATCAGTTCCGAGCAGGATCACTACCATGTACCGCTACTGATTTCGCCGTACAGCTACTCGACCTATCGCGGTAGCTAGAAGGTATCGATCTGCGCATGTGGTTATTTGCCCGCTCACACTGCGGGCTTTTTTTTGCCTGTCTACACATGACTTGTGGGGGCGGGCTTGCTCGCGATGGCATCGACGCGTTCATCCAGAAACACGGCGGCGCTTGTATCGCGAGCAAGCCCGCTCCCACACAGGCGGTGCTGTATCAGCGGCTTAGCAGTGACGCCGTTCCCGCTACACCAAACAACCCGGCGCTGATGCGGTTGAACCAGCTCTGGCCCTTGCCGCTGCGCAGATAACCCGCCGCACCATGGGCGCCAAGGCCGTAGGCCAGCTTGCACAGCAGGTCGAGTACGGTCCAGGTGGCGATCATCACCAGCAACTGGTTGAGGAAGGGCAGGTCGGGGTTGAGGAACTGCGGAAGGAAGGCAGCAAAGAACAAAATGTCTTTCGGATTGCTGGCGCCCAGTACAAACGCGCGCCCGAACAGGGCGCTGAAGCGCGGTTTTGGTGCGGCTTCAGGCATGTTGGTGACTGTGGCCGGCTGGCGCGATTGTTTCCAGCTTTGCCAGGCCAGATAAAACAGATACAGCGCGCCGACGATTTTCAGGGCGCTGAAGAGTTTTTCCGAGGCCAGCAACAAAGCCCCCAAACCCAGTGCCGAAGCACTGAGCAGGCAAATCGAGGCAAATACACCCCCCAGAAATGCCGGGTAAGAACGGCGCAAGCCGTAGTTCAAACTGTTGCTGATCATCAATAACGACAAAGGCCCCGGAATCAGGATTACCACCAATGCCGCGCTGCTGAACAGCAGCCAGGTTTCCAGACTCATCACTTCCTCCCATAGCACAAAGACCCCGCGTCATTGGCGGGGCCGGTTGATATCGCCCGGTTTACAGGTAAATAAACTTGGCGATGAAAATAGCGCAGAGCACCCACAGGCTGACAGAAATTTCGCGGTATTTACCGGTGCCTGCCTTGAGTGCGACATAGCTGATAAAGCCCAGGGCAATCCCGTCGGCGACCGAGAAGGTCATTGGCATCATGATCATGGTCACAATGGCCGGGATGCAGTCGGTGGGTTCGTCCCAGTTGATGTGCTGCATGCCGCCCATCATCAGCATCGCGACGTAAATCAGGGCGCCTGCTGTGGCATAAGCGGGGATCATGCCAGCCAGGGGGGCGAAGAACATCGCGGCAACAAACAGCACGCCCACGGTGACGGCGGTGAGCCCGGTCCGACCGCCTGCCGCGACCCCTGCGGCGCTTTCGACATAGCTGGTCACGGGTGGCACGCCAACCACGGCGCCGAACACGCTTGAGGCGCTGTCAGCCTTGAGTGCCCTGGACAGGTTTTCGATCTTGCCGTCAGCCTTGACCAGGCCGGCACGCTGGGCCACGCCCATCAAGGTGCCGGCAGTGTCGAACATGTGTACAAACAGGAAGGCCAGCACCACGCTGATCATGCTGATATTGAACACACCCTTGAGGTCCATCGCCATCCAGGTCGGAGCCAGGCTTGGCGGCGCAGACATGATGCCGTTGTAGTGCACCAGATCCAGGCCCCAGCCCGCGAGAGTGACGGCGATAATGCTGATCAGGATCGCGCCGAACACGCGGTGGTAGCTAAGAATCGCAATCATCAAAAAGCACACGGCGGCCAGCAGCGGCGCCGGGTCGCGCAGGGAGCCGAGCTTGATCAGGGTGGCCGGGCTATCGACGATGATGCCCGAGGTTTTCAGGCCGATGATCCCCAGAAACAAACCGACCCCCGCACCCATTGCATAACGCAGGCTGGCAGGAATGCTGTTGAGCAGCCATTCGCGCACCCGTGACAGGGTCAGAATCAGAAACAGTACGCCAGAGACAAAGACCGCGCCCAGGGCGGTCTCCCAGCTGTAGCCCATCGTCCCGACCACCGTGTAGGTGAAGAACGCATTCAGGCCCATGCCTGGCGCCAGGCCTACTGGCCAGTTGGCGTAGAGCCCCATTAACAGACTGCCCAGGGCAGCGGCGATGCAGGTCGCCACAAAGGCTGCGCCGTGATCAATGCCTGCGTCGGCCATGATGTTGGGGTTGACGAAGATGATGTAGGCCATGGTGATAAAGGTGGTCAGCCCGGCGATCAGCTCGGTCCTGACCGTGGTGCCATGCAGCGACAGTTTGAACAGGCGCTCCAGCCAGCCGCGGGAGGAGGGGGGAGAAAGTTCAACGGCGGGTACTTCTGACTTTTGGCTGTCCACGGTTTTTCCTCAGGCTTTTATTGTTTTTAAGGGCACTGGTGAGGCGCGCAGCATTTTTCTGACTTTTTGGTCAAGAATGCAGGCGAGATGAATTATGCTTTTGTATACAAAAAAAGCAAATAATGTTTTCTGGATTGTGGCCGAAAGTGATGGGTGGAAGTGGGCTTGTTGTGGGAGCCCTGCTCCAGTATCCAGGCTAGGGCTGGCGGCTTTGGCCCAGGGCATGATTGATTGCCAGCCAGCCATTGACGGCGTCGTCACCGGCCTGGGCGAACACCCGTTGCAGCAGTTTGACCTGCTCGCGGCGCAGGTTTTTCTCGAAGGTGACGCCGTCAGCAGTCAGCTCCAGCAGGCGTTTGCGCTTGTCGGTCTCGGGCGCGACGCTGCGCACCAGATCCATTTCGATCAGCTGGCGTAATGGCGTATTGAGGGCTTGTTTGCTTACGCCCAGCAGCGTCAGCAGTTCCTTGACGCTTACACCGGGATGGTGGGCGATAAAAAAAACGATGCGCTGATGCACCCGGCTCAGCCCACGGCGCGCCAGCATTTCGTCTGCCTTGGCAGTAAACGCTTGATAGCCAAAGAAGAAGGCTTCCATGGCGGCACGCTGAGTGGTCGGATTTTTAAGGTCAAGCATATTGACGTATCTAGGCTTCGCGGCGTAGTTTCGGTCAACCAGTTTGACTTATTTCCAATTACTTCCGCTACCGGTGATCTGTATGGCCTTCTCCGAACGTGTTTCCCGCCTGAAAAGCTCTTTGATTCGTGAAATTCTGGCTGCGGCCCAACGCCCGGAAGTCATGTCTTTCGCTGGCGGGCTACCGGCTGAAGCCATGCTGCCCAAGGTCGACTGGACCGACATGCCGGCCTCGATGGGTCAATACGGCATGAGTGAAGGCGAGCCGGCACTGCGTGAAGTACTGGCCGCAGAGGCCCGCGCATTGGGCGTTGATTGCGATGCGAGCCAGGTCATGGTGCTTAGCGGTTCGCAGCAGGCGCTGGACCTGGCAGCCAAGCTGTACATCGACAAAGGCACTGAAATCATGCTCGAAGCGCCGACCTATCTGGCGGCGCTGCAAATCTTCCAGCTGTTCGGTGCCGAGTGCCTGACGTTCCCGCTGCAAGCCGACGGCCCGGACCTGGCCGCCTTGCGTGTGCAGCTGGAAAAACACAGCCCGGCCTTCATCTACCTGATTCCGACGTTCCAGAACCCGTCTGCCGTGCGTTACAGCGAAACCAAGCGCGACGCGGTAGCGGCCTTGCTCGACGAGTTCGGCGTCACCCTGATTGAAGATGAGCCGTACCGCGAACTGAACTTTGACGGTGGCAGTGCAACGCCGATTGTCAGCCGCCTGAAAAAAGCCAGCTGGATCTACACCGGCACCGTGTCCAAGACCCTGTTGCCGGGCTTGCGCGTTGGCTTCCTGATTGCCAGCCCTGATCTGTTCCCCCATTTGCTGCGCCTCAAGCAATCGGCTGACCTGCACACCAACCGTGTTGGCCAATGGCAGGCTTTGCAGTGGATCGGCACCGAGAAAATGACCAACCACCTGGCCGAGTTGCGTGACTTCTACCGCGTACGCCGTGACGGTTTTCAGCTGGCGCTGGAAGAGCACTTCTCGGACCTGGCGGACTGGCATGTGCCACAGGGCGGCCTGTTCTTCTGGTTGACCCTAAAGCAGCCGTTCGACACCCGTACGTTGCTCAAGCCTGCGCTGGAGCAGAACGTGGCATTCATGCCGGGTGAACCGTTCTTCGCCAACCCGGACCAGAACGTAGGCAGCCTGCGCCTGAACTTCAGCCACATCGACCCGGCGCGTCTGCACGAAGGCCTCAAGCGCCTGGCTAACGTTATTCGTCAGGCTCAGGCCGCTCAAGCGGCCTAAAGGAGGCACGATGCTCAAGGTTTATGGCGATTACAATTCGGGCAACTGCTACAAGATCAAGCTGATGCTGCATTTGCTGGGCATTGAGTATCAGTGGTTCGCGGTGGATATCCTCAAGGGCGAAACACAAACCCCGGATTTCCTGGCGAAAAACCCGAACGGCAAAGTGCCAGTGCTGGAGCTGGAAGACGGCACGTGCCTGTGGGAGTCCAACGCGATTCTCAACTACCTGGCCGACGGCAGCGAGTTTTTGCCAGCTGAGCCGCGTTTGCGCACCCAGGTGCTTCAATGGCAGTTTTTCGAACAGTACAGCCATGAGCCTTACATTGCGGTGGCAAGGTTTATCCAGTTTTACCTGGGGTTGCCGCAAGAGCGTCTGGAGGAGTACCGCACACTGCAAAAGCGCGGCTACAAGGCGCTGGATGTGATGGAGCAACAGCTCAATCGCACCCCGTACCTGGTGGGTGAGCAGTATTCGATTGCTGACGTGACGTTGTACGCCTACACCCATGTGGCCGATCAGGGCGGCTTTGATCTCAGCGGCTATCCTGGCATCCAGGCCTGGCTGCAAAGAGTGGCCAGCCATCCGCGGCATGTGGGGATGCTCGATTGAGCTGATCGCCCATAAAAAAAACCGGCCTTGAGCCGGTTTTTTTATGGGCGGGAGGGGCGTGATCTTTAAACGTTGGCAAAGCGCTGGTTCAGGTACTCAATGATCACCTTGGAGTCGTACATCCAGGTGGTCTTGCCGTCTTCTTCAATGCGCAGGCAAGGCACTTTGATCTTGCCGCCTTGCTCCAGCAGGGTTTGACGGTCCTGCTCGTTGTTTTTCGCATCCCGCAGGGCTACCGGCACATTCAGGCGGCGCAACGTGCGGCGGGTTTTCACGCAGAACGGGCACGCGTGGAACTGGTACAGGGTCAGGCTTTTTGCAGCTTGATCGACCAGCGCCTGAGCGGCTGCCGGGCGCTGCTTTTTGCTGGGCCGGGTAACAAAATCGCCAGCGATGATGAGCTGACCCAGGCCTACGCGAAGCGCTTTGATAAACACAGTAAAAGCCTCATGGGCAACTAAGAAGGGGCGCAGCTTACCTGAAAACAGGCAGGCGAAAAAAACCGGCGATAAACGCCGGCCTTTTTCGGGTCGCCAATTACTTGATCAAGCTGAGAAACTCGCTACGGGTGGCGGCGTTTTCGCGGAACTCACCCAGCATCACCGATGTAATCATCGACGAATTTTGCTTCTCGACACCGCGCATCATCATGCACATGTGCTTGGCTTCAATCACCACGGCAACGCCCAGGGCGCCGGTGACTTGCATCACTGCGTCGGCGATCTGGCGGCTCAGGTTTTCCTGGATCTGCAAGCGGCGGGCGTACATGTCGACAATTCGCGCCACTTTAGACAGGCCCAGCACTTTGCCGCTCGGAATGTAAGCCACGTGGGCTTTGCCGATAAACGGCAGCAGGTGGTGTTCGCACAGCGAGTACAACTCGATGTCTTTAACCAGCACCATTTCGCTGTTGTCAGAGCTGAACAAGGCACCGTTGGTGACTTCTTCCAGGGTTTGTTCATAGCCACGGCAAAGGTACTGCATGGCTTTGGCTGCACGCTTTGGCGTATCCAGAAGGCCTTCACGGGAAACGTCTTCGCCGAGTTGACCGAGGATCGCGGTGTAGTTTTGTTCCAATGTCACAGGGCTATATTCCATGCGGGTTTCATAGTGGCACCTCGTCGGGTCGTGCCAATTTTGTACCAATCATGCTGTTTTCGAGTTTCCCGAGCTCGCTCCAGTCTGTGCTGGAATTGAGCCACCTAGCGTAAGTCGAGAGCAATATCTGCACGCCGTGGCCAAGCTGATTGGCGATAAACGCAGGGTTCATGCCTGCCATGAGGCACATGGTAGCGTAGGTATGGCGACAGTTGTATTGTCGGCGCACTTTGAGGGCCACATTTGATGGCGCTTCTTGAAAATAAGCCCGACTCGACCAGGCGCGCGCTCAACCAATCATCGTGACCACCGCCAGCCTGGCCCGTGAGTTTTTTGGTGCATGGCCCGGTTACAGTGTCAGCGCCTGGGTTCTGGCTTGAACCACGGCGTGTATCACCTGGGAGACACTGGCCATATCTTCACAGGTTAATACATCGAGGGTCTTGAGTGCTTCACTAAAGCCCTCTGCGCGCTCACTGGCCAGGCGTACCTGCAGGCTGTTCCTGGCGCTCTTAATTGCATTCAGTTGACGGTGTAAACCGACCCTCACCGCGTCCGGCATACAAATAGTGATAAAGGAGCCAACCCCTTTGCTGTAGCGTATGTTCATCGCTTTATAGACTCAATCCATGTGATTTTAAAGCGAGCGCTAACTGTGTTCTATTGGAGGCGCCCGTCAAGTTCAGTATTTGTGAAATATAGAGTTTTACTGTATTTGGCGTAATGCCCATGTCGCTGGCGATTTCGTAGTTTGTTTTACCTTCGCTGACAAGTTGTGCCGCTTGCAGTTGGCGAGGTGATAACTTGCTGAATAAAAATTCCTTATAGTCCGTTTGTTCGGTGTCCGATGGGCTGCTGGTATTTCTTGTACGGGGCGGATGGGCTTTTCTAATATCTGAATGTATGTCGCTTATGGAATTTATCAGGCCTTGCAAACGCCTGCTCAAGGCCTCGGTGCTCTGATTGTGTGCTGCGCTGTCTGTTTGCTTTTCTTCGAGTTTCTTCAGCGTCTGAAGCAGCGAGTCGGGGTTGACAGGCTTTTGGTGGTAGTCGGAGAAACCTTCGCGCAGAGCACGGACCAGATCCTTTTTTTCGCCCTGGGCGCTTAGCAGGACGGCATCGAAGACGCGATGCTTCTTGGAGTATTGCTTGAGCCTCTGGATGAGTTCTATGCCGTCGAAACCGGGCATCAGCAAGTCGCACACCACCAGGGCGATCGACGGGTCTTCGTTGAATAGGTCAATGGCCTGGCGGCTACTGTAACTGGGAATGCAGGTGAACCCGTTACTCTCAAGAAATTCACACATCTCTTCAACGATAAGCGGTTGGTCGTCGACAACTAATATGCGTGTTTTGGGAGGGTGTGGGGTCACAAAAAGGTTATCCATTTGTGGAGGGCTAAATAAGCGCCGATTACCCCGTATTATCCAGCAGGTTAATAGGCGAGGGTAGCCATACTTTTTGCATAGTTAGATAGTTTAATGGGGGGGCGAAGTTTAGCGAGTCGTCAGGATTGGAGAGGGCGGATGAAGTATGCATTTATTGAGCAGTTAGTGGATAACTGCTCGACTTGACCGATTTGCCTGAGGCAAGCGGGTTTAAATCCTTGCAGAGCGTGTTATTCGTCTCGACCTTCCATCATGGTGCGCTTGAGCATCACATACACCGCGCCGGCACCGCCATGTTTGGCCTGGCAGGAGCAGAAGCCCAGTACCTGTGAGTGCTGGCGCAGCCAGGTATTGACGTGACTCTTGATCATTGGACGCTTGCCGTCCAGGCGTACGGCCTTGCCGTGGGTGACGCGCACGCAGCGCACTTCAAGCCGGGTAGCTTCGCTGAGGAATTCCCAAAGGGTTTCGCGGGCTTTTTCGACGGTCATGCCATGCAGATCAAGGCTGCCTTCGAAGCTGATCTGGCCCAGCTTGAGCTTGCGCATCTGGCTTTCTTGCACGCCATCACGGGCCCAGCTCAGTTGATCTTCGGGGCCAACATCGATCACGAATTGGTCTGACAGGCCGTCGATGATGGTCGCATTGGTGCGCACAGTGGCTGACTGACGCAGTTTTGCCAGCTGTGCACGGTCAGCTTTGGGTTTGCCGGTGTCCGCCCGATCATGCTTGATCGGTTTAACGCCGCGAATCTCGTTTTTGAACAGGGAAAAATCGTCGTCTTGCATGTCAGCCTCCGTGAAGGGCGGCTAGTTTACCCAAGTCGACGACAATCGGGCGGCGGATGTGCGTCAGTCTTGTTTTTTCATCAGGTGCGGGGCCATGTTCAGGCCCAGTGGCTGGCGCATCAGGCGACGGCGACGACGCCACATCCAGACGCCCAGCCAGCAGACCAGTATGCCAAGCACCAGTACCAGTGTTGCACCCGCCGGGCTGGCATTGAGCTCACCCAGGGCGCCGGGGCGGCCAATCAGGCTGGCGGCACCTGCCACCAGTAACAGCGCGCCCACAAGCGCAATCAGCGCGGCAAACACCAGTACCAGGCGTGAGCGCCAGTCACGGTGTGCCTTGGGGCGTAAGCGTCGAGCATCAAAACCATCGGAGATCTTCATTCCGATCTTTCCTTAAAGGGTATCGGCCCTTCGACAGGGAATTGGGCAGGTTGTTCCTGGGAGGGGGGAAACAGGAAGCTGCGTGCAGGTGGACGGTCTTTATTGATGGGCGGTTGCGCAGGCCGCCCGTCAGAAGCCGATTCAGATCAAATCAGGTTTTTAGTCAGGGTCAGGGTGGCGAAGTTGTCGTTCATGATCGCCATCTCGGCTTTCTGAACCTGCTCTGCGCTGATAATGCCGTCCGGGGTAGGCAAGTCTCGGGTGGCGCAGGCATCTTCGACCAAGGTGCAGCGCAGGCCATAGTCTTTGGCTGCGCGTACGGTGGTGCTGACGCTGGAGTGGCTCATGAAGCCGCAGACGATCACATCCAGGGAACCCAGGTTCTCCAGTGCTTTTTGCAAGCCTGTGTCATTGAAGGCGTTGGGCATGCGTTTTTCGATAATCAGCTCATCGCCCTGGGGTTCAAGGCCTTTGATGAACGCGCCTCGTTCGCCCTGCGGGTCGAACATGCCGCCAACGGTGCCCAGGTGACGGATATGGATCACCGGGCGCTTGGCCTTGCGGGCAGCCTCCAGCAAAAGGGCGATGTTGGCAGTGGCAGCGTCCATGCCGGACAAGGCCAGGGGCCCGTTCAGATATTCGTTTTGCGCATCGATGATCAGCAGGCTGGCATTGCTCAGATTGGCCGCGGCATAACCACGTCCAGTGAGTTGAAACATCGTCTTTAAAGCGGGCATTCGGGGGCTCCTTTGAATGGGGCTTTTGAGACATTCTCCACTGGCGGAGCGTTTATGTGAATGGCCTGTCGTGCAAGCGGTGTGGTTGCTGGCCTGTAGCGATGTCAAGGAGTAACGCAGAAAGGTAAAAATGTACAAATTGGAGCGATTTCAGGTTTTTCATGGACGTGTTCTGACGTTTTAAAACAGCGGGGTGTGTAGACCGGTGGCCTGCCTTTGGCGCGTCGAGGTTTGGCTGTTAGAATCGCCAATCGATTTTGAGGAGTAAGACCATTGATCACTTCCCGCCTGCGCACTTTGCGCGACCATATTCGCTGGGCCGTTAGCCACTTTCATGGGGAAGAGCTGTTCTTTGGTCATGGCACCGACAACGCTTGGGACGAAGCCCGTCAACTGGTGTTGGGTGCACTGAACCTGCCGTGGGAAATCGCGGACAGTTATCTCGATTGCCGCCTTGAAGACGATGAACTGGTCAACCTGCAGCATTTGCTCAAGCGCCGCATCGAAGAGCGGGTACCAACAGCCTATCTGCTGGGCGAAGCGTGGTTCTGCGGGATGTCGTTTATTGTTGATGAGCGCGTACTGATTCCGCGCTCACCCATTGGTGAGCTGATCGAAAAACGTTTTGAGCCGTGGCTGGGGACTGAGCCGGCGCGCATTCTAGATCTGTGCACCGGTTCGGGCTGCATCGGTATTGCGTGTGCCTATGAGTTCCAGAACGCCGAAGTGGTGCTGGCCGACCTGTCGTTTGAAGCCCTTGAAGTGGCTAACCAGAATATTGAGCGTCACGGCGTTGACGAGCGCGTATACACCGTTCAAGGCGATGGCTTTGATGGTTTGCCGGGGCAGCGCTTCGACTTGATCGTGTCCAACCCGCCGTATGTCGATGCTGAAGATTTTGCCGACATGCCTGCCGAGTACCAGCATGAACCGGAGTTGGGCCTGGCTTGCGGCGATGATGGTCTGAACCTGGTACGCCGGATGCTGGCCGAGGCGGCTGACCATCTGACCGAAAAAGGCCTGCTGATTGTTGAAGTGGGCAACAGCCAGGTTCACGTCGAGTCGCTGTACCCGGAAGTCGACTTTGCCTGGCTTGATTTCGAGCGTGGTGGTCACGGAGTGTTCATGCTGACCGCCGAGCAGTGCCGAGAGCATCAGGCGCTGTTCGCTTCGCGGGTTTGATGGCAGGTGAGTAGCAGCTGCCGAGGAACGAAGGCTGCTACGGATTGCGACCTGCTTCAGCGGTGTGTCGCAATCCAGATCAACAAGCCTGCCTGGAACACTGAAAAGGCCACCAGGCAGGTGATGGTAAAACGCAAGCCGGTCTCTTCGCGCCGGTGCCTGCTGAGTTTTTCTTCCTTGTCCCGCAGCTTCACATCTTGCTCCTGCAGGTTCTGCTCAGCCTGCTGGAGCATTTGCGCGGCATCAAGAATCTCCAGGATCTGAAGTTTCTCGACGTTCCAGCTGTCCAGTAATTCGCCTGCCTGTACGTCTTCCAGCCGTGCTTTCAGAAACTGGGCATCGGCATACACCACATCAAACCCGTGCACGCGCAAAAAATGGTCGCGGCGCAGGCGGCTGTCTTCGTTCAGGGCGTCCCTGCTGTGCAGATCGATCCCGTCAATGCGGTACTGAGCCCACCTTTTTTGCACCCATTTTGCAGCTTGAGCCAGTAAGAAGCGGCCTATTCCGCGGTTCAGGGGTTCAATCTGCAGGCCGCGCTCAGGGCTCAAGCGCACGCGGTGAGTCAGGTGGTCGACCCACACATCGAGATGATTTTGCTCCTCGCGTATCCGCTGGCCAGGCAAGGAGACAGCCAGTCGCAGCAGGCTGAGTTCCTTGCTGTTGCGTTCGGCATACCCGAACTGCACAAACCGCAGGGGGCGTGCCCCGGTGCTGCGGTCTGTCTGCAGAGGGGCGAGGCGCAGCATTCTGAAATGCTCGGGCTGCACGTCAGCCCAAGGCAGGGGCGGCGCCTCGGGCGCTGCCGGTGCCTCAGTCCCGGCGGGTTGTGATGGGGTGTCGCTCATAGCGGCTCAATCCTGTGCTAGCCCGAAATGTCAGCAAAGCAAAGGCGGCCGACACCGGTTTATCGGCCGTTATGCGCAGGACTGTAGGGCTGGCCGGCGTTCACTTTCGTGATAAAGCGCACAGTTCGATCGCCCAGCTCTCCCGCCAGACGCTGATTGGGGTCGTTGTAGGACTGTATCTGGCGCTTCATGTCCATTGGCACGATCCGCATGACGTGGTTCATGCCATTGATCAGCGTCAGAACGGCATCGGGCTTGGCTGCCTTGAGCAGGCGCGCATCCTTGACCTCAACCTGGATGTCATGAGTGCCCTGAATGATCAGCGCCGGCATTTTCAGCGCAGCAAAGGCGGTAGCAGGGTTGTAGCGCAGAAGGCTGATCATGTAAGGCTGCACGCTGGGACGGAACACCAGTTGCAGGTCGTCAGGCACGTTATCGTCGGTGCGACCGGCCTCGAGGGTGCTGATCAGCTCGAAGCTGCGTTTGAGCAGTGCCGGTGGCAGATGATTGCGTTGCAATTGTTCGCGCAACAAGACGCCCACCGGACGTCCCGTCCCGGCAATGGAAATCACCCCGGCGGCGCCAATCCTGGGCGCTGCGAGGCTTGCGATCAATGCGCCTTCACTGTGTCCGAGCACAAACACCTTGCCAAAGCGCGGGTCGCTTTTGAGCTTCTCGCCCCAGGCCACCGCGTCGGTGACATATTGATCCAGGTTCAACTGTCGCTCATCAGGCCCGGCAGGCCGGCTTTGGGCAATGCCGCGCTTGTCGAAACGCACGCTGGCGATATTGCTCTGGGCCAGGCGCCATGCCAGCTTTTTCAGGGCATCATTGCGCCCTCCCATGGGGTTGTTGCCGTCGCGGTCGGTCGGGCCGGAACCCGCAATGATCAGCACCACAGGTACGGGCTTGTCGCTCTTGGGCAATACCAGCGAGCCATACAGCGTGCCGGAGCCGGTATCCAGCTCAATGGGCCGCAGCAAGACATTGGAAGGGGGGGCTGCCAGGGCCTGGGAGCCAAAGCCAAGCAAGGTCAGTGCAAAGAAGAGTATTCGCAGCATCATAGCGCCATCATTGTCTAGTGTGCCGGTTGGACAAACCCGGATGAGTAAGGTTCGAGGATGAACTACGGAGGTAGCCTGCGTATACTGGCGCATTTGGTTATCTGGGATCTGTTCAACTTCTGTTGTGGCTGCAACACAACTTGAACCGATTTCGGGCTGAACTTTATCGGCTGATTTTCGCGGAGCGCCCTGCATGTCCGGCAATACCTACGGCAAGCTGTTCACTGTCACCACCGCTGGCGAAAGCCATGGTCCGGCGTTGGTCGCCATTGTTGATGGCTGCCCGCCAGGGCTGGAGCTGTCCCTTGAAGACCTGCAACGTGATCTGGATCGACGCAAGCCCGGCACCAGCCGTCATACCACCCAGCGCCAGGAAGCCGACGAAGTCGAAATCCTTTCCGGGGTGTTTGAAGGTCGCACCACCGGTTGCGCCATCGGCCTATTGATCCGCAACACCGACCAGAAGTCCAAGGACTACTCGGCGATCAAGGATCTGTTTCGTCCGGCCCACGCCGATTACACCTACCACCACAAATACGGCGAGCGGGATTACCGCGGTGGCGGTCGCAGTTCGGCCCGTGAAACGGCGATGCGTGTGGCCGCAGGTGCCATTGCCAAAAAGTACCTGGCAACCCAGGGCATTGTGATTCGCGGCTACATGAGCCAGCTGGGCCCGATCGAAATCCCGTTCAAGACCTGGGACTCGGTTGAAGAAAACGCCTTTTTCAGCCCTGATCCAGACAAAGTGCCGGAGCTTGAGGCCTACATGGATCAACTGCGTCGTGATCAGGACTCGGTCGGTGCCAAAATCACCGTGGTCGCCGAAGGTGTGATTCCGGGTCTGGGCGAGCCGATTTTCGACCGCCTGGACGCTGAATTGGCCCATGCGCTGATGAGCATCAACGCGGTCAAGGGCATCGAGATTGGCGCCGGCTTTGCCAGCGTTGCCCAGCGTGGCACCGAGCACCGCGACGAGATGACTCCCGAAGGCTTCCTCAGCAACAACGCGGGCGGCATTCTGGGCGGGATTTCGTCCGGCCAGCCGATCGTTGCACACTTGGCCCTCAAGCCAACATCGAGCATCACCACCCCGGGCCGCTCGATCGACGTGCATGGCAATCCGGTGGACGTGATCACCAAGGGCCGTCATGACCCGTGTGTAGGCATTCGTGCCACCCCGATTGCCGAAGCCATGATGGCCATCGTGCTGATGGACCACCTGCTGCGTCATCGTGGGCAAAATGCCGACGTGCGTGTAAGCACGCCTGTGCTGGGCCAGCTGTAATGCAAGGGTTGCTGGGCGCCACGGTCTGACGACCGTGGCGACACTTCCTTACTGGCGCCTGTCCGGGTTCTATCTTTTCTATTTCGCCTTGCTCGGCGCGACAGCGCCGTTTCTGGCGCTGTACTTTCATCACCTCGGCTTCTCCAGTGCGCGCATAGGCGAACTGGTGGCCATCCCGATGTTGATGCGCTGCGTGGCCCCCAATCTGTGGGGCTGGCTTGGCGACTACACCGGCCAGCGGCTGTTGATTGTGCGGCTTGGCGCGCTCTGCACCTTGCTCAGCTTTGCCCTGATTTTCGTCAGCCAGAGTTATGCCTGGCTGGCACTGGTGATGGCGCTGCACGCGTTCTTCTGGCACGCCGTATTGCCGCAATTCGAAGTCATCACCTTTGCCCACTTGCGCGAGCAGCCTGAGCGTTACAGCCAGATTCGCCTGTGGGGCTCGATCGGTTTTATCCTCGCGGTGGTGATTCTGGGACGCCTGTTTGAGTGGCTGAGCCTGGATATCTACCCGGTAGCGCTGATCGTGATCATGGGCGGCATTGTGCTGTGCAGCCTGTGGGTACCGAATGCGCAACCTTCCAGTCAGGGGCGTGCAGCCGTCGTGGGCGGCTTTTTAAAGCAATTGTGCAGCCCCGGTGTACTGGCGTTTTATGCCTGTGTCGCGTTGATGCAAATGAGCCACGGGCCGTATTACACCTTCCTCACCCTGCACCTCGAGGACCTGGGTTACAGCCGGGGCGTGATCGGTCTGCTCTGGGCCCTGGGGGTGGTCGCCGAAGTGCTGATGTTTTTGGCCATGCGCCGCATCCTGCTCAAGTTCTCAGTGCGCCGGGTGTTGATGTTCAGTTTCATGCTGGCCGCCGTGCGCTGGCTATTGTTGGGTTCTTTTGCCGAGCACCTGTGGGTATTGCTGCTGGCGCAGCTGCTGCATGCCGCCACTTTCGGCAGTTTTCACGCCTCGGCCATGACCTTTGTACAGCGCAGTTTTGGCCCGGGCCAGCAAGGGCAGGGCCAGGCCTTGTACGCCACCCTGGCCGGGATTGGCGGCGCAGTGGGGGCACTGTATTCCGGTTATAGCTGGAACACCCTGGGTCCCACCTTCACCTTTAGTATGGCAAGCGTCGCAGCCCTGACCGCAGCCGTTATCATTGCCACTCGATTGAAAGAGGACAGGCACTGAGCCTTGCCCGCAACAGCCGAATGCACGCCCAAGCCAAGGAACCCCGTCCCATGAGCAGCCTGTCCGTTTACCACGTATCGAGCCCTGAATTACCCAACAAGGTGCTGACCCACTTTGAAGACATCGTTTCTACACTGGCCGAACAGGGCGTGGTTTTTGATCGCCTGCCAACCACAACACCGATCCGGCCGGGCGCCAGCCAGGACGAAGTGGTCCAGGCCTGCCGTGAGCCGATTGATCGGCTGATGAGCGAACACGGCTGCGCCAGCCTTGACGTTGTCAGCGTCAGCAGCGAACACCCGCAAAAAGCCGAGTTGCGCGCCAGGTTTCTGGACGAGCATCGTCACGGTGCTGATGAAATGCGATTGTTTGTCGCCGGGCGTGGGCTGGTTTCGCTGCACATCGGTGATTATCTCTATGCAGTGCTGTGCGAACGCAGCGATCTGCTCTCGGTGCCTGCCGGCATGGCGCAATGGTTTGATATGGGTGAGCACCCGCACCTTGTAGCCATCAGAATGTTCGGCAATGCCCAGGGCATGGTTGCTCATCCGACGGGAGCAGACATCGCCAGCCATTTCCCGGGCCTTGATGATTAAGGCGACCGAATCGAGCACAGCAAAAAGCCAGCGATCGCTGGCTTTTTTGCATCAGGCATTCGGTATCAGCGGGTGTGGTAGGTCGGCAGGGCGAAGCGGTGCTGGCTTTGCAGCAGCGAAATCGTTGGCAGTTCGCTGGCAGTGCCGGCGAGGTCACGGCGAATGGCGCTGATGGCCCACGTCAATTGTTCTGCGGTATGCAACTGGGCGTAGGAGATCGTGCGCTGGGTCTGTTTTCCATCGCTGTCACACAGGGTCAATAGCACGCCGCCATCCGGGCGGGGTTTGACAGTCACTGTGTGGTTGGAGAACAACGATGCGAATTTTTCCTGGATCAGGCTCATGTGTTTTGCTCCATAGCTCTTGAAGGGCTTCTATGGAGGAGAGGTTGCAGCGATTGTGCCACTATTCTTTTTTTAGAAAATCCTTATAAATCAATAGCTTGTATTTAATGCAAAATGCACTTGTCGTGCATTTTGCATGAAGGGCCATCGTGCATCCTGCATTTTGCCCAGTTGATATGAGCGTCTGAGCGTCGATTGATTGTTTCTATGGTCATCTTGCGAAGAAAAGGGATGACACCTTTGCTCCGTCTCAGGAAACTAGGTTTTTTTGTAGCGAAGGTGGAGCTTTACATGTCAGACAACAAGCCAGCAGATCAAGCCCGGCAGATGAGCCCTGAAGAGGCCGCCGACTTTGCCGAACAGGTGTTCAACAAGGCGCGCGACGGCGATGCTGCGATGCTGGCCGCTCTGTTGAGCAAGGGATTGCCGGCCAACTTGCGCAATCACAAGGGCGATACCTTGCTGATGCTGGCCAGCTATCACGGGCACGTAGAGGCGGTTAAGGTGCTGCTCGAGCACAATGCCGATCCCGAAATCCGCAATGAAAACGGCCAGAGCCCGATTGCCGGTGCTGCGTTCAAGGGTGATCTGCACATGGTCAAAACCCTCGTCGAGGGCGGTGCACAAGTCGAAGGCGCTTCGTTTGATGGCCGGACCGCGTTGATGATGGCCGCCATGTTCAATCGCACCGAGATCATTGATTACCTGATCAGCAAGGGTGCAGATCCCAAGGCCAAGGATGCCAATGGCATCACGGCACTGGATGCGGCCAAGACCATGGGCGCAACCGACGCTGTGGCCAAACTCGAGAAGCTGTCGGGCTGATTGCCCTTGAAGGGCGCAATTGTTATATCCTGCGCGCCCTTAAATTTCCTTGTGACAGGCCTCGCCCATGAAAACCACTCTCGTTGAACTCATCAGCAAAATCAGCTCTGGGTGCATGGGTGACGACGAAATCGCCACAATCGCTGATGAGGCGGCTCAAGCTTACGCTGATCAGGCAGGCTTTCTGGCCGCCAATCCGGACATCAACTACGACGACAGCTTCCCTATCCCGCTGGGCGAGTGGGTGATTGTGGGTAGCTTGCCGGACACGGTGTTGTTCCAGGCAGATACGTACATGGATCTGTTTGCCCAGATCGTAGCCTCGTTTGGCCCGGACGTAGCGTTCAATATCAAGCCCAAGCAGTTGGCCAAGACCGAGCCGCTGACGGCGCTTAACCGGATCCAGATCCAGATGGGCAGCATGAGCGCCGATAAGGGGGGTTATGTGCTGTTGAACCTGAGCCAGCCGCTGGATGACGAGATTCAAGTGGTACTGGTGTATGGCAACGACGTGCCTCGCGTGCTGGAGTTGTGTGCCCAGGCGGGTATCGCGGCAGCGCCCTCGCTCGAAGCCTTGAAGGTTGCCGTGCACGTCTGAAACCATGCCTGTGCAATTAAAAGCGGAACCCTGGCTGCGGGTGACTATCCTATGTGCACACGTACTCACTCAGGAGCGTCATCATGGGTTCAACGTTTAATGGTCTGATCGGTTTGATCATTCTGGCTCTCGATATCTGGGCCATCATCAACGTGCTTAAAAGTGGTGCGGGTACCGGGGCAAAAATCCTCTGGATCTTGCTGATTCTGTTCCTGCCGGTGTTGGGGCTGGTCATTTGGGCCATTGCCGGGCCGCGGGGTAATGTGCGGATTTAAGCTGCTGCGCGATCAATCGGCGGTGCTGACACTCAACGGCGACGCAATGATTGGAAAGGGCCTGATGGCCCTTTCTTGTGTATCAAGATGTGCTTTGAACGAAATTTTCACGGAAACTTTAAGACAATTCGCACGCAAATTTTCGGCTTCACAACGTGTAAACGCCTCTAGTCCGGTGTTTAGCGGTTAGTGTCGGGCCAAATCCTGCGTAAAGAAGAGCGATGTTCCAGTGGAAATCCACGGGTGATCATGCAACATTTGCCCCCCCTATGAGTGACCTCTCTGCCTGTGCCAAAGCGCATGGGTGCCAAGGGCAGGGCAATGCTCAATAAAGCCACTTCAACTTGAACCAATGGGTCCTAAAACGACATGGCAAACCCGGACGCCCCAAGCCAACAACATGCTGCCACGCGTGTGTTGCAACAGACCGTCAAATCGCATCTGGCGTTTACGCTGCTCTGTGCCTTGATCATGATGGTGATGTTCACCCTGCTACGGGTGGCATTGCTGGTTTATAACCGGGAAATGATCCTCGATACCCCGGCCTCGACTTTCCTCGAAGCGTTCGCCAACGGCCTGCGTTTCGACTTGCGCATTGTCGTTTACTTCAGCATTCCACTGCTGTTGGCGCTGCTCAGTGTCAAGGCAATGGCCATGCGCGGGGTGCTGCGCTTCTGGCTGCTCGCTGCCTCCAGCCTGGCACTGTTTTTGGGCCTGATGGAGATGGACTTCTACCGTGAGTTCCATCAACGCCTCAACGGCCTGGTTTTCCAGTACGTCAAGGAAGACCCGAAAACCGTCATGAGCATGTTGTGGTATGGCTTCCCGGTAGTGCGTTACCTGTTGGCCTGGGCCGTAGGCACCGTGATCCTGTACTTCGCATTCCGTGGTGCAGACCGCGTAACCCGTCCAAGTGCTGGCGCAGTTGCCTCAGGCACTTCGCGCACTGTAGCGCCGTGGTATGGCCGTGTTGCCGTGTTCATGGTGCTGCTGCTGGTGTGTGTGGTTGCGGCTCGCGGCACCCTGCGTCAGGGGCCTCCGCTGCGCTGGGGTGATGCCTACACAACGGACTCCAACTTCGCTAACCAGTTGGGTCTCAACGGCTCCCTGTCCCTGATTGCTGCTGCCAAAAGCCGCTTCGGTGACGATCGCACCAATATCTGGAAGGCCACGCTGGAAGAGCCTGTGGCTCAGCAGACCGTGCGCGACATGCTGCTGACCGAACACGACAAGCTGGTCGATCCGGATACGGCCCCTGTGCGCCGTGACACCACGCCGCCTGCGGAAAAAACCCTGCCGATCAAGAACGTTGTTGTGATCCTGATGGAAAGCTTCGCCGGACACTCGGTGGGTGCGCTGGGTCGCCCGGGCAATATCACGCCTTACTTCGACAACCTGTCCAAGGAAGGCTTGCTGTTTGAGCGCTTCTTCTCCAACGGTACCCATACCCATCAGGGCATGTTCGCCACTATGGCCTGCTTCCCGAACCTGCCGGGTTTTGAATACCTGATGCAAACCCCGGAAGGTAGCCACAAGTTGTCCGGCCTGCCGGAATTGCTGAGTGCCCGCAAGTTCGATGATGTGTATGTCTACAACGGTGATTTTGCCTGGGACAACCAGTCGGGCTTCTTCAGCAACCAGGGCATGACTACTTTTGTGGGTCGTAACGATTTCGTTAACCCTGTGTTCTCGGACCCTACCTGGGGCGTATCTGACCAGGACATGTTCAACCGTGGCCTCGAAGAGCTGAAAAAGCGTGAAGGTAAAGAACCTTTCTATGCGCTGCTGCAAACCCTGTCCAACCACACGCCGTATGCCTTGCCTACGCCGTTGCCGGTTGAACCGGTGACTGATCGTGGTTCGCTCAACGAGCATTTGACGGCGATGCGTTACTCCGACTGGGCGTTGGGGCAGTTCTTCGAAAAAGCGCGTAAAGAGCCGTACTTCAAGGAAACCCTGTTTGTCGTGGTCGGCGACCACGGGTTCGGCAACGAACAGCAAATTTCCGAGATGGACCTTGGGCGTTTTAACGTGCCATTGCTGCTGATCGGGCCTGGTATTCAGGAGAAGTTCGGTGCCCGAAATGACACTGTGGGGACTCAGGTCGATATCGTGCCGACTATCATGGGTCGTCTGGGTGGCGAGTTCCGTCAGCAATGCTGGGGCCGTGACCTGCTGACCCTGCCAGAAGGCGACAAGGGCAGCGGTGTGATCAAGCCGTCCGGCAGTGACCAGACCGTGGCGATCATCAGTGACGACTACTTGCTGGTTCAACCCAAGGATATGCCGGCCAAGGTTTGGCAGTACAAATTGGGCGCCAATGCTGATGCAAAAGTGGTAACCGATTCGCCTGAAGCGACCGAGCTTAAGACAAAGCTCGAATCCTTCCTGCAAACCGCTACCAAAAGCCTGCTGGATAACACCGCAGGCGTGGCTGATCCCAAGTAATCAGCCCGATAAATAAAAAGAGGCCTCAGGGCCTCTTTTTTATTGCGCTGCAGACGTCAGATCTTGCCGAGCAGGAGCAATATCAACAGCACTACCAGCACGGTCCCGATAATGCCCGAGGGGCCGTATCCCCAGCTTTTTGAGTGCGGGAACACCGGCAGTCCGCCGACTAACAGCAAAATAAGAACGATCAGAAGAATTGTGGTCATGAATATTTCCTTCTTTTTTGTGTTGCGCCGATAGGCAGTTTTTTGGGGCGCCGCTTGAGATACAGGGGGGGGCAGTGCTTATAAAATCCGACTCGAGCGCAAGGTAAATAATTCAATTTTTATTCAGGGCGGTCTTAAAAGACTTCGACCTTGATCACCAGCAGACCCGCAGGTAGGGTGGCGCGCTGCATATCTGGAGACACGCGCATGCTCAACTACGTATGGTTTTTTTTGGCAGCCCTGTTTGAAATTGCAGGTTGCTATGGATTTTGGATGTGGTTGCGCCAGGGCAAAAGCCCATGGTGGGCGTTGCCGGCGATCGTGAGTCTGGTGTTGTTTGCCTTGCTGCTGACCAAGGTCGAAGCGGCTTATGCCGGGCGTGCCTATGCCGCCTATGGCGGGATTTACATTGTGACGTCCATTGCCTGGCTGGCGGTCGTTGAGCGCATTCGACCACTGGGTTCAGACTGGATTGGGGTAGGGTTGTGTGTGATTGGCGCCACCATCATCTTGCTGGGACCGCGCTTTTCAAGCCCTTAAAGCCTTGTTCGACCGTTAGTCTGTAGGAGGTATCCGAGGAAGTAGTAGGCGTGCGCTGAATTCATTTGTAGGGATTGATGGGTAGTTTTACGCAGTGCAGTCTTTATGCCTACTCAGATCCTAGGATGACAGCCATGCAGATACTTAGTCGTGCCGCAAGCGAGCGTATTTCAATCGGATCAGAAATAACGCTGTGCGTTATTGCCGTAAACGGTACAAGCGTGCGCCTGGGGGTCGAGGCCCCCAGGGACATCAGTGTTCATCGCGATGAAATCTATAAGCGGATACGAGACCGCAATGCTGGGCGCCTTGCCAGCGGCGAACTTGCAAAGGATTAATCAAAGAACTCTTTTGGCACTGCGTGCTTGGGCATCAGCTGGCACTGTTGGCTTTCAAGGTCGAAAAAAATAACCGCTTGCCCTTTGCTCAGCGCATGTCGGACACGCAGCACGCGGGTTTCCTGAGGGGTGTCATCGCCGTTGTCAGTGCCATCACGGCTTACGAAATCTTCGATCAGGCGGGTGAGGGTGTCGGGTTCAAGTTGGTCGTAGGGAATGAGCATGGTGTGGTCTCGCAAAAAGGCAGAGTCGGGTGGCCAGCAACAGGTTTAGATCGATGTGTCACGATTGTCCCAATAGCGCTGTGCCAGCTCAAAGGCTTGCTCCCGGGGGGTGCCCAGCCCTCGCAATGCAAGGGCCATCGTCGACAACAGGGCCAATTGGGGGTAGCTGTCTTCGACTTCGCCACGCCAAAGCGCCTTGAGATGTTCCGGCTCCAGCGATGGGGGTTTGACATGGCGTTGTGACGACAAGGCGGGCCACTCTTCATCCCAGCTCACGCCTGCCGTTGTGCCGTAAAGATGGCTTGATGTGTCGGGATTGATTTCGACTTCGCCGCCATCACCCTTGATCACGATGCTGGTGTCTCCCAGCAAGCCACTGGCTTCTCGGTGCACGCTTTGATAGCCCGGATGGAAGATGCTTTGCAGGCCGCAGCGGGCACTCAGGGGGTTGAGAATGCGTGCAAGGGAGTGGATCGGCGAGCGCAGGCCCAGAGTGTTGCGCAGGTCTATCATGCGCTGCAATTGCGGCGCCCAGTCCTGCAGCGGCATAAACGCCGGATTGCCTGTGTCCAGCGCTTCATTGACGCTCTGCCAGTTGCGGCACAGCGGGATGCCAAGCACCTCAAGCAGCTGCTCACTGTACATTCGGCCCGCCGTATGAGCGCCTCCGCCATGCATGAAGATACGTACGCCGTTCTGGGCCAGGCACTTGGCGGCCAGCAGATACCAAGGCAAGTGGCGCTTTTTGCCTGCATAAGTCGGCCAGTCGATGTCGACCTTGATCGCGGGTGCTGCCAGGCGGTCTCTGACGGCTTCGGTGAAACCTGCCATTTCTTCTGAGCTTTCTTCCTTGTGCCGCAATAACATCAGAAAGGCCCCCAGCTGGGTGTCTTCTGCCTTGTCGTCGAGCAGCATGCCCATTGCCTCGCGAGCTTCTTCGCGGGTCAGGTTGCGGGCACCCCGTTTACCTTTGCCCAGGATGCGTACAAATTGAGCAAACGGGTGTTCGGCCGGAGTTTCGAGAGTCAGCGCAGCGGGAGTGTTCATAGGCAATTGGTCGGCTTGGGCAGGCCCGCCAGCTTGGCGGCGAGTTTGGCTGGGGTGCCATTAAACAGTCGGTTGAGGTGCAAGCTGTTGCCTTTGTCGGGCCCCAGTTTCAGAGCGGTGTACTTGATCAGTGGGCGCGTGGCAGGAGACAGCTGGAACTCTTGATAGAAGCTGCGCAACAACTCAAGGATTTCCCAGTGTTCGGGGCTTAGCTCGATGCCCGTTTGTACGGCCAGTGCCTGGGCGACTTCGGCAGACCAATCGTTGAGGTCCAGCAGGTAGCCGTCCTTGTCCAGTTCGATGCTTTTGCCGCTGAGAGTAAGCACATTCATAGCCAGGTGTTGACCTTGTCATAACGAATCGACAGCTCGACGAAGGCTGGGTAATCAACACCCGTTGCCCATGTCGGGCATTTGAGGTTGCGCACCTGCAAGTCCTCTTCAAGGATAAAAACGGTTTTTTCTTCCAGGGATGTGAGGGCGCTGCCTTGTAGCTGCAGGGCGTATACCCCGTCGCCGCAAAGCAGCACGGCATCTTCACTGCCCAGCAAGCGCAGGCAGCTGCCCAGGCGGGTGTCTGAAAAAGGTGAGTGGCTCACAACGTGTAGGGTCGACATCAGAGGGTGATCACTTGGTCATAACGGTCAATGACTGCACGCACTTCATCTGCTGACAGTGGCTGTACGTCAGCGACTGCAAGCCCTGCAGGCGAGATTCCACGCTCGTCAAGGCTGTGGCGGCAAGCATACAAATCCTCAACGCCAAACATGGCCAGGGCTTGCAGGTTGGCGGTGAGGTTTTTTTGTTGAAGGGCGCCGGCGTTTTGTTCTGGAGCGAGCTGGAAAGTACCGTCATCCATAAACAGCAGGCCAATAGGCAAGTCAAATGCACCGCCCGCCAGAACGATGTCCAGTGCTTCTTTTGCCCCCGGGCCAGACCACGGAGCCTGGCGGCTGATAATCAACAGTGACTTGGGCATTTCAAGGCCCTCCGAAGCAGATCAGTCGATCGGCAGATTGAATGGCATCGTGTAATTGCCCCAGTCCGGACAATTCCCACGGTGCTTTCAGGTTGACCCCCGGGCGCTGATAGCGCGTTGCTTCGTCTTCATTCAGTACGCCCCGGCGCAAGGCTGCGGCAATACACACCACGCCATCGAGCTGATGCTGACTGACGAAGGTCGCCCATTGTTGTGCGATGTCCTGTTCGTCCTGGGGCGTCACGATATTGCTCGAAGCACTGTGAACACCGTCTTGATAAAAGAACAGCCGGACAATTTCATGGCCGCCCGCCAGTGCTGCCTGGGCAAAACGCAGGGCACGACGGGAGGAGGGTGCATGGGCTGCCGAATAAAGGGCAATGGCAAATTTCATGGTGGGCTCTGTCAGCAAATCTGCGGTAATGATAAAGCCAGATGCCCAAAGATGCTTGCAGCAGACAACAAAAAGCCCGCCGAAGCGGGCTTTTGTGTAGCGGTTGTTGATCAGTCGTCGCGGCTCATGATGCCGAAAATTTGCAGCAGGCTGATGAACAGGTTGTAGATCGAAACATACAGGCTGATGGTCGCCACGATGTAGTTGCGCTCGCCGCCATGAATGATGGCGCTGGTCTGGAACAGGATGCAGACCGAAGAGAACAATACAAAACCTGCGCTGATCGCCAGTTGCAGGCCGCTGACCTGGAAGAAGAAGCTGGCCAGCGTCGCGCCCAGCAGAACAAAGAAGCCGGCAGTGATGAAGCCGCCCAGGAAGCTCATGTCCTTGCGGGTGATCAGCACGTAGGCTGACAGGCCACCAAATACCAGAGCAGTCATTGCAAATGCCGAGCTTACTACTTCAGCGCCGCCCTGCATGCCCAGGTAGCGGTTGAGAATCGGGCCCAGCAGGAATCCCATGAAACCGGTCAGGGCAAAGGCGGACACCAGGCCCCATGCCGAATCACGCAGCTTGTTCGTCAAGAAGAACAGGCCGTAGAAACCGATGAGTACAACAAAAATATTTGGGTAGCCGACTCGCATCTGCTGCGAGACGTAAGCCATTACACCGCTGAAAGCCAGGGTAAGAGCCAGCAAGCCGTACGTGTTGCGCAGGACGCGGCTAACCTCTAGCTGCTCGGCCTGCACGCTGTTATTAACTGCGTAATCCTGTTCGCGCATGGCGATACTCCTGTGGTTAGAAATGTTAAGTAGCAAAGATCATAGCAGAGGCTCTGAAACAAGGGATCAAGAGAGTTTGACAACGTGTTTCATTCAGGTATTATGGCGCCCGAAACAACGGTAGGGGGTAGGGCTGATTGCTTTAAAGCAGCAGTCTTGAAAGTCGTAGACTGTAACAGGTTCATGATTTTTTTATCCCGGGTGCTTTCCAATAGCACGCTGGCGGTGATTCATTTGAAGTACGGGAAATTGGCAGAGTGGTTGAATGCACCGGTCTTGAAAACCGGCGAACGTTAATAGCGTTCCCAGGGTTCGAATCCCTGGTTTCCCGCCAAAATTCATACGAAAGCCTCGCGAAAGCGGGGCTTTTGTGTTTCTGGGGTTTGGAGGCGGCCGAGGCAAAGCTTTACATTGCTTTCGCATTATTTCGGGCGGTTTGCGCAACTCCGACAGATTCGTGATCAGCAAGTTGTGTTTTCCGGTATTGGAAAACATGCCCGATGGCTGGTGCTGGGCGTTGATTTTCAACTGACAAAAATCGGCATTGCCTTCTTTACACCGCTCGGTACGTTGGTCGATTGCTACGCCGGTAGCGCATGGCCTGAGCGCTTCAGTGCCGCAGAACTGGCCGGCCGCCGCAAGAAAACCTGCACCATCAACGAGTGGGATTCGCAGTACCAATGCCACTCGAAACCCGTGACGGAGGTTTGTATGGGGCCGGAACGCATCATCCCCTGCAACGTGCAGCCCCCCCCCTGCGCCACGCCAATAACGCGGTGGCTATGTTCCTGGGCTCAACGCAAAATGTCGGCACGGTATCCTGTTGGGGCTGTTCGCTGGGCAAGATCAAATCAGACGCCATTCTTTCGCCGACTCGTAATCAGCGTGCTTTCGTTCTGAATATCACGGTGATTGGGTGGGTGGTGGCGGGGAGTATTTTGTTGGCCTGGCGGGTACAACAAGTTCTGATAACGCGGGCACTGTAATTGTTGCCATGGACGGTGCTCGCTGGAAACTTGTAGCTCACGGTATTATCGATGTTAAACAGTTGGCGCTAGGCCTGATGTTGCTGTTGTAGTTGGCACAGTTCGAGCCAACTTCCCCCGCGTATGCGGGGGGTAGGCTACTTTTTTGGGATGTAGATTTCTGCCGATCCGGTAATTACTTTTTTCCCCTCCACTCTACAAGTGGTATTGAAGAAAAGACGATGTTTTACCAGGTCAACTTTAGTCACTTCAACCTCAGCCGTCACGGTGTCATCGATGTAAACAGGCTTAATAAATTTAAGGTTCTGGGATACGTAAACACAACCTGGTCCAGGTATTCGTGTTCCAAACAGCGCCGAGAAAAATCCGGCAGACATCAAGCCGTGAGCGATGCGCTTCCCGAAACGTGATTCAGCAGCATAGGCGCTATCAATATGTACAGGATTGTGATCGCCGCTGATTCTGGCAAAGTCCCTGATATCTGAGTCGCATATTTTTTGGGAGTAACTGGCTTTCATCCCAACTTTAATTTCTTCAATAGGCACTGAGGTAAGGGTAGGGTGATCCATCAGCTGCCAAGACCTTTGCGAAGTGGTTTTGCGGGGTTTCCAACCACCACGGATCCTGCGGCCACGCTTTTAGTCACCACTGCGCCCATGCCTACAATAGCCCCTTCGCCAATCACAATGGGTCTGTCTGGGGTGCCTTGCTTGATAATGGCGCCGGTCCCGATATAGGCGTGGTCTTCGATCGTTACATTGCCGTTGCACTTGACACCGGGAGCGAATGTTACGAAGTCGCCGATCACGCAATCATGTGCAACATAGGAGTAGATGTTTGCATGGAAGTATTTTCCAATTTTTACATTGGAAGTAATTGTCGTGAAAGGGCATAGAATTGACCCTTCGCTTATCATACTTCCTTCATACGTCACACTGTGGCTGATCGATGAAATAGAGAATGGCTTTGCACCGGACGAGATCATGTCTTGTGCAATGGTCTCTCGCACATTGCTGTTGCCAATTGCGATGTTGAAAAATTTGTTGGTGCCTGTAATGGTTTTAAACTCAGATGAAGTAATTACTTCTGTGCCGTTAATCTCTTTGGCGTTAATGCCATCATCTACAAATATAATTCGGTATGGGCTTTCGCTAAACATGCCAACTCGTTCTTTTACAAGTGGCAAGACTTCTCGGCCAAAACCTCCGGCCCCAATAATTGCATAAATATCCATATTCACTCCTTTTTAGATAGGCTGGTCTTTATGTGTTTGTCAATTAATATCATACATGAAAAGTCTTAAATAAATTTAGGGTTGGTCTGTTTTTGCTGTTTTTGAAGTTTTGGCGCCCCATGCTGCAGGTTGCGAGTGGTGACTCATTGGGTATGTAGGGGTGAAGAAATGAAGGTTTATTCGTTCGGCAGGACGCCGGGAGAGGGGCAGAATCATTTCTGCAACTCAATATGCACCCCTGATCTGCGCGGGTTTCAGGCCAGTCATAAATGCTAAGATGCGGAAACGATCAATGTCAAACTCATTGTTTTTCTGGGAAGCTCGCCAGTCTTGAAAGTCGACGAACGTTAATAGCGTTCCCAGGGTTCGAATCCCTGGTTTTCCGCCAAGATTCGATAAAAAAGGGCATACGCTAACGCGGTGCCCTTTTTTGTGCCTTCGTTTTAGTGAGCCTGATCCATTATCAAGGGGCCGCCACGCCGTTGCCCCTTGCTTCGTTCGTGCTGACTGACCTGTGCCGCAGGCTTCAGCGGCACTCAGTGCCCGCGGTGGCTGCGAATCAACTCATAGGCCCGACGAACCGGGGGGTTCAGGGTGTTGGGCCGAATCCACAGGTAGTAGGTGACGTCCGGCAGGCGAGGCAAACCATCGCTTTCACCCAGCACCCGCATATCCGGGCCCAGCATTTCCATGCTTCTGGCAGTGACGCCAAGGCCTGCACGTGTTGCCGCCTTGATGCCGATCAGGTTCGATGCCAGGTAAGCCTGGCGCCACGCAATGTTGGCGCTCTCCAGTGCCTCAAGGGCATATCGTCGATAGATGCTGGGCTCATCCACCAGAATCAACGGTATCGGCTCCCCGGGGGTGTGAAGGTACTGCGCGGAGCAAATCCACCATACAGGTGAGGTGCGCAGGGCAAAGCCTTCCAGGTTCGGGTCTTCGCGAGTGGAAATCACCATGTCCACCTTGCCCCGGTGCAGGTCGTCCATCAGGAAAGGGCTTCTGCCGACGTCGATTTCCAGGCGCAAACGCGGCGCCGAGCGCGCGATGTGGCTCAGGATGGGGGGCAGGATGGTGTCCGCGATGTCATGGGGTGAGCCAATGCGCAGCACGCCGCTCAAGCTGCTTTCGCGCAAGGAATTCAGCGCGTCATTGTTGAGCGAGAGCATCTGTCTGGCATGGCGCAGCAACTGCTGTCCGGCTTCCGTGAGCTGTTTTTGTCGGCCGCGCTTTTCAAACAGGCTAACCCCGACCTGTTGCTCCAGGCGTTGCATGTGCTGAGTGACCGACGATTGTGTACGGGCCAGTTGCACGCCGGCCTCGGCAAAGCTGTGGTGGTCGACCACGGCAATGAAGGTGCGCAGTAACTCGAGATCCAGGGTCGACATGGAGGCTTTTTTATATCAGGAGTGAGAACCTAAACATTACATATTTTTATGTGTTTGCGCGAAGTTATTTCTTTGAATACTCACATTTGCCCGTAAATACAGGCTTATAAGCATTTATCTAAAAATTGAAACCGGCTCAGTTATAACGATATTAGATATTTGTATTTCCGTTACCTCCGTGCTGTACGCAGGATGTCCACTTATTGGATCGGGCTTTTCCCGGTCATTCATGAGGGGAAATCCATGTTGCTTGAGCGCGCGCCTAAAAGACGTCTATTGCCTGTACTGTTGGGCGCCCTGGTCTCATTGGCGGCCAGCACTGCTGTCCAGGCTGACGCGACACTGGACAAGATCGAGCAGCGTCATGTGTTGGCCGTTGGCGTGCTGCTGTCAGGTGGCCCCTTTGGCGGTATAGACCCGAGCACTCAGAAGCCGCGCGGCTTGAACGTTGAACTCGCTCAGGAACTGGGTCGGCAGTTGAATGTTGAAGTGCAACTGGTGCCGGTATTACCTGCCAACCGTGTGCAATTTCTACAGCAGGGCAAAGTGGACTTGCTGATCGCCAACATGGAATGGACGCCAGAGCGCGGCGAAATCCTCGGGTTTGTACCGACACCGTTTTACCGGGTTGGCGGTACCGCCGCGGTGCTCAAGGACAGCAAGATCACTCGTTGGGAAGACCTGAAGGGGCAACCCGTCTGCACCTCTCAAGGCAGCAGCTACATCAAGCCGCTGACCGAGTTGGGCGTTGAGTTGAAGGCGTTCAAAAGTTCATCCGAATCCTTGTTGGCACTGCGTGGCAGTAACTGCGTTGCGGCGGTACATGACGCCACACTGATCAATCCGTTAATCGCCGACAACCCCGAATGGCAAGGCTATCGTGCCCTAAGTCCGGAGCTCAACCCGGCACCGTCCGTGATCTGGACGCGTCGTGGTGAAAGCGACACCCAGGCCAGGCTTGAGCCGATCGTCAAGGAGCTGCACCGCAGCGGCTGGCTGATCGAAGCCCAGACCCGCAATCACATCACTCCCGCGTCACCTGCACTGGTCGAATTGCAAAAGCAGTTCCAGGGCGACGGCGCCTGATTCCCCTCCATCGTATTTAACAGGTGGCCGCATTGCGGCTGCCCTCCAAGGTAGTTGCCCATGAGTCATTGGCTGGAGATTTTCGTCCACTGGGTCGCCGGGTTTGGTCTGAACTACAACTTTCTGCTGGATGCCTATCAGCGGGGCACCCTTGTGCAAGGGGCGTTGACCACGGTGTGGTTGTGCCTGTTCACCATCATCGGCAGTTTGCTCGCCGGGGTTGGACTGGCGGCCATGCTGACATCGGGAAACCCGTTGCTGGCAAAACCTGCGCGGGTGTTCGTCGAAGTCACCCGCAACACGCCGACCCTGGTGCAGCTGTATTGCGCCTTTCTCGTGTTGAACATGCTGCTGACCCAGGCGGTCGGTGCGGCGAACCCGCTGACGCCCTTTGCCTGGGTGGTGATCGTGATCTCGCTGCACAAAGGGGCCTTTCATGCAGAGGCCCTGCGTGCGGGCATCGAAGCTGTGCCGGCAGTGACGCTGGAAGCCGCCAGTTCGTTGGCATTCAGCAGCCGCCAGTTGCTATGGCACGTGCAGTTGCCGTTGGCCCTGCGCTTCGCATTGCCGTCGTTGATCAACAACCTGATCGACCTGGTAAAGATGACCGCCGTCGCCTCGGCAATTGCCGTCGGCGACATCACCTACGCGTCGATCATGATCTGGACGCAGAGCGATAACGTATTGGAACTGATGATCCTGATCCTGAGCTTTTTTGGTCTGCTGAGTTTTATCGTCAATGGAGTGGGGCGCTATCTGGAAGCGCGCCTGAGGATGCCCGGCTATGGCCATTGAATCGTCTGCCACTGCATCAGAGGCCTGGTCGCGACGGCATTTGGGCACGCTGCTGCTGTTGCTCGGCGCCGTATTCTGGCTGTTGTGGTTTACCCCGCAAAGCCCGGTGTTGAAAGCGCTTGTGCAATGGTCGCCAGCCTTGGCTGCGGGCTTTGGCCAGAACATTCTGATCAGCCTGGTCGCCATCACGCTGGGTTCAGTGCTGGGGTTGCTGGTGGGGGCGTTGGCCTTGTCGCCATTGTGGGTGCTGCGACAGCCTGCGCGAATCTGGGTGCACGTTTTTCGCAATGCGCCCTGGCTGGTGCTGATCTATTTCACCACTTATGTATTTCCGTTCGAGATCAAGATCGGCAGCGCCTACCTCCCGTTTCCGGACTGGGTCAAGGTAACGATCGGGCTGGCCTTGCCGGCCAGTGCCAATGTCGCTGAAATCTTCCGCGGCGCCATTGCTTCGATCCCGAGCACGCAGTGGGAAGCCGCGCGATCCTTGGCGTTTACACGCTGGCAGATTTTCAGCTCGATCATCCTGCCCCAGTGCTTCAAGCGCATGTTGCCGCCGTGGATGAACCTGTATGCGGTGATCACCATGGGCACGGCGCTGGCCTCGCTTGTGGGCGTGCACGACGTGATCGATACCGCCCAGATTGCCAGCAACACCGTGAACATGACCGGCTTCACCGTGGTGGTTTACCTGAGTCTGCTGGTGATGTTCTTTGCATATTGCTATCCGATTTCCCGTCTCACCCAGCGCCTGGAGCGACGTTATGCCTTCTATTGAAACCGTCGCCGAGCCTCTGGTCAGCCTGCGCGATGTACACCTGTCGTTTGGCGGTAACCCGGTGCTCAAGGGCATTGACCTGGACGTGTATCGAGGTCAGGCCGTATCGATCATCGGCCCGTCGGGGTCTGGCAAATCGACCATCCTGCGCTGCATCACCGGGCTGTTGCAGCCCCAGCGCGGCACCCTGCGCGTCGGTGCCGCCGAGGTACACACGATGGCCCAGGAAACGCAGCGCATCGAGTTGCGCAAGCGCGTGGGGTTTGTCTTTCAACAGTACAACTTGTTCCCGCATCTATCAGTGCTGGAGAACCTGGTGATCGCGCCACGCAAAGTGCTGGGGCGCAGTCGCGCCGATGCCGAAAAAGACGCCCGCGCCTTGCTGGCCAAAGTGCGCATGGAGCACAAGGCCGATGCCTATCCGGGACAACTGTCCGGGGGCCAGCAACAGCGCGTGGCAATTGCCCGGGCCCTGGCGATGCGCCCGGAACTGATCCTGTTTGATGAAGTGACCTCTGCTCTCGATCCTGAAACCGTCGGCGAAGTACTGACGGTGATTCGCGAGTTGACCGAAGAGGGCATGACGTGCGTGCTGGTCACCCACGAGATGCGTTTCGCCGAAGAGATCAGTGACATTGTTTACTTCACCGAAAACGGCGTGATCGTCGAGCACGGCAGCGCCGAACAGATTTTTCAACGCCCGGCCAGCGTGCGCACCCAGGCATTCCTGCGGCATGCCTTGGGCGATCCGGGACGCCGTCCCGTCGTTGCCAACGATCCGTACCTGCTGACCAATCTGGGTCGCTACAGCTTGTCTGTCTAATAACGAGGAGCCTGCCAATGAGTACCGAAAACCGTGCCGCCGTCATCGAGGATTTCCTGAAGAAAATCCGTGTCATTAACCAATCCGGTGTCGACCGTTCCGCACTGGTGCACATCGTTACCCTGCTCGAGGCACTGGCCGAGCGTCGTGATCTGTTCAATTTCGATGAATTTCCGGCACCGGTGCCGGGGCAGGGCACCACCGCGTTTCGCTACCGCCTGAATGACGATGGCGACACCCCAACGCTGTACCTGAACTCGTTGCTACCGGGCAAAAGCACGATTGCTCACAATCATGAAACCTGGGCAATTATCAGCGCTGTTGAAGGCCAGGAGATCAACTACGTGTATGGCCGTGACGACGAAGGTCGCGAGCCAGGGTTCACGACATTGCATCTGCAGCAGGAAGTGGTCGTGCAACCTGGCACGTCGATTTCGTTTCTGGGCGACGACCTGCACGGCATTCGCGTCGAAGGCGAGCAGGCGACCTTGCATTTCCATCTCTACGGTTTGCCCCTGGAGTCGCTCAATGGTCGCTACGGCGTCGAGGCCGACGGGCGCATTCTCAATTACAACGCCTCGCAAATGGCGCCGTCGATCAAGGCCTATTCATAAGCGCCTTGCGGCGCATCCATCATTTTTTAACGGAATTCCCATGAGCCAGACCGTAACCCCGGGACACTTGCAGCAGTGGCTGTTCGACGGGCAGGAAATCGCCCTGTTTGATGTGCGCGAGCATGGCCAGTATGGAGAGGCCCATCTGTTTTTCGGGGTCAACCTGCCGTACAGCCGATTGGAACTGGAGGCTCGGCGACTGGCGCCCAACCTGCAGGTGCGACTGGTGATCTACGACCAGAACGGCAGCGATGTTGCTGCACGTTCAGCCCGGCGCCTCCAGGCGTTGGGGTATGAACGCGTACACGTGCTTCAGGGCGGTGCCGATGGCTGGCAGGCTGCTGGTTATCAGTTGTTTGCCGGGGTACATGTACCGTCCAAGGCATTTGGCGAATTGGTCGAACAGGTCAGCCATACGCCCCATGTCACCGCACAACAACTGGCCGACTGGCAAAGCCGGGGCGAGCCTTTGGTGCTACTCGACGGTCGTCCGTTCGATGAATACCGCAAAATGACCATTCCGGGTTCTGTGTGCTGCCCGAACGGTGAGTTGGGGTATCGCATCCATGACCTGGTGGCGGACGAAAAAACACCGATCGTGGTCAACTGCGCCGGGCGAACCCGCAGCATCATCGGCGCACAAACCCTCATCAATCTGGGGGTGAAGAATCCGGTCTATGCCTTGGAAAACGGCACTCAGGGTTGGGATCTTGAAGACTTTGAGCTGGAGCACGGCAGCCGCCGTCGCTATGCCGATGGGGTGACCACGGCGTCATTGCCTGCGCAGCGGCTGGCCGCTTCGCAACTGGCGGAACGGGCGGGGGTGAAAACGGTAGCCGCGGTCCAGGTTGAGCAGTGGGCTGCGGATGCGCGGCGCAGCCTGTTCCTGTGTGATGTGCGCACTGCAGAGGAGTTTGCCGCGGGCAGCCTGAGCGGCGCGCAACATACGCCGGGCGGACAGCTGATTCAATCGACCGACCTGTATATCGGTGTGCGCCAGGCGCGGGTGGTGCTGATTGACAGCGATGGCGTACGTGCGCCGATTGTTGCGAGCTGGCTGCGCCAGTTGGGCCATGAGGTGTATCTGCTGGCAGAGGGCGTGAACAGCGGTCTGGCGTTGCCCGAAGGCGATGTGGTCGGCCACGAGGCGCTGCCATTGATCTCGGCGCAGGCACTGGCGGATGCACTGAAAGACAAGGCGGTTGCGTTGATCGACCTGCGTGCGAGCAGTGCCTATCGCAAAGGCCATATTGCCGGTTCACGATGGTCGATCCGCTCGTTGCTCGCGCAGCATGTGGCGGGTGAGCAGCGACCGGTTGTGTTGTTGGCCGATCAAGCGCAACTCGCTGCGTTTGCCGCCCGTGAATTGCCCGAAGCCCTGCGTGTGCACGTGCAACTGCTGGACGGCGGACTCGAGGCCTGGCGTGCAGCAGGATTCGCCGTGGAGGAAAGCCCGGACAGTCCATCCGATGATCAATGCATCGATTTTCTGTTCTTCACCCATGATCGCCACACGGGCAACAAGGATGCGGCGCGCCAGTACCTTGCCTGGGAAATCGGTCTGCTGGCGCAAATGAGCGCCGACGAAATCGCCAGCCTCAATCCTTTGCAGCCGACAGTACGTCCAGATGAACGGGTGCGCACGCGCTTGGTGCATGCGGCACGGGCCCAGGGTATCGGCGGGCGGGCGGTCAATGTGCCGGTCACTCGTCTGAGCACCGTGCTGTTTGATAACCTGGCACAGATGCGTGACGCCCGGGCCCGGCGCGATCATGAGCGCGTGCTCAGCTACGGTGCTCGCGGCAACCCGACGGCGTTCGCCCTCGAAGACCTGGTCACTGAGCTGGAGGGGGGGTACCGCACGCGGTTGTTCGGTACCGGCCTGGCGGCTGTGGCGCAGGTGTTTGTGGCGTACCTGCGGCCCGGTGATCATGTGCTGATTACCGATGCGGTGTACGCGCCGGTGCGGCGTCTGGCGCGGGAGTTTCTCCAGCCTTTCGGTATTGAGGTCAGCTATTTCGCTGCGAACGGCCACGACCTTGAGGCTCAACTGCAAGCCAACACCAAAATGATCTACACCGAAGTGCCAGGCTCATTGCTGTATGAACTGTGCGATTTGCCGGCCATTGTGGCGCTGTGCAAAAAGCGCGGCATCCTGGTGGCCGTCGACAACACCTGGGGCTCGGGTTATCTGTACCGACCGCTGGCGCTTGGTGCAGACATCTCGATCATGGCGCTGACCAAGTACCTGAGCGGCCATAGCGACGTGCTCATGGGCAGTGTCTGCACCCGTGAAGAGGCATGGCCGGCACTCGCTTCCATGAGCGACAACTTTGGAGCAACGGTCAGCCCCGATGACGCCTACCTGGTCCTGCGCGGCGCTCGAACCCTGGCGCCCCGACTGGAAGTGCATGAGCGTCAGGCCCTGGAAGTCGCCCATTGGTTGCAGGCGCAACCGCAGGTGAAACGTGTATTCCATCCGGCTTTGCCCGATCATCCTGATCATGCTTGTTGGAAGCGGGATTTCACGGGCAGCAATGGCTTGCTGTCTTTTGAGTTGAACGACACGGACACCGCCTGTGTTGAACGCTTCATTGATGCGCTGCAGGTGTTCGGGTTGGGGGCTTCCTGGGGCGGTTTTGAAAGTCTGATTACCGTAGCCGATACACAAGATCGCAACAGTGCGGCTGATCGCTCACTGAACCCTGTGTTGCGCTTGCATATCGGGCTGGAGGATGTCGCCGCCTTGATCGAGGATCTGCAGCGCGGGTTTGAGGCTTTGGAGAAGGATAGGGGCAAGCCTTTGGACGAGCTTTCGCGCCGATAAAAACGTTAAGGCAGTGTTTTCTAGGAGCAAAGGCACAACGGTTTGGCCTGATTAGCTATGCTCAATCCCTGGCTTTGGCTACCGAGGCATTTTTAGACCAAAAAAGGGGAGCGATATGAAAACTAAAATCCATAAGAAACACATATTTGTCATTGTTCTGGTCGTGTTTGCCGTGTTCAGCTTTTTGATGACTAACTGGGATCAGTCATTGTGAATCGTCTGGAGTCAGTAGCCTTTACAGTCACTCAAAGGTGTTTGGTGCCTGGCTGACTCTAGCCAAGAAAGACGCCGCGCTCTCATGATGAGGTCAGCGGCGTTTTTCCTTGAAGTTCATGCCGTAACGGTGCAAGGCGGGGGGATGCCCAGAACTTGCCGGGTGTAAGTTGTGTTGGCGTCCGGGGTGTCACGGGCGCTTTAGGTGCCATTTTCTAGCCCGCAGTTGCATGAAATGCTCACACGCTGCAGGTATCAGGCTAGACAATCGAATCAATATCAAAATTGAAGGGTGTTCCCGGAATGCGGACTCCGATAATGGCTGCTATCGCTCGCTCGCTCATCATCATCATCATCGTCGGCTGCTGGCGGAGCCATTGCCAGTTGTTCCTCGCTTGTGTTCTCTGCATGAGCTTTCCAACGAGGCAAATCCTCATCAGTCAGTTCGGGTAGTCCCGCGAACACACCATACACATCGGCCTCACTGACACGGCTAACCCGTAACTCGCTCAGCCGCGTGCGCGTGATCTCTATGTTGCGGAACTCTTGTTGAAGAGCGGCCATCGCCGCGGCTTGATTACGGACATAACTGTCGGAGCTCGCCGCCAGACGGCTCTCCAGAGTGAGTACTTGCCGCTTGGCATTGGTTAATGCCTCATCCACCTGCTCAAACTCATCAATAGTCACCAATGAGCGATTGGACTCCTGAGCATCCTGCCAGCGGCGCAGGCTGGCCCAGCAGTTGGGAATGTAGCTGACGACCATTTTGTGGTGGGCATTATCAATCACTTGTCGCAAGAATGAGCCACGGGAGGGCAGGCCGTCGGTTGCCTTCAGCGCTACGGCACAACCGTGGTCGTTGATGGTGCTGCACCCTGGCTTCCAGAGGATCGAGGACATGATGCCCGCGTTAAAGTAGACCGGCATGAAGTGTCGCAGTGTGCCGTGGTGAGCGTAGGGCTCACCGGTCATGTTGACCATGCCCAGTACCAGCGATGCCACCCCGATAGCCGGGTTCAGCACGGTAACGACACCCTGTGCTATGTACTCCCGCTGGGTGGACGTATTCATCCATGTCGATGGAACGCTTGGCACCGGGTCGTTGTGGTTGACTATGCGGTGGTGAACCAGCGGCTTGGCCCCCTCAACAAAGACCTTGTCACCGGCCCGGGGGGCGCCATAGGTGTAAAGCACGATGTCATAAGTGAAATCCGGTCGACGTCGTAGCATTTCAGACACGATCAAGGCAATCGCCCCGCCCAGGCTGTGCCCGGTGATAACCAGTTTTTGTCCGCTGTAAAACATGTCCAGGTAACGAGTGACAAAAAGGTAGGCTACCTTGGCCGCACCATAAAATCCGTTGTGCACCTTGCCAGGTGAATCGCCAAAGGGCACCTGAGTCGCATCCATGTCACGCAAGGCATCAGCCACGCTGGCGGTGCCCCGGATCGAAAGAAGAATCAGCGCATCATGGTGAGTGATAAAGGCTTGGGTATCGGTACCGTCGTCATCAGCGCGGTCATCAAGCCAGTGAATAGTCGCCGGACTTTCCTGCTTCTCCCCCAGGCTCGGGCTATTAACCTGCGGGTAGAGTGCCGGGTCGAAGGGCACGACCTCCAGGCGTCTGGAGTACGGCACCTCCTCATACAACGGGTAATACGCCTTTCCTCCAGCCTGCGCGGCATCGACCTGCCAAAGCTCGTCAAATTTTGCTAGCGCGTCAGCAAACCAATTGCCGATGCTCGGCTGTAGCGGAAAGCTCACTGTGTCGGTGTCTACCGGATGATCGATGGGTTGCTGGGCAAAGTCGCTGTAACTCAGTGTCGACATCAGCGCCAGTTGGTAGAGGTTGAGCGCGCAGAAATCGTTGCCGGGTGACAGCATTGGGCGCAGGGCGCGCAACGGGCGCACTTCCAGTACATGGTGCCGGTTCGGCATCAGCGGAACGCCGAAACGTTTTGCTAGCTCAGGCTTGTAGCCAGTACTTCCTTTGACCGGTAGCGGTCGAAACAGCTTAAAGACATGGAAGTTGGGAGGGAAATGGCGTGCGGACAACGGCGGCAGGTGTGCGCCGTACTCCACGAGTTCTCGTACCTCTACCTGATAAAAGGCTCCCACATTGGTCTTGTCTTGTGCAGGATTGGATTGAGTGCGAAGACCGGACTTATTGGAGAAGCGAGTTTTCTCGGCTCGCACCTGTAGTTCGGTGATGGGTAGGGGGTAGTGATCTCTTCCACTTAAAACTGTGTAGGTTTTCTCGCGTCCCTGATAGGGTTGATTCAGCGTCAGCACCACAGGGCCGCAGTAGTGGTTTTCCACTTTCCCGGAGCCTGTCGCATCCAGCTTGCCGGTGTAGATAATGTCTTCGTGGTCGATGATCTGATAAGTCAGCCCGGCATAAGGTTGTCCATCCCCGAACTCGTCCACTAATTGAAAACTGGTCGAGTGTTCCCGTAAAGGGCAAGCGTGAATTGTGCCATCCATGGATGACCTGTCACGTTCTGGCAGTGCACGGATCATGGGGTCACCTCCTTGTTTTCCGTGCAACCGGGGTAAATGGTGCAGGTGTCGCGACCATCCGGCATGCGAAAGGTGCTGAAGTCTTTGTAATTGCCATAGCAAAAGGCATGTTGGTCTTCAAAATTGTCTCCCATACAGCGTTTCCATCCACCGGGCACCTTGACCCAGGTGTCCTTCATGTAAGGTCTTTCCTCATCGGCCAACTTGATTTTCAGTTTCACGGTTTTGCCCGGTAGCTGATCAAGGGTGTACGCGGCGAACGGACGACCTTTGGTGACATTGCCCTGGGTATCGGTGTTTTTGCAGAAGAGGATTTTTACAATACGACGCAAGCCTCCCGAGGTCCGGAAAGTCCACTGGCACTGCCCCGAAATCTGGCTTTCGCCAGCAGCATTGAAGGAGCCTTTGTCGCGAGCGTCGAGATAATCGCGCACCGCGATAAACCCGGAATCTCCGCCGGAGTCACCAAAATCTTTGCCATATACCCCATTGATCTCAAGGTCTATGCCATTCAGCACCAACTCACAGCCTTTGCGGGTGAGGTGTATTTCAATCTCTACATCGGGCTTGTATTCAGACCACCATTCGCGATTGAACTGCTGTTTCACATTGTTATACCTGCCCAGGTTGCAAGATTGACCGGGGACAGGTACGTAGGTCACTTTCGCGACATAGGCAAAGCCCGGTGGCATGTCGGCGGTCAGGGTAAAAGTGTCGGACTTCCCTGTGGCTGAGCAGCCGCCAGTCAGGGCCAGGCAACTGCCAAGAATTAAACGGTGAATAACGCGTTTCATACGGGGCCATCTCCCTGCCAATACAGCGTTTGCTGATAAACCCGGTCAAAGTGCATCGCCGGAGTTGCGTTTGGCCGGGGTAGCCAGTTTTTGGGTGGGGTGTAATCCGGCGCCTGCAAGCTTTGCATCAGCAAAAAGTGAATGCTGTCGGGTCCCTGCCAGCCCCAGGTGTGCGCCAGGTCGAGCTGGCCCCGTAGCCAGGCATCAATGTCTTGTTCTCGGGCCAGATCGAGCAGCGTGTCGAGGTGCTCGCGGACCAGGTAACGGCGCGTATTGTCGAACTGTATGCCCTTGAAGGTTTCTTCAGACGTAGGGGTATGGCACCAGGCGGGGTCTGTGGGCAGGGGATAAGTACCGGGATCAGGGTTGTCGGTGACAGCCCACTGCTCAGCCTGCCAGTAACACACGCTGGTCATGAGGCCGAGGTAGTCCGCACGCTGCTCGGGTTGCAGGTAGGCCAGTGCACGCCCCAGTACGCGGTTATCGTGAAAGCGATAAAGCGCTTGGTTCGGCCGCTCACCGGTCACCAGACGCTTCTGCCAATGGGCGGTCAACGCATCGAGGTCAGCGCTTGCGGCGCTGGCAAGCCAGCCCCAATGACGGTCCGGTGTCTTGAGCAGGGCCTGAAGGGTCGGATGCTCAACCGCGTCCAACCGGAAGAGGCAGGGAGCAACGTTCGCCAATGAATCAGCAGGTGTTCCCCTGTACAGATTGCGGTAGTGATCGACGCCCAGTTCACTGACCAACCCATTGCGCTCGTCAAGTTGGCCATCTGAATCCAGTACCAGGTAAAGGTGTCGTCCCTGCCGGGTTTGCTCTTGCAACCATTGTTCAAGGGTAATCATGCACGTTCTCCAGTGCTGCATAGACCATCACGACAGGCCTCGCACAGTGGGCATTTGTCCGCCGCTTTCTGTTTGACGGCGGCCAAGATGGACAGCGGACTAGCGATAATCGATTGCGGTGCGCTGGCCAGCGCCTGGGCGGCTTGCAGCGAAGGAACACCCGCCACGGGCGCGCCCCCCTGAACAATGTCCACGCTGCTGAAAATGCCGCCTGCGGTGATGAGGATGTGTTGACCACCGGCCTGAAGCGTCAGGCTCATGCCGGCATTGATCACCACATGGGCCGCAGTGACATGGGCGTGTGCCCCGGCCTGAATCACCAGCGTGCCGTCGGCCGTCGTGCTGCTGTTGCCGGTGATGCTGATCAGTTCGTTGCCACCGATCACCGTGTTACGCAGGCCTTGGGTGGTGTGCAGTTCGTCACCCTTGATCAGGCTGGAGCTGTTGTTGTCCACCTGCTCAACGCGGTCGTTGCTGATCAGGCTGTGGCTGTCCCGCGTGATGTGCTCGCGGCGGTCGTTACCGATGTGGGTGTCGCTGTCGTTGAGGATCACCTGTTCGATGTCGCGCTGCGCCCGCAGGTGGATCAACTCCTGCCCGGCCCGGTCTTCAATCGACAGTTCGTTGTAGCCGCCATTGGCGGGTGAGCTGTGGCTACGCAGTACCGTTTTGGTCTTGTGCGCGGGCAAGGGGTAGGGCACCGGCGTGACCTTGTTGGGGACGCAACCGGTAATCAGTGGATGGTCGGGATTACCCTCCAGATACGTCACGACGACTTCCATGCCGATGCGCGGGATAGTCACCGCACCGAAACTTTCTCCCGCCCAGCTGGATGACACCCGCAGCCAGCAACTGCTCTTGTCGCTGCCCAGCTCGGCGCGGTCCCAATGGAACTCGACTTTGACCCGGCCGTATTCATCGCAAAAAATCTCTTCCCCTACAGGCCCCGTAACGCGAGCCGTCTGGCTGACCAATACGGATTTGCGCGTGACCAAGGGAGGCCGGTAGAACACGTCCCAGGGGATCGCACTGAAGGTGTTGCGGTAACCCTGGGTGAAGCCGTCTTCGGGGTTAACGTCGCTGGTGATCGCTTCCTCCAGCGCCTGAGGTTGCTTGCCTGTGTGCGTCACGCTGAGCAACAGCCACAAGTCGTTGCAGGCTTTACGGGGGTGTTCGGTCAGGTCAAAGAAGTGACCGCTGCGCAGAGTCGGCTGGTGGCTTTTGCCCTCGGCTAACTGGTAGTCGGTGCGGTGTCGCTCCAGGGCTTGGCGGGCGATTTGTCTGCCGAGCTTTTCATTTTCGATCAACGCCGGGTAACGGTAGTCTTCGAGCGCCGGGCTGAACTCGGCGGTGAAGTGGCTTTGCAGCAACAGGCTTGGGCGTTTTAGATCATAGCCCCGGCGTGTGGTGGTACTGGTTCGGGTGCTGTAACGCATCGAGAGCTGGCTGACGACCGGGTGATCCGCCACCAGACCGGAGCCTTGCAGGTAGGGCGTGCCCCCCAGCTTTGGGAAATAGGTCTGATCGTCGGTGAATACCAGACGGTGGCCATCCTGGCTGTGCTGGTGGTGCCCTGAAATGCCATCTTCACTGCATAACCGCTGGATGAACTCGAAGTCGTTTTCCCCGTATTGAGTGCAGTACTCACGTTCCGGGCTGGTGTTGGCGTGGAAGGTGTACGCATCGGCCTGGATGCCGTGGCCTTTAAGGACCTGGGCCACGATCTGCGGCACCGTCAGGTGCTGGAAAATCCGTTGGTTATGACTGAACTGCACGTAGTGCAGGGCAGGCACGAGGGTTAATTGATAACGGGTGAGGCGTCGACCGGACTCGCCCACGGACACCTCCTCGATATGCCCATGAATACCTTCGCCATTGAGGCCAAACTGAAGAAAAGCGGGCTGACAGAGCAGGCTCTCCAGATCGAAATCGGGGTACTCGCTGACCAGTTCGATGTGGATCGCATACAAGCGGCTGATGGCTTCAGTGCCATCAAAGGCCAGGACCTTGAAGTCGTTGCGAACAGAGGGGATCAGTAACGTGAAATGCGCAGCATTGGCTGGCGCGAACATAGGCTTGTCCTTAGCGGAGAGATGAGACACAACGCAAACGGCATCAACCGCCAAAGAGATTGATGCCGCGAAACAGCGAGTCAGTGTCAGCCTGCGACTGGGGTGCGCCAGTCATCAGAACCGGAAGTGCCGGACACTTCGTGGGTCCAGGTGATTTTGCGATAGGTGAACTCAACGTCTTCCAAATGAGTGAAGTGCGAATTCGATGGGTCCTGGCAGTTATGCATGTAGTCCTTGATGTCGACGATGATCGCGTCTTCAAGTTTGGTGGTGAAGTAGTGCTCTTGAGTGCCTGCCGACGAAGTGCGATACCATTCGATAGTGATTTCAGTCAGGCGCTCGCCGGACGTTAGCGCCGCCAGCAGCAGCGGTGACGACTTGTCGAAGACCTTGGTGATCTTGACCGGCTTGTGAACGCGTTGACCGGTCGGTTGACCCGATTGCGGATCGCGAGGAATGATCACTTCGTGACTGAAACCCTGAACCATGACCTGGTCTTCGTGACCTTCCTGGTAGGTGTTGCCGACCGAGTCGGCGGTGAAAGCGCCGGCGGTGATCAGACCTTGTTTGGTACCCGTGATAGACATATATGCTGGCGTAGCCATGAATGCTTTCCTTGCTGAAAAATAGAGGAGTCCACAGGCTTAATTGCACTGCAGACGCCAAGGCAACTATCAAAGTTCATGCCGTAATAAATAAATCTGTTATATATCAATGACTTAAATTTAAAATCTAAAATTCAGCTAGCGTATGGTGCGAAAGTTATCAATAAAGTGCGCAAGAAGTTGCGCAGTACTGTGCAACTTCTTGCGCACTTGCCTGTGGGCGGCTAAGTTTGCACTTCGCAGAGGTCTATCCACAGGGTTGTCCACATATAGGTGCGCAACTTTTGGCGCATGTACAGCAAGGTAATATTGCGCGGTTACAGCATCCGCAAAAATCAATCACTCAGGAATCTTCTTTGCTGCTTTTAGGAATAGTCCTACATGCCTGCTCTTGAGATGAGTGTATGGTTCTCTCGCACTACTTATTCTTGCGGCGCTGTAAGGGCATGAAAACAAGATATTTCCTATGAGAGATTCTTGTATTTCATTCTTTATGCTCGACGCTTACTCATGAATAGACGAGCTCGCAACTAAGAATCTAAAAATTTTTCTTTTTTCCGCGTCTTACAGCTCTTTGAATTTGTCGCGTAAATCTTAATTTAAGGTCATGGATGTCCTACTCCAGTAAACTTTCGGCTCACTATCTTGAACTCGCGAAAACCTCAATTTCCGAAGAGGGTTTTTCGGGCGAGGACGTTCGTTTTTCCAGCGAGTATGAAGGGCTGGAAAGCGAGCTGAGTAAAGCCCAATCCATGCACGAAAGCGGTCAGATTGACTGGGTTAGGGTCTGTGAAAACAGCGAAACCCTGTTACGTACCCAGTCCAAGGATTTGCGAGTGGGTGCCTGGCTGACCTGGGGCTTGTACCAGCGCGAATCCTTCCAGGGGCTGTTGGCTGGTCTGGGTTTTTTGCAACACTTGTGTGAGAACCATTGGGCTGAAATTCATCCAGGCAAGGCTCGCACCCGCGCAGCGGCCCTCAGTTGGTTGGTGCCACGCCTTGAGCAGGTGCTGAACGAAAACATCGCGATCAAAGAGCAACTGCCGCTGTTTCGCCGGCTGGTGGAGCATCTGGAAGGCCTGGATGCAGCCTGCTCCGAACATTTGGGCGACGATGCCCCGTTGTTGCTGCCAATCTCCCGCCGTTTAAAAAACCTGGTTCAGCGTGCTGCTGACAACCAGCCGGAACCCGGTCTGGTCGGCGCTGCTGTGGCCCAGGTCAAGCAGGCCGCCACGCAGTTGTTCACTCCCGGTGCGCCGATCGACAACGAGAAAGACGCCCACAAGGCCTTGCGTGTCCAGCAGGAAAATGCACGACCGTTATGCGCCTGGTGGCTCAAACAGAAGGCGACCGACGTGCGTGCGCTGCGCCTCAATCGCACGCTGTTGTGGCTGCCCATCGACGCGATTCCTGAGCGCAATAACGAGCAGATCACTGCGCTTCGTGGTCTGCCGGTGGACAAACTGAAGACCTATCAGGATCGCTATGATCAAGCCCAATACGCAGACCTGATCGTGGAACTGGAGGCGAGCCTGGCGAAGGCGCCATTCTGGTTCGATGGCCAGCGAATGGTCTGGGAATGCTTGCAAGGCCTGAACGCTGAGATGGCGATGCGAGAGGTGGAAATTCACTTCGCACTTTTTATGCAGCGCATGCCAGGAGTCATCGAGCTGCGCTTTCACAACGGCATCCCTTTCGCAGATCCGGCCACTTGCGCCTGGATCAGTGCCAACGTCACCCCGCACCTGCAAACCTCAAGTGCCCCGCGCAAGGTTGAAGTTGCTGACACCCAATTGGCCTGGGAGCTGGCCCTGGAGGAAGCCCTGCCGATCTTGCGCAAAGACGGTCTCAAGGCTGCCGTGCAGATCCTCAAGCAAGGCCTGCAAAACGCTTACGGCGGGCGAGTTCGATTTTTCTGGCAATTTGCTCTGGCCCGGCTGTGCTTCGCGGCCAAGAAATACGAACTGGCCAAGACCCAACTCGAAGCCCTCGACCAAACTTTACATGACTCGGGCCTGCAAACCTGGGAGCCCGATCTTGTGCTCGAAGTGCTGCATTTGCTGCATGGCTGCTGCGAGTTATTACCGCAAAACCACGCTGTGCGTGAACGCAAAGAAGAGGTTTATCGCAGGTTGTGCCACCTCGATCTCGACGTGGTACTCGAATAGGCCCCCGGGCCACCACCGCAAGGAGAAAAGCAATGGCCAAAGAAGGCTCTGTAGCCCCCAAAGAACGTATCAACGTCACCTTCAAACCCTCTACCGGTGGTGCTCAGGAAGAGATCGAGCTGCCGCTGAAGCTACTGGCAATCGGTGACTACACCCATCGCAAGGACGAACGCAAAGTTGAAGATCGCAAGCCGATCAGCATTGACAAAATGACCTTCGACGAAGTGCTGGCCAAGCAAGAGCTGGAGCTGACACTGAGCGTACCGAACCGTCTTCAGGAAGAAAGCGACACCCAAGAGTTGGCAGTAAAAATACGCGTCAGCTCGATGAAGGACTTCAACCCGGCCTCGCTGGTCGAGCAAGTACCTGAGCTAAAAAAACTGATGGAGTTGCGCGACGCGCTGGTGGCCCTTAAAGGCCCTCTGGGTAACGCACCTGCGTTTCGTAAAGCCATCGAAGGCGTACTCGCCGACGATGAATCCCGCGGTCGAGTCCTGGGTGAACTGGGCTTGAACGCCGCCGCCCAGAACGCCTGAGTCCACATCAGCCAAGGAAGCCAACACGATGAGCAAGAGTGCAACGCAGCAGAAAACTACCGAGAACGCCGAATACAGCATTCTCGACAGCATCATCGCCGAAACCCGCCTGACGCCCGATGACGAAGCCTACGATATCGCCAAACGTGGTGTGTCGGCGTTCATCGAAGAGCTGCTCAAGCCGCAGAACAATGGTGAACCGGTCAAGAAAGCCATGGTTGACCGCATGATCGCCGAGATCGATGCCAAGCTCAGCCGCCAGATGGACGAAATCCTTCACCACTCGGCTTTCCAGTCTCTGGAGTCGTCGTGGCGGGGTCTGCAGTTGCTGGTCGATCGCACCAACTTTCGTGAAAACATCAAGATCGAAATTCTCAACGTCTCCAAAGAAGACCTGTTGGATGACTTCGAAGATTCGCCGGAAGTGATGCAAGCGGGCTTGTACAAGCACATCTACACCGCTGAATACGGTCAGTTCGGGGGGCAGCCTGTAGGCGCGATCATCGCCAACTACTTTATGTCCCCAAGCTCGCCGGACGTGAAGCTGATGCAGTACGTGTCCAGCGTTGCCTGTATGTCTCACGCACCGTTTATTGCTGCGGCTGGCCCAAAGTTTTTCGGGCTGGAAAGCTTCACCGGTCTGCCTGACCTGAAGGACCTGAAGGATCACTTCGAAGGCCCGCAATTTGCCAAATGGCAGAGTTTTCGCCAGTCGGAAGACTCCCGTTACATTGGCCTGACAGTCCCGCGCTTCCTGCTGCGCAACCCGTACGACCCGGAAGAGAATCCGGTCAAATCGTTCGTGTACAAAGAAACCGTTGCCAACAGCCACGAGCACTATCTGTGGGGCAACACTGCCTACGCATTTGGCACCAAGCTGACCGACAGCTTCGCCAAATTCCGCTGGTGCCCGAACATCATCGGCCCTCAGAGCGGTGGTGCGGTTGAAGACCTTCCGTTGCACCACTTCGAAAGCATGGGCGAAATCGAAACCAAGATCCCCACCGAGGTTCTGGTCAGCGACCGTCGTGAATATGAACTGGCCGAGGAGGGCTTCATTTCCCTGACCATGCGCAAAGGTAGCGACAACGCAGCGTTCTTCTCCGCCAGCTCGGTGCAAAAGCCAAAGTTCTTCGGTATCAGCGCAGAGGGCAAGGCCGCAGAGCTGAACTACAAGCTCGGCACTCAACTGCCGTACATGATGATCGTCAACCGCCTGGCTCACTATTTGAAGGTGCTGCAGCGCGAGCAGCTCGGTTCGTGGAAAGAGCGTACCGACCTCGAACTGGAACTCAACAAGTGGATCCGTCAGTACGTGGCCGACCAGGAAAACCCAAGCGCCGAAGTCCGTGGCCGTCGTCCGCTGCGTGCTGCCCAGATCATCGTCAGCGATGTCGAAGGCGAGCCTGGCTGGTACCGCGTCAGCCTGAATGTGCGTCCGCACTTCAAATACATGGGTGCCGATTTCACCCTGTCGCTCGTTGGCAAGCTGGACAAAGAGTAAGCGGAGCGACTTATGACTCGATACGGCAGCCTTTTCGAACGCCTGGGTGGCGACGCGGATAAACGCGTCGACTGGAGCCGTGAGGTTTGCGCCATGGCGTCCGTGGCTGCCCATCTGGGCAAGATGCTCAGTACCCGTGCGGGCAGCGTGCAAACGCTGTCCGATTACGGGCTACCCGATCTCAATGACATGCGTCTGAGCCTGCACGACTCCCTGAGTCAGGCCCGTGTGGCCATCGAAAATTTCATCGAAGCCTACGAACCACGTTTGAGCAATGTGCGTGTTATCTCACTGCCCCGTGATCACGATCAGCTTCGACTGTCCTTCAACATTGAAGGGCTGCTTGAAGTAGAGGGTTTCAGGCGCCAGGTCAGTTTCGCCGCGCGCCTGGATGGCAGTGGTCAAGTCAAGGTCAGCAAATGAGATTCGTAGACCTTGACGTTCAAAAAAACCGGAAGCGAATAATCATGAAAACGGTCAAAGCGCAAGACTGTCTGGGCGGTGTGTTCATGAGCTCGAACACCAGGCAGGTACCCCGTGTCCTTTAACCACTACTACCAAAGCGAGCTCACTGCGCTTCGCCAGTTGGGTCGTCGCTTCGCCGAGCGTAGCCCGGCGTTGGCACCTTTCCTCGGGCAGGCCGGACGGGATCCGGACGTGGAGCGGTTGCTGGAGGGCTTTGCATTCCTGACCGGGCGTCTGCGTCAGAAACTCGATGACGAGTTGCCTGAGCTCAGTCATTCACTGATGCAACTGCTGTGGCCCAACTACATGCGGCCGCTGCCGTCGTTCAGCATTTTGCAGTTCGATCCTTTGAAGCAATCGGGTCCTGCGTTGATGGTCGAGCGCGATACGCCGGTGGAAAGCGTGCCGATTGATGACGTGCGTTGTCGCTTTCGCACTTGCTACCCGACTGAGGTCCTGGCGTTGGACCTGGCCGCGCTGAACTATTCGGTGAAGGGTGATGGCTCCCTGTTGAGTCTGCGTCTGGAGATGAGCGCCGACGGTCACCTCGGTGAGCTGGAGTTGAGCCGCTTGCGTCTGTACTTTGCCGGCGAGCGCTACATCAGCCAGATGCTGTACCTGAGCCTGCTGCGTAATCTGGAAGGCATTGAGCTGATTCCGCTGGATGGCAATGGCAAACCCATTAATGGCGCCAACGGCACGCCGATGGCATTCAAGATGCCCGGTGACCGCGTGCAACCGGTGGGCTTTGCCGAAGAAGAGGCGCTGATTCCGTATCCGCTGAACACCTTCCGCGGCTATCGCTACTTGCAGGAATACTTCGCCTTTCAGGACAAATTCCTCTTCGTTGATATCAATGGTCTGGACCTGCTCAACGCTTTGCCGCAAGACACGCTCAGGCAGATGCGCGGCCTCGAACTGCGCTTCGATATTCGCAAGAGCGGCATCATGCGGATGCGTCCGACCCTGGACAACGTGAAACTTCACTGCACCCCCATCGTGAACCTGTTCACCCATGATGCACTGCCAATCCGCCTTGACGGCAAGCAGGACGAGTACCTGCTGCTACCTGCCGAGTACGACCTGGAAAATTGCGGCGTGTTCGCGGTGGAGTCCGTGATTGGCTGGAAACCTGGAGGCATCGGTTATCAGGAGTATGTTCCGTTCGAATCCTTCGAGCACGATCCTAGTTTCGACGTACCCAACAGCCGACCTCATTACAGCGTTCGCCAGCGTTCTTCCTCGCTGCACGACGGCCTCGATACTTACCTGAGCTTTGGTATTCGTGACACCGAAGCCCAGGAAACTCTGTCGATTGAGCTGACGTGCACCAACCAAAATCTGCCGCGCAAGCTCAAGCTTGGCGAAATAAGCCTGGCCAGCGAAGAAACCCCAGAGTTCCTGAGTTTTCGCAACATTACGCCCGCCACGTCGAGTTTCGCGCCACCGCTCAATCGCAACTTCCTCTGGAAGCTGATCAGCAACATGTCGCTCAACTATCTGTCGCTGGCCGACGTCAACGCGTTGAAGGTGATTCTCGAAACCTACGACCTGCCGCGCTACTACGACCAACACGCTGAAAAAGTCAGTAGACGCCTGCTCGGCGGACTCAAGTCGATCAAACATCAACACGTCGATCGATTGCACCGCGGTTTACCGGTTCGAGGGCTGCGCACCGAACTGACCATCGATCCGCAAGGGTATATCGGTGAGGGCGACCTGTTCGTTTTCGCGTCGGTTCTTAACGAGTTTTTCGCGCTTTACGCCAGTCTCAATTCATACCACGAACTGCGGGTAAACAGCACACAGGGAGATGTGTACCAATGGACACCACGTATGGGCCTGCAACCGCTTCTTTGAGCAGACTGACCCGAGGCATTCGTGAGTACTCGCTGTTTCAGGCCGTACTGTTGGTAGTTGAGCGACTACGCGAAGCAAGCCCTCATCTCAGCCAGGATGATTTATACGACCAACTGGAATTCCAGGCCAACCCCAGTCTGGGATTCCCCGGCAGTGACGTTGATCGCGTTGAGTTCTTTCATGAGCACGGGTTGATGCGCGCGCGTTTGCGTTTCAATTTGATCGGACTGGTTGGCTCCGGGTCACCACTACCGGCGTTTTACGCAGAACAGGCCCTGGGCGACAGCGAGGACGGCAACCCGACCCGCAACTTCCTCGACCTGTTTCACCATCGCCTGCAGCGGTTGATGCTGCCGATCTGGAAAAAATACCGCTATCGCGCCAGTTTTCAGAGTGGTGCCCTGGACCCTTTTTCCTCTCAGCTGTTTGCCCTGATCGGCCTCGGTGGTGAACAGATTCGACGCGCCCAGGAGCTGAACTGGAAACGCCTGTTGCCGTATCTGGGCTTGCTCAGTTTGCGTGCGCATTCGGCTGCGCTGATCGAAGCGGTGCTGCGTTACTACTTCAAACACGCCGAGCTGACCATTGAGCAGTGCATTGAGCGCCATGTGGAAATCCTCGACGAACAGCGCAATCGCCTGGGGCAAGCCAACACCATGCTGGGTGACGATCTGGTGCTGGGAGAGAGCGTGCGCGATCGCAGTGGCAAGTTCCGGATCCACATCCGTGAACTGGACTGGCAGCGCTTTCATGAATTCCTGCCGATTGGTTTCGGCTACCAGCCGCTGTGTGCACTGGTTCGGTTCACCCTGCGTGACCCCCTCGACTACGACATTCGCCTGACGCTGCGCAAGGAAGAGATTCGCGAACTGCGTATTGGCGAGCAGAACGTTTGTCGCCTGGGGTGGACCAGTTGGCTTGGCCGCGAAACAGCGGACGGTGTGGTGACTCTGGGCAGCAAAATTCATTAAGGACAGATGACAAATGATTAACGTAGATCTGCAACAACTCATCCAGGCGCTGGATGCCCAAACCCGTCGTGACCTGGAAAGTTCCGCCGAACGTTGTGTGGCTCGTGGCGGCAGCAAGATCCTCGTCGAAGACCTGTTGCTGGGTTTGCTGGAACGTCCGCAAGGCTTGCTTGCCCGCGCTCTGCTGGATGCTGAAGTAGACGCTGGTGAACTCAGTGCTGCCCTGCAATCACAGATTGAGCACAGCGCTTCGCGCAATCCGGTGTTCGCCCCGGAACTGGTGCAGTGGCTGCAAGATGCCTTGCTGGTTGCCAACCTTGAACTGGGCCAGACCCAGGTCGAACAGGCGGCACTGATTCTCGCGTTGCTGCGTAACCCGATGCGCTACGCGGGCAGTCGCTACCAGCTTTTGCTCGCCAAATTGAATATCGAACGTCTGAAAGAGTTCGCTTTGTCCTGCAAAGAGCCGGCGGACACCGGTAAACCGGCTGCATCGGGTGAATTGCTGTTGCAACGCTTTACCCACAACCTTACCCAGCAAGCCCGCGACGGCAAACTCGATCCGGTGTTGTGCCGCGACGACGCGATTCGACAGATGATCGACATCCTTGCCCGGCGTCGCAAAAACAACCCGATTGTTGTCGGTGAAGCTGGCGTCGGTAAAACGGCCATCGTCGAAGGCCTGGCCTCGCGTATTGCGGCGGGTGAAGTGCCGCAAGCGTTGAAAGGCGTTGAGTTGCTGTCTCTGGACATGGGGCTGTTGCAAGCCGGTGCCAGCGTCAAAGGTGAATTCGAACGTCGACTCAAAGGCGTGATTGACGAAGTCAAAACTTCACCCAAGCCGATCATTCTGTTTATCGACGAAGCTCATACCCTGATCGGCGCGGGCGGCAATGCCGGTGGCTCCGATGCCGCCAACCTGCTCAAGCCAGCGTTGGCCCGAGGAGAGTTACGCACCATCGCCGCGACCACCTGGGCGGAGTACAAAAAATACTTCGAGAAAGACCCGGCGCTGGCCCGTCGATTCCAGCCAGTGCAATTGCATGAACCCACCGTCAGCGAGGCAGTGACAATCCTGCGTGGTCTGGCTCAGGTTTACGAAAAGAGTCACGGTATCTATTTGCGTGATGACGCGGTAGTTGCCGCTGCCGAGTTGTCCGCTCGCTACCTGGCAGGACGTCAACTGCCGGATAAAGCTGTCGACGTACTGGACACCGCCTGCGCCCGTGTGCGCATCAGTCTCGCAGCCGCTCCGCAAAGTCTGGAGCGGCTGCGCGGCGAGCTGGCAGAGGGGGGGCGTCAACGTCAGGCCGTGCGCCGCGATGCCGAAGCCGGTCTTCTGATCGACCGCGAAGCGCTGGATGCGCTGCAAGCGCGACAGGAAGAAGCTGAGTCCGAAATGGTTGCGCTGGAAACCCTCTGGACCGAACAGAAAACATTGGCTGAGCACCTGCTGGAACTGCGCCAACAACTGGCCAGGGCCCGTGAAGCCGCCTTAGGCTGCGTCATCGAAAGTCTGCCGGTAGACGAAGCGCAAAGCGTCGAAACGCTGGAAGCAGCGCTCAACGGAACTCACAAAGCACTGACAGAGCTGCAAGTTAAAGAGCGACTGGTGAGCTTCGAAGTCTGCCCGCGGCTTGTGGCTGAAGTGATCAGCGCCTGGACCGGCGTACCGCTGGCGCAGCTGGCCCGCGAGCACAATGCCAAAGTTGCCAGCTTTGCTACCGACCTGCGCACCCGTATTCGTGGTCAGGAACAAGCCGTTCACGCCCTTGATCGTTCGATGCGCGCTACCGCCGCTGGCCTGAACAAGCCCGATGCGCCCGTGGGTGTGTTCCTGCTGGTGGGTCCAAGTGGCGTCGGCAAGACCGAAACCGCACTTGCCCTCGCTGATTTGTTGTACGGCGGTGATCGCTTCATCACCACCATCAACATGTCCGAATTTCAGGAGAAACATACCGTTTCGCGCCTGATCGGTGCGCCGCCAGGCTACGTTGGCTATGGCGAGGGCGGCATGCTCACCGAAGCTGTGCGGCAGAAACCGTATTGCGTCGTGCTGCTCGATGAAGTCGAGAAGGCCGACCCGGATGTGCTCAACCTGTTTTACCAAATCTTTGACAAAGGCGTAGCCAACGACGGCGAAGGGCGTGAAATCGATTTTCGCAATACGCTGTTTTTGATGACCTCTAACCTGGGCAGCGAGCACATCCGCGAGCTCTGCGAAAACGGCGCGAGACCATCGGCTGAAGTCCTCGAACACACTATTCGCCCGGTGCTGAGCAAGCACTTCAAACCGGCGCTGCTGGCGCGGATGCGTGTGGTGCCTTATTACCCGATCGGTGGGCCGGTGCTGCGCGAGCTGATCGAAATCAAACTCGATCGCCTGGGCGAGCGCCTGAACCGTCGCCAGCTCGATTTCACGTACTCACAGGGTCTGGTTGATCACCTGGCTGAACGCTGCACTCAAAGTGACAGCGGTGCGCGCCTGATCGACCATTTGCTGGACCTGCACGTGCTGCCGTTGGTGGCTGACCGTTTGCTGGACGCCATGGCCACCGGCGAAAGCCTCAAGCGGGTTTACGCAACGCTTGACGATAACGCCGGCGTGATCTGCGAGTTCGCCTGAGGTGGGTGTGATGTTCAGTCTGGTGCCGCAACCACTGGTCTATGCCGAAGCCTTGCTTGCGCAGTTCGCCAGCCTGTCGCGCGCGACGGATGGCACTGCGCTGCAGGGTGACTTCGTGCGCGGTCTGGCCGAACTGAGCGGTTGTGAGTTGGCACAGCTGTACTTGCTGGACGCCACCCATACCTGCCTGGGGATGAGTGCGGAGTGCCTCAATGGTCACCTGCAACCCCGTCAAACGGCGAGCTTGTCAGCGGATTACAACGGCGAGCAACTGCTGCAATTTGCGCTGTGCCAGAACCGCGTGGTTTGCATGGGTGAGTTGGGGGGCAGTTTGCACGACACCAGTTTTCTGCCGAGCCAAGTGAGGCCATGGCGATCACTGCTGTGTGTCCCGCTGGTCAATCAGCAGAACTCTGTGGAAGGGTTATTGCTGTGTGCCAGTCATCAGCATCTGGAACTCCAGGGCTTTGCCGAATCCTTTGGTCGGCTTGGCTCGTTCGTGTTGGGCCACTGGCATTTGCTACAGCGTTTAAAACGGCCAGGCAGCGGTGAGCCGCCAGCACCGGTTGGCGCTGCGAGCACCAGCGGCTATGGCCTGACAGGTAAAAGCGCAGCCATGCGCCAGGTTTATTCGCTGATCAGCAAAGTCTTGCACAGCGCCTGCACCGTGCTGCTGGGGGGCGAAACAGGTACAGGCAAGGAAGTGGTTGCCCGGGCGATCCACGAAAGCGGACCCCGTCGTACCCAGGCGTTTATCGTGCAGAACTGCGCGGCGATCCCGGAAAACTTGCTGGAAAGTGAACTGTTCGGTTACCGCAAAGGCGCCTTCACGGGGGCCGACCGTGACCGATCCGGGCTGTTCGACGCGGCCAACGGCGGGACCTTGTTGCTTGATGAGGTCGGTGACATGCCGCTGTCGCTGCAAGCCAAGTTGTTGCGGGTGCTGCAAGAGGGCGAGGTTCGTCCCCTGGGTTCCAGCGAGACCCACAAAATTGATGTGCGCATCATTGCCGCGACACATCAGGATTTATCGGTGCTGGTGAACCAAGGGAAGTTTCGCGAAGACTTGTACTACCGCCTTGCTCAGTTCCCGATTGAACTGCCGGCTCTGCGTCAACGTGAAGACGACATCCTCGACTTGGCGCGGCACTTCGCCAACAAGGCCTGTGTGTTCTTGCAACGTGATGAGGTGAGTTGGTCCAACGCAGTACTGGATCTTTTGGCCAGTTACGCGTTCCCCGGCAATGTGCGTGAACTCAAGGGTTTGGTCGAGCGTGCGGTGCTGCTCTGTGAAGGCAATGAGTTGCTGGTGGAGCACTTCTCTCTGCGCATGGACACCCTGCCTGATGCAGGAAAGCTGACCTTGCGCGAACGTCTGGAACAGATTGAGCGCGGCCTGCTGATCGATTGCCTGCGCAAAAACGAAGGTAATCAGACCCTCTCAGCGCGCGAGCTCGGCCTGCCACGGCGCACATTCCTCTATCGCCTCGGCCGCCTGAACATCAACGTGGAAAATGTCGATGGGTAGGCCATACGCGCTTGATATCAATCCCCTGCTTTTAACAGCCTCAACCTTAAGGGCGTGCGCTTTGTGCTGCCCCTGGAGACCCTCTGATGTCTATTCGTCACTGGCAAGCCGTGCTTCTGACCGTTGTCTTTTCATGTGGCCTGGGCGGCTGCAACGGCAATTACAAATACAACGATAACAGCTACCGCCCATTGGGCGATCCGCAGGCGGTCAATCGCGGTAAGTGACCGCAAGGAGCATCACCATGGAATTGGTTTTTGAAATACTGAACACCGAGCCGTCAATGCCTGCTGAACTGTGCCAGAAAACCTTCAATCAGGTTGGCGGTGTGATTGGTCGTGGCGACGACTGTGACTGGTTCATTCCAGACTGCAATCGTCATCTGTCCAGCCGTCACGCGTTGATCAGCTATCGCGAAGGCAGCTTTTTTCTGACCGATATCAGCAGTAACGGGACCCGGATTTGTGCCAGCGGCGCACGTTTGCGCAAGGGGGATGCGGTACGTATCGAGCACGACAGCGTATACGTGCTGGGTGAATTCGAAATTCGTGCACGGCTAGTTCACGCCACCACGACCGTTGACCTGGAGCTCGGCCGTCCGCACTCAGCGGAGAGCATCATTCCTAACGATGCATTCTTGGACCTCGACCCACTGAATGCTTTAGACCAGCAGGAGCGGGTGTATTCGGACATCGAAGAACTGATCTCCCCGCGCAAGGCACCGCAAGACACTCGTCAACGCGCCGACTATGCGCGCATCGACATGGAAAGCCTGATGGTACCGGAGCTGATCGCTGCCCCGGCCGAACGTGCGCCCGCCCCGGCGCCGGAATTGGTCGAGCGTCAGAGCGACGGTTTCTGGGAACGGTTTGCGGTTGCCCTGGGCGTAGATCTCAACGGCCTTGACCATGATGCCAAAGAGGAGTTGGCGTTGAGCGCAGCACACTTGCTCAAGCACAGCGTCGCCGGTTTACAGCAGAGTTTGCGCACTCGAAGTGAGCTGAAAAACGAATTGCGGCTTGCGCAGACCACTGTGCAGGGATCTCAAAAGAATCCTTTGAAATTTGCCGTTGATGCCGGTGAAGCACTGGGCATGCTGTTGCAGCCGGGCAAGCCTGGGCAGTTGTCGGCCGAACAGGCGATCTCCCGTGCGTTTCGTGATGTGCAGGCGCATCAGGTGGCGTTGCTGACCGCGAGTCGCGCAGCGGTGCGCGGCACGCTGGAGCACTTCTCGCCAGAACAGTTGACCTTGCGTTTCGAACGCGACAACAAGCCGATCCTCGCCACTTCTGGCAGTCGCTGGAGAGCCTTCGGGCGTTATCACCAGGCCCTGCGTCAGGACGATGACTGGAGCGAGCGCCTGTTGGCACGTGACTTTGCCCAAGCCTACGAAGAGCAGATCCGCTTGATTTCCACCCTTTACACCGACCACCAAGGATGACCCGCATGTCTCGCTGCGCGACCGTTTTTTTCAAGATGCTGACTGCATTCGTGGCTCTGGCGCTGATGGCCGGTTGCTCGTCAATGTCGCCGTATTCCAACGTGACCAAACTCAACCTGAAGCTCACCGCCAGCGATCAGCTGAACCCTGACCTCAACGGTCGTCCGTCGCCGATTGTCGTCCGTCTGTTTGAGCTCAAGCACCCGGTGGCGTTCGAGAACGCGGACTTCTTCAGCCTGTACGAGCGCGCCAAGGAGTCCCTGACTCCAGACATGGCTGCGACTGAGGAGCTGGAGCTGCGTCCGGGCGAAACCGTCGAACTCAAACTTAGCGTCGAGGAGGGTAGCCGTTATGTCGGTGTACTCGCCGCCTACCGTGACCTGCCGGATACCAAATGGCGCTACACCTTGCAAGTCACCCCGATGGAAGTCACCGATGCTGATCTGACCCTCGACCAGAGCGGCATTCGCGACACCCTGGAATTGCTAGTCAAGGCGGATGACTGACCATGAACTCCCATAAAGTCATTTGGCAGGAAGGCATGTTGCTGCGTCCGCAGCACTTCCAGCACAACGATCGTTACTACGACCACCAGATGAAGACCCGTACCCAATTGCTGGGCAGCTACATCTGGGGCTTCCTCAACCTGGACATCGATTTGCAGTTCCTCAACATGGGCAAATTGGTGATCAGCCAGGCATCGGGGGTTCTACCGGACGGTAGCCTGTTCGAACTGAGTGGCAACACCGAGCCGCTGGCCCTGGACGTGCCGCCGAACACCGGCAATACGCCGATCTACCTGGCGCTGCCTTTGGTCACCGGCAACCACATCGAGTCCCGTCGCCCGGAGCAATCCGATGTGCTTGCGCGTTATACCGCCTACGAAGCGCAGGTTGCCGATTCCAACGCGGGTGCCGACTCCGCCCGCCAGGTCAGCTGCGCTCGACCGGACTTCAAGCTGTTGCTCGGCGAGCAGCAGAGCGATCAGGCGTACGTCAAGCTGAAGATCTGCAACGTACTCGACACCACGCCGGACGGCGTAATCAGCCTTGATCCGGCGTTCGTACCCACCTACATCCAGACGCACGCCTCCAACTACCTGCTGTCGTGCCTCAAGGAAGTGATCAGCATGCTCGGCAATCGGGGAGACGCTATTGCTGAGCGGATCCGCTCCAATGGCAAGGTGGGTGGTGCGGAAGTCGGTGACTTCATGATGCTGCAACTGGTCAATCGGACCGAGTTGTTACTGCGTCACTATCTTGGGCTGGAACAGGTTCACCCCGAAGAGTTGTACCGCACGCTGCTGACCATGCTCGGCGATCTGACAACCTTCTCCAGCGAGAGCAAGCGCCCGCGTTCAGACAGTCGTTATCAGCACAGCGATCAGGGAGCAAGCTTTCGTAAATTGATGGAAGAGATCCGTCAGGTGCTGTCGATGGTGCTGGAGCAGCACGCCATTGAGCTGGAGCTGCAAGCCCGTCAATACGGGATCATTGTCTCGCCGCTGCACGACCACAAGTTGCTGGGTTCGGCCTCGTTCATTCTGGCAGCGAGTGCCAACTGCGACTCCGAAGAACTGCGCCATCGTTTGCCGACGCATCTTAAGGTCGGCCCGGTGGAGCGTATCCGCCAACTGGTCAATTTGCATCTGCCAGGCATCAACGTCAAACCCTTGGCCGTGGCCCCGCGGCAGATCGCGTTTCACTCCAACAAAACCTATTTCATTCTCGAACTCAACTCCGAAGACCTGGAACAACTCGAACGCTCCGGTGGTTTCGCGTTCCATGTGTCCGGCGAATTCGCCGAGCTTGAACTGAAATTCTGGGCCATCAGGAACTGACCGACATGATCAAGGATATGGAATACAGCCAGGACGATAAAACCGTCCTGCTCGACCGTCAGGGACACGACCCGGCGTCGAGCCCGTTGACGGACTTCGCGGCGCCGCCACGTTTCGAGCAATTGGAAGAGCGCATGATCTACGCCGCGCGCTTGCGCCCGGCCGAGGCGTTCAACGTCAGTCTCAACTCGCTGGTGGCCGCAGCGTCCGACCTGCTTTCGGAAGTGGTGCGGATCAAGCACAACAGCATTGGCGAAGACATGAGTGTGCTCAACGAGCGACTTGCCAAGGTGCTGGAATTGTTTGAAGTCAGCGCTTTGCACAATGGCGCAGAAAGCAGCCAGGTGGTGGCAGCCCATTACGTGCTCTGCACCGTGGCTGACGAAGCTGTCGTCACTACGTCGTGGGGTAACGAAAGCCAGTGGTCGCAAATGAGCCTGCTCAGCAACTTCCATAAAGAAACTTTCGGTGGCGAGAAGTTTTTTCAGTTGCTGGATCATCTGTCGAAAAACCCGGTCAAGAACCTGCCGATGCTGGAGTTGATGTACCTGTGCCTGTCCCTGGGTTTTGAAGGCAAGTACCGCGTGCAAGCCCGCGGCATGCTCGAACTCGAAGGCATCCGTGATGCCTTGTATCGCCAGATCCGTCAGTTGCGCGGCGACGTGCCACGTGAGCTCTCACCGCATTGGGAAGGCCTGAGCCATCAGCGCCGCAGCCTGATACGTATCGTGCCAGCCTGGATGGTGGTGCTGTTTACCGTTGTTTGCCTGGTGGTGATGTATTCGGGCTTCGCCTGGGTACTGGGCGAGCAACGCGATACCGTTCTTAAACCATATCAGCCGCTGGATCCGGCCGCGGCCCAGCCGCAGTCGCAGCCGTAAACAGGGACGTGTGATGAAAAAGCTTTTCAAAAAAGTCGGTGCATTCTTGCGCAAGACCTGGGTCTGGACGCTGCTGCTGGTACTGTTTGTCGCGCTGCTGGTGTGGTTTGCCGGGCCGCTGCTGGCGGTTGATGACTACAAGTTCTGGCAAGGCTCGACTTCCCGCTTGCTGACCATCAGCGTGCTGTGTCTGATTTGGGGCCTGACCATGGTCTTTGTCAGCTGGCGCGACGGTGTTCGAAAAAAAACCTTGGACGACACGACGTTTGGCCAGGATCGTATCCGCAGTGAAGAGCAGATCGACGAAGAACAGAAAGAGTTAAGGGCACGTTTCAAAGACGCTCTGAAAACCCTGAAGACGTCGAGCCTGTACCGCGGTCGCAGTGAGCGCTGGCGCAGTGATTTACCCTGGTACTTGCTGATTGGTCCGCAGGCCAGTGGCAAAACCAGCTTGCTGGACTTCTCGGGGCTTGAGTTTCCGATCAACAAAATTGATCGAAAACTGACCCGCGACACCCACGGTACCCGCCACTGTGACTGGTATTTTGCCGATCACGGCGTGCTGATCGACACTGCTGGCCGTTACTTGACCCAACCAGATGACGACGTCGATGGCAGTGCCTGGAACACGTTGCTCGACCTGCTGCGCAGGCGTCGCCGCAATCGCCCGCTGAACGGTGTACTGGTGACCCTCCCGGTGGAAGCCCTGTTGAACGACACTGAGCAGGAGCTTGAAGCCTTGGCCCGCCAAGTGCGTGCGCGTCTTCAGGATGTGCATCAGACATTGCACGTCGATGTTCCGGTTTACCTTGTGTTGAGCAAGGCGGACCGCCTGCCAGGTTTCGATGAGTTCTTCGACCAATTGACGCGTGAAGAGAGCGATCAGGTGCTCGGCTCCAGTTTCCGCAAGGAACAGAGCGGCGCTGATGTAGCCGTGCTACGCACCGAGTTCGAAGGGCTGCTGCATCGCCTCAACAGCCAGGTGATCATGCGCATGCACCAAGAGCGTGATACCCAGCGCCGTGGCCGTATCCTCGACTTTCCGCATCAACTGGGAAAAGTCGGAGAGCGTCTATGCCTGTTTGTCGATATGGCATTCACCGGCAACCGCTACCAGCGTGCCAGCCAGTTGCGCGGCTTTTACCTGACCAGCGCTCCACATCTGACAAAGAAAATGGACGAAACTACCGCCAGCATCGGCGCCAACCTGAGCATGAAAACCGGCGTGTTGCCGACCCTGCACAGTGGCCGTTCACGTTTCATTCACCATGTGCTCAGCCGGGTGATTTTCCCCGAGGCCGATCTTGCGGGCCTGGACAAACACGAACGCAGTCGCATCCACTGGGGCCAGCGTGCGCTGTACGCAGGCGCATTGGCTGCATTGGCGCTATTTGGCCTGCTCTGGGCAAGCGGTTTCTCCGCCAACTACGAGCGCCTGGAAAACCTGCGCACCCTGGCACAAGTCTGGAGCCAGCAGCGCTCGGCCCTCAGCCCCCGTGATGATTCCATGGCGGTGCTCAAGACCCTCGACACCTTCTACGCGGCGTCTCAGGTGTTTCCGAAAAGAGGCGATGTGAGTTACCACGAACGAGGCGGCCTGTATCAGGGTGAACACGTCAACCCGGTGGTCCAGACCGCCTATGAGCGTGAGCTGGAAGGGCAGTTGTTGCCACGGGTCGCGACCCTGCTGGAAGGGCAGATTCGCGCCAACATGAAAGACCGCACGCGCCTGCTCAACAGCCTGCGTGCGTACCTGATGCTGAACATGGAGGATCGTCGCGACGCGCCGTGGCTCAAGGACTGGGTCGCTAGCCAATGGTCTCAACGTTACACCGGCAATACCGCTGTACAAAACGGATTGAACAGCCACTTCGAGCGCTTGCTGAAACAGCCATTTATCTATCCGCTAAATGATCAGCTAGTGGCTCAGGCGCGTCAGGTTTTACGCAGCGAGTCCCTGGCCAACGTCGTCTATCGGATGCTGCGCGAGCAGGCCCGTGATCTGCCGGATTACCGTTTCAGCCAACACCTAGGCCCACAGGGGGCGCTGTTTGTGGGCACTGATTACGTGATTCCGGGGTTCTACACCCAACAAGGCTATGAGCAGTATTTTTCGGTTCAGGGCTCGATGCTGGTCACTGAGATCCTGAGTGACAACTGGGTACTGGGTGAAAGCTCGGGTATCAGTGGTATGGATTTGCGTCGCCTGTTGGTCGAACTCGAGCAACTGTATTTTCGCGACTACGCCAACTACTGGGGTGAAGCGGTGGGCCGGATCGCGCTGGCGGCCATTAACGATTTTAGTGACGGCGCCGAGCAGTTGGCGGGTCTGACATCTGCCAATTCACCGATCCTGCAACTGCTGGTGCAAGTGCGTGAAAACACCCGATTCCCAGTGATCGCCGATACTGTAGATGACGCCGCCGATGCGGCAGGGAAACCGGTAGAAAAGGGCAGTAAGCTCGGAAAACTGGCGGTCGCTACGGCGGGCAAGGCGTCAGACGCCTTGGTGAAAAAGCTGCCGGATACCGCGAGGAAATCCTTGCAAAGTCGCTTTGAGTCGCTGCACCGCTTACTCGACGACAACAATGGCCCAACCGCTGACCTGATCCCGGCCATGACCGCCCTCAATGAGCTGCAAATGCAGATGGCCAGTCTGGCCCGTTCCAGCTCGCCGGAGCAGGCCGCGTTCGAAGCGGCCAAGATCCGCATGGGTGGCCAGCGTGATGCGCTGAGCAACCTGCGCACTGCGTCTGGACGTCTGCCGCGGCCTGTAGGCGTGTGGTTCAACGTATTGGCTGAAGACACCTGGCGCCTGGTACTCAGCGACTCCTATCGATATTTGAATCAGCGCTATCAGAGTGAGTTGTACAGTTTTTACGCCAAGGCGATCAGCAAGCGCTACCCGTTTAGCGCCCACAGCGCCAGTGACGTGGCAATCAGCGACTTTCGCGAGTTTTTCAAGGCTCAAGGGATTGCCGACCAGTTCTTCGACAGCTACCTGCGTGCGTTTGTCAGCGGAGATCCGGGTCACTATCGCATGCGCAGCGTCGATGGTCAGAGTCTGCCGATTTCCAAGGTCTACCTTGATCAGATGGCCGCCGCGCGCGTGATCCGGCAGAGCTTCTTCGCCGACAATCCGGCCGAGCCTCAGGTGCAGTTCAAACTGGAGCCGTACACCCTCGACCCGGCTGTCAGCCGTTCGGCGCTCAGGTTTGGCGACACGACCATTGAATACCGTCATGGCCCGATAGTACCGGTGTCGTTCAAATGGCCAACCGACGCTGAAGACGGACGTGCCAGTCTGGTGCTCGACAAAATGGTCGGCCGCCCGCTGGGGATCGAGAAGAACACCGGCCCTTGGTCGTTGTTCCGTCTGTTTGATTTGATGCAGACCGAATACCTGACCGGCCGTGACGTGCTGGTGCTCAAGGCTGACGTAGGAGGCCTGCGCGCCAATTACTTGTTAACAAGTCAACGCGCGCCAAACCCTTTCGACACGGGCGTGTTGCGCACCTTCCGCCTGCCGGTGCAGCTCTGATGCGGGTGGCCAGTCCCTGGCGCAGCGCTGCGCGCACCGATGCAGGCAAGGTTCGGGCGCGCAACGAAGATGCTTTCCTGGACGCTGCGCAGCAAGGGTTGTGGGTGGTTGCGGACGGCATGGGGGGGCATCAGAAAGGCAATATCGCCAGCCAGTTGATCGTCGACAGCCTGGCGCAATTGCCGGTGCTGGATGATTTCGATGAACGACTCAAAGGTATTCGCCAGTGCCTGCACTGGCTCAATCGCCGATTGAGTCAGGAGTTGACGGTCACTGATGGGTGTCACGACAGCATCATGGGCAGCACCGTGGTGGCGCTGTTGGTAGAAGGCAGTCGCGCGGCCTGCATCTGGGCCGGTGATAGCCGCTGCTACCTGTGGCGTGGCCAGCGTTTGTATCAGCTGTCTAAAGACCATTCGCTGCAACAGCAACTGATCGACGAGCAACAAATGAGCGTCGAGCAGGCCAAGGACCATCCGGCAGCTCATGCTCTGACCCGCGCTGTAGGCGCTGCCGAGCAACTGACCCTGGATGTTCTGGAACTGGAGGTGTATCCCGGCGATGCGTTTTTGCTCTGCAGCGATGGGTTGTATCAAGGACTCGGCAGCGATGCACTCGGCAATGCCTTGAGCCTGACCGCCCCGCAAGTTGCTCTGGAACGATTGTTTGACGGCGCATTGCGGGGCTCGGCTCGGGACAACCTGACAGCCGTAGTGATCCGCCAATGACTGAGCACATGCAACCGATCAACGACCTGCTGGAGAGCGAAGAGCAGGGCAGCAGCCTGACCTGCTTTGCGTTCGCGAAATCGTACAACGCTGACGCTGCGCTGGCGCCAACCAAGACCAGTACCGGTGAACTTCCCGAGGTGCTGGCTGGCCGTTACCGCATCGAGCGTCTGCTCGGTGCCGGCGGTATGGGTGCTGTTTACCGTGCACGGGACTTGCTGAGAGAACAGTTCGGCGATCCCGACCCTTACGTCGCGCTGAAAGTGCTCAGCGAAGAATTTGCCGAGTCGCCGGACGCCAGCGCGCTGCTCTACAACGAGTTCGCCCTGACCCGGTGCCTGCGCCACGACAACGTACTGCGTTTGTACACCTTTGAAGTGGACACGGACTGCCAACTAGCATTTGTCACCATGGAGTTCATGCGTGGCCTGACCCTGGATAACTTGCTCTGTGATCGCCCCCTGGGCCTGCCGTGGAAGGAGTTGCACGACATCGTGCTGCCGTTGCTCGATGCATTGGCCTACTCCCATGCCCGCGGCGTGCTGCATGGTGATATGAAGCCGAGCAACGTGATGCTCAGCGAAGAAGGTGTGCGGCTGTTTGACTTCGGACTCGGCCAGGCGCAGAAGGGCATCCTGCAAGGTCTGCCGCACTTGAGCCGCGAGCGCTTCAATGGCTGGACGCCGGGCTATGCGGCCCCGGAACTGCTTGATGGCCAAGCGCTGTCGGCCAGTGCCGATGTGTACGGCGTGGCCTGCGTGATCTACGAGCTGGCGCAGGGCAAGCACCCTTTTCGCCGAGTGCCCTCGAATCACGCCCGCAATCAGCATCTGGAGCGCGAGCTGCAAGCGCCTGAGAACATGCCGAAACACTGCTGGTCAGCCCTGCGAACGGCGCTGGCTTTCGATGTGGCAGATCGAACGATCACTGCCAAGCAATTGCGTGATGCTTTCTCTGTCAATTCATCCTGGCTGCAGCGCTTGATTCATTGGCGCAACTGATCCCTATGGGCGCTTGGCTGAATCAGCGTTTGAAATCCGTCAGCTCTCGGATGAGGTGATCGGGTCCTGGCTGGTCTCGGCAGCCAGCTTCAGCCGGTCAGCTTTGCTGATGTACTTGACCTTGTTTTTCGGTGCCAGCTTGGCACTGGCTTTCTTGGCGTGAGCCTTCAATAGCTGCGTTATTTTCTTGCGACGGTTCATGTCTTCTACTCGGCGTGTAAGTGCTGTTCCACACGGGCGTTGATGGACGCTATGGAGCGGTGTTCTGTAACGACAATTGTCAGTTATTTTTGCAAGGAACGCTCAGTAAATGACGCGTATTTTTGCACCTGGCCTGATTCGAGGGATGGCAGGCTTCAGGCCTTGCGCTGCGAGAGTGCGCGCTTGGGTTTTTTTGTCGAAATTGGCTAAGTGTTTGATTTGTAAAAACATACTTGTTTCATAATGTTTCGAGTGTTTTTGCGGTTATTTTCGCCATGTTCTGTGTTTATGTGCTGTAAATAAATGGTTTTTACGGATTTTGCTCCGTATTTTGTGATTTATATGGTGAAAATAACTGCTCAACACTTCCTATACTGCGCTCGGCGTCTGCGTACCTGCACCGTTCGAAAAAGCACGATGTTTTTTTGAGCTGCCATGGAGATAGTCGCTCTGCGGAAAGGATAGGGCATTAATGGCCTCACTTTTCCCGTGCATCTAATAAGTCTAAGAATGAGAAAAGTGTAATGAATAAACAGTCGGTCCAGATTGCTCTTGCATACATGTCTGTCGTCATTGGCGGTGGCTTCGCTTCCGGGCAGGAGGTGCTACAGTTTTTCACCGGCTATGGGTTGATAGGCATCGTAGGCACTCTGGTGAGCGGTTTGATGTTCGCATTCCTCGGTATGCAGATCGCTCGATTGAGTTCGAAGATGCAAGCGAACTCCCACAAGGAAGTTCTTTACATCCTGTTCGGAGCACGTCTGGGGTGGGTTGTTGATGTCGTGCTGTCCTTCTTCCTGTACGGCGTCGGAGTGGTGATGCTGGCGGGTAGCGGTTCGATTTTTGCCCAGCAATACGACCTGTCTCCATTGTTTGGCGGTGCACTGATGGCTGTACTGGTGATCGCTACCCTGTGCATGAACGTCAAACGAATCATTGATTTGATCAGCGCGGTGATGCCTTTCCTGCTGGCGATGGTGTTGATCATCACCACCTACTCGATTTTCAGCTACAACGCCCCGATCGAGACCCTCGATGCAGTGGCCCGCGAAAACAACGAGACGGTCACTGGTAACTGGTTTGTCGGCGCATTGTTGTACGCATCGTTCAATATCGCCGTTGGCTTCCCGATGCTGGCTGTGATTGGCGGCATGACCAAGCAGCCCAAGGCTGCTGCACTCGGCGGCGTACTCGGCGGCCTGGGGCTGGGCGCGCTGATCCTGCTGTTGAATATCGGCCTGTTTGCCAACATCAACCAGTTGCAGGGCATTGAAATGCCATCCCTGGCACTGGCGGGGCGCATCTCGCCAATCCTCTCGGTGGTGATGTCGGTGGCGCTGGTATGTATGGTCTACAGCACGGCGGTGGGGATGTTCTTTGCGTTCAGCGCACGTTTCTCCAAGCCTGAAACGAGTCGCTTCAAAATGATCAGTGCAGTGACGGTGTGTGTGGGGCTGGGCCTGAGCCTGGGCGGCTTCAGCAAGCTGGTAGGCACTGTCTACCCGCTGCTGGGCTACGTCGGTTTCGCCCTGATCCTCGCCATTTGTTTCAACTGGGTGCGTGGTCGTTCCATTGCCAAGGCGCAAAAAGCCGCCCTGGACGCCGTGTCCTGATCTTGCTGGCGCCGAGCCCAGGCTCGGCGCCATCCCTTCTCAGTCCTGTTCTTCCAATCCTTCAGACCGTTGCCGCCGCCGCGCTCCCTTTTTCCGGCGTGGCAACATCATGCAGTGAAATCCGCGAGGTCTCGGGTAATGCCAGGCCGCCAGCCAGAGCCAGCAGTGCCACTGCCATCAGGTAAAACGCAGGCGACAGATTGCTGCCCGTGGAGCTGATCAGCCATGTAGCTACCAGCGGAGCCGTGCCACCGAAGAGGGTATAGGCCATGTTGTAGGTGATTGCCGACGCGGTGTAGCGAGTGCGTGTCGGGAAGGTTTCCGAGAGCAACGCGGCGGTGACCACGCCACACAACACCGCACCTATGGCCAGGAGCATCACGCCGATGATGGACGCTGTGAACCCTCCGGAGCTGGCCATCATGAACGACGGGTACACCGCGACGATCAGCAGCACGCATGCCGTCACCACTGTAGCCCGACGCCCGACCCGGTCCGAATAGAGCCCGGCCAGCGGGCATATTGCAGCGGCGAAGATCAGCGCTATCAGCGACACCAGCAAGGCGGTGGCGCGACTCAACCCTCCTGCCACTTGCAGGTAGGTCGCGAAGTAGGTGGTGAACATGTAAAAAGACAGCGCCGTCAGCGACACAAAGGCCCCCAGGCAGCAGATGGCCGAGCCATGGTTGCGCAAGGTTTCCTTGAGAGGGGAGTGGGCAATCTCATGTTCCTCGGTCACCGCCTGGAACGCCGGTGTTTCGTCCAGCCTCCAGCGCATGTAAAGCCCCACCAGGCCCAGGGGGGCGGCAATCAGGAACGGCAGGCGCCAGCCCCAGCTGCCCATGGCCTCGGCCGATAATGAAGCCTCAAGTGCGTAGGCCACCACGGCCGCGGCGGCAAAAGCGGAAAATGTCGACACGGGAAGAAAGCTGCCGTACCAGGCCCTTTTATCGTTGGGCGCGTGCTCCATCAGGTAGGCACAGGCTCCCGCATATTCGCCCCCGGCAGAAAACCCTTGGGCGCAACGGATCAGGGTCAGAAGAATCGGCGCTGCAACCCCGATAGCGGCATAAGTGGGCAGCACTCCGATCAAGGTCGTAGCACCGGCCATCAGCAGAATGGTCATGGCGAGTGTGCGCTTGCGCCCGATTCTGTCACCCAGCATGCCGAAGAAAATCCCTCCCAGTGGCCTGAATGCGAAGGCCACGGCAAACACCGCAAACGTCTTGAGCAGCGCGGCACTGGTATCGCCACTGGGGAAAAACTGCTGGGCGATGGTGGTGGCCAGAAAGCCATACACGGCGAAGTCGAACCATTCGACGAAATTACCGATGGTGGCGGCGGCGATTACTTTTCTCAGCGTTTTCGGGCTGACCTGCTCTGTGGATACGCTCGTCATGCTGAACCTCGACCTGTCATCAGTAAGTCGTGATTATCGAGGCAGCGGTTGATGTGATTCGCTCCAAAAGTGTCATCGGCATAGTCAGCACCGACTGATCCGCGGATTAACGCCGTGTGCTACAGGCTACCGGGCAAACTTTTTGGCACCTGCCACGCACAGAATCACCGCCGCGGTGACGCCAAACATGCCCATGCTGACGCTTTCGTGCAGCAACGTGGCCGCCAGTGCCAACCCGAAAAAAGGCTGCAGGAGCTGTAGTTGCCCAACCGCTGCGATCCCGCCCTGGGCCAGTCCGCGGTACCAGAATATGAAGCCGATCAGCATGCTGAATACCGAGATGTAAGCCAGGCCAAACCAGGCCGGGGGGCTGATGCCGGCGAATGAAGACGGGGCGCACAGCCATGCCAGTGGAGCCATGATGGGCAGCGATAGCACCAGCGCCCATGAAATCACCTGCCAGCCGCCCAGCGTGCGGGACAGTTTTGCGCCTTCGGCATAACCCAGGCCACAGATCAGGACGGCCAGGAGCATCAGGATGTCGCCTTCAGGAGCCGCTGTCAGGCCCTGGGACAGGGCATAAGCCACCACGAACGCACTGCCCAGGATGGAAAAAACCCAGAACGCAGGCCTTGGACTCTCCCCGCCACGGACGACGGCGAAGGCTGCCGTGGAGAGAGGCAGCAGGCCGAGAAAAACAATGGTGTGGGCCGACGTCACATGCTGCAAAGCCAGTGCGGTCAACAAGGGGAATCCGACGACAACACCGGTTGCCACGAGTAACAGCGGGACCAGATGGCTTCGTTGCGGCCGCCGTGCCTTGAGCAACCCCAGCATGGCCAACGCAATCACACCGGCAATGCTGGCGCGGGCCAGGGTCAGAAACACCGGATCAAACGCCTGCACAGCCACCTTGGTCGCGGGCAGTGAAGCACCGAAAATGACCACGCCAATAAACCCGTTGATCCAGCCGCTCAGGTTTTTTTCAGCACTGGGGTTTTGCAGCTTGGAGGTACGTTCCATCGAGTCTCACGCTCACGGCTAATCGCGGGATTGCATGCAGCACATCCTAGGGCTGATGATTAATGACAATCAAAATATTGTCATGGATACAAGTTCGATGTCTCGATCCCGGTACAAGTCGCTGGTCGACGCGTTTGCAGTTGATATTCGCTCAGGGCGTTTGCCTCCAGGCACGCGGCTGCCTACGCACCGCCAGTTGGCGGCCAGCGAAGGCCTGGCGCTGGTTACGGCCAGCCGGGTATATGCCGAGCTTGAGGCCATGGGGCTGGTCAGTGGTGAAACCGGGCGTGGCACGTTCGTCAGGGAAACCTCGTTGCCACCCGGCCACGGCATTGACCAGCCCGATGTGACTGCCGGGATGCTGGACCTCAACTACAACTACCCCTCATTGCCGGGCCAGGCCGATATGCTGCGCACCGCGTTGCGTCAGCTTGCGCTATCCGGTGATCTTGAGTCGCTGCTGCGCTACCAGCCCCATGGCGGGCGTCTGCATGAGCGGGCGTCGGTGGCGCGGCATCTGGCCATGAGCGGGCTGAACGTACCTGCCGAACAGGTGCTGATCGTCAATGGCGCGCAACACGGATTGACCGTCGTCCTGATGGCCTTGCTACAACCTGGGGATGTCATCGCAGTCGACGGGTTGACTTACCCGGGCTTCAAGGCTCTGGCCCTTGCCCTGCATCTTGAAATACTGCCCATACCGACAACAGAAAACGGGCCCGATCTGGATGCCCTTGCAAAGCTCTGCCGCAGCCGCTCGGTGCGTGCGATCTACAGCATGCCCACCTTGCATAACCCGTTGGGCTGGGTGATGGGCCTTGAGCAGCGCGAGCAGTTGGTAGCGATCGCCCGCAAGCATGATCTGCATATCATTGAGGACGCTGCCTACGCTTTTTTAGTCGAAAACCCACCTACGCCCCTGGCCGAGCTGGCACCTGAAAGGACGGTCTACGTTTCCGGGTTTTCCAAAAGTGTGGCGGCGGGCCTGCGGGTTGGATTTATCGTTGCGCCCGCAAAAAAAGTCGGTGTACTGGAGCGAATCATCAGGGTGACCGCCTGGAACGCCCCCGGCGTGATGACCGCAATCACCAGCGCCTGGCTTGACGATGGCACCGTAAGCCGCCTGGAGGCGCAAAAGCGCAAGGACGCACAAGCAAGGCAACTTATCGCTGATGAACTACTGGCCGGGCTGCATACAGTTCGTCATCCATCTTCCTACTTTGTCTGGCTACCCTTGTCGGAGGACGCCAGGGCGGATCAGGTGGTTGCGGCGTTGCTGCGTGAGCAGGTATCGGTCTCAACCGCCCAGCCGTTTGCCACCTCAGCTCATGTGCCCCATGCGATCCGGCTGGCGCTGGGCTCGGTGGACATGAATTCACTGCGAGAGGGCCTGGCCAAAGTGAAATGGGTGGTTCAAGCCCATGCTTAGGGCGGGCAGGGCCTCAACCGGGAAGTTCACGCCATGGGCGGCAAGCGGCGTTTGACCGGGCTTTTCTTGATAATTGACGTATTGGTTTCGGCATAGGCATTCAGGCCATCGAGCAGGCTGTCCAACTGCTCGATTGAGCGCACATGTAAACGAGCGATAAAACAGTCATCCCCCGTGACCTTGTCGCATTCAGTGAACTGAGGGGTGTTCTGGATCTGGCGCTCCACCTCCTGCAACTGGCCGGGTAGCGGTCGAATGCGGATGATGGCCTGGAGCTGATAGCCGAAGGCCTTGGGATCAACGTTCACGGTATAACCGGTGATGACTTTGCGCTCCTCCAGCTTGTGTATTCGCTGCGCAACACTGGGTGACGACAGGCCGCTGATGCTGGCAAGGGTTTTAAGGGAGCAGCGGGAGTCTTCCATCAAGGCGCTGATCAATAGCTGATCTATCTCGTCGTTCATTTTTTGCTCCTTAGGCAAAACCAGCAGAATGCCTCAACACTAAAGGCAAATAGGTTGATTTGCCTTTTCTGGATTATGGAGCTGCGTGCGGCGAGATTGCCATACTGGTTTCCTACTTTGAAGGAGGCAAACATGGACAAAACAACGCAGCGTGGTTCGCTGGAGATGGTCGCTGCCATGCTGATTTCCGGCACCATCGGCTGGCTGGTCCTGCTCTCCGGGCAGGCGGTACTGGACGTCGTGTTCTGGCGCTGTGTATTCGGTGCGGCAACGTTGCTGGTGATTTGTGCGCTGATGGGTTTCCTGCGTCCCGGTATATTGAATCGTCATAGTTTTCTACTGATTGTGTTGAGCGGGGTAGCCATCGTCGCCAATTGGGTGCTGTTGTTTGCCTCCTACTCACGGGCCTCCATCGCCATTGGCACTGCTGTCTACAACGTCCAGCCGTTCATTTTGCTTGGCCTGGCGGCGTTGTTTCTCGGCGAAAAAATCACCCTGCAAAAACTGGCCTGGCTTGGGGTGTCTTTCGCAGGAATGCTGGCCATCGTCAGTGCCCATCACGGGCAAGGGGAGAGCGGAACGCAATATTTGCTGGGGATTGCCCTGGCGTTGAGTGCGGCGCTGATGTATGCCGTGGCCGTATTGATCATCAAGCGTCTGCGAGGCGTGCCCCCGCACCTGATCGCATTGATCCAGGTCAGCACCGGAGTTCTGCTGCTGGCACCGATGACCAACTTCACGGAACTACCCACGGGCACACAGGCCTGGAGCACATTGCTGACGCTGGGCGTCGTCCACACCGGTCTTATGTACGTACTTCTCTACGGCGCAATCCAGAAATTGCCCACGGCATTGATCGGAGCCCTGAGCTTTATCTACCCCATCGCCGCGATATTTGTGGACTGGTTTGCCTTTGGCCATCGCCTGGAACTTCTGCAATGGATCGGGGTTGGCGCGATTCTGGTCGCTGCTGCCGGGATTCAATTGGGGTGGCGAGTGGGAGGGCGCAGGTTGGTGAATGGATGATTAGCGGCGGTCTACGAGTGCTTGGCCACTACCCCTGTGGCCAAGTACTCGTCAAATCTGGCTTAAATCCCCGACCGACTCATCGGGCTGATCATCCGCACTCCCAAGCTGAGCGCTTGCGTCACCAGTGCTCTGAGGTCAGCGGTGTTTTCGTCCTTGATGCACTGCGCCAGTTTCTCGCCAAGGGTCGGGGCGCAGTCGGTGCCTTCAGGGTAGGCGCGCAAGATCAATAGCCCGCTGTTGGTCAGTACGACTTCGTAAAACGCCACTCCGGACATGCCGTCGAAGTGGATGTAGCCGATATCGGCCAGCCATTTGACGGTGGCCAGGAACAGGTTTTCTTCCTTTTCCAGGGCTTCGCGGTCGCGGTCGCCCAGGGTTTTGTAATCGATAAAACTCTCTGCAGTGAGGGTGATCGGCAAGGGGAAGTTGCGGTAAAGATGGCCCAGGATCAAACCGGTATAGCAGTCGAACAGTTCAATGTTGTTGGACGGCAGGGCGTTGATCGAGTGGACGTTTTTATCTTTGAGGTGACCGGCTAATCCTTTGAACATGCGAACCTCTGTCAGTTGAGTCTGTTTACCGTGACTGAATAATCTTCCCCATTGGTATAGCACAGTCATACGGCTGGAACCTGACCTGGGACAATTGTTACAAAGTGATGCCAGAAGGCCGGAAAAACCCTAAAAAATCAGATGGATAACTGGCTATTTAGAGTCAGACTGCTATTACTGTTGGGCGCGATGACGTGCGCATAGCCGCTTTTCAGGCTGTCTGGGCGAGCCTATTTCTGATCGGGAGGATTGATGTCAAAGACTGCATGGATGCGTAACACCTTGGTGGCGGCTGCTTTGCTGAGTGTAATGGCAGCGCCGGCTTATTCGTCGCAGGCCCGCACCTTGCAACTGGCCATTGGCGATGAGCCGACCGAGGGTTTTGACCCTATGTTGGGATGGAGCCACGGCAGTTACTTGCTGTTGCACAGCCCGTTGCTCAAGCAGAACGAAGACTTGTCCTGGAGCAGTTTTCTGCTAAGCGATTATCAGGCCAGTGACGATGGCAAGACCTGGACCCTGAAGCTCAAGCCCGACCTCAAGTTCTCTGACGGCTCTCCCCTGACAGCCAAGGATGTGGCCTACACCTACAACAATGCGGCGGCCAGTGGCGGCAAGGTCGACATGGGTAACTTCCTCAAGGCCGAGGCGGTTGATCCACTCACCGTGCGTATCGAGCTGAAGGCGCCGCAAAGCACCTTCGTCAATGTGCTCGGCTCGTTGGGTATTGTTTCGGCGGACAAATACGATGCCAAAACCTACGCGCAAAAGCCGATTGGCGCAGGGCCCTATCGACTGGTCAGTTATCAGCCGGGCCAGCAGTTGATTGTTGAGGCCAACCCGTTCTACGCGGGGCAAAAGAACGATTTCAATAAACTGGTGTTTGTTTTCCTTGATGAAGACAGCGCTTTTGCTGCCGCCCAAAGCAAGCAGTTGGGCATTGTGCGCATTGCCCCTTCGCTGGCAGTGACTCTGGCACCCGGCATGAAACTGTGGGTGCGCCCCAGCGTTGAAAACCGTGGCATTGTGATGCCGACCATCGCCTCGGGTAAAAAAGATGCCCACGGTTATCCCATTGGCAATGATGTGACGGCAGATGTCGCCATCCGCAAAGCCATCAACTATGCAATCGATCGTCAACTGCTCGCCGATCAGATTCTCGAAGGGCATGCTGTGCCGGCGTATTCCGGCGTCCAGGGCTTGCCGTGGGCTAACCCGGATGCGGCCTTCAAGGACGGCGATATCGCCAAGGCCAAGCAGATTCTGGATCAGGCCGGTTGGGTAGAAACCGCCAGCGGTGTCCGTGAGAAAAATGGCCAGCCGGCCAAAATCACCCTGTGGTACGCCAGTGGCGATGCCACCCGTCGTGACCTGGCCCAGGCCGTGCGTTCAATGCTCAAACCCGTGGGTATCGACGTGGACCTGAAGTCCGGCAGTTGGGAGACCGTCGAGCGCAATATGCACGCCAATCCGACGCTCTTTGGCTGGGGCAGTCTTGACCCGATGGAGCTTTACCACCACTACAGCAGCCAGGCGGCGGGCGTCGAGTACTACAACCCCGGCTATTACAAAAATCCGGCAGTCGATCAGCATCTCCAGCAAGCACTGGATGCGCCGACCTGGCAGCAGGCGGTGCCGTTCTGGCAGCAAGTGGAGTGGGACGGCAAGACCGGCGTTGGCGTCAAAGGCGATGCGGCCTGGGCCTGGCTACTGAACGTGCAACACACCTATCTGGCCGATGAGTGTGTGGATTTGGGCAAAGGCGCGCCGGAAATCCACGGGTCCTGGTCGCTGCTCAACAGCATCGATGGCTGGAAATGGACCTGCAAGTGATACGCGGGCTCTCGCTCTTCGTTGTGCGTTTGATGGGCTTGCTGCTGGTGACAGCAGCGGGCACCTTTGCGTTGCTCAGCTTTTCTCCGGTGGACCCGATACGCGCCTATATAGGCAACGACTTGCTGCACGTGCCGCCCGAGCAATACCCGTTGATTGCCGCGCGCTGGGGGCTCGACCTGCCGTTGTGGGAGCGCTTCTTGCGCTGGTTCGGCCAAATGCTGCAAGGGGATTTTGGCTACTCGATGCTCTATAACGCGCCGGTCTCGCAGGTGATCGGCGAGCGCTTCGCCACCTCATTCGCACTGCTGTTCTCGGCCTGGCTGTTTTCCGGCATCGTCGGCATGGTCCTGGGCCTGACGGCAGGGCGCTACTTGAACCGTTGGCCTGACCGGCTGATTTCGACCCTGTCCTATGTGCTCGCCTCCCTGCCGACCTTCTGGATTGGCCTGTTGCTCCTGTCGCTGTTTGCCGTAACCCTCAACTGGGCGCCGATCTGCTGCGCCTGGACCCCTGGCAGTAATGCCGAAACCGCCACCTGGGGCGACAAGCTCAGGCACTTGATTCTGCCCATGCTGGCGCTTGGCATGCTGGGCGTAGGCAATATCGCCCTGCATACCCGCTCGCGGGTGGCCGAGGTGATGAACAGCGAGTTCATACGGTACGCCCGTGCCCAGGGCGATAAGGGCTGGCCTTTGATCAACTTCCATATCGTGCGCCATGCCCTGACCCCTGCCGTGTGTCTGCAATTTGCATCCGTGGGGGAGTTGATAGGGGGCTCGTTGCTGGCTGAAAAAGTATTCGCTTATCCAGGCCTGGGGCAGGCCACGATTGATGCAGGGTTGCGCGGTGATATTCCGTTGTTGATGGGGATTGTGATGTTTTGCGCGGTGCTGGTCTTTACCGGCAACAGCATTGCCAACGCGCTGTTATTGCGCCTCAACCGTGGGGCGGCGCGCCAGTCATGACGTACGATCCGAATCGCGCCTTGCTCAGGCTCTGCCTCTCGCTATTGATATTGCTGGTGTTGATCGCCTATGGCATTTCGATCATCAATGTTGATGTCTCCATGGACCTGCTGGCGCGGCGTCTGCCACCGTCGGCCGAGTACTGGTTTGGTACCGACAGCCTGGGACGCGATCTCTGGCTACGGTGCTTTCAGGGGATGACCACCAGCCTGCAGATCGGCCTGACCGCGGCCTTCAGCAGTGGTTTTCTGGCCATGCTGGCCGCCAGTTTGTGTGCGCTGAACAAAACCCTGGATTACCTGATTCGCGGCCTTATCGACAGCATGCTGGCGTTGCCGCATTTATTGTTGCTGGTGCTGATTTGTTTCACCCTGGGCGGTGGCAAACAGGGGGTGATCCTGGCGGTGGCCCTGACCCACTGGCCGCGGCTGGCATTGATCCTGCGTGGCGAGATCCTGCGTATCCGTGAGACGGATTTCGTGATGCTCTCGCACCGCCTGGGCAACAGCAACTTCTACCGCTGGCGCCATCACTTGCTGCCCTTGCTGTTGCCGCAGTGGATCATCGGGACCTTGTTGATGTTCCCCCACGCAGTTTTGCATTCGGCGGCGTTGAGCTTTCTGGGCTTTGGCCTGGCACCCCATGACCCGTCCCTGGGCCTGTTGCTGGCCGATGCGCTGAGGTATTTGAGCAGTGGTGCCTGGTGGCTGGCGTTTTTTCCGGGTTTGATCCTGGTGAGTCTGGTGTTGGTGTTTGACCAATTTGCACGAGCATTGCAGCAGCTCTGGATAAGGATTACCTGATGCTCAAATTCGACCAGTTTTCGATCGATGTTGCTCATTACCACTGGCTGGGCCACAAAACCTGGCATCCATTGCTAAGCAATATCTCCCTTGAGGTTCATCCCGGCGAGCTGGTGGCGCTGGTGGGTTCCAGCGGTGAGGGTAAAAGCCTGCTGTTGCAAAGCACCCTGGGCTTGCTGCCCGAAAACATGCGCTGTCGCGGTGACATAGTGCTCGACGGGCAGGTACTGGATGATGCCGGCAAGGTCGATCAGCGCGGTAAAACGGTGTGTTATGTGCCCCAGGGCGTCAGCGCCTTGAATCCGCTGATCAAGGTCGGGCCGCAATTGATGCGTGCCGCACGCTTGAGCGGAGCCAGGCTGGGAATGGGGGATGTGGCTGAGCAACTCAGGCACTACAACTTGCAGCCGGAGTTGGTGGATGAGTTTCCGCGTACTCTGTCGGGCGGGATGGCCAAGCGCGTGCTGGCCAGTTGCGCGGCCCTGACCCTTACGCGTTATATCCTCGCTGACGAGATCACCTCGTGGCTGGATGACGAGCACGCCTGTCAGTTGCTGACTCAGCTCAAGGGTTTTTGCCTGCAGGGGCGCGGCATATTGTGGGTTACCCATGATCTGGCGCTGGCGGCACGTTTTGCCGACAGGATCGCCGTATTGCACCAGGGCGAACTGCACGAAACCCTGAGTGCGACAGAGCTACGGGAGAACGGTGGCAGTCCTTGGTTGCAGTCGCTGTGGGCGGCGTTGCCCGAGCAGCAGTTCCTGGCGCGCAGGGTGCCTGAATATGCTTGAAGTCCAGCAATTGAGTATCGTGCAGGACGGTCGCCGGCTTTGGGATTCGGTGTCGTTTCACGTCCGGCCGGGAGAGCGTCAGGGCATCTCGGCGCCCAGCGGCTATGGGAAAACCACCTTGGGCCGGGTGCTGGCGCAATGGCAGTCGGCAACCTCGGGCCGGGTCACTGTGGATGGCAAGCCCCTGTCGCAAAAGGGTTATTGCCCGGTCCAGTTAGTGCCGCAACATCCCGAGCAGACCTTCAATCCTTATCGCACCACGGGCGAAAGCCTGCGCGATGCCTGGTCGCCGGACGCTGCCTGGCTGGCGCGCCTGGCCGTAAATCCCGGCTGGCTGACGCGGCGTCCGGATGAGTTGTCGGGCGGCGAACTGGCGCGTATCGCCTTGCTCAGGGCCCTTGATCCGCGCACCCGCTACCTGATTGCTGACGAAGTCACTGCCCAGCTGGACCCGCATATTCAGGCCCAGGTCTGGCAAGTCTTGCTGGAAGAGGCCAGGCATCGTGAGTTGGGGCTGATTGTGTTCAGCCACAACAAGGCGCTGCTGGAGAAGGTATGTTCGAGTATTTGGGTGGCGCAGTGAATGTTGCGTAAATCCTGTAGCCGCACCGCACCCCCCCTGTGGGAGCGGGCTTGCTCGCGATGCAAGTGCTGCGGTGTTTCAGGTGACGTGTGGAACCTATGAAATCAGCGCCTTTCAAGGCCATGTAGTTCGCAATATTCTGCCCAGTCCATGCCCGCCATTTGCGCCACTTCGCGGTGAACCTCAAGACGCTGGGCCTCGAATTCTTCGGCATTTGCACTGGTCAATTGCAGGGTCAGTTCCCAGGCAAAAAAGCCCAGGCGCTCGGCCTCGGCCTCAAAGGCTTCGTTCAAGCGTTCCTGGCGATACTCCTTCATCGACTGGCCGACAGCGCGGGCAGCCAACGGGTTTAACGTTTCAAGTTCTGCGGCCAGCTCCGGGTGTTCGGCGAGAAAGCGATCAAGGGCTTTTTGATGGTTTGTTCCGGGTTCGGTCACACAAGACTCCTGATTGAATAAGGTCATGTTGCTGAGTTCAAGATCAGTTTTTGGTGAGCTGTCCATTGCCAGCAGGCACAGTGGCAGAGGGGGGGCGATACAGGGTGTGGCGACCGTTCAGGATGTAGAGCACATCAATACCGAGCAGGGTGATCAACGCCAGATAATCGGCTCGGGGCAGGCTCAGGTCCCGCTCATACAGGCTTTGCGTGTTGCGACCGATTCCTCCGGCCAGCGCCAGTTGCTGCTGTGTCAGATCAAGGCGCAGGCGCTCTTCTCTGAGGCGTTTTCCGTAGGTACTCATGTGCGTAACCTGAATAGGAACATGGTCGTCATGCAAAGATTAATTCAAGCTGTGTAAGAGGGAAAGGTCAGCCGTCAACAGCCCCTGCAGGTTGGCTGATTTCAGACAAAAAAAAGGCAGGACGGCGCAAGGCGGTCCTGCCTTTTTCAGAGTGCTGACTACGCCGGGTTTTTCTCGACTGGCGGCAGGAACCAGTTCAACAGCAGCGCGCAGATGCCGCCTGTGGCCACGCCGGATTCCAGCACGTTGCGCAGGGCAGCGGGCATGTGGGCGAGGAACTCGGGCACCTGGGACACACCCAGACCCAAGGCCAGGGAGACGGCAATGATCAGCAGGGCGCGACGGTCCAGGTGGATGCTGGCCAGAATGTTGATCCCCGAGGCCGCTACGGCACCGAACATCACCATGGCGGCACCGCCCAATACCGGCTCGGGCACGGCCTGAATGGCGCCTGCCACGCTTGGGAACAGCCCCAGCAGGATCAGCATGCCGGCGATCCATACGCCGATATGGCGGCTGGCGATACCGGTGAGCTGAATCACGCCATTGTTCTGGGCGAAAATCGAGCTGGGGAAGGTGTTGAAAATGCCCGCCAGAAACGAGTTGGCACCGTTGACCAGTACGCCGCCCTTGATCCGTTGCATCCAGATCGGGCCTTCGACCGGCTGGCGCGACACTTTGCTGGTGGCGGTCACGTCACCAATGGCTTCCAGGGAGGTCACGAGGTAAATCACCAGCATCGGAATAAACAGGGACCAAGAGAAACCCAGACCGAAGTGCAACGGCATTGGCACCTGGAACAGTTCTGCCTCGTGCATGCCGGTGAAATCCAGGCGGCCCAGATAACCCGCCAGTGCATAGCCCACGGCCAGCGCGATGACGATGGCGCAACTGCGCATCCATACCAGCGGGATGCGGTTGAGGATAACGATGATTGCCAGCACCACGCCCGACAGCATCAGGTTTTCGCCGTTGGCGAACGTACCGTTGGCCATCGCGGTAAAGCCGCCGCCCATGCTGATCAGGCCGACTTTAATCAGGGTCAGGCCAATCATCAGCACCACGATGCCGGTGACCAGCGGGGTGATCATGCGTTTTACAAAGGGCAGAACGCGGGAGATACCCATTTCTACAAACGAGCCGGCAATCACCACGCCAAAGATCGCCGCCATCACACCTTCAACTGGGGTGCCTTGCTTGACCATGAGTGCGCCGCCCGCAATCAGCGGGCCGACAAAGTTGAAGCTGGTGCCTTGCACGATCAGCAACCCGGCGCCGAAAGGGCCGAAGCGTTTGCACTGAACGAACGTTGCGATGCCGGAGATGACCAGCGACATGGAGACAATCAGGTTGGTATCGCGGCTGGACACACCCAGCGCCTGGCAGATCAGCAGGCCGGGGGTGACGATAGGCACGATGATCGCCAGCAGATGTTGCAGAGCGGCCAGAAAGCCGATCCATGGCTTGGGCCGGTCTTCAAGACCGAAGACCAGCTCGCTGGTCTGGGACTCGGCTTCAGGCGGGGTGTTGAGAGAGGTCATGGCGAGCGCCCTGGAAAAAAGAGCGCGATTCTACTGGTCTTGGGCCATTACGCCCAGCGCTGGATTGCTGGAGCAATGCTGGATGCCTGTAGTCGCTGACGAGGCACGAGGCTGCGATCGGTCGCGAAGCGATCGTAAATCCTGAGCCCCGTGCCGACAGACATACCGCACAACCTGAATTTACGACGACTCCGTCGCCGATCGCAGCCTCATGCCTCGACAGCAACTACAAATGCACCCCTTACAGATGCAACGCATGCCCCAATGCGCGCAGGGCGGCTTCTTGCACGGCTTCACCCAGTGTCGGGTGGGCGTGAATGGTGCCTGCAATGTCTTCCAGGCAGGCGCCCATTTCCATTGACTGGCCAAAGGCAGTCGACAACTCCGAAACCCCCGCACCCACAGCTTGCCAGCCGACGATCAGGTGGTTGTCACGGCGCGCCACGACCCGCACAAACCCGGTCTTGGATTCCAGGGTCATGGCCCGGCCATTGGCTGAGAACGGAAAGGTGGCGCTGATAAAGTCCAGTCCCGCCGCCTCGGCTTCTGCCGGGGTTTTACCCACCACGACGATTTCCGGATCGGTAAAGCACACGGCAGCGATGGCCGTGGGGCTGAACTCGCGCTGTTTACCGGCAATGATCTCGGCAACCATTTCGCCCTGTGCCATTGCCCGATGAGCCAGCATCGGTTCGCCGGTCAGGTCGCCAATCGCCCACACGTTGCGCATGCTGGTGTGGCAACGGTTGTCGACGCGAATGGCCGGGCCGTTCATGGCCAGTGCCAGGGTTTCAAGGTTGAAGCCCTGAGTGCGCGGACGACGACCGACAGCCACCAGCACCTGATCGGTTTCCAGGGTCTGGCTCTCGCCCATGGCGTTGCGCATGGAAAGGGTTTTGGTGCTGGCCTGGAAACCCTCGACACTGTGGGACAGGTACAGGGTTATGCCCAGAGCCTTGAGGGATTCGGCCACCGGCAGCGTGAGATCCTTGTCGTACGTCGGCAAGATTCGGTCACGAGCCTCGACCACAGTGACTTCGGCGCCGAGCTTGCGGTAGGCGATACCCAGTTCCAGACCGATATATCCGGCCCCGACCACGGTCAGGCGCTTGGGAATGGCGGTGGGCTGCAAGGCTTCGGTGGACGAAATAATCGCTCCGCCAATGGGCAGGATCGGCAGGTCGACGGTCTGCGAGCCGGTAGCCAGCAGCAGGTGTTCGCATTCGATGCGCTGTCCGTCGACTTCAACGGCCTTGCCGTCGAGGATCCTGGCCCAGCCGTGTATCACCTTGACGCCATGCTTTTTAAGCAGTGCGCCCACGCCGGAGGTGAGGCGATCAACGATGCCGTTTTTCCATTGCACGCTCTGGCCGATGTCCAGGGTCGGTGCCTGGGTCTTGATCCCCAGCGGCGAGTTGTTGGTGCTGTAGCGCTGGGTGGTATGGAACTGCTCGGCAACGTGAATCAACGCCTTGGACGGAATGCAGCCGACGTTAAGGCAGGTGCCGCCCAGGGACTGGCCTTCGATCAGGACCGTCGGGATCCCCAGCTGACCGGCACGGATCGCCGCGACATAGCCGCCAGGGCCGCCACCGATAATCAGCAGCGTGGTGTGTTGTGTTGGCTGCATGTTCACTCCAGAAACAGGGTGGCAGGTTGTTCGAGCAAGCCACGCATGGCCTGGATAAATTGCGCCGCGTCCATGCCATCGACCACGCGGTGATCGAAGGAGCTGGAGAGGTTCATCATTTTGCGCACCACGATCTGGCCTTTGACCACGACAGGGCGCTCGACGATGCGGTTAACGCCAATAATCGCCACCTCGGGCAGGTTGACCACCGGGGTGCTGACAATGCCGCCCAGCGCGCCAAGACTGGTCAGCGTGATGGTGGAGCCGGAGAGTTCTTCACGGGTGGCTTTGCCGGTGCGCACGGCGTTGGCCAGGCGTGCGATTTCATCGGCGGCGCCCCACAGGTTCAAGGTTTCGGCGTGGCGAACCACGGGCACCATCAGGCCTGCATCGCTTTGCGCTGCTACGCCGATGTGCGCCGCGCCAAAGCGGGTGATGATCTGGGCTTCGTCGTCGTAACGCACGTTGATCTGCGGGAAGTCACGCAAGGCGACAACCATTGCCCGTACCAAAAATGGCAGCAAGGTCAGTTTGCCGCGGCTGTCGCCCCATTTTTGATTGAGCTGGGCGCGCAGTTCTTCGAGCGCGGTGACGTCCACTTCCTCGACATAGCTGAAGTGTGCAGCGCGGCGCTTGGCGTCCTGCATGCGCTGGGCGATCTTGCGGCGCAGGCCGATGACCGGAATCTGCTGCTCGTCATTGCGTTTGGCGTAACCACTGGCCGGTGCGGCGGCGGGGCTGGAGTCCTGTGCCAGATAGGCATCCAGGTCGTCATGCAGCACACGGCCAGCAGGGCCGCTGCCCACGACAAAGCGCAACTCGATCCCGGCATCCCAGGCGCGCTTGCGCACGGCCGGGGAGGCCAGCGGGCGTTCATTGGCTTCACGGGCAACAGGCGCGACCCGCAGCACCGCTGCGGTTTTAATCGCGGGCGCCGAAACCACGGCAACTTCGACCCGGGCTTGTGGCGCAGTTTTAGGGGCGGCGGCAGGTGCTGGTGCTGGTGCTGGTGCCGCAGCAGGCTGGGCGCTTTCACGCAGGTTGCCCGCGCCTTCGACTTCGATGCGGATCAATTCACTGCCCACGGCCATGACTTCGCCGGGCTGGCCACCCAGGGCCAGCACTCTGCCGGCCACGGGGGAGGGAATGTCCACGGTGGCCTTGTCGGTCATGACATCGGCCACTACCTGGTCTTCGCTGACCATGTCGCCGACTTTGACAAACCATTCCACCAGTTCAACTTGAGCAATGCCTTCGCCAATGTCCGGCATCTTGATAACGTGCGTACCCATTCAGACCTCCATAACCCGTTGTAAAGCAGCACCCACTCGCGCCGGGCCGGGGAAGTAGGCCCACTCCTGAGCATGGGGATACGGCGTATCCCAGCCGGTGACGCGTTCGATTGGTGCTTCCAGGTAGTGGAAGCAGTGCTCCTGGACCAGTGCGATCAGCTCGGCGCCAAAACCGCAGGTGCGGGTGGCTTCGTGCACGACAACGCAACGGCGGGTCTTCTTGACGGAGGTGACAATGGCGTCCAGGTCCAGGGGCCAAAGGCTGCGCAGGTCGATGACTTCAGCGTCGATGCCGGTTTCTTCAGCAGCCACTTGCGCCACATAGACGGTGGTGCCGTAGGTCAGGATGGTGACTTCGGTGCCGGGGCGCACGATGGCGGCGCAGTCCAGCGGTACGGTGTAATAGCCGTCGGGTACGGCGCTGGCCGGGTGTTTCGACCACGGGGTGACAGGACGGTCGTGATGGCCGTCGAACGGGCCGTTGTACAGGCGTTTTGGCTCCAGAAAGATGACCGGGTCATCGTTCTCGATGGCGGCAATCAGCAGCCCTTTGGCGTCGTAGGGGTTGGATGGCATCACGGTGCGCAGGCCGCAGACCTGGGTGAACATGGCCTCCGGGCTCTGGCTGTGGGTCTGGCCGCCGTAGATCCCGCCGCCGCAGGGCATGCGAATGGTCATCGGGGCGATAAATTCACCGGCGGAGCGATAACGCAGACGCGCCGCTTCGGAAACGATCTGGTCGGAAGCCGGGTAGAAGTAGTCGGCAAACTGGATTTCGGCCACAGGGCGCAGGCCATAAGCCCCCATGCCCACGGCAGCGCCCACGATCCCGCTTTCGGAGATGGGGGCGTCGAACACCCGCGAGCTGCCGTACTTGGCCTGCAGGCCTTCGGTGCAGCGAAATACGCCGCCGAAGTAGCCCACGTCCTGGCCGAAGACCACCACGTTATCGTCGCGCTCAAGCATGACATCCATGGCCGAGCGCAGGGCCTGGATCATCGTCATGGTGCTGGTACTCACGGCGTTCTCCATCTGAATTTTATTGTTGTCGTTCATCTGGTTATAACCCCAATTCCTGACGTTGCCGACGTAAATGCTCGGGCATTTCCTTGTACACGTCCTCGAACATTGTCGCGGCGCTGGGTATTTGACCGCCGGCCAGGGTGCCGAAACGCTCGGCTTCCTTTTGCGCGCCAATGATTTCGGCTTCGAGTTCAGCACTGACCGCAGCGTGCTCTTCTTCCGACCAGTTGCCGGTGGCAATCAGGTGCTGCTTGAGACGAATAATCGGATCGCCCAGCGGGAAGTGGCTCCAGTCATCGGCAGGACGGTACTTGGATGGGTCGTCAGAAGTGGAGTGCGGGCCTGCGCGATAGGTGACCCACTCGATCAGGGTCGGCCCCAGATTGCGTCGGGCCCGCTCGGCAGCCCAGGCCGAGGCGGCGTACACCGCGATAAAGTCGTTGCCATCAACCCGCAGCGAAGCAATGCCGCAGCCCACACCGCGCCCGGCGAAGGTGGTGGACTCGCCGCCGGCAATGGCCTGGAAGGTCGAAATGGCCCACTGGTTATTCACCACGTTGAGGATCACCGGGGCGCGGTAGACGTGGGCGAAGGTGAGGGCGGTGTGGAAGTCGGATTCGGCAGTGGCGCCGTCGCCAATCCAGGCTGAGGCGATTTTGGTGTCGCCCTTGATCGCCGAGGCCATGCCCCAGCCAACGGCTTGTACGAACTGGGTCGCCAGGTTGCCCGAAATGCTGAAAAAGCCGTAGTCGCGTACCGAATACATGATCGGCAATTGCCGACCCTTGAGCGGATCGCGTTCGTTGGACAGCAATTGACAGATCAGGTCGACCAGGGGTACGTCCCGGGCCATCAAAATGCTTTGCTGGCGATAGGTCGGGAAGCACATATCGTCGATATTCAAGGCCAGGGCCTGGGCGCTGCCGATGGCCTCTTCGCCAAGGCTCTGCATATAGAACGACATTTTCTTCTGGCGCTGGGCGACCACCATGCGGGTGTCGAAAATGCGGGTCTTGAGCATGGCGCGCATGCCCGCACGCAACACGTCGGTTGAAACGCCTTCGGCCCACGGGCCAAGGGCTTGCCCCTGATCATCGAGCACGCGAATCAGGCCCTTGGCCAAATCAGCCGTGTCGGCAGGTTCCACGTCGATGGGGGGTTTGCGTACCAGACCTGCATCGGTCAGGCGCAGGTAACTGAAGTCGGTCTTGCAGCCTGGGCGGCCAGACGGTTCGGGAACGTGCAGGCGCAGCGGTGCATATTCATTCATGGCTTTCTCTACGCTCGATCTTGTCGTGTTTATTAGGCGCGGGAGCTAGGTGAAACGTCGAAGATCTGTCTGATATAAGACCAAGATCTTGTCCTACAACAATCATATTCCTGACGCTGAAGAATATTTCTCTGTAGTTCGTTGTGCTTTGAAGTATTTAAGGATAAGAATTCTTTATAAACATAAAAAACAGGTGTTTTTATCTCATGCGTAAGCTGGATCGAACGGATATCGGGATTCTCAACAGCCTTCAGCAGAATGCGCGCATCACCAATGCGGACCTTGCGCGCTCGGTCAATCTGTCGCCGACGCCGTGCTTCAACCGGGTCAAGGCGATGGAAGAGCGCGGCCTGATCCGTGAGCAGGTGACTTTGCTCGACGCCGATATGCTGGGGTTGCACGTCAATGTATTTATCCATGTCAGCCTGGAGAAACAGGTCGAAGAGGCCCTGCAGCATTTTGAAGCGGCGATTTCCGATCGCCATGAAGTCATGGAGTGCTATTTGATGGCAGGCGACCCGGACTATCTGATCCGGGTGCTGGTGCCCAGTATTCAGGCACTGGAGCGCTTCATGATGGACTTTTTGACCAAGGTTCCGGGTGTGGCCAATATCCGTTCAAGCTTCGCCCTCAAACAGGTGCGCTACAAAACCGCCTTGCCGCTGCCACCGGGCGGGCTAACGCTGGAGGAGTGATTCAAACCCGCAGCCGCCAGCGTTCATTGAAGCGCAGGTCAACCACCGACAGCGGTTCTACGTCAATCAGGTTGAAGGAGGACGTGTCCGCTGCGAGTGCATGCAAAATGGCGGCACGGATCACAAAGGGATGAGTCACCACGGCAAAGTGGCCCTCTTCGCGAAACTCATCGAGCCAGGCGCTGACGCGCAGGCAAAGGTCTTGCACGGACTCGCCGCCGTGGGGCACTGAAAACGGGTTGTTGATCCAGTTTGTGAGGACTTGCGGCATGCTCTGTTGCAGGTCCGACAGACGCAGCCCCTGCCAGTCGCCGACATCGTAGTCTCCCAGGGCGGGTACGATTTCTATTTCGCCGCCCAGGGCCTGGGCAGTTTGCAAGGTCCGGGTTTCGGGCGCACAGAGTATGCGTACCGGTTTTTTCAGCCTCGCACTCAGTTCGGCTGCCAGCAGCAAGCCTTTTGGTTCTGCCGGTTCATCCAGTGCGAAGCGGCCCAGGCGCTGGGCTTCAGTGCGGGCGTGACAGATAAAACTCAGGCGTGTGGGCATGCTGGGATCCTTGCGGGGGAGGCGTCGGGTCTGGTTCCGGGTTGTTGCGTGCGCTCGCCCTTCAATCAGTTTAGGCGAGTATTATGACCGCGTATTTCACTCTCAAGGTACTGTGCAATGGCTGCTGCTCTAATGAAAAAAGTCCTCAATACCGCTGCATTGCTGACACTGATGGCCGGTGCCAGCGCGGCGTTTGCCCATGCCCATCTGGAACAGTCGACGCCCGCTGCCGGTAGCACCGTCAACCGTGCCAGCGAACTGCGTTTGGTCTTTACCGAGGGTGTGGAGCAGGCGTTCACCAAGGTCGTTGTGACCCGTGACCAGGCGCCGGTTGCAGTGAGCAGCATCAAGACCGAGCCTGCCAACAAGAAAGTTCTGATCGTGACCCCGGCCCAGCCGCTGCCAGCGGGCACCTATCAGGTGAAGTGGAATGCAGTGTCGGTCGACACTCACAAAAGCACCGGCGATTACAGCTTTACGGTGAGCAACTGAGTTGATTGTCAGTGAAATGGTCATCTGCCGTTTTGTGCATTTTTGCGCTGTGCTGCTGATGTTCGGGGCCTGTGCTTTCAGGCCCTTGCTGTTGGGTGCCTGGCCATCAGTCGAGATTGATCAACAGCTGCGCAAGGTCAATCGCGTCCTGGCATGGGTCGGGCTTGGCAGTGGCGTGGCCTGGCTACTGTTGACCACCCATTCGATGGCCGGTAGCTGGCCCGAAACCCTGGAGCCCGCCACGTTGTGGCTGGTGCTGGGCAGCACGTTTTTCGGGCAGGTCTGGGCCTTTCATCTGGTGTTCTGCGTTCTGTTGCTGATCACCTTGTATGCCCCCGTCCGTTTTTACCTCACAGGGTTGCTGAGCCTGTTGCTGCTGGCCACGTTGGCGCCGGTTGGTCACGGCGCGATGCTGGATGGCTGGCGCGGTCAATTGTTGATGCTCAATCAACTGATTCACCTGCTGTGTGTCGCCACCTGGCTGGGTGGCCTGATGGGGTTGCTGCTGATCCTTGGACGCCCGGCCGGGCAAGCCGTGACCACGGTTTTGCATCGCTTCAGCAACCTGGGGTTTGTGCTGGTTGCCGGGATCATTCTGACCGGGCTGATCAACACCCGGGTGTTGACCGGAGCGTTCTGGCTCACGCCATTGTTTGAAGGGTTCGCACTGATCCTGTTGATCAAAGTGACTCTGGTGGGGGTGATGCTGCTGCTGGCGCTGTTCAATCTGGTCATGAGCCGCCTGGGGCACATCGCAATGTTGCGCAGCAGTGTTGCCTTTGAGTGGCTGTTTGGACTGGCGGCAGTGGCAGCGGTTTCGTTGCTTGGCACTTTGCCGCCGTTGGTGGTGGGTTAAGTACGGCGGCTACAAGCCTAGACCAGTAAAAAAATGGCCAGCAAACCGCCAAACACCAGCCATTTCTCCAGGTAGTAACGTGCGCGGTTGCGCTTTTTCAGCTCCTTGCCGCGCAGGCGGATCTTGTACAGCCGGGTAAACGCGCGGTTCAGGCCACCGGTTTTATCACTGGCACCGTTGGGTGAGCTGGCAGAGGCCATGACCGTGCGGCTGAACCACTGATTGAAGGCGCTGGCCCAGGGATATTTCATCGGGCGCTCGACATCGCAGAACAGGATGATGCGGTTCTTGTCGGTGGTGTTTTCGGCGTAATGAATAAAGGTTTCGTCAAACATCACGACTTCGCCGTCACGCCAGACGTAGCTCTGGCCGTCGACATTGATATGGCAGCCCGGATCATTCGGTGTGTCCAGGCCCAAATGAAACCGCAGCGAGCCTGCATAAGGGTCGCGGTGGCGTACCAGTTTCGAGCCGGGTGGCAACTCGGCAAACATGGCGGCCTTGACGGTTCCAATGCCGTTGAGCAACTCAATGGTTCGCGGGCACAGTTCGATCGCTGACGGGTGATTGTCGCCGTACCACTTCAGATAAAACCGCTTCCAGCCACTTTTGAAGAACGAATTGAACCCCACGTCGTTCGGCTGTTCGGAGCGTTTGATCTGGCCCGCTTGCATCAGGTTTCGCGCTTCCTCGCGGATCTCCTGCCAATGGGCTTGCAGGGGCTGCAATTCGGGGAAGTCTGAAGGTTTGAGGTACGGCTGGCTCGGTACTTTGGAGAACAGGTACAGAAAGCAGTTGATGGGTGCCAGAAAGGTGGAGTGATCGCTCAGCTGACGTCCCAGCTTATGGCGCACAGAGCCCCGCAGGTGGACATAGGCGATGGACAAAACATAGACAGCAATAATGATGAGTTTCAAAAGTATCGTCACAAGTCAGGTGAAACGCAGCCCTGCATACACGCAAGTCGCCCGACATCCTGTAGGAGTTATCGGGCGCTGGTGTCGCTTGATGGGAGCCAAGGCGTAAGGTTAGTGCAGCACTTTGCGCATTTTCCAGCTTTTCATGATCTTTTTGAACATATCTGCTTACAGTCTTTGGTCGTGTTGCGGGTAGGGGTTTTCTATTTTTCTCAGGAAAGCATCCACCTCGTCGGCGCCCGGTGCTGTGGCGGGGCCGTGGCGGGTGACGGCCAGCGCTGCTGCGGTATTGGCCCGTGTAGCCGCATGCGCCGAGCTGCAACCGGCCGCCAATGAGGCAATCATCACGCCGGCATGGGTGTCTCCGGCACCGTTGCTGTCGACGGCCTGTACCTTGAATCCGGCCATGTGCTGCGGGCCGTGGCCCTCGTTGATCCAGCAGCCCTGCGGCCCATCGCGCACAACCGTGAGGCACTGGTTGGGCAGGCGTGCAGGCAGGAGGGTCAGGGCGTCCGCCAGGGAGGAACTGTTGGTGAAGACCTGAGCTTCGCTCCGATTGCTGGTCCAGAGGTCGAGGCGGGGCAACAGGAGGTTGAGCAGGTGTGGATCGATATCGGCCAGTAAGGGACCGGGGTCGAACGACAGATGTACGCTGGGGGACAAGCCCTGTATCCAGCTCAATAGCGGCCTGGCCTTGTCTGGATGGAGCAGGCTGTAACCGCTGACATACACGTAGTCGTCAGGCTGGACGGTGACGTGATCCAGGTCCTGGGCGGATAACCCGCCTTCGGCACCGATGCAGGAAATAAATGTGCGCTCAGCGCTGGCTTCAGTGAGGGCTACGCACAGTCCGGTGTCCTTGTGCGGGTCGATGGGCAAGGCCATCTGTATGCCTTCGGTCTTCATGGCCTGGCGGGCCAGCTCACCGAACTGGCCCTTGCCATGACGCCCCAGGTACACAGTCTGTAGTCCATTGCGCTGGGCCGCGGCCATCACGTTGAAACCGCCGCCTGCGTGAAAGCGGGCGCTGTGGGCCAATGTATCGCCACCGGAACGGGGCAGAGTGTCGAGTGCCATTGCCAGATCGACGATGACCTGGCCGGTATGCAGCAATCTAGACATGGGCGTTATCCGATGCAGGTTGGCGACGGTCTTTGGCACCGCCCAGCAATGCGTACAAGCCACCAGCCACGACGAATGTCACGACCCAGCCCAAACCGTTATGACCCAACCAGGAGTCGGCCAGTGGTCCGACAAACCAGTCTGCGTCACTGCTGCCCACACGGGTAAAGCAAAAGCCCAGTACCAGGGCCAGCGCCCATGCTCCCAATGCTCTCCATTCAATGCCGCCGTTGTACCAGTAGGCGCTGTTGGCGCTGACGTCCAGCAGGTCCTTGGCGCTGTAGTACTGGCGGTGAACAAGGTCGATGACAAAGATGGCCACCCAGGCAGTAATCGGGATGGCGGTGAGTGAGATAAAGGTGATGAAGGGGCCGTAAAAGCTGCCAGCAAACAACATGAAGTAAATCGAGCCACAAGAAATCGCCACGATATCGACGACGACGGCCTGAACCCGTTTGATCTTCACTCCCAGGGTCAAGGTGGTCAGGCCTGCCGAATACACTGACAGATGGTTGGACAGTAACAGGCCGCCAAATGCGCTTAGCAGGTAGGGAATGGCCATCCAGGAGGGCAGCATGTTGCGGATCGCGGCAATAGGGTCGGTGGCGGAAGCCAGGTCGTGGTTGCCGACAGACAGCAAGCCGCCAAGGGTAATCAGCAACACCAGTGGGATCCCGGCCCCCCAGGCCGCGCAGGCGACCAGTTGCGAGGCGCTGACGCTGCGCTTCTGGTAGCGCGACATGTCAGCCCCGGCGTTGGCCCAGCCAATGCCGGTGCCAGCAGCCATGATGCCGATCCCGATAATGACCGCGCTCATGGGGGCAGGGCGGGTGTTGAATACGCTTTGCCAGTCGATGGTGGCGCACAGAAAACCGCCAACCAGCAAGTTGAGCGCGCCGAACACGTAGGTTGCCCATTTCTGGATCAGCAGCAGCGTTGCATGCCCCAGTCCGGAAACGCTTAGGGTCAGCAGCGTGAAAATGCCGATAAACAGCAGGGTAAGCCCCGGTGCGTTTTTGGCTTGTGCAGGGGTGTCGAATACGATGGAGGACAGTGCAAGCAGCACGAATGCGGCGGTAGTGGTGTTCACTGTTTCCCACCCTATACGTGAAATCAGTGAAACCAGTGTGGGGCCAATATTGCCACGTACCCCGAAGATCGCTCGCGACAGCGTCAGGCTTGGTGCTCGGCCCCGTCGTCCGGCAATGGAGATCACGCCGACCACGGCAAACGAGCCGGCAGCACCGATCAGGGCGACGATGACGACCTGCCAAATGGCCAGTTGATGAAAGGCCACCAGAGTCGCACCCAGTGGCAAGCCGAGAATGCTGATATTGGCTGCAAACCAGACCCAGAACAGTTGCAGGGGGTTGCCGTGGCACTCATTTTCGGGAACGGGCTCTATGCCGCGTGTTTCCAGTTGCCCGGCACTGTGCCCGGCGTTAGGAGGTGTCATGGAGAGTGGCTCCTGATGCGGTTGTTCTCGTTATCAGCAGGGTGTGTCCAGGGCTGGACTGCAAGGCCAGTCGCTTTGCTGATCTAGGCAGGCTGCTTATGGGTTACGAAGGGCCAGCAGTTGGTGGACCAACGGTTCCAGTTGCAGGCTGTTGACCTCGGTGATCTGTTCGATCAGCGCCGCTGGCCAATGATCCAGACCACCACAGGCGCCCAGCATGGCGCCGAGAATGGCGGCAATGGTGTCGGTGTCGCCGCCAAGGCTGGCGGCCATGCACAGGGCGTCAAAACTGCTCATGCTGGCGTTTGCCACGCGCTGTGCGAGGGCGAACGCTGCGACGACAGATTCCTGGGATGCGACTGATGTGCCGATCACGTCATACAACAAGTCGCCAATATTGTCAGGGTTGCACTCGGTACTTGCGTGTCTGGCCCAGCGAATGCGCGGGCCCATGCGGCCGCCCGCAACCCAGTGGCCGTGATGCTCGGCGATGAACGCCATTTCGGTGCCCGCATTGAGGGCGTGCTCCAGTTTTTTGCCATTGATCCCGCTGGAGACCACGGCGGCGACGGCGGCTGCGCTGGCAATCCCCAGACTGGTGTTGTGAGTGACCTGGCACGCCTGAATAACGGTTTTGATAAAACGTTCCGGATGGGAAATATCGCTGGCGATACCCACCGGGGCGATTCGCATGGCGGCGCCGTTGGTGGTGCCGTAGCGGCCTGACTCTTCGGGGCTGTGGCCCGCGAGGATCATCTCTATCGCGCGCTTGGTGGAGGGCCCGAGCAGGTCTTGAGAGCCTTTGGCCTGCATGGCGGACTCCCAACTGATCAGGCGCCGGGCAAGCTGGTCGGGGTCAATGCTGCCTTTGCCTTCCACCAGTAATTGCGCCACCAGAATGGCTTGCTCGGTGTCGTCGGTGATTGAGCCCGCCACCATGCCCGGCGCAATGGGTTGATCGGCCGGGGCGTTTTCAAGTGTCGTGATGTGCCCGAACCGGGCCACAATCTGCCCCCGACTGAATGACTGGGTCGGCATGCCCAGTGCGTCACCCAGTGCCAGGCCGTAAAACGCGCCAAGCGCCCGGTCAGTGGGCGTCATGTGGGCGTTCCAAACGAGTGGTACATGCGAAAGTGCACCGGATCAAGCCAGCTTTCGACCAGTTCCATGAAACGTCCGTGGCGGTCGTAAGTGGTGCGCAGGGCCTTGAGGAAAACGGTTCCGGCAGGGCGTCCAAGCAATAGCGCGTCTTCTTCATTGAGAGGTTCGGCGCCAATCCATTGATCGCCCCGGTCGCCGACAAAGCCGTAGGCCGCCAGGGTGATGGTGAGCGAGTCGTCGATCAGCCCTACTCGTGGCAGGCCTTCCAGGCCGCCCGTGGCGGGCATGAAGGAGCGCTCCAGCGAAATCGCGGTGCCATCGTCCCGACGGCGTCGTCGCTCCAGGATGACAAACTGACTCAAGCCCAATTGATGGAGCAGATCCGGGCGCTCGATGGCCTCAAGTCGAAGCAGTTCTGTGTGGATGCGGGCGCCCGTATTGGCCAGCGCCTGGGTCCAGCCGTTGTTTTGGTCCAGCGTAATACCGTCATACGTGACGATGGCGCCGCCTTCTGTTCGCGTAGCGATATATTTTCGCCTTTCCAGTTCGGCCAGTGCTGCGCGCAACGTGCTGTGGCTGACCCGCAGTTCTTGAGCTAATTGGTCTTCTCCCGGTAGCAGATGTCCGTCTGCCAGGAGCCCGCTTTCGATACGATGGACGAGTTCGTCGACCACCCGTTGTTTTTTAGTAAATCGAACCTGTTTGATCATCCCGCAAGTAATAGCTCAGCAATGCAGGTTCGGCAATGTGCGCCCCCCTGAAAAAGCCATAATTCATTGGCTGTTGGTGGACATTCAATGGCAGGAGAAACGCCTTGAGCCTGCGCTGACATCAGGGCTCAAGGCTGTTGCAGTCGAGCAGAGGGGTTTCAGCCACAGGCCTTGAGGTTGACCGGGCCAACGAACTCGTTGCCGCGACCCATCACGCATGCCACCGCCTGATTGCGCTGACGCTCCCAGGACTGAACGGGATAGGACTTGTCCCAGGCTTCGTAGAGCTGCCGGTCCTGCTTTGAAAGGCGCAAGTTATAGCGCTTGCTCATGTAGAAGTAGGTACGAGCGATCATGCCGCGAATGTTGGGGCGGGGCATGACCTTTTTGGATTTGAAATCGACCTGTGTCAGGCACGAACCATACTGGCCCTTTTTCTCGGGCAGCCAGCCAAAGCTGAAGTTGCTTCTATCCCCGTTAACCTCGCCAATGCTGGGCACCAGGTTGTGCAGGTCAGCTTCGGCCACTTTGAATACAGGGTCGTGACGGGTGCAGTTTTTCCGCCCGCCACTTTGCCAGCACTGGCGCTGATGACCGATTTGCCAGGCAGGAACGATATGTTCCCACTCGATACGAGCAGCACGGTTGGCATTTTTGCGTGGGACGTAGCCGCAGGCTTTCAGGTCGATGCGGTTGCCGTTGTATTTGCAACCGCAGTAAAACTCGGTGGACTGGGGTGCGTAGAGTTTCCAGGCGACTTTTTTGGCTTCGCTGAAGGTTTGTGGGGCAGCAGCATGTGCGCTTGCAACGGTAAAAAGACTGACCAGTGCCAGTAAACAAAACCTCATTGACTCAGTCTTCCTCAAGCACGGTCCAGAAAATATTGACGCTGCCATCATCGCGATGGGCAACGGTGACGTTGTCGTTTTCGGAAATTTCTTCCAGCAGGCGTTCCCAGAACTCGGGATTGTCGCCTTCGAGTCGATCAAGCACCGCCATTTTGTCTTTTTGGGCTTTGGGCGAACTGATGATTTTTTGTATGCGTGCGCCGAAGATTTCGTAGGGGCTCGGTAGGGTAGGCGCTTTCGCCGCTTTTTTAGCCATGATGCGATCCTTGGTGTGCTGTATGCGCATACAGTATTTAACTGTGTAAGATTTGGCAACTGTTTGGTGCGCGGGCGGGTACATCCGGTGGTTATTCAGCGCCAAATAAAAAGGCCGCCTCCCGGGGGGAGACGGCCTTTTCGAGTTCAAACCGCGAGCGCTGACGCGTGCGACTCAGTACTCCCAGAACATCCGCTGCAGCTCTTTGCTGTCCTGGGTCTTGGTCAGTGCGACCATCGCCAGGATGCGGGCTTTCTGTGGGTTCAGGTCGTGGGCTACAACCCAATCGTTTTTGTCGTCAGGCTGTTCTGCGTTACGCAGTACGAACCCGCCGTTGTTTACGTGGGAAGAGCGAATGATCTGTACGCCATCCTTGCGCAGTGCTTGCAAGGCCGGAACAACGCGGGAAGATACCGAACCGTTGCCGGTGCCCGCGTGGATGATGGCTTTGGCGCCGGATTGTGCCAATGCCTTGTAGGCGGTGTCATCGACGTTGCCATAGGAGTAGGCGATGCCTACGTTTGGCAGGCTCTTGATGTCTTTAATGTCGAATTCCGAATCCATGGTGTGACGCTTGGCTGGCAAGCGGAACCAGTAGGATTTGCCTTCAACGACCATGCCCAGTGGGCCCCAAGGGCTCTTGAATGCTTCGGTCTTGATGTTGATGGATTTGCTGACATCACGGCCGGACTGGATTTCGTCGTTCATGGTGACCAGTACGCCTTTGCCACGGGCGTCTTTACTGCCGGCAACGGCAACGGCGTTGTACAGGTTCAGCATGCCGTCAGCCGACATGGCGGTGCCCGGACGCATGGAGCCGACCACGACGATTGGCTTGTCGGTTTTTTCGACCAGGTTCAGGAAGTAAGCGGTTTCTTCCAGGGTGTCGGTGCCGTGGGTGATAACGATGCCGTCGACATCATCGCTGTCAGCCAGCTCGGCTACACGGCGGCCCAATTGCAGCAGGTTTTCGTTGGTGATGCTCTCGGATGCAATTTGCATCACCTGCTCGCCACGAACGTTTGCCAGTTGGCTCAGCTCGGGAACACCGGCAATCAGTTTGTCGATACCCACTTTGGCAGCGGTGTACGTTGCGCTGTTTGCAGCGCTTGCGCCTGCACCGGCAATGGTGCCGCCTGTAGCAAGAATGACGACATTGGGCTTGGTGGCGGTTTCTTGCGCCTGAGCAATCGTTGGCAGTGCAAGCAGAAGGGCCAGTGCGCCCGGAACGATGGTTTTCAACACAGCATTTTTCATTGTTTTTTCTCTTATTAGTGAGTGTGCCGGTGTTCGCACACTAAACACGGCACAAGTGATCCATTGGCCGTGAGCGGTGTAGGGGAGCATTATTTATGCCAGTACACGCTCGCTCGGCATCTATGATAAGCCGTTGATTTATAAGGTAAAAATAAACGCATGAAATTTTTTGTATTGAATTGGTACGGTTTCCCGAACAAAAAAGGTTTTTGCGTTCGGAGATTCGAATGACCGCCGGTCTGGCATCGTCCTTTTTTCACATTGACAAATAACAGCCGGCTTTCCATAGTGAGGTTCAAGCAAACGTTTGCGCGGCGTTTTTTGAACCAGCCCTGGCAGGTTCATGAATCATGACCTATTGCCAGTCACACGGCTTTTGGCAGTCAGGCGTAGCGCGAGCAGGACGTTGCTCACAATAATCATAAGATCGGAGTTACTTCCATGAAGCTGCCATTTGCTGGACGCCTCCTCGCTGTCGCCATGCTGGCTGCGGCATCCCTTACCCTCCCTGTCGCTTATGCGGATACGCCTGAAAAACCCAAAGTCGGGCTGGTGATGAAGTCGTTGGCAAACGAGTTCTTTGTCACGATGCAAAAGGGTGGTGAGGACTATCAAAAAGCCCATGCGGCCAGTTTCGACCTGGTCTCCAACGGGATCAAGAACGAAACCGACACAGCAGGCCAGATCGACATCATCAATCAGATGATCATCGCCAAGGTCGATGCGCTGGTGATTGCACCGGCGGACTCCAAGGCTTTGGTATCGGCCATCAAGAAAGCCAAGGACCGCGGGATCGTGGTGGTCAACATTGACAACCAGCTGGACCCCGACGTGTTGAAAAGCAAAGGCATCGACGTGCCGTTTGTGGGGCCAAACAACCGCCAGGGCGCCCGTGAAGTGGGTGAGTACCTGGCGACAAAACTCCAGGCGGGCGATGAAGTAGGGATCATTGAGGGTGTATCGACCACCACCAATGCACAAATGCGCACGGCAGGTTTCAAGGACGCCATGACCGCCGCCGGTATGAAAATTGTGCCGGTGCAGTCGGGTAACTGGGAAATCGACGGTGGCAACAAGGTCGCGGCAGGCATGCTCAGCGAGTACCCCAACCTCAAGGCCATCCTCGCGGGTAATGACAGCATGGCACTGGGCGCGGTGTCGGCCATCCGTGCAGCAGGCAAGGTCGGCAAGGTTCAAGTGGTCGGCTATGACAATATCGATGCGATAAAACCGATGCTCAAAGATGGCCGGGTGCTAGCCACGGCCGACCAGGCTGCAGCCAAGCAGGCGGTTTTTGGCATTGAAACCGCGCTCAAGCTGGTCAAGAAAGAGCCGGTTGAAAACCTGAAGGACGGTGTCATCGATACCCCTGTCGAACTGGTCATCAACAAGTAATTCCACTCGGTGTCGCAGGCACCCGTCCGATAGGGCGGGTGCCGGGAGAAATGATATGTCTGCTCCTGATGCCGGCGTGGTCCTCACGGTCAGCGGGATTGGTAAAACGTACACACAGCAGGCGGTGCTGGCCGATATCGATCTGTCGCTGTATCGCGGCGAAGTGCTGGCCTTGACGGGTGAAAATGGCGCCGGAAAAAGCACCCTGTCGAAAATTATCGGTGGCCTGGAAGTTCCGACTCTCGGTCAGATGCAATTCAATGGCCAGGCCTATGCCCCTGGCAGTCGCTCCCACGCCGAGAAGCAGGGCGTGCGCATGGTCATGCAGGAGCTGAACCTGCTGCCCACACTGACAGTGGCGGAAAATCTGTTTCTGGATAACCTGCCCAGCCGCATGGGGTGGATCAGCCGCAAGCAATTACGCACGTCGGCCATTGAGGCCATGGCCCAGGTGGGGCTGGAGGCGATAGATCCCGACACCCTGGTCGGGGAGCTGGGGATTGGCCACCAGCAAATGGTCGAAATCGCCCGCAACCTGATTGGGGACTGTCATGTCCTGATCCTGGATGAGCCCACCGCGATGCTCACGGCCCGTGAAGTTGAAATGCTGTTTGTGCAAATCGAACGGCTTCAGGCCCGCGGCGTGGCGATTGTGTACATCTCCCATCGACTTGAAGAGCTGGCGCGTGTAGCGCAGCGGATTGCCGTACTGCGCGACGGTTGTCTGGTCTGTGTCGAACCCATTGCCGATTACAGCAGCGAGCAACTGGTCAATCTGATGGTGGGCCGTGAGTTGGGAGACCAACTGGATTTGGGGCCGCGCACATTGGGTGAAACGGCCCTCAAAGTGAGTGGGATCGGCCGCTCGAACAAGGTTCAAGATGTCTCGTTTGAAGTAAGACAGGGTGAAATATTTGGTATTTCGGGACTGATCGGGGCAGGGCGCACCGAGCTTTTGCGATTGATCTACGGTGCTGACCTGCCCGATAGCGGTACCGTGGCGGTGGGCTCGCCGACGCGGGTGGTCAGTATCCGCTCGCCGGCTGATGCCGTGAAGCAGGGTATCGCCCTGATTACGGAGGACCGCAAGGGCGAGGGCTTGCTATTGGCCCAGTCGATCAGTGCCAACATCAGCCTGGGCAACATGCACAGTATCTCCAGCACGGGGGTGGTGAATGGTCAGCAGGAAGCCGCGCTGGCCCGGCGCCAGATCGACGCAATGAGGATCCGCAGCAGCGGCCCGGAACAAGTGGTGTCGCAATTGTCCGGCGGCAACCAGCAGAAAGTGGTTATTGGCCGCTGGCTGGAGCGCGATTGTACGGTCCTGCTGTTTGATGAACCCACTCGCGGTATCGACATCGGTGCCAAGTTCGATATTTACCGACTGTTGGGCGAGTTGACGCGCAAAGGCAAGGCGCTGGTCGTGGTGTCGAGCGACCTTCGAGAATTGATGTTGATCTGTGATCGCATCGGCGTGCTGTCTGCGGGGCGTCTGATAGATACCTTCGAGCGTGACAGCTGGAGCCAGGAACAGTTACTGGCAGCAGCCTTTGCCGGTTATCAAAAACGAGATGCGTTGCTCGCAGAAGCCGCGCCAAAGGAAGCCTCATGAAAGCCACCCTCGTGCCGCAAAAAAATGCACACAACTATTACGGAACGGGCACATATCTGGGATTGGCGGGCGCCTTGCTGGCCATGATTATTCTGTTCTCCAGCCTCAGTGATCACTTTTTCTCCTATGACACGTTGAGCACCCTGGCCAATCAGATCCCGGATTTGATGGTGCTGTCTGTGGGCATGACGCTTGTATTGATTATCGGCGGCATCGATTTGTCGGTTGGGTCGGTATTGGCCCTGGCCGCGTCAGCGGTCAGTGTCGCGATTCTGGGCTGGGGCTGGGGCGTGATGCCTGCCGCGTTGCTGGGCATGGGGTGTGCAGCCCTTGCGGGTACGATTACGGGCTCAATTACGGTGGCCTGGAAAATCCCCTCTTTTATTGTGTCGCTGGGGGTGCTGGAGATGGCCCGGGGTGCGGCCTATCAAATGACAGGTTCGCGCACAGCCTATATAGGTGATGCTTTCGCCTGGCTTTCGAACCCGGTTGCCTTCGGGATTTCGCCCTCGTTCATCATTGCATTGCTGATTATCGTGATTGCTCAAGCGGTACTGACACGCACGGTGTTTGGTCGCTACCTGATAGGCATCGGGACCAACGAAGAAGCAGTGCGTCTGGCCGGTATCAATCCCAAGCCCTACAAGATCCTGGTCTTCAGCGTGATGGGATTACTGGCAGGGGTTGCGGCGCTGTTCCAGATCTCCCGGCTGGAGGCTGCGGATCCCAATGCCGGCTCGGGTCTTGAGTTGCAGGTTATTGCGGCGGTGGTGATCGGTGGTACGAGTCTGATGGGCGGGCGTGGCTCGGTCATCAGTACTTTTTTCGGTGTGCTGATTATTTCGGTATTGGCCGCAGGACTCGCTCAAATCGGCGCGACTGAGCCTACGAAGCGTATCATTACCGGTGCTGTCATAGTGATAGCAGTGGTATTGGACACCTACCGCAGTCAACGTGCACAGCGACGGAACTAAGCGATGGCAACTATTAAAGATGTCGCGGCAATGGCGGGCATTTCGTACACGACGGTTTCCCATGTTCTGAATAAAACGCGCCCAGTGAGCGAGCCGGTTCGCTTGAAGGTCGAGGAGGCCATCGCGCGCCTCGACTATGTCCCCAGCGCTGTAGCGCGCTCGTTGAAAGCTAAAACCACGGCGACTATCGGTCTGTTGGTTGCCAATAGCCTGAATCCGTACTTTGCCGAGTTGGCGCGTGGGATTGAGGACTACTGCGAGCGCAACAATTACTGCGTGATTTTGTGCAACTGCGACGACGATCCTGAGAAGCAGCGCAATTACCTGCGGGTACTGCTTGAAAAACGGGTGGACGGCCTGGTGGTCGCTTCTGCCGGTGGCGACTTGGGCATGGCAAGCGGGCTGGTCGGGGTTCGAACGCCGATGGTCATCGTCGACCGCAGCCTTGAGGGTGTCGAGGCTGATCTGGTGCGAATCGATCACGAGCTTGGGGCGTATCTGGCTACACGTCACCTGCTCGACCTGGGGCACCGTGCCATTGCCTGTATTGGTGGGCCGGCAATCACCCGTGTAGCGCAGCTGCGCACGGCCGGGTATCTGCGGGCCTTGGCAGAGGCGGGTGTGATCGCGGATGAGCGCTGGATGGTCGAGAGCGACTTCAGCAGTGTGGGTGGCTATCAGGCCGCTGTCGGCCTGTTGGAGCACAATCGGCCCACGGCTATCTTTGCCTGCAACGACATGATGGGGATTGGTGTATTGCGGGCCGCAGCGGAGCGCAACATCCGGGTGCCGGAACAGTTGTCGGTCATTGGCTTTGATGATGTGCAGATGAGTCGTTATGTCTATCCGTCGTTGACGACGGTCGGGCAGTCGATTCTGCAATTGGGCGAAATGGCAGCACAACTCTTGCTGCGCCGCATTGCATCGCCCGAGCGAGCGGTAGAGCAGCGGATCGTGAAGCCTGACATCGTGTTGCGAGAGTCCACCAGAGCCTATGTCGAGGCACCTTTTAAGTATCCCCAAAATATCAATGGATGAGTGCCGATACATGCAAGCAAATGTAGTGGTGGTTGGCAGTCTGAACATGGATCTGGTCACGCGTACCGAGAGACTGCCTCGCCCGGGAGAAACGGTTTTCGGGCAGTCTTTTGGCACCGTGCACGGAGGCAAGGGCGCGAACCAGGCGGTGGCCGCTTCGCGCCTGGGGGCCCGCGTGGCCATGGTCGGGTGTCTCGGTGGTGACGCCTATGGCGTGCAGTTGCGTGAAGGGCTGCTGGCTGACCGGATTGATTGCCTGGCCGTACGCACCGTGCCCGGTACTGCAAGCGGTGTGGCGCTGATAACGGTCGATGCCGGCAGCCAGAACACGATTGTGGTCGTGGCGGGAGCCAATGGTTGTCTTGAACCTGAAGATATCAAGGCGTGTGATCAGGTGCTGCAAGGCGCGAAAGTACTTGTTTGTCAGCTTGAAGTGCCGATGGAGACTGTCGGCTGCGTCCTTGGTCGTGGGCGAGAACTGGATAAAATCGTGATTCTTAATCCCGCGCCTGCGAGTGGTCCGTTGCCCAAGCACTGGTACGGCGCCATCGATTATCTGATTCCCAATGAAAGTGAAGCCTGGGCGCTGAGTGGCGTGACCGTCGACTCACTTGAATCGGCGGAACTGGCTGCTCGCCGGTTGGTCGAGTTTGGGGCGCGCAAGGTGATTGTGACCCTGGGGGCCAAGGGCGCCCTGTTTGTCAGTGCGCAGCGTGTTGCGCACTTTGCTGCTCCCAAGGTTGAAGCGGTGGATGCCACGGCGGCAGGCGATACATTTGTCGGGGCATTTTCTGCCGGGTTGGCGGCGGGCATGGATCAAGACGACGCCATTCGCTTTGCTCAAGTCGCTGCAGCCTTGTCGGTAACCCGTGCGGGCGCTCAGCCTTCCATTCCCTCATTGCGTGATGTCCAGGGCTTTGCCACACCATGAAAAAAACACCCCTGCTTAATATTGCTTTGTCGCGGCTTGTTGCTTCGCTTGGGCATGGCGACATCGTGGTCATTGCAGATGCCGGATTGCCGGTGCCCAAGGGGGTAGAGCTGATTGATCTGGCTCTGACCCAGGGCATTCCGGATGTCGCCAGTACCTTGCGTACCTTGCTCAGCGAGATGCAGGTGCAAAGCCATGTGTTGGCCAGTGAGCTACTGCTCGCACCTTGTCCGGCTCTCATGTGCATCGAGGCGCTTGCCAGTGCGGGCGAGTTGGGTTCGAGGCTTACGCTTACTCACAGCGCTTTCAAGGAGCTGTGCTTGCAGGCAAAAGTGATCGTTCGTACTGGAGAGTGTCGTCCGTATAGCAATATTGCCCTGGTCTCAGGCGTAACCTTTTGAATGATTTTTACAGGGAGTTGGTCGTGTCGCGCTTTAAACAGATTGTTCAGCCATTGCTAAGGAGTGTCCTTTTCTTGTCCGCCATCACGATCTCAAGTGTTCAAGCCGCAGACACGATTGATTTGATTATCGATACCGATCCCGGTGCTGACGATGTTGTTGCGCTGCTGTTGGCCCTGGCTTCGCCCGAGCAACTGAATGTGCGGGCAATCACAACCGTGGCCGGTAATGTGCGGCTGGACAAGACTTCGCGTAATGCCCGTCTGGCCCGGGAGTGGGCAGGGCGTGAAGACGTGCCTGTTTATGCCGGGGCGCCCAAGCCTTTGGTGCGTTCCCCGATTTATGCCGAGAACATTCATGGTCAGGAAGGTGTGACAGGTGTGCCTGTCCATGAGCCTGCAAAAGGGCTTGAGCCAGCCAATGCGGTTAACTACCTGATCGAGACACTGCGTGCTGCCAAGCCTGGCAGTGTGACCATCGCCATGCTCGGCCCACAGACAAACCTGGCGCTGGCCTTGATCCAGGCGCCTGACATTACTCGGGGAATCAAGGAAGTCGTGGTCATGGGCGGCGCTCACTTCAACGGGGGCAACATTACTCCGGTCGCCGAGTTCAACCTTTATGCTGATCCCCATGCTGCAGAGGTAGTGTTGAAGAGCGGTGTGAAACTGACCTATGTGCCACTTGATGTGACGCACAAGATTCTGACCAGCGAGGCCCGTCTCAAGCAGATCGCGGCGTTGGGCAATACGGCTGGAAAACTGGTCGGCGATATTCTGAATGAATATGTCAAAGGGGATATGGCGCACTACGGATTGCCGGGTGGGCCTGTCCACGATGCCAGTGTTATTGCCTACCTGCTGAATCCGGGGCTGTTTTCCGGGCGTGAGGTCAATCTGGTCGTGGATACCCGTGAAGGCCCCACCTTTGGTCAGACAATTGCTGACTGGTACAACACCTTGAACCAACCCAAAAACGCCTTTTGGGTCGAGAACGGCGACGCGCAAGGTTTTTTCGATTTGCTGACGACGCGCCTGGGCCGGTTGAAGTGATTTGACGGGGCGCAGTGTCAGGTCAGTTTCGACAGTTCAGTCGGTTTGTACTTTTCGAAAACCTGGCTGACAAAAGCTCGGGCAGCCTCTGTCCCAAGCTCCTTGACTAAAAGGTCGATGCCGATGATGGCCAGCTCTTCAGGGCTGCCAGGGCTGTAGGAACATTGCCCTTGATGCCATTTGGCCTTGATATCTGCATCGATGCTGACTGTTGTCATTGGGTGCTCATGATAAGGGGCGTGGGAAAGAGATTTTAGCAAAAAGTCGTCCCGAAGCTATCACGAGACCACCGTAAATAGTGTGACTGATATTTTGAGGCCTCAACTTTCCCATGAGATCCATGCTGCATGCCACACTTGCACTTTTCAAGAGTGGTGCAGGCCATGCAAATTGATCTTAACGACCCTGAAGGTTTAACCCTTGCTGCTGTACGTCAGTTACTGGCTTCGGCCAGTGACGATGCACATACGCAGTTGCGCGTGACCAAGGCGGGTATTGCCTACATTTCATCGGGTGTGGTGGGCGGTGTAGACATCGACGGGCTGCTTTTCAGGCTGGAGACATGGGCGGCAGGTTCAGGCTATGTCGGGAAAGTTGCGGCAAGTGATGAGGTCTGGGTGATGCAGATCTCCAATGCCCTTAAAGACAATTGGCCTAATCCGCCATTTGACTACATTGATGTGTACTGATTCCCACATATTTGGCAATGATTGGGTGTGCGCGTTAAATGCCTGCTCGGGCACACTTGTTCGTGCGTTGAGCAATCAGAAGATGCTATCAGGCACCATGAAACCTAATTGCGATATAGCTGTCGCAAGGGTTCGGACTATTTATTTTAAGGAGGCTTCATGTCTTGGAAGCTAGTGTCATTGGGTTCGTTGTTGGCGGTCGTAGCGCTGTCAGGGTGCAGCACGTCGAATTCGGATAAGGACCCCGTCACTGAGGCAGGGCATAGTCGTTGCGATGCTAAAGCTGCAGCATTTGTGATTGGCCAAAAAGCGTCGGCGCAGCTCCTGGAGCAGGCTCGTGTCAAGGCGGGAGCGCAGAATGCACGCCTCTTGTCACCGCACGACATCATGACGCTCGAGTATCGCTCGGACCGCTTGAATCTTAATACTGACGACAATGCAGTCATTACCCGCGTGAACTGCGGCTAAGCAGCACGGCTGGCTTTGTTTCAGGCATAAAAAACCCCGTCACATGGACGGGGTTTTTTTGTTCGAGGGAGATTTACTCCGGACGAACCTGTGCAGCTTGCATACCCTTTTGGCCTTTCTCAGCCACGAAGGAAACGGTTTGGCCTTCTTTCAGGCTTTTGAAACCGTCGCTTTCGATAGCTTTGAAGTGTACGAACAGGTCGTCACCGCCACCTTGAGGAGTGATGAAGCCGAAGCCTTTTTCATCGTTGAACCATTTTACGGTGCCGGTTTGGCGATTAGACATGGTGTATCTCCAAGAAACTTATATTTTCAGTAGTACTGTGCTGCTCAGGCCAACTGGGCACACCGAGGTATCATAGTCGAAATGTGCGCTTTGGGAGCCCCCCTGAGCTGAAGATTGCTGCAATGTTCGTTTTCTTTTACTGTTCAAAACTCTCGAAACCCCCGTTTTACGGGGGGTTGAGGGTTGAAAACACTTAAAAAAAAAGCACGCCCGAATGCATGTTTTTTACGCAAAACAGGTTTTTAGGCCTGTTTTGCCCTCAATCAGGTCCCGATTCGTCATGGGAATGAGGGCTATTTAGTGGCTCGACAGGCCTGTATTGCATCCAGAGCTTTGGTTCTAAGCTCTGCGCTCGGCTGGGTTGTCTTGCTCATCAGTTGCTGGATTTCGGCAGTCGAAAACTTCTCGGACAACTTGTCCGCTCCGCATGCGCAATGCTGTTGGGCTGTCTTTACGTCGACGCTTTGGCTTGCCGCCGCTACGCAGTCCTTCATGTAGTCTTTTTTTGCGCCGGCTGGCCAGTTGTCGGCCTGGGCGCTCAGGGGTAACAGCATTGCCAAAGGTGCTGCGAAGGCGAGTAAGCGGATCATGCGCATAAGATGCTCCTTGTAAGCATTAAAACCGAGTGTGTATCACTGAGTATCTGAGAGGTTAGTGCAGCTCAAGTTCACCCATCTGTAAAAAACCTCCCTTTATTTTGGATGCAGGGCAGTGCGTATAACAGGGCGCGTGCATCTGTGCTAGCATGCCGCCCTTGGCTATTTTGTGTGTTTGCATGCTCTCAGAGTTGCAGGGCAATGCCATTAACCTTATTGATTTGAACTCCAGTCACTCTGGTTCGGTTTTAGGTTGGCCGCAAGGCTCCTGCCACTGTGAGGCAGGCATACCACCGAATCGCGTACTGGCTCATCCCAACCCACGTGACCTTTGGTAGGGGTCACCACTAGGAGAGGAGGCGCCATGCCAACTATTACTCTTCCCGACGGCAGTCAACGCTCTTTCGATCATCCAGTATCAGTTGCCGAGGTCGCCGCTTCGATTGGCGCTGGCCTGGCTAAAGCTACCGTGGCCGGCAAGGTCAACGGCAAGCTGGTGGATGCCTGCGATCTGATTGAAAACGACGCCACCCTGCAAATCATCACGCCCAAGGATGAAGAGGGGCTGGAGATTATTCGCCACTCTTGCGCCCACTTGGTTGGCCATGCAGTCAAGCAACTGTTTCCGACGGCCAAAATGGTGATCGGTCCGGTTATCGACGAAGGTTTTTATTACGATATCGCTTATGAGCGTCCGTTTACTCCGGATGACATGGCTGCAATCGAAAAGCGCATGCAGCTGCTGATCGAAAAAGATTACGACGTCATCAAGAAAGTGACTCCGCGTGCCGAAGTGATCGAGATGTTTGCCGCTCGTGGTGAAGACTACAAGCTGCGCTTGATCGAAGACATGCCGAACGAACAGGCCATGGGTCTGTACTTTCACGAAGAGTACGTCGACATGTGCCGCGGGCCTCACGTCCCGAACACTCGCTTCCTGAAGTCGTTCAAGCTGACCAAGCTGTCGGGCGCCTACTGGCGTGGCGATGCGAAAAACGAGCAGCTGCAACGTATCTACGGCACTGCCTGGGCTGACAAGAAGCAGCTGGCGGCATACGTCCTGCGCATTGAAGAAGCTGAAAAGCGCGATCACCGTAAAATCGGCAAGCGTCTTGGTCTGTTCCACACCCAGGAAGAAGCTCCGGGCATGGTGTTCTGGCACCCTAATGGCTGGACGCTTTATCAGGTGCTTGAGCAGTACATGCGCAAAGTGCAGCGCGAAAACGGTTATCTGGAGATCAAGACTCCCCAGGTAGTAGATCGCAGCTTGTGGGAAAAGTCCGGGCACTGGGCCAACTACGCCGACAACATGTTTACGACTCAGTCGGAAAGCCGCGATTACGCGATCAAGCCGATGAACTGCCCTTGCCACGTGCAAGTGTTCAATCAGGGCCTGAAAAGCTACCGTGAGCTGCCACTGCGTCTGGCGGAATTTGGCGCTTGCCATCGTAATGAGCCGTCGGGTGCCTTGCACGGCATCATGCGTGTTCGAGGCTTTACGCAGGACGATGCGCATATTTTCTGCACCGAAGAACAGATGCAGGCTGAGTCTGCTGCCTTTATCAAGCTGACGCTGGATGTCTACGCAGACTTCGGGTTCAAGGACATTGAGCTCAAACTGTCGACGCGTCCTGAAAAGCGCGTTGGTTCTGATGAACTGTGGGATCGCGCTGAAAGCGCATTGGCTTCAGCCCTTGATAGCGCTGGCCTGGCTTATGATTTGCAGCCGGGCGAGGGTGCCTTTTACGGGCCCAAGATTGAATTTTCTCTGAAAGATTGTCTGGGTCGTGTCTGGCAATGTGGTACCCTGCAGCTCGATTTCAACCTGCCGATCCGTCTTGGCGCAGAATATGTGTCTGAAGACAACAGTCGCAAGCAACCCGTTATGCTGCACCGTGCGATCCTCGGATCGTTCGAACGCTTCATCGGAATTCTGATTGAGCATTACGAAGGTGCGTTCCCTGCGTGGCTAGCGCCGACTCAGGCAGTGATCATGAATATCACTGATAAACAGGCAGATTTTGCTGCTGAAGTTGAAAAAACTCTCAATCAGAGCGGATTTCGTGCCAAGTCTGACTTGAGAAATGAAAAGATCGGCTTTAAAATCCGCGAGCATACTTTGCTCAAGGTTCCTTATCTCTTGGTTATCGGAGATCGGGAAGTCGAGATGCAGACTGTCGCTGTGCGTACACGTGAAGGTGCTGACCTGGGCTCGATGCCCGTCGCGCAATTCGCTGAATTCCTCGCACAAGCGGTTTCCCGGCGTGGTCGCCATGATTCGGAGTAATTATTATTAAGCGTGAAATGAGACAAGATAAACGAGCTGCACCGAAAGCCCCGATCAACGAGAATATCTCGGCACGCGAGGTTCGGTTAATTGGGGCTGAAGGCGAGCAGCTTGGGATTGTGTCAATTGAAGACGCGCTTCTTAAAGCTGAAGAGGCCAAACTGGATTTGGTGGAAATTTCCGCTGATGCAGTACCCCCAGTTTGCAAGCTGATGGACTACGGCAAATCTATCTTCGAAAAGAAGAAACAGGTTGCCGCTGCAAAGAAAAACCAGAAACAGATCCAGGTTAAAGAAATCAAGTTTCGTCCAGGGACGGAGGAAGGGGATTACCAGGTAAAACTGCGCAACCTGGTACGTTTCCTGAGTGATGGGGACAGGGCCAAGGTATCTTTACGATTCCGCGGCCGTGAGATGGCCCACCAGGAGCTGGGTATGGAACTGTTGAAGCGGGTTGAAGGTGACCTGCTTGAATACGGGACCGTCGAACAGCATCCTAAGATGGAAGGACGCCAACTGATTATGGTCATCGCCCCGAAAAAGAAGAAGTAATCACTAGGGCACGGCAGGCCTTTTGATTATGTTTATCAACTGAATGCGGAGTACCGAACATGCCAAAGATGAAAACTAAGAGTGGTGCTGCTAAGCGGTTTCTGAAAACTGCTAACGGCATCAAGCACAAGCACGCTTTCAAGAGCCACATCCTGACCAAAATGTCGACTAAGCGTAAGCGTCAATTGCGCGGTAGCAGCTTGCTGCATCCGTCTGACGTGGCAAAAGTGAAGCGCATGCTGCGCCTTTGCTAATTTCGGTCAAGAATAGAGGAAGTAACTCATGGCTCGTGTAAAGCGTGGCGTTGTCGCCCGTAAACGTCACAAAAAAATTCTGAAACTGGCTAAAGGCTACTACGGCGCACGCTCACGCGTATTCCGTGTTGCCAAGCAAGCGGTAATCAAGGCAGGCCAATACGCCTACCGTGACCGTCGTCAGAAAAAACGTCAGTTCCGCGCTCTGTGGATCGCTCGTATCAACGCTGGTGCACGTATCAACGGTCTGTCTTACAGCCGTTTCATCGCCGGCCTGAAAAAAGCTTCCATTGAGATCGACCGTAAGGTTCTGTCTGATCTGGCAGTGAACGAAAAAGCGGCGTTTGCTGCGATTGTCGAGAAAGCTAAAGCCACCTTGGCTTAAGTATCCCCGACATTCACCTGGGCTTGCCTGTGTGAGCCCAGGTGCTAAACGTCTTAAATAGGGGAAGAGCCTTCAAGCTCTTCCCCTATTTTGTATCTGGAGTCTGTACATGGAAAACCTGGATGCGCTGGTCTCTCAAGCACTAGAGGCTGTGCAAAGCGCTGAAGATATCAATGCCCTGGAGCAAATCCGGGTTCAATACCTTGGCAAAAAGGGTGAATTGACTCAGGTGATGAAGACCTTGGGCAATCTGCCGGCAGAAGAGCGTCCGCAGGTGGGTGCCCTGATCAACGTTGCCAAGGAGCGTGTCACAGAGGTTCTCAATGCACGCAAGGCACTGTTTGAAGAGGCTGATCTAGCCGCCAAACTGTCTGCCGAGTCCATTGACGTGACCCTGCCTGGTCGTGGCCAGACCTCAGGCGGTCTGCATCCGGTTACCCGGACTCTGGAGCGTATCGAGCAGTTCTTCACACATATTGGCTACGGCATTGCCGAAGGCCCTGAGGTCGAAGACGACTATCACAACTTTGAAGCGCTCAACATCCCAGGCCATCACCCGGCCCGGTCGATGCATGACACCTTCTATTTCAATGCAAACATGTTGTTGCGCACCCATACCTCGCCGGTACAGGTCCGCACCATGGAATCGCAGCAGCCGCCGATCCGCATTGTCTGCCCGGGCCGTGTGTATCGTAGCGACTCCGATATCACCCACTCGCCGATGTTTCACCAGGTTGAAGGCCTGCTGGTAGATCGCGATATCAACTTCGCGGACCTGAAAGGGACTATCGAAGAGTTCTTGCGGGTGTTCTTCGAAAAAGAACTGGCCGTGCGCTTCCGTCCGTCGTACTTCCCGTTCACAGAGCCTTCCGCTGAAGTGGATATGGAATGCGTGATGTGCAGCGGCAAAGGTTGCCGTGTCTGCAAGCAGACGGGCTGGCTGGAAGTCATGGGCTGCGGCATGGTTCACCCGAACGTGCTGCGCATGTCCGGAATCGATCCGGAAGAGTTTTCGGGCTTTGCCTTCGGTATGGGCGTTGAGCGTCTGGCGATGCTGCGTTACGGCGTGAATGACTTGCGTCTGTTCTTCGACAACGACTTGCGGTTCCTCGCGCAATTTCGCTAGTCGTAACGAATTCTTAGGAGAGCAGGATGAAATTCAGTGAACAATGGCTGCGTGGTTGGGTAAACCCGCAGGTAGGTCGCGACGAGCTGGTTGCTCGTCTGTCGATGGCCGGTCTTGAGGTCGACAGCGTTTCGCCGGCCGCCGGTGTATTCAGTGGTGTGGTCGTGGGCGAGGTGCTGAGCACTGAGCAGCACCCCGATGCCGACAAGCTGCGTGTTTGCCAGGTCAGCAATGGTTCTGAGACTTTTCAGGTGGTTTGTGGCGCGCCTAACGTGCGTCCAGGCCTGAAGATTCCGTTCGCCATGATCGGCGCCCAGCTGCCAGGCGACTTCAAAATCAAGAAAGCCAAACTGCGTGGTGTCGAGTCAAACGGCATGTTGTGCTCGCAAGCAGAGCTGCAGGTGGGTGAAGGCAACGACGGCCTGATGGAGCTGCCTGCAGATGCTCCAGTGGGTGAAGATATTCGGGTTTACCTGAGCCTCGAAGACGCCAGTATTGAAGTAGATCTGACCCCTAACCGAGGTGACTGCCTCTCGCTTGCAGGTCTTGCTCGTGAAGTCGGCGCTTTGTACGCGGCACCAGTGACTCGCCCTGTTGTGGCTGTTGTACCGGCTGAACATGACGAAGTCCGTTCTGTCGAGGTTCTGGCTCCTGCTGCTTGCCCGCGTTACCTGGGGCGTGTAATCCGCAACGTTGACCTGTCCCGGCCAACGCCGCTGTGGATGGTTGAGCGTTTGCGCCGCGCCGATGTGCGCAGCATCGATGCGGCTGTCGACGTCACCAATTATGTGATGCTGGAACTGGGCCAACCGTTGCATGCGTTTGACCTTGCCGAAATCAATGGCGGCATTCGTGTGCGCATGGCTGAAGAAGGCGAGAAGCTGGTTTTGCTCGACGGCCAGGAAGTTTCCCTGCGTAGCGACACACTGGTGATTGCAGACCATGCCCGTGCCTTGGCGATTGCAGGTGTAATGGGTGGCGAACACAGCGGTGTAACAGCCAAAACCCGCGATGTCTTCCTTGAAAGTGCTTTCTTTGATCAGATTGCTGTCGCTGGCAAGGCCCGCTCATACGGTTTGCACACTGACGCTTCGCACCGCTACGAGCGTGGCGTTGACTGGAAGCTGGCCCGTGAAGCGATGGAACGCGCTACTGGCCTGCTGCTGGAGATCACTGGCGGCGAAGCCGGCCCGATCATCGAAACCGTGAATGAGCAGTATCTGCCATCGATTGCGCCGATCACTTTGCGTGCGGCTCGTATCAGCCAGATGCTGGGCATGGAAATGGACTTGGCGGAAGTTGAGCAACTGCTCAGCGCCTTGGGCCTGACTATTACCGCGGAAGGTGAAGGGCAGTGGCGCGTAGAAGTGCCTAGTCATCGCTTTGATATCAGCCTGGAAGTTGACCTGATCGAAGAGCTGGCCCGCCTGTACGGCTACAACCGCCTGCCGGTTCGTTATCCGCAGGCCCGACTTGCACCGCAAGCCAAGGCTGAAGCACGCAGCGACCTGCCTGAGCTGCGTCGTCTGCTGGTAGCGCGTGGTTATCAGGAAGCGATTACTTACAGTTTCATCGACCCGAAACAGTTCGAACTGTTCAGCCCGGGTGTTGAGCCACTGTTGCTGGCAAACCCGATCTCAAACGACATGGCAGCTATGCGCGCCTCGTTGTGGCCAGGCTTGGTCAAGTCATTGCAGCACAACCTGAATCGTCAGCAAGATCGCGTTCGCCTGTTCGAAAGTGGTTTACGTTTTGTAGGTCAGCTTGAAGGTCTTAAGCAAGAGCCGATGCTCGCAGGTGTAGTTTGCGGCAGTCGTCTTCCTGAGGGTTGGGCGCAAGGGCGCGAAGTCGTTGACTTCTTTGACGTCAAAGCGGATGTAGAGGCTGTTTTGGGTTTTGCTGGTGCACTGGATTCATTCAGTTTCGTGCCAGGAAAGCATCCTGCACTACACCCAGGCCAGACCGCTCGTATTGAACGTGATGGTCGAGAAGTCGGCTATGTCGGTGCCATTCATCCGGAGCTGTCAAAAAACCTCGGCCTTGATCGGCCAGTGTTTGTCTTCGAGCTGGTTTTGGCTGAAGTGGCGCTAGGTAAAATGCCTAAATTCCATGAGTTATCGCGCTTTCCTGAAGTGCGTCGTGACTTGGCGTTGTTGGCCGATCGTGACGTTGCAGCCAGTGCTGTACTGGATGTAATTCGTGAAAATGCAGGCGAGTGGCTCACGGAGCTAAGGTTATTTGACGTTTACCAGGGTAAAGGTATTGATCCGCATAGAAAAAGCCTTGCAGTTGGCTTGACCTGGCAGCATCCATCGCGCACTCTTAATGACGATGAGGTGAACGCCACGACGCAAAATATTCTCACCTCGCTTGAAAAAAGGTTGAACGCCACGTTAAGGAAGTGACGTATGGGGGCTCTGACGAAAGCTGAAATGGCGGAACGTCTTTATGAAGAGTTGGGCCTGAATAAACGAGAAGCCAAAGAATTGGTGGAATTGTTTTTCGAAGAAATCAGGCACGCTCTTGAAGACAACGAGCAAGTCAAATTGTCAGGTTTTGGCAATTTTGATCTGCGTGACAAGCGACAGCGGCCAGGCCGCAATCCGAAAACGGGAGAAGAAATCCCGATCACGGCTCGCCGTGTAGTCACTTTTCGTCCAGGGCAGAAGTTGAAGGCCCGAGTAGAGGCTTATGCTGGAACCAAGTCATAACGACGAGCTCCCGCCGATCCCAGGCAAACGCTACTTCGCCATTGGCGAAGTCAGCGAGCTCTGTGCGGTAAAACCGCACGTGCTGCGCTATTGGGAGCAAGAGTTTCCTCAACTCAACCCTGTGAAACGTCGCGGAAATCGCCGGTATTATCAGCGTCAGGATGTGCTGATGATCCGGCAAATTCGTGCACTGCTTTACGATCAAGGGTTCACCATTGGAGGAGCGCGCTTGCGACTCTCTGGGGATGAAGCCAAAGATGACACCACCCAGTACAAGCAATTAATTCGCCAAACCATTTCCGAGTTGGAAGATGTTTTGCTGGTCCTTAGAAAGTAACTACAGCGTTTAAAATACTTTCGTATTTCAAAAGCTTAAGGTATATTTCTCGACGTACTAGCAAGTTGTAACGCCTAGTCGGGGCGTAGCGCAGTCCGGTAGCGCACTAGCATGGGGTGCTAGGGGTCGAGTGTTCGAATCACTCCGTCCCGACCATATTCTGTAAGGGGATCAAGTACTTAGGTGCTTGATCCCCTTTCTCGTTTCTGGCCTGCGCAAAACTGGCGCAAAATGCGCGCAAAACTATCCAGTGATTTCGCTGATATTCAGGTCCGGAACCGCATCCGACCAGATCACATCGGCGTGGTCTTTCTGGTAGTTCTTGGTCATGGTCTCGCTGGCATGGCCCGCAATAGCCTGACCATCTTTACCGGCTCTTTTGTACAGGTGCAGCGACAGCGCGCGCACTTCGTGAAAACCCGGCATTTCCTCTTCTTTCCAATCCGCATAACAGCCAGCAAGTTCCCGCGCCTCTTTAAAAGAGCGCGTTAGAAAGCGATCCTGAACCTTCGTCCAATGCTCTTTGGTCTGCGCTTGCGCCTACGCCTGCTTCTGCAGCAGTCGTTGCGGCTTGCGATGAATCAGGAAAGGGGAGGCGATGTTGTCTTGGGTGGTCGTGACAGTAATGCGGTGCAGAGAGTCTTTGTCACCAACGCCGAAGATGCTGGCAACAGCGCACCGGACATCAAAGGCTCGAAAGTGCTGGCTCTGGCTGAAATTGGACTGAAGGCGCTAGGTGGCAAAAAGGACGGGGACAGTGGAGAGGGCGAGGGTAAGGGCTTTAACCCGGTTGATGTTGGGCTCAAGGTGCTGGACGTGTTCCGAGAAGCCAGCACCGGCGAAGGTGAGGAGTCGGGGCCGCAGAAGGTGTTTTTGGTCAACGCGGCGGCCATAGGTGGTTATGGGGCGGGTGGCGCTGCAGGCAGATGTGGCCGTCGGCGCAGTTGCGCAGGTAACCGCAACGGCACGCGTCGGGCAGGTGGCGGACCTCGTCCGCCCAATCCCCGGCGCTGCGCTATTTGAAGGCGGCATGCGTTTGCTCGACACCTACCAAAATGCCGAAACGCAGGACGCCCAGGCCGAAGGCTACGGTGCTGCAGCAGGGAATATGGCCGGAGCGGCTGCAGGTGCTGCCATCGGCTCCGTAGTACCGGTGCTGGGTACCGCAATTGGCGGGGTAGTCGGCGGCATTCTCGGCAGCATGGGCGGTGAGTCCATCGGCGCGAGCCTGGGTAAATCGTGGTTCGGTTCAGTGGATCAAAAAACGTCGGCACCCACAGTCAATGCACAGGCATTTGATCCGCGCTTAACCCGTGGCTTGCCGGGGGCAACCAATATGGGGGATGTCGTGCGTTCGTTTTCCAGCGCGTCAGCCACGGGGCCACTGGCCATGCCACCGAAAGTTGAGCCGGTGCTCAAAGTCGAACCGCCAAAGATCGATCAGAAAATCGACATCAATGCGCCGCTTCAAATCACCGTGAAAGGCGATGTCAAAGACCCGGCCGCACTGGCCCGGGAACTCCAACCGCACCTGCAGCGGCAGATGGAACAAATCGGCCAGCAGATGTCGAGCCGTAACTTATATGACGCCCCGCATGTGGGGTAAGGAGCGTACATGGCCTATATGGCGCAGCTGCAGTTGGGGTTGAGCTACCTTACAGCCGCAGGCGAAACCGGACGCCGTAGCCTTGACGGTATGCTTGGCCCGGTCAATGGCGCCATCAACGAGATCACTGGTGCCGCCAACGGACTGGACGATCTACCCTTTGTCAGCGCTGAGACGGGAGCCAAGGTTCAGCGCCTGATACGCGGGATCAGTGCGGCCCAGTCCAAGGTCGGGACAGTGGTGGCCACCTACAACAAGGCCACACGGGCGGCGTCGCTCATTGAAGAACGCCTCGGCGTGCTCCAAGAACAAGTGGGCAGGGCCGCTACGGCGATCAATAACATTGCAGGCAACATCAGCCCGTCGCTGGCCAACATTATTCCGACCGGAGCTTTTGGGGCGGACACCACCCCGGCCGCCGAAGCGGTAAAACCGTTCCCGTACCTGCTGATCATCCAGCCGTTCAAACCGCAATCACAACCCTACTACTTCAACCTGGACACAGCCGCCTTTGAGGAACTGAGTCGCACGACCGATTTTCGCTGGGCATCGCAAGAGCGCCTGACGCGTCGACCAGAACAACAAGCCATCGGCATGGGCGAAGAGCGGATCAAGCTCAAAGGCTCGATTTACCCGGGCTTCAAAGGCGGGCTCAAGCAATTGGACACACTACGCAGTATCGGCGGCGAACTGCAGCCGCTGGGCCTGACCACCGGATACGGCGACGTCCTGGGCAACTGGTGCCTGAAAAGCATCGAAGAAGAGCAGGGCGCCTTCCTGCAAGGCGGCATCCCGCGCAAACAAGCCTTTACCCTAGAGTTTTTACGTTATGGCGACGACCTGCAGAACCGCTAGCGGCGACGTGCTCGACACGATCTGCCAGCAGTATTACGGCCACCTCAACGGCACAGTAGAAACTGTGCTCGATGCCAATCAAGGGCTGGCCGATGAGGTGCAGCCGTATAGGGCAGGGGTGGTTATCTACTTACCGGATCTGCCAGCCCCGAGTAATGAGGTGGTGATGCTGTGGAGCTAATCATCTTTCGTTACGCGTAACGCTTATTTTTAGCTCGCCCTATCAGGCGAGTTTTTTTTGCTTGGTATTTACCTATGACACCAACCTTTCGCCTCGTCGCAGACGGTGCAGACATCACCTCGCTGATTAATGACCGCCTGCTGTTACTGCGGACAACGGACAAACCCGGTATGGAGTCAGACGACTTTGAGCTGCGTATCGATGACCGCGATAGCGCAGTATCACTGCCAAGTCGCGGGGCCAGTATCGAGGTGTTTCTCGGTTACAGCGGTACCGCTCTGACCCGCCTTGGGCGTTACACCGTGGATGAGGTAGAGCTGTCCGGCCCTCCGGACACACTGGTAATCCGGGGCAAGGCCAGCGACATGCGGGGCAGCGGTAAATCCACCCGCAGCGGTAGTTGGGAGAACGTCAGCTTGGCCAGCATCGTCAAGGACGTGGCCGCGCGTAATGGTTGGTCTCCAGTTTGTCCGGTGACCACCACGGTGCCCCGGGCTGACCAACTCAGCGAATCGGACTTTAACTTTATCACCCGGCTGGCAAAGCAATACGACTGCACGGCCAAAGTGGCCGACGGCAAGCTATTGGTCTTGCAACGCCAGGCCGGACAGAGCGCAAGCGGCAAGGCACTGGGGGCGATCACCCTGACCCGTAGCGATGTAAGCCGCTGGCAATTCCGCCTCGCGGATCGCAGCACCCACAAAGCGGTCAGCACCAAGCATCAAAACAAGAAAACCGGAAAGTTGGCCATCATTACCTTGGACAACGAAGACGCTCCGGTCGGACTACCGCCTGTACATACCGATCGCCATATATACCCCAACAAAACAGCCGCCGAACAAGCGGCCAAGGCCCGACTATCCGCTTTCAACCGCTCCACCGCTGCGGTGCGTCTGGAAATGCCCGGGCGCACCGACCTGTTTGCCGAGCGCAGCATCAACGCCCAAGGCTTTAAAACCGGTCTTGATGGCGAGTACCTGGTGGACTCGGTCGAGCAGGTCTTCACCCAAAGCGGCTGGAGTACCACCGTCGAATGCAATGCCGGGAAACAGGGCAAAGCCAAGGCCAAAGGCAAGAAAGCCAAGGTTAAGGCGCCGCTACAAGTCATCGAGCTGTAACCCCCAAACCGACCTCATACAACCCGCCTTGTGCGGGTTTTTTCGTAAGGGCCACTTATGTCGATTACCCAGCAACAACTCCTGCAGATTCTCCCCAACGCTGGTCCAGTTGCCAGCGTTTTTGTGCCGGTACTCAACGCCGCGATGGTGCGTTACCAGATCATTGGCTCCAAGCGCGTGGCCGCGTTTATAGCGCAAATTGCGCCACGAGTCTGGCCAACTGAAATACGTCAAAGAAATCTGGGGGCCAACGGCCGCCCAAGCCAGATATGAAGGCCGCAAAGACCTGGGTAATACCGTGGCGGGCGACGGCTCCAAGTACCGAGGGCGTGGTCTGATCCAAATCACCGGTCGGGCAAACTACATGGCGTGCGGCGAAGCGCTGGGCATTGATCTGATTAAGCAGCCCGAGCTGCTGGAGAAGCCACAGCACGCCTGTATGTCGGCGGCATGGTTCTGGGCGAGCAGGGGGCTCAACACCTTGGCTGACGCTGGCCGGTTCGACCAGATCACTCAGCGCATCAATGGTGGCCAGAATGGCGCGGAGGATCGTCAGGCGCTGTATGCCCGTGCGCTCAAGGTGTTGGCGTGAAGATCGATGCTGTGAAGTGGGGCGGGGTGCTGCTGGTCAACCTTGCCCTGATGGCTGGCAGCGCATGGGCCGCATGGGCTTGGCAGGCTAACGCCTACGGTCAGCAGTTGGCCGCCAAAGAAGCTGACCACCAAACCGAGCGAACCAATCTAGCCAATGCCAATTCCGCACAAAATCTGGCGGAGCAGGGCAAGCGCCTTGCCCTGGAGCAATGGCTGGCAGCCAGCGACCAAGCCCATTACAGAACCCTTACTGATGAAAAAACTAAACAGGCACGCCTGCGTGATCGCCTTGCTACTGCTGACCTGCGGTTGTCAGTCAAACTCGACGCCGCCGGAACTGGTTGTGATGCAGTGCAAACTACCACCGGCGCCGGCGGTGTGGTTTATGGCGCCCGTAGAGCCCAACTTGACCCAGCGCATGCTCAACGAATTATCGGAATCACCGGCGACGGCGACCAAGGATTGATCGCGCTGCAGGCCTGTCAGGCCTATGCCAAAGAAGTATCAGGCACAAAGTAAAAGGAGCGGCCGAAGCTGGATGCGTCAACATCCAGTCCGGCCACCAAACCCGCAGACAATTCCTGCAAGCCCAGTCAAGGCTCCTGCTTCGTGCACAAAGCGGAGCGAGCCTAGCACCTGTCAATCCATACAGAAAAGGTCTTGCACATTATGTCTTCACCCATCATTCCTTGGATGGGCGGCAAACGCCGTCTGGCCGACCGCCTTATTCCCCTGTTCCCACCCCACGAATGTTACGTCGAAGTCTTCGCCGGTGGCGCGAGTTAGCAATTACACCGTGTACGATGGACGACATGGCCATATGGTAGTGTTGGGCTCGATCAGTTAACGAGTGCGTCAGAGGCGAACAGCAACTTCGAGCCCTTGTCTGAAGGAACGGCCAACACGCTGTAGCGCCCGCCCGCCTTAAGGGTGAGCGTCAGCGGCTGGTCCACCGGCGCACCGGCGCACTTGAGCTGCACTGACAACTCCACCGGGTTGATCATACGCCGCTGCAATGCACCTTCAGCGACCTTTTTGAACAGCTCAGCTTTTTGCGCCACGGCTTCCAGACCGGCATCGGCACAGGTGGCGTCGGCATTGATAAACGCCAGGGAAGCCTTGAGCGCATTGAAGTCGTCTGGAACTTCGCGTACCACCAATTGGCGCATGGCACCCTTAGCGTCGGCCAGTGCAAACACTGTGGCGAATTCGCCATGCGCCACTTTCACGGAGAAGTCTGTGTTTTTGCCAGCCCTGCTCAACACGCCTTTGATCGGTTTGTCGCCACCGACCACCGGCAGGAACTCCGACACTGCTTTGTCACCGCTCAACACCAGGTTGGCCTTGGAGCCGTCCGCCACCAGCTTCAACTCACCGAGGGTGGCGTTGACAAACCGCAGGAACGCCGCGTCTTGCTCTGGACCAGTCGGGTACAACGGGATGTCGGCACTGTAGGCACTGACGCTAGCTAGCAAAGTCAACAGGCCCACAGATATCCGTTTCATTATTTACTTCCTTTAACATAGGCCGATGGTGGCAGGTCACCTAGGGCAGTACCGATCGCCTTGGCCCACTTCTGATAACCGTCGATAGTTAAATGCTGGCCGTCGGTGGTGATCCACTCGCCCGGCTTGGAGAAGGTCAGCGAGTCGATGTATGCGCACGGTGCCACGTTACTGGCCAGGAACGACGACATCAGCTTGGTACGAGTGTCGTCTTTCTTGTACTGGGAGCCGACCCTGCCCCATGGCGGGCCTACCCACACGCATTTGGTGCCGGTTTCAGCGATGGCCTTGGTCAGCGACGTCACGCTTTTCCAGGCCCAGGCTTTAGGGAATACCGGGTTGGTGTAGGAGCCCATGGTGTCGCCGATGATCAACACAACCACGTCGGGTTTGTCTTTGGCGATCAGCTCTTGGATCGGCGTGGTGCTCATGGCGTTCTTGCCATAGATCACGGCCTTGCCGGTGGGCGTACGTTCGCCGCCGCATTCGACTTTTTTCGGCACAATCCAATCCGCCGCACCTGCACCGCAGGCACCGATGGAGTGAACCACTGCGCCTTGCTTGGTGAGGTTGTCTTGCAGCGGGTCGAGCAACGAATTGGGAAAACTCATATGACTTTCGCCCAATACCAGCATGGTTAGGCCGGCAATCGCAGAAACAGGCATTAATGCTCCTATTAATCAGTTGGAATAAGGGGCCCGGTAGGGACTGACCGGCAATGGCATAGGCCCGCTCAGGTCTTCGAACAAATAGCGCAGATAAGCACTGCCGACGTACTGGCGGTAGTCCTGGGCGTTGTCGACAACGAGTTCTGCACCCAAGTAGAACAGCGAGCTGAGGCGGTATTCGGCGGCAGCGTTGAGGCTGTAGCCGAGGCCGGTTTTGCTGTCGCTGGCATAGGTGCGATTACCCACGGTCTGGCTGTCTTGAAGATCGCTGTGCCCCGGGAAGTAATCGACGCCATCTTGTTCGATATGCTGCACGCCTACCGAAGTTTTTACTTGGTAGCTGAAACGGTCGAAGCTCTGGGCCCAACGGATCGGTACGCCTAGAGAGAAGAAACGTTGCGGGCTGAAGTAACCGCCATGACCGTAGGTGTAATAACCCTGGTTTTCCTTGAACCCCATCACCGAACCACTGATGCCCAAGGTCAGAGTGTTCTGTTGGGTATTGCGCAGATACCAGTAGATGCCGCTGCCCAGTTCCAGACGGGTATTGTCCTCTACGTTGTTACCAAGCATTTCATGTAACGAGGCATAGCCATAAACACCCAGCTCTTGGTTGTCGTAGCTCAACTCTCCACGACCGCCGTTAGCGGTCACACCGCCCCATTTTTCACCAGTGCGCTTATCTTCTGAGCCGGCGAATGAGGTCATACTGTCGGTCACTGGGCGGCGAGAAATATTCGCGCCGTAGCGGAAGTTCGAATTCGCCTCAAACGGTCGCGCAACACTCACGCCACCGATCAATGTATGGTAAGTAAAACCTATCGGGCTGACCCCCAGATCCGCCTTCAACCCTTGATCAGGATTCTCTACAGCGATCGCAAACCCGACGCCGCTGTCGCTTTGCTTACCCAGATCATCATTGGTCCCACCGCCAAAGCGCTGCGCTCCGAAACCTTTTACCGCACCAGACGTCAAATGCACCGGCGTCACCCGCAGCGCTAAGGTGTTATTTCCCACCGGCATCCGCGCTTCAAACGGAGCTTCAACATCAGTGATTTTGCTCAAGCCTTTCTCGCCGTTGTTGCTACGTACGCTCAAACCCTGCACCACGTAATCGGTCCGGTCGCGAAGTATGTTATCCAGTGCTCGGCGCGCCGGGCTCAGCTCGGAGTTGTCGATAGAAGCAATGTTCGACGGTGGCACAAACGGGTCGCTCAGATCGTTGGACGCCACGGACTTGGTCGGCGCGTCGATCGGTGGCGGTATGGTGCCAGAAACCGTCAGGTTATTAACCTGGCGACGCTGGCCTAGCACACCCACGAACGGGTTGTACGAAGTACTTGAGGCGTCAGCCTGGGCTACCTGGGTCTTGGCTTTCATCGCGGTTTCAATCGCTAGGGCCTTTCGCAGCAATTCAGAGGCTTCGCTGTTCTTGCCCAGGCCTTGATAGATGCGTGCGGCCGACGTCAGGATCTCCGGGTTACCCGGTTCCAGAGCCAGCGCCTTATCACTGGCGCTTTGTGCCAAGCCGCGGTCATTAACCTTCAGGGCGATGTCCGCCAGGCCAAGTTGCAGGTGTGCGTTGTTCGGGTTCTGCTGGATCAGCGGCGTATACAGCTCAATGGCCTTCTTGCCATTACCGCTGGCGGCATACATCCGCGCCAGGGCTCCAACGCCCAGAGCGTCGTTGGGACGCTGGGCCAGTGCCGGGGACAGCATGTCGTAGGCGGCCACTAGGTCGTTCTTCGCGCGCAGGGCATCGGCCTGCTTGACCCGGTACAGGTAGATCAAGTCGTCGTAGCGCTGGCGCCCGGTTTCGGTTAAAGGCTGGCCCTGTACTTCGCGTAGGATCTCGCCCGCCTCGCTGTATTTGTTGGCCTTGAGCAGTACGTTGGCATACAGCAGTTTCTGGTCGGAGGTAGGGTTGGTGTTGTTTTCAACCGCATTCTGCATCATGTTTAAGCCATACTGCACAGCGCCGACGTCCACATAAGCGGCGGCCAGCACAGCCACACGCTCAGGCTTATTGCGGGTCAGCGGTTCAGAATGCCCCAGCAACGCCAAGGCTTCCGGGCGCTGGCCACGGCGAGCGGTTTCGATGGCGACGCCGGTCTGCTGGTGCAGCGCGATATCCACCGCGAGCTCGTTCATGTCCGCCGTGCGCTGCGCCGTAGGGATACGCCCTAAAGTGGTCTCGGCCTGATCCCACTCGCTCAATTGCGCCAACAACATGGCGCTGGTGTACAGCGCATCCGGCTCGTTGGGTTGAGTCTTGAGTAAGCCGTCGATCAAGGCACGTGCGTTGCGGATCTGGCCGTCGCGCAGGTACATGCGCGACAGGGCAAAACGCGTCCAAGGGCTTTCCGGATCTGCATCGAGGGCCTGACGATAGGCGGCTTGTGCGCCTTTTACATCACCGCGTTGCTCGGCCAGTTTGCCAATCTGTGTGGCGCGCAATGCGTTGATTTTCACGCTAGGTGCGAACTTCGCGCGCTGGGTCGGAGACACCGAATCGATCAGCTTCAAAGCTTTATCCGGCTGGCCCGATTGGGACAGCACGTTGATCAAGCCACTCAAGGCATCCAGGTCCTCTGGATGACTGGCCAGCACCTTGCGGTAGCCGGTTTCGGCAGCATCGAACTGATTGTCCTGGAATTGGAAACCCGCCAACGTGACAGCCGCGCCAGGCAGGCCAGGATTCAGGCGTTCGGCTTGGGCCACTAGGTCACGGGCCTGAGCGCTGTGGCCGACGCGCTGTGCGTCACGGCTCTGGCTGATCAGGTTCCAATAGCGCACGTCATTCAGGGCGGATTTCCACGCGGCACCGCCGGGCAAGTGCGAGGCTTGGACAAGGTAGCTTTCCGCTTCGCTGTAACGCTTTTGTTGTTGGCGCAACACGCCCATTCCACCAAGGGCATCCACGTCATTGGGTTTTTGCGCAAGGCGCGCGGTCAGTAATAGCTCGACAGTTTTCAGATCGCCGTCATCCAGCGCCTTGAAGGCCTTGGTCATCTGTGGATCACGCTGCCATGTACCGCCACCTTTACCTATGGTGATCCCTTTGTTCATCAGCGCACGAATCTCGGCGTCATCCGGATGCGCGGTGAGGTACTGTTGGAACAGCGACACCTGGTCCGGCTTCGGCGGGCCGAGCCAGATCAGCGCAAAGCGCCAGGTCTCATCGGCGTTACCACCCACATCGTTGTTCGATGCCAGCTTGGCCAGGGCACGAATACCGTCAGGCCGCGTGGCTTGGTTGCGCGCCAGATGCTTGGCGAGGAATAGCGCAACGATTGGATCATTGGGACGCTCACGGCTCAGGCGCTGCAGACCGACGATGGCCTCATTGGTACCTTTGGCGGTAAAACCAAGGGTGTTGTAATACTCACGGGCGATCAAACCTTGAGGCTGGCGGTGCTGGAAAATCTTGCGGTACAAGGCCACTGCTTGTTCACGCTCGGCTTCCGGCTCACCCAGTTCACGAGCCTGCTCGAGCAACTTTGCGTTGTCGGGAACGGCAACGGTGATGTCTTGCTCCAGCTGCAAGGCCTGGCGCGGTATTGGGCTCAACGCTTGCAAGCGGGCCAGGTACTTCTGCGCCTCAGCCGGGCGGTTCTGTTGCACCTGGATCAGGCCGATACCGCTCAACGCATCTGGCTGATCAGGGCTCAGGCGCAGCAGTTTCTGCCACGTTTCGAGGGCGCGTTCGGGGTTCTTTTTAGTCTGCCAGTAATAGCCCTGCTCGATCAGCAGGGATTGCGGGTCGCTGGTTTCAGCAAAGCTGGTGGTCGAGGCTAAGGCAGCGAAAATGGCAATGGCTAGCGTGTGACGGCGCACTCGGCCTCCCAGGAAAGTTTGACCATACCGTCTTGTTCAAAACGGTACTTATGATCGGTAAAGCCCTGGCTGAACAGGCTGAGCATGTAGTCGTAGTAGATCGGCTGCGCACTGTCTGGAGCCGAAGGATCCAGGGCTTTGGTGAGCGCCTCGTCGACCTTGTCCTTTTGCCGCTGCGCTAGGGCGGTTTCGCCGCGGGCTTGGAAGAAAATAAGGGTGGCAGCCGCGAACCCCATCGGCGTGTAGCCGTTGTTTTTCTCGACTTCACCGGTCAGGACGTGGATTTTTTCCGGTGGAAAGCCACTAGCCGATGCAGCCGTCGCGCGTGAAATACCGCCCAGTGATTTGAACATCGGCGCGGCTAATGGATCGCCCTTGGCGGTCATGCCGGCCCACATATAAGTGCGGATCGCATCGTAGCTGCCCAGATCATCGGAGAACGGGTCAACCACAAACAGCCCGGTGTTGGCGCTGGTGGCGCGGTAGCCGACCCAGTTGGCCGCGAGGCCATGGGGGTTGCTGGCGCTGTCAGCAAGCATCCGCGCGTTGCTTTCGGCGACTTCGCTCCAACCGCCGTTCGGCCGCTCTTTCTGGAAGCGACGCAGATGTGCAAGTACTTGATAGCTCGGATTGAAACGCCACAAACCGCCCGCATGCACGTAGCCCTCCGGGCCTGGCAGCAGCATCTTGCCCAGGCCTGGCACACGCACGATTAGGTTGCGTTCAACGTTGGCCAACAACAATTGCGCGTCGGTGCGGTACTGCGGTGCACTCCACACGCGAGCCGCTTCGAGCAACGCGTAGGCCATCCACAAATCAGCGTCGCTGGCGGAGTTCTGGTCGATGACGCCCCAAGTGCTATCGGCTTTCTTGCCCCACAACCAACCGGGTAGGTTCTGGCTGATGTCAGAGCCCGACATGTTGGCCTTGGTCCAGGTCCACAGCTTATCGAAGCTTTCACGATCGTTGCCGACTAGGGCGAAGAACATCGCATAGGACTGCCCTTCCGAGCTGCTTTCGCTGGGTTTCATGGACGAGTTCAGTACCCGTCCATCGTCCTGCACGAAGCGCTTGGCGTAGTTCTGCCACAGCGGCCAGTCGCAGGTTTGCGACTGCGCATTGCCTGCAAACATCACCGTGCCGAGTGCTACCAGGGCCAAACTACCCAGCGGGCTCATGCTAACCACCGTTTTGCACGAGCACGCAGCGACAAGTAGATCAGGTTGGTCACCTCGGCCATGTCCAAGCTGAAGCGGTGGGGCGGGTTGGCACCCAGCTTGTTAAATAGTGTTGAAATGTCATCTGCTGGTCTCACTCACTACCCCTACTCACCCGATTTACAGTTTTAAGACGAAAAAAGGTCGACGATAGCTTGACCTTGTATTTCTAGTTATATGCTATCGGACACAGCCCGTGATATCAAAATGATTGTGCCATTATTTTGAATAATTTAGATTAAATCAATCCGATGAACGGATAATCGCCATTTTTATGACTATTATCCGAGGGTAAATGCACACGCTGTCAGAATATGAACTGAATCGGCCCCCCTCACCTAACGCGCCCAAGACGATATAGTGATGAGTCATATGACGGAGCGACATCATGCGTCACACCGTAGATGAGGCTGCATCACTGATCGATGCGAATGGCGGCGCCGCCGATTAAAAATCGATAAGGCTTGCGCTTCACTGTGGAAACTGGAGAGGCGCTGGAAGCGCTTAAGCCGGCGGAGATTGAAAGCCTGTACCTGTTATTTGAAGACACCGCGCAGGCGCGGGTACAGGCGCTGCTGCTGTGATCGGCGAAGGGATTCACGAAGACGCGCTGCAGCACCTGGTGCCGCAGAACGCCGTTCGGGAGTTTGTCGTTGGGCGCGATGCGAGCCGGACGAAATGGACGTTTTCAGTTCGTCTGGGCGGGCCGCACGCCCGCCTGATTCTGGTACGGTCGAGGCGGGAGGCGATTCGTACCTGGGCCAGCCTGACGGCGGTTGGTCACTTTGCCGAAGGGCTCGGCGTACGAGGCTTTGCGGTTGAACTATGAGTCGTCACTGCGACTGAAACGCAGAAAAAAACCCGTCGAGTACGGGGCTGAGTGGTCGCCTTTGGCGGTCTTGACCTTTGCTACCTGGGTGTCACGGATTACCGGCCATCTGACGGGCGTAATGACGGTCACTAAGATCCTTCTTAGGATCAGCTTTGAGCCAATTCTCCAACTTCGCACAATCTTTGATTGCACGGATCGGGGGAGAGCGCTTAGGTAGCAGTTTCAACTAAGTTTCACTGGCTGCTTTAATTTTGCTACAGCAACACTGAAGCCAAACATAACTAGCAGCAGTGCTTGGGGCTGTTTCTAGCATGACGGCCCGCTGAAATCTGCGCAAAACCCAGCCTGCAGGCCACGGATTACCGTTTGCCTAAGCACGAATAGCTGGACATTTTGCCATCATACAAAATTGTATTTTTCTATTAATTACAATAGCTTATGAGTTTCTACGAGAGAGCATGGGGTGCTAGGGGGCGAGTGTTCGAATCACTCCGTCCCGACCATATTTTTCAATGACTTAGCCCAATCTTCACAGGTTGGGCTTTTTCATGCCTGCGAAAAAAAACCACTAAATCCCCCCCGATTCGTGGGCTGCTATGAATTCGTGGTTATGCCGTACTTTCTTGGTCACACCCATCTCTGAAGAGGGTGGCGGCTTCTCGATGAGCGTGGCTGTTGGCTGCCGTTCATCGATGCGACTTGAACGCAGCTGCTCTGAAAATTACTCCCTATTGGTAGTCAGGTGAATCACATGGGAGAGTTGCATGTACAGCAGCGTTGTTTTGAGTCCGCATTTTGAGGCCTTTGTAGGTAATCCCCCCCATTTTTAGCATTCGCCATATGTAGAGGTCAGGCCACCTGGGCCAATTTCTGTTTGGGGGTTATTCCTCCAAGAGCCATATTCGGGCGCTCGTGATTGTATGTCCAGATCCAACTCGTCCCATAGTCCTGAACTTCAGCTATCGATTCAAACAAGTAATGGCCAAGCCAGTCTTAGCGTACCGTCCGGTTATAGCGTTCGACGTAAGCATTTTGCTGCTGCGGGTTCTCTGGCTGAATATTTTCCAAACGAATACCCTGTTTCTCGGCCTAGCCAGTGAGGTTGGCGCTAATAAAGTCGGGGCCATTATTACTGCGGATTTCCTGTGGTTTTCCGCACCATTCGATAACCTGATCCAATGCCCGCACTACGCGCTCAGAGGGGAGCGACAAATCAATTTTCATACTCAGGGCTTCCCGGTTGAAGTCATCAATCAGATTGAAAACCAGAAAGCTGCTTCCGTCCGCTAATTGATCGTGCATGAAGCTCATCGATCTGCACTGGTTAGTCGCCTCGGGAACGGCCAGTGCCTTAGGCTTTTTGATACGCAGATTTAGTTCCAGCTCGCGGTAAATCCGATATACCCGCTTGTGGTTGCAGCGATAGCCTCTCACGTTGATCAGGTACATAAAGCACAAGCGAAATCCCCAGTACGCTGGTTCTACGTGGGCTGAATCAGTTTATCGGAGATCTCGGCGTTTTTTGGCGCCAAACGCGGCAGTAAACGATAGCGCGAGAGGCTAACCCTGAAAGCCAGGCACGATAATTTGATGCTTCACCGACCTGAGCGAACTGCTTCCTGCGCCATCTCTCGTCGCCGCGATGTCTTCACGCAAAATTTCCTTGATCCGGTCAGGGGAAAATTCTACTTATGATGAGTACTTTTTCAGGGGGATTACCTGCCGCTTTACAATCCAGCGGGCGCGTTAGTACCCGCAACATCTTTCAGTTCAGGCTTCAGGATGTTCGCAAGGGCTTTGGTACGGGCACTTCGATAAGAACAATTTAGATGGAAGTTCGTATCAAAAAAGGCTTCAGGAGGGAAATAAAACTCCTTGGCCTCTCCTAATACGTTTACACCCGACGCCTTTACCTGATTTAACATGCTGTTAAGGGCTTGCTCATAATGGGGTTGTTGCGACTGTGAATCTGATACTGTGATAGACGGTACTATATATAAAGTCCCGCCAAGGCTGGCAATATTTGTAGCCGTTTCCTTCAGGAGTTGTAGGGCTTTTGTATTGACTTTTGAGTCTGGTGCTACTTGAAGGCTGCTTATGGCAGATGTGACGTTGCCACAGGTGTTTAACATGTCACCATATTTATTCATGTTCAGGTAGCTGTACGAGAATTGGGTGGTCGATCCACCATGCTGTTCTTGATATTGCTTTAGCGCTTCTTGCGGCGATAGAATTTTCCGCAGCGGAAAGTTTTTTAGTGTTTTTTTGGCTTTGATCTTGATTTTTAAATTGTCGTACAGGCGTTGGGGGTTAACCGCTGATAAGTACTTGAGCTTTTTCAACAGGCTCATTGAATCAAAGTAATCCCTGTCCCAAGCGACGATTTGATCAATCATCCAGTCTTCCGGTGTATCGAAGTCACGAAAGTAGTAAGGCCATGCCAGGGGCATAATTACGATATCGCCAGATCTGACGTTACGCTCGGCAAAATTTGTTATCCAATCCAGCGGTAGCCCGCCATGCAATGTCATGTTGACGACAGGTCGCCCAAGCTCCTTTTCCAGTTGCGGGCTATCCATTCCGAAAACTCCACTTGAATCACCGACGAGAAGAACGCGGCGCCCCGCAGTGTTTTGGGCGGTGTTTTCCTTTAGGGATATCCAGTTCGCCACATCGTAGGAGGCCGGGATGGGTGCGCCAAGCTGGTAAACGAATGCGCAGTAGTAGGCGCCGAACGCTATCACTGATGCGCCGGCCACGGATAAAGCGAAAGATCTATATGGGTTCATGGTTAGAATTGGAAATATAAGAATGGGCTGATGACATTTGTTCCGAAGGTAGACAGTAGACTGGTGCCTATTAGCGCAACGCAAATTACCCCGGCGGTCACACTCACCATTGAACTGGTTCTCCGTCTTTCGTGATCATCTACTGTGATGTTTTTCTCTAAAAGGTTCAGTATTTCGTAAGTGTTGGGGAATACCCAGATTATTACCAGTGAGACGGTCAGGTAGCCGATAAATGTATGTGCGCTCAATGTATTGAATACGGTTTCCCAAGAAACCGCATCCTGTAGGCCGGCCATTGCAGTAATGATCACCTCTGCGGAATGAATGGTGTCAGCGCGAAAGAACACCCATGCGATCACAACCAGGGTGAACGTCAGCAGCACACCGAGTGGCGCAGTCAAGGCCTTTGGCAGCACCCCTGACAGACGCATGACTGGCGGGAGCTTTTGGAACATGTGGTTTATGCATAAATACGTACCGTGCAGCGCACCCCAAACAACGAAGGTCCAGTTTGCACCATGCCACAGGCCTCCGAGCAGCATGGTCAGCGCCAGGTTGATCAGTCGGCGAGTTTCACCGTTCCGATTGCCACCGAGCGGGATGTATAGGTAGTCCCTCAGGAAATGCGACAACGTCATGTGCCAGCGGCGCCAGAACTCAATAATGTTCTGTGCCTTGTAAGGAGAGTTGAAGTTGATCGGCAGTTTAATCCCGAACAACATCGACAGGCCCACAGCCATATCGGAATAACCCGAGAAGTCAAAGTAGATTTGAATCGTGTATGCCATCGCTCCTGTCCAGGCGATCATAAAGCTAATTGCCTGCCCTGCTGCTGCGGCATGAAACACGGGGTCCGCATACACACTGATGGGGTCTGCGATTAATAGCTTTTTACTCAGGCCAACTGCAAACAGCGCGATGCCAATAGAGATGTTTTTAGATCGGATGCGGTAAATATCCGGGTCGCGAAACTGCGGCATCATCTGGCTGTGGTGCAAGATCGGGCCGGCGATCAGGTGTGGGAACCATGTGACAAACAACAGGTAGTGCCAGAAATTGTACTCCTTGGCTTTGCCTTTCCATGCATCTACCAAAAAGGCGATCTGCGTGAAGGTAAAGAAAGATATGCCGAGTGGCAGAACCAATTCCAGGGTCGGCATATGTACGCCGGTTGACCTCGCAACCTCGCTCAAGAAAAAATTGGAGTACTTGTAATAGCAGAGCAGCAACAAATTGCTGATAACCCCTAAATACAGAGCGATCTTTGCCTTGGTCCTATTGTGCTCCTGATTCTTGGCGATGATATACCCAATGGTGTAATTGAATACGATGGATGCCAGCAAAAGAGGGATATAGGTGGTGCTCCAGTAACCGTAGAAAAATACGGATGCGGCGGCTAGCCATATGGCTGCGGCCTCTTTACCGGCAATGCGTGCGAGTAAGAAAAATCCTACAAATACGATGGGCAGAAAAGCAAAAATGAACTCAAAGGAGGTGAATAGCATAGCTTCCACTGTCTATCTATAGGTTAAAGATCGTTGGATAGTAAGTGTTTGGCTGCGGATTCTACAAGCAGACAGCGGAAATATCTTGGTTTTGAGGAGGGAGGGTTAGTACGCCGGGATAAATAGACTTTTGCGGGGATCCGTAATACATAGGTGTAAGTAAGAAAAATCCTACAAATACGATGGGCAGAAAAGCAAAAATGAACTCAAGGGAGGTGAAGAGCAAAGCTTCCACAGGTTCAAGATCGGTTAGATAGTAAGTATTTGGCGGTGGCTTCTACACGCGGTATCGGATATTTCATGGTCATGGGGAGGAGGGTTAGGTCGGCAGGAGGCCGTGGCTTTTTCATGCCCAGTGACTTTTGCGGGGGTTCACCCGGTTTTCTTCCTCAAGATCGTCAAGGCTGGCTCTTGCGAGTCATTGGGCTAGAAAGACGCCGCAATCGCCTCTGCGAGTTGCTGATCCGACATCAATGGCTGAGGGTAGCTGGCTTTGTAATACCGGGACGCCTGCTCAAACTCAGCGCCCCGAATCTCGCCATCCGAACCAATGAACGTCAGTGCGTCGCTCTTGGCGGATTTGAAGAGGTCTGGAATGCTCGCAGTTGCTGCTGTGGCTCCGGAGATGATCACGCACGGTACAACGGTGGTGATCATGAGTGCTGCCTGGAATGGGTTGTTGTTTTCGGCCGCCACTGCCTGATTGCCAGTCGACGCCACAAAGGCCAGCACCAGTATTTTCCATGACTTCATTCTTGTCTCTTCCTTGCGCACTTACGGGCACCACCAAGGGTTGCCGGAATCTTCCAACACTCCATGCTGCAATGTCTGCACTGCATTTTTGGGTCACCACCATAGCAGAGTGGTGACTCCCGGAAGCGGTCTGGCGTTTCACTTTACGCCACAGCCCTGACGAGCCGGCTGAGCCCGTCAGGCTTTGGGAGCGTTACTTGGACGCGAAGGGCACAGTCGTTTTTGGTGTCGATGAAAGCGCAGAGACAATTTCATCTGAGTTGAGTACGGCACTCAATACGTCAGTGCCGGCGGTAATGACGTTCGTTACCTCACCGCTGTTTTTCGCGTTCTTTGTAGCCAGTTGATTCCCGTGTTCATCGAACACAGAAGCCGTAATGTCGTAGTCGAACCGGGTGCGCATGTAGGCATCAATCTTCCATTCGCGCAGGGTGAGCTTCAAAAGTTTCTGCCCGGGTTTCGCGCTGGCGGCTGAATAAGCGGGCTGCGCCTTGATGGAGGATTTCTCCAGTGCGCCACGCACCGCTTCTCTGATATCGGCCGATAAAGGGTCGCCCGTCAGCGTATTGACATTGAAGGGGTTGTAATAAAGGCCCCTGATGCGCCCAACAAAGTCAGGGGCTTTTTCATCTTTGAGCACGTAAGGCCGCTCATCAATGACGTTTAATTCCACGGGCGTGTCAGAGCGTGCGTGAAGCGCGGGGCTGGATTGTCGGTAGTCGATTTTTTGGCCGAAGGCGCAGCCACCCAGAGCCGTGAAGGCGCACAGGATTGCAAGGACGCGGAGATACAGCATGAGTAAATTCCATTTTAGGGTTAAGAGAGTGATTCTACATTGCCATCATTCGGGCTCCCACCAAAAATGCTCGCGCAGGGCTGGCGCGGGTCAGGAAAACGAGTCAGGAAGGGGATAAGTCATCAAGGGTGGTTACAGGCTCTGATGCCGATGGCCACATTGCGCGGCGCTTGAATGTTCTGCATTGGAGTGGGGTCTGTCAGGTGCTACTCAGATCACACTCCGATGCGACCTCCCGTGAGGGATCGGGCAGTTACCGACAGGCTGTCGTTGGCGCTGGTTGTTCATTGAAAACCTTTATATTCAAGTGAAGCTTGATTGCGTCAATCTGCACTGTTTTCAGCAGATTTATTTGCAGGGGGGCGCCATTGGGCGAGGAGGGGAACATTACGGATAGGCGCCAGGTCGCTTATTTCGGTGTCCATAATGATCCGGGACTATAGTAAAAGCCCACTGCCTCAATAAGAGAGAGCGTTATGAAACGATCAGTGTTGTTTGTTTTAGTAGGACTGGCAGCTACTCCGGTTTTTGCTGCCGATGATTTGTGCACCATCAATCTGCAGAAGCTTTCTGACTACAAGGCCACCGCCAGCACCCTTGGACAACCGCTGCTTGGGCAGATCCACGACGCGCGGGTTGAGGCACAAAAAGCACAGGCTGAAGGCGACATACAGAAGTGCATCAGCCTCACCAATAAAGCGCTGCAGGATGTTGTGAATTCACAAAAAGGTCAGTAACCGAGGTGATCGGACGGCCATGCTGCCAAGGTCGCTGGCCGTCCACGCTTTTCGGGTGAAAACCGGAAAATCAAGCGCCTGAGTCTGCGCTGTATCGCTGTTTCAGCTCGTCTGAAATCACTTTAAGCCGAGCGACGTCTTCGTAAAGCTTCGTGATCAGCTTGAGGACCTCTATCAGTTCTGCGCCTTGATATTCCTTCACTTGGCCAAGGGCATCATCAGCGGCCTGCTCGAGCTTGGCGCCTATTATTTCGAGCTTGCGACTAAGCTCCTGATTGTGCTCGATGCGTCTCATGAGCTCTCCTGAGAATCTGTCTTACGGCAGGTCATTCTGCCGGGTTATGACCGACTCCACCGACGTTAGTCTCTCAGTGTACAGAAGGGTTCTCGGTTCGAAGACACAACTCCGCCTCCAGAACCTGCACGCGAGTCAGGATGTGTCTCTCCTTTAACGCTGAGTGCTCTTGCATTTCCTCAGGCGTGGCGTTTCTCACTGGATCGCTCAGGGCCAGGTAGCGCTCTGACTCTTCATGGGTGAGTCCCACCAAGACCTCCCTGTCGCTCAGGTCGGTGGAGAGTGAGTATATTTTTTTCAAAAACGTTCTATTGCTATCGGTAAGGTCAAGCACGCAGATGTTCACACACAGTATTGATTGAAGTCTGACCGGGCCCTTGTTTAAAAAGTTCAGCGCCCGGGCGTCAGTGAGCCTTAGTCGATTCGTGACGACCAGGCAGTTCGAAAGGGCGGTTTTTGAAGGTGTCTACCGGGTTGCTTCAGGCTCTGTCGAGGCTCTGGCGAGCTCGAAAGCCGCAGTAATGGCAGCCCGGGCCTGAGGGCTGTTTTTCCAGCAAGTCGATCCTGTTGCTGCAGATGCCTGGGCCAGAATGTCACACACACTCGCTTTGCTGAGTTGAGCCAGGGACCCGATGCCCATTTGTTCAAGTCGCGTGATGACGGTGGGTCCAACGCCCTTGAGCGCTAACAAGGCGGTTCTTTCTTCCAGTGAAAATGACATCCATAAAGTCCTTTTTGGTCAGTTCAATCCATTGCCATGGACGGTTTTGTAACAGCTGAAAAGCTCAGCGCCCGGCTCACTTCAGGGCGTAATCTCGGATTGTGAAACTCAGGCAGGCCTGCATCAAGCACTCATTGCGCTAGCGCCGGATCAACGTAGCAGAAGTTACCCGTCACAAGCGGGGGAACAGGCCACTCTGAGGGCGCCATGCTCAGGCTTTATGGCGCCCGCACGTCTGATCAGAAGCTGACTTCCCCGGTCAGGCGCAGCGTGCGTCCTTCTCCCCAACTGACTCGCCGGGTGTTGCCACCCGACGCCACGAAGTAGCTGCGATCGGTCAGGTTGCCGGCATTGAGTTGCAGCGAGGTTTCCTTGCCCAGCAGATGGCTGGATTTCCAGGACACGAAAGCGTCTACCGTGGTGTAGTCAGGCAGCTCGAAAGAGTTGCTGATATCGCCCGCGCGCTTGCCCACATAGCGAGCACCGGAGCCCAGACGCAAACGTCCCGAGAAAATATCGGCCGGGACTTCGTAGGTGAGGTAGGCACCGCCTACATGACGTGCCACGTTGAACAGGCGATTGCCCTCGGTTTGCTCGGTGTCCTTCTTGATCCGGGCATCGGTGTAGGCGTAGTTGGCTATCACGCTCCACTGCGCGTTCAGGCGTCCGGTCATGCTCCATTCCAGGCCACGGGACTGCACTTCACCCGCCAGGCGCTGCACCATGTTGCCGAATTCGTCCAGCTCGCCGGTGTTCTGCTGCACGTTCTTTTTCAGGATGTCATACAGCGCCAGCTGGCTGGTCCAGTCACCGTTGTCATACTTGAGCCCCACCTCGTATTGGCGCCCGGTCTCTGACTTGTAAGTGCCTTCGAAGGTGGTGCCGGAATCCATCTCATTGGGTGCGAACGACTGGCTGTAGTTGGCATAGACAGAGAGGTCATCGCGCATCTGATACACCAGCCCCAGAAAGGGCAGGAGCCTGGACTCGCCCTCGTCGGTGGTTTCCTTGAAGTCCAGACCCGCGCCCGAGTCTATCGAGTAGTGCTGATAGCGCAGGCCCGGCGCCAGAATCCATTTTTCCCCCAGGTGTACCGTGTCTTTGACGTACAGCGACTGGCCCTTGATATGGCTTTTGCCGTTGGTGTTCGACGGGTTGACGGTGCCTGTCGGGGGCAGCAAGCCATACTGCGGGTCGGCCGGGTAGAAGCCGCCGACGTTTCGACTCTGCAGGAAATCCCCGTTGGCTTCGCGACGTGTTTCATAGTCGACACCCGTGACCAGGTCATGGTCGATACCGTACCAGGTCCTGCTGCCGATCCAGTCCAGGGACAGGTAAGCGTTCTCCCGGTTGGCGCCCACATTGCGCCGAAAACGCCGGGTCAGCTCGCCAGTCGCGGGGCGATATTCGCTGGGGTCGGCCTGGTAATCGTTGTAGTGGTCATACACCCAACCCGTTGTCAGGCGTACCCGTGAAGCGGGATCCAGACGGTACTCGGTGGTGGTGTTGAACGACTGGCGCTGGCCTTGGGCACGGGTCCATTTTTCATCCAGGCGCTTGTCGCGGCTGCCCACGTGATGGCCGTTGTAAAACACGGCGCCCCGGTCCAGGGTGTTGCTGTAGTCGTTGTATTCATAGGCGGCGAGAAATGAAAGATCGTCAGACTCGTAGGCGAGCGAGGGAGCGACCAGTTTGGACGTGTTCTGGCCAAAGTTGCGCCAGTAATTTTCGTCCCGGTTTTGCCCGATCAGTCGAAATGCAAACCCGGTATCACCCAGCGGCCCGGTCACATCGAACCAGCCATCGCCACCGCCCTGATCGCTCAGGGTGCCGCCCAGTGTGCTGTTCCACTGGTACTGCGGCTTTTTGGTGATCACGTTGATTACGCCGCCCGGTTCCTGCATGCCGTAGAGCAATGACGCCGGGCCCTTGAGCATCTCGACGCGCTCGGTGGTGACGCGCTGGAAATTGCGCCCAATGGGCATGCGCACCCCGTCGCGCAGCACGCCGCCATCGTCGGAGTTGCCGAAACCGCGCTTGATGAAACTGTCCTGCGTGCCACCGAAATTATTACTGACCACGACCCCCGGCATAAACTTGATCACGTCTTCGAGGGTTTGAGGCGCTTGATCCTTGAGCTGTTGCGGGGTCACCGTGTCCACGGTCTGTGATTGCTGCAGGAAGGCCGTTTCAGTCTTGTCTGCCGTCGAGCTGTAGCCTGCACGGTAGTCCGTGTCGTCTGCGCTGGATTGCACACCGTCGACCTGAGTACTGGGCAGTTGCAGCGGGGCGACTTCGCTCGCCAGCACTGTGCAACTGATCACCAGGCTGGTACACACACCCAGCGGCACAATGCCTGCCCGTTTGAATCCATGCTTCCTTTGCAACATCCGTAACACTCCACACCATTGACGGCAGATAACTGAATTCGCTGTCGAGCACCGGACACACGCTGGACAAGGTTCCAGGTACTCCGGGTGAAACGTCTATTACGGGCGTTTCAGACTCGTCAGTAGGGCTGAATCGTATCAGCTGACGGGAATGTTTATCATTAACTTTTGGGTGCGGCGCACAAAAGTCGTGGGGCAGGGCAACGTGCCCGCGCATCACTCCTTGAGCGCTTGTTGCCCAAACGGCAGTAACTCGCTCATCAAGTTGAACACGGTGCTTTTGACGGCGCTGTTCAGATCCGTCCATGCCAGCCCTGTGGTTGCACGGTAGCTTCCCAGCTCCAGGGGCCTGGAAATGACGTTGGCGGGTAATGCGCGTCCGGCATTGGCGGGCAGCAAGCCAACGCCCAGCCCGGCCGACACCAGCGCGAGCATGGTGGTGAACTCGCCCAGCTCCGCCGCAATTTGCAACTGCCCGCCCTGGCGTGTGACCGCTTGCATCAGCTCATCGTAAAAGCCGGGGGCGTAACGTCTGGCCAGGATAAACACGGGCAGTTGGTCGAGGTCCGTCGGGTGCAGGGTGTCGCAGGCAACCAGCGGGTGATCGCCGGGCAGGGCAACAATAAAGGTTTCCTGCAGCACTTCGCGGGTCTGGATACCGGGGATGGCGGCTGGCAAGCGCATCAGGCCGAAATCGAGCTGGCCGTTCTTGAGTGCCACCGCCTGATCCGGGCCGGGCATGTCCTTGAGTTCCAGTTCAATACGCGGGAATCGTGCATGCAACGAGCGGATCAGTGAGGGCAGCAGCTCAGGCAGGACCGATGACACAAACCCCAAGCGTACGCGCCCGATTTCTCCGCGCCCGCAAGCCCTGGCCACATCCGCCGCATGGGCAGACTGATACAGCGTGGCCCGGGCTTCGGGCAGGAAGAGGGTGCCCACTTCTGTCAGCGTGACCGAGTGCCGGTTACGCTCGAACAGGCGCACCCCCAGCTCTTCTTCGAGCATCTTTATCTGCATGCTCAGGGCCGGTTGCACGATGGATAACCGTTGTGCAGCGCGGCCGAAGTGCAGCTCCTCCGCCAGGGTCACAAATGATCGCAGGTGTTTGATTTCCACTGAGCACTCCAGGCTACGTAACGACGTCTTGGCGAGGCTCATGGTAATGGATCACAGGATAATGGGTGACGCCTGATCGCAGGTTTAATCAGAAGGTTTTGCTGGCGCTGGCCACCAGCGTTGCACCGCACACATCGTCATAGCCGGTGAAGCTGGTGCACTCGGCCTTCGACAGGTCGGTATCGATATAGCTCAGCGCCCAGTCAATACCGATCAGCTGGCGGCTGAGCTTGACCTCCCAGTCGTAGTAATCACCCCGTCCTTTGCCGCTGTTGCTGAAAAATACGTCGTCCTTGTAGTCGACGTATTCATAGCGCAGGGCCAAGCCGATCTCGGCGGGCAGCACGGTGTGATAGCCGATAAAGACCGTGGATAAATCCTCGTCTTTTTTGCCCTCGTGGAACTCGCCGTTGTCATCCTCGTAGTCCGGGCCTTTCATGTTGTTGACGTACTTGCCCCCGAGCAACACGCCGTACAGGTCGAGGGTGGTCTGGATATCGCTCTGGTTGTACCCGCTTTCACGGGGGAACTCGTAGCGTGTGTAGAAAGTCTCCAGGCTGATGTTGTCGTTGATTTGCCAGAAGTAACCGGCGAAGTATTCGATCTCCTGTCGGGCTTTGGAGTCATGGCCAAAGTCGACATTGGAGGTCCACAGGCCAGCATACAGACCGCTGACATGGTTGAGGGTGATCGCCAGCTGGGCGGCGGGGTCGCCCAGGGTTTGCGACAGGCCGTTGGCCCGGTAGTCGCTGATCAGTGTGGGGGTGATCGCCAATTGGAAATCATCGTTGAGCTCCAGCGCCCGGGCGCTGAGCAAGGGGGCCAGGGCCAGGCCCGTGAGCATGCAGGCAGACAATGCATTCATATCGATTCTCTTGTTTTTATAAGGCGCCATGGGCCATGCGGGTCAATCAGGCGTCAGGTGCGTACACCTGCTTACCGGCGAAGAAGGTCTTCAGGACTTTGGTGTCTGAAAGGGCCTCGTCATCGACGCTGAACACATCACGGTCGAGGATGATCAGGTCAGCCTGCTTGCCGGGTACCAGAGAGCCGATTTGGGCATCCAGCCCCAGGGTTTTGGCGGCATTGCTGGTGTAGGCATAAAACATGCTCTGGCGATCAAGGCTTTCCTTGGCATTGAGCACACCCAGAGGGCCTTTGCGGGTGGCTGCCTGGGCGATGGCGTTCCACGGGTTCGGGCTGGAAACCGGCCAGTCGCTGGCGCCGGCGATCATGGCCCCGGCATCTTTCAGGGATTTGGCCGGGTACTGATAGCCATAGGCAAATGCACTGATGTAAGGCTTCACAAGGTCGACGGTGTAGCTTTCTTCCGTCGCCCACAGCAGTTGCATGGATGCCACTACCCCCAGTTGCGCAAACCGCGGGAACTCCTTGGGGTTGACCAGTTGCAAGTGGCTGATGCTGTGGGTCACCGGTGCCGGGCTGAGCGTGCGCGCATATTCAAAACCGTTCAGGGACTCACGTACCGCACGGTCGCCGACCGCATGCATGTGTACGATCCAGCCGCGCTTTTCGGCGGCCACCACCAGCTCGCCAAAGTGCGCAGGGTCAATCAGCAGTTCGCCGTTTTTATTATTGTTCTTGTACGGCACGATGACTGCCGCCGTTTGCCCCGGGTATTCCAGAACACCGTCGGCAAACACCTTGATGCCGGGGAAGGTCAGGTTGGGCACGCCTTCGAACTGCTTCATCACCTTGGCCAGCACTTCAAGGTCGGCGGGTTTGCTTTTGGAGTTGGTCAGCATCAGAGCCGCGACGTGGGCAGAAAGCTCTCCGTTCTCTGCCAATTGACGATACAGCGGCAATACGCCCACGCTCTGTTCAGTGGCGGTGAAATCGAACAGCGAGTCGGAATGGCCTGCGTTCGAGGCCGCGTCCATCCAGCCCGTAACCCCATACTGGTTATTTATTCTTACGGCTTCACGGGCAGCCTTGAGCATCACCTGCGCGCTTGGCGGCGGGACCTGGCCGCGTACCTGATCCCACATGGACTCGGCAACAAAACCGGTCGGGGTGAAGTCTGTCCCGTGACCGATATAACCGCGCTCTTTGCTCGGCAGGTTCTTTATAAAGGCGGCATCAATGTTGGCGTGCTTGAGCATGGCGTTGTTGGCCCAGCCGGTATGCCCGTCGATGCCGTTCAATACCAGCGGTTTGTCAGTCCAGCGGCCCTGATTGAAACGCTTGCCCAACTCGCTGCTTTGTTCCCAATAGGCCGAACTGACGCCCGCAATATTGACGATGGCGCCGTCCCCGGTATTGCCTGCCTGCTCCTGCTCGATGATCCATTGTTCGAGTTCGGGCAGGGGTTTTTCTTCATCCAGCAGGTTCGCCCCCAGGCTGGCCAAACCGGCGAGTACCGGATGGCTATGGGTGTCGATCATGCCGGGCATCAGTACCTTGCCTGCCAGGTCAATGCGCCGGGTTTTGGCATCGGCCAAGGCGTTGACCTCGTCATCGCTGCCCACTTTCATGATCTTGCCGTTTTCGACGGCCACGGCGTTTACCAGCGCCTGGCCGGGCACGCCGGTAAACACTTTGCCGTTGGTGAAGACCAGGTCGCAGCGGCCATGGCCTGCAGCGAGGGCAGGGTAAACAATGCTGCAAGCACACACGGGGTAAAACGCTTCATGTGAACGTCCTTTTTATTGTTGTTGGCTTGTTTCAAAGTGTTGGAACTAACGGATAAACCGCGGCGCCTGCCTCGCGAGCAAGCCCGCTCCCACAGTCCCAATTCCTGTGGGAGCGGGCTTGCTCGCGATACTCGCGGCGCGGTGTATCTGAATGACCACAGTGCTGCATCTCGTATTAGCGGGCAGCGATTTCCTTGAGTCGGTACCAGAGCATGCCCAGCGCCAACAGTGGCGAGCGCAGGTGCTTGCCCCCGGGGAATGTCAGGTGCGGTACGCGGGAGAACAGGTCAAAACCCTGGCTGTGTTCAAGGCTGATGGCCTGTGCAACCAGCCGCGCTGCCATATGGGTGGTGTTGATGCCATGCCCGGCATAGGCCTGGGCATAAAACACGTTGGGATGGGCCTGCAGGCGGCCAATCTGTGGCAGCCGGTTGGCGCCAATGCCGATCATGCCGCTCCACTGAAAGTCGATGGTTTTGCCTGCCAGCTGCGGAAACACTTCAAGCATTTTGGGGCGCATATACCCCGCAATATCCTTGAGCGTTCGCCCGGAGTAGTGACACGCGCCGCCAAACAGCAAGCGCCGGTCGGCCGACAGACGATAGTAATCAAGCCCCACACGTTGATCGCACAGGGCCCGGTTTTCAGGGATCAGGGTGTGCGCCAGATCCTCGCTCAAGGGCTCAGTGGCAATCACGTAGCTGCCAGCGGCCAACACTTTGCCGCTGAGCGCAGGCTCCAGATCACCCAGATGGGCATTGCCCGCGAGCACCAGGGTTTTGGCATGAACCACGCCGTTGGCCGTGTGCACGCGAACTTGACTGCCGTATTCGATACGGGTCGCGGCGCTGTTTTCGTAAATCCTGACCCCCAGTTGTTGCGCGACGGCGGCTTCGCCCAAGGCCAGGTTGAGCGGGTGCAAATGCCCCGAGCCTTCATCGATCAACCCGCCGAGGTAGCGGTCCGACGCGACCACGCGGTGCATGTCTGCGCGCGCTACCAGCTCGACCTTGTGCCGATAGCCCAGCCGTTGCAGGGATGCCTGCTCGGCGACAAGGTTTTCAACATGGCGCGGGGTGTTGGCCAACTCGCAAAAGCCCCAGCGCAAATCACAGTCGATGCCGTGTTTTTCTACGCGCTGACGCACCAGATCCACCGCGTCCAGGCCCAGTCGTTCGAGTACCGTGACGCCTTCACGGCCGATGGTTTTTTCGTGGGCGTCCAGGTCGTGACCCACCCCGCGAATCAGTTGGCCGCCGTTGCGCCCGGTGGCCCCCCAGGCGATGTGCTGCGCCTCAAGCACAATCACCGAGTGACCACGTTCCGCCAGCTCAATGGCGGTGTTCAAGCCGGTAAAGCCTGCGCCAATAATGCAGACGTCCGCCTGCACATGACCCTCAAGGGGCGGGCAGTTGAGCGTCTGGTTGCGCGTGGCGCTGTAATAGGTGTGCGGTAAAGACATCATGGACGTCATAAAAAACTGCCTACTGAGTTGCCGGGCATCCATTGATGCCCGGCACAGGATTAACGACCGGACTTGAACTTGTTCCACGAACGGGTCATCCAGCGCATCAGGTCTGGCGGCAGCTCCGATGACACATAGAGCTTGGCCTGCACTGACTCGGGCGGATAAATCGACGGGTTGTGGGTGATTTCGTCTTCCATCAAGGCCGTGGCCGCGGTGTTGGCGTTGGCGTAACCCACGTACTCGCTGATACCGGCAATCACTTCAGGTTTGAGCATGTAGTTGATAAAGGCATGGGCCTGCTCGGGGTTCTTGGCATCTGCCGGGATGGTCAGCATGTCGAACCACAGGTTGCCGCCTTCCTTGGGCACCACGTAGGCAACATTCACCCCGTTCCCGGCCTCTTGCGCGCGATGGATCGCCTGATACACATCACCCGAATAACCGAAGGCAATACAGATGTCGCCGTTGGCCAGGTCCGTCACGTACTTGGAGGAATGGAAGTAGCTGATATAGGGGCGCAGGGGCTCCAGTTTTTTCTCGGCTGCCTTGTAGTCCTTGAGTTCCAGGCTGCGGGGGTTGAGCCCCATATAGTTGAGCATCGAGGGCATTATTTCGTCCGCAGAGTCCATAAAGGCAACGCCGCAGCTTTTCAGCTTTTTGAGGTTTTCCGGTTCGAACAGCACGCTCCAGGAATCGATGGTGTCGATGCCCAGCACCTGCTTGACCTTGTCGACGTTGTAGCCAATGCCGTTGGTACCCCACAGGTAGGGCACGGCGTACTCATTGCCCGGGTCGTTGGCCTGCAGTCGGGCCAATAAGGTGGGGTCCAGATTCTTCCAGTTGGGGATCTGCGACTTGTCGAGCTTCTGGAATACCCCGGCCTTGATCTGTCGTCCCAAAAAGTGGTTGCTGGGCACAACCACGTCATAGCCGGTCCGTCCGGCAAGCAACTTGCCCTCAAGGGTTTCGTTGGAATCAAACACGTCATAAATCGGCTTGATGCCGGTGTCGCGCTGGAAGTTGGCCAGGGTGTCTTCGGCGATGTAGTCCGTCCAGTTATAGATATTGACCGTGTCTTGCGCCGAGGCCTGGCCGGCGAGGGCGAACAGGCTCATGAACATCAGTTTTCTGGCTATAGGTTTCATCCACATGTCCTTTCTGTGAGTCCATTTTGGAAGGCGTTGAGTGCTACACGCTAAACAGCAGGAACTCCCGCTCCCACGAGCTGATGACCTGCTTGTAGTTCTCGTGCTCGACCCGTTTGACGGCCACAAAGCCTTTGGTGAAGCGCTCGCCAAGGTACTTCATGGCCATATCCGACTGTTCCATGCACTCCAGCGCGGCCTCCAGGGTCAGGGGCAGGCGCAGGTTGCGACGTTCATAGCCACGGCCAACGACCGCCGCGCTCGGTTCAATGCCTTCGACCATCCCAGCGTAACCGCAGAGCAGGCTGGCGGCCAGGGCCAGGTAAGGGTTGGCATCGGCACCGGCCAGTCGGTTTTCAACACGACGGTTTTGCGGATCCGAGTCCGGTACGCGCAGGCCCACGGTGCGGTTTTCTTCGCCCCACTCGACGTTGACCGGGGCCGAGGTGTCGGGAAGGAAACGGCGGAACGAATTCACGTTAGGGGCGAACAGCGGCAGGGTTTCGGGGATGTACTTTTGCAGGCCGCCGATGTGGTGCATAAACAGCTCGCTCATGCTGCCATCGGGGTTGGAGAACACCGACTCGCCTGTCTCCAGGTCCACCACGCTCTGGTGCACGTGCATCGCGCTGCCTGGCTCGCCGGTCATGGGCTTGGCCATGAAGGTTGCGCTCACGTCATGCTTGAGCGCCGCTTCGCGCATGGTGCGCTTGAAAATAATGATCTGGTCAGCCAGGGACAGCGCCGCGCCGTGACGGAAGTTGATCTCCATCTGCGCCGTGCCTTCTTCGTGGATCAGGGTGTCCAGATCCAGCCCCTGGGCTTCGCTCCAGTCGTACATGTCTTCAAACAACGGGTCGAATTCGTTGGTGGCTTCAATCGAATACGACTGGCGCCCGGTTTCCTGGCGGCCGGAGCGCCCCACCGGTGGTTTCAGCGGATAGTCAGGGTCGGGGCTGCGCTGAGTCAGGTAGAACTCCATTTCGGGGGCGACAATCGGTTTCCAGCCGCGCGCCGTGTACAGGCTCAAGACCTTTTTCAGCAGGTTGCGCGGCGACAGTTCAATCGCATTGCCCTGTTTGTCATAGGTGTCGTGAATGACCTGTGCCGTGGGTTCGGTTGCCCAGGGCACGATGAACACTGCGTCCTGATCCGGGCGGCAGTGCATGTCGATATCCGCCGCGTCCAGCAGTTCGTAGTAGATATCGTCTTCTACGTAATCGCCGGTCACTGTCTGCAACAAGACACTCTCTGGCAGGCGCATGCCTTGCTCGTTGAGAAACTTGTTGGTGGGAGAGATTTTGCCCCGGGCGATGCCGCTCAGATCAGAGATCAGGCACTCGACTTCAGTGATTTTGTTTTCTTTGAGCCAATGGCTCAGTCGATCCAGATTGCCTTTCATAACGCCTCTTGCAGGGAAATGCCTGAGCGCCCCCTGGCTGCTCAGTTCCGTGTTGCGAGGTGATAGTGCAATCGTGGGACGGCAGGCTTCTATCCGATTTGCGCTTTAATTAATGCCCTGTTTTGGTGCGCTAGCGGAGGCGCAACAGGGTGCTGCTGGGCAGTTCGCCGAACAGTGTGCGGTAGGTTTCCGAGAACCGGCCCAGGTGCCAGAACGACCAGCGCATGGCGATTTCTGCCACGGTGGTTTGGGCGGGGCAAAGGCGCAGCAAGTCGCGGCGGGCAAAATTCAGTCGGCGCAAACGTTGCCACTGGCTGGGCGAGACGCCGGTAAAGGACGTGAAACTGTGTTGCAACTGGCGCACGGACACCCCGGCGGCATTGGCCAGTTGCAGCACGTTGAAGTGTTCTTGCGGGGCGGTCATGACCAGGTCGAATACGCGCTGGATCAGGCGGCGGTCATGGGCCAGGTGTTTTTGCTGGCTGTGATCGAGGGTCTGGCGCGGGCAGTCGAGGATATACAGGCAGTCGTCGACCAGTTGCTGGGCCAGGCTTTCGTCGGGCAGCGGCGAATCATCGACGGCCAGTTGCTGCAAGGTGCTGCTTAACCAGCGGCCAAAAATGCGGCTTTGCTGGGACACCAGCGGCGTGAGGAACAGGCCGTCGAGGTTGCTCAGGTTTTCCAGTTGCCTGAGGTAGCGGGGGCCGATGACGACCGAGACTTCCTTGTAGTTTTCCGGGGTGATCCAGGTGTTCTGGGTTTCTTCGTTGAGCAGATAGAGCGAGCCGTTTTGCGTGTCAAAACTGAACACCAGCGAGGCGGCGGGTGCATGGAAATGCTGCTCGATGCGAGTGTTCATCTGCTCCTCAAACACCTCGATGCCGTTGAGTTGCAGGTGCACCACCTTGCCCTGGAAATACCCGGCCGACATTTGTTGGTAGTGTTCCTGCCAGCCTGCAATCACCAGTTGCTGATCCACGTCCGCCGTGTTGTGGGATTGAATCTGCATGGCTTGCTTCCTCGTGTTCCTGCTTGGGCAGGTATTGTCAGCAGACCCTATCAGCGGAAAAAAGGCCGCGCAAGACACGGATGGAGCAGGTCTCAGTGCTTAGGCATGTTGTCGTACAACTGCTTGAGCTATGATGGCGGTTCATTCGCCAGCAGAAGTAAAGGCACTTGATGGGCAACCCGAACGTCCAACCCCGAGCTCGCCAAAAGCATCGCAGCCTGGCCGAGGATCTGGTTACTGAGCTTTCCCGGCGGATTCGAGAGGGTGAGTTGGCACGTGCTGCAAAACTGCCGACCGAGTCGCAGGTCATGCAGGAACACGGTGTCAGCCGTACAGTGGTGCGCGAGGCTATTTCCCGATTGCAGGCCAGCGGGCTGGTAGAAACCCGGCATGGCATTGGCACCTTTGTGCGGGACATCCCGAGCGCCAGCGGTTTTTATATCGACCCCGACAGCATTGTGACGCTGCACGACGTGCTGGCTGTGCTTGAGTTGCGCATCAGCCTGGAAGTGGAGGCTGCAGGCCTGGCGTGCTCGCGGCGAACGGATCAACAGCTGCAACTGATGCGCGATTCGCTGGATGCCCTGAATTCACCGGCAGTCAGTGTCGATTACGCCGTGTCTGCGGACTTCCAGTTTCACCAGCAGATCGCGTTGGCCACGGGTAATCGTTACTTCACCGACATCATGTTGCACCTGGGGCTCAGCATCATCCCGCGCACCCGGCTGCACTCAACGCGCCATACCAGTGATGCGGGCCCGTATCTGGAGCGGTTGAGCCGCGAGCATGAGGACATTTACAAGGCCATTGTCCGCCGCGACTCCGATGCGGCCCGTGCGGCGATGCGTCTGCACCTCTCCAACAGCCGTGAGCGTATGCGCAAGGCGTATGAGTCAAGCCTGAAGGGATGAGTGCTGGCGCTTCACTCGCCGAAAGGCCCGGCGACCGCAAAGGCCCCGCCCTGATACAGCCGGTTTGGGTCATCAGCCGCCAGTTCGGGCTGTTGTTCGAACTGTGGGCGAAACGGTTCTGAAGTGTCCTGCGGCGCAAAGCCCAGGTGCGAGGCATGGCGGTTGCTCCACCACACATCCCTGTTGTCGGAAACACCGTAGACCACACTGTGGCCGACGTCGTGTGCCAGCAAGGCGCGCTCTACCAGGTGTTCAAGGTCGGAGTAGCTGAGCCAGGTCGACAGCATTCGGGTATTGCGGGGCGCGGTAAACGAAGAACCAATACGCAGGCTCACCGTCTCGATGCCATACCGGTGCAAGTAGAAGGTTGCCATGTCTTCACCGTAAGACTTGGACAGCGCGTAATAGCCGTCGGGACGGCGTTGGGAGTGGGCATCCAGCGGCGTGTCCTGGGGATAGAAACCCGTCACGTGGTTGGAACTGGCAAAGACGATCCGCTTGATCCCGTGGATGCGTGCGGCCTCGTAAATGTGAAAGGTGCCGCGAATATTGGCCTCGAGAATTTCTTCAAAGGGGCGTTCGACTGAAATCCCGCCCAAATGAACAATCGTGTCGACATCCTTGGCAAGCGCCGTAATGGCGGCCTTGTCGGCCAGGTTGCAGGTGATGACTTCCTCATGTTCACCACGGCTAGGCGCCATTGGGCTGATGTCCGAGAGGCGAACGGTGGTGGCGTGGGCCTGCAGGGTGTCCCTGAGTATCTGGCCCAGGCCACCCGCGGCACCGGTCAGCAAAATACGGTTGAAGGGTTTATTCGAAGCAAGCGGTGTTGTCATGGTCAGGTCATCCATCGATGGGTATTCAGGTCTGGGTAACAGGGGCTTGCCTGGCGCACGATGCGCGAACGCCAGGCCTGCCTGGCATTACATGAAGTTGTATTGGACCCCAAGACGCCAGCGCGCCTGACGGTCGTCGGAAGTTGAGCTGACCTTGACGTCACCCACCTCCATGAACGGCGCCCACTGCTTGTTGATCTTGTATTTGACGATCAGGTTCTGCTCGTAATCGCTCTTCTCGTTGTCGTAGCGGATGTAGTTGGTCTTGAAGTAGATGGCCTGGTACTCAAGCGCCCACTTGCTGGCCGGGGTGTAGCCCAGCCAGCCTTCGATACGGTGGGTGTCCTGGTTGTCCTTGAGGTTGTCGGGCATGTCGCTGTTGACCTGATCACGGTCCAGTTTCTTCATGTCGATGCGATAGCGCGTCGCGACGTAGAAGGTGTCGTTGATTTTGTAGTTGTACTTGAGGCCGAACTTGTAAGAGGTCGAGTCCTTCGAACTGTCCATCTGGAAAGCCGGTGTCAGCGTCGATTGCGGGCTCAACTTGTAGTTGTAGCTGACGGTGAACTCATGGCCGTTGTTGACCATGTTGTCGTAGGCGACGTCTTTGCGATCGCCAGCCGTGCGGTATTTCATTTCTGCTTCAAAGCCCAGACCACTGTCCATGCGGTAGCCCAGCTTGATTCTGTCGGCGTGGGCGCTGTCTTCCTCAGTCATCTGGTGCCGGTAATTGATGCTGGCGGAATCGGCACTGACGTAGAAGGGCAGGCACAGGGTCGCGACGGTAACGAGCGTACGTAGAGGGTTGTTCATACGGCCTTCTTTTATTGTTTTTTTTGGGGTTCGTTTGAAACGGCTACTACCAATCAGTTGCTACGGCTGGATCAAATTTTGCGCGCTGACATACGTTATCGTACGACATGTAACGAGTCTATGGGTTATAGGTGCTTTAGTAACATCTTGTTACATATGTCTGCGTTTTACGCAGCCTTCATGCTGGATGAGTTATCTCGATGTTGTCCTTTAAGCCCCAGTAAATTGGGGCTTTCGTGCGATTTTCAGGGGCGGCGTGCATTTTTAAAGGATGTTTATCAGTGTCTTTTCAATCGTTGTACGATGACTTATGATCATTTCGACAGGCGATTGCTCTGATACACACCCAATAAAAAGGCGAACCACGTCCATGAGAATTACCGCAGTCAACGTCCAGGTTTTTTCCTATCCCACTCGCCGCGCTGTGGACAGCGCCGGCCATGCCCATCCCGGTGATGTCGCCCAGGCCCAAATGGCGCTGCTGCGGATCCAGACCGAAGACGGCAACGAGGGGTATGCCTTCGGTGCTCCCGAATTGATCAGGCCGTATGTGCTCGATGGCTTTGTGCGCAAAGTGCTGGTGGGGCAAAACGCATTTGATCGCGAAAAGATCTGGCATGAGCTGGCGCACTGGCAACGTGGCAGCGCCAGCCAGTTGACCGACCGCGCACTGGCACTGGTCGAGCAGGCGTTGTGGGATTGGGCAGGCCGCAAGCTGGGCGTGCCGGTGCACAAACTCATTGGTGGTTTCCGCGACAAGGTGCCTGCGTATGGCTCAACCATGTGCGGTGATGAATTACCGGGTGGTCTGGCGACGCCAGAAGATTACGGCCGGTTTGCCCAGACGCTGGTCGAGCGTGGCTACAAGGCGATCAAGCTGCACACCTGGATGCCGCCGGTGTCCTTCGCCCCGAGCCCGAGTATGGATGTCAAAGCCTGCGCCGCCGTGCGTGAGGCAGTGGGGCCGGACATCGCCCTGATGCTCGATGGTTATCACTGGTACAGCCGCACTGACGCGCTGTACATCGGCCGCGAACTGGAAAAACTGAATTTCGCCTGGTTTGAAGAACCCATGATGGAAGACTCGGCAGAGTCCTACGCCTGGTTGGCGGGGCAATTGGATATTCCGGTGCTGGGCCCGGAAAGCCTGGGCGGCAAGCACCTGAGCCGTGCCAGTTGGGTCAAGAACGACGTGTGCGATATTTTGCGCGCAGGCGTGGCCGGGGTCGGTGGTATTGCGCCGTGCCTGAAGGTTGCGCACATGGCGGAGTCGTTCGGCATGGATTGCGAGATCCACGGCAACGGTGCCGCCAACCTGGCGGTGGTCGGGGCCATCAAGAACTGCACCTGGTATGAGCGCGGGTTGCTGCACCCGTACCTGGATTACGACGAAGTGCCCGCGTATCTCAAGCGCCTGGTGGATCCGATGGACAGCGATGGCTTTGTTCATCTCTCCGATTTGCCAGGGCTGGGCGAAGAAATCGATTTCGATTTCATCGAGACCAACACGCTCAAAAGCTTCTGATGTGTACCCGGCTAACCCGGTGAAAACCGGGTTGTCCGAGCGCCCTATAACTATAAGAAAGGCACTCTCACCATGAGCATTTCCCCTTTGCTTTGGGCGCGGGTATTGGCGATGGCCCTGGCGGTCACTGCAGTACCTGTGACTTATGCCAAGACCCCGGCCGACCAGCTGATTGTCGGCATGAGCATGATCAACCTGTTGTCCCTGGATCCGGCGGCAGCCACTGGCCTGGATGTGTCGGAGATCAATGCCAATCTCTACGACATGCTGCTGGTGCAGGACGTGGCACAGCCCGATCGCCTGTTGCCCGCGCTGGCGGAACGCTGGCAGGTCAGCGATGACCGCAAGACGCTGACCTTTAACCTGCGCCCCGATGTGAAGTTCCAGTCGGGCAATCCTTTAAGCAGCGAGGATGTTGTGTGGTCGCTGCAGCGGGTACTCAAACTCAATCTGGCCCTGGCCTCGACCTGGAAGGCATACGGTTTCAGTGCCGACAACGTTGACCGCCTGATCCGCGCCACTGACCCCAACACCGTTGTGATTGAACTGGCGCGGCCTACCGACCCGATGCTGGTGCTCAACACGCTGGCGACGTCTCCCAGCGCCTTTATCCTGGACCGTAAAAAAGTCCTGGAGCACGAAAAGAACAATGATATGGGCGCAGCCTGGCTGGTGACCCACGCAGCTGGCAGCGGAGCCTTCGTGCTCAACGACTGGCGCGCCAATGACGTGATTCTGATGACCCGTTTCGATGGCTATTGGGGTGGCCCGGCCAAGCTCAAGCGTATCGTCATGCGCAACATGACCGAGTCGCAGTCCTTGCGGCTGATGATCGAGCGCGGTGATCTGGATATCGCCAAAGGCATGTCAGCTCCGGATATCCAGGCCCTGCAAAAAAACCCCAATATTCGTACCCAGAGCCTGCAGCGCGGCACGCTTTACTACGTGGCCTTGAGCGTGAAGCAGCCGATGTTTGCCGATGCCCGGGTTCGCCAGGCCGTGCGTTCGCTGATCGATTATCAGGGCATCAACCAGACCGTGATGCCGCACTACGGCGTGATCAATCAGCGGCCTTTGCCCTTGGGGCTTCCCGCACGGCTGCCCGATCCGGGCTACCAGTTGAACGTCGAGCAAGCCAGGAAACTCCTGGCCGAAGCGGGCTATCCCAACGGCTTCAAGACGTCTATCCGGGTACTGACCGAGCCGCCGTTTATCAACATCGCCTCCAGCCTTCAATCGACCCTGGCCCAGGCCGGGATCGAGGCCAGCATCATCACCGGCACCGGCAACCAGGTTTATGGCGCCATGCGCGACAGGTCCTTTGACATCATCGTCGGCCGTGGCGGCGGCGGTGCTGAACGCCATCCCCATTCCAGCCTGCGCACGCTGGTCTACAACCCCGACAACCGCGATGAAGCCAAGCTCAGCAACTTCCAGGGCTGGCGTACATCGTTCTACAGCCCTGAACTGAACACCCTGATCGAAAGCGCCGAAGTGGAGCCCGATGCCGCCAGGCAACTGGCTCAGTACCGCGAGATTCAGGAGCAGCTCGACCAGCAGGTCGGCGCCATCCTGCCTGTCTCGCAGATGACTGACACGGTGCTGGTGTACGGCGATGTGGTTGATTTCCAGGGCCATACGGCGGCGACCACGCGCTACAAAGACGTCTACAAAAATCGCTGAAAGTGGCGCGGGTAAACGCCCGCGTCCTTGGTGCACCGGTGCCCGATAGATCAGGAGTTCACTATGTTTGTTTCGACAGCCTCTGTGTTGGGAGCACGTACTTCCAACGCCGCCCGGCGGGTCAGCACGGTCCTGGTGACCTTGCTCGGCCTGCTGGCTCTGACGTTCGTCATTGGCCGGGTCATGCCGCTGGACCCGGTCCTGGCGGTGGTCGGGCCGGACGCGGACAGTTCCACCTATGACCAGGTCTACCGGGCAATGGGCCTGGACAAGCCGATCTGGACCCAGTTCGGCCTGTACCTCAATGACCTGCTGCACGGCAATTTCGGTAACGCGCTGTTAACCGGTCATCCGGTGCTTGAAGACATCCTGCGGGTCTTCCCGGCAACCATCGAACTGGCAACGCTGGCGATCCTGTTCGGGGTCCTGATCGGGTTGCCGCTGGGGGTCTGCGCTGCCAGTAACCAGGGGCGCATGGGGGACCATATTGCCCGGGTCATCACACTGTTCGGTTACTCCACGCCGATCTTCTGGCTGGGCATGATGGGCCTCCTGGTGTTCTACGCCTGGCTTGGATGGGCGGGTGGGGCAGGGCGCATCGACCTGGCCTACGACGGCATGGTGCCTGAAGTGACCGGGCTGTTGCTGATCGACACCAGCCTGGCCCGGGACTGGGATGCGTTTGCCAGCGCCATGCGCCACATCCTGTTGCCTGCACTGATCCTGGGCCTCAACTCGGTGGCCTACATCAGCCGCATGACACGCAGCTTCATGCTCGAACAGCTCTCCCAGGAATACATCATTACGGCGCGGGTCAAGGGTCTGTCCCGGCGCCAGGTGGTCTGGGGGCATGCCTTTCGCAACATCCTGGTGCAACTGCTGACGGTCGTGGCCCTGGCTTACGGCTCGCTGCTTGAAGGCGCGGTATTGATCGAGATGGTGTTTGCCTGGCCCGGTTTCGGCCAGTACCTGACCAGCAGCCTGATGCTCGGCGACATGAATGCCGTGATGGGATGTGTACTGGTGATCGGCTTGATCTTCGTCGCGCTCAACCTGATCAGTGATGCCTTGTACAAGGTGTTTGATCCGCGCACCCGCTAATCCGACGTCAGCCCCTTAATAACTATAAGAAGAAGGAATTTTGAATGAAGACTGCATTTTCGACAGTGCATATGAGTCTGCTGGCGGCTGTTCTGGCGTTGGGCGCGACGGGCGCGGTCAATGCCAAGACCCCGACCGACCAGCTGATTGTGGGCATGAGCATGGTCAATCTGTTCTCCATCGATCCGGCCAATGCGCCCGGCCTTGACGCCTCGGGCGTCAATGCCAACCTCTACGACACCCTGATCAAGCGTGACCAGGGCAACCCCGAGCGTCACGTGCCGCAATTGGCCGAGCGCTGGGAGGTCAGTGAAGATGGCAAGCAGGTGACCTTTCATTTGCGTCAGGACGTGAAGTTCCACTCCGGCAATCCCCTGACCGCCGAAGATGTGGCCTGGTCGCTGTACCGGGTGATGAAACTCAACTTTGGCCTGGCCACGACCTGGAAGGCTTACGGCTACAACGTCGACAACATCCAGTCGCTGATCCGTGCCACGGATGCCCACACCCTGGTCATTGATCTGCCGCAGGTCATGGACCCGCAACTGCTGGTGGACTCCCTGGCGATCTCGCCCAGTGCCGTGGTGGTGGACCGCGTGACTGCCCTGGCCCATGAAAAGAACGGTGATCTGGGCGCAGGCTGGCTGGTGACCAACGAAGCGGGCAGCGGGCCTTTCGTGCTGACCAAGTGGAGCGCCAATGACTCCCTGTTGTTGACCCGCTTCGATGGTTACTGGGGTGGCGCGGCCAAGCTCAAGCGTGTGGTGGTGCGGCACATGACCGAGTCCCAGTCCTTGCGCCTGATGCTTGAGCGTGGGGATCTGGACCTGGCCTACGGCATGGCGGCGCCGGACATTCGCGCCATCGACGGTTCACCGAAGCTTCAGGTGCAATCGTTACCCCGGGGCACCATGTACTACGTGGCCATGAGCATGAAGCAGCCCGAGTTTGCCAAACCCAAGGTCCGCGAAGCGGTGCGCAACCTCATCGACTACAAGGGCCTGGATGAGCAGGTGATGCCTTACTACGGCAAGCTCAACCAGCAACCGATGCAACTGAGCCTGGAAGCACGCTTGCCGGATCCGGGGTATCACATGGACGTGGCGGCGGCGAAAAAACTGCTGGCCGAAGCCGGGTATCCCCAGGGTTTCACCACCACGATCCGCACCTTGTCCGAGCCACCCTTTATTGACATCGCTGCGCGCCTGCAATCAACCCTGGCCGAAGGCGGGATCAACGCCAGCATCGTCACCGGTACGGGCAACCAGGTGTATGGCGCGATGCGTGCGCGCAACTTCGACATCATCGTCGCCCGTGGCGCCGAGCGTTACCCGCATCCGTACTTCAGCTTGCGCACCTTCGTCTACAACCCCGACAACAGCGATGACGCAGGCTTGCCGAATTTCCAGGGCTGGCGTGCTTCGTTTTTCAGCCCGCAGATCAATGGCCTGATCGACAAGGCCGGGGTGGAGCGTGACGCCAGCCAGCGGGTGAGCCTGTACCACCAGGCGCAGAACCTCTACGACCAGGAAGTGGGCCCGATCATGATGATTTCGCAGATGACCGACACCGTCGTGAGCGCTTCCGATATCAAGGGGTTTACGGGTGATGACGCCGAGGCCACCCGTTATCTGGGGGTCTACAAGGAACGCTGAGTGTTCACCCGCGAAGTGCTGCCGGACGCGCCTGCGGGCGTATCCGGTGAACCTGATTTCAATCCGAGAACATGCCGATGATTCCCACCATGTCTTCTACCGATTCCAGCCTCAAACAGCCGTTGCACCATGCTCCGGCATCCAGCTTCGATGCCCTGTGCAAGAACGGTCTGCGGGTGCTGCGCCATCTGCTGCGCAACCCCATGACACTGGCCGGGCTGCTGGTCGCACTCTTGCTGATTGTGGTGGCGACGTTCGCACCCTGGATTGCCACCCATGACCCCGTCGCGCAGAACCTGGCCGACGCCCTGCAGCCGCCGGGTGCCGCCCACTGGTTCGGCACCGATGAATACGGCCGCGATGTGTTCAGCCGGCTTGTCTACGGCTCGCGCATCACCCTGTACATCATCACCCTGGTGACGGTGATCGTCGGGCCTATCGGCCTGTTTATCGGCACCGTCTCCGGTTATTTCGGTGGCATCGTCGACACGGTGTTCATGCGCCTGACCGATATATTCATCTCCTTTCCAAGCCTGGTACTGGCACTGGCCTTTATCGCGGCACTGGGCCCTGGCCTGGAGCACGCGGTGGTCGCTATTGCACTGACGTCCTGGCCGCCTATCGCACGGCTGGCGCGGGCTGAAACCCTGTCCTTGCGCAAGGCCGACTTTGTGGTCGCCGTCGAGCTGCAAGGCGCCTCGCCTGCGCGGATCATCCTGCGTCACATCGTGCCGATGTGCCTGTCGTCGGTGATCATCCGCCTGACCATGAACATGGCCGGGATCATCCTCACGGCCGCCGCCCTGGGTTTCCTTGGGCTTGGGGCCCAGGCGCCGTCGCCGGAGTGGGGCGCGATGATCTCCACGGGTCGGCGCTACATGCTCGAGTGCTGGTGGCTGGTCGCAGTTCCAGGGGCCGCGATCATGCTGGTCAGCCTGGCATTCAACCTGTTGGGCGATGGCCTGCGGGACATTCTCGATCCGCGTAGCGAGTAACTGGAGGCCCTATGTCTGCGAATACCGTGTCCACCCATAAACTGGTCGTCGAAGGGCTCAATGTGCGCTTCGTCAACGGCCAGAAAGAAACCCATGCCGTGCGCGATGTGTCCTTCACCCTGGGTCGGGAAAAGCTGGCCATTGTCGGCGAGTCCGGTTCGGGCAAGTCGACGGTCGGGCGCAGCCTGCTCAAGTTGCACCCGAGCAGCACCCGGATCACCGCCAACACCCTGCAATTCTGCGAAGTCGATCTGCTCAGTGCCAGTGAAAAGGCCATGCAGAAGATTCGCGGGCAGCGCATTTCCATGGTCATGCAAGACCCCAAGTACTCGTTGAACCCGGTGGTCAAAGTCGGCGACCAGATCGCTGAAGCCTACCTGGCCCATCACAAGGCCAGCCGCAGCGAGGCCCGGGAACGGGTCATGGAAATGCTCGAAAAAGTGCATATCCGTGATCCAAAAAGGGTCTACGGCCTGTACCCCCACGAAGTGTCCGGGGGCATGGGGCAACGCATCATGATCGCGATGATGGTCATCACGCGACCGGAAGTGATCATCGCCGACGAGCCGACTTCCGCCCTTGATGTTTCCGTTCGCCAGCAGGTACTCAGCGTGCTCGAGGAGTTGGTCGAGGAGCAGGAGATGGGACTGATCTTTGTCAGCCACGACCTGAATCTGGTGCGCAACTACTGCGACCGTGTGCTGGTGATGTATGCCGGGCGGGTGGTGGAGTCTCTTGCTGCCTGCGACCTGCAAAATGCCCAGCACCCCTATACCCGTGGCCTGCTGGCTGCGCTGCCCAGTATGGATAATCGCCGTGTGCGCCTGCCGGTGCTGCAGCGTGACCCGCTTTGGCTGACCCACTGAGGAAACCCGTCATGTCCATGATTCAAGCCCGTTCGCTGAACCTGAGCTTTGGTGCAGGCGCGGCTCATAACCACGTGTTGCAGGATGTCAATCTGAGTGTCGCCGATGGCGAATCCTTTGGTCTGGTGGGGGAGTCCGGCTCGGGCAAGACCACGGTCCTGCGCTGCCTGGCCGGCCAGTACCGGCACTGGAGTGGCGAGCTGAGCATTGCTGGCGTGCCGTTGCAGCACAAACTGTCCAAGGAGCATTTTCGCAAGGTGCAGATGGTCTTCCAGGACCCCTACGGCTCCCTGCATCCGCGCCACACCATTGACACCGCCCTGCGCGAGCCGCTGATCATTCACGGGGTAGGGGACAAGGATGACCGGATCAATGAAATCCTGCTCAAGGTCGGTCTGAATGACAGTTTCCGTTATCGCTATCCCCATCAACTGTCCGGTGGTCAGCGTCAGCGGGTGGCCATTGCCCGGGCCCTGATTCTGGAGCCACGGGTGCTGCTGCTGGATGAGCCGACCTCGGCCCTGGATGTTTCGGTGCAAGCCGAAATCCTCAACCTGCTCACGGACCTGCGTGAGCAGGAAAAGCTCACGTACTTGATGGTGACTCACGACCTGGGGGTGGTGACGCACCTGTGTGATCGGGTGGCCGTGATGCAGCAGGGCAAAATCGTTGAACTGCTGGACAGCAAGGCCCTGAGTCAGGACTCGGCGGTCCATGCCTATACCCAAATGCTGGTGCAGGCCAGTCGCGATTTCAGTCAGGCATCGGCTTAAACGGCTCTGGCGTGACGATTCACAACAATAAGGAAGACAATATGTTGGATCAAAACACGACGACTGCTTTACCCAGGCGGGTGCTGACCCGGTCGGCGGTGGCCACCCTGGCGCTGGGGTTCAGCCTGCCGCTGTGGGCCGCGTTGCAGGCGCCAGTGAAGGTGCAAGTGCCGACCCTGGCCTTTGATGATCAGGAGATCATTCTGGTCTGGGAAAAACCGGCAGACCATGCTGCCGTCAAGGATTACCGGGTTTACGCCAACGGCGTGCTGCTGGGCAGCAGCAACGCCAACAATGACCGGGTGTCGCCCGCCAAGCCTTACATCAACCGCTTCTACGAGCAGGACAAGGCCAACTTTCACCACCGCATCGGCATCCACAGCTACACCGCACAGGGCCTCAAGCCGGACACCCCGTACCGTTTTACCGTGCGTTCGGTAGGGGCTGATGGCCAGGAATCGGTCGACAGCCCGGCCGTGGAGCAACGCACCACCCCTGTGCCTGTGGTCTTTGACGTCATGCAGTACGGCGCCAGGGGTGACGGCAGCAGCCTCGATACGCAGGCCATCCAGAGCGCCATCGACGCCTGTACCGTCGGCTGCAAAGTGCTGCTGCCCAAGGGCATCTACAAAAGCGGGGCGCTTTACCTCAAGAGCAACATGACCCTGCAAATGGCTGAAGGCGCCACGTTGCTGGGCTCCGAGCGGGCCGAAGACTATCCGCTGGCGGGTTATATCCAGTATCCGTATTCCACCACTGTGCGGCCGGCGTCCTTGATCAACGCGTTGCCCAGAGATCCGAAGCAGCACCAGCGCTTCGAAAATATTCGCATCGTCGGCCCGGGGACCATTGACGGCAATGGCTGGAAGCGCCAGGCCGATGTGCAGGACGAGACGGGTCAGGCGCTGCCGTTCTACCTGCCCAGCGATAACACCCGCTACATGCTGGACGGCGTTTTGGCCAAGGCCCAGGTGGAGCAAGCCGTTGCTCGCGGCATGAACGTCAAGGATGCGTATGGGCAGATGCGTTCCTCATTGATCACTTTGCGTGACGTGAAGAATGTGTTTTATGGCGGCTTCACCGTGCTCAATCCGGCCTACCACGGGATCATGAACCTGGAGACCGAAAACGTGGTGCTGGCCAACACCACGCACAAGACCTACGACGCCAACAATGGCGATGGCATCGAATTTGCGAACAGCAAGGGCGCCATGGTGTTCAACAACTTTTTCGACACCGGTGATGACTGCGTCAACTTCGCCGCGGGCACCGGGGCCGATGCGGTGCATCAGAAGCCCCAGGAAGATGCCTGGATCTTCAACAACTTCTTCCGCAAGGGCCACGGCATGGTCGTTGCGGGCAGCCATACCGGCGCCTGGATTCAAAACATCCTTGCAGAAGACAACGTCTCGGACGGCACCGATGCGGGGCTGCGCATGAAGAGCACCAACTTTATGGATGGCGGTGCGCGCAACGTCACCTTCCGCGATTCTGCGATTCGCAACACCGTCAAGCAGGCGTTTATTTTCACCCTCGACTACAACGACCCGAATGCCAAGCTCGACTACCGGCGCTCGACGGTGCCGGGGCAGTTCCGGGATATTCGCGTCACCGACGTGAGTGTCGAGAACGCCCGGGGAGCGGCTATCGAGGTCAAGGGCGACAGTAAAAACAACGCTTACCACCAAGGGTTGGTCTTCGAGCGAGTGCGTTTCAGCGGCCCGGCCAAAGCGCGGATTGACGGCTTGAAAGACTCGCAGTTTGCAGAGGTGGTGTTTACCGATACGGGCGGGACCAATCCCTGGCAAGTGAGCGACAGCCAGGGGTTGAGCTTCAAGGGTGTGGAGCCCGGGCCGTTGTAGCGTCGGGGGAGTGTGATCCTGGCAAGGGTTGTCGGCGGTGCTGGCACACGCGACAATCCTTGTTTGACTCAAACAAGAGACTCCCATGAGTAATCACGACCTGACGTTTGTTCCCGATCCTGATGCTGACTCCATCTCATCGGATGTTGCCGGTTTCGGCGGCATCCTGATGTCCACCCAGATCCCGACCCGTGCTGACGGCAGCCTTGAGCTGGGCGGGATTGTCGAGCAGAGCGAATGCACGCTGCAGGCGCTCAAGGTAGCGCTGGAGAAGGCGGGCAGTTCGATGGACCGGGTGTTGCACCTGACTATCTACCTGACCGACATGGCTGATCGTGCAGCGTTTAACGAAGTGTACAAACGGTTTTTTGCCAAGCCGTGGCCGGTGCGTGCGGCGGTGGGAGTGGCCTCGTTGGCGGTTGAAGGGATGCGGGTAGAAGTGACGGCGATGGCTGCGAAGCAGTCGTAAGATCAGCGTTCACGGTTAACCAGGCATACTGCGTGTACCGGATTTGCGACCGCTTCGCGATCGATCGCAGCCTCGTTCTACTCGTCAGCGACTACAAGAGGTAGGTGGCGAACTGTAGTCGCTGACGAGCCGTGCGAGGCTGCGATCGGCTGCGAAGCAGTCGTAAGATCAGCTTCCACGGTTAATCAGGCTTACCGCGTTTACCGGTTTTGCGACCGCTTCGCGATCGATCGCAGCCTCGTTCTACTCGTCAGCGACTACAAGGGTAGATGGCGAACTGTAGTCGCTGACGAGCCGTGCGAGGCTGCGATCGGCTGTGCAGCAGTCGTAAGATCAGCGTTCACGGTTAATCAGGCATGCCGCGTTTACCGGATTTGCGACCGCTTCGCGATCGATCGCAGCCTCGTTCTACTCGTCAGCGACTACAAGGGTAGATGGCGAACTGTAGTCGCTGACGAGCCGTGCGAGGCTGCGATCGGCTGCGAAGCAGTCGTAAGATCAGCATCCACGGTTAATCAGGCATACCGCGTATTCCGGATTTACGACCGCTGACGAGATCCTCCAGTTAACGACCCGACAACGGCGGTGTACGCGGCGGGATCACTCGCTTGGAGCCCGTAGCCTCAAACGCCGAAGCAAAACGCAGTAACGCCGAATCGTCATACGCACGGCCCGCAAAGGTCAGCCCCACCGGCATGCCGATATCCGCCATTACGCCCATTGGCACCGTGACCGTAGGCACGCCCAAATGCCGAATCGCCAGGTTGCCGTTGGCCACCCACACGCCATTGCTCCAGGCGATGTCCGCCGAGGCCGGATTGACATCCGCATCCGCCGGACCCACGTCGGCCACGGTCGGGAACAGCACGGCATCGAGCCCCAACCGGTCCATCCAGTCTTCCAGGTCGATTCGACGTGTCTGCTCAAGACCGCGCAGGCCGTCCGGAACGGTGCTGATCTGGTCCCACGGGGTAATCCCGCGCTCGGCCATGCGCACGTATTCGTCCATGCCCGCCGCCAGTTCGTCTTCGCGATTGGGCAGGGTGCCCGGGTCGTGAGGGAAAATCTGCGGGCCATCGACATCGGCCAACCGGTTCAGTTTTGGATCGCCGTTGGCCCGCAGGAAGTCGTCAAACGCCCAGGCCGACAACTCCCACAACTCATCATGCAAAAACGCTTTGGACACCAGCCCACGGGTAAACACTGTCGGGGCACCAGGGCGGTCGCCCTCGCAGTTGGATACCAGCGGGAAGTCGACTTCGATCACTTCTCCGCCCTGGGCTTCGATGGCCTTGCGCGCGGCTTGCCACAGATCAATGACCGAGGCGCGGGTGATGATGCGCTGCCCCGTAGGGCCGCCGATACCCGGTGACTCGCTGGTGCCGGCCTCAGGGTCGGCATTGATGTACATGCGCGGCACACCAAAGCGCTTGCCCGCCAGTGCGGCGCCATTGGCATTGAGCTCGGCATATGAAGCCGGGCGCACCGAAGCGACACTCGGGATGGACACCCAGGGTTGCAGGCGCCACAAATCGCCGCGGGTGTCCGGGTCTTCAGCCACCACCACATCGAGCACTTCCAGAAGATCACCCATGGTTCGGGCAAACGGCACCACCACGTCCATGGTCGGTGTCAGTGGCCAGTTGCCGCGCACCGAGATCACACCCCGTGACGGGGTGTAGGCACACAAACCATTGTTGGAAGCCGGGCCGCGTCCGCTCGACCAGGTTTCTTCTGCCAGGCCGAATGCCGAGAAGCTGGCCGCCGTGGCAGTGCCTGCGCCGTTGGACGAGCCGGAAGCGAAGGGGGCCGTGAGGTAGTCAGCGTTGTACGGGCTTTCGGCGCGGCCATAAACACCGCGTTGCATCCCGCCGTTGGCCATGGGCGGCATGTTGGTCTTGCCCAGGCAGATGGCACCGGCGCCGCGCAGGCGTTCAATGGTGAACGCATCGCGGTACGCCACCAGGTCCTTGAAGGCCGGGCTGCCCGACGCCGCCGTCAGGCCCTTGACCAGGTAACTGTCCTTGGCGGTGTAAGGGATGCCATCCAGCGGGCCAAGGGTCTGGCCTTTGGCCCGGCGGGCATCGGATGCCCGGGCCTCGGTCAGCACCTGCGGGTTGCGCACTACCACCGCATTGAGTGCGGTGGGAGTGTTCGGGGTGTCGTAGGCGTCGATCCGTGCGAGATAGGCCTGCACCAGTTCGACCGCCGTGGTTTGGCCGGATTCGAGCGCGGCGCGCAGTTGGGCTATGGAAACCTCGGTGACTTCAATCATGCGCTTACCGCTGGTTGCTGATGGGGGTGGCAGAGCTTATCTAAAGTCCTGCCTGCTCAGCCAGCCCATGTCGCATTTGTTGTCGTAAATCGTCACCACAGCTTCCAGGTGTAATCGATATTGACCCGCAACTCGTTGTCATCCCGGTGGCTGGCCTGTGCCGTGAAATCGTTGCGGTACCAGGCGTTGCGCAACCGCAGGGAGAGGTCCTTGAGCGGTCCGCTCTGCAGCACGTAAGAGACCTCGATGTCCTTTTCGCTCTCGCTCAGGTTCGAACCGCCGAACCGGGCCAGCTCGATATTGTCGCCACTCACGTAGCGCAGCATGCCGTTGAGGCCCGGCGCGCCCATCCCGGCAAAGTTGTAGTCATAGCGCACCTGCCAGCTGCGTTCCTTGGGGTTGAGGAACTCCGAACTCAGGGTGCCTTCGGTGATCACCAGCGGTTCGGTGCCAAACAGATACGGCATGCCGGTCTTGCCGGTCAGTTGCATGTAACCGGCGCCAAATTTATGGGCGCCCAGGCTGTAGGTCAGCATCAGTGCCGCATTGCGGTTGTCCACCGTCCCGGCTTTGGCTGCGCCGTCTTCGCCAGTGATAAACAAACGAAAATCACTTTTCAGGCTGCCGGGGCCCATCGGGCGATTGTCGACAAAGCCGTAAAAATCCTTGCGGTACAGCTGCGCCAGTTCAGCGTGGTAGTACTTGAGGGTCAGGTGCGGTGACCAGGCGTAGTCACCGCCGATAAACATGAAGCGGTTCGACTCGGCAGCACCATTGAAGCGGCCATTGGGGGAACCGACCGACATTTTCTGGTAGTCGGTTGAGTCGCGCAGGTTGATGCGGTCCAGCCAGCCGACGTGCAGCGTCAGTTGATCAATTTCCTGGGACTTCAGATACGCACCGCGAAACGTTTGCGGCAGCAGGCGGGTAGGGCTGGCGAATGCGATCGGCAAAAAGGTGCTGATGGTGCCCAGTTGCAGCTCGCTTTTCGAGACGCGGGCCTTGGCTGTCAGCCCCAGTTCCGAGTACTCATCGGCAGGTTCGCGGGTGGTGGCGTTGTAGGGCAGCAGGCCGGTGCCGGTGCGTGCGCGTGAGGAGTCCAGGCGCACACCGAGCAAGCCCTGGGCGTCCAGGCCAAACCCGACCGGACCTTCGGTGTAGCCCGAGCGCAGGTTGAGGATAAACCCCTGTGCCCATTCCCGGGCAGCGGCCTGGGGCGTTGCATTGACGTAGTTGCGATCGAAGTAATAGTTGCGCATCACCAGGTCAGCGTGGCTGTCATCGACAAAGCCGCTGGCCAACGCAGGCCCCATGGATAAAACGCAGGTGCAGGCGCTGAGCGCCCGAAGAACAGTCTTGAGCATGGCAGGTTCACTTTTATTGTTATGGGGGGGGGTGGAGCACTGCGCACCTTTCGGCGCGCAGGTTGTCAGTCTGGTGCTGCTGCGTTGCGCCGCACCGACAGGTAAAACATGGCCACGGCCGCAATCACGATGCCTGGCGCCGATGCCAGCATCACCCCGGCGGTGCCGGTGCCCAGCGCGAGCATCTTGCCGGCCACCAAGGGGCCGCTCATGGCTCCGAGGCGACCGATGGCCACCGCGCTGCCCACGCCTGTGGCGCGTATCGAGGGGCGATAGAAATGCGGTGCCAGGGCGTAGAGCACGCATTGGCCTCCAGTGGCAAAAAAACCGGCAATAAAGCCCGCCGCCAGCATGGCCGGCAGATGGCTCGCCAACCCAAGGGCGGTCAGTGACACCAGGATGCCCACATAGATCAGTGCCGACAGGGCCCAGGCGGGCAGGCGGTCCATGACCCAGCCCAGAAACAGGGTGCCGGCCGCTGCGCCAATTTGCAGGGCAAGCATCACCCAGCTGGCCTGGCGCCCGGTGAAACCCTGGCCGATCACCAGGCTGGGCAGCCAGTTGATCAGGATGTAGACCACCATCAAGGTAAAGAAATAGCTGATCCAGATCAGCGCAGTCGGCAGTGCCGCGCCCTCGCGAAACAAACCCTGAACCACACCGATGGGCGCTTCGCCCTGAACGTTGCGAAACTGCTGTGATTCGGGAAGGTAGAGCCCCAGCAGCGGCACGATCAACAGCGGCACCACGCCACCGACGTAGAACACCACTTGCCAGCCACCGGCCAGGTCGGCGATGCCGATCAGGGCGGCCAGCGCGGCGCCCAAAGGCACGCCGCAATACATCAGGCTTACCGCCGTACCGCGCAAGCGCGGGCCAGCCACTTCGCTGGTGAGGGCGATCAGGTTGGGCAGGGCGGCGCCAAGGCCTACGCCGGTGAGGCAACGTGCGACCAGCAGGCTGTTAAAGTCCCAGGCCAATGCGGTGGCAAGGGAGAACACCCCGAACAGCCCCACCGAGGCCATCAGCACGCGTTTGCGGCCAATGCGGTCAGCCAGCCATCCACCCGCGAACGCACCGGGCAACAGGCCGAAAATTCCGGCGCTGAACACCCAGCTCATGTGTAATTTATCCAGTTCGAACGCGGCAGCCATGCCTTGAGCAGCGATCCCTGCAGCCTGTAGATCGAGGCCTTCCATGAGGGCAACGAGAAAACACAGGCCGATGGTGCGGGCCATTTGCAGATTGAGTGAAGTCATGGGCTGTACCCGTTTTATTGTTGTTATGGATGAAGCAGCGATAACCCCTGTTTCTGTGGGAGCGGGCTTGCTCGCGATCGGATCAATGCGGTTCGTCAGGTAAACCGCGTTGCCTGCATCGCGAGCAAGCCCGCCCCCACAAGGGGGTAAGGAAGGCCTTAGCGTTTGAGCAGGTCCAGCGCCACGTCGACGATCATGTCTTCCTGACCGCCCACCATCCGCCGCTTGCCCAGTTCAACCAGGATGTCCAGGGTCTTGAGGCCGTACTTGGCCGCAGCGATTTCGGCGTGGCGCAAGAAGCTCGAATACACCCCGGCATAACCCAGCGCCAAGGTCTCGCGGTCAACCCGCACCGGGCGATCCTGCAACGGTCGGACGATGTCATCCGCGGCATCCATCAGCGTGTAAAGGTCTGTGCCGTGGTTCCAGCCCAGGCGCTCGGCGGCGGCGATAAACACTTCCAGCGGGGCATTGCCGGCCCCGGCCCCCATGCCTGCGAGGCTGGCATCGATCCGGTCGCAGCCTTCTTCCACCGCCGTAATCGAGTTGGCCACGCCCAGCGACAGGTTGTGGTGGGCATGCATGCCGGTTTCGGTTTCAGGCTTGAGCACGGCCTTGAACGCGCGGAAGCGATCGCGAATGTCCTGCATGTTCATCGCTCCGCCCGAGTCGGCCATGTACACGCAGGTCGCGCCGTAGCTCTCCATCAGTTTGGCCTGGGCCGCCAGCTGCTCGGCCGGGATCATGTGGCTCATCATCAGGAAGCCCACGGTGTCCATGCCCAGTTCACGGGCGTATTCGATGTGCTGCTTCGATACGTCGGCTTCGGTGCAGTGGGTGGCAATGCGCACCACCCGGGCCCCGGCGTTGTACGCGGCCTTGAGGTCGTGAACCGTGCCGATGCCGGGTAGCAGCAGGGTGGTGATTTTTGCGTGGCTGATCACGTCCGCCGCCGCTTCGATCCATTCCAGATCGGTATGGGAGGCAAAGCCGTAGTTGAAGCTTGAACCTTGCAGACCGTCGCCGTGGGCCACTTCGATGGCGTCGACGCGGGCCTTGTCCAGGGCGCGGGCGATGTCTTGCACGTTTTGCAACGAGTACTGATGGCGTACCGCGTGGCTGCCGTCGCGCAGGGTGACGTCGCTGATGTAGATCTTTTTACCGTTCATGGTTTTCCCCTCAGGCGTTGAGCATCGACAGCGCCATGCGCTCGGCGGTGGCCAAGGCTGCGGAGGTCATGATGTCGAGATTTCCGGCGTAGGCCGGCAGGTAGTGGGCGGCGCCTTCGACTTCAAGAAACACCGACGTCTTGAGGCCGGAAAACCTGCCCAGTCCGGGAATGGTCAGCGGCCTGTCTTCAGGGATTACGTCAAACTGCACGCGTTGCTTGAGGCGATAGCCCGGCACATAGGCTTGCACGGCTGCCGCCATTTCGACGACAGACGCCTCGACCAGTGCCTGGTCTGCGGCTTCGCTGAGCACAAAAACGGTGTCGCGCATCATCAGCGGCGGCTCGGCCGGGTTCATCACGATGATCGCCTTGCCCTTGGTTGCTCCGCCAATCACTTCGATGGCCCTGGAGGTGGTTTCGGTGAACTCGTCAATATTGGCGCGGGTGCCCGGCCCGGCAGATTTGCTGGCAATCGACGCGACGATTTCGGCGTAATGCACCTTGGCAACACGGGACACGGCGGCGACCATCGGAATGGTCGCCTGCCCGCCGCAGGTCACCATGTTGACGTTGAGCTGGTCGAGGTTCTGTTCCAGGTTGACCACCGGTACGCAGTACGGACCGATGGCGGCCGGGGTGAGGTCAATCAGGCGGATGCCGGGTTTGATGGCCCGCAGAAAGGCGTCGTTCTTGACATGGGCACCGGCGGAGGTGGCATCGAACACGAAGTCGATGTCCTTGAACACGTCCATGCGCGTCAGGCCTTCTACCCCTTCGTGGGTGATTGCAACACCCATGCGGGCAGCACGGGCCAGACCGTCGGAGGCCGGGTCGATGCCGACCATTGCGCCCATTTCCAGGTGCCGGGCATTGCGCAGAATTTTGATCATCAGGTCGGTGCCGATATTGCCGGAGCCGATGATGGCGACCTTGAGTTTCTTGTTCATTATTGTTGCCTCAGTTGCACGCAAGTCGCCGATTACTCGGCGCTGCTGTGTTGCGAGAAGTCCACACCGACACTGCCGATGCCTTCGATATGGGCGTCGAAACGATCACCGGCGGCCACGGCCACCATCGGCCCCAGTGCGCCGGTCAGGATGATGTCGCCCGCTTGCAGCGGATTGCCCAGGCGCGCCATGGTGCAAGCCAGCCACACGGCCGCATTGAGCGGGTGGCCCAGGCATTGCGCGCCGCTGCCACTGGAAACTTCTTCACCATTGCGGGTCATGCGCATGCCCGCATTGCGCAAGTCCAGCCCCTCTAGGCTGCGGGCCGGGCCGCCGAGTACGTAGCAGCCGCTGGAGGCGTTATCGGCCACCGTGTCGACAAAGCGGATGTTCCACTGCTGCACGCGGCTGCCGACGATTTCCAGGGCCGGGACCACCCAGCCGGTGGCGGCCATGACTTCGTCGAAGGTGGTGTCGGAGTGGGGCAGGTCATGTTTGAGGATCAAGGCGATTTCCGCCTCGATCTTGGGTTGCAACACGCGATCGATGGGTACGGTCTGGTTGTCGCCGTAGCACATGTCGGCGAACAGGGTGCCGAAGTCCGGTTGGTCCACGCCCAGCTGCGCCTGCACCTTGGGGTTGGTCAGGCCGATTTTTCGGCCCACTACCCGGCGTCCGTTGGCGACGCCGTGGGCGACATTGAGTTGCTGGATGGTGTAGGCGGCTGTCGCGTTGTCTTCACCGATCAGCTCGCGCAGGGGAGCGATGGCGCTGCCGTGGGTTTCGGCGTGGCGCAGGTCGGCGGCCAGTCGGGCCAGTGTTTCGGGAGTCGGGTTCATGGCGGTCTCGGTCATCAGTGGGTCAGGAAGTCCAGCACCATGCGGTTGAAGGTGTCGGCGTGTTCCCATTGCGCCCAGTGGCCGCAGCGGTTGAACACGTGCAGCTGCGCCTTGGGCAGCCCTGCCAGCAGGCGCAAGCCGGTGTCCATCGGTACAAAGCGGTCTTCGCGCCCCCAGACCAGCAGGGTTTCGGCGCTGATTTCGTGCAGGCGATGGCTGAAGTCGGGGAACTGCTTGGGATTGAGGGTGCTGCTTTTGACGAAGTTTTCCAGGTGGTCGCGGCGCGCCAGGAGGTTATCCAGACGGGTCTGGAACAGTTCTTCGGTCAGGCTGCTGGTGTCGAAAACGAAGACGCTCATCATCTTCTTCAGGTTCTCGATGGTCGGCTCGCGGTACAGCGCACCGATCAGCTTGATGCCTTCGGTGGGCTGGGGCACAAACGCGCTCGGGCCGCCGGTGCCGCCGCCCATGAGGATCAGTTTGCCGATGCGCTCGGGGTTTTCCAGAGCGAAGGCCACGGTGCTGTGGGCACCCATCGAGTTGCCGATGATGTGCACCCGGTCAAGGTCCAGCACATCGAGCAGGCCCTTGAGCGCCGACGCATTGAGGTTGGAGCGTGAGCCTTCGCTCACCACCGGGTCGCTTTTGCTCCAGCCCGGGCAATCGAGCAGGATCACCCGGTAACCGGCAGTCACCAGCGGTTCGATGTTGCGGTTGAAGTTGGCCCAGCCGCTGGCGCCGGGCCCGGAGCCGTGGAGCATGACCACGGTCTCGGCACCCTGGCCGACGTCGTTGTAGTGCAATTGCAGGTCCAGGTCGCCTTCCTTGATGCGGGCAAAGCGGCTGGTCGAGGCTTCAGTGAATACGCTGGCAGTGGCAGTCATGGCAGAGTTCCTTGAATTCAAAGGGGGTGGGTCAGCGGCTGCGCGCCAAGGGCGCCGAAGCCTGCAATCCATTCGGGAATCGGGCGGTAGTAGCGGCCTTCGGTTTGGTAGGGGCCAAAGGCGGACAATGCGGCGAATGCGGCGACCCAGGTTTTCACCTCATGGGTCGATTTACCGGCGAGCGCCGACAGCGCGTCATTGCCCAGTGCATCGAGGTCGCTCAAGCGGCCCTGCTCCAGCGTGTCGAGAAACTGCTGGTCCCAGACCGGATTGAGGGGATGCAGGGTGTTCTGGTCTTCGACGAAGTGCCGGGCGGCCTGGATGACCCGTTGCTGGCGTGCGGCGCGTTCATCGGCGGGCAACTGGCGGCCGCTGCCCATCAAGCGGTCGGCCATGCGGGCATCGACCTTGGCCAGCTCTGGCACCGGGGGCTGATGGGACAGGCCTCCGGAGGCCAGGAACAGCACGCGCAGGTCCAGTGATCTGGCCCACTGGCCGATGGCCTCGCCCAGCAGTCGTGCCCGCTTGAAGCCGGGCAGGGGCACGGCCACCGAATTGATGAAGACCGGAATCACCGGGCAGGTGCGCAACCCGCCCAGCAACAGTTCCAGCGGTTGGGCAAAGGCATGATCGACTTGCATTCGGTAGGACACGGCGGTGTCGATACCAGCCTCCATGACGGCTTGGGCGCAGGCTTCGGCCAGGGCTTTGGGTACGTCGAGAGGGCCGGCGGCGGTATCGAAATCACCAATGGCATCGGCGGCCATGCCAATGCAAAAGGGCGGCATGACGTCGTAGAAAAAGCCGTTGTAGTGATCGGGCCCCAGGAGCACGATCAGCTGCGGGTCGAAGCGGGCGATGCGCTCGCGGGCATCGCGGATCATGCTGTCCACTTCGGCCAGCACTTCGGGGGCCGGGTCGACGTAGCCCACCAGCGGCGTGTGTGACAAACAGTGCAAATAGGCGCTCATCTCAAGCCACCTTGCTGACGGCTGGCGTCACCTGGATGTGTGGTTGCGCGTTGAGCGCCAGGGCCAGTTCATTGCAGGCCTTGCCGAGGGTTTGCGGTGTGGCCAGCCCGGCGAGGAAGCGATCAGGGCGCAGCAGGGCAATGGACGATGAGCCGCGGGCGAACCACTCGCGCAGGCGGCCAGTGCTGTCGCCGACCCGAATCACGTCGTTGCCGGCGTCGCTCGGAGCCCTGAGCTGGACATCCGGCAGCACTTGAATAAACCGCGTGCCCAGGGTTTTCCATTGCGCAATCTGCGCCGCCGTAAGGCCCCAGGTCGGGTCGCAGCCCCAGGCGATAATGGCGAAATTCTCGCCGATCACTTCATCGAGGAGCACGGTCGCACCGGCGTCGGTCAGCACCTTGGGCTGAATGAACATCTTGCCCACCGGCGAGCCTTTTTCGCTCGGCACGATCAGGGCGCCACGGGTGTATTGCGGCATGGGCTTGAAGCGCATCTCGACGAAGTAGCGTTTGACCGGCGGCACATAGTTGAGCAGCCACGACACGCCATCGCGCAGGGTGCCCTGCCAGCGCTTGGGGGGGGCCAGTACGTGGCCGGCCAGTACCGAGAGGTCGATCATGGCCTTGGCGTGATCCCGGCGCTCCAGCTCATAGCTGTCGAGCAGGCGGTCACTGGCCAGGCCCTTGATCACCAGTGACAGTTTCCAGGCCAGGTTGGAGGCATCGCGCATGCCGCTGTTGTAACCCTGGCCTTGCCAGACCGGCATGATATGCGCGGCATCCCCGGCCAGCAGTACCCGGCCCTGGCGGAAGCGGCCTGCGAGGCGGGCGTTGTGGGTATAGACGCGACTGCGAATCAGCTCGATGCGGTCCGGGTCCGGCAGGACCTTGGCCAGCAGTTTGCGCATGTTTTCGGGCTTGCTCAGCTCGGCTTCGGTCTCGCCGGGCATCACCATAAACTCAAAGCGGCGCACGCCGTGGGGCAGGGCGGCGGACACGTACGGGCGCACCGGGTCGCAGCACAGGTACACATGGGGCGTGCTCAGGGGGTCGTTGGCGATATCCACCACGATCCATTGATTGGGCGCGGTCTTGCCCTCAAAACTGATGTCCAGGCTGCGGCGCACCAGGCTGTTGCCGCCATCGCACCCAATCAGGTACTTGGCCTGCAGGCGTTCGCTGCGACCCTCGGCGTTTTTCAGTGTGAGTTGCACACCGCTGTCGCTTTGTTCGAAGCCTTCGAGTTCGCGGCCGAACAGCACCTTGACGTTGTCAAAGCGTTGCAGGCCTTCGAACAGCACGCGGTCAGCCAGCGGCTGAATAAAGGCGTTACGGCGGGACCAGCCAAACTCATCGGTCTTGGGCTGGATGTCTGCAAAGCAGCGACCTTTGGGTGTCATGAAGCGCATCGCATGCCAGGGCGTGGTGTGCGGCAGCACGTTATCGGCAAGGCCGACGGCCTGGAATGTGCGCAGGCTTTCGTCGTCCAGGCCAATGGCGCGCGGGTAGTCGATCAGGCTGTCGAGCTTTTCCACCAAGGTGACGTTTACACCACATTGGCCCAGGTAATTGGCGATCATCAGCCCGACAGGACCAGCCCCGACAATGGCGATATCGGTGCTCAGGTCCAAGGGGGAAGCAGTGGGTGCAGAACTCATGGGTATCTCCGTACAGCGCTTTTTTTGGATTTCTTGTTGGGCGCAGTATGGAAATCGCGAAGCTGGTGAACAACGACAACCCTTGTTAGGGTGCACTCAGTGCACATCGTTGATTTACCGATAAAAATAATGGAAAACACATGAGCGAAACCGAATACAAGGCCGTGCGGGGCCTGATGCGCGGGCTATTACTGATCAACGGTCTCAACCGTTTCGACGGGGGCGCCAGTACCGCTCAGTTGGCCGAGCAGAGCGGTTTGCACCGCACGACCGTGCGTCGTTTGCTGGAGACATTGCAGGCTGAAGGCTACGTGCGCCGCAGTGAATCGGATGACAGCTACCGGTTGACCCTGAAGGTGCGTGAGCTGAGCGAAGGCTTTCGCGATGAGCAGTGGATTTCTTCAATTGCAGCGCCCTTGCTTGGCCAGTTGCTCCAGCAAGTGGCCTGGCCCACCGACCTGTGCACCCTGGATGGCGACGCGATGGTGATTCGCGAAACCACTCACCGTTTCAGTCGCCTGTCGTTTCACCGTTCGATGGTGGGGCGCCGCTTGCCCTTGCTGATGACGGCGACCGGGCGGGCGTACTTTGCGTTCTGCCCGCCGGCCGAGCGGGAAGAATTGATCGAGTTGATGATCAGTCGGGACGACTCGCAGTCGGCGCTGGCGACGGATCGCCGATTCGTCGAGCGACTGGTGGAGCACACGCGCAGCAAGGGCTATGGCGAAAACAACGCGCACTGGGGAGAAGAGCGCAAGATCGCGGCGATTGCGATCCCGGTGATGCACGAGGAGCGTGTGATGGGTTGCCTGAACCTGGTGTATATCGCCAAGGCCATGCCGGTCGAGGAAGCTGCACGGCGCTTTTTACCGGCGATGCAGGAGGTGGTGGGAAAAATTCAGGCGGGGCTGGACGCAGACAAACTGTAGCCGCTGAGGAGCGCAGCGAGGCTGCGATGGGCAGCCCTCGCATTCTCAGACAGACCGGGTGTGCAGGGTTTGCGAGCGCGGCGTGCCCCCATGACAGTGCCGGAGTGAGGGCGGAACCCGTAGAAAGTCGTGACGTATTGAATGGATATGTACTCGGCATAGGTGCGGGCGCATCGCAAAACAACTGGCACACGGGGTACATATCCGGCATCCGCGGTTAACTGAAATGATGGTTTCGCTCTTACAGCGAGTCACTTTGCAAAAGCGGCAAAGTAACCAAAGCGCTTTCGCCCCTGCGTACGGCCTTCGCTGCGCTTAGGTTCCCTCGTTCCGGTCCCGCTCCGTGGGCCCGCCGTGACGGGCCATCCCTGGCCCAACACGGCTCTCCCGGCATCCATGCCGGTCGACCCACTGCGCAGAACCTCCTCTCGGCCTCCCGAAGGGGCGGGCAGATCAAAAACAGTGCACGCCGAGGCGGCCGACCGGCCGGCCTGGTTGGTGGGTTGCATTCACGATCTGTAGTCGCTGACGAGCCGTGCGAGGCTGCGTTGGGTTTGGTGAGCCACTGCGACGTAGCAGTCGTAAAGTCAGCTTCCTCGGTTAATCAGGCATACCGCGTGTACTGGTTTTGCGACCGCTGCGCGCTCGATCGCAGCCTCGTTCTACTCGTCAGCGGCTACAACACGGAGTTGTTGGCGAATCCTGTAGACGCAGCCGTCGTAAAACCCTGCACTGGGGTGTTTTTCTATGCAGGCTGCAATCGCCAACCCAACACATTCAACACGTCACAACCATCTCGCAGTAGCAGCGCAGCAGCCGTGGCCAGATGTTTGAGATCAACCGAATCTGCCTGCTGCAATTCGCGGCTGGAGAGTCTTTCCATAAGTTGGGTTGCCGCCAGCATGCGGGCCACGGCGTTGGCGTGAAGCACATCGAGGGGCGTATTGCGGTCGATAAATAAGGCGGGGATGGTGCAGTCGATGGCGGTTAGCGGAATAAATGGATGTTGCGTCATAAGTGATGCTCCTTGTTGCTTGGTTGGAGCCACACGCTAACGTCGCCAAACGAAAACAGGTGGCCGTTGTACGCGGGTTGGCGAACCGGTAGAACAAGGAACACCGGCAGACCCGAAGATCTCCCACGTACAGCTGCCATAAAGCATCGCGATGCAAAATACACGCTCTGCCATATATCACAACAGCCCAACGTAACCATTGTTCAAGTTCCAGGTCGCCAAACCCGGTCGCCTTATCGGCGAGGGCTGACTATAGGCGTCGTGCCGATACCTCAGCAATTGGCAAACCTGTGCGAAAAATCCTGAAAGTTCGTAGTGGGGCTGGTGTTGTGCGGGGCCGCGATGGGGGGGCTTTGGTGATATCCGGCATGCATGTCTAACTGGAATATGGGTTTCGCTCTTACAGCGAGTCACTTTGCAAAAACGGCAAAGTAACCAAAGCGCTTTCGCCCCTGCGTACGCCTGTCGCCGGTGCGCAGCGGTCCCGGGATCTTTACACGTTCTTTGTCTACAACCGTTGCCAAAAGGCATCGGCCTGGGGGTTACGGTTGTCCCGCCAGCGCACCAGAATCACTTCCAGATGGTCAGACTCCATATCCGGATACAAACGTACCAGTTCCCCGCGCTCAATCAGCGGCGCAACCATGCTGTGAGGCATGCAGGCCACGCCCTGGCCGCTGGCAACCATCGGCTTGAGGGCTTCGGACACGGTGGCCTCAAACACTTGCAGCAGGCGATGGGGTTGAGGGTGACGGTTGATCTGGATACGGGACAATTCATGCAGTTGGGCACTGCGCGAGTAACTGAGCAGCGGGATCGGCTCATCGGTCTGCGCGCAATGCGCCGCCAGTGCCGGGGTGGCCACCCAGTACAGCTCGTCATGGCCCAGGGACTTGACCTCGAATTCGCTCTGGCGCGAGTAGGGCGCCGTCTTGGTATCACGGTAGAACAGGATGAAATCGCAACGCCCGGACATCAGCGCCATGTAGTAATCGTCGGTGCTTCGATAGCCAGTGTCGATCCGGGTGAACAGCGGCGATCGCGCGCTGTTCAACTGGCTGATCCAGTCCGGGAAGAAGTTGCACGCCAGGGTGTGCAACGAGGCAAAGGTCAACGGCCGATTAAGCACTTTTACGCTCTGTTCACAGTCGCGGGCCATGCGCACCAATTCCACGGCATTGGGCAGCAAGGCTTCACCGGCGGCCGTCAGGCGTACCGGGTTGCGTTCGCGGTCGATCAGGGTGGCTCCCAGGTGCGCTTCCAGCAATTGAATTCGCCGGCTCAGCGCCGATTGCGAAGAGCCGCGCATGCTGGCCGCCGCCGTGAACTTGCCGGTATCGGCCAGGGCGAGAAAGTCTTCATACCAGTCGATGTTCATCGTGTTATTCCAATATTCGATAGCGCGTCCAGCTTAGTGGATCAATAGTCGCTATCCGGCCCATGCCTCTGTCTTTATTGTGCGTCTCAACCGCCACCTGCCGTTGGATTGTGGTTGTCAGGCATAACAAGAAGAATTTTGAAGGGGCAATGATATGCACAAATTGAATAGGGTGAAGCTTTTACTTGGGGCACCACTGCTGGCGCTGCTGGTGACCGGTGCTCAAGTTGCCCAGGCAGGTGTGCTGGACAAGGTCAAGGCCCATGGCAGCGTGCGTTGCGGTGTGGCCGGCGACAAGCCGGGGTTTTCCCTGATCGACGACAAAGGTCGCTGGACCGGCATGGACGTTGATCTGTGCCGTGCCGTTGCCGCCGCCGTGCTGGGCGATGCGGACAAGGTCGAATACCTGACCACCACCGCAAAAAACCGCTTTACCGCCCTGGCTTCAGGGGAAATCGACATTCTGTCCCGGGCCGCATCCTGGACCGCCGAGCGGGTGGCCAACCTGGGGGTGGACTTCACCACGGTCTGGTTTTACGACGGCCAGGGTTTCATGACCCACGCCGCGGATGGCATCAAAAAGCTGACGGATCTGGACGGTGCAACTTTCTGCCTGTCGCCGGGCACCACGTCGGAGCAGAACCTCGAAGACTATTTCGGTCGGCGCGGCCTGACGTACAAGACGGTCGTCATCGAGAAAAGCCCCGAGCTGTACGCCGCGTTTCAGCGCGGGCGCTGCAACGCCATCTCCAATGACTCCTCCGGCCTGGCTGCCCGATTGGCGCTGATGAACAACCCTCAGGACTACGTGCTTTTGCCGGAAGTGATTTCCAAGGAGCCCCTGGGCGCCTTCGTCGCCCAAGGTGACACCACCTGGCGCAATATCGTGACCTGGACCGCCTATGCCCTGATGACGGGCGAAGAACTGGGGGTGACGTCTGAAAACGTCGACCAACTGCACAGTGACAAAACGGCGTCGACCGATATCGCCCGTTTGCTGGGCACTGAAGGCACGATCGGCAAGTCCTTTGGACTGGACAGTGACTGGGCATACCGCGCCCTCAAGCAAGTCGGCAACTACGCGCAGATCTATGACCGCAACCTCGGCCAGCAGACGGCACTGAACATCCCGCGCGGGCTGAACCGCAGCTGGAAAGACAATGGCTTGATGTACGCACCGCCGATTCGTTAAGGGAATTACTGTCATGTCGACTTTTCGTTCGCACAACCTGCGCCTGTCGAGTGTGTTGCAGCAAGGGCTGGTCCTGGCTCTGGTTGCGGCGGTCTTTTATCTGCTTTCCAGCAACGCCGCGCTGAACCTGAAAAATCTGAATATTGCCTCGGGCTTCGGGTTTTTATCCCAGCGCGCTGGCTACGACATCAGTTTTTCGCTGATCGATTACACCCCGGACGCGAGCTATGCCCGGGCCTATCTGGTGGGGTTGCTCAACACCTTGCTGGTGTCGGTATTGAGCATTGTGCTGGCAACCCTGCTGGGGGGCGCACTGGGCATGGCTCGCGTGTCGGACAACTGGCTGATCAAGCGCCTGAGCGGGACGTGCATCGAGTTCCTGCGCAACGTGCCGCTGGTGGTGCATCTGGTCTGGTGGTACGGCCTGGTACTGGCGTTGCCAGGGGTCAAGCATTCGGCTTCGCTGTTTGGCGTGGTGTTTTTGAACAACAACGGCCTGAACCTGCCGTGGCTTGCCCAAGGCAGTCAGGTCGGTTGGGGCCTGGCCCTGATGCTGCTGGGCACGCTGCTGGCCTATGTGTTTTGTCGCGTCAGGGAAGCCCGAACGCCGTGGCGCGGTTTTGCCTCCAGGCGCTGGCCTCTGCTGTTGGCCGGTGCGGTGTTGCTGCCGTTGCTGGTGTACGTTCTGAGCGATGCCCATTTGCAATGGGAAGTGCCCGTGCAGCGCGGTTTCGGGTTCAAGGGCGGGATTACCCTGGTTCCGGAGATGCTTGCCCTGTGCCTGGCCTTGTCGTTCTACAGCGCAAGCTACATTGCAGAAATCGTCAGGGGCGCCATTGAGTCGGTGCATCGCGGCCAGTACGAAGCGGCCAAAGCGCTCGGCTTCAAATCCGGGTCAACCCTGCGCCAACTGATCGTGCCGCAAGCGATCTACCCGATGATCCCGCAGATCACCAACACGTACCTGAACATCGTCAAGAACTCCTCGCTGGGTGTGGTCATCGGCTTCATGGAGCTGGTGTCGTCTACCGGCGGCACCACCCTGAACCAGACGGGCCAGGCCATTGAATGCATCGCGCTGGTCATGGGGACTTACTGTGCGATCAGTCTGGTGATCTCCCTGGGAATGAACATCTACAACCACCGCATTGGCCAGAGGGGGCACTGAACATGACCGCCATGAATCAATCACTGTCTATCCCGCTGGCACCTCCAAGATTGCCCTGGGCACAGCGGGCGCTGGCCTGGAGCCGTAGTCAGCTGTTCCCCAGTGTGGGCCACAGCCTGCTGACGCTCAGCGTGATTGCACTGTTGTGCTGGTGCATTCCTGCGGCACTCAACTGGCTGGTGTTTGACGCGACGTTCGTGGGCGACAGCGCCAAGGACTGCAACCCCGGCGGGGCGTGCTGGCTGCCGATCACCCAGCGCTGGAACCTGTTTGTGTATGGCTTCTACCCGCAAGCCGAGCAGTGGCGGGTGACCCTGTCGCTGATACTGGCGGGCGCTGCGTTTGTCCTGCTGTTTTTCAAGCGTCTGGACCGGCGCCTGCTGCTGGCGTACCTGGCCTTGCTGCCGATCGTGATGTGGTGGCTGCTCAAGGGTGGGGCCGGTTTGCCCGAGGTGTCTTCGACCAAGTTTGCCGGGATGCTGGTGACGGTCTTTCTGGGTACGGCAGGGATGATTTTCGCCTTGCCTCTGGGGATCCTGCTGGCCTTGGGCCGACGTTCAAAGCTGCCGGTTGTCCGTATGCTGTGCGTGCTCTACATCGAGCTGGTGCGCTCGGTGCCGGTGATCTCGCTGCTGTTTATGGCGTCGCTGATGATCCAGCTGTTTCTGCCGCCGGATTCGGCATTCGACATCCTGTTGCGGGTGCAACTGGTGCTGATCCTGTTTACCGCCGCCTATATGGCCGAGACCCTGCGCGGCGGTCTGCAGAACCTGCCCAAGGGGCAGTACGAAGCGGCAATGGCCCTGGGTTTTGGCTACTGGAAAACCATGGGCCAGATCATCCTGCCGCAAGTGCTCAAGCAGTCCATTGCGCCGTTGCTCACGCAATTTATCGGCCTGTTCAAGGAAACCACGCTGGTGATGATCGTCGGCGTGCTGGACATCGTCGGCATCGCCATGAGCACCGCCGTCGCACCTGAATGGGTTGAGTACGGCCATGAAATTTACGTCTTCCTGGCGATCTATTTCTTTGTCATCTGTTTTGCACTGTCGCGCTATGCCCGACATCTTGAACTTCGTATGGAGCAAAGCCGCTCATGATCATGAAACCCAAGGCAGATGCCGCCGCGATGGTGCGTATCGAACAATTGAACAAGTGGTTCGGCAATGCCCACGTGCTGAAAAACATCTCGCTGAATGTGCACGCCGGAGAAAAGGTGGTGATCTGCGGGCCGTCGGGCTCCGGCAAATCGACCCTGATCCGCTGCATCAATCAACTTGAGCAACACCAGCAGGGCCTGGTCGAAGTGCTGGGCGAGGAGCTCAATGGCAGCGTCAAGGGCCTGGAGCGTATTCGCCGGCAGGTGGGCATGTGTTTCCAGCACTTCAACCTGTTCCCGCACCTCACGGTACTGAAAAACTGCACCTTGCCCCAGACGTCTAATCTGGGCGTACCCGAGGCTGAAGCCATCGAGCGTGCGCTGGGCTTGCTGGACAAGGTCAAGATGCGCGACCACGCCAACAAGTTTCCCTCGCAGTTGTCCGGTGGCCAGCAACAACGTATCGCCATTGCCCGGGCATTGTGCATGCAACCCAAGGTTATGCTGTTCGACGAACCGACTTCGGCCCTGGACCCGGAAATGATCGCCGAAGTACTGGACGTGATGACCAGCCTCGCCCAGGAAGGCATGACCATGATTTGCGTGACCCATGAAATGGGTTTTGCCCGTAAGGTCGCAGACCGGATCGTATTCATGGACCAGGGCGAAATCGTCGAAGAAGCCCCCCCCGAGCGGTTTTTCTCGGCCCCGGAATCACCGCGTACCCAACGCTTTTTGAGCCAGATAATTAATCACGGAGTGCATGCGCAATGACTCAATCCATAGCGATGGCCCTGCATGGCGGCGCCGGTGTCCTGATGCCCGGTGTATTGACCCAGGATGACGAACAGGCAATCCACGCCGCGCTGCTGCAGGCCCTCAGGGCCGGCGTTGATGTGCTGGAGCAGGGCGGCAGCAGCCTGGACGCCGTGCAGGCAAGCGTAGTCGAACTGGAAGAGTGTCCGTGGTTCAACGCGGGTAAAGGTGCGGTATTTACCCATGCCGGAGACCACGAACTGGACGCGGCGATCATGAACGGCGCTAACCTCGAAGCCGGTGCGGTGGCTGGGGTGCACCACGTGCGCAACCCCATTTGCGGCGCCCGGGCAGTCCTGGAACACAGCGAACATGTGCTGCTGGCAGGCGCGGGGGCGGATCTGTTCCTGTCCGAGCAACCTGACCTGGAGCACGTCAGCAACGACTGGTACGACACCCCCTTGCGTCGTCGTCAGTGGGCTGCCCAGCAGCAACAACCGGAGACGGTGCTGCTGGAACCGGGAGGCGTGGAGAAAAAGTTTGGCACCGTGGGGGCCGTGGCACTGGACCGACAGGGGCATGTTGCGGCGGCCACCTCTACCGGCGGCATTACCAACAAACGCTACGGACGCGTGGGTGACTCGCCGCTGATCGGCTCCGGCACCTGGGCGGATGACCGCAGTGCCGCGATCTCGGCGACCGGCCACGGCGAATTCTTCATGCGTACCGTGGTGGCGCACAATATTGCGTCGCGTATCCGGCTGGTGGGATCAACCCTTGCGGATGCCTGTGAGCAGGTTGTGCAGGGCGAGCTCAAGACCTTGGGAGGCAACGGCGGCGTGGTGGCGGTGTCACCGTCCGGCGAGACCGTGTTGAGCTTCAATACGCCCGGCATGTACCGCGCCTGGCGCGATGCCGAGGGTGGTTTGCACACGGCGATCTATGCCGAGGATGATCGTCTGCATCCTCTTTGAGTCTGTTGACCCGTGGGGCGGCTGGAGACTAGTCTCGATCTCCTTTCGCCTCATGGAGTGAACACATGATCACGTGCTATCTGCGTTATGTCATTGACCCTTACAAGCTGGCCGAATTTGAAGCGTACGGGCGAATCTGGATACCCCTGGTCGAGAAATTCGGCGGTCAGCACCACGGCTACTTCCTGCCCTCGGAAGGCGCCAACAACATTGCCCTGGCCATGTTTACCTTCCCCAGCCTTGCGGCCTATGAAGACTACCGCGAGCGCTCAAAAACCGATGCCGAATGCATTGCCGCCTTCAAACTGGCTGAAGACAATCGCTGCATCCTGAGTTACGAGCGAAGCTTCTTTAAACCGGTATTTGAGTGACCCGAGCGGGTCTCACAGGGGCCGTTGCTGTTGGCACACGTCGTTTCGGTTTGGTTCAACCCGCAAACCAAGTGCCGACGACAAATCACTGACTGATGGAGAATCCCCACATGGCAACCGCATCCGCAACTATCGATATTCCCGCTCCAGCCGATCAGGTCTGGCAATTGATCGGCGGCTTTGGCTCGCTGCCGGACTGGTTGTCGTTTGTTGTAAAAAGCGAACTGAGTGAAGGCGGGCGCTTGCGTACTCTGCGTACCGAGGACGGTACGGTGATTGTCGAACGGCTTGAAAGCTTCGACAACGGGAGCAAGGCCTACAGCTACTCCATTACTCAGGCGCCGTTCCCGGTGACGGATTACCTGGCCACTCTGCGTGTGGAAGCCCACGGCGCAGGTGCCCGGGTGACCTGGTCGGGGCGGTTTACCCCGAGCGGGGTAAGCGATGACGAGGCCCAAGAGCTGTTTTCAGGCATCTATCAGGGCGGGCTGACGGCGCTGCGAAGCAATTTTCCAGGTTGAGCACAGGGCTGCGAGATATGGGTAAAAAATACCCATAAATAGCGCGGTGATAGCAATTTTGAATAAGACTGGATCCAAAAAACAAATAAAAAACGTGGCTATTTAATGACTTAGGTCAGTATTGGTTTGAAATAAATTGTGCAGAATCACTTGTTACTGATTGTTACGATAGGGTAAGATCGCCCTGCGTTCACCTACCACGGTTTATGCATTTTTAAGCCCCAAGTTTCCATCAGCTACTTGGGCTTTTTTTTGTCTGAAATTTGATATTGGATCCAATTTGCAGGCATAAAAAAGGCGCCATATGCTGGCGCCTCCAGGCCAATACCGAGCCCTATTTGATCGCCAGGGAACTCCACTCGCCGTTCACCAGACGCTTCAAACCCAACGGGTTGCTGTTTTGCAACGCTTCGGGCAGTTGGGCGTCGGGATAGTTCTGGTAGCAGACCGGACGCAGGAAACGGTCAATCGCCAATGAGCCAACCGACGTACCGCGTGAGTCGGAAGTCGCCGGGTATGGGCCGCCGTGAACCATCGCGTCGCACACTTCGACGCCGGTAGGGTAGCCATTGACCAGAATCCGCCCGACCTTTTGCTCAAGGATCGGCACCAGCCACTGATACTGCGCAAGGTCATCCTGTTCGCCGATCAGGGTGGCGGTCAATTGGCCGCGCAAGGCCAGCAGGGCCGCTTTTAACTGCGCATCGCTGTCGACTTCGATAAGGATGGTCGTGGGACCAAACACCTCCTCCTGCAACAGCGGATCCTTGTCCAGCAGCAGGCTGACATCGGCCTTGAACAATTGTGGTTGCGCTTGCGATCCCGACTGGGTGTGGCCGGCCAGGTGGGTGATGCCCGGATGGCTGAGCAGATGCTCCACGCCCTTGGCGTAGTTGCGCAGCCCGCCTGCGTTGAGCAGGGTGTGCGGCGCCTGTTCGGCCATGTGCCGGGTCAGTTGCTCGACAAAGGCAGAGAACTGGGCGCTACGCAGGCCGATCACCAGGCCGGGATTGGTGCAGAACTGTCCGCCGCCCTGAGTGACCGATGCCGACAGGTCTTTGGCGACAGCCTCGCTGCGTGAGGCCAGGGCCTGAGGCAGCAGGATCACCGGGTTGATGCTCGACATCTCGGCGAATACCGGGATGGGTTGCTCGCGTTCGGCGGCCATTTTGCTCAGTGCGTTGCCGCCGTGCAGCGACCCGGTAAAGCCCACGGCCTGAATGGCCGGGTGCTTGACCAGCTGTTCGCCGACTCCGGCGCCGAAGATCATGTTGAACACACCCTTGGGCATGCCGGTCTTTTCAGCCGCACGAATAATTGCGCAGCCCACCTGGTCGGCGGTTGCCATGTGCCCGCTGTGTGCCTTGAAAACCACCGGGCAGCCCGCTGCAAAGGCGGCCGCGGTGTCGCCACCGGCAGTGGAAAAGGCCAGTGGAAAGTTGCTGGCACCGAAGACGGCCACAGGCCCGACGCCGATCCGGTACTGACGCAGATCCACCCGTGGCAGCGGTTTGCGATCCGGCAGGGCCAGATCGATTCGTGCGCCTAAAAAGTCGCCACGGCGCAGCACGGTTGCGAACAGGCGCATTTGCCCGCTGGTACGGCCGCGCTCACCTTGAATGCGTCCTGCGGGCAGGGCGGTTTCCCTGCACACCAGGGCGACAAAGTCGTCGCCCAGCTGATCTATTTCGTCAGCAATGGCGTCCAGGAATTCGGCGCGGCGTTCAGGAGACAGTTGGCGAAACGGTACAAAGGCCTCGGCGGCGGCGTTGGCGGCACGGTCCACTTCTTCTGGCGTGGCCTGATAAAAGAGCACTGGCAGTGCTTCTCCGGTGCTGGCATCCAGGCTTTGTACCGTGACGGTTCCGGCAGCGCTGCGGCTGCCGCCGATAAAGTTGTGGCCAGTTACGGTCGACATCGTTTCGATCCTCGCTAGAGTGATAAATGCGCTGTGGGGTGCTCAGCGCACAAGACAGGGTTTTTTGTTGTCGTATTTCCAGCCCGGAACAATGTACTGCATGGCGACGCTATCATCCCGTGCGCCAAGGCCCATGCCTTTGTACAGTTCGTGGGCCTTGGCCACGGCGTCCATGTCGATGTCCACGCCCAGGCCGGGTCTGGCCGGAACCTTGATGTGACCGTCGACAATTTTCAGCGGCTCGCGGGTCAGGCGCTGACCATCCTGCCAGATCCAGTGAGTATCAATGGCGGTGATTTCTCCCGGTGCGGCGGCTGCGACCTGGGTGAACATGGCCAGGGAAATATCAAAGTGGTTGTTGGAGTGCGAGCCCCAGGTCAGGCCCCACTCGTGGCACATTTGCGCGACGCGTACCGAACCTTGCATGGTCCAGAAGTGCGGGTCGGCCAGGGGAATATCCACGGCCTGGGATTGAATGGCGTGACCCATCTCGCGCCAGTCCGTGGCAATCATGTTGGTGGCGGTGGGCAACCCGGTAGCGCGACGGAACTCGGCCATCACCTCGCGTCCCGAGTAACCGTTTTCGGCACCGCAGGGGTCTTCGGCATAGGCCAGTACGCGGTGTTGATCGCGGCACAGGGCCACGGCCTCCTTGAGTGACCAGGCGCCATTGGGGTCCAGGGTGATGCGGGCAGTGGGGAAGCGTTCGGCCAGTGCGGTGACCGCTTCGATCTCTTCGGCACCGCGCAGCACGCCGCCTTTAAGCTTGAAGTCGTTAAAGCCATATTTGGCCTGAGCCGCTTCTGCCAGGCGGACGATGGCTTGCGGGGTCAGGGCTTTTTCATGGCGCAGACGGAACCAGTCATCAGCCTCGGCTTCATCGCGGTAGGCCAGATCGGTCTGCTGGCGATCGCCAATGTAAAACAGGTAGCCGAGCATCTTTACCGCATCCCGTTGCTGGCCTTCGCCGAGCAGGGCTGCCACTGGCACTTCCAGGAACTGACCGAGCAAGTCGAGCAGGGCTGCCTCCATTGCCGTGACGGCGTGGATGGTGATGCGCAGGTCAAAAGTCTGCAGGCCACGACCCGCCGAGTCACGGGCGGCGAAGGTGGTACGCATGGCGTTGAGAATGCTCTGGTAGTTGCCGATGGGCTGGCCCACGACCAGATTGCGTGCGTCTTCCAGGGTCTCGCGGATGCGTTCACCGCCAGGCACTTCGCCAACGCCGACATTGCCGCTGCTGTCCTTGAGGATAACGATATTGCGAGTAAAGAAAGGGCCGTGGGCGCCGCTGAGGTTGAGCAGCATGCTGTCATGACCGGCCACCGGGATAACCTGCAGGCTGGTGACGATCGGGGCTTTTGTGGCGTGGTGTTGATGTTCGGCGTTCATTGTCTGTTCCTTGTCAGGCAGGTTGCAGGGCGGCGGGGGTCGCAGCAGCGGGGGTGGGTTTGGTCTTGGCAAAGAACACGATGATTGCCGCAATGATCGATGTACCGGCCAGGCCATAGAGCCCGCCCTGGATCGAACCGGTGGTTTGCTCCAGGAAACCGAAAGTGGTGGGCGCAACGAATCCGCCGAGGTTGCCGATGGAGTTGATCAGTGCGATCACGGCTGCCGCGATGCGTGCATCCAGATAACCCTGGGGGATGGGCCAGAACAGCGCCGATGCCGATTTGAAACCGATGGCGGCGAAGCAGATGGCAATAAACGCAAATATCGGGCCGCCGGTGGTCGACAGGAACATGCCCAGGGCAGCAATCAGCAGGGCCGTCGCAATCCAGGCCTGCTGGTATTTGAAGCGGCTGGCCAGTGACGCAAACGCATACATGGCAATAATGGAAATCAGCCACGGGATCGAGTTGAAAAAGCCCACCTGCATGTCGCTCAAGTCACCCATTTTCTTGATGATGCTGGGCAGCCAGAAGGTCGCGGCGTAAATGGTCAGCTGGATGCAGAAATAGATCGCGCAGAACAGCATGATCTGGCGGTCCTTGAGCAGCTTGAGCATGCTCGGTTTGACGATGTTGACGGCATCCCGCTCGCGCTGCTCGCGGTCAATCTCGTTCACCAGGGCATCTTGTTCCTCACGGCTGAGCCATTTGGCGTCATGGGGCTTTGAGTCCAGCCAGTACCAGACAAAGCCGCACAAAAACACCGAGGCCATGCCTTCGATGATGTACATCCACTGCCAGCCATGCAGGCCCATGCCGGTGATTTGCAATAGCAGGCCGGACAACGGGCCCGAGATCAGGGACGCCAGTGCCGAACCGCTGAGGAAGATGGCAATCGCCTTGCCACGCTCGGCGCCAGGCAGCCAGCGGGTGAAGTAGTAAATCACTCCTGGAAAGAATCCCGCTTCGGCCACGCCGAGCAGAAAGCGCAGGATATAAAAGTGGGTTTCGTTCTGGATAAAGGCCATCAGGGTTGCGGTGATGCCCCAGGTGAACATGATCCGGGTCAGCCAGATACGGGCGCCGACTTTTTGCAGCAGCATGTTGGACGGCACTTCAAACAGCGCGTAGCCGATGAAGAACAGACCGGCACCGAAGCCATAGGCGGCTGCGCCAATACCCAGGTCGTGCTCCATGTGGGTGCGCACAAAGCCGATGTTTACGCGGTCAATGTAGTTAACGATAAACATGATGACGAAGAGCGGCAGCACATGCCTCTTCACCTTTTGGATCGCGCGCGCCAGTACGGGGTCGTTGGCGTGCGCAGCAGACGGATTGCTGGAAGTGTTCACAAGTCGAAGCCCCACTGATTATTGTTATGCGGGTGATATGTGCCGGAGGATGCGCCTTCGGTTGACGGACATCATACGAGTTGACTTTTGTCATCGCAATGCCTCGTAACAAACCGATAAGTTATAAAAAACAGGTTTTAAATGCATTTAACAGGTTTTTTCCCTGTTTAGAGCGCTTTTAGAGCTGTTTGCTGGAGGTTTTTTGAGGCGAACCGAAGCAAACGCTAGGTTTTGTGTGGCGGTATTTACCGATCAAAAGATAGGTTGTCATACATGTTGAGGTGTGTGAGCCTGCTAATATCAGGCTGCCATCTCTGAAGGGGGTTTCCCATGCAAGACCCGCAAGGCGCATCGACCCGCAAGCGTTCCCCTGGCCTGGCCCACGACATCGTGGCCGAGCTCACTCAGCGAATCCTGCTGGGCCAACTGGCTCCCGGAGAGAAGCTGCCTTCCGAATCCATCATCGTGCGTGAGCATGGTGTCAGCCGCACCGTCGTGCGCGAGGCGATCTCGAAATTGCAGGCTTCGGGACTGGTTGAAACCCGGCACGGGATCGGCACCTTCGTGCTGGAGCGCGATCAGCGCCAGGGCATTCACCTCAAGCGCGATACTGCGCACAGCGTGCGCGGCATCATCGAGTTGCGCATGGGGCTGGAGACACAAGCTGCAGCGTTGGCGGCCGTGCGCCGAACAGAGGGCCAACTGCTGCAAATGCGTCAGGCGCTGGATGACTACCAGAGTTCACTGGCCAATAACGACAGCAGCGTCGAACCCGATCAGCGATTTCACAACCTGATCGCCCAGGCCACGGGCAATACCTATTTCACCGACATCATTTCCCAGCTCGGGCGTTCCGTGATCCCCCGCACACGGATTGACGCCGAGGAGCGTGGCGACACCGATTTGATGAAACTGGGTCAAATGGCGGTGCTGGAGCATGAGGCGATCTTGCGTGCCATTCGCCGACAGGACCCCGACGCCGCCCGCGCCGCCATGCTGCTGCACTTGAGCAACAGCCTGGAGCGGATGGCGGGGAGGTGAATCATGCATACATGCTGTAGCCGTCGCGGCGTGCCCCCATGACAGTGCCGGAGTGAGGGAACCACCGAGCCTGGGCTAGGCGGCCGTAAGGGCGCTTCGCAAAACAACTGGCACACGGGGTACATATCCGGCATCCGCGGTTAACTGAAATGATGGTTTCGCTCTTACAGCGAGTCACTTTGCAAAAGCGGCAAAGTAACCAAAGCGCTTTCGCCCCTGCGTACGGCCTTCGCTCCGGTCCCGCTCCATGGCCCAACACGGTTCTCCCGGCATCCATGCCGGTCGACCCACTGCGCAGAACCTCCTCTCGGCCTCCCGAAGGGGCGGGCAGATCAAAAGCAGTGCACGCCGAGGCGGCCGACCTGGTTGGTGGGTTGCATTTACGATCTGTAGTCGCTGACGAGCCGTGCGAGGCTGCGTTGGGTTTGGTGAGCCACTGCGACGTAGCACTCGTGGAATCGGCTTGCACGGTTAATCAGGTACTGCACGTGTACCTGTTTTGCGACTGCTGCGCGCTCGAACGCAGCCTCGTTCTACTCGTCAGCGGCTACAACACCGAGTTGTTGGCGAATTCTGTAGTCGCTGACGAGCCGTGCGAGGCTGCGTTCGGCTTGGTGCGCCACTGCGACGTAGCACTCGTGGAATCGGCTTGCACGGTTAATCAGGTACTGCGCGTGTACCTGTTTTGCGACCGCTGCGCGCTCGATCGCAGCCTCGTTCTACTCGTCAGCGGCTACAACACGGAGTTGTTGGCGAGTCCTGTAGTCGCTGACGAGCCGTGCGAGGCTGCGTTCGGCTTGGTGCGCCACTGCGATGCAGCAGTCGTGAAATCAGCTTGCACAGTTAATCAGGCACTGCGCGTGTACCTGTTTTGCGACCGCTGCGCGATCGAACGTAGCCTCGTTCTACTCGTCAACTGCTACGTAGAGGGATGGACGACGAATCCTGTAGACGCAGCCGTCGTAAAACCCTGCACTGGGGTGTTTTTCTATGCAGGCTGCAATCGCCAACCCAACACATTCAACATGTCACAACCATCTTGTATGTTGGCGCTAAAACTGGACCTGACTCCTTGCAGCGGACGCCAAGAAGGGCAGGCCGATCAAAAAAACAGTGCATAAACAAGATCAACTGCCCGCCGAGGCGACCTTCAGGCCGACCTCTTTAGCGAAGCACATTTCTCTGAACAGGTCGGCTGGCAACAGAGTATCTACAGGATTGGCGCACTGTAGCCGCTGAGGAACATAGCCAGGTTTAACGCCTGAGTTTACGACGACTCATTTCAACGCCACGTCCTCAGGGTTGATCTTTTTCCATGCCTGCAGCACCGCCTGTGCCTTGGGCTCCTGGCCGCTGTCGAGGTAAAACTGGATCAACGCCAGCCGCGCATCGCGAAATGCCGGTTGGCGTTTGAGCAGTTCTTCCATGTGCTCACACGCCGGCCCGACCTGACCGTTCTGGTGCAACGCCACTGCCAGCACATAACGGTATTGGGCGTTGTCAGGTTCCAGTGTCACGGCCTGCTGCAAGGCTGACATGGCTTGCTTGGGCTGGCCCGCCCGAATCAACGCCAGCCCCTGGCTGTGTTGCAGCAGTGCTGTTTGCGGGTGTGTCTTGATCGTGTCGCTGAGCAAGGCCATCGCCTCGGCACTGCGGCCACTGGCTTCCAGCCACTGGGCCAGCGTGACCACCGCAGGGAAAAAGTCAGGGTCACGCAGCAGCGCGGCGCGCAGTTTGGGTTCAACCTCGGCATTGCGACCACTGGCCTGATACAGCATGGCCAGGTTGAGGTTGGACTCGGCCCGTTCGGCCAGGCTCAATTGCACCGTTTCGTATTCAGCGATGGCGTTGTCCCAGGCCCCTTGATATGCCCCCAGGCCGTTACGCGCCGCCCCTTGTACGTTACGGGCGGCGATGATGCGCACCGCCCGCACGCTGTCACTCAATAGCGGGCCGAGCAAGGTGACGCGTTCGGTTGCAGGCAAAAAGGCGCTGACCGCCCGCACTGCACTTTCACGCACTTGAGGTGCCGGGTTGTTCAAGTCCCTGGTGGCCAGTTTCAAGGCGGACTCACTGGGGTAGTTAGCCAGTTCTGTCAACAGGGTTGCCCGTTGAATGGCCGGCAGGTTGCCGCGCCGCAATTGCTCGTACAACGCTTGTGCCGCACCGGGCTTGCCGCCGCGAATCAATCCTAAACTTTCGTCGTAACGGGCGGCCTGTGGCCCTTCATGGGCAGTCCAGAGCTTGAATTGTTCAGTCACCGTGTCTTGCACTTTGCCCTGATGGCAGGTCAGGCAGGCGTCCGGGGTGCCGAGGGTTTTGGCCCGTACCGGGTTGGGGATGCTGAAGCTGTGGTCATGCCTGAAATCGTTGCCCATGTAGAGCTTGCCGGGCATATGGCAATCCACGCACTGCGAGCCCGGCTGGCCTTCGGTATGGCGATGGTGTTCGATCGAGTCGTAGCGCTTGGCTTGCAGTCCCTTGTCGTCAATCCCGGCAACCGCTGCCTTGCCTGCGCTGTTGTGACATTGCAGGCACACGCCATTGCCCGGCGCTTTCAATTGAGTGCTGTGAGGGTTGTGGCAATTGCTGCAACGCACACCCTTGTCGAACATTTTGCTTTGCGCGAAGGAGCCGTGTTCAAACACTTCATCCTTGATCTTGCCGTCCAGTGCATACAGTTCGCGGTTCAACACGCTGGGCAGATAGTCGTCCATCAGGCGTTTGCCCACGGTAAAACCATCCCCCAGCGGGGCACGTCGGGCGTGGCAGCGGGCGCAGGTTTCGATCTCGCTGGTGGCGTCCTTGTTTTTAAGGTCGACGTCAAACCCGCTGTGGGGCAGTCCGGTGTTGTCAGTCACTGCCAGCAGGTGATTGGAGGCCGGACCGTGGCAGGCCTGGCAACCGACGCCGAGGCTGTTCCACTGGCTGTTGAAGCGGTTGGTCGCGGCGTCAAAATTGCGCTTGTAGCCGGTGGTGTGGCACTCCACACACATAAAATTGGCGTTCTGGCTGGGCTTGCTCCAGTGCAATGGATTCTTGAAGTCCACCCCCTGGCCCGGATAAAGGTGAAACCAGCGGTTTTTCTCGGTATCCCAGGCCACGCCCAGGGCTTGCAACCTGCCGTCGCTGACTTCGATCAGATATTGCTGCAACGGCGCAATGCCGAAGGTGTAGGCGACCTTGAAGTCGCCAGCCTTGCCTTCAGGTCCCGGCGTATTGACCCAGAACTCATCGCCCTTGCGAAAGAACCGGGTGTTTTCGCCTTCGCCCTTGAACGTGGCATTGTTGAAATCGGCCAGCACGGTCTGCGGGTCGGCTCCCTGCATGGCCAACTGGTGATGGGAACCTTGCCAGTCCTTGGCCTGGGCGCTGTGACAGCCCTGGCACTGTTGTTCGTCGACCATCTGCGCAGGGGGCATGTGCCTGACTACGGGGGCCGTGGCCACCGCCTTGGGCTCAAGCACCGGCGTCACGACCGGGGCCGGGCGGTTGAGATAAAACCACAGCCCGCCCAGCACCAACAGCAACAGGACCGCGCTGACGGGTAACAGGTAACGGCTCATCAAGGTAGGGCGCGAATCAGGTTGGTTTGCAGCTTTTATAGTTTTAGTTTTGGGCATTGCGACTTCCGTATCCAAATGGCTTTAGCGTTCACCGACAAACCAGCGGTAATAGGGGTTGGCGCCATCACCGCGCATCACTTCGCGGATGTCCCTGGCCCATGCCTCGCGGTCGCCATCGTAGGCATGCAGGCTTGAGCGGTAAAACTGCATCAGACGTTGCTGATGGTCATTCATGCGCGCGACAAATCCGGGCTCGGCGTTGAGCAAAAGTGCGGGGCGACGCAGATCGAGCAACGCCGGGAGTACCCGGCTGATTTCCTTGGAGCGTACCCAGGGAGCGTACTCGATGCGTGGTTGATCGTCCGTGACGGCAGGCGCATCTGCAGCAAAACGTTCCAGCCCCTGACGATCTGTCACCCAGGTCGCCAGCAGGGCCGCCGCCGAAGCGACGCCCACATCCTGCAGGGCGCTGCGCACCCCTGGCTGCTCGAAGCGGGCGTTGATGCGTGCGGCGTCCAGTTCAATCGGCTGCAGGGAGCCGACCAGCAGCATTTCGTGAAACTCGCTGCTCCAGAGCGTCGCGTACGGGAACACGTCAAGAAAACTGCGCACCAGCGAGCGCGAGTCCTCTATGTTCTGGGTCGGCAGCGGCAGCCATTGCGCGACGATCCCCTGAGGTTCCAGGCGCTGTGCGGCCAGTTGATAGAAGTCCCGGGAATACAGGTTGACCACCCCCGCAGCGGACGGTGGTGGCGGCTCCAGGGTGATCAGGTCGTAACGCTGGTTGCTGCGCAGGAGTTCCTGGCGCCCGTCGCGCAAACGCACCTGCAGGCCGGGGCTGGCAGCAGCACCGAAGTTGCCCTTGAACAACGTAGAGGCGTTGACCACCGAAGGCAGCAACTCGGCCACCACCCGGTGTTCCAGTGCCGGATAACTCAGCAGGGCACCGGCGGTAATCCCTGTGCCGAAACCGATCACCAGCGCCGAGCGTGGCTCGCCGTTGTGGATCAGTAATGGCAGCAGGGCCTGGATGCGCATGTAGCGCAGGGACGGCATGGCATCGCCGGTGTTGGATACGCCCTGGATATACAGGCGGTGGAAGAGGCGTTCGCCTTTACCTTGAGTCACCACGGCGACGGTGCCGCCACGGCCTTCTTCATAAAACGCCAGCGCGCCGTTGCGTGCTCCCGGCAACAGATCGGCGATGCGGTCGACCGGGGTCAGCCAGGCCACCAGCAGCGCTGCCATGCTTAGCGTAATGACCCCTTGGCGATGACCTTTTTTGACCCCGTGACCCTGGCGTACCGCGATAAACCCAACCGCTGCAGCGATGAGTGCCAGCAGGCCCAGCGTACGCACCAGCCCCAGCAAAGGGATCAGCACAAAGCCGCAGAGTGCAACGCCGACAATCCCGCCCAGGGTATTGAAGGCGACGACCGCGCCGACATCTCGCCCGACCCGGTCCGGGCCCACACACAGGCGTAACGCCACCGGGAAGGCTGCGCCCAATAGCACTGTGGGGACAAACACGATGCTCAGCGCCGCCACCGCAAAACGGGCGCTCATGCCCACCAGCGCAGTGAAGCCCAACTCCAGCACCAGGGTTTCGACCCGGGTTTGCAGCAGGATCAGCCAGCGCCCGAGCAGGGCGACTTCCAGCAGGGCGACCAGCCCGGCCCCGGCGATCAGCAAGGCAAAAATGCCCCAGGGATCGCGCAGGCGATCGACCCGGCGCGCCATCAGGCAGCTGCCGACAAACAAGCCGGTCAGATAGGTCGCCAGCACCACGGCAAAGGCGTAGGTGCGAGTACTCATGAATTGCACGATCGATTGCGACCAGACCACTTCGTAGCCCAGCGCCACACCGCCTGCAATCGCGTACAGCACCATCGCCAACCGGGCCGGTGACGGTTGCGTCGACGGGGTGGTGGCAAGGGGAGCCGGATAACGACGCTGTACGATCAATGCGCCAATGGCGGCTGTCACGTTTAGCAAGGCAGCGGCACAGGCACTGCCCCGCACGCCCAGGGTGGCTATCAGCACAAAGGCGGTAAGCAGCGTGCCGACAATTGCCCCGGCGGTATTGGCGGCGTACAGGCGGCCACCGGCCTGGCCCAGATGCCGGGGCTCAGCCGCCAGTGCGCGGACCAGTACCGGCAGGGTGCCGCCCATCAGCAATGCGGGCAGGCCTACCAGCAACAGGGGCAGCAGCCAGGCCAGCAGGCCGACTTTTTGCTCAAGCCAGGCGAAGGGGGCTGCTGCAAGGCTCAGCCCCAGGGTGGTTGCAATCCCCAGTAGCGCCACGCCCACCTCAAGCCCTGCATAGAGCAGCAAAGGTTTGGCCAGCCGGTCGGCAAAGCGCCCGAACAGCAGCCCACCCAGGGCCAGGCCTGCGAAGAAGGCACTGATGCCGGTGGTGATCGCGTACACCTCGACACCGATCACCAGGGACAGTTGCTTGATCCACAGCACCTGGTAAATCAGGGCTGCAGTTCCAGAGATAAAGAGCAGCAAGGCAGGCATTAACGGCGTCGTGCGGCGGGTCGGGGAGGGTGACGGCATTGCGCGGGGGCCTTGTGCGGAAGGAGTTCGGGGATGAGTCGTGATCCCGTGCGGGAGCGGGCAAGCCCGCTCCCACAGAGGCAGGTTTACTGTGCTGGCTGATGTTTCATTTTTTCCGCAATCTTGGCGTCTACCGCTGCGCGTACCTGATCGATACTGAAGCTGGGCGGCTTCTGGCTAGGCGGGTAATCGACGAAGGTTTCGAGGAAGTTGGCAGCCTTCATGATTGCCACTTCGTTCAAGTAGACGTTTTTGGTGTTCCAGTCGTAATACTGATCGGAGACCACGTCAGCCCGTTCGAACGGGTCCATGCGCAGGTTGAAGATTTTCGGCACCCGCAGGCACACGAAAGGCTCGCTCCAGACCTTGAAACCGCCCGGTTCGCGCTGTTCGCAGAACACTACTTTCCAGTTGTCGAAACGCATCGAGACCAGCATGCCGTCATCGTTGAAGTAGTAGAACTCGTTGCGATTGCCCTTGGGTTGCTGGCCGGTCAGGTACGGCAGCTGGTTGAAACCGTCCAGGTGCACCTTGAAGTCGGTGCCGCCTGCCACCGGGGCCCAGCCCTTGAGCAACTTGTCTTTGACATCGGCATCGCCCGCCACTGCCAGCAGGGTCGGGAACCAGTCCAGTCCCGAGAACATTTCGTTGCTCACTTCACCGGCCTTGATCTTGCCCGGCCAGCGCACGATCGCCGGGACGCGGAATGCACCTTCCCAGTTGGAGTTCTTCTCGTTACGGAACGGCGTGGTAGCCGCGTCGGGCCAGGAGAACTGGTTCGGCCCGTTGTCGGTGGTGTAGACCACGATGGTGTTGTCGGCGAGCTTGAGATCGTCGAGGGTTTTCAGCAGTTTGCCGACGTCGCCGTCATGCTCAAGCATGCCATCGGCGTACTCGTTGCCGGGCATACCACTCTGGCCCTTCATCGAGTCGCGCACGTGGGTAAAGACGTGCATGCGGGTGGTGTTCATCCACACAAAAAAAGGCTTGTCGGCCTTGGCCTGCTTTTCGATGAACGCTTGCGCCGCCGCGGTGGTTTCGTCGTCGATGGTTTCCATGCGCTTGGCGGTCAGGGCGCCGGTGTCTTCAATCTTGCCGTCGGCGAAACTGTGGATCACACCCCGTGGCGAGGTGGCCTTGACGAAGGCAGGATCATCTTTGGGCCAGTATGGGCGCTCGGGTTCTTCCTCGGCATTGAGGTGGTACAGGTTGCCGAAAAACTCGTCAAAACCATGATTGGTCGGCAAGTATTCGTCGCGGTCGCCCAAGTGGTTTTTACCGAACTGTGCAGTGGCGTAGCCCTGGGACTTGAGTGCTTGGGCGATGGTGATATCGCGTTTTTGCAGGCCCACCGGCGCCCCCGGTATGCCGACCTTGGACAGGCCGGTTCGCAACGGAGTCTGGCCGGTGATAAATGATGATCGTCCGGCGGTGCAGCTGTTCTCCGCGTAATAGTCGGTGAACATCATGCCTTCTTTGGCAATCCGGTCGATGTTGGGGGTCTTGTAGCCCACCACACCCATGGAATAGGCACTGATATTGGACTGGCCAATGTCATCGCCAAAAATCACCAGAATGTTGGGCTTCTCAGCGCCAACAGCGGTGGCAGACAGCGCCATCACTGAAGCCGCCACCAAGGCTAGCGGAGGTAACCACTTGGCTATTCGAGTCATGCAACTTGCTCCTTGTTGACTGGGTTAGTGCACTGCAGACGGCTGTTTTTCTTATGGCTGTTGCTCGTTCACGCCGGACTCGAATGGATAGATGTGCCGCCATTGCGACGCCATATCGACGATAGTCCAGTTCTGCTGTTTTGCCTGATCGAGCGCCTTGTCCAGGCGGCCGATTTTTGAGTCCCTGTCATAAGCCCATTCGCGCTTGGCGTCGGTGTGGTGCACCAGGCCCATAAAGCGCGGGCCTGTGCCTGCAGCGGTCCACTGGAGCATTTGCAGGTCGCCGTCGGAGTTGCCGAACGCCAGGATCGGCCGACGGCCAATCACGCTGTCGATGCTGACCGGCTTGCCGGGGCCGTCATCGTTGTGGGCGATTTTGGCGGTGCGCAAAATGGACGGTTTGCCGTCCTTGACCTGGTACTGCGTGACGAATGAGGAGCCGATCACCTGCTCAGGCGGGATGCCGTACACCTCTTCGGCGAACACACGCATAAAGCCGGTGTCACCGCCGGACACGATGTAGGGTTTGAAGCCCTGGCTGCGCAGGTAAGCAAGTACTTCCAGCATCGGCTGGTAGACCATCTCGGTGTAGGGCTTGCCGCTGGTGGGGTGGCGGGCAGTGCTCAGCCAGCGCTGGACGTTGTCGCGAAACTCATCGGTGGTGAGCCCGGCGTGGGTGGCCATGAAAATTGCCAGCAGGCCCTCCATGCCTGCTTCGGCCAGGGCCTTGTGGTCGTTTTCGATGACTGCCTTGAACGGTTGCCGGTCTTTCCACTCCGGGTGCTGGTCGGCCATGCGCCTGATTTCGTCGAAAGCGTACAGCGCTTCAAAATAGCCCGGCTGCTCGCTCCACAAGGTGCCATCGTTGTCGAATACGGCGATGCGCGCTTCGGGTGCTACAAACCCCTTGCTGTCGGGTGTGGTGACCGTCTGCACGAACTCCAGGATGCCTGTTTTGGTGGGGCCTTCGTTCCAGGACGGCAATGGATCGGCGGCCAGGGCGAACAGGGGCAGGGCAAACAACAGCGCCGCTACCGTCCGTGTAGCCACTGAGGAGGCAGGTGTGGATGTGTTCATTTCGGGAAGTCCTTTTCATGAACGGGGTTAAGGGGCCGCAAGCCCCAGGTTTTGCGCGGGGGGCGGGAGCGTAGCCAGTGTCGTGCCGTGGTGATGCCCTGTTGCATCCTGCGCCGGTTCAGATAGACGAGGGCCGCCAGCAGCAGGACCGAACCCGCAGCCAGCACGGATCCGGGCAGGTACAGCCGGGTCGGTTGCCCCAGTTGCCTGAGGTCTTCAACGACGGAAAACACCGGGGTGTAGCTACTGTTGGCGGTGGCCTTGAAGGTGATTGCCGGGACCTGGCTGGTGTGCACCGTGCGTTTGACGCTGTCCCACCATTTGACGCTGATCGCCGGCAGGTTGAAGTCGCCCTCGCGCTCAATCCGATAACTCACGGCATCGATGCGTTGTCCGCCGATGAAGCGGCCACGACCGTCATCCCGATTGCTCACCTGCGGGGTTTGCGGGTAGGCACTGAGCCCTGCCACGCCGATCAGGCTGGGGGCGGGCAGCGACAGGCCCTGGGTGTCGTCAGCCTGCAGCGTCAGGGTGCGGGTGAGGCTGTCACCCACCTTGAACGGACCGCTGTGGGCAGTGAAGGTCTGACTCAAGCGCAGGGCGCTGGCCACCAGTATCGGTTCGCCGGGGCTGAAGCCCGCGGGCAGGTTGGCGCGAAAAGTCAGTGCCGGGGTTTGCCCCGACAGCTCATGGCTGGCCTGGGCGGGTGTGGCGCGGACGGTCAGCGGCGCAACAGTGAAGTTCTGGGCCAGCGTCGGGGTGATTCGGTAGGTGTAGCGCAGGCCGCTGAACGGCTGCCCTTGAACGGTTTGCGAGAGGTGTTCGGCTTCGCCATCGGGCTGTGTGATATCGGCGCCGGGAAGGCTCAATTGCGCCAGCGTTGCACCGCTGGTGAACCAGGTGTTGGTCAGGACATCGACCTGTAACTGCAACGCTTCGCCGACCATGACGGTATCGCCCGGCACCAGGCGGGTTTGCACCAGCAGTTGAGGCTCATCGGCCAGCACCAGACCGGTAAACAGCATGAGCGTCAACGCATAGCGCTTCATGGCGCCACCTTCTGGTCTTGCAGGCTGAATTTTTGGCGCAAGAAATTGGCCGGGGAGGTGGTCAGGTTTTCCAGCCATTGCTCATCGCTGGCAGCCTGTCGGGTTTGCAGCAGCTTGCTCTGACCCTTGCCCGGTTGCTTGTCGAATTTGATGGCGTCGGGTTTGACCTCGGGGGTGTTCTGTTCGGCACTGTCAGTGTCTTTTTGCAGTGCAATTGCCAGGGCCAGGTTGGCACTGGCTTCGGGGAACTGTGGTTGCAGGATCAACGCCTGGCGGTAGGCAGCAATTGCCTGATCGAACTTGAAGCGACGCACGTAAATGTTGCCCAGATAGAAGTACGCCTGGGGGGTGTTCAGCTGCGCGAAGCTGGCCAGTGCCAGATCGAAGTCGGCAGCGTTATAGGCGGCGATGCCTTTCCAGCAGGGGTCGACGAAGAGGTCGGCGGCCACCGGATAGTGCTGATGTTCAAAGGCCCAGCGTCCTTGCTGGTCACGGGTGAAGAACGCATCGGTCAAGGCATTGGCTTGCGCCGGTGCCGGCTGCAGGGCCATGCCCACGCCGATCACCAGCACGGCGTTCCAGTTCAGGCTCCAGCCGCGACGCACGGAAAAAAACGCTATCAACAGCAGTGGCCCGCAGAGCCAGTAGCCCGCGTCTTTCCACTGCAGTTCGCGCTGCTCATCGCTGGCGGCCTGAAAGTGCTGACGGGCGTGGCCTTCGATCCAGTCCAGGTCATCATCGTTGAGGGTCAGACTGCCCAGTGGCGCGTCGGTCGCTGTGGCCAATTGCTTGAGGGCGGCACCGTCGAAAGAGCCCAGTTGCGGGCGGCCATTGCTGTCCGTGCGCGGCTGGCCGCTGGCATCGCGGATTATTCCGCCATGGGTGCTGCCTGCCGCCAGTACCAGCACTTGCAAGGCGCTGCCCTGCAGCAGGGGTTTGAGGCTGTCCAGCTGTGCCGTGTCGGCACCGTCGGTGATCAACAACAAGGTGCCGGGGGCGTTTTCAGCCTGCAACAGGCGCCTGGCCTGTTCGATCACGGCTGCCACGTTCTTGCCGGGTCGTGCGATCAGATCCGTGCCCAGGGCCTGGATAAAACTGTCGAGCAGTTGCGGATCGTCGGTGGCGGGTAATACCAGATGGGCGCTGCCCGCATAGGCAATCAGGGCCGTGCGGGCACCGCTGCGTCGGGCAATCAGGTCATGGAGTTTGTGTTTGGCCGCTTGCAACCGGGTGGGCTGCACATCGCTGGCATCCATCGACGGTGACAGGTCGAGGGCGATGATCAACGGGGCGCGGTTTTGCAGGAACGCCGGGCGGTCCTGCTCCCAGGTGGGGCCTGCCGCAGCCATGGCGCCGATGATCAGCAAGGCGCCGGTCAAGTGCACAGGGCGCAGGCGGTGCGGGTCCCGGGGGGTGATCAACAGGTGCGGCAACAGGTGCGGGGCAATGATCGCCCGCAGGCGTCGTTGCTGGTCATGGCTGCGTCGCCACACGACCGGCAGCAGGGCGCCGAAAACCGCCAGCAGCAGCCAGGCCGGGCGCAGAAAGTGGAAGTCGCCGAGGTTGATTTCCATCTCAAGCCTCCTGCCGTGCTGAGCGCTGGTTGAAGCGAGAGGCCAGTAGCGCAAACAGGTGATACAGCGCCAACAGGCTGATGGCGCCCGCCACCGGCAGCCAGAACAGATCACGCTTTGGCTGGTGGCTGAACGTTTTCACCTGATGGGGGGTGATGCTGTCGAGGGTGGCGTACACCTGATTCAGGCTGTCGCGATCTTCGGCGCGAAAGTACTGGCCACCGGTGCTTTTGGCGATGCCTTGCAGTGCGGTCAGGTTGACCTTGGCCTCGCCTTCGGCACTCGGGTCGCCAATCCCTATGGTGTGGATCACCACGCCTTTGGCCGCTGCCATCGAGGCTGCACGGCTCACGGGAATGGCGCTGCTGGTGTCGTTGCCATCGGTGAGCAGAATCAGCACTTTTTCCGGTTCATGGGCCTGGTCGAGCAGTTTGAGGCTCAAGCCAATGGCGTCGCCTATGGCGGTGTTGGGCCCGGCCATGCCGATTGCGGTGTCGTCCAGCAGCAGCGACAGGCTGACGTGGTCGAGGGTCAGCGGTGCTTGCGGGTAGGCACCGCTGCCAAACACGATCAGGCCGATGCGGTCGTCCTTGCGCCGCTGGATAAAGTCCTGGACCACCTGCTTGACTGCCTCCAGACGGTTGATTTTCTGCCCGCTGGCATCAGTGAAATCCGTGGTTTCCATGGACTGCGAGATGTCGATGGCGAGCATCAGGTCGCGCACCGGTTGCTGGCGTTCGATGGGTTTTTCGATCCAGACCGGCCTGGCCACGGCCACCACCAGTAATGCCCACACCAGCAGGTTGAGCAGCAATTGCCAGCGGTTGTTCTGCGCGCCTGACACCTGGGGTGTCTGGTCGACGGCGCGGCTCATGGCGTTGAAAAACGGTACGCGCACGGCACTGCGGGCTTCGCGATAGGCGGGCAACCAGCGGTAGCCGAACCACGGCAAGGGCAGCAACAGCAGCAGCCAGGGGTAATCAAACTGCCACATGGTGTTGCTCCACCCAGCGAGTGCAGGTCTCGACCAACTGCTGGCGTTGTGTGTCGGGCAGGGCGAGCAGTTGTTCATCCGGGGCGTAGGCCAGAAACGCCAGTTGCTGACTGAAATCCTCGGGCACGGGCCGGGGGCTGTGGCTGCGCAAAAAATCCTGCCAGGCGTCACCCTGCAACGGGCCTGCGACCTGCGGGCCGGGCATGGACAGGGCCACCCGTTTAAGCAGCGTGGGCAGCTCGCGCAAGGTGCCCAACGGGTCGTTGGCCGCGCGCAGTTGCGCCAGGCGTTGCAAGGCCTCGCGCCGGTAGCGGTTGCGTCGCCACTGCCAGACGGCGCGTACGCCCCAGGCCGCCAGGCCGGTCAGCACAACCCCGAGCAAGGCCCACCAGCCCCAAGTCTGCGGCATGTAGCTGACGGGCGCAGGCAGGGCCAGGGTTTGCAGTTGGTCAATGCTGGGGATAGGGGTGGTCATCGACGCCCCCCACCCAGTTTGCCCAGCTCGGTACGCAATTGGCTGTGGGCATCCAGCGCGGTGCTGAACATCATCAGCGGCACCTGGCTGCGGCGCAGCAGGCTGGCGATGTCCTTGAAGCGCCCGCTGAAGAAGTCGCCCAGGGGCTGGCGCACGTACGCGTGCTGTACCGCCAACTCAACCTGTAACTGGCCTTGGGTAACCAGCAGGCGCCCGGCTTTTGGCAGGTTGAGCGCCAAGGGATCGTAGACCTGCATCGCGATGACATCGTTGTGGACAGCCAGTTGGCGCATCAACTGCAGGGTGTGCGCTCCGGCCCCGGCGAAATCGCTGATCAGGCAAATCAGGTGGTCGTGCCCGGCTACGGCGAGGCAGTGCTTCAGGACCTTGTCCAGCTGGGTGGCCTCTTCGCAGTCGGGTTGCGTGGCATTGAGTTCATGGTTTTGCCCCACGATCTTGCTGCACAGCGCTTCGACCCGCTTGCGGCTGCGCAGCGGGGCGATGCTGTCGATGCGCTGGTCGTTGAACACCAGGGCGCCGACCCGGTCGCCGGCGTTGAACACCATCCACGCTGCCAGTGCGCCCAGCTCGGCGGCGGTGGCGGATTTGAAACTGCGGCTTGAACCAAAAAACATCGACATGCGCTGATCGACCACGATTAATGCCGGGCGGTCGCGCTCTTCGGTAAATGTGCGCACCACCGGTTTGCCGGTGCGCAACGAGGCCCGCCAGTCGAGGTGGCGCAGGTCGTCACCGGGCTGATAGCGGCGCAACTCGTCAAAATTCAGACCACGGCCGCGCAAGCGCGACGCGTGGTTGCCCGAGAGGATGCTGCCCTGAGGCTGGCGCGCGACAAAACTCAACGCCCGCGCCTTGAACTCCAGCGCCATCAATTGCGCCAGAGACACGTACACCCGCCCATCGGGGGTCTGCTGTGGAGCATGCATCGGCCAGTTCCTCAGGCAGGGAAAGCGACTTTGTCGAGCAGTCTGTCGAGCACCTGATCGGCATTGATGCCATCGGCCACGGCGTCGTAGCTGAGTTGCAGTCGATGGCGCAGTACCGGATGGACCATGGCGCGCACATTATCGGGTGAAACGAATGCCTGACCGCGCAGCCAGGCATCGGCGCGGGCGCAACGGTCCAGGCCGATACCGCCCCGGGGGCTGGCGCCAATGGTTATCCAGCGGGCCAGGTCGGGGTCGTAGTCGGCTGGATGCCGGGTGGCGTTGATCAGGTCGATCAGGTAGCGGTCAATGGCGGGGGCGACGGTGACCGCGCTGACTTCTGCGCGGGCCGCAAAAATCGCCTCCTGACCCAGGGCAAACCCCGGTTCGCTGTCGATCGCTGCGTGTTGCGTCTGTTCTTCGGCGCGCAGCATGCGCAGCACTTGAGACTCGTTTGCAGGGCTGGGGTAGTCGAGCAGCACTTTCATCAGAAAGCGGTCCATCTGCGCCTCGGGCAGCGGGTAGGTGCCTTCTTGTTCGATAGGGTTCTGGGTGGCCAGAACAATAAACAGCCCGGGCAATTGATGGCTGTTGCCGGCAACGGTGATCTGGCGTTCTTCCATGGCTTCGAGCAAGGCGGCCTGGACTTTGGCAGGCGCACGGTTGATCTCGTCGGCCAGGATCAGGTTGCCGAAGAGGGGGCCTGGCTGAAACATGATCTGATTTTGCCCATCGACCTGATGCAGTACTTCGGCGCCGGTGATGTCCGAGGGCAGCAGGTCAGGGGTGAACTGGATACGGCTCATCCTTGCATCCAGGTGCCTGGCCAGCGCCTTGACGGTGCGGGTCTTGGCCAGCCCCGGCAGGCTTTCGAGCAGCAGGTGACCATTGGCCAACAGGCCGACGATGATTTGGCGGATAACCTCGTCCTGGCCCAGTACCGCTTCGGCGATGCTGGCTTGCAGGGCGTTCAGATCATTGAGCGCGGTCATAAAGCATTCCTTGCTTGAGTACGATGGCCCAGGGTGCGGGATCACCCCCCGCTACAGATTGGCGGCTCTACCAGACGTACTGCATGCGCAGGGTCCAGGTGGTGATATCCGGCGAACCTTTGCGTTCGGTCACGGTGTCGGAGTAAGCCAGCAGGCCGCCGAACTGGGGCGTGAGCATAAAGCCCAGACTGGCGCCTGCCAGGGTGCTCTCCTGTTTGTTGTCCTGCCAGTCGCCGTCGATCTTGGTCTCGCCGCCTCGGGTGTAAGTGGCGTCCAGCGAGGCCCAGAGGGCGCGATTGATGGTGTAGCTGTAATGGCCTTCAATGGCATACAGCGGCTTTTGCTCAAGCTTGCTGTCGCCCTGGTATTCGTCGTTGTCACCGAACAGCGAAACCCAGGTGTTGAGTTCAAGCCAGGTAGGGCCGATGGGCGTGCCAAAGCCGATTTCCGGTTTGAAGACCCAGCGGTTGGCACCGATATTGATCACCCGGTTTTTGTCGTAGTCACCGGTGGGCGTCGTTACCCACAGGGCGCCGGTGAGAAAGGTTTCCGGGGTCCATGTGGCAAATTCCTCCTTGCTCAGGGCCGGGCCGCCGAAGATGTTATGCGCCAGCACCACTTGGGCGTCGCCCATGCCGCCGTTGTGCTTGGTGCCGGTGAAAAAGCGGGCGTTGTCAAAAGACGCCGAGAGGTCGGCATAGGGTTGCAGGAACTGGATCGCGGTGTTGCGACCTTCTACGGAGAACGATCGGGCATAGCGCAGGATGTAGACATCAGCATTGAGCGACAGGCCGTCGATGGGCAGTGATGTGTCGATGGGGGTGTTGCTGTCGACGCGGTTGTAATACCCGAACAGCATGTTCAGGTCGGTGGGCGTGTTTTGCCAGTCGCGGGCATTGTCGGCCCAGCTTGCCAGCGGCATCAGGGCCAGCGTGAGTGCCGTGACACTGGCTTTGCGGGCGGTGCTTGATCCCATCGTATTGCTCCTTCAATAGCCCATGGCGCTCTATCGTCCGATGCGCGGCGAATTTATTTTTATTGACGCTAGCACTAACCCCGGGATTCGCTGTCGTGGTTGCTTAAAACTGCCGATTCTGTGGTCTGGGTCACTGTTAAATGACCAACGGTTATCTGCCCCGCAGACTTTGCTGGCTCTGGCCTGGGGGTTGAGTACTGGTTATTTAGCCACCTGTTCGAGCTGGCTGCGTGATATCGTATTGGCCTTTATCAAGGGGATTTCCAATGCGAATGCTGATTGGCGTTTTGAGCCTGGCCTTGCTGGCCGGTTGTGTGTCTCCTGCGATGGACACTGCCCGTAGCAAAGCCCCGGTCCGGGTGCTGGCTTCGGATAAAGCCACGGCGCTGGTCGCCGAATGCATCAAGTTTTCCTGGGAGGACGAAAGCGTCTTCGGGGTGGATGCCAGTGCCTATGTCAACAACGACAAGACCGGCCCACTGACGGTGTATACCCGTGGCGCAGAGTCCTTTGCCGATCTGGTGCCCCAGGGTACGGGCACTTCGGTGAGCTATTACGCCAAGCAACCCGGCGACGCTAGCGCCATGCGCCGTTTGGCGATGCTGGCGACATGCTTGTAAATTCGTGAGGCTGCGGCGGTGGAATTGAGGCAGGGGTTTGTCCTGACCCGGCACTGGCGCGATACGCCGTCGGGTATCGAAGTCGACTTCTGGTTGGCGACCGATGACGGGCCGCAGCACGTGCGCCTGCCTTGTCAGACCTCGACCGCGTTCATCCCGACGGTGCAGCTCGCTCAGGCGCAGACGCTGTTGCAGGATGAACGGGGTGTGGCGTTTCGCGAGCTGCAACTCTGCGATTTTCAATCGCGACCGGTCACGGGCCTTTACTGCCGCCAGCATACCCAGTTGATGGACGTTGCCCAGCGTCTGCGGCGCGCCGGGGTCGATGTGTATGAGGCTGATGTGCGCCCGCCGGAGCGTTTCCTGATGGAGCGTTTTATCACCGCCCCGGTGAGTTTCGGCGGCCGGGCCCAGGACGATGGTTCGTTGCTGGATGCCCGGCTAAAGCCCCATCCCGATTACCGGCCGCGCTTGAAACTGGTCTCGCTGGATATCGAGACCAGCGCCCAGGGTGACCTGTATTCCATTGCCCTGGAGGGCTGTGGCCAGCGTCAGGTGTATATGCTGGGCAAGGCCACCGAGGCTGACACTGCGGTCGATTTCGATCTTGAGTTCTGTGCGACCCGGGGCGACCTGTTGCTGCGCCTGAACCAGTGGCTGGCGCTGCATGATCCCGATGCAATCATTGGCTGGAACGTTGTGCAATTTGACCTGCGGGTATTGCACGAGCATGCCCGCCGGCTGGGTATCCCGTTGCTGCTGGGACGTGGTGGTAGTGAAATGCAGTGGCGCGAGCACGGCACCCGAAACAACCATTTTTTCGCCAGCGCGGCGGGGCGTCTGATCATCGACGGCATTGAGTCGTTGCGTTCGGCAACCTGGTCGTTTCCCTCCTTCAGCCTGGAAAACGTCGCCCAGACCCTGCTGGGTGAAGGCAAGGACATCAGCACGCCGTATCAGCGCATGGACGAAATCAACCGCATGTTTGCCCATGACAAGCCTGCGCTGGCGCGCTACAACCTCAAGGACTGCGAGCTGGTGACGCGGATATTCGCGAAAACCGAGTTGCTGACCTTTCTGCTGGAACGGGCCTCGGTCACGGGCCTTGAGGCAGACCGCAGCGGTGGTTCGGTGGCAGCGTTTTACCATTTGTACATGCCACTGATGCACCGCCAGGGCTTTGTCGCCCCCAATCTTGGCGACAAGCCACCCCAGGCCAGCCCCGGCGGCTTTGTGATGGAGTCCCAGCCGGGGCTTTACGAGTCGGTGCTGGTACTCGATTACAAAAGCCTTTACCCGTCGATTATCCGCACCTTCCTGATCGATCCGCTGGGGCTGGTGGAAGGGCTTCGCGAGCCGAGTGACGAGGCCTCGGTGCCAGGCTTTCGCGGGGCGCGCTTTTCCCGAACCCGGCATTGTCTGCCTGCCATTATTGAGCGGGTGGCCAATGGGCGCGAAGTCGCCAAGCGGGAAAAAAACGCACCCTTGTCCCAAGCCCTGAAGATCATCATGAATGCGTTCTATGGGGTACTGGGTTCCAGTGGCTGCCGTTTTTTCGACACGCGACTGGCGTCGTCGATCACCTTGCGGGGACACGAGATCATGCTCAAGACCCGGGCATTGATCGAGTCCAAGGGTTACAGCGTGATCTATGGCGACACCGACTCCACCTTCGTCTGGCTGCGCAGTGAACACAGCGAACAAGACGCTGCCCGTATCGGCCATGACCTGGTGCGGCACGTCAACCAGTGGTGGCAGGCCCATGTGCGTGACGAATACGGGCTCACCAGTGCGTTGGAACTCCAGTTCGAAACCCATTACAGCCGGTTCCTGATGCCCACGATCCGCGGCGCCGAAGAGGGCAGTAAAAAGCGCTATGCAGGGTTGGTGGCCCATGCAGACGGGCGTCGGGAGATGGTCTACAAGGGGCTTGAGACTGTGCGCAGCGACTGGTCGCCGCTGGCCCAGCAGTTTCAGCAGGCGTTGTACCTGCGTATCTTCAATCGCCAGCCCTATCAGGACTACGTACGGGATTTTGTGCGCGGCACCCTGGCTGGGGAGCATGACGAGCTGCTGATTTACCGCAAGCGCCTGCGTCGTCAACTCAGTGATTACGAACGCAACGTCCCGCCCCATGTGCGGGCGGCGCGGCTGGCCGATGAGTACAACGACCAGCAGGGACGGCCCCGGCAGTACCAGAACGGCGGCACCATCAGCTATGTGATGACCGTGGCCGGTCCCCAGCCGTTGGAGAACCGCACCGCGCAGGTGGACTACGACCACTACCTGACGCGTCAGCTACAACCGGTGGCGGACGCGATTCTGGTATTTGTCGACGACGACTTCAGCGCGCTGGTGGGCGGGCAGATGGGGTTGTTTTAAGCGTCGCTGGCGGGTGTGGTGGCCTTGGATTTGGCGCGATCCTTGGCGGCCTTGGCTTCAGCGGCCAGGCACTCCAGGCAGAACTGCTCGGCGTAGCTCATGATGATTTCTGTGGTATCACCCTTGATCGTGCGCGAGCCTGCGAGGATGTAGCGCATGCGCTTTTCGGTCACGCCGATGCGCTGGGCAATCCAGGCCGGGGTCTGGCCGATGCGGTCTACCAGTTTGTTGGCGTATTCGGTGGAGTGGTTGTAGCGTTCAGCGTTGGGAAACATAGGGGGTCCATAAGCGTGGGGATAAAGCCGGAGGGCAGGGTACTCCTTTTCATCGCAATCGCCTGTATTTAAACCACCGGGCTGACGGGATACCTGGCGGCTAGGGTTTTGCCGGCCTGATCAAACTCTCTGCCGGGATGCCAAACATCTCATGCAGTTTCCAGATCATGGGCAGCGTCAGCGCCCGCTTGCCATTGAGCACCTCGTAAACCCGGTTCTGCCTGCCGATAGCGGGCACCAGGTCGGCAGGTGACAGCCCGGACTGCTCCATCCTGAAGCGTATGGCCTCTATCGGGTTGGGCAGGTCCATCGGGAAGTGCTTCGCTTCATAGGCTTCAATCAAGGTAATAATGACATCGAGGTAGTCGCCCTGCGGGGTACCTGGTTCCGGCTCATTGTCGAACAGAGGGGAAACAGCCTTCAGGGCGTCCTGGTAGTCTTGTTCAGTACGGATTGGGCGAATATTCATGGGTTACTCCAGTTCAACGGTATCGGCATCAATGGCGTCGTACTGTTTATGGGTGCCGACGAACTTGATGTAAAGGGCGCTGAAGCGGTAAGCCACCGCGACCACGAGCCGATACTCATTACCTTTGATGTTGAAAACGACTCTGCCGGTGGGACTTTAGCAAGTGACTTCCATTTCAAAGCGGCTATTCAAATACCAAGCAACTCCCGTAAATGCCAGGCACAAAGTTCAAGAAAGTGTGTGGTGCCCCTCATGCTCCAAATCACGTGCCGCCTGGTATTTCTGAACTAGAGTTCCCCTCACTTACCAACAGACACGAGAGGGACTTTCATGACTGCGCTGGATGTTTTTTGGGTCGGGCTGGGGGGCGGGCTGGGGTCGTTGCTGCGCTGGTGGATCGGACTGCGGGTGGGGCAGTTGTATAAGGGCTCCTTGCCCCTGGGCACGTTTTTGATCAACGTCAGCGGCGCCTTTGTCATCGGTTACTTGAGCATCCTGTTTACCGTGGACTGGCGTGACCGCTATGGCGACTTCCTGAGTGCTGCCGTGCTCACCGGTATTCTTGGCGGCTACACCACGTTCAGCAGCATGCAGCTCGATGCTTCCAAGCTGGCCAAGGCCAGGGACCGTGCATGGGCGGCAGGTTATCTGATCATCTCGGTACTGGTCGGTCTGGCCGCCGCCGCATTCGGCGCCTGGCTGGCGCGCTGACACAGGAGCAAACACCATGTTGAACATGATTATTCTGATTTTCGTCGGCGGCGCGTTTGGCGCCATGTGCCGCGAATTTGTCATGCTGTCGGTGCCGCGCCTGGCCGACGGTTTTCCGATGGATATTTTTGTCGTCAATATCGTCGCCGCCTTCCTGCTGGGAGTGGCTACGTCGCTGTTCAAGAGCAACCGGATCAATCAATACGTACACGTGATGGTCGGCACCGGGATCATGGGCGGGTTGTCCACGTTCTCCAGCTTCGTGTTCGGCGCCGTCGAAATGATGAAAGACCCAAGCGGTGTATTTGTCTCCCTCTGCTATCTGGTACTCAGCCTGGTAATCGGCTTTGTCGCCGTTGAGCTGGGCCTGGTTGCCGGAGCAAAGGTCACGCCGCTACCCGCATCAGACAACCCGTAACCAAGGTTGCAACGGCCATGAAAAAGCCCTCGTCAGAGGGCTTTTTTTGTATCCAGGCCAAAGGCTCAGGCCAGTGATGTACACTTGCCGAAGAACATCTCGGTGATCAGGTCATTGTTGATCTCATCACCCTGCAATGTGCGCACCAGCAGCTCACTGCCCAGCAACGGCAGCGACAGCACCATGGTCGGGTTGACGCGTTTGACCTTGGGCATGTTCCGCGTTTCGTTGACCAGCGCGATGATCTGGGTGTCATCCCCCGCAACTTCCTTGGCCGCCAGAATGGTGAACACGTTTTCGGCGTCGCTGTCGCACAGGGTCACGATGTATTTGGCGTCCTCGGCACCGGCCAATTTCAGGGTTGAAGCGGCCGATGGATCACCTTCGATAATGTCGGCCTTTTCGGGCAAGTCGTGCTGACTGCCGGTGGCGCACACGACCGTGACGTGCTCGCCGCGATCGGTCAGGCCTTTGTAGACGTTTTGTGCCAGTGAACCGACGCCGACGAGGATGTAGTGATTTTTACGGGCCATGTGGGTAATCCTGCCTTTAACGATTCGTTGGATGTTGTTGCTGATCAGCGGGCCGGCAATGGACGCCACCGAGATCGCGAAGATGGTGATGCCCAGGATGATCACCGTCAGGGTGAAAAACCGCGCATCGGTGGTATGGGGCACGATGTCGCCAAACCCAACGGTCGACATCACCACAATGGCGAAGTAGAACGCTGACGGCAGGTCGGTGACGGGGGGAGCGAATCCTTCACCGATGTAGAGTGTGCCCAGGGTGCTGTAGACGATCAGCGAGGCGATGCTGACCACTGCAAAGAAGCTGCCCGTGGCCAGGCTGTAGTGGTCAAAGCGGCGCCAGTAGAAGACCAGGACCGCAATCGTGAAGAGTGAAAAAAAGGTCACTGCGTCGGTTTTTTTAAGGATGAAAAAATCAACGCAGACGGTGGCTACCAACAGCAATAATGCAAAAAACCAGCTGATACGCGACTTGATCAACAGCCCCAGTGACATCAGTACCAGTACGAAACCCACTACAAAACCGGGGATTTCCAGCAAGGCTAAAAAGCTCAGGGCCTCCTTCCATGAGTCAAACGAGCCGGAGACGGTATTGGCGTGAGCAATGCCACGGTGCAACACCGGCATAAATAATAGAAAGCCATTGATCGCCACCAGCAAAGCGACTCCATAGGCAAAGGAGATACGATTTTTTACGTCCTGTAATAAAGTCATGGCACCTACGACGCGTCTGTTAAGGGGTGAAGGGAGTGTAGGCCAGGTTTTCCTGGCTGCCACACGGGGTCTCGGGTGCTGGGGCTTTTTCAGGTATTGGCTGCCAGTTGGTCATAACCGCGCAGGTAGTAGTTGAGAGCCGAGATCAACCAGCACAGCACAAACATGCCGATGATCCAGTAGCCAATTTCGCCGAAGTTTTCACTGATGGCATTGATCGGCGTCCATATTCCGCCGGTTAGCTCAAGTTTGTCGGCAATCAGTCCCAATGCCTCGACGCCTCCAATGAACAACGCAACCACCACCGAGGCGGCCGTGATGGTGATGTTGTAGTAGAGCTTGCGCACCGGTTTGGAAAACGCCCAGCCGTAGGCACCGATCATCACGAAGTTGTCCAGTGAATCGATCAGGGCCATGCCCACGGCGAACAGTATCGGGAAGACCATGATCGACCACAGACTGATGCCGTGGGATGCGCTGGTGGCGCTGATGCCCAGCAGGCCGATTTCGGTGGCGGTGTCAAAGCCCAGGCCGAACAGAAAGCCCACCGGGTACATGTGCCAGCTTCTATTGACCAGGTTGAACACCCGGCCAAAGATGCGCGCCATCAGGCCACCTTTGTGGGTGGTGATCAGGTCCAGCTCTTCGGGTGGCAGGCTGTGGCCGGCCTTGACCAGCCTGAACTTCTTGTACACCGAGATCAGGATCACCAGGTTGAGCACGCCGAACAGCAGCAGGAACACCGATGACACCAGGGTGCCGATCAATCCGCCGGTTTCATGGAACCACTCCATGTCGTCCTTGAAAGCCAACGCCGTGACGGCGATGGCAAAGGATGCCAGGACCACGATGGTGGAATGCCCCAGGGAGAACCAGGTGCCTACGGCAATCGGTCGTTTGCCCTGCTGCATCAGTTTGCGGGTGACATTGTCGATGGCTGCGATGTGGTCGGCATCCACGGCGTGGCGCAGGCCGAAGCCGTACGCCAGTAATGCGGTGCCCATCAGTACCGGGTTGTTGCCAAACTCGATAAAGGCCCAGGCCCAGGCGAGGAGGTTGGCCAGAATCAATCCGGCCAGCAGGTAAATGGCACGACGCGTGGTGTTCGACGGTTCGGCATTGACCAGGGGTTGGGCAATCACGGTCATGGGAAGGCTCCGGCAGGGATCGGAAATTATTGGCGGTGGGCCGGCATGACGTCTTTGTTGGGCACCAGGAACAACCAGGAAGCCAGCACAAAGGGCATGGTCAGGGTCGGGATGCCTGCCGGGCCCAATACTGTATTCAAGGCGCCTTGCACAAAGACAGTGAAAATCACCCCGATCACGGTGTAGATCAGTACCCGCCAGCTTGGCTTGTTGAAGGTCGAACCCAGGGCGATGGCCGTCAGCACGGCGCTGAATGCATACAGGCCGTTATTGATACTGCTGTGTTCGGCCTGCAGGACCACGGCGGTCAGGACGGCCAGCAGCGATCCGAGAATGCCGAACACGGCGGCCCACAACGATGACACCGCCAGCCCTGCGAGAAATAGCACGCTGCCAATCACCGTGCTGATCAGGAACACTTCAGACACACCGTAGAACGTACTTTTGAACAGGTCGATGCCGTCGAACAGGCTGGTGTTGTAGGCGACCAGATCATGGGGCAGGTTGGGCACGGGCAGGGAGCTGTTTTCCAGGCCGCCAAAGGCATAGCTGGCCAGCAGCATGGTCCAAGTCACCAGTACGAAGGGGGCGGTCAGCGCAGCGACTTTCCAGGTTTTCAGGATGTCGGCGATGCAGATCGTGACGATCACCGAGACCGCGCTGCCCAGGATGATGCACAGCCACAGGATGGGGGTGACGGCAAGAAAGGTCGGCAGGGCGACACCCACCAGGCAGCCGTTATAGCCGTACAGGCCAGCTTTCCAGGAGGTGTGGTCCTTGAGGTGCATGCCGGTGAGGGTTGCCACCACGGTACCCAGTACACTGCCGTAGGCCACTGCCGGATTGCCTTCGGCAAAAGCCCCGACAAAGATCGCGGCAAAGAACAGCAAGCCGGTCAGGGGGTTGTTCTGGAACATGACTTGAGCGCAACCGCGCAGAGTGACGTCGATAAACTCAAGGACGACGTTACCATCCGCCACTTTTGACCACTTGGATGCAGTTTCCATATTGACTCTCCCAATTGTGCATTCGGCCAAGAGCCGTCCTGATATGTCCGGATATTACGTAGCAGCTGCCGTAGGAACGAGGCTGCGTCTGGCGGCGCAGCCGTCGCAAAATCAGGCACTGCGGTGTGCCAGTCAAACCCTGTCCTCAGGGATTACGATGGCTGCGCCGTCGGACGCAGCCTCGTTCCTTCGACAGCTGCTACACAGCTACTTCCACAAAAACTGCGGCTGAAGTGTCAGGCCCAGGATCTCTTCGCGGGCGACTTTCCAGAACTCGCGAATTTGCGCCTTGACCTCACCGCTGTCGTTGCCCAGTACCTTGAAAATCAGCCCGCAGTCGTTCGGCAGGCGGGTAACGCCGCTGGCCAGCCCTGCGCTCATGTCGAAGAGCGCCGGGATGCGCTCCACAATCCGGTCGTGATGCTCCTTGGGCGTGAGCAGCACCACGTTGCCGAACACGTCGAAGGTCTGCATGACACCAATGGCGTCCAGGCTCTCCTTTTTCGGTTCAAGAATGTATTTCTCGACAAACAGTTCGCGGCCCTCAAGGTTTTCAGCGCTCACTCGCGAGGAGTAAACGTCAAAACCGAAACGCTCATCGACATGGTGGTATTTGCGCCCCGACATCAACACTTCGCAGTAGATCGCCGTTGCCGTGGGGTGGATCTTGATCTGGGTGCTGGTGATAAACCGCGCATTGCGATGGGGGATCAGCGGGTCTGGCATAAACTCCAGATAACCGCCTTCCTCGATTCGCAAGTGCTGGATTTGCGTGGCGTAGTTGGCATCCATTGAATGCACTTTGGTCGCTGACTGGGTGGTGACGTGCCCGCAGGCACCCACCCCTACATTGACGTCAGTGGCCAGACGGTCGCCCTGCAGCACGCAGCCAGAAGTCGAGATCATGGTCACACAGGGCAGCTCGGGCATCACCTCGTCCCAATACAGGGCCCGCTGCACCAGCGACGGCACGCGCCGCTCCATGTCCGCCAGCACGCTGCGATTGCCGCGCTTTTCAAAACCCAGTCGCAGGTAGCCGCTTTTTCCCACGGCACCGCTTTGCATTTGTGGAGGTTCGTCCTGGTACTGCGACAGCTCCGGCGCATCATTGCCCAGTGCGTGAGCGCGCAGCCGTGACGGAGTGTTCACGATCTGGCTCTGCGCTGTCATGCAGTGACCTCGCTCTTGACCGCCGGTTTTTGGGCGAACAGGAACATGTGCTCGATCATGTCCACCAGTTCTTCAATGCCGTGGCCGGTCTTGCAGTTGGTGAGGATGTACGGACGGTTGCCGCGCACCACCTTGGTGTCGCTCTCCATGACATCCAGGCTGGCGCCGACATAGGGTGCAAGGTCGATCTTGTTGATGATCAGAATGTCTGCCTGCACCAGGCCCGGGCCATTTTTACGCGGAATTTTTTCGCCTTCAGCCACGTCGATCACGTAGATGTAAAAGTCGGCCAGAGCGGGGCTGAAGGTCAGGGTCAGGTTGTCGCCGCCGCTCTCGATCATGATCAGGTCGCTGTCGGGGAACTTCTCTTCCATTTCCTCGACCGCTGCAATGTTCATGCTCGGATCTTCACGCACTGCGGTGTGCGGGCAGGCACCGGTCTCGACACCCAGGATCTTGTCTTCGTCCAGGATCCCTTTGAGGGTGCGCTTTACCTGCTTGGCGTCTTCGGTGGTGACGATGTCGTTGGTGATGATCAATGGCTTGTAGCCACGGTTGATCAGAATCGGAGTGATCACTTCGATGATCGCGGTTTTACCTGAACCGACCGGGCCGCCAATACCAATACGAGTAATCTTTTTCACGGTTATTTCCTTACCAGATAGGGGAGCTGATTGAGCGTCGACCACGTCAACGCAATCCTGGGGTATCAGTTCATGAACAGCCGCACGTGTGCTTTGACGTGAGCGGCGGCGAGCACATCGACGATGGGTACATAGGACGACATCTGTTCGATATCACCGATTTCAGCGATGTCGCAGAAGGCTTCAATGTCGTGGTTGAGTTCGAACAGAATGTGCTGGGTGTCCAGGTGCGTGACCCGCATGAGGCGCATGGCGGCGCTGAGGATGGTCATGGCGACACCGTACTGGTGCATCACCACCACTTCCCTGGCGCCAATGCCCTGCGTCGACATCACCACGGCCTGGGTGACGGGGTAGGTGCCCGCCGCGTTGCCGGCCTTGATCTGCTCCAGCCACCAGCGGACCAAGGGTTTTTCGACGACATGGATCGACATTTCGGCCAGTTTTTTACCCATGCGCGTCGCCATCAACCGGCTTTCTTCGTTGAGCTTGCGGTTATTGACCGCCCAGTCCGCGCGCAGGATCCCGTCGCGGTCTTCCGCGACGCAGGCCCGGTGCGCGGCGACGACGCCCATGCCGTCACAACTGGCCGCTTGTTTGAGCGCCGTGAGGACAAAGCCCTTGAGGGTCGCGACATCGTGAACGATGCCTTTCTGAATGGCGGATTCCACGCCGTTCGAGAACGAAAAGGCACCCACTGGCAATACGGAATCGCCAAACTGCATGATGCGAATTAGATCTGATGCGTTCATCAAAGCGCCTTCTTGCCGGATTCAGTGCTTATGGCTGTGAAACGTATGGCCATTGTCGTGGCTGTGACTGTGCGAGTCGTGACTGTGCAGGCCCTGGATCTTGAGGGCTGCCGCGTCCAGCTTGTCTTGCGGGCTGGCCACGTGAACGTGGGTGTCGGTTTCTTCGGCGCCGCCAAACAGCAGGCGTGCCTCTGAAGTGGTCAGCAGTGGCAGGACTTCAGCACCGCCGACAAAGGCATACGGCAAGTGTTGAAAACCGTGGGTGCGCATCACCGAATCCATCATTTTGGTTTCGACTGTGAGTGGGATGTACACCTCGTTGTGTTTGGTCACGGCTTTCCAGTGCTGGTTGCCCAGGGCATGGCCCAGTTCGAAGCTGGTCTTGATCAGGACGTCCAGGGGTTGCTGTTTGAGTTCCTTGAGATCAATCACCATCACGTCGCGCAGATTCAGTTGCACCACGACGGCGGTGTTGGTGGCGTCATCCCACATCAGCACATCACCGTCGGACAGCACGACGTTGCGCTCCAGTGAGATACCCAGGTCCAGCCCGCCGAGACTGGTGCGCCGGCAGCGGCTTTTTTGCGCTTCACGCTGGTCCAGTACCAGAAGGTCGACATTGGCGCTTTCCAGTTTCTGTTTCCAGTGCGGGTCTTTCTTGGCGTTGCCCAGAATGTGTTCAATCAAAATCACGTCGCAAACTCCTTCCCCGAATCATTTGCCGGGCGTTTGCCGCCGGGGATGAATGCGTCCCCGGCGGCTGCCCGTTCAGACTTTAGCCAAAGAAATAACGCTGGTTCATGGTGGCCACGTCGATGGGTTTGCACGTGGCGTGCACACCGTCGACTTTTACGGCGAAGGTTTCAGGGTCAACTTCGATATGCGGCGTCTGGTCGTTGCGTACCAGGTCTTTCTTGGAGACGGTGCGACAGCCCCGTACTGCCACGACCTGACGTTCCAGCCCGGCTTTTTCTTTCACGCCGTCTTCAAGGGCCGCTTGCGACACGAAGGTCACGCAGGTGTCCTGCACGGTTTTGCCGAACGCGCCAAACATCGGACGGTAGAACACCGGCTGCGGGGTTGGCAGGGAGGCGTTCGGGTCACCCATTGCGGCCCAGTTGATCATGCCGCCCTTGATCACCATCTTCGGCTTGGCACCGAAGAAGCGCGGATCCCAGAGCACCAGGTCGGCCATCTTGCCGACTTCGACCGAGCCCAGCACGTGGCTGATACCTTGGGCCAGGGCCGGGTTGATGGTGATCTTGGCCACGTACCGCAGTACACGGAAGTTGTCGTTGTCGGCACTGTCTTCCGGCAGTTTGCCGCGCGAAGCCTTCATCGCATGGGCGGTCTGCATCACGCGCAACCAGTTTTCACCGACACGGCCCATGGCCTGGGAGTCACTGGAGAACATGGAGATAACGCCCATGTCCTGCAGCACGTTTTCGGCGGCGATGGTTTCCGGGCGTACCCGACTTTCGGCAAACGACACGTCGGCCGGCACGTTCGGGTTGAGGTTGTGACAGACCATGATCATGTCGAACAACTCGGCCTGGCTGTTGACACCATAGGGCAGGGTCGGGTTGGTCGAGCTCGGCAGCACGTTGTTCTGGCTTGCCACCCTGATGATGTCGGGGGCGTGACCGCCACCGGCGCCTTCAGTGTGGAAGGTGTGGATGGTACGACCTTCGAAGGCATCAATGGTGTCTTCGACGTAGCCACATTCGTTGAGACTGTCGGTGTGCACCGACACCTGGACGTCCATTTCATCGGCAGTACGCAGCGCATGGCGTATGGCGTTTGAGGTTGCGCCCCAGTCCTCGTGAACCTTCAGACCGGCGACACCGGCGATGATTTGCTCGGCCAGCGGGTCGCGGCCGAAGGAGTTGCCCTTGCCGAGCATGCCGACGTTGACCGGCAGCCCTTCGAGCGAGCGCAGCATCTGGCGGATGTTCCACGGGCCTGCGGTCACGGTGGTGCCGTTGGTGCCGTCGGTAGGGCCGATGCCGCCGCCGAAGAAGGTGGTCACGCCGTTGGACAGCGCGTGGTAGGCCTGTTGTGGCGAGATCAGGTGAACGTGGGTGTCGATCCCGGCGGCGGTCAGGATCAGGTGCTCACCGGAAATGGCGTCGGTGCTCACACCCACCACCAGGCCGGGGGTCACTCCGCTCATGGTGCCCGGGTTGCCGCTTTTGCCGATACCGACAATCTTGCCGTCACGCACGCCCACGTCGGCTTTGATCACGCCCTGGATCGCGTCGATGATGGTGACGTTGGTGATCACCAGATCCAGCACACCGTTGTCGCGGGTCAGGGTGTTGTCGGCCCCCATGCCGTCTCGCAGGGATTTGCCGCCGCCGTAGACGGATTCTTCGCCGTAACCACGTAAGTCCTTTTCAATCTCGACAAACAGGTTGGTGTCACCCAGGCGGATTTTGTCGCCCGTGGTAGGGCCGAACAGGCCTGCATATTCTTTGCGTGAAATGGTTGGCATCGGTGGCTCCTTTTCTAATGCCGCGCGGGCGTCAATGACTCAACGGCGCGTGTGCAAAATATGAAAATGCTGTGGTTACTTGTCGTTGACGGGCTTGGCAGGCTTGGAGAACTTGAACCCGTGATCGACTGCGCGCTGAATGGCCTGGAGTTTTTCCGGGCGTTCATGGTTGCTGGTCATTTTGTCCGGTGCCCAGCCATCCACCAGGTTGTTGAAGCCGTAAAGGGTTTGCTTGCCACCGTAAGGGATCAGCGGCACCTCAATTTCGTCACCCGGCTCGAAGCGGATAGCGGTGGTGGCTGAAATATTCAGGCGCTTGCCAAAAGCTGCGGCACGATCGAACTCAAGGGCACGGTTGACTTCGAAGAAATGAAAGTGAGAACCGATCTGGATAGGACGGTCACCGGTGTTACGCACTTTGACTTTGGTGACAGGGCGGTCTTCGTTGAAGGTGATCGGTGTGCTGGCGTAAACGGTGCCGCCCAGGGGTACATCGGCCTCATTGCCCTTGTTTACGCCACCTGGATTTTTGGCGTGGGGGATAGTGTGCTTGGGATGGGTATCCTGGTGCGGTCCTGCGGTCTCTTTGGTGCTCATGACTGATTCCTCAAAACGTGGAAGTTTTGCGTTAACCGGGTGTGGAACAGCGGTTACTTGATCGGGTCATGGACCGTGACCAGACGGCTGCCGTCGGTGAAAATCGCCTCAACCTGAACATTGGGAATCAGGTCGCTGACACCTTCCATCACGTCATCTTTGGTCAGCACCTTGCTGGCCTCGGTCATGACATCTTCAACCGACTTGCCGTCCCGCGCGCCTTCCAGTGCGGTCACGGTGATAATTGAAACAGCCTCTGGATAGTTCAATTTCAAGCCGCGAGCCTTGCGCCGGAATGCGACGTCCGAGAGGGTGTAAACCATCAGTTTTTCGACTTCTCTGGGGGTGAGCTGCATAAGCCCTCCTATTTACAGTGCGGTAGGAATTAAAGTTCTGGAGTGCAGGTCAGGCGTGCGCGCATGCCCAACACTCCACACGTCGGGAGCGTGCAAAGGCGGGTTGAGGTTCGGGTGGTTTTTGGGTGCAGGTGGTCGTTTCATAGGCTCAACCGTTCAAATCCATTAATACGGGTGCGAGACAGAGGCTAGACCATAATTTCCAGCAGGCCAGGCGAAGCAGGAGGGTGGCCAAGAGGGAGTCGGCGTTTTTCAAGGTACTTGTCGCGTCAACCATCCAACTATGCCGCTCTTTTCTCGGCCTGCTGCTCCCGATCCGGGTTCAGCATCACCGTCCCTATTGGCTCCCAGTTACGCGTCTGACCTGACCAGCGTTCCGGGCTTTTCTTCCGAGCTCGTTCGTACAGGTCATGCCGCCGAGCCAGGATCTGATGATCCAACCCACGATGGCGCTCTGACGGCGTGACGAAGCGGATCCGGCTATGCCGATGCTCGTTGTTATACCAGCGCATAAAATCCCTCACCCAGACCCGTGCGGCATCCAGGCTGGCGAAGCCTGCCTGCGGCCATTGCGGGCAATATTTCAGCGTTCTAAACAGTGACTCCGAGTACGGATTGTCATTGCTCACTCGCGGCCGACCACGGGACGGCGTAATGCCCAGGTCGTACATCTTGCTCAACAGCGTCAGCGATTTCATCGGTGCTCCATTGTCCGAGTGCAGCACCAGCGGCTCGTATAAACACTGCTCGCCGATCACGCTGCGCTGCAGCAGCGCAGCGGCTTTTTCGCCGCTTTCTTCTTCGTAAACTTCCCAGCCCACGGCCTTGCGGCTGTAAATATCCTCGATCAAATACAGGTAGTAATACTTGCCCCGTATCGGCGACGGCAAGTACGTGATGTCCCACGACCACACCTGGTTGGGCGCTTGCGCAGCGTGCGTTGTCGGTGCTGCGTAGCGCCGGGGACGCTGGCTACGGCCTCGATGCTGTTGCTGGCCCGCCGCTCGCAAGATGCGATAAAACGTGGCCTCCGACGCCAGATAACGTGCTTCGTCAGCCAGACGCGGAACGATCTGGCTCGGAGGCAGATGGGCGTATGCCGGGCTGTTGCACAGCGTCACGATGGCTTGCCGCTCGATCTCGCTCAAGGCATTACGCGGCGTAGGCCGCACGGTGGTCGTGCGGGCATCGGCTTGAAGCACCTGCGTTTCGGTCCACCGTTGCAAGGTTCTGAGCGACAGCCCTACCTCTCGGCATGCCAGGACTTTTCGGGCTCCGGCCACCACTGCTTCGACCAGCCAAGCTACGAGCAACTGCCGTTCCGGCAAAGAGGTCAGTTGTCCTCGCTGTCGATCCCCCAGTAATCGTTGAGCTTTTTTCGCAGCACCAACAGCGCGGCGGTTTCGGCCAGCGCCTTGTCTTTGCGGCGCAGTTCACGCTCAAGTTCCTGGATGCGTTTCTTGTCTTTACGCGCTTGTTCGCGGTCGTCTTTTTGCTGGGACTTTTCAGACTTTTGGCCGCTGATAAATGACTGTCGCCAGGTGGCGATCTGTTCGGGATAAAGTCCTTTGCGGCGGCAATATTCTCCCAGGTCGATTTCGGCCAAACCGGCGGCTTCAAGGACAATGGCGAACTTGGTTTCGGCTGACCAGTTCTGGGATGACGGCTTGGTTTCGGACACTACATTCCCTTCGGATCTGAACTGTTTGCGCCAGTTGGACAAAGACATTTCGCTGACCCCTTCGCGCCGGGAAACCTCGGCCATCGTCAGGCTCAGCGGGGGAAGCAGCATCTTGAGCAATGCGGCTCTACGTTCAGATGAATAATACGGCACGACCAGTCTCTTTCCGCCCCCGATATGCTTTTTCAGGAAAAATCGGAGAGGCGACAACTATCCTGACACCGGGGGGAGTTGACACATGCTGAAATCAATGTTTTTTGATATATTTCGTTATAAAACAAAGGCTTATTTGATTATTTGTGTGTTCTTGAATCGTGTTTTTTAGCTAAAAAAGCGTTTTCTGAGTACGAAAAAACCTTATCTTTTGTGCTTTAAGTCATCGAAATTGATGTGCGCGCTCGATTAATAGCTGTCCTCAGCGCGCAAGGCAGGGACCTGAATGGCGAGAGCAGCACAGGTGACTTTTGCACTGCGCCCGGTCGACGAACCGTTCAGGTCGATGCCAAAACGCTATTTTTCATTTGGAAGTTTGTCGTTTTTAAACAAGTGCCTATGGGTGTTTTGATAGAGCGCGCTGTGTAGTTGGTCATTGAATTCAGTCAGTTGCCTGAGCATTTCCAGGCTCAGCCAGACATAGGCGTAAAAGGGTGTTTCGCTGATCTTGCCATCAAGGCTCTTGAGAACAAGCTCATGCAAATCGTGGGTTTTCTGGCGCAGTTCGCCACTGATCTGATTGTTTGCGATGCCCAGGCACAATTTGTTCTGGAGTGATTCGAGGGCTTGTGGAATCAGTTGGTGAAGGTCACTCAACGCCGGTTCGCTCTCAATCAGCAGATGGCTCTCGCGCGAAGACCAGTACGCATCGATCATCAGGCTCATGGTCGCCAGCATGTTGCGGTGCAGGGTTTGCACGGCCTCGAACACTTGTGGCTTGAGGTTGGTTTCTTTGCTCGCGGGAGCGATGTAGTTGCGTAACTTGATAATCGCATCCAGTTCATCCTTCAACTGGTCTTCCAGGTCGGGGCGCTCGGCGATCCGGGGGGAGAAGTACGCCGCGTACAGCTCATTGATCTTGCCCAGGCTTTCGCTGAGTTTGATCCGCAGGTCGGTGTAGGCCCGCAGGGGGTAAATGCTGGTATAGAGCATGGCCAGCAAGGAACCTGCCAGTACGTAGCCACTGCGGGTGAGTGCGGACTCCATGTCATTGGGCGGGGCGCAACTGACCACCGCCAGTGTTGCGCCGATCAGCAGGGCCATGTAAGGGTGTTTGCCGAGGGTCAGGTAGCCGGCGATGAACATCATGACGCCGGACCACACCAGCATGAGGGAGAACGAATAGGTTTCCAGGTACAACCCCACCAGCCCCGACAGCGCACCAATGATGGTGCCGCCGGTACGTTGCACGGCCCGGGAGGACACATTGCCCCAATAAGGCTGCGGCCCCATCACAATGAGCATGGTGATCAGGGCATAGGAGGCGCCGTCGAGTTTGAAGTAACGGATGACAACAAAAGTAATCAGGAACGCCAGGCTGATACGGGTGGCATGGATCCAGTGGTTGTATTTGCAGGCCAGTTTTTCCAGATTTGAAATCTTTTTACCCAGCTGCATAGAGTCCCCAATCGTTGTAATGGATTGGGCTGCCAGCGTAGTTCAGGATGGGAGGGTCCACCACTTGGGATGGCTCTGCTTTGGGGCGCAGAGAAATGGCAGGCGTAAAAAAGGCCATTACCTTCATGGGGATCCGGTAATGACCAAAAATTCTCAACCAAAGAGAGCGTCAGGCATCAACCTGACGGGCGGCAATGTATCAAGGTCAAACTTAGTTAGCTAGCTAAGTGTGCGCGAAACTGTTTTACCTGATGCGCAACAATGGTGCATGGCGAGCCGGCTAGGCACGCCAAGCGTTACCCGATACCCTTTGCGCCATGCAAATACCTGACTTGAATCTGCTTGTGACCTTGAACGTCTTGCTCGAAGAAGGCTCGGTGGTGGGCGCTGCCCGGCGCATGAACCTGAGCGCTCCGGCCATGAGCCGCACCTTGACCCGAATTCGTGAAGTCTTGAATGACCCTATTTTGGTGCGTTCAGGCCGTGGGCTTGTCCCCACTCCCAGGGCACTGGAGTTGCGTGAGCAGGTGAGGGGTGTGGTTGAGCTGGCGCACGGGGTGTTCACCCAAAGCCAGAACAGTGATTTACGTGAGCTGGAGCGCACGTTCAGCATTCGCGCCAATGACGTGTTCTTTGGAGTTTATGGCGCAGCGTTGCGTCAGCAAATGGCCCTGGAAATGCCCAAGGCTACGTTGCGGGTCGTGCCTGAGGGGTTTACCGATGATGAGGCGTTGAATGAAGGCCGCATTGACCTGACCATCTGCGCCACCAACCGCTTCAGCTCGGATATCAAGGTGCAAAGATTGTTTACCTGCCCCTTTGTAGGGCTGGCCCGGGAGGGGCATCCGATTTTCGATGAGCCCATTACGGCCGGGCGGTTTGCCGGTTTCGACCATATCAGCGTGTCACGCAGGGGACATGCCCGTGGACCGATCGATACGCTGCTGGCCGAGCTGGGGCTGGAGCGCCGGGTGTCGTTCACTACGCCGACGTTTTACTCGGCGATCTTTGCCTTGACGGGGGGTGATCTGATCTTGCCTTTGATGCCCCAGATGTTGCTCAAAACCCTTGAGCCACTGGGCCTCAAACTGCGTCCGTTCGAGTTGCCGCTCACGTTGCAGCCGGTCGATATCGTCCAGGCCTGGCACCCGCGCCTGGACAACGATCATGCCCATCGCTGGCTGCGTCGCACCCTCAAAACCTTCTGTGACAATGCGCTGACTTAGGAGTTGGCCGCCCTTGTGGGAGCGGGCTTGCTCGCGATTCGGGCAAGCCCGCTCCCACAGGGTGGATGCTCGTAGGCGCAGATTGTTGCGTCTGGCGCACTCCAGAGTTAGTTATTTATCAATTTTTATAGCTATTTCGCCTGATTAAACTGTCCGTCATCTATCAAGTCGACGGAGTGAGCCATGTATTGGCGGTTTGATCATGGGCGCAGTCTGGCGCCTGGAGCAGGGGTGTGACGGCGCTGGTCGCAGGCGTCGCGGCCCCGGCACCGTCCCCGGCTGTCAGTGCGGCATTTGGCCTGCGGATTTTTACCGGTCTGTTGGGCGTCTTGCTGGCGGTGCTGGTATCGGGGTTCAACGAGAATGTCACCAAGGTGGCCATGCCCGATATTCGTGGGGCAATGGGCATCGGTTTTGACGAAAGTACCTGGTTGCTGGCGGTGTATTCGGCCACGTCCATCAGCGCCATGGCCTTTGCGCCCTGGTGTGCGGCAACCTTCTCTTTGCGACGTTTTACCCTGTGTGCCATAGGCGCCTTTTTGCTGTTGGGCATCCTCTGTCCGTTGGCTCCCAATGTTGATGTGCTGATGCTGCTGCGCACCTTGCAGGGTTTTGCCGGTGGTGCCTTGCCGCCAATGCTGATGTCGGTGGCGCTGCGTTTTTTGCCGCCGGGCATTCGTCTGTACGGGCTGGGCAGTTATGCGCTGACGGCAACCTTTGGTCCCAGTTTTGGTACGCCACTGTCTGCCTGGTGGGTGGAGTACGCCGGGTGGCAATGGGCGTTCTGGCAAATCATCCCGCTGGGCCTGTTGGCGATGGCCTGCGTGGCCTGGGGTTTGCCCCAGGACCCATTGCGGCTGGAGCGCTTCAAGCAGTTTGACTGGCGCGGTCTGCTTCTGGGTTTTCCGGGCCTGGTCATGCTGGTGCTGGGGCTGGAACTGGGCCAGCGGATGAACTGGTTCGAATCGCCGATGATTCAGTTTTTTATTGTCGGGGGCTCGGCCCTGATGGTGTTGTTTTTTATCAATGAATGGTCGCACCCGCTGCCGTTTTTCAAGTTGCAGTTGCTGAAAATCCGCAACCTTGCCCATGCCTTGCTGACGTTGGGCGGGGTGCTGTTTGTGTTGCTGGCGGTGATCAAGATCCCGTCCAGTTACCTGGCTCAGGTGCAGGGTTATCGTCCCCTTGAAACCGCGCCGGTCATGTTGATGGTGGCGTTGCCACAACTGATAGCCCTACCGCTGGTGGTCGCGCTGTGCAACCTGCGCTGGGTCGATTGCCGCTGGGTGCTGGCCATTGGTCTGGCGCTGCTGGCGCTGGCGTGCGGGATTGGTTCGCAGGTGACTTCGATGTGGACTCGCGAGAATTTTTACGGGTTGCAGGCGATTCAAATCATCGCCCAGCCAATGGCCGTGATTCCTCTGTTGATGCTGGCCACGGGTGGCCTGAATCCGGCAGACGGCCCGTTTGCATCGGCCTGGTTCAACACCGTCAAAGGCTTTTCAGCGGTCGCAGCAAGCAGTGTGCTGGGCGTGTTGACCCTCAATCGCGAGCACTTCCATTCAACGATGTTGCTCGATCGCCTGGGCAACTCGCCGCTGGTCAGTACCGGGACAGATCTGGCGCGCCGGGTTCATCAGCAAGCGGTGGTGCTGACGTCTGCCGATCTTTATCTGTACATGGCCGTCCTGGCGCTTTTATTGATTGTGTTAATCCCTTTTGGCCCCACGCGGATCTACGCGCCGGGCACACCTGTTGGAGCAGTGAAATGAGTACAGCAAGCGGGCGCAAGCCTTTGATCGTGGCCGGCGCGGGTCTGGCGGCCTTTATCGTGCTGTACGGGTTGTGGCGGCTGGTATTTGCCACGGGCACGGTGCAGAACACCAACGATGCCTTTGTCAGCGCCGATTACACCCTGATTGCGCCAAAAGTCGCGGGGTTTATCGACGAGGTGCTGGTGCAGGACAACCAGCCGGTGAAGGCCGGGCAGTTGCTGGCGCGGATCGATCCGCAGGACTACCAGGCTGCCGTGCAGGCGGCGCAAGCCAGCGTCGCGACGGCGCAGGCACAACGGGTCAATGCACTGGCGATGCTGGAACGTCAGCGTTCGCTGATCGAACAGGCCAAGGCCACGGTCGATGCAGATCTGGCACAGGTCGAGTTCGCCGAACATGAGTTGCAACGCTATCAACATCTGGCGGGACAGGGTGCAGGCACGCTGCAAAATTCCCAGCAGGCAAAAAACCGCTCGCTGACCGCCCGGGCCGAGCTGGCCCAGCACAAGGCCGCCCTGGAAGCCGCCCGCCAGCAAACCCGCGTGCTGGCCGCCCAGGCCACCGCAGCGCAAGCGTCGGTTCAGTATGCCGAGGCCTTGCAGGCGCGGGCCGAACTGGACCTGTCCCACACCCAACTGACGGCCCCTTTTGACGGTGTGGTGGGACGACGCAGCGTGCGTCTTGGCGCCTACGTCAAACCCGGCGATACCGTGCTGGCGGTTGTACCGCTGGCGGATGCCTTCGTGGTTGCCAATTTTCTGGAGCATCAGCTTACGAATATGCAGGCGGGGCAGCGTGTGACGATCCAGGTCGACAGTTTTCCCGGCCAGACCTTGCAAGGCACCGTCGACAGTATTGCGCCGGCAACCGGTGTGACGTTCTCCGCCATTGCCCCGGATAACGCAACGGGCAACTTCACCAAGGTGGCGCAGCGCATTGCGGTGAAAGTGACTCTGGATCAAGGGCAGTTGCTGGCCAGTCAATTGCGCCTCGGGATGTCGGTGAATGCGTCCATCGATACGGCGACTGCGCACGACCAGCAGGTCAGCACACGATGAAAAACACTGCATTGGCCTGGGCTGTGGCCTGTTACAGCGTGCTGACTTTAAGTGGTTGCGTGGTGGGCCCGGATTTTGAGGCGCCCGTGCCCGCGCTGGCAAAAAACTGGGCGCCCGTTGCCACCCAGGCGGGACATAGCCGGGCCGTCGAGTCGGCAATAGACCCGCGTTGGTGGGACCGCTTTGGCGATCGTCAATTGTCGGCCCTGGTGCGCGAGGCGCAACACAGCAACTTTGATGTGCAGCTGGCGGCCAGCCGTCTGGAGCAAAGCCTTGCGATTCGCCGTCAGATTAACGCCGACACCTTGCCCAAGGTGGACGGTACGGCTGCTTACAGTCGCAGCCGTAACAGCCAGCAGGGCTTGGGTGATCCTTCGGGGTACAGCGGCAAGCAGGCGTTCAACCTGTGGAATGGTGGCCTGGGTTTCAGTTGGGAGGCTGATCTGTGGGGCAGGGTCAAGCGCTCGGTCGAAGCGGCTGATGCTTCGGTGCAAGTGGCAGCAGAGGATCGTCACGGGGTGCAGTTGCTGGTGATCGTGCAGACCGCGCAGCACTACATTCAGCTGCGCGGTACGCAGCAGGCACTGGCGGTGGTGGAGCAAAACCTGCAGATTGCCCGCCGTAGCCTGGAGCTGACCCGATTGCAGCTCAAGGAGGGAGTGGCCACCGACCTGCAAGTCTCGGAAGCCGCCGCCCAGGTGGCCGAGATTGAAGCGCGCATGGCACCGTTGCAGCAGCAAAGTGCGCAATTGATCAATGCCCTGAGCCTGCTGCTGGCCCGCGAGCCACGGGCCTTGCAGCAGCAATTGAGCGCAGTGGCGCCGGTGCCGGCCTATGGCGCGGATGTGCCGATTGGCTTGCCCAGCGAGTTGGCCCGGCGTCGTCCCGATATCCGCCGTGCCGAGGCGCAACTGCATGCGGCGACGGCAGCGATCGGCATGGCCAAGGCTGACTTTTATCCCCGTATTACCTTGTCTGGAAGCCTGGGAGTGCAGGCCATGCAGCTATCGGACCTGGGCAGTTGGGGGGCGCGCAACTTTGCGTTCGGGCCGGGGTTGAGCGTACCGGTGTTTGAGGGTGGGCGTTTGCAGGGGGCCTTGCAATTGCGGGAAGGGCGACAGCAAGAGGCGGGCATTGCCTATCAAAAAACCGTGTTGCGGGCCTGGCATGAGGTGGACGATGCGCTGGTAGCGTACCAGGCCAGCCAGCGTCGACGTGACAGCCTGCAGCAGGCGGTGATGCACAGCCAGCGTGCGCTGGATAGCGTTCATCAACAGTATGCCCAGGGCACGGTGGACTTCCTGAACGTGTTGACCGTGCAAAACGCGCTGCTGGCCAACGAAGCTGCACTGGTAGACAGCACCGCGCAGGTGTCGCTGTCGCTGGTGGATGTGTTTGGTGCATTGGGCGGAGGGTGGCAGGGGTAGTTGCCTGATGAGGCTATTGGGTGTTCAGGAGTGAGGCAGATACAGGTTGCTGCTAAACCCCCGCGACTTTAGCAATCTCGTTTGCCGTATTACTTGGTATATAAGCAGTCGTTCAGACGTTGATTTTAGAGGCCACAATTACCTGGCCCGCTTATCACTTGCTTTGGCCAGGTATGTGTTTTGTCTGAACTGCTGAATCTAAAACAGAATGTCTTGATTGCTCACCCCTCAGGCTCATACAGCTTTGGAACCATCCCGTGCATGCCCACCTTCGGCTTGAAAGGCGGGGAGATCTTTTTGCGTGTGGGGGTTCACAAAGGCGAAGGCCGCGGGTTTGGCATTCGCCATATCTGGGAGGCTCACCAAGCGGAACTGGCCAAGTGCGGCTGTGTGAGCATCGATCGGGTTGCGTTCCACATCGCGAACATGATCGTGCATAAAGCGCCGATTTATTGCGAGTTTCGCGAGATGCGCGGCAATCACCGGCTAACGGTCATGAAAACACCGGCAGGCTCCTTGGTGCTGGAACCACGAGAAGAGCGCAGCGGCTTTGGCTACTACATTGTGACCTGGTACCCCAAGCGTAAAGCCAGCGGGACACTTGTGGGCCAGGTGGTACGCGTGCCCAACAGCCCGCGCTGAAATAAAAAAAGGCGTCCAGTGGACGCCTTTCAGATGTTATCAAGGAGTAGTCGCAGCGATTCTTTAGCTCCGGCACGAATGCCTTGGGTTCAGAATCCGGTCAGCAGGCTGACCGTCACTACTTCAGAGAAACCCGTTTTCTCTGCTGCCAAAATGCGGGGGGGATAAAGCGGGTTCCCAGTCCCGACGAATGCGCGATTGCAGTCCTCAAAACACATTTTTAGTATTTACCTCACCTATGTCAAGCCGAGCAACGCCCCGTACATCAGTTCAGATCGTGTTCAATTAGCGGCTTTGCTATGACTTCGCCTGAGTGCCATCGCGAGCCAGCCCACAGGTTTTGCAGTGGTTTCTACAGGATTTGCTATGCTCGCGCCCTCGACCGCAAGCGCCAACATAGGCGTGTCCAGTTCACATTGAGCCTATTTATGTCTGCTGATACTCAAGCCACAACGGTGCGTTTTTCCCGTTCCGACTACAGAACCCTGGGCCTTGCCGCCCTGGGCGGGGCGCTGGAAATTTACGACTTCATCATTTTCGTATTCTTCGCCCTGACCCTCAGCCAGCTGTTTTTTCCGCCGGACATGCCCGAATGGCTGCGTTTGCTGCAAAGCTTCGGGATTTTCGTGACCGGTTATCTGGCGCGTCCGTTGGGCGGGATTCTGATGGCGCACTTTGCCGACCATCTGGGACGCAAGCGGGTCTTCAGCCTGAGCATCCTGATGATGGCGCTGCCCTGCCTGCTGATCGGGATCATGCCCACTTACGCGGATATCGGTTACTTCGCGCCGCTGATCCTGTTGGCGCTGCGCATCCTTCAGGGCGCGGCGGTAGGGGGGGAGGTGCCCAGTGCCTGGGTATTTGTGGCCGAGCACGCTCCGGCCGGTCGCCGGGGCTTTGCTCTGGGTTTCCTGCAAGCCGGGCTGACCTTTGGCTATTTGATTGGCGCCTTGACCGCGACGCTTCTCGCCCAGATGTTCACACCAGCAGAAATCCTCGATTACGCCTGGCGCTTTCCCTTCCTGCTCGGTGGCGTATTCGGTGTGATTGGTGTGTGGCTGCGTCGCTGGCTCAGTGAAACCCCGGTGTTTTTGGCCCTGCGCGAGCGCAAGGAAGGCCGGGCAGAGTTCCCGTTGCGCACGGTTTTACGTGATCACCGTGGGTCTTTGCTGCCGGCGGCGTTGCTGACCTGCGTCCTTACCAGCGCCGTGGTGGTGTTTGTGGTGATCACGCCGACCGTGATGCAGCAGCGCTTTGGCATGACTGCCAGTCACACCTTTGCGTTGAGCAGCCTGGGCATTGTGTTTTTGAATATCGGCTGTGTGCTGGCCGGTCTGATCGTCGACCGTATCGGCGTCTGGCGCAGCATTGCGCTGTACAGCGTTTTGCTGCCACTGGGTATCGGCCTGTTGTACGCCAGCCTGGTAGATCAGTGGGCACTTCCAGGCCTGGCCTATGCATTCGCCGGTTTGACCTGCGGGATTGTCGGGGTGGTGCCGTCGGTGATGGTTGGCCTGTTTCCTGCGCCGATCCGCGTCTCGGGCATTTCATTTACCTACAACATCGCCTACGCACTCTGGGCCAGCACCACGCCGTTGCTGCTGATCGCGCTGATGCCGTGGAGTCCGTGGGTGTGCGTAGCGTTCTGCGGGGTGATGGGGGTGGTCGGGTTGCTCACGGCCCGGCGCTATGGTTCCAGCGGTGCCACTCAGGTCGAACAGCGCTTGTTGGCCAAGGCCGAGATGTAAGGCTTTGACCTTCTGTCATCGCAGTGATTGCTGGCTTTAATAGGAAGCATTACTTTTCGCGCCCCACCTGTGTAGTCCCCTGCGATGACTCAGAAAGTGCCCCGTAAAACGGGCTTCTTTGACCATTACGAAGAGTTGATCGGAACCTGGACCCGGCGCCTGCGCAACCGACAGCAGGCCCAAGACCTCGCCCATGACACTTTTGTCCGCGTGCTCGAATCCAATCTGGATGCGGTCGAGCAGCCGCGTGCGTATTTGCACCAGACAGCACGCAATATCGCGGTGGACGGTTTTCGTCGTGAAGAACTGCGCGACGCCAAGGAGCAGGCATGTGCTGCTTCAGGGGCGGGCGAAACGGGCGATCCGGAGCAGTACATGCGCGCCCTGCAGTTGGCTGAGTCGGTCGAAAGGGCACTGCAGGAACTCCCGATCAATTGCCGTAAAGTCTTTGTCTGGCAGAAGATCGAAGGCCTCACCCAGGCCGAAATTGCCGAGCGCCTGGGGCTGTCCAGGAACATGGTGGAAAAGTATATGATCCGCACCCTGCGCCATCTGCGTGAACGTGTGGGGTCTGCGTGATGACATCGGTAAAGGATTGCATGATGGATACACGTAACTGTACGTGTGACAGCGCGAGCGTGCGCGATGCTGCCGCGACCTGGTTTGCGCGGGTGCAGGCGCAAACCCTGAGCGTGGCAGAGCAGGCCGAATTTGAGGCCTGGCTTGCTCAGCACACCAGCCATGAAGTGGAATACCAATGGCTGGCCCGCCTGTGGTCCGCTGCCGACCTGTTGCCCAAGGCCCGACTGCAGGCGTTGTGCGAAGCGCCGGCACCCAGGCTTGAGCGTCGCTCGTTCCTGGCTTACGGGCTGGCCGCGAGTGTTGTGGCAGCAGTGGCCGGGGCGGGTCTCTGGATGCAGCTGCACTCCTCAGCGGGCTACCAGGCAGAGTTCGCCACGGCGATGGGCGAGCGGCGCACAGTGACCTTGCCCGATGGTTCATCCATTGAACTCAATGGCCGCAGCCAGATACGGGTCAATTTCGAACGCCGCCAGCGCACTGTCGAGCTGCAACAGGGCGAGGGAATGTTCAGCGTGGCCCGGGATGCCGACAGGCCGTTTGTGGTTCAGGCCGGAGCCGGGCAGGTGACGGTGACCGGTACCCGTTTTGATGTGTTGCGTGAGGGGGACCAGGCTCGGATCGCGGTGGAGTCAGGGCATGTGCGGGTGCAGGGTGCCAATCCGGACGCAGCGGTCAACCTGACGGCGGGGCTGGGTACGGTCGTCGACGCACAGGGGCAGGTGGCTGCCGTGCAGCCGGTCAACACTCGAACGCTGACGGCCTGGCGCAGGGGGCAACTGGTGTTTCAGGACGCCACCCTGGGTGAAGTGGCCGCGCAAGTGTCCCGTTATCGCGACAAGCCTGTGCACGTGAGTTCCCCGGCGATTGCCCGGTTGAGGTTGTCCAGCGTGTTCAAAACCGATGACACCGATGCGCTGCTCAAGGCCTTGCCACAGATCCTGCCGGTCGCTGTCAGGGCGCGGGCAGACGGCAGCCAGGAAATCACTGCCAGAAAATAATTGGGCAATCGATTCAGGTTTTTTTCGAGTTCTTCGTCTTCTTGAACAACTGCAACTGGTTTGCATTAACAGTCGCTCTCAAGTGCGATCCACAGGGCAAGACTCGACGTGAAAAACAACAATCTTCGTGGGCGACTTTTTTCGCTTGAAACACCTTTGAGCACTCCAGCTTCTGTTCCCCGAACGCGCTTGCTGCCGCTGGCGTTGGCCCTGGCGGTCAGCGCAGCGATGCCGGGTGCCTTTGCCGGGCAATCCCGGTCGAATGCCATCCACATTCAGTCCCAGCCCTTGGGTGGCGCATTGAGCCAGTTGGCTCAACAGACCTCGCTGCAGGTGTTTTTCAACCCGCAACTGGTGGCGGGCAAGCAGGCGCCTGCAGTCGATGGCAACCTGTCGCCCGAGCAGGCCCTGGCGCAGCTGCTGCAAGGCAGTGGCTTGAGCTACGCGCTGGATGGCGATGCGGTGACCCTGGGGGTGGCACCAACGGTCAGTGCCGCACCATCCGGCCCGCTGGAACTGGGGCCGGTGGATGTGAAGGTGGTCGGTAACTGGCTGAGCGATGCCAATGACGCGGTGGTGCAGAATCATCCGGGCGCCCGGACGGTGGTGCGTCGCGAGGCAATGGTCGAGCAGGGCGCGATGAACGTCAGTGACGCGCTCAAGCGTATTCCGGGGGTGCAGGTGCAGGCATCCAACGGTACCGGCGGCAGCGATATCTCGCTGAACGTAGGCGTACGCGGTTTGACTTCACGGCTGTCGCCGCGCTCCACCGTGTTGATCGACGGTATTCCGGCGGCGTTTGCGCCCTATGGCCAGCCACAGTTGTCGATGGCCCCGATCTCGTCGGGCAACCTGGACAGCATCGATGTGGTGCGCGGTGCCGGTTCGGTGCGCTATGGACCGCAAAACGTGGGCGGGGTGATCAACTTTGTCACCCGGGCCATTCCTGAAACTTTCCAGGGCGAAGTGGGCACGACGCTGGAAACGTCCGAGCGCGGTGGCTGGAAGCACATTGAGTCGGCGTTTCTGGGCGGCACGGCAGACAACGGCATGGGTGCCGCGCTGCTGTACTCGGGGGTCAAGGGCGATGGCTACCGGGCGCGCAACAATGACAACGATATCGATGATGTGTTGCTTAAAACCCACTGGGCGCCCACTGATCAGGATGACTTCACGCTCAACTTTCACTACTACGATGCCACCGCAGACATGCCCGGCGGCCTGACCCAGAAGCAGTTCGATGCCGATCCGTACCAATCGTTGCGCGACTACGACAGCTTCACCGGGCGGCGCAAGGACGTGTCCTTCAAGTACCTGCGCCAGATTGACGACCAGACCCAGTTTGAAGTCCTGACCTATTACACCGACAGCTTCCGTGGCAGCACGATTGCTGCACGAAACCTGCAGACGCTGGCCTCGTATCCGCGCAGTTACCACACCTTCGGCATCGAGCCGCGGGTGTCCCATGTGTTCACGCTGGGGCCCGTGACACAGGAAGTGGGTGTGGGCTATCGCTACCTCAAGGAGGCGATGCACGAGGAGGCCAGCCAGGTCTTGCTGGTGAATAACGTGCCAGTGCCGGGGCCGGGAGCTGACGGTCATGTGTACCAGGATCGCACCGGAGGCACCGAGGCCAACGCCTTCTATATCGATGACAAGATCGATGTGGGTAACTGGACAGTCACTCCGGGTATCCGTTTCGAACGCATCAGCACCCAATGGCACGACCGCCCGGTGCTGGGTAACAACGGTGTGCCCGTGCTTGAGAAGAAGCGCAGCATCGACAGCAGCGAAGCCCTGCCGGCCCTGAGCGTGATGTATCACCTCTCGGACGCCTGGAAGCTGTTTGCCAACTACGAAACCTCGTTCGGCAGCCTGCAATACTTCCAGCTGGGGCAGGGCGGTGTCGGCGATGCGACAGCGGCAGGCCTGCGCCCTGAAAAGGCCAAGACCTACGAACTGGGTACGCGCTACGACAATGGCGTGTGGGGCGGTGAAGTGACGCTGTTCTACATCGATTTTGCCGACGAGTTGCAATACGTCAGCAACGATGTGGGCTGGACCAACCTGGGGGCCACCAAGCACCAGGGCCTTGAAACCTCGGTCCACTACGACATGTCGGCACTGGACGCGCGCCTTGACGGGTTGTCGCTGAATGCGGGCTTTACCTACACCAAGGCGACATCCGAGGGTGACATCCCGAACTTCAAGGGCCGTGACCTGCCGCTGTATTCGCGTCAAGTGGTCAACCTGGGGGCGCGTTATGTGGTCAACCGCTGGACCTACAACCTGGACATGTTTGCCCAGTCCCAGCAGCACGCGCCCGGCACGGGCGGGGTATATATCACTGACCCGACGCCGGATGGCCAGTACGGTGATATTCCGGGTTATGCCACCTGGAGCACCCGGGTGGGCTACGACTTCGGGCCAGAGGCGTCGAACCTGAAGGTCGGTGCGGGCATCAAGAACCTGTTCAACCAGACGTACTACACCCGCTCCAGCGACAACAACTCAGGCATCTACCTGGGTGAGCCGCGTACATTCTTCGTGCAGGCGAGTGTAGGGTTCTAAGAGGCCGGTACAGGGGGGATGCTTGACCTAGACGCGCAAGATCCGCCCGCTGATGGCCACGGCCATCAGCATGGCGGTGATCAGCAAAAAGGCAATGCTCAGGCTGCTGGCATGGGCTATAAAGCCGATGGCCGCAGGCCCTGCCAGAATCCCGGCATAACCCAGGGTGGTGATGGCCGGCACGGCGATGTTTTCCGGCATCACGGTCTGTTTGCCAACGGCGGTGTACAGCACCGGGACGATGTTTGAACACCCCACGCCCACCAATGCATACCCCAGCAGCGCCACTTCCCAGCCGGTCCCCAGTGTTGCCAGGGCCATGCCGGCTGCGGCGAACATTCCGCCCAGCACAATCACCCTTCTGGCACCCAGACGCTTGACGATGGTGTCGCCCATCAATCGACCTGCGGTCATGGTCAGGGCGAACGCGGCATAGCCGAGCCCGGCGTAGGCTTCGCCGATGTTTTTTTCGGTGGTCAGGAATACCGCGCTCCAGTCGAGCATTGCGCCTTCGGCCAGAAACACCGTAAAGCACAGCAACCCGATAAACAGCACCACGCCGTGGGGCACGGCAAACGCCGGGCCGGTGCTTTCGCTGCCATACGCCAGCAGGTGAGGGGCGGCTTTGAGCAGGGCTGCGAGGATCAGCACAATCACCACGACAATCGCCCACAGGGGTGACAGGCCCAACGCAAGCAGCGCGCTGACACCGGCAGCACCGGCAATCCCGCCCACACTGAACAAGCCATGAAAGCCAGACATCATGTTGCGTCCGCTGGCGCGTTCAACGATTACGGCCTGCAGGTTGACGGTAGAGTCGACGGCGCCCAGCCCTGCACCAAATACAAACAGCGTCGCGATCAGCAGCGCCAGGGAACTGGCAGTCGCCAAGAGCGGCAGCGCGAGGCAGATCAGCAGGGTTCCACCGATCAATACCCGCCTGCAGCCAAAGCGCGTGGCCAGAATTCCGGCGATGGGCATGGCCAGGATGGAGCCTGCGCCCAGACACAGCAGTAACAGCCCCAGGGTGGCCTCATCCAGCCCGGCCCGCGCTTTGGCATAGGGCACCAGTGGCGCCCAGGCCGCGAGCCCGAAACCGGCGATAAAAAAGGCAATGCGGGTCGACATTTGTTCGAGACGCCCCGGCACAAGGGGCATTTGGGTGTTGATGGCGGTCATGGTCATCCTTGGAATACGGGCTGTGGTGCGGTGCGGCGTGACATCCTTGCATATTTGCAGCCGGTGTCGCGAGGGCGCTGGCACAGGGGTTTGCGAGAGTGGTTGAATAGCGCGCTGCTCACTCAACTGCCTATGGTGCGTATTTTATGGATAAGAACTCTAACCCTGCAGTGCAATTGCTCAACCCGGCCGGCCTGTATGACCCTGCACCCAACGGCTATTCCCATGTTGCCCGCCTGGCACCCAATGTGCGCCTGGTGTACACCGCAGGCCAGGGTGGTGAGAACGCCGACAGCCAGTTGTCACCCGACTTCGCCGAACAGGTGCGCCAGGCATTTGCCAACCTGCAGATTGCCCTGGCAGCAGCTGATGCGCAGATCAAGGACGTGGCCAAGATCACCGTACTGATCGTGGATCACAGCATGGAGAGGTTGCAGATTCTGGGCGCTGAAGTGGCGCGGGTGTGGGGCGCGCGGCCAGCACCGGCCTGCACCTTGATCCCGGTGCCGCGGTTGGCGCTGGACGAGATGTTGTTCGAGGTTGAGGCCGTGGCGGCAGTAGCCGTGTGAGATGTTCACATGTGGGAGCGGGCTTGCTCGTGATAGCAGCACCTCGGTGATTCAGGTACACCAAGCCCGCTCCCGCAGGAGGGTCACACCTGCAACAAGCGCTCCCTGAGCTTGCCGATTTCATCGCGCATTTGCGCGGCGGCCTCGAACTCCAGGTCTCGGGCCAGGGCATACATTTTTTCTTCCAGCTGGCGTATGCGCTTGCTGATCTCGCTCGGCGAGCGCAGTTCGTTTTCGTACTTGGCGTTTTCTTCGGCGGCTTTGGCCATACCTTTGCGCTTTTTACTGCGCGAACCCGGTACGACCGCACCTTCCATAATGTCGGCAACGTCCTTGAACACACCTTTGGGGGTGATGCCGTTGGCGAGGTTGAAGGCGATCTGTTTCTCGCGACGACGCTCGGTTTCGCCAATGGCCCGCTCCATCGACCCGGTGATCCGGTCCGCATAGAGAATCGCCCGGCCATTGAGGTTGCGCGCCGCGCGGCCAATGGTCTGGATCAATGAGCGCTCTGAACGCAGGAAGCCTTCCTTGTCGGCATCGAGAATCGCTACCAGCGACACTTCGGGCATGTCCAGGCCTTCACGCAGCAGGTTGATGCCCACCAGCACATCAAACACGCCCAGGCGCAGGTCGCGAATGATCTCGACCCGTTCCACGGTGTCGATGTCCGAGTGTAGGTAACGCACGCGCACGCCGTGGTCGGCCAGGTAGTCGGTCAGGTCTTCAGACATGCGTTTGGTCAACGTGGTGACCAGTACCCGCTCTTCCAGCGCGACCCGCTTGGCAATCTCGGACAGCAAGTCGTCCACCTGGGTCAGTGCAGGGCGAATTTCAATTTGCGGGTCGACCAGGCCGGTCGGACGCACCACTTGCTCGACCACACGGCCCGCGTGCTCAGCTTCGTAATTGCCGGGGGTGGCCGAGACGAAAATCGTTTGCGGGCTGATGCGCTCCCATTCATCAAAGCGCATCGGCCGGTTGTCCAGTGCCGAAGGCAGGCGGAAGCCGTACTCCACCAGAGTCTCTTTACGCGAGCGGTCGCCTTTGTACATGGCGCCTACCTGCGGCACGCTGACGTGGGACTCGTCGATGACCAGCAAGGCATCCGCCGGCAGGTAGTCGAACAGGGTCGGTGGCGGCGCACCGGATTCGCGGCCCGAAAGGTAGCGCGAGTAGTTTTCGATACCGTTGCAGTAACCCAGCTCCATGATCATTTCCAGATCGAATCGGGTGCGCTGTTCCAGTCGCTGGGCTTCAACCAGCTTATTATTGGCGCGCAGGTACTCAAGACGCTCCTTGAGTTCCTCCTTGATGCCTTCGACGGCGTCCAGCAGGGTTTCGCGCGGGGTCACATAGTGGCTTTTGGGATAGAAGGTAAAGCGCGGCATTTTGCGGATGACTTCGCCGGTCAGCGGGTCAAAGGCGCTGATGCTTTCGACTTCATCATCGAACAGCTCGATGCGCACGGCTTCCAGGTCCGACTCTGCCGGGTAAATGTCGATCACATCGCCACGCACCCGAAACGTCGAGCGGGCGAAATCCATGTCATTGCGGGTGTATTGCAGGTCGGCCAGGCGGCGCAACAGCTCGCGCTGGTCCAGTTTGTCCCCGCGATCGACGTGCAACACCATCTTCAGATAGGTTTCAGGGCTGCCCAAACCATAAATGCACGACACCGTGGTCACGATAATCGCGTCCTTGCGCTCCAGCAGCGCCTTGGTCGCGGACAGGCGCATCTGTTCGATGTGGTCGTTGATCGAGGCGTCTTTCTCGATAAAGGTATCGGAGGAGGGCACGTAGGCTTCGGGCTGGTAGTAGTCGTAGTACGAAACGAAGTACTCCACGGCGTTGTTCGGAAAGAACGACTTGAACTCACCATACAGCTGAGCTGCCAGGGTTTTGTTGGGCGCCAGTACCAGCGTGGGGCGATTCACGTGGGCGATCACGTTGGCGATGCTGAAGGTTTTGCCTGAGCCCGTTACCCCGAGCAGGGTCTGGTGCGACAGACCGGCTTCGATGCCTTCGATCATCTGACGAATGGCTTCGGGTTGATCACCCGCAGGCTCGAAGCGGGTAACAAGCTGGAAATCGGACATGAAGGACCTCGGGGTTTGCTTCTATAAAGGCAGTGGCCCTTATAAGCGCATGCGACTCAAGCCGCAGGAAAAAACAGGATATGGGTAAATATGGAGGTGATGCCTGACTGTTTCAAGGCGCTGCTCTGACACGGCCATCCTGGCAAAGATTGCAATTGGACCAGTGGCCTGAAAATAAACTCAAATTCTTGGCCAAAACCGGTAATAGCCTGTTGCCCGAATCGTGATCGGGCTTATACTTGCTCCCCGTTTGTGCACCGCTCTAGTGCAATCGGCTGGAGCGTTGTCACCCCCTCCATTCTCCATTCAGAGCCGCCGTAATAATGAGCCTGTTCTCCGCTGTCGAAATGGCACCACGCGATCCTATCCTGGGCCTCAACGAAGCATTTAACGCCGATACCCGTACCAGCAAAGTGAATCTGGGGGTTGGTGTTTACTGCAACGAAGAGGGACGAATTCCGCTCTTGCGTGCCGTTGTCGAAGCCGAAACGATTCGGGTTGCTCAGCATGCGTCGCGCGGCTACTTGCCGATCGACGGTATTGCTGCCTACGACCAAGCTGTTCAGAAACTGCTGTTTGGCGCCGAGTCGCCACTGCTGGCTGCTGGCCGGGTGATCACCACTCAAGCCGTGGGCGGTACTGGCGCGCTGAAAATCGGTGCTGACTTCCTCAAGCAACTGCAGCCAAATGCTGTGGTCGCTATCAGCGATCCAAGCTGGGAAAACCACCGTGCCCTGTTCGAAACCGCGGGCTTCCCGGTTCAGAACTATCGCTACTACGACGCTGCCAGCCATGACGTCAACCGTGCCGGCATGCTCGAAGACCTCAATGCCTTGCCAGCCGGTTCCATCGTTGTGCTGCACGCGTGCTGCCACAACCCGACCGGTGTCGACCTGACCCCGGCCGACTGGCAGAACGTGCTGGACGTGGTCAAGGCCAAGGGCCTGATCCCGTTCCTGGACATGGCGTACCAGGGCTTTGGCGACGGCATCGACGAAGACGCCGCGGCAGTGCGCCTGTTCGCTGAGTCGGGCCTGAGCTTCTTTGTTTCCAGCTCGTTCTCCAAGTCGTTCTCGCTGTATGGCGAGCGTGTAGGCGCACTGTCGATCATCACCGAGTCCAAGGAAGAGAGCGCTCGCGTTCTGTCCCAGGTCAAGCGTGTGATCCGCACCAACTACTCCAACCCGCCAACCCACGGTGCAACCATCGCCGCTGCAGTGCTCAACAGCCCAGAGCTGCGTGCCATGTGGGAAGAAGAACTGGCCGAAATGCGCCTGCGCATTCGCGGCATGCGTCTGCAAATGGTGGAGCTGCTGTCGAAAAAGGCCCCTGGGCATGATTTCAGCTTTGTGGCGCGTCAGCGCGGCATGTTCTCGTACTCCGGCCTGACTGTTGAACAAGTGACGCGCCTGCGTACCGAGTTCGGCATCTACGCCCTGGACACCGGCCGAATCTGCGTTGCTTCCTTGAATCAGCGCAACATTGAAGCCGTAACCGACGCCATTGTTCAGGTCATCTGAAAAATCCATGGAGAAGTCATCGAAAGTGTTGACTTCTCTATTTATATCAGTAAGATAGACGCCATTCCGCGATAGCTCAGTTGGTAGAGCAAATGACTGTTAATCATTGGGTCCCTGGTTCGAGTCCAGGTCGTGGAGCCAGATAGTAAAAAAGCCGCTAGCGATAGCGGCTTTTTTTTGCCTGAAATTTGGTGTGTGGGGGGTAGATACCCCTCAGGCTGAGCCCGGCCCACTGTTCTCATGCGCGCCCTCAATATCCCTCAGCAGGGCTTTTGGATCGCAAGGATCCAGAATGGCCTTATGTTTCTAGCAGCCACCCACCTCAACACTCCATAGCTCAAGCTCCCGGGTATCAAGAAAGCACTGGCGTTTAGCCAGCTATTTGCGGCCAGCACCGTTTTTTTATGCGCTCCATCACGAATATCGCTATTCGATAATAAAAATCGTTTACACCTATCTGAGAATGATTATTATTGGCTTCAGTGTTTGCTCGCTCAAAGGACCTGTGTCAGTGATCAGAACTTCTCCGGTATTTTCCCGACTTCAAGACGGGAAGAGCGTCTACGGCATGCTCAACTCCCTGCCTTCACCCATGCTCTGTGAAATGCTCGCGTTTGCCGGGTATGACTTTTTAATCCTCGATCTTGAGCACTTGCTGCGCTCCGAAGAAGACCTCATGCATTGCATTCGGGCGTGTGAGGCGGCCGGTATTTCTCCCTGGCTGCGCCTGCCCCAGGTTGACGAAAAGCTGATCGGCAGGGCACTGGATGCCGGTATCGAAGGGATCGTCCTTTCACGTACCGAAAGTGCAGCGCACGTTCAGCGCGCCATCGAAGCCGCCCGTTTCCCGCCCTTGGGCAAGCGCGGAATCACCGGCGGGCGCATCACCGGATTCGGTCGTGTGCCATTACCCGAATACATCGAACTGGCCAACCGCCAGACTCCCATCATTCCCATGATCGAAAGCCGCGCCGGGGTCGATGCCCTGGGCGACATCCTGCAATTGCCGGGGGTCGGCATGGTCATGGAAGGCGCGCTGGACCTGTCCCTTGATCTCGGTCTGGGGCCCGACCCTCTCAACCCTCACGTCTGGCAAATGCTGCAAGACATGGCTGACGCCTGCCTCGCCGCTGAAGTGCCTTTTTGCGCAAACCCCCGCACCGCTGAACAGAACGCGTTCTGGCGAGCCCGGGGTGTACGCAGTTTTCTGGCCGGTGAAGACCGCGGCTTATTGCACAACGCATTGAAAGCCCGCCTGCATTCTCTCCAACAGCAATAAAGAGTCGACGTAGATCAATGAAAACAACAACATACCTACACTTTTCACTCAGTCTCATCACGCTTGGCATTTGCCACGCCGCCCTGGCTGCCGATCAACCCCCTGCCAGCAGTCTGGAGCTGGCGCCCATGACGATTCAGGGTGACGTGCTCGGTGCTGCCAGCGATCAGGACGTGCGTACTTACGCCGGCAGTCGCAGCGTGGTCGATGCAAGCGACTTGAAAAAAGCCAGCGCCCGTGGCCTGGACGACGCCCTGCAACGGGTACCCGGAATCAAGATCTTTGACGAGACCGGCACCGGCGCCTTGCCGCAGATTTCCGTGCGCGGGCTCTATGAGAGCCGCAGCGGCCGGATCCAGGCCTTGTCCGATGGTATCCCCCTGGCCTTGGCGCCCTATGGCCAGACCGGTCTTTCGCTGTTTCCGATGACCATGGCCACGGTCGATCGTATTGATATCGTGCGCGGGGGCGCAGCGGTGCAATACGGCCCGAACAACGTTGGCGGGGTCATCAACTTCATCAGCAAGCCGATTCCCCGCGAGTGGGAAACCACGTTGCAGGAGAAAACCACCTTCAACCCTGGCGGGCGCCAGTTGTGGGACACCTATCTGGGCACCGGCGGCTACCTGACCGACAACTTCGGCCTGCAACTGGATATCAACACCCTGAGCGGCGAATACGGTCGCGAACACTCCGACACCGATGTCCAGAACTACCGCCTGCGCGGCCAGTGGAACATCGACGACGATCGTGACCTGAGTTTCGGTGTGCAGCACTACAAGGCCGACATGGACCTGGCCGGGGCACTCAGCGTGAAGGATTACAAGGCTGATCCGCGCCAGTCGACGCGTCCGCTGGACCGCTTCGAAGGCGATACCGATCGCGTGTGGGGCACCTACACCCAGCGCCTGGGTGCGATGGGGCCATTCGATTCCGTGGAAGTGAGCTGGACCAACTTCGCTCACAACAGTTACCGCAACTTCGTGGTCGGCCTGCCGTTCACCCCGGACGGAACGGCAGTCACCAAACAGGACGGTCCCCGTGACTTCAAGGTCTGGGGTACGGAGCCGCGCATCAGTGCCACGGTCGATGGCGACAACGTCGGCCAGACCTGGCTGCTCGGCGCCCGCTATGTCAGCGAAGACATCGATTACAAGGTCAACCGCCAGAGCCTCGCGACCGGCGTGACGGCGCCGTTCCGCGACTGGAAGTTCGATGACAACGCCCGTGCCTTCTACATCAGCAACGCCATCAGCCTGCTCGATCACCGCCTGACCATCACGCCGGGCGTGCGCTATGAAAACGCCCGCATGAATTACAGCGACGGCATCACCGGGTTCGAGCGCGAGAACAAATCCGAGGAATGGCTGCCGGGCCTGACCGTGGGGTATCAGGCAAACGACGCCTGGTATGTCTACGCCAACGCCCAGAAGTCCCTGCGTCCGCCCCAGGTCACGCAGATCGTCAAGGAAGGTGCTGTAGGTGCCGAACTGGCGTGGAACTACGAGACCGGTGTGCGCTATACCCCGTGGGACGGCATGCGCGTCGACTTCAACCTGTACCGCATCGACTTTGATGACCAGATCGCTTACAACGCCACGACCGACCGCTTCGACAACCTTGGCAGCACCCGTCACCAGGGTTTCGAGACCGATATCTTCTGGACCCCGCAAGCCATGCGTGATCTGGACCTGCATGCCGGTTATGCCTACCTCGATGCCAAGCAACGCAACGGAACATTCAAGGACAACGAAGTACCGTACTCCTCGCGTAACCAGTTCATGGTTGACGCCCGCTACCGTTTTGCCGAGCACTGGACCTACAACCTTGACGGCCTGTACATCAGCAAGGCCTACACCGATGCCGCGAATACCCGCGATGAAAATGCCTCGGCCAGTGTGGGTGAGCTGCCTGCTTACTGGGTCTGGAACACGGCCGTGGAGCGCGAGTTCCCGCTGGCAGACAAGAGCGTCCTGACCGCTTCTGCGGGCATCAGCAACCTGTTCAACCGCGAATACTATTTCCGCGGTATCGATACCGCCCCTTGGGGTCGTCAAGCCGCGCCCGAGCGTTCGCTCACCCTAGGCGTCAATTACCGCTTCTAAACCGCGCACACGCGCCTACGTCAACCAGTTGCCCGATCCTCAGGGACGGGCAACTGCTGCCTCCAGGAAACTGCCATGCAACGTCCATTCGTCATCCTTGCCCACGTCGCACATCCAGCCATTCTCGAGGGTTTCTTGCCTGCAGCCCACAAGCGCGGGCTGCCGATCGTGGTGATCACTGACCACGCCCAGGAACACCGGCGCCTGCTCGCCACCTCGCCCATTGCACCGGACCAACTGCACGTTATCGAGTGTGATGTGTTCAATCCGCTGGCTGTGATCGAGACGCTCAACGCCCAGGGTCTTCGCCCGGTTGCCGTGTTCTCCAACAGTGATCACCTGCAAACCGCAACGGCAGTGGTGGCCGAGGCGTTCGAATGCCCGGGCAAGGACTGGCGACTGTGTTATGCGGCGAAGAACAAGGCAGCCATGCGCGAGCGCATGCAGCGACTGGGTTTGCCCGGACCGTGGTTTCAGGTACTGACATCGAACACCCGGGTGCCGAGCGATGCGCCATGGCCAGTGGTCGCCAAGCCTCGTGAAGGCGTCGCCAGCCTGGACGTCAGGCTCTGTCACAACGCGGCCGAACTAAGCGCTTACTGCGAGCAGTTCTGGCAACAGCAACCGGACCGGGCGCTGTTGCTTGAAGCCTACATGGAGGGGCCGCTGTTCACCCTCGAAACCCTGGGCGACGGGCGTCATCTGCAAGCCATTGGCGGCTTCGACGTGACCCTATCTGCGCCGCCGCATTTTGTGGAGCTCGCCGCACGCTGGAACGGCCACCTCAGTTGCGCGCAGCGTTCTGCGGCGCTGGCACAAGTGGCTGCATTCGGGGTCAATTTCGGTGTGTGCCACAGCGAGTTCATTCTGACCGCCCAAGGTCCGGTACTGGTTGAAATCAACTATCGCAGTATCGGGGATGGCCGGGAGTTCCTGCTTGACCGCCTGCTGCCGCAAGGGTGGTTCGATCGTATTGTCGCGGTGCATTTGGGGCACGCCCTGAGCGCTGCGCAACCGGCGCAAGCCCAGGCCACCGTGCATTATCTGGTAGCCGACCGCAGCGGGCGTCTGGACCAGGCCAGCGCCAGTTTCAACGTCGAGCGAGAAGGGCACTGGTGTGATTACCGGGCGTTGCAGCATGCGGGGGATACGGTAACCATCAGCCATTCCAACAAGGACTATGTCGGTGTGCTGCGCCTGATCGCGCCGGATGATGTCAGCCTCGATGCGCAACTGAATTCGACCCTGAATGACCTGAAATGGGTGGTGGCATGAGCCTGCAACCAGAGGTCGCCGATCAGGGCTTCATCACCCGGCGCATCATCGATTGTTGCCTGCGCGAAGACATTCGCGGGGTTGTCAGCCAGGGGCAGGTTGGCCCGCTGCCCGAAGCGTTGATCCCCTGTCTGGATCACCAGCCCGGCGCCCACTGGCTGCGTATCGCCCATTTGGGCGCCGACGAGCTATGGCTGCCCGTTGTCAGGGCCTATCCGTTGCAGGACTGGATCGGTACAGGCGACGCCTGGATCAAGGTTTCGTCGCAACACCCGGTCGAGGTCCAGCGCGGCTATTCGCTCTGGCTGGGGCATCTGAGCCAGGGGCTGGATGAAGAGAGCCTGACGCTGTTCGCGGCGTATCTGAAAGAAGCGGATTGCGCCACTGAACATCGGACCCTGTGCAATCAGGCTTACCTGCGCTTTGCACCCGAGCTAGGTCATGTGATTGCACTCAAGGACTGGTCCCGGCGGCTGCTGAAGATTGACCAGCTGGCGAGCTATCTGGATCACCCGTTCTATCCGACGGCGCGGGCCAAAAGCGGCTTCGACGGGGCTGCGCTCAAAGGCTACGCCCCGGAGTTTGCACCGTGTTTCGAACTCAACTGGCTGGCGATTCCCAACCAGGCACTGACCCTCACCAGCCCGCAACCGCCGCACTGGCCGGACTTCGAGGAGGTCGGCCTGTCACCGACCTTGCACAACAGCCATTCACTGTTGCCGGTTCATCCGCTGACCTGGGCCGAGCTTGAGCACCATGGCTTGCCTGAAGGCACACTCAAGGCTCCACGCACCGCCATGCAGGTGGAGCCCACGCTGTCCGTGCGAACGGTGGTGTGCATCGACCAACCGCAGTGGCACATCAAGCTGCCATTGCTGGTCAGCACCCTAGGGGCGCGCAATTTGCGCCTGATCAAACCGAGCACCCTGTATGACGGCCACTGGTTTCAAACCACCTTGCTGGGCTTGACCGAGCGCGATACGGCGCTTGCATCGCGGTATCTGCACGTTGATGAAAAGCATGGCGGACATGCCGACCAGAGCCGTCATCTGGCCTATATCGTGCGCCGCTACCCCGAGGGGCTGGAAAACACCACGCTCGTGCCTGTCGCTGCGCTGGCCAGTCCGCTACCCGATGGGCGACTGTTTCTCGAACAACTGGTCGAGGGTTTCTACGCAGGTTCATTGCACCACTGGCTCAACGATTATTTCGACCTGCTGCTGCAGGTCCATCTGAGGCTGTGGTTGCACTACGGCATCGCACTGGAGGCCAATCAGCAGAACGCCGTGCTGATTTTCGAAGAAGGTCAGCCATTGCGTCTGTTGATGAAGGACAACGACGCCGCGCGCCTGTGGCCTCTGCGCTTCGCTGCTGCCTGTCCGGATCTCGCCGACCTGCCGACGACGCTGCTGGATGAGCGCATTCGGGTCGACAGCACCCAGCCCTTGGCCGAGATGTTCTGCACCATCACCTTGCAGTTGAACATCGTGGCCATTGTCGAGGCCATTGCGGTCGCGGGGCTGGCCTCCCGGTCCAGCCTGTACGGTGCGTTGCGTCAGCGTCTGACGCACTGTCTGGAGCAGCTCGAAGCAGAAGGCATCAACTGTGACGATGCACGCCTGTGGCTGCTCGACAGCCCTAGGCTGCCGGTCAAATACCTGCTCAGCGCAGGCAGTCTGTTCAGCAAGGCGCATTCCGGTGCCAGTGACATCAACAAGTTCTATGGCTACAGCGCGGCGAACTTCCTGCTGGCGGAGGCGCCATGCAACGCCGTCTGATCATCAGCGTCCTGCTGGGGCATTTCCTGTCGGCGTTTACGGCGCTGGGGATTCCGCTGTACCTGCCGCGCATCCTCGCCGATCTGGCGCCCAACACCCCCGGCTGGGCCATTGGCGTGCTGTTTGTATTGCCGACACTCTGCACCGCACTGGCAGCGCCGATCTGGGGGCGCTGGGCCGACCGCAACGGCTGTCGCCTGTCGTTGCTGCGCGCTCATGCCGGGCTGTTTGCGGGGTTTCTGCTGGCAGGCTTTAGTCCCAACCTGACCGTGTTCGTCCTGGCGTTGATCATCCAGGGCACCTTCGGAGGTGCGATGGCAGCGTCCAACGCCTACCTGTCGACCCAGCTCAAGGGCGGGGACCTGTCCCGAGCCCTGAACTGGACGCAGTACTCCGCACGCCTGGCGATGATCAGTGGTCCGATTTTGCTCGGGCTGATGACCTCCAAAGGTCTGGGGTTGAGCCTTTACAGCTATCTGGCCTGGTTGCCGCTGCTGGCCTTTGTGCTGGTGCTGGCATTGCCCAACGACAAGCCCGGGCGGGCCCTGGACAGCAAAAAAGCCGAGGTGTTGGGCGAGCTGCCGCCCGATATGGCGCGGTTGCTGGCGGTGCAGTTTTTATTCAGCTTCGCGATGGTCGTCACCTTTCCCTACTTCATGCCGTTCGGCGAGCAATTGGGAATTGGCAGCGACACCTTGATCGGCGTGCTCTACAGCCTGCCGCACCTGGTGTACTTGCTGGCCTTGCCCTGGGTGCACAGGCATCAGGGCAACCTGCTGTTGCCGGGGCTGGCGCTGCTGGCAATCAGTAACGCACTGCAGTTCTGGAGTGTGCAGGCCGAGCCTTTATTCGCCCTGCGACTGCTCAGCGGGGCGGGCATGTTGCTCAGTTTTGTCGGGTTGCACCGCTGTCTGAGCCAGCGCAGCCGCCAGGGCAGTGCAGGGCGCCTGTTCGGTTGGTTCGACTCCAGCGGCAAATGGGCCGGAACCGCTGCCGGCGTCACCGCCGCCGTGGTCAGCCAGACCTGCGGCATTGCTTCTCCGTTTCTTGTTGCGTGCCTGGCGGCCATGACGGCCATGGTCCTGGCGCGACCTCTATTGATGACTTCCCGGGAGATTCCGGCATGACGTTCGCTAGCAGCCCCCCATCCCTGAACACCGTATCCCTGCATGATCATGCCCTTGATGGCGAAGCGCAGCGACATGCCATCGAGTGCCTGCTCAATTGCTATTTGCGCGAATACGCATTGCCACGCAATGAAGCCAGCCTGGACTATCAGGCACAGGACTTGCCGATGAGCCTGCGCCAGGGCAATGGCCGTTGCATCAGCATTCGCCTGTCAGGCGGCCGGTTGGTTGTACGCATCGACCGCGCCAGCCTGCTGGGTCGTTGTCACTACACCAGCGCCCCTTATTTCAAAGGCAATAACCAGAGCTGGCGCCCGCTGGACGCCCATGAACTGGCACGCCTGCTGTGTACCCCGCTAAGTGGCGCCGAACGCGTCGGCGAGATGTTGCAGCAAGTCGCCAACAGCCTGCAGATCACCCGTACTTTTCTGCGCCATTCCCGTCCTGCCAATCAAGCGGCCGACAGCCTGCTGGCATCCGAGCAACATCAGCTGTGGGGCCACGCACTGCACCCGACCCCGAAGAGCCGCGAGGGTATTTCCCATGAGGATTTGCTGGCCTGCTCGCCGGAAGTCGGTGCGCGTTTTCAGTTGCACTGGTTCAAGGTCGATCCGGCGCTGATCAGGCATCAGGGCGAAGACCCGCGCAGCACCTTGCGCGAACTGTCGGGGCGCGACGACGCCTATCCATGCCACCCCTGGGAAGTCGCGCGCATTCTCGCCGATCCGCTGGTTCAGCGGGCCCAGCAACAGGGGCTGATTGCCTACCTCGGCGTTCTGGGCCAGTCCATGTACCCGACGTCGTCGGTGCGCACGCTCTATCATCCGCAGCTGCCGTATTTCATGAAATTCTCGATGCACGTGCGGCTGACCAACTGCGTGCGCAAGAACGCCTGGTATGAGCTGGACAGTGCCGTCGCTCTGACCCGGCTGCTCGGCCCTGTCATGAACGAGCTGGCGACGCAGCAACCTGGCTTCAGGCTGATGCCCGAACCCAGTGCCACCAGCCTGGACCTCAGTGCTTTGGGCACCCTTGAACAGGCCCGGGAAGTCACAGAATGCTTCGGCATCGTGTACCGGGAAAACCTTAGCGCCGCTGACCGCGAGCGCTATCAGCCGCAAGTGGCAATGGCCCTGTTCACCTGGGACCAGCAAGGTCGCAGCGTGTGCCGTGAGCAGGTACAGCGCTATGCCGACCGCGCCGGTTTGAGCATGGAGCACGCCACGCTGAACTGGCTGGATGCCTATGCCGCCCGGATGCTCGGCGGCGTGCTGTATTGCCTGTTCCGTCAGGGTGTGGCCCTGGAGCCGCACTTGCAGAACACCGTCATCGGTTTCGCTGAGGACGGGCTGCCAAGTCAGGTGTGGATCCGCGATCTTGAAGGCACCAAGCTGGTCCCGGAAATCTGGCCAGTTGAACGCCTGAGTGCACTGGATGAACGTACCCGCAACTCGGTGTATTACAGCGCGCAAAAGGCCTGGCAACGGGTGGGCTACTGCGCCCTGGTGAATAATCTGGGGGAGGCGGTGTTCCATCTGGCCAATGCCAGTGCTGAGCTGGAGCAACAGTTGTGGGCACGTATCGGCGAGCTGCTGCAGGCGCAATCAGCGTGTCTTGGCCACCCTCGGCAACTGCGTGAGTTGTGCGCCGGGGCGCCATTCCCGAGCAAGGAGAACTTCATGACACGCCTGATGATGCGGGCTGATCGTGAAGCCGGTTACACCCAGTTGCCCAGCCCGCTGGCAATCATTGAAAGGAGTCAATGCGCATGAACCTGCCTGCATCCGTCACCCACTGCATCGAGCAGCTCAAGGCTGAGCACGATGCGCCGTTGTGTGCCTACGTCTACGATCTGCCTGCCCTTGAACGGCACGTAAAGGCCATGCGTCAGGTGCTGCCCCGAAACTGTGAATTGTTCTACGCCGCCAAGGCCAATCCGGAAGCCCGGGTGCTGAAAACCCTTGCGCCCTGGGTCGACGGTTTTGAAGCGGCCTCGGGGGGCGAACTGACGTGGTTACATGAGCAGTGCCCCGACCAGCCGCTGATCTTTGGAGGGCCCGGCAAGCTCGATCGTGAGCTGGATATCGCCCTGCAGTACAGGATATCGGCGTTTCATGTGGAGAGCGTGACTGAGCTGCGCAGCCTGGCACGTATCGCCCGCGAACGTGGCGTGCAGGCCCCGGTGATGCTGAGGTTGAATTTGAAGCTGGCCCAGGCACCCCGCAGCCGCCTGGTCATGGGCGGTAAACCTACGCCGTTCGGTCTGGATGAAGAGGGGCTCGCAACGGCCCTTCAAGTATTGGCTGAAGAGCCGTCCCTGGCGCTCAAGGGGCTGCATTTTCATCTGTTGTCGCACCAGCTGGATGTTGACGCGCACCTGGATTTGATCCGCAGCTATTGCCTGACCTTCCGCCAGTTGTGTACCGATCACAACCTGCAACTGCCGATCCTGAATGTCGGTGGAGGCATGGGCATCAACTATCAGGACCCGGCGCAGTCGTTCGACTGGCCAGGGTTCTGTCAGGGCCTGCAGGGGCTGATCGATGAGTTCGACATGGGTGCCACCCGCATCCGGTTCGAGATCGGCCGCTTTATCAGCGCTGCATGCGGCTACTACGTCATGCAGGTACTGGACATTAAAAGCAGTCACGGCGAATTCTTTGCCATAGGCCGCGGCGGTACCCATCACTTCCGCACGCCTGCGGCTCAAGGCCACGACCATCCGTTCACGGTAGTTCGAGGTGCGCAGCCCGCACAGATCAGCCATCAGAAGGTCACGCTGGTGGGGCAGCTGTGTACACCCAAGGACGTGCTGGCCCGACAGCAGCCAGTGGCGCACCTGGCGATAGGTGACTTGCTGGTGTTCACCCTGGCGGGCGCTTATGCCTGGAACATCTCGCACCAGAACTTCCTGATGCACGAGCCACCCCTGAAGGTGTTTATCGAGGGTTGAAGCAGGGCAGTACGGCTGCGGGAGGGAGCAGGCTCGCCCCCGCAGTCGATGAACATCACAGCACGACGGGCTGCGGTGTCACGTTCGTGACGCTATGGGCGGGCATCATTTCCCAGGCATCACGGGGCTCGTCCAGATCGCGGTTGAGGGTTTCCGGGGTCTTGAAAGTGGTGTAAAGGGTAATCAGTGTCAGTAGCGACAAGTAGCAGGCAATCGGCAGCCAGGCGCCGATACCGGCACTGGCATCGCCATCGTGGCTTGCCACGACCAGGGCTATCAGGCCTGCGCCAATCAGTGGCGCGATGCCTCCGGCGATCACGGCCGAAGCTTCCCTGGCGATCGATACGCCCATATAGCGGTGACGCGAGCCAAACAATTCGGGCATGAGCGCAGCCTGAGTGCCGAACATCCCCCATGTACCGATTCCCAGAGCGATAGAGATGGCAATGATGCTCGCCACCACGTTGCCCTGACTCAGCACCCACCACACCGGAAAGGCCAGTACCAGTTGCAGCATGGCAAAGGCCCGGTAGACCACCACACGACCAAAGCGATCGCTGAGCTTGCCGGCAATCGGCACCGTCAGCGCGCCAAGGCTGGCGGCGCAGATCAATGTCAGCACGCCCACCGGGCCTTGCAGACCCACCACGCCAACGATGTAGCTCACCGCCAGGGCCTGATAAATCGAAGATCCACCGTTCTCTCCCAGGCGCAGGCCAATGCCGAGCAGCAAGGTGGGCCTGGAGTGTTTCATTGCACTTTTAAGCGGGTTCTCACAGACGCGCTTGAGTGCCTTGAGGCGGATAAATGTCGGCGACTCCTTGAGCGACAAGCGCATATACAGGCCCAGGGCAACAATCACCAGGCTGCTGAAAAACGGTATGCGCCACAGTCCGCTCTCCAGCACGTTGTCACTGCTGCTGATCACCATGAAGTACACCAGGGCCGCGAGAATGGTGCCCAGCTGGATGCCCAGGAACGGCAGGGCGGCATAGAAGCCGCGTCTGCCTTCGGGGGCGTACTCGGTCATCATGACGGCTGCGCCTGCCTGTTCGGCACCCGCGCCCAGGCCTTGAAGCAGACGCAGAACCACCAGCAGTACCGGTGCCAGGTAGCCCACTTGTTCAAAAGTGGGCAGGGCGCCGATCAGGGTGCTGGAAACACCCATCAGCAGCACCGTGGACGTAAGCACGAACTTGCGCCCTACGCGGTCTCCGATCATGCCGAACAGAACACCGCCCAGAGGCCGTATTGCAAACCCCAGGAAGTAAGTGCCGAAGCTGGCTATCAGGCTCATGGTGCGGGTCTGTTCAGGAAAGAACAGCGGCCCGAAAATCAGTGCTGCGGCCAGGGTGTAGAGAGCAAAGTCGTAGTATTCAAGAGCACTGCCCAGGGAGCAGGCCCAGGCAGCGCGGTGCAAGTCTTTCTTGTGTGCTTGCGGTTCGGGGACCAGGTCAATGTCAGATGGAGAATGATCATGAGTCATGTTGGTACCTTCTGGTAGGTGCCTTTACGGCATCTTGTTATCGATAGGCAGCAGGGTTGCTTACAATTTCAGTCTCTGTATTTCCTGGAGCATGGCCTGCTCCATGATGTCGATGGGAGCGTCGTGTTCGGTGTACAACTCGATTTGCCGGCAAGCCTGGTGCACGAGCATGCGCGTGCCGCAAATCGTGGTGCAGCCCAGCGCGGCGGCTTGCAGCAGCAGGGCGGTCTGCACGGGCATGAACGCCACGTCCATGACAATCAGGTGGCTGGCCAGCAGGCCGTCCAGCGGGTTGCTGTCCGGTTGCTTGAAACCCACCGACGTTGCGTTGATGACGATGTCGAAGTCACGGGCTGAAAAGGCATCGACGCAGCCGCCCCATTGCGCACCCAAATCCTCGGCCAGTGCCTTGCCGCGCTCGCTGCTGCGGTTAAACACCGTGACCTGCGCGGCAGCTTGCAGGCAGCCGTAAACCACCGCCCGGGCAGCGCCACCGGCACCGATCACGGCAATCCGCTTGTTGTTCAGTTCGCAGACTTCCTGCAGGGCGCGCACAGCGCCCAGGTAGTCGCTGTTGTAGCCGGTGAGAACACCGTCGATGTTATTGATGGTGTTGACCGCACCAATCACCTGGGCGGACTCGTCGATCACATCCAGATGTGCCATGACAGCCGTTTTGTAAGGCATGGACACGTTCATGCCGCGTATGCCCAATGCCCGGATGGCCGCTACGGCGGCCACCGGATCTTCAACGCCAAAGCAGACAAAGGTGTAGTCCAGGCCCAGCGCGGCGTAGGCAGCGTTGTGGATTTTTGCGGAGAGGGAAAACGGCGACCCCATGATCGAACCGCACAGGGTTGGCAGGGATTGGGGCATGGGTGCCTCCTTGAATTGGATTTATGAGTGGGGCAATGCCGCCACTTTCAACCCCTCCCGGCCTTGAGTGCCAATCGTATATGGTGATGCCGTGATCACGGATCGTGATCACCAAAAGAGCGGTGCCGCTGGTGTTGGATGTTGTGTGCCATTAACCCTGCAAGTGCTGGAAGAGTTTTCGTCGTCGCAAGGATGGTGTAGTCGCTGAGGAGCGGAGCGAGGCTGCGAACGGACACCACATAAACCCAGAAAAATACCGGACTCATCAGCTCAAGGCGGCGATCAGACGTTCAAGCTGTTTGCAGGCGCCATCGTCCAGTGGCGATACCGGCAAGCGCGGGTTGCCGACGTCCAGCCCGGTGGTGCGCAAACCGGCCTTGATGGTTGCCGGCAAGCCACCCTTGAGGATGAAATCCAGCAGGGGTAACTGGCGGTAAAACAACGCCCGCGCCTGTATCAGGTCATTGGCCAGAACGGCCGCGTACAGCTCAAGATTGAGTGTTGCAATCAAGTTGGGGGCAGCGGTACACCAGCCCTTTGCGCCTGCGGCAAAGGCTTCCAGTGCCAGAGGATTGCAGCCGTTGTAAAGCGGTACCTGGCCCTCGCCCAACAGTTGCAGGCGGTGCATGCGCTGGATGTCTCCCGTGCTTTCCTTGACCATGGTGACGTTCTCCACGGCGTTGAAGATCCGCAGGATCAGCTCGGGCGACATGTCCGTGCCGCTGGTGGCCGGGTTGTTATAGAGCATGATCGGCAATTCGATGCTGCTGCCGATGGCCTGGTAGTGGGCCAGGATTTCGGCTTCGCTGAGCTTCCAGTAGGACGCAGGCAGCACCATGACCACATCGGCACCCCGGGCCTGGGCAAAACGCGCGCGGCGTATGGCCTTGGCGGTGGTCAAATCGGAAACGCTGACCACGGTCGGGATCCGCTTGGCCACGTGCTGGATGCTGAAGTCGCACACCTGGTCCCATTCAAGGTCACTCAAGTAGGCGCCCTCGCCGGTGCTGCCCAGAGGCGCGATGGCCTGTACGCCGCTGTCGATCAGGCGGTTTATGGATTGCCCCAGGGCATCCAGGTCCAGGTGTTCGCCGTCAGCGGAAAAAGGGGTGATGGTATAGCCGATGATGCCGTGGATATCAGGTGTCGACATGTCAATGTCCTTGAGGGAAGTGGTGGTCAGTTCAGGCAATCGGCATGACGACGAAGGTTCTGGCGCACGTAATAGTTGAAGGCGGCGGTGTGGCGTTTGGGCCTGGCAATCCAGTCATGGGCTTCGCGGCCCAGCTCAGGCTGGATCGGCTTGATTTCACCGGCGGCCATGGCCAGCAATTGCAGCTTGGCGGCACGCTCGATCAACTGCGCAATCACGCAGGCTTCTTCAATGCTGGCGCCGGTCGACAACTGACCGTGGTGGGAAAGCAGCACCGCCCGTTTGTTGCCCAGTGCAGCGGCAATCAGTTCGCCTTCTTCATTGCCCACCGGCACACCCGGCCAGCCTTCAAGAAACTCGCAGTCGTCATACAGCGGGCACAGGTCCATGTGGGAAATCTGCAGCGCAACTTCCAGCATCGACAATGCGCTGACATGGGTAGGGTGGGTGTGAATGATGCAGTTTACGTCCGGGCGGGCCCGGTACACCCAGCTGTGGAAACGGTTGGCCGGGTTGGGCATGCCGTGCCCTTCAAGCACCTCCAGGTCCTCGTTGACCAACAGTAGATTGCCCGCGCTGATTTCGTCGAACCCGAGCCCCAACTGTTGGGTGTAGTAGGTACCGGGTTGCGGGCCGCGAGCCGTAATTTGCCCGGCCAGGCCTGAGTCATGGCCGTTTTCAAACAAGATACGGCAGGTAAGTGCCAGCTTTTGCCGGTCAGTCCACGTATTATCCGCCAGGGTGTGTTGCATCTGCTGCAGTGCTTGCTTGACCAATTGGTCCTTGGGGAGTGTTAGCGTCTTACCCATTAAGGTGTCCTCTGATGCGTTCAATAAGCGTCTAGTGCGCCGTTCACTCATCTCCGGGGAGGGTATGGGTGAATGCAAATGACACGAAAGATCCTATATGACACATTGTGTCATTGGCAAGCATGAGTCGTTTCCTTTTTTGTGAGCTGGCCGTTTTTTATGTCTATCCGATTGAAATTGCTAAGAAAAAAACTGGGGATGAGCCTGGAGGTCTTGGCTGAAAAATCCGGCATGACCAAGAGCTATCTGTCGAAAATCGAGCGCGGGCTTAATACGCCGTCGATTGCGGCGGCCCTGAAGCTGGCCAAAGCGCTGAATGTGAAGGTCGAAGAGTTATTCAGCGAAGAAAGCGTCCAGCTCGACAGCTACAGCCTGGTGCGCAGCGATGAACGTCAATCGTTGGCGGCCAATGACCAGAGCCTGGGTTATGCCGTGCTGGCCCATCAGGTGGGTGAGCGCAGCATGCTGCCGTTCATGATCTACCCGCCGGCCGACTTCATCGACAAGGCCTTCAAGGAGCACGTGGGCGAGGAGTTTTTGTTTGTTCACGAAGGGCAGGTCGAAGTGGACTTCATGAACGAGCGTGTGTTGCTCAATCGCGGGGATGCATTGCATTTCAACGCGCAGAAACCTCACCGCATCCGTTCGGTGGGCGAGCAACAGGCACAACTGCTGGTGGTGGTGCACAGCGCTCAAGAGTGAGGCAGGAGGGAGGGGCCCGAAGCCGTGATGGCGGAGCCCCGGACAATCATTGAACCGGCAGTTTTTCCAGCGCCCCGCGCAACTCGTCAGCGGTAGCAAATTCCTGCTGGGAAACCAGGGTGCCGTTGTCCAGTTGCAGCCACAGCACCTTGTCTTCGGCGCCCGGGTAGTTGGCGGCAATGGTGCCGTCGCGGTCGAGGACCACGCGGTAGTTGTAGTCACGCATGGCCGGAATGGCGATGAACTTGCCGATCAGCGATGGCATGCGCTGAACATCGGCCAGGAACACTACATGGCGTGCTTCCAGATAGCCTTTAGCCTGGTTTTCAAGGGCCGCCTTGAGCAGTTTGGAACCGTCCATGTTGCGCGCCACCAGTAGAACCCGGGTTTTCGTGTCCAGGGTATAGGGCTGGTCGTGTTGGTCCTGCAGGGTCCAGGGCGTCAGCCGCTCGCCGATATTCGCCGCGAAGGCCTGCATGGACAGCGCGCTCAACAGCAGCACAAGTGCAATTCTCACCGTTTGATACCCCTTCAGGTTGTGTAGTCGAAGCGTTGGGGCCCGACATGCATCGGGCATGGCGCGTATGGTATCCCACAGGATCAGGTAAAAGTTCTGAGACGCATTTAGCTACAAATTGCTCTATGGTTAAACACAACCGGCCATAGGAAGTGCACTGATGACTCGTCTTACCGCGAAAGACTTTGCCCCTGAGTTGCTTGAGCTTTATGACTACTACGCCCATGGCAAGATCAACCGTCGCGAGTTTCTGGATCGTGCCGCGCTGTTCACCCTGGGGGGGACGGCGCTTTCCGTGCTCACAGCCCTGAGCCCCAACTACGCGCTCGCCGAACAGGTTTCTTTTACCGACCCGGATATCGTGGCCGAGTACGTCATGTACCCCTCGCCCAAGGGCAACGGCCAGGTTCGCGGCTATCTCGTGCGCCCCGCCAAGGCGCAGGGCAAGTTGCCCGCCGTGGTGGTGGTTCATGAGAATCGCGGGCTCAATCCGTATATCGAAGATGTGGCCAGGCGCTTGGGCAAAGCGGGCTACATCGCCCTCGCGCCCGATGGCCTGACGTCAGTGGGCGGCTATCCCGGCAACGACGCGCAAGGCCTGGCGCTGCAACAAACGGTCGACCCGACCAAGTTGATGAACGACTTTTTTGCCGCGGTGGAATGGCTGATGCAGCACGACGCCAGTACCGGCAAAGTGGGGATTACCGGGTTTTGCTATGGCGGCGGGGTGGCCAATGCGGCTGCAGTGGCCTACCCGGAACTGGGGGCGGCGGTGTCGTTTTACGGACGCCAGCCCGCAGCCGATGAGGTCAGCCGTATCCAGGCACCGCTCATGCTGCAGTACGCCGGGCTGGATACGCGAATCAACGAAGGCTGGCCGGCCTTCGAACAGGCGCTGAAGGCCAACGGCAAACGCTATGAGGCGCATATCTACCCGGGGGTCAATCACGGCTTTCATAACGACTCGACGCCGCGCTACGACGAAGCCGCGGCGACGCTGGCCTGGAACAGGACGCTGGACTGGTTTGGCAAGTACCTGGCGTAAGGGCTCAGCTGTTCTTTTTGCGCAAACTCTTGAGCCGCGTGCTGGCGCGTTGCACGGCGGCCATTTTTTCCGGGCGCTTCATGCTCCGCCACTTGCGGATGTCTTCCTTGGTACGGCCGCAACTCACGCAGAGCTCGCCACTCAACTGGCAAACTGCAATGCACGGGTTTTCAATGTCTTTTGCCACAGATCAGCCACGCCCCGTTTGCTTCTGGGCCAGACGTTTTGGCCAGTTTCCACCACAGCTGCGCTGGCATTCTTCTTCGGAATCGAAAAACACGTGGGCCGATCCATTGCGTACCTTCACCTGGGCATCCGCCAATGCCCGGGCCGTCAGTTCACCCATGAAGCTGGCCTCGCCATCTGCCAGGGCGAAGTCTTTGCTGGCTTGCGTGTCGAATACCCAGACCACTTTCAGGCTGGCCGGGAAGGCCTCGTAGTCGACCACGTGAGTCAGCCAGACAAACCCCGGGATCTGTGTTTTGGCTGTTTCACAGGCCTCGGTCAGGGTGGTGATCAGGCGACGTTCGATCTGTGCCTGGGTGCGCTTGCTTAAAGACATGGGTGAATCCTGTTGATGGGCGGAGCAAAAGCGCGATTATACCTGACACGGGCGCTTGGCCACTGCAACGACTGCCACTTCGCCCAAAGTGCCACCTGAGGTAGAATGACGCGGTTAGTCGGCTGGCCGCAGTGGATCGTCGTGTCCACACCAGTTCCCCGGAAGGAGCTGCGAGCAGGCCGGACATCAAGGAGCCGCAAGTGCTGCACAAAAAATGTTACCCAAGTAGCTGAAGCCAAAACCAACAAGAGATCAGCGCCCAAGGTGCATAAAGTGAGGTCTGTAACGTGCACAGGCCTTATATATCTGCCCGTTCAAGGTTTGAGGGTCGGCTCGATTGCAGGCGACAAGCCTGTGGTGAGTCGAAGAATTTCATGCGCTGCGTGTCGGGTAGATGGCGTTTTATCTTAGGTACTACAACATGTTTAAAAAAGTGAACAAGGGGCTACTGGGCCTGGCGCTGACCATGGGGATTACCTCCGTGCACGCTGCCGAGCCTAAACACGTGGATGTACTGCTGATTGGCGGCGGCATCATGAGCGCTACTCTGGGTGTCTGGCTCAATGAGCTGGAGCCTGGCATGTCCATGGAGATGATCGAGCGTCTCGATGGCGTTGCCCTCGAAAGCTCCAATGGCTGGAACAACGCCGGTACCGGCCACTCTGCCCTGGCCGAGCTGAACTACACGCCAGAAGACAAGAACGGCAACGTTGAAATCCCGAAAGCCATTGAAATCAATGAAGCTTTCCAGGTTTCGCGTCAGTTCTGGTCGTGGCAGGTCAAGAACGGCGTATTGAAAGACCCGCGTTCGTTCATCAACTCCACTCCGCACATGAGCTTTGTGTGGGGCGATGACAACATCAAGTTCCTGAAGAAGCGCTACGAAGCCCTGCAGGCCAGCCCTCTGTTCGCGGGCATGGAATACTCCGAAGACCCGGTGCAGATCAAGAAGTGGGTTCCGCTGATGATGGAAGGGCGTGACCCGGCTCAAAAAGTCGCGGCCACCTGGTCCCCTATCGGTACTGACGTAAACTTCGGCGAAATCACGCGCCAGTTCACGGCTTACCTGCAAACCAAGCCTAACTTCTCGCTCAAACTGTCGAGCGAAGTTGAAGACATCAAGCGCAATGAAGATGGTTCATGGCGTGTGGTGTACAAAAACCTGAAAGACGGCACTAAAACCGAGACTGATGCCAAGTTCGTATTCATCGGCGCAGGCGGCGGTGCACTGCACCTGCTGCAGAAGTCCGGCATTCCTGAAGCCAAGGAATACGCAGGCTTCCCGGTTGGCGGCTCGTTCCTGGTCACCGAAAACCCTACCGTTGCGCAGCAGCACCTGGCCAAGGCCTACGGTAAAGCTTCGGTTGGCGCACCACCGATGTCGGTTCCGCACCTGGACACCCGCGTACTGGATGGCAAGCGCGTAATCCTGTTTGGCCCGTTCGCGACTTTCTCCACCAAGTTCCTGAAGGAAGGCTCGTACTTCGACCTGCTGACCAGCACCACGACCCACAACATCTGGCCAATGACCAAAGTCGGCATCGAACAGTACCCACTGGTTGAGTACCTGGCCGGCCAACTGATGTTGTCTGACGAAGATCGCTTCAATGCGCTGAAAGAGTACTTCCCGAACGCCAAATCTGAAGACTGGCGCCTGTGGCAGGCCGGTCAGCGTGTTCAGATCATCAAGCGTGACGAAGAGAAAGGCGGCGTGCTGAAACTCGGTACCGAGATTGTCAGCGCCAAAGATGGCAGCATCGCAGGTCTGCTGGGCGCATCGCCTGGTGCATCCACCGCGGCGCCAATCATGCTGACCGTGCTCGAAACCGTGTTCAAGGACAAGGTTGCGACACCAGAGTGGCAAGCCAAGCTGCACCAGATCGTGCCGAGCTATGGCACCAAGCTGAACGGTGATCCTGATCGCGTTGCTCAAGAGTGGGCCTACACGGCTGAAGTCCTGCAATTGACTCCGCCGCCGGCGATCCCGGCTGCAACTCACACGGCAACACCTGCTGCCGCGCCGGCCAAGCCTGCGCCAAGCAACCCAGCGGCTGACATGGCGCTGTAAAAAAACGGCCCCACCCGACACTGTTCGGGTGGGGCTGCTTTACCTCGCTACACCCCCCCTCGAACATCCTCCCCACAGCCTCTTACTGCGTGTCGTGCTCTTACTGAGTACCGAACAGGGCCGTCCAGTAAATCCCTGCGTCACTTTTCGGGTCTACTGCATAGGCTGCGCCCAACTCGCGAAACTCCGGGTTCATCACATTGGCGCAATGGCCAGGACTGGCCAGCCAGCCGTCGACCAGCTTGCGCGTGGTGTCTTGTCCGGCCGCGATATTTTCGCCGATCTGCTGGGCGATATAGCCCGCCAGTTCTGCGCGATCGCCCGGGGTTGAACCGTCGCGACCCTTGTGGTCGAAATAATTGTTGTTGGCCATATCCCGCGAGTGGGTCTGGGCTGCGGTTGCCAGGGTGGCGTTCCAGGTCAGTGGCGCGGCGGGGCCAAAGGCCTGCGTGCCGCACTGACGGGGTTGGTTGCGGGCGCTGTTGAGCATCTCCAGGACTTTCTGCCCTTCGGCCTGCCAGTCGCCCAGGCGTGCTGTGAGCAGGGGGCGGGCCAGTACGATGCGCCATTCACGCTGGTCATGGCTGACGCCAATATCGACAAACTGGGGGTCCAGTACCACGCGGCAGAAGCTTTCCTGCACGGCTTTCATGGCGGCCTGCGCATCACGGGGGCCGGAGAGATTGATCGCCTGTACGTTGACCATCGGGTATGCCGCCCGCCCGAGCGCTTCCTGCAAGTCACCAAAGCTGCTGGCGGGCAATACCAGCCGGGTGTCAGCGGACAGCGGCGGCAGCTCTTGCGAGGCTTGCCCCGCACACCGCTGGATCTGGCTGCGATACGCGTTGATCGAGTCGATCAGCTGTGACTCTTCGCTGGCGAGGGCCGAAACGCTGAACGCCAGCCCCAGGGTCAAGGCACCAGCACGGGCCAGGGTAAAGTGAGTACGCATACAGGTTCCCTCTCAACGTAATGCGCCCATGATGCGTTATTTCAGCGGCTTAGTCTTTTGCCTGGGCCACAAAGGCTTTTGCCCTGGCGGTCAGTTGATCAATCTGGCGATCGCGTTTTTTCTCGGCGTCCAGCATTGCCTTCTTGCCGTTGCGTTGCAGCAGGTAGGTGTGAATCTGGCGAACTTCGGTGGAGCTGTAGATCGCTGCGACATCGAGCACGCCCATCAGGCCGTCGGTGCTGTGATCGAGGGTATTCATCAACACTTGTGGGCCACGGGTGCCGATGACTTGCAGGCCCATCGCTGCAAATTCCCCCACCTTGGCCACGCTGCAAGTCAGCTCGGTATGGGGATGGCGCCGCACAACTTCCCCGACCAGTGCCCGGGTGACGCCCAGGTGACGATGGCTGGCCAATTCGGCCATGTAGGCGATGCCGCAGGCTTGCGGATCATCCTTGACGGGCAGATACAGGGCGAAGCCGGTCACTTTTTCCGGGTCTTGAGCGTCAGTCGCCACAATCAGCTCAACCGCAATGCCCCTGGATCCGTCGAGTGCTTGCAGGTAAAGGTGTACTTCAAAGCCAATGGCATATTGGTAAATGCTGTACAGAAGATTGCTGGGCGCGATCTCCATGGCGCTGATGTCGGTGAGGTGGTCGACGACGATCTGCAGAATCTGGCTGTTGATCGGCTCGCTGACCGGAGTATCGAAATGGGTGAGGGTGGTCATGGGCGTCAAGTCTCTGTAGTCGCTGACGAGGAACGAAGGCTGCGAGCTTTTAAAGATCAAAAGCTCGCAGCCTTCGTTCCTCGTCAGCGACTACATGGGCAGTAGGTAGAATTCAGCGCTGGCTCAACCAGAAGTCATGCAGTGCACGCGCCGCCGGTGCAATGGCGGCAACACTGTGCTGATGAGCCGCCACGTCCAGGTCTTCAGGCAGTTCAAAGTTGTCCTGCTCGGCGCACTCGGCAATGGCTTGCAGCAGGCTGGCCTGTGGCAGGGGCAATGCTGGCCAGTTGCAGATGGCAACGGCACGGGTGTAACCGAAGCACCATTCTTCAGCCAGCGTCACGTCTTGCCCCAGGTGCTCGGTCTGCTCGAAACGCGGTGCAAATGCAGCACTGTCTTCAGCCAGTTGCCGTGCCAGGGTGTTGATGTGGCGAACGCTCAGCTCGATGAACTGCTTGGCTTCTTCAGGGGTTTGCCAGGCCGGGTTCTGGCCGCCCCAGATTGCCGGGAACCATTCGGCGATATCCACCCGAGTCGGACTTGAAACCAGAGCCGTGAAGTAGCCGTCCAGTTCTGAAGGGTTGAGCACTGAGTGATCGTCGCCGTATTTGAGCAGCGTGTTTTCGATCACTTCAAAGTCGCTGGCGTTCAGGGGTTGCGATTGCATGTACGGGCTCCTTGGATGGGGCGCTAAAGCGGGCGGTCAATGACTGACCGCCAGTGCGAAGTCAGTCCACTGAAACGATAGACTCAAGCTCGAAGTATTTGAAGCCAGCTTTGGCCAGGGCTTTTTTGGCCTCTTGCTCTGCGTTGAACCGGCTCAAATCCTTGGAGTCGTGCACAAACTTTGTTTCATCACCGTCAAACACCTTGGTCACGCGCATGGTGACGCGAAGAATCGGGCCACTGCGCTTTTTCGGCGCAGGTGACTGAGCCTTTGCAGGTGCCGGGGCTTTCTTCGCAGTGGGGATGGGTTTTGCAGGGACAGGTTCAACTTCAGGTTGAACAGGGGCAGCAGGTAGATCAAGGCCGAGCGCTCTGCGCATGTCGTCCTCGGTGAATCCGGCACTCATTGATAAGACTCTTGTAATATAAAAGACGCGCTTATAGGACAGCGATTCGGGTTATGGCAAGCAAATTTGTTCATAGGCTGAATATTATGGCCTTTTAATAGCTAAAAGTCCTTATCTGAACCGATTCAGGTGTCACGCAGCAAGTCGTGACCATCCAGTAGTTTGTAGGCAATTTCCGGTCGTTTTTCCAGGGCACGGCGGATGGCAGCCGGGATTGCCTGCCGGGTTTTTCGGCACAAGCCCGGTTGTTCTGCAAGGCGGATAGCAATGCCGCGCATGGTGCGAACCTCGGTAAACCCCGGGTCGATCTGCACTTCAATCCCCAGTTGCTCGCGCAGGCGGCGCTGCATGTGCTCCAGGTCACTGAGGCTCTGGATATTCTCCAGCCGCTCCAGCAGAACTTTCTCGGCCTGGCGGGTCAGGTTGAAGATGCGCAGGTCGCTGTCGGGGGTTGCCAACAGCTGTTCCCGCTCGCAGATGCAGGCGCCGGGTGGGCAGGGTGAGCGGGTCGCTGCTGTAGGAGTCATGGGGTTCAGCATAGCTGCGCTACGATTCAAGCGTCCAGACGCAGCGCCATGATCACCGTGTGTTCAGGGCCGTTAAATTCGTCGCGCACTTTGTGAAAACCCAACTGTGCGTAGAACGATTCGGCGGTCAGCGAGGAGGGCACCCTCAGCTCGTCGACCTGGGCGACAAGGGCGGCGTCCATGAGCCGTGCCATCAATTGCTGGCCGATACCGCGCCCCTGATGGCGCGGGCTCACGAAAACGCTGCGCACCACCGCCCGGTCCAGGCTGGCAGTGCCGACCACGTGCTGCTCAACCACGGCCACATACATCTGGCGTTGTTTCATCAACGCCAGGATCGAGTCCGGGCAGAAATTCTGCTCTACCTGGGCGATCACTTCGGGCGGATAGTCCCGGGCGTTGGATTCTTGCAGGGCGCCAATCACCACCTTGCTGATGGCGTGTGCATCGACCGGCATGGCACGACGAATCTGACACTGCATACAGGCTCCTTGTTTTTCCAGGGTCAGGCTGAGGGATCAGGGCCTTCGGCCAGAATCCCCGCATACAGCTGACGATCAATATTGGCCCCGCTCAGAATAAGCGCAACCCGACGACCTTGCTGGCTGGATTGCTCGCTGATCAACCCGGCCAGCGCGGCAGCCCCCGCACCTTCGGCGGTGTTGTGGGTGGTTTCATGGTAGACCCGAATAGCGTGTGAGATCTGCTGGTCGGACACCCGAATGACCCGTGCCGCACCTTTGGCGATAATGGCCAAAGCCTCGGGCTGCGGCTGACGACAGGCCAGGCCGTCGGCGAAGGTGTGGGCCGAGTCTGTGCACACCACGCGGCCTTGCTCAACGCTTTGCGCATAGGCATCGGCATGGGATGACACGACCCCCACGATTTCTGTGTCCAGGCCCAGCAGATCACGGGTCTGGATCAGCCCGCAAATCCCCGAACCCATGCCGATGGGTACATACACCGTGTCCAGTTCCTCGATGGCTTCAAGCAGCTCAAGCGCATAAGTGGCGACCCCGCGAATCAGGTCGTGATGGAAGGCGGGGACCAGATGCCATTGATGGGTTGCGGCCAGTGTGGCGGCTTCGGCCCGCGCTTCATCGAAGTCCTTGCCGCATTCAATGACGGTTGCGCCCAGCGCCCGCATGGCCGCGTTTTTTTCCAGGGAATTACCTTCAGGCACCACGATACGGATTGGCAGCCCCATGCGCCGGGCCGCCAGGGTAAGGCTTTGCCCATGATTACCGCGGGTGGCCGTGACCAGGCCTCTGGTGTTCGGTTCCCGTGCCAGCAAGCCCTGCACATACAACAACCCCCCGCGCACTTTGAACGCGCCGGTGGGCATGTGGTTTTCATGCTTGACCCACACCGTGCAACCCAGGCGCTGAGTCAACAAGGGCCAGGCCAGTTGCGGTGTTGGCGCCAGGGTCTGGTATACGGTTTGTGCTGCAAGGCGAAGGTCGTTCAAGTCAAACATGGCACACCGTCATCGAGGGGTTTGACTCGATTCTAGGCACAACGCATTGTATGGGCCGATCCTTATATTGCATGGCCAACAATAAATGTGGATACCGACGCTCAGCGACACGGACCAGCCGCGCTACCTGGCGCTGGTCGATGCCATCACCCAGGCCATCGCCTGTGGCGAACTGCAACCCGGCGCACGCCTGCCGCCACAGCGGCGACTTGCCTGGGCACTGGGCTGGAATCCCAGCACGACCATGCAGGCCTATCGCGAGGCGGCGCGTCGGCATCTGGTCTCGGGCGAGGTGGGCCGTGGCACCTACGTGCTGGCGAGCAGTCAGGAAGCGACCCTGTTCAGGCTGCAGCACGCCGATGAGCACGCGCAGCGCATCGACCTGCGAACCAACGTGCCCGCCATTGATCACGTGGGTGAGCATGATGGGCAGGCGTTGTCATGGGTGCTCGACAGTCGCCAGGCCATCCGCTTGCAAGGCTACTTGAGTGCGGCGGACTTACTGCTGACGCGGGCTCAGGGCGCGGCCTGGTTCAAGGGACGCGGGATGGAGTTGACCGTGGAAAACATCATGCCGTGTACCGGCGCCCAGCAAGGGCTGTTCACCGTGCTCTTGTCGCTGTGCCAGGCTGGAGAGCCGGTGCTGGTCGAGGCGTTTACCGCTCCGGGGATCAAGGCCGCCTGCGCGCAACTGCGCCTGCCCATGCATGGCGTAGCGCTTGACCAGGAAGGGATCGTGGCGGAGGACTTCGACCGGATGATCCGCGCTACGGGGGCGCGGATTGCCGTACTGACGCCCACCCTGCAAAACCCCACGTCGGCCGTGATGAGCATTGAGCGTAAGCGGATCATTGCCCACGTCGCCCGGCGCCACGGTGTCATGGTGATTGAAGATGACGTGTACGGGGCACTCACTGACAGCCCGCCGTTGTACCGATTCTTGCCCGAACTCACGGTGCTGGTCAGCAGTTTGTCCAAGACTGTTGCGGCGGGCGTGCGCGTGGGGTGGATCGTGGCGAGTCCGCAGTTGCTGGCACGTATTGATCCCTATGCCCAGTCGGCGCACTGGGGAGTATCGCCCCTGTGCATGGCGATTGCTTGCCGATGGATTGGCGACGGCACTGCGCAAACCCGTGTGCAGTGGCAAACCCGGGAAGTTGCCCGACGCTGGCGGCTGGCAAAAAAGATCCTGGGCCCCGGGATGTACCAGACACAGACCCCTTCGCCCCATATCTGGCTGACAGTGGCCGAGGGTCAGAGCCCGCTTGCCGAGGCGTGCCGCGCAGCGGGGGTCGATGTGGTGCCCGCGGATGTATTTGCGGTCAAACCCACCGCGACCAATGCGGTGCGCATCAGCCTGACAGCGGCTGACACTGTCCAGGTTCTGAAAGTGGCGCTGGAGCGGATTGCGGGTAGTTGCTAAGTGGTACTCGCGATCCGTAGCAGCTGACGAGTGGAACGAGGCTGCGTCCGGCTGCGTAGCAGTCGTAAAATCAGCTTGCACGGTTAATCAGGCAAACCGCGTGTTCCGGTTTTGCGCCCGCTACGTCGCAGTGGCGCACCATCTCGATCGCAGCCTCGTTCCACTCGTCAGCGACTACAACGCGGAGTTGGTGGCGAACCTGTAGTCGCTGACGAGCCGTGCGAGGCTGCGTCAGCGCGTGTACCGGTTTTGCGCCCGCTACGTCGCAGTGGCGCACCATCTCGATCGCAGCCTCGTTCTACTCGTCAGCGACTACAACGCGGAGATTGTGCCGTCTCTGCTCTTCCAGTGTGGACGCAAGCTTGAACTGAAGTTTTTGATTTGGCCCATTCAGGTCTGCCGGCTAAAGCGAAGAAGCTTGTCTTGTGACCGCTGCGCCCAAAGGTCTTGTGTATCCTTTAACGCCCGCATTGTCCAAGGAACCCCCATGCGCAGAGAAATTGGCTACTGGCACCGAGAAGGTCGCGAGTTGTTCTATTACCTGGAATTCAAACCCGACACTGCCGAGTTCTACCTCACTTGCGAGCACATGCCCAGTGAGGGCGAGGGCAGCGTGCGTTCGGTGTTGCTCAGCGAAGCTCGGGGCGAGCGCTACTACGAAGATGCCTTGTTGATCATCAAGGAGGAACTGTTCAGGCAATACACCCTCTGAGTGGTGTCGCGATCAATGATCTGGTTTGAGGCCAGGGCAAGATCTGTCGATAATGCCGCGGGCTCGGCAGGTGCCGGGCCAGGAAGTTGCAATTCAAAGGAGCTGTAGATGCGCGTGTTTTATATCTTTACCCTGCTGGGCACCTTGCTGTTGGCCGGTTGCGCAAGCAATCCAATGGCCCCGGTAGCTGACCAGGCGGTGCAGCCACCTGCGCCAGGCATGGCACAAGTGGTGTTCATGCGCGATGCCTATACCGGCAAAGCCATTGTGTCCTCGCTGTATGACGTGACCGATGGCAAGACCCAATTCATTGGTGTCATGGCCAACGGCACGAAAATCGCCCATCCCGCCACCCCTGGCAAGCACACCTACATGGTGGTGTCCGAAGCGGCCGACTTCATGGAAGCCGACCTTGTGGCAGGCAAAACCTACTACGCGCTGGTAACGCCGCGCATGGGTTTGTGGAAAGCACGCTTTTCACTGTGGCCGATCAGCAATGATCCTGAAGCCTCCCACAGCCTGAAGTCCAAGAACTTCAAAGGCTGGGTTGAAGACACGGACATGGTGACCAACTCGCCAAAATCTTTGGCCTGGTACGAGCGGGTCAAAGCCAGCGTAGAGAAGAAACGCGCTGAATACTGGCCGGTCTGGCAGGAAAAAAGCGCTGACGCTGTGGCCGAGCGCACGCTCAAGCCTACTGATGGCTTGTAATATTTGAGCCGGGGGCAGGGTGGCGACAGTGACGTTGCCCTGCTCCTATCTCACCACTTCAGTGACCTGCAACACCCAGGCAATCGCCTGCGTCCTCTCATCCCACACATACCGAAAATGCTGGCCTTGCACCGGTAGCGAGAGCGCTGGTGGGCGGAACGCGGCAACGCATTCGTGTCCGTCGAGGCGCACGCTCTTGTAAAGCAGGCCCCAGGCGCCGTCTTCGCGCAATGGCCGGGCGAATGCTTGAGACAGCCCATAACCTGACGGCGACGGTTGATGCAGCCCCTGGTCGCCACGCACATCGATCATCGGCTGCACGACGCGGTTGATATAGGTACGCATGGTGATTTCGATGCTGGGCTCCTGTGTCGCCCGCCAGAATTGCTCCTGATGAAAACAGGTTTCGGCGATTGCCGCCTCTACGCTGTTGGCGCAGTAGTACACGCCGTAGCTGCCATCGGTAAAACGACTGGCCCGCCCGATATGGGTAAAAGCAGCCATCACGGCGGTTGAGCCTTCGCCGCACAGGCGGTCTTCGGGCCGGCCCCTGTTGAGCACGCCTGCCTGATCGCGCAGCCGGTCATTGGTCAGGCTTTCGAGGACAAAGGCGATCTCCAGATCGGCCGGATCCAGGGTGTCTTCAAACACTGAAACGGGCGGGAACGCGCTGTTGATGATGCGATAAGCCTTGTTCCATTCAGGCAGCATTGCATCAGGCATCAGCCGCGCACTCCATCCAGATAGCGGCGCACATCTGCCAGGTCGACCACCTGGCCAGCGAGCATGTAACTCAAGGCGCTCTGGCCGTTAAAGGGCGCAGCGGTGTTGGGTTTGTGCACCCATTCATAGGCACGTTCAGGCTGGTTGCTGAACAGGATGCGCAATGCCTTGTGCACGCCCATCAAGTACGAAATGCGCTCCAGGGTGTCGTGGGGCAGGCGCACGTTCGGCAGTTTTTTGTACTTGAAGTAGGTGGTATTGCCGATGGAACCGAGCAGGGTGCACTGCTGGTCCTTGGTACAGCCCCAATGCTCCATGAGGCTGAAGAAAAAGGTCAGGGCAACCCGGCCCGCATCGCCGCTGGTGATCTCGGGTTCGGGATGTTTGGCTGCGAGGTGCATGGCGGCCTCCAGAGAGTTGATACTTCCAGCTTACTCCGGATGTGGCTCTTTTCAATAAATCAGTTCATATATGATTTATGAAAATGTAACGGCACGGGCTCGCACGTGCCGGGGCCGTTGGTCTGGCCCCGGCGAAGATGCACATGGCGCCTTACAGCTGTTCCATCAGCACATCAACGATCCGTTCATGCCTGCGGTCAATGGCTCGCTTGCCCCATAGCGGTTTGTCACCGCACAGTTCGGCGATTTCCCGTTGCTGGGTCAAGTAGGTGTAGCTGAGCAGTTTTTTCGAAAAGGCAATATTGCCCACTGAGCAGTTATGGGGTTTGGACAGCAGCAGGTAATTGCCCAGGCAGTTCAGGTACTCAGACACGAAGGTGTCATCATATTTGCCATACCCGTGGGGCTTGGTCTTGGGCTCGGTGGTTGGGGCTATATGCTCCAGTTCGGGCTTTTCGATGGCATCGTAACGTCTTGGGTTGTAGCCCTGCTGACCACCGGAGTTGAGGTGGTTTTCATATTTCCACAGCAGATGCTTGGCGGTGGAGTGATGGATTTCGCGGTTGAGTGCAACCCTGAGATTCTCGTTGTTCCAGTAGGCCGTCCAGGGATCCTCGGCAATTTTCAGCTGATTGATGCGCGTTAAAATGGGCTCGATCTGCGGATTCTGCGCGGTGAATCGTTCATACACGTGGCTGATGCGAGAGGTGATGTCTGCACGGGTACCAATCAGGCGGTGGCGAACGATTAACCCTTCGAATGCTTCGCACAGCGATTCGATCTCAGGCATGGGTAGCTTGAAATTGTAGGCCTTGATGATAAAGGGCAGAACAATCCCGATCCCGCCCAGCATTACCAGTGAGTGAATCGCAAAGTGTCTTTTCTCGTGGGCGACAAAAAAGTTGCACAGGTGCAGAAAACTTGCGGCCAAGGCCTGGGTAAACTCGCGGATAAATACCAGTGAATCATCCTGGCCGAGCAGTTTGTCGATTTTGTCCAGGCTGTCGCTTTCCCATAGAGAGTTGAACTGAACCCTCAGGGTGTAGAGTAATACATCGTCTTCCTTGATTCGGTAATCAATCGAGGCAATGGATTTATAGATCTGCTCAAAGCGGTCCTTGATTTCGCTGATCAGCATTTCTTTGTGGTCATCATCCTGACCGCGCAGGTGTACGGCATACATGAACTGGGCCTTGACCACTTCCAGGTTTGAAGGGCGCTTGCCACGGTTGTTCTGGAAGATGAACATTTGAATCGCTTCGGCTTCGTCCTGAACCCGGTGCGTGGTGCACGCGGCCTGGCACACGATGTCGAGCATGTGGCACAGGTAGGCTTCGGGCTTGTGCTTCAACTGATCGTTGAAGTAATCGAACGCGTTGACAATACGCAGGGATGAGCTGGTGCTCAGTCCGCCGTGGTCAACTTTGACCTGGTCAATCACGTAATCGATAAACACCCGGTTGTCATAGTCCACGGTGTTGAAGCGAATCACATGGGGCGTGCGAATCACGTCGGCATAGCATGCCTGTTCCGTCTCGCTCAACGGGCGCAGGGCCTTGAGGCATTTGAACAGGGCCGACAAGAACAGGGTCAGGGTTGTCAGCCGCTGCTGGCCGTCAATCACCTGATACTTGCCATCTTTTTCCTCAAACAGAAAATGCCCGAAGTAGTAAGGGCTCCTGGCACTGCTGGTGCGGTAGTCCTCAAGGTCCGACAGGAATACGTCGGTCTGTGTGGTGCGCGTGCTGGTGGGGTTCGGCGTCTCCCATGAATAGGCGCGCTGATAGGCCGGTACGACGATACGCTTGTTAGCCAGCATGTTTTGAACGGTGGTTGAGGGGTTCACGAGAAATCCTTGTCGATCGATACAAGACTGATGGCCATAAGCCATATTATGCCATGCTCATCCCTTGGGCAGTGACTGCGCCTTGTTGATACACCGTGCCCGCCGTTCATCCACCCGCTTGGCAAACCAGGCGGTGGTCAGGTTGCGGGTGATCTTCGGACTTTGCAGGGTGATGCCCGGCAGCACGGCGCGGGGCAGGGGTTTGCCTTGCTGGCGGTCGGCAAGGGCGAAGACGCGCTGGTAAAGATCCGTGTCGTTAAATGCCAGGCTGTCGCCTTTTTCGAGTTGGCGGCGGATCGCGTTGTTGCTCAGGCCCACCTGTTTGCCAAGGGCGCGCACCGCCAATTCGGTGGAACCGAGTGCGTAGGAGCCGGGGATGGTCAAGTCGCCATCTAGTGCCAGCGGGATGCCTGAAACGCGGCTGACGGCATTCTGAAACGCGGCATTACGACTGGCGTACCAACCCGCATTGAAGTCGGCAAAACGATACAGCGATTGCGTGTAGTCGACCGGGTAGCCCAGCAGATGGGCGATACCGAAGTACATGCCCCCCCGGCGCGTGAAGACTTCCTGGCGGATCGAGTGTGTCACGGGGTAGGGATAGTCCCGTGCCCGCTGTTCGGCAAAGGCGATGCTGACTTGCATCGGCCCGCCCGTGTGAACCGGGTTCAAACCGCCAAACAGACTTTTGCCCAACGGCACCATGCCGATGAAATCATCAAAAATGGCGCTCAACTGGCCTTCGGTGCGGGCGGTGTCCAGGCGTTGATTGTAGGTTTTACCGTTAGGCGAAGTGATGCTCAGTGCGCTGCGCACCACAAACTCGGGGATATGCAGTTTGCCGGCGCGGCGGTTGATTTCCGAGCGGGCGATGGTGGCCAGCCCGGGCACCGGCGGGTCGGCTTGAAAGGTCGACTCCTGCTCGGTCACCGCCAGCACGGAGCACAGGTTCTCATCGGTGGGGGCCAGCCCCTGAGCGGTAAACGCGACCTGGATATCCGCCGCCCAGCCCTGGCGGTCCGCGGTTTTCACCGGGAGCAATTGCACAATGCGGGCCCGTGCCTGGTCGGGGGTGATGTCCGGGGTTGTCCGCGACGCCTGGGTACCGCAACCCGCCACTACCACCAGGGGCATCACCGATAAAAAACACCTGAAGAATCGATTCACCCGATACAACTCCTTTAAATATGCCCTGCCAATCAATCGTCGCGCGTCAGCACTTCCAGCAGTTCGATCTCGAAACGCAGGTTGGAGTTCGGTGTGATGTGCGCGCCCATGCTTCTTTCACCATAGGCCAGGTGAGCGGGGACCTGCAGTGCGCGTTTGCCGCCGACCTTCATGCCCATCAGGCCGATGTCCCAGCCCTTGATCACCCGTCCGGTGCCGATCACGCACTGGAACGGTTTGCCGCGTTGATGGGAAGAGTCGAATACCGTGCCGTCTTCGAGCCAGCCGGTGTAGTGCGTGGTAATCAGGGCGCCCTTGACCACGGTTTTGCCGTCGCCCGGTAACAGGTCAGTGATGTGCAGTTCGTCAGTCATGGCGATGGAACTCAAAAAGTAGGATTAACGATTGTTCTGGGTAGGGTTTCTCTCAATTCGAAGACGGTTTGGCAATGCATTTTGATTTTTTTTACGTAGGAGAAGGCTCTAAAACAAAGGGATTGGGGAACTTGCTAATGAGGATGATTGTCAATTGCGCTTTACTCTCAACTGAGAATGTTTATCATTGCAGCCCTGGCAGTGCCGGGGAACGCTAAACACGTAGGTCCTTTCAAGGTCGTGCGTCAGCAATTTCCAGCCCTTGGCCTGCTGAGCACACTCCATTGTTAAGGGATCAACTGGACATGTCGTCTCGATTCAAACGCAGTCATCTTTCACTGGCTCTCATGGCCGCTCTGGCTTCGCCTACCTTGCTCGCCGATGCACTTGAGCGCGAGCGTGACGAAGTTCCGGTAGAGGCCACCGATTTGCCGGTGGATGGCACTCGCCAGGCGTTGCAGCTCGAAGAAACCCGCGTACTGGGCACTGCTGCACAGGAGTTGAAGCAGGCTCCGGGTGTCTCGATCATCACCGCCGAAGACATCAAAAAGCGTCCGCCTGCCAACGACCTGTCCGACATCATTCGTCGTGAGCCCGGGGTCAACCTCACCGGCAACAGTTCCAGCGGCGCCCGCGGCAACAACCGCCAGATCGACCTGCGCGGCATGGGCCCGGAAAACACCCTGATCCTGATTGACGGCAAGCCGTCTTCTTCACGCAACGCACAGCGCTATGGCTGGAGCGGCGACCGTGACACCCGCGGCGAAACCAACTGGGTCCCGGCCGAAGAAGTCGAACGCATCGAAATCCTGCGTGGCCCGGCTGCGGCCCGCTACGGTTCCGGCGCAATGGGCGGGGTGGTCAATATCATCACCAAGCGTCCTTCGGACAAGCTCAGCGGTTCGATGACGGCTTACTACCTGTCCCCTGAAGACGATTCTGAAGGCGTCAGCAAACGCACTAACTTCAATCTCAGCGGACCGATCACGGACGATCTGGTGTTTCGTGTGTATGGTGGCCTGAACAAGACCGATGCCGATGATCCGGGCATCAACACCGCCGCCCAGGCATCCCCCGACAGCGTCGTGGCAGGTCGTGAAGGCGTGCGCAACAAGGACGTCAACGGCTTGCTCAGCTGGCAGTTCACCCCGGAGCAGAGCCTGGACCTGGAAGCCAGCTACAGCCGTCAGGGCAATATCTTTGCCGGTGACACCATGCTCAACAGCGGCGGTGATTTCGTTAACAGCCTGACCGGCAAAGAAACCAGCGTGCTGCAACGCAGCAGCTTCTCGGCGACCCACAATGGCTCGTTCGACTGGGGCACCACCATGGCCTCCCTGACCCATGACCTGACCCGTAACGCCCGCCTCAACGAAGGCCTGGCCGGTTATGGCGAAGGCGCGCCGTCCGAGAGCGCGGGCAGGTTCGAATCGCGGTTGCGCAACACCCGTGCCACTGGCGAGGTCAACCTGCCGTTGACCATGGGCACCGCCCAGGTGCTGACCCTGGGCGGTGAGTACCTCTACGAATCGCTCAATGACCCGGGCTCGTTGCGTCCGCAGAGCTGGGATCCGGGTGCAGGCGGCACCCCGGGAATTCCGGGTACGGACCGTACGCAAACCAAGTCAACGGCCAACAGCTATGCGTTCTATGTTGAAGACAACATCGAAGCCGGCGCCAAGACCATCGTCACCCCCGGCGTGCGCTTTGATCACCACAGCGAGTTTGGCGGCAACTGGAGCCCGAGCCTCAACGCGTCCCACCAGATCACCGATGAGCTGAGCATCAAGGGCGGTATTGCCCGGGCCTACAAAACCCCGAACCTCTACCAGTCCAACCCCAACTACCTGCTGTATAGCCGCGGTGCAGGTTGCAGCTCGGTCGAGGTGAACATCGGTGGCTGCTACCTGGTGGGTAACCCGGACCTGAAGCCTGAAATCAGCGTCAACAAAGAAATCGGCCTGGCGTTCGACAAGGGCACATGGCGCACCAGCGCCACGTATTTCCGCAACGACTACCAGAACAAGATCAATGCCAGCAACGAATCGGCATTCCGCCTGCCGAACGGGCGTCGCGTGCTGCAATGGGAAAACAGCGGCAAGGCCATTGTGCAAGGGGTTGAGGGCAACCTGTTTGTCAGCCTGCGCGACGATCTGGACTGGAACACCAACCTGACCTACATGATCGAAAGCAAGGACAAGGAAACCGGCGATCCGCTGAGCATCATTCCCAAGTACACCCTCAACACCATGCTGGACTGGTATGCCACTGAAAAGCTGTCGTTCCAGGTCAGCGGTACTTACTACGGCAAGCAGGAAGCACCCAAGCGCAACAACCGCGCCAACGAAGCGCTGGACAAATCGGTACAACAGCCGGTTGACCCTTACGGCCTGGTGGGCCTGAGCAGTGGGTATGAGTTCAATAAGCACTTCAGCGTGCGGGTGGGCATCAACAACCTGTTCGACAAGCAGCTCTACCGCAAAGGCAACGCTGACGAAGCGGGCGCGCAAACCTACAACGAAGCAGGCCGTGCCTACTTTGCGTCGGTGACCAGCTCGTTCTGATAAAAACCCGGGCCTGACCGCTGTTACCCGTGCAGGCACTTAAAGGCGCGACATCCGTGAAAACGGGTGCCGCGCCGTTGTCGCATCTGGTGCAGGCAAAATGCAGAGCTCGATGAGGAATTGAAAACATGAAACTTGCAACGTCGGCCTGGGCGCCGATTGTGTCCCGCACCCTGGCTGCACTGGTCGGCGGCTATGTCTTTACCTACGCCTTTACCGCTGCATTGGCGCGGCTGCTGCCGCTGGACAATGTGGACTCGCTGATCGTCGCCAGTTTGCTGTCGTTTGTGATCTACACCTTCGCCATCCTGTGGGCGTTTGCCGCCCGTCATCAGTGGGCGGCCTGGATGGGCGCGGTACTCGCCGTGCCTTTGGCGGCCATCGGCTTTTGGCCACAACTGCTGGAGCAACTGGGATGAAACAGACCCTGACCCAATCCATGGCCTGGCTGCATACCTGGGGCGGCCTGATTGTCGGCTGGTTGTTGTTCGTGATTTTCTTGACCGGCAGCCTGGCGGTATTCGATCAGGAGATCGACAACTGGATGACCCCAGAACTGCCTGCGCACCACTTGACGGATGAGCAGGCCGCGCAACGGGCGCTGGATTACTTGCAAGCCAATAAGGCCGACGCCAGGCAATGGGGCATCAGCCTGCCTTATGAGCGTTCGCCGCAACTGCAGGCCTCGACCGGGGTGCGCCGTGACGGGGTGTCGGTGACACTCGACCCCGATACGGGCGAGGTAATGCCGGTGCGCGAGTCGGTGGGGGGACGGTTTTTCTTCCTGTTTCACTTCACCCTGCATATGCCGCGCATGATCGGGATCTACCTGGTGGGCGCACTGGCCATGGGCATGCTCGCGGCGCTGGTGAGCGGTATCGTGATTCACAAAAAGTTCTTCAAGGAATTCTTCACCTTTCGCCCAGCCAAGGGCCAGCGCTCATGGCTGGACGCGCACAACGCCAGTGCCGTTCTGCTATTGCCGTTTCACTTGATGATCACCTACACCGGGCTGGCGATTTTCCTGGTGATTTACATGCCTGCGGCGATGGATGCCTTGTTCGATGGCGACCGCGAGGCCTTTTTAAAGGCACAGGACACGGCACCCGCTGGCGTTGAAGCCATGCGCCCGGCGACTGTAGAGCCAGCGCCGCTGGTGGCCCTGGGGCCGTTACTGAGCAAGGCCCGCGAAGTGATGGGGCCGTTGGGCGGGGTGAGTATCAGCAATCCCGGGCAGAGCAATGCCCAGATCCAGATTCGACCGATTCTGGGTAATCGCATTGCCCTGACCAAGGGGCAGGGCATGCGTTTTGACGGGGTCACGGGGGAGCAGATCTCCGGGCCGACCGAAATGCGCCCCACCGTGCTGACCCATCGGGTGATTTCGGGGCTGCACTTTGCCCAGTTCGGGGGGTATCCGATGCGCTGGCTGTACTTTGTCTGTGGCTTGATCAGCAGTGCCATGATCGCCAGCGGCCTGGTGCTGTTCACCGTCAAACGGCGGCGTAAATATGCCAGCGAAAGCCGTGTTGCCCAGGTGCTCTACCGTCTGGTCGAGGCGATCAACGTTACAGTCATGGCGGGCCTGAGCCTGGCCTGTATCAGTCTGCTGTGGGGCAATCGCCTGTTGCCGTCGGGGATGAACGAACGGGCCGATGCTGAGCTGAATGTGTTCTTCGGTGTGTGGGCGTTGAGCTTTATTCATGCAGTGATCCGACCGCGCATGCAGGCCTGGCGCGAGCAGCTTGGGTTGGCAGGGATGATGTGCATGGCCTTGCCACTGCTGAGCGTGTTCACGGTCAGCCGGCCTTGGGCGTTGCATACCAGCATGGGCGTGGAACTGACCGCGATGGCGCTGGGTGCCTTGTTGCTGTGGGCGTGCTGGAAAGTATCGCAACCGGCGGTTGAGCGAGTACCGCGTAAAAAGACCGCCGTCATGGCCGAGGTGAATTGAGATGCTGGCTGATTTTTTTGCGGGTCTGGGATTCGCCTACCTCGGGATGCTGGCGCTGTGTCAGGGGTTGGACCGTCATTACAAACAGGTGTGGGGCAAAGCCCCGTCGGCCCGACTGAGCCGTTTGCTGCGGGTTGCGGGCTGGGTGAGCCTGGCGCTGAGCTTCTGGTTTTGCGGGCAGGCCTGGGGCTGGGCGATGGGGCCGGTGGGCTGGTTGGGCATGCTCTCGCTGAGTGGTTTTGGCCTGCTGATGCTGTTGCCGTACCGGCCTCGCCTGGCTGTGTGGTTGCCGATGGGTTTTGTGCCGGTTTGGGCGGTGATCGAAACCCTGACCCTGTAGATACTCTGTTGCCGGTCAACCGCGCTCCTCTATGGGTTCGCCCTTACGGCGAGGGGGGTGGTGCTCGCGATCCGTAGCAGCTGACGAGTCGTGCGAGGCTGCGTCAGGTTTGGCGCACCATCTCGATCGCAGCCTCGTTCTACTCGTCAGCGACTACACAAGGGATGGGGGCCGAAACCTGTAGTCGCTGACGAAGGCTGCGATGGGCTGCGCAGCAGCCCCGCTTTCAACGTCGCGAGCGAAGGCCAGGTTCTAGCGTTTCACCAGACGATTGGCAATTACATCCAGACTGCTGCAAAACACAAAGTACACCAGGGCCACAAACAGGAATATTTCAGTCGGGTGCACCATCACCCGATTGCTCACTTGAGTGGCGACAAACGACAACTCGCCCACCCCGATCACATACGCCAGTGAAGTGTCCTTGATCAGTGAAATCCATTGATTGAGAAAGGAGGGCAGCATCATCGGCAACGCCTGCGGCAGGATGATCAGGCGCAGCACTTGCCAGGTGCCAAAACCCAGTGCCTTGCCCGCAGCCCATTGCCCAGGCGGCAAGCTGCTGATCCCGGCATACACCGAGTGCGCCAGATAGGCGCCACCAATCAACGACAGCGCGCACACCACGGTGGCCAGTGCAGGGACATCGACCTTGAACACGATGGGCAGCAGGAAGTAACTCCAGAAAATCAGCATCACCACCGGGATCGCCCGCAAGAAGCCCAGCACGCCGAGCAACAGCCAGCGCACCTTGCCGCGAATCATCACCAGCGCAATACCCAGCACCAGCCCCAGCACTGCCGAGATGATCCCCGACAACAGGCTCAGCACCAGCGTCAATGCCGCGCCGCCCAGAGGTCCGTTGGGCCAGGCGCCGAGCATGAAGTACGAAAAATTGTCGCTAATAACCGAAAAGTCCATGACTCACACCACTCCCTGGCGATACCACTTGCTGCGTGCAATCCCTTGGCCGATCACTTCGATCAAGGCAATGCTGAGCACATACAGGAGCGTGGCAAAACCGAAGGCCTGGAACGTCTTGAAGGTTTCGGTCTCGACTTGTCGCGAGGCATACGACAGTTCGGCCAAGCCGATGGCCATGGTCAGCGACGAGTTCTTCAGGGCATTCATGTATTGCCCCAGCAATGGACCCAACGCCGTGCGCAACGCCTGGGGGAACACGATGTAGCGCCACACCTGGGCAGGCTTGAAGCCCAGTGCCAGGCCGGCAGCTCGTTGCTCGATACGCACTGAGCTGATGCCTGCGCGAAACTCTTCGCAAATGAAGGCTGCCGTATAGAGCATCAGGCCCCAGAACCCGGCAATGAATTCAAAGGACGGCCATTCAATCTCAAGCACACCCAGAGACAGGCTGCGCGGCTGGTTGAGCCACATCACCAGCCCTTCGGGCAGCATCGCAGTGACCCCGAAGTACCAGAAAAACAACTGCACCAGCAGCGGCGTGTTGCGAAACAGGGCCAGGTAGGCCCGTGCAGGCCACGACCACAGGCGCGAAGGCGAGATGCGCGCCAGGCACAGCAAAAATCCCAGCCCGGTAGCCACCAGGCAGGTCAGCAGGGAAAGGATCAGGGTCAGAACAAAACCATCGAGCAGCCAGTGCAGGTAGTGCGGGGCCAGCAGTTCACCGAACATAAAAAGCGTCCATCCAGAAACGAGCAAAACCCGCCCGGTTGACCGGGACGGGCTTTCAAAGGTGTTGCGAGTTAGCTCTTGTCTCCGATTTTGTACAGACGGGTCAGCGGGGTCTTGGTGGTCGGTCCGAACCAGGCGTCATAAATGCCCTGAGCCTTGCCCTGGGCTTCCAGGTCGGTGAGGGTCTGGTTAACCACTTCGGTCAGGCGCGCTTCGCCTTTTGGAATGCCGACACCGATCAGGTCATTGGAAATGGTGAACGGCGGCACTTCATATTTGTCCTTGTCTGGCACATTGGCCAGCAGGCCGATCAGCTTCGGGCCGTCCTGGGTGATGGCTTGCACGTTGCCGTTGCGCAGGGCAGTGAACGCGAACGGGGTGTCATCGTAGGCAACCACTTTGGCGCCGGGGAATTTCTCGCGCAGCACGCCTTCATTGACGGTGCCCTTGTCCACGCCCACACGCCACTTGTTCAGTTCATCGGGGGAATTGAGGGTGCCTTTCTTGACGATAAATTGCTGGCCCGAAGCGAAATACGGAATGCTGAAATTCACCTGCTCGGCGCGCTCAGGGGTAATGGTGAAGTTGGCCAGCACCAGATCCACCTTGTTTGCGACCAGCAGCGGCACACGGTTGGCCGGGTTGGTCGGCTGCAACTGCAACTTCACGCCCAGCTTGTCGGCAATGGCCTTGGCATAGTCCACGTCCAGACCTTCAATCTGCTTGCTCTTGGCATCGACAAAACCAAACGGCGGGTTGCTGTCAAAGGACGCTACACGCAGCACACCGGATTTTTTGATGTCATCCAGACGATCAGCGTGGGCCAGGCCAGACAAGACAGCCAGGGTCAAAGCGGTGAGGGCAGTGAGTTTTTTCATTTCGTTCTCATCATGAGTTGGAAGAGTTATGACGAGAGTCTTGCAGGAAATTTAGCTTTTAAAAAAGAATATAAAACGATTTAAATATTCCTTTTAAGAATATGTAATGGTGTTGATCGCTGTGGGAGCGGGCTTGCTCGCGAGGGTATCCACGGGGTTTGCCTGACAAACCTCGCCGCCTCAATCGCGAGCAAGTCCGCTCCCACAAAAAAGGGGGGGCAGCAAATTTTTACCGCACTCGACTCATCGCCATCACACTCGTCAACACGATGGCTGCGCCTGCCATCACCCCCATGGAGACGGTGCTGTTCAACACCACAGCCGCCATCACCATCGCGACCGGGGGAATCAAATACATCACCCCGACCACGCGGCTGACCTCGGCTCTGGCCAACACAAAGGCCCAGAACAGATAAGCCAGGGCGCTGGGAAAAATCCCCAACAGCAACACTGCCCCGTTCACCCGTGCGGGAGCATTCAAGACCGCATCCTTGAGCCCCGGCGCGTAGACACCCAGCAGCAAGGTCCCGCTCCAGATCGTGTAGCACACCAGGGTCAGTGGGCTGTAGTGGTTGGAGTAATGCTTTTGCAAGGCGAAATAAACGCTCCAGGAAAACGCCGCCAGTAAAATCAGCAGGCCCTGGGGCTTGAATCCCGTGATGCCTTTATCGCTGATCACCACCACCAGCGCGCCCAGCAAACCCATGCCCACCCAGAACCAGCGCCAGCCGCTGACGGGCTCTTTCAAAAACACGCGGGCAATCAGGGTGCTGAACAGCGGTGCGGATTGCGCCAACACGCTGGAGGCGCCGGGGCTGACCCATCGTTGCCCGAAGTTGAGCGCCACGTGATGCAGCACAATGGCGAAAAAGCCCAACATGATCAGCCAGGGCACATCCCTGAGCCTGGGCAGACCCATGCGTAAAACCAGCGCAACCACCCCCATAAATACCGAGGCGATCAAAAAGCGCAACAGCGCCAGATGCCCTGGCGAGTAAGCGTGCAGACCGATATTGATGCCAATCGGCGAGTACGCCCAACACAGCACAACAGCGGTCATGGCGGCGATTATTTGTTTGTTGGCGGGTAACTTCAAGCATTGGACTCCAGTGCGTGTCCACCCTCAATTGCTTGTGAAATACCGTTCCAATAGTTTTCGGTAATATCGAGAAAACGATTGAATCCTGTTGTTAGCCCTATCAAATCCTCCTCGTTGTCGCACTCAAGTGCTGCTGCTGTGACAGATTGAATCTTATGTTCTTTTTCAGCGTCACCTATGTGTATATAAAAGTACTCGCACCGCTCATGAAACTCATCATTGTTCGTGTATAAATGTTGATAATTTCGAGCGCCTTCGTACAAACGAGTCAACATTGAGTATGCCAGCCACTCTTGCGCCAACAACGCCCCCAATACATAGCTCGAAGGGCGCCCTAGTCCATCAGGTGCATATAAAGCATCCTGTTCTTCAATAAACACATGCGTTGAGGGTAAAATCTGCCCGGCCCCCAACTCATCCAGGGTGTAAGTCCGATTGGCCAAGCGACTTAACAGATCGAGCAAATAGTTTTGCAATAGCACACTGTGGGCTTTCGCTGAATCACCGCAGCCTAGTTCTGAATACAGGTTTTTGACGATTTCGACTCTTGCTGACAAGTGCTTGGCTCGCAGTAAGGACAGCGCTACCATCGTTGCGGTGCGGCAGGTTCTAGCCCAATAGTTTCTTGCGAATATTTCTACCTCATAAAACTTCATAGGCGTACTTAACCAACGCCGATAGAATGGGTTGCTCAGCGCGCCATGATCAAACACGGTGTGTGCCAATGCCTCGATAACTTTTTTTTTATTGTTCATGCTATCCACTCCTAGGTGTTTTTCAGGTTGTACTTGTTTTCTCTTCAGATAACCTGTCTGCAGAAATCAAATTTTGTCAGTCTCCCAGTCCACAACAAGTGATATATAAAGAGTTCTGAGTTCATCAGGAGTAAACAATGGAGTTAAGCCAGTTGCGTATGGTCAAGGCGGTGGCAGAGTGCGGCAGTATTGCCCTGGCAGCTCAACAGCTGCATTGCGTGCCGTCGAATATCACCACCCGTATCAAGCAGCTGGAAAGCGAGTTGGGCACTGTCTTGTTCACCCGCTCGGGGCGGGGCTTGCGTATCAGTCCCGCGGGCAAGGTCTTTGTGAACTATACCGAGCAAATTCTGGCGCTGATCGATCAGGCAAAGCGTGCCGTACAGCCCCAGGCCGTGCCCGCTGGCAAGCTGCGCATCGGGGCGATAGAGTCCTGTGCCACCGGGCGATTGCCGCCACTGCTGGCCGAGTTTCATCAGCGCTACCCGCAAGTGACGCTGGAGCTGGTCACCGGCCAATGGCGGCAACTGATCGATGACGTACAGCATCATCGACTCGATGGTGCGCTGATCGCAGGCGATAGCGATCAGCCCAGGCTCAATAAAAATTCGTTGTATGACGAACCGCTGATCATGATTGCCAGCCCGACACTCGCACCACTTGTCAGCCTTGGCGATGTGCATCAACACACCGTCTTTATGTGGCCACCCGGCTGCCCGTACCGTGCGGCACTGGAGAATTGGCTGGCGGCGCACCGACTTGAGGTTAACTGCGTCGATTACGCGAGTTGGGGAAGCATCATTGGTTGCGTCAGTGCGGGTGCAGGCTTGGCGCTGGTCCCTGAAGGGCTGCTCCCGCATTTTGGTGCTTGTGGGCACCTGACCGTCTACCGCTTTACCGAGCTGAAGCCGATTCCCAATCAGTTTTTCTGGCACAGCGAAACCGGCAACCACGGTGCCCGGGATGCGTTTGCTGCACTGTTGGCTGAGCGTTTCGAGCCTTTGCCCGTTTTTTCAGAGCGATTGCGTAGCCGTTGACGAGGCTGCGCTCAGGTTTACGCCCGTGGATCAAAAGCATCACGGCAGGCCTCGCCGATAAACACCAGCAGCGAAAGAATCAGCGCCAGTGCACAGAACGCGGTCAGGCCCAGCCAGGGGGCTTGCAGGTTGCGTTTGGCCTGGCCGATCAGCTCGCCCAGCGACGCGGTACCCGGCGGCATACCAAATCCCAGAAAATCCAGGGCGGTAAGGGTGGCGATCGCGCCCGTCAAAATAAACGGCAGGTAGGTGAGGGTTGAGGTCATGGCGTTGGGGAGGATGTGCCGTCGCATCAGCTCGATATCGCTCAGGCCCAGTGCCCGCGCTGCCTTGACGTATTCCAGGTTGCGACCGCGCATGAACTCGGCGCGCACCACGTCCACCAGTGCCAGCCAGCTGAACAGCGCCATGATCCCCAGTAACCACCAGAAGCTTGGCGCCACAAAGCCCGACAAGATGATCAACAGGTACAGCACCGGCAGCCCGGACCATACCTCTTGCAGGCGCTGGCCCAGCAAATCCACCAGCCCGCCATAATACCCTTGCAGGGCGCCAGCACCGACGCCCACCACCACGCTGATGGCGGTCAGGATCAAGGCAAACAGAATCGAAATCCGGGCGCCGAAAATCACCCGCGCCAGTACGTCCCGGGCCTGATCGTCGGTGCCCAGCCAGTTTTGCCTGCTGGGTGGACTGGGAGCGGGTTCCTTGAGGTCGTAATTGACCGTGTCGTAGCTGAACGGGATGGGCGCAAACAGCATCCAGCCTCCCTGGTCGTCAATCAATTTGCGCACGTAGTCACTTCTGTAATCGGGCTCGAACGGCAGTTCGCCGCCAAACTCGGTTTCGACGTAGCGGGTCGCCACCGGGAAGTACCACTGGTCTTTGTAGTGAATGGCCAGCGGCTTGTCGTTGGCGATCAGTTCACCGCACAGGCACAGGACGAACAGCGCGATAAAGAGCCACAGTGACCACCAGCCCCGGCGGTTGGCCTTGAAACGGGCCAGGCGCCGACGGCCCAGGGGGGAAAGGTTGAGCATCAAGCCTCCTTCGCCGAGAAGTCGATGCGGGGGTCGAGCAGGGTGTAGCACAGATCGCCGATCAGTTTGATCAACAGGCCGAACAGGGTGAACAGGAACAGCGTGCCGAACACCACCGGGTAATCCCGTGAAACGGCTGCTTCGTAGCTCATGCGCCCGATGCCGTCGAGGTTGAAGATGGTTTCAATCAACAGTGAACCGGCGAAGAACACTTCGATCAGGGCCTGGGGAATCCCGGCCACCACCAGCAGCATGGCGTTGCGCATGACATGGCCGTACAGCACCCGGCGCTCGGTCAGGCCTTTGGCCCGTGCCGTGACCACATACTGGCGGCTGATTTCGTTGAGAAAGCTGTTTTTGGTGAGGATGGTCAGGGTGGCAAAGCCGCCGATCACCAACGCCGAGACAGGCAGCACCATGTGCCACAGGTAATCGCCGATTTTGGCGAAAAACCCCAGGCTGTCGAAGTTTTCCGAGACCAGGCCTTGCACCGGAAACCAGCTCACATAACTGCCACCGGCAAAGACCACAATCAGCAAAATGGCAAACAGAAACGCCGGCATGGCGTAGCCGATGATGATCGCGGTGCTGGTCCACACATCGAACGCGCTGCCATTGTGGATGGCCTTGCGTATGCCCAGCGGGATGGAGATCAGGTAAGTAATCAGCGTCGCCCACAACCCCAGTGAAACAGTCACCGGCAGTTTTTGCAGGATCAGGTCCGTGACCTTGGCGCCTCGAAAGAAACTGTTGCCAAAATCCAGTTGCGCGTAGTTTTTGAGCATCAGCCACAAGCGCTCGTGCATGGGTTTGTCGAAGCCATAGTGGCGGGTGATTTCTTCGACAAGTGCCGGGTCCAGGCCACGGCTGCTGCGGCTGGCAACGCCAGTGCCGCCTGCCATGTCGCGGGCTCCGCCGGCCACGGTCGTACTGCTCACACCCTGCAAGCGGGCAATGGCCTGCTCCACCGGGCCACCGGGGGCGGCCTGCACGATCAGGAAGTTGACCACCAGAATGCATAGCAGGGTGGGGATGATCAGCAACAAGCGTCGACTGATGTAATGCAGCATCTCAGTGCCCCTCCAGCGATGTGCCGGTTGCTTGCATGGCTGCATTGGTCAGTGCGGTTTTGCTGATCTCCCACCAGGTGTCCAGCCCCTCGTCATACTTGGGCTCCAGCGCCGGACGGGCGAAGCGGTTCTGGTACACGGTCGGGGTGCCCACCGAGTAATAGTTGGGAATCATGTAGTAGCCCCACTGCAGGACGCGGTCGAGGGCGCGGGCGTAGTGCACCATTTCGTCACGGGTATTGGCCTGTACCAATCCGTCGAGCAGTGTGTCCACGGCCGGGTCGCGCAGCACAAAGGCGTTGGAGGCACCGGGCTGGGTGGCACTGCGCGAGCCATACATGTCGTACAGTTCCCGGCCCGGGGAGACGATGGGGACGCCACTGCGCGGGAAACCCACCACGATCATGTCGTAGTCACGGGCATTGAGCCGGTTGACGTATTGCGCCGAGTCTATCTTGCGGATGTCCATGTGGATGCCGATCTGCGCCAGGGTCCGCTTGTACGGCAGGATCATGCGGTCGAATCCGCCCTGGCCATCGAGAAAGGTGAAGCTCAGCGGTTCGCCCTGTGCGTTGACCAGCGTGTTGTTTTTCGCGCTCCAGCCTGCCTCCTTGAGCAGCGCCAGGGCTTGCAGCTGTTTGTCGCGGATGTAGCCGCTGCCATCGGTTTTCGGCGCTTGATAGACCTGGGTGAACACTTCATCAGGCACCTTGCCGCGCAGGGGTTCGAGGATCTCCCGTTCACGGGCGTCGGGCAGTGCAGTGGCAGCCATTTCGCTTTTGGGGAAGTAGCTCTGCTGGCGCACATAAAAACTGCGCATCATCTGCTTGTTGGTCCATTCAAAATCCCATAGCAGGCTCAACGCCTGGCGTACCCGGCGGTCCTGGAAAAACGGATTCTGCAGGTTGAAAGCAAAGCCCTGGGCAGCGCCCGGCTTTTGCCTGGCGAATACGCCTTTTTGCAAGCGGCCATCGGTCAGTTTGGGGCTGTCATAGCCGATGCTGAACCCGGTGGCCGAGAATTCGCGGTTGTAATCGAAAGCTCCACCCTTGAGCAGTTCGCGGGCCACGTCCGTGTCGCCGTAAAAATTCACGGTCAGGCGGTCAAAGTTGTACAGCCCCTTGCTGACCGGCAAGTCCCTGGCCCACCAGTTTTTGTTGCGCTCAAAGCTGATGCTGCGCCCCGGATCGACTTGCGACACCGAATACGGGCCGCTGCCCAAGGGCGGCTCAAAACCGCCGCCATTGCTGAAGTCGCGGGTCTGCCACCAGTGTTGCGGCAGGATGCGCATGCTCGCCAGATCAAGTGCCAGGGTACGGTTCTGGTTGCTCTTGAAGTCGAAGCGCACCTGCAGCGGGCCTTCGATCTCCACGGCCTTGACCTCGCCATACAGCATGCGAAAGCCCAGGCTGCCTTGGGTCATCAGCAGGTTGTAGGTGTAGGCGACATCCTGGGCGGTGATCGGTGTGTCGTCGGCAAAGCGTGCCTTGGGGTTCAGGTAAAACCGTACCCAAAGACCGTCCGGGTCGCGCTCCATTTTTTGCGCCACCAGACCGTAGACCGTGTAGGGCTCATCCAGTGAGCGAAAGGCCAGTGGCGAGTACACCCAGTCATCCACTTGCGCGACTCCCGTGCCTTGGTCGACGTAGGGGGAGATGTAGTTGAACTGGCCTATTTCCATTGCCGCCCGGCTCAGCGATCCGCCCTTGGGTGCATCCGGATTTACAAAATCGAAGTGCTGGAATCCGGCCGGGTATTTGGGTGCTTCACCATAGACGGTCATGGCCTCGCCGGGCGCTGCGCTCACGCTCAGGCACAGGCAAGCCAGCACGGGGACCAGCAGGGAGCGGAGCAGGGGCAGGAGTGGTAGAGGCATGCGGGAGTTCCTTGTGCCGCGTGTTGAAAAAGCCACTCCCACAGTATTGATGATTAAAAAGCGGATTACCCGGGGTTAATCAGGCTTTGTCGACAGTGCAGGGTCAACCGGGCTCCGCCGCTTTCGCGGTTGCTGACGTCCAGGGTGAAGCCGTGCAGGTTGACGATGGCGGCGACGATGGACAGGCCCAGGCCAAAACCGCCGTGGCTGTCATCGCAGCGGTAAAAGCGCTTGAACACGGCCTCCCGCTCGGCCTCGGGGATACCGGGGCCTGTGTCGAGGACCTCAATGCGCGGGCTGCCGTTGTCGTCAGTCGCCCGCAAAATCACTTCACCGCCGGGCGGGGTGAATTTGATCGAGTTGCTGAGCAGATTGGCCAGCGCCTCAAACAGCAATGCACGATCGCCCGTCAGGCTGGGCAATGTGGGCTGCGTGTCGAGCACCAGAGTGACCTGGCCTTCTTCCGCCAGCGGCAGGTAAAAATCGTACAGTTCCTGCAGCAGGGGCAGCGGATCGAGTTGCAGGAAGCCCGAACGCCGTTGATGGTCTTCCAGCTCGGAAATGCGCAGCAAGCCGCGAAAACGTGCCATCAGGGTGTCGGTTTCACCGATGACTTCGTCCAGTTGCAGGGCTTCGGGGGAGCCTTCGACAGCATGCTGGCGCATCCGGTAGAGCTGGGCCCTCAAGCGGGTGAGGGGGGTGCGCAGGTCGTGGGCGATGTTGTCGCACACCCCCTTGACCTCGTGCATCAGCAGTTCGATACGATCGAGCATGGCGTTGACGATGGCCGCCAGCATATCCAGCTCGTCACGCCGATTGGACAGTGGCAGGCGGTAAGTCAAATCCCCTGCGACAATCGCTTCGGCGCTGGCCTGGATCGCCCGAATGCGTTGCAAGGGGCGTCTGCGCAGCAAATGCCAACCGGCAATGCCCGGGATGATGGTCAGCGACAGGCCCCAGAACAATGCATGCAAAATGATCCGGGTGACGGCAAACAGCGAGCCGTTGTCGCGCACCAGCACCAGCCAGCGCCCGTCGTTGGTTTGTGTGGCGATGGCATCGCAGCTGTCCTGGGGCAGGTTGGGGTCATCGGAGTCGATGCAGGTGCTCAAGGCGTGGATCCGGCCATCCAGCGGCAAGCCCGGAGGGAGGGCCTGGATAGGGCCGCTCAGGGGGTTGTGTTGGGCATCGAACAGGCCATAGGCATCCACTGCGCGCATGTCGAAGGTCATGCTGGTGGCAAGTGCTTCGTCCAGTTGCTCGCCTTCAAAGCGGGCAAACAGGTGCTGGCGCTGCATCAGCGAGTGCCTGGCCAGGTTGCCCAGGTAATCCGACACCTCGTAATAGAGCACCCCCATCAGGATGCAGCTCCAAGCCACGAACAGAAAACTGTACAGCGCCAGCAGTCGGCTGCTGGAAGAACGCCAGCCCTTAGAGGGGTTCGGCAATGACATAACCCGAGCCTCGGACAGTGCGAATCAGAGGCACTTGGCCCGGCGGATCGATTTTTTTGCGCAGACGGCCGATATGCACGTCGATCAGGTTGGTGCCAGGGTCGAAGTGATAGCCCCAGACTTCCTCGAAAATCATCATGCGCGAGAGGATTTGCCCGGTGTTGCGCATCAGGAACTCCAGCAACTTGTACTCGGTGGGCAGCAGGCTCAGCTGTTGTTCGCAGCGGCTGGCTTCACGGGTGATCAAGTTGAGTTCAAGGTCCGAGACGCGCAATGAAGTCTCGTATTTGTCGACCGGACTTTTACGCCGCAACAGGACTTCAACCCGGGCCGCCATCTCGTCGCTGGCAAAGGGTTTGGTCAGGTAGTCATCGCCCCCGGCGCGCAGGCCGCGAACCCGTTCGTCCACATCGGACAGGGCGCTGATCATCAGAATGGGTGTACTGACACCAATGGTGCGCAAGGTGGTCACAATCGCCAGACCGTCCAGCTCAGGGAGCATGCGGTCAAGGGTGATCAAGTCGTAGTCGCCGCTGACAGCGCGTACCAGACCTTCACGACCATTGGCTACCCAATCGACCTCAAGGCCGTGGCTGGTCAATTCAGCCACGATTTCTTTCGCCGTCACGGCATCGTCTTCAATGGTCAAAATACGGGTCATACCGTCACCTGATGGGCTCTTTCAGCGTTGAGCACATTTTGCCCGCAAAAAGCTGAAACGTTTCTGAATATTTCTTCATGTTCAGCAAGTCGTCAGAAAGCGTAGTCCAAATGTCCATGACAAGGCTCAGTAGCCGGGCCGTTGATGATGCTCGACAGGAACATCTGGATACATTTGCGGTATAAGTTCCGTTGTTTATTTTTTCAGGCCCTTTGTTCATGCAAACCCCTTCGCAACGGCCGCTGTGGCTGATCTACCTGATCTTTCTTGCGCCGATGGTGCTGTCCAACTTCCTTCAGAGTTTCTCCGGCACCCTCAACGGGATCTATGTCGGGCAATTGCTGGGTACGCAGGCGCTGGCCGCGGTGTCGGGGATGTTTCCCATCGTGTTCTTTTTTATTGCGCTGGTGATTGGTCTGGGGGCGGGCGCTTCCGTGCTGATCGGTCAGGCCTGGGGGGCGCGGGAAACAACGATGGTCAAGCAAATCACCGGGGCGACCCTCACCCTTGGGGCGCTGATCGGGCTGATTGCAGCGGTGTTGGGCAGCCTGTTGGCGCGGCCCGCCTTGCAGGCGCTGGGCACGCCGGTTGACGTACTGGAGGAGGCTGTCGGTTATGCCAGGGTCATGATGCTGATCATGCCGTTGCTGCTGGTGTTTATTTTGTTCACGCAAATTCTGCGTGGGGTCAGTGACACGGTTTCCCCATTGCTGGCACTGATGGTGTCCACGGCGGTTGGCTTGCTGTTGACCCCGGCGTTGATCCTGGGCTGGATCGGCTTGCCGCCGATGGGTATTCAAAGTGCGGCCTATGCGGGGCTGGTGGGTAACGTGCTGGCCATGTTGTTTCTGGTGCTGCGCTTGCGCCACAAAAACCATGTCATGGCCCCGGACCGCGAACTCTGGGCTGCGCTGCGCCTGAACCGGGAGATTCTGGGCAAGGTCCTGCGTATCGGTTTGCCCACGGGCGTGCAGATGGTGGTGCTTTCGCTGTCGGAGCTGGTGATCCTGGCGCTGGTCAACAGTCACGGCTCCCAGGCCACCGCGGCCTATGGGGCCGTGACCCAGATCGTCAACTACGTGCAGTTTCCGGCGCTGTCGATTGCCATTACGGCCTCGATTCTGGGGGCACAGGCCATTGGCGCCGGTCGCATTGAGCGTATCGGGTTGATATTGCGCACCGGTTTGCTGATCAACCTGTGCCTGACCGGTGCCCTGGTAGTGCTCGGTTATGGGCTGTCGCACTGGTTGCTGGGACTGTTCATCACCGATGTCGAGGCGCGGGTCAGGGCTGAGCACCTGCTGCATATCATGCTGTGGAGCGTGCTGGTATTTGGCTTCCAGGCGGTTATTGGCGGGATCATGCGGGCCAGCGGCGTGGTCCTGGTGCCTATGGGGATCACGATCTTCTGCGTGCTGTGCATTGAGTTGCCGGTGGCTTATGCACTGGATGCGCATTTTGGTCTGCAAGGCGTGTGGATGGCGTTCCCGGTGACCTATATCGCCATGCTGGTTCTGCAGACTGCGTATTACCGGCTGGTCTGGCGGCACAAGCAGATTCAGCGGCTGGTTTGAGTGTGTGAGGCTGCGACAGGTTTGGTGCGCCCCTGCGCGCTTGATCGCAGCCTCGCACGGCTCGTCAGCGACTACGGCGCAAAACCATTCTCTATGACCGTTTTTCACTCCTTCATCCGGGCTAGGCCATTTGGACGATGTGCCTGTGGCTGGTCAGTCCGATGATCGAAGCCAGGTTCTGGATACCTCGCTGAGGAGCAAGCCAGAGCATCCAAGATAATAAAAAACAGGACTGGCGGCATGAACTCTGCCCAGCAATTGAATCGTGCAGCGAGGCATCTACCATGCGCTCAATGATCGGCTATCTGGTTTGCCTGATTGTCGCTGCAACCCGAGCATTCACTTTCTCACCCCGTCCCGCCTCTACCGTCGCTTCTGCTCAGTTGCGCCCGGATCGCCTGCAAATCAACGGCATGCGCTGTTGCCCAATATCGTTGGCTTTGCCAAGCCGGTTCAATCTGGATCGACCGTTGGTCAGGGTTAAAACCCAGGCAATGGACGCACCTGCAGGGCATTACCCGTTCAAGCAGATCCTTGCGGCCAGGGACTCCTAAAACCGCTGGACAGACAGCCTGCCGGGCTTGCATGACGGCTAGTATAAAGAGACATTGAGTTGTTTTTGCGCCGTTACCGCTGCAGGGGCTGCGTATAAATAACCGCTGGAAATAAGAACAATAAAAAGGGCAGGCCCCGAACCTGACCCAACGCGAGGAAGCATCCGTGGATACAGTGACCCTGAACCACCAAACCCTGGCCAGTCTGGGGCTCGAATTGGCCGATTACGATCAAATGGTCGGCAGCTTCTACGACGGTGCTTTGGACCCGAAAGTGATGGGCCGTACCTTGTGTGCCGTACGCAGCATGTTCAAGGCCAACTATGCGACCCTTATTCTGCGGGTTCCGGACCAGCCCGATCTGGGCCTGATGATTGTGGCCGGCGATATTGAAGGCGAGGGTGAACTGACGTATCAGACTTACCCGCAAACCCTTACCCCGTTCGCAGGGCAGGCGCTTGACCAGGTGTTTACGGTTGAAGACCTGATGAGCGAATCCGAGTGGGTCCAATCGGCGTACTTCAAGGCTTACTGCGCCAAGCAGGATGTCTTCCACGTGATGGGTGCCGATATATCGACCCCCGACGGTGGCAAGCTGCGCTTTCGTCTGACCCGGCCCAAAACCTCACCTGCCTTCTCCAGTGCCGAGCGCGCGTTGTGCAGCAGCTTCCTGCCGCATTTGCGCCGGGCCCTGCACCTGCACAATCTGCTCGATCGCAGCGAGTCCATGAGCGAGCTTTACGCCCAGGCCATCAGCCGCCTGTCCGTGGCCACCATCGTGCTCGACGAAACCGGCAAGGTGCTGCGCCTTAACCCGATTGCTGAAGAAATCCTCAAAAAAGCCGATGGCTTGAAGCTGGTGGGCGGCAGGCTGGAGGCCACTTACCCCAGCGACAATCGCGAGCTGCAGCGCCTGGTCAAGCACATCTTCAGCCAGGAAGTGCGCGACGGCGGGGTGACGGCCGACGCGATGTCCGTTACCCGGCCATCGGGCCAGGTCAGCCTGGGACTGGTGGTCGAGGCTATTCCTTCCCTCGAATGGGCGGAAGGCAAGAGCAAGCCTGCGGCGGTGATCTATATCCGTGACTCGGTCGGCAAGTCCCTGGCCAGTGAAGTGGTGACCAAGCAGCTGTTCAACCTGACCAAGGCCGAAACTGCGCTGGCGATGGAGCTGGCAAACGGCTTGTCCCTGGAAGAAGCCGCCGAAAACCTGAACATCAGACGCAACACTGCACGGGCACACCTGCGCTCGATCTTCTCCAAGACCGGTGTACGCCGTCAGACCGAACTGGTAAGAATTTTGCTTAACAGTGTGGTTGCCTTGGGAAAGCCCAAGTGCGCCTTGCGAGCGGCTGAGTCCGTGATAGTGCCGGCACCCCAGTTGGCGCGACCGGTTCGTAAAAGCGCTTAAGTATTGATTCCAGGTTGGCAATGGCGATTTAACGTCACTGCCAGCTGCCTTTCAGGCAGGCCAGACAGGGCCAGGATCATCAAGGTAAGTCTTATGCCAGTTACAGCTGTCAGTGGTTCCGCTTCCGGCAGCGTCGTGTTCGTCGATGGTGGCATGGACGTAATGGTGCGTGCCCAGCGCTTCTGATCTTTAAGGAATTCTGATGAATAAAGTGGCATTTATAACAGGCGCCAGCCGCGGTATCGGTCGTGAAACAGCGCTGGCGTTTGCCCGCGCAGGTTTTGATCTGGCCATCAGCGCACGCAGCCTGGAAGAAGGCGAAAGCCATACCCACGGCTTGCGTAACCCCGACGGCACGGCGCTGCCGGGCAGTCTGAACGCAACGGCCGCAGCGATCCGCGAACTGGGCCGCAAGGCGCTGGTGGTGCGGATGGACCTGCTCGACAGCGAGTCGGTGCTGGCCGCCAGCCAGGCGGTGTTTGCCGAATATGGCCGGGTGGATGTGCTGGTCAATAACGCGATCTATCAGGGCAGCGACCTCAACGCGCCCTTTATGGACTTGCAGCCCGAGACCCTGGCACGGGTGTTTCAGGGTTACATGATGACTCCGTTTCTACTGACTCGGGCCGTGGTCAGTCAGATGCTGGAGCAGGGTGGCGGGGTGGTGATCAATGTCACCTCAGGCGCGGGTGAAACCGATCCTCCGGTGGCGGCGGGCAAGGGCGGCTGGGGGTATGCCTATGGGGCGGGCAAGGCAGCGGTGTCGCGGCTGTCGGGCATTTTGTCGGTGGAGTTTGGCGAACAGGGGATTCGCGCCTACACCCTCAACCCCGGGGTGGTGACCACTGACGCCTTGCGCGCCACCATCGGTGACAAGGGCGTGATTGCCTTGCGTGCAGGCTCGGCGCCGCCTGAGGTGCCAGCAGCGGTGATGCTGTGGCTGGCGACCAATGATGCAGCAATCGATCACCAGCGCAAGACCATCCACTGCCAGCCGTTTGCCCGGGAACACGGGATTGTTGAGGATTGGCGTTAAGACCCTCACAAGGTCTCTTGCTCAAGATCAGTGGCTAACCTGTGGGAGCGGCTTGCTCGCGATTGCATCCCCCCAGTTTGGCTGAATGACCGCGCTGTCTGCATCGCAGGCAGCTAGCTCCCACATGGATCTGGGACAGGGTGCAGTTTGTGTGGAACAACCCTGAAGGCAAGCTGCCCGTATAAGGCTAAGGTACTGCTGGCTTTTTGATCCGTGCTGCTTAAGATGGCCGTCAATCAAATGTCATCGGGCTCGGAACACGGCCAATGTTGAACAAGGACACCATCTCCATTCATCTGGTGCGCGAGGCGTTGCTGCAGAGCTGTGCGCCCGGTAGCGCCACGGATGAAGTGCTGCATAAGGTAGGCATTGCCCCCGGGTTGCTCAACGAACCGGATGGCCGTGTGCCTGCGCTGGTCTATGCACGGATGTGGCGACTGTTGGCGCGACGTCTGGATGACGAGTTTTTTGCCATGGACCCGCGCAAGCTGCGTTCTGGCAGCCTGGCGTTCATGTGCCGCACCGCAATGGCTCAGCCGACCCTGGCCCAGGGGCTGGAGGTGGTGCTGGGATTTCTGTCGTTGATGCTGGAACGCTTGCCGGCGCAACTGGTGCGCCAGCAAAGCCTGGCGGAAATCGTCTTGCACGAACCTGAACAACCGGCGAACCGTGGCTTTACCTACTTCACCTATTGGATGATCGTGCACGGCGTTGCCTGCTGGCTGGCCGGGCGGCGAATTCCTATTCTGGCCATTGAGTTGCGCTGTGCGGCGCCCGATTACTGCGAAGACTACGAAGTGATGTTCTCCGAGAACCTGCGCTTTGAGCGGCCACGCACACGGATGATTTTTGCTGCCGATTGCCTGGATGCACCGATCAAGCGCAACGCCCAGGAGCTGAAGCGCTTTCTGGCCGAGGCACCTGCCAATATCCTGGTCAAATACCGGGATCCCGAGAGTCTGGCCAGCCAGATCAAACAGCATCTGCGCCAGTTGCCTGCCGAACAGTGGCCTGAAACCCCGGGCCTGGCGCAAAGCCTGTGCATGTCGGCATCGACCTTGCGCCGCCGCTTGGCGGACGAAGGGCACACCTTTCAGGGGATAAAGGACGGCGTGCGCAAGGAGCTGGCGATTGGCTGGTTGGCCGAGCCCGACCACAGCTTTGCCGACATCGCCCTGCGCCTGGGCTTTGCCGACACCAGCTCGTTTTACAAGGCTTTTCGCAAGTGGTCGGGAACCAATCCGGGGCATTACCGCAGCTTGATTCTAGGCGGTGGCTGAACCCAGGCCGCGGGTCGTGCGCAGTCGGCCTTCGAGACGTCGTTTCAACCCCTGGGGTTCAATGATCAGCTTCGAACCCTTGGCTGCATTGGCCCGTCCCCACTCTTCGAACAGCTCCAGGCAGGAGTGGTCGATGTAGCTCAGGTTGCTGAGGGGGACATGCACGATGCTACCGGCCGGTACCCGAGCCAGAACCTGAGTCAATGCCGGTACTTTGAGAAAGGTTGCCGAGCCATTGAGCCGCAACTCCATTTCACCGCTGCGGGGCAGATCAATCAGGCTGATTTTCAGGCGCGCTGCCTTCCAGGCCAGATTGGCCAGGGTGAGGCCGAACCCCAGCAGTACCCCGGTCAGCAAGTCAGTGAAGATAATTGACAGGGCGGTTGCCCCATAGGTCAGCATCGGTATGCGGCCATAGCGTGCCAGGCCGCGAAACGCCTTGATGTCCACCAGTTTGATCCCGGTATACACCAGCACACCCGCCAGGCTCGCCACCGGAATGCTTTGCAGCACACTGGACAGCAACAGCACAAAAGCCAGCAGCCAGAGGCCGTGGAACATTGTCGAAAGCCGGGTGGTGGCACCTGCCTGAACATTGGCCGAACTGCGCACGATCACACCGGTCATTGGCAGCGCGCCCAGCACGCCACAGAGCATGTTGCCGACCCCTTGCGCGGTCAGTTCCTTGTCAAAATCCGAGCGCTGGCCGTTGTGCATGCGGTCGACGGCTGCGGCGGACAACAGGGTTTCTGCGCTGGCAATAAACGCCACTGCAAACGCCGCGATCAACAGAGCGGGATCGGCAAAGTTCAGCAGGTCGGCCGGACGCAGCCAGTCGATAGCGTCCGCCAGATTGTCCGGGACTTCCACGCGCTTGACCTGTAACGCCATGACCAGGCTGACGGCCGTGGTCAAGCCCACACCGAGCAGGGCGCCGGGGACAAAGCGCAGCTTTTGCGGGCGTAATTTATCCCACGACCACATCACCCCGATGGTTGCCAGGCCCAGCAGGCCCGCCTGCCAGCCAAGGGTTGGAATGGCTTGCGCCACTGCCTGCGGGAAGCCGGCAAGGTTATCAAGGCCCGAGGGTTTGGGGGGGCCGTCGAGCATCACATGCAGTTGCGACAACACAATCAGCACCCCGATTCCGGCAAGCATGCCGTAGACCACAGCCGGGGCGGTAACGCGGAACCAGCAACCCAAACGCAAACGGCCGGCCACCAGTTGTAAAAAGCCTGCCAGGAGCAGGATCGGTCCCAGCATGGCCATGCCATGCTGGCGTACCACTTCGAACACCAGCACTGCCAGCCCGGCTGCCGGGCCACTGACCTGTAGTGGCGATCCGGCCATCCAGCCCACGACCAGGCCGCCGATGATACCGGTGATCAAGCCTTTGGCCGGGGGCATTCCGGAAGCGATGGCGATGCCCATGCACAAGGGCAGGGCGACCAGAAACACAACCACAGAGGCCAATAGCTCCCGTGGCAATACTGCTTTTAATTGCGCAGTACGCATGATGATTCTCCCTGGGGATTCTTGGGGCGTGGCAAAGGCCGGCGTCGTGCCTGGTTGCCACGGCTACCTCATTGGGACATGTTCAGAAACGCGCTTTGGGTGTCGCGCAAGGGATTGTCTGGAGATTGTCCAGTGGCAGAAAACTGCCGGACTCAGCGTCGTAGGCTTTGATTTGGCTGGTTTCGATGTTGTAGACCCAGCCATGGATAAACAACTGGCCGCTGGCCATGCGCGAAGCGACGGAGGGATGGGTACGCAAGTGCTGCAACTGAGCGATCACGTTTTCTTCGGTAAGCACGTGCATGCCTTCAGCTTCATTGGCGCACGCACAGTTCTCCTGAACCATGGTCCTGGCCACTTCGGCATGGCGCAGCCAGGCTTTGACCGTGGGCATTTTTTCAAGGCTTTGCGGGTTGAGCACGGCGCGCATCGCGCCACAGTCGGAGTGCCCGCAGACGATGATGTGCTGTACGCCCAGTGCCAGGTTGGCGTATTCGATCGCCGTGCTGACCCCGCCATTCATCTCGCCATAAGGCGGTACGACGTTGCCGACATTGCGGGTGACGAACAGATCGCCAGGAGCGCTTTGGGTAATCAATTCGGGGACGATTCGAGAATCGGCGCAAGCGATAAACATCGCCCTTGGGCGTTGAGCGGTGGCCAGTTTTTTGAACAGGTCTTTCTGTTGTGGAAAGACCTCACGATGGAAATGCAGAAAACCTTCAACAATGAGCTGCAGTGCTGCGTCAGCCTGTTCCGTTTCAGGAGGGGCAGTAGCTGCAGCCGAGCGCTGTGTGACCTTGATATCCATCGTTCATCCTCTGTGGTAGAGCAGGGGAAAAGCTAATGCGAGTCATTTGTGACTCGTCGGTCACGTTAGCGCCCGAAACTTAACTGAACCTTAATTGAATGCTCTAGCTCGGGGTTTATATGAGGATGCTACCTATTGCGGGAGGGGGTTTTGTTGCCATGCAACGACAGCGGCGGTGGTGATTCAGGGGACCACGATCACCGATTCTACGACTGCTTCGCAGCCTCGTTCCTTCGACAGCTACTTGTAGGTTGGCGCTAAACCGTTTTTCGTAGGGTTCTGTGACGTCTGCGATGCATTTTGCTTTTGCTGGAGCCACACGAATGTCCAGACGACGCGAATGCCCATGACAGTGCTGGAGTGAGGGCACCGCCGAGCCTTGGCGAGGCGGCCGTATGGTAGGGCAAGCCTTTTTGGTTACTTTTTCGGCGTCTGGAAAAAGTGACTCGCCGTAAGGGCGGAACCCGTAGAGAGTCGTGACACATCGAATGGATATGGACTCGGCATAGGTGCGGGCGCATCGCAAAACAACTGGCACACGGGGTACATATCCGGCATTCGCGGTTAACTGAAATGATGGTTTCGCTCTTACAGCGAGTCACTTTGCAAAAGCGGCAAAGTAACCAAAGCGCTTTCGCCCCTGCGTACGGCCTTCGCTGCGCTCAGGTGTCCCTCGCTCCGGTCCCGCTCCGTGGGCCCGCCGTGACGGGCCATCCCTGGCCCAACACGGCTCTCCCGGCATCCATGCCGGTCGACCCACTACGCAGAACCTCCTCTCGGCCTCCCGAAGGGGCGGGCAGATCAAGAGCACTGCCCGCCGAGGCGGCCGACCGGCCGGCCTGGTTGGTTGCATTCACGATCCGTAGTAGCTGACGAGCCGTGCGAGGCTGCGTTCGAGCGCGCAGCGGTCGTAAAGTCAGCCTCCTCGGTTAACCAGGCATACCGCGTGTACTGGTTTTGCGACCGCTGCGCGCTCGAACGCAGCCTCGTTCTACTCGTCAGCGGCTTGTATGTTGGCGCTAAAACGTTTTGCGCAAGGTTCTGTGGCGTCTGCGATGGATTTTGCTTTTGCTTTTGCTTTTGCTGGGGCCACACCCATGTCCAGACGACGCGAATGCCCATCACAAAAGGCCGAACGCAGGTGCTGTTATGGGGGTGGCGCGGCAGGACGCCGCGCCAGCCGCGATGGGCCATGGATGGCCCGTCGCGGCGTGCCCCCATGACAGTGCCGGAGAGAGGGAACCACCGAGCCTTGGCGAGGCGGCCGTATGGTAGGGCAAGCCTTTTTGGTTACTTTTTCGGCGTTTGGAAAAAGTGACCCGCCGTAAGGGCGGAACCCGTAGAGAGTCGTGACACATCGAATGGATATAGACTCGGCATAGGTGCGGGCGCATCGCAAAACAACTGGCACACGGGGTACATATCCGGCATTCGCGGTTAACTGAAATGATGGTTTCGCTCTTACAGCGAGTCACTTTGCAAAAGCGGCAAAGTAACCAAAGCGCTTTCGCCCCTGCGTACGGCCTTCGCTGCGCTCAGGTGTCCCTCGCTCCGGTCCCGCTCCGTGGGCCCGCCGTGACGGGCCATCCCTGGCCCAACACGGCTCTCCCGGCATCCATGCCGGTCGACCCACTACGCAGAACCTCCTCTCGGCCTCCCGAAGGGGCGGGCAGATCAAGAGCACTGCCCGCCGAGGCGGCCTACAGGCCGACCTGTTTAGCGAAGCACATTTCTCTAAACAGGCCAGCTGGCAACAGAGTATCTACAAGGAATACGTAGCAGTTGACGAGCTGTGCGAGGCTACGTCCGGCTGCATCGCGAGCAGGCTAGCTCCCACCGGGGACCGCTACAAGGTTCTGATCGAATTGCTGATCCCACGGGCACACTGGATAACGGTCGAGGCCAATTTATCTTCGGCTTCTTCCATGCTCCAGCGACTGCTCGGCACTACCACATGCACGGCCGCAACCGGCAGGCCGTTGCTGTTGAATATCGGTGCGGCAATGGTCATGTCCCCCAGGAACATTTCTTCCTTGTTGGTGGCATAGCCCTGATTGCGGCTGGTGATCACACGCTCAAAAATGGCGGTGGCATCAGTCAGGGTGTAGCGGGTCAGCTCAGCCAGCGTGCTGTCTTGCAGCACACGGCGAATTTCGTCATCCCCCAGGCCACTCAGATAGGCTCGACCGCCCCCGGTGCAATACATCGGGATTCGACTGCCGATGGGCATGTGGATCGGGATAAATTTAGGCGCCACAAAACGGGATACATAGACCATGTCCAGGCCGTCCGGCTCCGTCAGGTTGACCGTTTCGCCCGTGAGCTGGTTGAGCTCGGCCAGGTAGGGGTTTGCGACATCGACCAGTATGTCGGCGGCTAAATAGTTGTAGCCGATTTCCATAACCTTGGGCGTTAACTGGAAGCGTCGGCTTTGCGGGTGCTTACGCACATAGCCGAGTTCTTCAAGGGTATGCACCATGCGCTGGGCCGAGCTTTTGCTGATGCCCGCAACCTGCGCGATATCCGCCAGAGTCATGGTGCGCCGCGCTGCCCCGAAGCCGCGAAGTACGGCCAAGCCCTTTTCCAGTGACTGGTTGAAAAGAGGATTGTTGCTGTCGCTCATGGCGCATCCTTGGCTTTTTTCGACCTACAAATATCGGTGTGCGATATTTATAAATCTCTTTACGATTTAAGTAAATTGGTTATAGTCGATGGCGGCATTTTGTACCAGAGGGTGCAAGGGTGTTAAATGCTGCCCCGCAACAATAAAAGCGACCACAGGGAGATTCGCTATGCACAAACCTTTTCAAGTACTGACGCTTGTATGCGCAATGGCAGCCGGACTGATTGGATCAGCCAGTGCTGTTGCAGAGCCTGTCTATAAAGTCGGTGCAACGGCGACAGGTATCCCGTTCACCTTCCTCGATATCAAGAGCGGAAAAATCCAGGGCATGATGGTCGACGCCGCTGAAGCCGTCGGCAAAGCAGGGGGGTTTGACACCGAGATCCAGCAAACCACGTTTACCGCGCTGATCCCTTCGCTGACCACCAACAAAATTGACCTGATTTCCGCCGCCATGCTCAAAACCCCTGAGCGTGAAAAGGTTGTGCAGTATTCCGATCCGATTTTCAGCTATGGCGAAGGCCTGATCGTCCAGACTGACGATCCCAAAGAATACAAGACCATGGATGACCTGGCCGGTGAAGTGGTCGGTGCTCAAGTGGGCACGGTATTCCTCGACGCCCTGAACAAGCACGGCGGTTTCAAGGAAGTGCGCAGCTACGACTCTATTCCTGACCTGATGCGTGACCTGAAGCTGGGTCGCATCAAGGCTGCTTTCGGCGATCGTCCGATCATCGCTTACCAGTTGGCCCAGGGCAAAAATCCGGAAGTGAAACTGTCGAGCACCTATGTGCCGGTCGTGATGGGTGATGTATGCCTGGTCATGCGTCAAGGCGACGCCGAGAAACTGGCGCAGGTCAACAAGGGCATTGCCGCCATCAAGGCTGACGGCTCGCTGCAGCGCATCATCGAGAAGTGGAAGCTGAACTGATGATTCTGTGGCCCCCGCTCTGCGGTGGGCCACTTCTTGTAGCGGTGTGCAGGTAGTTTATGTTTCTCCAGGACGCGTTGGACTTTCTTCCGATTCTGCTCAAAGGCGCAGTGGTCACTGTGCAGGTCACGGCGGGTTCGTTCCTGCTCAGTTCAGTGATTGGCCTGATGTTCGCGCTGATGATGGTTTCCAAAATCCGTGCCGTCGCCTTGTTCGCCATTGGCGTGGTCAATGTGATTCGCGGGTTGCCGATCATCGTGCAACTGTTCTACATCTATTTCGTCTTGCCCGACTTCGGCATCCAGCTCAGCGCCATGCAGGCCGGTGTGATCGGTCTGGGGATTGCCTATTCGGCCTATCAGGCCGAGAACTTCCGGGCCGGCATTCAAGCCATCGACATTGGCCAGATCGAGGCAGCCGAATCCTTTGGCATGCGCGGCCTGATGATCATGCGCCGCATTGTGCTGCCCCAGGCGTTTCGCATTGCCTTGCCGCCTTATGGCAACACGCTGGTGATGATGCTCAAGGACTCCTCGCTGGTGTCGACCATCACCGTGGCCGAGATGACGCGCCAAGGTCAACTGATCGCCTCTTCGACCTTTGAAAACATGACGGTCTACACCCTGGTTGCGTTGCTCTATCTGTCGATGAGTTTGCCGCTGTCTTATGGCTTGCGTCGTCTGGAAGGACGTTTTGCGCTGCGGAGGCGTACATGAAAGCAACGTCAAAACTCACCTTGCCGCCTTCGCTCTGGTCCGCCACGGCGCGCTCGGCTGCGATGACCCAGGCGCTCGCCGAAAACAAGCGCGTGGACGTGGCCATTGTCGGCGCCGGTTACACGGGGCTTGTGACCGCGCTGCGCCTGGCCGAGTCGGGTGTCAGCGTGTGTGTGCTGGATGCCGGGGAGCCAGGCTGGGGCGCTTCGGGGCGCAATGGCGGGCAGGTCATTCCCGGTCTCAAATACGATCCGGATCAACTGATCGAGCGTTTTGGTGCGGCCCGCGGCGAGAAGATTATTGAGGCGTGCGGCGGGGCGGCAGACGAAGTGTTTTCGCTGATTCGCGAGTACGGCATTGCGTGCGATGCAACCCGCAAGGGCTGGATTCAACCCGCGTACTCCAGTGCCACGATGAAGACCCTGGAACACCGTGCCCGGCAATGGCAACAACGTGGTGTGGCGGCTGAGTTGCTGGACGCCAGTGCCGTTTGCCAGCGCATCGGCACGCAAAATTACGTGGGCGGCTGGGTTGACCCCCGTGCGGGAAGCCTGCATCCACTCAATTACGCCCGGGGGCTGGCCAGATCGGCGCTGGGCCGTGGAGCGATGATTCACAGCGATAGCCGGGTAACCGATCTACGGCGCATCGGCACGCAGTGGCAACTGACCACCGCCCAGGGCCACAGCGTCACGGCTGAACGGGTGGTGTTGGCCACCAATGGCTACACCGACGGTTTATGGCCCGGCTTGCGGCAAACCGTGCTGGCGGCCAACAGCTTCATGATTGCAACGCGACCGCTTTCGCCGGAGCTGCGCAAAACCATTTTGCCTGGTGGGGAAGTGTGTTCGGATGCGCGGCGCCTGTTGCTGTACTTCAAGCAGGATGCCCAGGGGCGGGTGCTGCTGGGTGGTCGTGGGCCGTTTGCCGAGCCGGGTCGCAATGAAGACTGGGCGCATCTGGAACGCTCGCTGATCAGCGTGTTCCCGCAGCTGGCGGGCGTCGCGATTGAGTACCGCTGGAGCGGTCGTGTGGCGCTCAACCATAGCGTGCTGCCACAACTCCATGAGCCGCAACCGGGCCTGTCAATCCTGATGGGCTACAACGGGCGCGGCATTGCGATGTCCAGCACCCTGGGCAAGCACCTCGCGGCCCGTGTTTCGGGGGGCAGTGATGACTTCCCGTTCCCGGTGACGCCGATTCGCAGAATTCCCTTCCATAGCCTTCAGCGCTTGTATGTGGCCGCAGGCATCAGCTATTACCGGCTGCTGGATGCGTTGAACGGGTGAGGGGTGGGCTGGCGCCGATCTTCAATCGGACTTGATGCTGGAGACATCGGCAGCCCTGACCTTGATGTGTTTGCCTGCAATGTCCACAAACTCGTACAGGCCGTCCTTGTTCGTGGTAACCGGCAGGTCTTTGGTCAGGTATTGCGTGCCGTTTTGCAGGGTCACAACGCTCGGGGTTGCGCAGCCTGCCAGTCCCAGCAAGGCAACCACAAGCAGGGGTAAACCGATAGCGTTGATTTTCATGGGTGTACCTTGAGCTCTTGGCAAAGTGGAGAGTGTTCGCGCCGGGCGTCGTCGAGCAGCCAGCGCTGGAAAGTAATTGCTGCATCTGACAGCGTTTTATGGCGAGAGTGCGCCAGGTAGTCCGCATTCGTGCTTAAAAATTCAAAAGGCCCCACGCGTCGCAGTTCGCCCTTGTCGATTTTGTCCCTGACCATAAAGTCCCAACCCAGCCCCACCCCCATGCCCTGCACGATTGCCTGATAGGCGAGCGTGACCTGATTGAAGGTCGGTCGCTTGGCATCGGCTTTGTGTTCCAGGCCGAAATGCTTGAACCAGTCGTGCCAGTCCATGCAGTTCCATCCCGAGGCGTCGAGTTCGATCAGGGGCAATGTTTGAAGGTCGGCAGGTTCATCGACGCTGGCCAATACCAGGTCAGTGCGGGCGACAGGGTAGACCTTTTCGGCAAACAGTGGCTCGACACTCAATGATGACCAGTGACCGGCGCCGTATAAAATCGTGAAGTCGTAATCGGCAACGCTGGATTCATGGATGTCGTTGCTGGCGTGAATATTGACCGTGATTGACGGATGCTCGGTATTGAACGCAAGCAATCGCGCAAACAGCCAGAACTGCGCGACGGCATGGGTACAGAGCACTGTGACGGAGTTGGGGGCATGGGCTGCCTTGATCCGATTGACGCTGTACTGCAGGCGTTCGAGCAGGGTGGTGACTTCGCTGAACAGGCTTGCTCCGGCCTGGGTCAGGCAAATGCCCCGCGCCTGGCGCTCAAACAAGGTGAGCTTGAGGTTGTCTTCCAGGGCCCGGATCTGTTTGCTGATCGCACTTTGAGTCAAACACAGTTCGCTCGCTGCGCGGGTAAAGCTGCCAGTGCGCGCGACGGCTTCGAAGGTAATCAGGCTGTCCAGAGGGGGCAGGTTTTTCGAGTAGCGATTCACAGAAACCTTACAGCAGGTTGTGGGGGGGACGGTATAAGGCATTCCTGCACGGAATGCCAGTATGCCAAATGATCTTTTGTGCCAAATAGTTGGGCCGCTTACGCTCACTCGATATTGATCAGTTTGAGAGTCTTGAATGAAACGCGGGATAGTCTATGCCGGCATGGCCGGTGCCGTGTGGGGCCTGGTGTTTCTGGTGCCCAAGCTGTTGCCGGAGTTCAGCCCGCTGTTACTCAGTTGCGGGCGTTTTATCGTGTACGGGGCCGTGTCGCTGATTGTGTTGCTGCCCAACGCCCGGCGTTTGCTGGGCCAGCTGACTCGGCGCGATGTGCTGACACTGGTCAAGTTCGCGCTGCTGGGCAATCTGATTTATTACATGCTGCTGGCGGCATCGATTCAGTGGGCAGGTATCGCCGCCGCTTCCTTGATCGTGGGGGTATTGCCCCTGAGCATTGCCTGGCTGGGGCGCCGCGATGCCGCAGCGGTGCCATTGGCAAAGCTGGCGTGGCCGTTGCTGCTGGTGCTGGGCGGCGTGCTTTGCATCAATATCGAGGCCTTGTTCGGCAGCACGTCGCAGCAGCCGCTGGGGGACAAGGTGCTGGGCGTGCTGTGCGGGATCGGTGCCTTGCTGTGCTGGAGCTGGTTTGCGATCGAGAATGCGCGGTATTTGAAGCACAGTCAGTTTGACAGTGGGCAGTGGTCGACCCTGTGGGGCGTCACCACCGGTGTGCTGGGCTTGTTGATCTGGGGCGTTGCCCATGGACTGTCCCTGGACGCGGTGACGGTCGAGGTCAGTGATCAGCGCTGGCAGATGTTCTGGATGGTCAATCTGGCGTGCGCCGTGCTCGGCTCATGGTTCGGCAATCGGATGTGGAATGCGTCGTCCCGGCGTCTGCCTCTGACCCTGAGCGGGCAATTGATTGTGTTTGAAACGGTATTCGCGCTGTTCTATGGCTTTGTGTTCCTGCAACGCTGGCCCACCTTTTCAGAAGCTCTGGCGGTGGTGCTGCTGCTGGGCGGTGTCAGTTGGGCGGTGCGCTGCCATGCCCCGGCGCGGACAATGCTCGCGCCGTGATCGAGGTGCAGGGTGATCAGCTCGGGCAGGTTTTGGCCCCATTGTTGAGGTCCTGTTTTTCGCTGCGGCTGAGCAGGGTGGCCTTGCCATCTTTCCAGGTCAGGGTCAGCACGTACAACGAGTCGAAGTCATTGCCGGGCCAGTCTTCTGTGAGCGAGGTTTTTTTGCCCAGGGCCTGGCTGGCAACGTTATTGATCAGGTCCGGCAAATAGCCGTGGGACCACGCGGTGTAGATGGTGGAGTTGTGATACTGGTCGCCGGTCAGCTCCCTGGCCAGTGCGCGGGTGTCGTTGGCCGAGTACTCCAGGTTGATCGGCAAGCCCAGCTTGATGGCGCTGGGGTTGATGGTCATCATCGGTCGCACGTAGCTGTAGGCGTCATCATCAGCCCCTTCTTCCACTTGTCGCGACGGGTTGGCGGCAAACACGTAGTCGGCCTTGCCATAGCGTTGCGGCAGCAGGGTGGACAGATCAATTGCGCGGTTAAGTCCCTGACAGGTGAGCTGGCCAAGGCCATCGGCCGGTTTTTCGGCGTGACGCATAAACACCAGGGTTTGTACGCCGTCTACCGGCTGGGCAAACACATCATCCGCATGTACGGCCAGCGTCACGGCGCCTGCAACCAGTAACAGCGGGATTGCCGCCAGTGCGTAGGGTTTGATTCGAAATTTATTCCAAACAGACTGGGTCATGGGGCTCTTCTACATACCGCATTAAGGCTGACTGGCCTGGCACATCGAGCGTATCGCCCGCGTGTTTATCCCTGTCATTGCTACACCACCTGTGTTTCTCATCCTTGGTCCAAGCAATCATTAGATGTCATTTTCAAATATGGTTCGATTTTACCTGCGCTAGATTGCGAATGGTCCTACAGGCCGAGTGCTATGGTGGCTTTTTTGTATGACAAAATCGTTCTCTCTTTAGTCGGGTCACTCTTCAGAGGCATTCGCCATGCTCCCAGCGCCACTCAGAAAACCGAGCAATCCCGTGCATGTGCGTGTTCGTGCCTGGCGCGGACGGGTGGGGCTGGGCATGGTTGCCAGCTTGTCGGTACTGGCGGGCATGACCGACGCCATCGGCTTTCTGGCCACCGGTGATTTTGTTTCATTCATGAGCGGCAACACCACGCGCCTGGCGGTCGCCATAGGCGAGGGCGACGTGAGTCTGGTGGTGCGTCTGTTGTTTGCGGTGCTGGCGTTTATTGTCGGCAACGCCCTCGGGGTGTTGCTGGCGCGCTGGGGCGGGCGACGTGCATTGCCGTTGATGCTGGTGATCGCAGGCTTGTTGTGTACCGCGGCGTTGCTGCCGTTTGCCACGCAAGTGCCGGCGCTGCTGGCGGCCATTGTGGCGATGGGCATGCTCAATGCGGCGGTGGAGCAGGTTAACGGGCTACCGGTGGGCCTGACCTATGTGACCGGGGCGTTATCGCGTTTTGGCCGGGGGGTGGGCCGCTGGCTGCTGGGCGAGCGACGCAGCGGCTGGCGAGTGCAGCTGGTGCCCTGGACCGGGATGCTGCTGGGGGCGGTACTGGGGGCGCTGCTGGAAACACGGTTCGGGCTCAAGGCGATGCTGTTCAGTGCCGGTTTTGCCGCCGTGCTCGGGCTGCTGTCGTTGAGAATCCCGCGCCGCTGGCAACGCGATTACATGCCACGCTAAACGCCCGTTTTTCTTCGCTCACGCTGCGCGTAAACTGGCCCGGCGCATCAGGGGATGTTCTCGATCAGTTTGTGTGGCGCGCAAACTGATCGAGAACGCCCCCTGGCATGCCCAACCCGCCAACAGGAGTCGTTGTGTCCAAGTCAGTCGATGACAATTCATCCCTTGAGTCATTCTCCATTGAGAGTCCTGCGCCGCTGTACGCGCGCGTCAAACAGGCCATTGCGCAAAAAATCCGTTCGGGCGCCTGGCTGCCCAACTCCAAGCTGCCCTCCGAGAGTGAGTTGCTTACCCTGTTGGGCGTGAGTCGCATGACGATCAATCGCGCATTGCGTGAGCTGACCATCGAAGGGTTGCTGGTGCGCATGCAAGGGGTGGGGACATTTGTTGCAGTGCCCAAAGGCAATGCGGCGTTGTTCGAGATTCATAACATTGCCCAGGAAATCGCCGACCGTGGCCACGTGCACCGCTGTGAAGTGATCGTGCTCGAAGAAGTCCCGGCCAAGGTCACGCCTGTGTTGCCATTTGCACTGGACGGTATCAAGCGGTTCTTCCATTCGGTGATGGTGCATTACGAAAACGATGTACCGGTGCAGATTGAAGAGCGCTACGTGAATGCCGAGATCGCACCTGAGTACCTGCAGCAGGATTTCACCCGTACCACGGCCTATGCCTACCTGATGAACCTCGCGCCATTGACCGGCGGTGAGCATGTGGTAGAGGCCATTCATGCCAAATCTGCAGAGTGTCGCCTGCTGCACGTCAAGCGAAACGAGCCTTGCCTGCTCATTCGCCGCCGCACGTGGGCGGCTCAAGGAATGGTGGGGTGTGCCCGCCTGGTGTACCCGGGCACGCGCTATCGCCTGCAAGGCCAGTGCGGCAACTGAGGGGTCGCTGATAGCGGGTAACGATGTGTTACTCGCGTTACTTTTGGTGCATTTTTGTTACCTTCCCGCCTGTTGATGCACAAAGTTGCGGCAACTTGATGCGGCTTTTTCGTGCGACATATTCTTTTCGCAAAAATTGAAAATTTTTTAACTATCTGATTTATAACATTTTTCCATATAAAAAACAGGCCGTTGGCGCATTGCCGCTTGTGTGTTGGCCCTTCGCTTGCATTCACTTGTACATACAGGCTGGTATAAGTGCGCACCTGTCGCACTGCACCGTATGACGTTGATGCTTTTTTATGAAGGACTGCCCATGACAACTGCCCATGACCGTCACCGTGAAGGTGAAATCCGCGCCGCCCGTGGCACCCGGCTCACTGCTAAAAGCTGGATGACCGAAGCGCCGCTGCGGATGTTGATGAACAACCTCGACCCGCAAGTGGCCGAGAACCCGACCGAGCTGGTGGTGTATGGCGGTATTGGCCGGGCAGCGCGTAACTGGGAGTGCTACGACAAAATCGTCGAAAGCCTGACCAACCTCAACGATGACGAAACCCTGCTGGTGCAGTCGGGCAAGCCGGTCGGCGTGTTTAAAACCCACAACAATGCACCACGGGTACTGATCGCCAACTCCAACCTGGTACCGCACTGGGCCACGTGGGAGCACTTCAACGAACTCGACGCCAAAGGCCTGGCCATGTACGGCCAGATGACCGCCGGCAGCTGGATCTACATCGGCAGCCAGGGCATCGTCCAGGGCACCTACGAAACCTTCGTCGAAGCCGGTCGCCAGCACTACAACGGCAGCCTGGTAGGCAAATGGGTATTGACCGCAGGTCTGGGCGGCATGGGCGGCGCACAGCCTCTGGCCGCCACCCTGGCCGGTGCCTGCTCGCTGAATATCGAATGCCAGCAAAGCCGTATCGATTTCCGCCTGGCCACTCGCTATGTCGACGAGCAAGCCGTGGACCTGGATGACGCGCTGGCCCGTATCGCCAAATACACCGCTGAAGGCAAAGCGATCTCCATCGCGCTTTGTGGGAACGCCGCTGAATTGCTGCCAGAAATGGTTCGTCGTGGCGTACGCCCGGACATGGTCACCGACCAGACCAGCGCCCACGACCCCCTGAACGGCTATCTGCCAAAAGGCTGGACCTGGGAGCAGTACCGCGACCGCGCCGTGACCGATCCGGCAGCCGTGGTCAAAGCCGCCAAAGCCTCGATGGGCGAGCACGTTGAAGCCATGCTGGCCTTCCAGAAAGCGGGCGTGCCGACCTTCGACTACGGCAACAACATTCGTCAGATGGCCAAAGAAGTGGGCGTAGAAAACGCCTTCGACTTCCCTGGTTTTGTACCGGCTTATATCCGCCCATTGTTCTGCCGTGGTGTAGGCCCGTTCCGCTGGGTCGCGCTGTCGGGTGATGCCGAAGACATCTACAAAACCGACGCCAAGGTCAAAGAGCTGATCGCTGACGACGCCCACCTGCACAACTGGCTGGACATGGCTCGCGAGCGCATCAGCTTCCAGGGTCTGCCGGCACGTATCTGCTGGGTTGGTCTGGGTCAGCGCGCCAAGCTGGGCCTGGCGTTCAACGAAATGGTGCGCAGCGGCGAGCTGAAAGCCCCGATCGTGATCGGCCGCGACCATCTGGACTCCGGTTCGGTGTCGAGCCCGAACCGTGAAACCGAGTCGATGAAAGATGGATCGGACGCCGTGTCCGACTGGCCATTGCTCAACGCCCTGTTGAACACCGCGAGCGGCGCGACCTGGGTTTCGCTGCACCACGGCGGTGGCGTGGGCATGGGCTTCTCCCAGCACTCGGGGATGGTGATCGTGTGTGACGGTACCGACGAAGCGGCTGAGCGTATCGCCCGTGTCCTGCACAACGACCCGGCAACCGGCGTGATGCGTCACGCAGATGCGGGCTACGACATCGCCATCGACTGTGCAAACGAGCAGGGCCTGAACCTGCCGATGATCAACGGCTGACCCACGGGCACGAACCCTGTGGGGGCGGGCTTGCTCGCGATGCAGACGCCTCGGTGCTTCAGGCGATACGAGGCGATTCAATTGCAGGCAGGCCCGGCGACACAGTACGGGCTTGTTTGCGGATATTCAGAGGGTGTGAGCATGAGCAACAATCCGTTTACCCAGCAACTGCAAGGCGTTCGTGTACTGGACATCAGTCGCGTACTGGCCGGGCCACATTGCACCGCGATGCTTGCTGACCTGGGGGCCGATGTCATCAAGTTTGAAGTGCCCGAGGAGGGCGATGATGCCCGTCATCTGGGGCCGTTCCTGGACGGTGAAAGTGTCTACTTCGGCTTGATAAACCGCGGCAAGCGAAGCGTTGAGATCGATTTTAAAAACCCTGCGGACCGTCAGCGCTTCTATGAACTGGTAGCCGATGCCGATGTAGTGGTGGAGAACTTCCGCCCCGGTGTCACTCAGCGCCTGGGTATCGATTTCGATAGTCTCAAGCAGCACAACCCGCGCCTGATCTACGCCAGTATTTCCGGCTTTGGCCAGGAAGGCCCGCTGTCCAGGCGTCCAGCCTACGACATCGTGGCACAGGCCATGTCCGGCCTGATGAGTGTCACCGGCTTTGCCGCCACCGGCCCGACTCGCAGCGGTGAGGCCATCGGTGATCTGTGCGCTGGCGTCTATGCCGCCTGGGCAATCAGCTCGGCACTGTTTGCCCGCGAACGGCATGCGCCGGGGGCGCAGTACATCGATGTGGCCATGTTTGACGTGTTGTTCAGCCTGCAAATGACGGGCTTGTCCAACCTTTACGCCAACGGTGTGGCTCCGGGGCTGGTCGGTAATCGGCATCCGGTTTCGACGCCCTTTGACACCTACCGTGCAGCGGATGGCCTGGTGGTGATTGCAGTGGCGAGCAATCGTTTGTTTGAACGTTTGTGCCAGAGCATGGGGCAGCCGGAACTGGCGACGGATGCGCGCTTCATCAGTGACACCCAGCGCACCCTGAACGAGCCTGCGCTACGGGCCGCCATTGAAGCCTGGACCACACAACACAGCGTCGAGCAGTTATGCGATGGCTTGCTCGATGCCGGTGTGCCGTCTTCCCCGGTATGGGATCTGGCCGAAGCAGCAGGCAGTGAGCACGCCCGTGTTCGCCAGTTGCAGTTCCAGCCGGAGGGCGCAGCGCTGCCGCTGGTGCCGCAACCGGTTTTCTTCAACGGCCACAAACCCCACGCGACCACCATTGCCCCGCGTTTGGGAGCAGACAACGCCCTATTTGGCTTGAACAAAGCAGGAGTACAACCATGAACTTCGAAATGACTGCAGAAGAGTTAGCCGTGGTCGACAGTGCCGAGCAAGTGGCCCGTGAAGTGATTCAACCGCTGGCCCAGCACTACGACGAAACGGAGTCGTTCTGTCTGGCGAGCATCAGGGCCCTGGGGGATCTGGGCTGCATGGGGATCAACCTGCCAGAAGAGTATGGCGGCCTGGGCATCGGCAGTCTTGCCATGAGTCGTGTGGTGGAAGCGGTGGCGGGTGCCTGTGCCTCCACCGCATCGGCCATGACCGCGCACTTTTTGGCCACTGACTCGATCCTGCTTGGCGGCACAGAAGAGCAAAAGCAGGAGTGGCTGCCACGGGCGGCCAGTGGCGAATTGCTCGGAGCCTTCGCCCTGACCGAACCGGCGGCGGGCTCCAATCCGGCCGACATGCGTAGCCGCGCAGTGCGGGAAGAGGGCGGCTGGCGTGTGCGCGGCAGCAAGCACTACATCACCAACGCCAAGGAAGCGGACTTTATCGTGCTCTACGTCAAGACTGACGCAGACGCCGGTCACAAGGGCATAAGCGCATTTATGGTGCCCCGTGGAACAGCGGGTATCAGCTTCTCCAGCCCGGAAAAAACCATGGGCCTGCGTGGCAGTACCATCTATGAGCTGTCCCTCGATTGCTGGCTGCCGGAGTCGGCGCTGCTGGGTGTTGAGGGTCAGGGTTTCAACACGGCAATGGCGGTGCTGGATCGCGGGCGGGTGGAAGTCGCGGCCATGTCGCTCGGCATTGCCAATGCTGCACTGCAAGCCAGCCTGAGCTGGGTGCGTGAACGTCAGATCGGTCCCAAGCCGCTGGCGGCCTATCAAGGCACGCAATGGCGGCTGGCAGACATGTACGCACAGCTTGAAAGTGCGCGCATGCTGACCATGAAAGCTGCCGCCCGGCGTGACAGCGGCGAGCGCTTCAGCCTGGACTCGGCCACCGCCAAGCTGGTGGCCGCCGAATGTGCGGGGTTTATCACCGATGCCGCGCTGCAATTGCACGGCGGTTATGGCTACAGCCGGGACTTGCCGCTGGAGCGCTATGTGCGTGACGCGCGAATCCTGCGGATTTTCGAAGGCACTTCCGAAGTGCAGAAAATCATCATCTCCCGTGCCTTGCTCGACGCCGCCAGATAGTCGGTCTGTGGCAGGTTCGGATTGGAGCCTGCCCGCTGTTGCAAGGATGCACTGAGGTTCGGTCAAGGATTGGAAAAGTCTTTCCCAAAACAACACGGCGCACCTTGGGTGCCAGCCTGAAGGAACTGCTTATGTCCACGCACAACCAGGATTCACCACGGGCCTCGCTGGTCGAACAGCGTTCTATTGATTACATCCCTGAATCGGAGCGCCACGGCCGTCTGTTCAGTCAATTCACCCTGTGGTTCGGGGCCAACCTGCAAGTGACCGCGATTGTCACCGGGGCCCTGGCCGTGGTGCTGGGCGGCGATGTGTTCTGGTCGTTGATCGGCCTTTTGATCGGGCAGGTGCTGGGCGGCACCATCATGGCGTTGCACGCTGCACAGGGCCCGAAACTGGGGTTGCCGCAGATGATTTCCAGCCGCGTGCAATTCGGCGTCTACGGCGCCGTGATCCCGATTGTGCTGGTGTGCCTGATGTATGTGGGCTTTTCAGCCAGCGGTTCGGTGCTGGCCGGGCAGGCCGTGGGGCAGTTGGTCGGGGTGAGCGATTCGTGGGGCATCTTGATTTTTGCTGCGCTGATCGTACTGCTGACCGTTCTGGGGTATCGCACCATTCACATGATCGGCCGCGTGGCGAGCGTGGTCGGGGTGCTGGCGTTTTTCTACCTGTTCTACACCTTGATTTCACAAAACGACATTGGCCTGCTGCTCAGCAATAAACACTTTTCGCTGAGCAGTTTTCTCCTGGCCATTTCGTTGTCCGCATCCTGGCAGATCGCCTTTGGACCATATGTTGCGGACTACTCGCGTTACTTGCCTGCCAACACCTCTTCGTTGAAAACCTTTCTGGCGGTGGGGCTTGGCTCTGTGGTCGGCTCGCAAATCTCGATGGTTTTCGGTGTGTTTGTGGCGGCGCTGGCGGGAAGCCAATTTGCCGGACATGAGGTGTCGTACATCGTCGGCATGGGGGCGAGCGGGGTGATGGCGGCGGTGCTGTATTTCTGCGTGGTGTTCGGCAAGGTGACCATCACCACGCTCAATGCCTACGGCAGTTTCATGTCGTTGGCGACCATTGTCAGCGGTTTTCGCGGTAATCACGACATATCCAAACCCCTGCGCCTGTTTTACATCCTGCTGATGGTGGGTTTTGCCACCGCACTGGCGCTGCTGGGGCAGCATTCGTTTCTCAAGGATTTCTCGGCATTTATCCTGTTTTTGCTGGCGTTTTTCACCCCGTGGAGCGCGATCAACCTGGTGGACTTCTACCTGATCAGCAAAGAGCGGTACGACGTGCTGGCCTTGTCTAACCCGAATGGCCGATACGGGCGCTGGAACCTGCGCGGTATTCTGGTCTACGCCTTTGGGGTGGTGGTTCAATTGCCGTTCATTGCGACCAGCTTCTACACCGGGCCTCTGGTGGAGCAACTGGGCGGGACTGATATCTCGTGGATCATCGGCCTGACGCTGCCTGCGCTGGTGTATTACCTCGTGGCGCGCAAGTCGGTGCAGTCGTTGCCGGATCAACTGATTTTGCCCGTCGAGCCCGCAACGGTTTAAGGGCTATCCAATCAACACAGGTGCGCAGTGCTGTTTGTTGTCGGCACTGCCCCTGTAGCCATAGAGGAAGAAACTATGAAGGTGCTGGCCTGTATCAAGCGCGTGGTCGATTACAACGTTAAAGTGCGCGTCAAAGCGGACAACTCCGGCGTTGACCTCGCCAACGTCAAGATGTCGATGAACCCCTTCTGCGAAATCGCTGTGGAAGAAGCCGTACGCCTTAAGGAAAAAGGGATTGCGACTGAAATCGTCGTCGTCTCCATCGGCCCGGCCACCGCTCAGGAACAGCTGCGTACCGCGCTGGCACTGGGTGCAGATCGCGCCATTCTCGTCGAGTCCGCCGAAGACCTGACCTCCCTGGCCGTAGCCAAGCTGCTCAAGGCCGTTGTCGACAAGGAACAGCCTCAACTGGTGATCCTGGGCAAACAGGCCATCGACAGCGACAACAACCAGACCGGCCAGATGCTGGCTGCGCTGACCGGTTTCGGTCAGGGCACTTTCGCTTCCAAAGTCGAAGTGGCAGGTGACAAGGTTGCCGTGACCCGTGAAGTGGATGGCGGCGCGCAAACTGTTTCGCTGAGCTTGCCAGCGATCGTCACCACTGACCTGCGTTTGAACGAGCCGCGTTATGCGTCCTTGCCAAACATCATGAAAGCCAAGAAGAAGCCGCTTGAAGTGCTGACCCCGGACGCGTTGGGTGTTTCCACGGCTTCGACCAACAAAACCCTGAAAGTTGAAGCGCCTGCAGCACGCAGCGCTGGCATCAAGGTCAAGTCGGTGGCTGAACTGGTCGAGAAACTGAAAAACGAAGCGAAGGTGATCTGAGCATGACTGTCCTGATAATCGCAGAGCATGACGGTGCGGGCATTGCATCGGCAACCCTGAATACGGTGGCTGCTGCTGCCAAAATTGGCGGTGATTTGCACGTGTTGGTTGCAGGCCAGGGCATTGGCGCTGTAGCCGAGGCCGCCGCGAAAATCGCTGGCGTGGCTAAAGTGCTGGTCGCCGACAATGCGGCTTACGCCCATCAGTTGCCTGAAAACGTGGCGCCATTGGTTGCTGCTCTTGTTCAAGGGGCAGGGGGTGCTGGCTACAGCCACATCCTGGCGGCTGCCACGTCCAACGGCAAAAACATCCTGCCGCGCGTTGCTGCGCAGTTGGACGTGGATCAGATCTCCGAGATCATTTCGGTCGTCAGCGCTGATACTTTCACGCGTCCGATCTATGCCGGCAATGCCATTGCCACCGTGCAGTCCACTGCGCCGGTAAAAGTGATCACCGTACGTGCGACCGGTTTCGACCCGGTTGCCGCAGAAGGTGGTTCGGCAGCGGTTGAAGTGGTTGCAGCGGTTCACGATGCAGGCACTTCGTCGTTTGTTGGCGAAGTACTGGCCAAGTCGGACCGCCCTGAACTGACCGCTGCCAAGATCGTCGTTTCCGGTGGTCGCGGCATGCAGAACGGTGACAACTTCAAGTATCTGTATTCACTGGCGGACAAGCTGGGTGCCGGTGTGGGGGCTTCCCGCGCAGCAGTGGACGCAGGTTTTGTGCCTAACGACATGCAGGTCGGCCAGACCGGCAAAATAGTTGCGCCACAGCTGTACATCGCGGTGGGCATTTCCGGCGCGATCCAGCATCTGGCCGGCATGAAAGACTCCAAGGTGATCGTTGCGATCAACAAGGACGAAGAAGCACCGATCTTCCAGGTGGCCGATTACGGCCTGGTAGCGGACTTGTTCGAAGCTGTGCCTGAACTGGAACAGGCAATCTGACCCCAGAGGTGAGAGATGCAAAAAAGCCCCCGGAGATTGTCCGGGGGCTTTTTGGTACAGCAGGGGTTATCAGCTGTAGCTGTTAACTTTGACCAGTGCAGGCTCTGTTTGAGCCTTTTCCCAGGTCAGGGTCAAGGTTTGCAGGATGCGCGCCATGTAGTCGCTATCGGCGGCAGCCTTCTTGCCCACGTAGCCTTGGCCACGGCGGTACATTTTGAGGTGGGCTCGCATCTGTGGACGGTCCTCCTCGAAACTGGTTTCTTCCTTGCACGAAGTCACTGCATCGATACGAACATCACCGGCGTCACTGATCCACAGAATGTGATCGTTCAGCGTGTCTTTCTGGGCGGCGAAGAGTCGAGCCAGCTCGTTAACAGTCGGTTGGTTATTCAGGTTCATAGCTAACTCCTTGACCACTCGTTGATCTGTCTAATTGATTCGCGCAACTGCACCTGCAGCGCTACGTAGTGTCCATCTAAAGCAGATCTGTCTTGAGTTCGTCATATGTAGTCGTAAAACCCGGCACTACATAAAGAGCGTAAAGCGAGGGAGATCAGCGTGAACCAGGATGCCAGGGTGACATGACGCATCAGCCACAAGCTTCTTGAGGACGTTTCGCTAGCCTCTGTCGTCTTTGACGCGGACGATCAAGCCAGGTCAGCTTCATCAATTCTGCCTTGTGGGCAGTACCTATCCCGGAACAGCCCGACAGCTCGTCGGACATGCTTGCAACAACCCTTTTCAGCGCTTCCGGTGGGGAAGACGTCTGCATAATGCTTGGGGAAAATCGTGTCGTCAACACATATGTAGTGATTATTTTTGCGCACTACATATGTGACTGACGGGTCGTTTTTCAGCATGCCGGTCATCCCGTCAAGCCCGGGCACACGCAGCCCGCGCCGCGATGTTTCGCTGGGCGACGGGCTGCCTGGGGTCAGATCAGTGGGGTGAGCCGGCGCGTTGAAGCGCCTGCAAAATCAAGCTAGAGGCTGCGTACCCGCCCCGGATAATTCATCACAAACTGCACATGGGCCTTCACGCCTGTGGCCAGGGTTTGGTCATCGGCGGTGAAGTAGGGGCTGTGGTTATTCGCCACTTTGCTCATGTCCTGGTCTTCAGGCGTGGCCCCCAGGAAGACGAACAGCCCCGGCACTTTCTCGGCGTAGTACGAGAAGTCTTCGCTGGGCGACAGGGATGCCTCCAGCCGTTGCACCTTGCCGGGCGCTGCGAGTTCAAGCGCCGGGACCATGGCCGCCGTCAGTTGCGGGTCGTTGGTGGTGACCGGCGCATGGTTGACCAGCAACAGGTTGGCTTCGGTCTCATAGGCGCTGGCAATGCCTTGCACCAGCGGCGGCATTTTTTTCAGCAGGGTGTCGCGCACCGCCGCGCTGTTGCTGCGGATGGTGCCGGTCATTTCCACGGTCTCTGGAATGATGTTGGCCGCCGAACCTGCATTGACGGTGCCGACGCTGATCACCCCCATCCCCTGGGTCAGGTCGGCGCGCCGGCTGACCAGGGTCTGCAGGCCGTTGATGATGCCTGCACTGGCCACCACGGGGTCAACTCCGCTCCAGGGCGCCGAGCCGTGGGTCTGCTTGCCCTTGACGATGATGCGAAAGCCGTCGCTGCTGTTGAGTACGGTACCGGCCTTGTAATACAGGTGGCCGGTGGGATAACCCGCCATCACGTGCACGCCGAAGATGGCTTCGACCTTGGGCGAGTCCAGTGCACCGTCGCGGATCATGGCCTGGGCGCCAATCAAGGCATCGGACTCGAACTCGTCCACGTCCGCCGCGCCTTCTTCTGCGGGCTGGAACAGAAATACGACCGTGCCCGCGACCTGATCACGGTGTTCGGCCAGTACTCGGGCTGCGCCCACCAGCATGGCGGTATGGGTGTCATGGCCGCAGGCGTGCATGACCGGAACGGTTTTGCCCAGGCGGGTACCGGTGGCCGTGCTGGCGTACGGCAGGCCGGTCATCTCCTTGACAGGCAGTGCGTCCATGTCGGCGCGCAGGGCCATCACCGGGCCGGGGAGTCCGCCCTTGAGCACGGCCACCACCCCCGTCTTGCCCACTTGGGTGCGCACCTGCAAACCCAGGCTCTTGAGCTGTTCGGCGACCAATGCAGCGGTCTTGAACTCCTGATTGCCCATTTCGGGGTTCTGGTGAAGGGTATGGCGCAGCGAGATGACCTGGGCGTTGACCGAATCGACGGCGGGATCGACCCAGCTCAGGTCCGCGGCCTGGCTGGCGGTGGCAGTCAGTGCGCTCAATAGCGCGAGGTACAGAGGGGCAGGGCGTAGACGGGCAAGCATTGAGCTTCTCTTGTTTGTTGTTTTTGGGCCGCACAGGTTATGTCGTCACCCATCGGAGTGGTTCGACCGGCTGGCTAAAACCGTTCGATTATCGAACATTGGCCAAGGGTCCAATTGATCTGCACCCATGAGCGGGCCTACTCTGGCGTACGTGACACCCATAAAAATGACAACACCGAGTACCTTGCCGATGGATAGCCGCCTGCTGAGTGAACGCAGTAGCGTGTTCCGACACGCGGACCCCCATGCCGTATCCGATTACGTGAACCTGCATGTGGGTCAGCACTGTATTGGCCTTTCCAGAACCACACGCCCCCTGGCGAGCCTCAATCACCGAAAATTCGCCGAACTTGACCTGTGCCGCATCAGTTACGGCGGCAGTGTCCGCGTGACGTCACCTGCGCTGGAGACCATCTTCCACCTGCAGGTCCTGTTGAGCGGCAATTGCCTGTGGCGTGGCCCGACCCGTGAGCACCATCTGGTGCCGGGCGAGCTGTTGCTGATCAATCCCGACGACCCGGTCGACCTGACGTACTCCCAGGATTGCGAAAAATTCATCCTTAAAATACCGGCCAGCTTGCTTGAATCGGTGTGTGACGATCAGCGCTGGCGGCGACCTGCGGGTGGTGTGCGCTTTATGCGCAATCACTATAGGCTCGATGAGCTGGAAGGCTTTCTCGGCTTGCTGGGCATGGTATGCCAGGAGTCCGAGGCCAGCGACCCGCTGCTGCGGGTGCAGGAGCACTACACGCAGATTATCGGCAGCAAGTTGCTGACGCTGATGCAGACCAACATCAGCCGTGAAAACCTGGCCTCTGCCAGTGCCAGTATCGAGCGCATCCTCGACTACATCGAACGCAACCTGAAGCAGGACCTGAGCGGTGAAGACCTGGCCGCACAGGCGCACATGAGTCCGCGCTCGCTCTACACCCTGTTTGAACGCCAGTTGGGCGTTACCCCCCTGCAATACATCCGCCAGCGCAAGCTCGAGCGTATCCACGCCTGCCTGAACGACCCGAGCTGCACGGTACGCAGCCTCACGGAACTGGCGCTCGATTACGGCTTTATGCACTTGGGCCGTTTTTCCGAAAGCTACCGTTTGCAGTTTGGCGAGCTGCCTTCGAGCACCTTCAAGCGCCGGCATTGCGTCGCCCTGTAGATACTCTGTTGCCAGCCGGCCTGTTCAGAGAAATGTGCTTCGCTAAAAAGGTCGGCCTGTAGGCCGCCTCGGCGGGCAGTTGATCTTGTTTTTGCACTGGTTTTTGATCTGCCTGCCCTTCGGGAGGCCGGAGCGAGGGCCGTACGCCAGGGCAAGGCCTTTTTGGTTCCTTTTGTGGCTGTTTGACAAAAGGGACTCGCCGTAAGGGCGAAACCATCGTTTCAGTTAACCGCGAATGCTGGATATGTACCTCGTGTGCCAGTTGTTTTGCGATGCGCCCGCAGCGATGCCGAGTACATATCCATTCGATGTGTCACGACTTTCTACGGGTTCCGCCCTTACGGCGGGTCACTTTTTCCAGACGCCGAAAAAGTAACCAAAAAGGCTTGCCCTACCATACGGCCGCCTCGCCCAGGCTCGGTGGTTCCCTCACTCCGGCACTGTCATGGAGGCACGCCGCGACGGGCCATCCATGGCCCATCGCGGCTGGCGCGGCGTCCTGCCGCGCCACCCCCATAACAGCACCTGCGTTCGGCCTTCTGTGATGGGCATTCGCGTCGTCTGGACATACGTGTGGCTCCAGCAAAAGCAAAATGCATCGCAGACGCCACAGAGCCTTGCACAAAACGTTTTAGCGCCAACAAACAAGTCGCTGACGAGGAACGAAGGCTGCGATCGGCATGATCGCGGTGCATCTGAAGCATCGGATTGAATGGTTTTGCGGTCGCTGCGTGCCCGATCGCAGCCTCGCGGAGCTCGTCAGCGGCTACGTAGTGACAGAGCTCTGCGCACTAATCGGATAACGATCCGCAGTAAACGGATATTGCTTCTCGAATCGACTCCCTAACCTGACCGGGCCTGAACAATAACAACGGAGGCCCTGGCCATGTCCCTGGGAATCGATTACTTGAATGCCATGCTTGAAGAAGACAAGGACAAGGGCGTCTACCGCTGCAAGCGCGAGATGTTTACCGACCCTGATCTCTTCGAACTTGAAATGACCCACATCTTCGAGGGCAACTGGATCTACCTCGCCCACGAGAGCCAGATCCCCAACGTTAACGACTTTCTGACCACCACCATTGGGCGCCAGCCGATTTTTATCGCGCGCAACAAGGCCGGTGAGCTCAACGCTTTCCTCAATGCCTGCAGCCATCGCGGCGCCATGCTGTGCCGGCACAAGACCGGCAATCGTGCCAGCTACACCTGCCCGTTCCACGGCTGGACCTTCAACAACAGCGGCAAGCTGCTCAAGGTCAAGGACCCGAGCGCGGCCGGCTACCCCGAAGGTTTCAACTGCGAAGGTTCCCACGACCTGACCAAAGTTGCCCGTTTCGAGTCCTATCGCGGCTTTCTGTTTGGCAGTCTCAACCCTGACGTCAAATCCCTGGCCGAACATCTGGGTGAGTCGGCCAAGATCATCGACATGATCGTCGACCAGTCCGCCGATGGCCTGGAAGTACTGCGCGGCGCCAGTTCCTATATCTACGAAGGCAACTGGAAACTCGCCGCCGAAAACGGCGCCGATGGCTACCACGTCAGCTCCGTGCACTGGAACTACGCCGCCACGCAAAACCAGCGCACCCTGCGTGAAGCCGGTGAAGAAATCAAAACCATGAGCGCCGGTAGCTGGGCCAAGAGCGGTGGCGGTTTCTACTCGTTCGATCACGGCCATTTGCTGCTCTGGACCCGCTGGGCCAACCCCCAGGATCGCCCGGCCTACGAGCGCCGCGACGAGCTGTCACGGGACTTCGGCCAGGCCCGCGCCGACTGGATGATCGATAACTCGCGCAACCTGTGCCTGTATCCCAACGTCTACCTGATGGATCAGTTCAGCTCGCAAATCCGCATCGCCAGGCCCATCTCGGTCGACAAGACCGAGATCACCATTTACTGCATCGCCCCCAAGGGCGAAAGCAGTGAAGCGCGCACCAAGCGTATTCGCCAGTACGAAGACTTCTTCAACGTCAGCGGCATGGCCACCCCGGATGACCTGGAAGAGTTCCGCTCCTGCCAGACCGGTTACGGCGCAGGTCGCGGCTGGAACGATATGTCTCGCGGTGCCGAGCACTGGGTCGAAGGTGCCGATGCCGGTGCCCTGGAAATCGACCTCAAGCCCTTGCTGTCCGGCGTTCGTACCGAAGATGAAGGCCTGTTTGTGCTGCAACACAAGTACTGGCAGGAAACCATGCTCAAGGCCACGGCGTGCGAGCCTGGGCTGATCCCCGTGGAGGCCGTGCAATGAACAGCCTCTATGGAATGGTGTGCGAATTTCTGTATCGCGAAGCGCGTTACCTGGACGACGGCCAGTGGGATCAATGGCTGGAACTGTACGCCGCCGATGCGAGTTTCTGGATGCCGTGCTGGGACGACAACGACACCCTGACCGAAGACCCGCAAAGCGAAATTTCGCTGATCTGGTACGGCAGCCGTGGCGGCCTGGAAGACCGGGTGTTCCGGATCAAGACCGAGCGCTCCAGTGCGACCATGCCCGACACCCGCACCTCCCACAACCTGAGCAATATCGAGATCGTCGACGAGGCCGACGGGCTGTGCCAAGTGCGCTTCAACTGGCACACCCTGAGCTTTCGCTACAAGACCACTGACAGCTACTTCGGCACCAGCTTTTACACCCTCGACCTGCGCGGCCCCCAGCCGCTGATCAAGGCCAAGAAAGTAGTGCTCAAGAACGACTACGTGCGTCAGGTCATCGACATATACCACATCTGATCAACGCTGTGATGCGTGCCTGAAGGTGCCTGCGGGCACCTGCGGCCCGGCATCGCCTGCGAGGTACATTATGAGCTTTCAAATTGCGCTCAATTTCGAAGACGGCGTTACCCGTTTTATCGAAGCCAACAGCCAGGAAACCGTCGCCGATGCGGCTTACCGCCAGGGCATCAATATCCCGCTGGACTGCCGCGACGGTGCCTGCGGTACCTGCAAGTGCTTTGCCGAAGCCGGGCGCTACGAGCTGGGCGACGACTATATCGAAGACGCGCTGAGTGAAGATGAAGTCGAGCAGGGCTACGTGCTGACCTGCCAGATGCGTGCTGCCAGCGACTGCGTATTGCGTGTGCCCGCTTCTTCGACAGTGTGCAAGACCCAGCAGGCCAGTTTTGAAGCGAGCATCAGCGATGTGCGCCAGCTGTCCGAGAGCACCATTGCGCTGTCGATCAAGGGCGAGTCCCTGAGCAGTCTGGCCTTCTTGCCGGGTCAATACGTCAACTTGAATGTACCGGGCAGCGACCAGTCGCGGGCTTACTCCTTCAGCACGCTGCAAAAGGATGGCGAGGTCAGTTTCCTGATTCGCAATGTGCCTGGCGGATTGATGAGCAGCTTCTTGACCGGGATTGCCAAGGCGGGCGACAGCATGACCCTGGCCGGGCCGCTGGGCAGCTTCTATTTGCGCCAGATCCAGCGCCCGCTGTTGCTGCTGGCCGGAGGCACGGGGCTGGCACCGTTTACCGCAATGCTGGAAAAAATCGCCGAGCAGGGCAGCCCGCACCCGGTGCATCTGATCTATGGCGTGAGCAACGACTTTGATCTGGTTGAAATGGACCGCCTGCAGGCCCTGAGCGCCCGCATTGCCAACTTCAGCTTCAGTGCCTGCGTGGCCAACCCGCAGAGTCAGCATCCGCTCAAGGGCTACGTCACCCAGCATATCGAGCCATGCCATCTGAACCAGGGCGATGTCGATGTGTACCTGTGCGGCCCGCCGCCGATGGTGGAGGCAGTCAACCTCTACATCCGTGAGCAAGGCATTACACCGGCCAATTTCTACTACGAAAAATTCGCCGCTGCCGCTTGATTCCTTTTTAACCGAGGTTGCCATGAACAACAGATTCGACAACAAGGTCGTGCTGGTTACCGGCGCAGCCCAAGGCATCGGACGCCGTGTGTGTGAACGCTTGCTGGCCGAAGGCGCGCAGGTCATTGCGGTGGATCGTTCTGAACTGGTTTTCGAGCTGCAGGGCGAGGGCGTGCTCACCCTGACGGCCGACCTTGAACAGTACACCGACTGCGCTCGGGTGATGGCTGAGGCGGTAAAAACCTTTGGCCGTCTCGATGTGCTGATCAATAACGTGGGCGGCACCATCTGGGCCAAGCCGTTCGAGCACTATCAGGTCGAAGAAATCGAGGCTGAAGTGCGCCGCTCGTTGTTCCCCACCCTGTGGTGCTGCCATGCGGCGCTGCCCTACATGCTGGAACAGGGCCGTGGCGCAATCGTCAATGTGTCTTCAATCGCCACCCGCAGTGTCAACCGCGTGCCTTACGGCGCGGCCAAGGGCGGAGTGAATGCACTGACTGCCTGCCTGGCGTTCGAGAACGCCGGGCGCGGCATTCGGGTGAATGCCACCGCACCGGGGGGGACCGAGGCACCGCCGCGACGTATTGCGCGCAATGACGCCGAGCAAACCCCGGACGAGAAAGTCTGGTACCAGCAAATCGTCGACCAGACCCTGGACAGCAGTTTGATGAAACGCTACGCCAGCCTCGATGAGCAGGTCGGCGCGATCCTGTTTCTGGCCAGCGACGAAGCCTCCTATATCACCGGCGTAACCCTGCCGGTCGGCGGCGGCGACCTCGGCTGAAGGGCCGGTATCAAGTACCTGACGGGAAGACTGAAATGAACCAAGTCCTGATTGAAAGCCTGACGACCCTGATCGTCGACCTGCCCACCATCCGCCCGCACACGCTGGCGATGCATACCATGCGCAAGCAGACCCTGGTGATCCTGCGCCTGCGTTGCAGCGACGGCATCGAAGGTATCGGCGAAGCCACCACCATCGGCGGCCTGGCCTACGGGTACGAGAGCCCGGAAAGCATCAAGGCCAACATTGATGCGCACCTCGCGCCAATGCTGGTGGGCAAGCCTGCGGACAATATCAATGCCGCCATGCAGACCCTGGACAAGATTGCCAAAGGCAATACGTTTGCCAAGTCCGGGATCGAAAGCGCGTTGCTGGACGCTCAGGGCAAGCGCCTGGGGCTGCCGGTCAGCGAGCTGCTGGGCGGTCGGGTACGTGACAGCCTGGAAGTGGCCTGGACCCTGGCCAGTGGCGACACCGCCCGGGATATCGCCGAAGCCGAGCAGATGCTGGATGTGCGCCGTCACCGGATCTTCAAGCTCAAGATTGGGGCCAACCCGCTGGAGCAAGACCTCAAGCATGTGCTCGCCATTAAAAAGGCCCTGGGCGACCGGGCCAGCGTGCGCGTCGACGTCAACCAGTACTGGGACGAATCCCAGGCCATCCGGGGCTGCCAGGTGCTGGGTGACAACGGTATCGACCTGATTGAACAGCCGATTTCACGGGTCAACCGCTCGGGCCAGGTGCGCCTGAACCAGCGCAGTCCGGCGCCGATCATGGCCGACGAGTCCATCGAAAGTGTCGAAGACGCCTTTAGCCTTGCGGCAGACGGCGCGGCCAGCGTATTCGCCCTCAAGATCGCCAAAAACGGCGGCCCTCGCGCCGTGCTGCGTACTGCGCACATCGCCGAAGCTGCGGGTATCGCCCTGTACGGCGGCACCATGCTTGAAGGTTCGGTGGGCACGCTGGCATCAGCCCATGCGTTCCTCACCCTCAAGCAACTGACCTGGGGCACAGAACTGTTCGGGCCGTTGCTTTTGACCGAAGACATCGTGACCGAGGCGCCCCAGTACCGGGATTTTGAGCTGCACATTCCGCGTACCCCGGGTCTGGGCCTGATGCTGGACGAAGAACGCCTGGCGCGCTTCAGCCGCTGACACTTGTCCTTTCCAAACCCGCATTAATGATTTTCAAGGAGCCCCCCCATGCTTTTCCACGTAAAAATGACCGTGAACCTGCCACTCGACATGGACCCGGCCAAGGCCGCGACGCTCAAGGCCGACGAAAAGGAACTGGCCCAGCGCCTGCAACAGGAAGGCAAGTGGCGCCACCTGTGGCGCATTGCCGGGCACTACGCCAACTACAGCGTATTTGACGTGGCCAGCGTCGAGGCCTTGCACGACACGCTGCTGCAATTGCCGCTCTTCCCCTACATGGATATCGAGATAGAAGGGCTCTGCCGCCACCCGTCCTCGATCCATGACGACGACCGCTAACCCTTTCATTCCCTCGCACAAGAACAAGATAAGGTGAGCCCCATGACCGTGAAAATATCCCACACTGACGGTATCCAGAGCTTCTTCAAAGAAGCCGCCGGCTTTGGCAGCGACAATGGCAGTCCGCGTCTCAAAAGCATCATCCTGCGAGTGCTGCAGGACAGCGCAAAAATCATCGAAGACCTTGAAATCACCGAGGACGAATTCTGGAAGTCCGTGGACTACCTCAACCGTCTGGGCGGCCGCTCGGAAGCCGGTCTGTTGGTAGCAGGCCTGGGCATCGAGCACTTTATCGACCTGTTGCAGGACGCCAAGGATGAACAGGCCGGTCAGGTCGGCGGCACGCCTCGCACCATCGAAGGCCCGCTGTACGTGGCCGGTGCGCCGCTGTCCGAAGGGCACGCGCGGATGGACGACGGCAGTGAAGAGGGTGTCGCCACTGTGATGTTCCTCGAAGGCCAGGTGTTCGACACCCAGGGCAAGCCGCTGGCTGGCGCCACGGTCGACCTGTGGCACGCCAACACCAAGGGGACCTATTCGTTTTTTGACCAGAGCCAGTCTGAGTACAACCTGCGTCGGCGCATCATCACGGATGCCGAAGGTCGCTATCGCGCCCGCAGTATCGTGCCATCGGGCTACGGCTGCGATCCACAGGGGCCGACCCAGGAATGCCTGGATCTGCTGGGGCGCCACGGCCAGCGTCCGGCCCATGTGCACTTCTTTATCTCGGCCCCCGGCCATCGGCACCTGACGACCCAGATCAACCTGTCGGGCGACAAGTACCTGTGGGACGACTTTGCCTATGCCACCCGTGAAGGTCTGGTGGGCGAAGTGCAGTTTCGCGACGATGGCGCCCGTGATGTGACGGGGCGATATGCCGAACTTGCCTTCGACTTCCAGCTGCAGCAGGCCGCCGCCCCGGCAGCCGAGTTGCGCAGCCATCGCCCGCGGGCGTTGCAGGAAGACTGTTCGTCCAGCAACAGTTGAGCAACACCCAGGCGTGAATCCGGGCACTCCGGAGGCGGGTAATCCCCCCCGGACGAGCCCTGAATCCGGGCCCGCAAGGTGAATCGATACAGCGGCATGGTCTGTGCAATGTTCCTGAAAAAACACTTCAGGAACCACACCCATGCCTGCAACCGCTTCGAACAAACCGCTCATTCGTCGTAGCCGACTCTGGCAAGCCCTGACCCTGGCCGTCGTCAGTACAGGGCTTGCGACAATGGCCAGCGCCGATGACAGCGATGTCCCTTCGCTGGCCGGCAAACGCATCGCCATCAGCATGACGGGCACCAGTCATTATTTCGATGTGAAAGCCTTTGAAGCGCAGGTCGAGGAGGTCAAGCACCTTGGCGGCACGCCGATCACCCTGGATGCCGGGCGCAATGATAAAAATCTGGTGACGCAACTGCAGACGGTGGTGACGCAAAAGCCGGATGCCGTGATCCAGACCCTGGGCACCCTGAGTGTGATTGACCCGTGGCTCAAGCGCATCAGCAAAGCCGGTATACCGCTGTTCACCATCGACGCACCCTCGCAATACAGCCTCAACAACACCACTTCGGACAATGTCGCCACGGGTAAAAACCTGGCCGGGCAACTGGTGGCAGACAGCGGTGGCAAGGGCAATATTCTGGTGTTCAACGGTTTCTATGGCGTGCCGGTGTGCGCGATCCGTTATGACCAGCTCAAGCTGGCCCTCAAGGATCATCCTGAACTCAACATCATCGACCCCGAACTGCGGGATGTGATCCCCAACACCGTGCAGGATGCCTACAGCCAGGTCAGCGCGCTGCTCAACAAATACCCCAAGGGCAGCGTCACCGCGATCTGGTCCGCCTGGGATATTCCCCAACTGGGCGCCAGCAAGGCGCTGGTGGACGCCGGGCGCACGGAGATCAAAACCTATGGTGTCGACGGCACGCCTGAAGTGCTTGAGCTGCTTAAGCGCGAGGACTCACCGGTGGGCGCAGTGGTGGCCCAGCAACCGGCACTGATCGGTAAAACCGCCGTGCAGAATGTGGCGCGCTATCTGGCCGGGCAGCATGACTTGCCCAAGGAAACCCAGGTCCCGACGTTGCTCACTACCGCGGCCAACCTTGAGCAGGTGCAACGTCTGCGAGGCGACCAGTGACTCCCCCCGCGCTGCATCTGCAGGGTATCGCCAAGCGCTTCGGGCCTACCCAGGCGCTGGACGGCGTAGACCTGTGGGTCGAGTGCGGCTCGATTCACGGTCTGGTGGGTGAGAACGGCGCCGGCAAATCGACCCTGATCAAGGTACTGGCTGGCATCCACCGGGCCGACAGCGGCACGCTGGCGATCGACGGGCAGCCCTTTACTGCGTTGAGTCCGCGTCAGGTCGAGGCCTTGGGCGTACATTTCATTCATCAGGAGCGTCTGTTGCCCGCCCGTTTTACCGTGGGTGAAGCGCTGTTCTTTGGTCATGAACTCAGGTGCGGCCCTTTTGTCCGGCGCCGCGCCCAGGACCGTGAGGCGGCACGGCTGTTACGTGAGTACTTTGATCTGGAGTTCCCGGCGGGCGCACTCGTCAGCGAGCTGGACAGTGCGCAGCGTCAGATTCTGCAAATTACCCGGGCCTTGCTGGCCAAGCCCAAAATACTGGTGTTCGACGAACCCAGCGTGTCCCTGGTCAAGCGCGAAGTCGATCAGCTGTTGGCAATCATTCGTCGTTTGCGCGATCAAGGCCTGACGATTGTGTATATCTCTCACTACCTGCAGGAAATCGAAAGCCTGTGCGATCAGGTTACGGTGCTGCGCAATGGTCGGGCCGTGGCGGTGGTCGATCCGCGTACCACCTCGACCACGCAGATTGCCCGGCTGATGGTCAATCGCGACGTCGGCGAGATGTACCCCAAAGATGTGGTCAAGCCGGGTGAGGTGGTGCTTGAACTCAAGGGTTTGGGCTTGGGTACTGCGTATCACGACATCAATGTGAGCCTGCGCCGGGGCGAGGTGCTGGGGCTGACCGGACTGGTGGGTTCCGGTGCCAAGGAACTGCTTAAAAGCCTGTTCGGCCTGGTGCAGCCCGACCGTGGCAGTGTGCACTTGCAGGGGCGCCTTGTGCGCCTCAAGTCCCCCCGCGACGCCGTTCGCAAAGGCATTGCGCTGGTCCCTGAAGAGCGCCGCAGCCACGGGGTAGCGCCGCTGCTGTCAGTGCTTGAAAACCTGACCCTGGCCGGGCTTTCGCGGTTCAGCCGCTGGGGCCTGATGAACCACGCGGCCGAGGCCCGGGAAAGCGAACGACTGATCGCTGAACTGGGTATCAAGACTGCGGGCCGCGACGCCCCGGTCCGGCAACTGAGTGGCGGCAATCAGCAAAAAGTCGCACTGGGTAAATGGCTGGGTCGCGGCTGCGCGGTGTACCTGCTTGACGAGCCCAGTGTGGGGGTCGACATCGGGGCCAAGGTCGAGATCTATCGCCTGATCGGCCGCCTTGCCCAGCAAGGCGCGGCAGTGCTGGTGCTGTCCTCGGACTTGCCGGAGCTGATGGGTATTACCGACCGGATTCTGGTGATGCACCGTGGGGCCCTGGCCGGTGAGTTCGATGCACGCCAGGTCGACAGCGACCGTTTGCTGGCCTGCGCCACAGGGGCCCGTGAGTTGTCCGCCCCGTGCCTTTCTTCCGAGCGGGAGCCTGAACATGCCGTCGTCTGAAATCCTCGCCCGGCCTTTAGTGCGCAGGCTGGGCCTGCTGGTGCTGCGCCGGGGTTCACTGCTGGCGTTCCTGCTGATTCTGGCGGTGTTCGCGGTCAGCGCGCCCAACTTTCTCAGCCCGGGCAACATTGCCAACGTGTTTGCCCAGTCGGCGATCCTGGGTATCCTCGCCTTTGGCCTCACCTGCGTGGTGATCGGCGGTGGCTCCAACGTTGTTTCGGGCGGTCTCGATCTGTCCCTGGCGGCCAATCTGGGCCTGTGTGCGGCGGTCTACAGCAGCCTGAACAACGCGGGACTGCAGGCCGGGGAGGCGATTGGCCTGACCTTGCTCTGCGGGCTGGCCGTCGGTGCCCTGAACGGTTTTACCGTGGTGGTGCTGCGCCTGCCGCCACTGCTCGCAACCCTGGCGAGCATGAACCTGATTGCCGGGCTGGAGCTGGTACTGACCCAGAACAGCGTGTTGCCCACCGATTCGGCGTTGCTGGACACCCTGGCCAATGGCGAGTGGCTGCAGGTGCCTGCGCTGGCCTGGGTGCTGCTGGGTGTGGCGTTGTTGCTGGGCCTGCTGATTCAGCACAGTCCTTATGGATTGCGTTTGTACGCGGTAGGCGAATACCCCGAGGCGGCACGGGCCGCCGGGTTGGGGGTGGGCCGCTACGTGTTTTCCAGTTACCTGATCGCGGGGCTGTGCGCCGCCATTGCCGCCTTTTGCTCGGCCGCGTATTTCAGCGGCAGCACCACGGGTTCCGGGGAAATGCTGCTCTCGGTCGTGGCCATCGCTTTTCTGGGGGTGGTGTTTTCAAGGCGGCTGGTGGCGAACATCCCCGGCACGTTGTTGGCGACGCTGTTGCTGGGTTTTTTGATTAACGGTTTCCAACTGCTGAACATCGCCAGCTTCTGGGTCAATGGTGTGCAGGGGGTCCTTATTTTAGTGGTGGTGGCCATGTCCAGCGCCTTGCGCACAGAGGAGGGCGGACAATGACCACGCTCGCTGCAACGCCCGTGTCTACGCTGTTTTTATCCCGCGCATTGCGGGGGATCCTGCCGCTATTGATCGTCGTGATCGTTGGGTTTTTCGCGGCGACAGCGCCGGGGTTCTTGACCCTCGGCAACCTGAGCAGCCTGCTGCTGAACAACTTTGTGCTGCTGGCGATAATTGCCATCGGCATGACCTGGGCGGTGGCGGCAGGGGGGATCGACTTGTCGGTGGGCACGGCGCTGGACTTCGCCAGCCTGGCCTTTGTGGTGGTGCTCAATGGCGGTCATGGCCTGGCCATTGCGATACCCGCAGCCTTGCTCGCCGGGGTGCTGGTGGGCGGCTTCAATGCGGGGCTGATCGCAGGTCTTGGCATTACGCCGTTTCTGGCAACCCTGGGTACGTTGTTTATCGGCATCAGCGTTCAGCAATTACTGTCTGAAGGGGGGCAGCCGATCTACATTGCGCAGAGTGTTTTGCCGGGGCTCACCGGTATGACGTGGCTGGGGGTGCCGCTGCCGTTGTGGCTGGTACTGGGCGTGGCGGTGGGGTACGGGGTGATACTGGCCCGAGGGCGACTGGGGCGAGAAATCCTGGCGGTTGGCACCCAGGTGCAACTGGCGCGCTACTCGGGGCTGTCGATCCGCGTGATCAGCCTCAAGGTGTTTATCGCCAGTGCGCTGGCCTGTGCCGTGGCCGGGATTGTGCTCAGTTCCACGGTCAACGCCTACGTGCCGATGTCGGGCAATGCGTTCTTGATCAATGCCATTGGAGCGGTGTTCATGGGCACCACCCTGAGCCGAACCGGGCGCGCCAACATCCCCGGCACGTTGCTGGGGGTGTTGTTCATCAATGTGATTGCCAATGGTCTGTTGCTGATTGGCTGGAACTTCTATTGGCAGCAGGTGGCGACCGGCGCGCTGATTTTGCTGGTGCTGGCGTTCAGTTTCGCCAGCCGCCGCCTGCAGTTGGGGCACTCGTCGTGATCTATCCGGCCTTGAGGCTATTGCCGATCTGCCACACATACAGTGGCTCAGTCCCGTTGACGGCCCAGTCACCGACTATCCGTGCCTTGTATATCCACGGGTTGTGGGAGGCTGCCGTGCGGGCATTGCGCCAATGGCGATCCAGCGCCTTGCTCACACTGACCCCTGAAGCCCCCAGGGCGTTGAACAGATCGCTGGTCGCCCGCAGGATCAACTCCGACACCACGACCTGAGCTTTTGACGTCTCGATTTCGGCATCGATGTTGGCCTGGCGCTCGGCGTCTGTGTCCTGGGCCAGTCGCGCTACATAGGCCCGTTGCAGAGGTTCCGCCGAGCGCAGGGTAGCCGCTTCGGCCGCATACACCTGGGCCGATATCTGCCCGACCACCTGCAGGATCTGGGCGTCGCCACTGGCGGTGTCGGCATTGCCGTGGCTGAACACCCGTTTGCGCTCGCGAACCTCTTGGGCAATATCCCGTTCCACGGCACGGCCAATGCCCGCCAGTACGGCCAGCAGCACCAATTGATAAAACGCCGTCTGGTATTTAAACCGCGTCTCGAAGGGAATCACGTGTTCGGCGCTCAGGGGGACATCCACATACTGCGAGGTGCCGCTGCCGGTGGTGCGCTGCCCGAAGCCGTCCCAATCATCGCTCTGGGTCACGCCGGGGTGACTTGCATGCACCAGCGCAATCACGTCGGCGCCGTTGTCGGAGCGTTGGGCGTACACATCGATCCAGTCGGCAAAGATACTGCCGGTGCTGTAGTACTTGGCCCCGTTGAGCAGGTAGTTCTCACCGTGGGGGGGGATTTTGGTGAGGATTTCCCCCAGTTTGACCGCGCCGACCTCGGTCCAGCCATTGCCTACCAGTTCACCTGCCACAAAGCGTGCGAACCAGGCCCCGCGTAACGGGCCAGGAGGTGCATTGAGGCGGTCTTCGACAAACGCAAAATGGCCGCGCAGTGATTGTGGAATGTTGGAGTCGGCTTCGGCCAGCTCGATCAGCAACTGGAACAATTGACCGATGGACGCACCGGCACCGCCATACTCGACGGGCACTCTGATTGCGCCAAAACCGGCCTGTTTCAACCAGCGAATGGGCTCGTAGGGCAGCTCGCGAGCGTGTTCGCGTTCAACATTGCCGGCGGCGATTTTGCGGAACAAGGGACGAAAGCGATTGGCCAGGGTTTCGTAGTCGGTACCCGCGGACAGAGGTGAAGCGGTCATGGCAGTTCTCCTGAAATGGAAGATTCCTGTCATGGGGGATTGCATGGTTTGTGCCGTTGGCGACAAGCCCGCAAAGCCTGGGATTCGCTCAAGCCAACTGACTGCTGGCCAACAGTTAAAAGCCAAGGTGTACGAAAACAGCACAGCCACCCTCACGAATACCCCTGTGGGAGCGGGCTTGCTCGCGGGGGTATCGCCGCGGTTTAACTCAAGGATCGCGGCGCCCGTATCTCGACCAGGCCCGCTCCCGCAGAGCAGGCGTAGAACCGGCACGGCCTGTGCAACAGCGCCTGCAATGTGTAGCGTCAGGAGCAATTCGATGTCCCGTGAAATCCGTTTGAATGCCTTCGACATGAACTGCGTCGGCCATCAGTCCCCGGGCCTGTGGGCCCATCCCCGTGACCGCTCGTGGCAGTACAAGGATCTTGAATACTGGACCGACCTGGCCAGGATCCTGGAGCGTGGCAAGTTTGACGGGCTGTTTATCGCCGATGTGCTGGGGATCTATGACGTGTATCGCGGCAATGGCGATGCGGCGATCCGCCAGGGCGCACAGGTGCCGGTCAATGATCCGCTGCAATTGATCCCGCCAATGGCCCTGGTGACGGAGCACCTGGGGTTTGGCCTGACCGCGTCGTTGTCGTTCGAGCATCCGTACCCCTTTGCCCGGCGCCTGTCGACGCTTGACCACCTGACCAAGGGCCGCGCGGGCTGGAACATTGTCACCTCCTACCTTGAAAGCGGTGCCAAGAACATCGGCCAGCAAACCCTGACCGAGCACGATGCCCGCTATGACTATGCCCAGGAGTATCTGGAGGTTTGCTACAAGCTGTGGGAAGGCAGTTGGGAAGAGGGCGCCATCCTGCGTGACCGTGAACGGCGGGTGTTCAGTGACCCGAGCAAAATCCATGAAATCCGCCACGACGGCAAACATTTCCAGGTTCCGGGCATCCACCTGTGCGAACCCTCGCCGCAGCGTACGCCGGTGCTCTATCAGGCTGGCGCCTCCAGCCGGGGCAAGCAGTTCGCAGCCGAGCAGGCCGAGTGTGTGTTTGTGGCCGCGCCGTCCAAGGTGCTGCTGAAAAAAACCGTCGCCGATATTCGTCGACGTGCCGCCGAGGCGGGGCGCGATCCCTCGAAAATTCTGATTTTCAACCTGCAGACCGTGATCCTCGGCGAGACCGATGCACTGGCCAAGGCCAAGTTCGAAGAATACAAAAGCTATGTCAGCTACGAAGGTGCAATGGCCTTGATCAGTGGCTGGACCGGGATCGATTTCAGCCAGTTCAAGCCCGACGAGCCCCTCAAGCACGTGCACACCAATGCGATCCAGTCCGCCGTCGAAACCTTCTCCACGGCCGATCCGAACACCCTCTGGACCCCCAATGCGCTGGCGGACTGGGTGGGCATCGGCGGTTTCGGACCGCTGTTTGTCGGCAGCCCTGAAACCGTGGCTGACCTGCTCGAAGAGTGGGTGGCCGAGACTGATGTGGACGGCTTCAACCTGGCTTATGCGGTGACCCACGAGACCTTTATCGATGCCGTGGATTTGCTGGTGCCTGAGCTGCAAAAGCGCGGTGTGTACAAGAAGGAGTACGCCCCGGGCACCCTGCGCGAGAAGTTGTTTGGCGAAGGTCCCCGCCTGGCTGAAGGACACCCGGGGGCGGGCTATCGCAACCTGGGCGAGCTTAATCGGGCCCAGGAAAAACAACGGGCCTGAAGCCCGGCGCTGGACACAGCGGGTGAGCTGAACGCAGCATGGGTGATCGATCCTGCGTTCAGCGCTTAATAACTTCAAGAACGAGTGAGTAACCATGAGTGAGCCGCAAACCGGACAGGCAACTCCTGCCATCCGTGAGGCCGATGTATTGATTGTGGGCGGTGGCCTGAGCGGCACCTTGTTAGCCATGCAACTGCTGCGCTTACCCGGCGCCCGGCGCATCGTGCTGGTGGAGCCCAGGCCCGAGCTGGGCCGGGGCGAGGCTTACAGCGCCACCGAACTGGGGCATACCCTGAACGGTAATGCAGCGCGCATGAGCATCGAGCCCGATGATGCCGATGACCTGACACGTTGGTTGCAGGCCCACCTTGATGACGGCGGCTGGCCGGAGTCGGGTGCCCAGGATCTACCGGCCAGCGAATTGTTCCCGCCCCGCGGGCTGTTCGGCGTGTATGCCCAGCAGCGTCTGGCGCAGGCACTGATCATCGGCGAGGCGAATGGCTCCAGCCTGACCCATGTGCGCGATGAAGTGATCGACCTGCAAACCCTGGAGCACGGCGTGAGGGTCACGCTCAAGGAGGGGGCCCGGTGGCAGGGCGCAGTGGCCGTATTGGCAACCGGCATGTTCCCGGCGGCCCGTACGGCCCAGCGCGAGTCCAGCGGCCTTAACGCTGCGGCACTGGACCCGTGGAATGTCGAAGCATTGCGAGCACTGCCGACGGATGCCCGGGTGCTGATCATCGGCTCGGGGCTGACCATGATCGATGCCCTGGAATCCCTTGACCAGGCGGGTCATCGCGGGCCGTTCGACGTGTATTCGCGTCACGGCCTGTTGCCCCATGTGCGCCGTCAGCCGCCCGCCTGGGAGGATTTTCTGAGCCTGTCGCCGGAGCTGCGCAGCCCCTTGCAGTTGCTGCGCGAACTGCGTCGTCAATGTGCGCTGGCGCAGGCGCAGGGTATCGACTGGCAGGCGCCGCTGGACACTGTCCGGGTGCACATTCCAAGGCTTTGGAGCCAGGCCAGTGATGCACAGCGCCGTCAATTTGTGCGGCATGCCCGGCCCTGGTGGGAAAGCCATCACCATCGTTCGCCGCCCCAGGGCAATGCCTTGCTGGAACGGCTGCTCAAGGAAGGTCGGCTGACGGTGCGTGCCGCGTCCCTGCAAGGTGTAGACAGTGCCGGCCTTCGAATTCGACTGCGTTACCGTGGGCAAACTGAAGCGGTGTGGGTGCAAGGGGATGGGCTGATCAACTCCACCGGCATCGAGTACGACTGGCGCCGTGTGGATAAAGCCTTGCCCCGGCAACTGCTGCAGCGTGGGTTGATACGGCCCGGCAACCTGGGGCTGGGCATTGCCGCCGACGCGGGCGGAGCGGTTTTGAATGCCGACGGCGAGCCGGGACAAAGGCTGTTTGCGATGGGCCCACCGTTGCGTGGCATGTGGTGGGAAAGCACTGCGGTGACGGACGTTGCACTACAAGCCAAGGCATTGGCCAATCGGTTGGCAATAGAGTTTTGACCTGACAGACCGCGTCGGCCGCATTCACTGTCTGGCACAAATCCCTGTGGGAGCGGGCTTGCTCGCGATGGCATCTACGCGGTACGGCTGAAAGACCGCGTCCTCAGCATCGCAGGCAAGCCAGCTCCTGCAGGTCTTGCGCTAGCCCCTGAATCTGCGTCCCGGACATAGAATCGGACACGCACAATGGCCATATAAATCCCCTTTTGGCCTGCCTCCCTCTGTGATCGGTTCTGGCTGTCGGCAAGAATCAACCCCACCACTCAAATAACAACAAATCCTTTCGTCCTTACCCTCGGCCTTCTAAAGGCCTCTGCCGTGTACAGAACATAACAACTATCGATCTCACGCCGAACCTGGGGAACTGATCCATGGACACTCTGAAATGCTTACTGGGCGCCACTGTCTGTGGGCTCACGCTGCTGGCCACCAGCGTACATGCCGAACAGCGCGAGTTGCGGGTTTACAACTGGGCGGACTATATCCTGCCGTCCGTTCCCAAGGACTTCGCCAAACAGACGGGCATCAAGGTGACCTGGGATTCTTTCGACACCAATGAAGCCCTTGAAGCCAAGCTGCTGACCGGCAACTCGGGGTATGACCTGGTGGTGCCGTCCAATCAGTTTCTCGATACCCAGATCAAGGCGGGAGTGTTCCAGAAACTGGACAAGTCCAAGCTGCCCAACTGGCAGCACCAGGACCCGGCCCTGCTCAAGTTGCTGGACACCAATGACCCTGGCAACCAGTACGCGGTGCCTTACATGTACGGCACGGTGCTGATCGGCTTCAACCCGGCCAAGGTCAAGGCCGCGCTGGGCGAGAATGCACCGGTGGACAGTTGGGATCTGGTGTTCAAGCCCGAAAACATGGCCAAGCTGAAATCCTGCGGCGTGGCGATGCTCGATTCACCCTCGGAAATCCTGCCGTTGGCGCTGCATTATCTGGGACTGGACCCCAACAGCCAGAACCCGGCCGATTATGAAAAAGCCAAGGAGCTGATGCTCAAGATCCGCCCCTACGTGACCTACTTCAACTCGGCCAAGTACATGACCGATATCGCCAATGGCGACATCTGCGTGGCCATCGGTTATTCGGGCAGCTTCTACCAGTTCGGCAATCGCGCCAAAGAGTCGGGTAACGGTGTCGTGGTCGACTGGCGCTTGCCCAAAGAGGGCGCGCCGATCTGGTTTGACACCTTCGCCATCCCTAAAAGCGCGAAAAATGTCGAAGAGGCCCACGAGTTCCTTAACCACCTGCTGGAGCCCAAGGTCATTGCCGGGATCAGTGATTTCCTTGGCTACCCCAATGCCAACAAGGACTCCCTGACGCTGATCAACAAGGACATCACCGCCAATCCGAACCTGACCCCAACCAGCGAGGCGCTGGAATCCCTGTATGTGGTGCAGCCGCTGCCGCAGAAAATGGAACGGGTGCGCACCCGGGTCTGGACCAGTATCAAGTCGGACAAGTAACCCCTCAGGGGTAGTGAATGGGGGTTATCGTCAAGTGCCTGCCGGGTTCCTAAACTGGGGGCACTTAATCGAACGACGAGAACAGCACCATGCGTATCCGAGAGCTTGGCATCACTATCGGTTCAGGTACCCCGGGCGTGTACAACGCCATCACCGACGTACCGGGTGTGCGAGTGGGGCATCACACGCTCAATGTTGAAACCGATGGGGTTTCCATCCATTCCGGTGTCACCGTGATTGAGCCCCGGGCCGGAGCCACCCATTTGCAGCCGTGTTTTGCAGGCGTGCATGTGCTCAACGGCAACGGTGACGCCACGGGGCTGGAGTGGATCCGGGAGGCGGGCTTGCTGACCTCGCCCATTGCCTACACCAACACCCACAGTGTTGGCGTGGTTCGCGATGCGCTGGTAGCTGCCGAGCGGGAGATGGGCAAGCAACATACCTACTGGTGCATGCCCGTGGTGCTGGAGACCTACGACGGAACGTTGAACGATATCTGGGGCCAGCACGTGACTGCCGAGCATCTGCAACTTGCCCTGCAAGCGGCCGAGTCCGGGCCTGTGGCAGAGGGCAACGTCGGGGGCGGTACCGGAATGATCTGCCACGAATTCAAGGGCGGGATCGGCACGTCATCACGGGTATTGAGTCCGGAGCAGGGGGGCTGGACGGTAGGGGCACTGGTGCAGGCCAACTACGGCGTGCGTGAAGCCTTGCGGGTGGGCGGCTACCCGGTCGGCACGGTGCTGGATGACGTGCCATCGCCCTTCAAAAGCGGGGTCAATGTCGGCGTGCCGGGCATGGGGTCGATCGTGATTACCCTTGCCACCGACGCGCCCTTGTTGCCCCATCAGTGCACCCGTCTTGCACAGCGTGCCAGTGTCGGGTTGGCGCGGGTGGGGGGAGGAACCGAGGACTCCAGCGGCGATATCTTCATTGCCTTTGCGGTGGGCAACCAGAACTTGCCAGCGGCCAACTTCGGTCATCCGGGTGAGCCGACAACGGCGTTGCAGATGGTCAACAACGACTACATCTCGCCGCTGTTCGTGGCAGCGGCCGATGCGGTAGAAGAAGCCATTCTCAATGCCATGCTGGGCGCCGATGACCTGACAGGCTGTGGCCATACGGTGCTGGCGCTCAAGCCTGAGCGATTGCTGGCGGCGCTCAGGCAGGTGGGCTGGAAAGCACCTTGAGCCTGTAGTCGCTGCCGAGGCACGAAGGCTGCGAGCCTTTAGCGATATACATCGCCAATCGCAGCCTTCGTGCCTCGGCAGCGACTACGGTCGGGGGCGGGATATTGGTTCAGAGCTTCGGCAATTGCCCGACGCGAGCCATCATTTCGGTGACGATCTGCAAGTCCAGCATGAACTGCTCGACCGTCTTGAACTCGTTGTCGGTATGGCCGGTGTACTTGACGTTGGGCATGGCCAGACCGAACTGCACGCCATTGGGCAGTTCATGGACCGATGTCGCACCCGCCGAGGTGCCGAAGGTGTGTTCCATGCCGAGGTTTTCGCTGGCTACGGCCAGCAGCGCCTTGACCCATTCACCCTCCGGGTTGCGGTACATCGGTTCGGCGATGGTGTAGTCAAACGTCACCGCCACCTGCTTGCTCTTGCTCCAGGCATCCAGCTTCCCGGCAATCTGCTCCTTGAGCACCTGCGGGGACTTGCCCTTGGGCACGCGCAGGTTCACGGCAAGCTTGAGGGCCTTGTCATCCAGCCCGACAAACGTCAGTGACGTGGTCAGCGGCCCCATGAACCCGTCGGCAAAACCAATCCCCAACTTGCCACCTTCGTAGTCCAGGCCCCAGTTCTCGGCGCCATAGTGTGCGGCATCGGTAACGTGGTTGTGCTTGAGGGCGACCTGGCCATCAATGCTGCTGATGAAGTCCAGCATCCTTGCCACCGGATTGACCCCGGACTCGGGCTCTGAGGAGTGGGCAGACACCCCCGTGACGGTCAGCACGACATCCTTGCCGACCACCTTGGCGCTCACTTCGAAATTCCCGCCATTGCGCCTGGCGTAGTCGGCACCGGCTTTATTCAATGTGGCGGCCAGCTCTTCAGGCGTGTCCGTGACCAGGGTGGCGACCGAGGTCGACGGGATCTGATTGGTTGCCATGCCGCCCGTGAGCGAGATGATTTCCGCGCCCTGACCCTCGGCGTTACGCCGCGCAAATGTGGCCATGACCGTGCCGTAGCCTTTCTCGGCGATCACTACGGGGTAGCCGCCATCCAGCGCCAGGTTGTAGTTGGGGACCGGGTTGTTTTCGAAGTAATAGGGGATGGCGTCACCGGAGGTTTCCTCGGTGGTGTCGATCAGCAGCTTGAAGTTTCTGGCCAGCGGCAACTTCTCCTCCTTGATCACTTTCATGGCGTACATCGCCACCACGATGCCGTTTTTGTCATCCTCGGTGCCACGACCGTACATGCGATCGCCAATCAGGGTGACCTTGAACGGATCGAGTTTTGTGCCGTCCTTGAGCACCCAGTTTTCCGGGGTTACCGGCACCACGTCGGCGTGGGCGTGAATACCGACCACTTCATCGCCACTGCCTTGCAGGGTGACTTCATAGACGCGGTTGTCGACATTGCGAAAGTTCAGGTCGAAGGCCTGGGCAAGGCCCTTGATCTTGTCGGCGATCTTGATGAATTGCGGGTTCTCGTACTGGGGCACGCCGTCCAGGTTGACGGTCGGGATGGCAACCAGCTCTCGCAGGGTCTGGGTGGCCTCCTTGCCGTATTTCAACCGCGTGTAGAGGCCCAGCAGACGATAGATTTCGTTCTGTTGCTCAGGGGTCAATGCCTTGTTGTCGAGAAAGGCGTTGAGGGTCGGCTGCAGGTTGTCGGCCCTGGCAAGATCGCTCTTGGCCAGCGCACCCAGAAAATGCCTGAAGTCAGTGACCGGGGTTTCACTGAAGGTCTTGAGGATGGTCGCGCTCTGTTGCGGGGTGATGGTGGCGTGGGCAGCGGTGCTGAACGCCGCAAGGCTGGCCATCATCAATGTCGCGGCGGCCAGGTGCTTAAGTGGAAAGTGCATGGTGTGGGGCATTCCTTTGCGGGCAGTGGGGTGGAAATGGAGGCAAATGAAACAAAACATTTCCAAACTTACACTGCAAGGAAGTGCAACGGTAGGTGCTTTTTATTCCTGCGCCTGTAAAAACAGCGAGAACAGTTCGGACTGTGACTTGATTCCCAGCTTGCTGTACATGTGCTTGCGATGCACCTTCACCGTCTCTGCGGAAATCGCCAGTTTTCGGGCAACTTCCTTGTTCGAACAGCCGCTTAGCAGCAATAGCCCCACCTCCATTTCCCGTGCGGTCAAGGGTGTACTCAACTGCTCGGTAGCGGTTTCCAGGCGGCTTTGCCAGTTGGGTGTCAGCTCTGCTGCCTCCCTGGGTTCGCGCTCGAACACCAGGCGCTGGCGCATCAGTGCGGCCACCCAAGGCTGTACCAGCCCCAGCAATGCGGTCTGTTCCAGGCTGAACCGGCACTGGCTGCCCAGTGACAGGCTCAGGGTTCGTTCATTGTCGAGTTGCACATTGATATGCACCTCGTCGGTGACGATATTCAGGCGGAAGTAGCGCTGGTAGTAATCGGTCTGTTCAAAGCATTCCGGGGCCACGTCCTGCAGCCGGAACAGCCCGCTTTTCGGTGATTCGCGGTTGGCAATGTAGAACGGGTCCAGCAGGTACAGGCCCTTGAGATAATCCTGGAACAGTGAATCCATACCGCCGTCTTCGCCGGGGGATTCGGCCAGGACCTGCGGTTTTCCCGCGCTATAGATCAGCACCACCCAGTTGTCCACGGGCACATAGCGGCCCAGCAAACGCACCAGCGCCGTCCAGAAATTGGGCTGGTCGAGGGTTTCGATCACCCGGCCCACCGCGTCATGCCAAGCCACATCCTGCAACGTCAGATTCATCTCACTACCCATTGGGTGTTACCCCATCGAAGTCATTTAAAGGCGCTGTGCCGCGCACCATACTCGGCTCATCCCTGGGTAAAAGGACCTGAGATGAACATTGAAATGGTGCAACTGGCTGGCCGTGACGGCGACACCGCTTATAACCTGTCGCGCACATTGAATGCCATCGCCACCTGCGCTGGCGATACGGATTTGCTGGTGTTTCCAGAGACCCACCTGACCGGATTTGTCGGCGGCCAACAGCTGGCGCAGGTGGCCGAGCCCCTGGACGGTCCGACTCTGCACGCTGTGTTGCAGGCCGTACGGGAGCGTGGTGTCGGTGTGGTGGTCGGGATTGCCGAGGTCCATGAGGGCACGTTCTACAACACCTCGGTACTGGTGACGCCCGAGGGGATCGCGCTGCACTACCGCAAGACCCATCTTTGGCCGTCGGAACGTGGCGACTTCTGCCCTGGCGACCGTTTTACCACCGTTGTGTGGCAGGGCGTTCGGGTTGGCCTGCTGATCTGTTACGACATAGAACTGCCGGAAACCAGCCGGGCCCTGGCGCAACTGGGGGCCGAACTGATCATCGTCACCAACGGCAACATGGATCCCTATGGCCCTGTGCACCGCACGGCAATCATGGCCCGCGCCCAGGAAAACCAGGCATTCGCCGTGATGGTCAACCGCGTAGGGGCAGGGGACGACGGGCTGGTGTTTGCGGGTGGCAGCATGGCGGTCGACCCGTTTGGGCGGGTGCTGGTTGAAGCCGGGCGCGAAGAAAATCGCCAGGTGGTGGCGCTGGATTTTGATCAGCTGAAGGCTGCCCGCCGTGATTACGACTACCTCAAGGATCGCCGTTTGTTGCTGTCGGGCACACAGCTCGAACATGCAGACGGTCGTCGCGAACTGTTGATCGGAGCCTGAACATGAATAATAAAAACGGTATGCGCCTGGCCCTGGCCGCGGTGTTGAGTTGCAGCCTCGCGAGCGCGGTTGCGGCGCAACAGCAGGTGAACATCTACAACTGGTACGACTTTATTGCCCCCGACACGATGAAAAACTTTAAGGCCGAAAGTGGAATCGGCTCGATGTACGACGTGTTCGATAACAGCGATGTGATGCAAAGCAAGCTGATGGCCGGGCGCAGTGGCTATGACGTTGTCGTCGCCACCGGGGATCTGCTGCCCAACCTGATCAAGGCCGGGGTGCTCAAGGAGCTGGACCCTGCGCAGTTGCCCAATCGCTCACACCTGGACCCGGACATCCTGGCCAAGATGCAGAGTAACGATCCGGGTAATCGCTACGCCGTGCCTTACCTGTGGGGCACCACGGGGGTGGGCTATGACGTCGACAAGGTCAGGGCCGTGCTTGGGGCGGATGCGCCGGTCGATTCCTGGGACCTGATCTTCAAGCCCGAGAACCTGAGCAAGCTCAGCCAGTGTGGCGTGGCGATGCTGGACGCTCCCAGTGAAATCATCCCTATCGCCCTGCATTACCTGGGGCTGCCCTACAACAGCACCAACCCCCAGGACTACCAGAAGGCCGAGGCCTTGCTGCTGACGCTGCGGCCTTACATTCGCTACTTTGACTCGTCCAAATTCATCACGGACCTGGCCAATGGCAACGTGTGTGTGGTGGTGGGTTGGGCAGGCGGGGTGCAGGACGCCAAGACCGCCTCCCAAGTGGCCGGCAATGGGCGAAACATCCGTTACAGCATTCCTCGCGAAGGTGCGCCGATCTGGGTCGAAAGCATGGTCTTGCTCAAGGACGCGCCCAACCCGCAGCAGGGCCTGGCATTCATCAACTACATGCTGCGCCCGCAGGTGATTGCGCAGACCTCGACCTACCTCAAATACCCCAATGCCAATCAGGATTCCAGGGCGCTGATAGACGAAAAAATCCGTGACAACCCGGAAATTTACCCCGGCAAGGACGTCATGCAGACGCTGTTCCCGCTTGAGCCGCTGCCCCTGAAACTTGAGCGGGTACGGACACGGGTATGGAGCAAGGTTAAAAGCGGGACGTGAGCCTCACAAAACCAGAGCTTCATCATCACTGTGGGAGCGAGCAAGCCCGCTCCCACAGGAGTGCTACAGAATCGCCGTCTCGCGACAGACTTTGCTCGCCCTCGGCATCGCCGGCAGCACTGCTTCTTGCAAGGTCCGTGCTGCCGGGTGGGTAAAGCGCATCTGCGGGGTAACAGGCATGTCCTCCACCAGCTTGCCTTCGGCCAATACCACCACTCGCTGGCAAAAGCGCTGCACCAGGCTCAAGTCATGGGTAATCAGCAAAAAACCCGTGCCGCAGTCGCGCCTTACTTGTGCCAGCAAATCCAGAATCTGCACTTGCAGCACCCGATCAAGGTTGGACAGGGCCTCGTCGAGAATAATCAGCTGAGGCCCGATCGCCATGGCCCGGGCAATCCCGGCGCGCTGCAGTTGGCCGCCGCTCAGTTGCGCGGGGAGTTTGTCGATGTCCCGGGCCTCCAGCTGGACCTGCTGCAACAGGTGTTCAACCCGGGCCTTGCACGACTCGGTAGACATTGTGCTGAGATGGCGCAGAGGCTCGGCAATGCTCCAGCCAATGCTGCGCTGGGGGTTGAAGGCACTGAGGGCGTCCTGGAATACCATCTGCACGCTTTGCAAAAACGGCGGCTGGCCATTGAACACGATGCTGCCCTGATCGGCGGTTTCCAGGCCCATCAGCAGGCGCGCCAATGTGCTTTTGCCGCTGCCGCTGCCCCCCAGCAGGCCAAGGCTCTGGCCTTGCTCCAGGTCCAGATTCAATCCGTCGAGCACGTGCACTCGATGCCGTTTGCTGAAAAAACCGCCAGCGGTATAACCGTGACTCAGGTCGCGTACTTGAATAAAGCTCATGGCGCGCAGCCCTCCAGGGTCAATGAGTGATGCGCCGCCAGCAGCGTGCGCGCTTCCTTGCTTTGCGGTGCGTTGAACAGCTCATGCACACCGGCATGCTCGACAATCCGCCCGTTGGCCATGACGCTCACCCGGTCGGCGCAGCGCGCGACGACGCCCATGTCATGGGTGATCAGCAGCACGCCCAGGTTGCGTTGTTCCACCAGCCGCTCGAGCAGGTCGAGAAAGCGGGCCTGGGCCACAACATCCAGATCGCTGGTGGGTTCGTCGGCCAGCAAAAAGCGGCTGTCGGCCAGCAGGGCCAGGGCAATCATCATCCGCTGCAGCATGCCGCCGCTCAGTTGAAAGGCGAATGAGTCGAGCACCCGCTGATCATCGTGCAAACCCACTTCGTGCAAGGTGGTCTGGATTAGCCGCTCGGCCTCGGCGCCTCCCAGGCCACGGGTCTGCAGGGTTTCGAGTGCGTGCTGGCGCAATGAGCGCACCGGGTTGAAGGCGCTGCGCGGGTTTTGCAGCACCAGCGCCACTTCACGGCCGCGCAAGTGCGTGGCTTCAACCGGGCGCCCGTCCAGCAGCAAGGTTGCGCCGCTGCTGTGGACACCGGGGGGCAATAAATCGAGGATGCCCAGGCTGGTCAGGGACTTGCCGGAACCGCTGGCGCCCACCAGCGCATGCACCTGGCCAGCCTTGAGGGTCAGTTCCACCCGGTCAACCAGGGTGCGTTGCTGGTGCTTGAGGGTCAGGTCGCGAATGGTCAATGTGTGCTTCATTCCTTGATCTCCGCCAGTACGCTTGGGTCGAGCCGGTCACGCAATGCATCGCCCAGCAGGTTGAAGGCCATGACCGAGATAAAGATCATCAGGCCGGGCCAGAGCAGGAGCTGCGGCTGGGTCCAGATAAACTCCTTGGCGTCGTTGATCATCACCCCCCACTCAGGCGTCGGCGGGCTGACGCCCAGACCGAGAAAGGACAGGCCCGAGACGTGCAGCATCATATGGCCGATGTCCATCGACGCCAGGACCAGCAACTGCCCCACGACGTTGGGCATCACGTGCTGGCGCAGGCGGGTCAGGCGTGAAGCACCGGCCAGTTGCGAAGCCAGTACATAGTCGCGATTGCGCTGGGCCAGGACCATGCCGCGTACCATTCGCGCATACCAGGCCCAGTGGGACAGGGCGATCGCGATGATGACGTTGGTCAGGCCGGTGCCCAGCAAGGCAATCAGAAAGAACGCCAGCACCAGAGTAGGGAAGGTCAGGAACATGTCGCAAAGACGCATCAGGAACATGTCCACCTTGCCGCCGACGATGCCCGCGATACCGCCAATGACCACGCCCAGCACCAGCACCAGGCCCAGCACCAGCACCACGCTGCCCAGGGACAGTTGCGTCCCGACGATGAGGCGCGAGAGCACGTCGCGCCCCAGGTGGTCGGTGCCCAGCCAATGGCTGGCGCTGGCGGGCAGCAGGCGGTCGTCCAGATTCACCAGGGTCGCGTCGTAAGGCGCCAGCCAGGGGCCGAGCAGCGCCATCACCAGCAACAGGGCCACCAGTACGTAACCGATGCGCAGGCCGTGTTTTTTGCGGGTATAAGCCGCAGCTATTGCGCTCATGCCATCACCCCCGACAGACGCGTACGTGGATCGAGCCAGGCGTAGCAGATGTCCACCACCAGATTGCACACCACCAGCAGCGTGGTCAGCAGCAGGGTGAAGCACTGCATCACCGGAAAGTCGCGATTGAGCACCGCGCTGACCGCGAAGCGCCCGACACCGGGCCAGGCGAAGATGGTTTCGATCACCAGTGCACCGCCCAGCAACTCGCCGATATGCATGCCCGTGGCGGTCACCAGCGGCATCCAGGCATTGCGCAGGATATGGTCGCGCCACACCCGTTTTTCATTGAGGCCACGGGCCCGGGCGTAAAACACATGACGATGCTGGCGCACGTCGAGCAGGCTGGCGCGCAGCAGGCGGGCGTTGATCGACATCGACATCAGCGCAATGGCCAGGACCGGCATCAGCAGATGCTGCGGGCTGCCCCGGCCCATCGGAGGCAACCAGCCCAGCCACAGGGAGAACATGGCGATCAGCAGAAATGCCAGCCAGAAATTGGGCATCGACACGCCGATAAAGGTGATGAAACGCACCACCTGATCGGGCCAGCGTCCTTTCCAGCGGGCAGCCGCCAGGCCCAGGGGAATGCTCATCACCAGCGTGGTGAGCAGGGCCAGGCCACCCAGCTGCAAAGTGGCAGGCAGGTAATAGAGGATGTCGTCGAGCACCGGGCGCCCGGTGATATAGGAAATGCCGAAATCGAGATGCAGGGCATTCCACAGCCAGGTGAGGTATTGCTCGGGCAGGGGGCGGTCAAGGCCAAGGGCATGGCGCGCCTCGGCCAGAGCGGTGTCGGTGGGCGGGATCTGCGACAGGCGCAGATAGTCCAGTGCCGGGTCGCCGTTGCCCAGGTGCAGCAGGACAAAGACGATCAACGACACCCCCAGCAGCACCGGGATCAGCAGCACAAGCCGCAGGATGATATAGCGCAGCATGGTTATGGCTTCCCTGTGGTTGGGTGCATGACCTCGAACGGCACGTCAAACAGCGTGCTGCCGAATTGCACGTTGTCGACGTTGTTGCCGCTGACACTGATGGCCGTAAGGTGTGAGATCGGCAGGTACACCGCCTGATCGTGCAGGGTGGTGAGGATTTCGCGGTAATCCTCGGCGCGCTTGCTTTCATCCGTTTCGCCCAGGACTTCGGCGATTTTATGGTCGATGGCGTCCTTCATCGGCAGGCCGCGTTGGGCCATGTAATCCGCGTGGCCTGCGTAGCGCATGGAGCTGACAAATGAGTGGGGGTCATAGGGCGCGCCCCAGGTGTCGGCGAAAATCATGCCGAACTTGCCTTCACGCTGGCGCTGGACCAGGGCGCCGTCTTCTTCGGCGCGCAACTTGACCTCGATACCGACCTTGGCCAACTCCCCCTGAATGATTTCAGCGAGATTTTTTTGCAGGGCGCTGGGGCCCAGAAACACCAGGTCGGTGCTCAGTGGCTTGCCGTCTTTCTCGCGAATGCGTTTACCCGCAGGGACTTTCCAGCCAGCCGCCTCAAGGGTTTTTTTCGCCTGCTCGGGGTCATGGGGCAAAGCCTTGAGGCCAAGATCGGCGTACGGCATGTTACTGGCGAACAGCGCATCGGCACGGGGTTCCTGGCCATGCAGCACCTTGGCGATGATGGTGTCCTTGTCAACGGCCTGATTGATTGCCTGGCGCACCGCCAGTTCATTGGTGGGTGCCAGGCCAGTGTTCATTGCCACGGTGCGAGTGGCCAGTGGTGCGGAAATGGCGGCTTTGAAGCCTGAATCGCGCAGGCGTACGAAAGTGCCCGGCGAAATTTCGCCGTCGGCGCCCTGGATCAGATCGATTTCTCCCGTTTGCAGGGCGATGGCGCGGCTGTCGGGGTCGGAGATGACCTTGACCATGACCGAGTCATAGGCCGGTTTTGGCCCCCAGTAGTGCTCGTTACGGTCGAAGCGGTCGTATTCGCCACGCCGGGTCTGGGCGAGCACCCAGGGCCCGGTGCCCACCGGCGTGCCCGGCTTGGCGTCGGGTGCGCCAAACCGCAGCGGGCGCACTTGTGCCAGCTCCATCAGGGTCGGGTAATAAGGGTGTTTGAGCACCAGCACCAGCGTGTGCTCGTCCGGCGCTTCGACGCGCTCAAGGGTGGAGACCAGCTCCATCCACTGGTGGCGCTTGCTGTTGGCCAGCACCGCATCAAGGTTGGTTTTGGCGGCACTCGCGTTGAAGGGGCTGCCATCACTGAAGGTTACGTTGTCGCGCAGGGTGAAGGTGTAGGTCTTGCCGTCCGGCGACACGGTCCAGTGAGTTGCGAGCCAGGGTTCCAGGGTGCCCTGTGCCGTGTACCGCACCAGAGGTTCATAGACCATTGCCTGGGCATACATCTGGTTGGGCGAATAGCCTCGGGGGTCCAGCGGACCAGCATTGGTCGGCCATGAATAGGTCAGCGTGGGGGCCGGGGCGGCAGCCCAGGCAGTCGAGATGCCTGCGCTCAGGCAGGCTCCAATCATCCATAAAGCCAGCTGTTTTTTAGTCCGTGACTGCTTCACACTGCTTCTCCCTCAATTGATGGCTATTGGCCTGATCAGATGCTGGGTATGAAGTCTATGTCAAAAGTTCATAACTGCGAGGCTGATTGGATGCAGAGGGTCACTATTTCGCTGGACGATGATTTGTTGGCTGCCATTGATGCGCGTGTGGGCACCCACGGCTATCAGGGGCGCTCCGAGGCCATACGTGATTTATTGCGTGCCGGGTTGCTGGAACCGGAGCAGGGTGACCCTCAAAGTGCCTGTGTCGCGACCTTGAGCTACGTGTATGACCACGCTACGCGTGAGTTGTCCAAGCGTCTGAATACGGCCTTTCATGAGCACCATGACCTGACGCTGTCGACGTTGCATGTGCACCTGGATCAGGGCAAGTGCATGGAAGTCTCGGTGCTCAAGGGCACGGTGGGGGAGGTGGCGGAGCTGACGCGTCATGTGATGGCCGAGCGTGGGGTTCGGCATGGCAGTGCGCAGATTATTCCGTTGGGCTAGGCGGGCCGGGTACCAAAAGCACTATGTGGCGGCTTGCGCACGACCTGTAGTCGCTGACGAGCCGTGCGAGGCTGCGATCGTCTTGGTGCGCCACTGCGACGTAGCAGTCGTAAAGTCAGCTTCCTCGGTGAATCAGGGATACCGCGTTTACCGGTTTTGCGACCGCTTCGCGCTCGATCGCAGCCTCGTTCTACTCGTCAGCGACTACAAGGGTAGGTGGCGAATCTGTAGTCGCTGACGAGCCGTGCGAGGCTGCGATCGTCTTGGTGCACCACTGCGACGTAGCAGTCGTGAAATCAGCTTGCACGATTAATCAGGCACTGCGCGTGTACCGGTTTAGCGACTGCTTCACGCTCGAACGTAGCCTCGTTCTACTCGTCAACTGCTACGTAGAGGGCCCGATACAACGCGTTGCAGGTGTCGCCACACCAGTCGGCCCAGGGTAATGGACCAGTTGCACAAGGCAATCCCCAGGATTATCCAGAGCAGGGTGTGCATCCCGTAGTTAACGATGATCTGCCCGCCCAGCCAGGGGAAACCAAATACCCCGACAAAATACGCCAGGCTGAACAGCACCAGCGACTGTGGCGTCAGCCCGGCAGGTGCTTCGTTGGCAGCCAGGCCGTTGATTACCGAGTACGTCAGGCCGTAGCCGACCCCAAGCACAATGGCTGCCAATAAATAGATGAACCCGGAGCTGACAAAGAACATCAGCATCAACACCGAAACCACCATCAAGGCCGTCAGCAAGCAGGACATGACATAGGGGTCACGCCTGACAATCAACCCCGCAATCAGCAGGCGACAGGTGATTGCGGCACCCATGAAGCCCAGGAAGAAGAGTGAATAGTCCAGCTGGTTGAGTGTCGCGTAAGAGGTTTGAAAGCTGGACAACCCTCCGAAGATGGCGCCGCCCAGGCCAACCATCATGATCGCGAACACGGCCTTGGAGCGCAGCACCAGCGCAGCAGCCTGCGGCGTGATTTTGCAGGGGGCGACGGAGCCGGGTGTGCTGTGCTGGCGCTTGATTCCTGGGCCGATGACCACAAACATCAGGCCACCCAGCAGGCTGGCAACGGCCGCCACCAGGAACGCCGATTCCACCGGGTAACCCAGTGCCTGGGCTGCACGACCGAGCAAGGGGCCCGTGCCGATGCCGGTCATCATGCTGCCCGAGAGCAAGGCGAAGTGTTTCACCCGTTGCGCGGGCTCGATGAGCATGGCCACGACGATCGGCCCCAGGGTGTAAAACACTCCCCAGCCCAACCCCAGCAGCAAGCCAAAGATCAGCACCGCGGTGCCATGATCGGGCAAGGTAGCGAAACCCAGGCAGGCGGCGGCCAGCAGCAGGGAGCCACAGGCTATGGCCCTGGGAGCGCCGAACAGGTCGGTCAGGTGGCCGGAAAAAATCACTGCCAGGAAGGTACTGAGCATGGCGACCGAGATGATCGTGCCAGCCTGCGACTCACTGCCGCCGTGGGCGCTGAGCATCATGGCCAGTAAAAAAGTGGTGCCATAAGACAACGACAGCAGGTAACTGGCGAGGCAGAAGAGCCCGAAGACGCCCTTGGCCTGCTGGGGGGGAGTGGATGGCATTGCGGGTCGTCCCTGAAGTTCGAGTGTTGTTGTGCGGCACATCGAACGTTAATAACAGACAACCCCTGATCTCAGGATTCAAACCTTTGAATCCTGAGATCGGCAGAACCTAAACAAACACGCTGTCGAGACGCTTCAAGCCACAGAGCGCAGCCTTGGGTTACTGGTCAGCGGCCACAAATCCCGGTTTCAGGCTCGCACTTTGATGGGCGCGGGTAATCACCGTGATGACCGCCAATGCCGCAATGACCAGTCCCGGTGAAGTCGCCAGCAGCACCCCGGTCGTTCCGGCCCCGGCGGCGAGGATCTGACCTGCGGCCAAGGGACCTGCAACCGAACCCAGGCGCCCGATAGCGACCGCAGCGCCGACGCCGGTTGCCCGTACGGCGGTCGGGTACAGTGGCGGAGCCATTGCATACAGCACCAGCTGCGCCGCCATGACAAACAGGCCCACGGCAAAGCCTGCGGTGGCCACGGGCACAATCCCTACCGAAAAGCCGATCCCGGCCAGTGATGCCAGTAGCCCGGCATAGACGCCCAGAACCACCTTGATCGGGTTGCAGCGGTCCAGCAGCAGGCCACCGAGCAAGGAGCCCAAAGCACCGCCTATGTTGAACAGCATTTGCACCATGCCCGCTTGCGGTTTGGTAAAGCCCTGGGCGAGCAGCAGCGTGGGCAGCCAGTTCAGCAGCATGTACATCACGGTCAGGGTAAAGAAGTAACTGAGCCACAACGCCAGGGTCGAACGGCCACGACCTTCACCAAACAGTGCCTGGCCCGTGGACACACGCAAGGTCTGGCTGACGTCCTGTCGGAAAACCCGGGATTCGGGCAGCAGGATGATCATCAGGGGCACCACCAGCAACGGGGCCAGCCCGCCGATGATAAAGGTGGTTTGCCAGTGGTCATGGGAGAACATCGCCACTACCGCTGCCAATGCGCCGCCCAGTGGCACGCCGCAATACATGATGCTGATCGCTGTGCCACGACGGCGTTCGTCTACCGCTTCGGCACACAGGGCGATCAGGTTGGGCAGGGCAGCGCCCAGGCCAAGACCCGTCATGAATCGCACCAGCAGCAAGTGGGAGTAGCTGTCTACATAGGCGGTCAACAGGGAGAAGACGCCAAACAGGATGACCGCGCCGATGAGGATCTTTTTACGGCCGATTCGATCGGCAATCCAGCCGCCGAAGAATGCACCGGGCAGCAGGCCGATGATCCCGGCACTGAACACCCAGCCCATCATTTTCGGGTCCAGGGCAAAGGTTTGACGCAGGCCGGCGGCGGCAGTGCCAGCGGCTTGCAGGTCAAACCCTTCGATAAGCGCAACGATAAAGCACAAAGCGATTGTCAGCGTCGAACGATGCTGTGGAGTGTTCATGGACGAACCTCGTTATTGTTTTTGTAGGGGGGCTTTCTGCGAGCCAAATAAAGATTAACAAAGATAACTAAAAAAAGAAGCTGAGATTGTTATTGGCTTCAAAATGAGATTTAAGGTGTTTAAGACGGGCTTTTAGCCAGTATCTGCCAGTGAATATCAAAACTAGATAAGAAACATAATGTTCGATTATCGGTCATTTATGATTGACGTTGCTTTGACTTGTTTCCATTCTCTGGCTCAGGAAACGCCAAGAGAGCGTTCTGGTTCTGTCAAAAACAACAATAAATGGACATTCAATATGCATACGCTCAACCAAGGCGCCCTGCGCTTGTTCCCGCTTTCGTGCATTGCCCTGTGCCTGTTCAGCACCCCGGTTTGGGCCCAGGGATTTATCGAAGACAGTCACGGCATCCTGACCTTGCGCAACTACTACATGGACCGTGATTACAAGGACGGTGGCGCCAAGACCGCAGCGCGGGAATGGGCCCAGGGCTTCATTGCCAACATGGAGTCGGGCTTTACCGAAGGTACGGTCGGTTTCGGGCTGGATGTGCGTGGTCTGCTGGGGGTCAAGCTGGACTCTTCGCCTGACCGCAGCGGCACCGAACTGCTGCCGGTCAATAGTGACAAACAGGCTGCGGATGAGTACTCGCGACTGGCCTTCACCGGCAAGCTGCGTTTTAGCCAGACCACGCTCAAGACCGGTGATGTGTCGATTTTTCTGCCGTTTGCCTTTGCCAGCCCGTCGCGGCTGTTGCCCCAGACCTTTCGCGGGACCACCGTCAGCTCCAAAGAAATTGACGGCCTGACCTTCAACACCGGTTATATCGACGCGATCAACAAACGTGACTCCACCAACTACCAGGCCATGACCATCGCGTCTCCCAATGGCCGATTCAAGGGCTCGGCTGAAACCTCGCACCTGGCTTACGGCGGTGGTGATTATCAGGTCAACAAGAACCTGAGCGTGCGCGCCTACCATGTCGAGGTGGCGGATTTGTACAAGCAAAGCACCCTGGCATTGCTGCACGACCTGCCCCTGGGTGACGGCGTGCTGACCACCGACCTGCGCAGTTTTTTCAGTGATGAGGCGGGCAGTGCCAAAGCAGGCAAGGTCGACAACATCAACGCATCGGCGCTGTTGGGTTATCGGCTGGGTGGGCATCGTTTAAGTGTGGGCTACATGCATTCCAGCGGTGATACGGCGACGCCTTACATCTCGGGTACAGAGTTGATGGGCATGAGCGAAATGACCATGAGTTCGGACTTTCTCAATGCCAAGGAGCGCACCTGGCAGGCCATTTACGACTACGACTTCACGGCGGTGGGGGTGGTGGGATTGAAAGGGCGGTTGCGTTATGTGCGCGGTGACAATATCGAACTGGCGTCCTTGAATGCGGATGATCGCAAGGAGCGCGAGTTTCAGATGGAGCTGGGGTACGTGATCCAGAGCGGGCCGCTGAAAAACCTGGGTCTTTTGGCGAGGAAGTCTATTTACCGAAACGACTTCCCGACAGGTGCGGCCTTTCGCGATGAAAACCAGACCCGCTTTCTGGCCATCTATACCTTGCCGATCTGGTAGGGGCGGTTTTGCGACCGCTGCGCGCTCGATCGCAGCCTCGTACTACTCGTCAGCGACTACAACACGGAAATGGTGGTGAATCTGTAGTCGCTGACGAGCCATGCGGGGCTGCGTCCGGCTGCGAAGCAGTCGTGAAACCGGCTTGCACGGTTAATCAGGCATTGCGCGTGTTGCGGTTTTGCGACCGCTGCGCGCTTGATCGCAGCCTCGTACTACTCGTCAGCGACTACAACACGGAGATGGTGGCGAATCTGTAGTCGCTGACGAGCCGTGCGAGGCTGCGTCCGGCTGCGAAGCAGTCGTGAAACCGGCTTGCACGGTTAATCCGGCATTGCGCGTGTTGCGGTTTTGCGACCGCTGCGCGCTCGATCGCAGCCTCGCATGGCTCGTCAGCGACTACAACACGGAGATGGTGGCGAATCTGTAGTCGCTGACGAGCCATGCGAGGCTGCGTTCGGCTACGCAGTGGCTACAGCGCCAGGTTACTCCTGATACACCTTTTTCAGCAGGCGCAGCAGTTCTTCACGCTCGGCGCTATCCAGCGCCGAGGTCGCGTCGATGTCGCTTTGGGCAGCGATGGCCTTGAGCTCTTTGAGCAGGGCTTCTCCGGTCTTGCTCAGGAAGATGCCGTAGGAGCGCTTGTCGGGTTTGCAACGAACCCGTACCGCCAACGCCCGACTCTCCAGTTTGTTCAGCAATGGCACCACTTGCGGGGGCTCAATCGCCAGCGCGCGGGCCAGGTCTGCCTGCATAAGGCCGGGATGCTGGTCAATGATCGCCATTGCCGAAAACTGCGCCGGGCGCAGGTCATGGGCCGACAGTCGGCTGATCAGGTTCTGGAACAGCTTTAACTGGGCGCGACGCATGGCATAGCCGATCAGTTCGTCCAGCGCGGTGTCCAGGGGGGCCTGTACGTCCGGGCTTTCAGGCAGGGCCTCTTGGGCGACGACAGGGGTGGCTGACTTGGCCATAAATAGAGGGATCCTTGCTCGAATGAAGTTAATAAACCTATCTAGTTTGCCGCGGTTGAAGGTTGATAGCCACCGCTGCGTTATTTTACGTGCGGTTTCCGCCAAAAAATTTGGTTAATTTAATTAATGGTTAATTGACATAACTAATTTTGCCGGTTAGTTTTTACTCATCTTCAAGCGAACAACAAGAGAGCAATCGCTATGAGCCAATACGAAGGCCGCTGGAAAACCGTCAAAGTCGAAATCGAAGACAGCATCGCCTGGGTGATTCTCAATCGTCCGGAAAAACGCAATGCCATGAGCCCGACCCTGAACCGTGAAATGATCGACGTGCTGGAAACCCTCGAGCAGGACCCGCAGGCAGGCGTGTTGGTGTTGACCGGTGCGGGCGATGCCTGGACGGCGGGCATGGACTTGAAAGAGTACTTTCGCGAAGTGGACGCCGGTCCCGAGATTCTTCAGGAGAAAATCCGCCGTGAAGCGTCGCAGTGGCAATGGAAGTTGCTGCGCATGTACGCCAAGCCAACGATTGCCATGGTCAATGGCTGGTGCTTTGGTGGCGGTTTCAGCCCGCTGGTGGCGTGCGACCTGGCCATCTGCGCCGACGAGGCAACGTTTGGCCTGTCGGAAATCAACTGGGGCATTCCACCGGGCAACCTGGTCAGCAAGGCAATGGCAGACACCGTAGGCCACCGCCAGTCGCTGTACTACATCATGACCGGCAAGACCTTCGACGGGCGTAAAGCCGCCGAGATGGGCCTGGTCAATGAGAGCGTGCCGCTGGCGCAGCTGCGTGAAGTCACCATTGAACTGGCACGCAACCTGCTGGAGAAAAACCCGGTTGTTCTGCGTGCGGCCAAGCATGGCTTCAAGCGCTGCCGCGAACTGACCTGGGAGCAGAACGAAGATTACCTGTACGCCAAGCTCGATCAGTCGCGACTGCTGGACACCGAAGGCGGGCGTGAGCAGGGCATGAAGCAATTCCTCGATGAAAAGAGCATCAAGCCAGGCCTGCAAGCCTACAAGCGCTAATCTCGCTGTTCAGGGTGCGCCGGTCGCACCCTGTAAATGAATTCCCGATAACGACAATAAAGAGGAATCACCATGTTGGACGTGCCCCTGCTCATCGGCGGAAAGTCGTGCCCGGCCCGTGATGGCCGAACGTTCGAGCGCTGCAACCCGGTGACGGGTGAGGTGGTGTCACGCGTGGCCGCCGCCACCCTGGAAGATGCCGATGCCGCAGTTGCCGCGGCTCAGGCTGCTTTCCCTGCCTGGGCTGCGCTGGCGCCCAATGAACGACGTACGCGGCTGCTCGCTGCTGCCGAGTTGATGCAGGCACGGGCGAGCGAGTTTATCGAGGCGGCGGGTGAAACCGGGGCCATGGCCAACTGGTATGGGTTCAACGTCAAGCTGGCGGCCGGCATGCTTCGTGAGGCCGCCTCCATGACCACCCAGATCAACGGCGAAGTGATCCCTTCCGATGTGCCCGGCAGTTTTGCGATGGCCTTGCGTCAACCCTGTGGCGTGATCCTGGGCATCGCGCCCTGGAATGCCCCGGTGATTCTTGCCACCCGTGCGCTGGCCATGCCGCTGGCGTGCGGCAACACCGTGGTGCTCAAGGCTTCCGAGCTGAGCCCGGCCGTTCACCGGCTGATTGGCCAGGTGTTGCAGGATGCGGGACTGGGCGATGGCGTGGTCAACGTCATCAGCAATGTTCCGGCAGATGCACCGGCGATTGTAGAGCGACTGATCGCCAATCCGGCGGTGCGCCGGGTCAACTTTACCGGCTCAACCCACGTGGGGCGCATTGTTGCCGAACTGGCAGCCCGTCACCTCAAGCCGGCCCTTCTGGAGCTGGGGGGCAAGGCGCCGTTTCTGGTGCTGGACGACGCTGACCTTGACGCCGCAGTCGACGCCGCAGCCTTTGGCGCTTACTTCAATCAGGGCCAGATCTGCATGTCCACCGAGCGGCTGATCGTGGACAACAAGGTGGCTGATGCCTTTATCGACAAGCTGGCAACCAAGGTTGCCACCTTGCGCGCCGGTCATCCCCAGGCGGACGACTCGGTACTCGGCTCGCTGGTGGATGCCAGCGCCGGTGTGCGGATCAAGGCACTGATCGACGATGCGGTCGGCAAAGGCGCGAGGCTGGTGGTGGGTGGTCAGGTCGAGGGCAGCATCATGCAACCGGCGTTGCTCGATGGCGTGACCCCGAGCATGCGCCTGTACCGCGAAGAGTCCTTTGGCCCGGTTGCCGTGCTGCTGCGCGGGGACGGCGATGAGGCCTTGCTGAGCCTGGCCAACGATTCGGAGTTCGGGTTGTCGGCGGCTATTTTCAGCCGGGACACCGGGCGTGCCCTGGCACTGGCCCAGCGGGTCGAATCGGGCATTTGCCATATCAACGGCCCGACGGTCCACGATGAAGCGCAAATGCCTTTTGGTGGGGTCAAGTCCAGCGGTTACGGCAGTTTTGGCGGCAAGGCGTCGATCGAGCAATTCACCCAGTTGCGCTGGATCACCTTGCAGAACGGGCCGCGCCACTACCCGATCTGATCGTCTGCACAAGGCATAACAATAACAAGGAGTCATGCCTGCGCCATGCCGCTTAAGTGTCGGACGGGCAGCGCATGCCTTGATGGAGGAGCATGACGTGAGTTTCGAATTCAATTCCCCGGCCAAGTCCCCTACACCGACGCCACGTTATCGCGAGGTGGCCATCGGTCACCCGGCGGTCGAAGTGCTGGAGGTCGGCGGCATCTTGCACATGCGCTCCCTGGAAACCCTGGAGCCGATGCCCGAACGTTTGCTTGATCGCCTGGTGCACTGGGCGCAGATCCGGCCCGGGCACACCTTTATCGCTGCACGGGACGCTGATGGCCAATGGCGTCGCATCAGCTATGCCCAGATGCTGGAAGACGTTCGCGCCATTGCGCAAAGCCTGCTGGCCTATGGCCTGGGGGCAGAGCGTCCGCTGGCGATCCTGTCGGGCAACGATATTGAGCATTTGCAGATGGCGTTGGGGGCAATGTATGCCGGTATTCCTTACTGCCCTGTTTCCCCTGCCTATTCGTTGCTGTCCCAGGATTTTGCCAAGTTGCGCCATGTCTGCGACCTGTTGCAGCCGGGCCTGATCTTTGTCAGTGACGCGGCGGTTTATCAGCGTGCCGTGGACGCGGTATTGCCCTCAGACACGCCATTGGTAGCGGTACGCGGCGAGATGGCGGGGCGGCCCCAGGTGAGCTTTGCCAGTTTGCTGGAGCAGCCGGGCGGCGCCGAGGCCCAGGCTGCGTTCATGGCGTCAGGCCCGGACAGCATCGCCAAATTTCTCTTCACTTCAGGCTCGACCAAGCTGCCCAAAGCGGTGATTACCACCCAGCGCATGCTTTGTGCCAATCAACAAATGCTGTTACAGACCTTTCCGGTTTTTGCCGAAGAACCCCCGGTGCTGGTGGACTGGTTGCCCTGGAACCACACGTTTGGCGGCAGTCATAACCTCGGGATCGTCCTCTACAACGGCGGTACGCTGTACCTGGATGGCGGTAAACCAACGGCTCAGGGCTTTGCCGAAACCCTGCGCAACCTCAAGGAAATCTCGCCTACTGCCTACCTCACCGTGCCTAAAGGCTGGGAAGAACTGGTCACGGCGCTGGAAACCGACAGCGAGTTGCGCGAGCGTTTTTTTGCCCGCATCAAACTGTTCTTTTTCGCCGCCGCGGGCCTTTCGCAAAGTATCTGGGACCGCCTCGACCGGGTTGCCGAGCAACACTGTGGCGAACGCATCCGGATGATGGCCGGGCTGGGCATGACCGAAGCCTCGCCTTCATGCACCTTCACCACCGGGCCGTTGTCGATGGCCGGTTATATCGGTCTGCCGGCGCCGGGCTGTGAGGTCCGTCTGGTACCGGTGGATGGCAAGCTGGAAGGGCGCTTTCGCGGCCCGCACATCATGCCCGGTTACTGGCGCGCCCCCGAGCAGAGTGCCGAGGCGTTTGACGATGAAGGCTTTTACCGCTCCGGTGACGCCATCAAGCTGGCCGATCCTTGCAACCCGCAATGGGGGTTGATGTTCGATGGGCGGCTGGCCGAGGACTTCAAATTGTCATCCGGGGTGTTTGTCAGCGTGGGGCCGCTGCGCAACCGGGCCGTACTCGAAGGTTCTCCCTATGTTCAGGATCTGGTGATCGCAGCGCCGGATCGCGAATGCCTTGGTGCGTTGGTATTTGCCCGGCTGTACGAGTGCCGACAGTTATCGGGCTTGCCTGCCGACGCCAGCGACGCGCAGGTGTTGGCCAGTGAACCGGTGCGCCAGTGGTTTGCTGACTGGTTGCAGCGGCTCAATCTTCAGGCCAGTGGCAATGCCAGTCGCCTGGAATGGATCGCGCTGCAGGATGAGGCCGCGTCGATCGATCGCGGTGAAATCACCGACAAGGGTTCGATCAATCAGCGTGCAGTGCTGCAATGGCGAGCGGCGCATGTGGAAGCGCTTTATCGCGGGCAGGCGCCTTCGATCCTGCGTGCTGGCAAGCCGTCGTGAGCCCTGGGGGGCAGTACTCGGCATTCACCGATGTCGCCATTCTTGAGGTGGTTCGTACCCCGTGGGTCGACCTGGGCGGGGCATTGGCCCAGGTTTCACCGATCGACATGGGGATCAAGGTCGCCCGTGAAGTGCTGGCCCGTGCCGGGCTGGACGGGGGGGCAGTGGACTCGGTACTGGCGGGTTCAATGGCCCAGGCCAGCTTCGATGCGTACATGTTGCCGCGTCATATCGGCCTCTACAGCGGTGTGGCGCAACAGGTGCCTGCCCTGGCGGTGCAGCGTATTTGCGCCACAGGGTTTGAACTGTTGCGCCAGGCTGCCGGGCAGTTGCATGACGGCATGGAACTGGCGCTGTGCGTGGGCACGGAGTCCATGTCCCGCAACCCGATTGCCGCCTACACCCATCGCGGTGGATTCCGCCTGGGGGCGCCGGTCGAGTTCAAGGATTTTCTCTGGGAAGCACTGTACGACCCGGCTCCCGGCGTGGACATGATCGCCACGGCGGAAAACCTGGCCACGGAGTACGGCCTGAGCCGTGAGGCCGTGGACGGCTATGCCCTCAATAGTCACCAGCAGGCACTTCACGCCCAGGCCAGCGGCTGGCTGGGGGATGAAATCGTCACCCTGCGCAATGAAGTGTTTGAGCTGGAAGGCTACCAGCCGCGGGGTATCAGCCTGCCGCGTCGATGTGAGTCGGTCAGCCTCGACAGTCATCCGCGTTCCACCGACGCCGCGGCCCTGGCCAGGCTGGGGGCCATTCACCCGGGGGGTGTGCAGACGGCGGGTAACAGTTGCGCAGTGGTGGATGGCGCTGCTGCCGCGCTGGTCGCCCGTGCATCGGCGGGGCAGCCGGCCCTGGCCAATTTACTGGCGACGGCGGTGGTCGGTGTTGCGCCACAACGGATGGGTATCGGCCCGGTGCCTGCGATCCAGTTGTTGCTCAAACGCAGCGGTTTGGCGCTGGACGCGATTGATCTGTTTGAAATCAACGAGGCGCAGGGCGCACAGGTTCTGGCGGTGGCACAGGCACTGGAACTGGACCGGCAAAAACTCAATTGCCGTGGCGGCTCCATTGCCCTGGGGCATCCCCTGGCCGCCACCGGCCTGCGCCTGGTGCTGACCCTGGCCCGGCAACTGCGCGAGCAGAATCTGCGTTATGGCATTGCCGCTGCGTGTGTCGGGGGTGGCCAGGGCATGGCGGTACTGATCGAGAATCCGCATTTTTCCACGATTTGAGGTTTTCCCATGTGGCAATACCAGGCGCCGCTGCGCGACATGCAATTTGTGATTGAACACTGGCTTGAGGCCCCACGGGCCTGGGCGCAAACAGAGCGCTTCCAGGACCTCGATCTGGCGCTGGCCCGCCAGGTGCTTGAAGAAGCCGGGCGGTTCAGCGCCCAGGTGCTTGCGCCGATCAACAGCAGTGGCGACCGCCAGGGATGTAGTTTCGACGCGGGCCGGGTGACGACGCCCGCCGGATTTGTCGAGGCGTATCGCGCCTACACAGAAGGCGGGTGGTCAGCCCTGGCGTGCGATGAGGCCTACGGCGGGCAGGGCTTGCCGCAGCTGCTCGATGCGGCGCTGCAGGAAATGCTCTATGCCAGCAATCATGGCTGGGCCATGTACACCGGCATCGCCCATGGTGCCTACCTGTGCCTCAAGGCCCATGCCCCGCAGTGGATCAAGGCGCGTTATTTGCCGCAGATTGTCAGCGGTGAAGCCTTGCCCACCATGTGCCTGACCGAGCCGCAGGCAGGCAGCGACGTCGGCCTGCTGCGCTGTCGTGCCGAACCGCAAGACGACGGCAGTTATCGTGTGAGCGGCAGCAAGCTGTTTATCTCTGGCGGCGAACACGACCTGAGCGCAAATATCCTGCATCTGGTGTTGGCACGACTGCCCGGTGCGCCTGCTGGCAGCCGGGGCATTTCGCTGTTTCTGGTGCCCAAGCTGCTGGACCACCATCAGGTCAACAACGTGCGTTGCGACGGTATCGAACACAAGATGGGGATCAAGGGCAGCGCAACCTGTTCGCTGGTGTTCGAGCAGGCACACGGCTGGCTGATTGGCGAGGCCAGTCGCGGTCTGGCGGCGATGTTCGTGATGATGAACTCGGCGCGGCTGCACGTGGGTCTGCAGGGGCTGGGACACGCCGAAGCGGCGTGGCAGAACGCTCGCGACTATGCCCTGGAACGCAAGCAGATGCGTGCGCCGGTGCGGCCTGTCGGGGTCAGTGCCGACGCCGCCGACCCGATCCATTTTCACCCGGCCATGCGCCGCACCTTGCTGGAGTTGCGCGCCTGCACCGAGGGGATGCGGGCCGTGGGCTATTGGGTGGCGCATCTGCTCGATGAGGCTGAGCACCAAGAGAGCCCGGCCGAGCGACAGCGCGCCCTGCAACTGGCAGAACTGCTGACGCCCGTGATCAAGGCGTTTTTCACCGACCAGGGGTTTCGCCAGGCCAGCAACGCTTTGCAGGTGTTCGGCGGTTACGGCTATGTCAGCGAGTTTGCGATCGAGCAAACCCTGCGCGACAGCCGGATCGCGATGATTTATGAGGGCAGCAACGAGATCCAGGCCAATGACTTGCTGTTGCGCAAAGTGCTGGGCGATGACGGCCGGGCGTTTGCCGAGTTGCTGGCGGTGATGCGCCAGGAGTCCGCGCTGGCCCTGGAGGCCTCGGAGTGTGGCGGTTTTGGCACTGAGCTGGAGCGACTGTGCGACAAGCTTGAAGCGGTGGTGGGCGCAGTTCGTGAGCGCGCTGGCGAGGAGGTCGAGTATCCCTATCGGGTTGCCGGGGACTTTTTGCGGTTGTGCGGGGTGGCCCTGCTGGGGTTTGCCTGGGTACGAGGGGCGCGGGTGTCCCGTTTGCTGCCCGACAGCGACCCTGTACGCGCCGGCAAGCTACAAACTGCGCAGTTCTTTTTTGCCTATGTATTGCCAGAAGCCGACTACCGAATCGCCTCCATTCGTGGCGCACAGGCGAGCCTGGCGTTTGTCGAGTGATACCCGGAAAACACTGCTTCAGTGGATCCAATAAATCGATTTTCAAGTGACTAAGACTGGGTTCGTGGCCAGACAGGATTTCTGGCTACGAGATTGGTCGATAATCGAACGCTAAAGTGTAGAGGGTCTTTATAATTCAACGTGTTGTATTTAAAGGAAAAAATTAATATCTCTGCGCCGGTTTCAGGATCTGAGGGCAGGGGTTCTTGATATTGTGACAATCCCTCATATTGCCTGTGGATCCATTAACGGGTTGACTAGCGCCCTGGCGATGGCTGGATTCCTTCCTGACCGTCGCCCATAAAAATTACAAAAAAAGGGTCTCGTCATGAAAGGCTTATCCAGAGCACAGAACTGTCAGGGTTCTGTCCGCTTTATGTCTGCGCGCACTGCCGTGTTTTGCGTTTGCCTTGTCCGGGTCGCTTGCGACAGGCAGGTGCAATGATGGATATCGATCTGAAAGCTCGCGTGGATAACGGTCCGATGGTGCGGTTTCAATGGCTCGCCATCGGGATCTGCATCGTGTTGAACATGATCGATGGCTTTGATGTGCTGGTGATGGCGTTCACGGCGGCTTCGGTGTCGGCCGAGTGGGGCCTGAGCGGGGCGCAAATCGGCATGTTGCTCAGTGCCGGGCTGTTTGGCATGGCGGCGGGTTCGCTGTTTCTCGCCCCCTGGGCAGATCGCATCGGTCGACGCCCATTGATCCTGTTGTGCCTGGTGGTCAGCGGCACGGGCATGCTGCTTTCGGCGTTGAGCCAGACACCGGTGCAGTTGGCGCTGCTGCGCGGGCTTACGGGGCTGGGGATTGGCGGGATTCTGGCCAGCAGCAACGTGATTGCCAGCGAGTACGCCAGCAAGCGCTGGCGCGGCCTGGCAGTGAGTCTGCAATCCACCGGCTATGCCCTGGGCGCCACCCTGGGCGGTTTGCTGGCAGTCTGGTTGTTGACCCATTGGGGCTGGCGTTCGGTGTTTGTCTTCGGCGGGGTTGTGACTTTTGCGGTGATCCCGCTGGTGTTGCTGTGGCTGCCCGAGTCGCTGGACTTTTTGCTTGCGCGCCGCCCGGCCACGGCCTTGCAACGTATCAATAGCCTGGCCCGACGCCTGGGTCAGCCAGCCTTGAACCAGATGCCTGCTGCGGTGGTGAGTCCGGCGGGTGCCAGTACCGGCCTGACCAAGCTTCTGGCGCCCGCCATGCGCCGCACCACGCTGCTGATCTGGCTGTTGTTCTTCCTGGTGATGTTCGGCTTTTACTTTGTGATGAGCTGGACGCCAAAACTGCTGGTGTCGGCCGGGCTTTCGGCGCAACAGGGCATTACCGGCGGCGTGCTGTTGAGCGTGGGCGGGATCTTTGGCGCGGCGCTGATTGGCGGCTTGTCATCGCGCTGGCCGCTGACCCGGGTGCTGTCGCTGTTCATGCTGATTACCGCGGGCTTGCTGGTGCTGTTTGTCGGCTCTGGGTCTTCGGTCATGGCCGCGTTGGGGCTTGGATTGCTGATCGGGCTGTTTTCCAATGGCTGCGTTGCCGGGCTCTATGCATTGTCGCCAGTGGTGTATGACGCTTCCGTACGAGCAACGGGCGTGGGCTGGGGGATCGGCATTGGGCGTATCGGCGCGATCCTGTCGCCCATTGTGGCCGGTTTTCTGCTGGATGCCGGCTGGCAGCCCCTGCACCTGTATGGCGTGTTTGCCATCGTGTTCGTGATCGCGGCCGGTTGCTTGCTGCTGCTCAAACCGTCGACTTCGCAGGCACAACCGGCGCTGGCCCAGGCCTGATTCAACCTTCTGATCAATGCCCGGCCTGGCCGGGCGCATACCCTTATCTATCTGTCTGGGCGGGCTGTATCAGCTGCGGGGAGCGGCTGCGCCCAACAATCGGAGAACAATAATAATGAAGATGCTTACAGGTTTGCTGTCGTTGTCGGTGTGTGCCTCGGCAATGGCCCAGGATGAAGGGTTTTTTGACGGCGCGAAGGCCGATTTGATGCTGCGCAACTACTACTTCAATCGTGATTTTCGTGACCACAGCGCCGGCAAAAGCAAGGTGGATGAATGGGCACAGGGCTTTATTCTGAAATTCAGCTCCGGTTACACCCCGGGGCCTGTGGGTTTTGGCCTGGAAGGGATTGCCATGCTTGGGGTCAAGCTCGACAGCAGTCGCGTGGCCAGTGGCTCTGAACTGCTGCCGGTGAACAGCGATGGTCGCGCGGCCGATAACTTTGGCCGGGCAGGGCTGGCGGCCAAGGCGCGCTTTTCGGAAACGGAAGTGAAGGTTGGAGAACTGCTGCCGGATGTTCCGGTGTTGCGCTACGACGATGGGCGACTGCTGCCGCAGACCTTCCGTGGCGCCATGCTGGTGTCCAGGGAGATTGAAGGCCTGGGGCTGCAGGCGGGGCAATACCGGGCCGTGAGCCTGCGCAATTCTTCGGACATGCAGGATCTGGCGGCGTGGGCTGCGCCGGGCGTGACCTCCGACCGATTCAACTATGCGGGGGCTGAGTACCGTTTCAATGAGCAGCGTACCCAGGTGGGGGCGTGGCATTCGCAGTTGGCGGATATCTATCAGCAAAGCTATTTCAATCTGCTGCACAAACAGCCGGTGGGTGACTGGGTGCTGGGCGCCAATCTGGGTTACTTCATCGACAAGGACGATGGTAGCGCGCGTATCGGTCGGGTCAGCAGCCGCACGGCGTACGGACTGTTCTCCGCGGCTACGGGCGGGCACACGTTGTACCTGGGGTTGCAGCGGGTCAGCGGGGACAGCGGCTGGATGTCGGTGTACGGCAGCAGCGGGCGCACGCTGGGCAACGACATGTTCAACGGTAACTTCAGCAATGCCGACGAGCGCTCCTGGCAAGCGCGTTACGACTACAACTTTGCCGCGCTCGGGGTGCCTGGATTGCTGGCGATGGTTCGCTATGGTCATGGCGACAACGCCACCACCAAACAGGGGACTAACGGCAAGGAATGGGAGCGCGATACCGAAGTCGGCTATACGTTCCAGAGCGGCACGCTGAAGAATCTCAGCTTGCGCGTCAACAACGCCACCAACCGTCGTAGCTTCAACAGCGACTTCGACCAGACCCGTGTGATCGTGAGTTATCCGTTGTCGATGTAGGGGGGCTGCGATGCAGGCAGTGCGGTGTGTCTGTCGAATCGCGTCGATACCATCGCGAGCAAGCCCGCTCCCACAGGGGGATGTGCCAGGTAGTAGATGCTGAGGGATGTGTGCGCCGCTCAGTCTCTATAGCCGCTCATGCGTTACTATGGCCGCTCACGTTTTCTGGATGCTGCCTGGATGAGCAAACCCGGTCAATTGGTGCTGATTGCACTGCGCAAGATGATTGCCTCAGGCGAGCTTGCCGCTGGCGAACGCCTCATGGAAATTCCCACTGCCGAGTTGTTCGGCGTCTCCCGCATGCCGGTACGCATGGCCTTTCGCACGCTTGAGCAGGAAGGCTTGCTGGTGCGTTTCGGCGGGCGCGGTTTTCAGGTGCGTTCGGTCAGTGCCAATGACATTGCGGGTGCGGTGGAGGTGCGCGGGGTGCTCGAAGGCCTGGCGGCACGTTTGACGGCCGAACGCGGGCTGTCGGGAGAGGCACGGGCCGCCCTGGAGTTGTGCCTGTTGCAAGGGGATGAGCTGTTCGATAAAGGCTTCGTCACCGAGGACGATCTTGAGGTCTATCACGACCTCAATATGCGCTTTCATCAGGTTATCGTTGAGGGCAGTCACAACCCGGCCATTGCCGATGCCCTGGCACGCAATGATCATTTGCCGTTTGCTTCAGTGACGGCGCTGGCGGTTGATCGCAAGGACATGGCCCGTGAATACCGGCGCTTCAACTATGCCCATATGCAGCATCATTCGGTGTTCGATGCGCTGGTCAGTCGCCAGGGTGCCCGCGCCGAAGCGATCATGCGCGAGCACGCCAACGCGACGTTGCGCTATGCCGAAATCTTCGGCTCGGCCACTGCCAATGAGCGGATGAAAGTGATCCACCGCTCCGATTGAAGTTCAGATATCCAGCACCAGCATGGGCGATTTCGAGCGCGAACAGCACGGAGTGAACTGATCGTTGCAAGCCTGCTCCTCTTCGGTGAGGAACATGTCGCGATGATCCGGAACGCCTTCCAGCACGCGGGTCAGGCACGTGCCGCATACCCCTTGCTCGCATGACATGGGTATATCGATGCCGTGACTTTCCAGGACCTGGACCACGGTTTTGTCCGCTGGAATATCGAAGACCTGGCCGGTGCTGCCCACCTTGACCGAAAAGCTGCCGTCGTTGCTGCTGTCAACCGGGGCGGCGGCGAAGTACTCCCGGTGCAGGGCGTGCTCCTGCCAGTCTTGAGCGCGCGCACTGTCCAGAACATGCTGCATGAAGCCGCCCGGGCCGCACACGTACAAATGGGTGCCGGGCTGCGGGCTGGCCAGCACCTGGGCTGCATTCAGGGCGGTCTCTGGCTGCTCGTCGAAGTGCATGAACACCCGGTCCGCAAAAGGCGAGTTGCGCAGGCGCTCGACAAAGGCCGCCCGCTCGCTGGACCGGGCGCAGTAATGCAGTTCGAAATCTGCGCCGCTGTGGGCCAGGCGCTCCGCCATGCACAGAATCGGGGTGATCCCTATGCCCCCTGCAAACAGCAAGCTGCGGCGGGCTTCGTGGACCAGCGGGAACAGGTTGCGCGGTTCACTGATGCGCAGGCTATCGCCACTCTTGATCTGTTCATGCAGGCTTTGCGAGCCGCCCCGTGAAGCCGGATCCCTGAGCACGCCAATCAGGTAGCGATGCTGTTCATCAGGATGGTTGCACAGGGAGTATTGGCGGATCAGTCCGCCGGGCAGGTGCACATCAATGTGCGATCCGGCACTGAACGCGGGGAGGGCGCTGCCATCGGCGTTGGCCAGCTCATAGGTGCAAATGCCCTGTGCTTCGTTGTTGCGAGATACCACCACCACATCAATCATGCTGCTTCCTCAAAGCGTTGCCATTGAGGGGGCTGGCCCACGTGCGCTCGCCCCCGTCCGGGAATTACTGCGCAGTGGCGATCAGGTGTGGCTCGGGTGTGCGTTCGCTGGCGATGATGCGGTCCAGGACGCGGCGTGACTGCACGCCGCCCGAGTCGATATTGAGCTTGAGCAATGCGCGTTGCGGGTGGTCCAGCAGGTTTTGTTGCTGTTGTTCGAGCATCTCCAGGTCTTCGCTGAAAATCTTGCCCTGGCCCTCGCGGATGGTCGCGGTGAGCGCCTGATCCTGAGGGTTGAAGTTGCGTGCCATCCCCCAGAAGTACCAGATCGAGGTGTCTGTTTCAGGGGTGATGAAATCGACCACGATGCTCGATGCCTTGAACTCGGGGGCTGCGTGGTAGCCGCCTTTGCCCGCGTGAGCGACCCCGACTTCGATCAAGACGTGGCTGGGTGGCGAGAAGCGGCAGATCTGCCAGCGGTCCACCGGCACATCGTCGGCCAGATTATTGCCGCGCAAGGCCATGCGCCAGAACGGCGGGGCCATGATGTTTTCCATGTGCCGCGCCGTGACGACTTCGTTGCCTTCAACCGTGGTGGTCGGGGCGACTTCGTCGATTTCCTTCTGGCCAATGCTGGAGGCGTGTACGTAGGTTTCGTGGGTCAGGTCCATCAGGTTGTCGATCATCAGGCGATAGTCGCAACCGATATGAAACAGGCCGCCGCCATAGGCCCATTCATCGCTCACTGCCCACTCCAGGTGGTGGATCAATGCAGGGTCGGCTTGATCCTGATCGCCGGGCCATACCCAGATAAAGCCGTAGCGTTCGACCACGGCATAGGTCTTGTTGCACGGGAAACCGCGTACCCGCTGTCCGGGCATCTCGACGGTTTTGCCGTCGCAGCCCATGACCAGCCCGTGATAGCCGCACACCAGGTTGCCGTTCTCGACATAACCCAGTGACAGGGGAGCACCGCGATGCGGGCAAAAGTTCTCGACAGCGGCGACTTTGTTTTCGTGGCCGCGATAAAAAACCATTTTCTCGCCGCAAATCTGCCGGCCCAAAGGCTTGTCGGTGATTTCATCGGGGGTGCATGCGACGTACCAGGTGTTTTTTGGGTACATGACCAATCTCCAGATCAGGTGTTATTGCTTTTATGGATCCATTAGGCGGCATTGGTATCTTTCAAGTCAATTTCATGTGGGAGTATTGTTGGGTTTTGCTGGGGGTTTTGGCGATTATCGAACACAAAATGCAAAGATGAGCGATAACAGTGGATCCATTAAATAAATATGCAGGGAGAGCCGATGTTCATCAACAGCTCCCCGAGAAGGCTATAAACTATCGTCTGCGTGGTTCTGGCTCGAAGGGTCTGCAAGGGCGGTCGTGTCATGGGCTTGTTAGATCATCGATAGCGAGTAGTGCATTCTTTAAATGACCAACCCCACTTCTACCTCCAATGCCACCTGGCAGCCGGTCATCGCGCTGGCGCTGGCCGCCTTTGTGTTCAACACCACGGAATTTGTGCCTGTGGGGTTGTTGAGTGCGATTGGCGGCAGCTTTGATCTGTCCACTGCCAAGGTCGGACTGATGTTGACCATCTATGCGTGGGTGGTTTCGCTGGCATCGCTGCCGATCATGCTGCTGACCCGCAACGTCGAGCGCCGCAAGTTGTTGCTCGTGCTGTTCGGGCTGTTTATCGCCAGTCATGTACTGTCGAGCCTGGCGGCCAACTTCGGCATTTTGTTGTTAAGCCGGATCGGGGTAGCGTTGTCTCATGCCCTGTTCTGGTCCATTACGGCGTCACTGGCGGTGAGGCTGGCGCCAGAAGGCAAGGAGGTGCAAGCCTTGGGCCTGTTGGCGACCGGCACGTCGCTGGCGATGGTCATGGGTGTTCCCCTGGGCCGCTTGCTGGGTGAGGCGATGGGCTGGCGTACAACCTTTATCGTGATTGCGGTGCTTGCCGCAGTGCTGGTGTTTTGGCTGGCCAGAACCTTGCCGTTGTTGCCAAGCCAGAACTCGGGCTCCCTCAGAAGCCTGCCGGTATTGTTCAAGCGACCTGCGCTGGTGGCGGTCTATGTGCTGACGGCGGTGGTGATCACGGCACAGTTCACTGCCTACAGCTACGTCGAGCCCTTTGTGCAGGGTGTGGCCGGCATGAGTGGCAGTACCGTTACCCTGATTCTGCTGCTGTTCGGCGGTGCGGGGATTATCGGTTCCCTTTGCTTCAGCTGGTTCCACAAGTACAGCCCGCAGGCTTTCCTGTTGATCGCTGTAGGCCTGATCGCGCTGAGCCTGCTGTTGCTGTTGCCGGCCAGCAACTGGATTGAATCCCTGGGTGTGTTGAGCATTATCTGGGGGATGGCGATCATGGGGTTTGGTTTGGCGATGCAGTCCAGGGTTCTGACACTGGCGCCCGATGCAACGGATGTGGCGATGGCCATGTTCTCGGGTATTTACAACATCGGGATCGGCGGGGGTGCGCTGCTGGGCAGTTCGGTGGGCAGCCATTTCGGCTTTGCCTGGATCGGGCTGGCGGGGGGTTCGCTGGCGGGGCTGGCATTGGTGTTCTACGCCTGGACCATGTACCGGCTAAACCGCAGCGCCGCACAGGCCTGACAAACCGGGGTTCTGGCGCAATGCCAGAGCCCCGGAAGGTATTACACGGCGCTCAGATGCTCGTACAGAATCGTGGCGCCCACGATGATCAACACCACGCCGCCCACGATCTCCGCACGCTTGCCGACGAGGCTGCCCAGCGCCCGGCCAAGCATGGTGCCGATAATGACCATGGTCATGGTGGCCAGGCCGATGGCAGCAGCTGCCACCAGGATATTGACGTCCACAAAAGCCAGGCCGACGCCTACCGCCAGCGCATCGATGCTGGTGGCGATGGCCGTGACCACCAGAATCCAGAAAGAGTGTTGCGACGGTTTGTCTTCGGGCTCGTCTTCATCGGGTTTTACGCCGTTGTAGATCATGTACAGGCCCAGACCCAGCAGCAGGATGAAGGCGATCCAGTGGTCCCACTGAGTGACGTAGCTGCTGGCCGCCTGACCGATGGCCCAGCCGATCACAGGCGTAATGGCTTCGATCACACCAAAGATCAGACCGGTGCGCAGGGCTTCGCTGAAACGGGGTTTGTGCAGGCTTGAGCCTTTGCCGATGGCGGCGGCAAAAGCATCGGTGGACATGGCGAAAGCCAGGAGAATCAGGGCAATTGGGTTCAATTCAGTCATCCAGCCGGGCTTGAGGCAACGACATAGCACTGCGCGCCCGACTTCAGCACAGGTATGACGTTGGTCTCGCAAATCCGTATGGATGCCATGGCCACGGCAGGTTGCCGAGAATGTTGACCAGAGCGCCGCCACGCAAGTGACGGCCAGCTACTCCCCAAAGAGGGGCGCAGAATAACAGCAAATGATGCAATTAAGGGAAAAGGCTAAATTTATCGTAGGATTCTTCGTTTATAAGATCGCCTGAAAACCGTGGTCAGCTCCCGCAGGGGGGCATTCAGGCCGACGTGCTGACCATCGACCCCGAGCCGCTGCTGCCCTGGGCTGTCAGTGCCTGCAGCAATGCGGCCGTGGCCGCTTGCAGCGCCGCAGTGGTCGCCGTCACTTGTGCCTGGGCCCCGGCAACGGCAGCGGCCTTGGCGTCCGGGCTCTGGTCGCTGGCCTGAATGCTTTGCAGTGCCTGCATCTGCTGCTGGAGCTGTTTTTGCAGTTGCGCGATCTGTTTTTTCAACTGCTTGACCGTGTCTGAACTGTCGTCACTGCTGTCTGGTGCAGGTGCCGCATTGGCGCCCCTGGACGCTCGCGGCTTGACCTGTTCGGTGGCCGTGGCGCTGGCGTCACTCACGGCGCTGCTGTCCGGCGCGTTGCTGGATGCAGTGCTGGCCACGCTCTGGATATTCAGGCTGGATGCCAAGGGGTTGATGCTGCCGACCATGTCGATTCGTCCTTTAAACCTTATGCCATTCAAGTCCATCGGCAGGGCGCGCCAGTGCTTTAGGCCGTGGCGCGAAATAAGCCGGATCACAGGTCATATGCTTATTCCCTAACGGTATTTAAATTAAATTTCTTATACCTATAAAGTCATACCCCTGCGTACAGGTCGACCAATCGACGCGCCGCACGAAATGAACCAACACGGGACCTCCGTGAGTTTCTGATCGATCAGCGCGCCATTGGGTGTGCTCTGCGTGGGAGTGATTTATGTCTGCACCGTCTGCCTCTGCGATTGCTGTAAGCATCGCCCCTCAGTCTTTTGAGATTCGCCCGTTCAGCGGTGCCGTGGGAGCCGAAATCATCGGGCTTGATCTGGCGTTGCCGGTCAATGACCAGGATTTTGCGCGCATTCACCGCGCGCATCTGGAGCATCACGTAGTGGTGTTCCGCGATCAGCGCATTACCCCGCAGCAACAGATCGCCTTCAGTCGCCGTTTTGGCATTTTGCAGATCCATGTGCTCAAGCAGTTTCTGCTGACCGGGCACCCGGAAATTCTCATCGTCTCCAATATTATCGAGAACGGCCAATCCATCGGCCTGGGGGATGCGGGCAAGTTCTGGCACTCCGATCTTTCCTATAAAGAGCTGCCGAGCCTGGGCTCGATGCTGCATGCCCAGGAGCTGCCGAGCGAAGGCGGGGATACGCTGTTCGCCGACATGCACAAAGCCTGGGACGGCCTGCCGCAAGCCTTGCGCAGTGCCGTGGAAGGCCGCTCGGCCGCGCATTCGTATACGGCGCGCTACAGCGAAACCAAATTTGAAGGCAACTGGCGCCCGACCCTGACCCCGGAGCAATTGGCTCAGGTCAGCGAGGTGGTGCATCCGGTGGTACGGACCCACCCGGAAAACGGCCGCAAGGCCCTGTTTGTCAGCGAGGGTTTCACGACCCGCATTGTGGGCCTGCCCGAGGATGAAAGCCGCCAGTTGCTGGCAGAGCTATTCGCCCACAGCGTGCTGCCTGAAAACATCTACCGCCATCAATGGCAGCCCCATGACCTGGTGTTCTGGGATAACCGTTCGCTGATCCATCTCGCTGCCGGATGCCCAAGCCATCTGCGTCGCAAGCTCTATCGCACCACCATTCAGGGCAACGCCCCTTACTGATCGTCCCTATTTCAAGGAGCATAGCCATGCCCAAATCATTCAAAACCGTCGCTGCCAGTGTAGGCCTGGGCTTGAGTCTGCTTGCCGGCAGCCTGGTCGCACCCACCGTGGCCCATGCCGAAGGCGAGATCCGTATCGCCGAACAGTTCGGCATTGTCTACCTGCTGCTCAACGTGGTGCGCGATCAAAACCTGATCGAGAAACACGGCAAGGAGGAGGGCATCGACATCAAGGTCGACTGGACTCAATTGTCCGGCGGAGCGGCGGTCAACGATGCCTTGCTTTCCGGTTCCATTGACATTGCCGGCGCCGGGGTTGGCCCGCTGCTGACTATCTGGGATCGCACCCACGGCAAGCAGAACGTCAAGGCCGTGGCATCGCTGGGCAACTTTCCGTACTACCTGCTGAGCAATAATCCGAACGTCAAAACCATTGCCGACTTCTCCGAAAAGGACCGCATTGCCGTGCCTGCTGTGGGTGTTTCCGTGCAGTCACGCTTTTTGCAATATGCGGCTGCCAAGCAATGGGGCGACAAGGAGTTCAACCGGCTGGACAAGTACACCATCGCCGTCCCCCATCCTGATGCCACGGCTGCGCTGATTGCCGGTGGTACAGAGCTGAGCGGGCATTTTTCCAACCCGCCGTTCCAGGATCAGGCGCTGAAAAACCCCAACGTACACGTGGTGCTCAATACCTACGACTTGCTCGGCCCCAACTCACCGACCGTGCTGTTTGCCACCGAGAAGTTCCGTAACGACAACCCTAAAACCTACAAGGCCTTCGTCGAGGCGTTGACCGAGGCGGCCGAGTTTGCCCAGAACGACAAGGCTGCTGCCGCTGACACATACATTCGCGTAACCCAGTCCAAAGTCGATCGCGACGAGTTGCTGAAGATCATCGACACCCCGGAGTACGAGTTCAGCGTGACGCCGAAAAACACTTACCCACTGGCTGAGTTTCTGTACCGCGTTGGCGCGATCAAAAACAAACCCGACTCCTGGAAAGATTACTTCTTCCAGGACGCCAAACCGCTGCAGGGGAGCTGACAGCCATGAACGCCTCCGTGCAAGGCCACACGGCCAGCCACTTGAACGCAACAGGGCCTGCCCTGTTGTCGGTCGATCAGGTAAGCCTTGAGTACCGCACGCCGCAACGTGTGGTGAGGGCGACCCACCAGGTCAGTTTTGAAATCGATCCGGCGGACCGTTTTATCCTGCTTGGCCCTTCGGGCTGCGGCAAGTCGACGTTGCTCAAGGCAGTCGCCGGGTTTCACACACCCTGTGAGGGGCAGATCCGTCTCCAGGGCCAGGCCGTCACCGCACCGGGGCCGGACCGTATGGTGGTGTTCCAGGAGTTTGATCAGCTGCCGCCCTGGAAGACGGTCAAGCAAAACGTGATGTTCCCTTTGCTGGCCTCCAAAACCCTGCCACGGCGTGAAGCCGAGGAGCGGGCATTGCATTATCTGAACAAGGTCGGCCTGGCAGCGTTTGCCGATGCTTATCCGCACACCTTGTCCGGTGGCATGAAGGCTCGCGTGGCGATCGCCCGGGCCTTGGCGATGCAGCCGAAAATCCTGTTGATGGACGAGCCCTTTGCCGCACTCGACGCCCTGACCCGGAGCAAGATGCAGGAAGAATTGCTGCTGCTCTGGGAGGAGGTGCGCTTTACCTTGCTGTTTGTCACCCACTCCATCGAAGAGGCGCTGGTGGTGGGCAACCGGATCTTGCTGCTGTCGCCACACCCCGGGCGTGTGCGGGCTGAAATCAACAGCCATCAGTACGATCTGCACAGCCTGGGTGGTACGGGGTTCCAGCACACGGCGCGGCGTATTCATCGGCTGCTGTTCGATGAAACCGATGCAGGCACTGACGAACAACCCCTGAATTTCGCTGATATCCGTATCGCTTATTGAGCCGTGGAGGATTGCCCGATGAGCCAATCATCATCTGTACGCCAGGAGTATGAAGTGGTCCTGGAGCCGTTGCTGACGGTGCCGCTGGAGCGCGAACTGCCCCTTGGCCAGCGTCTCTGGCAGCAGGGCTGGTTACGCAAAAGCCTGATTCTGGTCGTGCTGGCCGTGCTCTGGGAGCTGGTGGCGCGCTACCAGAACAACGACCTGCTGCTGCCCACGTTCTTGCAAACGAGCAGTGCCCTGTATCACGGCCTGATCAGCGGTGAATTGCTGAGTAAGGTGGGCATTTCCATGGTGGTGCTGCTCAAGGGGTACCTGATCGGGATCCTTCTGGCGTTTGCGCTCACCACGCTGGCGGTCTCGACCCAGTTGGGTCGTGATTTGCTGAGCACCCTGACGTCGATGTTCAACCCGTTGCCGGCCATTGCCCTGTTGCCACTGGCATTGCTGTGGTTCGGGCTGGGGCAGAACAGCCTGATTTTCGTGCTGGTGCATTCGGTGCTCTGGGCGTTGGCCCTGAACACGTATGCGGGTTTTCTCGGCGTCTCGGAAACCCTGCGCATGGCCGGGCGCAACTATGGGTTGAAGGGCATCCGCTTTGTGCTGTTTATCCTGATCCCGGCAGCGCTGCCATCGATCCTCGCCGGTCTGAAAATCGGCTGGGCATTTGCCTGGCGCACGCTGATTGCCGCCGAGCTGGTGTTCGGCGCCACGAGCGGCAAGGGCGGTCTGGGCTGGTATATCTTCCAGAACCGCAATGAGCTGTACACCGACAAGGTGTTTGCCGGGCTGGCGGTGGTGATTCTGATCGGCTTGCTGGTGGAGAACCTGGTGTTCGCTACCCTTGAGCGGGTCACGGTCAAGCGCTGGGGCATGCAGCGCTGATGTGCAAAACCCGGAGCGCTTGAAGGCGATCCGGGTCCCGTCATTGTGTTCTTACTAATTCCCGCCGGCCTGATTCTTCAGGCCTTTGTTCTTTTTGGTCCGTACTGGCCGCAAAACGTTGTCGTTTAAACGCAAAAAATCCCCGTTTTTCAAGCGTATGCCTGTGATTGATGGCTATGTGCTACTTATTGCTTGTCATTCATGGCAGGCGTTGGCATGATTTTGACACTAAGGTTATTCCCTAAGTGTTTGCTGTCGGGATCAAGGATCACGCTCTGCTTGATGCAGGCATCATCCTCACCTCGCTGCTTCCTTGATGTATCTCCTGAATTTTCCCGGAATCGCTTGATGGCACTGACGATTGCAGCGAGTTTCAAGCTCGGCCGTTACGTTCAAATCAGTGATTTGGCTTCACGACCTCTTTTTCGGAGCGAACGCCATGCAGTTATTCAAAAAACTGATGAACATTCTGGAGCAGGCTGATCGCAGTCGCGAGCGTACTGGCAATCCTTTATTTGTCCCGCCTGAGTTCGAACACCTGAAACGGGATCTCAACATCGTTGAGCAAGCCCGGCGCCACGGTGAGCAGGGCTATCCCCCTGAGGAAGCAACCCGGCTGACGGCGACGGAAGAGACCATCCGTGTGACCCTTGAGCTGGAGCGGGAAAAGGTTCTGGCGTGGGCCGAGTCGCGGATCGCAGTGGTTCAAAACCGTCTGGATGCTCTGGATATCGGCGCTACGGTGAGCCGCTGTGCTCATGTTGACCAGGATTTCGAACGTGCCATAGACAGCCTGGTGAGCGATTACGCGATACGGCTGCAGCGCCTGGAGTACAGCGTGCGCGAGCGCGAGGCTGAGTTGTGTGCCTACAAGGCAGAGCATCACTCGGGATTCGAAAAACATCAAAAGCGTCGCAATCAAGCGTTGGGGATCTATCAGGACGAGATTGCCGACGTGCGCAATGAACTGATGGCGCTCAAACAGCAGTTCCTTGAAAAGCTTGAGTCGGATGTCCTGGCGTGCAATGAGCAACTGGTCAGCTACCAGTCGGCCCTGGACGAAAAGCGCAATGTGAAACCCCGGCTGGCCAGTGGCCTGAACAAGGCCGAAATGATTTTGGCCGGGCTGGTTCAATGCTATCGCGCCGAAAACCAATTGCATCGCAATGGTCGACGAGTGCCTGCTTACTTCAGTGAGCGTATTGCGCTGAAGGCAATCGCTTTGCCCGACAGCGATATGGCTGAGGATGAAATTCGTCTGGCCTCGCAGCAGCAAGCGCTGGTGGATCTGATTGAACAGCTGGAGCAGATTCGCGGCCGGATTCAGTCCTCGTTCTATCAGAAATACAATCAACTGATGCCGCTATCCTGGCTGCCTGAATACCCGCCTGTGATGGAGCAACGCATCACTGCAAGCCCGGTTTGAGGTGAGTGCGGGCTGGTCACTTACGTCCAGCCCAGCGTGACTGCCGTCAACAGCAGATACCTGGCGCCCTTGGCCAGGGTGACGATCAGCACGAAACTCCATAGCGGTTCGCGCATGATGCCGGCAATCATGGTGAGCGGGTCGCCGATTATCGGCACCCAGCTCAGCAGCAGCGACCATCGGCCATAGCGCAGATAGAACGCGCGGGCCTTGTCGAGTTTTTGCTCGCTGACCGGAAACCAGCGTTTGTGTCGAAAGCGCTCGACCGAGCGGCCCAATACCCAATTCAAGACCGAACCCAGGACATTGCCGAGGGTGGCCACGACCAGCAGTGTCAGGGCGACGTACTTGCCGGACAGCAGCATGCCGACCAGCACGGCTTCCGATTGCATGGGCAGGAGTGACGCGGCACCGAATGCCGCCAGGAACAGGCCGAAATAGCTGGTTAATTCAAACACGCGAACTTCCACGAGTGATGGGCGCCGGCCTTGTGTTGTGGGAGCGGGCTTGCTCGCGATGAAGGCGCTGTGGTCTTTCTGGCCAACCGGGTCGATGCTATCGCGAGCAAGTCCGCTCCCACAGGGATCGAGGACAGTTGCTCGCGCAAAGGCGTGGTCAGGCGGCCCTTATCGCAGCCTTTTGCAGCGACTACAAGTTTTGTGATGCCTGCAGGTGGCGCTGTGAGGGGGGGCCGGTTCTCCCAGAGGATCTGATCAACTAGAGGTCGGATTCGCACTTAAAAGCCAAGTCAGAAACCCGCCAATACATTGGTCTCTAAATTTCCGCCGCGCAGGCATGAGCAGATGAATATTCAAGAAATTCGTTATTATCTATCAGTGTGCAGCCTGGTATTAGGCTGCTCAATACCCATCATGGGAATAGTTGTCTGGGGAATAACCGAAGTTTTCCCCCTCGAAGGACGAGCCTTATACATTGCCTACGCGTCAACACTATAGTGTGTTGGTCTTGGTTGGCTTGCGTGTTTACATACCAAAATTAAATCGTGTTGCTTAGTTTTCTCTCGCGCCAAGTACAACGTCAGCAAGTGAGCTCAGTGTTCCGTCAGTCGCTTCTGTAACACTATTTCCGCTTCAATTTTCATCCAGCCTGCTAAGACCCCAATACTGTTTTGAGCATGGAATTTTGCCTTGGACTCCAGCTCGGCGCGCTCGGTCCCGATCTCTTGTAGCCCATTCCCTCATCAACGGCTTGTATAACTTGATTACCGTAGGAGGCAACCATCAATAAAATGTCTGGTACCAAGGTAACAACCGACCGCTTAAATAAATCTTTGACGTTTGCCTGTAATGCTCATGTAACTAAGGCTGGCCAACTCTAACGATCCTCGTTTTTGATAGGCGATCCTACAACCTTGACAGGTAACTTAACTCGACAGTCCTTTTTTTATCCTGAAGAGAATGTGGTATAGGGGCAGGATTGACGCGGCATCGAATGCCACCAGGAACAGGCCACAAACAGCTGGTTAATTCAAACACGCGAACTTCCACGAATAATGGGCGAGGGCCTTGTGTTGTGGGAGCGGGCTTGCTCGCGATACAGGCGCTGTGGTCTTTCTGGCCAACTGGGCTGATGCCATCGCGAGCAATCCTGCTCCCACAGGGATCGAGGACAGTTGCTAGCGCAAAGGCGTGGTCGGGCGGCGCTGTGAGGGGGCAGGTTCGCACAGCGGATCTGATCAACTACAGGTCGGATTCGCACAAAAAAACCGTTCTTGTATCTGTTCGAATGATCCTCAACGACCCGCCTGCCGGCGGCTTCTGATGCTCGATCACAGACAAGGACCCAAGACATGCAAATGCCGAAAACCATCCAGATCAAAAACGGTGAAAAGGTCTCTCCCACGTTCTCGGCCCAGGAGTACGCCAACCGTCAGGCGAAGCTGCGTGCCTATATGGCGCAGAACAATATCGACGCTGCGGTATTCACGTCCTATCACAACCTCAACTATTACAGCGATTTCCTGTACTGCTCGTTTGGCCGCAACTATGCGCTGGTGGTGACTCAGGACAGCGCGGTGACCATCAGCGCCAATATTGACGGCGGCCAGCCGTGGCGCCGGACCATGGGCACCGACAATATTGTGTATACCGACTGGCAGCGCGATAACTACTTTGTCGCGATCCAGCAGGCCCTGCCCAAGGCCGGTCGCATCGGGATCGAGTTCGATCACATGAACCTGCTCAATCGTGACAAGCTCGCCAGCCGTTACCCCCAGGCCGAGCTGGTGGATATTGGCGCGCCGTGCATGCGCATGCGCATGATCAAGTCAGCCGAAGAACACGCCATTATTCGCCACGGTGCACGGATCGCCGATATTGGCGGCGCGGCCATCGTGGAAGCGCTGCGTGATCAGGTGCCCGAATATGAAGTGGCGCTGCACGCGACCCAGGCCATGGTGCGGGAAATCGCCCGTACCTTTCCCGATTCCGAGCTGATGGACACCTGGACCTGGTTCCAGTCGGGGATCAATACCGACGGCGCACACAACCCGGTGACCACCCGCAAAGTGAACAAGGGCGATATTCTGAGCCTCAACTGCTTCCCGATGATTGCCGGTTACTACACGGCATTGGAGCGCACCCTGTTCCTGGACCACTGCTCGGACGAGCATCTGCGGCTGTGGGAAGTTAACGTCAAGGTGCATGAGGCCGGCCTGAAGTTGATCAAGCCCGGCATGCGTTGCTCGGACATCGCCTTGCAACTCAACGAAATCTTCCTGGAGCATGATCTGCTGCAATACCGCACTTTTGGCTATGGCCACTCGTTTGGCACTCTTAGCCATTACTATGGCCGCGAAGCCGGGCTGGAGCTGCGTGAAGACATCGACACGGTGCTGGAGCCGGGCATGGTGGTGTCCATCGAGCCGATGATCATGATTCCCGAAGGTCGTCCGGGTGCGGGCGGGTATCGCGAGCATGACATCCTGATCGTCAACGAGCAGGGCGGGGAGAACATCACTCATTTCCCGTACGGCCCGCAGCACAACATCATCAAGAAGTAGAGTTGCCTTGACCCTGTGGGAGCGGGCCAGCCCGCTCCCACACAATTGCCAAGCTCGATACCAGCGCATGCGTACGCAGATTACGCAGCGTTTTCTGACCTGTTTACCCCTGCCAAAAAGAACACAATGAGGGTATCTGTCATGTCCCGCGTCCCGACGTTGCTTGCCGTTTTCCTGTCCCGCATCTCTTTCCCCGGAGGTGCTCAATGAGTATCCCAAGTGCAAGTCTGGCATTACCTCTGACAACCGAGCAGGAAACCGAGCGTCTCAGCGAGCGCAAGGCGCTGCGCCGTGCTGCCACGGCCAGCTTTATGGGCAACTTTGTCGAGTGGTTTGACTACGCAGCCTATGGCTATCTGGCGACTGTCATTGCGCTGACGTTCTTCCCGCAAACCGATACCACCACAGGGCTGCTGGCGACCTTCGCGGTATTTGCCCTGTCGTTTATCGTGCGCCCCATCGGTGGCCTGGTCTGGGGTCATTTTGGCGACAAGTACGGGCGGCGCAGTGCCTTGTCCTGGTCGATTCTGATCATGACCCTTTCGACCTTTTGCATCGGCATTCTGCCTACCTACAACCATATCGGCCTGTGGGCTCCGGCGTTGTTGCTGTTGATTCGCCTGGTGCAGGGTTTTTCGGCGTCGGGGGAGTACGCTGGGGCCTCGGCCTTTCTGGCCGAGTATGCGCCCGAGGGCAAGCGTGGTTTCTACACCAGCATTGTGCCCGCGAGTACCGCAGCCGGATTGCTGTTTGGCGCGATGTTTGTTGCCGGAATGCACGCGTTGATGACCGTCGAAAACCTTCACGACTGGGGGTGGCGCCTGCCGTTTTTACTGGCGGCTCCCTTTGGTCTGGTAGGGCGCTATATCCGCGTGCACCTGCAGGACTCACCCAAGTTCCTGGAAATGGAACAGCGACTGGAAGCCAAGGAGTGTGCGACCCATGCCCCGGTCCGTGAATTGCTGACTGTGCATCGTCGGGCAGTGATGATCGGGATTGGCGTGACCTGCCTGAACGCCGTGGCGTTCTACCTGCTGCTCAGTTACATGCCGACCTATCTGTCGACTGAAATGGGCATGAGCGAGAGTGATTCGTTTATTGCCTCGACGGTGTCGCTGGCGACCTATATCGGCCTGATTTTTCTGATGGGCACGCTGTCTGACCGTTATGGCCGAAAGACCATGCTGGTCACCGCGTCGGTGCTGTTTTTGCTGCTGACATTTCCGCTGTTCGGGATGCTTGGCAACCCGTCGCTGCTGGTGATTCTGATGATTCAGATTGCCTTCGGCGCGATGTTGGCCATGAACGACGGTACCTTGCCGTGTTTCCTGGCCGAGATTTTCCCGACCCGGGTCCGTTTCAGCGGATTTGCCTTCAGTTTTAACGTGGCCAACGCGGTGTTCGGCGGGACTGCCCCGTTTATTGCCACCTGGCTGATTCATATGACCGGCAACAAAATGGCCCCGGCCTGGTATTTGCTGGCAGCGGCCGCGGTAGCGCTGGTTGCGATGCTGGCCAGTCGCGAGACGGCGCACACCGCGTTGCAAGACTAAACACACCGCTGAAATACGCCTGTGGGAGCGGGCTTGCTCGCGAATGGATCGATGCGTACTGATTGTCAGACCGCGTCAAAGCCATCGCGAGCAAGCCCGCTCCCACAGGTTTTCTGGCCTGTGGGCAGGGCTCAGTGCAACGCCACTTGCTTGCGCTCACCAATCGGCGACACCCCAAACAACCGGCTATAACATTTCGAAAAATGCGCCGCCGAGACGAAGCCGCAGGCGAGGGCGATGTCGCGCACTTGCGACTCGCTGCGCAGCAACAGGCTTCGTGCTCTGGCCAGGCGCAGTTCCAGGTAATACTGGCTCGGTGTGCGCTGCAGGTGTTTGTGAAACAGGCGCTCCAACTGCCGCACCGACACCTCGTTCAAGCGCGCCAGGTCTTCAAGGCTGACCGGCTCTTCAAGGTTGGCTTCCATGATGGCTACCACCTGGCTGAGCTTGGGTTGGGAGGTCCCCAGCTTCTGGCGCAGCGGCACCCGTTGCTGCTCCTGCGCTCCCCGCGCCCGGTCACACAGCAGCAGCTCGGCCGCGTGGGCGGCGATTTCCCGGCCACCCGGCTCTCGAGCGATCAGTTGCAGGGTCATGTCCATCGACGCCACGCCGCCCGAGCAGGTGTAGCGGTCGCGATCCAGTTCAAATAGCTGATTGGAAATGATGATCCCCGGGAAATGGTCCTTGAGGGTTTCGATGTCTTCCCAGTGAATGGTGCAACGATAACCCTTGAGCAAACCGGCCCGTGCCAGCCAGTAGCTTCCGGTGCAAATGCCGCCCAGCGCGACCCCTTCGTGTGCCAGCTTGCGCAGCCAGTTGAGCACGGGCCGGCTACTGAGGTGGGACACGATGGGGTTTGAACCCACCACCAGCAAAATATCCAGTTTTGGCCCATCACCCACCACATGGTCGGGCAGGATGCGCATGCCATTGCTGGCAGTGACCGGATCCAGGGTAGGGGCGATGATCACGGTGCGAAACATTTCACAGCGGGCGGCCATGTTGGCCATGCGCAGGGTTTCGATGGCTGAGGCAAAACCGATGGTGGTGAAGTTTGGTATCACCAGAAAGCCCACGGTTTTTACCGTGGGCATGTTGATCGGTGACGCTGTAACAGGCGTTGCCATCCTTACGCTCCTCTAGATGACCCCGGACGCGTTTAGCGTCGGGGTTCACGCAGGTTGTTGCATCTCCAGGCCGGGGCTGGGGATGCAAGGTTCTGTGCTTTGGGTGTAAGGAAGCATTTGTTGTGCCAGCAGCTAACAGCTTGTTATTGCGGAAAAAAATTATCGCCGTCAGAGGCCCGAGGATGCCCGGCGTGTGTGGCCCCGTCCCGCAGAAGGTGTCGGCGACAGGTACCGCCAGCGCTCGCGCAGCCTTGTTGCCACGGCCATGACCCTGGTCAAACGCCCTGACTTTAAAAGCCGGTACAACCCCTTTGTGAGGAGTCAATAACAATACCAGCACGGCCCGTTTCGAGGGGATCACCCCAGATCGACGCCTTAAAGGAATAACGCGATGCTTTCTACCTTCCCACGTCTGGCGCTGGTCGGCCTGACGTTGTTTTGCACTGTTCAGGTGCAGGCCGGTGAGCCGACAACGGCCCCTGTCCCCGAAAAATCCCTGATCGATCGTGGCCAGTACGTGGCCAGACTTGGCGACTGCATAGCCTGTCACACCGCCCAGGGAGGGGCTGTGATGGCAGGCGGGCTGGAACTGAAAACGCCGATGGGCACGATATATTCGAGCAACATCACGCCAGACCCCGAGACCGGCATCGGTCAGTACAGCTTTGAGCAATTTGACCGGGCCATGCGCGAAGGAGTGACGCCTGCGGGGCAGAACCTGTACCCGGCCATGCCGTATCCGTCCTACGCCAAGATGAGCGAAGAGGATATGCGCGCGCTTTACGCCTATCTGATGCAGGACGTAACGCCGGTGAAAGTGGCCAATATTGAGGCGGACATGGGCTTTCCGTTCAACCAGCGCTGGGGCCTGGCGCTATGGAACTGGGCCTTTGTCGACCAACAGCCGTTCGTTGCCGACCCTGGCAAAAGTGCCGAGCTGAACCGGGGGGCTTATCTGGTGCAGGGCCTGGGGCATTGCGGTTCCTGCCACACGCCTCGGGGCATCGCCTTCCAGGAAAAGGCCCTGGACGATGGGGGGCGCAGTGGCAAGCACTACCTGGCGGGTGAAACCGTTGAAGAATGGCGCGCCTTGAGCCTGCGCAACCTGTGGACGGTGGAGGACACGGTGCAGTTGCTCAAAACCGGGCAAAACCGGTTTGCCACGGTCTCGGGCAACATGGCCGACGTCATTCATCACAGTACTCAGCATTTCACCGACGCGGATTTGACCGCCATCGCCAGTTACTTGAAGTCGCTGCCACCGGGCAAGGATGATTTGCCGATGCCTGCTGTGGCAATCGAACCGGCCAAGGCGCCGGACACGCTGTTTACCAGCCGTGGCGGGTTGGGCTACACGCAGTTCTGCGCCGACTGCCATCGCCCGGATGGAGGGGGTGTCAAAGGCATGTTCCCGCCGTTGAACGGCAATCCGGGGATCGTGGCGGCTAACCCGACCACCCTGTTGCACATCACCCTGACCGGCTGGAAAACCCCGCAAACTGCTACGCACCCACGGGTTTACACGATGCCCGGGTTTGCGCGCCTGGGGGATGATGAAATTGCCGAAATCCTGAGTTTTGTGCGCAGCAGTTGGGGCAATGACGCCCCGGCGATCAAGCCCGCGCAAGTGGCCAGCATGCGCAAGCAGCTCAACCCCCAGGTCACTGACGAGAGTGCGTTTGTGACGCCGCGACTGGCCAATCTGCTCAGCGCTGCCAATGCCGACCAGGTGGTGCGCGGCATGCGCTTGCACTTGCAAACCAAGGCATTGCTGGCGGACAACGTTGGCAATGCGCTTAATTGCACCAGTTGCCACCTGAACGCGGGCACCGTGGCTGATGGCTCTCCGTTTGTGGGTGTGTCGGCGTTCTTCCCCGGCTATGCGCCGCGTGCGGGCAAGGAAGTGACGCTGGAGGAGCGGATCAATGGATGTTTTCGCCGTTCGATGGATGGCAAGCCGTTGCCGGTGGCCTCACCTGATATGCAGGCGATGGTGGCGTATTTTGACTGGATGAAAATGAACACCGTCGCGGGCGACAAAGTGGCTGGTCGGGGCGTGGGCAAGGTTGACCCCACCATCAAGCCCGATCCTGAAAACGGCAAGGTGATTTATGCGCAGCAATGTGCGGTGTGCCACGGTGACAACGGCCAGGGCCTGAAGCATGCCGACGGCAGCTTTGTGTACCCGCCGTTGTGGGGGGACGAGTCGTTCAATATCGGCGCGGGCATGGCACGCACGTACACGGCGGCAGCGTTCGTCAAACGCAACATGCCGATCGGCTTCCACGAAAAATTCCCGCTGGGGCAGGGCGGGCTATCGGATCAGGAAGCGGTGGATGTGGCGCAGTACTTCTCCCATCAGCCACGGCCTGACTTTGTCGACAAGGCCAAGGATTGGCCTGAAGGCGGCAAGCCGGTGGATGCACGGTATTGAGGTAAAAGCCCGCGCCCTCTCACGGAAGGAGAGGGCTGGGGTGCTTTTCAAACATGGGGTGTCGGGTGCGCCTTGACCTGCGGGCTGGCGTATTGCGGTTTGAGCACGCCCTGGTTGTCCAGCAGCCAGGCGTCCATCACTTTGCGCACCACAGGGCCCGCTACCCGGCCACCGGCTTCGCCGTTTTCGATCATCACTGAAATCACGATCTGGGGATCTTCGGCTGGTGCAAAGCCCACAAACAAGGCGTTGTCACGATTGCGCTCGGCGGTTTTGAGGCGGTTGTAACGCTCGCCCTGCTTGATCGCCACCACCTGTGCCGTACCACTTTTGCCGGCAATCCGGTATTGCACACCCTGGGCTGCTGCCCGGGCGATGCCGCGCGGGTCGTGCATCACCAGTTGCATGGCGTGGTTGACCTGATCCCAATCCCGGGGATCACGCAGCACCAGATTGGGGATCGGGTGCTCATCCACCGGCGGCGTACCGTCAACGGTTTTGGCCAGGTGCGGACGGTTCCATACACCTTTGTTGGCAATCAATGCGGTGGCCTGGGCCAGTTGCAGGGGGGTGACCTGCATGTAGCCCTGGCCGATCCCCAGAATGACGGTTTCACCGGGGAACCAGGCCTGGCGGCGGGTGCTGCGCTTCCACTCACGTGACGGCATCAGGCCGGACGACTCTTCAAACATGTCCAGGGACACCTTCTGCCCAAGCCCGAACTCCGCCATGTAGTCATGCATGCGGTCGATGCCCAGTTTGGAGGCCAGGTCATAAAAGTAGGTGTCGTTGGAGCGCATGATTGCCGCGTTCAAGTCCACCCAGCCATCGCCGCTGTGGTTCCAGTTGCGGTACTTGTGATCAACGTTGGGCAGCTGGAAATAGCCCGGGTCAAATACCCGGGTCGAAGCTGAAATCACGCCGCTGTCCAGGCCCGCAATCGCCACTTCGGGCTTGATCGTCGAGCCGGGTGCATACAGGCCACGCAAGGCCCGGTTAAACAGCGGCTTGTCGATGGAATCACGCAGGCTCGAATAGTCCCTGGAGCTGATGCCGGTCACGAACAGGTTGGGGTCGAAGCTGGGTTTGCTGACCATGGCCAGCACTTCGCCTGTTTTCGGGTCCAGGGCAATGATCGAGCCACGACGATCGCCCAAGGCTTCTTCGGCAGCTTCCTGCAGCTTGATATCCAGGCTCAGTACGATGTTTTTACCGGCCACGGCATCGGTGTGGCGCAGTACGCGCATGACCCGGCCCTGGGCGTTGGTTTCGACCTCTTCAAAACCGACCTTGCCGTGCAGTTCATTTTCATAAAAGCGTTCGATGCCGGTCTTGCCTATGGACTGCGTGCCCCGGTACTGGGTGGCATCCAGTTGTTTGGCTTCTTTTTCGTTGATACGCCCCACATAACCGACCGAATGGGCAAAGTGATCGCCCTGGGGGTAATGGCGCACGAACTGTGCCTCGACATCGATACCCGGCAGGCGGAATTGATTCACGGCCAGCAGGGCAATTTGATCTTCCGTCAGCTCGTACAGCAGGGTAGAGGGATCAAACGGGTGGCGCGCCTGCTTCATGGCCTTGGCAAATACCGCACGGTCTTCGTCAGGCAGGTGCAGGATGCTCATCACCGAGTCCAGCACTTTGGCGGTATCCCCGGCCCGTTCCCGGGTAATGGTCATATTGAAGCTGGGTTGGTTATCGGCCAGCAGCACGCCATTGCGGTCGTAGATAAAACCGCGCTCAGGAGGGATTGGCAGCACGTGTACGCGGTTGTTCTCGGAGACCGTGGAGTTGTAGTCAAACTCGGTGACCTGCAAAAAATACATACGGCCGATCAGCGCGCAACTGATGGCCAGCACCAGCCCCGCGCACGCGATCAGTCTTTTATTGACCAGGCGTTTTTCGCTTTCGTGATCTTTAAGAGGGATCGGTTCGGGCATGTGGGGTGTCTCGCGTGAGTCAACAGATAGCAGCAGCCAGCCAGGCTGCGAAATTCGGCGCACACCTTACCAAGAAGCCTGATGTCGAGTCAGGTTATTGGTTGGCTTGTATATGAAAGCCGACGGACTGTTGTGGCTGTAAACTGCACTTTTTCAAACGGAGCCCCCATTAATGCTGCCCTTGATCAACTGGCACCCCCATGCGCCCTTGCAGCGCCTGCACCTTGACTGGCTGGAACAGGCAGGGGTTGAGGTGGCCGTGCTGCGTCTGGACCTGATCGATCCGCTGATCAGCGGCAACAAGTGGTTCAAGCTCACCGAGCACTTGCTGGCGGCCCATGCAGCGGGGGCTGAAGGGTTGATCAGCCTAGGGGGCGCCCATTCCAATCACTTGCATGCCCTGGCGGCAGCCGGTAAGCGTTTTGGTTTTGCCACCGTGGGGCTGTTGCGCGGTCATCCTCAGCAAACCCCCACCACACTGGACCTTGAGCTTTATGGCATGCAGTTGCACTGGCTGGGTTTTGCCGGTTATCGGGCCCGCCATGAACCCGGCTTCTGGCAGCCCTGGCAGACCATGTACCCGAAGCTGCATCAGGTGCCGGAGGGCGGTGGCGGGCTGGCGGGAGCCTCGGGATGCAAGTCGCTGGTCAGCAGGGTACGCAGTCAGCTGGCGGATGTGTGCTGGGATGATTACGACGGCTGGTGGTTGGCGGCAGGCACCGGCACGACCCTGGCCGGGCTGGTGCTGGGCGAGGAGGGCGCGCGGTGTGTGTATGGCGCGCTGGCGGTGCCACTGGATCACGGTGTCGCGCCACAGGTGGAAGCCATTTTGCAGGCGGGCGGGGCAACGGAGCGCAATTTTCAGTTGATAGAGGCCAGTCGCGGTGGCTTTGCCAGGGTCGATGACGATTTGCTGGAGTTTATTCAGGACAGCGAAGCGGCCTGTGGCTTGCCGCTGGAGCCTTTGTATACAGCCAAGGCGTTGATGGCCCTGAAACAGGCAGTCAAGGAAGGGGTCTTTGCGCGGGGGATGCGTCTGGTGTTTGTCCACACCGGCGGCTTGCAAGGCCGCCGGGGGTTTGTTCAGCAGGTTTAACCGCGCCCAGGCAGCATGCGCAGCAGGGTGTTGTCCTTGATCAGGTAGTGGTGTGCGAGCCCTGCAACGGCATGCAGGCCGATCAGCCAGTAACCGATGGTGCCGCCCAGTTCGTGCCAGCTCTTGATCTGCTTGGCGAAGTCAGGGTCCTTGGCGGTGAGCGGCAGGATGTCGAAGCCGTAGAAAAACACCGGCTTGTCGTTGTAGCTCAACACCAGGTAGCCCAGTACCGGCATGGCGATCATGAACAGGTACAGCGCCCAGTGCATGAGCGTGGCCAGTGCTGTTTGCCAGGCAGGCGGGGTTGGGGTGATTTTTGGCGCGACGCCCAGGGTTCGGGCCAGCAACCGTAGCCAGACCAGCGCAAAGACGGTCAAGCCGAGCATGAAGTGCGCGTCTTTCATCAGGTTGCGACCGGCGCTGTCCTTGGGAAAGATCCCGCGAAACTCAATGGCGGCGTAGATCAAGACAAACAACAGCACCATGAGCCAGTGCAGGGCGATGGACATTCGACTGTAGTGATGGGCGGTGCTTTTCCAGGACATGGTGTTTCCTCACAGTTCAGGTCTGAAGCCTCCGTTCTTGTGTGACGGAGTCCCTCTACTTTAAGCGAGTTGGGCGATTTCGCACTGAGATACGTCAGCTTTCTGGGTTGCCCGGCACATTTGGCCAAAGGTCGGACACTAAAAACAAACGTTCGGCTTCTTCCCAGTCGCCCTCACTGTTCTGCACCAGACGGACCAGCAGTTGGGCCGGAGCCTGGGGGTGCAGTTCGGCAAGCCACACGTCGAGCTGTTGCGCCGTCCAAATCCCTTCGGGGCCATAGAGTGCCGGGGCAAGCCAGGCATGACGGGGCAAGGGCTGCCAGCAACCGGCAGGGCTCTGGCGGATAAACGCCGGCCAGTCGCGCTGATGCAGCCAGCTGCCGCGCAGGTGCTGGGGGTTGGCGCCTGCCGGGGCCTGTGCCTTGCCCGGCCACGGATACAGCAGGTAGCCACCGAGCCACAGGTGCGCGCTGAACGTCTGGATATCAAGGTTGGCAAGGACTTCGCGGCTTTCGGGGCGGCTGGACATGGGGAGCTGATGCTGGCTGAAATGCTTGAGCTTGCGGTCCAGCCGGTCATTGCTGCCGGGGCCGAGCCATTGGGCAGGGTCCGTGCCGTCTGCGTCCTGAGGCCCGAGGTAGAGCTTGATCGCCAGTTCCAGGTGATGCACGCCTTCGCGGTCACGCACCAGCAGGTCCAGTTCCCCCAGGGTATGCCCGCCCAGGCGGATCGGCAGGTTGGCCGCAATCAGCTCGACGCCCGGCGCGTGCTGCACGGCAAATTGCCACAGGCGCTCGTAGTAACGCCCCAGGCGGCGGGTGGTCGCCAGTGCCAGCCAGTGCTGCAGCGGTTCGCTGCACCGGTCCAGCTCGCGCAGCCAGTGCTCAAGCTGCTCCGGGGCCTGTACCCAGTCGCTGCCTGCCAATGGGTGACGTTGGGGCCAGGGTGTGCGGCTCAGCATCGGTGGGGCGAGAATCACCCATGCCAGGTCGCGCACCTCAGGGTGGCGCAATTGGTGGGGCAGGTTGAGCAAGTCGGGAAAGAGTGTCATTGAGCGAGCATAGCTGTTTGCCAGACCCCGGGGCTGAAAGGGTTTTGTCTATCGTCGTCTTTCGCCCATAATCGTTGTTTTCGCACGCATTGAATCCCGCAGGAGCCCCATGGAGCAATTTCGCAATATCGGCATCATAGGTCGTCTGGGCAGCTCCCAAGTGCTCGACACGGTTCGCCGACTGAAAAAATTCCTGCTTGAGCGGCACATGCACGTGATCCTCGAAGACACCATCGCCGAGGTGTTGCCTGGTCATGGCTTGCAAACCTCGTCGCGCAAAATGCTCGGCGAAGTCTGCGACATGGTGATTGTGGTCGGCGGCGATGGCAGCTTGTTGGGCGCGGCCCGCGCACTGGCCCGCCACAACGTCCCGGTATTGGGCATCAACCGTGGCAGCCTGGGCTTTTTGACGGACATCCGTCCGGATGAGCTGGAAGTCAAAGTGGCCGAAGTACTCGACGGTCACTACCTGGTTGAGAACCGCTTCCTGCTGCAAGCCGAAGTTCGCCGTCACGGTGAAGCCATCGGCCAGGGCGACGCCCTGAATGACGTGGTGCTGCACCCTGGCAAATCCACGCGCATGATCGAGTTCGAACTGCATATCGACGGTCAGTTCGTGTGCAGTCAAAAGGCCGACGGCCTGATCGTGGCGACGCCTACCGGCTCCACGGCCTACGCGATGTCAGCGGGCGGCCCGATCATGCACCCCAAGCTCGACGCCATTGTGATCGTGCCCATGTACCCCCATACCCTCAGCAGTCGCCCGATTGTGGTCGATGGCAACAGCGAGCTGAAAATCGTCGTGGCCAAGGACATGCAGATCTATCCGCAAGTCTCGTGCGATGGTCAGAACCATTTCACCTGTGCTCCGGGCGACACCATCAACGTCAGCAAAAAAGCGCAGAAGCTGCGCCTGATTCACCCGTTGGACCACAACTACTATGAAGTGTGTCGGACCAAGCTTGGCTGGGGTAGCCGACTGGGCGGCAGGGCTGACTGATGCTCGATCCAGCGCGCAGTTACGATCTGATCGGTGACGTGCATGGCTGTGCTCATACCCTTGAGCACCTGCTGGAGCGTCTGGGCTATCGCAAACTCGCCGGTATCTGGCGACACCCGCAACGGATGGCGGTGTTCCTGGGTGACATCATTGACCGCGGCCCGCGCATTCGCGAGTCGCTGCATATCGTTTACGACATGGTCAGGTCCGGTCAGGCCCTGTGCCTGATGGGCAACCATGAATTCAACGCGCTGGGCTGGTGCACACCCGCGCCCGCCGCAAGTGGCAGGCAGTTTGTGCGTGAGCACACCCCGCGCCATGCCCGGCTGATCCACGAAACCCTCGAGCAGTTCGACCAGTACCCTGCTGAATGGCGTGAGTTCGTGCAGTGGTTTTATGACATGCCGCTGTTTGTCGACGCCGGGCGTTTCCGGGTGGTGCACGCCTGCTGGGACGCCGAGGTGATTGCCACCTTGCGGGCGCAATACCCCGATGGCTGTATCGACGAGGCGTTTTTGCAGGCGGCCGGGATGCCGGACAGTTTTGCCAACATGAGCTTCAACCGACTGTTGCGCGGTACGGACATGCGCCTGCCGGGCGGCATGACCCTGACGGGTGGTGACGGCCTGACGCGGGCATTCTTTCGCACCAAGTTCTGGGAAGACGACCCCAAAACCTACGGCGATATCGTGTTCCAGCCTGACGCGCTGCCTGATCGCGTGGCGCAACAACCGCTGTCCTCCACCGAGAAGAGCGCCTTGTTGCGCTACGGCATTGATGAGCCGCTGTTGTTTGTCGGTCACTACTGGCGCAGTGGTCGGCCTGCGCCGATCCGCCCCAACCTGGCGTGCCTGGATTACAGCGCGGTGCTGTACGGCAAGCTGGTGGCATACCGTCTGGATCAGGAGACCCGGCTCGATCCGAACAAATTCGTATGGGTGAATGTAGATCGCCCAGAGGCCATTCAATGAGTGCTGTAGCTGTTTTACGTTTGCCGCTGTCCGTCGACCTTAGCGGCTTTGTTGCCTTGCTCAGGCGCATGCAGGTCCCGCATCGGGTCAGCGAGGAAGCGGGCGAGCAGGTGTTGTGGGCGCCCGAGGCCATCGCCGATGATGTGCGCAGTTTGTACCAGCGTTTTCCTGTGGGTGATCCGGAGCACGAACTGCCCATCGTTGAACGTCCGGCGGCCATGCCCCGGCCGGGTTTTGCCCAGCAACTGCGTGCCAGCCCGGCCACGGCGGTGGTGTTGCTGCTGTGTGTGATCGTGGCTGCAGTGACGCAACTGGGTGATAACCTGTCGGCCCTGAGCGGGCTGACCTTTCTCGATTTCAGCATTCGAGGCCAGTACATCCAGTTTGTCCCGCTGTCCGACAGCCTGGCGTCGGGGCAGTGGTGGCGATTGTTCACCCCGATGCTGATCCACTTCGGCTTTCTGCACATTGCCATGAACGGCATGTGGTACTGGGAGCTGGGGCGGCGCATTGAAATGCGCCAGGGCAGCATCAACCTGATTGGCTTGAGCCTGTTGTTCAGCCTGGTATCCAACTTCGCCCAGTACCTGTTTGGTGGCCCGAGCCTGTTTGGCGGGTTGTCCGGGGTGTTGTACGGGCTGCTGGGGCATGTCTGGATTTACCAGATGATGGCGCCAAACCCCTTGTATCACCTGCCTCGCGGGGTACTGGTGATGATGCTGGTGTGGCTGGCGCTGTGCATGTCGGGGCTGGTGTCGATGATCGGTTTTGGCCAGATTGCCAACGCGGCCCATGTGGGCGGTTTGGTGATCGGGTGCCTGACCGGTTTGCTGGGCGGGCTTTGGGCGCGGCGCAAACAGATGGCTTAATTCTGTAGTCGCTGCCGCAGGCGGCGATGGGCTGCGCAGCGGCCCTGCTTTTTTGAAGGTCCTTTGGACCTTATCGCAGCCTGCGGCAGCGACTACAGGTTTACTTTTTAGAGTGGAAACGAACCATGTCCTCTTTCAACGAAATGATTCAAAACATCACCCCCGAGATCTATCAGAGCCTGAAACTGGCCGTTGAAATCGGCAAATGGGCAGACGGCAACAAACTCACCGCCGAACAGCGCGAGCTGTCGTTGCAGGCGATGATTGCCTGGGAAGTGCAGAACCTGCCTGAAGACCAGCGCACCGGTTACATGGGTCCGCAAGAGTGCAGCTCCAAGTCGGCACCAGTGCCTAACATCCTGTTCAAGTCGGATGCCATCCATTGATTGAGATTGGCCGTGGTGCAATCAGCAAGATGTCGGCAAACCTTGAAACGCCGACCGTTCAGTATGCGTTTCGTTTGGGCGATACCGAGGTGCCGGTCAATCCGTTGATCGGTACCAAACTGCGTCTGGAATACCTGGGTGAGATCAACTGCACTCACTGCGGGCGCAAGACCAAAAAGAGCTTCAGCCAGGGCTACTGCTACCCGTGCATGACCAAGCTGGCGCAATGCGATGTGTGCATCATGAGCCCGGAGCGTTGCCACTACGAGGCAGGCACTTGCCGTGATCCGTCGTGGGGCGAGCAGTTTTGCATGACCGATCACGTGGTGTATCTGGCCAACTCCTCGGGGATCAAGGTCGGCATCACCCGTGCCACCCAGTTGCCGACACGCTGGCTCGACCAGGGCGCCAGCCAGGCGCTGCCGATCGTGCGGGTTGCAACCCGTCAGCAATCGGGCTTTGTCGAAGACCTGTTCCGCTCGCAAGTGGGCGACCGAACCAACTGGCGTGCACTGCTCAAGGGCGATGCCGAGCCTGTTGACCTGAGTGCCGTGCGTGAGCAATTGTTCGAGAGCTGTGCCGAAGGCATGAAAACCCTGCAGGAGCGTTTTGGCCTGCAAGCGGTCCAACCCTTGTCAAACGTGGAGCCCATTGAGATTCGCTACCCGGTCGAGCAGTACCCGAGCAAGATCGTCAGCTTCAATCTGGACAAGGATCCGATCGTGGAAGGCACGCTGATGGGGATCAAGGGCCAGTACCTGATCTTTGACACAGGCGTGATCAATATTCGCAAATACACGGCCTATCAACTGGCCGTGCATCAGTAAAAGGACTCCAGCATGCGCACCGAACAACCGCAAATGATCTACCTGAAGGACTACCAGGCGCCCGAGTACCTGATCGACGAGACGCACCTGACCTTCGAGTTGTTCGAGGACCACACGCTGGTCCATGCGCAACTGGTGATGCGTCGCAACCCGGCACGTGGCGCGGGGTTGCCGGCGCTGGTGCTGGACGGTCAGCAGCTTGAGCTGCTGTCGGTCAGCCTCGACGACATCGAACTGGCGGATGATGACTATCAGTTGGGCGACAGTCATCTGATCCTGCACCCGACCGCTGAGCAGTTTGTGGTCGACACCAGCGTCAAGATCCACCCCGAGTCCAACACTGCGCTGGAAGGCCTGTACAAGTCCGGCGGGATGTTCTGCACCCAGTGCGAAGCCGAAGGCTTTCGCAAGATCACCTATTACCTCGATCGTCCCGATGTGATGAGCAAGTTCACCACCACCGTGGTGGCCGAGCAGCACCGCTATCCGATCCTGTTGTCCAATGGCAACCCGATTGCCAGCGGTCCCGACGAAGACGGTCGGCACTGGGCAACCTGGGAAGACCCGTTCATGAAACCGGCCTACCTGTTTGCGCTGGTAGCGGGGGACCTGTGGTGCGTTGAAGACAGCTTCACCACCATGAGCAATCGCGTGGTTGCACTGCGCATTTATGTCGAGCCGGAAAACATCGATAAATGCCAGCACGCCATGGTCAGCCTGAAAAAGTCCATGGCCTGGGATGAAGAAACCTACGGTCGTGAATACGATCTGGATATCTTCATGATCGTCGCCGTGAACGACTTCAACATGGGCGCGATGGAGAACAAGGGCCTCAACATCTTCAACTCCAGCGCCGTACTGGCCCGCGCCGAGACCGCGACCGATGCCGCTCACCAGCGGGTCGAGGCCATCGTGGCCCACGAGTACTTCCACAACTGGTCGGGCAACCGCGTGACCTGCCGCGACTGGTTCCAGCTGTCGCTCAAGGAAGGCTTCACGGTGTTCCGTGATTCGCAGTTCTCGGCAGACATGAACTCGCGCACGGTCAAGCGCATTCAGGACGTGGCCTATCTGCGTACCCACCAGTTCGCTGAAGACGCGGGCCCAATGGCTCACGCGGTACGCCCTGACAGCTTTATCGAAATCTCCAACTTCTACACCCTGACCGTTTACGAAAAGGGTTCTGAAGTGGTGCGCATGATCCACACCTTGCTGGGGGCCGAGGGCTTTCGCAAAGGCAGCGATCTGTACTTCGAGCGCCATGACGGCCAGGCCGTGACCTGCGATGATTTCATCAAGGCCATGGAAGATGCCAACGGCGCCGACCTGAGCCAGTTCAAACGCTGGTACAGCCAGGCAGGCACTCCGCGTCTTGCCGTCAGCGAACACTACGATGCCGCGCAGAAAACCTACAGCCTGACCTTTGCCCAAAGCTGCCCGGCCACCCCGGACAAGGTCGAAAAACTGCCGTTCGTGATTCCGGTCGAGCTGGGCCTGTTGAACGCCCAGGGCACTGAAATTGCCCTGCAACTGGCGGGCGAATCAACTGCCGTGGGCACCAGCCGCGTACTGTCGGTGACTGAGGCCGAGCAGACGTTCACGTTTGTCGGTATCAACGAAAAGCCGTTGCCATCGTTGCTGCGCGGTTTCTCGGCACCGGTGAAACTGAGTTTTGCCTACAGCCGCGACCAACTGATGTTCCTGATGCAGCACGATACCGACGGCTTCAACCGCTGGGATGCAGGCCAGCAACTGTCGGTGCACGTGCTGCAGGAATTGATTGGGCAACATCAGCGCGGTGAAGCACTGGTGATGGATTCGCGTCTGGTAGAAGCCTTGCGCAGTGTGCTGGGCAATCAGGCGCTGGATCAGGCCATGGTCGCTGAAATGCTGTCGTTGCCGGGCGAAGCCTACCTGACTGAAATCAGCGACGTGGCGGACGTTGAAGCGATCCACATCGCTCGTGAGTTCGCTCGCAAGCAACTGGCCGACAGCCTGTTCGACGGTTTGTGGGCCCGCTACAAGACTAACCGTGAAGTGTCGAAAGTCACGCCATACGTGGCTGAAGCCGAACACTTCGCCCGTCGTGCGCTGCAAAACATTGCGCTGTCTTACCTGATGCTTGCCGGTAAGCCAGAGGTGCTGGCGGCGGCTCTGGAGCAGTTCGAGCACAGCGACAACATGACCGAGCGCCTGACGGCGCTGGCGGTACTGGTCAACTCGCCTTACGAGGCTGAAAAAGCCGCGGCGCTGGCCAGCTTTGCCGAGCACTTCAAGGACAATCCACTGGTCATGGATCAGTGGTTCAGCGTTCAGGCCGGCAGCACCCTGCCGGGTGGCCTGCAGCGTGTGCGGGAGTTGATGGAACACCCGGCATTCAACCTCAAGAACCCGAACAAAGTGCGGGCTCTGGTGGGTGCGTTTGCCGGACAGAACCTGATCAACTTCCATGCCGCGGATGGCTCGGGCTATCGCTTCCTGGCGGACCTGGTGATCCAGCTCAACGGCTTCAATCCGCAGATTGCATCGCGGCAACTGGCGCCGTTGACCCGCTGGCGCAAATACGACGGCGCCCGTCAGGCGCTGATGAAAGCGGAACTGGAACGCATCCGTAATTCGGGCGAGCTGTCCAGCGACGTGTTTGAAGTGGTGAGCAAAAGCCTGGCGTAAACCTGTTCACATTTCAAATGTGGGAGCGGGCTTGCTCGCGATGGTCGTTAACGAAGACGCGTATTGGCTGAGTAAATACGGTGTTCTGGAGTCCATCGCGAGCAAGCCCGCTCCCACAGAGGCGCAAATCGCTCAAGTGAACAACCGTGGTCTTGAAAAAGGCGCTGCCCGAGTGATCGGGCAGCGCCTTTTTCATGGCGTCGACTTTTGCTCTTGCAGGGTTACCAGGCGCGATACCGGTACCCCGTTAAACACCAGCGTGTAGTTGATGGGCCCCTTCAACGCCTGGATATCGTTATCGACATAGGAATGTTCATGGTCGGTGAGCCGGGCGATGGGCTGGCCGTCGCGGTAAATCTGCACGGGCTTGCCAGTCGGGGTTTCTGTGCGCCAGGACAGGTTGACCTGGGTGCGATCGGGTTGTTGCTGCGCAGTGAGCTGTCTGACACCCAGGGGCCCGATCAGGGGCAGGCCATCCATTGTGTAACGGGTCAGGTCCGGTTTGACGCCAAGCCAGGCCAGCACGGTGGGGGTGATGTCCGCCTGGCTGGCAAAACCGTACAGGCCCTTGAAATCGGGGTTCAGGGGTTTGCCGATGGGGGCCGTCAGTTGTGCGTTGCCTTTCTTGTTCATGGCGATAAAGGTGGTTTTTTCGCTCAGGGTTTGCTCGCCGTGGTCCTTGCCTTCAGGCAAGTGCCTGCCGTGATCGGGCAACACGATCACCAGCCAGTCTTCTTCGGGATGGGCTTTTTCACGGCGTTGGAGGGCCCGGAGTATCTGCCCGACCTGGGTATCTACGGTCTGAATCGCCTGTTGATACTCGGGTGTGAAACCGAGTCGGTGGCCGGTGATATCGGGTTCATCGAAGTGGGCGAACAGCAGATCGGGCTGGCCGTTTTCCAGTTCATGACTGACGTTGTCGACGACGCACGGATCAACCCCCGAGCACTTGAAAGCCAGGTCGATGTAGCCCTGGGCAATATCCTCAGTGAAGTTTTCGTGGATCACGTTCCAGCTCACGATGCTGGCCGTCTTGCGGTCAGGGAAGGCCAGCTTGAGCTGTTTGAACAGGCTGGGCGCCTGATTGCGCAGGGCCTCGTCATTGGCGTTGACCTGATGGCGGTCAACCCAACTGCCGGTAAGGATGGTTGTCCAGCCCGGGCCACTGACCGTGGGCTGCTGGGTGGAGGTACCCAGTACCCCGCCGGTGTAGCTTTTGTACAGGTGCAAGCGGGCAATAGTGGGCGCCTTGCCCTGTTGAATGGCCTGTTGCAGCTTTTCGTACTGCATGCCATCCACGCCGATGAGCAAGGCCTTGTGGGTTTTGAGGGTGGGGGTGTCGGCAGCAGGGGCTGCCAGTGCCGTGAATGTGAGGCTCAGACAGACCGTAATCAGGGCACACCTTAGTAACATCATGCTCACCTCCGTGACGTGGATGGTCATCGCTTACATCAGCTTAGTCCTTCTGGTGAGCTGGCTTGCCTGCGATTCAGACGCTGCGGTCTGGCAGGCAGGCTGGGTTGATGCCATCGCGAGCAAGCCCGCTCCCACAAAACAAACACAGTTTTGTGCAGGTTTAGAACTTCCAGCTGACCGATGCCGTGACGTTTCGCGGTGCGCCAAAGTTACTCTGGCCGTAACGAACGCTTTGCAGGTATTTCTCGTTGGTCAGGTTGTCCAGGTTGAGCTGGGTGCTCCAGTGCGGATCAATGTCGTAGCTGGTCATCAAGCCCACCAGCGCATAAGCGGCCTGGTTGGCGGCAGGGGCGTCGTCGTTCTCGATTTTGCTCTGCCATTTGAGGCTGCCGCCGACCTTGACCTTCGGCGCCATCGGCAATCTGTAGGTCATGGAGGAGGTCAGGGCATTGCGCGGGATAAATTTACGTCCGCGCTGGTTGTCGGCATCGGTGATGTAGACATAGGTATAGCCGCCGCTGATTTGCAGACCCGGGGCCAGTTCCCCCGAAGCTTCAAGCTCCAGGCCGCTGCTTTTGTACGACATGCCGTCATACAAGTAGCCGCCCAGCGCAGAGTCAAAGCCAGCATAAGTGGCGACGTTGTCCTGTTTGGTGTGGAACACCGCAGCCGAAACGTCCAGTCGCTTGTCCAGCAAATGCCCCTTGATTCCAGCCTCGTAGCTTTTGCCTTCCAGGGGTTCCAGTACCTGGCCCTGGGTGTTGAGGTAGTACTGCGGATTGAAGATCCTGGTGTAGCTGGCATACAGCGAATACTGCGGGGTGAGGTCGTAGACCAGGCCTGCGTATGGCGTGACCTTGCCATGAATCCTCACGTTGCGGCCCGATCCGTAGTTTTCGCCGTCGCTGTCGGCACTGAGCATGCGTGCCCCGGTGATCAGGTGCAGGTCGTCGGTCAGGCTGAAGCGGGCACCGGCGTAGAGGCTTTTCTGGCGGTCCGTGTAGTTGGAGGTTCCGTCGGCATTTGCGATGTTGTAGGTGGGCTTGGGGAGGCTGCCGTTGAGGGCATCTTCCAGCGACACCGGGGTGTAGTACGACGCGCTGCCGTACAGCGACGCCTCCTGGGTGCGCGAGCGTGCCACGTTGGCGCCGAAGGTCAGTTGGTGCTCGCGGCCACCCAGGCTGAAAGGGCCGCTGAACGACAGGTCGCCATCCAGCTCGCGGGTCTTGCCCTTGTATTTGGAAGCCAGGCCCGTGTAGCCAGTGGTCGAGCCATTGTCGCCATAAATGTAGAACATGTCGGTGTCTTCGCGGTGCTCCATGGCCGTCAGGGTCAGCGTTGACTTCCAGTCATTGACAAAGCGGTGCTGCCACTCGGCAAAGGCCCGGGTGGTGCGTACGTCCCAGTACACCCAGGGTTGGGCAATGTTGGAGGAGGTGCTGCTGTAGTGCACCGCATTGCCATTGCTGTCGGTGAGTGGCAACGCGCCCCAGCTGGCACCGTTGGCGTCGCTTTTCTGGTCTTCGTAACCGACGGTCAGGGTATCGTCGTCGGTCAGGTCGAAAGCCAGCATGCCACTGAAAATGTTCTTTTCCCGGGAGTAGCGGTCCAGATAGGAATTACCCACTTCGTTGGCATAGATCACACGCCCGCGCACATTGCCCGAGTCGGTCAGCGGCCCGGAAACATCCAGGTCGACCCTGCGCTTGTCCCAGGAACCGGCGCTGACGCTGACCTTGGCTTGCGGCTCATACGTGGGGCGCTTGCGAATGAAGTTGACCGTGGCAGAAGGGTTGCCGGCGCCCGTCATCAGGCCGTTGGCACCGTGCAAAACGTCTACTTGCTCGTAGGGTGCGGTGTCGATATCGCCCACCAGCACGCCGCCGGTAAGCCCCATGCCCATACCGTCGTACTGGAAATTGGTGATATCAAAACCGCGGGCGGTGAAGTACGTGCGGTCGGTCTCGACCTTCTGCACGTTCACCCCCGGAGTGCTCTCCAGCACATCGCGAATGCTGTTGAGCTGAAAGTCATCCAGTTGCTCACGCTTGATACTGGTAATGCCCTGGGGCGTTTGCCCGGCGGTGAGGTTCAAGCGTGTCGTCGTGGCACTCGGCTTGGCCTGATAGCCCTGTGGGGCCTCATCGCTGTCTGCCGTTGAGGTGATGCTGGTGGACGGCAGATTCAGGGTGTTTTCATCGGCCAGGGCAGTATTGCAAATACTCAAGGCGAGCAGCGTGAGGGCTGACGCGGGCAGGGTGAACAGTGGGCGCATGATCTGCGAATACTCCGGACGGGAACTGCGTAAACGAGAATTGGTTACAAAGCTTTACATTTGTATTAATGATAATCAATTCTATTTATCAATCTTTATTATTCGTATTTGTGCGCCCGCGCGGTTTACCGTTTTCGATCGCAGATCGGCTAAGGGCAGATTCTGTATTTACATGGGGTGTGTAGTCGCTGACGAGGAACGAAGGCTGCGTCCGGTTTGGTGCGCCACTGCGAAGCAGCGACCGCAAAAACTGCCCCCCGGTTTTTCCTGATTCACCGCAACATCCGGGTTTACGACGGCTTCGCCGCCGAACGCAGCCTTCGTTCCTCGTCAGCGACTACAGATTGAGACGCGCCCCCCCATAACAGCACCTTGCCCGAAACGTTTTAACGCCCACTTACAAGCCGCTGACGAGCAGTGCCCATTCCGCCCTAGAAATCCCAGCGGGTATTGAGCATCACATTGCGCGGGTCGCCGTAATACGCGGTGTTATAGAAGCCGATGTTGGTGTAGTACTCCTTGTCGAACAGGTTGTTGACGTTGAGTGTGGTGGAGAGGTGCTCGTTGACTTGATAGCGGACCATCGCATCAACCAGCCAGTAGGCATCCTGGCTAAAGTCCTGGTATTGGTCCCTGGCGCGGTTGTAGATGTTCTGCCAGCTGCGATTCTGCCAACGGGCACCGCCGCCGATGGTCAAGCGCTCCAGCGGCCCCTTGAACCTGTAGGTGGTGTACACGCTCAACTGGTCCTCGGGCTCCCAGGTGGAGATTTTTTTGTCTTCGCTGTCACGGATGACCTTGTGCGTAAAACCGGCCTGCGCTTGCCAGCCAGGCGCCAGTTCACCGGATATTTCGGCTTCAAAACCCTTGGCTTTGGCCTTGGTGCCGATCGACGCATAGAGAATCGACGGGTTGGTCGGGTCTGCGTTGTATTCGGCATCCGGCTCGGCACGGTTGCTTTCATGTACCTCGAAATAGGCCAGGCTGGTGTTCAGCCTGCCACCATAGAATTCACCCTTGATCCCCACTTCGTAGTTTTTGCCTTCATCCGGCTCGAGCACCTTGTTCTTGCGATCACGGTTGTAGGTCTGCGGCATGAAGATGTCGGTGTAGCTGGCATACGCCGTGAAATGGTCGTTCAGGTCGTAAGTGGCGCCCACATAGGGCACCAGCCGGCCAGTTTCGGTGATGTCGTAATCGCCGGTCAGCCAGTAATTGGCGACCCGTGTACCGAGCAACAGATTCAGCTCATCGGTCAGGTTGAAACGGGCGCTGATGTAGCCTGCGGTTTGTCGCGTGGTGGTGTCGTTATATTGGGTGGGTGCGCCCCAGTTCGGCTCCGTGGTCTTGCCATCGAAGTTCCAGAAATCAATCACGTTGGCACTGAGGAAGGTCGGGTTGCCGTAGTCCTTGCCTTGCCAGTGGGCGGTGGAGGCCGACGCTCCGATGACCAGTTCATGTTCGCGGCCGGCCAGGCTGAAGGGGCCGCTGAAGTAGGCGTCGGCGGCGTCGGTGCGGGTGTTGCCGGTAAATTTGTTGGCATAGATCGATGACAGGCCGGTGGCAGGGAATGGCCCGCTCATGACCGAACCCAGCGGGGCATCGTAGCTGTTGACCTGATGGGTCAACTGCGCCTTGCCGACCCAGGCGTTGGCGAAGCTGTGCTCCAGGGTGGCGAACACGCTCTGGGTGGTCTGCTCCCAGCGGCTCCAGTTGGCGCCGTTGTTGTACGAGCGCTTCACGTCGATGCGTTCGCCAGTGCGGTCGAATAACGGGCGACTGCCTGACCAGCCCGAAGCATGGGGGTCGTTGTTCTGATAGTCGAAGCCCACGGTCAGCAGGGTGTCATCGCTCAGATCGGCTTCCAGAGTGCCGAAATAGACGCCGGTCTTGCGCTCGTAACGCTCCATGAACGAGTTCTTGTCCTGATAGGCAGCCACGGCCCGGCCACGCAGGTTGCCGCTGTCGGTGAGCGGGCCGCTGACGTCGACTTGGGTGCGGTAGTTCTCCCAGCTGCCAGCCCCTGCCTCGATGCTGGCCTTGAAGTCGCGGGTCGGTTTTTTGCGGATCAGGTTGATCGTCGCACCCGGCGCGCCTGCGCCAGTCAGCAGGCCGGTTGCACCCTTGAGGATTTCCACCCGGTCATAGATGGCCATGTCGCTCAGGGTTTGCCCCGAGGAGTAGGCCGAGTTGCGCAGGGTGGGAATGCCGTCGTACTGGAAGTTCTCCACCGAGAAGCCGCGGGCATAGTAGTTGGTGCGCTCGCTGTCAAAGGTCGACACCGTGATGCCCGGGGTGTGGCGCATCACTTCGTCGATGGAGTTGAGGCCAAAATCATCCATGTGCTGACGGGTGATCACCGTGATCGACTGCGGCGTTTCCCGCGGCGTCAGCACCATGCGGGTGGCCGTTGCGATGGTGCCGGGGGTGTAGGAGCCGCTGCCTTCGGTGATGGTGCCCAACTGGTTGGACATGACCTGGGTAGCCTGCAACTCCAGTTGCCCGTTGTTCTGGGGCCCCCGTGCAATAACGCGGTAACCGTCGCCTTCTCTGACCGCTTGCAGGCCCAGAGGCTCAAGGAGTCGCTGCAAGCCTTCACCGACGTCAAAGCTGCCGCTCAGGCCGTCGCTGTGGATGCCGGTGGTCAGCGTCGAATCAACGGCGATCATCACGCCGGCTTGTTGGCCAAAGCTGCCCAGCACCGAGTCCAGACTGCCCGGTGCGATGCGGTAGGCGTGCTCGCTGCCCGGTGCTGCGAATGCCCCGTGGCTGGTCGTGGCAATGGATAAACCAAATACAAGGGTGCGCAATGCACCGGCAAGGGGGGTAAGTCGGCTGTGCATAAAAAACTGTCCATGTGTGAGAAGGGTAGGCATTGCGCTGTTAATCAGCGTCTTCCCTGAACTTGATGCACCAGATGGGAAAAACTGCCTCCTGTGCTGAAAATAAAAAATCTTCAGGCAGGGACGACGTTGGCCCAGTAGCCGAAAACACGCTGCACACGGATCGGCAGCACGTGGGTGAGCAGGTCGAGGCTGGCGTCCGGACGGTCGATGGAGAACGACCCCGACACCTGCAAGGCGGCCACCGCGGGGTTGCAGCGCACCACGCCAGGTCGATAGCGGTTGAGCTGGGCAATGACCTGGGACAGTGGCATGCGCTCGGCGATCAACAGGCCGTTGACCCAGGCATCGGCACCGGCCGACACCTGGCTGCAAGGTCCGGCGCCATGGCGGTCGAACGTCAATTGTTGACCGGCGCCAAGGTTGAAACGGTCACCCCGTGCCAGCTCGATCGAAGCACTGCCGGTCAGTACCTGCACCCGGGTGCCGTCGATCCCGGGCAGGTTCTGGCTGATGACCAGGCGTGAGCGGGCCGCTGGCAGCACCCGGCCATGGACCGTGCTCAGGCAGACGTTGGCCCCAGTGATCAGTACGCGGCCCAGGTTCAGCGTCAGGTCGGTACCGGTGCCCGTGGTTCGGGCATCGAGGGCGGTGTGGGTGTCCAGCGTCAGCTCGACCTGCCGGGCCAGGGAGAATTGCCTGCGCTCACCGGTGGCGGTGCGGTAGTCGCTGAACAGTTCCGGCAGCAGTATCCGTTCACGCACGCTGAAGCCCGTGGCCAGCGCCACCCCTAGACCGGCAAACCCCTTGAGCAGTGTGCGTCGCGATGTGGCATGGCGTGCGCGCAATAACGTGCGCGCTCCTGCGGCGGGGAGCATGCGGGTACTGTCGCGAAAATCAGCGTTCAGCCCGGTCAAGCGTTGCCAGGCCATCTCATGCTGCGCAGATTGCGTGCGCCAGTGCTGGCAGGCCTGACGTTCGGCTTCGGTGCTGACGCCCGATTGCACGATAACCATCCACTGCAGGGCCTGCTCGACCACATCATGGTCCAGGCGCTGGGCATTGCAGGGTTCAAACCGGTTCACCCGGCGTACACCGCGCTGTAACAGTGACGATAGGCCTTGAGCATGGCTTTTTGCACGACGTTGACTGTCAGGTCCATGTGCGTGGCAATTTGCGGGTAGGTCAGGCCGTCCAGTTGCGAGAGCAAGAAGATTTCCCGCACCCGGGTGCCCAGGCCATCGAGGACCTGGCCGACAGCGTCAAGGGCTTCGAGCACCAGCAGGCGTGACTCAGGGGAGGGCACATGCTCTGGTTCAAGGGCTGCCAGCGACTCCATGTACGCCCGTTCCAGTGCCTGGCGGCGAAAATACTGGCCGCACAGGCGGCTGGCAATGGTGGTCAGGTACGCACGGGGCTCACGTAACACCGGTGGCGTGTCAGTGCGCAGCATCCGCAAAAAGGTGTCCTGGGCCAGATCCAGCGCCTGCTCCTGATTGCCCAGTTTGCGGCGCAACAATTGCACCACCCAGCCGTGGTGCTGAACGTAGAGCTCACCCAGGGCACAGCGTGTGGAAGAAGGGGACGTGAGCATCGATTGCAATTCCAGAGCAGACACTGACAAGGATGGCAATGATAGCGCTTCTCATTAGCGTGTGCTCGGGAATGTTGCTGGGTGTGTCGATTGACGAAGTTTGCGATCGTGAATCCAGGTGGCGGGTTTTACAACGGCTTCGTTGCAGTGGCGCACCAAACTGGACGCAGCCTCGTTCTACTCGTCAGCGACTACAGGCGACTACAGGCGACTACAGGCGATTACAGGCGATTACAGGCGGCTTACTTGTCGGTCAGGATCTTGGGGTTGGAGTTGCCCCACACCGTGTACAGGTCCGCCAGCAGTGCACCGTTGATGTCTTCAACTTCTGCCTGGGTGATTTCGGCTTTGCCTTGATGCCCGAACAGCACCACTTCATCGCCACTCTTCACATCCGGCGCGTCGGTGACGTCGACCATCAGGGTGTTCATCGAAACCTTGCCCACCACTGGCACACGGTGCCCGTTGATCAGCACGATGCCTTTGTTGGTGAAGGCACGACGGTAGCCGTCAGAGTAACCCACGGTGATGTTGGCCAGTTTCGAGTCGCGGCCCAGGGTGTAGGTGCGGTCGTAACCGACGGTGTTGCCCTTGGGGTAGCTGTTGACCGAGGCAACGTGGGACTTGAACTGCATCACGCGTTTGTAGTCGGTGTGGGACGGCACGGTGTCACCGAACAGCGCGCCGCCAGGGCGGACCATGTCCAGGTGCGACTCGGGCACTTCCAGGGTGGCGAACGAGTTGGCTGCGTGCAGGGTGATCTTGCTGCGATCAAGCTGGGCCGTGTCGATCAACCATTGCGCCTGCTGGTTGAAGGCCTTGAGACCGGCGCGCACGTCATCGGCATCTTCGACCGCGAAGTGGGTCATGATCGCCCGTACTTCAAGGTTCGGTACTTTGGTGATGGCGACCGCATCGCGACGGCCTTCAGCCGTGGTCATTTCCACGCCGTTGCGGCTCATGCCACTGGAGTTCAGCCCCAGGTGAACCACCAGCGGACGACCGTGCTGTTCGGCGATCAGACTGGCCTTGACGGCGAAATCGAGGTTGCCCACCAATTCTTCCATGTTGTACGGCAATGCCGCTTCCAGCTCGCTCAATGCCGCCGTGCGTACGCGAATCAGCTGGCCCTTGAAGCCGCTTTCACGTACGACGCGTGCTTCTTCATTGCTCGCGACGCCCACACACGGCACACCCATGGCGATGATCGATGGCATCAGCAGGCCGATCCCGTGACCGTAGGCATCAGCCTTGAGCACGGCGCAGATTTTCGACTTGCCGGCGAGGGTGGTTTGCAGCACGCGAATGTTGTTTTCGAACGCGGCTTTGTTGATCTCGACCCAGGCATTGCTGTCCTGTGTGTTGACCTGGGCAACGCCGTCGACCATCGACAGGGGCGGCGCAGCAAAGGCCGGGTTTTGCAGTAAAGCCATGCCCAAAGAGAGGGCAAGAAGGGTACGGGTGAAGGGCATTTTCAGAGTTTCCATACGTTTTTTTTATGGGGCGGGGAGTGATGCGCGGCCATACTAGAATCGGCCTGCAGGAATTGTCACTCCCTCGGCCGCGGATCTGTCTGAAAGTGTCGTGTCAGGCTTATCGGCGCCACGCCAGCAGCACCACGCCCACCGTAATCAGGCTGATCCCTGCCCATTGGCGGATATCGAGTTTTTCACCCAGCAGCGTTACCCCCAGCACGGCAACAATCACCACGCTGAGCTTGTCCACGGGTGCAACCAATGAGGCCTGGCCCAGTTGCAGGGCGCGGTAGTAGCAAATCCACGACGCGCCGGTGGCAAGCCCCGACAACACCAAAAACACATAGCTGCGGGCCGATATCGAGCCCAGGGACTGATATTGGCCGGTCGCATACAGGATCAACGCCAGGCTGACCAAGACCACCACGGTCCGCAGCAACGTGGCGAAGTCGGAGTTGATCCCGGTGATGCCGATCTTCCCGAAAATGGCCGTCATGGCAGCGAACACGGCCGACAGCAGCGCCCAAAATGTCCAGCTTGAATAGAACGAAGTGCCCATAAATTTACCTGAAGGGTCAGAAACGCTGGTTGTGTGTCAGTGCATGTCGGTTTTCAGCCAGACCGAAACCCATAAACCGCTGTGGTTGAGCTTATCCGAAAACGTGAGTTCAACCCTGGCGCCGATACGCCCGGCGATGGCCTTGACGATCGAAAGCCCCAGTCCCGAGCCTGTTTCGCCGGAGCCCAGGCTGCGATAAAACGGATCGAAGATGCGGGCCTGTTCGTCGAGGGCAATGCCCGGCCCGGTGTCCTTGACATACAGGCGTACGCTGCCGTGGATCAGCTCCACGCCAAGATCGACCCTGCCCCCTGGCGGGGTGTAGCGAATGGCGTTGTCCGTGAGGTTTTTGACCAGGGTAAACAGGTCCATGTCATTGATCATGAGCTGCACATCTTCGTCGCCTTCCACCCCGATATCGAGTTGCTTGCGCTGCGCCAGGGGCAACAAGTCTTCCAGCACCCGGCGAAACACGTCATGTACTGAAACCCGGGTGCGTGGGCGTTCAGCGGTAAATTGTGCGGCGGCCAGGCTCAGCAACTGGTCGATCAGTTGCCGGCTGCGCTCAATCCCTCGGGACAAGGGTTCCAGGCGCTCGCGGGCCTGCTCCGGCATCTGGGTCGCGGCCAGTCGTTCGGCCTGCAGTGACAGAGCGGTCATGGGCGAGCGCAGTTCGTGGGCGGCGTCGGCGACAAAGCGCCGCTGGCTGTCCATGGACTGCTCCACGCGGGCGAGCAGGCGATTGATAGCCACCACAAAGGGGCGGATTTCAGTGGGTAGATGCTGCTCGTCAATGGGATGCAATGCTTGCTCGGCACGCTGGTCGATTTGCGCGGCGAGGGTCGCGATGGGCCGAAACAGCTTGCGCACCAGGTCACTGACCACCAGGAGCAGCACAGGAAACAAAAACAGGAAGGGCAACACACTGCGCCAGGCACTTTCGCGGGCGTCCTTGTTGCGGGCATCGACCTCCTGGGCGACGGCAATGCGCTCGCCGTTGGCGGTGGTCCTGACCAGCACGCGAAAGGCTTCGCCGCCCACGTCTACCGTGGACAGGCCATCGGCCAGGGTGGTGGGCAATGGCAACGGCAGAGCGTCGTCGGTATTGCCCGGGGCTTTTTTACCATCGACCAGGTATTGAATGATTACCCGGGACTCTTCGTCATCCCCCGCCGGGCCCAGGCCCTGAGGGTAGTGCAGAGTCATTTGCTGGCGATCGAACAGAAGGGCGATCTGATGCAGGTTTTCGTCCTGCAACTCGTGGGCTTCGTCCAGGGCCGAGAAAAAGGCAAACACGCTGGCGATCACGGCCACCAGCACAATGGTCAGTGACAGTGCCGCCGATAGCCTGAGTTGAACCGACTCCCTCAAGCGTTTTTTGAAACCATCCATCCCATTCCCCTGACGTTCTTGATGATGTGGCTGCCCAATTTTCGGCGCACGGAGTGAATCAGGAACTCGATGGCATTACTTTCGACTTCGTTGCCCCAGCCATACAGACGATCTTCAAGTTCACTGCGCGACAGAATCGCTCCCGGACGCATCAGCAACGCTTGCAGCAGGGCGAATTCGCGGCTGGAAAGGGCGACGCCGTCTTGAGTCTCGGTAGTGGCCAGTTTGGAGACCGGATCCAGGGACACCACACCGTTACTGAGCAGGGGCAGGGCGTTGCCATCCTTGCGCCGCAGAACCGCACGCATGCGCGCCAACAGCTCAGCCATGTCGAAGGGTTTGAGCAGGTAGTCGTCGGCTCCGCCGTCCAGGCCGCGCAGCCGGTCGTCGAGGCTGTCCCGGGCGGTGAGGATCAGCAAGGGCACCGGGTTGTTGCGGGCACGAATGCTGGCCAGGACTTCAAAGCCATCCTTGCCGGGCAGGCCGAGATCCAGCAGCACCATGTCGTAGCGTTGGGTTTCCAGTGCGCTCAGGGCTTTGAGGCCGTTTTTCACCCAGTCCGCTGCATAACTGGCGTCCGTGAGTGCGCCCTGGATCGCATCGCCAATCATGGGATCATCTTCGACCAGCAATATGCGCATGTGCCGCTCCGGAAAATAAAACAGGCGCGCCGGTTTTCACCGTCGCGCCTGTATTGAAGCACCTGTGCCGTGGCTTGTCCGCCCGACGCTTCAGGAATTGCCTTTCATCGAGTCAAATGCCTTGAGCAGGTTGTCCATGGCCGCCTTGCACTCGGCCGTGCTCGGGCTGTCGGCACGCAGGGCATCCAGTGCGTGGTCAATGGCCTTGTCCAGCACATGCCAGTCGCTGGCAGCCCGGGGTTTGATCCCCGCTTCGGCAGAGTCCCAGCTGGTTTCGAGGTCCTTGATACGGGTTTTCGCCCCCGACAGATCATTGTTGGCGACCCGTGCGCTGACGTCAGCGGCGATGCTGTGAAAGGGTGACAGGTCGCCCAGCTTCGAGCCCGTCGTGCTGTATGTGCTGGCGGTGGCGGCACTCAGGTCTGCCGGTTTGTCGGCAGGTTTTGAGCAACCGGCGGTGATGCTCAGCAGCAGGATTGAGGAAACGATGCCAATACGACGAATCAGGGTTTGAGGGTGGCGCATGGTGATGTCCTTGATGGAAATTTAAAGGTTCAGGCCGTAACGGCTTTGCGGTTGTTCGCATTGAACTGGGCGGCGGCCACCAGCAGCACAATCACGCACAGGAACAGGGCGCTGGTCCAGGTGGCACCCATGCCCAGGCCGCCATAGGTTTTGGCCTGGGTCAGCAAGTCGCCCAGCGAAGCACCAAATGGTCGAGTGAGGATGTAGGCGATCCAGAAGCTCAGGACGGGGTTGGCACCCATGCGCCAGGCCATCAGGGTGAGGGCAATCAAGCCTGCGAAGATCACCGCGCCGAGGGTGAAACCCAGGCCCAGGGCTTCGGTTGCCAGATCGCCGGCCGCCGTGCCGAGGGCGAATGTGCAGAGCACCGTGGTCCAATAGAACAACTCACGCCTGGGCGTGACAATCTCGCGGATCGACAGGCTGCGTTCGGTGCGGTACCAGGCCATGAAGTTGATCGCCAGCAACCCGGAAAAAATCGCCGTGCTGGTGTACAGACTCACCTCCAGCTTGTCGGTGAGGATGTCGGTGATTTGCGTGCCGACGATGCTCACCAGTACCACGGTCAGCCAGTAGATCCACGGGGTGCAGGCCTTGGTGCGCAGTTGGCAGAACAACGCAATTGCCAGCAGTGCGGCCATGCCGATACTGGTCCAGCCCGCGCCGAAGCCCGCGTCAACGGCCAGGTAATCGGCGCCGGTTTCGCCCACGGTCGTGGACATGATCTTGATCACCCAGAATGACAGCGTCACCTCGGGCACCTTGTTCAGCCATCGGGCTGCAGTGGCATTCATTTGCGTAACCTCTGTGATGCGCGGTCATTGGCGCAGGACAAAAGGTACGGCACGACACTTAGCTGAGACTGAGGGCGCTCAACTTTTCAGGACATGGGCCTGGCCCACAGTGGTCAGTTGCACCGCGCTGCCAATGGCTGGCGCCATCAAACCCGGGCAATGCACCGGTAACGACCGGCCCGGCTCGAGTGTGCCTGCCACCAATGTGACGCTCAGGGTGCAGGTATTGCCGCCAAAATCGCGCTCGGTGACCACCCCTCTACAGCCTGTGCCATCCGGGGATGCCGGGCTGACCTGCAGTTGTTCGGGCCTGAGCATGATCTGCGCCGTTTTGCTGCGGCCCTGATGGTTGACAGCAATCCGGCCCAGGTCGCACTCGGCCCAGCCGTTATCGATCATGGCGGGTATGAGCACGGCTTCGCCGAGGAACAGTGCAGTCTGCTCGTCCCTGGGGTGCAGGTACAGCGCCATCGGCTGGCCGGCCTGCACCAGGCAACCCTGGCGCATCACCGCGAGCTGATCGGCAAAAGACAGGGCTTCGCCCTGATCGTGTGTCACCAGAATCGCTGTAACCCCTGCATCTGCCAGCAAGCGTGCGACCATTTTGCGCATGGCGGTACGCAACCCGGTGTCCAGGGCTGAAAACGGTTCATCCAGCAGCATCAGGCTGGGCTGTTGCGCCAGCGCACGGGCCAGCGCCACCCGTTGTTGCTGCCCGCCAGACAGTTCGTGGGGCCAGCGCGTGGCCATGTTTGAGTCCAGGGCCACGCTGTCCATCAGTTCGGCGATGCGTTCATCTCTGGCGTGGCCCTTGGTTGCCAGCCCAAAACCAATATTGGCGGCCACGTTCATGTGCGGGAACAGGGCGCCATCCTGTGGCACATAACCGATCCGGCGCTGGTGGGCAGGGACGTTCCGGGTGCTGTCCAGGAGGACCTTGCCGTTGAGCGAGAGGCTGCCGGAGTCGGGTGATTCAAAACCGGCAATCATGCGCAGCAGGGTGGTCTTGCCTGAGCCGGACGGCCCGACAATGACTGTTCTGCTGCCGGAGGGCACCGCCAGAGTGATGTTGTCCAGGGCGCGCTGAGAGCCGAAGGTTTTACAGATCGCGTTGAGTTCGAGAGCGTTCATCGGGCAGCCGTGCGTTTGGATTGATGGTAAAGAAGCCCGGTCAACGGCAGTGACAGCAGGATCATGATCAGTGCATAGGGCGCTGCCGCCGCATAGTCGATTTCACTGGTCATGGCCCAGAAACCGGTCGCCAGGGTGCGAGTGCCGTTGGGCGCCAGAAGCAGGGTGGCGGTCAGCTCATTGGTAATGGCCAGAAACACCAGCGCGGCGCCTGCGGCCGCTCCCGGTGCGGCGAGACGCAGGGTGATCAGCCATAAGGCCCGGGCCGGGGAGCGGCCGAGGCTGCGGGCCATGTTCTCCAGTTCAACGGGGGCTTGAGCAATGCCTGCGCGCAGGCTCACCAGTGCCCGGGGGATAAACATCAGCAGGTAGGCGAGCAGCACGGTGAGGGTGGTCTGATAGATCGGTCTGGCGAAGTGGATGGTCACGGTCACCAGCGCCAGCGCGACCACAATGCCGGGCAATGAGCTGGTGATGTAGTTGCAGCTTTCCAGCAGGCGTTGCAGGCGTCCGGGGGCGCGAATCGACAGCCAGGCAATCGGCACCGCCGCACAGGTGGTCAGCAAGGCGCCCGCCACCCCCAGAAACAGGGTCTGCTCCAGTGCCGGGAGCAGATCGCTCCAGTGCCATACCTCTCTTCCTCCCGCGATCAGCCATTTGCCGAGGGTCATCAACGGGACACCCAGCGCCAGCAGGCAGGTCGCGCTGCACACCCCCAGGGCAAGCAGTGTGGCGGGACGGCCCAGGGGCACGATCCGCTGTTCGCGGGCGCTGCCCGAGCCCACGCGGGCGTAGCGGGCATGCCCCCTGGCGGCAGACTCGGCGGTGAGCATCGCCAGACAGCACAGCGCCAGAACCGCCGCGAGCATATTGGCCCCCGGTCCGTTGAAGGTGGATTTGAACTGGTCGAAGATCGCGGTGGTAAAGGTATCGAAGCGGATCATTGCGTACAGGCCGTATTCCGCCAGCAGATGCAGGCCCACCAGCAACGCGCCGCCGCAAATGGCCAGGCGCAATTGCGGCACCACAACGCGCCAGAACACGGTCCAGGGCTTGAGCCCCAGGGATTGGGCAACGTCTTCGATGGCGGGATCGAGTCGACGCAACGTCGCGGCGACCGGCAAGTAGAGAAAAGGGAAGTAGGCGATGACCGAGACCAGCACCCCGGCCGGTAATCCATGAATCGATGGCACCAGGCTGACCCACGCGTAGCTGTGCACAAAGGCAGGCACTGCCAGGGGTGCAACGGCCAGCAATGACCATGCGCGCCGCCCGGGCAGGTTGCTGCGCTCGGTCAGCCAGGCCAGGGCGGTGCCCAGCAGCACGCACAAGGGAAGGGTGATCAGCACCAGCAATACCGTGTTGACCAGCAGTTCGCCTACCCGTGGCCTGAACACGAGCGCTTCGATCTGCTCCCAGCCGACGTGCCAGGACACGCCGATCACAAAGGCAATCGGCAGTAATGACAGCAGCGACACCAGCACCGCCAGCCCCGTCACCCAGGTGCCGCCGCGGCTCAACAAGCGGCGGCGTGAGCGTGATGCGCAAAGGGCGGGCCCAAGGCCCGCCGGCAGGGTTTCAGGCAACAATTAGAGGAGTCCGGCCTGAGTCATGAGGGCCACGGCTTTTTTGCTGTCCAGGCGAGAGGCATCGACCTTGGGGGCGTCAAGTTGCGTCAACGGGACCAGCTTCGGGTTGGACGGGGCGTTCTGGCCCACGGCGTATTCGAACGAATTGCCCTCTTTGAGAACCGCTTGACCGTCCTTGCCGGTGATCCACTTGAGGAACGCCTGGGCCTGCTCCGGGTGCTTACTGGACGCCAGTACGCCGCCCCCGGAAATGCTGACAAAGGCGCCCGGGTCCTGGTGCTTGAAGTAATGCAGGGTGGTGTCCTTGCTGTTTTCGCCCGTCTTGGCCTGATCGACGAAGCTGTAGTAGTGGTAAATCACGCCGCTGTCGACCTGGCCCGCATTGACGGCTTTGAGCACTGCACTGTTGCCACGGTAGATGGCGGCATTGGCTTTCATCCCCTTGAGCCAGTCGAGGGTGGCGGCTTCGCCCTTGAGTTCGAGCACGGCGGCGACAATGGCCTGGAAGTCGGCCCCTGCAGGCGACGCGGCCCAGCGGCCTTTCCAGGCGGGAGCGGCGAGGTCAAGCAGTGACGCCGGCACCTCGGTTGCGGGGAGCTTGCTCGGGTTGAACACAAATACCGTGGACCTTGCAGCAATCCCCAGCCATTTACCTTGGGCCGGACGATAGGCAGAACCGACCTGTTCGAGAGTGGGGGGGGCTACTGGCGCTAGCAGTCCGGCGTTATCCACCAGAACCATGGCCGGGGAGTTTTCGGTCAGGAACACGTCAGCGGGTGAGGCGCTGCCCTCCTGGACGATCTGGTTGCCCATCTCGGTGTCGTCGCCGTTGCGCACGGTGACTTTGATCCCGGTTTGCCTGGTGAACCCCTCGACCCAGGATTTGGTCAGGCTTTCGTGCTGGGCGTTGTAGACCACAATGCCGTCGTCGGCGTTTGCTCCGGTGACGTGTCCGGCGCTGATCAATGCAGCGCTCAACAGGGCGGTTTTAAACAAAGAAGGGAAACGGCTGACCATGATGTGCAACTCCGGTTTTTATGATGTGCGCGCGGCTGACGACGAAGACAGTGCGTAATGGCTCCAGAATCAATGGGAATCATTAGCATGCTCAGGCGCGGCGAATGTAGAACCGGGAATGAGAAAAAAACGTCAAATAAATGGTTAATTGATGTGATGGGCTTTTTGCTGTGCGGCAGTCGTAAGGTCGGCTTCCACGGTTAGTCAGGCATACTGCATGTACCGGTTTTGCGACCGCAGCGCGCTCGATCGCAGCCTCGTACTACTCGTCAGCGACTACATGCGGTACATGCGGGATGGGTGCCGAATCTGTAGTCGCTGACGAGCCGTGCGAGGCTGCGATCGTTTTGGTGCGCCACTGCGACGCAGCAGTCGTAAAGTCGGCTTCCTCGGTTAACCTGGCATACCGCGTGCTCCGGTTTTGCGACCGCTACGCGCTCGATCGCAGCCTCGTACTACTCGTCAGCGACTACATGCGGTACATGCGAGATGGGTGCCGAATCTGTAGTCGCTGACGAGCCGTGCGAGGCTGCGATCGTTTTGGTGCGCCACTGCGACGCAGCAGTCGTAAAGTCGGCTTCCTCGGTTAATCTGGCATACCGCGTGCTCCGGTTTTGCGACCGCTACGCGCTCGATCGCAGCCTCGTACTACTCGTCAGCGACTACATGCGGTACATGCGAGATGGGTGCCGAATCTGTAGTCGCTGACGAGCCGTGCGAGGCTGCGATCGTTTTGGTGCGCCACTGCGACGCAGCAGTCGTAAAGTCGGCTTCCTCGTTTAATCTGGCATACCGCGTGTCCCGGTTTTGCGACCGCAGCGCGCTCGATCGCAGCCTCGTTCTACTCGTCAGCGACTACATGCGGTACATGCGGTATATGCGGGATGGGTGCCGAATCTGTAGTCGCTGACGAACCGTGCGAGGCTGCGATCGGCGTGATGCGGCACCCCGACGTAGCCGTCGTAAAGTCAGCCTCGCTCTAAACCCCTGAGCCCTGCCAGTTGCGAGCCAACATGGCGTAGATATACCGGCTGGTCCATTCGCCGTTGACCCACTGGCTTTCAATCAGGCAGCCCTCCTGTTTCCACCCCAGTTTGCTGAACAGGGTGTATGAACCGGTATTGCGGATATCGATGGACGCATACAAGCGATGCAAGTCGTAGTGTTCGAAAACCACGCCAATCAACGCTGTCAGCGCTTCCGATGCGATGCCTTGCCGGTGAAACGACGGGGCGAATATGCAACCGATCTCTGCCTGTCCGGACGCCTTGCTGGTCATTCGAATCATCACTTCACCGGTCAGGACTCCTTCTGGATGCTTGACTATGGCCCAGCGGACTTCATCCCCGTCATGTTCAGCCTGGGGGTTCAAGGCGCGCTCGAAGCGCTCCCTGATGGCCTGTGGGTCAGGTTGCACCTTAAACAGGTAGCGGTAGGTTTCAGGCAGTGAGTGATAGCCCAGAAAAGCCGGGAAGTCTTGCTCCGTAAAAGGTCTGAGCAAGAGGCGGCTGGTGTGAATCTGGGGCATTTGCGGTGTGTCGGTCATCGTGTCTCCGTGAGTCTTTTTGTTGTTGTGTATCGGATTTCAATGCTTGCGGTAATCCGCAGGCCCGCACGGGCGCGTGTTTACCCCAGCGTCCCGACAATATTGACGCTGACGTTCTCCGGGATTTCGTTTTGCGACAGTACGTGCAACCCCGGGCTGAATACCCGCGCATATCGCGCCAGCAGCGGACGCAGTTGCGGCATGACCGTCAGCACCGGCGGATGACCGTCCTTGCGCAGTTTTTCCTTGACCACCGGCATGGCGTTTTGCAGTTGGTTGAGCAGATTCGGCTCCACGGGAATGTTGTCCAGGCTCACCGGGCCCGCTTGCTGAGCAATGCTCAAGGCTCCCAGCAGGGTGTTTTCCAGGGCATTGTCGAGCACGAACACACTGACTTCATCCCGTCGCCCGGTAATGCTCGAGACGATGTTGCGGCGCAAGGCATAGCGCACGTCGGACGCCAGCAGGACCGGGTCTTTGGTGCTTTCGCTGCTTTCCACCAGTGCCGTGGCCACGGTGACGATGTCGCGCAACGAGATGTTCTCCACCAGCAACTGGCGGTACACCCGGTGCTGCTGGGTATAGGACAGCTGGCCCTTGAGGTTCTCGGTCAGTTTGGGCGCCAGTTCGGTCAGGCGTTGCATCAGGTTGTCGACGTCGTCGTGTTTGAAGATGTCCGCCAGGTTGTCGCGGATCACCTTGTTCAGGTGCGTGGCAATCACCCCGGCGCAGTCAACCACTTGATAACCCAGGTTCAGGGCCCGGCTCTTGTCGACCGGGTTGATCCAGACCACCGGCATTTTGTAGGCCGGGTCGATGCCCAGAATCCCGTCCACTTCGCCGTACAGATCGGCCGAAGGGATGGCCATCAGGTGGTCGGCATGGATTTCTGCACCTTCGATCTGCTCGCCGTTGATATGGATGGAGTAGTGCGCCGCCTTGAGTCGCAGGCTGTCGCGGATCTGGATTTCGGGCAGCAGGAAACCCAGGTTTTCCGAGAGGGTCTGGCGCAAACCGCGCACGCGCTGGGTCAGGGGCGCGCCCGCTGCTTCATTGACCAGCCCCACCAGCTTGTAGCCCAGGGACACTGAAAGCCGCTCCACGTGGGGGATGTCATCCCACGCCAGGCTCTGGCTGCGCTCGTTTTGCATGGCGGCGCTGAGTGCGCTGACCGCTTCAAGCTCAACAGCCTCGGCCGGAGGCTGAAAGCGTGACACGCTCCAGGCCACACCACCGACAATCGCGGCAAAACCCAGGAACGCGATGTGCGGCATGCCGGGCACCAGGCCCAGTACCAGCAGGATCCCGGCCACGGTGTAGAGCAAGGCTGGCGAGGCCAGCAACTGGCGGCGCACCTGGGTGGTGATTTCGGCGGATTCGTTGATCCGCGTCACGATCAAAGCGGCGGCGGTGGACAGCAACAGCGCAGGGATCTGGGCCACCAGGCCGTCACCGATGGTCAGCAGGGCAAATTGCTTGAAGGCCAGCCCGGCGGGCAAGTCGTACACAAACAGGCCGATGGCGAAACCACCAAACAGGTTAATGATCAGGATCAGGATCCCGGCAATTGCATCGCCGCGCACAAATTTCGATGCACCGTCCATGGCGCCGTAAAAGTCGGCTTCCTTGGAGATGGTCTGGCGTCGTTGCTTGGACTGGTCCTGGGTGATCAGCCCGGCATTGAGGTCGGCATCGATGGCCATCTGTTTGCCGGGCAGGGCATCCAGGGTGAAGCGCGCCGTCACCTCGGAAATCCGCTCGCCGCCCTTGGTGACGACCATGAAGTTGATGATCATCAGGATCACGAACACGATCATCCCGACGATAAAGTTGCCGCCGATCACCACTTCACCGAACGATTCGATGACCTTGCCCGCAGCCCCCGTGCCGTTATGGCCTTCGAGCAGCACGATACGGGTCGAGGCCACGTTCAGCGTCAGGCGCAGCAGGGTGGTGATCAGGATCACCGTGGGGAACAGGGAAAAATCCAGCGGGCTTTTGGACGACACGCTGACCATCAGCACCAGCACGGCCATGGCGATGTTGAAGGTGAACAGGATATCCAGCAGCAACGGCGGCAAGGGCAGGATGATCATCGCCAGGATCGACAGAATCACCAGCGGGATCCCGATGCGGCCACTGCGCAGCGTCGGGAGGAGGTTGTGCAATACGTTCATGTTTATGCCTTGTTCGCCATGCTTTCGGGTATCGGTAGGTTGTCCGGCAACTGCGGTTTGGCCCGCATTCCGCTCTTGTATGCCTTGAGTTGCAGGATGTAGGTCAGCACATGGGCGACGGCGGCATACAGCGGCGCCGGGATCTGCTGGTTGACCTGGGTGGTGAAGTAAATGGCCCGGGCCAGGGGCGGTATTTCAAGCACTTCGAGTTTGTGGGCGGTGGCCATTTTGCGGATATACAGGGCCATGTCATCGACGCCCTTGGCGATCACGAAGGGCGCCTGGGCCTTGTTGGTGTCGTACTTGATGGCCACGGCGTAATGCTGCGGGTTGACGATCACGGCATCGGCGTCCTGGATCACCTTGCTGATCTGGCGCTGGGAAATCTGGCGCTGGATCTGCTTGATCCGGGCCTTGACCTCGGGGCGGCCTTCCTGGTTCTTGTGTTCTTCCTTGCGCTCCTGTTTGGTCATGCGCAGTTTTTTCAGGAAGAAGTAGCGCTGGATCGGAATGTCGATGGCTGCGAACACCACAAATATGCCCATCAGCGCGATCAGGATGTTGAACGTCATGTTGAACGCCGTACCGATGGCCGTGGGCAGGCTGGTGCGCTGCAAGGCGATCAGTTGGGGGACGGCGTCGCTGATCAACAGCCAGGCCACACCGATCAGCACGGCAATTTTGGCCATCGACTTGAGCAGTTCGACCCAGTTCTGTTTCGAGACGATGCGCCCCAGGCCCGTGATCGGGTTGAGCTTGCTGAATTTCGGATAGAAATTCTTGGCCACGAACACCCAGCCCCCCGGGATCAGTGAAAACACCACCACCAGTACGCTGGTGAGCAGCAGGGGGGCGAGTATCTTCACGAACAGGGCCATGTTGTGGCTCAGAATCAGGCCCAGGTCCTCCTGGGTGATTTCACTGGAGTTGAAGTTCAGGAACGAGATCCGGAAGCTTTCTTCAAGCCCGTGGTAGTAGCTGGAAAACACCATCTTGAGGATCAGCAGGGTGGCAATCAGCGACACGGTGGTGGACAGGTCCTTGGAGCGGGTGACCTGACCGTCATCTCGGCTTTTGCGCAGCTTCTGGGGCGTGGCGTCTTCGGTTTTTTCCTGGGCGCTGTTGTTAGACATCCGGCCCTCCTTCGAGCATGGCACCGATGTTGTCCAGCAGGTCGCGGGTCAGGTGCAGGTAGTTTTCCGGCAGGTTGGGCAAGGTCAGGTAGATGCACAGCAAGCCCACCAGAATGGTGATCGGGAACCCCAGGGAAAACAGGTTCATCGAGGGTGAGATACGGTTGAGCAGGCCAAAGCAGAACTGCACCAGCACCACGCAGAACACCATCGGCAGGGTCAGCAGCACGGCGGCGCTGAATACCCAGGCCACGGCCTGGATGAACACGGTGTAGCTCTGGTAGTTGAGCCCGCTGCCAACCGGCCAGTGGCTGAAGCTTTTGAACAGCACGCTGAGGGTCACCAGGTGCCCGTCGATGGACAGGAACAGGAACGCCAGCAACACGAAGTACAACTGGTACACGATCGATGACGACGACACGCCGTTGACCGGGTCGTTGTAGCGCGCCATCGTCATGCCCATCTGCGCCGACACCACTTCCCCGACCACACTGAACACGGTGAATACCAGTTGCAGGCACAGCCCCAGGATCAGGCCGAAGGCGATCTGTTCAAGGGCCAGCAGCGCGCCCCCGGCCGACAGCGGGTTGACCTCCGGCACCGGGGGCAGGGCGCCGCCAATGGCTGCGGTGACCATCAGGGCCAGCAGCACCCGGACCCTCTTCGGCATGGCCTTGTGGTTGAACAGCGGGGCCATGCTGAACACCGCCAGCAGTCGGCAAAACGGCCACCAGTAGCTCTGCAGCGTGTGCAGGTACTGGCTGGCGTTCATCAGGGGTTCGGTTGCGTTCATCGGTTCAGCCCACCAGGGACCCGGCGATCTTGAAGGTTTCGATAAACAGGTCGCTGAGTTTGCGCAAGATCCAGTGACCGGCAAACATCAGCATGCCCAGGGTGATCAGCAGGCGCGGCAGAAAGCTGAGCATCTGTTCGTTGATCTGGGTCGCGGCCTGAAACACGCTCACCAGCAGGCCTCCGAGCAGGCTGGGCACCACCAGTACGCAGACAATCAGGCCCGTGATCAATACGGCGTGGCCCACCAGGCCCACGGCGACTTCAGGCGTCATCATCACGAACCTCCAAAGGGCTGGATGCTGCTGGCCAGGGTGCCCATCAACAGGGCCCAGCCATCCACCAACACGAACACCATGAGCTTGAAGGGCAGTGAAATCATCATGGGTGAGAGCATCATCATGCCCATTGCCATCAAGACACTGGCGACCACCAGGTCAATCACCAGAAACGGCAGAAAGATCATGAACCCCAGCTGGAATGCGGCTTTCACCTCACTGAGCACAAAAGACGGCAGCAGCAGGGAGAAGTCGAGGTCCTCAAGGTTTTCGGGCAATGTTTCGTTGGCCAGCGCCACCATGGTCTCCAGGGAGGCCTTGTTGGTTTGTGCGAGCATAAAACCGCTGATGCTCTTTTTGGCCACGTCCAGGCCCTGATCCATGGTGATCTGATCGTTCTGGAACGGCTGGTAGGCATCGTGGTAGACCTCCTGCCACACCGGGCGCATGACCAGCATGGTCAGGCACAGCGCGATGCCGATCAGAATCTGGTTGGGCGGGCTCTGCTGCAGGCCCAGGGCCTGGCGCAGGATGGCCAGCACGATGATGAAGCGCGTAAAGCTGGTCATCATCATCAACATGGCCGGCAAGAAACCCAGCAGCGTCATCATCACCAGGATTTGCAGCTTGATGCTCAGTTCCTGGCCGTTTTCACCGTCATTGAGGCTGAACAGCGAGATCTCGCCGTTGGCCGCCAGGGCCCATTGCGGTACACACGCCACGAGCATGACCAGAATGCAGAACGCGGCTGGCTTGATCAGTTTCATAACGCCAGGTCACTCAGGCTGGAGCCGTTGAGTTCCACAATCCGCAGGCCGTAGTTGCCATGCACCACGACCACTTCGGCCTTGGCAAACAGGGCGCCGTTGACCTTGACGTCCAGCGGCGCGCCAGCCAGCTTGTCCAGGGCAATCACACTGCTGGCGTCAACGTCCATCAGCTCGCGCAGGGTAATTTCCGTTGAGGCCACTTCCAGGGTGACGGTGACCGGAATCTTGCCGAAAAACTTCAAGTCCTGATGGGGCAGGGGAGCCGCTTCAGGGGGGCTGGGCGCAGGCGCGAGGTCGTCGTCAAAGGCAGGCAGCGTGTCATTGAGAAGGTTGTCGAAGTCGGAATCGGAGATGGAGGTGTTCATTGGCTGTTAACACTGTCGAGAGAGGTTAAAAACAAGGCGCCGTCATCTTCGGAAATGGCCCCGTGAAACAATTTTTGCTGCTTGATATGCACTTCACAGCGCTCCAGCAAACGCACCATCAGGATGTCGTCCACTTGCAACGCCAGCACCTTGCCCAGGGGCATGTGTGCCCGTGCCAGCACGCAGTCCAGGTGTACCGGCAATTCGACGATGGGGTACCCGGCGCCGTCGGACTGGGACGAGGGCTGGTCATCGCTCAGGCGGCGCGTCAGCTCATCGACGGCATGGGCATCCAGAGACAGGAACACTGACGACACCAACTGGGTGGCGGTGCTGCAAAACACGAACTGGATGCAGTAGGCCCAGTGAATCTCTTCATAGGTGCTCACCGAACTGTCGACCGTGCCCAAGGGGATGTCCCCCATCAGGATGCGGGCGCAAATGGTCGAGACATCGACACCCAGCCGCGTACGCATACGGTGTTCCGACGAACTGACCGGCGGCTCGTCCTGGGCAGGGGGGGTGGAGCCACCGTAGTAACTTTCCAGCAACTCGCTTAATAACGGGCGCTCGATACTGAAACCGATTTTGCCGATAGCGGTCATGTACCTGCATTGCGGATCCGGTTGTTGTGTTTCATGGACAACCACTTCCAGCAGATCGCTGTTGATTCGATAGGTACTTAAAAAGTAATCGCTCAGTGCCTTTGGGTATTTGCCTGCCAGCTCTTTTATATAAATAGGTACTTTGTGATAGTACCGGCCCAGTTTTTCGGGCTTTAAAAACAACAGGTCGTCTGCGGGCACCTGATGTTGAACTTTTCTATAACCAGTCATAGTGAAAAGATCGTTCCTGGAAGTTGTAGCGCGCATCCTTTTGTTTCTCGTGTCTGCCTGGAAGGGGCAGGTGATTCGTTTCCTGGAATCGAGAAGCAGACATCCGCTGCCTGCTGGGGTCGGGGAGCGCCTGGCTGGTGGCGAGTATAGGAACCCGGGTAGAAATTCCTAAATCAAAAACTGTCAAATCGCCGTTTGATAAGGATCAGGACGATTTGATGGTTAATGATTTCAGTTTTGTCGCGACCTTGCCTACAGTTCGACCGGTCACAGGAACGTGAGTCTTTACAGGCTGCTTGAGTGCAGTCAGCACCCGAAACGAACACGCACAGGTATCGCACCGTCATGAACACTTCCCCACGCCGGGTGCCCGCATTCATGCCGACAGACACATGCGATCCAAACCGCAGGTATACACGGTGAGACCGGTTATTAATTCGTATAGTCATCCCGCTACGGCCTCGTTTGAGCCCCGCGCCGAACACCCTCCCGTTATTGTGGTGGGTCACCCGGACAATAAAGGGTATTCAATACTGGTCGACAGTTTGTCTGAACAACATTGTCCTGTGATCTGTGTTGAAAGTTATAGTCAGTTGCACACGCAAGTGTTCAATCAAACCACCCTGGTGTTTGTGTTTGTCAGCGGCTTTTCAGTTCAACTGTTAAATGCCGAGACTGAAAACCTTATTCGTCACGCCCGCCACATAAGTATTGTTCCGGTTGTCGAGTACGCCGAGCAGGAACGTGCAACGGCGCTGCTTGAAAGAGGGTGCGTGGACTACCTGCTGGCGCCGTTCAGTGCCACCCAGATCAAGGCGTTGTTGCAGCGGCATGCGGCGGCGGCCAGTGCCCAGGAAAGCTTTGTGTCGTGTTCGGCAGCGGGGCGCCGTCTGCTGGCGATGGCCCAGCGGGTGGCCGTGACCCGTGCGCCGATCCTGATTACCGGTGAAACCGGCACCGGCAAAGAGATGATGGCGCGCTACATTCACCGTTTTGCCTCCGGCGACAATGCCCCGTTTGTGGCCGTCAATTGCGCGGCCATCCCCGAGCAAATGCTCGAATCCCTGCTGTTCGGTCATGAGCGCGGCGCCTTTACCGGCGCGGTGACGGCCCAGTGCGGCAAGTTTGAAATGGCCAATGGCGGCACCTTGCTGCTGGACGAGATCGGCGAGTTGCCCCTGGGCCTGCAGGCCAAACTGTTGCGCGTGTTGCAGGAACAGCGCGTGGAGCGTCTGGGCGGGCACAAGGAAATCGCCCTGGACGTGCGCATTATTGCTGCAACCAACCGCGACCTGAGCGAAGAGGTGGCCCAGGGGCGGTTCCGCGCCGACCTGATGTTTCGTCTGGACGTGCTGCCGCTGCACATCAGCCCGTTGCGCGAGCGTCAGGACGATGTGCTGGCCCTGGCCCACCGTTTTATCCGCCAGTACGCCCCCCAGGAAGATGCCGATGGCCTGCTCACCGAACAGGCCTGCCAGGCGCTCTTGCAACATGACTGGCCGGGCAATGTGCGCGAACTGGAAAACACCCTGCAACGGGCGCTGATCCTGCGCAAAGGGCTGTTCATCCAGCCGCAGGATCTGGGTCTGGCCGCCACGGCTGCCTGCGCCAGCCCGCTGCCGATGCTGGACGTCGAGCCCGGTGACGGCAAGGCCGCGTTGCGGGCCACCGGCAAGTGGGCTGAATACCAGCATGTGCTGGACACCATCCGCAAATTCGATGGCCATAAAAGCAAGGCGGCGCACAGCCTGGGCATGACTCCCCGCGCCTTGCGATATCGACTGAGTGCCATGCGCGAACAAGGAATATCGATGCCGGCTTTCTGAGTCTGTCTGTTCACCTTCACCCGATATTCCAACCCCCAGTGGAGCAATACCCATGAGTTCGATTTTGAGTGTCCAGCAAAACATGCTGGGCCAGATGGAGCAGGCCAAAGGCCTGGCACAAAACCCGATGATTGCGCCGGCAGCGCTGTTCGACCAGGTCCAGGCCGGCGGAATCGGCGCGGCGTTCGAGCAGGCCATGCGTTCGGTAGACGCCCAGCAGCATGTGGCGGGCAAGGCGATGGCCGACGTCGACAGTGGCCGCAGCGATGACCTGGCCGGGGCGATGATCGAAAGCCAGAAAGCCAGTGTGGCATTCAGTGCCCTGCTGCAAGTGCGCAACAAATTGACCACGGCATTTGATGACGTGATGAGAATGCCGCTGTAACCCACCAGTGAGTGCTGAACGTGCTGCAAACAATCAACGATAAACTCAAGCCGCTGCTTGGCGGGGTCAAGCTTGACCCGCGTCTGGGGCTGGGGCTTATGGCCGGGCTGGCAGGCCTGCTGGCCCTCGCCGTGGTGTTTTACCTGTGGCGCGATCAAGGCGCCATGCGCTCGCTGTACGGTGCCGGGGAAGCGTACCCCGCGGCCGACGTGATGCAGGTGCTCGATGCCGACAAGATCGCCTATCAGCTGCACCCCCAGAGCGGGCAGATTCTGGTGCGCGAAGCCGACCTGGGCCGTGCGCGCATGCTGCTCAGTGCCAAGGGCGTGCAGGTCGCCGTGCCCGCCGGGTATGACCTGTTCGACAAGGACGAGCCGCTGGGCACCAGCCAGTTTGTCCAGGACGTGCGCCTCAAGCGCAGCCTGGAAGGTGAGCTGGCGCGCACCATCATGGCCCTCAAGGGCATCGACAATGCCCGGGTACATCTGGCCCTGCAGGAAAGCAGCTCGTTTGTGGTAAGCAACCGTGAGCCGGCCAAGGCTTCGGTGATGTTGCAGATGAGCCCGGGGGCCAAACTGACGCCCGAGCAGGTGGGCGCCATCGTCAACCTGGTGGCCAACAGTGTGCCCAAGCTGCAAGGCAAGGATGTAAGCGTTGTCGACCAGTACGGTGCCCTGTTGTCCCGCGGGCTCAACACCAGTGGCGCCCCGGCGCAGAGCTGGCAATTGGTCGAGGAGTACCAGCAGAAAACCTCGGGCAATGTCGAACAGGTGCTTGCCCCCATTCTGGGCCACGGCAACTACCGCATCAGCGTCACGGCCGATATCGACTTCAGCCAGAAAGAAGAAACCGTTCAGGCTTTTGGCGACACCCCGCGCCTGCACAATGAGGTGTTGCAGGATGAAAGCGTGCTGGACCAGCTGGCCCTGGGTGTTCCGGGCTCGCTGAGCAATCGGCCGCTGGCACCGCCCGCCAAACCGGCGCCGGGCACTGCGGCCAACACGACCACGACAACCGACAAGGGGGCGACATCGATCCGCAAGGAGTCCAATCGCAAGCTCGATTACGACCAGAGCGTCACCCACGTCAAGTACTCGCCGTTCAGTCTGCGCAGCCAGAGCATTGCCGTGGTCTTGAACGGCACTGCCGAGGCAGACGGCGGCTGGTCGCCGCAAGCCCGCGCCGACCTGGAAACCATGCTCAAGAGCGCGGTGGGCTTTAACAGCAGTCGCGGCGATGTGCTGACCCTGAGTGTCTTCCCGTTTGCCGCGGCTGACATGTCAATCGAGCAACCGCTCTGGTGGCAGGATGACAAGCTGCATGAGTTGATCAAAATGGGTTTGTTTGGCCTGATCAGCCTGTTGTTGCTGCTGATGGTGGTGCGCCCGGCACTGTCTCGCCTTATGGGCCGCAAGGAGCAAGTGCCGATGGCAGATGCCGAGCTGACGCTGGGCAACGAGCATGATCTGCCGTCAATCGCCCAGAGCAAGGAAGACAGTGGTCGGGTGTCGGTACTGGGCGGATTGAATCCGCTGTCTGAAATTTGTCTCCCGGCGCCGGGTTCGGGACTGGAACTGCAAATCGAGCATTTGCAGATGTTGGCTAAAAACGACCCCGAACGCGTGTCGGAAGTGATCAAACAGTGGATAGGCCGCAATGAAAACCATCTCAACCCCTCCCTCTGATGCCCAGCATGCGCTTAATGCCCGCTCGGCGCAGAGCCGCACCATGAACTCACTTGAGCAAGCCTCGATCCTGATGCTGAGCATGGGTGACAGTGTTTCGGCGGGGGTGCTGCGTCACTTTTCCCGCGAGGAAATCGTACTGATCAGCCAGGCGATGGCGCGCCTGAGCAACGTCAAACAGCCGATGGTTTCCGAGGTGATCAGCCGCTTTTTCGACGATTACAAAGAGCAAAGCAGCATCAAGGGCGCTTCGCGCAGCTACCTGTCGGGCATGCTGGGCAAGGCCCTGGGCAGCGACATTACCCGCAGCCTGCTGGACAGCATCTACGGTGAGGAAATCCGCGCCAAGATGGTCAAGCTCGAATGGGTCGACCCCAAGCAGTTCGCCACCCTGATTGCCAAGGAACATGCGCAGATGCAAGCGGTGTTCCTGGCCTTCCTGCCGCCGGGCATGGCTGGCGAAGTGCTGGAGAGCATGCCGACCTGGCGTCAGGACGAGTTGCTGTACCGCATCGCCAACCTCAGTGAGATCAACGGCGATGTGATCAAGGAGCTGGAACAACTGATCGACCGCAGCCTGTCAGTGCTCTCGACCCAGGGCTCGCAAGTGCGCGGGGTCAAGCAGGCGGCTGACATCCTCAACCGTTACAAGGGCGACCGCGACCAGATGTTCGAGCTGTTGCGTGCCCAGGACACCTCCCTGGTGGAGCGTATCGAAGATGAGATGTATGACTTCTTTATCCTCTCGCGCCAGAGTGAGGAAGTGTTGCAGGCATTGTTGGAGGCCATCCCCCTGAGCGAGTGGGTGGTGGCCCTCAAGGGCGCGGAGCCTGCCCTGGTCAAGGCGATCCAGAGCGCCATGCCCCGTCGGCAGACGCAGCAGATGGAAGCATTGAACCGTCGACAGGGCCCGGTGCCCATGAGTCGGGTCGAGCAGGTACGCAAAGAAATCATGGCCGTGGTGCGGGAGTTGGCAACCGAAGGCGGCCTTGCGGTGCAGCTGTTCCGTGAACAGACCGTAGAGTGAGGAAGGCCCTGTGTCGATCAAAGTAGTGAAAGGCAAGACTCGAGACTGGCGCCCCTACCGTTTCCCTCCGTTACCGGAGGCCCTGGCGCCGGAGTGGAAAAACGATCCGATTGCCTTGCAGCGCGCCATCGCCGATGGCTTTCAGGAAGGCAATGAAAAGGGCTATCTGGAAGGCCTTGCCCAGGGCGAGGAACATGGCCGCCAGCAAGGTTATGACGCTGGCCGGGAACAGGGCTTCAAGGAAGGACTGGAGCAGGGCCGCCAGCAGGGGCGTGAGTCTTTCGACCTGGCCAGTGCGCCGCTGGAAGCCATCAACCGGCAACTGCAGAGCTTTTTGGCGGCTTTTGAAAACAGCCGTCGCCAGGAGCTGCTGGCCTTGGTCAAAAAGGTCGCGGAGCAGGTGATTCGCTGCGAACTGACCCTGAACCCGACCCAATTGCTGACCCTGGCAGAAGAGGCCCTGTCGGCCATGCCGCTGGAGGCCGTGAACGTGCATATCAACCTGCATCCCCAGGAGTTTGCGCGGATCAAGGACCTGGTGCCCGAGCGTGCGGCAAGCTGGCGGCTGGTGGCGAACGAAACGCTGGCGCTGGGGGAGTGCCGCATCGTGACGCCCCAGGCCGAAGTCGACGTGGGCTGCCAGCAGCGCCTGGATGCTTGCGTGACGACCTTGTCCGAGCACATGAACCTGAGCGAGGAATAGGTCGTGTTCAAACCTTTTGTACTGGATGAGGCGCTGCGCTCACTGGATACCGTGCAACTGGCCAAGGTCAGCGGGCGGCTGGTGCGCATGTCCGGCATTCTGCTCGAAAGCCTGGGTTGCCAGCAGGTGACCGGGCAACGGTGCTATGTGGAGCAGGCCGACGGGGAGATGCTGGATGCCCAGGTGGTGGGCTTCAATCGTGATATCACCTACCTGATGCCGTTCAAAAAGCCGGTGGGCCTGAGTTCGGGGTCGCGGGTGTTTGCCGCCAGGCAGGAAGAGGCCCTGCACATCGACGAGTCATGGCTGGGCCGCGTGGTCAACGGTTTGGGCGAGCCGATGGACGAGCTGGGCAAGCTCGGCGGGCGCGACACCCTGCACGTCGAGTTGCCCAAGGTCAACCCGCTCAAGCGCCAACCGGTGAGCGAGCCGCTGGACGTGGGTGTGCGGGCGATCAATGGCCTGCTGACCCTGGGCAAGGGCCAGCGCGTGGGGCTGTTTGCCGGCAGCGGGGTGGGCAAGAGCGTGTTGCTGGGCATGATCACCCGCCAGACCGAAGCACAGGTGGTGGTGGTCGGCCTGATTGGCGAGCGGGGCCGCGAGGTGCAGGAGTTTATCCAGCACTCCCTGGGCCCTGAAGGCCTGCGCAAGGCCGTGGTGGTCGTGGCCCCGGCCAATGAGTCGCCGTTGATGCGGCTCAAGGCCGCCGAGTTGTGCCACAGCATTGCGGCGTATTACCGCGACCAGGGCAAGCACGTGCTGCTGTTGATCGACTCCCTGACCCGCTATGCCATGGCCCAGCGTGAAATCGCCCTGGCCCTGGGCGAACCTCCGGCCACCAAGGGCTATCCGCCTTCGGTCTTCGGCATGCTGCCGGAGCTGGTCGAGAGTGCCGGCAACGGTGAAAGCAGCAGTGGCAGCCTGAGTGCGATCTACACAGTACTGGCCGAAGGCGATGATCATCAGGACCCGATCGTGGACTGTGCCCGGGCCATTCTCGACGGCCATATCGTGCTGTCGCGCAAGCTGGCGGATGTGGGGCACTACCCGGCGATCGACGTGGCGGCCTCGGTGAGTCGTTGTATGAGTCAGGTGGCCGGGCGCCAACACCTGGGGGCGGCCCGCACGTTCAAGGAATACAGCAGCACCTATGAGGGCATCAAGGACCTGATCCCGTTGGGGGGGTACACCCCGGGGATGGATCCGGTCACGGACCGTGCGGTCAAGCTGGCACCCAATATCGAGCGGTTCCTGCGTCAGGATGTCGGGGTCGGCGCACCGTTGAACCTGTGCATCGACACGTTGCAGAGCATCGTCAAATGACCGGTCGTAAAGCAACGCTGCTTAGGTGTGGGAGCGGGCAAGCCCGCTCCCACAGAAGCAAAAATCGCTTGAGTGAACGGGGCATGCAGCCATGAAAAACCGTATCAATATCCTTAACCGCCTGGCCCAATTGCGCGGTGTCCAGGCGCGCCAGGTCATGGGCCGGGTCGGGTATCAGCAGAACCTGTGCGACCGCTATCGCAACAACATTGCCGGGCTGACCCGACTGTGCGGCTTTACCAGTGCCACGACCACACCCTTGCAGCGCCACAACCAGCAGCAGTACAAGGCGACGTTGCATGCCATGATCAATTTGCAGGTGCGCGAGCTGAAACTGGCCGAACAGACCCTCAAGCGCATCCAGGACGAGTTGCAGCACGTGGTGCGCCAGGAGAAGGTGCTGGTCCAGGTCATCGAGGACAAGATGCGTGTCTGGCAGGCGACCCTGACGCAACAGGAACAGAAAATCCAGGACGGTCTGGCGAGTCAGAACTGGTGGCGCAACAAGGCGCAGGAAGTCTTTTGCTGATTTTTGCCTTTTGCCCTTAAGCGGTTCGCCAAAGGGTCGCCTTTACACCGTATTACCCCGTTCTGGAACCCATCATGGAAATCACTCGACAGCCTGTTATCAGCATCAGCCAGCCATCCGAGCTTGCCGCGTCCGGCAGCAGCGAGCGCAGCACGGGCGGTCCTGTGGCCCCGATCAGCGCACCGGCGCCGGTCAAGCCGGGTCTGGAGCGCATCCAGTCGGCGCTGGGGCAATTGCCGCACGTGGACCTGGGCAAGGTCGCGCAGCTCAAGGCCGCCCTGGCCGCCGGTGAGCTGAGCAGCGACAGCGCCACACTGGCCGGTGCCATGCTGACCTACCATCGGGGCGAGCGGTGAGCCAGCGCGAGCAACTGCTCAAGGTTGTCGAGCAGGATGTGCACGATGACCTGACAGGGTTTGCCTGGCTGCACGGGTGCATGAGCCGTCTGCAAGTGGCCTTGATGGCCCGCGAGTGTGACGCCATCACCACGGCCAATGAGCAGATCTCGGCGTTGATGGATGCCGCCGGTGCCCGTGCCCGGCGTCGCAGCCGGGTGCTAGAGGTGTTCCACCTGGGTTCCGACGCCCATGCGATGCAAAGCCTGATCGACCTGTACCCCCCCGATCGGCGCGCGACCCTGGCGCGGGCCTGGAAAACCCTGATCGTCAGTGTCGAGCGTTGCCGTGACCTGAATGAGCGCAACGGCAAGCTTTTGGCCATGCACAGCGAGATTTTCCAGCAGTTGGCCCGGCACGACGGCCCCCAGGTGTATTCCCCTTCGCTGTGACCCGGTGCGTGCCCAGCCAGCACCGGGTGCCTTCCCTCACTCATTAACTGCCACGTTGCCCCCAGGGGTTAATCAACTGTCCGTTCAGGTCGCCTTTAACAAACAGGCCCTGACGATTCAGCGTGGGCGTCAGGGCGGAAACGCACCTTCCACCCGGGGCTGAAAAGGCTCGTAGAGGGGAAGGAAAGCTTCTCGGTATTTTTATAAAAATCATTATAAATCAACAGGTTAAATGTTGGCATAGGCTTTGCTAGCTACCCTGTAGAGGAGAGATCAGACATGGCTATTGATACCAACTACATCCAGTCGCAGGCCAAGATTCTTGCTGAGTATGAAGTTCAGCGAGAACTCGCCCAGGCCAAACGCAATGAGACCAAATACAAGGCGCAGCTGGCGGCCGTGACGACTCTGGATACGGCTCTCAAGGCGCTGGGTTCGGCGGTCAAGGGGCTCAAGGGCACCGACAAGAGCATGTTGATCAACCAGGCGGTCTTCAGCAAGGAAGGCATGGCCAGTGCCACCCTCGGTCCCAGCGCCAGGGACGGCAGTTACCAGTTTTTTGTCGAGCAACTGGCCAGCCGGCATCAGGTTGCACTCGGTGGCCTGGGTTCCGATGCGGCGTCCAGCGGCACGTTCTACATCAAACAGAACGGCGAGGAATTTGCCGTGGACCTGAGTGCGGGCGACAGCAATGGCGACGGCAGCCTGTCCCAGGAAGAGCTGGCGGCGGCCATCAATGCCCACCCTGACAACAAGGGCGTAAAGGCCACGCTGGTACGCAGCAGCGGTGAAGTGACGATGGTGCTGAGTGCCGAGAAAACCGGTGAAGACAACCGCATCGAATTGCGCACCGACGCCACTGGCAGTGCCCTGGAAACCAGCCTGGGCAACCAGCAGGAACTGTCCAGGGGCCAGGACGCGATTGTGTACCTGGGGGCTGACGCCAGCGGCATGAGGTTGCAACAGGGCTCCAACACGTTCAAGGACATGATCGACGGCGTCAGCCTCACCTTCAGCAAGGTGCACCAGACCGGTGACGAGCCGCTGACCGTCGACATCAGCCGCGACCAGAGCGCCACCAACGGCAAGCTCAATGAGTTTATCTCGGCGATCAACGCCTTGTTCGCCACCTTCGACACCCTGACCTCGGCGGGCGGAGAAAAGGGCGGGCGCGGGCCGCTGGCGGGTGACTCGGGTATCCGTGCGGTCGAGTCGATGGTCAACACCGTGCTGCGTACCCCGTTCAACGGCATCACCCTGATGGAGTTCGGCATTCTGGCCGGCTCCGATGGCAAGTTGAAAGTCGACACCAAGGCGTTTGAAAAGATGCTCGACGCCAACCCGGATGCGTTTGAACAGCTCTTTTCCGGCAGGGGCAACCTGATCGACAGCCTGGACAAGAGCCTGGCGGTTTACACCAGTGCCAGCAGCGGAGCGATGAAGGCCCGCAAGGAAAATCTCAACAGCATGCTGCAGAAAGTCGAAGTCAAGTTCGACGAACTGGAGAACAAGTACCAGAACCACTACCAGCGTTACCTCAAGCAATACACCCAATTGGCGCAGGTCATGGCGTCGATGGAGCAAACCTTCAGCATGTTTGGATGATTATGAAAAATGAATGATAGCTATGACGGGTACCGCGCAGTCGACCTTGAGGTCCGCGTGTGTGCCGCTTCGCCGTATGAACTGGTGCTGGTGTTGTTCGATGGCCTGCTCGATGAGCTGAGCAGGGCACGGGGGCACATCGAGGCCAGCCATTACGAACTCAAGGGCCAATCCCTGGAAAAGTGCATGAACATTCTCACCGCACTCAACAGCACACTCGATTACGAGGAGGGCGGTGAGCTGGTGCAGGACCTGTCACGGCTTTACGACTACTGCCTGCACCGTCTGGTGGACGTCAGTGTGTCGCTGTCAGTTACCGGTATTGATGAGGTTGTGCATCTGTTGGGGCAGATTCGCGACGGCTGGGAAGGTATCAATGCTGCGCACCAATGATCTGCGTCGTCTGGATCGCCTGGGTCAGTTGCTCGGCGCAGCGCTGGCCAGTGAAGACTGGACGCGCATTGGCGAAATCGACTTGCTGATCCGCGAGGGCCTGCAGCGTTTGAGTGTCGCCGGTGAGCTGGACGCAGAGTTGCAGGCGCGCCTGGAACCCCTCAAGGCCCTGCATGCCCAGGCGTTGCACGCCTGCACGCGAGAATGCCAGCGTGTGGGCAGCCTGTTGGGTCGTCACACCGAGCATGGGGAAGGACGTCGCGCCTATTCCCTGCTCGACAGCGTGCAGGGGGAGGACTAGTCATGGACATGTCCTTGTCGCTGCTCGGCGGGATCGGGGCCGCTTTTGATACCCGTAGCCTGCCTGTCGAGGACGCCCTGGTGGTGGGCGATCTGATGCCGTTGCTGTACGTGGAGGCGCAACCCGAACTCGATCCGCCCTTGCCGTTGCCTGAATTACCCGCTGCATTGATCGTCACCGAGGCACCGCCCGAGGCTGAAACTGTGGCCGAAACCGAGGCGCAGGCGGGGCCGACAGCCGAGCTGCAACAGGACCCGGTCGTGGACCCGCAGCAGTGGTTGAGCATGATGCTGAGCCAGCAGAGCGCCCAGGTACAGGTCCGGGAGGTTGCTGCACCGGCGGTGCAAGCCGTGTCCGGTGAGCGGTTGCTGGCCCGCATGGCGCCACACACCGCCCAGGAACCGGCTGCCGTCAGGGATTCAGGCAGGATGGCGCCGGTATCCGGGCCGGCCCGCACCAGCGGCGAGCTGCCTGTCGACGGGGTGGCAATGGTGCTGGACAAGCGCGAAGCCCCCGCAGTGCGAATGGTCATGCCCGTTGTGAGTACCGCCAGTGAAGGCGTGCCGCTGGCCGTTGCCGCCACGCTCGAGGCGTTGCCGGGCACCGAGGGGGCTGCTGCACCTGCGCCATCGACGCCGGGCCCCCCCACTTCTGGTCCGGTACTGGAGCGCGGGCTCAAGCTGGCAGAACCGCCGGCCCGCTGGGGCGAGCAAATGCTCCATGCCCTGCGTGAAACCGTCGAGGTTCAGGTCCAGCAACGTTTTCAGCAGGCCACGATTCGTCTGGACCCGCCTGAGCTGGGCAGCCTGGAAATTTTCATCAGCCATGAATCCGGCCGCCTGAGCGTGCATATCTCGGCTGCCCAGACCGATGTTGCCCGGTTGCTGGCGTCAACCAGCGAACGGTTGCGCCAGGAACTGGTGGAGCAGAACAGCCTTCAGGTGAACGTGCAGGTGTCCAGCGACTCCCAGGGGCATTCGTCCCGCGACCAGGGCCGATCAGCCCGTGAATCGGCCATTGCCGATGCCCGGCAGGATGGGCAGGCGCCCGCAGATACACCCATGCAGCGCGACAACGGCGTGCTGGTGACCGTTTGACCCCAGGCGCCGTTGTACGGCCAAACCGAAACTGAACTCCAAGTGGATTGAACCTTTTCATGTCGATGTCACGCGTCATTTTATTATTAGTTGGGCTGAACACGGTGATCACCGTGGGTGCAGTGGTGGGGGGCTATCTGTACCTGCGCCCGATGATCAACGGTACGCCTGCCGGGGTGGCGCAGCCGGGCAGCGACCTGGCGTTTTACCCGATCGAAAAAGTCATCGTGAACCTGCTGGGGCATGGGCGTGAGCGCTATGTCGTGCTTGATCTGGCCCTGCAAGCGGACACCAGGCTAAAAGCTGACACCCTCAAGCAGATCGAACCGCTGGTGCGTCATTCAGTGATCAGTTCGTTGTCTCAGCTTACGTTTGAGGAGTTGCGTCAGCTGGGCATCGATCAGGTGCAGGGCCGGATCGAGACCCGGTTGCGAGAAGACTTTGCCAGCAAGGGTCTGACAGCACCGTTCAGCGGTGCGCTGGTCAGCAAGTTGCTGGTGCAGTAACCCCGCCATGAACAATCACAGTTTGCTCGATCATGGCTCCAGTGGCGCAGACCACTGCCCGCAAACCCTGCCCCCGGATGTTGAGCAGCACTGGATCCTGAGTTACCTGCCGCTGGTCAAGCGCATTGTCAATCAGCTGTCGTTGCAGGCCAGCCAGGTGCTGGACCGTGAGGACATGGAGCAGATTGGCCTGATGGGCCTGCTGCAGGGGTTGCGTCGCTACGGCATCCCGGACGAACAGTTTGGGCGCTTTGCCGCACTGCGGGTGCGCGGGGCGATTCTGGATGAACTGCGCCGCCTGGACTGGCGCCCCCGGCAAGTCCGTCAGCAGGCGCACAAAGTGCGCGACACCCTGCGCAGCCTGACCCGTCAACTGGGGCGCGTCCCCCGTGACGAAGAGGTGCTCAAGGCCACCGGATTGAACGAAGCACAGTATCAAGGCTACTTGCAGGCAGAAGCAGCAGAGGCCATCGAAAGCCTCGATGCCTTGCTCAGTAATGGCGGTCAGGACTTTCAACATTCAGGTCGCGGTGTTGAGGAACGTGTGCTCAGCGAGCGCCTGTTGACTCAGGCACTGGACCAACTCAACGAGCGTGAGCGTCTGGTGCTGACGCTTTATTACCAGCATGAGTTGAGCCTCAAGGAAATCGGCCTGGTACTCGACATCAGCGATGCCAGGGTTTGCCAGCTCAGTAAGCAGGCGATCGAGAAGGCTCACCATTTTTTAACCAAGAGTAATGTGACGTGCAGAAAATTTTAGGTGCAATCATCATCCTCGGCTGCGTGCTGGGGGGATTTGCCGTGGCGGGTGGCTCACTGAAAGTGCTGTGGCAGCCCTCCGAGTTGTTGATCGTCGTGGGTGCTGCATTCGGTAGCCTGATCATCGGCAACCCCAAGGAAGTCCTGATTGAAATGTGGCATCAGACCAAGGGCATTTTTTCTTTCCAGCACCGCGGCGAACAGTTCCAGCGCGAGCTGTTGATGCTGCTCTACGAGTTGATGGAAACCGTTGAAATAGGGGGGCTCAAGGCGCTGGATGCGCACATCGAGGAGCCTGAGCAAAGCGATCTTTTCAGCAAGTACCCGTTGATCCTCCGGGAAAAAAACCTGATGGCGTTTATTGCCGACAACTTCCGGCTGATGGCGATGGGCAAGATCAGCGCCCATGAGATGGAAGGCTTTCTGGAGCAAGAACTGGACGCCATGCATGAAGCCCTGCTGCTGCCGTCCCGTTCGCTGTTCAAGGTGGGTGAAGCCATGCCCGGTTTCGGGATTCTGGCCGCCATTCTCGGCATCATTATCACCATGGACAGCATCGGCGGTTCGGTCGCCGAAATCGGTGCCCATGTGGCGGCGGCACTGGTGGGTACCTTCCTGGGGATCTTCTTCTGCTACTGCCTGATGGAGCCCTTGAGCAATGCGATGGCCCAGCGTATTCGTACCGAAATGTCGGCGCTTGAATGCGTGCGAACCACACTGGTTGCGCACCTGGCGGGCAAGCCGACGCTGCTGGCCGTAGACGCCGGACGCAAACTGATCGAGCAGGACGTCAAGCCGACTTTCAAGCGCCTGGAAGACTGGGTGACCGCTTACGAGGAACGGGCCAATGAGACGAGCTAGCGAGCAGGGCGAGCAGATCATCATCAAGCGCCGCAGCAAACGCGGGCATGAGGTGCTGCACAGCGGTGCCTGGAAGGTCGCGTTTGCGGACTTCACCCTGGCCATGATGGCCTTGTTCATGGTGCTGTGGATCATTCAGCCCCAGGCCGATGAAGAGCGGATGGCGCTCCGGGGGGAGGGTTATGACACCGTGTTTGAAGGAGGGGCCGGTATTTTCGACGGTGCAAGTGTAGTGCCGCTGGAAAACCCTGTGGCCCAGGAGATCGAACAGATCAAGTCCGAGGCCCAGCAGACCCTGGCACAGGCACAACCATTGGCGCCAGACCCAGCAGCATCGCTTGGGGCCGAGCACTATGAATCTGCGGCTGATATGCAGGAGCTGGCCAGGCTGATGAAACTGTTCGCCGAGCGTGCGGATGCGCTGGCCAATATCGAGGTGCAAGTGGTGCCTCAGGGGCTGCGGATTCTGATCAAGGATGATGCTTCTCGCTCTATGTTCGAGCGGAGCAGCGCCAGCATCAACCCGCACTTTCGTACCCTGCTGGGGGCTTTGGCGCAAGAACTGGCCAAGATCGACAACAAGCTGATCATCAGCGGCCATACCGATGCCACGCCGTATCGCGGCAAGCGCGACTATGACAACTGGAACCTGTCCGGCGAGCGTGCCTTGCAGGCCAGGGGAGTGATGGTCGCCGCGGGCTTGCCGGCCAAGGGCGTGTTGCAGGTTTCGGCCCAGGCCGATGGCATGCCCCTGCGCCCTGAAGAGCCGCAAAGCGGCGTTAACCGGCGTATCGAACTGCTGTTGCTGACGCGTCAGGCTGAAGCGCTGTACCGCCAGTTGTTTGCTGACGGCCATGCGCGATACGCGCCGGGCGATGTTGATTACATCCAGCCAGCAGCGGCTCGTGGGGTTAACTAGAAGGGTGATTGATTGCGCGGCAGGAAGCCGCGCAGGCGGTATGTGCGGGGGCTCAGTTCACGCAGTCGCGCAGGCGTGCATCACTGATGCTCTGAATGTCGTCTCGGCGCAGCTTGAGCACATGGTGCTGGCCCGATTGCAGGGAGCAATAGATCTGATACTCGCCATCGGCGCTGCCAACGATTGCCAGTTCGACCGGTTGATCACTCAGCTGGATCATGCGTTCGCTGAGCGCACGGGTCGTTCTGATCAGTTCCTTGACTTGCGGCTCCTGCTGATCGACGTACATCACGGTATTGGTTCCGACTTTCTGCATGCTGGCATAGAGCTCAGGCGACGGCAGGGCAAAAAAGTAACCGGCAACCGCCACGGCAATCGCGGTGATGGCCATGAACCGACGGCGCACGGCGGACAGTGCCCGTGCAGGTGCTGCAGAAGGTTGTTCAGGTGCCTGCACGGTTGCCTGGGGGGCTTGCGGTGTTGCACTTGCCAGCCTGCTGTGTTCAATGATGAAGGTCGGATTCAGGCGGTAGCCGCGACGCGGCACGGTCTGGATGATCTGCAGGTTTTTCTCGTCACCCAGGATCTTGCGCAGGGTATAGACCTGCTGGTTGAGGCTGCCGGGGCCGACCACACGGTCTGACCAGGCATAGGCAACGAGGGTGTCGCGGTCGATTACTTGCCCGGGCTCCTGCAGCAGTCGCTCAAGCAGGCGGCCACCGGAGAATCCCAATTCAACAGTGCGTTGATCTTCATCCTTGAACAATGTCAGCGTGTATAGCACCGGGCAGAATAAAGCATGTTGCTGGCTGTGACCGGTCTTCATATTCGCAGAAAGAGTGTTCATTCAGAGGCGTCACCATGCAAGGGAGCGCGATTCTACGCCCCGATCTTCTTTGGCTCATGTAGGGCGTTTCCGAATTTAATCTAAGATATATCGGTACCATCCTCTTTCCGCCTCTTTTGATCATGCCGGGGATTGCTGGCCGTGTGCGGATGTCCCATTGGCAGGTTGATCGGTGCCCATTATGTTTGCCCCCAAAAAAAACGCCCCCGAAGCGATTCGGGGGCGTTTTTGTCCACGCGTCCTGCCTTGGGTCTTAGCCGATCAAGGACATGACCATGCCTGGCATTTGCCCGGTTTGCTTGAGCATCGAAATGCCGGACTGCATCAGCATGGAGTTCTTGCTCATCATCGCGCTTTCGCTGGCGAAGTCGGCGTCCATGATGCGGCCACGGGCCATGTCGGTGTTGTCCTTGACGTTGGACAGGTTGTTGGAGGTGTGGTTGAGACGGTTGATGTTGGCACCGAACTGGCCGCGCAGTTCACCCACGCTGTTCAGGGCATCGCTCAATGCAGTGATCTGGGCGTTGGCCGCAGTGCTGGTGGCGATTTCAGTACCGGCTGTCGGGGTAGCACCGTAGCTTGAAGACAAGGCGCCCAGCTCAGTACCCAGGCCGCTGGATTGGGTCGACAGGTCAAGGTCGAGGGTCTCTGCGGCGCTGGCGCCGATCTGGAACGCTACGGCAGAACCGAATTTGCCGGTGGTGCCGTCACTGCCAAAGAGTTTTTCGCCGGCATACGACGTGTTCTCCATGATGTTGTGCATTTCTTTGCCCAACTCGTCGTACTCGGCCTGCATCGAGGTGCGGTCGGCGTCGCTGTTGGTTCCGTTGGCAGACTGGGTGGCGAGGTCTTTCATGCGCTGCATGATGTCGGTCAATTCATTGAGCGCACCGTCAGCAGTTTGCAGCAGCGAGGAAGCGTCGCTGACGTTGCGCAGGGCCACGGCCATGCCTTTGGACTGGGCATTCATGCGGGTAGCGATCTGCAGGCCAGCGGCATCGTCAGATGCCGAGTTGATACGCAGGCCGGTGCCCAGGCGCTGCTGGTTGACGGCCAGGGCGTTGTTGGTCTTGTTCAGGTTGGTCTGGGTCAACAGCGAGGAGTAGTTGGTGTGGATAGTCAAAGCCATGATCGAAATTCCCGGTGAGCATTGAGTGTTTAAAATTAAGTGCGGTGCATGTTTTCTTGCCCGCTGACACTAAAAGGCGACCGATTATTCGGTCGGCTTAAGCCGTATGGCCGGTATTTGTTCGGGCTGATGAACGGAGCAGCTGGCTTTGTCGAGCTCAAAAAAAAACGCCCCCGAAGTGATTCGGGGGCGTTTTTGTTCACGCGTCCTGCCTTGGGTCTTAGCCGATCAAGGACATGACCATGCCTGGCATTTGCCCGGTTTGCTTGAGCATCGAAATGCCGGACTGCATCAACATGGAGTTCTTGCTCATCATCGCGCTTTCGCTGGCGAAGTCGGCATCCATGATGCGGCCACGGGCCATTTCGGTGTTGTCCTTGACGTTGGACAGGTTGTTGGAGGTGTGGTTGAGACGGTTGATGTTGGCACCGAACTGGCCGCGCAGTTCACCCACGCTGTTCAGGGCATCGCTCAATGCAGTGATCTGGGCGTTGGCCGCAGTGCTGGTGGCGATTTCAGTACCGGCTGTCGGGGTAGCACCGTAGCTTGAAGACAAGGCGCCCAGCTCAGTACCCAGGCCGCTGGATTGGGTCGACAGGTCAAGGTCGAGGGTCTCTGCGGCGCTGGCGCCGATCTGGAACGCTACGGCAGAACCGAATTTGCCGGTGGTGCCGTCACTGCCAAAGAGTTTTTCGCCGGCGTACGAGGTGTTCTCCATGATGTTGTGCATTTCTTTGCCCAACTCGTCGTACTCGGCCTGCATCGAGGTGCGGTCGGCGTCGCTGTTGGTTCCGTTGGCAGACTGGGTGGCGAGGTCTTTCATGCGCTGCATGATGTCGGTCAATTCGTTGAGCGCACCGTCAGCAGTTTGCAGCAGCGAGGAAGCGTCGCTGACGTTGCGCAGGGCCACGGCCATGCCTTTGGACTGGGCATTCATGCGGGTAGCGATCTGCAGGCCGGCGGCATCGTCAGATGCCGAGTTGATGCGCAGGCCGGTGCCCAGGCGCTGCTGGTTGACGGCCAGGGCGTTGTTGGTCTTGTTCAGGTTGGTCTGGGTCAACAGCGAGGAGTAGTTGGTGTGGATAGTCAAAGCCATGATCGAAATTCCCGGTGAGCATTGAGTGTTGAAATTGTGGCGGTGCAGTTTGTTCTGCCCGCTGACACTCAAAGGGCGACCGATGATTCGAAGCGATTAAATCCCCTGGAAAATTATTTTCCTGCTGACCCAAAAGTGCTGCTGACCTTGCCGCTGCCGATCACTTTGGCCTCGATGATTTTGCCGCTGGCGATGTTCCTGACCCTGATCACCATGCCCAGGCGTCCGTCCTGCTGAGCCTCGCCCGCGGTGCTGGCATGAATGTCACCCTGGTTGGCCACCACCGTCACGCGTTCGCCACGGCGTACCAGCCAGGGCGCAACCAGCATGTCCCGGGTCAGCACTTGCTGGCTGCGGGTGCGCCGCTTGGCGCTGAGGCCGACCACCTCATCCACCTTGTTGAACAGCCCGGCGCTCTGGCGGGTCACCGGCACTTCCTGGTAGTCGAGCATGGCCCGGGTGATGAGTTGCCCGCGCTCAATGATCTGTGCGGCGGCCACGGCCCGGATATACACCGTGGCCTGACTGGTGACTTCAACCGACCACCGGGGTGCATCGCACGTGAGGGTCAGGCGCAGGCGGCCATAGCCTTTCCAGTCATGCCCGCTGCTGCCTGTGTGTAGTGGCTGTTCGCAGGGGGCGGTGGGTGCGTCCTCGGGCAGGGCAAAGACCTTGTGGGTCAGGCGCGGCTCCTGCCAGCCCTGGTCTGCGGCTTTGTCTGTCAGGTGCAGGGTGAAGTACTGCCCAACGGCCTGATCGATTTGCCGGTCAAGGGTCTCGTCGGCCACCGTCGCGGAACAGGCCAGCAACAGCAGGGCACCGATGGGCGCCCAAGGGGAAATAGGCCTTCCTCCTGGTGGCCCCTTCGATGCCTGAAGCGGAAGCAAAGCGGCCGCAAACACTCTTCTTGTTTTCATTTAACTTCTTTTAAATCAGCAGGTTACATGCGTTTTTTGAAGTGGGCACGCTTCCTGCAATTACTTGCGGGCAAGAGGCATGACCTCAACTTCAATCAATGGTACAGGCAATGAGTATAAGGATAGATGACGCGCTCGGTGTGCATACCCGTGCGCTCGGGCTGCATATGAAACGCACCGAAATACTGGCCGCCAACCTGGCCAACGAAGACACCCCGGGGTTCAAGGCCCGGGATCTGGACTTCGCCGCAGAAATGGGCCGCAACGCGTCATCTTCCGGTCAGGGCCCGCAGGCCCGCCTGCAATACCGCGTACCGGCGCAGACAGCGCAAGACGGCAACACCGTGGAGTTGAGTGTCGAGCAGGCCGCCTTCGCCAAGAGCACGTCGGACTACCAGACCAGCCTGACCTTTCTCAACATGAAATTTCGAGGCCTCAAGCAGGCCATCGAAGGACGCTGAACACTATGGCTTTTGACTCCATCTACCAGATTGCCGGCTCTGCGATGAATGCCCAGACCGTGCGCCTGAACACCGTGGCCAGCAACCTGGCCAACGTGGATTCGGCCGCAGGCACCGCCAAGGATGTTTATCAGGCTCGCAAGCCGGTGTTTGCCGCGGTTTACGAAAACAACCAGTTGAACCGTGGCGCTGGCATGGGCGGCGCCCATGTGCAGGTCATGGATGTGGTGACGGCGGGGCGCGAAGCGATAAAGCGCCATGAACCCGACCATCCCCTGGCTGATCGCGCCGGCAATGTGTACTACCCGGACATCAGCGAAATCGAAGAAATGACCGACATGATGTCCGCCACCCGCAGTTTTGAAACCGGGGTGGAAGTTCTCAACCGCATCAAGAGCATGCAGCAAGGCCTGCTCAAATTGGGAGAAGCCTGATGAGCGCAGTGAACAATGACAACGTCACCCCGGGCGGTGGCGGTCAACAAGGCCCCAAATCCAACGGTGCCGAAATGCAGAACACCTTCATTCAGTTGATGGTTGCGCAAATCAAGAACCAGGATCCCACCAAGCCGGTGGACAGCAGCGAGTTCCTCAGTCAGTTCGCCACCATGTCCCAGGTGCAAAGCCTGGAAAAGATGTCGGCACTGACCGAAAACAACATGGTGCTGCTGGAAAACCTGCAGTACCTGAGCGCCTCCACGCTGGTGGGCCAGATGGTCAAGGTGACGGTTGATGAGCTGAACATCACGGACAAACCGATCCAGGGCGAGGTGGCGCTGGAACACAGCGCTTCGGACCTGGTGGTGGTGCTGACCGATGCCAACGGGATCAAGACTGAAATCCCGTTGCCTCCCGGCGAGCCGGGACGCGTCGGTTTTGAAATTGACCCGCAGGCCCTGGGCCTCAAGCCGGGCAAATACGATATCGAGGTCAAATCCAGCAGCGGTGAAAGCCTGAGGGTTGAAGTCAAGGGCAAGGTCAGCAGCGTGCGCCTGGGCGGTGACGGGCCGGTGCTCGCCATTGAGGGAGTGGGTGATGTGCCGTTCTACAAGATCACCGAGTTCAGTGAACCCACGCCCTTAACCAGCTTTCTGCCACGCAGTGGCTCCAACCCGTTCCAGCGCTCTCTCAGTCAATTTGCACAAGGCCAACGTTCATGAGTTTCAATATTGCACTGACCGGCCTCAATGCCGTGTCCCAGCAACTCAACAGCATCAGTAATAACATCGCCAACTCCGGCACCGTGGGTTTCAAATCCTCGCGTACCGAGTTTGGCAGCCTGTACTCCGGCACCCAGGCGATGGGCGTCGGGGTACTGGGCCACACCCAAAGCATGGGCCTGGGCGGCTCGCACTTTGCGACGGGCAACAACCTCAACCTGGCGATCTCCGAAAGCGGTTTCTTCATAACCCGCAGCGCCAGCGGTGATATCAACTACACCCGCGCCGGTGCCTTTGGCAAAGACCGCGACAACAACCTGGTAGATGCCAGCGGCCAATTTTTGCAAGGTTACCCGGTCGATGCTGCGGGCAATCTGCAGGTGGGTGTGGTGGGCGATCTGCGCCTGCAAAGCGGCAATCTGGGGGCCAAGGCCACGGACAAGATCGATTTTGCAGTCAACCTGGACGCCAACAAGGAGGTGGTTTCGGTCACGCCATTCGACCCGACCAACCTCAGCAGCTACACCAGCACTCAAACCACGCCGGTATTCGATTCCCAGGGCAAGCAGCATTCGCTGACCCAGTATTTCGTCAAGACCGGGGACAACACCTGGGAGACCCATTACTACGTGGGCAACACGGCGGTGGGCGGCCCCGAGGCGATGACGTTCGATACCCGGGGCCAACTGAGCACCCCGGCGGGCCCGGTCAATATCAACTTCACGCTGCCGGGCGTGGAACCCATGAACATCAATGTCGACTACACCCGCAGCACCCAGAGCGCCTCTGACTTCGTGGTGAGCATCAACAACCCGAACGGTTATACCGCGGGTGAAAACACCGGTGTCACGGTGGAGAAGGACGGCAAGGTCTACGCCACCTACAGCAACGGTGAGCGGATGCTCCAAGGTCAGGTGGTGTTGGCCAACTTCATCAACCCCAATGGCCTGAAAAACGAGAACGCCACGCGCTGGAGCGCTACGGGGGAATCGGGCAACCCGTTGATCGGCACCCCGGGCACCGGCCTGTTTGGCGACCTGACGGCGGGCGCGCTGGAAAACTCCAACGTCGACATGACCCAGCAACTGGTCGGCCTGATGGAAGGCCAGCGTAACTACCAGGCCAACAGCAAGGTGCTGTCGACCAACAAAGAGCTGACCCAAGTGCTCTTCAACTCCATCTGAGGCTGACCCATGGATCGTTTGGGATACACGGCAATGACCGCTGCCAGCCGCACGATGACGGCTCTTGGCGTGCGCTCCAATAACCTGGCCAACGTCAACACTCCGGGCTTTCGCAGTGACCTGGAGCAGTCCGTCAGTGTGCCGGTGCAAGGTTATGGCTACGACAGTCGCCATCTGGCAATGGCCCAGGGCAATGGCGTGAACCTGGCCCCCGGTGCGCTCATGGCCACCGGTCGGGACATGGACTTTGCCGTCAAGGGCCCGGGCCTGATCGCGGTGCAGGGGCCGGACGGCGAAGCCTACACCCGCCACGGCAGCCTGCAGGTGGACGCCGACATGCAACTGACCATCAATGGCCGTGCAGTGCTGGGTGAGGGCGGGCCGATCGTGCTGCCCCAGTTCGACTCCATCCGCATTGCCAACGACGGACGTATTTCCGTGTTGCCCCGGGGTGAGCCGCAGATGGTCGAAGTCGACCAGATCAAGCTGGTGGATGTGCCCGCCGCTCAACTGAGCAAGGACAACGCCGGGCTGCTGGTGACCCGCGATGGCGTACCGGCTGCTACCGACGAGAACGTGCAACTGGCTTCGGGTTTTCTGGAAGCCAGCAACGTTTCGGCCATCGATGAGCTGGTGGGCACCATGAGCCTGAGCCGGTTGTTCGAGACCCAGGTAAAGATGATGAAAGCCGCCGAGGATTTGTCCACGGCGGGTAACAGCTTGATTCGCGCCAATTGATGCCTGACAGGAATTAACACATGAGCTCCGCACTCTGGATCAGCAAGACCGGCCTCGCCGCGCAAGACAAGGCGATGGCCACCGTGGCCAACAACCTGGCCAACGTCAACACCGTGGGTTTCAAAAGCGACCGCGTGGTGTTCGAGGATTTGTTCTACAGCATCGAAGTGCCGCCCGGCGCCCAGGCTGATGAAGTCAATACCGTGCCTACGGGCATTCAACTGGGCAGCGGCGTGCGGGTGGTGGGCACGCAAAAAGTCTTCACCGAGGGCAATGTCCAGACCACCGGCCAGCCGATGGACCTGGCCATCAGTGGCTCGGGCTTCTTCCAGATCGAAGGCCCCAACGGTGAGACGTACTACACCGAAAGCGGGCAGTTGCAGCTCAATGCCGAAGGCATGCTGGTCAACACCCAGGGCTTGCCGCTGACTCCGGCAATCCAGCTGCCGGTCGGGCACAAGAACTTTATGGTGGGCACCGACGGTATCGTCACCGCGGTATTGCCGGGCGGCACCGAGCCGGTGCAGCTGGGGCAGATCACCCTGGCCAACTTTGCCAACCCGTCAGGCCTGCAGGCCCTGGGCGGCAATCTGTATCAGGAAACCGTCGCCAGCGGTGTGCCGGTTGAAGGGGTTGCCGGTCAGGACGGCCTGGGGGTGATCAAGCAAGGTCAGCTGGAAGGGTCCAACGTCGAAGTGGTGGAAGCCATGGTCTCGATGATGGCTATCCAGCGCGCCTATGAAGCCAATGCCAAGGTACTGGACGCCTCGTCCGGTATGTTGCAGTTCCTCAACCAGACCGTCTGAGCAGGGTTATGCGTATTTTCATCCTGTTCTCTCTGGCGTTGGTGCTGGGCGGTTGCCAGAGCTTCAACGAAATGCTGCCTGACGAGGACTCCAGTGCTTTCGAACCGCCTCCCCTGGATTACAGCGTTCCACCGACCAGCAGTGGCGGGCTGTACCGTTCGGGGTTCGGCGGCTCGCTGTACCAGGACAAACGTGCGGTTCGGGTGGGGGACATTCTGACCATCGTGCTCGATGAGTCGACCCAGTCGAGCAAAAGTGCCGGCACCAGCTTTGGCAAAAAATCCGGGGTGGGCATCGACGTGCCGACCATCCTGGGCAAGACCTACCCCAACCTGGAAACCAAGCTGGGGGCGGGGCGCGACTTTTCCGGCTCCTCCAACAGTTCACAGCAGAACACCCTGCGTGGCTCGATTGCGGTGACGGTGCACAAGGTACTGCCCAACGGCACCTTGCTGGTCAAGGGCGAGAAGGCGCTGCGCCTCAATCAGGGCGACGAATTCATCCGTCTGGCCGGGCTGGTGCGCATGGATGACATCAACCGCTACAACCAGGTGTCATCCCAAAGCGTGGCCAACGCCCGTATCTCCTATGCCGGGCGAGGCGTGCTGAACGACAGCAACTCGGCAGGCTGGCTGACGCGCTTCTTCGCCAGCCCCTTGTTTCCGATGTGAGTGGACAGTTTTTTATGCGAAGCATTTTTTATAGCGGGCTGGCGGCGCTGGCCCTGTTGCTGGGCATGCCAGCACACGCGGCGCCTTTGATGGATCTGGTGGACATCGAAGGGATCCGCTCCAACCAGGTGATTGGCTATGGCCTGGTGGTGGGGCTGGACGGCAGCGGCGACAAGAATCAGGTCAAGTTCACCAACCAGTCGGTGGCCAACCTGATCAAACAGTTCGGCATCAACCTGCCGCCCAATGTGGATCCCAAGCTGAAAAACGTGGCTGCAGTGACCGTCACCGCGAGCATTCCGGCGTCGTACAGTGCCGGGCAGTCCCTGGACGTGACGGTCTCGTCCCTGGGTGATGCCAAAAGCCTGCGCGGCGGGCAACTGCTGCTGACCCCGCTGATGGGCGTGGACGGCGAAGTCTATGCACTGGCCCAGGGCGCCGTAGTGGTGGGCGGGGTCAAGGCTTCGGGGCGCAGTGGTTCCAGTGTGTCGGTCAACAGCTCCAATTCGGGCCTGATCCCTAACGGGGCGACGGTCGAGCGGATGATCCCCAGCGATTTCAATGAGCGCAGCGATGTGATGCTCAACCTGCGCAACCCCAGCTTCCAGACGGCCAGCCGGGTTGCCGAAGCGGTCAACGCACGTTTTGGCGCCGGCAGCGCCACGGCCCTGAATGGCACCAAGGTGTCGGTCACGGCGCCGATTGCCACCAGCCAGCGCGTCAGCTACATGGCCATTCTTGAGTCCCTGGACGTGCAGGAAGGCAGAACCCGGCCCAAGGTAGTGTTCAACAGCCGCACCGGCACCGTGGTGGTGGGGCAGGGGGTGCGGGTCAAGGCGGCGGCGGTGGCCCACGGCACCTTGACCGTGACCATCAGCGAAACCCCGCAGGTCAGCCAGCCTGGCGCGTTTTCGGGCGGGCAGACCGCCGTTGTACCGCGCTCCGACATTGATGTCAGCCAGCAGCGCAACCCCATGTTCGCCTGGCCCGACGGTGCCGACCTGGACAGCATCATCAAGACGGTGAACAGCCTCGGGGCGACACCGGATGATGTGATGAGCATATTGCAGGCACTGGAACAGGCCGGTGCCCTGAACGCTGAATTGATCGTGATTTAAGGCCCTTTCACCATGAGCATTACCCAAATTTCGCAACACCGAAAATCGGGGCAGGAGCCTTCTGCCGATGTGGCCGTGGCACGCCAGGCACGTCTTGAAAACGTGGCGGAGCAGTTCGAGGCCATGTTCTTGCAGCAGATCCTCAAGCAAATGCGCAAGGCGGGCGATGTGTTGTCCGAGGGCAGCCCGATGCGCAGCCGCCAGGGCGACACCCTGCGTGAGTTCCACGACGAAGCGCTGGCCGAAAAGCTGGCTGGCCATCGCAAAACCGGGATTGCCGACATGCTGGTCAAACAGCTGTCTCCCGGCATGCCATCTACACCCCCTGCGGCCCCGGCCCCGAGCGGGCAGTGCGGCGCGCCGGTGGCCACGGCTGGCCTGCTGGCCGCCAACAAGGCGCTGACTAGTGCGCGGGCTGCCCACCATGATTTGCCGCCTGCTGCCCTTAAACCGCAGATGGTCGACAGCTTGCTGGCACCCATCGTCAACACCTGGCAGCGCGGTATCGACAGCCTTGGCAAGGGGGCTGCCGGGTTGGTGGCGCTGGTGGAAAAAGTCATCCAGCACGAGTCGGGCGGGCGGGTGGCGGTGGTCTCGCCCAAGGGCGCCCGTGGCCTGATGCAACTGATGCCGGGCACGGCCCGGGAAATGGCCCAGGAGCTGAACCTGCACTACAACGAGCAGCGCCTGACCCGTGATGGCGAGTACAACAAGCAGTTGGGCACGGCGTATCTGGACAAACTGCTCAAGCGCTATGACGGCGCCACGGCGCTGGCGGTGGCGGCGTACAACGCCGGGCCCGGGCGAGTGGATGAGTGGCTCAAGAGCAATGGCGACCCGCGCCAGGGCACGATCAGCGTCAGTCAGTGGGTGGAGCGCATTCCGTTCAAGGAAACCCGCAACTACACCCGTTCGATCCTGGCCGACCTTGGCCAGAGCGGTATGTCGCCCAGAGCGCCGTCCGCTGCTACGCGCAGCGGGAAGATTGATGGCCTGGCATTTAAGTCGGGCGCCATTGCGGTCGCCTCAAGCACACAGGACCTCACTACCACCGTCAGCCGTGCAGCCGAACTGAGTTCACCGGCCTTTGCCCCGAACATGCGGGTTGCGCGCAAGGAGATTGAAACATGAGCCTCATGGGCCAGATCGGTTATTCCGGTGTATCGGCGGCGCAAGTCGCCCTGAACGCGGCGGCACAGAACATTGCCAACATCCGCACCCCGGGTTACAGCCGCTTGTCCGTGCAGACGGGCTCGGTCGGCGGGCAGGGCCAGCAGGTGGGGGGCGGGGTCAACGTAATCGGGGTCAAACGCATCAGCGACAGCTTCAAGACCCAGCAACTGTGGCGTGCCACCACCGACATGAACTACTACCAGGCCGGTCAGGACTACTTCAGTTCGCTGGAAGGCGTGATGTCGGGGGAGGGTTCCAACCTGAGCACCGGGCTCAACAACTTCTATGCTGCCCTGAGCGCTGCCAGCAGCAGCCCCGGTGATATCCCGTTGCGCCAGCAGATCCTGTCCGAGATGAAAAATCTCACCCAGCGCTTCAACGGGCTCAACAGCAATATCGACAATCAGCTCAAGGGCCTGCATGAGCAACGCTCGGCCATGGGCACCGAAATCAACGGCCTGAGCAATAACCTGGCGCTGCTCAACCAGAAAATCGTGCAGGCCGAATCCAACGGCGCCGACAGTTCTGCACTGCGCGATCACCGCGAGTCCCTGGTGGGCGAGCTGAGCAAGTACGCCGATGTGCGCGTGAGCGAAAGCCGCGACGGCTCCCTGACCGTGTCCCTGGCCAACGGCCAGCCACTGGTCAGCGGCAAAACCGCGGGCCAGTTATCGATCACCCTCAACGCTGCAGGTGAACAGGAAGTGGCGCTGAATTTTGCAGGCACCAGTTTCCCTTTGCATCAGGACACCCTGGGCGGCGCGTTCGGCGGGCTCTACAACGTCGAGCACAACAGCTTGCTGCCCGCCCGTGAAAGCCTCAAGGAAATGGCCGGGGCCCTGGCGACTCTGGTCAATGACACCCTGGCGACCGGTTTTGACCTCAATGGCAACCCGGGCAGCCCGCTGCTGACGTTCGACCCCAGCAGCACCAACGGCCTGTTGCAAATGAATAACGTCAGACCCGAAGAGCTGGCGCTGTCCGGTGTCGCGGGCGAGAGCGGCAACAACCAGGTGTTGCTGGACCTGATCGAACTGAAAAACACCCGGGTCACGGTGGGCGGCAACTCGGTGACGTTGAGCGAAGCCTACAGCGGCATGCTGGGGGATGTGGCCAGTGCCAGCCGACAGAACCAGGCCGACCTCAAGTCTGCCACCACCGTCACCGAGCAGGCCCAGAGCCAGCGCGACAGCGTGAGTGCGGTGAGTGATACCGAAGAAGCCCAGGCGGTGATGGATTACAACAAGGCGCTGCAAGCCAACATGAAGGTCATCCAGACCGCCAACAGTATTTTCGACACCATTCTGGCGGCTGTCTGAAGCCCGGCACATTGACTTGAGTAAAGGCCTGAACACATGCGAATCACCAACGTACACACCTCTGCCCTGATGCACAGCAACATGAACCGCAACGCCGAGGCGATCGGCAAGCTGCAGGCACAAATTGGCAGCGGCCTGCGCATCCAGAAACCTTCGGACGACCCGATTGCCAGCGCCCGCCTGATGCGTATCGAGCACGAGCAGGCCAGCCTGGAACAATACAACCTCAATATCGGCCGGGTATCGGACAACCTCATGGTGCAGGAAACCTATTTGAAGTCCGGCTCCGACGCCATGCTCGGCGTGCGCGATCTGCTGCTGTGGGCCGGTAACGACAGCAACAGCGGCGAGGATCTCTCGGCCATCGCCGATGAAATGTCGAGCCTGGAACAGAGCATCATGAGCTACTTCAACGCCAAGGACGAAGCGGGCAACTACCTGTTTTCGGGCACGCTCAGCAACACCCCGGCCGTGACCTTTGACCCGGCCAGCGGCACCTACAGCGTGACGGGCAACGACCAGCACCGACAGGCGGTCGTGGGCAATGGCGTGATGATCGATGACAACGTGACGGCCAGGGACATCCTGGGCCCCAATGCCGACCTGCTGAACGATCTGCACAGTCTGGTCGACAGTCTGAAGGCCGCGCCCAACGACCCGGCCACCCGCCAGCAGCTCAAGGACACGCTGGACAGCCTGGACCAGACCCACGGCCGCGTGCTGGGCGGGCTGACCGAGCTGGGCGGGCGCCAGAACACCCTGACCCTGCTGGGCAACGGCAACGCCGATGTGTCGTTGGCCAACCAGAAAGTCCAGGGTGATCTGTCGCAACTGGACATGGGCGGAGCGTTCCTGCAGGTCAGTGGCTACGAGCTTTCAATGCAGGCCAGCCAGAAGGTCTATACCCGCGTAGCGGCCATTTCCTTGTTTGACCTGATGTAAACCAGAACCGGAACAACCGACATGAAAGTTGTAAACGAACGCTCGGCCATTGCTTCTTATGACCTGGGCATGCGCACTCAGGCCCAGCAGCGCGACACCGTGCCCCAGCAGCGTGTGCGCAATGCCAGGCCGCCCGAATTGGCCAGCGCCCAGCGCCAGCCGGGGAAAATGGCCGGGCTGAGCCTGCAGTTGAACCAGCAGTCGTCTTCCATTCAGGCCGCGCACCTGTACCTGACCCAGGTCACCGAGCAGTTGAGCAGTTTCAAGCGTGATCTTGGCCGCAGCCTCAACGGCCCGGCCAAGGGCGGTCTCGAAGGTGAAACCCTGGCCCGTTCTGTCAATCGCCTCAACGACCTGCTGGAGAACCGCAGCCGGTTATCGGCCGCCAGTGTCGATGCCCAGATGGGCCTTAACCTGGACCAGCCGTTGCGCAGCCGTTTCAGCATTCAGGGGCTTGAATCCCTGAACGAGGTACAGGCCTCGGGCAGCGAAACCCTGCTGTTCAGTGCCGGGCGGCACATGCAGGGGCCGATTGCCGTGGTGCTGGACGACGACATGAACGAGCGCCAGATCCTGCGCCGCTTCAACACCAGCCTGGCCCAGGCCGGGTTGCATGCCGAGGTCAACGGCGAAGCGAAATTGCGCTTCTCGGCCACCGAGTCGCAATGGGGCAAGCTCAAGGGCCAGATGTCGATCCAGGGTGAAGACAAACTCTTCGCCCGGGCCAGTTTTACCCCGGTGCACAGCAAGGAGGAAAACCTGCTGGGCGCACCCTTGATTGCGCCCAAAGGTACGGGCCGGGCCGAGCTGCGTCAGTTGATAGCCACGGTGGACAAAGGGCTGGTGCGGGTCAACGGGGTCATCGAGCAACTCAATCAGCGCCAGGGGCATGTCCGGGAGCAGATCGGTCGCCACGAAAGCAAGGATGAAAAGCGCTGGGCCCACGACTTTGCCGGTCGCGTGTTTGAGGGCGAAGCCGGGCAGGGCAGTGACTACCTGAAAGTGGCGCAACTGGTGCAATGCCAGGCCAATGTGTCGCGGCACCGGGTGGTCGGGTTGATGGGCTGAGTCGAGAGGTCAGCTGGTTTGCAGGTCGCCGGCCCGGATGTCGGTGGTGTAAATGCCCCGTGCCGCCCGCATGGGCACCGGGGGCATGAGCGGCCTGATATCGATCAGCTCCCAGGCCAGCCAACCGTCCTCGTAATAGCTTGCACAGGCCGCTGGCACGTCTTGCGGTTCAAACGGGCGTATGGCCTTGACCCGTACGATGGCCACGGCGATGCCCTCGGGGTCTTCATCACCGTCGATATGCAGAAATCGCTTGTTCTCGACAATCAGCAGGTCTTCGGTCGGGGCCAGTTCGGGGTGCCAGCGCCGCACTTCAAGGGTTTTCTCCCCCGAGGCAATTCGGCTGGCGCCGGGGTGAACAATGGACAGGGTTTTGATGGCACTCTCCTTAGTGGCCTGGTTGCCCGAGCAGTGACTGCTCGTAGGCGGCGGTCATGGTCTGCCAGGTTTTTGGATCGGCAGGGATCAGATGCTCGATGCGCAAAGACGTTACCGTGATGTCGAGCGGCATGCCGAAGGTGGTGAACGTGGACATGAAATTCAGCTCGCCCTGAGGGGAGCGGATACGGGTCAGCACCAGCGGTGGTAGTTCATTGCTCACGGCGGCGCAGGACGGCGGGGCATCGAGGGTTTGCAGCAGTTCGGCCAGGGCCGGGTTGTCCAGCGCCTCGCGGGTAGCCCGCTGCCAGGCAATGCTGCGGATTTGCTCGGGGTTGATCAAGTGGTCGCCCAGGCCGCCGGGTTGCAGCAGGGTGGTCAACAGGTTCAAGCCCTGCGCCGCGTCGGCGGGCAGCCCCAGCAGATTGAACAACACCCGGGTGCTGGCGTTGGCTGCCAGCACCTGCCAATGGCTGCCCAGCACGATCGCCGGAGCAGGGTTATTGGCGTGCAGCACATGGCTGATGGCGTCACGCACGGCGTCCATTGCCGGGGAGGACAGCGGGGTGGTTTCGTAACGAGGCGCGTAACCGGACGCCAGGAACAGGCTGTTGCACTGCTCCAGCGGGACCTCCAGGGCCATCAGCAAGTTGTGCAGTGTGCCTGGGCCGGGCCGGGCGCGGCCGGTTTCAATGCAGCTCAAATGGCGCTGGGAAATGCCCGCGATCATGGCCAGGTCGAGCTGGCTCAAGCGGGCCTGTCGGCGCAGCAAGCGCAGCTGGGGTCCGGCGGTTGTCGGGGCCGTGGTACGGGGGAAGGGTTGGCTGTTCATGCATCAACTCTGGCAGTGGCCATGATCGGCGTCCATGACCTGTGAGGTCATTGCGGGTGCGGCAAAAGTATCACTAACTGGCGTACCGTCAGCCCCCGCTAAAGGACAGTACATGAACAAACCCTATCTCGCCCTTGCCGCATTGCTGGGCTTCACCGGTTACACGGGCTACACGATGTGGACGGCGCAGCAGTCGCTGGTGGCTTTCGGCCTGGGCCTGATGTCCAGCCCCGACACGGCTCAGGTCGTGATTGACCTGTACCTGCTTGCGGTTCTGGCCTGCATCTGGATGTACCGGGATGCTCGCGCCAAAGGCCGTTCGTTGGCATCGGTGCTGCCTTATCTGCTGCTTACCGCCGTTTTTGTTTCCGTGGGGCCGCTGCTGTATATCGTGGTCGATGGGTTCAGGTCGGGCGTCAAAACACCTGCTGATATCTGACAACGCCCTGCCAATAGCGACATTGCGACACCTTTTACACATGCACGCTGTTCTGGATTAGATTCAGGCCCTCATAATGCCAGCATTAAAAAGCGTGTCGTCGTGCAGATGAGGTGATGTCTTGTTGAGTGGTGAAAAAAGCTCGGTCGAGCTGAATTGGAACGAAGTCCGGGACGGCTTCAAACAGCTTTTGCCCATTTCCATGTTTGTGGTGGTGTTCGGCATTGCGTTCGGGCTTGCTGCTGCTCAGACGGGGCTGGACGATGGGGCAAGCCTGCTCATGAGTACCCTGGTGTTTGCCGGTGCGTCGCAGTTCGCAGCGCTGGACCTTTGGGGCGCGCAGGTACCTCTTGTTCCGTTGATCGTGACGGTGTTTGCGATCAATGCCCGGCATCTTTTGATGGGGGCAACCTTGTACCCCTGGCTGCGCGAGCTCCCTACGGCCAAGCGCTACGGGGTGATGATGGTGATATCGGACGCCAACTGGGCGATGTCGATGCAGGCGTTCAACAGCGGCAAATCGGGCATCGGCCTGATCCTGGGCGGCGGCATTGCGCTGTGGGCGGCCTGGGTGTTGGGCAGTTGGCTGGGCGTGTACTTTGGCAGCGATATCCAGGACCCGGTCAGTCTGGGGCTGGACATGGTGATGGGCTGCTTTCTGCTGGCCATGGTGGTCGGCGGGCAAAAGAACCTGCGCATGCTGGTGATCTGGAGTGTGGCAGCCGTCTCGTCACTGTTGGCGCACCGGTACTTGCCTGAAAACAGCCATGTGGTGGTCGGGGCACTGGCGGGTGGCGTGCTTGGCGCTGTGTGGATGGAGAAGAAAAAGTGAGCATTGATAGCGCAGGTTACGGCACCTTCATCATCATTCTGATCATGGCCGTGGTCACGTTGGTCACGCGCCTGGGGGGCGTTTTCGTGATGTCCTTCGTTCCCATCAACTACCGGGTGCAACAGTTCATCAGCGCCATGTCGGGCTCAGTGCTGGTCGCGCTGCTGGCGCCTCTGGCGCTTAACGGTGACAACGGTGCACGCCTTGCCTTGCTGACCACGGCAGTTGTGATGCTGGTGCTCAAGAAGCCCCTGCCCGCGATCGCGGCAGGCGTGATTGCAGCGGCGGTGTTCAGGCATTTGTGATAGCACACATGTGTCGCGGCCTTCTGTAGCCGCTGAGCACTGCGACGTAGCAGTCGTAAAGTCGGCTTTTACGGTTAATCAGGCATACCGCGTGTGCCTGTTTTGCGACCGCTACGTCGCAGTGGCGCACCATCTCGATCGCAGCCTCGTACTACTCGTCAGCGACTACACATGGATGGGTGCCGAAACCTGTAGTCGCTGACGAGCCGTGCGAGGCTGCGTCCGGCTGCGAAGCAGTCGTGAAACCGGCTTCCACGGTTAATCAGGTGTACCGCGTGTACCGGTTTTGCGACCGCTTCGCGCTCGATCGCAGCCTCGTTCTACTCGTCAGCGGCTACACGCGGTACACGCGGGATGGGTGCCGAAACCTGTAGTCGCTGACGAGCCGTGCGAGGCTGTGTCCGGCTGCGAAGCAGTCGTGAAACCGGCTTGCACGGTTAATCAGGTATACCGCGTGTATCGGTTTTGCGACCGCTACGCGCTCGATCGCAGCCTCGTACTACTCGTCAGCGACTACACGTGGGTTAGACGACGAATCTGAACCGCTGTGGAGCGCAGCTTTACCCCGCCCAATTCACCGAGCATCATGTGCCGCCCGCACCCACGTCCAGGGTGCCGGGTATTGGCGGTTAAAAGGAACTGAAGTTGAACGAACACACATTGTCCATGCGCCTTGAGCGCGTGGCAGCCCATATGCCAGCCGGTGCGCGCCTGGCCGATATCGGTTCGGACCATGGGTATCTGCCGGTGGCGTTGATGCGCCGTGGTGCCATCACGGCAGCAGTTGCAGGCGAGGTGGCGTTGACGCCCTTTCACGCGGCGCAACGCACTGTGCGCGAAAACGGCCTGGAACAGCTGATCACCGTGCGCCAGGCCAACGGTCTGGAGGCCATCGAGGCTGCAGACGAGATCACCGCGATCAGTATCTGCGGCATGGGTGGCGAGACTATCCGCGACATCCTTGAGAGCGGCAAGGCGCGGCTGAACGGGCGGGAGCGGCTGATCCTGCAACCCAATGGCGGTGAGCAGCCTCTGCGCCAATGGCTGATGGACAATCACTACAGGATCCTGTGCGAAGAGCTGTTGCAGGAAAACGGCTTCTACTACGAAATCATCGTCGCCGAGCGCGCCGGGCCGGTGCTGTATACGGCCGAGGAACTGTATTTCGGACCCTTGCAGATGCAGGCGCGCAGCCCTGTGTTTCTGGGCAAGTGGCAACGCATGCTGCTCCAGAAGCAGAAGGTCCTGACCAGCTTTGACCAGGCGCGGCAGGTGGTACCCGAGGACAAGGTGCAGGAAATCGCCCGGCAGGCCCGCTGGATCACTCAATTGCTGGCCTAGGCCCGGGCCGCTGATCTCAAACTTTCGTACGCAGCCATGCCAGCAACTGTGCCTGAGGGCTATCGGCAATCAACGGCTGGGGCGAAAGCAGGCAATAACGCGAACCGTCCTCGACGAACCCCCCAGGCGCAGCCAGTACGCCGCTTTCCAGATCGTCGCGCACCAGATGCCAGGGGCCGATGGCCACGCCCAGGCCAGCAACGGCCGCCTGCAGGCTGAAATAGAAGTGCTCGAAGGTTTGCCCCGGTGCCTCAGGCCAGGCCAGGCCTGCCGCTGCGGCCCATTCATGCCAGGCCCCCGGCCGCGTGCGCGTGTGCAGCCGAGGTGCGTCGGCCCGCAATTGCGGACTGGCGTCCTCTGCACAAAACCACTGGGCAACTTTTTCCGGGCGACATACCGGGCCGATTTTTTCCGCAAACAAGGGCTCTGCATGATAACTGTCGGCCCAGGGGAAATCGTCACGGCGGATGGCCAGGTCGATATCACTGGCAAAGCTGAACGGCCCTCCACCCGCGACCAGATGTACGTTTATCTCCGGATGCCGGGCCTGGAAATCAGGCCAGCGCGGGATCAACCAGCGCATCAGCAACGTAGGCTCGCAAGACAGCACCCAGGCCGGTTTCTGGCGGGCGTTGGCGCGCACTGTGTCGATGGCCTGGGCCATCAGCCCCAGTCCATCGCCCACCGCTTTGGCCAGCACGCGGCCGGCATCGGTGAGAAACACCCGGCGGCTGCGGCGCTCGAACAGCTCCACACCCAGCTCCTCTTCGAGCAGGCGCACGGCGCGGCTGACTGCGCCGGGGGTCAGGTGCAGTTCGCTGGCGGCACGACTGAAGTTCTCCTGACGTGCTGCAGCCTCAAAGCAACGCAAGGCCAAAAGGGAAGGCAGCCGCCCATGACTGGTTGGTGAGTCAGACTCACTATTGTTGTCAGATATCATCGTTATTCATCTGCGGTCTGTGCCAATAGCATGGCGTCTGTTCGTTAACAGTCGACAGGATACGCCATGACCGAATTGATAGCTGTAATCACAATAACCCTGCTGGCCATCATCAGTCCGGGGCCCGATTTTGCGATGGTGACGCGCAACAGTCTGATGCTGTCGCGCCGCGCCGGGGTGCTGACCGCCCTGGGCATAGGCCTGGGGGTGATGGTGCATGTGACCTACACTCTGGTGGGTGTGGGCCTGCTGATCCAGCAGTCGCCCTGGGTGTTCAGCACCATCAGGCTGGTGGGTGCGGTTTACCTGATCTATTTGGGTGTGAAGATGTTGCGTGCCAAGCCCGGCAGCGGGTCAGCCGAAAGCCTGGTGGCACCATTGTCGGATCTGGCGGCGCTGCGCACGGGCTTTCTCACCAATGCACTCAACCCTAAAACCACACTGTTTATCGTCAGCCTGTTTATGCAGGTAGTACGCCCGGACACACCGCTGGCCGTGCAGATTGGCTATGGCGGCTTCATTGCAGTGGCCCATATGGTCTGGTTCGCTCTGGTCGCGTTGTGTTTCTCGGCGGGGGCAGTGCAGGGGCGCTTGCTTGCCGTGCGTCACTGGATCGACCGCGTCTTCGGTGGGCTGCTGGTTGGCTTCGGGATCTTGCTCGCAGTTCTACGCTGAACAGGGGCAATTTCCTCTCCTTGAAGTGTTTTTTTCACCTGATGGGAAGCCCGGAATCAGAGCTGACGCTGTACAAAAGTCAGTTACAAATAATAAGATGAGAAGAATTATCATTAGCGCTAAGCGAATCTCACATGTCTCACGACAGGACCGTCTCGCCCGTCGAGCAGCTGTATGCGAATCATCATGGTTGGCTGCGGGGCTGGCTTCATCGGCGACTGGGGCATAGCGCCGATGCCGAGGACCTGGCACACGACACGTTTATCCGTGTACTGCGTTCAAAGCACGATGCGCAGGCGTTGCGTCAGCCCATGGCGTTTCTTGCAACCATTGCCAACGGCCTGCTGATCAACCGCTGGCGGCGTCAGGCAATCGAGCGGGCTTACCTTGAGGCGCTGGCTGCCCGACCGGCAGGCGAGGAGCCTTCCCCCGAAGACCGCTACCTGACGATCGAGACCCTGCTGCAACTCGATTCGCTGTTGATCGGGTTGTCTGCCCGGGTGCGGCAGATTTTCTTTTTGTCCCAGCTCGATGGCTTGACCTACCCGCAGATCGCCGCGCAGTTGAGCCTGAGCGTGGCCCAGGTGCAGCGGGCCATGGGCAAGGCCTTCAGCGTCTGCTACGCGAGCCGTTTCGAATGAGCGGCGTTTCTGTCAATCCCCGTGTGCGGGATATGGCCATCGACTGGATTGTGCGCATGCAGTCCGGGCTCATGGGGGCGGCTGACCATCAGGCCTTGCAGCAATGGCGTCAGGCGAGCGCTGAACACGAATGTGCCTGGCAGCGCGTCAGTAGCCTGGCGCTGTTGCTGCAGCCCGGGGCCGCGCTTTTATCCGATGCCACAGCGCGCAGGGCGCTTGAGTCAGCCGGGGCAGACCCTCAGCAGCGCAGGCAGCTGCTCAAGTGCTTGTTGGCACTGGGCCTGTTTGGCGGGGTTTCCTGGCAAGGTGCGCAATCGACCGTGGTGCGCACAGCCCTGGCCACTTACCGCACCACAACGGGCGAGCGTCGTCAGTGGCGGCTGGCCGACGGCACTTCCTTATGGTTGAACACGGCCAGTGCGGCCAACGTGGAGTGGCGAGAAGACCAGCGCCATGTGCAGTTGATCGAGGGCGAACTGGCTCTGAATGCACAGGCCGAATCAGGTTCGGCGCAACTGGTCACGCCCGATGCCGTGTTGCGTGGCCGTGGGGCCAGCCTGCTGGTGCGCCATGATCGCCAGGGCACTCAGGTGACGGTATTGCGCGGCCTGGTGCAGGTGAACTCGCCTTACAACCGGGCGCCATTGTTGCTGGAGGCGGGTTGGCTAACGCGGGTGGATGCCGGGGGCATTCATCCGGCAAGCCTCACCGATGTGTTTCTGGCCCAGGCGTGGCTGCGGGGCATTTTACCGGCCGAGCGCATGCGCCTGGATGCTTTGCTGGCCGAGCTGTCACGCTACCGGCCCGGTATTTTGCGCTGCAGCGAACAGGTGGCGGCCTTGCGCGTGACGGGCAGTTTCCAGCTGGATGACACGGACGCGGCGCTGGCGCTGGTCGCCCATGCATTGCCAGTCCGTATCGAGCGGCGGACCCGCTATTGGGTCACGGTGGTGGCGGTCTGAATTATTTTTCGTTCTGCGCGACAGTTTTTCGAAACTGGCGGGGCCTATAGGAATAACCCACCGAAACAGGTGGGCCTTCACCTTCAGGAGCCCTGCATGATTTCCCCCGCACGTGTTTTATGCGCCCGCACCTTTGGCCTGCTTTTACTGGGCCTGCAACCGCTTTACAGCGCAGCCGTTTTCGCTGCTGATGAGCGTCAGCACTTCAATATCGATGCCGGCCCCCTGGATCAGGTGCTTTCGCGTTTCGGTGTGCAGGCGCGAATCAGCATGGCCGGGAGTTCGACACTGACGGCGGGCAAGAGCAGCAAGGGGTTGCAGGGCGACTTCAGTACCGAGGCGGGCCTGACACGACTGTTGTCGGGCACCGGCCTGAGCTATCAGCGCCGGGCGGACGGCAGCGTCGAACTGTTTCAGGGGGCAGGGGCGGTCGTGCTGCCCTCGCAGAAGGTCACAGGGGAAGATCCCGCCCTTGAAGAGGTCTATCTGGCGCCTCGATCCACCGTGTATATCTCCAGCGAAGAGATGCAACGTTTTGGCGTGATCTCGGTGGGCGATGTACTCAAGGGCCAGCCGGGTGTACAGGTAGGGGACAGCCGTAATGGCGGTGGCCTGGATGTGAACATTCGTGGCATCCAGGGGCAAAGCCGGGTAGCCGTCACGGTCGATGGCTCGCAACAGGCGCTGGATGTGTACCGCGGCTATGCCGGTACGCAGCAGCGCAGCTACATTGACCCTGACCTGATCAGCGATATCACCATCGACAAAGGCCCGAGCCTGACATCGAGTGCCATCGGCGGCACGGTAAAGATGCGCACCATCGGCGTAGACGACATTTTGCGTGACGGTCAAACCGTTGGCCTGCGCCTCAAAGGCGATGTGTGGAACAACGGCGTTGCTCCCGCCTCCCGTGACGGCCATTCGGCCACTGAGACCCTTTACTCCGAACCGCACCGGGACCGTGGCGGCCTGTTCGGTTCAGAGGCCCAGTCCGGCAGTGCTGCGTTTGCCTGGACCCACGACTACTTCGATGTGGTGGCAGCGTACGCGCATCGCAATCAGGGCAACTATTTCGCTGGCAAGAAGGGTCAGGACCGCTACCGCACGTTTAACCGTTATGGGCGCGAGAACATGACGGTCGCCACGACGTACAACCCCGGTGAAGAGGTGCTCAACTCATCGGCAGAGACCGACTCGTACCTGATCAAAACCACCATTCGCCCGGCCGACGACCATACGCTGGAGTTGGGCTTCAGGCGGTACGACGGCCATATTGGCGAGATCATGCCTTCGGATATTTTCCGGTTCGGCACCGGGGGCATCTACCAGTACCCCCTGAGCCACACGAAAATCGACACCTATACCGCCCGCTACAATTACTTGCCAGACGCCAACCCGTTGGTGGACCTGACGGCCAGCCTGTGGATGACGGACGCTCAAACCAGCAACCTGACGTCGGTGCTGGCGCCGGCTTCGCAGCGTTATCGCTCGGATCGCAACTGGACCCGACAGGCCGACCGGCGCATTGGCGGCGACCTGGCCAATACCTCGCGGTTCACTACGCGCTACGGCGATCTGAAGCTGGATGTGGGCAGCGGGTTCCAGATCGAGGAACTGCGCCCGCAGAAAGGCGTGGTCACCAATCAGGATGACATCAATGCCAACCGCAGCCTGCGCGATGGCTCCCGGCAGGAGTTCAGCCTGCACAGCAAGCTGGAGTACCAGCCGGTCGACAGGCTGACGATCTGGGGGGGCGGTCGTTATACCTATTACCGCACCAAGGATCACGTTGCCCACTCGACGGCGCTGCGCGAGGAGCGCGAGTTGAGGTACCTGAGGGTCTTTAGCCCGCAGAGCTACGGCAACATGATGTGGTTCCCGGATCAGAACGGCCAGTACACCGACGCCACGGACCCGCGGTTGAACAACGGTATCGTGTTCAACAACACCAACTTCCCTTTCGAGGGCACGCGCTACAACGACTTCGGCGCTACCGAGTCGACGGTCTATCCGTCCCAGGTTGGCGAGGTGGTCAGCGGTTACGCGTACTCGGGCAAACAAAGCGACAGCGGCGGTGCTTTTGCGCCTGCCATTGGTTTCAACGTCGAACTGGCGCCGGACACGTTCTTCTATGCCTCATACACCCAGGGCCTGCGCATGCCTTCGCTGTTCGAAACCAGCCAGGGCGTCTTGCAGACCATGCCCGGCAAAGGCCTGAAACCCGAGCGCTCAAGCAACTGGGAGGTCGGTGCCAGCACGCTGCATAAAAGCCTGTGGGTGGACAATGACTCGGCGGCCATCAAGGTTGCCTACTTCAATACCAACATCAAGAACTACATCACCCGCTATTACGATCCAAGCCCGGGGTTGATGGGCCTGATGCAGTTCAGCAATACCGACAGCTTCAAAACCAGCGGCCTGGAGTTGCAATCGCATTACGACGCGGGTCGCGTGTTTGCAGATTTTTCGTCCACTTACTACCTGAAAACCGAAACCTGCGACTCGACCTTCGCGGCACGCTTGCGAGCCAGCTCCAACCCTTATCAGGACTTGAGCAAAACGCCGAACTGCACGCCGGGCAGCTTCATGGGTTCTTACTCCAACACCCAGAACCCGCCACGCTTTGCGGCAAACCTGACCACGGGCCTGCGCTTTTTTGACCAGACGCTCACCGTCGGCGGCCGTGGAACCTATACCTCAGGCCCGACCGTCAAGGCCGACAATGAATGGCAAACCGGTGCTACCACGCCGCAACTGGTCTATGAACAAGTGGCGTTGTTTGATCTGTTCCTCAACTACAAGCTCAAGGACCACACGCAGCTCAATGTGTCGTTGCAGAACCTGACTGACCGCTATTACCTCGACCCGCTGGCCCAGAGTTTCATGCCTGCGCCTGGGCGTACGTTGCGCGTGGGTGTGCAGACCACGTTCTAGTCGGCCCGTTGGCTGGCGCTGTCGAACATGGCGATAAAACGGTTGATCAGCGGTGACGGGTTGTGGGCATGCCAGCTCATGTACAGCCCGATGGCAGGGTTGGCAGATTCTGCCACCGGGCGAATCGGGCGAAACACCACCTTGTCGAGCATGTTCGAGCCGGCAATGGACTCAGGCACCAGCGCCACGCCAAAACCGCAACTCACCAGGCCGATCAGGGTATGGATCTGCGCGGCTTCCTGTACCACCCTGGGGTAAAAACCGGCGGCTTCGCACAGGGCGATCAATTGGTTGTGATAGCCGCTGCCCAGGGCCTGCGGGGTGAACACGAAGTCTTCGTCGGCAAAATCCCGAAGCTCGATCGGGCCTGACTGCGCTTTTGGATGATCAAGGGGCAGCGCCATGACGATGGTTTCTTCGAACAACAGGCGCGATTCGATGTTCTGCGCCGAATGCGGCAGTTTGCGCATGAACGCGATATCGGCTTCTGCGGCCAGAATCGCCTTGGCCTGGCTGGAGGAGGGCATCTCCCTGATGACCAGCTGGACATCGGGAAAGCGTTGGCGAAACCGCCTGAGGGTGCTGAGCAATGGCTCGTAGTACGCGATGGAGACAGCAGTCACCGTGAGGGTGCCCGCAATGCCTTCGGACACCTGGCGGGCGTGTTCAATCCCCCGTTCCAGCGCCTTGAGTGTTTGATAGGCAGCCTGCAAAAAGACAGTGCCTGCGGGTGTCAGTTTGACCTCTCGCTTGTTGCGGGTGAACAGGCTGAAACCCAGTTTGCCTTCCAGCCGATTAATGGCCTGGCTCAGGGGCGGTTGGGCTATATGCAGGCGAATTGCAGCTTTATGAAAGTGCAGCTCTTCAGCCACCGCGATGAACTGCCTGAGCAGTCGGGTTTCGATCATTTTCAGCGTTCCTTGATTTGAACTGATCACTGTTGCCGGAGCAGGGTAACAATTAATTCTATAGAAGGCTTGATTACTCATCGGTTTTAAAGAAGCCGCGTGATAGGCGCAGCGTATCAACTGAGTGCCTGTTTAGTATTAAACAACTTGGCGTCCGATTGATAAGGTGAGGTGATTATCACAAGGAACTACCCATGAACTTTTCCGGAAAAACCGCCGTTGTAACGGGTGCTGGCCGTGGGCTGGGTTTGAGTTATGCACGTGAGTTGGCAAGGTTGGGTGCCAATGTCGTGATCAGTGACAGTGGCGCAGACAAGACGGGTGCAGGCACGGATGCCGCCGTTGCCCTCGATGCCGCCCGAACACTTGCAGCCGAGGGATTCAGCGTGATCGGCCATCATGGCGACCTGGCTGGCGAGCAGGGGTGTCGGCAATTGATCGAGACAGCCATCAATGGGTTCGGGCAACTGGATATTGTGATCCACAACGCGGGCTGGGTTGGTTATCAGTCGATCGAAGAAACGCAACCGGCGTTTATTCAGCGGGCGCTGGATATAAACATCTACAGCCCGATCTGGCTCTGCAAGCATGCCTGGAAATACCTCAGGCACTCTGCAGCTGCACGGGTGGTGCTGACGTCTTCGGACCGCGCCATGTATCAGCAGTATGCGCAGCCGGGGCTGACGGCCTATGCCGCGGGCAAGATGGCCCAGCTTGGGATCATGAATGCACTGAGCATGGAAGGTGCGGCCGATGGCATTCTGGTCAACGCCGTATCGCCGGTGGCCAAAACCCGCCTGTGGGGCGTGAGTGGCGAGCCGGACAACCTGAAACCTGAATGGGTCACTCCCGGCGTGATGTTTCTGGCTTCGCCGTTGTGCCAGGACACGGGCTACATTCTGCGGGCCAGCAATGGCCAGTTCAGCGCGACGCGATTTGTCGAGAACCCGGGAGTCGACTATCCCCTCGACCTGGCGCGGGTCAAGGCCTCAAGCGCCGAGCAGGTTGCCCGGTTGTGGGACCAGATCAAGGAGTGCTGAGGTGCTTGCCCGCGATCATTGAGGAGCATCCGACTTGCAGACCCATGTTTCAAGTGAACAGAAGGACTGTTAATTGTGCCTATAACTTAAGTATGGGCAGGGAGCAGGGCACGGATAAAACCCTTGTGCAGGTTGATGTTCGTGGCGTTATAAGCGGTTATTGCAACTTGAGTATTAGTCCTTAAGTTGGATCGCGGCGGTGCTATATAGAGTGTTAATACCAAGTTGTGAATTGTGTGTTGAAGCCTATGGAGTTGTTATGTCCTTACGGATGGAATGTCCCTTGATATCAGAACAGGGGGCCTTCGAACTTAAGCACAGCAAGTTCAAGGGAGTTGATGATGAACACTCAACCAAGGTTGAAAACGAGCACCGCTTTATTTTTGGTGATGACCGCCGGCCTGGCGGGTTGCAGCAGCGGTGGAGGTGGCTCCAAGACCACCATCAGTACGACAAACACTACGCCTCCTGTCACCACCACGACTACGCCGTTGGTGACAGGTCAGGTCGCCAATGAAGTGGGTACCGGACTGGGCGGTGTCGGTGTACTGGTCAGTGATGTGGGCACTACCCTGACCAAAGTTCCAGTGGTCGGCGCAGCCGGTGGGCTGGTGGTTCACACCGGTGACGCCGTGTCGTCCATTACCGACGGCGTGACCAATGGCCTGGGTTCCCTGGGCACTGATAAAAACTCGCTGGGTATCACCGTTGCCGGTGTCACCAACGGGGTCAGCGACGTCGGCAAGGGTGTTTCGTCACTGGGCACTGGTGTCAGCGGTTTGGTCGATAACACACCGATCAGCCAGATTCCGCTCGTGGGGGGCGTTGTGGGCAAAGTCACCGACACCACGGGTGGTCTGGTGAACAAGGTCGGCACCACCGTCACCATGCTCGGCAATACGCTGACGACCAACGTCACCAGCGGTCAATTGGGCAAGGCGACCGGGGGCCTGAATGACAAAGTCGTAGTGCCCGTGATTTCACTGGTCGAGAACGTAACGGGCAAGGTGGGTACAACAACAGGTTTGGGCAAACCAGTGGACGGTTTGCTGAAACAGGTTGGCGGTGTGGTAGGGGGGCTCGGTGACAAAGTGGCGGATACAGGCAATAACCCGGTAACAAACCTGGTCGGGGGTGTGCTGGGTGGTGTGGGCGGCGTGCTGGATAAATCCGGCGGTTATGTCAATCCGCCAGCAGGTGCAGGCACCGGTACAAACACGGGCGGCCTGGGTGGCTTGCTGGGTCTGGGCGGCAATGGTGGCTTGCTTGGTGGCCTGGGCGGTCTGGGCGGGGCAACGGCCTCGACAGGTGGTCAGGTAAACACCGGCACTACGGGTGCGGGCACTACCACCGGTGGCTTGGGTGGTCTTGGCGGCCTGCTCGGCGGTCTGGGCAACCTGGGCAAGAAAAACTAGGCATTGTCCCTCTCCAGGAAGTCTTCGCGAGACGACAGCGCCATGGCTTCGCTCGCGTGGGCCCTGAGGTGCGATTGGGTGATCTACCGTGCAATGTGCCTGAGTGCAACGCCAGGCATCCCGCGGCCGGAACGTCGGGAATAAGCGCGGTGACGATGGCGGTCCCGGCATGCAGGTGTGAACCTGACACCACGGCTGTGCCGCCATTACCTGCGTTCATGTGTTGAAGCGGTATCCTCTCCCGGACCAGTTCCTGCTCCCCCGATCAGATCCTTGATAACGGCATAGCCACACGTGGCAAATGTCACAATCCCGAGTTCACGTCAGACTCCGTTTCCCGGATGCCCAGTGTGTAAAGCGCATGAGCCTGATCGAACGCGTGCAACGCGAGAATAGACCGCTGGCGCCTTCAGACGGGCCCGCGCGTTGGGGTTGTGGCCGAGACACGTCTGCTTTAGGTTATTGAAGGTCACCGTATCTCCCTCATCAACAAGGAAAAATGCAATGAAAGGAAGCTGTGCCTGCGGGGCCGTCGGGTATGAAATTGACAGTATCGACATGCCGGTGAGCCACTGCCATTGTCACTCGTGCCGCAAAACCCATGCCGCAGCATTCGTGACCACGGCGGGTGTTTTGCGTGAGCACTTTCGCTGGACGAAGGGGCAGGAACACCTGAGCAGTTACGAGTCTTCCCCCGGGAAATTGCGTCGCTTTTGCTCGCTGTGCGGCTCTCACCTTGTGGCAGAGCGAACCGCAGCACCGGCTGTGATTGTTCGTGTCGCGACGCTGGACGAGGACCCGGGTGTGCGTGTGCAATATCACATTTGGGTTGATCATGATGCTCCATGGCTCAACCATGAGCATCTTGCGATGCACCCGCAATGGCAGCCGGGGCGCTGAGGTTGTTTTGATGTGCCCAGGCGTTTGAAAAATGGAATTTCATTCAGTATCCAGGAGGCAGGCTTTGGCTTTCACATCACCTGTTCGCACGCTTCGAGAAGTGTCTGAACTTGATTACCACGACAGCAGATCGGTCCAGCTACCTGCACCCATCACGGCGCTTGAAGCCTGGAACCTCATGACGGCCGAACAGGGGCTGCCCATGCGCCTGGCTTTCCGGACCCGGGATGCCATTTCCTCCCTGTTTGGCGTGAAGCGCATCGGTGGTTTCTCCGGCACCCGGCGAGAGGCCGTGCAAGAGGGCGACCATCTGGATTTTTTTCTGGTGGAGCACAGTGCTCCCCGGATGCTGGTGCTGACCGAACGTGACCGGCATCTGGATGTGATGATTTGCCTCTCGATAACCACCGATCATGTGCTGGTGGTTACATCCTCGGTCGTGACCCACAACGCCTATGGCCGTCTCTACATGTTGCCGGTGGGCCCGGCGCACAAGCTCATCGTCAACAGCTACCTCAGGCAAGTGAAACGCAAACTCGCACAGAGGGTTTGAACACCGGTGCGCCAACAGGCTGCATTCAGCCGGGGATCAACTCATTTGTTCTTGCAGGCTTGTTTCTATCAGTTCGGCCAGCAGCCTGGCGGCAGGCGTGAGGTGCTCGTTCACAGCATGCAGCACATACCCCAGGGTCGGAACCGCGGGTAACCCGCGAATAATCGCGAGATGACTCGGCAACCCGATGCGGGTGCGCAGGGTCACTCCCAGTCCGGCTGCAACGGCCGCCCAGATCCCCCCCACGCCAGGGCTGGTCAGTGCAATCCGCCAGGCAATTTTTGCTTCATCCAGCGCCTTGATCGCCGCGCTGCGCATGACGCATGGGGCGTCGAACAGGATCAAGGGCAGTGGCGCGTCGCCAGGCATGTAGCGGGCCGGTGTGTCCCGGGACCCGATCCAGTGCATTTGCGCTTCACCCAGGCGCGTAGCACAGGCGGATGGCTGCCCGGTGTCCCAGGCCAGTGCCAGGTCAAGCCCGTCGCTGTCCATCAGGGCCAGCAGCTGGGCATTGCGCGCGATCCTGACTTCCAGGTTTACCAGGGGATAGCTCATGGCGAACCGGCGCAAAATGTCGCTTAGAAAGTGCTCGCCAAAGTCTTCCTGAAGCCCGAGGCGCACAGTTTCTGGCGTCTGGTGTTCATTTAGCGTCTGGAAAATGCTGTCGTTGAGTTCCAGTAGCCGACGGGCATGAGTCAGCAAGGATTCGCCCATTGGCGTCAGTGCCAGGCCCCGGCCGGATTTGAGCAGGACGGGCGTGCCGATCTGCTCTTCAAGTTTCTTGAGTTGTGCGCTCACGGCAGAGGTCGAACGGCCCAGGCGGCCTGCCGCCTTGGCAAAACTGTTGAGCTCCACGCCGGTCACGAAGGTGCGCAGTACATCGAGGTCGAAGACAGGGCGTCGCATTTGATCATCCACAATTTTGGAACGATGGGCGTCATTTAATCTGATATTCCCAATGGTTGCGACTTGATAGATTTCTCCGGTCAACACTTCACAGGAGCAATGCGTCATGCCGTTTGCACGTATCTCGTTGCACCGGGGCAAGTCTGCCGAGTATTTGCAGGCCCTTTCACAGGGGCTGCACGATGCGTTGGTCCAGAGTTTCGAAGTGCCGCTGGCTGACCGGTTCCAGGTCATTGACCAGCATGAAGCAGGCGAGCTGATTTTCGATCCGGGCTACCTCGGCGGGCCGCGCAGTCATGACTTTGTCTTGATCGCCATAACGGCAGGGCGCCCGCGTTCGACACTGACCAAGCAGCGCTTTTATCAAGACCTGGTCACCAAACTGAACCGTGCCACAGGCCTGGACCCTGAGGATGTCATGGTGATCGTGACCACCACAGAGGCCGAGGCCTGGTCATTCGGGGGCGGGCGGGGCAACTGAACAATGCTGAGGTGGGGCGGGCTTGCTCGCGATGGCATCGCCCCCGCCTCAGAGCCTGCTCAAGGCACTGTTTTCATCTGCACAATCGGCTCATTGCGCGCACGTGCCACGCTCAATCCCAGCAGCCCGCCGATCACCAGGGCGCCGGCCATGAAATACATGGCCGCCTGGGTGTTGCCGGTTAGCTGGGTCAACCAGCCCACCACGATCGTGCTGAAAAAACCGGCGACATTGCCCAGCGAGTTAATCAGTGCGATCCCGGCCGCCGCCGCTGCGCCCCCCACCACGGCGGTGGGCATGCCCCAGAACACCGGCAGACTGCTGATCATCGCCGCGGTGCCGACAGTCAGGCCGATCATCGACAACCACAGGCTGGCCCCGAACAGGGTGCCGAACACCACGCCGCCAGCGCCGATGAACGCGCAGATCGCGAGGTGCCAGCGATACTCGCGAAAGCGGTCGCTGCTGCGCCCGACCAGCACCATGCTCACGGCCGCGACGGAGTAGGGAATGGCGCTGAGCACGCCGATTGCCCAGGGCTCGGCTACACCGTTGTTGCGGATGATGGTCGGCATCCAGAAGCTGATCACGTATTGCCCCAGCACCAGGCAAAAGTAGACCGCCCCCAGCAACCAGATTTTCGGGTTCAGCAAGCCATCGCGCACTGAATGGTGGGCTTTTGCCTTGGCTTCGCGATCCAGCGCGGCCTGCATGCCGCGTTTTTCCTCGCTGCTGAGCCAGTGGGCATCTGCAATGCGGTCGCGCAGCAGGAAGAACACCGCGCCACCCAATGCCACTGCCGGCAATCCTTCAATCACGAACAGCCATTGCCAGCCGGCGTAACCTACCACGCCATCGAGTGTTTGCATGATCAAACCGGAAATCAGCGAGCCGAGCATGCTGGAGATCGGCAAGGCGGCGATGAACAGTGAAATCATCACCCCGCGACGATGGCTCGGGAACCAGGTGGTGAGGTAGAAAATGATCCCGGGAAAGAAACCGGCTTCAGCGATGCCAATCAGAAAACGCAGCAGGTAGAAGCTCATGGGCGTTTCGACGAACATCATGGCTGCCGACAGCAGGCCCCAGGTCATCATGATCCGGGCAATCCAGCGCCGGGCGCCGAATTTGTGCAGCGCGATATTGCTGGGGATCTCGAACATCAGGTAACCGACGAAGAACACCCCGGCCCCCAACCCGTAGACCGCTTCGCTGAACTTCAAGTCATCGAGCATCTGCAACTTGGCGAAGCCGACATTGACCCGGTCCAGATAAGCGACCAGGTAACAGACCATCAGCAACGGAATGACCCGCCACGCGGTTTTACGGTAGGCCGAATGCAGTGCGTGGTCCGGCATGTCACCGGGGAGCGGCGATAAGGTGTTCATCTCGAGCCTCTTTCTTGTTGTTGTAGGGGCGATGTTGAAATGGCATGGCTTACGGATCGAGTGCACGACCTCCTGGCCAGTCACCGTTCTGGCACATGCCCCCCACGATTTCGCGGATCAGCTCGCTGATCAGGGTTTTAAGATGGCTGGCGGGCATTGAGGCACAGCTGCAGATGCCCAGGATCCGGGACACCCCTTGAGCGGCAATCCGGTGGGCGACCAGGCGGCCGTCCCCGATCTCTCGCATGGCCAGGTTCAGCGGCATGATGGTGTGGCCAATACCGGCCTCGACTGCACTTTTGAGGATGTGTACGGAATTGACCTCCATTGCGATTTGTCCCGCTGCCAACCCGCGCTGTTTTACCGCGTGTTCGACCACGGTGCGGGTGCAGTGACCGTGGGCCTGGCTGGGAAACACCAGGGGGCGGGCCAGTGCCTGCTCCAGAGAGACCTCCCCGGCGGGTGGTGCGTCAGGCGCATTGGCCCGGTGTATCAGGTAAAAATCTTCTTCGATCAACGCGCTGAACAGCACCTGCGGGGGCAAATCAAGGGAGGTAAACAGGGCCAGGTCAACCCGACCGTGGAGCAGTTGGTCCATGACGTTCCCGGTCAGCTCTTCGTTGAGATGGAACGCCACTTGTGGGTAACGGGCCGCCACGGCGCGCATCAGCGGCATGGCCAGAATGGTTGCGACACTTTGTGGCAATGCCACTGTAATCGATCCGCTGACTTGATCCTGACTGCTGCTGACGGCAGCACGGGCGTCGGTCAAATGTTTGAGCATGCCCTGGGCATATTCGTAAAAGACCTTGCCGGCTTCGCTTGCGACGACGCCGTTGTGGCTGCGATGGAACAACTGCACCCCCAGATCATCCTCCAGCGCGGACATCTGCTTGCTCAACGCCGATTGCGCCACATGCACCTGGCGTGCGGCCCTGGACAAGCTGCCGCAATCGATGACGGCGACAAAGTATTTGATCTGGCGGATTTCCATTGAGGCGCTTCCTGCAGGGCTCGAATGTACGGGGGCCGATGATGGTACAGCGCGTCAGCCTGTCGAGTGCCCGCGAGGGAAAATCTTCCCGGGGTTCATCAGTTGCTTGGGGTCCAGTGCTGCCTTGATCGCCTGCATGACGCTCACGGCGTTGGCTCCGTGTTCGACTGCCATAAAGTGTTGCTTGGTCAGCCCTATGCCGTGCTCGCCGGTGCAACTGCCTTGCATGGCAATCGCCCGCTCGGCCAGTCGATGGGCCACCGCTTCGGCGCGCTCGACTTCGTCCGGGTTCAGGGGGTCGACCAGAATCAGCGCGTGGAAGTTGCCATCGCCCACGTGGCCGAAAATCGGGGCGAGAAAACCATTCTCGGCAAGGTCCTCGGCAGTGGCCTCAATGCATTCGGCCAGTCGTGAAATCGGCACCACCGCATCGGTGGTCAGGGAGCGGCAACCGGGACGAAGGGCCAGGGAGGCGAAATAGGCGTCATGCCGTGCCTGCCACAAGCGGCTGCGATCTTCGGGATGGACCGCCCATTCAAAGTCCAGCCCCTGGTGCTCGTCGGCGACCATGCGCACCGTCTCGATCTGCTCCTTCACGCCCGCTTCAGAACCATGCAGTTCAAAGAACAGGGAGGGCGCTTCGCGCAGTTGCGTGCTGCTGTAGGCGTTGAGCGCTCGCATCGTCAAGGCGTCGAGCAATTCGATGCGGGCGATTGGCACGCCCAGCTGGATGGTCTGAATGACCGCGCGTACGGCCAGATCGACACTCGGAAAACGGCACACGGCGGCCGAAATGGCTTCAGGAATCGGGTGCAGCTTGACCGTCAGCTCGGCGATGGTCGCCAGCGTACCGCCCGAGCCCACCAGCAAATGGGTCAAGTCGTATCCCGAAGAAGACTTGCGCGCACGTCCACCGGTATTGATCACTCGACCATCGGCCAGCACTGCAGTCATGGCCAGCACGTTTTCACGCATGGTGCCGTAGCGTACGGCGTTGGTTCCGGAGGCACGCGTGGCTGCCATGCCGCCCAGGGACGCGTCGGCGCCGGGATCGATCGGGAAGAACAACCCGGTGCCATGCAGCGCGGCATTCAACTGCTTGCGCGTCACGCCCGGCTGTACGGTGGCGTCCATATCGTCGACCCGGATATCAATAATCCGGTTCATGCCTGACACATCAATGCTCACGCCGCCGTGGGACGCCTGCAACCAGCCTTCCAGAGAGGTGCCGCTGCCATAGGCGATCATCGGCACATCGTGGCGATAGCACGCGGCGCTGATGTTGACGATATCTTCCAGGCTGTTGGCGTAGGCCACGGCATCCGGCGGCATGGGGTCGAGTGCGGAAATATCGCTGCCATGATGCTCGCGCACGCTGGCCGAAGTGGAGAATCGTGTGCCGAGCAAGTCGCTTAATTGATCGCGCAACATTTCGGGCAGGGGCGGGTGTTCGCAGGCAGCAGGAAGGGACATCAAGCACTCTCCGGTTTTTGTGCGCCGCGTGAAGCTGGCGGCATTTGTAAGGAGTCATGACTTATCTTAGGCAGCCTTTGGTACACACTTGTAGTGCTGATTTCAGATGGTGCCATCTCTTTTGGATATGGCTGATTTACCGCTTGTTGTGCTGTGCCCGCCCGGGCAGATACCCTCTGGCGGATGATAGACAAGGAGCCGTTCATGGAAACGACAGTCAGAATCGCCAATCAGGCAGACATCAGCGCCATCTTTGATATTCGAACCAGTGTCACGGAGAACCACCTCTCCCATGATCAGTTGAGCGAAATGGGCATTACGCCCCAAGCCATCCGAGAGGCTATCCAGGCTTCGCCGTGTGTGTGGGTGGCAGAGGTTGAGGGTGTGCCTGTCGGGTTTTCCATGGCTGACGCTGAAGATGGCTGCGTGTTTGCCGCGTTTGTCCGGCCTGGGTTCGAGGGGCGCGGATTAGGTAGCCGCCTGATGGCCAGGGCCGAGGAATTCCTGTTCCAGCACCACCGCACCATATGGCTTGAAACCGCTGAAAACAGTCGTGCCAGCGGCTTCTATCGAAGCCTGGGCTGGCAGGTGGTGGAGAAACTGCCTGAGGGTGATGTGTGTTTTGAAAAGTCATTGAGCGAGTATCGGCTTGGGCTTTGTGAACCCGTAGCAGGAAAGGACATGGTCATTCGCTTGACGCATACCAGGGACTGGATGCTTTTGAAGCACGTACGCCTTGCAGCACTTTTGGACGCACCCACAGCGTTTGGAGTGAGCCATGAAACGGCGGCCAATGACACCGATGCCCAGTGGCAAGAGCGCGCTTCGTCAGAAGTCGGGACGAAATTCTGGTTGGCCATCAAGGACGGCAAGCCGGTTGGCATGATCGGGGCCGTGATCCAGGGCCACCGTTACAACGTGATCGCAATGTGGGTCGCACCTGACTTTCGCGGTTCTGGCGCAGCCGCTCAACTGGTGGGCGCTGTCAAACGCCAGGCGTTGCAGGACGGGCATGAGTTCATTTATCTGGACGTATCTGCGGACAACGCAAGGGCCTCCAGCTTCTACCTGAAACACGGTTTCATCTTTATGAATGAGTGGGAAACTTTAGAAAGCCACCCCCATATAAAAGTCCAGACCATGACGTGCGCGGTGCGCAAATAACCGCACTTGCTTCAGTCAAATGAATACTTGGATTTAATTAAAGTATTCATTTGAATTGAAGTTTTTAATTGAACAGTTCGTCAGCAACTTATGCTGTTTTACGTCATGCCCATGTGCAAACCATTGTCAGGGCGAGTGAGCGTAAACGCTTTCATCAATCATGTTTTGCAGGCTCACACTGTTGAGCTGTTTACAGGCGTCTTCAGCGTCTCCTCGGGTTGGATAGCTCTCGGGCAGCCTGCACAGGGCCTCACAGTCATAAATGTTGAAACCTATCGGGCCGGTGGTGCAATAAAAGCGCGATCCAATGCGCATTGATCCCGTCTCCTTGGGCACGGCGGGGACAACCACGAATCTAGGCATCACGGTATTCCTGTTTTTTATTTTTTATGTTGGCAGTTGTAAGGAATAGCGCTGCTTTGTAAGTAGATCAAGTAAGCACTTACGGGATCCGATGAGTAACCCTTGCTACCGATAACCATTCTATTTTGCCAATGCGACTCTGACTCGACAGTGCTGTGATGGAGTGTCTTGGAGTGGCCGTTTAAAGTTTGGCGTCAAGTACGCAGGTCGGTTCTGATAACCCACAAAGTTGCCGATTGCAATCCGGTTTACCTGACCACGTTAAAGCGGCAGACCTGCCCGCCACGCACCATGCATTCAAGATGCTCTGCCTTGCCACCGCCCAGGGCACCGATCAATGCCAGGTCCAGTTCGCACACCACGGGATGGGCTTTGGCCAACTGATGAAAAATGCAGTTGTGGGCCACAATCTCCGGTTCGCCCGATGATCTGAAGAACACCTGCGCTTCGTATCCCGAGTGGTTCATGTACTGAACGATGCGCGCTTCATCGACAACTTCAGGTTCAAGATCGCTGGCCAGCTTGCGGCCCAGGCCCTGCATCAACTGGGACAGCGCCTGCTCTCCGAGCAGACCTGCGACCTGATCGATCAGCAAGTTGGCCAGCAGCGGGTATTGGCGCGGGAACAGCTCCTTTGCGTGGTCGGTCAATTGGTGGAGCTGTTCGGGGCGCCGCCCGGTGGGCCTGGTGGCGCCCCGCATGACCAGACCGTCGCGCTCCAGCGCAGCAAGATGCTGGCGAATCGCAGTGCGTGTCACCCCCAGACTGTGGGCAAGCTCATCAATGCTCATTCCCGTAGGTGAGTACAGCAATGCCTTCAACAAGTCCTGTTGGGTTCGCCCCATTCCTTCCAGCATCTGTCCGGCTCCTGCTTGCAGTCAAAATTTATCGGGGAATTGTTTGATCAAGCCCGCCGTCAAGGCATCGGCAAGGGCAAGGATGTGTGTACGCATCATGCCCCAGGTCTGGGCCTCACCCTTGTAATCCTTGGCGGCCAGCTGTTCGATCTGTGTCACATGGTGAGCGCCGTGGGCACTCAGCATGGCTTGCAGCGTGGGCTCGGGTAAATAGGGATTGGCCTTGGCCAGAAAGGCGGCCAACGACTTGGCATTCGCAGACAACTCAGCGATTGCGGCCTGTTGACCGGCTTTGTCGTTGGCGGCCCGTGCATCACTGTAGTGTTTTACCGCCCCCCAATGCCCGGCGAGGAGTGTGAGCAACTGGTCGGCCGCCGGTTGCCCATAAAGTGGGGCAATGCTGTTGGCGATGGCCTTGGCATTACTGACGACCTCGTTTTGGGCTATGGCGGCTTGTGCCGCATTGCCGTCCTGATTGGCTATCGCATAATTTCTGATCCAGAAAATATGCTCCACCCACAGGTCGCGAAGGGCCATTTGGGTAGTGAGCGCCGTTGCACTGGTGGCGCTGGCCTGGGGCGGGTTGCTGGCCTGACTCCAGGCCGGTTGGGCAAGCAGGGAAAGCAGGAGCACTATCGCAGTCTTGATGTTCATGGCAGGACCCTCTGAGTCGAATAATCCAACAATATTAATTTAAGCATCAAAATATGTTTTTATTGGATTTGCAGTGCGATTCCGATCGGTGGTCGCGGGGAACTCATGTCGCCGCTGACGAGTAGAACGAGGCTGCGATCGAGATGGTGCGCCACTGCGACGTAGCGGTCGCAAATCCGGTACACGCGGTATGCCAGATTAACCGTGGAAGCCGACTTTACGACTGCTTCGCAGCCGATCGCAGCCGATCGCAGCCTCGCACGGCTCGTCAGCGACTACAGATTCTTCACCCATCTCGCGTGTAGTCGCTGACGAGTAGAACGAGGCTGCGATCGAGCGCGAAGCGGTCGCAAAACCGGTACACGCGGTACACCTGATTAACCGTGGAAGCCGACTTTACGACTGCTTCGCAGCCGATCGCAGCCTCGCACGGCTCGTCAGCGACTACAGATTCTTCACCCATCCCGCGTGTAGTCGCTGACGAGTAGTACGAGGCTGCGATCGAGATGGTGCGCCACTGCGACGTAGCGGTCGCAAAACCGGTACACGCGGTACCAGATTAACCGTGGAAGCCGACTTTACGACTGCTGCGCAGCCGATCGCAGCCTCGCACGGCTCGTCAGCGACTACAGATTCTTCACCCATCCCGCGTGTAGTCGCTGACGAGTAGAACGAGGCTGCGATCGAGATGGTGCGCCACTGCGACGTAGCGGTCGCAAATCCGGTACACGCGGTATGCCAGATTAACCGTGGAAGCCGACTTTACGACTGCTGCGCAGCCGAACCCAGCCTCGCATAGCTCGTCAACTGCTACGGAGTGGGGCAGGCGTTTGATGATCAATGAATGCTGGAGGCCAGTTCGAAAATCGGGATGTACATCAAGATCACGATGACCCCGATCAGCAGGCCGATGAAGGTCATCAGCAGGGGCTCGAACAGGCGTACGAACCATTCGATCCAGCGACCGACTTCTTCGTCATAGAAGTCGGCGCTGCGCTCCATCATCTGCCCCAGATTACCGGACTGTTCACCCGCCCTCAGCAGGCGCAGGGAGACTGGCGTCACCAAGTGGTTGAGCTCCAGCGCCGCCGACAGCGACTGACCTTCGCGCACCCGTTCGCAGGCCTGATCCAGGCGCTGGCTGGACGCCACCGTCAGCAGACCACGGACCATTCCCATGGCCGTCACCAGCGGAATGCCGCCTTGCAGCAAAATGCCCAGGGAGCGATAAAATCGCGCCAGTTCGTACATGACGATGCGCTGATGGACCGCCGGCACTTTTTCGATCAATCGGCCAACCGCCCGACGAAAGGCCGGTCGGCGCTGGAGGAAGGAGATGGCAACGATGATTGCCACCACGGCACCGAAAAACTCGCCCTGATGGGCGTGCAGGAACATCCCGCCATTCATCAGCACCTGCGACAACCACGGCAAATTCTCGCCCAGGCCTTCGAACACTAGGCTGAAGCGGGGCACCACGTAACCCATCAAGAACAGCACCACGCCACTGCCCACCACCAGCAGGAGGAGAGGGTAGATCGATGCACTGATGATCTTCTGCCGAACCTCGTCCATGCGCTGCCGGTAGCTGACATACCGCCCCAGCGCCTCACCCACGGCCCCGGTTTTCTCGCTCGATTGCACCAGGGCAACGTACAGCGGAGGGAACACCGCCGACAATTGGGCTAATGCCTGTGAGAAGGATTTGCCCTCGTACAGCAGGCGAACCAGCTCACTCAAGGTTTTACGGGCCTGGGGGGCGTTTTCCTTTTCGGCCAGGCTTTCCAGCGCATCGATCAACGGCAGACCGGCGTTGAGCAAGGTGGTCAACTCCTGGCTGAACAACACCAGGTTGAAGGTCTCGCGCTGATGCAGATGCCACGCCCGCCAGCGGCGCTCGGCCTGCAGGCTGACCACGCGCATGCCCTGATCCTCGACCATGCGCCGGGCTTCGCTCTCGCCCTGAGCTTCGACGGTCATCGAGACCACACCGGTTTTGCCCACTGCCTTGAGATGAAAGCGCATGGTTGCGACTCCCGTCATTGCCAGCTGGTGATTTCGGCGTTTTCGCCTTCTCCACCGGGTTGTCCGTCCTTGCCCAGGGACAGCAGGTCGTACTCACCGTTTTCACCGGGGTAGCGGTAGGTGTAGTTGCGCCCCCACGGGTCCTGGGGCAGCTTTTTCTGCAGGTACGGGCCTGTCCAGCGGGTTTCATCGCTGGGCGCTGTGACCAGTGCCTGCAAGCCTTGTTCAGTGGAAGGGTAATGGCCGACTTCCAGCCGGTACAAATCCAGAGCCTTGCCCAGGCCCTCGATTTGCGCCTTGGCCACTTTCACTTCGGAACGGCCCAGCTGGGCGAAATACTTCGGCGCGACGATGCCCGCCAATAGCCCGAGGACCACCAGTACCACCAACAATTCGAGCAGGGTGAACCCGTGCTGGGTTCGCGGTGCATGACACATACGCTGATTCATGATGACCTCACTCAGTGGGCAGCACAGTCGCCAGCAAGGCTTATGCAATTGCCATGCTCAGACCTCCCGACCTGGCTGTAACCCCCGTATACCGGCCCTTGTGCGTTACGGCGCGGTGCTTGCATAGGGCTACCTCGCGATCACCCATTGGGGCATTACCCCCATTTCCAGGGGCCGGTCGGGGGAGGTAGAAATGACCAGGACAATGACCACGACACTGCTTGGCGCATTGCTGATGAGCGCTGTCGTACACGCCGATGTGTTTGTATCCCGGGATGCCAATGGCAGCTACGTGCTGTCCAACGTTCACCGCCCCGGGCGGCATTATGAACGTGTGATTCGCGAGTCGGCAGAGGTCCAGGCCCAGACCGGCATTGATCAACAGCCGCAGATGATTGCCGCACAACCCTATGCCGAGATGGTGCTGGCGGCAGCGGCTGCCAATGAGTTACCGGCTGCGCTGTTGTCCGCAGTAATTCAGCACGAGTCCAACTACGACCCCAGGGCAACATCACCCAAAGGTGCGGGCGGGTTGATGCAGTTGATGCCCGATACAGCCCGGGAGATGGGGGTCACGGACGTCTACGACCCCCAGTCCAATATTCAGGGCGGGGCCAAGTACCTCAAACGCATGATGACCCTGTTCGGCAACGATATTGCCCTGGCCGTAGCGGCCTACAACGCCGGGCCGCAAGCCGTGCTCAGTCGTGGTGGAGTGATTCCTCCGTTTGCCGAAACCCAGCGTTATGTGCCCAGCGTCCTGCGCCAGTACCGGCGTTTGCAGGGTCTGCCTGCGGACTCGCCGCTGTGAGCCCGGTGTCGGGGCTGTGTCCCCGATTGTTGGGTCGACCAGGCACTGCAGAAAGTGGGGAAAGAGTGGGGGATTTCCCCCGAATTCTCGGATTCAAAGCGTAAGCAATTGAAAGTTAATACAAATTTTTATGGCATGGCCTATGCAGTATCAGGTTTAGCGAACATCACTCCTTGAGCACTAACAGTGAGATCAGTGATCATGAACGGCATTCCCCACGCTCATCACTTGTTAAACCTGCTGTTACTGGTCACGCCGCTGATCGGCATTGAAACGGCCCAGGCGGCAGCACGTTGTGAACGCAATCTGGTCGCCAATATCGTCGCACTGGACCAGCCGCTGATGTTCAACCGCCTGGGTGCGCAGAACGTCAACGGCATGATGTTCGCCCTGCGCCGTGATGTGGTTGATGACCATGACCAGCCACTGAACATGGGCGGGGCGGCAGTTCCGGGCAAGGTCTCGCTGCGACCCGACAAGCGCCCGCGTCCGCTGGTGTTGCGGGTTGCCGCCGGTGACTGCCTGACCATCAACTTGCAGAACCTGCTGGCTTACCAGGCCAACCCCGGCAGCCCGGAAGACGGGGACGAGGGCGAGGTAGAAGGCGAAGTTGAAGTCGAAGCCGGCAACAACAACTTCAAGGTTGACGAACAAGTCGCTGACCGCCATGTGGGGTTCCAGGTCAACGGCCTGCAAGCGGTCAACAGTATCGACGATATTTCCTCCTACACCGGACGCAACGCCAATACCCTGGTTGCCCCCGGAGCGACCCGCACCTACACGCTGTATGCCGAGCGCGAAGGAGCATTCGCCGCCAGCAGCCGTGGCGCCACATTCGGTGGTGAAGGGGATGCAGGCAACGTGGCCAACGGTCTGTTCGGTGAAGTGGTGGTGATGCCCAAGGGCGGTCGCAACTATCGCAATACCGTGACGGAAGAAGAAATGCGCCTGGCCTCCAGCGGGCGCACGCCGACTGGCCAGCCGATTGTCGATTACCAGGCCCGCTACCCGCAGCGCGAACCCTGGATCCGTGAAGGCAAGGCGGGTACGCCGATCATCAACATGGTCGATGGCAATGAAATCATCTCCAGCGAAAGCGATGCGATCGTGATGGGCAGCAATGCCGACGGCAGTTTCCCGCCTGCGACCTATCCCCTGGAGTCCATTGGCAAACGCAATCCGGCGTTGCCCAACCGTCTCGAACCCTTCCGTGACTTTGCCTCGCAGTTCCAGGACGAAACCGCTGTCACCCAAGCCTTTCCGGCATATTGGGCAGACCCGGTCATGGCCCACGTACTTGAGCCAACCCGGGACTCGTTCATGATCAACTATGGCTCTGGCGGCATGGGGGCCGAAGTGGTCGCCAACCGGCTCGGGGTCGGGCCGATGCACGACTGCCTGTCTTGCGCGTACGAAGAGTTTTTCCTGAGCTCGCACACCGTCGGCGACGTGGCGATGCTGGTGGACGTACCGGCCAACGTCGGGCTGGAGAACATCCGTCCCGGCGAAGTGCCCCGTGCCGAGCAAGTCGGGGTCAAGGCGAGCATGGCGCTGTACCCCTCCGAGCCGTCCAACGTCAACCACAGCTACATCGGTGACTTCGTCAAGTTTCGCAATACCCACAACGGGCATGAGCAACACATCTTCCACTTGCATGGCCATCAATGGCTGTTCAACCCCAACGATGACAACTCCGACTATGTAGACGCCCAGGGGATTGGCCCGGGCGCCGGTTACACCTACGAAATTGCCAACGGTGGCTCGGGCAACCGCAACCGTGTTGCCGGTGATGCAATCTATCACTGCCATTTCTACCCGCACTTTGCCCAGGGCATGTGGGCCATGTGGCGGGTGCACGATGTGTTCGAAGAAGGCACCCGGCTGGATGTGTCACAACAGGGCAGCGACGGTTATCACACCAAGCCTTTTGCCTTGCGCAGCGGCAAACCCGCAGCCGGTGCCCGTGCATTGCCCGATGGAGAGATCGTGGCGGGTACCCCGATTCCTGCCGTGGTGCCGTTGCCCGGCAAGGCCATGGCGCCGATGCCAGGCAAAGTGGCTGTGGTACCCAGAATCAGCGAGACCCTGGTCGCTGCCGGGGACGATGACGATGATGACGACGGCGTGCATCGCAGTGGCGGCGCCCAGGCCATTGGTTCTCTGGCCCTGGTGGATCGCAGTGAAGCCAACCGCAATGCTGACGGCAGCCTGAAAAACCCCGGCTATCCGTTCTGGATCGGCGGCATGGAAAGCTCGGTCGGCCAACGCCCACCGACCCCGCCACTGGACATGCTCGACGCGGGCAAGGCCCAGACACTGAAGAACAGCGGCAAGGCGTTGTGGGCCAACCTCGACCCGGCTCAGTCGGGCGGCTGGGACGGCGGCCTGGGACGACACTCCCTGGCCGGCTTCTCTGCCGGAGGCAAGGCCCACACCGTGACGACCTCGCTGGATTTTTCCAAGGAAGTGACACGGGCCAAGCCGATCTACATGCCTGAGGAGGGCACCGAGGTCGAACAGGCCGCCATGGCCTTCCACGCGAAAAAAGACCACCCCAGCTTTGCCCTGTTGCCCGGCAAGCAAGTCGTCGCGCGCAACTTCCGCACCAACGGCGCGTTGCCCATTGCAGGCGCGCCGTATTACGAACCGTGCATGGATGATCGGCAAAAACGCCTGACCAGCGCCGCCGGGACCGGCGAGTTCAATAGCGGCGAGCGCATGGACGGCATGTCGTTCACCGGCTCTTCGACCTTTACTGCGGATCGTCCACGGATCTACAAGGCAGCCAATATTCAGTTCGACGCGGTGTACAACAAGGTTGGCTACCATTTTCCGCAAGCGCGCATTCTGGCCTTGTGGGAAGACGCCTGGCCGGTGATCACCAAGCAGCGTCCGCCAGAACCTCTGGTGATGCGCATGAACACCTTTGACTGCGTGCAGTACCAGCAGACCAACCTGGTGCCGGCCACCTATGAGATGGACGATTATCAGGTCCGGACCCCCACCGACGTCATTGGCCAACACATCCACCTGCCTAAATGGGACCTGACTGCCGCAGACGGCTCGGCCAACGGCTGGAACTACGAAGACGGTGTGCTTTCACCCGGCGCCGTGCAGGAACGCATCCATGCCATCCGCACGTTCAACCAGTGCACTGGGGCCGATGTGCGTGATGGCACCCCAGCCTGTCCGAAAGCCAAAAATCACCCGTACTTCGGCCAGTTCGGCCGGGCTGACTGGGTGGGTGCGCGCACCGCGATGCAACGCTGGTTTGTCGACCCTGTGGTCAATATCAAAGGCATCGACCGTGGTCTGGGCACCATCTTTACCCACGACCATCTAGGCCCGTCGACCCATCAACAGATTGGCCTGTACGCCACCGTGCTGGCCGAACCGGCCGGTTCCACCTGGTTCCACGCCGAAACCGGCGAGCCCCTCTACAGCGGCGCGCGTCAGGACGGCGGGCCGACCTCGTGGCAAGCCGTGGTGTCCACCGGTGACCTGGACGGCGATGGCAAGAACGACAGCTTCCGTGAGTTCTTCCTCGAATACAGCGATTTCCAGCACGCCTATGAAGCCGGTGTGTATGTGGGCGCAGGGCCCAATGGCGTGCCCAATCCCCAGGCGTTTCCGGCCACAGCGGACAGCTTCCGCTACGCCATCAACCCGCCGGTGCGCAGTAATGCCAGCAGCTTGCTCGAAGGCATTGTCGAAGTGCAGGGTGGACGGGTCGCGGGTTGCCCAACTCGTCCATGCCCACAGGCCATCTCCGTGGATGACCCTGGCATGTTCGTGATCAATTATCGCAATGAACCGCTGGCGTTGCGGGTTTACGACCCGAACAAGGTCGGCCCCGACGGCAAGCGTGGCATGCAGGCGGACGGCCTGGGCGGCGACCTCTCGTATGCCCTGCAAAGCCGCACCGACCGGGCGATTCCGGCCATGAACCTGGCGCCCAACCTGATCACGTCCGCCACCGGACCAACCGGCGGCACCACCCTGTTTCCGCCGCACATCAACCGGGGTGGCGCCGAACCGGGCGACCCGTTCACACCGATGTTGCGTACCTATACGGGTGACAATGTGCGGCTGCGGGTACATGCCGGTGGTCATGAAGAAGAGCACAACGTGACGCTGCACGGCGTGAAGTGGCTGCAAAGCGGCTCGGGCTTCGGCAGCAGTTCCAACTCCGGATGGCGCGCTTCGCAGATGATCGGGATTTCCGAGCAGATGGGCTTTATCGCACCGATCTCGATGTTGTCCAGTTCGGCGGCGACCACCGGGGATTACCTGTACTCGATGGACGCTTCGATCGAAGGTTACTGGAGCGGGATCTGGGGTGTGATGCGCAACTACACCGCCCAGCGTACCGACCTGTTTGCGCTGCCGAACAACCCGAAACCGGCCGGTATGCGCAACACCGTGGCCTTCGACGGCTCGTGCCCAAGAATCAGCGCCAACCCCAATGGCATCGGTACCCGTCCCACTGTGCAGCGCAACTATGAAGTCGTCGCCGCACTGGCCAACGACATCCTCGGCAATCCGTTGGGGCTGACCCTCGGCGATCCGGCAGGCATTGGCCAGCATGTGGGCGGGCCGTTGAAACCCGCTGGCGGGACCCTGGTGTACAACTCGCGGCCGGTGAGTATCCCCCGTGTCACTGTGACCGATCCCGAGGACGGGGTAACCATGACCATCGGCGGCCAGAGCGGCCCGCTGCATGACCCGACCGCCATCCTCTATGTACGCAAGGCCGACCTGGACCCGGTCAGCGGCAAGCTCAAACCCGGCGTTCCCGTCGAGCCGCTGGTGTTGCGCGCAACGGCCGGGGACTGCATCAACATCACACTGGAAAACCGTCTGCCGAGTGTCATGCCCGACCTGACCCAGACCGCCGTGATGCAGGGTGTGGTCAAGCGTGATCGAAATGGCAGTGACGGCTCGAGCACCTTCAGCAACAACCTGATGCGTCCGTCCAGCCATGTTGGCCTGCATGCCCAACTGCTGGCGTATGACATCACCAAGTCCGATGGCGCCAACGTGGGTGCGAACCCGGTGCAGACCGTGGCTCCCAGGGCTGGCAACAGCGGTGCCTACCCGAGCCGCACCTATCAGTACTACGCCGGTCACCTGGAGCGCGAAGGCAAGCCGATCACGCAACTGGGGCGCAGTGTCGACAACATCAACGCCACGGCCGTGGAGTTTGGCGGGCTGAATTTCACCCCGTCGGATGTGATCAAGCAGCCGCAGAAAGGCCTGGGGGGTGCCATGAGTATCCTGCCGGTGGGGGCCACCTGGGTTGACGATATCCGCAAGGTCAATGCCAGCGTGACTGCGCCGGGCCAGGCTGTTTATCGCGACTTTGCGATGGTCTGGCAAAAAGCCCTGAATATCCGCTGGGCGGGTGGCCGGCCAGTGGAAGGTATTGCGGCTGAAGGCCTGGGGGTACCTACGGATCCGCAGGACAACTCCAGCATGGCGATCAACTACAAGGCCGAACCGCTGTGGTACCGCTTCGGGCTGGCCCCCGATGCACCGTTCGGCCACGCAGAGGGCGGTGGCTACGCTGACGTGCCCAATGCGCACATGGCGTACAGCAACGCCCTGGTGGGAGGCGATCCGCAAACCCCTGTGCTCTATGTGAAACCGGGGCAACCGTTCCGCACCCACATCCTGATGCCTACCGGCGGCAGTCGTGGCAGCACGTTCCAGCTGGACGGACACGTGTGGTCAGTCAACCCGTTCCAGTCGGAAAAAAGCGACACCGGTGGCTATCCGATGGGTACGCCTGGCGTGGGCTCGGTACGGTTTGGCCTTAACCCGATGTCGATGTACATCGGCGCCCATGAAAGCGTCCTTCCGGCGGCGCACTTCAGCTTCATGCACCCAAGTGCCGGGGGCATCAATGCAATACCGGGGGACTACCTCTTCCGGGATTACGCCGCCTACGGCAACACCGCCGGGTTGTGGGGATTGTTACGGGTATCCAATGAGCTGGAACCTGCGCCGACGCCTTGACGGGCCGTGCGTATCAGCAGGAGCGAGCAAGCCCGCTCCTGCTGTTCAGGGGGGGCGGCATGCAGGAACTTGACGGGGAGAAAGACAATGAACAAGGCCATTGGAACCGGTGTGTGTGGGTGGATGCTCGCAACAACACTGTGCGCCCTGGGGGGCGTGTGCTGGGCGGCCGAACCACAGGCTAAGGGCGAACAAAGGCTGGTGCGTGACGGTGTGACGGTCACCTTGAATGTACAGCCCTTGGCCAAAGACGGCGTACTGCGTGAAGGTGAGTTCGCCGATGTGCGTTTCCGGATCACCGACGCCACGTCCGGCCAGCCTCTGGCGGGTGTTGCACCGGGTGCCTGGCTCGACCCCCAGGCCGTTGCCGCCGACCTGGCCCAGGGGCGTGAGCACAGCTGCAAGTCGCGAGTCGGGGTGTTTCTCAAGTCGAGCATCGGCGCCCGGCCGCTTCTGGATCTCAACAGCTATTTCCTGATGGTGATGAATCGTGATGCCAGTGTGTCGGTGGTCGACCCGCAAGTGTCTGTGGGGGGAATCACCAGTACGTTATCGCGCATCGACCTGAAACAGCCGCCCATGGACTGGATCACGCCCAGGGACAATAAACGGGTGTTTGTGTCCATGCCCAAAGCCGATGCAGTAGCGGTGATCGACAGCGAGCAATTCAAGCTGATCGACTCGGTTGCGGCGGGTAGCAACCCGGTGCGCGTGGCCCTGCAACCGGACGAGCGCCTGCTGTGGGTGGGCAACAACGCCAAGGCCCGCGAGCAGTCCGGGGTCACGGTGATCGATGCGCAGAGCCTCAAGCCACTCAAGTATTTGGCAACTGGCGCCGGTCATCATGAGATCGCGTTCAGCAAGGACAGCCGGCATGCGTTTGTCAGCAACCGCGATGACGGCACGGTGAGCATCATCGACATCGCCAGCCTGACCCTGAGCAAGCAGCTCAAGACTGGCTCACACCCATTGTCGATCGCCTTTTCGCCACTGTCCCAGGCCGTCTATGTAGCGGATGGCAAGGACGGTACGGTGACGGTGGTCGACACCCAAAGCCTGGCGGTACGCAGGGTCATCAGGCTCAAGCAGGGCCTGGGGCCCATGGGTTTCAGCGCCGACGGACGCTTTGGCATTGTGCTCAATACCCTGGAAAACCAGGCGTCGGTCATCGATGCCAGCAACGATTCGCTGATCCATGACGTGGCGGTGTCCGCCGAACCCTATCAAGTGGTGTTCACCAAGGCCTATGCCTACATCCGGGGCCTGGCGTCGGCCAAGGTCACGATGATCAACCTCGCGTCGCTTGGGGAAGGGCGTACCCCGATCACCCAGGGCTTCGAAGCAGGCCCACAGGCGCCGCGCCTGGCCGGTGACTTGCCCCTGGCTTCAAGCCTGGCGGTGTCGCGGGACGACAATGCGGTGTTCGTGGTCAACCCGGTGGACAATACCACCTACTTCTACGCCGAAGGCATGAATGCCCCGATGTCCGGCTACCCCAACCGCGGGCAAGTGGCGCGGGCCGCGCTGGTGATTGACCGCAGCCTGCGTGAAGTCTCGCCGGGGCTCTACAGTGCGCGGATCAAGCTGCCCCCCGCCGGACGTTTCGATGTGGCCTTCCTGCTCAACCAGCCGAACATCATCCACTGCTTCACGGCGGATGTAGAACCGGCGACAGAGGCGAGCCGGGTGGCGGGTGTGCCCAAGGTCGAGTTCATGCTCGACACCTCCACGACGCCCCTTGGCAGCCCTTACGTGGTGCGTTTTCGCATTGTTCAGGGCAAGCAGAAAACCCGGCGCAGCGGGGTCGGGGATGTCCAGGTGCGCTACTTCCTCGCGCCGTCCTCACGGGCACAGGCGGTGGCGGCGCGGGAGGTGGGAGAGGGCGTCTACGAAGTCCCGCTGACCCTCGATCAGCCAGGTGCCTGGTACCTGCATGTGCGCGCAGCGTCCCTTGGCGCGGGCTTCGACGACAAGACTTTTGCCAGCGTGCGGGTACTTCCCGGCGCTGCTCATTGAAGAGGAAATCGACATGAACCGATTTGCCCATTGTGCTCTAACGACCCTCTGGCTGCTGGCCTGCGGTATCGGCCAGGCCCAGGCCCATTCGGCGGATGAACATGCCGGCCATGACATGACGGCGACCCCCGCCAGCACCCAGGGCGCCCCAGTCAGTTTTGCCGACGTCGCGCTGGTTGATCAGAACGGCAAGTCGGTCCATCTGGAGCCGGATCTGGTGGCCAACAAAATCGTGGTCATGAGTTTCATCTACACCAGCTGCACCACGGTTTGCCCGGTGGTGTCCTCCATCATGGGCAAGGTGCAGAAACAGCTGGGCGCGCGGGTGGGCAGCGAAGTGCAACTGGTCTCCATCAGCATCGACCCGCAGCGTGACGACAGCGGCCGGTTGAATGAATACGCCCGTGCCTTTCAGAGCGGGCCGGGCTGGAGCTGGCTGACGGGTTCGACCCAGTCGGTCAATGACACGCTCAAGGGGTTGGGTACGTTCGGCGGCGACTTGAAAAATCATGCACCGCTGATTCTGGTGGGTGACGGCAATAGCCGGCACTGGACCCGTTTTTACGGTTTCACTGACCCGGCGGTGCTGATCCATGAAGTGGAAAAACTCAGGGGTCAGCGCGGTGCCCATGCCAAACACACCGCCGTTGCAATGGAGCAGCAGCCATGAAAATCCTCGACCGCATGGCCTTGAGTGTGTGCTTTTGCCTGTTCACCAGCGTGACGCTCGCCCACGAAGGGCACTCGCAATCGGCCTCTGAAGCACCAGCGGCGGTCGCCGCTGTAGCCCCTCCGACCACGGGCACCCGTGATGCCAAAACCTGGTTTACCGACACACCCTTGCTGGACCAGAACGGTCAGACCCTGCGCTTCTACAGCGACGCCCTGGAAAACCGTGTGGTGTTGCTGAACGTGATATTCACCAGTTGCAATGATGCCTGTCCGTTGATTACCCGCAAGCTCAAGGAGGTGCGTGAGGTGTTGGGGGACAAGGCCGATGGCATTACTTTCATTTCCCTTACCAGTGATCCGCTGCGTGACACACCGGCGGTGCTCAAGGCTTACACCTTGAAACAAGGGGTCGACGATCCCCACTGGCTTTTTTTGACCGGCAACAAGGCGCAGATGGAGCTGGTACTGGGGCGCATTGGCCAGATCGTGCCAACCCCCGAGCAACACTCCACGCAACTGATTGTCGGTGATGTGGCCAACAAACGCTGGAGCAAGATCCGCCCCGATGCCCCGGCGGCGGCCATTGCCCAGCGCTTGCAGCTGCTGACAATGCCTGTAGCCGGGCGTTGAGCGTGTCCGATGAAAACCTCATTCGCCCTTGCGATGTTGCTGCTCACAGGCGCAATTGCCTGTGCCCAGGCATTGCCTCTGACCCCCACTGAAAGTGCCGGCAAGCGCCTGTACCGTGAAGGGGTGTCGGCGAGTGGTGAACCGATCATGGCCAGGGTCGGCGCCGCCGGTATGTTGTTGCCCGCCACCAGCTTGCCGTGCGCCAACTGTCACGGCACCGACGGGCTCGGGCGCCCGGAGGGGGGGGTACGACCGCCAGACCTGAGCTGGTCGCGCCTGAGCAGCATTCATGGCCAGCAGCAGATCAATGGCCGCAGCTACCCGGCGTACTCGGACGGTGCGCTGGCCCGGGCCATTCAGGAAGGCCGTGACCCCGGCGGCAATCGGCTCGACCCGGCCATGCCGCAGTTCGTCCTGTCGATCAGCGACCAGCGCAATCTCACGGCTTATCTCAAGCGCGTGGCGGATGATCGTGATCCCGGCCTCGAGGGCGACAGCATCACCCTGGGTACGTTGCTGCCTTCCGAAGGACCGCTGGCCGAAGAGGCCGCCACCATCGCCGGGGTGCTCAATGGCTCAGTGAAGCGAATCAACCAGGCGGGGGGCATTCATGGTCGCCAGTTGCGCCTGACCATCCTCGATCCCGGGCCGGATCGCGCCAGTGCCGGGCAGGCGCTGGACCGGCTGATTGATCAGGAGCAGATCTTCGCGTTGATCGCGCCCCTGGCCCCGGCACTCGACACCGAGCTTGCACGCCATCTGGAGCAGGCCGGCGTTCCACTGATAGGGGCGTTGTCGCTGCTCGGTACGAGCCAGTCCAGCAGGCTGATTTTCGAGCCCTTGCCGGGGTTGCGCGAGCAGTTGATTGCCTTGGCCGACTTCGCCAGCCAGGAGCTTGTGGCGTTGCAGGGGCCAACGTGGGTCCTTTACTCCGGTGCGCCCGGACAGCAGAAGGCCGCGGACGAGCTTGGCCTCTATTTACAGACTCACGCCTGGCAGGACGTTCATGTGCAGGCCTACGACCCTGCGCAAGAGCCGTTTCCCTCGGGGTGCCGTTCGGTTTTCTACCTGGGCAGCGGTGGCGGTTTCAGCAGCCTCGCCAACCGTTTTCAGGAGGCAGGGCAGGCGCCTTATCTGTTTGCCACGGCGCAGCAGGTGGCGGGGGACCTGTTCCAGGTCCCCGTCGAGTTTTCCCGCCGGGTGTTTATTGCCTACCCCTTCATACCCAGTGACTGGACCCCGGCCGGACGCCTGGCGCTGACGCAGGTGCGCGATTCCGAGGCCCTGGGTGGGCAGCATGCCTTTGTGCAAGTAGGCGCCTTCAGCTCGATGCTGTTGTTCGCCGAGGGCATGAAGCAGGCCGGAAGGGATGCCAGTCGCGAAAAGCTGGTCAGTGCCCTGGAAGGGCTGCATGACTTTGCCACCGGGCTGACGCCGCAGATCAGCTTCGGCCCCGGCCGCCGCCTGGGCCTCAATGGTGCCCATGTGGTCGCACTGGAACTGCCGGACCAGCGTTTTTACCTGGTAGCCCCCTATAAACCCGTTGCTACGATGCCCTGACCGGAGACCCCTTATGAAACTCAATAATTGGTTGATCCTGCTGACCCTCTGGGGCCCCGCGGCGCTGTGCAGCAACGAGCCCGTCGTGGCACGGGTCAATGGCGAGGAAATTCCCGCATTTCGCCTCGAGCGTTATTTCGCCGAGTACCTGGAAGACCAGGGGCGGGCTGTGGGCAATATTCGCAACCCCAAGGCGTATCAGCAATTACGGCGAAAGGCACTGGACGCCCTGATTGACAAGGAATTGCTTTGGCAGGAGGCCGTCAAGCGCGACGTTGTGATCAGTGATGCGGTGGTGAACGACCAGGTCGAGAAGACGCGCACTGCGGTGGGTGGATCCGAAGTGTTTGCGCGCAGGCTCAACGACGCGGGTTTCGACGAGGCCAGTTATACCGAGTACACCCGCCGCGAACTGGCGGCCCAGAAGGTGTTTGCCGAACTGACAACCGTCGGTGCGCCGGATGAGCAGCAGGTCCGCGCTTTTTATGAGGAACACCGCAGCGAGATGAATCGGCCGGAGCAAGTCCATGCCCGGCATATCCTGATCAAGGTGGCTCAGGGTGCTAGCGTCGCCACAATCGAGGCTGCGCGTCTACGCTTGGTAGAGGTACGTCGGGAAATTACTCAGGGCGCTGACTTTGCAAACGTTGCCAAAAGCCGTTCCGAAGGTTCGTCCGCCAGCGAAGGCGGTGATCTTGGCTATTTTCCCAAGGGGCGCATGCTGCCCGAGTTCGACGCGGTGGCCTTTGCCATGGCCGTTGGCGACATCAGCCAACCGGTACGCACGGCGGTGGGCTGGCATCTTATTTATTTGCAGAACCACTTGGATGCAGTTGATGTCACAGAGGAACAGGGATTTGCAATGGTTCGCACTTACCTCGCCCAACAGCAACAGTCGCAAGCGCGCCTTCAGGTCCTGGAGCAGCTACGGTCGCGCAACCGCATTGAGCGCACTGACAATTACTGAAGCTGGCCCCAAAAGTGGGGAAAAGCTTCAAGCCACACCCGTACACGTCCCCGCCTTTGGGGGATGGAGTAACAGGGATAATTTTTTATGATGAGTATCAAGCAGTTACAGCGGGTCTAAGGCCTGCCGCTGCTTGGCATGAAGTGTGCTCAAGCCTAAGTAAGGTGAGCACTCCGTCAGGCTTGATATTCGGACCTGCTGTTACGAGGAGTCCACCTTGGTGAACAAAATACTGGTTGTTGATGACGAACAGCTGCTTGCGCAAAACCTGCAGGATTATCTGCAGGCGCAGGGGCTGGAAGTCCAGATAGCGCACGAAGGTGCCAGGGCCATTGGTGTAGCCGAGGGTTTTGCACCCGATGTGGTGGTGTTCGATTACCGCTTGCCCGATATGGAAGGTTTTGAAGTTCTCGATACCGTTCGCCAGAACAGGACATGCCACTTTGTACTGATTACCGGGCACCCCACCACTGAAGTGTGTGATCGGGCCCGCCAGCGTGGGGTCAGTCATATCCTGTTCAAACCGTTTCCATTGGCAGAACTGGCACGGGCAATTTTTGACCTTTTAGAGGTGAAGGACCAACCGGGCACCAGCCACCCACGCGCTGAAGGATTCGTCGAACGACGCAAGAACAGGAATCAAAGTTTCCCGCTGCAGCTGTACGACGGCAGTTGGGTGCTGGAGGATCGCCGACGAACACCGGCCTCCCTTGCCCAAGACGACGAACGCTTGCTCACCGGGAAGTAGTGGCGCGACAAGCCGTTCCGGTCCAGGCCGCAATTGCTCGCCGCGTCGACAGGGCGTCAAGCCCCCGGCGTTGGAGAGCAAGCCATGGACCGTCTATCCCTTGCCGTGGAACCGGCACTGCTGGACTGCGTACCGCCTCCCTTCTCCAGTGAACAACTGGCCCAGGCCCGCGCCCTTGCCGTCACTTCAGGCGAACGGGTGCTCGAAGCCCTGGGGGTACTCTGTGAACTGGCCCCCATGCCTTTCATCGAATGCCTCGGCCGCACGTTGCACTACCCCGTTCTGGATACCGACACCCTGTTCAAGGCCACCCCGATTTTCGATCGGGTCACGCTGGCCCAGTGCCTGAAACGCGAATTCATGCTGCTGCGCCATGACGAAACGGTCATTGGCGTGTTTGCCGATCCCTTTGATACTGCGCGCCTGGCCTGGATCGATGATTGCCTCCACGGCGCGCCGCTGTACCTGGTGCATGCCGATGACCTCAAGGCCTACCTGGCCCGTCATGAAGAAAGCTTTCATGCCGTGGAATCGCTCAACGCCCAGGCCGATGCCCATGTCGAAAGCGACAACCTGCAAAGCCTGTCCCTGACCAGCATCAGTGAAGATGCCAGCGTGGTGGTCAAGCTGGTCAACTCGACCCTGTATGACGCGCTGAAAATGCACGCCAGCGATATCCACCTGGGCACTACCGGGGCCGGCCTGGTCATCAAGTACCGGATCGACGGGGTGCTGAACAACATCAGCAAGATTCAGGGCAGCGAGTTCGCCGAACAGGTGATCTCCCGGGTCAAGGTCATGGCCGAACTGGATATCGGCGAAAAGCGTGTGCCTCAGGATGGTCGCTTCAAGATTGGCATCAGTGGCCGCCAGATCGACTTTCGGGTGTCCATCATGCCGAGCATTTTCGGCGAGGACGCGGTGCTGCGGGTGCTGGACAAGCAGGACCTGGCCGACAAGGTCAGCGGCGTACAGTTGCAGGCCCTGGGCTTCGCCGATGAAACCCTGCGCCAGCTGCGGCGGCTGGCCGCCGAACCCTACGGCATGGTGCTGGTCACCGGTCCCACCGGCAGCGGCAAGACCACCACCCTCTACGCCATGATCACCGAGATCAACCACGGCGTGGACAAGATCATCACCATTGAAGACCCGGTGGAATACCAGCTGCCGGGCGTCCTGCAGATTCCGGTCAACGAGAAAAAAGGCCTGACCTTCGCCCGGGGCCTGCGCTCGATTTTGCGCCATGACCCGGACAAGATCATGGTCGGTGAAATCCGTGACCCCGATACCGCGCAGATCGCCGTGCAGTCAGCCCTCACCGGGCACCTGGTGTTCACCACCATCCACGCCAACAACGTGTTCGACGTGATTGGCCGATTCACCCAAATGGAAATCGATCCCTACAGCCTGGTCTCGGCCCTTAACGCGGTGCTCGCCCAGCGGCTGATCCGCCTGGTCTGTGCCACGTGCAGCAGGCCGTATCAGCCCAGTGCCGATGAGCTGCAACTGTCCGGCCTCGATCCACAGCAGGTGGCTGCCTACAACTTTGTCCACGGCAAGGGGTGCGGCCATTGCCGGGGCACCGGTTATCGCGGGCGCACGGCCATTGCCGAGTTGCTGCACCTGGACGATGAACTGCGCCAGATGATCGTCGAGCGTCAGCCTGTTGCAAAAATCAAGGCCGTGGCCTGTAGCCGTGGCTTGCGCCTGCTGCGCGAGTCTGCCCTGGAACTGGTGATGGAAGGGCGGACCACGCTCGAGGAGATCAATCGTGTCACTTTTATCTCGTGATCAGTATGTGGCCGTGGTCGGCGCCAGTGGTGTCGGTCTGGGCCAGTGCCTCGGCGGCGAAACCCGGTGGCTGAGCAGCGTCGGCTTTATCGACGAGGGTTTTCATGCCTGGGCGGTAGCCCTGGAAACCCTCGACCGTCTGCTGGGCGAACATGCGGCGAGCGGGGCTCAATTGCGGGTGGTGATTTCCGGGCACTTCAGCCGCTTTTGCCTGGTGCCCTGGAGCGAGCAGATCAGCCGTCCCGATGAACTGCTGGGGTTCGCCAAACTGTGTTTCGAGGACCTCTACGGCGCCCAAAGCCAAGCCTGGAGCCTGGTGCTGTCAGCCGAACCGGCAGGCTACGACCGGATTGCGGCCGCCTTGCCTCAAGCACTGCTGGAGCGTTTGCGCAGCCTGGTCGCCGCGCGTGGCCTGCGCCTGAGTTCGGTCCAGCCGTACTTGATGGCCGCGTTCAATCACTTCGATAAACGCCTGGGTACGGATGATTTCCTTTTTGTCGTGGCCGAACCGGTGCGCAGCGTGTTGCTCCTGGCGCGAGAAGGGCGATGGGTGTCGGTGCGTTCGGTGGGCAGCAGCGACAGCGATGCCGCACTGAGTGCGTTGATCAGCCGTGAAATCCAGCTGCAAGCCTCCAGCAATGAGCGACCACTGAACGTTTACCTGCATGCGCCAGCACGCCTGGATTCTGCGCCCGAGGTGCCGGGTGTGCTGCTCTGTACCCTGGATGAGGACCGTACGGGCGTGCGTGACAGCCTGCATGCCATGTCCCGGGCGGTGGCCTGACATGCGCGCGCTCAATCTGGATTTTCAGCCGCCTCGCCGTTCGAGCCCTCTGGGCTGGAGCCTGCTGGTGGCCGGTGTGTTGCTGGCAGCGGGCTGCCTTGTGGGGCAGCAGCATTTCAGTGCCCAGGCCCGACAACAGCAAGGCGACCTGCAGGCCACCCAACACGTGTTGACCGGCAACAGCGGCGCCAAGGGTGGCCTGACGCCAGCGCAAACCCGAGAGCAGGCGCAGAACCTGGCAGAGATGCGCAAGGTTTCCCAGCAATTGCGCCGCCCGTGGGAGCGTCTGTTTGCCACCCTGGAAAGCCTGCCGCTGGACAACATCGCTTTGCTGACCCTGACCCCGGATGCACGCAAGGGCCAGGTGCGCATCAGTGCCGAAGCCCGTGACCTGGAAGCCATGCTCGACTTTCACCGGCGCCTTGAGGCCAGTGACGAGCTGTCCGATGTGTCACTGCTCAGTCACGAAATCGTCGCCAACGTGCCGGAACACCCGGTGCAATTCAACCTGTCGGCAACCTGGGAGATAGGCGATGCAAATCCCTAGACTGATCATTTACGAGTACCTGCAACGCCTGGGCGTTCCCGGCCTGGCCGGAGCGGCGCTGGTGCTGGTCGCGCTGGTGTATGGCCCGGCCGTGCTGATGCCCGACTGGCAAGCGCTGCAGCAGCTCAATCAACAGACCCGTGAAGCCAGCGAGTACCTGGCCCGTGTCGAAGACGGCAGCGTGGCGGCTCCGGCCGGACCACAACGTCAGCTCGACGATTTTCGCAGCAAGCTGCCGTCCCAGCCCCAGGCAACCGTGGCCATCGACAAGATCTACGCGCTGGCCGCCCAGGAGCACATCACCCTGGCCCGTGGCGAATACTCCCTGGGCATCGACCCCAAGACTCACCTGGCGCGTTATCAGATTTTGCTGCCTGTACGCGGCAGTTATCCGCAACTGCGCCGTTTCCTTCACGCCTTGCTGGGGCAGTTGCCTGCGGTGGTGGTGGAGGACGTGGAGTTTCAACGTAAAAAGATCGCCGACACCGACCTGACTGGCCGGATCCGCATGACCCTTTATCTGTCGAGGTCATGATGAACACTAAACGCGTGGTGGGCTGGGCAGGATTCTTCGCCGTGGCTGCGGCGCTGACCTGGGGCGCCGGGTACCTGCAACCGGCAGAGGAGAGTGACGATCAGCTCGTGGTCGCCACCCCGGGGGGCAAGAGTCCTTCCACTCTGCGGGGAGCCTTGCCTGCCGCACCGGCCACGGTCAAGGCAGCACCGATTCGCGACCTGAGCCCGGTCGGCGACCTGTTTTCCGCGCACAGCTGGAAAGCTGCAGCGGTCCTCGCCACGGTCATCGAACAACCCGTTGACGTGACCCCGGTCGAACAAGCCCCGACCGTACCGCCCATGCCCTTTCAATTTGTCGGCAGGCTTGATGATCGTCGCGACCTGCAAGTGTTCTTGCAGGACGGAGAAAAAATATACGTCGTGCGCAAAGGCGACGTAATCGACAAGACGTGGCGGATCGAGGGCATTTCCGATGTGGAACTGAGCTTCGTGTACCTGCCGCTGCACTTGTCTCAGACACTGTCTGTGGGGAGCTCGCAATGAACCGATCCCGTTTGATGATGAGCCTTGGCTTATGCGCCGCGCTCGTCGCGTGCAGCACCGCAAAGGTCGCACAAAAGGAGGCGAACGAGTTGATCGAGGCGGGCCAGTACGAAGCTGGCCTGGCGCGGATCGAGGACGGATTGCGCGAGAACCCCCGCGACACCGAATTGCACCTTGCCTTGAGCCATGGTCGCGCCCGTTCCATTACGGCGCTGATGACCGAAGCCGACCAGGACCGCGCCAAGCGCAGCTTTGCGGCAGCCCGCATGGGCTACGGCCGCGTCTTGACCATCGAGCCGAACAACCGGCGTGCCCAGGACTCCCTGCGCCAACTGGACTACCTGCGCAGCATGGATGAGAAACTGGAACTGGCCCGTGGCGACCTGCGTCGCGGCGACATTTACGGCGCCGACCGTCAGGTCAAACAGATCCTGGAACTGGACCCGACAAATGACGGCGCCCTGGAACTGCAAGGCAACATTCGCCTGGTTCAGAGCCGCAATGTCGTGCAGTACCCGCAACTGCGTACCCGTCTTGACCGGCCGGTGACCCTGGAGTTTCGCGATGCCAACCTCAAGACAATCTTCGAAGTGCTGTCCCAGGTTGCCGGTCTGAATTTCATCTTCGACAAGGACCTGCGCCCGGACATGAAAGCCACCATCTTCGTGCGTGACGTGCGCATCGAAGACGCCGTGGCCTTGCTGCTGCAGCAGAACCAGCTGCACCAGAAAGTGGTGAACGAAAACACCTTGCTGATCTACCCGGACTCGCCGCAGAAGCTCAAGGACTACCAGGAGCTGGTGATGCGCACCTTCTACCTGACCAGCATCGACGCCAACACCGCACTGAACATGATCAAGACCATGCTCAAGACCCGCGATGTGTTTGTAGACGAACGCCTCAACACCCTGACCATGCGCGACAGCGAAGATGCGGTTCGCATGGCGGAGAAACTGCTGCAATCCCAGGACCAGTCCAACCCTGAAGTGGTGCTGGAAGTGGAAGTCATGGAAGTGGCCCGCCAGCGCATTCTCGACCTTGGCCTGCAATGGCCGAACACCTTCGGTGTATTGAACAGTGCGGGCGGGGACGTGACGGTACTGGATCAACTCAAAGGCATCACCTCCAGCCGGATCAGCATCTCGCCATCGCCCCAGGCCAAGATCAACGCTCAGGACAACGACATCAACACCCTGGCCAGCCCGGTGATCCGGGTCAGCAACCGCGAACAGGCCCGTATCCACATCGGTCAGCGCGTCCCTATCATCAGCGCCACGGCAGTGCCCTCGACCCAGGGCCCGGTGATCACCGAGAGCGTCACCTACCTGGATGTCGGCCTCAAGCTCGAAGTCCAGCCCACCGTGCACCTGAACAATGAAGTGGCGATCAAGATCGCCCTGGAAGTCAGTAACGCCACGCCGCTGCAACCCACCCGCCAAGGCACGATTCCGGTTCAGGTCGACACCCGCAACGCCCAGACCACGCTGCGCCTGCATGACGGTGAAACCCAGATTCTTGCCGGGCTGGTGCGCAACGACCATGGCGCCAGCGGCAACAAAATCCCCGGGCTGGGTGACATTCCCTGGCTGGGCCGGCTGTTCGGGAGCAACAAGGACACCGTTGGCCAATCGGAGCTGGTGCTGTCGATCACCCCACGCATCGTGCGCAACCTGCCGTACCAGAGCCCTTCGGACATGGAGTTCCCGACAGGCACCGAGACAAGCATGCACATACAGGCCCCTGAGCGTGGGATGGAACCGGCGACCCGGACCGAAATCATCAACAGCCCGATGGCTGCCTCCACCCAAGTTTTCGTAGAGAAGCCTTGATCATGAACGCCTCGCAACGTGGTTTTACCTTGATCGAAGTCGTGGTGACGCTGGCCCTGATCGGCCTCCTGGCCGGCATGGCGGCGCCGCTGACCGAGACCGTGGTGCGCCGGGGCAAGGAGCAGGACCTGCGCACGTCCCTGTACCAGATTCGCGATGCCATCGACGCCTACAAGCGTGCGTTCGACGCCGGTTACATCGAGAAGTCCCTGAACAGCAGTGGCTACCCGCCGAACCTGCAAGTGCTGGTGGACGGAGTACGTGATGTGCGCAGCGCCAAGGGGGCCAAGTTCTACTTTCTGCGGCGAGTGCCCCATGACCCGATGACCTCCGTCAAGCGCGACGACGAGGGCGGTTGGGGGCTGCGTTCCTACGACAGCTCGGCGCAAAGCCCGCGTGAAGGTGAGGACGTGTTTGACGTGTACTCCAAGGCCCGGGGCAAAGGGCTCAACGGCATTGCGTACCGGGAGTGGTGAGCTTATGCGCCGGGAAAAAGGCTTTACCCTGCTGGAGCTGATGGTGGTCATGGCAATCATCGCCACCTTGATGACCATCGCCTTGCCGCGCTACTTCAACAGCCTTGAGGCCTCCAAGGAAACCACGCTGCGCCAGAGCCTCTCGGCGATGCGCGAAGCCCTGGACCACTACTACGGCGATACCGGGCACTACCCCGAATCCCTTGAGCAATTGGTGGAACAGCGCTACTTGCGCAATTCACCCATGGACCCGATTGCCGAACGAAAGGACACCTGGGTTTTGGTTCCACCTCCAGAAGGCGTGGCGGGTGGGGTGGCAGATATCAAGAGCGGTGCTACAGGGAGGGCGCGTGATGGCAGTCTTTATTCCGAGTGGTAAGCCGTCGGGCGAGGGCGGGTTCACCTACCTGGGCGTCTTGTTCCTGATCATGGTCATGGGCATGGGATTGGCCAGTGCTGGCCAGCTGTGGTCGACCGCCGCGCGCCGCGACAGCGAGCGCCAGTTGCTCTGGGTTGGCACTCAATATGCCCAGGCGTTACGCAGCTACTACCGCGCTTCGCCGGGCCTGGCCCAGTACCCGAAAGCCCTCGAAGACCTGTTGCAGGACGAGCGTTTTCCCAACGCCAAACACCATATCCGCCAGCTCTATCCAGACCCGATCGGAGGCGGCGAATGGACCCTGCAGCGCGGTTTCGACGGTCGTATCACGGGGGTCAGCAGCCCCTCTACCGTCAAGCCGCTCAAGCAGGCGGACTTTCCCAGCCAGTGGTCGGACTTCAACGGCATGGCCAGTTACAAGGACTGGCAGTTTGTGGCCGAAAAAGCCTTTCTCGACGGTACCCCACAGCGGGCCAAGGGGCAGTCCGGCGGCCTGCAGGGGGTGCAGCCATGAACTGTCGCACATTGGCCGCCGTGGTCATGGCTCTGTTAATGCCGCTTTCTGCTGCCAGGGGAGACGAAGAAATGCTCGGCTTTATCGTGGATGACACGATTTCACACATTGGCCATGACTTTTACTACTTGTTCAGTGAACGCCTGCGTGCCACCAGCCCGATGGATTTCAACCTGGTGGTACGCGAGCGACCTTCGGCGCGCTGGGGCAGCCTGGTCACGGTGGAATATCAGCAACGCCTGGTGTATCGCCGCTTCCTGGCTCCCAACACTGTGGAACTCAAGGACGAAGCCTACGAGGCCGCCGACCTGGTCCGCATGCAGATTGTCCAGCGCAAGCTGGAAACCTTGTTGCAAGACACCACGGACCTTGAGAGGGACGAATTATGAAAACAAAATCACGTTCGCAGCGTGCCTGCCTCTGGCTGTTATGCCTGGGAGGGTGTGGCCTGGCCCAGGCCACAGAGCTGGTCTACACGCCCATCAACCCGTCGTTTGGCGGCAACCCGTTGAACGGCACCTGGTTGCTGAACAATGCCCAGTCACAGAATGACTTTGACGATCCCGACATCAAGGCGCGCATCACGCCTGTCGGGACCTCGGCCCTTGAACGCTTTACCAGCCAATTGCAGTCGCGGTTGCTGGGGCAGTTGCTGGACAACATCTCCACCGGCAACACGGGGAGCCTGTCCACTGACGCTTTTATCGTCAACGTTACCGATGATTCCGGTGCACTGACCATTGTCGTGACCGACCGGGCAACCGGTGAAATCTCGGAAATCCGGGTTAATGGCCTCGCCCCCTGATGGGGCTTTGGGGCGATGGGGAGTAATGGACATGAAGACAATACTGATGCTGGGGCTATTGTGTGTTGCGTTGCAGGGTTGCAGCCTGCGTGACACGGTATCGGCCGAACAGGACACCGAGGCACCGACCCTGACACCCCGGGCGTCGACCTACTACGACTTGCTGAAAATGCCCCGGCCCAAAGGTCGCTTGATGGCGGTGGTTTACAACTTTCGCGATCAGACCGGGCAATACAAACCGACTCCGGCCAGCTCGTTTTCCACGAGCGTCACCCAGGGTGCGGCGAGCATGTTGATGGACGCCATGCAGTCCAGTGGCTGGTTCGTGGTGCTTGAGCGTGAAGGCCTGCAGAACCTGCTGACCGAGCGCAAGATCATTCGTGCCTCGCAGAAAAAAGCCGACACCCCGGTCAATATCCAGGGTGAGTTGCCCCCCTTGCAGGCGGCAAACCTGATGCTCGAAGGCGGCATCATTGCCTACGACACCAACGTGCGCAGCGGCGGGGAGGGTGCGCGGTACCTGGGCATCGATATTTCCCGTGAATACCGGGTGGATCAGGTGTCGGTCAACCTGCGGGCGGTGGACGTGCGCAGCGGCCAGGTGCTGGCGAATGTCATGACCAGCAAGACCATCTACTCGGTAGGCCGCAGTGCCGGGGTGTTCAAGTTCATCGAATTCAAGAAACTGCTTGAGGCCGAAGTGGGTTACACCACCAACGAACCGGCGCAGCTGTGTGTGTTGTCGGCCATTGAATCGGCGGTCGGGCACCTGGTGGCCCAGGGCATTGAGCGCAAGATGTGGCAAGTGGCGGGGGACAGTTCAACCCCATTGCAGAACGAGACACTGGGCCGTTACCTGACCCAGAACAAAGTCGACCCTGACGCTGAATGACCGAACTGCAGATGGTACAGCCGCAGTGAGCCAGGAACACTGCGGCGTCAGCCTTGCAGGCAAGCCATCTCCCACAGGTTTCAAGGTGCTCACAGCATCCGCGCCCTGACACAAACCCACCTGCTGTGGGAGCGGGCTTGCTCGCGAAGGCCTCGCCTCGATGAGCCTGGAACACCGCGCCGTCAGCCTCGCAGGCAAGCCAGCTCCCACAGGTTTCAAGGTGATCACAACATCCGCGCCCTGACACAAACCACACCTGCTGGCCATGGCATGCACTCTGTTCGCACAGCCATAAAAAAACCGCGGCCCTGTATGAAGGGGGCCGCGGTTTTTTTACCTCGGGCTTATTGTTGAAACACGGTCGCCTGGTTGGCCGAGCCGGATTGCTGCACGGTCGCCAGTTGCGTCACCCCACTCTGGTCGACACGGGCGATGTTGCCTGTCCCGCCCTGGGTCACGTAAGCCACGTTCAGAGTGTCGGCCTGTTTGACCGTGATCTGGTTGTCACTGCCATACAGCTGTGCGGTGAACGCCTGGTTGCCACTGCCGGACTGCTCGAACGTGGTGCTGTTGCCGTTGCCGTTGGAGAAGCCCTGGGCCAGGTTGGTGGTGCCGCGCTGGTCTGCGATGAGGATGTTGTCGCTGCCGTTCTGATCAAAGTACAGCTCGTTGTAGTTGTCGGCCTGGTTGATGGTGGTTGCGTTGCCAGTGCCTGACTGATGGGTCGTCATGATGTGGCCGACGCCGTCCTGGGTGAAACTGGCCACGTTGCCGCTGCCCACCTGGTTGACCGTTGCCCGTTGGTCCTTGCCGAACTGACCTCCCGTTTGCGGGCCTTTCCAGTTGCTGGCGTAGACTTTGTTGTCGCTACCCAGGGAGGTGGCGGTCAGCACCTGGTTTTCACCGGCCTGATAGGTGAAGTGCACGTTGCCCGTGCCTTCCTGGTACAGCGCCAGTGTCGAGTTGACCGATTCAAACTGGTCGGCGTAGATGGCATTCAGATCACCCACCTGCAGGATCTGGGCAAAGTTGTTTTCGCCAAAGCTCTGGTCGACCACCGCTTCGTTGCTCAGTCCGTACTGATTGATGGTGGTCAGGCTGCCGGTCTGGGTCTCTTGCCAGACTTCGGTGCCGTTGTAATCGCCATACTGGTTGACCGTCACGTTACCACCCAGGCCGTTGCGCTGATCGGCGTAGGCGTAGTTGCCATCGCCTGCCTGGTTGATATCGATCTGGCCGGCGGTGTGGAACACTTGCTCAGCCGTGCCGTAGTTGGTGTTGCCGTACTGGATGACCAGGGCGTTGTTGGCGACGCCCGGAGAAATCTGCTCGATATAGGCTTCGTTGCCGTCACCGAACTGCAGGGTTTTGCCGGTGGTACCGTCCTGGCTGTCCTGATAGATAAACGAAAAGTTGCCGACGCCTTGCTGCAGTTGCAGCGCGACGCTGCCCCCTTCGCCGATCGACTGGCTGGCGTGGCTGACGTTGAAGGATCCGAGCTGTTGCTGGGTGATGGTGCTGGAGCTCTCGTACAGTTGCTCGCCGTACGCTGCGTTGTAATCACCTTCCTGATGTTGCTCGATGGGGCTGGTCGCGTGGTCCTGTACGGCGGCAGCGTCGTTGCCCTGGCCTGACTGCTGCTGGTTGGCTGTGCTGAACGGGGCCTGGCTTTGCTTTACATCGGCAATGTTGGCCGTCCCGTACTGGTTCTGGGTGGACAGGCTGTCGTCAGCCATGGACTGGGCACTGACAATGACCAGGATGGCGGCGGTGAGGGGCGTCAGTTTGAACATGATGAAACCTCCAGGTAGCGCAGTGCTTTAACGATATTGTTTGACTGAAACGCTCATGCCATTCCCGGCCTGGTTGACGGCGCTTTGCAGCCCCGTACCGGCCTGATCGATGGTGGCGTCGTTGTTGTTGCCGTTCTGGGATATCTGCGCACGGTTGTGACTGCCGCTCTGGCTGATGTCAGCGCTGTTGCCACTGCCTTGCTGGGTGATCATTGCCATCAGGTCGTTGCCCTGTTGCAGGATGAAGGCTTCCTGATTGCTGCCGGACTGCACAATGGTGCCCAGCAATGACTGGCCGTTCTGTTGCACGTTGGCGGTATTGGCCTGTCCGTACTGCTGGATCAATGCCTGCTGGCCAACCGGCGCGGGCAACTCGCCAAGGTCGGATGCGGCGCCGAGGTCGTCGTTTTCCATCAAGTCATCGGCCTGCGCGCCCGCGCCGCAACCCAGCGCAAGCATGCAGAGCAGGACGACGGTTGAAGTGTTCATGGGGTGTCCTCTGGCAGGAGTTGCGCCCCATCAGCGCACGGCTGATGGGGCACAGGCTCAGTTCGCGGTAACCGACACGGTACGTACGGTGCCTTGGGACGAGGTGATGGTCGCGGTCGGGTTGGCCGACGGCGCCACGGTGGTGATGTTGTTCACCGTCAGGCGCCAGCGCCCGGTCACCGGTACCGTGGTAGTGCCCAGTGTTGCCAGCCCGGTCGGGGTGCTGACCTGGATGGTGATGGTATTGCCGGTGACCACCGATGATGTACCGGCAAAGTCCCAGGTGAAGCGGTTGTTGGAGCGTGCCGAGACGGTTGCCGTGGTGACGGTAAAGGTTTCCGCCGCCGGTCTTGGCGAGACTTGCACGGTTACCGTGGCGGGTGCGGTAGCGACCGCTCCCAGGCTGTCCCGTGGGGTGTAGGTGAAGGTCGTGGTAAAGGCCGCTGTCACCGTGGCGGGCGGGGTGTACGTGAGTACCGTGCCATTGCTGGTGACTGTGCCGCGACCCGCTGCCGGTTGGGTGAAGCTGGCGACTGCCAGCGGCAAGTTGCCTTCCGGGTCGGTGTCGTTGGCCAGCACACTGATCGGAATGGCGACACCCAGGGTCGCGACGGCATCGTTGACGCCGACTGGAGGCCGGTTTGGCGCAACGGTAATGCTGACGGTGGCTGCCGTGGTCGAGGCGAGGCCTTTGATGTCCTGTGCCTTGTAGGTGAAGGTGGTGGTCAGCGGTGCATTGACCACTGCCGGTGGGGTGTAGATGACCGCGGTACTGCCGCTCAGGGCCACTGTGCCTTGCCCGGCAGGAGGCTGGGTCAATGCGGTGATGCTGAGCGGTATGTTGCCATCCGGGTCACTGTCGTTGGCCAGCAGGTTGAGGGTGATCGGCACGCCGGAGCTGGTACTGCCGGTATCGGCAATGGCGATCGGCGGCTGATTGGCGCCGATGTTCGGCGCAGTCCCCACAACCACCACGGGTTCGGTGTCACTGCCCCCCGCTGCAGATTTGACGGTGACACTGGCTGGAGGTTGAACCAGGCCGGCGACGGTTATCTTCTGCAAGGTACCGGTTTTGGACAGGCGTCCGTAGCCTTGGGCAACCATGTCTGGAATGGCCACTTCATCGGTTGAGGTGGCCTCGATCACCAGGCTTTTGTTGTCCCAGCTATAGCGCGCAGTCTGGATTTTCACCAGGTCGGTCAGCTTGCTCGACACCGAGGTCGGGCGTGTGGTGCCGGTGGGGTTGGTGGCCGTCACCACCACGACCGGTGGCAAGGCTCCGGTGAGCAAACGTTGCCCGAAGAAGAGGCCATTGTTGTCGCCAATCAGGTTGGTCTGGCAAGGCGACTGGGGTGGCCCGGCGACCAGGGCAATGGATTCGCGAAAGCACACGGACGAGGTGTTCGCGCCCTTGGCGAACACTTCGACCCGCGTATTGCTGCCAGCGCCGGCAGTGGTCCGTCGGTAGGTCGCGCGTGAAATTTCGACTGGCGTTTGCGCCCGGTTGTCGAGCACCTTGCCAGCGACACTGAAAAGGCTGGTCTGGATAGTGCCCGTCGGCCCGGTGATACGCACGAAGTTGGTGTTGTTGGGGCTGCCGGTCACGAGTTCGGTGAGGTTGGGGTCACCCACGAAGGTTTCGACGGCGCCGGTGTCCGGGTTCACTTCGGTATAAGGCCCGTTGACGCTGCGCAGGAACGGCCCGATGGCACCGTTTACCGCGCCGCTGAAGTTGCCCGGCGCCCCGATGCCGACGTCGCGGGTAATGTTGATTGCCCTGCGCCCCGGTGTGGTCACGTTGACGGTTTCCACGCCATAGGGGTGGGTAATGGTGTAGACCCCCGCAACGGGAACCGAGACCCGGATGCGGATGCGCGCAAAGCTCTGCTGGTCGCCGTCCACCGGGTTTTCCGAGGCGAAGGCGGCTTCGATCCCGGCCACGTAGGCGTCCATTTCAAAGCCGCTGTTACCCACAGCGGGAATGGTGGCTTCGGCGAGGAACCAGAAGGCTTCTGGTGGCCAGTTGTCCGGAAACACCATCGGCTGGGTGTCGTCGTAAATGCCCGGCTCCGGCAGCAGCGTGCACATGTAGGCCGGTGGCACGCTGACCGCTACCCGCGAGCTGGCAGCCCGGGACTGGCACAGCTCCATCGACAGCAGGTTTTTGTCCTGATACCACATGGGGAATTTCCCCGTGGCAAAGGTGTAGGGGCCAGGGTCGACGGCTGCGAGTTGAGCGAATGCGCTGCCGGTCAGCGATAGAGTCAGTCCCAGGGCGTTGAGCGCCAGGCGTGGCCAATTGTTCATGATGCCTCCTGATGGGGGTCTGGGCATGTGAGCGTTCATTGCACAATGACCACTTCTTCGATATCGCTGCCGCCATTGGATGACGTCACGCGGACTTTGGCTGGCGGGATCGGCGAGATGCCCGTGGTCAGCGTTTTCACCGCTGCGCTGCCACTCAATGCGCCAATGGCAGCACCGGTGCCGGACGTGGCGGTAAGGGCCGGCGGCGAGGTTTCATCGCTGGTCGTGGCCACGAGAGTCAGTTGCCCGGAACTCAGGCTGTATTCGGCACGCTGGATCACCACCAGGTCGGTCAGTGCCATGGGCAGGGTGGTCGGCGTACTGCTGGCAATTGCCAGATGGTTGTCGGCCGTGACTTGCAAGGTGGTTGGCAAGGTCGGATTGACCGGGTTCTGGACATACCAGCTCCCGGTGGTGTCGGCTTCGGTCAGTTTCAGCGCCGGGGTGCTGCTGCTAAGGGAAACAGTGGCCGGAGGCGGAGGTGCCAGGACAAACACGTCCTGCTGGGCGATGGGGGCGCTGGCACCCTGTTTGCGTGAGTAGGTGCTGCGTTGGGTGATCAGCGGTGTTGGCCGTACCACGGTGGACAATTTGCCCGAGACGGCAAACACCGTGCTGCGCAAGTCCAGCCCGCCGGGGCCTTCGATGCGGATGTAGTTGGTGTTGAACGGACTGCCGGTCACGGCTTCGGTGAGGTTCGGGTCGCCGATGAACTGTTCGGCGCCACCGCTCACCGGGTTGGTTTCGGTGTAGGGGCCGTTGACGCTGCGCAGGAACGGCCCGATATCGCCCTTGAGGGCGCCATCGTAGGTTTTGGGGGCCCCGATGCCGATGTCCCGGGTCATATTGATTGCCCGGCGCCCCGGGGTGTCGACGGTGAACACCTCGATACCGTAGGGGTGGGTGATCACGTACGTACCGGCAGTGGGTACATCGACGCGAATCCGCACGCGGGCAAAACTGATCTGGTCACCCTCGATCGGCTCATCGGCGGCGAAGGCCGCTTCGATCGCCGAGCCGTAGGCCAGGTTGATCCCCCTGGCGGCATCGACGATGGTGCCGTCAGCAGTGAACCAGAACGCTTCGTCAGGGAAGTTGGTGGGAAACACCACGGGCTGTGCATCATCGAATACGCCGGGGGTTGGCAGCAGGTTGCACATGTAGGTCGGTGCACCCGGTGTGCCGGGCACCCGGGAACTCACCGCTTTGGACAGGCACAAGTCGAGGGTACGGCCGTGGCTGTCCTGGTACCAGGCGGCAAAGCCGCCGTTGGCAGGTGTGTAAGGCCCGGTGTCGACTGCAAACAGCGCTGCCTGGGAAATGCTTTGGGCCAGGGCGCTGACGGCCAGAACGGCCGCCGTTTTGGACAGTAAAGGGTGCATGTGTATTCCCTCTAATGGAAACCTGCCCCTCGGAGGTGGGCCAGTTAGGAGGGTTTTGGCAAATTCCATACCAACAGCCCGTAATGTCCCTGAAAGCCCCGGCTACAAGCGCCTCGCGCCGTTGAACAGCGGATCAGCCAGGTTTTCAGGGCGGGCATCTGTCCCCACACCTGGGGTCAGTTGGGGGGCAGCGGGGGGATGGCGGTGAGTCACACCCAGAGTCGGGCAAACGCCCATAAGTGGGCTATAACCCTAGAGGGGACAATGTTGGAAGCAACGTCTATGAGTGTGCTGACTAAAACACTTCGGGTCGTCCAGGCCAATGAGCGCAAGGGCTCACGCAAGCCAGCGTTCAACATGCTGCGCTGGTACTCGCTGATCAGCCTCGCAGTGATCGGCACAGTCGCGGCAGTACTGGGCGCCGTTTCGACCCAGTTCGTGATTGCCGAGAGCGTCCACCGCGATGGGTTGCTGACCTCCCAGTTTATCCAGGCGATTGCCTCGGCCGAGGTTCGCCATGTATCCATCCCCAATGTCAGGACCATGGGTGAGTTGCTCGATCCGCGCCAGGACAAGGACTTCCCCGACGTCGACCCCAAGGCACGCGCCAGCGCCCGAGGTGAGTTCCTGGATCATATCGAGCACTTGCCGGACGTGATCCTTGCCAACATCTATGCCCCTGACCGCACCGTCATCTGGTCCACCAACCCGGAGCTGATCGGCACCACGATCCACGCCGACGAAGACCTGGACCTGGCCTTCAACTCCAAGACGCCCGTGTCGGCCAGGTATCACAATGTCGATGAAGCCCGTATGGAACAGAAGTTCTTAGTCCCGCCGAAATACGTCTTTATCGAAAACTACATTCCGTTGTTCGATGCCGATGGCGACAAGGTCACGGCGATGGTAGAGATCTACAAGGAGCCCAGCGACCTGATCGACCGCATGGTCCGGGGATTGCTGCTGATCTGGCTGGCCACTGCCGTGGGCGGAGGGCTGATTTATCTGGGCCTGTACTGGATCGTACGCCGGGCCGCCATGCTGCTTGAGGCACAGCAGAAACAGCTGGTGACCAACGAAACGTTTGTCGCCCTGGGGGAAATGTCCTCGGCGGTTGCCCACAGTCTGCGCAATCCGTTGGCGACCATACGTTCCAGCGCCGAGCTGGCGCTGGAGTTCGACGGTGGCGCCGCCCACAAGAACATAAACGACATCGTGCTGCAGGTTGACCGGATGTCCAAATGGGTTCGCGAATTGCTGCAGTCCCTGCGCCCGCTCAGCGGTGAACCCGAACCGGTGAATCTGGTGGCGGCGTTGTATGAAAGCCTGGTGGCTTTCGAGCAGCAGATAGCCAAGGCCTCGATCCGGGTTGAATTCGAGCCGCACTCCACACCGCTGGTGGTTAGCCAGCAGCTGCAGTTGAACCAGATTCTCAACAGTGTGTTGTCTAACGCTCTGGACGCGATGGACAAGGGTGGAACCTTGACCATTTTGCTGGTTTCAAACGATGCCGGCAGCGTGAGCGTGGTGTTGAGTGACAACGGCAGAGGCATGAACGAGGAGCAGCGCAGTATGGCGTTCCGTCCGTTTTTCACTACCAAGCAAGGCGGGCTTGGGGTGGGGCTGGTGCTGGTCAAGCGGACCATGGAGCGTTACGGCGGCTCGGCAAGCCTGCAAAGCTCAAAGGGCGAGGGGACGTGTGTGCACCTCACTTTCAAGTTAATACCCCAGTAAACGGGTGTGAATTTTCCCCATTAGCGGGTGCATCCCCGGATGGATGCACTCGATGCTTTAAATGATATGTGTGCAAGCAATTGTTTTTAATGATTTTATTTTATTTGTAAGTAATTGTTTAAAATTGGCCGACTCCTTGCACCGTCCCCATTACCCCCTTTATGACTTCGAGGCGGCTGGTGATGGACATAAAATCGCGATTCCCTTCCAAGTGGCTCGGTGTGCTTGCTCCGCTGAGCGTTCTACTGACCATGATCATGGGCATCACGCCTCTGCATGCCAGCCCCATTGACGACGAGCGACAGCCCGAACCGTCAGACCCATCCGCTTTTGTAGATGAACCGGCGGATGAGCAGGCAGCGTTGAACGCCATCCTGACCATGCCGGAAGCCAACCAGGACTCCTTCGACCTGCCCAATGGGGTCAAGGGCACCCGCGCAACCGAGCGTCAGGAGAACGCCTTGCCGCCCGCGCAGCAGACCAGCTTCAATTACCCCACCAACGGCAAACCCAGCCCGTTGTTCGGGGCCCAGCCGTTTACCCAGCAGTTGGTACTGTTCGAAGAGTTCGGTCCGGAAAAACTGGACCCCACGACACCGGCAGCGCCCCTGGGATTTCCGCCCGCGGCGATTGGCCCGCTGCCGCAACAGGATCCCGCCAGCGTGGCACGCAGTGCACCACCCGGTGCGGCCCTCGACGCCTTCCTGCGCCAACCGGGGCTGACCCCGTTTCCAAGCCAGTTTTCCAATGTCGTGGATCGCAATCCGTGGCAGGCGCAGATCGAGTTCTTTCTCAACCGGCGCATAGGTTCGTCTGCAGAAGGGCGTCCGCCAGGAAAGGGCTGGTCCCATCAGCGCTGGAACGAGTTTTACCCGCAACTGGCCTACAAGACAGTGCAGACCGGGGCGCGTGTCAACGGCGGCCTGCGGGACAGTCGGCAGATGCACGGCTATGCGCTGGGCGAGTTCGGCCCCGGCGGCCTGTACCACAACGTGGCGGGCGTACCGGCCACCGATGGCACAGCCAAAGGCGTTGATGCACGCTTTCACCCGAGCATGCCGGTGCAGAACCACAACTCGGTGTGGACCTTCGACGGCACCTTGCCACCGAAGCTGTTGATGGTGCGCTACGGTCAGCCGGTGCTGATGCGGCACTACAACGGCTTGCCGATCGACCCGTCGGCCAACATGGGCTTTGGCCTGCATACCATCAGCACCCACGAACACAACGGGCACGCGCCAGCGGAAAGCGACGGCTATGCCAACGCGTTCTTCTTCCCCGGTCAATATTACGACTATCGCTGGCCGATCCAGCTGGCCGGCTACGACAGCATCAACACCGATGCCCATGATCCGCGGGCCGCGTTCCCGTGTTCGCCCGGTGAAACCCTGTGGACCAACGATATCAAGCCCAGTCTCAAGACCTGCGAAAATGGCACGATCAAGATCCGTGGCGACTGGCGCGAGACCATGAGCACCCATTGGTTCCACGACCACATGCTCGATTTCACCGCGCAGAATGTCTACAAGGGCAACGCGGCCATGATGAACTACTACAGCGCCCTGGACCGTGGCAACGAAGCGGTGAACGACGGCGTCAACCTGCGTTTGCCCAGTGGCAGCGCGCTGGCGTGGGGCAACCGTGACTACGACGTCAACCTGGTACTCGCCGACAAGGCCTGGGACGCCAATGGTCAGCTGTGGTTCAACCCGTTCAACACCGATGGTTTCATCGGCGACCAGATGCTGGTGAACTGGCAGTGGAAGCCGACGCTCGACGTGCGTGCCCGCAGCTACCGCTTCCGGATCCTCAATGGTTCGGTGTCGCGCTACTTCAAACTGGCCATGGTGCGTGAAATCAAAGGCACCAGCGGCGAGTTCCAGGGGCCAAAAGGCTCTGGTGTCTCTTATGCCCGCGTGCCGTTTCACATGATCGCCAACGACGGCAACATCATGGAGCACAGCGTTCCTTTTGACGGCTCAATGGATCTGGATGCGGACGGCGACAAGCAAAATCACAACGCAATCCTGCCGACCCAGGGCATTGCCGAACGCTTTGACATCATCGTCAATTTTTCAAAAAACGGTATCAAGCCAGGGGACAAGCTGTTCCTGGTCAATCTGCTGGTGCATGACGATGGCAAGGGCCCCAAAGAACCTGTAGCACTGGGCGATGTGCTCTCCGAAAAATACCTGGCGGTGATCAAGCAGTCGAGCAAAGGCCCGCAGTGGGACAAGGGGGATCCGGCGGTGGGCAAGGTGTTGCAGTTCAACGTCAAGGCTTACACCGGCCAGGATTTGGCCATGGACCCCGCCGCCTATGAACCGGCGAAGCCGGGCAAGGCAGAAGGCCTGGTCATGATCCCGCTCAAGCTGCACCGCGACAATGCGGCAGACAAGGCCCTGCTGGCCAAGGCCCGCCACCGGACGTTCATCTTCGGCCGCTCTGACGGCACCGACGAAGCGCCCTGGACGGTCAAAACCGATGGCGGCTTCGGCTACCACATGGACCCACGGCGGCTCAATGCAGCCACCCAGTTGGCCAGTGGCCCCACCGATGCAGGCACTACCGGGTTCGGCACGCTTGAGGTGTGGAACATCAAGGCTGGCGGCAAGGGCTGGAGCCATCCGGTGCATGTGCACTTCGAGGAGGGGATCATTCTCAGCCGGGGCGGCAAGGCGCCACCTGAATGGGAAAAATGGGCCCGCAAGGACGTGTACCGCATCGGCTCGGAAAAGGACGGCCTGGACAGCGTCGAGATGGCGATCAACTTCCGCGAATTTGCCGGCACCTACATGGAGCATTGCCACAACACCCAGCATGAGGACAACTCCATGCTGCTGCGCTGGGACATCGAGAAACCGGGGCAATTCCAGTTGATGCCAACGCCGTTGCCGAGCTGGGACGGGGTGCGCTATGTGAACTCGGCGGCATTGCCTACTTTCCGCAAAGGCGATGGCGTGGGCCCTCAAGTGCAGGTGACCAAATGAGCCTTGGAGGAGCCGACGCAGCCCTCTGCCGCGCACTGCGCATGCACCTGGTGTTGCTGGTCACCTGCCTGCTGGGGACCCAGGTGTGTGTGGGCCACGAAGCCGAGCCGGCAGCGGTCAGCGAACAGGTAACGCCCTGGGGCGAAGACTACTTCCCCAACACCCTGCTGACCGACCAGGACGGTCGGCAGGTGCGTTTTTTTGATGACATGATCAAGGGCAAGGTGGTGGTGATCAATTTTATCTTCACCTCGTGCAGTGACTCCTGTCCGCTTGAAACGGCGCGCCTGCGCCAGGTGCAAAAATTGCTGGGTGATCGGGTAGGCCAGGATATTTTCTTCTACTCCATCAGTATCGATCCATTGAGCGATACCCCCCAGGTGCTCAAGGCATACGCGCAACGCTTCAAGGTAGGGCCAGGCTGGCAGTTTCTCACCGGCGAGTTCGACGCGGTCACCGAACTGCGGCACAAGCTCGGGTTGTTCATTGACGGTGTGGACAATGGCCGGACCAAGGATCACAACCTCAGCCTGATCGTGGGCAATCAGCAAACCGGTCGCTGGATGAAGGCTTCGCCCTTTGAAAATCCGTGGATTCTGGCCGATCAGTTGGCCAATACCCTGCAAAACTGGAAGCAGCCCAGCTCCGAAGAAAGCTATGTCGATGCCCCTGAAATTCGTCCCCCAAGCAACGGTGAAGAGCTGTTTCGTACACGTTGTGCCTCGTGCCACAGCCTGGGCATGCAGGACGGGCAAGGTATCGGCATGCGCAGTATCGGGCCTGACCTGATCGGTGTGACACGACAGCGCGACCCGGTCTGGCTGAGTCGCTGGATTCGCGAGCCGGACCGCATGCTGGCGCAGAAGGACCCCGTGGCGCTGGAACTGTTCGAGCGTTACGGCAAGATCCCGATGCCCAACCTGCGGCTGGATGAAAGCGCGGCACAGGCCATTATTGGCTTCCTGCAGGAAGAGACGGATCGACAGCAGTCTCTGGCTGCACAAGCGCCGTAGAGGCAAAATAGCATCATTGTATCGCCCGTCTTGAAAATGGGCGCCTACACTGACTCTGAACTCGAATGCAAAGGCTCAGAACAGCAACCGGGGAACACCCATGCAGTTACCCGAAAAAATAGAAGCCGATCCCAATGAGCAACTGTTAAAACGTGGGCAGTTCAACCTCCTGCGCTGGTTTTCGCTGGGCAGCTTTCTGATCATCGCCGCCGTCGCACTGGGGCTGGGACATATCTCCACGCGTTTTTTGGTCGAAGAGAGTATTGAACGGGACTCGATCCTGACCGCGCAATTTATCCAGGCCATTGGCGCGGCAGAAATCCGCCATGCCTCGATTACGCCTGGCCGTACCATGGGTGAAATGCTCGACCCGCGCCAGGACAACGCCTATCCGGATGTTCCGCCCGAGACGCGGGCCACTGCGCGCATCGAGTTTCTTGACCATGTGGAGCACTTGCCGGATCTGCTTTTGGCCACGGTTTATGCCCTTGATCGTACGGTGGTGTGGTCAACCAACCCTGAACTGGTGGGCGTGCGTATCGAAAATGACGATGAGCTGGATCAGTCCTTCGAAATGAAGGAAGCGGTATCCACCAGCTATCACCAGATTGACGATGAGCGTCCTGAACAACGGCTGCTGCACGAACCCGATTACCTGTTCGTCGAGAACTACATCCCGATGTTCAACGCCGACAAAAGTCACGTTATCGCCATGGTTGAGATCTATAAGGAACCTACGGATCTGGTCGCGCGCATTCAGCGCGGTTTCAAAAGCATCTGGCTGGCGACGATTCTGGGCGGGCTGGTGATCTACCTGGCGCTGTTCTGGATTGTGCGCCGCGCCGCCCGGTTGCTCGAAAGCCAGCAAAAGCAGCTGATCGCCAACGAAACGTTTGTCGCCCTGGGGGCCATGTCTTCGGCCGTGGCCCACAGCCTTCGCAACCCGCTGGCAAACATCCGCTCAAGCGCCGAACTGTCCCAGGGCCTTGCCAGCCAGAGCGCACAGAAAAACATCGGGGATATCATCAATCAGGTCGACCGCATGTCGCGCTGGGTCCGTGAGCTGCTGGTGTCTTTGCGCCCGGCCACGGAAGAGTCCGAGGCTGTGGATCTGGTGCTGGCGCTCGAAGACACCTTGAGCGCTTTCGAACCCCTGATCCGCAGTTCGAATGTCGAAGTGCGGTTCAACGCTCCGGCGTTCGAGCCGGTAGTCAGTCAACAAGTGCTGCTCACGCAAATCCTCAACAGCCTGTTTGCCAATGCTCTGGAGGCCATGCCCAAGGGCGGCGTGCTGACGATCGACATCGAATCCTCGCAGCCGGGGCAATTGAGCATGACCTTGAGCGATACGGGTAAAGGCATGAGCCCGCAGCAGCAACAGATGGTTTTCAAACCGTTTTTTACCACCAAGCAAGGCGGCCTGGGTGTCGGCCTGGCGTTGGTTAAAAGAATCATGGAGCGCTTTGAAGGTTCGGTCGAACTGACCAGCCGAGAGCAGGAAGGAACCCGCGTGCGACTCAACTTTAAAGTGGCAACGGGAGAAGAATATGGAACACAGCATTCTGCTGGTCGAGGATGACGAGCTTTTAGCCGAGAATATTCAGACTTATCTGGAGCGTAAAAACTTCGAAGTGACGATCTGCCATTCGGCTGAAGAGGCGCTGGAAAAAATGACGGCCTTCACCCCGGACGTGGTGTTGACCGACAACTCGCTGCCGGGCATGAGTGGTCATGACCTGATCCAGAAGCTGCGCGACAGCGCGCCGGATGTGAAAGTGATCATGATGACCGGTTACGGCAACGTCGAGGATGCGGTCATTGCGATGAAGGAGGGCGCCTTCCATTACGTCACCAAACCGGTTGCCCTGGCCGAGCTCAAGCTGTTGTTGGACAAGGCCATGGCGACGGACCGCATGGAGCGCACTCTGTCGTTTTACCAGGACCGCGAGGCGCAAAAATCCGGGGTCCAGGCGTTGATCGGCGAGTCGGCGCCCATGCAGTATCTCAAGGGCACCATTACCCAGTTACTCGACGCCGAGCGCCGCATGGCCAACACCGACCTGCCGCCGGTACTGGTGGAAGGTGAGACGGGCACAGGCAAGGAGTTGGTGGCGCGGGCGCTGCATTTCGACGGGCCGCGCAGCAAAGGCCCGTTCATTGAATTCAACTGTGCGTCGATTCCGTCCAACCTGGTGGAGTCCGAGCTGTTTGGTCATGAGAAAGGTGCCTTTACCGATGCAAAGGACCGTCGAGTGGGGCTGGTAGAAGCGGCCGATGGCGGTACGCTTTTTCTCGACGAAGTAGGCGAAATGGACCTGCTGCTGCAAGCCAAGCTGCTCAAGTTGCTGGAAGACCGGACCATCCGCCGTGTGGGCTCGGTCAAGGAGCGCAAGGTCGACCTGCGGGTGATCAGCGCCACCAATTGCAACCTGGAACAGATGGTCCAACAGGGTAAATTCCGTCGCGACCTGTTCTTTCGGCTGCGCATCATTTCCATCAAGGTGCCGCGACTGTACAGCCGAGGTCAGGACATTCTGTTGCTGGCGCGGCACTTCCTCGCCAGTCACGGCAAGCGCTACGGCAAGCCGCTGCTGCATTTCAGCCACCAGGCCGAAGAACTGCTGCTCAGTTACAGCTGGCCGGGCAATGTGCGTGAACTGCGCAACATGCTTGAGCAAACGGTGTTGCTGGCCCAGAGCGACACCATTGCTGCGAATCAACTGAACGTGTGCCTGAGCCTGGTGGATGAGCCGCCGATGCAACACGAGGTGCAGCATCAGGAACCACGCCCGGTGTACAACGGTATGGAGTCGATGAACCTGCCCGAAGTAGAGCGGGACATGGTGCGCAAGATGCTGGACAAGACCGACTGGAACGTCACCAAGTCGGCCCGTCTGCTGGGGCTGAGCCGGGACATGTTGCGCTACCGGATAGAAAAGCTTGGCCTGGAACGCCCGGACAAACGCCAGTGGTGAGTGCAAAGCCGGGCAATACTATCTGTGGCAGCTGACTTGCCTGCGATGCGGGTGCTGCGGTCTGCCAGGCACATCGCGGTGATGCCATAGCGAGCAAGCCCGCTCCCACAGAGGCGCTGTTTGTTTGGGTGATCGCTGAGTCGAGGCCGGGTCACTTCAGGCATTGCGCGCCGGCCCTGGCCACTTGCGCATCATGTTCGGCCTTGACCCCGGACACACCGACGGCACCTATCACGTGTCCATCGACGATGATCGGCACGCCACCTTCCAGGGAGGTCAGCAGAGGTGCTGACAGGAAGGCGTGGCGTCCGCCGTTGACCATTTCCTCATACCCCTTTGACTCGCGCCGACCCAGCGCCGAGGTTCGGGCTTTTTCGGTGGCAATGTAGGCGCTTATGGGCGCACAGCCGTCGAGGCGCTCAAGGGCCAGCGGATGACCGCCGTCGTCGACAATGGCGATGGTGACGGCCCAATTGTTGTTCTGAGCTTCGCTACGGGCCACGGCAAGGATTTTGCTGACTTCTTTTTGGCTCAGTACGGCTTTGGTTTGCATGGAGGCTCTCCTGGTTGGGGCAGTGCGGCTTCGAGCAGTTCGATCCAGTGACGGACCGGGGTTCTGCCTGCACTGTCGAGATGGGACTGACAACCGATATTGGCCGTCACAATAATGTCGGGGTGTCCGCTTTCCAGGGCATTGAGTTTGTTGTCGCGCAGTTGCCGGGACAGTTCAGGCTGGGTCAGCGAATAAGTGCCCGCCGAGCCGCAGCACAGGTGGCTGTCGGGAACCGCCGTCAGGTTGAATCCAAGGCCGGTCAGAAGGGTTTCCACCGCGCCGGTCAGCTTCTGCGCGTGCTGCAAGGTGCAAGGGCAGTGGAACGCCAGACGTTGATCGCTGTGTATGCCGAGCTGTTCCAGCGGCTCGCCGCGCAGTACTTCAACCAGGTCCCTGGCCAGCGCGCTGACCCTGGCCGCCTTGCGGGCATAAACCGGATCGCGGCTGAGCAGGTGGCCATAGTCCTTGATAAAAGCGCCACAACCGCTGGCGGTTTGCACAATGGCCTCGGCACCGTCTTCAATGCCGGGCCACCATGCATCGATGTTGCGGCGAGCGCGATCCAGCCCCGCCGACTGGGCGTCCAGATGATAGTCCACGGCTCCGCAGCAACCGGCTTCCCGGGCGGGCATGACACTGATCCCCAGCCTGTCCAGGACCCTGGCGGCGGCAGCGTTGGTGTTGGGTGACAGGCTGGGTTGCACGCAGCCTTCGAGCATCAGCACGTGTCGGGCATGGCGACTGGTCGGTCGGGGTTTTGCAGCGGGCACATGGCGGGGCACCTTAGCTTGCAGGGGGGCAGGTAGCCAGGGGCGCAGGACCTGACCGCTGCTGACCAGCTTTCTGAACAGGTCCGTACTCGGGACAACACTGCGCAGGCCTTCACGCAACAAGCGCTGGCCAAGCGGCCGTGGCACTTGAGCGTCGACCACGGCCCGGCCGATATCCAGCAGGTTGTGGTAATCGACGCCGGAAGGGCAGGTGGTTTCACAATTGCGGCACGACAGGCAGCGGTCCAGATGCTGCTGGGTCTTTTCGGTCGCCTGGTGGCCTTCGAGCACTTGCTTGATCAGGTAAATACGTCCCCTCGGCCCGTCCAGTTCATCGCCGAGCAACTGGTAGGTCGGGCAGGTGGCGTTACAGAAACCACAGTGCACACAACTGCGCAGGATGCTTTCGGCCTCCAGGGCACGGGGCAGCTGGCGGGCTTTTTCGCTCAGGGTGGTCTGCATGGTTCAACACTCCGCGTACAGGCGACCGGGGTTGAAGATGCCCCGTGGATCGAGTTGTTGTTTCAGCGTGCGGTGGTAGCGCATCAGTACAGCGGGCAGGGGCTGGAACGGGCTGTCGACAAGGCCGTGCCGGTAGCAGGTCGCATGCCCGCCGACTGCTGTCACTGCATGGCGAATGAGCGTTGGATCGGCATCGGACTTGAGCCAGCGTTGTGCGCCGCCCCAATCGATCAGTTGACTGCCGGGCAGGACCAGATTCGGGGTGTTGTTGGGCAAGGACAGTCGCCAGAGGGGCTGGGTTTCATCGAAGAAACTCAGTTGGTGTTCGTTGAGATCGGTCCAGTACGAAGCGTCCAGCCATTCGCCCCCCAGCCGTTCATGGGCCGCCGCCACCGAGCCTTCCCCCCCTTCAAGCCTCACGTGCAGGCGCTGGCCGTCATGGCATGCCGCACTGATCGGCAGCGGTTGCTGGCCCCACTGCGCCAGGCGCAGCAGGGCGCCAGCAGCATCCAGTTCCAGGCTGATACTCAGGCATTGTCGCGGTTTGGGCAGTACCTTGAGCGACACTTCGGTCACAACCCCCAGGGTACCGTAGCTGCCAGCCATCAAGCGCGACAGGTCGTAGCCGGCGACGTTTTTCATCACTTCGCCACCAAAGCGCAAGTGTTTACCGTGCCCGGTGATGACCCGTGTACCGAGTACGTAGTCCCTGACCGAACCCGACCAGGGCCTGCGTGGGCCCGATAACCCGCTGGCAATCATGCCGCCTACCGTGGCGTCACCGAAGGCGGGGGGCTCGCAGGGCAGCATTTGTCGGGATTGATCCAGAACGTGGGCCAGCTCCGACAGTGGGGTGCCACAGCGGGCCGTGATCACCAGCTCGGTCGGGTCATAGCTGACGATGCCCCGGTGGGATCTTGTGTCGAGCACTTCGCCCGCTACCGGGCGACCCAGGAACATCTTGCTGTTGGAGCCCTGAATACGGAGCGGGGTCGCGTATTGGAGAGCCTGCTCGACCTGTTCCAGCAGGCGGTAACTGTCATCCCTGTCGTGTTCACTGCGCATCAGAAACGCTCCAGTTCAGGGAAAGGCAACTGCCCCATATGAACATGCATGGCGCCAAACTCGGCGCAGCGATGCAGGGTCGGAATATTTTTTCCGGGGTTGAGCAGGCCACCGGGATCGAAGGCAGCCTTGACCGCGTGGAACAGGGTCAGCTCATCACTGTTGAACTGCGCGCACATCTGATTGATTTTTTCGCGACCCACACCGTGCTCGCCGGTAATGCTGCCGCCGACCTTCACGCACAATTCAAGGATCTTGCCACCCAGGGCTTCGGCGCGATCGAGCTCCCCCGGCTGATTGGCATCGAACAAAATCAACGGGTGCATATTGCCGTCACCGGCGTGAAACACGTTGGCTACCCGCAGGTCGTACTCGACCGACAACGCGGCAATGGCTTGCAGCACGCCCGGCAGCTCACGGCGCGGGATGGTGCCGTCCATGCAGTAGTAATCGGGTGAGAGGCGACCCACGGCCGGGAAGGCGTTTTTGCGCCCGGCCCAGAAACGCACCCGTTCAGCTTCGTCTTTTGCCTGGCGCACTTCGGTGGCACCGGCCTGCTCCAGCACATGGCGCACGCGGTTGCAGTCGTCATGTACATCGGCTTCAACGCCATCGAGTTCGCACAGCAAAATGGCTTCGGCGTCGACGGGGTAGCCTGCCTGGATGAAGTCTTCGGCGGCGCGGATGGCCAGGTTGTCCATCATCTCCAGGCCACCGGGGATGATGCCTGCGCCAATGATGTCGCCCACGGCCCGACCCGCTTTCTCCACCGAGTCGAATGCTGCCAGCAGTACTTTGGCGGTCTGGGGCCTGGGCAGCAGTTTGACCGTGACCTCGGTGATGACGCCGAGCATGCCTTCGGAGCCGGTAAACAGCGCCAGCAGGTCGAAGCCTGGGGAGTCGAGCGCGTCCGAACCCAGGGTCAGGGGGTCACCTTCTACGGTAAGAATGTCGACTTTGAGCAGGTTGTGTACGGTCAAACCGTACTTGAGACAATGCACGCCACCGGCGTTTTCCGCGACGTTGCCGCCGATTGAACAGGCGATTTGCGAGGAGGGATCGGGGGCGTAATACAGGCCAAACGGTGCTGCCGCCTGGGAAATCGCCAGGTTGCGTACACCCGGCTGCACCCGTGCAGTGCGGGCCGCAGCGTCGATGTGCAGGATCTTGTTGAAACGGGCCATCACCAGCAGCACGCCTTTTTCCAGCGGCAGTGCGCCCCCGGACAAACCGGTGCCGGCCCCGCGTGCGACGACCGGGACACGTAACTCATGGCAGATCTGCAACACGCCCTGCACCTCATCGAGGTGACGAGGCAGCACCACCAGCAGGGGCGTGGTGCGGTAGGCGGACAGTCCGTCGCACTCGTAAGGCTTGAGTTCTTCACGCTGATGCAGGACTTCAAGGTCCGGCAAACGTGCCTGCAAGGTGTGCAGCAGCAGGGCTAAATCGACGTCGGGCAGGATGCCATCGACGCGTTCATCGTAAAGGATGTTCATGGCGGCTCACGACACTCGATTGTTTTTATTAGAGGTCTGTATCCGGATGCAGCGGTCCATCATTGGACTCGGGCGCGCTCCTGTCCATGTATTGTTTGGCGGGTGGAAACGATTTTGTAAAGGTTGCGATGGCGCAAGCAAGCCCGTCGCAGGGCAACGTGCAGGTCTGTGGGGTGAGGGTAGTGGCTGCCCGGTCAGCGCCGGATGCGGTTTTTTTGCCAGCTCAGATCGCTGTGAAACGTTCCCGTATCACCGCGCATCACGTAGAGGGAGGCCCTGTAGGCCGATGATAATCGGGAACATTGCAGACCGCGAATCTTGCTGTATGCCCATATCCAGCCGTGGGTTGTCCTGGTGCTCATCCTTCATCCTGCTTGTTCATCACCTGACCCCTGAAATCTGCATAATCAATGACTTGAGCCTGTTTGGACCGGCTCTGGCCCAGTAGTTCCCCAGCTCATTTCAGGCGGTAGATCCAGGGAGGGGCTGTCGGGTGGTGTGAAGGCAGAGCAAGGCGGGATGCTCTGGCCACTTTACCGCCTGTTGGCGGCAAGTGGGCCGGAGCATCTCTGGAGCAGGCAGTGACGCCTAAAGCAGTTGGTCAATCAGGACCGCATTGGTGTAGATCAGGCTACCGTCGCTCGATTGATGCCCGACCAAATGGAACTGACCACGGTCAAGGTGCAAATAGACGCGCATCTGGCAGTCCGACAACGGGCCATAGCCTTGAGGCAGGGTCAGATCCAGTGTGCTCATGTCGACGTCGACCATGACTTCAGGCTCCTGGGTTTTCTGCAGGCGTTCCTCTGCTTGTTCCATGCGTCGATGGAGGGGACCGTCGACGTAGAAATGGATCTCGCCGACGGGGATGGGACTTTCGCCGGGACTGTTTTTGCACCAGCCTTCAATCGTCAGGGCACTCATGACAACACCTCCACTGTGGATGGCTGACTCTTGGCAGCGCTTGGCGCGCTGCTTGCCATAACGTGTCTGACCTTCACGCTCAGGCCGGGTTCTTCTTTTATGACCAGCGGTGAAAGCTGATACCTGTACGAGCGGGTCGTGACCCACTTCAATGCAGGGCGAGGCGGGTGTCAGGTCGCAGGGCAGGCAGGCACAGCACAAATGTCAGGAATGCCAGGGACAACCAAGCCACGGGCAGGCCTCCTGGCATCTTGTAGCGGGATTGCGCATGCAGGTCGGGCCGTGTTTTGCGATAAGCAATATAGGACGCCAGGATGGTCGACCAGGTAAAGATCACCAGGATGGCCGACACCGTCGACACGATTGTAAAGTCGGTCATGACTTCAGGGATGATGAACAGCAGCAGTACGCCCACCAGCATCAGGAATGTAGTGAAGGCCAGGCTGGTGAGAGGAACACTGTTTTTCGAGAGCCGCTTGAAGATGCGGGGCGCATTACCCAGGTCGGCCAGGCCGATTCTTGATGTTATTCGGGGAAGGTACCAGGTGGATTTCTTCACCGAGGGCATACTTGCGGGCCTGGTCATGTAAATAACGAAGCGAAGAAAAATCTTCAAGGGCAAAGCCTGCAGAGTCGAACACTGTAACTTGGGTATCGCTTTCGCGTCCTGGTCCGTTGTCCCGAACAATGCGGAAATATTCGATGACCGGATAATCAGGTGCCAGTTGCTGAATTTCACAGCCGTGTGGCTATCGCGGGGCAGGCCACGAAGTAACACCGGGCAGTTACCGGCGGAGACGGATTTTCTGATAAGTGCGGTTGTTATAAAAAGTGCCTGTGTCGCCTCGAAGTGCATACAGCGTTGCTCTGTAGGCAGAGGACAGCGGCGGGCACAACAGGCTGCGCATCTTGCGATATGCCCACATCCAGCCATGTCCGGGTACGTTGGTCATATAGCTGCCTCAATGGGATGGGATTCGCCTGATACATAATGCGTCAGGTGGCAGGAATGAGGGGTGTTTGCAGAGTCCATAAGCCCGTCCATGGTTGTAGTTGCATTGGCGTTGTTTTTTAGGCGGGTAAAACAGTGTTCATTACGGGGTGGTCTACTAATAAGGATGTTAATTAATGTCTTGTTTTGTTCGGCGCCAGGAAGCGTGGCGTGCTCTTCGAGTTAATGGTTTTCAGAAAGGTCGGTGTGCAGTGCCGGACAAGAAGCCGGGTTGATGATAATACTAAACTTGCTGATCTGTAACCTGTTTGACGGTTATCTATTGTTTTATGTGTTTGAATTGACGGGTTGTTGGCGCCATTCAAATGCCTTATTGATGTCCCGTGGCCGGATTTTGTTTTATATGGCTTTTCTTTTGTTTTATTTTTTTATAGATTAGCCGTTATGGCACCATGTTTTGTGTGGACTCCTGGCCGGTTAAGGACTGATTGAACAGCTTTTGCGGGGTGTTGGGACCCTTGTTAACAATAAAAGCACAGTGGGCAGCCGCTTTTGTGGCTAAATGTCAGGCCATCCTGCAGGGCAGGTTGCTCGATGCTGACGGCGATCATTATTTTTCGTCAGGCTACTTGGGGCAGGTGGGTGAAGCGCTGGTTTACCGTGACATACAGTAAATCCAACTTCATGTCTCAGTGACTAAAGTCGAACTAAGTCAATCAGGGGTATCGGTTAAGTTTATTTAGTTATCCCTCGCTTTGCAGAGTGTTCACGCGTCACACAAGGAAGGAATGAAAAGAATGGAGGGCGGACATTTTGTACAAGTTATCGCCGTTACAAGCGGCAAGGGGGGCGTAGGCAAGACCGTTGTAGCGGTTAACCTCTCATTGGCGCTGGCAGAACTCGGCAAGCGGGTTGTATTGCTGGAAGCTGACTTGGGATTGTCGAATATAGGTGTTCTGCTGGGGCTTAACCCGCGGTACACCCTTGCCGATCTGATCGAGGGCCGCTGCGAGTTGACCGATGTGTTGATGCGAGGGCCTGGCGGGGTGCTCATTGCCCATGCCGCGTCAGGTGATAAGAGCCTGGCGCATTTGTCTGCAGCTCAGTACGCAGGCTTGATTCAGGTCTTCAGCGACATAGCTGACACGCTCGATGTACTGGTGATTGATACCGCTTCGGGTATCGGTGAATCGGTAGTCAGCTTCGTTCGGGCTGCCCGGGAAGTCTTGCTGGTGGTGTGTGACGAGCCGACCTCGATTACCAACGCGTATGCGCTTATCAAGCTGCTTAATCGAGACCATGGCATCAGCCGTTTTCGGGTCTTGGCCAATATGCAGCACCATCCAATGGACGGCCAAAGGCTGTTCGCAAAGCTGGTCAAGATTACGGATAACTTTTTAAGCGTAACGTTGCAGTATGTGGGGGCCATTCCGTACGACCAGGAGGTCCGCAAGGCTGCGCATATACAACGAGCCGTCTACCGAAACTTTCCTCGTTCCAAGAGCGCAAAGGCATTCAGGGCCATTGCTCAAAAGATCGATGCCTGGCCAATTTCAAACAGTCCGCGAGGACACATAGAGTTCTTCATAGAGGGACTGGTGAGTAACTCTATAAGATGAGGTTGTTGTTTGGCCGTTGAGTGTTAACTGTTTTTTTGTATCTGTTGATACAGGCGGTTGTACTTGCCTGTTTCAAACGGGCGCAAGCGTTATTGATTTCAGGGGTGTCAGGTGTCAGGTGTCAGGTGTCGTGAGTCACTGTCACATACACTTCGGGTGTCGATGACGAAAATCATTACTTGAAACAGCAGGGGCCAGGGGGGAGTTTCCCCCTTGACCTGTCACGTCACCGTATTTATCCAGAGAGCATAAGCCAATGTCTAAAGTTGCCAGATACCGGGACCTCGAACGCCAGATCATTGAACAACAGCGGGTCCTGGAGGCGCTCAAGAACGACAAGTCCTTTCAGGTCGAAGCCGAGTTTGAACACAAGTTGCGCACACTGATGGAAGCGTACGGGGTCAACCTCCATCAGATCGTGGCTTTGCTTGAACCGGTTGATGTTCGTACAACCGACAACGGCGCGGGTGTGACCAAGGCCCGGCGCACTGCCCGGGTTCTCAAGCGTTACCTGAACCCGCACACCCATCAAGTCGTCGAGACCAAGGGGGGCAATCACAAGATGCTTCAGGCCTGGAAAAAGGAGCATGGCCCGGATCAGGTCGGACGCTGGCTACTGACATAAGTCATGGACGGATCGAGCATGTGAACCTCAGGCGTCTCTTCAAGGCCCGTGACTCAGTGGCAAAAGAGGGTATTACGCCTCATTGAGCCAGAAACGCGACACCCACATTGAGCTGAAACTTTGGCTGATGTAGAACTCCCTGGCGTGTTTGTCCAAGTTGTTCAATCCTCGTGGTCCGGGCCAGAAAATGAAAATAAAAACCAATCGAACGCTAGCCACACCGTTGCTCATCTCGCTTCTGATGCTTCAGGGAACACAAGCCTTTGCCGAGGAGAGCACCGCTGCTCCTTCCAATCTATTGACTGCCGCAGTCGCCTGGAAGCAAACGGCTGCCGAGTTCGAAGCGCTTTACTATCAGGGCTTCAATGTAGCGAGGATGCAACTGGATCGAGCACTCCAGGCTCACAAGAAGGGGGATCGCCCTTTGGCTGTCATCAGCGATGTCGATGACACCGTTCTGGGCAGCAACAGCTATTGGGGTTACATGATCAACTCGGGAAAAGAGTTTTTTGATGACGGCGCGTGGGACAAATGGGTTGCTGACAATGGCCCTGTTGCCACACCCGGAGCGTTGGAGTTCCTGAACTACGCACACTCCAAGGGTGTAGAGGTTTTCTATGTCACGAGCCGTGATCAAGGGGAAAATACCTTTCAATATGCCCTGGAAAATCTCCGTAAAAACAAACTGCCTTTTGCCGACGAAAAGCACCTGACGGTTTATCGCGACAGCTCCAACAAAGAACCCCGACAGCTGGAGATTGCCAAAGATTTTGACGTGGTCGTGATGCTGGGTGACAACCTCAACGACTTCAAGCGCAAGTATTACGTTGCCGACGTCAAGCAACGCCTGAGCCTGATGACTGAAGATAAAGAGCAGTTTGGTCGCAAGTTCATCATCTTCCCGAACCCTACCGACGGGCATTGGCTCAAAGCGATTTTTGGCGACTCTGAACCGCCTGCAACGACTGAAAACCGCAGCAAGTTCAAGGCGGCGGCGGGTTCAACCGCCTGGCAGCCCAAGGAGTAATACGCAGATGTACCTGCGCTCGCGGCCAGAAAGATCCTTGATGGATGGAGGGATAACGAAGGGCAGCGCAGGTAACCCCTCAAACAGCGCTCTGGGTGGCGATGTTGCAATATTGCCCTTTGAAATACAGCAGTGGCTGCGTAACTGCAGTTGCTTGCAGGCTTAACGCTTTCACTTCGCCAATCACGATCAGGTGATCACCGGCGGCATGTTCGGCGTGAATTTTACAATCCAGCCAGTGCAGGCTCCCGGCAATGATCGGATTACCCAGCGGCGATTGTTGCCACTCGACGGCGTGCCACTTGTCCGTGCCTTTGCGAGCGAACTGGTTGGAGATCCCGACTTGCTCGCCCGACAGGATATTGACTACGAATCGGCCAGCCTGACGAATTTTTGGATAGCTGGCCGAACTGGCCATGACGCTGAATGACACCAGCGGCGGGCTCGTCGACACGCTATAGAACGACTGGCATGTGAAGCCTATCGGCTCGCCATCAAGGTGTGACGTAATCACCGTGATACCGGATGCGTAATGCCCGAGCGCTTCGCGAAAGCTCAATGGCTCGATAGTCGTGTTGGGAAGTGACATGGCAAGTCCTGAAAATGGGGTGCAACCCGAGCGTGAGAAAAGGCCTGAAGTAGCCGTGAATGTCGGCTGACTAGAGCGGTGCCCAGTGCTGGAAGCGGGCCCGACAGTCCGCTTCCCGTACGCCACTTGCGGCTTTAACTCAGCGCTGGTTCAAGAGTTCTCTTCGAACGATGTCTGCGCCTGCACTTAATGCGTTCAGCTTGCCTCTTGCTACCTGGCGAGGCAGGGGGGCCATGCCGCAGTTGGTGCAAGGATAGAGCTTGTCGGCGTCGACGAATTGAAGTGCTTTGCGCAACGTGTTGGCAACTTCCTCGGGTGTTTCAATGATATGGCTGGCCACATCAATGGCCCCCACCATCACTTTCTTACCGCGAATGAGTTCAATCAGGTCCATGGGAACATGAGAGTTGTGACACTCCAGCGAGATGATATCGATACTGGATTTTTGCAGCTTGGGAAAGGCTTCCTCATACTGACGCCACTCGGACCCCAGGGTTTTTTTCCAGTCGGTATTGGCCTTGATGCCATAGCCATAGCAAATGTGCACAGCCGTTTCACATTTTAGGCCTTCAATTGCTCTTTCCAGGGTCGCCACCCCCCATTCATTCACCTCGTCAAAGAACACGTTAAAGGCAGGCTCATCAAACTGGATGATGTCGACACCGGCAGCTTCCAATTCCCTGGCTTCTTCATTGAGGATCTTGGCGAATTCCCAAGCCAGTTTTTCGCGACTTTTATAGTGATTGTCATAAAGCGTATCGATCATGGTCAGGGGGCCCGGCAGCGCCCATTTGATAGGTTGACTGGTTTGCTGTCGCAAGAACTTGGCATCTTCGACAAAAACCGGCTTTTGGCGAGCAACCGCGCCCACGACCGTCGGTACGCTCGCATCATAGCGATCACGAATCCTGACGGTTTCACGCTTCTCGAAATCAACACCGCTGAGGTGCTCAATAAATGTGGTGACGAAGTGTTGGCGCGTCTGTTCACCATCACTGACTATGTCAATGCCCGCGTGCTGTTGTTCCTGAAATGCCAGTCGCAAGGCATCTTGTTTGCCTTCGACCAACTCCTCATCTTGCAGTTTCCAGGGAGACCACAGTGTCTCGGGTTGTGCAAGCCAGGCGGGTTTAGGCAAGCTGCCAGCCGTTGAAGTGGGTAGCAATTTTTTCATGTTAGAAGACCTTGAATATGTTAGGTGTCAAAGAGAGTAATTAGCCGACCACTGCTCAAGTACTGCCTGATAGGGTTTGATAAAGTGCTCTTCAACAAACTTGCCTTGCTCAACAGCCAGCTGGCTACGTTCTTCTCGGTTGTAAACAATTCGAGTCAGTGAATAGTCCTGGTGCTTCAAGCTGGGCTGATAGAATTTCCCGGCGGCCGAATTCGCATTGTAGATTTCAGGGCGGTAGATCTTTTGGAAAGTATCCATCGTACTGATGGTGCTGATGAGTTCAAGGTTGGTGTAATCACCCAGCAAGTCGCCAGAGAAATAAAAAGCCAAAGGCGCCACACTGTTGGTCGGCATGAAGTAGCGGACTTTCAACCCCATTTTCTTGAAATATTCATCCGTTAAAGAGTATTCATCCTGTTGGTATTCAATGCCCAGTACGGGGTGCTGGTTTTCAGTGCGATGGTAGGTTTTGGTGTTCGAGACGCTCAGGCATATAACGGGTGATTTTTTGAAGTTATCCGTGTAGGTACTTGAATTCACGAAGCACTTGAACAGATTCCCGTGGAGGTCGCCAAAATTCTCAGGCGTGCTGAATGCGGACTGGCCCTCATTGTGCCCCGGCAACGCCACACTGAAGTCGTAGTCACGCACGTACGAAGAGAAATTATTCCCTACCATGCCGTCAACGCGTTCATTGGTTTTTCGATCAATAATGCAGGTCTTCAGGAGTTCAATCAAAGGGATGGCAGTGCTGCTGTTTTCGCTGTCGATGTTCATCTCGACGGAAATAATGTCGAGTTCAACCGTGTAGCGATCGCCTTTAGGGTTGTCCCACTGGGCCAAGGCATTGAAACGGTTGTCGATCATCTTCAACGTGTTGCGCACATTCTCCTGGCGACTCTTTCCTCTGGCCAAATTAGCAAAATTGGTCGTGATGCGCGTATTTTCGGAGGGGTGATAGTCTTCGTCGAAACGAAGGCTCTTGATCGTAAATGAGAACGCGGTGTTCATTGTAATTTGCCATCCTGATGTCTGAGATAAGTCCTGAATGTGTTTATTGTTTTTCAGTGTTTTCCACTGTTGTCGTCTGGTTTTTTTCTCAGTAAAATGTAGAGTGCCTGTCATTAAGACGTATTTTAAGCCGGGCGATAGATTGAGCGACAATGAATTGATTTCACTAAATCGTTAGTCCTGTTCATGATGGGATTTACGTTTAATCGCGGCTAACAATCCTCCCTCTTGTTTAAAAGACAACGATGCTGCGCAATGACAAGTGTTTGCGAGCCATCAGTCGCTTTTGTGTGCCGTCAGGTAAAGCGTGGGCTTTAAACCGTCTGCGGGCTGGAATAAACGGCGATTCTTTGCTTGAGTTTATCTACTGCTACACACGTCGACCCATAAGGGGCCGGTCCTGGAGAATGCAATGAGCCCTCGATCTCTACGTTCCGCCGCACTGGCTGTTACTGTGACCCTCGGTTTTTTCCCCGGCGTGGATGCCGCCGAATACAGCAGCGTAAATCCTGCGGCCAGCACCCTGAGTTTTACCTTCAACCAGATGGGATCGAGGGTCTATGGCACCTTTGGCAAGTTTGTCGGGACTCTCGAATTCGACACCGCACACCCCGAGGCGGCCCGGGCCAGGCTGACCATCGACCTCGACAGCATCGACGCCGGTAGCGAAGACGCCAACACCGAGCTGCAAAAGCCTGCCTGGTTCGATACCACGGCTTATCCCGTGGCGATCTTTGAGTCGACCCGCATCAAGGACATGGGAAACAATCGTTACCGGATCACGGGCAACCTCACACTCAAGGGGGTTACCCGGGAGGTGACAGTGCCGGTGCTGCTGAAGTCAGATCGAACCATTGGCATTTTCGACGCCGAGCTGGTGCTCAAGCGCAGTGACTTCAAGGTCGGTGCCGGGGAGTGGTCCGACAGCCTGGTTTCCGATGACATCGACATACGCTTTCGGATGGTTGCGCCGGAGCACTGAGAGTATTAGGTGTTTGGGGGCCGATGGTTCGTGCTGAACGCTGGATGGAAAACTATACAACCGGCGGGTAACGTTCATCCAGTGATGCTCGGCGTGGTTCAAATCACAATGGCATGGTGAGCGAAAACGGAATGCGCAGCGCCTCGACAGGCCCTGCATCCCGGCCGCACATTTCGTCGTGCACGCATTGCTGCACCAGTACGCAAGGAAATGCCGGTACGGCGTGCAGCAATTCTCGCAGGTGGGCGATCGAACGCAGGTGCATTGGCTGGGCCGCATCATCCAGCAAGGTGAACTGGCCGTGATCCTGACGGACCCGTGCCAGATAAAATCCACCTTCGATTGACAGCAACTCCAGCTCGCGTATTTCGCTGTTGGCCGCACGTTCGGTGAGGGTTTGCAGGTTCATGTTTCACTCCTTGCCTACCAGGGCAGGCGTTCTCCATCGTAGGCAAAGAAATGGCCGCTGTCGGCCGGCGTCAACTGGTCAATCAAGGTCAGTAATTGGGCAGCGGCTACCTCTGCCGGACGGGCGTTGCAGGCTCCGCGGAAAAGTTGCGACAACCCTGACACAACCGTGCCCGGGTGCAGGCTGAGCAAACGGCTCTGCGGGCGAGTGCGGGCCAGTTCAATGGCGGCGCTCTTGATCAGCATGTTCAGCGCCGCCTTGGAGGCGCGATAGGCGTACCAGCCGCCCAAACGGTTGTCGCCAATGCTCCCGACCTTGGCCGAAAGCATTGCCATCGCTCCCCGAGGTTCGAGCAGCGGCAGAAAGTGCCGCAATACCAGCGCCGGGCCCAGCGTATTCACTTGAAAGACGGCCTGCAGCGCCTCCTGTTCGATCGCGCTGAAGCTTTTTTCCGGCTTGATCCGGTCGCGATGGAGCAGGCCGGCAGCGTGCACGATCAGTTGATAGGGCGCTTCGGCTGCCAGTTCGGTGGCGGCGCTGGCAATCGTGTCGGGGCGCTCAAGGTCCAGTTCGGGAACGGTCTGGCGCCCCAGGGCGTGAACTCCGGCACAGCGCGGATCCTGTCTGAGCTGTTCGCAAAAAGCCGTGCCAAGGGCCCCACTGGCGCCGATTACCAGCGCGCGATAACCGTCCCCGAGGGAGGCCATGGTCCAGGGCCGGTTCATTGGCTCGCTCCCGTGCCCTGGCGACGGAAGAATAACGTCACCTGGCCGACCTCTACCCCGAACTTGGACATAGTGGTGCGGTTGATCAACGTGTCCTCGTCCATCAAGTACATCCAGTCGTCCATGCTCATTTCGTAGGTTGAGTCGCCGACTGGCAGGTTCAGGCGATACCGCCAGTGCAAGGTGTTTCCAGCGACTTGGCCCTTGGCGACACCCACCACATCATCCGCACGACCGCTCCAGCGCCCTTGGCCCTCAGGGGTGAGGACCCACACGCGGCGCTGGCGAGTACCGTCGCTGTAAAGGAAGCGCTCGTCGAGAATCAGGTTGTTGCCCTCGCGTCGGCTGGCGATGTTGACCTCGAAACGCTTGGCAACCTCACCGCTGCGTTTCTGAAACATCCCCCAGGCTTTGACGGGCTGGCTGAAAAAACGCTCCAGATCCAATGCCGGTTGCTGATCCGTATAACGGGCGACATCCACACTGGAGCAGCTCGCGACGCTGAGTGCCAGGGCCAATAACAGCAGAAATCGGGTCATTGCCTTACTCCCTGAAGTTCACAGGTGGTGAAGGTGAAGTTTCGAGCCAGAGCCCTGTACGGCTGGCAGCCCGCGTACAGGTTTGTCGTCGTTGCAAGAGCGGCAGGAATTCCTGCCGCGTCGTCGACTATCACCCAAGGCGCCCGGCATTTCAGAGGCAGCCATGACCGATTTCATCTCTATAGCCAAATACCTATACGCGATAAATGTTTTGTATAGGTTTTGATCAAGGTAGGCTGAAAAAAAACACCTGACAATGAATCAATAATCTTTTTTGTGCGCACGCGAAAACCTCACAACGCAGAGATGTGAGGTTGCTCGGATAGCTGATTGTGCTGTGTGGGAGCTTTAGGATGAGCGGCTCAGAATCGCCCACTAATACCCAGCAACGGCCCCTTCTGGACAATGTCGTAGACAAAGCCGTCATGACGATAATTAACCCCCATCGCCCGGTAACCGGCCACCGCCGAAAACCCGGGGGAAAACTCCCAGCCTGCCAGCGCTGCCAGGTCCCAGTCTTCCCGGGACTGCCCGGCGCCCGCCATCCCCCAGGATGACAACCAGAATCGATCGTTCACGGCATAGTGCCCGCGCAGGCCTGCCATCGCGTCTGCCCATGTCGCATTGTCAGAGCCCGACAAGCCACCAAGGGGGCCACCATGGAAGGTGAGGGTGGTGCCGCTGTACCAGACACGCACGCCACCGGCGACATCCAGTCGACGATTATCATCACCCAGCACTGTGTAGCCTCCACCCAGGAACCCGGAGGCTGTCTTGCTTTCTACCTCAAGTTTGGCGCCCCCAGGCAGGTGGTTGCGGGTGTCGGTGTCGATGTACATCAGGTCGGCGAGCACGCTGTAGGGGCCTCGACGCGCCTCACCCATCAGCATCACCGACATATCGACCGTCTTGGCGATGTCGGAGAAATCGGATTTGATGAACTGGGTGCCAGTACTGCCATGACCCACGTGTCCACGAATGCCAGCGCCCCATAGGTAAGGTCCGCCGTTGAACGTCCAGTCTTCGTTGTCTGCCGCCATCGCGGGCCCGGCTGCGATGAAGGCGCCAGCCAGTAGTGCCAGACGTGCGTGCTTGCGCCGCAAAGCCGAGCGGGTGTTGTCACTGTACATGATGGTGTTTTCCCGATCAGTGCTGGGTCAGCGAGAGCGCCACGGCCTCGGCCGCACAGTCCTGTGCAGGCTTCAAACCGGCTTTTTGCGCGGCCTTGACCTCTTCCTTGGCGGCCGCCATATCCGCCAGGAACGTCGGATTGCTGTGCAGGCTCGCCACCGTCGCAGCGCCCATGATGCGGCCTGCATCGACGTCGCTCTGCCAGTGAGCGTCGCAGATGACCCGGCTCTGGCCGAATGACAACCCGCGGGTCATCAACTCGTTTGCACGCGCAGGCTGTATCTCGGCCAGCAACAGCCCCCAGGCCCAACCGGCTGCGGAGTGGCCGGAAGGCCAGGAGCCATCCGTGCGCAGCAGCGGTTCCATGTCTTTGCGGCAGGTTCCTTCGTTGTGTGCCACGAATGGTCGGGTGCGGTTGTAGGCATTCTTCCCGGCATAGGTGGAGCCGCCCGCATCCGACAGGGTGCGCTGCATCAAGGTATAAAGATGCGGTGTGTTTTTCTCGGTGATCGGCGTACCCATCGCGCAGGAGAATGCGTTGGCCGGGCCCGGGAATGACAGCTCCGCATCCGTCGCAGCGAGTTTCTCCCGGGCCGTACCGCGTAGCGACAGCGCTGCTCGCCGTGCTTCCTCATCCCGTGCCAGCGCCGCAGAGTCGGGCTTTGGCGGGGCGCCCAGCAACGCCAGGCCCAGGGGAAGGTCTGCTGAAGGTAGATAGCCTGGGGCCAGCTTGAAGTGAGGGTCCGTGACCTTGGTGGCAGCATCGTCGGCAAGCACCAGCCCCGACCAGAGCAGGCCCGCCAGCCCCAGTTGCTTATGTACTGTTTTCATCGAGTGTTCCCTTATCAAAACCGGTAAAGGGCATTCAGATAGGCGCCTGCGCCCACGCTCTCACCCGTCAGCGGGCTGTTGCGGGCGTCGGAGACCAGGGCGTAGGTCTTGATGCCGCCTTCCAGCGCCAACTGTGGTTGCCATTGCCACGTGAGGCCCAGCTTCAAGGTCACGTCCCGCATGCCGCCACCGGGGTGGTATTCGTCGAAGCCGGTTCGCGCCGCTTGTTGGGCGGTGACGCCGAAGCGCGCCATCATGTCTTTCTCATTGCTCCAGGTGCCGTACAGGGTCGAGTCCAGGGTCAATGTTGAAGACAGCGCGTAGGTTGTGGCGAAACCGGCTTCCAGGAACGCGGTACGCCCAAGGCTTTCGCCACCGTAATTGCGGCTCTGGCTAGCTTGCAGGCCACGAACAAACAGACGACCGCCCGGCAAGACCCAATACGCTTCCGCCCCGACAAGCGCAGTGCTGTCCAGATTACCCATTCCCCTCAGGTAGTCATCGCGACCGCCCAGCGTGTGGATTCTTTCCTTGCGACCCTGGTCGTAACCCAGCAACAGGGCGATCCCGAAAGGGGACAATCCTGGCAAGTCCCAGCGCAGGCCATCCGGGAATGAGGCGGTAAACTTGCCCCAGTTTTCAGTAGGCAAAACCGCCTTGAGTTTTAGGGACGGGAACGCGGCGTAGTGTGAAGAGCCTTCGTACAAGGGGCCGACGGCGAGTCCGCCACCGACTGTGACAGACGGCTCGCTGCCTGAGTCGTCGGCGTGTGCAGGCAGTGCCATCGCGAGGGCGAGGGTCGCCCCCGTTATGAACTGAGCTGGATGCTTGAAAAAGCTTGAACCACCGATGGTCGTCATTGATTGTTTCCTTTGGTGCAAGACGTCAGAACTTTTAGTTAATGGCTGATTTAGAGGGCGACGGGCTGCGGTTTTGGGAAAAGCCACTGGCCGTTCAATATCGGGTCACTCGGTTGATAAAGACGGACCGTATAGTTCCAGCCGGGCGGAGTAGGCAGGCAGTTAGGGATCTTTCCGTCACAGCCACCGAACTGGATGACAATCGAGCCGTCATCATTTTTCTTGGCCGTTAAGTTGTTCAGCGAATAAGCGTCGTAAGGGTTTTTCTGGAAGTAACCCTCTGCGTTGTAAACACTGACAGACCAGAAACCGTTGACGGGGACATCTCCCACGTTGAGCCGGTAAATGGTTTTGCCATCGTTCTCAGGCATCACGCCGCCAAGGTAAATGGCGTCTTTGGCCGGGTTGCCGCCCCACCCTGTGGCAGTGCCGATAAGGTGGTGAACGGGATTGACCGTGCCCTTGGGACCAAAGGACTGGTTGTAATCGGGAATAGTCGAACCCAGGACCTCCAGGGCATCACGCACTTTTGTCTGGCTGGCCTGGTCCCACTTCGGAACCACGAATTCCCCCACCTTGGCCTGGCTGACGGTGATTGCGTCTTGCAGCGCATGTACCTTTTCAAGGTCTTTGCGATCCGTGGGATCGAAGAACGTGCGCACAGCGACAAACACATAACGTGTACCGACTGCCTCTTTCGTCAGTGTCTGGCGGCCGGCGCCGTAAGTGACGATAGGAACGTAGTGATCTTCATTGACCACCGCCATCGACATAAACCGTCCGGCGGCCTCAGGCAAGATGATCGTGACGGGGCCTGCATCGAGATCGAAAACCGCAGACGAATAGAGCGTGTCCCGATTCATCCGGACCACATTCTGGGCGTCGATGGGCACCGCTTCGCGGGTATGAACAAACCGGCCCAAACTGCCAGTCGCGACCATTTTCCCCAAGTAGAGGTCGGACTCGGCACGGGTAAAATTATCTACACCCACCGGTATCGACGCATCCGAGTGCGACTGTGCGTTGGCACTTCCGAACGCTGCCAGCGCTATTGCGAAGATGCAGGCCGTGGACGAATGGGACATTTAAACCTCTTGCTTTTATAAGTGGGCGTTAATTTTTCGACTGTATAAGAACGCCTTGACCCAAACTTGCCATTTGGTGCCAAAAACAAAGTGAGCAGGCACGCGAACGCGCCTTTGGAAAGGGGAGGAATATTTAGGGGAGGGGGGTTAGAGGTCTTGTTTCAACAGGGCGCGATAACGCGACGGCGGGCTCCCGGTCCAGCGCTTGAAGGCCCGCGTAAAGTGCGCTGGATCGCTGTAGCCGACCATATAGGCAACTTCAGTCGCGCTGTATCTGCCGGTGGCAATCAACTTAAGGGCTTCACTGCGACGTGTCTCGTCACGCAGAGCATCGAAGTCGATGCCGCAATGTTCAAGTCGACGCTGCAAGGTTCGAACAGACAACCCGATCTTTCTTGAAATAGTCGTCAGCTTGGAGAGTTCCTGATCCGCTATCTGCCGGGCGAGCACGTCAGCTGCGTCAGCGGTCGACTTCAAGGCCTGGGTGATTTTCCAGGCGACATCTTTTACAGGTTGCAGGGGGATTTCGAGCAACTCACGATCGAATTCGATCATGTTGTACTCGGCGTTCATGACGAGGTTCGGGCCCAGGTATTCTTCCAGCGCCTCGTCGCCGCGCTCTCTCGGGTTTTTCAGATGCACGCGTATGGCACCAGCCGCACCGGACATGAGCGGCACTTTTCGAAGTACCGCCAGTGTGCCGAAAATGACCTGCTTGGGATCAGCCCCGTGGTGCCCGGTAAAGTGCTGGATCAGTTTCGTCGTGCGGCCTTCGGTGATAATTCTGACTTCGCTTCCCTGATGTAACAAATCCGTATGGACTGCCGCTGCTGCACAAGCCTGAGCGAGGTTGGTCGAGCCCAATATCAACTCGCCCCACATGCCGGTTGAGCGCACATCTGTGAGGTGCCCGATCATCCCCCCGCCGAAGGGATCCTGCGCGATAGCGGCCATTTTGTTGGCAATATGAAAACAGTCCGCTCGCGGTACCCAGGCTTCAGGGTTTTGAAAAACATGGGGGGAAATACCAAAACGCCGAAAGAACTCCAGCGGCGAAACCCCGCGCATGCTCAGGTAGGGGGCTATTTGCCTAAGTGTGCTGAGTCTGATGGCCGGCCTGGCATTCGTCATTGGTATCCGCACCTGTTTTTAAAGGCAATGCACTTGAGAACCGTTTTGGGACGCATGTAAAAGCGGGCAAACATTTTGCCAAAGTCGCGCTGTTGACAGTACAGGAGCCACGACTTTCGATCATCGATTTTCGACATTCACACCGCACCGTAGCGCGTGCAGACGGGTTTCAAGCAGCAAGCATCGCCAAAGAGAAAAAGGCGGCTGTGCGAACTGAATCGCTCCGTTTTTTTAACTCAAAAGACATGCCACCTTCTCAAATTGAACGCTGGTTAACACGCGCCATCAGTTGCTCAGCCGATTCTTTGCGTTCCGAGTAGCGATCTACTAAAAAATCTTGCCGATCGCGCAGCAGAACAGTGAACTTCACAAGCTCTTCCATCACATCGACGACGCGGTCGTAGTACGCAGAGGCTTTCATCCGTCCGGCCTCATCGAATTCCATATACGCCTTCGGAACTGAAGACTGATTGGGGAGGGTGAACATGCGCATCCAGCGACCCAGCACGCGCAGTTGATTGACCACGTTGAACGACTGCGAGCCGCCGCACACCTGCATCACCGCCAGTGTCTTGCCCTGGGTGGGTCTTACGGCGCCAAGCTCCAGCGGGATCCAGTCGATCTGCGCCTTGAACACCGCCGACATCGCGCCGTGACGTTCCGGCGAACACCAGACCTGGCCTTCGGACCATAACACCAGATCGCGCAGCTCCTGCACTTTGGGATGGTCGACTGGCACATCGTCAGGCAGGGGCAGACCGGACGGGTTGAAGATGCGCGTTTCGGCACCGAAGTGTTCGAGCAGGCGTTCGGCCTCTTCGACCAATAGGCGACTGAAAGAGCGCTCTCGGGTCGAGCCGTAGAGAAGCAGGATGCGCGGTTTGTGCCCCTCGATCAGCAATGGCCCGGAATGATCGAACAGGGTGGAGTCGAGGTTAGGCAGATGTTCGGACATATATCCTCCTTAAAGCACGCCGATGCGGTCGAGCTCGGTTTTCAGTTCGTCGCGGCTGAGACGGGTAAACGGTAGATCAAGAAAGGCCCGGCATCGTCGTTCGATGTGCGCCAGGGTGGCGCGAAAGGCAGCGTCAATTGCCGCTTCGTCAGCCGTCACTTCGGAGGGATCCTCTAACCCCCAGTGGGACTTTAGCGCCGGGCCGAAATACACCGGACAGGTTTCACCAGCGGCTTTGTCGCAAACGGTAATGACGATGTCCGGCGGATTGCCTTCGAAGGCGTCATTGCCTTTGCTGTACAGGCCGTCAATCGAGATACCGGCCTGTTGCAAGGTAGTCAGGCTGCGCGGTAGTACCTGGCCTTTGGGGAAGCTGCCAGCACTCACCGCTTCGAATCCCGGCGGTGCCAGGTGATTGAACATGCCTTCTGAAAGGATGCTGCGGCAGCTGTTGGCGGTACACATAAACAGGACTCGCATGGGGTTTTCCTTGCGCATTGGGCGGACATCAAAGACTGAGGCGCAGGACTAGCGCCGACAGGGTAATCAGCAACACCGGGAGGGTAAGCACGACGCCGACCTTGAAGTAGTAACCCCAGGTGATGCGCAGGCCTTTGCGCTCCAGCACATGCAGCCAGAGCAACGTGGCCAGACTGCCGATGGGGGTGATTTTCGGGCCCAGGTCGCAGCCGATGACATTGGCGTAGATCATCGCTTGGCGAATCAGCCCTTGCGCATCGCTGGCCTGAATCGACAGCGCGCCGATCAGCACGCTGGGCATGTTGTTCATCACCGACGACATCAGCGCAGACAGCAGCCCCGTGCCGAGGGTGGCGCTCCATATTCCCTGTTCAGCGAGGCGGTTGAGCAGTTCGGAGAGAAGGTCCGTCAGTCCGGCATTCTTCAGGCCATATACCACTAGATACATGCCCAGTGAAAACACTACGATCTGCCACGGAGCATCCCTCAGCACGCGACGTGTCGAGATTTTGTGGCCCTTGGCGGCGACGCCTGACAGGATTGCCGCACAGACCGCAGCCACAGCGCTCACCGGGATGCCCAGCGGTTCCAGGGCGAACAGCCCTACCAGCAGGATCAACAGCGTCCAGCCACCGACGATGAACGTCGCGCGATCGCGGATCGCTGCTTTGGGCTCCTGTAACGCATCCGTCGCATAGTGGTGCGGCAGGTCTTTGCGAAAGTAGACAAAGAGCACCAGCAAGGTCGCGGCGACACTGGCCAGGCTTACCGGCACCATCACCGACGCGTATTCGGCAAAGCCCAGTTTGAAATAGTCAGCGGAGACTATGTTCACCAGATTGGACACTATCAGTGGCAGGCTCGCGGTGTCGGCAATGAAGCCTGCAGCCATAACGAACGCCAGGGTTGCGGCAGCTGAAAAGCGTAGTGCGATCAGCATCGACATGACGATGGGAGTGAGGATCAGCGCCGCGCCGTCGTTGGCAAAAACCGCCGACACTGCCGCCCCGAGCAGTACACAAAACGCGAACAAGCGGTAACCACTGCCTTTCGCCCAGCGCGCAACATGCAGCGCAGCCCATTCGAAGAAGCCGGCTTCATCCAGCAGCAGACTGATGATAATCACCGCGATAAACGTGGCGGTCGCGTTCCAGACGATGGCCCACACCGCAGGAATGTCATGTAGCGAGACGACACCAACCGCCAGCGCTGTCATTGCGCCGAGGGTAGCGCTCCAGCCGACGCCGAGGCCTTTGGGTTGCCAGATGACCAGCACGAGTGTGAAGACGAAAACAGCGATAGCGACAAACATTCAAGACTCACTTGATCCGGGGTCAGCAGCAGGTCGCTTCGCGAACCGGACGGCCATCCATGTTTTGTAGACGGGCGGCGTTATCCTTGAGCCAATCGGCGTTGGCCCTGGACGTCACTTGCAAGATGTCGTGAACCCAGGCCGGAAAATCCGGATTGAGGCGGTAATAGACCCATTGGCCCTGACGACGATCAAGCAGCAAACCATTGCTGCGCAATTGCGCCAGGTGGCGGCTGATTTTTGGCTGGCTTTCATCAAGGGCGCACATCAATTCACACACGCACAACTCACCTTGATCGGCAATCAGCAGGGTCGCGCGCACGCGGGTTTCATCGGCCAGGCTCTTGAAGAGTTTGGTGGGAGTGATCATGAGAGGCTCGCTACATACGGAATGCCGAATATACGAATATCCATATATAACTAGCAAGAAAAAAACTTCTTACGGCCAACAGCGGACGTTCGCTCCCGGCTGCTGACGACCCATACGTCCGTGTTGTACCCGAGCAGAACGCATCTTGCTCCGCAGGTACATGCTTTGTCGGCTGGGTAAGTCAGCGGTTTGCGCTTATTTATCCTGCGTGGCTTGAATAAAAGAGTACCGGGGATCAGGCGCGCAGTTCGCAACTACAGTCTTTGGCCAAGACACTGCAGCTGTGATGTGCGAGCCACTATGGCAGGCGTTACCTTCGCTCAAGACAGCGCAAAGCCGACGGTAACTCGTTAAACAGTTTCTGATATTCCAGGGTGAAATAACTCGAGTGGCCAAACCCCCAACGTTCGGCGATATCGGCAATGCTTGCATATGGGTCCTCTTTCAATGCGCGGCGCGCACCGTTCAAGCGAACCGACCGCAGATACTGCACAGGTGTAACCGCGGCCACCGACTGAAAACTATATTGAAGTGTGCGTCGTGACACCTTCAAACGTCGACAAAACTCAAGCACGTTCGTTGGCGTTGCGGGTTCTTCAATCAACCACTGATGACAGCGTTCAACGATGTAATTGTGGGTACCAGGCCGCGGCGTTTCCTGAGGTGCATCAGTCACTCGCTCCAACCACTCTACGGCCATGAGAGTCAGCGACTGCCATGTCGAGCTGGTCGGCGAGCCCTCCATCAAAGCCTTGAACATCACTATGCCAGGGGCCATGCGGTGTGTTCGCAGGCACACGCGTTTCGGCCGATCCAGTTGCATCAATGCATCGAGCACCGCTTCGTCCAGCAGCCCGCGTAACGTTGCATAGGGAATCGACATGCACAGCACATCCATGCCCGCGGGTGTGAAGACGCGATATTCGTCGTTCGGCAGCAAAACTGTTGCGCATTTTTCCGCCATCGTCCCTTGATAATCCACAGCAGGCCAAGCCAGCGGAAACAATATGTTGACCGCATTGCGCGGTAGACAGATGTGCTGGATAACCTGCTGATTGAGACGCTCACGAAACAGCTGAACTTCACCCGCCTGGACCACATCCAGCCAACCTTGGAGGCGGCCGCAGCTGAGCTGGTCATAGCGCTGACGCCAGCCTGGCAATGCGTTGGCATGCTCGAAAATATCGGTTGTATGAAGGGATTGACGCACGCGGAACCTCTACGGGCAGGACTCTGTAACGGGTAAATGTTACAAATTGTTAGCAAGCGTTATGCCAATAAAATCCCCCCCCCAATACGTGCTGAAGGACCAAGTAGTGCCATTTAAAGCACCAACTTGCAGCATGCCTGCGTCAAGTTAGTGCGCCGCTCTGGCGCAACTATCACTGCCAGCCCCTGGCGTGATGAATTGCCAATTTGTGTTAAAGGACGCCAACAACTTCACCTTACAGTGATTGTGCCTGCTGGCTCCCGACTACTTCGCTCTCATGCATAGAACGCTGTTTGGCTCGCCCGCAAAATTGAACAAGAAAACCGTTGGCGAAAGAAACATGCCTCATTACTTTACTGGGCACTTTAAGGACTTCACTGATGAGTCATACACTCAAACGCCGTCAATTTAATTTAGCTCCGCTGGCCTTGGCTTTAGCCCTTGCCGGCCTTGCCTCGACCGCCCATGCACATGGCGGCGCAGCGCAGATGGTGCCCCTGAAGTCGACCCTGGAAAATTTTGGGGCCACTGTAAAATGGGACGACTACGCCAACCTCTTCGTTATTTCCAAGGATGGGGCATATATCAAGGTAAAGCCGAACAGCAAAGTGGCGATGCTTAACGGCAAAAGACTGGAGCTTAGCGTTCCGGTGGTTTTCAAAAAAAATACTGCACTGATGTCGAATAACTTCATCAATGAAGTATTCCAGTCGGGCCTGGATAAAACGTTTAGCGTCGAAACCCGGCCTCATCCACTTAATGCTTTGAGTGCAGACGAAATCAAGTTGGCGGTCGAGGTGATCAAAGCTTCGGAGCACTCTAAAAAAGACTTCCGGTTCACGGCAATATCGCTCCGGGGGCCGAAAAAGAGCGAAGTCTGGGACTTTATCTATACCGGAAAGCCCGTAAGCCAATCTCGCGAGGCCGATGTGACCGTGCTCGATGGCAGGCACGTCGTCGAAGCTGTGGTAGACCTGGGCAGCAAAAAACTCCTGAGTTGGGAACCGACCAGGAATGTTCACGGGATGGTCTTGCTGGACGACTTCGCGACTGTGCAGTCTGTCATAGAAGGCAGCACTGAATATGCTCAGGCGCTGGCCAAACGTGGCATCAAAGACGTCAAGAAGGTCGTCACTACGCCGCTCACTGTGGGCTACTTTGATGGCAAAGACGGCCTTGTTCAGGACCAGCGTCTGCTTAAGGTGGTCAGCTATCTGGATGTTGGCGATGGCAACTACTGGGCTCATCCGATCGAAAACCTGGTGGCCGTCGTCGACCTGGAAACCAAGAGCGTGATCAAGATCGAAGATGGAGTGATAGTGCCGGTGCCAATGAAACCTACGCCTTACGACGGGCGAGGGCGTAAAGCGGCGACCGTCAAGCCACTGGAGATCATCGAACCCGAGGGCAAGAACTACACGATCACCGGCAACAGCATTCACTGGCAAAACTGGGATCTGCATTTGGCACTCGATTCGCGGGTAGGCCCGGTGATTTCCACAGTCACCTATAACGATCAGGGCAAGAAGCGCAAAGTCATGTACGAAGGGAATCTGGGCGGCATGATCGTGCCCTATGGAGATCCAGACGTGGGCTGGTACTTCAAAGCCTATCTCGATTCCGGAGACTACGGCATGGGGACTCTCACTTCCCAGATCCAGCCTGGCAAGGATGCGCCTCAGAACGCGGTGTTTGTTGACGCGACCATCGCCGACTATGCCGGATCGCCCGTCAATATCCCCCGCGCGATGGCGATATTCGAACGCTATGCGGGACCTGAATACAAGCATCAGGAAATGGGCCAACCCAACCTCAGCACCGAGCGCCGGGAGTTGGTCATTCGATGGATCAGCACCGTCGGCAATTATGACTACATTTTTGACTGGGTCTTCCAGGAGAACGGTGTGATCGGTATCGACGCAGGTGCAACTGGCATCGAGGCAGTCAAAGGTGTGAAGTCCAGCACCATTCATGACGCCACTGCCAAAGAGGACACTCGCTACGGTACCTTGATCGACCACAACATTGTCGGCACCACTCACCAACACATCTACAATTTCCGCCTGGACATGGACGTAGATGGCGAAAACAACTCGCTGGTCGAACTTAATCCCGTCGTTGCCAAAAATGACCGCGGCGGGCCGCGCTCCAGCACCATGCAGATTGACCAAAAGGTGGTCAGCACTGAGCAGCAAGCTGCACAAAAATTCGATCCCGCGACTATTCGCCTGATCAGCAACACGAGTAAGGAAAACAAGATGGGATACCCGGTGTCCTACCAATTGATCCCTTATGCAGGTGGGACTCACCCTGTGGCCAAGGGCGCCAATTTCGGTAGCGACGAATGGCTGTACCATCGACTGAGTTTCATGGACAAGCAGATATGGGTGACCCGTTACGATCCTCTGGAGCGCTATCCAGAAGGTAAATACCCGAATCGCTCTGCAACGGATACCGGTCTGGGCCTATTCACAGCCAACAACCAATCGATCGAAAGCAGTGACAATGTGGTGTGGCTTACCACTGGTACCACTCACGTGGCTCGCGCAGAGGAGTGGCCGATCATGCCAACCGAATGGGTGCACGTACTGCTCAAGCCTTGGAACTTCTTCGACGAGACACCCACACTGAACCTCAACTCACCGAAATAAGCTCAGCCTCTGTAGCCGTTTTCAGCTACAGAGGTTTCCCCCTGGTTGTGGTCGTCACAGGTAATCCTTACCCAGCCAGATTGTTGCGGCGCGTGCTGAGGCCTCACGTACGTTTTCACTCTTGCCGGATATTCAATTAAATGGCGCCAACATGGTGCAACTCATAACTCTTTGCACTACTGTCTCGCATGAAAAACCCGACCGAAAATCGCAAGGATCAAGTATGTCCGTTAGGCGATACATTATGACCTTCCAGGGATAGATGTCCTGTATTCATAATTATAATATTAAAACCCTTCATGATTTATTATTAAGTGCCTGTTTGATTTTTGTTTTCTGCGGCGATAGCGGAATAATTAATTGTGCCTGCTAATTATTAAGCGTCAGGCGAATGGCTTTTATATCTCGGCACTTAAAGCTTTTGGCATGCGGTTTGCTCTCAATCATTGTGACATTAACTTAGTTGCGAGTGTGGTCCAATGAATAGAGAGCAATACTTAGCAGAAAGCACCAGGGTTGAGTTATTCAGTGTCCGTGGCTATCAGTTGGTCATTGGTGTTATTTGTATGATGGCTATTTCCAGCCCGCAATATGTCTGGACACTTTTCACCGCCCCCCTCACTGAAAAACTGGGTGTTTCGCTGGCGCAGGTTCAAATAACCTTTTCATTATTGATTATCCTGCAGACCTTCTTTTCGCCAATACAGGGTTATCTGGTCGATCGTTTTGGTATTCGTACACTCGTGGGTCTCGGTTGTGCGCTGTCGGGTCTCAGTTGGATTCTGGCCAGCCAGGCCTCGTCGCTGAGCATGCTTTACCTGAGCTACGGAGTGGTCGGGGGTCTGGGTACCGGAATCGTTTATGTCGGCATCATCGGCCTGATGGTGCGCTGGTTCCCTGATCGCCGGGGCCTTGCCGCCGGGGCTGTGGCTGCCGGGTATGGCATGGGCGCCATGATCACCACCTTTCCTATCAGCAACAGTCTGAAAAGTGCAGGCATGGAAACCACAATGCTGACCTTCGGTCTGGCGCTAGGGCTTGTGGGGCTGGTGGCATCGCGCTTTCTGCGCCAACCCCCGACATCGCAGAGTGATGATCCACTGCCGAAAACGAAACAAATCGTAGTCGATGTGCCACCGCGCGAAGTGCTCAAGACACCTGTGTTCTGGCTGATGTTTGCCATGTTTACCATGATGTCGACGTCAGGCCTGATGGTCACTTCGCAAATGGCCAGTTTCGCCGAGGACTTTGGAATGACGTCCGTGATGGTGATGGGTATGGCTGCCTTGCCACTAGCCCTGACCATCGACCGGATATGCAATGGCCTGACACGGCCGCTGTTTGGCTGGATCTCCGACCGCTACGGCCGCGAGAACACCATGGCCTTCGCGTTCTTCTTCGAAGGTATCGCCATGACCCTTTGGCTGCTGACCAGCGATAACCCAGTGCTGTTTGTCCTGCTCTCTGGCGTTGTGTTCCTGGGCTGGGGCGAAATTTTCTCGCTGTTTCCTTCGACCCTGACTGACACCTTCGGTACACGTCACGCCACCACCAACTATGGCTTCCTGTACATGGCGCAAGGAATCGGTTCGATTTTTGGTGGCCCGGTTGCTGCGCTTCTGCACCAAAGTACCGACAGCTGGTACCCGGTTTTTGCTGTTGCCATCAGCTTCGACATCATTACCGCCGGGCTCGCCTTTTTCGTCCTTAAACGCATGCGCGCCAATTGGATCGCCAAGCACGCTATGAAGTCTTGAATAAAGGATAAATCGTATGTTGAACACTACCCTTGCTGCCCGCGGAATAGCCGTAGCCCCTCATAGTCTGGCGGCACAATCAGCCCTGGCCGTTTTGCGCGAAGGCGGCAACGCCATCGAGGCCATGGTCGCAGCGGCTGCCACGATCGCCGTGGTTTATCCTCATATGAATAGCCTTGGGGGCGACGGTTTCTGGTTGATTGTGCCAGCTCAAGGCGCGCCACTCGCAATCGACGCCAGCGGCCCGGCGGGTAGCCTGGCGACGCTCTCTCGATACGACGGCATGAGCAAGATCCCGACACGTGGTGCCGACGCCGCAGTCACCGTCGCGGGCACCGTTGGCGGTTGGCAGGAAGCGCTGGTCGTAGCGTCTGAGCTGGGTGGAAAAATCCCGTTGCCACGCCTGCTGGAGGATGCCATCCACTACGCGTACGCCGGGATCCCCACCACACCGTCGCAGCATCTGGCTACTTCCAGCAAACAAGCCGAACTGCAAGGCATCCCGGGATTTTCCGAAACCTTTTTGCACAACGGTGCTGCACCTGAGGCTGGTAGCCTGTTCAGGCAGCCGCGCCTGGCAGCCACCTTGCTCACACTCGCCGAAACAGGTCTGGACAGCTTCTACCGGGGTACATTGGCCGACTCTATAGCCAAAGACTTGAGCGCGCTGGGCGCACCGGTCACCCGTGAGGATTTGGCCAACTACCGAGCCAGGCGCGTACGCCCTCTGGAGTTGGAGCACAGTACTGGCACCGTCTACAACCTGATACCGCCCAGCCAGGGACTGGTATCGCAACTGATTCTGGGCATTGCCGACCATGCCGGTCTTGGTCATTACTCTGCGGACGGGGCTGATCATGTCCATACCCTGGTCGAAGCGACCAAATTGGCCTTTGCTGTACGCGACGCCCATATTACCGATCCTGAGCATATGACGATCGACCCGCAAAGCTGTCTCGATCCAGCCTACCTGCAAGCACTTGCGGCACAAATCAACCCTCAGAAAGCCGCGCCTTGGGGCGAAGGCAAAGGCCCCGGCGACACCGTCTGGATGGGTGTGATCGATAACGACGGGCTAGCCGTATCGTTCATCCAGAGTATTTATCACGAATTCGGCAGCGGCATCGTGCTGCCAGAATCTGGGCTGAACTGGCAGAACAGGGGGGCTTCATTCAGCCTGGATCCGCAGCACCTTTTGACCCTGAAACCCGGAAAGAAGCCTTTCCATACCCTCAATCCTGCTGCAGCACGCCTGAAGGATGGAAGCACCATGGTTTACGGCACCATGGGCGGTGATGGACAACCGCAGACGCAAGCTGCTGTGTTCAGTCGCTACGCCGTATTTGGTCAGCCGTTACAGCAAGCCGTGACGGCACCGCGCTGGTTGCTAGGGCGTACCTGGGGTGAAAGTTCCGACACATTGAAAATGGAGTCGCGTTTTAACGATGAAGTTTTGAATGAGCTCAAGCGTCGAGGGCACGAAGTAGAGGTATTGAATCCTTTTTCCGAGACCATGGGCCACGCGGGAGCAGCGGTTCGGCTCGTTAATGGATCATTTGAAGGTGCATTTGACCCGAGGGGCAATGGAGCTGCTGCCGGTTATTGACAACTGAATGTGGGTTAGCGAAAGCCAGCGACTGAAGCATGGCGCGACGAGGTTGATTTTTCTATTAGATAAATTTACAAATCTATCGCGCACTGATTAAAATAAATAAAAATTTAAAAGTCATGCCTTGGGTGAGCTCGTGAAAAGTATTTTGATTGCATCTGTCTTGTTAAGCTCCGTGCTTTCTTTAAAGGTTTTGGCGAGTGGGTTAGAAGTCGAGCATAAACTAATTGAGCAGCGCTGGTATACGTTCGAAGACGTGATAAAAAAGAGAAGCACATATAATAGGGTAGATATTTCGCGAGGGTACATCGAATACTATTTCGAGGGTGATAAATATACCCCCCAGTATCCAGAAGAGAAATTGTCACCGCGCCAAAAATTCTATTCCAATCATGGTGGCGTTGGAACTTATGCGATTGCTGATTATGAGGCCGAGCTAGACAGGGCGTGCATAGATGTTGTCTCTGGTTCTTTAGGGGCATTTATAGGTGACTATGAAACCTCCAAAAGATCTGATAGACAACAATATAAGCGAGTCGTAGTCGGCATAAGGTCTTTGACGTACAAAGGCCCTGAGTATAACTTCAAGAGTCCCACATCTTGGTCGCCTGTAGCGTTACCCAAGGACAATAGAAGTCTTCTTTGTGATATTTATGAAGTCAATAGCAAAGAGAGTGATATGAAATACATTGTTTATGCTGCTTCAGAGGCTACCGCTATGTTTGACGAAATTCATGCGATCCCACTGCCAGACAAGAAGGTCGAGTAATTAAAACTCTTCGCACTCATGCTGCGGCCCCCATTGCTGTGGCATTAGCTGGATCAACCTTGAAGCGGTGAACTGAATAATGGGTTTTGAACAATTGGCTCAGCTAAGTGACCGACTTCGGGCTGGAAAGGAGCAAGAGCTGTCTGGCACGATGGGCGGCAATTGGCCGAGAGCTGGCCTCCGTGACGGGCTGCTATTGGCCACCGCCGGACGGATACAGATGATCGAGTTGGTGCCGCATAGATGGGCGCCGGTTTAACCATGCAAGGTCTGTTGGGCGGATGTTTGCTTTCCATGACCTGGCCAGAAGGCTTTAGAAAATGCTTAAGGGGGCTTGAAACTTAAAGCAGGCTGCAGCTTCCGAAGCTCTAGATGCTGACCGTTCAGTTGGAAGAGTTGTTCAACTGCTGAAGCTCAAGTTGTTTGGCAGCACTGGCTTCGAGGTTTGCACGCTCTTCATCCAGGTACCGATAAATACTTTGAAGGTTGGCGATTTTCTGTTTGACTTCTGCCATCTTTTTTTCAATTAGCTTGGCCCCGTCAGCACAATCGATCAGCTTATTCCGCTGCGCATCCAGAATCTCGCCTATTTCCCCCAGGGAAAACCCCATGCTTTGCGCGCGCTTGATAAAGTCCAGATCCTGCAGAGTTTGCGCTGTGTAATCGCGATAGTTGTTAGTTCGCCGCTGCGGTGAGATCAGGCCGATTTGCTCGTAGTAACGTAGCGTATGGCGGCTGGCACCGCTGCGGGCCTCGAGTTCGCCGATTTTCATGAAAACACCGCTTGACCATAGAGTTTGGTCGATAGTTTACGCTTGGTTCCTCAACTTGAACAAGGAACAGGGAAATGAGCGTGGAGTGCTTTGTCACGGGGGGTACCGGTTTCATCGGTCAACATTTAGTGGCGTACCTGAGTGCAAAAGGTCACACCATTAGGGTGTTGATGCGCCGCCCGGAGCGACTAGTTGAACTGCGGGAGAAAATCGACAAATTGGGCGGGTGTGCGACCCGGGTATTTGCCGTAGCTGGCGATCTGGAACGGGACGAACTAGGGCTGAGCCTTGCTGATCGAGAAGTGCTAAGGCACGCCAGCGTCGTATTCCACCTGGGCGCACACTTCGCTTGGGGGCTTTCAGTCGAGCAATCTCGTGCGGTGAACGTAGAAGGGGCAAAGCGCGTTGCGCTGCTGGCGGCTGAGCAAAAGAGCCGGTTAGTGATGATCGGCGGCTACATGCTGAAAAACCATGAACATCTGCAACGAATCGGAATTGATCCTCGTTATCCGGAGCGGACGAATTGGCCTGCCGTCTACCTGCATGTCGGTGGTTACGAGGCGAGCAAGCTGGAAGCGCATTTTGCGACCTTGGAAATCATGTCCGCCCTGGGTGGGGAGATTACCGTTGTCCACCCCTCGACGGTCTGTGGGCACAGCCGCACGGGGCATATCGTTGACGGTCAGCCGCTAGTGGAGCTGATACGCAACCTTGTGCAGGGAAAGCTGACTGCAGTGCCTGGTACGGCCAAGCATTGGCTGCCACTGGTCACCGTGGATTACCTGGTTGAACTGGTGGCGGTTTGTGCTTTTGATCCTGCCATGGTTGGTCAGGAACTACTGGCGCTTGATGACCAAACGCCCAATTTGCGAGAACTCTTGGCACAGTTGGCACAGCCTTTGGGCATAAAGTCTCCCAAACATCATATTTCACTCCGATTGCTGAAGTTACTACTGAGAATTCCTCCCGTCGCGCGGATGTTGAATACAAAGCCCGAAGCCTTGGATTTCATTCAGACCACTCGTTTTGATACGGCGGCGGTCGAGCAATTTGCCAACAGGTATGGAATAGCCAAGCCAGATATACGTCAGTCTTTGCAGCACACTGCAACGTTCGTCAACTCATATTGCATAGCCAAGGGCTAAGCCCTCTGACTTATCCTTTGGGGGACGACATAGTTCTCAGCCCCAATTAAATGGACCTTTCTAAGGTAAGTAATGCGGACTCATCAACTTGGAAGTGCAACCATCGTGCTTGAAGTCGGCCCTTGTCGAGTCATGTGGATACTATGCTGTGAGAGCAGGGTGCATCGTCGCCTCTAGCTTGAGGGGATGTTTAACTAACGCTCAAATGCCTTAATAAACACTTGGGTTGGTGGGATCATTCGTAATGACGGGCGCCGCACATGGCTGGGGCCTGGCAAGGACGGAGCGCCGAGCAGTTTCGAGGCCGAATAAATTGGGGTTAGCCTGACCGGTAAGAGCGCTCCCGTCCTTGCGTAAAACATTGCAGTCACGAACCATAAGCTCTGCTTCGTCTGGCGCTGACGATTTGGGCCAGCTGGCCTGAGCTCATGAAACGAAAAGGTAGTGACGATGCATAAAGCAATCTGGACGAAGCGTAATCGCGGATGGTTGATTTCCGTCGTTTGCCTCATCCTGGCAATCGCTTTTGTAGTTCTCTCGCGTCTTGACACTTATGGGCTGGATCGCAGAGTAAGTGAGCCTTTTAGATTCGAAGCCAATGGACTGCTCCTGGCGGGAACGCTCTGGCTTCCTGACCAAACTGCAACTTCGGCAGTCGTTCTGGTTCACGGGGATGGCCCGCAAGATCGCACATCGCAGCAGGGTTACGATCCACTCATCAACGCTCTTCTTGATGCAGGCATTGCGGTTGTATCGTGGGATAAACCGGGCATTGGGGATTCGCAGGGGAACTGGCTCAATCAGTCGATGGCTGACCGCTCTGTTAACGTGCGCAGCGCGATTTCTACCCTGCGCAACAAGTTACAAGGGATCCCTGTTGGTGCTCTTGGGTTTTCGCAAGCCGGTTGGGTACTACCCCGCCTTACGACGAATAGTGCGGACTTTCTTGTACTGGTTGGAGGCGCCGTATCCTGGCAACGGCAAGGAGACTATTACACCAGGACGCGGTTGCAGCGCTCAGGGATGCCTGAGCCTGACATTGAACGAGTGATGGCGGAGATGGCCGCAGATGACGAACGTTTGTTTGCCTCTTCACAAGTGCCGCCAGCAGCCCTTCCGGGCGGTATGAGCCCGGAGCGGTGGGCTTCTGTGCACAGAAGTCTTCATGAAGATGCAACCCATGATTTGAAAGAACTCGAGATTCCAGTGCTTGCGTTGTGGGGGGCGGACGATCTGAATGTAAATCCTGAAGTCAATGCAGATATTTACCGAAAGACTGTAGGGGGCAACCATCCCGCAAACCGGATTGAAGTCATACCGGATGCAAGTCATGGACTCCTGAGGGCGGCTCCCTACAACACGCAACTAACCAGCGAATGGCCCTGGCTAACCACGCTGAGATTCCTGATGGAAGGCCGTCATGCCTACGCCCCTGGTGCCCTTGAAACGATAACCGAGTGGGTTCATGCAAGAGCGGGCGTAACTGAGGCACGCTAAAAAGCGGATACGCTACTCATTTAGTGGGGGCCTGAAATGAGTAGCCTCGGTTTTCGTAGGTGTTCGGTGACCGCTATTGGCCGAATACTCCCTTGCTTGAACGACAGCCATCGGCCAGAAGCAGCCTCTCACCAAGGGCAAACATCAGCCATTTGCGGACAAAACATTGCTTTCCATCCCCTGAGCTAGTCGCTAAATTACTGACTCATGGAGCTTAGAGACGAGCAATGAAACTGAACCACAGGCCAGTGAAGGCTAGCGACGTAAGAAAGATCTGCGGCTTTCCTCAGAACGCTCAAGAGTTGTTTTTCATGTTTCCGAAGGCGCACTTCCCGTTAACGGAAACGCAGTTGAATATCGCAATCTCCCAACGCTTCGACTCTACCGTTGTGGAGATCAATGGGACTGTCGTTGGGTTTGCCAATTTCTATCGAGCTGAACGCAATGGCGTTTGCTGTATCGGCAATGTCATCGTCTCGCCGAGCGCTCGGGGCGAAGGAGTGGCTACGTTTATCGTAGAGACGATGACCGGCTTGGCATTCGAGCGTTATGGAGCCAACGAGGTGCAGATTTCCTGTTTTAACGAAAACACGGTAGGGCTGCTGCTCTACCCCAAGCTTGGGTTTGTCCCTTATTCCATTGAGGAGCGACCTTCTTTGGGAAACGGCCGATCGGCCCTCATACACATGACGCGCAGCAGAAGCTCGACAGATTGAATACACAGTCGATTACTACCTTGGATGACAGGCTGAAATCGACCCGAGGCAATCCTTCGTAGAGGGCAACTATCTACATTCCTGGGTATGACGATATCGCGTCGAACGGCATCAGATCCTTGCCGTCCGAGATGAGATAGGCGAGCGCCGCGGTCGGTCCACCCGAGTGAAGTGCTGAGGTGACATACCTGATCACCTCCATGTCGCCTGATTTAAAGGGTTAGGAAACTTTGATAACCACTTTGCCAAATGCGCCTCGGGCCAGGTGCTCGAAAGCCTTGTGGGCGTCTTCGAATGAATAGGTCTGATCGATCACGGGGCGGATCGCGTGTTCGTTCAGGAATTCGTTCATGCGATCAAACGACGATCGAGGCGCCACTGCGATGCCGCGGATAGTTGTCTGGCGGAAAATCAACGGCATCAGGCTCAGCGTTGTGGTCTGACCGGTCAGAAAGCCGATTTGCGCGATCTTGCCGGCGGCCTTGGTTGCCAGGATGGACTGATTCAAGCCTTCCCCACCGGCGACATCCAGTAGCAGGTCATAGAACCGTCGATTTGGTCGCAGAAGGTGTGGACTGTGCGCTGAGAATCGGCGAGTTACCAAGTTCGAGCCTGGTAGCCCGTCGCATCGGGATGGCTACCATGATCACCTGCGCGGCGCCCCAATACCTGAAAGAGCACGGCGAGCCCAAAACCTTAGAGGATCTAAGAGCACACCGCGGTGTGACCTTTCTCTCTGGCCAAAACCAGCGCCCACTGGCTTGGCAATTTATGGACGGGGCTCGCGAGCAATCCCACATCAGCCGCCAGGGCATCACAGTCAACGAGTCCAACGCCTATGTCGAGTGTGGCGTCGCTGGCTTCGGCATACTTCAGGCCCCTGGTATTACTCTGGACCGTTTTTTAACCGACGGAACATTGGTTGAGGTGCTGCGTGCCTATCGTCCGCATCCAAGGCCCGTGTCGGTCCTGTACCCCAGCCGCTCGCATCTGGCGCCGCAGGTCGAAGTTTTTGTTGATTGGGTTCGCGAACAATTCCCCAAACTTTATGGGCGCTGGCTAGAGAGTTAGCGCAAAGCGGAAGTGACCCGCTTCGGTCATTCAGAACTGGCTAATTGGCAAAAGTCAGACAATTGAACGCGTCTATGAAATCAGGGGGATTCACTGTGAACCCAAGCACTTAATAAGATACAAAGCTACAAAACCTGTAAAAAATCAGGTAAGGCTCCGTCTTCGCGAGCTATGCTTTCATTGCCTGATAAAACTAAGTAGTAATTGTATAAAATCGAGCTCTGCCTATTGATCCACTTAGTCAATACAAGGATCTATAAGGTGATAAAAAAGCGTAGGTTTTTTTGAAATAATACTCTACTTAAGAAGCTAAGAAGCTAAGAAGCTAAGAAGCTAAGAAGCTAAGAAGCTAAGGAGCACTGTATATGTCATTTCAGAACACGGACATGCCGACAAAACTTGAGACCCAACTGTCTGAGGATTGCGTCGACTTCTACGGCATAGCTTCAGCAACCGAAGCCGCAATCGACGACCGCTTGAGGACTTTAAGCATTGAGCCGTCGCTTGAGGACTTTTTGGGCGTAATGGATGGCCTTTGGACCCTACCCACAAATACAGGATGGTATTTGAGTGTATACAACTTTAGTGGAAGCCTTATAAACCTTAGCCAAGGGTCTTGGATTGCAACTGGGCGTGCAACTGCAAAGTCTTCTGCTAGCCGGGAGTTTGAGATGCCCTGGAGCATCGAGTATGACGCACCGAATGACACCATCGAATGGACCACTTGGGGGCAAACGCAGATTTTTAAACAGGTCTCCACAGCAGACTCACCGATAACCTGGCAGAATAATACTGACTCAAAGAAGTTTGTAGTGCTTGTTAGGAGAACCGTTCCATTTGGAACCGTTAATCTCGCAAAGTCTTCATTTCTACAACATAACGGCACATAGCCAACAGTCCCCAGGCGCTGGTATTCCAGAGATTCATGTAACCATGAGTAGTGGCAGCCCTGGGACCTCTTAGAAACACCTCCCATTCATGTGGCAGAGCTAGGGCCGAGGCCGGGGCGCCTCATTGGAAATCTCGCTAAGCACTTCTCGAATTCTTTGATGATACTGAGATCACCAAAACGAGTACCGAACCGCGCCGGCGGTCTGCTTTAGGCCGATTGCAACCAGTACACACAGGCAGCAATCGGCCAAAAGCAGCCCTTCGCGATAGGTAGTAATCGGCCGACTCTGATGAAAAAGTAGCTCCCTTGTCTAGCTTCCGAAAAAAAGCTTCATTGGTCGGCGAGGGATCACACACCTTGATGGGAGAGTTATCGATTGGGCAGGATCGGCTAGTTTTACTAGTTCAATCTTGGAAATCATATTCCAGCCAATTATTGCTAGGCATTCGCTCAAAGCGGTGGTTGTGCGAAGAGGCCTATTGAAAATTGGCGTATCGCTGGTTCTGCCGGTTATGCCTTGAAATGAAGTCCCCAATCACGCGACCTTTCTAAGAATAGACACGGTCGTTATCTGGCTGGGGAGCGTTGTCGCGCTACCTCGATGACAGGGACCGTGCCCATTGATAATAATTGGGCGGAGAACTGGATCCGAATTTGCGCTTTTCTCACCCGCTGCATCACCCCAAGCGCCTGCGTACAGTGGTCCAATTTCGACGCGGTTCGTTCTTTAAAGACTAATTACGACTCGATAGCCGGATAATGCCCGGCTATTTTAGAGTTCCCTAAACAGCTATATCACGAGCAACATGACCCTTTCGGTTGTTAAATAGCGCCGAAAGATAGCCATAAGCAAACATCCCCAGGATCATTAGTTGGAGCCATATCCCTGAACCTGGCTCGCCACTGGTTAGCACATGAAAATTAACGGTTGTTATAAGTGTAAAACCAGCGATTCCGATAAGAGCAAGCAGTGGGCAGACGGTGGTTTTGAAACTAAAAGTCTTACGCTTGATAAAAAAGTAAAGAACTGCGCCGCTAGTCAAACTCATAAGAAGAAGCATTGCATATGTACCAACTCCGCCAACTTGTGCGTACAGGACAGAGGGGTCGGCTTTGATGAAAATCGTGGTGGCAATTGCCCATCCAATAGTGCATGTTAAACTAGCTATGTAAGGTGACATGTGCTTGGGGTGGACTTGGCTGAATTTTCGGTGGATCGCACCGTTTTGACTTAATGTATAGATGTATCGGGCTAGCGCATTGTGCAGCGAAAGCAAACAGGCTATCGCAGAAAGTATTAGAACACCGCGCGTGATGTCGACGCTGGTTTTTCCCATGTAGGTGGACATTGCGTTCAGAAATAGACTTGATGCATCTTTAGACGCGGCAGTCATGACCTCTTCTGTCCCGTAGGCCGCAATCGTCATCCAAGCGCTAAAAGCGTAGAAAATGCCGATGAATAGTACTGCGGCATAGGTAACGAAGGGGATCGTTTTTTTGGCGTTATGCACTTCATCTCGGTAAACAGCTGTCGATTCGAAGCCAATAAAAATGATAATTGAAAACAGAAAAGCTGTAGTAAAACTCCCATCAAATAGGTGTGTGGGGGAAAGCGGTGCTAAAGAGATATTAGTTGCTCCTTGTGAGATAGGAACAATCAGATTAAACGCAAGCACCACTGCAATCTCCACGAGCATGACGATAGTTAGCACCTTTGCGGATAGGTCAATCCGGAGGTAGGATAATATACCGCTCGTTACAAAGGCGATTGCGCTTCCTATATACCAAGGCGTACCTGCAATGCCAAATATATCAGAGAGAAAACTCGAAAAAACGGGGCCAATTAGTGCGATGGTGCAAAACCCTAGCGTGAAGTAAGCAAATATGGCAACGAACGCCGTACCCTGCCCAATATTAACCCCCCATGCATGGGCCACATAAGCATAAAAAGCTCCAGGCTTATAAACATGTTCAGACATCGCTACAAAACCGATACTAAACATCAGCATTAAGGCTGTAGCAGCAAGAATGAGGGCGGGAGCGCCGACTCCGCCACCTTGGATTACAAATGGAATCAAACTGCTTACCGATGTTACCGGTGCGGCAAACGCCAAGACCGAACAAAGCAGCTCCCAACTCGACATCTTTCCTTTTAGCCGCTTAGTTTCAGGTGCGTGTTGCTCATGCTCTGTCACTGCATTTATGGATAGCATGGTCCCATCTGAAGTTGTCATCATCATCACCATCGATTGTGCACGAAAACTGGCAGCGTGGGCATGTGGATTAAACCGCTTTAGAGGAATAGTTGTATAAGCGAACCATCATGCCATCAGATGACTATCTGCGCTTTTACTCCGCGCCACATCAACCTTTGGGATGAGATGGCTTGCAAGATGAGTCGTCCCGCTAGCGCTGCAAGGCTTCATTGCGCACCGCTTAACAGTGCAACTGCCTTAGCTCTACTTGTAACTTGAAGTTTTTGGAATATATGCAGTATATGTGTCTTTGCCGTCGGCAACTCCATGTCAAGCTGGGAAGCTATAGTTTTATTCGGCTCGCCCGCAAGCATCAACTCTGCTACCGCTCTCTCTTTAGGTGTGAGCTTGTATCGTAACTCCAGATCACTATTTAAGTTTAAGAGGCGAACTGCTGGCAGAATGGAAAATGTATACTGTAGATAATTGCAAGTCTCTCTGATGTAGGGGGAGTTCAATTTCCGCCCATTTTCTTGTTGAAGTAATGCGGCGGAAGCAACAACGGTTCCACCGGCCCGAAAAATCAAATCCATTTCCTCATGGATATTATATTTATGAAGAAATGGTTGATATTCTTCAAGAAGATATTGGTCGTGGGCCTTTTTGGCATCGGAAAGAGTTTCAAAACTGCTGGAGCTCCGAATTAATAATTCAGCACGTAAAGGATCTGCGTTGTGATAGCGATCATAATACTCGGTGATCATGCGTTCATCAGCACCAGCTTGTACATGGGGGGGCTTGGTTTTGTGAGTCTCATACCAGGTAAAGACGACGGCGGTGCAACCACTCGTGTTTTTCAGGAAAGAGACAGTGTTCTGAGCAAAATCACGACACCTTGTACCTAGCTCTACGTTCTGCATTCTAATTTCTCAATATGTTGCACTGTTTTAGGGCGCGACGCTAGCGCTTGCTTTATTGTGGAGCTTAAATGCTCTTTTATTAATTAAAGCTTCTAGCTTACATAGGGCGAAGCACAACCCGTGCCACCCCGCGAGTATCAATATTGCGCCCTCATACTTTAGGTTGATGCGTCACGTCATCTATTCGCATAGGCTTATGTAACTCATGTAATGATTCAAATGTGCGCCAACTTAGAATATCGGAGAAGTTATGACTCTTATCCACCTCCCTGCAAACTGTTCCATTGACGAGGTTGTAAGCTGTTTAGATTCGGATGGGTATTGCATCATCGATAATGCCGTAAGCGATGATGTCGTAGATGCTGTTAATGATCAAATCCAGCCGTATTTAGACCGCACGCCAGAGGGGGAGAATAATGCTTTAGGCAAGCTCACGCGTCGCTGTGGTGCCGTTCCAGGAAGATCGACAGCATCTCACGCGATGGTCATGCACCCCATCGTACTCGGCGCAACTAGGAAGTTTTTGTGCAGAAACTCTTCCAACATCCAACTCAATCTTACACAGGTTATTTGCATAGATCCTGGACAGAAAGCGCAGTTTTTGCACCGAGATGAGGGCGCGTGGGACTGGTATGATCATTTCCCAGTGAATTTCCATATTGAAGTAAGTACAATTTGGGCAATGGACGATTTCACCGAAGAGAATGGCGCCACTCGGGTTATACCTGGTAGCCATAAGCATAGCTTGCTTCCACTTAGCTTTACACAAGCTGACTCGCTTGCTGCCGAGATGAAGAAAGGCTCTGTATTGATTTATACCGGCAAAACTATTCACGGGGGCGGAGAAAACAAATCCAAGGGAAGTCGCCGGGCGTTGAATATTGATTATTGCGTCGGCTGGGTTCGTCAAGAGGAGAACCAATACCTTTCAATTCCAATAGAGGTTGCTAAGACCTTTCCCGATGAGCTTCAGCGGTTAATTGGCTACGAAATGGGGGCTGCAAGTATGGGCTACGTCAGGGAGTTTGAAGATCCACGTGTGGCGCTTTATCCAGAAGAACCATTTGATCAGAAATTTTTTATTGAGCTTCTGGAGAAAAGCTCACGGTTTTCGAATATTGCGAAAAGCGTATATAATTACGTTAAAAAATAATCAGTCGTTAGTAGTCGTTACGCTATCCAACCGCACCGGCTGAACTCGGTTGCCAAGGCACTTGGTCAAGCCGCTTTTATTAGCGGCTTACTGTTATCCAGTAATTATTTAGACCTGCGCTCCCATGGCCTATCGTCGGCTGATTCCATTTCTAGCCAGCATCCGTTCAGGCGCTGTTAACTGCGGATGCGCCAGCGGCGCTTAAGCCCGTCCCTCAGAACATGACATAAATCTCAACCTGACTTTCCGCCCTCCGCGTGAGGTTGAATGGGATATCTTGTTGAGGCGTCAATCCGCTCAACCATTCAGGGAAGTCAATGCTGAGCTCACTCGTATCAAATGGTCAGCAACCTGCGTCCTGCCGATCAGAACTGGCGGTGCCGTGGTGGAGCTTTACCAAGACCCTCCTGGCCGCTACCGCTCTGTCTTTGGTGCGTGATGGACGGCTCGGACTGGACGCCCCGGTTCGTGATCAACCGTTCACATTACGCCAACTGCTTCGACATGAGGCAGGGCTCGCCGACTATGGTGAGCTTGCGGATTATCACGCCGCTGTCGCTAACGATGAGGCTCCATGGTCAGTAGACGAAATGATGCAGCGCCTTGAGGGTGCCCGGCTTCGATATAGCCCCGGAACCGGATGGCGTTACTCCAATGTGGGTTACCTGCTTGTAGGCAGACTTATTGAGCAGGTGACCGATCTGTCGCTTGAAGAGGCAGTGGCTCGATACGCACTGATGCCTACGGGGCTTTCCAATGTTTATTTCGCTAAAACGCGAGCAGATTTACGAGACTCCTGCCTTGGAAATCAATCAAATTACGACCCTGGCTGGGTCTATCACGGCTTGCTGATCGGCCCCATTTCGCAAGCAGCGCTATTCCTCGACCGACTTCTCGCGGGGCATCTCCTCCCTGCGGGCTTGCTCCAGGAAATGCAGGAAGCAAAAACTTTGGGCAGCCCGATTCCAGGACGCCCATGGATTACACCGGGGTATGGTCTGGGTTTGATGCTGGGTCCGATTGAAGGGGGCTTTACCCTCTGCGGACACACAGGTTGCGGGCCTGGTGGCGTCATTGCCGTTTACCGTATCTGCGACGGCGACGCATCGGCGTGTTGTGCTGTTTTTGACGAAGGTAGCAGTGAAGGATCCGTCGAAACCCTCGTTGTCGATAAGCTGTTACAGGCTTTGGGGTAGTGGGGTGGTGTCACGCCAACGTCAATTCACTGTCCTTGATATTCGCAATCGGCCCAAGGATCGAGGGGTCGAATTCGTCCAGGGCAGTATGGGTTGCCAGGCGGTGGGGAAGATCGGGGTTGGCCAGGGCGGCCTTGCCCAGCGCGATCATATCGGCGCCGTCTCGTAACACCTGCTCGGCGCGTTGCGGAACATCCAGGCCACCATTGGCGATGATCGTCACCTGTGGCGCATACCGGCGAGCCAACTCAACCAGGCTTGCATTTCCCTCTGCGAACGCCGGTTTCCAGGCCTCAAATTCCGTCACATGGATGAAGTCTATGCCAGCGTCCTTGAGCGAGCCAAAAATGACCTCGGCGGCTGCTTCGCCTTCAGGCCATTTATGTTCGTAGTCATTCACTTTGCTCTGTGAAATACGTACCCCGATGGGGGCAAGCGTGCCGATGGCCGCTCTGACTGCCTTGATGACTTCCAGTGTCAGAGCAATCCGGCCAGCGACGTTACCGCCCCAGCGGTCGTCTCTCTGATTGGTGTAGCCGGTCAGGAATTGATCCAGTAGATAGCCGTTCGCCCCATGGATTTCAACACCGTCGAAGCCCGCGGCACGGGTTGCCAGCACCGCCGCTTGTGCGAATCCCGCGATGGCATCGGCGATATCCTCATCACTCATCGCTTGGGGTAGCGGATACTGTCCCTCACCGTAATAGAACTTCATCTGCTTTCCTTTCGGTCGAACGGGCGAGGGTGCAGCGGTGGCCGTTTTAAAGCGGTTGCCCTGATTCAGCGCTCCAGCGTGCATGAGTTGTGCGAATACCGCGCCATGCCGGGCATGAACACGATCGGTCACACCACGCCAGGCCTGAGCCTGTTCAACATCGCTGATCCCCGGTTGGAAGGGGTAACCCTGAGCATACTTCTGATCGGTGTACAGCCCTTCGGTAATGACCAGACCAAAGCGGCCTTTTGCGAATCGCTCGTAGTAACGCGCCATCTCAGCGGTCGCCAGGCCCGCCTCGGTAGCACTGACACGGGTCATGGGTGCTACGGCAAGGCGATTCCTCAATCTGAGGCGGCCAATATCATACTGAGTTAAAATCCGCTGATCGTAGTCATTCATGCAGTCAGTCCTCATTCATCCAAGATGCTTTTAAATAGCGATGTAGAGGACGATAAACCTGGCTTGAAACGCTGAGAAGCCAGCAAAAACGATAAGCCGCTTTATCAAAAATGGATGTAATGATGCAAATTCCAGATGTGGAAGTGTTCAGCGCCATTGCCGAAAGCGGCAGTCTTTCGGCAGCCGCTCGACGACTCGGCCTGGCGCCCATGACAGTGTCTCGCAGGCTGGCATCGCTTGAAGGTGAACTAGGCGTTCGACTGTTTCATCGAACAACGCGCTCCGTCTCACTGACGGCCGAAGGCGAAACATTTCTCCCCTTTGCAACGACGCTGTTGGAAGCCAGTGAGGGGGCGAGGGTCAGTTTGAAATCCAATGCCGGAGCTGCCAGCGGTGTCTTGAAGGTAACTGCTCCCACCGTGTTCGGGCAGGCAGTGATCATGCCGCTGATTCCCGCTCTCCTGGCAGAACACCCGGCGCTGCGGGTTGATCTGACACTATCAGACAGCATTGTGGACATTGTCGGTCTCGGGATCGATGTCGCGGTGCGCATCTCGACCCTGCGAGACTCGACTTTAATCGCGCTTCCCCTCGCACCGAACCCTAGAGTGCTGTGCGCCAGTCCGTTGTACCTGGAGCGCCACGGCATACCCGCTACGATGGACGCACTGTTGAGCCACCGCCGCATAGCGTTGCATGGGATGCCTTTCTGGCCGTTCATGCGTGACGGTGAAGCGGTTTCCATGCGGGCGGAGGGCGTTTTTTCGGCCAACAGTGTCGAGGCGGTGCGCACGGCGAGCAGGCAAGGCTTGGGGATTGCGATGCTCACGTACTGGGACATCCGTGATGATCTGGCTGCTGGAAGCCTTTGCGTGGTTGAATTGGAGGATGTTGACCCGGAACAACTGTTCATCACCGCACTATTGCCCACTCGTCAGCACGTGCCCCATAGAGTAGGAGTGTTCCTTCAGCGCCTGGAGGCGGTGCTCAATCCCCGCGACTAATGTTCCGCGAATGCGTCGCCCGCAGCCTGATACCCACTCGCAGAGAGCGATAACAATCAGCGTTGATGGAGGCAGTAGAGGTGCACGTTCAGCCAGCGCACTGCGAATAAATCCGCTCCTGCAACAGCGCGAGTGACCGCCGACAAAGCAGAACAGCTATCTTGGACTAGTTTTATCTGGATCACTGAAGCCTCCGACCCCAATTCAACCAGGCCAAAGTTCGTAATGCTCAAAAAAATCGATTTGACGATCACCCACGATTACCTCAATCCATTTTCCTCGCCGGACGCCCCCAAACTAAGCCCGGAGCTGGTGGACTACCTGTTGGAGAGTGCCTGGTACTACCCCAAGCTGTGCCTGCAGATAAACTGCCCCGAAAATGAGCGAGAACGCCTGCAGCAAGCCATCAGCAATACCTTTGCAGAAAAGAGCGAGCAAGTCAGAGGGGATATTCTCATCCTGCGGCTGGAAGCGCTGACACTCCTGGGCATGGCACTGGTGGTGGGGCTGATAGGCAATGCGCTAGGCATTGAAAGCACCATTCCGGTGGCAGTATTTACCGTTACGGTGTGGATGCTGCTCTGGCGCAGCGCAGAGATATTTTTTCTGGATATCCGCAGCGCTTATCGGGAGTTGCGTAAGTACCGGCGCATAGCCAGCGCAACAAAGCAGTATTGATTGAAAGTGTTGAGTCGCCGCTGATTTAACAAGTGCCCTCGAAGACCCGCTCTTGGCAGACAGAAACGATACCATCAAGCAGTCCACGAAAATGGGAGTGACTTTTTATGGTCGCTTACGGCCTCTAGCAAAGGGCTGCTATCGACCGACTCTGTTGAAAAATCAGGGTCGCCCAAACAGCCTGGTCATTGACTGGTTACAACGTCTTTTTTGCACACCGCTACCCAACTTTGCGCAACGCATTGGCAACCAGCGTAAATGCGGGTGAGGGTTGTCGACGACTGGGGTAATACAGATAGTATCCGGGAAACGGTGGGCACCAATCTTCCAGCACCCGCATCAGCCTGCCTTCCCGAAGGTGCGGTTCAAACTCTTCTTCAGGGAGGTAAGCAATCCCCAGCCCGGCCAGTGTCGCATCCACGATATGGCTCGAGGTGTTGAAAATCAGTTGGCCGTCCACTCGAACGTTCACCTGGTTATCCTGCTGCTCAAAGTCCCACACATAAAGCCCGCCTGAGGTCTGCATGCGTTGATTGATACAGCTATGGCTCATCAAGTCGCGCGGGTTTTCGGGAACTCCACGGGCGGCAAAGTACGCTGGCAAGGCCACCACGGCCATCCGCAATGGCGGACCTATCGGCACTGCAATCATGTCTTTGTCGATGGTGTCACCCAGGCGCACGCCTGCATCAAAACGATCCGCCACGATGTTCCTGAATCCGTAATTGACGTCGAACTCAACGTTGATGTCCGGGTATTCGTGCAGCAGCGCAGTGAGTTTGGGCAGCAACGTTGTGCGCAGCACATGATCGCCGCAGGTAATGCGCACGGTACCCGCAGGCTTGTCGCGCATTTGCGTCAGAATATCCAGTTCTGCCTCGATTTCATCGAAGCGATTACCGATCGCTTGCAATAGCCGCTCGCCCGCGACGGTCGGCGAGACGCTGCGGGTGGTGCGCGTCAGCAACCTGATTTGCAGGCGTGCTTCCAGGCCGCTGATGGCCTGACTCAACGCAGACTGGGTAACACCCAGCACCCCGGCGGCGCGGGTGAAGCTGCCTTCGCGCGCCACTGTCACGAAAGACAGCAGATCGTTGAGGTTTCTTTTAACCATGGGGCGAAGCGCCTTTTGCAGCAATTGATTAGCTGCACTTATATCCCTGTTAAGTATTAATTAGCTAGTCCTGTGAGTGTTCGTTCGTCACCATTGCCGACATGAATACGAATGACGGTGAGGCACTGATGAACACGGTTTCAACCAGCAGCGAGGCGCCGGCTTACTGGGGCGGTGTCTTTGCAATGACGCTGTGTGTGTTTGCCCTGATTGCTTCTGAGTTCATGCCTGTCAGCCTGCTGACGCCGATCGCCAGTGACCTTCAGGTTACGCAGGGGATGGCCGGGCAGGGCATTGCGATTTCAGGGGCATTTGCCGTACTGACCAGCCTGTCGATCTCGTGGGTTGCCAGAACCCTCGATCGCAAGACTCTGCTGTTGGCACTGGCCGGGCTGATGGCTGTCTCGGGTGTGATCGTCGGGCTGGCCCCTGACTATCTGACCTACATGGTCGGCCGTGCGCTCATCGGTGTGGTCATCGGCGGCTTCTGGTCGATGTCTGCGGCGACGGCCATGCGCCTGGTACCCGCCCCGCAGGTGCCGAAAGCACTGGCCATCTTCAACGGCGGCAACGCGCTGGCTACCGTCATTGCCGCACCGCTGGGCAGCTACCTGGGCTCGATGATTGGCTGGCGCGGCGCTTTTTTCTGTGTGGTGCCCGTCGCGGCGGTTGCTTTCATCTGGATGTACATCAGCCTGCCGCCCATGAGGGTGGAATCACGCATTCCAGGCTCCGGGAACGTGTTCAAACTGTTCAAGAGTCGAACCGTGGCGCTGGGTATGGCCGGATGCGGAGCCTTTTTCATGGGGCAGTTTGCGCTGTTCACCTATCTGCGGCCTTTCCTTGAAACGGTCACACGGGTCGATGTATCCACGTTGTCGCTGATCTTGCTGGTGATCGGTGCCGCAGGCTTCATCGGCACGCTGATCATCGGCCGGTTTCTAAAGCGCAGCCTTCTGCGGACATTGATAGCAATTCCAGTCTTGATGGCGTTGTTCGCCCTGGCACTGATCCCTTTTGGCCGCTCGACCATTGTGGTTGCTGTGCTGTTGGGTTTATGGGGGCTGTTGGCGACTGCGGCCCCGGTGGGCTGGTGGAGCTGGATTGCTCAAGCCTTGCCAGGTAATGCCGAGGCTGGCGGCGGCCTGATGGTGGCCGTGATTCAACTGGCCATTGCGCTGGGCTCTACCGTTGGCGGGTTGCTGTTCGACAGTCGCGGCTATCAGACCACTTTTGTCGCCAGCGCAGCCGTGCTGCTGCTGGGCGCAGCGGTGACCCTGCAGGCGTCACGCTCGACATCTTCTGCGTCGCACCTGGCACAGGTGCCAAGTCGGTAAACCGTGCAAATCACGTTCTTTCAACACTGATGACTGCGCATAGAGGGAGATCCAATGAAAAAGCTCATTGTTTTAATCACGTTACTGGTCAGTTCACTCTCAGCGACAGGAGCCGATATGTCCAACGGCGCGGATAACTTCTACACCAGCGATAAAGTGACCGTGCAAAAGGTCAGTTTTAAAAATCAGTATCAAATGAATGTGTCGGGCAATCTGTTTATCCCCAAAAACCGCGACGATACAACCAGGAGCCCAGCGATTGTTGTTGGCCATCCGATGGGGGCGGTCAAGGAGCAAAGCGCTAACCTGTATGCCACGAAAATGGCCGAAAAAGGCTTCGTGACGTTGTCCCTGGATCTTTCATTCTGGGGTGAAAGCGAAGGGCTGCCGCGTAATGCAGTCTCGCCGGATATTTATGCCGAGGACTTCAGCGCGGCAGTGGATTTTCTTGGCACACGCCCTTTTATCGACAAGGAGCGTATTGGTGCACTCGGCATCTGTGGCAGCGCCAGCTTCGTCATCAGCGCGGCCAAGATCGACCCGCGCATGAAAGCCATCGCAACGGTCAGCATGTATGACATGGGCGCCGCCAATCGCAATGGCTTGAAGCATGGGCAGACGCTTGAGCAGCGCAAAGAGACTATCGCTCAAGCCGCTCAGCAGCGTTACGTAGAGTTCACGGGCGGTGAAACCCTTTATACCAGCGGCACGGTGCACCAACTGGATGAAAATACTCACCCGATCCAGCGTGAGTTCTATGATTTCTATCGCACACCCCGCGGCGAATACACACCCGCCAGCTCGACCAAAGAGCTGACCACGCACCCGACGCTTACCAGCAATATCAAATTCATGAACTTCTATCCGTTCAACGACATCGAGACGATTTCACCTCGTCCGATGCTGTTTATTGCTGGAGCGGATGCGCACTCGAGAGAGTTCAGCGAAGAAGCTTACAAGCTCGCGGGTCAGCCCAAGGAGCTGGTCATTATTCCTGGAGCGGGTCATGTTGACCTTTATGACCGCGTCGACCTCATTCCTTTCGACACCCTGGCGAGCTTTTTTCAACGTCATCTGTAGCCGCTGAGGAGCGCAGCGAAGCAGTCGTAAAGTCAGCTTGCGCGGTTAATCAGGGATACCGCGTGTGTCGGTTTTACGACCGCTTCGCGCTCGATCGCAGCCTTCGTTCCTCGTCAGCGACTACACGCGGGATAGGTGACGAGTCTGTAGTCGCTGACGAGCCGTGCGAGGCTGCGATCGGCTGCGAAGCAGTCGTAAAGTCAGCTTGCGCGGTTGATCAGGGATACCGCGTGTACCGGTTTGGCGACCGCTTTGCGCTCGTTCGATCAGTCTTCGCAAAACCTGATCCGGTTACCGAACGGGTCATGGACTTCCAGTACCTTGCCCCAGCCCTGCTGGACAATTTCGGGACGGCCGTACCCGTATTGCCTGGACAGTAATTCATCGCGAAGCAGCTCGATATTATGCATGGGCACAAATACCGTGGTCCCGGGGCTCGCATCACCGTGATGTTCAGAAAGGTGGATGCGCAAGCCGTTGCGGATGATCCCCAGATAGAGAGGCAGGCCAGCCTCGAAGCGGTGCTCGAACTCGACGTGAAAGCCCAGGAAACCAAGGTAAAACTCACGTGCCTTGGCTTCGTCGAACATGCGCAACAGGGGGATGGGGCTTTCGAACGTTATCGCTGGCGAGGCAGTTTGCGGGTGCAGCAGCGCTGACGCTGTGTTCCAGTTCTGATAGCCCAGTTGCTGGGCTATCAACTCCAGCGCGGTCGAGTGGGTGATCTCTTGCCCGCGGGTTTTCAGCACTGCACGCAGTCGTTTGGCCATCTGCTTGGCGTGTTCAATGGAAATCATCGTTCCTCCTGGAGTCGAGTCAGTCAGGTGCTCGCGTTGCCAAACCTCGACTGCAAGAAAATCGACAGGGTTCGGGTTTTTCAAAAATACTTTCACCAGTCCCTTGGGGTGCGAGCGGCAGGCAGTATCAGCCGGCGCCCAGCATACCCAGTTTGATGAGCCCTAAACAGATCAAGCCCCGTGGCTTTCAAACCAGCCGTGGTCACGGTACCACGCCACGGTGTCCATGATTGTCAGGTCCGGTGACCGGAAACTCAGGCCCAGTTCTTGTTCACTCTTGTGGTGATTGAAATGGGTGCGATGTTCTTCTCGTATCAACAGGCGCAGGGTGGCCATGCTCAACTGAACGGGTTTTCCGGTCAGGCGCCCATAGATCTCCTGCACCGCCGCCAGGGCATACAGAACAGGCGTCGGCACTTGACGCGCAGGTGTCTTGACCCCCGCGATGCGTCCCAGAGCCGGTACCAGCTGACGCATCGTCATGTGCCGACCCGCCGCCAGATAGCGCTCACCTCGTCGTCCATACCTGGCGGCAGCAATCAGGGCGGCTGCCACATCACGGGCATCGACAACGGAGAAACTGCCGGGGATCAGCCCGGGCATCTTGCCGTTGACCACATCATTGACCAGTTGCCCCGAGGACGTGGGGCCCATGTCGGCAGGCCCCCACATCCAGCCGGGCAACACCATGCAGGCATGCATCTGTGGATGGGTTTCCAGGAACGACAACACCACCCGGTCGCTGAGGATTTTGCTGCGGTAATAGTCATCGGCATCCGCCTCGGCCCGCAGGCATGTCTCATCGATGGAGGTGCCCGGTGCGCCATTAAGCACGGCAATGGAAGAGGTGTGGATGAATCGCCGGATTCCGGCACGGTAGGCCTCTTGAAGCAGATCCCGCGTACCGGTGACATTGATCTTTTCGAGCGCCTTCCAGTGGCTGCCGCCCTTGTAGTTGTCGCGAAAAAAAGCCGCCGTGTGAAACACCGTATCGCAGCCTTGCAGTGATGCGGCGAATGCGTCGACCCGGGCCATGTCGCCGATGACCAGTTGCACATTGGCCAGGCCTTTGAACTGCTGTTCACCTTTGGCCATCGAGCGCACCAGTGCTTTGACGGTATAGCCGCGAGCGAGCAGCTCTCGCACCAGGTTGTTGCCCAGCAAGCCGGTTGCGCCGGTCACGAATACGTTGCGCGGGGCGTGTTGTGCAGAGTCCTTTGGCGCGCTAGTCATACATTCCAGTCCAGTGGTTTCGAAGGGCTGTAGATATACCGTCCAGAGCGCTTCTGAAAAACAGCGACTGCTGCATAATGGCTTTGCACAGATGCACACCAGGGAGGACATGACGCATGGCGTTGCAAGCAAATTGGGACGATCTTCGACTGCTGCTGGCGGTTTCTCGGCATGGCAGCTTTCTGCGGGCGGGCCAGTTGCTGGGGATTGCGGCGTCTACGGTGTCCCGGCGCCTGACCCAGTTGGAGGCTGCCCTGGGCGAGCCCCTTGTCGAACGGGGCGTTGAGGGATGCCGGCTGACCTCGCGGGGCCAATCCCTGGTGGACGTTGCCATCGCGGCTGAAGCGGGGTTGAGGCGTCAAGTTGTTGCTGACATCCCGGGATCAGGCGCAGAGCTGTCCGGCAATGTGCTGGTCAGTGCAGGGGAGGGGTTCTCTTCCGGGGTGCTGGAAGCGGTGGGTCGCTTTACCTCCCTGCACCCGCGTTGCTCGGTGGAGTTGCAAGTAACCGCCGACTTTCACAAGATCGCCCGCGGCGTGGCCGACATTGCGATACGCACGATCCATCTCGGTGAGCCTTCGTTGATTTATCGACCCATTGGCCGGTTCGCCTACGGTGTGTTCGCGGCTCCCGAATACCTCAAGCGATGTCCAGGGGGCACGGTGGCCACCGCAGTCAATGTAGCGCTGCTTCCTCCGCTCGACATGCTGGCGCAAATGCGTGCAGCAAAAGCAGCCGGTCTTGACCGGGCCCACATCAGCGTGAACTCGTTTACCGTGCAACTCGAGTCGGTGAGGCGAGGCCTGGGGGTTGGTGTACTGCCCCGTATTCTGGCGAAGGATCTGATCGAGTTGTTCGAGGGTATTGAGCTTCCAGATCTGGACGTCTATCTGGTGACCCGGCCTCAGGCACTGAAGCAGGCCCACATAAAGTGTTTTTTTGCCATTCTGGAGCAGGTGCTGCTCGAAGCCCTGTGCACAGAAGCGGTCGAACGTAGCCATGATTCTGGTCGCTTGCCGCCGGTGCAGCCTTTTGAGTGATCGTTGCTCTGTTCAAGAGCTCAAGGGCATCTGCCCGCTGACGGGATAATCTGTTGCTGCAGCAACATGTAACTGCTTGTATCCTTGCCCCAGGTGAAGGCACACGGCTGCCGTTATTGCCTTTCTCCCACAGTGGCTGGAACGGAAAAATGGATTTTCCATCAGGTAATGACGTGAAGCGTGATACCCATCTGGTTGTTCTTTTGCTGTTTGTTATCGGCTGCTCCTTGGCCTCGCTGACTGTCTGGAAAGTGCTGGCCTCACGTGAGCGGGCGCTGGCGGATGTGAACGTCCACGGGTTGAACCTTACCCAGGCGCTCGCGACTTACTCCGAAGGCATTGTCCGGCAAAGTTCGCTGCTGTTGCTCGGGCTCGTCGAGCGCCTGGAGACTGAAGGCAGCGGCCCCATCCAGATCCAGCGGCTGGGTGCGCTGGTCGACCGCCAGCAGCCCCTGATGCCACAGCTCAGCGGGATCACGATCTACGACAACCAGGGGCGCTGGTTGATGTCCTCCAACCGGATCCCGGCCGGGGCCAACAGCAGTGATCGTACCTATTTCATTCATCACCGCGACGATCCATCCCGCGAGACCTTTATCGGCCCGCCAATCCAGAGCCGTGCCAATCATGAGTGGGTGGTGACCGTCAGCCGGCGCTTCGATGATGCTCGCGGAGCGTTTGCCGGGGTGGTGGCGGTAACTCTGGGGGTTGAGAACTTCCTGCGGCTGTTTGGCAAGATCGATGTGGGGCAGGAGGGTGCAATCGGGTTGTCCTATACCGATGGTACGTTGCTGGTTCGCTATCCTTTTCGCGAGCAGGACATGGGCCGCAACTTTTCGAAGTCGCCGATCTATGCCAAATACCTGGTAGATCGATCCGTCGGTACCGCCTCGTTCACCTCCAGCCTGGATGGTGTGGAGCGGCTCTACGCCTTCCGAAAAAGCAGCCAGTTGCCGCTGATCACGACCGTAGCCCTTGGAAAACGCGAAGCCCTTGCCGCGTGGCGCATGGAGGCATTGCTGTCAGCCGTGGTGGTGACTGCGCTGCTGGGGCTTACCGGCCTGATCGGCTGGTTTTTGATCCTGGATATCCGCCGTCGAACCCAGATAGAAGATCAGTTGCGAGGGGCTCAGCAGCAATTGCTTTCGTCGAACCGCCAGCTTGAGTTGCTGGCGATGAAGGACGCCCTGACCGGCCTGGCCAACCGGCGCTGCTTTGATGTGACATTAGACATAGAGGCGCGACGGGCAAAGCGGGAAGGGACGTCTTTGGCCCTGCTGATGATCGATCTCGATCATTTCAAGCTGTACAACGATTCCCTTGGGCATGTGGCCGGAGACGCCTGTCTGCAGGCGGTTGGCAAAATTATCGAGGAGTGCGTGCGTCGACCGTCGGATGTGGTCGCCCGTTATGGCGGAGAAGAGATGAGTGTCATCATGCCCAACACCGACATTGAGGGGGCGGCGGTGGTGGCGCAACTTATCCTCGATCGCCTGAAGCAAGCCAGCATCCCCCACACCGCCAGCCCGTTGGGACGAGTCAGTGTGAGCATCGGGATGAGTTGTGCCGCAGGTGCACAGCTGGATCACGTGCAGGGTTTGATCGAAGCGGCAGACCAGGCGCTGTACAGCGCCAAGACACTGGGTCGAAACCAGTTCGTGAAGCACTGCGGATGAAGCCCGGGGGGGGGGGCTGGTGTGTGTTCCTCTCGTCGAAATCCCTGACAGAAATATTGACCAGAATCGTCCTACGGCGTTAACTGTATATTTATACAGTAAAATAAGGGCGCGGGTCATGAGCTTCACATTTTTGGGACCTCTTGCGCAGGGCGGGATTGGTTTGCCGCTGTGTTCGTTCAAGATTCCGGCGGGATTCCCATCACCCGCTGCAGACCACATCGAGAAAGTCATCTCCCTTGATCAGGTACTCAATGTGCGTGCGCCCCATGTCTATCTGGCGTCGATTGATGGCGACAGCATGCAGGGGGTCGGGATTTTCTCAGGGGATCTGGCGGTCATCGATCGTTCCATTGAGCCTGCCCACGGCCATATTGTGGTGGCGCTGCTGAACAATGATCCCATCTGCAAGCGCCTGTGCTTGCGCGGCAAGGAAGTGATCCTCCGGTCTGAAAACCCTGGATACCCGGACCGGTACGTCATGGAAGGTGACGACCTGTCGATCTGGGGGGTGATCACCCACAGCGTGCGCAGTCATGGTCATTAACGTTGCTCATTGGCGGTGAGAGGGCCAATGAGCTTCAGGAAATGAGCATCAAGTCACTGTCTTTCAGCTTTTAACGGGCCATCCCGATCGGTAGAATTTTCTGTTTTTTTTCAACAGGAAGTCGGCATGCAACGGATTGTGATACTGGGTAATGGCGGCAGCGGAAAATCGACCCTCGGCCGAGCCATCGGCAAGCGCCTGAACCTGCCCGTGGTGCATCTGGACCCTTTGTTCTGGGAGCCCGGCTGGATCGAACCGGACGCTGAACAGTTCCGCCAGCGGGTCAGCCAGGCAATCGCCCCGGATGCCTGGGTGTGTGAAGGCAATTATGCCCGGCGTACCTTCGACCTTCGCCTGCCCCGTGCCGACGTGATCATTTGGCTGGATACGCCGCGTCTCACGTGTTTCACCCGGGTGATCATGCGCAGCCTCACAAACCGCTCCCGCTCTGACCTTGCAGCAGGTTGCAGGGAGAAGTTCGACTGGGTGTTCCTGAAGTTCGTATGGAATTTCGACCAAGGCACACGCCCGGGTATCGAGACGGTGCGCAAAAAAGTGGGGCCGCAGGTGCCTGTCATCCGCTTGAGGACGACCCGCCAGATTGCCGATTTTCTCGATGCCTTGCCCGTAACTGCCTTGGCGCGCAAGTCGCCTACCTGAAAGTCCTCGTTCTCTATCCAGGATATGCAGTCATTTACTAATGCTATGTGAGTATTGTCTGCGCTAACTATTAATGGGGTAATCAATGATTTAAGACATGACATCTGCGGGATAACTGACATGGGACTTGCGCACTCTGTACAAGTTGTCGCTGTGACGAGTGGTAAGGGGGGCGTCGGAAAGACGACTGTGGCAGTGAACCTTTCTTTGGCGTTGGCGAGTCGCGGAAGGCGAGTCGTCTTGCTCGATGGTGATCTTGGATTGGCGGGTGTTGATGTTGCAGTGGGCGTTATCCCCCGATACACGATTGCTGACTTGATGGAAGGTCGTTGTGCGTTATCGGATGTACTGGTGCAGGGGCCGGGAGGTGTGCGTATCGTCCCGGCTTCTGCCGGTGTCGAGAGCATGGTGAACCTGTCATCCACTCAGCACGCAGGCCTGATCCAGGCCTTCAACGACATCGCCGACAGTCTGGATGTGCTGGTGATTGATACTGCGACAGGTATCGGTAAATCGGTGATCAGTTTCGCTCGGGCCTCTCAAGAGGTCTTGCTGGTGGTCTGTGACGAGCCAGCGTCTATCGCCGATGCCTACGCACTGATCAGGCTGCTAAATCGTGACTACGGGATAAACCGCTTTAGAGTTTTGGCAAACATGGTGCCTGAGTACCAGGGTGGACGCAGCGTGTTCGCCAAGTTGGCGAAGATTACCGATCAATTCCTGGATGTCTCTTTGCAGTACGTGGGAGCGATTCCGTATGACGAATGCGTGCGTAAATCCGTGCAGACTCAACGCGCCGTTTATCAAAGTTTTCCGCGCTCTCAGATCGCCAAGGCATTTCAGAACGTTGCCCTGAGGGTCGACGCCTGGCCATTGCCGGGCAGCCCCAGAGGGGGGCTGGAGTTTTTCATTGAGCAGCTCATTTCTAACTCGAGAGGGTGAGAACACGCTGTAAGCAGGAGGCTGGAGGCTGGAGGCTGGAGAAGAGAGTGAATTTTTCACGCACCTGAAAAATCAAGGGCCTGCACGAAGAATCTCATACAAGCCCTTGATTTGTCTGGTGCCTGGACCCGGAGTCGAACACTAAGCCTAACTCAATGATTTCGCTCAGTTGATGGAACGCTTATATATAATATAGGCCTTCGCCCAACGACCAGATAATCACGCCAACATCTTAATACTCATTAGTCAAAGTAACTCCGTTGAAGTCATCGCAACGAGTACCTTTATCATCAGCGAGTGCAACCTTTTGCCCCGTTAACTTTGACAGCGCCAAAAGGTTAAGCATCGCATACCCTGACGAATCGTTCAGGTTGCGAGCATTATTGGCGATCCACCACCGTCCCCCCGTGGTGGATAATTGAACTTCTATGATATTGCCGGCATCCTTATCATCTTTGCCCACCGAGAGTTGAGTGACGGTTCCTTTTGCACACGTATAGGCGCGTGACTGCCTGCTTGACTGATCCCATTCAGCAGAAAAAACAGGAGCGCTTGTACACAGAATTAACAAGCCAGAGACTAAACGCATAGCTATATTCCTCAGCAGTCATAGTTCATCATGATTGAGTTCATTCAAACGGTTACTCACAATAGATTCCAGCGTGAGTGTCATCGGAGAAGACACTTGGAGCTCATCGAGCTTCAAGTCCGATCGTGGTAAAGCCAGGCAGGCTCCAACAATAGGTATCATGCCCACCCATGTCGACCGGCCTGTTTGTCCTGCGACGCCATTTACAAATGGTGTTGCTGCGGCATTTGTATTGCCTGTCATGTAAGCGGGGTTTGCACGGGCAGTTGAAACCTGCAACTGACCGTCAACAACAACATAGGACTCGACATCCCTGATATTTCGAGGAGGTATAGCGCCCGGTGTTATATATTCATTCGCTGTAACGGAAGGTTGATAGTTCAAGGGGGAAACCGGCGTTTGCGGGTTATTGCCGTGCAACGCCCGAAGAGAAGCTTCGGCATTGTAAAAATTGCCGTCAGCTCTGATCCGATAAAGAAATATGTGCTGCCCGGGCCTAGCGAAGGCTCTGGCTGCTGCAACAGTGCGGATATACTGAAAGTCGGCGGCTGTTGACACGAACCCGGAGTTTCTTTGCGACCCTGGCCTGTTCACGCAGGACTCGCCTGAGACATGCGCATGAACATTCACGTTATTCCCCCAGGCCTGAAAACCCGATGAAAATATTTCTTGCTCACCCCGTGTGTCCATTCGCCACACAGTGCTTGGCGGAATAGCAAATGAAAGAGATATATCCAGAAGCATAACGACGCTACTTAAAAACAACAGGCAAATCTTCTTCATGGCTTATTTGTCCTGGCAGCTTAATGTCTACAGCAAAACAATTCGCTGTGGTCTTAATCGGGCTTAATATCGCCCTGCAAGAGAAAAAACTGCAAGTATAAAATAATACCTCGATCGTATAAAGCGTCTCAAGATATTGCTCGCCACTCGATCCGTTTGCCTTTGTAATCAAGTTATTGTGCGCACCATACAAAAGCTAAATACAAATTGTAGTAGCTTGACGCGACAATCGCACTGGTGTCCAAAAATATAGGGGTTAACTGCTGGCGATAAAGAATGTATTGATTGCAGGTTTCTATTGCTGTGGCTCCATGATTTTGGAACTCAAAATCTTTAATAAGCCACTTACTTCTTTCGGTTTAGGCTAAAGCAATTCGTCGTCACTTCTATATCTTTACTTACGGCAGCCATCGGGAAAGTGCAGGCCTTCATCCCAACACTGAGTGTGCCACTGACTGACAGAAGTGATCGCGGCACTGGTATTTACCCCCCATACCTTCGGTTATCGGAAGTCTGATTAATAGCGAGGCTATCTATAAGGCTATTGAATGGGGCTTGTTCACGGTCATTGAGCAAGGTGTTGATTCGCTCCACAGGCTGCATGGCATTGACCTTCGTCGCGTCGAGTGAACATTCCATTACGCAATGACGCCAGGGCCATTGATGCAGTGGCGTTTGCCAATGTACTGTTGCTGAATGCGGGAGACAGGCCGGTGCCGCTGAATGTGTTGAGCCCGTTCATGAACGTGGGGGAGCGTGGGCGACGTATCACTGAAGGGCTAACAATGATGCCGGAGGGGCTCTTGGCTGGGAATGCAGTAGTGTCTACCTAGTCGGGATGCAGCAGAAATGGTGGCTTCGGGTGGCTGTGAGGTCGGCGCCAACGTGACCAGGTACACCACGCTGTTGGTGGTCGGAGATCAGGACATCAGCAAGTTGGCGGGTAAGGACAAGAGTTCGAAACACTTGAAAGCAGAAGAGTTGATCGGCATAGGCCAGAAAATTCGAGTTTTAGGTGAGAGTGATTTCCAGTCGCTATTGGTTCCGTGACCCAACGCATCATCCAGATACGTTCACGACATATAAAAAAGCAAGGAGCTGATGTATGCCACAAATTGCCAATAACGGGGATGCGCGCGTAGCGGTGCTGGTCGATTGCGACAATGTGTCACCAGAGGTGCTGGAGCATGCATTGAAAGTTGTGGCGCAGTTTGGACGAATTGTCTTGCGCCGTGGATATGGAAATCACGGCACGCTCGCCAACAAGTGGCAGGAGGCGTTGGTCAGGCTTGCCTTTACACCTTGTCTTCAGTACCAGTATGCCTCTGGGAAAAACACGTCAGATATCGCACTTGCACTGGATGCACTGGAAGCATTGTTCGATCATCGAGCGGACATGTTCTGCCTGGTTACCAGCGACTCGGATTTCGCCTATCTGTGTCGAAAGCTTCGGGAGCGGGGTGCAGCCGTTTGCATCGTGGGTGAAGCCAAAACCCCGGACGCCCTGCGCAATGCCAGTGATCAGTTCTTCGAATGGCGCAAAGTACATGATCCTGCACTGGCTGATGCTCTGATCCCCAAGGATATTCCAGATCTGCCCAATCCCAAGAAAGAACCGGATCAGGCTGCCAAACCCAAACTCCGTCGTCCTCGTTTTATAGTGGAAGCGGTGTCATTGCTGGCTGGAAGTACCAATGAAGGCAGGGTCACGGTCAGTGGTTTAGGCTCCTATTTGAAGCGGACAGACCCCGCGTTCTCTCCCACTGAGTATGGGCACTCAGGGTTGTTGGACATGCTCAAGACATACGATTTGCTGGAAACACATAAAGAATCTGGCGGTCATTGGACGGTCGGCCTGGCAACGAGGCCTCTCACTGCAGATGAAGCGGGGGGGAGTGGAAAATGAATATTCATTTGAGGCGCTGTTTAGACTTGCGAAACGTACTTGGCTTGATCCGGAGTAAAGATCACTAACAGGTTGGTTTTCGTGCACATCAGCACTTGTTCGGTTTCAGGGTCGACATTCAGGTCTTCTCTCCGTAGACCCTGCCACTGCGCCAGATATTCAAACGATCCAAATTTCTCAAGTCTTGACCCGGCGAGGGGATGTGGTGGCGAAAAAAACAGCCCGAATATCGAATGCGACTCAATGATCTAACCCAGATCGCTCATCTCGTAGGGAGCAATTTCTTTAAACCGTGAGGAACGATCCAGGCTAACTCGTGCACCAATCGCGTTTAGCATTGATGCAGGATCAATGGACTCAAGATTATCGAAGTCCAAAGACGACCACTCTTCCCGAGTGACCAATGCTGAAATTATATAGGGTTCTTCGTCTCGGCCGGTTGCTGGGTCGTGACGTTGAACATAACCCGACACCAGACAGTTCTCGATTGCTGGCAGTAAAGCAAAGACCTCGCCAACCACCCGAAACAATGAACCATGGCACAGCCTGACAAAATCGCGACGAACTTGAGCGTCTGATCGATTTTTGAAGGTTAGCTTGCCATTGCCTTTTGCTTCGGCCGTGCGACGTGGAATATCGCTCTCGTCAGGCAGGTCGACGTCAAGGGCAACACCAGTGACATCGTGGGAAAACTCATAGGACACCAGCGTCTGCTTTGGCCAGGCAATACCGCTGAGTACGTAGTCGAGCGCCTTCTCCATCGGCGCACTAAACCCTTTTGCCGCCAGACGAAATGCCTTCTCTATTTCAGTGCGGTCAAACTCATGAGTATCGCGAGCAACAGCCCAGTCGAGCATGTCTTGCTGGTGCTGTACCTCGGCCAGCTGACGTTCGCGCTCCAACTTGCGGGCGCGAAACATCTTGTCAACGAGGCTCGCGGGTGGGGGAGATGGCATGCTGGGAGCATCAACTGCGAACGGGGATGGAATTATCGGTAGCGACCCCGGTCGAGGTGTTGCCATGTGCACATCGAGACAGGCATAAAGTTCTTTGTTGACAGTCTCGGCGGCCTTGACCAGTAAGGCCTGGATAGCTTCGGCTTGCTCCAGCTTTGCTCGTTTTACCAGTGATGCCGGGATTTCCGTGTCATCGGTGTCTGTGATGAGTAACGTACCATTGTCTTGCACCTTGATCTTGATTGAGCCGCTGTACTCATCCGGGTCAAAAGCAGGTGCCTTGACCGCACGGCGCGGGCTATCCAGTCGTTGCCGATACGACAAACCGATACCCGGCAAGCCAGTGTTCAGGAAAGTGCCGTTGCGGCCCATGGTCATGCTAAGTCCGCGTGGCCCCACAGAAGCGCTGACACCCTTGGTGCTGATGTTCAAACGAACACCGGGGATGAGAGTAATGCGTTTGCTGAATCTAAAAGCCATTTGCGCCTCTTGATATCCAGGTTTCGAATCAAGGTCCTGGTTGAAACCACGATCCCATTACGAGCGTCCAGCGATGTAATCGTCGATATGTGAGAAGTTGCGCGTGCGCGTCATCCATCCCGTCAGCAAGGCAAAGAGCACACTTGTGCCCAGGGCGAGGTTACGTTGTCGGCGTTTTTGGGCCGGAGTACGTGCTCCGCTAAAGATCAGTACGACCATGCACAAGAAGTAGACGGTGAACAGGAGGAGCTTTGCATAAAGCGCCAACAGGAAAAAAATCGAGAAGCCATTGTGGCGCACAGTTTGAATCACGACCTGGAGTAGCATCAGGCCCAATATCGCTGCTGCGGCTATCTGAGCTGTCTGAGTAGGCAACTCAAGCCAGGCTGACGCGATGAAGTATGTGGCGGCAGCCATAAAGGGCGTCAACGTCGTCCATAAAGCGTCGGTATAGCAGCTGTAAATGGTCATTGAGCCTCGTGAATGAAGCCAGATACACACAACCAGCAACAGGCTCATGATCAACACAGCAATTTTTACCGTCCGCCAATCCGTCGAGTCATCCGTTGCGTTGTTGGAGGTCGTTGCTGACGGCTGTTGGTCTGACACTGCACTGGATTGTTGCCCTTGGCTCACAGTCGCTGCTGGTATGGCGGCGAGTTGAGACTGCTTTTGTATCGTTTTTGTGGCTTCTGTCGCAGCCTGAGCGACCGCTCCAGGGGCGGGTGTTGTATCCAGGACTTTTAGACGGGTTGTCATCGTCTCGTTAACGCATGCCTGAGTCACGCAGGCGTCACGATGTTTCAGCCACTTACGCTGATCGGCACGGTACTGGGTTTTGTTCTTGCTAGACGCCAAACCAGCAACGTAGGCAGAGTTAAGTTGCTCGTCTAAACGCTCAAGATGAGGGTTGCTGCATATCTGGCTTTCAGCAAAGGTGCTGGCTTTTGTGCAATCGAAACTGGTCGCGTGGGTTGAGGCGGTTATCAGGCAAATTACAAAAAACGAAATGCTCAGTAGTCCCGTACTCAGACGAGTCATGGATAATCCCTTAAATTCAAACTGAAAAAGCCGGCCGCAGGGACCGCAATCAGGTAGTCCTTGAAGCCATTGCCATCATTGAGCCATCAAAGTATGAAGCGAGCGAAGGGTAAATTGCGAGATTTAAAACATGGAAGGGAGCTCTGAGACGCTCTTGTTCGAACGTGATCGACCAAGCGCAAGAGCTACCAAGTCGGACTGACTCAAGCTTGCGTTGCGAAGCTCTCCCGTAAATCGAACTCAGGATGTACTGAAAAGGTTGGGCTGGAGTGAATATGAGAGAGAAATTCGGACAACAAAAAACCTGCACAAGGCAGGTTCTATGCGGGTTTCAGAGACCTCTTGGGAAGTCTTGAAACAGAGAAGTGGTGCCCGAACCCGGAATCGAACCGGGACGCCCTTACGAGCGGGGGATTTTAAGTCCGATAATAAACCTATACATATCAGTAACTTGTGTGTTTCTACGTTCCGCAGTCAGCCAGCTGTAACTGGCCTGAAAGCCTTTATTTTCAAGGGGGCTTTTTTAATTGCGGAACGAAATTTCTACTTTGTCGGCATCACTTTCAGGCCCTTGCGGCGCCGAATGTACTGCTCTGTCATACCGACAGTGGTGTGCCCAAGTTGGTCTCGAGCATCCCTGATGCTGCCTGTTGATTCCTCCTTGTCCGTTGCAGCCTTTGCGCGAAGATCGCGCATTTGAAACGCTGACTTTTGAATTCCGGCCTTCATCCGGGCCGCGTCAAATCGTCCTCGCAACATGCTCGTGGTCATCGGCTGCCCGTTGTCCATGACAACCAGTCGCGTGGATCGAATCTTGTGCCCCTTTTTCCTTTCCAGTATGTATTTTGAGTTGTAATGTTTGGGTGCACCGCAGTTGCTTGAACTACAGGGGCTGCAGTCACGACGGGCGTTCTGGTATACGTAGTACATGCAGCCTTTTGGGTCGTGAGTCATGCTAGAACCTCTAGCACCTGATTTTTGATGATTACGTGTAGAGTTATTGCCTTAACCGTAAAGAAATCCGGTTGATAGTATTTGTGTGCCAGGGCTTTAAGCTGCTCTTGTACGGCTCCAAATCAAGAACAGCACTGCTTGTGCATGCACTGTGGTAGACCCATCGAATCCCCTGCGTTGCTTTAGTCTGTTGGAGTTACAGGACCTCATCCTCTCCATTAAGCGACGACTATTCCTTACGTGAACAGCGCACCCACCCAGATCGCCCCTTCCAATGTGTCGTGGATCGAGAGGGAGATCCATTTCATTCCGGGTCAAAATAAGTCCAAGAGTCCATGTTGTCGCGTATTACGCGCCCCGGAAGAGTGAAAATAGTTATTACAGGTATGACTTCGTACTTTTCGCGGTAGCTGGTGAATTTTAAGGGGGAGGGGTGGTTATGAAGCTTGCTTTAGGTTTTAATATAATAGCCGGTAAGGCATTTTGCCATTGCGTAGCTTAGGAGGCTTTTCATGGCTATAGATTGGAATTTAGTTGCATCAGTCGCTGTACCAGTCTCATGCCTTTTTATCGGTGCAATCATTAATCGCAAGCTTGAAAGGCGACCTGTAATAGTTTCTTTTTTTGGGCATGCATCGTCATTTAGCATAAATTCGAATGATATTGCTCCGATTACAATTAATACGCATACGGTTGTTATTCGTAATGTGGGTAAGCGTAGCGCAAAAAATCTTCGTGTGAGTCACGCAACACTGCCAAATGTGAATGTTTTTCCACAAATACCTTACCACGTTGAAAATCTGCCTGATGGCGCTATAGATTTAGTGTTTCCTACAGTCGTACCAGGTCAGCAAGTTACAATTTCATACCTGTATTTTGCGCCGTTGCTTGTGACCGGTATAAATATAGGCATTAAACACGATGATGGGTTTGGAAAAGCAATATCAGTAATATTGCAGCGCCAATACCCTTCGTGGTTAATAAGGCTAGCAGGCTGGTCAGCAATTATTGGAGCTGTAACGGTTATGTATGGGTTTATAAAAGTTGGTGTGATTTTTGGTCCTAAAATTCTTAGTTTTTTTGGAGGGGTGTGATAGTTAAAAAGCTACTTGGTTACGGATAATTTCAGTCGTTGCGGATGGGCGCAACATCTGTTGCTAGATGAGGCTTGTTAGTCCGTTTTATTGTGATATGAAGGAGTGTTGTACTTTGAAGGATGAACTGTTAATTCCCTTGGTGGGGACCGTTATAGTTGCTGGCATTGCTGGTGCAATCTCTTTGACTGTAACAATTCTCGCGAAAGATCAGAAAATATCAGAGTTTCGACAGCTGTGGATAGATGAGCTGCGAAACGATGTTTCTAAGCTTGCGGGTATTTTACATATGTTGCTTGCCCTAACGGAGCCTGTCAAAAAGAAGGGTGGCGATTATGCATATGATTTTGCGATGTCCAGCAGAGATCATTTTGTAGATATAAATAACCTTCTTGCACGTATACGTTTGCGGCTGAATGTGAATGAACATACTCATATGCTAAAGCTGCTCAAGGAAATTGACGAGTCTGAAGGTTTGAGCAAAAAAGAGTCAGAGGCTCAAATTCAGGATTTGGTAACTGAAACGCAGGTGATTCTAAAAGGTGAGTGGGGGAGAGTGAAAAGAGGTGAGAGGTCTTTTCAAGTCTTGAAGTGGACCTCGGCGATTCTTCTTGTCGCTGGTATTGGGAGTGCAGCCTGGTATTTCTTTCCAGTTTAGATTGTAATAGTCTTCATTGGCTTGTTACAGGCTCGATAATCTCGTTTTTAGGGGGGCTGAGTTTGAAAGAGGTTTTTATTACGAAACTCCTGCGCCAAGTTTTACGATGGTATATATCCGTGGAGCGAAGGCTTTATAAGTGGCTGGCAACGGCTAGAGCCCAGAGCGCACAGATGATGAGTCATCAAGGTCAAAGCCTCCCCCTACTCAGTAATATCGGCCTTAAGCCATGAGATCCGTGATTGCTGTTGAGAACCCGGCGGCACTCGGAGCCACAATCCTTCATGTGCAGCTATACGTTTTTTGGCAGACTAAGCCGGTGGTTACTGTACTGATTTGGCCATTTCCGACCTCTTTAATTTTGTTAGGCGCCATTTGATGTCAGGTTTGGTCAGCACAGATATTCTTATGCGCCTCAAACGTGACTGCCGAAATAGGCGAATAGCACTAACATCACGCTCATGCGAAAGGCCCAGTCGCGCAGGATTAGCCCCAAACGCTTGCCGCTGAATGGCGCTGTCCTAGCTTCCAGTTCACGAGCGTGACCGGTAGCGTTGTTGTGACCGAAGCGCTCGGCGATTATCTTGCCGGTGGCGCGTTCAACCACTTCGAAGTTGTTGTTTCCGCTGGGCTTGACGATGAATCGCGGCGCTAAGGCTGGAGCAATAATGTTTGGCTTTTGATAGAACTCAGCCGTAGCTTGGCGTGTACGCTCGCGCAACCCTTCTAGAATTACGCAGCGCTTAGCAAAAGATGGGTGTATGGAGTTAGGCATGGTCGATTCTCGACAGAATTACGATTATTTTTCAGTACTCAGGCCTTGCGATGAGGCGTAGCTGACAAATAATTACATGTATGAAAAAGCCCAGTCGAAACCGGGCTGTGTTGCACTCTTAAAACGCCACCGTATGTAAGAGCAAGGCTGTGCGGGTGCGTCCGGTGTTGTTAGGTTTTCATGATTGAGCCCTCCGGTTTTTTCGTCGCTGAGGTGTAGGGGGGGGGGACACCATGATCTATTAGCCTGGCAGCCACCCCTCAAAATCCAATCAGTAAATGATCTGAGGAAATACCATCTGATTAAGGTGAAATCGCTTTCTCGCGCTCCGCTTTAATCAGTTTATAAATTTCCTCTCGGTGTATCGTCGTGCTTGCTGGAGCACGGATACTTAGCTTGACTTGCTGCCCGCTCACGCTCAGCACTTGAATGCTGATGTCGTCGTTGATGCGGATGGTTTCGCCTACGCTTCGTCTAAGTGCCAGCAAGGATCTGCTCCTGAATTCGTTGAGTTTTTAGGTTGTCTTACGTCTGATTGTCGGACAATAAGCCTCAATATTTCAGAGCTTTGCAAACTTCGCAATATGCAAATGGTCTAGTCCGTACGTTTTGCGGATTGAATCTAACTGGCACCTTTAAGTGCAGTCTTTATGATTTGAGGTTGAAATTGCAGACGCCGGAACTGCCCGGTATGCATTTGGATTGGCCCGCTTGTTTCCCGCCGCGTTTCTTGTGTTGGCGGGTAAATCCAGCTCAGGAGATTTACGGGGCTTTACGATCCTAGCGCTACAGCACGCTTGGACACGCTTCGATCACTCTCCGATACAGCCTGCGCTTTGGCACGCAGGTGACCGGGCAGTTAGCGACAGGCTGTCGTAGCGCTGGTTGACTCGGGATACACGTCCAACTCCATCGCTTAGGCTCGTCGAACCAAGCGCATTTCAGCGGGACGATGCTCTGATGGGCGTCGGTCGCGACGCGTCATTCCTCCGCGAGTCGTTGTAGGATTTTTCGCTCAGCCATAGCTGGCGAAATACGGCGACGCTTCAGGATAGTGCCGGAGTCAATTTTGTCGGGGCGGGTCGGGAGCACAGGCTTGAATGCGAAGCCGCTCACCTGTGTGATCTGCCCGCCAGAATTGAAGAAGGCCGCTTTTGCGGCATCCAGTTGGGCTTGCCTCTCGGCGCTTGCGAGGATTTGGTTATCGATCATGCCGCTTTACTCCGCAGTTTTTGCTCGTAGCTATCGATCAGTACTTTGAAACTCCACAGGTCGGATTCGAGCTTTTCGATGTAGTCGTCATCGCGCTTGAATTCCTGCAGCCAGAGCTGGCGGCCGACAGGCTTGAGCAGCGGGCAGTACATCCCGATATGCCACCACTTGCGGCCGGTGATCCACATGCAGCCCATCACCTGGTCAAGGATTTCGCTGGCGTCATTGTCGATGTGGTAGGCGCGCAGCTTTTCAGGGGCCAGGAAGCACTTGTACTCCGAGCCGCCATCCTCACCGATGAAGCCGTCTGCGCTGGCGCCAAATGCGTGGTCGTCAGTTTTAACCAGCCCGACTTGGGTGACGATGAGACCTGTCTGGATTTCATGCTCCATCCGTGCTTCAGGCTCAAGGTCATGGCCCCGGCGCATCTGCCAGGTTTCAAAACCGTTATCCAGCGGCTTGCCGCCAATGCGCTCTACTGCCAGTTGGAAGGCGTAGTTGAGGGCTGCTGCTGACGGCTCGCCAACGGTCTCACCATCAAGGGCGCGCTGAACCACTTCTGCCTTCGGGCCAGCCTTGTAACCGGCGATATCGCGTGCAGCGCTTTCGCTGCGTCCCTCCAGAATGGTGCTGACGTATTTCTGTTGCTGAGAGGTCAGGCCGTTCACTTTGGAGCGGGCGGTGCTGAACATACTGGCCGTGATAACTCCAGCGCGTTCTTGGTGCCAGGCTTCGGAGCCCTGAGTGCAATTGACGATGATCATGGGTTCACCTCTGCAAATTCGATTTCTTCTTCATCGGCCGCGGGTTGAGGCTCGGCGTCAACCGACGCCGCTTTCAGTTCTGTACCGCGTGCAACCACGGCGGCCTTGAATGCGTCGTAGGAGGCCATGTCCTTGACCTCGTTGATTGCCGCCACACCAGTCTTCCAGATCTCCGTCAGCGTCTCGGGCGTTGCGGCTGCATTGGCCTGAGCGACCAAGTGTTGAGTCAGGGCGTGATCCACTTGCTGTGTAACAGGGGTTTGTTTGAGCCCTTCATCCGTCTCGGTGTTCAAGTAGTGAATAGCATTTTCGAGTCGGTCCGTTTTCGGCCAGTATTTGTAGGCCTGCTTTACACAGGTTTTCTTGGTCATTTCGCCCGGGTCAGTGACCCAAGGGCAAAGCTTTGAGTTGTCCTTAACGTAGGCCTTCCAAGCTTCTGAGCGGTCACGGATCGCGGTTACCTCGGCCATGCTCATCGGGTGGGTCAGGTAGTCGCCGTCTGACGTTTTGATCACCACATAGACACCGATGACCATTCCTTGTCCATAAGGCCCATATACGAGATATCGAGGCATATCTTCCCTTTGCGAGGCACGAAGTAAGCCTGCTTTTTGGCGGGGTTCAGGCTGAGGCCGATGGAGGCAATATTGGTGATGGCGTCTATTACCGCTTGGCGGTTCTGCAAGGCGACTTTGAGGGTGAAGCTGTTGCCTTCCAGTATCTGAATGGCGAAATTGGCTTCGCGGTCGAAGTTCAGTGAGGGCTCGGCCTGCACGGCCAAAAATACGTCACGGCAGGCATAGATGTCCTGCGAGACAACTGCCAGATCATTGTTCATAACGACCTCAGTAGGTGATGGCGATCGCCGGGATCTTGCGTTGAGCGATCAAGGTGACGGCCTGTCGGGCGCACTCATCGGGCATGCCACCGGCAATAAAAGCGTCCAGTGCGGCACGGTTGATTTTTGCCTTGTGGGCTTTGTCAGCTTCGCGGGCTTTGGCCTGGCGCTCTTCCTCGGCTTTGGCTTCGTTCTGGCGCCGGATTTCATCTTGCCTGGCCTGTTCAACGGCCTGCGCCTGGCGCTGGATGGACGCCGAAGGATATCCCGATTCAAGCCAGCGGCCAGAACGGCCGAGCTAATCTGACCAGCTACATCTAACCCCGCAAAGCGCAGGTATTCTTTTTTCCTGAGAAAGTCATGCCCATCACTGCGCAGTTGCCGGCGTTTTTGTTCCTGTTTTAAACACTTCGATGAAGCGGTATCAGATTTGTGGCACCAAGCGGGTGGCCGCCCTTATCGTTCAGATTGGCCATGAGTCTGGCCAGTTCAGACGCACCGGACGGCCTGCCGCCGGTGCACACCGATCGGCTATCCACCCCAACAAAACCGCCGTCGAGCAGGCCACCAAGGCGCGCTTGACGGCGTTCAACTGCTCGACTGCAGGTGTGCGGCTGGAAATGCCGGGGCGCACCGATCTATTCGCTGAACAGATGATCAACGCCCAGGGATTCAAGGACGGGCTCAATGGTGAGTATATGGTCGACTCTCGGGAATATGTGTTCACCCAATCCGGTTGGTCGACGGCGATCGAGTGCAATGCCGGCAAGAAGTCTGAGAAGACCCTGAAAATCGTTCAGCTCTAACCCGGCGACCATCACATCTGGGCTCTTTCGAGGTGGTGATAAACCAATCGTCAGCGGCGAATATGGATCTTTCGCTGAGTTAACGTGCTGGGAAAAGTCCCCGTATCGCCTCGAACTGCATACAGAGTCGCTCTGTAGATCGCAGTCGATCGAGAGCAGTGAAGGTCACGTATCTTGCGATACGCCCACATCCATCCACGTTTAGAGGCTGTACTCATGACGTTGCTTCCGGGCAATTATTTTAGGAGTTGGAACAATATCAAATAGCCACTAACGAATGGTATAGCTCTAAATATTAAGTATTTGTAAAAAGCTGGAGGCCTTATGCCTATTTCAAAGCAGCACTTGCTGCAGATCCTCCCGAACGCCGGCCAAGTTGCCGGCGTTTTTGTTCCTGCCTTAAACATTTCTATGAACCGGTACCAGATTATAGGCACCAAGCGCGTGGCCGCCTTTATCGCTCAGATTGGCCATGAGTCGGGCCAGCTCAAATACGTAAAAGAAATCTGGGGCCCAACGGCTGCCCAAGCCAGATACGAAGGTCGCAAAGACCTAGGTAATACCGTGGTCGGCGACGGATCCAAGTATCGAGGGCGTGGCCTGATCCAAATCACCGGCCGGGCCAACTACATGGCTTGCGGTGAAGCGCTGGGCCTTGACTTGATCAAGCAGCCCGAGCTACTGGAGACGCCTGAGCATGCCTGTATGTCGGCCGCATGGTTCTGGGCGACCAAGGGTCTCAGCACCTTGGCTGACGCTGGCCAGTTCGACAAGATCACTCAGCGCATCAATGGTGGCCAGAATGGCGTGGAGGATCGTCAGGCGCTGTATGCCCGTGGGCTCAAGGTGTTGGCGTGAAGATCGATGCTGTGAAGTGGGGCGGGGTGCTGCTGGTCAACCTTGCCCTGATGGCTTGCAGCGCATGGGCTGCATGGGAGTGGCAGGCCAATGCCTACGGTCAGCAGTTGGCCGCCAAGGAAACCACCCGCCAAATCGAGCGCACCAATCTGGCCAATGCCAACTCCGCGCAAATTTTGGCGGAGCAGGACAAACGCCTCGCTCTGGAGCAATGGCTGGCAGCCAGTGACCAAGCCCATTACCGAGCCCTGAGCGATGAAAAAACCAAACAAGCACGCCTGCGTGATCGCCTTGCTACTGCTGACCTGCGGTTGTCAGTCCAACTCAACGCCACCGCAACTGGTTGTGACGGAATGCAAGCCACCACCAACACCGACGGCGTGGTTTATGGAGCCCGTAGAGCCCAACTTGACCGAGCGCATGCTCAACGAATTATCGAAATCACCGGCGACGGCGATCAAGGACTGATCGCGCTGCAGGCCTGCCAGGCCTACGCCAAAGAAGTATCAGGCACGAAATAAAAGGAGCGGCCGAAGCTGGATGCGTCAACATCCAGCCCGGCCAACAATTCCGAAGTTGAGTCCTGCAAGGGGCGGGTGTTTCTCTCAAACCATTCTCTAGAGGTCCGAATAGAGGCTCGAAAGAGGTGACAGGATCTCCTTCCACACCTTGTCACGCAGATGAGGCAGTTGACTCTTTTCCAGTTCGGTGAGGCCGTAGTGGTCGGGGTTGCTCAGGACATTTTCGAACTTGACGATGCGGCAGTTGTAGTCGGTCGTGTCACGTTTTTCGTTAACAATATAGATGGGCAGTACCTTTAGGTTATACAGCCGAGTCATCCCAAGGGTTTTGCCAATGTCGAACTTTACGGAGTAGGCAAGTTTTGAGTTGCGACTCTCTGGATGGAAGCTCACGAAGTCGCCGAAAGCGTAGATGACCAACGCATCCTGCTTGCCATGCCGTGGAATCACTTGCGCTGGCTGGCTGACGTGCGCGTGGTTGCCGAGGATGGTGTCCACGCCGCACTCGATAACCTTGTGCGCGGCATCAACAGTTTTTGCATGGGGGTACATTTCGAACTCCCAGCCCCAATGGCAGTAGGCAATGATCCAGTCGGCGCCCTTGGCCTTGGCGGCAGCGACCTGTTTTTTTATCAGGGCGTAATCCGGAGGCGGGTCAACGTCGTTGAATCGCACTTCGTTGGCCAGGTAAAGCTCCCCATTCCGTGAGTGACCGTTGAGGTCAAATGTGTAAGACAGGAGAGCGACTTTGATGCCGTTTTTTTCCACCACGACGACATCATCCTGCTCGACCTGACTAAGGGCAGTGCCGGAATAGTAGGCCCCTGACTTCTCAAGTACTTTGAGTGTGGCCTCCACGCCTTCCTTGCCCCAGTCCATTGCGTGGTTTGTCGCTGTGCTGAAGAAGTTGATCTTCGCTTCATGGCGGAACTTGTTGAACATCGCTTCAGAGGTGTTCATTTGCGCCGGCTTGCCAGTTTGCTGGTGGCGCCCTATAGGCTTGCTCTCATCAACGGTCGACTCCAGGTTGGCACTAACGATGTCAGCGGTGCTGTAAAAATCTGTGATGTCGTCGAACAGGTGCTGTGTGTTTTCAGGCGTCAGCACATCCACCGCAAGCAAGTCTCCCGCACATGAAACTGAGAGGACGGGAATAACCGGGAACACACCCCCTTGTTCAAGTGAGGGGTCACTCAGGTTACGGAACTTCAAGGTCTGGTCAGCGAAGAATCCTTCGAGCCCCGACTCTTTTTCGGCAACTTCAAGTTGATTAAGCCAGTAGCGGTAGAGCCACTTGGTCTTCTGGAAAGTATTGCCCGAGATGTCATACACGCCTGATTCGGGCTGCGGGTAATGAAACTGGTCATAGCAGATGTAACTCATTAGCAAAACACCAAGCCTGAGCAGGGTGCGCTGGTGTATCGGGTCCTTGAGGGCAGGGGGAAGTACTCCAAATCCGGGATCATAAAGGAGTTTCTCGAGCATGATCTCCGCCTTGAGTAATTGAGATGGGTCGGCGAGCACCGACTGAAGCCTCTCCCAGACCCGCTTCGGGCCCTGCTGTGCAATCCAGCCGAACAACGCCCGCGCGTAAGCCTCTTCCTCGGGGCTGATGGTCTCGACCATTTCCAGGTCGCCATCAGCAACGCGCCGCAGTATGTCGATGGTCTCGGCTTCGTGCCCATCCAGGCAACACTTGATTGACCGTATAAGATCCTTTAATGCTTCAAACATATAAGCATTCATCCTGAATATCCTCTTGGTTTGCTTGATGATTACAGCGCAAGTCGGTTTTAACTATGTACTTTCGGGGTGTCGGCCAGCCCGAGTCGGGTGAGCTCAAGCACGTCTTGCGCCTGCTGCAGTACCCGGCGTTTCCATGGGTCGGTATCAATATAGAAGGCATCGCGCAGTTGGCGTTTGATCTGCATTAACCGTTCTGTTGGGACAGCTGCTTGGTTGTGCAACCACTGATCGGCACGCAACGCTTTGAGCACCATTGGTCCGGGTTTGGTGCCGTACTCCAAGGTCAATCCGTTGTATTGCGCGTCGGGGCATTCCTGCATCACGGCTAAATCAAGGGTGCCGTTTAAAACGGCTGATGAAGAAGTACCTTGTGTGCTGAGAGTGACCTGTTCACCCCACCAGCTTCGTGCCCGTGCAATCGCGTCCGGGGTATCGCGTCCTTTATAAATGCGCTCTCCCACGCCACTGGGACCAAGCCCTGTATGCACATCGATCCAGCCTATGCGCCGACATTGGCCGCCATAACGTCGAATAATCTGGCGAACGTGTACGTTGCTCCAGGTGGGCTGGGTGCCCGCAAAAAACAAGCCGTCAGGGTCGTTGTGTTGGCCTCGGGTGATGGCCGACTGCAAGGCTTTGGTGCCGTGGCGTAACGCATATCCGAGGAGCCCGAGGGTACTGAGCAGAGTGGGCGGTTGACGCCGTGGCACCAGCAACGGAGCGATTGAGGTGTATTCGGGGTTACCGGGCAAAGGCCGATCGAAGTCCATGAAGTTGCGATTGATATCGACATTGTCTTCGTTGACGCGACGCAGCCAGGAGAAGCCATAAGGGTTGACCGCATGCACATAAAGCACGGCCATATCCTGATCCCGACACTGCCTGCTCCAATCATGATTGCGCAGATGATCCACCTGAACAGCCGAGCCGCAAAAGCCTTCAACGCCATGCACGCCGCTACTCACTACAAGCAGGTTGGCTGCTGTGGGTGAACCAAGAAGTGCGACATCAAGTGCCAGTTCTTCTCCATCGCGGCCGGGTAACGGGTGAACGCGGGATTCAACTTCCAGATGGGCATAGGCGCAAGCCTGCAGGAATTTTTGCCGAGCTTCGGCGTAGCTTTGTGAAAAGCAGGATACGTCCATCAAGGATGTCCTATTAACAGTCGTGCCAAATTTGGCGATCAGGGAGTGGGGGTAATCACTGCGCGATGTGGGCCGGGCAGGCAGTTGAAGGGGCGGGCTCGGGAAGGTTGGCGTTAAGTTCGCGACGACTGCGCTCAGGGTCGATGAGCACCAGGCCAAGTACGGTGAACACTAAAAGTGCGATCCCGAACAGGCCAATCGCCAGTTCGAAACCGGTGACTAAATCCCCCCCCTGCCAGCCGATGGCCTGACCCACCAGAAGAGGCGCGAGCATGCCTGCGGTGGTCAGCAAGGCGATGTGGATGGCCAGCATACTTCCGCGTTGGCGGGCCGGTGCGATGTGGGCGACGATGCTAAAACCAAAGGCTGACAGCAAGTTAAGAAGGATACTGCCCAGAAGAAACAGCCCCAGCGTGACCGTCAGCGATGTCGAGCTAAAGCCCATGATGATGTAAGCCACGGATGCGATCAGGCATGCCACGAGGGGCGGAATAACCATCGCCTTGCGGATGCTGGCGCCACGCTTCATTGCTCGTTGGGCCAGGCTGGACACCAGCAAGTTCATGAAGATCACCCCCAGCGTGGTGGCGAGCACCAGATAACCGGACTGCATCGGCGTCATCCCCAGCCCTCTTTGCAGGTAGGTGGGCAGCCAGCTGTAAAGCAGGGCATTGGGCAGATAGCTACAGAAAGCGACCAGAGTAATGCAGACAAACGTGCGATTGAGCAGCAGTCGGCTGTAGGGCAGTGTGGGCAACAGGCTGCCATTGGCGGCTTTTGTATCGTCATGCTGGCCTTCGCGGCCAAACAGTTGCCACAGCAGCAGCCACACCAGGCCAACACCTGCCAGCAGCACATACCCCGTACGCCAGCCGTAATGCTCAATCAAGGTCGGCAGGGCCAGGGCGCCTGCGATGGCACCTAACATGATTGCGACTTGAATCAGCGCCGCTGGCAGCACCCGCTCGCGGGTGGCATACCATTTGAAACAGGCGTGCTGGGTGACGGCTGTGCCAGGGCCGCAACCGGCGCCCAGCATGACGCGGCTGATGAGCAGGGTTACGAAGCTGCTCGACAGGGCGGCGAGCAATTGCGCGGCCATCCAGACCAAGGCCATGCCCGAAAGGATCCAGCGGCTTGGCATGCGGTTGGCCAGAAAGCCCACCAGTACCCCAGAGATGGAATACAGAAAAAAGAACGCGCTGCTGATAAAACCGAACTGCTCGGGCGTCAGTTTCAGTTCGTCAATAATCTGCGGGCCGGCGAAGGCAAAAATGGTTTTATCCAGCACGCTGATAATCACCACAGTCATCAGCAAAGCAACAACGAACGGACGTCTTTTATCGGGAAGTAAATGCATGGGTATGGCCTTTAATTGAGGAGCTTTTTTAGAAGCGCATGCCGACACTGGCTTCTAACATGCTTCGGTCTGCAACCATGTTGTAATCGCCACCCCCGGTGTTCAGGTAGTTGAGCTCAAAGTTGTAGTCGCTTTTGTACTCGCCCTGCAGTCCGAAAATTTGTGCATAACGCCCTTCGGAAAACACGCCGTCATAGGCGTGCCCTTTAACGTCATACACCAGGGTTAACGAAGGCGTCAGGTCAAGTCCGGGCAAGACGTTTCTATAACGAATCTCCCCTTTGGAACGGGTTCCCCACGAGAAAGGTGTGACGAAACCATCGATTGCACATTTTGCCGCCGGGCCTGTGCATTTCGAACTGTTGCCGTAAGGCGCGCTGCCGAAGCCGGGGCGTCCGTAACGGATGTCGTCAGTGTCGGGCAGGTCGTGGACATATTTGAATCCCGCCTCGGCTGACAACTTCATCTCGCCGCCCAATACAGTGCCAAAAGGATGGCTGGCGCCGAGATTAAGCTGGCTCACTCGAAACCGGTCGAAACCGCTGGCCACATAACCTGTGGGCGTTTTGGACAGGTAGCCCATGGGCCCGTTGCCTCCTAACAGGCCAGCAATGAAATCGGAACCGTTCCAGGCGATCGGTTGATTGGGACGATAGCTGTATTCAGCGTAGATACCTGTGCCACCTGGCAGTCGCGTTTTGAAATTAAGGGCGTACATCCGGATGCTGGTCGGGAAGGCGCGTTGATAATAAGCGGCAATCCCCGTGGGTTTGGCTTGGCCAAGGTTGGCGGCGGGCGGCGTCAGAACGCCGGGGCCGGTACGTACCGCCTGGGTGACTGCTTCGCGGCTGGTGTAGTCAGCGAAATACAGCCCGAACATGCCGACGTCTTGCCATAAATATTGCAGGCTGGCGCCGAACTGATTGTTACTGGGGCGATGGTCCGGGCCACGGGACACGTAATCCAGAGGGTTGTTCAAGGCCTGGCCGTCGGTGGTGTAAATCGGGCGCCCGGCCAGGGAGCTCAAAATACTGCCATTGAGAAGAAACTGATCGCACCCCGGTTGAGCGTAATCGCTGGTCGATAGAAAGGTACCGCAACCCGGATAAGCGCTGGGACGGAACTCAAACTGGTTGAACGCATCGACCGACAGGTTTTCAGTCAGCGTCAACTTGGCGTAAAGGGTCGGCATCGCCACGGTGCGAGCTTCTGCAATTGAAGTGGCTCGACGTGCCGCGGCCCAATCAAAAGCGTTCACTGCCTGTAAGCCGCCGCCGATGGTGGTTGGCGTGACCCAGGGAATCGCCTGATCGCCGAGTCGCACCAGCAGGTTATGCCCGCCAGGCTGGAACGTGCCGTAAACATACGCGTCGTTGATGACTGCATTGGAAAACCGCGCCAGCGAATCAAACCCTGCATCGCTCAGCGGCTCACCGGATTGATAGCCGTTCGGAACGCTGCCGTAGTCCACGTTCTGGTGTTTTTGGGTGTAGTCGTACCAGCCTTTGGCACTCACAAACATGCCAAGGTTTCGGTGGCTCAAATCCGCTTGCAGGTAAGCCTCGGTGGAAGTAGAAACCGCATCGCCGCGCTTGTAGTTGAGATTGCCGTCATTGAACAAATTCATGCCGTACTCGGTGCTGGTCAATCGATGGCTCGGTTTGTCCATGCGCCACACGGAGCCCAGTGAAAAAGCACCTTTCACGTTCAGGCGAGTGTCGTCCTGCTGCCATTCGATACCTTTGCCCAATCCTGACTTGAGATCGCCGAAAGCAAGCTCTCCAGCCACAGCGGAAGCCGTCATGCCAACGGTCAATAAAGACGTGGCCAGCCCTGCAAATACGGGGTTTCGGGTCGCTGCCCACTGTTTTCTTATTGTTGTTGTCACTGACTAATACCTTTATTTTTGTTTCTCTTGTGAATGCCAGGCGTTTTTCAGTCTAGCGCTGAACTATTTTTCTTAATACGGCGAATACCGACAGCGATGGGGTCAATATCGCCAGCAGAAAACAGGCATTAAGGCCCTTTATTTGAGCGCTCAAAAGAAGCTAGCCCACCCCTGAGTCAGCCTACTCATACGCTTCGATATCGAGTGTTCTGGCAGGGAGGGGGAGCAGGGTAGGGCAGCGAGTACGAGCCGTAGGCAGACAGCATTTGGAAGTAGGGCTAATATCGCCAAAAATAAATCCAATAACGCCAGGTGGACCGATGAACGTCCGAATAGATTTATTGCACAGCCCCCATGGCATGGCCGGGACGCTGTTCAGTGTGATCGACATTCTGCGCACCTTTAATAACCTGTGGCAGATGCGTAATCCGGATAAGCGAGGGGCCTTTTTTCACTGGCGATTGATTGATGCAGCGGGCCATGAACTGCCGCTTCCGGACTGGTTGTCAGGGATGCAATCGCCTTCCGGAGGGCGCAAAGCGTTGCGGCCTTCGCAGACCGCGCTGTTTGTGCCAGGGGTGCAGATGAAAAGCGTGCCGGATCTTAAGCATGTGCTCGATCAATGCACCGAGGAGCTGAATTGCATCGCGCGTTATCACTCTCAAGGACGTGTCGTTGCAGCCAGCTTTAACGGCCCGGTGATGCTGGCTCGAGCGGGTGTGCTGGACGGCCGGCGTGCGACGGTCACATGGATGATTGCCAATTGGTTTGCCTCAAGCTTTCCTGCGGTGCAGTTGGCAATGGAAGGCCCGGTGGTGGTTGACGGGTTGGTCTTTACCGCAGGCGCGCCGGCAGCCGTATGCGATTTGATGGTGGAGTTGATTCGTCATTTTGCAGGCGAAGAAATGGCGCAGATTGCGACCAATGGGTTGCTCTATCACCCAATGCGTTTTGAGCATTCGAGCCTTAACTTCCCTGGCATTTCGGTAAAGACCCGTGACAGCGTGGTGTTCCGTGCCAAGCACTGGATTCAGCAGCACATTCAGACGCCTTACAGCCTGGAACGCGTCGCTCAGGAAGCGGCAGCGAGTCCTCGCACCTTGCTGCGTCATTTCAAAGAAGTAGAAGGCATGACGCCGCTCGACTATCTGCACCGACTGCGGGTGGAACGGGCCAAGCAATTATTGGAAGTCACCTTGGTAGATCTGACTGAAGTGATGGAGTACTGCGGCTATCAGGATGCCAGCGCTTTCCGGCGCCTGTTCCGTCGAGCAACGGGAGTCACGCCTTCGGAATATCGCCGTCGCTACACCATGCGCATATCTAGTCGTTGGTGGCGGGCTGACGAGTCTGGCCCCAAGGAAAGAGTCGATGACTTGATCAAGGGACTGAGTATTGAGCCTGACCATAATGCGAAATTGCACTCAACTTGACCACCTGATTGCATCGGTACTGACCACTCGTTTGCGTTGCACTTGGCCAAGCGTTTGCATTGGATATGACCACCGATTCCATTGGATTTCACCAGCACGCTAATCAACATGATCGTCGGAGAGCTGCCCATTGCTGCCGGTGGCGACAGGCAGTCACCGACCCAAGCTGCCTGTTGTTTCAGCCAGGCAGCGGTCAATATTGGTCGCGAGTCAGTGTTTAACTCGTCCAATGATCCTGAGCAACAGTATCCGGCCACGCTGAACCTAGAGGCAGCAGAGTCAGCTAGGTCTCCGCGAGCTTGTGGGCCTCGATTCGATCTTGAGTTAGGTTTTTGCAAACGCGAGCTTCAAATCTTCCATTAGGGCGAGCTGCGCCTCACTAGGATTGCGCCCGCGATGGTTGGCTAGATGAAATTGCACATTGAAACCCAGAGTTTCCGTACCAAGCGGTTGCACAAAACCGCGTGCTTGCCAGGGCTCGGCAATGTGGCGGGGCAGGTATCCGATGTGGGCACCTGAGAGAATAAAGGTCAAGGTGCCTTCGATTTGTTCCGTACGGGCAGTGCTTTGGCGCGGGAGAAAAGGTTCGGCCGGGACACTGAAGCGGTAAGGGTGATGGACTCCGTCGCACGCCTCCAATTGTGCTTGGTTTGGGCTCTTCACGCCAAATAACGGGTGGCCCTTGGCGCAGTAAAGGCGTTGCTGCTCGTCAAACAGGGGTTGGTAATTCAAGGCTTGTTGATGCCCCGAAAAATAGCCGATCGCTAGATGCAACTGGTCTTGTAGCAGGCGCCTCTCCAACTCGGCCGGCATGGCGCTGATCAACTCAATCTGGACCGCTTGCCGGCGCTTGCGAAAGTTGCCGATGGCATTGGCTACCCGCTCAAGCACATGTGAGTCCAGCGCTTCCGACAAACCGATGGACAATTCGCCTAGCAAGGTATCGGCCATGCCTTGGGTTTCACCCTTGAATTGGTCAATTGAGGCGAACAGCCTGCGTGTGGCTTGTAGCACCAGTTCGCCCTTGGGCGTTAATCGAAAGCCGGCTTTGCCGCGCTCGCACAATCGGTAGCCAAGACGGGTTTCAAGCTTGGCCATCTGGGTGCTGATGGTTGATTGCCCTATGCGCAACGCACCCTGAGCTGCGCTGAAGCCGCCGTACTCCACCACGGTGACGAACAAACGCAGCAAATGCAGATCAAGATCGCGTACCTGGCTGAGCATGGACATTCCAAACATTGATAGTTATGAATGCCAAGTTAGCATGCTTCATATTTATTTAAAGCATGGCATCTTCTAGGATCTCTTCACTGTTACTGGCAGAGGAGTGATCACATGCGTGCTTGGGTCGGTTTGTTGTGTCTGTCGCTGGGAGCAAGTGTCCAGGCTGCCGATAAAGAGTTAAGTATCTTTACTTGGGCCGAGTATGTGCCGGAGCAAGCGCTGCAGCGTTTCAAGGATAAGACCGGAATCAAGGTCACACTCGATGTATTTTCTAGCGCCGATGAACAAGACAGCAAGTTGATGACCGGGCGCAGCGGGTATGACGTGGTTTTCCCCTCAGCCACGTCACTGGGGATGGCGATCAAGGCCAAGGCTTTGCGGGCCATTGACCCAGGGCAACTGCCGCATTACGCCAACCTGGATCCTGCGTTGCTTGCCAAGCTGGCTGCAGTCGATCCGGGTAATCGGTACGGGGTGCCGTACTCATGGGGCACGATAGGCTTGGGCATAAATAAGCAGGCTGTGCAAAAGCGCATTCCTGATGCGCCGCTCAACAGTCTCGACTTGCTGTTCAAGCCAGAATACGCGAGCAAACTGAAAGACTGCGGGATTGCGGTGCTGGACTCGCCGCAAGAAGTGCTCAGCATCGTCCTCAATTACCTGGGGCATTCGCCCTACAGCAATGATCCGGCGGACCTGATGGAGGCCCAATCACTGCTCGGCAAATTGCAACCCAACCTGCGCTATGTAAACAGCAGCCGCCAAATCGATGATTTGGCCAAGGGCGAAGTGTGTCTGACCCTGGTCTACAACGGCGACGCAGGAACTGCCGCGGCAAGGGCGCGAGAAACAAAGCAGGCATTCGAGGTGATTTACCGCATTCCGCGTGAAGGCACCTTACTTTGGTTTGACACAATGGCAGTCCCGGCCGACGCACCGCATCCCGAGGCAGCCATGGCCTTTATCGACTTCATGCTGCAGCCCGAGTCCATCGCGGAACTAACCAATAACCTGACGTACGCCAATGCCAATCAGGCGGCGACGGCACTGGTTAATCCCGCGATTACCGGCGATCCGGATATCTATCCTTCCCAGCAGGTACGTGAGCATTTGTTTACCGACAAGCTTCTGCCTTTGCGGGCGCAACGTGAACGCACGCGGGTGTGGAACACCTTCCGAACTAAAACCTGAGGAAACCAACATGGAAATCTTTAAAGGTAACGATCAGGCGATCACTCGTGAGAGTCTCTACGGCACGCATTCGGAAGCGACCTATGCCGGTGTGACCAGCTTTATGCGCCGCCGCTACAGTCGTGACCTCACCGGTGTAGATCTGGTAGTCAGCGGCGTACCGTTCGATACCGCGACCACTAACCGCCCCGGTACCCGGTTCGGCCCCCGGGCGATTCGTGCCGCATCGGTGCAGAGCGCCTGGGAGCGCCACTATCCATGGACGTTTGATCCCTTTGATCACTTGGCCGTGATCGATTACGGCGATTGCGACTTCGACCACAGTCAGCCACAAAAGACCCCGGCCGCTATTGAGGCCCATGCCGAAAGCATCCTGAAGGCGGGTTGCACCATGTTGACCCTGGGCGGAGATCATTTCATCACCTACCCATTGCTCAAGGCACACGCCAAAAAGCACGGGCCAATCTCCCTGGTGCATTTTGATGCCCACAGTGACACTTGGCCTGATGCCGATGATAGCCAGCAGGGAATCAGTCACGGGACTATGTTCTACCACGCTGCCCGCGAAGGCCTGGTCGACCCGTCGCGCTCGGTGCAAATCGGCTTGCGCACCACCAATGATGACGTCATGGGATTCCAGGTGATCGACGCGCGTGAGGTGCATCGAAATACGCCAGAAATCATTGCTGAAATGATCCGCGCCAGAGTAGGGGATAGACCGGTCTACCTGACTTTCGATATTGATTGCCTGGACCCGGCCTTTGCCCCCGGCACTGGCACCCCTGTATGCGGTGGATTGACCACCCACCAGGCTCTGGAAATCCTGCGGGGCTTATGCGGGATCAACTTAATCGGCATGGATGTGGTGGAGGTATCACCACCTTACGACCATGCTGAAGTGACTGCATTAGCCGGGGCAACCATTGCGATGGAGATGGTTTGCCTATACGCGGCCCGACACAAGTTCAAGGCGTAAAGCCAAGAAGTATCCCTTTTCATTGTTCTCTTTCAGCAGGATACGTTAAGCGTTTTTCTGTGGACGGGTGAAAGGCAGCTTATGGCCGATAGCAGCCCTTCATGAGCGGCTGCTATCGGCCAGAAGCGGTCACTCGGCGTGTCTACGAAACTAGGGGCGATTCACGGCTTCGATTCGCTGGGGTTGCTGGTCCTCGCCACCGAAAATGAGGACATCTACATGATGCTGAAGTACCTCGGTAAGCGTCTGCCGATGTCACCTTGCACACCCAGGCTGACCGTCATACGTTAGCGGAAGCGGCTTGGGTGACGTCAGCTTTTGGCCGAAAACGGTACCTGGATGAATGACTGCTTTTGGCCGATAGCTGCCTTTGGTCTGCTACAGTTATGGGTCGAGACTGAATGTCAGTGGGCAGCATAGACTGATGTGAGTACTGAGAGGGTGGGTACTGATGAAGAGGACAATTCTGGGAATGACGCAGGCTGGTGAGCCGTTGATCTTAGAGGCCTTAGAAGCCCTGCGTCTTTATCGTGAGGCTAAAGCTTCAGGATGCCCACAAGAGGAAATTGATCGCTTGCAAATATTGGCTGAGTCGCTATCCAGGCAGTAATCGATTATCAGCTTTTAGCGGTTGGTGATGACTCCATCAAGCTTCACTAGAACTACTTTCAAGTGATTTACTCTAGGTAAATGCATCTCTGCATCAGTTACGCTTTTTCATTCAGGTGGCATGAGCGTTTTTAGTGAAATATTGATGAACTCTTCGTTCAGGGTAATGACCTCTAGCGCGCCACGGATATTTCCTCCCACCTCAGATGAGCCTTACTGCTCAGCCCATATCGCTAGCTCCATGATGGCAGCTTCCAAGGCAAGTTGATTTTCGTTGAGCTTGTAAAGCAGTACGGAAATCAGATCTGAGTTTGGCATAAGCGATCCTCTATTAAGGAAGAGTCTAGCAGGCGAGCGGGGGATGGATTTTCGTACGTTGGCAGAACGCTAGGGGTGGGTAAAAGAGGAGGATTGCGGAACAGCTTTTAGAATTGCGGAACAAAAAACAAAGGGCCTGCACGAAGAATCTCATGCAAGCCCTTGATTTGTTTGGTGCCCGAACCCGGAATCGAACCGGGACGCCCTTACGAGCGGGGGATTTTAAGTCCCATGCGTCTACCAGTTTCGCCATTCGGGCGGTAGCGCTGTGAAGCGGGTCAGGAAGGAAGGTGCTTTAGAAGTCAAAGTACTCAAGAGCCTGCGTGACAGGTGGACGAATATATAGAGCCTGCGCCGATGAGGCAAGTTCGATAGCGTTCATTCAGGTACATTTTTTTGCCTTACGGCTGAGTAAAACCTTCGGAAAATCATAGATATACCGAACGCCCCAAGGTTTGTGCCGCTAAGACGGTCGTTTCTTGGGGGCTGGTCTAGGCTGCATGCACGACGATTAAAGAAGTGGATGTGATGAATACGAGTGTGGTTTACGCATTGGCTGCAGCGGCGCTGTTTGGGGCCAGTACGCCTTTGGCCAAGGTACTGGGGGCCGAGGTTCCACCGGTGATGCTGGCGGGTTTGCTGTATCTGGGCAGCGGGGTGGGGCTGCTGCTGGTGCGCTGTATTCGCGATCGAGGCTGGAAGGCGTCTGGCTTGAGTGCAGGCGAGTGGCCCTGGCTGGGCGGGGCGATTGTGTTTGGCGGGATTTTGGGGCCTGTGGCCTTGATGTTCGGTCTGACCCTGACCAGTGGCGCCACCGCGTCGCTGATGTTGAATCTTGAACCCGTGCTGACGGCACTGTTGGCGTGGGTGGTGTTCAAGGAAAACGCCGATCGGCGGATTGTGCTGGGCATGCTGGCGATTATCGCCGGGGGTGTTGTGTTGTCCTGGCCTTCAGGCATGGCGTCAAGTGTGTCGCTCTCCTTGCTCGGGCCGCTGGCCGTCGCGTTTGCCTGTTTGTGCTGGGCGATTGACAACAATCTGACGCGCAAGGTGTCTGCTTCAGACGCGCTATTTATTGCAGGGGCCAAAGGGTTGTTCGCAGGGCTGGTGAACTGCGCGATCGCGCTGATGATGGGCGCAAAGATTGCGCCACTTGCGGTGCTAAGCCCGACATTGCTGATCGGCTTTTTGGGCTACGGTGTCAGTTTGGTGCTTTTTGTACTGGCATTGCGTGGCCTGGGGGCTGCGCGGACCGGAGCGTATTTCTCGACAGCACCTTTCCTGGGCGCGGCGATCTCCATCCTGGTCCTGGGTGAGTCGGTGTCGGTGCTGTTCTGGGTCGCGGCGGCGTTCATGATGTTTGGCGTCTGGCTGCACCTGACCGAGCGCCATGAGCATGTCCATTTGCATCAGCCGTTGGAGCACACCCATCGGCATGCCCACGACGAACATCATCAGCATGAACATGATGAAGAAGTCACCGGGAACGCCCCCCATAGTCATGCCCATCAACATCACGTGATCAGTCATAGCCATCCGCATTTTCCGGATATTCACCATCGACATCGGCACTGAGTGGCTGCGTGATAGATTGAGTCGCAGGGACGCCGTAACACCCAGACCTTCAATGGAGCTATAAAGCACCCATGTTCGAACACATCGACTTCAATTACTTGCTGGCAACCTATGGTTATCTGGCCATTTTCATCGGGTGTCTGCTGGAGGGTGAAACCATCCTGCTGCTGGGCGGTATGGCCGCGCACCAGCATGTGCTCAAGCTCTTGCCGGTGATTGGTTACGCCAGTCTGGCGGGGATGCTGGGTGATCAGTTGCTGTTCTGGATCGGTCGGTATTTCGGCGCTCGCCTGCTGCCGCGCCTGCACAAGCAGCAGGCTGTCATCGACCGGGTCACTCAAATGATCAATCAGCATCCAGCGGTATCGATTTTTTCGGTGCGGTTTTTATATGGCATGCGGCTGGTCGGGCCGATGGTGATTGGGGCCTGCAAGGTTTCGCCTTTGAAATTCACCTGCATCAACGCGTTGGGCGCTGCCATATGGGCAACGCTGTTTGCCAGCGCCGGGTATTGGGCCGGGGAGTTTCTGGAAGGGATGCTGGGCGACCTCAAGCCGTATCGTTTGCCGATTGCGCTAGGGGTCATTGCGCTGATGGTTGCCGTGGCCGTGGCACGTCATTACCGGGCGAGAAGCAAGGCCGTCAAATCACTTTGACGGCACGGCCGATAAATTGAATCGGGCCAGTAGGCTTTCCAGTCGTCGAGCCGTTGGGACCTTCAAGGGTCAGCTCAAAGAGTTGATTGGGCTCCAGCGGTGGCAAGCGATCCAGTGGCAATGACAAGGTTTGTCCAGGCTTGACCAGCCCCAGGGACACAGGGCCATCCCAGCCATCGCCCTTGGTCCAGAACTCCAGCGCCTTGTCGCTGGGCACCTGTGCGATGCCCAAGGGGATAAGCTGGATGTGTTGGCGGTTACTGGCCTGGATCACCCAGCCTGGTGCCTGATTTTGCGGTGCGACCAGTACCACCATGTAAGCAGGCGGTGAAGCTGTCGGGGTTGCGGTCAATAACACCGTGCCCAGCACCAGGGTTGCCGCCAGGCCCGCAGCTGACAGGCCGCGCCACAATGGCAGCAGGTTCCACCAGGATGTGCTGGCCTGAGTCCGGGGTACAGGGACATTCAACGCGTTGAGACTGCGTTCGATTCGAGGCCACAGCTGCCTGGATGGCGTCTGTGCGGGCACTAGGTCGTTGAGTGGCAACAGGCGCGCTTCCCAGCGCTGCACCGCTGCTTGCAGGTCGGCTTCATGGGCCAGGCGCTGCTCGACTGAGCGCCGCTGTTGCGCGTCCAGGGTTCCCAGCACGTATTCGCCCGCCAAAGCATCAAGGTCGGCCGGGTCGTTGTCTTCAGGTTTGAAAGTCATCCCATGCACTCGCGCAAGGCGCTCAAGCTGCGTTTGATCCAGGCTTTGACCGTGCCCAGGGGCGTGGCCAGTTTTTCGGCAATTTCGGCGTGGGTATAACCGTCGACGTAGGCATGCACGATGCACGTACGCCTGGCGGGTTCGAGTTGTTCGAGGCAGCCGTAAATCCGCTCGGAGCCCGTTCGCCATTCAAGGGCATCCTGCGCCTGACTGCCATCGAGGTCGGCCAGGGGCTGTAGTGCCAGTTCGCTGTCTTCGCTGACTTGAAGCTCAAGGCGATTGTCGCGCATGAAGTTCAGAGCCAGATGCCGTGTCACGCTGAAAATCCAGCCCCGTGCCGACCCGCGCTGAGGGTCAAAACTGGGAGCGCGCGTCCAGATCTTGATAAAGGCGTCATGCACGATGTCCTCGGCCAGAGCGTTGTCGCGGGCAATGCGCCTGGCAACACCGAGCAGTCGTGCGCTTTCCTGGGCATACAGGGCAACCAGCGCCTGCCGTTCACCGCGGGCGCAGGCGAACAGGCAGGCTTCATAGTCAAACAATGGCTCAGGTAGCGTCACTGTATTCAGCCGTTAAAGGTGGGACATCCCCGGGGCATTACCCCAGGCTCCATCGGAGCAGCGTAGACGAGAAACGCTACAAGCCACGGATCTTAACGGCTGGCCCAGAAAATGTAGTCAGCCTGATAAGGAACCACCTGGCGCTGGCCCTTGTTGACGGCCGTGCATTCGCTGCTGGGAGCCACGCCGCCTTTGAGGGCGACACGCTGGATATAGCTCACGCCGCTCATGGCGCCTTTGCCTTCAGCCGGATTGGCCTTGACCAGTTGGTACGGCAGATTGCCTGCGCCGGCGGGAGCTACCGCGAGCTGGGTGCCCGTCACTTTGGAACCGTCCAGGGCTTGCCAGGTGGCTGGCGGGCCAAAATAGGTGCCGACTTGTTTACCATTTGTGTCGTTGAGTTGGGCTTTTGGACCGACAAAAAACCATTCCATCTGACCGGGCGCATTGGTTTTTTCTTTGCACTCGTAAGTGATTTCGCCTACGCCAACTGTCGTCATCGCCATCTTGTGTCCGTCGGGAACCCTAATGTTTTCGGGCAAATCAGCCTGGGCATAGGCGACGGGCACCCCGACAAACATCACGGCGGCAAGTGTAACGCTGGCATGGCTGATCAAGCGTTTTACGTTCATGTACCTATCTCCTGATGGGTTAACAGCGTAGTGGCTGTTACAGGTACTACCCGTAGGCGAGGGGTTTGGATGCAGTTGCAAAAAATAAACATGAAAGGCAAAGTCCGGGACCCGGTTGCGTGACTGAGCCCTTGGCCTAAGCTTTGAGTTACAGGCTCAACGCCACGGGTTTCAAGGCATTGGCAACACGCTCGCGAAGCCGGTCCGATAATAAAAGGAGATCTGGATGTTTATCCGTTTATTGATCCTTGCCAGTGTGCTGGTGAGTGGCACGGTGCAAGCTGTTGAAGTTCCAAGTCCCCTTGAACAGGATCGCGGCAAAGCTCGTCCATTGGTGATTGTTGCCCGTGCCGAGGCTGATCCAACCCTGGTAGCCCTCAAGAAAGCACTCGAAGACCCGGCCACCAAACAGGCTTTCAACGAACGCAACATGGTGCTTTATACAATTGTCGGGATCACTGGCAAACGTGATGGCAAGGACCTTGAGCCCCAGAGCACGATGTCGATGATTCGCGGACTCAAGCCGGGGATGATCATTGACAAGGCCAAAGTGATCCTGATCGGCAAGGATGGCGAAAAGAAAGTCGAGACAGTCGGCGACGTTGATCTTGGCGAGCTGTTCAAAACCATCGATGCCTTGCCTTCGACTGAAAAGGAAACCCAGGCGCCGGTTGCGGTCGAGACTCCAGTCAAGGGCGCTGCTGCGGGCAAGTCGGCCAAACCGGCAAAGCAGGTCAAGGCCTTGGAAGACTGAGAGGTCATTGAAAGACAGGCAAAAAAAGGCCCGCTGGGGGAAGCGGGCCAAATGGGATTCACTAAGGAGTGGATCCAATCTAGGCCCGACGATGTGAAAGTGGTGTGAAAATCCCGTCGTCAAAACGAAAGTACACATTCAAATGTGTGTGGTAAAAATAGAGCCCAGCTGTAGCGCAATGCCAGCACTGTAATCCGATAGGGTGAGTCAACCGCTCCTCTGACTGCCGGATACCCTCATGCCGTTCTCCCTTGAACTGATTACTGCCTTCGCACTGTTTGCGTTTGTCTCATCCATCACGCCCGGGCCCAACAACACCATGCTGCTGGCATCGGGCGTCAACTTCGGGTTCAGGCGCACCATTCCCCACGCGCTGGGCATCAGCTTCGGCTTCATGTTTCTGGTACTGGCGGTAGGGCTGGGGCTGGGCGGTGTGTTCAAGGCCGTGCCTGTGGCCTATACCGTGTTGCGTTACCTGGGCGCGGCCTACCTGCTGTACCTGGCCTGGAAAGTCGCCACGTCAGGGCCGGTTTCGGATTCGGATTCTGCCCAGGGCAAGCCTTTGGGGTTCTGGGGTGCAGCGGCGTTCCAGTGGGTCAATCCCAAGGCCTGGGTGATGGCCGTCGGTGCAATCACTACCTACACGCCGTCCCAGGGGTACATCGCCAATGTGTTCATCATCGCCCTGGTCTTTGCCGTCATCAACTTGCCCAGCGTGTGTGTCTGGGCAGGCTGTGGCAGCGCGTTACGCAGTGTTCTGACCAAGCCAAAATGGTTGTTGGCGTTCAATCTGACGATGGCAACTCTACTGGTGGTGTCGCTGTATCCGATTCTGTTTGATGTTCATTGAGCCACTCCTGACTCAGGGTTGGCGTGTCGCCCAAATACTCCAGTAACCAGCTCATGGCCGGGGAGTGATTTTTTTGCGACCAGGCAATGCATGAAGGGCTGGCCGGGAAGGGCCGTTGCAAGTGCAGCGCCACCAGCTTGCCCTGTTCAATCAAGGGCTGGGCCAGGTGGGCAGGGACCATGCCGACGCAGAGCCCGTCGCTGAGGCAGGCCAGCCCCGTTGCCCAGTCGGGCACCATCATTCTGCGCTGGTTGTCCAGCGTCCAGGTGTCCCGTTTGGGCAGGCTGCGGGAGGTGTCATCCATGCACAGTGAAGGGAAGGGGCGCAGGTGATCATCGCCCAGCAACCCCACAACCGAAGCCAGGGGGTGCTGTGGGCTGACCACGCACAGCCAGTGCAGAAAGCCCATGTCGCGAAAAGCAAAGCTGCCCGCCACCGGCACTGCTCGCGTGGCGCCGATAACAATGTCGGTGCGACCGTCCACCAGCGCGTCCCACACACCGTTGTACACCTCGTACTGGACAATCAGCTCCACGTCGGGAAAGTGCCGATAGAAATCGATCACCATTTGCCGGCAGCGCGGATGCTTGATGATGGAGTCCACGGCCACCCGCAATTGACCGCTCCAGCCATTGGCAACCTGCTGGCACAGGCGACGGGTGCCCAGCATTTTTTTCATCACGTCGCGGGCTTCTTTGACAAACATCTGCCCGGCGGGCGTCAGCTCCACATCCCTGTGGCGACGAACAAACAACGGAACGGCCAGCCACTGTTCCAACTGGCGAACGGTGTAGCTGACGGCTGAGGGGACGCGGTGCAGCTCCTGGGCCGCACCACTGAAACTGCCGTGGCGGGCTACCGCATCAATGACATCCAACGAGTATTCGGACCACATGGGTTTGCCTTCAAAGAATTCGATGCCAGTTGGCAATTATTATCGCTTCACAAGCTGATCCTCGGCTGGATAATGGGCGGCAGTCAACAAATTGTTTGATGGCAAGTTTTTGGGTGCACATGAAGAATTCTTTTGGTTTTACCTGTTATCTGGCCGGGCTCAGCATGCTCGGCTACCTGGCGATGGATATGTACCTGCCTGCATTCGGCGCTTTGCGCAGTGAATTAGGGTTGTCTGCCGGCGCTGTGGGCGCGAGTCTGAGTATCTTTTTGGCCGGTTTTGCAGTGGGACAGTTGCTCTGGGGGCCGTTGTCGGATCGCCTGGGTCGCAAGCCGGTGCTGCTGGCGGGGCTGTCGCTGTTTGCGCTGGGGTGTGGGGGCATGTTCTGGGTTGAGAACAGCGTGTTGCTCTTGAGCTTGCGGTTCATCCAGGCCATCGGTATCTGTGCGGCGGCCGTTACCTGGCAAGCACTGGTGATTGATCGCTACCCGGCCGACAAGGCCAGCCGTGTATTTGCCGGGATCATGCCGCTGATGGGGCTCTCACCGGCGTTGGCCCCTTTGCTGGGCGCCGTGGTCTTGAGTCACTTGGGCTGGCAAGCGATCTTCGCAGTGTTGCTGGGCCTGGCGGTACTGCTGATCATTCCCACGCTGATGCTCAAGGAAAAAGCGCGCACAACACCCCGGACGGTAGCGTCAGGCGTGAGCTATTGGCAGCTTCTGCGCTCGGCACCGTTTAGTGGCAACGTGATGATCTTCGCCGCTTGCTCGGCCAGCTTCTTTGCCTGGTTGACGGCATCACCTTTTATCCTGGGCGACATGGGCTACAGCCCGAGCGATATAGGCTTGAGTTACGCGCTGCCCACCCTGGCGTTTCTGGTCGGTGGCTACAGCTGTCGCAGTGCACTGCTGCGGGTCAGTGGCCGTACGCTGTTGCCCTGGTTGCTGGTCGCTTACTGCGCGAGCATGGTGGGGCTGTATCTGGTGGCCACGCAAACCGAGCCAACGCTGACCACCTTGCTGATTCCGTTTTGTTTGATGGCACTGGTTAACGGTGCGAGTTATCCCATTGTGGTTGCCAATGCCTTGATGCCGTTTTCGGAAAATTCCGGCAAAGCGGCTGCATTGCAAAACACCATGCAGCTTGGCCTGTGTTTTCTGGGCAGCCTGCTGGTTTCGGCGTTTATCAGTCAGCCACTGCAAATCACCGTTGAAGTGATGCTGGCAACTGCACCCTTGGCGGTGCTGGGTTACTTGATTCAGCGGCGCAAGGCAAATGCCAAGGCATTCGTGACTTCCTGAAGGTAGCGGCAGGTGGAAAATCTGTAGCCGCTGAGGAGTAGAACGAGGCTGCGATCGGCTGCGGAGCAGCCGTAAAACCATGGTTCGCGATTCTTCAGGTGGCACGCGATTGCCGGGTTTTGCGAGGAGTGCCTCCTCGATCGCAGCCTCGCACGGCTCGTCAGCGACTACAGGTTTCGCTACCCATCCCGTGCGTAGTCGCTGACGAGCCGTGCGAGGCTGCGTTCGGTTTGGTGCGCCACTGCGACGAAGCAGTCGTAAAAACGGAATTCATGATTTATCAGGCATACCGGGTGTTCCGGGTTTAGTGAGGTCAAAGACGGATCAGGCCACATCCACCAGCACGATTTCGCTGTCTTCAATGGCTGTCACGCGCAGTACCGACTCATCGACCACTGCCACTCCGTCACGGGCGCTGGCACGCAGGCCGTTGACTTCGATCACCCCGGTGGCAGGTACCAGATAGGCGCGGCGGCCACTGTCCAGCCGATACTCGGCTGTTTCTCCGGCCTTGAGGTTGGCGGCGACCAGGCGTGCATCAGCGCGAATACCCAGGCTTTCGTGGTCCCCATCCTTGCCGCTGGCCAGTGTCACAAAGCCTTCGCGCTGGCCCTTGGGGAAGGGCCGGGCGCCCCAGGACGGTGCCTCGCCTTCCTTGTTCGGGATGATCCAGATCTGGAAGATCCTGGTCGGTGTCGACTCCATGTTGTATTCGCTGTGAGCAATGCCGGTGCCCGCACTCATGACCTGGACATCGCCCGCTTCAGTGCGGCCCTTGTTGCCCAGGTTGTCCTCGTGGGTGATTGCACCTTCACGGACATAGGTGATGATTTCCATGTCGCGGTGAGGGTGCTTCGGGAAACCGGTGCCAGGGGCGATAACGTCGTCGTTCCACACCCGCAGGTTGCCCCAGTTCATACGCTGTGGATCGTAGTATTCGGCGAATGAAAAGTGGTGATGGGCGTCCAGCCAGCCGTGGTTGGCACCGCCCAGGGTAGTGAAGGGTCTGAGTTCAAGCATGATACGTCTCCTGTTCAGGTTGCCCGTGGGTGTGAACGGCTACCCGGTTGATAATGGTGTGATTCTCTGTCAGGAACATATCGATAAAAAGCTTAAAAAATGCGTGTAACCAATCTAATAAATAGATGTCTAGTGTTGTCTCTAAATAGGCTTTACCTTCACTGCCTGCCCTAAACGGCTGATGCTCAAGCAATTAGCTAGATCTCTGTGCGCAATGGGGCGACCATAGCTCATCCGCCCGGACAGCCTCACACCCTGGAGTCAGCGTGCCGCAACACACCCCCGAACTGCCTGAAGAACTTGCCCCCATTACCCAATTGCCATTGTTCAAGCGCCTGGCTGCGCGATTATTTGGCAGTGGTTTGAACCGTTTGCGGGCACAACATGCTGCGTCCTGGTTGCAAGGCCAGGCGGACGGGTTTCGCAGCGGGCACAGTGCCGGGGTCGATTACGGCTTTTCAGAGGGTCATGCCGAAGGCCTGGAAGAGGGCCGTCAGGTGCTGTTTATCAGTGACACGCGCCCGCAGGAGCTGCGGGCGCCCGGTATCGATGACAACCTGTTCGATGACTGGCGGCTGCCGCTGGGGCCAGAACTGAAAAAGCAGATCAAGGCGGATGTTGCCGCCATCCTGCCCGAGCACGCTCAGCCCAGTGCCGCACAGTGGAAGATGATCTTCAGCGATACACCATCCACCTCCGTGGTCGCGGGTGCCGGGGCAGGGAAGTCGACGTCGCTGGTGTTGCGGATCCTGCTGCTGACCCACTACCTGGGTTTTGAGCTCGATTCGATGACCGTCGTGACCTTTACCCGCGAATCGCGCAAGGATTTCATCAAGAAGCTGCAAGAGATTTTTGCCTTGTGGGGCCGCACCCTGTCGCTCAAGGAAGCCCGGGATGTAGTGCGCACCTTTCACTCGCGGATTTTGCCCATGGTGCGCAGCTTGCCCGGCTACTCCCGCTTGCAGGCCTTCGAGACCCTGAACACCCGTAGCCTGCTCAGCGATGAAGATGCCGACAGCAACCCGTTTGACCTGCGCATCAACGATGCCCAGCGTCAGCAGCTCAATGCCTGCTACCACGGGCTGTACACCCGCGATGAGCGCTTTCGCCAGACCCTGGCACCTCTGCGCATGCATGCCTTGCAGCTCAAGGAGCTGGAGCGCGACCATCCTGAAGTGCAAAAGCGCATGGCCGTGACCGAGCTGGCCGCCAAGCGCGATGAAGAACTCTGCGACACCCTGGAAGACTTGTGGTTTGCCGCCGGTGCGTGGCCGATCAAAGGTATCGAGCCCAATCGCGAAACCGTCGAGATCAATGGCTCGCAGTTCCATTGCCACGGTTACATTGCCGAGCTGGATGCCTGGGTAGTGCTGGGCTTCGATCCTCGGGAGAATCCGCAGATTTGCCGTCCAGGTGCCCGGCTCAGTGTGCGTGCCGAGTGGGCAGTAAAGCGCACTCTGTTTCGAGCTTTCTGCGGTAAGCCATTGATTTGGCTAGATAGCTATGACTCTGCCAAGCGTGTTATCAGTTCAATGGCGGGTGATGCCAGTGCAGGCCCGGGCTTTGATTACAAGCTCAAGGGTGAGTTGGGTTCAGCGCCGCTGCTCGACAGTTTTGTCGCGGCGGCAAGCTTTATCGAGAACCTGGGGCTCGACGTGGCGGCGGCGGTGGGCGATATGCGCTTTGCCAAGGAAGACCCGGACCGTTTCTTCTTTGAGGCCTTGAGCCTGTACTGGCGGGCGCTGGAGGATCATCTGCTGGCCCAGACGCCCCCGGTCATGACTTACAACCGCATGTTCTCCCTGTTTGGCGAAAATACCCCTCAGAATTTCAAGCTGCTGAGCCATGAGCAACTGCGCCCGCTGTCCCATCTGATGATCGATGAGTTTCAGGACGTCTCACCGCAGATCGTGTCCTGGTTGCGCGCCAGCTTGCGCGAAATCCGCAGTCGTGGACCGGCGATGCATGTGGGGCGCGGGGCCCAGCGCTCATCGCTGCTGTGTGTCGGGGATGACTGGCAATCGATCTACGGCTGGCGAGGCAGCTCGCCCAAATACTTCATGGAGTTCAACAAGGAATTCCCGTCGCCCGCGACCACGCGGGTGATGCTCAGCGACAACTTTCGCAGTCATCAGCACATCATCGATGCGGCCGAGCATATTGTGCGCGCGGCGCCCTCCATTGCCGGCAAAAAGGCCAAGGCCAGTGGCGAGCCCAAGACGCCAGTTCCGGTCAATGTGCTGCATCGCGACGATCAGGGGTTGGCTGCGCGCCTGATCGAGCATTACAACGCCGGTGACCGCATCTTGATGTTGTATCGAAAAAGTAGCGATAAACTATTGATAGAAAAAGATATTCAGTCTGTTGTTAATGTTGATTCTAGATTGGCGCCTGAGGATCGCAGGCTTAAGCAACTGACCTATCACAGCTCCAAGGGATTGCAGGCGGATGCCGTTTTCTTGCTGGGTGACTGTCAGCACCTGACGTCTTCGCCCTACAAGAATCAGGTGTATCGCATGGCTGGCCTGGGCAAGGACGCAGACCCTGAGCCTTATGACAGCGCCCAGAAAGACGAAATCCTGCGGCTGGCCTATGTAGGCATCACCCGGGCGGTCAAGCACTGCTATTGGTATCTGGAAAATCAGGATGCCCAGGGACCGAATGTCCCCAAGGCCTCTGATCGTGTGCCTCAAGGCAAGGCGTTTTTTGAGGATTTGCGGGCGTAATCTTCAGCAAACGTCGAAACGGCAAGGCCGTCCATCTGCCATCCGCCCTGGATGGCATCACCGCACCCGAATGACCGCATTCGAATGACTGCACTCGAATGAGTAGGGCTCAGCAACATCGAGCCCACGATTTTGCGTGTCCGCAGTTCCGGGTCCTTCGACCGTTGTCTTGTGTGCGATGCCATCCGAAAACATCAAGTGACTGAGTGTGCCTGGTATGGGGCTGTGTTATTCGGCAATGTTAAAAAATGTTAGATGAAAAAATAACTTCACATAATCTGATCATTGGTGGATTATCTGCTCAATCCGCATGACAACCTGAAAACAACATAAAACAGGATTGCGACGATGTTCGAGACTACGCCCAGCCGCCTTGTCGCCACTTCTTCTGTGGCTGGCACCGCCATCACCATCGATCCAGTCTTTCCCCTCTCTGCACACGTGGACAATGCCCTGCGCCTTTACGGTCAGGCCGTGCCCGCAGCTTTTCTCTGGAGTACCCCATGAATAACAAGAATGTCGGCGTAATCGGTCTGGGCGCGATGGGACTGGGCATTGCCCGTTCGCTGTTGCGCAGCGGCTTCAACGTGCATGCCTGTGACGTGCGCGAAGCCGTCACCACGCAATTTGCCAGCGAAGGCGGTGTGGCCTGCACTTCACCGGCTCACATGGCCGGTGAGTGTGATGTGATCATCACCGTTGTGGTGAATGCCGAGCAGACCGAAACCGTGTTGTTCGGTGAAGGTGGCGCCGTGGCTGCATTGCGCCCGGGGAGTCTGGTGATTGGCTGTGCCACTGTCGCGCCGACCTACGCTGTGGAACTGGGGCAACGCCTGGATGAGAAAGGCTTGCTGTATCTGGATGCGCCGATCTCCGGTGGCGCCGCCAAGGCTGCGGCGGGCGAGATGACCATGATGACGTCCGGCCCGGCTCCGGCCTACGCCAGGGCCGATGGGATCCTGGCGGGCATGGCCGGTAAGGTCTATCGCCTGGGTGATGTTCATGGCCTGGGTTCCAAGGTCAAAATCATCAATCAATTGCTGGCCGGCGTGCACATCGCCGCTTCCGCAGAGGCGATGGCCCTGGGGTTGCGCGAAGGGGTGGATGCCGATGCGCTGTATGAAGTGATCACCCACAGCGCCGGTAATTCGTGGATGTTCGAAAACCGCGTACCGCACATTCTCAAGGCGGACTACACGCCTTTGTCCGCCGTCGATATTTTCGTCAAGGATCTGGGCCTGGTTCTCGATACAGCGCGGGCCAGCAAGTTTCCGCTGCCGTTATCGGCTACGGCACATCAGATGTTCATGCAAGCTTCCAGCGCGGGTTTTGGCCGCGAGGATGACTCGGCCGTGATCAAGATCTTCCCGGGCATTGAGCTTCCGAAAGCCAAACCTGAATCCGTTTGAGGGCCGCGTCATGACTACTTCCATCGCCCGCCCGTTGCTGGGGTGCATCGCCGATGACTTCACTGGCGCCACGGATCTGGCCAATATGCTGGTACGCGGTGGCATGCGCACGGTGCAAAGCATTGGCATTCCCGGTAGCGAAGTCGCCGCCGGGCTCGACGCCGACGCCATTGTGATCGCACTGAAATCCCGCACCATGCCGACCCAAGACGCTGTCGCAGAATCCCTGGCGGCGTTGAACTGGTTGCGAGAGCAAGGTTGCGAGCAGATTTTCTTCAAGTATTGCTCCACGTTCGACTCCACAGCCGCCGGGAACATCGGCCAGGTCAGCGAAGCATTGCTCGAGGCGCTGGGCAGTGATTTCACCCTGGCCTGTCCGGCATTCCCGGAGAACGGGCGAACCATCTTTCGTGGCCACTTGTTTGTGCAGGATCAACTGCTCAGTGAGTCGGGGATGCAGCACCATCCGCTGACGCCCATGACCGATGCCAATCTGGTACGTGTCCTGCAATCCCAGACCACCCTGAAGGTCGGGTTGCTGCGCTACGACAGCATTGCACTGGGCGCTGAACACGTACGCGGGAAAATCGCCGAATTGCGGGCGCAAGGTATTGGCATGGCCATCGCCGATGCATTGAGCGATGAGGACCTTTACACCCTGGGCACGGCCTGTGCCGACCTGCCTCTGCTGACCGGTGGTTCGGGTCTGGCGCTGGGGCTGCCGGAAAACTTCCGTCGCGCAGGCAAGCTGAGGCAGCTGGATGCGTCGTCCTTGCCCACGGTGTCGGGAGGGGAAGTGGTCCTGGCGGGGAGTGCCTCTGTCGCGACCAATGGGCAAGTTGCTGCGTGGCTTGAGTCTGGCCGACCGGCCTTGCGCATTGACCCGTTGGCCCTGGCAGCCGGAGAGCCGGTTGTTGCCCAGGCGCTGGCTTTCGCCAGGGAACACGGGCAGACCGTATTGATCTATGCCACCAGCTCGCCGGACGAGGTCAAGTCGGTGCAACAGCAACTGGGTGTCGAGCAGGCTGGCAGCCTGGTAGAGCGCGCCTTTGGCGACATTGCCAAAGGTCTGCTGAGTACTGGCGTGCGTCGCTTCGTGATCGCAGGCGGTGAAACCTCGGGCGCGGTGGTGCAGGCGTTGGGGGTGCAACTGTTGCAGATCGGGGCGCAGATCGATCCGGGCGTGCCTGCCACGGTCAGCAGCACCGATGAGCCTTTGGCGCTTGCGCTCAAGTCAGGCAATTTTGGTTGCCGGGAATTTTTCGACAAGGCTTTGAAGCAACTGGCCGGAGGTGCGCAATGAGTCGCGAAGCCGCATTGCGCGAGGAAATTTGCGACGTGGGTCGCAGCCTGTATCAGCGCGGCTACACCGTGGGCAGCGCTGGCAATATCAGCGCCCGTCTTGACGATGGGTGGCTGATTACCCCCACCGATGCCTGCCTGGGTCGTCTTGATCCAGCGGCCATCGCCAAGGTTAACCTCGCGGGAGAGTGGGTGTCCGGTGACAAGCCGTCTAAAACCCTGGCCCTGCATCGTCAGGTCTATGACCGCAATCCAGGCGTCGGTGGTGTGGTGCATACCCATTCCACCCATCTGGTGGCATTGACCCTGGCCGGGGTATGGCAACCGGATGACATTCTGCCGCCGTTGACGCCTTACCAGGTGATGAAGGTCGGGCACATCCCATTGATCGGTTATCAACGGCCGGGCTCCCCAAAGGTGGCCGAGCAAGTCGCGCAACTCGCCAACAGCGTGCGGGGCGTGATGCTCGAACGGCTCGGCCCGGTGGTCTGGGAGAGCTCCGTATCCAAGGCCAGTTATGCCCTGGAGGAGCTCGAGGAAACGGCACGACTGTGGCTGATGAGCGACCCGCGTCCGCAGCCGCTGGATCAACTCGCCCTGGATGAATTGCGAGAAGCGTTCAACGTTCACTGGTAGGGCCGATACACCGCTAATGCAGGCTATGCCCGGGAGCAGCAGTGCTACTCCTGTGGGGAGCGGCTTGCCTGAAAACAATAACAACAGGACTGACCTCATGGCATACGATCACCGTATCACTCATGTTTTAAGTGGCATTCGCCCACCCTTCGTTCAACCTGGAGCGCGGCAGTCATGAGCCCGTTCATTCTGATGTTGACTGCCGGAGCCGGGATCGCGCTGTTGCTGTTCCTGGTGCTCAAGTACAAGTTTCAACCTTTCGTGGCCCTGATGCTGGTCAGCATTCTGGTGGCATTGGTGGCCGGGGTGAAACCGGCGGATCTGGTGGCAACCATCGAAGGCGGCATGGGCAAGACCCTTGGTCACATTGCGATCATCATCGCGCTGGGCGCAATGATCGGACGGATCATCGAGCTTTCCGGCGGTGCCGAGGCACTGGCCAAGACGTTGATGGAGCGCTTCGGCAACCGTCGCACGCCGTTGGCGCTGACGGTTGCCGGTTTTATCATTGGTGTACCGGTGTTCTTCGAGGTCGGGGTGATCATTCTGATGCCGCTGGCTTACGGAGTGGCGCGCAGAGCTCGTAAACCGCTGTTGGTGTTTGCGTTGCCGATGTGCGCGGCGCTGCTCACCGTGCATGCTTTTTTGCCACCCCATCCGGGCGCTGTCGCGGCGGCAAGCCAGCTGGGGGCTGACCTCGGTCGTGTGCTGATGTTCGGTCTGCCGATCACGGCCTTCCTGTGCTACGTCGGCTACCGGGTGGCCGGGCGCATGACGCGCCGCTTCTACCCGATGAGCGATGACATTCGCGCTGAAGTCTATGGCCCGCATGTGACCAACGAAGACTTGGCGGCATGGACCAATGGCCAGTCAACCGACACGGTAAAAGCGGCTGTCGCCGAGACCCACATGGGGCTGGAGGAATCCACCAGCAGTATCGTCTCCAGGCTGCCGCCGGCACCGCCGCCCGGCTTTGCACTGATTTCAGGCCTGATCCTGTTTCCCATCGTGCTGATCCTGCTGGGCACTCTGGCTAACTCGTTGCTGCCCCCGGAATCGACCTTGCGCGGGATCATGACCGTGCTCGGCGCACCGCTGGTGGCGCTGTTGCTGGACACCTTGCTGTGTGCCTGGCTGCTCGGCTCGCGCCGTGGCTGGAGCCGCACCCAGGTTTCTGATGTCATCGGTTCGGCCCTGCCCGGCGTGGCCATGGTCATCCTGATTGCCGGTGCAGGGGGTGTATTCGGCAAGGTGCTGGTCGACACCGGGATCGGCGCGGTGGTCTCCGACATGTTGCGTACCACAGGGTTGCCCGTGCTGGCCCTGGGGTTCCTGCTGACCATGTTGCTGCGTGCGGTACAAGGTTCGACCACTGTGGCGCTGGTGACTACCGCAGGTATCATCAGCCCGCTGATCGTCACCCTTGACCTGACGCCCAACCACATGGCGCTGCTGTGCCTGGCCATGGGCGGTGGCGGGTTGGCCATGTCGCACATCAACGACGCGGGCTACTGGATTTTCACGAAACTGGCCGGGCTCAACGTCGCGGACGGTTTGCGCACCTGGACCGTGATCACGACGTTGCTGGGCACGCTCGGCTTCTTGATCACGCTGGTGATCTGGCCATTTGTCTGACCCATTTCCCAAGGAGTTAACATGCCTCGTTTTGCTGCCAACCTCAGCATGCTGTACCCGGAGCACGCTTTTCTGGATCGTTTCGCCGCGGCGGCGGCTGATGGTTTTGAAGCGGTGGAGTATCTGTTTCCTTACGACTACAGCGCCCAGGAGCTCAAGCAGCGCCTGAGCGACAACGGCCTGGTCCAGGCCCTGTTCAACGCGCCGCCCGGAGACTGGGCGGCGGGAGAGCGGGGCATTGCAACCTTGCCGGGCCGCGAACATGAGTTTCGCTCGGGCTTCGACCGCGCGCTGGAGTACGCCGCAGTCCTGGGCAACAGCCGTATCCATGTGATGGCGGGGTTGCTGCCTTCGTCAGCCGAGCGTGCACGCCACCATGGCGTGTACCTGGAAAACCTCTCGTACGCGACGGCTCAAGCGAGCCAGGCGGGCATCACCGTGTTGCTGGAGCCGATCAATACGCGAGACATGCCCGGGTTTTTCCTCAACCGCCAGGATCAGGCCCACGCCATTTGCAAGGAGGTGGGCGCGGCCAATCTCAAGGTTCAGTTCGACTGCTATCACTGCCAGATAGTGGAAGGGGACCTGGCCACCAAGCTTCGTCGCGACTTTGACGGGATCGGTCACATTCAGATTGCAGGTGTGCCTGATCGTCATGAGCCCGATTTGGGGGAGCTCAATTACCCGTTCCTGTTCGACCTGATGGACGAGTTGGGCTATGACGGCTGGGTCGGCTGCGAGTACCGCCCCAAGGGAGACACTTCGGCGGGGCTGCAGTGGTTGCGGGAGTGGAGGGCACGCTGATCAGGTGTTCACTCAAGTGATTTCTGCCTTTGTGGGAGCGGGCTTGCTTGCGATGATCGTTAACGATGACGCGTATTGACTGAGTCAATGCGCCCCTCTGAAGACCATCTCGAGCAAGCCCGCGCCCACAATTGCGGCCAGTACCGGCGCTGTTTGTCAGGCCGGCTTTTGATCGCCCGGTAACAAGAGTTCGATACCCTGCTTGCGAATCCCGTCGGCTGCCGCGGCCGCAAGGGCATCATCGCTGATGATGATGTCGAACTGCTCAAGCCCCGCGATCTTGTACATGCTGAACGTGCCGTACTTGGAGCTGCTGGCGATCAGCACCACTTGCGAGGCTGAATGCATCGCCACCTGCTTGACCTCCACCTTCAACGCCGAAGGGGTGGTAATGCCGCGACGCAAATCCCAGGAGCTGGTGGAAATAAAGGCGACGTCCGTGACTATCTGGCGCAAGGTCGCGACGGCCAGGTTGCCGACACAGGAATGGTTGGAGTGATCAAGCTGCCCGCCGGTATGAATGACCGTCACCTGGGGGGCGTCCAGCAAGGCTTGAACCACGCCAAAATCGTTGGTCACTACGGTCATGCCCGTCAGTGCCTTCACATAGGGCACAATTTCCAGCGTGCTGGTACCGGCATCCAGGTACACCGTCATGTCGGCATGCAGAAGTCGGGACGCGAGCCTGGCCATGGCCTGCTTTTGCGGCAACTCGACCACTGCCTTGAGCTGATGACTGGGCTCGCTGTGCAGCTGGCTGGCAATCCGTACACCACCCGTTACCGAATAGGCGCGCCCCTCTTGCTCCAGCAAGGCGATATCGCGGCGTACGGTCATGTGCGAGCAGTCGAACATCTCCATCAACTGATGGACACTCAGTATCTGGTGCTTGCGCAATTGTCGCAGGATCAGCTCGCGGCGCTGGTCAGGAATCACCGGTGCGGTGCTTGGGGCTGCGGTGTCCTTTTGGCTGGGCATTCGGTGCTCCAAGGGGGTAGGGCTGCGTGTTTCGCATGTGCGTGCATAGTAGCGAATCCGCTGCCTGATCAGTAGTGCCAGGGCTCAATGAAGGTGTGGATTTACAGGGAGATAATGACGAATCAAGGACATGGTTTTTATCCTCCAGGCCGGGAAAATTGCTCCGGATGGCTCGACGGTCAAGAATGCCTGTCAGTGATTGTTGCAACGTTTCAGGCAAAAGTGGCCACTACGTTTCAGTACGTATAGATACACTGCGCGGGTCACCAATTCGCGACAGGCCTGTTTAATGAGTGATGTCCGTAAAACAAAAAAGTGAAGGAACTTCTTTTGATCAATACCCTGCTTGCCAAAAACAACCACGCCCGTGTTATTGGTTTATCGGCCCTTGCCCTCTTGATCGGGGGCTGCAGCAGCGGATACCAGCCACCTGATAAAGCCTCCGAATTGCCCCCTGCACCCGAGATTTCCTCGGGCTTTCGGGCTGGCATGGCCCCCGTGCATGCAACCCGGCACATGGCCGCGGCAGCCAATCCATTGGCAACCGCTGCAGGGCAGCAGATGCTGCGCAAGGGTGGATCGGCAATTGATGCGGCCATCGCCATGCAAGCCGTGCTCGCACTGGTAGAGCCTCAGGCAAGCGGCATCGGCGGCGGTGCGTTCATCGTGTACTGGGACGGCAAGCGGGTTCAGGCCTTTGATGGCCGGGAAACGGCCCCGGCAGGTGCCACCAGCCATATGTTCATGGGTAAAGACGGCCAGCCGATCCCTTTTAGGCAGGCCCAGATCGGCGGGCGTTCGGTGGGCGTGCCGGGGGTGCTCAGAGCGCTGGAAATGGCCCATCAGCAACATGGCAAACTGCCTTGGCGTGACCTGTTCCAGCCTGCCATTGAACTGGCGCGCGAAGGGTTTCCTGTCTCCAAACGCCTGCATACCCAAATCACCGCCGACCCCTTCATCGCCGCTTCACCGCAAATGGCCAAGTACTTCCTGACGGACCAGGGGCAGCCATTGCCGGTCGGCACACTGCTTAAAAACCCTGAGCTGGCCCAGACCCTGGATGCCATCGCTACACGCGGGGCAGACGCCTTCTACCAGGGCGCCGTGGCGCAGGGGATGGTGAATCAGGTCAGGTCCCACACCAACCCCGGCACCCTGTCCCTGTCCGACATCAGCAGTTACCGGGCCATAGAGCGTCAGCCAGTGTGCGGTGACTATAAACAGTGGCAAGTCTGCGGCATGCCGCCGCCGTCTTCAGGTGGCGTTGCCGTGCTGCAGACCCTGGGGATTCTCGAAGCCCTGCAAAAAAAATCGCCAGCGCTGGATCTGGCCACCCTGCAACCCGTTCCGAGCAAGACCCGGGCAGGCCTGGAACCTGCGGTTAGCGCCGTGCACCTGATCTCGGAGGCCGAGCGTCTTGCTTACGCCGACCGGGCGCTGTATCTGGCAGATAGCGACTACGTGCCGGTCAATGTGAAAGGGCTGACCGATAAAGCGTATTTGCAGGCCAGGGCATCTCTTGTTGGCGAGCGAAGCATGGGGCGCGCCCAGGCGGGGACTCCCGCAGGGATGAACCTCGCGTTGGCACCGGATCGATCACCACTGCGTATTTCCACCTCGCAAATTGCAGCCGTTGACGATCAGGGCGGCGCCATATCGATGACCACCTCGGTTGAAGCTGCATTTGGCTCACATGTGATGACCAACGGCTTTATCTTGAACAACCAACTGACTGATTTCTCCTTTGTCCCTGAGGAAAACGGCAAGCCGGTGGCCAACCGTATCGAGCCGGGCAAGCGACCTCGTTCTTCAATGGCCCCGACACTGGTATTCGATCGAAAAAGTGGCGAGCTGGTTGCCACCATTGGTTCTCCGGGTGGCTCCCAGATCATCGAGTATGTGAACAAGGCGGTGATTGGCCTGGTGGACTGGAAACTCGATCCTCAGCAGGCGATCAATCTTCCCAACTTTGGTAGCCGCAACGTGGGCACAGAAGTCGAGGCCAGCCTTGTCAGCCCGGCACTGGTGCAGCAGTTGAAGGATCGAGGGCACGATGTGTCCGTCATCGAGATGACCAGTGGCACCCAGGTTATCGTTCGCGATAAGCAAGGCTGGGCCGCCGGTGCCGATCCTCGCCGTGAAGGCACTGCATTGGGGGACTGAGCCAGCGCCCACAGGTCTGGTGATGCCCTTGATGGCAGAGTCAATGTGGGAGCGGGCTTGCTCGCGATGCGGGCGCAGGCGCTGATCAGGCCTGCGCCTGCCAGGCCTGTGGCGGTACGAAGCTTTCGAGTTCGTCCTCCACGACCTGGATGATGTGCCCCAACTGGCCCAGGCTCATGACCGTGGCGCAGGGGATGCCGGCAATCGCAATCACGGTCTCGCCACTGGCGCGGTCAAACAGTCGGGCGATCATGCTGCTCGGCGCGTCCATGGTCGCCTCGAAGCCCATCGGATGAAAATGCCAGCGCATCAGTTGGCAGGCGTTCGGGAAGGTGACTTTATTGATGTTTCCCTGCGAGTACATAGAGCAATTCCTTTAGCTCAAGTTGTGGCTGCGGCACGATTCTGGCCGCGTGTGTTTGCACGTATTGCGAGCTCAAAGCTAGCATCCAACACTGATAGCGATAAGCCTTATTTTGCCCGTTAGCCGATTGAGTGCTCAGGTTTTGATATGAATCATGCACTTAGGCTTTTTATCTCCTGCCGAAGGCCATTGAAGCCGGCGCACAAACTCGGCACTCTCTGTTTTTTGCCTTCGAGCACTCTATGTCAGCCTTAGACGACGGCCCCGAGCACACCCGCGCCACTGGCGAAACCGTGATGCGTTATCACCTGTGCTGGAAGCATCGGGACCTTGATGGAGTCATGGCGCTTTATCATCCCGAGGTGACCTACAACGATTTTTTCCAGAACCGGGTCATGGCCCTCGATGAACTGCGCGAGTATGTGCAGTCGTCCATGCCCAGAGAACCGGATGAAGCACTCGAACACAGCGATCGTATCCGCCTGGATGGCAATACCGCCTTTATCCAGTACCGCATGACCCTGCGCGGCAGCCAGGGCCTGGTGTCCTTCCGGGCCAGCGAAGCCATTACCGTGCGTGACGGGCTGATCTGGAGGGTCAATGAGTACGCCTCTCTGGTTCACGAGGCCGCCGCTCATTGCACACGTCCGGGATCGTTGCGGCCTGCGGTCAGCCGCCTTGGGCTTTCGGCCCGGCAATTGAGCTTCATGGCCCAGGACCTGCAAACCTATTTCGAACGCCAGCAACCCTGGCTCGATCCCGACCTGGACCTGCAACAAGTGGCCAAAGCGTGCGGCTACACCCGCAATCAGATGTCCTATCTGCTCAATCAGGTGCTGGGGCTCAGCTTTTATCGCTATGTGAACCAGGCACGGCTGCGCCATGTACTGGCGGCGATGGATGTGGCCGCAACCCCTGTCAAAGTCGATGAGCTGGCTTTTTCGGCGGGGTTCAACTCGATATCAGCGTTTTACAGCTGTTTTCGCCAGCACACCGGGCAATCGCCCAAGGCCTACGCCAAACAAATTTCTTTGCGGGCACGCACGCAAGACGCGCCAGAGGCCAACGACTAGGATCGAGCCATTCTTGGATCGGTGTGGAGTCGGTAATGCCAGCATGGCGCTCAATCAGTTTGTGGATGGACCAGCTTGGGGAGGAACTCGTACCTCGCCCGTCCCTTGAGCACGACCTGGATGTCGATGTGGTCATTATCGGCGCCGGTTACACCGGACTCTGGACGGCGTACTACCTCAAACGCCATGCGCCTGAACTGAGTATCGCCATCGTTGAGGCGCAAACAGCAGGCTTTGGCGCTTCCGGACGCAACGGTGGCTGGTTGATGGGCAACTTGCTGGGTGAAGACCGCTTGCTCGCAGGCCTGTCTGTGGAGCAGCGGCGCCAATCCTTCGATTTGCTGCACGGCATTCCCGATGAAGTAAAGAGCGTCATTGATCGTGAAGGGATCGACTGTGATTACCGCAAAGGGGGCGGGCTGTATTGCGCGGCCCGCTATCCGGAGCAGGAAGCCAGCTTGCGCAGCTATCTGGCGAGTCTTTATGCCGAAGGCCTGGACGAGTCCGACTACCGTTGGTTAAGCCCCGCCGAACTGGAACAGCAGATCCGCGTCGCCAAACCCTATGGCGGGATTTTCACACCCCATATTGCAACCATTCACCCTGCCAAACTGGTACGCGGCCTGGCCCGTGCCGTTGAGCGCATGGGGGTGAAGATTTATGAACAAAGCCCGGTAACCGAATGGCGCGCAGGTTTTGCCCGCACTGCCAGGGCCCAGGTCCGCAGCCGGTGGGTGGTGCCAGCCGTGGAAGGCTACGCCAACACCCTGGCCCCTCTTGGGCGTTATCAATTGCCTGTGCAGAGTCTGCTGGTGGCTACCGAACCCTTGTCGCAAGCCACTTGGGACGGCATCGGCCTGTCCCGGGGCCAGGCCTTCAGCGAAAGTAGCCGTCAGGTCACCTACGGCCAGCGCACTGCGGACAACCGCCTGGTGTTCGGGGCCCGGGGTGGCTATCAGTTTGGCGGGCGCTTGCGCGAGAACTTTGATCTGAGCAAGGACGAAGTCCAACTGCGTCGCTATCTGTTTGGCGAACTGTTCCCGCAGCTTAAAGACGTGGAGATCACTCACGCCTGGGGCGGCAATCTGGGGATGTCGCGACGGTTTCAGCCGCACATGCTCTGTGATCGCCAGCAGGGCATTGCGTTGGCCGGTGGGTACGGCGGAGAGGGGGTAGGCGCCAGTCATTTGGGCGGGCGCACCCTGGCAGACCTGATTTTGCAGCGCGACACTCTTGAGGTCAGGCAACCGTGGGTGTTGACCGAAGGCGGACTCGGCGCACTCAAGGCCTGGGAGCCCGAGCCGTGCCGCTGGCTGGGCTACAACGCGATCATTCGCAGCTTTGTGTACGAAGACAAAACCCTGGCCAATCCGGACAGCCCGCCCTGGCGTCGGCAATTTGCCAGCCGCATGGCCGGCTTTATGGAAGGTTTCATGCATTAACCCACACTTGCGCTTAACAGGAAGCATCCCATGAGCATCACTCAATTCAAAAATACCGCCCACGTGGCCTTGCACGAGTCTTTCCCCGTCGCCGTACCGCTTGGTACGCCGGTGGCGGTGACGTCAGTCACCTGTGTCGAACGTAGCGACGGTGTCGAAACCGGCATCTGGGAATGCACCCCGGGCCGCTGGCGTCGCCAGATCGTGGCGCAAGAGTTCTGTCACTTTATCCAGGGCCGCTGCACCTTCACCCCGGATAACGGTGAACCCCTGACAATCGAAGCGGGCGATGCACTGATGTTGCCTGCCAACAGCACCGGAATCTGGGACATCCAGGAAACCGTGCGCAAGACCTATGTATTGATCCTTTGATCGCCGAAACCTGCCAATAAAAACAGCTGCCCAAAATATGCAAGGAATCGAATCATGATCCGTATGACCCTGTTGCCCCTGATGCTGGCCGGTACGCTGTGTCAGGCCGCCGAAACTGTGAAGGTCTATAACTGGTCGGACTACATTGCTCCCGACACGATGAAGAACTTCCAGCGCGATACCGGTATTGCGTTCAGCTATGACGTGTTCGACAGCAATGAGACGCTGGATGGCAAGTTGATGACGGGCTCATCGGGTTATGACGTGGTGTTTCCCTCCAACCACTTCATGGCGCGGCAGATCCAGGGCAAGGCCCTGAAGAAACTCGACAAGAGCCAGTTGCCGAACTGGAAGAACCTCAACCCGGTGCTGCTCAAGGCGCTGCAGGTCAATGATCCGGGCAACGAGCACGGGTTTCCCTATCTGTGGGGCAGTACCGGGATTGGCTACAACATCGCCAAGGTCAAGGCCGTGTTGGGTGACGATGCGCCGGTGGATTCCTGGGACTTGATCTTCAAGCCCGAAAACATGGAAAAGCTCAAATCCTGTGGCGTAGCGATTCTCGACAATGGCCCGGAAATCCTGCCCGCGGCGCTCAACTACCTGGGCTTGCCCCATCACAGCAAGAACCCGGCCGACTACAAGAAGGCTGAAGAGTTGCTGCTCAAAGTCCGGCCCTATATCAGCTACTTCCATTCATCGAAGTACACCAGTGACTTGGCCAACGGCAATATCTGCGTGGCAGTCGGCTTTTCGGGAGACATTCTGCAGGCCGAAACCCGGGCCAAAGAAGCCAATAACGGCGTCGAAATCGGCTACAGGATTCCCAAGGAAGGTGCCGCCATCTGGTTTGACATGGTTGCCATGCCCAGCGACGCACCGGACGAAAAAGCTGCCTATAGCTTTATGAACTACCTGCTGCGCCCGGACGTGATGGCCGGTATCACCAACCATGTGCATTACGCCAATGGCAACGAGCAGGCAGATGCCTTGGTCAGCCCTGAAATCAAGGCTGACACCAAGGTCTATCCAACCCCTGCAATGATGGACACGTTGTTTGCGCTGGAGGCCATGCCGCTGAATATCGACCGGGTACGCACCCGTATCTGGACCAATATCAAAAGCGGCAAGTGATTAGCGCAGTGCTTGCGGGTTAACCAGGTTGGCCGGGCGGTCACCGGCCAATGCCGCCAGCAGATTATCGACCGCACAGCGCGCCATTGCTTCGCGGGTCTCGAACGTGGCCGAGCCGATATGCGGGGTGGCCACCACGTTATCCAGTTTCAGCAAGGGCGAGGTCAGCTCCAGCGGTTCGCGCTCGAATACGTCAAGCCCGGCAGCCCGTATCTGGCCGTTTTGCAAGGCATGAATCAGCGCCGCTTCGTCCACCACCTTGCCCCGCGAGATATTGATAAAGATGCTCTCGGGACGCATCAGGGCAAATTGCCCGGCACCGATCAGGCCTTCGGTCTGAGCGGTCAGGGGCAGGGTCAGGCAGATAAAGTCGGCTTGCTGCAATAACTCATCCAGGCTGCGGTATTGCGCGTTGAAGCGCGCTTCAACAGCGGGCTTGGGCGAATTGCTGTGGTAAATCACCGGCATTCCGAAGCCAAAGTGGCCGCGTTGGGCCAGGGCTTCACCAATGCGGCCCATGCCGATAATGCCCAGGGTCTTGCCATGCACGTCGGTGCCGAAATGCTCGGGGCCGACGTTTTTTTGCCATTGGCCATTACGCACCATATTGGCTAGTTCCACCACGCGGCGGGCGCTGGCCAGTACCAGGGCGAAGCCGGTGTCTGCGGTGGTCTCGGTGAGCACGTCAGGTGTATTGGTGAGCTGGATTTTACGTTCGGTCAGGTAATCGATGTCGTAATTGTCGACACCCACCGAGACGCTGGACACCACTTCAAGATCTGGCGCCAGATCCAGCAACTGCGCGTCCAGCTTCAGGCTTGCCCCCAGTATTCCCTGGGCCTGGGGCAGGGCGGCACGCAATGTGTTCATGCCGTCGGCGTCCAGGCGCTCGATCAGCGTGACATTGGCGTGGGCTTCAAGGCGCTGCATCAGCGCCTGGGACAGTTCTTTGTAGAGCACGACATTCTTTTTCAAGGGAATCACCAACGTTGAATTCAAGAGTGGGCCAGGCGTTGCGAAGTACTGTGGTGCGGCGCAGCAGGGTCTTTGGCAGCGGGTTTGAGCATCAGTGTCAGGAGCACCGAAATCATCAGGGCACCGCTCATCAACAAGAAGGATGCGCCGGTGGAGCCGGTGGAGCTGTTCAGATAGCCAACCAGGTACGAGCCTGCAAATGAGCCCAGCGCGCCCATGCTGTTAATCAGGGCCATAGCGCCACCGGCCACGTTGGAGGGCAGGATTTCCGGGATGATGGCGAAAAACGGGCCATAGGGTGCGTACATGCAACCACCGGCGATCACCAGCAATGCGTAGGACCACCAGAAGTGTTCGGCGCCCAGCATGTAGGATCCGTAGAACGCGATAGACGCGATCAGCAGCGGCGGCCAGACAAAGCGTTTGCGCTTTTGCAGTTTGTCCGATCCCCAGGACACCACCAGCATGGCGATGACCGCTGCCAGATACGGCAGGGCAGAAAGCCAGCCCGCTTCGATCATGTCCATCTGCGCGCCCTGCTTGAGGATCGACGGCAACCACAGCACAAAGCCGTACACGCCGATACTCCAGCAAAAGAACTGCAAGGCCAGCAGGATAACGGCCGGTGTACGGAACGCAGCTGCGTAGTTTTTCACCGGCTTCATGCCGACTTGCTCGGCATCCAGCGCGCTTTGCAGGTCCACTTTCTCCTGGTTGCTCAGCCATTTGGCTTCGCTTGGACGGTCATCGGCCAGGCGCCACCAGATAAACGCCCAGAACACTGCAGGCAGGCCTTCAACGATAAACATCCAGCGCCAGCTGTAATGCTGTACCAGATAGCCAGAGACCACCGACATCCAGAGCATGGTCACCGGGTTACCCAGGATCAGGAAGGTGTTGGCGCGTGAGCGTTCGGCACGGGTGAACCAATGACACAGGTACACAAGCATCGCCGGCATCACGGCGGCTTCAACCACCCCGAGCATAAAGCGGATAGCGATCAGCCAGTAGGCGTTGGAGACCACGCCGGTCAGTGTGGCGAGGCTGCCCCAAAGGATCAGGCTGACAAAAATCAGCTTTTTGACGCTGTTTCTCTGGGCGTAGATGGCACCGGGTACCTGGAAGAAGAAATACCCCAGGAAGAACAGCGCGCCCAGCAATGACGACAGGCCTGGGGTGATATTGAGGTCTTCGGCCATCCCGGAGGCAGCGGCGAAGCCGTAGTTGGCTCGGTCAAGGTACGCCAGGCTGTAGGTGATAAACACGATCGGCATGATGTACCACCAGCGACGGGCGGCGAGTTTTAGCGATTGCATGTGAGGTGCTCCTGAGCTTGTTTTTGTTTTTTCGCAGCAGGTTACAAATGAAGCCAATGACGGTGTTTAAAGGGACGCGGGCAGCGCGCTGTAGGTGTTCAGTTCGGCACGGGTCGGCAAACCCTCCATGTCGCCACGGCTCTGTACGGCACGGCTGCCGATCCAGTTGCCCCGTTGTACGGCCTGGGCAAATCCGAGGTTTTCCAGCAAGGCACTGACCACCCCGACGGCAAAGCCATCACCGGCACCGACGGTGTCGATGACGTTGGCCACGGGTACGGCCGGGATAAATTGTTCATCCTGGGCCGTGCGATAGAACGCACCTTTGGCACCCAGTTTGATGATCACTGCTTCCGCGCCCTGGTCGAGGTAGAACGCGGCAATATCAGCCGGGTCGTCGTAGCCGGTCAGTATCCGGCCTTCGCTCAGGCCCGGCAGTACCCAGTCGGCACAGGCGGCGAGGGCGTTGATGTCGCGGATCATCTGTTGCTCGCTGGCCCACAGCGAAGGTCGCAGATTGGGGTCGAACGACACGCTGCTGCCTGCGGCGCGCATCGACTTCATCAAATCGAAGGACAACGCATTGCAGCTCGGCGAGAGCGCAGGGGGGATGCCGGTGGCGTGCAAATGCCTGGCACTGAGCAACTGCGCATTGAGCGCAGAACTGTTCAGGTGACTGGCGGCCGAGCCGCGACGGAAGTATTCGACCTGTGGGTCGCTGCCATCATCGACGCGAGACTTGAGCTGAAAGCCGGTGGGGTTCAGCGGATCGATTTCAACATGCTGGCAGTCCAGGCCTTCGGCTTGCAGCGTGTCGAGTACAAAACGCCCCAGGGAGTCGGCGCCTACGCGGCTCAGCCAGGTGACATTGAAACCCAGCCGGGCAAGGCCGATGGCTACGTTGCTGTCAGCCCCGGCGATGCGCTTGTGGAACTGCCCGACTTGCGCCAGATCACCGGTGTGCTCGGCGACCAGCATGGCCATGGTTTCGCCAAACGACAACACATCAACCTTAGACATGGCTCAGCTCCTGTTGCTTCTGGCTCAAGCGGGCCAGCACGGCAACATGGGCCTGGGTCAGACCGTCGAGATCCGCGCCCTGCAGCGGGTATTCGATGGCACGGGTCAGGCCGTGGGGCATGTGGGTCATCAGGTGTTGCCACTGTTGCAAGTCGATGGCAGTCGGTGGCGTTGCGACCAACTTGCCGTCCGGGCGACGGACCACGCCTTTGCAGTGCAGGTAAGTGACGTAGCGGCCCAGCAGGCGGGCAGCGGTGCTGGCCGACTGGTCCTGCCACTGCCAGTTGCCGATATCGAACGTCATGCTGATGGGCGCTTGCTGCTGCTCAACCTGATCGAAAAAGCGCTGCATGGGTTCAATGCGCCCGCCGTAGGAGGTCTGGTCGTTTTCCACCAGCAGACGCACCGGTTGCTGGTTCAGGCAGGCTGCGAGGTTCTGCATGTCACAGTGTTCAGTGAAATAGCCCAGCGACACCTTCAGCCATTGGGCGCCGAACGCGTGGGCCCGCTTCAGGGTGGCGAGCAGTTGGGTATTGGGACGTGATTGCCCGGCTTCCCACAGTTCCAATGGCGAGGAGAATACGCACTCCAGCCCCAGTTGTTGTACGGACTGGCTAAAGGCGATCGGGTCTTCTGTGGTCAACAGTTCTTCGCGCAGCTCGATGCGGGACACGCCAGCATTGGCCAGCAACTCAATGAAACTGTGTTGTCCGCGCTGGCGAACCAGATCGGCGCCGTAGCTCGACAGGCTGATGGAAACGGGAAATGTCGTCATTGTTATTAATCTCTGAAACCGGTTTCATTTTATTGTGCGTTAAACGGCTGGTCACCGGTTCATGGGTAACCAGCCGCTGAAGTGTCAGGCCGTCAGGGGGTGTGTTGAGCCGCGAATAATCAATTGCGCAGGAAAATCCAGCGCCCGTGGCGGTGACGTGTCACCGCTCAGGCGCTTAAGCAGGCAGTCAAAGGCACTGGCACCGATCTGTTGCGTGGGCTGGGCCAGTGCGGTGATGCCGCTGCCCACCAACGGGAACCATTCCAGGTCATCGAGGGCAATCAACCCTACGTCTTCGAACAACCGGCAGTTCAACTCGCGCAACACCTGGGTGCACGCCAGTGCGGCGAGGCCGTTGGCGCAAAAGATCGCCTTGGGGCCGTGGCCGGTTGTTTGCAGGAAGGTCTGGATGTCGGCGCGAAGGCCCGGGCCGGTCTTGATCACGGCACCGCGAAGGGCAGGGCGTGCGGCCAGTTGCCCGGTAAAACTGCTGATACGCTCGATCCGGGAACTGGTACCGTCAACCGGCTCGCTGACCATCAGCACATCGCGATAACCCTGCTGATCAAGATGCTCCAGCGCCATGCGCACCGCCTCGGGGTTATCGAGGCCCACCAGGTCGGTGTGCAACTGCTCCACTTTGCGGTCGATCAGCACGATGGGCATTTCTTGATGCAACGCTTGCAGCGCGTCAGGGTCATGGCCAAGGGTATTAAGGATCAGGCCTTCGATATTGTAGGCACGCAGAGCTGCCAGGTGCTGGCGCTCCTGCTCGTCATTACGGTCTGTGTTACAGACGACAAGGTTGTAGCCATGCAGGCGGCAGGCGGTTTCGACGCCGTGCATGACTGCAATGGAATAGGGGTTGCGAATATCGGCCACCAGCATCCCGATCAGTCGGGTGCGACCGCGTTTCAGGCCACGGGCCATTTGATTGGGCCGATAGCCCAGATCATTGATTGCCCGCTCGATACGCTCGGCGATGGCTTCGGACAGCAAGGCGCGGTCTTCGCCAATAAAGCGCGACACGCTGGCCTTGGACACTCCGGCCCGCTGGGCAACATCGAGCATGGTCACGCGGGTGCGCTGGGCTGCTGAAAAACTGTTCACGGCCTGAAACCTTTTATTTGAGTTATCGCAGGCGGTTTCGCGGCAAAGCGCTGAAACCGGTTTCATGGAAACTCAAAAGATGGAGAGATGTCAAGGTTTCAGCGGCAAGCTGAAACCTTGCACCTGCTTCTAGACCCTGAACTGACGCAATAACCCATTGAGCTGCACGCTCAATTCCTTGAGGTGGGCACTGGCGGCGCTCGACTGTTCTGCCGCCTGGGCAGTGCCCTGGGACAGTTGGGCGGCCTGGGTCACGTTCTGGTTGATGTCTTCCACCACGTGGGCCTGTTGCAACGTGGCGCTGGCAATGGATGCATTGAGATCGTTGAGATTGTTCAGTGCCTGGCCAATGCTGGTCAGGCTTTGCCCGGCCTGGGTGGCTTGTTCGATGGTCAGTTGAGAGGCCCGGCTGCTCGTGCCGATGACATTGACCGCGGCTTCGGAGTGCTTCTGCAAGCCTTCGATCATGGTCTGGATTTCGGCCGTGGATTTTTGCGTGCGCTGGGCCAGCAGCCGGACCTCGTCGGCCACAACGGCAAAGCCACGCCCTTGCTCGCCTGCGCGGGCCGCTTCGATGGCGGCGTTGAGCGCCAGCAGGTTGGTTTGTTCGGCAATCGAGCGGATCACCTCAAGCACGCTGCCGATTTCGCTGCTTTGCGTGGCCAGGGTCCGGATGACGTCGACTGCCTGATTGATGGTGCCGGACAGTTGGTCGATCTGTTGCAGGCTGCTGTCGATGTTTTGCTGGCCAAGCTCGGCTTGGGACTGGGCGCCGCGCATTTCGCCGGCAGCATGCTCGGCGTTCTTGGCCACCTCTTGCACGGCGTACGTCACTTCGTTGATTGCCGTGGCGACCTGATCCATTTGCAGGGCCTGCTGCTGGCTGCGCTGCTGGGCGTCGGTCGCGTCATTGCCCAGCTCAGTGGAAGACTGCTCAAGTGCCGTGGCGGTGGACTGCAGATGGCTGATCACATTGCGCAGCTTGGCGGTAAAAGCATTGAAATGCTGTGCCAGAAGGGTGACTTCATCCCGGCCGTGGGTATCGAGGCTACGGGTCAGGTCGCTTTCACCGCTGGCAATATTGGCCATGGCCTGCACCGCCTCTTGCAGCGGTCGCACAATGCTGCGGGCAATGAGGGTGACCAGCAGCGCCATGACCAGCGCTATGCCCAGGCCTGCCCAACTGGCTTTCCAGGCCTGGGCGCGGAATTCGGCCTGCATGTCGTCGATGTAGACGCCAGAGCCGATGACCCAGCCCCAAGGCTCGAACAATTGCACATAGGAGGTTTTTTGCACCGGATCTTGCGCGCCGGGTTTTGGCCAGCGGTAGTCAACCATGCCCGCGCCCCTGGTTTTGGCCAGGTGTGCCATTTCGTTAAAAATCCCGAACCCGTCCGGGTCTTTGATGGCGGACAGGTCCTTGCCATCGAGCTTGGGGTTGGTGGGGTGCATGACCATGTACGGGCGCAGGTCGTTGATCCAGAAATAGTCGTCATTGTCGTAGCGCAGTGTGCTGATCACGCTCAGAGCCTGCTGCTGTGCCGCTTCACGGCTCAAGCTGCCGGCCGTCTCCAGGCCGTGGTAGTAGCTGAGCACGCCACTGGCGGCCTGCACCACATGTTGGGTCTTCTGGGCTTTGCCTTCATACAAATCGTCATGTATCTGCTTTAGCATCAATAAGCCCAACGCCAGCAGCATCGCCATTGCAACGATCAGAATCAGCCATAAACGACGGCTGATGGACAACCCGCGCAGGGTATTCATAAATGTTCACTCCTGTTTTTCTTCTTGTGGTGTTTCGCAGAACAACTTTTTTCAGACTTGCCTGTCAGACGAAACCGAAGTCATGTCATAGCAGCGAAAGTAGAACGTGTCTGATAGGATCTCGGCCGAAATTGGCAAAGCTTCATCTTTATTGATTTCTGACAGTTTTTTCACACCGTTCTGGGGAACATGTCGCACCTGTAACCCACTTCAGGGCAGCGGTGGCAAACACTTAATCAAGACTAATCAGCTCTGCATGAGGCAGGGCTTTATGGGGGAATAATGGATCTTTGGACTGCCGCTCAGGCGTTGATACTTGGCGTCGTTGAGGGCTTGACGGAGTTTTTGCCGATCTCAAGCACCGGTCACCAGATTATCGTGGCCGACTTGCTGAACTTCGGCGGCGAGCGGGCGATGGCGTTCAACATCATCATCCAGCTGGGCGCCATTTTGGCTGTTGTCTGGGAATTTCGTCGCAAGATCATCGACGTTGTCATCGGTTTGCCCACTAAACCAGAGGCGCGCCGTTTTACCACTAACCTGATCATCGCGGTGATGCCTGCTGTGGTGCTGGGAGTGATTTTTGCCGATGTGATTCACGAGTACCTGTTCAACCCGATTACCGTTGCCACGGCACTGGTGGTGGGTGGTGTCATCATGTTGTGGGCTGAGCGTCGCCAACACGTGATTCGTGCCGAAACAGTGGACGACATGACCTGGAAAGACGCGGTGAAAATCGGCTTTGCGCAATGTCTGGCGATGATTCCAGGCACTTCGCGCTCGGGCTCGACCATTATCGGCGGCCTGCTGTTTGGCTTGTCCCGCAAGGCGGCGACCGAGTTTTCATTCTTCCTGGCCATGCCAACCATGGTCGGTGCGGCGGTGTACTCGGGCTACAAGTACCGTCATCTGTTCCAGCCTGACGACTTGCCAGTGTTCGCGATTGGTTTTGTGACCTCGTTTATCTTCGCCATGATCGCGGTACGGGCATTGCTGAAGTTCATTTCGAACCACAGTTATGCCGTGTTCGCCTGGTATCGCATCGGGTTTGGCTTGCTGATTCTGGCCACCTGGCAGTTCGGCTGGATCGACTGGTCTGCGGCTTCGGCGTGAAAACCAAGGTCAAGGACCGGCGCGAGCATGCCGGTATGCGTGAGCGCCAGGGGGCGCCGATTCGCGGCTTGAAACTCAAGCTGGCGATATTGGCGCTGCTCTGTGCATTGCCACTGGGCGGTTCGGTGAATGTACTGCTCACCGGGGGCCGCCGGTTGCCCTTGCTGGCCTATGCAGTTGCCAGCGTTCTTGCGTTTGGCCTGTATTGGTACGACAAGCAGCAGGCCAGGACTGGCCAGTGGCGCACCCCGGAAAATGTGCTGCACGGGGTTGAGCTACTGGGCGGATGGCCGGGAGCCTTGGTGGCGCAACAGGTGTTTCGCCACAAAACCCGCAAGGTGTCTTACCAGGTGTTTTTCTGGCTGATCGTGGCTTTGCACCAGGTGATCTGGATTGACATTCTGTTCGTGAAAATGACCTTTGCGAACCTGTAGCGATTAAAGCAATAAGCCGATCTGACGTTTTTTTGCCAGCTTGGCGACCACCAGTTGATGGGATCGTCGCAACAGGTCTTGCAGTTCTGCAGCGCCCATCGGGTAGGGCGCTTGCATGTTGATCCAGAACGCCCGCGCCAGATACGGCGACGGGTGTATGCCCGGACGATCGACATAGCCCAGAAACAATTCTTTCTCGACCTTGAACGAGAGCCCGTCGCGGTTGAGGTTGAGCAGGGCGAACATCTTCCTCTGGTCGACATAAAACACCTGAACGCCTCCCCATTGCACCACTTCCTTGACGCCCGGCAGGCTGCGACAGAATTGGGCTACGTCATGCTGGGTCATCTGGCTCATAGCAGTTTGTCTCCACACCTTTCGAATGATTCGACCAAATGGTCGATCCAGGCCCTGACGGCAGGCATCACCCCGCGTCTGTGGGGGTAAACCGCATGCAGCCAGCCCCCTGGCAGGGTCCATGAGGGCAGGATTTGAACCAGCTGCCCGTCCAGCAGTTCCTGTTCGCAATACATCATGGGCAGTACGGTAAAGCCCAGGCCGGCCAGGGTGCAGGCTTTGCGCACGACAAAATCATCAATGCCCAGGCGCGCTTCCAGTACCAGGTTGCTGGCCTTGCCCTGTTCGTCGAGCATGCGCAGATGAACCATGCGATCAGGTTCAAGGGCACCCAGCAGCGGCACGTTTTTCAAGTCTTCCGGGGTATTGACCGGCCACTGGCGGGCAAATCCGGGGCTGGCCACCATCACGGTGCGGGCCTGGCGCAAACGCCGCGTGACCAGTAACGGGTCTTCATCGCCTTCTTCACGCACGCGCAAGGCGACATCAATGCCTTCAGTGACCAGATCGACGCGACGGTTGAGCAGGCTGACTTCCAGCTGCACAAGCGGGTAGGCCTGCAGAAACGAACTGATCACGCCGGGCATGAACTCGTGAGCCAGGCCCACAGGGCACGATACGCGCAGGCGGCCTCGCGGCTCGCTGGACATGCTGGCCACTGCCTCGTCGGCCATTTCGGCCTCAAGCAACATGGCCTGGCAGTGACGCAGGTAGCGCTCACCCACGGCCGTGAGCTTGAGTTGGCGGGTAGTACGCTGCAGCAGGCGGGCGCCAAGGCGCTCTTCAAGCTCGGCCACCCGGCGCGACAGGCGCGACTTCGGAATCCCCAGCAATCGACCCGCAGCGGCAAAGCCACCGGCTTCGACCACCTTGGCGAAGTAATACAAGTCATTGAGGTCTTGCATGACGGGCTCACTGTCCTATGGATGGGACGAACTATCGCACGATGGCTAACTTATCGTCGATTACTTTCATCGGTAGCATCTACTTCATCAGATCGCCCAGTAGCGGTCCTCATTTGGAGATCACACATGAAACTGTTGCATATCGATTCGAGCATTCTGGGCGACAACTCGGCTTCGCGTCAGTTGAGCCGTGAAGTGGTCAAGGCCTGGCAGGCTGCCGACCCGGCCGTTGAGGTGAGCTATCGCGATCTGGCTGCAGAGGCCATTGAACATTTCTCGGCCGCAACCCTGGTGGCGGCGGGCACACCGGCTGAGCTACGTGATGCGGCACAGAAACATGAAGCCCAATTGAGTGCCGATACCCTTGCGCAGTTCCTGGCCGCTGACGCGGTAGTGATTGCGGCGCCGATGTACAACTTCACCATTCCTACCCAGCTCAAGGCCTGGATCGACCGCATTGCCGTTGCCGGTCAGACCTTCCGTTACACCGAAGCTGGCCCGGAAGGCCTGTGCGGCAATAAAAAGGTGATCGTGGTGTCGACCTCGGGCGGTCTGCATGTTGGGCAGGCCACGGGCGTTGCCCATGAAGACTATTTGAAAGTGATGCTGGGCTTCATGGGCATCACCGATGTCGAGTTTGTTCGCGCTCACGGCCTGGCCTATGGCGACGAAGTTCGCACCAAGGCCATGAACGATGCCCAGGCGCACATTAACCAGGATCTGTTCAGCGCAGCGTAAGTAATCTGGACGGTTTCACCGACTAAACTCTGTACTCTGGATGTCTTCAAAGACCGGAGTACGGAGTTTTTTGCGTTTGGCTTGGGTTATGCAGAGCGTGTGGATAGACGTCCTGCATGTCCGGTTTCAAGCTACGCGCCATTAAAGGTGAGCCTCCATGATACGTCTCAATGCGGCACTGGTTTTACTCCTGGCATGTTGCCCCGTCCTGGTGCAGGCCGAACCTGCCATGCAATGGGGCGTGGGCTTTCATCGCTTGAGTTTTCTCGACCCTCTGGACGATCAGCCCATGCGCGCTATCGCCTTTTATCCGTCCAATGAAGCCCGGGGGCTGACCAGAATGGGCGGTTATGAAGTCGATGCGACTGAAGAAGCCAAAATTGCCATGGGCCATTACCCGCTGTTGATGTTGTCCTATGGCAACACCGGAACCCCGCTGGCCCTGCACGATCTGGCCACGTCATTGGCGCGCAAGGGGTTTGTGGTGGTGGCGGTGTTGCACCCGGGAGACAACTACAAAGACCACAGTCGCCTGGGTACCCTGAGCAACCTCTACGGACGGCCGATGCAGATATCGGCCGCCATCACTGCCACGCTGGCGGATCGCGAGCTGTCACCGTACGTGCATGACGATCAGGTGGGGGTCATCGGTTATTCGGCAGGCGGCGAAACGGCGTTGATTCTTTCCGGAGCCCAGCCTGATCTGGATCGCTTGCGCCGCTATTGCCAGGAGCGACCTGAGGACCGTGATGCCTGTACGACAAAAGGCGAGCTGATCGCCGATCGTGATGACCTTGTTCCCGTTGCCGATCCTCGGGTTCATGCACTGCTGCTGATGGCCCCCTTGAGCCTGATGTTTGGCCGGCAAACCCTGGCCGATGTGCATGTACCGGTGCTGCTGTACAGCGGCGACAACGACAAGCTGGTGTTCCCGGACAAAAATGCCGACGCCCTTGCGCGCAAGCTGCCAGTGGAGCCTGAGTTCAAGGTGATTCCTGGTGCCGGGCATTTCGTGTTCATGGCGCCTTGCACCGACGAGCAAATGGGCGCAATGCCCGGTCTATGCACCGACGCGCAGGGGGTCGACCGCGAGGATGTGCACCGTGATCTGATTTATGAGGCGGGACGGTTTTTCAGCAAGACCCTGCAAGTCCGCCAGCGCACGGGGTTTCGCACTGCCGACCACTGATCTAGGATCTAGCCGTTTGCGCGACGCGACAGGGTCACGCTCAGCAGCAAACCCACGCAGCACATGACTGCGGCGCTGAAGAAAATCCACGGGTACCCCATGTTCAATGCGATGGCGCCCATGATCGGGCCCGCGATGGCGAGGGCCAGATCGAAAAACACCGCATAGGCACTCAACCCCGCGCCCCGGCTGGAGACCGGCACCCGCTTGACCGCCTCCACACCCAGCGCCGGGTACACCAGCGACAGGCCAAAACCGGTCAGGCCAGCGCCTGTCAGGGCATATGCCTCGGAGGGTGCCAGCCACAATAATGTCAGACCGACCGTTTCGATCGTCATGCAGACGATCGCCACGGTGTAGCCGCCAAAGCGGCTGATGCTGTTGGTGAAAATCAGGCGCGCAAGGATAAAGCACACGCCGAACACCGACAGGCAATAAGCGGCTCCGACCCAGCCGCGGTCGATGTAAAACAAGGTAATGAAGGTGGTCAGGGTGCCATAGCCAATGGAGGCCAGGGTCAGGCTGATACCATACGGCGCGATCAGGCCGAACACCGACCAAAAGGGCAGGCGCACGCCGCTGATCACCGGAATCGAAGGTTTTTTACGAATAAGCAGCAGGGCGAACAGTGCCAGCAGTAACAGCGTCACCCCCAGGCTGAAAAACCCCAGCTGGTCGATCATCACGACACCCAGCGGGGCACCGATGGCGATGGCACCATAGGACGCAATGCCGTTCCAGCCAATCGCCCGGGCGGTGTGTTGCGACCCGACCTGAGCGATCCCCCAACTGATCGTGCCGACGCCGATCAAGCCTTGGGCAATGCCCAGGAAAATCCGTCCGGCGATCAAAATGCACAGGCTAAGCAGTGGCCAGCCTTGCAGTGCGACGGCCAGGGAGGTGAGTACGCCGCTGATGGCAATCCCGATCAGGCCGTACACGATGGCGGGCTTGGTGCCGAGGCTGTCCACCAGGCGTCCGGCGAAAGGACGGCTGAGCAAGGTTGCCAGGTATTGCGAAGCAATGGTCAGGCCTGCGATTACGGCACTGAAACCCAGTTGGTCGTGGACATAGCCGGGCAATACGGCTATCGGCAAGCCGATGCAAATAAACGCGATGAAGGTGTAGAACACGATCGAAAGGATTTGCAGCGTGACCGACAGGGAACTCTCGACGTGGGGTTGTTGCGCAGGCATAGACGGTGAATCCGGCTGACGGTCATAGACCCGCATCATGGCTCGGCTTCAGAAGAAATGAAAGCAGGCTAACTATATTATCAGGAAGCAAAAAGCCAATGCCCCGACACGTCGGGGCATTGGCTAAAGCGTGAAACACACATTACCTGTCAATCAGGCTTCAGTTCCAGGGACGATCGCCGTTCTCATCCTTGATACGAGTCGGCAGGCCCATCACGTCCAGCGCCTTGAGGAACGGCTCTGCTGGCAGTTCTTCGACGTTGACCATGCGTTTTACGTCCCACTCGCCGCGAGCGACCAGCAAGGCTGCTGCTACCGGAGGTACACCGGCGGTATAGGAAATGCCCTGGCTGTCAGTCTCGGCAAAGGCGTCCTCGTGGTCGGCGACGTTGTAGATGAACACCTCGCGCGGCTGACCATCCTTGGTGCCCTTGACCAGATCACCGATGCAGGTCTTGCCCGTGTAGCCGGGAGCAAGCGAGCTCGGATCAGGCAGCACGGCCTTGACCAGTTTGAGTGGCACGACTTCCAGGCCTTCAGCGGTCTTGACCGGCTGTTCGGAGAGAAGGCCCAGGTTCTTGAGCACCGTGAACACATTGATGTAGTGCTCGCCGAAACTCATCCAGAAACGCACGTTTGGCACGTCGAGGTTCTTCGACAGGGAATGAACCTCGTCATGACCGGTCAGGTACAGGTTCTGCTCGCCCACGACCGGCAGATCGTCGGTACGCTTGACTTCGAACATGCTATTGCTGGTCCACTGGCTGTTCTGCCAGCTCCAGACCTGCCCGGTGAACTCGCGGAAGTTGATTTCCGGGTCGAAGTTGGTGGCGAAATACTTGCCGTGGGAACCGGCATTGACGTCGAGAATATCGATCGAATCAATGCGGTCGAAATACTGTTGCTGCGCCAGAGCTGCATAAGCGTTGACCACACCCGGGTCGAAGCCTACGCCGAGGATGGCGGTGATGTTTTTCGCTTTGCACTCCTCGATGTGGTTCCACTCGTAGTTGCCATACCAGGGCGGCGTTTCGCAGACCTTGCCCGGCTCTTCGTGAATGGCGGTGTCGAGATAGGCCACGCCGGTATCGATGCAGGCACGCAGCACCGACATGTTGAGGAAGGCAGAGCCGACGTTGATGACGATCTGCGATTCGGTTTCCAGAATCAGCGCCTTGGTCGCTTCGACATCCAGAGCGTTCAGCGAGAAGGCTTTGATGTCGGCGGGCTGCTTGAGGCTACCCTTGGCGATGACGCTGTCGATGATGGCCTGGCATTTGGAGATGTTGCGCGACGCGATAGCGATACGACCAAGTTCATCGTTGTGCTGCGCGCACTTGTGGGCCACCACCTTGGCGACACCTCCTGCACCAATGATAAGAACGTTTTTCTTCAATTTGTTTAAATCTCCCTTCTGCCAGATTACGAGAGGCTGGACAGGTAGTCGTTGAAATCAAACTCGCGAACCACTTCGACTGTACCGTCGAGTTGTTTCACTACGATGGACGGCATTTTCAGACCGTTGAACCAATTTTTCTTGACCATGGTGTAACCCGCTGCGTCGATAAACGACAGCCGATCGCCGATGGCCAGCGGACGATCAAATGGATACTCGCCGAAAATGTCTCCGGCCAGGCATGACTTGCCGCACACCATATAGGTGTGTTCACCCTCGCTTGGGGCCAGCTTGGCGTTCAGGCGATAGATCAGCAGATCGAGCATGTGGGCTTCGATGGAGCTGTCTACGACCGCCAGGTGCTTGCCGTTGTAGAGTGTGTCGAGCACGGTCACTTCCAGCGAGGCGCTCTGGGTGATGGCAGCTTCACCAGGTTCCAGATAGACCTGCACGCCGTACTTTTGCGAGAAGGCCTTGAGGCGCGCGCAGAAAGCATCCAGTGCATAGTCGTCACCGGTGAAGTGGATACCGCCACCCAGGCTGACCCATTCAACCTTGTGCAGCAGATCGCCGAAGCGTTCTTCGATGGTGCACAGCATCTTGTCGAACAGGCCGAAGTCACCGTTCTCGCAGTTGTTGTGGAACATGAAGCCCGAGATCTGGTCGATGACCTGCTCGATCTTCACCGGGTCCCATTCGCCCAGGCGGCTGAACGGACGAGCGGGGTCGGCCAACAGGTAGTCGGAGCTGCTCACCTGCGGGTTGACCCGCAGACCGCGCACTTTGCCGGCAGAGGCCTGGGCATAGCGCTGCAACTGGCCGATGGAGTTGAAGATGATCTTGTCGCTGTTCTCGAGCATCTCTTCGATTTCGTCGTCGGCCCAGGCCACGCTGTAGGCGTGGGTCTCGCCGGCGAACTTCTGTCGACCGAGCTTGAGTTCATACAGCGACGACGACGTGGTGCCGTCCATGTACTGCTGCATCAGGTCGAACACCGACCAGGTGGCGAAGCACTTGAGTGCCAGCAGGGCCTTGGCCCCGGACTGCTCGCGTACGTAGGCGATCTTCTGCATGTTCGCCAGCAGCTTTTGTTTATCAATCAGGTAGTACGGTGTTTTGATCATTTCGAGGCGCCTGCGGCATGGCCAGCCAAAAAAGGATGCGCATTGTGCCTTCACTGACCGCAGATCGAAAGAGCAGAACGCCAAGTTTGATCGGCGTGAGGAGCGTAACGCCCGGCCCGCAGCGAAGATAATGCAATAAACATCGTACTCATGGCGCATGTGCTGGCTCGATTGGCGCCCGTTCATCGCCATGAAAAATTGCACGTTTCCATCGCGCTCGAACGCTGGAGCGCACCAGTTAGAGGCAAAACTGTCGCTGCTCAGTGATTGTTGTGCCTTAAAACTGTGTTGTTACAAGGCCCATCCCGGTCTGGCACAAAGACTGCAAGTCCTGATTCAGGTCCACCGGCGAGGCATTAGAGTGGACAGCCCCCTCGGTCAACGACGATCGACAGGCCGCACAGGTCATGGGCAACAGCGGTGGGTCAGGCGAAGCAGCCCGATTTAACCCCGCATAAGAACAGGCAAAGACGCCTGGAACCGTAAGGTTTCAGGCGTTTTTTTTTGCTTTTTAATAACTGTGATGGGCTTTGGCGGGTGCTTTATATGAACTCCAATGTTGCCGTGTTGAACAACGTGAAAACCCTGGTCGTAGTGGGCAATGGCATGGTCGGACATCATTGTGTCGAGCAGTTGATCGCGCGTGGCGCGCTGGATCACTACCGACTGCATGTGTTCAGCGAGGAGCCCATGCGGGCCTATGACCGGGTGCACCTTTCTGAATACTTCACCGGTCGCGATGCCGAGTCGCTGGCACTGTCAGAGGCGTCGCTCTACCAGACGCCCGGTGTCACGTTGCACTTGGGTGTCCCCGTACTGGAAATCGATCGCGCCCGGTGTGAGGTGATCACTGCGCAAGGCAGCGTGCCGTACGACAAATTGGTGCTGGCCACCGGGTCTTATCCCTTTGTGCCGCCGATTGAAGGGGCGGAGGGGGATTCACGCCTGGTGTATCGAACCCTTGAAGACCTCGACGCCATACGGGCTGCGGCAATCAATGCCCGACGTGGCGTGGTGGTGGGCGGTGGTTTGCTGGGCCTTGAGGCGGCCAACGCGCTCAAAAGCCTGGGCCTGGAAGCCCATGTTGTCGAATTCGCACCGCGCCTGATGCCGGTGCAACTGGATGACTTCGGTGGCCTGGCACTCAAGACGCAAATCGAACGGCTGGGGGTCGGCGTCCACCTGTCGCGCGCCACCCAGTCGATCAGCGCTGGCGAGCAGTATCGCTATCGCATGAACTTCGCCAATGACGAGTTCCTTGAAACCGACCTGATTGTCTTCTCGGCCGGTATCCGCGCCCAGGATGGCCTGGCCCGTCAGGCAGCTTTGGAGATAGGCCCGCGCGGCGGTGTGGTGATCAACGACGAATGCTTGAGCAGCGATCCGAACATCTATGCCATCGGCGAGTGCGCTTCCTGGAACGGCAGTGTGTTCGGCCTGGTTGCGCCGGGTTACCAGATGGCCCGGGGGGTGGCGGCCGTGTTGTGTGATCAGGCCGCTGAGCCGTTTATCGGCGCGGACATGTCGACCAAACTCAAACTGCTGGGCGTAGACGTCGGTTCCATTGGCGACGCCCACGGCCATATGCCGGGTTCGCGCAGCTATCAGTTTATCGACGAGGCCACGGCCAGTTATCGGCGCCTGGTGGTCGACGCCACGGGCAAGCATGTGATCGGTGCCGTACTGGTCGGCGACAACAGCTACTACGACACCTTGCTGCAATACATGCAAAACAGCATTGCCTTGCCAGCGGAACCTGCCAGCCTGATCTTGCCGTCGTCCACCGGTGCACCCACCCTGGGGCCGGGTTCACTGCCGGAATCGGCGACGGTCTGTTCTTGCCACAACGTCACCAAAGGCGCCATCTGTTCGGCCATTGACGGCGGCTGCGGCGACCTCGGCATGCTCAAGGCGCAGACCAAGGCCTGTACTGGCTGCGGTGGTTGCGCCGGTTTACTCAAGCAAGTATTCGAGCACGAGCTGATTGCCCGGGGTGTGGCTGTCGACAAGAGCCTGTGCGAACACTTCGCCTATACCCGTCAGGAACTTTACGCTCTGGTTCGCGTAGAAGGCGTGACCACCTTTGAAGAGTTGCTGGCCAGCCATGGCCGTGGCCACACCGGTTGCGATGTCTGCAAGCCGGCCGTGGGGTCGATACTCGCGTCGTGCTGGAACCAGCCGATCATGGATGCCTCGCTGGTGCCGCTGCAGGACACCAATGACACGTTCATGGCCAATATGCAGAAAAACGGCACTTACTCCGTAGTACCGCGCATCCCCGGTGGCGAGATCACGGCCGACAAGCTGATCGCAATTGGCGAGGTGGCGAAGAAGTACGACCTGTACACCAAAATCACCGGTGGCCAGCGTATCGATCTGTTTGGCGCCCAGTTGCATGAGTTGCCGGACATCTGGAGTGAGCTGATCGAGGCCGGTTTTGAAACAGGACACGCCTACGGTAAATCGACCCGCACGGTTAAATCCTGTGTCGGCAGTACCTGGTGCCGCTACGGTGTACAAGACAGCGTGAAAATGGCCCTGTTGATCGAAGATCGCTACAAGGGACTGCGCTCGCCGCACAAGCTCAAGTTCGCCGTCTCCGGATGCACCCGCGAGTGCGCCGAAGCGCAAAGCAAAGATGTTGGCGTGATCGCTACCGAAAAAGGCTGGAACCTGTATATCGCCGGTAACGGCGGCATGCGTCCTCGTCACGCCGAACTGTTCGCCACCGATCTGGATGACGACACGCTGATTCGCTACATCGACCGCTTCCTGATGTTCTACATCCGCACGGCTGACAAGCTGCAACGCACTTCGGTGTGGCGCGAAAGCCTGGAGGGTGGCCTGGACTACCTCAAAGCCGTGATCCTCGACGACAGTCTGGGCCTGGGTGCCGAACTTGAGTCCCAGATGCAGCTGGTGGTCGATCGCTATGAATGCGAATGGGCCAACACCCTCAAAGACCCTGAAAAGCTCAAGCGCTTTCGCACCTTCGTCAACGACAAGCGTGCAGACCCCGATATCCATTTTGTCCAGGAGCGCGGCCAGCGTCGTCCGATCATGGCTGCCGAACTTAACCTTATTCCTGTTATCGAGGAGATTGCGTGATGAGCCAGTCCAATACCCGGCAAAACCTGGCCACCTGGAAAACGGTGTGCAATGAGCAAGACCTGGTGACCAACTCCGGGGTGGTGGTCTGGTTTGAAGGGGCGCAGGTGGCGCTTTTTTACCTGCCTCAACACGAGGGCAAATCCCTCTACGCCATTGACAACCATGACCCGCAATCCGGGGCTAATGTCATCGGCCGCGGTCTGATTGGCACGATCAAGGGTGAGCTGGTGGTGGCGTCGCCGATCTACAAACAGCATTACCGACTGGAGGACGGCCATTGCCTGGAGTCGCCGCAACAGCGCTTGCGTGTGTGGCCCGCACGCTTGAGCGATGGCCAAGTGGAGCTTTGCGTGGGTTGATAGTGCGGGGGGCAGGCCTGGCGTGTCACAGGGTCCACCAGGTGCGGTATTTTCAGGTGCCAGAAACGCCAATGCCCCGACGAGTCGGGGCATTGGTCCTGGGGCCTGCTCAGGTTGCGCTGTTACACAACCAGGGCCGGGGGCCGTTCGCGGTGTCTCAAATCAGAACACAACGCCCTGGCTACGCAGGTAGTCATCGTATGTACCGCTGAAGTCGATCACGCCGCTTGGGCTCAACTCGATGATACGAGTGGCCAGGGAGGATACGAACTCACGGTCATGGCTGACGAATACCAGGGTGCCCGGGTAGTTCTCGAGTGCCAGGTTCAGCGCCTCGATGGATTCCATGTCCAAGTGGTTGGTCGGTTCGTCCATGATCAGCACGTTGGCTTTTTGCAGGATCAGCTTGCCGAACAGCATGCGACCTTGCTCACCACCGGAAATCACCTTGACCGACTTGAGGATGTCATCGTTGGAGAACAGCATGCGGCCCAAGGTGCCACGTACCATTTGCTCGCCTTGAGTCCACTGGCCCATCCAGTCGAACAGGGTCATGTCGTCTTCGAAGTCGTGGGCATGGTCCTGGGCGTAGTAGCCCAGCTCAGCGGCATCCGTCCACTTCACAGTACCGGCATCCGGGGTCAGTTCGTTGACCAGGGTGCGCAGCAGGGTGGTTTTACCGATACCGTTAGGACCAATGATCGCGACGCGCTCGCCGGCTTCAACGGTGAAGCTGAAGTCCTTGAACAGGATCTTGCCATCAAAGCCTTTGGCCATTTGCTCGACAATGACTGCCTGACGGTGCAGCTTTTTGTTCTGTTCAAAGCGAATGAACGGGCTGACACGGCTCGAAGGCTTGACCTCGGCCAGGGTGATCTTGTCGATCGCCTTGGCGCGGGAGCTGGCCTGCTTGGATTTCGAGGCGTTGGCCGAGAAGCGGCTGACGAACGCTTGCAGTTCGTTGATCTGGGCCTTTTTCTTGGCGTTTTCAGACAGCAGTTGCTCGCGCGACTGGGTAGCGACGGTCATGTACTCGTCATAGTTGCCCGGGAACAGACGCAGTTCGCCGTAGTCCAGGTCAGCCATGTGGGTGCAGACACTGTTCAGGAAGTGCCTGTCGTGAGAGATGATGATCATCAGGCTGTTGCGCTGGGTCAGAATGTTTTCCAGCCAGCGGATGGTGTTGATATCCAGGTGGTTGGTCGGTTCGTCGAGCAGCAGGACTTCAGGGTCCGAGAACAGCGCCTGAGCCAGCAGAACACGCAGCTTCCAGCCCGGCGATACTTCGCTCATCGGACCGTTGTGCTGTTCGATGCCAATACCCAGGCCCAGCAGCAACTCGCCAGCACGGGATTCGGCGGTATAGCCGTCCATTTCTGCGAACTCGGTTTCGAGTTCGGCAACGGCCATGCCGTCATCTTCAGTCATTTCAGGCAGCGAGTAGATGCGGTCGCGTTCGGCCTTGACCTTCCACAGCTCTTCGTGACCCATGATCACGGTATCGATGACGGTGAATTCTTCGTAAGCGAACTGGTCCTGGCGCAATTTACCCAGACGCACGTTCGGCTCCAGCATGACCTGGCCGCCAGACGGCTCAAGATCATCACCGAGGATTTTCATGAAGGTGGACTTGCCGCAACCGTTGGCGCCGATCAGGCCATAACGGTTACCTGCACCAAATTTTACTGAAACGTTCTCGAATAGCGGCTTTGCGCCGAACTGCATCGTGATATTTGCTGTGGAGATCAAAGGGGTTACCTATCAAGGGGTTACGCGGTGTGCTTTTGTCGCTTGGGCCAATCCTGGGCCATTCAAGAGCTTTTCCATCTCATCCCAATCACCGCTAGAGTTCAGCCAGCGCGCATAAGTAGAGAGCAACATTTGGACGCTATGGCCAAGTTGCTGAGCAATAAAGGCGGGATTCATGCCGGACATTAAGCATATTGTCGCATAGGTGTGACGACAGTTATATGGCGGGCAGTATCGTATCCCCAGCTTTTCTAGGGGCGGGCGCCTTCGGCAATGGCCCTGTAAATATGGTTTTTGCGTTTTTCCAGATCAACGGCATTCTGGTGCAGGGCAATCGACTCTTGTAAACGCAGCCCTGCTTTAGCACTTTGTGTACCTTGCCCTGAAGGAGCGCAGCATCAAAAAACCGACCATTGAGGCGGTTTATTGTTCTTGATCATTGGCATCTGCGCCAGATCGCGAGCTTACAACTCCAACTGATCCGCATTGATCCCAAAAGCCGCCGCGATTTTCTCGCGGGTCGCCTTACGTGGTTTCGAGACGGTTTCTTGCTGGGCGTAAGCTGGTTGGGAAATTCCCAAACGCTTGGCCACTTCCTCCTGGGTCAGGTCCAGGTATTCACGCCATGCGCGAATAGGGGTGGCACCCTCCACGATGCGGCTGACAACGTCATGTGGGATGACATCGCTGTCAGGGTGCTGCGCAACGTATTGCGCGTAAGGGATGACGACGAACGCGGGCTTGCCGTCAGGTCCGTTGATGATTTGTATGTCAGTAGGTGCGTTCATCGCGTTTCTTTACCTCTTGAATGCTGACCACTTTAATCGTGCCGTCCCAGTCGAACAGGACTCGGTAGTTGCCCACCCGCAGGCGGTATCCGAAGTCGTGGTCAGTCAGTGACTTGATATTTACCACGTCGGGCATGTCCTTGAGTCCGGACACCGCATCACGAATTTGAACCTGATGCCGGGAGTGCAGTTTCAGGAGCTGCTGAACAGCTTTCCGAGTCCAGTTGATCGTGTTCATAAAGATAAATATAAGTCTTTTATAAGTATTCAGGCAGTGCTTGCCTATATTTTACGTAGCTTCAACCCTCAAGCTTTTCTCAATATTGCGGCGCGGGGAGTTTAACGGCTTTCCCGTCAGGAGAACGGAAGCGCGCAAGGGGCTGTAAGGGCATAGGGGATATGAAGAAGGGGTCTTGGACGCGAGCGAAGGCCCTTGGTAAAAAGAGCGTGTTCGTAGAGCGTATTTCAGGAGTTTACTTTGAGAACGTGTAGCGAGCAGGAGTCCCGGATTGCTTGTTGGGACCCGCCCTTGGTAATGGGCAGTGATCAATGGGCTTCAGCATTGAGCTTCGAGTTAATCTACTCCCTGCCAATCTAGGCCAATGACTCAAGGTTTTGGTTCATTGATCACATCTATTCAGGCTGCCCGACGGCTCAAAGCACGGGCAGTTCGCGCGCCGGGAGGAGCCGCACCCATGCTGCGGTCATCCCTGTATCCATCAGACTGGAGGCCGTCCATTTCAAGCGAAGTGGACGGCCTCTGACGTGTTGTGCTCGATACATCGCTCAAAGCTGCTTGAGGGTCTCCTGGGTTATGGCTTCAAGGCCGGCTTCGGTAATGTGCTTCCAGTCGTTATCCGTGGCCACTTTCACCTTCTCTCTGACCAGGGTTTTCAGGGACAGCTCAGGTGCGCCTGCGGTTTTTATCTGCAACAACGACTTGTTGCGCAGCACCTTATCGAGCACGCCTTCAGCCGTATACCATGACCAGAACTCAATGATGTTGACCTTCACTTCACTGACATCCGGGGCTGCGCGAGTGCCGACCACTTCATAGCCTGCCTGCCGGTAAGCGCTGGCAACAGCATCGCCCACCAGTTCTGAAACCGTATGCCCTTCAGGCAGTAGCACGTCGCCAATGGCCATGTTGTAGTTATTGCGTTTGCGCGCAATCGCCCGCGCAGTAATCGACGTGTCGTCGACCTCGTCATATTTCAGTGAAGGTATGTCGAAGCTGGAAGGCTTGATCTGAAAAACGCGACTGTCCACGGCGCTGATGTATACCTTCTTGCCATTGCTGGGGGCAGGGGTCTGTGTATTGCCAGGTGGCAAGACATTCACGCTCACTTCTGCCCTGTTAGTGGCGCATCCTGCCAGCAGCACCAATGCCATAACCGCCAAAACTCTGCGAACCATCTTTATTACCCCCTTTTCATAGTGCGCCTTCACAGGCTTGACCCAAAAATGGCCAAAAAAGAGTGTAGAAGACAAATCGCAGCTCAATTGCGCGTGTACGGACATTGAAGACACCGTGTGCAGTGGCGTGTTTTATTCAAGTAAGGTATCGCTTTGGTTTGGGCGCTTGGTCTGTCAGGGAGTTACTTGAATGAAACACATACTGTTGGGGGTTGTTCTGGCATCTGTTGCCGCCGTTGCGCAGGCCGGGATTCCTTTGGTTAACGCAACCTGTCCTGGAGGCATTGAGGTCCATGCGGATCGTGGCGGCCCCATTTATATCAACGGCAAAGAGGCCAGGCTGAAGAAGTTCAGTGAAACCTATTTCGAGGCCAAGGGCAGCGGTATCACGATCTCATTGATGATCAATCCAGACGGCTCGGCGAGTGTTTCGTATACAGGCAAGGCCAGAGCCAATGGGATATGCCAGGTAAAAGGGCAGGACACCTGACAAGTACCCCTCTTCAGGTTTTGGTGGAGCTCAGTGGGATAAATCAAATGAACCTCTGAAGACCGCCCATGTGCCGGGCGGCCATAACTGGGTCTGGGTCGTTGGCAATCAACAGTCGATGTTTTTCAGCCCGTTCACTACGCCCTGCAAACGCAGCTTCATGGCTTCACTGCTGCGTTGCATCGGCGCTCGCAATTCGTCATGGATCAGGCCTGCAAGCGCCAGGGCGGCTTTCACCGGAGCAGGATTGGGTTCGATGAACAGGCTGTGAATCAACGGTACCAATCGCAGGAACGTTGCACGACCCTCGGCCAGCTGGTTGTCGCGAATTTGCTGATACAGCGCCACGAACAGCTCGGGATGAATGTGTGCCGAGGCGGCAATTGCGCCGGATGCCCCGAGGCACAATGCACTGAATATCTGGTTGTCTTCGCCGCACAACACATCCACTTTTTGACTGGCCAGCAGCGCCAGTGTGTTGGCCAGATTGCCGCCGCAATCCTTGATAGCGACAATCCGCTCATGCTCGATAATGTTGAGCAAGGTCGCTTGTTCGAAGCTCACGCCGGTGCGATACGGGATGTCATAGAGAATGATCGGAACGCTTGAGGCATCGGCTACGGTGTTGAAAAACCCTTCGAGCCCGGCTTGGGACGGGCGGATGTAGTACGGCGGCGGAACCAGCAAGCCTGCCACCGGGCGCTTGAGGATCTCACTCTGAAAGTGCAGCAGTTCGGTCAGATTATTACCGGCCAGCCCCATGACCACCTGCGGTCCTGGCACCTGTTCCAGCACCGCATCCAGCACATCCAACTGCTCACGTTTGCTCAGCGCCGCTGCTTCGCCCGTGGTGCCGCAGACCACAATACCGTCGATGCGAGTTTCCAGCAGATGGCTGACCAGCCGCCGAAGTGCGACAAAGTCGATCGCACCGTTATGGAAAGGTGTAACGAGTGGAACCCAGATCCCTTGAAACGATGACATGTACTGACTCCTGAGGGTTGACCGATTGAGTCACCGCCAGAAGTGCAGAAGGGAAGAAAGCAAGGGAGGAAGTCCGTAGCGCTCATGTCCTGTCAGCCCATCTGACGGGACAGCGCGCCCCGGTCAAATGAGCGACTGTTTCTTGGATTTGGAGGCGATGCAGGCACGACCCGACGCATCGGCATGTAAACCGATATCGCGCAGCATAAGGTCGGTGATTAGCAACATCAGAGGGATCGCCTTCAATCAATGACCCCTTTTTTAGAAGTTTGCCGCGCAAATGTCAACTGGCCATTGGGCCTTGGACTGAAAAGGGCGGGAAGCTCGCAGCAAGGCAGTTGATCGACATTCATCACGTAGCGCCCGTAAGCTAAGACGGGATCTGGGGCCCGGACTTGAACGGAAGAGTTATCCTCAACGTGAAACAGGGAGTGACATGGGCTTTTTAGATCGGCTGTTTGGTGGAGGCTTCACCATGCCTCCACCCGAAGAAACCAACCTCAGCGCTTCAATAATCATGAAAGAACTTCGACCGGAGGGGCGCGATCCTGCCCGGAAAAAAGCACTTGAGGCTTTTGCCAATGAGCTGGTAGCCCTCGTTCCACAAAAGGAAGGGGCCAGGCTTGTGCGGCGTGTGATGCGTCGATACGCGATGGGAGATGACGCACCCGGCGCCCTCACAGAGGGGCTGTTGAATGACGTCAAAGGACAAAAACTTGAAGCCCTCGTTCTGCTTAGCGTGGACTGGAAGGGTTATGACGTGTTCGAGTATCAAGCGCCCTTTCTGGTAAGCGCCAGTGGCTTGAAAGAACCCTACGTCTATGTCCATGAAGGCGCCTCATCCATGCCCGAGGTTCTTGGCAACCTTGACCAGTGGTTGGCCCGGTTGGGTAAACGTTATCTTCACCTGGACTCGGGAGGGGACAATTACGACGGTTTCATTGTTGATGCTGATCGGGTACCCGGGATTATCGAGTTGGCGGGGCGTGCGGGGATAAAAGTCAGCCTTGAGAATTTTTAGAGGCTTCGCATCTTGATGATGGGAGAGGGGCTGATATTGGCCTAAGCTAATTCCAAAATAGTATTTATTTCTAGTTTTTAAGATCGTTTAGCTTTATGCCTCTGCAAGGCGCCGCCCTCAACTGCGGCGCTTTTTTTTGCATCAGGCTTACCGTATTCGGAGCATGGCCTGGGGCGCAGCCCTTATTCCCACTCTAGAGCGAGCAACACGCCGCCTCCAGGGAGTGCTTGCTCGGAGCTACTGTGATACTGACTCAAACCGCTTCATCAGCAGCCCGGATCGAGCCTTCTCAATGGCTCGCCCATCCCGCCAGCCATCCCGAAAGGGAGGGTGGCGTCGTCCTCGAATTGCGAAACGTCACCAAAACCTATCAGCGCAAGAATGCCTCGACGTTGCCTGCCGTCAGCGATGTGAGCCTGAAGGTGCGTCGTGGTGAGGTGCTGTGCCTGATGGGAACATCCGGCAGTGGCAAATCAACGCTGCTGCGCCACATCAATCGCCTGATCGAGCCCTCGAGTGGCGAAGTCCTGATCGAAGGCCAGGCCATCAGCGGCTTGAGTCCCGAGGCTTTGCGCGAGTTGAGGGGCCAGCGCATCGGGATGGTGTTTCAGCATTTTGGCCTGCTGCCCCATCGCACGGTGCTGGACAATGTCGCGTTGCCCCTTGAGTTGCGCGGCGAACCCGAGTCGATTCGCTATGCGGCGGCCACGCTGCAGTTGCAGGCGGTTGGGCTGCAAGGGTGGGGCGATCATTATCCCCATGAGCTTTCCGGTGGCATGCAGCAACGGGTCGGGCTGGCACGGGCATTGGTGACTGACCCCGACATCTTGCTGATGGACGAGCCATTCAGCGCACTTGATCCGACCATCCGCCGGGATCTGCAAACTCATTTTCTGGCCCTGGTGCGTGAACGCGGTATCAGCACATTGCTGGTCACCCACGACCCGGCGGAAGCCATACGTCTTGCCGACCGGATTGCCGTGCTGCGCCGCGGTCGCCTGGTGCAGCTGGGCACACCCCAGGAGTTGCTGGAGCATCCGGTTGACGCTGAAGTGGCGGATTTTTTCCGGGACTGCACCCCAACCCCGTCAGTGCTGCGAAGCGTTGAAAACGTTCCAGTCCCGGCTGCTGAAGGTGCTCCCCGCGAGCAAACGTCCAACCCTGGGTTGAGTGGCTGGCAATCCGTATTGCTGGGCCCCGCTGCCCTGGCCGCACAGGGCAAGGGCGGTGCCTTCTGGCTTACGTTCGTTGCAGAGCTCGCCGCCTTGGCTTTGGTGGGGCAAAACATTGCCAGTGGTTCGTGGCTGGCGATTCTGGCGGCCGTGGCGCTGTTTGGCGTCAGTCGCTATGCAGCGTTCTCGTTGAGCCGCCATCCCGTGCGCAGCAACGCATCGGGTTGGGCGCTGCCTTTGGTGGTATTGCTGGCCAGTCAGGCATTGGTGATCTGGCGTGTCATCACGCCAGACACGACTAATGTGCTGCTGCAGTTCCCGAGCAATCGCCAGGCGCTGTTGCTGACAGCGCAGAGCATCGATGACTTCATTGGCTGGTCCCAGGTGACGTTCGAGAGCGCATTCGTGGGTGTGATCGTTGCGGTCAGGACCGTCATCGAAGGCATCGAAAGCCTGCTGGGCTGGTTGCCGTGGCCGGTTTCGGCGCTGGCGCTGGTGTTTCTGGCGTGGCGCTCGGCGGGCTTGGCGTTGGCACTGACCAGTGGGGCTGCGTTGCTGTACATCGGCCTGTTCGGCTTTTGGGAGCGAACCATCGCCACTCTGGCGCTGGTGGGGTCTTCCGTGTTGATTGCCCTGGTCATTGGTGTACCCACCGGCATTCTGCTTGCCAAGCGACCGCTGATACGCAAGGTGATCACGCCCTTGCTGGATGTGATGCAAACCCTGCCAACGTTTGTGTATTTGATCCCTGCCGTGGCGTTCTTTTCGGTTGGCAAGACGCCGGCGGTAATCGCAACGGTGATTTTTGCGCTGGCGCCGATGATTCGCCTGACCTCCCTGGGGATTCAGCAAGTTCCCAAGGATGCCGTCGAGGCTGCGGTCGCCCACGGGGCCAGTCCCTGGCAAACCCTGACCAAGGTGCAACTGCCTCTGGCTCGACGGTCGCTGTTGCTTGGGGTCAATCAAACCATAGTCATGAGTTTGTCGATGGTCGTCGTGGCGGCACTGATCGGCGCTGGCGGCCTGGGCTATGACGTCATGACGGCGTTGCGCAATATCAAGGGTGGCGAGGGCGTGCTGGCGGGCGTGGCGATCGTTCTGTGCGCGCTGATCCCTGATCGAATCATTCAATCGAGCTTGCGCAAGCAAGATCATCTGCACACCTGAACAGTGAGACTTAATGTGAAGACACACGTATTGCGCAACTGGGGCGCTGCTGCACTGTTGGCCTCCCTGATTCTTCCCGCCACAGCCCAGGCCAAGGACAAAATAGTCATTGGCGAGCAAAACTGGACGGGCGCTATCGCCATTCAGTACATCCTGGGGGAAGTGATCAAAACCCGTCTTGATGGCGATGTTTCGTACCTGGCAGGGGATGTCCCGGTGCTGTTCAGTGCCGCGTCCAAAGGCGATGGCTCGGTGGACGTGCTGACGGATATCTGGCTGCCCAACCAGTCGGCAGCCTGGGCGAAATACGTCACAGGCGGCACCCGGTCCCTGGTACCGAACACTCAACCCTACGCGGCCGTGCAGGGCTTTTATATTCCCGGCTATGTGCAGGACAAGTACGGGGTCAAATCCGTCTATGACCTGAAAAAACCGGAAGTGGCCAAGCTCTTCGAGCCTCTGGGCGGCGGCAAGGCCGAGTTGCTGGTGGGGCCTGCCGGATGGGAGTCGACTTACATCGGCCAGATCAAGGCCAAGGATTACGGGTTCGCCGACAAATTCGAGTCGGTGTCCACGGAGGCATCGGTGACCTACGCCAAGTTGGCGTCGGCTTACAAGGCGCAGCGTGGCGTGGTGTTCTATGCCTATACACCGGACTGGATCTTTTCGGCGTTTGACCTGCGTCGTCTGGATGAACCCGCGTTTGACGGCTATGCCCAGGACAACAAAAAAGATGACCCGCTGTACAAGGCCGATGGCTGCTGGAAATTCATCAGCCCGACCGTTGATCCGGACTGGCTGAACAAGAGTCAGATCACCTGCGCCTTCCCGGATGCCAGGGTTCACGTTCTGGCGTCCTCATCCTTGCAGAAACGCGCACCTGAAATTGCCGAGTTCCTGCGCAATGTGGCGATCGAGCCTGCGCAACTCAATGACCTGATTCTGAAGATCGAAAAGGAAAAACTGCCTGCAGACGTCGCCGCCAAGGCGTGGGTCCAGGCCAACGGTGCCATCGTCGACCAGTGGCTCGCCCCATCGGCGCCGAAAGTGAGTGCGATCCAATGAGCCACCCATCCTTGCGTTTACTCGATGGCGGCATGGGGCGTGAGCTGCAGCGGATCGGGGCGCCGTTTCGCCAGCCTGAATGGTCAGCGCTCGCGCTGATCGAGGCCCCCGAGTTCGTGCTCCAGGCCCATCAAGCGTTCATTGAGGCCGGTGCACGAATCATCACCACCAACAGCTACGCGGTGGTGCCTTTTCATATCGGGGATGAGCGCTTTGCCAGGGACGGACGCGCCCTGGCCGAGCGGGCTGCAGGCCTGGCCCGTGAGGCGGCATCCGGCAGTAGCGAGCCGGTCACGGTGGCCGGTTCTTTACCGCCAGCCCTGGGGTCGTATCGACCGGATTTGTTTGATCATCAACGTTCGGTCGCTATTCATCGCGAGCTGATCGCCGGTCTGCGGGCTCATGTCGATGTCTGGTTGGCGGAAACCCAAAGCTCCATCGCTGAAGTACGGGCTGTCGTGGAGGCGCTCGGCGCAGAGACCAAGCCACTCTGGGTCGCGTTTACCCTCCTGGATGAGGCCGACGAGCCACCGCGACTGCGCTCATCGGAGACGGTCGCCGATGCCGTGCGTGCAGCGCTCGAGCTGGGGGCGACGGCAGTGCTGTTCAATTGCAGCCAGCCAGAAGTGATGGCTGCGGCACTCGCCAGCGCACGGGAAGTCATTGGCAGCGTGGATCAAGCCGTTGAGCTTGGGGTTTACGCCAATGCATTTCCTCCTGTCAGTACGCAGGCAAAAGCAAACAGTACCTTGCTGGAGATTCGCAGTGATCTGGGGCCTGAGTCATACCTGCACTGGTCCAGGTCGTGGGTGGCGGCAGGCGCCAGTATTGTTGGAGGGTGCTGTGGTATCGGGCCTGAACATATCGCGCAGTTGCACTCGCATCTGCTGCCGCAAAAAGAGGAGGTCAGCCCATGACTGATGTTCAAGAAGACGTGAATGTTGAGCAGGCTACTTTCGGTGCGGGCTGTTTTTGGGGGGCTGAAGCCGCGTTTCGTTTATTGCCGGGCGTGATCGACAGCCGGGTCGGTTTTGCCCGTTCGCCCATAGATGGGGCAGCGTGGATTGAAGTGGTGCAAGTTGACTTCGATCCGGGGGTGATTGCTTACAGTGGCCTGATCGAACAGTTCTGGACATTGCATGATCCGACTTCGTTCGATCGTCAGGGAGCGGATGTCGGGGTGAAGTACCGTTCGGCCTTGTTTTCCAACTCCGATCAACAAGCCCGGTCAGCACTGGTCGCCATACAGCAACTGGATGCCAGCGGGCGGCTGGGAAAACCGGTGGCCACGGTGATTCTTGCTCTGGGCGAGTTTCAAAAGGCAGATGAAGATCAGCAGCGTTATCTTGAAAAACACGGTGCCAGCGCCTGCGCTATCTGAACGGCTTGCGGGTGTGCTCAGTGAAGAGTGACCGCCCGGCGACTTTCGCCAATCCTGATCCTGTCCAGCGCACGGTTCAAAGCATCCAGTGCATCGATCAGGGCTTTGGCCTCGGCTACCCGATCCTCTCCCCACAGGCGCTCAGCCATTTTGTTCAGGGCCTGAATTGAGCGTTCTATGTCTGCTGCGGTTACGGCCGGGGTCTCTGCGGGTTGCTTCTTCTTTGGCATTATCTGGACTTCTTGGGCACGGGCTCGATGAGCCTTGCGTTCAGGCATGGCTCATCAACCGGACAGCCAACAGGTGACTTCAACCCCCCTCCGTCAGGCAAGGGGGGGAATGGATGCAGGCAATTGTACTGGCTTGCTCGCGTAACAACAGGATGGGAGCTTCCCCATTGCGCTTGCGAGACCTCTGGGTTTCAACAGGCATATAAAATGCCTGCGATTTATGTGCAGGCGAGCCGCGCAACGAGACTGAAAGCCGTTAGCGGCTAATGCGGATTTTTTTGTGTGTCACTTCACAAACAAATGTACCCGTGTTCCCGCGGAGAACGTACAGGGTGGCCCTGTAAAAGGCAGAAGGGCGCGTGCAGTGCAGATCACGCAGCTTGCGGTAAGCCCACTTCCACCCTCGTTTAGTTGTGGCGCTCATATGCTTCTTCCTTGAATGGCATTTTTAACTAAGTCTAACAGTACATTAAAAAATAGAATGCCCCCTTACTTTGGTATTTTCATCTGCTGAACACGAATGTGTGAAAGAGTTAACTGTTATAGGTTTTTTTGGATGTATTAAATTATCATGTTAATCCAAAGAGATACTGCGCTATTTTGGTGCGTACAATAAATTCATACAGTAATAAAACTGTCTTTAGTCCAGCGTTGTTCAATGTGTGCCGTCAAATAGTCCAGGAACGCTTTGACTTTTGGCGTCATGGCGGCGCGATCCTGGACACACGCATAAATATCCAGGGGTTCTGCGCAGGACTCGGTTGATTCATGGCTACTTTCAAGCAGTGTCACCAGTCGACCTGACTCGATAAAGGGGGCCGCCAGGAACTCGGCAAGGCGCGCAATCCCTGCGCCGTGAATCGCCATTTGAGTCAGCGCATCGATATCATCACTGATCGCGGTGACGTTGAGCGCTGCGTAGTAGTGCTGGCCTTCGCGGATAAACCCCCAGCGCAGGAAGCGCCCGTCCAGCGGGTAGCGGAAGGCCAGGCAGGCATGCTGCTGGAGTTCCTCGGGGGTACGGGGGGCACCGGCTCGGGCCAGATAGGCCGGGGAGGCGCAGATGATGAAAGGAACGGAAGCGATTTTGCGCGCAACGATGCCTTCTTCCAGTTGCGGCTTGATCCGCAGGCTCAGATCAATGCCGTCCTGGATATGATTGATCTTGCCATCGGTGGTACACAGCTCCAGGGTCAAACGCGGGTAACGGTTAGCAAAGCCCGCAACCAGAGGGGCCAGCACATGCCGTCCGAATGCGGATGTCGACGCAATGCAAAGCCGCCCTTGAAGTTCAGTTTCTCCAGTGCTGATGGCCCTGTGCGCTGACTCAAGGTCGGACGCGATATGTCGCACCCTTTCATAGTAAGTCGCTCCCTGTTCGGTGAGCGCCATGCTGCGTGTGGTGCGTTGCAGCAGGCGTGTGCCGAGATGTTCTTCCAGCCGATTGATGGTCTGGCTGACGGCCGCTGCACTAAGACCAAGATTTTTGGCTGCGCCTGCGATGGAGCCGGTTTCGACCACTTTGATAAAGCTGGTAATTGCCGCTAGCAGATTCACTGTGGGGGGGCTCATAAAGGCTATTCGTAAGTTTTTATTTATAAAGTAACTGTCGATAGGCGTCTAGTTGCCGGTTTTTGATCTTGTTAAGGTGCATGACTCCTGAAAATGAAGCTGGATAAGGTCCCATATGACATCAAAAGTAACTGCTGAAACCCCGATTTCGAAACGTCTGAAACTCTCTGTACGGGCTACGCCCTACGTTTTCGCGTTTTACATGTCGACGATCATGGCCTTCCTGATGTCGTTGGTGATTACGGCGGCAAACGCCGGTATTGAGCACGATTATCTAAGCAATGTGCTGCATGCCTATCAACTGGCAATGCCTGTCGCGTTCCTGTGCATTCTGGTGGTGCGGCCGATTGTGGTGAGGCTGGTGTCTTTCACGGTTCATCCGCACCGTTAGTCCAAAAAGGCTTTTTATGACCTGCGGCAAGGGCGCTGTCGAAAAAGGCTGCTTAACTGCATCAATGATTTTAGGGGCTGCCACTCGGGGTGCACCTGAGTGGCAGTGCTGATTATTTTTTGATCAGGTAAAGGATGGCCATCATGAAAGCGCTCACTTATCTGGGGCCTGGCAAAAAAGCCTGGGCCGATATCCCCCAACCAGTCATCGACAAACCGACCGACGCCATTGTTCGAATCCTGCACACCACCATCTGCGGCACAGACCTGCACATTCTCAAGGGCGATGTGCCTGAAGTTACCCAGGGGACAGTCCTGGGTCATGAAGGGGTGGGAGTGGTCGAAGCGGTCGGCTCTGCCATTCGCAACTTCAAGCCCGGTGATCATGTGCTGATTTCCTGCATCACCTCCTGTGGCAGCTGTGCAAACTGTCGGCGTCAGATGTACTCCCATTGCGCCGATGGTGGCTGGATCCTGGGGCACACCATTGACGGGACGCAGGCCGAATATGTGCGCATCCCCCATGCCGACAACAGCCTCTATCCGGTGCCGGCAGGTGCGGATGAGGAGGCGTTGGTGATGCTGAGTGACATCTTGCCAACCGGGTTCGAAATTGGCGTGCTTGCCGGCAAGGTCAAGCCGGGTGACAGCGTGGTCATCGTCGGTGCAGGACCGGTGGGCATGGCGGCGCTGCTGACGGCGCAGTTCTATTCTCCGGCCCAGTTGATCATGGTGGATGGCGACACCAATCGACTTGAAGTCGCACAGCGCTTTGGCGCGACGGATGTGATCGATATCACGACCCAAAACGCAGTTGAACGCATTTTCGAGCTGACCCACGGGGTCGGTGTGGATGTCGCGATCGAAGCAGTGGGTATTCCTGCCTCCTTCGATACCTGCCAATCGGTTATCGCACCGGGGGGTAGCATTGCCAACGTGGGTGTCCATGGAAAAAGCGTTGAACTGCACCTGGAAAAGCTATGGATCCAGAACGTCACCATCTCGACCGGGCTGGTTAATACCAATACCACCCCCATGCTGATGAAAACCGTGCAGTCCGGGAAAATCGATGCCGGGAAGTTGATTACTCACCGCTTTGCGCTGTCTGACATTCTCCAGGCGTATGAGGTGTTCGGGAACGCGGCAAAAGAGAAGGCAATGAAGGTCATTCTTTCTCAATAATGCACGTTAAAACAGCGTCGATTATATCGGGGCTGTTTTAACGGTTCGGTACATGAATGGCGGATTTATAGACTGGCCGCTGCTCGCGTTAGTGTGCCTCTTGTTTGTTCGGTTAACTTGAGCTCAAGGGGTAAAGTGATGTTTTAAAGAGGATGATTTTGCTGTTATTTTTGACAGAAACATCATTCGATACTATGTTTTTTGCGGCACAACACATGTTATTGAATCTTTGACAATAGGGATATTTGCATATGAAGAAGCACATTCTGTTAATGGGCGCTGTGGGTCTGGCTGCACTGTCAACACTGGCTCAGGCTGAAACCAAACAGCCCGTCGCAAAATGGACGTGCGCGGATTTCCTGGCAGTGGATGAAAGCTTCCAGCCGACCGCTGTCGGCCTGGGTGAAGCCATCAACAAGAAGGGCAAAGTTGAAGATGCGGTGCTGGACGTGGACGGTATCGCAAAAATCACACCTCTGGTCGTGACTGCCTGCAAGGAAACCCCAAAAGAATCCTTCGTCTCCAAGCTCAAGGCTGAGTGGGACAAAGTCAAAAAAGACGTGTAACCCGCGCCTGGCCTGTACTTCGCAAGAGTACAGGCTACTTCTCTGTACGCTGGCCCCGTCAGTGGCTAAAAACATCCCCGCCTTTGTGAATTTCCTTCGCTGTTACCCCTCTACATGAAGACAGGCCTGCCTTGCTGGTCAGAAGGGCGTAGTAGACTACGCTGGTTTTATTTTTATCTGTCGGGGGATCCTATGTTAATCAGGTCATTAGCCGAGCTCGATCGTATACGTGACGAGTGCCGGTCCATGGTCACCAAGCGCTCGGCAGTTTCTGCAGGTGCGGCTGCAATCCCGATACCCGGGCTCGATATCGGTACCGATGTCGCATTGCTGGTAGAAATGCTGCCGGCTATCAACAGCAAGTTCGGCTTGACCCCCCACCAGATCGAGCAGATGGACTCACGGTCCAAGCGCCTGATTGTGGTAGCGGTCACCGGGATTGGCAGTGAGGTGATCGGCAAATTCATCAGCCGAACGCTGGTCATGTCTCTGGTGCGCAAGATGGGCGCAAAAGTGGCAACCAAGTCAGTGATTCGCTTTGTCCCGTTTGTAGGGCAGGCGGTGGCGGCAACCATCAGTTTTGGCGTGATGAAACTGGTCGGCAATGGCCATATCGAGGATTGCTATCAAGTGTGCCGCGAAGCCCTCCTGGCGCAGGCGAGGGAGTCAACGGTGATCGAGATTGGCCCTGAAACCGATGCCTGACACGTTTTGTTATCTTTGAAACCGAACCTGTGACGTGCTTGACCCTCAAAGCTACACGGTCGTGCAAAAAGCGGAGGACGTGATGAACGGTGTCAGATCCAGTCTGTTGTTTCTATTGATGGGCGGCGTACTTGCCTTCCAGGCACAGGCACAAACGTTTTCGAACCCTGGGGCCCGCCCAACACTTGCGGGCCATGCTGGGCTAATGGCGCAAAACACCTTGCCAGCCAACACGCCGCCTGCCAACAACGTCATCCGCCGCATCAATCCAAACAGCCGGCAAGGCACGGGGGCTTCCGTGCCAGGCGCAACAGGTCCCTCTACAGCTCCCACGCTGCGAACCCCTTCAATCGAGAACGGCAAGATCGGTAATGGTTATCCACGTAGCCAGACACCGCCAGCGACCGTCAAGCCCACCGTGCCGTCGTTACAGCCCAGAGACAAACCTCAATAGAACAAGGAATAGCTAATGTTGAGAAAAACCTTGCTGGCCACTGTGTGCGCCGCTTCGCTACTCAATATTGCGTTCACGGCCCATGCCGATGCGCAGAAGACGTTTACTTCCGAGTCTGGAACTGTCACCGCAACCCCGGTCGTCGAGGGGCTTGATCATCCTTGGGGATTGGCGTTTCTGCCCGATAAACAGGGCATGCTGGTCACCGAGCGGCCGGGAAATCTTCGCGTTGTGAGCCCTGATGGAAAGCTGTCTGCACCGGTATCCGGTGTCCCGCAGGTGTGGGCCAAAGGGCAGGGCGGCTTGCTCGATGTGGTGCTGTCGCCCAGTTTTGCAGAAGATCGCCTGGTGTATTTGTCTTACGCAGAAGGCGGTGAAGACGGTAAAGCAGGAACCACCGTCGGCCGCGGGCGCTTATCGGAGGATTTGACCCGCTTGAGCAACTTTGAAGTGATCTTCCGCCAGGAGCCAAAACTCTCTACCGGTAATCACTTTGGCTCGCGCCTGGTGTTCGACCGGGACGGCTATCTGTTTATCGCCCTCGGGGAAAACAACCAGCGTCCGACATCCCAGGACCTGGACAAACTGCAGGGCAAAATTGCGCGTATTTTTCCTGACGGGCGCGTTCCCAACGACAACCCTTTTGTCGGCAACAAGGACGTGAGGGCAGAAATCTGGTCGTACGGCCATCGTAACCAGCAAGGCGCCGCCCTCAATCCCTGGACCGGCACCCTGTGGACTCACGAGCACGGCCCAAAAGGGGGAGACGAAATCAACCTGATCGAGCGTGGTAAAAACTATGGCTGGCCGCTGGCTACCCACGGGATTGACTACTCGTCGAAACCTATCTCCGAAGCACAGGGCAAAACCGTCGAAGGTACTGTGGGGCCCCATCATGTCTGGGAGAAATCCCCCGGCATTAGCGGTATGGCCTTCTACGATTCAGACCGCTTCAAGCCCTGGCAGCACAACCTGTTTATTGGCGCACTTGCAGACAAAGACCTGATCCGGCTGCAGCTGAGAGATGGCAAGGTGGTGCATGAAGAGCGGTTGCTGGGAGATCTGAAGGCACGTATCCGCGATGTTCGCCAAGGTCCGGACGGCTATGTGTATGTACTGACCGACGAGGATGATGGCGTGCTGTATCGGGTAGGGTTGCAATAACCTTCAATCAAGGCGGGAGTGGGCAAGCCCGCTCCCGCAATGACACTTATTCGCTCACGGCCTGCTTGATCTGCTTGGACGCAGACCAGATCCGGTAACGCACTTCGATGTCCTTGGGGACGTAGACCACGATAGGCAGTTTGCTGTTGTAGCGCAGCATGAAGCCATCACCGACCACCGGAACAAACTCGGGATGTGCCTTGCCTTCGGGGCAGGCCATCATCGTGCTCATGGGGCCGGTGACCTTGTTCAGGCGATACATCGGATAGCCCCAGCCCTTGAGGGTTTTTTCTTCCAGCTTGCCGCCCAGGCGCTGCTGGTTGCAGTCGACCTGTAATGTCTTGCCCGCAATGATCTGAACCTTGTAGTCGTCTTCATTTTTCTGTTTTGGCAGATTAATGACCTGGCGGCTAAAACCCGGTTCGGCTTTAGGGTAGGGGGCGACGTCTTCCAGTTTGGCTGCGTTGGCCACACTGCACAGCGTACTCAGGGAGAGTAATACGGCTGCGCTGATCACCAGTGGTTTCATGGTGCTTTCCTTAATTCAGAGCTGAAATGTACATCCAGAAGAGTTAAACAAGGTGTCTGGATCAAGCTCAGACAACCAATAGTGCATTAAAGTGCAAAACAGACCCCTTGGTGTGGATAGATTACTTCGCGCCAATGTCGAACTGCCAGTAAACTGCCTTTTTTCCTCCGAATCATTAATTTCCCGAGGTTTTGCATGACACTCAGTCCTCTTGCGGGCAAACCGGCCCCAGCTCAATTGCTGGTCGACATACCGCGACTGGTGACCGCTTATTACACCGGTCAACCCGATGCATCGATCGCCACCCAGCGTGTCGCCTTTGGTACATCCGGACACCGTGGCAGTTCGTTCGAGCTGAGCTTCAATGAGTGGCATGTATTGGCCATTAGCCAGGCCATATGCCTCTACCGTCAGATGAAGGGCATCAATGGTCCGTTGTTTGTCGGTATCGACACTCACGCGCTGTCGACTCCAGCGGGCGCCAGTGCCCTGGAAGTGTTTGCGGCCAATGGCGTCGAAACCATGATCGCCGCTGACGATGAGTACACGCCGACTCCGGCCATTTCTCACGCAATTATCTGCTACAACCGTGGCCGCACCACCGGCCTGGCAGATGGCGTAGTGATTACCCCGTCGCACAACCCGCCAGAAAGCGGTGGTTTCAAGTACAACCCGCCTAACGGTGGCCCGGCCGATACCGATGTCACCAAATGGATTGAAGCCAAGGCCAACGAACTGCTCGCGGCCAGATTGGCCGGGGTCAAGCGCATCAGTTACGAGCAGGCGCTCAAAGCCAGCACGACGCATCGCCATGACTACCTGAACACCTATGTTGCCGATCTGAAAAACGTGATCGACATGGACATCCTTCGCGGCGCCAACTTGCGCCTGGGCGTTGATCCCCTGGGTGGCGCAGGTGTGCATTACTGGTCCGCGATCGGCGAACACTACGGCTTGAATCTGGAAGTGGTGAACACCACGGTCGATCCGACTTTCCGCTTCATGTGCGTGGACTGGGATGGCCGGATCCGCATGGACCCGTCCTCCAGCTATGCCATGCAAGGTCTGATCGGGCTTAAAGAGCGTTTCGACGTGGCCTTCGCCTGTGACCCTGATCACGACCGCCACGGCATTGTCACGCCATCAGGCGGCCTGTTGGCGCCGAACAACTATCTGGCGGTGTCCATCGACTACCTGTTCCAGAATCGCCCGCAATGGCGCGCTGATGCTGCGGTGGGCAAGACCGTGGTCAGCAGTGGCCTGATTGACCGCGTAGCTGCACGCCTGGATCGCCGCTTGTATGAAGTGCCGGTGGGCTTCAAGTGGTTTGCCGATGGCCTGTTCGAAGGCTCGCTGGGCTTTGGCGGCGAAGAAAGTGCCGGTGCCTCGTTCTTGCGCCTGGACGGCAGCGTCTGGTCCACTGACAAGGATGGCCTGATTCCGTCGCTATTGGCCGCAGAGATGACGGCTCGTACAGGTCGCGATCCGTCCCAGCTGTACCAGAAAATGACCGAAGACCTCGGTCTTCCGTTCTCGACCCGGGTCGATGCCAAGGCAACCCCGCAGCAAAAAGCGCTGCTGGGCAAATTGTCACCTGATCAAGTCAAATCCACGCGCCTTGCCGGTGAAGACATTACCCGGATTCTCAGCCATGCCCCGGGCAACAATCAGGCAATCGGCGGGCTCAAGGTCATGACCGAAAACGGCTGGTTCGCTGCACGTCCTTCGGGCACTGAAGACATCTACAAAATCTACGCCGAGAGCTTTATCGGCGACGAGCACCTGAACCGCCTGGTTGAGGAAGCTCAAGTGCTGGTAGACACCGCCATCGCGTAACACCCGCAAAAAAAAGCCTGGCCCCGCAATGGGGCCAGGCTGCTTGAAGGACCAGGCTGGCAGGTATCAGCCTCTGGTACTGAGTTGCACCACTTGTTGCATGTTTTCGTTGCAGGCACGGGCCTGCTGGAGCATGGCTTCGAACGGCGCGCTCATGATTTCGTCATGACTCAACCAGCTGTGTTTTTGCGTGATGGAGTACTGGTAGCGGTATTTATCCTTGCTGCGTTTGCTGCTCAGTTCCATATCAAACCACGGTGAGTTCACCTTGCAGGACTTGATTTCCTTGCCGACCTTGGCGCCCGAAAGGGTGATGTCGTAGGTCAGTTTCTCTGGATCGGCCATGTACAGGTCAGCCAGTTGCCCGGTGCGGCGATAGTTCATCAAGCTGTCCCAGCGCTCACTCATGAATGCCGGCTTGTAGATCTGCTGCCCGGACAGGTTCTCCAGTGCACGAAGGTTGGTCAGGGTGGCGTGTACCGTGTAACGCTCGGGCACCACAAAGCCGGTTTTATCCCGACTGATCTTGCAGTCAGTGATCTCTTTGCCAAAGTGGTTGCACAGGTTCAGGTCGGTAGCACTGACCCCCGAATCAGTGTCGGCGTAGCTGAGTTGCATCAGCGTCATCTGCCCCATTTCGACTTCAGCGGTGGTGCGAGCCTGGCCATCGCGATTGAAGTGCTCAAACTTCTTCACGTCCATGCTCAGGCTCGGTTGCTCTTCAGGGATGTAATCCTGGCGCACCTTGCCATCGGCATCGATGACCAGCGCCCAGCGATTCTGGATGTCAGGCATGCTGCGGCCCGGCAAGAACACGGGGTTGGTCGGATCAAGCCACCAGACCTGGCCATTGACTTCAGCCCGCACGATGGCGTGATTGGCTGAACTGGTACCAGGCAACAACAGGCCCAGCGGGTTGCTGCCCCGGCTGACCCAGGCTGTTTGGGCGGTGATGCCGCTGGCTTTCAACATGGCGGTCAGCAGTACCGAAAGGTCCTTGCAGTCGCCGTAGCCACGGTCTTCGATCTCGCCCAGGGTGAACGGCACGTAACCGCGATCAGTGGCGCGCCAGTCGCCCATGTAGCGGTATTGATCATGGATGTATTGCATCAGCCCGGATACTTGTTGGGCGGGCGGTAGCCCCTTGAGCCCTGAAACGGTCTTGGCGGCGCTCGCAGGCAGCCCGGCAGTCACGATTTCGTTGTAGCGTTTGGCGAGGTTGCCAAAGTGATCCTGTACCTGGCTGGAACTGCCGATTTCAACCCGGGGCATCTGGCGGATGTAGGCGTTGCCGGCCTCATTGATGTAATTCACGAAGCGGGGTTTTTTCTGCTCGATCACGAGGGTCTTGTTGTCGGCAGACGGGGTGAACGTGAAGTCTTCCATCATCTCGCTGCGCCACACAATCGGCTGCTCGGCGGTAAACGTGCTTTTAAAGCCATCCGAGCGGGCAGGGGACGGGCCAAACGTCATGAGGTAATGGAAGTGGTCCATCAGCGGCTTGCCCACCGTATGCTCGCGTACGGTGTAGGAGAGCTCGGTACCAATGCGCAGGTTCGGGAAAGCAATCGAGGTCTGGCTGGCCCGCAGGAAACCTTTGTCCGGGTTAGGCGCCATGCGCGTGTCGATTTGGGATTGAGCCAGGGCCACCGGCTTGGCCCCGGGTTGTGTGGATTGAGCGTTGATGATTTCCAGTTGATCCGTTTCAGGGAAACTGAAGTCGATACGTGACAGCATCTCTCGGCCATTGTTGGTGAGGATGGTGTAACGGTAGGTCGTGGTGCAATCGGTGCTGGTGTCTTTGTTGAAATGGCAGGTTCTTTGCGTTTCGCCCGCCAGGGCAGCCTCTGACTCTGGTTGCAATGCCGCGAAAGCCGGCAGGCTGACGATCCCCAATGTTGCGCAAATCAATGATTTGCTGAAAGTAAAGCGGTGCATGAGCGCCTCAGGTTATTCCCTTAAAACAGCACCCTGCGACGTTTTAATGTTTTTGAAATGGCGTTAGAGGGTGCTGCGCGAGTAGCGGATGATAATCGATCGCAACTGTATTTTCTACATTGTCGAACAATTAACACCGCTGAAAGGCCCGCGCTAGAGCATTTCACCTGTGTTTTAAGCGGCAGGGAGAGGCTGGCAGACGTCAACCCACTGCGCGTTGACCAGGTCGGCCATGCGCGACGGGCAAATCTTTACGGCAGTGTGAGTGGCCCCGGCCGCGGGCATGACTTCAGTGAAGCTTTGCAGGGAAATGTCGCAGTAAACGGGCAATTCAGTCGCCAGCCCGAAAGGGCAGACGCCCCCCACAGGGTGGCTGGTGAGTGCGACGACCGTTTCGGCGTCCAGCATTTTGGCTTTGCTGCCCAGGGCGTCTTTCATTTTCTTGTTGTCGATGCGTGCATCACCCCGTGCCACCAGCAAAACATTGCGTTCGCCGACTCGAAAGGCCAGGGTTTTAGCAATTTGACCGGGCTCAACGCCATGGGCTTCGGCAGCCAGTGCGACCGTCGCCGTGCTCGTGGTCAATTCGATGATGTGCAGGTCGGGGGCGTTGGCGTGAAAAAAGGCGCGTACGGATTCAAGGCTCATCGGGCTAGGCTCTTTGGGCAAAAGCCTGAATCTAGAGAAGCCGATGGCGCACTGTCAATGCGCCACCGGTCAAGGGGCGGTTAAATATCCAGAATGATCTTGCCGAAATGCTGGTTGGTTTCCTGGTACTTGAACGCCTCGACCATGTCGGTCAGAGGGAAGTGACGATCAATCACCGGGTGCATGCCGTTGGCATTGATCGCACGAACCATGTCTTGCTGCTGGCTGCGGCTGCCGACGAGTACCCCTTGCAGGCGAACTTGCTTGATCAGCATCGGTACAAAGTTCATCGCGCCGCTGACACCGCTGAGGATGCCAATGATCGAGATATGCCCGCCAACCCGAATGGCGATCATCGACTGCTCAAGGGTCGCAGGGCCGCCAACTTCAATGATGTGGTCGACACCGCGGCCACCGGTCAGGGCCAGGGCTGTCTCGCCCCAGAGCGGGTCTTTGCGGTAGTTGATGACATGGTCTGCGCCCATGGCTTTCAGGCGCTCCAGTTTCTCGTCGCTGGAGGAGGTGGCGATCACCGTGGCACCGGCCATTTTGGCGAATTGCAGGGCGAAAATCGAAACGCCACCCGTGCCTTGAATCAGCACCGTGTCACCCGGCTTGAGGGAGTCATCGGCCATCAACGCGCGCCACGCAGTCAGGCCTGCGGTGGTCAGGGTCGACGCCTCGGCGTGGCTCCAGCCGGTGGGTGCCAGGGTGAACGATGTAGCTTTGGCGGTCACTTGCTCGCGGGCATAACCGTCGATGCCATCGCCGGGTACGGTAACGAAACCTTCAACCAGCGGGGTGCCGGCGATCCATTCCGGGAAAAAGGTGCTGACCACCGAATCGCCGACCTTGAACTCGCTGACATCGGCGCCCACCGCAATCACTTCACCTGCACCATCGGCCATGGGAATGCGCTTTTCGCTGGGTCCCCACATACCGCTTACTACTGCAAAATCGTGATAGTTCAATGAGTTGGCGCGTAAACCTACAGTGATTTCACCACGGGCCGGCGCACTGACTTCGCTGCTGCCAACGACTACATTGTGATAACCGCCGCCAGGTTGGACGAAGATGGTTTTAGTGCTCATGGGATTTCCTCATGTTTTTACATTGCGCGAAATAACGAAATGTATAGGTAAAAATTACAACTCGATTTTCAGCCTAGCTGCAAAGTCATCGATCGCCTGTTCATTGCGTCGATAGTACGTCCACTTGCCAATGCGCGTAGTCAGGACAAAACCTGCACGTTGCAAAATGGCCAGGTGCGCTGACGCCGTAGAAGGGGACAGCCCGGCCTTGTGCTGCAAATGGGTCACGCACACGCCAATCGCGGGATCACCGTGATCCTGAGGCGGGAAATTGCGGAGCGGGTCTTTGAGCCACTCCATCATTTGCATGCGAGTGTCATTACCCAGGGCTTTGAGTTGTTCAAGAATCATGGGGGCGATACTACGCTTTTTTCCGAAATGTTCAACCGGCGGTGATGCCATCGCGGGCAAGCCCGGTTCCCACAGGTCCGTGTTGTTATCTGACAGGGCAACTGTGGGAGCGGGCTTGCTCGCGATGCAGGCAATGGGTTTTACCTGAAGCACCGCTGTAATTAGGCTCCGTTCCCCAGTAAACACACCCCGCGACAACCGGCCGCACGTAGGGCGGATGTTTTGCAATTGCGGGATCAATCCTGTATTTGTTCCGCCATTGAGCCAAGGCTCGTCTGTTTTTTGAATCTGCCCATCAGGAACCATGATGCCTAACCAGTTCCCCGCCGTTCGTCCGCGCCGCCTGCGCCGCTCCCAGACCCTTCGCGACATGTTCCAGGAAACCGAATTCAGCCTGAACGACCTGGTGCTGCCGATTTTCGTCGAAGAAGAGATCGACGACTTCGTGCCCATCACCAGCATGCCTGGCGTAATGCGTATTCCTGAGTCGAAACTGGCCGGTGAAATCGAGCGTTATGCCCGTGCGGGCATCAAGTCGGTGATGCTGTTCGGTGTGTCTCACCATCTGGATGCCACCGGCAGCGATGCAATGCGTGAAGACGGGCTGGTGTCGCGCATGGTGCGCATCAGCAAGGATGCTGCGCCGGACATGATCGTCATGAGTGACACCTGCTTCTGCGAGTACACCTCCCATGGTCATTGCGGCGTGATGCACGACCACGGTGTCGACAATGACGCGACCCTGATCAACCTCGGTAAACAAGCTGTAGCGGCTGCCGCTGCCGGCGCGGACTTTATCTCGCCATCGGCCGCAATGGACGGTCAGGTGCAGGCTATCCGCAGCGCTCTGGATGGTGCCGGTTTTATCGATACCTCGATCATGGCGTACTCCACCAAGTTCGCCTCGGCACTCTACGGCCCGTTCCGTGAGGCGGGCGGCAGCGCCCTTACCGGCGATCGCAAGTCGTACCAGATGAACCCGATGAACCGCCGTGAAGCGATTCGCGAGTCCCTGCTGGACGAGCAAGAGGGCGCAGACGTGCTGATGGTCAAGCCTGCCGGTGCTTACCTCGACATCATTCGCGATATCCGCCAGGCCTCGCATCTTCCTTTGGCGGCGTATCAGGTCAGCGGTGAGTACGCGATGATCAAGTTCGGCGCTCAGGCGGGTGCCATCGACGAAGCACGTGTGGTGCGCGAAAGCCTGGGTTCGATCAAGCGCGCCGGTGCTGACATGATCCTGACTTACTTTGCAATGGATCTGGCCTTGCAGGGGATCTAAGCTGCAGGCGGCAAGTCGGGAGTCGATCGCGTTGCCCGGGCTTGCCGCCAACCCACAAAAGGAATTTACCCATGCCAGACGCTCGACTCGAACGAATCCTGATCACCAACGACGACGGCATCGACGCTCCGGGCCTTGCAGTGCTGGAGGAAGTGGCCCGCGAGTTGGCGGACGAAGTCTGGGTGGTCGCACCGGATCATGACCAAAGCGGTATTTCCACGGCCATCAGCATTCATCACCCGTTGCGCGTGACAAAGCGCGGTGAACGGCGCTTTTCGGTATCCGGGACACCTGCGGACTGTGTCGCAATGGCCTTGCAGCAGTTGATGGACAAACCACCGAAGCTGTTGCTCTCAGGTATCAACAAAGGCGCCAATCTGGGGGTTGAAACGCTGTTTTCCGGCACCGTTGGGGCCGCGATGACCGGTTTGCTGATGGGTGTTCCGTCCATAGCCTTGAGCCAGTACTTCACCCGTCGCAGTTTTGTACGCTGGGACACCGCTCGCGCCTTGGCCCCTGGTGTGATCCGGCAGTTGCTGGGCAAGGGCTGGGAGCAATCGGCGTGCCTGAACATCAATTTCCCGGACGTTCCGGCGGATGAAGCCGGGCCGATACAAATCACTCGCCAGGGTGCCGGCCGCATGGATGGGGTGGACGCGATAGAGCGAACCGATTTTCGTGAGGCCAGGTATTACTGGCTCAGTATCACTCGCCATCAGCACCCTGAAGCGGTTGACACCGAGACCCAGGTCGTGACGCAGGGCGGGGTTTCGGTCACGCCGCTGGAGTTTGATCGCACCGCCATTTCCCTGCGTGAGCAACTGCGTACAGCGCTTCAATCGATTTAAGCCCAATGCTCCGGGTCATCGACGATGGCCTGGTGCCCTTCAAGCACTTTCGGTATTTCCTGCTTGAGAAACTCGACCCAGGTTTTGACCTTGGCATCCAGAAACCGCCGGGAAGGGTAGAGCGCGTAGATGCTTTTTTCGTGCAGCCGATACTGCGGCAGCAGGCGTACCAAAGAACCGCGCTGATAAGAACTGACGGCCACGTAGTCGGGCAGCAGGCACACGCCAAGCCCGGCCTCGGCCGCTTGGGCCATTGCCTCGGCGACGTTCACCTGAAAGATGTTGCCGGGGCGGATGACTTGCTCGCCCTCAGCATCGCGAAAGGTCCAGCTGTCGGTAAACAGGGGGTCAACCAGGTGCAGGCAGCGGTGCTCGTGCAGATCGTCCGGGGTTTTCGGAACTTCCCGTCCCTTCAGGTAGGAGTGCGCTGCACTGATGACACTGAAGATACTGCCCAGGGGTTGGCCGATCAGCTCCGAGTCCGGCAAGTTGGCAGACAGCGTAATCACAACGTCATGGCCTTCTTCGAGCAAGTCCGGCTGGCGTTGAGAAAGCGTCAGGTCGACATTGACCTGCGGATAGAGCTCTGTGTAGCGGGCCACCAGAGGTGCCAGCAACTGGATGCCAAGCCCTGTGGTGGATTGCACCCGTAAATGCCCGCGGGGTATCAGGTGCGCCCCAGCCGCTTCGGCATTGGCGTCTTCGATTTCCCCCAGGATCATTCGGCAGCGCTCCAGGTAGCGTGCCCCTACCTCGGTCAGTGCCAGGCGTCGTGTGCTGCGCTGCAACAGCCGGGCTTGCAGCGAAGACTCCAGTTCAGACAGCAAGCGCGAGGTTTGCGCAGTGGAATATCCCAATACCTGCGCCGCAGCGGTGAAGCTGCCCGTTTCGACGACGCGCACGAACACGCGCATTGCCTGAAAAATATCCATCCTGATTATTACCCCACACGTAAGCGTGCTTTTTTGTGGTGGCAATAATTACACAGACCACGCGGGTATGCCTTCGTGAAATGGGTATTTTGCGAAGGCATCGTAAGACAATCCAACTGATTTTTATAAAATATGTAAGATCATTCTTATAAAAGATTAAGAACAATCTTAAATTTAACATGAATCTCGGATATTGCTTTGTGGTCTGTCATTTTTGTCGTTCTATAAGCACTCATTTGCAATGAGTGCGAATTTCTCCTTGAGATAACCTGTAAAGCACGGACTTTTTCTGTGTGCGTGCACACCCGGCAGCCAGTTGACAACGCTAAGAAACAAGGTGGATTTACTTGAACCTCCGTCAGGATCTGCAACTTAAAAACATTAACGCCGAGATAGATTTCTTTGATTTGCTTCACTCGTTTTGGCAGCAAAAAAAGTTAATTGGTTTAACCATGGCAATAGTTGGGGCTCTAGCCTTTGGCTATGTTTCATTAACGCAACACGTCTATCGAACCAGTAGTGTGTTGCGTCCTGCAGCCGTTAATGAACTCGATGCCCTCAACCGTTCCGGGATCTACACACTGCCAGCTGCAGACGCCTTGCTTAAAGTTGGCGCGGCGCTCGAGTCCTATGAAAACCGGCTGAATTACTTCAAATCCCATCAGGACTTTTTCAAACCGCTGGAAAAGCAAGGGAGCACCCTTGAGCAGAGTTTTGAAGCATTCAGCCGTGACGCAATGACGGTGAGTCGGCCTGATCCGAACAAGGCAAGCGAATTGAGTTCGTTTATAAAAATGGAGCTTATTTACCCGGAAACTCTCAATGGCGTTGAGATTCTTAACGGCTTTGTTGAGTACGCAATTAATATTCAGCGACAGCAAATCAGTGCTGATCTCAAGATTATTATTAGTAATCGGCTTGGGGAGCTGGAAACAAAAATCAATTCTGCCCGTTCAAGCTATCACGTTCAAAAAGAAGGAAAAATCGCTGCGTTAGTCGAGTCGGACAAACTGAAGCGGGCAACCTTGGGTGATGAATTGAGCGCCTTGCGCATGCAGCTCAAAATTCAGCGAGATGCGCGCATCAATCAGCTGAATGAAGCGATTTCCATCGCAAAGACACTGGGCATCAAACATCCGACCACGCCCGCGGCAATGGCTGATGCAGCACAGGGGGCGTCTTCCAGGCTGGTACGTACTGAAATCACGTCCCAGGGTATTCCGCAGTACTTCATGGGCTCCGATGCCCTGGAGGCAGAGCGTGCCGTGTTACTCAAGCGAACAACGGACGATTTTACGGACTTGCGCGTTTCGCAGGTTCGTAAAGATATGCAACTGCTTGAGGTTAATCGCGAGGTCGAGTTGCTCGGTAAACGCTCAAATGAAGATGTGTTTCTCAAGGATATCGAACCTTTACGGGCCGAAGTCTACCGCCTTGAGAATCTGCACACTGACATGAGCAACCTGGGTCTGGTGAGTGTTGATCGCAAGGCCCAGGCTCCGCTTGATCCGATCAAGCCCAAAAAGGCACTGATAGTGGTACTGGGAGTGATGATGGGCCTGATGCTTGGCCTTATGATTGCGACCATTCGCTGCCTCATGAATCGCCGCCGGCAAATGATCTAGGCCAGTACAGCTACCGATTTGATCTGTGCCCAAAGCGACTGCCCGACACTCAGCCCGAGCTGGTCCCGCGAGTAACGGGTTATCCGTGCCAGCAAGGCTGTACCGCCGGCATCAAGGCGTACCAGGACATGGGCCTGATTGTCAGCTGGGGTTTCGCCCACGACAGTCACACGCAGGCTATTGAGGATGCTGCTGTGCTCGCCAGGGCTCAGGCTCAGGCTGATGTCCCGTGCCTGGACCTTGACGCGTAACGTCTGGCCGATGGCCATTGAGGCATGGGCGACTCTCAACTGCTCGGTGCTGCCGGGCAATTGCAGGGTCAGCAGTTGATAGGGGTGGTTGTAATCACGGACCTTGCCTTCAATCACTACTCCGGCGTCATCCCCCCGTGCGAGGGGCAGATCCAGCCTGGCCAGGGTTTCGCCAATCGGGCCGCTGGCAAGTACCTTGCCCTCACTGAGCAGCACAATGTGGTCCGCCAGGCGCGCAACTTCATCCTGGGAGTGGCTGACGTACAGCACCGGGATATCCAGTTCGGCGTGCAAACGCTCCAGATAGGGCATGATTTCACCCTTGCGCTGGCTGTCCAGCGCGGCCAGGGGCTCGTCCATCAGCAGCAGCCTTGGACTTGTCAGCAGCGCCCGGGCGATGCCCACCCGTTGACGTTCACCTCCTGACAGATTGTTCGGTGCGCGCTCCAGCAGGTGGCTGATTCCCAGCAACTGTGTGGCGTGAGCCATATCAACCCGTTGTTCCTTGAGTGCAATGCGGCGCAGCCCGAACTCCAGGTTAGCCTGCACAGAGAGATGGGGAAACAGGCTTGCTTCTTGAAAGATATATCCCAGCGCCCGCTTGTGCACCGGGGCAAAGAAACCTGTCTGGCTGTCTTGCCAGACTTCATCGTTGATCTGCACATAGGCGTTGCTGGCACGCTCAAGCCCGGCAATACAGCGCAGGCAGGTGGTTTTGCCCGAGCCGGAATGACCATAGAGCGCGGTCACACCCTTGCCTGGCAGTTGCAGGGCCAGGTCCAGGGCAAAACCGGGATAACTGTGCTGCAGCCGAAGGTTGATCGAGGACATTTTCAGCTCCAGCCGGTTTGAGATTTGCGGCTTGAATACAGCGCCAGTAGCACCAGGAAAGAAAACACCACCATTGCGCCCGCCAGCCAGTGTGCCTGTGCGTATTCCAGCGCCTCGACGTGGTCGTAGATCTGCACCGAGACCACCCGGGTTTTTTCCGGGATGTTGCCGCCAATCATCAGCACCACACCAAACTCACCGACGGTATGGGCAAAGCCCAAAATCGCGGCGGTGATAAAGCCGGGCCTGGCCAAGGGCAAGATAACGGTGAAAAAGGTATCCCACCGATTTGCCCGCAGGGTGGCAGCCACTTCAAGCGGCCTTGGGCCAATGGCCGTGAATGCGTTCTGCAAAGGCTGTACGACAAAAGGCATGGAGTAAATCACCGAGCCAATCACCAGTCCGGCAAAACTGAAGGTCAGGGTGCCGAGCCCCAGGAATTGGGTGAATTGCCCGATGTAGCCGTGGGGCCCCATCGTCAGCAGCAGGTAAAAGCCAATGACGGTGGGCGGCAACACCAGAGGCAGTGCCACGATCGCCCCGATGGGGCCACGCAACCGTGACCGGGTATGCGCCAGCCACAGTGCGATGGGAGTGCCGACAATCAGCAAGATAACAGTGGTCAATGACGCCAGTTGCAGGGTCAGCCAGATCGCAGCAAAGTCAGCACTCGTGAGCGGCATTTAGAGATGGTAACCGTAGGATTGGATGATGGCAGTGGCTTTGGGACTTTTCAGGTAGTCAGCCAGGGCCTTGGCGGCAGGGTTGTTCTCGCCTTTTTTGAGGATAACCGCATCCTGCCGGATCGGGTCATGCATCACCTCGGGGACTATCCAGGCAGAGCCGCTGCTGACTTTGCCGTCTTTGTAGATCTGCGACAAGGCGACAAAACCCAGTTCGGCATTACCCGTGGAAACAAACTGATAAGCCTGGGTGATGTTCTGGCCTTCAACGATCTTGGTTTTGACTTTATCCGTCAGCCCTAACTTGGCCAGTACCTGAGTGGCCGCCAGCCCGTAGGGCGCAGCCTTCGGGTTGGCGATGGACAAGTGTTTGAACTGATTGGCCAACAATGCTTTGTCAGTGCCATCAATGTAACCCTCTTTGGCCGACCACAGTGCCAGGGTGCCAATCGCATAGGTAAAGCGCGAGCCGGGGACGATATCGCCTTCTTTTTCAAGCTTCTCTGGCGTGGTGTCATCGGCTGCTAAAAACACCTCGAATGGCGCACCATTTTTGATCTGGGTATAGAACTGTCCGGTGGCGCCGTAAGCTGCAATCAATGTGTGCCCGGTGTCTTTCTCAAAATCCCTGGCAATGGCCTGGATCGGCGCCGTGAAATTGGCGGCCACTGCAACCTGCACCTCATCCGCCTGGACAGAGGTGAATGCAAGGCACCCGATCAATGCTGCCAGCGCTGTGGGAATAAAGGGGCGGGCACGAACATTCATGACAAAACTCCATTAGAGACGGGGGGGCAGCCCATGGTTATCAAATTGTTTTGGGCGCTGGAAAGATATCCGCTATATAAAAATATATACAGCGCTTTATAAGGTCCTGCGGCAAGGGGAGGACTGCGGGGTCTGAAAAGCGGCTTAGCCAGCCTGGCGCAGGGTGATATTGATCCGCTGTTCACCCAATAACGAATGGTGTCCGGGTTTGATGGGCATCACGCCGTGAAAGCGCAATCGATCGACACCTCCCCACACCATGATGTCGCCGTGGAACAGAGAAATACGCTGGCTCGGGTCGCTTCGCTCAAACCCGCCGAACTGAAAAATTGCTGGCAGCCCCAAGGAAATCGACACGATGGGCGCACTGAACGAGCGCTCGTTCTTGTCCTGATGCAGCGACATCCTGGCGCCCGGGGCATAGGCGTTGATAAGGCAGGCATCGGGTACGAAGCCCTCGAAACCTGCAGTGTTGGCTGCAGCCTCGGCCAGTGCCAGGAAGACACCCGGCATGTCCGGCCAAGGACAGGCGTTCAGGGGGTCGACAGGGCTGTAGCGGTAACCATCGCGATCAGTCGTCCATCCCAAATCACCGCAACTGCTCAAACGGGCGGACATGGTAAAACCGCCAGGTGTCTGCATCTGGCGCAAGGGTGATTGGAGCAAGACTGAATCGATGGCCGTCAGCAGCTCTTTGATTGCGGGCAGGGCAAACCCGCGAAGCACAAACGCCTGGTCGCTGATGCGCTCGACACGGGCGGGCTGTTGCAGGTCCTGCTCGGCAAACAAGTCCATGGACTTTAGAGCGCCTTGCTTGCCTTGATATCGGTGATGACATCGTCGGCATCGCTGTGGATCTTCTCAAGTGCTTCGCGGGCTTCAGTTTCCGAGCCAGTCTGAAGCTGGGCAAACTCGAAGCGGCGTTCGCCATTGAGTTTGTACTTGATGACGTACTTGGTGGTTTGCACGGTAATTCCTGCCTTGGTTTAGCGAAGTTTGGAGCTGGAGCGACGCACGATTTTAATGGTCGGCTGGAAGCTCGGCTTGCGGGTTACGCTGATTGCCCGGCTGGTGACGGTGTCAATGGTGATGTTCCAGAAACCGGTGCTCGGTGCAGTGATTCTGGCCGGAAAATCTTTGAACGCGCCGCCGTGGTAGGAGTGGCGCCCACCGTTCTTGAAGCTGCGAAAGTGCGCATCGCTCATCAGGCGGATGTTGCAAGGTTGGGAGCACTCGATGACTACAATGTCATCCTCGTTGAGGTGCTCACGCTGGTGAATAAATTTCATTTGGGCTCCAGAATGGGAATCTGCTTAAAAATCAGCACGATAGCATGTGCTTTAGTCCAGTCAGGGGGCTAAAGCCGAGTATTATGCCGTGATGCAGGTGAGTTTGACGTAAAACGTGGATAATCCGCCACTATTGAGTATTTATTCACTATGCCCAGGGAGAAATCCTGAATTTCTGCTGTCGTAGGGTCTTTAACGGAGAATGTATATGAAGTGGGGCGTACTAGCGGTGGTGCTGGCTTTGGGTGGTTGTGCATCCGTCACGGATATTGAGCAGACTCTTCCCACCATGAGTGTGATTTCTGGCAAGAAGCCTGATGCTTACGCTCAATGCCTGGTGCAGCAACTGTCCAACACGCGCAGGGCACCACAGATAGAACCGCACAAGGAAGGATTTCGAATCATCGTCCCGCAAAAGCTGACGTCTAATCCTACTGCGGTCATTGATATCGAAGAACGCTCCGGTGGTAGCAGCATCAAGGTCTACGAAAGCATGTCGAATGTGCCGGTTCGACCGGGCGACATCCGCAAGGCCGCTACACACTGTATTTCAGGCGAGTGAGCGGGCGTTTCAGTCAGCGCTCCACAGCCCCCCGAACCTGACAACTGCCTTGCGCGGTGTCAGGTTTTTTTTCGCCTCGCGTTCGGATCAGGCTCAACTCAATGTTGTGAGGGGCAGGGAAGTCTCCTAGGCTCTACGTGCTTATATTTTGTAGGCCTAAGCTTATAACAATAATGGAGTGGCCATGATTCCACTTAAACCAACGCTTCTTGGCAGCCTGATGTTGCTCGTCTTCACCCACGCTCAGGCGGCGCAGCCGCCCCCAAACATCTACCTGCAAGGTGGAGCCCAGCCGGGCGCTACCGCCTGCGTGGCATGCCACGGGGCAGATGGCATGGGGCTTGCGCCAGCCGGTTTTCCGCGACTAGCCGGTATTTCTGCCGACTACCTGAGCAAGCAGTTGCACGATTTTCAAAGCGGCAAACGGGTCAGTCCCGTGATGCAACCGCTGGCCAAGGCGCTGACCGACCAGGAAATAACCGCTGTCACCACTGCCATCGCGGCCATGCCAGCACCTGAAGTGCCTGCCATCAATCGCAGCAGCATGCTCACGTCCCTGGGCGAAAAACTGGCCCTGCGCGGCGCCTGGGATCGGCAGATCCCTGAGTGTGTCAGTTGTCATGGGCCTGGCGGGGTGGGGGTGGGGAGTGCTTTCCCGCCATTGGCCAATCAACCTGCGATGTACCTGACGGCGCAGTTGAATGCGTGGCGAGAGGGCACCCGGCACAATGATCCCAATGACTTGATGGGCCATATCGCCAAGGCCATGACCGAGGATGAAATCAAGGCGGTGTCCGAGTATTTCGCCAATGTGGGTCACAAGGAGGTTTCCCCATGAAAATGCTGACGCCAGTGTGTGCCATTTCGATCTTCCTGAGCTCCGGGGCTTATGCCGCGACCATTGCGATGGAAGACCAGTCCCAGATTCAGACACCCGCCACAGCCGATCAGGCTACGGTCTATTTTCAACCGCCACTGCAAAGTGAATTGCCGGACAACGCCTACGGCAAAATGGTCCTGGACGGCTACGCCCTGTTTGTCGACACCAAACGCCAGGCACCGCAATTTGTGGGCAACGGGCTTAACTGCACCAATTGCCACCTGGACCAGGGCCGCATGGCCAATTCGGCACCACTCTGGGGCGCTTACCCCATGTACCCGGCGTACCGAAAGAAGAACGACAAGGTCAACACCTTTGCCGAGCGCTTGCAGGGGTGTTTTCAATTCAGCATGAACGGTGGCACGCCTCCAGCGGCCGACAGTAGAGAGATCACTGCGCTGTCGACCTATGCCTACTGGCTTTCGACCAAGGCTCCTACGGGAGTTGAGTTGCCAGGCCGCGGATACCCGGACGTACCCGAGCCTGAAGGGGGTTACAACCTGACGCGCGGTGCGGCGGTGTACAAGGATCAATGTGCCATTTGCCACGGTGACAGCGGACAAGGGCAGAAATCGGGAGGGGACTACGTAATGCCGCCGCTGTGGGGCAAAGATTCATACAACTGGGGGGCGGGCATGCACCGGATCAATACCGCTGCCTCGTTCATCAAACACAATATGCCGCTGGGCAAGGCCAACAGCTTGAGTGACCAACAAGCCTGGGATGTGGCGGCGTATGTAAACACCCACGAACGGCCGCAGGATCCGCGGTTGGTTGAAGGATCAGTGGAAAAAACCCGGGTCAAGTTTCACGCCAATGACGGCGTCAATGCTTATGGCCAAACCATTAATGGGGTGTTGATCGGTCAAGGCGTCAAGTAATCCCTGAATGCCGCTAAAGCCACGGGCTTTAGCGGCATCAGCCGAGCCTTGTCGGCAAGCTATTTGCAAGCCACCACGATATTTCGGCTGTTGAAATTACCGACGTCGACGCCCAGTGTCTTGTCGCGCTCTTTGACTGCAGGCGAGCCATCAGTGCCAATGATGGTATAGCCGGTGCCGGCACAAGAGGCTTCCGCTTTCTCGTAGCACTTGGCCCACGACATGGCTTCGCCAGAGCAGTCTATGCTCAACCCTTGCTTGCCGTCGGCCAGGTAGGTATTGGACGCTGTGGCACAACCGCCCAATATAACCAGTACGAGTAATGTCAGAATGTTTTTCATCGAGGTAGTGTTATCACGTCAGTAGGATTAGTTTGATTTGTTGCGTCGGCGAGCAGGTGGGGCAGGCTGGTCCTGGAAAACCGAGGCAACTTCAGAGGCAACCTGTTGCGAGTCAAATGGACCTGCAACGTTTTCACCGGATGCATTAAACACGCACCACTCGCCCTTTTCGTTGGGCTTGATTTCATAACCATTGACGCTGATTGTTGCGGACATCGAAGAACTGCCTGATTGCCTGGATTAATGGCCTGATGATAGCGCAAGCGCAACACGGGTGTTGCTAAACACGACCGACCAACACTCAAAATCAAAGGCAAAGGAACTAACGCTCAAAATATTTATCTAGGTTGGCATCAGTTTGCTATCGAGAGGCATTGTAACGTCGATGCCGCCTGATTAGACTGCGCCAAAATTGGAACGTACAGCCCTTTAAAGGACTCATATGATCAAGAAATGCTTGTTCCCAGCAGCCGGTTACGGCACTCGCTTTTTGCCAGCGACAAAGGCCATGCCTAAAGAAATGCTGCCGGTGGTGAACAAGCCACTGATCCAGTACGGGGTTGAAGAAGCACTGGACGCTGGCTTGACTGAAATTTCCATCGTAACGGGCCGTGGCAAGCGCGCTCTGGAAGACCACTTTGACATCAGCTACGAGCTGGAAAACCAGATCAAGGGCACTGACAAAGAAAAGTACCTGGTGGGTATCCGTCGTCTGCTGAGCGAGTGTTCGTTCTCTTACACTCGTCAAACCGAAATGAAAGGCCTGGGTCATGCGATTCTGACCGGTCGCCCACTGATCGGCGACGAACCCTTTGCCGTAGTACTGGCGGACGACTTGTGCGTCAACCTGGAAGGCGACGGCGTCCTGACGCAGATGGTCAAGCTGTACAACCAGTACCGCTGCACCATCATCGCCATCCAGGAAGTTGATCCTGCAGAGACCAACAAGTACGGCGTGATCGCTGGCGACCTGATTGGTGATGACCTGTACCGCGTGCGCAACATGGTTGAAAAACCGGCACCTGAAGATGCACCGTCGAACCTGGCGATCATCGGTCGTTACATCCTGACCCCGGACATCTTCGATCTGATCAAACAGACCGAGCCAGGCAAAGGCGGTGAAATCCAGATCACCGACGCCCTGATGAAACAGGCGCAAAACGGTTGCGTGATCGCGTACAAATTCAAAGGCCAACGCTTTGACTGCGGCGGCGCTGAAGGCTACATCGAAGCAACCAACTTCTGCTTCGAAAACTTCTACAAAACCGGCAAGGCTTACTAATTAGCGCCGAGTTGTAGAGAGCTTCAAGAGAAAGCCACCCTCGGGTGGCTTTTTCGTTTTTTTGCCTTCGGCAAGCTGCGGCGCTGGTCAATCGCGCCGAAGTGATTATGCTGATGGCCTGCCTGGGAGATAGAAATGGCCTACGAATTTGATCTGTTTGTGATTGGTGCGGGTTCTGGCGGTGTACGCGCGGCCCGTTTTGCTGCAGGTTTCGGCGCGAAAGTAGCCGTAGCCGAAAGCCGCTATTTGGGCGGGACATGCGTCAACGTGGGGTGCGTACCTAAAAAGCTGCTGGTTTACGGTGCGCATTTTGCTGAAGATTTTGAACAGGCTTCAGGTTTTGGCTGGAGCCTGGGAGAGGCGAACTTTGATTGGGCGACCCTGATTGCCAACAAGGACCGAGAAATCCATCGCCTGAACGGCATTTACCGTAACTTGCTGGTGAACAGCGGCGTCACCTTGATGGAAGGTCACGCCAAACTGACCGGGCCGAACGAAGTTGAAGTCAATGGTCAGCGCCACACCGCCAAACATATTCTGATCGCCACCGGTGGCTGGCCGCAGATCCCCGAGATCCCGGGCCATGAGCACGCGATCAGCTCCAACGAAGCGTTCTTTCTCAAAAAGTTGCCCAAGCGTGTACTGGTCGTGGGTGGGGGGTATATCGCCGTTGAGTTCGCGGGGATTTTCCACGGCCTGGGGGCCAAAACCTCCTTGCTGTATCGCGGTGAAATGTTCCTGCGCGGTTTTGACGGTGCGGTGCGCAAGCATTTGCACGAAGAGCTGACCAAGCGCGGGATGGATGTTCAGTTCAACGCCGATATCGAGCGTATCGACAAGCAGCCTGACGGCAGCCTCAAGGCCACGCTCAAAGACGGTCGTGAGCTGGTCGCCGATTGTGTGTTCTACGCCACGGGCCGTCGTCCGATGCTCGATAATCTGGGCCTGGAGAACACCGGGGTCAAACTCGACAAGCGCGGCTTCGTTGAAGTGGACGATCTGTACCAGAGTGGCGAACCGTCGATTCTGGCTATCGGTGATGTGATCGGTCGCGTGCAGCTGACCCCGGTGGCACTCGCTGAAGGCATGGCCGTGGCACGCCGCCTGTTCAAACCTGAGCAATATCGCCCGGTGGATTACCAAATGATCCCGACAGCGGTGTTCAGCCTGCCCAACATCGGCACAGTGGGCTTGAGCGAAGAGCAGGCGGTTGAAGCCGGGCACAAGGTGCAGATTTTCGAGAGCAGCTTCCGGCCCATGAAACTGACCCTGACCGAATGCCAGGAACGTACGCTGATGAAGCTGGTGGTCGATGCCGACACCGACAAGGTGCTGGGTTGCCACATGGTTGGCCCGGAAGCGGGAGAGATCGTGCAGGGACTGGCGATTGCCTTGAAGGCGGGGGCGACCAAACAGCACTTTGACGAAACCATCGGGGTACACCCGACGGCCGCCGAAGAGTTTGTGACCATGCGTACACCGGTTAAACGCTAAATCCCCTGGCAAGCGCGGGTAGTCGCTGCCGAGGCACGAGAGCTGCGAGCCTTTATCGATTCAAAGCTCGCAGCTCTCGTGCCTCGGCAGCGACTACGGGTTTAGCGTTACGCGATGTTGTTAACGGAAGTCGGCATACGGAATCAACGGCTGTACCGGCAATGGCAAGTTGCCCTGCCAGACGTCGAAGGTATAACGCAGGTAGAGCATCGCCCGGCTGGGTGCGTAGCTGTCACTGTGTTGATAGAGCAAACCGCCTCCCAGTACCAGATGGTCCGACAGCCTGCGCTCCACCAGTCCTTGCAGGCGGTAGCCGATACCCGTACTGCTGCCGCCCGACGTCTGGCCCAGGCCGTCGGCCAGCTGGAAGCCTCGCTCGTCCAGTCCCTGGATCAGCTTGTCGTTCAGCCCGCTGAGTGGGTAAAGGTCATTGGCGTCAGTCTTGGCATACGACCAGCTCACCGAGCTTTCCAGGGCCACCGACCAGTTGGCGGTACGGAACGCATAGTTCAGCGGCACGCCAATCGAATAGTACTTCTGCGGGCTGTAGTAGCCGCCCTGGCCCAGGGTGTACTCACTCAAGTCCTTGTCATACCCCCAGTACATCAGCGTCAGACCGGTGCGCATACGTTCGTCGGCGCGTTCGACCAAACGATAGTAGTAACCGGCCATGGCCGTGCTCTTGTGGTTGTCTTCTACGTTCTTGCCGCGCAACCAGTGCTGGCCGAAGCTGGCCCATACGCCGTCCACGCCACCCTCGTCGTGGCTCAGGCTCAAGGTCAGGCCGTTGGAGGTGACACCGCCCCAGGTAATCCCTGTAATGGGGTCTGTGGCACCGGCATAGGACAGGATCGAGTTGCTCAAGGGGCGACGCGAGCCGGTCAGGGTCCAGCCCACGGACTCGAACTTGCTGCTGTAGGCCACGCCGCCCAGCCAGTTGGGCACTTTGAAGTTGTCCGGCGTGCGACCGATGTCGACATTCCAGACTTCGTTCTTCCAGCCAGCGGCCATCATGGTGCCGTTGACCGACTGGGAACTGTCTTCGCAACCTGACAAGTCGGGGCTGGTAGTGCCCTTGACGTTGTATTTCACGGCGCAGGTACCGTAATTTTCGCGAACCAACCCGTCGGGATCGGCACTGAATTTACCCGCATCCATATTCAGCTGTTCTGCACGTAAAAAGCCGGTGCCATCCGCCACTGGCAGGTCCAGTTGCAGGATGGTGGTGCGGGTATCCGTATCTGATGTACCGGCAGAGGCGTTGTCCGAGCGCCACCCGTAATCGGTGTACAGGTGGACCGTAGGATTTTGCCGCTGGTACAGCTCATCCACGTCGCTGCGCAGGCTACGGGCCAGCCACTGATCATCGTCCTTCTCGCGACTGGCCATGGTCATTGCGCGGTTGTCGCGAGGGTTGGCCTGCTCAGGAGTAATCAGGCCCGCGGCAGCCATACTCTTGGCGTAGTAATCCAGTGCCTGTTGCGGCTCCTTGACCGACATCAGCCGCGCCGCATCGCGGTACACCAGCGGATCGGCCTGGGGTGACTTGAGTAGCTGCGCGTAGATGGCCCGGGCTTTGTCAGGCTCGCCCACGGCGACCCAGGCATTGGCCACCCGTCGTTGTTCGGAAGAGGTCAATACGGTGCCGGGGGCCGGATTGAACTGTGCCAGTTGTTGCCGGGCTGCAGGCAGTTGCCGGTTGGCAATCAGGGTTTCGATTTGCCCCAGTCGTGCCCCGGTATTGGCGGGATCCTTCTTCAGCACCTGGCCATACAGGCTTTGCGCTTGCTCGAAGTCGCCGCGCTCCTGGGCCCAGCCAGCGACGGTCATCAGGTCGTCGCTGTCGCTGGTTTGCATCAACAGGGCAATGGCTTGCGGTTCATGACCTTCTGCGCGCAGGCGTTCGGCGCGGGCAACCAGTACGTTGCGCTGCAGGCGTGAGTCCAGCTCACGCATGGAGTCGGTCCATTGCGCCTTGGGCAATTTCTCCAGCGCGCTCAGGGCGCTGGCATCGCGATCGGTGTTCGACAAATAAAGCGCGTAGGCGTAGATGGCTTCCGGGTTTCGCCCCTGGCGGTTCATCAATTGCTTGAAGCTGTCATCGGCTGCGCCAGGCTGGTTGATCTCGCGCTGGGCGTTGGCCAGGCGGTAAGTCACCCAGGGTTCATCAGGGCTCAGGTTGCGGATCTTGCTCAGCAATGCGGCCACTTGCGGCCAGTCCTTGCGCTCGGTAGCCGCATCGGCCTGCTGGTTCAGTTCGTCCAGCTCCATGCTCTGGCGCAGCCCGGAGAATTCCTTCTGGCTGGAGGCGGGCAGGCCATTGAGAAATGCCTTGGCCTTTTGCGGGTCCTGGGCGCTGTACAAGCGAACCAGCCCCCTGACGGCGCTGCCATTACCCGGTTCCAGGCGACGGGCCTGCAACAGCAAGGCTTCCGCCTGGATATCGTCATGCTCGGCCTGTGCAACGCTGGCCAGGCCAATGAGTGGGTCGGCATCGGCGGGCTTGGTCTTGCGGGCCTGAGAAAATGCGTTACGTGCCGCTGGCAGGTTCTTTTGCTCAAGGGCCTTGTCACCTTGGCTGAGCAACATGCGGTAGCGGCTGGCGTCCATCAGGTCCTGCCACTTGCTGATGTTGGAGGTGTCTTGTTCCTTGGTTCGCGCCGTGGAGAAGCTGGTGTTGGCTTCGGCATAGCGGCCCTGACGAAACAGCGCCATGCCCAGGGCACCGTAGAGGGTCGGATCGTCCGGATATTGTTTGAGGGCGCTGCGCAATTGCCCTTCAGCGGCCACCGGATTGCGCGACTGATCAATCATCTGCTTGCCTTGAGCCCCTGCGTTCCACGCCGGGTCGCCAAGCAAACGCTGCTGTTGTTGCAGGTTCTTGTTGGCCTCACCGATCAGTGGAGAGTTGGGGTAGCGGGCGATAAACCCCTGCCAGGCCTGGGCCGTAGTGCGATCGATGGGTAATGTGCCGAGGTAGGTGTACTCACGCTCTGCGGCGGCGTTACTGGCAATCGGGTCGCTGGACAGTTCTTGCAGGACCACCAGGGCTTCTGGCGCCCTTTTTTCCCGAAACAGCAAGTCGGCCAGGGTTTGGCGCAGCCCGGCGTTGCCCGGGTATTGCTTATCCAGAGCCCGCAGTTGATCGATGACTTGAGGATGCTGGCCCGGGATATTGCTGCGGATACGCAGGTACTCCAGCGCCGTGGCGAAATCGGGTGGTGCATTGCCAAACAGTCGCTCGAAAATTGCAGCGGCCTCTTCAGGTCGGCCAGCGGCTGCAAACAGGCGCGCCTGCTGCAGGTCTTTGAGGCTTTGCGGGTCTTGCAGCTTCATCAGGCTCTGGGCCTGGCGCAGCGCCGCTGAGTCGGGGGCAACGCTTTGCAATTGCGCCAGACGCTGGCGGGCCAGATCCGGATTCTTGTCCAGCAATGCCTGGCGTATAGACGCGACCAGCGCCTGCGGGTCGTTGGGGGCGATCAATTGCAGCCGTGCCAGTGAGGCGCGTACCAGATCTTCCCGGTACATGGCTTCACCGATACGTACCTGCTCCAGTAGCCACTGTTGCTGTTCCTGCACCGTGGTCGGTTGTGCAATGGCTGCAGTGGACAATCCACCGAGCAGGAACGCCCACGTTGTTATTTTTGGCATGTCTTGATCCACGAAGGTAAAAGCTGCCCATCCTTGTCAAAGCGATAGCGTTCTTCATCCCAGCCCTGGCCAAACAGCAGCAGCGACTGGTTGTAATAAGCATCCGCCGCAGGCGGTTGTTGCTGGATCCGTGCCTGTTGTACGGCCAGTGCAGGGGAGTCCAGACTTGCCAGTAACGGCAGCATGGCGGCGGAAAAACCCACCGGGCCCGTTCCGGTGTATTTACCGGTCACTGCATTCACGCTTTCCGGTGGATAGCCCAGGGTTTGAGTCAGGTTGGCCATCGGCGCAAAGTGCTGTTGCAGGACCTGACGGTTGGCTGCGTCCGGAGCCAGCATGCCGACCCACAGGTAGACGCGAATGGCATCGTAGTCGCCCTGGGAGCCGTCCTTGGTGTCGGGAGCCCAGCCACCACCGGCTTTCCATAACAGCCAGTCGGGGGCAAAACCTTTGGGTGAAGTCTCTATCAACATGCGCTGCTGATTGCTCGCCAGATCAGCCCATATCGGTGAAATCCGGGCAAAGCGTGCCAACAGTTGCGGTGGCAGATAGCTGGGGTTCAGGCGCCAGCCTTTGGGGCTGTCGAACCCCACATCGCCGGGCAACAGCATCAGGCCCAGGCGGGGTAATTTGCGCAGGCTTTGGGCCGCACTGCGCCAGAGGATGTTCTGCCCCAGCGCGACGTACTCGGGCCACTGCCACAGGCGTCCGGCTTCAAGCAGGCTGTAGGCGATCCACAGATCGGCATCGCTGGCATTGTTGCTGTCCAGGATGTGCCACTGGCCGCTTTTGTCGCGCCCCCATTGCCAGGCAGGCAGATGACCTTCAAGGCTGCCATCTGCCAGGTTATTGCGGGTCCATTCGAGAATCGAGGCGAAGCTTTTCCTGTCGTTGGCCAGCAAGGCAAAAAACAGCCCGTAACTCTGGCCTTCCGACGTCGTGATCAACTGCGTCGACGAGGCATCGATGATGCGCCCGTCGCTGCTCATCATGGTTTTCTTGTAACTGTCCCAGGCGGGCCAGTCACAGGATGCCGCACTCGCCACCAGGGGAAGACAACCCAAGGTCGAAGTCAGGGCGAGTGCCGCCAGTCGTTTCATGGCCTTAGTCATCCTTGTGCAGACGACGGTTAGCCGCCCAGCTCAGGGCACGCCACAGCAGGAAGGCGCTGAGCAGAACGCTGATCACGGCCAGTATGGCCAGCAATACCGGGTGCTCTGACAGCTGGTACCACAACAGCAGGTACCACGGCAGGTTGCCGACAAAGTATTGATCACCGACCAGTTGACTGTAGACGCCGCTGCTGCGAACCAGTGCCACAGAGCCTGCCACCGCGTCCAGCTTGCCGCTGTCGCCCAAGGCCTCGCGCAGCAGGTTGTAGTCGGCATCCTCATTGCCCAGCAATGCGACGATGCTGCGCTGATTGTGGGTAGGTGACTGCATGCCCAACATGGCCGCAATCGGTGCCTGGGCCGTCACTTCGGTTTTGTTGGCCGGTGTGTTGCGACCGTCGGTTGACGGCCCGCGGCGGTTGTTGGCATCAATGCCAGTAGTACCATAAGGCTGCACCAGCATGTCGTGCTGACGTTGCAACAGCACGCTCATGTCCGGGTTGTCGCGCAACTCCGGGGCCATCTCGCCCAGTAACAGCAAGTCGACATCCTCCTTGGACGCCGACGCCCAGTCATCGCTCAGGCGCACACCAAAGGCCGGGTAGCCGGAGCGGGCAGAAATGCCGGATACCGTTTCAAGCAGGGTGCTGATCTGTGTCGGTGAAGCGTTGCTTGGAACCACCACGATGGATTCGGACATGTCGGCCATGCGGCTGAACGGGAAGCCGCTGCGCACAAATGCCTTGAGGTCCGGCATGCTGATGTAGTGGTGATAGCCGGACATGTCGATGGTGGAATCTTCATCGATGATGGCCTGGGTGTTGGCCGGCAGGATGGTCTGGCAGCGATCACGCTGGGAACTGCCCACGGTGCTGGCAAAGTTGAAATCGAAACGCAGGCGGTTGCGGTCGCCAATTTTCAGCGAGGGTACGATCAGCTTTTCATTGACGTTTGCGGTGTCATTGGACAGCACCGCCAAGCGCAGCTCTTCCAGGTTGCTGGTGTCTTTGCGCAGCAACGGCAGGCTGGTGATGAACTGGTCGTTGAGGCTGATATTGAGGCGTGAATCATCATTGGCCGACGGTGCGGTGTAGCGGTATTGAGTGCGCAGCGGGATACCCTGGTTACGCCACACGAAAAGATCGGGTGGCAGGTTTACATCCAGGGTGATGGGACGCGGCTGCAACCCGCTGACCTGCAATTGTTGCGGGTAGGTAATCAGCTCGGCAAAACGCACTGGCCGGTCGGTCCGCATCCAGGCCGGAGCATCGTAGGGTTTGCGCGGGTGCAGCTCCTGAACCTTGTCGATGGTAACGCGCGAACCGCGCAGCAAATTACCGCCCAGGGCCAGAGCCTTGGCAGCAGTGGTCAGGTCTTCTTCGTTGCGGCCCATGATCAGCAGGACTTTGCTGTAGGGCGCATCCGGGTGATCGATCATTTCGACCACAGGCGCCGTCACGGCCGGGAATTTTTCCAGGTCGCTCATGAAGGCCGGACGGTGATCGTTCGTGGCGAAGACTACGGTCGGTTGCACTGCATCCTTGTTCTGTACCCCTGGCAGCGTATCGAACGACACCGGGAAACTTGCGCCACGCCAGTTGGACTGACTGCCAAAGTAAGAGGCCAGGATCGTGGCCGCTTTCTGTTCACCCAGCGTCGGGTTGGCGGCGAACACAAATGGCAGTTCCAGCTTGCTGTTGTTGCGTGGATCAAAGAACGGCAGCGGGAAGAACGCCAGGTCGTTTTGCAGGCTCAGGGCCTGTTCTTGCAAGGTAATAGCGCTACCGCGGCTGATATTGACCCACAACGTGTTGTTGGCCGGGTCTTCACAGATATCGGTGTAATGACCGACAAACTCCAGCCGCAGGCGGTTGAAGTCCGAAATCAGCCGTGGATCAAGGGCTATTTTCTGCGTGGTTTTGCGCCCCAGCTGGTCTTTCTCAATCGGCAGAACGCCCATCAGCACATCGTTGAGGTACACCCGGATATGTGAAAGCGTCGGGATCAATGCAGGTGAGGGCGTGTAGTCCAGCTGCAGGCTGGCATCGCTGGCAATCCGGTCGCGACGCAGGCTGAACTCCACCACGTCTGAGCTGTTGATCCCTAGCAGCAGGGAGTCTGTGGCTCGCCCCAACTGTTCGAATGAGTAGGTGACTGGCCAGCTTGGCAGTACCTGATCCGTCTGGGCGACCGCCGGCTTGGGCAGTGGAGCGGGCACAGGTGAATTGCCAGGTAAAGGCAAGGGGGCCGACATAAGCTGCGAGGCGAAGGTCATCAGCGCGAGGCTGGCGAAGATAGCTTTTTTAGATAGACGACTCATGATCTGCTCACTGGCCGGGAGATAAGGGGGGTAGGTGCTTCGGGCATGCGCGGCAAAAAGCTGCCCAGCCACTGAAAAATGAGCAAAAACGGTTTCGCGATGACGCGTATCCACTTGGGCAGGTATTCATAAAGGCGGTAATAGCCTTTGACGCCCAGGGCCAGAATCTCCTTGAGACTCTGGATCGGCTTGTCAGCCTCAAACCCGCTGTTGTGGTCAAGCCAGGCATCGGCGCGGCCAAAGGTGCACTGCACGAACTCGATCTTTTGTTCGGGCGGCAACTGGGCAAAGCTCAAGCCGATAAACCGGTCGCTGGAGCGGGTCAGAGTACCGGTGAACACAAACTCGCGGTTGCCCCGCTGAAGGATCAGCGATACCTGTGTGCCGACGGGCAGTTGCAGGGCCTGGCTCACTTGCAGGCCGACGCCACCATCCGAGTAGTCCACCAGTTCACAAGGGTAGCTGTGCCCGTCGGACAATCTGATGGCCCCTGGCAAACGGGCAAGTACACGGTGCGTGGTGCGCACCTGGCGCACCTCGGCCGCAACGGCAACCGCAGCACCAATGATCAGCAGGTTGTAAATCACCCACAGCACACTGACGAGGATGGTGAAGATCTCATCCTTTGGCCCGGTAAAGAGGCGCCAGACGGCAAACCCCAGGCCGACCACGTTGAGCACCGACAGCACCAGATACGGTTTGGCGGTCTGCCAGTCGAACTGGTTTTCTTCCATCATGCCGCCCTTGGCGGTCACGTTGAACTTGCCCCGCGACGGGCTGAACAATGCCACGGTGGTGGGTCGTGCGATGTACCAGGCCAGCACGGTCTCGTACACCTCGCCCCAGAATGTCTGGCGGTAGGCGCCTTGCATCCGTGAGTTGGTGAGGCTGGCGTGGATCATGTGCGGCAACACGTACAGCAGGATCATCACCGCCGGGGCGTAGATGATGTAGGCGTGCAGCAACAGGAAGGCCAGGGGCGCAGTGAGGAACACCAGCCGTGGCAACCCCACCAGGAAGTGCATCATGGCGTTGGTGTAGCAGATGCGCTGGAAGATGGTCAGGCCCTTGCCCAGCAGCGGGTTGTCGGTGCGGAAAATCTGCACCATGCCCCGTGCCCAGCGGATGCGCTGACCGATATGCGCCGACAGGCTCTCGGTTGCCAGGCCTGCTGCCTGCGGGATGCGCAGATAGGCCGAGGTCCAGCCGTTGCGGTGCAGGCGCAGGGCGGTGTGGGCATCTTCGGTCACGGTTTCGACCGCGAACCCGCCAATGGAGTCAATCGCAGTACGGCGCACGATGGCGCAGGAGCCGCAGAAAAACGCAGCGTTCCACATGTCGTTACCGTCCTGGATCAAACCGTAAAACAGCTCGCCTTCGTTGGGGCGGTTACGGAAGGTACCCAGGTTGCGCTCGAACGGATCAGGTGACAGGAAGTGGTGCGGGGTCTGTACCAGCGCCAGGGTCGGGTCACGCAGGAACCAGCCAACCGTCAACTGCAGGAAGGAGCGGGCAGGCATGTGGTCGCAGTCAAAAATCGCCACCAGATCGCCGTCGATCAAGGTCAGTGCATGATTGAGGTTACCGGCCTTGGCGTGGCGGTTGTCGGTCCGGGCGATGTAGTTGATGCCCACCTCTTCGGCGAATGCCTTGAAGCTTGGACGGTTGCCGTCATCAAGCAGGTGAATGCGCAGCTTGTCTTTCGGCCAGTCGATGCCAAGCGCGGCGTACACCGTGCCACGGGTTACGGACAGCTCTTCGTTGTACGTCGGAATCAACAGGTCGACGACCGGCCATTGCTCCATGTCTGCGGGCAATTGCGCCGGTTGGCGATTGAGCGGCCATGAGGTCTGCACATAGCCCAGCAACAGGATCAGCCAGGAGTAGGTCTCGGCGATCAGCAGAATCAGGCCGCAGATCAGATCCAGATTGTCGTTCCAGTTCAGGGTCGAGGTGTACCGCCACCACAGGTAGCGGCACGAAACGATGATCGACAATACGATCAGCAACAAGGTCGGAAAGCGTCCCGGCATGCGGCGCACCAGCATTGCCAGTACCCACAACAGGATCACGAACACCAGTTGCGCCAGATAACCGAAAGGCTCGGTGATACACAGCACAATCAAGGCCAGTGCGATGATGCCAATGCCGATGTAGAGCACCTTGCGCAGAGGCCACTGCATGGTGTTCCACCAGTGGGAGCCTTTACTGACCTGCGGGCTGATCGCCGTGGGTAAATGGGCAAAGGAATTGGACAGCAGGTTCCACGGACGCTGGACAATATTGAGCACCAACGACACCCAGGAGCCCAGGCGCTGACGGAAACGCTGGCGCCCGATCTGGTTCAGGTTCGGCGTACGCACCAGCAGCAGCCACACGGTTTGCACGACATAACGCAACGGGTCGCCAATGGTGGATCGCTTCTGGGCCAGGTGCGGATACAGGCGTCTGTGCTGATCACGCAAGGCTTTCCAGTTGCGCGACTCAAGGCGCAGAAAGATCCAGCCCAGGGCCTGGATCAGCGCCAGAATAAAGGCCGTGAACCGGGTGCAGTTCTGCTCACGCCGCAAGCGTGTGTAGGGGAACCAGTGCGCAATCATTCAGCCCTCCTGCCGCGAAGCAGGCACCAACTGGCCAGGCTGATGACATCCAGTGCAATCAGGCTGGTGGGTGCATAGCGGCCTGCGGGCTCGCTTCTGGCCAGGGCTTCACCCATGGCTTCGTCTGCGTGCAGGTTCACAGGCACCAGTGCCTGGGCATAGCGGTGCTGCCAGATCAGCAGCAGATCCCGCTGCAGCTGGCTGGCGGCATCGAAACGGTTGACCAGAAACAGTGGCGTTTGCGCCAGTTGCGGTTGCAACAATACGTGGCAGGCGGCGTCGGCGTTGAGCACCATGATTGAAATACTGCAGTGCGGGTTGGCCATGTGGCCTGGCAAGCGCTGCGGCAGATCGAACAGTATCCAGTCAAAGGCGTCGGCCAGCGCGGCCTGGCGCTGGCTCCAGAGTTGTGGCTGCTCAAGCAGCAGGCCGTCGAGCTGGATGAATTCGACCGGTTGCAGTTGCCCGTAGGGCAGCACGCACAGGCCGGGCTCTACACACCATGCATGCTCATGCCAGGGTTGCTGATCCAGAGTCGCCCGGGCCCAGCCCTCGCGGGGTGCCAGGTCCATGTTGAAATGCAGGCCGAGGGAGTTCTCCGGGCACATGTCCACCAGCAGTACCCTCTGTCCCAGCTCATGCAGCGCATGGCCCAGCGCCGCCAGGGTTGAGCTGGTACCCACGCCACCGCGCACGCCACGCAAACTCATGGCAATCATGGGGTGTGCTCCGTGTCTTTATCCAGATCAAGGGGCGGCGTGTGCTGCGCCTCCAGATAAGCCAGCAACGGCCAGCGCTCAAAAGCCTGCAACAGCTCCATATGCGCCGACACGTCGATGTATTCCAGGGCGTGCAATTCCATCATCGACTTGAGCCGGGCGATATCATCGGCACGCTCTTTGCGCGAAAGGATATCGGCGCTTATTTGAACCGCTGTGGGTAAGGCAGCCATCCGCCGTTCTCCTTGATTCGCACATAGGGCTTGCCGTTGTAATCAAGCACGACGGTCCCTGAGTTTTCAGATACTTTCGGGGTTTGTGGAAGATCGGTCAGCAGTCTGGACCAGTCCACGGTCTGGCCATTGCTCAGTGCAGGGTCGGCATACAGGCGCGCTATGATTTCGGCGACCGCCAGGTAGCTGCTTGGCTCGCTGATATGGACGGGCGAGGATTGGCCGTTGTCGCCCATGTTGATCAGCTTGATGCCAACCGGTACGTGGGTGATCGAGTCGCTCGGGATTTCGCGCATCCCGGCAATCTGCATGCGGTCACCATGCAGCGCGGCACCATGTTCGGGAACGATGGCCACCACCACGCGGCGTCCACTTTTTTGCAGTTCCTTGAGGAACGCATTGAGGTCGTCGAGCAGGACCTGTGCGCGGCTGCTGTAGTCAGCTGGCTGGGTACCGCCATCAGACTGCACTTGCCGGTTGCCGTCATGCAGGCTGGTGGTGTTGTAGAACAGCGCCATGTTGGGCGTGTCCTCGGCCATGCGGTGTTGCCACCACTTGCCCAATACATCGCGGTCGCGCCAGATAGGTGAGCCATCAAAACCTACGTACGTCCTTGGCAGGCCTGCAGGGACTACGCCCAGTGCCGGAGGAGGCAACTGGCCCTGCTCGCGGACTTCCTGGAGGAAGCCGTCGAATGCGCCCGTGTGGTTGAGCATCAGCTCGTTGGAGAAACCCAGCTTGCGCAAGTCATCGAACAACAGGCATTGATCTGCCGGTTGCTTGTAGAGCTGTGCATGGGAGGTCTGGCCGCAACTGGCGCGCATCAAACGGATAGCTGCAGGGCCACTGTAGGCGGTGGCCGAGTTGAAGTTGTCGAAAATCACGTCCATCTGACTGAACAGCGTGTTATCGCGCAAGCCCACGGCTTCAAGGTCATCCCAGGCCATGGAGCAAATATTGATCACCAACAGGTCAAAAGGCGGCGGCTTGACGGCAGGCTCCTTGAAGTCGACTTTGCGGGTCGATTCAGTGAGGTAAAACTTGTCCAGATAACCATTGAGCGTCGCATCGTCCGGCTCGCCCACGCTGCTGGTTTGTCCACCGGTAACGGCTTGAGTGCCGGCCATTTGTGGCGCGACCGAAGGGGGCAGCAGCCATTGCAGGTTACCCATGCCCAGCCAGGCAAAACCCAGCAGGGTGAAGGTCGTCAGGCGCAGCCACTGATTGAGGAACAGGTAGCCCACGATCAACAGCAGCAACATGGCGCACACTTGCCAGTCGATGAATCGCCCCAGCAACTCGACCACGTAGTCAAAGGAGAAATCCAGTACCCCGGGCTGTGCCAGCAACCGGGAGAAGGGCGGGAACCAGGTGTCCTGATACAGCAGCGCCACGGCCACCGGGATCGCAATCAGGGTGCGCGCACGGCGCAGCACAGGGTTGGCGATCGGGATCAGCAACACCACCGCAAAAATCAGGTTGGGCAATATCTGGAGATTCAGGTGCCCTGTCCAGGCCAGCAGGAACTTGGCCAGGAAATACAGGTTCCAGGCTCCCAGGCCGCGCCAGGGTCCGGCAATTTTTTGCGCCGGTGCGTCAGACTTAAACAGACTCATCAGGCGTTCTCTGAGCAGGGCTGGCAGGCATGCGACGTCTGACGCCGCACGATTTCATATAGCGAGGTGACAGGTACTGCTCGAAATGCTTTTTCAGGAACATCCGGATGCGCTGCCAGAACAGCGTCAGCAGTATGGTGACCACACAGGTCAATGCAATGACATCGATCAGCTCAAGGAACGTCATGACTGTGGCTCACTGAGAGGAAGCGTGAATCGTTGAGGATTTAGCGGTGCACGCTCACTGACGCCCGGTGTCGGCATGATGGCCGGTGCCTCGACGGGGATATGCAAATGCGCCGGTACCGCCCGGGCCTTTGTGAAGGTCTGTGCAGGCAGGTCGGAAGGCCCGCTCAACATGCGGCGCTGGGTGAACATGTCACGCCAGGGCAGACGACAGATGTTGCCCAGTGCCGGCTCCAGTCCATCTGCACGGCAGGCAAACAGAAACAGGTACAGCTCACCGTCCAGCAGGCAGGCGAAGTCGCCAAAACGACGAAGGCACATCTGGTTCAAAAACAGTTCCTCGCCCAGTCCCGGTACAGGCTCGAACTTCATCAGCTGATGGGTCACTTCACCTGAGCTGTCCCTGTAGATCTGCGATACGGCCTCATAAAAGTCATTGGGGCTGACCAGCCCGCGAATCTGAGGCGGGCGCTGACGCTCAAGCAGCGTCTTGAAGTCGATGCTCTGGGTGTATTGCCAGCGTTGGCCCTGAATGCTTTCGATCATGCTCAGGAACCTGGAAAGCAGTGTGCCGTCGGGAACGATCATGTTGGCGCCACACGCCAGCAGCAGGCGCTCGTCGCGATAGCGCACCGACGGCTCCATTTCACGTACGACGATTTTCAGTTCGGGGCCGCAATGTTCCCGTAAGTCGTGCAGCTGCTGGGCCAGTTCGAGTAGCTGGTAACTATTGTCGATGCCCACGATAACGGTGGCCGCACGGGCAGACTCGGCGGCTTCAAGCAACGCCTCACGGCCTTCGAACAGGTACCAGTGTTTAGACATCGACGGCGCACCTTCCAGTACGGTGCGCTCGGCGAGGTACACGTGCTGATCGTCGGCCACCCGTGGCTGGGTATCGACCACCGCTTGGGGAATCAGCGTCAGGGCATTGCCTTTATCGGTGAGTTTGAATTCCTGGCCAGCAGTGACACCCAGTTCGTTGTGCCAGAAGTGCAATTGGTAGCGCAGATCGCCGTTGAAGCGGTACAGGCGACTTAAACCGGACAGGGGCTGGTTAAGTTGCAGCAATTGGGCATGCAGCAGCGCAGCTTCGCCGTGGGTAATCACCAATAGCGTTGCGTTGCGCTCAAGCAGCCACCCGCGTATGCGCTCGATCCAGCGTTGCAACTGGATGGCCGTAGTCGATTCGGCCCAAGTGTTCGAGGGCAGCACCAGCAGGATCTGGCTTGAAGGGAGTATGCCGGCACGGCCAAGATCGCGGGTCAGCGTGGCCAGTCCAGGCTCTATGACTCTCTGGGCGATTTCGAACAGTTTGAGCTTGCCGGGACCGCGATCGGGTGCCATATCGCTGATGATCGGCTGGACCGAACCGGCACCTGCAATCAGCGTGGCTGGCACGCTTTCGGGTAATGCTTCAAGAAATTGCCTTGCCAGCAGTTTTGCGTCAGTCGAGTGATCGACCGTGACCCAATACAAGCCGCCTGCGCGCAACACAATCTGTTGATCCAGCAATCCGCTGATGGCCAAACTGATATGAACCAAGCGTAAAGTCCCCCCAGGGAAAAGCATTTATTGAGGCGTCTGGTACTGTCATTCATGCAAAACAATCACTTGCGCCTTTTGGGGTTAACCTTTTATGGCGCCAATTATATGACTATCAACATGTTACCCAGTAATTCTGGCCGTTTATTGTTATGGGCGTGCTGCCTGCTTTGTCTGTCACAAGCGTAGTACTACAGCTCAGGTTGTGTCGGAAAGTCAGCAGCTTATCACCGGAAAATTATCAAACCCATGATTTGCAGCGTTAAAAAGTCAAAAAAATACCGCTTATGTGAATCAAGTCATTAAATTGGCACTTTGATTGTGGGGGTTGACTGGCAAGGGCTGCAGGGCATGCAAGGCAGGTTTTGCTGTGTAAAGTGCCTGAGACGGCGGGGTAGAAGGGGGACTAAAGTGCTCTCCCGGCTTTCTGACGGGCCTTTTGCGTGCTATTGCTTAGGTGGTTCATCGCGAACTGAATACTTTCGATCAGGTTCTCCCTCAGAGCCTGACCCCGTAACCAAGATGTCCATGAGGTGTATCTATGCCAGTCAAGCACGACTTGTTACAGGACTTGGGGCTTACCAAAGAGGCCATCAGCAAGTTTCGCAGCGAAAACCCTCATCTGAATCAGCTGTTTGTGCAGTACGGCGAAAAAGATGCCGAAGTGGTTGAGGCTGAAGCCAACGATGCAATAGGGGTTGCGGATGATGTGCTGCGCAAGCTCAAGGAGCAGCGCCTCCTTATCAAGGATAAAATCGCGCAAATCTTGAGCGCTTAAGTCATCGCACGTTGCAGGAAGTACACATGTCTCAAATCATCAAAATTGTGGCCACATTGCGCGCCAAACCTGGTCATGGCAGAACGGTAGAACAGGCCCTGCGCGCCTGTGTCGAAGGCTCCCGAGCCGAGCCTGGCTGTCGTTTCTATGACCTGCACGTGGATCGAACCGATCCTGAGTGCTTTGTATTCATTGAAGGCTGGGCGGACATGGAGGCTATTGAGCACCACAAAACCACCCCGCACTATCAGGCGATGGCCCATGCGGTGGGTGATCTGCTGGCCCATCGTGAAGTGTTGCTGCTGGACGAACTGAGCACTTAAGGCTCAGGGGCAATGGTGCAGCACCCTGCGGCGGCCCCTGAACGGGGCCGCCGCTTTTATTGGGTCTGATTTTTACCCGCACTTTTCAAAATCTCGGAAGCGTCCTACAGCCTGTCGATCTCCTGCCCAATAGAATGTCGGGCTTACAAAAAGGAGATGTACCCATGGCGAACCCAGGTTATATGAGTATCAAGGGTGTGGCTCAAGGACTGATTTCAGCAGGCTGCTCAACCCCGGAATCCATCGGCAACAAATACCAGTCAAGCCATACCGACGAAATCATGGTGCTGGCTTACCGCCATAACCTCGCCAATATTGGCACCATCAACAAGCCCACGCACAGCCCGATTGTCATCACCAAAGCCATTGATAAATCCTCCCCGTTACTCGCTCAGGCGCTCTCAAGCAGAGAAGAAATAAACTGCACGATCAGTTTTTACCGCGTGTCTTCCTTTGGCCTGCAGGAAAAGTTCTATTCGGTTTCGATCAATGGCGCAGTCATCGTTGACCTGACGTCCGAGGTGCCCCATGTCGTTTTACAGGGCGACGCCGAGCCACAAGAGCAATTGGCGATTCGCTACCGCGAGATTACCTGGACCCATCATCTGGCAGGCACCAGCGGCTACAGCGCTTGGGGCCAGGAAGGATGAATCCCGATCGTTATGACCTCTGGGATGTCAACAGCGCCGCCAGCGGGCTGATCGGGCAAGCCATGACGGTCAGTGCTCGCCATCTTGGCGACGGTATGACGTGTATGCAGTTCAACCGGGAAGTTGCCTACTGCGCCAAACGTATTGTCGATGATGTCACCCAGGGCCATAAAACCCCTGAGCAAGGTATACAGGCCATTTTGCAAGAGCAGCGCGACCTACTGAACCAGTCGCTTGCATTGGCGCGTAAAGACGTAATCCCCCACACGGTGAGGCGCATGTCGCTTATGAGGCTCACCCAGCCCGTATACCGGCCCGACCCGCAGCGATTACTGCGGTATGTTCATGTTCAAGATCTCAAAACGCAGCAAAAGGCTCAAAGCCTGACCGCCGACGTGCCCTCGTCATTGCCTGCTCACGACTTGAAGTTTTTCCCCCGGGAACGCTGGCCTGAGCCCATAGCGCGACCGCAGGAACCGGGGTTTTACATCGTGCCGAAAAGCACGACGGCAGCCGCATTGCAGGCCCGGTTATTCACCTCGGGCAATCCCGCCGTTATCGCCAGATTCAAGGCCCTGAACCCTGGTCTGGATCAGGTTAAAGCGGGCCAAATGATCGTACTGAGTGATCCGAACAACCTGCAATGTACCCTCGAAGAAGCACAGTTGATGGCGGCTGCGGACAAGGTGAACACGGTCCTTCAGACCCTGACTCCCGATGAGGCCGATTTCATGGCTCGTCACCGAGACGAAATTGAATCGTTTCTAACCCTTGGCTCCACCTCAATTGGCACCGGGATGGCGGTGTTTGCCTCGAACCTGGACAACGTCAAAAGTGTGTTGCGCGACATCGAGGCGTTGCATCAACGCAGTTTTTTACGTGACGGACATTTGCGCTCACCTGAGTTTTTTGCCGAGCGCAAACGCTTGTTGAGACTACTGGACAGTCACCTTAATGGGTTGACCAAAAAGGGTATTGGCTTTCCTGATCATCCGAACCTGAAAAGTGCCCTTGGCATTTCCAGCCGCAGCCTGGTTCACCGCTGGACCAAGGCCGGTGCACCGGGTCAGATCCCGGGTTACGCCACGCATATGGACGGAGTGGCCAAGGCCGCCAAATACGTCAAGTACGGCGGCTGGTTGGGGACTGCCCTTGGCGGCGGGGCTTCTTATATGAAGGTGCAGGAAGTGTGTGCAACGGGTGACGTGCAGGCTTGCAAAAAGGTGGAACTCACTGAGGGTGGAAGTTTCCTTGGTGGAGTAGCGGGTGGCGCAATTGCGGGTTCAATTTTGACCAGCTCAACAGTGGGGGCTATTTGTCTCGGATTAGGCGTTCCGACTGTTGGGGCAGGTACGTTCGTATGTGGGCTGATAGTAGTAGGTGTGGGCTCTTTGACCGCAGGGGCATCCCTTGGATGGGCGGGTGAAAAAGCAGGTGAACTAATTTATGAGGTCTCACAATGAGCCTGAGCATCGCTGACACTATTTTCCTGTGTGGCAGCTTAATCGGTTTTGGGGGCGCGTTTATTTATCTTGGTATTGCGCTCTATATCGCCTATACCAAGATGGATGTGATGTTGGCATGTTTTAAAAATAGCCCATATATCATGATTCGAGCACCGATTCTAAATGGTGGGCCTTGGGGGCGATTATTCGTCTTGCGTGAAATTGTTGGCGTACTTCAAGTGCCAGGCTTGTACATACCTGATGGCGACGTATGCCCTGCAGATATCGATCAATTCCCTAAACAATTAAAAACGCGACTTATAATGCTTCAACGTGTGGGAGGTTATTTTGCTTGGGAACTAATGCTATTATGTATTGTTTTTCGCATCGACTGGGCGTCCATGAAGCCTCTGCGCCTTGGCATTGCCCTCCTTGCAATGGCCGCCATACCCCTGTGGATCGGTCTATGTCTGAGGGTGGCGAGTACACAGACAAACTTTATTGTCATGCACTTTAAAAACAGTTCGGCAATAAAAGCCCGAACAAAACTCAATGCTGGCGGACACTTTGCAAAGCTGGTTTTTATAGTGGCGCTGTCGGTGATAGTGGCCTGTGGGGTTTTTTTTGTAAGGCGTGGCACACTCGATGCTGCAGAGTTAGAAACCTTGCCGCGACAGCTTAAAGTCAAGCTTTCAGCTTTGTTTGTAATGATGGTAGTTATCGTCGTGAGTTTTATATTGCTTTACGTGTTCCGTCCGTAATCTTGGCGAGGATAAGATGCTTGAGCTTCTTGAAAATTGCACGACCGTAAATAAAGCTCAGGGGCAATAGTGCGTTCCCCTGCGGCGGCCCTTAGAGGCCGCCGTTTTATTTCACGGGTTTAAAAGTGAGCGGCATCCAGCTCATACAAGGATTCGCTGCCTGCCCGGATGGTGTGCTCAAGGCTCAACGTGCGCGGCAGCAGGCGGCTGAAGTAGAACTGCGCAGTGGCCAGCTTGGCGCTATAGAACGCCGGATCGGCATCCATCGAACGCTGCGCCACATCGGCCATGCGCGCCCAGAGCCAGGCGTACGCCACATACCCGAACAGGTTCAGGTACTCGACGCAGGCGGCGCCGGTTTCGTTGGGGTTGACCTTGGCCCGAGCCTGCAACCAGTCACTGATCTTTTCAAGACGCTGTACCGCGTCGAGCAACTCGCTGGCGTAAGGTTTGCCGGGACTTTGGGCAAAGTCGCGGATCTGCGCGGTAAACATGCGCAGGCTTGCACCGCCGTTGGCGATCACTTTACGACCCAGTAAGTCCAGGGCCTGGATCCCGTTGGTGCCTTCATAAATCTGGGCGATGCGCACATCACGGACCAACTGCTCCTGACCCCATTCACGGATGTAGCCGTGGCCACCAAACACTTGCTGCCCCAGCACGCAACTGTCGAACCCGGTATCGGTGAAAAAGGCTTTGGCCACCGGCGTGAGCAAGGCCACCAGCGTGCTGGCGTCCTGTTGTTCCCGGAGCTCAGGTGAGAACTTGGCGAGGTCCAGTTGTTGACCCACGTAGCTGGCGAAAGCCCGACCGCCTTCGGTCATGGCCTTCATGCTCAGCAGCATGCGTCGCACATCCGGATGAACAATGATCGGGTCGGCGATTTTTTCAGGTGCCACGGCTCCGGTCGGCGCTCGGCCTTGCAGGCGCTCGCAGGCATAGGCACGGGCATTCTGATAGGAGGCTTCGGCGCAACCAATGCCTTGAATGCCGATCGACAGCCGTTCGTAATTCATCATGGTGAACATGGCTGCCAGACCTTTGTTGGCGTCGCCAATCAACCAGCCCTGTGCACCGTCAAAATTGATCACGCAGGTGGCGGATGCCTTGATCCCCATTTTGTGTTCGATGGAGCCACAGCTCACGGCATTGCCTTGACCCAGGGAGCCATCGTCATTGATCAGTACCTTGGGCACCAGGAACAGCGAAATGCCCCGTGGACCGGCAGGCGCGTCCGGCAGTTTGGCCAGCACCAGGTGAATGATGTTTTCGGTCAGGTCCTGGTCGCCGCCGGTGATGAATATCTTGCTGCCGCTGATGCTGAAACTGCCGTCCGGCAGTGGTTCGGCACGGGTACGGATAATGCCGAGGTCGGTACCGGAATGGGCCTCGGTCAAACACATTGAACCGGCCCAGCGACCTTCATACATCGGGGGCAGGAAGATGCGTTTGAGGGCTTCACTGGCGTGGGCATCAATGGCCAGGCAGGCGCCGCTGGTCAATGCCGAGTACAGGGCAAAGCTTGCGTTGGCGCCGTAGAGCATTTCTTCGAATTGCACGGCCAGCATCTTCGGCATGCCAAGCCCGCCGAATTCAGGGTTGCCCGACAAGCCGACCCAGCCGCCTTCGATGTAGGTGTCATAGGCCGACTTGAAGCCCTTGGGGGTCGTCACCTGGCCTGCGTTCCACTGGGCGCCTTGCTCATCGCCACTGCGGTTGAGTGGAGCAATCAACTGGCCGGTGACTTTGGCGGCTTCTTCGAGAATCGCATCGCTGGTATCGGCATCCACATGGTCGGCCAGTGCGGGCAGTCGGGCCCAAAGCGCAGGGGCCTCGAACAGTTCGTGCAGGACAAAGCGCATGTCGCGAAGCGGGGCATTGAAATCAGGCATGTGAAGTCTCTTATTCTGGCAAAAGATTCCCTGCGGGAGCGATCAAGCCCGCTCCCACCGTTGATTCAGGTGGCGCGATTACAGCGCTTTGGCCATGTCGCGCAGTACGTATTTCTGGATTTTCCCCGTAGAGGTCTTGGGCAACAGGGTAAACACCACCGTACGTGGCACCTTGAAACCGGCCAGGTGATCGCGGCAAAAGGCGATGATTTCTATCTCGCGTACCTGCTGGTAATCAGCCTTCAGGGTGATAAAGGCGCAGGGGGTCTCACCCCATTTTTCATCCGGGCGTGCAACCACGGCGGCCTCCATCACGGCGGGATGGCGATACAGCACGCCTTCGACCTCGATGGTTGAGATGTTCTCGCCACCGGAAATGATGATGTCCTTGAGGCGGTCACGAATTTCGACATAACCGTCCGCATGACATACCGCCAGGTCGCCGGTATGGAACCAGCCACCCTCGAAGGCTTCGGCCGTGGCGCTGGGGTTCTTCAGGTATCCCTTCATCACCGTGTTGCCGCGCATGAAGATCTCGCCCATGGTTTCGCCGTCACGGGGCGTGGGGATCAGGGTCTTGGGGTCGGCCACCATCAGCCCTTCCAGCGTGGGGTAGCGCACGCCCTGACGGGACTTTATCTGTGCTCGTTCGGCCAATGGCTGCTCGTCCCACTTGTCATGCCAGGCACAAATGGTGACGGGGCCATACACTTCGGTCAGGCCGTAAACATGGGTCACCTTGATGCCCATTTCTTCCACGGCGCCAATGACTTTGGCCGGTGGCGCCGCCCCTGCAACCATTGCATGTACCGGGTGGTCGATGGCGGCCTTGGCTGACTCGGGCATATTGACCAGTGCATTCAGCACAATCGGCGCACCGCACAAGTGAGTGACCTGATGCTCGCGAATCAGAGTGAGGATTTTTTGCGGATCAACCCGGCGCAGAAACACATGCACACCTGCCAATGCCGTAATGATCCACGGGTAGCACCAGCCGTTGCAGTGGAACATCGGCAAGGTCCACAGGTACACGGGATGGTTGCCGATGGCCCAGACCATCTGGTTGCCCAGGGAGTTGAGGTAGGCCCCGCGATGGTGATACACCACGCCCTTCGGGTTGCCGGTGGTGCCTGACGTATAGTTGAGCGCAATGGCCTGCCACTCGTCTGCGGGCCACTGCCAGTCATACTCGGGGTCGCCTTCAGCCAGCAGTGCTTCATAGTCCAGTGTGCTGACAGGCTGGCCTTCGCCATATTCAGGGTCATCGACATCGATGATCAGCGGCGGATGGTCGAGCATGGCGACAGCGGCATGGACCACGTCATGGAACTCGCGGTCGGCAATCAACACCTTGGCTTCGCCGTGGGCCAGCATGAAGGCAATGGCTTCAGCGTCCAGGCGTACGTTCAGGGCGTTGAGCACTGCGCCGATCATGGGCACCGCAAAATGCGCCTCGAGCATGGCCGGAATGTTGGGCAACATCACCGCCACCGTATCGCCCTGGCCAATCCCGCGCCCGGCAAGTGCGCAGGCCAGTCGGCGACACCGGCTGTACGTCTGCGCCCACGTGCGGCGAATGGAGCCGTGAATGACGGCAGGGTAGTCGGGGTAGACGTTGGCGGTGCGTTCGATGAAGCTCAGGGGGGTCAGGGCAATATGGTTTACGGCAGTCGGCTCAAGGCCGTGCTCAAAAATCGACATGAGGGTCATTCCGGTGGCTGATTGTTAGCTCTATGGCTGCCTGCTCTGCCAATGGCGAGCGGGTCAGTTTTATGTCCGGTCTGACTTATAGCCCACTCTGGGTTTGATATGGAAGTAATACCTAAGCACTATAGTAGTTGTACTATATGGCTAGCCGCTGCCCAACCGTCAGGATGCCGAATGCCGCCAACCCTGCTACCCCATGATCCCCAACCCACTGTAGTGCTTGACGCAGACGGCTTGCCGCTGACGGCGAACCGGGCGTTGACCGGCCTGCTGAAGGGCGCGTTGCTGAGCAGCGTGAGTAACCTGTTGCCTGGCAATCTGCCCGAACTGGTTCGGGCCTGCCTGCAACAGGACAGGGCCATAGAGCAGGTAGAAGCACAATGGGATCAACAGGTATGGCTCTGGACACTGATTCCCGATCCCGATAGCCAGTGTGTCGTGGCCCGAGGTCGCGAGGCGAGTACAGAATTGCTGGCGGGGCGTGAAGCGGCCAAGGCCAGGCGCCTTTACCGGCTGATTACCGAAAACACCACTGATCTGATCTCGCGTCACACCCCGGACGGGCGCTTCCTGGATGCCTCCCCGGCGTCCTGGACCCTGCTCGGCTACTGGCCCGAGACACTGCGCGGCACCCGGGCCCAGCGCCTGTTCCATGCTCACGATCTCAAGCTGGCGCTGCGCCAGGCCCGGGATGCCCTGCAACTCGATGGCTATCACACCATGACTTATCGCATTCGCCATCACGGGGGGCATTACCTGTGGTTTGAAACCGCAAGCCGGGCAATCCGTGAAACGTATACCGGGGCGGTGGTTGAAGTGGTCAGTGTGTCGCGGGATATCACTGCCCGTATCCAGGCTGAAGAGAACAAGCGGCGTCTGGCCGATGTGGTGGAGGCCAACCCTGACCCTGTGTTGTTTATCGACCCCGCGGGCGGAGTGTCTTATCTCAATCCGGCGGCCCGGCGCATCCTCGGCCTGTTGCCCGCACAAGGCATGCCTTCATTGGCCGCGTTTCTGACGGCTCACACCCTGGCGATGCTGGAGTCCAGTGGCTGGAGCAGTGCCGAGCAGCAGGGTCTATGGAGTACTGAAACCCGTCTGCAGCCTTTGAATGGCGAGCCTTCGGTGCCTGTGTCGCTATTGCTGCTGGCCCATCGATCGACCGCAGGCGAACGGTTTTTCTCTCTGGTTGCCCGGGATATGCGCGAGCGTGAGTTGCGCGAAGCCCAGCAGCGTCATCATCAGGACGAGATGGCCCACACGACACGGTTGATCACCCTCGGTGAGCTGGCGTCAGGCATCGCCCATGAAATCAACCAACCCCTGGCGGCCGTGGTCAATTACGCCAACGCCAGCCAGCGTTACCTGCAGACCCTGGGCAGCAATCCTGAGGCTGTAGCGCGTGTGGCCCAGGGGCTGGAGCGGATCAATCTGCATGCCAACCATGCCTCTGAAGTGATCAAGCGTCTGCGCAGTTTTCTGCGCAAGGGGCGACGTAACCTGCAAGCGCTGGATGTCAGCGAGGTGGCGCGTCAGGCCGTGAGTCTATGTGCCTGGGAGGCCCGGGAACGCAATGTGGACATCGAGCAGCAATTACCGGACAACCTCGGGCGGGTATACGTCGATCGTGTGCTTCTGGAGCAAGTGCTGCTCAACCTGTTGCGCAATGCCATAGACGCCAACAGCGAGCAGCATCCCGGCCAGGCTTCGCGCATTACCCTGCAGGCGCAGACCGTCGCGGGCGGGGTACTGCAGATCAGCGTGCAGGATCAGGGGCCGGGTGTCAGTGCCGGGCAGCTTGAGCAACTGTTTACGCCGTTTTACACCAGCAAGGTAGATGGGCTGGGGCTGGGGCTGTCGATGAGTCGCAGCATCATTGAAGGCTTCGGCGGTGAACTCGACGCCCGGCCACAACCCGACGGCTTATTGATGTGCTGCAGCTTGCCGTTGATGGCATCACTCAAACCAACAAGAGAGGCAACATGACAACCCAAACCCGGTCTGTGGTGTACGTGGTGGATGACGATCAGGGCATGCTTGACTCGACCGTCTGGCTACTGGAGTCCGTGGGACTGAATGCGCTGGCGTTCACCAGTGGGCAAGCGTTTCTGCAAGCGTGCGATCCATCGCTCAGCGCCTGTGTGGTGCTGGATGTCCGCATGCCGGCAATGGGGGGCCTTAACGTGCAACAAGCGCTTCAGGAGCGCGGGATCAAGATGCCGGTGATTTTTGTCAGTGGCCACGCCGATGTGCCGATCGTGGTACGTGCTTTCAAGGCGGGCGCCCATGATTTCATCGAAAAGCCCTATAACCAGCAGTTGCTGCTCGATAGCGTGCAGCAGGCCCTCAGCGGCGGCAACGCACAGCAAACGGCAACCCTGGAGCAGACGCAGCTGGAAGCGCGACTGGACAGTCTGACGCCCCGTGAGCGGGATGTACTCCTGCCCTTGGTCAAGGGCTACACCACCCGTGAAATTGCCGAGCAACTGGCGGTAAGCGTCAAGACCATCGACCTGTATCGCTCCCGGGTGATGAAGCGTATGCAGGCCCGACATTTGCCGGATCTGGTGGGCATGGCCATCGCAGCCGGTTTGGTCGATCCGCTCAGGTTGCGCTAGCCAGTAAAGCCTCAAAGCCGGCCATGACAGCGGGCGTATCGGTATGGGCGACGTTGAAGCGCATGCAGCGGCGCAACCGGGGGTCGAAGCCGAACAGTATGCCGGGGGCGAGGACCAGGTCACGGGCAAGCGCCTGCTGCGCAAGTGTTTCTGCATCCAGTCCGGCAGGCAGCGTGACCCAGATAAACATGCCGCCCGCATAGGGCACGCTCAATGTGAAGCCCAGCCCCCGCAGCCATGCAGCCACGCGTGCACCGCTGACCAGCAGGCCTTGCACCACGCGCTTGCGGTGCTTGTGATAAGTGCCGTCATTGAGCATCGAGCACACCACCTGTTCGAGCATTTCCGAAGTGATCCCGCCGCACATCAGCTTCATGTGGGTCAACTCGGCGGCCATTTGGGGGGTGGCCACCACAAAGCTCACCCGCAAGTTGGCACTGAGGGTTTTCGAAAAGCCGCTCAGGTAGGTCACTTGCTCTACGCCTGCCAGAGCTGCCAGCCGCGGAGGCGGTTCGGGGTGCAAGTCGCCATAGAGGTCGTCTTCGATAATTGAGCAGTCATGGCGCTTGGCAAGTTCCAGCAGGCCGTAAGCCTGGCTCGGCGTAAAGGAGTGGCCGGTCGGGTTGTGCAGCAGCCCCGTGGTCAGGTAAAGCGTGGGCCGGTGCTGGATGAACAGATTTTCCAGGGCTTGCAGGTCAAGCCCTTGGACGGTGCGTTCCAGCGTCACTACGCGCACGCCGTGCAAGGCCAGATTGGCGTGAAAATTGAAATAGCAGGGCATGTCCAGCAGCACCGTATCGCCGGGCCGCACGCGCAGGCGCAGCAGCATGTCCAGTGCCAGCACGGTATTGGCGGTCGTGATGATCTGTTCGATACCCACATCCAGGCCTTGGCCCAACAGCTTCTGCTGCAAAGCCTGGCGCAATGGCAGATACCCCGCCGGATCGCCATAGCCGGTCAGGCGCAAGGTTGGCGAGCGGCTGAGCTGGCGCACGCTGGTGCGCAGGGCACTGGACTCCAGCCAGCTTTCAGGCAGATGCCCGCTTCCCGGGCGCAGGGCACCGCTGGCGCCGGTCAGGGAGCGGCGCAGGACGCTGCTCAAATCCTGTGGCAACAGGTCAAGGCCAATGGCGCGTCTGGCCACAGGTGCTTTCGACGCCACGAAATAGCCCAGCCCCTGACTGGAGGTAATCCGGCCTTGGCCACGCAAGCGATCCAGCGCCTCAATCAGGGTGAACTTGCTGACACCCCAGTGTTGGGTCATCAGCCGCGCTGAAGGCAGTTTACTGCCGGGGCTGAACTGACCCTGATCGATGGCCTGGCCCAGCGCATCAACAATCTGCTGGACCTTGGGAATGCCGGGCTGGAACGAAACGCTGGGTAAGTGCATGCAGGACCTCATACTTTGCCGGTGATGTTACCAGTAAAGGTCGGTAAAGTTTGCCGGTGGTTGATCTGCCCATTCGGCTACGTCCTGCCTAGACTGCGGTGTCGCTCGCACAGGTTCGAGCGTTGATTGCGGGATGTAACGATCGAAATGGCCACACAACTCACACTGGTTTCCTTTTCTTATTTTCTGGTGTTCTGCGCCACCATGACCTTTAGTCCTGGCCCCATGACCCTGTTGCTGATGGGTTTCGGCATGCAGGAAGGCTTGAAGCGATCAATGCCGGTGCAGCTGGGCGCCAGTGCGGCGTATCTGGTGTCGATCCTGATTTTTGCCGTCGGGTTTGCCGAATTGATCAAAGGCAATCCACTGATCAGCCGTGCACTTCAATACATCGGAGTGGCGTACTTGCTGTATCTGGCCTGGCGGCAATGGAACAGCAACGGGCTGGCGCTGGATCGCACGGCAACCCTGGACAGCGGCTTCAAGGGCCGATTTGGCAAGGGCTTGCTCACCGGTTTCTCGAACCCGAAAACCATCGTCATGTTCAGCGCAGTGTTCCCGCAGTTTGCCGGGCAGGGCAGTGCCACTCGGGCCCAGGACCTGATCGTGCTGGGGCTGGCGTTTTTGCTGTTGCAGTTCGCCAGCGGCTGCTTGTATTGCTACTTTGGTCAGCGGATTCGCCGTGTGCTGCAAAGCCCGTCGCGGCAGGTGTTGTTGCAAAGGGCTACGGCAGTGATGCTCTTGGGTGTGGCCCTGATGCTGGCGCGGGGATTTGACAACTGATCAAAACGCTATAAGTGCGCTGAATTATCATGGCTATGGGTTATATTGAGACGTGTTTCAACCCGTATCGAGATTGGTTGTGTCGACTATTGACCCTGCAGTAACCCTGGTATCAGCCATTGAGTTAAATCAGGTTCAAACACCTGTGGCGCTTTATCTTCAGCGTCTTGCTCCCTCCAGCCGGCAAACCATGCGCTATGTCTTGCAGGAGGCGGCAGATCGGCTGGGCGCTGAAGACGTGGCGATTGACGAATTCCCCTGGCATCACTTGCAACCCGGGCATATCACCGCACTGGTGGCTGCATTGCGCGAGGACGGCTACGCGCCCAATACCTCATCGCTGTACGTCAATGCCATTCGCGGCGTCATGAATCAGGCCTGGCAGCAGAGCCTGATTACCCAGGATCATTTGTTGAAGATTCGCGCAGTGAAGGCGGGCGGCGGCTCGCGCCTGGTCAAGGGGCGCAACCTGCGACGCAACCTGATCCGCGAACTGATGGATGTCTGTGCGGCAGATCCGCGTCCGCAAGGGCTCAGGGATGCTGCGATCATTGCGATTCTGTACGGCTCGGGGATGCGCAAGTCGGAGTCGGTGAACATGGACCTTTGTCAGGTCGATGTGGAGCAGCGCAGCTTGCAGGTATTGGGCAAAGGCAACAAGGAACTGATCAAGTTCGCTCCGGTCTGGGCCTTTGAAAAGCTTGAGGCGTGGCTGGCGTTTCGTCGGGCCCAACTGCCGGATGGCGTGAGCGATGACACGTTTCTGTTCAATCGCATCCGCCGCGGCAATCACATCACCCGCGAGCGCATTACCAAGCATGCGATTTACTACATTGCCAAGCAGCGGGGCAAGCAGGTGGGGGTAGACATCATGCCCCACGACTTTCGCCGTTCGTTCATTACCCGCGTGATTGAAGAGTACGACGTATCCATTGCGCAAAAACTGGCCCACCACGCCAACATTGCCACCACCGTCAGCTATGACGTGCGAGATGACAATGAGCGGCGCAATGTGACAGACCGGTTTTTGTTGTAGCACAAGCCTTGCGGCATGCGGGTGCTGGGATTTGATGCATCGCGAGCAAGCCCGCTCCCACAGGTTCGTCAAGTGTTGGTTTTAAGCTTGGTCCACAGGCGGGTGGTCAAGCGGGCAACCTTGGCCGGCAGGTCTTCTACGGTGAACAGGGTGTCGATCACTTCCTTGGACGGGTAGATCGCCGGGTCCTGTTTCACGTCTGGGGACAAGTACGCATCCGCCGCCTGATTAGGGTTGGCGTAGTGGATCTGGTTGCTGATATTGGCAATCACTTGCGGGGCCAGCAGGTAGTTCATGTAGGTGTAGGCATTCTTCTCATGGGGCGCGCTTTTGGGCATGACCACCATGTCGAGCCACAATGTGGAGCCTTCCTTTGGAATCGAGTACGCAATATTGATTCCGTTCCTGGCTTCCTTGGCGCTGGCCGCTGCCTGCACCACGTCACCGTTGAAGCCGATCACCGCACAGATATTGCCGTTTGCCAGATCGCTGATGTATTTGGACGCGTGGAAGTACTGAACATAGGGCCGGATTTTCAACAGCGCCTGCTCGGCTTTCTTGTAATCGTCCGGCTCGTGGCTGTGGTGTGGCAGGCCCAGGTAGTTGAGGGTGATGGGCAGCACTTGCGTCGGGTTGTCGATGATCGCGACCCCGCACTGGCTGAGTTTTTTGATGTTGTTTTCATCAAAAAACAGGCTCCAGGACTGGGTGACATCGGTCGTGCCGAAAATGGCCTTGATCTTCTCGACGTTGTAGCCAATCCCCGCCGTTCCCCACATGTAGGGGTAGCCGTACTGGTTGCCGGGGTCGTTGACTTCAAGCTTTTTCATCAAGACCGGATCAAGGTTTTTCCAGTTGGGCAACTGGCTGCGGTCCAGTTTCTGGATAGCACCGGCCTTGATCAGGCGAGACAGGAAATGGTTCGAAGGGCTGACCACGTCATAACCGGTATTGCCGGTCATCAATTTGGATTCCAGGACTTCGTTGCTGTCGTGAATGTCGTACGTTGCCTTGATCCCTGTTTCCTTGGTGAAGGTGGTCAGGGTGTCGTCGGCGATATAGCCGTTCCAGTTGGAAATATTGACGCTCTCGTCCGCCAGGCTGGCTGTGGAAAACGCTGCAAGCATGACCGCAAGGGAAACCGAGTTGATGTGCATGTTCAATCACCTTTTCAAGGAGCTCTTATTCTTTTGTGGTGTGAAAGTTTCAGATTTCTGTTTTGGCCCTGACCGCTTCCATGCGCATTCGCAGCACTGCACCGATATCGAAGAACGGGCGGGGTGGAAGCCAGCCTGGCTGGGCTCTGTCCATGACCGACTGCAGCAGCGCAGAGCTGGCGCCAGATGCCATTTCGGCGAGCAGGCGCCCCCACAGAGTGCCGCGGGCAACGCCGGAGCCATTGCATCCGGCCACGGCATAAACCCCTTCTTCGACCTTGGCAAAGTAAGGCTGGCCGCTGCGTGTAGCGCTCAGGTGGCCGGTCCAGGTGTAGTGAATGTCTTGCTCGCCGAGTCCGGGGAAGCGACGCTGCAGGCCCAGTACGTGGTGCTTGCGACGCTGAATCAGATCACTGTCGGATAAATCCCGGGTCCGGTATTCCGCCGTGTTGCGGATCATCACCCGGCGATCCGGGGTCAGTCGTACCGTGGCGCCCAACGGACGGGTCGAGAGCACACCCCAAGGCTCAACACTGCCGATGGCCTGGTATTCCGTGTCCGTCAGCGGGCGGGTCAGGCTGGCGCTCAGTTCCATCGGGAAGGTCGCGCTGTTGTCGATTCCGGCTCGGGGGATAAATGCATTCAGGCACACCAGCACCCGGGTAGCCTCGATGCTGCCCTGCGTGCCTGCGGCTCGAATCCGCCCGCCACTGAGGCGCTCAAGACCGGTGATCTCGGTGTTTTCAAACAGGGTGACATTGGCCGGCAATGAATCCAGCAGGCCTTTCACGTACTTGGCGGGCTGCAGCAAGGCATTGCCATTGCCGCACCAGATCGCGGCCTGGTAATGCCGGGTGCCGAGCTTTTGTGCCAGTTGCGCGCCTTCCAGAAACTGCGCAGACGCGCCCACAGCGCTCAGGGTGTTGAGTTTGGCTTCGACATGGTTCAGCTTGCGCGGGTCATTGACGGCGAAGTAGTAACCCGAGTCCCGGTACTCGCACTCGATGCCGTGGCGTGCAATGCGCATGCGCACTTCTTCACCCGCTGCCTGGCCAATGGATGAGTCCACTGCAAACCCTGCAAACCCGCTTTTGCCGATCAGCTCATCGTCGCCCGGATTTTCGTGGGCCACGGCATATCCGGAGTTACGCGCCGAAGCGCCCTGGGCCGCCCGTTGCCTGTCGACAATCACAATGCGTGCCTCTGGGTGCAGTTCAGCCAGTGAATGGGCCGCACTCAGGCCGGTGATGCCGGCACCGATAATGAGCCAGTCGGCTTTCTCTGAGCCTTTGAGGTGATCACGGCAAGGGGAGCTCCCTGCGAGCGCAATCCAGCCACATTCATTTTTCACGGTTCACCTCGTTTGACTGTTGTTCTGACCGCACCCTGGCGTTAATGCATGCACTAATCGCATGACTGCTAGCGGGTAGCGCTCTCTATAGCTTGAATTTAGGCGGTGACAGGTGATATATCCAACGTTATAAATTCATTGATTGATTCTGAAAACGCATGGATAAAATCCGTCACGTACCCTCGCTCCAGGGATTGCAGGCGCTGGTCGAGGTTGCAGACTCGGGCAGCTTCACTCAGGCCGCGCAAACCCTGTGCCTGACTCAAAGTGCTGTCAGCCGCAAGATTCAGCAACTTGAAGCGCATTTCGGTGTTGCACTGTTTGCCCGAACCAGCCGCAACGTTCGCATGACAGGGGAAGGGGAGCAGGTACTGGCCAGTGCCCGCAGTATTCTTGAGCAATTGAAAGTGCTCGAAGACCGGATTTCGCCGCAAAAACGGCCCTTTCGAATTCGCATGCATGTTTCGCTGGCCGTTCGCTGGTTACTGCCAAAGCTGAGCGACTTTTACCTGCAGCATCCGGATATCGCCTTGTCGATTGAGACGGTCGCGACCGAAATTGTCGAACCGGCCAGTGACAGTGACGCCTATATCCTTTATCTGGCACGGCCTTCGAACGATCCGGCCTGTATGGCGCTCTTTGACGAAGCACTGGTGCCAGTGTGTGCGCCGGGCCTGGGCCCGCTGACGTCGATGGAGCAGCTTGTGCACTTTGCGCTGTTGCATCGCTCGGCCGACCAGCAAGCCTGGATTGACTGGCTGGCAGCGAACGGAGGCAAATCGCTGCAGGCCTACAGGCATATTCCGTTCAATCTCGACGAGCTGGCACTGGATGCCGCAGCGCGGGGCCTGGGTGTGGCGGTGACCGACATGACCCTGGCGGCAGAGTCCATTCAGCGCGGGGTGTTGATTGTCCCGTTCGGCGAGCCGTTAAAGACCGGTGGCAACTATTCGCTGTGCCTGCAGCCGTCGGCGAACTCCCATCCGGCGTGTTCCGAAGTGCTGCAATGGTTTGCCCGACAGGCCGAGTGATAATGGAAGAGGGGGGAGACTTGTTAAATTTTGTAATAAGTCTTCTCGCAGGAATATTTATAAATCGCTGTAGGATTGCCTCCCCAATTCAATACAGGTTTGTATGAACGCCCTACAGGAACCACCCAGTCGCAGCTCTGAGCCTGCGCCCCTTCTTCGCTTGATCACCTCTGTCGAGCGCGCTTTACCTTTCTCCAGCCCTCCGTTTTGCGATAGCACATCCGCTGCTACGCTTGCCCGTGCGCGCTCGTCGTTAACCCTGAACCTTCGTGAGATTGACTGATACCTATGGAATGGATTGCAGATCCCACGGCCTGGCTCGGCCTGTTGACGTTGATTGTGCTGGAACTGGTACTGGGCATTGATAACCTGGTGTTTATCGCCATCCTGGCGGACAAGTTGCCGCCGGAGCAGCGCGACCGTGCCCGGGTGATCGGTCTTACCCTTGCACTGGTGATGCGCCTGGGCCTGCTGGCCAGCATCTCGTGGATCGTCACGCTGACGGCGCCGTTGTTTGAAGTATTCGACAAATCGTTCTCGGGTCGCGACCTGATCATGCTGTTCGGTGGTCTGTTCCTGTTGTTCAAGGCGACGATGGAATTGCATGAACGACTGGAAGGGCATGTGGCCGAACGTACATCAAACATGGGCTACGCCATGTTCTGGCCGATCGTGGCGCAGATTGTGGTGCTCGATGCCGTGTTCTCCCTGGATGCCGTAGTGACTGCTGTGGGCATGGTTGAACACCTGTCGGTGATGATGATCGCGGTGGTGTTCTCGATCGGCTTGATGATCATTGCCAGCAAACCCCTGACCAAATTCGTCAACAGTCATCCGACAGTGATCATGCTGTGTCTGGGCTTCCTGATGATGATCGGCTTCAGCCTGACCGCCGAAGGCCTGGGCTTCCACATTCCCAAGGGCTACCTGTATGCAGCCATCGGCTTCTCGATCCTGATCGAAGTGCTGAACCAGATTGCCCGTGCGCGTCGCAAGAAAAGCGTGCAGGGTCTGCGCCCGATGCGCGAGCGTACGGCTCATGCAGTCTTGCGTTTGCTGGGCGGTCGTACCTTGAATGCAGATGAAGTGGGCGAAGACATTGCTGACATGCTTGAAGGCGGCGAAGACAAGGAAGTTTTCCACCGACGCGAACGCGTGATGATCAGTGGCGTACTGCAACTGGCAGAGCGCCCGATTCGTACCGTGATGACGCCTCGGGCCGAGATCGATCATATCGACCTCGCGGATTCAGCAGACACCATTCGTACGACGCTGATGCACTCGTCGTACTCTCGACTGCCGCTGATCCGCGAAGGCCGGGTTGACGAGCCGCTGGGCTTTATTCATAAAAAGGAATTGCTCAAAGAGCTGTTGGCAGGTCACGAACCTGATCTGGAAGCCATGGCCCGCAAGGCCATCAACCTGCTGGACAGTTTCACGATACTCAATGCTCTGGAGCAGATGCGCAAAGAGTCGACGCACATTGCGTTCGTCATCAACGAGTTCGGTGACTTTATCGGCCTGTTGACCATGACCGACATTCTGGAGTCCATTGCCGGCGAACTGCCGGATGCCAGCGAGATCGAAGGGCCCAATATCGTTGCCCGCGAGGATGGTTACCTGGTCAGTGGTGCATTGAACCTGAGCCAGATCCGTCAGCACATCGGCTTTGCGGCCAAGGCTACGGATGACTATCAGACAATAGCCGGGATGGTCATGAGTTTGCTGGATCGCCTGCCGATGATTGGCGACAAGCTGGAGTGGGAAGGCTGGACCATGACTGTGGTCGAGGTAGAAGAGCGTCGAGTGACGCGGGTGTTGCTGAGCAAGCCTGCAGAGGTTTTGGCTTAAACATGGCACCTGTGGGAGCCGGGCTTGCCCGCGATGGCAATACCTCGGTCAGTCAGACCGAGGTACTGCATCCCACAAGGGTAGTGTTTACTGGCTGTCAGGCAGCGCGTAAGCGATCACGTAATCGCCACGATCAGGCGACTGGCGTGCACCACCGGCGGTGATGACGATGTATTGCTTGCCTGTTTTAGGCGATACAAATGTCATCGGGCCGCCCTGGCTGCCGACTGGCAGGCGGGCTTTCCAGGCTTCTTCACCGTTGGCCGAGTTAAAGGCGCGCAAGTAGTAGTCCTGGGTCCCGGCGATAAACACCAGGCCACCTTGAGTGGACAGCGTACCGCCCAGCGTCGGCATGCCGATTGGCAGTTGCAGACCCATTTTGATCCCCAGCGGGCCGGTGTCCTGAACGGTGCCGACCGGCACTTGCCAGGCGATTTTCTGGGTCTTCATGTCGATGGCCGTCAGCGTCCCGAAAGGCGGTGCCTGGCACGGAATGCCTGCCACCGACAGGAATCGGTTCTTGTTCACGGCATAAGGCGTGCCCTTGAGCGGTACTGCGCCCATCCCGGTGTTCAGTGCTTCACCGCCGGAAGAAGCCTTGGCGTCTTTTTGTTGCGGCACCATCTGAACCCACAAGCCCAGACGCATATCGTTGACGAAGATAAAGCCGTGTACCGGGTCAGTCGACAGGCTGCCCCAGTTCATGCCACCCAGTGACCCCGGGAAGCTCAGCGACACGTCAGTGCCTGGCGCGGTGTACAGGCCTTCGTAACGCATTTTCTTGAACGAGATACGGCACAGCATCTGGTCGAAGGGGGTGGCACCCCACATGTCAGATTCAGTCAGTGTCTGCGCGCCGATCTGAGGCATGCCCACGGACTTAGGTTGAGTCAGCGAGTAGGGCTCATCAGGGATGTTCGACGGCTTGACCGCAACTTCTTCGACTTTGGTCAGCGGCTGACCCGTGTGACGATCCAGCACAAAAATCTGACCGGCCTTGGTACCGATCACCAGGGCAGGCACCTTGCTGCCATCTGGCTTGGCAAAGTCGATCAAGCTTGGCTGCATCGGCAGATCGAAGTCCCACAGGTCATTGTGGACGGTCTGGTATACCCATTTTTCTTCACCGGTAGTCGCGTTAAGCGCCAATACGGATGCGCCGTACTTGTGATTCAGAGCGGTACGTTCCACGCCGTAGATATCGGTGGACGAACTGCCCATCGGCAAAAACACGGTGTTCATCAGCGGGTCGTAGGACATCGGTGCCCAGCTGTTAGGTGTGCTGCGAACGTAGGTCTTGCCGTCGGCCGGGGCGTGTTTGTCTTCTGGATTGCCCGGATCAAAAGCCCAGCGCATGGCGCCCGTGATCACGTCGAAACCGCGGATAACGCCGCCTGGCATGTCGGTTTGCACGTTATCGGCAACACGGCCGCCCACCACCACTGTGGTGCCAGCCATCAACGGCGCTGACGACAGCTGGTAGTAGGAGTCAGGCACATTGCCCAGCCCGTTTTTGAGATCAACCTGGCCATTGGTGCCGAAGTCCGGGCAGAACTGGCCGGTATCCGCGTCCACAGCAATCAGGCGTGCATCGATGGTATTGGTCAACAGCCGACGCTGGCACGCAGCACCGGGGGCAACGCTGACGGCCGCTGCCGGAGTGCTGCCATCGGTAGGCTGGGTGACGGCGCCAGTGGCGTCAAAATAGGCCAGGCCACGGCAACGCTGCCAGACGGCTGCCTGTGCATTGATGTTGTTTTTCCACAGCTCTTTACCCGTGTCGGCGTCCAGGGCAATGAGGTTGTTGTGCGGTGTGCAGATGAAAACCTTGTCGCCCACTTGCAGCGGGGTCATTTGATCTTCCGCACCGTTACCGTTGCTGATGGCCACGTCGCCGGTCTGGTAAGTCCAGGCCGGAACCAGTTTGGACACGTTGCTGCGGTTGATCTGGTCCAGTGCCGCGAAGCGGCTGCCGCCCTCGTCGTTACCGTAATGTGCCCAGTCTTTCTGGGCCTTGTCCGGATCAACCTTGGTCAGGCCGGGACCGTTGCCGGTTGGTGCGACCGAAGCGTGTGGCTGAAACATCCCCCAGGCACCGGCAACGATGGCCACAGCCAGCACTGCGCCGAGCGCGTAGCCGGCGTTGCCGTTGAGTCCGTTGGCCTTGCGCAGAGTCGGGTAAACCAGCGCCACGACCAGGCTCAGTACCGCGAGGGCGAACAGGCGTGAAACCAGCGGCCAGAACACCAGTCCGGCGTCGACCACTGCCCAGATCACACTGGCAACCATGACGGCGGCGAACAGCCAGGCACCTGCAAGGCGCTTTTTGAACAGGAGAATGGACGAGGCAACCATCCCCAGGCCTGCGAGCAGGAAGTACAGGCTGCCACCCAGCGTGGCGAGGTAACCGCCGCCGGCTACATAGAGCAATCCGAAAACAAGCACACCGAGAGCGGCGACCCAGATGGGCCAACGGCTTACAGCTGCCGAAGGTTGGGAATTAATCATTTTTCATGACCCTATTGATGCATGAACGGTTGGGAGGAGGGTATAGCGTTTAACTGTAGCGACTTGCAGGGCAGGAGCAGGCGCGTTCGGAGTTTCTTCACGTCGTCGTGGCCCATGCAGGGCGAGTCAACAGAGCGAGGAAAAGTCGAAATAGTTATGTACTAAACAGTTAGTTTCCTAACTTTAACAAAAACACGGCCCTGCGACAAATTGTCAGTGCCCTCACGGGTAGGGGGTGCCATCTTTATGGGCGAAATGCCATTTGCCATCAGCCTGCGTAATGGCCTGCAGATCGTCAGAGGGGTAGGTCACGCAATCGCCTGGGCTGCGGTCGCCGACTTCAAGAATGACGCAGACGGCGTCCGTCCTGTTCTCCAGATGGTGGGCAAGGCCTTTGGCGGGAAAGCCTGCGACCATCCCCGGGGCCAGTTGCAGCGTGTCATCCCCTCGAAGCAGGGTGGGATGACCTCCCAGCACATAGATAAATTCATCCTGCTGCGAGTGCGAATGATGAAGCGCCGAAAGGCTCCCCGGGGGAAGGTGGATGAGATTCACGCCAAAATTTTTCAGATTGAACAGATCTCCCAAGGGTCGCTTGGAACGGCCCAGCATCAGGGAAGCGAAGGGCTGCGGGTAATTGCTGGGGCGGGTTCGCTCTGGGGTATCGAGCGCATAGATCGGATCAGGCTCAGTGGGGCGAGTCATTTTGCATCCCTCACGCTCAGCGGGCAGTGGCAAAGCCAAAGCATAGTTGCTCCTGGCCTGTGCAATCAGTACAAGCGCCGGGTTTCTGGAGGCGCCTTGAGCTGGACGGAGGTGAGGGAAAGAGGCATAAACAGGGGTTATTTATAACTATACTAAATAGTTCTTTAGTTTAGTTATTCTATTTGGTTATGTTTGGGGTAGTGGTGCCAGGGCTTGGCAGGCGGAAAATACATGGACTGGCCTCTTATGTGGCAGCCATGTTTACCGGGCTTGAAACGGTCTCCGGAGCGAATAAAACGGCGGGAAAACAGACCGCAGAGCCCATTTCAAGGTTCTCGGTTCAGGCTTTGTACGCCATCAGGTACTCACTACGCCCTGTTTGCTCGTCAATCTGCTCCTTGACCACCCCAAAGCCCTGGGACTGATAAAAGGCGAAACTGGGCGAATTCTCCTTGTAAACAGCCAGTGTCAGCTCATCGCGCAGGCTTTTTACATGCCCGAGCAATTGCTTGCCCAGGCCTTTGCCTTGCTGGTCGGGATCGACAAACAGCGCTGCCAGTTGATTGCCCAGCAGACAACAAAACCCCAGAACCCGGGATTGGTCTTCAATCACATAGGTCTCAGAAGCCGGGATGTAAACGTCACGCATCGCCTCTAAATGCGATTGCCAGTAGGAAGCGTCGATAAAGTCATGGGCCTTGATGGATGCGCTTAGCCAGATGTCCAGAACCCGTTCCATATCGCGATGTTCAAATGCTCGTATCATGTGTCCATTCCATTGGGGTTTGTGCGCAGACTCGTGCAGTGCAAAGCTGGGGATTATGCAGCAAACCAATGGCCATGCATTGATCCAGGCAACCTGCATGACAAAGCTCGAGAGATGGTTGAAATGATCGATGGGACTGGATTGGCCCTGTGGCGTATTTTCAAGCTTGAAATCTGACCAGCGCTGACCCTGATACCCCCAGTCATAATTACGCATAATGTATATTATGTTAAATCAGATGCCATGTTAGAAATGTTCATGAGGCTCGTAAAGCACTGATTAGACAAACCCGCTATTGGCGTCCACTCTCTCAACGGGCCATGTACTTTGTGTTCATGGCGAGTCATTGAATGAGGTGGCTGCCAATGAAGCTGATTCAGTGTCGTTTCTCGTCAGTCTAGCGGCGCCATTGCCCAAGCTAGTGCCATTCATCTACGTCTAGCTCAAGCTCAAGCTCAGACATCGTGCATACAACACTGCCTCAGAGCACCTGCATGCGATCCAGGCTTTCTACACCTATGCTAAAAGCCGGGAGCTGGGTTTCTCCCGACCGCACTCGTTACCGCAGCCTGACAGATACGCAACTTCGGATCGTTCGCACGCTGGTTCGCCCGGGCGCCGAGGAGAATCCGTTCCCGGAACGATTGCAGTTGCGCAATCAGTTCCGACGTTCACAGGAACAACGCCTCCTGCTTTCCAGGCTCGTGGAAGCCGCCGACAAGTCTTCCTTTGAAGGGATGAACAAGATCACCGCCCCTCTGCTTCGAACCCTTACCCTTACCCTTGCCCCGGGAGATGCCGAGTCAATCGATTGGACAGGATGCATCCGACTCTCAATCGGGATTTTATATTCATAGCGAGTTACTAATAAGGTAACGAGCGATATTCCTTATCGCATAAGTTGAAGACGTCAAAAATGTATCAGAAAGCAAGTCAAGTGGGAGCCGAGTTAGTCCCTGCATTGGGAATCGCCGACTCTCGTAATCGGACTGCGTACAATGCGGCGAAAATATCTCGAATGTATTTGGGGCGTTCAATGAGGGGAATGACTGGGAAAAAATCCAACATGTCGATTATCGACTCGTAGGAAAAACGCATTGCTGATGACGGCAACAGCTTTGTTCGTCTGTTTATATTTCAGCGAGTGACATATGCGTTATTACTAATAACATTGGCTATCTGCCAAGGACGCATGTTGGTCTAGATTTAATCGTTCAAAGCGCCGCATTCGAACCCAGTTCGAGGACATGCTTTAGGCATCTCCACTCGAGAGCCATACCACTGAAGTTTTTTTGATTTTAATTTGCCATCACTGAATTGCTAGCCTAGGGTTCCTCATTACACTGGGCATACTTGGTCACAGACGGCACGCAGGCCTCTCACGAGGAATACCAAATTAGTGTGCTTCGCCAACCTTGAGCTCTTTAGTGTCCAAGTTGCGGTTGATTTCAATCAGTTTTTTGGCAAGCGGACTGCCAATCAGGCCCGCTTATTAACGCAAGGAGCATCTCATGGTAGGCAAGGTCACTGTTTTCAACAGCTACAACGAAACTATCTCAAAACTGCTAATCGCCAACAACGACGCAGGCCCCATCGCAGGCTGGTCAACTGGCACCAACCCGCCGCTATACACTCCATCGGCACTGAGCGTGAAGCGCTCGAAGTATCCCTCGACGGATAACACGGCCGTATTCTCTTACGGCGACAACGTGCTAGTTTTCCCATGGGCCAGCCGAACCGGTAATACCACGGTCAATATCCCAGTCGATACGAGCCTCGATGACGACCTGATTCTGTATCTCACGCAGAACCAAGCGATCCTGCTTACGGCGCGTGGAGTCGTGCTCAAAATCACCTCGATCACCACCAGTTTGAGCGCTCAAGCCGCTCAACACTGACGGCCCAGATAACCGTGCGCCGCGATCACCTAATCGCGGTGCACTGCCCACGGCAGGGTGATTGAAGACGCCATTTGCTCATGCAGATCGAAAGCGATGCCGTTTCAGGCAACCGCTTCGCTTTAGCACACAGGGTTTGATGCGGTATCAGCTCGACGGAGATCGTGTATCCGATGGAACGGAAAACTGACCTGATCTTCACGAAAATTGCGTACGTCGACGGCTTCGCGCTGTATTCGACAGTATGTCCATCTGCTGTCCGGATGGGCTTCCTGCTGTTGCCGGGCGGTCCTGACCTTGCTCCTTCCGAGTTAACGCTGTTGCAGGCTTGGCAGCAGTCGGGGTACTTCCTGTTTTATTCCGCGTCACAATCAGAGCCGCTTAACCCGTCCTCTATCGTGGTGGCGCTCGGGATCAATGAGCCTTACCACACCGTACGAGGCGTGGCGTGGCTGATCCAAACCCCGCCACAGCAATGGGCCTACGTTAAGGTACCTCTGCTGCAGATGTCACCAGACAGCGGAAAAGTCGGAAGCTCCAACGGCGTTCTTCCGTTCGGTCATGTCGAATTGTTCCTGCCGAGCGGTACGCCATTGAAGCTGCTCCCGGACGTTGGAAAAGCCAGTTTCGCCGGCAGCGGTATTGGACTGCGTCGTCATGGCGATCAGGGTACGCCACTGGTACCAGACAACTTCACGGTATCCCTATCGTTTGACCCGGCCTCTCCTGGACTGTTGAGTTATACATCACTTTGGGATGCATACGATTTATTCGGGGTGTTCGCGGATGACCCACAAGCCGATGGTTTTCCGGGGGGAGAGTTGCGCTATTTTTACGTGGATCCGCAGACGCAAGGATTCAAGCAACTGCGCTATCCTGTCTTGCCCCCCCTGCCCCAAAGCGACTGGCCGTTGCTCGCCTTCGACTGTGAGATGGACCCGCTCGCCCCGCTTGATGGTGCGCGAACTCGCTTCCTGTTTCAGTCGCAACCACTTGACGAGCTGGTGTCGACAGTCGCCCGAACCGTAACGGGCGAACTCGTTACGATGGTCCCGATTGCTCCGAAGACCGGGGCGCGGGCAGGGCTCTATCCAGCGGCACGGCCCGGCAGTGGCAACTCACCTGCGGCCTATCTCGCGCCATTGGGGCCGTTCCTGCTGACAGTGCCGCGCGGCATGGCAAAGCTATCGTGCGGCATGCTCGGTACCGAGTATCTGCGTGTTGCAAGTGGTGATGTCATCGAGTTCCTTCCTTCGATGCCGGGGTGTTCGAGATCGTTTGGCACAACCCACCTCAGCCGGCAACCGTTGACCTTGGGGGACGAGACCAGACCGGTTCTCGAAGGACCTTATTCGACATCCTGGGTACGCATTCGCCCGGGGTCGACACCAGCAACGCGCGGTTATTATGCGCAACCGGGCGCTTCGGTGAGTTTTGGCCGCGGAGCGGTGGCCATAGATATGTACTACCCATCGGCCGTGTCATCTCTGGTCTCGACGCTTGAGTCACCAACGGCCGACGATAATAGCTCTGAAGCATTTCCGATGGTGTTCTACGGTGGCGTTTTCGCGCTGGCCGATTGCGACGTTCAAGATGGCGCATGCTTGACCAGCTACGAAAAACAGGTGATTGCCTGCCTCCGTGGCTCTCTGATTCGTGGCAGCGCACCTGCCTCTCCCCTTTTCATCAGCGAACAGGGCACGCAATTGCCAGGTGCCCGCACCGCAACACCGCAGGGAATGTTGGTTCAAACCAACACGGCCGCGTTCTTGTCGGAGCTCAAGGGCACTGCAATTCCAGAGATCGGCACATGGCGTTCGCTGGTACTTGCACGCTACGGCGAGCAGACGCTGTCGTTCGACGCAGATCAGGCAACCGGTGTGGTGGACGCGCATCTGGCAAGCACGCTAATGCGCGAACAACTGTTTCTTGTCGTCAACGATTGGGAGCGATTCCCGTACATCAGTCGCTTGATCGAGGTCGCCGGCTTTAACTTCGAAATTGCGCGCGCGCCAGGCGCAACCACCGGCCGAGACACTGTTCTGGTATTCAAGTATGCAACCACGCAGAGCCTCGCCGATCTGATCAGTGCACCAGAAGGTTGGGCAGATACCGACTATTTTATCGGCAACCCCGCAAGCGTGAGGTACGCACAGCTCAAGCTGCAAGAGGCCCTGAACATTGCGCAAAGTGCGCGTCGCGATACCGACGATCCGTTCTCCGACTTCCGCATCCGGGCTATGGACCCTTCCTGGACCGGTATGCTTGCATTCAACGCACCGATTAACGGCAACGGTATGCCGGAAGATCTGCAGATGCTGTTGGCCGGCATCGATGGACAGTTAACCGCCCACCACTTCGGCGTACAAACCAACCGAATTGGCGACGGCGCGGACCACGAACCAGAGATACTCGAAAGCTCCTTGTTCGGCGTAATCTACCACCACACGAAAGACACCCAATCATCGCCCTCTGGGGATAACCAAACAGACTACGCATTCGTTGTTCAGGAACTTGCAGTCGCGATCAACAAGTCGATCGTCACCCAGTTCCACTGCCGGGTCGGCATGACAATCCAAAGGCTGTTCGGCCGTGAGGTAAAGCTTGGGGGATCAACTCCCAACCGAGGGATGGTACCGAACACAGTGGTAGTGGCGGGCCGTTATCAGAAGCGTGGCGACGTCGGCACAGTCACGTTCAACGACGGGGAGCATGGCAGATTCGAGTTCAATCCTGACGGCTCACACATCCGCGTGATCGATAGCCTACTGATCAACGGCGCAACGCTTGTACCGGTCTCAACGCACGACACATCTCGGGACACGTCCGTGAATACCGACACCGTGATTGCCTCGCGTTTTGCCTTAAGCGGTACGCTCACCTTCGCAGCAAATCCCTTTCCCGGTGTGGAGGGGCTCGACCTGTACTCGTACGGTGCGGGAAACGCTGGTGTTGAGCTGAGCAACCTCGCGTTCAAAATCACCTGCAGCCTCAATGCGGAAGGCGCGCGTATCGGCCCACCTCAAATCGCGCCTGACCTATCCGAGCTCATGGCCGCTGACGATCGCAACGGACTACGCACGGGTGCACTGGCGCGCATGCTGCCGCTTAAGCTCCAGGCCATCCTGCATAACGAGGCCGGACTCGACATTAGTGCGCTCGGAGCGCTGCCTGTTCAGGTGCCGATGCTGACTGGAGTCGAGACGAGTGTGCCAGTAGTGGCCATACCCAATGCGGGTTCATCCGTCGCCGGTGGCGTCAATACGATCAAGACCCAGGTGGCGTATATCGCTTCGAAGCCGCAATACGCACTGCAATTTTCACTGCCGCTGGGCTCCCTTGGAGCGTTGGCGGATGCGCACGCCACGCTCGACGCGTCCCTCATCGTCGCCTGGGGACCTAGCACCTACACGCCCGACGACGATGGCGCTGCGCTGTTTGTACTGCTTCCGCAGGTCACCGCAGGCGCATTCGGATTCAATCTGCAGGGCCTACTGAAAACCACATTCTCAGCGGCCAACCTTGGGCTGGTGAAAACAAATGAAGGGCCCGCTTATGTGCTGATGTTCAACAACGTGGCACTGAGTGTGTTTGGTATCACGCTTCCGCCGAAGGTTCTCACCGATTTCATCCTGTTTGCGGACGCCAGAAATCCTGGCGGCGGCAATCTGGGTTGGAGTCTTGCAGCCACGCAGACGTCATGAAACTCGACGATCCCATACTCGCCGCACGCAGTATCCGTGCCCTGATGAGGGCACTCAACGACTTCTACGGCTGGAGCCTACCGATCAAGGTGCCGGTTGACTCGCCTCTCGCCGGGCTGTGGGCGGTTGCCATCACTGTGCAGAAGGACCCGGTATCCGGCGTGCTTTACATCGCGAACGGCAGCACGGCCTATCCGCTAACAGAGATCCTGGAAGGAGCCGTCGACGCGCAGGTTCTCACCAGCGACGCCCAGGCGTTGCCCATCGGTTACATCACCCACCGTAGCGTTAAGGCAAGGAGAAACAAGCATGAGCAAGCCGTCAGCAAAATCACCACAAACAAAAGCGCCCGCAAGCAAACCGCCAGCAAACCGCCCGGTCGCCCTGGTAAAGGATGATCCACCCGCTACGAAACTAGTCTTTGGCCTCAACTTTGATCTCCACGGGACGATGGTGCCGGTGTCAACAGACGACATCTCCAAGATGAAGACTGAAGGCATCGACTTCACGCTACCGGAGCCCGTCGACCTCGGTACGCTCAACGACTTCACGGCCTGGTTTAACAAGCAGTTCGGAGTGAATATTCCAAGTGCCGATCAACTGCCAGCACCGCTCGACAAGATAATCGGAAAGCTTGCAACGCTAGACGTTGCGGTTGAACAGTTCCATATAAAGGTGCCGGGTACAGCATCCAAAGATCAGAACAAATTGTTCACCCTGGCCATGTCGGCAATCTGGCCGGACGGTGAGGGGATTGATCTGATTCCCGGCGTATTGTCCATCCAAGGCGCGGTATTCGGTGCAACCAACGAATCACCGAAATCGAAATCAAACGGCTGACACGAGCCCTGCCCATGACGCGATTCACGCTAGATGTACAAGCCACCCTCCAGTTGCCTTCATCATTCGATGTTGCGGCTGCTGGTGCCAATGCGGCAGGTTATGGCCTGCAGTTCGGCTTTGCAGTCGGCGACGGCCCCACACAATTCGTGTTGGGGCCGCAATCGACGCAGCAGCCTATCAGCCTGCGCACGCTCATTGAGCGAATTGCAAAGATGTTGGGCATCGATGCCTTGAAGCAGATCGCACATCTGAGCTCTTCGCTGCCCTGGAGCAAGATCTTTGCTGTAGAGATCGCTCCTTATCTGACGGTTTCAATCGGCGAAGAAACGGCGGTACAACTGGTTGTGAAGCTCTTCGAAAAGGGCGATTACGGCATTAAACTTGGTGGCAACTATGGCCCTATCACCGTTGAGCCCAACTTCACGGTCTACGACCTGATCGTTGGTTACGACAAGTCGAAAGGTGGTCTTGACGTGAGCGCCCGGGTTCAGTTCTCCGAACAGGAGTCGTTCAAAAAGCTGCAACGCCTTGAGGCTGGCCAATTACACCGCGGGTTTCCTGGCAGAGTGTTGGCCGGCCTGCAGGAAGATGAAGACAAGAAGACGTCTGTAGTTAGTTATCCGTTTCCAATTCCCTCACAGGGCACCAGCAACTTCCAGGTGAAATATCTCGGCCTCGGACAGCGATTTGGGCCGACCGCGGACTTGACGAAGGATGATCCAATCAAAGAGATGTTCAACGAACTTGAATCGGTGTTCATCACCAACGACCCCCGCAAACTGCTCGAAGGATTCGGTAAGTATTACGACCCGTCGCGTGACTGGTTCGTTGCTGCGCACCTGCTCGTGCGCGGCTGGGAAATCCGGGCTGTCTTCAATGATCCCGTACTCTATGGGTTGGAGATTACATGCTCGCTCGATCAGTTTGAGGGGCTGCTTTTCGAGATCTTGTACCAGAAACTCGGTCCGCATCTAGGCGTCTATTATGGCGCACTGACGATGCCCACCAAGTACCGTCAAATCAACCTCGGCGCTGTGGCGCTCACCCTGCCCTCGTTCAAAATTTGGATATACACGAACGGAGACTTCAAGGTCAGCGTTGGCTGGCCGCTTGGTTCGGAGTCAATCGGCTTGCAGGTTTACATCTTCACCGGTGGCTGCGGTTTCTACTTCGGAAAACTTCGAAGCGGCGACAACCCGACAAGCGCAACAATGGCTCTCAAGGCAATCGGTTCGGCGGCGGTCAAGGACGTTGTAGCCTACAACCCTATCGTGACATTCGGCCTCGCGATGTGGTTCGGGGTTGGACGATCAATAAACGCGGGGCCTTTTTCGGCTTCGCTGTCGCTGACTGCGCAGGGTACATTCCAGGGTATTCTCGCGTGGCGGGATGCCGCAGGCAGCTCTGTCTCAAGAACTCCCGATTATTATTGGTTTGCCGCGACAGTCGGCATCGTCGGTCAATTGCAGGGCGAGGTCGACCTCGCCGTCGTCAAGCTATCGGTACTTGTGAGATTGTCAGTCGTGGCCGGCATCGCGTTCGAAACCGAATACGGCACGATCATCAACATAACCGCGCGCGTGGATGCCGAAGCACGCATCAAAATCTTCTTTATTACCATCTCGGTGGGCTTCCACACCACGATATCAACTAGCTTCGAAATCTCTGGCGGCAAAGCCACCGCAAGTCTAAATGGCCCGCTCAACCCGGCCTTCCATGGCATGAACGACTGGGCACATCGCGGAATCGAACACCACGAGCGCAGCTTGCTTGAACATCGCGCCCGCCTGGTCAGCGACGCCGCTTCGGCTGGCCAGCCAGCATGGAGTCCCACCGCCACTGCCGGACCTGCCGAAGTGGCGCTATCATTCCTGCTTCAACCATCGGTGGTCTACGCCGGAGACGCTGGCAGTGCAGTTGGCATTGCCACGCTGATCATCAGCGCACCTGGGTCCGACGCGCCGAATACTACAACTGCACTCGATACACTGCTGACCACGCTGGCGACCTGGCTTCTGCGCACCTGGTCAAACAACAAAGGCAGTTGGATCGATGTGGTGTCAAACCTTGGCCAGGGTCGTGGTCTGACGCCCGCAGATTGGGACACGAAACTGGAGCACTGCCTGTGCACTGAGGTGAATTTCACGCTTAACCCAGTCGATCTAGGCACGGCTGTAGGGGATTGGGCGCTGTTCCCCATGTTCGATTGCCTACAAATGACCTGGGCCGGGAACGATACGCCCGTCGTGTTCGCTGATCATGCTCGTACCTACGCGGATTACCGCCAGGTCGTCGAAGCATACTTCGCACAGCTTTCGCTCAGCATGCTTACCGATAACCCGGACAGCCGTGGCGCGCTTCGCTTTGGTACCGCGAATGCAGATTCGCCGAAGGGTCCGTCGCTGACACACTACATCTTCGGAGACTACTTTCTGTTGATCTGCCGTCAAATGGCGAGCAGCCTCGCGGATAGCGAACGGTCTGGCGGTTCCCCAAGCGCACTACCAGACGACGCGTTGGTACGAACATTAGGTGGACTGAGCTCACGCTACCTGATGAACGGGATGCGTATCCCTGACCCCGCTACCACCCCGGCCGATTTTACAAAGGTTGACCTGGCGACGCTTGACATCGGCGCAGGCTATGCACTCAACGGGCAACAGTTCACCGTTACCACGACAAACGGCGCGCAGCCCGCCTCCCTCACGGCGACCCTCTCACTCGCACCAGCCTCGCAGGGCCCGGTTTTTAAGGTTCCGGTTAAGTTCGCCAATGGTGACAGCAGTGTCACCTCCACCCTGCCGGTGGAGGCCGTACCCCCGGTGCCACGGCCGATCTGGCATCGCCGCAGCAAACTCCTCGCCGCATCGCCTGATATCAGTATTGCGCCGATTCCAGCGGTGCGCAGCGAAGCAATCTGGTACGCCATTCGGGAGCGCCTTCCGTGGCAGTGCCAGGAGGAAGCGCGCTTCTTGGTGCCGCTCCCTCCTGCCCTGCTTCGGCAGTATGCCGGTGCGCCGCTCACACTTACGGTCCAGACCGGTCGTCCGCAAACCCGCGACTCGGCCGGAACCCAAAAAATTATACCGGCCCTGATGATTCAGGTGCCAATCTCCGTGGTTAACCGTGCTGAAGCCGGGAGCGTTGACTCTGGCGGCGGCCCGGTAAACCCCTACTACACCGATATTTACCGTGTCGGCGGTTCAGACAACGAGACCCGTGAACGCATCCACGCGCTGCTCAGCGCAAACTCGCTGGTGGGGGCGACCGTCTCTGTGCTGTATAACGCCGACACCACGGGCTTTCAGTCTGGCGTGCTTTCGTTGGCCACACAGCCTGTACTGCTCGCAAAAACCAACCTGTCGACCAGCAGCGAACCTTCCCTGGCCAACCTGCAGATGCGGGAGAGTATGCTGCGCGTGAGCGACGACACGTTGGGCCCGGTTTCCACGTTATTCCCTGATCCTGATCACCCCGACACATCGGAAAACTTAAAACGCATAGAAGCCCTGCTTCAGATGATTTGGGAAGTCAGTGTTACCCAATCTGGCGGCTATTTTATGCGGTACGCCGATGCAACCGGCCAGCCACTTCCCGTACGTATCTTCACGCCCAAGGGGCAGCCGGCTCCGATTGATGGGATTCCGAACGGTGACACAGCCACCCTCACACTGCTCGTGAGTTTCCCAGAGTCAAACACGTTCCAACCTTGGCACAATGCATTCGCGTTCACGCCGCAAGCCAGCGTGGACGGTACGCTCTACATCGGCATCGCTGACGCAGCAGGCAATCCGCTCCTGCAGTACCAGCCATCCTATCCGCCTGGCTGCATAGGCTTCGAGGCCGGCTGGTCGTTCGCGAATACGATGCTCACACGCGAGTCCGGCACGCTGTATGACGCCGACTGGATCGCCGCGCTCTACCATTTGATGCAATTTCGAGTCGATGGCGCAGCTGCCGGCAGTGCGGTGCCATTTGACACCTCGTTGTGGAGTGTCGCACTGAGCCCCTCGACTGACAGCGCCGACCCCGATGCATACGGAAACACGAGACCCGCGGGCTTCGACGCCAGCAGCCAGACTTACCGGCAGGTAGTGCCTGCCTATCGCTTCGTAGCCAAGGGCGCAAAAGTCGGAGACACGGCGCTCCCCTACGCGGCCGTCGGCGGAGAGCCAGCACTGACGTTGCGGGTCAACGATGTGTTCGGTAACGCACTTAATAGTGCAGCCGACACATTCACAATCAGTTTCCCGGTGCGTTACAACGATGCGCTAATTGCTCCGATGGAATGGCCAGGCGTGCGCTGCGCCTATCGATTTGAAAAAGACCAGCTGGAGTTATCGGTACATTTCGACTCGGCGCTTGTGATCCGCACCGATCCAGCATTGGCTCACGTGCGCGTGTATGGGTTGAGCCCCGGCGCCGTGGCAACCGCTGAAGACCGTGCCAAGCAGCAGATCAGTACCGCGTTGGGCCGCTATGCAACCGTGGCCGCCCAACTGGCGGACCCGCATACGACAGTGACCATTACGCAAACGGTCCTGCCCTCGAACGGCGGGAAGATCGGTGATGGGGATGTCATCAAGAACGCGCTCGCTATGTTCGCAAATAGGGTAATCGAGGAACTCAATACCGCACTTGCCGGAGGCGCCGCAGAGTCTGTGCCCCTGGTATTGCAACTGCCATTCGACAAGACCGACCTCGCAAACCGCAGCGACGACCTGTTTGCTGTGACGGTCACGCTCACTTTCGAGCGGCCCGCCGATCTGGTGGACGAGATGGCACGCACCGGCATGCCTGGCGCAGTAATGGTGGCAATGCCCGTCGCTGCCGATCTTGACCCTCCGGCTGGAGGGACCGTTCGTGCGCAAAAGCGCGCAACGGCTGATGGTGGAACGCCTGTCGAGGACGTCGGTCTCGACTGGTTCGCCAAACAGTTCGAGGCCTGTTTCATAGGATTCGACGGCGCCAACGGTATGGCTAGGCTCGCAGTGCGCACTGACTCGCAGAGCTCGGCGACCGGCAATGGCGGCGCATCGCTGTGGTGCATGCGCTGGAGTAAAACTCACGGTATAGACGTAGATTTTCGGCAAAACCAGGCGAGCTACTTCACACTGCTACCACTCAATAACAAGCTTATGGATGGCCCCGCGCAGGTGCCGGTCTATGATCTCGATACTCTAACGCCCACTTACACCCGACAGACGTTCAGCGGTGTCGATATTGACGCATGGGCGCAGAGCTTCTTATCCGCCGTCGATGAAATTCTCGCCCCGGCCAACTGCATCGTAATAGCCGCTCTTGACGGTAGCGACTACCAGACACTTATGGGGTACAAAGCAACACTGGCCAAGGCCTTGGCAAAGGGAGTCGGACCGGTATTCCCGTTATTACCGAGCGGTGACCTCAGCGCTGCCCAGGATCAATACGAACAAAGCGTGTTGACCGCCCTTTCCACTGCCTACTCGGTTTCTGCTGTCGTACAGATGCCGGCTGACGTGACGGTGGTAAATACTGCGGGGGTCGGATCTGTGCCCCCGCGCTTCTTTGGCAGCCTAACAGCCGGCGAGCCCGCCGCCACACCTGCATCCGCCTGCAGCATTACCAGCGCCAAGCTACCGATCGTGACAAGTACTGCGTCGCAACCCAGTCTTCTCAACTTCCTGTTGACTGCGGCGCATGCTGGTGAAGATGCCAACCTGCATCTGGACCTCACGTACTCTGCGCGCTTTGTCGAGCATCTAATCGAGGAAGCGGAGTCAGCCTATGGGTATACCCCATCCGAGTGGCTACGCTTCGTTCTCGATTTAACGCAAGACCCATTGGCCTTGCCGCTGGGGATAATCGATGCGCCAGTACCAGTTCGCAAGTTTCCCGCCTCTCCAGTCCTACTGACACAACGTGCCGAGCAGACGAAACCAGTCACCGTCCTTCACTCGGGCGCTGCAGTGCTGCAATGGAACTACTCCACGAGCCTGGTGTTGGCTGAAAAGGAGGCGCAGGACGAATTATGGATGAAGTTGACCTACAACCAGCCGCTCAGTAACCAGCAGCTTTTTTCGTCTGCATCGGAGCTCGGCACAATAGAAGCGGTGTACGAAGCGCTGGCATCATTCATGGCAGCCTGGCCGGTTTTGAGGCCCGCCGTAGTCGCCCTGCAACAAGTGGGCATTGGTACGCAGCCAGGCAAGCCAACACCACGACAGGTAATCAGTGCACTGCTCGATCAAATCTCAGTCGTCACTTGTTCATGGGCGGCTTTGCGAGGTCTATCAGGCAAGGGACCTCACTCCGCAATCAGCGACGAAACACCGCTGGCACAGTCAAGCACGGACTATGTGCTTAATTTCATTCACGCGTTCGACGAACAGAAATCCTTGCAATTGTTCGCCAGCGGGACGTGGGTTGGCGATCAATGCGACGGTGCGTCCATCATGTGGCCGACCATTAATGGCCAGGCTCATGGCGCAGTTTCGCCTGCAGGAAATGACGCGCCCGATGGTACAACTTGCTGGTTCGTCACGAGCTACCCATACACGGAGCTATCCGATACGGCTCCAGGCTCCCTCGAATTAGTATGGGAGGACCTCGACATTGCAACGCGGCAAACCGCACTGTCGAAGTGGTGGATCGTGCGCAACGCGAATCTTGCCGGTGCTGGTGGTGCCCAGACCAACCGAGCTCTGGTCTACCAAACTCCACACGTTTCATTCGCCTCGCCGGTGGTTCCAATCATCACGATGCCAAGCGCTACATTCGACTCAGGTCCGTCGCTGGTGGGAGCGATCGTCAGCGCGCTGACGCCGCTTGCCGAGGCCACCAGAGCCGCTGCCAAGGATCGTCTGCTGAAAATCACCATCACGCACAGCTACCAGGTTGCGGCAGCCCCCGAGGGGAAAACCGGGCTATGGAGCGACCTGCCGATCCTTTTAGCCAACGATCTTCAACTCACGACCGAAGCGGCTGATGGGTTATCTGAAGGCTCCATCACGTTGGAGGTGTTGGCCAGAAAACTAGCAGATGACTGTGCCCGGTGGTTTGAGATCATGCAGCCATGCACCGCAAATGCCCTACTGCGTTTCGACGTGACACTCTTCGCCAACGTGGACGGCACTCAGGTACCGATCGTATTCGCACCGTCGCTGGACATCCAGGTGCCGAATGGCTGGTGGCCGAAACCGTGATTTGGACAAGTTAGTGGGGGCTCCAATGACAGGACAAGTTTACATAGCGAACATCAGCAGTTCTGTGGCGAAATATTTCGTCAACGGCGCACTAATCGACATGCCGGCCCGCAAGATGAACCCGATTACTAGCACACCCTATTTCGTGCTCGTGGGACGCTCACTCTATCCGGACCCACCTAGTTCGTTTGCATTTGGAGACAATCCTTTTTGCGCAAGTTTCGCTGACTACATTCCACCCGAAACAGGGGAAATGAATTGCACTATCACCATCTCTCCTGACATCTCGATCAACGACGATCTGATCCTGTATGTGTTTAGAAACATGGCGGTACTGCTAACAACACGAGGTGAAGTTGTATCAACTTTTACAAGCTAGTCCTGGAGGGCTTCAGCGACGCCAGACAGTATTTTGGAGGCAACTCACTAAATCGCCAGTAACTCAGTTATGTAATAGTTTGCGCTATGTGAGTAGCCCCCATACCAGGCAACACAGTGACACCTATGAAAAGTTAGACTCATTGCACTCACACAACATGAGGGATCGTATATGTTGAAAATCTCAAGCGTCTTGGCTACCGCAATAATCATGGCTGGATTAATCTCTACAAGCCACGCTGCCGAAACCGATACAGCCAAGGCTCGCGGCAAGAGTATCGGGACAGCGATCGTATCGTCGCAAGCTACAGGCGACTGTCCTTCCAGTGACCGCGGAGCTAGCGCCACTGGGTCGGCTCCCGGAACAGACCACGCCGCGTGCACGGCAGCAAAGAACGCCGCGAGGGAGACACTTCGTGGCAAGGTGAATAAGGCTTGTGCGAAGTACATCACATCGACAAAACCTTGTGAGGTCATTAACTGAATATCTTTGGCTGAACACCTTAAATTCCGCCGCATGACCTGCGGCGGCAACTGTAACAGGGCGCGCTCGACGCGCCGGGTGCTTCTAGGTTGAGATCCAGCTGGTCGATGGGCCCAAAGTTTTTGATCTCAAGCCGCGTAACGTATTGGGCTTTCGTCAGGTAGGAGTCCATGCCCTCCTTGGTCTCGGTATCAATCCGCTCGGTAGGTGCAGCAGCCTCATAAGTTGCAGGTTCATCCTCACGCTCATCCACGATGGGTCTCGGGAATTCCCATGAAGTCCTGCTGAGCTCAGCCGAGAGCTGACGCCATAGAGCGGCATGTGCGCGATGGTCGCTTTCCTCATGCCAGCTAGGGGCGGAAGCGTTCGATGGCGCCGCTGCCTCGATGCACATAGCTCTCGCAGTCTAAAGAACACTTTCTCGGCGATTGTCACGTTGGCTTGCTGGCGGCGGTGTTTAAGACACTACTTTTCGTACAGTGCATAGTAGATACGAGCCCAGCGAAGCAAATTTCTCGCGGTAAGCCTGCAGCCTATTTTGGATTTATCTAACCTCCAAAGCGGAAGCCGTAGTGCGACACGTCGGAAGTCTTGTGAATATAAATCGATGAACAGCTTCCTCATCTATTGTCCCGTACGCCCGTTCACTGTTCAACAGCCACCGCTGCATCTCTCCTTACTGAAACTTATCTAAACCTGCCAATTCTTGCTAGAATCTCTCAGTCCATAAGCACGCTATTTAAGTCGATCACTAAGGATTGGGATTGCATGATCAAAACCCTGCCAAAAATTATAATTTCAGCTGCTGCACTTTTCGGTATGTTTATTAATTTGCACTTGATCCACACACTTAGCGATCACTCTGCTGTCTCTGGCGTCGAGGAGTTGCTCAGTCTAAGGATGTATGACTGGAGCCAGTCAGTGTCCAAGAAATCAGACTTGGGTGGCTTTGTAACCTTTTCGATTCTTGGCGCTGTGATTGCCGCCTATGTAGCGTCTAAATTAAGGTTTAATTTGGAAAAGACCCTGTATTCAATAATCGCTACTGCCATAATATCTGGATTTGTTTTGGGGAACGTCCAGAACGCTGTGGTATCTCATATTGGCACTTCTTTAGTTGATAAGTACCCCGCCGCCGCCAAGCGCGCTATTTCCACCTATTATGTGCAACGTCTTGCGTGGCGCGACAATGACTATAAGAACGTACTCATCCCTGAATATTCCGGCGATAACATTCGAACAATTGAGTCGAGGCTATTCAGTGTCAATATGTTTTATTTGGTTGAAGATCCCCTTTTCGTGACAGGGGACAAGGTCAGAGGCAAAGACCTTATGGCTCTGTACTTCAATGATGCAGTTGATGCGCAAGTCAAGCAGCAGCCATGGGGGCTGCCCAAAGACAACTGGATATATGAAGGCTTTGTAAGGAAATTTGATACTGCCCACTACGATTTGCGAAGAATAAAGAATACTGTCGTTGTGCCTATTGTGTTGGCCACGACTATTTTTAGTCTGATCTTAAGCGTCTTGGTGTTCATAGGTGAAGTATTTGGGTTGGCGGGTGGAAGCTGGATGAAGATAAGGGCTTATGCAGTGGCTGGTGTTGCTATTGCTTTGCTTGTCACTCCCTTATTCGTACAAACCCACTATCACTTGACGCCAGCAATACAGCAATTTAACTGTAGCTACAGCTATTGCAATTTGGCACAACCCGTCATTGATTGGCTTTTCAGATTCGAACTGGGAGTCGTCAAATTAATCTCATACGTCACCTGAGAATCTAGAAACGGCCTCATCAGTTGAATGTCGAAGAAAACCGCCCCCCTCCGGGCGGTTTTTTCATACCGATGCAACTCAGTTTGTGTCGTGTTTGGGAGCGATCACCTTCACGGCATCTGTGCGCCCGCCACCGCCACATGGATCATGTAGAGCGACGTATTGGCGGTGATAAACAAGCGGTTGCGACGTGGGCCGCCGAACGTGAGGTTGGCGACTTTCTCCGGCAGCAGGATCTTGCCCAGTAATGTGCCGTCAGGAGCAAAGCATTGAATCCCGTCACCCGCGCTCGTCCACACGTTCCCTTGTACATCGACGCGCAAGCCGTCGGGGATCCCGGGTTCGATCTCGGCGAACACCCGCGAACGACCCAAACGACAGTGGTCTATCACCTCCAGCGCTCGAATGTGATGTGGGGCTGCAAGGTCATGTGTGCGCGCCGAGTCGGCAATGTACAGAGTCTTGCCATCGGCCGAAAACGCCAGGCCATTGGGCTGAACGAAATCATCCGCCACGCATTGGACTTCACCCGTCACCGGATCGACCCGATAGACATTCTGGCCCTGCTGTTCCTGCTCAGCCTTGAAGCCTTCGTAATCAGTGAGGATTCCGTAGGTCGGGTCAGTAAACCAGATGGCGCCGTCACGGTGAACCACCACGTCGTTCGGTGAGTTCAGGCGTTTGCCCTGGTAACGATCCGCGATCACCGTGATCGACCCGTCCGGCTCAGTGCGGGTCACGCGGCGTGGGCCGTGTTCACAGGTGACCAGTCGGCCCTGAAGATCTCGGGTATTGCCGTTGGCGAAGTTGGAGTCTTGACGAAACACCGACACGCCCTGCTCTGGCGTCCAGCGCAAAATACGCTGGTTGGGAATGTCACTCCACAAGAGGTAACCACCGTCGTTAAACCAGACCGGCCCCTCGGCCCAGCGGCATTGGTTATAGAGCTGCTCGAGTTGAGTGTTGGGCAGTGTCAATGCGCGGAAGCGTTCATCGATGTATTCATAGTGAGGTTCAAACATGGAAATACCCTCTATTCAGGCAGTGCGTGCCGACTTGCGGCCACTGACGGCGGTGATGACCGCAATGATGATCAGGCCGGTAAGGATCAAGCGCACCCCGGCACTGGCGCCAAAGGTGTTGAGCATGCTTACCAGCAGATAAAGAAACAGCGCCGCTCCCCAGATGCCGGGCACGTTGGAAAATCCACCCGCCACTGAGGTCCCGCCGATCACCACGACTGCAATCGAGGCCAGCAGGTACTCCTCGCCCATGCTCAACGAAGCCCCTCCGGAAAAACCGGCCAGCAGAAGGCCGCAGAGGCTGGCAAAGACCGCACAGAGTACGTAGGTCGCGAAGCGGATCAGGTTGACATGGCCACCGGCAAGCTCCGCAGCACGGGCGTTCTGGCCAATGGCGATCGTCCAGCGGCCGTAGATGCTGCGTGTCAGCACGTAGCCCATGACGACTGCCAGCAACACGACGCTGATCGCCAGGTACGGCACGCCCAAGACGTTTCCGGTGCAGAACTGGTAGAACATTTCCGGTGGCTGGATCCGAATGCTTCGACCGTAGGCAATCGCCATTGACTGCAACAGGAAACTGGCTGACAGCGTGGCAATAATCGGCGGTATGCGAAGCACCCGGATCAAGGCGTAGTTGGCACAACCGATCAACATACCGGCCCCCAGTACACCTAGAACGCCCAACCAGATCAGACCTGGCTGGCCGTCCATCAACTTCATGCCAATGGCCCCGCTGAGTGCGATATTGGCCGGAATCGACAAATCTATGTTGCCCGGGCCCGTGGTAATCACAAACATCTGGCCGATGCCGACTATCACGAAGAACGCCGAGAAGCTCAGTGAGCCTGACAACAGCGAACCTGCACCCTGGCCCCCGGTGAAGGCAATGGTCGCGATCCAAATCAGCAAGGCGGCGAGGAACGACCATACCCAGGGCTTGCCCATGACAGTGGTGAGTAACGGAACACGCTTCATAGTGGGCGAGCCTCAAGACGGTTGACGGACGTACGCAAGGCGAGGACGAGAATCAGAATCGCGCCCTGGGCACCCATCTGCCAGTCTGGCGAAATGCGCATAAAGGACAGCAGCGAGCCTGCCAGCACCAGTGTCAGGGCTCCCAGCACTGCGCCGGTGGGCGAGACGCGGCCGCCGACAAACTCACCGCCACCGAGGATCACGCCCGCGATGGACAACAAGGTGTAACGCAGCGCGATGCTTGCGTCTGCAGAGGTGGTCAGGCCGACTAAAAACAGGCCGGCGAAGACCCCGAACGTACCGGCCAGCGCATACATGGTTATCTTGATGCGCAGCAGCGACCACCCTGCCTTCGCAATGGCCAGCGGATTTCCCCCCGCCCCCCGCAACACAACACCCAGCGTCGAACGCATCAAAAACACATGTACGGCAATCGCCAGCACCACACAGACAATGATCGCGAAAGGCAGCAAAGGTGTCTTGATACGAACCAGGCTCTGCAGCCATTCAGGCGCACTGCCTCCCGGCGCAGGCAACAACAGCACAGCAGCGCCCATCCACACGAACGACATGCCGAGAGTTACGACGATGGAAGGCAAGTTACGTATATGAATCAGCGCGCCCAGCAACGCGTACACCGCAATGCATCCGAGCAACGCCAGGCAGCCAAGTACGGGGTGCTGGTCCAGCAACGTTGCCGCCACGCAGGCGACGAAGCTGATAAAACTGCCCAGCGACAGGTCAAGATCGTTGACAGTGATGATCAGCATCTGGGCGATGGTCGCCAAGGCGATCGGCACCGCCAGGTTAAGCATCAGGTTCATGCCCATGTAACTCATGGCCCTGGGCTGCATGATGAAAATTGTGATCAGCAGCGCCGCGAGTGAAACCCCGGGCAACGCACTGCGCAGCAGGCGTGCATAGTTCAACCCGGGCGATTTGACCGCAGCGCCTTTCAGCGGTAGCGAGGTAGATGCATTCATGCCGTTTGCTCCACAAAGGAGCAGCGAAGAATCTGCTCCTCGCTTAGTTGGCTGCGTGGCAGGTCAAGGACTGCCTGGCCATCACGAAACACATAGATGTGGTCACAGTAATCGAGCTCTTCCAGCTCTGTGGTGTACCAGATGAAGGTGCGCCCTTGGGCCGCCTCCTGAGCGATGATCGAGTACACCTCACGCTTGGTGCCGACATCAACGCCACGCATGGGATCATCCATCAGGATCAGATCGCTGCGCGATGCCAATGCGCGGGCGAACAGTGCTTTTTGTTGATTACCGCCCGACAGTGAAAGGATGGGGTTTCCCATATCCGGGGTGCGGATTCCCATGCGTTTTTGCCATTCTTCAGCCATGGCATGCTCTGCGTCGGGATCGATCAGGGCACCGCGCTTCAGATGGGCCAACGAACTGATCGTGATGTTCTCGGCGATAGACCACATCGCAAACACACCGTCATTTTGTCGATCCCCGGCCACTAGCGCGGCGCCCTGCCCCCTGGCAATACGGTGACGCAGTATTTGAATGAGTAACTGGCTTTGGCCATGTCCTGCCAACCCGGTAAGACCGACGATTTCGCCAGGATGCGCATTGACTGTCATTGCATTGGCTTGACGGGCCGGACGTTGAGCCACCACGGGAGAACCATGGGCCCGTCGCGAGACAAAAACGTGCTGTTCGCAAGCCGCCTTTGCGGCGCTCCCCATGCACTCCACCAGGGACGCGTGGGTAAAATTCGTCGCGGGGCGAATCTCTACCACTCGCCCGTCACGCATTACGGTAATGCGGTCACAGGTGTCCAGCATCTCCCCAAGAATGTGGCTAATCAGCACGATGCTGCCGCCAGCGCCGACAAAGCGCCGGACAAACTGCAGGAGTTGTTCGGCAACCCGCGAATCCAGAGAGGACGTGGGTTCATCGAGAATCACCAAGTCCAGGCGTTCATCGACACGCACGAATGCACGGGCAATTTCAACCATCTGGCGTTTGCCGATCGGCAACTCGGCAACGATGTCGTCGCCACGAATATCATGGCCCGGAAAAATCTGATCAAGACTGGCTTCGATCAGCGCCCTGGCTTTACGTCGCCAGCCCCAGCCACGAATAGCCGGTGACATCAGCCGGGTATTTTCGGCCACGCTGAGGTTTGGGCATAAAGACAGTTCCTGAAACACACAGCGGATCCCGTGCTGGCGTGCCACCTGCACGCCATAGCTGGAGCGTACTTCCTGATCGCCGACCAGCAGCGCACCGCAGTCGGCAGAAAGAGTGCCGGCCAAGACTTGCATCAGGGTGGATTTACCCGCGCCGTTATGGCCGATCAACCCCAGGCACTCTCCGCCCTGAACACTCAGGTTGACCTCACACAGGGCGCGAACAGCGCCAAACGATTTGCCGATACCTTGGAAGGTTACCAGCGCTCGTTGAAAGTCAGACATGACATTCTCCTCGGCATTGCCGCGCACTCAGGCGCGGCAATGCTGGTCAATGAGCGGATGGGCTTGTCAGCGTGGCGACGTCCTCGACGCTGTAGACCTGACTGACAATCCCGCCCTTCTCAAGGCCCTTGAGTGCAGGCTCCAGTGAGTCCTGAGTCACGCTGACTGCTGGCGACAGCAAGTCATGGGGCATTTTCTTGCCATCCAGCAATTGCTGGGCTACCCAGAACGCCAGGCTGGAGATGCTCGGAGCGCTGGAAATCGAAAAGCTTTGGTAGCCGTTGGCGTCTTTCTGTTTCTTCCACCACGACAGCTCTTCCTCGCGATTACCGAAGATAATCGTCGGCGTCGGCCGTCCAGCGGACATGAACGCCTGGGCCGCGCCGTAACCGTCATCCCCTTGAGTCACCAGGGCATCTATAGGTGGCAGGCTAGGTAAAATGCCCGCCACCGCTTTCTGCGCGGCAGTCTGTGACCAGTTGCCGTTGACCGAGCCAACGATTTTCAGGTTGGGATACTTTTGCGCGCCCGCAACGATCCCGGAATGGATCTGCTCATCCACCGAGACGCCTGCCAGCCCGCGAATCTCCAGTATGTTTGCGCCATTTGGGAAGCGTTTGGCCAGGTAATCCATCTGGTCAAGACCGCTTTGTTTAAAGTCCATGGAGATGCGATAGGCACAGGGTTCGGTGACGATGCCATCGAAGGACACGACGATAATGCCCGCATCGCAGGCCTGCTTGACGGCGCCATTTAGAGCGGTCGGCGACGCTGCGTTGATGACGATGGCGCTGTAACCCTGAAGGATGAGGTTCTGGATTTGTGCCGCTTGCTCGGTAGCCTGATTTTCACCGGTTGTGAAGGCGTCTGCGGAAGCGATAACGCCTTTTTTCACAGCGTCGTCGGTGGTCTGCTTCCAGCTGCCAAGCATATTCTGACGCCAGGAATTACCCGCGTAGTTATTGGACAAGGCGATGGTCTTGTCGGCCGTATCGGCCTGCACTTGCATGAAGGGAGAAAGCAACAGCGCGCTTGATAGAAACAGGCATCGCAACGGACGAATTTTCATGGATTGACCTTTGTTATTATTTTTGGGGTTCGGGCGGTCCAATGGATGGATGCTCACCGTTTTACACAAGTTCGATTTCAGTCTGCGCCGTCTCACAGCCAGCGTCTGCGCACATCAATGCAGATATGCGGCGCGACACCGCACCAAATATGCGGGATCACGCAATCTGCCTGCGAGCATTCGCAATTTTTCAATCAGGTCACCTGATCGCCCGCGCAGAGGGATGCCCGCGTTCAGTGATAGCGGGTATGGTAGGGCTACAAAAATAAAAGGTGCATGACCGTGAAACGACCCAGCATCCATGCCGAGGATGTCCTCCATCACTTTCTCGGCATCTCCAGGGCCCTCGCGGGTCAGTTGGACTTCCAGTCGATGATCGACGCAATTTCCGAGGAAATTCGCATCATCCTGCCCCATGATCACCTGGACATCAGCTTGCTGTTGCTGGATGGAGAAAACCATCTGCATGCTTATGAAACGGGGTTACACACCGCATGGAGCAACTTTGCCAATCACCCGCTGCCGATCGTGGAAAGTCCGATCCGTGCCCTGCTGTTGGGAGAGGAACCTTACATCCTCAGTCAAGACGCTACGACTGACCCCCGCTATCAGTTTGTCGGCGCGTTCAACACGCCCATTTTCGATGCGGGGCTGCGCAGCAGACTTCACGTGCCGTTGCGGGCGCGAGGTGAAATTATCGGTGCATTGAGCTGTTCCAAACATGCAGCCGATTACTACACCCTGGAAGACGTGCACCATACCCAGCATGTCGCCGATCTGCTGGCGTCCTACCTCTACGCACTACGCCAGACCGATCAAGCAAAAAGACTGGCGATCGCCGAAACCCAGATTCGCGCCCGAGAAGAGGGGTTGCGCCTGGGTGCCCTGCGCTTGACCGAGGAGCTGGAAAACGAACGGCAGCGCATTGGCATGGATTTACACGACCAGACGCTGGCCGACATGACGCGCCTGCACCGCCGGATCGCCCGCCTGATGACCGTGGATACGCTGTCGGGGAATGACCTGAAACCCGTCAGTGACGCGTTGCAAGAGAGCATGCAGGAGCTGCGCCTTATCATTGATGCGGTCAAACCCACAGTGCTCCAGCTTTTCGGCCTGGAAGAAGGCGTAGAGGATTTGTTGTTGCGCAGTGTGCGCAACAGTGGCCTGAGCATTGCCACTCGCCTGCGTGACACCACAGGTGGGTTAGCAAACAAGCTTGCAGAGCCGCAGAAAATTGCCCTGTTCCGCATCATCCAGGAGGCGGTTAACAACGCTATCAAACATGCTTATCCGGACTCCATTGACATCGAGATCAGCCGGGCCGCGAACCGCCTGCAGCTTTCCATCGTCGATGATGGCCTCGGACTTGACCGGGATAATCTGCTGAACTGCGGCGGAATACAGAACATGAAAATCCGCGCTCGCTTGCTCGACGCCCAACTGCAGATCGAGACCGGTCCGCAAGGCAAGGGAACACACGTCTGTATAAGTCTGCCCCTGCCCGTCCCTCACATTGAACCGGAGCAAACCGTTTGATGGATGTCTTGTTGATTGAAGATGACCCCGTTCATCGCGCATTTCTCAAGGAAGTTATAGAACTGGCGCTTCCTGAGTGCACCCGGTTGCTGGAAGCCGAGGACGGGCTGGCAGGAGAGCGACTGGCCCATGAGTATGGGATCACGGCGGTAGTCATGGATTTGCAGATGCCCAGACGCACCGGGGTGGAGGCTGCCAAGACGATCTGGCGAGACCGGCCCGATACATCGATTCTGTTCTGGTCTAATTATGCTGATGAAGCCTATGTGCGAGGCATCTCGCGAATCGTTCCAGAGGGCGCTGCTTACGGCTATGTGCTCAAGACCGCCTCGGAGGAGCGCTTGCGCCTGGCGCTGCGCAGTCTTTTCATTGAGCAACAATGCGTCATAGATCGTGAGATACGCGGCGTGCAGCAGAAGTCCCAAGACCAGGTACTTGGCCTGACGGACACCGAGTATGAAGTGCTGCAAGACATCGCACTGGGACTTACAGACCGTGCCATAGCCAGTCGACGCTGCCTTTCATTGCGCAGCGTACAAAATCGATTGCAGCAGTTGTACGAAAAGCTCGGTGCCTATCAACCAACCGATGGCCATCTGGGTAGCTATACATACAATCTCAGAGCTCGTGCGGTCAGCATCGCATTGATGCGAAAATTGCTTAACCGCAATGCCATGGAGCAAGCCGAAACGGAATTGCAGCAATGGCTTCGCGACCCCCGACACGTCCCCCGCCAATCATCTTGAGGGGTTTTCCAGCTGGGTCCTGAGACCGGATGCACATCGGATCAGGGACTCAGTCGCGAGACGCCCATCCCGTCTTTTAAGCGAGTGCCGCAGCCTTGGCCGTGACCGCCTCGCGCTCCAGCTCACGCACCAACGGCAACACCTTTCTGCCGAAGTACTCCACTTCTTCATGAAAGTGCAGGAAGCCACTGAGGATCAGGTCCACGCCCACGGCCTTGAGGGCTACGATGCGTTCAGCAATCTGCTGCGCAGTACCGATCAGGTTGGTCTTGAAGCCGTCGTTGTACTGCACCAGGTCTTCGAAAGTGGACTTGGCCCAGTTCCCTTCTCCTTCAGGACTGGAGGCACCGGCGTTCTTCACCTCGCTGCCGAAACCGTTGACGGCCTCTGGATCGGCCTTCGCGATGATCTCCTCCAGTACCGCTTGAGCCTCAGCTTCGGTTTCTCTGGCGATGACAAAAGCGTTCACCCCGACTTTCACCGAATGGCCATTGAGCGCAGCCTTGGCCCGAATGTCGTCGATCTGGGCCTTGATGCCTTCGACGCTGTTGCCGTTGGTGAAGTACCAATCGGAAACCCGCGAAGCCATCTCCCGCGCGGCGCGTGAGCTGCCACCCTGGAAGATTTCCGGGTGCGGTTGCTGCAGTGGCTTGGGTTTGAGCGTGAAGTCATGGAAACGGTAGAAGTCGCCATGAAAACTGAAGTTGTCCTGGGTCCAGATGCCCTTGAGCGCCTGGATGAATTCTTCCGAGCGACGATAGCGCTCATCGTGGTCCAGCCACGGCTCGCCAATGGCCCGAAACTCGCCCTTGAACCAGCCCGACACGATATTGACCGCAACCCGACCGTTGGTGAACTGGTCGATGGTGGCCAGCTGTTTGGCAGCCAGTACCGGACTCCAGGGCCCAGGCAGGATGGCAGCAATCACTTTGAGCTTCTCGGTGGCGGCCAACAATGCGTGGCTGATGGTCACCGACTCATGCTGGTTTTCGGCGCCATAACCGGCGGTAAAGCGGATCTGTGACAAGGCGTACTCGAAACCGGCCTTTTCGGCGATTTGCGCCAGCTTGCGGTTGTAATCGATGTCCCAGCTGGTGCGTTGTTCGATCTTGCTGATTACAAGTCCCCCGCTGACGTTGGGAACCCAGTAGGCAAACTTGATGTTGTCCTGGCTCATTGCGTGTACTCCAGTGATACGTTGAAGTGAGGTCTACCGGTAACTTCAGGCCGCGCTGGCGTCCGGTTGCACAGTCGAAGTGAGGTTCCGGACCGCGGACTCGACAGCGCGCTCGATGCGCTCGAGCACCTGCGGGCTGGTGATCTGGTAATCGGTAAAGTCGGCTTCTGTGGCATACACCCCGATGGGCAAACTCAGGGCCTGAAAGAAACCAAACAGCGGGCGCAACTGGTGTTCGATGACCAGAGCGTGGCGGTCCGAGCCACCGGTGGCGGCCAGCAACACCGGCACGTTGTTCAACGCCTGGTGATGGACGAAATCGAACAGGTGCTTGAACAGTCCATTGTATGAGGCGCGGTACACCGGACTGGCAGCAATCAGCAGGTCGGCCGTTTCAATGGCTTGCAGATGGGCCTCTACCCTTGCGGGCAAGTCTTCGCGGCGCAGCACCCCGGCAAACTGCGGGCCGATCTCGGACAACTCGATCAAGTGCAGCGCGATCGGCAACTGTTGCTCAAGACCGGCGACCAGGGCCTTGAGCAGCACCAGGGTGCGAGTTGGGCGCTGCACGCTCCCGGATACCGCGACCACTTTCAGAGTGTTGTTCATTGCCCGTCCTCGTGATGGCAGAGGCCGCCGCGGCACCTGCACAAGGACTGGAGCAGAAACCGTGCCATTTAAATATCTTTATAAAATCAATGAGTTATGACTTTTCGTGAAGCGCCATAGTGTCGCCTGCCGGACAGATTGTTGATCCACTGTTCCGCCTGCAACAGCTGCCTATCTGTCCGTTCCTCACGGCGACCCGAGCTGATGTTTCCACCCGGCATTCGCAGGGTATTTGCATAACCCGTTCAGGTGTTCAGCCTTCAACTGCGCACCACCGGTTATTACCTGTCCAGGCACCCTGCTCGATCACCCAAAATGCTGCAGATGCATTGTCTCGTTCAGGTGGACAGTCAATCGTTTTTCAGGTGCTTTTTCGTCGCTGATCAGAACATTAATCTGAGCTCATCGCTGAACGACAGCCACCCGCCACTTCGAAAAGGATTCCACCATGACTAACGCAACTTACAACCGCCTGAACAAAGACGACGCCGTAGTTCTACTGGTCGACCACCAGACAGGCTTGATTTCTCTGGTGCAGGACTTCACACCCAACGAGTTCAAGAACAACGTGCTGGCCCTGGCTGACGTCGCGAAATTCTTCGAGCTGCCTACCATCCTCACTACCAGTTTTGAACAAGGCCCCAACGGCCCGCTGGTTCCCGAACTCAAGGAAATGTTCCCGGACGCGCCGTACATCGTTCGACCAGGCCAGATCAACGCCTGGGACAACGAGGACTTCGTCAAGGCGATCAAGGCAACGGGTCGCAAGCAATTGATCATCGCCGGCGTGGTGACAGATGTCTGCGTAGCGTTCCCAACGTTGTCGGCACTGGCTGAAGGGTTTGACGTGTTCGTGGTAACTGACTCTTCGGGGACGTTCAACACCACCGTACAACAAGCGTCCTGGAACCGCATGAGCCAGGCTGGCGCCCAGATGATGAACTGGTTCTCCGTAGCGTGTGAGCTGCAACGCGATTGGCGCAACGACATTGAAGGCCTGGGCAACCTGCTGTCTCAGCGTATTCCCAACTACCGGAACCTGATGAACAGTTACTCCGCGCTGACTGCTCGCTGAAAACCGGCATAGCGTTCACGGCAATGTTGTTCACTTAAGTGATTTCTGCCTCTGTTGGAACGGGCTTGCTCGCGATGGTTGTTAACGGTGACGCGTATTTACCAAGTAAATGCTGCGCACTGAAGACCCTCGCGAGCAAGCCCGCTCCCACATTTGAGCCGCGTTGCTCTTGAGTGAACATTATTGCTGCTCTGCGGGCCCTTTTGCTTTGGTGGGCAATCACATCTTGTCATCGCGGCATCAAACGTCCGGATCAACAGTTTCTGCTGGGCCAAGCAGTAACTCCGTTAACTGTTTCATGGCTGGTGTAGCCTGACCGCCCCTGCGGGTGACCAGTTCGTAGGGATCGCTGACCGACTTTATCGAGTGGGGCAAGATCCGTATTCGGTGGTGTTGCGCACATTGGTTCGCCACATCTATTGAAACCAGGGCCACAAAATCGGACTGGTTTTGCAGGAGCGACAAAGTCGCCAGGATTGAAGTGGTCTCGACCAGGTGGAGCGGGAAGCGAATGCCTGCATCGTGAAACTCACGCTCCAGTTGCACCCGCATCGGCATGTTCGCCCTGTACACAATCCATCGGCTTGAAGCCAGCTGCTCAAGGCTAAGCGTCTGCGCTTCCTTGAGCGGATGATCGATATTGCCGATGACGGCCAGCGTCTCATCCTGAACAAGCGAACTCGAGAACAGATGCGGCGAGTTGCTCACACACGTTCTACACAGCGCCATGTCCAGTCGGCCGCTCTCGATTTGCGCCAGCAGAGATTGACTGGTGTCTTCAATGATCTCGAACGACATCTCGGGCTGGATGGCAATGAGCTGCGAAATCGCCCCCATCAACAGGGGGACAGCGCCCATGATTGCGCCTACTGCGAGTCGCCCTCCTACACCTCTCAAGATCGCATCAAGGTCGTGCCGAAGGTTTGAGATATCTGTTTGAACCACCCGAGCATATCGGATCGCACAGTAGCCAGCCGCCGTAGGCTCCAGCCCCCGGTTGGTTCGTGTGAACAGCGCCGTGCCAAAGGTCGTCTCGATCTCTTGCAGCGCTTTGCTCGCGCCCGGTTGAGTGAGGCCAACGCTATTCGCGGCCCCGAGGAGAGAGCCATGCTCGTCCAATTCGATAAGTAAGCGCAGGTGTCTGGCATGGAGTCTGGACATGATCGAGTTGAGCGACGGGGTCATCTGATATTACTCCAAGCTATACCTGTATGGATTGTTCTCAATACCGAGGTCAGAAATTGATTCATATACTGGCGCGGCACCCTGTCGCGCCTGAAGCGGCAGACTGGCCTAATTCAAGCCGATAATAACAATACTGAAGGCTCAAGGAGACCCATGTCCCTGATCAATTACATCACCCAAATTCAGTTCGACGCAGGAGCCATTTCGCTTTTGCCCGCCGAGTGCCAACGTGTTGGTATAACCAGGCCTTTGATCGTCACTGACCTTGGGGTCCGGGCTGCCGGCATCATCAATGTTGCCCTCGGCACATTCACCGATGCTAGCGTCAAACTGCCAATCTATGACGGCACGCCTTCCAACCCGAACGAAAGAGCCGTTCGCGAAGCCGTGGCCATATTCAAAGAGTTCAGATGCGACGGAATCATCGCCATCGGGGGTGGTTCCGCCATCGACCTGGCCAAAGGTGTGGCCGTCTGCGCTACCCACGAAGGCTCGCTGAAGAGCTTTGCCGTCATTGAAGGTGGCCTGGCCCGTATCACTTCAGCGACCGCTCCCGTTATCGCGGTCCCGACCACTGCCGGTACTGGTAGCGAGGTTGGCCGTGGCGCCATCCTGATTCTGGATGACGGTCGCAAGGTCGGAGTGATCTCTCCCTATGTCGTACCCAAATCTGCGATCTGCGACCCGGAGTTGACTCTGGGCCTGCCACACGCACTGACCGCCGCCACCGGTATGGATGCAATTGCCCACTGCCTGGAAACCTTCATGGCCCCTGCGTTCAATCCGCCTGCTGACGGTATTGCTCTGGATGGCCTGTGGCGTGCCTGGCGCTTCATCGAAACCGCAACCCGGGATCCGAAGAACCTGGAAGGCCGTATCAACATGATGAGTGCCTCACTGCAGGGCGCCCTGGCCTTCCAGAAGGGCTTGGGTTGCGTTCACAGCCTCAGTCACTCCCTGGGCGGCATTGATCCACGCCTGCACCACGGCACGCTCAATGCGATTTTTCTTCCCGCCGTCATCGCATTCAACCGCCAGGCCCAGACGGTTGTGGCCGAGCACAAGATGGCTCGAATCGCTCAAGCCATTGGCCTGGCTGATGAGAACGCAATCGAAGAGGCGATTCGCAACATGACCCGTGCGCTGGGGCTGCCGACCGGTCTGCGTGAGCTTGGCGTTACCGAGGACATGTTTTCGAACATCATCCAGGGCGCCCTGGCTGACCACAGTCATCGCACAAACCCGCGTGAGGCTTCTGCTGACGATTATCGGTGGATTCTTGAAGCCTCGATGTAACCAACGACCTGCTTTCAAATAAACAATAAGAAAAGTGAACGCCCATGAATAATAAATATGCGCAAGCAGAGCTTGGCCGCAAGCCTGACACGGTCGTTAGCTCCACCCCTTACAAGAAGTACCAGGTCATCACCGTGAGCCTGCTCCTGGTGATTGGCATCATCAACTACGTCGACCGCAGTGCGTTGTCGATTGCTAACACTTCGATCCAGCGGGACATGGGGATCTCGCCGACACAGATGGGTATCCTGTTGTCGGCGTTTTCTCTGGCCTACGCGCTTGCCCAGTTGCCTTTGGGAGTGATCATCGACCGCCTTGGTAGCAAGATTTCCCTGGGCGCGGCGCTCCTTGGTTGGTCGGTGGCCCAGACCGCATCTGGCCTGATCAACAGTTTTTCGTCTTTTATCGGGCTGAGGATTTTGCTGGGTATTGGTGAGGCACCGATGTTCCCTTCGGCGGCCAAAGCACTGTCTGAGTGGTTCGAAGCCGAGAAGCGCGGCACACCTACGGGCATCGTGCTGTCGTCGACGTGTATCGGTCCGTGCATCGCGCCGCCACTGTTGACGCTGCTGATGGTCACCTGGGGTTGGCGAGGCATGTTTATCGTCACAGGTGTGTTCGGGATTGTGTTGGCCGCCTGCTGGTTCGCTTTCTACAAAAGCAAGGAACGCTACCTGGCTGAGCTGCCTGCCGAGGAGCGGGAGCGCCTGCTGGCCTTACAACCACAGTCAGCGCCTACGGTCAGGCCAACCATCAAGGAACAACTTCGCGCCTGGACCGAGCTTTTCCGTCACAAGACCACCTGGGGGGCAGTGCTGGGTTTCATGGGCGTGATTTACATGCTGTGGCTGCATCTGACCTGGCTGCCTGGCTACTTCGAACGTGAGCATGGCCTCACTCTTTATCAGACAGCATGGGTCGTTTCTCTGGCTTACGTGTTCGGTGCTCTGGGCACCATTGTGGCGGGCCGTATCTGCGACCGCCTGGTGAAGAACGGCGCCACGATTCTGGGTAGTCGCAAGATCGTCGTGGTGTGCGCGCTGCTCTCGGCAGCAGCCTTCACGGTGCCGCTTTCGTTTGGCAGCGGAATTGTCTTGAGTGTGATCTTGCTTTGCTTCGCGCTCTTTAGCGTGAACATGGCCAGTTCTACTGCCTGGATGATCGTCAATACCGTGGTGGACAGCCGGCGTGTTGCCTCCTTTGGCTCCATCCAGAACTTCGGCGGATACCTGGCTGGCTCGGTCGCTCCAATTGTCACAGGGTTCAGCATCCAGCAGACGGGCTCATTTGCTTCTGCATTTCTGATCAGTGCCGTCGTGGCATCTGTGGCAGCAATGGCCTACGCACTGCTGTTGAAGCAGCCCATTTCTACGGACAAATAATCAGATTAGCGGAGTACATGTATGCAACTCACCGGCGAACAATTAATTGGCTACCAGGTGATTCGTGGCAAAGGGCGTGAGCTTCTGGCCATTAATCCTTGTGACCAACAGGCCATCCGCACTCCGGTCTTCACTTGCGCAACCACGGCACTTGTCGATCAAGCCTGCGAACTTGCAAAGCAAGCGTTCGATCCATTGCGCGCTACCGATCCCGAGACCCGCGCTCAGTTTCTTGAAGCGATCGCTGACGGGATCATTGAACTGGGTTCAATCCTCATTGAACGAGCGCACCTCGAGACAGGCCTGCCAGTTGCGCGCCTGGAGGGTGAGCGTGGCCGCACGGCAGGTCAACTGCGGCTGTTCGCCACGGTGCTCCGTCAAGGCCGGTGGCAAACCGCTACGTTCGATTCGCCGCTGCCTGAACGCAAGCCCTTGCCACGCCCTGACTTGCGCATGTGCAGAATCCCGTTGGGCCCGGTTGCTGTCTTTGGTGCCAGCAATTTTCCTCTGGCGTTCTCCGTGGCGGGTGGAGATACCGCTTCTGCACTGGCTGCCGGCTGCCCCGTGGTGGTGAAAGCCCACCGTGCTCACCTCGGCACCTCGGAATTGGTAGGCCGGGTGATTCAGGAGGCATCGAGACGACTTGAACTGCCGGAAGGGACATTCTCCCTATTGGTAGGTGACGGCAGTGATGTCGGCCAGCAACTGGTCTCGCACCCGGCCATCAAGGCGGTAGGTTTCACCGGTTCTCGAGCTGGCGGCCTGGCATTAATGCGCGCTGCTGCAGCACGGCCTGAGCCGATCCCGGTCTACGCGGAAATGAGCAGCATCAACCCGGTCTTCCTGCTGCCAGGCGCATTGGCCAAACGCGCTGATTCCATGGCTACTGCCTTCGTGGACGCCCTGGTCATGGGGGCAGGCCAGTTTTGCACAAATCCCGGTGTGGTCCTGGCCGTGGAAGGTCCCGACATGGACGCTTTCCTGGCCCGGGCCGGGGCGTACCTTTCTGAGAAAGCAGCTCAGACCATGCTCACTCCCGGCATTCACTCTGCCTATGAACAGGGGGTCAACAGGGTTTCGGGCGAAGCAGGTGTAGAAGCGGTTGCATCGGGACAAGCTCATTCAGGAATGACTCAGGCGCAAGGGCATCTTTACCAGACTACGTTTACGAAGATATCGGCCAATGCTGGGCTGTTGGAGGAGGTGTTCGGCCCGACCGCTATTGTCATTCGCTGCCAGAACGTCGAAGAGATGCTGGCTTTTGCACAATCCATTGAGGGTCAACTGACAGCGACGCTTCATTTGGAAGACGAAGACCTGTCGATTGCTCAGGGACTGGTCAAGGCAATGGAGAAAAAAGCAGGGCGCATTCTCATCAATGGCTTCCCGACTGGCGTAGAGGTTTGCGATTCCATGGTGCATGGCGGAACCTTCCCGGCCACCTCGGACAGCCGCACGACGTCGGTAGGATCGACGGCAATTGAGCGTTTCCTGCGCCCGGTGTGCTATCAGAGCTTCCCGGACGTCTTGCTCCCTGAAGCGCTCAAGCAACAAAACCCGCTGAATGTCTGGCGCCAGGTGGACGGAAAACCTGCTGCTCCCCGTAGCTAGCAGGTAGCTGCACCGGAGCCAGGGCGACAGTCTTGACTCCGGCAAACAGAGCGCCCAGAAGCAGCAACAACCCGATCGAAAACCTGATCTCTCAGCACCTCTACGACTGCCCGCTGAACACAGTGGGCAGCCCATCACGCGAAGTCCTCAGAACCGAGGTTTTAGCGCTTGCCAGTCAGGCTTGTACCGCTGCATTTGTTTCACATCATCGCGCTGTCGAATGCCGCAAGTGAGGTACAGATCATTCAACTTTGCCAATTGCTCATAATCCAGCTCAAGCCCCAGTCCCGGCGCGCGAGTGATTCTCACGCAACCATCAACGATGGGTATCTTTCCGCCTTTGACCACCTCTTCATCAGGCTCTTGCCACGGATAGTGAGTGTCGCAGGCATAGTCCAGGTTGGGCACTGACGCGGCAACATGGGCCATGGCCATCAGGCTGATACCCAGGTGTGAGTTGGAATGCATGGATACGCCAACACCAAATGTCTGGCACATCTTGGCCAGGTGCTGAGTATCCCGCAGGCCGCCCCAGTAATGATGATCGGCCAAAACAATTTGCACGCTGTCGAGGGCAACGCTGCGCCGGAACTCGTCAAAGTCGGTGACGACCATGTTCGTTGCCAACGGCAAACCAGTGAGTCTGTGCAGCTCGGACATACCCTCCAGACCAGGGGTTGGATCTTCGTAATATTGCAGGTCGTCACCCAACAACTGCGCCATCCGGATTGAGGTTTCCAGAGACCAGTTACCATTGGGGTCAATGCGTAACGGGTAGCCCGGGAAGGCTTTCTTCAGGGCTTTGATGCATGACACTTCGTGCTCAGGGGGTAGAGTCCCGGCCTTGAGCTTGATGCTCTTGAAGCCGTAAGCCTCAATCATTCTTCGTGCCTGGGCGACGATCTGTTCCTCGTTCAGCGCCTCGCCCCAAGCGTCAGGTTGGTAAGGCGAATCCACATGCTGCGCGTACTTGAAAAACAGGTAGGCGCTGAACGGGATTTCATCGCGCACTGCGCCACCCAGCAAATCCACCAGGGGTACATTCAAGGAGCGCGCTTGCAGGTCCAGAAACGCGACTTCGAACGCCGAGTAAGCATTGCTGACGGCCTTGCTCGCGTGAGAGCCGGGCGCCAGCTCCGCGCCAGCAATACTCTGCGGTGCGTGGGCTGCCACGGTAGCCCGGACGATTGCCCGCAACTGATTCAGGTTGAACGGGTCAAGGCCTATCAATTGCGCCTGCAACTGCTGCTGGATCGCCAGCGCAGGGGCGTCGCCATAGCTTTCACCGAGGCCGATATAGCCAGTGTCGCTCTCTATTTCGATGATGGAGCGCAGGGCATAGGGTTCGTGAATACCGCTGGCATTGAGCAACGGTGGATCACGGAAGGCGATGGGGGTGACGGTAACTCGTGTGATTTTCAAGAAGCGGCTCCCGCAGGGTCGATTTTCAAAGTGTTGTGAGTAGCAGTGGATTGAGCTTGGCCAGCCGGCGTCGTGCGAACAAAAAATATCACCACCGCCGCCAGGAGCGATGTGGCTGCAAGCCCGTACAGACCACCCTCGATAGAGCCCGTGGTTTGCTCCAGAAAGCCGAACGCGGTAGGAGCAACGAACCCGCCAAGATTACCGATGGAGTTGATCAACGCGATGACAGCCGCCGCAATACGTGCGTCCAGATAGCCCTGAGGAATCGGCCAGAACAGCGCTGAAGCTGCCTTGAAACCAATCGCGGCGAAACAGATGGAGATAAAGGCGAACACAGGGCCGCCGGTAGTCGACATGAACATACCGAGCGAGGCAATCACCAGCGTCAGCGCGACCCAAGCCTGCTGGTGTTTCCATTTGCTGGCCATTCCGGCAAAGCCATACATGGCAACAATGGAAATCAACCACGGAATCGAGTTGAACAGCCCAACCTGGAAATCATCAAAACTGCCCATCTTTTTGATCATGCTGGGCAGCCAGAATGTCGCCCCATAAATGGTCAGGGCAATGGAGAAGTAGATGAAGCAAAACAAGGCGATCTGCTTGTCGGCCAGCAGCCTTAACATCGAAGGCTTGACTGTCAGCACCGCCTCACGGGCTTGTTGCTCCAGAGCAATCGCGTTGATCAATGCGCCCTTCTCTTCTTCGCTCAACCATTTCGCATCACGAGGATGGGATTGCAGCCAGAACCAGACGAACGCGCAGAGAACAATCGAGGCAAAACCTTCTATCAGGAACATCCATTGCCAGCCGTGCAGGCTAAAACCACTTACGTGTAACAGGGCACCGGACACCGGGCCGGAGATCACCGAGGCAATCGCCGAGCCGCTGAGGAAGATCGCCATCGCCTTACCCCGCTCAGTCGACGGCAACCACTGAGTGAAGTAGTAGATGATCCCCGGGAAGAAGCCCGCCTCTGCCGCGCCCAGAATAAAGCGCAGCACATAGAAACTGGTTTCACCGCGCACAAAAGCCATCGCCATTGCCGCAGCGCCCCACGTGAACATGATGCGGGTCAACCAGGCTCTTGCACCGTAGCGCTGCAGCAGCATATTGGACGGCACTTCGAAGATCGCGTAACCAATGAAGAACAACCCGGCTCCCAGACCATAAGCGGCGGCGCCAATGCCCAGATCGGTTTCCAAATGACTGCGAACAAAGCCAATATTGACCCGATCGATGTAGTTGACGATGAACATCACCACAAACAAGGGCAGAACATGACGCTTTACCTTGGACGCGGCCCGGGCAAGTACCGTGGCGTCAGGCATCGGGTGAAGGGTATTCAAAGGGGCAACTCCCAATCATTGTTTTTTTAGGGACAGCCCGATGATGGACGCGCACATTGTTCCCGTCTAATCTAACTTGGCATTCGATTGATACCAGGATTAGATCAATGTTCGAACTGACCCAGCTGCGCTGCTTCACCACGGTGGCCACAGAACTCAACTTTCGGCGCGCTGCTGAACGGTTGAACATGACCCAGCCGCCCCTCAGTCGGCAGATTCAATTGCTGGAGCACCACCTGGGCGTGGAACTGTTTACCCGCACCACCCGCAGCGTGGCCCTGACCGCAGCGGGCCGGGCTTTTTTCATCGAAGCACAAAACCTGCTGGAGCGTGCCCAGCAAGCGGCGACCAACGCCCGACGCTTCGCAGAGGGTGATATCGGTTCGGTCAACATCAGTTTTGTAGGCAGCGCGGTGTATGAGTTTTTGCCAAAGGTCATTGCCGAAGCTAGGCTCAAGCAACCCCAGGTCAAAATTGACCTCTCAGAGATGAACACCTACCAACAGCATGAAGCGTTGCGCGCACGCCGAGTCGATCTGGGCATCGCCCGGGCACCGCTGCTGGAGCCCGGTTACGCCACCGAGTGCCTTGTTCGCGAACCCTTTGTGCTGGCGCTGCCCCGGCATCACCCGTTAGCCCAGGCCAGCGATATCTCAGTCAAAGACTTGGATGCCCAGCCCTTCCTGATGTATTCCCACGCAGCGTATCCACCGTTCAACGAACTGCTGACCGGCATGCTGCGATCAGCTCGCGTGGCACCGGAGTACGTGCAATGGCTCGGTTCATCGCTCACCATTCTGGCGCTGGTCAATGCCGGGATGGGCTTGGCCCTGGTGCCGCGCTGTGCAAGCAGTGTGGTGTTCAAGAACGTGATTTTTCGCGATATCGATCTGGGCGAAGGGGTGCAAAGTGAATTGCACCTGATTTGGCGAGAAAATAACGACAACCCCGCGTTTGCCATGTTGCTCGAAGCCATACGCCGGGCAGTGCGCGAAGGTTGGGGTGAGTAGCGCCTTTGGGCGCGAGGTAAATCGCCAGTGCTGCGGTTGATCGCAGCACTGGCGCTTACGTTAAGTGGCAAACGCCACCCGGGTTTGCGTCAATCAGGGCCGTGCGCCGACCTCGCAGGTTTGAGCGGTCCACGGTTTCACCTGCTCGCTCAGCGTCAGCCCCAGGCCCGGGCGGGTCGGTACCATCATCCGGCCGTCGCGGGTTTCCAGGCGTTCGTTGAACAGCGGCTCCAGCCATTCAAAATGTTCCACCCAAGGCTCGGTCGGATAGGCCGCCGCCAGGTGTACATGCAACTCCATGGCGAAGTGCGGTGCCAACATGAGTCCCGCCTGCTCGGCCATTGAAGCAACCTTCAGGTACGGCGTAATACCGCCTACCCGTGGTGCATCGGGCATCAAGAAGTCCGCACCGCGCAGTTTGATGAATTCGGCATGCTCGGCAACGCTGGTGAGCATTTCACCGGTGGCGATCGGCGTATCGAATTGTTGTGCCAACGCGGCATGACCTTCGGCGTCATAGCAGTCCAGCGGTTCTTCGATCCAGATCAGGTTGTACTCTTCAAACTGACGGCACATGCGCTGGGCCGTCGGCCGATCCCATTGCTGGTTGGCATCAACCATCAGGGGGAAATGCTCACCCAGGTGCTTGCGGACCGTACTGACGCGCTTGATGTCGAGCGCACAGTCCGGCTGCCCGACTTTTAGCTTGATCCCGCCGATGCCTTTCTCACGGGACAGGTCGGTGTTCTTCATCAATTGTTCAAGCGGAGTATGAAGAAAACCACCCGAGGTGTTGTAGCAACGCACCGAATCACGTTGGGCGCCAAGCAATCGGGCCAGTGACAGATTGGCGCGCTTGGCTTTCAAATCCCAGAGCGCCACGTCGAAGGCACCAATGGCCTGGGTCGACATGCCGCTGCGCCCGACCGACGCGCCCGCCCAGCACAGCTTGGTCCACAGTTTGGAAATGTCACTCGGGTTCTCGCCAATCAGGGCCGGTGCGATTTCCTTGGCGTGGGCAAACTGGCCTGGCCCCCCTGCCCGTTTGGAGTAACTGAAGCCAAGGCCGCTGTGACCATCGACCGTTTCGATTTCAGCAAACAGGATGGCGATCTCTGTCATCGGCTTTTGCCGACCGGTCAGCACCTTGGCATCACTGATGGGGTTGGCCAGCGGCAGAATGACCGAAGATACCCGAACCCAGGCAATGCGATCATCGTCGGAGGATTTGACTGGATGTGGTTGTGCGAGCATGGCGCTCTCCTTGAGGGTGAAAAGAGATCAGGTACGAAGGTGTGAGGAAGACGTTACTGGCGTGTCATCAACAGCAGTGGCTGGCGATTCCTGACAGTCATCCAGTTGCAGGCGCTTGAGGGGCCCGACGATAAACAGATAGGAAAACGCGCCCAGCAACCCCATGGCCGCGACATACATCAGCGCCACATCGAAAGAGCCCAGCTGGTTGATCATTACCCCGATGGCAATGGGCGTGACGATGCTGGCCAGGTTGCCGCAGAAGTTGAACATCGCGCCGCTGACCCCCATCGCCTTCGCCGGAGAGACGTCTCCAACGATGCACCAGCCCAGGTTGCCCACGCCCTTGGCAAAGAAGGCAACCGACATCACGAGGATGACCAATGTGATCGATTGGGTGTAGTTGGCGACCATGATGCTGCTGGAGAGCAACAGGCCACAGATGATCGGCGTCTTTCGTGCGGCGGTGAGGCTGAAGCCTTTGCGCAACATCCAGTCCGACCACACACCGCCAATCATGCCGCCCAGGCAGCCGGCGATCGGTGGAATGGCCGCGACCAGGCCGACCTTGAGCATGGTCATGCCTTTGGCTTCGATCAGGTAAGTGGGGAACCAGGTCAGGAAGAACCAGGTAATCGATGTCAGGCAAAACTGCCCCAGGTAGATCCCCGCCATCATTCGGTTGCCACCGATGGCCTTCATGCGCTTCCAGCTGAACGGTGTTTTCACGTCACCGATGGTTGGCAAGCCACCCCCGGCTTCGATGTAGTCGATTTCAGCCTGGTTGGCGCGCTTGTCTTTACGCGGCTCCTGAACCATGCGGAACCACAGGAAGCCAATCAGGATACCGGCGCCCCCCGTCACCCAGAACACGTGCTGCCAACCCCAGGTGCTGACCAGCCAGACCATCAATGGCGTGAACACGGCCAGGGCAAAATACTGCGCAGACTGGAACACCGCCGTCGCCAGGCCCCGCTCATTGCGCGGGAACCACATCACGGTCAGACGGTTGTTTGCCGGAAACGCCGGCGCTTCCGCCACGCCCATCATGAAGCGCAATACAAACAGCGCGAGAAACGCCGAACTGAACAGGTCAACGTAGCCTTGCAGGAAGGTGAACAGCGACCAGATGATCAGGCTCAGCCCCAGGACAAGGCGTGAGCCGAACCGGTCGAGGATGATGCCGCCAGGCAGTTGCATCGAGGTATACGCCCAGCCGAAGGCCGAAAAGGCGATACCCATGGTCATGGCATCAAAACCGAGGTCTGCGCGCATGCTTGGGGCCGCGATAGACAGCGTGGCCCGGTCAACATAGTTGAACACGGTGACGATGAAGATCATCACCAGGATGAGATAGCGGACATTTGTCTTCGCTACCGATTGCGTAGGGTTGATCACTATTATTTTCCTTATTGTGAGTACAGCGTTGAATCTGCGTTGCCCTTACAGCTCCTGATAGCGTGGTGATTGAGCAATGATTGCGCAATCATCCGTAGACTGGAAAAAGGCCCTGTCCAGTAGGGCCTTGGGCGGATATTACACTGATTGCGCAATCATTCAACAGTGACCTTAATCAAAATATGCACATTCCGGGTTCAGGTGCTGGCGCGATCGATGAGGGTGAAACCGGTATCGATTCGCACGGGGTCATGGCTGCCCAGTGGGTGTTCAAAGCGCTCCAGCAGCGCTTGCGCCACCTGCAGGCCAATCTTCTTGCCATCGACGCTGACGGTCGACAATGCCGGGTAAACCTGAGCCGCACTGCTCAAATCCCCGAAGCCCATGACCGCAAGATCAGCAGGCACCTGCATCCCGCGACTGGCGGCTTCAGCCAGCACCCCTTGCGCAACAGTATCCGAGCTGCACACCACGATATCCGGCTGCACTGGGCGCCCAAGCAGGCGTCGCAGCCCTTCCCTGCCGACTTCAAGTGTGGCGGGTGGCGCCAAGACTTCCATAGGCACTTGTTCAATACCCAGGCGTTTCAGTTCGCCAATCAGACTGTTGCAACGGCGCAGGCCACGGGGGTCACTGATTGTGACCACGGAGAAACGCTTATAGCCCTTCTTGACCAAATGGCGTGCGGTCTCCTCCCCCACCTTTTCGTGGGAGAAACCGACGAGCATGTCCAGAGGATCTTCACTCAGGTCCCACGCCTCAACCAGCGGGATGCCCGCCTGCGCCAGCCGCAAACGGCTGGACTCGGTATGGAGTGTGCCGGTCAGGACAATGCCATCCGGGCGCCGCCCGAGCACCGCTTCGAGCAGCCTTTCTTCTTCTTCGGCAGAGTAGCCCGTCAAACCCAGCAAGGTCTGGTAGCCCGCTTGAGTCAAGCGATCCATCAGTGCCTGCACGGTGTCGGCAAAAATCGAGTTGGCAATGGTCGGCAGGAAAATCGCCACCAGTCGGCTTTTATTGCTCGCCAGCCCACCCGCCAGCATGTTCGAGACGTACCCGGTCTGTCGCACGGCTTCACGCACTTTGTCTCGCGTCTGTTCGGTGACCAATTCCGGTCGATGCAGTGCCCTTGAAACAGTCATGGGCGAAACGCCGGCAACCTTGGCAACATCGATCAAGGTAAGGCTGGCCCCCTTCTTGGGTGCTGTGATCGATCGCTCGGTAGCGGGTGCTGCTGGTTTTTTTGCCATGAAGATTTCCGAATCTGAAGCCCAGAAGAGGATGCTACGTGCGATGCATGCTGTTTGCTGGCCGAATTTACCAAAGGCCGGCACATAATCAATCATTTCATCCTTAAGGGATTAAATGATTGGAATAGAACCTGGATTATCTTCCATTCGAACTCTGTCTAGAGTGGCAGCAATACTGTTTGCCGGTTTGGATGACCCGGCAGGCGCAAACCATTCATTAACGACAGAGGCTTCTGATCATGGACATCTATCTCAAAGAACTGTTAGACCGCGAACAAATCCGCAGCCTTAGAACGCTCTACGCGCACTTGCTCGACGGCAATAACATTGCCGCACTCGACCAGGTCTTCTCCGCAGATGCGGTAGTGGAGGTCACTGTCGGCAAGATGGAGGGTATCGAGGCTATACAGTCAGGTCTCAATGACGCGTTCAAATTGTACGATCGAGATCATCGAGAAAATTATCCCTTCATGCATGCGATCACCAACCACTGGGTCCAGCTCACGGGGCCGGATACCGCACAAGGCCGCTGCTACTTGATCGACTTCGAAACGGCCTCAAAACCTGACCCTAACCCGTTGTTGCTGCTTGGTATCTACGCGGATGAGTACACACGTATCGACGGCGAATGGCGCATTACCCACACCCGCCTGGAAGTCGTCTGGCCGGCAGGCAGCTGACTGCGTTAGCAAAGGCATTATCTGTGTATGATCGGACGATAAAACGGGTTAAATCCCATGTATTACAGAACTGGACTCCATAATGACGGACAACACCTTTGACGGTATTCGGGAGTTCGTAGCCGCCGCACAGCTACTCAGTTTTACAGCCGCCGGGCTTGAACTTGGCGTGACCAGCTCCGCAGTGGGAAAAAGCGTGAGCCGCCTGGAAGCGCGACTGGGGGTCAAGCTGTTGCATCGTACAACCCGCCGTTTGACGCTCACTCAAGAAGGAGAAACCTACCTGGCGAGCTGCTTGCGGGTGATGGACGAACTGGCTGAAACCCAGGGCCTGCTGACTACAGGACAGCAAGAACCCATCGGTCGCCTGCGGGTTGATCTGCCTGCGACCTTTGGCCGACGTCACATCCTGCCTACCCTGATCGATATGTCTGTTCGATACCAAAAGCTCGATCTGTCGGTCAGCTTCAGTGAGCGGCTGGTGGATATCGTCAACGATGGCATCGATCTCGTGGTGAGAATCGGAACCTTGAAAGACGATGGGGACATAGTGGCTCGAAAACTGGGCAGCCAATGCTTGTTGATCTGTGCAACGCCAGACTACCTGGCCAGACACGCAGCACCTCAAAATCGAAACGACCTTCTGCAACATGACTGCATCGTAGGCTGGCGTAACGGCACCCGGAAAACCTGGATGTTGATTGATGAAAATGGCCAGACATTTGAGCAAGAGGTGCGCGTCAAACATGAGATAGGGGACGGTGAGATGATGCTGAAGATGACCCTCGCAGGCGGAGGACTCGCCCAACTCCCCACCTGGCTGGTTCAGGACTCAATCGAACAGGGTGCACTGGTTCCTGTTCTTGAACGTTACGCTGGCGCCGAGATGCCCATCCATGTGATCTGGCCACGAACACGGTACATTCAACCGAAGATCAGAATGATCGTTGATGAACTGTTGGCACTGGCCCAGCGGGATCCAATCATTTTCAGGCCCGACTAGGTGTATCCGATGGAGACACCCTGCCAGATGCGGGGCAACACTTCCCGGATGAAACCCGAGAACTGTTGTCCCGCATGCATCATGAATCGTGACTATTCGACAGATTCATACACTGGGTAATCGACATAGCCTTTTTTACCGCTGTTGCCGTAGAACGTTGATCGATCAGGTGTTGCGAGGGGCCAGCCGTTCTTCATTCGCTCCACCAGGTCGGGGTTTGCAATGAACGGGCGACCGAAAGCGATTAAATCCAGCTCCCCGGATTCAAGGGCACGTTCTGCAGACTCGCGATCAAAGCCGCCAGCAGCGATCAACGTACCCCGGAATGTTTCACGAAAACTCCTCGCAAATCCGTCAGGCATGCCCTCCGCACCAATGGTCAACTGATCGCTCAAATGGACGTAGGCGATATCCCGCTGTTGAACCTCGCGGGCGACTTCAACCCAGGTTTGGGCCTCATCGTCGAACGGAGCCATGTCGAAGAGACGGCCAAATGGAGAAATACGCACACCTACTTTGGCGCGGCCTACCTCCTGGGCAACCGCATCGATGGTTTCCAGCAGCAAACGGATTCTGTTCTGAATCGAACCGCCGTAATGGTCTGTGCGATCGTTGACCGTTGGGTTGATGAACTGTTCGAACAAATACCCGTTAGCGCCATGAATTTCGACGCCATCGAAACCGGCTTCCATCGCTTTGCGAGCAGCCTGGACAAAGTCATTCGTGATGCCCGGGATTTCCTCTGTAGACAGCGCTCGCGGAACACTGGCCTGGATCGGACCTGGCTCATATTCCTCGTTGTAGGCATAGGCCAGGGAGTTGGCCGCGTGTTTATGGCTCGATGAAACAGGCGCCCCGCCGTCTGGCTGTAACGTCGTATGGGACACACGGCCCACGTGCCAGAGTTGGGCGAAAATTTTACCGCCTTCTTCATGGACTGCCCGGGTTACGCGCTTCCATCCCTCAACCTGTTCCTGATTGTAAAGACCGGGGTTGAAGAGATAGCCCCGTCCCTGAATAGAAACAGGAACACCTTCACTGACGATAAGGCCGGCGCCAGCTCGCTGGCGGTAGTAAAGCACTGTCAAGTCATCGGGAATGTCATTTAGCGCACGCGCGCGAGTCATCGGAGCCATGACGACGCGATTTTTCAACGTAAGACCGCAAAGCGTGAAGGGCGAAAAAAGAATACTCATGGAGGCCTCTGAAGTGGAGCGCTTCGAAGCGCCGGGAGGAGCCAATATACTCAGTCTCTCCTGTTCGATAATCCACGTTGAATTCCAATCATTGTGGAATGTGGGTCTGAAATCTAATAGGCGTTACGGCAAGCCCAGCTGACGTGGAACGGTTACTCTGAGCGGGACTGATCAGATGTGAGTTTTCTTTCGTGAAAACCAGCGCTTAGGCTCGTATTGAGTGGGAACACAGCATGTGTGCAGGAAAATACTTACAAATGCGATCCATCCAACTGCATCATTATTTTGAAGGATAGGTTTTAGTGCAGGAAAAATAAGATCATATCCATATTTAACGGTACTCATATGAAATGACCCGAAGAAGATAGTCAGAGATAAGCATATAAAAAACCATCTCCATTTGAACCGTTCGCCAGAATAAAATCTCGATAGAAAATATAAGGAAGTGAGTACCGCCAAAGAGAGCACTAGATACACGACTGACGTTACAGTGCTATTTATCATTAGCCTTGTACTCCATGTACATTGATCTGCCTGTAACGCTATCACTAACCCCTTCAAATGCAAGTGCGCTACTGCCCATTGTCTTATACGCCCTTATATAATCAGTGTTGATATATCTAAACAGGCGCCAAGCATCTGGCTTTAATGCCATTCTCACGACGCCATATGCAGAAAGTCCTAAATCAACAGTGCCATAAGCCATATTTCCTTCAAATGCGCCGCCACCGAGTAGCTCGGCACCCTCCTGATAAACTTTCCTGATAGGACCTCGGGTGTCAGAACGGTTTTTTATAAGGTTACGTCCGTTCTCATAGAGGTTATTAGCGCCATGTGCGATCAAGGGGACACCTACTAATAGGCACAACGTACCGGCTGAACCGTAGCAGATGCCTGCTCCTGTTGCGATTTGAAATGCCCCGGCAATAGCTCCCACGCCTTTTTGAGCAATCTCAAATGACTGGCTCAGCAGGCTACTCTGTTCGTTTTTGAGTTCCAGTAGACCCTGCTCAGGGCTTTTTTTACCCTGTGAAACATCATCAACAATGCTTTTGGCATAATAAGCGACTTCGCGGTTGAATTGTAAACGCAGCGTGCCGTCTTTAATGTGTCTTACGCCTAATGTACTGGCTTGGCTTCCAAGTTTTCCAGCTGCGGCACTGACCATCCAATAGTCACAGCTACCAGGCATGCAACTTTCGGGTGTTGGTTTCATTCGTTATTTCCCCACGTGCTATATCCACTGGTACCAGCAACGTGGTGGATCCACGTGATGTCTCGGTAACGGATTGCTACATGTTCTTGTGGCTCGGCGTCGTGCTCCAAAATAGCGTGGGGCATTTCAAGTGTCAGGTTGGCTATAATTCCGCCTGTGATCGAAACAGAATAGAATTTTTCCTGCAGGCCAAAAGAGGACACTCGATAAAAACTGATTGTGCAGTTTATTTCCTCTCTGGATGAGAGTGCTTGAGCTAACAGTGGAGATGATTTGTCAACATTTTTGGTGATAAGAATTGGGCTGTGTGTTGGCTTATCGATATTTCCAATGTTGATCATGTTGTGGGTGTAAGACAACACCATAATTTCGTCGGCATAACCGGTCTGACATTTATTGCCAATAGATTCCTGGGTTGAACAACCTGCTGAAATAAGTCCTTGAGCCTTGCCGGTGATCGTCATGTAACCATGATTAGCCATATATACCGCTCCTTTTAGTCAGCCGAACATCTTATTGCAAGAGTTTCAGGCGCGCCGTAGGACATTTCTTAAAGTCATATCAGAAATATGCCAAATTCTTACCGGCGGCTTGGCTAAATTCCTGACTAGATAACTCTGCGGGTTCATCGCGAAACCGAGATACGCAATTGTTCTATCCAGGAAAAGTCCAGGAGCAGGGCTATCTGCGCAATTCCAAGTATTCTGAAATGTTGAATCTGAATTACAGGTATGAATCATGGATGCGCCCCGCTGGGAGGCGCATTTTTGGATTGCACTGCCTGCAGTGATCTAAGTAAAACACCCGCGCGCGCGCAAGTAAGCTTCTAGCTCAAGAACCGGCAGTGGCTTGCTGAAAAGATAGCCTTGCACCTGATCGCAGCCGTTTTTCTTCAGAAAATCCAGTTGCTCAGGGGTCTCCACACCTTCGGCAATCACTTGCAGGTTGAGGCTATGGGCCAACTCGATAATGGTCCGGGCAATGGCTGCGTCTTGGGGGTTGGTGGTCACTTCGCGGATGAAGGCGATGTCGATCTTCAGTTTGTCGATCGGGAATCGTCGCAGGTACGCGAGGCTTGAATATCCCGTACCGAAATCGTCTATGGAAACTTTGACTCCCAGTTGTTGCAAAGTCTGCAAGCTGGCGATGGTGTGCGAAGTGTTCTCCATGAGCGAGCTTTCCGTCAGTTCGATCTCAAGCCAGTGGGGGTCTATCTGATGGTCGACCAGCGTCTGCTGAATGCTCGCAATGAAATCACTGTCTATGATCTGCTGGCAGGAGACGTTGACCGCCACCTGAATGCCCTCCTCACCTGCCCGTTGCCAATCGGCGATTTGCTTGCACACACGGGTGATCACCCAATTGCCGACCTGGGAAATCAGCCCCAGGTTTTCCAGTATCGGCACGAATACCGCTGGCGAGATATTGCCCTGCCCCGGTTGTTGCCAGCGCAACAAGGCCTCGAGCCCACAGACGCTGCCGTCGACCACACTGATCTTGGGTTGATAAAACAGCTCAAATGTCTGCTGTCTCACCGCTTCACGCAGGGCGGTTTCAATCGCCTGGCGCGTTGAGGCCTCCTCATTCATTTGCGCCGTGTAGTAACGATAATTATCCCTGCCGAGCTTCTTCGCACGGTGCATGGCGGTGTTCGCGTGCCGGATCAACCCATGCGCGTCGTTCCCGTCGGCCGGGTACAGTGCAATACCAATGCTGGCGGTCATCGCCGTGGACTGATCACCCAACTGAAAAGGCTCGCGCAGGGTTTCGCGCATGCGCTCCACGGTTTGCAGGGGATCTGCCTGACCCTCGCGAATCATCAGGATCAGCGCAAACTCGTCACCATCCATGCGCCCCACTGTGTCGCTCACATTAAGGCAGTTGGTCAGTCGCTGCCCCACCTGCGCCAACACGCGATCACCCAGTTGGTGGCCCCAGGTTTCGTTGACGCGACTGAAGTCATCCAGATCAACCGTCACCACTGCCAGCTGCCAATGGCTGAGCGACGCTTGGGTCAGCCCCATTTGCAGGGTGGTAAAAAACAGTTTGCGATTGGGCAGCCCGGTCAACGTGTCGTAATGGGCCATTTTCAACATGCGTTGATCGGCGGCCTTGCGCTCAGTGATGTCATGGGCAATGCCGACGATGATCCAGTCATCGCCTGTCTTGTATGCCTGGCGGTGGACTTCTACCGGAAGGAAACTGCCGTCCTTGCAGCGGATTTGTGTTTCCGTGGCTTCGCTTGGGCCCTTGCCCGCGATGATCTGGTCATACAACATTTCCAGGTGTTCGATGGAGTCATCGCTGAGGTCGGCGGGTGTTTTACCCAGCAGCTCTTGCGCGGTAAAGCCCAGTACCTGGCAGGCCCGTCGGTTGAACTCGATCAAGCGCATGGTGCTGCGATTGATCAGAAATATGGCATCGCCCGAAGCGTCCATCGCCGAGCGAAAGCGCTCAAGGTCGATGGTGCGTTGTTGCAGTTGCTCTTCCAGCATCAGGCTGTGGCTTTTCAAATAATCGCCGAACGCCTTGAGCCTCAAAAGGTTGCGCACCCGCAGCCACAACTCTGCACTTTCCACGGGTTTGCTGAGGAAGTCTTCGGCGCCTGCTTCCAGACCGCAAATACGCGCACTGTGCTCTCCAAGGGCGGACAGCATGATGATCGGGATATTCGACGTGGCCTTGTTCGTCTTGAGCTGGCGGGCAACGTCGAAACCGTCCATGCCCGGCATCATGATGTCGAGCAGGATCAAGTCGGGTGGCTGTTCCTCGACCATGACAAGGGCCTCTTCTCCCGAACTGGCGGCCAGGGTTTGATACCCCTGATTCTCCAGCAGGATCTTCAGCAGTTTTCGGACATGGGGTTCATCATCGACAATCAATAGGGTAGCGGCAGGGTTGGGCATAGGAAGTGCTCAATGAGTGGGCTGCTGAGGCCGATTGCCTTGCAGCAACGTGTCGATGACCCGGTAAAGCTCCTTGTAGCGCAGAGGTTTGATGATGTAGGCATTACACCCCGCCAGCCGTGTTTTTTCTTCGTCTTCCTTCATGGCCATGGCAGTGAGCGCGATCACCGGGATGGCCGCGGTCAGTGCATCGCTCTTGAGCAACGAGGTGGCTTTGAGGCCATCCATTCCCGGTAACTGGATGTCCATCAGAATCAGCGCAGGCTGCAGCTCTCGCGCCAGCTTCAGCCCGGTTTCCGCATCTGCCGCACAAATCACGCTGTGGCCGGCACTGGTCAGCAGCAACCGGGCCAGCCGCATGTTGGCGGCATTGTCTTCGACGATCAGGATCTCGGCCATGGCGCCTCCACAGGGGTTAAACGACGGATCGGCAGCCAGACCACGAATCGTGCTCCGGCCCCTTCCCTGCTGGTCACCGCGACACTGCCGCCATGCAGCTCGGTCAACTGTTTGACCATGGCCAGACCCAGGCCGGTGCCCTCGAATTTACGCGCCAGACTGCTGTCGATTTGACTAAAGGCCTTGAACAACTTGTCCATATTGCCCTGGGCGATACCGATGCCGGTGTCACTCACGCTCAACTCCAGGAACACATCGTAATCGCTGTCCTGAACCTCGAAGCCATGCACGGGCCAATCACCCGCCAGTTTCCCCACGTGTTCACGGGTAACCTGGCGTACCGCCAACGTCACTACGCCCCCTGGCGCGCTGAATTTCACGGCATTGGCCAGCAGGTTGTAGACGATCTGCTTGGTCTTGCGCAGGTCGAGCTCAAAGCTGCCAAGCTCGGCATCGGTGTCGAGTTTCAACTGGATGCGTTGCAGTGCGGCTTTCTCGCGTACGATCAATAAACTGTTGCTCAGCAAACTCTGCAGTTCGACGGGCTCCAGCTCCAGCGCCATCATCCCGGCTTCGACTTTGGACAGGTCGAGGATGTCATTGATCAGCGACAGCAAGTGTTGGCCACTGTTGAAAATGTCGGTGATGTACTCGCGCTGGGTCTCGCTCATGTCACCGACCATGCCGTCCTTGAGCGCCTCCGAAAAACCGATGACGGCGTTCAGCGGCGTGCGCAGTTCATGGGACATGGTGGCGAGAAATTCGGACTTCATGTGGCTGGCGTGTTCGAGCTCGATGTTCTTCTCTTCCAGGGTTCGCTCGAAGCGCTTGCGCTCAGTCACATCTCGGGCAGCAGCGAACACGCCTTGCAACTTGCGGTCGCGGTCGTGAAAGGTCGCCGCGTTATAGGACACAACGGTTTCAGTACCGTTATAAGCGCGCACCGTCAGTTCATAGTCGCTGACCTTGTTTTCACTGAGCACCCGCTTGATGGCAGCGTCGGCGCGTGCCGGATCGGTGAAAAAGTTTTTGCACGGCGCACCAATCAACTCGTCCCGGGTACGCCCCGTGAGCGCCATCATCTGTTTATTGACATCGGAAATGATGCCCTGCGGATCTGTCATCATCAGGGCGTCGATGTTCGACTCGATCAACGAGCGCGTATAAAACTGCTGGTCGCGTAAACGCTGATCCAGCAAGGTCTGGGTCGCTTCTTCTTGTTTGCGCGCCGTGTTGTCGGTGCCGATCAGCAAGTAACCGATGATGGTTTCTGCGCTGTCGCGCAATGAGGTGACCGACACCATTGCAGAGAGGCGGCTGCCATCCTTGCGGATATAGGTCAGCTCATAAATGTCCTCAATCCCGCGAGAGGCCTTGAATACCAGCGCTTCGAAGCCAGGAGTGATCGGTGTATTGAGCTCAAGGCTCAAGGCGGCTGCGCGGGCAATCAATTCCGCAGGGTCGGAGATATCTGCCGGAGTGATCCGGTTGACCACGTCTTCGGACTGATAACCGAGCATGCGTTCGGCGCCGACATTGAAGATCTGGATGACGCCTTTTTCATCGGTAGCGATACTGGAAAAGTAGGCACTGTTGAAGATTGCGTCTTGAAGGGCGCCGGTTTTGAGCAGGGTTTTCTGCCGGCGAAACTCGACAAGTTTCTCTGCCCGGGACAGGGGCTCGGTGGGCGGACGGTCTACAGGCGGAGTGTCCATTGATTCGTTTCCCGTTAACTCGCGAACCTGACCGTGATCACGGTGCCGTAAAGCGTGCTTACGGAAATCGCCCAAATGAGCGACTAAAGGCTTTTACACCATAGCAGAGGTGCTGGAGTAAGCGTAAACAGGGAAGCTTTTGTTCACGTGCAGGCGAGTTTTTCAACTGCCTGCACGGGAATGACCCTATTGGCTTTTGTGGTGCTTCAACACAAACCAGACCAACAGGCTCAATGCGCCGACGAGTGCAGCCGCCGTCAGCAAAACCACACTGTGAGAGGCGCTGAAAGCCTTTTGCCCCGCTGCAGCAAGCTGCTGACCTTGAATGCCTCCAAGTGCTTTTGCCGCAATCATCGTTTCACCAATAGACCGCACGGCTGTCTCGGCAATGGCAGATGGAATGCCCTCAGGCAGCTGTATGGATTTTTCATAAGTGGATACGAGAAGAATACCGAAAACGGTAATGCCCAGTCCGGTGCCAAGGTCGTAACTCGTGGCTTCAAGGGCCCCCGCAGAGCCCGCTTTCTCCATTGGAATGCTGTTCATGATCGCCACTGACGAGGCGGTTAAACCAATGCTGAGGGAAAGCCCCAGAGCCACCAGCATCACAATAACGGCCACCCCGCCGCTGCCCAGGTGTATTTGGGCCAACCCCACAAGACTGGCCGCAGACACCAGCAACGAGCAACTCGCAACCCACCTCAGGCCAATCGCCCGAAGGATGACGCCTGCAAGAGGCCCTCCGATTGCAGCCGCAATCATGAGCGGCATCATGAAAATACCGGCCTCCAGGGGGGTACGCCCCATGACGAACTGCAGTTCTTGAGCCAGCAGCAATTCGAACCCGGCAAGCGCACCCATGGTGACGAGAGCCATGACGATACCGGTGCTGACCGCCGGAATGGAAAAAAGGCTCAGATCAAGCATCGGCGTCGAGGTATTAAGTTGCTTGCGTACAAACCAGACAAGCATCAGCGCTCCGAATACAAAACAGGCACCGGTAACGAATAGAGAGCTGTTGGTTTTGAAGCCCGACTTGAGGGCGTAAACACTTGCCATGACACCCAGGATCAGAATCACGGACTGTCCGATGGTCCAGTTTCCATCGCCGACCACACTTCGTCGCGGAATGTAGGCGATCACTAAGGGTATGACCAGCAGCATCACGGGCACATTGATCAGGAAGACCGACCCCCACCAGAAATGCTCAAGCAGTGCGCCACCCACCAAGGGCCCGATGGCGGCTCCGGTGGAAGCAACAGCGCCCCAGATACCCAGCGCCACTGCTTGATCGCTCTGATCTTCAAACGTTTGTCGAATAATCGCGAGGACACTGGGCATGACCATGGCGCCGCCGAATGCCATGAACGCCCGGGCCCCGATCAACGATCCAACGTTCGGAGAAAAGGCGGCCAATACGGAACCGGCGCAGAAGATACCCAGTCCAGCCAGCAGCATTCGGCGATGGCCGACCCTGTCCGCCAGCGTACCCATGGGAATCAGCAGGCTGGCCATCAACAACGGGTAGATGTCGATGATCCACAGAATCTCGGTACCCGTTGCTTGCAACGCAAGGGTCAGTGACGGAACTGCGACATGAAGAATGGTGTAATCCAGGACAATCGGCATGAAAGCCAGAATGACCGACATGAGGACTAACCAACGGTTTGAATTGCCATTAGACACAATAAAGAGACCTTTTTTACCGGGATCCCGGCTTTCAAACGCTTGTCAGCCATTTGAATCCGTTGTTGTTACCACGCTTGCGCCCCAAGGCTGCGCCGCGATGCTAACCGATATCCCCCCGCTTTCCCGCCGTGCAAATGTGAAGCTTTGTGAAGTCGCAGGTTTGAACCAGGACGATCCTTTCCCGCCCTGTAAACCTCGGTCAAATACTGCCAGGGCGAGGACACTCGACGATCTCGCTCTGCACTCAACCGGGTCGTGAAATACCGTGCTGGCGCAGTTTGCGATAGAGCGTATTGCGGCTAATCCCCAGGCGGGCGGCAACATGGGCGATGTGCCAATGTTCTGCCTCGATCAACGCCAGCAGCGTCTGGCGTTCGCAGACTTCCAGTGGGTTTTCGCCCGGCGCGGCCGTGGCGGGCGTTGTTGGCAGTAACTCCTCCAGGTCCTCCAAAGTAATGCGCCCCTCAGACGACAACGCGACCAGTGTGCGCAGATACGTACGCAGTTGCCGTACGTTGCCCGGCCAGGGCTGAGTCAGCAAACGCTCTCTGACACCTGCTTCCAGGCGAACCCTTGCGCCTTTTGCCTCTTCACGCAGCAGAAGGTCGAGCAAACTGCCCTTGTCTGAACGCTCGCGCAGCGGCGGAAGTTGCACGGTAAACCCGGCAACCCGGTAGAAAAGATCTTCGCGAAAGCGCCCTTGCGCCACACAGGCTTGCAGATCCTGGTGGCTGGCACTGACAAGACGGACATCGAGCGCACGTGCCGTCGCACCACCGAGCGGCACCACCTGACGCTCTTCAAGCACCCGCAGCAGGCGAGTCTGTAACGCCAGTGGCATATCGGCGATTTCATCGAGAAAAAGAATGCCGCCATGGGCCTGCTCCAGCTTGCCGATCATCCCGTCCTTGCGTGCCCCGGTGAAGCTGCCGCCGCGATAGCCAAACAGCTCGCTCTCGATCAGCGTCTCGGGGATGGCCGCGCAGTTGATCGCCACAAACGGCTGGTTCCTTCTGGAGCTGGCTCGATGCAGCGCCGCAGCAAAAGCCTCTTTGCCAGTTCCGGTTTCACCCTGTAAAAAAACCGGCACATCATGCTCTATAACACGCAGTGCGCGAGCAATGCCGCGTTGCAGGCGCGGGTCTTCTAGGCATACATGCACGTCATTGATTGTTTGAGGGGCAGGCGTGACTGAAGGCGCAGGGCGAACAGGCTCTCGCAACTGTACGTAAACCAGGCGCCCGTCCATCAGTCGCAAAGGCCAACAAACACTCGGTTGTGAACTGGCCTGACTGATCACCTGATCGACAGGTGTTTGCAGCAACATCGCCAGAGATTGCCCGACCACCTGGTCCCGGCTCAGGCCCAGAAGATCCAGCGCGCAATGATTGACTGAACAGATAGTCGCACTTTCATCGAAGCTGAGCAGGCCTTCACCCAGCAGCCCGACGAAGCCCGCCTCGGGATGGAAGCGCAGCAAATAGCGTTGAGGGTCATGCCCCAGGAAATAACAGCTCTCGATCAGATTGGCTGACAGTTGGGTCAACGCCATGGCTCTGAAGTAGTGCTGCTGGCTGTGATTATCCCGAACAGAAGAGAGGTTGAGCACGGCCAGCAACTCTCCATTCGCATCAAATACAGGGCTCGCCGAACAGCTCAGACCAACGTGCTTGCTACGAAAATGCTCATCACGACGGATGGTGACCTGTTGTTGCTCGACCAGGCAGGTGCCCACACCGTTGGTGCCTTCGCAATCTTCACTCCAGACCGAGCCGAGCCACAGTCCGGCGCGCTGGAAATCGGCTCGTTCGGACTCGTTGCACACACTGTCGATTGCCACACCGCGAGCATCGGTGAGCAGCACCACGTGGCCATCGCGTCCGAGCTGTTGGTGCAAGTGGTTCATCTGCCAGTGCGCTACAGCAATGATGTGTTCCAGGGGGGCGCGATGATCCTGCAAGCGCGGCTGTTCAACCACATGAGGGGCCCGGCGACTGGCGGGATCGAGCTGATACTGATCCAGGCACCGACGCCAGGATCGGGTGATGGCCAGGTCATTAACAGGGGCTTGGTGGGTGTGAGTACCCTGCACGGCTTGAAGCACTAGTTGTGCATGGTCGTTGATCAAGGCCGGCTTCATTATTCTTGTTCTCCCTTACGGTTGGAGCACGGGTCTGTTCGCAGCTTATATGAAAAGAACGCAATGAGCGCTTTATGCACCGAGTGACACTTTGTCATCCACCCTTCACGAATTCGTGACAGATCTGCGAATCAACACTTCAGCAATACCGCAGCAAGAGCTCTGCAATGGGGCTTTTGCGAAGGTGGCCCGAGCCTTGCTCTGGAGCAGGTTGTACAAAAACAACAAGATCGGAGAAGCCCAATGAACATTGCTGTTGAAAAACCGCTGCACACGCCGACTGCTCAGCTCGCGGCCTGGGTCGGAAACCTCGGTGAACGGCTCGCCCGGCGTGATGTGGACGGCGCTCTGGAGCTGTTTGGCGAAGAGTGTCACTGGCGTGACCTGCTACTGTTCAGCTGGAACCTGGTGACCCTGGAAGGCAAGCCGGCCATCCGCGACATGCTCGAAACACGCCTGGAGCAGACGCGTCCTCAACAATTGAAACTGGAAGGTGAGGCGACGCTCAGTAACGGAGTACTCGAAGGCTGGATCAGCCTGGAAACCGATGCGGGACGGGGCAAAGGCTATGTTCGTCTGAAAGAGGGCCTGTGCTGGACGCTGCTGACCACCATGCGCGAGCTCAAGGGTTTTGAAGAACCGAGCGGGCGCCGCCGTCCAAAGGGGGCCAATCATGACCACGACCATCCTGACAAACGCAACTGGCTGGAACGCCGTCGTGATGAAGAGGCCTCGTTAGGCATCACCACCCAACCTTACTGCCTGATCGTGGGCGGCGGTCAGGGCGGGTTGGGACTCGCAGCGCGGCTCAAGCGCATGGGTGTGCCTACTTTGATCGTCGACAAAGCCGAGCGCCCGGGTGATCAGTGGCGCAGTCGCTACAAGTCGCTGTGCCTGCACGACCCTGTCTGGTACGACCACATGCCTTACCTGCCCTTCCCCGACCACTGGCCCGTCTTCACCCCCAAAGACCAGATTGGCGACTGGCTGGAAATGTACACCAAAGTCATGGAACTCAATTATTGGCCGCGCACAGAATGCGAGAGCGCAAGCTTTGACGAGCAAAGCGGTACCTGGACGGTTCAAGTGCTGCGCGACGGCGAGCGCATGACTTTACAGCCTGCCCAGTTGATCCTTGCCACCGGCATGTCTGGCGTGCCCAATGTCCCGCAATACCCGGGTGCCGAAACGTTCCGTGGCCAGCAGCATCATTCCAGCCGACACCCCGGCGCAGACGCCTGGCGCGGCAAGCACGCGGTGGTCATAGGGGCCAACAACTCGGCACACGATATCTGCGCCGACCTGGTGGAGAACGGTGCACAGGTGACCATGGTGCAACGCTCCAGCACCCACATCGTGCGTTCCGACAGTCTGATGGATCTCGTCTTCGGCGGGCTCTACTCCGAAGACGCCCTGGAAACGGGTTTGACCACGGACAAGGCTGATCTGCTGTTCGCTTCGATCCCCTACAAGGTCATGCCGGGCTTTCATAAACCCATCTTCGATGCGATCAAGGAACGTGACAAAGACTTCTACGAGCGCTTGGCCAAAGTCGGTTTCATGCTCGATTTCGGTGACGACGAGTCTGGCCTTTTCATGAAGTATGTTCGCCGTGGTTCTGGTTACTACATCGACGTCGGCGCCTGCGAGTTGATCGCCAATGGCACGATCAAGCTCAAGAGCGCACCCGGCCTGGGTGTCGAGCGTATCGAAGCAGACGCCGTCATCCTCAACGATGGCACCCGGCTACCGGCAGATCTGATCGTTTATGCCACGGGCTATGGCTCAATGAACGGTTGGGCGGCGAAGCTGATTTCCCAGGAAGTCGCTGACAAGGTCGGCCGCTGCTGGGGCTTGGGTTCCGGCACCACGAATGATCCGGGCCCTTACGAGGGTGAACTGCGCAACATGTGGAAGCCGACACAGCAGCAAAACCTCTGGTTTCATGGTGGCAACCTGCATCAGTCACGGCATTATTCGCTGTATCTGGCCCTGCAGTTAAAAGCGCGCTTCGAAGGTATCGACGCATCCGTCTATAACCTTGCCAAGAGCCACCATACTGGCTGAGTCACATGGCGCCTGGCCCTTGGTTGGGCGCCGCAACAGGTCGAATCGGGCTTGCCAGTATCAACCGCCCTACCCTTGGCTCAACACCACATCCAGCGCCATGCGCGCGTCTTCGAGCTGTACCAGCGTGGCCTGGCGCGCGCCCAAAGCGTCGCGGCTTTCGATCGCGGTCAAAATTGCCTTGTGCCGTGGCAGGGCAAGTTCGTGCAGGTTGGGTCGACGGTTGGAGTGCTTCATGGCTTCGCGCAAGGCCAATGACAGCATGTTGCACAAGTTGGCCAGCAAATCGTTGTGAGTTGCGTCGGCAATCCGGCTGTGAAAGTCCAGGTCGGGTTGCAGTAGCTCTTCAGGGCTGGAGGCACTTTCCATGCGTTGGTAGGCTTCTTGAATCGATGCCACATCTTCTGCAGTTGCATGCTGGGCTGCGAGCGCTGCCACGGCGGGCTCGATAATGCTGCGCACGGTGGTCAGCAAGCCAAAAAATTCATTTTGGGGCGAGGCCTGCAGCAACCAGTGCAACACATCAGGATCGAGCATGTGCCACTCGCGGCGTGGTTTGACCACGGTACCCACGCGCGGCCTGGAGTACACCAGGCCTTTGGCGACCAGGACCCGGGTGGCTTCGCGCAAGACCGGACGGCTGACCGCATATTCTGAGCAGAGCAATGCTTCGGCAGGCAGTTTGTCGTCGGATTTGAAGCGCCCGGAGACAATCTGCAGGCCGAGTTCCTGAACGATGCGCGTATGCATGCTTTTGCGGTCGGAGGGCTGACGATAATCCATGGGGCGCGGGGCGATCCTTTCGATTCAAAGCGCGGATCATAGCAGGCGCGGGTTGATTCGCGCCCGCTCTGATTGTCATGGCGGGTTCGCTTTGCCGGTGTCGCCACTTAGTGGGAATGACGGGGTACTTCCGATCCTCGGCAGCCCACCAGGAAATCGAAATCGCAGCCTTGGTCGGCCTGCATGACATGGTCGATGTATAACTGGCGATAGCCGCCAATCAACAGGTTTTTTGGCGGCTCGATATCAGCCAGGCGAGCGGTCAGTTCGGCATCGGAGATATCCAGGTGCAGGCGTCCACTGGCGCAATCCAGTTCAATCCAGTCACCTTCCTGCACGGCCGCCAGTGGTCCACCGGCTGCGGCTTCCGGAGCCACGTGCAGCACCACCGTGCCGTAAGCCGTTCCGCTCATGCGGGCATCGGAAATGCGCACCATATCGGTTACGCCCTGAGCCAGCAGCTTGGCGGGCAGGCCCATGTTGCCCACTTCGGCCATGCCCGGATAACCCTTTGGCCCACAGTTCTTCATCACCAGAATCGAGTCGGCAGTGACCGCCAGTTCAGGGTCATTGATGCGGGCCTTGTACATGTCGAAGTTCTCGAATACCACGGCCTGTCCGCGATGCTTCATCAGGGCCGGTGTCGCAGCGGATGGCTTGAGTACCGCGCCCAGAGGCGCCAGGTTGCCGCGCAATACGCAGATACCGCCGTCGGCGACCAGCGGGTTATCGATTGCCCGGATAACTTCGTCGTCGCCATAGATCGGTGAGTTTTTAACGTTCTCCCACAGACTCTTGCCGTTGACGGTCAACGCTTGCGGATTCGGGATCAGGCCGTTCTCACCCAGGCGCCGCAGCACGGCCGGCAGGCCTCCGGCATAGTAGAACTCTTCCATCAGGAAGCGGCCCGACGGCTGCAAGTCCACCAGGGTCGGAGTGCCCTGGCCTATGCGGGTCCAGTCATCCAGTTCCAGGTCCACGCCAATCCGCCCGGCGATGGCCTTGAGGTGAATCACGGCGTTGGTCGAACCGCCAATGGCGGCATTGACCCTGATCGCATTTTCAAAGGCTTCCCGGGTCAAAACCTTGGACAGGCGCAAATCCTCGCGGACCATCTCGACGGCGCGCATGCCCGACATATGGGCCAGTACGTAGCGGCGTGAATCCACCGCCGGGATGGCTGCGTTATGGGGCAGCGAGGTCCCCAGCGCTTCTGCCATGCAGGCCATGGTCGAGGCCGTGCCCATGGTGTTGCAGGTGCCCGCCGAGCGCGACATGCCGGCCTCGGCCGAGAGGAATTCGTCGAGGCTGATGGTGCCGGCTTTATAGGACTCGTGCATCTGCCAGACGATGGTGCCGGCGCCGATATCCTTGCCCTTGTGCTTGCCGTTCAGCATCGGGCCACCGGTGACCACAATGGCCGGGACATCGCAGCTGGCCGCGCCCATCAACAGCGCCGGGGTCGTTTTGTCGCAACCGGTCAACAGCACCACCCCATCGATCGGATTACCGCGAATGGCTTCTTCCACATCCATGCTCGCCAGATTGCGCGTCAACATGGCGGTAGGTCGCAGATTGGATTCGCCGTTGGAAAACACCGGGAACTCGACCGGGAAGCCGCCCGCCTCGATGACACCACGTTTGACGTGCTCGGCGATGGTCCGAAAGTGAGCATTGCAAGGTGTCAGTTCCGACCAGGTATTGCAGATACCGATGATCGGCTTGCCCTGGAACTGATGATCGGCAATGCCCTGGTTCTTCATCCAGCTGCGGTACATGAAGCCGTTTTTATCAGCGCTGCCAAACCATTGGGCGGAACGCAAGGGAGGATATTTGTCGGACATGTTGGCGGTCTCTTATTGTATGACTAATTTTTTTTCGTGCCGCTAAATTAGCCTTAAAAAAGCCAATGTGGAAGAGTTGTTGGCTAAATAGTAATACTATATAGTCGTTTTCACTGAGAGCTGATCCTGGCGAAAACCCGCTTGAGGCCACTCCAGAGGTTCCATAACAAAAACAATGGGAGACCGTCTCATGAGCCAGGAACTCCGGCTTATTCGCCGCATTACGCTTAAACTCATTCCGTTTCTGATCCTGCTGTACCTGATTGCTTACGTCGATCGCTCGGCGGTGGGCTTTGCCAAGCTGCACATGGGCGCTGATATCGGCATTGGCGATGCAGCCTATGGCTTGGGCGCGGGCCTGTTTTTCATCGGCTATTTCCTGATGGAAATCCCCAGCAACCTGATGCTCGAGCGTTTCGGCGCTCGGCGCTGGTTTGCCCGGATCATGCTCACCTGGGGCGCCATTACCATTGGCATGGCCTTTGTGCAGGGACCGCACAGCTTCTATGTCATGCGTTTCCTGCTGGGGGTCGCCGAAGCGGGATTCTTTCCTGGCGTGCTGTACTACATCACCCAATGGTTCCCGGTCCGCCATCGCGGCAAGATCCTGGGGCTGTTTATCCTGTCGCAACCTATCGCCATGATGATCACCGGGCCCGTGTCCGGCGGCTTGCTGGGCATGGATGGCATCCTGGGTCTGCAGGGTTGGCAATGGCTGTTCATTGTGATCGGCATGCCCGCCATTCTGTTGACCTGGCCCGTACTGCGTTACTTGCCGGACGGCCCGCAACAGGTCAAGTGGATGGATCAGGGTGAAAAGGACTGGCTGCAAGGCGAGCTGGAAAAGGACTTGCAGGCCTACGGCCAGACCCGTCATGGCAACCCGTTGCACGCGTTGAAAGACAAGCGCGTGTTGCTGCTTGCGCTGTTCTATCTGCCCGTCACCCTGAGCATTTACGGGCTGGGGCTTTGGCTGCCAACGTTGATTAAACAGTTTGGCGGCAGTGACTTGAGCACCGGGTTCGTGTCTTCGGTGCCCTATGTCTTCGGAATTATCGGCTTGCTCATCATTCCTCGCAGTTCCGACCGCCTCAATGATCGCTATGGCCACCTGGCAGTGCTCTATGTGCTGGGCGCCATCGGACTGTTCTTCAGCGCCTGGCTGACGGTCCCGATGCTGCAACTGGCGGCCTTGAGCCTGGTGGCGTTCTCGTTGTTTTCCTGTACCGCCATCTTCTGGACATTGCCGGGACGCTTCTTCGCCGGTGCCAGTGCCGCCGCCGGCATTGCCCTGATCAACTCGGTGGGCAACCTGGGTGGCTACATCGGACCGTTTGTGATCGGCGCGCTCAAGGAATACACCGGCAACCTGGCCTCGGGCTTGTACTTCCTGTCAGGGGTGATGCTGTTCGGGCTATTCCTGACGTTCGTGGTGTATCGCACCCTCGAACGCAAACACGTGCTCCAGCCGAGCGAATTTGCCGCCAGCGCCCGCGCGGCGACTCATCTTTAATCAAGGGACTTCCGTTATGCGTTTAGTACAATTTGAACTCAACACCGGCGAGCGCCGCGTCGGCCTGGTAGACGGTGACCTGGTACGTGAAGTGCTGGGGGCCAACAGCGTGCGTGATTTGGCCCTCGCGGCCATCGAGGCGGGTGTGAGCCTGGCACAGCAGGTCGACCAGCGAGGCCTGGGCATTGCCCATGACTACCCGGCGTTGTTGGCCGAGTTGCGCATCCTCCCCCCTCTGGATCATCCGGACCCGGCCCATATGCTGATCAGCGGTACGGGCCTGACCCACCTGGGCAGCGCATCTGCGCGAGATAAAATGCATCAGCAGGCCGGTGACGAAGCAGCCTTGACCGACACCATGCGCATTTTCAAATGGGGAGTGGAAGGCGGAAAGCCCGCCGCCGGTCAGGCGGGCGTGCAACCGGAATGGTTCTACAAGGGCGATGGCAGCATCGTCGTACGGCCGGGAGCTGCCTTCCCACTGCCACCGTTTGCCGAAGACGCGGGCGAGGAGCCGGAAATCGGCGGCCTGTATGTCATCGGCCACGACGCAAAACCCTATCGACTGGGGTTCGCGGTAGGTAATGAATTCTCCGATCACGTGATGGAACGCAAAAACTACCTGTACCTGGCTCATTCCAAATTGCGCAGCTGCTCGTTTGGTCCGGAACTGCGGGTCGGTGCATTGCCTCAGCATCTGTCGGGCCGCAGCCGAATCCTGCGCGACGGCGAGGTGCTATGGGAAAACGAGTTTTTGAGTGGCGAAGCCAACATGTGCCACAGCCTGGAAAACCTTGAATATCATCACTTCAAGTACAGCCAGTTCCTGCGTCCAGGTGATGTGCATATTCACTTTTTCGGCACGGCGACCTTGTCGTTCGCCGACGGCATTCGCACACAGCCGGGAGATCGCTTCGAAATCAGCCAGGCCGATTTCGGCGCGCCTTTGATCAACGGTATCACCCCGGTCGATGGGGTGTTCGCGCCCGGCGACATGGGCACACTTTAAAGGAGCGCCCCCGAGGAAAACCCTTGGCCGTAGCTGCGCCGCAGGGCAATCAGGCCTGGGACAGGATGCAATCCAGCAAGCCCGGGAAGCGCTGATTGAGCTCCTGCGCGCGCAGTGAGTTCATGTGCGTGGTGCCGACATTTCGCGTATGAACAAGCCCTGCGTCGCGCAAGACCCGGAAGTGATGGGACATGCTGGACTTGGGCCGACCGCCGTCCAGCTCGCCGCACGAGGCTTCAGCAACGCCCGCAAGGTAGCGGACAATCTCGAAACGGACGGGGTCGCTCAGGGCGTAAAGCAAACGCTCGAGAATGAAGTCAGATGGAACGGGATGTTTGAAGGTACGCATGTGTCGATGATAACGAAGGCTTTTAATGAATGCCATATTTCGATTACTATCGAACAAGCGAATCAATCTGCCGGAGCCTGCACATGTCTGCCCTGTTCGAACCGTACACCTTAAAAGACATCACCTTGAGAAACCGAATTGCCATTCCGCCGATGTGCCAGTACATGGCAGAGAACGGCATGGTCAATGACTGGCATTTGGTCCACCTGGCCGGTCTGGCAAGGGGCGGCGCTGGCCTGGTTGTGGTCGAGGCGACGGCCGTTTCCCCGGAAGGACGTATCACCCCCGGATGCGCAGGCATCTGGAGCGATGCCCATGCCCAGGCTTTTGTGCCTGTGGTAAAGGCGATCAAGGATGCCGGTTCTGTGCCCGGTATTCAGATCGCGCATGCCGGGCGCAAGGCCAGCGCCAACCGGCCCTGGGAAGGCGATGATCACATCCCTGAAGGCAATCCTCAGGGTTGGCAGACTATTGCGCCCTCGCCTGTCGCGTTCGGCGCCAATCTGCCTAAAGTCCCCAAGCAAATGTCCCTTGAAGACATTGCCCGCGTGCGCCAGGACTTCGTGGATGCGGCACGTCGTGCCCGTGATGCCGGTTTTGAATGGATTGAGCTGCACTTTGCGCACGGCTACCTGGGTCAGAGTTTCTTCTCCGAGCACTCCAACCAGCGCACCGATGAGTACGGTGGCAGCTTTGAAAACCGCAGCCGATTCCTGCTTGAGACGCTGGCCGCTGTGCGCGAGGTATGGCCGGAGAATCTTCCGCTTACTGCGCGCTTCGGGGTCATCGAGTACGACGGGCGCGATGAGCAAACCCTGAGTGAATCGATCGAGTTGGCGCGACGTTTCAAGGACGGTGGGCTTGACCTGCTGAGCGTCAGTGTAGGTTTCACCATCCCGCAAACCAATATCCCGTGGGGCCCTGCCTTCCTGGGCCCGATCGCCGAACGGGTGCGTCGTGAGTCGGGCCTGCCAGTGACTTCTGCATGGGGCTTTGGTACCCCGCAGCTGGCAAACGCCGCTATCGAATCTCGCCAGCTGGACCTGGTGTCCGTGGGCCGGGCGCACTTGGCGGATCCGCACTGGCCGTACTTTGCAGCCAAGGAACTGGGGGTTGAAAAGGCCTCGTGGACACTCCCCGCGCCCTACGCTCACTGGCTAGAACGCTACAGATAAGTTCGATTCCAGCCTCTGTGGGAGCGGGCTTGCTCGCGATGGCATCACCGCGACGAGCCTGGCAGACCGCGTCGTCTGCATCGCAGGCAAGCCAGCTCCCACATGCCCCGCCGCAATTCAACTATTCGTCGAGCTCATTCTCAAGCTTCAAAGCTCGCTTCCAGCTGTCCAGTTCCGCCAGTCGTTGCAGGTAAGCCTGCAGATGAGGGTACTGCGCCCCGCACTGCATCTGCTCGACCACCGTGATGGCAACAAAAGCCAGCATGAAGTCAGCCCCTGACAATGTGTCCCCCACAATGAAGGTTCTGTTGGCAAGCGCACTGTCCAGAAACCCCAGGACCTTATCAAACTCAGTCCGGGTATAACCGTCCAGGAACTTGAGCTGAGTCCCGGCATTGATCTCAAACTGGGTAAACAGCTTGAGTAGCACCGGCACCATCGCCGAGCTTTCCGCAAAGTGAATCCATTGCAGGTACTGAAGATAATCCGGTGAGCTGAACGCAGGTTCCAGCCGGGGCGCAAACCGGCGGATCAGGTATTCGACGATGGCGCCGGATTCAACCAGCACATGCCCGTCGAGCTCAATCACCGGTGACTTGCCCAGCGGGTGAATGTTTTTCAATGAGGCCGGGGCGAGACGAGTGGCTGTATCGCGCTGATAGCGAATCAGGGTGTAAGGCTCTCCCATTTCTTCAAGCAGCCAAAGAATACGCAGCGATCGGGACGCGTTGAGGTGGTGAAGTGTGATCATGAAGACTCTCTCTGATGAGGGGGCACCCGGGGCGTACGAACGTTTCAGCCTGCCCGGGCGCCGGCCGCGGTTACTTCAATTGGGCGACAAGTGCTTTGGCAACGCCTTCGGAACTGGCGGGGTTCTGGCCAGTGACCAGCTTGCCATCTTCGATGACGAAGGGAGCCCAGTCCGGCCCTTTTTCATAAAATCCGCCCAGGCTCTGGAATTCATCTTCGATCAGAAAGGGCACGACATCGGTCAGCTCTACTGCAGCTTCCTCGCCATTGGTGAATCCGGTGACTCGGCGCCCTTTAACCAGCGGTGCGCCGTCAGCGGCCTTGACATGACGCAGGGCCCCGGGCGCGTGACAGACAAAACCAATGGGCTTGCCAGATCGCTCGAAGGACTGGATGAGCTCGATGGACGTCTTCGACTCGGCCAGATCCCACAGCGGTCCATGACCGCCAGGGTAGAACACGGCGTCAAAATCTTTACTGCTGACGGTATCCAGCTTGACGGTGTTCGCCAAAGCCCGCCGGGCATCAGGATCCGCGTTGAAGCGGTGGGTCATGTCCGTCTGAAAATCCGGCAACTCACTCTTTGGGTCCAGGGGTGGCTGACCACCGGCTGGCGACGCCAGAACCACCTCGGCCCCCGCATCCTTGAAGACGTAGTAAGGCGCTGCGAACTCTTCAAGCCAGAATCCTGTTTTCAAGCCCGTATCCCCGAGTTGATCGTGGGACGTTAGAACCATCAGAACTTTCATGTCTTAGCCCTCATTGCTGCGGTTTGGCCTTTGGCAACGTGATCTGCCTCGGGTTTATGCTGGTTGCACTGTCTTGACTATGTACGACCACCGTTTTTTGAATACGTGCAACACGAGAACCGCCACTCAAGTAACGCGAATCAGTGTGCCCCGGCATCACGCAGCAACTGCGCGATAGCGGTCTGACCGCGTTCCTGCGCGTGTTGCAACGGGCTCACGCCCTTGTCGTCAGGCTGGTTCAGGTCTGCGCCGGCCTCGATCAACTGGCTGACAATCTGTTGATGTGCCGGTCCGCCATCAGAAAGCACGATGGCTTCCATCAAACAGGTCCAGCCCAGGCGATTGACATGGTTCATGTCAACGCCTGCCGCGATCAGCAGGCGCACGGTTTCAACATGGCCGCGCTCGCACGCCGGGATCAAGGCGGTGCCGCCATAGCGGTTGGTGCTTTTCAGGTCGGCACCATGGGCCAGGGCAAGCTGGAGAATTTCATTTCGCCCGCTCGCCCCGGCCAACAGATAAGGGCTGTCCTGGATCAGGTTCTTCTGGTTAACGTTGGCACCGGCTTCGATCAGTGCCCTGGCGATCTCTATCTGGTTCTCACGCGTTGCAAGCAGCAGCGCACTGCTGCCATCGAGCGAACGGTCATCGAGCTTCGCACCTTCAGTGATCAGTTGCTGCACCCTGCCCAGCTCACCGTTTCTCACGGCGTCGAGGAGTGTCTTGTCGCTTGCCATCACTACTCCAGTCATCAACAGTGCGACCGTCAACAGGCCGTATTTAATCGTCCGGGAACCCATGTCACGCCCTCCAGAGAATCCATGAGAAACCATGAGAAACCAGTATGGTCAGGGCGCCAGGTATTCGGAAATTAAATATGCCCATGCTTTTCAGTGACTTTGTGCATGGTCCTGCTGAGGACTAGAAGTTCTGTTTATAGATTTTCCCGCCTTTCATGATCATGCTGATATTGATCTGCGGGTCCTCCAGAAATGCCAGGCTTACCGTGGGGTCGCCTTCGACAACCAGCAGATCTGCCAATGCACCGGCCTCTATCCGGCCAACTTTGCCGGGATAAGGATTGCGCGCTCCCGACAGCCCCAAAAGCTCTCCATTGATCTTTGTCGCCATGTTCGCAACGTCGTGCGCGGCGTAAAACCGGGTCAACTTCGCCAGTTGTCTTCCCTGAGTCGGTGTCTTTAACGGATTGAATAAAATATCAGTCCCCCAGGCCGTTTTGATATTGAAGCGCTGGGCAAACTCATAGGCTTTCGCGGTGCCCTCGGCCACCACGCGCTGACGCTCTCGGCGCACAGGATCAGGATAAACATTGGCATCTTCATCCTGCAGAAACGGCTGAAGGCTCCACCAGATATCGTTGTCTGCCATCATGCGCACGGTTTCTTCATCAGCCAGTTGGCCGTGTTCGATCGATTTCACACCGGCTCTAATGGCACGCTGAATACTTCTGGGCGTGTACGCATGCACCATCACATAGGTGCCCCAATCGGCAGCCGCTTCAACCGCCATTCTTAATTCTGACTCCAGAAACTGGGTGCTATCGAGATGATCATAAGCAGAAGCCACGCCGCCACCGGCCATCAACTTTAACTGTGAGGCCCCGAGCATGAGCTGCTCTCTTGCCCGCCTGAGCACTTCGGCATCGCCATCGGCGATGGCGGCAGCCCCCAGTTGTTCGGTAACGCTCAGTGACCTGAGAGAGCTGCGGGGAATCTCGGATCGCATCCTGAAATCACCGTGGCCCGAAGTCTGTGAAATCATGGCGCCGGATGGATAAATACGTGGCCCCGGGATAACGCCCTCATCAATTGCACGCTTCAAGGCAAACGAAGGTCCACCAGGATCGCGCACCGTCGTAAAGCCGCGCATCAAGGTGCTTTCTGCTTCGCGGGCGGCGACTAAATGGATATAGCCCGGGTCTGCACTCATCGCGTCAAGTTGCGTGATGCCCGCCAACGTAGTGTGCCAATGGGCATCAATCAGTCCCGGCATCACCACCCTTCGCCCGCAATCGATAACCACTGCCCCTTCGACATCCGTATTGGCGGGTAGCAGGGAGTCGATCACGCCAGCCTTGATCAGGATGCAGACGTTATCGTCAAGCACAACGCTTCCGTTGAATAAACGAAGATTCTTGAGCAATACAGTGCTCACGCCGGACTCAGCGTTCGTGCCCTGTCCTGAAGTACTTGAGGTGCGCACTTCTGACAGCGGTGAGCCTTTGGGCTTGATCCCGCTATAGACGTCACGTCGAGACAGATCGAGCATCATCCTGGCGTGAAAATCCTGTATATCCGGCGAGCTACAGGTGCACAGGTCATGGGCTTCAAGCTCAACACGATGACTGGGTGTAAAGCGCGAACAAGCCGTTGCAGATTTAGGCCTCATAGCGAGCGTTCCGTAAGCATTTTCAGGAACAGAGACTATAGATCGGATTAAAAACGCTGATCGAAAAACGGCGGGCACACTGAAAATCCTTGGCGACGTGGCCCAAGGATTGGGTTCGGTGAAGGGGGAGCACGTTTTCCCTTAGAGTGATATCAGGTGTTTGAGCGGGTGGTAGTCCGTTTTCAGAGTGGCCGCGACGTCGAGAATCGCCTTCTCGATGCCATTTAAATGAATGCACGTCAGCTCAATCGCGGCGCCCTGGTTGCCAGCCTCGATGAACTCGATCAGGCGCAAATGCTCATCGTCGCGACAGGCTTCGTGGCTGTCATCATCGAGCGCGGCGGCATACAGCGAGGCGCGGGAAATCAGCTTCTGGAACCAGTCCAGCAACACCGGGTTGTTCAGGCTACGGGCAAGCTTGATGTGGAACTCGCCGAGCAAATGTATCAACCGTTCGTGGTCGCCATTTCGGTGCGCCTCATCCTCCAGCAACAGGTGATCGCGCAAGTCGCGGGTCACGGCTGTGTCGCGCCGGCGACAGAGTTCGCTGACGATACCGATCTCGACCAGGCGCCGGGTTTCGAACAGCGAACGGATCTCTTCGTCACTCGGTAGAGATACGGATGCACCTTTATTGGGCTCTGTGGTGACCAGTCCATCGGCCTCCAATTGCTTGAGCGCTGCACGAACCGACGTTCGGCTCACGTTAAAAAGTTCGGCCAGGGAGGCCTCGCCCAGCTTCATCCCCGGTCGCAACGAGCGCTTGCTGATTGCCTCGTAAACCCCTTGATAGACGCGGTCGACCGTGGTTTCGAGTTTCTTCTCGGTCATCTCAACACTCCTTTAGCGCAAAACAACCGGCCCCAGGCGATGAGCAGCCTTAAAAAAAGGGGGTTGCACGGGCAGATTAATCCGGTTATCACTAGATTGCATCCAGACATTGCATACAATAATTAGAGGAATGCACCATTATGGGTCATCCAGTCGCAATTGAAGTGCGTAACGTCTCCAAACGGTATTCCGACGATCCGGGGCTGGCTCCAGCCCTCGACAACGTTTCAGTCGACATTGCCGACAATGAGTTCTTTACCCTGTTGGGACCTTCGGGCTGTGGCAAAACCACCTTGCTGCGCACCATCGCCGGTTTCGAGCATGTGAGCGAAGGGGAGATCCGTCTCGCGGGCGAACCGGTCAATGACTTGCCGCCGTTCAAGCGCCGGGTCAACACGGTCTTCCAGAGCTACGCGCTGTTTCCCCACATGAGTGTCGCGCAGAATATAGCCTTCGGCCTTGAGATGCAGGGCCTTGATCATAAACTCATTCCCAAGCGTGTCGATGAGATGCTCGCGCTGGTGCAAATGCAGCACCTGGCCAAGCGCAAACCTGCCGAGTTGTCCGGCGGGCAGCAGCAGCGGGTCGCCCTTGCCCGGGCCCTGGCCCCCAAACCCAAAGTACTGCTGCTGGACGAACCGTTGTCGGCGCTGGACCTCAAGCTGCGCAAGGAGATGCAGGTCGAACTCAAGCGCGTGCAGAAGGAAGCCGGGATCACTTTTATCTTCGTGACCCACGATCAGGAAGAAGCTCTGACCCTGTCTGACCGGATTGCCGTGATGTCCGCTGGCAAGATCCTGCAGATCGGTACGCCCAATGACATCTACGAGCGGCCGCAGCACCAGTTCGTCGCCCAGTTCATCGGCGATATCAATTTCCTGCCGGGCCATCTGAAACGTGGCCAGCAGAACGAAAACCTATTTGTGCCAACCGGCATGCCGGTGGAAATCCCCTGCCCGGCCCAAGGCTTTGATGGCGCAAGAGTGCAACTGGCGTTCCGCCCGGAGCGCTCGCAACTGGTCGATCCGCAGCAGCCCCATCATTTGCGCGGCGTGATCGAAGCCGTCCTGTATGTCGGCACCGCGACGCTCTATCAGTGCCGGTTGAACAACGACATCAAGGTCATGCTGCGCGAAAACAACGAAGGCCTGAACCGCGGGCGTGTGGTCGGTGATCGCGTTGCGGTCAACCTGCCACCCCATGCCTGCCTGTTGATGGAGGCTTGAGATGAGCGTCAGCAGCACTTCCCCCGCTCTCAACCGTGCGCTGTTGCTCAGCCCGGTGGTTCTGACGTTACTGGCACTGATCGCCATTCCGCTCGGCATCATGGGCTACATCAGCCTGCTGCCACGCAACGTGTACGGCGGCGTCGACTGGCAGGCCAACTGGCAATTGCAAAGCTACGTGCAGCTGTTTTTCCAGGAAGGTTTCGACGGTGAAAAGGAGCTCAACTGGGTGTACGCCCAGGCGCTGCTGCGCTCGGTGTTCCAGGCCGGCGGCACCACGTTGTTGTGTTTTCTGTTCGGCTTCCCGGTGGCGCTGTGGATGTCCAGCCTGACCCCGCGTCGGCGCAACCTCATGGTCTTGCTGATCACCATTCCGTTCTGGACCAACCTGCTGATCCGCAACTACGCGTGGCTGATCATTCTGCGCGAGCACGGGTGGGTCGCCCAGAGCCTCAATGCCCTGTTCCCCCAGGCTGGCGGCATCACCCTCCTCTACAACGACTTCGCCGTCAGCGTCGGGCTGGTCTACAGCTTTCTGCCGTTCATGATTCTGCCGATCTACTCGACGCTGGAAAAACTCGACTGGCGCCTGGTAGAAGCGGCCTACGACCTCGGAGCCAACCGCTGGCACGCGCTCAAGCGGATCATTCTGCCGCTGTCGATGCCCGGCGTGATTGCCGGTGCACTGCTGGTGTTTGTGCCGAGCCTCGGTGCATTCATCACCCCGGCGATTCTCGGTGGTGGCAAGACGTTGATGATTGGCAACCTGATCCAGCAACAGTTCGGCACCGCCCGAAACTGGCCGCTGGGCAGTTCACTGTCGTTCCTGTTGCTGGGGATCCTGCTGCTGTCGCTGATGCTCTACGCCCTCTATACCCGCAGCACCGCCAAAACTCTACGTCGGGGAGCCACCGCATGATCGCCCTGCACCTGAAAAAACTGCCGCTGACCCGCGAAGTCAGTCTGTTGATCCTTGCGTACCTGTACGTGCCGATCTTTGTGCTGATCGCGTACAGCTTCAATGCCAACCGCTCCGCAACGGTCTGGACCGAGTTTTCGTTCGCCTGGTACGGACGAATTCTGGCCAACCCGTCAATTCAGACCGCGGCACTGAACTCGATCATCGTTGCGAGCATTGCCACGGTCTGCGCCACAGCCATTGCGCTGCTCGCCGCGCTGGCGACGTATCGGCCGTTCTACGGGCAGAAAGTGGTCGAGGGCGGGATCAACCTGCCGCTCATCCTGCCGGAGATCGTTACCGCGGTCGCCACGTTGCTGCTGTTCATGGCGCTAGGGATCAAGCTCGGTTTGCTGACCGTGATCGTGGCGCACATCGGCTTCTGCATCCCATTTGCCTACCTGCCGATTCGCGCTCGCTTGAATGACCTGGACAAAAGCCTGCTGGAAGCGGCCAACGACTTGTACGCCAACCCGTGGCAGGTGTTTCGCCGGGTGACCTTGCCGCTGCTGTGGCCGGCGGTGTTGTCCGGGTCGGTACTGGCATTCGTGGTCAGCCTCGACGATTTCATCATGACGTTCTTCGTGGCAGGGCCTGGTTCGACGACCTTGCCGGTGTACATCTTCTCGGCGATCAAGGCCGGCGTGACGCCGGAGATCAACGCAATCTCGACCCTGATGCTGGTGATTTCCATCGTGCTGGTGGTGCTGGCCTTCTGGCTGGGACAACGCGGCAAACAACAATGAGTCTGGAGCCTGCTGTCATGAATAAGAAGAGCATGAAATTGAAACGTCTTGGTTACGGCGTCGCCGGCCTGGCCCTCAGTTGCTTCACCGTTTTTGCCGCACAGGCCGATGAGCCCAAGGAGTTGTTTTTCTACAACTGGACCGATTACTACCCGGTCGACCTGCTGGCCAAATTCGAAAAGGAGACCGGCATCAAGGTCACCATGGACGGCTACGACAGCAACGAAACCCTGCTGGCCAAGTTGCAGGCCGGTGGCGCGGCGTATGACGTGATCGTGCCGTCGCAATCGATCATGCGTACCCTGATCAACCAGGACTTGCTGCTGGAAATCGACACCCCGACCCTGCCCAACTTCCAGTACGTCAAACCGGCGTTCCGCGACCCGAGCTTCGACCCTGGCCGCAAATTTTCGGCGCCTTACTTGTGGGGCACCACGGGGTTTTCCTATGACAGCGCGCGAGTCCCCGGCGGCAAACTGGACGACTCATGGAAAGAATTTTTCGAACCGCGCAAGGAACTCCAGGGCCAACTCGCCGCCCTCGACACCTCCAGCAGCGTGATCAATGCAGCCAGCCATTACCTGGGCGTCGACGAATGCACCGAAACCCCCCAGGACGCCAAGCGCATCCTGGAATTGCTGCAAAAACAGAAACCGTTCCTGAAGATGTACAGCTCGGACAACACCGTGGACCGCATGGCCTCCGGTGAAGTGATCATGATGCAAAACTGGAACGGCTCCACCGCCCGCGCCACGTTGCAGAAGAGCAGCATCAGGTACGTGTACCCCCGTGAAGGCCTGGCGATGTTCCAGGATAACTTCGCCGTGCCAAAAAGCGCGCCACACCCCGGCAACGCCAAAATCTTCATCGACTGGATGATGAAGCCGGAAAACGCCGCTGCCGTGTCCAATGCCATCGCCTATGACAACGGCATTCAGAGCGAAAACCTGATCGACGCCAAATGGCGAGTGATGGATGCCATCAACATGCCCGAAGAGTTCGCCTCGCGCCTGCGCCCTGAAAAGGAATGCAGCAACAAGGCGCGGGAGCTGCAAGACCGGATCTGGTCCAAGCTCAAGGGCTGATCCAGAACCAGGGGGCCGCCTTCGCAAGCAAGACCGCGAAGAGGCCCCGTCAAACACCCTAGAAATCCAAGAGGTTTGCCATGAACCAACCCCGCTGGCTGCGCAACGTGCGGCCCTACGGCCTTGCTGCCCAAGACCTGCTTCTGGAGAACGGCCTGTTCAAGCAGCGGCGTCCAGCCTCCAGCACAGCGCTGACCGCCACCGATATTGACGGCCAACACCAGCTCCTCACCCCGGCCCTGGTCGAAAGCCACGTTCATCTCGACAAAACCCTATGGGGCCAGCCCTGGCACTCAAACAGCGCCGGGCCGACGCTCAAGGATTACATCACCAACGAACGCCGCGTACTGCGCGAAGTCCAGAGCCCCATCGCCGAACGCGCCGGTGCGCTCCTGGAAAACTGCATTGCCCGTGGGTCGCTGACCATGCGCTGCCACGTCGACATCGACCCGGATTTCGGCCTGCGTCATGTAGAAGCCATGCAACAACTGCGCGAACGCTACCGCGACCTGATCGACCTGCAACTCGTGGTGTTCCCGCAAACCGGCCTGATCAGCCGCCCCGGCACCGCCGAACTGATGCGCGAAGCCATGGCGCTGGGCGTGGAAAACGTCGGTGGGCTCGACCCTTGCGGTATCGATAACGACCCCCTCGCCCAGCTCGACTTCGTGTTCAAGCTGGCCAGCGAATTCGACCGTGGGGTCGACATTCATCTGCATGACAAAGGTGAACTGGGCCTGTGGCAGATCGCGCTGATCGCCGATTACACCGAGCGCTACGGGCGTCAGGGCCGGGTGATGATCAGCCACGCCTATTGCCTGGGCATGTTGCCCTGGAGCCAGGTCCGGCCGGTGGCCGATCGTCTGGCCATACTGGGCATTTCGCTGATGAGCTCGGCCCCGGCCGATTGCGCGGTGCCGCCGTTCCTCGCGTTGCGCGAAGCCGGCGTCAACGTGTGCCTGGGTTCGGACGGCATTCGTGACGCCTGGTCGCCCATGGGCAACGGCGACATGTTGGAACGGGCGATGCTCCTGGCGTTCCGCTTTGACATGAACAAGGACGAGGAACTGGCAGCGGCCTTTGCCGCCGCCACAGTCAATGGAGCGCAAGCGCTGGGCTGTGTCGATTACGGGCTGGAGATCGGGCAACGGGCCGACTTCCTGTTGATGCCGGTGCAAACCCTCGGTGAAGCGGTGGTGGCGCGTCCGGTACGCCAGGTCTATCGCGGCGGCGAGTTGATCGCCTCGGGCGGTCGATTGCTGGACAGCCGTCTGTGAAGCGCGGGCCACTTGCAACGGTCGGCCTCAAAAGCAGCTGCGTGGTCGGCTTTGACGGCACGCAGCACGTACTGTGGCGCGACGGCGAAGTGGTGTTCGAAGGTGCGCGCATCGTGTTTGTCGGGCGCGGTTATGCAGGTCCCGTGGATCAGTGGATCGACTATGGCAATGCGTTGATCGGCCCGGGCTTCATCGACCTGGATGCCCTCGGGGACCTGGACTCTACCGTGCTGACCCTGGACAACGGCGATGAGTGCGGTATGGGCCGGATGTGGTCCGAGGACTATCTGGCGAGCGGTCCGCGGGAGAGTTACAGCCCGGACGAAGAGGTTTTCAAGTACCGCTACGCCTTTACTCAGTTGATTCGCAACGGCATCACCACGGCCATGCCGATCACCTCGATGTATTACCGCCAGTGGGCCGAGACCTACGATGAAATGGCTGCGGTGGCGGGTGTGGCCGCTGAGCTGGGCCTGCGCACGTACCTTGGGCCCTGCTACATGAGCGGCATGAGTTACTGGCGTGCCGATGGAACCCTGGCCCATCACTGGGATGAAGCCCGAGGCCTGGCCGGGCTCGATGGGGCCGTGCGCTTTTTCGAGGATTTCGACGGGGCACAGGACGGTTTGATTCGCGGGGCGCTGCTGCCTGATCGCATTCAAACCTGCACGCCCGCGCTGCTGCAACGGACCGCCGACCTGAGCCGGGAGCTGAACGCGCCCATGCGGCTGCACTGCTGCCAGGGGCTCGGCGAAGTCGAGATGGTCAAACAACTGCGCGGAGTTTCGCCGTTGGCCTGGCTGGAGCAACTGGGGCTGTTGACCCCGCGCAGTCTGCTGCCCCACGGCATTTACACCGAGGGTGATGACGACCTGCAACGGCTGGTGGACGGCGGTACCAGCCTGGTGCATTGCCCGGTGGTGTTTGCCCGGGATGGCGAGGCGTTGAACTCGTTTGGCCGTTACCGGGCCAAGGGGATCAACTTAGCCCTGGGCACCGACACCTGGCCGGCGGATTTGCTGGAGAACATGCGCCAGGGACTCAACATTGCCCGCCTGATGGAAGGCGGTGCATCGTTGACCAGCACGCTGGACCTTTATAACGCCGCCACGCTGGGGGGCGCCAAGGCTTTGGGGCGTGACGACATCGGCCGTCTGGCCCCGGGGGCAAAGGCCGATATCACCGTGTTCAGCCTGCGTGGCCTGCACCTCGGGCCGCTGTTCGACCCGCTGAAAAACCTGGTGCTGGCCGGTCGCGGTGATGACTGCATTGCCAGTTACATCGACGGGCGCTGCGTGATGCATGACGGTCAGGTTCAAGGGGTCGACTACCCTGCCCTGCAACGCCAGGCCCAACGACAATTCGAAACACTGATGCGCAGCCACAGCCCTCGGGCCTTTGGCCAGCCGGACTGGAACACCCTGTTCAAACCGTCCATCCCGTACGCCGACAACTACAGCGCACATGCCCCGCTCAGCGCGATCGATCCTCTTCTCTAGAGATTTGTGCCTATGCAAAGCTTCGACTTCAGCACCCTGAGTGCCCGCGACAAATACAAGATCCTGATTGGCAGCGTGGTGCCACGACCGATTGCGCTGGTGACAACCGTTGATGGCGAAGGACGTATCAATGCAGCCCCTTTCAGCTTCTTCAACGCGTTGTCTGCCGACCCGCCGATTCTGGCGCTGGGCGTGGAGAACTACGGTGACCTCAGCCCCAAGGACACCACGCGCAATATCCAGCTCAACCAGGAATTCACCGTCAACATTGTCAGCGATGCATTGGTGGAAGCGATGAATGTCTGCGCCGTGCCCTTCGCCCCCGGTTTCGACGAACTGACCGCCGCCGGCCTCACGGCGATTGCCGGGACCACCGTCAAATGCCCGCGTATAGGCGAAGCCCCGGTGGCGCTGGAGTGTCGCCGGATGATGGCGCTGTCCATCGGGCAATCGCGGGAAATCATCTTTGGCGAAGTCCTGATGGCCCATGTACGGGACGAACTGATTGACCCGCACACCCTGTACATCGACCAGTTGGGGCTTGATGCGATCGGGCGGATGGGCGGGCATGGGTATGCCCGTACCCGGGACTATTTCGACTTGCCGACGCGTTCGCTACAGGCCTGGACCGAGGCGCCGGGCGGTGGCGTGCGGTTTTGGCCACAGGCCAAATAGGCCTTCGAGGGTCAAAGGACGCTATAGATCCCGGCAACCACCTGCATCGTAGCGTCTTCGATCGATCCTTCGTTACGGCATAACACCCAGCCCTGATCTGCCACCGCCTGCTCGAATGCTTTCGTGCTCGCGACATGCTCTTGCAGCGCGTGCATCACCGTACTCCCCAGCCCGCGGGACCGTGCCGCCGCCCTCGCCCATGACATTTCAGGGGCGGTGACGACCCCGACATGCAGGTCTGGCACTCGCACGTTTCGATCCATGTTCAACTGCAGGATTTCTGCAAACGGGACTATCCGGCGAAACGCCGCATCAGACGGGTACCAGCGATCGATCAGGATGATGCAGTCTGGCGGCTGTTTGGTCAGCACGTGCCGGGTCATCCAGGCTCGGCTGTCAGCGAGGCGCTCACACACGGCCAATTCCAGATCCCGGCACGGATCTCTGGCGAGCCTGTTAACGAGGGCCATTGTTTCACCCCGGTAGGGATCGCTTTTTTTCTCGCACAGCCGGATCACCTTTTTGCTGTCTGCCCTCAGTACTTTCGTGACGGCTTCCAGCAGTGTGGTTTTGCCGGTCCCCTTGGGCCCATCCAAAGCAACAAACAGCGGACGATTCATGTTCAGGCAACGATTGATGTACGTTTCAGTCTGCCCGTCCCGTTCGCCGGCAACGCTTGGCGCCACCAGGCGAATCGAGTGCAGGGCCCGTGCAGGTTTTCACTCAACACTGGCGTGTTGCCAGGTTACTTCAGGCTACGTTTGAGCTCGGCAATATGCTGCGGGCCGATACCACAGCATCCGCCGATCATGCTTGCCCCTCTGTGTTGCCAATCCTTGGCCCACTCCAGGTAGCCAAGGGGATCGAGGTCTTCGCGCAGCTCGTCCAGGCCGTCATTCGCCGTCGCTTCCTTCGGTTGCGGCGGGAAGGCATTGGCGTAGACACCAATGGCGATGTCGGCACCCAAACGCTCGGTAATGGCTCGCGCCACATCCACGGCAGCACCGATCACTTCCGGCTGGCTGCAGTTGAACAACACCGCGGCAACTCCCATTCCTGCAACCGCTTCGATGGCGTCGGCCACGGGTTCGCCTGAACGCAGGCGAGGCACACCGTCAGTCTCTTCATCCTGAAGGGTGAAGGATACCCAGAATGGCTTGCCGTCTGACGGCAGATGAGCGTGGATCGCCTGCACTTCGGCCAGTGAGCTCTGGGTCTCTGCCAACCACAGGTCCACATGCGCGCCCAAGCCTTGAAGCAGAGGCGTGAGCACTTCTGTCACCCGCTCAGGCTGGAACAGATCAGGCCTGTAGGAGCCGAACAACGGCGGCAGAGAACCCGCGACCTTGACCGGTCGGGCACTGGCGTCAGCCGCTTTGCGTGCCAGTCGGCCTGCAATCGAGGCGAGTTCCAGCCCCTCACTGGCAAAGCGCTCCTCACCTATATGGAAGGGAACCACTGCATAACTGTTGCTGGTAATGACTTGAGCGCCGGCTTCTATGAACGCGGCATGAACGGCCACCACGACTTCCGGGGCTTCGCTCAATGCAAGTGCCGACCACTCAGGCTGCCTGAAAGGTGCGCCACAACGTTGCAACTCCCGGCCCATGCCACCATCAAGAATAACCATTGATCGTTCCTTCATGTCTTGTCTCTGAATGTGTGAAATTGGGCTGAACCTGTTGATGACTGACACCCACGGGTTCGTAAATAAGCAGGCTCAGCGCTGCTGTGTGAACCCTTTGCCGTAGTGGCGCTCGAGGCGGTTCTGCACCAGTTCGAGCCCGATCGACATCAACCAATAGATAACGGCGGCGGTGGTGAGCATTTCGATGTAACGATACGACGAACGCCCGTAGGACTGCGCCAGGAACATCACTTCCCACACGCCCATCACCGAAATCAGCGAGGAGTCCTTGAGCATTGAAATGAACTGGCTGGTGGTCGGCGGCAAAATCGTGCGCATGGCTTGCGGCAGGATGATGTGCAGGAATGTCGCCGTCGGCGACAGCCCCAGCGCCATCGCTGCCTGGCGTTGCCCGGGGGACACGGCCATGATCCCGGCGCGAAAAATCTCGCTGAGGTAGGCACCGTAATTGAGCGACAACGCAATGATGCCCGCGCTGATTGCCCCCGGAACAATGCCGATCTGGGGCAGGCCCAGGTAGATCAGCAGGATCTGGATCAGCAGCGGCGTCCCGCGAAAAAATGACGCGTAGAAGCTCGCGATCCCAAAGGCCACGGCGCTGCGTGAAAGGCGCGCAAGCGCCGTCACAAAACCGAGCAGCAAGGACAACCAGATCGAACAAAAGCACAGGAACAACGTCAGCGCCGCGCCTTGCAGAAAGCCGTTGGGGCCCAGGTGCAGGCCCATCAGGTTCGGCAACTTATCCAGGATGATCGACAGCTTCAGGTCGAAGCTCATGAAGAACATGACGCACAAAGCGAACAGCACCGCCCACGTCAGATAGAGCCGGGTGCGAAAGCCAAACAGCTGGCTCAAGCGACGGGGTTCGGTCTTGGCGAGTGAATGTGTCTTGGCGGGGTGTGGATTGTGGGCTGTCATTGGCTGATATCGGAACCGATCCACTTCTGTGAAATCTTGCTCAGGGTTCCGTCGGCCTTCAGCCCGGCAATGGCCTCAGTCACCTTGGCACTCCACTGCGGATCGCCCTTTTCAATCGCTACCACGTTGGGTTCTGCGTACAGCGCGGGACCAGCGATCTTGAAGCGCGGATCCTCGGCAATCCGCTCACGGGCCGTGATCAGATTGGTGACCATCGCATCCAGACGCACCCCGCTGCCCAAGGCCAGGTCCTGGAACGCCACGGTTTCATTGTCGTACGGGGCAATCTGGACATTCTCGAACGGGTAGCTCAACGGCTTGTCTTCGGCGCCTTCAATCACCAGGTCCTTGTTCAGATACGCTTCATAGGTGGACGCGCTGATCACGCCCACTTTTTTCCCGGACAAGTCCTTGCCTTCAACGATGTGGTTATCCTTGGCGTTCACCACGATCACTGCCGGCGACTGGTAATACTCGACCGGAAAGTCGAACACTTCAGCCCGGGCCTTGCTCGGGGTCATCGAGCACACGCAGATGTCGTAACGCCCGCTCCAGCGGCCTGCGGCGATGACATCCCAGGACGGTGTTTCCAGCTTGAGCTTGACCCCCAGGCGCTGCGCCACGGCCTTGGCGACGTCAACGTCAAAGCCGTCCAGCTGGTTCTGATCGTTGAGAAAGGAGAATGGCGGATAGCTCTCCATCAGCACGCCCGTCATCTCCCCTTTTTGGGTTACGCGATCCAGGGTGGGGCCCGCAAAAGCCGTTGCACAGGTCGCGAGCAGAGCGAGGCCGAAAGGTAAGAGCGCCGATGTTTTCAAGGACAAAAACTCCAATCATTTCAAAGTTATATGAATAGATTAGAACGTACTATAAATCTCATTTGAACTGGTTTGATGGAATAACAACCTCACTTTGGGTTATATCCCACCATTGATAGCGACATAACTGACATATAACAGGCACTACCAGAGCGCGATATCGTAAGTCAGGTAGACCCGGTTACTGTCACGTCCTCGCGAGAAGTCCGAACGATAGACGTAGTTGCGCAGCTTGACCCCCAACCCCTTGAGTGAACCTTGCTGCACCACATAGGCCAGTTCGGCATCGCGCTCCCATTCCTTGACTGTACTGCTGGACTTGCCGTCGTTACCGCTCAGGTAGCGGGTGGCGAATGTCAGCCCTGGTACACCCACGGCGGCGAAGTTGTAGCCATAGTTCAGCATCCAGGTCTTCTCGTCTTCCTCAATAAATTTGCCGATACCCGCGTTACTGAAGGAGTACACGGTTGCGCCGCTGATATAGGGCAGCCCGGCATCGCCACTGAGTGTCTGGTAGCCGCCGCCAAAGGAATGGCCCGCGATTGCGTAGCTCAGTTGGCCGCTGAGCATATCGTTATCGATCCTGCCCCCATGGGCCGACCCCGTATCGACACTGTTGAAGTAGCGCAGGTCACTGGTGAGTACCCCTGCGCCGATGGGCAGATCGTGCTGGATTCCGGCAAAATTTTGCCTGTAGAAGTTCTCAAGCTCCCCGTAGAAATAGCTGAGGCGGATGGTTTTGCCTGCTTTGTATTCAGCACCGGCGTAGCTGAAATCCCCCGATTTATCGCCACCGTAACCGTCGGGCACCAGTGCAATGCTGTCAGTGGAGTCCCGCAACTTGAAACGTTCCAGATACCCCCCTGTCAGGGTCAGGTTCTCGATATCACTGCTGATGATCTGGCCGCCCTCGTAGGTCTGGGGCAAAAGACGCGCATCGTTGTAGATCAGCACCGGTGTTTTGGGGAGCAGGGTTCCGTACTTCAGGGTGGTTCTGGCGAGCCTGGCTTTGGCCGTTATCCCGGCGCTTGAAAACTCGTCGGCCGCCCGACCATCGTCATGCACAGGCAGCAGTCCTGTGCCGCTGCGACCGCGACCCGAGTCGAGCTTGACCCCCAGCAGGCCCAGCGCATCAATACCCAAGCCTAGGGTTCCGGAGGTAAATCCCGATTGGTAATCGAGCAGCAATCCCTGGGCCCACTCGGTTCGTTCGCTCTTCGCCGTTCTTGCTGATTTCGCACTCAAGCCATGCTCGTCGCGAAAGTTTTCGTTGAAGTACACGTTGCGCAATTGCAGCTTGAGCTTGCTGTCATCGACAAATCCGTCTGCGCTGGCGCTCGCCAGGGGTAGCAGTCCCAGAACAGAAAGCAACGTCCACCGGGTATGTAAACAGGTCATGGCAAACTTCTCATTGTTGTTATTTGGGGTGCAGGACTGCGCACGCCTCACCGTCGAGGCGCGTCGATAAAAAGCAGGAGGCCTGGGTGGATCAGGAGAAGAGGCTTATCGCCCCGGTCAGCAAGGCCAGTGTCGTAATCACAAGGGAGGTGAACACCGCCCATTTGACGGTGGCTTTCTGGAAGTCGCCGATATCACGGTCAACCATGCCCACCAGCAGTAACGTCGAAGCCACGAGCGGGCTCATGAGGTGCACGGGCTGGCCGAGGACCGATGCCCGTGCGATTTCAAGGGGGTCTATGCCATAGGCCGCCGCCGCATTGGCCAGGATCGGCACCACCCCGAAGTAGTAAGCATCGTTGGAAAGGACGAACGTCAGCGGCATGCTGGTGATCGCCACCACCAGCGGGAACAGATGCCCCCAGGACGGCGGAATCCAGTCCACCAGCGTTTGAGCCAGAGCATCGACCATCTTGGTGCCCGAGAAGATCCCGGCAAAGATGCCAGCGGCAAACACCAGCAACACCACGGTCATCGCATTACCGGAGTGGGCCAGGATGCGTTCTTTCTGAATATCCAGTTGCGGGTAGTTGATCATCAATGCCAGGACAAAACCGATCAGAAACAGGATCGCCGAGTGCATGATCCCCATCACCAGCGCAACCATCACCGCGATCACCAGCAGCAGGTTGATGTAGGCCAGCCTGGGGCGCTTGTAGGGTGTGTCTTCAAGGATGGCCTTGATGTAGCAATTACCCCCGCCGCTTTGCAATTGGATATTGCCAATGCGCTTGCGCTCGCCACGACCCAGCAAGAAGGCCGTGAAGACCACCCACATGGCGCCTCCGATCATCGTCGGCAGCATCGGCACGAAGTATTCGCCGGCGTCCAGGCCCAGGGCCGCGATGGCCCTGGTAGCAGGTCCGCCCCAAGGAGACATGCCGCTCATGATGCTCAAGGACAACATGGCGATGGTTGCCAGAACCATCGGGTTCATGCCAATGCGCTTGTACAACGGCAACATCGCAGCGCAGGTGATCATGTAGGTGGTTGTACCGTCGCCGTCGAGTGCGACCAGCAATGACAGCAGTGCAGTGCCGACCGCGATTTTCATCGGGTCGCCATTGACGCGCTTGAGGATTTTGCGGATCAGCGGGTCGAACAAGCCTGCATCAATCATCAAGCCGAAGAACAGGATGGCAAACAACAGGAGCGCAGCTGAAGGCGCCACCATTTTCAGGCCATCGAGCATCATTTTGCCGGTGGTGCCGCCAAAACCGCCAATGACGGCAAATACGATCGGCACGACAACAAGCGCCACTATGGGTGACAGCCGTTTGGTCATTATCAGGAAGGTGAAGACGACCACCATGGCCAAACCAAGAAATGCGAGCATAGGTCAATTCTCTTGTTTTTATAATGAGTGCGGCCGGCGCAAAGGCGCACGACCCCATTCCCGCCGGACGACATGAACCAACGATGTCTGGCGGTGTGCTGATGCAAAAGCGGCAATGACCTGGGGGAAATTATCCGGCGAGTCGTTGGGAAGCTGTAGCGTAAACAAAACCGGAGAACAGCCTGCGCGATGTGCGCACGACCGAGGCGCGAATGGTCTCTTCCCGAGCGCCGGTGTAAGACAATACAACGTCTATCCCGCCGCTTGGATGTTCAATCCGCACATGTTTCAAACGGGGCTCATCAACGTTGCCCAGCAGTTGCGAGACCACGCTGCCCTCCGTGACACAGGCGGTCGCCAGGCCAATGGCTCCGGTGATTGCCAGTGCACGATGACAGGTGTGAGGCATGAAGTAGCGCACCTGAATCGTACCGCCAGACCTGGCCGGTGACACGAGCACCGGCTTGGGAATCACTTTGTCACTGACATCGCCCAGGCCCATTGCAAAACCGGCTTTCAGGCGCAGGGATTCCAGTCGGCGCAGAAACTCAACGTCGGCATCCAGTTCAGCGGGACTTTCATCGCCCTGTTTACCCAACTGGCTGGCCTCGACGATCATCATCGGCATCGCCATGTCGATGCAGGTCACCGCAAAACCGTCGATCACATCCTGTGTGTGCCCGGTGGGGAACAGTTTGCCGGTCTTGCTGCCAGCAGCGTCCAGGAACGTCAGTTGCACAGGCGCGGCGGTGCCCGGTACGCCGTCGATGGCAGTGTCGCCTTCATAGCTGACCTTGCCGCCGGGGGTCTGTACCTCGGCGTTTACAAATGTCCCGGTGTTCAGGTTGCGAATACGCACCCGCGTCACATCGGCGGACGCTTTCACCAGCCCCTGCTCGATGGCAAACGGGCCGACGGCGCACAGCATATTGCCGCAATTGGGCGCGGTATCGACCCGACGCTGGGAGACCATGACCTGAACGAACAGATAATCGACGTCAGCGTCAGCGTGAAGCGACGGGCTTACGATCGCCACTTTGCTGGTTTGCGGGCTGCCGCCACCGATACCGTCAATCTCAAGTTCGTGGCCAGAGCCCATCAGGTTGAGCAGCAACTCGTCACGTTCTTCGATTGCAGCCGGTAGATCCCAGGCGAGAAATACCGGGCCCTTGGAGGTACCACCGCGCATCAGCACACAGGGAATTCTTTGCATGGGACGGACTCTTGTTGATCAATCCGGGTGATTGATGTCTTGGATGCAAGAGTCGCAGGCTTCGAAAATTGTTTCCAATGCAAATATCAGCCGGATTATTGCGTTTGACGAATGATAAATTTAGGATGATTTGAACGCACCTTTCTCTTCGGCCTGGATCAAAATGATGAATTATGAGCTGAATGACATACGATCTTTCGTGAAAATCGCAGAACTTGGCAGCTTTCACGAGGCTGCGGATGCGTTGCATCTTTCTCAGCCGGCGTTAAGCCGCAGGATGAAAAAGCTCGAAGACGGATTAGGGACAGCGCTTCTTGACCGTACGACTCGACGAGTCAGTCTCACAAGCGTTGGGCGGGACTTTCTGCCCAAGGCTCGACGCCTGCTGGATGACTTCGACGATTCGATTCTCAACATCCGGGAGCTGGCAGAGCGCCAGAGCGGCCGTGTCACGCTGGCCTGCATCCCGACAGCGGCCTTTTACTTTCTCCCGTCGGTAATACGTCTTTATAACGAGCGCTATCCACAAATCCGAATCCGGCTTCTGGATCTGAGTGCGAACGAAGGACTGGAGGCTGTTCTGCGCGGTGAAGCCGACTTTGGCATCAATATGATGAGCGGCCAGCACCCGGACATTGAGTTCGTGCCGTTGGTGAACGAGCCTTTTGTTCTGGCTTGCCGACGCGATCATGAGCTGGCAGAGCGCAGCTCGGTATCCTGGGCAGAACTCAGCAATTACCGTCTTATCGGAGTCGGCCGCCTGAGCGGCAACCGGATGCTGCTTGACCACGCCCTGTCGGGCTTGAGCTGGCGTCCGCAGTGGTTCTATGAGGTGCAGCACCTGTCAACGTCGCTTGGCCTGGTGGAAGCGGGTCTGGGAGTGTCGGCCATGCCCAGCCTGGCAATGCCGGCAGTGGATCACCCAACGCTGGTGAGCGTCCCGCTGGTAGATCCGGTTGTGAACCGATCGTTGGGGCTGGTTTACCGGCGAGGCGCGTCACTGTCGCCGGCAGCGGAAAAATTCGTCGCCATATTGCTGGAGCAGTGGGAGCAATGACGACTGGAACGAGGCGGCGTTCGATCACGTAGCGCCCGCAAAACCCGGACGCGCGGCATGCCTGGCTGAGCCTGGCTCACCTCTCTCCCATGCTGGGGCGGTAGCTCGCTGGAGAGAAGTTGAGCGTCAGCATCGCCATCACGGCGAGAACCCCAATGTGTAACCACCACCCCGTAATGAAGCTGCCACCGCAGTCAAGCAGCCAGCCGATCAACCAGGGAGCGGTTGATGCGAGCAAGAAACCAACTCCCTGGACAAAGGCTGCCAAGGTGCCAGCCGCTTGGGCGCCGGGCAAATGGTCGAGCGCGACAATCAGGCTGAGCGAGAAAAAACCACCGAGGCCAAACCCGGCCAGTGCAACCCACACCCACGGCGCGGCGTTGGGAGCCAGGGCGAAACCGGCGAAACCCACGGTCTGCAGCGCTATCGTAAGCAATAAGGGCCCGCGTCGGTCAGCACTGCGCCGTGCCAGCATCGGCATGGCGAATGCCGCCGTCGCCTGGAATATCGCCAACCAGGCGAGCAGGTTGCCCGAAGCCTGCAGGCCCATGTTCTGCTGCTGGTAGAAGGACGGCAACCATGCCACCAGACTCGAATAGCCGCTGTTGGTGAGTCCAAAGTAGGCAGCCAGCTGCCAGGCCCGCCGGTTCCTGAAGAAGCTGCTCAAAACCGGAGCAGGTCCGCTTGCAACCAGCGGTGGTGTGCGCGGCGCGCAAAGCAGCCAGAGCAGGAGCACGACAAGTGCCGGCAACGCCCACACGGAAAGCCCCAACCTCCAGCCGCCATAGGCAGTGAGCCACGTGCTTGCCAGCGAACCCAGCGCCCCGCCGCCGACCAGTGCCGCCGAGTAAAGCCCCATCGCCATTGCTATCTGTTGAGGAAACCAGCGCTTGGCGATCCCCGGCACCAAGGCCTGGATCACCGCCACGCCGGTGCCGGCGATACCCGCGCAGGCGATCAACTGCGCGCCGTCCTTGACCACCGCCCGTGACGCACACCCGAGCATCAGCAGCAATAATGCGCCGGTCAGCGCCTGCCTTTCCCCAAAGCGCCGGGCCAGACCTATACCAATAAAGGCCATCAGCCCCATCAACACGAAGGGTAAGGTGGTCAGCATTGCGGCGGCGCGAAAATCCAGGCCAATGTCGCCACGCACCAAATCGAGCACGGGCCCAACCGAAGTCAAGAAGGGCCGCAAATTCAAGCCAAGCAGCACCAGCAGCACCAGTGCGGTCAGTGACACCTTGCCTGCACGCGGCGCGCAGGCTGCGATGAAAGCCGAAGCGCGATCAGTCATGGCACGCACTTCTTTCGCGCCAGATGCCCTTAGCATGCCCGCCCAGGCAAGTCACCGCGAAGGCCACCAGCAGTGCACCTGTGCCGAGCACAAAGATCAGTTGGTGGTTGGAGCCCTGCACCAGCAGCGCAATGGCCGCAGGCGTCACGGCTGCAGCCCCCATCAGCGTAATACTGACCAGAGGCGTCAGCTTGCCGGTGGGATCGTTGGTGGTAATCAATGCCATGTAGTAACACAGCGCGAGTACCCAGCCGAATTGCAGCAAGAAAAGAGCGGCGAACAGTTGAGTGGGTGTGCGCGTGTACGAGGTGAGCATGGCAATCGACACAAACACGGACAGCAAGCCCAGGCCAATCATGAAGCGGCGATTGACACGGCCACCCAGCAGGCTTGGAAGCGCTGCGCCCGGCAAACCGGCGATAGCCGAAAGACCAAATGCCCAGCCAATATCGACACTGGAAATACCCTGATCTCGTGCCAGCTGATCGATGAAGCCCCACACGCAGTAAATGGCGATTTGCATGAACAGCATTCCGACCAGCGCACTGCGCCCTTCCCGTGACGAACCATCCTGGGCAGCGACTCTTTGTAGCGTCCCGTTGGTGTCAGCCACCTTGCGCGGCAGCGCAAGGCTGGCAACACAGATCAGGACGTACCACAGGCCGAAAGTGCACAGCGCGGTCACGATTCCGCTTTGTACCGCGAGAATGGGCAATGCTGCGGAGAAAAACGAATATTCAGGCGTTTGCAAAAGCAGCATCAACCCGAATGAGCGGTCCTGATTGGGAAGGCGACCCAGGGTTGATACGGCATACGCGTAGATCAATCCCGCGCAGGTCCCGGCAAGCAGTCGCACCACCAGCAACAGATTATTCGTTGATGCCCATGCCGTGGCGACACTGAGCGCCACGCAAAGCATGCCTGTGTAGAGGCACAGGTTTCTTGCACTGAAGCGCTTCATCAGCGGTGGACAAATAATGGTGCCCAATGTCATCCCGACCATTTCTATTGAAACCACCCAGCCCTGTTGATCCAGCGACAGATTCAACTGATCTGTCAGCAACCCCATGAAAATGGGTTGAACACCACACACGATAAACGCCGTACACGCAATGAAGATGAGGGAGGCACGCAGTATCTTGGGATTGCTATTCATATGGGACCCTGATGCGCTGAGCGAACTAGGGGGGGTGTGCCTCGACAGTGCCTTGGCGTTCTGTCCAGAACAGGCATCGAGAGCGCCCGCAGCCTGTAGCTGCCACCCGTCTATACGCAGCACTCGTTGTTGTAGTTTTGGATAACCCAGGTAGAACGGGATGGCCCGGCGGGCCTTGATTCATCCACGTCCTTGCAACGGATCCTAGACCGGCACTACGTCCTATTGAAAGTTAATAAAAGGAATCCCAAGTATTTGGATTTTTAATAAAGTGGCTTCGACCGCTACTGCCAACAGCAGGTCATCTGCGTACATTAAAGAGTGGCATAGGCGTACTGAGAGACATCGCCCTGGCGCCAGATGCCTCGCTCACCCGGCACGCTTGATCAATGCACCTCTTCATCCACTATCTGGATGAGCACATCAGCCAGTTCTTTGATCACCGGGTCGATGCTCGGGCGATGGAATACGGCTATCTCGAATGCGGTAATCGGGCTCAACCCGTCCTCGACACCCAGCACCTTGTGATCAGGAGTGACTGCCCGGGTTGGAAGCAGGCTGACACCAAACCCATTGGCCACTGCCTCCTGAATACTGGCAAGGCTGGTGCCCGTGAAGCAGATACGCCACGTACGGCCAAGGGCTTCGAGCGCGCTGATCATGTCATCCCGATAGAGTCCCCGTGACGGAAATGTCACCAGGGGTATAGGGTCCTGGTCGAAACACGGACGTGTCGCGCTATCAATCCACTCCATGGTTTCTGATCGGCAAGCGTTGGCCTCACGGCTGTGGCGTCGCTGTTTTATCAGGATCAGGTCCAGCTCGCCGCGGTCATAGCTGCGAAGCAGGTCTGAACTCAATCCACTGATGATTTCCAGCTTCACCTTCGGGTGCTTGCGATTGAAGGCGGCCAGCACGGGCATGGTTTTGCTTGCGGCGAAATCATCAGGAACACCGAGCCGTATGGTGACGCTCATTCCGCTCGAAAGCGCCTCGCCCAGCTGATTGCTCACGGCCAGAAGATGGCGCGCATACCCCAACAGGATGATGCCGGCATCAGTGGGACGTATTTCCCGGCTGCTTCGATCAAGCAACTGGTGCCCCACAAGTTCTTCCAGTCGGCGCACCTTCTGGCTGACGGTGGATTGAGTGGAGTGCAGTCTGGTCGCAGCGGTGGTGAAACTGCCGCAATCGGCGACCATCACCATCGTTCTGAGCATGTCCAGGTCAAAGATCGGCCTGGCGGGTTTGTGATCGTTATTCATGGTGCATTACCCCGGATTCCGTAGGCACCTCCATGCCAGAACACAAGACAGGCAAGGGGGCGCCACGCTTGAGCACTTATTATCAAGTGCCTCTAAAGCAAGCAGCTTTAGCTGGTTATAAAGTCAGTCCACCGTGTTCCAGAGTCACTATAAGAGCCCTCAAGTTATCTGGAACCACCTGAATGATGCCTTTGCCGGGAACGTCAATTTCCGCAATCATGAATAACGCCAAAGCTGTAAATATCGGCATCACACAGACCAGGGTGTTTCCACCCCGGCTGCCCTTGACGTTGTAGCCAATCAAAAAGTTGGAACAGACGGCAAACAGGATCAATAGTGCCCACGCCACACCGGGTATTTGAGGCCGCCAGCTGGCCATCGTCTTTTGTTGCGACACATACAACTCATTCGTGGCGTTAAGGGCCGTGACAATCACCGAACTGGGTTTTTCCTTGGCAATCTTGCTGATCAAAGCCCACATGTGCGATTGCATTTTAATGGAGTCCAACCGGATGGCTGCGCGCTGGTCGTCATCCTCCGTGGCAAAGAATGAAATGCGGATAGCCAGGTAGTCCATCAACATTTTTTCGGCTTGCTCTTGCTGGGACTCGCTCAGCAACGTTGTACGCTGGAAGGCATTGCCAATGGCAATGGCTTCATTTTCTTCAGCCGTCATCCGGGTGTTCAGACCACTGATTGCAAACGAAAGAATGAAGCCCATGAGCAAACCAAACATGGACAGCGTCCCACCCAGTACGACTTTCAATTCATCATCAAACGCAGCGTCACGCCTGACTTTTTGACCCCAGGTCATCTTCCCCGCGAAAGCCGCCACGCATAAACCCAGCAGCATGGAGACCAACAGGTACCAAGAATTGACATCAACGGAATACAAGATCGAGGGCATAGTTTTTTCTTAGGGTTTTTATACGGATGCACGCGTTATAACACGGCCGCAACACACATACATTTGAAAAAAACCGTATTCGATACCCAGCACGCAAGCCCCGGGAATGGGCGCTTATCGGAAAAGATCGCAGGCGTTTTCCTGCCTGCCAGACACGAAATACTTGTACAATAATTTTATACTGTACAAGTCATCCTGACTTCCTTTCGCCTTGAAGTCCCCAGGCCTTCACACGTGTCTACTCAACGGAAATCTGCTCGATGAATGCTACCCGCCGACTGTGCCTCGTCTTGGGCGACCAATTGTCTTTTGACCTTCGTTCATTGCAGGGTCTGGATACCGAAAACGACACCGTGCTGCTGGTCGAGGTGATGGAGGAAGCCAGCCATGTCCCCCATCATCCGCAAAAAATCGTTCTGGTGTTCAGTGCCATGCGCCATTTCGCCGAGGCGCTGCAACAGCGTGGAATCCGGGTGCAGTACGTCAAGCTCGATGACCCGGACAACAGCGGATCTGTGCCAGGTGAATTACGGCGCTGGGAAGCACTCCTGCAGCCTGATGAAATCCATATGACGGAGTGCGGTGACTGGCGTCTGGAGCATTCACTCAAGGCGTGTGGCGCGGGGATCCAGTGGCATGGCGATGCTCGCTTTCTCTGCTCGCGCCCTGAGTTTTCCGCCTGGGCGAATGCCAAAAAGCAGCTGCGCATGGAGTATTTCTATCGAGAGATGCGGCGCAAGAGCGGGTTGTTACTCAACGGCGATGGCAGCCCGGTCGGGGGCGCCTGGAACTTTGATGCAGAAAACCGCAAGGCGCTGCCCAAAGGCATCAAGCCGCCCTCGCCCGCCCGCTTCTCACCCGATGCCATTACCCGGGATGTACTGGAGCTGGTGGCAAAAAACTTCACCACCCACTATGGCACCCTCGATACATTCGACTACCCGGTCACTCACGCCCAGGCTCAGGCCTTGTGGAGCTACTTCCTGGACTGGGGCCTGGCAGCCTTCGGCGATTATCAGGACGCCATGGCCAGCGACGAGCCATTTCTGTTTCATGCCCGCATCAGTGCTGCGCTCAATATTGGCTTGCTGGATGTTCGCCAGCTGTGCAGCGATGTGGAGTCCGCGTACTGGTCGGGCAGCATTGCACTCAATGCCGCCGAAGGCTTTATTCGCCAACTCATCGGCTGGCGGGAATACGTGCGTGGGGTTTACTGGCTGAAGATGCCCGACTATGCCGATGGCAATGTATTCGGCAACACCCGGTCGCTTCCAGAGTTCTACTGGACAGGCGACACGAAAATGAACTGCATGAGCCAAGCCATCGGCCAAAGCCTCGAACATGCCTACGCCCACCATATTCAGCGGCTAATGGTGACCGGCAATTTCGCCCTCCTCGCCGGCATCCTGCCAAGTCAAATATGCGAGTGGTACCTGGCCATCTACATGGATGCCTTCGACTGGGTGGAGTTGCCCAACACGCTGGGCATGGTCATGCACGCCGATGGCGGCTATCTGGGGTCCAAGCCTTACTGTGCCAGCGGCCAGTACATCAAGCGCATGTCCGACTATTGCCGAGGCTGCGCTTACAAAGTGAGCGAAAGCACCACCGATGACGCCTGCCCTTTCAACGCGCTCTATTGGCACTTCCTGATGCGTCACGGTGAGCTTTTGCGGGGCAATCAGCGCATGGGCATGATTTATAAAAACCTTGACCGGATGCCTGAATCCAAACAGCAGGCGCTGTGGCAGCGAGGCCAGTTGTTGCTCGCCACACTGGATAAAGGCGAGTCACTTTGAAAAAGAGCGAGTTGCCCGTCAAAACCTGCGTGACCTGTGGCCTGCCCTTCACATGGCGAAAGAAGTGGGCTCGCTGTTGGGATGAGGTGCGTTACTGCTCAGAGCGTTGCCGACGTAGCAAGCACCTGTGAGCCCGTTGGCGGGCAGTGCCAAAGGGCTCATCCCGGATGAGGTCAGATTTTAAGGTCGGTCAGCTCCCAGGCCTCGAGATCGCCAAACACCCCTGTTCCGTTGACGGCAAAAGCGCTTATCCCGAGGCTGTCGGGCCGTGGATAAATCCGGCTGGTCATGGTGTAGGCACCGTCGTCGACGAACACCTCGATCGATGAGCGATCGAGAAAAATCCGCAGTGCTATGCGGGTCTGTTCCGGGCTTATCGGAACACTGCGAACACCGCTCACGCCCGCACCCGAATGTTGCCGGTCGAGAACCAGGCGACGGGCCATGGCATCAAAGTACAACAACGTCCGCTCGTGTTGATCTTCGCTGCAGCGAAGCGCGAGACCAAAGTGTTCGGCGGTGCTGCCAGCCAGATCCAGTTCGAGTTCAATTTCAAGCAGTGCACCACGCACATCGAGGGGGCGACTGGCAGACTCCACCACCGGAATCTGCAGCCCGTGTCGGGACTTGCGTAACGCAGTCAGCTCACGGGCGGGACGCATGCGCAGGCGATCGCCTTCACGACTCAGCTCACGGGGCAAGGACAGCGCGCCGCACCAGTGTTGCGCCTGACTTGGCATCGGGCAGTCCCACATGTCCATCCACGCCCAAAGCAGGCGTCGCCCGTCCGGTGCCAGCAGGGTTTGGGCAGCATAAAAGTCATGGCCGTGATCGAGCTCGTGCAGGGCTGCGCTCGTGTTGAAGTGGCCGCTGACGTCCAGTTGGCCCACTCGGTAGCTGTTCTGGAATGTATTCCAGTTGTCGTAGCCACTGGGCTTGAGGCCTTGGGGCGAATAGAGGAAAACGTCGCTGCCATCGAGTTCGAACAGGTCCGGGCATTCCCACATGTAGCCGTCTGACTCGCGCACGCCTTGCAGGGCACAGCTCAGGTATTCCCAGTGGTACAGGTCCGCAGAGCGATAGATTAACAGCTGCGGGTCATCCCCTTTGCGGGCTCCCAGGGCCATCCACCATTCTTCCCCGCGCTTCCAGACCTTGGGGTCGCGAAAATGCTTGATCTCAGGAGCCGGTGGTGTGTCGATGATCACCCCGTGCTTGATGAAGGTGATGCCATCGGTGCTGCTGGCAAGGCATTGCACCTGCTCGATCTGATTGTCATCCCGTGGCTCACCCAGCCAGACATGCCCGGTGTAGATCAGGTAAAGCGTATCGTCGACCACCGCTGCCGAGCCTGAAAAACACCCGTCCCGGTCATAGGACTCACTGGGCGCCAGTGCAATGGGCAAGTGTTCCCAATGCACCAGGTCACGGCTTTTGGCGTGTCCCCAGTGCATGGGCCCCCACTGTGGTGAGTACGGGTGATGCTGGTAGAACACATGGTATTCACCCCGAAAATACACCAGCCCGTTCGGGTCATTCATCCACCCCACAGGGGGCGACAGATGAAAACCGAGGCGATGATCGTTGCCGCGTTCGGGCAGTTTTTCTTTGATGGCGTGATGCGCTTTATCCAGCAAGACAGCGTGCATGATTATCCTTGTTTGAATGGGTATTGAGTGGCCAGCTCTCTGGTCCGTCCCTGTCGCTGGCGCATCCGGGTTGGGGTAAACCTCGCGCCATCAGAATCAATCCCTGAGGCCCTCCCCTGGAATTACGCTTGACAGCGAGCAACCGCCAAGCGCGTAATATCTTCGATGTTAACGTTATCAAAAATAAAAACAAGAGGGTGCCTCAATGCGCGCTTCTAGAAAAATCGAGTACATGCAAGTCAGTGGTTTGCTTTATTTTTTCTTCTTCGCATTCTCATCCAGCTTCTCGCTGTTCTCTATCTGGATTCACAAAGCGATAGGTCTGAATGGCGCCGAAACGGGCATGGTCTTTGCGGCCAACACCATTGCGGCCATGCTTATCCTGCCTTTCTATGGCGTGCTTCAGGATCGACTGGGCATGTCGAAAAAACTGCTGGTGTGGATTGGTATCCTGCTCTGCTGCACTGCGCCTTTTTGTATCTATGTCTACTCCTGGCTGTTGGCCACGAACCTGGTACTGGGCGTCGTGGTGGGTGCCGCATTTCTGGGCTTTGCCATGCTCGCAGGGGCTGGACTGATGGAGTCCTACACGGAGCGGTTATCGCGCCACATGGGCTTCGAGTTCGGCAAGGCCAGGCTGTGGGGATCGCTGGGCTGGGCTTCTGCCACCGGTGTGGTAGGGGTCATGTTCAGCATCAACCCCAATAAATTTATACCCCTTTAGGTAATGCACATTACGGCATTTATCAAAGCTTTAAGGCCATATTTACGATATGTGCATTTTACAAAATGCACATTAAGAGAGCAAGCGTTTATCTACAAAAACGTTCATCCCATTCTCTCAAGAAAACTCCATACCCCCCCCGGCCTTTAGGCACACTCGGTATGGCCTTAGGAGAAAGTCAGATCTCCGGCCCCAACAGCCCTACGAAGATCCCATCCATTTCAGAGGTTATGAATCTTTATGCTCGCCGGATAGTGAGCTGGGCGTTGTCAGGAAGCCCGAATGCTAATTTTGTGACCAAGGCTCTGGATATGGATATGGATTACGAGCAACACGGGAAGCCTCAAGGGCTGCTGTTCCATTCGGATCTGGGGTAGCAATATGGAAGTCGCCACTTTCGCCAGCGCCAGTGCGGGTACCGCATCAGCCAGAGCATGAGTCGCCGGGGAAATTGTTATGGCAACTCACCAATGGAGCGTGTATTTCGAAGCTTGAAAACCGAGTGGATACCTCCAATGGGTAATATGTCGGTTCAGCAGTCTCAACGGGACATCCGCTATTACTTGATACATCGCTACAACTGGATACTGCCTCATCAATTCAATGGCTGGCTAACGCCAGTTAAGGTCGATAAAAAACTTAACGTCGTGTCCGGCATCAGTTGACCACTACAATCTACGTCCTACCCGCCTGCTTGAGCAAAGCCTCTGACTCACCAGCCAGATAAGACACGAATGATTCAGCGCTCATTGCTTTGTAAGCGTTCGGTGAAGTCACCTTCCAAACTCTAAGATTCAGGACAATTGCGTTTCTACGTAAATACCATCTTGAATCGCCCCGGGTGGCGTGATCTCACTCCGCTAATCAGTCACGAAAATGCGTTCGTGACTGGTCGCTCTAGGTAAACATAAGGACTTAGAACATGGGATCTACTGCTCATCTGCAATCACGGATACGCCTAGCCTAAGCACTTTCTTCCTCAGCCTGGAAGACCTCGATAAGTTTTTGATTGTAGTCATCCAGATAACTCTGAAGCCCATCTCGGTCGACCAACCGTACACCGGCTGCGCTTGCCAACTCCTTCGCTGACTTCGTGTAGTAGGAGTTGGTAACTACCATAGCATCGTCACACCCGTAGAAGGCTTTAGCAGAAATGACCTGCTGCACAGCCGCATTGCCTACAGAGCCAGAGTAATTCTTAGCTTGAATGACCATGTTTTTACCGAACCTAGTAACGAAAAGGTCAGCGCCCTGATCAGCAGTCTTCTTGGTCTCTTTAACGTCATAGCCAATGGTCTGGAAGATCTCAACCAAAAAGGCCTCGAACTGAAATCCGTCCATGGCATCTACCAGGTACATGGTGATGAACTGGTTCGGATTGAAATGCTCCAATTGAGATCCCAGCCGCTCGACGAGAATATCGAAATAAATCTCTTCGCAGAGGCTTAGGCCATTCCAAAAAACCTGTAGCGGGAGGAGTGGCACACCAAACGTCAAAGCCGCTTGGGGATTGAATTGCACATTGGGGAACGCAACGTCATTTTCCCACAGGTAGTAATAGAACAGAGCCAAATCAGACCTGAACGTCGTTCCTGCCTCTTCAATCCAAGAGCGCAAGGTGTCTGCAAGGTCAGTTCGAATGTGGCGTGTCAGCTCTCTGGAGAAACCCAGATAGACTGAGTTGAACGCGGTGGTTTGCAGCAGCTTGTCTAAAAGAGACGGAAGTCCTTCAAGCTCGTCAAAGCCTTTGCGAATCAAGACTTCCCTAAAAAGTTCCCTCTCGCTGTATACACCATCCAATCGTGGCCCGGGTACACTCGCGTCATCACTGTTACCTGCGCGTTCCCGAGTCGTGTGGATGAAGTTCGTAAAGTATGGCTGTTTCAGCTCTGCGTATTTTCTCAATACATTGCTCAGAAGATCGTTGAGCTGGGCTTGCTCCTTCTTCTTCCCGAAGAAGTCTTGAATCAGGCCTTTGGATCTGTATTGGAAATCGGGGTAGAACGAAGGATCCAGAGGGGTAAGGTGCCGTAGAGTGAGCTCTGATGACGGCGAAACCTGAGATCCCATGCACCATGGACATGCTGTATCGAAGGTAGTCCTGTTGCATCCATTGCATTGATAAATCATCGCGCCGAGTCCTTGCCTGAGTCATTGCGCGGTTTCGCGCTTAATCTTACGCACGAACATAGCTCAGTGCCATCACCGCGTCCATTTAGCTAGACCTTGAGAAGCACGGATTGCAATTGAATACACATACACTCCAATCCACAAATTCCTATGACGGCAGGCTTGATTAGCTGCGCGCACGAGGCCCCTCAGGAAAGCAAACTCCCTCCGGCAGCCCCGCCCGGGATCCTCCAAAAACAGGGGCCATCCGATACGCTTAGCCCGAATAACTAGGCTCCAGTCGCCTTGCAGCTGGAACCAAAGAGTGCAGCCAAATTCAGCGAATACCACCAGTAGCCAAATAAATCAGAGCGTGTACTCAGTCTCGACCTCTAAGGAGCCAATATATCCTGGATAAGCTCGCTTCCACTGATCCTCAAGATAATCGCGCTCATAATCTTCGTTCGTTACATAGATATCAACCATCTTATCTACGCAATCCATCGTAATATGGCCTGCTTTGTTTTGGGTAATAACGTTATAGCCGGTGTAGTAGTGAAGGTGCCGCGATGGAGCTTCACCAATTACTATAATTTGAGGATCAAGCTTTTCAAGCCAGGAGTCAGGAATTTTTCCGGAGGCTCTACCATGATGAGAGGCAAATACGACGGTTGTTTTTGTTAACTCGATGTCATCGACGATACTTTCCATAAAGTCAGTTTCGAGATCACCTAACCAAAGGAAACTTGCCCCGCCACTGACTGAATATCTCAATACGCATGAGACATTATTTGAGTTTTCGCCGGCATCACATTTACGCAGCGCTTCCTTGAAATCGGGATTAGAGGTGTTCGGCCAAAGGATCTGTAGGCCGGAAGTTCCACGTTCTTCATCACCTTGATTGAGCCACTTCCGCTTTGACCCTTTCTCAAGGAAGAAAGCCTTGCCTCCATCTCTTAAGGCACAATAATGGAGAAAGGAATCAGTCAGTTCCGTTTTTTTAGCCTTATTTTTTACGCAATAAAAATTTGCTATGGGAAGTTTTTTATCGAGCTTCTCGATGCCTTTGAAGTGATCCTCATCCGGATGAGTGCAGATGAAGCGTCGCATACTCTTGGTCTTTGATACTTCCTTGAGCTCGGCGATAATTTCATCAGAATTTTCAGCATTCAAATTACAATCAATCATAGTGAAGTTATCACCACCATGAAGGATGTAGAACATATCGCCATTACCAACGGACAAGCTTTTTATCGTAGGCATTTTGCCTCCCTGCATAATTATTGTTGAACACTATTTCTAAGATGAACCGTACTCGTCTGTAGCTTAATCTGGGATTTGACTGGCTTTTTTTCTCGTTCTAGGATTGGGTAACGACGCAAGGCACTCGAACAGGCGCTCCGCGTAGACAAACCCCATCCGCCTTACAGCGTCCTTGTCGAAATAAAATAACCAAGCCATCAAAAGTGACCCAGAAATTAGAATTGTGAGCCCTGCAGCAAGCCCTGGATCTGCCAAATGAATCGGCTCAAAATGAGGCGGTTTGATCCGAATTACTCCCGCAATCAGTCCGCCATACCCTAATCCGCAGAGGCAAGACAGAATTCCTACAGCCTTCATCGCGACCATATTGCGGTGAAAGCCATATGCGATGTTTTCTTTCATCAGGAGATTTTTATCGCCACGAGTCAATTCCCTGAGGCGTTTGGTCGCGCCAATATAAATATCATCAGCTTCAGCAGGATCCGATTTTTCATCCTGTGCACTGGGCAAATCAATTCCCAGCTTTGACGATATCTGTTGGTGATATCTTTGCTTACTGACGCTATCCAGGAATTTATCACTGTGCCGCAAAGCTAAAGTCGTAGGCATTCCGCCCCATTTTTTTAGCAGCTTTTCTTCTAGCTTTTTTCCTCGGCCACGAGCAACGCTCGCCAACGCGTAGATCGCACCACAACCGCCCAACAGTCCAATGACACTGGTAAGTATCGGATGCTTAGCGCCATAAACGCACAGTAAGGGCACAAGCAGCGGCAGTGAAACCAGAAGACCTGGTATCACTCTAGCCTTTCGCTCGTATGGATCTTTCACCAACTCAAATATCGCAACCATGTTTAATCCATCAGTAGATTTGCAAATATCGGTCTGAATCACCGTGCACGGGCTAGATTACTAACCTAACCATTGTTGGCACTCTTGCTGATTGAGAAGTACAAGTTGCTGTGCTTTAGGATCAGGATTGTGGCTCCTGAGACCAAGCTTTTGTAGAAGATACCAAAGCTGAGATTGACGGGTGGTCAACGTACAGTGGCCATCCTGCATACCGTAATCCAACTCAATGGCACGACGACGCCCTTCGTCCAACTCAGGGTTAGCTCCAATTACCACCTGTACATAGGTATGCCATAACTTATCGTAAGGTGGTGTAGACGGCAGGTCTTTCGGAACCAACGAAAGTATTCTTGCGAGAACAAAATCTATGTGTTGGTTACGTCTAAAACAATAGGCCCGCACATGCCATCTGTAGCCATCGAACCCTAAAGCATGTGGCGCGACAATCCTGATGGTTGGATCTGGCCCACTCATCGATTGGTAATTAATCTCAAGCGCTTCCTGCCGCTGAATAGCTCGAAGAATTTTTATAAGCGCCGGCTTATCGACTAGACGGATTGGGTTGGGCACCGAATCCATCGGAGGCGCCCAACCGATGAAGCTTTCTGCTTCATCAATCACGCCCATCTCCCGTGCGAGAAGCTCGTCCAAATAGCGCAAACCGTCGTCAGGAGCAAATTTCGGGGTGAACGTATCCGTGGCCACATAGGCCTTTACAGTCTTGTCATAGACTGCATTTCCTGGCGCCTGCTCCAAGTAGCTAGCGAAGTCTAAAGAAGCCTGCGGAGCAGAAATTCCGAAGAAATCGAGCAGATCAGCCCGATTTACTCGTCCTTCCCACAAAAGCCTGAAGTCAATGAACTCCAAACGGCGCATCTGGCCCCAGCGGCCTGCCTTTTTTGGTGGGTGGTCAGTCATCTGTTGAGCCTAGTGCAATGAATGGCGCGATTATAACACTCATAAAAACTAGACTCATCTAATTTTTATGAGTACCGTATTGCCATCACGACGATTCGCGTCTTCTTTTGGGGGTGTGCACCATGGCTGGACAAATTGCGTTTTTCCCGGTGGGTAACGGCGACATGACCATGGTGCGACTGGCTAACGCCGATGCCACTACTATCATCATTGACGTCCGGATTCGCCAAGCGGCAGATGATCCTGAGGATGAGACGCCGGATGTTGCGGGGGAGCTGAGGAAGCAGTTGCTCACAGATGCTGACCAACGCCCCTACGTGGATGCGTTCCTTCTCAGCCATCCTGACGAAGATCACTGCCTCGGCGTGCGCAAGCATTTTTGGCTTGGGCCGATTGAGGACTACCCAGATGATAAAAAGCCGCAAGCTGAAAAGCGAATCGTGATTCGTGAGATGTGGTCTTCTCCTATGATTTTTCGGCGACGTAACTCGCTCGGCCTAACACTGTGTGACGACGCCCAGGCCTTTCACGTTGAAGCAAGGCGCCGAGTCCTTCGCTGGAAGGAGCTTGGCTACGCAGTGGTTGGTAATGGGATTCGAGTTTTTGGTGAGGATGAAGGGGGTAAAACCGACAACATCCAACCCATCCTAGTGAAGACAGGGGAGACGTTCTCGACCATTGGCGGGCATACCTACGGTGACTTCTTCAGCGCAAAACTCTTGGCACCTATGCCCAAGCAGGATGACGAGACAGAAGGGACTCTTTCGAAAAATCACTCAAGTGTGATTTTGAGTATCGAGTTGGCTCCGTCGTCATTCAGCCGAAATAAAACTCGCTTTCTGACTGGTGGCGATGCCCATACCTCTATATGGGAGCGAATCTGGGAACGTTACAAAGAAACTCCTGAAGTGCTGGAATACGATCTGCTCCAGGCTCCGCACCACTGTTCGTGGCACGCACTTTCGCACCACAGCTGGTCGACTTATGGGGAAGATGCAGAGGTATCCGGGGGTGCAAGATCTGCGTTGGGTCAAGCTCGTCAGGGCGCGATCATTGTCGCCAGCAGCAAAAAGGTGGTCGATGACAAAAACGACCCACCTTGCATTCGGGCTAAGCGGGAGTACGAGTCCATTCTGGATGATGTCAACGGGATTTTTCTATGTGTCGGCGACAAGGCCAAACCAGAAACAATCCGGTTTGAGGTCACATCATCGGGTTTGGTGAGAGCAGCTGTAGGGATTGCGGCAGCGAGCAGTGCTGTGGCAGCGGCGGCTCCTCGGGCAGGAGCCAAGAAGTGAGCCTCAGTCTCATCGAGTGGGGCAGCCCACTCGAAGATGGAGCACAGGCACTGACACTTCCCTTGTCGGTCGAGATCTATCGAGCATGCGAAAAGCATGAATACTTCCAGATCAAGGAAGTCCGGTCGCTATCAGACGGCACAGGCCTGACCGAGATAATTGTGGTGAAGGCCGGAGACGGGTCGGTTGGGGCCCACAACCCAAACGGTATTTTGCGTAAGGAGTGGTTAGCACTCACTGTGAACGCGGAGGAAGACCCACCTGTTGGGGTAAGGGCTTTAAGAAGTGAGTTCCCTGTTCTAGGCCATCAAAATTACACCCGTAGCGGCGAGCCACTTTCCTTATGCTTGTACAACAGCACATGGTCAGAGATTCAGCGCTCTTGGACTCCTCAAAAGTTTCTTGCGAGGGTGCTCTGGTGGTTGCGGGAATCAGCCGAAAATTCGCTTCATCTCGGCGATCAGCCTTTGGAGCAATTATTTTTCAACACATCGTTCCAAATTATTTTGCCCGCCAAACACGCCCAGGAATCATTAAACCCTGCTCGCCGCTTGGTTCTTGTTGAAGCCGAGTCCGGTAGCACTGGGGTCACCACTTACCTTGGCTACTATGTAGATGCGAATGCAGCAACGGCATGTGGAATGAAGGGTGTCCCTACTCTTCGCGTTAATTTGCCGCCTATTGAAAGCTCGCGCGTCGAGCGCTTCCCAGCGACCCTGGGAGACCTTGACCAATGGGTGGCGATTCGTGGCGGTTCCTTTTTTGACGAGCTTACCAAAGCAATCAAGCAGTTGATTTCGGTCACTGATCTTTCATCCAATGAACAGCGTCCAAAATGCGTTCTTATTTTGCTATCGGTTCCGAGACTCAGGAACGGGACAGTGGACAAGGTTGACGATCTCGCCTATTGGGTTACCAATTCCCTGCTCCATCTGGGTGAAGCCTGCGGGTTGCTTTTTTATGATGAATACCGAGGAAGCTGGAGCCCCGTTGAGCTCATAGGCCAAACGCTAGAGAAGCGATGGAAAGCTATTTCAATTTTGCCAACCCAGCTTCGATATAAGCTCGACAAGCCACTCATCCGTTCATTGTCGTGCCTGGAATCTGCAGACTCGGATTTCGAAGGATTGATCGCTGGGGTAGGTGCCCTCGGCAGCTCCATGGTGGAAACGTGGACGAGAGAGTCTTGGGGTCAGTGGACTTTGATAGATCCTGACCAAGCTATGCCTCACAACCTAGCACGGCACATCATTTCGGATTCTGCTATCGGTTCCCCGAAAGTCAGAGCCGTTAAAAGCATTCTGGATCAAATATTCCCCGAACAACCACCGCATATGGCGATTGACGCGAGCGTTGTCGACGAAGATGTGAATGTCTCGGCGGCACTAAGCAACGCAAGCTTCGTAGTGGACGCCACGACGACGTTGCATGTACCGAGGGAATTAGGTGAGCGTGATGGAACACCCCGTACTGCAAGCGTATTCCTCACGCCTTCAGGTAGAAGCTCAGTATTACTTCTCGAAGACCGCGACAGGGGCGTTCGGATATCGAGCATTGAAGCCCAATACTACCGTGCAATCCTTGAGTCGCTGTGGGGAGAACTTCATCTTGATGGACACAGCAAAGGTGAATGGGTCGGGAACGGGTGCAGAGATATTTCCCTCAGGCTTTCCGTCGAACTGATTCGCCTCCACGCATCACTCCTCAGCCGCCAGGTAAGGCTGAGCCAAGCCAAATCAGGCGCGCGAGCGTGTGTATGGGATGTAAACGATGAAACCGGCGGCGTCGCAGCGCATGAAATAGCCATTTCAGAATCAGAGGAAGCACGGTCAGACGGCTGGGCAGTCCGGTGGGATAAAGGATTTATTGAACAACTCCGCAGCCTGAGAAGCCAGGCGCTACCTAATGAAACAGGTGGAATATTGCTTGGATACACTGACCATCAGTTGAAAACTATCAATATAGTCAAAGGAATGCCTGCTCCTCCAGATAGTGTCTCTACACCCGCCTCCTTCATTCGAGGGTACGAGGGCCAGGAAGAAGTGCTTCTTGATACGCGTCGGAGAACAGCCGGGATCGTCGACTACATCGGTGACTGGCATTCGCATCCGCCCAAGCACTCGTCACGCCCGAGCTCCGACGACATGAATCTACTAGCATCCTTAGCCCTGACCATGGCCAGCGATGGCTTGCCAGTTGTCATGTTTATCATCGGTGAAACTGATTGCACAGTTACTATCGGAACGTGCTCCGACCAATTGTAGGACTATTAAGTACTGCTTTTGATCGTAGGCTATCTTGTGCTGTTGCTGTTCATCGCGACCTACTCGATAGGAGCAATGGCGCTAGGTTGGCTTGCACAACCTTATGAGGTGCTACGGACTCCATTGATGTGTGGTGCAATTGGTTGCGTGGGGGGCTGCCTTTACTGCCTCAGGGCTGTGTACTTGAACAAATACGTCCACAAAAGGTGGGATACGGACTGGTATGCGTGGTACTTCATCCGTCCCATTACGAGCGTGATTGCTGGTGCCGTTAGTTATCTTTTCCTCAAAGCGGGCTTGCTGGTATTGGAATCCAGCTCTAAATTTGACGCGAGTGAAATTGGCTTCTTCGCGCTAGCTTTCATCGCAGGGCTCAACGTCGATAAATTTGTCGCGAAAATTGAAGAAGTAGCTAAAGCAGTGTGGGGGATAGATAAGAGCCGCGCCTCCGAGACTCGCTCCCCGCCAGACAATAGATGAACAGTGACATTTTACAGCCCAGTACAGAATTTCAGGAGCAACAGTGCGCATACGCATTAAGTACCAGGATGGCGCAGGTAATATCACAGAAAGGGATATATCTGATCCCTGCAAGGAAACTGATAAAACCATTGATGCCTTTTGCCACATGCGCAGTGAGCGTAGAAGCTTCAACCTTGACCGTATATTGCATTCCGTGGCAACGGATACCGGTGAGCTGCTCAACCCATATCAGCTAGTGCCGCTGATGCGAGACCCAGAGTCACTTGACTCGCTCACCTGGAGAGTCAGACCAGCTATAAAGTCTTTAAAGTTTTTTAGCCTAAGCACGCGAGGATTTTCCAAGAGGGAGCGTCAGCACCTGAACAAATTCGTCAAAGAATTGGTTGCCCTTCCGCAAAGCGACGAGGAAATCAGTGACTGGGTCTACGATCTTTGGTGCGCTGATCTGTACCTATACCGTGACGGGGACGACAAAGAATACAAAGGGATACTGGAATACATCCCACCCTCGCTTTTGGAAGTGTGCCGCGCATACGCTATTAGAATAGTAGGAGGGGCCGCTAACAAACCTGAAAACTCAGGATGGGGTGAAAGAATTGATGAAGAATTCGGGCCACACCCGCTATTCTGAACCCTCGATAATCGTGCCATGGCTGTTGACGCAAAGAAACAATAAGCCATGGCACAGTTAGATTATGAGGCATCTTAATCGCTGATCTACAACGACGTAACGCTAGCGCTAGTCAACTATTCAAAACATAGTTAGCCACTTTTCTCCTAAGTAGCCGCAGACCACTGCATACACTGCAGGTTCCTGGATGTAAATAACGGCTAAACTTAGGAGTATCATCCCAAAAATCGCGGACATTATCCCCCTTACGATACCGAAGTCATTGACGCCTCGCTGGAGTTTTACCGAGCAAACGGTAAATGCAAGGTAAAATACGCCGATTAAAAAGTTCGACGTCCTGGAAACAGAATTTGCGGATATAGCTGCAGTGACATTCGCCCCAAATTCCCCAAGCTCACAGCTATGCGCTAAAGCAGTCATTCTCGAACCCAGCGCTGGCATCTCAGCGATCTTCATAAGGACTAGGCAAATCGAGATATAAAAAATGAGTTGATCGTAGAAAACAGTGAATCGCCCCTAGTTTCCTAGACACTCTCCAAGCTCAGGAAATAACGTTTCTCATACTCTACTGGAGACAGCTGCATAGCACTGCTATGCCTGCGTTTAGGGTTATAAAAACATTTCGATGTAATCGAAAACATCACTTCGGGCGTCTTCGCGCGTTGTGTAGATCTTTCGTCGGATTCGCTCCCGCTTCAAAAGCTGGAAAAAGCTCTCGGCTAAGATCAACGGCTCGCCAGCCTCAGTCATTCCCAGAATTGTCCTCTTCATCAATACCCGCCCTCTCAGTAGTCAAATCAGTATAGCGGTTGCCCACTGACAGTCAGCCTCGACCCAGAGCTGTCGCTGGCCAAAGACAGTTATCGGTCACTTGCATGCTTCCTTGCGCAGTAACCTGCCAGTCAGCTCGCGGTATTTACCACGCGTAAGCACGAGTCACGTCGGTAACTGGGCGAATGCTTCTGACAGAAACCGGGACACTTTGCGCTCAGCATGGGAGAGGGTTAGCTGATTGGCACCGCTATCAACAAGCCCCTCTAAACCTTGGATTTGCTCTCGCAAAACCTTGAGATCAGAGCCAGGCTAAGAGCGCAATTGAGAGCCCGCGCAGAGCGGGCTTTTGTCGAGAAGGTTCGTTTGTTAACGGTTGAATCGTTCGACCAATGAGTACTGGGTCGTCGCTGTTTGAGTTAATTCTTTGCTGAGCTCTGCCGAGCGTCTTGCTTGTTCAGATGTTTGATCTGCAAGATTTGCGATGGTCGTAATGTTGCGACTAATCTCCTCTGCAACGGCAGTTTGCTCTTCAGTCGCTGCGGCGATCTGGGTGGTCATATCAGTAATGTGAGCTACCGCATCACTAATACCGACCAATGCCTTGTCAGCTTCTAGTACCCAGGCGACTCCTTCTTCAGCTTGGCGATGTCCATTCTCCATGGTTTTAACAGCACTATTTGACGAGGTTTGCAGCTTGGAGATCAGGCTATGAATTTGAATAGTTGACTGAGTGGTGCGTTGTGCCAACTGACGCACCTCGTCTGCAACCACAGCAAAACCTCGGCCCATATCTCCAGCACGTGCAGCTTCGATCGCGGCATTCAAAGCAAGCAAGTTGGTTTGATCGGCAATACCTTTAATGACATCGACAACCGTTCCGATTTCATTGCTGTCTTTAGCTAACTGTGCAACCGCTTGGCCAGTCTCTCCGACAACGATCGAGAGGCGTTGGATGGCCTCACGTGTATCTCGAGCTACATCACGGCCCCGTCCTGTTAGCTCATTGGCTTCTTGAGTAGCGCTAGCGGTTCTCTGAACGTGGGTTGCGACCTCCTGCGTGGTCGCAGCCATCTGACTAACTGCAGCTGACACTTGCTCAGTCTCGACTCGCTGACGTTCAAGTCCGCGCGAGCTATCTGAGGCAAGGTTATCCGACCTTTCAGCCAGACCAGTGAGCTGCTCTGCGGTGTCTTGCAAACGAGTAAGGCAAGTCTTGAGCCTCGATGCCTGGCTCACAAATGCGGTTTCAAGCCGCGCCTGTGGGCCGCGCTCATCGCTATACATCTGTGCAATTAACTGATCCGAGGTTGTGGGGTCAGCCATTTTCAACAGATGCAGCGCCCCTTGATTTTTCTGACGCGAAACAATCAGCCCGAAGAGAACAGATATTAATACCGCCAAGGTTAATGCCAGAGAAGTACTGAAAAATACTCCCCCTAAGGAGCCCACTAGCCCCATAGCCAAAAGTGGTAGCCAGTCCATGAGGATAGGTTTCCATTTGTCACTGCTGGGGATAGCCGACTTGCCTAGGTTTAGGCGATTGTAAAGGTTCTCTGCGCGTCGAACTTGATCGGTCGTAGGCTTAACCCTGACCGATTCATAACCAATTACCTGGCTACCCTCGAAAATTGGAGTGACATAAGCATTCACCCAGTAATGGTCGCCACTGCTAGTTCGGTTCTTTACGATACCCATCCAAGGCTGGCCTTGTTTGAGAGCGCCCCACATATGAGCAAATATGGCAGAGGGGACATCGGGATGTCGGACGATATTTTGGGGCGCGCCTATTAGATCTGACTTATTGAAACCGCTGATCTCGACAAAAGCATCATTGCAATACGTAATGACACCTCGTGCATCAGTTGTAGAAATAAGTTTTTGTTGCGCTCCCAAGGCAATCTCGCGCTGCGTGACCGGTTGATTGTTTCTCATTTAGATAGATCCCTTGCCCTGTGTCAAGGGTATCGGCAGCTAATATGAAAAGCTTAATAAGTATTTCCATAGGGTATTTTGCACCTGGTAATCCGTCTGCGCTCGGAATGCGGCCCATTGGCAACAACGAACAAGCTGCCACCAAACTCTATGAGTCCTCCATCGCGTCAACACGACCAAGGTGTAAAACAGCTCCAATAAATAGCCGCTTCGCGCAGGCTGTAACTTTCCTTGAAAAATAAAAGCCACGCTTACTTTATTCAATCCGCTTAACCTTGCCGCCAAACACTAAGAGTCATTTGTCGACAGTGTCGTAACTTGCGAAGCGTCATCATTACCACGAGCAGAACAGACCCTATTACGACCAGTTTGTTTTGCACAGTAAAGCGCATCATCCGCTCTAACAACTAACTTACTTGGGGTATCTCCCGAGGGCAGCGCGAATGCTACACCCATGCTAACAGTCACCCGAACTAGACTTTTACTTGTTGAAATCTTTGAACTTTCAATCGCCAGCCGCAACTTCTCTGCAACACCGACGGCGCTTGCCCCATCCGTACATGGGAGGATCACACCAAACTCCTCCCCCCCTAGCCGCCCAAAACTATCATGTGCTCGAAGTTCGGTGCAACACACAGCAACCACCTGTTTCAGAACAATATCTCCAATCGGATGCCCATACGTATCATTTACTTGCTTGAAATAATCAATATCAATCAATATCAAGCTTAACTTCGTACCGCAGGATTCTGAATCCCTGAACTCCTTCTCAAGGACTTCTAAAAAATGGCTCCTGCTCAGTGCGCCAGTTAAAATATCAACATTTACAAGTTCCCGAAGAGTTTTGTGAGCCTGCTTGAGGGCTTTTGCATCCTTCAAATGCTGCCACACGGTGGAATATATCAACAAAGCAAAAGACAGTAGCAATATCGTGACAGCACTTGCACAGAAAATTAGCACTCTATGACGCTTACCAGATGACATCAAATAATCTTCAGGTGAAAGCTGAACAAGAACAACCAAGCCGGCGTCTTCTAAACGACGGTATGCGGTCAAGCTCTCAGACCCATCGAATGCACTAATTCCTCTATACAGCCCTTCAGGCAACGCTTCCTTAACAAAATATGGCGCACTTTTCAAAAGCAATAGCTCGCCAAAATCAATAGCGCCACTATCCTTTGATGCCACTGCACGAGGAACACGATCCATACCTACAAGAGCAATCAAACCATTAGTCCCAACATTAATTTTTTTATAAAAATCCGAAAAGAAAGACATAGGGATTGACACTACCACGACCCCTGAGAACTTATCACCCTCAATTATTGGTCGAGTGAACTGTATAGACCAAATACCAGAAACCCTGCCAAACACGGGCTTACTAATAAATAACTTATCTTTTGAAGGGTTATCACGATGGGCGCGAAAATGATCGCGACCACTCAAATCTACCGCGCCAAAGGCTGGGGCTAGCGACGAATAAACTAGCATCCCCTCCGGAGAAATCAGCGCAACTTGAGCAACCATGTTCCCATAAAGTACAAGTTCCTCTTTAACTATGCGCCCAAAATCATTACGATCTTTAACAGCATGCTCACGCAAATCTTGAGTTAAAGTATCTACAAAACGAACCACGCTTTGAACGTGCACATCGAATGCAACGGCAAGATTCATAGCATCACTACCCGCAGCTTTTTCTACCAAAACGTTCTCTTGATCAAGCCAAGCATGGAGCGTGCCCCACATAGGCACGAGCGTGATCAATAGAAACGCGATGGCTGCTAAGCCCGCTTTCGTTTTGGTAGCACGATGCTGGTACAATCTGAACCTCCATTACTGACCAATAGCCATTAAGATAACTATTCAGATTAGTGACATCATTCAACATACCTAGACACCTGAGCATCAGCTAATCAAAGTATCTGACTAGACCTTAAAAACAGAGCAGCACAATAGACTTGCTGCAACCTCCAACCCTTTCGCCTAGAGTAATTATAGTACAAAAACCCGAACTACAGACTGAGGCTAAAGGGGCAAGCTCCTTATAGCGCTTTGTTTGGTTCGATCAACTAACTGGTTCAGAATCTAAAGACAGCACCTCCAAAACATGTTGATTCCATCACTCCTTTTTTTACTTGCCGATACTTCCTGGGTAGGTTTTCAGGGCGATCAGCCCATGGTCGCCGACGATTCGTCTAGCATGAGCTCGGTCAAGTTGGGCTCTATGGGCGCAATAAACCACGCCGCAGTTGTGGTCAGTCACAACCGGTTGTGGCGGTGACATCGAGTGGGACTGACAGCCGCAGATCAGCAGCAAAGCGGTCACGAAGGCGTGCTTGTTTGGTTTTTCAATCGGTCAGCTTTGGCTGTCAGATTCTGCGCGAGGGTCGAGTTGGGTATTGGAATTTGCAGCATAGTCCGGATCGTTCAATCAAAAGCTAAACGCCATCAGCGAAAGTTTTATTCGGTTCCAGGCCAGCAAGAATCGCTCAGCGAAAATGAAGACTTGTGAATCGTTCAGCCCGGACATCAAATATTCATTGGCCGGAAATACGTGTTATCGATCTGGTCAGCAGGTTTGAGAGTCTGACTGTGCTCCCAGTATCGTGTCCACGGTTTCAGCCTAATCGGGTCGTGCGCTACGTTCTAATAGGTTAAACAAGTACATTCCGGCCAACATGGCCAATACGAATATGATGATTTGGCCGTGCCCTGTAAGCAGAATTGTTAACGCTGGCCCAGGGCAGATCCCCGCAAGACCCCAACCTATACCGAACAACAGGCTGCCGCCAATCAAGCGGGAATCCAACTCCCTTTTCATTGGAAACTGCATCGGGGCACCCAACAAGGATTGTTTGTTTTTGCGCGCCCAATTCAAGGGAATAATCGCCACCGCGATGGCCCCACCCATCACCAGTGCGAGTGATGGATCCCAGGCCCCGGCCAAATCAAGAAAAGCTAATACTTTGGCGGGATTCGCCATGCCTGCCAGGAGAAGACCAAGGCCGAAGATCAGTCCTGCAAAAAAGGCGGTCAACTTGATCATTTTCATGCTCCCACCACATGACGGATGACGTACACCGTTGCAAAGCCAGCAAACATAAAGCACATCGTTGCCGTGATGGATCGTGCTGAGAGTCGAGAGATCCCGCAAACGCCATGGCCGCTTGTACAACCAGATCCGTAACGAGTACCCACTCCGACAAGCAAGCCCGCAATGATCAGCGTCGGCCACCCTGCCTTAATCTCGATCTCTGGCATTACGGTAAACGCTCCCCACAACAACGGAGAAATCAGTAGACCAAGAAGAAATAACGCCTTCTCACTCCAACCCTCACTATCGAATCGCAGCACGCTTCCAAGCAGTCCACTGATGCCGGCGATGCGTCCATTCGCGAGAACAAACAAGCTAGCAGCCAGCCCTATCAAGGCGCCTCCAGCTAATGAAGTCCAAGGCGTGAAGTTGATCCAATCAATGCTCATTTTGCATCTCCTGCATATAAGTGCTGGTAAAAGACATGGATTTCAAAGGTGTCACCTGAGATTCTGAGCTCCCCCTAAAGGCGATCAAAGACCCTGTCGAGACCCGTGTAGGATTTCAGCCCCTGAATCCGCCCGGGCTCTCCTAGAGATATCGAAGCCTCAAAAGGACACAAGATGAGGCAAGGCTCGATCAGTCCGCTTTTGGCTGGTTGCCGCATTTCAGGAGGGGCATCTCTAGGCGAATAGTGATTGCTGAATACCTCAGAAACCCGGGGCGATTAATATTGATCCTCTGGGTATCGCAAAAATTACCGTACGCAGTTACTCAAAGTGGTTACAACGCATAACGTAAGTCAGCCACGAAGCTTGATCCTAGTCACCGGATGTGATGTGGTGGCCGATACAGAAAGACTATTCCCATTCGCCAACTATGGCGCTCGCGACTTTTATTTTTCCAGCATCACGAGGTTTCATGCAGATTGAGTTACAGGAGATTAGCGACCACCTCTATCGTTTCGCTCCTTTTGATGCCCTGCCAAAGGAGTCGGTAGACGCCATCGCTCGGCGAATTGAAGTGAGTTATTTCAAAGCCGGCAGTGACATTCTTGAAGCTGGTGCGACCATTCAGGATCTGCATTATGTTCGTAGTGGTGCGGTGGAGATTTACCGGCGTAATGGTGAGCTCTATGACCGTCTCGTCGAAGGTGACCTATTCGGTCAGGCAGGTCTGTTACGTAGCAACAAGGTACGCTTTCCCGCCCGAGCGTTGGAAGATAGCCTGATCTATTACATCCCTGCCGACGTTTTCGCTGACCTTTGTGCGCAACATGATGCTTTCGCTGACTTCGTTGAAGCAGAGGGAAACTCGAGACTCAAAACTGCTGTTGAAGCTCAGGGGCGTGCTAGTGAGCTTATTCAGCTCAAATGTCGCGCCCTTATCTCACGTCCCTTGGTGTGGGTCACGTCAGATATCTCTGTCGGCGGCGCTGCAAAAATCATGACTGAGCAAAGTGTATCCTGCGTTCTAGTCATGTCTCCAGCAGGTTTAAAGACGGCTGAAATAGAAGGGATCGTCACAGATAGAGACCTTCGCACGCGATTTGTTGCAGTGGGCCTAAACGCTGACGAAACTCGTGCCAGCGACATTATGACAGTCGATCCGGTTGTAATTGGCTCCGATGATTCAGTGTTTGAAGCCATGCTTGTGATGTTGCGCCGCAATATTCATCACTTGCCGGTTGTGCACGATGGTAATCCAATTGGCCTTATAAACCTGTCGGATATCATCAGGTACGAATCGCATAGCAGTTTGTACTTGGTTAACAGAATCTCTAACCAGACCTCAGTTGAAGGTCTGAGATCACTTTTGCGTGACCTGCGAGGAACCTATATCCGCATGGTGCGTGACGGGGCTACTGCGCACATGATCGGAAGCGCGATTTCAGGTATTGGCCGTGCCTTTACCCAGCGTTTGCTTGAGCTGGCCGAGAAAAAGTTAGGCCCGCCTCCAGTGCTTTACTGCTTTATGGTTTTGGGATCAATGGCGCGTGATGAGCAGTTGTTAGTGACCGACCAGGACAACGCGTTAGTACTCGACGACAGCTTCGATCCGATCCAACACGACTCTTACTTCCGAGCCCTGGCAACGTTTGTTAGCGATGGACTGGCCGCGTGCGGTTACAGCTACTGCAAGGGCGGGGTCATGGCGACCAACGAGCAGTGGCGACAGCCTTTGAAGGTATGGCGAAGTTACTTCGATCAGTGGATCGAAAAACCTAATCCAACTACGTTGCTTAATAGCTGTATTTTTTTCGATCTGGATGGGGTTTTTGGCAAGCTTGAGTTGGTACAAGAGCTTAAAGACCTGTGCGCTCGAAAAGCCAGTACACACCCTGTATTTCTAAGCGCAATGGCTCGTATTGCCCTTAATCGAACGCCGCCATTAGGATTCTTCCGTACTTTTGTCGTTGAGACTGACGGACAGCAAAAAAGGATCATCAACCTTAAAGGGCGTGGCACGGCACCGCTGACCGACCTTATCCGGATTCATGCGCTAGCATGTGGCAGTACCGCTCAGAACTCATTTGATCGCATGGATGCTATAGCCCGCAGTAAAGTCATTCCTCCAGAAGCATTAAAGCAACTTCGGTACGCACTAGAGTTCCTGTCGATGGTGCGTATTCGACACCAGGCGGACGCACTTGAACAGGGGGCATCACTCAATAACTACATTGAGCCCGAGCGCTTTTCTAGCAGTGAACGACATAACCTCAAAGAAGCGTTTCAGGTGTTGAGCAATGGCCAAAATTTCTTGCGATTCCGATATCCTTCAAAGGGCCGCTTTTAGCGATGAAAAACCTAAAAAAGCAGCCTAAAAATAGAGTGCTGGACTGGTCTGCCGAGTTCGAGACATTGGCGAAGATTTCGGTTAATCCTCTATTACGAAAGTTCTATCAAGCTGGCGCGGTTTCAGCGCTGGCACCCATTGAGAGCGTTCAACTGCTGGCCATGGACGTAGAGACTACCGGCCTTGACTCACAGTCCCACAGCATGGTGAGTATTGGTGTTATGCCGTTCACGCTGAATCGTATTTGTTGCGGGAATTCACTTTACTGGGTGATAAAACCATCGTCCGAACTGAATGAAAAGTCAGTGACCTTTCATCACATAACCCATGCCGAAATTTTAGATGCCCCCGTGTTTGCGCAGGTGCTTGATCCTTTGCTTGAAGCCATGGCGGGCAGAGTGATTGTCGTCCATTACCGGAATATTGAGCGCGCCTTCTTGGATCAGGCAGTGCGTAGGTATTTAGGTGAAGGCCTTAAGTTTCCAGTCATCGATACGATGCAGTTAGAGGCACACTTCCATAGGCAAAAAATTAGCTGGTTCGGCCGACTGATTGGACGCAAGCAACAGTCCATACGGCTGGCAGACAGTCGCTCTAGGTTGAACCTGCCGGCTTATCACGCACATCATGCATTAACCGATGCTCTCGCGACTGCCGAGTTGTTGCAGGCGCAGATAGCAACTCACTACTCGCCACTCACACCTGTCGGTGAGTTATGGAATTGAACCAAGTTAATAGCTTCAAGGTGCAAGCAGATAGATATGTTACACCTTGAAGCTTGAGGTCAATCTTACCTATAGCCTAGCTCATACTGACTAGCGAGGCTCAGACATTAGTCCTTTCACTAGAGAGATACACCCTATCATTAGAACTATTGCGAAAGGCAACCCCGTGGATACTGCCATTGCCTGCAGTGCCACCAGACCGCCCCCCAATAGCAGAGCAATCGCAATCACGCCTTCGATTACCGCCCAGAACACCCGTTGAGGAACAGGCGCGTCAACCTTGCCTCCAGCTGTGATGGTATCGATCACCAATGAGCCGGAGTCAGAGGAAGTAATAAAGAACACTATGACCAGAATAATACCTAGGAATGAGCTGATCTCCTTGAGGGGGAGCTCTCCCAGCATGGCGAACAACTTCAGCTCTAAGACCGCGTCCTTGACTCCCATAAGGCTTTGAGTGGTCACTTGGTCAATTGCCGTACCGCCAAACGTAGTCATCCATAATACAGAAACTACTGAAGGCACAAGTAGAACAGAGATCAGAAACTCTCTGACAGTTCGACCACGACTGACGCGAGCGATAAACATGCCTACAAATGGTGACCAACTGATCCACCAAGCCCAGTAGAAGGCAGTCCAGCCTTGAGTGAACTCGATATCAGTACGTCCAAATGGGTTTGAGAGCGCAGGCAAATATTCAACATAAGTCACCAGATTTTTAAAGAATCCAGTGAAAATAGCCAGGGTCGGCCCCACAATGATTACGAACACCAACAAGAGCAGCGCAAGCCCCATATTGATCTGGGAAAGCATTTTGACGCCCTTGTCCAAGCCGGAAAGGACTGACCAAAGAGCGATTATGGTGATCCCAACGATCAGTACAACCTTGCTCAGATTCGTCGATTTAATTCCGAAGAGATATTCAATACCTGCAGCAGCCTGTTCTGCGCCAATCCCTAAAGAGGTCGCCAAACCAAATAGCGTGGCAAATACCGCTAGTATATCGATGATATGTCCCGGCCATCCCCAGACACGCTCACCCAATAGTGGATAAAAAATTGAGCGTATTGAAAGCGGCAAGCCTTTGTTATAAGAAAACAATGCTAAAGACAGCGCCACAATCGCGTATATAGCCCAAGGATGGAGTCCCCAGTGAAAGATGGTAGCCGCCATCGCCAAGTCAGCAGATGCCTTCATATCACCTTCGGCACCTCCTAGGGGCGCCCAATCCGTGCGTAAACCGCTCGCATCGACTGTCACACCTCCCATGGAAGCAGCGTAATGCGACATGGGTTCGGCTACCCCATAAAACATCAACCCAATGCCCATCCCCGCAGCAAAAAGCATTGAAAACCAACCGACGTAACTATGGTCTGGTTTGGCATCTCTGCCGCCCAAACGAACCTTGCCCAGCGGAGAGAAAATAAGTGCAATGCATAGCAAGACAAAAACGTTCGCAATGCTCATGAAGAGCCAGGCTAGATGGCTGGTTAGCCAGTTTCGAATGGAGCTAAAAAGGGGTTCTACTTCATTCTGCAATGCCAACGTCAAAATCACGAATAGTAAAATGGTGGCTGCTGAAATGATGAAAACTTTACCGTGGATATCGAGTGAGAACGAAAACTCTCCCTTGATGTTGTCTTGACCAATGACATAGTCAGTATCGATAAGATTGGCCGCTCCAGTAGGAGCAGGAATGCCTTCACTGGGTTGAGAAGGTGTGTTTTGTAGTGGTCAACTCATCCCGGACACGGTTTTGAGTTTTTCTTCCGTTTTCGCTGGGGCCAATCCATCGTTAAATTGATGAGGTCGGATCCAGTTGTAGTGATGCATCAGGTACTGGCTAATATCTCTCTGAGCCTGGTGGCCGGTCATGTAGCCAGTGGTTGGTATCCACTCTGTTTTCAAGCTGCGAAAAACCCGCTCCATCGGCGCATTATCCCAGCAGTTTCCTCGGCGGCTCATACTCTGACGCATGCGATAACGCCACAGCCGCTGGCGAAAGTTGCGGCTGCCATATTGGGATCCCTGGTCTGAGTGAAATAGCAGGCCTTGCGGCTTGCCACGCTGCTCGTAAGCCACATCCAACGCCTTGATCACCAAGTCTGCATCCGGCTTTTCTGATAACGCCCAGCCCACCACTCGGCGAGCGTAAAGATCCATGACAACCGCAAGGTAGTGCCATTTCCCCTGTGCCCAGATGTAGGTGATGTCGCCGCACCAGACCTGGTTGGGCGCTTCGACATCAAATTCTCGGTTCAATATATTTGGGATATCCGGCCGATCGACTGTCGCCTTTTTATAGGCGTGTGATCCTGGCTGCTTGCTGACCAACTCCAGCTCACGCATCAGCCTGCGTACCTTAAACCGTCCAATTTGCTCACCTTCTTCTTGCATCATCAACGTGATGCTTCGACTGCCGGGAGCACTTCGGCCCTGGGTGAACAACTCGCTCACTCGGCTACGCAGCCTGAGCCGCTCAACATCTGGTGTTCGCCGCCTTAGACGATGCGCGTAGTACCCCGAACGAGCGACCTCAAACGCCTCGCACAAGCAGTCAACAGGCTCATGGACGCTTAGCTGATTGATCAGCGCGTACGCTCGAGATCTTCCGACATCAAGAGCGCGGTAGCCTTTTTTAATATTGATTTCTCGCGCTCGAGGCGAGCAATCCGAGCTTCCAACTCCTGGATTTTTTGCTGCTCTGGTGTCAGGGCCTTGCTCTGGGGCGTGACGCCGGTGCGCTCTTGCTGAAGCTGGTCGACCCAGCGGCGCAGCGCCGACTCACCAACACTCAGTGAACGACTGGCTTCGATGAAGCTGTAGTTTTGCTTGAGCACGAGGTCGGCAGCCTCGCGTTTGAATTCAGCGGAAAAGGTACGGCGTTGTTTGGTCATCTGACACCTCGATCTGGCGAGTATTCTCGCCTAAAAGGGTGTCCGGTTTCATTAGACCACTACATTTGGACTATCATCCGTAGGCTTTCCAACCATAAGATTCCCCTTTTGAGATTCACGTCATAAAACGTGTAATTATCAATATCCCCGCTGTTCCTATGGTAAAACGAGATTTTAGCCAAGCTATCCTAGCAAGCTTTGGGAAAAAAATTTCTAAAACCTCAGCTCTTTTAACTTCTTACCAGAGACTTCTCTCGCGTAGCCTTTGCAGGCTTGCAACGCGATTAGTCCCTAATCGCCGTCGCCGTAGACTCCGATAATTCGTTGGGCATGCGCTGAAACAAGTTGGTTTCTAAGGGCACCATAAGCCATGCCGCCGGCACCGGTGGTAGGTTGCACTGCGTCACGAACCATTCGTAGCTCCGTCAAGTTGGACTTAAAGCCGCAGGTCGGCAGTAGCAAGCGATCACCCAGGCGTGATTGTTTGGTTTTTGCATCGGTCAGAGTTCGGCAATAGGATCGGTCACTGGCTGCCAGCGATTGCTCCAGCGTAAGGAACTTGCCCTGCTCTGCCAGAACCCGCGTGGGGCTGGCATTGGCCAGAAGGGTGAACTTGGTTTGGTGGGCAGCTTCCTTGGCGACCAATTGCTCATCGTAGGCGTGGCCTGCCACGGCCATGCAGTTCACGCGCTGCCCACCATCAGGGCAAGGATGATCAGCAGCACCCAGCACCGTATCCGCCATCACGCCAACACCTTGAGCGCTTGGGCATACAACGCTTGCCGATCGGCCACTCCATTCTGGTCACCATTGATGCGCTGGGTGATCCTGTCGAACTGACTAGTATCGGCAAAGGTGTTGTCGGTCTCTTTGCCAACTAGCCCCGTCGGTGCGATTAAACGCTTGTGGCTCCGGTCGTGCCTAGGGATATTCTCTAGCTCTCAGCTTAAGCAATACAACCACTCATCCACGCACGGAACTATGAACTGGGGGGGGGGCTGTTTTTAAAGTCGATGTCGCTAATACGACGGGGAAAACCGTCCTTGTTTATCAGGTTATTGTTTTGATACTCAGCAGGGGCGGTCAGGATGGGTCGTAATCTGGGGGAGTTGGCTAACACTAAGCTTCTATGGCCAGAAACGCACAGATTTCAGCGTCAGATAGGAGTTACTCAAGAGCCTCTGGAGATGCTTGAATTCTCCGCCGAGAAGATCAACCACCTATCTCAAATAACATACAAAAAAGGGCCCTCGAAGGGCCCTTTTGTACTCAAACCAAAATCACTTGGTCAGCCAGGACTCAACGGTATCTGAGCCGTGTTCTGCCTTCCACTCCTTCAGACCTTTGTGATTCCCACCTTTGGTTTCGATGACCTCGCCAGTGTACGGATTTTTGTAGACCTTCACCTGACGTGGTTTACGAGTGCCAGCTTTGGATTTCACTACTGGAGTGCTGCGGCCAGTCTGAGGATCCAACAAGTTGATGATGTTAGACAGGCTGTAACCGTATTCAGCAAGCAGAGCGCGCAGCTTCGACTCAAACTCTATTTCCTTTTTGAGGCCAGCATCGCCTTTCAGTGTTTCGAGAGCCTCGAGTTGTTCGGCAAGGTGTTTTTCGAGTTGGCGAAATTCAGCAAGTTTGGACATGTTTAATCTCTACGTAGTTAGTCCCATAACAATACACCAACTTTGGAGTTTTCCGCCAATCGTTTAGGTATAAGATCCATGAGTAACGATCACGAAGACGCGCACTGTGGAGTCTGGGCTCACACTCTAATTTTATTCGTTCCCTGTCAAAAGCGAAGTATTGAGGTCAACATCTTTGTGGCATGGATGTGTCTATGAAACTAGGGGTTATTCAGGATGATGTGCTGAGTATTCTGAGATTTACCCAGCAGCTGCAGACGCGGCTGTGCTTTATAGGTCGGTTGAGCAAGGGCGAATCGCGACTTACTCCGCTCACGCCGAGTATCTCACTAGCGAGATACTGAAAATCATGCCCGTCGGGACATGGGTATGTAGATCGGACACCGGGCCCAGCCCAAGCAGGCCTTTTAAATCCACTGAATGTCCAGTCACGCCTCGGGCTACTTCAACGGCTTCTTGCGGATTGACCTGCTGACTAAGGTAACCATCGCCCTGCCCCTGCCCAAAGTCGTCGGTGTGTGTGTAAATCGATGTAAGCGCCTCCTAAAACAGGCATATTGGATTCCCCCGGTGTCAGGATAGTTGTCGCCTCTCCGATTTTTCCTGAAAAAGCATATCGGGGGCGGAAAGAGACTGGTCGTGCCGTATTATTCATCTGAACGTAGAGCCGCATTGCTCAAGATGCTGCTTCCCCCGCTGAGCCTGACGATGGCCGAGGTTTCCCGGCGCGAAGGGGTCAGCGAAATGTCTTTGTCCAACTGGCGCAAACAGTTCAGATCCGAAGGGAATGTAGTGTCCGAAACCAAGCCGTCATCCCAGAACTGGTCAGCCGAAACCAAGTTCGCCATTGTCCTTGAAGCCGCCGGTTTGGCCGAAATCGACCTGGGAGAATATTGCCGCCGCAAAGGACTTTATCCCGAACAGATCGCCACCTGGCGACAGTCATTTATCAGCGGCCAAAAGTCTGAAAAGTCCCAGCAAAAAGACGACCGCGAACAAGCGCGTAAAGACAAGAAACGCATCCAGGAACTTGAGCGTGAACTGCGCCGCAAAGACAAGGCGCTGGCCGAAACCGCCGCGCTGTTGGTGCTGCGAAAAAAGCTCAACGATTACTGGGGGATCGACAGCGAGGACAACTGACCTCTTTGCCGGAACGGCAGTTGCTCGTAGCTTGGCTGGTCGAAGCAGTGGTGGCCGGAGCCCGAAAAGTCCTGGCATGCCGAGAGGTAGGGCTGTCGCTCAGAACCTTGCAACGGTGGACCGAAACGCAGGTGCTTCAAGCCGATGCCCGCACGACCACCGTGCGGCCTACGCCGCGTAATGCCTTGAGCGAGATCGAGCGGCAAGCCATCGTGACGCTGTGCAACAGCCCGGCATACGCCCATCTGCCTCCGAGCCAGATCGTTCCGCGTCTGGCTGACGAAGCACGTTATCTGGCGTCGGAGGCCACGTTTTATCGCATCTTGCGAGCGGCGGGCCAGCAACAGCATCGAGGCCGTAGCCAGCGTCCCCGGCGCTACGCAGCACCGACAACGCACGCTGCGCAAGCGCCCAACCAGGTGTGGTCGTGGGACATCACGTACTTGCCGTCGCCGATACGGGGCAAGTATTACTACCTGTATTTGATCGAGGATATTTACAGCCGCAAGGCCGTGGGCTGGGAAGTTTACGAAGAAGAAAGCGGCGAAAAAGCCGCTGCGCTGCTGCAGCGCAGCGTGATCGGCGAGCAGTGTTTATACGAGCCGCTGGTGCTGCACTCGGACAATGGAGCACCGATGAAATCGCTGACGCTGTTGAGCAAGATGTACGACCTGGGCATTACGCCGTCCCGTGGTCGGCCGCGAGTGAGCAATGACAATCCGTACTCGGAGTCACTGTTTAGAACGCTGAAATATTGCCCGCAATGGCCGCAGGCAGGCTTCGCCAGCCTGGATGCCGCACGGGTCTGGGTGAGGGATTTTATGCGCTGGTATAACAACGAGCATCGGCATAGCCGGATCCGCTTCGTCACGCCGTCAGAGCGCCATCGTGGGTTGGATCATCAGATCCTGGCTCGGCGGCATGACCTGTACGAACGAGCTCGGAAGAAAAGCCCGGAACGCTGGTCAGGTCAGACGCGTAACTGGGAGCCAATAGGGACGGTGATGCTGAACCCGGATCGGGAGCAGCAGGCCGAGAAAAGAGCGGCATAGTTGGATGGTTGACGCGACAAGTACCTTGAAAAACGCCGGATTGTAGAGCGTAGCCACAGTGTTAATTGGTCAGTACAGCAGCTATTTTTGGGAGCATGAATCTTGTCAGCTGAAAGTAGTACCAAGATGATTACAGCCCATACCCCGTGGACGGTTTTTCTGGTGTTCTTGCGCTTGGGATTCATCTCCTTCGGAGGGCCAATTGCACACCTAGGTTACTTCCGCGAAGAGTTTGTTGTTCGGCGCCAATGGCTCAGTGAGCGCAGTTATATCGATTTGGTCGCCCTGTGCCAGTTTCTGCCAGGGCCTGCCAGTAGCCAGGTAGGCATAGGTTTGGGGCTATCGCGTGCTGGTTTCTCTGGAGCAGTTGCCGCGTGGGCTGGGTTTACACTGCCATCGGCAATAATCCTCGTTTTGTTTGCGCAAGGGATGTCCGCGTGGGGAAATGCATTCCCAAGCGGTCTTTTGCACGGACTTAAGATCGTCGCGGTTGCTGTTGTTGCTCAAGCCGTCTGGGGAATGGCGCGCAATATTTGTACTGATGTGCCCAGGGTAACCATCGCTGTGTTTGCAGCTTGCGCAGCACTCATCTGGCCAAATGCCTGGGGGCAGATCGCCGTGATTATCTGCAGTGCTGTCATCGGTCTGATGCTTTTCAAGCCTGCTCAACAGCATACTGCTGAGTCCCTTCCAATATCAGTTAGCCGAAAAGTAGGTCTGGTATCGTTGGTGGTGTTCTTTGGCTTATTGGTAGGCCTACCATTTTTGATCCAGGTTTGGCCCTCTGAAGCACTAGCTATGACGAATGCCTTTTTCCGAGCAGGGTCATTAGTTTTTGGAGGGGGGCATGTTGTACTACCGTTACTTCAGTCTGCGACCGTATTCAACGGATGGGTAACCAACGACACATTCATTGCTGGGTATGGCTTAGCACAGGCCGTACCGGGCCCGCTCTTTACCTTCGCAGCATTTCTCGGAGCGTCCATGAACGCCCAACCCTCTGGTTGGATCGGAGCTACGGTATGCCTGGTCGCTATCTTCGCACCTTCATTCCTACTCGTAATCGGCGTGCTGCCATTCTGGGAGCAACTACGACATAGTTTTCGCACCCAATCGGCCCTTGCAGGAATTAATGCGGGAGTAGTAGGGCTACTCTTGGCGGCCTTATATAACCCAGTCTGGACGAGTGCAATTTTGAAACCTCAAGACTTCGGTTTGGCGCTGATAGCCCTTGTCGCCCTAATGTTTTGGAGGGTTCCCCCATGGGTAGTCGTCTTGGGCAGTGGAATGCTTGGATGGTGGCTCAGCGGTGTACTTTGAAAGCAAGCATCAGCCAAAGGTATCTTGATCTGTAGAGGAGGTTATTGATGTCAGTAGCGCGGATGCTATAGGATCTTATCAGGAGATGGCATTCCTCCTGTAACCGCCTTGTGCTGATGATGCCTACGTGAACCCTGGACAGGGTGCGTAGGTGTGCCTCCCTGTCCCTAATTTAGGACAGGATATGATCTTACTATTCGTGCTTCGCCCATCTTACAGCGCTGTCCCTCTGCATGCTTGGCCCTCCAGGTTTGGTAAGGAGTGCTCGCCATGCTGAAATCATTGATCGTCATTGCCATCGGCGCCTCAGTTGGTGCTTGGTTACGCTGGCTTTTGGGTATAAAGCTGAACGCTCTATTTCCTACGATTCCTCCCGGGACTGTAGTCGCGAACATGGTCGGGGGTTATCTCATAGGGCTGACCATCGCCTTCTTGGCTGCATCGCCTTCGCTCGGCCCTGAATGGCGCCTCCTGATCATCACCGGATTTTGTGGTGGTCTTACCACTTTTTCTACATTTTCAGCCGAAACAGTCACCTTGATTCAGGAGGGAAAACTGCTCTGGGCGCTTGGCTCAATTTCGTTGCACCTGGTTGGTTCGTTGGCGATGACCGCTGCAGGGCTTCTTTCATACCAAGTGATTGGTACTCGCTGAGGAGATAGACATGAAAGGCTTTATGGTCGTTTTCTTTACTCAACAAAACCGTCGCTATCAGGGAATGATGTTAGGCGAATGGATAGTCGATTTGCCAAAAGAAATGAGCCCACTTGGGAGAGATCCGTCCGACGCAACCACTTCTACAACATCGGAGGTATGAACATGAGCTACGCGGACATTCCTGCTGGTAACGCGATCCCCGATGACTTCTTCACAGTTATTGAGATCCCTGCAAACCACTCGCCGATCAAGTACGAGGTCGACAAGCAGAGCAGACAGATCTTCGTTGACCGCTTCCTAAGCACACCGATGTTCTATCCGGCCAACTACGGGTTCATTCCAAATACGTTGAGCGATGACGGAGATCCTCTTGACGTCCTGGTGGTTTGCCCTTATCCCGTCTCACCTGGAGTTGTAATCCGCAGTCGCCCGGTGGGTGTGATGTACATGACTGACGAAGCCGGAGCGGATGCCAAGGTGATCGCTGTGCCTCATGAAAAACTCAGTTCGATGTACAACGACGTAAAGGAGTGCTCAGACCTCCCTGCGCTACTCCTCGCACAGACCCAGCACTTCTTTGAAAACTACAAAGCATTGGAGCCGGGTAAGTGGGTGAAGATGGGGCGTTGGGGGAGCGCGGATGAGGCGCGGGAAGAGATTCGCAAGTCGGTAGCTGCGTATATTCCCAAGTAGGTTTCACTCCAAATTGAAAGCATCAGCCGGGAGTCAGAACTGAGGGGCAAGTGATTTGCCTCTCAGTCGCTCGGGACATCAAATGTCGAGGGAACCACACGCATAGAAAAGTGGATGGCTATGCTGCGCATGACTCAACTCAATCAAAGTCATTCCAGAATATCGGCCTTTGATAACCCACTTATGGGGTCGCGCTATCATGCATTTGACGATTTCCTATTTGACTAAGGTGATTGGTATATCTGAGAGTTGAATCACCTTTGCCGCGACAGAGCCCAGAAAAATCCCTGCAAGAAAGCCGTTGCCATGTGAGCCTAGGATGATGTTGTTACATCCTAAAGAGTGTGAGCACGCCACGATTTGGCTTGCTGCATCGCCTTGTAAGGTGTGAAGTGTAAATGCAACCCCTTCCTGCTTCAGAAGCACCCCAGCTTTTTGTGAGCTCTCAGCACTTTTATCACCGTAGTAACGATCAATCTCATCCGCTCTCATGTCGTGTGCAATTCGAGTTGGTAACAGTGGCTGTACATTCACCAGATGTACCTCAACCCTACCGCCCAGTAATCCGCCATCTTGGATTAGCCCAATAAGGTAACGCACTGCGCGCTCCGAGTGCTCGGAGCCATCGACAGCTACAAGTATTTTATGCATTTTCTAAATCCTCTTTCAGTGGCATGAAGATGCTTGTCGTTAGGGGATTGCCAGCTTGCAATCAGTTCTACTCGGACAGGCGGATTCGAATCTGTTTTTCAATCTCGATGATCGCAAAGAGCGCAACACCGACCCCGATGATAAGTAGGCCATCAAGGAAGGGGATCGCTTCTGTGGCAAACACCTTTTGCAGAGGTGGCGCGTAGGTGATGGCGAACTGGGCCAAGGTAACCACTGCGACGGTCATCCACACGACCTTGGTGCCACGAATGCCCTTCCAGGTGAGCGATGTGCTGTAGAGATTACGAATAAAGAACAGATGGAAAATCTCCATCACGACTAGCGTATTCACCGCGATGGTTCGGGCCAACTCCACGGAGTAGCCACGGTCGAGCGCATACGAAAAAATGCCGTAAACACCACAGAGGAACAGAATAGAAACAAGCACCATATGCCAAACCAACGCACCGCTTATGAGTGGCTCCTTGCGGGAACGGGGCGGTCTGCGCATTGTGTTTTCTTCGGTAGGCTCGAACGCCAATGCAATGCCGAGCGTTACTGCGGTAATAAGATTAATCCACAGAATCTGTATCGCCGTGACCGGCAGTGTAAGGCCGAGGAGCAGGGCCACGATGATGGTCATGGCTTCACCCGCGCTTGTGGGAAGCGTCCAGCTCAGGACTTTCTTAATATTGTCGTAGACTGTACGCCCCTCGCGCACTGCAGCAACGATGGACGCGAAGTTGTCATCAGCCAGCACCAGGTCGGCAGCTTCCTTGGCGGCGTCACTACCTTTCCCCCCCATAGCGATGCCAGCATCGGCACGCTTTAGCGCTGGTGCGTCATTAACGCCATCGCCCGTCATTGCCACTGTCATGCCATTCGACTGCAGCAGCATGACCAACCTGAGCTTATGTTCAGGGCTGGTACGAGCAAAGATATTGACTTCCTTTACCGCCTCCTTGAGGGCGGCATCGTTCATAGAGTCCAGGTCTATACCGGTCAGCACATTGTCGGGATTTTGCAAGCCAATCTGCCGACCGATTGCGGCGGCGGTGCCGCCATGATCGCCAGTGATCATTTTTACGACAATGCCCGCCGCCTGGCATTGTTGAACGGCCTCTATCGTCTCGGGTCTCGGCGGATCAATTAGCCCGACCATACCCAACAAGGTTAGCTTCCCTTGCACGTCCCCAAACTCCAACACGGTGTGCTCTGGCTGAACTGATCTAGCGGCAAACGCCAATACACGCTGCCCCTTTGTAGCAATGGCGTTTGCCTGTTCGTGCCAGTAGTGCGCATTGAGCGGTTCAGTCCCGCCGGCGTTTACGAGCTGCTGCGTACTCATGGCCAGTATTTGCTCTGGCGCGCCCTTCACATAGATAGAGGCATGTCGATCATGATTGTGATGCAGGGTCGCCATGAAGCGGTGTTTCGCGTCAAACGGAATGGCATCGGTTCGTGGCCAGGTACGATGATCTTCATCGCTATCGATTCCAGCTTTTCCGGAAAACGCCAGCAAGGCCCCCTCCATCGGATCACCCTCCACCGTCCATACATCCTCATGCAGGCGCAGCGAGGCATCGTTGCAAAGACCTGCTGCTCGCCCCAATTCTGAGAGCGCGGGGTGAGACGATATGTCGATTAACTGATCGGCAAGATTGATGCTTCCCGCTGGCTGATAACCTGCACCATCAACCGTGAAGATGAGATCGTTCGTCACGACCGATGCCACCATCATTTCGTTGCGGGTGAGTGTCCCGGTCTTGTCAGTACAGATGACGGATACCGAGCCGAGCGTCTCGATGGCAGGCAAGCGACGCACGATGGCGTTGCGGCTAGCCATTGCCCGAACGCCGACAGCTAGCGTAATGGTAAGGACGGCGGGCAGCCCTTCAGGTATCGCCGCTACCGACATACCAACCACTACCATGAAGATCTCGGTGAACTCGTAGTGCCCAACATAATGGCCAAACACGAGCAAAAGGCCCCCGACTAACAAGATCAAGATCGTCAGCCAACGGGCAAACACGTTCATTTGCTGCACCAGCGGCGTGGTCAGCGTTTCTACACCTGCAAGTAGAGTGCTGATGCGTCCGATTTCAGCAGCTGCTGCGGTAGCAACGACAACCCCTGTTGCTTGCCCGCAAGTCACGAGTGTGCCGCTGAACGCCATGCAAGTACGATCACCCAAGGCTGATTCGAGGCCCACTGGCTGGGTATGTTTCTCTACTGGTACGGATTCACCTGTAAGAATGGCTTCTTGAATCTGTAGTCTGTTCGCGTGCAGCAGGCGTAAATCAGCAGGGACTTTGTCTCCCGCCTCCAGCAATACGATATCGCCCGGTACTAGCTCCTCGCCCACAATACTTAAGCGTTGGCCTGCGCGAATCACGGCGGCGTGCGGTGCCAGCATCTGCCGGATAGCGTCCATGGCTTTTTCCGCTTTGCCTTCCTGGACGTAGCCAATGATTGCGTTTGCAATGACCACCGCCAGAATCACCACCGTATCCCACAGATGCTGCAGCATCGCGGTAATCGCAGCGGATCCTAGAAGCACATAAATCAGAATGTTGTGAAATTGCAGCATGAATCGCAGCCACGCGGGTCGCCGTGCGGCTTCTGGCAAACGATTGAAACCAGTGCGGTCAAGCCGGGCTTGAACTTCGGCGGCCTCCAGCCCGACATGCTCATTGACCTCAAGCAGGTTTGTCACCTGCTCTGCAGGTAGGGAGTGCCAGGCCAAGGAATGCGGAGGGATTGGTGTTTGCCCCGTTGATGCGTCGACCACCTGCTTCATCAATGAGTATCTCCTGTGCACACAGCTCAAGTGAGACGGGCTGAGGTGATCATGAGCGAGCGTGGGAATATAAGGCTGAAAACATTATTTTCGGTCTTACATCCTATAGTTCCTTCTAGCTGACAGGAACTATAGATGTAACGCAATCAACCGGTTGGCAATTACTGATGTAGATCAAACTATCAGCAGCAATTAATGTGACAAAATGTTTTGATGAGAAGTTTAATCTTCTAGATTTTTATCTAATATTGCATGCAGCCGAGCACTGCGCGAAGCAAAAACGGGGAGGCATAAATACTACTGCTGCTTTTAAGAAAACTCTGTTTATTCACTATATGGCATGCAGTTTTTGCAATATTCCTGTGTTGCCTTGTTAAACCCGGAATATTAATGCTTTCAACTTAATCCCAGATATGCATAGCGCCCTAACTTGATTTAGCTACGTTATCAACCTGGGACTCTTCCAGCGCCTCCGGTGCTTCTAGCAGCTCGGTAATAACGCTGAAGTCACTCACTTCAACGGCACCTAGCCCATAGCCAAGCAGGTGGAACGAGAACGCTTTACGCGGCTGCGTATTATCGAAACTGAAGTCCATCTCCAGCGGCTGATCGGCAGTGACGACCATTTCTGCTGGCAGCCCCAGTGGCACATCCTGCTCCAACTCCTTGGCTTTCAGCAGGATGTAGGCGTTCTGCTGTGGATCTAAAGAGCGCACGGTCAGGCGCACGCGTGTTTGTGAGCCCTTGGGCATTTCCAGATACTGAGCACCGATCAGGTTGTCAGCCCAGTCATCCTTGATCTGTGCCTGAAGCGGGATGATGGTGGGACTGCCGAACTGGTAGTGCTGGTTCAACGGTGTCCGGATCAGCGAATGATCCAGCGCCGAGGCTTTTGATGTGATTTCTCGTGTTCGTTTGCCCCCGTACTGTCCAGCAAGGGTAGCGTGGTCGGCAATGAACCCTGCGCTATTGTAATTCCTGCAACGCTGTTGAAAGTCACACTCGATCAAGGTGCCTTGGCCATCGTGATAACGCAGCTTGTCGTTGGTGAACGACATGATCTCGCGGCCTGTTTCATAGTCACGAAACAGCGAGCGACCGCTCAAGGCTGAGGGGACAGTTAAGGCGAAATAGTCGAGTATTGAGGCACTCAGATCGACATGCCCGTAGACCCCAGACTTTACCTTGGGCAACTGATCCTGCTCGGGCGCTAAAATCAGGTTGAAACCCCAAGAGGAAGCTAGGCGCACTCCATCAATTCCGTGAGATTCGTCCGAGGTGATCACCACCAAGGTGTTTTTCAAGATGCCTTGGCGTTCCAGGCCGTTGAGGAATTGCCCTAGGGCATCATCCAGATATCCGACGGCAGCCTGCTTGGGTGTGTCGTAGCGCTCAAGATAGTCCTGAGGGGCCGAATAGGGTTGGTGGGTGCCAACGGTCAGCAGGGTCAGCATCCATGGTTTTTTCTGCTTTTTCAGCTGGCCGACGTAGTCGAGTGCCCCTTCGAAGAACGCCTTGTCGTCTTTGCCCCAAGGAAAATCTAGATAGTTGCTATTGGTGAACCATTCCAAGCCGTGGGTAGCATCGAAGCCAATGTGCGGCATGATCTTGTCTTTGGCCATGAATCTAAGGCCTGCACCCTGAAGGTAGTGCGTGGCGAATCCGTTCTTGTGCAGTTGGGCTGGGAGGCACGCCTTGTTCCGTTCGTTCTGGGTCAACATCTCAACCCCCTTGGGCGTTCCGTTGTCCAGTTTGTCGTAATCGCCGCAAAGCATAGCGTAAAGGCCGCGAATGGTTTGATGGCTATGCAGTACATAATCCGGCGTATTCATTCCGCGTTCTGCCCAGCGACTGAGGTTGGGCATGAGATTTTCTTGATAGCTGCTGTGCAGGGCTTGGCGGTTGACGCCAACGTAGGCACCAGGAATACCTTCCAGCGCGATGATCAACACATTCCGCGCCCGCCCTGGTGCCGCGAGCAATTTCTGTCCGTCCAGATCGAGTTGAGTAAGCCCCGCCATTTGCGGAGGGAGATCGACAACATCACGCTCCAGCCACTCTTCTGCGCTTGCCTGAACATCGCCAACGCTCGCGGCCATCAACTGATGTGGCAGGTTGAACAAGCGCCACTGGTCTTCTTCTGAGGGGTACAGGTGCTGAGCACCCCAATGGGTGATCAACAGCAGTAGCGGTGCTGCCCACGCGTTTCGTGGCAAGCTCGGAGACGTAGCGTAGCGTCCTAGGTACTGCGTGACCAGCCAAATCACCAGCCCAAGAAACAGAGTAGCGGCCAGCCAAGGCTGGGCGAAACCACCCCCGGTAGAGTTTTCCAAAAACTGAGGGTCGATCAGGTAGTGCAGGTCTGATGAGTTGGGAAGCCTACCGACCGCGCTGACCAGTTCGGCAGTCGCCAGAGTCATAAGCCCCCATGCCAGCAATACCGGTAGCGCTAACCACCAAGGACAGCGATGCAAGAGTACGATGAGCAGGCTCGCAATTCCCAGATCTGAAAGATAGCCAAGTGGATTCGACCAACCCAGAGCTGCACGCAGGCACAAAGGCATGATCAGAACCAGTCCGATCAAGGCGATGAGACGTGCACGGGGTTGACTTAACCAGCGATGGATAACGTTCACGCAAAGGCCTTCCAGACATTAAATCTTCATATAAATGTGCTGGATGGTATCAAGCAGTGGGACGACTCATCGGGTTATTCGAAAAGGAGACGGTGGATCGAGTCAGTGACGGCATTGGTGCTTGGACGTAAGCCCTATTTCAGAGGCTTGCGTTGAGGAATGCTCGCTGACTATGCCCTTCAGCATTAACTGTTTCAGGCTGTTTAACCCCGCCGCGCATGTATGGGCCAAGTGTTAATATATTACCTTTTAAGTGATCCAAAGGACGTTGATGACTAATCATCAAGCTAAAGCCGAAACCCCTAGAGCAGCCGCGATTCTGGCTCGCTTCCTGTCGTCGGAGTCCGCTGGCGGTCTTGTGCTGATGGGCGCAGCACTCGCGGCACTAATCGTGGCCAACTCGCCTCTCTCGCAAAGTTATTTTGCAGCCTTGCACAGTGTCTGGTTGGGCATGTCTGTCGAGCATTGGGTCAATGATGGCTTGATGGCGATCTTCTTCCTGATGGTCGGACTCGAGATCAAGAGAGAGGTTCTGGCAGGAGGGCTCTCCACTTGGGGACAGCGCGCCTTGCCTGGATTTGGTGCCGTCGGTGGCATGGTTGTGCCTGCGCTTATTTACATCGCAATCAACTGGGGTAATTCTGAGACGTTGAAGGGGTGGGCTATTCCAGCCGCTACCGACATCGCATTCGCCTTGGGCGTCTTGTCGTTGCTGGGGAAGCGAGTCCCTACGTCGCTGAAGGTCTTCCTCGCTGCCTTGGCGATCATTGACGACCTGGGTGCTGTGGTTATCATCGCCTTTTTCTACACCACTGGTCTTTCCATGCCGATGTTGCTGGCATCGCTCGCAACCCTGGTCATTCTGATCGCAATGAATCGATTGGGCGTCAGACGATTATTCCCATATATGCTGGTCGGTGGTGTGCTGTGGTTCTTCGTGCTGCAGTCGGGGGTGCATGCCACTCTTGCGGGTGTTGCCGTTGCACTGTGTGTCCCAATGGGCAAGCCAGAAGAGGAAGCCAGGTCTCCACTGCTCTTCCTAGAAGAGAAGCTGCACATGTGGGTAGCATTCGCTGTGGTGCCGATTTTCGGCTTCGCCAACGCGGGTGTTTCATTAGCCGGTATTTCGATGGAAAACCTAGTCGATCCGGTTCCGCTGGGTGTTGCGCTAGGCTTGTTGGTGGGCAAGCAGATTGGCATTTTCCTATTGGCTGCTCTGGCCATTCGTATGGGCTTGGCCAAACTGCCGGAAGGCAGCAATTGGGCACAGCTTTACGGCGTTGCGCTCTTGTGTGGCATCGGCTTTACCATGAGCCTGTTCATCGGAAACCTGGCGTTTGCTGGATCAGCTCACCTGATCGACGAAGTAAAAGTCGGTGTGTTGATCGGTTCGACCTTGGCTGCAATCGGTGGAGTCCTGATTTTGCGACGCAGCGCTGGGCCCGCCATTGTCGCCGCCACGGTCTCTAAATAAGCGTAAGCGAGCCGGCCACGGAGTTTCTCCCAGACAAAAATCCTGTGGCTGGAACATCGTCTCGCGAAGTGAGGTCATCGTGCTTTACGCCACAAGCTGCTGAGATAGCCCCTCAAAGGCTGATTGGCGGCATCAACTCGGACGCGACTTTTTTCAGCATGAACGTTTCGCGCTGAATTGACTGCCCCATCGATGACTCCTGACGCTGCATCACGGCTTCATTATGCGTTATGGCTTCATGCAGGTTGATCCAGACAGGCCGCATACCATTAGCGATTTCGTGGCTTTCCATTCTCACGGGCGCTAGCTGGGGCGCGACTTCGCATTGATAAAAATGCGAGGTCATGTGCATCAGATCGTACTGTGGCTTCCAGTAGGGCCGGTACTCCTCGATATAACCGTAGTGCTGGAGTACCTGTATTTCACGGGCACCAGTCTCTTCCTCAAGCTCACGCCTCAGGCCTGTGACAATGTCCTCGTCACCATCAAGACCGCCTCCAGGAAAGCTGAAGTCGTTATAGCGCTCGGTGAACAGCAACAGGATCTGATCATCCCGCATCACGATGCCGCGTGCTGCATGTCGACGGAATACTCTGCCCTGTTTGGATTTCAGCTCGGGGTGAACAATTTCAGTTATGAGTTGCATGTGGTCTCGTTACGGCAAGATCAGTAGTTATCATCCAGGGTGGCCACGGCATTTCCGCAGTTCTGGAAATACTGTGGCCAGTGGAATTGGCTCAGCGAAGCAGCAATACGGGTAAAGTGGATGTTCGCAGCATCGTCGTGGTCGTGCTGCCTACCAGAAACTGCCTGATGCGAGAGTGCCCGTACGCCCCCATGACCAAGAGGTCAATGCCTTGCTCTGCCTGATACGCATGAAGTACCGACTCCACTTCGCCTGGGCGGATCTCGGCATGCACCAACGAGCCAGAAGAGGTAAATGTGGCTCGTGCTTTCTCCAGCTCGTTCTGATTTTCTTCAGAGTCCTTACCAACCATGACGATATGAATTGGCAGGCCTTCGCACAGCGGGCTTGAAGCAATCATCTGTACGGTCTTGTGGCCTGTAGCGCTGCCGTCAAATGCCACCATGACCGTTTCAGGTTTCCTGAAATGGCTGGTTGTAATCAGGATGGGGCGGTGGATAGTTCGGACTACCGCTTCAATCTGGGTGCCAAGACTTTGGGCACTGCGCGTGCTGCCCTCACCGACTCTTCCAATCACCAGTAATCGAATATCGTCTTGGAGATCGCTCAGGCTCTCGACGAGATGGCCATGGCGCTGCTTCAGATCAGGTGACATGGCGCCAGAGATAACTGTCCGCTCGCGAGCTTTTTCAAGCATGTGCTGCCCATGCTCCAAGGCCAGTTTTGCACGCTGCGCATCCAGCGTGGCCAACTCTTCCATTAGATGTTCTCTGCTACCGAGACCGATATTGCCGCTGAGGTCTGCGGATGCAGGATATTTCTCCTTATCCAGCACATGAAGCAAGGTCAGGGGAGCGCTGAGTCGTTGCGAGGCCCATGCTGCGTAATCGCAGACCGCCAATGAGGATTGTGAGTTATCAATGCATGCCATTACGTGGGTCATTGTCGTTCTCCTTAGTGGCTCATGAGCTTGTCGATGGCACCGGGTTTGTCATGCACACCGAAGCGGTCAACGATTGTTGCGCTGGCTTCATTGAGACCGAGCACTTCAACCTCAGCGCCTTCACGACGGAACTTGATCACGACCTTATCCAGCGCTGCGACGGCAGTGATATCCCAGAAATGCGCCTGTGTGAGATCAATGCTGACTTTGTTGAGAGCTTCCTTGAAGTCAAAGACTTCAGCGAACTTGTCCGCAGAGCTAAAGAACACCTGGCCCACAACGTGGTAAGTCCGATGCGATTCCGTCTCTTCCAGAGTGCTCTTGATATCCAGGTAGTGCCCAACCTTATTGGCAAAGAACAGCGAAGCCAGCAACACACCTACCAGTACGCCATAGGCTAGGTTGTGAGTGGCCACGACGACCACAACGGTCGCCACCATCACGAGGTTGGTCGACAGCGGATGCTTTTTCAGATTGCGCAAGGAATCCCAGCTAAACGTGCCGATGGACACCATAATCATCACAGCTACGAGTGCCGTCATAGGGATTTTGGAGAGCCATTCGCCAAGAAACACTACCATCAGCAGCAGGAAAACGCCGGCGCACAATGTTGAGAGACGGGTACGACCACCAGATTTCACGTTGATGATCGACTGGCCGATCATGGCGCAACCTGCCATGCCGCCAAGCATGCCGGCAGCGATGTTGGCCACACCCTGGCCTTTGCACTCGCGGTTTTTGTTGCTGGTGGTATCGGTAAGGTCGTCGACGATGGTCGCGGTCATCATTGACTCGAGTAGACCCACTACGGCCAAGGCAGCCGAGTACGGGAAAATGATGCGCAGGGTTTCAAAGTTCAGCGGCACTTCGGGCCAAAGGAAAATCGGCAACGTATCCGGCAGTTGGCCCATGTCACCGACGGTGCGGATATCCAAACCGAGGTAAATGGCGACGGCAGTCAGCGTCAGGATGCACACCAACGGTGACGGAATCAGCTTGCCGATCTTCGGTACGTATGGGAACAGGTAGATGATCCCGAGGCCTGCTGCGGTCATGGCATAGACGTGCCAAGTGACATTCGTAAGTTCCGGCAACTGCGCCATAAAAATCAGAATCGCCAAGGCGTTCACAAAACCCGTGACCACAGAGCGAGAGACAAAGCGCATCAGTGAACCTAGCTTGAGGTAACCCGCGAGAATTTGAAGTACCCCACAGAGCAACGTGGCTGCAAGCAGATACTGAAGTCCGTGCTCTTTAACCAGAGTAACCATGAGCAGTGCCATGGCGCCGGTAGCCGCCGAGATCATGCCGGGACGACCACCGACAAAGGCGATAACAGCACAGATACAGAAAGAGGCGTAAAGCCCAACCTTTGGGTCAACGCCGGCGATGATGGAAAAGGCGATTGCTTCGGGAATCAGTGCAAGTGCGACCACGATCCCCGCGAGCACATCTCCACGGACATTGGAAAACCACGTTTGTCTAAGTTTTTGCAGCATATAAATATCCAAGGCAAAGCATCGCGCACGCCAAAGGGATGGCGAGCGAACCGATGCAAATTCAAATTTTGAGGATTTTTTGCTGTGTGCTTAAGGTGTAGAACCAGGCGTACAGCAGTGCGCACCCGCGAGCGAGGCTAGCGGAAGCAGGGTGTTGCGAGGGGGCGTAGCGCTAAGGCGGCGTAGGCTGCCAGTAGATCGTTTGGAGTACAGTCATGCTAGTGTTCCTGTAGCTCAAAGTGGATGCGAGCCGAAATTATACATTGTAACTAGTGTCGATTACGACCTGTTGTCTCGCATTGGGAGATTTGCGATGACTAACACCTCTTGGATACATCCCTCGTCTACGCTTCCTCTTGTAAGCTCTCGACCTCTCAGTTGGGAACTACACTTCTGAGAAGTGCAGATATTAGCCAACCAGATGCATTTTATTGTTTTCCAGCCGACTTTTGATCTAGGTCGCTCAAAGGTGGCTTTTGAACGCATTAAGCCTCGCTAACGGGTCGCGGTAGGGACGGCAGTTACCTGCCGCCCCCGCCCAGATCCGTACGTGCAGAACTACCGCATACGGCTCCTGCCTTGGGTACGTGACGCGAAGCGATCCTCAGGGTAAGGATGTGCATTTCTAGGTCTAGGTATGTAGAGGTCGGCAAGGCGTCCGTAGCGTGACCATTGAAGCCGATGACGCTGGCTGCGACGTTTGAGGGCTTGCCGCCATAGACGGCATACCGCCAGACGAAAACCACCAAGACGTATCAGGTTTCCCGGCACCGCGTGGTAGTTGAAGTACCCAGTGACAACTCGGTTAAGCCACTGACCCACGACTCGAACAGGCTCGTGACGTCGGCGCTTCAGCTCATCCCGAACAGCCAGCAGCGTCGCACGCATTCGCTTCTTGACCGTCAGCCGCAGTATTTGAAACCCACCACTTCTGTTGGTACTACAGCAGTGTGTGAAGCCCAGAAAATCAAACGTCTCCGGTTTACCTAAACCTCGCTTTCTACGATTTTTCGCAGCAAAACGACCAAATTCAATTAGCCGTGTCTTCGAGGCGTTGAGGGATAAACCGAACCTGGCCAAGCGCTCCTGCAACTGAACCAGAAACTGCTGAGCCCGCCATTGCGTCCTGAAACCCACCACGCTGTCATCCGCGTAACGCACAATGATTACATCGCCACGGGCGTGGCGCTCGCGCCACTGCCTTGCCCATGAATCCAGCACGTAGTGAAGATAGATATTCGCCAGTAACGGCGATATCACTGCGCCTTGCCTTCTGCTTCGCTTAACAGCATCGGCATCCCGAATTCCTGATTACGCGACTCAATGGCTGGCCCATCGGTTTCCCCTGTCAACGCTTCACCTTGCACCTCACGGTGCAACATGCATGACTCGGGGTCTGGTTGATTCGCCATTTCTTACCAGTATCGAACTTTCATCGACTATCCTCCGCCAGCTTTAACTGGCGCACTAAGCGTCCGGCAAAAGCATCTGGACAACTTCTTAAGCCAGATTCAAATTGTCTTGAACCCATGCCAGACGCTTACCTTGCCAGCGCTATTAGTCACGCTGATGCCCGATCCTCCTGATTCCTTGGAAGCATCCTTCAGCTTCAGAAATCCATCCTTGATGCGCAGCACGGCCTTCTTTTAGTTAGTAGTATTTCTATGCGGTAATCCGCCATGGCTTCCAGGCCTTGCAACCCGCATCGTGAATAGCGTCTAAAGTTCAGATATATCCCGCCCCCCCCTGAAGGAACGACTCATGCACAGATCACGCTCATTGGTTGCCGCGTTAACATGTCTTGCGCTGGTCTGCGGCTCAGCAAAAGCATTGGCCGATCCTAGTAATGGAAAGGGGCAGGGAAACGGCAAGGGAAACCAGCAAAACAGCCAAGTCCATGGCAATCAGGCCGGCCAGGGAAGCAAAGGCAAAAACTCAGGGGGCGGCGATTGGAATCACGGCCCAAGTATCAATCGGGGAAGCATTCTTGGGATTGTTGGCGGATATCGGGACTACTGGAGTCCAGGCCCTGCTTTGCCACCCGGCATTCAGAAAAACCTCGCTCGCGGCAAGCCTCTTCCACCAGGTATCGCGAAAAAGCTAGATGGTCGATTGATCGGCAGGCTGCCGCATTATGATGGATACGAATGGCAGCAGGCGGGCACCGACTTGATACTCGTCGCACTAGCAACCGGGCTCATTTACGAAGTGCTCAACGGGGCTTTTGATTAATGCCTGAATGGCGACTGCGGTTTCAGTGCCGGCCCCCATGTCCACGGGCTCGGTGGCGAGCCAGATGGAGTCGATGCTGATCATCGCAGCAGCTCTCGTAGGAGAGCGGAACACGCCGCTGCATTTTCTGCCGGCCAGCTCACAGCGACTACGCCTTTTGAATGAGGCACTTCGATCAGGATCGTGCAGGGAAGGACTTGATGCACCGCTGCCGATGGCGGCGTCTTTACCGGAATAAAGGCACTTTTAAGCGCCACATTTTTTTGCGTACGCACCCGAATCCATTTATGGACGAGGTTGGCATTGAGGTTGTAGGTCAAGGCAACATTGACAATCGAGGTGTCAGGCTGCGCACACTCGGCAATGACTTAGGCCTTGAAGGATTTAGAATAGGAACGGCGTTCTTGTGACATGGGTGTCCGCTTAATTTAGGTGGAAACCATCGCCTTAAGCGATGGCATCAGGGAGGTGTATTGCCCGGACGGTTACCGCCAACGTCCGCAAGATGCTGGTGTGGGCTGCTGCCCTAATTTATTAAAGATTTTACGAAAATTTTACAACCCCTAAAGATGGAGCATCCAATACTGCACTGCGCTAATTCATCAGGCTATTTTATATGTCTCTCGCAGGACTACGGCTTATCGGATTCATCTTAGGCATTTTTCTAATCACGCTAGCTATAAGCATGATTATCCCAATGATCACACTGGCGGTCTATGAGCGGGATGGTGGCGATCTTTCAGCTTTCCTGTGGTCTAGCTTAATCACATCTGTCTGCGGCCTTCTGTTGATCGCACGAGGACGCCCAGATACCGCCCAGCTTCGTCCCAGGGATATGTACCTGCTAACTACTGGCAGTTGGGTTGTAGTGTGTATCTTCGCATCGCTGCCAATGGTGTTTATCAGCGACATCAGTTACACCGATGCATTCTTTGAAACAATGTCGGGCATCACAACTACAGGGTCAACGGTACTCACTGGCTTGGATACCGCTTCACCGGGATTATTGATCTGGCGCTCAATGCTACATTGGCTCGGAGGTATAGGCTTCATAGGCATGGCTGTAGCGATCCTACCGCTGTTGCGGGTGGGTGGCATGCGTCTCTTCCAGACAGAGTCCTCAGACTGGTCGGAAAAAGTAACGCCTCGCTCCCATGTGGCCGCCAAATACATCCTCTTTCTCTACTTGGGACTCACGGGGCTCGGAGCGCTAGCTCTTTGGGTCGCTGGAATGACGCCGTTTGAAGCGGTCAACCACGCCATGTCATTGATCTCAACTGGAGGATTCTCGACTTCGGACTCTTCACTGGGGCATTGGACGCAGCCAGCGATCCACTGGGTAGCTGTGGTCATCATGATTCTGGGTAGCCTACCGTTTACCTTGTATGTTGCGACATTGCGCGGCAACCGGCGTGCGCTGATTAAAGATCACCAAGTACGTGGATTTATTGGATTCTTGATTGTGACCTGGCTGGCCGTAGGGACATGGCTCTGTTATCACAGCGATTACGGATGGTGGGATGCGTTTCGTATCGTCGCAGTCAACGTGACCTCTGTGGTCACTACTACCGGAGTTGCTGTTGGCGATTACACGCTCTGGGGGAGCTTTGCAGTTCTTTTGTTCTTCTATTTGACCTTTGTTGGAGGATGTTCGGGCTCCACAGCTGGGGGCCTCAAAATCTTCCGTTTTCAGGTTGCTGCGACTTTACTGATAGGTAGCTTAAAGCAACTAATCCATCCAAGATCCGTGATTCAGAAGAAGTACAATGGCCATCCAATTGACGAGGAAATACTACGCTCGCTTTTGACTTTCTCATTTTTCTTCAGCATCACCATTGCAATTATCGCCTTAGGACTTGCCTTGATCGGCCTGGACTGGACAACGGCATTGAGTGGCGCGGCTACTGCGGTGTGTAACGTGGGCCCTGGAATTGGCACCATCATCGGGCCTGCTGGTAACTTCTCATCATTACCCGACGCAGCAAAATGGTTGCTCACCATCGGCATGCTACTGGGCCGATTAGAGATACTCACTGTACTGGTACTTATCACACCCGTTTTTTGGAGGTACTAATGATGATTAAGAAAGTGGCCATCTAAGATTCTGGTTGGTTAGATTTTAGCCAACCCAGCATGAAGCCCGGAGGGCTACAAATATACGAAATAAAAAGCCCTCAATACTCAAGGGCTATTTATGTATCAGGAACGTTTAGTGCGAAGAGTCCGCTGCTGGTATTGGCGAGACCTTGGCCCCGGCTACGAGGCCCAACTCCACTGCAGCAAATCCGATGACTAGACTGAGCACTAGATAACTGATGGACACGAACACACTGGCGGGATCTTTCATCATCTCCACGGCGCCAAAGACAAAGCTTGAGAACGTCGACAGGCCGCCCATGATCCCGGTGCCTACCATGACGTGTACGTATTGATTGATCCGGTTGCTCTTGAACAGCGACGTGGCCACCCCCAGCAGGAAGGCGGCGACGATATTGACGACAAAAATATCCATGGGAAAGCCGTCGGCCAAGCGCGGCACTGACAGCATGACAAATTCGCGGCACATGGCGCCAAACGCGCCGCCGACGAAAATCAGAATAATCATGTTCAACATGGTGTTTGCTCCTGTGTCAGCGCGCCAGCCAGGCGCCGAATGCGGCGGCGGCCAGACCGACCAGTACCGAGATGATCAGATAACCTGCCGCCCATGCACGATCCTTCGCCTTGATCAGTTTGGAAGCATCCAGCTGCATGCTACTGAACGTTGTGTAGCCGCCAAGAATACCAGTGAGCACGGCAGCACTCAGGAAGTCGCCGTAGCGGTCACGCCAGTCAACGGTAAACAGAATGCTCAAGTAGCCGATCACAAAGGCGCCACTGACGTTGATCAAAAACGTGCCCAGCGGGAATGATCCCTTATAGATCTGCCCCACCCGCAGTCCGATCCACCAGCGCAGCAAAGACCCCAGCCCGCCCCCCAATCCGACCCAAAAAACATCCAGCGCAGTCATGAAGTTCCCTCTCGTGCCAGTTGATAATTTCAGGGAACTCTAGTTGATAAAAACCGCGTAGACATGAATGAGGCATCAATCGATAGGACACGTCGCCTGCATGGTAGGCAAGCCAGTACCGACATAAGTGGGACTGTACAGCCCTGTCCGCCCTCTTGCTTCAAAGCAACCGTTTCGGCTGAAAATATAGAAAAGTGGCGTGACCGCAACAGAAACCCGTGTTTATAAGGAGGCGCCACTTAGGGCTTAAGGTCGTAAAGTCCAAGGTATGAGGCTGACCCAATCAACGCTCATTGAGCATCTTCTGCGCAGAAGTACTGATAGTGGGCATTGATTCCCAAGCTTAAAGTCGCGTCATAGTAGGTGCGCTTGATCTACTACGAACCATCAGGCTACGCCCGCGAGATAGCTATGCACTTGTTTGACCACATCTCGTGCAGTACGGGTCACGCCGATTAATGTTGCAGAAGCGAGCCCCGTCCAATCGCCGTAACCCACCAGCCATAAATTGGGTAAATCAACACTTCGGTTTTCGTCCACTGCTACTTTGCCGTCCTGGCCTACAAGGCCTAGGTTGGTAAGGTGGTCTAGCGCTGGAAAAAACCCGGTGCACCAGATAACGACATCCACCGTCGTCTCATGTCCTGACGGCCATACGACACCTGTCGGAGTAAAATGAGTGAACGGTCGTACCGCGTTCAGCACACCGCGTTCACGAGCCTCTTTTACCGATGGAACCATAACGATATCACCTAGCCCACCTATGAGTTCTTTAGGTTCTGAGCCCTCCTGCTGGGCTTTCAATCGAGCCGTAGCTCGTTCGAACAGGACGCGGCCGTCAACCTCATCAGGCAGAAACCTTGGGACTTCTTGAGTCACCCAGGTTGCCTGGGCTACTTTGGAAACCTCGGCGTAAATCTGGGCTCCCGAGTTCCCCCCGCCCACGACAAGGACGGTCTTTCCCTCAAACCTATTCGGGCCTACATAATGAGCGGAATGAAGCTGCTGTTCTAAAAACAACTCCTGCCCTAAATAACTTGGAATGAATGGACGGTTCCAAGTGCCTGTTGCACTGATGACCGCTCTGGCATCCCAATATCTATCCCCCGAAACAACGCGCAAACCGTCTTCAATTCTCTCAACACGGGATACCCACGTAGAACGAATGATGGGAAAGTTGTATCGCTTTTCATACTGAGTCAGATAATCGACAACATCGTCACGGCTAGGCGTTTCTTCCGACACAGCAGGCATAGGCCAGCCTGCAATCGAACTCCATGAAGACGGAGAAAATAGTCGGAGTGAATCCCACCCATGCTGCCATGCGCCTCCTGGCGCCGGGTCTGCATCAAGTAGCACGTATGACATACCTGAACGCTTCAGAAAATAGGCGGTTGCGAGTGCGGATTGGCCGCCGCCAATTACTACGACATCAAATTTCATATTTGGATTCACCGCTATTACTCCATGCTCATTCTTTCAGCTTCATTTGCGTCGGTTCAGCCCCTGCAGCCATTGTTGAGGATCAACGCCAAGGTGTTGCGAGAGGTGCCACACTCCGGTTCTAACAGATCGTGATCTGACTCATGCAATTCCCACGTAATGACACTAAATAGAGCGCTGATTGACACGCTCGGACAGCTCTTCTGCGGACTCTTTGCGCTCGGAATATCTATCAACAAGATAGTCCTGGCGATCCCTCAGAAGTAGGGTGAACTTCATAAGCTCTTCCATTACGTCCACTAGACGGTCGTAGTACGAGGACGGCTTCATCCGGCCTGCCTCATCAAACTCGGTGAACGCCTTGGCCACCGAAGATTGGTTGGGGATAGTGAACATACGCATCCACCGACCCAGTACCCGTAACTGATTGACCACGTTGAAAGATTGCGAACCTCCACACACCTGCATCACGGCAAGAGTCTTCCCCTGCGTAGGACGTACGGCGCCCATTGCCAGCGGAACCCAGTCAATCTGTGCCTTGAAAACTGCACTCATGGAGCCATGACGCTCTGGGGAACACCATACTTGTCCTTCAGACCACTGCATCAGCTCGCGCAGCTCTGCGACCTTTGGGTGAGTCTCCGGAGCATCGTCTGGCAATGGCAAACCCGATGGGTCGAAGATTTTGGTTTCAGCGCCAAACCCCTCCAGCAATCGGGCTGCTTCCTGAGTTACCAACCTACTAAAAGAGCGCTCACGTGTTGATCCATAGAGAAGCAAAATTCGAGGTTTATGGAATGACGGCGTGCGCGGTTCCAGTTGCTCTAGCGAAGGGATGTCGATCAGGTCGTCGTGTACGTTCGGCAATGTCTCTTGCATATAAACTCCTGCAACGGTGCCAAGCTGGCACCGCCTCTGTTGATCTTTAAAGCGTACCGATACGGTTCAGTTCAGCCTTGAGCTCGTCAGCGCTCATGGTTTGCAGCGGCAGCGCAAGGAACGTGACAACACGCTCACGAATTTTGTCGAGAGTGACGTCAAACGCCGCCGTAATCTCGGACTCTGTGCCTTTGGCTTCGGACGGGTCGGCCAAGCCCCAATGCGCCTTCAAAGCTGGCCCGAAAAAGATTGGGCACGCCTCTCCCGCAGCCCGATCACAAACGGTAATAACGATATCTGGAGGGGAGCCTTCAAAAGCATCCGAAGCCTTGCTACTCAATCCCACCGTGGAGATACCGACCGCCTCCAGCGTTTGCAAAGCTCTTTGATTCACTCGACCACTGGGAAAGCTACCCGAGCTAACCGCTTCTACGCCTTCAGGTGCTAGGTGGTTGAACAGCGCCTCAGACAGAATGCTTCGGCAGCTGTTGTGGGTGCACATAAACAAGACTTTCATCAAATAATTCCTTGATTCAGAAACTGAGGCGCAATGCCAGGGCGCACAGGGTGACGACGAGGATAGGTAAGGTCAGCACTATCCCTATTTTGAAGTAGTACCCCCAGCTGATTTTGATGCCCTTCTTGGCCAGTACGTGCAGCCACAACAGCGTTGCAAGGCTACCAATAGGAGTGATCTTCGGGCCCAGATCGGCGCCGATGATATTGGCGTAGACCATTGCTTGCTGGACGACGCCATCGACCTCGGCGGCATGAATCGACAATGCACCTATCAGAACGGTGGGCATGTTATTCATTATCGACGACAGGAATGCTGTTAGCAGCCCTGTACCCAAGGACGCGCCCCAGATGCCATAACCTGCGAATACGTTCAGGATCTGCGCGATATGTTCAGTCAGACCAGCGTTCTTCAGGCCGTAGACGACCAGATACATACCCAAAGAAAAAATCACTACTTGCCACGGAGCCTCTTTGAGTACCTTGCCTGTGTTGATGGCATGGCCACGAGCTGCGATGACATAGAGGATGAATGCGCATACCGCCGCAATGGCGCTTATCGGCACCCCCAACGGCTCGATGACGAAGAAGCCAATCAAGAGCAGCGCTAACACCCACCAACCGGCTACGAACGTGGCACGGTCGTGGATTGCTTCACTTGGACTGTCCAGTTGATTGAGGTCGTAGGTTGTGGGCAGATCTTTGCGAAAGAACCACAACAGCATGGTTAATGTTGCCGCCACGCTGACAATGTTTACAGGCACCATGATCGAGGCATATTCATTGAAGCCAATACCGAAGTAGTCGGCAGAAACGATGTTGACTAGGTTGGAAACCACGAATGGCAAACTCGCCGTATCGGCAATAAAACCTGCGGCCATCACAAATGCTAGCGTTGCAGCGGGAGAAAAGCGCAACGCCAGCAGCATCGCAATCACGATGGGCGTGAGTATGAGTGCCGCACCGTCATTGGCGAATAACGCCGATACCGCCGCGCCTAACAAGATGAACAATGCGAAGAGCTTACGGGTGCTGCCAGCCCCCCATCGCGCGACATGCAACGCAGCCCACTTAAAAAATCCTGCCTCATCAAGCAGCAGGCTAATGATGATGACCGCTATGAATGTCCCGGTGGCGTTCCAGACGATGCTCCAAACCACGGGAATATCCCCAATGGTAACGACATCCGTAAGCAGAGCCACGCCAGCACCCATCATGGCGCTCCACCCTACACCAAGCCCCCTAGGTTGCCAGATGACAAGCACGATGGTGGCTATGAAGATCAATACGGCAATCAGCATTTCAGTAACCCGGGTTGGACGTGAATTAGCTACACACGGCCTGATTGATAGGACGGCCGTTCATACCGCATAGGCGTTTTGCCTCGGTTTCCAACCACTGCTGATTGGCATCGACAACCTCTTTCAAAACGGTAGTTACCCAGTCAGGTAAGCCTGGGTGTAATCGGTAATACACCCACTGGCCTTGACGACGATCCATCAGCAGACCGGATGAGCGAAGCAACGCCAAGTGGCGAGAAATTTTGGGCTGACTCAAATCGAGTGCTGCCGTAAGTTCGCAGACACACAGCTCCCCTTCATTAACAACGAGCAACGTAATTTTGGTTCGAGTGTCGTCTGCCAAGCACTTGAATAGCGTTGTTGGGTTCATGGGTTCTGTCATAAATCCTCCTGGTGTTTGGTCTTAACCAAAACGAAGAGCTTGATGCGCTCATGGATGTCATGGAGCGTATGGCGAAATGCTGCGGGGTCATTGCTGATCACCGGATCAGGGAAATCCCAAGCGATAACCTCACTGACGCCGGGCATAGAAAGGCACTCGCTTGCGGATTTGTCACAAAGAGCGATGACGTAGTCAAATCGTTCAGTGCGAAACTCATTTATAGACTTGCTGCGCAGGCCGGTTGCATCTACTCCAACAGCCGCCGATCAATATGAGTTGGCTCAAAGCCTGCACTGAAGGCCTCGACGCGCTAATCAGGGTGCCTAAGCTATGCCTCGGCAAACTGAGAAAGGGCAGAGTTGGCAATACCGACGCAAAGCATTTTGATCGCAATGTTCATTGTTGATCTCGCCATATACGGAGAAACAAATATACGCTTAATTGAATATTCGATAAAGCGTATATGAGCTCTTTTTTGTCCCATATGGAAAGTCAGAGTCTAATGTGTGGGGGGGGCTTCGCGAAACTGAAGAGTTAGACAATGCTATGACGTTCTATGCCTACCTGAGGTATGTCATCAAGCGTGTAGCCCACGTCATCGAGCTTGTGATCTGCCTCAGGAATGCACCTCTATAGTGACAAAATAAGCCGGGGGGCCAAGATCTTGAAAAGCTCTGCAAGCATCCGCGCGTCTAGCAACGCGTGGTGTGGCGTATCAGATAGCTCTACCTGTACTAGGGCTTCCGCATTTACCTGATTGAAAAAGCTTGTAAGGTTGGTCGGTTGACGCACAACCTGGGCTGGCAAAGGTTGATGATCTGCACAAACGAGATAACGGAAGAACTCCCAATCCCAATGTGGTGCATCTGAACACACCTCAAGTTCCTCGTCGAAGCAGCTTAGAAACCTTCGAAGCGAGGATCGAGCTTCGACAAGCGACTGACCATATCGCAGAGGATCGAGCTGCGGTAAAACGTTTTGGATGACAAAATCACTGCACTCCTCGTCCGAATAAGTATCCGTCAGTTCAACATAGAATTCGTCGCCTGACTCCGACACCAGCGCTAGAGATATCAGCTTCGAGTACCGATTGAGCTGGGTGAATTCGCAATCTAGGAATATCTTCAACGCTCTTTCCTTTTCAACGAATCAGTAGCGATGCCTGTCTTTGGAGCCGTTCTTATTCCACTAGTTACATTATCGATGAATTTGCGAGGAGCGTGACTACCAGGTCGGCTGCGTAAGATAAGGCGCTGCATTTGTGATTTGACGCTGGGCTGTCAGTCGTCCCCCCAGGGATCGAATTTTTCTCCATACCGAGCGTGTAAGGCGCGATTGCGCTCGATCCGCCTAATCCACGGATCGTAGTCTATGGGCAACGCTGCGAGCTTAGCGCTGATGATCATTTGCACCGTTTCGTCACGCAGTAACCTGCTGGTCAGCTCACGGTATTCGCCACGCGTAACCACACCATAAACGGCGTAATTGTCTTTTACGTAGAGGTCGGTTATTCCCACCCGCAAATGACCATATTTTTCTACGTCATCGGGGTAGATGTCCTCTAGGCTGAGGTATCCCATGCCGAACTCCTAGCTGAGAATTTACTCGCTAAATAGTACTGCCTGTATTCTCCACAATGCTCAAAGACGCCACAGATAGCGTGTAACAGCATTAAAATTCGGCCCTTCGTGCCTGCGCCTAAAAAAACCAGCTAACAGCAGGCGATAGAGTGTGCGCATGATAGCCTCGGCTCAGTCATCACTGTTCTGAGAACCCATCTTGAGCACAGCCACCGTACCCAACGATTTCAACACACTGATCAATGCACCAAAATTTTCGGACGACCCAGTTGGTCGGCATCAAATGAAGCGGTGGCAGCTCATCGCAGAAGACATTTACAGAAGCACTTCCACAGAGACGTTGCTCGAAGCTAGAGGCAGAGCTGAAGGCTACATCCATGGCCTTGTGGACGCTGGGCATCTGTCGACGAGAGATACCAACCGTGACTACCTAATTTTGAGCATTGTCCAACGGAGGCGTGATTTTTTGCAGAAACTGCTGAACGACTTTGGCTATTAAACCAAGGCGAGCCATGAACCCATCCGATGGAAGAATGAGTTTCACCGGATAGCGGCAATTTGAAGCGCTCCGCACATCTAACTCGGAGCGCTGCTGATCAAAACCGTAATAGCCATCCAGCGCTCATCAACTGCCATGCAGTCATACCTCCCCTACGCCAGAGATCAAGCATTCAATCTTCTGATTCGAGACGATCACACGACCGAAGCAATTTAAGAAAGCTAAGTCGCCCGCCCCCACGCTTGAAGCTACCAACGATGTAATTTCCCTCCCCCGTTTCCAAAAGCCAGAAACGCCCTTCTTTCCATGCCCTTTGAATTTTCGTCGTGCAAATGATTCCGCCATTGGCTATTCGATACTCCTCGTCGTCCTGGAGATGATCGAAGAATACGCCTAGGCACCTGTCTTCTATGATCACCGCATCGCTGATAAAAGCTGTAATGGCTACGGTGTATTTTCGAAGACTTGCCTGTACAAGACGACTCAGTTGAAAGTCACTGAGATACTTACTATGAAATTCGACTTCGATGATTTCTGGCATCCGGCCAAAGCTCCAAAATGACTCAAGCTGTATTTGCGGCCGTCATTACTTAACCGGCTTTCATAGAGAAAGCGGCACCTATACTGGCCTCTTTTCTAAGGCCCACCCCACAAAGGAGGTAGACTGTACTCTTGGTTTCAAACATGCAGCCTTCAGTGAAGGATTTTCCGAAGTTACTACGTACCCACATGGTTGGCTGGAAACGACCTTTACTGTCTAAGACGATTTCATGAGCGAAAAGTGTCGCGGGAAATAGACCGAGCCCAGTGAGCTTTTCTTTCTCATCAGAGTTAACTGTCAGGTCGATCAAAATCCATTGCCGCACTACGCAAAATGCTTTCCCTGGGAAGATTTTTGCGGACAACGCAATCAGCTCATCTTCAGTGCCTTGCCAGCCAGGCATCTCCTCGCCTGCGCCGTAAAGCAGCTGGGAAATTTCTTCTAATGTAACCATGTAAATTTCTCGAATTCGTTCGCAGTGAAATTCGGTTCTCTGAGTTATCACTGAGAGACGGCTCATCAAATCTCGATCAGAAAATCCGCATCGAAACCGGTTTTAGGCAGCGATCAAGTGCGCGGCAAAATCATCTCCAACGTGATCCAGCACCGGGGCATGGTGGCTAACTACAACAGTTTTGCCATCAAATGGTTTGTCCAGTTCCTGCGTGAGCCACGCATAAGCTACTTCTGATCTAGCGATCAAGTCATCGGGACGAAGGCGCCGGTATCTCTCATCTGTTCTGATGACGGTGAAGTCGTTCATCCATACCCAAGCGACTCGCTTCGCGGCATTAACCTCTCCAGTCGCCGAGTAATCTGTCCATGCTGTTGTGACCAAAAACCTAGCTTGATTCAAGATCATGACTTCGTTTTCGAGGACGTGGACATGTGGTGCTGCCGCCTCTTTCATCTTCCGAAGCGTGTGATCAATGTGGCCACCGTAAAACTCGTGATTGCCGCATGCGTAGATCACAGGGCAGTGGAATGTGTCGTTTGCCCATTTCACTCCCCCGTGTTTTGATGCCGATGTCGCCGGCGAGAATCACTACGTTTGCGTCGGTTGAAGCGAGTTCGAATGGGGGAAATTCGATGTGCAGATCTGAAAAAATTCTTAGCTTCATAGGATATTCTTCGCCTCGAACTATTCCGGAATATTAGGTATCTGCCCTAGGGGGCATTCAGGAACCGTCGGTGCGTTACGATTGAGGTCTTCGTAGATGATTGTCACTTCAGTGAGCAGACTTCTATCGTTCCTACCATCAGTCGACGTGCTGTAAACCACTCCGCACTCTACTTTATGAAGCAACACATACTCGCCGGTATGGTCGTATCCAGCGATCAACTCGATCAAGGTCTCCATACGATCCACAGAAGTGGAGTTCATCCAAGGCGGTGTTATGACCTGTACGACCTCAACCGAACTGGTTTTGCTATCCGTGAGAATTTCGACCAAGACAGAGGCGCTAGTCGATATCAATTTCTCAATGCGGTGACCCGAACCTTCGTAGATCCTGCGTACGACTTGATACCAAGGATCCATCGATTGCTGTTCAAGCATTCGCCAAGCCATTTGCCCGCTTCCAAAAAGCCCAGGAAAGCGAAATGAGTAAGACTCATCTGAGATAAACATTTTTGATACTCGTTTGTGGTGCGCGAATGAGGCAACCCGCTTGAATTTTGCTTCCATGCCCATTTAACAATCAGCTCGCTGTTTACATGACCGACAGAAAGTCTCGCGTTTGCTGGATTTGATCGCGTCAATACATCGAATACGTTTACGATCCTTCGAGCTCAATTAGTTCAATGCGAAGCTCCTCAGGACGCCTGGACGCAGATGCAACGGCAACTCAACAAGCTTTCAATCGGCCATTTCCAGAATAATAACATCAATCGACGTTTATCTAAACACTTCGAGTGTGGCCCTATCTTCACTATTTAGGGACGATCATGTCACTCAAGAAAGAGATTGCCGCAACGATCCGTGTAGTCCGGTCGGTGCGCGGGCTGGCATATGAAGACTTGGCGCCTGTCACCGCGCGCTCGAACATCAGCGCGCTCGAACGCGGAAAAATCAACATCACCATTGATAAATTGATCGAGCTATCCACCCCCCTAAAACTTGACCCCGTGGCCCTTCTAGCCATCAGTATCTCGTTGGGCAAAGGAGAGTCCCCCGAAGCGGCTTTGGAACGAGCCCGTGTCGAGTTGGAGATTTTTCGATCAGAAGGCGGTTTGGATCATCTTGCAACGCACATAGTTAACGATACGCTTTTGCAGCGCTCTCGTGGGAAGCCGGAGGGCTCCAAGAATGCTCAGTCCATCAAAGAGCTCAAGGCTGCAGGATTAACCCGAAAAGAGGTTATGGTGAGGCTCGGGCTATCTCGGTCTACAGTGTATGGGCATTGGAAGACATAAAAAGGTGGCCGTTTATACTAATGAATAGGCCTATCTCACCATAGGCGAGACAAGCTCTATACGTCCAATCTGTAAAGTCACTTCTCAGAACACATCTTATAGCAGGGTTTGGAGCACCATTACTCCGGCTGCACTTGAGCTTCAGCTTCCAGAAGCTCAATTACCCCTTTGAGCTGTTGAATTTCTCTGTTTAGCTCAGCAATAGTGACTTCCTGCGCACTACAGCACTCAATATAAAAACCCGAAGATTCCATAAATTTCTTGCTTTCTTGCTCTTTGCTGAAAAAGCGATCCTCAGCATCTTTGGCTTGTCTAAACCAATAGATGACCTCAAGTCGGCTTTTCTCAAGCTTATCATTTAAGATGCTGACCGGATCTTCACGAATCGCGATCTTTAACTGACGGGCAGCAGCCACCCGGCGACGTTGATCTTTGATGTCATTTAACTGCTCCTGAGGCCAAACCCTCTGGCTGATTGTATTCCTATGAACACCAGTCAATCGTGCTAACTCTGCAATAGTCGCCCGTAATGAGGAGTTCGACCGAATAGACTTCACACCAATGAGTAGGATTTGCGTAATTTTCTCGAAATCCTGCTTATTCCTTTGATCAAATGCCTTACCGCTCATTAGTCGATATCCTCGCCAAGATGCATGAGAACACTTTCAGCCTCATCTATAGCCGCAAGAATCTGCGCTCTGTTGTACATAGATGAAGGATTACTTAGTGATTTTTTGTTTTGTTTACGAACTTCATGCCATCGTCCAATATGAACTTTGGTAACGATCGCATTTTGACAACGCACGGGATTGCAACGCAGAGATCCAAGGCAAGGTACTGTTTCATCAAATTCTTCAGTTTCATTACCATAGCAGAACCCCGCACCCACATTAATTATTCCGAAGCCTTGCTCAGCCATTTGTTCAAAAATTTCATCTTTTGAGTACCCGGCTTCCATGTGCCCTTGGAAAAACTTTTGAATGCCCTCCACATGTTTTTTAGCCTGTATTCCCGCATAACTACCATCGGGATCAAATTGAGCTTTGATTGATTCTAGAGCAGCCTCGCGGTGTAAGGCTTGAGCCATGGGCGACGTTTTAGATTTACCTGCTGCAAGTTTAAGACCTATCTCACCGTAGCCTAAAGTTACCGAGCTAAAAGATTTGTTAGGATCAATGTCACCAATATTACTTTTGAAGTGTTTAAGTTGATGGGAAATAAAAGGAAGACCAACATCAGCCCTGAACAACTGATAAGCCAAGGTATGTCGCAAAGTGTACGGCGTATAATACTGCAACAGAGCTTCTAGTTGCTCACCACCGAGAAAGCGGCCAAAAAATCGAGCCATCATATTCGACAAACCAACAGATCCGTGTGCGAGTGATACTCCACCTGGAGGTACTGCTTTCATGCTTGAGAAAACGTAACTATTTCGCGTAATTCTCGCTAATATTTTTACTACGCTGATGGCATCCCGAACGATTGGAATAGCAATCCACCAATCATCAAACAACTTAGAGATCAGATCCTGATGCTTAAGAACATGACTACCAATAACATAATGACCGTTCAAATCTCGAATACAACTTTCAGCTTTAACTTCTGACAATTCGGAGGGACGCATACCTGTATACTGAGCAATAATATAACATGCGCTTTCATGCATATACATAATATACTCAAGAAACTCTTTATCTAAATCTACGTCTGACATTTTGTTAGCAGCACCTCGCTCCACAAACTGATCAGGGATTCGCCTAGACCAAAACTCTGGCAATACCTCATACAGGTTACTGGCGATGTCCACCGTACTGTAACCAGCAAGACGTAGCCGATTGATCACATATAAATCGAAAGTGCGCCGAGAAAGTCCATATACCTGAGCAAGACCATGCCCTTTTTCGTTTCTGCGACGGAGTGATTGTTCATCTATCACTTTCTCGGAAAGCGTATCTAGAAAGTCTACAATATTTAAAGAGGCCACCAAAGAAGCCTTCTCGAAAACAAGATTCGGTAAAACAAGACGAGGTCTCTCTTGGGCTTCATATTTCCTACTACCAAGCTTTTTCCAAGGAAGATTTGCTATATCAACAAATGGAACCTTCCCTCCAAAAACACGCTCTGCTAGAAAAGGTGAGCGAACCACAGTAAAAAAGGTATCGATAGTTCCATCGTAGGTGTTGTCAAATTTCTCTGACGCTTTGGTATAATGCTCGGCCTCAATATCCTTCAAGCCAAGAAAATTATCATTTACGAAAACTCGCCCATATTTAGCAGAGCACTCTTCATATAGAGCATCCACGAACGATAGCCCCCGTTTAAAAACCTGAATAACCGAGGAGATTTTTAACCGCGATTTCCCGGCACTAATACCAAGCTCTTGTGGAATCCAGAAGTAATTCAAAAAACCAGCCTTAAACTCCATCATAATTAACGGCGGAATATTGCTGAACTGGTTAAAGTTTATATACTGGGCAACTCCGCGCAAATCACGAGCAACGTTTGGATAGTCCAAATTAAAATCCCAAAGGGCATCTCCAAATTTCGATCGTAATGATACAGGCATTTCCAGCAAGTGTTGATGGTTAAAGCCTGCACCTAACAAGTTGACAAATGAGTCATGCTCAGATAGCTCCCCCGACGACCCAAGATTCATACTTGCCATTGCCTGCAAGTAACTAATCACTTCCAGCTTCCAAAACTGGAAAGATTCAAGCATCGATAGATTGACAAGATTCATAGTATGACCCCATCAACCAATACACTGGTTTCAATGAACTCTGACAAACGTCGAGCACTCTCTAACTGTTCGACACTAAAATTTGAGTGCTGAGGATCGAGAATCCTGGACAACATGGATAGATTCTCACGAATAGTTGTAAAATATGGTACCTCCATTGCAGGAACCAATTCCAGCATCAACAAATAATCACGCTGCATAGCGTATAGATCTGGCAAATTAACTTCTGCAATTATTACATTATTGCAAGAAATGCATTTATTATATAGCTGGCACGGTTTTTGAGGATTGTATGACTTGAGTTTCTTCAAATAATCTGGCGGATTCATTACGTCTCGGCAGGCAGCAAGAGGCGTCTTAAAAATAATATTAGAATCTGAGACTGTCTCTTCTGGCATAGAATGCACTTGAACTTTATCTGCGGAGAGAGCATTAGAATGAATAGATTGCAACGCAAGATCCAACTTGTCGCGCGCGACCTTGTTAAAATCAAGCTTATCTAGGTAGCCCAGGGTCGTTGCCATATGTTTATGACCTAGCATTAGTTGGATTTGTGGCAGCGGCACTCCATTCTCAATTAATTCACTTACCAAGCTCGGCCTAAACCGTGTAACCAGCATTTTCAGCGGCTCGCCACTATCACTCTTCAATTCATGTCGCTTTACAATGTTCTCAAGCATAAGAGCAGTAGTGTTGGCGTTCGCCGTCTCCAAAGACTTAACTTCGTCAAACATCCTACTGCTTGAAGAGCGAAATATGAAGAGTTTATTTTTTACTTTAGCTGAAGCTCCTGACCTAAAAGGCTCTGTAATAAGCTTTACATCTTCAAATATACTTTTAACTTCTTTTGCTTGCGAGATAGACAACCAAGTAATATCCGCGTGAAACAAGTCCATAAAATAGATTTTTTCGCCGTCGGAGCGCTCTTTCCAATAACGAAGATATGGCCTGCCTCCAACTTCGCTTTTCAAGACAAAATCTTCGACTCCAAGACTCATGATCGACTCAACATTCATTCCGGTGACTTGTGCAAGTCGCGCAACATAAGGGCCGAGCACGTTAGAGTCCCGTCGATAAAGTACGCCCCAACTCTCAAAGACCGTCTCCAAAGGAAGTCTTAATTGTGAAATGATCTTTATGAATGCCGATTCGTAAGGGTTCTCAGAAGTTTTAGATTGAAATCCGATAGGAACACAACCCAATTTGTTCTCAAAAATCCAGCGCGCGTTTTCCATAGTTCTTGAACCAGGCAATAGTTCGCCATTTTGGCCAAGAGGGTCAATTCCAACACCTGTTATTTCATAGGGTTTCAGGAGCGTACGAATCCGCTCAATGTCTGAGGCAATCGCCTTAGATATGCGATTTCGTTCAAAGGAAGAATATGGCCGATAAGTTTCCGTGTGCCGCCTAACCTTGAATCCCTCCGCTGCATAAAAGGATGAAAATGAGAGCCCGGGAAGTTGAACCGCCGTTTTTAAAGAGATCCTAATGGAACTCATTATAGAAGTTCCGTGACCGGTAGAAAGATCGCCCTTAAGGATTAGATCTTCTAAATATGCACGAACCTGTAATAGCAAGTACTCCCCAAGAACCTGCTCAAGCGGCTCATCACCGGAAAAGCCATAACTAACTAAGCACTTGCAGGCGTACGTCCATCCCACGAAATAATTATCTTGACCAGAGTAACTTTTCGACCCCATCGACGCAGAACTGAACAGATGTAAAAGACTGTAAAATGGCTTTTCTGGACTTGAACTCACAAGATCTTCAGCCGTTGAAAGTGTAATATTCCGCAATGATTCGAAGTCAGCATTTGCCCGATCAGTCTTTACTTTAATTTTAAGGGCATCGGTGGCAGCTCGTTCTTTTACTGTCATATAGTTATTATCAATTACACCTCGCTTGCGGAGATCATCCAAAATCTCGTTGAAGGTTTGCCTAGCAAGGGGGTACTTAATAACTGCGCTAACATAACCATCCAACTCTGCAATCTGAGTCAGATAATCACCTTTTTTTATAGTACCTCCAACAATTGGAATATTTAATTTAGCATCATCAGAAAGGCTCTCATACCAATTCAAAAGCCTTCTGCGCCATTCGCAGGCAATACCGCTATGCCCCACCACAATAATATCTTCTGCTATCATTGCGTCGATCAATGGTCGAGTCAGATGAATATAGGCCAGCGCCGTTGTCGTACCTATGCCGGCACCTTCAGATATTGACTTAATAGTGACAGCCATATTTTTACGAATATTTAGGGGGACTGCGAGTAGTTTCGCTCGACTACTCATAACGTTATGTACCCAAGCATCAATCAACGCTTTAGTTCGAGCCTTTTTCTTCGCTTGGTTCATTTCTTAGCCCTTGCATCGATTGACAGTTTAGTCTCAGAAAACAGCTTCTCCATATCCACCGCTTTGGAGGCGGCCTCAAGGTTCGTACCACAAACCGCATTCAGAAGACTCGGAGGAATTTGGGTGTACATTTCTGTCGATTTAAATGATGCATGCCCCATAGATACCTTTAACATACCCAAGCGCTCCAAATAGTCGTCCCCGATATCTTTGCTATTTAGCAGTGCATATGCATAACCATGACGAAGCTTGTGCGGCGAGATTGATTTCTCGAGTTTGAGTTGCCGTATTGCACGTTTCGAAACACGAGCGAGTAAAGCGCTGATTGAATTTGCGGTGTAAGGTTTCCCATGAGCATTTAAGAAGGCAGGTGCCTTGTCTTTAGGGAATATTCGGCTGTGACGCTTGTAGATGGCGGAAGCATGATAGCGCTTGACACGTTCCAGTGTTGCTGGACTGACCATGCTCAAACGCTCTTTGATTTGGTCGCCACCACCCTTGCTTCCATTGATATGGAGCAAGTAGTAATTAGAAGGAACGCCTAATGATCTCGGTTCAAGCGGGGAGATGGCCTGCCCCAATCTAATTGCTTCATCAATTGAGAATCTTGTAACCCGTGAGACTTCAGAACGACGCACTCCACTATCAAAAATGAATTGAAGTAAGCACCGCTCACGCTCATGTGGTGTCGACTCAATCAATACTTTGAGCTCAGGCAATGAGCAAGATTTTACTATTTTCGATTTTGGGGCAGGCGAGATCAGACCAGCCTCATACGGGTTATCTATTCGAAAGGCTGGACGGTCATCACGTGCGATACACAGAAACTTTGAAATAAACGATAAAATCGATGCATCCCGATTGCGAATAGTCTTCGTACCCAACTCATCGTCGTGCATTTCTGAGACGTATTTCAGGAGAACTGGACGTCCAACATGCAGAAATTTATCGTCAAGCTGCCATGACCTGAGTTCTTGCCGGCTATCCAGGAAATCTTGGCAGTAGCTCAGATTCCTCCCATAGGTGAGAGCTGTCTTTAAAGCGAAGGACTTGGCATCCACCTTCTCACTGAGAAACAGCGAAATTAGCGGAAGTAGGCGTTCATTTTTATCGAATACGCCCGCCCCAGTGACGGTTACGACCCCCTTAAGATCATCGCCCTCCTCGCCCTCTTTGAGCATGGAGTCGCCCAAATCTAGGAATTTGCTTCTCACAACCACTACCGTCATTTGCCACCCCTTTTTAAGAAAATCACTCGAACTATACACAATGTGCAGATCTGATGGTCACGATAAACCTCTGCATTAGGTCAACCCCTCACACCAAACCATTACGTAATGTGCGTTTTTCGATAGGGGTTATAAAAACATCATGTTCTACATGAGCACGGCTTCCGGCATCATCTTTCTGCTGATTCTGTTTCGCATGGACCTGGGCAAGTATTGCGACTCAACATCCCGGACTGCCAAGGCGTTTGCCAACCCGTTGCGGGTGAAGGATTTCTGGGTGCTCATGACCCTGCCCCGCTTCTGGGCATTCGGCCTGTTCATGACCGGGGTTTGCGGGATTTACGCGGTCTATGACCAACAGTTCCCCGTGTACTTTTCCTCCTTTTATCCGAACCCGGAAGACGGGATACGCGCCTACGGCTATCTGAATTCCTCACAGGTCTTCGTTGAAGCGCTGTGCATGCTGTTCGCGCCCTGGCTGGTATCGCGGATCGGAGCCAAGAATGGCTTGATCCTCACAGGCACCATCATGTTCGTGCGCATTTTGGGGTCCGGAGTGGCCGTGGATGTGTGGGTGATAGCCAGTTGCAAAATGTTGCATGCCCTCGAAGTGCCGATCTTGCTCGTCTCCGCATTCAAGTACATTGCCGGTAATTTCGATTCGCGCTTGTCTTCGACCATCTATCTCGTGGGCTTCCAGGCTGCCCAGTCGTTGACCGCCATGTTCCTGGCCCCCGTCGCCGGGTATGGCTATGACCATATTGGATTTTCCAGCGTGTACGTACTGATGGCGGGAGTCGTGGGCGTTTGCCTCCTGATCTCGTGCTTGACCTTGCGCTCGGAGTCTTCTCGAACCCCCTGCTCCACCGTCCCGGATCACGCGCCTTCACCACCGGCCACGACAGCAGTCGTGTAGCGGCGGTGCCTTTGCGCACTAAAAAGCAGAACGTTGAGCATTGAACGTCGCTGGGCTTGCTCGCGCAGCACACAAAAACAAAAAATCGCACGCCCACCCATTCCTTGGGCAAGGGAAAGTGCGTCCATAACTTGATTGGGCACGGCCATGAAAAAGAGTTTAGTTGTTTGTTTACTGGGCATGTTTTCTTCGTCGGGCATGGCGGATATGACCTGGACTACGGAACACGGCGATTTGAAAGTTTACGGCGATGTAGAGTTCAACCTTGATGCCGCCAGTAGTGCGGGTCAGTTGACGTCGTTCAAAACCGATGACAATAAAGACTGGCGTGTCGGTGACTCGGAAAAATGGGATATCAACGGGCGAATTCTTTTAGGACTCGATGGCTACCGCAAAGGCAAAAATGATCAGTTCGCCGGCTTTAGCGTTCAGCCACTGGTTAATGTGTCCGGGAACTTGAGTGCTGATGATGCGGCGTTCTTTTTTGGTCAGGAGAAAAACTGGAAAATCAAAGTTGGCCGTTTTGAAGCCTACGACATGTTCCCGCTTAACCAGGACACGTTCATCCAGTATTCGGGCAATACCTCCAACGACCTGTACAGCGATGGCTTCGGCTACATCTATATGATGAAAGAAGGACGTGGGCGCAGCAGCGGTGGCGGCGCGGTACTGCTGAGCAAGGAGGCAGGGCCGCTGTACCTCGAACTCAATACCCTGGTAAAGGACGGCACCACCCTGTTTGCCGACAATGGCTATCACGGCAATGTGCTGGAAAATGAAAAAAATGCAGCCTACGTCCGGCCCGTCGCCGCGTTACGTTTCGACAAAGCCTCCATCGCGCTGGCGATGGAAACCAACATCGTCAGCAATGCGTATGGCTTTCGCGATGCCTCGGGAGATATTCAAGACCAGTCACAACGCACCGGATATGGTGCGACCTTTACCTGGAACTCATTAAAGGAGGATCCCTCCAACGGCATTGTCTTTAATATCAGCACGGCCTACATGAACGCCAAGGATGAAAAAGACTTCAGTGCCGGGAGCAATATATTGTGGCGCAACTTTGAACTCGGCTACATTTTTGCCAAAAATGATATTCAAGCGTTCAACATGAATGATCTGGTTGCCAAAGACGGTGTGGCAACTGTTCCTGGCCGGTATGACATTCACACGATCCACACGTCCTATCGCATCACCCATGTCATGGACATGGACAACTTCAATATTGATCTGGGTGCCTATTGGTCAATGCTCAACCTTCCCGATAACGATGGGAGTCGGGCAAATGACGACAGCGATCGTTATGGTGCCCGGGTGCGCTTCAAGTATTATTTTTTCTGACCTGAAACGGTCGAGCCGACGCGGGATAAAGACTCGGTCATTTACGTCACCATTGCCATGATGTCATGCTCTTGCCGGACATGACTTTCATGCATGGAGAAAACTCAATGGCATTCGTAAATGGCCTCGGTTAAAGATGTTGCACGGTTGGCGGGGGTTTCCCTGATGACCGTGTCTCGAGCGATCAACACTCCCGAAAAACTCAATGCCGAAACCCTGGCGACTGTCCGCCAAGCCATCGAGACTCTGGGCTATGTGCCCAATCTCTCCGCACGCAATATTCGCGGCGGGCATTTCAGCAGCAAACTGATCGGGGTTTTCGCCCTGGACACCGCGACGACCCCTTTCGCCGTGAACATGCTGCTGTCGCTTGAGCACACTGCACGGGAAAACGGCTGGAACGTCCTGATCATCAACGTGTTCGAAAGCCCACCGGATTCGCGATCCATCGATCTCATGCTGTCACATCGTCCAGACGGAATCGTGTTCAGTTCCATGGAACTGCGCGAGCTGGAGATACCTGAGGCGCTGCGCAGCTACCCGCTGGTGCTGAGCAACTGCATTAGCTCCAGCCCGGGTGTGGCGTGTTATGTCTCTGATGACGAAGAGGGTCAGTACCAGGCGGTGAGCCAGGCACTTCAACGGGGTTATCGGCGCCCGCTGTGCATTAATCTGCCCCGCCACAGCATTGCCTGGAAGTTGCGCCAGCAGGGCTTGTCACGTGCATTCACAGAGGCAGGCATCCCGTTGGACAGTGTGCTGCAATATGATTTGTCTGCGGATGACGAGTACCTCGAAACCATTGAAGCGCTCAAGGGACAATTGGGCGAGTCACCGGCAAAGCCGACCTTCGACCTGCTGGTGTGTGGTAACGACCGGATCGCCCTGATTGCCTATCAGTTCCTGCTTGGCCAGGGTTTGAGAATTCCGGCGGACGTTGCAGTGCTTGGCTTCGACAACATGATCGGAGTCGCGGAGTTGTTTTACCCGCCCCTGAGCACCGTGCAACTTCCCTATTACGAAATGGGCCGTCGTGCCGCCTTGCACCTGATCGAAAACAAGGATGAGCCCTTCACTCACAAGGTTCCCTGCCCCCTTGTCGAGCGCATGTCCTTGTAACGCTGCGTGCCGGTTTACCACCGGCGTTAAAACACGACCACGCAACCACACGCGCATTGCCCTTGGCACGAAGCTGCTCGTGCCCCCCCTTTATGCCCGTCCTTGGCGCCTTCCCGTGCTCTGCGGTGCTTCGCCTGCTCGCTGATGTATTGCCTGAACGGTAACCCGTTTGAGGCGAAGCCTTGCCATTTACATCACACCCGACGACCGCCCACGAAATCATTGGCACAAATTGTAGTGCTCGCTATAGAATAAACACATTTAAGTAGTGATCACTACATTAATGGTTGAGCGAACCCACAAACAGGACCCCATCATGAGCAATCCGACTTACGTGCAGGAATACAACGCAATCGTCGCCGTACTGAGCCAGTACAACGAAGGTGGCAAACACGCCAACAGCAGCATCATGAAACCTGCCTTCAGCGAGCAGGCCACGATCTTTGGCGTAGACGCCGAGAGCAAACTCACCGGCGGCCCGATTCAAGGGTTGTTCGACATCATCGACAACGCATTCCGCCCTTCCCCAGAAGCCCAGAGCGCAATCGTCAACATCGATATCGTCGGTACGGCTGCCAGTGCACGCATCGATACCAATGACATCTCCGGCTTCTGTTTCACCGACTTTTTCAACCTGCTGAAAGTTGAAGCCAAGTGGACCGTAGTCAGCAAGATTTACCACACCCACGTGGCCCCCTGATCCGTGCAGACGCATTCCCGAGGCGCGTAGACGCGGGTAAAAACCAGCGGGCGTAATAAGTGGCAAAGGTTAAATATAGCGCCCGGTTCGAAGACCGAATTGACCCCTGCCATCGGGTCGCTCATCGTAGGCGACCATGAAAGCCTTCAGCTTCACCTGAGCAGAACGGCTTCGGTTTAAACCTGAACGGCCCCGGTCCATTCATGGATTCGGGGCCTTTTTTCTGGAGTAACGATGGACGACTACATTGCCGCTGTACCCCTTGAAAAGGCCTACAGGCTGATCAATCACGGCCCTACCGTACTGGTATCTGCTCAGCACGACGGGGTAAAGGATGTCATGGCCGCCGCGTGGGCCTGCGCGCTGGATTTTTCACCGCCAAAAGTGACTGTAGTGCTGGACAAGATGACCCGGACTCGTGAGTTGGTAGAGGGCAGTGGCGTTTTCGTGATCCAGGTTCCAACCGTGGCCCAGCTCAAACTGACCAGTGATGTTGGCAGCATGAGTCTGTCCGATACGCCGGACAAACTGGCGAGGAGCGATGTCCAGTTATTCAGCATGCCCGGCCATGACCTGCCCTTCGTTGCGGGCTGTTCGGCGTGGCTTGCGTGCAAGTTGATACACGAGCCTCACAACCAGGCGAGTTATGACTTGTTTATCGGCGAGGTGGTGGGTGCCTGGGCAGACACCCGAGTCTTCAGCGATGGGCACTGGCACTTTGAAACCGCCCATCCGGACCTTCGCAGCCTGCACTACATCGCGGGAGGCCATTTCTATGCCATCGGCGAAGCATTGAGTGTGGAGGCCAAGGACGTCACGTGACGTCGCCAGCATTGTTGATCACGGTGTCGATCGATTTGGATATCGCGTTGATACAGCCGTGATCAGTAGCTGCCGACAGGCCAGTCGGTGTAGCCCTTGGCGCCACCACCGTAATAGGACTCCCGTGGTGCAATGGTCAGTTGGCTGTCACGACGCAAGCGCTCAACCAGATCAGGGTTGGAAATGAACAGCCGACCAAATGCAACTGCATCGATCTTGCCTTGGGCGCGACGCTCGATTGCCATCTCCAGGTCGTAGTTGTTGTTACCGATAAAGAAGCCATTGAACTGTGCGCTCAGGGCGTCCATGTCCACGCCTTCTGGCACTTCACGGGAAGTTGCAGTCGCCCCTTCAACAAAATGCAGGTAGGCGAGATTGAAGGCATTCAACTGCTGGATCAGGTAGCCGTGCAGTGCCATCACGTTGCTGTCCGGGGGGGTGTTACCGGCGTCGGGTGTAACCGGAGACAAGCGGATACCGACGCGGTCATTGCCCCAGATCTTGACGATCGCGTCTGTCACTTCCAGGGTCAGGCGTGCACGGTTTTCGATCGAGCCGCCGTAGTGGTCGGTTCGGTGGTTGGTCGAGTCGCGCAGAAATTGATCCAGAAGATAGCTATTGGCAGAGTGAACTTCCACCCCATCAAAACCGGCGCGCTTGGCATTTTCGGCAGCGCGTTTGTACTGTTCGATGATCCCCGGAATTTCATCGGTTTCGAGTGCTCGAGGCATCGACACCGGAACAAAACCATTCGCGGTATAGGTTTGACCTTCAGCCTGGATCGCAGAAGGTGCAACCGGCGCAACGCCGTCTGGCTGCAACTCTACGCTGGAGAAACGACCCACATGCCAGAGCTGGCTGACGATCTTGCCGCCCGCAGCGTGCACGGCATCGGTAACTTTCTTCCAGCCTGTAACCTGTTCATCGCTCCAGATGCCGGGCGTAGCGGCATAACCACGGCCTTGAGGAGAGATATTGGTGGCTTCGGCAACGATTAAACCGGCAGTGGCACGCTGCGCGTAGTACTCCGCGTGCATCTCGTTGGGGATACCGTCTTCGCCATAGCGACTGCGGGTGACAGGGGCCATTACGATGCGATTAGCCAGTTCAATGTCACCCATGGTGACGGGGGTGAACAAGTCGGTACGGTTACTGTTGTCTGTCATGGTCAACCTGAATTAATAGACCAGTTGTCTATTTAGATAATAAAAAGTCGCTTTGCCCTGGTCAGGGATCTTTAAGCGCTGCCTGGAATAGATCCATCAGCGCGTCCCAGCTCGATACAGCGTTCGAGCCGGGTGAATGGTGCAGGTATCCTAAGATATAAATAGACCGGTCGTCTACAAATGATCCAAGATCAGGATGACTCACGATCAACGGTCTGTCGTATCTGGCCTGCCTCAAACTGCCGCCAGCTGGCACCGCACAACGGGCTCGGGTCATTTTGTGTATCATCGGCCCCTAAACATCGTCTCCAGACGCGATTTTCTGGCGACAGGCATTAAGGTAGTCCGCCCCATGACCAACGCCATCTCATCTTCCGCTCCGCGCACCAAGGGGCGCCCTCGCACGTTCGACCGCGACCAGGCGCTGCTTCGGGCCCTGACGGTGTTCTGGAGGCGCGGGTATGAACCTGCATCGGTGGCAGAGCTGTGTACCGCGATGGGTATCAACCCACCCAGCCTGTACGCGGCGTTTGGGAATAAGGCCAAGTTGTTTCTGGAAGCCGTCGACTACTACGAAGCGACCTTCTGGGATGCCACCTGGGAGAAAATGGGCAGTGAGCCGGACCTGGTGCGCAGCATCAGCGACTTTTTCCAGGCATCAGCCGCCATCCTGACAGAACCCATGGCTCCGTGTGGCTGCATGGTGGTTCTCGCGGCGGTCAACGTTTCAGAGGATGCCGCAGAGGTTTCGGCGGCACTCAAAGCCCTGCGCCAGGAAGGTCGGGACTACCTGCAGCAACGACTGGATCGCGGGGTTGAGGACGGTCAGCTCAAGCCGCAGACCAATACCCGCATTCTCGCCAGTGCGTTGAATACATTGCTCGAAGGCATGTCGTTGCAGGCCCATGATGGAGCCAGTCGTGAAGACCTTGAGGGCATCGGCGCCACCGCCGTGGCGATGCTCACCCCTTCCCTTGCCCAATGATGAGGCTGGCTTTGCGCTGACTGCTTTTCAGGCCAACAGCCGACGGCTCATTTCAAACGCCACATCAAACGGTGCGTGGGTTCTGTTGACCTTGACCAGCAAAGAGGCACCCAGCCACATCTGATAAAGCGCTTCTGCCAGTACAGAGGCTTCAGTGGGCGCGGTGATGGAACCATCGGATTTGCCTTGCTCAACGCAGCGAGTCATCCGCTCGATGATCCGCGCAGTGCCTTTTTCAAGGACGGCACGCATGTTTTCGGAGAGATCACACACTTCTGCCCCCAGCTTGACCACCAGGCATTTTTGGTCGGCGTGATCAAAAGCCTGTGTCTTGGCCCAATACCGCAGGTAATTCAGCAGTCGCTCTGCCCCGCTGCCCTCTTTGGCCATCTGCACATCAACCCGCGAGAGGTACTCTTCAAAGTACTCTTCGAGCAGTGCCTGGCCAAATTCATCCTTGGAGCGGAAGTAGTGATAAAACGAGCCTTTAGGCACGCCGGCGGCGCCAAGCAACTCGGTCAGGCCAACCGCCGTGTAACCCTTGTGGGTCATAAGCGATCGGGCGACATCAATGATGTGCTGGCGCATGTCTTGGACTGGTTTCTTCATAGTGCGGCGCATGCTATCAAAAAAGCATCGCGGGTCGCATGCTTTTAAACGGTGCGCACACGCCCCTCCAGCCAGCGATGGGCAACGTGCTCATAGACGACGTATCCGCCCTGAAACCGGTGAGTTGGCTTCACCGTCACCGACGACAACCAACAACAGAAATGAATATATTTACCGCGTAAACATAATTATTATTTGTCCATGATTAAAGAATTGAAAACCCTCATCGCCGTGGCGAGAGAAGGCACCTTTGCGGCTGCGGGCAGCAAGATAGGGCTGACCCAGGCAGCTGTCAGTGCGCAAATGCAACGTCTTGAGGCTGAACTCGGCGTCGAGCTGTTTGACCGACAAGGCCGCTCGGCCCAACTCAACCGGATGGGGCATCAAGTGCTGTTGCAGGGACAGGAGCTGGTACGCCAGTTCAAGAATCTGGGCACAACAACCGTGGGGCTGCCTGCAAGCATTCTGGTGACGATTGGAGCCATTGCCTCTGTGCAACGCTCGTTTTTACCGGAAGCGCTGGCGCAGTTTCACCAACAATTCCTGGAGTGCAGGACTCGAGTGATTCCGGGCCTTTCAATGGAGCTGGTCAATCAGGTGGATGCTGGCGAGATCGACATGGCCGTGATCATCCGCCCGCCTTTCTCACTTCAAAGTGACTTGCGATGGACAACGCTGGCGCGCGAACCCTATCGGCTCATCGTACCGGCCGACATGCCCGGGGATGACTGGTCTGAACTGGTCTCGACCCAGCCATTCATACGTTACGACCGATCGTCTTTCGGCGGTCGGCAGGTTGACCGATTCTTGCGCCAAACCCATGTGGTTTTGCGAGAAGTATGCGAACTCGATGAGCTGGATGCGATCATCAAGCTGGTTGCCAATGGGGTGGGTGTTGCGCTGGTTCCAGAAACGGCAACCCATCAAGGATGGCCGGCAGAGGTTCGGGCCATAGACCTGAAGCAACGGACATTTCATCGTGATATCGGGCTCGTGCATCGCGCGCGCCGCAGCCTCACCGAGCCTGTGAAGTCACTTGTCCAGCTGATTACCGAGCAGGTTCTGAAAAAAACCTGATGCCTGTCACGGTAATCAGTCGCTGAACATGATCACTTTATTTAACTACTCGTCTACGTTCATGAACTCTTTGGCCCACACCTGATAACGCTCTGGTCGCGTGTAAGTGTGGGTCAACTCTGTAGCACTCAGATCAGAGGTGCTGCAGGTGACATTGCGCTGTTCGCGCAAACAGTCGTAAGTGGCTTTGATCGAAGCAAAATAAGCCGCATGCCCGGCTACAACGATCCGCACGCCCAGCGCAGCTAAACGCTGGCTGTCGGACAGTTCGGGGTTTCCGTAAGTCACCAGCATCAGCGGAAGCTCGACGCCTTCGGCAATCTGCTCAAGGTGAGCAAAATCCTTCACGCCAACCAGGCAAATACCATCTGCACCAGCCTCGGTGTAAGCCTTGATACGGGATTTCACATGCTCGACGGATAGCGTCCCGGCGTTGGTTCGGGCAATGATCACCAGCTCAGGGTCTACGCGAGACTCAATGGCAGCCTTGATCTTGCCACTGCCCTCTTCAATCGAGATCAGATCGGTCGATTTGCGGCCGAACTGCGCAGGCAGGAGGGTATCTTCGATGGTCAATGCAGCCACACCGGAACGCTCCAGCTCCGCCACGGTACGCATCACGTTGAGTGCGTTGCCGTAACCATGATCGGCATCGGCAATGATCGGCAACTGTGCCACACGCCCGATCCGGGTCGCCTGCTCGGTAAATTCACTCAATGTGATCAGGGCAAAATCTGGGGCTGCCAATACTTGCAGCGAAGCAACCGAACCGCCCAGGATACCGGCTTCAAAACCCAGGTCGGCGGCAATTCTGGCAGACATGGGATCGAACACGGAGGCGGTGTGAAAGCAGGATGTAGAAGCGAGTAACTTGCGAAATTCGACCCGCAGTTGCTGATGGGAAAGTCTGGACACGTTGGCACCTCGGACGAATGTTATCTACACGGGTAAGACTGGGTGGAAGTAATACACGCAATCGATTGCGAATTGAGCAGTTTGGCCCACCCGTACGGCCTGTCATCCTGAGCGACCTGCAGGAATCAAATGACGCGCTGGGCGTCGTTTGCGTTTTCCTGGCAGGCGGGCTCCTGCCCTCGTACAGGGGACTGATTTTACGCGGTCGATCCATTATTTAAAGCTGATTATTTTTCGTCGGCTCACAACCCTTGTCCGTCAACTTTATACGTTCGCATCTGTGCGCATACAGCTCAGCTCCCAGCCCTGTGCTCAATCGACATAAAAAAGAGCCTTCGACGCTCTCAACGTGGAAGGCTCTTATACATCTCAGATCACGCGCTTTGCCCAACGCTCGCGCTAGCCTGACGTACGAGTGGAGCCCTCTCCCACTTGGCAATCACCAGGGGAGCAATGGCATTCCCGAGAACATTCAAGGTCGTTGTTCCGCTGTCGATGATCCTGAAAATACCGGCGATCAATGCGACCCCTTCCAACGGCAGTCCGGCCGATGCCAGGGTGGCCGAGAGAATAATGATCGCGAACCCAGGCACTCCTGCTGCGCCCTTTGACGTCAAGACCATCGTCACCACCAACAGAATTTGCTGGGTCAGCGACAGTTCAATGCCATAAAGCTGAGCGATAAAGATCGTCGCCACTCCCAGGAAAATGGACGCGCCATCCAAATTGAAGGCGTAACCGACCGGTACCACGAAGCTGACAATTCGCCGTGGAACGCCATAGGCTTCGAGCTTGCTGATCAACTGTGGCATCACGGCTGCCGAGGCAGCACTGGAAAAAGCCAGGATCAGCTCATCCCTGAAGTACTTGATCAGCTTGAACACGTTTTCGCCGATCAGATAACAAATACCTCCCAGGAACACCAGGGCAAAGGTAATCAGTGCGAGGTACACGACACCAATCAACTTGAGCAATGGCAACAGTGAAGCAAAGCCAAAGGTCGCGACTGTCGCCCCGATCATCCCGAACACGCCAATCGGCGCATACGCCATGACAAACGAGACGACCTTGAACATTGCATCAGACAAACCCTGAATAACCGCAATGACCGGCGCACTCCTGGTTTTGGGTAATGCGTTCAACGCCATCCCGAGCAGTACGGCAAAAAACAGCACTGACAGCAACTTCGCTTCCGACATTGCAACGATGACGTTATCGGGCACGATATTTTGCAGAATGATCAGCGCGCCTTTTGAAGGCTCCATGGTGACCGTAGAAGTGCCGCTGTGCGCAATGCCTGCTATCTCGGTGCCTTTACCGGGCTCGAACACATTGGCAAAGATCAGCCCCATGACAATGGCCAGGCTGGTGATCGCAAAGAAGTAAATCAGGGACTTTGCGCCCATACGGCCAAAGGATTTGTTATCACCTCCCCCTGCGATGCCGAGGATCATGCAACAAAAGACAATGGGAACAACCACCATCTTCATCATCTTGATGAAGATGTCTCCAAGGGGTTTAAGGATCTCGGTACTTACCCATACTTGATTCTGTGGGTGGGTATTGAAGTACCAACCCACGAGCACGCCGAGCAACAGCCCAGCAATAATTTGCCAAACTAATGGGATACGTTTCATGTCTAGCCTTTTATTTGTATGAAAGGACTGCATCAGGCAGTAGCTAGATTCATGAGCTTCATGCTCACTTGAGATTTCCTGGCGCAACGGTATTGCGCCAGGTTTTTTATTATTTTGCGAAGAGCTGACTCATGTCCTTGAACGCTTTGAACTCGAGGGCATTACCACACGGATCAAACAGGAACATGGTGGCTTGCTCACCGACCTGCCCCTTGAATCGGATGTAGGGTTCAATCACAAATTCGGTACCGAAGGATTTCAGTCGCTCGGCCAGGGCTTCCCACTGTGCCCACTCAAGAATGATGCCGAAGTGCGGCACCGGTACGTTGTGGCCGTCTACCGGGTTGCTGTGCACGCTTTCCTGAGAGGCGGTCTTGGGGTGTTCATGGATCACCAACTGGTGACCGTAGAAGTCAAAGTCAACCCATTGGGTGCTGGATCGCCCCTCGGAGAGCCCGAACACTTCACCGTAAAAGGTGCGTGTAGCGACCAAGTCATAAACAGGGATTGCGAGGTGGAAAGGAGAAAGGCTCATCAAGACTCCGGCTGCAGTTTTTATTGGCTTATGAAGTCGAACAGCACGCGAGCTGCTCAACGGCTTTTTCAAGGTGGATTTATGCTAAAGCCGTATCACCCTTAAAAAAATCAATATAAATTTTTCATAAACACAAATAATTTTGATGCTTCAGGAACCCTTAATGATCAATGTCTTTCGTTCATCCAGGCCTCTGCTACGCGCGCGCAAAGGCCACCCGACGCAGTGACCTGCCATTGCGGCGGTGTGCATGAGCTCGTTTTTTTTGGGGAGGTAGGCAACTTATACAGGCAGCAGCCCAAGGTGCCCGCCAAGCTCTACGTAACTTGACTCGCCACCGCCGGTGGCGCCCGACAGCCAGCCCCATACAAAATCCAGAGTCGTACGCCCTGACGAATCAACACCTACCGTGCCGCGGGACCAGCCAGAAAGAAGCTCACCTTCGGTGGTCAGGCACTGGAAAAGCAGCTCAATGCTGTCGGGACCTGTCACGCGCCCGACTTGATTGCCCGTACGGATCCGACCGCCCTGATAAGTGCCTGAAATGCCATGCTCATCGACCAGGTAATGAAATACCGTACCTGCACCCGAAAGCCCGTGGGTATTGCCGGCTACGCAAAACCGTCGATTGTGCAAGCGCTCGCTGATTCGAGAAAAGGGGGTTTGCATCCAGATCGCATCCTGTCATCGAGGGAGTCCATTGTTGCTTTCGATGATCCTAACCCAGGGCCGCAACCAAGGCCTAGACCCTCTGAATGCTGGCGCAGTCCTGCCGCTCCCGGTGTCAACAGGCCTCTGTCCAGCCGTCCCGAAAGCGCCCTGATGCAAGCCGTGTTGTGGCCAAGTAGTAGAGTTCACCCATTCAACGGTTGGCGATCTACATTTCATGAAAACGAACATCGCTTGCATGATCCGCGAGGAAAAATGTCTATCTTTACGTTAACGTAAAGGGCACACCATTAAGGATGATCACGGCATGAGTCAGCTAACTCCCTCCTTGCAGGATACCGCCGCGCCAGATGGCGTGTGCTACGGCTGCGGCAGCAGTAATTCCCAGGGTTTGCATATCAAGAGCTACTGGCACGAGGACGGCGTGCATGTCATCGCCGAACACTTGCCTGACCCCAAGTATTGCGGCTGGCCCGAGCTGGTGTACGGCGGCATGATCGCAATGCTGGTTGATTGTCACTCCAACTGGACGGCAATGGCTTATCACTACCGCCAGGAGAACCGCGATGTGGCCAGCAAGCCGCGCATCAACTGCGTTACGGGCAACCTGGGAATCAAGTTCATCAAACCCACCCCCATGGGCGTGCCACTGACCCTGCGGGCCAGGGTTGAAGGTGATGTGGGGCGCAAGACGCGGATTCTGTGTGAAGTCTATGCAGGCGATGTGCTGACGGCGGTCGGCGATTCCATTTTTGTACGCGTCGATACCGGGCTACTGGCTACTGCCGCCCACGGACGCGAAGCGGGTGAAAGATGACACGTGATGCCGCCTCTGCCTGAGGCGGCTTTGAACCCGGTTGCACGCTGTGGGCGTTACTTGCCGAGCACCTTGGCGTTCTTGGTGCGGATCTCCTTGATGACCGCATTCACGCGGTTGACCAACACATAGTGCCCGCTTATCTGTACCCACTGCTCATGCTCACCAGGCTGTGGAAGCCCTTTGGCTTTCCAGTCCTTGATCGCGACTTCTTCCCGTGTGTATTGGTCCGGAGCCTTGTCGCCGTTGCCATAGCAACTGCTCAGGTCCATGGACTCGGCGAGTATCTGTCCGGGCTTGCAGTCCGCAGGTTTGTCATCGCCAGCCTGGGCTGCGTAAGGCAGTGCACACAAAAAACCAGCCAATAGTGATGCAGAAATCAAGCTGCGCATATTCACCTCATCGTTGTTACCAGCCATCGCCGGTATGGCAATACAGACTTCATGGACACGCCGCGCAGTGATTACGTTCCTGCTCACTGATCGACGGCAACGTTGATGGATGCCCGCAGGTGGATTGAGCAGCCTCAGCGCTGATCAAAATAATTGATTACGAGATCATCAATGACGATTGGACTCCTCCACTGGCGTGAGGTGAAGTAACCACAGGGCCGGTAACAACAATAAGCGGCCGTTTGTGGAGAACAGCATGTCATTCAATATCAGCAGCTTCCAGCTTGAGGGTCGTCGTGCCCTGATCACAGGATCAGGCAAAGGAATCGGCCTGGAGCTGGCACGTGGCCTTGGCGCTGCCGGGGCAATTGTGGTGATCAACGATCGTAATATCGAAAAAGCCCGCGCAATTTCCAGCCAACTGCGCGAGGAGGGCCTGAAGGCAGAATTCGCAGCGTTTGACGTCACCAACCGTGAGCAACTGTTTGCCGCGATCAATGCTTTCGAGACCGACACCGGCGCCATCGACATTCTCGTCAACAACGCCGGCATTCAGCGCCGTGCGCCGCTGGAGGACTTTGCCGAAAGCGACTGGAACGACCTGATGCGGGTCAATCTGGACGGTGTGTTCCATGTGTCCCAGGCGGTTGCCCGGCACATGATTGCTCGCGGGCGCGGCAAGATCATCAATATCTGCTCGGTGCAAAGCGAACTCGCGCGTCCGACCATCGCGCCGTACGCAGCCTCAAAAGGCGCAGTAAAGATGCTCACCAAAGGCATGTGCGCAGAATGGGCACGTCATGGTATTCAGGCCAATGGCCTGGCACCGGGCTACTTCGCCACCGAGATGAATCGCGCCCTGGTCGACAACCAGGAGTTTTCCGAGTGGCTGTGCAAACGCACCCCGGCGGGCCGCTGGGGGCGTGTTGAAGAGCTGTGCGGAGCGGCCGTGTTTCTCGCCTCCCCGGCTTCGGATTTCATCAACGGTCAGACGCTGTTTGTGGATGGAGGCTTGACCAGCGTTGTTTGACCCGCACCCGCAAAAAACAATAACAAGGAACACCCATGAGCATTCTTAAAGAACCTGCACTGCCCTTGACCAATAGAGCCAGTACCCAGGTAACGACCAAAGGCTTTGCGTCCAAACGCTGGCTGTATCTGATCCCGCTGATTTTCATTACCTACAGCCTCGCGTATCTGGACCGGGCCAACTATGGCTTTGCCAGTGCGGCGGGGATCGAGCAGGACCTGGGTATCACCAAGGGCATGTCCTCGCTGATAGGTGCCCTGTTTTTCCTGGGGTACTTTTTTTTCCAGGTGCCTGGCGCCATCTACGCGCAGAAATACAGTGTGCGCAAACTGGTGTTCTGGAGCCTGATTTTGTGGGGCTTTTGCGCCATGGCCACGGGCCTGGTGACCAATATCCCCATGCTGATGTTTATTCGCGTTTCCCTGGGGATTGTTGAGGCGGCAGTCATGCCGGCGATGCTGATTTTCATCAGCAACTGGTTTACCCGCAAGGAGCGTTCGCGGGCCAATACTTTTCTGGTACTGGGCAATCCGGTCACGGTGTTGTGGATGTCGGTGGTATCCGGGTATTTGATTCAGGCCTGGGGCTGGCGCGAAATGTTTGTGATTGAAGGCGCGCCTGCAGTGCTGTGGGCATTTGTCTGGTGGCGCATGGCGCGGGACAAGCCCGAGCAGGTCGACTGGCTCACTGCCCAGGAAAAAACCCAACTGGCCGCGACCCTCGCGGACGAACAGAGAGGCATGAAGCAAGTCCGTAATTACCGGCAGGCGTTCACCAGCCCTGTGGTGATCCAGCTGTGCTGTGTTCACGCGCTGTGGAGCATTGGCGTATACGGTTTCATCATGTGGCTGCCAAGCATCATCAAACAGGCCGCTGCTGCGGATATCGTCACCGTCGGCTGGCTGAGTGCAGTGCCCTATGTCGCTGCCGTTGCCGCGATGCTGGCGGTGTCCTGGGCCTCAGACAAAACCCAGCAACGAAAACGTTTCGTCTGGCCACTGCTGGCACTGGGTGCACTGGCCTTCTTCTGTTCGTACCTGATCGGTTCTTCGCACTTTTGGGTGTCGTTTGCACTGCTGACAATTGCCGGTGCCGCGCTGTACGCACCCTACGGGCCCTTTTTCGCGCTGATTCCGGAGGTCATTCCGGCAAACGTGTTCGGCGGCGCCATCGGCTTGATCAATGCGTGTGGAGCATTGGGTGCCTTTGTCGGCTCGTGGATCGTTGGCTACCTGATCGGCCTCACTGGAAATCCCGGAGCGGCTTATATCTTTATGACCGCAGGCGTTTTGTCCTCGGCGCTGTTGATGGCCTGGGTAAAAATTCGGCGTTAACAAACACCCAATTCTTGCGAATCTTTCTCATGGGGATGACAGCGCAAACGGAAATGTTATAAGGTATCAATACCTTGTATGCACTCCTTGCCTGTGATCCCTCAATGACTACCGCAACCCTCGCTCCACCTCCCAACAAGCGCCTGCTGTCCATCGACGCCCTGCGTGGCCTGGTTATTCTCCTGATGCTGCTGGACCATGTGCGCGAGACGTTCTTTCTGCACCGCCAGGTGTCCGATCCCATGAACGTCGACATCACCGACCCTGCCCTGTTTTTTAGCCGGACCCTAGCCCACCTGTGTGCCCCGGTATTTGTCTTGCTGACGGGTCTGTCGGCGTTTTTGTACGGCGAAAAGTATCAGGGCAAGCGCGATGTCTCGTCGTTTCTGTTCAAGCGCGGGCTGTTTCTGGTGGTGCTGGAGTTCACTCTGGTCAATTTCGCCTGGACCTTCCAGTTCCCGCCCTCGGTCATCTATATGCAGGTGATCTGGGCCATTGGCGTGAGCATGATTGCCCTTGCAGCGCTGGTCTGGCTGCCCCGTCCACTGTTGCTGGTACTGGGCCTGGTCATTGTCGCCGGGCATAACCTGCTCGATACCCTGCATTTCCCCGTGGATTCGATGATGCATATCCCTTGGGCGATTTTGCATGATCGTGGCTGGATCGAGTTCTCGGACAACTTGCGCCTGCGCACGTCTTACCCTGTGCTGCCCTGGATCGGTGTGATCGCGCTGGGTTACTGCATGGGTCCCTGGTTTGCCCGCTCTGCCCCGGCTGACGTACGTCAGCGCTATCTGTTGCTTGCAGGTACGGTGGCGCTGCTGGGTTTTGTCGTACTGCGTTTACTGAATGGCTATGGAGAAGTGCCGTGGGTGAGTCATGACGGGTTCACGCAGGGCCTGATGAGCTTTTTCAACATCACCAAATACCCGCCTTCGCTGCTGTTTCTCGCCTTGACCCTGGGGGCTGGCCTGTTGCTGCTACTGGGGTTTGAGCGGGCCGGGCAACGCAAGTGGATCGCCACCCTGGCGGTTTTCGGCGCTGCACCGATGTTCTTCTACCTGTTGCACCTGTACGTGCTCAAAGTGCTGTATGTGGCGAGTGTCGCCCTGTTTGGCCAGAACCAGGGCAACTACTTCGGTTTTGACAGTATCGCTGCGGTATGGCTGACGGCAGTACTGCTGGCCACATCGCTGTATTGGCCTGTGCGCTGGTTTGCTGCCTTGAAAGCCCGCCGCAGAGATATTGCCTGGCTCAAGTATTTCTGAATCTGACACCCACTCCCTCTTGCAAACAAGATCGACTATCATCCCGCCGCCGGTCCCCCCCACGGGGGGGTTAAAAGGGAATCCGAAGTGCCTCTGTCGCACCAAACGGAACTGCCCCCGCAACTGTAGATGACGAGCCTGCTCCGTGTTTGCCACTGGGATACCTCCCGGGAAGGCTGGAGCCAGGCGATGACCCATCAGTCAGGAGACCTGCCGGCAAAGTCAAAAAACCAACCGGCGGGGTGTCCGGGGAAGGCATCCTTGCTCTCGTGCTGTTGCGCCAACAGTGCTCGGTGATGTGTTCCCGGCTGTACACCTGCGTTTTGTGTACGATCAAATGGAGATTGCATCATGCTGTTGCACCGCGCTGTTACCCTTCTTGCCACCCTTGCCTTGCCAGCACTGGCCCATGCGGCCCCTACCCAATACCCCCTGACAATCGAAAACTGCGGCAGCTCGCTGACCTTTCAGCACGCACCCCTGCGTGCCGTGACCATCGGCCAGGCCGGTACCGAGATGTTCTATGCATTGGGCCTGGGCGACAAACTGGCGGGCACCTCGCTGTGGTTCAACGATGTACCCGCCCGGTACAAGGCGCAGAACGACAAGGTCGAGCGGCTTGCCGACAACGACCCAAGCTTTGAGTCGGTGATTGGAAAACGCCCGGAACTGGTGGCGGTGCAACTGGAATGGATGGTGGGCCCGCAGGGCGTGGTGGGGACTCGCGAACAGTTTCATGAGCTGAAAATCCCCACTTACCTGATGCCTTCGGACTGTGAGGGCAAGGACAATCTGCTCGGTGCCGACGGCACGCGCCTGCAGGCATTCAGCATTGACAGCGTCTACAGGAGCATCACCCAGCTGGCTAAAGTCTTCGACGTGCAGAAGCGCGGCGAACAGCTCAATGCCGAGCTCAAGGCCGACCTTGAAAAATCCACCGACTCGCTCAAGGGCAAGGACCTGAGCCACACCAGCGCGCTGTTCTGGTTCTCCAGTGCCGACCTGGATATCGACCCCTACGTTGCAGGTCGCAAGGGCATCCCCGACTTTATGCTCAATACCCTGGGCATACGTAATGTTGTGGAATCCGATGAAGAATGGCCAACCGTCGGCTGGGAAACCCTGGCCAAGGCCAACCCGACGTTCCTGATCATCGCACGCATGGATCGACGTCGTTTCCCGGCCGATGACGTTGAGAAAAAACTCGAATTCCTGCGCACCGACCCTGTGACCCGCAACATGGATGCCGTCAAAAACAACCGCATCATCATCCTTGATGCCCATGCCATGCAGGCCAGCCTGCGCATGTTCGACGGGCTCGAAACACTCGCGACAGCCATCAATGCCTACGACCTGCCCAAATGAGTGCAAGGCTGATGCTCACACTGCTGGCCTTCGTGGCCTTGCTGTTGGCAGTGCTTGGCGGGGTTACCATCGGCGAAACGCCGATCGCCCCGGGCGTGGTGCTCCAGGTGCTGGCCAACAAGCTGTGGGGCGCCGGGTATGTGCTTGATCCGATAGACGAAGGCATTGTCTGGAACTATCGCCTGACCCGTGCCTTGGTGGCTGCAGCCTGTGGTGCCGGGCTGGCGACGTGCGGGGTGGTGTTGCAGTCTTTGCTGCGCAATCCCTTGGCCGACCCCTACTTGCTTGGCATTTCTGCCGGTGCTTCAACCGGTGCCGTGCTGGTGGCGGTATTGGGCCTGGGTGCGGGCGCCATCTCCCTGTCTGCAGGAGCCTTTGCCGGAGCCATCACCGCTTTTGCTCTGGTCATTCTGCTGGCTCGCGTCAGCGGACCAGCCAGTACCAGTGCCCAGATCATTCTGGCGGGAATAGCCGGCTCGCAGTTGTTCAACGCGATCACCGCGTTCTTGATCACCAAATCGGCCAGCTCTGAACAGGCCCGCGGGATCATGTTCTGGCTGTTGGGCAACCTCAGTGGCGTGCGCTGGTCCTCGGTATGGCTGGCAGTGCCAGTGGCAGTGCTCGGGCTGGCGGTGTGCATGTGGCACAGACGGGCACTGGATGCGTTCACGTTTGGTACGGACTCTGCGGCGTCACTGGGAATTCCTGTGCGCCGGGTGCAACTGTTGCTGATCAGCTGTGCAGCCCTGGTGACTGCGGTGATGGTGTCCATTGTTGGCTCCATCGGTTTTGTCGGGCTGGTCATCCCCCATGCCGTGCGCTTGCTGTCAGGCACCGGCCATGGGCGCCTGGTCCCCTTGAGCGCAATGGGCGGGGCATTGTTTCTGATCGCCTCCGACATTCTTTCCCGCACCCTGATCAAGGGCCAGGTGATCCCTGTAGGCGTCGTTACCGCGCTGATCGGTGCGCCGGTTTTTGCGCTGATTCTGATCAGCAGGAGAAATGCCCGATGAATGAGGCAATTCCAGTATTGAGTTGCAGCGACCTGAATTACTGCGTCGGTGCTGCTCAACTGCTGCAAGGCATCAACCTGAGTGCGCTCCCTGGCGAGACCCTGGGCATTATCGGGCCTAATGGCTCGGGCAAATCCACGCTGCTCAAGCTGCTGGCCAATCTGCGTGTGCCCAGCCGTGGCGAAGCCTTTATCCACGGGCAGCCGCTCAGAAAAATGAGCCAACGCACCATTGCGCAACAACTGGCGGTGGTTGAACAGCATGCCGATACCCATGATGGGATTAGTGTGTTCGATGCTGTCGCCCTTGGCCGCACCCCCTGGCTGTCAGCATTGTGCCCGTGGTCTGGCAACGACACGGCCATCGTCGAGCAGGCCTTGATCGATATGGATGCAACACACCTGCGCAGCCGAACCTGGCGCAGCCTCTCAGGGGGTGAGCGCCAGCGTGTACACATCGCCAGGGCTCTGGCCCAGCGCCCGCAGATCCTGTTGCTGGACGAGCCCACCAATCACCTTGATATCCAGCACCAGCTGGCCATTTTGAAAATGGTCAAGGCCTTGCCCGTGACGACCCTGATCGCATTGCACGATCTCAACCAGGCGCTGACCTGTGATCGCCTGGCGATTCTTGAGCGAGGTCGTTTGATGGCGCTGGGCAGCCCCCTTGAAGTCCTGACCCCACAACGCCTTGAGGCCACCTTCGGGGTCCAGGCGCACTATTTGACTGACCCTTTTGACGGTGCGCAGATTTTACGAATGCGCCCCTTTTAAACCTTTATATGGAGAGCAACTCATGCGTATTTCTTCCATTACCCTGCTGTTGACCACTGCCCTGCTCTGTACATCGGTACTGGCCCAGACCCACGAAGTGAAAATGCTTACCCGCAGCGCCACGGCCGGCATGGTCTATGAACCGGATTACTTGCAGATCGCCCCCGGTGACACGGTCAAGTTCATCCCCACACAAAGCAGCCACAATGCCGCCACCCTGCCCGGTCTGCTGCCTGAAGGGGCACAACCGTTCAAAGGCAAGCTCAATCAGGAAATCGAGCAGACCTTCACCGTGCCGGGGCTCTATGGCATTCAGTGCATCCCGCACCTGGCCATGGGCATGGTGATGCTGATCCAGGTAGGCGAACCGTCAGCTCAGCCCCCGCAACTGCCCGCTACGCTACCCAAACGTGCACTCGACCGCCTGAACGCCTCCCTGCAAAAACAGCAGGTGGCAAAATGAGTGCCGTGCGATCGCGCTCCGCGATCCTGATCGCTCTCGCCAGCCCGTTGGCGTTTGCCGAGTCGGCACAGGAACAGGCCAACGGTTTTATCGAAGACAGCACCTGGAGCGTGCTCAACCGTACGGTCTACGACAGCCGCGAATATCGTCATGGCGCCAGCAACAGCGGCGCACGCAATGCCTATAAACCGCGCTCGGAGCGCAATGGCTATGCCGAAGAGTGGGCATACGGCTTGATGGGCACCCTGCAGTCAGGCTTCACCCAAGGCCTGATCGGCGTTGGAGTGGATGCCCACGCCTACATGGGGCTCAAGCTGGACAGCGGCGGAGGACGCGCAGGCAAGGCCCGCCTGCTCGGGCTGGATAACGACGGCTACCCCAAGGACAACTACGGCCGAGGCGGCGCAGCGATAAAACTGCGCATGTCCAATACCGTGTTCTCCTATGGTGAACAGCGGGTCAAGACGCCGGTTTTCAGCTCATCCGACAGTCGCCTGCTACCGGAAACCGCCACGGGGGTGTTCCTCACCAGCAACGAGATCAATGACCTGAAAATGGTCGGCGGGCATTTCACCGAAAGCACTGACCGCAACGCCAGCAGCCACGATCAGGGCTTTGTGGTGAACTATTCGAACGGGCCCAAAGGCAATGCCTTCGACCTCGCAGGGGTTGTCTACACCCCAAGCAAAAACCTTAGCGCCAGTCTCTACAGCTCCCGCTATGAGGACACCTGGAACCAGCATTACCTGGGGGCCGTCTTCAGCCACGCCATTGATGAAAACCGTTCCCTGTCGCTGAACCTGAACCTGTACCGCACCACCGATGAAGGTAAGGCGCTATCAGGCAACATCGACAACACCACCTGGAGTTTGCTCAGCACCTATGCCCAAGGCCCCCATAGTTTCAGCCTGGGATATCAGAAAGTTCATGGCGATACGCCGTTCGATTACGTGACGCGGGGCGCCATTTTCCTTACCAACGCGGTGCAATTGTCTGACTTCAACGCGCCCAATGAACAGTCGTGGCAAGCACGTTACGACCTGGCAATGACCCCTTGGGGCATGCCCGGACTGGTATTCAGCGCCGCTTACGTGCGTGGCAGCCAGATCGACGGCAGCCATGTCGATCCTCGGGGCGGATATGCGTATCTGGGCTATGGCAAAGGCGGGAAACACTGGGAGCGGGATCTGGAAGCGCGTTACGTGATTCAGAGCGGAACGGCCAAGGGCACCATCATGTCATTGCGACACAACGTTCATCGCGGCAACAAGGCACAGGCTGAACTGGACACCGATCAGATACGTCTTGCGGTTGAGTACCCGCTGACGGGGCGTTTCTGATCGGTTTGACGCACATTTAAACCCGTCCCCCCCTGTAGCCGCTGCCTCGCTGCCTCGCTCTTTCGGCAGCGGCTACAGGTTTCGCCGTCAACAACGCGTCGTAGCAGTTGACGAGTAGAACGAGGCTACGTTCGATCGCGAAGCGGTCGTAAAGCCAGTACACGCGGGATGCCTGACAAGCCGTGAAAGCAGATTTTACGACGGCTACGTCGGGGGGGCGCATCACGTCGGACGCAGCCTCGTTCCTTCGGCAGCGACTACAAGGACTCTGCCCGGTTTAGTGCATCGAACCATGATCGTGATGCATCGGCATGCTGTTCAATGCCCGAGCCTGGGCCTTGACCTCAATCGACTCTTTTACCCCTTTGCTGTCTTCGACAATCAGGGTCAACGGTACCTGGTCACCGACTTTAATCTGACCGACCAGGTCGATCAGCATCACGTGATAACCCTCAGGCACGATGGCAACGCTCTTGCCCGCTGGCAATGCCACCGATGCAACAGGCTGCATGCTCATCACGTCGTTTTCCATCTTCGACTCGTGAATTTGCACGGTCTTGGCAACGGGTGACTGGACTTCAACCAGCTTGCTGTCGCTACTGGCCGTGATGTGCATAAAAGCGCCGGTCGAAGGTTGCCCCGCAACGGTGGCCCGGACCCAGGCATCATCAACAACAGTTTGCGCGTTAACCTGCAGGCTCAGGCCCAGCAGCGACAGCAACAGGTAGTTCAAAGGCTTCATAGGGTTGACTCTTTCAAAGGAGGCGTTGATTAACAGACGGACATCACGGTCAGCAAGTCTTCAGTGCATTGCTTGGCCGAGAGTGACGGCGACAAGCCAAGGCGCAACACACCACGGGAATCGAAGACGAAACTGGTAGCCGTATGGGACATGGTGTACGAATCACCCGTAGGGATTTTTTCGTAGAACACTTTGAATTCTTTAGCCGTGGCCGCCGTTTCTTCCAGGGTGCCGGACAATGCAATAAAGCTCGAATCGAAGGCTTTCACGTAGGCATCCAACATGGCCGGCTTGTCCCGCTCCGGATCGAGGGTAATAAAGACCACCTGCAGCCGGTCACCGTCAGGCCCCATCATCTTCTTTGCCTGGGCCGCACGGGCCAACGCAGTCGGGCATACCGCCGGGCACTGGGTAAAGCCGAAGAAAATCATCGGCATCATCCCGCGAAAACTGCCGAGCATCATCTCGGTACCCTCTGCATCCCTGAGCTTGAACTTGCGCCCCAGGATTTCATTGCTCAGGTCTTTTCCGTACTTGTATGACAAACCGCTGCCACTGTCGCAACCTGCGATCAAGCCCAGGCTGAGCAAGCCAAGACCGGTGACTACGCGGCGGCGAGTCAGTAATTCATTCATGTAAGGTTCCTTTAAGCGGCCCTTTAAACGATAAAGGCCTCAACCCTGCGTGCGACGAGGCAGGTGTGTACGCTGCCCGATGCCAGGTCTGACCAGGCTCAGTGCGTACGATTGCTGTGGGATAGACGTGTTGCATGGGCGCAGAATTTAACACTCTCACTGACCTGTCGCACGGTACAGGCGCCCCTCTATGGTGCGCTCTGCCTCCCGCAGCCAGTAAAACCGGGCGATACAGCAAGACCTGCGACAAATCGACTCAGGACAGCTTTAGGTCAATTACGGGCAGTCGTCGTCACGTCTGTCCGGCAACTGGGGCCTGCATGCCAAGTGGCGACATGCGTTTTTTTCACATCCACTTCACCTCTCGCCCACCTGCTCCTGTTTAACGTGCCGGCCATAACTTACGTCTATAACGGGCTTACAGGTGGAAAGCATGGTTGCCGTTGTCCCTCACACCTTCCGGATCCAGGGTCTGGAACGCTTGGCCTTGCCCAGTCTGATACTGGCTTTTGTGGTGTTTTATCTGTTGCCACTGATGAGCCATGGGCTGTGGATACCCGACGAAACCCGCTATGCCCAGATCAGTCAGGAAATGCTCCACAGTGGCAACTGGATCGCGCCGCACTTCATGGGTTTGCGCTATTTCGAAAAGCCCATTGCCGGCTACTGGATGATTGCCATCGGCCAGGCCGTGTTTGGTGACAACCTGTTTGGCGTGCGCATCGCCTCTGCGCTCAGCACCGGGCTGAGTGTCTGGCTGGCGTGGCTAATCGCTGGCCGCCTTTGGGATGACCCTCGCAAGCGTTTCGCCAGCGCCCTGCTGTACATGAGCTTTGGGCTGGTCGCAGGGCAAGCCGGATATGCCAACCTGGACCCGCAGTTCACCTTCTGGGTCAATCTGAGCCTGGTCGCTGTGTGGTTTGCCTTTGACAGCAAGACTCGCCGCGGGCGCCTTTGCTCATGGGCAGTGCTTGGCATTGCCTGTGGCATGGGCTTCATGACCAAAGGCTTTCTGGCCTGGTTATTACCCGTACTGATCGCGGTGCCGTATGCCCTGTGGCAGCGGCGCATAAAGGAAGTGCTGATTTACGGTCCGCTGGCGATCCTGGTCGCAGTGGCTATCTGTGTTCCGTGGGCGCTGGCGATACATCATCAGGAGCCGGACTTCTGGCAATTCTTTTTCTGGAACGAACACATCCGTCGCTTTAGCGCAGCCGATGCGCAACACACTCAACCCTGGTGGTTCTATCTGCCCATCCTGCTGGCCGCCAGTCTGCCGTGGGCCGCTCTGGTGCCCGCAGCCCTGCTCGATGCATGGAAGCAAAAGCGCCAGCCAGCGATTGGTTTTCTATTGCTGTGGATGCTGCTGCCGCTGGCCATCTTCAGCTTGAGCAAGGGCAAATTGCCGACTTACATCATGCCGTGCCTTTTGCCATTGGCACTGTTGATGGGCCATGCACTGGTGACCTGGCTGGCCCAGGCGCGTAGCCGGACTCTACGCATCAATGGTGTGTTGAATACGCTGCTGGCCGTAGCCGGGTTGGCGGGGCTGATTTATCTGCAAATCAGCCACCCGGTCTATGACAACACCGAGATATTCAGCCTGTCCCTGGGCTACATCGTGTTGCTCGGCTGGCTGCTGAGCAATGCCTTGCAAGCCCTGCGCCCCTTGCAGCTGTGGGCCGCACCCGCGCTGGGCATGGGCTTGCTGGTGGCCTTGTTGCCCGCAGCCATGCCGGGACAAATCGTCAACAGTAAAATGCCCGACCAGTTTATCGCCGAACATGTGCAGGAACTGAGTCAGACCAGCACGTTGTTAAGCAACGACCTGGGCGCTGCGTCGGCGCTTTCATGGCGCCTTGGGCGACCTGACGTGAGTCTTTACAACACCGTGGGCGAACTCAAGTACGGCCTGGGGTATGCCGATTCAGCTGCGCGTCAGGTTGACATGGATAACATCGCTCACTGGATGAAGGACGCCCAGCAGCGCGGTTCTGTCGGAGTCGTCATGCGAGTTCATTCGGCACTGGAAACCCACGAAGTCGAGCTGCTGCCGGTGGGCGGCAAACGCTACGAGCGCGGCGATCTGTCGATATTTATCTTCCCCGGGGTTCAGCCTTAAATGACGGTATTCAAGCGCCTGGACAGCAACCAGAAAGCGTTGCTGGTGCTACTGACCGTATCTGCCCTGCTGCTGTTGCTCGGCCTGGGCTCGAGGGAACTGTGGGGGCCGGAAACCCGCTGGGCCAACATTGCACTGCAGATGCTGCAAAGCGGTGATTATCTGGACCCGTACCTCAAGGGATCGCCCTACTACGACAAGCCCTTGCCCTCGTACTGGCTGATCACGGCAACCGCCGGGCTGACGGGCGGCCTGGGGCATTGGTCGCTACGCCTGTCTTCGGTTGTCGCAGCCTGGTTCAGCGTATGGCTGGTGTACCTGATCGGCGAGCAACTGTTTCGCAAAGGCACCGGATTGATTGCTGGATGGATGCTGGCCACCACCTTCTACTTTGTGTTTTGGGCGCGAGTGGCGACAGCGGACATTCTCACCGTATTCGGCCTTCTGGCCGCGGTGTGGTGGTACTGGCGCGACCCGCAGGACACCCGCTTCAGCCGCTATTGCGTGTTCTTTCTGCTGCTGTCCCTGACCTCCCTGCTCAAGGGACTGATCGGCTTTATCCTGCCGGGGCTGGTTCTGCTGCCTCATCTACTGGGGGAGCAACGCTGGAAGCGTCATCTGAACCTGCGCCTGTTACTGGCCCTGATCGTTGCAGGGGCGGTGTACATGCTGCCTTTTGTCCTGTCCCATCTGTATGGCGCGCCAACTTATGGTGAAAGCGGACTGGGGCTGGTACTGCGTGAAAACGTGGTGCGCTTCTTCAACCCCTTCGACCACATGGGGCCTATTTATACCTACCTGATTTACCTGCCGGCTTACACCCTGCCCTGGGCGCCGTTCTGGATGATCGGGTTGTGGGTGGCCGTGCGTCAGTGGCGTCACATCGAGCCCAATACACGCTGGCTGGTGTGGGGGCTGGGTTTGCTGTTTGTATTCTTCACCGCCAGTGGCAGTCGGCGCAGTTATTACGTGCTGCCGCTGGTGCCCTTTGCGCAGCTATTGGCCGCCTGGTGGGTGACACGGCGCATGGCGCAACGCAAAAGCAGCGGGCGTGGCTGGAAGATCGGCTTCGGCGTCAGCGCTGCGGCCGTGCTGTTGGTACTGGGGGTGATATACCCCTGGTCCAACGGCGGTGGCGGGGTTATCCAGTTCGGCCAGGATGTGAAGGCGCGGGCCAGCGAGCAGGCGCCCTGGGATCAATGGCGCATGGTGATGATCGATGTCGACAACAAACTGCCGATGTATGTCCAGAATGAAGGCGAGCCATTCTTCTACATCGACCAGAGCCAGGACTTCCCCCGCAACGGCGACAGTGCCGCACTGATGGCCTGGCTGGATAAAACCAGCGGCCAGCACTTCGACCCGAAACGCACGCTGATCTTCGCCCAGTTTCGCAGTGGCGATCCCCTGCCCCTGGGCTACCTGAGCGTGGACCACCAGGTCATTACCAGTCAGCCGGATAACGGTGATCGCCTGTTGCATCGCCGTGAGGGGGGCAGCGTGGTGTATATCCCGTGATCCCTATCTTGTGGGAGCAAGCCCGCTCCCACGAGTATTTAGAGAATCCGGTAAAGCAAGCGCTCGATCCGTACCCGACTGACGCGACGCAAGAACTTGGCCACCGCTGGCGGGTAATCCGCCAGTGTTTCCAGGCTCTTGAAGCTATCGATGCGCTGAGTATGGGCAAAGATGGCGTCCAGCTCCTTGCGGCGAGGCTCCAGCAACTCGCGACGCGGATCATCAATCAGCAAACCGTTTTCCAGGTCCAGGCGAAACGCACGCGGATTGAGGTTGTTGCCGGTCAACAAGGTATAGCGATCATCGACCCACATGCCCTTGAGGTGGTAGGTGTTGTCACCTTCGCGCCACAAGTGCAGATTCAACAGACCGTTATCGATCATGCGCTGATGACTCTTGGCAAACCGGCGCAGGCTCAACTCATACAGATACGGCAACGCCGCGATAACCCGGAAAGGTTCGCTGGGCGGGATGTAGAAGTCGTTGGCCGTCTTGTCTCCCACCACGATATCAATCCGCACCCCACGCTCCAGGGCCCGATTGATTTCACGGGTCACAGGCAGCGGCAGGTTGAAATACGGCGTACAAATGGTCAGTTGCTGCTGACTGCAGGCAATCAGTTCACAAATCACCCGGCTCAGCGGGTTGTTCTTGCCCACGCCCAGCAACGGGCTGACCGAGAGACCAAAGTGGCCGACAGTACCGGCGCTGGTGTCGTAGCTGGCTTTTTTCAGATGGCTGCGCAAATCACCGATGGCGCTGCGCAAACTGCGGGTTGTCGGCAGTGTTGGCAGGTCCAGGCGATGGACCGCCCTGGTCTCGATCAGGTCCTGCTGGACAAAGCGCTGCATGGTGTCGGCCAACGGCTTGTTGTGCAGCACGTGGTAACGGTCAAAGCGGTACTTGTCGAGTTTGTGCAGGTACACGTTATTCAGACTGGCGCCGCTGTAGATCACACAGTCGTCAACGATGAAGCCCTTGAGGTGCAGCACGCCGAACAGCTCGCGGGTCTGGACCGGCACACCATAAATCGGCACATGGGTGGCGTGGGATGCGGTTTGCGCCTGATACCAGGCCGCATTGCCGGGCTGCTTGCCTGCACCGATCAGCCCGCGCTGGGCACGCAGCCAGTCGACGACAACCGCGATTTCGAGTTCGGGACGCGCCGCTTTGGCGGCATGCAAGGCGTCCATGATTTCCTGCCCGGCCTCATCCTGTTGCAGGTACAAGGCCACCAGCGTGATGCGGTGGCGTGCGCCTGCAATCTGCTCCAACAGACAGCGACGAAAATCCGCTGCGCTTGGCAGGATACTGAAAGCATCGGCAGATAACGGAAAGCTGCGCAGTTTAGGCAGCAAAGAGCGTTTGAAGAGCGACGGCATAGGGCTCGCTAAGGGTCGAATGCGAAGAGCCGCAAAGCTTACACCAAAGTTTGCAATGAAACCTCAATGTGGGAGCGGGCTTGCTCGCGATGAGATCGCCCTGGTTTTACAGGCAGTGCGCGTTATCCGAATCGCAGGCAAGCCGAATCGACGCACCGTCGCTCCATCACGCTTCATGTGTCATGAAAATTTGGCAAGACTCAACAACCGCGCAATATCCCGAGCCCGGTCGGTGAGCAATGGCGCCGCCCGGGTGCAGGCGTCCTGCAGGGTCATCGGGCCGCTGACAATTGCAAATGCCGCGTTGATGCCGTGCTCGTACAACGCCTGATACCCCTCGCCCAACGTACCTGCCAATACCACCACCGGGACACCTTCAGCGCGGGCGATGCTCGCCACGCCAAAGGGGGTTTTGCCACGCAGGGTCTGGGCATCGAAACGGCCTTCACCGGTAATCACCAGGTCTGCCCCCTTTACAGCCTCGGCCAGCCCCACCAGCTCGGCAACCACTTCAACCCCTGCACGAAACTGCGCGCCGAGGAACGCCTTGGCAGCAAACCCCAGCCCACCGGCTGCACCCGAGCCTGGTTCCTGACGCACATCCTTGGGCAAAACCTTTGCACAGTGATCGGCAAAATGCCCCAGCGCCTGATCCAGCAACTGCACGTGTTCGGCAGATGCGCCCTTTTGCGGGCCGAAGATTGCCGAAGCACCGTGCTCGCCACACAGCGGGTTGTTGACGTCAGCGGCAATTTCAAAGCGTACCTCGGCCAGACGCGGGTCCAGGCCTGCCAGCTCGATACGCGCCACATGGGCCAGCGCCAGGCCGCCGCGCGGCAGACTGTTGCCCTGGGCGTCGAACAAGCCCAGGCCCAGAGCCTGCAATGCACCGGCTCCGGCATCATTGGTAGCACTGCCCCCAATGGCCAGGATGACCCGCCGTGCGCCGGCATCCAGCGCGGCCTTGATCAGTTCGCCGGTGCCGAAGGTGCTGGTGATGCAGGCATTGCGCTGTTCCGGTTTGAGCAGTTGCAAACCGCTGGCTTCGGCCATCTCGATGATTGCCGTGTGGCTGTCAGGCAGCCAGCCCCAATGGGCCTCGACCGGTGCGCCCAGCGGACCTTGCACATGATTGCTGCGCAACTGGCCATTGCCTGCGGCGACAATCGCCTCGACTGTGCCTTCGCCGCCATCGGCCATCGGGCACTTGACCAGATGCGCGTGGGGCAATACGTCAGCCAGACCGGCTGCAATCGCGTCGGCGACTTTTTCGGCGCTCAGGCTGTCTTTGAACGAGTCGGGGGCAATCACGATTTTCATGGGGCGTATCTCCAGTTCTTATACCCTCCATGCTGCCAGCAACCGGCCCAAAACACGCCAGTCGGGCGCACAAGCATTCAAGGGGTTTGTTGTTCATTTGGACAAGGAACCGTGTTGCAGGCGCTCTCGCGAGCAAGCCCGCTCCCACAATCACGTCTGTGCCAGCAGCTGGACTCCCAGGTACAGGGCCAGCATGCCATTGAGGCTCAGCGGGTCCACGCCGCTCAGTTCGGCGATACGCTCCATGCGATAGCGCAGGCTGTTGCGATGAATCCCCAGGGCATCGGCACATGCCTGACTCTGGCCATCGTGATCACACCAGCTGCGCAACGTGGCAATCAGTTGGCCGTTGGCGTCTTTGGCCACCACTTTGTGCAATGGCCCGAGCAATTCTTCCAGCGCATCGTCATTGCGATGACGCCACAGCATCACCGGCAACCGGTAGCGATTGAGCGTCAGCAGGCGGGTCTGCGGCAGTACATCGCGACCATAGGCCAGCAGATCACCCACCCGTCGATAACAGCGGCGCAACCCCTTGAGTGCATCAGCCTGCCCGCCTGCGGCAATCCGCAACACCTTCCAGCCCTGGCCGTCGAGCTTCTCCAGCAGCCGCATGTCATCCAGCGCAGTCGTTGCCGGCCGGCACCACAGCAGCGAGCCCGTGGCCGGGCTGACGCACCAGCTGTCCGGGTAGCGTGACTGCAGCCATACACTCAAGGCCTCTGCACTCTGCCCCTTGCCCAGCTCAAACAAATACGGAATCCGTGCCAGCTGGGGCTTGAGGCCCAACTGCTGGGCCTCGTCGATCAGTCGCGGCGAGTCGCCCCCCTCACTGAGCAGCAAAGCCACCAGATCGTCACAGCGTTGGCGCCGCCATTGTTGTTCCGCCTGCTGGTAACGCTGGCCCACCAGCATCTCGGCGGTCATGCGGACCAGCTCGGCGTAGGTACGCAGCAACTCGGGCTCGCCCGTCAGGCCCAGCACACCGATCAGTCGTTGATCGAGCAACAATGGCAAGTTAATACCCGGCTGCACGCCTTTCAGGCATTTGGCGGCCTGGGCATCGATTTCCACCACCCGTCCATTGGCCAGCACCAATTGCGCCCCTTCGTGCCGGGTATTGATACGCTCAGGCTCGCCACTGCCCAGGATCAGGCCCTGGCTGTCCATCACGTTTACGTTGTACGGCAAGATGGCCATCGCGCGATCCACGATGTCCTGCGCCAAATCATGGTCCAGTTCAAACATAGGGTGACAATCCTTGGATACATTTGTTCACGGGCACAGGCGACTCGGCAAAATGCTGTGCGACAGCACAAAGACAGCGGCGTTGTGGTGACCGAGACTCAAGCTGCGGTCAACGTTACCCCTGGATCGTGAAAAAACATAATAAAGAGAGACATAAGATGTCACAGAGCGCCCCCGCATCGCCGATCAGCGATGACGATAAAAACGCCATCTACAAGCGCATCACCCTGCGTTTGATCCCCTTCATTTTTATCTGCTATCTGTTCAATTACCTGGACCGGGTAAACGTTGGCTTTGCCAAACTGCAGATGCTCGACGCACTCAAGTTCAGCGAAACCGTGTATGGCCTGGGTGCCGGTATTTTCTTCATTGGCTACGTGCTGTGCGGCGTACCCAGCAACCTGGCCTTGACCAGATTCGGTCCCCGGCGCTGGATCGCCGTGATGATGATCAGTTGGGGGACCCTGTCGACCTGCCTGATGTTTGTCACCACACCTACCGGGTTCTACACCCTGCGCCTGCTGACCGGTGCCGCTGAAGCGGGCTTCTTTCCGGGTGTGGTGCTGTACCTCTCGCAGTGGTTTCCCAGCTTTCGCCGGGGCCGGATCATGGCCCTGTTCATGTGTGCCATCCCTGTATCGGGCCTGATTGGCGGGCCATTCTCCGGCTGGATTCTCAGCCACTTCGCTGCAGGCCAGGGCGGCCTTGCCGGATGGCAGTGGATGTTCCTGCTGCAAGGCATTCCCACCGTCGTGCTGGGCGCCCTGGCCATTTTCTTGCTCAGTGACAGCTTTGCCAACGCCAAATGGCTGGGTGCCCATGAACGAGCGGTACTGGAAGCGGACCATCGCCTGGATGCCGCCAGCAAACCCGCTTCATCGGCCACCGACTCGCTGTCGGCAGTGTTCAAAAACCCGGCCATCTGGGCTTTCGGCCTGATTTACTTCTGCATCCAGAGCGGCGTGTACGCCATCAACTTCTGGTTGCCGTCGATCATCAAGAGCCTGGGCTTCAGCGATACCCTGGTGATCGGCTGGATCAGCGCGATTCCTTATCTGCTGGCGGCAGTGTTCATGCTGCTGGTGGGCCGCTCGGCGGACTTGCACAAGGAGCGCCGCTGGCATCTGGTGGTACCGATGCTGATGGGCGCGGTGGGTCTGGTGATCGCGGTGAATTTTGCCGCGCACCCGGCCATTGCGATTCTGGGCCTGACCGTTGCGACCATGGGCGCACTGACCGGCTTGCCGATGTTCTGGCCAGTACCTACTGCGATGCTCAGCGCGGGTGCAGCCGCTGGTGGCCTGGCACTGATCAACTCGATGGGGCAAATGGCCGGTTTCCTTAGCCCGTACCTGGTGGGCTTCGTAAAAGACGCCACCGGTTCCACGGACGCGGCCCTGTACTTCCTGGCCGCGGTGATTGTGGGCGGCAGCCTGCTGGCACTGCGCATGACCCGGGGCATTAAAACCCCATAATCAAACACAGCCTGTGGGAGCCGGGCTTGCCCGCGATGGTAGCGCTGCGGTTTGACTCTGAAACCGGGTTGCCTGCTTCGCGAGCAAGCCCGCTCCCACAGACATTCATAATCAAGGATTTGCCCTACAGCTCACAGAGCCTCAAGCTACGCACTTCTAATAATCAAAATGTGTGTTTCAACGAGGCTGTTGTGTCCAAAGGTATTGTTCTGTCTGTTCTGGCATCGAGCCTGTTCGGTGTCATGTATTACTTCACATCCCTGCTCTGGCCCTTGAGCGGAGCTGAAATCTTCGGCTGGCGGATGCTCCTGACCCTGCCCTGCATGACGCTGTTCATGTGCTTTTCCGGTGACTGGCGGCTGGTGCCGGTGATTTTCTCGCGGCTGCGTCAGCAACCGAAGTTCTTCGCCGTGCTCGTCGCGTCCAGTGCACTGGTGGGCGTTCAGCTCTGGCTGTTTCTGTGGGCGCCGCTCAATGGCCACAGCCTTGACGTATCGCTGGGTTATTTCCTGCTGCCGCTGACCATGCTTCTGACCGGTCGCCTGGTGTATGGCGAACAACTGTCCCATCTGCAGAAAATCGCCGCGGCACTGGCAACCCTCGGGGTCGCCAACGAGGTGTACCGCGTGGGCGGGTTCTCCTGGACCACTCTGGTGGTGGCCATTGGTTACCCCTTGTACTTCGTGCTGCGCAAGCGTGCAGGCACCGACAACCTCGGCGGCCTGTGGGCTGATATGCTGCTGCTGATACCTGTGGCGTGGTGGTTTGTACAAAGTGGTGAGCAAGGGTTTGAGGTGGCCAGCCATCGCCCTGCCCTGTACGCGCTCATTCCAATCCTGGGGGGCATCAGTGCCCTGGCGCTGATCAGTTACATCCTGGCCAGCCGGATGCTGGCGTTCAGCCTCTTCGGTTTACTCAGCTATGTCGAGCCCGTGTTGCTGGTGCTGGTTGCATTGCTGCTGGGCGAAAGCATTACTGCGGGCCAATGGATGACCTATCTGCCGATCTGGTTGGCCGTGGGGGTGTTGATGTTCGAAGGGTTCAAGCACCTGGTGCGTCAACGCCGATCCATGTAAACGGGTTGAATGCGAGGGGGTGGGCTGGCTCTCTGCTCAGGCGACTCGGCCTGCCAAAACCACCGGGGCGATGCTTTCGCGAGCAAGCCCGCCCCCACAGCACTTGATAGCAAGCTACCGTTAATCAGTTTTTTCAACAACACGAACGCTCGTTTAAAACGACTTTGGCCCAGTATTTGCTTGGTGTTTTACAAGTTGAACCGCCTCAACAAGAATGACTCCCAAGTAATTGGTTTAAAAGACATTTGCCACCGACAACCAACAGCCTCAAGCTACGTGCCCACTCAAACGAGTAACGTTGTAGATCCATTGAGGTTGTTGTGTCTAAAGGTATTGTTCTATCGATTTTGGCTTCCTGCCTGTTCGGCGTCTTGTACTACTTCACTTCCGTTCTTTGGCCCCTTGATGGCCAGGAAATCTTCGGCTGGCGAATACTGATCTCGCTTCCCTTCATGACCCTGTTTATATGCCTCTCCGGCGATTGGAAATGGGTTCCTATAATTTTCAATCGTTTACGCGACAAACCTCTACTGATTCCTTGTGTACTGCTGACCAGCTTCCTGGTTGGCCTGCAGCTGTGGATGTTCATGTGGGGGCCGCTCAACGGGCATGGCCTGGATGTGTCGCTGGGCTACTTCCTGTTGCCACTGACGATGATCCTCACCGGGCGCATCGTCTACGGCGAGCACTTGTCCCACCTGCAGAAAATAGCCACGGCCCTGGCCGTGATCGGCGTGGCCAATGAGTTGTATCGCACGGGCGGGTTTTCCTGGACGACACTGGTCGTGGCCATCGGTTACCCGATGTACTTCGTATTGCGCAAAAAGATCGGCATCGACAACCTGGGCGGCCTGTGGCTGGACATGCTGTTGATGGTCCCGGCAGCCCTCTGGTTTGTGCTGGCCGGCCCCCATGTCGACCTTGGCGAACAGCGCCAGGCGCTTTATCTGCTGGTACCGCTCATGGGCATCATCAGTGCGGCCGCAGGGTTCTCGTACATCCTGGCCAGTCGCTTGCTGCCGTTCAGCCTGTTTGGCCTGCTCAGTTACGTCGAGCCTGTGCTGCTGGTCGCCGTGGCCCTGTTGCTGGGCGACAGCCTGGAAGACGGTCAATGGCTGACCTATGGTCCGATCTGGCTCGCGGTGGTCGTCTTGATTATTGAAGGCTTGAAGCACGTGAGCCGCCAGCGCCGCTCCATCTAAGCCGCAACACCTCGCTTCAAGCCGGTAACCAGAGCTTGAAGCGAGCACCGCCCATAGGCGATTGCTCCACGCTCAGCGTGCCGCCCTGGGCTTGCAGGGCACGCCGACTGATCGCCAGTCCCAGGCCAAAGCCGCCGGTAGCCCGGTCCCGGCTGCGATCCAGGCGATAGAACGGCTCAAAGATCCTTTCCCGTTCTTGCTCGGGAATTCCGATGCCATCGTCATCCACCCACAGTTCACAGCCCTGGGAGGAGACATTCACGCCCACCTGAATTCGCCTGTCGCAGTAACGCATGGCATTGCGCAGCAGGTTTTGCAGGGCTCGCGCAGTCAGGCGCGGATCAAGGGCGAAGCGTTCCTGGGCGCCTTGCAACAGCACGTCCAGCACAATATCAGGGGCCTCCAGCTCTTCATCGAAGCTGCCAAGGATGCTGTCGATAAACTCATCGAGCGACACCTCCACCCTCTCTGGAACCAATGCCGGGTTTTGCAGGCGGCTGAAAGACAGCAGTTCCAGTACCAGCTCATCCAGTTCGCGGATATGCCCCACCAACACTTGCAAGCGCTCGCGACTGCCATCCGGCAAGTCGTCGCACAGCACCAGCGCCAGGCCAAAGTCCAGGCGGGTCAAGGGCGTGCGCAATTCATGGGACACCGCGTTCAACAAGTCGCGCTGCTGATTGAGCAGGTGCTCGACATCCTGGGCCATTGCATCGAATACGGTGGCCAGGCCATGAATGTTCGAGCGTTGGGATATCTGCGTACGCTCGCTCAGTTGCCCCTGACCGATACGCTCCGCCGTGAGTTTGAGGCGCTCCAGATCACGCCAGTGCGGGCGCAGCCACAACAGCAGGCCGCCCAGCAATGCCGCGCCAATCAGGACGTTGATACTCCAATACAACACACTCATGTCGAAGGGGTCCGGAGGCATCACCCATTCAATCGCCAGTTGTTCGTCCAGCGGAGAAACCACCAGCGTGCGCCAGCCCCAATCGCCGATGCGCAACACACCCTTGCCTTGCTGCAATTGGCGTTGCTCCTGGGCGCTGAACTTGGCATCCGTAATGGGCAGCAGATTGACCTTCATCGGCTCAAACTGCGCGTCAAGTTCGCGGGCAAGGGCTGGCCATTGCTCTGGGGGCAGATGATGGAACTGTTTGACCAGCAGGGTCTGCATGCCCCGCGACATATCGACGTTGTAGTTCATGAAGCGATCATGAAACAGCGACACGATCACCCCGGGCACCAGGTAACTGGCCAGGGCGAACGTCACGATGGTCACGAGGTACAGGCGTATCAGAATCTTCAACATGGGTTCAGCATTCCCATTCCGAGCGGCTGAACAGGTAGCCCTTGCCCCACACGGTCTTGATCTTGCGCGCTTCACCGGCGCAGTCATCGAACTTGCGCCGCAACTTGGAGATCGCCACATCCACCGAACGGTCCGTGCCGTTGAACTCGATGCCCCGCAGACGCTGCAGGATCTGATCACGGCTCAGCACTTCGCCGGCATGCCGCGCCAGCACCACCAGCAGGTTGTACTCACCACTGGACAACTCGATGATCTGTCCGCGCCAATTGACGGTGCGCTCTGACAAGTCGATGCACAGATTGCCAATGGTGATGCGGTCAATGGCCATTTGAGGCTCGGTCAGGCTGCTGCGACGCAAAAGCGTGCGCACACGGGCCAGCAATACACGGGGCTCGCAAGGTTTTGTCACATAATCATCTGCACCCATCTCTAGCCCCAGCACCTGATCATGACTATCGTCGCGGGCTGTCAACATCAGGATCGGCAGACTGGCAGACTCGGTTCGCAGCAAGCGACAGACTTGCAGACCATCGAGCCCAGGTAACATCAGGTCAAGAATGACCAGATCCGGAGGGTTGCTTCTTGCTCTGTCACACACTTGATCGCCGCGGGCAATCACGCTGACCTGATAGCCATTGCGCTCCAGGTAGCTGGCAATCAGCTCCGACAGCGCGGCGTCGTCTTCGACCAGCAAAATAGTGGGCATAATCAATGCTTACAACCGGGGAAAACCCGAAGGATATACAACCTTACAAGGATAGGAGCAGAACCTTCACACTTTTTCACATACCCCCTACATTGCTTCACAACGCCTCTTGCGTGCTGCGCTTAGCATGCCTACAGAAACATCCCGCTTATTTAAGAAGGCACGATCGTTGAAAAAGCTCTTCGCCCCGCTATTCCTTACGGCGCTGGCCCTGACCCTCAGCGCCTGCGATAAAAGCCCGGTCGCTGAGACCAAACCTCCCATGACCAAGGTACGCACCGAAGTCATCGCCACCGCGCCCTTGTCCGTCAGCAACGAGCTGAGCGGCCGGGTGGTTGCTCCCCGCGTGGCGCAAGTCAGTGCCCGGGTTGCCGGTGTCGTGCTCAAGCGCGTGTTCACCGAAGGCACCGAGGTGAAACAGGGTGATGTCCTGTTTCTGATTGATCCGGCGCCTTTCAAGGCTGACCTGGACAGCGCGCAGGCCGCCTTGAGCAAGTCCCAGGCTGTTGCCTTGCAGGCAAAACTGCAGGACCAGCGCTATGGCGAGCTGATAGCAATCAACGCGATCAGCCGTCAGGACCATGACAATGCGCGCGCTGCGGCACAGCAGGCCAATGCCGATGTGGCCGCCAATCAGGCTGCGCTTCAGCGCGCCAGGCTGAACCTGGGTTATGCCACCGTTACAGCACCCATCTCGGGGCGCATTGGCCGTGCACTGGTCACTGAAGGTGCTCTGGTCGGCCAGGGTGAAGTCACGCCGCTGGCCCGTATCCAGCAACTCAATCCGATTCATGTCGACCTGACGCAGTCCACCCGCGATCTGGACAACCTGCGCGAAGCATTCCGCGCCGGGGAGCTGCAGCAAGTCGGCAAGCAACAGGCAAAGGCCACATTGATTCGGGACAACGGCAGCCTTTATCCGTTGCCGGGCAAACTGCTGTTCACCGATGTGACGGTTGACCCGAGCACCGGACAAATCATTCTGCGCAGCGAGTTCCCGAACCCTGACTACGATCTTTTGCCAGGCAGTTTTGTGCGGGTTCGACTGGAGCAGGCGTTCAAAAAGGAAGGCATCAGCGTGCCGCAGCGGGCAATCATGCGTGACAGCGCAGGGATCGCCCAGGTGCTGCTGGTCGATGCCGATAACCGCGTGCACCTGCAGGCGGTTCAACTGGGCAGTGCGCAAAATGATCGCTGGGCCGTGACCTCCGGCCTGAAGGCCGGTGACCGCATCGTCACTGAAGGCCTGCAGCACGCCCGCCCGGGTGAGCAGGTACAAATCGATGACCCCACACTCCCTCTCGCACACTCCACGGATCGGTGAGCATGCCGCAGTTTTTTATCGACCGCCCGGTCTTTGCCTGGGTCGTTGCGTTGTTCATTCTGCTGGCGGGGGCTTTGGCCATCCCGCAGTTGCCAGTAGCCAAATATCCCGACGTGGCGCCGCCCCAAGTCGAGGTTTACGCCATTTACCCCGGCGCCTCGGCCCAAACCCTGGACGAAAGCGTCGTCAGCCTGATTGAGCAGGAGCTCAACGGCACCGATGGCTTGCTGTATTTCGAATCCCAGAGCAGCCTGGGCAGTGCCAGCATCACCGCCACATTCAAACCCGGCACCGATCCGGAGATGGCGCAGGTCGATGTACAGAACCGTCTTAAAGCGGTGGAGTCGCGCCTGCCCCAGGCGGTTATCCAGCAAGGCCTGCAGGTCGAGAAAATCTCCTCGGGCTTCCTGATGCTGGTGACACTGACCGCCGACAGCACCAGCGCGCTGGATGAGGTCGCCCTCAGCGATTACCTTGCGCGCAACGTGATGAACGAAGTCAAGCGCATCGACGGCGTCGGCAAGGCCCAGCTGTATGGTGCCGAACGTGCCATGCGCATCTGGATCGATCCGCAAAAACTGATCGGCTTCAACCTGACCCCGGCCGACGTCAACCAGGCGATTGCCAGTCAAAATGCACAGGTTTCCGCGGGCAGCATCGGCGATCTGCCGGGGCGCTCCACCCAGGAAATCACCGCAACAGTACTGGTCAAGGGCCAGCTATCAACCCCGCAAGAGTTTGGCGATATTGTGCTGCGTGCCAACCCGGACGGCTCCACGGTACGCATCAGCGATGTGGCCCGGGTCGAAATCGGCAGCCAGGAGTACCAGTACGGCACCCGGCTGAACGGCAAGTCAGCCAGCGCTTTCAGCGTGAAACTGGCACCGGAGGCCAACGCCCTGAATACGGGCAACCTGATTCGCGCCAAGATGGATGATCTGAGCCGCTACTTCCCGGCCGGTGTGGAATACACCATCCCGTATGACACCACGCCGTTTGTCAAAGTCTCGATCACCAAGGTTATCTACACCCTGGTCGAGGCTATGGTGCTGGTATTTGCCGTGATGTACCTGTTCCTGCAGAACATTCGCTACACACTGATCCCGACCCTGGTGGTGCCGGTGGCACTGATGGGAACGTTCGCCACGATGCTGGCGCTGGGCTTTTCAATCAACGTGCTGACCATGTTCGGCATGGTGCTGGCCATCGGGATTCTGGTGGACGATGCCATTGTGGTGGTCGAGAACGTCGAGCGGATCATGGTCAGCGAAGGGCTTTCGCCGCGAGAAGCGACCCGCAAGGCGATGACCCAGATCAGCGGCGCGATTGTGGGCATCACCCTGGTGCTGGTGGCCGTGTTTATTCCAATGGCGTTCATGCCTGGATCTGTCGGGGTGATTTACCAGCAGTTCTCGCTGTCGATGGCGACTTCGATTCTGTTCTCGGCATTTTTGGCCCTGTCCCTGACCCCGGCCCTGTGTGCAACCTTGCTCAAGCCGATCGCCAAGGGAGAGCATCACGCCAAGGGCGGTTTCTTTGGCTGGTTCAACAGGAAGTTCGAGCGCCTGTCACAAGGTTACGAACACTGGGTGGTGCATCTGATCAAGCGCAGCACACGCTACCTGCTGGTCTACGGTGCCTTGCTGGTGATTCTGGTGGTGTGCTTTGCACGCCTGCCCTCCTCCTTCTTGCCTGTCGAGGACCAGGGCTACACCATCACTGACATTCAACTGCCGCCAGGCGCCAGCCAGAGCCGCACGATCAAGGTGGCCGAGCAGATTGAGGCACACAACGCCAGCGAGCCCGGGGTGGGTAACACCACGATGATCCTGGGTTTCAGCTTCTCGGGTAGCGGCCAGAACGCAGCGCTGGCCTTTACCACCCTCAAGGACTGGTCGGTACGTGGCGCCCAGGACTCTGCATCCGCAATCGCTGACCGGGCGAACGGCGCTTTCAGCGAGCTCAAGGACGCGGTGGCCTTTGCCATCCTTCCACCTCCGGTCAGTGGCCTGGGGACCTCCAGCGGTTTTGAGTTCCGCTTGCAAGACCGTGGCGGTGTTGGCTATGACAGACTGATGCAAGCCCGCAGCGAGTTGCTGGAACTGGCAGCCAAAAGCCCTGTGCTGGCCAATGTGCGTGAAGAAGCACTGGCAGAAAGCCCGCAGGTGCAGCTTGAGGTCGATCGTAAACGCGCCAATGCGCTGGGCATTTCCTTTGCCGACATCGGCGCCGTGTTGTCAACGGCGGTGGGCTCGGCCTATGTCAACGACTTCCCGAATCAGGGCCGCATGCAACGGGTAGTGGTTCAGGCTGAAGGTGATCAGCGCAGCCAGGTCGAAGACCTGCTGAAAATGAATGTGCGTAACGACCAGGGCAAGATGGTGCCGCTTTCGGCCTTTGTCGAAGCCCGCTGGATACAGGGCCCGTCCCAGCTGACGCGCTATAACGGTTACCCGGCGATCAGCATTTCCGGCGAATCGGCCCCAGGGCACAGCACCGGCGAGGCGATGGCTGAAATTGAGCGCCTGGTCAGCCAGCTTCCGGCAGGCCTGGGCCTGGAGTGGACAGGGTTATCGTTGCAAGAACAGGTGTCCGGGGCTCAAGCACCGATCCTGCTGGCCTTGTCGCTGCTGATCGTTTTCCTGTGCCTGGCTGCACTGTACGAAAGCTGGTCGATCCCGACCGCTGTTCTGCTGGTCGTGCCATTGGGCGTGCTGGGTGCGGTGCTGGCGGTCACGTTGCGCGGAATGCCCAACGACGTGTTCTTCAAAGTGGGCCTGATCACCATTATCGGGCTGTCGGCAAAGAACGCCATTTTGATCATCGAGTTTGCCAAGACCCTGTACGACGAGGGGCATGACCTGGTGGACGCTACCGTGCAAGCAGCCCGCTTGCGGCTGCGCCCGATTGTGATGACGTCACTGGCGTTCATCCTTGGGGTGGTGCCATTGGCACTCGCCACCGGCGCCAGTTCCGCGAGTCAGCAGGCCATCGGCACAGGGGTGATCGGCGGCATGATCGTCGCAACTCTGGCCGTGGTGTTTGTACCGGTGTTCTTCGTGGTGGTGATGAAGCTGGCAAGAAGCAAACCTCGCCAGGGTTAACCCCCGGCCGTGCGTGCTAAGGTGCTTGTAAACTCAATAACAGGGATAGTTTATGTCGCACCTTGCACGCACTCACCCCCGCTTGACCGCCGCCACTCTGGTCGGGCTGGCCGTTGGCATTTTTGCTCCTGCCGCTACCGTGACCACCAAATTCCTGCTGGGCTGGAACAGCGCTGTATGGCTGTATCTGGCCTTTACGTTATGGCTGGTGATCCACTCCAGGGCCTGTGACGTCAAAAGCACGGCTGAAGTCGAAGATGAAAATGCCAGCATGGTGCTCTTTACCGTGTGCATTGCTGCAATCGCCAGCCTGGCGGCCGTCACCCTTGAGTTGTCGGGCACCATTGCCAGCGACACCGATCGCCTGATTCATTACGGTTTTACCGGGCTGACGGTGGTGGGTTCGTGGTTGATGATCGGAGTCATTTTCAGCCTGCATTACGCGCGACTGTTCTATAACAACGAAGGGCCGGAGCCGGCACTGCGCTTCCCGGAGGGATTGCTGGACCCGGACTACTGGGATTTTCTGTATTTCTCGTTCACCCTCAACGTTGCGGTGCAGACAGCCGACGTGAGCATCGCCACCCGCGAAATGCGCAAAGCGGTATTGGCTCACTCATTACTGGGCTTTTTGTTCAACACAGCAGTGCTTGGATTTACGATCAATATTGCGGCGGGGTTGTTCTAGGGAGGGAATGGCGGCAGCAGGCTTGCAGGCGATGCTATCGCGGGCAAGCCCGGCTCCCACAGGAACGCGCCATGTGGAAGCGGGCATGAGGCGTATCAGTCTGCAGTCAGCACACCACGACGCACCTGGTCGCGTTCGATGGACTCAAACAGTGCCTTGAAGTTGCCTTCGCCAAAGCCGTCATCGCCCTTGCGCTGGATGAACTCGAAGAACACCGGCCCCATCAGGGTTTCAGAGAAGATCTGCAGCAGCAGGCGCTTGTCACCCGACTCCGAAGAACCGTCCAGCAAGATGCCCCGCGATTGAAGCTCTTCAACCGGTTCACCGTGGTTCGGCAGGCGGCCTTCAAGCATTTCGTAGTAGGTCTCTGGCGGTGCGGTCATGAAGCGCATGCCAATTTTCTTCAGTGCGTCCCAGGTCTTGATCAGGTCATCACTGAGGAAGGCAACGTGCTGAATGCCCTCACCGTTGAACTGCATCAGGAACTCTTCGATCTGACCCGCACCTTTGGACGACTCTTCGTTCAACGGGATGCGAATCATGCCATCTGGCGCGGTCATGGCCTTGGAGGTCAGTCCGGTGTATTCGCCCTTGATGTCGAAATAACGGATTTCGCGGAAGTTGAACAGCTTCTCGTAGAAGTTGGCCCAATAAGCCATGCGGCCGCGGTACACGTTATGGGTCAGGTGATCGATGATCTTCAGGCCCGCGCCGACCGGATGACGGTCTACGCCTTCGATGAACACAAAGTCGATGTCGTAAATCGAGTTGCCTTCGCCATAGCGGTCGATCAGGTACAGCGGAGCGCCACCAATGCCTTTGATTGCAGGCAGGTTCAGTTCCATCGGGCCGGTAGGGATATGTACTGGCTGAGCCCCCAATTCAAGTGCACGGGTATAGGCTTGCTGTGCATTGCGCACCCGAAAGGCCATCCCGCATACCGACGGACCGTGCTCGGCCGCGAAGTAGGACGCGACACTATTGGGCTCGTTGTTGAGGATCAGGTTGATATCGCCCTGGCGATACAGGTGCACATCTTTGGAACGGTGGGTCGCCACCTTGGTGAAACCCATGATTTCAAACACAGGTTCAAGGGTATTGGGTACAGGGGACGCGAATTCGATGAACTCAAAGCCCATCAGGCCCATTGGGTTTTCGTATAGATCAGCCATTTTAGGCGCCTCATCATGGTCATTTTTAGAATTAACAGGGGTTATATGCTAAGAATGCTGAGGCTGGCTGGCGGCGCGCAGGAGATCCCGCGCACACTGCGCGCAAGGAAATCACCGTAGATCAACTGGAACCCGAATCGCTTCATTTCGATCCATCTCTTACGCGGTAGGGCTTCTGCTTTCAGAAGTCGTTATTCTTGTATGCGTAAGCCGATTCTACATGGCGTAATCTTATTTGTCCTACCCATTGTAAAATTGCCCGCATGCACTGCTACGCTTTTCTTACTGTTCTGTCGCGTGCACCCAAGCCCCACCTCTGTGTTAGCAGGATTTTGAATGCCACTCACCTCAAAAATGAGCCGTAAATGGACTGACCGTTACGCGTTGACTGTGCTCAGCGGACTGTTACCTGTTGTGCTGGGTGTCTTGATTATAGTTTGGCAGGCCAACCGCTCACTGAAACTTGAGGCCACTCAAACCGCCCAGGAAGCAGTACGTCAATTTGATTTGATGCTGGAAAATGCAATGCTTGCCGCCGATGTCGTATTGCCGTTGGCGGGCCAGGATTGCCCTCAGGTTGAACTGGCCCTGCGCGAACAGGTGACGCGCCGCCCTTTTGTACGCTCCGTCAATCTGGTGTGGGACAACCAGATCTACTGCACGTCCTTGTTTGGCAATTACAAGGAAGCGGTGAACCCTGCCAACTATGCAGGCGGCGTTCTATGGCTGATGCCCGGCACCATGGTTACGCCCAATGATCCTGTACTGGTTTACCGCCAAAACAAGGACAAGCGTGGGGTATTGATCAGCCTGTACGGCTTTCACCTGGTCAACGTACTGGGACTGATCAATCATAAGACCAATTTATTAATTGTCGTGGGTAACGCCTGGATCGATCGCTATGGCCAGGTACGTAATACACCGCCTCCCCATTTGCCTGTGGCGCAAACTTCAGTGCCTTCATCCGAGTATCCCTATGGCGTTATCGCCGGCTTTAACAAGGGCGAAGTCTGGCGACATGTGATTGTTGAATACCCTGGTTTTTTGGGTTTATTGATCTTTCTGGGCGCTGTTTCAGCCTTGACGGTTAACAGGCTTCAAAAACGCTCGTCTTCACCCTCCAGTGAAATGTGCCGTGGCCTGGAGGCGGCCGAGTTCATTCCTTACTTCCAACCCGTCGTACGGGGTGATACCAAACAATGGGCCGGTGCCGAAGTATTGATGCGCTGGCAACATCCTAAAGAGGGGCTGGTTCGTCCGGACCTGTTTATCCCTTTTGCAGAACACTCGGGCTTGATTGTGCCGATGACGCGCTCGCTGATGGAGCAAACATCACAGCTGCTTGCCCCCCACTCCAGCCACATGGAGCCCGGTTTCCATATAGCCTTCAACATTTCAGCCCACCATTGCCAGAACCTTGAGCTGGTTGAAGACTGCCGACGCTTTCTGGATGCTTTCCCGCCGGGGCACATCAACCTTGTCCTGGAACTCACCGAGCGCGAGTTAATCGTCCCCACCCCCACTACCCATCAGCTGTTCAGTCAATTGCACACCCTGGGCGTCATGATTGCCATTGATGACTTTGGCACCGGCCATTCAAGCCTGAGTTATTTGCGCGAGTTCAACGTTGATTACTTGAAGATTGACCAGAGCTTTGTCGCCTTGATTGGGGTAGATGCCCTGTCCAGACATATTCTTGACAGCATCATTGAGTTGAGTGCGAAGCTGGACTTGGGGATTGTCGCAGAAGGCATTGAAACAGAAGAACAAAGCGAGTACCTGGCCGCTCAAGGCGTTGATTTTTTACAAGGCTACCTGTTTGCGCGCCCCATGCCGCCGGCCGAGTTCATCGAGGCTTTACAGGCACGCTTAACCCCCACTTAATAAATAAGCGTGCTGTTTGAAACTTTTTCAAACAGCACGCTTATAGCACTTGGCAGCGTAGGAATTAGCAACTACAATTTTTTTTGTCCGAATACGAACTTTTAATTGTCTGCATCAGTGGATGCGTTCCCCGGGATCAAATCCTCGAGGGTTCGTCCTGCAAATCTTGTGCATTCCAAACATCATTAATTCGCTTCGGTTTCATCGCACCGAACCTACGAATGGAGTAATGACTTTGTCTAGACTTGCTGAGTTTCGCGCTGCTGAAAAAGCGCTACAAGAACAGCTGGCCCAATTGGAAGCCTTGAAAAATGATGCCGGACTTAAAAAGGAAATCGAGTTCGAAGAAAAGCTTCAAGGCTTGATGAAAACCTATGGCAAAAACCTTCGGGACATCATCGCCATCCTTGACCCAAACCCTTCTGCTTCAAAGGGCGCATCAGCCCCTAAACAGCGCAAGGCCCGAGTGCTCAAGGTGTACCAAAACCCCCATACCGGCGAACTTATCGAAACCAAAGGCGGCAACCATCGTGGCTTGAAAGCCTGGAAAGAAGAGTATGGTGCAGCAACGGTAGATACCTGGCTTCGTGCGTAAAGCCCACCTGCAAATCACGCCCTGCCCCGGCAGGGCTTTTTTGTACCTGAGTTAATCGTTCTGAGCCCCTCCTTCATTATAAAGGGCTCAACTTTATGATGAAGGACTCACATTATCGTGCGTCGCAGAGTTACGTTATTTTTAGTCCATCATTAAAACTTCAACGTCGCTTCTTGGCGGGCTCCTGCCAGCGATCCGCTCAAGTACACGCATGTGTTTTACCGAACGCCCCGAGTAAAAAACAGCCCGAGTCAATTGCGGTGTAGGAAAAGTCGTATTTTGCGACCCACAGGACCGAAAAGGACGGGAGGGGAAGATGCTTCACAAATTTTTCACATGGCGGGTCACAGGATAGAGGCTGCTAAAGGACTAGCGCCCCATGCCCGCTTCGGCGGGCTTCTTTTTGCCTGGAATTTGCCTCCCACTACCCCCAACCCCTCGTACAGACAGCCCTTTTCCCCTAAAACAGGTTTGGCGCAAGACTTCACTTTCCGTATCATTCCCTCATCACGCTCATCGTAGCGACCGATCACCTATGCATCATTTTCGGAGGGTTCATGAGCCTGCAAGACCTGAACAACATCCCTGGCGTCACTGGCCAACCAGATAGCGCTACCCATAACTTCGTGTTCAACCACACCATGCTGCGCGTCAAAAACATCGAGAAGTCCCTCGATTTTTATACCCGCGTACTGGGTTTTTCACTGGTTGAAAAGCGTGACTTTCCTGAAGCCGAATTCAGCCTGTATTTTCTGGCGCTGGTCGACAAGGCACAGATCCCCGCGGACGACGCTGCGCGTACGCTGTGGATGAAGTCCATTCCCGGCATCCTGGAACTGACCCACAACCACGGCTCGGAAACCGACGACAGCGTCGTCTACCACAATGGCAACACCGATCCGCGCGGTTTCGGCCATATCTGTATTTCGGTGCCGGATATCCGCGCCGCCTGTGAGCGCTTTGAAGACTTGGGCGTGGACTTTCAGAAACGTCTGAACGATGGCCGCATGAAATCCCTGGCATTCGTTAAAGATCCGGACGGTTACTGGGTCGAGATCATCCAGCCACAACCGATGTAAATATCGGACTCAAAAAAAAACCCATGATCGCTCATGGGTTTTTTGTTTCAGGCCGCTTATTGCGGCGCAGAAGAGCGGATCAAGTGATCGAACGCACTCAGGGAAGCCTTGGCGCCCTCGCCTACCGCGATCACGATCTGCTTGTACGGTACGGTGGTCACGTCACCGGCTGCGAAAATACCGGGGATGGACGTTTCACCACGAGCATCGACCACGATCTCACCACGGGGCGAAAGCTCTACAGTACCTTTGAGCCAATCGGTGTTAGGCAACAAACCAATTTGCACAAAGATGCCTTCAAGTTCCACGGCATGCACTTCACCCGACTGACGATCCTTGTAAAGCAGACCGTTCACTTTCTGCCCGTCACCCGTTACCTCGGTGGTCTGGGCATTGGTGATGACCTTTACGTTGGGCAGGCTGTGCAACTTGCGCTGCAATACCGCATCGGCGCGCAATGTGGTATCGAACTCAAGCAGGGTCACATGAGCAACGATGCCTGCCAGGTCGATGGCTGCTTCGACGCCCGAGTTACCGCCGCCGATGACTGCAACACGCTTGCCCTTGAACAACGGGCCATCACAGTGCGGGCAGTAAGCAACACCTCGACTGCGGTATTGCTGCTCACCCGGCACGTTCATTTCACGCCAGCGGGCACCGGTGGCCAGAATCACGGTCTTGGCTTTTAGCGATGCACCGCTGGCAAATTTCACTTCGTGCAACTCGCCCGCCTTGCCGGCGATCAATTTGTCTGCACGCTGCAGGTTCATGATGTCGACGTCGTATTGCTTGACGTGTTCCTCAAGTGCAGTGGCAAGTTTTGGTCCTTCAGTTTCCTGAACCGAGATAAAGTTCTCGATGGCCATGGTGTCCAGCACCTGCCCCCCAAAGCGCTCGGCCGCAACACCGGTACGTATGCCTTTACGCGCAGCATAGATCGCTGCAGCAGCACCGGCCGGACCACCGCCGATCACCAGCACGTCAAAGGCTTCTTTGGCGCTGATTTTTTCGGCCTGACGCTCAACGGCACTGGTGTCCAGTTTGCCGAGAATCTCTTCCAGGCCCATGCGACCCTGACCGAAGTTCACTCCGTTCAGGTAAACGCTTGGCACCGCCATCACCTGACGTTCGGTGACTTCGTCCTGGAACAAGGCGCCGTCGATCGCCACGTGGCGAATGTTCGGGTTGAGCACTGCCATCAAGTTCAGAGCCTGCACAACGTCAGGGCAGTTCTGGCAAGACAGCGAGAAATAGGTTTCGAAGTTGAACTCGCCTTTAAGGGAGCGAATCTGTTCAATCACGTCGCTACTGGCTTTCGATGGGTGGCCGCCTACTTGCAGCAAGGCCAGCACCAGCGAAGTAAATTCGTGGCCCATCGGGATACCTGCAAAACGCAGGCTGATATCGCCGCCGGGGCGGTTCAGCGAGAACGAAGGCTTGCGCGCATCGTTACCGTTGTCCAGCAGGGTGATCATGCTGGAAAGACTGGCGATTTCTTTTAACAGGTCGTGCATTTCACGGGATTTCGCACCGTCGTCGAGAGAAGCGACAATCTCGATCGGCTGTGTGACCCGCTCCAGGTATGACTTCAACTGTGCTTTTAGATTGGCGTCCAACATACGGGCGATCTCCTTTGAATATTGATTCTGTAAAAAAAAACGCCCGAGCGAATGTCGCCCGGGCGTTTTGAGGGCGATGCTGCTGACTACTTAGGTGCGGTTCACCGCCCTTGGGTGCTTCACAGACTTAGATCTTGCCGACCAGGTCAAGGGATGGAGCCAAGGTGGACTCACCTTCTTTCCATTTGGCCGGGCAAACTTCACCTGGGTGAGCTGCGACGTACTGAGCAGCCTTGATTTTGCGCAGCAGCTCGGAGGCATCACGACCAACGCCGCCGTCGTTCAGCTCAACGATCTTGATCTGACCTTCCGGGTTGATCACGAAAGTACCGCGGTCAGCCAGGCCAGCTTCTTCGATCAGCACGTCGAAGTTGCGGGAGATGGTCAGCGTAGGATCGCCGATCATGGTGTACTGGATTTTGCCGATGGCTGGCGAAGTGTTGTGCCAGGCAGCATGGGCAAAGTGGGTGTCAGTCGACACGCTGTAGATTTCCACGCCGAGTTTCTTGAACTCTTCGTAGTTGTCAGCCAGGTCTTCCAGTTCGGTTGGGCAAACGAAGGTGAAGTCGGCTGGGTAGAAGAACACGACAGACCACTTGCCTTTCAGGTCAGCGTCCGACACTTCCACGAAGCTGCCGTTTTTGTAGGCAGTTGCTTTGAACGGTTTTACTTGGCTGTTGATGATAGGCATCGTTGACTCTCCGTCAGGGTTGAAAAGTTGATGAGGTGAATCCTAACAACACATTTCGCATCTGGCTCATTAGCAAAGCTGATGCTGCCGATTGGTTTTAGCTATCAAGTGACGCTATAGATAGAAGAAAGCTAATACCCCAAGTCCCTATTCAACTATGGGCCATCGGGCCGGCTTTCAAGTTGACCTCAATCAGTTGCCAACAGGCTTTTCAGCGGTGAGGCTCATCCCGGTAAACGCGCTCGCTTCAACATAGCGCATGGCTGACTTGACGTCCTTCCAGCCGACGTAATTCATCAGCGACTTCAAATCCCAACCACTTTGATGGGCCCATGTTGCAAAACCGCGACGCAACGAGTGACTGGTGTATTGCTCGGCAGCAATGCCGGCTCGCTCCAGCGCCTGGCGCAGAAGCGGGATCACGCTGTTGGCGTGCAGCCCCTCCTCGCCCAGGTTGCCCCAGCGGTCGATCCCGCGGAACACCGGGCCACGCACCAGCGCTGCCGTATTGAGCCACTCGATATAGGCCCGCACAGGACACAGTCGCTGTAGTGCCGGGGTCTGGAACGTTTTACCCAGGTTGTCGCGGTCACTCTTGCTGCGGGGCAGATACAGCGTAATGCCAGCGCCCGGGACCGCCTGTACGTGCTCGACCTGCAAACGGCATAGCTCATCGCTGCGAAACCCGCGCCAGAACCCCAGCAGAATCAGGGCGGCATCACGCCTGGCCCGCAACAGCCCTGGCTGATCCGCGCTGGCTTGCGCTGCCTGCGCTTCGCCTTCGAGCCAGTCGACCACCTGCTCCAGATGCTGCAACTGCAGCGGTTCGGCCTGCTTCTCCTGTGCCGGATGCAATGCACGGATGCCCTTGAACACCTTGCGCACGACCGGGGCCTTGGTCGGATCGGCAAACCCCTGACTGTTGTGCCATTGCGCAATCGCCGACAGACGCAGTTTCAAGGTGTTGATAGACAGCTGTCCGGCGTGGGCCACCAGATAGCGCGCCACGCTGTCGCTGGTGGCCGGAAGGAAACCGCCCCAGGTCACTTCGAAATGCTCGATGGCAGCCCGATAGCTACGGCGGGTGTTGTCGCGGGTCGCGGCGTTTAAGTAGCGATCCAGCTCGCTCATGGGCAGTTCTCTTGATTGGCGTACAGAAAACGAGCCCAAAACGCTGTTTAAAGGCTCTAGCACGGGATAATACCAGTATATCCCGCGTCTTAAATCGTAAATAAAGACAAAATTTAATCGTTAATATAGTATGTAATTACATGATACATACCACAGTACAAAATCGTAGGAGAAAGCCATGGCCCGTGGCGGCGTAAACAAAGCGGTAGTCCAAATTGCACGCACGGCGATCCTGGCCCGCGGCGAACACCCGAGCATTGATGCTGTACGTATCGAGATGGGTAATACCGGATCGAAAACCACGATCCATCGCTATCTAAAAGAGCTGGACGAGGTCGACTCACGTCGCGGCGCACCTCAGGAACAGATCGGTGACGAACTGACCGAGCTGGTAGCCCGCCTCGCCCAGCGCCTGCAGGAGCAGGCGCAAGAGCCGATCGACCGCGCCCAGGCTCATTACGAACAGCTGAAAATCGAGTTGCGCGAGCAACTGAGCGAGGCGCAAGACGCTCAGGCACAGCTTGAGCAACGCCTTGAGATACAAGGCACGGCACTGAGCCAGGAAAGCGCCAACCTCGAAGCCATCCGCTCCATGCTGCAAACCGAACAAACCCGCAACGCCGCCCTGAATCAGGCGTGCAGTGACTTTGAGCTGCGCCTCACGGACCGTGACGAACAAATCCGCTCACTGGAAGAAAAGCACCTGCACGCCCGCGATGCCCTTGAGCACTACCGCAGCGCCGTCAAGGAACAACGGGAGCAGGATCAGCGTCGCCATGAGGGACAATTGCAGCAGGTACAAATGGAACTGCGCCAGGCCCAACAGAGCGCGCTGGTACGTCAGGATGAAATCACCCAACTGCATCGTGACAACGAGCGTGTATTGAGCGAGAGCCGCGCCCTGAACAAAGAACTGAACCAGGCCAATGACCAGCAGCACAAGTTGAGCAACCTCAACGGGCAATTGACTGGCCAACTGAGCCAGCTGCAAAACGAATGCACCCTGCTCCAGGAGCGCTTGCGGGTGGCTACCCAGGAAAGCGAAGGCTTGAAGCAGGCGCATAGCCAGTCACAAGAAGTCACAGCCGCTCTGACACTCAGAGCAATGACCGCCGAGACGGCACTTGAAACCATGAAAGCGCATATCGTGCAATCAGAACCAAAAGTCGACGAGGCGAAAAAGCCATGATGATGCTGATGAGCCAGCTCTGCTGAATCACCGCATCGATACCATCGCGAGCAAGCCCGCTCCCACAGCTTTGCGCTCCTTGTGGGAGCGGGCTTGCTCGCGATACAGGCGACCGGATTTGTTTGAAGCAATGCATTGAGTCCATTGCCCCGATGCAGCTTTCCGTTCAGCCAACGTTCAGCAAATGCAATCGATTCTTGTTTGGTAATACGTATCAGCATGTTACAAATTAGCTCCCTAACTAATTAGTGACGCGGGCTTTTCCCATGCTGGTTCCATTTCTGATCATGTTGCGCGAAGGGATTGAGGCCGCGCTTATCGTCGGCATCATTGCCAGTTATCTCAAGCAAACAGGCCGCGGGCAGTGGATGCCCGCCGTGTGGATCGGCGTCTTCCTGGCAGTGGCACTGTCGCTGCTGGTGGGTGGTGGCCTGGAGCTCATGAGTGCCGAATTCCCGCAGAAGCAACAGGAGTTGTTCGAAGGCATCGTAGGCCTGATTGCGGTCGGCATTCTCAGTTCGATGGTGTTCTGGATGCGCAAAGTGGCGCGCTCCATCAAGCACTCCCTGCACACGTCACTTGATCAGGCGCTGGCCGGCTCAAAACATCAAGTCACCGCACTAATCGCCATGGTGTTCTTTGCCGTCGCCCGCGAAGGGCTTGAAACCGTGTTTTTTCTGCTCGCCGTATTCCAGCAAAGCGAAGGCCCTGCCGCACCGCTGGGCGCCCTGCTTGGCCTGGTCCTGGCCATCGGTATCGGTTTTGCCATTTACAGCGGCAGCATGCGTCTGAACCTGGGCCTGTTCTTCCGCTGGACCGGCCTGTTTATTCTGGTGGTTGCGGCGGGCATCCTGGCCAACTCGGTGCAAGCACTACATGAAGCCGGGGCTATGGAATTACCTGCAGGGCGTCGTGTTCGATATCAGCACTCGCCTGCCGATGGATGGCCCCCTTGGCTCGGTGCTGGCGGGCATGCTCGGCTATCAGGATGCGCCAACCGTCAGCGTATTGGCCGCCTATGTGATTTATCTGGCAGTGACGCTAGCGATGTTCTTTCGCCCGCCTGCGCCTGCAAACGCTGCACACACCTCCTCCGCAACACACCCATAAGGTCAAGCATGCCTACCCCTGCAAGCGGTACACCGCCTCGCGCACTGCGCTGGGCGGTGGCCGGCTCGGTGATCGTGATGATCGCGGCTGGCGGATTGTTCTACTACGCCTCGCAACTGGCTGCAGCCAAGCGCAGCGTTCACAACAACGAAGTCACGGTCACCATTCACCCCCACAGTTGCGAACCCAATGCGCTGACCGTACCGGCTGGCTTTAATAGCTTTCGTATTGTCAACGCCTCAGAGCGGGCGGTTGAATGGGAGATCCTCGACGGCGTACTGGTCGTCGAGGAGCGTGAGAATATTGCCCCAGGCCTCAGCCAGGCGATTAACGCGACCCTGGCTCCGGGGGATTACGCCATCACCTGCGGCCTGCTCAGCAATCCCCGCGGCTCACTGCACGTGACGCCCACCGCCGCGTCCGAGGCCAGCGCCAATGCGCAACCTTCAATGGTGGCCTTTATTGGCCCCCTGTCGGAGTTCCGGGTTTACCTGAGCCGCCAGGGCAGCGCGATGATCAAGGCCGTCGACGCGCTGTCCCTGGCCATTGCGGCCGGTGATCTCGAGCAGGCGCAAGCTTTGTACATACCCGCCCGCGAGGCTTATCAGCGCCTGGCCCCGGCAGCCCAGCGGCTGGCAGAACTGGATAACGCCATCAATGCCCGCGCCGACTATTTCGAAAAACGCGAGCAAGACCCGGGTTTCACCGGCTTCCATCGCCTGGAATACGGCCTGTTCGATCAGCGCAGCACCCAGGGCCTCACGCCGATAGCCCAACAACTGCAAACCGATGCCGTGCAACTCAAGCAACAGTTATTGGCCCAATCACTGCCGCCCGAACAGTTGGCCAGCATTGCTGCGCGCACCCTCCACACTCTGGCGGACACCCGCGCCAACAGCGGCGAGGAAGAACGCTACAGCCACATCGACCTCAACGGTTTTGCCGCCAACCTTGAAGCTGCACGCAAGGTGGTTGACCTGCTGCGTCCGCTACTGACCAAAAAAAATGCCGATCTGCAGCACCGCATCGACATTGCCAGCGCTTCGCTTGAAGCACAGCTCAGTGGCCTCAGCACACCCCGGGGCTACCGCAGCTACGACACAGTCAGTGCCGAACAACGCCAACAGATCAGCAAAAAGGCCAAGGTTCTGGCCGACGCACTCGATGGAATCAATCCCGCCCTTGGCCTTAGCGGCCTGTCATTGCAGACGAGACGCACATGAGCGATTCAGAACACACCTCAAGCTCTTTTAACCAGCAGCGCCGACGCATCCTAATGGGCATGGGGGTCGCCGGTGCCGCCCTGGCCGGTGGCGCCCTCAGCTGTCCGGCCCTGGCTGCGGGCCACGCGGCTGATGCACAGGTCACTCAGGCCCCCAGCAGCGACAGAACCCTGGATCATCACGGGTTCCAGGGCCAGCATCAAAATGGCATCGTCACTCCCCGCCCGGCTGCTGGCATGCTGGTCGCCTTCGATGTGCTGGCCACTGACCGGCAAGATCTTGAGCGCCTGTTCCGCACCCTGAATGAGCGCATTGCCTTCCTGATGAAGGGCGGCGCCGTACCCCAGGTCGACCCCAAGCTGCCACCTGTGGACTCCGGCATTCTTGGCCCCGTTGTGACCCCGGACAACTTGACCGTCACCGTATCGGTTGGCGAGTCCCTGTTTGATGAGCGTTTCGGCCTGAGCCAGGTCAAGCCCAAGCGCTTGAGCCGCATGCAAGGTTTTCCCAACGATGCATTGGAGCCCGGGCAGTGCCACGGCGACTTGAGCCTGCAGTTTTGCGCCAATACGGCCGACACCAATATTCACGCCCTGCGTGACATCGTGAAAAACCTCCCCGACCTGCTTCTGGTGCGCTGGAAGCAAGAAGGCACCGTTCCACCCCAAGCGCCCGCCAGGCCCGGTGTACCGGCTCAAAGTGCGCGCAACTTCCTAGGCTTTCGCGACGGTTCGGCCAACCCCGACTCCAACGACAACACGACCATGAACCGGATTGTCTGGGTCCAGCCCGGCAGCGACGAACCCCGATGGGCGGTCAACGGCAGCTATCAGGCGGTGCGCATCATCCGCAACTTCGTCGAGCGCTGGGACCGAACCCCTCTGCAAGAACAGGAAAGCATCTTTGGTCGCAGCAAGGCCAGTGGCGCCCCTCTGGACGGCACCCGCGAAAGCGACGTCCCTGATTACAGCCAGGACCCGCATGGCAAAGTCACCCGGATGGACGCCCATATCCGCCTGGCCAACCCGCGCACCGCGCAAACGCGCAACAGCCTGATCCTGCGCCGGCCATTCAACTATTCCAATGGCGTCAACAAGAACGGCCAGCTCGACATGGGCCTGCTCTTTATCTGCTACCAGCGCGACCTGGAGCAGGGCTTTATTGCCGTGCAAACCCGCCTGAACGGTGAGCCCCTGGAGGAATACCTCAAGCCTGTTGGCGGCGGCTATTTCTTTACCCTGCCGGGCGTGCGCGACGATCAGGATTTCATTGGCCGCTCGCTGCTCGATGCCGCCACACCGTCTGCCCGCACCTGAACCTCAACCAATCGGAAAAAGTCCCATGAAGATGACGCCGCTCGCACTGCTCCTGGCCCTGGGGTTGCTCCATACCCCGCTCTCGGCACTGGCCGCAACCGCGCCGCTGGATTTGGTTCAACCTGTTTCGGACTACAAGATTTACGTCACCGAGCAACTGGATGAACTGGCCAGCAACACACAAGCATTCACCGATGCGGTCAAAAAGGGGGACCTGGCCACGGCCAAAAAACTCTATGCACCGACCCGCGTGTATTACGAGTCCATTGAACCGATTGCCGAGTTATTCAGCGACCTCGACGCTTCGATCGATTCCCGGGTAGACGATCACGAAAAAGGCGTTAAAGCGCCTGATTTCACAGGCTTCCATCGCATCGAGTACAGCCTGTTCTCCGAAAACAGCACCCAGGGCCTCGACCAATTGGCTGATGGCCTTAACAAGGACGTAAAAGACCTGCAAAGCCGTGTGGCGGGGTTGACCTTCCCGCCGGAGAAGGTCGTTGGCGGCGCAGCGGCCCTGATGGAAGAAGTGGCCGCCACCAAGATTTCCGGCGAGGAAGATCGCTACAGCCACACCGACCTGTATGACTTCCAGGGCAACGTGGACGGCGCGAAAAAGATAGTCGACTTGTTCCGTGCACAAATCGCGCAGAACGACAAAGCGTTTGCCGCCAAAGTCGATAAAAACTTCGCTACGGTAAACACCATTCTGGCCAAGTACAAAACCGCCGACGGTGGTTTCGAAACCTACGACAAGGTCAAGGACAACGATCGCAAAGCGCTGGTGGGGCCTGTCAGTACACTGGCCGAAGACTTGTCGAGCCTGCGGGGCAAACTGGGCCTGAACTAAAAGGCCATTATTGAGCGCCAACCGGTGTGACGCACGTCACACGCCTGCAGGTTGGCGCTCAGACGTTTATGGGTTTAAACGAGGGGCAGAATCGTTACTGCAAGTGGGCGCTGTTCAATTTCGTACAATTGCTGATATAAACCACTGCACGCAAAAAACGTAACTACGCGCTAAAAATGGAGGCTTCAAGCGTGTAACGCCATTCCTGAATAGCACCTGTCTAGTGATTCAAAACATGCCCTGTTGATCTAACTTTCATAGGTTTTTCACAATTGTGCGTTTAACGTATGCACTTCCTAGAACAGAAAAGATCCGATAGTTTGTAAGCGAAATCATGTAGATAACGTAGTTCAACAACTTTACCTTTACCAGTATTGAGCTTTACTCGTAGTGGGCGCCAGTTTTTGAAGTGCGCCTGAGTGAGGCCGACTTAGACATGTCGTCTTGTGCCATTGAAACTGACTGGAACGAATATTTTGAAACCCTACCCAATCCAGTGTGTGTCGATCGTCATCCCGGTCTACAACGAAGAAGAGAGCCTGCCCGAGCTGTTGCGCCGTACTGAAGCAGCCTGCGCGCAGTTGACACAGGCCTACGAAATCGTCCTGGTCGATGACGGCAGTCGGGACAATTCGGCGCAAATCCTGCAAGACGCTGCCGAGCGTGAAGGCAGCCCAGTCGTTGCCGTTATCCTCAACCGCAACTACGGGCAACATGCCGCCATCATGGCCGGCTTTGAGCATTCCAAAGGCGATGTGGTGATCACCCTCGACGCCGACCTGCAAAACCCGCCGGAAGAAATCCCCCGCCTGGTCGCGCAGGCAGCACTGGGTTACGACGTGGTCGGCACTGTGCGCAACAACCGTCAGGACTCCGCCTGGCGCCGCTGGCCTTCACGTGTGATCAACCTCGCCGTGCAACGCTCCACCGGGGTTGCCATGAGCGATTACGGCTGCATGCTGCGCGCCTATCGCCGCTCCATCGTCGACGCGATGCTGGCTTGCTGCGAACGCAGCACCTTTATTCCCATTCTGGCCAACAGCTTCGCCCGCCATACCACCGAAGTGCTGGTCGAGCACGCCGAGCGCGAACACGGCGACTCCAAGTACAGTCCGATGCGCCTGATCAACCTGATGTTCGACCTGATCACCTGCATGACCACTACACCTTTGCGCCTGCTGAGCATTATCGGCTTCAGCATGGCGGTACTGGGCGTCCTGTTCGCCATCGCCCTGGTCATGCTGCGTCTGATCTTCGGCGCATCCTGGGCTGGCCACGGTACTTTCGTGCTGTTCGCGGTGCTGTTTGTATTCACCGGCGGACAATTTATCGGCATGGGCCTATTGGGTGAATACCTAGGCCGCATGTACAGCGATGTTAGGGCTCGACCACGGTTTTTCATTGAAAAAATCGTTCGCGCCGAGCCGGCAACTTCTTCAGTTTCAACTTGCAACCCGACTTCTTCTACTTCGACACAGGTCCAATCATGAGTTTGAAAGCCGTTGTTTTCGCCTATCACGATATTGGCTGCACAGGCATTGAAGCCTTGCTCAATGCAGGTTACGAAATTGCTGCTGTGTTTACCCATGCTGACGACCCCAAGGAAAATAACTTTTACGGCTCGGTTGCCCAACTGTGTGCCCGCAAAGGCATCCCGGTTCACGCGCCGGAAGACGCCAACCACCCACTGTGGATCGAGCGCATCCGCAAGCTGAACGCCGATTACATCTTCTCCTTCTACTATCGCCACCTGCTGGGCGAAGAACTGCTGGCCAGCGTCAGCAAAGGTGCTTTCAACCTGCATGGCTCGTTGCTGCCGCGCTACCGTGGTCGCGCACCGGCCAACTGGGTGCTGGTCAACGGCGAAACCGAAACCGGCGTTACCCTGCACCGCATGGTCAAGCGTGCTGATGCAGGCGATATCCTGGCCCAGCAACGCATCAGCATCGAGCGTTCGGATACCGCACTGAGCCTGCACGCCAAGCTGCGTGAAACCGCCGCCCAACTGCTGGCCGAGGCCTTGCCGCTGCTGCCACAGGGCAAGCTCACCGAAACTCCGCAAGACGAATCCAAAGCCACTTATTTTGGTCGCCGCACCCCGGCTGACGGCTTGCTGCAATGGACTCGCCCGGCTGAAGAACTGTTCAACCTGGTGCGTGCCGTTACCCAGCCTTACCCGGGCGCCTTCTGCGCCGTGGGCGAGCACAAACTGATTGTCTGGGGCGCCGAAGTGGTAGCCGGCAACCAGGGCCATGCACCTGGCCAGGTCATCAGCTGCGAACCGCTGCGCATTGCCTGCGGCCAGAACTCGCTGGTCATCACTGCCGGTCAGCGCAACGACAACGGCCTGTACCTGAGCGGCCCGCAACTGGCCCGTGAACTGGGCCTGGTCGAAGGTTCGCGCCTACGTGGTGCTGAGTCGGGTCGCCCGGCACGCCGCACCCGCGTCCTGATCCTGGGGGTTAACGGCTTTATCGGTAACCACCTGTCCGAGCGTCTGCTGCAAGACGATCGTTATGAAGTGTATGGCCTGGACATTGGCTCCGACGCCATCGACCGCCTGCGCAGCCACCCTAACTTCCACTTCGTGGAAGGCGACATCAGCATCCACACCGAGTGGATCGAATACCACATCAAGAAGTGCGACGTGGTCCTGCCGCTGGTGGCCATCGCCACGCCAATCGAATACACCCGCAACCCGTTGCGCGTATTCGAACTGGACTTCGAGGAAAACCTCAAGCTGGTGCGCTACTGCGTCAAGTACAACAAGCGCGTGATCTTCCCGTCCACGTCCGAAGTGTATGGCATGTGCCAGGACAAGAACTTCGACGAAGACACCTCCAACCTGATTGTTGGCCCGATCAACAAGCAGCGCTGGATCTACTCGGTTTCCAAGCAGTTGCTGGACCGCGTGATCTGGGCCTACGGCACCAAAGGCCTGAAGTTCACCCTGTTCCGTCCGTTCAACTGGATGGGCCCGCGCCTTGACCGTCTGGACTCGGCACGTGTTGGCAGCTCGCGCGCCATCACCCAGCTGATCCTGCACCTGGTGGAAGGTACCCCGATCCGCCTGGTGGACGGCGGCGAACAAAAACGCTGTTTCACTGACGTTGCCGACGGTATCGAGGCCCTGGCCCGCATCATCGACAACAAAGATGGCAAGTGCGACGGCCAGATCATCAACATCGGCAACCCGGACAACGAAGCCAGCATTCGTCAGCTGGGCGAAGAGTTGCTGCGTCAGTTCGAAGCCCACCCATTGCGTGCCAACTTCCCTCCGTTTGCAGGTTTCCGCGACGTTGAAAGCCAGTCTTTCTACGGCACTGGCTACCAGGACGTCAGCCATCGCAAGCCAAGTGTTGAAAACGCCCGTCGTCTTATCGACTGGACGCCGACCACCGAACTTAGTGAAACCATTGGCAAGACCCTGGACTTCTTCCTGCGTGAAGCCATGGTAGAAATCGCGGAAAAACGCTGATGCAAGCTGGACTGCGTATCGATGTCGACACGTACCGTGGAACCCGTGAGGGGGTTCCACAGTTACTCGAACTGCTCGATGAAGCCCAGATCAAGGCCACGTTTTTTTTCAGCGTGGGGCCGGACAACATGGGCCGCCATTTATGGCGGCTGATCAAGCCCCAGTTTTTCTGGAAAATGATGCGCTCCAAGGCTGCCAGCCTGTATGGCTGGGATATTTTGCTGGCCGGCACCGCCTGGCCAGGCAAACCTATCGGCAAGGATCTGGGGCACTTGATGCGCCAGACCCTGGCCGCTGGCCATGAGGTCGGCCTGCACGCCTGGGATCACCACGGCTGGCAAGCCAACACCGCGCGCTGGAGCCAGGCACAACTGATCGAGCAGATCCGCCGTGGTGTCGAGACCCTGAGCGACATCACCGGACAGGCCGTCGAGTGTTCGGCAGCCGCAGGGTGGCGTGCCGATGAACGCGTAGTCCAGGCCAAGGAAACCTTTGGTTTTCGCTACAACAGTGATTGCCGCGGGCACAGTCTGTTTCGGCCACGATTGGCTGACGGCAGACTGGGCGCGCCGCAAATTCCTGTGGATTTACCGACGTTCGATGAAGTGGTCGGGCCGCACCTGAGTGCCGCCGACTTCAACTCATACATTCTTGATCGCTTCAGCCCGCAAAAGCTGAATGCATACACCATCCATGCTGAAGTAGAAGGGATTCTTATGGCAAACGACTTCCGTCAATTGCTGGCGCAGGCTCGTGCCCGCGATATTCATTTCCAGCCCCTGCGGGACTTGCTTCCGAACGACATTGACAGCCTGCCTGCCGGGCAACTCAGCCGCGGCGTGCTTGAAGGCCGTGAAGGCTGGCTGGGAGTACAGAAGCCATGACCCAGCGCTGGACGATACCCCTGCTGGTCCTGGCCTTTATTGCGTTTTACCTGTTACCACTGGGCACCCACGGCCTGTGGATTCCCGATGAAACGCGCTACGCACAAATCGGCCAGCAAATTCTGATCGACGGTAACTGGATCACTCCCCACTTCATGGATTTGCGCTACTTCGAGAAGCCGATTGCCGGCTACTGGATGATCGCTATCGGCCAGGCCATTTTTGGCGAGAACCTGTTTGGCGTGCGCATTGCCTCGGCCATCGCCACCGGCCTGAGCGTGTTCCTGGCCTATGCCGTGGCTCGCCGCCTGTGGAACGACCCGCGCAAGAGCTTCGCCTGCGCCCTGGTGTACATGACGTTTGGCTTGATCGCAGGCCAGGCGGGTTATTCAAACCTCGATCCGCAGTTCACGCTTTGGGTCAACCTGAGCCTGGTGGCCTTGTGGTTTGCCGTCGACAGCAGCTCTACCCGTGATCGTCTGATCAGCTGGGCCGTGCTGGGCTTTGCCTGTGGCATGGGCTTCATGACCAAAGGCTTTTTGGCCCTGCTGCTGCCGGTGCTGATCGCCCTGCCCTACATGGTCTGGCAAAAGCGTTTTCTGGAACTGATCAAATATGGCCTGGTGGCCATGCTGGTCGCAGCCTTGGTTTCACTGCCGTGGATCCTTGCGGTTCACGCCCAGGAGCCCGATTACTGGAATTTTTTCTTCTGGCACGAGCACATTCGCCGCTTTGCCGGTGAAGATGCCCAGCACGGTCGTCCATGGTGGTTCTATCTGCCGCTGATGGTGGTCTCCAGCCTGCCCTGGGTAGCCCTGCTGCCTGCAACCTTCAAGGATGCCTGGCAGAACAAGCGTCATGCCAGCGTGGTGTTCCTGCTGATGTGGCTGCTGTTGCCGCTGGCCCTGTTCAGCCTGAGCAAAGGCAAGCTGCCGACTTACATCATGCCGTGCATGTTGCCGCTGGCCCTGCTGCTGGGCCACGCGCTGATTGCCCGTGTCGAGCAGGCCAAAACCGGTGCCATCCGCTTGAACGGCCTGCTCAATCTGGTGGTGGGCGGCGTGGCATTGCTGGCCCTGATCTATTTCCAGATCAAAAAGCCGTTTTATGACAATGAACCGCAGCACATGGCGTTGTTGGTGCTCGTGCTGCTGACCTGGATCGTTACCGGCCTGCTCACGCTGTCCAAACCTTTGAAAATGTGGGCCGCCCCTGCCGTTGCAATGGGTGTTCTGGTTCTCGCGCTGCCTGCGGCCATGCCGACCAGCGTGATTCACAACAAAATGCCCGACCAGTTCGTCCTTGAACACATGGACGAGTTGTCCCAGGCCAAGTCCTTGCTCAGCAACGACCTGGGTGCGGCATCTGCCTTGGCATGGCGCCTTCGTCGCCCGGACGTGACGCTCTACAACACCCAGGGCGAAGTCAAATACGGCCTGACCTATGACGATGCCAAAGGCAAGAGCATCGGCCTGGCCGACATTGGCCAGTGGATGGCTGACGCCCGTCGCCAAGGCCCGGTGGGCGTAGTCATGCGGGTCAAGGACAGCGATGAAAGCCATGAAATGGACCACTTGCCCAAAGATGCCAAGCGCTATCAGGAAGGCAACATGGTCATTCTGATTTTCCCGCAGATCGCTCCATGACCCTGGCACTGCTGCTACTGGCGTGCCTGTTGACCTGCGCCGGCCAGATCGCCCAGAAGTATGCGGTCGAAGGCTGGCGCGGGATTGAATCCGGGGTGACGCAAAAACTGCGCTCCCCCTGGCTGTGGCTGGCCTTGCTGTGCCTTGGCCTGGGTTTGCTGGTGTGGTTGCTGGTGTTGCAACGGCTTGAGGTCGGGATTGCTTACCCGATGCTCAGCCTGAACTTTGTGCTGATCACCCTGGTGGCCCGCTACCTGTTTAAAGAATCCATCGACCGGCGTCATTGGCTGGGGGTGGGGCTGGTGATTGCCGGTGTCATTTTGCTGGGACAACAAGCATGAACCTGCGCCGTGGATTTGCCTTTGCCTCGGGCAGCGTATTGCTGGTCAGCACTGCCCAATTGGGCATGCGCTGGAGCATGACCCGCTTGCCGCAGCCGGCTCAATGGGTGGATGCAATCAGTCAGGGCGATGTATCGCTCCCGGCGTTGGCGGTGGTGTTTGCCGCGATCATGGCGTATGCGCTGTCGATGCTCTGCTGGCTGCTGGCCCTGCGCGACTTGCCGCTGGGTCGCGCGTATTCGCTGTTGAGCGTCAGTTACGCCTTGGTGTACCTGCTCGCTGCAAGCCTGCCGATTTTCGATGAACACTTCACTTTGTCAAAAACCCTGGGTGTGACACTGGTCATCCTTGGGGTGCTTACGATCAACTCTCGACGTACCAGGAACTGCGCATGAAAATCAGTGTATTTGGTAGTGGCTATGTAGGCCTGGTGCAGGCGACGGTCCTGGCTGAAGTCGGCCACGACGTGATCTGCATGGACATTGACCAGAAAAAGGTCGAGCTGCTGCAGCAAGGTCACGTCAGCATTTTCGAACCCGGGCTTTCGAGCCTGGTGCGTGAAAATATTGAAAGCAAACGCCTGCGCTTTACCAGCGATGAAAAACTCGCCGTTGAGCACGGTCAGGTACTGTTTATCGCCGTGGGCACTCCCCCGAGCGAAGACGGTTCGGCTGACCTGGGCCAGGTGTTTTCAGTCGGTGATGCGGTTGCCCGCCACCGTGAAGAACCGCTGATCCTGGTCGAAAAATCCACCGTACCCGTCGGCACCGGTGACGCACTGACCGCCCATATCAACAAGGCCCTGGGCCTGTCCGGGCGCACATTGCAATTTGACGTGGTGTCCAACCCGGAGTTCCTCAAGGAGGGCTCGGCCGTCACCGATTGCCGCCGCCCGGATCGCATCATCATTGGCTGCGCCCGCGAAGAAGTCCGCGAGGTCATGCGTGACCTCTACGCGCCGTTCAACCGCAACCATGACCGCATCATTTTCATGGACCTGCGCAGCGCTGAACTGACCAAGTACGCCGCCAACTGCATGCTTGCGACCAAGATCAGCTTCATCAACCAGATTGCAGAACTGGCCGAGCACCTGGGCGCCGACATCGAAGCCGTGCGCCTGGGCATCGGTGCCGATACCCGTATCGGCTACCACTTTATCTATCCGGGCTGCGGCTACGGCGGTTCGTGCTTCCCCAAGGACATGCGCGCGCTGATCCACAGTGCCCAGCAGGTCAATTGCTCAAGCGATCTGTTGCAAGCGGTTGAAGCCATCAACGAACGCCAGAAGCACAAGCTGTTCGATCGCATCAATGCGTTCTTCAAGGGCGATCTCAAAGGCAAGACATTTGCCCTGTGGGGTCTTGCGTTCAAACCCAACACCGACGACATGCGCGACGCGCCAAGCCGGGTATTGATGGAAGCCTTGTGGGCAGCCGGAGCCAATGTACGGGCCTTCGATCCCGAAGCCATGCAGGAAACCCAGCGTCTTTACGCCAATGAAGAACGCCTGAGCCTGATGGGTACGCCGGAGTCCACCCTCAGCGGCGCCGACGCGCTGATCGTGTGTACCGAGTGGCAACAATTCAAGGCTCCGGATTTTGAGCTGATCAAGCAGCGCCTGAACACCCCGGTGATTTTTGACGGGCGCAACCTGTACGACGGCGAGCGTCTGGCCAAGACCGGCTTGCAGTACTTCCCGATGGGACGGGGTGAATCGTGCAACTTGCCGGTTTCCCACGGTTCAACAGCCATTTGATGATGTGATCACGCCGCCATTGGTAACAATGGCGGCGTTTTTTTTGCGTGCTCCGAGGAGTCAAGGAGACTCGACATGCCTGCCGATTTCACCCCCACAGCCCTGCTCACCCAACGCAGGCAATCCCTGATACTGGGCGCGCTCGCATTAGTGCTGTTTATTCTGGGCAACCATCAAGAGGCGGCGATCGGTTTTGATTCGCGCTTTGTCATGTTTGCCAACGAAATGCTGCGCAACGGTCCCGGCTTTTTCCCGACGACCTATGGCCAGCCCTACGCCGACTACAGCGCAACCTCGACCGTGTTCACCTGGTTGCTGTCGCTGCCTTTTGGCAAAGTGACCAGCCTGACGGCGTGGCTGCCCACAGCCATCGCCAGCGCAACCCTGGTGACGTTGATGTATCGCCTGGTTGCACCGCGATCCACACTTTGGGCGTTGGTCAGCGTGGCCCTGTTGTTGCTGAGCATGACCTTCGTGACCGAAACCCGGGCCGTTTCCCTGGACCAGATGCTGGCAGCCGTCAGTTTCAGCGCGTTCTATCTGGCTTACGCCCACGACAACTTCGGGGCGCCACGACGACATGTCTGGCTACTGGCTCTACTGGTGCTGGGCTTTGCCATTCGCGGCCCGATCGGCCTGGTGATTCCCACCGGTATCCTGTGCAGTTACTACCTGCTTGGCGGCCAATGGCGACGCCTGATCAGCGTTGGGCTACAAGCGCTGGTGTTGTTGGTCGCGTGCATTGGCACATTGCTGATGCTGGCCTGGCTCAGTGGTGGCGAGGCGTTTGTCCACGAAGTGATCCGCATGCAAGTCACCGGGCGCATGGACGGCACCGAAGGCGCAAGCAGCGTGCTGTATTACTTCACAAGTTCCGTGGGCAACTACGCCCTGGCTTACCCGCTGGCCGTGGTGGTGCTGGTGGCAATCCTGATTGCCGGGCGAAAACAGTCGGGACCGTCGCTGCAACTGGTCAAATACTGTGTGGCGGCCGCGCTGGTGGTCATGATCGGCCTGTCGATTCCTCAAGCGAAAAAAGCCCGCTACCTCCTGCCCATGTTGCCTATGGCCGCGATCATTGCGGCTTATCCGTTTCAAGTCATGAGCGGTCGGATGTTTGGCGTTTTACGTTGCTTTATTCAAGGGCTGTTCTTGCTCCTGCCGGGCTTGCTGATCATCGGCCTGATCGTTGCAGGCAAGCGTTTTGGCGAGCAGTTGCCGCCCTTGACCGCTACCTTCGTCATCCTGGCGGTTCTCCAGGTTCTGGCCCTGGGCCTGTTGTTCAAAGCCCGGTGGCGTACTCAAGGGTTGGCGGCGTGTGCCGTGCTGGCGCTGTGGAGCAGCTATATCACCGTCTTTGAACCGGCAGAGCGCACTCTGTATGACACGCGCACCTTTACCCTCAAAGCCCTGCAACTGATCGATCAGGCCCCGGCACCCGTGGTGCTGCACGGCATGGGCAAAGACGCCAAGGCGATCAAATTCATGGTCAACGTGGACCGGGATCTGCTGCCGCTTTTCACCCAGTCACCTGCAGAGCTGACAGCATTGCGCGCACCGGCCTGGATCGTGATGGACAGAAAGGACTATGAGGCTTTACAGGGCAGCGAGCCGGGCAGCATTGCACCGGCACTGAGTGGGCGATTCGACAAGAATGATTACGTGCTGCTGCATTTGCGTTGATCGCGACAGGCCGTTTTGCTCGCTGCCACAGGGTCGGCGCAATACCTGTGGGACTTGGCTTGCCTGCGATGCAAACGCTGCGGCCTGTCAGGTTGAACCCAGTGATGCCATCGCGAGCAAGCCCGCTCCCACCTATTAGCAGCTACAACCCCCACAAATAGGTACAATTCCCGCCCTTCACTTTCTTCCAAGGAATCCCAATGTCAGGGCTTGAACTGTTTGCCGCCGCACTCGGCGTCATCGCCGTCTGGTTAACAGTCAAACAAAACCCCTGGTGCTGGCCCATTGGCCTGGTGATGGTGCTGCTGTACAGCTGGATTTTTTTCGAGATCAAACTGTACTCAGGCATGCTCCTGCAGGTGTTTTTTGCCGTGCTGCAAGTCTATGGCTGGTGGCAGTGGACCCGTGCAGGCTCGCAACATGAAGGTCGCGTTGTTTCTCGACTCAGTGCCTTGCACGTGCTCTTCGGCCTCGCCATGGGCGTCATAGGCAGTGTTGCTTTGGGTGCTGCAATGGCCCATTGGACGGACTCCAGCTTCCCATGGCCTGACGCCACGTTGACCGCTTTCAGCCTGGTCGCACAAGTGTGGATGGCGCAAAAACGCCTTCAATGCTGGGCGCTGTGGTGTGTGATCGACGTGCTCTATATCGGCTTTTTCGCCTGGCAGGATCTGTACCTCACGGCCGGCCTTTACGCGCTGTTTACCGTCATTGCCATTCAAGGCTGGCGTGACTGGCGCCGCGACCCGGCGCTACGCACATGAAGGTGGTCGTACTGGCAGGGCCTGAATCGAGCGGAAAAAGTTGGCTGGCAGCGCTGCTCCAAGAGCGTTTTGGCGGCATTCTGGTGGGCGAATATGTTCGCTACTTTATCGAGCAAAACCCTCGCGACACCTGCCTGGCGGATATTCCACAGATCGCTCGCGGCCAGCTCGAATGGGAAGACCAAGCACGTGCCAAACTGCCCGAACTGCTGATTCTGGATACTCATTTGCTGAGTAACATCCTGTGGAGCCAGACGCTGTTCGGCGACTGTCCGGACTGGCTGGAAACCGAATTGCTAAAGCGCGATTACGACCTGCATCTGCTGTTGTCCCCTGACGATGTGGAATGGACCGCTGACGGCCAACGTTGCCAACCCTCACTGGTTGAACGCCAGGCGTTTTTCAGGGCCAGCCATCAATGGCTGACAGACCATCACCAACCCCTGCAAGTCATCACTGGCGATTGGCAGGCTCGACAACAACACGCCTGTGAGGCGGTCAATAAATTAATGAGCGCTCAGGAAACTTATTCAATAAGTATTAGTCAGTAAGTTATAGCCCAATAAAAAGTGCAATTCATTAACGAGCAACTTAATGGATTCAGCACTTTTAATATGTCCGCTGCTGTTACATGCGCCACCCCGCAACACCGCTAAAACACTGGCCTGCGCCATAAACACGAATAGTGTAACGCGCATGAAACAGGCCCTGTCGGCCTCTAAAAATAGCGCCTGCCCAACAGATAAAGGCGCTGACCGGCTCCTTGTTATCTCACGCTCGTTACACTTCGGCCCAACCGGAATTGCCATCACGCTGCCAGCTATTGTTTTACAACGTTAATTCAAAAGCGGCACAGCTCATGCTCTTTCCTTATCACGCTGGCTAGGGCCAGCGTCGAAAAGGGAGCACAGTCATGGGGCACTTATATCGTGGTAACCGTTACCTGCTGATGGCTTGCAGCCTGAGCGCCTTGATGGGCGTGTGCAGCGCAGTACAGGCCGCAGGTAGTGGCGAGATAGTGCTTGTACGTACTGTACAACCCCAGCCGGTGGGCACCCCCGCCATGCATCCCGATCCCGACCCTGTTACCGCAAATGCCAGCCCTCTGGCGCAAGTGATGGGCGGTACTCGCGAACTCAATGATGGCGATTTTGCCGGTGTCAGCACCGGTACCTCGATCAGGCACACCATGATGCCCAATGGCAACAGTCTGCCAGGGCTCAATACCAGCAACGGGCTGCCAGGCATGACCAACGGCCATGGCGGTGGGAGCGGTGGCACCATTTCCGACACCATCGGCAACAGCATCAGCCAGGGCATGCGTCCGCTCTCTGTACTGAGCCAGGGGAAATAACATGACTGCCTACAGCCTGCCTGTGGTGATTGCCGCCCTGCTTGCCAGTTCAAGTGTGCTGGCGGCCTCTGACAACAACGCCGAGATCAATAACTCGGGTGCCAATTACCACGGCAACGTCACGATCAACCAGGCGGCGGGCGACCAGCAGCAACAAGTCAACATCCGCGCCATTGCCATCGGTACCGAGGCCAAAGCCTCAACGTCCGTTACCCAGAAAATCAATACCCCGGCCGACCCTTCGCTTAATGCCAAGGCAGTCATTGGCGGCAACTCTTTCAGTAATGGCAGCGGTGTGATCGGTATCAACCAGTCCGCCGGAGCCAACAACCAGATGGTCAATACCGTGCGAGTCGGCATCAGTGCCCAGCCGCAAGGTATGGACGACAGCGCCCTGTCACAACAGAACGTGGCGCTGGTACCAAACTCGGGAACCGCACCCCCCGCCAACGGCAGTCGCCAGGTCGTTACCAGCGATCAGGCCTTCACCGGCAGCCGAGGGGTGGTGCAGTTGAACCAGAGTGCAGGGGTGGGGAACCGCATGGCTAACACCCTGAATATACGGGTTGCTGACTGACCCGATAACAACGCAGTGCAATTAGAAAGTGCCAACACTTAACACACTAATGAAGCACGGAGAATCACCATGAAACCTTCAAGCGCTCTGAAACCTCTGGCTTTCGCCATGGCCGCACTCCTGTCAGTAGCTGCACAAGCCGGTCACAACGATGGCCCACCACCACCTCCATCGAATCCACCGTCCTACACACTGGACCCTAATGCAGCGGCTGCAGCGCTTGTGATTGACGTGCAAAACAGCAATCACAACAAAGTGACCAACAAAGCGATCAAAAACACCGCAACCGTCAAAGACTCGGTCAAAGGTGCTGAAGGCAACATGGGCGTCAACGCCGCCGCTGGCTCGGGCAACCAACAAGACAACGCCGTTGCGATCGCAACCGCTGACGAAACGTTTGTCTTTGGTACTGCTGCGTCCCTGACCAGTGCAACCCAGACCAACAGTCACAACAACGATCATAACTACGGCACCCAAAACAACGCCATGCTCAAAAGCTCCGGCAATGGCAGTTCAGGCAACGTGGGTATAAACGTGGCTGCGGGCGACTTCAACCAACAGAAAAACAACCTGGCCATCGCCGTATCCAATGGCCGCATTGCTTCCGCAGGCGCAGCCGCTACCCAAACCTCCAATAACCTCTCGGTTATCAACGAGGCTGGCGCGTCTTACCTGAGCAATGTGAATACCTGGGGCCCAAGCTGGAGCCACAACAAAACCCCGGTCATCAACAACGCCACCATGGACCATTCGTTCAATGGCATGTCGGGTAATGGTGGTGCCAACATCGCGGCCGGTGTGGGCAACCAACAAAGCAACTCGCTGTCCATCGCTGCAGGTTGCAAAGTCTGCATGTAATAGCGACGGTAAAGGAGGGTCTCGTTTACGAGACCCTTTCTCTTCATACAAGGCGTATCAATCATGCGTATTGTCGCCCTCGCCCTCATGCTTGGCTTGACCGGAATCACCGGGATGACCCAAGCCGCACAAATGTCCGTCGCCGCCATGCCTGGCGGCAATCTGGTTTTCAAACAGGTACAGAGCATTCGTGAGCGGCGCTTCAAGGACATCGTCGAACAAAAGACCGACTTCAGTTGCGGCGCGGCAGCACTGGCCACCGTATTGCGCCAGGCCTACTGGCTGGACGTCGACGAAGACCAGATCATCAAAGGGATGCTGAAGAACGCAGATCAGGACCTGGTGCGCGTTCAAGGTTTTTCAATGCTCGACATGAAGCGCTACGTTGAAAGTATCGGCATGCGCGCCCGGGGTTACAGAATTCCTGCGCAAAGCCTGGAGAGTGTGAACATCCCCGTGGTGGTACTGCTGGAGATCCGTGGCTACAAGCATTTTGTCGTCCTGCAACGCACCCAGAAAGACTGGGTTTACATCGGCGACCCTGTACTTGGCCACAAACGTTATTCCCATGAAGATTTTATCAAAGGCTGGAATGGCATCGTGTTTGCCATCATCGGCCCCGGTTACGACAAAACCAACGCCCTACTGTCGCCCCCTGCTCCGCTGACAGCAAAAAACCAGCTGGACGGTTTCAGTCCGGTAAAAGATGCAGAGCTCATGGACTTTGGTTTTATTCAAAGCGACTTTTTTTAGGTGCGCCAAGCATGACTACGGAGCTGCGCGCTCCTGGAGCAGCACATGAAAACTCCAATCTGGCTGATTGCCGCCTGCCTGGCGGCCAGTCTGCCCGCCCAGGCCGCATCGACCTTTAAACCGGTCGAATTGAAAGACAATGAAATGTCCGAGTTGCGTGGACGTTATGTCATGCCCGGACGAATCATCAGTTTCGGCATTGTAATGAACAGTACCTGGACCAGCAGTAATGGCGGCGTAGTGGGTGCCAGCACCACCATGTATGTGCAAAACACCATTGAGCCCAAGTTCTATGTCTCCACTTACAGTTCTGCCGGTAATGGCCCCACCGGATCACCCGGTACCGGCTCGGTGACCGGTGGCGTGGGCTTGACCACGGGCCAGGGCGTCACCCAGAGCGTGCGGGCTGCGGGGGATTACAACAGCGCTTACAACAATGTCGATATCAATGTGACCGAGGCCAATCAGGCACCTGCGGTTAATCAGCAAGGCGTGTTGCTGACCGCCAACAACCCTATTACCCAAACAGGCGGCGCCGGTAACTTGACGGTGTCTGCCGTAAACGGAGGCATCCAACTAGCGATTCAGGCTAACAACAATCAAGGCAATTCACTGCAACAAATAGCCCAAGGGGGCGTGTTGCAGAGCACAACACTGTTGGGAGGCGGCAACATGGTTAATAACATGACCCAACTGAATGTGGTGTTGCGCAATAACATGCCAAGTCCCGGTGCACTCGATTGCAATCTTAGTCAGCTAAAAGGACTACGCAATATGGGATATTGAACTACGCTCAGGCCCTACGACTTGGCTTATCTGGACGGCTTATTTCATGCACCGATCGTTTACCTTTCGCGCAGTTGTATGCATGAGCACTATTTTCCCATCAGCACTGCTGTATGCAGCACCTGGTTCGGACGTAGAGCTACTAAAACAAGAATTACTGGAGCTACGCCAACGTTACGATCAGCAGCAAAAAGCCCTGGCTGTGCTTGAGCAACGTGTTCGTCAAGTTGAAGACCAGCCTGCAACACCTGCTCCACGTCGCCTGGCCAAATCCCCGGCCGACATGAAAGGCAACCAGACAGTTGCAGGCGCCAGTACCACTGGCGCAGCCGTTGCTGCAGGCGGCAGTTCCTACGGGACCGCCTTGAAGGATGACTCCGCACCGGCCCAGAGTGTGGTCAACCTTTACGACGAAGCCAGCGGCTTCTTCGGCGGTGGCAAGTTCAGTTTCGAAACAGGCGTTACCTATTCCCGTTATGACACCCGCCAGCTGATCCTAAACGGCTTCCTGGCCCTGGACTCGATCTTTCTGGGCAACCTGAACCTGGACCGGATCAAGGCCGACAACTGGACGCTGGATCTGACCGGCCGCTACAACCTGGATAACCGCTGGCAGTTCGACGTCAACGTACCGGTGGTCTACCGTGAATCGACTTACCAGTCCGGCGGTGCCAACGGCGGTGATGCCCAGGCGACTTCCGAGCAAACCGTCACGCGTGACCCGACCATTGGTGACGTCAACTTCGGTGTCGCCTACAAGTTCCTCGATGAGTCGGTAAACACCCCGGATGCGGTGTTCAGCGTGCGGGTCAAGGCCCCTACGGGTAAGGATCCGTTCGGGATCAAGCTGGTTCAGTCGCCTGACAACACCAACGTATTCACCCCTGAAGACCTGCCGACCGGTAATGGTGTGTGGTCCATCAGCCCTGCCATCTCCCTGGTCAAGACCTTCGACCCGGCCGTACTGTTCGGTACCCTCTCCTACACCCACAACCTTGAAGAGTCCTTTGACGACATCAGCTCAACGCAAAATCTGAAGCAGCCTGGCAAGGTCAAACTGGGTGACAGCTTCCAGATTGGCGCGGGTGTGGCGTTCGCCCTCAACGAGAAGATGAGTATGTCGTTCTCGGTGTCTGACCTGATTCAGAAAAAGAGCAAACTCAAGCAGGATGGCGGGGACTGGCAAACAGTCACCACCAGTGATGCCAACGCAGGCTACTTCAACGTCGGCATGACGGTTGCCGCCACCAACAACCTGACCATCGTGCCAAACCTGTCGATTGGCCTGACTGACGATGCACCGGACTTCACCTTCAGCCTGAAATTTCCGTACTACTTCTAAGCCGCACAAAAAGGCCCGCCGCGTTCAAGCGCGGCGGGCCTTCTGTTTTTCAGCGGATATTATGCTTATGCAACAACCGGTAAAACGTAGGTCGCGACACCCCCAACACCCTGGCGGCCACACTCAGGTTATCGCTATGGCGGTGTAACACCTCGCACAGGGCCTGGCGTTCCGCGCGGTCCTTGTACTCTTCAAGTGTGCTCATCTCACCGACAAACAGCGGACTGGAGTCCAGCCCCAGGTCATGGGCCTCGATCTGGCGACCTTCAGCCAGAACCAATCCACGGCGTACACGGTTGGCAAGCTCGCGCACATTGCCGGGCCAGCCGTGATTGCCCATGGCAATCAATGCATCATCACTGAAACTGCGCGGCCGACGGCCCGTCTCCAGGCTGTAGTAACGGGCAAAGTGACTCGCCAACATGGCCAGATCGCCATGACGTTCACGCAGTGGCGCCGTGATCACCTGCAATACATTCAACCGGTAGTACAAGTCTTCCCGAAAGCGCCCCCTCACAATGGCGGCCTCCAGATCGACGTGAGTGGCCGCAAGGACGCGCACGTCAACCGGGATCGGCTGACTGCCACCGACCCTCTCAATGTGTTTTTCCTGCAAGAAACGCAACAGATTGGCTTGCAGCTCCATCGGCAGATCGCCGATTTCATCCAGAAAAAGCGTACCGCCATTGGCCGCCTCTATCCGTCCGATCTTGCGCTGATGAGCGCCCGTGAACGCGCCTTTCTCATGACCGAAGAGTTCCGACTGGATCAAATGATCGGGAATGGATCCGCAGTTGATCGCGACAAAAGGTTTGCCATTGCGCTGGGATTGCCGATGCAGGGTGCGCGCGACCAGCTCTTTGCCGGTGCCGCTTTCACCCCGAATCAAGATCGGGGACTGGGTGGGGGCAAACTTGCTCAGGATTTTGCGCAGATCGCGCATGGATCGGCTGTCTCCGAGCAGCTCATCCTCCTGTGGCAAAGTGAGCGGTGAGGCCTGACCCCGCAAGCAGGCCATGCCAAAGGCCCGGCCAAGCGTGACCTGAACCCGCGAGACATCGAAGGGCAAGGTGTGAAAGTCAAAAAACCATTCACAGACAAAGTCCCCCACATTCCTCAGTTTAAGGACGTCGGGGGTCAGCACCGCAATCCACTCGGTGCCGCTGCGACTGATCATGTCTTTAACCGCTTCAGGACGCTCGAGGTGGGACGGCTGAAGCCGGAACAGGCCAACATCACACGAACGGTCAATAACACTTGCCAGCGTGCAACTGTCAACCGACCAGCCTATGGTTCGCAAACCAGGGAGTATTTCATGGCAATCTTCACAGGGATCAACGACCAGCAGACGTCGGGGGGATGACATCGTGAGCATGACTGTTCCTTGGCGCCAAAAAATTAAAAAATCAATAAAAACAGTCCTTTGTTCCATCCAAGCGTAACGTTAGCAAGGCTGTGGGAGCTTTCAGGATCTTTTCTTTATATCCCTAATAGCCAATTGAGCGGTGTGCACTCAATTGGATAATCAAAAGGGTGTTTGCGAGCGCAAAAAATTGATTTGGATCAGTCGGGTAAAAAAACTTTTAAAAAAGTAGGAAAAGTGTGTGACCTGATGCCGGTCTGAGGTCATCAGTACAAGTAAGCAACCGAACGGTAAGCCCAGCCGACGGTTAATCATTTGATGGGCATACTTGAGAGAAAACCCTATGAACGCCCCGCTCCGTTTCAACGAAGCACTTTTGATTGCCGGCCACGCCTTTGAACCGTTTCAATGCGTCGCCTGGGCTGCACAAGATGGTCACGGCGAGTTGAGCCTGACGGTCATTGACCGCACCAACACCCGTATCGGCCGCAAACAGATCCCGCGCAGCGCCTGCGCAGACGCCGCCCAACTCGAAAGCCTGCTGGCTCAAGCCCGCGCCGAGATCAGCAGCGAAGGCTACACCCTGCAACCCTGGGTAATGCCTGCATAAGGCTGCCAGATTGCCCCTCCTTGCGGGAGCAAACTTGCTCCCGCAGGGGTAGTTGGCCTCTAACCATCAATGTGCACGTATTCTGCCTTCAACTCCGCCGCCAATTGAGGCGCGCGACCGAGACGAATCGGCCCCCGTTCGATATCGATCAACAGCCCCGGGCAGCTGATGTCGGGCAACGCCGACCACTCTTTCAAACGGCCATCGGTCACTAGCAAAAATCGCTGCTGCTCCTGCGGCAACTGCTTGCGCCGCCGATCAAGCCACTTCGCGACTTCCTGCAGGGCCTGAAGCAACGGTGTACCACCACCGGCGCCCAACTGTGCCAGCCACTCATTGAGCGCCGCCGAAGCCTTTACCCCCGTGACCTGCCACTCAGGCGAATTGCCGCTGGCCGTCATCACGGCCACCCGGGCACGCTGGCGATACGCATCCTCGAACAACTGGGCGAGCAGCCCCTTGGCATCACTCAGGGCCTGATGCCGCCGGGTTGAAGCCGATGCATCCACCACCACCAACCACAGTTCCCGGGCGGCGCTTTTGCGGGTTTTATGGCGCAGATCTGCGCGCAGACGTGGACGGCCACGGAGCAAGGTTTGCACCCAATCGACCATCCCGCTGCCGGCACTGAGGCTTGCGCCCAGTTTGCCCGTAGCGAGGTGACCCGCCTGGGGTCTGGCATCCGCCCCCACATCGGATCGGGGACGAATGCCTAAGGCTTTTTTGGCCAGCTCGGCACTTCACGGCGCGCACCCATCGCCTGGGTCTGTGCTGGCAACTCGCCCCACTGGCCCTGGCCGGAACCGGATGAAGGCGTGCTGGATTGAGGCTGTGAGTGCGGCTGCTCCGGTGTCGGTGCCTGGCCCGTCTGCTCCCGCCGCCGATGACGCAAGGCAAACTCAGCCACCGCATCGATGTCTTCAAGGCTGATTGCCGTGGCGCCACGCCAGGCGGCATGGGCCCGTGCAGCACGCAGCCACACCAGATCGGCACGCATACCGTCGACCGCCGCTGCAAAACAGCGCTCGGCAATCACCGCGAGCGATTGATCGTCCAGGGCGATGCTGGCCAGCAATCCCCGTGCATGCTCGCAGCGTTGGCGCAGGACCGTCTGCGCCTCTGCCCACTGTGCGCAAAACCCCTGGGGATCAGCGTCAAAGGCCAGGCGCCGACGGATAATGTGTGCCCGTTCGGCCGGTTGCGGCAGACCGCTCATGACCACGTTCAGCCCAAAGCGGTCAAGCAGTTGAGGACGCAACTCCCCCTCTTCCGGGTTCATGGTGCCAATCAGGACAAAACGCGCAGCATGCCGATGGGAGATGCCATCGCGCTCGACCACATTGGTACCGCTTGCGGCCACATCCAGCAGTACATCCACCAAATGGTCTGCAAGCAAATTCACTTCGTCGACATACAGCACGCCGCCATCGGCCTTGGCCAACACACCCGGTGAAAACTGCGCCTTGCCTTGCCCGAGTGCGGCGTCCAGATCGAGGGTGCCGACCAGACGCTCTTCAGTGGCACCCAGTGGCAGGGTCACGAACTGGCCGCTGGCGAGCAGATCAGCCAGCCCACGGGCCAGGGTAGATTTGGCCATGCCACGGGGACCTTCGATCAGCACGCCGCCAATCCTGGGGTCGATGGCCGTGAGGCACAGCGCAAGCTTCAACGAGTCCGCGCCGACCACCGCCGATAACGGGAAATGCGGGGTGTCAGTCATGTTTTCGGGTTCCAAATCGTAGAATGTTGATCGACTTCAAAAAGCCCTTCACTCTTCTTCTATATCCAGCAGCAGATTTTCCAGCGCCGCCTGATATTCCCCGGGCTCACTCCAGAGGCCGCGCTGCTGAGCCTCCAGCAAGCGCTCGGTCATGTCACGCAAAGCGTGCGGGTTGTGCTCGCGAACAAACTCGCGGGTATCAGGGTCCAGCAGGTAGGCATCCGCCAGCAAGGCGTATTGATGGTCGTCGATCAAATGCGTGGTGGCATCGAACGCAAACAGGTTGTCCAGGGTCGCGGCCATTTCGAACGCGCCTTTATAACCGTGGCGCTTGACCCCGTCGATCCATTTCGGATTGGCTGCCCGCGAACGGATCACCCGGTTCAGCTCTTCCTTCAGGGTGCGAATCTTCGGCAAGTCCGGCTGGCTGTGATCGCCGTGATAGCTGGCTGCAGCCTCCCCGCGCAACGTCTCCACAGCGGCCAGCATGCCGCCCTGGAACTGGTAGTAATCATTGGAATCCAGCAGGTCGTGTTCGCGATTGTCCTGGTTTTGTACCACGGCCTGCATCTGCCCCAGACGCTGGGCAAACTGGCCGCGGGCCGCCGTGCCTTCATCGGCCACGCCATAGGCATAACCGCCCCAGTTGAGGTACACCTGGGCCAGGTCATCACGGCTTTGCCACAAACGACCGTCAATTGCGTTCTGCACCCCGGCGCCATAGGCGCCGGGCTTGGCGCCAAACACTCGCCAGCCCGCCTGGCGCGCTGCCAGTTCGGGTGAGAGTCCATCGCGCTCCAGCTGCTCACGCTCACTGCGCACCTTGGCTGCCAGCGGGTTCAGATCATCCGGCTCATCCAGTGCCGCCACGGCCTGCACGGCGGCATCGAACAGGCGAATCAGATTGGCAAACGCATCCCGGAAGAAGCCCGAAACCCGCAGGGTCACGTCCACCCGTGGACGGTCCAGCAGGCTGACCGGCAGGATTTCAAAGTCATCCACCCGCTGGCTGCCTGTGGCCCATACCGGGCGCACACCCATCAGCGCCATGGCCTGGGCGATATCATCGCCGCCCGTTCGCATGGTCGCCGTGCCCCACACCGACAAGCCCAGTTGGCGCAGGTGGTCGCCGTGATCCTGCAAATGACGCTCAAGAATCAGGGTGGCCGACTGAAAGCCGATACGCCAGGCGGTGGTGGTTGGCAGGTTGCGCACATCCACTGAAAAAAAGTTGCGACCAGTGGGCAGCACATCCAGGCGTCCACGACTCGGTGCGCCACTGGGCCCCGCCGGCACAAAACGCCCTCCAAGGGCATCGAGCAGGCCCTGCATCTCGGCCGGGCCGCAGGCATCCAGACGCGGCGCGACGACATCAAGCAGCGCGTCGAAAATCCCCCTGACCTCGGCCCATTGCGCGGTGTCGGGCAATTGCAGCGTGCCCTCCAAAGCCTGTTCGATCAGTTGCGCCGCATATAACTCCAGACGCTCGCGGGTGTCCCCCGCCGTGCGCCAGCGCTCAGCAGTGACGGCCTGCAGCACCGCAGGTTGGCGCGCCGTCCAGGGCTCGGCCAACGCGCAGTCCAGCGGGTCGAAGCCCAGCTCAAAGGCTTTGGCCAGCGCCCGCAGAATGCTCGATTGCGCGCCACGACCATCGCCGCGAGGGATGCGCAACAACGCCAGCAAGGTGTCGATCCGCAAGCGTCCGGCAGGCGACTCACCAAAAATATGCAAGCCATCACGGATTTGCGACTCCTTGAGGTCGCACAGATAGGTGTCCAGCCGTGGCAGCCAGATCGCAGCGTCGGCATCGCTGTCCAGCTTCTCGTCCAGTTGCAGCTCACGGTCGATACGGGTTTCACGCACCAGGGCGAGAATGTCCCGTTGCAACTCACGGGCGCGTCGGGGGTCGAGCAACTGCGCTTCGTAATATTCGTCGGCCAGCAACTCCAGATCGCGCAGCGGCCCGTAGGTTTCAGCACGGGTCAGCGGCGGCATCAGATGATCGATGATCACCGCCTGGGTGCGCCGCTTGGCCTGGGCGCCTTCGCCCGGGTCATTGACGATAAAGGGATATACGTTGGGCATCGGCCCCAGAATTGCGTCCGGCCAGCAGTTTTCGGACAGTCCGACGCCCTTGCCCGGCAGCCATTCCAGATTGCCGTGCTTGCCCACATGCACCACGGCGTGGGCACCATAGGTGTTGCGCAGCCAGAAGTAGAACGCCAGGTAGGCGTGTGGCGGAACCAGATCCGGATCGTGATACACCGCACTGGCATCGACCTGATAACCCCGCGCCGGCTGGATCCCGACAAAGGTCAGGCCAAAGCGCAGACCGGCAATCATCAACCGCCCACTGCGAAACATCGGATCGTTTTGCGGCTCGCCCCAACGTGCAATCACCGCCTGGCGATTGATCTCGGGCAACCTATTGAACATCCCCAGGTACTCATCCAGCGCCAGGCTTTGCAGGCAGGGACGCAGATCGAGGCTGTCCAGATCATTGCTGACGCCCCCCAGCAGAGCCTGGATCAACGCGGTACCGGTCTCGGGCAGCTCGCAGTCCACGGGATACCCCCAGGCCTGCAAGGCACGCAGAATATTCAACGCGGCCGCCGGGGTATCCAGCCCCACACCGTTGCCGATCCGGCCATCGCGGGTCGGATAGTTGGCCAGAATCAGCGCAATCCGTTTTTGCGGGTTCGCCACACGGCTCAGCTCAACCCATCGCCGCGCCAGTTCTGCGACAAAATCCATACGTTCGGGATGGGCACGATAACACACCACATCCGACTGGCTGCGTTCGCTGCGCCATGCCAGATCCTTGAAGCTGATCGCACGGCTGATGATTCGCCCATCCAGTTCGGGCAACGCGATATGCATCGCCAGGTCCCGTGGCCCGAGGCCTTGCTCGCTGGCTTGCCAGCCGGGCTCGTTGTCCTGGGCACAAATGGCCTGGATCACCGGAATATTGCGGCGAAACGGGCGCAAATGCGGGGCTTCCGGGCTCGACTGGGCAAAGCCGGTGGTGTTGAGGATCACCCCGGCCTCAACGTCGTCCAGCAGGTCCTGTACCACGGTCAGGCAGCCCGGTTCCTTGAGGCTGGCCACGGCAATCGGCAAAGGGTTGAGCCCGGCGGCCTGAAGGCGCTGGCAAAACACATCGACAAACGCGGTATTGGCGGCCTGCAAGTGCGAACGATAGAACAACAGCGCCGCGACCGGTTGCCCGACGAGCCATTGGGCCTGCCAGTCCTTGAGTTGGGCATTGGCGTGCACCGGATGATAAATCGCGGTGCGCGGCAGGGTTTGCGGCTCATCCCATTCATAATCGCGGCCCAGCCATTGACTGGCCAGGCAACGATAGAGCTGTTGGGCGTTATGCCGCCCGCCCTGGCGCAAAAAGTGCCACAGACGCTCGCCCTGCTCGGCCGGGACGGTGCTCAACGCGCTGAGTTCCGGGTCGGGACGGTCGTCGCCGGGTACCAGAATCAGGGTGACACCACGCTCCGCCAGCTGCACCAGGCGCTCGATGCCGTAGCGCCAATAGCCGATGCCGCCGTGCAGCGACAGCAAAATCACCTTGGCGTGTTGCAGCACCTGATCGACATACAAGTCGACCGAGCCATGGTTTTGCACCTGCATCGGATTGGCCAGACGCAGGCTTGGATAATCTTCAGGCAACTGCTGTGCCGCTTCGGCAAGCAGTGCCAGGCTTGAATCACCACTGCACAGGATCACCAGCTCGGCGGGGGTCTGCCCCAAGTCGGCAATATTGTCATCCGATACAAAGCCACCGGGCTGGGTCCTGAGCAAATGCATGGCTTATACGCTCAACGCTGTACGCAGGGTGGATTCGAGCAGTGCAGCATCAAGGTCCTGACCGATCAGCACCAGCTTGGTGGTGCGCGCTTCGTCACGACCCCAGGCGCGGTCGAAGTGCTTGTCAAAGCGCGTACCCACGCCCTGAATCAGCAGGCGCATCGGCTTGCCCGGGATCGCCGCAAACCCCTTGACCCGCAGAATGCCGTGCTTGACCACCAACTGGGTCAGCGCTTCCATCAGCACACGCTCCTCGCCTTCTGGCAGCTCGATGGAAATCGAGTCGAAAGCGTCGTGGTCGTGATCGTCGTGGTCATCATCGCCGTCGTGGTGATGGTCATGGTGGCTGTGGCGGCCATCGATATGATCTTCAGACCCTGCGCCCAGACCCAGCAACACGTCCAACGGCAAGCGGCCGCTGCTGGCTTCGATGATCTTAACCGCTGGCGGCAGCTCTTCAGCCACTTCGGCGCGCACTTTTGCCAGGTCTTCAGGGCTGATCAGGTCGGCCTTGTTGAGGATCACCAGGTCGGCACTGGCCAGTTGGTCAGCGAACAGCTCGTGTAGCGGCGACTCATGGTCCAGGTTCGGATCAAGCTTGCGCTGGGCATCAACCTGGTCCGGGAACGCGGCAAAGGTGCCAGCGGCCACGGCCGGGCTGTCGACCACGGTAATCACCGCATCCACGGTGCAGGCGCTGCGGATTTCTGGCCACTGGAAAGCTTGCACCAACGGTTTTGGCAGGGCCAGGCCGGAGGTTTCGATCAGGATATGGTCGATATCGCCACGACGAGCCACCAGTTCACGCATGACCGGGAAGAACTCTTCCTGCACGGTGCAGCACAGGCAGCCGTTGGCCAATTCATAGACGCGACCGTTGGCTTCTTCTTCAGTGCAGCCGATGGTGCACTGCTTGAGAATTTCGCCGTCGATACCCAGCTCGCCGAATTCATTGACGATCACGGCAATGCGACGGCCCTGTGCGTTGTCGAGCATATGGCGCAGCAACGTGGTTTTGCCCGAGCCGAGAAAGCCGGTAACGATGGTGACGGGGGTTTTGGCCAGTGTTTTCATCGGATGCCCTATAGCAAAGCGGCGGGCATACGGGACGACGACCGCAGGCAGTGCGCGGTCAGTCTTCGCCACCGGATCACCCCGCCCGGTTGAAGTAAGAATCTGTCACGAGGCAGGTCTCCTGGCTTACGGCTGATACCTACCTTGCGCCTTCCCGCCTGCTGGGCAGTGGCTTTGCAAGATCAATGACCGTTTACAGTTGCGGGGGCAGCCGCGGCATACCGCGTTCCCTTCTTAGCTTCGCGCTGCGAAGAACCTCGAACACGCAAGGCTACGCAGTGCTTTGTAACAGGTCAATGCACAGGTGCGTCCGGGGAGGCGACTGCATTGATACGGCCAGTTTTTTTGTGACCAGGCAAGCCAGCGCCCACAGAGGATTTACGCCGCACTTGTGTTCTAATTGCCGCCTTTTTTCAGCCGCCCTGCTTCAAGGATCTGCCCATGCCTGCCACCTGCCCGACCCGCGTCCTGATCATTGGTTACGTGTGGCCCGAACCGCGCTCTTCGGCGGCAGGCGGGCACATGATGCAAATCATCGAAAGTTTTCTGCAGCAAGGCTGGCAGATCACCTTCAGCAGCCCGGCCGGGATTGGCGAACACAAGGCCGACCTCGCTGCCCTGGGTATTGACGAAGTCACCATCGAGCTCAATAACAGCAGCTTCGATGCCTTCATCACCGAACTGGCACCGGATATCGTGCTGTTTGACCGCTTCATGATGGAAGAGCAATTCGGCTGGCGCGTCGAGAAGCATTGCCCGCAAGCCTTGCGCGTACTGGAAACCTCCGACCTGCAAAGCCTGCGCGACGCCCGTCAGCAGCAACTCAAGGCACGTCTCAAGCACGACACCGAGCAGGACGATTTCAGCAGCCTGTTCGCCCCGGCCCGGCGCGAAACCTTTGAACAGATGGCCGACGCCGACCTGGCACAACGGGAGATCGCCGCGATTTATCGCAGTGACCTGAACCTGATGATTTCAGAATACGAGATCGATCTGCTGGTCGAGCAGTTCCACGTGCCCAAGGCCCTGCTGCATTGGTGCCCGCTGATGGTCGACAGCGTGCCTGAGGCGTTCGTGCCCTATGAACAGCGTCAGCATTTTCTGAGCGTCGGCAATTTTCGCCACGCCCCGAACTGGGATGCCGTGCTGTGGATGAAGACCCATATCTGGCCCTTGATCCGTCAGCAACTGCCCACTGCACAACTGCATGTGTACGGCGCCTACACGCCGCCCAAGGCCACCGCACTGCATAACCCGGCACAGGGTTTTCATGTCCTCAACTGGGCTGAAGATGCCCTTGAAGTGATGAGCAATGCGCGTATTTGCATGGCTCCCCTGCGTTTTGGCGCAGGCATCAAAGGCAAGATTGCCGATGCCATGCTCTGCGGCACCCCCAACGTGACCACCCCGGTGGGCGCCGAAGGCATGCACGGCGACCTGCCGTGGGCCGGTGCCATCGAGCGCAGTGCCCACGGGATTGCGGCGGCAGCGGTCGAGCTGTACCAAAATCCCGAAGCCTGGCAGCAGGCCCAGCGCAATGGCCAGGCGCTGCTTGAAGCGCGCTACCTGCAAGGCGTCCACGGCCCGGCACTGGTCGAGCGTATCCAGGCGTGCCGTGCGGAGCTTGAGCAGCACCGGCGCAACAACTTCACCGGCGCCATGCTGCGTCATCACCAGCACAAAAGTACCCAATACATGTCGCAGTGGATCGAGGCCAAGAATCGCCCGCTCTGATCAATGCTCAAGTGGCCGCGTTGTTTTGAAGAGATCGGCCATATCGATGACATAAGCCGCCATGCCCGGGATCTGTACGGTTGCCGATACAGGCGGGAACGTCATGGCGCCCTCGGTCAGGGGTTTATCGGGATTGAAGTTCACCGTGATCCGGGTGCCATCCTCGAACACGGTGCGCTGCAGGCTGCGATCATCGGCCAGCACCTCGAAGCCCACCAATGCCTGGGTAAAGAGGCGCTGGTGCAGGGGAGCAAACACCGCGTTGTAGGCGCCGATAAAGGGCATGTCGCGCTTAAGCACTGCCGCGTTGAGGTGATACATCGGCGGGGTCATGTACAGCAGTTGCAGAAGCGCGGTGTTCTGTTGCTCGTTGGAAAACTTCAACGAGGGGTACGCCCAGTGATGGGTACTCACCAGACTGTCGTGCAAGACCCGCTGGTACAGCGGCAAGCGATAGCGGTAAGAACGCACCAACAGTGCCAGCTGCGGCTTGAGCGGCACGGTCTGGAAAAAAAGCGTTGGCGTTTCCGGTGGCCAGTATTGGCCCACAAAGAAAGGCGACGCCTCATTGCGGCTCATGTCCGGATCAGTCCAGTCGAAGGGTTGCGTGGCAATGCCGTGACTGTAGGCAATATTGGGAGCAAACGTGGACACTCCGCCTTCGCTGCCGGTCACCAGCCCCAGTGTTCTCGAAGGGTAATCCAGGCGTTGACTGATCACCCGGGCATGCTCCTGCTCGCTGATTTCACGGCCAGGTGTGTAGTCGGCCGGTGTCGTGCCTGCGGCGTCCACATCCAGAAAATAGCTGTTGAGCCCGGCGGCATCTGTCACGGCCTTGATCCGTTCGCGGGCATAGCCTTGCGCCGCGCCGGCATTGGCAAACACCCCGATACCGTTGAACCCCTCGTGAACCTTGCCGTTGACGTCGCGCAACCCGGCACCGGCCATTTCGTCACCCATTTGTGCGGCCGCCCAGGTTTGCGGTTCTGAAAGTGGATGGGCGTCAGCATAGTTGTCATACACCGCGACCAGATATCCAGCCGCCTTGGCCTTGGCCACGGCCTGCGGGTGCCAGAAGGCATCCAGCCAATCTTTGGCCCCCAGCCATGCGTGTTTCAGGCCAGCCTTTTCGAGGGCGTTGACCGTATCCAGCGACAATCCGCCGCCCCAGCGCTCAGGCGGGGCCAAATAGTCTCCAAAGGCTCTGGTCAATTGAGCTTTGACCACCTTTCCCCACTGCACTTCGGCGGCCGGATCATGCCCGCCAGCCAAAGGTTCCTGCGGGGGCACCGTGACGATCTGACGAAGCCCCTGGTTGAGTGCCCGCACCAGCGTCAACTGGTTGTACGCTGAAATCTCGGAGGTCCGTGACAAGGTGCTCGACAAAGCCAAATCAAACATTGCCCGGGTGGGTTGATCGAACCCCGCCCACAGCCTGGCCGCCAAATGCCCCGGTGTGCCCCGTGCTTTGTTGAAGGCCGTGACAAATCTCGACCAGTTCAGGATGTCCGTTACCTTCAACGGCCCGGCGTCCCACACATAAATATGTGGAGCGCCGCCCAACCGGGCCGTTTGCGGCACCTCCCTGATCTTATCGGTCAATGCGCGGAACTGGCCGCTATCCTTGAGCCATTGGCGGTACAAGCCGGCACCGTACAGCGGGTCGGCCGGGCCCGCCGCGATGCTGACCACAAACGGCGCGTCAGGCGCCAGCCGGTTGAAGGTATGCACCAGCTGTGGAATCGGGACCTGATTGACCTGCTTGACGTCAAACTGGGTATCGAACGGGGTTTCGACCCTCCAGGTGACTGACAGGTCCTGATGCAACTGAGTGAAGAACGGCATGCTCAACGCACCGACCAGCGGCTCGCCGGTGTATCGCTTGAGCAGCCACTCGAGCCATTTCGGGTCATTGGCTGGAATGTAACTGCCCTCGCCAAAAGGAATGGCATACCCCTGGATATCGCTTTGCAGGCGTGGCCAACGCAAGCTGACTGGCTGGCGTGCCTGGATCGAAACGCGCAACGCGTCCTTGACTACATTGATGCGGATGCTGAACCCCTGCTCCCCGTCGGTGACGTTCCAGCCTTCTGCAGTCTGCTCACTGACCAGGCTGTCCGGGCTGAAACCGGGACCGCTTAGCACCCGCCCAGGCTTGCCCGCACGCAGCAACGTGATTTCGAGGGTCGCCGGGTCGACCGCAAAAGTGCCATTTGAATAGGGATAGCGGACAGTGGCCGTGGCCGCGCCGGACATCAGCAACGCCAGAAACATCAACAGTGAAAGCCCTGGCAGTTGTCGATTAAACAATAAGGCGCGAAGTTTTTTCTTCATGGAGAAGTCCTGGCGTTGGTCGGGAGGCAAGCACCGAACAGTAACGACTTGCGTCAGAACACCTGTGTAGGACTTTTCCTAAAAACGTATAGGCATTGGATATATCTGCTATCAACACCCTAAACGCTCAATCAGCCCGCCTGCGCAACAAATACGTGTCCATCACCCAGCCCATGCGCGCCCTGGCCGCGCTACGGGCTTCCTTGATCTGCTCGCACACCTCGCTCAGCTTTCCGGCAATCAGGATCTCGTCCGCCGTTCCTAAATAAGCCCCCCAATAGATATCGACGTTTTCATCGACAAACGCCTCGAAGGCGCAGTGGGCATCCAGCATGACCACCACGTTGTCCAGGTCTTGAGCCGTCAACCGCCTGCCCGTCGTGATCCGAATTGGCTGGCCGATCTCATTCAGGGGAATGCGATGGCGGGCTGCCAGCGCCTGCACGCTGCTGATGCCGGGAATCACCTGGTAGTCAAAATCGGTGCAACCGTTGGCCCGCACCCGATCCAGGATGCGCAAGGTGCTGTCATACAGACCCGGCTCGCCCCAGAGCAAAAACGCCCCGCATTCGCCGTCGGCCAGTTCGTTGTCAATCAGCCGCGCAAACAGCAACGCCCGTTGCTCGTGCCACTGCTCAACGCCTTGGGTGTAAGAAGTCGTTGCACTGTCGCGTTTCGGGTCGCTGACCTGAACCACCCGGTAACGCGGCTCGCGAATGTAGCGCTCGCATATTTCCAGACGCAGGCGCACCAGATCGTCAGTGGCCTGGCCCTTGTCCAGAACAAAGAACACGTCGACCCGGTTTAACCCATTGATTGCCTGCACGGTGATGTGCTCCGGATCACCGGCGCCCATGCCTATCAATAACAGTGTCTTCATTGCGTTTGATCCTTGCTCCAGGGTCTGTTGCTGGCAGGAAGTATGAGAAGACGTCATCATCCGCTCAACAAGAACATTGAGCAGCCAGCCCCATGACTCGACTCGCCAGACCTAAAGACCCGTCGTATGAATTGATGGACGACCACAATGGCCTGTCGATCATTTATCGCCAGCATGGTTTCCCCAGCCCCCTGGTACGCTGGCATTTTCACAAGGAATACGAGCTGCACCTGATTGTGGCCAGCAGCGGCAAGGTGTTTGTCGGCGACTATATTGGCAACTTTCACCCTGAATCATTGTTCCTCACCGGCCCCAACCTGCCCCATAACTGGATCAGCCAAATGGCTGCGGGGGAAGCGGTGGCCACCCGCGACATGCTGGTGAACTTCACCGATGAGCTGCTCGAAAACGCAGCATCGATCTTTACCGAGCTTAAAACCCTGACCCCGATGCTGGAACGCGCCCACTACGGCATCGAGTTTCGCTGCACATCTACAATCCGCAAGTCCATGGACCTGATGCAGAGCATCGCCAGCACCACGGGCCTTACCCGTCTGGGGCACTTTCTGATCCTGCTGGAGCTGTTGGCCGAGTGTGATGACTATCAGCTGTTGTCCGGCGCAACCAACGGGCAACCGGCCGACGAGCAGACCATCGACCGTACCAATCGGGCTGTGGACTACATCTTCAGCCACTACGCCCGTGAACTTTCCCTCGAAGAAGTCGCCGAGTACATGGGCATGAAGCCCACCTACTTTTCCCGGGTGTTCAAGCAGGCCACCGGGCGCTGCTTCATCGAGTTCGTCAATCGCTTGCGTATCAGCAAGTCCTGCGAATTGCTCGCCGATGGCGAAAAGCCCGTCACCGACGTGTGCTTTGAATCCGGGTTCAACAACATTTCCAACTTCAACCGCCGGTTTCAGCAGCTCAAAGGCATGACTCCATCACACTACCGGCGTCTGGCAGTGCAGCGTTTGACCGAGCAAAACCAGCCTGGACAGAGTGAACGCCTGCGCAGTGCAAAATAGTATCGGTTTGAGTGTTGCCAGTGATTTGTCACGACGGTGATTGAGGGCTGTAATCCGCGCAGTCGCGGGGTCAAGCACTGGCAGTTGCTTTTATTGAAGCGCTCGATACACCCCGGCGGCAAGCGGCCTGACGCCGACGATCTTTTTTGAGAGCGCACCATGAAACTCAATCGCCTGAACCTCGACACGCTCACCGACAAAGTGGCCAAGCCCGCCTACCTTGCAAGCCCTGCACAACAGGGCATTGCACATATCGGGGTGGGCGGCTTTCATCGCGCCCATCAGGCGTATTACACCGATGCACTGATGCGTCAGGGCCACAATCTTGACTGGAGCATCTGCGGCATTGGCCTGCGGGCCGAGGACCGCAAGGTGCGCGACGCCCTGGCCAGTCAGGACTACCTCTATACCCTCTTCGAACTGGGGGATGGCGACGATACCCAGAGCCGGATCATTGGCTCCCTCAGTGACATGCTGCTGGCTGAAGACGGCATTCAGGCGCTGATCGACAAACTCGCCAGCCCGGCGATTCGCATCGTGTCACTGACCATCACCGAAGGCGGTTATTGCATTGACGACAGCAGCGGCGAGTTCATGGCTGCGCTGGCGCCCATCCAGCACGACCTGGCCCATCCCGAGGCGCCAAGAACGGTATTTGGCCTGCTCTGTGCCGCCCTCGCCCAACGCAGGGCCAACGGCACCCGGGCATTTACCGTGATGTCCTGCGATAACCTGCCCCACAACGGCGCCGTTGCACGCAAGGCGCTGCTGGCCTACGCAGCGCTGAGCAATAAGGATCTGCACGACTGGATCGCCGCCCATGTCAGCTTTCCCAATGCAATGGTGGACCGCATCACGCCCATGACCAGCGACGCCCATCGCCTGCAACTGCACGATCAGTTGGGGATCGAAGATGCCTGGCCGGTCGTGTGCGAACCGTTTACCCAATGGGTGCTGGAGGACACGTTCGCCGATGGCCGCCCGGCATGGGAAACCGTGGGTGTGCAGCTCACGGATGACGTCACGCCCTATGAAGAGATGAAAATCAAACTGCTCAATGGCAGTCATCTGGCGTTGAGCTACCTGGGGTTTCTCAAGGGCTACCGCTTTGTCCACGAGACCATGAACGACCCTTTGTTCGTGGCCTATGTACGCGCCTATATGGACCTGGACGTGACGCCGCAACTGGCACCGGTGCCAGGCATCGACCTTGCGGTTTACAAAGACACCCTGATCCAGCGTTTTTCCAACCAGGCCATGGCCGACCAGCTGGAGCGCGTGTGCTCTGACGGCTCGTCGAAGTTTCCCAAATTCTCCCTTCCAACCCTCAATCGCCTGATCAGCGAGGGAGCCGAGTTGAAGCGTGCGGCGCTGGTGGTGGCGGCCTGGGCGATGTACCTCAAGGGCGTAGACGAGAACGGGCAAACCTATGACATTGCCGATCCGCGAGCAGCGTTCTGTCAGGCTTTGGTGGCCGAGGATGCCTTGATCGTGCAGCGGCTGTTGGGGGTGGAGGAGATTTTTGGAACCGCCATCGCGCAGTCAGCCGAGTTTGTGGCTGCATTTGAGTGGTGCCTGAACAGCTTGCGCGAGGTCGGGGTGAGCGGGACGCTGGAGCAACTGGCAGACCGCGCAGCCTGAATCGCGAGCACGCAGGCTCCCGTCAGGCCTGTGCACACTTCTATCTACGCTACCGACAACAGGTCGCGGCCTTAACCGAGTAAACGTTATGTATGTGATATGCGGAGAAGCACTGTTTGATTTTTTCGCGCAAGCGCAAAGCTGCGCACAAGCGAACAAAGTCGAGTTCAAGGCCATTGCCGGGGGTTCGCCGTTCAACGTGGCCGTGGGCCTGCGTCGCCTGGGCATCGACACCGCACTGTTTGCCGGATTGTCGACGGACTATCTGGGCCAGCGCTTGAAGCAAGTCCTGCTGGACGAAGGCGTCAGTGATCAGTTCCTGATCAGGATGGACGCCCCTACCACCCTGGCCATGGTCGCGCTGGATGCCAACGGCTCCCCTGCCTACAGCTTTCGCGGCGAAGGCTGCGCCGACCGGCAGTTGCACACCCGTCATTTGCCCCAGCTGGGCCCTGAAGTACGCGGGCTGCATGTCGGGTCTTTTTCATTGGTGGTGCAACCGGTTGCCGATACCTTGCTGGCACTGGTCAAACGCGAAAGCGGGCGGCGGCTGATCAGCCTCGACCCGAATGTGCGCCTCAACCCTGAACCGGATATTGAAGTATGGCGTCAGCGCATCAATGAACTGATCCCCTATGCCGATGTGATCAAAGTCAGTGATGAAGACCTGGAACTGCTGTATCCGGGGCAAGACCCGCAAGAGATAGCCCGGTCATGGTTGAGCCATCGCTGCCAACTGGTGTTTTTGACCCGTGGCAGCCAGGGCGCCAGTGTCTGGAGCCGCGAGCATGGCCTGCGCACGGCGGCGGCCACCCGCGTAGACGTTGCGGACACCGTAGGCGCGGGCGATACCTTTCAGGCGGCAGTGATCGCCTGGTTGACCGAGCATGGGCTGGACTCCATCGAGGGTTTGCAGCAGTTGAGTGCCACCCAACTCGACACCCTGCTCGACTTCGCCAGCCGCGCCGCCGCCCTCACCTGCAGCAAAACCGGTCCGGATTTACCGTATCGCGCGCAGCTGGTCTGATTGATAGCCCCGCACTACCTGTGGGAGCGGGGCTTGCCCGCTCCTGCAAAGATCCATGACACCCACGCGTCACCAGATCGACAGGTTATAGCTGACGATCAGGCGGGTTTCATCCACGTCACGGGCGAACTGGGCGTAGTTGGTCCGGTAGGTCGCATTACGCAAGCGCAGGCTGACGTCCTTGAACGTACCGCTCTGCACGATGTATTTCAGCTCGCTGTCACGCTCCCACTCCTTGCCTTCTTCGGTGCTGCCAACCACTTTGATGTGGTCGCCATTCACATAGCGCGTCAGGAACGACAAACCGTCAATGCCGATGGCCTTGAAGTCATAGTCATAACGCAACTGCCAGGAGCGCTCCTGGGCATTGGCAAAATCGTTGACCTGCAAGTAGTTGACCAGGTACGGGTTGCTGCCATCCAGATACGGCATCGACGTGTCGCCGTTCATGCGCTGCCAGCCTGCACTGACCTTATGCCCGCCCACCGAGTAACCGAGCATGGCGCCCAGGGCGCGGTTATCGATGGTCGAGGCCTTGGCAGAACCCGCGTCATCACTCTTGAGCAAGCGCACATCGGCTGAGAGTACGCCCGCACCCACCGGCTGACTGGCGAGCACACCGACAAATTGCTGGCGGTAGATGTCTTGCAGCTCAGCGTAGTGATATTGCGCGGTCAGGCGATCGTTAACCTTGTAGTCCAACCCGTACAGAGTGAAGTGATCGGCGGTGACATTGCAGGCATAACGCTTGTTCTTGCAGTTCAGGCGCAAGTCCTGAGAATCGGTGGAATCACGGGCGGTATAGCGATCAAGGCGCGAGGCCGTGAACTTGAGGTCCCTGATTTCCTGGGAGACCAGCATGGCACCGTTGAACTGGGTGGGCAGCAGTCGGCCATCGTTGTACTTGAGCAGCGGCAGGTCAGGCAGCAGCGCACCATACTTGAGTACGGTCTGTGACACGCGCATCTTGGCCGTCAGCCCGAACTTGGCGTATTGATCCTTGGAACGACGCGGATCATTGCCGGTCGAAGGTAGCAGGCCGCTGTTGCTGTCGGCAGGACTGGAGTCCAGTTTCAGACCCAGCATGCCCAGCACATCGAGGCCAAAACCGACGGTGCCTTCGGTATAACCCGATTGCAGGTTGAGGATAAAACCTTGAGCCGTTTCATCACGCTTGGAAGCGCCCTGGGGATTTGAGCTGCTGCCATCGCGAAAGTCACGATTGAAATACACCGTGCGCGCTTCCAGTTTGGCGCTGCTGTCTTCGATGAAACCGCCGGCTTGTGACTGTGCGGCAAAACCGGCACACACTGCCAGCGCACCCAAGCGTGATACCCGGCCCTGCGCCAACACTGTTAAAGGAACAACCATCTACAAGCTCCAGCAGCCAATCAAGGCAGGATGAAAGCGATCGAAGGCACACGGACTATCACGTGGGCACATTCAATCGAAAAAAAGGGGCGCAATTGTACGAAAGGCTTAGCCTGAGCCTCATTGGACCTTAGTCGCAGTGTCAGGGACGCGGCTTGCAGCAACGCCGATAGCATTGAGCCGCTATCCGGCATCCAATAGACTTATTGAGTGATTTACTCCAGGACTTACCATGGCAACCAAGAGTTCAAGGCGCTACCAACGCTTGCAGGCCAGTGCCACCGAACAGGCATTGCTGGAGCTTAACGAGACCCTTGAGGAACGCGTGGCCGAACGTACCCGGGCGCTGGCCGAGGCTAACCTGCAATTGCAGCGCGAGATACAGGAACGCGCTCGCGCCGAGGAGGCCCTGCGCCATGGGCAAAAAATGGAAGCCGTGGGCCAGTTGACCGGCGGTATCGCCCACGACTTCAACAATATGCTGACCGGGATTATTGCCAGCCTTGATTTAATGAAACGCTATATCGCGGCTGGCCGTATCGACGAAGTAGAGCGTTTTGCCGATGCCGCTGTGTCTTCCGCACAACGGGCAGCCGCACTGACCAATCGCCTGCTGACGTTTTCGCGCCGTCAGTCTCTTGACCGCAAGCCCCTGGACCCCAATCAGCTGGTGAGTTCGCTGCAGGCGCTGTTCAGTAACGCTACTGGCGCGCACATCGATCTGATCCTGGAACTGGGGCCGAACATATGGCCGATCAACACCGACACCGGCCAGCTTGAAAGCGCCCTGCTCAATCTGATGATCAACGCCCGGGATGCGATGCCCGAAGGTGGAACCCTGGTGATCAAAACAGCCAACCACTATCTTGACGCCAGCGATCTCAGCACCCTGGAAGCGGTCAGCTCAGGGGATTACGTGATGCTTGAGGTGAGTGACGACGGCACGGGCATGACCCCGCAAACCCTTGCCAAGGCCTTTGACCCCTTTTTCACCACCAAGCCCGTGGGCCAGGGCACGGGGCTGGGGTTGTCCATGATTTACGGGTTTGCCCAGCAGTCTGGCGGGCATGTCAGCATCAGCAGCCAGAGCGGTTGCGGCACCCGGGTGTGCCTGTACCTGCCGCGCTACCACAGCCCCGAAGCAAAAACTCAGGCATAATCCGCGCCCGCGCACTATGCCCTACTGTTCCAAGGTAAAGATCCCATGAAAGCTCAAGCCCGCCATATCCTGGTGAAGACCGCCGAAGAAGCCGAATCGCTCAAGCAACGCATCGCCAAGGGCGAAGCCTTCGATGTGCTGGCTAAAAAATTCTCGACCTGTCCGTCGGGCAAACGTGGCGGCGATCTGGGTGAAGTGCGGCCTGGGCAGATGGTGGGCGTTATCGACCAGATCATCTTCAAGAAGCCGCTGCGGGTGGTACACGGCCCGATCAAAAGCAAGTTCGGCTACCACCTTGTGCAAGTGTTCTACCGCGACTGAATATATCGTTTGGGAGCTGGCTTGCCTGCGATGCTGGCGACGCGGTCTGACGGCAAGACCGGGGCGATGCCATCGCGAGCAAGCCCGCTCCCACGGCTTAAAACTCTATGGCAAAGCGCTCAAGCACATTGAACTGCTCATCGACCACACAACCCGTGCGCCACTTGTCAAAGGTCAGGCAAGGATGGGAGGTGCCAAAGCTGATGATGTCGCCAACGCGCAACTGCGACCCCTCGGCAACGGTCATAAAGGCATGCTGGTCCATCACCGCCGTGACCTTGCACCCGCTGACATCATCGCCCACCGCCGGTGTCACACCTTCGCGATAACGCTTTAACGGCAGCGGCAAGCCCGCATCAAACGCCACGTCGCGCTTGCCCAGTGCAATCACCGCAAACCCCGGTTCGGGCAGCGATTGCACGTGAGCCCAGACTTCCAGCGCCGGGCGCAAGCCTTCGTGCAAGTCCTGACGTCGATCCAGTACGCAGCACTGAGCGTCTTTGTAGATGCCGTGGTCGTGAACCACGTAACTGCCCGGGCGCAGCACACTGAGAAAACGCCCGCCAGCCGCCTCGGCCTCGAAGCCTTCAGCAATCAGGTCATACCAGGCCGAGCCCGAGGCGGTAATGATCGGTTGTTCCAGGGCAAATGCACCGTCGGCGTGCAGTCGCAGGGCCAGACGCACCAGTGAAGCCGCAAATTCGCGAATCCCGCTGACGGCCTGTTCTCCATGAATGACCCCTTCATAGCCTTCGATGCCGGTCAGGGCCAACGATGGCTGTAGCTTGATCGCCGCCGCCAGTTCCATGACTTGCTGTTCGGTGCGGCAACCACAACGCCCGCCTGCCACGCCGTATTCAATCATCACGTTCAAGCGCTGCCCACGTTCGGCAAAGTAAGCGCCCAGGGCCGCCACGTTGTCCGGATGGTCGACCATGCAGTGAAATTCGAATGCCGGGTCGGCCTGCAAGTCGGCAATCAACGCCATATTGGCCCGGCCCACCAACTGGTTGGCCATCAGTACTCGACGTACACCCCCGGCATAAGCCGCACAGGTTTGTACCGCAGTGGCCAGGGTCAACCCCCAGGCGCCCTGCTCCAGCTGGCGACGAAACAGCGCCGGGGCCATGCTGGTTTTGCCGTGGGGTGCCAACACCGCGCCGCTGCGGGTGACAAAGTCCTGCATCCAGCGAATGTTGTGCTCCAGCGCGTCACGGTGAATCACCAGTGCGGGCAGGCTCACGTCATGAACCAGGTGATCGCCGGGGCGGGCTGCGCCTTTGAGAATCGGCTGATTGTTCGACGTATTCGACACACTCAACTCCTCAAGTTTCAGCGCTTGGCTTTATAGGCGATGCAATCGATCTCGACCTTGCAATCGACCATCATCATGGCCTGCACACAGGCACGTGCCGGTGCATGTTCGCTTTTGAAGTACGAAGCGAACACCTTGTTGAAACTCCAGAAATCCCGTGGGTCCTGCAGCCATACGCCCGCGCGGACCACATCTTCGAGGCCATAACCGGCCTCTTCGAGGATGGCGACCAGGTTCTGCATGGTTTTGTGGGTCTGCTCGACAATCCCGCCGTTAATGATTTCACCGTTTTCCATGGCAACCTGGCCGGACACGTGCAGCCAGCCATCAGCCTCTACAGCGCGGGCGAAAGGCAAAGGCTGGCCGCCTGCGCCTACAGCGCCGGTACCGAAACGTTTGATGCTCATAAGGGGGAACTCCGGGGTCAAGTAAGGCGCTTCATGCGCCACAACCCCGGCAGTTTGCCATAACGTCAGGCCATCAACCCAATTGCCACCAGCGTGGCAAAAGCTGCTGCACCTTGGGCTCGGCAAAACGGTCATCAATCAGAAACAGCGTGCCCTGATCGCTCTGGGTACGGATTACCCGCCCGGCAGCCTGCACCACTTTCTGCACGCCGGGGTACAGGTAGGTGTAGTCATAACCGGCGCCAAACAGCGCCGCCATCCGCTGCTTGATCTGTTCATTGACGGGATTGAACTGTGCCAGCCCCAGGGTCGCAACAAAAGCGCCGATCAACCGGGCGCCGGGCAAATCGATACCCTCGCCAAAGGCTCCACCCAGCACGGCAAAACCCACCCCCTGACCCGACAGGGTGAACTGATCGAGGAACCCCTGGCGCGCCGCTTCATCCATGCGCCGCCCCTGGGACCACTGGGTAACGTGGGGATGGCGCTCTGCGAGCAATTGGGCAACCTGCTGCAGATAGTCGAAGCTGCTGAAAAACGCCAGGTAGTTGCCCGGGCGCTGCTCGAACTGGCGGGCGATCAGTTCCACAATCGGTTCCAGCGAAGCCTGGCGATGAACAAACCGGGTCGATATCTGGCTGACAACATGCACGTTCAGTTGCTCTGCCTGGAACGGCGATTCGACATCCATCCACACCGTGTCAGCCGCCAATCCCAGCAGGTTGGCGTAATAGGCCTGCGGGCTCAGGGTCGCCGAAAACAGCACATTGCTCTGTGCACTCGCCAGGCGCGGTCCGATAAAACCTGCGGGCACGATGTTGCGCAGGTTGAGCTGCGACACTCGCCGCTTGCCGTCTGCATGCAGGCTGACATCGAACAGAAAGTGCCCGTCGAACAGTTCGGCCACCCGATTGAACTGCAGGGCTTCAAAGTAAAAGCCCTGCAGGTTGCCGCTCAACCCTTGCGGATGATCGTTCAGGTAGTCGCCGATGGCGGTGATACAGGCCGACAAGGCGGCCAGCCATTTTTCCGGAAGTTTGGGGTACACCTGATAGGCCCCCGCCTGTTCCTTGTGCAGCGCATTCCATTCCCGGTTCAGGCGCTTGAAGGGTTTATCGAGGGCGGCCGGGGCCGAGTGACGCACGCTGTTCAAGGTCTGCTGGTCCAGACTTGCGCTGTACATCTGCCGCGCGCGCTCCACCAGATTGTGGGCTTCGTCTACCAGCGTCGCGACCCGCCACTGATTTGCCTGGGCCAGGCCATAAAGCAATGCACTGAAATCGAAGTAATAGTTGTAGTCCGCAACGACCACATCAGCCCAGCGGGCCATTTCCTGGCTCAAGTAGTAAGGGCATACCTCGTGGGTCAGCGCGACGCTTCGCAAGGTCTGCTGGTCGAGGGTGGACTGGGCGACCGCCTCCAGGCGAGCAGCGGGCAAGCGATCATAAAACCCCCTGGCCAGAGGGCAGGAATCGCCATTGCAGGCGTTCTCGGGGTATTCGCAGGCCTTGTCCCGTGCGACCAGTTCCAGTACCCGCAACGGTACATTCTGCCCCTTTGGATAGAGCACTTGCGCCGCATCGAGGGCCAGCTTGCGCCCCGGAGTCTTGGCGGTCAAAAACAACAGTTTGTCGAGTTGCTGGCCAGGCATGGCCTTGAGCAGCGGAAACAGGGTGCCTATGGTTTTGCCAATCCCGGTCGGCGCCTGGGCCATCAGGCAGCGCCCGGTACTGGCGGTCTTGTACACCGCCTCGGCCAATGCCCGTTGCCCGGTGCGAAACTGCTCATGGGGAAAGGCCAGGTTGCGGGCACCCTTGTCCCGGGCCTCTCGATGGGCCATTTCCTGCTCGGCCCAGGCCAGGAACAACCCGCACTGCTGCTCGAAAAATTGCTGCAGATCGGTTGCTGACCAACACTCCTGAAGACGTGTTTCCTTTTCGCTGACAATGTCGAAGTACACCAGCGCCAGATTGACCTGCGCCAACTGCAGGCTTTGGCACAACAACCAGCCGTAGACGCGGGCTTGTGCCCAGTGCAGTTGGCGGTGATTGGCCGCTATGGCGGAAAAATCGCCGCGATGGGTTTTCACCTCTTCCAGCACATTGGCCACGGGGTCATAGCCGTCAGCCCGGCCACGTACGGTCAACGCCCCGTACTGCCCCTCAAGACTCAACTCCGGCTGATACAACGCACTGCGCCGCGAAGCCACCGTACGGTGGCCGGCAATCCCCTGTTGCGCCGTGGGTGAGGGCGTGAAGCGCAAGTCCAGATCGCCGACCTTGGCCGTGAACTCGCACAGGGCACGCACTGCAACGCGATAGCTCACCCCTGGGGCTCCTGCCATTGCACGTAGCACACGGTCACCGGCATCCCGTGCTCCTCGCAAAAGGCCAGCCAGCGCAGCTGGTTATCCTGCAGGCGATCACCGGGGCCTTTGACCTCGATCATGCGGTAGGTATTTTGCGCCACAAAAAACTGGATCAAGTCAGGCATGCCGGTGCGGTTGGCTTTGATATCCAGCAACAGACGCCGAAACCACAGCTTCAAATGCGCGGGGGGCAAGCACCGCAAGGCGTCTTCGAGCAGGGCCTGGCTCAGGTAATTCCAGGCGATAAAGGACGTCTGTATCCCGAACTTGGTCGTGTAGGCGGCACGGATGGTGGCCAGGTAACGCCCGTCATCCAGTTGCGCGAGGCAATCCTCAAAGAGGTCAGCCCGCTGCTGGTAGAAGTCATCCTCCAGCAAATCCGCCGGGCCACTCTGATACGGGTGAAAAAACGCGCCCGGCAGGGGCGCAAAAATCGCCGGCCAGCACAGCAAACCGAACAGCCCGTTGATCAAGGTGTTTTCAACGTAATGCACGGGAGCCTCAGGGGTCTGCAGATGCGCAACAACACTGAGTTCAACGCACGTGGCGTCGTCCCGTGGCAGGGTCAGATCAAGCCGGTCGGGGGCTTTGGGCCTGACAACCGCAAGCGCCGCCAACCCGAGCTTGCGCCGCAAGCGCGGGATAATGCGCAGCAGATGTTGGTGTTCCGCGTCGGTCAGGGGGGCCTGCAGTGCGACGTCTGCCAGGCTCAGCGCCTGCTCATAGAGCCCCTGACGCTCAAGCACGCGAATGCCGCGCTGTCGCGCTTCGGGGTGCTGGCTTTGCTGGTAAACCTGCAGCGCCCGGTTCAAGTCTTCCGTGCGCTCCAGATGCTGACCGATCTGAAACAGCAAACGCCCGCGCCGTCGCTGCAGCCAGCGGTTATCCACTCGATAGTCGAGTACCGGTTGCAGCACCTCGTCCACATCACCACTGACTTCAAATCGTTCGCGACAGGCATACAGGTGTAGATAGCCCTCAATATCGGCGCGGCAACGCAGCGCCCGTGACTCATGGCTGAAATCGACTTTTTCGTAGGTGAACAGCCCCAGGTCAGCCAATACCAGATCTGGCCAGCCCTGGCTGAGATTGCCGAAAAACATCAGCCGCAAACGATCGCACAGCGCCCTGTGGTTCAGGGTGTAAAGGGGGTCGGCCAGGGCCGGATGCCACTGGGCCAGGCTCTGTTGCTGGGGGAAATCTGCAGACAACTCATCCAGCCACTCTGATTTCCTGGCCTTGGGCCGGGCAATATGTGCACTGAAGCGCGCCAGGATTTCCGGCTTTTGCAACACGTCAAACACCTCGACCAGGGCCAGAGGCGCCTGATCGTCCAGCCATCCCCCCGCCACCAGGGGTACTGCTGCCAGTGAAACTTCGCCGATTTCCGGATAGTTGAGCTTGCTGGCCCTGAAGTGAGCCCCCTTGCGCATCACCATGCGTACCCACAACGCCTGGGAGGGGCCGGGCAGCAAGGCAAAACCTGCGATAAACCGCTGCTCCTCGACACTTAACAGATCGTCATAACGGGCGGCGATCCAGTCGAGCACATGCTGGAAGTTCTTCAGGTAATAAAACGGATCTTCGAGGGGATTGGAAATCACGGGCGCAACGGACCACTGGCTTTAGGTACTGGATATGCGTACAGATATCAGTTTGCCCAGTACTCTGGCAAATCCTATTGGATGAGTGGTGTGCAAGACGGGGCTCGTCAGAGAGGCTGGCGAGCCGTTGAACCTGGAGTGAAACGGCCTCTTAATCCGCAGGGACTGTATGCCCGGGCTTATTGCCGGGGTCATGGGCCCACAAGAGGGAAATCAGGGAATCGCAGTCCCTGAAGTCGATTTCTTGCATGTGATACAGCGCCTGCAAAGACGTAAGGGGAAGCCCGCTTATGGATTCAAGCCAGGTGACATCAGCCTGTGACAGCGTGTTCTTGTCCCTCAATACCTGACGAAATTCGTGGATGAGATGCTTTTTCTCGGGGTAGTAATTTTGCAGGAAGTGTTCAAGGCCGCGGGCCTGATTCACAAAGGGCGAACACATCAGGCACCCCAACTGCTCTTCACTGACACCGTGCAGTTCGCTCAGGTACTGAGTGGCGGCACCATGTAACTGATCCAGTTTCTCCGGCGTATCGAACACCGCCTCCAACTGCTTTATCAATTGGCCCTTGAATCGGTCATTGCACCTGTTTTCTATCGACGCGCGGCGCAAGTAAGCATCTGCTCCAACACTGTAATCCACACCCTGCCGGTAAGCCCCCCGCAAGCCGTGCACATGGGCAGCCACCAAAACCACAGCCGCTTGAGGCTCCTCGATATCCAGGGTTTTTACACGCCAGGGCCCCTCCACAAACATCAGCACCGGGGAGTGTAAAACGTCCATTTCCTGACACAGGCAATCAAAGACATTGATCACATTTATGTCACCGGGCACTTCGCCAGCACAGGAGTCATTGCAGGGCGCCGCTGGCAGGCGCAATAACTGCCTGTAGTCGTCATCCAGCTTGCAGCACAGTTTGACAGCGCTGTCGAAAGCCTGGCGATGCTGGCCATAAGGGGCATGCCCCTGCAGCTGTGCAACCTGCTGAATCCACGTCACGTATTGCCCAAGGTGGGTGGGCGGGCGCCGGTCGATCAACGCATCCACCCTGCCCCCCCAATCGCAGGCTCGCCGATACAGCCTGGCCCGGCCCAACAGGTCGGCATAAAAAAATGTCGCCCGGGTATTGCCCTGGGTCAGATGGCCCGACATCAATACCTGTGTTCGATTCATGTCCGAGGGCTGGCTCTCAAACGCAGCCTGCTTATGCAGTCTGGTAGCGCCCTGTTCATCCACCAACAGCAACTCCACGCGGCTGTCGTCATACATAAACAACTCGCTGCATTGGGCCTGAATGCGCTCCATCACATTGACCGTCATCCTCGGCTGGCGCAGTACCGCAATGCGCAACATGAAAGTGTCTGGCGAGCGCCCCGCAATACTGAGCTGCGCGGCGCGCAAAAAAGCCAGTGTGTAGGCGCACTCCTTGCCCCCCTCATGAACAACCATTACCCGGTAACGCCCAATGCGCTCCACGCCCCCTGCCGCCACTAACAAACGTTGAATCAACAGTTGCAACGCGATGCGCTCGGAGCGGCTGAAAAAACCAAGGAGTCGGTGAAGCACTTGTTGATAGACAGAGCTCATGGCTTGCTCATGAAAGTTATCCATGGGTTATTCCTCCAGATCGAGACACGCATTATCGGCAGCTCGATTTGACGCGCCCACACTTACCTCAACTCTTCAGGCCATCACAGACCGGGCGTACGTACGCACAGGAATGGCCCTACAGAACCCAGCTCGAACGAATACATAACGTAATATTTACCATGCTAATGGATAGATTTGAGGGCGTTATCTCGCCCACGCCATTGCCGGAGACAAGGCTAGAAAGGTTTCTACGGGCGAAAAAAAACGCCTCGGGACGTGATGTCCAGGGGCGTTTTTGTACGCGGTTACCCGCGCGGCATCAGTCAGTCGTGAGCTGCAGTGCGACTCGTCCGCGGCACGGGCAATCGTCCATGTAGCGATGGGCTTCAACAAAGTGTTCAAAAGGGAACACCTTGATCTCCAGAGGAGTCAGGACCCCGTCAGCGGTCAACTGGTTGATGTCCCGCAGGGCGCGCTTCATGGCCTCCTCGTCCTGGGCAATGCCCAGTTCCGGCTTGCCGGTGAAGTTGCCGATGCAATGCACAAAAAACTTGATGTTCTTCTGAAAGCACGCGCAGCCCGGGAACCCCGTTTGATTGCCGCCTTGCAGGCCGTACAGCACCAGGCTGCCACGGGGCGCCAGAACGTCGCCCAGCACGGACATTTGCGGGCCGCCAAGGCCATCGAGCACCACGTCCACGCCTTTGTTGTCCGTGATCTTGTTGACCTGCATCAGCAGGTCCTGCTCTTCGGTGACAATCACCTTGTCGGCGCCCAGGCTCAGCAGGCACTCGCGTTCTGCGGCATCCTTGGTCGCGGCAATGACCTTCAGGCCCAGGGCTTTGCCCAACTGCACAAACGATGGCCCCGCACAGTGGCTGGCATCGGTAATCAACACGGTTTGCCCCGGTTTGACCTGCGCCAGGTCCACATAGGCAAAGTAGGCAATCAACAACGGTGTGTAATGCACGCTGGCTTCAACCGCAGACAACACGTCCGGGTAACGGGTCAGCGTTGAGCGCGGCATCAGAATCAGCTCGCCATACGTTGGATAGTCGTTGGCACTCTGGCCCGGGAAGCTGGCAACCTTGTCACCGATCGCCAGATCATCCACACCGTCGCCGACGGCGGTGACGATGCCCGCCATTTCATGACCGATACCCGCAGGCAAACGGGCGTGGCTAGGGGCCAGGTTTTGCCGCCACAGCACGTCATACCAACTGATGCCAATCGCCTGGACACGGACCTGCACTTCGCCAGGCGCAGGCGCGGCGACGTCGTGCTCTTCGCACTTGAGCACCTCGGCCGGGCCAAACTTGTGAAAACGGATCGTGCGCGACATTACAAACCTCGCCTAATTAATCGCTAATACCACGGGACTTTATCCGGGCTTTGTGCGCAAGACTAACAGACAGCATTAATAGTCGACATGCCTGACATTGATCCGCAGACAGATTCAAAATGGATACAAGCCCTGCAAGCCCAGCAAAACCGCCGTAAATCCCCAAAAAAACACCCGCCCATCAGCCAGGAACAAAATCTACGGAGTGACGAAAAAACAATTTTGCCAGTAAGATCCGTTACTTCACTACCTGTTGAACCCCTGCGAAGCCTGCCTCATGAACCGTAACGACTTGCGTCGCGTCGATCTGAATTTGCTGATCGTCTTTGAAACCTTGATGCATGAACGCAGTGTGACCCGCGCAGCCGAGAAACTTTTTCTGGGCCAGCCGGCCATCAGCGCGGCCCTTTCACGCCTGCGCAACTTGTTCGATGACCCGCTGTTCGTGCGTACCGGTCGCAGCATGGAGCCCACCGCCCGGGCGATCGAGATCTTCGCCTTGCTGTCGCCGGCCCTGGACTCGATTTCCACCGCAGTGAGCAGAGCTTCAGAGTTCAACCCGGCAACCAGCACCTCGGTGTTTCGCATCGGCTTGTCGGACGATGTCGAGTTTGCCCTGTTGCCCCTGTTGCTCAAGCGTTTGCGCGCAGAAGCACCGGGCATCGTCTTGGTGGTACGGCGCGTCAACTACATCCTGATGCCGCCCCTGCTGGCCTCTGGCGAAATATCAGTGGGTGTCAGCTACACCAGCGACCTGCCGGCCAACGCCAAGCGCAAGGTATTGCGACGCAGCCGCCCCAAACTGCTTCGGGCCGACACCATGCCCGGTGCACTGAGCCTGGACGACTTCTGTGAGCGGCCCCATGCCCTGGTGTCATTCGCCGGAGACTTGAGCGGATTTATCGATACCGAACTGGAAAAAATGGGCCGCAAGCGCCACGTGGTCCTGGCCGTTCCGCAGTTCAATGGCCTGAGCACCCTGCTGGCGGGCACCGACATCATCGCCACCGTCCCCGACTACACCGCCGAAGCCCTCACGGCAGCCGGCGGCGTGCGGGCCGAAGACCCGCCACTGGACGTGCAAAGCTTTGAACTGCACATGGCCTGGCGCGGCGCCCAGGACAACGACCCAGGGGAGCGCTGGTTGCGGTCACGGATACAGATGTTTTTCGGGGATCCGGAGAGTCTTTGACAGAGCTCTCTGGAACCGCTCTGGAATGCCTGGACTGCCCCCCCTTTTTTATCACCTGCCCCACAGCGGAGCAACGCGCCTTCAAACAGTGCAACCACGCCGGTGACGCAACCCTCCAAGCTCAATGATTCCAGTCGTGAACCCTCGCAAATATTCAGGTCCAGCCGAGTTTGACGATTAGCCAAACTGTTGGCATGAGTTTCGCTTAGTCGTAGTTGTGCGGGAGCAGCTAATGCTGAGCGCACCACAATTTGACAATGGTTGGCTAGGGTTCCGGTTCGCCGCAAGGTGAACGCCTGGACCGAGAGCTGACGACCTCTGGTTGAGGTTACACGGCGGGATAAAAGCCCGGGAGACAGACCACCTATTTGCACAGGTGTCGCGCTGCTCCTTGCCCGTCCACCCTCAACTGGAGTCCCATCATGAGAAATCCTCTCCTCTACGCCTGCTTTGCCGCAGGCATCGCCTTAATGACGAGCACAACCTCCCACGCAGTTGCGAAGACCGACTTCAACGTGTGCTGGACGATCTATGCAGGCTGGATGCCTTGGGAATACGCTCAAGCACAGGGCGTAGTCGACAAGTGGGCCAAGAAGTACGGCATCCACGTGAAGGTTACTCAGTTGAACGACTATGTGGAGTCGATCAACCAGTACACAGCCGGCCAGTTCGACGGCTGTACGATGACTAATATGGACGCCCTGACCATCCCCGCTGCAGGCGGCGTGGACAGTACCGCGCTATTGGTCAGCGATTTCTCCAACGGCAACGATGGCATCGTCGTCAAAGGTACCGGTAAGACCGTTGCAGACCTCAAGGGCATGGACGTCAATCTGGTCGAACTGTCCGTCTCCCACTATCTGCTTGCCCGCGCACTCGAGACCGCCAATCTTCGTGAGAAGAACCTTAAGGTAATCAACACCTCCGACGCCGACATCTCAGCGGCCTTCAACACCGCCGACGTCAAAGCCGTCACCACGTGGAACCCCATGCTGGCGGACATCAAGGCCAATCCAGGCGTTACCGAGGTCTTCGACTCCAGCAAGATCCCGGGTGAGATCCTCGACATGATGGTGGTCAACACCCAAACGCTCAAGGACAACCCGGCCTTGGGCAAGGTTCTGATCGGCGCCTGGTTCGAGGTTATGGGGCTGATGAATAGCCAAGGCGCTTCCAGCGACGCTGCACTTGAACATATGGCTCAAGCCTCGGGCACAAACCTCGCAGGCTTTAAAGCGCAACTGGCAACGACTCAACTGTTCTACACGCCACAGCAAACGCTTGAGTTTGTGAACAGTCCTGAGCTGCCTAAATCCATGTCCAAGGTCGCCAGCTTTTCCTTTGAACACGGTCTGCTGGGCGAGGGTGCCAAGGACAGCAACGCTGTCGGAATGAGCTTCCCCCAGGACGTCGTTCGTGGGGACAAGAGCAATATCAAACTGCGCTTTGATCCCAGCTACGTACAGCTGGCCGCTGAAGGCAAGCTGTAACCAGGAGGCCGCGTCATGCAGTTGATTAACCGTCACCCTGATCGCCCTACTCGGCTGCTGCTTGTGCTTTTGCCGTTTGTACTGTTGCTCGGTGCCTACTTTCTTGGTTCCGCGCAACGCATGGCAGAAAACCCCAACGACAAGTTGCTGCCTAGTGCGGTGCAAATGACAGATGCCGTAAAACGCATGGCGTTTACCGAAGACAAACGTAGCGGTGGATACCTGCTGTGGCAGGACACTGCATCTACTCTGCAGCGCTTGGCCGTTGGCCTGGGCGTCAGCGCGCTGGTGAGCCTGTGCCTGGGTATCGCCTCGGGCTCCCTGCCGATGTTCGGCGCAACGTTATCGCCGCTGCTGGTGGTGCTGTCGATGATTCCTCCGCTGGCGATCCTGCCCATCCTGTTTGTCGTCTTTGGTCTTGGAGAGCTCTCCAAGGTCATGCTGATCGTGATTGGCATCACGCCAATCCTGGCACGTGATCTTGAACAGCGAGCTCGGGAAATCCCCGTTGAATTACTGATCAAGGCCCAGACCCTGGGTGCTTCAACCTGGACGCTCATCTTGCGAGTTGTCCTCCCACAACTGCTGCCCCGCCTGCTCATTTCCCTGAGATTGGTACTGGGCTCGGCGTGGCTGTTCCTCATTGCGGCCGAAGCCATCGCCTCGGAAAACGGCTTGGGGTATCGGATTTTCCTGGTGCGTCGTTACTTGGCAATGGACGTCATCCTGCCCTACGTGGTGTGGATCACCCTTCTGGCGTGGCTGATGGACTGGGGCCTCAAGACACTTACCCGCCGTGCATTCCCCTGGTATGAGGGAGCCCGCGCATGAGCTTCATACAAGTCAACAACGTCTGGCAGCAGTATGACGACCACGTGGTGCTCGAGGGGTTGAACCTCAGTATTGCGGAAGGCGAGTTTTGCACCATGGTTGGCACTTCGGGATGCGGTAAGTCGACTTTCCTACGGTTACTTCTAGGCCAGGAGAAAGCCAGCAAAGGCGAGATCCTGCTGGATGGCAAGCCTTTGACAGCCGAGCCAGATCCAAGCCGCGGCGTTGTCTTCCAACGCTACTCGGTCTTCCCCCACTTAAGCGTTCTGGACAACGTCGCGCTTGGCCTGGAGCTGCCCCAGGCACCGCTATTGGGACGCCTCTTCGGCCAGCGCAAACGGCTGGTACGGGAGCAAGCTGCGCAGTTGCTTTCAAAGGTTGGGCTTGGCCATGCCCTGGACAAGTATCCGTCCCAGTTGTCAGGCGGGATGCAACAGCGGCTCGCCATCGCGCAAGCACTCATCATGAAACCTCGCGTGCTGCTGCTTGATGAGCCATTCGGCGCACTCGATCCAGGTATTCGCAAGGACATGCATGCGCTGCTGCTGGAATTGTGGCGGGAAACCCGCCTGACCGTGTTCATGGTGACGCATGACCTCAGCGAAGGCTTCAGCCTCGGCACTCGCTTGATGGTGTTCGACAAAGTGCGCGTCGATCCCCATGCCCCCAACGCCTATGGGGCTCGCATCACCTACGACTTGCCGCTGAACGCCAAACGTAGCGTGCCTCAACCGGCTACCTCCGCCGTTATGCCAAGCGTTTCCCTATCAACCTTGAGGAGTATTCCATGAGCGACCATCCTGCTATTGCCTACGAGTTCCTGCCCGGTGGCGGCCACACTTCCTTCGTCCTCAAACGCGGTCAATTACTGCGTCTGACCGACCTTAATGGCGCCGCCAACGTCAGCGTCATGCTGTTCAACGCCAACGAAAAAAGCGAGCGCCTGAACCTTCCCGATAGTCTGAAGGCTCAACACACCGCCAAACTGACTGCAGGGCATTGCCTCTACTCCGACATGGGCCGCGTACTCGCGGCCATTACTCGGGACACCTGCGGTTGGAGCGACAGCATCGGCGGCATCTTAAGCGCTGATGAGGTCAAGGAAAAATACGGCCAGGGTCGCTATCAGGAATTACGCAACGGGTTTTTCCGAAACGGTTTGGACAACCTCCGGACGCAGCCTCGCACGGCTCGTCAGCGACTACAGGTTTCGGCACCCATCCCGGGTGTTCCGCGTGTAGTCGCTGACGAGTAGAACGAGGCTGCGATCGAGCGCGCAGCGGTCGCAAAACCGGTACACGCGGTGTGCCTGATTGACCCTCCGCCCCCAATTATCAAGCCTTCACCAGCACTCGACTCACTTCAAACTGCCCCACCAGTTTTTGCAGTTTATTGGCATTGAGCCGCACGGTTTCAGCACTGTTTTGCAGCATCACAACAGTCTGGCGCATTTGCGTGGAACTATGGTCGACCTGCTTGATCGTCCTGCCATAGTCGAGACTGCGCATGTTGAGTTGCTGGATGATCGCAAACATGCTTTCAACCGCCTGGTGCAGGTGTACGTTTTCCGAGGACGCATCTTCGGCCAGGCGCAAGCTGTTATCGACGTCCTTGACGCCCTCCTCCATGAAGCTGACCGCTCTTTGCGTTTCGCTCTGCAAACCTTCGACCATGTGCCTGATGTCTTCAGCCGCGCGCGATGTGCGTGAGGCCAGGCTTCGCACTTCATCGGCAACCACCGCAAATCCCCGCCCATGCTCCCCCGCACGCGCAGCTTCAATGGCAGCATTGAGCGCCAGCAGATTGGTCTGGTGGGTGATGGCGCTGATCAGACCGGTGATGTTGCCAATCTGAGTCATCTTGCTGTCGAGCAACTGCACGCTCGAAGATGAACGCTCAACCACATCCCTGATGGACTGCGTGCCTTCCTGTACGGCAAGAAACTGTTCGCGGGCACGGGCGACAACTTCATCCATTGCCTGCTTCATGTGCTCGGCACTGGCCGAGGCCTGCTGGATCTCGCCCAATTGGTCTTCGACGATAATCATCATGCGATGAACCGCTTCGCCGACCTCGGCAGACGTTACACTGGCTTGCTGGCTACGCCCCAGCATCATCCGGTTGGTGCTGCCGACCGTGCTGCTGGCTTTCACCACCTGGCCGACCACCGAGTCCAGATGGTCGATGAAGCTGTTGATCCAGCGCCCCATGTCCCCGGTTTCGTCATTGGCCATTTTCGTGGTGTCCAGTCGCTGGCGCAGGTTGCCCTCACCCTCGGCGATGGTCATGATCACGCCCGTCATCACGTTCAGCCTGGCAGCCAGTCTTTTTGGCCCCCACCGGCTGAACAGCACTGCCGCACACACCATGCTCAGAATTTCGGCGGCATCAATCATGTCCTGGCCCAGGCCACTGTAATGCCGGACCACGTAGTTGCAGGCAAACAGGCCTGCCATGGTCGCAAGGTAAGGCTTCATCAGACCATAACTGAGGGAGCGCCGACGATAGACTTCCTCCAGGTCGGCCTCGCACATCATTCCCCAGCGATCCGGTGAACCCGGTAACTGAAACGTGACGCCCTTGCCCACCACCGGAATGTGCCGGTAGTCCGAATAACCGGGATAGGTCACGAACAGGTTGGAACCCGTACGGATGGTCTCGCGAACGCCCGCGTGCAGTTGCTGTGTGGCAGGGTCGGTGAAGCGCAGTTCCAGCTCGGTATGGCGCTGTATCTGGACGGTTCTCCAGGGCGTTTGCACCCCGCTTTTGAGGTTTTCTCCATGGGTGAATGTACCGTCCTCGAAGCGCGATCGGGACAAGGCGGTCCCTGGCGCAATGGCCGGGTCAAAACGGGACTGGGCCATGAACAGGTAGTTGTCACCGGACTCGGCAAAGATGTGCCCGGCCTCGCGCTGGATCAGATCACCCAGCACATCGTTGGGTACGCGACCGCACAGGCACCCCAGCACGGTGGCGCCGACCTTGATCGGCTGATAGAACATCAATGTCACTTCATCGTGAAAGCGTGAAGAAGACGGGCCGATCTGCAAGGTCAGCGGGTCGCAGTAAGGCCCCTGCAGAAACGGCGCCTTCAAGCCTTCTGCCAATGCCCGTGCATGTTCCAGACTGGTGCTCGCGCGCCGATTCCAGGTCGAGGCCAGGACATTGGCGCGGGTATCAAGCACAAATAATTCTGAAAAGTCTTCTGCCTGAGCGAGCTTGTCCGTCAGCGAAGTGCTATCGAGTTGGGCGAAGCCACCGGCCAGGCTTTCTGCCAGTTCAGCCAGGTGCTCCCATTGCTCGCGAGTCCAGTTTTGCAGCAACTGCACACGGGTCTCAGCGATGGCTTCGAATGTCTGTTCAATCACAGGGTAAGCCGCGCGATTAAGCCAGCACGACCAGCCCATCATGATTTTTCCGGTTTTGCCGAACCAGGGTAGCCAGTGTTTCTCTCGAGAGGACAGCGTCATGGAACTGCTGGATAGCGGCATTCAATACACTCTCAATGACATAAATGATGTCAAATTGATAGCAACTACCAGGCCAACTCGAAACCGCCCTCACGACCAAGCCTTGCAAGGGTGGAACGCGACAACTGATGCCTCACGCCGGTGCACCCGGGGCAATACGCTCCATTATGGCGCCCCCTGCACGAGGAGCAGATATCACTCCGCCTCCAGCGCCCCCAGCCAACGGGCTTCTGAGCGCAGCAAATGCTGGCGGATGGCTGTCTGCGCAGCGATCACGTCCTTGCTCTCGAGGGCGTGCAGGATCAATTCGTGCTCGATCACGGCGGCATCCCAGGTCCCGGGGTTTTCGGAGTGTTCGCTAAGGTGCGATGAAATCGGGCTGTGGCGCTCGTCGAACAACGACGTAATGATCCGCACCAGCGCGGAATTGCCGGTCATTTTCGCCAGGCGATGGTGAAACTTGCGGTCGTCATCCAGGGGTGGCCGATTGGCCTTGATGCTCGCACGCATGGCGTCGATGCAGTCCTTGAGGTAGCGGTAATCGCTTTTCTTCCCGTGCATGCAGGCCAGCACCACGGCCTCGCCTTCGATCAGTACCCGCGCCTGCATCAGTTCGGTGGGGCTCTCACCCAGGGTCACCGTGCGTGCGCCGCCCTCGGGCACGCGCGCGGCAACATAGACCCCGGAGCCCATCTTGATTTCGATACTGCCTTCTATTTCCAGGGCAATCAGCGCCTCCCTCAACGAAGGCCGTGACACCCCCAGCAACTGCGTCAAGTCGCGTTCAGGAGGCAAACGCGAGCCGACCTTGAAGTCGCCCTGAACGATGTATTCACGAAGCCGGTCGGCGATTTTCTGGTAGAGCTTGCGCTCTGGAGCAGGATAGGAGGAGACCATCGAGTCTGAGTCCGAGAAATGATGCCAAAGGCTACCACAGAGGCCGAGGTGGACTGGAGAAACCTCGGTGGCAGCCCTGGACACTTCATCTGGCAGATCAGCCCTGATGCTGGTCTTGCCACTCCGGGCCATTGGGGTACTCAAAGTGCTCCAGGGACGATTGTTTCATCGTCACGCTGTATCCCGGCTGTTGGGGCGGCATGTAGCGTCCGCGGCGTATCACGATCGGTTCGAGGAAGTTTTCGTGCAGGTGATCCACGTATTCCAGCACGCGTTTCTCCAGCGAAGCCGAGACCGCGATGTAATCGAACAGCACAATGTTTTGCGAGTACTGGCACAAGCCGACACCCCCGCCATGGGGACACACGGGCACACCGAACTTGGCGGCCATCAACACCACTGCCAGCACTTCGTTCAGGCCACCCAGGCGCGCCGGGTCGAGCTGGCAGAAGTCCAGGGCACCGGCCTGGAAGAACTGCTTGAACATGACCCGGTTGTGCGCATGCTCACCGGTGGCCACGCCGATCGGGTGGATGCGCTGGCGAATCGCCGCGTGACCGAGCACGTCGTCCGGGCTGGTGGGTTCTTCAATCCACCAGGGATCGAACTCGGCCAGACGCCGCATGTTGCTGACCGCCTCGTCCACGTCCCAGGTCTGGTTGGCGTCCATCATCAGTTTGCGATCCCAACCCAGTTCCTCACGCAGGATCTGGGCGCGGCGCATGTCTTGCTCGATATCGGCACCCACCTTCTGCTTGAGATGGGTCCAGCCTGCGTCCACCGCCTCACGGGCCAGGCGGCGCATTTTTTCTTCGGAATAACCCAGCCAGCCGGCAGCGGTGGTATAGCCGGGGTAGCCTTCGCGCAGCATCTGCTGTTCGCGCTCGGCCTTGCCCGGTGCCGCACGACGCAACATCGCTATGGCTTCCTGTGGCGTCAGGGCATCGGTAATAAAGGTGAAGTCGACGCAGCGCACCAGCTCTTCGGGGCTCATGTCGGCAAGCAGTTTCCAGACCGGCTTGCCCTCTTTCTTGGCCCACAGGTCCCACAGCGCGTTGATGATGGCCGCGGTGGCCAGGTGCACCACCCCTTTTTCCGGGCCGACCCAGCGCAGCTGGCAGTCGCCGGCAACGATTTCATGCCAGTAGGCCCCGAAGTTGCCGGTGATGCTTTCCAGGGTACGACCGGTGACAAACAGCTTGGCCAGTTCCTTGACCGCGGCAACGCACAAATCGTTACCGCGCCCGATGGTGAATGTCAGACCGTGCCCTTCCAGCCCGTCGCCCGAATCGGTGTGCAAGGTGACATAGGTGGCTGAGTAGTCCGACGTCGAATTCATCGCATCCGAGCCGTCCATGCTTCTGGAAGTAGGAAAGCGAATATCGCGGACAGCGACCTGGGTAATAAGGGTAGACATGGGGTTATCCTGAAGTTGAAGCTTGCCCCGCCGTCTGCGGTGGATGCAGGCTTATTCATGTTATTTTCGTGCCGCACCCGCAGTCTGTCCTGCACGACCCCTCTGCGAAATTGAATGTTTCGACTACACCGATCACTCCAGGTAATCGCCCCATGATCAAGCCGCTTGAACAGTTTCGCAGTCGCCTGCGCATGCGCCACCTGCAACTGCTGTTTGTCCTGTCTGAAGAAGGCTCGCTGCGCAAGACCGCGAACATCATGGCGCTGACCCAGCCTGCAGTGACCAAGGCGCTGCACGAGCTTGAGAGCCTGGTGGGCGAAGCGTTGTTTATCCGCACCCACAAGGGCCTGGTCGCGAACACGCTGGGGGAAGCGGCCATTCGTTATGCGCAGCTGGTATTCGCTGACATGAGCGGCCTGCACGAAGAAATGACGGCCCTGCAATCGGGCAATCTCGGGACCTTGCGCATCGGTTCAATGGGGTCACTGGTGGGCGGCCTGCTGCCACGCACCCTGGCACAATTGACCCAACGCCATCCCAAGCTGAACATCACCGTGGTCATCGACACCAGTGACGTGCTGCTCCAGGCCTTGAGTCTTGATCAGCTGGACCTGGTCATCGCCCGAATCACCGATGGCTGGCCAACCGAAGACCTGAACTTCGAAGCGTTCGATGAAGAGGTGATTCAGATCGTCGCTCGCACCGGCCATCCGCAGCAGCACAACAGCGACGTCACCCTGGAAACCCTGGCCCGCTACCCCTGGATCGTGCAATCGCAACCCGCGCCGCTGCGGGAAATCTATCAGCAGATTTTTCGCCAATCCCAGGTGCAGGCTCCTGCCAGCCCACTTGAAACCGCCTCGACCATGCTCACGGTCTCACTGCTCCAGCAAACCGACATGCTCGCCTTGATGCCGCTGTCACTGGTGGAGTACTACAGCGAACTGGGGGTGCTGGCACCGCTGCCGATCACGGTGGCGGCGCGCTTGATGCCCTTCGGGCTGATCAGCCGCAAAGGACGGGTGCCCACGGCGGCGATGGAAGTGGTCAAGGCCGAGCTGCGGGTGCAGGCCGGCCTTGAGGGTACAGGCGGGGTTACGGGCGACTAGACGTCAGGTCGGCAGGCGGCACGTAAGCAGTGGTCGCCGTCGACGGTGTGCGTTTGAGCATCAGCAGCAACAACACACTGACAAAGCACAGCGCTGCCACGACCTGAAAGCCGGTGCTGCTGTTGCCGGTCACTGTATCGGCGTAGGCCTTGATCTGCGGCGAGACAAAGCCGCCCAGGTTGCCGATCGAGATGATGAAGGCGATCCCGGTAGCCGCGCTGGTGCCGCCCAAATGACGGGTCGGTAGGCTCCAGAACACGGGCTGACTGGCCACCAGACCCGGTATGGCGATACAGAACGCCAACAGGGTCAGCACTGGCGTGTTGATCACCGACAGCGATGCAAAGGCAAGCGTGCCAACGGCAAGCATGGAGGATGCGACCAGGCGATGGTTGTTGTGTTTGTCGGCATACACCGTGGCGATACGCATGGCGACGATGGTGCAGAGCCAGGGGATCATCAGCAGCAGGCCGACCGAGGTGTTGACCTGACCACCCAGGGTCGAGGCCAGTTTGGCCGGCAAGTAGAACGCCAGCGGTGCATTACCGATCTGTACGCAAAAGTAAATGGCGATAAACATCAGTACACGCTTGTCTTTGAGTACACCAAAGATCGAGCCGTGGCTGACGTAGCCCTTGGCCTTTTCTTCGCCTTCAATGACGGTGTTCATGGCGTGTTTTTCTTCAGCGGTCAGCCATTTGGCTTCGCTTGGACGGCTCGCCAGATAAAAGAACGCAATCACCCCGACCACCGAGGCCGCCAGGCCTTCGACCACAAACATCCACTGCCAGTTGGTCAGGCCAAAGGGGTTGCTGGTATCGAGGATGAACCCCGACAACGGGCTGCCGATCAGCATCGCCACCGGTACGCCAAAGTAGAACAGGCCAATGGCGCGAGAACGTTGCTTGGCCGGAAACCAGTACGTCAGGTACAGGATGATCCCGGGCATGAAGCCCGCCTCGGACACCCCCAGCAAAAAGCGGATGACGTAGAAGGATGTCTCGCTGGTGGCGAACATCATCGACGCCGAGACCAGCCCCCAGGTGACCATGATCCGTGCCATCCACACCCGTGCGCCCACTCGCTGCAGGATCAGGTTGCTGGGCACTTCAAACAGCGCATAACCGATAAAAAATATCCCCGCACCCAAGGCAAATGCGGCGTCACCGATACCGGTGTCGGCTTGATAGGCGATCTTGGCAAAACCGACGTTGGCGCGGTCAATAAACGCCAGGGCGTACATCAGGGCGAGAAACGGCAACAGCCGGATCGCTGCTTTCTTGACGCCGCTCGCCAGCGCGGGCGAGTCATACAACGCTTGATAACTCATGGAACGTACCTCTTCTTATTGTTGGAGTAGGTGTTATCCAGGATGCACTCAGGCATCTTCACTCTGCGTATCACGTGTGTTCGGCAAACCTCGCCAGTTCTGCGTGTGTCGGTAATCCATCGCTGTCCCCCGGGAAGCCCAGTACCCGGGCGCCGATCAGGTTGCCCCTGGCCACGGCTCCTGCAACGCTTGAGCCTTCGAGCAAGGCGCTGATGACGCCCACGGCAAAACCGTCGCCCGCGCCCACGGTGTCCACGACGTTGCTCACCGGGTAGCCGGGGCTGTAGCCGTTTTCAGTGGCGCTGGCGTAATAGGCGCCCTCGGCACCGAGCTTGATGACCACCAGGGAGCAGCCTCTGTCCAGGAAGTACCGGGCAATGTCGGCGGGCTGTTCGAGGCCGCTGAGCAAGCGGCCTTCGGCAAGACCGGGGAATACCCAGTCGGCCAGCCCGGCCAGATCATTCAGGCAAGCCACCATGTGGGCTTGGGACGCCCAGAGCCGTGGCCGCAGGTTGGGGTCGAATGACACGCTGCAGCCTGCGGCACGCATGTCACGGGCCATGTGCACAATCAGCTCGCACACGCTGTCGCCCAGTGCCGGGCTGATGCCCGTGATATGCAGATGCCTGGCGCCACGGCAGTACCCGGCCGGATAATCGGCCAGGCTCAAGTGACTGGCCGCCGAACCTTTGCGGTAGTACTCGATGTCGGGGTCGCCGCCGTCCGAACGGCGCGACTTGAACATCAGGCCCGTGGCGTGTTCGCTGTCCTGCACGGTGTGCCGGTGGTCAATACCGTCACGCGCCATGACCTCGCGCAGCCAGTGGCCGAGGGTGTCATCCCCCAGGCGGCTGATATAGCCGACCCGAAAACCAAGGCGTGCCAGGCCCGTGGCCACATTCAGCTCGGCGCCTGCGGCGGCACGCACATACTGTTCGGCCTCATGCAGGCTACCGTCGGTCATGGCGCTGAACAGGCCCATCGCCTCACCGCAGGTCACAATGTCGATCGTTTCTGTTGAGTCGCTCATGTCACATCACCGCACCGATTTGCCAAGGCAGGAATTCGTTGTCGCCCATGCCGTTTTCTTCGCTGCAGGTGGGGCGACCCGACGCGGTTGCGAGCATCAACTGGAAGAGCCGCTCACCGGCTTCGGCCACTGACTCTGCACCCTCGACGATCGCACCGGCATTGAAATCCATGTCCAGCGCCATGCGCTCGAACAGTCGGGTATTGGTGGCGATTTTCAGGGACGGCGTCGGTTTGCAGCCGTAGGTCGAACCGCGCCCGGTTGTGAAGCAGATCAGGTTCGCCCCGCCCGCCACCTGACCGGTGGCGGACACCGGGTCGTAGCCAGGGGTGTCCATGAACACCAGGCCTGTCTGTTCGATCGTCTCGCCATACTCGTAAACCCCCATCAGGCCGGTGGCGCCCGCCTTGGCCACTGCGCCCAGGGACTTTTCAAGGATGGTGGTGATGCCACCGGCCTTGTTGCCCGGTGACGGGTTGTTGTTCATGTCTCCGTCGTGATGACGCACGTAGTCTTCCCACCAATGAATCCGGCTCATCAATTTTTCTGCGATCTGCGGTGTAGCGGCACGGGCGGTCAGCAAGTGCTCGGCACCATAAATTTCGGGGGTTTCCGACAAAATCGCCGTCCCCCCGTGGCGCACCACCAGGTCCACCGCCGCCCCCAGGGCCGGGTTGGCGGTGATCCCCGAATACCCGTCCGAACCGCCGCACTGCAGGCCCACGGTGAGGTGCCGGGCCGATACACGGCTGCGCTGCTGGCTGTTTACGGGCGCCAGCATTGCCTGTACCAGCTCGATCCCCCGCTGCACCGTTTCGCGGGTGCCGCCCGCCTCCTGGATCACCAGGCTGGCCTTGAGCGCTGCCGGCCGATCGGCCAGTTGCTCCATCAGCGGGGCCAATTGGTTGACTTCACACCCCAGGCCGATCACCAGTACACCGGCAAAATTCACATGGTCTGCATAGCCGCGAAGGGTGCGCTTGAGGATCTCGATCCCGTCGCCCTTGGCCCCCATGCCACAGCCGCTGCCGTGGGTGATTGCAACCACGCCGTCGACATTGGGGTAATCGCGCAGGTGGGCGGCATCGAACGCCGCAGCAATCTGCTTGCACACGGTGGCCGAACAATTGACGCTGGAAATGACCCCGATGTAATTGCGCGTACCCACACGGCCATCGGCACGGAGATAGCCGTCAAAACTGACGTCGTTGTCGTTGAAAACAGTGGGCTGGTAGACGTTGGCCAGGGTGTTGGTGGAACTGCCCGAGGGCATTTCAAGGTTGTGTACATGGACGTAGTCACCGGGCTTCACGTCCACGGTGGCCTGCCCGATGATTTGACCGTATTTGCGAATCGGCTGCCCGCAAACCACACCGCGCAGGGCGATCTTGTGGCCCGAGGGAATGTCGGTCCGGGCGATGATGGCCAGGCCGTCGGCATGCAATACCTGGCCTTGGGCGATATCGCCGCGTGCGACCGCGACGTCATCGCCCCCAGTCAGTACCAGTAAGGATGTGCTTGCAAGGTTCATGGTGGATCCTCAACGGTTATGGCGCGCCACTCAGTGCTGGCTGAGCAGGACGGCCCGCAACATCGGCTGCTCAAGACCGGGAGCAAGCTGTTCAGCCAGCTCGATCAGGGGCAGCAAACGGCGTGTCTTCTTGTCTTTATGGTTAACCGCAATATCAGCGAGACGGTGTTGCAGGAACGGGTTGCCAAAGCGTTCACGCACGCTGTCGACGTAACGCTGCGCCACGTCGAACTGGCCGAGGGCAGCGAACACCGGCAACACCTCGCTGGCCCACAGGGCTTCCAGGTCGGCGCGCAAGGCTGGGCTCTGCATGGCCTGGTAGACCGTCTCGGTGGCCGGTCGGCCATCGCTCAACCAGCGCTCGGCCAGATAGCTGTGGCCCAGGTTCAGGGTAAACAGCTTGAGGCGCTCGAAATCGTCCAGGTCATCGGTCAGGACAATGGCCTCATGGCTGCACGGCAGGGTCAGCCCCTCCTGGCGCTCGATGGCCCACAGGGCATAGGGCTCAGCCACCGCGCCCACCGGCTCAAGGGCCTGGGAAACAATGCGGTCGACCAGGGAGTTCGCCCAGCGGCAGGTGTGGATCAGGTAGGCCTCGAATGCATCGCCCAGCGCCCAACGGCGGGCCAGCGTTACCAGCAGATCGCGCAGCACGTCGCCGTTACGCGCAACCAGTTCACAGGGGAACAGCGACAAGGTGGACTGCGGGTTGTTCAACCAACGGTCATGCAACAACACCAACAGCTTGGCCGGGAAGCTGACCGGTGCCGGGGCATCCGCGTCGAGCAACGCCGGCGTATCCCGCAAATCCAGTTGATAACCCCGGTCCCCGGTATTGGACACCACGACTTTGACCTGCTCCACAAAGCCCTTGCGCAGCACCGGCCATTGCTCGGTGGCATGCACCGCGCGGCTGATGGCCGAGGCCCACAGGTTCTGCTCCACCACCTGACCGTTTTCGATGCCCTGGATCAGCACCCGGTACGGTGTACCGCTGGCCAGTGCTGCGGTGCGCGCAGTGCTGGCAGGGCTGTCGGTGCTCTGTACCACGGCGATGCGGCCCAGGGCTGCGCCACGCTCCAGGGCTTGGGACACGAACAAGTCGACGTGAGCCTGAAGAAACCGGCTGGTACCGAACTGCAGGATCGGCGGAAATTGGCTATCGCTCATCACCACCCCCTCAGCACTCGATAATGGCTTTGACCACGCCTTGCTGCGGATCCAGCAGCGTAGTGAATTGGTTCACGACTTCGCTGAGCGGGATACGGTGGGTATTGAGCGCCTGGTCCGGGATCAGGCCATCGCGCAGGCATTGCTCGACGTAGCGGAAGTCTTCGACAGTGGCATTGCGGCTGCCCATCAGGGTGGCTTCGCGCTTGTGGAACTCGGGATCGGAGAAGGTGATCGAGTCACGCACCACGGAAATCATCACATAGGTGCCGCCGTGGGCGATAAATTCAAAGCCGCGCTCCATGGCCCGGGCGTTGCCGGTGGCGTCGAACACCACGTCATAGAAATCGCCTTCGGTGAGGTCGGCAAGCGCCTCTTTGTCACCCTCGCCAATTTTCACTGCGGCGTGAACATTGAGGTGCTTACGGCAAAAATCCAGGCGGTCGTCACGGGTATCGAGCACGGTGACGATGGCCCCGCGCAGCCCTGCAAAGATCGCCGCCGCCATGCCGATCGGTCCGGTTCCGACGATCAGCGTGCGCTGCCCGGCCTGGATGTTCGAGCGGCGCACCGCATGGGCGCCGATGGACAGGAACTCGATCATTGCCGCCTGGTCCAGCGACACGCCCTCGGCCTTGTGAATGAATTGATGGGCCACGCTCAGGTATTGGGTAAAGGCGCCGTCGCAATGCACGCCGAGCACCTGAATCCGGGTGCAGCAGTTGGTCTTGCCCTGACGGCAGGCGATGCACGTGCCACACGAGATATAGGGCATCACGTAGACCACGTCCCCAGCGACCAGACCGCTGCCCTCTTCACTGGTTTCGACGATGCCGGAAAACTCGTGGCCCATGACCCGAGGGTACTCAAGGAACGGCTGGTTGCCGGTGTAAATGTGCAGGTCAGTGCCACACACGCCCACGCGTTTGACCCTGATCAGGGTTTCGCCGGGCTTGCGCTCGGGAATCGGACTTTCGATGGCGGTGAGCGAGCGCGGCTCGTTACAGATCACAGTCAGCATTTTTTATTCTCCGTCGTTAGCCCGGGGGCTACGGGTACAGGCGAGGTGATAGAGGGGTGACAAACAGGGGGGGGCTGCAGCAACGGAGGGGAAAAGACAGGGCATCTGGATCTCCTCTTATTGTGTGCAGGCTTGAGTGCCGCTTGGATGATCACGCCTCGAAAATTACACGCAGCCAAAAAAATTGGCAAGACCAGTTTTCATAATAATTGAATTGGCCTTACCAGATTGATTTGCGTTGAATTCAGCCCCTACCCCTGATGCCCGACCTGAATCACCTCCACCGCACCATCCACCAGAATCTGGATGGTCTGCTGCGAACAGCGTTCAACGCGAGCATTAACCCCATAAACCTCGGCGAAAAGTTGCGGGGTCAGCACCTGCTCCGGGGGGCCGAAACCGATCAGCGCGCCCTCGCGCAATACCGCAATCCGGTCTGCGTAACGGGCCGCCAGGCTGATGTCGTGCATGACGATCACGGCAATCAGCCCGTGCTGTCGCACCATCGCCCGCACGCATTCCATTACCCGCAGTTGATAGCTCAGGTCCAGCGCACTGGTGGGCTCATCCAGCAGCATCACACGGGGCCTGCGGGCAATCAGTTGTGCCAGGCTGACCAGTTGCCGCTGACCACCGGACAATGCGTTGAGCAGGTTATCGGCCAAGTGCTGGATGCCGATGCGCTGCAAGGCCTCATAGGCTTGCAACAGGTAATCGCCGCCGCCTGCCCCCACCCGCAACGCCGCCATGACGCTTTCGGTCACACTCAACCCCAGTCCGGGTGGCAAGTGCTGGGGCATGTAGGTGATGAGACGGGCGCGCTGGGCCACGGACATCGGCGCCAGTGGCCGACCTTGCAGACTGACAGAACCGGTCATGGGCTCAAGCCCCGCCAGCCCACGCAACAAGGTTGATTTGCCGGCACCGTTGGGCCCGATCAGGGCGGTCAGCGTGCCGGGACGCAGCTCTGGCAACGAGACATCGCCAATCACCACCCGGCGCCCGTACTTCACGTGCCCGTGACGGATCAACAACCCCTGTTCACTCATAACTGCCTGCCCCGCTTGTAGACCAGCGCCACAAAAATCGGCACCCCCACCAGCGCGGTGACGATGCCCACCGGCACGATGACGCCCGGCATGATGATTTTGCTGACCACCGAGGACAGCGACAGCAACAACGCGCCCACCAGCGCACTGGCCGGGAACAGAAAGCGCTGGTCCTCACCGATCAGGATCCGCGCAATATGCGGCCCCACCAGGCCGATAAAACCAATGGTGCCGACAAACGCCACCGCCGTGGCGGCCAACAGGCTGATGCGCAGCAACGAGAAAAACCGCAGCCGCCGCACATCCACGCCAAAGCTCTGCGCCCGCTCCTCGCCCATGCGCAGCAACGTCATGCGTGAAGCCGCGTGCAGGGAAAACGGCGCAGTCAGCGCCACCACCAGGGCCAGAATCCCCAGCTTGTCCCAATTGGCCCGGGCCACGCTGCCCAGGCTCCAGAACACCAGTTGCTGCAGGACGTCTTCAGTGGCCAGCAACTGCAACAGGGCAACCAGTGCGTTGCAACTGAACACCAGCGCAATACCGAACAGCACCAGGGTCTCGACCCCTGCCCCGCGCAGCCGCGACATGCCGTGCAGCAGGAACATCGAGCCGCAGGCAAACACAAAAGCCGACAGGGCCACCAGGGAGTCGCGACTCAACAAGGCGCTGCTCACTGGAAACACGATCACCAGCGAAGCCCCCAGCGCAGCGGCCGACGACACGCCCAGGGTGAACGGACTGGCCAGCGGGTTATTGAGGATCGCCTGCATTTCCGCACCGGCCAGGGCCAGGGCTGCGCCGACCATAACGGCCATCAGCGCATAGGGCAGACGCACATTCCAGATGATCACGCGGTCAGTCACGTCCAGGGTTTGCGGGTGCAGCAGCCCCTGGATCAAGTCCCCCAGCCCCATGCCTGACGAGCCGGTGGACATGTCCAGCAGCACGGCGCCCACCAGCGCGCAGCCCATCACCAGCAACAGGCAACACCGTCGCGCCAGCAGACGCCGATAACCCTGGCTGGCAGCAATCACTGCCGGGTTGGCGATTGAGGTCATTTCTGCTCACTGATCCAGTACTGGCCCGCCAGCGGCGTATCGAGGAACTGTCGGTTGATTTCAGCCAGCGTCAGCTGTGGATCAAGGTCGGCAAACCTTTCGGGGTGAATCCACCTGGCCATCGCCTCAATGGCGAGAATGTTGTACGGAGAATTGTAAAAGTCGTGCCACAGGCCATGGACATTACCCTCGCGCACCGCCCGCAGCTCGACAAACTCCGCACGCTTAAGCACGTGCTTGAGGGACGCCCGGGCCGTCTGTTCATCGATGCCCGCGCCCAGCATCACACCGGGCTTTTGATTGCCCGAGAGGATGTACACATCGGGATCGGCCTTGAGCGCGTATTCAACACTGATGTCTCCCAGCGCCCCGGGCACCACGCCCTCGGCAATATTGCGCCCGCCCACCAGGCGGATCAGCTCGCCCATGCCGCCCTTGCCGGTGGTATGCCCAGGATTGGCCCAGACCCCGCCCAGCAGTTCCAGAAACACCTTTGGGCGCTGGCTGTCATCGATCGCGCCCAGGGTCTGGGTGATTCGTTCGATGTGCTGGCGGTAGAAATCAAGAAAGGCACTGGCCCGGGCTTCGCGCCCCAACGCCTGGCCCAGTGCTGTCATGCTGTCCTCGGTGCCTTGCATCGGGTTGACCCGGAAATCGACGAACAACACCGCAATCCCGGCTTTTTCCAGCACATCGGCCACCGGGCTGTGATCGGTGGGGCCATGCCCGGAAATACTGAACACCGCCAGATCCGGCTTGAGCGCCAGGATCTGCTCGGCACTGACACTCTGCTCGGAGGCCTGGCCGATCAACGGGATGTCCTTGACCTCGGGGAACTTCGCCACGTAAGCCGCGTAGGTGTTGGGGTCAAGCTTGCGCAGGTCGTTCTGCCAGCCAACGATACGTTTGAACGGCTGATCGCGGTCGAGCAGCGCGAAGGCCGAAATCAGCCGCCCTTCCCCCAGCACCACCCGCTGCACCTGGTCCGGCACCTTGACCACCCGCCCCAAGGCATCAGTGACCTCTTTGGCACTGGCGGACGAAGTCCCCAACGCCACCAGCACAAGCATGGCCCCAAGGCGTACAAAGGCCTGACGCAAAAACACTCTCGACACGGCAAATCTCCCGCTGAATAAAAGGCTCAAACGTCGCTCCAGCGCCGCAAGAGGTTGTGATACACGCCGCTCAGTTGCAGCAGTGATTCGTCATCCGCCTGTTGGGTGGTCAAGCGTTGAATGGCCACGTCCATGTCCAGCAACAGGCTGCGCTGGCTGTCTTCGCGCACCAGGCTTTCGATCCAGAAAAAACTCGCAACACGCTCGCCCCGGGTCACCGGGTTGACCTTGTGCACGCTGCTGCCCGGGTACAGCACCAGATGCCCGGCGGGCAACTTGACGCTGCGCTCGCCAAAGGTGTCGCGGATCACCAGTTCGCCGCCGTCATAACTGTGGGGATCGGCCAGAAACAGGGTCGCGGACACGTCCGTGCGCACCCGCTCACGAACGCCCTTGATGCCGCGAATGGCGTTGTCGATATGAAAACCGAACGACTCGCCTGCGCTGTAGCGGTTGAACAAGGGCGGGTAGATGCGCTTGGGCAACGCGCCAGACATGAACAACGCGTTATCGGACAGCCGCTGCAGAATGCGCTGGCCCAGCAGCAGGCCGACCTCGTTGTCTTCGGCCAGTTGGCGGTTGAACTTGCCCCGCGCCGAGCGCACTCCGGCGGTCTGCTTGCCATCGACCCACGGCTGATCGAGCAGCACGCGGCGCATCTCGGTCACTTCCTGCGGGCTGAACAGGTCGGCGATCTCGATCAGCATCTCTCGCTCCGCAACAACCCGGAATCAGAAGTCATAATCGATACTCGCCGTCAGCGTGCGTCCGGCTCCCGGCACGCCATACAGCTGGAAGCCATCCAGCGAGGCGCCGACGCGGCTGAAGTAGAAGGTGTTGAACAGGTTGTCGACATTGAGGTTGACCGTGGTCTGGCGATTGAACCTGTACTGCGCTGCCAGGTAGTGCACCCAGTAGCCGGGGGCCTTTTCCTTGTCCTGGGTATAGATCGCAAGCACCCCTGAAGGACCGTCGGCATAGCTGCTGTTGTTATTCAGGCCACCCACGTATTTGTTGTCGGTGTAGCGACGACGACCCACGTAGTTGGCGCCATAGCTCAAGCTCAGGTCATCAGTAAAGGCGTAGGTGGTCCACAGGTTGGCCGTCAGGTCGGGCACGTTCTTGGCCTCTGCGCCTTTGTTGACACCCTTGGTCTGTTCGCTTTTGAGGGCCGAGAAACCGCTGTAGGCCGTCCAGCGATCGGTCAAGGTGCCTTGCAGGCCCAGCTCCACGCCATCGACCCGCTTGGCAGGCAAGGCACGCACCGGCGATGCTTCACCCTCGGCGTATTCCCAGGAGTTGACCAGCTCGGTGCGGAACACCGCCGCGGTCACGCTCATGCCTTTGTCCAGCAGGTCCCACTTGGTGCCAAGCTCGTAAGTCCTGGACTTGGCCGGGGTATAACGACGGGTACTGGCAGCACCGTAGATCTGGTTGTTGGTCGAGGCCCCCAGCGCCGAAGGCTGGGTCGACTCACTGTACGACGCGTAAATCGTGCCGTTGGGTTGTGGTTTGAATACCACCCCGGCGCGACCGCTCCAGGCACCCGAGGTGTCCTGGACATCGTCCTGGCCACGCTGGGTCGTTTCGGCACTCCAGTGGTCATAGCGCAGGGACCCCATGACCTGCCACCACTGATTCAGGGTCAGGGTGTCACCAAAAAACAGCCCGGCGTTGTCGATGCTCGAACGCGGCTCGCCGACGCCCTTGGTGGTGTAGACCGCCGCAAAGTCATGCTGTGGGTCAGCCATGTCGAACGTCATGTTCGGCGCCGGCACCTTGGCGTTGCGCTCAAGGCCACCGTAGGTTTCATGGTAGACATCGAGCCCGGCCACGGCCTTGTGGCTGATGGCGCCGGTGTCGAATTCAAAGCTCAGGTCGGTCTGGTTATCGAGGATGGTGTAGCGTTTGGACAAGCCGAAATCACTGCCCCGCAGTATCCCGTTGGCGGTGCTGCCGGTGTTGGTGTAGTCGGTGTAGACATTGACCCCGTTGACCGTCGACACCGGCCCCACGCCGACATAACCCAGGGTTGCGCAACGGTTGGCGGTACAGGTTTTCGCGCCGTCGGCGCCTGCGGCGGTAAAACGCGCCGGTGACAGCACCGAAAAGTTGTCGGTGCGCTGCCAGCGCACCTGGTTGGTCAGCAACGTCCCGTTGTCGAAGTCGTGTTCCAGGCGCCCGGTCAACGAAGTGGTCTCGGTTTGCTGGGTGTACAGACTGGAGTCGCCGTACCAGTTGCTGCGTTTGACCCCGGGCATGCGCTTGCCATCTGTGCCGCGCAAGATCGGCAGGCCGCCGTCCGGGGTGTTGTCATCCTTCTGGTAGAAAAAATCGACAAAGCCCCGGGTTGGCGTCGACAGCCCCAGGGCCAGCGAGGTGGCAACGCCCCAGCGGTCGTAGTCGACCTCATCGCGTTCAGCCACCTGGCTTTGGTGCTTCATCAGGTTGATGCGCACCGCGCTGGTGTCATTCAACTCATGGTTGATATCAGCGGTCAGGCGTCGATAGCCATCGGTCCCGACACCGGCAGACACCCGATTGGCATCCCCCATATGGGCTTCCTTGCTCACCAGATTGACGCTGCCGCCCACTGCCGAAATACCCGACTCGATGGCGCCGGTGCCCTTGAACACCTCGGCCTGTTGCAGGTTGAAGGTGTCGTTGCGGCTGGACATGCCCGCATCGCGCACACCATCGACGGTCAGGCTCTGCTCGGAAGAAAACCCGCGGATGGAAAACAGATCACCCCAGCCGAGATTGCCCTCTCCGGACATGAAGGTGATGCCCGGCACATTGCGCAAGATGTCCTGCAAGCTCTGGGCGTTCTGCTCCTTGAGCACCTGCTGGGGCACGATGGTGATGCTCTGCGGGGCATCCAGCAGCGGCGTCATGACCTTGCGCGATGACACTTCATCGACCTTGAACGGCGAGTCATAAGTGCCCTCCACGTTCGATGCGGGCAGGGTCAGCACCTCTGTCGAGGACTGCGCCGCCTGGCTCGCCGGGCTCAATACGCCGAGGGCCAGCAGGCTGAACACGGGGGCAAGCGTACCGTTCAATGCACAAGGGGTATTGCGAACTACTGCTGCATCGGGTGACGATGGCATCGGGTCTTCCTTAATTACAATGACTCGCATTTAGATTCGCCATTCTAAAGAGCGTCATTGCAGCGGATCGCCTGACTTTGTATTGCCAGTGCATGAAAACAGCACCCACAACATTCCATTACATTTAGCCCGGCTGCGCGCTGTGGAATCGGCTATTTGTGCGCCCCTCCCCGGCTCAATGTTCATCTGACTCAAGGCGTCTGTACTGCCCATGTCCAAGCAAGATCATGTGTTAATCGTCGATGACGACCCCGACATCCGCCAGTTGCTGGCCGACTATCTGCGCGACGCGGGTTATCAGGCGTCCACCGCCTGCGATGGCAAGGAAATGCGCCGCCGCCTGGAATTGAGCGTTATCGACCTGATCGTGCTCGATCTGATGCTGCCCGGCGAAGACGGCCTGAGCCTGTGCCGCACGCTGCGCGGCAGCTCCAATATTCCGGTGATCATGCTGACCGCACGCGCCAGCCTCATAGACCGTATCGTGGGCCTGGAGATCGGCGCGGATGACTATCTGCCCAAGCCCTTCGACCCCCGGGAGTTGCTGGTGCGCATCAAAGTGGTGTTGCGCCGGGCGCAGAGTTTTCCGCAGCGTGCCCGGGTCGATGAGGCCACTTATGTGCGCTTTGATGAGTGGCGGCTCGACACCCGCGCCCGGCAAGTGCTGTCCGCCGACGGTCTGGTGATCAGCCTGGGAAACTCCGACTACCGCGTGCTGCGCTTGCTGTTGCAGCACCCCAACCGTCCGTTGAGCCGGGACTTTTTGCTCAACCATGTGTTCGACAAGGACAGCACGCCCTTCGACCGATCCATTGATGTCTGCGTCAGCCGTTTGCGCCAGCAATTGGCGCCCGGCCTGATCAAAACCGTGCGCAATGAGGGCTATATGCTCACCTCGGCCTGCGTGACGAGCGAGTCATGACCCTGTTGCCCCGCACCCTCTATGGGCGGCTGGTGGTGATTCTGGTCAGCGGCATGCTGGCAGCCCAAGTGCTGACCAGCAGCATCTGGTATGACGTGCGCCACAGCCAGGTACTGGAAATCCCCACGCGCCTGATCGCCAGTCGCCTGGCCGATATTGTCCGCGTGGCAATGACCGATCCCCGGCGCACCGGGCTTTTGCTGCAAAGCTTGAGCACCCCCGCCTTCAACCTTGAACTGCGTAATGCCCCCAGTGCCGAACGTACGCCGCTCACGGCCCAGGATCGGGCAACCGAGTCGTTGCTGCGCAGCCTGATCGATGAAAAGACGGCAACGCAAACACCCTTGAACCTGCTCAACCTGACCCTGCTCGACAATCAGGGGCACAAGGCCGGGATCGATACGCTGTTCGGTTCAAGCCCCGCCGCCGGTCAATTTACCCTTGAACTGCGCCTGGCCGATGGCCGCTGGCTGCATGTACAAGCCCGCGAGGATCAGGGCTGGACCAGCCTGGCGCCGGCGGATGTGATGATCGATTACTTTCTGCGCATCTATCTGGTGCGGATCATCGTAGTGGCCATCATTGTCTTGCTGGCGGTGCGCCTGGCCGTTCGCCCGCTCAATCAACTGGCACAGGCTGCCCAGGCGCTGGGCCAGGACATCCGGCGCCAGCCGCTGCCCATCAAGGGGCCGGTGGAAGTGCAACGTGCAGCCCAGGCGTTCAACCTGATGCAACAACGCCTGCTGGCCAGTCTGGCCGAGCGCACGCGTTTTCTGGCGGCGGTGTCCCACGACTTGCGCTCGCCCATCACGCGCCTGCGACTGCGCACCGAGATGCTCGACAACGAGCCGCTCAAGGAGCGTTTTCGCAAAGACCTGACCGATATGGAGGGGCTGGTGTCCACCACCCTGGACTTCGTCAGCAGCGGTGAAATCAACGAGCCCCGCCAGAGCATCGATATCAACGCATTGCTGCAAAGCCTTCAGGCCGACCTGCAGAATGTGGGTGAACACATCGCCCTCACCGGCCGGGCTACCCGACCGCTCTCGGGTTATGCCCGCAGCCTGAAACGCTGCGTCCAGAACCTGCTGGAAAATGCCGTGCGGTATGCCCGCGACGTGCACGTGATCGTCGACGAGCAGCCCGCCAGCCTGACCATCACGGTCAGGGACAGCGGCCCGGGGATTGCGCTCGAACAGCTGACCCAGGTTATGGAGCCGTTCTATCGCCTTGAGTCATCGCGCAACAGCAGCACCGGTGGCTATGGCCTGGGGCTGAGCATCGCCCAGACCGTCGCGGCGGCCCACGGTGGAACACTGGAACTGCACAATCGACCCGACGGCGGGCTGGATGCCGTACTCAGGTTTGAACACGACGGGTAATGCCTTTCGACACAAAAAACGGAGTCCCTATCAGATCTGAATTGCGCTTTGTTTGATCAAATAATCTTTGGCACCATGCATGACCTCACCGAGGAGCAAATCAGCCATGCCAAACATCCAGTTCGATCGAATTGTCGACCTCAGCCACCTGATTACTACCCATATCCCCGTCTGGCCCGATGATCCACCCATCACCTTTACTCCCCAGGCCTCACTGCAGGAACACGGTTATTACCTGCGCAGCTTCAGCATGGGCGAGCACAGCGCAACCCACATGAACGCCCCGAGCAGTTTTTTTCCCCAGGCAATGGGCATCGACGGCTATCGACCCGAGGCCCTTGTGCGCCCGGCCGTGGTCATTGATGTTCAGGCCCCGGCCCGTGACAACCCGGACCATGTCATCAGTATTCAGGACATTGAGCAGTGGGAAGTCGACAACGGCCTCATCGAAGCCGGCTCGGTGGTGCTGTTTCATACCGGCTGGCAATCGCGCTGGTCGCAACCCGTGCGATTTTTCAATGGCGATGAGCAAGGCCTGCACTTTCCTGGCGTCGGTGCCGATGCCAGCCGTTTTTTGCTTGAGCAACGCGCCATCGCCGGGATAGGGATCGACACCCACGGTGTAGATCCCGGCCAGGAAACATCCTTTGCCTGCAACCGGCTAGTACTGGCGCGCAACGGCATAATTCTGGAGTGCCTGAACAATCTTGACCAGTTACCGCCAACCGGCATTACGCTGGTTATCGGCGTGCTTCGCCTGCAGGCGGGCTCCGGGTCGCCAGCCAGCGTGCTGGCGTTTGTCCGCTGAGACCTTAATCAAAGAAGCCCAACCGACCATCGGCACAAGGAATACCTTTCGACTTTCGTATACCATATCTTTTTTACCAGTGAACGATGACGACCGTGGCCCACCCAAAATTCAATGCTCCCGACCTGGGCAACTCACCGTCCACCTCGGAAATCATCACCCTGCATCTGCGCGATGCCATCGTCGCCGGGCACTTTGCCGAGGATGAGCCGATTCGCCAGGACGAAATCGCCCGCCAGTTCAATGTCAGCAAGATTCCTGTACGCGAAGCCCTCAAGCGTCTGGAGGCTGAAGGCCTGGTGATGTTCCAGCGTAATCGCGGGGCCATGGTCACGCGGATTTCCGAGGCCGAGCTGGCCCAGATGTTTGAAGTGCGCATGCTGCTCGAAGACAAATTGCTGCGCCTGGCCATCCCCAACATGACCGCGGACACCTTCGCCCGCGCCGAACGCATCTGTAAGGAGTTTGTCGGCGAGGATGACGTGGGTCGCTGGGCCGAGCTCAACTGGGAACTTCACGCCTGCCTCTACGAGCCGGCGCAGCGGCCCTTCATGATCAGCCTGATCCGCTCGGTCAACGACAAACTTGAACGCTACCTGCGTATCCAGATGAGTTTGTCGGCAGGCAAGCACCGCGCAGATCACGAACACCGGGAGATACTCGATGCTTGCCGCGCCGGTGATGTGGAGCGGGCCGTCGGGCTGCTGGATGAACATATCGCCGGGGTGTGCAAAACCCTGTTCGAGCATTTGCCGCAAAGCCACTGAGCCCGCAATCAACGCTATTTTTTACTCGGATTCGTTGCGACTGACGAGCCGTCCATCAGACCGGAGATTTTGTCACCCCTAGTTGGCCCAAGGATGGAACGCAAATACTCACCCTATTTTGCCTGAAGGAATAATGCCTGGCGTTGCCCCAGGATTCTTTCTGATGACATGGAGCGTTCATGTACCAAAACAAACCCGGATTTAAAGACACTCCGGACTCGCTACCCATTCCAGCGTTTGACGACAGCCAAGAAAAAGCCGAGGCGGCGCAGGCGGCTTGGGCCAGAGCGGTGGCCGCGAACGAAAAGAACGACCGGGACGCCGATGAACGCTGGGAAGCGGCCCAGAGAAAGGTAGAGGGCAAGCAGGCGGGCTACGTTTTTGCGAAGTCCTGCGCACTGCCCGATGGCGTCACGAACCACCAAGGTTTTATACCGGTGGAGTCGCTGAAACAGTACGGAACTTACGCGGTGCTCGGCTCGGGCAGCGCGATGACGGCAGGCGCCACAGCCCTGGAGTGGATTGGCGGTTCCGCCAGTGCTACGGCCCTGGCCAGTCGCCTGGGCGGAACCCTTGCGGCGGTGGTGCCCGCCAACCTGTCAATCGTTGTGGCGGCGCTGATGCCGAACACGACCTCGCCCGACAGTGCGTTCTATTCGTCCGCGCAATATGCCGAGTTGACCCAGGGCAATACGCGGGCACGGGTAACGGTTAAACACCTGCCCGACGGCTCGGTCGACCTGTACGGGTTTTACACCGGGGGCCAATCGCAATGGCAGAACGTCCCGGTGATCAAAGCTGAGCCACGTGGCGAGCAACTGGTGGCGGATTTCGGCGGTGGCATAGAAATCATCTGGACCCCGGCCGCAGACCCCAACGCCGTGCTGGGGATACCGGCGCTCAAAGGGGTCACGCTGAAGCCTGCCGTGTGGGTGTATCCACCGGGCGAGAAAGCTGACCAGATCCTGATTAACCCCGAGTACCCACCGGATTATCAGGACGCGATTATCTGGTTTCCGAGTCAGCCGCAAATCGCGCCAATATACCTGTCATTAAGTGTGCGCCATGTTCCTGGTGTGGTGACAGGCAGCGGGCAGGACGTATCAGGAATCTGGCTAGCTGGGGCGGACACCGGACCAGGCGCACCGATTCCAACATGCATTGCCGATAGACTCCGAGGTCGCAAGTTCTCTAGCTTCGACAAATTCCGGGCGGCATTTTGGGAGGAAGTTGCGAATGATCCAGAATTGAGTGCGCAGTTTGTAAAGCGTAACCGCAATCGTATGCGTGAAGGTTACGTACCAAATGCTCGGGAACGGGATACCGTCGGAAAGAGAAATACTTTCGAACTGCACCATGTCGAGCGCATCACGGACGGAGGGCCTGTTTATGACGTGGACAACTTACGAGTCAATACTCCAAAAAACCATATTGAGAATCACAGGTAAGTGCCCCCATGAACAAGACAATTTCTGATTATACCGAAGCGCAGTTCATCGAGTTTTTGGATGAGCTATTTGAAGCAAACGATAATGGTGCATCCGATGAAAAATTGGGGGAGTTTCTTGACAAGTTCAGACAGCTCACAGGGCATCCTGACGGTACTGACCTGATTTACTACCCAGAAGAAGGAGCTGATGATTCTGCCGAAGGGATTACCCGGACAATTAAGGAATGGCGAGCAGCCAATGGTCTACCCGGCTTCAAAGAATGAATTCTCCCCGCACACCAGAACTCTGAGTTCTCGCGTGCGGGAAATTTTTTCCGAGGTAAAAAAGCGCCAAGTACATCTGCTCCCATTTGGTGGAGGATTTTTGGCGGTGGCATAGAAATCATCTGGACCCCGGCCGCAGCCCCCCAATGTTGTTCACTTAAACGTTTTCAGCCTCTGTGGGAGCGGGCTTGAACAGCACTAGAACAGGCTGCGCACCCGGCTGCAGGACTTGAGCCTTACTTTGCAACCACCGGCTGCCTCATGACCTGAGGCTTGACCACCGCCGAGCGCGACTTGCGCAAGTCGAGCCGGACAGGCTTCCTGTGTTTGCCACTGTCGAGGCTGAACATTGAAATGATGGTGAACAACAAGGCCGAGCTGCCCAGCACGATATAGGTATGCCGGAAGCCGAAGACTTCGTACATGTGCCCTGCCAGCGGTGAAATGAACGTCGCCCCTACCCCCTTGGCAAACACAAACCCCACCATGTAAATCGTTGCCGACAAGCGTGTACCGAAGACATCCTCGATGTACTTGAACATACCGATAAACACCAGTGGCACTTCCAGGGCATGGAGCATCTTCAACGCCACCATTTCATACGGCGTGGTTGCGAGCCCCGAACCGGTAATGCGCAGCCACATCACCAGCCCCGCAATGATCAGGGCATTTTTGCCACCGATACGGTTCAGCACGCCAGGGATCAGGAACATGCCCAATGCAACCATGCACTCCGTCAGCGTGGTGACAAACCCGAACACTTGCATGCCCTGCTGCGGCGATTCGAAGAAACCACGGAAGTAGTTCACAAACTGCTGGTCGAAAATGTCGTACAGGCATGCGACTCCGACGACGTAGAGCACCAGAAACCAGAAACGCCGATCCAGCAACAGGCTCCCGATGGCGGCATAGGAAACCGGTGGCGTTTTCTCGGCGCCATCCCCTGTCGGCACAACACCCAGGCACGGCTTGATCCGGTAGACGAGCACGGCCATCAGCACCGCACAGAGCGAGCCCAGCCAGAAAATGGATTCGGGACTGGTGCTGATCAGCATCCCGGAAATCGCCGCCGAGAAACCGAAACCAATGGCACCGAACATTCGCACCCGACCATAGGGGATACGGTTGGCCCGGCAGGCTTTTTCGATGTACACCTCCAACGCCCCGCCGCCAGCGGCGAAGGTAATCCCCAGGTACACGCCGCCCACCAGTGCCGCCAGCATCAGGTGGGTACGCAGCAGCGGCGCAAAGACCCAGTTCATGAAGGGTGCCAGCAAAATCAGCAGGCCGATGACCACACACAGCAGGTGCTTGCGATGATCCAGACGATCACTCAGCACACCAAAGAGCGGCTGGAACAGCATTGCAAAGACCGCCTGGGAGCCGAACATCAAGCCGATGGCGCCAGCATCCAATGTGCCGACATCTCCCAGCCACACCGCAAGAAAAGGCGCCGTACCGCCCGTGATGAAGTAGTAGAAAAAGAAGATCATGCCGTATTTGAAAAACGGCAGAACCCCGCCAATTGCAGTTCCGAGCGTCACGTTCATAGGTCCACCCTGGACTCATTGTTTTTATGGACAAACGTGCCGAGAGTGCTCACTTGCGCGAGCGTGAGCGCCAGCCCCGGCGGATCTGTTGATCGCGCAGGAACTGGCCGCCCGTCAAGGCCGTTTGACGGGTACTTCGGGTAGAATTTCAGGCCAAGACAGCAGGTTTCCTGCGCTTAACCCAAGTGCGGCAACCAGCCTTCGTGGGCCTCGATCAAATCGTCAACCATGGTCGCGATTTCGTCGAGGCTCAGTTCTGCCGCCGCGTGGGGATCAAGCATCACGGCTTGTTTGACATGCTCACGACGACCGCTGGCCAGGGCTTCCACGGTCAGGAGCTGAACATTGATATTGGTTTGCATCAACGCGGCAAGACCTACCGGCAGATGACCTACACGGGTAGGTTGAATACCGTTGTGGTCAACCACACAGGGCACCTCTACGCAGGCATTATCAGGCAGATTGCTGATCAATCCGGCGTTCATCACGTTGCCGTTGATCACGGTCGGAATACCCGTGAGTTCGGCCTCGATGATTTTTGAAGCGTATTCGTGGCTGCGGCACACCTTGAGCCCTTCACCGTTGATCAGCGCCTGCTCCTGCACGCCCCACTCGCTGATCTGCTCCTCGCAGCGGCGCAGGTATTCATCAAGCGGGATATTGAACTGCTCGATCAGGTCCGGGCGATGGCGCTTGATAAACCACGGCACGTACTCGGCCAGATGCTCGGAAGACTCGGTCGCAAAATGGCCGAAGTGCTTGAACACCTCATAGCGCACCCGGTTCCAGTCCGGGACCTTTCCTTCATCAAGCACGGCGCGGATACGCGGGTAAAGATCTTCGACGCTGCCATCGGCCAACAGGCGCTCGAACGAGGTATAGAACGACATGTGATTGATGCCGGCGCAGCGATAGCGGATTTCTTCGATCGGTACACCGATGTCCAGGGATAGCTCCTTTGCCGTGCCCTGCACGGAATGGCACAGCCCCACCGTACGCACCTGGGGAACGAAGCGATTGAGCGCCATGCAGTTAATGGCCATCGGGTTGACGTATTGCAGCATCAGGGCACCGGGGCAGAGTTCGCCCATGTCCCTGGCGATGTCCACCAGTACCGGGGCGGTACGCAAGCCACGCATGATGCCGCCGATGCCTAGGGTGTCGCCGATGGTCTGGCGCAGGCCGAAGCGCCTGGGGATCTCGAAATCGGTCACGGTACCCGGTTTGTAGCCTGCGACCTGAATCATCGTGACCACATAATCGGCCCCTTCCAGTGCTCGACGGCGATCGGTCGTCACCTCGAACACGGGTGACACACCCAGGGTCTCGGCGATCTTGCCCGCCACCATCTTCGAGGTTTCCAGGCGATGCAGATCGATATCCATCAACGCAAAATGCGCATTGCGCAACAGCTCGACGTGCAACAGATCGCCCAGCACGTTTTTCATGAATACCGTGGAGCCGGCACCTATCAGGGCAATCTTCGTGGTCTTGAAAGTCATCTGCTTATCCTTGTTCTATTCGCAGTGGACACAGGTAAAAAAATATCAGAGCATCACCGCAGTCCATGCCTGTAGAGGCTGCCTGGGAACCGCTTGATTCCTATGGTAGGAGGCGACCCACCCCCTGAATAGACGAGTTTTATGCGATGACGGGTAAATCTGTGCTCAGCGAGATGATGGCAAGAGGGCCGTCAACCACGGTCATTTCACTGCCCCGCGGCAGGCATCAACTGCACACCATGCCCACCAACGCCGGTTACGACCGGGCGCAGGACACCTCCTATTGCTGGGACGGGCGCAGGCGTGGGGACACCCCGTTTGTGATCTTGCAGCACACCCTCGCGGGCGAAGGCAATTTGCGCTTCGAAGGCCGCCACCACCGCCTCCATGCCGGGGACACCATGTTGCTGCTGGTGCCCCACGACCATTGCTACTGGCTGGAGGAAGGCAACAGCTGGGAGTTCTTCTGGATTGCCATGTACGGCAAGGAGGCGCTGCGCCTGCAACGGGCACTGCTGGCAGAGCGCGGGCCGGTGCTACAACTGAGCAACCAGACCATTGAAGCCCTGGCCACCACCATTGATACCTTGGTCCACACCCCGGAACTCACCGCAGGCCGGGCATCTGCCCTGGCCTATGACGCCCTGATGCTGCTCCATGATGATTTGAGCGTTCAGGACTGCACCCTGCCTACCCGTGGCTCAGGTGTGGTCGCGACTATCCAGAATCATGTGCATGTCTGCCTGAAAACGGGGCCGGACAAACACGCCCACCCCACCGCCACGGACGAACTGGACGTAGCCAGTCTCGCCCGCCTTGCTGGCTTGAGCCGCGCCCATTTCTCCCGGGTGTTCACCCGTACGACCGGCATGTCCCCGGCAGAGTATGTATTGCACGAACGCATGAAACGCGCGGCGCACCTTCTTGAAATGACCGACCTGTCGATCAAGGCAGTGTCATTGTCCGTGGGGATCGGCGACCCCAATTATTTTTCCAAGCTGTTCCGCCGTGCGTTCTCCCTGTCCCCCAGCGAGTTTCGCTTGAGCGGCTTTTACGTCAACAACCTGGGCACACCCTGACGGGGTGCGCTCGGCTGCTTGGTAGTCGCAAACCCTGGCCGCCTGCCCCCCACAAATGTTTCCTTTCGGGGCATTGCCTGCAGCCATGCTCCCTTCTGTAACACCGCCCCACCCCACAGCACCCCAACGGCTCAAGCCATCAGCGCCTCGCAAACCCGAAATCACCGCCTGCGCACTATTTACGTGCCTGTAGGAAAAATCGGCACACGATTTGCTAAACAAATATCGTATACGAAATCCTCACATCGATATTCAACAGCACTTCAACGACTCCGAGGCTTCCATGAAAAACCCCGTACTTGCCGTAGCCCTCAGCGCTGTTCTAAGTAGTTCCTTTATCGCCACGGCCCAGGCCGACAAGCTCGACGACATCATTGGATCGGGCAAACTGCGCTGCGCCGTCACCCTGGACTTCCCACCGATGGGCTCGCGTGATGCATCCAACAAGCCGGTAGGCTTCGATGTGGACTACTGCAACGATCTGGCGAAAGTGCTCGGAGTCGATGCCGAAATCGTTGAAACCCCCTTCCCTGACCGTATCCCGGCGCTGGTCTCCGGCCGTGCCGACGTGATCGTGGCCTCTACCTCGGACACCCTGGAACGTGCAAAAACCGTTGGCCTGAGCATCCCTTACTTCGCCTTCCAGATGGTGGTGCTGACCCGCGACGATACCGGCATCAACAACTTCGACGATCTCAAGGGCAAGGCCGTGGGCAATACCAGCGGCACCTATGAAGCCATCGCCCTGGAAAAAGACGTGAAGAGCTGGGGCAGCGGATCGTTCCGTGCCTATCAGTCGCAAAACGACACCCTGCTGGCCGTTGCCCAGGGCCATATCGAAGCCACCGTCGTCACCAACACCGTGGCCGCGGCGACCATTAAATCTGGCAAGTACAAAAACCTGAAAGTCGCCGGCAACGCACCTTACGTGGTTGATTACGTGTCCCTGGGCGCCAAGCGCAGCGAGTACGGCCTGCTCAATTACCTGAACCTGTTCGTCAACCAGCAAGTACGCACCGGTCGCTACAAGGATCTGTGGGTCAAGTGGGTCGGCACCGAGATTCCACCGGCTGATCTGACCGTACCTCACGTTTACTACTGAGGTATTCAGCATGTCCGGGATTACTTCGCTCTGCGGTCGCAGCCTGGTTGATGGCGCAGCGGTCGGCCCACTGCTCTACGCCGATGTCGGCCTGAGTTTCTGGGGCGGCGTCGACCCGTTCAGCGGTGAGGTGATCGACCGTCACCACCCGCTCAGTGGCGAATGCCTGGCGGGCCGGGTGCTGGCGATTCCCAGCGGGCGCGGCTCCTGCACCGGTAGCAGCGTGCTGATGGAGCTGATCAGCAATGGTCATGCCCCCGCAGCCCTGGTGCTGGCTGAGGCCGATGAGATTCTGACCCTTGGCGTGCTGGTCGCCCAGACCCTGTTCGAACGCTCCCTGCCGGTGCTCTGCATCGGCAGCGAAGCCTTTGCCGGCTTGCAGCGCAAGGCGTTCGCCAGTGTCAACGGCACACACCTGAGCCTGTTTGATACAGCGCCTGACTACACCGCAACAACATCGTTCAGCGATACACCCACTGCAGACCCAGGCACCGAAATCGAGCTGACCGAGCACGATCGGGCACTGCTCGATGGCAGCTACGGCAAGGCCGCCCAGGTCGCGATGCAAATCGTTTTGCGCATGGCGCAATTGCAAGGGGCCGCACAACTGATCGACATCACCCAGGCGCATATCGACGGCTGCATCTATACCGGGCCTGCCAGCCTGCGCTTTGCCCAACAACTGGTTGAATGGGGCGCCCGGGTCCGGGTGCCCACTACCCTCAATTCGATTTCCGTAGACCAGCGCCGCTGGCGTGAACTGGGTATCGACCCTGTACTCGGCGTACCGGCCAGTGCTCTGGGCGATGCCTATATGGCCATGGGTGCGCAGCTGAGTTTCACCTGCGCGCCTTATCTGCTGGACAGCGCGCCCAAGGAGGGCGAGCAGATCGTCTGGGCCGAGTCCAACGCGGTGGTGTACGCCAACAGCGTGCTCGGCGCACGCACACTCAAATACCCCGATTATCTGGATATCTGCATTGCCCTCACCGGCCGTGCGCCGTTGATTGGCTGCCATCTGGAGAGTCAGCGCAAAGCCCGTTTACACGTTCAGGTGCCGCAACTGGCTGACCTCGACGACTCTTTCTATCCCCTGCTCGGTTATCACATCGGTGCCCTGGCCGGGAGCCGTATCCCGTTGGTGTCGGGGCTGGAACACCATCACCCGGACCGGGACGATCTCAAGGCATTCGGTGCGGCCTTTGCCACCACCAGCGCGGCGCCTTTGTTTCATATTGCCGGGGTAACACCTGAAGCGTTGAATCCGGCACAGGTCCTGGATCAAGCACTGGCGGTGATCACGATCAATGTGCAGGACCTGCTGCTCAGCTGGCAGGAACTCAACAGTGCCCGTGATTCCAGAGTGGATGTGGTCTCCCTGGGCAACCCGCACTTTTCCCTGACCGAGTTCGCTCATTTGGCGCGCCTGTGCCAGGGCCGGCATCGCCACCCTGATGTGGTACTGGCGATCACCTGTGGCCGTGCCGTACTGGAGCAGGCACGCGAAGCCGGGCATATCGCCGTACTCGAAGCCTTCGGCGTCACGCTGGTCACTGATACCTGCTGGTGCATGCTGGGTGAGCCGGTGATCCCGCCGTCCGCCAGGAACCTGATGACCAATTCGGGCAAATACGCCCACTACGCACCCGGCCTTGTGGGGCGCAAGGTTCACTTCGCCAGCCTCGCCGAGTGTGTGGATGCGGCGTGCAGTGCCACGGCCAGCGGTCGCTTGCCGCTGTGGCTGCAAACCGCTGCCTCACTGGAGAACTACGCCCATGTTTGACTACACCTTCCAATGGCGATCGGCAATGCGCGCCTTGCCGGACATGCTCGCAGGTGCCCTGGTCACCTTTGAGACCGCTGCACTGTCGATGTTCTTCGGCGTGGTGATCGCCCTGGCGCTGACCGTGATGCGCGAAACCAGGAACCCGTGGTTGCGCGGCATCGGCAATACCTGGGTATCCATTGCCCGCAACACCCCGTCGCTGTTTCAAATCTATATTTTGTACTTCGGCCTGGGCTCCATGGGCCTGCATGTCAGTTCATGGGTGGCCCTGCTGGCCGGGATCACGTTCAACAACGCCGGCTACCTGGCCGAAAACTTCCGTGGCGGCCTCAAAGCCGTGCCCGAAACCCAGGTCCGTGCTGCCCGCTCCCTGGGCATGAGTGCATTCCAGACCTACCGCATGATCGTCGTCCCGCAGCTGCTGCGCATTGTGTTCTACCCGCTGACCAACCAGATGGTCTGGGCCGTACTGATGACGTCCCTGGGCGTGATCGTGGGCCTGAACAATGACCTCACCGGCGTGACCCAGGACTACAACGTCAAAACGTTCCGCACCTTCGAATACTTCGCCATGGCCGCGGTGCTGTATTACCTGATTGCCAAAGCAATCGTTGCAGTAGCCCGGCTGTTGGCCTGGCGACTGTTTCGTTACTGAGGACTGACCCATGTTTTCAACCAGTTTTACCTGGAACGACTTTTTGTTTTTGCTGGACGGGGCCTGGGTCACCCTGCAACTGACCACCTGGGCGATTTTGCTGGGCACTGTTGCAGGACTGCTGTTCGGCCTGATGCGCGCCTTGCTGCCGCGGGCCAGCCTGCCGCTGGCCTGGGTGCTGGACGTGTTTCGCAGCGTACCGTTGCTGATCCAGTTTGTGCTGTTCAACTCGCTCAAGAGCATTGTCGGCCTGAACATCAGCGCCTTCACCGTCGGCTGCATCGTGCTTGGTGTCTACGCTGCCGCGTACTTTACCGAGATCGTGCGCAGCGGCGTGCTCGCCGTGCCATTTACCACACGCCGGGCCAGCCGCTCCCTGGGCCTGAGCTACTTGCAGGACCTGCGCTATATCGTGCTGCCCATCGCCATGCGGGTGGCCTTTCCCGGCTGGCTCAACCTGGTGCTCAGTGTGATGAAAGACACCGCCCTGGTGATGTGGATCGGCATTGTTGAACTGTTGCGTGCCTCGCAAATCGTCGTCACCCGCATCCAGGAACCGATGCTGGTGCTGTGCATCGCAGGCCTTATCTATTACGTCATGAGCCTGGTGGTTGCCCGCCTTGGCGCTCGCCTGGAAAAAAGGTGGCAAGAAAATGATTGAGATCGTCAACGTACACAAATCCTTCGGCGACCTTGAAGTGGTCAAGGGCGTGAGCCTGACCGTGAACAAGGGCGAAGTGGTTTCGATTATCGGCGGTTCCGGCTCCGGCAAGTCGACCCTGCTGATGTGCATCAACGGTCTGGAACCGATCCAGAAGGGCCACATCCGCGTCGACGGCATCGAAGTCCATGACCGCGCCACTAACCTCAACCACCTGCGGCAGAAAATCGGCATCGTGTTCCAGCAATGGAACGCCTTCCCGCACCTCACCGTGCTCGAAAACGTGATGCTTGCACCGCGCAAGGTGCTCGGCAAAAGCAAGGCCGAAGCCGAGGCCCTGGCGGTGCAGCAACTGACCCATGTGGGCCTTGGCGACAAGCTCAAGGCCTTCCCCGGCAAGCTGTCCGGCGGTCAGCAACAGCGCATGGCCATTGCCCGTGCCCTGGCCATGTCGCCGGACTACATGCTGTTTGACGAAGCCACCTCGGCCCTCGACCCGCAACTGGTCGGCGAAGTGCTGGACACCATGCGCATGCTCGCCGAAGACGGCATGACCATGGTCCTGGTGACCCATGAAATCCGTTTTGCGCGGGATGTATCCGACCGTGTGGCGTTCTTTCGCAACGGCCTGGTGCACGAAATCGGCTCACCCGATCAAGTCATCGGCAACCCGGTGCACGCGGAAACGGCGGCCTTCCTCAAGTCGGTCAAATAACCCCCAGTCACTGTGGGCGCGGGCATGCTCGCGACAAGGCCCACCTCAACACAACAGGAGCAAGCCATGCGGTCATCGAAAATCGTTCATGTGGTCAGTTGTCACGCCGAGGGAGAGGTTGGCGACGTGATTGTAGGTGGCGTGGCCCCGCCGCCGGGTGCCACCGTGTGGGAACAGTCGCGGTGGATTGCCCAGGACGAAACCCTGCGCAACTTCGTCCTCAACGAACCTCGTGGCGGCGTGTTCCGCCACGTCAACCTGCTGGTTCCGGCCAAGGATCCACGGGCACAAATGGCCTGGATCATCATGGAGCCGGCCGACACGCCGCCGATGTCGGGCTCCAACTCGATATGCGTCTCCACGGTGTTGCTCGACAGCGGCATTTTGCCGATGACCGAACCGCAAACCCGACTGGTGCTCGAAGCCCCGGGCGGACTGATCGAAGCCGTGGCCGATTGCCGGGACGGCAAGGTGCAACGGGTCGAGATCAAGAACGTACCGTCATTCGCGGACCGTCTGGATGCCTGGATCGAAGTTGAAGGCCTTGGCTCGCTCAAGGTCGACACCGCCTATGGCGGCGACAGTTTCGTACTCGCCGATGCCCGGGAACTGGGGTTTTCGATCAGCCCGGACGAAGCGAAAGACATCGTTGAAATCGGCTTGAAAATCACCCGTGCGGCCAACGAGCAACTGGGCTTTGTCCACCCGCTGAACCCCGACTGGTCGCATATCTCCTTTTGCCAGATTGCAGCCCCCATGGAGTACCAGAACGGGATTGCCAGTGGTGCCAACGCAGTGGTGATCCGTCCGGGCAAGATCGATCGTTCGCCCTGCGGCACCGGCTGCTCGGCGCGCATGGCGGTATTGCAGGCCAAGGGCGTGCTCAAGGTGGGTGATCGCTTTATCGGGCGCTCGATCATCGGTTCCGAGTTCCATTGCCGCATCGACTCCATGACCGAAGTCGCCGGACGCACCGCGATCTACCCGTGCATCTCTGGCCGGGCCTGGATCACCGGCACCCATCAGTTACTGCTGGACCCAAGCGACCCGTGGCCACAGGGCTATCGCCTGTCGGACACCTGGCCGGGTGCGTAACCCCCCCCACAGCGCTGATACGAAGGCCTTTTTTTGAATTTAATCGTATACGAAATACCATCAATGTAACCGGAGGCAACAAACAATGAGCAAGCGCATCAACTGGAGTGGCGTCTTCCCTGCGGTGACCACTCAATTCAACGATGACTTCACCATCAACCTGGACAAGACCCACCAGGTGATTTCCAACGTTATTCGCGACGGCGTCTCGGGCCTGGTGTTGTGCGGATCGGTGGGGGAAAACACCTCGCTGACCGCCGAAGAAAAAATCGCCGTGACCGAGGTCGCGGTGGATGCCTCTCGCGGTCGTGTACCGGTGATCTGTGGCGTGGCCGAGTTCACCAGCGTGCAAGCCGCCAAGGTGGCCAATGCCGTGCGCAAGGTCGGGGTCGACGGGGTGATGTTGATGCCCGCGCTGGTCTACGGCTCAAAGCCTTTTGAAACGGCCGAACATTATCGTTACGTGGCCAAAAACGCCGACGTTCCGCTTATGGTCTACAACAACCCGCCGATCTACAAAAATGACGTCACCCCTGAAATCCTGATTTCCCTCGCTGATTGCGACAACGTGGTGTGCTTCAAGGACTCCTCGGGCGACACCCGGCGCTTTATCGACATTCGCAATGAAGTCGGCGACCGTTTTGTGCTGTTTGCAGGTCTGGACGACGTGGTGCTCGAAAGCATCGCCGTGGGTGCCGAGGGTTGGGTATCGGGGATGTCCAACGTATTCCCCAAAGAAGGCGAAACCATCTTCCGCCTGGCCAAGGCCGGGCGTTTTGCTGAAGCCATGCCGATCTATGAGTGGTTGATGCCGATTTTGCACCTGGACGCCCGCGCCGACCTGGTGCAGTGCATCAAGTTGTGTGAGGCCATTGCCGGTCGCGGCAGCGCCCTGACCCGCCCACCGCGCCTGGCCCTGCCCCGGGAAGACCGTGAATTTGTCGAGCGGATCATGGCCAAGGCCCTGGCCAACCGTCCGCAGTTGCCCGATGTCGGCTTGTAGCCGGTGAGGCGTTCCGTAGTCGCTGTCGAGTAGAACGAGGCTGCGATCGGCGGTGTAGCGGTCGTAAACCGGCGCACGGGGTATGCCTGACTAACCGTGGGAACCGATTTTACGACGGCTTCGCCGCCGATCGCAGCCTCGCACGGCTCGTCAGCGGCTACAGATTCGTCACCAACTCCGTGCTGTAGTCGCTGCGATCGAGAGGGTTTCACCGCCCGCACAATGTCCTCAATTCAACAATGCCCGCAGATCGTTGTACAACGCCTGCGGGATCTGCACCCCTTCCACCTGGCTTCGCGCCCGCGCATCGTAACGGCGTTGCGACGGTAAACGGGCGCCCTGCCCTTCGATACTCTCAAACAACACTTCTGCCCGTGCCAGATGCTGCTCGGCTGCAGCCCCCAGAAAGCGCTGCGGATCGAACGCGATAATCAACTCGCCATGGTATGGCGACGACTTGCTGCCCGCGTCGTAAGCCAAGGATTCGGCACTGGTCAAATCTCCGATCAAGGGCCCGGCAATCAATTCCACCATCGCAGCCAGCGCAGACCCCTTGTGCCCGCCGAACGTCAGCATCGCGCCCGTATCCAGCACGACATTGGCGTCGGTGCTCGGCCGCCCCTCAGCGTCAACGCCCCAGCCTTCAGGTATCGACTTGCCTGCCCGGCGATGCAACTCGATGTCGCCACGGGCAATCGCACTGGTGGCAAAGTCAAAGACAAAAGGATCACGGCCCGCCCGTGGCCAGCCAAACGCAATCGGGTTGGTGCCAAAGACCGGCTGGCTGCCGCCGGCAGGCGCAACCCAGGCATGGCTCGGGTTGCAGGCCAATGCCACCAGACCGGCCGCCGTCAATTGTTCGATCTCTACCCACAGTGCCGAAAAATGCACACACCGATTGATCGCCAACGCCGCAATACCGTTAGCCCGGGTTTTGTCCTGCAGTAACGGCAGACCCGCCTGGAAGGCCAACTGGGAAAAACCGCCCCCCGCATCCACCCGCACAATCGAAGGCGCCTGATCGATCACGCGCGGCACGGCGTCGGCCGAGACCTTGCCCGCGCGCAGCGAATTGATACAGCCCAGCACCCGGTACAAGCCGTGAGAGGCGCAACCATCACGCTCCCCGGCCAGCACCGTTTCACTCACCGCGCGGGCATGGGCCGGATTGAAACCGTTATGCAACAAGATCGATTCGGCCAGCTCGTAAGCCTGGGCCAGGGTCAGTCGGATCATGATCAGCTCCTTGAACAGACCTTACAGACTGGCCCATTGCAGGCCCTGCGGCTTGATCGAATCAAGCCACTGACATGACGAATTCAGCACAGACAGGGCCATGAAAATGAGCGCAGACAGACTCGATCAGCGCAGCATCCTTTATCGGGTCCAGCCCCGGATATGGCTGGCCGTTGTAGCTCCCCGCATAGGTCAGTACCGCCTCAATGCTGCCGCCGTCCCGGTACAGCGTGCGCATCAGCTGGCATTCCTGATCCTTGCTGTCGGTTGTACGCAACGCGTAATGCAGCGCCAACGCGGTGCCCAGTTCCAGGGCGCTGCTGTCGATCCCGTGTTTTTTGGCCAGGTCGATACTGCGAAAAATCCGCTCGTTGCGTTGCAGTTTACGCAGCGGGTCACGCCCTACACGGGCGCAGGGATCCTTGAAGGAGGTGTTGCAACGCTCCAGAAAGGTAGCCGAAAAGCCGGCCACGGCGTCCGCCATATGGGGGTTTTCGGCCACCAGGGCCGGGCCGACAGCCTCGCCGATCAAGCGCCGGGCCAACGCACTCACACGGGGATCGCCCATGCCCTGCCCCAACCAGGAATACCCGAGCAGGCTGGCGTACCAGGCAATGATCGCGTGGGGACCATTCCACAGCAGGTTCTTGATCACCTGGGTCTGGGTGATGTCGTCCACCGTCTTCACCTGGCGCAATCGCTCAAGCAGGTTGCTGCACCGCTGCGCATACAGGGGCATGTCCGGCTCGCTGTTGAACAGGATCAGGTGCAACTGGCTCAGGGCGTTACTGGACTGGGCAAAAGGTCGAAAGCGACTGATCAGGCGCTCATATTCGGGCACCGGTGTGCGGGTTTCGGCCTTCGGGGTATCGACCTCGTCACTCAAGCTGTTCTGGAATATCTTCGACTTGATCCGCAACTGGCGCACCAGGGCTTCGTTGGACAGTTTGGAGACGATGCGACTGACCACTGTCTCGACGAAATGGGTGTTGTCCAGAATCTGTTGGCACAGCTGGGGGGAAACCAGCAGCTCCAGTTGCGCCTGCACATGCCGGCGCACAAAGTCCGCTCCGCCGACCTTGTTCAGCACGATCAGGATCGTCAGCTCCCGGCCCCGTCGTTCGTAGCGACGGATAAGGCCCTTGGCAATCACCCCCGCCTGCTTGCGGATCGCCGTTTCCGGAAGGCTCAGCCCGACAATTTCCGCCACGTCGTACATACGGATCACCGCTTCGGCGTCGTCCATGTCGATCATGTTGAGGTTGTCGATGGTCTGGTCGAAGGACGTGGCGGTATAGCGCACGCTGAAGCGGCCAAACGCCTGGATGGTCTCGCGCAGCATCCGTGAGCGGGTGGCGGCGATGATCTCGCAGGGGCGCGTGTAGCCATCCCAATGGGAGAAGATTTGCGTCAGGTAGCCACCTCCCATCGCGCCAAAACCATGAATCCCGGCACTGAACTGGTTGAGTGTCGGCGGGAAGCTCTCGGTCAGCGCCGGGGTGCCCAGGTCGGGCATGCACTCATTCAGATCACCCAGAAAACCGTGCATGGTCTGGTACGCCATGAGTGCTCCGGCCTTGACCTCGGGTGCCGGAGGCTTGATGTCTTCGATCAGGATCGGTTGCCCGTCGGCACGTATCGCCGACAGCAGGCCGTTCTCCGAATCCTCCAGCATCAGGCAATGCTGTGGCAGGCAATTCAGGGCACTGGCCGCCTTGAGGAATATCTCGGGGTGGGGTTTGCCCTGACTGACTTCATCGCCACACACCGTGACGTCGAAATACTTGAGCACGTTGGCATTGATCAGGTATTCCTCGGCGATGGCCCGGCGACTCGACGTGGCCACGGCCATGGTCAGACCGTACTTGCGCAAACGCTCCAGCACTTCCAGCAGGCCGTCCTTGATCGGCACACCCTGATTGCGCACATGGGCCAGTTCAAGCTCATCGGCACGCTGGCGGACTTGCGCATACGGGAAGTCTTGGCCGTGATTGGCCTTGGCCAGCGCCTCGGCTTTTTTGGCGCTCAAGCCCAGTGACCCCATCAGTGTTTCTTCACTGAGCGGCGTGCCGTGAATCTCGATGGCTGCCTGTTTGAGTGTTTTAAAGCGCAAGCGCTCGGTGTCAAACATGGTGCCGTCCATATCGAAGATGGCACTGAAAATTCGTTTACCCTGAAAATAAATCATGAGCACAGCTCCTTGTAAGGCGAGACTTTTGGCTTCGCTCGCTGAAACGCTTCGAATCAAAAAGTGGTTTCAAATACAAATGCCGGGCAGCAGGACGCACCATTGAAAGCGGGGCGTGAGCGCACCGGAACGGCGAGTGGTCAGCAATAATCAGGTGGAGGGACGTAACAATGGCGCCAGTTGGCGCAGCTGCCCGCAAAGCAGGGCCTGAGCAGAGGTAATGCGGTGTGTGCAAGAAGGCGGGAAACAAACCCTGTGACTGCATGATTGCAGCATTTGACGTGAGGCCCACAACTCGCAATCAGGGATGCGAAGTGTGAGCCGAACCGGCGATTGATACGTGTGATTCCATCCATAAGGGCGTTGAAATTTCCTGTAATGCGATTGGATACCCTTTTAGCTATAACCCATGTAGCGCGTCTAAATCAAGGTTGGCGTCAGTTCGCAAGGGGGCTGATGCCATTGCGAGCCCCCTCTGCGCCTGCTCCACGATTGCCTCACTAAAAATCGATTTCGCTGTCTGAAACAACGGTAATCGTGCCCCGGTACGTACTGCCCGAATGAGCATCCAGCATGCTTTGCATCGGATCCCGCGGGATTTCAAAGTGTAGTTTTGCCTGGCCGTTATCCACGTAAAAACTGGGCGAGTACACCGCAGGCGTCGTGCTCAACTGTTGGCGTTCCACTGGGCTATCCGAGGCATCGCGCAAGCCGTTGGGCAGTGTCAATCGAGTTTCCACCGCCACCAGATGGCCCGCAGGATTTCGTATCCCGCACTGAGTGCCCATCAGGTATTCACATTGCAGCGTCATGCTGAACGGGGTGGACGACGAGAGACTGAAACCCTGATCAGCAAAGAGCCTTTGCGGCCGACGCCCCTGGTTCAACCATTGCTGCCAGCCGCCGGCGGGGTTGAGCACGACCCGAAGACTGTTGGCCGGGAACTGGAACCTGAGGGTATGTTGAACCTCGAGGCTGAAATTGAAGGTGACACTATTATCGGTGGGAAGAAGGTTGTCGCCAAAGTCGAAGTCCTCGCCCGGGCCGGCCGTATAAGTGATGGAGCCGCTATAAGTACCCGTCTCCATTCTCAATGGATCCGGGGCAGTCATCAGGTAAGACACACTGATATTGTCAAACTTCAGCCAGTCAATCTCATACGCAGGAGGAAAGCCGCAAGACACAGGCTGCGGGGTAAACCAGAAGAAATTGGAGAATGTGGTACCCGCATACATCCCCGCTCCCCTTGGGCATGCCACTGGTGAGTTCCATCCCCACGGTCGCCCGCCCCAAAGCAAGCTGTGAGCGTAATTATGTTCTGCTGTTGGCATACCGACAATCAGCCTGGCGTCACGGGTTCGGATGGTTGCGCTCAGGGCCGAAATGGAAAAAAACACCTCGGCCACCTGCCCCGACGCGCTAACCACTTGCACGGGCCTCGGTTCGGCAGGGACCTTGAACATCGCACCGTCCCGAACATTGGCGTGGTTGGCCAGAATCGGCGTCTGCGATATCGCCTGGAACCCACCAAAACCGATGCTGAAATACCCCCGTGGAATGCATGTGCCGGGATACGTGGCGCAAATACCAGAATTGGGCGTGGTGTTTTTAAACTGGTTGACTTGCGGATTGGCCGGATCAGGGTTGAAAACAGCCGTGATATTGGTTGTCAACGCCTGGGTTTGAGGCGCTGAAAACCCTGTCAGAAGAGCAAGACAACTACAAAGTAGCCATCTTGCAAGTATAGGTACTGTGAGCTTTTTTTTGGCAGATAGGCGCATGGGCAGACTTTGACTCGGGTTAAAGGGCGTCTATCTATAAAGCGACTAAACATTGCGTTTACTTAAATGGCCTGCACAACAAAAACGTCACACCCCCACGAACGGGCCGGATGGCGGGTTTGATGATCAGGGCCTGGCGCAGCGAATCAATAATTGATTTCACTGTCCGAGATAACCGTGATGGTGCCTCTGTACGTGCTGCCCGAATGATCATTGAGCATGCTTTGCATCTGATCCTGGGCCACTTCAAAGTGCAGTTTCGCTTGACCGTTATCCACGTAGAAACTGGGGGAATAGACGGCAGGCGTTGTGCTTAGCAGTTGGCGGTTCACCGGTTGATCCGAGGCGTCGCGCAAGCCATTTGGCAGTGTCAGCCGAGTTTCAACCGCCACCGTATGACCCGTTGGGTTTCGTATCCCGCACAGGGTGCCCACCAGGTATTCGCATTGCAGTGCCATGCTGAACGGGGTGGACGACGAGATGTTGAAACCCTGATCAGCCCAGAGCCTTTGCGGCCGACGCCCCTGGTTCAACCATTGCTGCCAGCCGCCGCCAGGGATCAGTTCAATACGACTGCTGTTGGCCGGAAACTGAAACCTGAGGGTGTGTTGAACGTCCAGGGTGAAATTGAGGGTGACACTGTTGTCGGTAGGGAGCAGATTGTCGCCAAAATCGAAGTCCCCGCCCGGCCCCACCGAATAGGTGATCGAGCCGCGATAAGTGCCTGTTTCCATTCGCAGGGGATCAGGAGAGGTCATCAGGTACGACACGCTGATATTGGACATTATCAGACTGTCGATCTCATACGCCGGAGAAACGCCACAGGGTACGGGCTGAGGGGTAAACCAAAAGAAATTGGCGCCCGTATAAGAAGGTCCCATCGCAGGCCCCCGCGGGCAAGCCGCTGGCGAACTCCAGCCCCACTGGAACCCGCCCCAAAGATGGCTCTGAGCGGTAGTTGCACTGTTTGTCGGTATGCCTGTCATCAGCCTGACGTCACGGGTCCAGTTGGTTCCACCCAGGGCCGAAATGGAAAACTGCACCTGCGCCACCTGCCCACGGGAGTTGGTCACTTGAACGGATCTCGGTTCGGCCGGGACCTTGAACATCGCACCGTCTCTGACATTGGCATGGTTAGCCAGAATCGGTCTCTGCGAACGTGCCTCGAGATTACGTAAACCGATGCTGAAGTAACCTCTGGGAATACATATGCTGGGGTAGCTGGCGCAAATACCGGAATTAGGCGTGGTGTTTTTGAACTGGTTGACCTGAGGGTTGCCCGGATCGGGGTTGAAAACAGCAGTGATTTCAGCCGTCAATGCTTGAGCATGGGGGGCAAAAAACACTGTCAGAAAGAGCAGAAACCCACACAATAAAAAGCTTGCCAATGCACCAGCGGGTGACTGCACTTTATTACATGTTTTCATGGTAGAAGACGCAAAATTTGCCGAGGGGGCGCTCATTCAACTCGCGCAAGCAATAAGTGTCTATCTAATTATAACACAAATTATGTCAACAATAAAGACTTGGCTGCACACTACGAGCCTGGCAAATGCATCACAAAGGTGCGTTTCTCAGCGGATCTGTATGATGGCGCGTTTGTTAGACAGGCATCGCTGACACGCCTGTCCATCGTTCAGGAGTTGTGCATGAAAAGGCTTTACCGCACGTTCAACCAGACTGGGGCCGATCCGCGGTTCCGGTTCGGTTTGCTCAGCCTAGGCGTGCTGCTGGGCAGCGCCATGCCTGCGGCACACGCAGCCCGAACCGAACTGCCTGCCACTGCCGTCACCGCCGAGGATAACGGGGCTTACCAGGCAGACAACGCCTGGGTGGGTGGTTTTGAGGCGGCGCCATTGCTCGATACCCCCGCAGCGATCTCGGTGTTTACCGATGCGTTGATTGAAGATCAACAAGCCCGCCTGCTCAGTGATGTGCTGAAAAATGATGCCTCAGTGGGCGAGAGCTATGCCCCGGTCGGCTATTACGAAAATTTCGTGGTGCGCGGTTTCTCGCTCAATTCGGCCAACAGCTACAAGATCAATGGCCGCACCATCACCGGCGAACAAAATGTCGGGCTGGAAAACAAGCAGCAGGTGGAGTTGCTCAAAGGGCTTTCGGGCTTGCAAAGCGGGGTTTCGGAGCCCGGCGGTGTGGTCAATTACGTGACCAAGCGCGCAGCCGATGTGCGTTCGGTCACTGTCTCGACCGACGACCGTGGCAGCGGTTATCTGGCCGCCGACGTGGGTGGCTGGTTCGGTAGCGAACAGCAGTTCGGCCTGCGCGCCAACGTCGCCCACGAAGATATTCACTCCTGGGTCGAACACGCCAATGGCCAGCGTGATTTTGCATCCGTGGCATTCGACTGGAACATCAGCCCCGATGCCCTGCTGCAACTGGACGTGGAGTATCAAAACAAGGAGCAGCGTTCGGTTCCGGGCTATCAATTGCTCGGCGGCACCGAGCTGCCACACCACGCCTCACCGAAAAAACTGCTGGCACACCAGAGCGGCTCCAAGCCGGTGACCATTGATTCACTCAATATCAACGGCAACTTTGAGTACCGCTTCAGTGACAACTGGAAGGGTAGCCTCAGCGCATCACGCAGCAAGGTGGTGATTGACGATTACAGTTCGTTTGCCTGGGGCTGCTATGGCTCCGCCAGTTGCTCCAGCGCGCCAGTACCCAACTACTTCAGCCCTGAAGGCAATTACGACATCTACGACTTCCGAAGCCCCGACGATACCCGGCGCAACGATGAAGTTCAGGCAGCACTTAGCGGCAAGTTTGATACCGCCAGCATCGGCCACGAGCTGACAGTGGGCACCAGTGCCTTTCGACGCGTGGTCGATCAGCGCGAGCTGATCAACGAGATGATCGGCACCGGCAACATTGATACCGAACCCGAGCAATTTGCGCGCTACCAGGGTCCCGTCAACGACAGCTATCGCCGTCTGGACAGCCGCCAGTACGGAGTGTTTTTCAATGACCTGATCAGCTTTAACGAGCAGTGGCAGACCATGATCGGCGGGCGCGAAGTGCGTCTGGACGAAAGGACTTTCGACAGCAATGGCGACACCACCCGACACACCCAACGCTATGAGTTCCTGCCCCAGGCCGCGCTGATCTACAAACCGGTGCAAAACATGACGCTGTATACGCGCTACAGCAAGGGCCTGTCCCTGGGCGCGGAAGCGCCGTGGTTTGCAACGAATCGATATCAAATCCTGCCCCCCCACCGTATCGCGGCAGATCGAAGCCGGGATCAAGTATGACTGGCAGCGCATCAGCCTGAGCGCCACGCTGTTTCAGATCCGTCAGGCATACCAGTACTCCGAGCCCCAGAGCGACGGCTCATTCATCTTCGTGCAACAGGGGCAACAAAAGAACACCGGGCTGGAGCTGGCAGCCAACGGCTGGGCCAGCGAACGCCTGCAGGTGGGTGCGAGTGTGGCGGTGATCCGGTCACGGGTCACGGGCAGCGGCACACCGGACTATGAGGGCCATCAAACCATCAACGTCCCTACCCTGCGTGCCAGCCTTCATGGTGACTACGCCCTGCCCTGGATCGATGGCCTGGCACTGCTCGGCGGCGTTCAATACAGCGGCAAGAAATACGCCAGTCAATTGGGTCAGACCCAGGCTGATGCTTACGCTATTTTCAATATCGGCAGCCGCTACAGCACCCGTATCGACGGTTACGACACCGTCTTTCGCCTGACGGTCGATAACCTGTTCGACAAGCGCTACTGGCGGGATGTAGGGGAATACATGGGCGACAACTATGTGTTCCAGGGGGCGCCGCTGACGGCAAGACTGAGTGCTTCGATCAATTTCTAGGGTTTGGCTTCGTTAGTCCCGGATTTAGACCCTGCCCGACTTTTTGTGGGCGTTGACGAACCGTGCGAGGCTACGTTCGAGCGCGAAGCGGTCGTAAAACCGGGACACGCGGTTTGCCTGATGAACCGTGGAAGCTGATCTTACGACGGCTACGCCGCCGGACGCAGCCTCGCACGGCTCGTCAGCGACTACAGTTCGCAACCTACCCGTTGTAGTCGCTGACGAGTAGAACGAGGCTGCGATCGATCGCGAAGCGGTCGCAAAACCGGTACATGCGGTATGCCTGACTAACCGTGGAAGCCGACCTTACGACTGCTGCGCAGCCAGACGCAGCCTCACACGGCTCGTCAGCGACTACAGTTCGCAACCTACCCGTTGTAGTCGCTGACGAGTAGAACGAGGCTGCGTTCGAGCGCGAAGCGGTCGCAAAACCGGTACACGCGGTATGCCTGACTAACCGTGGAAGCCGACTTTACGACTGCTGCGCAGCAGGACGCAGCCTCGCACGGCTCGTCAGCGACTACAGATTGGTAGCTGCAACTCCTCGCAACAACATTAAGCAAAATTTAATTGATAGCCCCCTAACAAAAAGCGCAGGCTAGAGGGCTTGGTTACGCTTTGTATCATTCCGGATGATATTGATCTTCGCTGGGTTCGATTCGTTCCCCGGCACGCGCGCCAGCATTATCCGCCCATCTCAATAGATTGGCGGACTCCCCCTCATGGAACAGTCACTTAAACATTTGCGCTTCCCTCTCGCGGCTTTGGCCATCGTGGTGATGAGTGCATGCGGCAAAACCCCGGACGCGACTGCTCCTGCTCCCGCTGCAAAAGTCAGTGTGGCCAAGGTGCTTGAACAGCCGGTCAATGAATGGGACGAGTTCACCGGTCGCCTTGAAGCTCCGGAAACAGTCGAAATACGTCCACGCGTGTCGGGCCAGATTGATCAGGTCGCCTTTAACGAGGGCGCCCTGGTGAAAAAGGGCGACCTGCTGTTCCAGATTGACCCTCGCCCCTTCCAGGCTGAAGTCCGCCGCCTTGAAGCCGAAGTGCAACAAGCCCGCGCCAACGCCACCCGCACCGAAAACGAAGCCCAGCGCGGTGAGCGCCTGCGCCAGAGCAATGCGATCTCCGCTGAACTGGCCGACTCACGCAGCACCGCAGCCCAGGCTGCACGTGCCGGTGTCGCTGCCATCCAGGCGCAACTGGACCTGGCAAAGCTCAACCTGAGCTTTACCCGCGTAACCTCCCCAATCAGTGGCCGCGTCAGCCGTGCCGAAATCACCGCGGGCAACATCGTCACCGCTGATGTCACGCCACTGACCAGCGTGGTGTCTACCGACAAGGTGTACGCCTACTTCGATGCCGACGAGCGCGTGTTCCTCAAATACAACCAGCTTGCCCGTCAGGGTCAACGCGGCCAGAGCACCCCGGTCTATCTCGGCCTGTCCAACGAAGACGGCAACCCGCACCTGGGCCAGATGAACTTCGTCGACAACCAGGTCAATCCGCAGACGGGCACCATCCGTGGTCGCGCGGTGTTCGACAACGCCGACGGCAACTTCACGCCAGGGCTGTATGCACGGCTCAAGCTGGTGGGCAGCGGTACCTACTCCGCCGTGCTGATCAATGAAGAAGCGGTCGGTACCGACCTGGGCAAAAAATTCGTGCTGGTGATGGGTGCCGACAACAAGTCGGTCTACCGCGCCGTGGATCTGGGTCCGAAAATCGAAGGCCTGCGTATTGTTCGCAGCGGCCTGAGCAAGGACGACACGATCATCGTCAAGGGCTTGCAGAAAGTGCGCCCCGGTTCGCCGGTAGCCCCTGAAGTGATCCCGATGGCCAACGAGCAGACCCTCGCCGCACTGGCACAACAACGACAAGCCCTGGAAGCCAGCAACCTGCCTCAAATCAAGCCCGCCCCTGGCGCGCCGAAGTTGGCCAGTGTCGCGACTCCTCGCGGTTAAGGGACGATAACTCCGATGAATTTTTCCCAGTTCTTCATTCAGCGGCCGATTTTCGCCGCTGTACTTTCCTTGCTGATTTTGATTGCGGGCGGCATTTCGCTGTTCCAGTTGCCGATCAGTGAATACCCGGAAGTGGTCCCGCCTACCGTTGTCGTGCGCGCCAACTTCCCCGGTGCCAACCCCAAAGTGATCGGCGAAACCGTCGCGGCGCCACTGGAGCAGGCCATCACCGGTGTTGAAAACATGTTGTACATGTCTTCGCAGTCCACCGCTGACGGCAAGATCACCCTGACCATCACCTTTGCCCTGGGCACTGACCTGGACAACGCCCAGGTGCAGGTGCAAAACCGGGTGACCCGCACCCAGCCCAAGCTGCCCGAGGAAGTGACACGCATCGGTATTACGGTGGACAAGGCATCGCCCGACCTGACCATGGTTGTGCACTTGACCTCACCGGACCAGCGTTACGACATGCTGTACCTGTCCAACTACGCCATCCTCAACATCAAGGATGAACTGGCGCGGCTCAACGGTATCGGCGATGTGCAGATGTTCGGTATGGGTGACTACTCGCTGCGCGTATGGCTTGACCCCAACAAAACCGCGTCGCGCAACCTGACCGCCACCGATGTGGTGACGGCCATCCGCGAACAGAACCGTCAGGTCGCCGCCGGTGCCCTGGGTGCTCCGCCTGCCCCCAATGCGTCCAGCTTCCAGCTGTCGGTCAACACCCAGGGCCGCCTGGTCACTGAAGAAGAGTTCGAAAACATCATCATCCGCGCAGGCGATGATGGCCAGATCACTCGCCTCAAAGACATTGCCAGGGTCGAACTGGGCTCCAGCCAGTACGCGCTGCGCTCGCTGCTGAACAACCAGCCGGCGGTGGCGATCCCGATCTTCCAACGTCCCGGCTCCAATGCGATCCAGATCTCCAATGACGTTCGCGCCAAGATGGCCGAGCTGAAGAAGGGCTTCCCCGAAGGCATGGACTTCGACATTGTCTACGACCCGACGATCTTCGTTCGTGGTTCGATTGAGGCGGTGGTCCATACCCTGTTTGAAGCACTGATTCTGGTTGTACTGGTTGTTATCCTGTTTCTGCAAACCTGGCGCGCCTCGATTATCCCGCTGGTCGCTGTGCCTGTATCGCTGATCGGTACGTTCGCAGTGATGCACATGTTTGGCTTTTCGCTCAACGCGTTGTCGCTGTTCGGTCTGGTACTGGCCATCGGGATCGTGGTGGACGATGCGATTGTGGTGGTGGAAAACGTCGAGCGAAATATCGAGCTGGGGCTCAACCCCGTGGACGCTACCAAGCGGGCCATGCGCGAAGTGACCGGGCCGATCATCGCCACTGCCCTGGTGCTGTGCGCGGTGTTTATTCCGGCTGCATTTATCTCGGGCCTGACCGGCCAGTTCTATAAGCAGTTCGCCCTGACCATTGCCATTTCCACAGTCATCTCGGCCTTTAACTCGCTGACGCTGTCCCCGGCACTGGCCGCGGTATTGCTCAAAGGTCATCACGCGCCCAAAGACCGCTTTACCCGCGTACTGGATCGCCTGTTCGGCAGCTGGCTGTTTGGTCCGTTCAACCGCTTCTTCGTCAAGGCCAGTAACGGCTATGTGGGCACGGTGCGCCGGATCATTCGTGGCAGCGGTATCGCCATGCTGGTGTATGCAGGCCTGATGGCGCTGACCTGGGCAGGTTTTGCCCACACGCCAACCGGCTTTGTACCGCCGCAAGACAAGCAATACCTGGTGGCCTTCGCGCAACTGCCGGACGCTGCAAGCCTGGATCGCAGTGAAGAAGTGATCAAGCGCATGTCGGAGCTGGCCCTCAAGCAGCCTGGCGTTGCCAACTCGATCGCCTTCCCTGGCCTGTCGATCAACGGCTTCACCAACAGCCCGAACAGCGGCATCGTGTTTGTTGCGCTCAAGGACTTTGATCAACGCAAAGACCCGAGCCAGTCTGCCGCTGCCATTGCCGCCACGTTGAACGCAGAGTTTGCCGACATCCAGGAAGCCTACATCGCCATCTTCCCGCCGCCTCCGGTACAGGGGCTGGGCACCATTGGCGGTTTCCGCCTGCAGGTCGAGGACCGCGCAGGTCTGGGCTATGACGAGCTGTACAAAGAAGTGCAGAACGTGATCACCAAGAGCCGCAGCGTGCCGGAACTGGCCGGGTTGTTCACCAGCTATCAGGTCAACGTACCGCAAGTCGATGCAGCCATCGACCGTGAAAAAGCCAAGACCCACGGCGTGGCCATCAGCGACATCTTCGACACCCTGCAAATCTATCTGGGTTCGCTGTATGCCAACGATTTCAACCGCTTCGGTCGTACTTATCAGGTCAACGTGCAAGCCGAACAGCAGTTCCGCCTGGAGCCCGAGCAGATCGGCCAGCTGAAAGTGCGTAACAACAAGGGCGAAATGATCCCGCTGGCGACCTTTATCAAGGTCAGCGACACCGCCGGGCCCGATCGCGTGATGCACTACAACGGCTTTGTCACCGCAGAAATCAACGGCGGCGCAGCACCGGGCTACAGCTCGGGCCAGGCAGAAGCGGCGATGGAAAAACTGCTGAAGGAAGAGCTGCCCAACGGCATGACCTTCGAGTGGACGGAGCTGACGTATCAGCAAATCCTTTCAGGCAATACCGCGCTGTTCGTGTTCCCGCTCTGTGTTCTGCTGGCGTTCCTGGTACTGGCCGCCCAATACGAAAGCTGGAGCCTGCCACTGGCGGTGATCCTGATTGTGCCGATGACCCTGCTGTCAGCCATTACCGGTGTGATTCTGTCGGGGGGTGACAACAACATCTTCACCCAGATCGGATTGATCGTCCTGGTGGGGTTGGCGTGCAAGAACGCGATCTTGATTGTGGAGTTTGCCAAGGACAAACAGGAAGAAGGCATGAGCCCGCTGGATGCGGTACTTGAAGCCTGCCGCCTGCGTCTGCGGCCGATCCTGATGACCTCTTTCGCTTTCATCATGGGCGTGGTGCCTCTGGTGCTGTCCAGCGGTGCAGGTGCAGAAATGCGCCACGCCATGGGTGTTGCGGTGTTCTCCGGGATGCTCGGGGTGACCTTCTTCGGCCTGCTGCTGACGCCTGTGTTCTATGTCTTGATCCGCCGTTATGTGGAGCGCAGTGAAGCGCGCAAAGCGGCCAAGCACCTCAAGCTGGAGTCGCAACAATGAGCGTGAAAGTTTTTCTGCCGAGTCTGTTGGTGCTGGCCTTGAGCGCTTGCGCCGTAGGCCCGGACTACAAGACCCCGGCCACAGAGCCTGCCCATATCAGTGCCGATAACCTGAAGGGCTTTGACCGGGCGCACTTTGAAGGGATCTGGTGGCAGCAGTTCGACGACCCGACCCTCAACCAGCTGGTGACTCAGTCACTGGCCGGCAACCGCGAGTTGCGCGTGGCCTTTGCCCGCCTGCGTGCAGCCCGGGCGATTCGCGATGACGTCAGCAATGACATCATGCCGACCATCACCAGCCGTGCCAGCAGCGATTTCGGCAAGGGCCAGATTCCGGGCCAGACCGAAAAGCGGGTCAACAGTGAACGCTATGACCTGGGCCTGGACATGGCCTGGGAAGTCGACCTGTTTGGTCGTATCCAGCGTGAACTGGAGGCCAGCGATGCCGACGAGCAAGTGGCTGCAGCGGATCTGTACCAGCTGCAAGTGACCATGATTGCCGAACTGGTGGATGCCTACGGTGAATTGCGCGGCGCCCAACTGCGTGAGCGGATTGCCCTGGCCAACTTGAAGAACCAGCAAGACTCCAAGGCCATTACCGAAAGCATGCGTGACGCAGGTGTTGGCGATCAACTGGACGTCATGCGTGCCGACGCCCGCCTGGCCGCGGTTGAGGCCAGCGTGCCGCAACTGCAGGCCGAGCAGGTGCGTGAGCGCAATCGCATCGCCACTCTGCTGGGCCAGCGCCCTGAGCAGCTCAGCGTTGACTTGAGCCCGGCGCAGTTGCCGGCCATTGCCAAGGCACTGAACATCGGAAACCCCGGCGATTTGCTGCAGCGCCGGCCCGACATCCTGAGTGCCGAGCGCAAGCTGGCAGCCGCCACTGCCCGGATCGGGGTGGCCAAGGCCGATTTGTTCCCTCGGGTCAGCCTGAGTGGTTTTCTCGGTTTTACCGCCGGACGCGGCTCGCAAATAGGCTCGGCTGCAGCCAATGCCTGGGCGCTGGGCCCGCGCATTACCTGGCCGGCGTTTGACCTGGGCAGCGTGCGTGCGCGTCTGCGCGGTGCCGGTGCAGAGGCTGATGGCGCACTGGCCAGTTACGAGCAGCAGGTGCTGTTGGCGCTGGAAGAGTCCGAAAACGCATTCAGCGATTACGGCAAGCGCCAGCAACGTCTGGTCTCGTTGATTCGTCAAAGCGAATCCAGCCGGATCGCAGCGGATCTGGCTGCTATTCGCTATCGCGAAGGCACGGTGGACTTTCTGGTGCTGCTCGACGCCCAACGGGAGCGACTGGCCGCAGAAGACAGCCAGGCCCAGGCCGAGGTTGAGCTGTATCGCGGCGTAGTAGCGATTTACAAAGCACTGGGTGGTGGCTGGCAAGCCGAGACCGTCGCCAGCGCACACTGATTCAAGAGCTCCTTTGGTTGGCCGCAACCAACCAATTTTTAGCCCCGCGCTCATTCGGTCGCGGGGCTTTTTTTTGCCCGTAGCAGCTGTCGAAGGCTGCGTTTGACTCCAGCTCCCGACTCACCCACTCTTGCACCCCATACGCACGCATGCTTCTGGATATTGGATGACCCAGCCTCGCCGCTACCTCGCAATCAGCTTTCTGTCAGCGCTCATCGCCGCCGGTCTTTGGTATTCGATGCGCCCTGATCCTGCCGTTCCCACGCAATCCGTCAGTCAACGATTCTCCATCGCCCTGGACATGGCCCAAAACGGCAAGCCCGGCGCCGCCCGCGTGCTCTATCAGCAACTGGCCCGCAAGGACTTGTCAGATACCCGGCGCGCCAGCCTGCATGCCGAGCTGCCCAATTACCCAAGCCCGCTGGCACTGAAACTGGCAGACGCTGACTTGCATAACCCCTCGCCCGTGGTACGCATAGCCGCGATCCAGAGTATTGTCGGCCTGGTGCCCAACGCCCAGCGCACGTTGCTGCTGGGCCCGCTGCTGGATGACACCGAACAGAGCGTGCGCTTTGCCGCCGCCAATGCCCTGCTCGGCCTGTCGCCGGACGAACAGGGGCTGTACTTCGGCCCGTTGCAGCAAGTGATCGACGAATTCGAGCGCGACCTCAAAACCAGGCCCGACGACCCGCAGGCACAGGGCCAACTCGCCCGTCTGTATTTGCACGAAGGTCAACTGGACGAAGCCCAGGCCGCACTGGAGCAAGTCACCCGCCTGGACCCGGACAACCTCAAGGCAGTCGTCGCGCAGATCGAGCTGCTGGAAAAACGCGGCAAGGACGAGCAGGCGCGACAGATGCTGGCCAGGCAGCTTGAAGCCCATCCCGATTCCGCGTACCTGCAACATGCCCTGGGGATCTGGCTGCTAAACCATGGCCAGACGGAATACGCCCTGCTGGGCCTGGCAAAGGCCGTTGAGCTGGAACCGGACAACAGTGATTACCGGTACAAGCTGGCGACCGCCCTCCATGACCTGGACCAGCTTGAAGCCGCGCAACGTCAGCTCGAAGAGCTGCTGCAACGCCAACCGGCCAATCGCAAGGCGCGGGTATTGTTGATCGGCTACTGGAAAGAAGCCGGGCAATTGCAGAATGTGCAGGTGCTGCTGGCGCAGCTTGAGCAGATGAACCCTGATGACCCGTCGTTGCAGCAGGGTTTGTGATTCATATCCCCTGTGAGAGCGGGCATTCAGGCCAATAGTTTCTGGATCTGCTCTTGCAGGGTATCGAGGTCGAACGGCTTGGCCAGGATCGGCGCCGTCAGGGTGATCGGGCTGCCCGTATCACGGATCTCGGCAGGGTAGCCGCTGATAAAAATAACTTTCAGGTCAGGCCGCAGCTTCAACGCTGGCTCGGCAATCTGCACCCCGGATATTCCGCCCGGCAGGCGGAAGTCGGTCACCATAAGGTCCAGATGGGGCTTGCTCGCCAGAATCTCGAACGCCTGTTCGCCGTTTTCGGCCTGCAATACCCGGTAGCCTTCGCCGGACAGGTAGGCGCTGAGGACCATCAGGATCGAGGGGTCATCTTCGACAATCAAAACAACATCTTGCGCATCTTCACTCATGGGAAACCTTAATTCATGCCGTCGCTGCCAGTATGACCCCGAGCGCGGTCATAGGTTGCGCCGAGTTTAAGTCTTTTGTGCAAGCGGCAGGCAAACCCTGAACAAGGCGCCCTCACCCAGTTCGCTCTGCACGCTGATGGTGCCGCTGTGTGCCGCGACGATCTGTTCCGAGATAAACAACCCCAGGCCAAGCCCGGCAGCCACCTGACTGGCTGAAACCCGCTCAAATTGCTGGAACACCCGCTGCTGGTTTTCCTGGCTGATGCCGATGCCCTGATCGCGCACATCCACGACAGCTTGATCACCGTCCATATACACAGACACATCAATGGGCTTTTTAGCACCGTAACGCAAGGCATTGGTCAGCAGATTGGAAATCACTTGCTCAATTCTGAACTCGTCCCACTGCCCCACTACGGGCTTTTGTGCAGTGAAGCTGACACTCGATTGCGCAGCGCTGATCTGGGCCGCGAAATTCTCCAGCAATTGCCCGACTGTACGGGCCAAATCAAACTCGGCAGGCCTGATCGACAGCTTGCCGGTGCGGATACGCGACACGTCGAGCATGTCTTCGATCAGGCGGATCAGGCTCTGGATCTGACGCTCATCACGATCGACCATGGCGTGCATCTTTTCCAGGGTGAACGCCGCCGCGTTATCGCGGGCCAGGTGCATCTTGCGCAACTGGGTTTCCAGGATCAGCCCGTTGAGCGGCGTGCGCACTTCATGGGAGACGATCGACATAAAGTCGTCACGCATGCGCACCGCGCGCTCAAGCTCGACCTGGGTCAGTTGCAACTGCGCAAGCAAAGTCTCCTGCTCGCGACGGCTCTGCTCCAGGGCCTCGACCTGCTGCTTCATGGCCTTGCTCTGGCGATAAAGCTCGACGAAGACATTGACCTTGCTTTTGACCGCGTGGATATCCAGCGGTTTGTGCAGAAAGTCCACCGCACCGCTTTCATAGCCCTTGAAGGCATAGTTCATCTCGCGCCCTGCGGCACTGACAAACACGATGGGGATGTTTTTGGTCTTGGCCGTGCCGCGCATCAACTCGGCCAGCTCAAAACCGTTCATGCCGGGCATTTGCACGTCAAGAATGGCCATCGCAAACTCATGCTGCAACAGCAACGACAGCGCCTCATCCGCAGACAAGGCCTTGTACACGATGCGATCTTCGCGCTTGATCAGTGCTTCGAGCGCCAGCAGGTTTTCCGGCAGGTCATCGACGATCAGCAGCTTGGCTTGAATTTCGTTTAGTAGCATTGGCTATGTTCCAGCTCGACAAGCAGACGGCCGATGCCGCGCAAAGGAAGGATGCAGTCCGTTTGAAAAAGGTCCAGTGCCGCACGGGGCATGGTCGCAACCTGTGCCTCGTCAGGGTCCTGGACAATGGTCAGGCCGCCCGACTGCTGGACCACGCTCAGCCCCTGGGCACCATCCCGATTGGCGCCCGTCAGTAAAATGGCAGCCAGACGCTGTTGATACACATCGGCCGCGGATTCGAACAGGTAGTCAATGGCAGGTCGCGAGTAATGCACCGGCTCCTCCTGGCTCAAGGAAAAACTGTGATCCTGCTCAATCGAAACGTGATACCCGGGGCCAGCAAAGTACAGGGTGCCCGGCACAATCGGCTGTTTGTCCTGAACCTCCCTGACCGCCAATGGCAAGCGCCGGGCAAACACCTCGGCCAACTGGCTGCGCCGCTCTTCGGGCAAGTGCAGCACCACGATAATCGGCAGCCGGAAGCCAGGCTTGAGCTCGGAAAAAATAGTCAGCAACGCTTCAACCCCGCCCGCAGACGCACCGATCACCACCGCCTCGACAGGTCTGGGATCGGTCAGGTAACGGTCATGGTTTTTCATAGCTTGCGGTAGATCCGTTCTTGCTTGAGCACGGGGGAAAACTGTTTGCTGTAGTCCGAGAAATCCAGGGTCTCCTTGCTCCCAAGCATCAGAAATCCGCGGTGACACAACGACTCCTCGAACAGACCAAAGGCTCTGTTTTGAAGATTCTTATTGAAATAAATCAATACGTTACGACATGAAATTAAATTGGTTTCTGAGAACACGCTATCCGTCGCCAGGCTGTGATCGGCGAAGGTCACGTTCTCGCGCAGCGTCTTGTCAAAAATCGCGTAGTCATAGGCGGCGGTGTAGTAATCGGCAAACGAACGCTGACCACCGGCCTTTTGGTAGTTGTGGGTATAGGTCCGGATATTGTCCAGGGAGAAAATTCCCTGCTTGGCCTTTTCCAGAGAGCGCGGATTGATGTCGGTCGCATAGATGATGGTGCGATCCAGCAGGCCTTCTTCACGCAACAGGATGGCCATTGAATACACCTCCTCGCCGGTGCTGCACCCCGCAATCCAGATCTTGAGCGACGGGTAGGTCTTGAGGATCGGCACCACCTCCTGGCGAATGGCCAGAAAATGCTCCGGATCGCGAAACATCTCGCTCACTGGAATGGTCAGGAACTGCAGCAACTGCATAAAGGCCGTCGGGTCATGGAGGATGCGCTCCTGCAGGGCCGAAATGGTGCTGCAGTCAAACTGACGCAATGCATGATTGACCCGGCGCTTGATCGAGGCGCCGGAGTAATCGCGAAAGTCATAACTGTATTTGAGATAGATCGCTTCGATCAGCAGCCTTAACTCGATGTCAGTGTTTCGTTGCACTTAGAGTCGTTCCATTTTCGGTAGCCAGACCCGGATCAACGAAAACAGTCGATCCAGATCAATCGGTTTGGCCAGGTAGTCATTGGAACCTGCCTGCAGGCAGCGCTCCTGATCGTCCTTCATTGCCTTGGCCGTGACCGCAATGATCGGCAGCTTGCGCCAGCGCGGGTTTTTGCGGATTTCGACGGTTGCTTCGTAGCCATCCATCTCGGGCATCATCACGTCCATCAACACCAGGTCGATATCTTCCACTTCGTCCAGGCGCTCGATGGCTTCGCGTCCATTGCGACCGATGACCACAATGGCGCCCTTCTGTTCCAGCGCACTGGTCAAAGCAAAGATGTTCCGTACATCGTCATCCACCAGCAAAATCTTGCGGCCCTCGAACACCTTGTCGCGGCTGCGAGCGGTCTTGAGCATCGTCTGCCGATCATGGGACAACTGAGATTCGACTTTGTGCAGAAATAATGTCACTTCATCGAGCAACCGCTCGGGTGAGCGGGCGCCCTTGATGATGATGGAGCGCGAATACTTGCGCAGCTCGGCTTCTTCATCCCGGGTCAGATTGCGCCCGGTGTAGACGATCACCGGCGGGAACGAGCAGATATCTTCGGTCGACATGCGCTTGAGCAGGTCATTGCCCAGCATGTCGGGCAACTTGAGGTCGATGATCATGCAGTCGTAAACAGTGGTGCGCAGCAGGTCGAGCGCCTCCTGGGCATAGCCGACCGCGGTGATCTCGATGTCATCGTCGCCGATCAGGCGGGCAATGCTGTCGCGCTGCAAGTCATCATCCTCGACCAGCAGCACACGCTTGACCTTCTGCGTCAGCTTGGCCTCCAGGCGGGCGAACACATTTCTCAGCTCTTCACGGGTCGTCGGTTTCAAGGCGTAGCCCACCGCCCCCATGTGCATCGCGGCTTCAACCCGGTCTTCGGCGGAAATGACGTGAACCGGTATATGCCGCGTCGACGCCATAGCCTTCAGGCGCTGCAACACCGTGAGCCCCGGGTGGTCCGGCAAGCGGATGTCCAGCAGGATTGCATCGGGAATGAACTGCACCGCCAGACTGAAACCTTCGTCCGCACCATGGGCAACCAGGCAGCGATAGCCCAATTCATGTGCAAGATCGAAGAGGATCTGTGCAAAGTTGGGTTCATCCTCAATCACCAAAATACAGCGCGTGGTAAATGGCGCCTGGTCGCGGTCATCCATGAAGCGCTCAATCACCGCCGCAGACTCAACGGCAAGCAGCGGCCGGGGCTCAGGTACCCGCACTGCAACCCGTGGCGCGGGGCCGACAGGCAGTTGCACGGGTTCTTCGCCGTGCTCCACAAACTGCTGTGGCAGGATCAGGGTAAAGATACTGCCCTTGCCCGGCTCGCTGCTGACATCGATCGAACCGCCCAGCAATGTCGCCAGATCACGGGAGATCGAAAGGCCCAGCCCTGTGCCGCCGTAGCGGCGGTTGGTGGTGCCGTCGGCCTGGCGGAAGGCTTCGAAAATGGAGTCTTGTTGCTCCTCGGAAATGCCGATACCGGAATCGCTCACGGTAAAGGCAATCCCTTCGCCCGGCTGACAGGATACCGTCAGGCTGACCTGGCCTTGCTCCGTGAACTTGACCGCGTTGGACAGCAAATTCTTGAGGATCTGCTCCAGACGCTGGCTGTCGGTGTAGATCATGGGCGGCGTGCCGGGCTGCAACTGGACCTCAAAGCCCAGGGACTTGTCGCCCGCCAGCGGCTGGAACATGTTGCGCAACCCTTCGACCACCCGTGCCACGCTGGTGTGCTCAGGGCGCACTTCCAGCTTGCCGGCTTCTACCTTGGAAATGTCCAGGATGTCGTTGATCAGGTTAAGCAGGTCATTGCCCGCCGAGTAAATAGACTCGGCAAACTTGACCTGTTCTGCGCTGAGGTTCTGCTGCGGGTTTTCGGACAGCAGCTTGGCCAGAATCAAGGAGCTGTTCAGCGGCGTGCGCAGCTCGTGGGACATGTTGGCCAGGAATTCGGACTTGTACTTGCTGGAGCGTTGCAGCTCTTCAGCCCGCTCTTCAAGTTGCACCTGGGCCTGGTTGAGTTCGGTGTTCTTGCGGTCCATTGCATCCCGCTGGCCGGCCAACTCTTCGTTGGTCTGCTCCAGCTCGGCCTGCTGGGTTTCGAGGCTGGTCTGGGACTCTTTGAGAATGCGCGACTGCTCTTCGAGTTCCTCGTTGGCGGTCTTGAGTTCCTCCTGCTGCACCTGCAGTTGCTCATTGAGCTGCTGGGTTTCGGCCAGCACCTCTTGCAGGCGCTGGCGATAGCGCGCCGCTTCAATCGACATGCCGATGTTGTCGGCGATCAATTCGAACAGCTCTATGTCTCGCTCACTCAGGGGCCTGAGGAAGCCCAGCTCGATGACCCCGTTGACGCGATCATCATCACTGGTGGGCACCACCAGCACACTGCGAGGGCTGCCTTCGCCCAGCCCGGAGCTGACCTTGGAGAAATAGTCGGCGGGTACGTTGTCCAGGCGAATCAACTGATCCTGCTTGACTGCCTGCCCGACAATCCCTTCGCCGTTGCGAATCAGTTGGCCCTGCGCCTCTTGCTCGCGGGAAAATCCGTAACTGGCCACACGCTTGAGGTCGCCGTGATCTTCACGCACATAGACGGCCGCCACTACGGATCCCAGGTACTGGGCACAGAACTGCAGGATGTTGTGGCCCAACATGTTGAGCGTCAGGCGCCCCAGCACCTGCTCCGCCAGCTCGGTCTGACCGTTGCGCAGCCAGGCCTGTTGTTCCAGGCGCTGGGCAGTATTGATCTGCGACTCGAAGGCATTGTTGTAACTCTTTGAAAGTTCAAGCAAATCGCGACGACCGATATAGGCCAAAAAGCCGCTCAAACCCAGCACGAAAATCAGATACAGGCCAATACTGATGATCGTAGTGCGACTCACCTCTTCGCTGCGAGCCACCCGTAGCTGCTGTTCCATCTGAATGAAGTCGTCATATTCCTTGCGGATTTCATCCGCCAGGCGCTTGCCCCGCCCCGCCTGTATGGCCGCACGGTAATCGCCGTCCTGACGGCGCAGATCGACCATCGACTGGGCGTAGGCATTCCACTCATTTTGCAACGCCTCAAGGCGTTTCAGCCGGTCGACCTGCTGCGGGTTGTCGCTGACCAGCTCCTGCAACCCCTTCAACTGGAGCGCAATTTGCGGCTTGGCAACGGCATAGGGGTCCAGAAAATGCTCATCGCCCGTAATCAGGAACCCGCGCATGCCGCTTTCAAGATCCACCGTCAGCCGCACGGCGTCGTTGGTATTACTGATAACCCGGTCGCTGTGCTCCACCCACCTGATCACTGATAACAAATAGCTGACCATGATCACGAATAACGCGGCACTGAGCACGCCGACAGCCAGGGGCAAGCCAACGTTGCGACTCAGAAGCTTGCGAAAGCTTCGCTCATCAATTGATACAGGTGAGTTCATTTTCAGGCCTGTGGGCAGTCTTAAAAAACTGGAGTTTGCCGGATTACCGAGCAATAGTTCTATTTTCTTACCCGACAAAGAACATTTTCGTACAAAGAGGCACATTCAGATGCTGGGCAAGGCTATCCTTGCTGCAGCGAGACCCACGCTTACATTTTTTATCGAGATCATGATTATGTCCGCAACACCCTCCACCATCCTGGTGGTCGAAGACGACGCCATTGTTCGGATGCTGATCGTAGACGTGCTCCAAGAACTGGACTTCAGCGTGCTTGAAGCCGACGGCAGCGAGCAGGCCATGGAACTGCTGGAGAATGCGGCCCAGCCCATTGACCTGCTGATGACCGACGTCGGGTTGCCGGGCATGGACGGCCGGGAGCTGGCAGCCAAGGCCCGCCAATTGCGCGAAAAAATGCCCATCCTGTTTGCCAGCGGCTATGCCGAAACCCTTGAGGTCGCAGAAGGCATGGCGGTGATTGGCAAACCTTTCTCCATTGATCAGTTGCGCGACAAAGTCAAAAGCCTGCTGACCGCCTGACGTGTAGTCGCTGCCGCAGGCTGCGAGGGCTGCGTAGCGGCCCCGCTTTTTGAAGGTCCTGCGGCCCTTATCGCAGCCTGCGGCAGCGACTACACCCCCCCTTTAAATTGACGACTCTCCTGGGCTGTGGTTTCCTACACATCTTGTATCAGGTGCCCTTCACAGGGTGAAACGGGAAACCGGTGCGTCAGGCGTTAGTCCTGGCAAGTCCGGCGCTGCCCCCGCAACGGTAAGCGAGAGAAACATCAAATCCACTGTGCCGAGTGCATGGGAAGGAGATGTTTGCAGGCTCAACCCTTGAGCCCCTCGCAAGCCCGGAGACCGGCCTGGTTATTTTGAATAACAAACCCGCGGTGGGCGGGCGCTGTTAAACCCTGCGGGCTTCGTTCGCGGGGTTTTCTTGCGCTTTGCTGCCCGTCGTCCGACCTGAGGCAAGCGCCATGTCTATCAGCACCAGCCGTACCCATTCCGCCGCGACCACTGCCACCCAAAGCCAACGCATTGTGGCGGCTGTCGGTGCTGCGGTACTGGGGGCTTTTCTCGTCTACTTCGCCGGGTTCTCCCATATCGATGCGGTTCACAATGCGGCCCATGACACCCGTCACAGCTCCGCCTTCCCGTGCCATTGAGACTGCCTGCCATGATTAAGCGTATCGCCCAAACCGCAGGCTTCACCGGCTTGCTGGCCGCCCTGCTGCTGACCCTGCTGCAAAGCCTGTGGGTGTCGCCGCTGATTTTGCAGGCCGAAACCTACGAAAAACCTGCCGCCACAGAAGTACACGAGCATGCCGACATGGCCATGCCAGCCCATGAGCACGACGCCGAGGCCTGGGAGCCGGAAGATGGCTGGCAGCGCGTGCTGTCTACCACTGGCGGCAATCTGGTGGTTGCTGTGGGTTTTGCCTTGATGCTGGCCGGCCTTTACACCTTGCGTGCCCCGACGCGCACTTCCCAGGGCCTGCTCTGGGGCCTTGCCGGTTATGCGGTGTTCTGCCTGGCCCCGACCCTGGGCCTGCCACCCGAGTTGCCGGGCACTGCAGCGGCAGATTTGCTGCAGCGTCAAATCTGGTGGGTCAGCACCGCAGCTTCGACCGCGGTAGCAATCGCGCTGATGGTATTTGGCAAGCACTGGGCGCTGAAAGTGCTGGGCGTGGCGATTCTGGTGGTTCCGCATATTTTTGGCGCACCCCAGCCACTGGTGCATTCAAGCCTGGCCCCGGCCGAGCTGGAGTCGCAGTTCAAGATTGCCTCGCAACTGACCAACTTCGCCTTTTGGCTGGCCCTCGGCGTGATCAGCGCCTGGCTGTTTCGCCGCAAGTCTGAAGGCCAGTACTCGGCATGACGGCAACCGGCACAGTGCCAATCCTGGTGATTGGCCTGGGCTGTCGCCAAGGTTGCACCGCTGCAGAGCTGTTGAGTCTGATCGAACGCTCTCTGGCCCGGGCCGGGATCCCGCTGAATGCGGTCCGTGCCCTGGCCAGTCTCGATCTCAAGCGCCAGGAACCCGGGCTGCTGCAACTGGCAGCTCGACTGGAACTGGAGCTTGAGGTCTTCAGTGCGCAACAGCTTGCCCCGTACGCCCCCCAGCTGAGCCATCGCTCGAACCTTGTGTTCGAGAAAACCGGTTGTTTCGGGATTGCCGAAAGTGCTGCGCTGGCCCTGGCCGAGCGACTCGCGGGGGCACCCGCCACCTTGCTGATTACGCGACAAAAATCACCCGGCGCAACCTTTGCGTTGGCCTGTTTCGAGCAAAACCCGCGATAATCCCCCGCCTCACTATGAGCGTTGTTCAAGAACAGCTCTATCTCAACCCCTTCAAGAGACTGCCATGACTGTTTATTTCATCGGCGCCGGACCCGGCGATCCTGAGCTGATTACCGTCAAGGGCCAGCGCCTGATTCGCAGTTGCCCGGTGATCATTTACGCAGGCTCGCTGGTCCCCGAGGCCGTGCTGCAAGGCCATCAGGCTGAGCAGGTGATCAACAGTGCGCAACTGCACCTTGAGCAGATCATCACCCTGATCAGTGCCGCCGACGCCAAAGGCCAGGACGTGGCCCGCGTACATTCCGGCGACCCCAGCTTGTACGGGGCCATTGGCGAACAGATCCGCTGCTTGCGTGAGCTGGGCATTGACTTTGAGATCATTCCGGGAGTGACTGCTACCGCGGCCTGTGCGGCCATTCTGGGGGCCGAACTGACGTTGCCCGATATTTCGCAAACCGTGATTCTGACCCGTTACGCCGAAAAAACCGTTATGCCAGCCGGAGAAGAACTGGCCAGCCTGGCGCAGCACAAGGCGACCATGGCCATTCATCTGGGGGTCAAGAACCTTGAAAACATCGTTGCCGAACTGATCCCGCACTACGGCAGTGATTGCCCGATTGCAGTGATTCATCGCGCCAGCTGGCCCGACCAGGACTGGGTGCAAGGGACGCTTGCAGACATCGCGGTCAAGGTCCAGGCCAAGGGATTCAGGCGTACGGCGCTGATCCTGGTGGGCCGGGTGCTGGCCAGTGACCGTTTTGGGGACTCGTCGCTGTACCGTGCGGGGCATGCGCATTTGTATCGGCCTTGAACGCTCTCCCCCCTGTGGGAGCGGGCTTGCTCGCGATACGGACGGCGTGGTCTGTCAGGTAGATCCCATTAGGTTCTGCTGCGCCCGCACAATCCGAACCGTGCAGGGCTATCGCGCAGCCATAAAAAAACGGTGCTCACGGGGCACCGTTTTTTCTTCAGCTTCGCAGCGAACGCCCTATTAGTAGTAGGCGTTTTCTTTCTGCGAGTGGTCGGTCACGTCACGTACGCCCTTGAGCTCCGGCACACGCTCAAGCAGGGTGCGCTCGATGCCTTCACGCAACGTCACGTCCGCCTGGCCGCAGCCCTGGCAACCGCCACCGAACTTGAGCACCGCGATACCGTCTTCAACCACTTCAATCAGGCTGACCTGACCGCCGTGGCTGGCCAAACCGGGATTGATCTCGGTTTGCAGGTAGTAGTTGATGCGCTCGTTGATCGGGCTGTCGGCATTGACCATCGGCACTTTGGCGTTTGGCGCCTTGATGGTCAGCTGACCACCCATGCGATCGGTGGCGTAGTCCACCACGGCATCGTCAAGGAAGGGTTCGCTGAACGAATCGATCCAGGCCGTGAAGCTTTTAAGGCCGATGGCGGTATCTTCAGATTTGACTTCAGCCGGCTTGCAGTAAGCAATGCAGGTTTCGGCGTACTGGGTACCGGGTTGGGTGATAAAGACGCGGATGCCGATACCCGGGGTGTTCTGCTTTGACAGCAGATCAGCCAGGTAATCGTGGGCAGCGTCGGTAATCGTTATGGCGCTCATGGAATCTCCTCGCAGACATGGGATGCAGTTTACGCCAATCGGCGCGCCTGACAAAGTCCTAGTGTTTTTGTCAGGAAAGCCACACCCCATGTATCAAATTCTAGTGGCTGATTACAGGTTTTCGTAGCGGTTCATATCCAGCACACCGGCCTCTACCGGGTCGGTTTCGCTGATGTACTGGCCAATATCGTGAAAGTACTGCCAGAACTGTGGATGGCTACGGCGAATCCCCCAGCGCTCGACAATGGTGTCAAAGGTCTCTTGATCCTTGCATTGCTCCATCGCTTCAACAAAGGCCTCAACCTGCCCCGAAGGGATATTGAACATGAAGTTCGGGTAGCTGCTGAGCACCCCGGGGTAGATGGTCAGGGTGTCCAGCCCAGGCTCCAGCCGGTATTCCTCGCCCAGCATGAAGGCCACGTTGGTGTGCGCGCGATTGCGCAGCATGCTGTACATCTCGCGCTTGCCGTCACTTCCCTCGATCCGCAACATGCTGGCTTCTGGCAATTGACTGATGACCGACAGCCCCGCCGCAGGGCGCGAGGTCAGACGGCTCAGTGCCTGCTCGGCGTATTTGAACTCTTGCGGAATGTCGGGGCGTGAACAGTACGCGCCGCTGCAACGGTTGATCGGGTCGGGCCGTGCATTCAGGGTGCCGGCGCGCTCAATCAGCTTGAGCGCAAAGTCACGCTTGGGGTCGGCCGGATCGAGCTTCATGCCGCTCGGCGTGCCGGTGTCGATCTTCTGGTAGTCCATCCACATCTTCAGCTTGCCGCTGTTCTGATACCAGTTGCTCAAGATGCCCGAACGGGCGTCGGCCGGCATCAAGCGCAGGAAGTTGACCTCGGCGCCGTTGCGGATCAAGTCAAAGTACAAGCGTGTCTGGGCCTGATGGGAAACGTTGCCGAACACATCGAAGTTAACCGCCAACTGGTAGTAGGTGCGCTCCAGCAACGGGTAGTCGAACAGCCACAGGGTTTGCGGGATTTCGCCGATCAGGCCCTTGCTGACACTGGCGCTGTCGAAGTGACGGAAAACGGTCAACAAGGCGTTGTCGTTGCCTGCCCACAGGGTCGACCAGCTCGGTGGCGGCATGTCGGCATAGGCTTGCTGGCGCAACTTCTCATAGTCATTGCGCTTGTTGCGATAGCGGTGCCACAACGAAATAACACTGCCAACGTCGTCGATCTGGCCGGGCATTGCCAGCAACGGCGTCGCTTCGCCACGATAGGCGGCGTCGGTGACATAGCGGTCATGGGCAGGCTCCTGGAACACAGTCCAGAAGTTGTCGCGAATCACGTCAGTCGCAATCTGCCCACGGCACACCGGCCCACGAATAAAGGTGCGTACGAAATACTCGGCGTTGTCGAGCATGAACTGGTAACGCGCCACCGCCGGAATCGCTTCGAAGACTTCGAACGGATTGGCCCGGCCTCGAGGCCCGTAGCCCGGCAAGCTGGTGGCATGCCAGTCACCGCTGTAGAACAGCTGTTTGACCCGTGCAAGTTTCTGCGCCCCCATCGGGTAAGTGATGTGGGTTTTGTGCACGATCACACCCTGAACGGGCATCAACCGGTAGTAAAAACTGGTGCCCGGATCGTCGTTCGGGCGGCGCGTAGCAATCAGGTCAACCGGCTGACCGCTTGGGGTCCGCGAACGCACCCACTGGAAGAAATGCCCCGGCACGCCGTTGTCGAAGTAGGTATGGGCCAGAAACAGATGCTCGTACAACCAGCGCGCCACCAGGGCTTCGGTTGAACCCGGGCGGTTGAGCAACTCTTCCCATTCGCTGATCTGTGCCGCTTCGACCGCAGTCGGCTTGATTGCGTGCTGGTCAACCTTCGCGCCCTGGGCCAGCCAGGTTTGTACGGTGTGGTATTGCGTGTTCGTCAACCCGGTCACGGCCAGCGGCATGCCTTCTTTTGGATGGCGCTGGGCGTAAGCGTCGAACTCCCCCGGCGCCGGACAGACGTTTTCGCGGTTGATGCCCAGGACGATTTCCTCGGGCAATTTGGCATTTGGGGTCAGCGGGGTGCTGTGGCCCAGCTCCAGCATGCGCGCCATCAAGGACGCCTGCGCGCCCTGGGCGTCGACTACCGGGTAGAACCCTTTAAGCCTCCACTCCTGCGGGCCATCGGCATCGAAGAAAATCCGCGTCGGGGCAACGGCATCGACACGATCTCCTTTATAGACCGGCACCTTGCTGGCACCGCGGGTCGCACCCTCCGCGCTTCCCAGGTTCAACTGGCAGGCTGCGTCGTTGCAAGCGTGGCAGGCAACGCACTTTTCGGTGAGGATCGGCTGAATATCCCTGGTGTAGGAAATGACCGGACTAACCAACGGGGCCTGTGCCAACGCTGTACTGCACGCCACCAGCGTCACGGCGCTGGCGAGTAGGCGAAAAAACATGTGCCAGTGTCCTGATATCAAAAATATGTCGCGATTCTACCTGTCGCCGCCCTGTCGCAACATGAATGAAATTCATGTAAATCAGCGAGCGCTCAAATCCCACGCAGGTTTGTTATGATTTCACATCTTTTGCATGGCTCTAACAGGTAGTCCTATGTCTGACCGCAGCGCTCGTCTCCAAGCACTTCAGCAAGCCCTCAAAGAGCGCATTCTGATTCTCGATGGCGGCATGGGCACTATGATCCAAAGCTACCGCCTAGAGGAACACGACTATCGTGGCACACGCTTCGCCGACTGGCCGAGCGACGTCAAAGGCAACAATGACCTTTTGATCCTCAGCCGCCCCGATGTGATCGGAGCCATTGAAAAGGCGTATCTGGACGCTGGTGCCGACATTCTCGAAACCAACACGTTCAACGCCACCCAGGTTTCACAGGCCGACTACGGCATGCAGGCGCTGGCCTACGAACTAAACGTAGAAGGCGCACGCCTTGCGCGCAAGGTGGCCGACGCCAAGACCCTGGAGACCCCGGACAAACCACGATTTGTTGCAGGCGTGCTCGGCCCTACCAGCCGTACCTGCTCGCTGTCGCCGGATGTCAACAATCCGGGTTATCGCAACGTCACCTTCGATGAACTGGTGGAGAACTACACCGAGGCCACCAGAGGCCTGATCGAAGGCGGCTGCGACCTGATCCTGATCGAGACCATTTTCGACACGCTCAATGCCAAAGCCGCGATTTTCGCCGTACAGGGCGTGTTCGAAGAGCTGGGCATCGAGTTGCCGATCATGATTTCCGGCACCATCACCGACGCCTCTGGCCGTACCCTGTCAGGCCAGACCACCGAAGCGTTCTGGAACTCCGTGAGCCATGCCAAACCGATCTCGGTCGGTTTGAACTGCGCCCTGGGCGCCAGCGAGTTGCGTCCTTATCTCGAAGAGCTGTCGAACAAGGCCAGCACCTACGTCTCGGCTCACCCGAACGCGGGCCTGCCCAACGAGTTCGGCGAGTACGACGAACTGCCAAGCGAAACAGCCAAGGTCATTGAAGAGTTCGCTCAAAGCGGCTTCCTGAACATTGTCGGCGGTTGCTGCGGCACCACGCCGGGCCATATCCAGGCCATCGCCAATGCCGTTGCCGGTTACGCCCCGCGCCAGATTCCGGACATTCCAAAGGCCTGCCGCCTCTCCGGGCTGGAGCCGTTCACCATCGACCGCAGCTCGTTGTTCGTCAACGTCGGTGAACGTACCAACATCACAGGTTCCGCCCGCTTCGCCCGCCTGATCCGCGAAGACAACTACACCGAAGCCCTGGAAGTGGCGCTGCAACAGGTTGAGGCCGGTGCGCAGATCATCGACATCAACATGGACGAGGGCATGCTGGATTCGAAGAAGGCCATGGTGACCTTCCTCAACCTGATCGCTGGCGAGCCGGATATCTCTCGCGTACCGATCATGATCGATTCTTCCAAGTGGGAAGTGATCGAGGCGGGCCTCAAGTGCATCCAGGGCAAGGGCATCGTCAACTCGATCAGCATGAAAGAAGGCGTCGAGCAGTTCAAACATCACGCCAAACTGTGCAAGCGCTATGGCGCCGCCGTGGTGGTGATGGCCTTCGACGAAGCGGGCCAGGCCGACACCGAAGCCCGTAAAAAGGAAATCTGCAAACGCTCCTACGACATTTTGGTCAATGAAGTGGGCTTCCCGCCGGAAGACATCATCTTCGACCCGAATATCTTCGCCGTGGCCACCGGCATTGAAGAACACAACAACTACGCGGTGGACTTCATCAACGCTTGCGCCTATATCCGCGACGAGCTGCCGTATGCACTGACGTCAGGCGGCGTGTCCAACGTGTCGTTCTCGTTCCGTGGCAACAACCCGGTACGTGAAGCGATCCACTCAGTGTTTTTGCTGTACGCGATCCGCAATGGTCTGACCATGGGTATCGTCAACGCCGGCCAACTGGAGATCTACGACCAGATCCCGACCGAACTGCGCGACGCGGTAGAAGACGTGGTGCTCAACCGCACCCCCGATGCCACCGACAACCTGCTGGCCATTGCCGACAAGTACAAGGGCGATGGCAGCGTCAAGGAAGCCGAAACCGAAGAGTGGCGCAGCTGGGACGTGAACAAGCGTCTGGAGCACGCACTGGTCAAGGGCATCACCACCCATATCGTTGAAGACACTGAAGAGTCGCGCCTGTCCTTCAAGCGCCCGATCGAAGTGATCGAAGGCCCGTTGATGTCGGGCATGAACATCGTCGGCGACTTGTTTGGCGCAGGAAAAATGTTTCTCCCGCAGGTGGTCAAATCTGCCCGCGTGATGAAACAGGCGGTTGCTCACCTGATCCCGTTTATCGAACTCGAAAAAGGCGACAAACCAGAAGCCAAAGGCAAGATCCTGATGGCCACGGTCAAAGGCGACGTACACGATATCGGCAAGAACATCGTCGGCGTGGTGCTGGGTTGCAACGGCTACGACATCGTTGACCTTGGCGTGATGGTGCCCGCGGAGAGAATCCTCCAGGTGGCCAAGGAGCAGAAGTGCGACATCATCGGTCTTTCCGGACTGATTACGCCGTCACTGGACGAGATGGTGCATGTTGCCCGTGAAATGCAGCGCCAGAACTTCCATCTGCCCCTGATGATCGGCGGCGCCACGACGTCCAAGGCACACACTGCGGTCAAGATCGAACCCAAGTACCAGAACGATGCCGTGATCTACGTCACCGACGCCTCCCGCGCCGTGGGCGTGGCCACGCAGTTGCTGTCCAAGGAGCTGAAGCCTGCATTCGTTGAGAAAACCCGCCTTGAGTACGTTGAAGTCCGCGAGCGCACCGCCAACCGCAGTGCCCGCACCGAGCGCTTGAGCTACCCCGCCGCCATCGCCAAGAAACCGCAGTTCGACTGGGCCGGCTACCAGCCGGTCAAGCCAACCTTTACCGGTGCCAAGGTGCTGGACAACATCGACCTCAAGGTCTTGGCCGAGTACATCGACTGGACGCCGTTCTTCATCTCCTGGGACCTGGCGGGCAAGTTCCCGCGCATTCTGACCGACGAAGTGGTCGGCGAAGCGGCAACGGCACTGTATGCCGACGCCCAGGAAATGCTCGCCAAGCTGATCGACGAAAAGCTGATCAGCGCCCGTGCGGTGTTCGGTTTCTGGCCGGCCAATCAGGTCAACGATGACGACCTGGAGCTGTACGGCGACGATGGCCAGCCATTGGCCAAACTCCACCACCTGCGCCAGCAGATCATCAAGACCGACGGCAAGCCGAACTTCTCCCTGGCCGACTTCGTCGCACCCAAAGACAGCGGCGTGACCGACTACGTGGGCGGCTTTATCACCACCGCCGGGATCGGCGCCGAAGAGGTGGCCAAGGCTTACCAGGACGCGGGCGACGATTACAACTCGATCATGGTCAAGGCCCTGGCCGACCGTCTGGCCGAAGCCTGCGCCGAGTGGCTGCACCAGCAGGTGCGGACAAACTACTGGGGCTATGCCAAGGATGAAAAGCTGGGTAATGAAGAGCTGATCAAGGAGCAATACAGCGGTATTCGCCCTGCCCCCGGCTACCCCGCGTGCCCGGATCACACCGAAAAAGGCACCTTGTTCCAGTTGCTCGACCCCGAAGCCGAAGAAATGCGCGCAGGCAAAAGCGGCGTGTTCCTCACCGAACACTACGCCATGTTCCCGGCGGCAGCGGTCAGTGGCTGGTACTTCGCTCACCCGCAAGCGCAGTACTTTGCCGTGGGCAAGGTCGACAAGGACCAGATCGCCAGCTACACGGCACGCAAGGGTCAGGACCTGAGCGTGACCGAGCGCTGGCTGGCACCCAACCTGGGCTATGACAACTGAGTAAAACGGGCAGGAGCTGGCGCAAGCCGCTCCTGCCAGGGTTGCATCAAACCCGCTCGATCTCGTCGCGCTCGCGCTGTGACAAGCGTGTCAGTAACGCCCGGCGCTCGACTTTCTTCCTCTGCCCCATGGCTTCTATTTCCTGGCTGTAGGCTTCACCCAGTTCCGGGTGCAGATCCTGCAAGGCTTCAGCCTCCAGTTCAAAACGATGTTCCAGTGCCGAAAAGTCGGCCACGTACTTGCGCTGCAGGTAGTTGACCCAATATTCCTGAGCAATCAGCCGTTCCATAAAAGCCGGGCTGGCTTGTGCGGCAAGCACCTTGGCATATGCGTTTTCGATATCCTGCGCGCTCACCCGCGCCGCGTTTCTGAACAGCATGTCCTTGGGCTGCCTGGGCAGGTCCAGACGCCTGGCCAAACTGATGCGATAGGCCAGGCGAACTTCGGCAGGATCCAGGTCAGGATGCAGGCTGATGGCCGCTGCGGCGATGTCTTCCACTTGCCCCAGACGGAACAGGCTTCGCGCCAGGCGCAGCAGCACGGTTCCCTCTTCACCGGCAACCACTGAGCGCAGTGCATTGAACTCATGGACTTTTACTTCCAGATCGCTGAACAGCAGGATGCGCCCATCGCCGCAGGTCATGGGAGAGTGGGCGATGATAAACAAGTCACTGCACAGCGCCGGATCCGCATCGGCCGCCTGCAAGACATCCCAGACCCGCCGCGCAAGGTCGGCCTTGTCCTGAATGAAGTCGCGGGTGTACTTCAACTGCGACAGCAAGTGGAACAGACCTTCGCTGCCATCCCGGGCCCGCACGTTTTCCCAGATGGCATGTTTTGGCGAAACATCGGCAACACCGTCGAACCAGCGCTCCTTTTGCTGATTCTCTGGCTCCGAGCCCGGATGTACCAGATCCTCATCCGACTCATCGGAGCTACTGGCCGCTGTATCCGTATCCTCCAGGGCCAGTTCGATTTCCTCGCGAGTAAAACCAAGGCTGTTGCCCGACAACTCCATATAGTCCCTCAGCGTGCTGAAGCTGGCACTGGACATCAGGTTATCGGACAGATCGGTGTTGGCCATCAGCACATCGTTATCCCCCTCAAACAGCTCCGGCGGAATAGAGTCGATCTGGTTGTTGCTCAGGTCCAGGCTTCTCAAGGCCGGGCTGGTGAGCACGCGCGCAGGCCAGCGAGTCAGGTTGTTGCCGCGTAAATCGAGGGTTTGCAGTTCGCCCAGGCCGTCAAGATCGAAGCTTTCTAGTCGGTTGTAACTCAGATCCAGCCATTGCAGGCGGGCCATCGATTGCAGTTGCTGCTGCAGTTGATCGCCGCCTTCGAGCAGGTTGTGCGAAGCCTCAAGGCGGGTCAGGTTGTCCAGCGAACCCAGTACTTCGGGCAATCGGGTCAACCTGTTGTTGTTAAGTCGCAAGGTATTCAGGGCCGTGAATTCACTGATAAACCCGTCGCTGCCTTGTGCGCTGAGCCTGACGCCACTGAGGTTCAATGTCGTGACATGCTCCAGGGACGCGTGCAACGGCGCAATATCACCCAGGCACAGATCCGAGAAATCCAGGCTCTGGCTGTTGCCCGATTCATCCGCGGCAGGCGCCCCCCGCACATGGCGCCAGGCATCCAGAACCCGGTCGGCCGCACGCCTGCGGTCTACCGCACTGACCCAACGCCCGCCCTCTCGATGACTGGGTGTATCAATCCAGCTGTTGAGGCGCTGGATCAGCCCGTCGTACTGGTTGTTCCACTGTACCAACCGGGCATTGATGTCCAGCGCATCCAGCCCTTGGGTGCGCCATTGTTCGATGAGTTCGATGGCATCACCCAGCCCCAGGTCAGGGTGGATTCTGAGCAACAAGGCGGCGGGTTCGACCAGCGGCTGATCGGGATCGAGCACTGGTGCAGCCGGTAACAGCAAGTCCGGGTTGTCGGATACGTCATCGGGGAAAAACTCAGGCGTACCACCCGTCTGGCCTGAGGCCAGCAACAGGGGGCTGATGTCCCCCGCCCCCTGGCGCCCGCTACGGCGAATATACGCCAGCAACTCGGCACAGCTTGCCGGTGTCAACCGGCAGCCGCGCAGGTAGGTGCCGAGCATTAGTTGATCGTGCCCCTGCAATGCTGCTTGAGGAATGTCGACAATGGCACTGCGGCTCAGATTCAACTGGCGCAACAGCGGCAGTTGCAGCGCTCCGGATGGCCACGCCTTGATTCCCGAATCGCTGAGGTCAAGTGACTCCAGGCGAGTCATTGCACTGACATCCAAAGCCGTCACGCGATTGCCCTGCAAGCTCAGTTTTTGCAACTCGGTCAAGCGATTCAGGCGCCCCTGCATCGACGGGTTGAGGGTCAACTCGTTAAAGGCCAGGTTGAGCTCAGTGAGCTGCCTGAGCCCCCCCAGGGCTGCTGGCAATGATGTCAGGCTGTTACGGCTCAGGTTCAGGATTTTGACATGGGCGAATGGGCCCAGAAACCGGTCCAGCTCATCCAGTGGCACACTCAGGTTGCTCATGTCCAGGAAGTACACATGGCCAAACCCGTTGGCAGGCAGTTGTGGCAAGTCATGCACCCCGCCTCCCGAGATATCCAGAAAGCCGCCCTTTGAACTGCGTCGCCATGAAGGACCGGGCCTGGCGTCCTCCACCTCCAGACGCGAAGCAACCCCCTGGCTCCAGCAATGCCGAAGCCTGTCGGCCGCCTGCCTGCGAAAAAACATATCCGCGCTCATGGGTTGCTTGTTGACCCACACATCCAGCGCCGCAACCAGGGCATGGTGCTCTGCATGCAGCCCATTGACGCGCACCAGCAACTCGGGCAACGCCTGATCCCTGCCGGAGTATTGAGCCAGGACCGTGTCGCGAAAATGCAAATCATGGGGTACGAATTGCTTGATGCTGCCCCGGCAGTAGTCCGTTATCCACTGTGCTACATCGCGCAAATGCGCCGGGTTGTCGCGCAGGTACTCGTAGGCCTGCATGACAGACACGGGCTCGATATTCGACCAGTTCAGTTGCATGCCTCGCCACAGCCGCGAATACCCCGTCAATAACTGCTCTGGCAATGTTTTGATCGAGGTTTCAGACAAATCGAGGGTTTCGAGATGCTCAAGCTCGAACACTCCGCCGGGCCACTGCCCCAGGTTGCCCTGTACCCGCAATGCCCTTAACCGGGGCCAGCCACTGAGGTCCAGGCTCTCTAGCGCCCCCGTCAATGACAGACGCTCTATGTGCGTCACAACCCGCAGTTGCTCCATAAATGTGCGAGAAAAACCCTGCCAGCGGGCGCTCAGGGCCAGATCCTTGATCTGGGGCAACAGCGCCAGACCTTCGGCCACCCCCAGCAACTCGGCATGCTCGACACTCACTTCAAGGCGCTGCTGGCCGGTAAAGCGCCGCACAAAGCCCATGTCGGCTTCACTCATGAGCAAGTCAGCATCCAGCTTCAACGTCCTGACATGGGAAAAATCGGCTGGCAGTGCAGGCAAGTCACCGATCCAGTCCAGATCAAACTCCAGATTCAGATAAGACGAGGGCTCACCGTTGCGGTACAGCCCCTCCCGCCAACAGGTCACAAGCCGGTCGCTGGCATGTTGGCGCATGGTCTGATGGAACGGTTCACGGGCAGCGTCCGTCCATTGCCGCAGCACCTGGCGCAACCCATCCAGCTCGCGCTGCCGAGTCATCAGGAAGTGAAATATCTGCTGGTCTGACTGGCCTTCGCTCAAGCGGTTGCCAACGTAGCTGATGACCTCCTCGTCGGTCATGTTCGGGTAGACATCGCGCATGCGGGTGATCAGGGATTCGGCCACCTCGCCCGCATGAGCCCGGCCCGACAATGGATAGCCTGTCTGGCCGTTGATTGTTTGCAGCCGGGGCCTGGACCTTGGGACGTGCAGTTTCAGGCAGCGGGCCATTTCACTGCGGTGCGCGACCCCATAGTCCCCCAGTGCACGTTGCAGGTCGCCGCCCTGCCCCTCTAGTGGCATGGCCGGCAAATGCTCCCGGCAATACAGGGCCAGCCGGGCCGTGTCCCGTGTCGCCTGAGCCGGTAAGTACAGGCCCGCCAATGCCCGGTTAAGACGGCTTTGCTGGGCCAGGGTGCGCGCCAGATCGTCCATTGCCGGTGGCACCTGACGGGTCTCGCCCATACGGGCCAACTCGCGATACCCGGTCTGTTCCAGCAGTTCCTGGGCCACCCGCTCGGAAAGCATGGGATAGCGACGGCGCAACCAGTCGACATCCGGATTGTGCTGCTTGCCCGGGCCGCCCATTTCGGCCCCGCCGGCAAACTGCTCCAGGGTGTCCATCAACATGGCCGGGACAGGCAGGCCATCGACATGGATCTTGCGCAGCGCATCGTCACTGATGCCGCATACATCGCCAATCTGGCCCAGGGTCCGGTCATCAAACCTGTCAGTCTCGTGCCCCAGCCGACGCAGCAAAGTTTCGCGCGACCACTGCAAGGGCCGCTCATGGTGGTGCCGCCAGGCACCGCCATGGTTATGTTCGAGCAACGGTTGATAGGCCGCGTTGTCCGCCGGGTGCTTGATTCGCCAGGCATTGAGCGCCGGGTCGAACACCTGCTCATAGAAGCACCGGTCGATCTGCACATAGGTCTTGCCATCGACCCGATACTGGCCCAACGCATTGGGCCTGACGTGTGGCTGAAACAGCGGATCACATTGATAAGGCACCAGGTCGGGATTCCACAGCCTGGCCTCACCGCCGGGCAGGACGATTTGCGTGAGATGATCGGCCCACTTCGCCAGACTACCGTCTGCCACCTTGCCGAACGCATAACCGCCGCCGCTCATGGTCGCGGCCAGCGCCACGTTGATGGCCACCGCCTGCAGGCTCGCCCAGGCACCGTCAACATCGCCAACCGTCCAGGCTTCGAAGCCGTGATAGATCTGCGCGCCCATTTGCAACGCCATGACCGCCATCATCACCTCGCCTGCGCCGGGGATAAAAAACGCGGCCACATTCACTGCATCCATCCCCAGGCCCAGCCAGTAATCCAGACGCTCTTGCAGCAGCTTGCTGTCGGCATCGGCGGTTGGCACCGCGAGCTTGCGCGCATTGGCTTTCAACCGTTCCAGGTGCAGGCTGTACAGCCCGTTGAACAACTGGCCGGGGGGCGTATCCAGGTAGACCTGGCCGAGCCTGAGGTCGACTTCATCCACATAGACCGCAGGCTCAATGCCCTTGGGGTCAGGCGCGCTCTTGTACAGCTGGTGGGTGAGCCGCGAGAGAAATGCCTGGGCCTCGCCCTGGGGCATCAGGTTGGCAAACAACCGCTGATACTGCGGTGTGCGCAGGTTCAGGCCCAGCTCATACTGGAAGGCTTCCAGGGACGGGTATTGCTTGAGTGGCGCCACCGGATCACCGGGGATATAGACCACCAGGGGTTCCATATCGGGTTTTTTCATCACCGGTACCTGGAACCCAAAGCCGCTGTCCTGCCACTCGGTCACCGGCAGGGTTGAACGCCAGGGGCCGATCAGCAACACCTCGGCCACGGTCAATCCATACAACTGCAATTGACTGAAGACCACCGGCTTGCCATTTAGCCTGGGCTGCGGGTCGTCTTCGAGCACGCCGCGCAACATGTCATAGGCCGTTGCTGACACCTGCTTTTGCATCAAAGCGGTATGCAAGCGCACAGCCAGCAGCTCTTTTTGTGCGCGGATCATCTGGCGCCGCACCAAAGGTGCCCGGCCAGGGGCCTCAAACACCGCGCCCAGATGCGCCTGATACTGCTGCCCCAGATCCAGGGCCCGGCAAATCTGCGAGAACACCTGGGGGGACATGTCCAGTTTTTCCCGGTAGCTGAAGCCAGGCACGGGCTTGAGGTTGTCCAGCGTCTCCTCAAACAGGCTGACCACAGGCCCGGTACCGTGCAGTAACCCGTCGGCGACCGTGGCATAGATGTCCGGGGGTTGCGCCGCATTCGTCATGCCCAGGGGCAAAGCCCCTGCCGGGGCCAGTGCACTGACCTGCCCTTTGACCACCAGGGAGAACGCCTCATTGCCTTCAAAGTTCATCAACGCGGCTTGCAACAGGCTTTGATGTTGCACCGGCTGATTGCGTCGCAGATAAAACAGCCGGTTCCTGTTGATATCCATGCCCTGGCTGGAGGCACTGTGACTGTGCAGCGCCTCCTTGAGCCTGGGCTCGGCAAACTGGGTGATGCCTTGCAGGTCCTTGAGGGTTTTGGCCAATTCGACATAGGCCTGTTGGCTGCGGGCCTGACTGACCATCAGCGCCTGGCGCAACCAGGACGGTGCATTCGTGAACCACGGCGGTGGCTCGACCGCAGACACCTGGCCCTTCCACAAACCCGGTTCAAGACGCTTGATATCGGCCACATGGCTGTGTTTGATCCAGCCCGGCAGCTGGCGTTTGATAAAAGCCGCGTGCGGCCCCAGCCCATTGCGTATGTATAGATTGTCCATAGTGGGAACTTCCAGAGACTCGTTTGAATGAGCCTCACTACTACGAAAGTTCCAAAGCGGCGGGTGGTAGTCCGTTAGCGCACCGGGAAATACCCGTTCCCAGACCCAGGTCTTGGCTACGCTGTATCGAGCGGGTGCGAACAACAGAGGAGAGGCAAATGGACGATCCTGCGGACAACAAGCCACCGACCTTCTGGCAAATGCTGCACAGCGTGATGGCCGCTGCGTTTGGCGTACAGAGCGGAAAAAACCGGGCCCGGGATTTCACCCACGGCAAACCCGCCCATTTTTTGCTGTTGGGCCTGTTATTTACCGCGGTGTTTGCCTTGATCCTGTTCGGGATCGTCAAGCTGGTGCTGCATCTGGCGGGGGTATAACGAACCCGGATCTCATCACCCATCCCGCGTGTAGTCGCTGACGAGTGGAACGAGGCTGCGATCGATCGCGAAGCGGTCGCAAAGCCGATACACGCGGTTTACCTGACTAACCGTGGAAGCTGATTTACGACGGCTGCGCGGGGGGCCGCATCACGCCGGACGCAGCCTCGCACGGCTCGTCAGCGACTACAGATTTCGCCACCCATCCCGCGTGTAGTCGCTGACGAGTGGAACGAGGCTGCGATCGATCGCGAAGCGGTCGCAAAGCCGATACACGCGGTTTACCTGATTAACCGTGGAAGCTGATTTACGACGGCTGCGTCGGGGGGCCGTATCACGCCGATCGCAGCCTCGCACGGCTCGTCAGCGACTACAGGGCGGCTACTGATGACTCACCCAAAACACCGCCGTGGCAACCACCAGAATGATCAGAAAAAAAATAGCCCACGCATCAACCTTGCTGTCGTTTTTGCGCGCTTTCACGGGAGTACTCATCGCATCGCCTCTTTTCGGTTTTATGGGTGATTGCTTGAAGACTTCTGCTCAGTTAAGTCCAGCAATGCCCCGACCACAAGTAAGGGATTGAGAATCAACCTCTTATAGTCGTTTTGGTTCTTTGCATATGCTTAAACATCACTTTTGCGCATAACTACAAACTGGTATCGTGCCCCGCTCCGTGGGGAGTGCGCGGCCGTGCGCGCAGATAAGCTGTTAGCAGCCTGAGAACAGGACCTATATGTACGTATATGACGAGTACGATCAGCGGATCATCGAGGACCGCGTAAAGCAGTTCCGGGATCAGACCCGACGCTATCTGGCAGGTGAGCTGAGCGAAGAAGAGTTCCGCCCCCTGCGCCTGCAAAATGGCCTTTATGTTCAACGTTTTGCCCCGATGCTGCGAGTTGCGGTGCCTTATGGTCAACTGACTTCGCGCCAGGCGCGAATGATGGCCAAAATCGCTCGCGACTATGACAAGGGCTATGCCCACATCAGTACCCGCCAGAACGTGCAGTTCAACTGGCCCGCGCTGGAAGACATTCCGGACATTCTGGAAGAGCTGACAACCGTGCAGATGCACGCCATTCAGACCAGCGGCAACTGCCTGCGCAACGTCACCACCGACCAGTTCGCCGGTGTCGCTGCCGATGAACTGATCGATTCGCGCCCTTGGTGCGAAATCGTGCGTCAGTGGACGACTTTCCACCCGGAATTCGCCTACCTGCCACGCAAATTCAAAATTGCAATCAACGGCTCGACATCCGACCGTGCTGCAATCGAAGTCCATGACATTGGTCTTGAGCCCGTATTCAACGAAGCCGGCGATCTGGGCTTTCGCGTACTCGTGGGTGGCGGCCTGGGCCGTACGCCGGTCATCGGCGCATTCATCAACGAGTTCTTGCCGTGGCAAGACCTGCTGAGCTACCTCGAAGCCATCCTGCGGGTTTACAACCGCTATGGCCGTCGTGACAACAAGTACAAGGCGCGGATCAAGATTCTGGTCAAGGCCCTGACGCCTGAAGTGTTTGCAGAGCGCGTTGAAGCCGAAATGGTTCACCTGCGCGGTGGCTCGAATACCCTGACCGAAGCTGAAGTGCAGCGTATCGCCAAGCACTTCGTGGACCCGGACTACAAAGCCCTGCCTGACTTCGGCGCTGAGCTGGCCGAACTCGACAAGCAGCACCCGGGCTTCGCCCGTTGGCGTACCCGCAATACCCTGGCCCATAAAAAGCCGGGTTATGTCGCTGTCACCCTGTCGTTGAAGCCTACCGGCGTCGCACCGGGCGATGTGACCGACAAACAGTGGGACGCCATTGCCGACATGGCCGACCGCTTCAGCTTTGGCCAGCTGCGCACCTCCCACGAACAGAACATCATTCTTGCCGATGTGGAAGAGAACCAGTTGTTCACCATGTGGGGCGAGTTGCGCGAAAACGGCTTTGCCACGCCAAACATTGGCTTGCTGACCGACATGATCTGCTGCCCGGGCGGCGATTTCTGCTCCCTGGCCAACGCCAAGTCGATCCCGATCGCCGAAGCGATCCAGCGTCGTTTCGAAGACCTGGACTACCTGTTCGACATCGGCGAGCTGGACCTGAACATCTCCGGTTGCATGAACGCCTGTGGTCACCACCACGTCGGTCACATCGGGATTCTGGGTGTCGACAAGAAAGGCGCCGAGTTCTATCAGGTGTCCCTGGGTGGCAGCGCCAGCCGTGACGCAAGTCTGGGCAAAATCCTCGGCCCTTCGTTCGCACAAGACGCCATGCCGGATGTGATTGAAAAGCTGATCGACGTCTATGTTGAAAAACGTACCGAAGACGAGCGCTTCATCGACACCTATCAACGTATCGGCATTGACCCTTTCAAGGAGCGCGTCTATGCAGCGAATCATTAAGAACAATCAGGTCATCGATGAAACCTGGCACTTGCTGCCCAAGGAAACCACCTTTGACGAAATCTCCAACTGCGACGATCTCATCGTCCCGCTGGTGATGTGGCGCGAGCACGGCCATGCACTCAAGGCCCGTGATGGCGGTCTGGGTGTGTGGCTGGACAGCGATGAAGAAGCCGAGGAACTGGGCGAAGACGTGGTGCATTTTCAGGTCATTGCCCTGAACTTCCCGGCCTTCACCGATGGTCGCAGCTACTCCAATGCCCGCTTGCTGCGTGACCGTTATGGTTACAAAGGCGAATTGCGCGCCATTGGCGATGTACTGCGCGACCAGTTGTTCTATCTGCACCGCTGCGGTTTCGACGCGTTCGCCATTCGCGCCGATAAAGACCCGTACGAAGCACTGGAAGGCTTGAAGGATTTTTCGGTGACCTACCAGTCGTCGAGCGACGAGCCGATGCCGCTGTTCCGTCGTCGTTAAGTGCGTGGCAGGCCTTGGGTTCACCCAAGGCCTGACTATCTTCAAGGTTTATTCAGGCGCCGCGGCAGGCTAAACCTGCATAAACGGATGTTCTGCTATTTCTTCCCGGGTCAATCGGCTGATGATGACCTCTCTCGCTTGGCGACGACTTTCCCCTACCTCCCCTGTTTGCTCAACATAGTCCTGACTGGACATGCTCTCGCGCCCGACATATAGCGACTGCATGCGCTCATGCAACGGAGAATCCGCGGACTGAAAGACCGCAGGGTACTTCTTCTCCAGAAACGCTTCCCAGAACGCCTGTTTTTCAATAAAGGCAGTCCGCTTGGTGAAGGTGTCCTCACTCAACACATAGTATTTTGCAGCCTCAAGTTCCTCCGGGGTTACGTTGGCCAACCGTTCAAAGATCATGCTCCTGGGCCGTGCGGGCAAACCAAGCTCCTCGGCTAACCTGACCTGATAAAACATCTGTACTTCCAACGGTTCGACCCGTTCGAGCCGTAGCTGCAAGTCAACAGGGCTGAGCCTCTGCGCCAATTGCATGGCTTGCGGCGTTGCCAGCCGATAAGCAATACCTTGCTGCTCCTGCGCGGTCATGTCCGCCAAGGGCTGATCCAGGTCAACCGTACCCGCAGCATCAACCAGGCGCTGCAACTGCTGGACGTAATTTCGCTGATCGGTATGGACCTGGGCAATTCGCGATTCAATGACCCCTTGCACATGGGTGTCCAGCAACTCGATGCGAAACAGTCCATAACTCAGTCGCAGGAGTTTTTCTTCGGCATTGGCTGCGCCTTGAGCCGTCATGATCTGGTGTCGAAGTTCCAGGTCCGCAAAGATCATCGGAATGCCATCGGCACAGGTATTCGGATTGGCCGACACTTCAAATAACTGTTCTCGCAACTCACTGTTGCCGTGCATCCCGTCAAGCATGCCCCATACGCGCATCGTTAAATTTTCACGCCCGCGCAAATACTGGGATGACGCACTGAGGTCCTCCAGAACGCGGAAAAAATCAGTCGAGCGACCCATGCCTCTCAGATCACTCCAGACGCCCAGTTGTTCGACCGTAGGCTCTGGCGCCCAATGAAAAATCCCGCGTGCGGGTTCGACATGTTGACGCCGTGGCCTGATCCCAAAAGTGATGCCGTGCTCGCGCCGGTAATTTTCCAGGCGGCGCAAAGAGTCCGCACTCAACGGGTTGTCATGCAGGAACGTGACTCGATTAACCGCAGCCCTGCCGGCAGTCAGCACCTCTGGCGGTATGCGACTGATGCTGTTGTCACGCAGATCAAGGGTTTGCAGGCGCCTGAGTGACAGCACGCCCTCAGGCCAGGTTTGCAAGCCGGTATAGCGCAACTTGAGTTGTTCAAGATCCACCATGCGCTGAACAGAGATGCGCCTGCCCAGGGGGTTGCCCACCAGATCCAGGGATTTGAGCCTGGTCAGCCCCGACAGCAGGGTGGCTGCGCTCTCGTTCAACACAATCTGATTGCCACGCAGATTCAGTTCGAGCAGTTCAGGCATCCTTGAAAGCGCCGCAGGCAGTTCGGCAAGCTGGCTGTTGACCAGGGACACAATTCGCAGATGAGGGAACTGCTCCAGAAACCTGCCGGGGAATTGACCGTTTGGCGAGTTGTGCAAGCGCAGTGAGCTGACATGGCTGAAATCCGCCGACAGATCCGGCAGGCAATCAACCGGCCATGCATTGAGATCCAGGACATACCCGCTGTGCCCTTCCAGATGCACACTCTCGCCCAGCCTGCGCCAGGTGCGAATCAGGGTCTGGCTGATCCCGCGCTTGACCTGGGCCGATACCTGCACCCGCGGCCCCGCCGTCGGCTGGCTCCACACCGTGCTGCCCACCCAATGGTCAAGATCGTTGCGCAGTGTCTGCAACTGCGCTTTGAGCTGGGTCAGGGCTTGGGCAGCCAATTGCGGACCAAGCCTCAATCGGTACAAAAACTGCCCCACCTGTGCCTCACTCATGGTCGGGAACAGCTCTCTGGCTAGGTCCTTGAGCTGTCTGGGGCTTTGCTCTTCCAGCAGGCGTCCCGAGCGCCCGCCCAGGGTGTATCCCACACGGCCATCAGCCAGGCGCAACGGGGATCTGAACCAGGGCTTAATGGGTTGCATACCCAGCAACTGGGCACTGCGCGGCCGATTGCGTGCCGCCGCGTCGGCAATCTTGCGACCAAGCACTGCCCCGGCATCGACCACGGGAAGGCCCAGTGCGTTGCGCTCCGAAGGCGTCAGCGCATAAGCCACACAGTTCAACAGATCGGCACTGCGATAAGCCCTTCTCTCAACAGTTCCAGGAACTTCGTACTCGCCATCACCCTTGAAAAACTCCCGGGTTTTCGTGGCCGGGGCATTGCCCACGGAGTGCAGCACTTCCCCGGTACGCTTGTCACGAATCACAAGGCGCAAATACGCGGGCCAGCCCGGAAAATCCGCCAGGGCCAACAAGGCCAGCGAGTTGCTGTCGGCGTTGCGCAGGGCTTCAAAGTAGAGCCCCTCTATTGAACGATTCAAGCGCACAACCTGGGCGTAACGGCGCGCCTCCTCCAGAACATGCAGCTGCAGACGTTCGCCACTGCCGAGGGCATCAACTTCTTCAAGGGACAAATGGCTGATCAACTCCTCCAGCACGGGCACCGGCAAGCCGGGAAACTGCCTTCTAAGCCTGTGCGCCAGCCTTGGCACAACCTCGCCAAGGCTGTACAGCCGCAAGAGCAGCTCGGTTTTGCTCACCTGGGCAAGCTCACCCAGCATGCGCGAAAGGGCTTGAACCTGCGCCTCCAGCCCCCTGACCGGCTGCCCCAGCAATCTGTCGATTTGACGGGATGACAGGGATTCCAGGGTCACTTTCAACAGATCGCCGTTCCTGACCTGGGTTTCAGCAATTTGCAGTCGCGGATGGGTTTCCACCCGATCAGGGCCATATTCCTCCAGCACCACCCCCTCCCTGTCGACCAGACACAATACTCGATCCGCAGGCCAGCCCGGCAATCGGGTCAGCAGTTGCAGTTGCAACGACGCATTGTCTACGGAGCGATTGATGCCCTGTTTCATCTGCTCGATAAAACTCTCGATCATTTCACTTAACCGTACGCGCTTGATGCTGTCCGCCAACAGGGCCGGTGGCGGCAGGTGATCCATGTACAGCTTGCGCAGCAGCCCCTCACCGGTATTGGTCACCTTCAAAATCAGCTCGGCCGTTGCCTGTGACACCCCTTTCACCTCAGGACCGAGGCGGCTGAACAACTGCGCACGCGACCATTGCATGGGGGTCTCCAGCTCATGCACCCATGCCCCGCAACCGTTATGTTCGAGCCGGGGCGTATAGGCCCCGGCGTCCGTGGGATGCTGGATAAAGCCCTGCCGCGCGCCGGCAACCGGCATCACCCGGAACACACGACCTTCAAGCTGGATAAATTGCCTGTCGCCCACGCTGTACAGCCCTTGCGCATCGGGGACGACTCCGGTCAACGAGACGTCCTTGAACACATAGGGCTCAAGATCCGGGCGCCACAAACGCATCTGGCCTGTGACCGTGCGCACAGGCACCAGCGCATCCACAACGGACAAAGGACGCAATGTGGATGCAGCCCCGGCAGAACCGGTCGCCAGGGCAACGTTTTGTGCGATATCGAACAAGTGCTCCAGGGCCGCGACGCGGTCATTGCGTTGCCAGGCCTTGATCCCTTCATACACATCGACACCCAGCTGAATCACACTGGTCACCAGCAAAATCTCACCCAGAACAGGCACAAAACCCAGCGCCAATGTCAGCAGGCTGAGCCCGGTATTCAAAAAGGTCGCCTGGCGTTCCAGGCGGGTCTTGGAATCTTCGTCTTCAGTGGGCACGACCAGCAATCTGGCATCGTCCTTGATTTTCGCCAGCTGCAAACGCCAGGCCACGACACAGGGGTCTTCCGTCTGGGGCAGATGCACGCTCTCGGACATCAGGGCCGGTTCATTGATAATGGGCGGGCGGCGCAGCAGCAGCGAATCCCAGGTCACATGCTTCACGTCCGTACGCCGCATGAACTCGGCGCGGTGACGCAGCGGCACCATTTCAAAGAAGTAACGAGCAAACACCTGGCCCTTCAACCACTCGCGCAATGTCGCCTTGAGCATTTCAAAAGATTCAAATGCGTGAAAAGCCCGATCAGGACTGTTCGGCAGATAAAGTACGCACGCCTGTACTTGCTGCACGGGTTGTTGCTCGGGCCAAAAGACCATCACCCCCGGCACTTCAAAGCCCATGATCTGCAACGTGCTATGGCCAGGCTGCATGCCCGCCAACCGATTCCCGGGGGCCGACAACAGATTGAGCATAAAAGCGTAATGCGCCGTAATGACCTCCCTCTTCATATACGCCATGTGCAGGGCCGACAAGACTTCGAAGCGTATGTTCCGGCTGAACAACCGATTTAATTTGGAAGCCCTGGAATTGATATTCTCCGGTGCCAAGTTGCCATCGACCGGTTCAAACACATCAGCCAAATGCCTCTGGTACTGCATGCCCAGATTCAAGTCGCGGCATATAAGTGCAAGGTGTTGCGGCTTCAGGGTCGCGTGTTCAACCTGTTTTCGGGCAACAACTTCATAGATACAACTTCCCGGATCAAAGCCGTCACTGCGGGTTTCTGAAACTTCAAAGTTCTGCAACGCCGCTTGCAACAAGCTGTGATCGGTGGTGCTGGCCACCAGATCGAGTTCCAGTGACTCGGGGTGCAGGATATCGGGCAAGGTTAACCTGATCAGCGTGTCTACCAGCTTGACTTGCTGACGGGCAAAGAACAGCGTCAGGTTACTTAACAGACGAACATGCTTGATCCCGTAGGCTCTGGGGTTCACCTGGTCCCAGCCGCGACCCGCCAGCGCGGCCTTGAGCAACGGTTCAGCAAACTGTTCGATGGGTTGCAACCCGGCCAGGACAGCGGCTACCGCGCGCTGAGCCTCTTGGCCCTGGATAAAGCTGTTGCGCAATGCCTCACGCAAACCGGGGTCTGCCTGAATAAACCAGGGCGCCAACAAGGCAGCGATATAAGCACCATGTTGATGGTCGGCCCGGGTGTTGGCCAGTTGGCTGGCGCGTTCAATAACGGAGTATTCTGTCTGTGATGCACTAGTGTGTGTCATGGTTCAAGCTCGGCATAGGTGTTGATACCGTCAGCTTATAGAGCGCACATTAATAAAGTCCGTTAATTACTTGATCACACTTCCAGCAACTGAGTTAAAAACAGGTTTAAAACAATCAATAATTACCGCACTTGAAAACCAGAACAAGTTTCAAACAAATGGCACTGCTGCAACTGCAACAGTGCCGGGGGGACAATTACCAGAAACGCTGTTGAGTCAGACGTGCCCAGAGTGAATCAACCACCTTTTCAGCCGACGTGCTGGCCGCCAGCCCCACTCGCTCCTGCAAGCTTTTACGCTGGGCATAGTGCAGGTGATAGAGCTGGGCATCCCTGGCCCGCTCGGACAGGTACTCGTCGCTGGTCTTGAGCTCATCGACCAGTTGCATGTCGACCGCTGCAACACCCAACCAGACTTCACCGGTGGCCACTTCATCGATTGCCAGTTGCGGACGGTACTTGGCCACAAAGTTCTTGAACAACTGATGGGTAATGTCCAGGTCCTGCTGGAACTTCTCGCGGCCTTTTTCGGTGTTTTCACCAAACACCGTCAGCGTGCGCTTGTACTCGCCTGCGGTCAGCACTTCGTAGTCGATGTCGTGCTTTTTCAGCAGGCGATTGACGTTGGGTAACTGCGCAACGACGCCAATGGAGCCGAGAATCGCAAACGGTGCGCTGATAATTTTCTGCCCGATGCACGCCATCATATAACCGCCACTGGCGGCGACTTTATCGATGCAGACAGTCAACGGGATGCCTGCCTGGCGAATACGCGCCAGTTGCGACGATGCCAGGCCATAGCTGTGCACCATGCCGCCACCGCTTTCCAGGCGCACGACCACTTCATCAGTCGGCTTTGCCAGGGTCAGCAACGCGGTGATTTCGTGACGCAGGCTTTCAGTGGCAGATGCCTTGATGTCACCGACAAAGTCCAGAACAAAGACCCGAGGTTTGTCATCCGGCTGTTTTTTCTGCTTTTTGTCCGCTTTAACGGTCTGCTTGTGCAGTGCCTTGAGCTGGCTCTTGGACAACAACGACTGCTCCAGACGCTCACGCAGGCCTTTGTAAAAGTCATTGAGCTTGATCACCTGTAATTGCCCGGTGGCCCGGCGCCCCTTGCCACGCAATGCCGCAAGGGTCACGAGGACCACCACTATGGCAACCACCAGGGTCACGGTCTTGGCCAGAAAACTGGCGTACTCGGCAAGAAATTCCACAGCCTCTCCTTAAAACGTCTGCAGCCCTCGGGTCAGGGCTGCGCAATGGCAACCAGCATACCGGCGCCAACCGGGGCCTGCCAGCCGTGAAACGCCTCGCATTCAGTCACAGGAGGAATTCAAACAAGCGTATGTTTTTTCATTGACAGCCACTTGCCATCCTCCTAACCTCGCCTGACTTTCAGCGGACCGGAATGACGCGGACGTGGGCAGCATCTATTTGATACGACATGGCCAGGCCTCCTTCGGTGCAGACGACTACGACGTGCTGTCACCACTGGGCGTGCTGCAGGCACAAATTGCCGGTCGGCATCTGGCCGACCTGGGCCTGCGCTTTGACCGCTGCCTGTCAGGCGACCTTTCACGCCAGCAGGACACCGCGCGCCATGCCCTGGCACAGATCAATGCAGCCGGGCTGCCCATCCCTGAACTTGAAACCGACGCCTCATTCAACGAATTCGATGCATTCGCCATACTCGAAGCCCTGCTTCCCGGCTTGCTGCCAGAGGAGCCTGAGGCGCTGGCGATCATGAGCGATGCCGCGTGCAACCCGGCCGAGTTCCAGCGCATCTTTGAACGGATCATCGACCGCTGGCTCAGCGGTAGCTGGGACACCCCCGGTCTGGAAACCTGGATGGGGTTTGTCGAGCGGGTTCAAGCAGGGCTGAACCGCATTCTTGAACTTGCCAAGAGCCAGCAGAACATTGTCGTGTTCACGTCTGCCGGCACCATTACCGCCCTGATCCACAGCCTGACCCGCATTGCGCCCACCGATGCCTTCAAGCTCGGCTGGCAAATTGTCAATACCTCGCTCAGCCAGCTCAAGTTCCATGGCAACGAGGCAACCCTGGCTTCCTTCAACAGTCATGTGCATTTGCAACTGTTGAAGACGCCGTCACTCATCACCTATCGATGAGCGCCGGCAACCGCGGCCCTCGGGCCGCTGTAAACCACCCTATATAAGGATCGAACCATGACTTCTGTAGCTGATGCCGTTCAAGCAATGAAAGCCAAATTCAACCCAGCCGCTGCTGCAGGCCTGGACCTGGTATTTGGTTTTCGCATTGATGAAGACAAACACTTCTCGCTGATCGTCAAAGACAGCACCTGTGAACTGAAGGAAGGTGAAAACCCGGACGCCCAGGTCACTCTGGTCATGGACGGCGAAACCCTGGAAGGCATCGTCAGCGGCGAAACCGACGGCATGCAAGCTTTCATGGGCGGCAAGCTGCGCGCTGAAGGCGACATGATGCTGGCCATGAAGCTGAGCGAACTGTTCCCGGCCTAAGCCACCGGAAACACCCAGAACCGAAGCCCACGCGCTTCGGTTTTTTTTGTCCTGTGCTTCACTCAGGCAATGGTTATCAAGGGAGCTGATCCCCCATTAACACCCCTGCCTATTAAGGCTGCGCCTGCCCTGGTTGCCCATTAAATTAACGAATGTTGTCAGGCCACAAATATAAGCAGAAGAGATAAACATGGCGCTTACCGACTCGTCCACCCGCATCCGCCCTGGCGAAGAACTCGACGCCAACCGCATTGATCCTTACCTCAAGGGCCATATCCCGGATCTTGAGGGGACACCCACGATCAGCCAGTTCCCCGGCGGTGCTTCCAACCTCACCTACCTGATTGACTACCCGGGCAAAGAGCTGGTGCTGCGCCGCCCGCCCTTTGGGCACAAAGCCAAATCTGCCCACGACATGGGCCGCGAGTTCCGCATCCTTAATCAGCTCAAGGACGCTTTCCCCTACTGCCCCAAGGCCTATGCCCATTGCACCGACGAACGCCTGATCGGCTCCGAGTTCTATGTCATGGAGCGGGTCAAGGGCATCATCCTGCGCTCGGATCTGCCCCAGGAGCTGGCATTGGGTGCCGACGCCACCCGAACACTGTGCAAGCGCTTTATCGACACGCTGGTCGAGTTGCATCGCGTTGATTACAACGCCTGTGGCCTGGGTGATCTGGGTAAGCCCCAGGGCTACGTGCAACGTCAGATCAGCGGCTGGAGCGCGCGCTACGAAAAAGCCCTGACCCCCGATGCGCCGCGCTGGGAGGCGGTCAAGGACTGGCTGCAGACCAACATGCCAGCCGATCACCCGACCCCAGGCATCATCCACAACGACTACCGCTTCGATAACGTGATCCTCGATCCCGCCGACCCGATGCAGATCATCGGCGTGCTGGACTGGGAACTGACCACCCTGGGTGATCCGCTGATGGACCTGGGCAACACCCTCGCCTACTGGATTGAAGCCGACGACCCGGCCCCGATCCAACGAATGCGGCGCCAGCCGAGCAACGCCCCCGGTATGTTGACCCGCCGCGAGTTCGTTGATTACTACGCTGAGCGCTCGGGAATCGAGATCGACAACTACGATTTCTACTACACCTACGGCCTGTTCCGTCTGGCGGGTATCGTCCAGCAGATCTACTACCGCTACTTCCACGGCCAGACCCGGGACAAACGTTTCGCGCAGTTCGTACAGATGAACGCCCTGCTTGAGCACATGAGCCTCAACGTCATTGGCCGCTCCAGCCTCTAAGCCCGAGATCACAAGGAATCAGCATGTCCAGGACTCAACTGTTCGACCTTGATGGAAAAATCGCTTTTGTTTCCGGTGCCAGCCGCGGTATCGGCGAGGCCATTGCCCGGCTGCTGGCCCAGCAAGGTGCCCACGTTATTGTCTCCAGCCGCAAACTCGAAGGCTGCCAGCCTGTAGCCGACGCAATCATCGCCGATGGCGGCAAGGCAACGGCCATTGCCTGCCATATCGGCGAAATGGAACACATCACCCGCACCTTTGCGCGCATCCGCGAAGATTTTGGGCGCATCGATATCCTGGTCAACAACGCCGCCACCAACCCGCAGTTCTGCCACGTACTGGACACCGACCCGGTGGCCTTCCAGAAAACCGTCGACGTGAACATTCGGGGTTATTTCTTCATGTCGGTCGAAGCCGGCAAGCTGATGCGCGAGCACGGCGGTGGCAGCATCATCAACGTGGCCTCGATCAACGGCGTCACACCGGGTGAGTTCCAGGGGGTGTACTCGATGACCAAGGCCGCGGTGATCAACATGACCAAAGTGTTTGCCAAGGAATGTGCCGCCTACGGTATCCGCTGCAACGCACTGCTGCCGGGCCTGACCGACACCAAATTTGCTTCGGCACTGGTCAGCAATGACGCCATCCTCAAGTCAGTCCTGCAACATATTCCGCTAAAACGCGTTGCCGCCCCCAGTGAAATGGCCGGTGCAGTGCTGTACCTGGCCAGCGATGCCTCGAGCTACACCACCGGGGTTTCGCTGAATGTGGATGGCGGGTTTCTGTCCTGATCCCTGTGGGAGCGGGCTTGCTCGCGATGGCATCCACCCAGCTTGCCTGCCAGAACGCAGCACCTGCATCGCAGGCAAGCCAGTTTGTGTCACTCAACGCTGATACCGGTCGCCCAATCCCTGATGACGCATGTTTACCGCCATCAGGCAGCGCTCTGCCTCTTGCACCATCTCGTCGATCAGGTCCTGGCAGCTTTTCAGATCGCCAATCGCCGCCGCCACTTGCCCGCACGGCAAAATTCCTTCATCCGGTACGCCATCCACCATCGAGCGCTGCAGCAGTACCGGCTGGTTGGCCGCCATCACGGTTTGCGACAGGGCACCGGGGTCTTCCTTCACCGACTGAACGAACACGCCAAGCATATGCCCCAGGCTCATGCCGGTCTGTTGCTTCCAGTGCCAGGCACTGCCCAGGGCAATTCGAAGACGGCCAAAGGCGCTGGCCTTTTCCAGACGATTGATGAACGCGTTCTCGATCATCCGGTGGCGCATGCCGTCCACCGCGGTGGTGACGCGGATACGTTGGGGATCGGCGACTTTTACATAGCGCTCCAGGGTGGCAAGGGGTGTGGGCGATTCCTGGGTCATCAGGAACCGCGTGCCCATTGCAATCCCGGCCGCACCGCTGGCCAGGGCGCCAGCCAGTCCGCGCCCGGTGGAGTAGCCGCCCGCCGCAATCACCGGTACCCGCACCGCATCCAGCACTTGCGGCAGCAAAATGGTACTCGGCACGCCTCCGGTATGCCCGCCGCCTTCGCCGCCCTGCACCGTGATCATGTCCGCGCCCAGTTCAACGGCCTTGATCGCGTGCTTGAGCGCGCCCACGGTCGGGATACACAGCACCCCGGCTTTTTTGAAACGGTCGATGGTCTGGCGGTCCGGACCACGTCCATAACTGACGGCGCGCAAGCGGTACTCAATGGCCAGGTCCACGCACTGCGCGGCGTTTTCCTGGAACATATGGAAATTGAGACCGAAGTTACTGCCCCCCGTGGCCTCGATCACCCGCTTGATTTCAGCCTCCAGCTGATCCGCAGCAAGGGTCGCACCCGCCAGAAACCCGAAGGCTCCGGCCCGGGTACTGGCGATCACCAGATTGGCGTCTGCCACCCAGCCCATCGCGGTTTGCACGATGGGGTAGCGACAGCCCAACCCATCGGTCAACGCCGTTTTCAGGTACTCGCTCATCGACCCTCTCCCGCAGCCGTCTTGTTCGCTTCAATCATGGCCTTGGCGTCGTAGCCCCCAAGCTTGTCACCCGACAGCAACTCGTTATGACTATGGGCAAAGTGATGCCAGGCAAACACCGCATCCATCGCCGTGCGCTTGCCTTGCAAATCTTCAACGTGATTGATCGCCTGCTTGGTCAGCGCCAGGCCCATGCGCGGCTGCCTGGCAATCGCCGCTGCCAGCGCATAGGTGCCCGCCTCCAGTGCTTCGCGGGCAAAGAGGCGATTGACCATGCCCATCTGATAGGCGCGCTCTGCGCTCATGCGATCCCCGGTGAACAAAAATTCCTTGGCTATACGCGGATTGAGTTCGTAGGGATGGGCAAAATACTCCACCCCCGGAATGCCCATGCGCACCACCGGATCCTGAAAGAAGGCATCGTCACTGGCCACGATCAAATCGCAGACCCACGCCAGCATCAAACCACCGGCAATGCACGCGCCCTGCACCATGGCGATGGTCGGCTTGGGCAATTCGCGCCAGCGCCGACACATGCCCAGATACACCTCCTGCTCCCGGGCATACAGGTACTCGCCACCCGGTTTGTTAGTGTGATCCCACCACAGGCTGGCGCGGTCGAACTGTTTGTTGATATCGCGCCCAGGGGTGCCGATGTCATGCCCCGCCGAGAAGTGCTTGCCATTGCCGCGCAGCACGATGACCTTCACCGCGTCGTCATTCACGGCGCGGCGAAAGGCATCGTCCAGGGCATAGGTCATCTGCGAGTTTTGCGCATTGTTCACGGTAGGCCGATTCATGGTCAGCGTGGCAATACCATCGGCCACTCCATACAGCACCGGCTCTTCGGTTTCATACACAGCGGTATCAGCCCGCTGTACAAATTCGCTGTCGCGGCTCATGTGAGTTCCTTGCCTTCAGGCCTGACGAATGCCGGGCGGATTGCCCTTGAGCGCGGCTGCGCGATAGTCATGGGGGTCCAGGCGGCGGATCAGGGCCAGTTGCTCTGTCGTAGGCGCCACGGTTTGCTTGATATCGGCGGCCTTGAGCAGCGGGAAACCGGTTTTTTCCTGCACTTCTTCAAAGCTCACACCCGGGTGCAGGGAGCGCACCTGTACGGCGCGATCCGGCCCGCCGAAGTCCATCACGCACAGATCGGTCACGATCAGGCGAATGTCCATCAGGTTGCGGCGCATGCCTTCTTCCCAGCGTTCTGGCTTGAAGCCGACACCCGAGACCATGTCCACTTCACCCGACACAAATGCCCGGGTGTTATGGGCCGGAACAAAAAACGAGTTGATATGGTTGATGCTGTTGCCCGGCAAGCCGCGCACCCCCAGCATCGCCACCTTGGGCTTCTGATAGTCGCCAATGCACGACAGGTTGGTCTGGCCCCAGCGATCGATCTGGGTCGGGCCGATCATGGCGTGGCGGCGTCCACCCCATACGCATTCGAACACCCGCTCAAACGACAGGTAGCCCGAGTAGCGCGGTACATAATCACCACGCGGCCCCAGCGGGATAGGCTCTTCCACCAGAAATGCCTCGCTGTCGGTCATCAACAGTTCAGGGCTGTGGGTCAGTTTGGCCAGGCTCGCCCCCAGGCGCGGAATCACGCCCAGGCCCGAAGCAATCACTTCGCCGTTGCCACGCCAGGCTTCACAGGCAGCCACGATCAACAATTCAGCCAGGGTAAATTCGTTAGTAGCAGTCATGTCCAAGCTCCTTAAAACACGGGCAGCGGCAAAGCGCTCAATCGATCGACACCGCCATTGCTGGCCTGATAGGCACTTTCGCCCGGGGTCACATACTCGGCTACATAGCCTTCCCAGCCACCTTCCTCGGCGGCACTGGCGCTGTAGCGTTTCAAATGGCTCATGTCCCAGCCGTAATCGGACGGGCACGACGTCGGGTGTGCACCAAACGGTGCATGCACCACACCGCTGACCAGATAGCGTTCGAAGGTATTGAAGCGGGCCTGGGCAGCATCCAGGCTCAAGCGCTGCTCAATCCGCTCGCACGACACAAAGCACTGCTTGGCGGCACGGGCGAACAGATGGTCGAAATACGGATCGGGACCGGTGACCAGGGTATTGCCCAGGCGGTCGGCAACGTTGACATGCAAGAAAGCGATGTCCAGATTCAGCGCCGGCATCGCCAGCAGCACCTCGCCATCGTCATACGGCGACTGCACCTGTTTGATCTCGGGGTTCAGCCGGCTGACATCGGTGGCCAGGCCGCAACGGGTCGGCAAAAACGGCAAGCGCATGCCGGCGGCGCGCAGGCCCCATTGCAGCATGCCCTCGTCCAGTTCCATCAGCTCCAGCTCACCGGCCTCGCGGGCCTTGCGAAAATAGGCTTCGAGGGGGATCGCATCGAGGGTGGCAAAACCAAAAACCAGTTTCTTGACCTTACCGGCAGCGCAGAGCATGCCGACTTCCGGGCCGCCATAGGCCACCACGGTCAGGTCCTTGACGTCCGAGCGCAGGATCTCGCGCACAATCGCCATGGGTTTGCGTCGCGGACCCCAGCCGCCAAAGCCGATGGTCATGCCGTCACGCAATTGGCCGACCACGTCTGCCGCTGTCATTTGCTTGTTCATCTAGTGCTCCTTACTGCTGCTGGCCGACGGAAAAGTCATGGCCCCACAGACTGACCCGGGTGAATTCAAAAGCGCTGTGTTCCTGCCAATCCACCAGCAAGCCCCCATAGCCGTATTCCAGGTCAAAACCTGAAGGAGTCTTCATGTAAAACGACGTCATGCGGTCGTTCAGATGCTGGCCAAGGGTGGCCGACAGCTGCACGTCGTGGGCCAGATGCCGGTCGTGGGCGCGGCCCACTTCGGTCATGGACTCGACCTCGACCATCACATGCACGCAGCCTGATGGCACCGGGTATTCGGCCAGGGCCAGGCTGTGGTGGCGGCTGTTTTTGCAATGCAGAAAGTGGATGCGAATCGGCGGTGCCGAAGGGTCGGGGCGAAAGTTGAAAATGTCCGACAACTCAAAGCCCAGCACATCCTTGGCAAACGCCAGGGTGGCGTCGAAATTCGGCGCGGGCAGCACCGTGTGCCCCAGGCCCATGTCGCCGGTGATAAAACCCGGCACGCCTTGAGGCGAGACAAAGGGTTGGCAATCGGAGCGATGGCCCCAGCTCAATTCGTGGCGATTGCCCGAAGGGTCGGTCACGTGCAGCAGCGCTTGCACCCCGCGCTGATCACACTGCTCGACCGTACCGTGGCGCCAGCTCACGTCGGCCTGATCCAGCACCTGGATGGCCGCATTGAATGCCTTTTCGCTGGCCAGTTCCCAACCGGAGGCCAGATAGCGCGACTCGCCGCCAGGCACGATCAGCATGCGAAACGGACGCTCATCCATTTTCACGTACATGCCGCCGCCGGGGGCTTCGCTGACCATCATCCCGAGCACGTCCTCGGCGTAACGCTGCCATTGAACGGGATCTGCAGACTCTGCAACGAAGTAGCTCAAACCACGAATGTCGATCATGTGCCTGCTCCTCAATGCCTGTATTTATTGGCTGAGGGCAGTATGGGAAGGAAGGGGGCGGGGCTCATCGTCCGTTGAGACTAAAGCGTGTCACCACCGAGAACCTTTAGCCGCTGACGAGGAACGAAGGCTGCAACCGCTTCGCAGTCGGTCGCAGCCCTGGAACATCCCCGGATAACTGAACGAGGCTCCCACTGTGTAAGCGCTTGATGAGCGGGTGCGCGACACTTTCACGAGCAAACTAAGTGCCCGGAGCATCGGCAATGTGCTCGCCAGACTGGCGGTCGACAAACGCGGACAACTCACCGTCAAACGGATTTGACGGGTCTTCGACCAACCACAGCGGCACGCCCGGCCAACCTTCAGTGCCCAGCAGGTTGGCCACGTACTCTTAACCGGATGCGTGACATGTCGTTCATGGCGCCACCGCCTCGACCCGAGGGTAATCGCTGTAGCCTTCAGGGCCTGGGGAGTACAAGGTCTTGCGATCGAAACGGGCCAGCGGCAGCCCCTTGCGCAGACGCTCCACCAGATCCGGATTGGCAATAAAGTGACGGGCAAACGACACTGCATCCCCCTGCCCGGCCTGCAGTGCAGCCTCGGCCGACTCACCGTCGAAACCGTCATTGAGGATCAGGCCGTTGCTGCAATGGCGCTGGGCCAGGGCAAAGGCATCCAGCTCAGTCAGGGGCGAACGCATGATATGCACGTACGCCAGGCCCATAGGCTCGGCGGCCTTGCACAGCGCCACGGCGGTGGCCAACGGGTCTGCGTCATCGATGTCATTGAACGGATTGCCCGGGCACAAGCGCAGCGCCACACGCCCGGCACCAATGGCCGAAGCCATTGCCGCCAGCACCTGTGCCGGGAAGCGCACGCGGTTCTCGACGCTGCCACCGTACTCGTCTTCACGCAGGTTGCTGCCCGACGCCATGAACTGCATCGGCAGATAACCGCTGGTACAGTGCAACTCGACCCCGTCAAATCCGGCTTGGCGTGCATTCAAAGCAGCCTGGCGGTATTCCTCGATCACCAGGGCTATATCCTGCAGCGACATGGCCTGGGGCTCGTCGGTATCGACCATCCCGGCGGTGTCGGTAAACAACTGGGTGCGTGCGCGCAAGGCCGACGGCGCAACCGTCGCGGCCCCGGCCGGTTTGTTGTGAGCGCTGGAAGCGCGGCCTACGTGCATCAGTTGCAGCACAATCAGACCGCCTTCGGCGTGTACCGCGTCGGTCACGGCCTTCCAGGCAGCGATCTGCCCGGCGTTATAAATCGCCGGTGTACGGCAATAGCCCAGGCCGCTGGCTGAAGGCGCAGTGCCTTCGGCAACGATCAACCCGGCAGACGCACGCTGGCGGTAGTACTCGACCATCTCGGCAGTGGGTACGCCATGCTGGTCAGCACGGCTGCGGGTCATCGGTGCCATGACGATACGGTTGGCCAGTTCAAGCTCACCGAGGCGCACAGGTTCAAACAAAATGCTCATGGTCAGTCCTCAGCGCACGCGAATTTTCGGTGCGCCAGCCCCTCGGCGCAGGGTGGCAAGAAAGTGTTCGACCGGGGCTGCTGTCGCTACCTGGGGCAGTTGGTCCTTGTCAGGACGATGGGCCCAGAACTCGGTCCAGGACGGGAACAGGTCGTGGAAAGTACCGGCATAGGGTTCGCGCCCCGGCCAACGCATCTTTTGCGTGCCGATCGGCGGTTTGTTGAGGTCACTGGCGTACCAGTAGCACGGCAGGCGACGGCGGAAATACCAGCGCCCCTGCATCCGCTCGTAGTCATCCCAATACAGCATTTGCATGGTGACCCACTCGGGGCCGGTCTCGTGTTCGTTCTTGGAATACACCACGCCCACGGCGTGATCAGGGTCGGTGAACTCGATGAGGTGCTGACCAAGGTGATGGGAGGTGCCATGAAACTGGTCGCGCAGGGTGTCATCGACCCAGGCTTTGAGGTGCGCACGCCCGGTTTTTTCGCGACCGACACGGATGTCTTCGGCAAACAGATTGACGTGGGCATCGAGGTCGCGCATGTCCAGCGACAACGAGTATTTGCCGGCCAACTGGCGAATTTCCTCAATCGACTCCAGCCGATCAAGACGGGCAAGCAAGGCGTTCTGTTCCATAAAAGGGTCCTTATTCCAATACCGTGTACAGCTCGCTGCTGCGCCCGCCATCGACCGGCAAACAGGCGCCGGTGACATACGAGGCTTCATCGCTGGCCAAAAACAGAATGGCGTTGGCCACTTCTACGGGTTGGCCGACGCGCTTGAGCGGGATCAGTTTTTCGGTATTGGTGCGGGTCTTGTCGTCGGTGAGCATGCCGGCCGTGGCGGGTGTCTCGACCACGCCCGGGCTGACCACGTTGCAGCGAATGTTGTGGCTCGCGCCCTCACTGGCGGCGGCGCGACTGAAATTGATCACGGCGGCCTTGGCGGCGGAATAGCCCGCCATCCAGGGCGTACCGAACTGACCGCAGATCGAGGCCAGATTGATGATCGAGCCGCTGCCCTGAGCGCGCATCAGGCCCAGTGCCGTGCGCGTCCCCCAGAAGGTGCCGTCCACGGTGGTCGCGAAGTTGGAATGCCAGTCAGCTGTCGAAGTGCTGTCAATCGCGCCCCAGCTGTAGGCCATCGCGTTATTGACCAGAATATCCAGTCGACCGTGGCGCTGCGCCGCCTCACTGATGGCTGCGACATAGGCCGCTTCATTGCTGACATCGGCCACCGCGCACTCGGCGCGACCGCCGCTGTCACGGATCTGTGCGGCGACCGCTTGCAGCGGCTCGATGCGACGCCCGCAGAGCACCACCAGGGCGCCCTCTTCGGCAAACCGCAGTGCGGTAGCAGCACCGATGCCGGAACCGGCGCCGGTGATAAATGCAATCTTGTCGTGTAAACGAGTACCCATGATCTGCTCTCCCATTGCTGCGCCCGGCGTTTAGATAAACGCCATGCCGCCGTTGACCGCGAGGTTCTGGCCGGTAATGAATGCCGCGTCATCACTGGCCAGGAAGGCCGCAACGCGAGCAATTTCATCGGTTTCACCCATGCGGCCCAGAGGGATGGCCTTGAGCATGCTTTGCATCCAGTCCTCCGGAATATCAGCCATCATCGGCGTGTTGGTGGGACCGGGAACGATGGTGTTGACGCGAATGCCATTGCCTGCCAGTTCCCGGGCCATGCTGCGGGTCAGCCCCATGACACCGGCCTTGGCCGCGCAGTAATGGCTGGGACCTTCACCGGTCAGGGCTGCGGTGCTGGAGATATTGATCACCACCCCGGGGGTGGCGGCCTGCAGCATCAGTTTTACCGCTTCACGGCTGCAGAAAAACGTACCGGTAAGGTTGACGCCGATGACACGCTGCCAGTTCTCGTCCGGCGTCTGCGCGAAAGCGTCAATCGAACCGATGCCCGCGTTATTGACCAGTACGTCGAGGCTGCCGAAATGCGCGTGAACGGCGGCCATTGCGGTGGCAACCGAATCGCTGTCGGCCACGTTGCAACTGACGGCAAGCGCGTTTTCGCCCAGTCCTTCAATGCTTTGGCGCGCGGCTTCCAGATTGATGTCAGCTGCGACAACCTTTGCGCCCTGCTCGGCAAAATGACGAACGATTGCCCGTCCCATGCCTTGACCAGCGCCCGTTACAAACGCCACTTTATTCAGCAATTTCATAGAGTTCTCCCGCCTGCCCGATTCCGGCCGCCCTGAAGCCGGGGCGGTGTATGGGAACAATCATTGACTGGAGAAAAAAGCTGAACATCGTCCGATGGGACTAAGCAGCACTTACACCGTGTTGGCGCATTACCCGCCTTGTAGTCGCTGACGAGTAGAACGAGGCTGCGATCGGTTTGGTGCGCCACTGCGACGTAGCGACCGCAAAACCTGGCCCCCCGGCTTTTCCTGATTCATCGCAACATCCGGATTTACGACGGCTACGCAGCCTCGCGGCGCTCGTCAGCGGCTTATATGTTGGCGCTATAGCGTTTTGCGCAAGGTTCTGTGGCAACTGCAATGCATTTTTGCTTTTGCTGGAGCCACACCCATGTCCAGACGACGCGAATGCCCATCACAGAAGGCCGAATGCAGGTGCTGTTATGGGGGTGGCGCGGCAGGACGCCGGGCGCATCGCAAAACAACTGGCATACGGGGTACATATCCGGCATTCGCGGTTAACTGAAATGATGGTTTCGCTTTTACAGCGAGGCACTTTTGTCAAACAGCCACAAAAGTACCCAAAAAGGCCTTGCCCCAGCGTACGGCCCTCGCTGCGCTCAGGTGTCCCTCACTCCGGTCCCGCTCCGTGGGCCCGCGGCGCTCGTCAGCGATCACAAGATGACCGGCTGGTCTGAATGGACGATGTACCCGTCAAGCACTTTGTGGAATAACGAATTCACTAGAACAAAATCGGGAGAACCCGTCGTGTCCATACCCTTGCGCCCCACCTGGCGAACTCATTACGCATTAGGCGTTTTGGCTGCCATCTATGTCTTCAACTACATCGACCGGCTGCTGATGGCCATTTTGATCGAGCCGGTAAAAGCAGAATTCGGCATTTCAGACACCGGTATCGGCCTGCTTTCAGGTGTGACCTTTGCGGTGTTTTACACCCTCTTCGGCTTTCCTTTGGGGCGGCTCTCTGACCGTATCGGACGCAAGAAAGTCATCGCCTTCAGCTGTATTGCCTGGAGCGTCATGACCATTTTCTGCGGCTTCGCAGCCAGTTTTGCGATGCTGGTGGTGGCCCGGATCGGGGTGGCGATCGGTGAAGCCGGTGGCACCGCTCCATCAATGGCAATGGTCTCGGATCTGTATCCGCCCGAACGCCGCTCCACCGCCTTGTCGGTACTGATGCTGGGCTCAAGCCTGGGGGCCATTTTCGGGCTGGGGCTGGGGGGCTGGATCGCGCAGCATTACGGCTGGCGTTTTGCATTTGTGGTGATCGGCGCACCGGGGATTTTTCTAGGGCTGCTGTTGCTGCTCACCGTACGGGCGCCAAAACCCGCGATGCTGGTCAACCCCAGTCAGGTGGCGCAGGCCAACTGGGCCGTCACGGTGCGCGAGCTGTTCCAGACCCCGTCCTTCCTCTGGATTGTGCTCACCGGCGGCTCTGCGGCCATTGCCGGTTATGCCATCGGCACCTGGAGCCCCAGCTTTCTGATCCGCTCCCACGGTCTGAGCCTGCAGGACGCCGGGCTGCTGGCCGGGGTGGCGGGCGGTGCCGGGGCCACCTTTGGCACCCTCACCTGCGGTATTTTGTGTGACCGCCTGGCCCGCCGTGACAAGGGCTGGCAGATCGGAGTGCCGCTGCTGGGCACGCTGATCAGCATACCGTTCGCGCTGGCTTACTTCCTGTGGCCGGTTGGTACCGCATTTTATGTGGGCAGCACGCCTGTACCGACCGCCTTTATTTTCTACAGCGTGTTCAGCTTTTTCGGCACATGGTGGGCGACACCCTGCCTGGGGGCCATTTCCCATCTGTTCCCGGCTACCCGACTGGCCCAGGCCACCGCGATTTTCGTGATGTCCATGACCCTGCTCGGGGTGGGCGTCGGCCCGCTGCTGATCGGCATGCTCAGTGACGGCTTCGCCCATCGCCTGGGCAACGAAGGCCTGCGCTATGCCCTGGCCTCCTGTGTCTCGCTGCTGGTGCTGGCTTCGTTTTTCCTGGCCCTGGCCTTGCCGCGCTATCGCAACCACCTGATGAACAAGACCCCGACCCCAGCATCGCTGGCTGACGCGGCCACAGCCTGACTTTTGGAGATTGAGTGATGACCGAACAAGACCTTCCCCTGCCCATCGGCCACTTTGTGACACTGGACAGCGGCCTGCGCCTGCACTTTCTCGATGAAGGCAGCGGCCCGGTGGTGGTGTGGCTGCATGGCAGCGGACCGGGCGCCAGCGGCTACAGCAACTTCAAAGGCAACTACCCGCAGTTTGTGGCCGCAGGTTTTCGCAATCTGGTGCTGGATTTGCCGGGGTTCGGCCGCTCCGACAAGCCTGAGGACGCCCAGTACAACCTGGAGTTCTTCGTCAGCGCCCTGTCGGGGTTTCTCAAGGCGGTGGGGGTCAAGCGAGCGACCCTGCTCGGCAACTCCCTGGGCGGGGCCATTGCCCTGGGCCTGGCGCTGGCAGAACCCGAGCGCGTCGAGAAACTTGTCCTGATGGCCCCCGGCGGTGTTGAAGATCGTGAAACCTACTTCAAGATGGTCGGCATTCAACGCATGGTCGAACTGTACAACGCAGGCCCCCTGGGCATCGAGCAAATGCGCCGGATCATGAGCCTGCAACTGTTCGACAGCTCGCAGCTGGACGACAGCCTTCTGGCAGAACGTGTGGCCGTGGCCGTGCACCAGCCGCGCAATCTGTTCACCACCATGTTGGTGCCGAACATGACCGAGCGCCTTGAAGAGCTGCAAGCACCGATCCTGGGTTTCTGGGGCACCGATGACAACTTCAACCCTGCCAGTGGCGCGCTCAAAGTGCTGAACCACGCGCCCAATGCGCGCTTTATCATGCTCAACCAGTGCGGCCACTGGGTGCAGGTAGAACATCGCGAACTCTTCAACAAGGCATGCCTGGAATTTTTACGCGGCTGAACGCCATCACCGTTTACACCCCATGACTGACGGCTGCCTGCGGGCGGCCTTCCCTTCTTCAAACACCCGCTCGGGCTGAACCCTCAGTTGCTGGCGCCCATGGGCTCCAGAAGCCCGCGTCGTCGACATCGCAGGCAAGCCAGCTTCCACATGCCCGCTCCCACAGTGATGATTACACCCTCACTGTGGGAGCGGGCTTGCTCGCGATGGCATCACCTCGACCTACCTGAAAGACCCCGCCGCTCTCAAGCAGGCAGTCAAACATGGCCTGGGCTGGCGCTGACAACTCATGGCCGGGTTTGGTCAGCACGCCTATGGCACGTTCCACCACGGGCTCATGCAAGGTGATGCAGCACGCGCCGAGCTCACGCATCTGCTCGGCGCACAGCGCCGGTACCACGCTGACGCCCAGCCCGCTGGCGACCATCCGCCCGACCGTGGCCAGTTGATGACTCTCGAATGCCACCGGCAATTTCATCTGCCGCGCCTGCAGGTGCTCCTCCAGCATCACCCGCACGGCAGAAGGCCGTTGAAGGGTAATAAAGGGCTCTTGCAGCAGGGTCTTCCAGTCAATCAACGAATGCCCGGCCAGCCCGGAATCACGGGGCACCACCGCGACAAAACGGTCGAGGTACAACGGGGTGAAAGTCAGCGATGAACCGGGTGCCGGTTCGAAAGCCACACCCAGTTCCACCAGGCGATCGCGCACCATCTCCAGCACTTGCTCATTGATGACGTCGTTCACCGTGACGTTGACCTTGGGGTAGCGCACGCGAAAACCCTTGAGGATCGACGGTAACTGATTGCCCGAGAACGACGGGATCGCCGCCAGGGTCACACGGCCACGTTGCAGGGTGAAGCGCTGGCGCAGTTCATCCTCGGCGTTGTCCCAGTCAGCGATCAGGCGTCGAGCCAACGGCAACAACGACTCGCCTTCGGGTGTCAGTGCCACATGGCGCGTGGTGCGGCTGAACAGGCGACCACCCAGCCCCTCCTCCAGCGCCTTGATGGTCAGGCTCAAGGCCGACTGCGATAAATGCAGGCGTTCACAGGCCACGGCAAAACTCAGGCTTTGGGCCACGGCAAGAAAGGCGCGGATCTGTTTCACGGTCATGGTTTTGCCTCCCGCTTATTAATTTGTTTTATCTATCAATCCACCTTAAAAATCAACTTAACAAATCAATTGCATCCGGTAACACTCGCTTCATACGGCTAACGACAGCCCACTAAAAACAAGAGAGGTGCGTATGGCAGGTTTCGACAAGCGTGTGGGCTCCTACGAGGAGGCTCTGGCCGGACTCAAGGACGGCATGACCGTTATCTCTGGCGGGTTTGGCCTGTGTGGCATCCCCGAAAACCTGATCAACGAGATCAAGCGTCAGGGCATCCGCGACCTGACCGTGGTTTCGAACAACTGTGGCGTTGACGGTTTCGGTCTGGGCGTGCTGCTCGAAGACCGCCAGATCAGCAAAGTGATCGCCTCGTACGTGGGTGAAAACGCCCTGTTCGAGAAGCAGCTGCTGAGCGGTGAAATCGAAGTCGAACTGACGCCCCAAGGCACCCTGGCCGAAAAAATGCGCGCTGGCGGTGCCGGCATTCCGGCATTTTTTACCGCAACCGGCGTCGGCACTCCGGTTGCCGACGGCAAGGAAACCCGCGAGTTCAAGGGCCGCGCCTACCTGATGGAAGAGTCCATCACGGGCGATTTCGCCATTGTCAAAGGCTGGAAAGCCGACCACTTCGGCAATGTGATCTACCGCCACACCGCGCAGAACTTCAATCCGCTGGCCGCCACTGCCGGCAGGATTACCGTGGTTGAAGTCGAAGAAATCGTCGAGCCCGGCGAGCTGGACCCGAGCCAGATCCACACCCCGGGCATCTACGTCGACCGGATCATTTGCGGCACCTTCGAAAAACGCATCGAACAGCTCACCGAGCGTTCCTGATCCCCTGCCCAACTCCTGAACCCGAGCACGGAGAACAACCATGGCTCTTACCCGCGAACAAATGGCTCAGCGCGTCGCCCGCGAAATGCAGGACGGCTTCTATGTAAACCTGGGCATCGGCATCCCGACCCTGGTCGCCAACTACATTCCCGAAGGCATGGAAGTCATGCTGCAATCGGAAAACGGCCTGCTCGGCATGGGTGCATTCCCCCGCGTCGGTGAAGCGGACGCCGACATGATCAACGCCGGCAAGCAAACCGTCACCGCGCGCACCGGGGCGTCGATTTTCTCCTCGGCAGAGTCGTTCGCGATGATTCGCGGCGGCCATATCGACCTCACCGTACTCGGTGCCTTTGAAGTCGACGTACACGGCAACATCGCCTCCTGGATGATCCCCGGCAAGCTGGTCAAGGGCATGGGCGGCGCGATGGACCTGGTGGCCGGCGCGGAAAACATCATCGTCACCATGACCCACGCGTCCAAGGACGGAGAGTCCAAGCTGTTGTCCCGTTGCAGCCTGCCTTTGACCGGCGCGGGTTGCATCAAGCGTGTCTTGACCGACCTTGCCTATCTGGAAATAGACAACGGTGCATTCATCCTCAAGGAACGCGCACCCGGCGTCAGCGTCGACGAAATCGTTCGCAAAACCGCAGGCAAGCTGATCGTCCCGGACCACGTCCCGGAAATGCAATTCGTCTGAACCGTTCACTCAAGAGCAACGCTCCCACAGAGCCAAAAAAAACCTGAGTGAACAGCATTGTCAGTCACAGCGTTTTTTTGATGACCCGGGTCTGCTCAGGGGCAATAACCTGTCCCTGGGCGCTTATGGGCTGCATCAACCCCAACGGCTGCCCTGTGGCTGTATCCACGAGTTGCGAGCGGGCCTCGTGCGGCTCGAACGCATGCTGCTCTGCCCATTGGCGCAAAGCCACGACCACCGGGAACAACCCCTCACCCTTCGCCGTCAAGACGTACTCCTGATACGAGGTCCCGTCAGAGGCTGGCTGCACCTGCAGAATACCGGCCTCGACCAGCCCCTTTAGACGCTGGGTCAGCACGCTGCGTGCCACCCCCAGACCATTCTGGAAGTCTCCAAATCGCCTGACCCCATCGAACGCGTCGCGCACGATCAATAACGACCAGCGATCGCCGATCAAGTCCACAGTCCGTGCCACCGGACACGTTGGGGCTGGATCCATATGCTGCCTGGCCATGCTCGCTCCTTTGTTTGTCCTGGAAATCCGGGTGAGTTCCCGCATCAAGTTTCATTTTAAGACTGGCTGACCTAGAATGAAACAAGTCTTATTTCAAGACTGGATTACCGAGAGGTTTACCCGTGCCCAACAATCAACTCTATCCCGTTACTGCGTCGGTCCCGATGCGCACACCGCGAGGGCTGGTCGGGGTGTTTGCCTGCGCCAGCGGGCTGAGTGTGGCGAACGTTTATTACGCCCAGCCGTTGCTTGACCAGGTGGCCGAAGATTTTGCCATCAGCCCTGGCGCGGTCGGCGGTGTGATTACCGCCACTCAGGTCGGCAGTGTGCTGGCCTTGCTGCTGATCGTGCCCCTGGGCGACCAGGTAAACCGCCGGACCTTGATGCTGGCCCAGATCGGCGCACTGATCGCCGGGCTTTTTTGCGTGGCCATGACCCACTCCCCCTTGATCATGCTGCTGGCCATGCTCGGGATAGGCCTGCTGGGAACCGCCATGACCCAGGGCTTTATCGCCTTCGCCGCCACCGCGTCCTTGCCGCAAGAACGCGGTCGGGTGGTGGGCACGGTCCAGGGCGGGGTTGTGATTGGCCTGTTACTGTCACGGCTGGCAGCCGGGCTGATTGCGGACCTGGCCGGGTGGCGCTGGGTTTACCTGGGTTCAGCACTGGTGATGATGGCGCTCGGTTTGATCCTCTACAAAGTCTTGCCGTCACAGCGACCGTCAGCCACACCCACTGGATATGCGCGGCTGGTGCTCTCGATGTTTACATTGCTCAGGGAAGATCCCGTGCTGCAAATCCGCGGGATGCTCGCCTTGTTCATTTTTGCGGTGCTGGGGATTTTCTGGAGTGCGCTGGTGTTTCTCCTGACCCACGCGCCCTACGGGTTTTCGCACACAACCATCGGCACATTTGGCCTGGTGGGCGTAGTGGGCGCACTGGCGGCCACCCGCGCCGGGGTCTGGGCGGATAAAGGGCTGGGGCAATGGACAACCGGCATATCCCTGGGATTGCTGATACCGGCCTGGGTTGCACTCTGGCTTACGACTTACTCGATGGTTTGGCTGGTTATCGGCGTCGTGATCCTCGACCTCGGCGCCCAGGCCATTCATGTCACCAACCAGAGCATGATTTTCAACACACGCCCCGATGCACACAGTCGTGTCGTGGGCTGCTACATGCTGTTTTATGCCATTGGCAGCGGGTTCGGCTCACTGGCGTCCACGGCCCTATACGCGGCATGGGGCTGGACCGGCGTGTGCCTGCTCGGCGCCGGTGTCAGCCTGACGGCCCTCGTTTTCTGGGCCGTCACACTGAACCAGATGCCGGGCACTGTTCAGCACACGGGAACAGTCACCCGGCATACCGGATAACAACGCCAACGGCTGTCAGTGAGGAGGCGGTTCCTCACGGACATCCGGGATCGTCAGAATCTTTTTCAACAGCTCTGCGGTTTCCACCCGGCTGGTTTTCCTGAACTCGACCGTGATGCTTTCGGTGCCCATGTCAGGCCCCTGCTCGACCACCACCTGCTTGAGACGGCCAGCATCGGCACCGAGAAAGTCCTCGAGGCTCTGGCGATTCAGCACCCCGATCGGCGCTACCAGCTTGATGACATGCACCTTTATGTAATCGCGATACCGGTGCTCAATCGGCCCGATGGTAATCAGGATAAGCAGAATCAGAAGGGTCGCGGCCACCCCCAGCAAATACAGCCCGCCTCCGATGGTCATACCGATGGCCGCGACCGCCCACAGGCTTGCGGCCGTTGTCAGCCCCTTGATCACTTCACCGCGCATCATAATCGAGCCGGCACCGAGAAAGCCGATACCGGTGACGATCTGCGCGGCGATCCGCGAAGGATCGAGTTGCGTACCCTGCTGGGTCAGCGCCTGTTGAAAACCAAAGGCCGATACGATCATAAATAGACACGCCCCGGTCGCCACCAGCATATGGGTGCGCAAACCTGCGGTCCAAAACTGATGCTCCCGTTGCAAACCAATCATGCTGCCCAACACCGAGGCCAACAGCAGACGCGCGATCATTTCCCATTCTGAAATCATTCCAGTCCCTCTAGCCAGAGCACCTGCCTGCGCAGTGAATGCCAACAGCATAGCCAAGGATCAGCCGTGTGCAGCGCCGCCATGCATCCACGTTATTTGACCAGGCGCACTTCCCTGGATGGCCGGTAGCCGAAATAGGCGCTGTAACACTTGCTGAAATGGCTGGGCGACACGAACCCGCAGGCCACCAGCACATCCACCTGTGACAGCTCGGTGTGTTGCAGCAGGCGACGGGCTTCGGTGATGCGCAGCTCGAGGTAATAGCGTTGCGGCGTGGTGCCCAACTGCTCCTTGAACAGGCGCTCCAGCTGGCGACGGGAACGGCCGACATAGACCGCCAGTTGTTCCAGCTCCAGGGGTTCCTCAAGGTTGGCGTCCATCAGCATGACCACTTCACGCAGTGGGGCGCTCACGCAGATGTTCTGCGCAGGCTTGATCCGCCGATAGCGGGACTCTTCGAACGCCAGGATATCCTCGATACCCTCCACCAGCGCCTTGTCATGCAAGCCCTTGATCCAGCCCAGCGCCATCTGGAACGCCCCCGCAGGGCTTGAGGCCGTCAGGCGGTCACGGTCAATGACGTACGGCTCGCTGGTGACCTGGGCTGCCTTCGCCACTTCGGCCAGTGCGGGCCGGTGTTCGGGGTGAATAGCGCAACGGTAACCGTCCAGCAGCCCGGCACTGGCCAGAAACCAGGCACCGTTCCATAACCCGCCAAGAGTAATGCCCGCGCTGGAAGCGGCCCTGAGCAGACTGACCAGTTCGTCGCTGATGTGGAGTTCGGTTCTGTAGCCACCGCAAATGACCAGCAGGTCCAGTTCATCGATCATCCCCGGATCAATGCGCGCATCGGGGCGGATCACCAGGCCCAGATCGCTGATGACCTCACCGTCGCTCAAGCCATAGGTGCGCGATGTAAACAAACCGGCTCGCAGCAGGTTGGCGGTGATGAGGGTGTCCAGCGCCTGGGTAAACGCGGGCAGCGAAAAATGCTCGAGCAGCACAAAACCCGTGCGGACCACCGGGCCAGCCTCGGCGGGGCTGTCGTTGAGATAGCGAAGGTTCTTGCCCTTCATGCCAGTGCTGAATTGACGTCGCTCGATCAAGGTTCGATCCATTTCTTATGCAGTGATAAGGCCCAATGCTACCCCCCGGCAGGCTAAAAAGCTCCTCCTGCCATGGGGCACAGCTGCCGTACTTGTGCACACAACCTGTAGCCGGTGCCGCAGGCTGCGATAAGGTCCGAAGGACCTTCGGCTTTTGCACAGCGCGAGCCCTTCGGGCCCGATCGCAGCCTGCGGCAGCGACTACATCTCTCGTGCCCCCGCGCCCCAACAGCGGCATATGGTGTAGCGGAACAACTAAACTGCTACAAATCATGTAGGCAACTCACTCGGAACTTGTAGTCCTTTACGTAGGCTGCGATAAGCTCCGCCAGTGGTTCAATCAACAGCAATCAGGAATTATCAATATGTACGGGGTTTTTGCATGAAGTGGCTCAAGGGCATCATTCTGGGCGCGATCCTGCTTGCAGTCGGCGCTGTAGCGCTGGGGCTGTTTTACTTTCTACCTCAACACGATGTGGTGATGGTCACCGGGGTTGAAGTCAAACGGGTCGATCACAATGGCGTCATCAACGCTGAAAATCCGGCTGACGGCCCGACCCGCGATGTGTACTTCATCAACACTGAAGACCCGGTGACCAAGGAAGTCATGGTTTATCGCAACGAGGATACCGGCTGGTCCTTCCCCTGGTATTTCAAGTTCGACTCCGCTGACATCCAGGCCAAGGCCCAGGGATACTCCCGCGATGCCGAGCAGCTGGCACTGATTCGATATTACGGATGGCGCATCAAGATCTTCTCGGTGTTCCCGAACATTACCGCGATCGAAGCCACCAAGACCCGCGATGAACCCTTCCCCTGGTTCAACACGGTGTTCTTCAGCGTAATGGCACTGGTGGTGCTGTTTATTGCCGTGTTTGTAAAACGCCGCGTCAAACGCCGCCCGCAAATGCCGGTGAGCTGATCAATGCGCCCCTGCCGGGGCGCATTTCCTTTCAACCATCGTGCGCGCCCCCTAGGCCTGACGCTGCGCCCTGTGCTCGTCATCACCGTCGGCATCGCGCTCGTGATCGAGCACGGCCTGGGCCAGGTCTTCAGTGACGCGCATCTCCACGCCCACCGCCGACATCTGTGCCGCTGCAGTGAACGGTGCGGCCGTGACAGGCTCAGAACGCTTGCCGCGCCGCCACACAAACAACAGCACCAGGCACACATTGAGCGCAGCCAGCGCCCAGAACAGCCCGCCTTCGCCCACTTTGGTCATCAACGGTGAAATCACCAGCGGGCTGACGGCAGAACCCAGGGAGTTGATCAACAACAAACCCTGGATCATGCGCACGATCGCCCCCGACGATGCCCGATCCGCCGCGTGACTGACTGCCACCGGGTAAATCGCGAAAATGCCGCCCCCCAGCAGGAAAAACGCCACGACCAGCAAGGGCGACCCAGGCGGCAGGAACAGGATGATCAGCGACAACACCGCGCAGGCAGCCCCCAGCACGATCAGCACCAGATGCCTGTCCTGATGATCCGACCAGCGCCCGACCGGGTACTGCAACAGCATGGCGCCAAGGATGACACTGGCCATCATGTGTCCGACTTCAGTCACGTCCATGCCGATGCGTTGCAGGTACAGCGGCAGCAGTGCATACACCGCCGCAATGGCAATGCCCGAACCAAAGCAGCCGATGACCCCGGTCGGCGTTGTGCGCAGTAGCTGCAGCGGCATCAGCGGTTCGGCGCGCTCCACGATGGGCGTTGCACGGGGAATCATGACAATGGGCAACAGGGACAGCGAGGCCAGGATGGCCGCAATCATGAAGGGAATGGTGTCACCGGTTTGCGCGATGGCACCCAGGTTGACTTGCCCCAGCAGGCCTGCGCCGTAGAGGGCAATCATGTACAGCGCCAGCAGGCGCCCGCGGATCTTGGGGTCGGCCGCCATCAGCAACCAGCTTTCCACCACAAGAAACACGCCGACACTGGCCCAGCCTGTGATCAGCCGCAACACGAACCAGGTCCAGGGATCAGAGCTCATCCCCTGGAACAGAATCATGGTGGCAATCAGGGCAGCGAAGCAGCTGTAGGCGCGGATATGGCCGATCCGCACGATCAACCGGTCATTGAAAATCGAGCCCAGAGTCAGGCCGATGAAATAAGCCGAAGAGACGATGCCGACCATGGTGGCTGACTCGCCGAGGGTATCGAGTCGCAATGTCGTCAGTGACGCAAGCATGCCGTTGCCGATGCTGATGATAAACAGCCCAAGTAAAGGTGCCAGCGCCATCGCCAGCAGTTGCACAGACATAATTAACTCACGACCTCATTGATCAATGGAAAAACCCGCGACAGGCAGGTGCAGCCCGGCACGGGCAAAGACCGGGGCGGGATAAGAAAACAGGTATGTGTGATTGAGCTTCGTTCGACGCCACAGCCGTGGCTGGCGAGTTACAGGAAAGGTTCAAGGCAGGCTGGGCGCAAACCTTGGCACTGACCGGGCATGCAAAACCAGGGCGCGCATGGTAGCCGCTGAGACGTGCAAGTTGAAGAGACGGCGATCTGATTTTTCAACCCATAGCGCCAAAAAACGCCCTCCCCGGAGAGCAAAACGCCAACGACACTGTATCCGGCCACGAAAAGGCGCAGGCGAAGCCACCGCACGGGCCTTCAACCGGCCAGAGAACGGCTTCGCTTGACCCGGTACATCTCGCCATCGGCATGGCTGAGCAGCGTATCGGCATCCACCCCGTCTGCCGGATAAAAGGCCACGCCGATACTGCAGGACGGCATGTACATCCCGCCAAACTCGGCGCCCAGCGGCTGAGCCATGACCGCGTTGATCTGTGTGACTTTATCGAGCACGACGTCCTGCGAGCCAATATCCGTCAACAGGACCGTGAACTCATCGCCGCCCATCCGTGCCACGGTGTCCGTCTCGCGCACGCAGCTCTCCAGCCGTCGAGCCGCCATGCACAACACACGATCGCCCATGGCATGCCCGTAAATGTCATTGATGCCCTTGAAGTCATTCATGTCCACGAACAGCAGGGCCAGAGTGCTTTTGCGCCGGTTCGCCGCCCGCAGGGCCAGGTCCAGCCGATCATTGAACAGCGAGCGGTTGGTCAACTTTGTCAGCGGATCATGATGGGCAAGGAAGCGTAATTCATCTTCGGCATCCCTGAGGGCCGTCACGTCCCGCGCAACGCCGATCCGCGCGCCCACATCCTCGGACCAAAAGGCAGCCCAGAGGATATACACGATGCTTCCATCCTTGCGGATGTAGCGGTTGCGAAAATCAACGTGAGCCTGGCCGTTCATGACCCGGGCAATGGAGGCCCGCGTGGTCGCCAGATCCTCAGGATGCATGTAGTCCGTAATAACGGTTCCGGTCAGTTCCTCGGCAAAGTAGCCGAGCAGCGCCTCGCAGGCATTACTGACAAATGCAATCCGGTTGTCCCTGTCGACCACAAAAACCGTGTCCAGCATCAAATGAATCAGCTTGGGGTAGAGAGCGTCCAGGTCAACGGGCATAGGGTTGTGCGTCCGGTAAATAGCGCATTTTGATCATAGAGTGATGGCAATGTAATGGCAAAACATTCCCTTTTTCCGACCCAAGAACTGGACGGGTGGAACGGGCGCCCGCTGTTACCGGGTAAATCAGCGCACCCACTTTACTTGTATACAATCTATTTGAATTCTGTTTACATAAATTCGCGCCTACGACCCCGGCAGTCGCCGGTGCGTACTGCGACGGTTAATAACCATGCAACCTCCACAGCGGCTCGAACCCATCGAGCGTCATCCAGACATGTCATTCAACACGCACACCGATGCTTGCTTGAGCCATCACGGAAGAGGAAAAACCATGCCCAAAACTTTACTGGTCAAAAACGCAGAACTTTTGGTGACAATGGATGGTGAACGTCGGGAGATCAGGCGCGGTGGCCTGTTCATCGAAGACAACCTGATCAGGCAGGTCGGTCCGACCGACACCCTGCCCCAACACGCCGACGTGATTCTGGACATGGCCGGCAAAGTGGTGATCCCGGGGCTGGTCAATACCCACCACCATATGTACCAGAGCCTGACCCGTGTAGTACCGGCGGCGCAGGACGGCGAATTGTTCAACTGGCTGACAAACTTGTATCCAATCTGGGCGCGACTGACGCCTGAAATGATCGCCGTTTCGACCCAAACCGCGATGGCCGAACTGATTTTGTCCGGCTGCACCACATCCAGTGACCATCTCTACATCTACCCCAACGGCTGCAAGCTCGACGACAGCATCCATGCAGCGGCAGAGATTGGCATGCGCTTTCACGCTGCCCGCGGCAGCATGAGTGTGGGCCAAAGCCTGGGCGGTCTGCCGCCCGACTCGGTGGTGGAAAAAGAAAGCGACATCCTCAAGGACTCCCAGCGCCTGATCGAGGACTACCACGACGCCCGTCATGGCTCGATGCTGCGCATGGTCGTGGCGCCCTGCTCACCTTTTTCAGTGAGCCGCGACCTGATGCGCGAATCAGCCGTTCTTGCGCGCCAGTACGGTGTGTCGCTGCACACGCACCTTGCGGAGAACATCAACGACATCGCCTACAGCCGCGAGAAGTTCGGCATGACCCCCGCCCAATACGTCGAAGACCTGGGCTGGGTCGGCCCCGACGTGTGGCACGCCCACTGTGTGCAACTGGACCAGCACGGCATCGAACTGTTCGCCCGCACCGGTACCGGGGTCGCCCACTGCCCGTGCTCGAACATGCGACTGGGTTCGGGGATCGCGCCGATCCGCACGATGCGCGACCACGGCGTATCGGTGGGCCTGGGTGTCGACGGTTCGGCCTCCAACGATGGCGCCAGCATGATCGGCGAAGTACGCCAGGCGCTGCTGTTGCAGCGTGTCGGTTTTGGCCCCGACGCGATGTCCGCCCGCGAAGCACTGGAGATCGCAACACTGGGCGGCGCCAAAGTACTCAACCGCAATGACATTGGTGCCCTGGCCCCCGGCATGGTGGCGGACTTCGTGGCCTTCGACCTTGGTCACCTGGCCTATGCCGGCGCCCTTCACGATCCACTGGCTGCCCTGGTGTTCTGCACCCCGACCCACGTCGACACCAGCGTGATCAATGGTCGTGTGGTGGTAAAGGACGGCCACCTCACCACCGTCGACCTGCCCCGGGTGCTGGAGCGCCACAACCAGTTGGCCCGTCAGTTGGTCAGCGGCGAATGATCCGCTCAAACCGTTGCGCTCTGCACTGAGGGCAACGACGGGCCGCTACTGAGCCCAAAACTCGTCGAATGCGACTGAGAACGTGCTGTTAGACGCATCTAAAATAACAAAAGCGAGCTACTCACCATGACTTCTTCCGCTTCATCTCGTCCAGAGGACGAAAACCTCGGTATTGGCGCCAACCTGGCCTACGGACTTCAGCATGTGCTGACCATGTACGGAGGCATCATCGCTGTCCCCCTGATCATCGGTCAGGCTGCCGGCCTTTCTTCAGCCGATGTTGGCCTGCTGATCGCGGCATCCCTGTTCGCAGGAGGCCTGGCCACATTGCTGCAAACCCTTGGCATTCCCTTCTTCGGCTGTCGCCTGCCGCTGGTTCAGGGGGTGTCCTTCGCCGGTGTCGCCACCATGGTCGCCATTATCGGCAGCAACGGCGCTGGCGGGCTGCCTGTGGTGTTCGGGGCGGTGATTGTGGCGTCGCTGGTGGGCTTGCTGATCACGCCGTTGTTTTCGAGCATCATCAAGTACTTTCCGCCGCTGGTGACGGGTATCGTCATCGTCACCATCGGCCTGACCCTGATGCCTGTCACGGCCCGCTGGGCCATGGGTGGCAACAGTCAGGCCGCAGACTTTGGCAGCACGGCCAACATCGGCCTGGCGGCATTCACGCTGGTGACCGTACTGCTGCTGAGCAAGCTGGGGAGCGCCAGTATTTCTCGCTTGTCGATTCTGCTGGCGATCGTCATCGGCACCCTGGTCGCATGGGCCTTTGGGATGACCGACTTCTCCAATGTGCTGGAAGGCTCACTGGTCGCACTGCCCGAAGTCCTGCACTACGGCATGCCTGAGTTCAAGCTTGCCGCCATCCTGTCGATGCTGATCGTGATCATCGTGACCATGGTCGAAACCTCCGCGGACATTCTCGCCGTCGGAGAGATCATCGAAACCAAAGTCGACTCGAAACGCCTCGGCAACGGCCTGCGGGCGGACATGATCTCCAGCGCACTGGCGCCACTGTTTGGCTCCTTCACCCAGAGTGCCTTTGCGCAAAACGTTGGCCTGGTAGCCGTCACCGGCGTGAAGAGCCGCTACGTGGTGGCGACGGCGGGGTTGATCCTGGTGACGCTGGGCCTGCTGCCGGTCATGGGCAGACTGGTGGCGGCCGTACCCACTGCCGTCCTCGGTGGTGCTGGCCTGGTACTGTTCGGCACCGTCGCGGCCAGCGGCATCCGCACCCTGGCCCAAGTGGATTACCGCAACAACATGAACCTGATCATCGTGGCGACATCGATCGGCTTCGGCATGATCCCGATTGCGGCGCCCAACTTCTATCACCACTTCCCGACCTGGTTCGAGACCATTTTCCACTCCGGCATCAGCTCGGCAGCGATCATGGCCATCCTGCTCAACCTGCTGTTCAACCACCTGCGGGCCGGTAACTCCGACCAACAGTCGGTATTCGTCGCCGCCAGCGATCGCATCCTGCACTCACGGGATATCAGCCGGCTCAACGACGGTGACGTGTTCCGCGATGGCAAGCTGTTCGACTGCAACGGCAAGGAAGTGCCGATTGTGGAGACCGACGAGCACCATGAGCACGCCTCGTCACCCCGTAAAAAGCACTTCGAGCAAGAACACTGATCAACCTTGAACCCAGGAAATCGGCGTAAAGATTTCCTGTCGCGTCAATACGGGCGTTGCTGAGAAGGGATCAGCACGCCCGTACCGCCCGCCTTCTCAGCAGCCGCTCAGCGCCACCTGCCGACGCTCGCCTTCAAAGAACAATGGCCGCAGGCGCACGCCCACGCTATTGCCGATAAAAGCAGCCACGAGCCACACCCAGCCATGCAGGCTGCCCGACGCGATGCCACTGAAATACGCACCGATGTTGCAGCCGTAGGCCAGACGCGAACCATAACCGAGCAACAAGCCGCCGATCACCGCCGCCACCAGCGAGCGGGCCGGGATTTTCAGGCTGGGTGCGAAACGCCCGGCCAGACCTGCCGCCAAGAGCGCACCCAGGACAATGCCCATGTTCATGACGCTGGTGACGTCTTCCCAGACAGGCGCGGCCAGGGCTTTGGCATTGCCCGGCATCTGCCAGAACGCCCAGCTGCCGACATCGACGCCCAACCCGCTCGCGGCCTTGGCGCCCCACAGTGCAAAGGCCGACGTAATGCCCCAGGGCCGCCCGGCCAGGGCCAGCGTGGCGTAATTGAGCAACGCCAGGCCGATCGCCCCCCATACCAACGGCCACGGCCCCCGCAAGAAGCGGCGCAGCCCCTGATGTTCGCTGCTAACGCCCGCTTCCAGCGTGCCATGACGGCCCTTTTCCAGGCGCACCGTCACCGCAGCAATGACTGCGAACACGGCCAGACTCAAGAGCAAAGCCGGAACCACGCCAAAGCTCTTGACGATGGAAACGGGTGCAAACGAGGGCAGCGCAAACCACCAGTCGACATGGTGAGTGGCAATCAGGGAGCCGCAGATAAAGAACAACAGCGTGACCAGCATTCGTGCATTGCCGCCACCGACGGTGAACAGGGTCCCGGACGCACACCCGCCGCCCAGTTGCATGCCAATCCCGAAAATGAATGCGCCGAACACCACCGAAATCCCGACAGGCGCCACCAGACCGACCACCGGCTGGCCAAACAAAGTGCCAGCTCCCAGCGCGGGGAAAAACAGCACCACCGCCACAGCGAGCATCACCATTTGCGCACGCAAACCTGCGCCGCGTCGATCATTGATAAACACCCGCCATGCCGAAGTAAATCCGAAGGCCGCGTGATAGAGCGTCAAACCCAGAGCGGCCCCGACGACCAGCAACAGAACCTGGCGCGAGCCGACACTGTTTTGCAGGAACGCTGCGCCAAACAACAAAAGGACAAAAGCCACCAGTGGCGCGACCGGCTTGCGCGCAGGAGACATGGAAAGAGAACGGCTCATGAGAAATCTCGATACCCAGGGAAGTGATGAATTGCGAAGGTGCCGAGTATAAACCTGCGCGGCGGTCAATTGCTGTGCAGCCGCGTGTAGTCGCTGACGAGTAGAACGAGGCTGCGATCGAGATGGTGCGCCACTGCGACGAAGCGGCCGAAAAACCGGCACACGCGGTATCCCTGATACGACTGCTGCGCAGCCGATCGCAGCCTCGCACGGCTCGTCAGCGGCTACAGAGTTCGTCACCCATCCCGCGTGTAGTCGCTGACGAGGAACGAAGGCTGCGATCGAGCGCGAAGCGGTCGCAAAACCGGCACGCGCGGTATCCCTGATTAACCGTGGAAGCTGACTTTACGACTGCTGCGCAGCCGATCGCAGCCTCGCACGGCTCGTCAGCGACTACAGATTCGTCACCCATCCCGCGTGTCGATCGAGCGCGAAGCGGCTACAACTACATCCCCAACCAGTTCGGCAACGCCAGGGAAACAAACGGCACATACGTCACCAGCACCAGGAACGCCAGCATCACCAGCAGCCACGGCGATACCGCTCGCACCACGCGGGTCAGCGGCATGCCCGTCACCGCCGAGGTGACAAACAGGTTAAGCCCGGTCGGCGGTGTGATCAGCCCGATTTCCATGTTCACCACCATGATGATGCCCAGGTGGATCGGGTCGATGCCCAGTTGCATCGCAATCGGAAACAGAATCGGCGCAAGGATCAGGATGATCGCGGACGGTTCCATAAAGGTGCCCGCAACCAGCAGCACGACGTTGACCACCAGCAGGAACTCAATCGGCGTAAAACCCTGCTCCACCACCCAGGCCGTGATCGACTGCGGGATCTGCTCGGTAGTCAGTACGTGGGCGAACAGCATGGCGTTGGCAATGATGAACATCAGCACCACACTCAGCTTGCCCGCTTCGATAATTACTTTCGGGCATTGGCGTACGGTCATGTCCTTGTAGATGAAGATGGCCACGAACGCGGCATAGACGGCGGCCACGGCAGCCGCTTCGGTCGGTGTGAACATGCCCGAGTAGATACCGCCCAGAATGATCACGATCAGCATCAGGCCCCAACCGGCCCTTCGGCCCGCGACCATGATTTCCTTGAACGAGGCCCGTGGCAGCGATGGCATGTCTTTCACGCGGGCCATGATGTAGATGGTGATCATCAATACAAGGCCCAGCAACAGCCCCGGCACAACGCCTGCCATGAACAGCTTGCCCACCGATGTCTCGGTCGCGGTGGCGTACACCACCATGACAATCGACGGTGGAATCAGAATGCCAAGGGTGCCCGCGTTGCACACAATACCGGCGGCAAAGTCTTGCTTGTAGCCGGAACGCACCATACCCGCGATGACGATCGAACCCACCGCAGCCACCGTGGCCGGCGACGAACCGCTCAGTGCGGCAAACAGCATGCAGGCAAGGATCGCTGCGATGGCCAGGCCACCCTTGATGTGACCGACGCAAGCGTTGGCGAAGTCGATCAGGCGACGGGCTACGCCACCGCTGGTCATGAATGCGCCAGACAGCAGAAAGAACGGAATGGCCAGCAGTGTGTAGTGCTCGCTGGTTTCAAACAGTTTGATCGCCAGGGAACGCACCGAGTCGTTGCTGAAGAACAGGATGGTCATGGCCCCGGACAAACCCAAGGAAATCGCCACCGGAATGCCAATGAACATCAGCACGAACAGGGCGACAAAAAGGAAGGTAATGGTCATTGGTCGGTCCCCTGCTTGTCGTTTTCCGCCAGCTTGACGGCGTCATCCAGCTCACTGTGCAAGCCCAGTCCCTGCTGCTTGCCTTGGGCGATACGAATGAAAATCTGTAGAAAACGAACGAACATCAGGGCAAAACCGATGGGTACGATCATTACGATTTGCCATTGGGCAATGCCGAATCGGTCCAGGTCTTCGGCACTGGTCCCCACTTGATACAAGGTGGCAACCCACTGCTCGCTGGAGTAGGCCATCAAGGCGCAATAACCCAGGCAGATGGCCACGGCGAGCAAGGCCACGCGGCGCTGGTTGGCAGGATTGAACTGGCGCACCAGCAAGTCGACACCGATGTGCGCGCCAATCCGCACGCCCCAGGCCAGGCCGACAAAAATCAGCCAGCCGAACATCGCCTTGGTCAGCGCCACGCTCCAGGTCATCTCCTGGGCGATGTACAAAATACCGTCGCCGATGCTGAGCAAGGCTTCGTTGCCAAACGGAAGTGAATCTCCCAGCGAGTAGAAAATGCCGTAGAGGTTGTTGAACACCACATAGGAAAATGTGACCAGGGTCATTCCTGCAAGCAGGAACGCCACCAGCATTTCTTCCGCGTGGTTCCAGACACGAACAACTGCGTGCATGGGTTATCTCCCTTGAAAAAGCGGTCGCAAAGCGACACATGGAACCGATGCAAACGCGGGCGACCCCACCCGGGGTCGCCAACGACATACAAGGCCTTAGCTGCTTTGGTTGGCTTTTTCGGCGGCTTCGATCACATCCGGGCCGATGGCGCTTTCGAACTTCTTCCACACCGGGCGCATGGCTTCACGCCACTGCTCCCGTTGTTGCGGGGTCAGGCTGATGATTTCGCTGTTGCCAAAATCGACGATCTTCTGCCGTGAGGCCTGGTTCAGCACCTCTGCCTGCTTGTTCACCTCCACCGTGACCTCGGCCATGACCTCATCCAGGGTGCTGCGCACATCCGGTGGCAGGCTGTTCCAGAACTTGGTGTTGGTGATCACCATGTAGTCGATCGCGCCATGATTGGACTCGGTGAAGAACTTCTGCACTTCATACACTTTCTGGCTCTCGTAGTTCGACCAGGTATTCTCGGTGCCATTGACCACCCCGGTCTGCAAGCCCTGGTAGACCTCGGCAAAGCTCATCTTGCGCGGCGCGGCGCGCAGGGCCTTGAACTGCTCATCGAGCACGGCGGAAGCCTGTACGCGGAACTTCAAACCCCGGGCATCCTTGGGTTCCTGCAGGGCCTTGTTGGCGGACAACTGCTTCATGCCGTTGTGCCAATAACCCAGGCCGGTAATGCCCTTGCCTTCCATGGATGTGAGCAGGGCCTGGCCTTGCGGGCTTTGCTGGAAGCGGTCAACCGCATGGATATCATCGAAGAGAAATGGCAGGTCGAAGATCTGGATCGGTTTGGAGTAGTGCTCGAACTTGGCCAGCGACGGCGCCAGCAGTTGCACGTCCCCCAGCAACAGCGCTTCCATTTCCTTGCCGTCACCGAACAGCGAGGAGTTCGGGTAGACCTCGACCTTGACCTGCCCTGGCAGGCGCTCCTCGGCCAGCTTCTTGAACAGCAGCGCGCCCTGCCCCTTGGGGGTGTGTTCGGCGACGACGTGGGCGAACTTGATACTGATGGGATCGGCCGCGCCCGCATGACCGGTCAAGAGTGGAAGTGCGCAGGCCAAAGCCATAAGGGTGTGCTTGAACATGGGTACATACCTCTTGTTGTTATAAGTTTGGTAGTGCCTGGTGTTGCCTTCGTGCGGTTTGAGTCAGACAGGCGCAGCCCCTGCCCGCCGCACGATTCGCCGTGAATGCTCGATCACCGGCGCATCGACCATCTGCCCGTCAACCACGAACACCCCGCCTGCGGACTCAACCGCAGCCAGAATCCGCCGGGCCCGGTCCAGCTCTTCAGCCCCCGGCATGTAGGTGTCGTGAATCAGTGCAACCTGACTGGGATGGATGCACAGCAGGCCGCCAAATCCCATGTCCCGGGCATCGGCAGCCATTCGGGCCATGCCCTCGATGTTTTTGATATCCGGAAAAACGCTGTCCAGCGGCGGCGCCAGTTGCACCAGTCGGCTGTGCAGCAAAATGGCATAGCGGGCCTGGTCGAGCATGCGCTGCGCTGCGGCGCTCGTGCTGCTCAAGCCCAAGTCCAGGCCAAGGTCCAGGGCACCGAACGTCAGTCGTTCAACCCCCGCTGCCCGGGCGATGGCTTTTATTTCAAGCAAGCCCCTGGCGCTTTCGATGATCGGCCAGACGGGCTTGGCGCAAGCCGCCGCCAATTCGACCTGCACGGCGCTCTCTGCCTTGGGCAGCAATACCGCCACCACACCGGGCTGGCGACGGCACAGGTCCAGATCAGCCGCCTGTTGCTCATGCTGCGGCGCATTGATGCGAACCAGCACCCGAGCGTCGGGATTGGCCTCCAGAAACGCCTCCAGATTGGACCGCGCCTGCACCTTCAGGTGTTCCGCCACGGCGTCCTCAAGGTCGACGATGACCGCATCGGCGCCGCTTGCCAGCGCCTTGGCAATACGCTCGGGGCGAGTGGCGGGTACAAACAGCGCTGATCGAATGACTGTTTTATTCATGGCAATTTTATTCATGGCAATGCTCCGTACCGCAGTGTGAGGCGAGGGCCTCACACCGCTCCTTGTTGGTGGAGTCGCTGGATGTCCGTGGCGCCATAGCCCAGTTCGCCAAGCAGGCTGTCGGTGTGCTCGCCCAGGCGCGGCACAGCATCCATTCGCGGTTCAAAAGCGACGTTGCGTCCCGGTGGCAGCAGTGCGGGCAACTTGCCGACCGGACTGTCCACCTCGCGCCAGCGGTCACGGGCCTGAAGTTGCGGATGGGCCCACACCCCGGCCATGTCGTTGACATGGGCATTGGCAATCGACGCCCCGTCGAGCCGTGCGATGACTTCATCGGCGCTCAGGCGGGCAAATTCGTCAACGATGATGGCCCGCAACTCGGCACGATTGTCCGAGCGCCGCGCGTTGGCATTAAAGCGTACGTCGTCCGCCAACCCCGGCTGCAGCAACACCTTGTCGCAGAACTGTTGCCATTCACGCTCGTTCTGCAGGCCGAGCATCACCGTACCGCCGTCCCCCGCAGGGAACGGTCCGTAGGGGTAGATTGTGGCGTGGGCGGCCCCGGCCCGCGGAGGCGGTGCCGCGCCGTCGTAGGCGTAATACATCGGGTAATTCATCCACTCCACCAGGCTTTCCAGCATCGATACATCGATGCGGCTGCCCTCCCCGGTCTTGTCCCGCAACAGCAGGGCCGAAAGCACGCCGGTGTAGGCGTACATGCCCGCCGCGATATCGGCAATGGAGCAACCGGCTTTGGCCATGTCGTTTTCCCCCGGCCCGCCGGTGACGGACAAAAAGCCGCCTTCGCTCTGGATCAGCAAGTCGTAAGCCTTTTTCTGCTCGTAGGGCCCGCCCTCGCCGTAGCCGGAGATATCGCAGACGATCAACCTGGGAAAACGCTCATGCAGGGCTTCGAACGACAACCCCATACGCTGCGCGGCACCCGGCGCCAGGTTCTGCACCAGCACATCGGCCGTGGCCAGCAGCTTGTCGAGAACCTCTCCCGCGTCCGGCTGCTTGACGTTCAGGGTCAGGCTTTCCTTGGAGCGGTTGGTCCACACGAAATGCGAGGCCAGGCCATTGACCCGCTCGTCATAGTCACGGGCAAAGTCACCGGAGCCGGGGCGTTCGATCTTGATCACCCGCGCGCCCAGGTCAGCCAGCTGACGGGTGCAAAACGGCGCCGCGATGGCGTGTTCCAGACTGACAACAGTGATGCCGTCCAGCGGGCGGGGTTTGAATGCCGTGTCGTTCATGATGCAGTCCCTGCAGGAGCGGCAGTGCGGGTCAGCACGTCCAGGTTGTCCAGATGGCGCAGGTGCCACACCAGCTCCACAAGCCCCGTCGCCTGCTCGTCACTGCACGCTCCCGAGAAGGCCAGCAGGCGGCGAAACTTGTCCTCCAGCTCGGCGCGGCTCAGGGTGTTGCCCGGATCGCCCTTGGGCTCATCGATGCTGCCGGACACCGTCCGGCCCTGCACCGTCGTCACCTCCACACGGCCCAGCCAGCGCTGCGGGTAGGCGCCGTCGACGTGCTCGTCCAGCACCATGCTTACCTTGTCGCGAAATGCCCCGATGCGTGGATCGGTCAGTGCATGTTGATGAAACTCGGGCAATCCGGCCTTGCCGTAAACGGCGATCAGGCCCAGCACCGTGCCCATTGAGAATTTGGCCTGGTGAACGGTCTGTGGCACCTGCACACGCCCCAACACGTCGATGGCGCCCTGATGGACTCGGGTGATCACGCTGGCAATGTCTTCAGCCCGCAGATTCTCGCGCTGCATCACCTCCAGCAGGGCATCCGCCGACGGGTGCGTGTGGCGGCACGAGGCGTGAAACTTGAACGAGGTTTCAATCAGGGCCCAACGGCTGCCCAGGCTGTCGGAAAGGCATGCCGGATTGGCGTCGCTGGACATTCCTGCGGCCATGCCCTGCTCGCCTTCGAGAATATTTTTAGCGCCACTCAGGCCCTCGGCGGTGAGGTAGGCCGCCAACAGGCCGTCGGCCGCTGCCTTGGCGGTATGCAGCTGTTTGGAGTCTGCCGCATCGCGCAGAAACTCCCACAGGCCCGCCGCCTGGGTGCCCGCAGTGCCGAGCAGGTGGGTGAACTGCTCCTGATTGAAGTCCATCAACTTGCCCACCCCCACTGCCGCCGCCAGGGTGCCGACCGTGGCCGTGGTGTGGAAGATGCGGTAGTGCGAACGACCGAGGAATTCACCAATACGAATGCCGGCTTCATAACCGGCCACGGCGGCCACGATCAGGTCGCGGCCCGTTTTACCCAGATCCTGGGCAGCGGCCAGCACCGCCGCAAATACCACCGTCGCCGGGTGCAGCACGGAGCTGTTGTGCAGGTCGTCCTGCTCCACCAGGTGTGAGCTGGCGCCATTGATCAGCGCGGCGAAATACGCGGAGCTGGTCTTGCCGCTGACCAGGATTGTGGCCGGTCCGCTGGCCGGGCCCATCATTGCGCCATAGCGCTCGAACAACGGGATGGGGTGCGAGCCCTGGCTGGCCAGGGCCGAGCCCAGCCAGTCGAGAAACAGGTCTTCGGTACGGCTGATCACGGCTTCGGACAACTGCTCGTAGTGCAGGCTGGCCAAAAACCCGGTGAGCGCTTGTGTGTGCTGACTCATTCAGCGTTCTCCATGGCATTCGAAAGTTCGATCAGGTTGAGGTCCGGATCAAGCAGGTAAATCGAGCGGATCGGTCCCCGCGCACCTGTACGCATGACCGGGCCTTCCAAAATCTTCACGCCCTGGGCGTGCAACTGCTCGATGACGATGTCCAGTCGGTCATTGACGATGAAGCACACGTCGGCCGACCCCGGCAGTGGATGCGTAGCCTTGGGTTCGAACTCGGCACCGGCCTGGTGCAGGTTGATTTTCTGCTGACCAAACGACAGGGCATGGCGCCCCTGGCCAAACACTACCGGCTGCATACCCAGCACACGGCTGTAGAAATCCAGACTCCTGGGAATATCACGTACCGTCAGTACCAGATGGTCGAGATGGCTGATCTGCATGCTTAATCTCCGTTAAGGCTCCAGATGTAAATTCGGGTCAATGCTTAGAAAGAACGCGGCAACTCAAGCAGGTGCTCGGCCACATAGGACAGGATCAGGTTGGTGGAGATGGGCGCCACCTGATACAGACGGGTCTCGCGAAACTTGCGCTCGACGTCGTATTCATTGGCAAAACCGAAACCGCCGTGGGTCTGCAGGCAGGTGTTGGCTGCTTCCCAGCTGGCCTTGGCCGCGAGGTACTTGGCCATGTTGGCCGCAGCCCCGGCACTGCGCCCGCTGTCGTACTCCTCGCACGCACGCCAGCGCATCAGGTCCGCGGCCTCAAGCTCGATGTAGGCCTCGGCAATCGGGAACTGCACGCCCTGGTTCTGCCCGATCGGACGGCCGAACACCTCCCGCTCGCGGGCGTACTGCGCAGACTTTTCATTGAACCAGCGGCCATCGCCAATGCACTCGGCAGCGATCAGGGTGCGTTCGGCATTGAGTCCGTCGAGAATGTAGCGAAAGCCCTTGCCCTCTTCGCCGATCAGGCTGCTGGCGGGGATGTGCAGGTTGTCGAAGAACAGCTCGTTGGTTTCGTGATTGACCATGTTGGCAATCGGCTGCACGGTCAGGCCGTTGCCGATGGCTTCGCGCAAATCCACCAGGAAGATCGACATGCCGTCGACTTTTTTCTGCACGTCGGCCAGCGGCGTGGTGCGGGCCAGCAGGATCATCAGGTCGGAATGCTGTACCCGCGAAATCCAGACCTTCTGGCCGTTGATCACGTAGGAGTCGCCCTGGCGCACGGCCGTGGTCTTGATCTTGGTGGTGTCGGTGCCGGTGGTGGGCTCGGTCACGGCCATGGATTGCAGGCGCAGCTCACCGCTGGCCAGCTTGGGCAGGTAATAGCTTTTTTGCGCTTCACTGCCGTGGCGCAGCAAAGTGAACATGTTGTACATCTGGCCATGCACGGTGCCGGAGTTACCGCCGCAGTGGTTCACTTCTTCCAGAATGATCGACGCTTCGGCCAGCCCCAGGCCCGAGCCGCCGTACTGTTCAGGGATCATCGCCGACAGCCAGCCGGCCTCGGTCATGGCGGCCACAAACGCTTCAGGAAAGCCTTTTTCTTCGTCAATCCTGCGCCAGTACTGCGCCGCAAAGTCGGCACACAGGGCGCGCACACCCTCGCGAATAGCGTTGTAGTCTTCGTTCAGATACGGATTCATTGCAGATCCTTATTGTCATTATTCAGTCGAAGGTCACTTCGCTCTTTTGGGCAATACCTTCAGCATTGCCCACCCACAACTCAGCCCTGCCCGCCGCGGCAATGCGACCGCTCACGTCAAAGGGATGAGGCGCAATCAATGGGCGCAGGCCGCGATAAGCGAAGCGGCGCAGCCGTGCATCGGGATTGGCCCGGCAGAACGCGCGCACACTGAGCGTGGCCATCAGCGGGCCGTGAACCACCAGCCCCGGGTAGCCCTCGACCTCGGTCGCATAGGGCCAGTCGTAGTGGATGCGGTGCCCATTGAAGGTCACGGCCGAATAACGGAACAACAAGGTGGGGGTAGGCGTGACGGACTCCTGCCAGGCGCCTTCGGGCATCGGGTCGCCGCTCGCCAGCTTGGGAGGCGTCGGCTCGCGGTAGACGATGTCCTGTTCTTCACGGATCGCCAGCTGGCCGTCTTGAAGGTAGTCATGCTGCACCGTGACAAACAGCAGAGCGCCGGTCTTGCCGTGTTTTTCCTGGACATCGGTGATGGTGGAGAGGCGCGTCGCCTGAGCGCCCACCTTCAGCGGGATGTGGAACTCGATACGACCGCCCGCCCACATGCGGTTGCGATTGTCGGCGGGTGGCAGGAAGCCCCCGCGTGCCGGATGGCCATCGCCACCCAGCTCCCCCGGCGCCACTGCGCTCTGGAAAAAACACCACTGCCACAATGGCGGCAGCGGCTCACCGGCCAGTGGTGCCTGCTCGCCGAAGGTCGCGGCGATGCGGGTAACCAGGTTAAGGCTCAGACAGTCATGGCACTCTTCAGTGCGACCGATCCAGGCAGACAGTGCGTTATCGCTCATCGGTGATTGCCCCGTGGCTTGTTATTTTGACCATGATTGCCAAAAGCACAGCGATCTGTGAATCTGCGTTTCGGTAAGGGGGCGTTCGGTTTTGCTTAACGCCGCAGCCACACAGCAGCATTCATGCCCTGGGAAAATCTGCCATGCACTTTGATCTCGTCGACCTGCGCCTGTTTATCCATATCGCCGAATCCCCCAGCATGACCCAAGGTGCGCGCAAGGCATTCATCTCCCCGGCAGCCGCCAGCGCCCGGATCAAAAGCCTGGAAGAAAACCTCGCCAGCCGCCTGCTCTACCGTGACAGTCGGGGCGTTGAACTCACACCTGCGGGGGAACTGTTCCTGCACCATGCCCGCGTGATCATGCGGCAGGTGGACTACCTGAAAAGCGAGTTTACCGAGTACGGCACCGAGTCCTCGGGGCATATCAGGATCTTTGCCAACACCACGGCGGCCACGGAGTTCTTGCCCGAGATCCTTGCAGGCTTTCTCGCCGAACGTCCGGGGGTGACGGTTGACCTGCAGGAGCGGTTGAGCCGCGACATTGTTCGGGGCGTGCTGGAGGGCTCGACGGACATGGGCATCATTGCCGGCCCGGTCGAGGCCGACAGTTTGCAGGTCATACACTTCAGTACTGACCAGTTGGTACTGGTCACGCCCCTCGACCATCCCCTGGCCGGGCGCACAACCATCAAGCTGGCGGAGACCCTGGCCTATGCGCACATCGGTTTGCACGAAGGCACTACCCTGCTGCGTTTTTTGAGCGAACAGGTGGCCCTGCACGGCAATACGCTGAACATGCGGATCAAGGTCTACAGCTTTGAAGCGATGTGCCGGATGGTCGAAGCGGGCGTTGGCCTGGCCATCCTGCCGGAGTCTTCGGCCCGTCGACATCAACAGACCATGGGCCTGTCAGTCATCGAGCTCGACGAGCCCTGGCGCGTGCGGGAGCGAAGCATTCTGGTCCGTGATCTTGAGGCGCTACCAAAGGTCATCCGCAGCTTGATAGATAGGTTGCTGGCGCAAAACGAGGGTTCTGCCCAGCCTCTGAATCCGTCCGATCACCCCGCTCCCACCCCGGCTTAACGCAACTGAAACCAGGTGGTTTTCAGCTGCGTGTACTTGTCAAACGAGTGCAGCGACAGATCGCGCCCGAAACCGGACTGCTTGCCTCCGCCAAAGGGAATCGCCACATCCAGAGCGTCGACGGTATTGACCGACACCGTACCGGCATTCAGGGCACGGGCCACACGGTGGGCACGATTCAGGTCATCGCTCCACACCGACGCCGCCAGCCCGTAAATGCTGTCGTTGGCTTGCGCCACGGCCTCCTCTTCAGTATCAAAGGCGCTGACGGCCAGGACGGGACCGAACACCTCTTCACGGGAAATGCTCATGGCGCTGTTCACGTTGGCAAATATCGTCGGCTGGATAAAGTTTGAAGAGCCATTGATGGTCAGCTGTTCCCCACCGCTCAACAGCGTGGCACCACTCGCAGTGGCCTGACCGATGGCTTTCATGATGCGGGCTGTTTGCTCGCTGTCGACGATGGCGCCCGCAGCGCTTCCAGGGTTCAGGGGATCACCGGGCAACCAGGCGCGGGACTTGCTGATCAGGCGCTCGACGAATTCGTCGTGGATGGAGCGCTGCACGTAGAGCCGGGAGTTGGCCGAGCACACTTCACCCTGATTGAAGAAAATGCCGAAGGCGGCTTTTTCCGCAGCCAGGTCCAGATCCTGGCAGTCTTCGAACACCAGGTTCGGGCTCTTGCCACCGCACTCCAGCCAGACCTGCTTGAGGTTGGACTGCGCGGCGTACTGCATGAAGTACTTGCCGACCTGGGTGGAACCGGTGAACACCAGGCAATCAACGTCCGGATGCAAGCCGAGGGCCTTGCCGGCGCTCTCGCCCAGGCCGGGCACCACGTTCAGCACTCCTTCCGGGATACCGGCCTCCAAGGCGAGCTGGGCCAGGCGCAACGCAGAAAATGGTGATTGCTCCGCCGGTTTCAGCACCACGCTGTTACCGGCAGCCAACGCGGGGGCCAGTTTCCAGGCGGCCATGTCCAGCGGAAAGTTCCACGGCACCACCGCGGCAACAACCCCCAGCGCTTCCCGGGTGATGGTGGCCAGTGCGTTGTGAGCCGTAGGTGCGACCTGATCATAGACCTTGTCGAGGGCTTCGCCGTACCAGGCAAAAACGTGTGCGGCGCCGGGTACATCCACGTTGTAGGCATCCATCACCGGCTTGCCCATGTTCAGCGAATCCAGCAGCGCCAGCTCTTCGCGATGGTCCATCAGCAGCCCGGACAACCTGATCAGGATTTTCTTGCGCTCCCCCGGGGCCATGCGCCGCCAAGGGCCTGTGTTGAAGGCGCGCCGTGCTGAGCGCACTGCCAGGTTGACCTCTTGTTCGCCGCACGCGGCGACACGGGCCAGCAATTGATTGGTCGCCGGGTTGATGGCGTCGAAGGTCGCCCCGGACATCGAGCTCACTGGCTGGCCGTCGATCAGGGCGGTGTCAATGAAGGTTTGGCGGGCAACACGCTGCTGCCAGTAGTCAAGGTTGAACATGTCAGTACTCCCAAGTGGATGTTTTTGTAGTTATTCCGCGATTTTCAAATCCGGCATGCCCACCCGGAACCCCCGGGTGACGCCCAGCAGACACAGGAGCCCCAGGCCCATCCAGCACAGACCAATGAGGAACGACATGCTCGAAAGGCTCGTCCACAACCAGAGGGTGCTGAGGAACCCCAGCCCCGGCAACACGGCGTACATCAGGTAGTTGCGGCGTCCGCGCAGCTTCTGATCAATCAGGTAATGCTTGATCACTGCCAGATTCACCGCCGAGAACGCGAACAGCGCGCCAAAGCTGATCATGTTGGCGACGGTATCCAGGGTGATGAACAGGGCAATCAGCGAGAACAGACTGACCAGGATGATCGCGTTGGCAGGCACCCGTTTTTTCGAGACCAGCCTGCCGAGTACGCGGGGCAATGCTCCGTCCCGTCCCATTGCAAACAGCACACGGGAGACACTGGCCTGGGACACCATTGCCGAGGCGAAACAGCCCGCCACATAGGTCGCGGTAAACGCAGTCACCAACAGTTCGCCACCGACGCGACGCATGACGTCCACCGACGCCGAATCCGGGTCGGCGAAGCTGTTCCATTCCGGAAAAACCATTTGGGCACAATACGAAACCACCAGAAACAGCAGCCCTCCGACCAACGACACCACCATGATGGCGAGCGGGATCGTACGCTTGGGGTCAGGGGTTTCTTCGGCCATGGTCGACACCGCATCGAAACCCAGAAATGACAGACACAGCACGGCTGCCCCCGTCATGATCAACGGCACGCTGAAGCCTTCATGGTGGAAGGGTTCGAGCAGCGAAAGCGGTTCGGAACGCCCGCTCAGGGTGTTCACTGACAACGCCACGAACACCACGATGAAGACCAGTTGGGCAACGATCAGTATCCAGTTGACCCGAGTGATGGACTCGATACCCACCAGGTTGAGTACCGTCACCAGGGCAATGGAGCCGAGCACCCACACCGCGGTCGGAACTGCGGGAAAGTACTCGGACATGTAGATGCCGATCAGCAAATAGCTGAGCAACGGCAGGAAGATGTAGTCCAGCAATAACGTCCAGCCGGCAAGAAAGCCGAAATAGGCACCAAATGCCTTGCGCGTATAGGTGTAGACCGATCCTGAATAGGGGTGTGCCTGAACCATGCGTCCATAGCTGTAGGCGGTCAGCAGCATGGCCGCGAGCGTCAACAGGTAGGCGGTAGGCAGGTGCCCCTTGGTCATCTGAGTGACCAGGCCGTAGGTGGTAAACACCGCCAGCGGGACCATGTAGGCCAGGCCGAAAAGAACCAGTCCGACAAGGCCCAGTGGTTGTCGAAACCTGCGGGCCGACGTTGCGCTGGAGGGGGAATGATGGGAGGGAGTATCGGCCACGTTTGTTATTGTATTCATTGCTGACTCCTGGAAATTGGAATGCAGGGCGCCGCGGCATTCGATGAAATCGATACCGTTAGTGAATCATTCGTTGAAAGTGGTGATGTGCACGCAGGGCGATGTAACGATGTCGCCCACCACCCCGGACGCGGGGTGGTGGGCCGATCACTTCACAGTTTTCCCGCGATCCGTGCGGTGCGGTCTACTGCAATGCGGGTCTTCTCGACCAGCTCGTCCAGCTCGCCTCGGGTTGCTACCAGGGCGGGTGCCATGATCATGCGGCCCAATGTCGAGCGAATGATGACGCCCTCTTCAAAACCAAAGGTGCGGCACTGCCAGGCCAGGTCGTTTTCATTGTCGAAGCGTTTGCGCGTGCTCTTGTCCTCGGCGAACTGCAAGGCCGCGAGCAAGCCCGTGCCCTGGATCTCGCCGATCATCGGGTGATGGGCGAACACTTCGCGCAGGATCTGTTGCAGGTATGGCCCGGTGTCGTCCTTCACCGTGCGTACGATGCCTTCATCACGCAGCGCCTTGAGGTTGGCCAGCGCCACCGCTGCCGCGACCGGGTGCCCGGAGTAGGTCAGGCCGTGGGCGAAGACCCCGCCCTGCTCCACCAGCGCATCGGCAATGCGCTTGCTCAGCACCAGGCCGCCCATCGGTATGTAACCGGAGGTCAGGCCCTTGGCGATCGACAGGGTGTCTGGCTCAAAACCGAAGTACTCGTGAGCGAACCACTCGCCGGTGCGACCAAACCCACCAATCACCTCATCGGCGCAGAGCAGTACATCGTACTGGCGACAGATGCGTTGAATCTCGGGCCAGTAGCTTTCTGGAGGGAAAATCATCCCGCCCGCGCCCTGGAACGGTTCCGCGATAAAGCCCGCTACGTTTTCGGCGCCCAGTTCGAGGATCTTTTCTTCCAGTTGCAGGGCACAGCGACGACCGAACTCAGCCGGCGTCAACTCGCCGCCCTGGGCGTACCAATACGGCTCATCGATATGGGCGACGTCGGGAATCATGCCCCCCATTTCGTGCATGAACTTCATGCCGCCCAGCGCAGAAGCCGCGAGGGTGGAACCGTGGTAGCCATTCCAGCGGCCGATCATGATTTTTTTCTGCGGCTTGCCGACCACTTGCCAGTAGCGGCGCACGGTACGGATCAATACCTCGTTGGCTTCGGAGCCGGAGTTGGTGTAGATCACGTGACTGTAGTGACCCGGCAGCAGGCTGAACAGCAACTCGGACAGTTCGATCACCGCCGGATGGGTGGTGTGAAAGAACATGTTGTAGTACGACAACTGGTCCATCTGCGCGGCGGCAGCGGCGGTCAAGTCCTTGCGACCATAGCCGAGCTGGGTGCACCACAGCCCCGACATGCCGTCCAGGTAGCGCTTGCCTTCGCTGTCCCATAGATACAGGCCCTTGCCCCGCACCATCACTCGCGGGCCTTCGGCATTCAGGGCTTTTTGATCCACAAAGGCGTGGATGTGGTGGGCCGCGTCAGCCTGCTGGTAATCCTCAGTCTGGCGCTTCAACTCGAATGGTAAATTCATGGTTTTCTCTTTTTGTTGGGAGTCACACAAGGGCAAGCGCACCGCTCAGCGGTTCTTGCTCATGTAGCTTTCAAGGGGGTCTTTGCTGAGCACCCCCTGGGCTTCTGCCAGGGAATCGATAAACAGGGAAAACAGTTCCGATTGCGTACCGATATCCAGCTTGCTGTAGATGTTCTTGCGGTGGGACTTGATGGTGTCTTCCGTGACCCCAAGGCGTTCGGCCAGAGAACGTGTGGAGTGGCCGCGCAAGATCAGCTGGGCAATCCGGCATTCGCGCTCGGTCAGCAGCGACGAACCGAAGTTGTTCAGGGCCGAATGGATTCGCTGTTCCAGCAGGTTTTCGAAGCGCGATCCCCGGGCATCCAGACCGACGAAATGCTTGCCCAGCACCGCCAGTACCCAGGGCGCTATCCGCTTGAACTGCTGAGTGGTGGTTGCGTCCAGTTTTTGCGTAAACGCCAGTGACACCGACAGACTCAGCCCGGCACTGGACTGCAGGATGTAGTTCAACTCATCTTCCAGATGGGAGTGACGGTAAAACGACTGGAAGTATTCGCCGAGTTCGAAGTGATCGGGGGCAACATCATCAAGGTTGTAACACCCTGAACTGACGCCTTCGATGCAGGCCCCGTAGAACGGGTCCAGCAAATAGAACCCGGAGAGGTACTGGCGTACATTGCCTTGTGGCAACCAGGGGCCTTCCAGTTCGAACAACGCACTGGGCATGCCCCCGTGGGGGTACAGGTACAACGTTGTCGCCTGAATGGGCCAGATACATCCCAGGGCTTCGAACAACGTAGCGGTGAAGCCCGACTGCCCGATGCTCTCGGTCACTCTGGCCATCTGTTCGAACCATTGCGCAGATGAAAGCCGGTCGTTTTCCACTTCAAAGACTCGCCGAAAGTACGGTTGAGTACGACACCACGTCACTGGCGCCAAGGATTGGAGTGATACTCCCACACCCTGAAAATCATCGAAATCACCCGTTAGGGTGAGGAGCCTGGCCACCCCGGCATGGCCACTTCCAAGGCGTCAGCCCGTCTGGCACAAGGGTCCTGAGCACCGTGTACATACCCTTTTTCGCGTTGATACAGGGGCAATATTGAGTAATCAGGGCGAGAACTTCTGCATTCAATTTTTATGCTCACTTCCCAGCTTAATAATATTTTATTTAAAACTGCCCTCCCCCTAGCCTTGAAGTCATGCACGAACTGAATCCAACTGCATTACGCAAGGACAGAGACATGACGGTAGCGATAACAAAAATAGACACCCTGGTGGTGGGAGCCGGTCAGGCTGGCGTGGCCATGAGTGAGCACCTGAGCAAGCAAGGCGTGCCGCACCTGGTACTGGAGCGCAGTCGTATTGCCGAACGCTGGCGCACCGGGCGCTGGGATTCGCTGGTGGCCAACGGACCTGCCTGGCATGACCGGTTTCCGGGCATGGCATTCGATGACGTCGCCGACGATGGCTTTGCGCCAAAAGAGCGGGTGGCGGATTACTTTGAAGCCTATGCACGCAAGTTCAATGCGCCGATCCGTACCGGCGTGGACGTACTGTCTGTAACCCGCAATATCGGACGCCCGGGCTTTACCGTGCACACCAGCGAAGGCGTGATCGAAGCCAACCGCGTGGTGGCGGCGACCGGGCCATTCCAGAAACCGGTGATTCCGGCGATTGCACCTCAAGACACCGCGTTGCATCAGATTCACTCCGCCGACTATCGCAACCCTTCGCAGCTGCCGGCTGGGGCCGTTCTGGTGGTGGGCGCGGGTTCTTCCGGCGTGCAGATCGCCGATGAATTGCAACGCTCCGGTCGCCAGGTGTACCTGTCCGTCGGTGCCCACGACCGCCCGCCCCGCGCCTATCGCAACCGCGATTTCTGCTGGTGGCTGGGTGTGCTGGGCGAGTGGGATCAGGCGGCGATGAAGCCTGGCCGCGAGCACGTGACCATTGCGGTAAGCGGCGCCCAGGGTGGCAAAACCATTGATTTTCGCGAGTTGGCCCAGCAAGGCATGACGCTGGTTGGCCTGACCCAATCGTTCAATGGCAGCGTCGCCCGTTTCCAGCCCAACCTGCTGGAAAACCTGGCCCGCGGTGATGAGAACTACCTGGCCCTGCTGGATGCGGCCGATGCCTATGTAGAGCGCAACGGCCTGGACTTGCCTGCGGAACCGCAAGCCCGTCGCGTGTTTGCTGATGCGCCGTGCATCAAGAACCCGATCCTGGAACTGGACCTGGCCACGGCGGGTATCACGTCGATCATCTGGGCCACCGGGTTTGCCGTGGACTACAGCTGGTTGAAGGTCGATGCGTTCGACGCCACCGGCAAGCCCCAGCACCAGCGCGGCGTATCGAGCGAGTCCGGGATCTACTTCCTTGGCTTGCCGTGGCAGTCGCGTCGAGGTTCATCGTTTATCTGGGGCGTCTGGCACGACGCCAAGCACGTGGCCGACCACATCGCCACCCAGCGCAAATACCTCGACTACCGCCAAGCCCCTGCCGTGGCTCGCCAACCGACTGTCAGTGCCTGATCACTTTTTTCGGAGTTTATTTGATGCCTACTCACACTCGCATCCGCATGTTCAACACCAAGGAAACCTACCCTAACCAAACCCTGGACAACGACCTGTGCCAGGCTGTGCGCGCCGGCAACACCGTGTATGTGCGCGGTCAGGTGGGCACCGATTTCGAAGGCAGGCTCGTTGGCCTGGGAGACCCAAGGGCCCAGACCGAGCAAGCCATGCGCAACGTCAAGCAACTGCTCGAAGAAGCGGGCAGCGACCTGAGCCATATCGTCAAGACCACCACCTACCTGATCGACCCGCGCTACCGCGAGCCGGTTTACCAGGAAGTCGGCAAATGGCTCAAGGGGGTGTTTCCGATCTCCACCGGACTGGTGGTGTCGGCTCTCGGGCAGCCCCAGTGGCTGATGGAAATCGATGTGATCGCGGTTATCCCGGAGTAAGGAGGCTACCCATGACGTTTTCAATCGTTGGCCGTTGCGCGGACACCGGCCAGTTGGGCATCGCCATCAGCTCATCGAGTATTGCCGTGGGTGCCCGCTGCCCCTGGTTGCGCCCCGGTGTTGGCGCGGTTTCAACCCAGAACATCACCCTGCCGGCCCTGGGCCCGGACGTGCTGGACTTGCTGGAACGGGGCCTCGCCCCGGCCGCAGCGCTGGACAAGGCGCTTACGAGCAATGGCTACAGCCAGTACCGGCAACTGACGGCGATTGATCACCTGGGCCGCACCGTGCATTTCAGCGGCAGCGAGACCCTGGGTACCCACAATGGGGTCGCGGGCGAACAATGCGTGGCGGCGGGCAACATGCTGGCCGACCGCGCAGTGATCGAGGCCATGGTCCTGGCGTTCGAGCAAGGAGAAGGCCAACTGGCGGACCGGCTGCTGGCTGCCATGCATGCCGCCATCGACGCTGGCGGCGAGGCCGGCCCGGTGCATTCCGCCGCGCTGGTGGTGGTGGGCGAACTGACCTGGCCGATCATCAACCTGCGGGTGGACTGGGCCGATGAGCGCCCGATCACTGAACTGCAGAAACTCTGGGACGCTTATCGCCCGCAAGTGCAGGACTACATCGACCGCGCCATCGCTCCCGACCGTTCCCCCGGCTACGGCGTGGCCGGAGATGATCGATGAGTAGCAGCCGCGATCTGCTGCACAAGCTGGTGGGGTTTGACACCACCAGCCGCGAGTCCAACTTGCAACTGATCGACTTTGTGCGCGATTACCTGGCCGGGTTCGGTGTGGCCAGTGAGTTGGTCTACAACGATGAACGCAGCAAGGCCAACCTGTTCGCCAGTATTGGCCCGCAAGGACTGGCGGGTATTGTGCTGTCGGGACACACCGACGTGGTGCCGGTGGATGGCCAGCCATGGACGGTGCCACCGTTTGAGCTGACTGAGCGCGACGGCAAGCTGTTTGGCCGGGGCACGGCGGATATGAAGGGTTACATCGCTTGTGTGCTGGCGTTGGTCCCGGCGCTGATTCAGGCTCCGTTGCGCATGCCGGTGCATATCGCCCTGTCGTACGACGAAGAAGTCGGCTGCCTGGGCGTGCGCTCGTTGCTCAAGGTACTGGAGCAGCGGCCTGTGAAGCCGATGCTGTGCATTATCGGCGAACCAACGCAGCTCAAGCCGGTACTCGGCCATAAAGGCAAGCTCGCCATGCGCTGTGATGTGCAGGGCGAGGCGTGTCATTCGGCCTATGCGCCCTATGGCGTGAATGCCATCGAGCATGCCGCCGCGTTGATTGGCGAGTTGGGGCGTATAGGACACCAATTACAGGAGACACAGGACCCCCGTTTTGATCCGCCGTTCAGCACCGTGCAAACCGGGGTGATTACCGGGGGCAAAGCGCTGAACATCGTGCCTGCCGATTGCCGGTTTGATTTCGAGATTCGCGCATTGCCGTCCCAGGACCCGAGTGAGGTGGCGTCGCAGTTGAAGGCGTACGCCGAGCAACAGGTGTTACCACGCATGCAGGCCGTCAGCGCGCAGAGTGCGATCCGCTTTACCGAGTTGTCCGCGTACCCGGGCCTGGTGACTGATGAGCGCAGCCAGGCGGCTGAGTTGATTGCAGCGTTCAGCGGCTCGCGGGAATTCGGCACCGTCGCGTTTGGCACCGAAGGGGGGCTGTTCGATGCCGTGGGCATTCCCACGGTGGTCTGCGGGCCCGGCAGCATGGACCAGGGGCACAAGCCGGATGAGTTTGTGAGTGTGGCTCAGTTGGCGGGATGTGATGCCATGCTGCTGCGGATGCTGCACTCGATCCGCACCTGATACCCCAAACGATGCCCATCAACTGTGGGAGCCTGGCAAGCCCGGCTCCCACAGTTCTAGCCAAGTAACTGCGCCAGTTCTTCACGGCAGTAGTCGACAAACAGCTGCACCGGTTTGGTCAATGGTGCACGACGCAGCCACACAGCCGACAAGCCTGAACCCGTGACCGTTTCAGCCAGCGGCACACACACGACTTTCTGGCCGTCATAGGTGTACTCGGTGAACGGTTTGGTCACCAGTATCGAAAAGCCGAACCCCCTGCCCACCATCCCCCGAACCATCTCGATCGACGGCGAACTGAACACGATATTCGGCGTCAACCCGCGCTCTTCGAATATGCTCACGAAATAGGTCCGGCTGGGCAGCACATCCAGCAGAATCATCGGCTCCAGGACCAGGTCCGCCAGGGACACTCTGGCTTGCTGTGCAAAGCGGTGATCGGCCGGTAACAGGGCGTATGGCTGCTGCGGCGGCATCAGTGGCGCAGTCTCGATGGCGGTTCCCAGGTCGTGTTCAAACAGCATCGCCACATCAATAGTGCCTGCGGTGAGCGCCTGTACCAGCTCCTGCTGCTCACCGTCGCGAATGCGGATCTCCACCCCGGGCCAACGCGCCTTGAAGCCGGCGATCAAACGCGGCAAGTACAGCGGTGCGACGGTTTCAAAGCAGCCGATATCGATCTGCCCCGCCACCACGTCATTGTCGGCCAGGGCGTTTTGTTCGAACTCATGTGCCACTCGCAACAACTCCAGCGCCTTGCGGTAAAACCGTGCGCCACTGGGTGTCAGTGACACGCCCTGGGCGTGATGACGGATAAACAGCTGCACACCAAAACTGTCTTCCAGTTGCTTGATCGCGGTCGAGACGGATGGTTGTGCGATGTAAAGCTTGCGCGACGCTTCGGCGACGCTGCCGCAGTCGGCCGTGGTCACAAAATATCTGAGTTGGCGCAGGTTGTAGGCAGCCATCGGAACCTCGGGAAACGTGGGATTTCGCCCCAAACCAGTGCAAGAAAAAGCTGTTTTATTCAGCGTTCACGGAGCATGCAACATACCGGAGCAAAAAAGCCCGGGAGATACTTTTTTTAATGTCTATAGCAACAAACTTACTAATTTACCTCCCTGCCCTCATTACAGATGATCACTCCAACAACAAAGCGCCGCCCTGTCGGCGCACTGCGAAGTACGTCCACGTACTCACCTGCCTTGGAGTTCGTCATGGTCACCACTGCAACAGCCAACGCCCCGCTCATCGAGAAACACACGATTGGATACGTGCCCCCCGAAGATCGCCATGGAAAGGTAAGAGATCTGTTCACCCTGTGGTTCGGCGGCAACATCGCGCCGTTGCCGATCGTCACCGGAGCACTGGGTGTGCAACTGTTCAACCTTAATCTGATGTGGGGCATCGTCGCCATCCTCATCGGTCACCTGGTCGGCGGCGTGCTGATGGCGCTGCACTCGGCCCAGGGCCCGCAAATGGGCATCCCGCAAATGATCCAGAGCCGTGCCCAGTTCGGCTCCCTCGGCGCGTTGCTGGTGGTGGTGATCGCGGGTGTCATGTACATCGGTTTCTTTGCTTCCAACATCGTGCTGGCGGGCAAATCCCTGCACGGCGTGGTCGATTCGGTGCCCGTGCCGGTCGGCATCGTGATCGGCGCCATCGGTTCCGGAATTATCGGCATCATCGGCTACCGCTTTATCCACGTGCTCAACCGCATTGGCACCTGGGTACTGGGCGCCGGGATCGTGCTCGGTTTCGGCTACATCTTCACCCACATACAGACCACCGACTTTCTGACCCGCGGCGGGTTCAACATTGCAGGCGTGCTGGCGACCATTTCCCTGGCTGCCCTGTGGCAGATCGCCTTTGCCCCCTACGTGTCTGACTACTCCCGCTACCTGCCGGCTGACGTCCCCGTTGCGTCCACATTCTGGACCACTTACCTGGGTTCGGTCCTGGGCTCCAGTCTGTCCTTCATCTTTGGCGCCGTTGCCGTCCTCGCCACCCCGGCAGGGATGGACACCATGGAAGCGGTCAAACTCGCCACGGGCTCCATCGGCCCCCTGATGCTGGTGCTCTTTTTGCTCAGCGTGATCAGCCACAACGCCCTCAACCTGTACGGCGCGGTACTGTCGATCATCACCCTGGTGCAGACCTTTGCGTATCGCTGGATTCCAACGGCCAAAAGCCGTGCGGTGATCTCCATCATCGTACTGGCCACGTGTGCAACTGCAGCCGTGTTCGCCTCCAAGGACTTTATCGGGCACTTCGTCGATATGGTGCTGGTGTTGCTGGTGGTATTGGTGCCGTGGACAGCGATCAACCTGATCGACTTCTACGCGATCCATAAGGGCAAGTACGACATTGCGTCGATCTTTCGCGTGGATGGCGGGATTTACGGGCGCTACAACCCCCAGGCATTGCTGGCGTATGCGGTCGGTATTGTGGTGCAGATTCCGTTCATGAACACGCCGCTGTATGTGGGTCCGATTTCAGAACACATCAACGGAGCGGACTTGTCCTGGATCGTCGGGCTGGTGGTGACTTCGCCGTTGTATTTCTGGCTGGCGAATCGTGACAGTGCCTACAAACGCAGGATGAACGAGGGCGCATTGGTCGCCAGTGTCTGATCGGCTACCCAGGCTGTTTATCTTGAGCTGAAGACTCTGCAACTCCCGCCCCACAGGCAGCGCCAGATACTGAAAGTCTCGTCACTAGACGACTTGCGGGTCTGGCGTTGCGCATTTGGCAATACCCAGACACCCTGGCCCTCCAACCGCTGAAAAGCCTGAGCATATTGCGTGATGACTTGAGAGAGATGCCGTAAAGAAATCATCGTTGGGCGCCTGGACAAGCTCCCTGATGAAAATCCAGAAACGAAAAAAGGACCCGAAGGTCCTTTGTTCTGCTCTATCGAACTGCACTGAATTCGTAAAGCCATGTTTGGAGCGGGAAACGAGACTCGAACTCGCGACCCCGACCTTGGCAAGGTCGTGCTCTACCAACTGAGCTATTCCCGCGTCTTGGTGCTGGGCATTCTATAGCAATAAAAGAATGCGTCAACCCATTGATTCAAAAAGTTTTATTTATTTTACCGAGGTCGTCTTCAGATGCGGCCAGGCGGCCCGCAAATACTGAAGCATCGACCACAAGGTCAACCCCGCCGCCACCAGCAACAGCCCGTAACCCACCAACACCCAGAAGCTGAAGTCCGATGGATTGGCCAGCAAGATGATCAGGGCCAGCATTTGCGCCGCAGTTTTCCACTTGCCCATGTTCGATACGGCAACCTGAGCCCGTGCTCCCAACTCTGCCATCCACTCGCGCAACGCGGAAATGACAATTTCACGGCCAATAATCACGGCCGCAGGCAGGGTCAGCCACACGTTGTGGTGCTCTTGCACCAACAGGACCAACGCCACAGCAACCATCAACTTGTCGGCTACCGGATCCAGAAAGGCACCAAAAGGCGTGCTTTGCTCCAGTCGACGGGCCAAATAGCCGTCGAGCCAATCCGTCGCCGCCGCAAACGCGAAGACTGAGCTGGCGGCTACATAACTCCAGCTATACGGCATGTAAAACAACAGAATGAAGAAAGGAATGAGTAGAACGCGTAGTACGGTGATCAAATTAGGGATATTCATCGGCACAACTGGCTACGAGGTGAGGGGGCATTCTACTCGCTGTGCAGATTTGCATAAATCAACTCAGCGAGCTTTTTACTGATCCCGGGTGCTTTGGCGATCTCCTCGATGCTGGCACGAGATAGCTCCTGTAAGCCACCAAAATGTTTCAATAAATCTCGGCGGCGAGTCGGCCCCACCCCTGCAATGCCTTCCAGGGTTGAGGTTCGACGGGTTTTACCCCGTCGCGCCCGATGTCCGGTAATGGCAAAACGGTGGGCCTCGTCACGGATTTGCTGGATCAAATGCAAGGCCGGCGAGTCACCCTTTAACGTGAATTCATGGGCAGCATCGTTCAGATAGAGGGTTTCGAAGCCCGCCTTGCGTGTTGCCCCCTTGGCCACGCCAAGCAGGATCAAGTCTGGCACGGCCAGTTCATTGAGCACATCACGGGCCATTGAGAGCTGACCCTTGCCACCATCGACCAGCAGGATGTCGGGCAACTTGCCCTCCCCCTCTTTAAGCCGGCTGAAACGGCGCATCAGCGCCTGGTGCATGGCAGCATAGTCATCGCCCGGGGTGACGCCTTCAATGTTGAAGCGCCGGTAATCCGACTTGATCGGACCTTCGGGGCCGAACACCACGCAGGATGCAACGGTCGCTTCACCGCTGGAGTGACTGATGTCGTAGCACTCCAGACGCTGTGGGATTTCGTCGAGTTTCAATACTTTGGCCAGGGCCTCAAAGCGTGCCGCAACATGCAGACGGTTTGTCAGGCGGGCAACCAGCGCCTGCTCGGCATTGGTGACCGCCAGTTGCTGCCATCGCGCCCGCGTGCCACGCACCCTGTAGCTGATGGCCAGCTCTCGGCCCCGCAGCTCTTCGATGGCGTCGATGATTGCGCCGAAACTCTCGTGCTCCACGTTTACAATCAGCTCGCTCGGCAAGTCGCGCTCAGGGCTGCTGATGTAGTACTGACCGAGAAAGGCCGCCATGACTTCGGCCACCTCCTCCTCGATACCGACCTGTGGAAAGAAGTTCTTGCTGCCCAATACCCGCCCGCCGCGCACATTGATCAAATGCACACAGGCGCCGCCGGGGTTTACGAAAGCGGCAATCACATCCACATCGCCGGTCCCGCCTTCCATGCTTTGCTGGTCCTGAACCCTGCGCAAGAGCGAAATCTGGTCACGTACCTCAGCGGCACGCTCAAAATCAAGGGTGCTGGCGGCTTGCTCCATTGCACTGTTGAGCTCGTCGGTCAGCGCGCTGCTGCGCCCCTCAAGGAACATGATCGAGTGGCGAACATCCTCGGCATACTCCTGCGGCTCAACCAACCCGACACAAGGCGCTTTGCAGCGCTTGATCTGATACTGCAAACAAGGCCGCGTTCTGTTTTTGAAGTAGCTGTCATCGCACTGACGCACCAGAAAGGTCTTTTGCAAGATGCTCAGGCTCTCGCGAATAGCGCCCGCACTGGGGTAAGGCCCGAAGTACTTGCCTTTTAGCTTCTTGGCACCGCGATGAATGCTCAGGCGCGGGAATTCACCATCTGACAGAAACACATAGGGATAGGACTTATCGTCGCGCAACAGAATGTTGTACGGCGGGCGCCATTCCTTGATAAGCGTCTGCTCAAGCAGCAACGCCTCGGTTTCATTGGCGGTAATGGTGGTTTCTATTTGCGCGATACGTGCCACGAGGGCAGCTGTTTTAGGCGCCAGACCGGTTTTGCGAAAGTAGCTGGCCAGACGCTTTTTCAGGTTCTTGGCCTTACCCACGTAAAGCAGCCGTGCATCGCCGTCAAACATGCGATACACGCCAGGACGACCGCTGCAGGTCGAAAGAAACGCACTTGCGTCAAACACGTCAGTCATCGTTAACCAGCATCGACCATGCCGTGACGAACAGCCAGCAAGGCCAGTTCAACATCGCTTTTGACCGAGAGCTTCTCGTAAATGCGGTAGCGGTAGGTATTGACCGTCTTGGGCGACAGGCAAAGTTTGTCTGAAATGACCTGGACCTTCTGACAGCCCACAATCATCAGCGCGATCTGAATTTCGCGCTCGGACAGGGCATCAAACGGAGAGTCACTTGCAGGCTGAAAGGATTTGAGTGCCAATTGCTGTGCGACTTGCGGGCTGATGTAGCGCTGACCGGCGAATACCAGCCTGATTGCCTGGACCATCTCGGCCAGACCAGCGCCCTTGGTCATGTAGCCTGCGGCGCCTGCCTGCAGCAAGCGCGTCGGAAAAGGGTCTTCTTCACACACCGTCACGGCGACAACCTTGATGTCGGGGTGGCTGCGCATCATCTTGCGGGTAGCTTCCAGGCCACCAATGCCGGGCATTTTGACATCCATCAAAACCACATCAGGCTTCAGCTCGCGGGCCTTGAGAAGGGACTCCTCACCGGACTCGGCCTGACCGACCACTTGCAAGCCTTCGATATCGGCCAGCATTCGTGTGATCCCTGTACGCACAAGATCGTGGTCATCGACCACTAGAACCCGAATCAAGTCGATACCTCGCAAATTGGTCTTGGTTGATTGTGGACACCTTAGCAAAAACTAATCCACCAACCTACCGACTTGCGTCAACTATCCACGCCAAAGCGTTAAATCCTTGTAAATATTCAGCTCTTGACGGTCTCAATATCTTCAGGATCACGAAGTTCCTTTGCCGGGTGAGCGACAGACAGCTCGGCCAAGGTTGTGGTCAAGCGGCGGATGGCGTCCTGATCTTCCTTTTGCAAGACCCGGTAACTGGTCAGGACTTTTTCTTCTATATGACTGAGGTTGTCGACTAATGTCGGGGTTGGGCTGCCGGTCAATACAAACAGCACATCCACCCCACGCCCTGCAACCCGCGACAAGTAGTCCGCTTTGGGCGCGCGATCACCACTCTCATATTTGCCTTGGGCGTTCGCCTCGACACCACCAATTTCGCCAAAAGCTTTCTGCGACAAACCCAGCCGCTCTCTCTCTTGACGCAAGCGCAAACCAATTCCACTCATTTGGATGTAGGATCCCATTTTAAACACCCGCAAGGATGGTATAATCCATAAATATTAAACAAAATTGAACGGTTTTGAACTATGACCGGAATTCGTACTGCCGCACAAGCCAGGGCATGGCTGGAATACCAGGGAAAATCCGTTCAAGAGTTCGCTCGGGAACATGGCGTCGACCCGGCCACCACTTATCAAGTGCTCGCCGGGCGCAAAAAGGGGAAGCGTGGTGAAGCCCACAAGGTAGCGGTTCTTCTGGGCATGAAAGACGGCATCATTGCCTCTCAGACCACACATTCAGTTGAGGCAGAAGGGGATGAGTTCGCTTGAGTATGCACCTATTCGGGCGTGACTCCCGATTTAGTATTCAGGCACGCCCTCCCCCTCAACAGCACGCACGGCGAGCGGCGGCGCAAAGCCCGAAACAGGGCCCTCACGTGTTCGTGACCGGCTCGAATAAACATCTCGCCTGCCCCTGACTCTCATGGCAATAGTCTGAATTGTTAATCCACATAGTATTTTTTGATTGAATACGCCCGTTCGCCTCAAGTAAGCTGCGAACCATCAATCGGAGACCACCCATGTTGCATCACGCCCCCACAGACATTTGTAAGACCGCACGCGACGAGCGTCTGGCTGAATCTGTGTGCGCGAACAACATGCACTCCACCGCACGATTTTATTTTGGGTATTGGTTTAGCCACTGGCGCGCCTGATACCCACACGGCGCCCACTACTTAGGGGTCGCCTACCAGAGAATTCTCACCCCCGGTCGGCTTCCCGACCGGGGGTTTTGTTTTTCTGGCCCCTGACATTTTATTGAATTGAGGATTTACCCCATGAACTACGCCACTTATTACCGCTTCGACCTTTGCACTGCATGGCGATTTATCAGCCGCCGTTCGGGACAGCCTGCCGCCTCCGAACGGACCCACATTGGTGGCACGCAAGCACTCATGGCCAGTCTGGCCAATTGTCGAACACCCCAGTAGGGCTGAGCGCGCGGGAGAACCCGCCGCCTGCCCAGGAAGCACACACCATGAACGCATCCGTATCCGCTCTGCCAGCCGTACACACTGCAACTACCCAGATTTCGACCCGTCGCCTGCCCAGCGCAGCGCAACTCAAACAGCAACTGCCCCTGAGCATCAAGCTTCGCGAGCAGATCAGCAGCCAGCGCCAGGCCATTCGCGCCATCCTCAACGGTGAAGACTCCCGTTTACTGGTGGTTGTCGGCCCCTGCTCCATCCACGACCCCCTCGCCGCACTCGAATACGCCAGCAATCTCGCAGCCTTGGCCCATGAAGTGAGCGACGACATGCTACTGGTCATGCGTGCCTACATCGAAAAACCGCGCACCACTGTGGGCTGGAAAGGCCTGGCCTACGATCCGCACCTGGATGGCAGCGATGACATGGCTCACGGCCTGACCCTGTCACGGGAACTGATGCTCGAAATCCTGCGCATGGGCCTTCCGGTCGCCACCGAACTGTTGCAGCCCATCGCTGCAGGCTACTTCGACGACCTGCTGGGCTGGGTGGCCATTGGCGCCCGCACCACCGAATCGCAAATTCACCGCGAAATGGCCAGCGGCCTTGATCTGCCGGTAGGCTTCAAAAACGGCACTGACGGCGGTGTGGCAATCGCCTGCGATGCCATGCGCTCTGCCGCGCACAGTCACCGTCATTTCGGGGTCGATAGCCAGGGCCATCCGGCAATCGTCGAGACGCCCGGCAACCCCGACACCCATCTGGTACTGCGCGGTGGCCACAGCGGCCCGAACTACGACCGCGCCAGTGTGGCCAAGGCTCGCGCCGGGCTGGAAAAAAGCGCCATCCCGGCCCGCATGATGATCGACTGCAGCCACGCCAACAGCGGCAAAGACCCGTTGCGCCAGCCGGATGTGTTCAATGATGTGCTCGAACAGCGCCTGGCAGGTGATCACTCCCTGATTGGCATGATGCTCGAAAGCCATCTGTTCGAAGGCTGCCAGCCCCTGAGTGCGAACATGCGCTACGGGGTTTCCGTGACCGATGGCTGCCTGGGGTGGGATGCCACCGAGCACTTGCTGCGCAACGCCGCCCAACAGCTGCAAACACAGCGCCGCGTCGCCCGGGTCATCGCCTGACAAGCCTGCTCGGCAAACCTCTGCGCAGCCCGGGAATATGCCCACGGCTGCGCGAAGTCGATATCGACTAAGGTGTTTTTTACGGTTAACAACACCAAGGAAAACACCCCATGGATGACTCAGCCAATACCCACTACCCGATTCTGCTGGTACACGGACTGTTCGGCTTCGGCCGGATAGGCCCCTTCAACTACTTCAAAGGCATCAAGGACGCGCTCGCTGAATCAGGCGCCAGGGTTTTCGTGCCGATCATTTCGGCCGCCAACAACAACGAAACACGGGGCGAACAACTGCTTGAGCATATACGCAGGGTGTGCACCCAGACCGGCGCACAGCGGGTCAACCTGATCGGCCACAGCCAGGGCGCCCTGACCGCCCGCTATGCAGCTGCCACCGCGCCACATCTTGTCGCCTCCGTGACCTCGGTCAGCGGCCCGAATCATGGCTCGGAAGCAGCAGACCGCATGCGTCAGGCCTTTGTCCCGGGCACACTGCCCGAAACCATCGCCGGCGCCCTGACCACAGCGTTCTCCACATTCCTGTCAGCGATAACCGGCCACTCGCAACTGCCGCAACATTCACTTGAGGCGCTCAACGCCCTGACCACCGAAGGAGTTACTGCCTTTAACCTTAAATACCCCCAAGGCTTGCCTGAAACCTGGGGCGGCATGGGGGCCGAGCACGTAAACGATGTGTCCTATTACTCTTGGAGCGGCATTATCAAGGGCTCGCGATTGTCGGAATCGTTGAACCTGCTCGACCCCTTGCACAACGCCTGCCGTGTGTTCGGCAGTTTTTTTACCCGTGAGACCAAGGAAAATGACGGAATGGTCGGACGATTCAGCTCCCATCTGGGCCATGTGATCCGCTCGGACTACCCCCTTGATCACCTCGACACCATTAATCATCTGGCCCCCATGAGCAAAAAAACCGTCAACCCGCTCACGCTTTATGTCGAACACGCCAAGCTTTTGAAAAACAAAGGGTTATAAAAATAGTCCAGTCGCAGTACGCCAAGCATTGATCCGCCAGTCAGCAAAAACGCAAAACAGAACTTTTGCCGAGAAAAACCCCACTGAATCCGGTAGGCTCGGCACTTTCTTGAAAGGAGTACTCCCTCATGGCTAAAGCCACTGCCCGTCACATCCTTGTTGCCACCGAAGACAAGTGCAACGAACTGAAAGCCCAAATCGAAGGCGGCGCTGATTTCGCCGAAGTGGCGAAAGCCAACTCTTCTTGCCCTTCCAGCCGTCAGGGCGGCGACCTGGGTTCTTTCGGTCCAGGCCAGATGGTTAAAGAATTCGACACCGTCGTCTTCAGCGCGCCAATCAACGTGGTGCAAGGCCCGGTCAAGACCCAGTTCGGCTACCACCTGCTGGAAGTCACCAGCCGCCAGGACTAATCCTCCCCGCGCAGCGTGAAGACGGCCCGCCTATTGGTGGGCCGTTTCGTATCCGCAACTGCAAACCACGTGCTACGTTTCCTCATTCACGAACCCGTCGTTCTGAGGAATTGATCATGAGCCTTAAGGGTAAAACTGCACTGGTTACCGGTTCCACCAGCGGCATCGGCCTTGGTATCGCACTGAGCCTGGCCAAGGCTGGAGCCGACCTGATACTCAACGGTTTTGGCGATGCCAGCAAAGTCATTGCAGACATCCAGCAACTGGGCGTCAAAGTGGGTCACCATCCTGCAGATGTCAGCGACCCGGCGCAGATCGCCGACATGATCAGTTATGCCGAACGCGAGTTCGGTGGTATCGACATTCTGGTCAACAACGCAGGCATCCAGCATGTGGCCAGCGTCGAGGAGTTCCCGGTAGAGCGCTGGGATTCAATCATCGCGATCAACCTGTCCAGTGTGTTTCACAGCACTCGCCTGACCTTGCCCGGCATGCGCAAGCGCGGCTGGGGGCGCATCGTCAATATCGCCTCGGTTCATGGCCTGGTGGGGTCGGTCGGCAAAGCCGCCTATGTGGCCGCCAAACATGGCGTGATCGGCCTGACTAAAGTCGTTGGCCTGGAAACCGCCACCAGCAATATCACCTGCAATGCCATCTGCCCGGGCTGGGTGCTCACACCACTGGTGCAAAAACAGATTGATCAGCGCATCAGCCAGGGCATTGACCCCTATCAGGCGCAGCACGATCTGCTGGCCGAGAAACAACCCTCCCTGGAGTTCGTGACCCCGCCCCAACTGGGCGAACTGGTGCTGTTTTTATGCAGCGAGGCTGGCAGCCAGGTGCGCGGTGCCGCCTGGAATGTGGACGGCGGTTGGCTGGCGCAATAAGTGGGCGGATCGCTGCCTGTCTGACATGCAAAAATGCACACCAGCCCTGCACTTATCAGGGTTGTAATGGGCAAATTTGCACTGTTAGCATCCGTTATCGTTCGCCCGTGAACACCACTAAAAATAATATAAAGCAGGGAGTTAGTGATGACTGCTCAGGTTTCCTCCTCACCGACACCGGAAATCGCTCCAATTGACGACACGATTCTGGCCGAGGTCCGCAACCACATTGGTCACCTGACCCTCAACCGCCCCAGCGGTCTCAATGCCATCAACCTGGAGATGGTGCGCAGCCTTCAACAGCATCTCGATGCCTGGGCCGCAGACCCTCAGGTAAAAGCCATTGTGCTGCGTGGCGCTGGCGAAAAAGCCTTTTGCGCTGGCGGGGATATCCGCTCGCTCTACGACAGCTATCAAAACAACGACACCCTGCACACGGTGTTCTTCGAAGAAGAATACGCCCTCGACCTGACCCTGCACCACTACCCCAAACCCGTGATTGCCTTGATGGACGGTTTTGTCCTCGGCGGCGGCATGGGACTGGTGCAAGGCGCGGATCTGCGCCTGGTCACCGAGCGCAGCAAGCTGGCGATGCCTGAAGTGGCAATCGGTTATTTCCCTGACGTTGGCGGCAGCTACTTTCTGACCCGCACACCGGGCCAGCTTGGTACTTACCTGGGGGTTAGCGGCGTGCAAATCCGCGCCAGTGACGCACTGTATTGCGGGCTGGCTGACGGCTATCTGGAGAGCAGCAAACTGCCTGAACTGGATAGAAGCCTCGATACCCTCGAATGGCGAGGCACCCCCATTGATGATCTGACAGCACTGATCGGAACGTTCGCAGTGACCGTGTTGCCCGAGCCGCCGCTGGCCAGGCTTCGCCCCCTGATAGACAGCGTTTTCGCCCAAGCCGATATACCGCGAATCGTCGCTCATCTGCGCGCTGTCACGGCGCCGGAAACCCGCGACTGGGCTAATGAAACCGCCGACCTTCTGCAAACCCGCTCCCCGTTGGCAATGGCCGTCACCCTCGAAATGCTGCGCCGGGGCCGTGAGCTGACTCTCGAACAGTGTTTTGCCCTGGAACTGCACCTTGACCGTCAATGGTTCGATCGCGGCGACCTGATGGAGGGCGTGCGCGCACTGATCATCGACAAGGACAAAAACCCGCGCTGGAACCCGCCTGCCCTGGACGCTCTGGACCCTGTGCATGTCGCCAGCTTTTTCACCTCATTCGACGCGACGGAAGCCTGAGCCATGCAAGATATCGAACTGAGCGAAGAACAAGTGATGATCCGCGACATGGCCCGCGACTTTGCCCGCCGTGAAATCGCCCCCCATGCCCAGGCCTGGGAAAAGGCCGGCTGGATCGACGATGCACTGGTGGCCAAGCTCGGCGAACTGGGCCTGCTGGGCATGGTGGTTCCGGAAGAATGGGGCGGCACCTATGTCGACTACGTTGCCTACGCCCTGGCTGTGGAAGAAATATCGGCCGGTGATGGCGCAACCGGCGCGCTGATGAGTATCCATAACTCGGTCGGCTGCGGACCCATCCTCAAATACGGCAGCGAGGCGCAAAAACAAACCTGGCTGGCGGAGCTTGCCAGTGGCCAGACCATCGCCTGCTTCTGCCTGACCGAGCCACAGGCGGGCTCTGAAGCCCACAACCTGCGCACACGGGCGGAACTGCGCGACGGCCAGTGGGTGATCAACGGCGCCAAACAGTTTGTCAGCAATGGCAAGCGCGCCAAGCTGGCCATCGTGTTTGCCGTCACCGATCCAAACCTTGGCAAAAAAGGCATTTCGGCGTTTTTGGTGCCTACCGCGACCCCGGGTTTCATCGTCGACCGTACCGAACACAAAATGGGCATTCGCGCCTCGGATACCTGCGCCGTTACCCTGAACAATTGCACCGTGCCTGAAGCCAACATGCTCGGCGAACGCGGCAAGGGGCTGGCCATCGCCCTGTCCAACCTCGAAGGCGGACGCATCGGTATTGGCGCCCAGGCACTGGGCATCGCCCGTGCCGCCTTCGAAGCGGCACTGGGCTATTCCCGTGACCGGGTGCAATTTGACAAGGCGATCATCGAACACCAAAGCATCGCCAACATGCTGGCTGACATGCAAACCCGGATCAATGCAGCGCGACTGCTGATCCTGCATGCGGCGCGCCTGCGCAGCGCGGGCAAGCCCTGCCTGTCAGAAGCCTCCCAGGCTAAACTGTTTGCTTCGGAAATGGCCGAGTATGTCTGCTCCAAAGCCATCCAGATCCATGGCGGCTATGGCTATCTTGAAGACTATCCGGTTGAGCGTTACTACCGAGATGCACGCATCACCCAGATCTATGAGGGATCGAGCGAGATTCAGCGAATGGTTATTGCGCGGGAATTGAAGAATTATCTGATCTAGACACCTGCAGGCAGGCTCCCACCAAAAAACAGAGAGCCTGTGGGAGCGCGCTTGCTCGCGATGGCAGCGACCCGGCATGACTGACATACCCGGTTGCCTTAATCGCGAGCAAGCCCGCTCCCACATCTACAGCCAGTGACTTTTAGCGGCTCTCAAACTCGGCAGCACGCTTTTCGACAAACGCCGCCATCCCTTCTTTCGGGTCATGTGTCGCGAACATGGCGTGGAACACCCGACGCTCGAAACGCACACCTTCAGACAAGCTGATCTCGAATGCCCGATTCATGTATTCATCGCACCCTATTTAAGTGCGCAACTTCTTGCGCACTTAAATAGGGGAATATTTTTGGCGTTATTGCTAGAGCCCATAAAGTTAAGTACCAGAACAAAAGTTTTCCATTCATTGTGGACGCCCTGCTCCAGAGCCCATTAGAATTGCGCGCTTAAATATGTTCTACCTCTTATTGGCCAACAGGAAAGTGCGCAACTTGTTGCGCACTTTATTGATAACCTCAATAAAACCGTCGATTCAAAAGCTGTCCTGACACCCGTATCTGCCTGATAAATATATGAATCAAAAGAATATTGACTCGTCATTGAGCACTTCAACGATTAGAAGTCCGTATACCGATTCCCGAGATCTGTTCCAACAACTTCAGTGGTACCCAGTCCGATGCGTGCTTGCGTCCATTCCTGCCTGACCTGCACTCACTTCAATGCACGCAAACCGCCTTCGGTTGCGACCCTGAACACCGAACTGACATATCTCCAGATCACCAACAAGGAACCCCGTGCATGAGCGCTCAAAAACTGGCCATGATCGATAACGCCGCGCAGGCCGAACGCGCCGCCAGGGCCCAGCCTCACGTCGATGTCAAAAGCCCCCTGACGCCATGCCCGGCTCACCAGCCCGAAGTGTTCGTGGTGCCCGTGCGCTACGCCCTGGCGCAGGAACAAGCCACTCACCCCTGCTGTTCCCCCGGCGTGACCACCCAAAGCCACCCCATGGCCGCCCGGCGTCTTCGGGCCGGCTTTTTGTATATCTGGCAGGAAAAAGGCCCGCTCCAGCGCTATGCCGTGTCGTCCGACGGCAGGTTTCAGGCGCAGGCGCTGGAGGACGACTCCACCCTCTTGCTTAAAGGCACTCTAACAGGGCTGACGCTGAACAAAATCCATGACGCCTGGATGCTCTACAGCGAGCTCCCACTCAACCCGCAACACTGCGCAGTGCTCAGCGAAACCCCCGCCAAACGCAGCGCGCACATGCGCCATGTGGCCTTGCGCACCGTGGCCAACGAGCTGCAAGCCGAACACTGTCCGCCCCTGGAAAACGCCACCGAGGTGATGGCTGAACTCATCCCCGACACCTACGCCCAATCAATGAAGGCCGATCAAAAAGCCGGGGGCGAGAACATCCAGGCGTTGGGCGCAACCGTGATGAAAGACCCCACCAAGGCCAACATCAAGGCTTACACCGATGCCATGCACCGCGCCCGGGAGCGCGAAAAAATCATCGCCCAATACCCCGATGCGTCCGACCAGGCACCCGGCGAGTGGAGTGCCGAGCCGTGGGACGGCCAGGGCACCCAGACCTGGCTGGAGGCCGCCACGGCTGAGGCCAGGGCGTTGTACCCGGTATTCGTGTGCCTGGACGACGACCTGGGGGTGCTGCGCGACATCAACCATGAGCAGGAACGGGTTGAATCGAGCCACGAACAATGGGTGGGCGACAACAACCTGCGCTTGAACATCGGCGGCTTTATTCGCAGCCTGATCACCGAAGAGGGTGCTGAGGTGGCGAGCACCCTGAGCTACCGGTACAAGGATCGGGACATCCGCCTCACGCCCGAGCAGGGCAAGGTCATGCTCGACGCCCAGCAGCAACTGGACGAAGCACTCAAGATCGAAACCCGGGACCGCCAGTATGGTGGCCTGCCTAGCAGAGCCGAAGTGACCGTCCGTAATGCCCGTATCGAACGTATCGTAGAGCCCGTACGGGCCTTCATTCCGCCCGACCTGTACACCGACGTGCAGGCGTTGGTGCATCAATACCGCGCCGAAAAACAGTCCAACCTCGACAACGCCCCCTTCAGCGCCAAGGTCAGCGAGTACATTGACGTGCCGGCCATGAACACCTGGCTCGACACCACCGCCCCGGCCCATTACCAACACGTCGAACAGCGCCACAACGCCTTGTTTGCCGACCGAGGCCAATACCTCACACGCTCCCACAGCGGCACCTGGTTCGTCGATTACTACGACGTTGAAAGCCGCCAGTGGCTCACCGAACTGGCCACCGGCTGCCTGAGCGCCCAATGCACCCGGGCCAAGGGTGCAGAGCAATATGCCGACTACGTGCGCGCCCCCGACGAAGGCGCACTCAAACACCTGTTCCACGCCTGGACCCCCTCGATCGATGCGGGCATTGTCGGCACCGGTCGCCTGGGGGAAATAATCGCAGCTTTGGGCTCTGAAAACCGCGAGGCAACCCGTCAGCTGTTTGCCCCCCTGAGCGCCGTGATTGCCAACGACATCGCCGCCATGGCCCGCGACGCCCAGGGGCCCTGGAGCGTACTGGTCAACCGGTTGGCGGCGGCGCTGCTGGTCCTCAAGGGCGACACCACCTTGAGCAGCGCCTGGGTGGGTATCTTCGTCGCTGCACGCCTGGGCAGCGATGCGCGCTTGCAGGCCATGACCCACGCGGGCAGGCAGATGTGGACCCTGCTGGGAGAAAAAGCCGAGGGTCTCAACCACTGGGTCAAGGCCACGGGACAAGCCATTGGCGCCGGGCGCATGGAACGCGTGATCAACTCCCCGCTGATCAGCAACAGCGGCGGCGTGGTGCCATTGGCGGCGTTGCTGCTCAACACGCTCAATGCGAACAACTACCTGAGCCAGGCCGCAGCGCTGGAAGGGATGGATGATCAGCGGGTTAACGACACGGTGTCGGCTTCGCTGTATGCCTCGGCGGCGTTGGTGGCGGTGATTGATAGTCAGGTGAGGAAGGGGTTGGGTAGGGATCGGTTCATGATTCGTGCATCCGCAGCCCCAACGCTTACTCTGTTTGGGGGGGTGATTGGTGGGTTGTCGGCATACGCAGCATTGAATGAATTCTATTCTTTGCAAATACAGTTACAGAACGCACAGACACACATCGATCCATGGCTGGAGATGCGCCAAACAGTGGTAGGAGGGCAAGTAGTCGCTTATGGGGCACAGGCCCTTATAGGGGTGTTTCAAACAAGTAAAGCACTGGCAGGCTTAATAGAAGTTGAAGTCGCCATCATGCGTTACACGCTGTACATGGGGCCGTTGAACTGGATTATTGCTGCGCTTGGCGTGTTGTACCTGATCACCTGGTTCTTTCAGCAAACCCCGGTGCAAAACTTCCTCAATTTCTGCTGTTGGTCCAAAGCACGGGCCAGGAATTTAGAGCCGATCCCCGCCAAAGCCCAGCAAGAAGAACTGAACTGGCTATACGGCATCTTGTACAGCCCCCGCGTCAGCATGCAAAGCAGCTCCGAGACAGGCGGTTCCAATGGACCATCTGGGATGTCCTTCGTCAGCTCCATCAATGCCTTGACCATCGATCTACCGGGAGCAGAACCGGGTACTGCCTACCTTGAACTAAGCATGATGGGCGACCCCGTGGACTCCCAAGCCTACCGGTACCTGATCAAAAACAGCCCTCACAATAACTACAAACCCCCTCGCCCATGGCGTGACATGGCTCCTCATTGGCTGTCCAGTAGCGAGTGCCAGTGGATACCGTTCCAGGAAGGCCAAGGCTTGCGCCTCAGCGGCCCCTTTAAAACTCTGTCGAACGTATTAAGCACGTCGCCAGCCACTGTTTCGCTTCGTTTGCGCTATCGCACACCCTTGATTGCGATGTTGGGAGCTCACAACTTTGTCGGTGGCGAACGGGGCGTTGCTTTTACCCTCACCAACAACGACGGGGTGATAGCCCTGCGTAACGACCCGACCCCCGAACTGGATCGAGTGCCAACCTACTCCCTTGGTAAGGGATATCCCGGCGCCATTTACCTGCAACCCAAGGACAAGCCATGAGCACGCCACCGGCTGGAACCACCAAAAAACGGATTTTTTCGCGTGATGATTATTTGGCGCCATTGCCTATTCCGACAGGCAGAAAACCTTCAGATGTGCTCAATACCATTTGGCGCAAGAACGATGTGTTTATTGATATTGGAAACTACAGCATTGGGTCGGCAGTGATGACGATTTGGCCGTTGGTAATGCTGTTTCTTTCTATGGCCTATATTTTCAATGACTATGGCGCATTGGTATTAGGAGCGTGTATTACAGTTATACCTATTTGCTTTGTCATCCAAGGCCTCTTCCGCGAAGTCCCCCTTCCCGTACGCTTCAATCGTCAACGCCGAGAAGTCTGCGTACCGATGGGAGACGGCGACTATTGGATTGTGCCTTGGGAAAGTGTCACCGCTGCCGCCACTCAACACTCATCGACAAGCCAGGCGGGTAAAAACACGATGGGTTTATTGATCGTGGGTTTCGAAAACCCGGACCCCTTGGCCAAGGAAGGCAATAAACACTTTTACTTCGCCTTCAATTGCGGTGGCGGCACCACGGCGATGGCGCTGTGGGAGTGCATGCGCAGTTATATGGAAATTGGGCCTGATGCTGTTGAAGATCAAACAGCACGCTTCGATAGATCCAAAGGTATATGGGCTACCTATTTGGACGATCTCATAAAAGGTGCGAAGTTGAGAGGCTGGCCAGTCACAATCTTGTGGGAAGGCTTTTGCGGGATTTTCATCTTCAACACACTACTGATTGACGTGCTTGAACGCTGGAAACTGAATCCGCCACCCGACCTCCCTTACCCCGACATCATCGAATGGTCAAAACCCCTCCCACCAGAACAATGGGCCAAACGCTCCCCCGAGCTTGAACACGCCATTGCCAAACGCGAAGCCGAACTCGCCGCGCTGACGGTGCAAGAAACAGCATGAACCAGCAAACCAGCACGTTCCTGGCCACTGTTTCGCTTCGTTTGCGCTATCGCACACCCTTGATTGCCATGCTGGGCGCTCACAACTTTGTCGGTGGCGAACGGGGCGTTGCTTTTACCCTCACCAACAACGACGGGGTGATAGCCCTGCGTAACGACCCGACCCCCGAACTGGATCGAGTGCCAACCTACGACCTCGGCAAGGGCCATCCCGGCGCTATATACCTGCAACCCAAGGACAAGCCATGAGTACGCCACCGGCTGGAACCACCAAGAAACGAATTTTTTCACGCGATGACTACTTGGCGCCATTGCCGATTCCAACAGGCAGAAAACCTTCAGATGTGCTCAACACCATTTGGCGCAAGAACGGTGTATTTATTGATATAGGGAACTACAGCATCGGGTCTGCTGTGATGGTCCTGTGGGTAGGAATCATGGTGTTCTTATCCATGGCCTTTTTTACTAGAAATATCGCACCTGATTTCAGCCGAGACATTCTAGTAGTAGGGGCAGTTATTATGGCCCTGCCAATACTTTTCCTTATCCAAGGCCTCTTCCGCGAAGTCCCCCTTCCCGTACGTTTCAATCGTCAACGCCGAGAAGTCTGCGTACCGATGGGAGACGGCGACTATTGGATTGTGCCCTGGGAAAGGGTCACCGCTGCCGCCACTCAACACTCATCGACAAGCCAGGCGGGTAAAAACACGATGGGGTTATTAATCGTGGGTTTCGAAAACCCGGACCCCTTGGCCAAGGAAGATAACAAACACTTTTATTTCGCCTTCAACTGCGGCGGCGGCACCACGGCGATGGCGCTGTGGGAGTGCATGCGCAGTTATATGGAAATTGGGCCGGACGCTGTTGAGGATCAAACAGCACGCTTCGATAGATCCAAAGGCATATGGGCGACCTATCTGGACGATCTCATAAAGGGTGCGAAGTTGAGAGGCTGGCCAGTAACCATCTTGTGGGAAGGCTTTTGCGGGATTTTCATCTTCAACACACTACTGATTGACGTGCTTGAACGCTGGAAACTGAACCCGCCACCCGACCTCACCCACCCCGACATCATCGAATGGTCAAAACCCCTCCCACCAGAACAATGGGCCAAACGCTCCCCCGAGCTTGAACACGCCATCGCCAAGCGCGAAGCCGAACTCGCCGCGCTGGCGGTGCAAGAAACAGCATGAACCAGCAAAGCCCAACTCAACGTGCCATAGGTTGTCGGCGGCAGAATTGCAGTGGCGCACACACCCTAACGCAGCCTCGCAGAGTTCGTCAGCGGCTACAAAAATCGGTAAAAACCAACGCCAAATAAACACCCTCTAGTCGCCTCACTCTGCGCAGAGGCATGACCAGACGGGTGTTTAATCTTTCCAGCTAGCGGTTTTCAAACTCGGCATCACGCTTTTCGACAAACGCCGCCATCCCTTCTTTCTGGTCATGTGTCGCGAACATGGCGTGGAACACCCGACGCTCGAAACGCACACCTTCAGACAGGCTGATCTCGAATGCCCGATTCACGCATTCCTTGGTCAGCATCAGCACCGGCAAGGATTTACTGGCGATCAGCGCTGCGACTTTCAACGCTTCATCCAGCAACTCATCGACCGGCACCACGCGTGCAACCAGCCCCGAACGCTCAGCCTCCTCGGCCCCGATCAAGCGCCCGCTCAGGCACATTTCCATCGCCTTGGCCTTGCCCACTGCGCGGGTCAGACGCTGTGTTCCACCCATGCCCGGCAACACACCCAGGTTGATTTCCGGCTGGCCGAATTTGGCGTTGTCACCGGCCAGAATGAAATCGCACATCATCGCCAGTTCACAGCCGCCCCCCAACGCAAAACCCGCTACCGCCGCAATGATCGGCTTGCGTCGAGTCGCCACGCGATCACTGTCAGAAAACAGGTCATCGAGGTAGATTTGCGGGTAGTTCAGGTCCGCCATTTCCTTGATGTCCGCACCGGCGGCAAAGGCTTTTTTCGAACCGGTAATGACGATGCAGCCAATCCCGTTATCGGCTTCCAGCGTGTCCAGCGCCTGGTTCACTTCGCTGACCAACTGCGCATTCAGGGCATTGAGCGCCTGGGGCCGGTTCAGTGTAATCAGGCCTACATGCCCATGAATGTCCAGCAGAATGGTTTCGTAGCTCATCACTAATGTCCTCGATTCAAAGATTGCGCGAAATGACCATGCGCTGAATATCACTGGTGCCTTCATAGATCTGGCACACCCGCACATCGCGGTAGATGCGTTCCAGTGGAAAGTCGCTCAAGTAGCCATAACCGCCCAGGGTTTGCAACGCCTTGGAGCACACTCGCTCGGCCATTTCCGAAGCAAACAGCTTGGCTTGCGAGGCCTCGACCAACGCCGATTGACCGCTGTCACGCAAGGCCGCGGCGTAACGAACCATCTGCCGGGCAACCGCGATTTCAGTCGACATGTCGGCCAGGCGGAATGCCACGGCCTGATGCTCAACCAAAGGCTGGCCAAAGGTCACGCGCTCACGGGCATAGTCCCGTGCAGCTTCGAAGGCCGCGCGGGCCATGCCCACTGCTTGCGAAGCGATGCCGATGCGCCCGCCTTCCAGGTTGCTGAGGGCAATTTTGTAGCCCTGCCCTTCTTCACCCAGACGATTGGCCACCGGCACCTTGAGGTCGTTGAAGAGGATCTGGCAGGTGTCTGACGCGTGCTGCCCCAGCTTGTCTTCGACTCGGGCCACGCTGTAACCCGGTGAGTCCGTGGGCACGATAAAGGCGGTAATACCGCGCTTGCCCGCCGCCGGATCCGTCACCGCAAACACAATCACTACCCCGGCGTTTTGCCCCGACGTGATGAACTGCTTGCAGCCATTGAGCACATAGAAATCGCCTTCCCGGCGGGCACGGGTTTTCAGGTCACTGGCGTCGGAGCCCGCCTGGGGCTCGGTCAGGGCAAACGCCCCAAGCATCGCACCACTGGCCAACGGGACCAGAAACGTTTGTTTTTGATACTCGGTGCCGTACTTGAGGATGGGCACGCAACCCACTGAGTTGTGCACGCTCATGATCGTGGAACACGACCCGTCGCCCGCGGCGATTTCTTCGAGGGCCATCGCGTAGGCCTGATAACCGGTATCGCAACCGCCCCACTCTTCAGGCACCAGCATGCCGAAAAAACCCAGCTGCGCCATCTCGTCAATGGCCTCCCGGGGGAAGCGGTGCTGCTTGTCCCATTCAGCGGCAAAGGGCTTCAAACGCTCCTGGGCAAACTGTTGGGCTGCTTCGCGAATTTGTAATTGTTCGGATGTAGGCAGCATAAAAAGTCCTCAAAGACATTCCACGGCAATCGCCGTGGCTTCACCGCCGCCGATGCAGATCGCTGCAACACCGAGTTTGGCCTTTTGCTGACGCAGTGCCGAAAGCAGGGTCACCAGAATGCGCGCTCCCGAAGCACCGATCGGATGGCCCAGCGCACAGGCGCCGCCGTAGATATTGACCTTGGCGTGGGGGATATCCAGTTCGGCCATCGTGACCAGGCTGACCACTGCAAACGCTTCGTTGATCTCGAACAGATCAACCTCGTTCAGATCCCAGCCGGTCTTGCTCATCAGCCGCTTGATCGCCCCCACCGGGGCGGTCGGGAACAGACCGGGCTCATCGGCAAACGCCGCATGCCCGTGGATCACCGCCAGGGGTTCCAGGCCGCGTTTGTGCGCCTCGCTACGGCGCATCAACACCAGCGCCGCCGCACCATCGGAAATCGAACTGGAGTTGGCCGCAGTGACCGTCCCACCCTCCCGGAACGCCGGTTTCAGCGTGGGGATCTTTGCCAGATTGGCCTTGGGCGGCTGCTCATCATCACTGATCAGGCGCTGCTCCTTGCCCACGGTGACCTGCACTGGAACGATCTCGGCGCTGAAGCTGCCGTCCTTGATCGCCTGCTGCGCACGGGTCAGTGACGCCACGGCAAATGCATCCTGGGCCTCACGACTGAAGCCGTGGAGCTGGGCGCAGTCTTCCGCGAAAGTACCCATCAGGCGGCCACGGTCATAGGCGTCTTCCAGGCCGTCGAGGAACATGTGATCCAGCACCCGGCCATGACCCATGCGGTAGCCACTGCGTGCGCGATCCAGCAAATACGGCGCGTTGGACATGCTTTCCATGCCCCCTGCCACCACCACATCGACGCTCCCGGCCAGCAGGCGGTCATGGGCCAGGATGGTGGCTTCCATGCCCGAGCCGCACATCTTGTTCAGGGTGGTGCAGCGTGTGCCCTTGTCCAGCCCGGCACCCAGGGCGGCCTGGCGGGCAGGTGCCTGGCCCAGGCCTGCCGACAGCACGCATCCGAACAGCACCTCCTCTACGCCATCGGGCGCCACACCGGCCCGCTCTACCGCTGCCCGGATCGCCGCAGCACCCAGTTGCGGCGCGGTCAGGCCCTTGAAGTCACCTTGAAAGCCACCCATGGGCGTGCGTGCAACACTCACAATCACGACCGGATCATTGGCAATTGTCATTTCACACCTCTTATTTGGCGGCCATGCGCAAGGCACCGTCGAGACGGATCACCTCGCCGTTGAGCATGCTGTTTTCAATGATATGGCGCACCAGCGACGCGTACTCGTCAGGCTTGCCCAGACGCGGTGGAAACGGCACACCGGCGGCCAGAGATTCACGCACTTCAGGAGTCATGCCGGCCATCATCGGGGTTTCAAAAATGCCCGGTGCGATGGTCATGACGCGAATCCCGAAGCGGGCCAGTTCACGGGCCGCAGGCAAGGTCAGGCTGGCGATGGCGCCCTTGGAAGCCGCATAGGCCGCCTGGCCGATCTGGCCGTCGAACGCCGCCACCGAAGCGGTATTGATGATGACCCCGCGCTCGCCATCGGCATCGGCGGTGGTCTCGGCAATGGCCGCTGCGGCCAGGCGCAGCATGTTGAAACTGCCAATCAGGTTGACGTTGATGACCTGGCTGAAATTCTCCAGCCCATGGGGGCCATTTTTGCCGAGGATCTTTTCGCCGCGCACAATGCCCGCGCAGTTGACCAGCCCGTTGACCCCGCCAAAGGCTGCCACCGTGGCCGCAACAGCTGCCTGTGCGGCGTCTGCCTGACTGATGTCAGCCACGGCGCTGCGGGCCGAGCTGCCCAGTTTGTTCGCTTGGGCGGCCACGGCATCGGCGTTCATGTCCACCAGCATCACCCGGGCACCTGCCTTGACCAACATGTCGGCTGTGGCGGCACCCAGTCCCGATGCACCACCGGTGACGATAAAAACCTTGTTTTCGATTTGCATGGTTGTTCCTGACCAAAAATGGGGGTGAAAAATCAGGCCGTGGCTTTGGCGCTTGACGCCAGCTCGGCCTTGGCAATTTCCTGGTTGCGCAAAATGAAGCGCTGCAGCTTGCCGCTCGGGGTTTTCGGCAGCTCGCTGACAAATTCGATTTCACGGGGGTAAGCGTGAGCGGCCAGACGCTGGCGGACGTGCAAGCGCAGGGTTTCGGCCAGTTGCGCATCACCCAGATACTGGGGGTTCAACACCACGAACGCTTTGACCAGCTCGGTGCGCTCGGGGTCGGGCTTGCCCACCACGGCGGCTTCGACGACTGCCGGGTGCTCGATCAGGGCGCTTTCCACATCAAATGGCCCCACGCGATAACCGGAGGTCGTGATCACGTCATCTCTGCGCCCGACGAAGCTGATGCTGCCATCGGGGTTCAGCTCCACGGTGTCGCCGCTGAGGTAGTAGTTGCCAACGAAAGCCTTGGTGTTGAAACCTTGATAGCCGCCAAACCAGCACATGGGCGACTGGCTGCGGTCAACGGCCAGAATCCCCGGCTGGCCCACCGGCAATTCCTGATGGTTGTCATCAAGCACCACGATCCGGTGACCCGGGGAGGCGAAACCGGCAGCGCCCATATGCACCGGATGGTCGAGACCGTGATGGTTGCACAGCACCATGCCGACTTCGGTCTGGCCGTAGTGGTCATGGATGGTGACGTTCAGCTCATCGGCAAACCAGCGAATCACCTCGGGATTGAGGGGTTCACCGGCGCTGCTGACGACTCGCAGCTGGCCCTTGATCTTGCTGGAGAAGGCAGCCCCGGCAGCAATCAGCATGCGATACGCGGTAGGTGAACCGGTGAGGTTGGTGATGCCGTATTTCTTGATCACCCGACAGGTGCTTTCAACGGTAAACGGGCCATCGTACAACGTGATCGGGTGCCCCATGGACAAAGGCCCGGTGATCCCGAAATAGATCCCGTAAGCCCAGCCCGGATCAGCCAGGTTCCAGAACGAATCTTCAGGACGCAGCCCAACCGCATCACGGGTATAGCTCTGGAACGCGACAATTGCCTTGAGCGGCACCAGCAGCGGTTTGGCCGGGCCTGTGGTACCCGAAGTAAACATCAGCAAAAACGGGTCTTCGCCGGTGAGCATGACCGGCTCACAGTCCGCCGTGTAGTTGTCCAGTTCGGCCCAGAAGCTGAAGTCGCCGCGTACCAGGCCCTGCCCTTTGGGGCCGGCCACGGTGACAATCGCCGGGCACTCGTTGACTTCGTTGAGTTTGACCCGGTTCACCCCATCGGTGACCACCAGCGCGGCGCCGGAACTGTTGAGCCGGTGTTCGATGGCCTTGGGGCCGAATGCGGTAAACAGTGGCTGGTAGATGGCACCAATGCGCCAGGTGGCAAACGCCACAATCAACAATTCGACATTGCGCGGCAGCAAACCGGCCACCTTGTCGCCGCGTTTTACGCCCTGGGCCAACAGAAAATTGGCAAAGCGTGCAGCCTGATCCTGTAACTGGGTGAAGGTATACGTTGCGCTGCTGGCATCGCGCCCTTCCCAGAACAACGCAATGCGGCCCGGCAAGGCATGCCGGTCACAGCACTCGACACAGGCATTGACTGCCTCCAGGTGGCCGTCCAGGGCGCCCGTTACCGTGCGTTGGTAGTCGAAATCAGTCATCGCGGTCAGATAGTCGCGCATCAGCAGAATCCCTCGGTCTTTATTTTTAGGATGGGAACCGTGAACAATCCTGTTGATAATCGCCCTGGGAAGGCTCTACAACAATGGTCAAACCGCTCAAGCTGAATGACTGCTTTGGCCAATGCGCGATCTTGCCCGAACGCGCCTCAGTCCCAGGGATCGCAACCGGCGGCCAGGTGGCGCTTATCCCTGCTGCTATCTATATTTCACGCACATAAGGAGATGCCCGTGACCACACAAAACCACCACTACACCATCAACAACATCGAATTCAACGTCCACGACATCGCGCGCAGCAAAGGGTTTTATGGTGCCGTATTTGGCTGGACTTTCACTGACTATGGCCCCACCTACACCGAGTTCAGCGATGGCCGCCTGAGCGGCGGTTTCACCACTGGCGAGGCCGTGCGCCCGGGTGGCCCGCTGATCATTGTGTATGCCGACGACCTGCCCCGTGCACAGCAGGCAATCGTTGACGCCGGAGGCAAGATCACCCGGCCCGAATTCAAGTTCCCGGGGGGCAGCCGTTTTCACTTCACCGACCTGGACGGCTACGAACTGGCGGTCTGGTCGGCAGACAAATAACCCCGAAAAATGCCCCGCCGGCGGTGTGCAGGGCGGTGGTTTTCTCGTCGCCTACCGAATCCAGCCGGGGGTGCAGATGCGCCTGCTCGGTGCGTACCAGCCCCGGACTGACCGCGCCATAAGCCGCAGCACCAGGCCTTGGCCTGTTGCCCAACATTCAAGGGGCAATCCGGGGGCTGCACGTCGTCTGAACGGACGATGAAGCTCAACCGGGTGAACGCAACAATCCAGCGCACGCTGTGGTAACAGCCCCTGTTAACGAGGAACCCCATGTCAGACCCATCTGCCGCGCCGGTATTGCTTGAATTCCCGACCCCGGGCGTGGCCTTGCTGCGCCTTAATCGCCCCCAGGCCACCAACGCCCTGAGCCTTGAGTTGCAAGGGTTGTTGTCACGCTATTTCACGGAACTGGCGTACAACCCTGACGTGCGCTGCATCCTGCTGACTGGCGGTGACACAGTGTTTGCCGCTGGCGGCGACATCAACAGCATGGCCGGGGTCGGCCCGATTGATATTTACCAGCGCCATACCGAGCGGGTCTGGGCACCGATCCAGCATTGCCCCAAACCGGTCATTGCTGCGGTGTGCGGCTATGCCTATGGCGGTGGTTGTGAGCTGGCGATGCTGGCCGACATTATCGTGGCCGGGCGCAGTGCCAAATTTAGCCAGCCCGAGATACGCATCGGCATCATGCCGGGCATCGGCGGCACCCAGCGGCTGGTACGGGCCGTGGGCAAGGCCAAGGCGATGCGCATGGCCCTGACCGGGCAGCCGATTACGGCTGAAGAGGCCTTGGTTTCGGGGTTGGTGAGTAACGTGGTCGATGATGACCAGGTACAGGCTTATGCCCTGGAGATGGCGCAGTTGATCGCCACCATGCCCCCGCTGGCTGCCGAGCAAATCAAGGAAGTGATACTGGCGGGCGTGGACGCACCGCTGGAGACCGGGCTGGCCCTTGAGCGCAAGGCCAATGCGCTGCTGTTTGCATCCAGGGATCAAAAAGAAGGGATGCAGGCATTTATCGAGAAACGTGCAGCGCGGTTTGAAGGGCATTGAGCGGCGCGCCCCCTGTAGTCGCTGACGAGTAGTGCGAGGCTGCGTTCGAGCGCGCAGCGGTCGCAAAACCGGTACACGCGCAGTGCCTGATTAACCGTGCAAGCCGATTTCACGACTGCTACGTCGCAGTGGCGCACCAAACCGAACGCAGCCTCGCACTACTCGTCAGCGACTACAGATCGTGAATGCAACCCACCAACCAGGCCGGCCGCCTCGGCGGGCAGTGCTTTTGATCTGCCGGCCCCTGCGCGAGGGCCGTACGCAGGGGCGAAAGCGCTTTGGTTACTTTGCCGCTTTTGCAAAGTGACTCGCTGTAAGAGCGAAACCATCATTTCAGTTAACTGCGGATGCCGGATATGTACCCCGTGTGCCAGTTGTTTTGCGAAGCGCCCGCACCTATGCCGAGTACATATCCATTCGATATGTCAGCTGACGAGTGAAACGAGGCTGCGCAGGACGCCTACAGCAACCCCGCCCGCAACTCATTCTTCGCCACTTTGTTCGACGCATTCACCGGCAGCGCCTCATAAAACCGCACCATCCTGGGAACCTTGTAGTTGGCCATGTGCTCACGGGCCCACAGGATCAGCCCGGCTTCATCCAGCGCCTGACCATGACGCAACACTACGCAGGCACACCCCACCTCCCCCATGCGCTCGTCAGGTACTCCGATCACCGCCACCTGGGCAATCGCCGAATGTTCTATCAACCCGGCTTCAATTTCCGCCGGGTAGCAATTGAATCCGCCCACGATAAACATGTCTTTGAGCCGGTCGGTGATGCGCAAGTTGCCCGACGCGTCCTGCTCGCCAATGTCGCCGGTGTGCAACCAGCCTTCACTGTCGATGGTTTCAGCCGTGGCGTGCGGGTCTTCGAAATACCCCTTCATCACGTGAAAACCACGCAGGCAGATTTCCCCCGTACTGCCCGCGGGCAATGCCCGGTTTTGCGGGTCGCGGATGCTCACTTCGGTGCCTGGAATCGCCCGGCCACTGGTGCCTGCAATAACCGTCGCTGCGTCGCCCGGGTCGCAGATAGTCGCCAGGCCGCCGCACTCAGTCAGGCCATAAGCAGTGGTAATGACCGAGAAGCCGAGTTCGAGACGCATGCGCTCGATCAGGATCGGTGGAATGGTTGCCGCGCCCGTAACGGCAATGCGCAGGCTCGACAGATCGGTTTCAGCCAGTTTGGGATGGGCCAGCATCGACAGATACAAGGTCGGCGGCCCCGGCAGCACGCTGATGCGCTCAGCAGCAATGCGCTGGAACACCGCTTCGGCATCGAACACCGGATGGGGCAGGATCGTTGCGCCCGCCAGCAGGCACGTCAGCCAGCCCGCCTTGTAGCCAAAGGTATGAAAAAACGGGTTGATCACCAGGTAGCGATCTTCGGCCTGCAGACCAATGACCTTCACGTACTCGCTAAAGGCACGCAGGGTTTGACCGTGGGCGCTCATCACGCCTTTTGGCTTGCCCGTGGTGCCTGAGGTAAAAAGTAAATCGCTAAGGTCATCGGGCCCCACACTGGCTGCACGCAACAGCGCGGCAGATTCGCTGGTGGCCGCCCCCAGGGCCAGAAATCCATCCCAGGCCAGACCGCTGGAACTGGCTGGCGTGGCCTCTCCCAACAACACCAGGCACTTGAGGCTGGCCGGTCGATAAGACGCCAGCAAGGCCAGATAATCCGTACCCAGGAAGGCCGGCTGCATAAACAGCAGGCGACTGCCGCTGCGCTGCAGGATATCGGCCGCTTCAGGACCTTTCATCCGGGTGTTGATCGGCACCATGACCGCACCCGCGCAATGAATACCCAAGGCCGCAATGATCCAGTCGCGCCCGTTGGGAGCCCAGATTGCCACCCGGTCCCCCTTGCCGATGCCCTGGGCCATCAGGCTGCGCGTCACAGCCAGGGCTAGGCGCGGCAATTCGCTGTAGTCGGTGCATTCACCATGCGCCTCTATCGCCGTGCGCCCGGCATGTTGCACCGAAGCGCTGAACAGCAGTTGCGGGATCGAGCGCGGCAGGGTCTGTTGCAAGCTGGAAGTCATCGGTCACTCGTCTCAGGCTATTCGGGAAAACACACACGCAGTTGTTCGCTGTTGGGCACCGATTGGCACGCCAGCACCCAGCCGTCATTCAGTTCTTGTTGGTCAAGGGCATCGTTGCGCAGCATCTCTACACTGCCGCGCTCAACCGTACACATGCAGGTCGCGCAGGAACCCACCAGGCATGAACTGGGCGGTTTCAAACCCGCGCGCTGCATGGCGTTGAGCAGGGTTTCGCCTTCAGCACAGGGCACTTCGAACTCTTCACCGTCAAGGCGAACCGAAAGCTGGCTGCCAATCACATCGGTGTTGACCGGGCCCGGGACCGCCACGCTGCCCTCTTCAGGCAACGACACAAACCGCTCGACGTGGATGCGCCCATGGTCCATGCCAATATCATGCAAGGCGCTGACAGCAGCGTCCATGAACGGGCCAGGCCCGCATATATAGGCCTGGGCATGAACGAACGGCAGGGCCATCTGCGCAAGTTGCTCCACGCCAGGAATACCCTGTACCGAGTCCAGCCAGTGAATCACCTGCAAGCGCTGGGGGTAGGCACTGGCCAGAGCTTTGAGCTCAGCCGCAAAAATCACCGACGCTTCATCGCGGTTGGCGTAAACCAGCAGAATCCGGCCTGTACCGGCAATCAAGGCCGAGCGCAGGATCGACAGCACCGGAGTCACCCCGCTGCCGCCACCAAACAGCACAAAGTCATCGTCAAAATGCCGAGGGACAAACACCCCGGCCGGGGCCAGCACCTCAAGTTGATCGCCTTCGCGCACGTGCTTGCACAACCAGTTGGAAGCACGCCCGCCCCGTACTTGCTTGATCGTTACGCGCAACGGTTCGTCTTGCAGCGGCGTGCTCGACAGCGAATAGCAACGAGGCAGCCAGCCGCCATTGAAGGGTACGCGCAGGGTCAAGAACTGCCCGGGTTTGTAGGCAAACTGTTCACGCTGGGCCAACGGGACGTCGAACACCAGGGATCTGGAGTCCGCCGTTTCAGTCACGACTTGCACCACACGCAGTGAGAAATACGCAGGTTGGGTCATATCAGATACTCATCACATTCGGGCTATTTACGCTCAAGGGGTCACCTTTGTGGATTCTGTGGGCGCGGGCTTGCTCGCGCTGGCATCATCGCGCTCACCGATGGACACCGCGCCGCCTGCATCACGCGCAAGCCCGCTCCCACAAGCAGCAGCCAGCCCCGCACGGCGCCCCGAAAACACACAGTCAGCCAGCGACAGTCCGCTGATGTAGAGGTGTGACGCCACGCCGATGGCTGTGCGCCCCGCACTGAACAGGCCCGTAATCGGCTGGCCTTGTGCGTCCAGTACTGCACCATTTGACTCATCCACCTTAAGGCCGCCCAACGTCAGCGCCCCCAGGGGGAATATCGGATTGCCAACGCTGATATCGCAGGCATAAAACGGCCCTTTGTCCAGCACCTGACGGCTGCCTTCAGACTTGCCAAAGGGATCCGGTGCGTCGCCTCGGGCGCCGGCGTTGTAGGCGCGCAATGCACCACTCAACTCCCCGGCCTGCATCCCACAGGCCGTCGCCAACCGGTCAGGGTTGGCGCCCTTGCGTACCTTGAGCAGCATCAAGGCCAGCGCCGGCAAGGTCTGGAACCACCAATAGCCACCAAACAGCGCCTGGCGGATCGCCTGCTTGCGCAAGCGTGCATCCATTACCAGCCAGGCCTGCCCCCCCTGCTCTTCGCACAACGGCTGGCCCAGGGTGGCGCCGTAGACTTCTTCGTTGCAAAACCGTTGGCCGAGGGTGTTGACCACAATGCCCTTGGGCCAACAGTGCGGCGGGTTGATAAAGCGCCAGGCCGATACCCGACTCAAACGCTCGCTTCTGGCACCCACCGACTGCCCCAGCAGCAGGCCGCTACCATCGCAACCGGTAGCGCCGACCTTGAAGTTGCGGCGAAAGTTGGGCGCATGATCGCGGATCAGCCCGCGGTTGAAGATAAACCCCCCAGTGCTGAGAATGACGGCGCGCCTGGCCCGGATCAGCACCGGCTGCCCATGATCGCGCTCCAGCTGGCTGACTTTTTGCCGCAGGCGATCGCAATAGCCGGGGGCGAAATTTTGCAGACGCTCGGCCCGTGCCGCCAGGCGTGCATGCAAGCGCGCTTCGCGACTGCCCTCGGGCAAGCTCCAGAACTCGGCGCCAACCACACGCCCGCTGGCATCCACCACCAGACGCCGGGCAGCGGATTGCAGCAAGGGTTGCACTCCGGCACGCAGGCAGGCGGCTTTCAAGTGGGCGTACAACACCGCGCCGCACTGGCCCTTGCCTACGGTGCGATGACCCCGTGGTGCCGGGGGTTGATCACCGCCGTGGGAGGGCACCAGCTCATTGCCCGAGTAATACAGGAAGTAGCCATCGGACGGGTATGAGGTCTTGCCCCCCGGCGGCATGCTATGGGCGTAGCGGGCACCGTGACTCTCAAGCCAGTCGAGGTTGCTGACGCTGTCGTCGCAAAACTTTTGCAGGGTGGCATCGCTGATCACACCCCGGGTTTCGTGCTTGAGGTAGTCGAACATCGCTTGCGTGCTGTCGTTGAACCCTGCGGCCTGCTGGTGCCGGGTCCCACCGCCTGCATACACCACGCCTCCGCTCTTGGCACTGGCACCGCCACCGGTAAAGCGGTCGGCCACGATCACATGGGCGCCATTGCTTCTGGCCTCCAGCGCAGCGCAGGCGCCTGCCGCGCCCCAGCCGATCACCAGCACGTCGCAGGTGTCTTGCCAGTCCCGTGCGGTCAGTCGTTCGACCTGCAAGGGCGCGAGGATCTTGCTGTTGCTGGAGGTGCTCTTCGCTCGGCTCATGACAGTGCCCGTACCTTGGCGCTGGCGGTTGCCGACACGCTGCTGGCAATATGGTTGGCAGCGATGTAGCCGAAAGTCATTGCCGGGCCCAGGGTGCCACCGGCACCGGGGTAGCTGATGCCCATCACCGATGCCGAGCAGTTGCCGATGGCATACAGGCCAGGGATTGGCTGGCCGTCTTCACGTACGACCTGAGCGTGCTGGTTGGTCAGCAATCCGCCCTTGGTGCCGATATCCCCGGCATCCAGGCGCATGGCGTAATACGGGCCTTTGCGTAACGGTGCCAGGCACGGGTTGGGCTTGATATTGCTATCGCCGTAGTAGCGATCGAACACGTTGCCACCGCGATCGAAGTCAAGATCGACCCCGGTTTGGGCGTAACTGTTGATTTTTTGCACGGTGCTGCTCAAGCCCTTGGCATCGACCCCGATTTGGATGGCCAGCGCGTCCAGGCTGTCGGCCTTCCAGTACACGGCATTGAGCCATTCCTTGCGCAGACGGCTGTCGGGGACCACCTGGGCCGGCATCAACGGGCCCATGGCGTAGTGGAAACGGAAGTGACCATCGAATATCACCCACGACGGCACCGAGCGGCCGCCGGTCTTGCGGTTGTCTGTGTACATGGCATCGACGAATTCCAGGTACGGCGCCGCTTCGTTGACAAAGCGATGCCCCAGGCTGTTGACCACAATGGCCCCCGGGAACGCCCGTTCGGCAAACACGCCACGGGGTTTTTCCTCGCCTGGCACGGCAATGGTCGGAGCCCACCAGGCCCAGTCCATCAGCGCCGTGGCCGCACCGATATTGATCCCCGCCTCAAGTGCAGCCCCGGTGTTGTTGCCCGGTGGCGTAGCGCTCCAGCTGGCCCGGGTGGGTTGCGGCAAGTATTTCTCGCGCAGGGTTTGATTCTGCTCAAAGCCGCCGGAGCCAAAAATCACCCCACGGCGGGCCTTGATTTCCAGGACTTTGCCACCCGTTGCAACCTTAATGCCGCTGACCCGATCACCGTCGAGCAACACATCCTGAAAGTCGGTGTTGAGCCATAAAGGCACGTTGCGATCCATCAGGGAGCGGCGCAACGACGCCACCAGGGAGCTGCCCAGTGCGGCGCGGCGGTCGTATTTGCTTTTGCGGCGCCATTTGAAGTCGAGTTTGTAGCGGGCCATCAGCTTGAAAATCAGCCATTGCCAGCCAAAGCCGCGGGCCATGGCCTTGTGCGCGTCGCGGGCCGTCCAGGCAATGCAGCCCATCAGCAGGGTCGACGGCGAAGGCTTGCGCAGGTTGGGCAGTTCTTCGGCCAGCAGGCTGGTGTCGAACAGCTCCGGGTCCAGGGTGCGACCACCCGGCAAGGCACCAGGCAGTTGCGGGTAGTAATCGGGGTATTTGTCGGCCACGGCGTAACGCACGCGGCTGTTGTCGGTGAGCTTTTTGATCATCGGCGCGGCGTGGTCCAGATACGCCTGCAGGCGCTGTGGATCAACGTGCTCGCCGGCCGCGGCCTTGAGGTATTGCAGGGACAGCTCAGGGCTGTCCTGCCCGCCAATGGCAGCAAAATAATGGTTGTTCGGGATCCAGATACCACCGCCCGAAATCGCCGAGGTACCGCCATATTTATCGCTTTTTTCGACAATCAGAACCGACAGGCCCTGATCAGCCGCAAACAGGGCCGAGGTCATGGCGCCGGCACCGGAACCGACAACAATTACGTCATAACTGGACTGAGACTGATTGTGAGCCGTCATTATTGCTATGCCTTGCGCTGAGGTCAGAGGTTGATCACCGGGTCAGAGAATTGACCCGATCAGACAAAAGGGTCCGCGTTGGGCAGGCCCAGCTGTACAAGACCGTAACTGCGGCGGTAAGCCGCCTCGTTGTTGGCGATATGCCCGCGAGCCTGGTGCAGGTCACGGAAATAACGCCCCACCGGGTTGGTGTTGTACAAGCCCGAAGCGGCCATGCAGCGCAGCAGGTCACTGACCCGATCGGCGCAGACGTTGGTCACGTGGGAGGACTGGTAGCGATACAACAAACGGGTCTCGACATCCGGGTATTCCCCGGCAGCGGCCAGCGCCAACAGGTGCCCGTAGTTACGCATCAGCACCAGCTTGAGCGAGTCGACGGTGATGATGGCTTCGGCCACGACCGCTTGGGCCGCCGGGTCTTCGGCGGTTTTGGTACCGTGCTTGCCGATGTGCTTTGCTGCGTTGTCACGGAACTCGTTGATGGCCCCTTGCAAGGCACCAAGGGCCGACGTCGATACAGCGCGGGCAAACACCTGGGCAAACGGGATGGAGTACATCGGGTTGGTGTTGACCTGGCACCCCGGCGTAGCTTCGATGCTGTAGTTATTGGTGCGCTGGAGCCGGTGGGCCGGGACAAAAGCGTCTTCGACAACAATGTCGTGGCTGCCGCTGCCACGCAGGCCCAGTACGTCCCAGTTCTGTTCGATGCGATAGTCGCTGGCCGGAATCAGGAAGGTGCCGTGTTCGGTAGGGCCTGTTTCGTCTTGCGGTACGATGCCGCCGAGCAGGCACCACTGTGCATGCTGGCTGCCACTGGAAAAGCCCCAGCGTCCGCTGACCTGATAACCACCCTTGACCGGCGTGACCCTGGCCACCGGCATATAGGTGGACGCCACCAGCACGGAGCTGTCCTCGCCCCAGACATCACGCTGGGCCTCCATCGGGTAACGCGCCAGTTGCCACGGATGCACCCCCACCACGCCAAAGACCCAGGCAGTGGACATACAGCCTTCAGCCAGGGTCATCTGGATTTCAAAAAAGGTACGCAGGTCGACTTCATGGCCGCCCCAAATCCTGGGCTGCAGGGCGCGAAACAAACCGGCTTCTTGCATGTCGCGAATGGTTTCGTCGGGCAGTTTGCAGTCTTTGTCAGCCTGGACTGAACGGCTTTTGAGCGCAGGAATCAGATTGCGCGCACGTTGCAGTAACTCAAGCTCAATCGGACTTTTCTCTCGTATCTGATCCATCCGTGCGTTCTCCGTCAGTCTCTCGCTGCGCGAATGTGCGGGCGGTGCATGACGAATAATCCTGCCTGCACGACGGTGGATCATCGTCAAAGCGGACTAGACACACGGCATCACACTGAGCCCGCTCCCACCTCCTCAGAGAATCGGCAATTTCGCGAAAGGCCGCACCTGTTCAATCTGCGCACTCAGACGCAGCAATACGTCTTCGCCGCCCAGGGGCCCGGTGAACATCATGCCGATGGGCAGGCCGTTGTCGCTCATGCCCACCGGCAAGGAAATGGCCGGCTGGCCGCTGACGTTGGCCAATACGGTAAAGGCCGCGCTGCCCATGGCATTGTGGGCATAGCTCTCCCAGGGCTGATTGAGGCTCAAGAGCCCCAGGTCCGGCGTGACATTGGCCGTCACCGGCGACAGGATCACGTCAAACGTCTGGAACTGATCTTCCATGTAGCCGCCGATGGTTTCGAACGACTGGCGCGCACGGTACAGGCCTTCTCCAGTGACTTTTTGGGCATTGCCCAGCACCACCTGGGTGATGCGCTCGTAGTCATCGGCAGTTGCGCTTCGCCCCAGCACTTGCTCACGATCGTGAACCATCGTCAGCAATGCATCGCCAATCACCGAACCATGGGCACCGAACAACTGCCTCGGATCGACGTTCAGGCGCAGTTCTTCAACTTCATGCCCCAGGGCTGCCAGGCGTTTGGCGGTGTCGTCCAGCACCCTCGCCACCTCAGGGTCCAGCGGTGCGCCGGTCAGCGAGTCACGTACCACGCCGATGCGCAAGCGACCGGGGGCCGTGCGCAGCTCTTCGACATAAGGGCGCACCAGCGGCTTGGCCCAGTACGGGCTGCCGGTCTCGTGCCCCTGCCCCGCATCCATGAACAACGCCATATCGCGCACATTGCGCGACACCACGTTGCCTACGCTGGCACCAAACCAGCCCTCATATTTTCCCGGACCGCTGGGGGTGCGGTAGCGCGTCGGCTTGAGTCCGACCAGGCCGCAATAGGACGCGGGAATCCGGATCGAACCGCCGCCGTCTGTAGCGTGGGCCACCGGAACAATCCCCGCTGCAACTGCCGCAGCCGCCCCACCGGATGAGCCGCCCGCGCTTTTTGCCAGATTCCACGGGTTGCGGGTTTGCCCCCACAGCAGGGATTCGGTGGTGGTGGTCAACCCGAACTCCGGGCAGGTGGTCTTGCCAAACGGCACGGCACCGGCCGCCTGATAACGGGCAATCAGGGTGCTGGTATGGGGGGCCAGCGGTGCATCTTTGTAGAGCCGGCAGCCATTTGTGGTGCGGGTGCCTTCCAGGTAGGTATTGAGGTCCTTGATCAGAATCGGCACACCGGCCAGAGGGCCCGTGGTCGATGCACCGCTGGCAGCACGGGCCTTGAGCAGCCCGTTGGCGTAGTCGTCATGGCGCATGTTGACGGCATTGACCCTGGGATTGACCGCATCACATCGGGCCATGGCCGCCGCGAGCAGATTTTGCGGGCTGAGTTCGCCTTTCTGTATGGCACGGGCCATGTCCGTGGCGTCCATTGCCAGGTACTCGGCAGGCGACAACGCATCGGTGCTGTCGGCATGTGCAAAGCGTCCCAGCAGACCGGCACCCACGGCCAGAGCACCGGCCTTGAGAACGTGTCGACGCTGCCAGCCGGTGGATTCTTCAGGTGTTTGAGCAGGGTTGTGCAAGGTCAATCTCCAGAACAGATTGTGTTGTTTCAGGCGCCAGGGTCCTGTGGGGGCGGGATTCAGTCAGCCGTGACCATCGATTGCATGGTGGGCAAAAAGTGCTCGCCATACGGCGGCAGCAGGCCCCACTCACGCCGCGGGTCATGGGCCGGGGCCTTGTAAACGGTGCGCATATGGCTGAATTCCAGGAAGCCTTCACGGCCGTGATAATGCCCCATGCCCGAGGCGCCGATCCCGCCAAACGGTGCGTCGTGCAGAGCCGCATGCATCATCACGTCATTGATGCTCACGCCACCGGAAATCGTGTGCTGCAGCACATGGCGCTGCTCTTCTTCACTCTGACCAAAGTAATACAGCGCCAGCGGGCGCTCGCGAGAGTGAATGTCGCCCAGCGCCCGATCAATCTGCTCATAGGGCAGCAACACCAGCGCCGGGCCGAAGATTTCTTCGTGCATGATCTGGCTGTCGCGAGGCGGGTTGATCACCACCTGCAGCGCCCGCCGACGGGTTCGGGCGTCGGCCTCGGGTGCCTGCGGGAAGCTCTCGATCCGGGCGCCCCGCTCGCGGGCATCCTGCACGTAGCCGTCGATGCGTTGCACATGGCGGGCATTGACCACCGCCACCACATCCGGGTTGTCGTCCGTGGTGGGGAGCAATTCACTGTAGGCAGTGCCCAGCAGGCCGATAAAATCTTCCATCAGCTCGCGCGGCACATACACCACGTCCGGGTTGATGCAAATTTGCCCACCGTTATTGGCTTTGGCCACCGCAATGCTGAAGGCAGCCTTGGCCAGATCTGCGCTGCGGGAAATGATCACCGGGGACTTGCCTCCCAACTCCAGGGTCAATGGCACCAGATTTTCAGCCGCATTGCGCATGACCGAACGTGCCACTGCGGTGCTGCCGGTAAACACCAGATGGTCGAAGGGTTGCGAGGTGAAGACCTGCGCCAGCCCGGCATCTCCGGTCACCACACCGACTTCGAGTGGGTCAAACACGTCGGCAAAGGCCTGGGCCAGAACCCGGGCGGTGCGGGGCACCACTTCGGACGGTTTGAGAATGGCGCGGTTGCCCGCCGCCAGTACGCAGGCCAAAGGACTGAGCAAGGTGAACAGCGGCGCATTCCAGGTACCCAGAATGCCGATGGAGCCTTTGGGCTGGTGCATCACCCAGGCTTTGGCACCCAGTTGGTCATAAGGCGAAAACACCTCTCGCGGCTCATCTTCAACCCAGTGGGCAAGGTGATCGCGAGCATATTTGAGTGATGCCAGCGAACCCAGAACATCATTCATCAACGAGAAGCCCTGGGGGCGACCGCCAAAATCTTCATCCATAGCCTCGATCAGTGGCTGCTGATAGCGCACCACGAGCTCTATCACGCGCTGAATGCGTGCCCGTCGCAGCTCTGCGCTGACGTGCCCGGCATCGACAAAGGCTTGTTTTTGCGCCGCCAACAGGCTGGACAGCTGTTCTGGAGCAGTGCTGCTGAACGTCATGGATGAGTCCTCTGATACACCGGTTCAATGAGCTGACCCTAGTGAATAGCGCCCCGATTAGCCTCGTCCAATCGGACCATAATCGGCTGTATTCGTTAGTCCATTAAGACGATGTAGCGCACCGCTTCGGGGCGAATACTGCCAGCACGAAAATCCAATCCATGAGGTTCGTCATGGCAATGCAAAGCAGTTTCGACCCGCAGGCATTCCGTACCGCGCTGGGTACCTTTACCACCGGGGTGACGATCATCACCACCCAGGCTGAAGATGGATCGCCCATCGGCATTACGGCCAATAGTTTCAATTCGGTGTCGCTTAACCCGCCGCTGGTGCTGTGGAGTCTTGCCAAGTCCGCTCGCAGCCTGCCGGTGTTCAGTTCCGGAAAGCACTGGAACGTGCATGTGCTGTCGACCGAACAGGAACCTCTGTCCGGACGTTTTGCGATGCAGGGCGAGAACAAGTTTGCCGAAATCGAACTCGACAACGGCATCAGCGAAGCACCGCTGCTGCAGGACTGCACCGCCAGGTTTCAGTGCCGCACGGCCTTTCAATATGAAGGCGGCGACCATGTGATTTTTGTCGGCGAAGTGCTCGCCTTCGATCACAGCGACCGCGCACCACTGGCCTTTCAAAGCGGCCAATATGCCCTGGCGACCCGTAAACCACGTAGCGAGCTGCGCCTGGCAACCACTCCGCCACCGCCGGAATGCAGCTACACCGAAGACTTGCTCGGGTACCTGCTGGGCCGCGCCCATTACCAGTTGCTCGACGCCCTGCACCGCCTGCTCAACCATCAGCAGCTGGACGAGCATGCCTTCTTTATCCTTTCGGTCCTGTGTATTCGCGACAACCTGACCCTGGATGAAATCAATCATTTCGTCAGTTACACCGTGCATGTCGTGACCGTGGCAAGCATGCGTTTTCTTGAAAAGCAGAATCTGGTCGCCCTCGAAGGCAGCCAGCAGGCACCGCGTTATGTGCTGACCGCCAAGGGCCGTGAAGCGTCGCTGCAACAAGTGGCACTGGCCAAGGCCGTGGAGGAAAACGTGTCGGCCAGGCTCGCTCCCGGCGATGCCCAGGCCCTTAAAGTGCTGCTCAAGCGCCTGATTGCCGCCAGTGATCCCGGCTTGCCCGATCTGTGGGCGCCCCGCTAAATCCCTAGAAGGAACAGGACCCTTTATGAACATTATTCAACGCTTCAACCTGACCGGCAGCGTGGCCGTCATCACCGGCGGCGGGCGCGGCATTGGCCGCGGTATCGCCCTGGCCTGCGCCGAGGCAGGCGCCGATGTGGTACTGGCAGCCCGTACCTTGAGCGACGTTGAAGCTGTGGCCGAAGAAGTTCGCCGTCTGGGGCGCCGCGCCCTGGCCCTGAGCTGCGACGTGACTGACGCCGAGCAGCGCAGCGCGGTGATCAGCCAGGCCCGGGAGCACATGGGGCGTATCACCCATCTGGTGAACAACGCAGGCGGCGCAGGCCCCAACGATCCGCTGACCCTGAGTGTCGAGCGCTTCGAAGAAATCATGCGTTTTAACGTGTCATCGGCCTATCACCTGAGCCAGCTGTGCGTGCCGCACATGCGCGATGCGGGCAGCGGCAACATCATCAATATCACCTCGGGCGCGGCGCGCTATGCCCAAACCCAATTCAGCGCCTATGGCACCGCCAAGGCTGCGCTCAGCCACATGACCCGTTTACTGGCCCAGGATTTCGCCCCGCTGGTGCGGGTCAACGGGATTGCCCCCGGCCCGGTACTGACCGACGCCTTGAACCGTGTGCTGCCGGTTGCCATGCGCGAAGGCATGATCAAAGCCACCCCGCTGCAAAGCCTGGGCGAAGTTGAAGACATCGCGGCAGCGGCGCTGTACCTGGCCTCCCCGGCTTCACGCTGGGTCACCGGCAAGATCCTGGAAGTGGACGGAGGGGCAGAGTCGAGCGTTTGGCCGGGCTAGTACAGGGCACTACAAACGGTGTGGGAGCGGCTTGTTCCCACAAGGGGTTTTTCAGTTTCAAGAGAGCGTATTTATGGACACACAGTTGATTGAAGCCCTGGGCGATGAGCTGTTTCATGCGTTGCGCGAGCGCCGCAGCCTGCAGCCACTGACCCAGCGTTACCCGGACTTGACGCTGGACATGGCGTACCGGATTTCCCTGCGCTTTTTGCAACGCCGCCAGGCACTTGGCGAGCAGGTGATTGGCAAGAAAATCGGCGTCACCAGCCGTGCCGTGCAGGAAATGCTGGATGTGCATCAGCCCGATTTCGGTTTCCTGACCGATTCCATGCAGGTCCCGGACAGCAGCGATGTGAGCTTCGCCACCCATCAGTTGGTGCAACCACGGGCCGAAGGCGAGATCGCATTTATTCTCGGCGAAGACCTGCACGGCCCCGGCATTACCGCCGAAGACGTCATGGCTGCCAGCCTTTGGGTGGCGCCGTGTTTCGAGATTGTCGACTCGCGTATCGCCGACTGGAAAATCCGCATTCAGGACACCGTGGCCGACAACGCTTCGTGCGGCGTGTTCGCCTTGGGTGAGCAACGTATCAACCCCCGCGAACTGGACCTGGCCAAGGTCGAACTGCACATGCTGAAAAACGGCCAGCCAGCCGGTAACGGTTTCGGCTCGGCAGTACAGGGACACCCATGCGCCGCCGTGGCCTGGCTGGCCAATACCCTGGGCAAGTTCGACATCCCGTTTCGCAAGGGTGAAATCATCCTTTCCGGAGCCTTGGCGCCGCTGGTGCCGGTGCAACCCGGCGATGAGGTCAGCCTGACCCTCAGCGGTCTGGGCTCTGCCCGCCTGCGCTTCGTGCCCTAACCCCTGTTCGAGAGCTTTCCCATGACCAAAAAGATCAAATGTGCCCTTATCGGGCCGGGCAATATCGGCACCGACCTGCTCTACAAGTTGCTGCGCAGTGACGTACTGGAACCGGTCTGGATGGTGGGCATCGACGCCACCTCCGAAGGCCTGAGCCGTGCCCGCGAGATGGGCCTCAAAACCACCAGTGACGGGGTCGACGGGCTGTTGCCCCATGTGCTGGCCGACAATATCCAGATTGCCTTCGATGCCACGTCGGCTTACGTTCACGCCGAAAACAGCCGCAAGCTCAATGAGCTGGGCGTGCTGATGATTGACTTGACCCCTGCCGCCATCGGCCCGTACTGCGTGCCCCCGGTCAACCTCAAGGCTAACCTCAAGCGCGGCGCGATGAACGTCAATATGGTCACGTGCGGCGGCCAGGCCACCATTCCTCTGGTGGCGGCTGTCAGCAGCGTGCAACCGGTGGCGTATGCCGAGATCGTTGCCACGGCGGCGTCCAAATCGGTCGGCCCGGGCACGCGCAAGAATATCGACGAGTTCACCCGCACCACCGCCAGTGCCATCGAACAGGTGGGCGGCGCCAAAAAAGGCAAGGCGATCATTATCGTCAACCCGGCCGAGCCACCGCTTATCATGCGCGACACCGTGCACTGCCTGACTGAAACCGAACCGGATCAAGCCGCGATCAGCCTGGCCATTGCCAACATGATCGAGCAGGTACAGCAGTACGTCCCGGGTTACAAGCTGGTCAACGGGCCGGTGTTTGATGGCAACCGCGTGTCGATTTTCATGGAGGTAGAAGGCCTGGGCGACTACCTGCCCAAGTACGCCGGCAACCTGGACATCATGACTGCCGCCGCTGCGCGCACCGCAGAGATGTTCGCCGAGGAAATCCTCAAGGGTGAACTGCACCTCAAGGCATCCGCCCCTCAACCTGCCCTCGCTTAAGGAGTCGACCATGGATCTTCGCGGCAAAAAAATTACCGTGCATGACATGTGCCTGCGCGACGGCATGCACCCCAAACGTCACCAGATCAGCCTGCAACAGATGAAAGACATCGCCTGTGGCCTGGACGCCGCCGGTGTGCCCCTGATTGAAGTCACCCACGGCGACGGCCTGGGCGGCAGCTCGGTGAACTACGGGTTCCCGGCGCACACCGACGAGCAGTACCTGTCGGCCGTGATCCCGATGATGAAACAGGCCAAGGTTTCGGCCCTGCTGCTGCCCGGTATCGGCACCGTGGACCATCTGCAAATGGCTTATGAGCTGGGGGTCAATACAATCCGCGTAGCGACCCACTGCACCGAGGCCGACGTGTCGGAGCAGCACATTTCCTATGCACGCAAGCTGGGCATGGACACTGTGGGGTTCCTGATGATGGCCCATATGAACACCCCCGAAGGCCTGGTCAAGCAGGGCAAGTTGATGGAGAGCTTCGGCGCCAACTGCGTGTACCTCACCGACTCGGCCGGTTACATGCTGCCCCACGACATCAAGGCCCGGGTCGAGGCCCTGCGTGCGGCATTGCACCCGGACACCGAGATCGGCTTTCACGGCCATCACAACCTGTCCATGGGCGTGTCCAACTCCATTGCTGCCATCGAAGCCGGTGCCACACGCATCGACGCCGCAGCAGCCGGGCTGGGCGCAGGTGCGGGTAATACGCCGATGGAAATCCTGGTGGCAGTGTGCGACCGCATGGGCATTGAGACCGGAGTCAGCGTGTTCGGTATTCAAGATGTGGCTGAGGATCTCGTCGTACCGATCATGGACTTCCCGATCCGCAGCGATCGTGATGCCCTGACCATGGGCTATGCCGGGGTGTACGGCTCGTTCCTGCTGTTCGCCAAGCGCGCCGAGAAAAAATACGGCGTACCGGCGCGGGAAATTCTCGTCGAGATGGGACGTCGCGGCATGGTGGGCGGTCAGGAAGACATGATCGAAGACACTGCCATGACCCTGGCCCGCCAGCGGGCCTGAGGCTTTGCTCCTTTTGTCAGGGGCGCTGATCTGATCAGCGCCCTTGGCGTTTCCATCTGACAGGAATTCAACCATGCCCAATGCTCAGGTCGGCTGGCGCAGCCATGCTTTGCTGTTGTTGCTGGCGGCCATGTTTGCCGACAATTTTGTCGGCCGCCAGATTCTGGCGGTGATGATTGAACCGATCAAGGCAGAGTTCGGGGTCAGTGATACGGCGATGGGGCTGATCTCGGGCCTGGCATTTGCCGGAATCTACGCCCTCCTCGCCTTGCCTGCCGGGAGACTGGCAGATCGGATGTCCCGTACCCGACTGCTGGCGATTGCCTGCCTGTTATGGGCGGTGGCGACCATGATCTGTGGCCTGGCGGTCAGTTTCTGGATGCTGGCCGTGGCACGCATGGCGGTTGCCGTGAGCGAGTCGCCGACCACCTCGGCGTCGATGTCGGTCATTGCCGATTTGTACCCGCCACATCGCCGCTCGTTTGCCATCAGTTGCTTCACGGCCGCCCCGACCTTTTCCGCCGTCATCGGCCTGAGCCTGGGGGCGTGGGTGGTCGAGCAGTATGGCTGGCGCACGGCATTCATCGTGATCGGTCTGCCCGCACTGTTGTTCTCCACGTTGCTGGCCTTTGTCGCAAAAGACCCGGCAAGGGGCCGTTGGAGTCTGGCCAGCGCCCATGCTGCCCATCCCCTGCAAAGCATGGGCAGTGAGGCCCGCAAACTCTGGGCACTGCCCGCCTACCGCTGCCTGGTTCTGGCGGGCGGCCTGACCACGCTGGGCTCCTATGCGATCGGCATGTGGAACACCAGTTTCCTGGTGCGCTCCCACGGTTTGTCACTGCAACATGCAGGGCTGCTGGCAGGTTTCATCTGTGGCGGTTTTGCCGGGATCGGCGCGTTGTTCAGCGGTTGGCTGAGCGATCACCTGACGCCACGCAACCCGCACTGGCAAGTGGGTATCCCGGTGATCGGCAATGTGGCCGCGCTGGCTGCGCTGTTCGCCTATCTGCTGTGGCCAAACACGGTGTGGACGCAACTGGGCAGCGTGCCCGTCCCCAGCTCGATGCTGTGGTGCGCGCTGTACAGTTTTTTTGTGGTGTGGTGGGTGGCGCCGTCTTACAACCTGGTCACCCAACTGGTCCCTGCCAACCGCCTAGGCACGGCCATGGCCTTGCAGACCATCATCTCGACAGTGTTGGGGGTTGGGGTTGGTCCTTTGCTGGCCGGACTGTTCAGTGATGCCTTGCAACCGTCCTTCGGCGTTGAATCCCTGCGCTACGCGTTATTGCTGGTGAGTCTGCCGGTAGCCGGTGCGGTCGTGTTGCTGATCCGCACCTCCACCCATGCTGCACACACCCATTATTTAGCGGCGGAGCGTGCGGCATAGTCATCGACAAATTTGCGGGTCAGCTCATAGGACGACAGCTCGGCCGTGCGTCCGGGGCTCAAGGGGAAGCCCTGGCCCGCCCACAGGTTGATGAAGTCTGCGCAGCCAGGGTCGGATTTGGCCTTGAGCGGTAATAACACACCGCCCGCCAGCGGGAAGGCAGGTGCCTGCGTATTGATCGGGCCCAGTTCGCGCATCACCCGATTGACGATGCCGCGGGCCGGTCGACCGGTGAACAGGTTGGTGAGCGCGGTGTCACTGGCGTCGGCTTCGCGCAAGGCACGGTGATGGGGTGCGGCCAGTTTTGCCTGCGGGCAAAACAGGTAGGCGGTGCCGATTTGCACGGCGCTGGCCCCCAGCGCAAACGCCGCCGCAATACCCCGTGCATCGGCGATGCCGCCTGCGGCAATTACCGGTATGTCCACGGCATCGACGATTTGCGGGACCAGGGCAAAGGTACCGATTTGGGTAGTCAGCTCACGACTCAAGAACATTGCCCGATGCCCGCCAGCTTCGTAGCCCATGGCGATGATCCCGTCACAGCCGTGGCGTTCCAGCCATCGGGCCTCTTCGACCGTGGTCGCTGAACTGAGGATTTTTGCTCCGCAGGCCTTGACCCTGGCCACCAGCTCCGGGGCAGGCAGACCGAAGTGGAAACTCACCACTTCGGGGCGCAACACTTCGACCAGGGCGCAGGTGGCTTCGTCAAAGGGCGCGCGGCTCGACACGGGAGTGGGCGCGTCATAGTCGGCCCCAAGCTCGGTGTAGTAGGACTTGAATAACGACTTCCAGTGCTCGATCGCGGCTTCATCGTAAGCAGGGGCTTGATGGCAGAAAAAATTCAGGTTCAGGGGCTGCTCGCTCTCGGCCCGAAAGGCCGCCACTTCGGAGCGAATCGACTCAAGGTTCAACGTTGCACAGGCCAGAGAGCCCAGGCCACCGGCCTTGGCGACACCGATCATCATATCGGCGCCAGCGCCCAGCATGGGGGCCTGGATGATGGGATGGGTGATGCCGAGCAAGTCGATAAGGCGAGAATCGGGCCAGCAGCTCATGAGGGCACTCACGGGTAATGATCGGGATGCCAATACTAGCGGCTGGCTTGCGAAGGCGCAGCCTCGCACCGCTCGTCAGCGACTACAGTTCTTATTTCTTTCCGGCCAACGCCGCAATCAAAGCCGGGTCATGGTTGTAGATGTCTGGCGCATAGGTCACTTTTCCATCCTTGTTCGCCTGGGCCGTCCAGTAGGTCATCAAGATCGGCATCGGCCGGGACAATCTGAATTCATGGGTCAATCCCGTACTCAACAGCTCTTCGGTACGGGCCTTCTCGGCCGGTGTCACCAGCAAGTCACGCAGCTGGAAGACCGACTCGACCCGCACACAGCCCGAACTGAAAGCCCGCGGTCCCTTGCTGAACAACGCCTGGCTAGGGGTGTCGTGCAAGTACACCGAGAACGGGTTGGGAAACCGGATGGCAATTCGGCCCAGGGGGTTTCTCGGCCCCGCGCCCTGACGCAGAAGGATATTGCCCGGGCGGTCCCAGTCGATGTCCTGGGCCGCCAGCGGCTGGCCATTGCTGTCCACTATCTGCAAGTCCTGGCGGCTGAGGAAAGACGGATCGCGGCGGATCTGCGGCAGTTTGTCTTCGCGGAAAATGGTCGGCGGGATGGTCCAGGTCGGATTCAGGGTCAAGCGATTCACCCTGGATTTGAGCAACGGCGTCTGACGCTCGGCACGGCCAACCTGGGTGCGGGTCTGCCACACGGGCACGCCATTCTGGTACACGGTCAATTGTGCAGCAGGCACATTGACCAGGAGGCTGTCAGGCTCAAAATCCTGGGCTATCCAGCGAAATCGCTCAAGGTTGATGCGCAGCTGTTCGAGCCGATCCCGGGGGCTGATATTCAGCTCTTTCAAGGTCCCTGCCCCGATCACACCGTCGGCCTGCAGCGAGTGATCAAGCTGAAAGCTCTTCACGGCTGCCGCCAGCTCATTGGTGTAGGTGTGATCGACAGAAGCCGGCAGGTGGTTCAGGTAGCCTTCGTTGAGCAGCCGTCGGGCCAGTTCGGGCACCCGGGCATCCTGCATGCCGGGCCGCAACAAGGGGCCGCTGGCCAGAGGCTGCCATTGTGGCAGTGGTTGCAGACGCTGGCGGGCATAGACCCGGCGCAAGTTCTGATACAGCTCGCCTTGGGGACGCGCCTGGGCAAAGGCATGGGGAATATCGTTCAGGCCGGGTCCTGCCAGGGCCAGAATCCGCGCCTGACGGTCTTGCGGCACCTCGCTGGCATGCCATACCGGCTCGAACTGCGACTGGGGCAGACGCCCATAGTGCAGATCCTGCAATGCCTGCAGGTACTGCTGGCTGATCTCGATATCGGCGCACACGTCCCGAGTGGCTGGCAGCTTGTAGTTGTCTGGGTTCAGACCGTCATCCGCCAACTGCCCCAGTGCCGACTGCAAGGCGCTCAGGCGTTGGTTGTCGGTCCAGACCAACTGATCGTTTTGCCCCAGATAAAAACCCTGCAGCAGTTGTTTGGCAGCCCCATTGACTCGCGCCGCCAGGCCCGGGCAGTCCTGGGGCAGTTGACTGAGTGCCTGCTGAACCGGACTCAGGGAACCCTCAGGTAGGGGATCGGCTACAGCGACCAATGGCGCAGTCAGCAGGACAATGCTCAAGTAAAATGCGCGTTTTTTGAACAACTGCTTAACTCCAATTAAGGGCCGTCACCAGGTACATCAACTGAATCTGCAGTTACGGTAAACCCACAGGCTAGCATCTAACGCAGGATCGCCAAGTTATCGGCGCAGGATTGCCGGCCTGACATCATCGAGAACACGCTATTTATGCTTATCTTTTTACGTCGCCTTTGTTTCGCAGCCCTCGCACTGGCTGCAACCTGCAGCACTGCATACGCTGCCAATCCCCAACTGCTCAGCAAACTCAGCCATGCCGCCCCCGAACTCAACCCGCAGGCCCTGAAAAGCGCTCTGAGTGCCATGCAATGCGCGGTCAACAATGGTGCCAAGCAGGCCCAGCATCTGGCCGTGATCGACTTCTCCCAGCCTTCAACGGCACGACGGCTCTGGATCTTTGACCTGAACCGCAAGACGTTGGTTCTACGAGATCTGGTGGCCCACGGAAAAGAATCCGGCGAGAACTTCGCCACCAGTTTCTCCAACACCGAAGGCAGCAACCAGTCCAGCCTTGGGCTGTTCAGTACGCAGGAAAGCTATGTCGGCAGCCACGGCTATTCGTTGCGCATGGACGGCCTGGAGCCGGGCATCAATGATCAGGCCCGCGAACGGGCGATCGTGATCCACCCCGCAGATTACGTTAATCCGCTGTGGAGCAAGACCCAGGGCCGTATCGGCCGCAGCCTTGGCTGCCCGGCAGTACGCCCGCAAGTGGCGCGCAAGGTGGTCGATAAGCTCAAGAATGGCCAGTTCATGTTCGCCTGGTACCCCGACAAGCGCTGGCTGCAATCCTCGGCCTACCTCAACTGCCAGCCACGGCAGGTGGCAAGCATTGTGTCAGCCAGGCATGAGGTCATGCCCGGGGGTTGAAAGCGAAGGCGCAATGCCGGTACATAGTGCGTACATGTCCAAGGAGATTAACCATGTCCGCGCTGCACACGAGTGCCTGTATTTATCGTCCCATGACCCAGGCCGATTTACCCGCAGCCCACGGGCTGTCCTCGCAACTGGACTGGCCCCACCGACTGGAAGACTGGGGCCTGTTGCAGCGGGTCTTCAAAGGATTTGTAGCGACGGTCGATGAGCGTTTGATCGGTACGGCATTTGCCTGCCCCCAGGGCGACTTTGCAACCATTGGCCTGGTGGTGGTCAGCCCCGATTTTCAGGGCCAGGGCATTGGCCGCCTGCTGATGGAACAGGCACTCGACGCTTGCCAGCCAGGCACTCCGATCCTCAATGCCTCCGTTGCTGGCGCCCCGCTGTACCTGAGCCAGGGCTTTGTCGAGTTCGGCACCATTGAACAGCGCCAGGGCCTGGCCCACGCCGTGACACTTGAACCCCTTGCAGAAGATGAGCAGCTGCGTGACCTCTGCGAACAGGATCAGGCCCGGCAACTGTTGCTGGCCAACGCAGGCAGCGGGCTGGACCGAAGCGCCCTCTTCGAGCAGTTGCATGACACGATCGTGCACTCGGCGGGGATCGTGCGCGAGGGTCAGCTACAGGCGTTTGCCCTGTTGCGCCGGGCCGGACGCGGTCACTGCATTGGCCCTGTCATTGCACAAAACACCCGCCAGGCCAGGCACCTGATCGCCACCCTGCTCGCCCGGATCCCCAACCAATTTGTGCGCATCGACGTCCCGATGGACAGCGGCCTGGGTGAATGGCTGACCCTGGCGGGCCTTGAACCGGTGGACCGCGTAACCCAGATGGCTCTGGGTACGCCCCCGCAGCCTGGCGACTTCGTACGCCAGTTCGCACTGGTTTCCCAGGCCATTGGCTGAGCTGTCGAACGAGTAACCTGCCTCGCGAGCAAGCCCGCTCCCACAGGGGATGTGGGAGCGGGCTCGCTCGCGATAGCATCACTGCAGTACCCCGCCCTGCCGTTTCTTATCCGTTACCGACCCTTTTCCATTGAAAACGACACCTCCCCGGGCCTGTTGTTGACTCATCGGGCTCGGCGCTATTTATTACTATTAATCCGCATTAATACGATAAATAGAAAATATGCTCAGTCGCCCCCTGCACCGTAAACGCCAGAAGCTCTCCGATGTGATTGTCGAGTCGGTCAAGCGCTCGATCGTCACCGACGCACTCAAGCCCGGTGACCGGTTGCCCACGGAACGGGAGCTGATGGAGAGCTTTCAGTGCTCCAAGGGCTCTGCCCGCGAAGCACTCAAGGCGCTGGAAGTCGAAGGCCTGGTCAACACCCGCACCGGCCCCAGCGGCGGCGCCTACCTGAATCAGGCCGGGACCGAGCCCGCCAGTCGAGCCCTGCGCAACTACCTGCACTTTCAGCACCTGGATGGCGAACAGGTTTACCAGTTGCGCAAGGTGATCGAAGTCGAACTCGCGGTGTCGGTGATTGGCCGACTGAGTGCCGAGGACTATCTGGCCCTGCAAGCCAACGTGGATTTTTGCAGCGCCCCCGAAGACAGTGAAGCCGGACAACGGGAACAGCGGCTGGCAGAGCTGGAATTTCATAACCTGCTGGCACGGGCATGCCCCAATCCACTGCTGAGTTTCATGGCGCAATTTCTCAACGATCTGCTGCGCGACCTGGTGGTGCTGAAGAAAGCCTACAAACCCAAGCGCAAGCAGTTCGACGCCGCCAACCTCGACTATCACAAGCAACTGCTGATTGCCTTGCAAGCAGAGGACGAAGCCTCTGTGCGCAGCCTGATGCACGAACACATGTGCGACGCCGAACATCATATGACCGCCCTCGAGGGCCAGGTCAGCCCGCATTTCCTGCTGGAATTCGATCACAACCACTAATCGCTGTGCCAATAAAAGGCCTGCCCACAGGCCATGATCCGCCGTTTGCCATTGCTACTCCTGCCAATAACTAATCAAACCAGGGAGTTTCCCCATGCAACGTCGCACTTTGTTGAAAGCAAGCCTGGCCGCTGCCAGTGCCCTGAGCCTTCCGCTGGGCATGCGCCATGCCTTCGCCTCCGAACCCTTTACCTTCTATGGCCTCAAGTCCATGTCCGGTGCCTTTGCCAGTTATGGCAAGTTCGCCGACATGGGCTCGCGCCTGGCGGTAGAGCAGTATCCGCAGTTGCTGGGCAGCCCCCTGAACTACAAGGTGATCGACACCGAGGGCAACGCCGGCAAGGCGGTGCGCAAGGTACAGGAGGCGATTGCCCAGGACGGCGCGCGCTTCTTTCAGGGCTGTACCTTGTCGTCTTCAGCACTGGCCGTCGCAAAGGAAGTGGATAAGGCAGGCGGTGTCTTCATGACCCCCGTGGGTGCCGACGAAGTAACCGGCAAGGACTGCAACAAGGCGACGTTTCGCTGGTCGGTGCCCACCTACGGCGCCGTGCGCGAAACCCTGGTGCCGCTGATCAAGCGATTGCCCGAGGCCAAGCGCTGGTACACCATCACCCCGCAATATGTATTCGGCGAAGCACTGCTCGAGGGCACCAAAGAGGTGCTGAAGGAGCATGGCCTGGAACATGTCGGCAACAGCTATCACTCCCTGCAGGAACAGGAGTTCTCCGGCTACCTGACCAATGCCATTGCTGCCAGGCCCGATGTGCTGGTGCTGCTCAACTTTGGCAGCCAGTCGTCCAACACCCTTCGCCAGGCGGTGAATTTCGGGATCAAGGAGCGAATGAACGTTCTGCTGGTGTGGTCGGCTGGCCTGGATCAATTCCAGGAACTGGGCAGCGATATTCTCGAAGGCGTTTACCTCGGCGCCCAGTACTGGCATCAGGTGGATACTCCGCTCAACCGCGAACTGGTCAAGATCACCAAGGCCAAATACGGGATCAATCCCACCTACCCCCTGGCCGCCGACTACATCAGTACCAAGGTCATGCTCGACACCATCGCTGCCACCGGCAGTTTCGATGGCCCCACGGTGGCCAAAGCCATGCAGGGCTTGAGCTACGAAGGCCCGACCGGCCCCGAATCGATTCGCGCCGGTGACCATCAGGTGATCAAGGATTACTACCTGCTGGTCGGCAAACCGGCTGACCAAATGAGTGACAAGGACGATCTCGCCCAAGTGGTCAGCTCCGGTCAGTCGTTTGCCCCGGTACAAGACACCGGCTGCGTTCTGGGCTGAGCCCCGGCACTTCTTCAGCTTTTGCTACTGGCAGCCGATCACCCGTGATCGCCTGCAGAGGGTATCTGCATGCTCGAACTCTACCTGTTTCAGATTCTCAACGGCCTTGGCCTGGGGATGATCTACTTTCTGATTGCCGTCGGACTGACGATCATTTTCGGCCTGCTGAACTTCGTCAACTTCGCCCACGGCGCGTTTTTCCTGCTGGGCGCTTACATCTGCTACACCGCGGTCAGCCTGACCGGCAATTTTTGGCTGTCGCTGCTGCTTGCGCCCTTGCTCGTCGCCGCACTGGCCTGGGTGATTGAGCGATTGCTGATCCAGCGGATTTATCACTTGCCCCACATGTTCCAGATTCTGGTGACCCTGGGGATCGCGCTGATCATCCAGGAAGCCAGCGTGATGATCTGGGGCCCGGTGGGCAAAAGCGTCGCCGTACCGCAGTTGCTGCGCGGCGTGCTGGTGATCGGCGACTTTGTCTACCCCTACTATCGCCTGTTCCTGATTGTGTTTTCAGCCCTGGTGGGATTCGGTCTGTGGCTGCTGCTGGAGCGCACGCGCTTTGGCGCCCTGGTGCGCGCCGGCAGTGAAAGCACGGAAACCGTATCGCTATTGGGCACCAACATTTTCCGCCTGTTTTCCATGACGTTCGCCCTGGGCGCTGGACTCGCCGGTGTGGCCGGCGTGCTGTTTGCGCCATTGCGCGGCGCCCAGCCCTTTGTCGGCCCGGAAATTCTCGGGGTGGCTTTTGTGGTGGTGGTGATCGGCGGCATGGGTTCATTCAGCGGTGCGCTGGTGGGCGGCCTGTTGGTGGGCGTGGTGCAAAGCCTGATGACAACTATCTGGCCCCAAGGGGCGAGCCTGATGATTTACGGCGCAATGGCCGTGGTCATTCTGCTGCGGCCTTACGGCCTGTTCGGGAGAGCCTGACATGAGCGAGAAAAACCCCCTGCCCTTCGCCAAAACCCAGTCGCGCTCCATGCTGCTGTTGGTGGTGGCGGTACTGGTCGGTTTGCCACTGGTGTTGCCTTCCGCGACCCTGGCCACTGAAATCCTGATTTTCGCCATGGCAGCTCTGGCCTGCAACCTGCTGCTGGGCTACACCGGGCTGTTGTCGTTCGGCCAAGGGATCTTCTTTGGCGCCGGGGCCTACTGCGCCGCCTTGCTGATGATCCATCTGCACCTGGGGCTGTTCAGTGCCTTGCTGGGCGCTGCACTGGCCGGCGGTTTCCTGGCGTTTCTGGTGGGCGCCCTGGCCATTCGCCGCACCGGCATCTACTTCGTCATGCTGACCCTGGCCTTCAGCCAGATGGCGTACTTCCTGACCTACACCCTGAGTGACTGGACCGGCGGCGACAACGGCCTGCTCAACGTGCCACGGCCTGAAATCCGTATCGGTGACACCGTGCTGATGTCCTTGAGCGACGCACGTTACTTCTACGGTTTTGTCGCGGTGTTGTTCCTGTTGATTTTCATCGGCGCCCGCCGCGTTATCAGCTCGCCTTTTGGCAGCACGCTGATGGCGATCCGCGAAAACGAAACCCGCGCAGCTGCCATTGGCTACGACACCCGGCATTTCAAAATCCTGGTGTTTATGCTCTCGGGCGCCGTCACCGGTATTGCCGGAGCGCTCTACGCCATGCTGCTGCACTTTGTACCGCTGTCCAATATCGACCTGGCGATGTCGGAAAACATTCTGATCATGACCATCGTCGGCGGTACCGGGTCCTTGTTCGGCTCCTTGCTGGGCGCAGGTTCCATCGTGTTGCTGGGCGAATTCCTGTCTGATCTGTGGCCGCGCTGGCTGATGCTGCTGGGGGTCATTTTGATTCTGGTGGTGGTGTTTATGCGCGGCGGCTTGTGGGGCGGATTCTCGAGCCTGTTCGAACGAATCAAAGGGCAACGTAAAACCAGCCTGCCCGTGCAGGAGGAGCAGCCATGAGCACGCCTGAATATCTGCTGCAAACCGACAATCTGGAGCTGGCCTATGGCGCCTTTCGTGCGGTCAACGGCGTCAGCCTCAACGTCGAACAAGGCACCATCCATACCGTGATCGGCCCCAACGGCGCGGGCAAGACCAGCCTGTTCCACTGCCTGACCGGCGAGCGTCAGGCCACTGGTGGGGCAATTCTGTTTGATGGCAAGAACATCATCAAGAAGCCGTCCCACGGCCGCGTTGGCCTGGGCATGGCCCGTTCGTTCCAGCTCACCAGCCTGTTTCAAAACCTCAGTGTTCGGGAAAACCTGCGCCTGGCGGCCCAAGGCCGGGATGGTTTGGCGGCCCTGAATTTCTGGCGCCGTGTGGACAGTCGCCGCGAACACCTGGAGATGGCCGATCAGGTGCTGGAGCGCCTGCAACTGACCCAGCGTGCCGACACCCTGGCCGGTGAGTTGTCCCACGGCCAGCAACGGGTGCTGGAGGTGGGCATGTCGATCTGCTCCAAACCCAAGCTGCTGATGCTCGACGAACCGACGTCCGGCATGGGCATTGACGATATTCCGATCATGACCCAGTTGATCAGTGACCTGGGGCGCGATCACACGGTGCTGCTGATCGAGCACAACATGAGCATCGTCATGTCCATCAGCCAGCGCATCACCGTGATGAGCCACGGCCAGATCCTGGTCGAAGGCACACCCGAATTCGTTCGCGCCGATGAGCGCGTACGTGTCGCCTATCTGGGAGAAGCCGCCTGATGCTGACCGTCGAGAACATCCATTCCTACTACGACAAAAGCCACGTCCTTGAAGGCGTCTCGCTGCAGGTCAACCCAGGGGAACTGGTGACGCTGCTGGGCCGCAACGGCGCGGGTAAAACCACCACCTTGCGCAGCATCCTGGGAATCATTTGCCCGCGTAAAGGCCAGATCCGCTTCAACGGCCAGGACATGGTCGGGCGCAAGATTTTCGAGATCGCCCGCGAAGGACTGGCCCTGGTGCCGGAGCATCGCGGCATCTTCCGCCTGCTCAGCGTCGAGGAAAACCTGCGCATTGCTCAACGCAAAACCAGCCGCTGGCAACTGGAGGATGTGTACACCATGTTCCCGCGTCTCAAGGAGCGGCGCAAAAATGCCGGCCACGCGTTGTCCGGCGGCGAGCAGCAAATGCTCGCCATCGCACGGGCGCTGCTCAATGACCCCAAGCTGCTGATCCTGGATGAACCCACAGAGGGCCTGGCCCCGGTGATCGTCGACGAGCTGGTGAAAATCCTGCGCAAGATCAAGGACGATGGTCTGCCTGTGTTGTTGGTGGAGCAGAACCTGATGGTCTGCGACAAGCTGGCCGACCGTCATTACGTACTGGAGCAAGGCCGCGTGGTGTACGAAGGCAGTGCCGCCGATTTGCGCGCCAACCCGACCATCAAGAACCGTTACCTGGCCCTGAGCGCCTGAAGGGAGATTCGTGTCCATGAACAGTCCAATCCTGTTATCCGACCTTTTCAACAGCAACGCGCCATTGATCAATCGCGATCGCTTGTGGCAATCGCTGATGGACCTGGCGCAACTCGGTGCCACGGCCAAGGGCGGTGTCTGCCGCCTGGCCCTGACCGACCTCGACCGCCAGGCCCGTGACCTGTTTGTACGCTGGTGTGAAGAAGCCGGCTGCACTGTCACGGTCGATGGGATCGGCAATATTTTTGCCCGTCGCGCCGGTCGCCAGCCGCACCTGCCGCCGGTGATGACCGGCAGCCATATCGACACCCAGCCCACGGGCGGCAAGTTCGACGGATGTTACGGCGTCATGGCCGGGCTTGAGGTGATTCGTACCCTCAATGACCTGAAGCTCAGCACCAAGGCCCCCATTGAAGTGGTGGTGTGGACCAACGAAGAAGGCTCGCGCTTCCCGCCGTGCATGATGGGTTCCGGCGTGTTCGCCGGTAAGTTCGACCTCGACGAGACCCTGAGCAAAGAGGACGAGCAAGGCCTGTCGGTAGGTGCAGAGTTGCAGCGCATTGGTTACGCCGGCAGCCGAGCCGTGCTCGGGCATCCGGTGGGGGCCTATTTCGAGGCGCATATCGAGCAAGGTCCGGTACTGGAAGACCGCAACATCACCTTGGGTGTGGTGATGGGATGCCTGGGGCAGAAGTGGTTTGACCTGACCCTGACCGGCGTCGAAGCCCATGCGGGCCCAACGCCGATGCATTTGCGCAAGGATGCGCTGGTGGGCGCCGCCCATGTGGTCAGCGCCGTCAACCGTATCGCCCATGAGCATCAGCCCCACGCCTGCGGCACTGTCGGCTGCCTGACCCTGCACCCGGGCTCGCGCAATGTGATTCCTGGCCAGGTGCACATGACCATTGACCTGCGGCATTTGCATAGCGACCGGCTGCAAGCGATGGTCGATGAGATGCGCGAGGCCATTGAAGTTGCGTGCAGCGAGCATGGGTTGAGTTTCGAGCTGACGCCCACTGCCGATTTCCCGCCGCTGGACTTCAACCCGGCGTGCATCGAAGCCGTGCGCCAGGGTGCGCAACAGCTGGGCCTGAGCCATATGGACATTGTCAGCGGTGCAGGCCACGACGCAATTTTCATCGCTGAACTGGGCCCCGCCGGGATGATCTTCGTACCCTGCGAAGGTGGCATCAGCCATAACGAAATCGAAAATGCCGCGCCTCAAGATCTGGCTGACGGTTGCGCCGTGTTGCTGCGGGCAATGGTCAATGCGGCGCAGGCAGGAGTTACACCATGAGCACCCCTGATATCGGGCAAATGAACGCGGTTGAACTGCTGAGCCGCTTTCGCGACAAGAGCCTGTCGCCGGTAGACGTCACCGAAGATGCCTTGCTGCGTATCGAGCGCTACAACCCGGCGGTCAACGCTTACTGCCACGTGGACCACGAAGGTGCGATGCAGGCTGCCAGGGAATCCGAGCAGCGTTGGTTGAAAGGCCAGCCCTGCGGCGCGCTGGATGGTGTGCCGGCATCGATCAAGGACCTGACCCTGACCCGCGGCATGCCCACGCGCAAGGGTTCGCGCACCACATCGCCCCAGGGACCATGGGAGGTGGATGCACCGTTCACGGCCTTCATGCGCCAGGCTGGCGCCGTGCTGTTGGGCAAAACCACCACACCGGAATTCGGCTGGAAAGGTGTCACCGACAATCCGCTATACGGCATCACCCGCAACCCGTGGGATACCCGCCTGACGGCGGGCGGTTCTTCGGGCGGTGCAGCCGCAGCCGCGTCACTCAACCTGGGGGTGTTGCACCAGGGCAGCGACGCGGGCGGTTCGATCCGCATCCCCTGCGCCTTTACCGGCACCTTTGGCATCAAGCCCACTTTTGGTTATGTGCCCCAGTGGCCAGCCAGCTCGATGACGATCCTCTCCCACCTGGGACCGATGACCCGCACGGTGGAAGATGCCGTGCTGATGTTGCAAACCGTGGCCCGGCCGGATGTTCGCGATGGCCTGATCGGCGCACCGCGCAGCCTGCCGTGGCTGCCTGAAGGTGACAGCCTCAAGGGGCTGCGCATCGCCTACAGCCCGGACTTCGGCCATGTGAAGGTCGATCCGCAGGTCGCCAGGGTTGTGGCTCGGGCCGTCGAACGACTGGTGGAACTGGGAGCCCATGTCGAGCAGGTTGATCCGGGGTTCAGCGATCCGCTGGATACGTTCAACACCCTGTGGTTTGCGGGGGCTGCACGTCTGGCCGGACAACTCGACAGCGCCCGGCGCGACCTGCTTGACCCGGGTCTGCAACGCATTGCGGCACTGGGTGAACGCATCACCTTGAGCGAGTACAGCGCAGCCCTTGAAGCACGATCGGCGCTGGTGGCACAGATGGCGGCGTTCCATGAGCGCTACGATGTGCTGGTCTCGCCGATGCTGCCCATCACGGCGTTTGCCGCCGGGCATAACGTACCACCGGATTCGGCATATACCGAGTGGATGCACTGGACGCCCTTCAGCTACCCCTTCAACCTGACTCAGCAACCGGCGGCTTCAATCCCTTGCGGGCTTACTGAAAACGGCTTGCCGGTGGGGTTGCAAGTGGTGGCTGCGCGGTTTGCGGATGACCAGGTGCTGCGGGTCTGCCGGGCGTATGAACAACACTTCCCGGCCACACACCCTCTGGTGCCGAAAAACGGCCAGGACTGATCCGGGAAAAACGTTGCCATGCTGCATGAGCCGGCATGGCACGCAGAAGACCTTGAAGCAGAGGGATTGTTTGCTGATAAGTGCGCGTCAGGCCCGATGGCGTTGACGCTGAACTTGAAGATATCCATCACGTGCGGATGGACTCTGGAAAATGGCAGGGGCGGCTGGATTTGAACCAACGCATGGCAGGATCAAAACCTGCTGCCTTACCGCTTGGCGACGCCCCTGTATCTGTAGCGATGAGTGCCTGGCACTCTTTTACTGATGCTTGCAGCCTGCAAATGTCTCCATTCGCTGCGAGCCTGTAAGGGTTCGCTGCAAGAACGGGCGCAAATATACCAACACTCTTTGGATTGGGGAAGCACTTTTTAAATAAATTTATTCAAAAACAGCTACTTAGTGGTATTCGGGGCAAAAACAAGGCCCTTCTGGGGGTATTCCGGGTCAAGCTGCTAATAATCCGTGACTCCTCGACTGTGGGACCGAGCCCGCTCGCGAAGACCTCACGAGCGCCTCGGCTATCCAGTCAACACAGATCTTCGCAAGCAGGCTCGCTCCCACAAATGTACTGCCAGCATTGCCTTCACACTGGCCGTTGACTTCAGCCTGCCCTTCTGCGAGTCATAAGGATCAGCGCCAATCTGTCGCCCTCCGGTGAAGTTCGCTCTTCAATAGCAAAGAACAAGAAGCTTCGTTCTGGATAGAGGCGCGTTCAATCGAAACTCGCCAATAAGATAAGTGTCAGAAGATCTGATGACTGGTTAACCACCACACTGATCCGCCACAAAGGCTTCCGGTATGCCCGCCCCCTCTGCTCGTCCAGACCTTGTTTATGAATATCCAGCGCACCTGCGCGCTCAGGTCGAAGCGGCCCCCCGGGCACCAGGGGTGTATTTCTTTTACGCTGAAGACGACTCGATACCGCTCTATATCGGCAAAAGCATCGATATTCGCAGTCGACTGCTTGCGCACCTGCGCGCCCCCGAAGAAGCCAGAATGCTGCGCCAGGCGCAACGAATCGAGTACCGGCAAACTGCCGGGGAAATAGGCGCCCTGCTGCTTGAGTCCCGGCTGATCAAAGAACTGCAACCCTTGAAGAACAAGCGGCTTCGTCGCCAGCAACGCCTGTGCTCACTGCGCATTCGCGACGGGCTGCTGGAGATCATCGACACCACCACGATTTGCGACGGACCTCAGTTGTACGGACTTTTCCGTAACCGGCGCATGGCCACCGAAGCGCTGATGCTGATTGCAGATGAACAGCGCCTTTGCCATACATTGCTGGGCATTGATAAACCGACAGGACGTCCCTGCTTCAGGGCTCAAATAGGCAAGTGCGCCGGAGCCTGCAAAGGCGCAGAAAGCCATGAGGCGCATACCGAACGGTTGCTGGGTGCTCTAGAACGCTGGGCAGTGCATCACTGGCCGTTCCCCGGCGCTATCGCATTGCACGAGCGACATGGGCAGACCGAGGAATACCACGTCGTGGACAGTTGGCGTTACATCGGGACTTACGCCTGCGAGGCTGATGCCAGACGGGCCCCTAAACTCACGGGGCAAGCATTCGATGCCGACTGCTACAAGATCCTGGTGCGACCGGTGCTGCTCGAAAGCACGGCCATTATCTTGCTTTCTTAGCGCAGGATCGTCGTCACCCCAAACCCGGCGAGCCGGGTTCCAGGACCTTCAGCCAAGGCCAGCGCTCCTGGTAACTTCGAGCCTTGTACGCGAATAAATCCGGCTGGAGATTTTGGGGGTTGGGACGCAGCAGCCCTTGTCCGAAATCATCCAGACCATAAGGCGCATACACCTCGCCGGTTTCAGGGTCAAAACCAATACAGGTTCCTGCAACAAGATAACGATCGACACCATCCCTTGCAGACCCAAGCCGAGGGCAAGCCCTGCCAAACCGCTCGCCGTACCATAGATGGACCCGGGCCTGATTCTTGATATCGATCTTGACGCCCAGGTCATTGAACAGTTGCCGGGTTTCAAGGATGACTTCGTTCTCTGCTTCCCAGGACAGGTCCGCGTCAAAGTAAAAAATGTCGTAATCCTTCACTCCCGATGCGGCAGGCAGACCCGCCTGATGACTCCATACAGCCTGGAACAAACAGCCCGCTGTCAGCATGCATTGACTCAGCCTCAGTGAAGACAAGCGTGAGGCAATGTGTTTATTAATCGGGTTACTCATCTCTATTGTGACCAGGCATTCAGGTGTCAACTTCACTTTTAGTCCTCGGGATTCAATTCGACACACACTTTATTATGGCAACCAGCATAAAGTACGCCCTTAACGCCCAATTCACTTGCACCGTTTAAAAACATGTTACAACTGATCAGATGCACGCCGGTTAAAATACGATTAGGTTCACCAGAAGCAAACCATTAGCCTATGCGAAATACTAGAAAATATTCTCCCACACACATTTAAGGATTTGATGTGACACGCCTATTTTATAGCCTCACCTTGAGTTTTTGTCTTTTTCTTAGCGGCTGCGTTTCCTACTCCCTGCATCAGTTGCCCCCCGTTAAAACTTGGCCACCAGCGGCCAGTAACAACAAGACCAAGCCTGTGGTGAATATATCTTATATGCCGACCAGCGCCTTCATTACGCAGCAGAATGCTCGGCGTGGCGGAACAGGCCAGATTAAAGGAATCATAGTCGATACATTTGCAAAATCCGGGCGCTTCAAACAAGTCACCACACAACCGCAAGGAGCTGATCTGTTCGTGAATGCGATATTGAGATCACATGAATCCGGTAGCCAACTCAGCGCGATTATTAGCGGAGCCACATTGCTTGTTGTACCCATGACATTTGGCACGAGCTACACCCTTGAACTGGTCTATAGAAACGCAAATGGCAAAGTGATTGGCCGCACTGAAAAAACCGAATACATAAGAACCTGGGTGCAACTGTTGTTAGTGGTCGCAATCCCCTTCAATAACCTGCCAGACAAGATTATTCAGCAACTGGCGCAAAGCTCAATTGAAGAAGCGATCAGCCTTAATTTAATTTAACTCAATTCATGAAAGCTTTAACGAGGTAGTTGCCACTTCAGTGATTGCTCGTTTGGGCCGGATAACACGTGAGACCTCGTCAAGTACATGAACTGCTTAGCGACGAGTTAGACCTACCAATTGACGGCTCGGTACCACATCTCAGAAAGATGCACTCGGGGTCCATCTCAGCGATCTGGCTGATTATATCGACAGGTAGCGCAATGCAGCCGCTGTTGAACGAAAGCTGTTGATGGGCCGATATAAACGGGCACGTTAAGCCAGGACGCAGTGCCTCCAGGGTCCGACGGTTGTCGTAAAGTTCGCTGGAGCATGGAGGGACGCGGCAAAAGCGGTGCCGTCCGCGTCATCTACACCGTTCAGTTGAAAAGCGGTGCGTTGGTCGCCCTGTTGATTTACGGCAAGGGTGCCATTGAAAATATTCCAGCGCATATCCTGCGCAAGATTGCCAGGAGATGAACCATGCCCCTGAGTGAAAAAGAACTAATGGAGCACGACGCCAAACGTAATATTGGCGAAGAACTGCTGGCGTCGATCATCGACGTAAAAGCAGGGCGCCATGGCCAAGTGCATCATGTGGAAGTCACAGAAGCCGCCGAAGCGCGCAGCAAAACCGGGCTCTCCCAACCACGATTCGCAGAATTGCTGGGAGTGTCCGTACGCACGCTACAGGAGTAGGAGCAAGGTCGACGCACGCTACAGGAGTAGGAGCAAGGTCGACGCACGCCATCAGGCGCCGCCCGTTCTCTGCTGCACATTGCAGCGTTACGACCAGACGTTTTCCGCGACGTTCTATCACGCTAACCCTGGGTACTTGCCTGCGATGACTGTGCTAATCAGTGGCCTTTTTTGGGTACCGCTGTATCAGGGATCTGAGCGCCTCACCCTCCTGAAAAAAACGCTTTTGACCTCGGCATCGGCCAGCCCGGTCTCACGTCGGCTGAGCCAAGCTTTGGCTAGTTGTCTGCGTTCGAAGGTTTGGAATTCCTGATAAACTATTACTCCGTTACGCCGCAACCTAATCTGCGCCGTATACCTCTTTTCTCCATTTTTAGCCTTTCTTACTGTAATCGTTCCCATGACAAATCCTCGATAGTACAAGGATTTTGATGTTGCATTTTCGTAGCACTACAGTGCTACAAATGGCAAGAAACGGCTAAAAAGCGCTACAAATGAAACAAATGTGAACGAAAAAATATGAGCGAAAACACCGCTACAAACCCCGTCCTAGAGCGCTTAGAACCATCCAGGAAATTTAGCGTTGCCCCTATGATGGATGGGAGCTACTAATTACAGATCCCCTGTAAATAAAGGCCAAGAACTGCTCCGTCCATACTTACGTACCACTTTTGTACCAGCTCAAACCGGACACACTGCTCACTGCTAGGTAAATAGAGTGCTAACGTCTTGATGTTGACGGCGTTTTAAGCCGTTTTATGACATGTGAACAGCTCGGGACGGCAAAGCTCATGAATGATCTTTTTGAAGAGACGCCAGCCGCTCAGGCTTGGGCGGACAGTGTAATAAGCAGCCATTCGACAGGTATATTTGGGGAGCTTGTACCCGCAATCATCTGGACAGATGTGAGTGATGACGATGGAAATCTACTAGTCCCCCTCGATCCATTGGTACTGGTAGCCAAAATTAACTCGAACCCTCTCAGCCTCCTACACAATCATGACCCAGGAAAACCAAAAGGGCAGACTATTTTAAGTGCGAGCTTCGAGACTCAAGACGGCAAGAAGTTTGTTGCTGCTATCTTAGGATATTACGCAGGCGGCGACGTACTGAGTTTTCAAAGAATGGGAGTCGATACAAATGCAATCGTGCAACCACCGGCAACGCTTCCTGTGTTACCTGATAGCGCTTGGATTGAGGTTGGAATAGATCCAAGAGAGGTAGATGAGGCTTGGCTAGATCTTATTACCAGTGATGCGCCAATCAGCATTAAGCGTACAGAGCTTTCGCACAACGCATCTGAGTCTATTTCAGAGCTGATCCTAATTGCAGTTCCTATCCTTGTAATCGTTTGGAATCCATTCTCAACTACAATTGCTGGAGAGGCAGCGAAAGACGTATATGTCGGAATAAAATCGTGGATGCGCAAGCTATTTGAGCGGCTGTCTGAAAGGCGAAATCCAATCCTTGAAATTCAATCAATGCATGACGGCTGTGGCATATCGTTTCTTCTACGAGGCAAGAATATAAACCAGCACTATGCGGCGCACGACGCATTTTCAGACGCAGCAGTTCAGGCCGCGCAGTTAGTTACAAATCTCAAAGCGCGGGGACTTCCAAGCAAAAAACTAGTGTACGAATTCGATAAAGAAGCACTCAAGTGGTTTCCATCTTTTGCAATCCTAAACGACGACAGGATCATTACTGATAACACAGGACTCATAGCTATAGAGATGCTACCGAAAGAACTGAGCCTTGGGATTAGTCGCGGGAAGCTTTCTCCAGGAGTCAGGCCGGCACCTAATGATGATGCTCAATAACTCTGATAATTATCACGTCTACAAGGCTAGCAAGCCTCACTACTGAATGAGCTTTCAAGGCTATTGCATATGTACGCATAGCCTTTTTCTTTCCTGGCTCAACCCCTTCAATCGTTACATAACTATGAACTTTCCAAGCGGATCACGCGGATTCGATTCCCGCTACCTGCTCCAATATCATCAAGGCCTTCAGCTCTGTTCACACCTTACCGAATCCCTCTGGGGGCCGTATTGGGGAACGTTTGATGAGAGCTGGCGCTAATAGCCACAAAGCCTGATACCACCCGCTATATAGGTACCAATCCTAAAATCCGTGGGGGCCTGTAAAAAAGTAATATTAGTAATATGCCCCTCGAAAAATGGCTACAGCCCTTGCAGATCAAGGCGTCCAGCGTTTTCAGGGAAAAGCGATATTTAAGCGATAAGAAGGCGATATTATTACCTTTCTTAAAAGCTATATTTCCATTCTTTAAAACCCAATGAATCCGGGGGTTTGGCAGAAATATTACTTTTCATATCGCTTCATATTACCTTCCCTTGTAATACCCAAAGCCCAGTAAAACCGGGGCCTCCACACCCATCCTTCGACCCGTATTACTCATATCGCTCTTTTTGAAAATACCCCTCTCGACCTGAGAAGCAATCTCAATAAAATATAGCTTTCACGTGGTATTCAATCCGCTGCAGAGGATTGATCCTGGCCGTGATTGGCCTTGAGTTTTGTAGAATTAACAAAATGCCCGCCACCCTTCAGTGGTCATGACTTTGGGTGTGAAGAGACATATCTTAATGAACGAGGCTCATGCACCATGGGCTGCCCCATCGATCACAACTGTAAAACATGGCGCTAACAGCCAAATTATGGACAGCCAGAATCAGTTATGATAGTGATATGCTAAGACACCGCCTTTATGAAAATAGACGCTAAGCTATTCATTATTATGGATAAAAGTACCGTAGGAGATTTCAATGTCGCGCCAAGTTACAGATGACCATATTCTGTTCGATGAGTGCATTGAAGCATTCAGACCCAAACACAGCTTCGGTCACTTTGAGCCATCCGCCTGTAATCAGGCGTACCTTCTGACCGACTTCGATCTGTCCAACGAATGGAAATTACCTCACTGCACAATCCATCCGGCAGTGACTATGGATCTACCGGGGCCATATTGCGCTTTCATTTGCAGGATGGATATGCACGAAACCCCTGCATTCAATACTGCGCACTTTTATAGCATAGCACTTTCGTCCATTATTACTTTCGCAACAGGTCGGCTTTGTAAACCAATACGAAAAGCGTTTCTATGCCCAGCACCAGATGGTCTTACAGATGAAGAACTCGAGATAGCTTCCCTATCACATCCGGTGCTGCATGCTGGCACTGGTTCAACACATACTTTTCTAGCAGAAACCACGCAACAAAAACATTGCAAAACCGTGGAAAGTATAGTTTTAAAATTAAGCACACTACCTTACAAACAATACATCATCGCCATGCAAGCAATTCGACTAACCTACCTTTCTCTATCAAACAAAAGAGATGATTTCGGGCTGGCTTATTTACTGATAATTTCTGCAATAGAATCTGTTGCCCAGCATGCATTCCCGATAAAAAAACAAACACGAAGAAACCCAAAAGAGGCACTATGGAGCAAATTAACCGAGGGAAATGAAGACCTTACTGAACTACTGCAACAGTACAAAGAAGCTCGCAATCACAAAAGCCTCATCAAAGAGCAATACCTCGAATTCATCAATACATTTGCGCCTCCTTCCACTTGGAGCAGCCTAGTTCGACATCCATTCCAACACACGGATGAATATTCCATCGGGCGGGGCTTGAATCTAACAGGAAGTCACACCAGAAAGAGAGGTTGGGAAATATACCCAGAGGATCTTACAACCGAACAAATTCAAGAAGTTCTCGGGAAGTCATACACACATCGCTCATGCTTCATTCACAGAGGCGAGCAGCCTCCGCATCAAAACCCACAAGCATTCTCTCCATATTTTCAAAATTTTTTTGATCCCAATGGCATGGGGATTTTGCCAAACTATGAGCTTCTATTCGGGATCGCCCAACACTCTATTCGCAGATGGATGGATAGCATATCAATATGACTTTTTAAATCTACGGATTCAAACCAAAGCTCGCGACAAACTATATTAGGTTCATAGACTTTTGGATCACCAATTCGGGGCACTGATCCATCAGTCTCATCTGAACGTTTGAGATCGTGAGCAACGCACCACCACCACACTTAACGGTTATCGGCTTGACTGAAATAGGAGGCTGAAGGCATCCAAGGTCGTTTTGTGAATGTTTGAAATAACCGAAAATCACACCGAGCCCACATAGTCAGTGGCTTTGAGCTGAATCTCGTGTGAACCGAGTGATTGCGCTTAACGCTCCAGCGTGTGACTCAGTCAGTTTTTTAAAACCTGCGAATTCGTCAGTTTTTTGGGCCGGACTACCAGAATACGGGGGCTCAGCCGCATGCTGTTTTCAGCCGTCCCCAATGACCGAGTGCAAGCTCTTTTCATTGTTATTCAAAACTTTGCATTCTGTGCAATTGCCGATCGGCTGCAGAGCCCCACGGGCCGCATGGGTTGCAGGTTCGTTTGCACTACATTCGAATTTGCACAAAAAAAGGACACAAGGCCCGTCGGCGGGAGGGGGATAAGTGCTTTTTCGGAAGATTTTTTATTGTCGTGACGATTTTCAGCACACCACCCCGCATTTTCCCATGGGCATGAAAAAGCCCGCGCATGGCGGGCGGGATTGAGGGTACAGCTCTCAGTCAACAAGCAGCGCTCTTGCTTCATCGACGGACAGGCCCAAGCCGTATTTCTCAACCAGGGCCGTCACTGCAAACTCATTGCTGGTGTAGCCTCCTACAGCGATCTGCTTACGGTAGGCCTTCACCTCACACCAGCGCCGATAGGGCCGAACGAACTTGTAGAGCAGTTGGTGAAAGAACGGAGCCAGCCCATACAAAGGCCAGAAGGCCGGCGAGACCTTCAACGCTAGCAACGTACAGAGCACAACCCAATACCAAGCACGGCATACCACTGCCGCACATGCGTTTTTTCGTGCTCGATCAAGCCAACGTCATGCTGGTATTTCGGCAACAGCTTGATCAGCGGCCCCTGAGCCGTGCCGCCAAACCCATTGGGCAGGCTTTCCGCGAGTTTAATCAGGTAGTACTTCATACTTTTTTCCAGGCTAACAAAAGCCTGCACAGGGCAGGCATTCGGGAGAAATATTAGGTACGCGTCAAAACGTGGACGCGAAGGTTGATTGCTTCCACTTTCCGCCAGACCACACAAACGTCCAACGATTACTTCGGTATGCACCCCCGTTGATTGCGGTCATGCCTTCAGCGAAATCAACACCCCAAGTAACGGTCCTGCCCCCCGTCGCATCCTGTACTAACTCGACCATAATTTCCTCGCCCGTTACACCTGCCCTGTTAGTTGGGTTGGCAATTTGCACGGGGCCGGTCATTTCTTTAACTCGGATGAAATTTCCTCGGTTCAAATCAATTGAAACTACCGAGCCAAAATCTCGTAAGTTTTCAGTCTTCGCAACTCTCTTACTTTTAATCATCGACGCAATCTGAGTAGGAAACAGCTGCGTATCTTTAACAACGTCATAATTTGAAGCAGCTTCACCAATCAGCACTAATGTCCCATCAGAACTTTGCTGATAGCGCCCGTATTTGGTGTAGGTGCCACCCGCCCCGCCTCCCATGATGGTGATGTCATTGGCAAACGCGGATACCACGTATTGCTGGAAGGTGGTTGCGCTGTTTTGTCCAACCACCCCAATGATCGTGCCGCGACCAGACATATGCAGTCCTGCACCACCTGCCGCCAAGCTGCCAGCAGAGCGCCAGTTGTGCTCTACGTGAGTCCTGAAAACCGTTGTGCCGATGGCGTTATCAATGCGCACGCCCTCGTTCCAGGCTTGGAGATAAGTGCCGCCATAAATCCCCACATCACTGACCGGATTCTCTACAAACAGGCCATGTTTACCACCCCGAGTATTGCCGCCCCAAACATCAACCGAGGACACAATCCCATCACCGACGTTGCGCAGATGGATACAGTATCCAGTAGCGTTGAGGGACGATGCTGAGTAATCTCTAATCGAGCTTTCGAATACGTTCCCCCCCACAACCAAGCCAGATTCGGAAAACCCGTTTACATCTAAATCTTCAACGACCAAGTTGTAGATAAAATTTAAATCGTCGTCAGCCACAAATTCAAAGGCTTTTACTCCGCCCCCTGTACGGACCCCTTTCACGGTCAGCTCACTGAGCAAGCCGGTCCCGGTAGGGTATACCTTGATGCCACCAGTTTCTTCAAATAGTAGGGTGGCGCCATAACCCGTGAGGTGGCAATTCCTCACCATCTTGGTGATTGGGATATTGAGTTTCTCTGGAGCTCTGAACGTACCACCGTGAGGCAGAAGGAGTGTTCTGTTATCGCCGCCATAGACCCAAGAAAGAGCATCATGTAACGGCACCGAATCATCCAGGCCACCACCCTTTGCCCTAAAGTCATACAAGCTGACGGTTTCGGTAAGCTTCTTATTTACATCTACGCTTTCTATACCTGCGATGCCGGCCAGGCCATGGTTCTTATATTTGACTATCCCCGCTCCGCTGCTCGGATCAGCGAGTTTTTCCTCTAATGCTAGGGCAGCACCTTCAGCTGCTTCAGCAGTCTCAGTGACGTCATTGCACTGCACTTGAAGCCGATAATCTCGGCTACCCTTTACCACCCGCAGATCATAGATTCCGTTCGGCACTGCAAACTGGATAAGGCCGTGCTGATCAGCCGCAAAAGGGTTGTCCAAAGCCAAGCCAGTGGAGGCCTGCAGTTCACTCACAAGGCTTTCAGTCCCCCGTTGATACAAATAACAAATTGCACCACCGAGGATGTTGCCCTGGTCATCTTGGGCAAAAAAGTTCTTGAGTTCCAAATTATGCTCCGGTGATGGGCTTCAACTGCCCAGAGAGTTGTGTGCCGGTACCGGCATGACCGGCGAAGCTCGCCGCGTTGGTGGGGATGGGGCTCGACGCGTGCTGGTGACCGGCGATGTCGGTGTTCATCTGGATCACCAGATCGATCACGTCACACAGCACCTGCAGCACGTTCACGCTCTCAGAACCGATCCAGTTAGTGGGGGCCACACTTTTGCGGGCGCCCATGATCCGTTCCAGCAGCTCGCCGCCGATCGTGGCGTTGAGCTTTTGCGCCACCACCAGGTTGAGGTCGCGGCCGCTGGCCAGGTGCAGGTCATCCAGTGCGGCCAGGCTCGCGGATCCGCCTGACAGCAGCTTGAGCGCGCCCAGTGCCTCGATTGACTTGATGCCCCCGACTGACTCCTTCGAGTGGTCATCGATCTGCACCGTGCTGCTCTGGTGGCGTTCGGTGTTGGTCAGGCTTTCAACCTCCCGATCGATCGACTTGTCACGGATCCGGCCATCGGTCTGGCGTGACCAGTTGCCGTCGGCGTCAACTCGTTGCTGGGCGGCTTCGCTGTGCTGCCACACCTGGTCACCTTTGGGCACCTTGGGCAGGCTCAGGCCGTGCGGGAGAATGGTCTGGACGTAGGGCTTGCTCGGCAGGCCGTAGGCGAAGCACACGACAACCCGGGTGCCTTCCTCGGGAAAGCCCAAGAACCCCATCTCATCGCCGCCCACAGAGAGCGGCAGCGGCACGCCGGCCAGTACCGGCAACTCCGGGTCCGGTTCATCGTTTTCGTCCAGCAGCTGCAGATCCACGGCATAGCGCGGGCGAAAGTCGTCGCAGATCCCGGCACTGGCCGGCGCATCCGCCACGCCGACAACCCGGGCAAAGCGCGGCAGGTGGTAACCGCCGGTGAGTTCGGGAAATTGCCGCTCTACACTGCGGCGGATTGCGTCTTCCATCGGATCGCCATTTGGTTGCCGGTGAGCGTCACCTGAGTGATGCGCTCGCCTTGGTTGATGGATGCACCTGGTCGCAACCCGGGAAGGGCCCCGATCATCGCGCTTTGGTTGTTTTGGTAGTCGTTGAACAGCGCGACCGGCAGCGGCAGTGGCGATCGGGCGCCAAAGAAGCTGTCGGCCCAACTGCCCACAAAGACTTCGCCGTTGCCCTGCTGCTGCCAGATAAAGTCAGGGATACCGAAAACCCGGGGCAAGCTGTCCATGGCCTGGTAGCCAGCGGCCAGGTTGTAGAAGAACGGGGCTTTGACCTTGGCGTAAGCCTGGTCCGGTACGCGAAAGCTCAGCCCGGTTTTCTGGTTGATCTCGGCCAGCACCGTGCTCAGATCCGCATGACGCAGGTTGAGCGGCAACGGGTTGGCCAGGATCGCAGCCAGCTCGCGACAGAACAGCACCTGCTCGATCGCATTGGATGGGGTGCAGCGCTCGACGTAGCCAATAAAGTGGCGCTGCAACGGGTTGTCGTTGTAGCCAATGTCGAGCGTCACCAGCCCTTTCACCGGCGCTGTTGCCTGAATGATCAGCGTGGCCCTGCCCGGGGTACGCAGTTCAAGACGCACGTCATCACTGACCAGGGGATACACCACCCCGCCAATGGTCAGCACCTTGTGCAGTTTCATGCTCACAAGACACCGCCCAGGTAGTTATCCAGATTTTTCAAGGTGGCCTCAAAGCCGGTCAGCTCCTGCCCTGCCTCGTTGTTTCCAGCTGTACCTGGTGCAGTTACCGACGCCCCCGGGGCGCCCTGCTGGGTCACGCCCCGGCCCGCTCGGCGCGTCTCTACCCGCTCAGGGTTGGAGAGTTTTTCCGACAGGGTGAATTGCACCAGCCAGGCCCGCAGCGTGTCGTCTTCTCGGGCGCTGACACCGTCGGAGAACTGCACCTGGCGCACGCCAAACGCGGACGCGGTGTCGTTGACCACTCGGTAGGTTTTGAGTTGGCCACCGCTGCCGGTCGCTTCTGCCAGGCGCATCAGGTTGCGCAAAAATACGCTGTCGACAAACGGAATCTGCAGCGTCACCGCCAGTGTCTTGGGCTTGAACCCTTTGTGTGCGGAGTCGGTGTTGCTGGTCTGGCCGGACAGATCGTCGCTTTCGATCCGCAGGTTGGCCGTGACCTTGATATTTTTACCGCGCACCTGTTCGCCATCGAGCAATAAGGTCATAGGCCCACCAACTCGCGGACAAAGCTCAGCCCTTTCAGGGAGCCGACCAGCAGCACCCCAGCGGACAATCCCCATTCGTGACCGGGTGCATCGCCCTGCAGCAGTTGCCGGCGCAACTCGGCGGCATTGCCTGGGCCAATCAACCGCGCGCGCATGCTGTCGTCAGCGGCGCCGCCGGTGAACATCGATTTGAGGTCGGCCAGTTTCTGCGCCTGTGCTTGTGCCTGGCTGGCTTTACGGGTGGCCATCTTGGCCAGGTCAGCCATGGGCGAGCTGTCGGCGTAGCTCTCCAGTGCCGACAGCTGGCTGTTCAGGGCCTGGGTGGCTGCCTTGGTCACGGTGCAACGCTCAAGCGGCAACACCCCCCAGCACGGCAGTGTGCCGGCGGTGGGCAGCTCCCACTTTTCAGCGTCAAGCGCGAACAGGTTTTTCGCCCGGCGTTCGGCGCGCTGCAGGTCGGGCATGGGCAACACGGCATTGAACCGGGCCAAGGTCGCAGCGAACTTGTCGTAGCGCGTGCCCAGGAACATCACCACCAGGGCGTATTGCAAGCCCGCTGGGCGGCTGTCGTCGCCGGTGTCTTCCAGTTTCTCGCCCAGCTGCTGCAGCAAGTTCGGCGCCGAAAGGTAGCGCTGATAGCCGCGGCCCTGCCCCACTCCACTTTGAAACGGCGTCACCACCAGGCAGGCCGGCACTTCGCCCAGTGCATCAGCCAGACCGGCACGGCCAGCAGCCACGGCGGCTTCTGCAGCGGCGCCGACTGGCCCGGGTGAGGTCGTGGCCAAGTCAGTCAGAGAGGCAAGGCGCTGCCCGGTGCTGGTCAGCTCGCTGCCGGCCAAGCCCTTGGCAACATCGAGGTCGCTCAGCCACTGGGTGGACTGCTCCGGCCAGCGCAGGGTGATGGATGCCCAGGTCATATTGATGTTCATGGCAGTCTCAGCACCTGATGCACGCAAGGAAGGCGATGTTTTTCGAGCGTGTTTCTGTGCCACCCGTGGAGGTGATGGTGATAGCGTGCGAGTGGTCGCCCCCGGAATTTATGGTGATGTTGTGTGCGTGCTCGCCGGCCGTAGTGGTGGTGGTTGCAACAGTAGCGGGCTCGGTCCCGTTTATCGGGTTTCGTGGCTCGCCAGGAGTGCCAAGGTCAGAGCCATCCGGAGTGACGTTGCCATAGTGAACGTTGTGGCTGTGTGCGCCTTGGGTGTCGCTTGAAGCAGTGTGTGTATGGCCGCCAGCGCTGGCAGAACTGCCGTTGTGGTTGTGGCTGCGCATATCGTCAGCCTGGTAGCTACCCAGAACACGGCCGATATCGATTCCCCGGCCATCGTCCAGAAAGCGAGGATGAAGTCCGCGCGCGTCAGGCAAATTGAAAGTGCTTACACCATCACCAGCGCCGTACTTAGTACCAATCTTGGCGAATAACTTGGCGTAAACCGTACGAGATTTCGCATCGCCATTGGCACGCAACGACCTTGTAGGAGGTATGTCCATCGCAACCGTGAAAACTTCTCCGACTGCTTCGTCAGCAATAAGCTCGTACAACGCTTTGAGCGCCTTGGTCGTGGCCAGAATCTCGCTGCTGTCGGTGCTTGGATCATCGCTTTTGGCGTTGGGCAACTCACTGAGGCCGACGTCTTCTTTCTTGGTACCTCGGGCGCGCAGGTGCATGTAGTCGCCGTTGCGCAACGCAAACTGTTGGACTAGGGCACCGGTGATGGGCTCGCTGACACGCAGGTCGGTGATCTCCCCCGATACCGCAACGCGGGCCAGCTCCACCACGTAATGGGCTGTTCCATTGCTATCGACGTAGTCCGCTTTGACCTCACCAAAAACTACTTTCCAAGTGGCAACGGTTTCGTTGCCTTCCCGCGCCAGTGCAACGTCCAGCCAGGCTTTCGCTGGCAACGCTGGCAACTGGGCCTGAACAGGTTCGGCCAGTTCAACGCGGATGCCCTCGACATAGGCAATACCGGCTTTTACCTGGAACAGACCGAAACTACGTTCCATCTGCAGGCTGTCAGCCATGAAGCAGACACGGCCAAACACATCGCGATTGCTCAAGCGCTCACGCAGATCGATCCCATTCAAACGAACCGTGAAGTCGTGCTGCCAGGTGCTGGCATCGACGGTGATGCCCGTCAGTGCTTGAGCGCCGTTGAACTCCACCAAAAAGTTACGGGTGACGTTGTTGCCGATCTGCAGCGGCGGGATGTTCTTGCGCTTCTGCTGCACCGGCACGGTGGCCACGGCCAGCAGCACGCCCTCTGCGGCTTCCAGGCCAATCCAGTTAAAGTCCCAGTCACCCACGTCTGAGCCCACCATCAGGCTGTATATCACCTGGTTGGGGCTGACGTAGCCTTTGCGGTCATAGGCCTTGGTGTAGACGATTTGGCCAGCAGGCGGCTTGCCGGCAGCGCGATCAACCGGGGCGTTCGGGTCCAGGCCAGGAACAAGGGCTAGAACAAAGCGCGCAATGTCGAGCTTCTCCCCAGCGCCCTGCTTCTGGGCAATCAAACTCTCGCCGGCAAGGGTAATGCTAGCTCCCATGGGGGCTCCTAAAGTGGGTTCAAAAAGGTGAGAATTGCGAGCTCGTTGATCACGACCAAGCGACTTGCGCTGTCGTCCAGCGCGGCAATCAGGGTCTGTTGGTCATCGTTGAAATCAGCCACGCCGATATTCAATTTCACCGGGGTGATGGTGACGAAGTCGTACCGCCGGCAGGTGCGGCCGTATTGCTGCATCAGCACACGCAACAACACCGGGTTTTCGCTCAGTTGTGTGTCGGATAGATGCAGCAGCACCACGTCCCAATCGAGGTCGGGCAAGCGCTCTTGGATCTCCACATAACCGACGCCCAGGCGCTCGAAAATGCGAACCATGCCGACGGTGCTGCCGGCATCCACCGCATTGATGAAGGCGTACTTCACCCGTAGGCGGTAGAGTTTTTCCGGCTCACCATGGAACCGCTGAATGTCACGCTGCCAGGCCAGCAGATCGAGCACGCTCAAGTGGCAGTTCTCGGCGTCCATCTGCAGCAGCGGCCAGCTCAGCCAGTTCTCGACCTTGCCCCACCACCCTTGTGCGGCGGCTTTGACCTTGGCCAGCTCCGGCCCGTCGAGCCAAAAAGGCAGGCTCAACTTAAACATTCAGCTCCACCTCAACCCCGGACAGGCGCGGAATGGTCAGCTCTGAAAGAATGTCGACGTTGTCGAAGTCCAGCGACTCGATACCCGAGAATTGTTGATGCAGTTCCTCGCCCAGGCGGCTGAAAGAAAAGCGCGACTGCGGGTGAGTCAGCGTCGGCTGGTAGTCGCTGGCCGTGCTCTCGCGGAACGCGGCACGGATAAACAGCTCGATGTCAGATTTCAGCGCTGGCCAGCGCTCGGCGCCGACCTCAGCCTTTGGCCAGACCGTCACCCGCACGGTGTGCAGCGTGGCGGGCATCTCCAACACCAAAAGGTCATCACCATGGCCATGGTTGCCCTGGTCACGGATATAGCTATTGATTACAGCCAGGAAGGTGTCCGCCGGCGAATCCGCCTCGAACAGCACAAAGGCGTTGGCACTGCCGGGGCCCCGGGGCGCGTTGTGCTCAAAATAAACGCCATCCGGCTGCACGCCCGGGAAGACCGAGATCATGGCGCGATAGACCGCGTCGGTGTGCCACTGGTTGACCGCCGAGAACTGGTTACGCACGCGCAGACGCAGCTCGTCGTCGGGCTCGGTGTCGGCGCCGGGCTGGGTCAACCAGCTGTCAGCATTCACCACCTGGACCACTCCGGGCACCGGTTCCGGCAGAATCGAAAAGTAACCTGGTGCGAGATTGAATCCGCTGCCCGCCTGCTTGGCGCGGGCCAGTATGCGAATCTGCGACTCGCCATCGGCAAAACTGACCGCAGCCACCGTCACCAGCTCGTACACATTGCCGTTGATCGCAATCGACTGCACGCGGGTACCGGCGGGCACTTCCAGCAAACCGGCCAGCGCACTGCGGGTGAACAGAAGCAAGCCCTCGGCCTTGGTCGCAGGCTTGCGGGTAACGTTGACCGCCCAGGCCAACATATCCAGCCAGGCACCGGTGGCGGTCTTTACGAAAAAATTCGGCAACACAGTGCCGGCGATAAAGTCGATCAGCCACATCACGGGCTTGGTCACCAGCGCGGTGATCACCCGCCAGAACGGTGACCAGGCACTGGTATTACTCAACTTGCTGCCCTGGGCGACAACTTCCAATTCCCAGGCCGCGCGCAGTTTGGCTTCGGTAGTTGGTATCCCGGCGTCACTCAGCGCCTTTTTAAAATCAACGTCGCTCAAAACACCACCTCGACAGATCCGAATTCGACGGTTTTGGCCGCCAGCAAGTACCTGCCCTTTTCCTCTTCAGTGATCTGCACGGTGCCTGGTACCAGGCGCACGTCCATCTCCACCAACAGCTCCAGTTGCTGAATGCAGTCAGCTCGGCGGAAGCGATCACGCTCGGCTACCAGGGTCACCAGCAACCCGCTTTCGCGGATCATGTGACCGATGTCCTGGGCGATGCTGGCCCGATCCTCAACCAGCAGGGGCTGGTTGGATGGATCCAGGGTCAGATCGTTATTGGTGATCAACAGATCGATATAGAGGCTCATCCGCCCACCGCCATGGCCATCATGTTTTCCAGCTCCAGCGGGCTCATAGGCTTGGCCGTATGGATCTCGACCTTATCCACGTGATTCCCTTTGTTCTGGTTACTGGTGTTTTGGATGCTGGTCAGCAGCCCGCCCGGGGGCACAGCCGAAGCGCGTGTGGGGGAAAGGCTCGGAATCGCCGCGTTGATGCTCCGCTGGACTTTCTGCGAGCGTTCGGCCTGCTCGCCGGCACTTATGGAGGAAGTAGCCCCCGGGATCTCCGGCATGGAGCCGAGACTCGCTTCGATGTTCACACCGGGAATCTTGTTCAACATCTCGATCAGGCCATTGATGGCCTTTTGAAAGATCGCAACTATGCCGTCCCAAGCAGCCTTGGCCATACCTGACCAGCCGCCCATGGAGCCGAACCAGTCAGACAGCGCGGAGAGTTGATCACTGACCCACTTGAACGCGGCCGTGTTCATCAGTGCGCTGCTCAAGTCGTCCCAGTAATAGATTGCGGCGCCGACGATCGCGACCAGGGCGACAATGCCGGCGATGATCAGACCCACCGGGTTGGCGTACATGGCGGCGTTGACCAGCCAGATCGCGCCCTGCCAGAGCAACATGGCGCCTTTTACCAGCCCCATCCACGCCACCATCAGGATCATGCCGGCGACAAACGCGGTGACCATGACGGCGTGGTACAGGAACATGGCAATGCTTTTCCAGCCGGTCCACGTGAGCACCTGCCAGACGACGACCAGGGACAGCCAAACCATCTTGCTCAGCCCGACGAGGAACGTCATAGCCGCCATCGCCGCCGTAAGCCCCAGGATCGTCAACACGGTGATGCCAATCACACGGGTGATATTGGGGAACAACTGAGTCCAGCGCGTCAGCGTGCCTGCGATACCGACCAGGCGGTCCATTAACGGCGTCAAGATCGGAATCAGTGCCTGACCGAACGCAATGCGCAGCGCTTCGACGGCCTTCGCAAACTGTTGCCACGGATCCACCATGGCCTTGGCCATGTTCGCGGCGTCCTCCAGCCCACGGACTTGGCCCAGCTTATCCAGACTGCTTTTGAACCGGTCGGTGTCTTTGGACAAGGCGGTAATGACTCGCGCACCTTCGCCGCCGAAGGCCTCAGCCAGCTTGGCCCCGGCGGCAGCGCTGTTCAGGTCGCCAAACTTGCCCTCAAGCTTGGCCAAAATGTCGGCCATCGGCATCAGTTGGCCGTTCTGGTCGTTGAATTTCATCCCCAGCTTTTCGGACGCTGCGCCGATGTTCTCGAAAAACGATTTGTATAGACCACCGGCGTCGCCACCTTCCATGGTGCTGCTCAACGTACCGATCACCGCGAACTGTTCGGCCAGGTCAACGCCGGCCGTGTTCGCAATCTGGCCAACTTCCTTGAAGGCATCCTTGAGCTGTGCGCCGTCCGTACGGAACAGTTGAGCCGCCAATGCCGTCTGGCCACCCATTTTTTCGACCCATTCGCTTTTGCCCATGGCATCCGCCTGGGTTTTAAACAGGTTGTACATGGTGCCGACGTAGGCCCCCATGGTCTCAGCGTCGGACTTGGTCGCCTTGGCCAACAGGTTGCTGGTGTTGGTGAAGGTGGCCAGCTGTGAGCCGGTCAGGCCTTTGATCGCGCCCTCGATGCTGTACGCCGACGCAACAAAGTCCCGGGCGTTTTCACCGTAGGCCACGGAGAACTCCAACGCCTTCTGATTCAGCGCGGTCAGCGCATCCTCTGCTACGCCCAGTGAACGGACTTCGCCCAGGGCGCGGTTCATCTCCAACGCCGGTTCCAGGGACTGGCTAATCGCAACACCCGCGCCCACCATGCCCGCGAGCCCAAGGCCCATGGTCTTGATGTTGTTTTGACCTTGCTCTGCCAAATCCGAAAAGCTGGTTTTAACCTTGCCTAACGGCGCGGTGATCTTGTCGGTCAGGCTCAAGATAAAGGCCAGGCGGGCGCTGCGATCTGCCATGTGTCGTTACCCGTTCAATGCAAGAGCGATGGCGTTGGCCACCGCGATTTCCATGCGTTTCCAGTGTTCGTCTTCCAGCCACTTGGCCGTGCCCATGTTCTCGATCGAGGGTTCAGCCCCGGGCAGCCAGCGGTTGGTCAGGGCCATCAGTTGGCCCAGTCCGTCCTCGCTCAGTCGCTCTGCGTGTTCGAGGGCTTTTTTACGATGATTTCAACGTCTGGCCCGTACTCTTCCAGCAGCGCACCGGCCAGCTGCATGACCATCACCGGGTTGACCAGTAGGGGTTTCAGCGTGGCGCGCTCCTGTTGGTCGACGGTGTTGACCAGCAGGTTGTTGGCCGGCGACACCTTGTTGTTGGCGGTCAGGCCATTGAAGTACTTGGTCACGTCCTGCGGGGTCAGGGTGAAAGTGAATTCTTTATCACCAATTTCCAGGGTGATTTCGCGGCGTTCAGTCATCGTTTTTATCCAGTCAGGGTTGGGGTAACGGTTAACGCAGGCAGATCCTGCGGACGTGGTCTTGCAGGCCCAGGATCATTTCTCGACTCAGGGCGAGTTGATCTTTGAGGGTGAAATAATCCGGTCGAGCGTCTGTTGCGAGTTCGGCGGTGCCTGCATCAGCCACGCCGCCGGCGCCGGTCTGGTCGGGCTTGGGGCTGCTGCAGATAGCTTTGACGCGCAGCCGCTGACGGCCATCGTCAACAGAACGGCGCAGATCATTGTTTTCAGACAGTGCATGGTTCAGTGCCTCGGTTCGGGTACGGTCGTTTTCGTCGCGATCAGCCAGCATTTCACCGCTGATACGGGCCGCTTCGCGTAGTCCGGCCACCTCCAGCTGAGCTTTGTTGCGCTCATCGATGAGGTGGTCAAAAAAAGCAAAAGCAGCCAAGAACACCAGTAACGAAAGAAAGTTGGTGATGAGCGAATTCATAGGCCGACCTCACACAGTTCGCGCTCGGCGGCGCGGCGATTGACCAATCCGGCCAGTTGCTTGCCGCCGGCATAGATCCAGCGCGACAGCTGGGCACAAGCGCCCCGTACATCACCGGAATTCAGCAGGCGCAACAGTGTCGAGCTGGAGAACTGCCCCTCACCGACGTTGTAAACAAAGGATCCAAGGGCCGCACGGCGCGTATCCGGCAGCGGCACACGCACCTGGCGATCCACCGCGGTCAGTGCGATACGCAATTCACGCTGCAGCAACTGATCGCACTGTGCCGGTGTGGCCCGATCGCCCAGCTTTACGCCCTGGGTGACGCCTTCACAGATGGTTGGAATGCCCACCGGGTCGAGGTAGGCCACCAGTGAGCGACCTTCGAACCAGGTCACCAGTGCGCCGGTCATGCCAAGCACACCCGTTAACGCACCAATGACGATCTTGTTGCGCAGGCTCATGGCTTGCTCTTCCAGTCGCGCAACATCTGGCGGTATCTAGGGACCAACAGAACAATCTGCAGCACCATGTAGAGCGCGGTCAGCATGTAAGCGACCGCTGACCAGTCGACAGCACCTGTCGCACCGGTAGCGGCCACGCCGATTGCCGGTGCCGCCTTGGCGAAGGCAATGGCAGTGTCCTGAGCGGCCTGATTCGTGCTCATCGGAGAGCTCCTTTCTCAAAAATGGTCTGGCATGGCACGCAACGCAGGATCCCGCCCAGTGCCTGGCGTGCTGCAGGGATTTCGCCGTCACAGTCCAGGCATTCGTTACGGCTCGGCCCGCTCGGGCGCGAATGGGCCAACTGGATGGCAATCGCTTGGTCACGTTGGCGTTGCTCCGTTGCCTGGGCGCGATCGAACGGGCAAGACATCAGCGCAAGCCCTCGATTTCTTTAGCGGCCAAGTACGGCACGCCGTTGATGCGGATAAAATCCGGGCTGGTGACGTCAAACGGCACCTTGTGCTTGGACGTCTCACCGCCTTTCGGAGTGATGCCTAACAGACTCGATACCCGCAACTTGCAGCCGAAAGCCTCGACACGCAGTTCCTCTTCGCCGGCCTTGGCAAAGAAAACAGTGTCGAAAGGATCCAACCCGCGAAAGCTGCCGGCAGACCGAGCCGCTTCGATCAGCAGGTTGAAGTTACTGGTGGTGAATTCCATTTCTCCGCTAGCCGAAACGTCGCCGTCTACGTGGCCATCAGGAACGCCCTTGCTCTGTGCCACGGCGGTGTTGTCCGTGATGTCGAGGGTGCAGCTTTCAACGTGAACGAGCAGATCGCCCAGGTTCACGTCGAAGTTCTTGCCGCCAATACGTGACATAGGGGATTACTCCGAATCGTCAGTGGAAAGGTCGAGGGCGATGTTGGCCGTCAGGTCTTTCGGGCAGTTGAGCGGTCGGATCTTGATGTACATCTCGACCTTGGTTTTGCTGAGCCACACCAGGACGATGTCGCCATCCTTGGGCGCTTCGATCTCGCCCGGGAACACCAGGCCGGCGAACGTGACGGACTTGGCCATCTGGCGCAGTGGCTTCATAAACGCACTGATGGCAGCGGCCATGCTGTTGGGGGTGTTGTTGAGTCGGCGATCACCGACGCGGCGAATCAGCAGCGGGCGCACCTGGCGGGCGGCTTTGTCAGCCAAGCGCAAGTACTCCACCACCTGGAAGTCACTGTCCGGCGCATCGAGCATGTTGCCGTCGCCCCAGAACACGCCCGGGTAATCCGGATAGGTCTGCGACACCGAGAAGCGCGCCTTGTCCAGCTCGGCACGGATCGCCGATGGCAACTGCACGGTGTCTTTGTCTACAGGCACAACGCCCAGCCCCAGGAGAGCGCCGGACGCCACTCGCATTGGAGTGTCCGCAATGCTCACGGCAGCATTGGCCAAGCGGCCAGCCAGCACGCCCAGGTCATTGCCATGCAACTGCGGCACGACCAGGACACGCGGTGCAGCAAGGCCCACCGTGATAGCGCGTTGCTCCGTGAGGTACTGTTCCCACGTCTGCAGCGCCGTGATGCCCATGCTGGCCGCCATCACGAAAGCCCTGCGGCCATAAACGTTGTTGAGCGCGATGGCTGCTTCATGCATAGCCGACAGATCACCGGCGGCTTTCACCGGTTTGGTGATCACCACCGCTTCAACCGAAAAGCCTTGCTGCATGGCCTTTTCCAGCGCTTTGGTCCAATCGCCCTCCACAGCGATCGGCGCCGCCAGGCAAGCCCAGCGATCACCACCGTTCAATTTGGCAGCCGTGATCTGGGTTTTCAGGTCACTGGCCGGAATGCCCAGCGTGCTGTCCAGGTCGCTATCAGTATTCAGGGGAATCAGTTCGCCTACGCTCTTGGCGCCGGGACCGATAAAAAGGAAATAGCGTTCGATCTCAGTCACGGCACCCTGGCCCAGATTGAGATTGTTAACGCTGACTTTGCCGAGTGCCATGCAGTGCCTCGCTAGCGGGGTGAATTAAGGATTTGTTGAAAGACCTGGTTAACCAGCTCGCTGGTTTCGTTGCCGCTGCTCACACCGAGGAACTGGCGTTTGGGCAAGGTGATGTCCCAGCTTTGCGCGCCCGACGACTCGGTTCGTTCATCGTTCAAAATGCGGATCAAAAGGCCGGCCTTGGCGTAGTTCACGTGTTCTTGAATCCACGCCACCGAAGGCCGGGTCAGTGTTTTTTTGCCCTTCTGCCGGGTGCGAAAGCCCAGACGACGCAAGCGCTTGGCTTGTTTGTCCGTGCAGGCGATACCAGGCGGGACTTTGTTCCAGCGGCGCATTTGTGCAGCGGTACGTCGCTCACTGGCTCCGTTGTGCTGCTGTGATGCGACCCAACGAGTCAGGGCGTTTTTCCAGCCCAGCTCCGCTTCGTCGGAGCTGACACGGGTGACCTGCAGCAGCTTGGCCAACCCGGCTTCCATCTTCTTTTTGCCCTTGGCCGAACCCTTGCGCTCAGCGAATGGAGTGCCGTCCAGGTTCTGCTGCTCACGCACGCGCTTGCGGCTCATCGAGCGCACACGCTTGGTGACGTTGTTCAGCAGCCGGCGGCGCAGCTGGGGCGGCAGCTCAAGCAGGGCCAGTTGGGCGTCGACGCTAAGCAGCCCCCTGACATCGAGGTCGAGCGGATTAGCGGCCATTGCTGCCCACCTCGCCGTGCTCGGCAATCCAAAGGTCGAATGGGACAAATGCCCAGGTCTTACCGAAAGCCTCGATCTCGCCGGCTGGATCCTCGGCCAGGTACTGCGGTTCGTTGAACTCCAGGGTGATGTCCACGTCGGCCAGGTCGTTGTCGAGCATGGAGATGTCGAACTTCGGCGCCGGCAGTTCGTCGCGGTCGCGGCTCGGGTCGTTGTTTTCCAGCCAACTGCCCACCAACGCCAACAGCCGCCCCGGGTGATCAGCAAAACGCTCCAGTGCAATCGTCGCGGTGTAATGCATGTCACTCATGTGCAAACCGTCGAGATCGGGCTTCCAGATCAGGTCCACAGTGACTTGGTCTGTCCAGCTGTCGAGCTGCTCGTACGGCACCAGGCGGCACGCGATCAAGTACTTGGTGAGGGCTTGGAGTTTGATCACAGCAGCACCGCCGTCATGCGGCCACGGCCCTGCAAAGAACGTACGGAGGCCTGGCTGAACGCCAGAAAGGTCTCGGAGCGCTCGGGCAATTCCTTGCCGGTGTTTTCGGCACTTTCACGGCGGGTGATAGTGGCGAACTGGGTCAACAGGTTGGCTTTGGCGCGGCAATACACGGCGCGCTTGTACGTCGCTACGTGAAATGTGCGCTCCGGTAGCACCGTAGGGTCAGCAAATTCAACGCTGGAGACACCTGCCGCCTGCCATCTGGCTTTGAGTCTGGCCAGATCTTGATTGACCTCGATCATCGCCGTGGTCAAACCGTCGACCAGCGTTTCGACCAGGTATTCCCCTGGGAGGCGATAGGCCCCCTGAAACTGAGCCAGAGAGAAATCCGGCCAAAAGCCGTCGTTCTCAATCTGGCGTTCCGCAAACTTAGTGGGGTTACCTGAAAAGCTCATCGCTGGCCGCTCAAATAGGGGCGGGAAAACTGTTTCAGTGGGTCAGGGCCATAAATGGCTCGCTCACATCCACAGTTTCTCGCCGGGGGGGGAAGTCGGTTATTCGGCGGCTGTCGCTGCCTGTTCTTTTGCCAGCGCTTTACGAGCACCATCCAGGCGTGTCCCTACGCCGATGCTTTCGAACAACGCTTCCGCACGTTCAAAGTGGGTGATGGCTTTCGCAAACTCGCGTTGATCCAAGGCCAGAATCCCAATCTGCTTGTGGTAGCGGGCCGGAATGCGCTCAAAGAGCTTCCATTCGCCGTCTACCAAAGGCAGCAGGTTGGAGAGGTACGGTTCGGGACTACGCTTGGCCTTGTATTCAGCCTCGGCCCAGTCGATCACCTGGTCAGCAACAAACGTCTGCACGTTGCGCTTGAAACGCTCCGGCAGTTGCTGGTCTTGCTCGATGGCGAAATGTGCCAAGTCCAGCCCGGCATCGAACTGCTCGGTATCGAACAACCAGACCAGGACTTGCATCACGACCGAGTTCGGGAAATTCAATCCTGAATCGCGGTAGAGCTGCACGTAGTCCAGGTATTTGGGCAGCAGTTCGTCATGCTTGAGCTGTCGGCGCAGCCCGTGGTTGTCGATCGCACTGATTCGCTCCAGATCCTGAGCCATGGCGGCGACCATCAACTTCAGGTGCTTCTTGCCATTAGCGGGACTGGACAATGCGGTATCGGCGGAATACACCGATACGTCGGCACCGACGCGGGCAGCCGCTGGACCTTCGGCCAGGACTCGGCGCTTGTGCGCCAATGCCAGACTCATCAGATCAACTCCACGTTTTCAGCAGCTGCGAATTTTTCCAGCTGCTCGATCACGTAGCCCTCGTTGCGACCGTTGTAATCTTCTACGCGGGAACGCTTCGGGTTTTCGAGCAGGTGACGACGCCAGCTACTGTCCTGGAAGTAGATCGACAGGTTGTCCCAACTGGTGACCACAACGCCGTTGACCGGGAAGTGCGGCACGGTAAAGGTAGGTAGACCGCCGTAGGTCGCGATGACCTGGGCGCTTTCAATGCGTTCCTTTTCAGTCGGCTTGCCCGCCTGGTTGGAATACAACTTGGCCTTGTCACTCGCCAACAGATCGCTGCCCACAATGGCAATCAGATCGCCGCCATCACGGAAAACAGAGTTAATCATCTGTTTGACGTCATGCACCAGGGCGTCAAGATTTTCGTAGTCGCCGCCGGCGCCGAGGGTGATTTTCCCTGACCCTACGGTGCCGCCTTCAACCAGAACCTGTTCCGGGATCTGCTCACGAGCGAGTTGCAGCCAGCCCTTGTTGACGTCCTGCAACATTGGGTTGGTTGCCAGATTGGTCTGAGCAGCAGCTGTAACGCCGTGCCAGCCGATCATGATTCGATCCAGGGCGATTTGCTTTTGCACCGCCGCCGAGTAGCGATCGGCAAAGTCCGGGAACTTGGCCCAGCTGTCGATTTTGGCGAACGGCAGACCCACGTCCGATTCGGTGTGAAACAGCTCGTAGGGCAAGCCGTTCAGGTCGGAAACGTCTTTGGCTTCACGGTCGGTGGTCTTGGTGTTGGTGCGACTGGTCACTGGACCATTCACGCCGAACATGACCTTTTCACCCTTGATCTCGGTGACCGGCACGACGTTGATGCGCTCGAGGAAGTCCGCACGCTCGGTGATCTTGTCGTTGAGTTCCTGAGCAATGCTCGGCTCGACATTGAACTGACGAGTAACGTCGACGCTGTACGTTTCGCCGATCGCTTCACGCAAGGCGACGTATTGTTCCAGGGCACGATTGGACAGAGATTGAGATTGTCGCCCCATGTCAGATCACCCGCTTTTTAGGGTCGGCTGGGCCAGTGGAGCGCGGCACATTGCGACCTTGAGGGGTGTTCATCAGCGCGGAGAACTGCTTCTGCAGCTTGGCCATGCCGGCCAATACCGCTTTGTTGCCCGCATTGTTGCGGTTGAAGTTCTTTTCCTCTTCAGCGGTGGACACGATGTCGTCAACGGCGGTTTGAACGTCGTCAATCGGCTCTTGATCGGGCTCAGGCGCGACTTCGGCAAAGCTGTCGACCAGTGCCTGGATACCAGAGGTCACGATCAACTGCTGCTCAATCAGGGCCTGAAGCGCCTTGGCTGTAGCTTCATCCATTAGGGGTTTGCTCTCGGTTGGGGTTTGCGGGGAGGTTTCGGTGGAAGTCTCGTCAGCGGCGAAACGCTTGAGTGCCCCCGTAAACATGGCGAAGAACTTTTTCATCTCGCCTTGGGGCTCGGCGTCAGTCGCCGGGTCCATCAGCACAGACGCGGCGTAATACGCACGCTTGCTGGTCTTATTCGAAAAGTAGAGTTCTTGAGTACCGGTGCTGGCTGGCTCGTCCGTGACGGCCATGCCGGTCATATAGGCTTTGCCTTTGCCACGAAAATTCGGGTAGATCTCAATGCTGCTGAACAGCTTTTGACCCTGGTCGTTGAGAGCCAGGAGCCGGTCGTTAGGCTTGAGCTGGGCTTCCAGCGCAACTTGACCCGGCTCAAGATCTTCGTCTTCTTCAATAAGGCGCACGGCAAACACGGTGCCGTAGGTACCCTGCCAGCGTTCGTGCTCGCACCAGATCACAGCGGTGTAAAGCGACGGCTTGTAGGTCTCAGCGATATCGCGCAGTTCCTGGGGAAGGATTTCACGACCATCAGTGGTCGGGCCGCTGGTGGCGACACGTTTCCAGTACGAAACAAGGGAACGGGGCATGGGCGATAACTGCGCTCAATCGGTGATTTGAGCCGCCACGATATGCACCGGATGACCACCAAACAAACGGTTTGAATCGGGACAAGCTGTAGAATCAAGATCTACATAGAAAGCCGAAATTACCGTCAAGTTTCATATGTTTTCGCCGCATAGACTGCGGCCCATGTTCTATTCAACCGAAGTTAAAGAAGCCGCCAAACGCCTGTTTCTGCGCCGCTGTAAGGCCAAGGAAATTCAGGCGCAACTCAACCTGCCCAACATCCGGATCGTCTATTACTGGATTCGCCAGGGCGGGTGGGAAGAGATGCTGTCGGATGAAGAACCGCTGACGGCTGTTGGCCGCAGAATTACCCTTCTCCTGGACAAAGCCACGTCGCTGACCAAGAGCGACCTGGACGAACTGGACCGGCTGACCACTGTTCGCGAGCGGCTGCTGAAGCAATCCGTCAAACCGGCAGCGGCCCCGATCGGAGAACCGCCTGCGGACGATGGCCATCGCCGGGAAGGACAGCGCAACGAACGCCGGGACAGGGGGGAGCGCAGCGACAAAGGCGGCAAGAAGCGCGAGAAAAAAACCAAAAACGAAGTGGGTGAGCTGACTGAAGTCGACTTTTTGGACAAGTTCATCAGCAAGATGTACGGGTATCAAAAAGAGCTGTTCGCCGCCAAACAGAACCCCCTGACCTGCCGCATCCGCAACATCCTGAAAAGTCGCCAGGTGGGCCTGACCTATTACTTCGCTGGCGAAGCATTCATGGACGCCGTGCTCACCGGCGACAATCAGATTTTCCTGTCGGCCAGCCGCGCCCAGTCTGAAATCTTCCGCAGCTACATCATCGCGTTTGCACAGGAATGGTTCGGGCTGGAACTGACCGGCAACCCGATTGTGTTGAGCAAGGACGGCAAGCCATGGGCCGAACTGCGCTTTCTCAGCACTAACAGCAGCACTGCCCAGGGTCACCATGGGCACGTCTACGTCGACGAATATTTCTGGATCCGCGACTTCGAAAAACTGAACACCGTGGCCAGCGCCATGGCCACCCACAAAAAATGGCGCAAGACGTACTTTTCAACGCCCAGCGCCGTGTCACATCAGGCCTACCCTTTCTGGACAGGCGAGAAATTCCGCAACAGCAAACGCAAGAATGCCAAGGATCCGTGGCCCAGTGAGATCCAGGCCGCCGCGGGCATGCTGTGCCCGGACGGGCAATGGCGCAAGGTCATTACCATCCTCGACGCCATCACCGGCGGCTGTGACCTGTTCGACCTTGAGCAGCTGCAGCTGGAGTACGACGAGGACAAGTTTCAGCAGCTGTTTATGTGCAAGTTCATCGACAGCACGCAAAGCGCCTTTTCCCTGGCTGACCTGGAGCGCTGCTATTCCGATCTGTCGCTTTGGACTGACTACGACCCCGATGACCCGCGCCCATTCGGCAACAGCCCCGTATGGATCGGCTACGACCCCAGCCGTACCCGCGACGATGCCAGCTGCGTGGTCATTGCCCCGCCGTTGGAGGACGGGGGCAAGTTCCGGATTTTGGAAAAGCACAGTTGGCGCGGCCAATCGTTCAAGTATCAGGCCGAACAGGTCAAGAAGCTCACCGAGCGTTTCAACGTCCAGCACATCGGTATCGATACCACCGGCATCGGTTACGGCGTGTTCGACTTGGTGCGCGACTTCTACCCGCGAGCGACCTCGATCCACTACAGCCTGGAAACCAAAAACACCCTGGTGCTCAAAGCCCAGGACACGATTCAGGGCAGCCGTATCGAATGGGATGCAGGCTGGAACGACATCGCACAGGCCTTCCTGACGATCAAGCGCGGCACCACGGGCGGTGGCCAAGTCACCTACAGCGCGTCCCGCACAGACGCCTCCGGCCACGCGGACATTGCCTGGGCGATCATGCACGCCCTGGCCCATGAACCCCTCAACACCAACAAGCAGCGGCGCAGCCGCTACACACTTAGCGGATCAAGTACCAATGGGCAAACCAGCAAAAAATCAGCAGCAGCCAAAACCGCCAACCGGTCCGATGCGGGCGTTCTCATTCGGTGCACCGGAACAAGTGCTTACCGAGAACATCGGGCACTACCTGGGGGTGTTCGCCAGCCACGACGGCAAGACCTACACGCCGCCGGTGTCTCGCCAGGGCCTGGCCAAGCTACTGCGCGCCAACGCGCATCACGGCGCCATTCCCGGGTTCAAGCGCAACCTGCTGCTGCGTGAGTTCATCGCCTCCGAAGGCTGCTCGATCCAGACCATGAGCCGTGCCGGGCTGGACTTTATGGTGTTCGGGGAGTCGTACTTCCTGCGCAACCGCAACGCCTTCGGCCAGGTGCTGGAAATGGAGCACCTGCCGACGATCAACATGCGGGTCAGAGTGGGTGGCGGGTATGTGATGCTGCTGCCGGACGGTAAAGAAGTGGAGTTCGAGGAACACGAAGTGGAACACGTCATGAACTACGACGTGGAACAGAACATCTACGGCGTGCCGGACTACCTCGGGGGCATGCAAGCCCTGTTACTCAACGAAGCCGCCACCCTCTTCCGCCGCCGCTACTACAGCAACGGCGCACACGCGGGCTACATCTTCTACACAAACGACCCGAACCTGAGCGAAGACGACGAAAAAGCGCTGCAAGAGCAAATGAGTGCGAGCAAAGGTGTGGGTAACTTCCGATCGATGTTCGTCAACATCCCCGGCGGCGCCGAGAAAGCGATTCAGATCATCCCGGTGGGGGATTTCCAAGCCAAAGACGAACTGGAGAAAGTCAAAAACATCACCCGCAACGACGTGATCGCCGCCTGGCGAATGAACCCTGCACTGGCCGGCATAATCCCGGAAAACAGCGCCGGCTTTGGCGATATCGAAAAAATCGATCGGGTGTATACCAGCAACGAGATATTGCCCATCTGCCAGTTGTTCAACCAGCTAAATGACTCCCTCCGCGAAGACAGGAGAATCAACTGGAAAGAACACAAACAACCAGTTGAAACAGCTACTTCTACTACCTAGAAAAGAGATTACCCCTACAAAATATGGCAAAATGGTGGCTATTGAATGCCCTGGGGAGGGACACCAATGCGAGTTACATGTAAATGCGGGAACAAGGGGAAAATCCGGGATAGCAGGAAGGCATCACCGGATTTTGTGACGCTGTATTGCTATTGCTTAGACGTTCATTGCGGGCACACATGGGTCGCACATCTGACTTTTTCTCATACGCTCAGCCCATCAGCACAGGCAGTCGACCGGTTGTTGTTTGACCGTTTGAAAGAAATGCCAAGGGCACAGCAGCGGGAAATGTTTGAGCAACTGGGGGCACAGATTACGGCGTAAACCGCCGACTCGCCCAGAGCGAAACAAAGGGAGCGGTTCGATCAACTGGGATCGGCATAGACCATCATGCGTGTTTTTTAACGTCAGCAAGGGCAACCGTCAGATCCTCCAACCGCTGCTCTATATCCCTTATGCGTTTCTTTTCTTCAGCAGCGCTTTGTATCTCCCGTCTATCCGCCTCTTCTAAAGACCGAAATAGAGTAAGAATTGCCTCTTCCTGAGGGCTGGTGACTACCGTCTCGGCAATTGGAGCAGAAATACCTCTCATCATTGCCCCCTCTCCAGTCAAGAGCCAATCCAAAGAAACCCCCTCAACCTCGCTAACACTTATGCATAACGCATAAGGAATGGTTTGACGGCTACGCCAACTCCCCAGCGTCTGCCGGTTCACATCCAGCTTACGAGCCAGATCGCTATCGCTATCGACTGAAAAAACCGTCATCAGGCGTTCAAGCACGTCGTCCAGAGACTTTTTATGCATAGGGAGTAAATACCGCTTGATTTATTTAAATGGAATAAATAGGCTTATGCGCAATGAGTACATCTTAACCAAATAGGAACACATCAACCATGAGCCAAGCGATGGAGAAGCGCCAGATCCAGGCACGACTGATCGAACGCGGCAGTAACTTTCGCCAGTTCGCAATGAGCCACGGTTATGGCACACGGACAGTCACACAAGCCGTCCAACGCTGGGCTGGACATGACTCGCTGCCTCAGGGACGACTTACATTCTGCATTTTGCGCGATCTATCAGAATTCATTGGGGAGGAAGTGCTGCCGGGAATTCTTACTGAAAGCATTGAGCGACCGTCGAAAAATAGCGCGACAGCACATTAACGGCACATGGCCACATGGAGAAGTAGAAAATGAATTGCCGAATTCTAGGGGCACGCAAGGAAGCGATGAGCGCGATCATCTGCAGTGTTGGCGGAGGGGTAAATGCAGCGGCTCACCTCGACATGCCGAAAAAGAAATTCGATAACCACGCTTATCAAAGCGCTGGTTGCCGCCCTTTGACCGATGCCCAGATTTACCAATTAGAACAAGTCGCTGGCACTACGCATTATCCCTCATACATTGCCGGGATCTACGGCGGCGTATTTGTTCCTGTCGCTGAACCTGACTCATTGGACAATGTTGAGCTGTACACCAGGTCTGTGCAGACCGCTGCCAAGCGCGGGACAGTCGACCAAATCATTGCCCAGTCGCTCGAAGACGGAGAGATAAATCAAACAGAAGCCGATTCCATCCTCAAAGCTGACAGCCTACATATAGCTGCCAGGCATTCGGAAGTACTTGCCGTTATTGATCTATACCGCGCCAAATCGGGGGTGACGCAATGACCTGTTCAAAGGCTGCGAGGCTTGGCCGCTTTGGTTTTCAAGGCTTTGATCGCGGCGACCTCAACCCTGAAGTGCTCGACTCTCAACAAGACATCATCAAAGTTGACACTTACGTAGTCCTCCATCAGTTCTTCCTTGTTACTGCCATAACGCCCGACCCATAAGTCGCTAGGTGTTTGCCCTTTTAATGCCTCACGCAATTTCAGGTAGTAGTCATCAAGCTCCTGTAAACGCTTTTCAATGATTCGCTTGCTGTAAATCGCCATCCATTAATCTCCGAGGTTTTCCATGTCAAACAATAGCCTACCAGCACCCGTCCTTTCCCATGAAGAAGCATCAGAACTTGACGAGCACTTACTCAAATCAACCCACCACCTTATCGATCTTAAGTGGGCCATCCTAAAACAATGGGAAGCAGACACTTACACAACGACCCACGTCCAAAAGCATCTCTTTGCTGCCCGTGACGCGCTTAACGAAGCATGCAACGTTCTGGAGTCGGCACAGCTGCGCGCCACCACTCGATAAACCAAACGCAGCTAGCTGCTCAGCCCTCTCGTAAACCCAACATTTTTCTATTCCTTACCCCAGTTGCTGTGGGTTTGGGTGAGCTTTGCCTGATATCGAGGTTTCACTATGGGAAACGCCGTGATTGTCACCACACAAATGCCTCCGGCCCACGCCGAAGCGCTACTGGCTGCCTTACGTGCGCAGTACCTGATGAGCCTGAACGAACACTGGTACGCAGACGAATATCGCTACGTCCCTCAGATCGCACGACACAAATCGATCCTCGAAAGATCCCCTGTGATGGCAGCCCAGAAAAGCCTGATGGCGGCCCTATCCCTCAGCCTTAAAGCAGTGAAGCAATCATGAGAGACGATCTCCGTCACGACGTCCTGCAGCGCATCGAGTCCGAATTCGGCCTTAAACACCGTGCCCCCACCAACTACATGCGAGGTGGGACTTGTCCCAAGTGCAACAAAAAAGAGCTGTACACCCGATTCGATCGTCCGTGGCAGCTCATCTGTGGCCGTCAGGAAAAGTGCGGCCACACGGTGCACGTGAAAGAGATCTACGACGACCTCTTTGAAGACTGGAGCAAGCGCGTTCCCGCCACTGATAACGCCCCCACAGCGACTGCGCGTGCATACCTTGAGTTTGCCCGCGGCTTCGATATTTCACTGATTGGAGGTTGGTTTACACAGGATACGTACTACTCCGCACAGCACGACGCCGGCAGTGCGACGGTACGCTTCACCCTGGAAAAAGGCGGATATTGGGAACGCCTAATCGATCGGCCTGCGCGTTTCGGCAAGATGAAGGCCCGCTTCAAGCCGGGGGAGTCCTACAAAGGTGTGTGGTGGTGTCCGCCGTGTGTCGACGTGCTCGAGGCGAAGGAGATCTGGATTGTCGAGGGTATCTTCGACGCGCTCGCCCTGGTGCACCACAACATTGCCGCCGTATCGGCGATGTCTTCCAACGCCTTCCCAGCAGACTCTCTGCAAGCCTTGGTGGCTGCTCGCCCAGGCAACCTGCCAAAGCTGGTTTGGGCGCTGGATAACGAACCAGGTGCACACGCTTACACCAAACGTTGGGTCCGTATGGCCCGCGAACTGGGCTTCACCTGCGAAGCAGCCCAGATCCCCCAGCGGGATAACAGAAAGGTCGACTGGAACGATCTGCACCAGCGTTGGCAATTCCTGGACGAAGGAGAGAAGCGTGATGCTCAGGTAGACAAAGACATCACCACCGCCCGGCACCACGGTGCCCTGCTGATCGCTGAGAACGCCACCGAGAAGGCTCTGGTGATGTTCGATTGGAAGCGCCGCAGCGAATTCCACTTGGAGTTCGGCAATCGCCTGTACTGGTTCAAGCTCGATCTGGAGAAGTACAACAAGGCGATCCAGGAGCTCGAGGACAGCGAGCACCACGATGACCAGCAGTTGAACAACAAACAGATGCGGTCCAAGGCCATGCAGCAGTGCGGCGCGCTGCAGCGCATCGCCACCTGTAACCCGAAGGCTCTGTACTACCAGGAAAACAAACTCACTGACGAGTCCTGGTACTACTTCCGGATCACGTTCGCCCACGATGCTGCGCCGATTAAGAACACCTTCACCAGCTCGCAGATCGCCTCGTCTGCAGAGTTCAAGAAGCGCCTTCTCGGCATTGCCCCGGGCGGGATGTTCACTGGTACCACCCAGCAGCTGGACGCCTTTATTGAGGAGCAAACCGACGCCCTCAAAACCGTTCAGACCATTGACTTCACCGGCTACACCCGTGAGCACAGCGCGTACGTCTACGGCGACGTGGCGGTGCGCGATGGGAAAGTGTTCAAGCTGAACGAAGAGGACTTCTTCGACATGGACCGGCTGAGCATCAAGACCCTCAGCCAGTCGGTGATCCTCAACCTGAACACGGACATGGAGAAGTTCGACACTGAGTGGCTGGACATCATCTGGCAATGCTTCGGTGCGAAGGGTCTTGTGGCGCTCGCATTCTGGTTCGGCTCGCTGTTCGCCGAGCAGATCCGGCAGCACCAGAAAAGCTACCCCTTCATGGAAATCATCGGTGAGCCAGGGGCCGGTAAGTCCACGCTGATCGAGTTCCTGTGGAAGCTCTGCGGTCGTATCGATTACGAGGGTTTCGACCCAACCAAGGGCACTCCAGTTGCTCGAGCACGTAACTTCGCCCAGGTCGGAAATTTGCCAGTGGTGCTGATCGAATCGGAGCGGGAAAAAACTGATGGCAGCCAAACCAAGCAGTACGACTGGGACGAACTGAAAACCGCCTACAACGGGCGTAGCGTCCGCTCCACTGGTGTGAAGAACAACGGCAACGACACCCGCGAGCCTCCTTTCCGTGGCGCTGTGGTCATCGGCCAGAACCACGCGGTGAATGCCTCCGAACCCATTCTGCAACGCCTGGTGCACATCGCCATGACGAAGGACGGGCAGACGCCACAAACAAAATTGCAGGTGGAAAAGCTTGAGCGTATGCCGGTCGACCGTGTCAGCGGCTTTCTGGTCAAGTCCACCATGATGGAAAGCAAGGTTATGGAGACCGTCCGCGAGAAAGGGCCCAAATACGAACAGCAGCTGCTGGCCCTAACTGAGATCCGCACCGTTCGAATCGCGAAGAATCACGCTCAGCTCCATGCCTTGGTCGATGCCCTGGTCCTCGTTATCCCGCTGAAAAAGCACCAAGTGGACGCGGCCCACGCCGAGATCCAGAGCATGGCCAAGGAGCGCCAGCTGGCGATCAACGCTGATCACCCGATCGTCGTCGAGTTCTGGGAGTTGTACGAGTACTTGAACAGCGCTGCAGGTGGGCTCAACCACTCCCGCAATGACGGCCTGATTGCGGTGAACCTTAACGACTTCGCCAAGGAAGCAGCAGAGAAACGCCAGAAAGTCCCTGACCTGACCGAGCTCAAGCGCCACCTGAAAACAAGTAAGTGCCCCAAGTTCGTTGAGACCAACAGGAATGTTTGCTCAGCATGGGATACCGATGCCGCCGACAAACCGAAAACCGTGCGGTGCTGGATTTTCCAGGCTGCCTGATTACCACCAACAGAGGAAAGAACCATGCATGACGAAGAGAAGAAGCACCTGGAGCACATATTGAACATCAACACGTTCATGGACGTGATGTTTCACAAGATCTCGCCTGAGAACTTGGGGCACGACGGCGAGCGCTTTGAGAACAAAACGGTTCAGTTGGTGTTTGAAAGCTATCTGGAAGGGGCCAAAGCAAACCCGGCACGGGTCCTTGGCCAACAGTTGTATGCGGAAATCAAAGCAGACAGCAAATACGCATCCCAGATCGGCTGGATGCAACTGCGCAACAGTTATCCCTTTCCCATTCGCTTTGAGCAGGACCCATCGGGTTACGTCGTGAAGGGGGGCGTCGGTGGCTGCTATCGACTTGAGGACGTGGAGCTGCTGTTCAAGCAGGGCGGGGAGTTTCACCGGATTCAATAACGCCGGCGAGCGCCGGTAAAAGAAGGGTGTCGAGGAGTTCGCACCTCCCCGACACCAACCACCACTTAGGATTACACTATGAACGTGACGAGCCAAAGCAGAAGCGAAGTGAAGGCTACCATACCGGCAAGGCACTTAGTGGCCACCGCTCTTATTGGAGCTGCAGTGATCGCTTATTTGGTACACAAAACACCAGAGGCACGTGTGCACTTGGAAAGCCTAAGCAGTATGGCCCAGACATTGGGTGAGTTATCGGAGCGGGATGCAGCCGTAGTTGCGCAGTTGCTCGCTAAATCCATAGCCCTGAGAGCTAACTAATGACTGAACCACGCAATCTAGAAAAGTTTGTAATCAGGCTGCCCGATGGTCTGCGTCCAGACATTTACAACGCAGCTTGTAAAAACCACCGAAGCATGAATGGCGAAATAATCTATCGACTGGAACGCTCGCTCGCCTTGGAACTGGCTCTTGATCAGAAGAACAGAGTTATCGCCCAACTGCTAAATCGCATCACTGAACTGGAAGCTAGGATTTGAAAACACTATTTGTTTTGATGGCTCAATACGACGGCCAGGTAGTGATCCCTTTGCATAAGGTCTGCGACGATTACTTTACCCACCTGACCACCAACATGTTTGAACGCAAGGTGATGGCAGGTCTTATCAAAATCCCCATCACACGAATGGAGGCCAGCCAGAAAAGCGCTAAGGGGATTCATATCTCGGATCTTTCTGAGTATCTGGATGGCCAGCGCGCTGCAGCCTTGAAAGAGAATCAGCAACTGAACAGCGCACCGCGTAGCAGTTAAATTACTTTAAAGTCAGGGCGCCCAGCTTAACGGGCGCCTTAACTATTACGTCCAACCACTCCCAGTTTGTGTAAGCGTCCCCCCGTCCACGCAGGTGGGTATAACGACGCATCGAGTTCCAGTCTCTGTGCCCTGAAACACTGGCCACTCTAGGTATATCCCAGTCCATTTCGAATAATCGACTGACACCCTCGTGTCGAAGGTCGTGAAAGTGCAGATCAATAATCCCCAAAAACTTGCAGGCCCGCGTCCAAGACGCAGACGTTGATTCGGCACTGTAAGGAAAAATTTCGTCTAATGTCTTTGGCATAGACTGCAGGATGGCCCAAGCCTCTGGCGGTAGATGACACCAAACATCATTACCTATCTTTTGCCCGGGGTTCTTCATATCTCGCACCAGGACTCTATGGCCCTCTTCGTCCAGATCCGCCCATTTAATCCGGGTGATCTCTTCCTGACGCCGTGTCGAGAACAGTGCAAATGCTGTCATCTTGAGCATATTGATTGAAGACGGGCGTCTGGCTTGAATCTCCTGGAAGTACTTCAACAGCTTATCCAGCTCATCAAGCGTCGGGCGGCGGTCACGCTCGCGGCTGCGCATGTTATAGCCTAGCTTCCGTAAAACCTTGCGGGCATCTGACATCGCGTGAGGGTCGACCTCATAGCCCCACGCTGGACGGGCAATTGATAGCACAGCCCCAAGGTGCGCCAAATCATTGCCGGCGGTCTGAGGCAACACCCCCCCACCTTCTGGCCCCATTCGCCAGACCGCGTACTCAACCAATATCTGGCAGTTCAAGTCCTGGTCATTAACTTGGCCCAGGTAGGATTCGCTGATGGCTTTGAGAGTGGCCAGTTTAGTTTTCCCCAGAGCGCGGGCTTTTTCCATTTCGACCATGTACCGCTCGATCATTTCCCTGACCGTGGCACCTACGCGGTTTGCCCGCTCGATCGCGCCGGGCTGGTCCAGCTCAGCTTCACGCTTGCGAACCCATGCTTGAGCTGCCTGTTTCCGGGCGAAGGTTTGGCTCTCTTGGTAGACTTGCACCCCATCGCGGATCAGGCGTATTTGTGCCGTGTAACTGATGCTGCCGTCTGTGCGTTTTCGAGCTCTGATCGTGGCCATAGTCAACTGGTACAATTCGGAAAGTGGTTGGTACATTGTACCAGCGACCTCCCAAAAACGCCCTTTTACCCCCTAAAACACTGTTAAAACACGTAGAGTAAAATGGTACAAAAAACAGCTACATACCCAGTAAACACAGGCTCTACAGTGTCTAGACGCTTCTCCGTTGCCCCTATGATGGATTGGACCGATCGCCACTGTCGATTTTTCCTGCGCCTGCTGTCCAAAAACGCGCTGCTGTACACCGAGATGGTCACCACGGGTGCGCTGCTCAATGGTGATGCCGAGCGCTTTTTGCGTCATGACGAAACCGAGCATCCGCTGGCCTTGCAGTTGGGCGGCAGTGTTCCAGCTGACTTGGCCGCCTGCGCACGCATGGCTCAGGACGCAGGTTATGACGAGGTGAATCTCAATGTTGGCTGCCCGAGCGATCGGGTTCAGAACAATATGATTGGCGCCTGCCTGATGGCGCACCCTGCACTGGTGGCAGACTGCGTAAAGGCTATGCGTGATGCAGTGTCCATCCCCGTTACGGTCAAGCACAGGATTGGCATCAACGGGCGCGATAGCTACGAGCAACTGTGCGATTTTGTCGGCACTGTTCGTGATGCCGGCTGCACAAGCTTCACCGTGCACGCGCGCATTGCCATTCTCGAAGGACTTTCGCCGAAAGAGAACCGCGACATCCCTCCCCTGCGTTATGACGTTGCCGCACAGTTGAAAACAGATTTCCCGGAGCTGGAGATCATTCTCAATGGCGGGATCAAGACGCTCGAGCAATGCCAGGAGCATTTGCAGGTGTTTGATGGCGTGATGCTCGGCCGTGAGGCGTATCACAATCCGTATATTCTGGCGGCTGTCGATCAACAGCTGTTCGGCAGCACTGCCCCTGTTATTTCACGGGCGCAAGCCCTGGCGCTGCTACGGCCCTATATCGCTGCACATATCGCCGCTGGCGGGTCGATGCATCACATCACGCGCCATATTTTGGGGCTGGGCCAGGGGTTCCCGGGCGCTCGTCGCTTCCGTCAGTTGCTGTCCGTGAACATCCACAAGGCCAAGGACCCTCTGGCGTTGCTGGATCAGGCCGGGGAGCTGCTGGAAGGCCGCTGAATCGCGAGCAATAAAAAAAGGGGCCGTTCCTGCACAGGACGGTCCCTTCTTAATGTGCGCAACTTGCGATCAGTGTCGCTCGAGTGCATTCACCAGATCATGAAACGCTTCACGGTTGGAGTCGTTGAGGCCCATTAGAATTTTGTGTGCCTCAAGCACTTTCACGCGGACCACTTCTTCGGACTGATCCTGTGAAGGCAAGTCTGTCAGGCACCCCGGGCACGGAATCGGCTGGCCAATGATGTTGAACACCTGATCGAAGCCCATCGACTCCAGCAGTCGGGTGATGTCTTCGTGGGTGGTCACGACCGTCGGCAGCAAGCCTATTTTTTGGCGCGACAAGATCGACAGTTTCGCCAGCAAACCCAGTGTGGTGCTGTCGATACTGCGGGTCTCGGTGAGGTCAATCACGATGGCGTTGAAGTTCAGCGCCGTGAAAATCCTCTCGATTGTTGCATCCAGGGCCGAACACAACGTCAGACGCACTTCACCCACAAACTTCAGGACGAAGGTGCCATCCTGTTCGGCGAACTGAATTCTACCGGTACTCATTTAAGATTCCTGCTCAACACCAACAAGGCGATATCATCCGGCATCTCCCCTAGCGTAGCTAATCCAAACACCTGGCGCAGACCATCCAGGCTGCCGCCTGCTGCTTTCACCAATTGAGGTAACGCAGCTTCTTTCTCTTTGAGCGTCGGCTCAGTCAAAAGATCCAAAATTCCGTCAGACATCAGCGTCAGGCTGAAGGATTCAGGCAATTTCAGAACCTGGTCTTCATACGTGGCTTCGTTGAACAGGCCAACGGGCAACCCGCGCCCTTCAAGATAACTCACACTGTCTGGAGTGTAGAGCACCGGTAGTGGCAAGTGCCCACCAATGCTGTAGGTCAGCAAACCGGTTTCTTCGTCAATCACGCCACCCACCATGGTCACATGCTTGCCCAGCTTGCAGTTGATCAGGCCACGGTTGATGTGCCCAAGCACCTCGGAAGGCTTGAACTCCGGCAAGGTGCCATTGCGCTTGGACTCAAACAGCAAGCGCGTGGTCATGAACTTGAGCAGCACCGTCACGAACGCTGACGACGCACCGTGACCGGAGACGTCAGCCAGGTAGAACGCGACCCGGCGCTCGTCGACCCGGAAGTAGTCAACAAAATCGCCAGACAGGTACAGGGACGGAATGATCTGGTGAGCGAAGTTGAAATCGTCAATGGACCAGGGGCTGACCGGCAGCATGTTCATCTGCACCTGACGGCCGGCGTTCTGGTCTTCCTGCAGCAAGTGCAGACTGGCCTCAAGCTCTCGGTTGGCAGACTCAAGCTTGTCCCGATAGCGCTTGTTTTCGAGCTGCAGCCGTGCACGATCGAGCGCACGGTGGACCGAGTGCTCCAGAACGGCAAGGTCTTCGAGCGGCTTGATCAGGTAGTCGGCAGCGCCAAGGCGCAACGCCTCGACCACATCGCTCATTACGCCCGCACCGGAGATAACGATCACTGGCGTCTGCACAGACCGCAGGCTGACCTGGCGAATCAGCTCCAGACCACTCATTTGCGGCATGCGCAGGTCACAGATGACTAAATCCGGCTGCTCTTGCTCGAACACCTGTAGCCCTTGCAAGCCATTACTGGCCTGAAGGACGCTGAAGCCGCTGTCTTCCAAGTAGGCCGCCAGACTGGCGCGTACTACTTCGTCGTCATCAATGATCAGCAGCGTGGCACTGGTTTTTTGCATGTGGGCAAACGGCGCCAGAATTAGGTTGCCGCGAGAGCTCGAATACGTCGGACTCACGACTGAATTGGCTTGTGAACATCCCTGATTCAAATCGACTGTGTTGCTCGATCCTACAAAGGTGCCCGTGTAAGGCGCAGACGGTACTCCCATCCGCGGGGGGTTTCAAGCTCAGGCCGATGGTGGTTTGAGGTGTTCGTCACGTTAAATTCCCACGGGTTATAAGAACCACCTTAACGGCAACTAAAACCATGGTCCGAAAGGCTCCAAAGAGGATTCTTTCTCATCTGCCACGATAAAAAAAACGGCCACTCGGGCCGTTTTTTTCACTGTGTTCCCACGAATTAAAAGTCGTCGACTACCTGTCCGTCCTTGACTTTGAATTCACGATTTTGCAGGTACGCATTGCGGATAAAGATGTACTTGTCGCCCGTGATCAGCTTTTCGGCTGACAACAAGCTGGCGCGGGTATCAATCAAGTCCATGCCGATGGTCATGTTACGGGCCGGTACATCACTGATGTAACGGTACGGTTCGGTGAAGGAATCCGGGTAAATACCTACCGCATCACGCACGGTGCTAGGGCCCAGAAGCGGCAGTACCAGGTAAGGGCCGCTTTCAACGCCCCAACGCCCGAGGGTCTGTCCAAAGTCTTCGCTGTTGCGATGCAGGCCCATCTTGGTGCCCAGATCAAAGAAGCCGGCCACACCCAGCGTGGTGTTGAGCAACAGACGGGCGGTGTCTACACCGGCAGCATGCGGCTTGGCCTGCAGGACATCGTTGGCCAGGTTGCGGATGTCACCGATGTTGCGGTACATGTTGTGGATGCCATCCTCCAGGAACTGAGGAGTGATGTATTGATAGCCTTGGGCAAGTGGCTTCAAGGCATAGGTATCAATCGTGTCGTTGAATTTGAACACGACACGGTTAAACCCTTCCCACGGGTCATCTTCAGTGGCGGCATTGGCAGCCAATGGCAACATGGCCACACCGGCACAAACAAATAGCTGAGCAAGACGATCAGTCCAGCGCATAGCAAAAACTCCCTGAAGTTACTTGATACTTGGGCGCTATGCCCTGAGTCAGATCATCAGTATAACGGCAAATGTCTTTTAGGCAGCCCCCAAGCAATACCCTAAACAGACTTGAGTAGATGATAGACGTTCCACAGCCCCGGGATTCTTTTGAAACCACCGGCTGGCCACCCCGAAAAAACACGCACAAGGGATTGTGATTGAGATCATGCACTCCAGGCGCGAGTGGATTAATCTAGGGTTCTTACAGACCTTTTGTTCATTGCGAAGGTCTACACCAGAGCCTATCAATAAAGGATGAATGCTATGCCTGCCCGCGACCTGCAAGAACAACTCAATACCTTGCGCGAGCAACTGGAACAGAATCCGCCGCTCACTCAAGAAGAGCGTGAGCACTTGGTCCAGCTCTCAACACAAATCCAGGCTCAGATCGACATCGAGAAAGCGACCAACGACACCAGCCTGGCCGACAGCGTCAACCTCGCCGTAGAACGCTTCGAGGTCGAACACCCTACCCTGGCCGTCACGCTGCGCAACATCGTACAAACCTTGGGCAACATCGGGATCTGATCACCCGACACCCCACAAACAACAAAGCCCCGACTCACTAAACATGAGTCGGGGCTTTTTTTTGCTACTCAGCCAGTCAGACCACTGATTGACCGCTCAGTGCCAGGTCTAGCAGCTCGCGGTTGGCAACCGCGTACATCGCGTAGTCGTTGCCAGTGGCGGCACGCAGATCGACCAGCATCGAGCGCCAGCGCTCAACCATCGAGTTGTTCTGCTCAAGCCACAAGGCAAGACGTGCTTCGATACTTTCACCGGCATCGGTCATCTGCAACACCGACACAGTAATTGCACGCTGCTGCCAGTCGATATCGTCGCGGAACGCTTCGCGAGCCAGCGCCTGCCAGTTGTTTTCTACCGGCAAGTTGCTGATCTGCTGCAAGTACCAGGTCAGGTCCAGTGCGCTGCCCACGGCGAAATACGCCTTGGCTACATCCGCAGCGTTCTGGCCGGTCACATCCGAGGCTTCGATAATTGGCAGTAAGGTGTACAGGTGCGTAGTACCCGCCACCATCCGCGCCAGCAACTCCGGCACGCCCGCCGCTACGTAAGCCTGATAGCGGGTCTGCCAGCCTTCGCGGGTAGGGCCTTCCAGCAGTTCGTCGAGCTTGAGCCCCAACGCTGCCAGATGCGGCCCGAAGTGCGCCACATCGCGCGCCGCGTCCAGTTCGTTACGACGGCTGCGCAGGAACCAGCGCGTAGCACGGCGGCCCAGTCGCATCAGCTCATCCATCAGCGCCAGCTGGATTTCAGCCGGTACCTGATAGTCCAGCGCTTCGATCTGACGGAACCAGTGTGGGAGGTGGAAAATATCCCGCACGATCACATAAGCACCGGCCACGTTGGCCGCACTCATGCCGGTCGACTCTTTCAAGCGCTCCACAAAGGTGATGCCCATGTGGTTGACCAGATCGTTGGCGATCTGGGTGCTGACGATTTCACGCTTGAGACGGTGACGACGCATGGCTTCGGCAAACTTGCTGACCAGCATCGGCGGGAACGCGGTTTCCATGTCCCGGGTCAGATAGTCATCATCGGGCACCAGAGAGTTGAGCAAGGCTTCCTTGAGGTCGATCTTGCTGTAGGAGATCAGCACCGACAGCTCGGCACGGGTCAGGCCATGACCTGCAGCAACGCGCTCGTTGAGCTGCTCTTCTGACGGCAGGAACTCAATGGCGCGATCCAGCTTGCCACGGGCTTCCAGATCGTTCATCAGGCGCTTGTATTCAGCAATTCGCTCATAAGCACGACGGGCCGCCAACGAAATGGCCTGGGTCTGCTTATAGTTGTTGCCCAGCACCAGACCGCCCACTTCGTCAGTCATGCTGCCCAGCAACTGATTGCGCTGCTTCTCGGTCATATCACCCGCCTGCACAACTTCGTTGAGCAGGATCTTGATATTCACTTCGTGGTCAGAGCAGTCAACGCCACCGGCGTTGTCGATAAAGTCGGTGTTGGAACCACCGCCATTGAGGTTGAACTCGACACGACCCAGTTGAGTCATGCCCAGGTTGCCGCCCTCACCCACCACCTTGCAGCGCAATTCGTTGCCATTGACGCGCAACGCATCGTTGGCCTTGTCGCCGACATCGGCGTGGCTTTCGCTGCTGGCTTTGACGTAAGTACCGATACCGCCGTTCCACAACAGATCCACAGGCGCCTTGAGCAAGGCGTTCAGCAGTTCGGTCGGGGTCAGCTTGTCGGCAGTGATTGCGAAACGCTCTTTCATCTCCGGGGAGATGGCGATGCTTTTTGCACTACGGGAGAAAATACCGCCGCCCGCCGACATGATGCTGGTGTCGTAATCCGACCAGGCCGAACGCGGCAGATCGAACAGGCGCTGACGCTCAACGAAGCTATTGGCAGGCTCCGGGTTTGGATCGATGAAGATATGCAGGTGGTTAAAGGCCGCAACCAGCTGCAGTTTGTCGGACATCAACAAGCCGTTGCCGAACACGTCACCGGCCATGTCGCCGACACCGACCACACTGATGCTGTCTTTCTGGACGTTGATCCCGCGCTCTTTAAAGTGACGCTGCACGCCAACCCAGGCGCCCTTGGCGGTGATGCCCATCTTTTTATGGTCATAACCGGCCGAACCGCCCGACGCGAACGCATCACCCAGCCAGAAGCCGTAATCGATGGCAATGCCGTTGGCGATGTCGGAGAAGGTCGCAGTGCCCTTGTCGGCAGCGACCACCAGGTACGGATCATCGTCGTCGTGACGAACCACGTTCAAAGGCGGCACCAGCGCGCCGTCCTTCAAGTTGTCGGTGATGTCCAGAAGGCCGGAAATAAAGATCCGGTAGCAGGCAATCGCCTCGGCCTGGATCTCGTCACGACCGCCGCCCAATGGCAAGCGACGCGGTACGAAACCGCCCTTGGCACCCACCGGCACGATGACCGAGTTCTTCACTTGCTGGGCTTTAACCAGGCCCAGCACTTCGGTACGGAAATCTTCTTCACGGTCCGACCAGCGCAAACCGCCGCGAGCCACGTTACCGAAGCGCAGGTGCACGCCTTCAACCCGTGGCGAGTAAACGAAGATTTCAAACTTCGGCACCGGCTTTGGCAGCTCGGGGATCAGGTGCGGGTTGAACTTGAAGCTGAAGTACGAACGGTTGTGACCGTTGGCGTCCGGCTGGTAGAAGTTGGTACGCAGCGTGGCTTTGATCAGATCCAGATAGCGACGCAGGATACGGTCTTCGTTAAGCACCTGAACGTCGTCCAGGGCCGTCAGAATGGCCTGCTCCAGACGCAGTTGCTTGTCTTCCAGGTCTTCGGCCGTGAGCTTGCGCGCCAGGTAGAAGCGGGTCTTGAACAGCCGGGTCAATTCGCGAGCGATGTCGGTGTGGTTGTTCAGGGTGCTGGCGATGTAACCCAGGTCAAAGCCCAGGCGGATCTGCTTCAGATAACGGGCGTAAGCACGCAGCAACGCCACATCACGCCACGGCAAGCCGGCGGTCAGTACCAGACGGTTGAACGCATCGTTCTCGGCATCGCCGCGCACGATATGCACGAATGCATCCTGCAGCGTGTCATTGAGCTGCTGGATATCCAGGTTCAAGCCTTCACCCGCGGTAAAGGCGAAGTCATGGATCCAGAACTCACGACCATTGGCGTGACGCAGGCGATACGGGAATTCACCCAGGACGCGCAGGCCAAGGTTTTCCAGAATCGGCAGCACATCGGACAGCGCCAGCGGCGTGTCGGCGTGGTACAGCTTGCAATGCAGTTCCTGACCGGCGCTCTGACCCAGAGGCTGATAGAAACTCATCACCAGCGGGTTTTTATCGCTCAGGCTCATCAGGTGCTGCATGTCGACCACGGCCGAGTGCGCGGCAAAGCGCTCGCGGTAACCTGCCGGGAAGCCTTTAGGGAAGTCAGACAGCACTTTAGTGCCGTTGGCCTCGCCAAAGCTTTCAACCACCAGGCTTGCATAGTCGTCCTGCCAGCTGCGGCAGGCCTGGATCACTTCTTTTTCCAGCAGCAGCGGGTCGATATCGATCCGGTTCTTTGGATCAACCCGCAAAATCAGCTGAACACGGGCCAGTACCGACTCAGAGAAGAAGGTCCAGAACTCGCAATCAGAGGCCTGCAGACGCTCCATCAGCACCTGCTGGATCTTCTGCCGCACTTCGGTGGAATAGACGTCACGCGGCACGTAGGCCAGGCAATAGCAGAAACGGCCATACGGGTCTTTGCGCAGGAACACGCGAATCTTGTTGCGCTCCTGGATTTGCACAATCGACATCACAGTGGTGAACAACTCATCCACCGGCGTCTGGAACAAGTCATCACGGGGCAGCACTTCAACGACCTGGGCCAGTTCCTTGCCCAGGTGAGCCTTGGGCTGGAAGCCCGAGCGACGTTCGATTTCTGCAACCTTGCGACGGATATAAGGGATCACCCGCACGCTTTCGCCGTACACCGAGGAGGTGTACAAGCCCATGAAGCGGCATTCCTTGATGACCTTGCCGTCAGCATCGATCTGGCGGATCGACACATAGTCCGGGTAAGCCGGGCGATGAACGCGGCTAGGATGTGCCGCCTTGGCAAACGACAACAGGGTCGGCATGCGCAGGTAGCTGACGGCGTAATCTTCGATACGCAGGTCTTCGGCAGTCAGGCCCGCGCGCAGCAGCTTGGTCAGACCGAGGAAGGAGTCGGCGTCATATTCAATATGCCCGCCATCCGCCTCGTCACGTACCACAAATTCTTCGTAGCCCAGGAAGGTGAAGTGGTTACCCACCAGCCATTCCAGGAAGCTTTTGACTTCGGCTTTCTCATCGGCATCGACGGCGTACTGGCAGTGATCGACACTGGCCAGCAACTCCTGAACCTTGGCCTTCATCGGCTCAAAGTCAGCTACCGCCACGCGCACTTCACCCAGAACCTGCTCCAGTTCCTTGCTCAGCACATTCAATTCGGCTACGTGGGCGCAGCGATCGATTTCCAGGTACATCAGCGACTCTTGCGAGACGCCTTCCCCTGAAGTGCCCTTGGGCAGGATTTCCAGCAACTCCCCCTTGCTGCCGCGGCGAACGCTCAATACCGTGGTTTGCAGGGTATGGATGCTGTAACCGCGACGGTTCAGCTCGGTACGCACCGAGTCCACCAGGAACGGCAAGTCATGATGCAGCACCTCGACGGCAGTGTGCGTCGACTGCCAGCCGTGGCGTTCGTAATCGGGGTTGAAGACCCGCACTTGCGGCTGCGCAGGGTCGAAGCGTTCCAGCAGACGCCAGGCCGACAGTGTGCAGCCGGCCAGGTCGGACATCCGACGTTGGGTGAGTTCATCCAGAGAAATGATGCCGAAGAATTGCTCAGCGAACAGCGCCACTTGTGGCAGTGCCTGTTCACTGATGTGCTGCGCCAGTGCTGCTTGCAGTTGATGCTGGAAGTCGGCTTTGCTGGCTGCGGTGAAGAACGCCATCTGTGGTACTCCGCTTGGGCTTGTTATTGAGAGAAGCGTCGCATGCTGTTCCCGCGAGGGAGCTGTCAATACTGTGCAAGGCCTATCTTGGCAGTTACCTTCTACGCACAGCATGACAGGGAGGTGAAGCTGGCCGTGACCCACGGGTCACATTCACGCTCCAGGATGGGTATCTACAAAAACGACTGCCGGATAAACAGGCTGTGCCTTTAGAGATAACTATCACCGCGCAGCTTAACGATTGAGCCGCACAACCTGCTTACGGTGCGGCGACATATTCGGTCATCGGGACGCAACCTCACGTGCTGTCAGGAAATAACCCTAGCATTCACAAGCGAAAAACCTTCATAGAAGCACCGTACTTTCTCAAGTCAGTCTCAGAAATAACTGACCATTTGCCCTGTTGCGCCATTCCCGCATGCACAAATCGGTTGAGACTGGCAAAATCCGCCCCTGTTCGACTTGCCCGCGCCCAGAGCGCCAGGAACTCCCCATGCAAATGACCACCGACCACCTGCTTGCCAACCCGTGCGACGACGAAGAAGACAACATGGCCATGCTGTGTTGCCACACTGACAGCGGCGAAATGTTCCTGATGACCCGCTACCCCGACGAAGACGAGCTGGAAATCACCCTTGAGGACGAGCCTTCGACTCTGGACGGCATCAAGGTCACCTTGAGCCCTACCCGCCTGCTGATCGAAATCGGCGCGGGCGATACAGACGTGCTCAAGGGCGACGACCACCTGGAAATCCGCCACAACACGGCAGCCGCAGACCTGGCAGAAGTCGAAGAAACCTTGCAGAACATCCTCAAGGGCACCGGTACCTACGTCAGCGAACTGGGCTAACCCCCTCCACCTGAGACCCCAAAGGTATCAACCGGATGCCCCCGATCTTCGACGCCCACTGCCACATCATCGACGGCGCTTACCCGTTAGTGCCCAACAACGGCTACCTGCCTGAATTTTTCAGTGCCCATGACTACCTGTCACGGGCAGAACCGCTGGGCATCGTCGGCGGGGCAGTGGTTTCGGGGTCCTTTCAGGGGTTTGATCAGACTTACCTGATCGCTGCGCTAAAGCGTTTAGGCCCAGGCTTTGTGGGCGTCACCCAGCTTGCAGCCAGCGTTACTGATGTGCAGCTGCACACCTTGCACCTGCACGGCGTGCGCGCCCTGCGCTTCAACCTCAAGCGCGGCGGATCAGAGCAGCTCGACCAGCTCGAATTCCTGGCCAGGCGGGTACATGAGCAAGTCGGCTGGCACTCGGAGCTGTATATCGATTCTCGCGAATTGTCCGGCATTGAGGCCCGGCTGCGCCGATTGCCAGCACTGAGCATCGATCATCTGGGACTGAGCCGCGAAGGGCTGCCCTGCCTGCTTCGCCTTGCCGAGCAGGGTGTACGCATCAAGGCCTGCGGATTTGGCCGGGTTGATTTTGATGTCCCACCCGTGTTGCAACAGATACACAGTGCCAACCCCAACGCCCTGATGTTTGGCACCGACCTGCCCTCAACCCGGGCACCTCGGGCTTTTGCAGACAGCGACATTGCCTTGCTGATCGACGCACTGGGCGAAGACGGCGCCCGGCAAGCCCTGTGGCGCAACGCCCAGGCATTTTATGGGCTGTAGCCGTTGCGACCGCTTCGCGATCGATCGCTGCCTCGCGGAGCTCGTCAGCGACTACAGATTCGTCGCCTACCCCGCACCGTAGTCGCTGACGAGTAGAACGAGGCTGCGTAAGGTTTGGTGCGCCACTGCGACGAAGCAGTCGTAAAACCGGCCACCATGGTTCATCAGGCAAACCGCGCGCACCCCGTTTTATCTTCCATTCACCCACCCAGATGCGCACCATTCTCAACAACAGCATGCTTTTCCGAATTTTCCTACAAAAAGCCCCACCGCCATTAGTCCGCAGCGCCCTCAATGGATTAAAGTAACGCCCCCAGCCCCGGTGTAATTCTTGCGCCGCCGGTGTCCTTTTCAGGAACAGTCATCGATGGAACATCGTGAAGCGCTGCTTGCGCTGCGAACCTTTCTCTCAACGCAGATCCTCGGTCAGGAAAAGTTGATCGATCGCCTGCTGATCGCGTTGCTAGCAGACGGCCACATGCTCGTCGAAGGCGCACCGGGTCTGGCCAAGACCAAGGCCATCAAAGAACTGGCCGAGGGCATTGAAGCGCAGTTCCATCGTATCCAGTTCACCCCCGACCTGCTGCCAGCCGACATCACCGGCACCGAGATCTATCGCCCCGAAACCGGCAGCTTCGTGTTTCAACAAGGGCCGATTTTTCACAACCTGGTGCTGGCGGATGAAATCAACCGTGCGCCGGCCAAAGTGCAGTCGGCCTTGCTTGAAGCCATGGCCGAGCGCCAGGTCAGCGTCGGGCGCAGCACCTACGAGTTGTCGCCGCTGTTTCTGGTCATGGCCACGCAAAACCCCATCGAGCAGGAAGGCACTTACCCGCTGCCCGAAGCCCAGCTCGACCGCTTCCTGATGCACGTCAAAATCGGCTTTCCGGACGCTGCCGTCGAACGCCGCATCCTGCAACAGGCCCGTGGCGAAGCCCTCAACGGTGAAACCAAGCCCGAGCGCCGGGTCAGCCAGCAGGCCATTTTTGCTGCGCGCAAGGAAATCCTCGGCCTGTACATGGCCGATGCGGTGGAGGAATACCTCGTACAGCTGGTGATGGCGACCCGTACCCCCGGCAAGTTCGACCCCGAAATGGCGGAATGGATTGCCTACGGCGCCAGCCCCCGTGGCTCGATCGCCCTCGATCGCTGTGCTCGGGCCCACGCCTGGCTGGCCGGACGCGACTTCGTCAGCCCCGAAGACATTCAGGCCGTGCTGTTTGACGTGCTGCGCCATCGCATCATCCTGTCATTCGAAGCCGAGGCCGCCGGTATCGACCAGGACCGCGTGGTACAGCGCATCCTCGACGTCGTTGCCGTTGCCTGACCGATGAACAACCCCCTGCCCGCCGAACCCGGTATCCGCGTCACGCTCGCCGAACTGATCGAGATGCGCCATCGGGTACGCGAAGTGCAACTGTTCTCCTCCCCCAGCCAGCGCAGCCCGCTGGTGGGGTTGCATCACTCGAAATTGCGCGGGCGCGGGGTCGACTTCGATCAGGTGCGGGTCTACCAGGCCGGGGACGATGTGCGCACCATCGACTGGCGCGTGACAGCTCGCACCCAGGAACCGCACACCAAAATGTTCCATGAGGAACGCGAGCGGCCGATCTTTATCCTGGCCGAGCAAAGCCGACGGCTGTTTTTCGGCTCGGGGCTGATGTTCAAGTCGGTGCTCGCCGCCCAGGCTGCCAGCCTGATCGGCTGGGCCGCACTGGGTCACAACGACCGCGTCGGCGGGCTGGTGTTTGGCGACCACGAACACTACGAAATCAAACCCCGGCGCAGCAAGCAAAGCCTGCTGCAATTGCTCAACCGGCTCGTGCGGGTCAATCAGTCACTGCACACCGACGTGCAATCGGACCGCGATGCCCTGGGCATGGCGCTGATCCGCGCCCGTGAAGTGCTGCGCCCCGGCAGCCTGGTGATCGTGATCTGTGATGAGCGGGGCCTCACCGACGCTGCCGAGCAGCAATTGAGCCTGCTATCACGCCATTGCGACCTGATCCTGCTGCCGCTGTCCGACCCGCTGGATCACGCCCTTCCCGCTGCCGGGCTGTTGCGCTTTGCCGAGCGTGGCGCCCAACTGGAACTCGACACCCTCAATTATGATTTGCGCCAGGCCTACCGCGCCCAGGCCGAGGCCCGGATTGCCCGCTGGGAACTGCTGGCGCAAAAGCTGCGGGTTTTACTCATGCCCCTGAGCACCCAAAGTGAAATGGTCGAGCAACTGCGCGAATACCTGAACGCCAAGCGTCCCGGCAAAACCTCATGAAAGAACTCGAACAGCTGCAACCCCTGATCACGCCCCCGGCGATTGGCTTCTGGCCGCCAGCGCCGGGCTGGTGGTTGCTGCTCATCATACTGCCCGCGCTGGGCTGGGGACTGTGGTGGTTGCGCCGCTACCTGCCCGCCAAACGCCAGCCGGGCCGTACCGAACAACCCCTGGACCCGGTGCGCCTGGCCGCCCTTGAAGAACTGGCGCGTTTTCCAAAACCTTACGACGGCGCGCCCGCAGGTGCCTGGCTGCAACAGCTCAACGGCCTGCTCAAGCGCCTGTGCCGCAACCATTACCCCTACAGCCAAAGTCACACACTCAATGGTCGCAAGTGGCTGGCGTTCCTCGACAACCGTTGCCCGGCTGCCGGGTTGACGCGCTGGATGGTACTGGTTGAAGGCGCCTACAAGCCCGAGTGCAAGCTCGACGACAAAGCCATCGCCGGACTCAATCAAGCGGTTGAAACCTGGATTCGCAAACATGTTTGAATTTGCCTGGCCGTGGCTCTTCGCCCTGCTGCCCCTGCCCTGGCTGATGCGCCTGGTACTGCCGGCCGCCGACAGCGGTGAGGCTGCGCTACAGATCAGCTTTCTGGGCGATCTCGAAGAACTGGCCCGGCGCAAGGCGCGAGCCACCCTGCCTTCGTGGCGCCAGCAAATCCCCTATGTGCTGCTCTGGCTGTTGCTGTTGACCGCCGCCGCCCGCCCGCAATGGCTGGGTGAGCCGCTGCCCATTGCCGCCAGTGGCCGCGACCTGCTGGTTGCGGTGGATGTCTCGGGCTCGATGGACTACCCGGATATGCAATGGCAAGGCGAAGACGTCAGCCGTCTGGATCTGGTTAAAAGCCTGCTCGGCGACTTTCTGGAAAAACGTGAGGGTGATCGCGTGGGGCTGATCCTGTTCGGCAGCCAGGCCTACCTGCAAGCGCCCCTGACTTTCGACCGGCGCACTGTGCGCACCTGGCTCGACGAAGCGCGCATCGGCATCGCGGGCAAGAACACCGCCATCGGTGACGCGATTGGCCTGGCCCTCAAACGCTTGCGCCAGCGTCCTGCACAAAGCCGGGTGCTGATCCTGATCACCGACGGGGCCAACAATGGCGGCCAGATCGACCCGCTCACCGCCGCCCGCCTTGCCGCCGAGGAAGGCGTTAAAATCTACCCCATCGGGATTGGCGCCGACCCGGAAGAAAGCAGCAGCAAAGGCATGTTCACCATCAACCCCGGAGTGGACCTTGATGAACCGGCGCTTGAAGAGATCGCCAAAGTCACCGGCGGCCAGTACTTCCGTGCCCGAGACGGCGGTGAACTGTCAGCCATCAAGGACACCCTCGACCAACTTGAACCCGTGGCCCAGCAACCCACCCAGGCACGCCCGGCACAGGCACTCTACAGCTGGCCATTGGCGGCAGCCCTGCTGCTGAGCGTGCTGCTGGTGATCCGCGAGCTGTGGCCCAACAACCCTGTACAACGCTGGCTGAGCAAGGAGCATTTTTTGCAGCAACATCCTGACTGGCGCGCACGGCTCAAACGCCTGCGTCTGCGCAGGCGCCGATGAGCGCGCTCTGGCCCCACTGGTTTCGCCCCGAATGGCTGCTTGTCCTGCCGCTGCTCGGCTGGCTGCTATGGAAACGCTGGCACCGTGAAAAACGCGCAGGCCGCTGGCAGATGATCCTGCCGGTGGCGTTTCATCGCGTATTGCTCAGCGGCGGTAATGGTCGTAACAGCAAGCTGCCCTGGATTGCCCTGGGGCTCGGCTGGCTGCTGGCTGTACTGGCGTTGCTGGGGCCAAGTTGGCAACGGGTTGAGCAGTCCACGCAAAAGCCCGCCGACCCGCTGGTCGTCATGCTGGAACTGACCCCGAGCATGCTCGCCACCGACAGTTCGCCCAACCGGCTGGAGCAGGCGCGACGCAAGATCTATGACCTGCTGCAAAACCGTACCGATGCGCAAACTGCCGTGATCGTCTACGCCGGCAGTGCCCACACGCTGGTGCCGCTGTCCGATGACCTGGCCACCAGCCGCAACCTGCTTGAAGCCCTCAAGCCGTCGATCATGCCGCAACCGGGCCATCGTGCCGATCTTGCGGTCACCAAGGCCCTTGAGCTGCTCGATCAGGGCGCGCTGGGTGAGGGTCGCCTGCTGTTGATCACCTCATCGCTCAGCGACCAGGAACGCAGCGGCATCCGCCAGGCCCTGAATGGTCATGCCCCGCAACTGCTGATACTCGGCGTGGGCAGTCGCGAAGGCGCCCCCGTGGTCGACGAAGGCGGGCAGTTTCTCAAGGACGATCAGGGCGCCATTCTCCTGCCGCGCCTGGACAGCCCAAGCCTGCGGGCATTTGCCCTGGATGTGGACGGACGCTATCGCCAGGCACGCCTGGATGACAACGACTTGCGCGGCCTGGGCCTGCTCGACGGCCCAGCGCATCTGCGCGATGACGGCCAGACCCTGCATCTGGACGCCTGGTCTGACCAGGGTTACTGGCTGCTGCTCCCGCTTTTGTTGCTGGTGGCCTGTGCCGGACGGCGTGGCTGGCTGTTCTGCCTGCCCTTGCTGTTCATGCTGGCACCCCAGCCCGGCTACGCCATGAGCTTTACCGACCTCTGGTTGCGCCCCGACCAACAAGGCATACGCCTGCTGCAGCAAAAAAAACCATTGCAGGCACTCGAGCACTTCAGCGATCCGCTCTGGCAAGGCGTGGCGCTGTACCAGGCGGGCGACTACGCCGGTGCAGCCCTGCGTTTTGCCGAGGTCAACAGCGCCAGCGCTCACTATAATCGCGGCAATGCACTGGCCATGAATGACGAGCTGGAAGCCGCCATCGATGCCTATGAACAGGCACTCGAGCTGCAACCCGAGCTTCAGGCCGCCGCGCAAAACAAAGCCCTCGTCGAGCAAATACTGGAACAACAGCGCGCTGAGGCCCAGGCAAAAGCCGAACAGACACCCGAGCCGCCACCTGCGCCAGCCGAATCGCAAAACCCGCTGAGCACCAGTGCCCAAGGCGCGTCCAGCACCACAGGACAAAATGAGGACAACAACTCGGCCGCCACCCCCACCACCGAAGCGCCCCCGGACGAGCCGCTCAACCCCGGCGCCGAAGCCGACGGCCAGCCCGGTGACGAACAGACCACGCGCCCGCCGGTACCGGCCGCCAACCAGACCGGCGAAGAACAGCGCCAGGCACTGGAACAATGGCTCAGACAGATTCCCGACAACCCCAGCGAATTGTTGCGACGCAAATTCTGGTACGAACAGCAGCAACATCAGGACACGCCTAAATGAACCGCCTCTGCGTTTTGCTTCTTTTGCTGTGTTGCTGGACCCTGCCGGCCCATGCCGGTGAACTGGTTGCCAGCGTTGACCGGGACCAGCTCAGCTCCGGTGAAACCGTCGAGCTGACACTGGAGTCCACCGACGTCACCCAGTTTGGCAAGCCCGACCTGACACCACTGGACAACGGGTTTGAAGTGCGCGGCACGCGCCAGGTCAACCAACTGACCAGTCTCAGTGATGACAACAAAGCCACTACCCGCTGGATCATCACCCTGCAACCCAAACAAACCGGCACCGTGACGATCCCGGCACTGCAAGTCGGTGAATACCACAGCCAGCCGATCAACCTGACCGTGAACCAGAGCGTGGCCAGCGACAACGAACTGGCTCCGGTTTTTATTGAAGTCAGTCTGGACCAGCCCAGCGTCTACGTGCAGGCCCAGGCCCTGCTGACCCTGCGCGTCTACCATTCCGTGGCGCTCTACGACGACAGCAGCCTGACCCCGCTGCACATTGACGACGCCATCGTCGAGCAACTGGGCGAGTCGCGCACCTATGAAAAGTTGATCAATGGCGTGCGCCACGGCGTGATCGAGCGCCGCTACGGGATCTACCCCCAGCGCAGCGGCGAACTGCTGATTCCGGCACAAACCTTCAGTGCCACCCAGGTCGACAGCCAGCAATCCACGGCCCCCGCTCCCCTTGGGCCCAAGCCTGGAAAGCTGCTGCACGTGACCTCCACCGAGATCCCGCTGACCGTCCTGCCCAAGCCCGAGACCTATCCACCCAATGCCCCGTGGTTGCCAGCCCGAAGCCTGAGCATGAGCGAAACCTGGAACCCCGAGCCTGACCATACGCTGGTGGGTGACTCCCTGACCCGAACCCTCACCCTCAAGGCTGAAGGCCTGTCCAGCGCCCAGTTGCCGCCCCTGCCTGCCACTGACGTCAACGGCTTGCGGCGCTACCCGGACTTGCCGCAGTTGAGCAATCAAGTCACCGAAAACGGCCTGATCGGCAGCCGCGAAGAGCGCGAGGCGCTGGTGCCGACACGGGTTGGCCAGATCGAATTACCCGCCGTCGAAGTGGTGTGGTGGAACACCCACGAAGACCATCTGGAGCGGACCTACCTGCCCGCCCGCACCCTGCTGGCAGCAGCCAACCCCAACCTTGCGGTGGACACGCCCGTCAGCGGTGCCGTGGCAGCCATGAGCGAAGAATCGTCGCTGTGGATCTGGCAGCTCAGCACCCTGTTTCTGGCCTGCACCACCCTGGCGAGTCTGGGCTTGTGGTGGCGTGCCCGCTGGCAGCCTGCAATCTTGCGTGCAGCGCAAACCGGGCCCAGCCCGCGCACCCTGCTCGACGACCTTAAACGCGCTTGCCTGGCCAACGACCCCCACGCCACACGCCAGGCACTCGATGCTTGGGCGCGGCAACAACCCGAAACCCTGGCCGACATGGCCGCGCGTTTCGTGTTGCTGTCCGATGCCCTCGATGGCCTCAACGGCGCGCTGTACAGCGAAACCGGCCAGTACTGGCAAGGCGAAGAGCTGTGGAAGGCCATTCGCAGCATTCCGGCTACCGAGCGCGAGCAAGACGCCGCCAGCGAGCCAAGCAGCCTGCCGCCGCTCTACCCCAAATAAATTTCCAGGCAACCCGAGGACCGCCCGAGCGAGCGGGTTGCCAACCCCTTTAAAACGGATTCTGTTATGCGCCTGTTTCACACCTCCGACTGGCACCTGGGGCAAAACCTCCACGGCCAGGACCGCGACTTCGAACACGCCTGTTTTCTTGCCTGGCTACTGACACAGCTCAGTGAGCAGCAGCCGGACGTACTGCTGATTGCCGGTGATATCTTTGACACCGTCAACCCGCCGGTAAAAGCCCAGGAACGGCTCTACGACTTTATCGTCAGCGCCCATGAGCAACAGCCGAAACTGACCATCGTGATGATTGCCGGCAACCACGACTCCGGCTCGCGCATCGAACTGCCCGCGCCCTTGATGCGCCGTTTACGCACCCATGCACTGGGGCGCGTGCTGTGGCTCGACGATGGCCAGCTCGACGCCGAACGCCTGCTGATCCCCTTGCCCGATGCCAGCGGTGAAACCGCTGCCTGGTGCCTGGCGCTGCCCTTTCTGCGCCCTGCAGAAGTCACCGGAGCGCACCTGGGTGATGACTACCTGCGCGGCATCGGCCAGGTCCACGAGTGGCTGATTGAAGCCGCCAACGCCAAGCGCACGCCGGGTCAGGCCCTGATTGCCATCAGCCACGCCCACATGGCGGGCGGTTCGGTGTCCGAAGACTCCGAGCGCAGCCTGATTATCGGCAACGCCGAAGCCCTGCCCGCCAGCCTGTTCGGGCCGAGCATCAGCTACGTTGCCCTGGGCCATTTGCACAAGCCACAACGGGTCAACGGCGAGGAGCGGATCCGCTACTGCGGCTCACCGATTCCGTTGTCATTCTCTGAAATAGGCTATCAACACCAGATTCTCGACGTGACACTGGAGGGCGAAACCCTGGTCAGCGTCGAGCCGCTACTGATCCCGCGCGCGGTCAATCTGCAACGCATTGGCCCACTGCCCCTGGCTGACATCCTCACCCAACTGGCCGACCTGCCGGACACCGACCTGCTGGCCGATACCCAGCGCCAGCCGTGGCTCGAAGTGCGGGTCAAGCTCGACGAACCGCAGCCCGATTTGCGCCAGCAAATCGAAACCGCACTGCAGGGTAAATCCGTGCGCCTGGTGCGCATCTCGGCCGAATATGCTGGCAGCGGCAGCCGTGCCTCGGACGACGACGCGCGCCTGATCGAACTGGACCAACTGACACCCCAGGAACTTTTCAGCCGCGCCTGGCAAGACAACTACGGCAGTGAAGCCGACGAACAAACCCTCAAGGACTTTGCCGTGCTGCTGCAAGAAGTTCAGCTGGAAGGTGAACAACCATGAAAATCCTCGCCATTCGCCTGAAAAACCTCGCCTCACTGGCCGGGCCCTTTGAGCTGGATTTCACCGCCGAGCCCCTGGCCAGTGCCGGGTTGTTTGCGATCACCGGCCCCACCGGCGCCGGCAAAAGCACCCTGCTCGACGCCCTGTGCCTGGCCCTGTTTGGGGCTGTGCCGCGACTCAACAACACGGGGCGCGATGCAAAAGTACCGGATGCCGATGGCGAAATTGCCACCGGCGACCCGCGCACATTACTGCGCCGTGGCACTGGTGAAGGCTATGCCGAAGTCGATTTTGTCGGCATCGACGGCCGCCGCTACCGCGCCCGCTGGGAAGCCAACCGCGCTCGCGAAAAAGCCACCGGCAAGCTGCAAGCCAGTCGCCAAAGCCTGCGCGACCTGGACAACGATCAACTGCTGGCGAGCCAGAAAGGCGATTACAAAGTCCAGCTGGAAGCGCGACTGGGGCTCAATTTCGAGCAATTCACCCGTGCCGTAATGCTGGCCCAGAGTGAGTTCAGCGCCTTTCTCAAGGCCGATGACAACGAGCGCAGCGAACTGCTGGAAAAGCTCACCGACACCGCGCTCTACACCCGCCTGGGCAAGCGCGCATTCGACAAGGCCAAAGAGGCCAGGGACGCGCACAAGCAACTGCAGGACCATGCTGTTGGTGTGACGCCCCTTGAGCCCCAGGCCCGTGCCGAACTGGATCAACAGTTCAACGACGCTCAGCAGCAGCTAAAGAACCAGCAAGGCCAGCTCAAGCAGCTGGAGATGCAACACACCTGGCTCAAAACCCTGGGCGAACTGCAAGAGCAGCAACTCAGCGCTGCGGAGCAATTACAGCAAGCGCAAACCCTGTGGGACAGCCAGGCCACCCAGCGCCAGACCCTGCACCTGCTCGAACAACTGGCACCACAACGTCATCAGTTTGCCCGCCTGGCCGAGTTGGAAGGGCAACTGAGCCCATTGGCCGGGCACATCAACGCCCATCTTGCTCAACAGGCCGAACTGGGCCAGCACCAGACCCGCCTTGAAGCAGAGCTGCAAACCGCCCGCCTGGCTGCAACCCAGGCCCAGGCCCTTCAGCGCGAATGCGCCCCCCAGGTGCAGCAGGCCCTTCTGGAGCAGGCCAACCTTGACCGCCTGACCCAGGCCCTCAACACCCAACAAACCCTCCAGCAGCAGGCCGAACAGGCGTGCGTCGAAGGGCAACTGGCGCTCAACACGCTGCTTGAGCGCCAGCAACAAGGCGCTGAGCGGCTTGTACTCATCACCACCCAGCTCGAACACAGCAATGCCCTCGCACCACTGGCCAGCGCCTGGGACGCCTATCGCCCAAGGCTTCAGCAACTGGTGCGGTTGAGCAATAACCTGAGCACCGGCCGCAAGGAACTGCCGGGGCTTGAACAGCGGGCCCTGCAGGCCACGCAGGAACTGACCGGGTTGCGCGACAGCCTGGAAATCTTGTTCCAGGAAGCCGGCGCAGAACCCCACGCGGTCAACGAGCAAATCCAGACCCTGGGCAGCCTGCTGCAAGACAACCGTCAGCAACAGCGGGCCTATGAAGACCTGCAGCGCCTGTGCAGCAGTCAGCAGGCGCTCGATAGCCGCCTGCACGAACTGCAACTCAAGCAACAGGAGGTGCAGCAGGAGCGCGAGCGCCTGAGCCAGCAAGGCATCAAGGCCAAAGCCGACCTTGAAGTGGCTGAGCAAACCTTGCAGGTCACCCGCCAACTGCTGGAGCGTCAGCGCGTGGCCCGTAGCGCCAGCGTCGAGGAACTGCGCGGGCAGTTGCAGGATGACCAGCCCTGCCCGGTGTGCGGCAGCGCCGAGCATCCGTATCATCAGCCTGAAACCTTGCTGCACAGCCTGTCCCGCCATGATGAGCAGGAAGAAGCCAGTGCCCGCGCCGTAGTCGACGGGCTCGTGGAAACACTCGCCCAGCTGCGGGAAAAAGTCGGTGGCCTGATCGCCCAGCAAAAAGAATTTTTGCTCCAGCAAGAGCGCATCCACCAAGAACAGCAAGCCCTCGCCCCGAGCCTTGAAGCGCATCCGCTCCACGAGCAATGGCTGGCACAGGACCCGGCCAAGCGTGAGCAATGGCTGACCCTGCGCCTGAATCAGTTGCAGCACAGCATCACCCAGGACGAACAGCGCCAGAACGCCCTGCTCGCCTTGCAGAAAGAAGCGGCCCACTTGCAGCAGCAAGTCCAGCGCTGCACCGAAGCCAGCCAACTCGCCACCCAGCAGCTGGCTGAGCAGCAATTGCACCTCAATGCCGACACTCAGCGCCTTGAGGATGAACTCGACGAGTTTGCCAGCGTGCTGGCCCCGGCCACCCTCGACGCCCTGCGCGAAAACCCGTCCGCCTGCTTCATGGCCCTCGACCAGCAAGTGGCTGATCGTGTGGCCCAACTCGATCAGCAACGGGACGAACAGGCGGAGCAGGCTGAAAGAGCGAGCAGCATCGAGCGCGAGCAGTATCAGCAGGCCAATCGCAGCAAGGAACTGGACACCTTGCAGCGCAGCGTCAAGGCGCTGGGCGAGCAGCAACAGGCCAGCCAGCACAGCCTCAAACAATGGCTGGGTGACTTCAGCAGCGCCGAGCAGTGGCAGCAAAGCCTCGAGCATGCCGTCGAACGGGCCCGCACGGCCCAGCCCCAGGCCGAACAAGCCCTGCAAGCTACCGCCAACCAGTTGCTCCAGCTCGCGACCGAGCTCAAGTCCGAGCAAGAGCGCCTGCACGCCCTGCAGCAAGAACACGACACCCTCAACGCTCAGCTCGCGCACTGGCGGGCACAGCACAGCGAGGTCGATGACAGTCGACTGCAGCACTTGCTGGCCCATGACGAAGCACAGGTACGCGAACTGCGCCTGCACCTGCAAAACAGCGAAAAAGCCGTCGAGCAAGCCCGGGTATTGCTGCAAGAACGCGAACAACGCCTGGCCCAACACCAGGCCCATGCCAATGGCAACCTGGACAGCGAGTCACTCAACATCGCCCTTGAGGCGTTGCACGCGCAACTGGCTGCCAGTGAGCAGCAATGTGCCGAACTACGTGCCCGGCAGAGCGAGGATCAACGTCGTCAACAGGCCAATCAGGCATTGGCTCAACGCATCGCACTGGCCTATTACGAATGGCAGCGCTGGGCACGCCTCAGTGATCTGATCGGTTCCGGCACTGGCGACAAGTTCCGCAAAATCGCCCAGGCCTACAACCTCGACCTGTTGGTCCATCACGCCAACGCGCAGTTGCGCCAACTGGTCCGCCGTTATCGCCTCAAGCGCGGTGGCAGCATGCTCGGCCTGCTGGTGATGGACACTGAGATGGGCGACGAGCTGCGCTCGGTGCATTCGCTTTCCGGCGGTGAAACCTTCCTGGTGTCACTGGCATTGGCCCTGGGCCTGGCCTCGATGGCCTCCAGCACATTGAAAATCGAATCACTGTTCATCGATGAAGGTTTTGGCAGCCTCGATCCCGAGTCCCTGCAACTGGCGATGGATGCACTGGACGGCCTGCAAGCCCAGGGGCGCAAGGTGGGGGTCATCTCCCACGTACAGGAGATGCACGAACGCATCCCGGTCCAGATCCAGGTAAAACGTCAAGGCAACGGTTTGAGCACCGTGGAGGTTAAATGACGGGGCATGTGCTGTATTCATTCCGCCGCTGCCCCTACGCCATGCGGGCGCGCATGGCCCTGCGCTACAGCGGCGTGCCGTTGTCGATTGTGGAGGTCAGCCTGAAAGCCAAGCCGGCCGAAATGCTCGCCGCCTCACCCAAGGGTACGGTGCCGGTGCTGGTGTGTGCCGATGGCAGTGTGATCGAGCAAAGCCTGGACATCATGCACTGGGCGCTGGCCCGGCATGATCCGGATAACTGGTTGCAGCCGGGCTGCGCGGCATTGATCGAAGAAAACGACACCCGCTTCAAGGGGCTGCTGGACCGCTACAAATACGCCATTCGCTACCCTGAGCACCCGATGGAGTATTACCGGGCGCAAGGGGCAGAGTTTTTGCAGCGGCTGGAAGACGTGCTTGCGCGCTCGGCATACGTGGCCGGGCCAGCGTTGAGCCTGGCGGATGTAGCCCTGGCGCCGTTTGTGCGCCAGTTTGCCCATGTGGACCGCGACTGGTTTGAGCAAGCGCCCTACCCGCGCCTGAATGCCTGGCTGGAGCGGTTTTTGGCATCGGAACTGTTCAGTTCAGTGATGAGAAAACCCTGATGACTCCCACAGGAAAACAGGTGTCGCTCAGCTTCGGGTTTTATGATCCAGGGCCGCATAGAAATTGGCGCTTTGTTGCAGGTATTTTTGGGTGTAGGCCGCGGATTTCTTGTCGCTGACCAGGGTGGTTGCGCTGGCAGGCAGGGCCACGGTGGCAGAGATGGCGCAAGCGGAAATCACGGAGAAAAGATTGAAATTCATGACGATAACCCTCGACGATTCAGTTGGCGTGCTTGCCTGTTAAGGCCGTGAAACCAACTTAACGCCAAGGGTCATCCTGAAGAAATTCATTGCAGCACTAGCGTCTATCAGCGGGATTGATGGACAGCTGCACGCCTTTGATTACGGGCGGTTGATAAATTTCAGATCGGACGGTGCATCCATTGCCAGGGTTTGTACGGTCTTGCCCAACGTGCCGGTTTCAGGGTCGCGCTCCAGTACCACGATGGCATTGCTCATCTGGTTGGCGATCAACAAAAACTTGCCGTTGGGGCTCAGGGCAAACTCACGTGGGTGATCGCCATCCACCGAGCGACGCTGGATTTCAGTCAACTCGCCATTGCCCGGATTGATTGCAAACACCAGGATTTCATTGGCCTTGCCACGGTTGCTGACGTACAGGAACTTGCCGTCCTGTGAGGCATGCAACGCACCGGCTGCACGGTTTTGCGCGGGCATGCCGTGGGCCAGTTCCAGTGCCTGACGCTGCTTGAGTCGACCATTGTCATAGTCGAATACAAACACCTGGGCACTCATTTCAGTGGTCAGGTAAGCGTGTTTGCCATCACCGGAAAACAGCAGGTGACGTGGCCCGCTACCTGCCGGCAGCGCTACAAAAGCCGGGGCGGCGGCCACCAGCGGATGATCCGGATTGGCTGCCGGTTCGTACCGGTAGACAAACACCTTGTCTGCACCCAGATCACTGGCGTAGACGAACTTGCCGTCCGGGGAGGACACCACCGAGTGCACGTGGGCGGACATCTGGCGCTCAGGATTGACCCGGCTGGCAGGATGACTGCTCATCTGGGTCACGGGTTGCAACTGACCTTCAGCATTGATCGGCAAAACTGCAAGGCTGCCGCCAGGGTCGGCATGCACGCCGTAGTTGGCCACAAACAGATAGCGCCCATCCGCACTCAGGCTGGAGTGGGTAGGCTCTTCACCCAGGGTCTTGACCTGGTTGATGAGGGTCAGCTCATTGGTTTTCGGGTCGATGGCAACGCTGCTGGCGCGACCGACGACATCGCTCTGGCCCTTGCCGTTTTCATTGACCACGAACAGACGGGTCTGGTCTTTGGACAAGGTCAGCCACGAAGGGTTGGCGGCCTTGAACACTTGCAGCGGCTCAGGGGTGATACGCCCTTTGGCGCTGTCAAACTGCAACCGGTAGATGCCCTGGCTTTTGCCCTGAGTGTAGGAGCCAACCAGCAACTCGACTTCATCCCGGGAATCGGCCTGGGCCGACATTGCACCCACGCTCAGAGCCATCAACACAGGTAAGGTTTTAAACTTCATCTTCAACCTCGACTTCATCGTCATCGTTGTTTGCACTCAAGGCGCTGAGGCAAACCAGACGGTGTTCACCGGAGTCGCCAACGAGGGTCCAGCTTTGCAGGGTGTCGTCAAAGACGCTGGCGTCGATCTGTTCAAGGGTGAACTTCCAGCGCTTTTCGGCTCGCCCGTCCATGCATTTGATGAGCAACTGCACATCGTCCAGAGAAAAATCCCAGGCATGCAGCCCGTCAATCACCAACATGTCGCTGGTTTCAAGGGCTGCGCGCAAGGTCTGGTTTGAATCGCTCATTAATCATTCACCTGTTGGAAAGGCGTAATGATAGGTCAAATCAGCGGTGCAACCCATCACCGTGACACGTGATTGCTCGGTTGTGGGCGCACCGGGCCCCTGACTTTAGTTTATGGCCTGGTCAATCTTGCCCTGTAACGACTGGCGCTCTTTGTTTTCACCCTTCAACAGATCACCGCCAACCGTGGCACCAGAGAGCCGCAGCCGTTCCTGCCCGCGGAACGTCGCGACATGGGCCTCGTTGGCTGGCGAGTTGTCGGGCTGGTAGTCAAACTTCAGGTGGCCCTCAGGGGTCAGGTTGGTGCCCTCAGCGGTTTCCAGCGCCAACGAACCGCTGGCACTCAGCCCCATGGCGCTCTGGCTGCGGGTGTCAGTGGTTTGCTCCAGCGCCAGTTTGCCACCGGCATTGAGGTTGACTGAGCCCGCATCACCGTCGAAGTCGCCGGCTTCATAGCGGGCATCGCCTTGAGTGGCGATGCTCACCCCCTTGGCCCCGGCATAGCGGCCTGCTTGGGCCGTACTGGTGCTTTCCTGCGCCCGGTTGAACTCGCCCGAGCCGTTGGCGCGCACATTCACATCTTCCCCGGTCTTGGTGTAGACGCGTACGCCAACCTTGGCCGCCACGCCCTGCTCGCTGCGGCTGTGGGTGTCGACAGCAGCGCTGGCGTCATGGCTTCCCGCCTGGATATTCAAGGCACCGTCGGTTGCACGGTATTGCGTGCCTTCATCCTGCAACTTGCCACCAACATTGACCTGTACCGTGGCGCCACTGAGCTGGCTGACCAGCGCCGTACTGTCCTGCTGCGCCTGCGTCTTGTTGTGATACCCCACCTGCCCGTCGAGCCCCACGCTGGCCAGCTCCATGCCGTCCATCAAAGCGGCCTGGGGCATCGTGCCGTTGACCAGGCCTTTGACGACTTTTTCCAGCGGATTGCTGAGGCCACTGATCTCGGCACTCACCCCCAGCCCGGCCTGCCAGCCGGTCTCGGTGTGGGAGCTGGACTCGCTGTTGCGTGCCGCCCGGTTGTCCATCTGGCCCGCATTAACCTGCAACCCTGAGCCGGCAACGATCCGGGAGCCCTCATTGATCAAGGTATTGTCAGCCTGCACATGCACATTGCCGGTGGCTGTCACGTTGCTGGTTTTGGCCGTGGTCCGGTTGGCGTTGTCCTTACTGTCCTGGCGGACAAACTCCAGGCCACTGCCCACCTTGCCCAGACTTGCACTCCAGACGATGCCGCCACCCGTGGTGATATCCCGGGTTTTGCTGTCAGTGCTGTCATGTGCCGCCAGCAGTTCGATGCTTTTGCCTTTGAGGTTCACATCGCCCCCGGTCGCGGCAAGGTCCGAGCCCTTGATGCTCACGTCGCCCCCCGCATTAACGGCCACAGCACGGCCACTGAGGCTTGCCCCCTGCTGCCGCGTTGTCTCGGTGACGTTGGTGTGCTGCTGATCCTTTAAACCTGCATCCACACGGTACTCATGGCTGCCGGGCGCGGTTTCTCTGGTGCTGGCAGTGAAACCACGGTTGTCGGTGCGGGTGGTGTCCCGGGCGGTATTTTCAGCCGCAACGATCTTGATATCACCCTTGGCCTGTACTCCGGTTTCACCTGTTGCCGACACTGTAGAGCCGCTGACGGTAATGTCCCGTGCGCTTTGCAGCGTGAGGTTACTGTCCGAATGCAGGTCACTGGCGACGAGCGTGCGGTCGCTGTGGTCCTTGCGGCGTTCGTCATTGATCAGCGAGAAAAAACTGCTGTCCTTGTTATGACTGCTGTCGCGGGACGTGTCGTGGACGCCATCGATCACCAGCGAACCGGTGTCGCTGATCACGCTGGCCTGGGTGCCGCCGCGCACCTGACTGGCGCTGATGTGCACATCGTCGGCCTTGACGATCAGCTTGCCACCGGCGTTGACCTGGCTACCGGTGTGCAGGGTTCTGTCCCCGTCACCCTCGCCCTGGCTGCCGAAGAAGCTGCCCCCCAGCAAATCGCCGGAATAGCGCGTGCCGGTGTGGCTCTGGCTGCGGCTGGCACTGGCGATCTCGACTTCACGGGCGCTGAGCCGGATATCGCCCGGGGTTTTCAACTCGGCCCCTTGCAACTGCAGTTTTTGCCCGCTGGCCAGCTCGATCGACTTGCCTGCCTTGAGGCTGCTGGCAACAGTGCGCTCATCATGGGTTGAGGTGTCCCAGCTTTCCTTCCATAGGTTTTTGCGGTGATTGCCCTGGTCCCGGGTGTCATGGGTTTCAGTCGCGACCACAAGACGCAGGTCTTTGCCGCTGTTGAGTCGCAGGGTATCGCCCGCCTCTACGTGGCTGCCCTTGAGCAGGGTGTCGGCGCCGGAAGACAGTGCGGCGTTTTGCCGGGCCGTGACCTGGGTACCGTGCTGGCGCGAGTCCTTGTCGGTGGTGGTGCGATCATAAGTTTCATAGGTCACAAAGAGCGCCTTGTTACTCCATTGATCCCGTTTTTCCTGAAGGGCCGTACTTTCCAGGCTGCTCAGGATCAGATTGCGACCCGCGTCGAGCTTGACGTTGCCCCCGCTGATATCGGCACCCGCCAGTGTCACGTCTCTGGCGCCGTGCAGGCCGACATCGCCCCGGCTGCTGTGCACCCCGGCACGGGTGGCCTCAAGGCTGTTGGCGTGAGTCTGGCCGCTGATCTCGAGATCGCCCGCAGAGCGGATACTCACCCAGTCAGTACCTGCCACCGGCACCGCGCCTAGGCGAACCCCCGCCCCTTCGGCAGTGCTGATGATATTGATGCGCCCGGCCTTCATCGCCCCGAACAGGCTCGCGTCGATGCGCCCGTCCTTGGCCGTGCCACCCAGATAGACCGTGTTCACCGCGCCACTGGCGGCGTCGACCTGATTGCGTCCAACCACAAGCGTCAAGGAGTCGCGGGCACTGATCTGGCCCTGACTGTCGATCTGCGGCGCGATCAGGCCGATCGCTCCGTCAGGGTTGTCCAGCCCCTGCTGCTGCACGCTCAATCGGCCGTGGGCATCAGCGGTGTTGAAGGCGTGCAGCTTGCCGTTATTCAGTTCGGGCCGCCCCACCACCAGACTGGCGTTGGGCGCGTTGATGAAGCGGGCGCCATTGACCGAGATCCCGTTGGGGTTGGCCAGCACATAATCGGCCTTGCGCCCGAATACCTCCTGCGCGCCGTTGAGTGCCGACGCGTTGCGACCGATGACCTCATTGAGGATCACACTGGCTGCCTGACCATGAAATTGCGGATTGGATGCCAGTTGCCCGGCCAGTTGGGATTGCCCCGCCTGCAATGCGTTGTTCAGCACCACACCCTGGCGATCGACGTTGTAATCGAGGAACTGATTGTGGGACAGCCCGGCCGCGTTGGGGGCCACGATATTGACGATGGGCACCCCGCCCTGGTTGTGCAGTTGCGGCGTGCCGCCGGGGCCATCGACCCCGGTAATGCCATTGGCCAGGGCCAGTGGCGGCAATAGAAGCAGGCTGGCAATTGTACGGCGCAGCGCTCCCTGGGGGGACAGGTGAAAGTGTTGTCTGTTAATAGGCATAGCGTCTTCCTTTGCGTGAGTGATGAGGCGACACACGTCGCCCGGTGTAACGCTGCAGGGGCTTGTCGGGCCCCTGCAGGCGTTATATCTGCACGCTCAGGCGTGCCAGCCAGACGTGCGGCTCCTGGCTAAAACCCTTGGGAATAGTGAGGTGGCGCTGGTAATCGAGGTCCAGTTGCAGACCCTTCCAGCGCAGGTTGAGGCCCACACTTGCGCCGCTCAGGCGTTGGCCCGCAGCGCCGTACCCGGATTTGACCCAGCCGTTGTCCAGGCCGATGCGGGGGGTGATGCGGATAGGCAGATCGTTACGCAGCGGCACGTAAAGCGTGTTGCGCCAGACTGCGCCGATGGCACCGGAGGCGCTGTTGTCGCGATAGCCGCGAACCGCCGAGTCGTCGGTGCCCAACAGTTGCTCGATGGCAGGCAACGGGTCGGGGCTGTATTGCAGCGTCAATTGGCTCTGCCACTGCCAGGGCTGCCCGTATAACTGGCCGTTGCGCCATTGAATGAGGTTGGCGCGGTACGCTCCGAATTGCGCTTTGGGCAGACTGCTCTGCACCTGATCGCTGTCACGGTCTGCCCCCAGCCAGGTCAGGCCCTGGGCATAAGTCACGTCCAGATTCCACACCGCCGCGTCCTGCCAGAACAGATTGAAACCGGCTTCGGCCACCGTGAGTGTCGGACTCTGGATACCCAGCCGGGCCTTTTGCAGGTAGGTGTCGACCGCCTTGCGGGTCAACTGCAGATGGGCGCTCAGTTGATGGCCCTGGTCGCGCCACAGCACGCGGTCCGCACGCAAGCTGAGCTGATCGGTGCGACCGCTGCCATAGAGTGTGGTGGTACTGAGTTTGATCGGCGCGCGGTACTCGATATGGCTGGCGAATGCACTCAAGGTCCAGTAACCGTAAGGCACCGAATAGAACAGGCTGTTGCTGCGGCTGAAGCGCGGCCCGTGGTTGAGGGTCTCGCTGAAGCCCAGGTTGAGCGCGTCGTTGAGCTGCAACGGGCTGTCCAGACTCAAGCCGATCACCTTGCGATCACGGCCGGTGGCGATGCTGCCAAGATTATCCAGGCTCAGGTCCAGCCCCCAATGGGGCTGCCCGGCGTTTGAGCGAAGAATGATCCGCGAAGCCCCCTGCACGCTGCCGGGCGCGACATCCGCCGTGACGTCCACCGAGCGCAGCCGGTTGAGCTGGTCCAGCCCCTGTTCCAGATCACGCAGGTTCAGCGGCGCACCCAGCATGGCGGGGAATGCCGTGCGTAACGACAGAGGCAGGCTTTGGTCAGCCAGTTCGATCGTTTCGACATAGCCTTCGTCGACCCGGATATCCAGCGGTTGCCCGGCAGAAGGCGTGCTGCTCAGGTAAGGACGGGCGGCGATGTAGCCGGCCTCGACGTACAGGCGGGTGATTTCGGCCAGCAGGTGATTGATCCGGTTGATACCCATGCACGGCGCCAAGATGGGCTTGATCCGTGCCTCCAGCACTGCGGGGCGGAACAGGGTGACACCGGCCAGCCGTACCCCTTGGATCGGCCAGCAGTCCACCTCTTGCGCGGTGAGCACAGGCTCTGGCGTCACTGAGGACTGTGCGCCGGAACCCGTGCGCTGAAGTTGCCGCCGACGCTGCTCCAGTTGCAGTTGCTGCACGGCCCTTTGTTGTTGCTGCTGAAGGCGCAGGACCTCCTGACCGGGCTGCCCCCCTTCGGCCGCGGCCAGCGCAGAGGAGCACAGACACAGCGAACACAGGATTCGCGCCAGGGTAAAACACCGGGACCTGATCAGGAGAAGCGCCATCACACGAGATCCTCAAAACGCCTTGAAGGCGATTCAGGGCCCTGAAAAAACAGCTCGCAGGGCTTTCATCACTGTGACAACGTACAATTCGTATTATTTCAAATATAAAATTTAAGTTACAAAATGTAGTTAAATTACGATTGAAGAGGCTTCAGGCTGCGCCCTCGATTAATCAGACATGCCGCGTGTTCCCAGTTTGCGCCCGCTTCATGATCGATCGCAGCCTCGCTACGCTCCTCAGCGGCTACAGGACAACAACGTTACACCGCCGCCGCAGGCTTTAAGCGAAAGGCCACGCCAAACCGGTTATAGGCATTCATCAGGCCGATGCCATAGGTCAGGTCCGCCAGCTCCTTGTCGCTGAACTCGGCGGCCGCGCTCTGGTAGTCCGCATCCGGGATCCCGGTTTGCGCGACGAGCGTGACCGTTTCGGCCCAGGCGAGGGCCACCCGCTCACGGGTCGTGAACAACTCGCCTGCCTCGCGCCACACCGGCACCAGTACCAGCTTTTCGACGCTCAGGCCGGACTTGAGCAGATCCCGTGAGTGCATATCGATGCAGTAGGCGCAGCCGTTGATTTGCGAAACCCGCAGATACACCAGATCAATCAGTACCTTGGGCAATCCGCTGTTTTGCACATACCCGTACACCCCGCCAAATACCTTGTAGCCCTCGGGTGAAGCCTTGGAATAATCGATACGCTGGTTCATGACGTGCCCTTGCATTGACTGTTTGAGTGGCGCCATAGTGGGGTTTCTTGGCCCTGTCAAAAAGAGCCAAGATTTGGCTTTATCACCAGGCCATGATCTATCCAGCTCCGGGATCAGGCACAAGGGAACACCATGAAACCCCCCATTCCACACTTCTCCCCTCTTGATCCGGACACCAGCGAACCCATTTACCGGCAACTCTACTGGCGCTTTCGGGAAGCCATTGCCAACGGCCTGCTGGCCCCCGGAGAGCGAGTGCCTGCAGCCCGAGCCCTGGCCAAGGAACTGGGACTGGCCAGGGGCACCATCGATACGGCGTATTCGCTTCTGACCTCAGAGGGCTACTTGCAAGCCCGCGGCCAGGCAGGAACCATCGTGACGCCGGACATCACGATCAAACCAGCACTCGCCACCCGCACCCCCGAGTCAAGCCCGCCCGTGAGGCACCAGCCCGAGACACTGCCCTTCCAGATGGGCCTGCCAGCGCTGGACGCCTTTCCCAAAAAGGTATGGGCACAAATCGGCGCGCGATGCGTGCGCAGCACCCGTGCCCAGGACATGGCCAACCCGTCGGCTCACGGCCTGCAATCATTGCGTACGGCCATTGCCACTTACCTGCAGGTTTCCCGCGGTATCGCCTGCTCTGCCGCCCAAGTCTTCATCACAGCCGGCTACCGGGACACGTTGTCGCTGATCGCCCATGCTCTGCTCAAGGCCGGTGACAGGGTATTGATTGAAGACCCCGGCTACCCGCCGACCCGCCAGTTACTGGAGCAACTGCAGATCCAGACCGTGGCCCTGCCGGTCGATCATGACGGCATGCAGCTGCCTGCACAGGGAAGCGAGGCGCTGCACGCCCAGGCGACCGTCGTCACACCCGCCCATCAAAGCCCCTTGTGCGTATCGCTATCGCTGTCCCGCAGGCTGGAGCTGCTGGCCTGGGCCAGCCAGCAACAGGCATGGATCATCGAGGACGATTACGACGGCGAATACCGCTACGTCAGCCGCCCGCTGCCCGCACTCAAAAGCCTGGACCGTGATGGACGGGTGCTCTACAGCGGCACGTTCAGCAAAGTGCTGTTTCCGGGGCTGCGCCTGGCTTATGTGGTGGTACCCCAAGCCCAGGTTGAATGCTTTCAACAGGCCAGCCAGACCTTTCGCAGCGGTTGCCCGGAACTGATTCAGGCCATCGTCGCGACGTTCATGACTGAAGGCCATTTCGCCCGGCATATCCAGCGCATGCGCAAGCTTTATAGCGAGCGCAGGGCGTTTACCATGATCGAGCTACAAAAAGTGCTGGGGACTCGCGTGCGCATTGATGCCAACCCGGGGGGCATGCACCTGATCCTGCGCCTTGAAGGCCAGCAGCCGGATTGGCAACTGGTGGAGCGCATGCGCCAGGACGGGCTCTTTGCCGAAGCGCTGAGCGAGTGGAGCCTGCAGGGGGAAAAACCTTCGGGTCTGCTGCTGGGGTTTGCCAACATCGCGTCCCAGGCCAGTGCCGAAATACTGGGCGAGCGGATCCTGGCGCTGCTCAAGCCTGCCGGTTAGAGCCTGTGGAAACAGAGGCAAAACGCGGTGATGCCATCGCGAGCAAGCCCGCTCCCACACTGTTGTGTGAACACCTTAGTCCTGTGAGAGCTGGCTTGCATGCGATACAGGCGCCACTCTTCAACGATCGGAACCCGAGCCGTCTCAACATCAAATAAAACAGCGCGGTTCGCGCAAAAGCGCTTCCAGCTCCACCGACGGCAGAGGCCTGCAAAAGAGATAACCCTGCACCTGATTGCAACCGTTTTTCGTCAAGAACTCAAGTTGCTCACGGGTCTCCACACCTTCAGCGATGACTTGCAGGCCAAGGCTGTGAGCCAGCTCGATAATCGTACGCGCAATGGCAGCATCCTGAGGGCTGAAGGTGACTTCACGGATAAACGCGATATCGATTTTGAGCGTGTCGATGGGGAAACGGCTCAGGTACGCAAGGCTCGAATAACCGGTGCCAAAGTCGTCGATGGAGATTTTCACGCCGATGTCCCTCAGTGTCAGCAAACTGCTGACGGTATGGGGCGTGTTCTCCATCAGCGAGCCCTCGGTCAGCTCCACCTCAAGCAAATGGGGGTCGAGCTGATGGGCCTTGAGGGAGCGCTCGATATCATTGACCAGATCGCCTTCGCAAATCTGTTGCGCCGACACATTCACTGCCACTTGCAGCGCCCCCAGGCCTGAGCGCTGCCATTGGGCAATCTGGCTGCACACGCGGTCGATCACCCACTGGCCCACCCGGGATATCAGCCCGAGGGTTTCCAGCAGCGGCACGAAAACCGCCGGAGAAACAGCGGCATGCCCCGGCCGGTGCCAGCGCAACAGTGCTTCCACACCGCAGATCCGACCGTCTGCCAGGCCTATCTTCGGTTGGTAATACACCTCGAACGCCTGCTTGTGAACCGCATCGCGCAATGCGGTTTCAAGTTCCTGACGAGCCATGACCTCGACGTTCATTTGTGCCGTGTAAAAACGGTATGTGTCTTTACCCGCCTGCTTGGCGAGCCCCATGGCCGTATTTGCATGCTTGATCAGGCGGTGCGCCTCGGCGCCATCGTCCGGGTACAGGGCAATCCCGTAACTGGCCGTCATCGGTGTGTCATGGCCATGCAGCTTGAACGGATCACGCAGCACCTCGCGGATACGGTCAACCATCTGCCTGGGGCCTGCCTGGCCTTTGCGGATCATCAGGATCAGCGCAAGTTCGTCGCCATCCATCCGTCCCAGGGTGTCACTGACATTGAGGCAATTGGACAATCGCTGGCTGAACTCTGCCAGCACCTTGTCCCCCATCAAATGGCCCCAGGTCAGGTTGATGTTCTTGAAGTCGTTCAGGCCGATCGTGACCACCGCCAGCTGCCAACCCCGCAACGCAGCCTGGGTCAGCCCCATCTGCAGGGTGGTGTAGAACAGGTCGCGATTGGGCAAGCCGGTCAGCGGGTCGTAATTGGCCATTTTAAGCAGCCGCTCATCGGTCCCCATCGCAGAGCGAAAACGCTCCAGGTCGCTAGTGCGTTTTTCCAGCTGCTGCTCAAGCATCAGGGTATGCACCGCCCGATGGTCGCCAAACGCCTTGAGCCGCAGCAGATTGCGTACCCGCAACCACAGTTCGTCACTGGCGACCGGCTTGCACAGAAAGTCCTCGGCACCCGCCTCAAGCCCCAGAAGACGGGCGCTCTGCTCGCCCTGGCCCGACAGCATGATGATGGGGATATTGGCCGTAGATGCATTCGCCTTGAGTCGACGGGCCACCTGATAGCCGTCAATACCGGGCATCGTGGCGTCGAGCAGGATCAAGTCCGGAGGCTGTTGAGCGACCGTGGCCAGGGCCTGTTCACCCGAGCCGGCAGTCAGCGTGCGATAACCCTGTTCTTGCAACAAGGCTTCGAGCAGTGAGCGGATCTGAACGTCATCATCAACGATCAGCAGTGTGGCAGGTATGTTGGACATGGAAAGCGCTCAAATAAGGGGCCGCCAAGGCAATTTCAAGCCTGATCTGCAGGGAAATCCACTTAGCGTCTGATACCCGTATAGAGGAGCAGTTAAGCACCGATACGGGTGCTTCACCACGACAGCCAGAAACAAAAAAGCACCCGAAGGTGCTTTTGCTTGTCAGTCCAGCGGTGAAACTTTACCCCTGTGGGAGCGGGCTTGCTCGCGATGCAAGCGACACGGTCAGACAGTCACACCGTGCCGTTCCAATCGCGAGCAACCCCGCTCCCACAGCACTCATTGACTGACGGGCATTACCCGGTCGAGGTGCTTTTTGGCCAACGCCATCAACCCTGGGTCCTGGCCCGCGCCGTGTGCAGCTTCTTGTAGCTCTCGATCAGGCGCAGATGCTTGTCCAGCCCTTCGAGCTTCATGCTGGTTGGCGTCAAGCCATGGAAGCGCACGGTGCTCTCCACCGACCCGATCGCGGCATCCATCCGATCGTTGCCAAACATGCGACGAAAGTTGGCTTCGTAGTCTTCCAGCTCCAGGTCTTCGTCCAGCTTCATTTCCAGCACAGCATTCACGGCCTGGTAGAACAAGCCGCGCTCTACCGTGTTGTCGTTGTACTGCAGGAACATTTCCACCGCTTCCTTCGCCTCTTCATATTGCTCCAGGGCGAGATAGATCAGCAGCTTCAACTCCAGGATCGTCAACTGGCCCCAGGCGGTGTTGTCGTCAAACTCGATGCCGATCAAGGTAGTGATATCGGTGTAGTCATCCAGCTCGCTTTCCACCAGACGCTCAACCAGGCCTTTAAGATCGTCCAGATCCAGGCGATGCAGATTCAGGATATCGGCACGGAAGAACAGCGCCTTGTTGGTGTTATCCCAGATCAGGTCGTCGGCCGGATAGATTTCCGAATAGTCCGGCACCAGGATACGGCAGGCCTTGGCGCCGAGATGCTCATAGACCGCCATGTACACTTGCTTGCCCATGCCTTCGAGAATCCCGAACAGGGTTGCGGCCTCTTCGCTATTGGCGTTTTCACCCTGGCTGGTGAAATCCCACTCAACGAATTCGTAATCGGATTTCGAGCTGAAGAAGCGCCACGACACCACACCGCTGGAGTCGATAAAGTGCTCGACGAAGTTATTGGGCTCAGTCACCGCGTGACCTTCAAAGGTCGGCTGAGGCAAATCGTTGAGGCCTTCGAAACTGCGGCCTTGCAACAACTCCGTCAGGCTGCGTTCCAGTGCCACTTCCAGGCTCGGGTGCGCACCGAATGAAGCGAACACACCGCCAGTGCGTGGATTCATCAGGGTGACGCACATCACCGGGAACTCACCGCCCAGGGACGCATCCTTGACCAGCACCGGGAACCCCTGCTCTTCCAGCGCCTGGATACCGGCCACGATTCCCGGGTACTTGGCCAACACCTCTTGCGGCACATCCGGCAGGGCGAATTCACCCTCGATGATTTCGCGTTTGACCGCACGCTCAAAAATCTCCGACAGACACTGCACCTGGGCTTCGGCCAAGGTATTGCCTGCGCTCATGCCGTTGCTCAAAAACAGGTTTTCGATCAGGTTGGACGGGAAATACACCACCTCACCGTCCGACTGGCGCACGAACGGCAGCGAGCAGATACCGCGCTCCTCATTGCCGGAGTTGGTATCGATCAGGTGGGAGCCCCGCAACTCGCCCTCGCGGTTGTAAACCTTCAGGCAGTGGGCATCGAGAATCTCGGGCGGCAGCTCATCCTTGCGCCCTGGCTTGAACCAGCGTTCTTCGGGGTAATGCACAAACTCGGCATTGGCGATCTCTTCGCCCCAGAACTGGTCGTTGTAGAAGAAGTTGCAATTGAGCCGCTCGATAAACTCGCCCAATGCCGACGCCAGGGCGCCTTCCTTGGTCGCACCCTTGCCGTTGGTGAAGCACATCGGCGATTGCGCATCGCGGATATGCAGCGACCACACATTCGGCACGATATTGCGCCACGACGCGATCTCAATCTTCATGCCCAGGCCAGCCAGAATGCCGGACATATTGGCAATGGTCTGCTCCAGAGGCAGATCCTTGCCGGCAATATAAGTACCCGCCTCGGAACCGCTTGAAGGCATCAGCAGCGCCTGAGCGTCGGCGTCGAGGTTTTCCACCTCTTCAATCACAAACTCGGGCCCGGCTTGCACCACCTTCTTCACGGTGCAGCGGTCGATGGAGCGCAGGATGCCCTGACGGTCCTTCTCCGAGATATCCGCAGGCAACTCGACCTGAATCTTGAAAATCTGGTTGTAGCGGTTTTCGGGGTCAACAATGTTGTTCTGCGAGAGGCGGATATTCTCGGTAGGAATATTGCGGGTCGCACAGTACAACTTAACGAAGTAAGCCGCGCACAACGCCGACGAAGCGAGAAAGTAATCGAACGGACCAGGAGCCGAACCATCGCCCTTGTAACGGATAGGCTGATCGGCAACCACGGTGAAGTCATCGAACTTGGCTTCAAGTCGGAGGTTGTCGAGAAAGTTGACCTTGATTTCCATGCGGGATTACCAGAATAACCAGACAAATAATTGGCGGCCATTATCCGGTTTTTCAGCGTGAAGTCTTGTGCTTTTGCTTGGCGCCCGCTGGCCGGCCCCAAGCGGACCATGGGCAAAAACTGTAGTCGCAGACGAGCAGCGCGAGGCTGCGATCGACGTGATGCGGCACCCCGACGAAACCGTCGCAGGGCCAAAACTCCCAGCTCGAATGGGCTACCGTGTGATCTGAATTCACGAGGGCTTCGCAAAACCAGAAAACCTTGAGCATCCATTACACCCACCAACCGTGACCACAAACAACAATTCAGTCACTGTTTTGGTGCAACTCAAAGACCCGCCCTATATATATGCACAAACAAAATGCACTTACCCAGATCAAACACTTCATATACAACTCTTATATCTAGAACTAGCACCCCATATTCAAGACAATTAACCCCCTCCCACAACATGTTCATAAAACACTATTTACACAGACATATCAAAATGCCACTATCGATACAAGCAAACCAACCACAAGGTACGGCACGCCCCCTGCACGACTCGCTTTCAGGCCAACTCACACCGGCCAGCGCACACCTCCCCGCCTGTACAAGGCCCAGGCAAGGGTCGCCACACCGCCCTGAGCAGTGCCCGCTACCACAGGGCCCGGCTCCAGGCACCTGCCATTGGGCGGAGTTATTTTTAGTCGGGAACGGCCAAAATGTTATTTATTGTCAGGCAATAAATATTGAAATACGCCTATATAGCCTGAATATAAATCTCTTCCGATTTAAAGGTTGATATTGCAATCGTTTCGCAGTTAATATTTTGCCCGTTCAACTTCGTACCGACCCTTTATCTGTAATAAAGCAGGAGCAACTGTGCTCCTGCCCAGGCCATCGCCACATCATACTGATGCCGGCAGCCTTTATTGATAGGCACAGCCACTCCCTGGACAGGGAGTAATGGTCGTGACGATTCGTTAAGTGCTCTCGCCGGCTGAGCATGTTTGGCACAAAGGAAGCTGCCTTGTTTAAACGAATCTTGATTGTCTGCATTGGCAATATTTGCCGCAGCCCTACCGCCGAACACCTCTTGCGGGTCGCCCTTGCGCCCTCTGACATCGTCGTGAGCTCCGCAGGCCTGAGCGCCGTAAAAAGCAAGCCCATCGAAGCCACAGCGGCGGCCGTTCTAGAAGAACATGGCCACGCCGTGCCTGAACACATTTCTACCCAGCTGACTGCCGCCAAGATAAATGAAGCCGATCTTATTTTGGTCATGGAACAACATCATATTAATGGTGTCCTAAGCCTCGCTCCAGAGGCACGGGGCAAAGTATTCCTGCTGGGCAAATGGCAAGACAACCGCGAAATCAACGACCCGTACCGCCAGGGCAAGCCTGCCTTTGTGCACGCGTACGCACTGATTGACGCCGCCGTAAATGCATGGGCCCAGCGGATCAAACGCTGAGTCATCCCTCGAATTACCGTGAAGATAAGAAACCGACTTATGCAGCAAGCACCCGTGACAAAGCCCCATGAACAAGATGACGATAACGACGAAATCGACCTGATGGGGTTGTTGGGCACGCTCATCGATCATAAATGGCTGATTACAGGCGTCACGGGCGTGTTTATGGCTGCGGGGGTTGCTTATGCCCTGCTGGCTACACCGGTGTACCAGGCTAATGCGTTGATTCAGGTGGAAGCCAAGAAAAACGATATGCTGGGCTTTTCTGATGTCGGAAGTATGCTGGGTAAAGAGTCGCCATCCGCTACAGAAATCGAGCTGATCAAGTCCCGCAGAAATATTGGTGCTGCAGTTGATAATCTGAAGCTGGATATTGAGGTAGAACCCAACCGCTTTCCGCTGATCGGCGAGTTTATGGCGCGACGCTTTAAGCCCGATGCGGAAAATGCCATAGCCAGCCCGCTGTTCGGTATGAGCAGTTACGGGTGGGGCGGCGAAAAGCTGAAGATTGCTGAGCTGGAATTACCGAAGGAGTTGCTGGGCAAACAACTCACGCTTATCAGCGGGGATGCTGGCAGCTTTACCCTGCTGGATGAAGACGACAACGTACTGGCCAAAGGCCAAGTTGGCACGACCATTAATGAAAATGGCGCCAAGCTGCTGGTAGAAACCCTGCAAGCCAACCCTGGAACAAAATTCAGTGTTGTCCGTCAGCCACGCCTGACTACCATCATGGCTTATCAGAAAGCGCTGGATATCGCCGAACGAGGGAAAGAGTCCGGAATGATTGGCATGGCGCTGGAAGATACAGATCCTGCAATCGCCATCCAGACACTGAATGAAATCGCCCGCCTTTATGTACAGCAGAATATTGAACGCACTTCGGCCGAAGCCGCGCAAAGCCTGGGCTTTCTGAAAGACCAACTGCCACAAGTTCGCAAGGACCTGGAAAAAGCCGAAAACGCACTGAATGCCTTCCAGATCCGTAGCAAGTCGATCGATATCAGCCTTGAAGCCAAGGCCATTCTCGACCAGATCGTGGCATTGGATACCAGTATCTCAACCTTGAAACTGCAACAAGCCGAAATGGATCGCAAGTTCACCCCACAGCATCCAGCTTACCGCGCACTGATGGGCCAACTGGCCGAATTGACCGCCAAACAAAACCGTCTGGCCAAGCAAGTCGAAGGCTTGCCTACCACCCAGCAAGAACTGCTGAGCCTGACCCGCGACCTAAAGGTCAGCACTGAGATTTACACCCAGTTGCTGAACAAGTCCCAGGAACTTGATGTAATGCGCGCCGGTGCCGTGGGCAACGTACGCCTAATCGATACCGCCGATGTAGACCTGCGCACTCCAGTCAAACCCAAAAAGCCCCTGATCGTAATGATCGCCACATTGCTCGGCGCCTTCCTGGCCATCGGTTACGTGCTGTTTCGCAAGGCACTAAACCGCGGCGTAAAAAATCCCGATGATATCGAAAAACTTGGCCTACCGGTCTATGCCTCGATCCCCTTCAGCTCGCTGCAAAAAGTTGAAGATGAAAAGAACACCGGCGGTCGCGGCACTCGTGTAACACCATTGCTGGCAAGCAGCCACCCTACCGACCTAGCAATTGAAGGGTTACGCAGCCTGCGTACCAGCCTGCATTTTGCCATGCTGGAGGCGGACAATAACCGCCTGATGATTTCCGGGCCAAGCCCGAAGGTTGGCAAATCTTTTGTCTCTGCCAACCTGGCAGCTGTAATTGCTCAATCCGGACAGCGCGTACTATTAGTGGACGTGGATATGCGCAAAGGTTATATCCATAAAATGTTTGGCATTCCGGTTGAAAATGGTTTGTCCGATCTATTGGCTAAGCGCTGTGACTTGAATACCGCCATTCATAGAACAGAAGTCGAAAATCTTGATGTGATTGGCCGAGGTCAGATTCCGCCAAATCCGTCCGAGTTGCTGATGCATAAAAACTTTACCGAGTTCCTTGATCAAGTAAGTGCCAACTACGACCAGGTAATTCTCGATACCCCGCCATTCCTCGCGGTGACTGATGCCGCCATTGTCGGCCGCCAGTCCGGTACCAACTTGATTGTGACACGTTTTGAACTGAACCCGGCCCGCGAAGTAGAGTTGACCATGCGCCGTTTCGCCCAAAATGGCATCGACCTTAAAGGCGCAATCTTCAACGGCGTTGAAAAACGTGCTTCAGCCAAATATGGCTATGGCGCCTATGGTTATTACAACTACGAATACAAGTCTGACAACGCTTAATTACAGTTTTTTGTTGCATCTAAGAGCGCCTGGCTACTGTTAGGACGCTCTTTTAATGTCTCAAGCTCAAAGTCATAATAGATTACTGCGCAATACACCGCCCTCAGGGACTGGCGAACAATCCTGGGGCGGTAGCGTGCCTGAGCCATAACGCAGCAGAGTAAAGACTACAAAATCAGTATCCACTGCATACTGAGCATAGGTATATACATCTCAAATACTACGCGCCCTCTGAAACTACGAGAACACTATGAAAGATTGCTGTTTTCTATCCGAGCTTATTTGAAAACATATTAAGCCGACAAAAAACATAAATTAGTTTTAATATGTAAATACCTATGCTTACTTAAACAGTGAGCAAAATATCAAACCTCTTATCTTTTTCTACCTGCTATACGCTCAAAGGGAATCGACATGAAAGTCACAGTTTTTGGCATCGGTTACGTTGGCCTGGTGCAAGGCGCCGTCCTCGCCGAGGTCGGCCACGACGTAGTCTGTATTGATATCGATGCCAACAAAGTCGAACGCCTGAAGCAGGGTCATATCCCCATCTACGAACCTGGCCTGGAAGCACTGGTAAAAGAAAATCATGCCGCTGGCCGCCTGAATTTCACCACAGACGCCGCAGCAGGCGTAAAGCATGGCGAAGTGCAGTTTATCGCCGTAGGCACGCCCCCGGACGAAGATGGCTCCGCTGACCTAAAATATGTACTGGCTGTTGCCGAAACCATTGCCCAGTATATGGAAGGCCATCAAATCATTATCGACAAATCCACAGTACCTGTGGGCACAGCCGACAAGGTTAGCGCCAAAATTGCTCAAGTGCTCGCGGCGCGGAAGCGTGAAGAGCTGGGCTTCGACGTGGTATCCAATCCTGAGTTTCTCAAGGAAGGCTCCGCTGTAGCTGACTGCATGCGCCCGGACCGTATCGTTATCGGTACCAATAGCAAAACTGCAGAAGATGTCATGCGCGAGCTATATGCCCCCTTCAACCGTAATCATGAAAAAATCATAGTGATGGACGTACGCAGCGCCGAGCTGACCAAATACGCTGCCAACTGCATGCTGGCCACTAAAATCAGCTTTATGAACGAAATGGCCAATCTGGCAGAAATGCTTGGTGCCGATATTGAAATGGTTCGCCAGGGTATTGGCTCCGATCCACGTATCGGCTACCAGTTTTTGTATGCAGGTGTCGGCTACGGCGGCTCTTGCTTCCCGAAAGATGTACAGGCACTAATCCGTACTGCAGACAGCATTGATTTTGATGCAAAAGTGCTTAAAGCCGTGGAAAGTCGTAATGAATTACAGAAATCTGTGCTATTCAAAAAAATCTCGAAGCATTTTAATGGCGACCTGAGCGGCAAAACTTTCGCTTTATGGGGGCTTAGCTTTAAACCAAATACTGACGATATGCGCGAAGCCCCTAGTCGCGTTTTGATGGAGGCTTTATGGAAAGCTGGCGCTAAAGTTCAAGCCTTTGACCCCGAGGCCATGAAAGAGGCTCAGCGCATTTATGGTAATCGTGAAGACTTAACTCTGTGCGAAACAAAGGAGTCAGCACTTATAGGTGCTGACTCACTAATAATTGTTACAGAATGGCAAGAATTCAAAGCGCCTGACTTTGATTTCATCAAACAGCAAGTAAAATTGGCAATAATATTTGATGGACGAAATCTATTTGACCCTAAGCGAATAAGCAAAAAAGGAATCTCTTACCACTCAATAGGTCGAAACTTTTAAAGTCCCAATTCGACCAAGTCAAAAATCTAGTAAGGCCTAAGCCTGCATTGCACAACATCACAAAACCGACACAAAACAAATACACCCATAATACAACCGAATTAGCAAAAGGAATGTAAGTGCGCAAGCACTTCAAGGGTCTTTTCACCTGCCATTACCCGTATCTGCGGCTTAGGGGAATTTGGCCCTACGGGTAAATCCGTTGTAACTCTCGAAATCCACCGTCTATCGAACGTCCTGAACTACTCATTGGCCATGGTATTCCCAATGGAAGACTTCTATACATTTTATGCATCAGCGAAAATATCGTATTACGATATATCATTCAGATCTTCAATAGCAGTCTTAATATTGCCTTTATTGGCTCAGCATCAATAGCTGTAATAACGCTCAGCCTAAGCAGCGCTCTATCTACACAACACTGACCATACATCGACCGGGTGACCAAGTTCATCTATGCGTTATTCAATACGGCAACAAAACACAACGGGACAATGTTTTTACATCAGGCTATCGAAGCGTTCCCATAACAGACACATACCGTCCTGACTGACAACGGTGCAGTATTTATCGAACAGTCAAGATATCGAAGCGGTACCACAAACCGCTTTTTTTTTTGGGGGGGGGGTATATCGTGTATGTTACGAGTACAACATCAAACACCGGGACTTAAACCCACACCGTTTCAAAATCAATCCACAGCATCTTATTTCGGAACCGTACACCTAGACTGAATTATCAGCAAGAAAACCAATTACACAACCCTCTTCAACAACAATATACAGCGAGACAGCTTTGAAGATATTAATATTTAACTCGGTTTTTTTTCCCACCCAAATAGGCGGAGCAGAAAAGTCCGTTTTAAATCTGGCTGTAGGGCTAAAAAAACTAGGCCACGAAGTCTTTGTTGTTAGTGTTGCGGAGGAAGCTATTGGGATTGAAAAAAAGATTACGGAACCTGGAATAACTTGCTACTACATCGAAAATCTGAATATATATTGGCCCTTTCACTCAAGCGAAAACATTCCACTTCACCATAAAATCACGCAAAAGATTTCAGACATCTATAACTTAAAATACTTAAATCCGCTGCGCAAAATATTTAAAGATGTCAAGCCAGACATAGTTCACACCAACAATTTAAAAGGGATTTCCGTAGTCGCCTGGAAAGTAGCTAAAGAGCAAAACTGCAGAGTTGTTCATACTTTACGAGATTACTACTTACAGTGTTCGAAATGCACAATGAGAAACAGGAACATTAACTGCTTAACAACATGCAGCCCATGCAAAATTTACTCATATCCCAAAAAAATTATCAGCCGCAATGTACACTGCGTAGTAGGTGTCAGTAACTATATTTTAAATACGCACATACAAGATGGTTTCTTTAGAAATTCTCAATGCAAAGTAATTTACAACAGCGCCTTTATTGAGCACTCAAACACAACACCTCGCACATCTATTGGCAGCCCTATTCGGTTTGGGTATATCGGGCGCATTGAGGATGATAAAGGCTTAAGCTTGTTACTTACCCGACTTCAAGAAACACACACAACCTTCAGCTTCAAACTCATAGTAGCCGGCGATGGCGAGCAAAAGATAATCAACCGAATGAGAAGTATTGACTTTGTAGATTACAAAGGCTTTATGAATGCATCTGATTTTTTCAGCTGCATTGATTTTTTAATTGTTCCGTCCCTATGGAACGAACCTATGGGGAGAGTTGTTCCTGAGGCATATTCATATGGCGTACCTGTTTTAGTGAATAAAGTCGGAGGCTTGTCCGAACTAGTAAAAGACAGCATAACCGGATACTACACCGACATTAATTGTAGCGAAGCATTTCGAGCAGCACTTGATAAGTTATACTCAGCAGACTACAAGCAGCTCAGCGAAAACTGCATCCAAGAGTCGCTTACATATTCAAATGAAGTAATGACCAACAAGTATTTAAGCGCTTTTGAGGAAACAATAAATGAATAAAGTTCTTTTCATTACATACCTTGAGGATTTTCGCGAAGACGCAGGAGACAAAATTTATAGTATTAATATAATTCGCGAGCTAGAGAAAATTTTCAACGTCCATGTAATATGTTTCGCTCGCAATGATAAAAAAAACATACTACATACTTCTTCAAAAGGTTCTGCATTCTCCAGCTTATTTAGTATTTACCCATTCGGAATTAGCGCCCATCGAAATTCACAACTAAAAAAAGCAGTCATAAACGCCTGCTTAGAAAACGACTACAAGCATATTTTCCTAGATCACTTCAGACTATTGTGGCTCATAAAGTCAATACAAGGAAATGCCGCAAGTCGCACAGTATACATAAGCCACAACATTGAGCATTTGAGCAGAGCCAACGGCCACAAACTCGAAAAGAACAAACTCAAAAAAATAGCACTATATGCAGACTATTTGAAAACATTATTCTGGGAAAAACGTTTAATACAGCATACGAAATCTTGCTCGGCAATTTCCGAAACAGATGCAGAACTCCTGTCCAAACTTTCAAAAAAAGTATCACTACTCAAACCTGGCTATAGTGGCCCGAGCCTCCAAAACAAAGAATTCGACTCTCTAGAAAATACGGTTATATGGGTAGGAAGTTTTAAATTTTTCGCCAAAAGATTAAATCTACTCGAATTTTGCGATGCGATACAATCCACCACCAAGAAAGTCAACTTCAAATTACTGATAGTCGGCTTGATGGATGATGACTTTTTCAACACTTTGAAAAATCGATATGAATTTTGTCAAGTCCACCCAAATGTAGATAGCGTATTTCCTTATTTGAAAGAAGCAAAGTGCGGCATTATATTTGAGCCTGTCGGCGGAGGCTTTAAACTTAAGTCTCTGGACTATATATTTACTAGAACACCAATTTTTGCTTTGCGTGGTAGCTGCGAAGGTGTTGGATTAGAGAAAGGCATAAGTTTTATTGAGAACGACAGTGCAGAAGAACTAATTTCTTCACTCAACGAATATATTGACTCACCTAACCAACTAAGACAAATCAGCGACTCTGCTTACACTGCCAGCAGCGAAATTTTCTCTTGGAGCAAACTGGTTGGTAATTTTTTAAATGAGCAAAAGTAACCGAAGCATACAGCTATTTTTTTTCTACGCTACATTTTGTGCTGCATATGTAGATTTTCCAATTCTATTATCAGGCCTAGTTGTACCCTCATTTTTGGTTTTAGTATTTTCTATCCCTTTAGTGCTTACTGAAACACGCAACGCAATAAAAAGACCAGAATTTAAAAAACTAATGCTACTACTGGCTTTCCTGACAATCTCGACGATTTTTTTTGGTGAATTCACAAACATTTCAGAAAGATCAAAAGGATTACTTCAAACAGCAACAGCTATTTATATATCCTACATCTCGTACTCATACCTAGCCCGCAACCCATCAACACTAAACAAAGCATCGCAATACTGTTTAGCCTTCATAGTATTATTCAGCATAACCGAAGCAGTTGGAGTAACAAAAGAACTTTCGGACAGCTTTAGGAATTACGTATTTTCTACAGATCTAGTTAACTATCTATATACATCTTCTGATCGCGACTTGAGTTTAGCTGGGTTTGAAAGACCTAAGGTCTTCACCGCCGAGCCATCTTACGCAGCAATAGTATTCTTCACGATGTCTGTAGTGGCAATTAAGACTAACCCGACCCGGAAGACTTTTTTGCTTTTAATGCTAAGCTGCGTAGCAATGGCATATTTGTATCGTAGTCCAATAATCTACTCCACCGCGTGCGTTATTATATATATATATAAAATAGAAAAAAAGCTATACAAGCTGGGAAGTATTGGCGGATTACTATTAATACTTGCACTCGCCGTTACTGCATGGTTCTTACCCTCACTTCTTGAAGCTTTGGGTCGCCCACTTCTTACTGGCGACCTCAACTCACTCGAGCTCAACTCTCAAACAATTCGTTTCTTGGTTCCTATACACACATCATTAGATGTGTTAAGCAATTACCCCCTATTTGGGGTTGGCCTTACAGGTAAGGAAACCATAGAAGCAATCACCACCCTTTACGTTTCAGCGCAATCCGCAATGGGGACAAACAGCGTGTTCACGCTACTAATGTATTTCGGAGCGCTTGGCGCTGCAATCTACATATTCTTATTTTTTAGTCTATTAAAGACAATAGACAAGCACTATCTAATTACCATAGTACCTTGCATCACAATTTACGCAAATATGCTCGGCGGATATGAAACAGTCAAGTACTGGTTTTTCATGTTCATCATTTTCGCTGCCTATAAGAAATCCAATCCAAAAACACAATCTCCAGACCGTCAGCCTCATACCACAACCCACTAAATATCTATCCAATATAACTTATCTAGGTTCAATCATGAAAAAAGCCCTCATCACTGGTATCACCGGCCAAGACGGTTCCTACCTCGCAGAGCTGCTGCTGGAAAAAGGTTATGAAGTACACGGTATCAAACGTCGCGCCTCCTCTTTCAATACCCAGCGTGTAGACCATATTTATCAAGACCCCCATGTCAATAATCGCAACTTTGTTCTTCATTATGGCGACCTGACAGACTCTTCCAACCTGACCCGTATTATCCAGGAAGTACAACCGGACGAGGTTTACAACCTGGGCGCACAATCCCATGTAGCCGTAAGCTTCGAGTCACCGGAATACACGGCAGATGTGGATGCCATGGGTACGCTGCGTATTCTGGAAGCCATCCGCCTGCTGGGTCTGGAAAAGAAAACCCGTTTCTATCAGGCCTCGACTTCCGAACTCTACGGGCTGGTGCAGGAAACTCCGCAAAAGGAAACAACGCCTTTTTACCCGCGTTCGCCTTATGCCGTTGCCAAAATGTACGCCTACTGGATTACCGTTAACTACCGCGAAGCCTACGGTATGTACGCTTGCAACGGCATCCTGTTCAACCACGAGTCGCCGCGCCGTGGCGAGACTTTTGTAACCCGCAAGATCACCCGAGCAATGGCCAATATCAGCCAGGGCCTGGAGCAATGCCTGTTCCTCGGCAATATGGATGCACTGCGTGACTGGGGCCATGCCAAAGACTACGTGCGCATGCAGTGGATGATGCTGCAACAAGATGTGGCCGATGACTTTGTGATCGCTACCGGCGTGCAGTACTCGGTGCGTGAATTTGTACGCTGGTCAGCTGCCGAACTGGGCATTGGCCTGCAGTTCGTGGGTGAAGGCGTCAATGAGCATGCGATTGTTGCCAGCATTGATGGCGACAGGGCCCCGGCCCTCAAGGTGGGAGATATTATCGTCAAGGTAGACCCGCGCTACTTCCGCCCTGCCGAAGTTGAAACCTTGCTCGGCGACCCGACCAAAGCCAAGCAAGTGTTGGGCTGGGTACCGGAAATCACCGCCCAGGAAATGTGCGCTGAAATGGTTCGCGAAGACCTCAAGGTCGCTCAGCGTCACGCATTGCTTAAAGAGCACGGTCATGACTTGCCGGTAGCTACGGAGAACTGAGTATGGCCCGCGAGTTGAACCAGAATATCTTTGTCGCCGGCCATCGCGGGATGGTCGGCTCGGCCATCGTCCGCCGCCTGCAGGCACTGGGTTATACCCGTATTGTGACGGCCGGGCGCGATACCTTGAATCTGCTGGATCAACATGCCGTGGCGGCCTTTTTCCAGGCGCACAAGATCAATCAGGTGTATCTGGCGGCGGCCAAGGTGGGCGGTATCCAGGCGAATAACACCTATCCGGCTGACTTTATCTACGAAAACCTGATGATCCAGGCCAATATCATTCAGGCTGCGCACCTGAATGATGTTCACAAGCTGTTGTTCCTCGGTTCGTCATGCATTTACCCCAAGCATGCCGCGCAGCCGATGCGCGAAGAGGTCCTGCTCACCGGTACGCTGGAGCCTACCAATGAGCCCTATGCGATTGCAAAGATCGCGGGCATCAAGTTGTGTGAAAGCTATAACCGGCAGCATGGCCGTGATTACCGCAGCGTAATGCCGACCAATCTGTATGGCCCCCATGATAACTATCACCCGCAGAACAGCCATGTGATCCCTGCCCTGCTGCGCCGCTTCCATGAAGCGGTTCAGCGCGGTGACGAAGAACTGGTGATCTGGGGTACTGGCACACCGATGCGCGAGTTCTTGCATGTGGACGATATGGCAGCGGCCAGTATCCATGTGATGGAGCTGGACGATGCCACCTATCAGGCCAATACCCAGCCGATGTTGTCCCATATCAACGTGGGTACCGGGGTTGACTGCACTATTGGCCAACTGGCCAAAACCATCGCCGAGGTCACCGGTTTTACTGGCAAGCTGACCTTCGATACCAGCAAGCCGGATGGTGCTCCACGCAAGTTGATGGATGTGTCCCGCCTCAGGTCCCTGGGCTGGCAGGCCAGCATCAGTCTGGAAGACGGACTCAAAGATGCCTATGACTGGTATGTGACTAACGTGCAACAGGCGCGGACACACTGATGAAGATCCTGCTCTACGGTATCAACTACAGCCCGGAGCTGACCGGTATCGGCAAATACAGCGGTGAGATGGCTGTCTGGCTGGCCGCTCAGGGCCATGAGGTGCGGGTAGTTACGGCCCCGCCTTATTACCCTGACTGGAAGGTCTGGCAAGGCTTCAGCTCCTGGCGTTTTAACCAACGCCAGGAGGCTGGCGTCACAGTCATTCGTTGCCCGCTGCATGTTCCGGCCAAGCCCACAGCCATTAAACGCTTGCTGCATCTGGCCAGTTTTTCGCTGTCGTCGACCTTTGCCATGCTGGCCCAGTTACGCTGGAAGCCTGAACTGGTGATCCTGGTGGTGCCAACAATGTTTTGTGCACCCCAGGCACTGGCGCTGGCCAAACTGACGGGCGCTACTTCGGTGCTGCATATTCAGGATTACGAAGTGGATGCCCTGTTCGGGCTGTCCATCGCCAAGGGCGAGCGCCTCAAGCGCTGGGCGTTTGCTGTTGAGCGCGCGGTGCTGCGGGCATTTGATCGGGTATCGACCATCTCCAGCGGTATGTTGCAGCGGGCGGCAGAAAAAGGCGTTGCCAAAGAGCAGTTGCGGTTCTTTCCCAACTGGTCCGAAACCGCCCGCTTCCGCAATGTGCCCCGTGATGCCGAACTGCTGCGCAGGCTTGGCGTCGACCCCGACAAGCGCGTACTGCTTTACTCCGGCAATATTGGCGAGAAGCAAGGCCTTGAATGTGTGGTCGAAGCGGCACAACGCCTGTCAGCACGAACCGACCTGGTGTTTTTGGTGGTGGGGGAAGGCGCAGGCAAAGCCCGATTACTGGAGCTGAGCCAGCAGCATAACTTGCCCAATATTGTGTTTGCGCCGCTTCAGCCCTATGACGATCTACCTGCCCTGCTGGCTTCGGCCGACTGTCATCTGGTGATCCAGAAGCGCGGGGCGGCGGATGCCGTATTGCCGTCCAAGCTCACCAATATCCTGGCGGTAGGCGGCAATGCCTTGATCACCGCTGATCCTGATACCAGCCTGGGGTTGCTGTGCTCGGAGTACCCGGGCATCGCCACCCTGGTTGAGCCGGAATCGGTCGAGGCCTTGATCGAGGGTATCGAGAGCGTTTTGGCCATGCCGGTACCCAATATGATTGCTACCGGCTATGCCTGCGAGTTCCTGGATAAAGACCAGATACTGAACCGCTTCCTCAGCGAGATATAAATCATGTGGCTCAGCAACGAACTGTTTCGCAGCGTTGTCGATTCAACCCCCTTGATCTCCATCGATCTGGTGGTTCTGAACAGCAAAGGCGAATGCCTGTTGGGGCAACGGCTTAACCGGCCGGCCCAGGGCAACTGGTTTGTCCCCGGCGGCCGTATCCTTAAAAATGAAACCCTGGATGCGGCCTTCAACAGGCTGACCCTGGAAGAGCTGGGCAAGGCCAGTGCGCGCAGTGACGCCCGCTTGTTGGGGGTATATGAGCACTTCTATGCTGACAGCGTGTTTGCGCCACCTGGGCAAGGCCCGGACACCCACTATGTAGTACTGGCTTACCAGCTGGTTATGGCTGAAGACGACTTGTTGCACCCCCCTCAGGCTCAGCATGATGCCTATCGCTGGTGGCCTCAGGCCGAGATGCAGAGTTGCGAGCAGGTACATGCCAACACTCGCGCCTATCTGGATGCGCTGCGATAACTCTTAAAGCATACAAAGGAATATTAAGATGCTATTTCCAATCATCATGGCGGGCGGTTCAGGCTCCCGTTTGTGGCCACTGTCACGACAGCTCAACCCCAAACAGTTTCTGCCACTGGCCGATGCTGACTTTTCCATGCTGCAAGCCACCATCCAACGCCTTGACGGGCTGGGCGCCGCGTTGCCGCGGCTGATCTGCAATGAACAACACCGTTTTCTCGCCGCCGAGCAACTGCGCCTGTTGGGGCTTGAAAAAGCCGGTATTTTGCTGGAACCGGTTGGCCGCAATACCGCGCCTGCCATTGCGCTGGCAGCCTTGCAGGCCTGTAGCGAAGCCGAAGACCCGATCCTGCTGGTTCTCGCTGCCGACCATCTGATCCAGGATGTTGAGGCGTTCCAGACCTGCATTCAAACAGCCCTGCCCCTTGCACAAGACGGCAAGCTGGTGACATTTGGCATCCTTCCGACCCATGCTGAAACCGGCTATGGCTATATCGAGCAAGGTATCGATGTGGGTGTTGGTGGTTTCAAGGTCAGCCGCTTTGTTGAAAAACCGGACCTGGTAACAGCCCAGGAGTATCTGGCCAATGGCAGTTACTTCTGGAACAGCGGCATGTTTATGTTCCGGGCCAGTCGTTATCTGGAAGAGCTGGAAACTTATCGTCCGGATATTCTGGCAGCATGCCGTGCGGCATTGGCCGGTGGTTCGCAGGATATGCACTTCACCCGTGTTGACGAAGCCGCTTTTGCCGCCTGCCCGGATGATTCCGTGGACTATGCCGTGATGGAAAAAACCGCAGACGCGGTAATGGTGCCACTGGATGCCGGCTGGAGCGATATCGGCTCCTGGACTGCGCTTTGGGATGTCTGTGACAAGGACCAGCAGGGCAATGTTTTCAAGGGTGATGTGCTTAACCAACAGTCGCGCAACACCTATGTGCATGCGGATAGCCGTCTGGTCGCCACTGTCGGCCTGGATGATCTTGTGATTGTTGAAACCAAGGATGCGGTACTGGTCGCTCACAAGGACCATGTACAGGATGTTAAGAAGATCGTCGAGCAATTGAAAAACGGCTCGCGCACTGAACATATCAACCATCGCGAGGTCTATCGTCCGTGGGGAGTTTATGACTCCGTCGACAATGGCCATCGCTATCAGGTCAAACGCATTACCGTAAAACCGGGCGCCAAGCTATCGGTGCAGATGCATCACCATCGTGCCGAACACTGGATCGTCGTCAGCGGCACAGCCAGGGTGACCAATGGCGATAAAACCTATCTGGTCTGCGAAAACGAGTCCACCTATATCCCGATTGGCCAGATCCATGCGCTGGAAAACCCTGGGGTTATTCCCCTGGAGCTGATTGAAGTTCAATCCGGCTCTTATCTGGGTGAGGACGATATCGTCCGGTTCGAAGACAAGTACGGTCGGACCTGAATCCAGTATGATGAACGGGCAACAGGTAATTGCCGCTCTGCCCGTCAGCGCCTTTAGGCATCTAACGGGAGAGTTATAAAAGGTCAGCAACGCAGACCGCTCTGCACAGGTATTCTTGAGCCGTTATTGCACATTAAAATGCCTGTAAAGAACCACTTGAGTGCCACAGTTATAGCGCCTTCGGGGGCTATATGCATAGCCAGGGTTCGCTGTTCATAGCCTTGGACATAGGCGCTCTCGCACAATCGCCAATACAGACTTTTTCAAAAGGATTTTCAAATGAACAAATTTATCGTTTCTGCACTAGCCTTGGCCTTGAGCGCTTCGGCATTTGCTGCCGAGCCTGTTGCAGCTCCGTCCACTGCCTCGGCACCTGCTGCTGAAGCGGGCGCTGCAGGTACTACCTCGGGCACCTCCCTCGCTACTACTACTGGTGTTTTGGGTGGCGTAAGCACCACCACCGCAGTCGGCCTGGGTGTTGCCGCAGCTGCCGGTGTTGCAGCTGCTGCTTCGGGCGGTGGCGGTGGCGGTGGCGGTGGCAACGGCGGCACTACTGGTACCACAGGCACTACTGGCACCACGGGTACTACCGGTACCAACTAAGTACCTCCCAGGTCGAAAGGACTAAACCACCTGGAGCATTCCAGGCATTTGATTTTGATGTATCTCCTTTACAAGTGTCCTCAATGATGATTCGTAGTTTGTCGCTCGCGGTACTTGCAGGGTTCGCCCTGCAAGGTTGTATGTTTGCGCCCGGTCAGTACCTGGATACCAGTGAGATCGGAACTGAAGGCTCCCCAGAAAGCAGTCGGATAGAGCTGATCCCCATCACCCCCAAGCTGATTGCGCAAAACGCGGCGACATACGTCTCAAGCTCGGTGCCAGCAGAGTTGCTGGCATTCAAGCCCCAGGCTTACCGGATCGGTGCCAACGATGTACTGTATATCACTGTTTGGGACCATCCCGAGTTGACGGCGCCCTCAGGCCCGCAACAACAGATTGATGCCAACGGACGCCTGGTGCGGCCCGATGGCACTATTTTCTACCCCTATATCGGCAACCTTAATGCTGCTGGTAAAACCATCGAAGAACTGCGCGCGACCATTGCCCAGCGTTTGGCGCAGTACGTGGATAGCCCGCAGGTCGATTTGAGTGTGCTGCGCTTTGCCAGCCAAAAAGCCATTCTTGCCGGTGCAGTGGTCAAAGCGGGCCCGATACCGATTACCACCTCTCCGATGAGTGTGGTCGAAGCCATTGGCGCAGCTGGTATTGAACCGCTCAATGCTGACCTGTCCAGCCTTACATTGACCCGTGACGGCAGTGAATACACGCTAGATCTAGATTCGCTCAACGGTCAGGGCGCACAGCTACACAATGTTTTTCTCAAGGATAGTGACCAGTTGTACCTACCGTACAACGATCGCAAAAAGATTTATGTAATGGGTGAAGTTCTTGCACCGCAAGCGGTTAAGTTCAAGACCAAACATATGAATCTGGCTGATGTGGTCGGCTCGGTAGGCGGCTTAAATCAAGCCACCTCCAATGGCAATGCACTGTATGTGATTCGTGGTGCCGAGAATCTCGAAACCGAACCGGCCAAAGTGTTTCAACTGGATGCCGAGTCGCCTACTGCCTTTGCGATTGCCAGCCATTTTGAGCTTAAGCCGCAGGACATCGTGTACGTAGGTCCTGCCCAGGTTACCCGCTGGAACCGCCTGATCAGCCAGTTGCTGCCATCGGCGAGCATTCTGGGTACCGGTGCCGCTGCGGGCAACAACCTCAGTGAAGCCAGCAGCCGATAAGGTTTAAGCCGTTTTGAAAACTCTTCGTAACCGCTCATGCCTGGTGGCGTGCCTGTTGCTGTGTGGCTGTAGCCCGCTGATGCAGGGTTCTCTCGACACCTTTAAAGCCGCCGTGCAAGGCGTGGAGCCGCTGCAATTGACAGCAGCCGATGTCGCGGCCGTGCCTTATGCTCAAATCCTGGTAACCACACCTTCCAGTGAAGGGGTGATGGCCAGGCTACGCCAGCAGGGTGACCTGCAGTACTGGGTCGCCTCGGGCAAGCAAGTATTGCTGATGCGTAACGGCCTGGTGGTTCGTACCACCGGGCTGCAGCCCGCTCTGGACGGCACCCGTTTCGACGGACAGTCGCCATTCAAGCGCGGCCTGCATCTGGTGGCGGATGGCGAGCGCAGTACGCGCTGGATCGATATCTATCAGAGTCAACAGATCGGCCTGGCGGTGAATAGCCGCTTTGTGCGCAAAGGCCTGGAAACCGCGACCATTCTCGACAAGCCTTATGTGCTGCAACGTATCGATGAAAAATTTGAGATTCCGGCTCTGGGCTTTAGCGGCACCAACCGTTTTTGGGTGCGACCCGAAGACGGGATGATCCTGCAAAGCGAGCAATCTGTTACGCCAGGGCTTGAGCTACGCATTGTGCATCTGCGCCCTGACTGGGAGGCTGCACAGTGATCTCTTTGAAAAAACTGGCCCTGTGCGTGCTGCTTAGCCATACCGCGATCAGCCAGGCCGCCGTGTCCGTCAGCGGTGATGTGCTCAAACCCGTCAGCGTGGCCTATCAACCCGGCATGCGTTTGCTGGATGTGATCAGCCAGGCCCAACCCAATCCGGAAAGCTACTGGCTGGCAGCCGCATGGCTGCATCAGCCGGAAGTCGAGAAGCAAACACGGCTGAAGGTAGGGGTACTGTTTGACCTGAAAATGCTGCAGCGCGGCGCCTTGCTCAATAACAACCATGGCCTCGCGGCTGTGGCAGCACGTCTGCACCAGGACATCAGCCAATTGCCTGTCACTGGCCGTAAAGTGGTTAACCTTGACCCGGTCGCGCTGGAAGTCGGCTTTGCCCACAACTATCTGCTCAGTGATGGCGACAAGGTTAGTTACCCGGCGCGCTCCGATAGCGTGACCGTACTGGGTGCTGTGGAGCACGACTGCACCCTGCCCTACCAGCCACTGCAGCAAGTACGCGACTACCTTGATAATTGCCCGCGGTTAAAAGAGGCAGAGTCGGATTTCTTGTGGCTGATTCACCCTGATGGCACCTACAAGCGTGTTGCCATTGCAGCCTGGAACCGGGAGGACGGCATATATGCCGTTGCGGGCAGCACGATACTAGTGCCCGTGAGCAACGACAATGCCGATTTGCCTACACCTGATTTAAACGAGCAGTTGGCGCAGTTCCTCGCCACCCAACTGCTGGCTGAGGTTGCACCTTGAAGTTACGTTTTGTTGTTGTCGCCTTGTTACCGTACAGCCTGGCCCATGCGGAGCCGCGCTATACCCAGAATGACTTTGGTGGTGTCGGCCTGCTGCAAACACCGACGGCGCGTATGGCGCCTGCCGGTGAATTGAGCCTTAACGCCAACCGCACCGAACCCTATTCACGCTATAGCCTGTCGTTGCAACCTCTTGACTGGCTGGAAGGCACCTTTCGCTATACATCCATCAGTAACCGCATGTACGGCTCCGAAGCCTTAAGCGGCAACCAGAGCTATAAGGATAAGGCAGTAGATCTAAAAGCCCGCCTCTGGCAAGAGAGCCATTGGCTGCCCGAAGTGGCACTGGGCTTTCGAGATGTCGGCGGTACCGGCCTGTTTTCCAGTGAGTACTTTGTTGCCAACAAACGTTACAAAGACCTGGACTTCAGTCTTGGCATTGCCTGGGGCTATATAGGTAACCGGGGGGATATGGACAACCCCTTGGGTTATCTCGATGACCGTTTTGACACGCGACCTACACAGACGACAGTCGGAGACGTCAATACCAATACCTACTTCCGAGGCTCACCGGCCTTGTTTGGCGGGGTTGTATATCAGACACCCTGGGCACCATTGAGCCTAAAAATCGAATTTGACGGCAACGATTACAAACATGAGCCGCAAAATAACAACCAGATACAGGACTCACCGATCAATATCGGTGCGGTCTACAAGCTTAACGACAATATTGATTTGACCGCAGGCTGGGAACGCGGCAATACAGCCCTGTTCGGTATTACCCTGCATACCAACTTTGTCAGCCGCAAGGCTCCGGTCAAAAGTTATGATCCGCCGGCGCAACCACTACCAGCACAGGCACCTGTCGCGCCTCTGGAAGAGGTCGACTGGGCTGCGGTATCGCAACAGCTGGAAAAAAATGCCGGCTATAAAGTCGAGCGAATCGCCCAGCGCGATTCCGAACTGATGGTGTATGGCGAGCAGTCCAAATACTTCTACACCGCCAAAGGTGCAGGCCGGGCCAGCCGTATTCTGGACAATACCGCCAATGATCAGATCCAGTGGTTCACCATGGTCAACAAGCGTTATGACATGCCGGTGGAAGAAATCAGCGTTCCGCGCTCGACCTTTCGCGACGTGGTCAATAATGAACAGGATCTGGTCAATCTGCATCGCACCACCGAGGTCAACCGTGCCACGACCCATTATGATAAAACCCTGTATCAGCACAAGCCTGATCCCTTTACCTATGGTTTTGGCCTGGGCTACCAGCAAAATATGGGGGGCCCCGATGGCTTCCTGCTGTACCAGATCAGTGCCTATGCCGAAGGGCAATACCGCTTTACCCCTGGCACCTGGGCCAGTGGTGGCATCAGTGCCAACCTGCTAAACAACTACGACAAGTTCAAATACGATTCAGCGAGTAATCTACCGCGAGTACGAACTGATTTAAGGCAATATGCGACCACTTCCGATATCACCATGCCCGCCTTGCAACTTAACAAGGCAAAAAGGCTGGACCAGGATCTATATGGCATGGTCTATGGCGGTTATCTGGAGTCGATGTATGCCGGTGTTGGCGGCGAACTCTTGTATCGCCCAATGGGCGAACGCTGGTCAATAGGCGCCGATTTGAACTATGTACGTCAACGGGAATTTGACCAGGGCTTTGGCCTGCGTGATTACCGCACAGTAACCGGCCATATCACCTCTTACACCAAGCTGCCGTTCGATCTGGACGCCGCAGTCAGCGTAGGTCGTTATCTGGCCCGGGACTGGGGTACCACTATTGATATTTCCCGCGAATTTACCAATGGCGTGAAGTTCGGCGGCTGGGTAACTCGCACCACGGCATCTAGCGAAGAATACGGCGAAGGTAGTTTCGACAAGGGCATTTATATCTCGATTCCGTTCGACGAGATGATGAGCGTGTCGACCATGAGCCGGGCCAATATCGCCTGGGCACCGCTGACTCGAGACGGTGGCGCAATGCTTCATCGCCAGTACTCCCTGCATACGATGACCGACGGCCGCAACCGCGATGCGTTTTATGAGAACTTTGAGAAGATCACCGAGTGAGTCGATTGATCCAACGCCTGATTGACCTGCCCTTCTGGCTGCGCGCACTGCCTTTTATAGCAGTGTGCGCCGGCCTGCTGTTCGCAGGGTTACGCTCCCTGCCTATTGCGCAGCATTTTACCCAGGAAGACAAACTGCATCATTTTGTCGGCTTTTTCGCCCTGACATTGAGTTGCAGCCTGGTGTTTGTGAACGTGAAACTGCGCTGGATCGCCTTCGGTTGTGTGCTGGCCGGCGTGCTGATCGAACTCGATCAAGAACTTGAGCCCTTGCGTAACGCATCTGTCTACGATGCGCTTTCCAACTCGCTTGGGGTGGCCGCAGGGCTATTACTGACTTGGTATTGCACCCGCAAAGGCAAGTAAACATTGAAAACAGGTCAGCGACATGATAGCCAGCAGTTTAAAAGCCTTCATTTAAAGCTTGTATTGCCCGTATCAACATAAAAATCGATCCTCGATACCATCTCCTGGGGAATTACCAGTAAAAACAACACCTCACGCGACAAATGTTACAAAATGTCGATTTTCGTGTAGGCTTCTATGGCAAAATCCTACAGCCTCTTGGTATTCGGGTTAGGTGATATGCTTTTCGCAGGATGCAAAACCGACATTCAGACCCCAAATGCGCTTCATTTTGTTCAAAGCAAAGCGTTGGTCGACAATATCAATCAACTTATCACCGCCGATGTGAGCCATGTCCACGCCTTCGATATCATCGCGAACCTGAGCTGGGACTTTAGCTTGGTCAAAGCTGTTTTTATTGAGGTTGATATCCCGGATAACATAAACGATAGCTTGGAGCTGGTAAAATATATTCGCCAAACTAATCAGGCTGCGTGCATTTTCATATTGGTTACACATAATAAATCATTTACCAGTATTAATTATTACCTCGCAGGGGCTGATCACTGCATTAAATTACCGGCCGACCCGCAGGAAAAACTGACACTCCTGTCGCGAACTATCGAAGAATCGCACTGGAAGGCGTCGACCCAGCTCACGCTTGACCGTATACGGCTGTTGCTGTGCAGCCCCACGGGCAAACTTGAAATCTCGTATACCGAAATGATAATTATCGACGCCCTGATACAGGCACCACAGCATGTACTGAGCCAAGACAGCATTGCTAAAACCCTGGACCCCAATATCGTATTTTATGATCCGCGAGCGCTGGAAAAAACCATTAGCCGCTTGAGAACCAAAATTAAGAAAGCTTATAAGCTTGAATTGATATTCAGTGTCCGCGCGTTCGGTTATCGCCTTCGCCGGGGCACAATCACAGGATAACTATCGTTGCAACCTGTCGTTTCATGCGCTGCTCAGCAGACAGCTGTAGTTCGCCAACGGGCATCAGACGAACATCGACGAATGGAGACGTTGAAGCATGAAGGTAACGCTTAGATTTTCGCGAAACATAAACGCTGTTAATGACCATTACAGCAAGACAAGACTTAGATCTGCAGCTACAGAATTCAATGATACATATTTGCATATACCCCACATCATCACCCCGGGGAGCTGGTCAAACGCACAACCCGGCACAACCAGCCAATACAAGTACGCCACCGACCTCTGCAGTTTGATGACGACAAAGAAGCCTCATCTATTGAAAAAGCAACCCACCCCCAGCAGAATCAGTGCCATTTCCGCCCCTGAGGCTACCGCCAGCCCTGCAACCCGCCCAGCATCGATGCAATACTCGAACAGCCCTGAAGTCTGGTCGTTCTGTTCGGCATCACACTATTTGTGCAACAACTCGACTTGCATACAACTTACAGCCATTGAATCACTGCTCATTCAGACCCTGGCTCGCAGCGACGAGCGCATATGCGGCAAACAAGAACTTATTATCGGCATCAAAAAGGATGCTTACAGTTACAGCGGCCTGGAAATGTGCCTCAGCCGGCTCCAGAGCAAGTTCAAAGGTGCATTTGACGAGCGTCTTTTTCGCTCAGTGCGCAATCGCGGTTATTGCCTGGTGCAAGATGTACAAATTATTGACTGATACGCCATCGCACCCTGAAGGCGACCGCGCACAATCAAATAGCCATCATCGAAGTGCGCAATATTCCTTAATCCCACTGAATTCCACCCTTGGGAGCATTGTTATAAAACGTCGAACCCCCGTGACAGATAACCTTTATCATCAGGGTTTCGTGCGCCTTTACAGTGATTGCGCTGCACGACGCCTGCACATGGAAGATAGTGCTGCGACTCAAGCCCGTCAGCAGCTCCCATCATAGTCAAGTACTTATCACAAGGCTGCTACTTTGATACATACACGTCTAGATCGTAAAACCGTGGCCAGAGGGCTTACTTTTTGGGGTCAGTGGTCGATTGCCATGACCTTTGTAATCGCACTGTTATTCGCAATGGTTTACACCAAGTTTGGTGCCATCGATTTCCATTATCGCATGCTGGCCATTCTAACCTTACTTGTCTCCGTACCCGCTTACTCAATCACTCACGTTTATTATAAAAGACACAAGGCCTTCAATGGTTCTATCCGTTTGTTTTTTGGATGGATGCTGACACTGGCCTGCTTGAGTACCATCGGGTTCATTACAAAATCCGGTGAACTTTTTTCCCGCGAAACCCTTATCAGCTGGGGGTTGCTGGGTTATCTGATCCAAGTCCCACCCTACTTGATAATGCACCGCCTCTCCAAGTTTTATCATCAACGCAACAACCACCACTACAACAGCCTTATTATCGGTTCCGATGGTGTTGCACTAAAACTGGCCGACAGTTTTATTCAACAGAATCATTTCCCTCTGGTTGGCGTAGTTAGCGCATCACCCTTTGAAGACTCGACAAACTCTCCGCTGATTGTTGGCGAACTTGCACAGCTGCGTTCACTGATTGCCGAGCACAATATTCGCAGGCTTTACATCTCCTTGTCCCTGCAAGAAGCCCAGCGAATTGAAGCGCTCTACATCGATCTCCTTGACTTGAATGTCGATGTTGTCTGGGTGCCGGACCTGGACAGCATGATGCTGCTGAACCACTCCGTGAGTGAAATTGGTGGCCGCCCAGCCATCCACCTGAATGAAAGTCCACTGACAAGCTATCCAACTGCTGCCATCAGCAAGGCACTCATGGAACGCTCGCTGTCCCTGGCAGCCATTATTTGCCTGAGCCCCTTACTGGCTGCGATCGCACTGGCAGTAAAGCTTTCTTCACCCGGCCCGATCCTGTTCAAACAGCATCGCCATGGCTGGAACGGCAAGGTCATCAAAGTATGGAAGTTCCGCTCCATGCAAGTCCATGATGACAAACATGTCAAACAAGCCAGCCGCAACGATTCGCGTGTAACAGCAGTTGGCCGCTTTATCCGCCGCACTTCGCTGGATGAACTGCCGCAACTGTTTAATGTGTTACATGGCGATATGGCATTAGTGGGGCCGCGTCCTCACGCAGTTGCCCATAACGACTATTACACCGGCAAGATTCACGCCTATATGGCCCGCCACCGTATCAAACCCGGCATTACCGGCCTGGCACAAATAAGCGGCTGCCGCGGCGAAACCGATACCATTGAAAAGATGCAAAAGCGGGTTGAAATTGACCTTGACTATATCAACAACTGGTCGCTGTGGCTCGATATCAAAATCATGATCAAGACCCCGCTGACTTTGATCTCAAAAGATATTTACTAACTATACATAACCACTCTCAAATACCGCATATCAGAAGAGGATTGCAGTGACTAGCCTCCGACCTCGTTATGCAGTCACTATTTATAATAGCGCGCCAACCATTTTTATACATTTCGCAACCTATATTTATTTTGGATAGTAATGAGTTTACGAGAAAAAACAGTCCTCGCCGTGAAGTGGAATTTACTTGCTACCGTGCTGTCTAGTATTTTTGGGCTTATCTCGCTGTGGCTCCTGTCCCATTTATTGACTACACAAGATTATGGGATCATCAGTGCCGCGTTGATAATTTGTACCTTTATTACCGTACTGCTTGACTTCGGAATATCCAACTCAATTATCCGCAGCAAAGAACTAGAAAGAATTGAGCTTTCCTCACTGTATGTAATCAATATCACGCTAGGCGTTATTGCTTGCTTGATAGCACTTATATTCAGCCAGCAAATTGCAAGTCTGTTCAACGCTGACGACATGCTAGCAACCCAAATAAAAATAATGTCTATCGGGTTTGTGATCTCATCATTTGGCTTGCAAGCCAAAGCATTACTCACCCGCGAGATGAATTTTGGCGCGATTGCAAAAATTACAATCGCCAGCACATTTATCAACTTCGTATCTGTTGTCCTACTCGCCTGGATCTATCGCTCACCTTGGTGTATAGCGCTGGCGTTTCTGATTAGTGCAACAGCAAACACTTTTCTCTCCACTTATGCCGCACGACCACTTAGAACCTACGACTTAAAATTCCGGTTTTCCGCAGTAAAAAAACATTTCCGTTATGGCATACAACTCGTTATCGACTCCATGATCAACCAAGTCAGCATTAATACCTATCCCGTATTAATGTCCCGACTGATTAGCCTCTCCGCCATAGGCGGCTATAATATCGCCTACAGTATTAGTATTGGATTATTCGAAAAACTCAACCCCGTACTCTCACATACATTATTCCCTGCGCTAGCAAAAATCGGAGGCGATGACTCAAAGTTACGATCAGCCTTATTAAAAATAACGACCTACTCAGCCATGATTAACTTTCCGATGTTGCTTGGCATGATGATTATTGCACCATCATTGGTCGATGTTTTTTTTGATGCTAAATGGCAATTTATCGTCCCCATCGTCCAGGTGCTCTGCGCTGCAGGCGCTATTAGATCCCTAGACACCCCTGTCATTTCAGTGCTTTTGGTCAAAGCACAAATGTACCGTAATTTATATCTCGGTGTTGCCAAACTCATCGTTGGCATACCACTCACGTGGTTACTTGGGCATAAAGCAGGGCTAATAGGTATCGTCTATGGCTTTTTAATTATTCAAGTGATGAATGCAATCTGCGGGTATTTTTTCTTGTTAAGGCCAAGTATTGGTGTCAAAGGAATAGACTACCTGAAGAGCATTTTAATTCCGAGCCTCCATGTCGCCCCTATGGTTCTCGGTGGCTGGGTCGCACGTTACTACTTTACCCCACTCGGTGAAATACTGAATATGATTGCAGTGGCCAGCACTTGCGTATTGACATATATCATAACCATTTACTTTTCACCTGCAAACGTTATTCGAGAATTCAAAGAACTTGTAACAAGCAACCTTATCAGAAAGATTACTAAACAATGAAACTATCTATCGTCATCCCTTGCTTCAATTGTGAAAAAAACATAGGGAGACTTCTGGACGTACTATTTAAACAAACCACAGACAAACTAGAAGTCATATTAATAAACGATGGCTCGCAGGACCGTACAGGAAGCATAATCTCTGCCTTCATAGAGCAACATAGACTTTATAACTTTAAGCTATATGAAATCAGCAACAGTGGTGCAGCCAAAGCACGTCAAACGGGACTAGACAAATCTTCTGGTAAATATGTATTTTTTTGTGATTCTGATGACCTTATCATCGAGGACTTTGTAACGGCTATATTGCAAAGAGCAGAAAGCAATCCGGATATAATTTATTTTAGTTCTGAGATTGTTTCGTCCAACAACGCCAGTGAGAAAATATCTGACAAGGTCAGATTTAATGAAAACGTTGATTTTGACAACCCAGATGAGTTTTTACGTTTCCAATTGAGTCGTGGCGCATGGACCGCAGCTGTTTGGACTTACGCTTTCCGCCGTGACCTTGTTCAAAAAAGTAATGCCTACTTCACTCCGCGCAGTGTTCACGAAGACCATTTATTTAGCCTTCGTTTGTTAGGAAACGCAAAAAAAATTACGGCTCTAAAGCAAACACTGTATTTGCAAAAATACACTCTTGGATCACTGACAAATTCAAAAAAGAACACCGTCTACCTGGCCGAAAGATACAGGGCGTTCATTGAAGCCCGGGACGATATGAGAGACTACTTTACAGATGCTACAATTCAGCTGTATGAAAACTGGTCAATCACATCTTTCATATCTTTATGCAAAAGCAACCCAGGAATAGTACTTTCAGGATTGCTTTACAAAAACACCTACAGTGCCGCCTGGAATAGTAAATCTATTTTTTGCAGACTTGTAAAAAATAAAAAACTCAAAATCACAGCTACTATCAAACGCAAGGCTATCAAGTAATGTACATTTTAAATCTCACGACTACACGTGGCCGATTAGACTTATGCTCAGCTACAACTTGGTCATTACTGCAACAAGAGCTCACCCCTGACCAAATAAATATCTGGATTTCTCGCGATCCTTACATGGCTGACGAAGGCATCAGCGAGACCCCAGAATGGGTAACACAATTCAACAACATTAAAGATATAATAAAGATTCACTATGTAAAAAACACTGGACCTTATAGAAAAATAATCCCCGCACTACAGAGTGCCAATGAAAGCGATATTCTTATCTATGCCGACGACGATGTGATTTATGCCAAGCATTGGCTTAAAAAATTAATAGATTGCTATCACCAAAACAATGACAAGTTTGTTGTCGCCGCGCGTATAAAATCCAGAAAGAAAAATATCTTCGGCCAGTTTCAAAGCTACAACATGCTAGATATTTGCCACCAGCAACAAAAAATAGATAAAGACTTTATCATCACCGGGGTCGGGGGCTGCGTACTCGCCAAAAAGCATATAAATCCGCAATTATTGGCCCTGGAAGACTATCTTTCACTAGCTCCACGCACAGATGATTTATGGATCAGTAAAGTCATTGAACTCTCGGGAACATCTGCCTTTAGCTGTCCTGATGCTCTCATTGAAGTTCAAGAAATCGTTCATGGCAATAATGCTTTAAGCCATACTAATACATTAGTAACTAAAGGAGGAATGCTCCACAGGATCTATCAAAAAATTCATCACAAAATAGCCGGTTATTTAGGCGCACCGTTATCAAATAACGATAAAGCCATGAAGAAAATTGCGGAATTTTTCTCTAAATAATCCATATGTTATTCCTCTAGCTATACTGCCCCTATAAACGCGCACCAGCGATAATAGAGCCCATAGTGATTGCCTGCTTTCACAAGTGTCAGAGCTCTATGGGGCATTAAGGCAACCGACAAAGTTATGCGAACACTCGTCATTGCAGCCCCGGCGATGGGACGCTTACGCCCAACCACTCTTATATAGACTTACTTATAGATCCAGCGGACAGCCATTTAATTGGCGTCAATATACCCACTAATTAACGCCCACCCCACCGTTCAATAAAGCAACCTCACCTCCTCGACAGCCTACATATATGGCAATATGCTATTGCCCCAATAAGCAAACCCCACCCAAACAGGATGTTTTGTGTGTCGAAATTCTTTTATACGGACTGCGTAATAAGCGATCTTAAACAAATAGACTTTCACCGTGATGAGTTCTCTGCCCGCATCAATGGGCGCACGGCCAAGCGCCTGGCCATGACCCATAAGCTTTATCACCACCTGATGGGCGCTGACCGAAGTGGCAAAAGCCGGGTCTGGTTTTACGCTCCGGGGTTCAATAAAGCGCTGGTCATCGCCGCTGTACGGCCTGCCGGCCATGAGCACAGCGTGCTGCGCAATCGCGCAATCAGCAGCCCTTACAAAATGCTGTTCAGAACCCTGCTTGCCGGCCTGCTGGCCTGGTTCGCCACCTGGGCCTTGCTGGCGATTCCTGTGCTGTCCTGGTATGGCGCCAATGCACAAAAGGGCGTGCCTTTACTGGAAACCCTCAGCCTGCAGATCGGGGTGGGGGGTGCGTTGCTGAGTTTCAGCTATTGGCTGTGGGTTCGGGTAAAAATGCACCGGATCGAGCGCTGGCAAGCGGGGGATCTAACACCTTATACCCAGGCTCATATTCCTGCATCTGAGTCCACCCCGCAGGCCATACCCAAAGCTGTCACAGAGGCCACCCCCGAGCTTGTCGATTAACCACTGGCGCTTATCCGCGCCAGCGGTTTTGCCGTCAGCCGGCCCCCTTCTATATCCCTGGGCGCCGAAGGCAAACCTCACAGCGTTCATCAGGTGCAATGGATGGCCATTCTTTATTTTCAGCTTTTAATTATTGTGACTCTTTACCTCACGAGCCTCGTCGGTAAAAAGTCATTGGCTATTGCCTGTGCTGCATGGTCTTTATTTACCCTTGCAAACGTGTTTCTCCCAGGTTTGCTCCTGCTCCAATTGCTGACTATCTGGGCCTGCTATTGTTTTTTTAAGCGCAAAAAAAACAATACGCCGCAGGCTCCTGCCATAGCGCCTGCCGACGAGAAGCCGACAACCGCAACGCCCATTGAATGTCCACCTGCGGGGGGCGCTTTTCTTCGTCCACTCGATACGCTAAACACTGCAGTCTCGTCCTTCAATGCCTCGGTCTTCTTGAGCCTTGAGGTTGATAAAGCCACTGCCTCGCTCGCAGCCGTGGTGTTCACTGAGAAACTTGACACTGAAAAGGCCCTGGCGCGCGCGCAAGCGGCTTTAAAGCTGGCTGCCTGGCGCCAGGAACATGGCGAGAAAGGTTGGGCGCACTATCTGCAAGCGCAGTCCATGTACAGCAAAGCGCTCGAGTCCAGTTCCAACTGCGCCGTGGCGGCATCTGCAGCAGAGTGGAGGCTTGCCGATTTTTCCCGCGCTCCCGGTGAGGGGGATAGCCCTCTGGCGATTGCCATAGAAGCCAAAAAGCGCCAGCTTCAAAGCGAGCGGGACAAGTTTTTCAGGGAAATTGTTGAGCAAGTCTGGGCTAACGTACCCCTTCGCACAGCCATGGCTGATGAGCTGTGCAAGATGGGCGGCCAAAAGACCTGGGAGTGCATTTCACGCACAGCGGCGCAGGCCCACAAACCCCCTGCGCGTCTTACGTTCGGCGCGGTACTGGGCAAGGTGCAGACGTCAAGGACCGATGGTCACACCCCCGTGTTACTCAGCCCTGTCTCAATAGGCTATTTCCCTGGACTCCTGCGCAAACAGGAACTCGATACACGGGTGCGCGCGCTGCAACTGCCCTATCTGATTCATTTCACACGCGTCGAGAATTTACCTTCAATCATGCAGCATGGTCTGTGCTCCATCACTGCTCTCACCGACCAGAACATCGACTTCAGATTTAACGACCATCTGCGCCTCGATGGGCACCCAAACGCCACTTGCCTGTCTATCGGCCATCCCAACGACAAGATGTTCGCCAGTTATCGCTGGAAGAGCCCCGAGCAAGGCTGGGCTGTACTTGTGATTGATCGCTGCGTTTTATGGTCACTGGATACGGCGTTCTGCAATCACAATGCGGCAGATAACCGTATTCGCCAACAGCCACTGGTAGACCTGAAGACGGTCGCGGCTTTCGACAACCTGTTCAGTCCCCAGAGCAACTTGCCTTCTCGAGAAGAAAACAGACTTCTGCCCTGGGACCCCTCCGATGTTCAAGCCGAAGTTTTAGTGTTCGACACATTACTGCCGACGTTTATCAACAGTGTGATTTTCAGTGACCCGAGCAGCCTGCAAAAGTATAAAGACTGCGTAGCAGACAAGCCTGTGCACATACACACTGAAAGCCGTGGCTTTCTCGGCGCACGAACTTATGCGCGCAAATCCGGATGGACTTATTGATGGCCAGCAGACCCGTTTTTATCCCTGCCCCTGACGGGCAAGCGCTCGTGAGCACTCAGATCGTAGACTTCCAGTGGTTTGCAGGTCTCTCCGTGTCTCAGAAACAAAAATCCATCACCTCACTTCACCAGGCGGCACATGCATTGCCAGGCATCGGTAAAGTGCTGGAGGTCTCCACAAAATCCCCTGAGCCTCTCGGCGCTGCACTCAGCGCTTTTAATCTTGCCTTTGATAGCTCGATGCTCGGTCACCCTTTGAGTGTCGAGTGCGCCTTCCAGGGCAGCAAGGTATTCGAACAAGGCGGCCCTTTTACCGACATTTATGCAGTGACCTCCAGTGAGGCAAAGCGTGACGAACGGCTACGCCTGTCAGGAAGGCTCACAGGCTTTGACTTCGCGAACATTCAATGGCCACTGGAGCCGCAGACAGCTTTTTACGACTGGCTATACATCAGCGCCCTAAAACATCGAAGGGACCTGGCGGATCAACTGTCCGAATACTCTGCCTTCACTGACATTGAGTTCAGCCCGCAAAAATCCATTAATTGCCAGGCCTACTCGGTTGCGCTTTTCGTGTCCCTGCAAAAAAGAAATTGCCTTGAACAGGCCACCGCATCACCCGCGGCATTTCTAAGTTACCTGGCGTCCAGGCCTGTTGTGAATGCGCGCCAGGATGACGTGTCTCAAGGTCAGCTGTTCTGAGTGTGCCCGGCATTTCGTTCGCATGGCGGCGGTCGAGCTAACCATCACCCCGGGTATCCATGCTCCCCGCAGGCTTTGGGGGCCTGAAAATCACACATCAACAGTGCGCCCCCTAATGATTTAACTTTTGGTTACGATGACACGTATCGAAGCCGCTTGAGGTGTGATGAACTCTAGACCCCCCCTGGTGCAGAGCCGTCTTGAACCGGATACCTCCATGATAAAATTCAGCAGTGTTGTGCGAGAAGGATACCCTGACAGGCTCTCCGGATTTGTAGAAAGAACGGTTGAGGATAATGATACTCATGATGTATTAAGGATCAGGCAATCCTTGCATGTTGAATCCCGCGCGCAGTCTTTGCCAGAGCAACTGAGTCTCAGTGATCTGAAGCGTATTGCTGAGTTTGCGAACTTTACAACACTGCATTACTCGGCCAATTGTGCGCTGCTGGCAGCCTGTGTTCATTACAACATAGAGAAAGGCGCCTCCCTTCTTAGTGCCAAAAATACGACATCGCCTTATATGGGCATGGACCCCGATATCGTCGCGAAGGTTATTTTCGGAAAGGCACTCAATGCTTCCCGTGACCTGTACTCGCTTGAGGAAGTCGATAACGAAGTCCTTAGAAGGTACGATATCAACGGCAATAAATCCTGTATTGTCGGTGCACAGAACTACAGAATCCCCCTCATTGGCGAGACTGGACATGACTTCAATGCTGTTGTGTTACTGGACTCGCACAACAAACCCTATGTTCAATATCTAGATGCCTGGAAAACGTCCAACACCACCCCGGACAGAGCAACGTTTGAGCACCATTTCCCCCTGGGCGCGATCTTTACCGTTCGCTCCTGCACGTAATTCAGAAAATGTTCGAGCTGAGCCACTCAGTTAAATTTGTCTTGTTGTGGCTTAAATCTCTGGAGGCGCGCACAAGTTCGGCGAATACGTGTTTCAGGAGGCCCAGGGTTGTGCCAGAAACCGTCAATACTCCTGTACTCATGGGCTGTCAGTAGCTCCGCCCGGCGCTGCACAAAAAGGAGCGGGCCGGGTCTGCAAGCCCGTCACCTGTTAACTGGAACTTCCGCCCTTAACATATATAAGAACGCACTCACTCAAATAGTGTCTGCAGCCGATAAATAATTTCACTATTTATTTGGCATTTATGTTCAGCGGTTTCAAACCCAACTCAGGGCAGAAATCAGTTTTCGGGGTCGGTCCTATCGGGCGAGTGTCGTGATTAAGCTGAGCCTGGAACAATCTCCACTCACGCGCAATAATGGAGTAAGGGACAAAGATACTCACCCTCTCCGCACCTCTTAAATCGGTCTGAGCAGGTATATCGTATGGTGTGACCGAGTAGTAACCTTCATTAATACCAACCACACTTCCGTCAACGCCGATGACCGGCCCACCCGACATCCCTTTAATCACTGGGGCATCGTGGATACCATATAGATCACCGCTATTTTCTTTTACATTGAGGAAGGGCGTTTGATACACCTTACCCTTGCCCGTGGTCGTCATCATATAGGGACTTACCCCCACGGCCGTTATGTCTTCACCCAGACACGGCGCTCGCCATGTAGGGTAACTGCCGTCTGCTTTGTGCTTGATGAAGGCGAGGTCACAGCCTGTACTGCAGGAGTATGCAATATCGGGCAAGAATGGAGTATGCCGGGTCGTTACAGCGTATTCATCGTTCCACTGCACTGCCGAGGCCGTATATAGAAACGGTGCTGGAAAGCCTGAGTAGACCACAAAGTATGTGTCGTTGAATTGTCCCGACAAATCGGGTTTTACGAAGCCGTTGCATCCTGCAGTGGAAAGTGCTATTAGCACAATACTAATCATCTTGATCATTATAAATTATCGGCTCTTAGAAATAATGCAGTCGAGTGTTATTGTCAGTATTTTGACAGCGTTGGGATAGCGCCTGAATCATCTGCTTTAGTGGTCGCTGCATTACTTATAGTCGAGTTTTAATAATATGAATGTCTAAATTCAGCTGGGGGCTATCTGAAAAGTTGCGGGCTCTAGGTATATGAGGGCGCTTGCGAGATCGAACTAGAGCCCAATCAACCGATGCTCATGCTGGGGCAGTGCTTGGGGGCTCCTAATTGCCCTTTGATTCGTTGATATATCCGATCGGCCGCTTTTGGCCAATCGCTGCCTTTAGTGACGGGCCGCTATCGGCCGATCCTGTTGAAAAAGTCGGTTCGCCCAAACAGCCTGGTCATTGACTGGTTAAAACACCTTTTTTGCACACTGCTAAGTGAAATTTGAGTCCGGAAGCGCGCGATGGTGATTTCCACACTTACGGATTGATTACGCCTTCAAGGTGTCAACCCAACTAAAGCCGATTCAAGAACCCATGGGGCAACTCAACTTGTGCAACGAGCCCGCCGCCACAACGGTTTCTCAATAGCAACTCTCCGCCGTGCTGGCGTGCCATGGCGCGGGCCGAGGACAGGCCCAGGCCAACGCCACCGGAGTTACGGTTACGAGAGGGTTCAAGTCGGACGAATGGGGCAAAAACGTTTTCCAGCTCCGCTTCAGGAATCCCTGGCCCTTTATCGCTCACCTCGATGCGGACCGAGCACGAGTCACTGCTCAATTGTATGCACGGCAGCTGCGCATACTTCACGGCATTTTCCAGCAAATTGGCAGTGATCCTTTTAATGCCTACCGGGCGGCCGAAAAACACCAGATGGGGCGGGCCTGCAAAATCGACGACGATACCCTGATCACTGTAATCATCGATCACGGTTTGCAGCAGCTCTGAGAGATCAAAACTGGTGGCTTGTTCCTGTAGTGCCTCGTCGCGAAAAAAACCCAGAGCCGAGTTGATCATCGATTGCATTTCATCAGTGTCACGGATCAGCTTGCGTTGCTGCTCAATGTCTTCAATAAACTCGCAACGAAGCCGCACACGTGTGAGAGGCGCGCGAAGGTCGTGCGAGATCGACGCTAGCATGTGCGTGCGTTCGGCGATGAACTGCTGAATTTTCGCCTGCATGGTGTTGTAAGCAATGATCGCTTGGCGAATTTCATACGGCCCTTCGATATCAATGGGAGGAGCGTGCAGGTCCCCACCAAAGCGTTGTGCTGCGCTGGTGAAGCGTTGCAGTGGGTTAGCCAGTTGGCGTGTGGCGAACCAGGCGACCAACCAAGTCGCAACCAGGCCGAGGGCAATGACGATGGCAAAACGCAACGCAGCACTCACCCCCCAACTGCGTTGCGGTGGCGTAAACGACAACCAGCTATCGTCGCTCAGTTGTACCAACATGACATAGCGAGCTTGCGGGCTATCCGCGGGCCAATTGGCGGGCTGCAAGACTTCAATTTTGTGATGTGTCTCCCCCAGTAACTCACGCAAAACCGGCGCACTATCAGGGCCTAACAAGGTACCAGACACAGGCAGTTCGAAGCCGCTTCGGCGCTCGCGCCATTGCACCTCAAGGGTCGGATTGCTCGCTGCGCCCGCCAACTGCGCGCGCATTGCCGGGGGTGCCGCCTGAATGACTCGCGTAGTAGCAGCGACCTGGTCCAGCAATCCGATCTGATCCACCGGGGGTTTGGCCCAGACCCCGGCGACCTGAACAAACAGGGCATAGAGAACGAGCGAGGACAGCATCGCCGCGACTATGGTCAATGCAATCCGGCGTCGAAGAGTATCTATGTGCGGAATCAGACGGATCACGTCCGCGTCACCTTGGCGTTGAACATATACCCACCATTGCGCACGGTACGAATCAGATCTGGACGTTTGCTGTCTGGCTCTATTTTTCGTCGCAGGCGGCTGACTTGCACGTCAATGCTTCGATCAAAGGCTTCATGATTCTGCCCACGCGTCAGATCGATCAATTGCTCACGCGTAAGGATACGTTCAGGGTGCTCAAGAAAGACCACCAGTAGATCGAATTCACCGCCAGAGAGCGGAATCATTACATCTGCGGACGAACGCAGTTCGCGGCGCGTAACGTCCAGATGCCAGCCAGCGAAGCGGATAACCAGCCGTGCGTCTTCGATACGCGGGTGCACAGGGTCATTGGCGCGGCGCAGCACCGCGCGTAACCGGGCAAGTAACTCTCTAGGGTCGAAAGGCTTGGTCAGGTAGTCATCGGCCCCCAACTCCAGTCCGACAATACGGTCACTCAATTCGCCCATAGCGGTCAGCATTACCACCGGAATACGAGTATTGAGCCTCAATTTCTGACACAGGCTTAACCCCCCCTCACCCGCAAGCATCAGATCGAGAATGATGAGGTCCGGACGCTTGCGGTCGATTGCCGCCCACATGGCTTTGCCATCGGTGGCCAGTTCCACTTCATAGGCATGCATGAGAAAGAACTTCTCTAACAGCAATAGGATTTCCACATCGTCGTCGACGATCAGTAACCTGCTCACATTCAGTGATCCATGGTGCAAAAAGGAAGGTATCTAAAACTATTCTGGCGCGACGGTCATTTATTTCAATCGTGAAACATTTCTGCTTTGCGGACATGAATCAGACATCTTCAGGCAAAAACACTCAGGCAAGCTGCGCGCAATCTATTCCGGAGCGCCCTCCATGCAGACACTGAGCAGCAAAGACACATGCACCGACGCCTTGATCCTGAAGCAGCTCACCAGCAAGGTCTGGAACAACGATCCAGTACTTTTTCAAGAGTCGCGCATGACACTTTCAAGCGATCGTGAACGTATCGTCCTGATCCGTTACATCGAGCACTACAGTCCCGGAAGCGGCCAATGGGTGGAGTACTCCTACTCCGTGCCAGTCTGCGAGTTCACTCAATGGATCATGGCTAATGGCGTACTGAACATCGAGAACTCAGAGAGCCGCCCGGGCGTCTGAGCGCTGCAAGTACCATTAATTTAAAATCGATTCAGGAACGCAAAAAATGGGAAGACGTATCTCGCTACCGCTAGTGGCGACCCTATCCATTTCACTCACTGCTTGTACCAGCCAAACCATCAGACCCGAAGAATATTCGGGCTTCTTGCATGACTACAGCCAACTGACGGAAAAAAAGCTTCCATCCGGAAAAAAGGTGCTGACTTGGGTGAGCCCGACACTGCATACCCACCATTACACCCGTGTGTATATCGAGCCGAGTCTGTTCTATCCAGAAATGCTACCGAGCGAACGCGCTCCGCAGTCAACGCTTTCGGCCGTAACCCATTACTACGATACCGCCCTCAAACACGAACTGGGCAAAGTGATGACTGTCGTCGAAACCCCAGGCCCCGACACACTCACCATCAGGTCCTCCATCATCTCTGTCGCGGCCAGGACGCAAAGCTTGCGATTTTATGAGTGGCTTCCCGTAACACTGCTTGCTGCCGGCGTCAGCACTGCTACCGGCATCCGCGACCAGGACAGTGAAATCACCACCGAAGTGGCTGTTCTGGATGCCGTCGACCAAGACGTTGTGGCGCAAATAGTGCGCAAAGAGACTGGCCGGCCACTGGACAATGATAAGCAGGTCATGACCCTGGATGATTTCAAACCGGTGCTCGATGGCTGGGCCGTCGATATGCGGCAGGCATATTCATCCGGCGGGAAATAAGTACTCATACGTGGGCACGCAACACTGTATGTCCCTTGGAGTTCGGCAGCCGCCAGGGAATTCGCCATCCTTGAATAGTAAAAGCTACGGGGGCTGGTGGGGTGGCCCACCGGAAGCCCTTGGGAATGGACAAGTTCCAGTCGTGGCAGCAACAGCATTCAGTCTTTTGGCTGGATAGAGACATTGGGGCAAACCCCCATGCCCACTTTCAAGCGAAAGCAAAATACCCCGCAAAGCACTCCATCCACTCACCGAAAAAGCCAGGTTGCGGAACTGATCCAAAAAATTGCGGAAGTGATCGTCAAATCGCACGCATAAAAAAGCCCCGCAGACGTTAATCTACGGGGTTTTCGAATGTGGAGGCCGAAGCCGGAATCGAACCGGCGCGGGCGGATTTCAATCCACTTTTTACATATAAGTCATAAACTTACTGCTATTTCGATTCCGCTAATGCTTCAGATTTATACGCCTGAACGTCAAGTATACAAAGGGTTTCATTTCAAAATACGGAACCGATTTACCCCCAAATTCCTGCGCCCCCATCGACAATACAACGCTCATCAATTAGCGAAGCTTACGTACCTGCTGAGCTACTGCTATCGGCCAAATAACTGCCCGGGATGCATTTAGCCTGCGTCGCATTCCTTCGAGACCTGTTTGGGCACTATTACCATTATTTCGCTGGCCAGGTGAGGTATTGATATTCAACCCTCCAGGATTCGCAAGATTAATCGAGACGGCATCTTGGCGCTGAGATGCAAAGTATTGCATGCAACTCTCTTTTGAATCGCCGAACCTTCCGGCTCACCTGAATTTGGATTAACGTCGAAACGCGGGAAATTACTGCTGGCAATATCCAGTCGAATACTATGCCCGGCTTTAAAAACGTTACAGGTCGCAAAGGGCTCGATAGTAATCTTGAACGGTTTACCTGGAATCAGTAGCTCAGGCTCGCTCCACGAGTCGCGGTAACGACAACGAAAAATGCCGTCGGTAATGTTCATAGCGTAGCCTTGGGGGTAATCGGTGCTAGCCGGGTAGACGTCTACCAGCTTTGCAGTAAAGTCCGTATCAGGACAATCGCTCTCTACCCACAATTCAATACTCACTGGCCCGGCGACAACAACGTCTTCAGATAACGGCGCTGTTTCAAAACTCAATACATCTGCACGCTGTTTCAACGGCATGTCATTACCTTGAGAGCCGAAAAACTCCGAGCATTCAATCTGATCGAATGCTCCACCGACAAACACGGGAGCCCCTGACGTTAATGATCCACCGACCGTGGGTACAGGGTTCGTCGGATCTGCGTAATAGCTAAGGTACTGGGTATCTTGGGTGGGTTTGGACGGGCTCAGATCTCCGCTGTGAGTCAGAAATAACGATTGATCGACAGTGTCGGGCAACGGCCATGCACTCGCAGAAATCCAGCGGCCGTCATGCTCGATACGTCCTTCAGCATTGCGCGCACCACTCCCGCCTCCCATCAGAAACACCTGTACTTGGTGAGCTTCGTCAGGCTCGGTAACTGGTTGTGACAAATGGCGTTCGAACCAATTCAGCCGACATTCCAGCCAAGTTTTTTCAACCTGCCCGTCAAAAGCGGCTAGAGGGCCGAACTCTGCGTTACCACTGAATGTGATGTTACGGTCTCCATGGAGCCAAGGCCCCATGATGAGCCGCTGCTGAGCTTTGCGTCCGTTGGTAAATGCTTCGTAGTTGGCTAAGGTTGAGCTGACGTAGGCATCGTACCAACTCGACATGAACATGACCGGGATATCAGGAATAGCGTCGTAATAACCTTCGGCATACAGGCCGAGCTGCTGCCAGTAATCGTCGAAAGTACCGTGACTCCATTGGGAGAGCAGATAGTCTTCGTACTCAGGCGAATGACGCAGCGGTGAATTCCCTGGGCTCCACGGCATCCGGGCAAACCAGGAACGAATGTCCTCCTTTTGCAACGCTTCGAAGACCAAAGGATCAGCCTTGGCGGCTGGGCTTTCCTTGGCCTGCTTATAGGCCCATGTCGCCTGTTTGAGCTCGAAAGCGCCGCCCTGCCGTATCCCGCACTGGTATGCGTTAGCGAACCCCCCCGAATCCAGCACCATCGTCGTTAGGCCTGGCGGATTCAGGCATGCCATCGCCAACTGAGTGTGCGCAGCGTAAGAAAGCCCCATGCTGCCTACACGACCATTGCACCATGGCTGCTCAACCAGCCAGCTCAACGTGTCGAAGCCATCCTCGGCTTCGTGGGTGTATTTCACAAACACACCCTCAGAGGCATAGCGCCCTCGGCAGTCTTGAAACACCGCAATCAAGCCACGCTGGGTAAAGGCTGACGCCATTTCTTCTCGTGAAAGATGGTGACCATCGAGCTGTTTTTCCGAACGAGATGGCTTCGACTTGTCGTAGGGTGTGCGCTCAATTACCACCGCCAAAGGAGCCGTCACGCCATCGGGCAAGTAAACGTCAGTCGCCAGACAGATGCCGTCGCGCATCGGCACTTTTAAATTATGAAATATTTGCATGTAAACGGACTCATCGAACGATCATCAAAAACGGCTAGTACCCGGTAAATACGGCGTAACTTAGAAGGCCAATGGCGATAGCAGCAAATACAAGAACCAGCGGCCATATGAAGCGAGCCCACTGCCCCCAGCCGACCTGAGCCGTAGCAAGCAGAACGAGCAAGCCGCTGGAGGTCGGAGTGATCAGATTAGTAAGGCCGTTACCAAGGAGAAAGGCAAAGACCGTGGTCTGCCCCGTGACGCCTGACAACTGACCGAGCGGCCCGAAGATCGGCATCGTTACAGCCGCCTGACCGGAAGTGGACGGGATGACAACATCTAGGCTCAGTTGGGCGAAAAACATCCCGTATGCGGATACCAGAGGCCCATGGTTCCCGACCATCTCGGAAAGTCCTTCAACGATGGTATCCAGCACTTGACCAGTGCTGAGGATGATCTCCACCGCAGTGGCCAGGCCAATCAACACACCGGCCATGAGTACCTTTTTCATGCCGTCTACAAAAGCCGTGGCCGCATCACTCGCCCCCAGTCCGGCAACTGCAGCGAAAAGCATGCTCAAGGCAAGGTAGTAGGAGGAAAGCTCCGGGTACTTCCAGTGCCAACGGTTGGAGGCATACACTAGGAACCCGATGCCGACCCCCATGATTAGCAGGTTCAGGACGTGTCTGGCCGGGAGCTTGGCGTGTTTGAATACAAACTCTGCGGATGCATCAAAGCCGAGTCGGCGAATGCTGAGCAGTACGAAAGCAACGCCTACGATCAGAAAGATCACGTATGCCGCAACCCGCATGCTAAGCCCGCTGAACATCGGAACCCCCACCAAGGGTTGCGCCACGGCCAGCGCTACCGGATTTGAAATCGACCCGAGATAACCCACTTTGACCGAGATCACTACGATGGCAAGGCCGATGATATTTGGCAGCCCCAGGCGAGTGGTCATGGCAACCATAAGCGGTACGACCATGATGTATTCCTTCGCCAACCCCATGAAGGTGCTACCTGCTGAAAACGCTAGCATTAGGAAGGGTACCAACACGTAGACGTTGCCTCGGGTCATGCCCAGCAAGCGTTCAAGCCCAGCTTCAATTACTCCGGCCTTGTTGAGTACTCCAAACATGCCGCCTATAAACAGCACCATGAAAATCAGTCCCGCACGCTTCTCGATGCCTTGAGGTATAGCCATGAACGCTTCAGGTAAAGAAACCGGACGAGCACTTTCACTATTTGAGGCCCGTGGAGCTGTCGAAACAAGCTGCCCCCACGAGTCGTCTTTATCCAATACGTGGTAAGAACCTGGAACAACAGCGATACCGTTGCGTTGGAACTCTCCGGAATCCACTGCGTATGTGAGGATCAGTGCTAAGAAAACGATAGCGAGAAGAATGAGAGATGGATTTACCTGCTTGGCAGGACGATGTATCGAGTCTTCGCTCAAACGTGAACAATCGCTTGGCTGAGTCGCAGACGTTTTAGTAGTTTCAATCATTTTGTTGAACCCGAATTGGTGCGCAACGCGTGCAGGTGGGGGCAGAAATGCAAGGTGCACTGGCGAGCTTTCGCTCAGGCCAGAGAGCAAAGTCGGATTCGTTTGATCTGGTGGGAAAGAACGATGCGAAGGTCGGCATGACGGCGCTCTCATAATTGTTTTTGTGATGGCCCTGAAGGGCATACGGCGGACACTAAAACAATCGAACACCGCTCACAACGCTATGAGTGATACGGGTTGGGGTATGCAAAACGTGAGAGTCAACACCCTCAACCGATGCGAGATGCCACTTCGATCAGTCGCTCTTTAAGGTGTTCAGCGAAAACGCTGACTGCCTTGGAGCGTGGCAGGTCATTGCGAAAAATCAAACCGAAACGGTACGGCAAGGGTGGCGTCAGGGGCCGAGTGATTATGGGCAAATCGGAGAAGTCGTTGGCGAGCAATGCGTTGATGATGGACACCCCGACCCCTTGAGCAACAAAGGCACAGGCGGCGCTGACGGAATGCACTTCAACCCGAACCTGGGGCGTGATCTGCGCGCTGCGAAAACGCTGATCCAGTTCGGTACGAAGGTTCCGTTGGCGCCCTAGCAGCACCAGAGGTACGTCCCTCAAGTCCTCGATCCGAAGTTCGGCGCTCTCAGCCAGCGGATGGCCCACCGGCAGGACACAAACACCTGCGGTTTCGAGCACAGGCTCAACATCGAAACCCTCTAAGTCAGTGGGTAGTCTGACAAAGGCAAAATCAGCCGTACGATCCAGTACTGCTCTTTCAAGCGTGTCATACGATCCAGTCAATAGCTCGATGACGACGTCTTCACGATCTTTCAAAAACTCTGCCACTATCTGAGGCAGTAAGTGCTGGGTCATGCTCGTGGGCACCGCGACCTTGAGCAAGGTGCGACGGGAGCGTCCCACTCGCAACTCATCGGCAAGCCGCTGTACACGCTGAAGGTTTTCCACCAGCCCTGATACCTCAGTAACAAACTCCTCCGCCTCTGGAGTAGCAGTCAATCGCCCCTTGCGACGAAGGAACAGCGCAAACCCCAGTGACTCCTCCAACTGCCCGAGCAGTCGACTGACCGCCGATTGCGATAGCCCCAGCCGAGTGGCAGCACCGATCGTAGAACCGGTCGCCATGATCGCCTTGAAGGTTTCGAGCTGTTTTAGGTTCAACGGATAACTCCACAGGTTGGTTTGGGGCAGCACAGCACATTTCGCATAGCCCGATGCGATTCACTCATAACGTTGCGTGTTGATTTAACGCCGATTAGTGTCCGCCACCAAGCGCTCACCAGTCCAGAGGCGCAACAAAATCAAGATTAAAGCCGACCATCTTACTGCTGCCAAAAACTATAACACCCAGCTGAGGATCCTTCATGCGTACACACATTCCGACCACCGCATTAGCTTGTGCTGGTTCTTTGATATCGATAAGCCCGGTGGTAATTGCGCAAGGGTTTTTCGAGGACTCTCATGCAAGTCTTTCTATGCGCAACTACTACTTCAACGACGACTATCGCGATGGTGGTAACGACCGTCGGGAATGGGCGCAAGGCTTCCTGCTGAACATGCAGTCAGGCTATACCCAGGGCATCGTCGGCTTTGGTGTGGATGTGCTGGGACTGTCAGGCCTCAAGCTTGACTCAACACCAGAGCATGCTGGCACAGGCCTATTACCAGTGCATGATGATGGCCATGCTGCTGATGAGTTTTCCAGTCTGGGATTGACCGCGAAAATAAGATGGGGCGACGCACTTATTAAAACCGGAACACTGCTACCCAAGATCCCCGTACTGGTCTACAACGACGGCCGTCTGCTACCGCAGACATTTCGTGGGAGTCAGATCGAATACACCGGCATCGACAAGCTATATCTTCATGCCGGCCACTTGGATGAGTTCAAGGCGCGTAATTCCACCGACAGCGTCGATATTTTCCCGCAAGGCTACACCGGATCCAAGGGTACGGATTTTGATTTTGGCGGCGCGACCTACTCTTTCACCAAGGATCTCAGCGCAACTTACTACTATGGCGAGATGCGTGAGTTTTACCAGCAGCAGTTCCTCGGCCTGGTCTACAAACTTTCGGTCGGGCCCGGCAACCTGACCACCGACTTACGGTATTTCAACAGCGCGGACGTCGGAGCCGCACGCAACGGACAAGTCGAAAGCGATATGTTCAGCGGCCTACTCACTTATCGGCTACAAGGCCATGCATTGAGCCTCGGATACCAGAAAGTTTACGGCGATACAGCTTTGCCCTACGCGAGCGTGAGCACGGTGTACTCGTTCTCGAATGCAGGGGTAGGAAAATTCATCCAGCCTGGAGAACAAACCTGGATGCTGCGTTATGACTATGACTTCGCGCCGTTAGGCATCCCTGGGTTGAGCTTCATGACTCGGTACTACAAGGGTGCCGACGGAGACTACAAAGGTCTGCTGGCGCGTGAGCACGAGCTAAACACCAACCTCAAGTATGTCGTCCAGGCGGGCAGCCTCAAAGGCTTGGGAGTAGAGTATAGAAACGCTGTATCACGCTCGACCTACGCCAGTGATCGAGACAACAACCGCTTGTACATAACGTACACGTTCAATCTCTGGTGATTCAAAACCGTGATGGATCCGCCTCGTTCTGATGAGTGTGCCCGTCTCGGTCGTGGGCAGCTCCAAGCAGGCGGGCTTTTATGTATCTGCTAGGCTTTCCTCATCATGCAGAGAAATACTATACCCGCACTTCCCGACGACCCACCACCGGCCCTATTAAACCGATTGAACCAAAACATAAACACACTGGGCTTGCTATCGAAGAAATTGGAGTCTGGATCGATTAACGCAATCGCTAACGCACTAGTAGGACTGCAAGTAAAAGCCAACTTCTGAGTCAATTGAATCTGAGGCGGGTTTGCGCTACTACCCACCAGGTTCTGCGCTTGTTGACTGTAACACTGTCATCAGAAACGACAGCGCTCATGATCATTCGCACCCAAAAACGCCATGATGGCACAATTATTTCTGGCTATAACCCATACAACGCCGATACCCCATGAGACGCTTCTCTCAGGTAACAACGATGGAATATGAGATGTTTTTTGTCATTGATCTCATGGGTACGTTCGTCTTTGCCCTGAGTGGCGCCGTGGCGGCCATTGACCGAAAACTGGATATTTTTGGGGTTTTGGTCATCGCCTTTGTAACAGCCTGCGGCGGCGGGGTAATTCGCGATCTATGTATTGGTGCCCTACCACCCGCCGGTCTCATCAACCTCGAGTACTTGAGCGTCGTTGCGCTGGCGGTCGCCTTGGCCGCCTTTTTCCAGCATCTATTACTCAAGCTGGCCCAACCCACCTTGTTCTTCGACGCCGTAGGGTTAGGTTTTTTTTCTGCATTCGGCGTTCACAAAGTCTATGCCCTCATACCGAACATAGAACTGGCCCTCCTGTTAGGTGTTATTACCGCAGTGGGCGGCGGCATTATCAGGGACGTGCTGCTCGGGCGTGTACCCGTGGTATTGACCAAGGAGATATACGCCTCCGCGGCGCTGCTGGGAGCACTAATCCAACTACTCGGTGAGTTACAGGTGATTGATCATCAAGTGGCGCCCTGGGCTGCAATTGCGCTCTGTACCCTGATACGAATGCTGTCGTTGAAATACCAATGGAACCTGCCCGCGATCAAAAAAAAATCGTGAGCCGACCCTATAACCGATAAAACATCAGCGGGAACGTCACAGAACGATTTTTAGTCAAAGGGACTTACCATTTTGTAACTATTAGCTTGATTGGAGGGGCAGATGGAAACTTTGGCTCGTAAAGAAAGCATGTCAAAAATGTCCGGCGATATTCGCAAGGTGCTGCCGACCCTTGAGGCAATATACAAAGATCTCCATGCCCATCCTGAGCTTTCGATGCAGGAAACCCGTACGGCGGCCATAGCGGCCTCGTTTATCAAGAAGTTAGGGTATGACGTCCACGAACAGGTTGGTGTAACTGGCGTCGTCGGCCTATTGAAAAACGGTGAAGGTCCCACGGTCATGCTACGTGCCGACATGGACGCCTTGCCAATGGCCGAAAAGACTGGCCTACCTTATGCCAGTCAAAAGAAAGGACAGACCGCTGAAGGAGACACGGTGGATGTGGCACATATGTGTGGTCACGATCTGCATGTTACGTGGTTGATGGGTACCGCACAGTTGATGGCGGATCATCGTGACTTATGGAGCGGTACCTTGATGCTGGTCTTTCAGCCTGGCGAAGAAACCGGGAAGGGAGCAAAGGCCATGATCGACGACGGAATGATTGATCGTTTCCCAAAGCCGGATATCATTTTGGGACAACACGTCATGGTTGGTGAAGCAGGTACGGTTGGACATCGTGCTGGTGCTATTCTGGCGGCTGGAGACAGCCTGCATATCAAACTGTATGGCCGCGGTGCCCACGGTTCCATGCCACAAAATTCAATTGATCCAGTGATCATGGCCGCGGCGACTGTCATGCGCCTGCAAACAATTGTCTCCCGCGAATTATCGCCTCTGGAAAGCGGGGTTTTGACCATTGGCGCTCTGCAGGCCGGGACCAAGGAAAATATCATTCCAGATGACGCGGTCATCAAACTGAACATGCGTACCTATGATGAAAATGTGCGCCGCAGGATGCTCGACTCGGTACATAGGATCTGCAGCGCGGAATGCCAAGCCTCCAACGCTGACCATCCGCCGGAATTTACCACCATTGACAGTTATCCAGTCACCGAAAACGACGCCGTCGCCACTGCCCAACTAGCGCAAGCTTTTGATGATCACTTCGCTAGTCGGTCATATGAAACTGCGCCGGCATCGGCCAGCGAAGACTTTAGTATTTTCGGGCGAGAGTGGAAGGTTCCCTACGTTTTCTGGTTCGTAGGAAGCACCGAAAAGTCGATATGGCAGCAGGCCTTATCAAACGCTAACATCAATCAAATCCCCTCTAATCATTCATCGAAATTTAATCCACAAATACATCCAACTCTTGAGACCGGATTGGAAACGATGCTGGTTGGAGCACTGACTTGGCTGAATACGCCCTCTTGAGAACAGTGGGAATATGCGCCTGAGCACCCGTGTATCAATGACAGCATTTCATTGAATCGCCCCTTGTTTCGTAAGCACCTTCCAAAAAATGCGGAACACATCCCCCCTTTTTCGCAGGCATAAAAAAACCCCGTAGACCTTGATCTACGGGGCTTTCGAATGTGGAGGCCGAAGCCGGAATCGAACCGGCGTGGGCGGATTTGCAAGCCGGGTCTGAAGCCCTTTATAACCGCGACCTGTAGGCTGTTTGGTGTTCCATTAGTAGGAGATTTCCAATGCCTTGCAGGCCGCATTCCGCCTAGGCTCTGTCTTAGGTTATGGACCCAAAAAATCATCAATTTCACGGAGCTCTGCTGGTTGAGTAAAACCCAGGACCATGTGCCTACCCGCCTAGCACCCCACTCAAGCTGGACTTACTCAGCGCCAGCAAATACGGGACTCCAGCAACAGGTGCTCGCTGCAACGACGCCTAACGCTGCTGGATGACGAGTAGCGATGTCACTCGAAAAGTCACTGAGGCTTCATGTCCCGCCCCCAACGTCCTTCCGGACGAAAAACTTATTACATATCAGCAAGCGGACGTAACTAGACGCCCAGCCCGGTGAAAATTTGTGAGTCTTGGCTTCAGGGTGCGGAGGGAGGCAACGCAGCCGCAATCATCATTCGGTCGACGTCTTCTTGTATCGGATAAGTATCAAAGGTATCTAGATTTTGACTAGTCTTGCTGCGAGTAGTTAGCGACTTCTGCTCGCTCCATCTATCAACTAACTCTACTATGCTCTCGAAAGTTTTAACATTCTGGATTTTCTGAGTACACTGAATCACTAAATAGGCTCGCTTCTCAAGCCCGATTAGTATTCCGAGAAAGCACTCTTTTATAAGCTTCTCATCAAAGTCGCCATTTATAACACCTACAGCAATGAACTCATAATAATTAAGGACGTAGGATAAATCCTTGGCAGCCTGCAAATAAACATCATCAAACTTCGCATCTTTAAATTTTTTATTATTTGGATCCGCAAGATACTCAGAAAATACTGGATGAATAGTTTTCTTACGTGGAAAAACATGAATTAAATTGTCGTTTTTATGAATAAAAAGCTCGCTATTCCTTTGATTCATAATTGTATTTACTGTATGCGCCTTGCGAGCAGCCGCAGAGCTAATTGTGGCCTGAACCCACCACCCTGCGCCCAGCAAGCAAGAGGAAACAAATAGTGCTAGCGACGTTTGGTAGTCTTTTGCTCCCTGAAAACGAAACACCAAATAAGTTGCAATCATGACAACGAAAAATGATATCGCAATGTACTTTATACCCGTTCGTGTCTCTTGATACTCTTGGAATATTTTTGCATAGAGCTGATTTATTAAGAATCCTGCTAACGAAGCAAAAATACCAAAACTGATCCATTCATTGAGATTCTGAATCAGTAACAAAGAGCTAAAATCTTCAAAGTTCCGACAAATTGCGACAACACCTAAAATCAAGGCGGTAGCGAGCAATAGTCCTTGGTAGAAACTGTGCTTGTTTGACAACGATCATATCCTTACGTTTTTAAAAGACACAAAAAAGGCCTCTAAGCAGAGGCCTTTTCAAAACTTTCAACTGTTACTCTTCGCAACCAATCGATAAAATCATAGTGCTTCCCCTTTCCTTTTACTGTTTAGCCCTAAGGCGATTTACACCAAGGGTTAGGACTAATCTATCGGAACGATGAGCTCATGCCAAGGGCTTTCGATGAAAAAAAACTATCAGAATGATCAATTCGATTTGTTTTTGATATCTAAAGTCAACTCCATCTGTAACATCAATCTTTAGCGACAGTACCAACTCCGCATCAGCTTCTAGGACATCGCATCAGAGATTGCGCTCCAAAAATCTTGAGCGCGCGCACCTGTTCGCCATGATTTTGCTGGCCTAGATTAAAGCACTGGCTTTTCGCCACATTTCGCTTCGTGTACCCTTCGCAGCATCACGTAACCCCGATCACGGACGAGCAGATGATCAAGAAAATCCCAAAGCCCTCAACAATTACTAGCCTTGTGCTCGAGTCAGAAGCTATGGGCGAAGGCCGCCCTGAATCTGAAACATCTCAAGCCAAGCGTTTTGAGCGAGCGAAGGAGGCTCTAGAGAAATTCGAGGGCGATCTATTCATTCATTCCGGCGGCATCAGTATTGGGCAGGAGGAAAACTTAGCGAGAATTCTGCAAGCCACACCAAATCGCCCAAAAAAAGCTACCCTCTGGCTGACCACCCCTGGCGGAGACCCTGATGCTGCCTACCAGATAGCGCGGCTGCTGCAGAAAAAATACGACCACTTCGCAGTATTCATCAATGGGTGGTGCAAAAGCTCAGGAACCTTGATTTGCTTGGGTGCCAAGGAATTGATCATGGATGACCTAGGCCAACTCGGTCCCCTAGACATTCAAATCTTGAACAAAGAGGAGTTTGGTGAACGACTTTCAGGGCTGAATCCAATTGAGGCCCTAAAGTCCATCAGCTTTCAGTCTTTAGAGCTGCTCAGGCAGCAATTTTTAAGCTTTCGGTTTGGTGGTGGACTAAGTACAAAGCAAGCCCTAGAGGTCGCTACCAACCTTACTGGCCAGTTGATGAGCCCCATCACGGCGCAGCTGGACATTATGAAGTATGGTGAATTCACGAGATCAATGCGTATCGCCGTTGAATATGGTAATCGTCTAGCTAAGGGGTGCGGGGGCGTGAACCTTAAGCCTGATGCTATTAATCTGCTGACCACTGGGTACCCGTCCCATGGGTTTGTAATTGATCGGGATGAGGCTTCAGAAACCATTTTTAATACGGTCTCTAAGCCTTCTCCAGAATTGATAGCGATTGCTGAGGGCCTTCAAGGTGTTGTTGACAGCTACTTTTCAGGGGCGAACAATTCGGTTCTGATGCTAGATTTGCGGCACGCATTACGCGTTCCGATTGTGACTCAGGCCAGCAATGAAGCATCTGAAGGCGAAGCTGTAACATCTATCTCTACTGAAATAGAAAGCGCTGCTCCTTCTGGGGCAGCAAACGAAACGCCAAAGAAAGTGTCAAAACGTAAAGCCCGCCCTGCAAAGGATAATGCAGAGCATGAAGCCCAACCGGAGGTTGAAGATGAAGCCAATGAGCCCGCTGCAACTGGAGCAGATAATGTCGAAGCACCAACTTGATATCCCTTCATATCGTGACACTTCGCGAGAGATCATCAAAAGGGCATTCGACGCTATCAATATCCCTCATGCGGCCACCCATCGAGCACTGAAAATTGCAGGCGAAGAAGTCCTAGGTTTGCGTTGATTTTTTCACTTCTTACTTCGCCATACGAGAAGCCCGGCCCAGTGCCGGGCTTTTTGATCCTGGTAATTACTGACACACCTCTCGAAAATACTCCTGCAGCCCCTTCAAGGCTGCCCGGTCTTTGATGGCCCCGACCCTGATATCGAAAACAGTTCGTCCAGAAGCTCCAGCGAGTTCGATGGTTCTGCCATCATCCAGGCTGGCGGCGCTGGAGGTATCGGACAGATTGCTGCTATTGGCACTACAACGCCCTGCGATGCGCAGGCGACGATCGCCAGCGGCAACATCAGCGCGCAGCTTTTCATTTTCAGCGAGAGCATGGGCTTTCTCCGTTGTGGCATTGGCGTCGAGTTCGGCCAGGGACTTTTGGGTGGCCTGCTGCCTCTCAAGCGCCTGGCGCACCTGAGCCGCTGCAGCGTTGGAAATGGTAGTCAGGTCGGCTTGATGTGATGCGCTCAGGTCGGTCAGTTGCTTACCATAGCGCCAGGCGTCCACTTGCCATGTGGAAAAAACGGAACACCCCACCAGCACGGCAAGACCAATCCAGCGCCACAAACTCACGCCAACACCTTCAGCGCCCGGGCATACAGAGCCTGACGATCCGCTGCACCTGTCTGGCCACCATTGATACGCTGGGTAATGGCGTCGAACTTGCCAGCATCTGCCAGGGTGTTCAGTCCATTGGTTGCCCAGAACCACGCTGCTGACATGCAGGCGTGCTGTGGCTTCTCCAGCAGCTCAGGTTGCGCGGTCAAGTCCAGGCCCAGCGCTTCGTCACAGGCGCGGTAGTTGTCCTTGCCTGTGATCTGGATAAGGCCGCGCCCACGATACTTCCAGCCGTCACCGGGGGCGGTATTGCCCATGCGGTTGCCATAGGCGATGTTGGCGATCTGTTCGGGCTTGCGTGCGACTGTAGTCGCCAGCTCCGCGTTGAAACGACTTGGCCACGTTTTGCGCAAAGCATCAGCGCTGTAGTTGAGATTCTCCACCAGGCGCACCAGGTGGCCGGACTCGTGGCCAACCTGCGCTACAAAGGCTGCGATGCGCTTCGTACCAGCGATCTGGTATCGACTCATCGCGGTGTTTAAGACAGGAACAAAAACGCCGGCAACTTGGCCGGCGTTCGGGAGGATCTGCAGCAACTGCTGCGATGCGATGGACATGGCTTTCTCCAGGCGAAAAAAATCCCGCTCGATGGCGGGTTGACTTGAGGGTTTGAATCAGTTGGAAAGCAGTGCTCTGGCCTCGTCGACGGAAAGATCTAAGCCATATTTCTCGACCAGCATGGTTACGGCAAACTCATTGCTGCTATAGCCGCCGACAGCGACCTGCTTGCGGTAGGCCGTCACCTCACACCAGCGCCGGTATGGCCGCACAAATTTGTATAGCAACTGATGAAGTACGGGGGCCAGCCCGTACAGCGGCCAGAGGTATGGCGAAACCAGCAGCATCAGCAGCGTGCAGAGCAGCAACCCAATACCAAGCACGGCGTACCACTGCCGCACATGCGTTTTTTCGTGCTCGATCAAACCCACATCGTCTTTGTACTTCGTAAGCAGTTTGATCAGCGGCCCCTGAGCTGTACCGCCAAACCCATTGGGCAGCCTTGTCGCGAGTTTAATCAGGTAGTACTTCATCTTTTCTCCAGGCGTAAAAAAGCCTGCGCAAGGCAGGCGTTCAGAATTAGGCGTATTTAGAAGGTGGAAGCGAAGCTTGTTTGCTTCCACTTTGCGTCAGACCAAACAAATGACCATCGATTACTTCTGTAAGCGCCAAGATTAATTCCCGTCATGCCCTCTGCAAAATCGCTACCCCAAGTAACGGATCGCCCACCTGTCGCATCCTGATTTAACTCTATGACAATTTCTTCGCCGGCCAACCCAGATCTGTTGATTGGATTAGCTACTTGTACATTACCGGTTAGCTCTTTGACTCGCATGAAGTTCCCTCGATTCAAATCAAACGAGACTACCGATGCAAAATTTCGCAGATTCTCAGTCTTCGCAACCTTCTTACTTCTAATTACAGAAGCTATTTGAGTGGGGAACAACTCCGTATCTTTAACCACATCATAATTTGAAGCAGCCTCACCAACCAGCACTAACGTGCCAGTAGAACTTTGCTGATAGCGACCATATTTGGTGTACGTACCCCCAGCCCCGCCCCCCATCACGGTGATGTCATTGGCGAATACAGACACTACGTATTGCTGGAACGTGTTAGGGCTATTCTGTCCAGCCACCCCGATGATCGTACCACGGCCAGACATATGTAGCCCGGCGCCTCCTGCGGCCAAGCTACCAGCGGAGCGCCAATTATGCTCTACGTGCGTCCTGAAAACCGTTGCGCCAATGGCGTTATCAAGGCGCACGCCCTCGTTCAAAGCTTGGAGATAAGTGCCGCCATAGATCCCCACGTCACTGACGGGGTTCTCTACGAACAGGCCATGTTTACCACCTCGAGTATTGCCACCCCACACATCAACCGAGGACACAATACCATCCCCTACGTTGAGCAGATGAATACAGTACCCGCTGGCATTGAGAGAAGAGCCTGAGAAATCGGTAATAGAACTTTCGAAGACGTTTCCGGACAAGATTAATCCGGATTCTGAAAACCCGGCCAGGTCAAGATCTTCAAGCTTCATATTGTAGATAAAGTTCAAGCTGCCATTAGCTTCAAACTCTAAAGACCTGCTCCCTCCATTAGCCCTTAAACCTTTAATCGTTACTTCACTAAGCAGTCCAGTTCCAGTTACGCGAACTTTAATACCACCACCCGATTCAAAGAGAAGAGTTGACCCGTATGCGGTTAAGTGACAATTTCTCACCAGCTTATTAACTGGCATATCAACCTTCTGAGGAGCCCTGAAGGTGCCGCCTTGAGGAATCAAGAGAGTTCTATTATCCCCATTATATAGCCATGAAAGGGCATCATGAAGAGGAACAGAATCATCCAGCCCACCGCCCTTTGCCCTAAAATCATAGAGGCTGACAGTTTCAGTAAGTTTTCTATTTACATCAACACTGTCTATGCCTGCAACTCCGGATAACCCAAGGTTTTTATAGCTAATCTTTTTCGCGCCTTGGGCTGGATCTGCTAACTCCTGCCTTAGCACATCATCACCAAGCAATATAAACGCATCACTTTCAGTTGCCCAGTTACCCGTCGTGATGTAGGGCACTGCCGCCAGAGACGACAATCGATAGGGCTGGCCGTCCTTCATGACATATTGAGTGTGCCACTCGATCCGGACGCCTGGACCGTAATCACCGACTGAAGAGTAACCACTGGACGCCATAAAACTATCAAACTGTTTGCCGCGCAGGGCCTGACATTGGTCAAACTCAGATTCGCGCCTAACCTGATCAACGCTATGCTCGCTCTCCATCCCGGACCAAGACTTTCGCGGCACTCCTTTGCGGTCTAGATACGAAGGACTTGGCCCAAGACACAGATAATCCAAATTGCGGGCGTTATCGGAGAGGTCTTTCGGTGAGGTTGAGCCAAGCGGATTGCCGGTGTTGTGCGTCATGGTGATGTTGCTCGCAGAATACGCTAGCGGCGCCGCGAAGGATGCGGTACCGAGGGCGCTGAGTTTTAACAAGTGCCGGCGACTTACCATGACGACCAAACCTCAAAAATGCAGGAAAAGTCGTCAGTATACCGGTGGAAATTTCGTACAGATGTAATGGCCAGACTGGCCATTACTGGAATGAATCAAGTTTCATGTTGGCGCGGCCACTTCCGGTTCATGGCGATATCGAAGATATCCGCACCAAGGATGTATTCAGGTGCCTCCATCCATTCCCTATCAATCAGTGGCCGCTTGAAAAGGCTGAGCTGGGCGCTAAACCGCCAGAGATCAACGCCCACCAATACAGGGCCACTGTAGATGTCGACGAAATTGGCGCGGTACGGTTCCATCCCCATCGGGGTCAGGAGTGGGCATTCAAACGGTAATGATCCAGAGAGTAGGACGTATTCAAACCACCCTTCAAACAACTGCGCCTCGGACGGTGTCAGCAACCAGGTGACAGTCGCCACAGTTGGAGTGCTGACAAACGCGCGGCGCCGCTCCGAGCGCCCGCTCACCAGTTTTGTACTGGTCATCGGGCTGACAGGATCAAAGCCGTAGCCCTCCCGCTGCGGCGTCGGCAGACCTTCAGGATATGCAAGCATGGTAAGCAGATCCTTTATCAGTCAGGCGCCGAGGCGTGGTCGTAGGTGTAAACGCGGGCGTCATAGGGCATTCCCTTCATTGAGACGTTGCCACCGGAAGGATCGGCAGAGGTAACCAGTACCGGGTAAGCCCATTTGTCAGCAGGTCCGAACAGCAGGCGTGGTGAATTCAAGGCCGGATCGTTGCTGGGCACGAAGTCCAGATCATCGACCCTGACGTGGAACTCATCGAGTTGAGTGGCCGGATAAGGCCCGGACAACGTGCCGTCCAAGCGACTGATCCCGATCTTGTGGGCGCCGCCGGCAGACCAATCCAGCGGCTCAGATGATTCCAGCACAAGCCCGCCAATGACCGGCTGAACGCCAAATAACAGCGCGCTCTGACAAAGCCCCGGTGTATCACTGGCCACCGCGCAAAAGCTAAGGTAACCCGAGTTTCTCCCGGCCAGCGTGGTCGTCCAGGTGTAAGTATCCGATCGAAACAGTTGGTGCCCCCGGCGGCGCATACCCCACCGATAGGCGCGGTCTCGATCAGTCACCCCGGGCAGTTTGACCTTCTCGACCTTCAGCCCAAGATCACCAGGCCATCGGCATTCAACGGTTTCCCAGGCCCAGCTTTTACTCGAGTAAAATTCAACGTCTACGGCGTCATAGTCATTGATCGAAGGAAGTGGACCGCTGATTTTCAAGGCGGTGGTCATATTCTGCGGCGAGTAGGTTTGGGTCTTAGGGCCGTACTCGCGCTCAAATACGGCTCTAGGCTCATCACGGACTGGCCTGATGAGCCCGTTAGCGATGGTCAGCTCTGCCCAGCCGCAGGCGAGCGCATTGTTCAACGCTTCCTTGGCAATACTTGAGGCATCAATCGTCTCGTCGTAGAGCTGACCATCAGCAACACAGGACTCATGCAACTGGTCAAACTCTTCTAGGTCAATATCGGCGTCGGTGTAGCCCAGCGATTTGAGTACATTCAACACCCACGGCACAATGTCGCGAGTTGCGCCAGGCGCTTGCCAAGCACCGCCACTGCGCAGTGGCAGGATTCGGGTGGCCTCCAGATTCACTTGGCTCTCTGATTGCGCTGAGAGCCGGTCAGCACCACGGATTTTGGCCGAGATGACTGTCATGCCCGGATAGCTGGTTGGGCGAATCTGACGCAGCCCGCGCAGGCTGTACCACATCATGTCGTCGTTGACCTCGTCAGCGTTCGCGCCGCCGATCTTGGGTAGGCGCTTGAGGCGACACTCAGGGCGCATTGGATAAGGCAGCTCATGTCGGAAGGTAAAGCCCTGGGCGTCACGTGAAGCACCACTCACCCATTTCGGCAATATCGTCCAGGCACCAGCCACATCCGCATCCCGGTACTCAAACTGGTGGCCTGATGAAATAGCGTACATGTCCCCTTTCTTTCCGAGACCAATCAGGCCGTTGGCCGCAAAGACGGAATACTCGATAGCGGTAACCTTCTCCCCGACCGGGCTGCAGACGAAGGGACCGCGGTACCCTCCCTGCAAGCTGGACGGGTCGAGGTTGATCACGCTGTTAACGCTTTCCAGATAGCTGAACCCAGGCCAATCCGCATCAACGGCACCGGCGGAGGTCAGGCGCTCGACCTCAATAATGGAGCTACCGGAGGCTGTGATGCGATACCGTAACCCTCTAGGACCAATGCAGGCCAAGCCAGTGCCCAGCGCAAGGCCATTCGCAGGCGCTCCGCCGTCATAGTTCAAGGTCATCTCTGCGGGCTGCTCAGGCGACCCGCTGGTTGGCGCAGTGCCGGTGCTGCTGGCTGGACTGCTGCTGAAAAGAGTCGCGTCCGTTGATATAAACGGCAGACCGGTAAAAGCGGACGTTTCCGTGATCAGCAGTCGGCCCAGCGAGGCGCTGGCAATGAATGGCGCAGCGCCCTTGGCAGCGTTGAACGCCGACACCAGACCGGCAAGGTCGGTTGTCGCAGTGTTCAGGTTGACAGGGTATGCCGTCCCGCCTCGGCTGACTGTGAGCGACAGCGGTGTCACATCAAAGTCGTAGCGCGACGGAGCACTGGAGCCCCGCAGCGTTGAAGCCGTACCTGCGCCGGGCGGTATTGCAGGCGCATAAGGCGTATAGCTATTGACGATGTAAAGCCCACCGTTGGCACCCACAACCTCGATCGGCATGCCGACTTCAGGATTGAGCATCTCCAGTGGGCCTTGGACGATGTCACGCCCCGACCCACCATCGATGACCGTGTATTCGTAGTAAGCCAGCGCACGAATCACCAAGCCGCTGACCCAATCCGCAGGGAACGCGCCCGCTCCCGCAGGGATCGAGATGGTTTCGCCATTGAACTGGTAGGCCGAAGCCCTCGCCGATGGAGTGATACTGTTCGAAACCGTCAACTGCAGGCCAGCCGATCCGCTCGAACTCGCTCCCACTTCGGCTACGTTGTACCAGAGCATCGATGCGGTATCGCCCGACACATCCGCACCAGGCGGATAGATCGTCACGCGGGCATCGGCACCCAGTGAAATCAGTGGAGTTTCGCCCACCTTGATCTTGCTGATTGGGATATCCAAATCACCCGCCGAGACGTACAGCAGCATCTCGATCCACTGCTCCCGTGGAGAAACAAACCAGGTGCGCGGTTCAGCCAGGTAGGACGGGTATACCTTTTGGTGCCCAGCGATCTGGCGAATGGTGTCGCCCAGCTTGACCTTGTTGCCCTTGGCGCTGGCCTCGGTCAGTGGGTTGCCCTGCACTGTAGAGTTCGAAGGCATGCCGGGCATCTTCGGCACCATCATCTTCATCACCGCTTTCGCGCCCGCAAACAGGGCGTAGGTGATGCTGAAGGGGTCAGTGCCCTTGGGCTCGCGATAGATCTCGACATGATCAGACGGTTTGAAAACCACCTTGTGCCAGCGCTTCGCTTCAATCAGTTCGTCATTCAGCATAATGCTGATCGGAGGCGACTCCATCCGCTGGTAGCTGGGCGACTGCTCGATCAGCCAATGCTCCAGCGTCATGCGCCGATCAGTCGTGTACGTGACCATCGGCGCCGAGCCGGCCATCTTGTTCGGGAAAAATTCGATCACGGTAGAAGACCACCCTTGGAAAGTCAGTTTCGAACTCACGGACGGTGCGCAGTCGTGCACCGCCTGGGTTGGTGTCCAGCACCTTGAGCCTGCCATCAGCCTCGACCACCACGCCGACATGCAGGCACAGCGCGCCACGGAACACCGCCGCAATGGCGCCGACCTCTGGAGGGCACGTTTCCATGCCCTGCTTCAGGTCGTGGTAAGCGTGGGTGTTCTCGCGTAGCCGGTCCTTGCCTACAGCGCCCAGACTGGGCAGCAGAGGCAGGCCCAGCAGTTGATGGCGAACCGCGATACACAGCCCCCAACAATCGAAGGCAATAGGTCCCCGGCCGCCATCCCGGTAAGGGGCGGATAAGTAGTGTTTAAGCATGGTTAGATGTACTTCAGGCCAGGTGCGACCAGTGTGGTGAGCTTGTCTCGCGGGAACCCAATGTTCAGCAGGTCAAAGAACCCGCAGGAAAACTTGGCTGTGTTATCGGCGTACTCTCGATCCAGCACCGTGAGGTGGTAAATCGATGTTGGATAACTCAGATCGCTCAGCAGGTATTCGCGGTGAGTGATGTAAATCCGTTTCCCAGCAAGCCGGTATCCCTCGACGACCTTCTGTACGTTGCCCAGCGTGTTATCAATTTCGATGTTCAGGCTTTGGTATCCGCTGCCGTCACTCTTGGGCAGCGCATCCCCCATCGCCACACCCGGGAAGGTCAGCTCCCTGCCGTCCTCGGTACCGCACGTCCAGTCATCGAAGCCCTGAGAAAAGAGCATGGTGTCACTCTCTCCTTCTGCCCGGACTTCAACGGTCTTTATGATCATGTCTCCGCCAGAGGCGTAGCACTGTTCGATTGGGGTCATGGATCACCTTTTAGCCAGGGCTTCGCTTGAGCCCGTAAACAGACTCAAACGTATCTGAAGCTTCGTTACCGCCCGCACGGATCTGCGCAGCGAAAAGGGTCAGAGACTCCGACCCATCGGAATTTCTCCCGCGCTCAACCTGGCCGGCTTTGCTTGGGTTTTCGATGAGGTTTACGGTCAGTGGCGTGGGTGTTGAGGTACCAGACGACTTGCCGGCTGATGAGCCTGCAGAAACTGATCGAGCCACTCCGATCGGAGACACATTCCCCTTCCGTAGCGACTCAACAGCTGCGACACCACCAAACCGGCTGATATCCGCCTGACTCCAAACGACCTCACCCTTGTGAACGGCGCCAGCGTATTCGTTCTTGCCACCGACACCGGTATATCCACCATCGGAAAAGCCAATGCCAGAGATAGAAGCGACGTTCGCCATCCCGGAAATAATTGCAGCTGCCGCAGCAGCGGCACCAAGCGCTGGACCAACAATCGGTATAGCGGCAAGCGCTGAGTATGAGTCATTAGCTGATTTATAGGTTGCGATTGTGGCCTGAGCGATTGCAGCTGCCTTGCCGATTGCTGCGAGCTTTTTATTCCCAGACTGACTCAAAGCCGACATATTCCCAAAGAAGTCAGACGTCCCTATAAGTAGAGCCTGGTTCTTTGCCTGCTCAATTTTGATGCGGTTGTTCTGAGCCTGCTGATCAATGTTCGCCACACGCGCTGCGTGCGTCTCCTCGTTGATCGCTTTAAGGTCGAGGTAGGCTTGCTGCTTTGCCAATTCGGTCGCACGCCACTCATCAAGCTTACTGGCCGACTCGTTAAGCCTATCAATCTCGCTGCTCGCCCCGCCTAACGAAGCGTCAAGTCCCGGCGCAGTCGGAGCCTGAGACACGCCCTCGACCGTTCCAGGCTTTTGACTGGCTTGTAGGTTGATGTCGCGAATCTTGATCATGGTTTCGAGGCGCTTCATGGCCTCAGTATTTCCCTGACGCTCGTACTCGGCCATTTGGGCTGCATCATCAAGCGATGACTTTAGGCCGTTTGCTGCGCGCAACTGGCCAGTCAGCGTAAGCAGTTGCACCTGGTCCTTCTGTGCTAGCTGAATTCCTTTAATGATTTCAGCTTCACGCTCTAGACCAGCATTCTTTTTAAGCTGGGCAGTAATCAGATCCTGAGTAGCCAGAAGCGACTTTTGATCGGCTGTGAGCGTTTTCTTGTTTTTAATATCGGAAAGCTGTTGCTCCCACCGAATCAGGGCTTGAGCTTGAGCGCCGACCTTCTCAGTGACGATTCCTTGGGCGCTGAGCGATGCGTTTTGTTGGATCAGCACCGCCTGAGTTTGCCGAGCTGCATCCAGCGCCTTCTGGCCAGCGTCTTCGGTGTAGGGCTTGTCCTTCGGGGTTTTAACGTCTTTAAACTTTTCATTAATATTCGCAATGTTCTTGTCGATGACGCCTTGATTCAGGCGTGCGTCGTCAGGGTTTGCCTTTCGAATATTATCAAGCTGCTTTCTATACTCCTTAACCGCCTCGGTTCGTTTTTGCTCATTCGTCAGCGACGACTTGGTTAGCGCGTCGACCTTGATTTGAGAGTTAACCGCATCATCTTGAATCTTTCTCTGCACGCCTAAATAAGTGTTTTTAGTCTTTTCAGCGTCGATTTGAAGCTCAAGATATGCTAGCGCGGCTTGGTCTTTCTTAATGTCTCGGGTCTCATATCCAAGGCCCCTCAAGCGCCCGCCACTCCCCCTATTACTTGAAAGTCGCTCACGTATTTCTTGGGCTTGCTGCTCCATAGTAAGCGTGCGCCCGACATTGAAAGTCGCATCAAGCGCCCCAGCAGCAGCATCCTTGATGCCTTTCCATGCGCGCTCTATCGTCCCGAGATTGTCAGTTATCTGCCTTGAGCGATCCTGAACGGTGTCAGAGTAGGTCTTCGTCAAAAGTTCAGCTGCGCCAATGGTGTCGCCCTGCTCTTTCAGAGCGGCAATTTGCGAGTAAACCGAAGCAGTCAGAAAATGGTACTGGTCATTGAGCTCTTTGGCCGCTGACACCGGGTCTTTTGAGATCTTCATAAACTCGGCAATAGTGGCGTCGACAGACTTCCCTGTCGCATCCTCCATAGCTATAGCGGCATTTGCGATGGTCTCAAAGCTTTCGCTGGCAATCTTTCCGCTGCTGGCTAGTCCAGCAAGAATTTCAGCAGCCTGCCCGGTCGTGCCGTTAACTGCACTTACCTTCATAGCCAAATCAGCGAGCTGATCAGATGAGGTGCCAGCGAAATTGCCTGTAAGGATCAACGCCTTATTGAAAGCGTCCGCCTCCTGGCTGCCCTTGTTGTACCCGTAGATCATCAGCGCGAGCGCTGCTGCAGACGCCGTTGCAGCCGCAATGATCAGTCCAAGCCCTGCGGACACTGGAGCTCCAGTCAGCCCCAGTGCATCTGCCGCTTCTTTCGCGTTTTTTGAAGCGTCGGCAGCTGTGTTTGCGCTATCTGCCATGCCCCCTAGACCGTCAGCTGCAGCCTCCGACCCTTCCGCGACAGCCTCTTGCTTGGATGCCAACTCACCCAATACGGCACCAGCACCGACAATGCCCGCACTACTGCCTGCGATTGAAGAGAAAAAGCCTTTTACCTTGCCGCCGAGCACGTCGACGGTGTTGCCTATCCCGCCGAACGAGTCTTTGATCTGCCCGCCCTGCTGAAGCAATACCAGCAGAGGGTTTTGCCCTGCAGCTAGGCTAGTGAAGATATCCGTGAACTGACTAGGCAGCTGACGCAACGCCGTCTCTGTCTGCCTGGCGCTGATACCTGTTTTCGAGAGTCCCTCATCAAAGGCGGACAAACCTTGGCGAGTGCTATCGAGACGCGTCGAATAGTCCTTGAAGGTCTCCGTGTCGATCAAACCAGCCTTGCGAAACTGCCCCAGCTTGGACTGCATGTCATCCAGGCGGCCCAGTGCAGCCACGGTCGGGTTGATCTTGCCCAGCAAATCGGCCAGTTCTTTCGCCTGAAGGTCGGTAGCGACTGAAGCATTTCGAGTCGAGACCGAGGCTTTATCGGTTGATCCAGCCAGTGCATCCGATTCAGCCCGCAGACGAGCAGAGAGAGATGTGATGCTTCTAATCTTGTCGCTCGCGGCATCAAAAGAAACAGATGCTGCGGAAGTGCTGGCTGTCAGTGACTTAACGTAATCGCTGGCCTGCAGAGAGCTGGTTGCCATCGCAAGCAGTCGAGCGCTTGCCTCTGCGTATTTTTCGGAGCTACTGACAGTCGCCTTGCCGGCTCCATCCGATGACTTATCAAGCTGCCCAAGATTTTGACTCGCCTTGGTCGCCGATTTCCCGACACCATCCAGTCCAGCCCCAGCCTTGTCCATAGCAGGTTTGACGCGAATGCCTGCATCCTCAAGAGCACCCAAAGCCTTACGCACATCCTCCGCTTTCTGCTCTGCGTCTCGACTGTCAATTTCAAGAACGAGGCGGGATTTCTGCTCAGCCATGGTTTTCTCCGGGCGTAAAAAAACCCGCACCTGGCGAGTTGTGGAATTTATGAAGAGCGGTATGATTCAACGCTAATAATGGCAAAAGGATGGCATGACTATGGACAGCAAACCAAATCGCGACTGGTCATGGGCGTACCACAAGATTCGCGGCCTACACTGCTCAAGACTATCCTCAGCCTATAGAGCAACGCTGTTCGTCATCAGAGGCGATACCGGACGGTTTACTAGCGATGTGACTTGGCAATCGATCCGCATCCGGCGCTAGCTCTAAGAACCTATGTTGAGAACAGTGCGCCTGCCAGATGCAAAAAGCCCAGCGCGGGGGCTGGGCTAATCATTACTGTTCACGCACACCCAAAATAGTCGCCCCAGGGTACTTCTGAAGGATTTTTCGTTCAGCCTCGCGCTGATCTGTGCCATTTTGAAGTACGTTGCTCATACCGCTTCCATTGCTTGCTTTTAGTTTGAAAACGTAAGTCTTAACTGCTGCCATGGTGAGCCTCCTTATCAATGGAGCCCAAATGATATCACTATGCCTTCATACCTATCGACTAACGCATCAATACCCACAAGCGATACCTACCAATAGATTTTGGATACCTTTCTCAAGGTTGCTCGCACCTGATCGTCAGTTTCTGTCGTCAATCCTCGCCCTCTTCAGTCAGGCAGATCGCATCCAGCGCAAACACCACCTCATCAACGTGGCGCCGCGGCAGAGGTGAAGGATGAGCCTCCAGCCAGTCCGATATTTCCCTGGCTGATAGCGGCAGTGGGAATGCACCAGCCATCGTCGAAAGGAACCGCCGACCACGACACACATTGTAGAAAACGCCCAGCAGATAACTGGTGATCGTATCGGTGGGTGGTTCATCCGGAACCGCTATATTCAGGCGTTGATAGATGAGCTTTCGCTTTTCTCCGCCTGACCAGTCTTTTTCCCACTCGTACCGCTCGACGGCTTTCCCACAGTCTCAGCCAGTTCCTGCTCTGCTTCAGCAGCAACCTTAGTACCGCCACGGAGCACGAACAGAAGGAATTCCGCGTTTGTCTCCAGCAGCTCGGCAGCAGCGTCTGTCGAGTACTCCAGCTCACAGCCTTCGTCATCCTGAACGCCTTTCCAGTCTTTGACGATGAAGTGCGCGAGCAGCATTGCGTGGTTCTGCAGATCGGTCAGCTCGCCTTCGACTACGCCAACTTGACCTTCGCCGAAGCGCGAATCGTTGCGTTGGACGCGGCGATTATGACGCTCCAAGGCAACCCGGTATTCAATATTGTCAGTACCCGCCAGCAGTACTTTTGTATCTGCATCGAAGTCCACCCATTTAGCGCCAGTCTGCACTGGGTCTTTCTTCTTCAGTTTCAGAGCCATGATGATTACTCAACGCCAAGCCATAAAAGGACCGCCCCGGCAGGCGTAAACACCGGAGCGGTCAAAGTCTTGCAATCGATTAAGCGGTAACAGTGATGGTCGACGTCGCGGTCTTCGTCGGGTCGGATACGCTCGTAACGGTGATCACCGCAGAACCGACCGAGACACCCGTTACCAGGCCTGAGCTGCTCACAGTCGCCACACCGGGAGTCGCGCTGTTCCATGTGACGCTCTGTGCGGATTCAACTGGAAGCGCCGAAGCAGTCAGCTGCCGCGTTGCAGCGACTGCGATCGAAGCAGTCGTTGGCGCAACAGAAACACTGGTAACAGCCGCAAAGGGAATGCGGGTGATGGTCGGGCTGATCTTGGCTACGGTGTAGTTGAGCGTCACCTCGATCAAGTCACGCTTGCCACCGCTCGGAAGATCACCGTCAACTTCCACGGCCGGGAAATCAAAGATGTACTGATTGCCCAGGCTGTCAGTGATCGGGAACTGAATCGCAATGGTTTTCCGAGTGAAGCTGTTTTTCCAGAGCTCCCATGCACGCTTGGACCAAGCCAAGACGAGAGTGCCGGTGATAGCTGCCTCGGTTGCAATCTGTGCGCCCGGGCCAAGCATCGTGTTGCCTATACAGCGTTGCGCTTGAAGGCTGTTGTCCAGACTGATTGTCATTGCCGAGATACAAGCAATACCCGCCAGCGAAGCACCATCAGCGAGAACCGTTCCGACGCTAAGGCCAGACACGAACGGTGTAATGGTTGGCGGTTCGCTTGCTGTGACGATTGGTGTATCGCTGTCGGTGTAATCGAGGCAAGCCATGCCGAACGTGGCGGTTATCTTGCCGTCTGACGGGATGTCGAGTGCAAAGGTACTGACATGTACACCCTTGAACAGACTGTACACACCGACATCTATGTAGCCCTTGGCAATGCTGAACGTGTGGCGAGCATCGCCGACGGACAAAACGTTATTGGCCCAGTTGCCATAGAAAGCAGCTTCCAGCAACTGGTCAAACGTACCAAACGACAGCTCACCAGCCAGTTCGCCAGCAATGTCGACGCTAGTGACTATGGAACCTTGGCTGATACGAGAGTCGGAAATCTCATCGCTTACTGCAGTGGTTGGAGTCGGAGTCAGCGTATTGCCTGTGAGGCGCAGCGTGCTCCAAGTGCCGGTTACTGGGGTAATACCTGGTGTCACTTCAGGAATGATGTGACTGACGATCTTTGCGCCGGAGCTCATTCTTTCCACCTTTCTGTGGGCATAAAAAAACCCGCTCAGGGCGGGTGGGATGGGTGCTACGGGTTTAACCTGCGCGGAACCGGACTTTTGTATTGATTTGGTAGAAGCCGGCCCCGTCATCACCGACAACGTCCTGGCTGGCTTCCATGCACTCAAGCTCACCAGAGCTCCAGTAGCCGAAATGCGCTTCAAGCGCATCGGCCAGCACATTCAGTGATTTCATACCTGTACGCGGCCGTGCGAAGCACTGGAAAACGATCTGTCCCGGCTTGCGGGAGTAGGGTTTGTCAGCCATCCCCGCCATAAAGGCCGTACCGTGCTGAATGATCATTCGGCACCAGAGGCCGTCAGCCGGGGGCTTGAAGATGCCTGACGCATCCAGATTGGCCGCGGAGAGCTGATCATTGGGACGAAAAAGCCTGTCCTTGTCGATGCCGGTGAAGGTCGCGGCGCGCGCCGTGAGGGCGACACGAATGTCTTCGTAGGTCATCGGTAAACCTCGGACACACTGATAAATGCCAGTTCGTAGAGGCCGTCTGGTGCCTGGCCAGAATGGCCCCGCTCCAAGCGTTCTGCGTACGGTAAATTGGTTTGAATAAAAATCTGCGTGTAAGGCTCAAGGCCAGATAGCGCGGCCATACCCTTACCACGCGTGTCCGACCCGCTCGGGTCGACATTCGTTGTGACGGTATAAACCGGTGCGCCAATGCTGACGATGTGGCTGCCACGAAATCGGCCGACGACGTACCCGGGCGGCGGCGGACTCTTCCACAGGTCTGGATTACCCACGGGAGATCGCTCGATCACTTCATTGAGCAAGGCTAGAGCGATTGTCCGAACTCGCCTGCTGACTTCCTCGTCTATCTGATCCGCAAACACTGATGGAGGAATGCTCCAGCCGGCCATTACACAGCCCTCAGTTGTATTTCCCAGTGCGCACCAGCCGGGTCCTGCTGGACGCTCAGCACATCAAAGCCATTGATCTTGTGGCCAACCTGCGGCGAGCCGGTTACTTCGTTGGTGAGTGCGATCAACAACTGGTCGGTTGACTTGATGTTGATCCCGTCCACCAGTCGCACCTCGTAAGCATCAAAGACGCCTCTCCCCGAATAGGCGATAACCACCTCCCCGGCCGACTCCTCTGTTACCGGATCCCATGTGCCCGGAAGCGTGATACCGCCCGTAAAGTCTTTCACCGCGTCAGCCAAATCCGTATCGAAAGCTTCAGCCATATCGGCCTGAATGTCCTCGCGCAAACCCATATCAGCCCCTTACCAGTTTTATCTGGTTGGTTGATGCCCACGGTCGAATCAGCGCCAATGCGAAGGATTCGCCCGCTGTCATCGTTTTTGATCCTTCGGCGAAGGTCTTGCTTGTGCTGACGCTGCCAGCCTTCACCGATGTTTCAGTAACCTCTCGGGCTTGGGCGCCGTATAGCGCCCCTGCTGCTGCCTCTCTCGCAATCTCGGCACCAGCTTGGATGATTACGTGAGGTGTCGGAACGCACACCTCACGCACCCGCTCAGTGAGCCAGGTGTTCGCCATCAGCACCGCGCGAGGCTTCTTTTCTTCGGTCGTCCACTCGGCGCCCAGCAGGCTATCCACCTGCGCGATGGTGATGAAGTCAGTCATGGTTACACCGATGGAGTGTTCAGGGCCTGCAGCTCTTCCAGGGTCGCAGCGTCCTCAAAGGCGACTGCCTTCAATGTCAGCTGCGTCTTGATGTCGGCTATTTTTGCAGCGCGCTCAGCCTGATCAAGCAGGGCTTGCAAGTCAGGCTTCTTCGCTTTCGGATCGAACGTTACGCCCTTCTCCGTCAGGATCTCACGCAGCTTGGCGATTGACATCTTGCCGTCAGCGCCGATATCGGCCTCCTGCTCAGCAATAGCATCTGTGATCTCTTGTGCAGAGCTTCGCGATTCGTAGCCTTCTGGCGGGTAATTCGCTGCCAAGTAACCAGCTGCAACGAACTCCACAACGGTCGGTCCGTCAGTACGGAGCATTTCAATCAGGTCGTATGCCTTCAGGTAAGCCACAGGAGCATCACCGGCCACGCCGTCAGCCTGCTCGATGAAGTCACCAATGCGGTATGCGTTCGGGTCGCGAATCGTCATCCCGACCGATTTGGCCAGGGCCATCTGTTCCGCACTGGCCGGGCCGCGCAGAAACCAAAGAATCTTTTTGCTCATGTGTCACCTCGAAAGCGAGGAGCCCGAAGGCCCCTCTGTCGGGTTAGGCGCTCAACACCAGAACGCCAGCCGTGTCCTTGACGCTGGTAGCGGTGCGCTCCCAGTTGGCCGAGGTGCCGATTGCGGTGTCGTTTGGCGATGCGCCACCGGTAGCGGTCTTCCAGGTATGCCCTAGCACGCCGAGGTTGTAGCTCCACTCAGCCTGATAGACCGAACCAAGGTTCTCCTTGCCAGTAACGCGGTTCAGTACGGCGTCGAAGTCATTGTTACCAGTGACAGCGATAGCGCTTTGAACCAGGCCCAGAGAGCGGAAGGACTGCGGGTTGGTCACCGGGTCAGCGCCAGCGGGCACGATAAGCGCGTCCGAGTCGGTCACCACGAACAGGCGACCGAATGGATCGCGCATGACGTTCACACCGTCATAGGTGAACAGGTTCTCAGCATTGGTCAGAGCATTGTCATACAGTTCGCTGACGACGCCGGAGTGAAGCACCCAGGCATTGATCGCGTTGGAGCGGTCACCAAACTTGAACGAGGCACGGTTCAAAGCTTTGAAGGTCGGAGCATCAGCAGCGGCGCCAAACGTCGCGTCCGCATGCCCGCTGATTGCAGCCACAGCGCCGCGAATGCCTGTGTTCAGCATGTCGGCCACGCGGGCCCGGCCCAGTTGCTCGCCGATGGTCAAAGCAGCCAGTGCTGGATTCTGGAGTACCCAGTTGTACTGAGCAGCTTCGTATTCGATCGGCGGAGTGCCGGCAGCGACCTTCACGGAGGCGTTCAGCAGCTGGGTCAGGCGAGTAGCTGCCACAGTGCCAGTGCCATTCACGTTACGACGACGTACCAGGTTGCCGATCAGTTTGAAGCTGGCAGTGATGTCGAAGTCGCCCTGCGCTGGAGCGTTCTGCAGGATGATAGTGCCCGCCGACGCTTCGTTGAACTTGTCGATGGCTTGGGACACGGTTTCAGTCAGAGCCGTGTAGGTCTGTTTATTGAAAATAGCGAGATCGAAAGCCATTTATGGCTCCTTATTTGATCGTTTCGAGGTAGGCAACCTTCTCTGCGCTGGTTTTGCATTCAGCGAGAGACTTGGGTGCGCCAGGATGGGGGTTGCCACCGCCGTTGGGCGCTCCGCTACCACCGGCACCGGAAGGCTTCAGGATGTGGTCTTTGTGTGGGTATGCCTCGACGAGCGTCTGCAGTGCTTCATCGAAGTCAGCGAGTTCACCAGGCCGCGATTGGCTGAAAATCTTGTTGCCATTCGCGTCATAGGCGACAACCTTGCCCTCCTCGATCTTGAAGGCCTTGCCGAACGTGGCTTGCACCATGTCTGCGGGAACGGCCAGCTTCTCGGTGATCATCTTGGATCGAGCGAAACTGCCGCCGATTTTTTCGGCATACAGCTGTTGCTCGAAGGTCTGCACCTTGATGTTGGCTTCATCCAGCTGGCCTTGGAACGCCTTGCTGATCTCGTTGCGAACCGTGTCGATCTCGCCGGCATCCACCAGCTTTTTCTGATCGAGCTTCGAAACGATATCCAGAGCGTTGCGGGCGGCGGCTACATCCGTGATCCCTTCAAACCCTTTAAGAGCCTTCTCGGCAGTGTCAGCGCGGACACGGTGATCCTTTGCTTCGCCGTTAAGCCGGGTGATCGTTGCGACAGTGCCTGGCGCATCGAATGCCACCTCTTTACCATCGTCATGGACATAGACAGGCTTTCCATCTTGGAGCACCGCATTGCCGCTTTCGTCGAGTTTCAACTTCATGTGGATCTCCGGGCATCCGCCCATCTACTAGGCCATCCGGCCCGATGTCGCCCTGCCCCATCCGGAACTACAGGCATAAAAAAACCCCAGCGGGTGCCGAGGCTTTAATTTTGGGTAATAAAAAACCCGCACTTGGCGGGTCTCTAGAGTTCGATGTTACTTGCTCAGGACAACCCTCTCGCCTCTCATGAAGCAGAGCGCGCACAGGATCTGTCGTGTACCGCCTGTTGCCTTACCGTCCTTGTACATCATCCCAATCTTGGTCTGGATGACCTCAGCACCACCGCATCGATGACAGCTGATCATGGTTGGCGGTCTGGGCATTGAGCGGACGCGCTTCATTGCCTGCTCCTTTGGGGTGTCAGGTGCAGGCGTTCCGGTGATTACGTGGAGTTTTGGCTTTTCGGTCATGCAGCCATCATATCCCGGCCCTCACAAAAGAAGCAGCATCTCGCTCGCGCAATTGGTCGAGCGTGAGGAGCTTGCCCTTGTCATTGTAAAAGCTGCTGACATCGAGCCCGCCATCACGCAGAAGCTTACCGCGGTTCGGGCCAAGTACCTGGTCTTGCCGCGCCGCACTTTGTGCTTTCAGCCAAGTGCCATAGTTGGTTGATACTGGCACCTGCCCGTCCATGCTTGCCCGAGTGCTTTCCGGCAATCCCTTGGAGAGGCGTAGCTCTTCCCAGCCCTTGATTATCGGTGTCGAAGTACTACGGCAGCACCAATGAATACGACCGGGCCCTGCTTTCCAAGGGATTTTGTGCCCAACAGGCTCGTGCGTGTCATTCGTGTACCGCAAGCGATCGCGTAGCCTGCAATCGGCGGACGTCTTATTATCAAGGGTGCTGAGCCAGCTCACCTCGGCTATCAGATCATCATTAGCCTTGTAGAACGCATCGCGCGCACCTTGAGCCGTGTGGCTGATTGCTGTTCGTACCACGGCCTCAATATCTTGCCGGCTGCGATTTAGCAGTCCATCGGCGTATCCCTCAGATTTGATGCCCATCACGCGGCGAACTATCTGCTCAGTCGTTTGCCCCTCCACCATACCCATACGAACACCGTCACGAATGCGTGCAGCTCGAGTCACTTCAAGGTCGCCCAGCCACTCCTTGAGCAACTTGCCCTGGAATGGCCTAGCCATCGCAATCTGGCGGGCCTGGTCCAGATTGACGGAGCCTAGCGAGACAGTCACCCGCACTTGCTGCGGTATGACCTCAGTGAATAACGCTTTCTGGTAGCCGACCTCGTACTTGGCTAGATCAATTACCGACTTAACCATTGTTTCTTGAATGGACGCATAGATGGATTTGTTTATCTCCAGCACCGAGGCCAGCACGGTGTTCATGTGCGTGACAGTGAATGACTCCGCCCCGAGATTCGTAATGGCCAAGATTAGCTGAGCTCGTAGCTCTGCATCCGCGCTGTTGAGCAGAGCGATGATCTTGCGCACCTCGGCATTACTCAGATGCAGCAGATCTATCGCGTGACCGATGGCGGCAGCTTGGAGCGTCTCGTTAACCGTCGACATATCAAACCACCCCTAACGCAGGCCCTTGGGTTTCGATGCGCTCTTTTTCCTCCTCCCAATCCAGCTCATCGCTGATGACACCGCGGCGCTGAAACTCGCTGAACAGGGTTTGATCGGACAGTTTCCCGGAGTTCGCCATCGACAGCAGCTGGGGCAAGGACACTTCTGGGGCATAGTCAGAGTCGAAGTTGCCACGCATCTCAACATGACCACCCTCTCCAGAGCCTTGAAAGTCAGCCATGTATTGAAGCAACTGGGCAATGAAGTCCGAGAACTGCTCGCTCATCCGGGCCAAGGGCGACAACTCCTGAGCGGCCTCCTCATTGGCCTGAGCCGCCGTTTTCGTTTGCTGCTTGTCCTTCTGCAGCAACTTCGCGCCGGACATTCGCATGTCTTCTACCAGGTCCTGCAAAGACACGCGGCCCGCCTCAATGGACGCCCCGGTGTGCTCCACGTACTTGGCGTCACCGTCCTTTGGCATGCGGGTCGCGCTGCCGGAGCTGATGACCAACTGAAATTGCTCATCATCAGTGAACATGAACAGGAGTGGCACCCGTGCGACGTGCAGGAGGTTGTCCTGATCGCTCTGTGACTGCCAATGCTTGACGTTGAGATGGGCAAGCTCGAGCAATGGCGGCTTAGCCTCCATGAACCCGACACGCTTCGTGTAGAAGGTCGCCCAAGGGATGTAACTCAGGCTGGTTGTACCCTCCTGGTGAAGCTCCCAGTTTCCTGAGTCTTCAGACTCGCGATAAATCTTCCATGTCCCCGGCTCGAATACGCGGATTTGGGTGATCAACTTGCTGCCAAACGCGCCGTCTGACACCGAGACCGTCTCGGCGTAGCGCACCATGACAAGCTGGCCAGCCTCATCTCGCCAGCCGCGCAATTGTTCTGGATGCACCAGGACTGCGTAGGGGCGACCGCCTGCGGCCTTCTCTTCGGCCCGGTTGCGCACATCACCTGCAGGCTGATGGTCGATGAAGGCGTGACATAAGCCGAAGCCAAGACCCAGTTCAAAGGTACGAGCAGACCAGTTATTGATGTCGTTACCGCTCATGTCGAAATCACCGCAGAGCGACACGATGGCTTCTGACACGTCATCGCCCAGCTGTAACGGCTCAGCAAAGACGCGACTGGTGTTGTTCGCCACCGTCTCGGAGTACGCCGGGAGCAGCGTGGAGAGTGCCAGGCGCTGATTGTAAGAAGCCTGTTCCTCGGCAGGGTACTTGGGCAGCAGGGTTTCTCCCTGATCCCGCATTGCCTGGGTACCGTCTATCAAAGGTGCAACTACGGCCCAATAGGCACGCATGCGCTCCACCGCAGGCAGCGTGGCGCTCGGGTCGTTACTCATAGTCAGATTCTCAGGGATTGATTAGTGACGGCGACCGGCTTAACGATTGGATATTCGCGATGAATGAAATAACCACCCGCATCATTCGCGTGATCGACACCAGCTGTTTTGTCTGGTTCGCCATTAGGCGCCCACACCTGTTGTTCCAAACCATCGGCGTAGGTAGGACAAGTAAACGGGTTAACCAGGTATCGGCGCTCGCCCTGCGCGTTGTAGAAGACGGCGTTCATGGCGTTAATTCGGTCTTTCACGGGCGGGTTTGACGCTGGAGCGATGATCGAAAACCCAGCCTGTTTGAGCATGGCCAGATCCGTGATGCTGGCATTCACTGACTTACGGGAGTCACCCGAAGCGTCCGGGTAGATCCTGATTTCGCATGTTTTCTCGAAGTCATTGCCATTGTGCCGCCAGTAGCGTTCTTTGATCCGCCGGATCATGTCGGGCGTGTCATAGCCATCAATAAGCTCATCAACCGCCCGGGGTAGCCCTTGGTCACGTTTGACGTGAGTGATTGCTGCCATCTTGCCGACGTTAAAGTCCATACCAATGAACAGAGGCTCACCTGGCTGCACGGTGTCAACACAGCTATTCAGCTTGCGATCGTAGGCCGTGTAGATCGTGCCTGACGCCAAGTTGACGAACTGGCCGTTCAGGTAGGCTCTGATCAGCTGCTCGGGATACGACTCCATTAGTGATGGAATGTAGTCAGGTGGCAGATTCAGTTCGTTGTCGAACGTACTGGCCTGAACAAGGCCGTACATTTCGCCAAGGGCCGGCTTGTCGCGCACTTGCTTCAGGAACTGCAGGTAGACGAACTTGAAGCCCTCAGGCGTCGTCGTCACATCCACGCCGTTGCGCAGTCCCGGGATGTTGTAACGCATCCGGGCAATGATCTTGCGCCAAGCCTGCTGCGCCTTGACCAGGCTCATGACATCGAGCTCATCGACTAAGGCATGACCAATCTTGAAGCCGACGATGGTTTGGGGCTTTTCCATCGACCGGCAGATCACATTGCCGCGATATTGCCGGCCACTGTAGACGTGGACTTCGTGGTTCGACTGATTGATCTCAGTGCGAAGCCCCCAGTCGTGCGCCACCTCTTCCATTGTCGGGTAGAAGATGTCGCGGATCTGAGCGTATGTCGGAGCGAAGTAACCGGCGTTGATGCGCGGCCACTCCCAAAAGTGCTTCCCGAGCGCCGAGCAGCCTACCCAAGTCTTGCCCGAACCAAATCCGGCCACAAAGGCGCGAAACTTGTGAGGCAGCGCCAGGAACTGGGCTTGAGGTACGTTAAGGCTCGGCATTCGGGCGTCTCGCGTCAGTCACCACCACTTCGATGCGCTGAGGCAATAGCCCCTCGTCTTCAGGGTCGAGTTTCTTGATCATGTCGGCGCGCTTCGACTCAAGGTCACCAATACGGCCCAGCAGGCGATTGATGATGTCCTCATAGCCTTGGCGTCGACGCTGGGTTGTCATTGATGGGCGCCCAGGCTCTTTCGGCTCTTCGCCCTCTTCAACCGGATCGGTCGCCTGGGTATGGATGCTCTCCATATCCAGAACAAGGCCGTCACCCGCCTCTGCTTTGGCCTGGGCCATCAGCGCTCGACGCAACTGGAGCTTGGCTATCTTGATGTCGTCATCCAGCGTGCCTATGCCGATGTCATCCCACAGACCATGCTCATCAGCAGTCAGCGTGTCTGAATAGATACCGTGTTTGCGAGCGTGCTGGTTACCTTTGTTGGCCTTTGCGGCCGCCCCGCCGTGTAGCTTGCAGCGAGAGGAACCCGGAACAGCGTGTCGCTTGCATGGTTCCCCGTTGCTGCGCTTCTTTGCGCCGCATAGGGCCATGTTTAAGCCTCATTCATGGGGTGTTTCGCGAACGGATGGTCATTCAACGTCGTTCGAACGCCATTCAATGAATCGTTCGGCTTGAAATAGTGGCAGGTTGCCGCTATCTATGAATATCAACTAAGCCTAAGGATGACATATGACTATTGGTGAGCAGGTACTCCACGCAAGCACAATGTACGGCCACGGTGAAGCAGATAAACGCACCTATGCCGTTGCAGCTGCACTTGAAGTAATCACCGCTCTAGCGGCGTCAGGCTCTTCAGTTAATCTTGAGTCTGAGATGAAAAGCCTCTCTAACTATGCAGACCTAATCCAAGAAGCATTGAAAGCTAAGTAGCCCCCCGTGCCGCACTTACCTGCGGCACACCTACCCTGCCTTACTCGAATCAATGATCACCGGGCGAATCGTGCCGCCAGTGTAAATATCCCGCTTCATCGCAGCGCGCACCGCACCCTCTGCGCTTGCGCCCATATCCATTGCAGCCAAAGCATACGAGGCCCCGCTCCCGATAGCGTCGGGGTTGGACAGTTCAAGCTCCTGCTTCCAGATGCCTGTCTTATCGTCATGACCGACCATCATTAGATTTCCATCGTCGACGACATATCCTGAACACTCCACGGGAACTGGTGATGGAGTTCCGAAGTAGGCGGCGATTAAAGCCTTCTCATCGCATACAGCACCCGACAGAAAGAAGCTGACCCCGCTGACAACCTGGCACTTAGATGCATTGTCAGAGACGATGCGATCGTTTCGGGTCTGGCGAGAGTCATAGGCGATCACGCCGTCTTTGTAGGCAATGGTCGTCATGTTCTTCCTCGCATGATGCTTGAAATGATGGCTGGATGCCGGTATTGATAATCCCAAATAATCGCTAAGGGATAGAACCATGCGAATGCTCGACCTGACTGATGATGCGCGCGCCTATATGTCAGAGATGCGAATATTGAGCACAGACTTTGAAGGCAATGAAATCATGGTCGGCCTAACTCGAGATGAGACCCTTCGCATGCTCGAACACAACCGGCGGTTCCTAGCTAATGACCGAGACCGTAGCGAGAAGGGCCGAGGCGACTATCTCGCGCTTCATGAGAAGCATGAGAGGGCTCGCCTACAAGTACTTTTCGCTGAGAATGAGGCTCGTCAACTCAATGGGCCAATGCATTAATGTGGGTTGCGGCTAAATCTCGTCTGCTTTGCGTTCAGCCCAACGCTTGCCCAACTGTCGGGCCCACTCAACGCCAAGCACGCCAATAAACCCGGCGGTGGCGAACGACCAGGCGATGCTGAAGCCGAACTCTTTAACCGTCAGGCCAACCACCATCACGATCAACGCACCGAGTGTGGCCTCGATGAACTGCCGCCAAGGTGTGGTCTCCTTTGCGTCGTATTGGATGCGGAGCCAGGTCAGCGCGAACGTCAGGACCATGGCTAGGCCGTTTTCTCTCAGGGCAGTCATTACCAACACCCAGAATGAAGGGTCTTTCTCTGGCATGTGTGGCATCTCGGGTTCCTCCCCTGTTCAGGGAGCTAGAAACGAAAAAGCCTCAGCGAATGCTGAGGCTAACAAGAGTTTGCGTGCGCGCGTGATTAAGAGGCGCTCAATATCGCGAACCAACTATGAAGCTAGCGGTACGATTAACCCAGCAGCCCTGGCAACACTAGCGCGAAACAGCGGTGCTATCTTATTGCCAGAGGACAAAAAAATTTCCCATGGAGTAACACCATTGAAAAAGGTTTTCATTCTCGCTACTTCGCTGATTGCATCTCAAGCTTTTGCATACTCTCAGTCAGACATAACCGGCACCTGGGAGTGCATGAGCCCGGGGCAGACCTACACAATGATGCTCGGGGCCGACGGTGGCTATGAGTCTCATCAGGGTGACGGCAGCAACTACGTGGGTAGCTACTCAATTGAGGAGAATTATCTCAATATTAATCTCCAGAACACAAACTATCAGAGCGCAAGCCCGAGCAACGGATACACAGTGACTAGCCTCACCAACAACCAGATGGTGCTTGAGGCTGATGGTGAAATGATATCCTGTAATAAGTAACAACCGGCCTGGTTAACTGCTTGCAAAAAGCCCGGCGCATATGTCCGGGCTATTCAAAGGCGATACCCACCTTGTACTGCGAGCCTTCGATCATGACGCACACAAGTGAAGGGCTAAATACCTTGCTCATGCCTAGCTTCAAGCTCTCGCAAAGAGACTGAGCCTGGTCAGGAGTATCATCGTCGAGCGGGAAAGATACCTCAAAAGGAAAATTGCTGAGATGAGTCTCCGCGAACTCAGCTTTCACCATTTTCTCTATAGCGGTAATCATGTTGGCAACTATTTCTTGCGTTCCCGTATCCATGGGGCCCTCCTCCTATATGAAGCTCAAGGATGGCCCCATAGGCTTTAAAAAGCAAAACCCGGCGCGATGGCCGGGTTTCGATGCTTTGATCTCTCTTACTGAGAAATCTGTCGGCTGTTACGCCAGTAAAGGTACGCAAGGCCAACAGGCGCCACGAAAATTGCCAATGACCAGCACATGGCCATAGTGAACACTTTAACCATCAGCATCAGGATGGCATTCACGAAGAATACGTTATCACCCATGATGTAGCCCACAACACTTTCATAAACGAATCGAGAGTACGGATAAAGAACCGTGCACACGATCGACATAAAAATCACCACCGATTTACCTGTGAAACCGGTAGGGCTGCTGGATACTAACGAGAGGATCAAAGCTGCGAATATAGCTCCGAAAATAAACTGACGGACATAATAACTAGTCGTAAGACCGCCAAAAGTCTTCAAAAAAAACGAGTGCATAAAATCCCTTTAAGATACTGATTCCAGTGATGTTCTTACGATAGCACACCACTGCCAGCTCAAAAAGTACAACTCAAAAAATGCAAAAACCCGACGCAATGGCCGGGCTTGTTTGTCGCTTGCATCACCTATATGCGCAAGTACGACAAGATAGGTAGATAATGGCTCATTGGTTCATTCGCCGTCAAGCCGCTTGTGCCCCAATGAGTCCCTCTGCATCCAACAGGGCTTGAGCGGACACCAAAGCCTCATCCACTTCCCGCTCCAGCGCCTTTCGAATGTCACGCCTCCATCGCTCCTGGGTTTTGATCGGATGCGGCTCATTCGACCAATTGTCCATCTCATACCAGCCAGCTGGCAGGACGCTGGTGGACCTCTTGCCGTCCACGCCTGGCCGCCGAGGCAGCGCCCACGTCACCACAGCGCAGTGCAGAAATCGTTCCGGCGCCGGCGATCGCATCACGCGCGTCAACTCAGCGATGGCGGCATGCTTTCGCTCTGTATGGGTCGAGAACTTCGCCACTAGAGCGCGCCAATGCTCAACAGACAAAGACTTATGCAGCCGACCGAATACCCAGCAGTCAGTGAGAAACGCCGCCTCTTTCCCGACGATCTCCCCCTTCTGCTTTGCGCATTGCACCTTCGGCTCAAAGTCACACCCGCCTGCGGAGCTGATGGTCTCGGCGGCGAGTGCCCGAACGACTGCGGATACCACGTTACGATAGATCATGCCGCCGCCCTCTTCAGTTCTCTGGTCTTTGCCCGGTAGTCAGCCTTGATGGCCTTGATCTCGTCTACGGTGTACTTGCGGGCCGGATGAGGCCCTTCCAGCCAATCCACCTTTTCGGCGCCAATGCGAAGCACCAGGCGGATGCGGTACTCAACGGCGTTACCCGACAGGTTGCGATTACACCTCACACACTGGCGATGGATGTTCAGTGGCTCAAAACGCAGCTCAGGGCAGGCGCCTACGGATCGATAATGCCCAGCGTCCCAGCGGCTGCCGGTCATAAGGTCGTGATCGTTGGGCTGCGAGTCGCAGCTGATGCACGGTAGGTGTGCGTCACGCAGGCGAATGAACTCATTTACCGCTGCCTGAGCCTCGCGCAAATGGTCTGCCCTGCTCTTCAGCTTCTCCTTGCGAACCTTGATCTCCCGGCGCTCAACCTGAGCCAGCGATTTGCGCGCCTTCTGCTGGTTAACGTCCTTGGTGGCGAGTGCACAGGCTGGGCTACATACGGCTTGCCCGAGACGCTGCGGAACGAACTTGATCGAGCACGCAGTGTTACGGCATGTCTTCGGCTTGGGCTGCTTGGCGATCATGCGGCCTCCTTGCTCAGCAAGTCTGTGAACATCACACCCTTGGCCGTGAACTCAGCGGCGATACGATCCGTGTACGCCACGCCCTGAGCACGATTGAACAGACGTGTTACCGGGAAGCCATCAGGCCCGAACAGTGCGTTTCCACCCATGAGGTCCAGCTTCTCCTCGTAGGACAAGTGACGCATGGTCCGGTACCAGGCAGCACGGAAGTCTTCATCCTCATTCAGCAGGATCTGCACGCCGAAGTGCAGCTTGCAGTACCGGCGGGCGTCTTCCACGTCACCGATCTGTGTCATCTGAGCAATGCGCTGGTAAAGAGCGAACCACAGCGCATTCTGATCGAGCGTACGGTCCTTACCCGGGCGCAGTGAGACCACCACGAACTTCTTGTCGCGGTACATTGTGGTCAGGCAGGTGATAGCTTCTGAGAGTTTGGCTTGGCAGTTCACGCTGATTTTGTCGGTCATGGTTTCACCTTCACGCCTGCGGATTCGATGGCGCGACGGCATTTATGAATAGCGGAATACTGCGCTCCCATTCTGCTTTCAAGGACTTCGTACTGCTCAGAATCATCCGCCCGAGTCACGCCATATGACTCCGGCGCTTCAGGCTCAGGTAGCTCGATTACCAGCACCTCGCGAGATGCTTTCCAGCCATCCCACGCCCCATTTGCATATGGGCTTTCGTAATACTCGGAATGAGTAGTTGAGCGAGTGAAGTCCATGCCCCTGAAGCGCGGACTCTCCTCAAACTCTTCACGCATCTTGTCAGTCATGACTGCTCTCCCTTGCCCATGGCTGCGTCAATTGCGGCGTCAAGCCGGTCACCACTCGGGCAGTCCGACCCAAGCTTGGCCTGTTCTTTTGGATTGCGGATCACGCACACAGGGCTACGCCACCAATCAGCGATCCTGAGCCACTGATACCGCTCAGCATCCTTGCGAAGCGACTCGATCTCAGCGAGCTGCAGAATTTCGCGCTCTGTTGAGCGGGCAACCTCAGCCTTCAACCCCGCATTAACCTGCTCAAAGGCCTCGTATCTGGTCTTGAGGCCTGCGATTTCGGCTTTGAGGTCTCGCATCTCGCGGGTCTCGGTTTGCTGATGCATTCGGTATAAGCCTTTTAGCGCCTCGTTCTCGGCGATCAAGACTATTAACTGCGGCAACGCATTGACTGCAGCAACTGCCAGCCATGAATCGCGCTTGTAGCTGAAGTGAGCCCACGGTTCTTCCTTGGCCCAAGGCTTGCCAATTTGAAACGGCTCGCCCGCGCAGCAGATGCCGCCCATGCTTTGAGCTGTTTCAGCCCATTGGCCAGGTTTATGTTCAGCCTGCTCGATAGCGCGATTCAGCGACTCAACCAGTCGCATCAACTCGGAATGATCAGCCACGGCGAACACCTCGCAGCTTCAATGCAGCCCGCTCAGCGCAGGTGATGCATTCCTGAACACCCGGCACAGCAGCACGGCGACCTTCGGATATTTCTGCGCCGCACTCGCACTCATGAGCGCTTTCGCCTCGGTAAACCACGCGAGCAGCAAGGGCTGAGGCCAGTTCTTTTTCAATACGCTCGTCTGCAAAATCGACGTCATCAGCCATCAGAAACCTTCCTTGCCACGTTGTGATTCCCACTCAAACGGGATGACGATCACCCCGCCCTCCCGCAGACGATCAATGCAGCGCTCGCCGATTGCGGCTGGCAGCGACTGGCCGTCCAAATTTGAAACAATCACCGTCGGCCGCATCTCTTCGTACCGGCCGTTGATGATTGCGAATAGCGTGGTCAGCTCGAAGTCGCTGGGCTTCTCCTTGCTGACGCCGATCTCGTCCAGGATGAGCAACGAGGGGCTGATAAGACTCGACAAAATCTGGCTTTCGCTCTGCTCATTGGTGCGGTCGTAGGTGGCACGGATGGCCTGCAGAACCGAGCCGAATGTTCGGTACACGGCAGTGGCGCTCGACTTGGCCATAATCTCGTTGGCAATGCCCACGGACAGGTGCGTCTTGCCGGTGCCAGGCTTACCCAGCAGCAGCAAGCACCGGCCGGACTCGGAGATTTGCGAGAACTCAGCTGTATACCGACGGCATGTGTTCAGAGCCTTACGTTGTTCGGCGGTGGTGGCGACGTAACCGTCGAGAGTTTTGCCTACGAAGCGCTTCGGGATCAGCGCAGCACCAAGCTTGCGCTCCATGGTCGCGCGGAGCTCCATCGCCTTGTTGGCCAGTTCGACGGCTTCGGATTTCTCGCGAATAGCACGACCGCACTCAGGGCATCCGCTTCTCAGTTCCTTGCCAAGCAAAGGGAAAATTTTCTGCTCGTAAGCCCCGTGAGTTTCGCACTCGGCTGGCTGCATTCGGGTGCCGAGGGGCAAGTCGCTGGCTGGTTGAATAGGTTCAGATCGCATAGGAACCATCCTCACGCTGGATTAGACCCGCGGTGTAGTCGCGTTCATCGAAGCCGGTGTGACGAGACTGGGTGACTGGAGCGGGGGCAGATTCTGCCAGGCGCTTGATCACCCAAGAGGCCTTGAATCCTTGCCAGCCAGAGTTCAACGCCTCGGTGATCGCGTCGGCTGCCGTGATCCCAGCCTCTGAGCACTTGGCCAGTTCGGTGTTCACGGTTGACCAGACGGTGGCGGTCACAGCGGCGCGCTTGGCCTTGCGCTGAGTTAGCCAGTCGGCCAGCAGTTGCTCCGGGACGTCGTGCGGGTTGTCGGCGAGCAACTGAGTCATACCGAAGGGAGTCTTGCGATCAGGACTCGCTGGAGCTGGTTTTGCTTGGGGCGGATTAATCTCTTTCGAAGAAAGAGTTAATAGGGGTTCTTTCTTTGTATAAAGAAGGCAAGTTGCCGTTTTGGTCTCACTCGCATCAGGTCTCAGTGAGACGATGTTGTCTGAGTGAGACGTTTTGGTCTCAGTGAGACGCTGTGCTTTTTCTTCATAGAATGACCATTCACGGATAGGTGAAATGCCTATATCGCCTCGGCTTCCGCCAATCCGATAAATAATCCGGCGCTCAAGCAGATGACTAATCGCTTTCGAAGTCACGTCACGGCGCATGTTGGTGAACTTGCCGATCTCGTCAGCAGTCAGGCGTTTGGTTTCAAGTTGATAGCCGATGGTCTGTCTTGCAATGGCCATGAGAACGCGCAGTTCGCGCGCTGGCAGGTCAACCGTAGCCAAAGCCTCCATGAGGCTATTGTCCATCCGGGTGAATCCCCTGCTGCTGTTGAGCTGGATGACGTTTTCAGAGGTCATTGCGTGACTCCCTGAAAACTAGAGTTAGTGCGCGACACGTTTTCTGAATCAGAAATACGTGTCGTAACACTTGAAGGGGTATTGACGGGGATAACTTGTGGATTCATTATTGCCTCGCAAGTTGTAGCAATGAGCCAGGCCACGAACCTGGCTTTTTTGTGCCTGAAATTCAGGCAGCCTTGACCGACGCATCCATCACATCGAGACTTTGACGAACGTGATTGATCTCTTGGCGGATCAAGCTCTTTTCGAAGCTGCTGACGTGCTCGTCATCCAGGGCCTGGTGAACTGCGATGGTTAGGTCGGCCACTTCCTTACCGACATTGATCAGCGACTTAGTGAGTGCTTGCGGCTCTGGTGCTGATCTCGATATCAGATCAAAGCCAAACTCATTGGCCAGCGCCGCAAGCGGTCGCATGTCACCGGTGTGCAGCAAGATCCCGAACAGATGCTCGATCGTCAGGTGGTGAGCATCGTTGTCCGGGTTGGCACGCTGAAGAAGGCTTACATGTGGCACCCCCATCTTGGCTGCCAGTGCTTTCGCCTCGTTATCCAACACAGCGCTCTGACAGGCCCGCAGAAAATCTTCCATCCGTAAAACCTCAAATCTGTTTCCGTGGCGCCACTGCAAGTGGTTAGGCGAAAATTTACTTAACTAGGCAGCTTCAGGAGCTCGTCAGGCCGCGGCTTTTCGAGCTGGAATGGGGCGAATTTCATTAGCTTGTATTGTTCCGTCATCCAGCAAATTGATGGTTATCGCGCGTTTCGAGCGATACATCTGCGAAATGGCGCTTTGCTGAATACCCAAAGCCTTTGCGAGATCGCTCTGGGTGCCGTGCGATAACAGGTATTCCGCAAGCGTTACCGTCTTCATTGGAGAAGCTCTCAGATTGAACACTCTCGGATATTAGCACTGCTACTTTATAAAAAACAAGGACATGATTAGCACTGCTGTTTGCTTAAAAATCAGCTGTGCTACTAAATCTATTTATGAAAAAACCTACTAGAACTCCGCTAAGCGCTGAGCAATTGGCTGATGCCAAGCGGCTGAGTGATATCTATAAAGCGAGAGCCAGGGCTTCAAAGGCTCGCGGCGACACCCCTGCACTGACCCAGACAGAAGTTGGCGAGCTCTGTGGTTGGAATTCTCCGCAGAGCACCGTAAGCCAATATATGAATGGCAAAGTTGCACTGAATTTGGATGCTCTCGTAAAGCTCGCCAGGGTTCTTGATTTTGAGCCCTCCGAAGTAAGTCCAACGCTAGCAGATGGAGTGCGCATGCATGTCAGCACGTCCGTCGCTAGAGAGTCTGACGCAAGCACTCCTTTGCCAGGGCCTGCAGATATTGATGGAGATCTTGACGAGCGTTACGCTTTCATTCCTCAGTACGACGCAAAAGCTGCTGCCGGCCTAGGCAGCGAAAACGCACACGTAGAAATTCGCTCCACGCTCGCTTTTAAGCGTGACTGGCTGAGAATGAAAGGCGTGAACCCACAGAGCCTGATTGTCATCTACGCCGAAGGCGAAAGCATGTGGCCAACGATCAATGACCGAGATGTGCTGCTCGTTGATAGATCAAGAGTCGAGCCTACCAGCAAGCACATATACGTACTGACCAGCACGGACAAAGGCACAATCGTAAAACGCCTGATTCAGACAGCTATGGGCGATTGGATCATACGTAGCGACAACAACGACGAAGAGTATCCGGACCGCACGCTTTCGCGGAGCGAATTCAACGAGCACCACATCCTAGGCCGAGTCATCTGGCGTGGCGGGGATTTGTAGTTTTTCAATAACCACAGGAAGTGCGTCATGAAAATCTTCACCTTGATACTGGCTGCTGCACTGGCGATAACCTCTTTATCCACTATCGCGCACGGCGGGCGCACCGATAAGCAGGGATGCCATAACGATAAAAAAGCTGGCACTAGACACTGCCACTGATCCTCTCCCTGTTCATTTGAAGCCAGGAGATCGCCTTATGCCCCTAACGAAACCCAATCAAGAACTGAAGCGCGACCTGAAAGAGGCCGCAGCCCTACTCAAGTGGTCAGGAGTGGATTTATTCACCATCTCCAAAAGGTTGCTCGATGCCGGGGATGAGATAGGTGCCGCCGAACTGATGAGGATCGCATTGAGCTACCAGGCGATCGAGGACAAGTTGGTGAGTTATGCGGATGAGGTGAAGTCTGGCCGGGTTAAGCGGGACGCGGAACAGAGCGGATGACTTCATGGCGAAATCAGAGCTTCTGGAGCAAGGCAGGGGTCTTGGCTTGGATAGCGTTCCTTATGCTGCTACCCGGTTATTCGGGCTCGACTGGGTTAGATGGCGAATCCTACGGCCGCAAGCGGGTCTTCAGCCCTGGCTTCATTGTTCTCTGCGTTTTCGTGGCTGTGGTTGAGTTGATAGCGCTAAACCACTTCTATGGGGTGCGAGAATGAGATACAAAAAGTGGCGTGCGTGAGAGGCAAGCCCTATCGACACCACGATCAGATTGATGCAAAAAAGCACCTTAATAGAATACTAACAATCACTGCTTACATTTGTAACGACGGGGGGATAGCATGCACAGGACTGCGACATTTTACGACTTGAAAATATCAGCAATGGGAATCTCTAGAGCAGCAGCAAATCCAGCTTGCTTTGATGCCACACCAAAAACACTTAGAGAGCTTCATAGCGATATCAGCCTTCTTTTTACGAGCGGGGACAAGATAGTAAAAAAGGGAAGAACAGAAACTTCCGCCAAACTATACCTTTCAGATTTGCAACTTAAAGACGACAAGTTAATCCTACTTATCAATAGAAGCGACCCTAGTGCACCTGATGCAGTTTCGAGCGACCCCGACCTCAAGAGTAGAGTCGTCCACTCAAAACCTCCAGGCCATGGTGGCGACTACTCAGCCCATGTTGTACTAGGCTCTGTACGTAAACCCAAGAAATACGATTTTCTGTAAAATACACCGCCATTAAAAGCCAGGAGGCCAAGATGGCAAAGCGGTATGAACTCCCCGACGCAGCCTGGGATCTGGTTGCAGATATCTTCACCAAAAATCAGCGCACCGGGCGCCCTCGGGCCGATGATCGCCTGATGCTAAACGGTATTCTCTGGGTGCTTTGCTCTGGCGCAGCCTGGCGAGACATGCCCGAACGATTCGGCCCTTGGTCAACGATCTATCAACGGTTCCGGGGATGGCGTGATTGCGGAGCTTTTGATCAGATGCTCAAGCGTCTTCATATCCGATTGAATGAGCAGGGTTTGATTGACTTGGAAACATGGATGATCGACTCCACTGCCGTACGAGCAACCCGGGCCTCATCAGGTGCCGGGAAAAAAGGGGATTTGAAGAACCGCAAGACCACGCGCTCGGGCGCAGCCGGGGTGGCCTGACGACCAAGATTCACATGCTGTGCGACGCCAATGGTGTGCCTCTGCGTTTCCTGTTGTCAGGCGGACAAGCCAGCGATATAGCCTATGCCCAACCGCTACTCGATCAGGCTTGCATACCCAGCCTGCGCGGTCGCCCACGCAAGCGTTGCCGCTGGTTGCTGGCTGACAAGGGTTACGACGCTGAAGCGCTGCGCCAGTATTGTGATCGTTATCGCATGCAGCCAGTCATTCCGTTGCGAAGCATGAAGCGCAAAACCAAGCCAGGATTGCCTCGACTTTTTGATCGCCCCAAATATCGGCAGCGCAACATCATCGAACGCATGTTTGGCTGGCTGAAGGAGAACCGTCGCATCGTGACGCGCTTCGACAAGCTCGCAACAAGTTTTGCGGCGATGGTCTCATTGGCCTGCGCTATGCGGTGCTTGCGACAATACTTTACGTACAGAGCCTAGATCTAAACCCTGTAAAGGGGGATAACTATTATCTTTGCGTTATCGAAACAGTCTTTGGCTCCGGCTTGCATGCAAGTAGCATTAGTGACTACATCAGGTTTCTTTTTCGCGCATGTAAAAAACAATTTCCCACTCAATACATGATCCCAAACGCAAATGGTGCCAGAGACTCGAAAGGCAATCCTGTCTTAGTTCATTTGCTTCATCAGATTGAATTCCAAGGACACCCTTCGGCCGAATTTGAGAATGACCTAAACGGTGGCACTCTTTCATCAATACAACTTCTAAGCTTTTCGGAGGAAGGAGCAACTTGGGACGACAGCGGCGCGGTTAAGGAGAGACTTCGTACAATTGAGTTAAAACCAGAGCCCGGATTGATCGCCTCAATATCGTCGTCAGTGAGGCAAATCAGAAACAAAATCATCAAGAAAAACGTTGAATACAAACAAATGCGTCTACGCTTCAAGAATGGTGATGGCGAGCCACGAGAGGCGACAATATCGGCTGATTCGGGAAAGCTGATAGATAACGACAAGTACATTAAGCGGCACACAATTACGGCACCTCTAGTAAATACCAATAGCTTCGACAAGGCAAACAACTTTATAATCAAGGAAGTTCTAGCACTCATGGAGTGAAAAATGTTAATAAGTCAGCTACTAAAGCCGTTTGGCTATTTGGCAATCAAGCACCCATACAAATGGGTGGTAGATTGGCTGTATCCATTGCTCCTAGCACTTATAACGATCACGCTTATAGTCAGCCTATCTTCCGCCAAAATAATTGTATCACCCGGCGGTATGACTTCGATGATACTTTCATTCGTGCAATCATTACCTGGATTTTACATAGCAGCATTAGCAGCTATAGCAACATTCGGAAGATTGGACATTGATGACATCCTACCGGAACCAACACCAAAAGTAGTTGTCAAACTCAGAGGACTAGAGAATACGATAGACCTAACTAGACGACGGTTCCTTGCGATGTTATTTGCTTTCCTTACAGGAGAAAGCATTGCGATAGTCTTTTTTTGTATTGCCCTACTTTCGTTCGGCCCGGCAATTTACGACTTCACATATAGCCAGGAGCCTATCGGTCACTACTTACTAATCGTTGCGCTGTTTTGTCTTTTCACTTCGGTTTATCAGATGCTTCTCGCAACGTTTTGGGGTCTTTACTATCTTGGTTATAAGCTTCAAGAATGATACAAGCCCGGCCCAGCGCCGGGCTTCTTGCATCTGCAATCCTTGCAATCCCACACGCTCCACCTAGACTCCAAACACCGAGATTGAGGCTCCATCCTCTCGGTGTTAGCCCGCCCCTCCACAGGCGGGCTTTTTTGTGTCTGCTACGCTTTCCTCATCAACCTGAGGAGACACTATGGCCGCCCTTCCTGATGATCCAACCCCTGCTCTGCTCAGCCGCTTGAATCAAAATATCAACGCCCTGGGCTCAGCTATCGAAGAAATAGGACTCTGGATTGATCAGCGAGGCTCCGCAGAGACATCCCATCGAGTTAACGAGCACCTTGAGGTGCTGTCAGATAACAGTGACGCCATTGCCGAGCTGCTGGTTGATCTAATAGCCAGATGGGTGCCAGAGAATGAGACTGATCCGGAAGACTGAGCCCGTCACGTTTGGGTGATACCGTCCAAACACAGCGCGGTCATCCAAAGGGATTTGGCCCTATCTACAAGAGCGCGCGGGCCAGCTCCAAGGTTTTCGTTCTGGAGTTGGCTCTCGTGAATGAAGCCCTTACACGCCACCTCTATAGGCACTAGTTTAGCCAGTTTTACGATGTACAAAGCTCAGGCAAATAGCCATGATACCTATAGGTACGAGTAGTTATCGTGCATCACCTTGGGGATTTAAATGCTCGAACACGTCTCAAAGTCAGCCCGTTTCTTAGCCGTTGCCACCTGTCTTACATACCTCAATGGTTGTGCTTCCGATGGAGGCGCAAGCGAACTTGCGGCGATGGGCCTGTTGTTGGGCGGGGCGGCGACCGGTAATACTGGACTGGCGACTGCCGGGGTAGCAGGCTACGCTGGCATTATGCTCGCTGCGCCGCTTCTTTCTGACGACTCAGAAACAGAGGTTTCAACTGTCCCCGCCGTATCAACCACGACTAACGGAACACAAACTGCGGTTGCGTCGACTACGGTCTCGGTAGCTCCCCCCACGAGCCAAGGCAAGCTCGGCGTCGAAGTCGAAACCTTATCCACTTCCATGGGTACTGCTGTCGGCCTGAAACCTGCAAAAGGTGCCTTGGTTATCGCGACGACCAAAGGTGGCACGGGAGACAAAGGCGGCTTGAAAGCCTTGGACGTGATCGTTGAGGTAGCTGGTCAGCCCGTAGTTGACACAGCGAGCTTGCAAGCCATTGTTGGTAATATGCGCGCCGGCTATAAAGCGCCGGTGCGAGTCTGGCGGGGGCATGCATTCAAAGACTTAGCGGTCGAGGTGGCACGTTCCACGCCATCGTCGGCTATTGCCACCTCAGCTCTCGCAACCCCACCTCCAGTAAAGACGCAGCTCGCTGAGTCTGCCAAGCCAGAAAAAACGAGGAACTTTTGTTTGGCATATCTGGCGATAGAGAACACGTACGGTGCTATTGTCAGTCCAATACAAGAAAAACATAATTACGACGGTAGCGGCTCGGCCATGCTGGCATCCCTAAAAAGCTACGTTGCTAAAGTTAAGCAAGAGCAGCCCGGCATCTGGGGGGAATTCGACAATGGCGTAATTTCGTGTGAGTCGGACACGTATGTTTGCATGGCACAAACCAAAGGCGGCCTCTTTACTAAAAAACAAACCGCAGGACAATTCTGTCATTACACGCTCGCTGAAGCAGAAACTGAATTAGCCCAAATGCGTGTAGGTGACCCCTCGCTAAAAACCGTTGCGTGGCCATAGTCAGGTCCAGTACCAGGCTTTTTCAGCCCTTCTCGCGCTACCACAAACACAATCTAGAGATAGCCCAGTTTGTTCATGTCCCACCTCAGTGACTGCAGTGGCTAACTAATCCAGGACACTTTAAGCCCGCCCCCATAGTGGGCATTTCTTTGCCTGTGATTTGCTCATCGCACCAGTGTTTGCCTTGATCCATGCTGAGGCCGGCGACAACGTAGGCAGCGCCCTGGAGAAGATAGGCGGGAATGTTGGGCATATCACGCAGGGGCTGGCCTGGCTAAGGGCGCACGGGTCGGATCGACACCCTCCCCGCCCAATGGTGGCTGTGCACCATGAATGGTAGAGTCGGGCTTAATTATGGGAGGGGTCAATGGAAAAGCGCTTCGTATTGTCAGCAGCCATCGTGCTTTATTCCTGCGCCATCAACGCTGGTGTGCTCAAAGACGAAACGGATAGATTTTCAGGCACTCGGAGTGTTTCGTGGCGCTCCATGCCGCAAGGGGTTGAGCCGTTTTCTCTATCAGCAACCGTCTTTTATCCAAAGGGGTATGCCGTACCATATTCTTACGATATTCAGCTTGTTTCCGTGTCTGATCACTCGCGCTACAGGGAGTGCCACCATACTTACTGGCTGGTAGATGGTGCGCCAGACCCATATCTTGAGATGACCTACTCCGAAATCAGCGGTGGTTCGGCATCTATTGAGCGATTCTCTAAGAGCGTTGATCGTCAAAATTTAGAACGTATTGCAGCCGCCAGGGTGATTGAGTTTCAGATTTGTGGAGTGGAAGGATCTGTTTCCGATCAAGATATGGATGGGTTAAGACAAGTTTTAGCTGCAACAAAGTAACGAAACACCTAGCCACGAAGCCCGCCACTGCGCGGGTTTTTTTGTGCCTACAAACTTATTATTAGCAGTGCTGTTGACTTGTAAATAACAGCAGTGCTACTTTTACTCCATCGCAGCAACACACCGCCGCGACCCGCTCTTTAACAACCTGATGGACGCCGAGCTGGCCGATGCATAGCCAGCAGACCTGCCGCGTAACGGTAGGCAGCGATTCGACCTCATGTCGGCGCTGGGCACAGGAGACCTCATTCGGAGGGCGCGCTGGAGAAGCGCGTGACGACTTGACGGCCAGAGGCCTTAAGGGAGTTGACGTGAAAGCGAACGTTGACCTGTGCAAGAGAACGGAATTTTTCACTGATGCACCTGGGTAGCCGGGTGCATTGGGAAAACAACCGGGAGATACACAATGGCCGAAGCAGCCGCAACAACGAAGTGCACTCGATGCGGTAAGCCCGCAGAACCAGCCATCTACCGAAATATCATCGACCGCGCCTACTGCTCTGTTCGCCGGAAGCAATACGTACGCCAGCAGAGCTTGCCGTTCTGCAGCGAAGAGCATGCAAGCCATCACCAAATGAGCTGTGAAGGCTGATGGATTTCACTGGTTGGCCTTGGCGACAGGGCCAAACGGGAAATCAAACAAGGAGAAGGACCATGTTGATACTCACCCGCCGCGTAAGCGAAATCATCCGCATCAACGACGACATCAGCATCCAGGTGCTGAGTGTTAGCGGGCAGCAAGTGAAGCTCGGAATCGTCGCGCCGGAAGATGTTGCGGTTCACCGGGAAGAGATTTGGCTGCGGATTCAGGCTGAGCGCGAGTCAGTAAGCGCGGCTTGATTTGAAAGTGTCACTTTTACCCGCCCACTAGCAGGTAGCAGATTAACGCCGAAAAGAGCACGTATTAAACGTGCTCAGAGATAAAGCCTTAAAGGATCAGTCGTCCCTATCATCACGATCGCGATTGCGGTCATATCGTCGATCATTGTCGCCACGATCATAGCCGCGGTCATAACCTCGATCATCATGCCCTCGGTCGTATCCACGACCAGAGTCGTGACCTCGATCATGACCATGTCTCCCTCCGTCATCCCAGATTGGCACGCAGCCACCCAGCAAGAGAGAGCCTGATAAGGCCAAGATCATTATGGCTGTGCGCTTCATTTGAGCGTCCTGAAAATTAAGGTCATAGATATGACTACAAAACGGCTCATTGATTCATTGGCGAACACTACGTTTAAAGCCTGATAACAGGCTCTCTCGTCCTGAAGTTTACCCGGATGCACTCCCCTCCGCGCCCAACGGCAAGCATCGGAACAGATGAGTGCCGCCGTGTGTCTTTGGATCAACTATCCCGCCGTTTAGGAGGCGACCATGAACCCAAGTAACCGCGCTTACTGTGATGTAGCGCTTGCAATGAACCAGCGTCGCAATATGTCTGCAGCAATTCACTTCGGGCTGGTCGGCCTACCCGCGCCAAAGAACTCACCTCGATACCGGGTTGAGCCCATGGGCGTGGCGTTCTTCCACATCATCGATACCCGCACAGGAAAGGTGAAGGGCTTCCGCCGCGACCATAACGCCGCCTGCGCCTTCGCCCGTAAACTTGAGCAGGAGTAGCCCCGTGCCTGATTTTCTCGATACCGTTGAAGGCCCCGACTGGCTTCATGATGCAATCAACAGCCTGATCTGTGGTGACAACGTTACTGCGCCGCGCCCTTTCGGCAAGTCGGTTGCCCTGGTCACTCCGCAGTCGCTGTACGAGGCGCTGGCCGAACACCTGGGTGCTCAGGAGCAAATCGCTCCGCTGCTGACCGACAACCGCGAATACCCGATCGAGCAGATGATTTGCGAGATTATTGCGGGTGGGTGTCGCGTTCACGGCAAGGCCTACGAGTTGGCTTGCTGTGCGCTGGGTGCGCCCAAGGCCAAGCATCACCCAACAGCGCTGCACGACGTGGCAGAGGCTCTGATTCGGCCTTGGGCTAACGAGTATGGTCAAGCCCGCGCTGAGGAGCTGGCAGCAGATGCCGCGGCGGATCGGTTTGAGGATCGCGAGGACGCCGCGTGACCTCTTACCAACGCCAGCGCTGCTTCGCACTCTGACGCGGATCAGCTCCAGTCCTAGCCCTGCTCACCGCTCTAATGCTGCTCAGCGCCCTCGCTGATCTGATCGCCCAATAACTCGACCCCATTTGAACGCTGCGTACATCGCGGCAAGGATTCCCCATGTCCGCAGAACAGCAAATCATCACTATCGACGACATCAGCGCCGACAATGCTCCAGCCATTTACGTGGCCGGCGGCCTTAGCCGATTCCTCGAGGCAGTCACAGCCGAAGTCACCGCTGAAGTACCTGACCTCTCTACCCGCAAAGGTCGTGAGCGAATCGCCTCTCTTGCGGCCAAAGTAAGCAAGTCCAAATCCGCTGTAGAGAAGCCCGGCCGCGACTACCTGAAGCGTCTTAAGGAAATGCCGAAGGTCGTCGAGGCTGAGTTACGCGAGTTCGTGACCAAAATGGACGCCCTGCGCGATGCCACCCGTAAGCCGCTGACAGGCTGGGAGCAGGCAGAACTGGCCAGAACCGACAAGCACGTCGATGGCATCCAGGACATCAAGGACTCGCTCGTTTTCGAGGGTACGCCTACAGCGTCCACCTTCAGCCAGGTCATTGCGGCCCTAGAGCTGGTGCCTATGGATGACAGCTGGGAAGAGTTCCTTGCCGAGGCCGCTCAGGTTAAGGATCAGACGCTGACGAAACTGCGCTCCCTGCTGGCCGAGCGCACGCAGTACGAAGCTGAGCAGGCCGAGTTGGTCCGTCTGCGAGAAGAAAAGGAAGCCCGCAACAAGAAAGATCGTGATGAGCAGATCGCCCGCGAAGCTGCTGAACGAGCCACTCGCGAAGCTGAAGCCAAAGCTCAGCGCGAGCGTGACGCAGAGGCCAAACGCGCTCACGACGAGCAGGCAGCGGCCGAGAAACGCGAGCAGGGTCTAAGGCTCCAGACAGAACAAGCCGAGCGCCGAGCCGAGCAGGCAAAGCGCGAGCGCATCGAAGCAGGGCAAAACGCAGAACGTGAACGACTGGCGGGCATCGAGAGGCAGAAAGCAGCTGTCGAGCAGGCCCGCAAGGACGAGATCGCCCGACAGCACGCGGCAGCTGACGAAGAGCGCCGTCAAGCTGCAGCGCGGGAAGCCAACAAGGCCCACCAAGCCAAGATCAATCGCGCCGCCTTGGAGGCCTTCATCACTGGCGGCATGACCGAAGAGTGCGCCAAGCAAGCAATCACCCTGATCGCCCAGCGCAAGATTCCCGCCATTTCAATCTCGTACTGAGGCCTTCATGAACAACACATCCCTTGCCGAACAGCATGACGCCCGACAAGTCGTTTCTCCTGCGACCACGACTGAATCGACCGCGATGCTGACCATGATCCAGCGAGCTGCTACCGACCCAGCGTTCGATGCGGACAAAATGCAGAAGATGATGGAGATGTATGAGCGTCACACCGATCGCACAGCTGCCGCGGCATTCAACGCTGCGATGGTCAGGGCCCAGGCTGAAATCGGTCCCGTTTTCCGCGACAAGTTCAACGCTCAGACCAGCAGCGCGTATGCAGCTCTTGAGTCAATTGACCGAAAGATATCGCCGGTCTACACGGCATCAGGCTTTTCTCTGTCGTTCGGCACGGGAGATAGCCCGCTGGTTGGTCACATCCGCACAGTATGCGACTGCATGCACGAAGCTGGTCACACAAAGCAGTACCACGTCGACCTCCCCATTGATTCGACTGGTATCAAGGGAAGCGTGAATAAGACTGGTGTGCACGCCAGCGGCTCAACTTACAGCTACGCCCGGCGCTACCTGACGATGATGATCTTTAACGTTGTCCTGACCAATGAGGACGACGATGGCAACGGAGATCAGGCGCAGGGCCTTGGCGAGCTCATGAACGAGTGGATACCGAAGGCTTACGCGGCAGAATCAAAAGACGCACTTACTGCAGTCTGGCAGGAGGGAGTGAAATTTTCCCAAGATCTGAAAGCAACAGACAAGCAAACGGCTACAGATCTCTATGAGGCTCTAAAGATTGCCGTTACCACACGCGGTCAGCAGCTGATTGCCGCATCTGAGACAGGAGATTCGCAATGATCGTTATCAACTGTGCCCAAGGCTCCCCGGAATGGCTACAGGCCCGCGCCGGGGCTATCACCGCCAGCATGTTCAGCACTGCCCGCTCAAAAGTGAACGGCCTCTCTAAGCAGCAGCGCGTTTATGTAGACGCCATCCTAGCCGGACATAGCGAGGCTCGCGCCCGTGATCTCGCGGAATACAAAGCTCCACCACGAGCTGAAGTAGTACAAAGAGCCCTAGACGGCGAATCAGTCGGTGAGCCATCCGGCGCCGCCCTCTCCTATGCATTTGAACTCGCTGTCGAGCGGATTGGCGGCGCACCATTGGACGGTGGATTCGAGACTTGGCAGATGCGCCGGGGTCACGAGCTTGAACCCGAAGCCCGTATGGAACACGAAATCAAAACTGGATTGGTCGTTACCCAAGTCGGACTGGTCAAAACGGATGACGGCATTTTCGGCGCCAGCGCAGATGGCTTCATCGGAGAAGATGGCGGCTCCGAATACAAGTGTTTCCTCGCCCCTGACAAGCTTCGCGCATTCCACATCGATAATGACGCCAGCGAAGTCATTGACCAAGTGCAAGGCTGCATGTGGATCACCGGCCGCAAATGGTGGCATATCGGGATGTACTGTCCGCTTTTGAAGCCTGTCGGCCGTCAACTCTGGCTGCAGGAATTCAAGCGCGACGACGACTACATCGAAAAGCTCGAGGAAGACCTTTGGCAGTTCAAGCTGCTGGTGGACGGGTACGAGGAGAAACTGCGGAGTAAGGCGGCATGATCGATAACCAAATCCTCGCAAGCACCCAGCGTCAAGCTCAATTAGAGGCCGCAAAAGCGGCCTTCTTCAATTCTGGCGGGCAGATCACTCAGGCGCGCGGCTTTGCATTCAAGCCTGTGTTCCCGGCCCGCTCCGACAAAATTGACCCCGACACCATCCTGAAGCGTCGCCGTATTTCGCCAACTATGGCTGAGCGAAAAGTCCTACGGCGACTCGCGGAGGAATGACGCGTCGCGACCGACGCCCATCAGAGCATCGTCCCGCTGAAATACGCTTGGTTCGACGCGCCGAAGCGATGGAGCTGGCCGTGTAACCCGAATCAACCAGCGCCACGACAGCCTGTCGCTAACTGCCCGAGCCCCTGGTACTCCCCAGCACCAGGCCGTATCGGTCTGATCTTCGGCATAAATCCGCCTGAGTACAGACCGATGCGGACGCCAACCCAGCAGACGCTGGACACCTGCATCCCCACTTCCCTGCTGATGCTCAAAACGGAGGATTTAGCCATGCACAAGTAAACAAAGACGGGCACGCCCGCACAGCCAGGCTCTTACATACGGTGGCGTTTTAAGAGTGCAACACAGCCCGGTTTCGACTGGGCTTTTTCATGTCTGCAGTTATTCGTCAGCCCTCCCTTGTCGCAAGGCCTGAGCGCTGACGAATATCCGTAACCCAAGTCGAGGATCGACCATGCATCCATCAATCGTCCAGCGCATCACCGTTCTCGACGGGTTGCGCGCACGTGCTCACCAGGCCACGGCCGAGTTCTACCAAAAGCCCGGCGTAATGCCGCCGCCATTGGCGCCACTCTTTATCGTCAAGCCGATAGGCAACAATGCCTTTGAAGTCGTTGAGCGAGCCACAGACAGGGTCATAACAACGCGCACTGGTATCAACGCCGCAGTAAGTCATTCCCATGAGCTTGAAGCGAAAGCGCGGAAGTTCAACGTTAAGCAGTTCGGAAAATTCCTGAGCAGCTGGACTTTGCGCTTTGGTATCACGCTGACCGTGTTCGCCTTCTTCAGTAGCCACATGTGAGGCGTATAGCCCGCATCCAGCAACGTAAACGTCAAACATGGCTGGCACTGCCGGCAAGCGGGATAGAAGAGGTAGGCCATGGCAGCCGCGCAGAAAGAACGATCGGCAAAGACTGCGGCGAGGCGAAAGACTCGCGGCGAGGAAGAAATCCGGCTGCATTGCATGGCCGGCACCCGCCAGGCACTGGCTGAGCTGATGGCCTGGAGCGGCATCGAGGAACAGGGCGAGGCGATCACGCTGATGATTCATCATCTTCATGGCCTTGGCCCGGGTGGAGCGCTGCCGCTGCTTGATCCGCCGCGACACGTTATTGAGGTATCCAAAAACGTGTCGCTGGCTTTTCACCGGAAGAGCCTACAGATGATTCAGCAAGATCCAGGTGATGAGGTATTTGCTCCTCAGCGAACTGGGAGAGCAATACCGTTGTAGCGCTTGACCGAAAGAGCGTTCCCGCCCTCAACTTTCACACTGCCTGCTGGAATCATACGCACCCGGCCTCGCTCGTTGAAAGCTCCAGCCTCGATCAGCGCCCTCAGTTCCACCTCGTTGGCACCTTTGAAGTCGAGATTGTTGTCGGTTTCAAGCGTGTAGCTGAAAAATCCGCGTTTATCTCCTCGGGTAATTTTGTAGGGATGGCAGACCAAGCCATCACTGTTGATGCCAATTACATCTTCGAGCAGTTCAATCACTACAGCACTCCTTGATCCGGCTCCATGCCGGGCCAAACACAAATACCCCACTTCAACGAATCACGCCAGCCGGCGAGGCAGGCGTCTGCCTGGAGAAAACCAATGAGCATTCCTGCAAATGCCTTGAGCGACGAAGAGTGCCTGCACTATGCCGCGCTTGATCCGGCGGCGGCCGCTGAACTGACTCGCCGCCTCACCTCGCAGAGCATCGACCCTAGCGCCGAGCGTGAAGAGCTGCGCGAAGACATCCGCCGTCTCGAAAGCCAGGCGAGTGATGACGAAGACGAAATCGAAAATCTTCGCGATGGTGCTAGTGAGGCTTGCCAGTGGATCAAGCGAGCAATGGACCCGGACGACCGGGAGCTTTCACTAAACGAGCTGCTGCAAAAAGCTCTTGACTGCCTGGAGTGATGCCATGAGCACATTTGCAGTATTTGGAATGACCCGCGACGTTGCGCTTGCCGAGGCCAAAAAGCGCACCAAAGGCACCCGCAGGAACATAAAAGCCCCTGGCGGTGTTGAGCCAATCCCTCTCGTAGAATGGATGGAGCTGGTCGAGAAGAAGACCGAGCAGATTATGGGGGGGGGTACGGTTCGCCAGCTCTCTCCGCTGTTCGATGCCCCGCAGTACGCCGAGCAATTCATTGAGCTGGCCCGCAAGACTATTCAATGCCGAGATCTGCGTATCAGGGCGAAGCGCATCATGACGGACGCAGAAGGCCGACCGATCATAAATCCAAAGACGAAAGCGCAGCGGGTTGGGTTCTGTGAGTGGCAGCCTGATACCCGAACTCAAGCTGCTTAGCTCTCCTCCCTCCGGTTAAACCAATCTTCCCACTAAAAATCACGCCACCCGGCGAGGTCTACTTATGTCCGCTCACAAGAAGAAGTATCCCTTCGATTTCAAAACCCAGTACGGCCTTGGCTTCAACCAGCAGGACGATGAGATCGTCGTGGACTTCTTCTGCGGCGGTGGCGGCGCCGGTACCGGGCTTGAAATGGGTCTTGGGCGCACTGTAACCGTCGCCAAGAACCACAGCCCTGCCGCTATCAGCATGCACACGGTCAACCACCCTCATGCAAAGCATTTCACTACTGATGTGTTTGAGGGTGATCCCGATACTGAGTGCAGCGGCCGGGCCGTGGGCTGGTTCCACATGTCTCCGGACTGCACTCACCACAGCCAGGCAGCCGGTGGTCAACCGCGCAAGCGTGAGATTCGAAACCTGTCGTGGATCGGTCTCAAGTGGGCCGGTAAGAAGCGGCCCCGGGTGATCAGCCTGGAGAACGTGAAGCAAATCCTGCATTGGGGACCGCTGGTGGCAAAGCGCTGCAAAGCGACTGGCCGCGTCGTTAAGTTGGGTGGCGAGATTGCTAAGCCAGGTGAAGTGGTTCCGGTCAGTGAGCAGTTCTTGGTACCAAACCAAAAACGCCGCGGTCAGACCTGGTCGGTTTTTGTCGCTGAGCTTCAGCGCCTGGGCTATGTCGTTGAATGGCGCGTAATCAAGGCCTGCGACTTCGGGGCCCCCACCAGCAGGGAACGCCTGTTTATGATTGCCCGATGCGATGGCCAGTCCATCGTGTGGCCCGAACCAACCCACGCAAAGAACCCAGCCAAAGGTCAGCAGAAGTGGCGCACCGCCGCCGAATGCATTGACTGGACCATCCCGAGCAAAAGCATCTTTGGCCGTAAAAAGGATCTGGCCCCGGCCACCCTACGCCGTGTTGCCAAGGGCATGCACAAGTTCGTGCTCGATGCTGCCAACCCTTTTATCGTGCCGATCGCTAACTGGTCCGGGGAAAGCGTGCAGTCCACGGCCGAACCGCTACGCACCGTGACCTCCTACCCCAAAGGCGGCGCCTTCTCGGTTGTCAGTCCGGTGCTTGTAGGTGCGGGCGGACCGATGTATTCGGGCAAGCCGGTAGCCGTCGATCAACCAGTCGGCACCCTGATGACGCAGAATCATCGTGCGCTCGCCGCTGCGGCGTTGGTGCAGCTCGGTAATGGCGACAAGCCCGGATCAGCTCCGCGCAGCGCCGACCTTGGTCAGCCGCTGGGAACCATCATGGCGTCGGGCGACAAGTACGCAGTGGCCACAGCCCTCATGGCCCAAATGAACGGCGGTTTTAATACGACTGCCGCGAAAAGCATCGAAGACCCGATGACGACCGTCACCAATACCGGCAGCCAGCAACAACTGGTCACCGCTAACCTAGTGCACTTGCGCGGTAACTGCGATGCACGGGACTTGAACGACCCGCTGCACACCATCAGTGCCGGCGGCACACACCACGGGCTGATGACGGCATTCCTTGATCGTCAGTTCGGAGCAAGTATCGGTCAAAGTCTGGACGAGCCAGCACCAACAATCACGGCAGGCGGTGGAGGCAAGAGTTCGCTGGTCGAGCTACAACTCTCACCAGAGGTTGAAGCCGGTGCGCTACGGGTCGCAGCATTCCTGATCAGCTACTACGGAACCAGTGATGCAGGCGACATTGCAGCGCCCACCCCCACCATCACCACCCGCGACCGCCTAGCACTGGTCACGGTGACTATAAAAGGCACGCCGTATGTGATCGTCGATATCTGTCTGCGGATGCTGCAACCCGCCGAGCTATACAAGGCTCAGGGATTCCCGGGCGACTACATCATCAGTCACGGCGCCGACGGCAAGCCATTCACCAAAACCCAGCAGGTTCACATGTGCGGGAATAGTGTCAGCCCTCCACCGATGGCCGCACTTGCCCGGGCCAATGATCCTTGGAGTCGCCACCAGGACCAATCTATTGCGGCCTAATGCTTCCTACTCTTTCCTAGCCCGAAAGCACCACCATTCACTGCAAAAACACTTCGCCCTTTCTTCTTTTTCTTATTAGGGCTGAACAAAAGCCGAACTCTCCTAGCCCTAGCTGCGCCGGACAAGTCACAGACCTTCATCCCCTCTGGACCTTTGCATGAGTCGAGGTGCCTGCGGAGGCGATTAGCAGTGAAAAGCTTTCCGCAGTGCTTGCACTTCTGATCTATCGGCCGCCCCTTCAAATCTACTTCAACAGTCATGGCTTCCCTCCATACAGCCAGCGAGCATATCAACGAGGCTACTACATGCCCAAAGAAAACAAACTAACCCTGAAGCAACAGCGGGCCGAGCAGGTCAATCAGGTGATCCGGATCATCGGCGCCCACGGCCGGCACTTCTTTTTCAACCAGGTTGCTGATCGCTACGCCAGCATGGAAGTGGATCAGCGCGGCAAGGTCTGGTTCATCGACGACTACAGCGCCCGACGGATCTTCACGCACAAAACAACCTGGGGCGGCCGGTGGCGTGGCTTTAGCCATGGCGGCACGCTCCAGTCGCTAGTCGAAGGGTTCCGGGATTACATCCGCACCGGCGAGCCAATGCACCCTGGCTACCTCGGACCTGAGCGGTTCGACGATAGCAACATATGGGGTTACGACATCGAGGGAATGCGCGCTGTACGCCAGCAGGCCGGCGCCCTACCCGTCTTCTTACAGGCCATAAAGGAGGCTATGTGATTGCCCTCCGCCGAACTGTTCAGATACGCGGCGCACCCATGGGTCAGCTTGACCTGCAAACGATCTGCGACAAGTGCAACAGATCACGCGCCCACGGCAACCACACCAAATGCAGCAAGTTGCGCCAAGCCGAAGCGGTTGAGCGCCGCGCACGGGAGAAGCAGCTATGAATACAATCCTGTCGAAGGGTCATTGCATAGCGCTCGTGCCGAAAAACATATCCCCCCACTATTGAAATCGGGGAGCCGGAAGCCAGGCCGGTCCACGCAGTATAGCTAACGCCTCAACCGCATTAACATACAGAATCGAAAGCTCCACCCACACTTTAAAAGCCTCTTGAGAGAGCGGGCTATTTCTTTGGAAAGAGTCGGCCATTGCATTATTGGCTAACTTAATTCGGCTTTCTAGTTCGCGCTCGAGTTTTATGCTCATAGATTTAATTCTCGGGTTATTAAGTGGTTTTTAGATTGCGCCAAATACAATATATTTTCCACTGCATTCCTTTATTTCTGACAACCAGTAATCCTTCGTATTTAAATGGTGAACTGATGTATGACGTATATTAACTCCAGCTAAAGGGGCTATATGCGCAGCTTAGTAATACCCCTAAGAATTCCAAGTCAGCCGCTATAGCGGCAAGGACGAAGTCATGCCCGAAAATAAATCGAAAACCATGTGCATCTACCACGGCAACTGCGCCGATGGATTCGGTGCAGCATGGGTAGTACGCAAAGCCCTTGGCGCCAATGTCGAGTTTGTGCCAGGCGTCTACGGCCAAGAGCCACCGGATGTAGCTGACAAAGACGTTGTTCTCGTCGACTTCAGCTACAAGTACGACGTACTGGCGGAGCTCGCGTGGAGAGCGAAAAGCATAATCGTGCTCGACCATCACAAAAGCGCGGCCGAAGATTTGGGGCGCTTTGAGCCATTCCACGCAGGCATTGAAGAAGATACACGTCGCGATGACGGGACCCCACTACTCGGCTGGAAAACAGCGCACGCCATGGCCAACTCCCAGAACGGCCCATCGATCGCCTGCTGTTTCGATATGAACAGAAGCGGGGCAATGCTCGCGTGGGACCACTACTTCCCAGGCCAAGAGCCCCCTCAGTTACTTCTGCACATAGAGGATCGCGACCTTTGGCTGTTCAAGCTTGAAGGCACGCGGGAGATCCAAGCCAACCTGTTCAGCTACCCCTACGACTTTGAAGTATGGGATCAACTGATGGACGCTGATGTTCTCACCTTGATATCCGATGGGGCCGCAATTGAGCGCAAGCATCACAAGGATGTAGCAGAGTTGGTTGGCGTGACGAAGCGAAGGCTGCTGATCGGAGGTTTCGACGTACCTGTCGCATCTCTACCTTACACACTGACCAGCGATGCCGGCCACTTGATGGCCAAGGGCGAACCATTTGCAGCCTGCTATTGGGATACGCCGACCGGGCGAGTGTTCAGCCTGCGAAGCACTGATGAAGGGATGGATGTTTCTGAAATAGCCAGCCAGTACGGCGGCGGTGGTCACCGCAACGCTTCAGGATTCCGCGTGCCATTCGGACACGAACTAACTCTCTAACCCTTCCACCTTCTGCCGCCCAGCGCGGCGGCATGGAGACACGCCCATGGAAACTGAAATCCTCTCAGAGGAAGAGCTGGCCGACCTTACCGGCTACAAACACCGTGGCTATCAGCGCCAATGGCTCAAGGCTCGCAACTGGGTCTTTATCGAAAGTCGCGGTGGCCGCCCACTCGTTGGTCGGATGTTCGCTCGGATGAAGCTCGGAATAATTTCGCCAACACTGGCAGCCCAACCACCACCAGCCCCTACCTGGACCCCAGACTTTTCTCGAGTAAGTTGAAATGCGCCCTCGCAAAACCGAAAACCAACACCTGCCGCCAAGGATGTATCAGCGCACGCGCCTGCGTAAAAACGGGAAAGTGTGGACGGCTTATTATTACCGCGATGCAACGGGCCATGACATTCCGCTGGGCAAGGATATTAACCAGGCCCGTATGAAGTGGGCCGGACTGGAGTCAAAAGAAAAACCTTTAGACCTGCTTGTAATGAGAGGGATATTTGATCGATACGCCAGAGATATCATTCCAAAGAAGGCCCCAAGAACGCAAAAAGACAATGCTGCCGAACTTCGCCAGCTGAGAGCGGTATTTGATGATGCGCCTATTGATGCAATATCGCCGTCTATGGTCGCCCAATACCGCGATGCCCGATCTGCCAAGACTCGAGCCAATAGAGAGCTCGCGCTGCTCTCGCATGTATTCAACATTGCCAGGGAGTGGGGATTAACGCGACAGGAGAATCCGTGCCTTGGTGTTCGCAAGAACAAAGAGAAGCCCAGGGACTATTACGCCAATGACGAAGTATGGGGAGCCGTTTATGGCTGTGCTCCGCAAGAAGTTCAGGACGCAATGGATTTGGCCTATCTGACAGGACAACGCCCGGCAGATGTTTTGGCAATGCGCCGCGACGACATGGCGGGGGATTTTCTGCTGGTAAGACAAGGCAAGACGGGCAAGCGCCTTCGCATTCACTTGAACACCAGTATCGGGCGCAGCAGTCTCGGGCTGTTGCTTGACCAAATCATGCAGCGCAATGCTGCTCACACCTCGCCTTATTTCATTCTCAGTAAAAGCGGTGTGCGGGTGTCCTGGCAAATGATGCGCAACCGCTGGGACGCCACTCGCTTGCTTGCCGCTGACAAGGCAAGAGCATCGGGATCAGAGGAGGAAGCAAAGCGGATCATGCAATTTCAGTTTCGCGATATCAGGCCAAAGGCTGCGTCGGAAATTGCAGATATTTCGGAGGCGAGCGCGCTTCTTGGGCACTCAAAAGAAGGGATTACGGAACGGGTTTACCGGCGTATCGGAGCCGTCGCCAAGCCCACAAAGTGAAATAGTTATGGAACACCATGCCCAAAGTAATGGAACACTTCACTTTCCTGCGCCCAATAAAAAACCCCGTAGACCTTGATCTACGGGGCTTTCGAATGTGGAGGCCGAAGCCGGAATCGAACCGGCGTGGGCGGATTTGCAATCCGCTGCATAACCATTTTGCTATTCGGCCAATTGTGCTTGAAGCTTCGCGATAAACATCAAAAACAAGAGTTTGTTACTGCGACTTGTCGCTACAACCATTTGATTCTTCAGCACTTCAGGTAGTTGCCCCGGGCTGATGGCGCGCATTATGTACTAGAAGGCTGAAGCTGGCAACCCCCTGAATTCTAATAATTTTTAGTTATTTTTCTGCCACGGGTTTTCAGATCACGACATTGCGTACAAACCGCAATGTCCCCTCGCCTTCGTTACGGTAGGCATGGGGTCGGTTGCTGGCGTACATATAGAACTCTCCCGCGCTAAATCGCAGTACCTGTTCGTCCATGACCAGGGTCAAACAACCTTCGAATACGTAGAGCTGCTCGCTCCAGCCTTCGGCATCTGCCTGGGAGTGGTATTCCTCTCCCGGCTCCAGGGTCCATTCCCACAACTCGACTTCGCGGGTGGCGGTGGCTTTGGACAGCAGGACGGCTTTGCTCCCCGCCTTCGCACCCGTCCAGGCCACTTCGTTGATGCGACTCGGGTCAGGTGAGCCCGGGGCCTGGATCAAATCACTGAAGGCTACGTTCAATGCCTCTGCAACTCGGTCAAGGGTGCTCAGGCTGACGTTCTTTTCGCCAGCCTCTATAGCCACCAGCATTCGCCGACTCACACCGGACAGTTCGGCCAAGGTGCTCTGGCTCAGGTGCGCCAGCAATCTAAGGCGCCGTACGTTCTGACTGACGTGCTGCAAAACCGACGCACGTTGTGAATTTTCTTTGGGCACTATATTGCTCACCTTGTGGGACTGCGCAGTATACTGCCCAGCTTTGACGCATTGTGCGTCTCCATTCCTGTAGCACGCAAGGTTGCGACGCCAATGAAATTTACCCGATTGCTGCCTTTGACCTCTCGCTTCAGTAAAGCGGAGTGCGTGCTGATTCTGATTACAATGGTGTGGGGCATCACCTTTCTGTTGGTGCAGCATGCACTGACAGCGAGCGGGCCTATGTTTTTTGTGGGGCTGCGCTTTGCCGCGGCTGCCGGCATTGTCGCTCTTTTTTCCATTCGCAGCCTGCGCGGCATTACGCTGTTCGAGCTCAAGGCGGGCATGTTTATCGGTGTCTCGATCATGCTCGGCTACGGCTTGCAAACCATTGGCCTGCAGACCATCCCAAGTAGCCAGTCCGCCTTCATTACCGCGCTTTACGTACCCTTTGTACCGCTGTTGCAGTGGCTGGTGCTGGGGCGCAGGCCCGGTTTGATGCCGAGCCTGGGGATCATGCTGGCCTTTACCGGGCTGATGTTGTTGTCCGGCCCAAGCGGCGCGTCCCTGGATTTCAGCCCCGGGGAGATCGCCACGCTGATCAGCGCCATTGCCATCGCTGCCGAGATCATTCTGATCAGTGCTTACGCAGGCAAAGTCGATGTTCGCCGGGTAACTGTCGTTCAGCTCAGCACGGCGTCAATTCTGGCGTTTTTGATGATTGTGCCGACACAAGAAGCCATTCCTGACTTTTCATGGCTATTGTTAGCCAGTGCGGTTGGCTTGGGCGCTGCCAGTGCGGCGATTCAGGTCGCGATGAATTGGGCCCAGAAAAGCGTTTCGCCTACCCGCGCCACTCTTATCTATGCAGGTGAACCGGTCTGGGCTGGCATTGCGGGGCGTCTTGCAGGTGAGCGCTTGCCCGGCATTGCGCTGCTTGGCGCGGCATTGATTGTTGCAGCGGTGATCGTGAGTGAGTTAAAAACAAAGGGTAAGAAGCTCGAAGAGCTTGAGCAAAAGCAAGGCGACCAAGCCTGCGATTAAAACTGCAAGCCTAAGACGCAGTACGATTTTTTACTTAGAAGCGCTTACACGAGGAGAGAACTGTAGGAAACCCAACCGGTTATCGACAGACTTTGTAGGATTCAGCCACAGGTTCACTGTTGGTGATCTGCAACTCGCCACGTATGATCGCTTACAAACTCCTGCAGATTAGAAGCCTATGTCCCTGATAGTTCTACTGCTTCTGCCCTTCGTCGGCAGCTGTCTGGCGGCTGTTTTGCCGCACAACGCACGTAACAGTGAATCACTGCTGGCCGGTCTTATTGCTTTGATCGGCACTGTTCAAGTAGCCATGCTCTATCCACAAATCGCCCATGGTGGCGTCATTCGTGAAGAGTTCATGTGGCTGCCCAGTCTCGGCTTGAATTTTGTCCTGCGCCTGGACGGATTCGCCTGGCTGTTCTCGATTCTGGTGCTTGGCATCGGCACGCTGGTGTCGCTGTACGCCCGTTATTACATGTCCCCCGAAGACCCGGTTCCGCGCTTCTTTGCTTTTTTCCTGGCGTTTATGGGGGCCATGCTCGGCCTGGTACTGTCGGGCAATCTGATTCAGATCGTGTTTTTCTGGGAGCTCACCAGCCTCTTTTCATTCTTGCTGATTGGTTATTGGCACCACCGCTCGGATGCCCGACGCGGCGCTTATATGGCGCTGATGGTCACGGGCGCCGGGGGGTTGTGTCTGCTGGCGGGGGTCATGCTGCTTGGCCATGTCGTCGGCAGCTATGATCTGGATGCCGTGCTCGCGGCGGGCGACAAGATCCGCGCCCACAGCCTGTATCCAATCCTGCTACCCCTCATCCTGATCGGCGCCCTGAGCAAGAGTGCGCAATTCCCGTTTCACTTCTGGCTTCCCCATGCGATGGCGGCGCCAACCCCTGTATCGGCTTATCTGCACTCGGCAACGATGGTCAAGGCCGGGGTCTTTCTCCTGGCTCGTCTCTGGCCTTCCCTGTCGGGCAGCGAAGAATGGTTCTGGATTGTCAGCGGCGCCGGTGCCTGCACCCTGGTGCTGGGCGCTTACTGCGCGATGTTTCAAAATGACCTTAAAGGCCTGCTGGCCTATTCGACCATCAGCCACCTGGGGCTGATTACCCTGCTGCTGGGCCTCAACAGCCCGCTGGCCGCCGTGGCTGCGGTGTTTCACATCCTCAACCATGCAACGTTCAAAGCGTCTCTGTTCATGGCTGCCGGGATCATTGACCACGAGAGCGGCACACGGGACATTCGCAAGCTCAGCGGCCTGTTCAAGCTCATGCCCTACACCGCGACCCTGGCCATGGTGGCCAGTGCCTCGATGGCCGGGGTGCCGCTGCTGAACGGGTTCCTGTCCAAAGAAATGTTCTTTGCCGAAACCGTGTTCATCAATTCCACGGCCTGGGTTGAAATCGCCCTGCCGGTCATTGCGACCATCGCCGGCACGTTCAGCGTGGCCTACGCCCTTCGCTTTACCGTGGATGTGTTCTTCGGCCCGCCTGCGACCAACCTGCCACACACCCCGCACGAGCCTCCACGCTGGATGCGCGCCCCGGTCGAGCTGCTGGTGTTCACCTGCCTGATGGTGGGGATTTTCCCGGCACAAACCGTCGGCCCGCTGCTCGCCGCCGCTGCACAGCCGGTCGTGGGAGGCGAGTTGCCCGAGTACAGCCTGGCCATCTGGCACGGGCTCAATGCTCCGATGATCATGAGCCTGATCGCCATGTCCGGCGGTATCCTGCTGTATGTGCTGTTGCGCAAACAGCTCAAGCTCGATCGTTTCCCGTACCCGCCGCTGATCAAGTACTTCAATGGCAAACGCTTCTTCGAACGCAGCCTGGTGGTGATCATGCGCGGCGCGCGCCGGCTTGAACGACGCATCAGCACCCAGCGCCTGCAAACCCAGCTGTTCCTGTTGATTCTGGTTGCCGTTATCGCCGGGCTGATCCCGATGTTCTACAGCGGCCTGAGCTGGGGCGATCGCCCGAAAATACCGGGCTCGATTGTCTTTATCACCCTGTGGCTGCTGGCGATTGCCTGCGCACTCGGCGCCGCCTGGCAAGCCAAGTACCACCGTCTTGCAGCCCTGACGATGGTCAGCGTGTGCGGCCTGATGACCTGCGTCACCTTTGTATGGTTCTCGGCGCCGGACCTGGCCTTGACCCAACTGGTGGTCGAAGTCGTGACCACCGTGCTGATCCTGCTTGGCCTGCGCTGGCTGCCACGGCGTATCGAAGAGGTCTCGCCACTACCGGGCACTTTGCGCAAGGCGCAGATCCGTCGTTTGCGCGACTTGCTGCTCTCCACGGCAGTGGGTGGCGGCATGGCGTTGCTGTCTTACGCGATGCTGACACGCCAGACCCCCAACGACATTTCTTCGTTCTACCTCAGCCGGGCACTGCCTGAAGGCGGCGGCAGCAATGTGGTGAATGTGATGCTGGTGGATTTCCGGGGCTTCGACACCCTGGGTGAAATCACTGTTCTGGCCGCCGTAGCTTTGACCGTGTTTGCCCTGCTGCGTCGCTTCCGCCCCTCCAAAGAAAGCATGCAGCTACCTGCCCAGCAGCGACTCCTGGCCAAGGACGTGATGACCGATTTGGTCAACCCGCGTAGCGCCAGCGATACCGCCCTGGGCTTTATGATGGTGCCGGCCGTGCTGGTGCGCTTGCTGCTGCCGATTGCCTTTGTGGTGTCCATGTACCTGTTCATGCGCGGTCATAACCAGCCGGGCGGCGGCTTCGTCGCAGGCCTGGTGATGTCGGTGGCGTTTATCCTGCAATACATGGTTGCCGGCACACAGTGGGTCGAGGCACAGATGAGCCTGCGGCCGTTGCGCTGGATGGGCACCGGGCTGTTGTTTGCAACATTGACCGGGCTGGGCGCAATCCCCTTGGGCTACCCGTTCCTGACCACTCACACCTTCCATTTCAGCGTGCCGCTGTTGGGCGATATCCATGTGGCCAGCGCCCTGTTCTTCGATATCGGCGTGTATGCGGTGGTCGTCGGCGCAACCCTGCTGATCCTCACGGCACTGGCTCACCAGTCCGTACGGGCCCATCGCCCGAGCAATCAGCTTGCCCCGCTGCCTGCCCTTCAATCCGCGCTTGCCACCAAAGAAGGAGCCGCCTGATGGAAGAAGTCATCGCCATTGCTATCGGAGTATTGGCAGCATCGGGCACCTGGCTGGTTCTGCGTCCGCGAACCTTCCAGGTGGTCATGGGCCTGTGCCTGCTGTCCTACGGTGTCAACCTGTTCATCTTCAGCATGGGCAGCCTGTTTATCGGCAAGGAGCCGGTGATCAAGAACGGCGTCCCCCAGGACTTGCTCAACTACACAGACCCATTGCCCCAGGCTCTGGTGCTGACCGCTATCGTCATCAGTTTCGCCATGACCGCGCTGTTTCTGGTGGTCTTGCTGGCCTCTCGGGGCCTGACCGGTACCGACCACGTAGATGGCCGGGAGCCTAAAGAATGAATTTGATGCCGCACCTGATCGTCGCCCCCATTTTGCTGCCACTGCTCACCGCAGCCTGCATGCTGATGCTGGGCGAGAAACACCGACCGCTCAAGGCACGGATCAATCTGATCTCGACCCTGCTCGGCCTGGGCATCTCCGTGATGTTGTTGCTTTGGACCCGCCAGCAAGCCATTCCGGCTTCGATTGGCGTTTACCTGCCCAGCAACTGGGAAGTGCCCTTCGGGATAGCCCTGGTGGTTGATCACTTGAGCGCCTTGATGCTGGTGCTGACCGGCATCATCGCCATCAGCGCCCTGCTGTTCGCCATGGCCCGCTGGGACCGCGCAGGAGCCAGTTTCCACGCGCTGTTCCAGATCCAGCTGATGGGCCTGTACGGGGCCTTCCTGACCGCCGACCTGTTCAACCTGTTCGTGTTTTTCGAAGTGCTGCTGGCCGCTTCGTACGGCTTGATGCTCCACGGTTCGGGCAAAACCCGGGTGTCTGCGGGGCTGCATTACATCTCGATCAACCTGCTGGCTTCTTCCCTGTTCCTGATCGGCGCGGCCTTGATCTATGGCGTCACCGGCACGTTGAACATGGCCGATCTGGCGCTGAAGATTCCCCTGGTGCCTGAAGCGGATCGCGGATTGCTGCATGCGGGCGCTGCCATTCTGGCTGTGGCCTTTTTGGCCAAGGCGGGCATGTGGCCGCTGAATTTCTGGCTGGTGCCTGCTTATTCCTCGGCCAGTGCGCCGGTGGCAGCCCTGTTCGCAATCATGACCAAAGTCGGGATCTACACCGTATTGCGCTTGTGGACCCTGCTGTTTTCCGGGCAGGCCGGAGCATCGGCGTACTTTGCAGGCGACTGGCTGATCTACGGCGGCATGGCGACCATTGTCTGCGCAGCTATTGCCATCCTCGCCGCCCAGCGACTGGAGCGCATGGCCAGCCTGAGCATCCTGGTTTCTGCCGGTATCCTGTTGTCGGCCGTGGGTTTCGCCCAGCCCAACCTGACCGCCGCCGCGCTGTTCTATCTGATCAGCTCCACCCTGGCCCTGAGTGCGCTGTTCCTGCTGGCCGAGCTGATCGAGCGTTCGCGCTCCTCGGCCGATCTGGTGCTCGAAGACGATGCCGAACCACAACCGAGTCTGACCGCCACCCCGCCGCCGCGCGGCAGTAACCTGGACGATGAGCAAAAAGTCGTTGTCGGCCAGATCATTCCCTGGACCATGGCCTTCTTGGGGCTGAGTTTCATTGCCTGCGCCCTGCTGATTATCGGCATGCCGCCGCTGTCCGGGTTTATCGGCAAACTCGGATTGCTCAACGCCCTGCTCAACCCCCTGGGCCTGGGCAACTCATCGGACGCGCCCATTTCGACGGCGGCCTGGAGCCTGCTGGCGTTGTTGATTCTCTCGGGGCTGGCGTCATTGATTGCCTTTTCGCGCATGGGTATCCAGCGCTTCTGGACGCCCCTTGAGCGTGAGTCACCGATACTGCGCCGCATCGAATGCCTGCCCATCGTGTTGCTGCTCGGGCTTTGCGTTGTGCTGACGTTCAAGGCCGAGCCGGTCATGCGTTATACCCAGGCCGCCGCCGACATCCTGAACAACCCGGAGCGTTACGTGATGGCCGTGATCGGCACCCGTCCGGTGCCAAGCCCGCAAGCCAAGGCGGCAGCACAGGAGGTACAACCATGAAGCGTCTGTTCCCTGCTCCCTGGCTGTCCCTGGCGCTGTTGGCGCTGTGGCTGCTGCTCAACCTGTCCCTGAGCGCTGGCAACCTGCTGCTGGGGGCCGCGCTGGCCATTCTGGCACCACTGATGTTCGCGCCGTTGCGACCGTTGCCTGTGCGCATTCGTCACCCACGGGTGATCATCAAGCTGTTCTTTCTGGTGGGCCGCGATGTGGTGCTGTCCAACATTGCCGTGGCCTGGGGCGTACTGCGGGCTGGCAAACAACCGCCACGCTCGCGGTTTGTGAAAATCCCTCTGGATCTGCGTGATGCCAACGGCCTGGCAGCCTTGTCGATGATCACCACCGTAGTGCCCGGCACCATCTGGTCGGAACTGGCGCTGGATCGCAGCGTGCTGTTGCTGCACGTGTTCGACCTGGAGGACGAAGCGCAGTTTATCGAGCACTTCAAGACGGCCTACGAACGCCCATTGATGGAGATCTTTGAATGAGTGCCCTGCTCTCCAATGCCATCCTGCTCAGCCTGTTTATCTTCAGCCTGGCAATGGTCCTGACCGTGATCCGCCTGTTCAAGGGCCCGTCGGCCCAGGACCGGGTTCTGGCACTGGACTACCTGTACATCCTGGCCATGTTGATGATGCTGGTGCTGGGTATCCGTTATGCCAGTGACACTTACTTTGAAGGCGCGCTGCTGATTGCCCTGTTTGGCTTTGTCGGCTCTTTTGCGCTGGCCAAATTCCTGCTGCGTGGCGAGGTGATCGAATGAATAGCGTCAGCGAGTTGTCGCTCTGGATCGAAATACCGGTGGCCCTGCTGCTGGTACTCAGCAGTCTGTTTGCCTTGTGCGGGGCCATCGGGCTGCTGCGCCTCAAGGAGTTTTTCCAGCGCATGCACCCACCGGCTCTGGCTTCGACCATTGGCGCATGGGGTGTTGCACTGGCATCGATCCTGTACTTCTCCGCACTTAAATCGACCCCGGTCTTGCATGCCTGGCTGATGCCGATCCTGCTGTCCATCACGGTTCCGGTGACCACCCTGCTTCTGGCCCGGACCTCGTTGTTCCGCAAACGCATGGCGGGTGAAGACGTACCGGCTGAAGTCAGCAGCGGCGGGCGCAGCGAAAACGGCAGCTGAACAGCCAGACCTGTAGTCGCTGACGAGGCACGAGGCTGCGATAAGGGCCGAAGGACCTTCAAACGCCGGGGCCGCTGCGCAGCCCATCGCAGCCTCGTGCCTCGTCAGCGACTACAAATCAGTATCACATCCAGCCCAACCAGCTCCAGTACGTTGCGGCAAACAGCAGCATCAGCAAGTACCCCACCGCCGTCACGATCAACCCGACCTTGGCGAACTGCTTGGCCGTGAAGGTCTGGGTGCCCAGGCACACCATGTTCTGCGGCGCGTTGATCGGCAGGATAAACCCGTAGCTGACCACAAAACCCAGCAACATGGTCATGCCCAGGCGGTTGAATTCACCCGGCAAGGTTTGCAGCACGGCGATCAAGATCGGCAATAGCGCCGAGGTCAACGCCGTAGCACTGGCAAACCCCAGGTGAATGAGGATCAGGAATGCCCCCAGGATTGCAAAAATCCCCACCGGACCGACCTGATCCAGACCGGTGTTCGCCACCACCTGAGTGCCCAGCCATTGCCCGGCCTGGGTGGTCAGCAGTGCGGTCCCCAGGCTGATCCCGACCCCGAACACGATCACCGTGCCCCACGGTATACGTGACTGCACATCTTTCCAGGTCATCACGCCAAATCGCGGCAACAGCAAAAACACCAGGCCGGCGTAGGTGGTCGAAGTGGTATCAAAACTGTGCAGTTTGCCCTCGGTGGCCCAGGCCAGCAGCAATGCGATCGAGACCCCCATCAGGCGCTTTTGCGGCCCGGTCATTGGGCCCAGCTCTGCCAGTGATTGTTCGACCGCCTCCTTGCCGCCGGGAATGCTGTCGCTTTCCGGTGGCAGCAGTTTAAGCACCACAAACAGCAACACTGCCGACATGATGATGGCCCACGGCGCACCGGCGATCAGCCAGTCGAGCCAGTTCACCCGGGCGCCCAGCATTTTGTCCATAAACCCCACGGTCAGCAGGTTTTGCGCGGCGGCCGTTTGAATCCCCACGTTCCAGATACTGGTGCCCTGGGCCACGACAATCATGATCCCGGCCGCAATGTTGGAGCGCTTGTCCACGCCAAACGCCAGGATCACCCCCATCATGATCGGTACCACGCATGCACTGCGGGCCGTGGCGCTGGGCACCACCAGGCTGAGCAGAATGGTGACCGCAATCGCGCCCAACAGAATGCGCCGAGTGCTGGTGCCGATGCGCGACAGCGTCACCAGGGCAATGCGCCGGTCCAGGCCGGTATGGGTCATGGCTGCGGCGATAAACAACGCACCCGCTACCAACGCCAGGGCGGCATTGGAAAAACCGGTCAGGGCCATGGTGATACCGGCCGATGTGCCGTAGAGCTTTGAGGGGTCTGCCAGGGTGGGCGCCATGCCGATCAAAAACGCCATCAAGGACGTGATCATGATGGCACTGGCTTCGTACGACACCGCTTCGGTGATCCACACCACCACGGCAAACGCCAGAATAGCAAGCATGCGATGGCCGGCCACCGGCAAGTCGGCGGGCAATGGCAGCAGCAAAATGCCGATCATCACCAGGACCGCAATCACCAGGCCTATGGGCAGTTTGGCTTTTGCCGTAGCAGGCGTGGGGGTGGTTGCAGGTGCATTCATGGCCAGTTCCTTGTGCTGGAAAACCCGTGGAGCATAGGCCAAGGAAGCCCGGAGGATGTTGATACTCGTCAGGTGAACGGCAAACCCTGTGGGAGCGGGCTGGCTCGCGATACAGGCGCCTTGGTCTTTCAGTCAATGCGCGTCGTTGCCATCGCGGGCAAGCCCGCTCCCACAGGGTTGTGCCTACCGTTACTGGATCTTGTAGTGAAAGGTATTGCGCACCCCCGGTACGGTCACGGCCTGGCCATCAATCAACCGCGGTTGATAACGGAATGTCGCCGCCGCCACCAGTGACGGTCGTATAAACGCGGGATGGCAGTTGCCCACCACTTTAGGGTTGTCGACCTTGCCTTGCGGGGTCACCGAATACTCGACCGTGCAATCACCCTCAATGCCCTTGTCCAGTGCCCGCTGCGGGTAATCCGGGGCTTGCTTGCTGATGGGCAGGTATTGGCGCACATCAGATGCCGCTGCCGATGCCGCTGCCGCCTGTTGCGCTCGCCTGGCGTTATCTGCTGCCACACGGGCCTGCTGCTCCGACGCTTCGGCCAGCGCTCGCTGGCGCTGAACCTCAACCTGCGCGGCTTTTTGTTGCTCCACTTGCGCCTGTTTCTGCTCCTCCACACGTTTGCGCGCAAGCGCCGCCTGTTCCAGTTTGCGCGCCTGTAACTGCGGGTCCACTTTAGGCTTTACCACCTCGGGTTTTGCCTCAACCACCGGCGCAGGGGCTACCACCGGCAGCGGCTCGGGCACAGGTGGCGCCGCGGGCATTTCGGCGGGCAGCATCACCAGCCGGGTTTTCAGGGTCGACGGGGCGGGTTCCGGCAATGATTGCTCCATGCTCCAGCCCAGCACCAAAAAAGCCACCACGGCGCTGTGCAGGGCAACGCTCACTACCACGGCCTGGCTGTTGTGCCACAGCCGGGTCCAGGGCAACGGCGGTGCGGGCGCCAGCGCGCCATGCATCAACGCGGCACTCATTGCGGCGCCTCGGTCACCAGCCCCAGGTTGCTCACGCCACCTTGCTGCAGGGCCGCCATCGCCTTGACCACGCTGCCGTAACCCGCTTCGTTGTCGGCACGGATATACACCTGGGTGTCGCTGTTTTGCGCCACCACCTGAGCGATCTTGGCTTGCAGCTCTTCAAGACTGACGGCACTGTCGGTCTGGTTTTTGGTGTCCAGTTCACTGCCCAGATTCCAGTAGTAACCGCCCTCGGCCTTGACTGACAGCGTGAGGATTTTTTGCTGGCTGTCATTGACCAGGGCTTCGCTGGCGACTTTGGGCAGTTCGATTTTTACCCCCTGGGTCAACATGGGCGCGGTCACCATAAAAATCACCAGCAGCACCAGCATCACATCGATGTAAGGCACCACGTTCATTTCGGCCTTGGGCCCGTGTTTGCGCTGTGGTCGAGCAAGCATGTTCAAACTCCCTTTCAAGCGACGGCGGACATGTTCCGCGAACCGGCATGCAAGCTGCGGTACAAGCGCATCTGCACTTCGTTGCCCAGGCTGTAATAACGGGTCAACAGGGTCTGACCACGGGCCGAGAAGCGGTTATAGGCAATCACCGCCGGAATGGCTGCAAACAGGCCGATGGCCGTGGCGATCAGGGCTTCGGCAATGCCGGGGGCCACGGTGGACAACGTCGCCTGTTGCACCTGCGACAGGCCGATAAAGGAATTCATGATCCCCCACACGGTGCCAAACAGCCCGATGTAGGGGCTCACCGAGCCAACGGTCGCCAAAAACTGCAGGCCTTTTTCCAGGCGGATTTCCTGCTCGCTGATGGCCACATACAACGCACGCTCAACCCCTTGCATCACCCCTTCGGCATCCACGGCGGGCTGCTGCCTGAGCTGGGCGTACTCCGTGTACGCGGCGACAAACACCTGCTCGGCGCCCGCGTCTTCATGGCTGACATCGCGGCTTTCGCGGTACAGCGCATTCAGCTCACCCTGAGCCCTTAGCCGTTGCGCAAAGCTGTCCATGTCGCGCTCGCTGCGACGCAAAATGGCGCTGCGCCGCACAATCAGAAACCAGCTCAACAGCGAGGCCACCAACAGGGTCAGCATTACGCCTTTGACCAGCAGACTCGCGTCGCTGATCAGGCCCCAGATCGTCATGTGTTCCATGGTTGCGTGCATGTTGTTACTCCATTGATCCGCGATTGAAGGATTGAAAAGCATTCAGATGACCGGGTTATGGCAAGTGCAACGCATTGGCCACATCGCTCCAGGGGATGTACTTGAAGTTCTGGGCTTGCTCGGGCATGCGTTTGCGGCCGTCCTGCACCACCAGCATGCCTTTGCTCCAGGGGCCACCGAGGTTGGCGGACGTCACATCCAGGCCATCGGTTTCCGACGCGCCATCGATGCCCGCTACAGCATTCACCCCAACCCGAAAAGCGCCACGCAGGGCGTAAGGCGGCTCGGCATCCACCACCACATAGCTGTCGTTGCCCTGGCTGGAGATCACCAGGTAGTTGTCTTTTTCGGTCTGATACAGCCCCATCCCTTCGATGTCGTCATGCACCTGCTCACCCACCCTGATCACGCTGGTGAGCGTTGCCGGCTGGTCGGGACGGGCATCCACCGCCCACACCGCCACGTCTTCTTCACCGAGAAACAGGCGCTGGCCGCGGTCGTCTGCCACACAACCTTCGGGCTGGGTTTGCACCTTGAACTGACGCACCAGTTCGCCCTCGACCGCATTGCCCCTGGCGACCAGGCGGTGCTGCACAAAGGTGCCGTCCTTGTCGTTGGCAAAGCTGTAGATTTCCCCCGAGGGCGCCTTGAACAGGCACAGGCCGTAGATGTCCGAAACCGGCGTAGCGATCTCGCCCGCCTCCTGCAAGGTGCCAGTGGCGCGGTCGATGCTGAACACGCTCAGGCTGTTGTGATCGCGATTGGTCGCCACAGCCAGATCCACTGTGCGCCCGCCCAGCTCGAAGCCCGGGCGCACATCGACGTTATTCAGCCGCCCGACCGGCAGATGCTGCACACGCTTGCCCTGCAGGTCGTACACCTCAAGGCCCTGCTGCTTATTGGTGCCCAGCACACGGCTGAGGGCCGGTGTTTGCGGGTGAACCCAAATCGCCGGGTCATCCGCCGCATCGCCCTGACTCATCACCACCTCGGTTTGCACCGCAGGTTTTACGCTGACCAGCACAGGGGGCAGGCTGGCCGGTATGGCTTTCCAGGCCAGTGTGCCTTCGTACAATTTGCTGCTGGCGCCGTCCTGCACCAGCAGTTGCAGACCCTGGGGCGTCTGGCGCAGGGCCAGGTGTTCTGGCTCGATCATCCCGTTCAGCGCGAGGCTGGCTACAGGCGACCAGCGTTTGCCCTGCTGCTGATACAGATTCAACTGCGCCGCTTGCGGGTCAAGCCCGAGCATCCCGCCCGGTACCAGCGCCATGGCCCCTGCACTTTTCTTCACATTGCCGAAGGGCTCGACCATCGCCACGGGCACGCGCTCAACATCGGCTTCTGCGTGCGCCGGGTAAGCCCACCAGCCGACCTTTTCTTCGTTGACGAACAGGTTCTGCGCGCCATCGTCCACTTGACAAAACTTCGCCTGTGGCGGCAACGGCAGGCTGCGCACCAGCCGTGGTGCGGGCAAACGCTGGCTGTCGGCAGCTACCAGCCACTGCTCGCCCTTGCCTTCTTCGCCCACGGTGAACAGGTAGATATTGCGGGCGTCATCCTGGTACAGGCACACCCCTTCAACCCCATAGTCACGGGCGGGCAAGTACGTCGGGGGTTGCCATTGATGGCTCTTGGGGTCGAGGCTGAACAGTGCCACTTGCTGCCTGTCCTTGTCGTGACTGGCTACCAGGACCTGATCCCCCAGTGCACGGCTGTCCAGCCCGGCAAAAGCCCCCGGCACCCGGCTCAGGGTTTTGCCCTGTTTGTCGAGCAGCAACACACCCTCGCGCTTGCTGACGGCCAGGCGTTCGTCCCCCGTGCCATTCGGCAAGTAACTCAGGGCCTGGGCCTTGCTGGTGGACCATTGCTGCAATGCCGGGGCGGCCACTTCGGTAGCCGCCTGCACGCTGCCTGCGCCCAGGCACACCAGCAATGGCAGTAGTCGGGGTTTGCGTTTGAATACATGGGTCATGGGTCATGCAATCCATAAGAAAATGGGGTTAAAGCCAGGTCTGTAGTCGCTGCCGAAGGCTGCGAAAAAGCATCGCGCAGCTTTTGGAGAACGGGTTGCTCCGCAACCCTTCGCAGCCTTCGGCAGCGACTACAGTGATTTGCCCAGCGCTTAGAAATGGGTGAAGGTCAGGCCTACGGAGTAGGTGGGGCCGTATTCTTCGTACTGGTTGTTGTAGCGACTGTTGCCGCTGTAGACGAAGTACGGCTGGTCCGTAAGGTTCTGGGCGTCGAACTTGATTTGCAGGTTTTTGGTCAGCGAGTAGCGGGCGCTGAAGTCGACAAACGTCTGGGCATCGACATGGGTGTCATGGGCCTTGTCGTTGACCCCCGCCAGTTCGTAGAGGTAGTCCGACTTGTAGTTGGCCGACAGGCGCAGGCTCAGCTTGTCGTCTTCCCAGCCGAGCATCAGGTTGCCGACGGTGTTGGACTGGTTCGGCAAATCAATATCGCGCTTGAGGCTTGCTCCGGTGGCTGCATCAACGCCCTTGATGCTGGCGCTGGAGCGGCTGAACGTGCTGTTGGCACCCAGGATCACGCCGTTCCAGGGCGCTGGCAGCCAGTCGAATTTTTGCGAGTAGGCCAGTTCCAGGCCGTAGAGCTTGGCGCTGTCGCCGTTGGCATAGCTGTGGGCCTCAGTGAAGTCGACCCACTCGCCACTGCCGGCCAGGTCGTTGTTGTAGACGAAGTTCTTGATGTCTTTGTAGAAGAGGAACGCCGACACCGTGCCCGCCTGCCCCATGAAGTGCTCAATGCCCAGGTCGAAGTTGCTCGACTCCAGCGGTTTGAGGTTGGGGTTGCCGAACTCGGCCTTGTCATCCTCGATAACAAAACCCGGGGCCAGCTGGCCGAAGGTCGGACGCACCACGGTGTTGGTCCAGGCCGCACGCACCTGGGTGTTTTTCGCCAATTGATAGCGGGCATGCAGGCCGGGCAACCAGTGGTGGTAATCACGCTGGGTGTCCTGATCTTCGAAAACGCCATCGCGCACACCCGTGCCCTTGGCTTCGAACTCGGTGCCTTCGTAGCGCATGCCGGCAATAAAGCGCCAGTCATCGATATCGACGGTGTTCATCAAGTAAGCCGCGTTGATGTCTTCGCGCATGGTGAAGTCATTGGCCCGCGAGTCTTGCTCGTTGTAGAAATCGTTGCGGTTCAAGCCGCCAATCAGATCCTTGATCGCACCGCCGCTGATGCCTGGTCCGAACCGGCCGAGGTTGTAGTGCAGGTTGCCCTTGTTGAACTGCTCGAGGCTGAGTTGCTCGTCACTGAAACCCAGATCCGAAAAGTCCTTGTAGGTCCAGGCATTGAGGTCATTGTCCTTGTTGCGACGGCTGACCTTGCCGCCGAATTTGACCTGGGAGGCATAGCCCTGCACGTCGTAGTCGCGGGCCAGGTCCAGGCGGATATTTTTCTCGGTGTCCTTGGTGTGTTGCTCTTGCCAGTCCACCTTGTCGAGGCTGAAATTGGCCGGGTCATAAAAGCCTGCGCCAATGATGGGCCGGGGTTTTTCGGTATCGTAGAACCCCCCTTCACCGATGCCGGAATTGCCTTTGAAGGTGGCCCCGGCAATGCCGCCCGGATTGTCTTCGCTGGATTCGCTGTAACCGGCCTGCCCGCTCAGGGTCCACAGGCCCATCATGCGTTCGCCGCCGAACACGTAGGACTGGATTTCCTGGGTTTCTTCGCGCTGTTTGAGCTTGCGCTTGGTCTTGGTCGGGCCCACTTCGCCTTCGGCCTGGGGGTCGGAAAATTCAAAACTGGTGGAGTTGCGGGTTTCGTTGTCTTCGAAGCGGCTGTACAGCGTGCGCAGGTACAGGCTGGTGTCGTCGTCGGGCTTGTAGTCGAAGTTGAGGCCGCCACCGGTGCGCTCGCGGCTGATCTCATACACCCGCTGCTCGAAGCTGTTCAGTCGTGCACCCTCGCTGAAGTCCCAGTCGCCGCCGGTCTCGACGTTGTCAGAGCGAAAGTCGCGCTTGTTCCAGCTCAACGCTGCGGCGACACCAAAGTTGTCGACGCCGTCGCCCAGGCTGAAACGGTCACTGATGGCCCCCGACACCTTGGGGCTGGTCTTGTGGCTGTTCTTGTTGTACCCGGCCTCTGTGCTGCCCGTGTAGAACAGGCCCTTGTGGTCGAACGCGGACAGGCTCTGGACGTCCACCGTGCCACCCAGGGAGTTGGCGTCCATGTCCGGGGTCAGGGTCTTGATCACCGACAGCGACTGCACCAGCTCCGAGGGCAACACGTCCAGGGCCACGGCACGACGGGCGCTTTCCGGGGACGGCACCAGCGTGCCGTTGATGGTCACACTGTTCAGGTCCGGCCCCAGGCCCCGCACGCTGACGAAACGGCCTTCGCCCTGATCCCGTTCAATGCTGATACCGGGCAGGCGTTGCACGGCCTCGGCGACGTTCGCGTCCGGCAACTGCGCCACGCCATCGGCATGCACCACGCTTTCAATGTTGTCCGAATTGCGCTGCTGCTTGAGCGCCTTGTCCAGGCTGACGGCCTGCCCGACCACTTCAACGTGTTCGGTGGCGCCGATACTCGATGCCTCGGCGGCGCTCAGGCGCTCACTGGCAATTGCCAGGACCAATGCACTGACGGTAAAGCCGACCCACTGCGCCTTGCTGCGACACTTGTACATGTTTGTCCTCCCCCAAAATCGCCCATCAGGCCGGGCAAATGGCCCGACAACTTGGGAGCGAAAGCTAGGGTTGGTGGATGACAACGCTGTGACAGTGTTTGGCTAAAACCCCGAAACAGAGGCTTTTGAGCGGCACTTTGAAGGCAATTGAGCTGATATGACCCGCGTCAGCTACCCCGCACCCTTTGGGAGCGGGCTTGCTCGCGATAGCATCAACGCGGTGCAACTGAGCCACCCCGTCGCCGGCATCGCGAGCAAGCCCGCTCCCAGGGTCAAACAGGGGAATGTTCAAGGTTTTTGCACGAGACACCTGAGCTGATTCGACCCGCCCCCCCCGTCACACCGCTGTCACACACCTCTGTTCTGCTGACCGGCAATACGTTTTGGCAGAACTGAAATGACTTGGTTAAACGTTCTTAAACACCACCGCTACAAGCTCGGCCTGCTCCTGTTGGCGGCCAATCTTGCCGTACTGCTGAACCTGGCTTTTGGTACGCCCAAAGCCTTCAGCGAGTGGCATTGGCTGGACATCATCGGCGAAGGGGGAACAGCCCTGTTCATGCTGTTCTGGCTGGGGCTGGTGCTTAAAAGCCGGCCCACCGGACGGGTCACCAACTACCTGGCCTACGGTCTGTGCTTCATGTTTTTCTCCTGGTGGATGGACGTGCTGGACGAGTTTGTCCGCCTGCCCAAGCACATCGGCTGGGATCACTGGCTGGAATCGGGGCCAATGCCCATCGGCATGATTTTGCTGACCATCGGCCTGTTCCACTGGCACCGTGAACAACAGGCGATCAACCAGCACATGGAGAAACGCGAGCGGGTGTTTCGCGAGCATCGGCTGTTCGACAAACTGACTCCCCTGGGCGGCGCCGAATACCTCAAGCGCCAAGTAAGCGAATGCCTCGTGCAAAGCCTTGAGCAGCAACAGCCGCTGTCACTGCTGGCGCTGGATATCGACGACTTTGCCTCGATCAACCGGCACTACGGGCACCCCGAAGGTGATGCCGTGCTGCAAGCCCTCAGCCAATTGCTCCTGCTCAACCTGCGCCGCCACGACCTGCTCTGCCGATTGGCCGGTGACCGCTTTGTCGTGCTGCTGCCCGGCACCGGAGAAAGTCAGGCCCGGTTGCTGGCCCTTGAGTTGCAACAGGCGGTTCAAAGCCTGGCCCACAAAACCCGGCAACATGGCGAACGGGTCTATTTGTCGGCCAGCACCGCCGTGGTGATGGCCTTCGATGAAGCACCCGATGAGTTGCTCAAGCGGCTGAATCTGGCGCTGGTGCGCGCCAAGCCGCCACGGAGCAAACGCGCATGACGCTCCATACCCGCTGGTACGAAACGGACAGCCGTTTTATTGCCGGGCATTACCAACCCGCCACACTGATTGATCTGGCGCTATCACGGGACATCGACAGCCATCGCCTGCTGCGCGGTACCGGGCTGTTCTACGACGATATTGTAGCCGGCCACACCCGCCTCAGCCCCCAGCAGTGCTTTGGCCTGATTGCCAACGCCCAGCGCTTGCTCGAAGCCGATGACAGCAGCTTCCTGTTTGGCCAACGCCTGTGGCCGGGGCACTACGGCCCGGCCAGCCACGCCCTGCAACAGGCGCAGAATCTGCATCAGGCCCTGGAAACCCTGATCCATCACCGCGCCCTGCTCAGCCCGCTGCTGACGCCGCGCCTGTTGCTGGACGACAAGTACGCCTACGTGTACTGGCTCGACAGTTGCGGGGCCCGGGAGCAATTGCGTTTTGTGCTGGAGGCCAGCATGACGGCGCTGATGGCGATGAGTCAGTGGCTCAGCGGCGAACGCCTGCCGTGGGAGTGCAGCTTCAGTCATCCAGAGCCGCGCTATGTGGAGCAATACTGGGTGCATCTGGGGGAAAACACCCAGTTCGGCTGCCAATTGGACATGATGCGCCTGCCCCGCGAATACCTGACGCGGCCCTGGCCCAACGGCTCGGCCATTGCCCGGCAGGTGGCGTACCAGCAGGCCCAGGAGCAATTGCACAGCCTGGGCTTCAGCGCCAGCCTGCTGGATCGGTTGTATGTGTACTTGCGCAACAATGCGCAACACGCCCCGAGCCTTGAGCAGGCGGCGCAGCACTTTTCAATGAGCCAGGCCACCCTCAAGCGCAAACTGAACAAGCATGGCACGCACTTTCAGGCCCAGCAGGATCAAGCGCGCAAACACATGGCGCTGTACCTGTACCAGATCAAGGGGCTGAGTAACGAGGCCGTGGCCGAGCACCTCAACTTCAGCGACCCGGCAAACTTTCGCCGGGCGTTGAAGCGCTGGACGGGGTGTACGCCCAATCTGATCCGGCAGTTTCTGGCGCTATAAGCCACCACCCAACCTGATGCGCGCAGGTGGATTGTGGGAGCGGGCTTGCTCGCGATGCAGGCCACGCGGGGTTTCAGGCAAACCGCGGTGATGCTATCGCGAGCAAGCCCGCTCCCACAGGTAATCGGATCCTTCGTGCAGTTACCCCGCCAGCTCATGCAACCTGGCCAACTCTTCAGCGCCCAGCGGGATGCCTTCGTCCAACGATTTCGCACGTTCGATAAAGCGACGGTCGCCGGGCATGCGCTCCAGGCCCACGGCGTGCATCTGACGCACCAGTTCTGCGCTGCGCTGGGCAAAGCTGTCGCCGCCGGATTTGCTCGGGTCGATCACGATCAGCAATTGACCCGTCCACGGGGTTTGCGCACCCGGGTGTTTCGACCAGTCGAACTCAAACGAGAAGTTGCCACCCGTCAGCGCCGCCGCCAGCAATTCGACCATCATCGACAGCGCCGAACCCTTGTGCCCGCCAAATGGCAGCAAGGCACCGCCGTCAAGAATCGCTTTCGGGTCTTGAGTCGGCTCACCCTGTTTATCTACCCCCATACCGGCAGGCAACTGATGACCCTTGCGCGCGGCAATTTGCACATCGCCGTGGGCGATGGCGCTGGTAGCCAGGTCGAATACGATCGGATGACCCTCGGCGCGGGGTGCCGCAAAGGCAATCGGGTTGGTGCCAAACAGGGGCTTTTGCGCACCGTGGGGCACCACGCAGGTCATGCTGTTCACCACGCTCAACGCCACCAGACCTTCTTCGGCAAACGGTTCCACGTCCGGCCAAAGCGCAGCAAAGTGATGCGAGTTTCGAATCGCCATTACCGCAATCCCGGCGTTGCGGGCTTTCTCGACCAGCAACTGACGGGCAGCAGCCAATGCAGGCTGGGCAAAGCCCCCGGCAGCGTCCACGCGGATAAAGCCCGAGGCTACATCTTCCACGACCGGAACAGCCTGACCATCGACCCAATTACTGGCCAGCGAAGACAGGTAGCCCGGAATGCGGAATACCCCGTGGCTATAAGAACCATCGCGCTGAGCCCGTGCGCAGTTGTCAGCCAACACCCGAGCAACCTGCGGCGAGGTGCCATGACGCTCGAAAATCCGTTGCAGCAAGGCGGTCAGTTCGACCAGGGAAAGCGACTGCGTAGAAGACATTCTGGCGCTCCAATCTGATTATTTTTGTCTGTGGCAAACTATCCTTGGGTGACAGTTCTCTGTCAATTGTTGACTTAATGACAGAAAACATTCACTTTCTGCAACGCGCTGAAATAAAAACAGGAAGCAGTCGTGAGCCAGCCGATTAAACAACGCCTTGAAAGCAGTCTGTCAACCGCCGCACCTTCGGGTCGGGCGATTGCCAGCTACATGCTGGCCAATCTTTACGAACTGCCGTTTCAGACAGCCGCCGACATCGCCAGCAAACTGGGGGTCAGCGAATCCAGTGTCGGGCGTTTTTGCCGCTCGCTGGGCTACAGCCATTTCAAGGATTTGAAAAACGATCTCAAGGACGACCTGGGCGATGGCCCGTGGCTTGTCGGTGATCGCTTGCAAGAATTCCGCCAGCAGTCGAGCCAGAGCCCCCAGGCGTTACCACGCAGTTTTGAGCTTGAAGTCGGCGCGCTGGTCAAGGTCTACGAATACAGCCTCACGCCGCAGTGGCGTGCGGTCAGTCAGCGCCTGGCCACGCGGCGCAAAGTGTTTGTCGCAGGGTTCCAGACCGAGCGCGGGATTGCCGCCTCCATGGTGCATTTGCTGCAATACCTGCGCGATGGCGTGCAACTGGTCGATGGCGCCGCCGGGCATTACGCCGACGTGCTGCTGTGCCCGCCCGCAGACTGTGCCCTGGTGGTGTTTGAAGCCCGACGCTACTCGCGCCACGCCCAGCTGTTGTGCCGCAAGGCACGTGAGGCCGGGATCGAGGTCACGCTGGTCACCGATACCTTCTGCGACTGGGCCGACCAGAGCGCCAATGAAGTGTTTCGCGTGCCCACCGAGTTCAACCTGTTCTGGGAATCCACCGCGGCCATGCTGTCGCTGGTGCATCTGCTGATCAATGAAGTGTGCAAACAACTGGGGCCGGACGTTGAGAAGCGTCTTGAGGCTACCGCGGCCTTACACAATGAGTTCGTGGGCTACACATCCTCACCCGGATCAAAACAATAAAACGAGGTGCTAGATGAAATACGTCATTCGCTTTGCAAGTGCATGTGCACTGGTGGCCGCCGTTGCAGGAAACGCGCACGCCGACACGCTGACTATCGCCACGGAAGGCGCCTACCCTCCCTTCAACACCACTAATTCGGACGGCACGGTGTCGGGCTTTGACGTCGACATCACCAACGCCCTGTGTGAACGCATGAATGCCCAGTGCAAGATCGTTGCCCAGGATTGGGACGGCATCATTCCGGGACTGATGGCTAAAAAGTACGATGCCATCGTGGCGTCGATGATCGTGACCGATGAACGCAAAAAGAAAATCGCGTTCACCAATCACTACTACCGCACCCCGCTGTCGATTGCCGTGCCAAAAGACTCTGACATCACCGATGCCCAGATCAACTTCAAGGGCCGCACCATCGGTGCCCAGGGCGCAGCGACCCAAGGTATTTACGCCGAGGATCACTACGAGAAAGCCGGCGCCAAACTCAACCTGTACCCCACGCTTGACGAAGCCAACGCCGAACTGAAAAACGGCCGCGTCGATGCCGTCATTGCCGACAAATTCCCGCTGCTGGAATGGATCAACAAGGCCAGCGACGACTGCTGCAAAATCATCGGTGACGTTGACGGCACCAATGCCGACGCGGCAATTGCCGTGCGCCAGAACGATAACGTCCTGCGCGAGCGCTTCAACAAGGCGCTGGACGAAATCGTGGCCGACGGCACGTATAAAAAGATCTCCAGCAAGTACTTCGACTTCGACATTTACTGAGTCGCCCGCCTTCGTTTGAGGGCTCCCTGCCAATGACCCTGCCCCGCGCACCTGACGTGCGCGGCGGCTGAATTTCGGCCCAATTTTGCCCGGGGATTCGAGCATGCTCGATCAACTCTCACTTCTTTCTTTCGCCAGTGGCGGCTGGGGCTCGGCCCTGCTCGCAGGCGCCATGGTGACCATTGCCCTGGCCCTGAGCTGCCTGCCTATCGGTTTGCCACTGGGCCTGGCCGTGGCCGTGGCGGCACGTTCCAAAAACCGCTGGGGGCGGGCGTGGGCAACCACGTTCTCCACGGTTTTTCGTGGTTTGCCGGAATTGCTGACACTGCTGATCATTTACTACGGCTGCCAGATCGCCGCGCAAAAGATCCTCGCCATGATGGGCTACGACGCGCAGGTCACGATCAATACCTTCGTGGCCGCGATGGTCGCCTTCAGCCTGGTGTTTGCCGCCTTCTCCAGCGAGATCTGGCTGGGTGCGTTCAAAACCATCCCCAAGGGCCAGTTCGAAGCCGCATCGGCACTGGGCCTGAGCAAATTCACCACCTTTCGCAAAGTGGTGCTGCCACAACTGGCGCGCATCGCCCTGCCCGGCCTGTCCAACAACTGGCTGTCACTGCTCAAGGACACCTCGCTGGTGTCGACCATCTCCCTGGTGGACCTGATGCGCCAGACCAACCTGGCGGTCAGCGTGACCAAAGACCCGATGCTGTTCTACAGCGTCGCGTGCCTGGGCTATCTGTTTTTCTCGGCGATTTCCGGGCGGCTGTTTGCCTTCCTTGAACGCTACTTCAGCCGCCATCAACGGAGCGCGCAGCCATGAGTCTGGTGGATCTGCAAAACATGTTTCTCAACCCCGACCTGCTTGAACGCTATGGCCCGCGCTTTATCGACGGGCTGCTGGTGACGGGCAAGCTGGTGGCAATTTCGTTCACCCTGGGTGCCTTGCTTGGCTTGCTGATTGCCCTGGGGCGCTTGTCCAGCAACCGCTTTTTGCGCAGCTTTACCGGCGCCTACGTGTACTTCTTCCGTGGCTCGCCGCTGCTGGCCCAACTGTTTTTGCTGTATTACGGCCTGGGCTCGTTCAAGGGCTTCTGGCAAGACGTGGGCTTGTGGTGGTTTTTCCGCGATGCCTGGTTCTGCACCCTGCTGGCCTTCACCCTCAACACGGCGGCGTACCAGGCCGAAATCCTGCGCGGCAGCATCCTGTCCGTTGCCCAGGGCCAGCGTGAAGCCTGCAAGGCGCTGAACCTGTCGCGATGGACGGCCTTTCGCAAGATCATCCTGCCGCAATCGCTGCTGGTGGCCATCGGCCCTTTGGGCAATGAGCTGATCCTGATGATCAAGGCCAGTGCCATTGCCTCCCTGGTGACCATTTACGATTTGATGGGTGTTACCAAAATGGCGTTTTCGCGCAGCTTCGACTTCCAGATCTATCTGTGGGCCGCCGTGCTGTATCTGCTGATCGTGGAAGTGGTGCGACGCAGCCTGAAGTTGATCGAAGGCCGTCTCGGCCGCCATTTGCAGTAAGCCCATTGTTCGGGCTGCGAACACGGCCCCTGTTTAAGGATTTGTTTATGCACTGCGACACTATCGTTCTGGGGGCCGGCATCGTCGGCGTCAGTACCGCGTTGCAACTCCAGGCCCGCGGGCGCAGCGTCGTGCTGCTCGACCGCGCAGCGCCTGGCAGCGGCACCAGCCACGGCAATGCCGGGCTGATCGAACGCGCCAGCGTTATCCCCTACTCGTTCCCCCGTGAAATTTCGCGCTTGCTGCGCTATGGCCTCAATCAGCAATCCGATGTGCGCTACAGCCTCAAGCACCTGCCAAAGGCCGGGCCGTGGCTGTTGAAATACTGGCAGCAGTCCGGCCCCAAGGAACTGGCCAAGGCCACCCGGGCCATGCTGCCGCTGATTGAAAAATGTGTGACCGAGCACGACCTGCTGGCTGCGCCGGCGGGTATGACCGAGCTGATTGACGACAGCGGCTGGATCGAGGTGTATCGCACCCAGGCCGACTTCGACAAAGCCCAGCGTGACGCCGCCGCCCTGAGCGAATACCAGCTCAACTATCGGGTGCTCGGCGAGCAGCAAGTCCACGCCCTGGAGCCGGGCCTGCACACCGATGTCATCGGCGGCATTCACTGGCTGGACCCCAAGACCGTCAGCGATCCGGGTGGCCTGACCCGTGGCTACGCCGAACTGTTCATCAAGCGCGGCGGCACCTTTGTGACCGGCAATGCCACCAGCCTGCGGCCAACGGCAGGGCAATGGCAGGTTGAAAGCCAGAAAGGGCTGATCGTCGGCAATGAAGTGGTGGTTGCACTCGGCCCACAGGCACGGGACATCTTCGAGCCCCTGGGCTATCGCATTCCTTTGGCGATCAAGCGCGGCTACCACATGCATTACGCGGCCAGGGACGGCCAGACCATGCAGCATCCGATCCTCGATTCGGTGGGGGGTTACGTGCTGGCGCCGATGGTGGGCGGCATCCGCCTGACCACCGGCATCGAGTTCGCCGACAGCGATGACCCGATCAACGAGATCCAGTTGCGCCGCTGCGAAGAGCGGGCCCAGCGCCTGTATCCATTGGGTGAACGTGTGGATGCCGAGCCCTGGCTCGGCCGACGCCCGTGCCTGCCGGACATGTGCCCGGTCATCGGGCCTGGCAGTCGCCACAAGGGCCTGTGGTTCAACTTTGGCCACGCCCACCACGGCCTGACCCTGGGCCCGGTCAGCGGGCGCCTGTTGGCCGAGATGATGACCGGCGAAAAGCCTTTCACCGACCCTGCGCCCTACAGCGCCGAACGTTTTCACTGATCACTGGAGACACACCATGCACGCACAACCTGCTTACGTTCACCCCGTGTCGCCAGTCACTGATACCCGCAAGGTAGTGGTGGATATCGCCGGGCTGAACAAGTACTACAGCGCCTTTCACGTACTCAAGGGCATTGACCTGAAAGTGCGCGAAGGCGAACGCATCGTGCTGTGCGGCCCTTCCGGCTCCGGCAAATCGACCTTGATCCGCTGTATCAACCGCCTGGAAATCGCCGAACAGGGCCGCATCCTGATCAACGACACCGACCTGTCACTGCCCACGCGCGAAGCGAGCAAGGTGCGCAGCGAAATCGGCATGGTGTTTCAGCACTTCAACCTGTTCCCGCACATGAGCGTAATCGACAACTGCATTCTGGCGCCGATGTCGGTGCGCGGGTTGTCGCGCAAGAAGGCGATCGAACTGGCGCAGCATTTTTTGACCAAGGTCGGGATTGCCAGCCAGGCCGACAAGTACCCGAGCCAGCTGTCGGGCGGCCAGCAGCAACGCGTCGCCATTGCCCGGGCGCTGTGCATGGAGCCGAAAATCATGCTGTTCGATGAGCCCACTTCGGCGCTGGACCCGGAAATGGTCAGCGAAGTGCTGGACGTCATGGTCAACCTGGCCGGCAGCGGCATGACGATGCTGTGCGTGACCCACGAAATGGGCTTTGCCCGTCAGGTGGCCGAGCGGGTGTTGTTCCTGGATGGCGGGATGGTGATCGAGGACTCGCCACCGGAAGAGTTTTTCAACGCCCCGAAAAGCCCGCGGGCCAAGACGTTTTTAGCGCAGATCGTGCACTAGACACCACCCTGTGGAAGCGGGCTTGCTCGCGATCAAGGCGCCGCGGTATTGAAGTTGAACTGCGTCGATCCAATCGCGAACAAGCCCGCTCCCACAAAGGGCACACGCAGGAGTCTAGAGCTGCGCCGCCAGGCGCGAACCCTGATCAATGGCGCGCTTGGCATCCAGCTCGGCCGCCACGTCGGCACCCCCGATCAAATGCACGCTCTGCCCGGCCGCGACCAGGCCGTCGTGCAGCTCCCGCAACGGGTCTTGCCCGGCGCAAATCACAATGTTGTCGACCGGCAATACCTGCGGCTCACCCTCGCCAATGCGAATGTGCAGCCCTGCATCGTCGATGTTCAGGTATTCAACGCTGTTGAGCATGTGCACCTGTTTGTTTTTCAGGCCCGCGCGGTGGATCCAGCCAGTGGTTTTGCCCAGCCCGTCGCCCACCTTGCTGGCTTTGCGCTGCAACAGGAACACTTGGCGAGCAGGTGCGTGGACTTCTGGCTTTATACCGGCAACACCTCCCCGGGCTTCAAGCGCACTGTCGATGCCCCATTCTTTCCAGAACGCGTCACGGTCCTGGCTGGTGGACACGCCCTGATGCACGAGAAACTCGGATACATCAAAGCCGATACCGCCTGCGCCAATCACTGCCACTTTGGCGCCCACCGGCTTGCGTTGCAGGATCACGTCCAGGTAGCTCAGCACCTTGGGGTTGTCGATACCTGGAATGGCAGGCGTACGCGGCGCAATGCCGGTGGCCAGGATAATTTCGTCAAAGCCCCCGTCGACCAGTTGCTGCACATCCATGCGGGTGTTCAGGCACAGTTCGACACCGGTGGTTTGCAGCTTGCGCTTGAAGTAGCGCAAGGTTTCGAAGAACTCTTCCTTGCCCGGCACACGCTTGGCCACATTGAACTGACCGCCAATCTCGCTCGCCGAGTCAAACAGCGTGACCTCATGCCCGCGCTCTGCCGCCACCGTGGCCGCTGAAAGACCGGCGGGGCCGGCTCCGACCACGGCAATTTTTTTGACCGCAATGGTCGGCAGGTAGTTGAGTTCGGTCTCGTGGCAGGCGCGGGGGTTGACCAGGCAGCTGGTCAGCTTGCCGCCGAAGGTATGATCCAGGCAGGCCTGGTTGCAGCCGATGCAGGTGTTGATTTCGTCACTGCGCCCGGCAGCCGCCTTGTTGACGAACTCGGGATCGGCCAGGAACGGACGGGCCATGGACACCATGTCAGCGTCACCTTCGACCAGGATCTGCTCGGCAATGTCCGGGGTATTGATGCGGTTGGTGGTAATCAGGGGCACGCTGACCGAACCGCGAAGCTTGGCCGTCACCTTGCTGAAGGCGGCACGGGGCACTTTGGTAGCAATGGTGGGGATGCGCGCTTCGTGCCAACCGATCCCGGTGTTGATCAAGGTCGCACCGGCCGATTCGACGGCCTTGGCCAGTTGCACGATTTCTTCCCACACGCTGCCGCCTGCCACCAGGTCCAGCATCGACAGGCGATAAATAATGATGAAGTTCGGGCCTACGGCTTCGCGCACGCGACGCACGATGTCTACCGCCAGGCGCATGCGGTTTTCGTAGCTGCCGCCCCAGCGGTCGGTGCGCTGGTTGGTGTGCGCCGCGAGGAACTGGTTAATCAGGTAGCCTTCGGAACCCATGATTTCGACACCGTCATACCCGGCGCTCTGGGCAAGTCGGGCGCATGTCACGAAATCGCTGATCTGCTTTTCAATGCCCGCTTCGTCCAGTTCCCTGGGCTTGAACGGATTGATCGGCGCCTGAATCGCACTCGGCGCAACCTGGCGCGGGCTGTAGGCATAACGCCCGGCATGGAGGATCTGCAAGCAGATCTTGCCGCCGGCATCGTGAACGGCCCGGGTGACGACTACGTGCTTTTCCGCCTCTTCGACCGTGCTCAGCTTGGCCGCGCCACTGTACACACCGCCCTCGTCGTTAGGCGCAATGCCCCCCGTCACGATCAAACCCACACCGCCTTTGGCCCGCTCGGCAAAGTAGGCAGCCATACGCTCAAAGCCACCGGTTTTTTCTTCGAGACCGGTGTGCATTGACCCCATCAGGGTGCGGTTGCGCAACGTGGTGAAGCCCAGATCCAGCGGGGCCATTAAATGCGGGTAGTGCGTGGCAGTCATCAGTCAGCTCCACAACGGTCTAAATCACGGAACGCGGGATGCTCTGCGGCTCCCGTCGTTTAATGTCCGCCAAGGTAAAGGCTGGATGGGCCCCACTCAATGACCCAAAGTTACAAATTATTAACCCAAATGCACATCCCCCCTTGGCAAGCCCGCAAGCGCCGCCTACCCTAGACATCGAATTCCGCTGAAAGCTGTCCGTTCTATTTATATGCGCAAACTTATTGGCTGCACCTTATTGATCGCCCTTGTCGCCGCTGCCGGCGGCTATGCCTGGTGGACCACGCAACGGGATGTTGGTCATTACCTCTCTGACCTGCGTATCGAGCTGGCCATAAACGAGGGTGTCAATAATGATCGTGGCAACCTGCTGGGTATCGAGCCCGACCTGTCACCCCGCGACTATCAAAGCCTGGCGCTGGTGCACCTGAAGCTGGCGGCTTATCTCGACACCGCTCGCGCTGCAGGTTTGCTCAATGACAAAACCGTCGTGGTGCTGCCAGAGCACATTGGCTCCTGGCTGATGTTTCGCGGTGAAAAAAGCGAGCTGTACCAGGCAGCCAACCTGAATGAAGCCATGCGCTGGCTGGCGGTGAGCAACCCGCTGGCCTTTGCCAATGCCTGGCTTCGTGCTGACGGCGAAAGCCGGATCAACGATGCTCACTTGCGCATGAAGGCCAGCAGCATGGCAGCCGATTACCAGACGCTGTTTGGCGGCCTGGCCAAAGAGTTCGGCGTCACCCTGGTGGCCGGGAGCATTGCCCTCCCTTCGCCGCGTATCGAGAACGGCACGCTGCTGTCCGGCACGGGCCCCTTGTACAACAGCAGTGTGGTCTTCGGCAGTGATGGCGCAGCGCTGGGCACTCCCCAGCGTCAGTTGCTGCCCACTTATGAAGAGCAAAGCTATATCCAGCCCAGCCCCGACCATGAGTTGAATGTGGTTGATACCCCGGCCGGACGCCTGGGCATCCTGATCGGCAGCGACAGCTGGTACCCGGAGAACTACCGCACCCTGAACGAAAAACGTGCGCAACTGATCGCCGTGCCCGCGTTCATCGTTGGCAAAACCACCTGGGACAAACCATGGGGCGGCTACAAAAGCGTATCGACACCCAGCGAAATCAGCCTCAAGCCCGGCGAAGTGACCGAAGGCGACGCCTGGCATCGCCTGACATTGATCAGCAGCCTGCCCAGCAGCACTGCCCAAGCCGGTGTCACCGTCTTCTTGCGGGGCAAGTTCTGGGACAAGCACAGCACAGGACTGGGCTTTATCAGTCACAACGGCCAGACCAGTGCGGATCAGCCCGGCACCGGTGCACGGCTGTTGAACGTCTGGCTCTAGCACGATGAAACCGCTGCCGATGCGCCTGGGCGATCTGTCGGTGGGGTTTGTCCAGGCCCTGGCCGATGCCGTGCACAGCTGCGGCAAAGACCCTGCGCCCCTGCTCGAACAGTTCGGCCTTGACCCCGCCCGTCTCGCCCAGCCGCTGGCGCGCCTGTCGATACCGCGCTACATGCGCCTGGGGCACGCGGCAATTGCCCTCACCGGTGACCCGGCACTGGGCTTGCGCATGGGCCAGCTAAGCCGCCTGAACCAGGTCGGACTGGCCGGTGTGACTGCGGCCCAGGCACCCACCGTTCGGGAGGCGGCACGCACCTTGATTCGTTTTGAGGCCCTCTACGGCTCCAACTATCGAGGGCAATCGAGCTTTCACGAAGACGCCCGGGGCGCCTGGCTGCGTTTTTATTCCATCAGCCCGTACAACGCCTACAACCGCTTTGTGGTGGACTCGATCATTGCCGGTTGGCTGCAACACCTGTCATCGGTCGCAGCCCACCCCCTGAGCTGCGAGCACATCGACATTGAGTTCAATGAACCTGATTACGCGGCACGCTACAGCGCGCTCGGCAGTTCGACAGTCCATTTTCGCGCCGAGACCAATCAGCTGCGCCTGAACCATGCCACGCTCGACCTGCGCAACCCGCAGCACTGTCCAAGTACCTGGACCTACCTGCTGCAGTTGTGCGAACGCGAACTGGAGCAACTGACCCGCACCCGCAGCCTGCGCGAACGCATCACACAACTGTTGGGGCCTTTGCTCAACGGTGGTCGTGAACCCGACCTGGAAGAAGTGGCGGCTCGCCTGAAGCTGCCGACCTGGACCTTGCGGCGCAAGCTCACGGAGGAAGGCACGCAGTTTCGCGCCATTCTCAACGACACACGCCGCGACCTCGCCATGACCTATATCCGCGATACGGAACTGGCCTTTGGCGAGATTGCCTATTTGTTGGGGTTTGCCTCAGCCGAGGCGTTTCAACGCGCCTTCAAGCGCTGGAATGCGCAGACGCCGGGGGAATACCGACGCCTTCAGCGCCAATCTGCGTAAACGTGCCTGGAGCTCAAAGCTCGGTCGCATCGTCAGCAGGTTCAAGCGGGTCGAGCTCAAAAGCCCGATACTCAAGCAGTTCTTCCTGATAATCGTCCATAGCAGCATCCCTTTTCAGTCTGTTTGTTTAAGTCATGCCTGAGCATAAAGTGCCCCCATGAAGGAAAAATGACACCTTCGCGGGCACTGTCACAACTCATTTATAAACGTAGCAGAGCTTTTGGGATTTACCGCACGGTTATTGAGGGGGCGAAGGCTCTACCGCAACAGGTACAGGGGTGATCGTAGACTCGCCCTGTGGCGCGACGGCCTTGGCCGGCTCAGGTTGTTCGGCTGCAGGCTTGATCTCGGGTACCGCCGCCGCAGGGGCTGCCTGGACTTCTACCGGGGAAATGGGCTCGACGTCTGCCGGTGGCACGACGGGCTCACTCACAGACTCGACAGCAGGCGCTGGCGGCTCAATGGCAGGCGCAGCGGCTTCGTCCTTGGCAGGCACTGCTTCGGGCACTCCCAAGTCGGGCTTGGGCGCTTCAGGGGCATGCACCGCCTTTTCCACTTCCTTGGGCTTGGGCAGAAATGCTTCTACCAGCGTGAAAAAGCGGTCGTAAAACTGAGGCGAAGAGACTGTCTCGCTGGCGACCTTGACCATCGAGTCATCGGTCGAGCCAATAGGCATCGATACCGACCCCAGCACACCAACCCCCAGGCTCGCGGAGTTGTTCACCTTTTTCAGCGCATAACGGTCCTGCAGGGCATTGGCAAACATGGTGGCGTGATGCTGTGAACCACCATCGTCGGCGCACACGATGTTGAAGCTGATTTCCAGATGGCTTTCACCCGTTTGCTGGAAGCTCTTGTGGCCACTGATGATTTTCGGATCGCTGCTGGTGATGATGTAGCCCTGGCTGAGCAACGCGCGGCGCGCAGCCTCACAGGAGGTTTTGTCGGTTACCGGGTAATTACGCGAGAACGTACCGGAATCATCGAAACTTTCATGTTCGTAGATCGCTGTCTTCTTCGATGAGCAACCTGCGAGTCCAGCCAGCACTAGGGCGACTACCACGGCACGCACGGGGAATGACATAAGCATTAAAGATCCTGAAGAGAACGGTACGGGGTGTATTGTGCATCAGTTCGCGTTTGGCGGGAGCAGTTTCCATGTGTAGCCGCTGCCGTAGAATTTCAGGCACAAAAAAAGCGACCCTAAGGTCGCTTTCTTTGTAGCTTCAGAGAGTTCAAGGGCTCTGAAGCAAATATGGCGCAGCGGACGGGACTCGAACCCGCGACCCCCGGCGTGACAGGCCGGTATTCTAACCGACTGAACTACCGCTGCGTATCGCTCGGACTTGCGTCCGTTTGAAACTTTCAAAACCTGTGACTGAAGAGCTTCGGTGCTTTTCAATCGCAAACCAGGCGAACCTGATTTGTACAAATATGGCGCAGCGGACGGGACTCGAACCCGCGACCCCCGGCGTGACAGGCCGGTATTCTAACCGACTGAACTACCGCTGCGCGTCGGTGGTTGTTCCTTTCAGAACGACCTTTCTCTTGCGAGAATCTCAAGAAGTGGTGGGTGATGACGGGATCGAACCGCCGACCCTCTGCTTGTAAGGCAGATGCTCTCCCAGCTGAGCTAATCACCCTTTGCTTCGTTGAGGCCGCGAAATTTACGCATCTATCGAAGCTAAGTCAAGGACAAGATTGAGTTTTTTTCAAAAAAGGCAAAAATAGTGGCCAGCCTGCAACAAGGCCTACTCGCCATAGATCATCTTTTTGCTCATACCTCCGTCAACCACAAACTCCTGCCCCGTCACAAACCCGGCATTACGTGACAATAACCAGGCAACCATCGATGCGACGTCCTCCACGGTCCCTACCCGGCCAGCCGGGTGCTGAGCGTGATCGGCGTCCGTCAGCGGCTCTGCACGCCTCACAGAGGGGTCCCGGGCATCAATCCAGCCCGGGCTGACCGCATTGACCCTAACCTGCGGCCCAAGGCTGATGGCCAGCGCATGGGTCAACGCCAGCAACCCGCCCTTGCTTGCCACGTAAGCCTCGGTATCAGGCTCCGACTGGCGGGCGCGGGTGGAAGCCAGGTTGACGATCGAACCATTGTGCGCACGCAGGTACGGCGCACAATGCTTGGCCAGCAACATGGGCCCGGTCAGGTTGACCGCCAGAACACGATTCCAGTGTTCCAGATCGAGGCTTTCAAGGCCCATGTTGTGCGGATCCGCAATGGCGGCATTGCACACCAGCCCGTCCAGCCGCCCAAACTGGCCAAGGACTTGCGCGACACACTGAATGACATCGGCCTCGACCGAAACATCCATCGTCACGAACCAGGCACTCTCACCCAGCGCCTTGGCCACCCTGGAACCCCGGGCACGGTCAATGTCGGTCAATACCACTTGCCAACCTTCACTGACCAGCCAGGCAGCAATCCCCAGGCCAATGCCCCGCGCAGCACCCGTCACCAGCGCTACGCGGCCATTGCCGCCAACCGGTGTTTCGTCCATCCAGTCACTCACAGCGCAGCAAGACCTCGTGCGAGGTCGGCTTGCAAGTCGGCGACATCTTCCAGACCGACCGCGATCCGGATCAGGCTGTCGCGAATACCCGCCGCTTCACGCTCTTGTGGCGCCAGACGACCATGGGACGTGGTCGCCGGATGGGTAATCGTGGTTTTGCTGTCACCCAGGTTAGCGGTGATCGAGATCAGGCGGGTTGCGTCGATAAAGCGCCAGGCGCCCTCTTTCCCACCCTTGACCTCAAAGCTGACCACCGCACCAAAACCGCGCTGCTGACGCTGGGCCAGCTCATATTGCGGATGGCTCTTGAGACCGGCGTAGTGAACCTTTTCAACCCCGTCCTGCTGCTCCAGCCACTCGGCCAGCGACTGGGCACTGGCGCAGTGAGCGCGCATGCGCAGGTTCAGGGTTTCAAGACCCTTGAGGAAGATCCAGGCATTGAACGGGCTCAGGGTCGGCCCGGCAGTGCGCAAGAAGCCGACGATTTCTTTCATCAGTTCGCCACGACCGGCAACCACACCGCCCATGCAACGGCCCTGGCCATCGATGAATTTGGTGGCCGAATGCACCACGATGTCCGCGCCCAGCTTCAGCGGCTGCTGCAAGGCAGGCGTGCAGAAACAGTTGTCGACCACCAGCAGCGCGCCCTTGGCGTGGGCAATCCCGGCCAGGGCGGCAATGTCCACCAGCTCGGCCAGCGGATTGGACGGCGACTCGACAAACAGCAATTTGGTGTTGGGCTTGATCGCCGCGGCCCAGCCAGCCAGTTCAGCCAACGGCACGTAATCGACCTGCACGCCAAAGCGCTTGAAGTACTTTTCAAACAGGCTGATGGTCGAGCCGAACACGCTGCGCGACACCAGAATGTGATCGCCGGCGCTGCACAGGCTCATGACCACCGACAAAATGGCCGCCATGCCGGTGGCGGTTGCCACGGCCTGCTCGGCGCCTTCAAGGGCCGCAATGCGCTCTTCGAAGGCACGAACGGTGGGGTTGGTGTAACGCGAGTAAACGTTGCCTGCCACTTCGCCCGAGAACCGTGCTGCCGCGTCAGCCGCCGTGCGGAACACGTAGCTGGAGGTCAGGAACATTGCATCACCATGCTCGCCCTCGGGCGTACGGTGCTGGCCAGCACGCACAGCCAAGGTGTCGAACGCTACGCCCTCAAGGTCGCTGTCCAGCCGACCCGCATCCCAATCCTGACTCATGCTGCCCACTCCTTGCTTTGTATTGGATGAACGCAAACCGGCCCATCAGGGCCGGTTTGGTGAACACTTAGTTGTTGTACAAGCCTATCGTCGCACCGACACCCTGGGCAACCACCTTGGAAGCATCATTGCGCGCACGCTCGATACGTTCCAGATAGTTGTCATCGATATCGCCGGTGACGTATTTGCCGTCAAACACTGCGCAGTCGAACGCGTCGATCTTGATCTTGCCACCACCGACTGCTTCGATCAGATCAGGCAAGTCCTGGTAGATCAACCAGTCAGCACCGATCAACTCGGCCACTTCCTGGGTGCTGCGGTTGTGTGCGATCAGCTCGTGGGCGCTCGGCATGTCGATGCCATAGACGTTCGGGTAGCGAACTGCCGGGGCCGCCGAGCAGAAGTAGACGTTCTTGGCGCCGGCTTCGCGGGCCATCTGAATGATCTGCTTGCACGTTGTACCGCGCACGATCGAGTCATCCACCAGCATCACGTTCTTGCCACGGAACTCCAGTTCGATGGCGTTGAGCTTCTGGCGCACGGATTTTTTACGCGCTGCCTGGCCCGGCATGATGAAGGTACGGCCGATGTAACGGTTTTTGACGAAGCCTTCGCGGAACTTGACGCCCAAGTGGTTCGCCAGCTCCAGCGCCGCGCAGCGGCTGGTGTCCGGAATCGGGATAACCACGTCGATATCGTGATCCGGGCGTTCGCGCAGGATCTTCTCGGCGAGCTTCTCACCCATGCGCAGACGCGCCTTGTACACCGAAACACCGTCGATGATCGAATCCGGACGAGCCAGGTACACGTGCTCGAAGATGCACGGGGTCAATTGCGGGTTCACCGCGCACTGACGGGTGTGCAGCTTGCCATCTTCAGTGATGTAAACCGCTTCACCCGGCGCAAGGTCGCGAATCAGGGTAAAGCCCAGCACATCCAGGGAGACGCTTTCGGAGGCGATCATGTACTCGACGCCTTCGTCGGTATGACGCTGACCGAAGACAATCGGGCGAATGCCGTTCGGGTCGCGGAAACCGACGATGCCGTAACCGGTGATCATCGCAACCACGGCGTAACCGCCACGGCAGCGGTTGTGCACGTCTGTCACGGCAGCAAACACGTCTTCTTCAGTCGGCTGCAATTTGCCGCGCTGAGCCAGTTCATGGGCGAAGACGTTGAGCAACACTTCCGAATCGGAGTTGGTGTTGACGTGACGCAAGTCAGATTCGTAAATCTCCTTGGCCAGCTGTTCAACGTTGGTCAGGTTGCCGTTATGCGCCAGGGTGATGCCATAGGGCGAGTTGACATAAAACGGCTGAGCTTCAGCTGAAGTCGAGCTGCCAGCGGTTGGATAGCGTACGTGGCCAATGCCCACGTTGCCGACCAGGCGCTGCATGTGACGCTGATGAAACACGTCACGAACCAGCCCGTTGTCCTTGCGCAGAAATAACCGGCCATTATGGCTGGTCACAATACCGGCAGCATCCTGGCCGCGGTGCTGGAGGACGGTTAGCGCGTCATACAGCGCCTGATTGACGTTCGACTTACCGACGATACCGACGATGCCACACATGCGACGCAACCCCTACTTAATGGATCTGAACTGAACACCGCTCACTTGGGCTGGGTAGCCGGCAAGAGGTGCTCCTTGAACGGAATGTCAGCGGGTACGCTGATTCCGCTGGCCAGCCACTGACTGCTCCACCCCAGAATGAGGTTTTTGGACCAGTCGGCAACCAATAGAAATTGTGGCACGAGCCGCGACTCTTGCCACCATGAGTCTTGCTGTACCGGCCCCAGGCTAAGCAGCCCGACCGCAGTTACCACCAGCAACGCGCCACGCGCAGCGCCGAAGGCCATGCCGAGAAAACGATCGGTCCCGGACAAGCCGGTGACGCGAATCAGTTCGCCGATAAGAAAATTGATCATTGCGCCTACCAGCAAGGTGGCGACAAACATGATGGTGCACCCAACGATAACGCGGGCGGAAGGTGTTTCGATGTATCCGGAGAGATATTGAGACAGTGAACCGCCGAACATCCAGGCAACGACCCCGGCAATGATCCAGGTGCACAGCGACAATGCTTCTTTTACAAAGCCGCGCTTCAAGCTGATCAAAGCGGAGATGGCGATAATTGCAACGATCGCCCAGTCAACCCAGGTAAATGGCACAGTTCAGCCTACAGACAGATGAGGCGGCGCATTTTAGCAGAGCGCCGCCGCTCAGGTAAGGCGATTTATCCGTGCTTGAGCAATCAGATTGAACCTTTTTGCGCGCTCAACCGCGTTCAGGCTGGAAGCGCACCACAAAACCCTTGAGATTTTGCTGTTTGCCGAGCAAATCACGCAGGCGATCGGCTTCTGCACGCTCAAGCAACGGACCGACAAAAACCCGATTCATCCCGCCGGAAGATCGAACGTAAGCGTTATACCCTTGATTACGAAGGGTTTTTTGAAGGTTGTCCGCACTCGCCCGATTGGAGAGGCTCACCAATTGAACCGACCAGCTGATCGGCAAGCCGTTGGGATCAACACGCTTTTGCGTGGTATCCAGCTTGGCCGGTGCCTGGGCAACCGTTTGTGCCGGGGTGACAGCCGGTGGCTTTGGGGCAACTGCTGCAGGCTTTGCAACCACAGGCGCGACAGGAGCCGTCGCCACCTGCTGCTCGACAACCGGCAATTCTTCCGGGACCGGCTCTTGGGCAATGACTTGCGGCTCCGGCACGGCAACTGGCTCGACCTGAACCGGCTGCATGACCGGAATCTGTGGCGCCGTGGGTGCATCCACCTGGATTTGACGCTGCTCGTCCTGACGCGAGAACAACATCGGAAGGAAAATCACGGCCAACGCCACCAATACCAGGGCGCCTACCATACGCTGCTTGAATACCTTATCCAGCAAAGCCATTTGCAGCCTCCTCCTTGGCACGCCGCTCCAACCACTCGAGCGCTTGCGCGACACAATAAAATGATCCGAACAACAGGATTTCGTCTTCGGGCGTAGCCCGTTCGCATTGAGCTTCGAGCGCGGCATCCACACTGTCATGGGCCGAGACCGAAGCACCAAGCCCCTGCAGCGCAGCCTGAACCTCAGCCGCCGACCGTGTCCGCGAGGTATTCAGCGGTGCAACCGCCCAATGCTCGACCGACGACGCGAGCTGTGACACTACGCCATCAAGGTCCTTGTCTGCCAGCAGACCGAACACGGCCAGGCGCTTGCCAGTGACAGGCCGCTGCGCCAAACGCCGCTCAAGGTACTCGGCCGCATGGGGGTTGTGCCCCACGTCCAGCAGCACATTCAAGGCTTTGCCTTTCCAGTTGAATTGGCGGCGATCCAGTCGACCCGTGACGCGAGTGCCAACCAGTGCACTGATGATGCGCGCCGGCTCCCATGGCAGATCGGTCAACGCATAGGCCTGCACCGCAAGCGCTGCGTTCTCCATGGGCAAATCCAGCAGCGCAATGTCACGCAGCTCCAGAACCTGCCCTTTCGCATCCAGGCCACGCCAGTGCCACACCTGCTCTGAACTGGCCAGATCGAAGTCACGGCCGCGCAAGAACAGCGGACAGCCCAGCTCCCTGGCCTTGTCGAGCAGGGTGTGAGGAGGATTGAGGTCGCCACAGAGGGCTGGCTTGCCCGCACGGAAGATCCCGGCCTTCTCAAAAGCCACCGATTCGCGGGTATTGCCCAGGTACTCGACATGATCGACACCGATGCTGGTCACCAGCGCCAGGTCGGCATCCACCAGATTGACCGCATCCAGACGTCCGCCCAAGCCGACTTCCAGCACTACGGCATCCAGCTGGGCACGCTCAAACAGCCAGAACGCTGCCAACGTACCCATTTCAAAATAAGTCAGGGAAGTCTCGCCCCGCCCCGCGTCCAAAGCCGCGAAGGCCTCGCACAGCAGTTCGTCGCTGACTTCAACCCCGTCAATCTGTACGCGCTCGTTATAGCGCAGCAAGTGGGGCGAACTGTAAACCCCCACCTTGAGCCCTTGCGCCTGCAGCAACGCTGCCACAAACGCACAGGTCGAGCCCTTGCCATTGGTGCCGGTAACCGTCACCACCCGAGGCGCGGGCTTTTGCAGCCCCATGCGGTTCGTTACCTCGCGTGCGCGATCCAGCCCCATATCAATGGCGGCCGGATGCAGCTGTTCAAGATAGGCGAGCCACTCGCCAAGGGTGCGCTGGGTCATAGGTTTGCAGGTGCCGGTGGAACAACGATGGTTTCAACAGGTGCCGCGACGAACACAGGTGTTGGCAAGCCCATCATCTGTGCCAGCAGGTTGCCCAGGCGTGGACGCAGCTCCTGACGCGCAATGATCAGGTCGATTGCGCCGTGCTCCAGCAGAAACTCGCTGCGCTGGAAGCCTTCTGGCAGTTTTTCGCGAACGGTCTGTTCGATAACCCGCGGACCGGCAAAGCCGATCAGGGCTTTAGGCTCAGCCACGATGACATCGCCCAGCATTGCCAGACTGGCCGAAACGCCGCCATAGACTGGGTCGGTCAGCACCGAGATGAACGGAATGCCCTCTTCACGCAGACGCGCCAGCACCGCAGAGGTCTTGGCCATTTGCATCAGGGAGATGAGTGCTTCCTGCATCCGCGCACCGCCTGAGGCTGCAAAGCAGATCATCGGGCAGCGGTTTTCCAGCGCGTAGTTGGCTGCACGCACGAAACGCTCGCCGACGATGGCGCCCATCGAGCCGCCCATGAACGAGAATTCAAAGGCAGACACAACCACCGGCATACCCAGCAACGTACCGCTCATGGAGATCAGCGCGTCTTTTTCGCCCGTCTGCTTTTGCGCGCCGACCAGACGATCCTTGTACTTTTTGCTGTCACGGAACTTGAGACGGTCAACCGGCTCCAGGTCTGCGCCCAACTCGGCACGGCCGTCGGCATCCAGGAAGATATCGATGCGGGCACGCGCACCAATGCGCATGTGGTGATTACATTTCGGGCAAACGTCCAGGGTCTTTTCCAGCTCTGGACGATAAAGCACAGCGTCGCAAGACGGGCATTTGTGCCACAGGCCTTCAGGTACCGAGCTCTTTTTGACCTCGGAACGCATGATCGAAGGAATCAGCTTGTCTACCAACCAGTTGCTCATGCTTTCTTTCTCCAGTACCGGTGGCCAGAACAGTTGAGTTCAGGCCCCGTGTATGCCCTTGAGCTAAATTCATTAGGTGTGTGGCGATGATTGCAGGAACTGCGGTCAGCACACGGCAAACCAGCGAAACCCTGCAACCCTCAGCCTCCCGACAGCACGCCCCAGAGCGGCCGCCACTTTAATTTCTGCCCGTCAAACCACCGGGCCCGCCTGCTTTGCAGAACGGTAATGATGGACGGCGGCAGACTGCCAGCCGTCACATCGGGCATCAGTTTGTTACACGCACTGCCTGCATAAAGGCGCGAATCTTGTCGTGATCCTTGATGCCCTTGCTCTTTTCTACTCCGCCACTGACATCAACGGCATAAGGACGCACCTGAGCAATGGCACCTGCAACGTTCTCGACCGTGAGGCCACCCGCCAAAATAATCGGCTTGCTCAGACCCTGCGGTATCAAAGACCAGTCAAACGCCTGACCGGTTCCACCGGGCACACCTTCGACATAGGCATCGAGCAAAATACCGCTGGCGCCTGCATACGCGTTGCAGGCACCGGCGATGTCATCACCGGCCTTTACGCGCAATGCCTTGATATAAGGACGGTGATAACCCTGACACTGCTCCGGGGTCTCATCGCCATGAAACTGCAGCAAATCAAGCGGTACGGCATCCAGGGTTTCGTTGAGCTCACAGGCACTGGCATTGACGAACAACCCGACCGTCGTCACAAAAGGTGGCAGGGCCGCAATGATGGCTCGCGCTTGCAACGCCGTTACGGCACGGGGGCTTTTTGCGTAAAACACAAAACCCAAGGCGTCAGCTCCGGCCTCGACCGCAGCCAGAGCGTCTTCTATGCGGGTAATACCGCAGATCTTGCTGCGAACAACGGACATCTCGATAACACCCCGAACGCGAAAGCCCCGGATGGTAACAAATGCTTATCCGGGCGTCAGCCGTCCAGTTCGGTAAAACCGGTCAAGAAATGTGGGCCTATGTAACGTTCCGGCAATTGAAACTCATCGCGGTATTCAACTTGCACCAGATACAAGCCATAAGGATGTGCCGTCACACCACCCGAGCGACGGGTTCGACTCTCCAGTACTTCCTTGATCCACTCTACCGGGCGCTCTCCCGTACCGATGGTCATCAGCACACCGGCAATGTTGCGCACCATGTGATGCAGAAATGCACTGGCGCGAATATCCAGTACGATCATTCGCCCGTGACGGGTCACGCGCAAATGGTGCATTTCCTTGATCGGGGACTTGGCCTGGCATTGACCGGCGCGAAACGCACTGAAGTCATGCACACCCAACAAGTACTGGGCAGCCTCGGCCATGCGCTCTACGTCCAGCGGACGATGATTCCAGGTGATTTCCTGATTCAAGTGCGCGGGGCGGATCTGGTCGTTGTAGATCACATAGCGGTAGCGCCTGGCAATGGCCTTGAAGCGCGCATGAAAATCCGCAGGCATGACCTTCGCCCAACTGACACTGATGTCATGGGGCAAGTTGATATTGGCGCCCATGACCCAGGCTTTCAACGAGCGCTCGGCCTGGGTATCAAAGTGCACGACTTGCCCGCAGGCATGCACACCGGCGTCTGTTCGCCCGGCGCACATCAACGAAACCGGAGAGGCCGCGACCTTTGACAAGGCGTTTTCCAGGGTTTCCTGGACAGTCAGCACACCATTGGCCTGACGCTGCCAGCCGCTGTAGCGCGAGCCTTTGTATTCCACGCCAAGCGCGATTCGGAAAAAACCGTCGGCAGCCATTTCAGCGGCTGGGTTATCTATATTTGCCAAGGACTTACAGCCTGCTCATAAACGCAAAGGTGGCCATTATAAGGCGCACCCGGCAAGACGCCATGAAACATTTCACCCAATCAGGTCAACCGCGCCAGCATTTCCAGGGCTTCAGCCTGCTGCTGGGCATTACCCTCCTCCATGACTTCAGTCAAGATATCCCGCGCACCTTCGTCATCGCCCATGTCGATATAGGCCTGGGCCAGATCGAGCTTGGTGGCGGTTTCGTCGGCGCCCGACAGGAAGTCGAACTCGGGCTCATCATCGGCAAAAGGCTCAGCCAGGGTTGACTGCTCAAGGCTTTGGGACAGTCGATGCAACTCGGCATTGACCTTGTCCAGCTCCAGAGAAAAGCTGTCAGGCTCAACACTCGCCGGGGCGCTTTCATCCGCCAGGGACAAGTCGAAATCCGCCGGCAGGCCCAGATCAAAGTCCGAGAGCTCTTCACGGGCAGCCTGAGCTTCAGCCTGTTGTTCAAGAACCGCTTCAAAACTGTCGACTGCAGGCTTGTCCTTGCCCGGCAGATCGGCAGACACCACCGCAGGTGACGCGGCCTCAAGCTCGTCGAGGCTCAGGTCGAAATCGTGGTCAAACTCATCTACAGGAGGAGCAGTCACAGGCTCGGACTCTACCTCGCGATCGTCACGCATCATCTCCTGGACGAATTGTGCTTGAAGTTGCGTTGCCACGGCCGCCGTGGCGATGCCCGCCGCCGCAGCCACCAGCATGCCCGGATAGCGCTTTTTAAGCTGCTCGACCTCGGCGTGGTTCTTGCCATTGGCAACCAACTGGCGCTCTTGGGCGACAAAGGCTTCACGCTCACCCAGCTCGCCATAAACCTGCATCAGCTTGAGACGCAAATCACTGCGCTGCGGAGCCTGATCGATCGATGCCTTGAGCAGCGCTGCGGCTTCACGCAACTGACGTTGCTCGATCAGTTGCTCCGCCTGTTCCAGTACATCAGCAGCAGGTTTGGCCAACGACACGAGGGCAATCACGGGCGCTATCACTTCAGCTTCAGGCACTGACACTGGTGCCGGTGCCGGTGCCGGTGCCGGTGCCGGTGCCGGTGCCGGTGCCGGTGCCGGCTCGAGCCTGACGCTGCGCGATGGAGTCTCCAACCCTTCAAAACTGCTCTGCGGCATGTCCAGATCAACTGAAAAATCGGACTCCACTTCGAGTTCCCGAGCCATCCGCGCATGCTTTTCGGCTGCCTGCAGCGCTTTACGCCGACGCGCCATCAAGAGAAGAAGGAGCAGCAACAACACCGCCCCGCCACCCATCAGCCCAAGCAACATCGGGCTTGCCAGCAGATCCTGGATTTTTCGCTCCGCGCTTGGCGGTGCAGTGCTTCCAACAGGGCTTGGTGGGACTGCGGTAGCGGGTACACCCTCAAGCGCCGGGGCTATATCCGCTTCAGGCGCGTCCGCCGCCTGGGCGACGATTTGTGCCGGTATCGCCGCCGCTGGGTCGGCAGGCAGCGCTTTTTCGGCTTCAAGCTTGGCCAACTGATCATTCTTCAACACGATCAAACGCTGAAGCTTGTCCAACTGGCTTTGCAAATCTTTCATCCGGCTTTGCAGCTCGGCATTTTCACGGCGACTGGTGTCCAGCCCCTCCTGGGTCATTGCCAGCTTGTCGCTCACATTGCTGGCGTCCCCTGCAACACCCTTGCCTGCCGCCTTGCCCGCCTGGCCCGACACCAGGCTCAAACCGTCCCGCGCCACAGCCTTGGCAGGAGATGTCGATTCAGGCTTGCGACCGGTTGCATCCAGCTGCTGAGCCAGCGGCACCGTGCGACGGCCATTGCGCCAATCGGCATTTTGCGAGGCCACTTCGTTGACAGCCTTGGCCTGGGGCAACTGGACGCTTTGACCCGCGTCCGGCAAGCGCAGCACCTGACCGGTTTTAAGGCGGTTGATATTACCGTTGATGAAGGCATCAGGGTTCAGGGCCTGAATCGCCAGCATGGTCTGCTGCACCGAGCCGCCATTGCGTGCCTTGGCCGCGATTTCCCACAAGGTGTCACGGGCCGATGTCGTGTAATGCGCTGGTTGCGCAGAGTCAGGCGCAGAGGTTGATGCCGCCGCTGCGGTCTGAGGCGAGAACTTTGCAGGGTCGAGCAACACGCTGTAGTCGCGCATCAAACGGCCGTTAGGCCACATCACCTGCACCAGGAATTTTACGAAAGGTTCGGACAAAGGCTGACTGGAAGTGACGCGCAATACGCTCTTGCCATCCGCGTTGATCACCGGAGTAAAACGCAGATCATCCAGAAATGCCGGACGCGGCACCCCTGCCTTGCTGAACTCCTGCTCGGGAGCCAGGCTCGGCACCACTTGCGCTGCGGTCAGATCCTTGACGTCCAGCAGCTCGATTTCTGCAAGCAATGGCTGGTTCTGGGTCGACTTGAGCGTCAGCTCCCCGAGCCCGAGCGCGTGTGCCATACCGGATGACAGCGCCGAAGCGGCGGCGATTGCTAACACTAATTTGCGAACCTGAACCATAGCCTCTTCCTTATTGGTACAGGCCTCGTCCCGCGAGACCTGTAGAGCTGCTGCCTGAAAGCAACCTGACTGCGACGACCGGCGCTGGAACCCTGTGACAACCTGCTACAAATTGGCGCCAAGTATCTTTTACAGCAGGTCTTTTATCAACAACTCAGCCAACTGTACGGCGTTCAACGCAGCACCCTTGCGCACGTTGTCCGAGGTCAGCCACAGATTGAGCTGCGAAGTGTCGTCCACACCGTGACGGACACGACCGACATACACCACGTCCTGACCCACCGCGTCCCCTACGGCTGTAGGGTAGTCGCCCTCTTCAACCAGCTCGATACAATCGCCAGCTTCGAGCGCCGCATTGACCCCGGCCAGATCCACCGGCCCGGCCAGTTGCAAGGACACACTAAAGCTATCGCCAAAAAACACCGGCGCTTGAATGCATGTGACCGAAATTTTCAGTGCTGGCATGCCCAAGACTTCGCGCAACTCCGTCACCAGGCGTTTTTCCAGCGGAACATGGCCCTGGGCATCTGGTTTGCCGACTTGCGCCAGCAGGTTGAACGCCATCTGGCGATCAAAAAAGCTTGTTTCCAGCGGATGCAGATTCAGCAACGCCGTGGTTTGGCGCGCCAACTCGGAAACCGCTTCACGCCCCTGGGCAGACACTGCCAGGCACGCAGTCACACTCACCTGTTGAATGTCCAGCAAGCCGCGCAACGGGGCCAGGGCTACTGCCAGGGCGGTGGCCGAAGGGCTCGGGCTGCTGACCTGCACAGGCTTTTGCAACGTTGCCAGAACCGGCGCATTCGCCTCAGGCACCACGTGAGGCGCTTGAGCCGAAGGCAGTGCACCTGACAAATCGATCACAATGCAGCCGGCTGCGCTGGCTTTGGCGGCAAAGCTCAAGGTCACGCCAGGCCCTGCGGCAAAGAAAGCCAACTGAACCTTGCTGAAATCGAACTCGTCGACTTCGCGCACTCTCACGTTCTTGCCGCGAAAAGGCACCGAATGCCCAACTGACTCACTGCTGGCCAGCAGGTGCAAATCCGCAACCGGGAAATCCCGTTCTTCCAGGATCTGTACGATGGTTTCGCCGACGGTGCCGGTGGCGCCAACAACGGCGATATCAAAGGACTGGCTCATGTGTCTACCTCAGGCGAAACGTGGGGAGCGGCACTTTACCGGTCGCAACTGCGACAGGCAACGCAACCGACATATTTGATCCTGCCAAGTTGACTGCGGGAGCGGGCTTGAGCAAGGCTACAGATGCACGGAGTTCTCATGTCCTGCCCAATAAAAAACCCGCCACTCTTGCGAGAGGCGGGCCTTTTACTTGCCAGGAAGCATTAACGCTCCAGCAAGATCCGCAGCATGCGACGCAACGGCTCAGCCGCACCCCACAGCAACTGGTCGCCTACGGTGAAAGCACCGAGGAATTGCGAACCCATGTTCAGCTTGCGCAGACGGCCAACCGGTACATTCAGGGTACCTGTCACCTTGGTCGGGCTCAGCTCCTGAATACTGGCTTCACGCTGATTCGGCACCAGCTTGACCCACGGGTTGTGCTGGCTGATCAGGTCTTCGATATCAGCAATCGGCACATCCTTGTTCAGCTTGATGGTCAATGCCTGGCTGTGGCAACGCATTGCACCGATACGCACGCAAATACCGTCCACCGGAACCGGGTTCTTGAAGCGCCCCAGGATCTTGTTGGTTTCAGCCTGCGCCTTCCATTCTTCGCGGCTCTGACCGTTTGGCAGCTCTTTATCGATCCACGGGATCAAGCTGCCGGCCAGTGGCACGCCGAAGTTCTCGGTCGGGTACGCATCACTGCGCATGGCTTGCGCAACACGACGGTCAATGTCGAGGATGGCGCTGGCCGGATCAGCCAGTTGATCTGCGACCGCAGCATGGGTCGCGCCCATTTGCTTGATCAGCTCACGCATGTTCTGCGCGCCGGCGCCCGAGGCCGCCTGGTAGGTCATGGCACTCATCCATTCCACCAGACCCGCTTCGAACAGGCCGCCCAGGCCCATGAGCATCAGGCTGACGGTGCAGTTGCCGCCGATGTAGTTCTTGGTGCCCGCATCCAGTTGCTGGTCGATCACCTTGCGGTTGACCGGGTCCAGAATAATGACCGCGTCATCCTGCATCCGCAGGCTCGAAGCCGCATCGATCCAGTAACCTTGCCAACCCGCCTCACGCAGCTTGGGGAACACCTCGGTGGTGTAGTCGCCGCCCTGGCAGGTCAGAATCACATCGAGGGTTTTCAACTCTTCAATGTTGTAAGCATCCTTGAGCGGGGCAATCTCTTTGCCCACGGACGGACCTTGTCCACCGACATTGGAGGTAGTAAAAAACACGGGCTCAATAAGATCGAAATCCTGCTCTTCCAGCATCCGCTGCATGAGTACGGAACCAACCATACCGCGCCAACCGACCAGACCTACACGCTTCATCACAACGACACCTTTAACAAAAAGTGGGGTCGTTACTTCCACCAACAGGAAGTAACGGGCCAGAGAGATTACAGATTCTGTAGCGCGGCGACTACTGCATCGCCCATTTCCTGTGTTCCAACCTTGGTGCAACCCGCCGACCAGATGTCACCGGTACGCAAACCCTGATCCAGAACCAGGCTCACCGCCTGCTCAATGGCATCGGCCGCAGCACTCTGATTGAAGCTGTAACGCAGCATCATCGAGACCGACAAAATGGTTGCCAGCGGGTTGGCAATGCCCTGCCCCGCGATGTCCGGCGCCGAACCGTGGCACGGCTCGTACATGCCTTTATTGTTGGTATCCAGGGACGCCGACGGCAGCATGCCAATCGAGCCTGTGAGCATCGAGGCCTGATCGGACAGGATGTCGCCGAACATGTTCTCGGTCACGATCACGTCAAATTGCTTGGGCGCACGCACCAGCTGCATGGCAGCGTTGTCGACGTACATGTGGCTCAGTTCAACGTCCGGGTAGTCCTTGGCCACTTGCTCGACCACTTCACGCCACAGTTGGCTGGAAGCCAGCACGTTGGCCTTGTCTACCGAGCACAGCTTTTTGCCGCGAACACGGGCCATGTCGAAACCGACACGGGCGATGCGACGGATTTCACTTTCGCTGTACGGCAGCGTGTCATAGGCCTGACGCTCGCCGTTTTCCAGTTCGCGGGTGCCACGTGGCGCGCCGAAATAAATGCCGCCAGTCAGTTCGCGAACGATCAGGATATCCAGGCCCGCGACGATTTCAGGCTTGAGGCTTGAAGCATCCGCCAGCTGCGGGTACAGGATGGCCGGACGCAGGTTTCCGAACAGGCCCAATTGGGCACGGATTTTCAGCAGGCCGCGCTCAGGACGAATGTCGCGTTCGATCTTGTCCCATTTAGGGCCACCCACGGCGCCCAGCAGTACAGCGTCCGCAGCACGGGCGCGTTCCAGGGTCTCGTCGGCCAGCGGCACGCCATGCTTGTCGATGGCAGCACCGCCGATCACGTCGTGGGTCAGTTCAAAGTTCAGGTTGAACTTGTCGTTGGCCAATGCCAGCACCTTGACCGCTTCGGCCATGATTTCCGGACCGATACCGTCGCCTGGGAGAATCAGAATCTGCTTGCTCATGGGTTCCTCTTTTCTTGTCTGTTGATGCCCCCGCAGGCGCATCCTGAAATATTGGGGTTACTTCTCGGCCCACAGCACCAGCACATCGGTGCTGAACGTGCCATCGGCTTCAATCTCGAAATACTCGCGAACCTCGCTGCCCATCGCCTGCTGCAGTTGGCGAATGGCCGCGCTCATGACCTGCGGCGTGCGCATGCGCTCGATCCAGGAGCTGAACTCTAAACGCAAACGCTGACGCTGTGTGCTGCGCGTATGCAAACCGGCTTCACTGACCTGACGCAGCCATTCGCCCGCCGAGTAGTTGCGCACATGGCTGGTATCGCGCAGCACCTCGACCGCTTGCAGGTAAGTGTCCAGCAACGCACTGCCCGGAGACATCACATCAATAAACACCGCTACACCACCGGGCTTGAGTACCCGGCGAACTTCGCGCAGGGCCAGGCCGACGTCGTTCCAGTGATGGGTCGAATAACGGCTGAGTACGTAATCGAATTCACCGTCGGCAAAAGGCAGGCGCTCGGCCGCACCGCACACGGTGGTGATGTTGCCCAGTCCGCGATCGGTTGCCGCTGCACTGACCACATCGAGCATTGGCTGCGACAGGTCGTAGGCCACGACGTCCTTGACCAGTGCTGCAACGTGAAAGCTCACATGACCCGCACCACACCCCAGGTCCAGCACCCGCGCCTGCGGTTTGTCAGCCAGCTCAGCCTTTAGCAGGCCGAACTCAGTGCCTTGCGCGTGCACGGCGCTGCTCAGATAGGCCGACGCCTGTTCGCCGAACTGCTTTTGTACAACCTGGGTGTGCTGGGCGGTGCTGGTCATGTTGATGTCCTTGTTGAATCTGTAGTCGCTGCCGCAGGCTGCGATAGGGGTCGCGGAGATTCCAGAAAACGGGTTGCTACGCAACCCTTCGCAGCCTGCGGCAGCGACTACCAAGGCGTGTTATGCGTCGCGGAACAACCACGGCTGGCTTGCACGGTGCTTGCTTTCAAATGCGGCAATCGCTACGTCGTCCTGCAAGGTCAGACCGATATCGTCCAGGCCGTTGAGCAAACAATGCTTGCGAAACGCATCGATCTCAAAGCTCAAGACCTTGCCATCAGGACGGGTCACGGTTTGTGCTTCAAGGTCGATATTGAGCTGGTAACCCGGCTCGGCTTCGACCTGGACAAACAGTTCATCCACTTCGGCGTCGCTCAAAATGATCGGCAACAAGCCATTCTTGAAGCTGTTATTGAAGAAGATGTCGGCATAACTCGGCGCGATGATGCTGCGAAAACCGTACTCTTCCAGCGCCCAGGGAGCGTGCTCACGGCTGGAGCCGCAACCGAAGTTTTCACGGGCCAGCAACACACTGGCGCCCTGATAACGCTCGGCATTGAGTACAAAGTCCTTGTTCAGCGGACGCTTGGAGTTGTCCTGATAAGGCTGCCCCACATCCAGGTAGCGCCATTCATCAAACAGGTTCGGACCAAAGCCGGTGCGTTTGATCGACTTCAAAAACTGCTTGGGAATGATTTGGTCCGTGTCCACGTTGGCTCGATCCAAAGGCGCGACCAAACCGGTGTGCTGAGTAAAAGCTTTCATGCTGCGCTCCTTAGATCAATTCGCGGACGTCGATGAAACGGCCGTTCACAGCGGCGGCGGCGGCCATTGCCGGGCTCACCAGGTGCGTACGGCCACCGGCACCCTGACGGCCCTCGAAGTTGCGGTTGGAGGTCGATGCGCAATGCTCGCCGGACTCCAGTCGATCCGGGTTCATCGCCAGGCACATCGAGCAACCTGGCTCACGCCATTCAAAACCGGCCTCCAGGAAAATCTTGTCCAGCCCTTCCGATTCAGCCTGGGCCTTGACCAGGCCCGAGCCCGGTACCACGATCGCCTGCTTGATGGTGGACGCCACTTTACGGCCTTTGGCAATCACGGCTGCAGCACGCAAGTCTTCAATTCGAGAGTTGGTGCACGAGCCGATAAACACGCGATCCAGCTGGATATCGGTGATCGCCTGATTAGCCGTCAAGCCCATGTACTTCAACGCACGTTCGATCGAGCCGCGCTTGACCAGGTCGGCTTCCTGCGCCGGATCCGGCACGTTCTGATCAACCGCCAATACCATCTCGGGCGAAGTACCCCAGCTGACTTGAGGCTTGATCTGGGCAGCGTCGAGTTCAACCACGGTATCGAAGGTTGCATCGCTGTCGGAAACCAGGTCTTTCCAGGCTTCGACTGCCATGTCCCATTCGGCGCCTTTAGGAGAGAACGGGCGACCCTTCACGTAATCGACCGTCTTCTGATCCGCCGCTACCAGGCCTACGCGGGCACCGGCTTCAATGGACATGTTGCAGATGGTCATGCGGCCTTCAACCGACAAGTCGCGGATCGCGCTGCCGGCAAACTCGATGGCGTGACCATTGCCGCCTGCGGTGCCGATCTTGCCGATCACTGCCAGTACGATGTCCTTGGCTGTCACGCCGAACGGCAATTGCCCTTCGACCGACACCAGCATGTTCTTCATTTTCTTGGCGACGAGACACTGCGTGGCGAGCACATGCTCAACCTCGGAGGTGCCGATGCCGTGGGCCAATGCACCGAATGCACCGTGGGTCGACGTGTGCGAGTCGCCGCAGACCACGGTCATGCCCGGCAAGGTGGCGCCCTGCTCCGGGCCGATCACGTGAACGATGCCCTGGCGCACGTCGTTCATCTTGAACTCGGTAATGCCGTACTCGTCGCAGTTGTCGTCGAGGGTCTGGACCTGCAAACGGGAAACTTCGTCAGCAATCGCTTCGATTCCGCCTTTGCGTTCCGGCGTGGTCGGTACGTTGTGGTCCGGGGTGGCGATGTTGGCATCGATGCGCCAAGGCTTGCGCCCGGCCAGACGCAGACCTTCAAAGGCCTGCGGCGACGTCACTTCATGAATGATGTGACGGTCGATATAGATCAGCGCCGATCCATCGTCGCGCTGCTTGACCAAATGCGAATCCCAGAGCTTGTCGTAGAGCGTTTTGCCGGCCATCAGACGGTTTCCTCATCAGCTACTTTTCTGTGCCAATAACCACTTGGCTTGTGAGGTCGATCCTATGGGGTTACAGTTAATAACTCAAATTCATAATTTTCATGCTTTGGATAACCAACAGGAATTCGAATAGATGGATCTCGCGAATCTCAATGCCTTTATTGCCATTGCTGAAACCGGCAGCTTTTCCGGGGCCGCCGAACGGCTGTTCCTGACCCAGCCCGCCATCAGTAAACGCATCGCCAGTATCGAGCAGCAACTCAAGCTCAGGCTGTTCGACCGGCTGGGGCGTGAGGTCAGCCTGACCGAGGCGGGACGGGCATTACTGCCACGGGCCTATCAGATTCTCAACGTGCTGGATGACACCCGCAGGGCGCTGAACAACCTCAATGGTGAGGTCAGCGGGCGTCTGACTCTGGCCACCAGCCATCACATTGGCCTGCACCGTCTGCCGCCTTTGCTGCGCGAGTTCACCCGCACTTATCCCAAAGTCGCGCTGGACATTCAGTTCCTGGATTCAGAGGTGGCCTATGACGAAATTCTCCATGGCCGCGCCGAACTGGCCGTGATCACCCTCGCACCGGAACCTCACTCCCTGATTCGGGCCGTCCCCGTTTGGGATGATCCCCTGGACTTCGTGGTCGCCCCCGAGCACAGCCTGACCCGGAAAAAGGCGGTCAGCATGGCGGATATCGCGCGTCATCCGGCGGTGTTCCCTGGCGGCAATACCTTCACCCACCATATTGTCCATCGCCTGTTTGAAGCCCAGGGCCTTACCCCCAATATCGCCATGAGCACCAACTACCTGGAAACCATCAAAATGATGGTCTCCATCGGGCTGGCCTGGAGCGTACTGCCGCGCACCATGCTCGACGAGCAAGTGGCATCGATTGCCTTGCCCGGCATCCAGTTGACGCGCCAGCTGGGTTATATCCTGCATACGGAGCGAACCCTGTCCAATGCGGCCCATGCCTTCATGACCCTTCTGGACAGCCAGGTCGACACCCGGCCCCTTCAAACGGACGACGCACCACTAAGCAGACCCGTGAAATAATCCGGCGCATTTGGCCCACTAAAACAACAAGGATCCGCCATGCAAGCTCCTGACATTTTCATCCTCAGCGCCCAGCGAACGGCCATTGGTACGTTTGGTGGCGCACTCAAGGACGTACCTCTGGCCGACCTGGCCACCACCGCCGTAAAGGCTGCGTTGCTGAGCAGCCAGGTCGATCCCGAGCGCATCGGCCACGTGGTGATGGGCAACGTGATTCCAACCGAGCCCCAGGATGCCTACCTGGCGCGAGTCGCCGCGATCAATGCCGGGATCCCCAAAGAAACCCCGGCCTATAACGTCAATCGCCTCTGCGGTTCCGGCTTGCAGGCCATTATTTCGGCCGCCCACACCCTGATGCTCGGCGATGCCGAATTTGCCATTGGCGCCGGGGCCGAAGCCATGAGCCGTGGCCCGTACCTGCTGCCTGCTGCCCGTTGGGGGGCGCGCATGGGGGATGGGAAGATGCTCGATTACATGCTCGGCATTCTGCACGACCCGTTCCACGGTATTCATATGGGCGTCACCGCCGAGAACATCGCCCAGCGCAACAGCATCAGCCGCCAGACCCAGGATGCCCTGGCATTTGAAGACCAGCAGCGCGCAGCGCGCGCCATCGCCCAGGGGTACTTCGACAGTCAGATCGCCGCAGTTGAGGTACGCAGCCGCAAGGGCAGCGTGATGTTCAGTCAGGATGAACACCCGCGGGCCACCACCCTGGAACAGCTGGCGCAGATGAAACCTGCGTTCAAGAAGGACGGCAGCGTGACCGCAGGCAACGCATCAGGGCTCAATGACGGTGCAGCGGCGCTGGTGTTGGCCAGTGGCGCTGCGGTACAGGCTGGCAACCTGACACCAATGGCCCGCCTGGTGGCGTATGCCCATGCCGGGGTAGAACCCGAATTGATGGGCCTTGGACCGATTCCGGCAACGCGCCTGGCGCTTAAACGGGCGGGGTTGAACATTGAAGACATGGACGTCATCGAAGCCAATATAGCCTTCGCCGCCCAAGCCTGCGCCGTGATGCAGGAGCTGGACATGGACCCGGCCAAGGTCAACCCCAATGGCTCGGGGATCGCCCTGGGGCACCCGGTTGGCGCCACCGGCGCGATCATCGCCACCAAGGCCATCCATGAACTGCACCGGATCAAGGGCCGTTACGCCCTGGCAACCATGTGCATCGGCGGCGGCCAGGGCATCGCGGTGATTTTCGAACGGGTTTGAACCCTAGTACATGAGTGGGAGCGGGCTTGCTCGCGATGCAGGCCCCGAGGTCTGTCAGGTAAACCAGGGCGATGCCATCGCGGGCAAGCCCGCTCCCACAGGTCGCATGGCACTACGCAGGCATACGGCCAAACTTGCCCGACTGGAAGTCAACAAATGCCTGCTGGATCTCGGCATCCGTGTTCATCACAAACGGGCCATGCCCCACGATCGGTTCGTCGATCGGCTCACCACTCAGGATCAGCAGCACCGCATCGTTATTGGCCTCAAGCCGGACTTGCGAACCGTCACGCTCGAACAGCGCCAACTGCCCTTCGCGCACCACTTCCTGACCGTTGACCTCAACCGCACCGTGCAACACCACCAGCGCCGTGTTGCGCCCCTGATGCACATCGAATGTCGCCGACTTGCCCGCGTTCAGGCGGATGTCCCACACGTCGATATCGGTGAAGGTCCGCGCCGGGCCCCGTGTGCCATCGAACTCACCGGCAATCAGGCGCAACCGACCGGCATCGTCCTTGAGCGCCAGATCAGGAATATCCCGGTCCACAATGCCCTGATACCCCGGCGCCGACATTTTGTCCCTGGCCGGCAGGTTGACCCATAGCTGCACCATTTCCAGCGGGCCGCCACTGCGGGCAAACGCCTCGGAATGAAACTCCTCGTGCAGGATCCCCGAGGCCGCGGTCATCCATTGCACATCACCAGGGCCGATCACCCCGCCGTTACCGGTGGAATCACGGTGCTCAACTTCGCCTTTGTAGACGATGGTCACGGTTTCGAAACCACGATGGGGGTGCTGACCCACACCACGACGCTCTGTGGTTGGCGAGAACTCGGCTGGCCCAGCGTAATCAAGCAGTAGGAACGGGCTGATGTATTTGCCCATGCTGTCGTAGGAAAACAACGTGCGAACCGGAAAGCCATCGCCGACCCAATGGGGACGGGGAGCTGTGTACACACCCAGAATCTTTTTCATGTTGCACCTCCTGTCAATCATGGGGACAAGCTTAGATTCGATTCATCCATAAGACTAGACAGTGTTTTTGACACTAATCGTCCCACTAACAGAACAATCTATTGCACTGTGGGAGCGGGCTTGCTCGCGATGGCATCAATCAGGCAAACCGAGTCGCCTGCATCGCGAGCAAGCCCGCTCCCACAAAGGCCCCGACTGTGGCCATCAGCTAAACACAACTATTTGAAAAACCTGTTTCTGGTTTCTCCACCGCGCTGCGTCTAATAACTATTCCCATTAACAAAAAAGAAATTCCCCACTTCGGAGCCTAGGCACGCGATGCAACGACCCAACTTGAGCCGGACCCCTCTTTCGATCGCTACCCAGCGCCAGACTGTTCGCCGCACCCTGCTGTCCAGCGCCTTTGTAGCCTCGGTATTGCTGGGTTCATCCATTGCCCAGGCGGCGCCGGTGGCCTTGAATATTCCGTCTCAATCCCTGGCCAGCGCGCTGAATGAACTGGGCAAGCAAGCCAATCTGCAAATCCTGTATAGCCCGGATCAGGTTCAAGGCATCACGTCCCGCCCCGTGTCCGGCTCGCTCGAACCGGTCAAGGCTCTGGAGTCACTGCTGCAAGGCAGCGGCATTTCGTATCAGCTCAATGGCGACACGGTGATTCTGAGCGCCCCCCAAGGCAAAGGCCTGGAATTGGGTGCGACCACTGTTTCCGGCCAGGGTCCGGGCGACTCGCTGACCACCGAAGACACCCGTTCATACACGACCGGGGCCAGCAACAGCTCGACCAAACTGGCCCTTTCATTGCGCGAGACCCCGCAAACCGTGACCGTAGTCACCCGCCAGATGATGGACGACCAGGCCGCCCAAAGTATCGGTGACGTGCTGCGCAATGCGCCGGGTGTGTCCACCCAGGCCTACGACAGCGACCGGATGGAGTACTCGGCCCGCGGCTATGCAATCACCAACTTCCAGTACGACGGTGTCAACACGCTGTATGACGGGGTGTTCGATGAAGGCGCAACCAAGGTCGACATGGCCCTGTATGACCGGGTAGATATCGTCAAGGGTGCCACCGGCCTGCTGTCCGGCTCGGGCGAGCCTTCGGCCACGGTCAACCTGATCCGCAAAAAGCCGACCCGCGACTTCAAGGCCTCGATCTCGGCCAGCGCAGGTTCGTGGGACAACTACCGCACCGAAGGCGATATTTCGGGGCCGCTGAATGAAGATGGCAGTGTGCGCGGTCGCATGGTGGCGGTGTACCAGGATGCCGATTCGTACCGCGATCACTATTCAAAAAAGAATGATGTGATGTACGGCATCATCCAGGCCGACCTCACCCCCGACACCCTGCTCACCTTTGGCATGGACTACCAGAACATCAAGCCGCGCGGCTCGTCCTGGACCGGCAACCCGTACTACTACTCCAACTACACCAAGACCGATTTCAGCCGCTCGTTCAACCCGGCCACCGACTGGAGCCGTCGCGACGTTCAGATCCAGACGACCTTCGCCTCCCTGGAGCACCGCTTTGCCAATGACTGGAAAGTCAAAGGCAGCCTGACCCAGCAAACCAACGACCACGACACCCTGCTGGGCTCGGCCAGTGGCGGCCTGCCTGATCCGGTGACAGGCGACGGCATGTCCTTCTACTGGGGTCACTGGGAAGGCCATCGCGTCCAAAACACTGTCGATATCAATGCCACCGGCCCGTTTACCCTGTTTGGCCGCGAGCATGAACTGGTGGTCGGCGCCACGTCCCAGTCCTCCCGCCAGACCGGGGCGACCTTCGACAGCAGCGAATATCGTGTGCTGTCCGAAAGCATCTTTGACTGGAACGGCAACTACCCACGGCCGGACTTCCCGAAGAACGGCAAATATGAAACCAACCAGAATCAGAACAGCGCCTACATCGCCGCACGCTTCAAGCCCGCGGACGACTGGTCGATTATCCTCGGCAGCCGCCTGAGTGACTTCCAGTACAACAGCACCTACCGGTATTACCAGCAGAGCAGCAACTTCCAGGACAACAAAACCTCTGCCAAGCAACACGGCGAGGTGACGCCCTACGCTGGCGTGGTGTATGACATCAATGAAAACTACTCGGTGTATGGCAGCTATACCTCCATCTATAAACCCCTCACCGAGCAAAGCCGTTCTGGCGCCACTCTGGCGCCCACTGAAGGCAACAGCTACGAACTCGGCGTCAAAGCCGAGTACTTCGATGGCCGCTTGAATGCCAGTGCGGCGGTGTTCCGTACCGAACAGAAAAATGTACCCATCCAGGTGGGCACAAACGCAAACACCAACCTGGGCATCTTTGAATCCCTGGATGGTGCAACCACCAACGGCATTGAACTTGAGTTGTCCGGTGAGCTGATGCCGGACTGGAACCTGATGGCAGGCTACACCTACGCCAGAACTCGCTCCGATGATGGGGAGCGTGTCTATGGCTACCCGCTGGAAACCACCAAACCGGAAAACGTGGCGCGGGTGTTTACCACCTACCGCCTGCCGGGCGTGATGAACAAGGTGACCGTGGGCGGTGGCGTGAACTGGCAGAGCCCGTTCTACGGCAAGATCTACAACTCGGCCAAAGAAGACTACGACATCATCGAGCAGCAAAGCTTTGCGCTAGTCAACCTGATGACCCGCTACGAGTACAACGAACACCTGTCGTTCAACCTCAACGCCAACAACGTCTTCGACAAGAAATACCTGTCGGGCCTGGGCAACTTCAGCACCACCTACTACGGCGAACCTCGCAGCCTGATGCTGACCTCCAAATACACCTTCTAAGCTCTTATCCGTAAACCCTTCATATGGGATCCATAAACCTCACCGACTCAACGATGGGGTTAATGGATCTCACGCCCTGCCCTCATTCCAGATCAGCCGGACGCGTGCTGGGGCCGTCGGCTTTCAGCGTTCAGTCACAACACGCAGCGCGAGAGCCATATCCCAAACGAGCTAGCTAAACGAATCAATATCGAAATTGAAGGGTGTTCCCGGAATGCGGACTCCGATAATGGCTGCTATCGCCCGCTCATCATCGTCGGCTGCTGGCGGAGCCATTGCCAGTTGTTCCTCCTTACGGTTCTCTGCATGAGCTTTCCAGCGAGGCAAATCCTCATCAGTCAGTTCGGGTAGTCCCGCGAACACGCCATACACATCGGCCTCACTGACACGGCTAACCCGTAACTCGCTCAGCCGCGTGCGCGTGATCTCTATGTTGCGGAACTCTTGTTGAAGAGCGGCCATCGCCGCGGCTTGATGACGGACATATCTGTCGGAGCTCGCCGCCAGGCGGCTCTCCAGGGTGAGTACTTGCCGCTTGGCATTGGTTAATGCCTCATCCACCTGCTCAAACTCATCAATAGTCACCAATGAGCGATTGGACTCCTGAGCAGCCTGCCAGCGGCGCAGGCTGGCCCAGCAGTTGGGAATGTAGCTGACGACCATTTTGTGGTGGGCATTATCAATCACTTGTCGCAAGAATGAGCCACGGGAGGGCAGGCCGTCGGTTGCCTTCAGCGCTACGGCACAACCGTGGTCGTTGATGGTGCTGCACCCCGGCTTCCAGAGGATCGAGGACATGATGCCCGCGTTAAAGTAGACCGGCATGAAGTGTCGCAGTGTGCCGTGGTGAGCGTAGGGCTCACCGGTCATGTTGACCATGCCCAGTACCAGCGATGCCACCCCGATAGCCGGGTTCAGCACGGTAACGACACCCTGTGCCATGTACTCCCGCTGGGTGGACGTATTCATCCATGTCGATGGAACGCTTGGCACCGGGTCGAAAGAAGAATCAGCGCATCATGGTGAGTGATGAAGGCTTGGGTATCGGTGCCACCGTCATATGCACGATCATCAAGCCAGTGAATAGTCGCCGGATTTTCCTGCTTTTCCCCCAGGCTCGGGCTATTAACCTGCGGGTAGAGTGCCGGGTCGAAGGGCACGACCTCCAGGCGTCTGGAGTACGGCACCTCCTCATACAACGGGTAATACGCCTTTCCTCCAGCCTGCGCTGCATCGACCTGCCAAAGCTCGTCAAATTTTGCTAGCGCGTCAGCAAACCAATTGCCGATGCTCGGCTGTAGCGGAAAGCTCACTGTGTCGGTTTCTACCGGATGATCGATGGGCTGCTGGGCAAAGTCGCTGTAACTCAGTGTCGACATCAGCGCCGCAGTAGTGGTTTTCCACTTTCCCGGAGCCTGTCGCATCCAGCTTGCCGGTGTAGATAATGTCTTCGTAGTCGATGATCTGATAGGTCAGCCCGGCATAAGGTTGTCCATCCCCGAACTCGTCCACTAACTGAAAACTGGTCGAGTGTTCCCGTAAAGGGCAAGCGTGAATTGTGCCATCCATGGATGATCTGTCACGTTCTGGCAGTGCAAGGATCATGGGGTCACCTCCTTGTTTTCGGTACAACCGGGGTAAATGGTGCAGGTGTCGCGGCCATCCGGCATACGGAAGGTGCTGAAGTCTTTGTAATTGCCATAGCAAAAGGCATATTGGTCTTCAAAATTGTCTCCTATACAGCGTTTCCATCCACCGGGCACCTTGACCCAGGTGTCCTTCATGTAAGGTCTTTCCTCATCGGCCAACTTGATTTTCAGTTTCACGGTTTTGCCTGGTAGCTGATCAAGGGTGTACGCGGCGAACGGACGACCTTTGGTGACATTGCCCTGGGCATCGGTGTTTTTGCAGTCAAGTATTTTGGTGATGTAACGCTTGGGGCCAATCGTGCGAAATAACCACTGACACTGCCCCGAAAACTGGCTTTCGCCAGCCGCATCGAAGGTGCCCTTATGGTGAGCGTCGAGATAATCGCGCACCGCGATAAACCCGGAATCTCCACCGGAGTCACCAAAATCTTTGCCGTATACCCCATTGATCTCAAGGTCTATGCCATTCAGCACCAACTCACAGCCTTTGCGGGTGCTATGTATTTCAATCTCTACATCGGGCCTGTATTCAGCCCACCATTCGCGGTTGAACTGCTGTTTCATTGTTATACCTGCCCAGGTTGCAAGATTGACCGGGGACAGGTACGTAGGTCACTTTCGCGACATAGGCAAAACCCGGTGGCATGTCGGCAGTAAGGGTAAAAGTGTCGGACTTTCCTGTGGCTGAGCAGCCGCCAGTCAGGGCCAGGCAACTGCCGAGAATTAAATTGTGAATAACGCGTTTCATACGGGGCCATCCCCCTGCCAATAAAGCGCTTGCTGATAAACCCGGTCAAAGTGCATCGCCGGAGTTTCGTTTGACCGGGGTAGCCAGTTTTTGGGTGGGTTGGAATCCGACACCTGCAAGCTTTGCATCAGCAAAAAGTGAATGCTGTCGGGTGCCTGCCAGCCCCAGGTATGGGCCAGGTCGAGTTGCCCCCGTAGCCAGGCATCAATGTCTTGTTCTGGGGCCAGATCGAGCAGCGTGTCGAGGCGTTCGCGGACCAGGTAACGGCGCGTATTGTCGAACTGTATGCCCATGAAGTTTTCTTCAGGCGTAGGTGTATGGCACCGGTGCCGTCCCTGCCGGGTTTGCTCTTGCAACCATTGCTCAAGGGTACTCATGCACTCTCTCCAATGTTGAAGCAGCTGATGGTTTCAGCGCCATCAAAAGCCAGGACCTTGAAGTCGTTGCAAACAGAAGGGATCAGTAACGTGAAATGCGCAGCATTGACCGGCGCGAACATAGGCTTGTCCTTAAGCTGGGAGATAAAGGGGGAGTTGCGATACCTGAGCCTGAACAGGCTCAAAAGTGCGGCGCCAAGCTAGCAGGGCGGCAAACTGATTAATGTAAGACGCTTCCTAAAGAAGGAGAGAGTTTTCCTTTCCGGCACATGCAGAAACCTGCTTCCGCAGAGGTTTGAAGGTGAGCAGCAGCCTGTTCTCCCTTACACTGAACGCCCCTTGCTCACTGGCGCGTTTATGGACCTCGACCTGGCTCGCACCTTTCTTGAAATCGTTCGCTACGGCAGCCTGGTCGGCGCTGCCGAAAAACTGCATGTCACCCAGACTGCCGTGACCGCGCGGGTGCACAAGCTCGAAAGCCTGCTCGGCGTGACCCTGTTTATTCGCAATCGCGCAGGCGCCAGGCTGACCCCCGAGGGCGAGGCGTTTGTGGTGTACGCCAATCAATTGCTGCAGACCTGGGAAGCCGCCCGCCGAGACCTGCCACGACCCGAAGGCCTGCATCAATTGCTGCACATCGGCGGTGAAGTCAGCCTGTGCAATCCGCTGATCCTGAACTGGGCCAAAGTCCTGCGCCAACACCTCACCACCCATGCCCTGCGCATACAGATCAGCGACGCCGAGCAGTTGCTGCGCCAGGTTGAAATGGGCCTGCTGGACGCGGCACTGGTCTATCAACCCGCCTACTGGCCCGGGGTACAGGTGGAGCAGTTACTGGAAGAAAAACTGATCCAGATTCGCCGTCCCGAGCAGCCCGAACCCTATGTGTACATCGAATGGGGCGAGGACTTTCGCCGCCAGCATGATGCCGCCCTCCCCGACAAGGCGCGGGCAGCCATCAGCTTCAACCTGGGGCCGGTGGCGCTGCATTACATTCTGGAAAACGGCGGCAGCGGCTATTTCCGCACACGGGTGGTCAAGAGCTACCTGGACAGCGGCGCGCTGGAACGCGTCCCGAAAGCCCCCGAATTCAGCTACCCCACTTACCTCGTGTACTCACGGGAAAGGGACTGCGCCGCCTTGCAACACGCCATCGCGCTGTTGCGCGAGATCGTCAAGCAAGACAGCGACTGGTCGCAGCGCTGGGAGCCGGAAATTTAAGCCAGTGACCCTGAGATGAAAGCTTTCAGCTTTATGCCCGATCCCTTAGTCTGCGAGCGTTGAATAACGAATAAGAACACTACAGGTGGCACATGACCGACCTCACCCGGACCAACGAAAGCTGGCTCACCAGCGCACCCCATCAACAGTGGCTGCGCGATCAGGGCCAGTCACTGCTGGACTTCGCCAAGGCGGCGCGCGTGCCATCTGGCTTCGCCCAACTGGACCGGTTTGGACGACGACCGGATGATGCCCCGGCTGACACCATCACCACGGCACGCATGGTGCACAGCTTTGCCCTTGCCCATATTCAAGGCCTGCCCGGCTGCGCCCCGCTGATCGACCACGGCCTGGCAGCACTGGCCGGCCCCCTGCGCGATGCGGTGCGGGGTGGCTGGTTTGCCACCCCCAACGCCCAGGATGGCAATACCCGCAAAGCCGCGTACCTCCATGCTTTTGTAGCCTTGGCCGCCAGTTCCGCAGCGGTCGCCGGACGGGGCGGCTCAGCCGAGCTGCTGGGTGATGCCGTGCAGATCCTCGAAAACAATTTCTGGTCGCAAGAAGAAGGCGCCTTGCTGGAAAGCTTTGCCAGCGACTGGAGTGACTGCGAGGCCTATCGCGGGGCCAACAGCAACATGCATGGCACCGAAGTCTTTCTGGCCCTGGCCGATGTGCTCGACGAAGACTTGTGGCTCGATCGTGCCTTGTGCATTGCCGAGCGGGTCATCCACCAGCATGCCGCACAGTCCGACTACCTGCCCGTCGAACATTTCGATGCCCTCTGGCAACCGTTGCCCGACTACAACCGCGACAACCCGGCAGATGGCTTTCGTCCTTTTGGTAAAACCCCGGGTCACGCCTTTGAATGGGCGCGTTTGTTGCTGCACCTGGAAGCAGCCCGTAAACAGCGCGGCTTGTCGGCGCCCCAGTGGTTGCTCGAAGACGCACGCCAACTGTTCAACAGCGCGTGCAAACATGGCTGGAATGCCGATGGCGGCAGCGGAATTGTCTACACCCTGGACTGGAACAACCAGCCAGTGGTGCGCGAACGCCTGCACTGGACCCTCGCTGAAGCCGCAGCTGCGGCCGCAGCGTTGTTGCAACGCACCGACGAGCATGAGTACGAAGTCTGGTATCAAGCGTTCTGGGACTATATCGACCTGCACATGATCGATCGTGTGAACGGCAGCTGGCACCACGAACTGGGGATCGACAACCAGCCTTCGGAAAACATCTGGCCCGGCAAGCCGGACCTTTACCATGCTTACCAGGCCACCTTGCTGCCCCGCCTGCCGCTGGCCATCAGCCTGGCCAGTGCACTCAAATTGCGCCGCTGAAAAAACCGGCCTGTAGCCGCTGAGGAGCGAAGCGAGGCTGCGACCAGTCGCGAAGCGATCGCTAATGCAGACGCTTCGATGTCTCTGATAGATCTAGGCGTCTGCATCGCAGCCTTCGTTCCTCGGCAGCGACTACAGATTCGCCACGAACTCCGTGTTGTAGTCGCTGACGAGTGGAACGAGGCTGCGATCGAGCGCGCAGCGATCGCTAATGCAGGCGCCTCGATGTCTCTGATAGATCGAGGTGTCTGCATCGCAGCCTTCGTTCCTCGGCAGCGACTACAGATTCGCCACGAACTCCGTGTTGTAGTCGCTGACGAGTGGAACGAGGCTGCGATCAAGCGCGACGCGATCGCTAATGCAGACGCCTCGATGTCTCTGATAGATCTAGGCGTCTGGATCGCAGCCTTCGTTCCTCGGCAGCGACTACAGATTCGCCACGAACTCCGTGTTGTAGTCGCTGACGAGTGGAACGAGGCTGCGATCGAGCGCGCAGCGATCGCTAATGCAGACGCCTCGATGTCTCTGATAGATCGAGGCGTCTGCATCGCAGCCTTCGTTCCTCGGCAGCGACTACAGGTCGATGGCGATGGCAGTGACATCACCAGTCGTATTTGACTTCCAGCGCCGCCGTCCTTTGCTGCCCGTAGTAACAGCCGAAACTGTAGTTGCACGAGGACACGTACTCGCGATCAAACAGGTTCTGCACGTTGAGGCGGGTGCTGACCCCTTTCAGGCTCGAGTCCAGTGCCGCAAGGTCATAGCTGAGCGTGGCGTCATACACCACAAACGAAGGCGTCTTGAAGGTGTTGGCCGAGTCGCCGAAGTTTTTCCCGGTGTAACGGGCACCGCCGCCCAGGGTCACGCCTTCAAGTGCCTGCCCGGTAAAGTGATAGTCCGCCCACACACTGGCCGCCCACGGTGATTGAGCCTCGCTGCGGTTGCCTTCGTTGCCGTAGTTGGACTTGGTATAGATCACATCCAGATACGACACAGACGCGATCAGGTCGATGTTGTTGAAGCTGCTTTTGCCTTCCACTTCAATGCCCCGTGACCTGACTTCACCTGCCTGGACTTGATATTCCAGGTACTCAAGGTCGCCCGTAAGGACATTTTGCTGGGTGATTTCGAACACCGAGGCGGTGAGCAACGTCGTGTCATTGGGCTGGTACTTGACCCCCACTTCATATTGCTTGCCCGTCATCGGCTCGAATGCCTTGGCGCCACGGTCTGGCGCCGAGGTGCCCACTGACGGCAAGAACGACTCGGTGTAGCTGATGTACGGCGCCAGGCCAAACGAGGTGACGTAGGTCAGGCCCACGCGGCCGGTGAATTTGTTGTCGTTTTGCGTCTCCCGGGAACGGGCCAGCAAATCGTTGTTTTCGACTTTTGCCCAGTCGTGGCGACCGCCAATGGTCAGGATAAAGTTGTCCAGCTTGATCTGGTCCTGCACATACAGCCCGGTTTGCTTGACCCGGTTATCCCACTTCGTGGTCAGGGTCGGCACGCCCGTGGTGCGGTAGTTGGTCGGATTGTAGAGGTCGATGACTTCGCTGCCGGACAGGTTGTAGCCCTGATACTTGCGGGCGAACTGACGGTAGTCCAGACCCACCAACAAGGTGTGCTGCAGGGGGCCGGTGGTGAAGTCGCTTTGGAGATGGTTGTCGAAGCTGTACGAGCTGTTCTGCTGGCGCCAGTCGAGCTTGGTCCGGCTGGCATGGGTGTCGGTAGCACCGTCCGGGGCCGTGACAAAACGGTTGAGATAAAACCCCTTGTAGCGGTCATTGACGCCGATGTAGCTCAGGCTCTGGCGATACGTCATGACCTCGTTGAAGTCATGGGAAAACTGATAGCCCACCCCATATTGGTCGCGCTTGTAGTCGTTCCATTTCGAGTCGCCCAAAAACGTGTCGCGGTCGATCTTGTTGCCCTGGGAGTTGCGGTACAGGCTGCCCACTGCGGGCAAGGCCTGATAGTCGGCCAGGGCGTCATCACGCTGCAACTGCGCATACAGTGTCAGTTCGGTGCTGTCATTGGGGGCCCAGGTGAAGCTGGGCGCCAGCAGCATGCGCGAGTCTTCGGTGTAGTCCACCTGCTCGCTGCCGGTATTGCTCACACCGATCAGCCGATAGCTCAGGGTTTTGGCATCGTCCAGCGGGCCGGTGGTATCAAAGGCCAGGTTGTAACGGTCAAAACTGCCGGTGCCGACCTTGACCTGGTGCCTGGCCTCGGTGCCCGGACGCTTGGAGACCATATTGATCATCCCCCCCGGCTGGTTTTGCCCATACAGCACGGAGGACGGGCCCTTGAGCACTTCGATACGCTCCAGGGTGTAGGGATCGATCTGCGGGGTGCCGCCCAGGCTGCCGGCTGACGGCAGGTAGGCGCCATCGAGATAGAGCAGCGTGGGGGCAAAACCCCGACTGGTGATTTCATCAGCGATGGTGTTGCGATCGGTGTAGCCATTGGTGCTCACCCCCGGGGTGTAACGCAACGCTTGTGTCAGGTCGCGGGCGCCCTGCACCTGCACCTGATCAGCAGTGACCACGTTGATGGTCTGGGGGATCTCCAGAATCGGTGTGTCGGTTTTGGTCGCGGTGGCCGAACGGGTGGCGACAAAGCCGTCAACGTGACCACGACCCTCTTCGCCCACACGCGCCGACACGTTGGTCGCACCCAGGTTCAACGCGCCCGCCTCAGCCTGCGGGTAAACACTCAAGGCGCCGCTGTCGGTCACGCTCAGGCCCAGGCCCAGGCCACTGCCCGCCAGAGCACGTTCGGCAGCCTGTTGCGGTGTGTACATGCCGTTCACCGGCGCGGAGTTCCTGCCCTGCAGCAAGGCAGGCGCAACGGACAGGGTCAGGTTGCTGTCACGGGCGATCCGGCTCAGGGTCACGCCCAAAGGCGCGGCAGGCAGGTCAAAAAACCGAACGGCACTTTGCTCACTGTGCACCGCTTCAGCCACCGCACTTGGCAAGTGACCCGCAATGCTCAGGGTGATGGTCAGTGCCAGCAGGCAAGGTCTTAGCGGGGCATACGGCATGGGGCGTCCTTTCTCGTTGCAAGGTAGGCAGTTGTAACCTTGACCAACGAGCAAGGATTTCCCCTCACACTATTTGCAATTAATTCCCATTCGGCTGGTTTTACCGATTCACATCAATCAGGGTCAACCACGGCCCGTAACGCGTGACCTTGATCGGCAAGGTTTGCGCCAGCGCGCTCAGGGTTTGGGCTGTGTTGTTCAGGGGGAACACCCCGAACACCCGCACCCGTGCAGCCTCGGGACTGATGCGCAACACCCCCGTCTGGTAAGGCGCGAGCGCGTCGACCAGGGCTGACAACGGTTCGTCATGCAGCTCTACACGGCCGTGGAGCCAATCGGTCTGGCTACGGGACGTAGGGGTTTGCGGGTCAATCTGGCTGGCCGTGAAAGACACGGCCTGGCCGGTGTCTATACGCCGCTGCTGACCACCCAGGGTGTTCAGTTGCACACTGTGCTGTTGCACGCTGGCCAGGCTTTCGCCCGTCCCCTGACGCACCATAAAGCGCGTTCCAAGGGCCTGCACCTGGCCTTGGGCCGTGACCACCACAAACGGGCGCCCGGCATCGGCGGCCACCTCCACCTGCAACTCGCCTTCGCGCAGTCGCACGCGGCGCTGACCATCAGTGAACTCGATATCGACTGCGCTGCGGGCGTTGAGTGTGAGCAGGCTGCCATCCATCAGCTCGATGGTTTTGCGCTCACCGGTTGCCGTGTGCTGGTCGGCCATCAAACCCGTCAGTGGGGTCACGCGATCCACCAGGCCTGCGGCACCCAGGCCAAGCAGCAACAGTAACAGGCCGCCTTGCACGGTCTTTTTACGCGCCGGCGAAGTCCCGGCCAACAGTGCCCGGCGTGCGGCCTGCATTTGCCCGGGGCTGCGCCGCTCTACCGATTGCAAATCAGCCACAGGGGCTTTCAGAACGCCAGCTACCCGCTGCCATGCGGCCATGTTTTCGGGGCTTTCAGCCAGCCATGCCTTGAACACCTGCCGCTCCGAAGGGCAGGCCTGCCCGGACTCCAGGCGCAGCATCCAGTCAATGGCTGCACGGGTAATCGGATCAACTCTGGTTGTACTCACAGGACCGGCTCCGTTTGCCCCAGACAATGAACAAAGGCGCGACGCAAATCACGTTCGACCGTGGCCAGCGATACCCCCAACTGGTCAGCGATGGCTTGCTGGGGCATGCCTTCAAGGCGATTGAGCAAAAAGGCCCGTTTCACCCGTGAGGGCAGCCCTTCAAGCACCCGGTCAATGGTTTCAATCGCCTCGCGAACCAGGGCAATGTCTTCGGCAGAAGGTGCATAGGCCTGGGGCAAATCGGCCAGTTGATCCAGATAGGATTGCTCGAGTTTGCGGCGACGCCACAGTGAACACAGCAAGCGGCGGGCGACGGTACTCAGGTACGCCCTGGGCTCCTGGATACGCTCCAGTTGCCGGGCGTCCCAGGCGCGCAGAAATGTGTCCTGGGTCAGATCAGCCGCATCCTGTGGGCAACGCACCTGTCGCGACAGCCAGCCGCGCAGCCACGCATGATTGTCGTGATACAGACTTGCCAACAGGCTTTTGGGGTCCACAGGGCTAGACACGATAGATAACCAGACTTAAATAGCAATAAGTCGCATTATCGTCGGATGGGAAGTAATTGCAAGTTACAAAACTTGTGGAAGTGGCTGGCTCACGATGGTCGCAACGGGACAGGCCAGAAACTGCGCGCCGCCCTCATCGCGAACAAGCCCGCTCCCACAGACTCAGCGCCCGCCGCCCAGATCCAGAAAGGTGCCAGTGGTGTAGGAAGCCTTGTCCGAGAGCAGCCACACAATCGCTTCGGCCACTTCTTCGGGGCGCCCGCCGCGGCCCATCGGGATGATCGGTTCAAGTTTGCTGACCCGGCCCGGATCGCCGCTCAGGGCGTGAAAGTCGGTGAATATATACCCGGGGCGCACTGCATTGACCCGGATCCCCTCACCCGCCAGCTCCTTGGACAAGCCCAGGGTGAAAGTGTCGAGCGCGCCCTTGGAGGCCGCGTAGTCGACGTACTCACCCGGCGAACCCAGGCGCGATGCCACCGACGACACATTGACGATATTGCCGCCCTGCCCGCCGTAGCGTGGCGACATGCGCAGCACCGCGTGCTTGGCACACAGGATAGGGCCCAGCACGTTGGTTTTCAGGGTATGCATGATGCGCAGTTCGGTGAGCTCGTCGACCCGTGACTTGAGCCCCACGGTGCCCGCGTTGTTGACCAGCGCCGTGACCGGCCCCAACTGCTCGTCGACTTCTAGAAACAGGCGAATGATTTCATCTTCGTCACTCACATCGGCACGCACCGCGATGGCTTTTGCGCCCAGGGCACGAACCTGCGCCAGCACCTCATGGGCTGCCGCATCATCCGTCAGGTAATTGATGCAAATCCGATAACCCTGTTGCGCCGCCAGCACGGCGGTGGCAGCACCTATGCCGCGGCTGCCGCCGGTGATCACGATGACTTTATCCATAAATACGTGCTCCCCTTACTACGATCCAAGTCTGGGGGGCAGAATAACCGCGAAGGCTTTAGTTTGTCAGGTCAGTGTCGATTTTCTGTCCGTGACGGGCTCGGCGCGATGGATTTCCTGCATGAATTGCTCGGCAGGCAGAGGCTGACCCAACAGAAAACCCTGCAGTGAATCGCAGCCCAGGGTAGTCAAAAAGCTTTGCTGGGTATCGGTTTCCACACCTTCGGCCACAATCCGCAGCCCCAGTGCCTGGCCCAGCGCAACAATGGCCGAGACAATCGCCGCATCGTCGCTGTCATGCTCCAGGTCACGAACAAAACCACGGTCGATCTTCAATTCATTGGCCGGCAGACGCTTGAGGTACATCAGGCTGGAGTAGCCGGTGCCGAAGTCATCAATGGACAGGTCCACGCCCATCTGCGAAAGGCGCTGCAGCACCACCATGCTTGCATCGGCGTCGCTCATGGCGGTGGTTTCGGTGATTTCCAGGGTCAGGCTGTTGGCTGGCAACCGATGCCGTTCCAGCGCCTCGACAACGCTGTCGACCAGCCCCGTGTGGCAGAACTGCAATGCCGACAGGTTGACCGCAATGCGCCAGCCGCTATAACCCTGATCGAACCACACGCGCATCTGGCGGCACGCCTCGTTAAGCACCCAATCGCCAATAGGGATGATCAGCCCGGTTTTCTCCGCGAGGTCGATAAAGCTCTCCGGCAACAGCAAACCCTGCTGCGGATGCTCCCAGCGCAACAAGGCCTCGGCACCTACCGGCTGGCCAGTGCCCGCGTCGAACTTGGGCTGGTAATGCAAACGGAACTGTTGCAGCACCAGGGCCTGACGCAAGTCTTGCAGCAGTTGCAACTGTTTGCGGGCGTTGAAGTTCATCGAGGCATCGAAAAAACTGTAGCCATTTTTGCCCGTGCCCTTGGCGTGATACATCGCCGCATCGGCGTTCATCAGCAGCTCTTCGGCACTCAGACCGTTGCCGGGATACAGCGCGATGCCGACACTCGCGGAAATCAGCAAATCATGCTCGTCGACCCGGAACGCCTTGGACAACAGACTGACCTGGCGCGCCGCCACTTGCGGGGCATCGTCCGGCTCAAGCAGGCGCACCAGCAATACAAATTCATCGCCACCGATTCGCGCCAGGGTGTCCTGGCTGCGCAACTGCTCGCGCAAGCGCAACGCCACTTCACGCAACAGGCGGTCGCCCAGGTGATGACCAAAAGCGTCGTTTACCGGTTTGAAACCATCGAGATCGATAAACATCAGCGAGAAGCATCCGCCCTGCTCCGTCACCTTGCTCATCGCCTGACCGATGCGGTCAGCCAGCAGGATACGGTTAGGCAGCCCGGTCAGGGTGTCGTGCAGCGCCAGTTGCGTAAGCTCCTCATTGGCCAGGGTCAAAGAGTCGGCAAGGACCGCCGTACGGGCATTGAGCCGGTCATCAAAAACCGAGGTCAACAGAGCAATCACCAGCACGGCCAGGCTGGACACCAGCACCAGATTATCCAGCCCCTTGCCGCTCAAGCCATCCACGGCGGCCCCGCAAAAACTGCCAATGGGAAAATTCGCCGCCGCCATGCCGGTGTAATGCATACCGACGATGGCCAGCCCCATGATGACCGCAGCCCCTCCCCGGATCAGACGCACATAAGGGGTTTTCTTGCGCAGGCGAAACGCAATCGACAGCGCGGCGGCAGAAGCGCCTACCGCAATCAGCAACGACAGGGCAAACAGCGTCGGGTCGTAATCAATCCCCGGCTGCATACGCAACGCCGCCATGCCGCTGTAGTGCATGGCACTGATGCCCGCACCCATGATCAAGGCGCCGAACAACAATTGCAGTGCCGGCAAGCGCGGCTGACTGACCAGCCACAAGGCAAAGCCTGACGACAGGATAGCCACCAGCAAAGACCACAGAGTAAGTCCCAGGTCGTACCCCAGGGTCAGCGGCAACTCCAGCGCAAGCATCCCGATAAAGTGCATCGACCACACGCCAAACCCCATGGCCAGTGCCCCGCCACCGATCCATAGATACACGGCCCGGCCCCTGGCAGTGGCAATACGACCGCTCAGATCAAGGGCGGTGTACGACGCCAGAATGGCAACACACAGGGAGATAAAAACCAGCGAGGGAGAGTAGCTTGCAGAAACCATGGACCTTCTCGTAAGCGGGTGCCGAACAGCATCCATGCCCGGTAAAGGGGCGCGATTGTACTGCTTCCAGACGCTAACGCACCTATGAATGCGACGAAATCCTGCTGGCCTGTTGTTCGTGCGCACTGACGCGCTTTACCTGTTCGATATAACGCGTCACCGCCGCCGATTTTTCAAATCGACGGTAGATCAACGACAGCCACGACTGCGCCTCACACCCTTCAATCGACCGGTAAATGACATTGGGCAGGCTGATATGGCCGACCACTGATTCGGGGACCACCGCCACGCCCTGACGCAGTGAAACCAGGGCAATCACAGCCACCAGCCCTCCCGGCTGGGGCCCCAGCGCGGGCGCAAAGTCGCCTTGGGCAGCCACCTGCAACGTACCGCTGATTTGCTCCGGCAAAATAAACGTCTCGTTTTGCAGATGCTGCGCACTGACGCTTTTAAGACGCGCCAGCCAGCTGTCTGCAGCCAGGGCGAGAACAAATCCCTCGGCCTTGAGACGAATCGCCTCCAGCCCCTCGGGCAAGGTCATGGGTGAGCGCACATAACCCAGATCGAAGCGGCCTTCAGCGACCATCACCGGCAAACTGGCCATCGGTGCTTCACGCACACTCAAACTGACCTCGGCACATTCATTGGAAAACCCCTGCACCTGCTGCTGCAAAACCCCTGAGTACACCGCCGATGCCACGTAACCCAGTTCGATATGGCCTGTCTCTCCACGCCCGGCCCGCTGGGCATTGCGCTGGGCAAATTCGAACTGGCGCACCGTGGCCTCCGCCTCGGGCAACAGGGCCCGCCCAGCTTCGGTCAGGCTGATCTGTCGCTGCTGGCGCACAAACAGGCGCACGCCCAGGGCGCATTCAAGGTCCTGGATTTGCCGCGTCAAGGTCGGCGGCGCAATGCCCAGTACTTCTGCGGCCCGGGTGAAATTGCCCTGCCGGGCAACGGCCAGGAAATAACGGAAATGGCGTATGTCCATAGCAGCATTAGCTCAAAGGTAATGAAGTTCGGGTTTCAGGCTAACAAGCACCGCAGTGCCCTCCCCTACACTGGGGCCATCGCCGCACTGAAGAGACGTGAGCATGACCGTAAAATTAATTGCCTGCAAAGTAATGCCTGAACCGGGCCAGGGGCTAAAACGATGAAAGCTGTCAGCCCGCGCCTCACCCTGCTCACGGCCAGCGGGGTGTGCTCACTCATCGTGCTCGACACCAACATCGTCGCCGTCACCCTGCCCAGCATCGCCCGGGATCTGGGGGCCAGCTTTGTCGATATCGAATGGGTCGTCAGCGCTTACATGCTGGCGTTTGCCGCCTTGCTGTTGCCGGCCGGGAGCATTGCCGACCGCTTCGGTCGTAAAAAGACCCTGCTGTGGGGCTTGAGTATTTTCATCCTTGCGTCCCTCGGCTGCGGCGCGGCGCCCAACAGCCTGCTGCTGGAAATCGCCCGCGCCGTAAAAGGCGCAGGCGCGGCCTTGCTGCTGACCTCGGCGCTGGCCTCGATCGGGCATGCCTTTCACGATGAGGTCGAACGGGCCAAAGCCTGGGCCTTCTGGGGTGCCTGCATGGGGGTGGCCATGACGGCGGCGCCCACCCTTGGCGGGCTGATCACCCAATACCTGGGCTGGCGCTGGATCTTTTACCTCAACCTGCCGGTTGGCCTGCTGCTGATGCTGCTGGTCAGGCATGCCATCGCTGAATCCCGCGACCCGCAATCGGCCCGACTCGACCCCTGGGGCAGCCTGGCCTTCAGCGCCAGTCTGGTGTGCCTGATCTGGGGCCTGATCGAAGCCAATCGCATTGGCTGGAACGCCCCGCTGACCTATGCCCGGATAAGTGCCGGCGTGCTGTTGCTGGTTCTGTTTGTGTTGATCGAATCACTGCAGCGGCGCCCCATGATTGACCTGCAACTGTTTCGCCATCCGCGCTTTATCGGCGCCCTGCTGGGCATGTTTGCCTATGCGGGCTGCGCTCAGGTGATGATGACCTTGCTGCCGTTCTATCTACAAAACGGCCTGGGCTTGAGCGCTGTCACTTCGGGCCTTGGGATGTTGCCGTTTGCCCTGGCCATGCTGCTCTGCCCGCGTATCGGCGCCCGCCTGGCGTCCCGTTACAGCCCTGCCAGCATGATGGCCGCCGGTTTGACCCTGGTAGGTTGCGGCAAACTGCTCAGTGCCTGGGCGGTGGATCATGGCGGCTACCTGAGCTTTGCGCTGACCACTGCGGTAACGGGTGCCGGGGCGGGTTTGCTCAATGGCGATACGCAGAAAAACATCATGGCCTGCGTGCCACGTGACCGTGTGGGAATGGCGTCCGGCATGAGTACCACCATGCGCTTTAGCGCCATTGTGCTGGCCATCGGCGTATTTGGAGCCCTGCTGGGGAGCCACACCGAGCAGCACTTGCACGCCAGCCTCAAGCAGGACGCCGGGCAGTGGCTGGGGCAAAGCCACTTCATTGCTTCGCGGGTAGTGGCCGGTGACATGCCGGGGGCGCTCAGCCAACTGCCACTGGAGGCACACGCACAGATCCAGTCGTTGGCGACCAGCGCCTTTGTGGCGGGGTTTAGCCTGGTCTTGTGGGTAGCGGGGGTGATAGGGCTTCTGGGCGCCCTGGTGGTGGGCACGCTGATGCGCAATCCGATACCGCAATCACGCTTGGCCATCACCCGATAGCCGCCGCACCCCCACGATCAAAAGCGCTTCAGTCCAGCTCGAACAACCCTGCAGCCCCCATGCCGCCGCCGATGCACATGGCGACCACGACAAACCGGGCGCCACGGCGGCGGCCTTCGAGCAGGCTGTGGCCCACCATCCGGGCTCCCGACATGCCGAACGGATGACCAATGGAAATCGCCCCGCCGTTAACGTTCAGGCGGTCGTTGGGGATCTGCAGGAAGTCGCGGCAGTACACCACCTGGCAGGCGAACGCTTCGTTGATTTCCCACAGGTCGATGTCCGATACGGTCAAGCCAAACCGCTTGAGCAGTTTTGGAATCGCGAACACCGGGCCAATCCCCATTTCTTCTGGCGCACAGCCACTCACCGCGATCCCGCGATACACGCCCAATGCTTCGATCCCGCGCTGTTTGGCTTCGGCACGGCTCATCATCAAGACCGCCGAGGCGCCATCGGAGAACTGCGAGGCGTTGCCCGCCGTGATGAATTCCCCCTGCTGGACCCATTTACCGTCCTTCCAGACCGGCTTGAGTGCTGCCAGATCCTCAAGGGTGGTGGACGGACGATTGCATTCGTCGCGATCCGCGATCACGTCCTGATAACCGCTGGGCTTGCCTTCTTTGTCAAAGCACAGCTTGCGCGCAGCCAGCGGGACGATTTCGTCGCCGAACAGACCGCCCGCCTGGGCGGCGGCAGTGCGCTGCTGGCTTTGCAGGGAATACTGGTCCTGTACTTCACGGCTGATGTTGTAGCGGCGAGCCACGATTTCAGCGGTTTCGAGCATCGGGATATAGGCCGTGGGCATGCATTCAAGCACCGCCTCTGACTGTGCACGGTAGGTGTTTTTGTACTTATTCTGGGTCAGGGACAATGACTCCACACCACCGGCCACGGCGATCGACATTTCGCCGGTCATGATGCCTTTGGCTGCCACCCCGATACTCATCAGGCCCGAGGCGCACATGCGGTCTATCGCCATGCCAGGTACGGTATTGGGCAGGCCGCCGGTGTTGGCACTCAAGCGTCCGATGTTGTAGCCCTGGGTGCCTTGCTGGGCAGCGGCGCCCATGATCACGTCTTCCACCGAGCCCGGTTCTATCCCGGCGCGCTCGACGACGGCGCGCACCACGTGCCCGCCCAGCACCGGCGCTTCAGTGTCGTTGAACGAGCCCCGGAAAGACTTGGTCAAGGCAGTTCGGGCCGTGGATACAATCACAACGTCATTCAGATTCATGTTCAGGGCTCACTTCTCAATAGGGTTGAAGGTGTAACGGCTGATGGTGTCCACCACGCAGCCGGGGCGCTCGCTGCCCTCGATCTCGACGCTGATGCGAACCACTGCCTGCAATGCCTGGCCCAGTGCCTCGACCTCCACGATCTGGCCATGCCCGCGCACCCGCGAACCGACCTTGACCGCAGCCGGAAAGCGCAACCGGTCACTGCCGTAATTGACACCCATTGCCAGGTTTTCGAACTGCATCAGTTGCGGCATAAACAGATTGGCCAGTGCCAGGGTCAGGTAGCCGTGGGCAATGCAGGCACCGAACGGCCCCTTGGCTGCACGCTCAGGGTCAACATGGATCCACTGGTGATCGCCCGTGGCCTCGGCAAACAGGTTGATCCGCTCCTGGGTCAGCACAAGCCAGTCGGTGTGCCCCAGGTCTTGCCCACGTGCGGCGAGCAACTGCCCGGCGCTGCTAAATAGCGTACTCATGGTGTGATCCTCAGGCCTGTTGCGAGCTGACAGGCAGCACTTCGCCAACCATGTATGAGGCGTAATCGCTGGCCAGGAACACCATGACGTTGGCCACTTCCCATACTTCAGCGGCGCGACCGAAGGCTTCGCGGCTGGTCAGTTGCTCCAGCAGTTCACTGCTGGAGGCTTTTTTCAGGAAGTCATGCAAGGCAATGGACGGCGCCACGGCATTGATCCGCACCCCGCTCTCGGCCGCTTCCAGCGCACTGCAACGGGTCAGGGCCATGACCCCGGCCTTGGCGGCGGCGTAGTGGGCCTGTTCTTTCTGCGCCCGCCACCCCAGCACCGAGGCGTTGTTGACGATTGCCCCGGCGCCACGGCGCTCCATGTGCGGAAGCATGGCGCGGGTCATGCGCATGGTGCCGGTCAGGGTGATATCCAGCACGGAGGACCACTGTTGATCGGTCATTTCGGTGAGGCGTACCTGGCCGCCAAGACCTGCGTTGTTGATCAGCACATCGACCCCGCCCAAGGCTTCTTCAGCTGCGGCGACCAACGCTTGTACATCGGCTTCGACGGTGACGTTGCACAGCTGGCCGTACACCGCCTGCAATCCGGTTTCCGCCTTGAGGCGCTCGACCGCTTCTTCGAGGCGGCGCGGATGAATATCGGAAATCATCAAGGCGCGGCAGCCTTCTTCGGCGCAGCGTTTGGCAGCGGCATAACCGATACCTGCGCCAGCGGCGGCGGTGATCAAGATCGACTTGCCGGCGAGCAACTGGTGGCCGGGCACGTAAGGAGGCGCTTGTCTCATGGTTGAAGTCTCTGGTTAAAACGATAGCCCCGCTGTGGGAGCGTAATTAAGAGCAACGCTGCTCAAGTGTGGGAGCGGGCATCACTCGTCAGCTGCCCCACACCCTTTGCGGTGCAGGTGCTTCTGCCAGGATCTGGCCCATGGCTACACCGACTTCTTCAGGCTGCAGTTGCGCACCCTTGTCGCGGGTCACGCCGGTGCGCCAACCATCGCCCACGGACAATCGCCCGCCCTGGCTTTCGATGATTTGCCCGGTCACATCTCCCGACAGTTCGCTGCCCAACCACACCACCAGCGGTGCAACGTTTTCCGGGGCCCAGGCGTCGAAAGCTCCGTCTTCGGGCTTTTTCACCAGGTCCGGCATCGCGCTCTCGGTCATCGAGGTGCGTGCCGCCGGGGCCAGGGCATTGGCGGTAACGCCGTAACGCGCCAGTTCAGCCGCCTGCACCAGGGTCAGCGCTGCAATGGCGCCTTTGGCAGCGCTGTAGTTAGACTGCCCGACCGAGCCCTGCAAGCCCGCTCCCGACGTGGTGTTGATGATTCTTGCGGCCACCGGCTGGCCGGCCTTGGCCAGGTCACGCCAGCGTTTGCCAAGGATGTTGGCCAGGCAGAAATGCCCCTTGAGGTGCACGCGCATCACGGCATCCCAATCGTCCTCGCTGAGGCTGATAAACATGCGGTCGCGCAAAATACCGGCGTTGTTGACCACCACATGCACTTCGCCGAATGCAGCCAGGGCCGCATCCACGATCTGTTGTGCCGTGGCCAGGGTGGTGATGTCATCCGCGTTGGCGATGGCCTGGCCACCTGCCTCGCGAATCTGCGCGACCACTTCTTCAGCGGCTTCGCGGCGAATATCGTTGACCACCACGTTGGCACCCTGCCCGGCGAAAGCCAGCGCATAGGCACGACCCAGTCCACCGCCCGCGCCCGTGATGATGACGGTACGTCCTGCACAAATTGCCATGTCAATGCTCCTAGAGGCGTTCAATAATCGTCACGTTGGCTTGCCCACCGCCTTCGCACATGGTCTGCAGGCCATAGCGGCCGCCGCTTTGCTCCAGCTGGTTAAGCAGGCTGGTCATCAACCGTGCCCCGCTGGCACCCAATGGATGCCCCAAGGCAATTGCGCCGCCGTTGGCATTGGTTCTGGCCGGATCAAAATCCAGTTCCTTGGCCCAGGCCATGACCACCGAGGCGAATGCTTCGTTGATCTCGACCCGGTCAATGTCAGCGATGTTCATGCCGGCTTTTTTCAGCGCGGCGCGGGTGGCGGCAATCGGCGCGGTCAGGTGCCAGATCGGGTCGTCGCCCAGCACCGAGAGGTGGTGGATCCGCGCCCGTGGTGTCAGGTTGTAGCGCTTGAGTGCCGCCTCTGAAACCACCAGCAAAGCGGCCGAGGCGTCGCAGGTCTGGCTGGAAACCGCAGCAGTGATCGACGGAAACTCGGCAGACACCGGCTCCAGCTCGGCCATTTTTGCCAGGCTGGTGTGGCGCGGCGTTTCGTCGTCCCATACCCCTTCACAGGGCACGATCTCGTTCACCAAACGGCGCCCGGCAATGGCATCCAGCGCCCGGCGATGGCTTTCAAGTGCATAGGCTTCCATTTGCTGGCGGCTGATATTCCAGTGATCCGCAATGCGCTGGGCGGCGTAAAACTGGTTGACCGGCTGATCGCCAAAGCGCGCCCGCCACCCCTTGCTACCGGAAAACGGGTCACTGAAACCCAGCGGCTGACCGGCCAGCATCGCCGACGAAATCGGGATCTGGGTCATGGTCTGTACGCCGCCTACGGCAATCACATCCTGGGTGCCACTCATCACGGCTTGCGCAGCAAAATGCAGTGCCTGCTGCGAGGAACCGCACTGGCGGTCAATGGTGGTGCCAGGCACGTTGAGTGGCAGACCTGCAGCCAGCCAACTGGTACGGGCGATATCACCGGCCTGGGAGCCGATGGTGTCGACGCAACCAAAAATCACGTCGTCATATTCGTCCGCCGGGATCTGGTTGCGCTCGACCAGTGCCTTGAGCACATGGGCCCCCAGATCGATTGCATGGACATGGGCCAAACCGCCTTTGCGCTTGCCGGTAGGGCTGCGCAGCGCGTCAACAATATAGGCTTGGAGCATCGGTCAATCCTCGAACGTGTGACCGGGGCCCAGAGGCGCCGCACCACTCAATACATACTCGGCCACACGGGTCTTGTGCAGCGCACGGTCGCCCCAGGCGCTGTCCAGTGCCCAGGCGCGTTTCATGAACATCTGCAGGTCGACTTCCCAGGTGTACCCCATCGCGCCGTGTACCTGAATACCGTGGCGAGCCGCCAGCCAGCTTGCTTCACAACTGGCCAGACGCGCCTGGGACACCCACACGGCTGCATTCGGCTCGTTGTGAGCCAGGGCGTAAGCGGCGCGATACAGCACCGGCTTGGCGAATTCGAGCTGGGTGGCAACGTCGGCCAGGTGGTGTTTGACCGCCTGAAAACTGCCGATCGGCTTGCCGAACTGTTTACGCTGCGCGGCGTAATCCACCGACAGATCCAGCATGCGTTGCGCCAGCCCGAGCAACTGTCCGGCCACCGACAGCGCGCCACGGTTCAGCGTCTGCGACCACAGTTCACGGCCCTGTTCGCCCTGCGCCACCCGCGTCGCAGCACAAGGTTGCCAGCTGACCTGCGCCAGACGCCGAGAGGCATCAAGGCTGCTGTGACCCTGGACATCCACCTGGCTGCGAGGTACGGCGTGAACGTCATCGCCATGGGCCAGCAGCAACAGATCAGCATGGGCGGCATCCGCCACCAGCGGATTGACCGGGTGCCCGATGGCAACCCGCAAGCTGCCATCGGCTATACCCTCCAGCCACTCGCCACGCTGGGCAACGCTCTCGGGCAAGCCCGCGATCAGGGCGCTGGCCACATAAGCGGTATCGGCCAGCGAATCAGGTATGGCGTAGTAACCCAACTCCTGCGTCATCAAGGCCCAGGCCACGTCATCCATGCCCAGGCCACCAAAGGCTTCAGGAATCGACAGTGCCGTAAGGCCCTGCTCGGCAATTTTGTTGCGCAGATCCGGGGAACGGCCGACATCGGTTTCCCAGATTTCACGGAGCATTTCCGGCGCGGCTTCAGTCATCAGAAAACGGCTGATGGCTTCGCGGAAGGTTTGCTGGTCATCGGTAAAGGTAAAGTCCATCCCCGGCCTCACTTCGGCAGACCGAGCATGCGCTCGGCAATGATATTGCGCTGAATCTCGTTGGTGCCTGCGTAGATGGGACCTGCCTGAGCAAACAGAAAGCCCTCCAGCCAGTCGTGGCCGTCTGCCGATTTACCGGTCAGTTCGCCACTGGCACCCAGGATGCGCATGGCAGTTTCGTGCATGCGCAGATCAAGTTCCGACCAGATGATTTTGTTGGTGCTCGACTCAGCGCCAATCTGCGCCCCACGGCTCAGCCGGCCCACGGTGTGGTAGGCGGACAAGGCGTAGGCTTGCGCATCCATCCAGGCCTTGCACACCGCATCACCCAGGCTCGGGTCACGGTCGGCACTGGCACGGTTGGCCTGATACAGCTCCACCAATTTGCGCGCCGTGTACTGAAAACGCGCCGGTGAACGCAGCAGCAGGCCGCGCTCGAAACCGGCAGTGGCCATAGCCACATGCCAGCCCTGCCCTTCATCGCCAATGCGATTTTCCAGCGGGATGCGCACGTCATCGAAGAACACTTCGGCAAATGCGTCCTTGCCGTTCAGGGCCTTGATGGGACGCACCGTCACACCCAGCGCATTGAGCGGCACCATGACAAATGACAACCCGTGGTGACGGCTGGAAGTCGGATCACTGCGAAACAGGCCAAACAGCCAGTCCGCAAAAATGGCCCGTGTCGACCAGGTTTTCTGGCCGTTGAGCACATAGCCCTCGCCATCACGGGTGGCCTTGCTGGTGATCGCAGCCATGTCGGAACCGGCGTTTGGCTCGGACCAGCCCTGGGCCCACATGTCCGCACTGGCCGCCATGCGCGGCAGAAAGCGTTTTTTCTGTGCTTCGGTGCCGAACTCCATCAGGGTGGGCCCGAGCAATAACTGGCCGTTCTGATTGACCCGCATGGGGGCGCCCGCACCGTAATATTCTTCTTCGAAAATCAGCCACTCGATCAGATCGCAGCCACGGCCACCCAGTTCGGTGGGCCACATCACCATCGACAGACGACTGTCGAACAACTTGGCTTCCCACTGGCGATGCTGCTCAAAGCCTTCGCGGGTGTCGTAACTGGCGAGGGGTTCAGACGGCAGATTAGCCGCCAGCCATTGCCTGACCTCCTGACGGAAAGCCTTTTGTTTGGGCGAATAAGTCAGTTCCATGGTCGGTTCCTCAGAACTTGGCGTCGCGTTTTTCAACGAACGCACGGCGAGTTTCGGCGGAGTCCGCACTGGTGTAGGCCTGAAGCGTAAAACCCTGCTCCCAGCGATATTTGTCTTCCAGGTTGCCGTCTTCGATACCGTTCAACGCTTCTTTGGCGATGCGGATCATGGCGGGGCTTTTGCCCGCGATTTTGTGGGCAATGTGCAGCGCGGTTTCACGCAGTTGCTCACGGGGTACTACGCGCTCGATAAAGCCGTACTGCTGGGCTTCTACAGCGCCGATCTTGTCGCCGGTAAAAAACAGATAACGCACTTTTTGTACCGGGAACAAACGCTGTAGGTGGGCACCACCGCCCATCGCGCCGCGGTCTACTTCCGGCAGGGCAAACGTGGCGCAATCGGAAGCCACGACGATATCGGCGGCGCCGGTAATCCCGATCCCGCCACCCAGTACAAAACCGTGAACCGCGACAATCACCGGCACCGGGTTGCGATGCACCGCCTTGAAGGTGGCGTAGTTGCCTGCGTTGACCTTGACGATCAGTTCCGGGTGGGCGTCGAGCTCCTTGATATCGACCCCTGCGCAAAAACCGCGGCCCTCGGCACGAATCACGATCACACGGACCTCAGGATCCTGGCCAAGCGCTTCCAGGGTATGCGCCAGGTCCAGCCACTCCTGGCTGTTGAGGGCATTGACGGGTGGCCTGTCGATCACCAGTTCAGCGACGCCTGCGTCGATACTGGTGTGAAATGCGGTATGAGTTGCGCTGTTCACATGTGCTCCCGGGTTGGCAAAGGCATGGGAGCAGTATGGGAACGCGCCGGGGGTGGATCATCGTCCGTTGAGACTAACGGGTGCACAGGCTGTTTAGCTGCCGAAGAGCTTGGCAAGCCTGAGCTCCCCGGCAGCTATGGGTTGTATCACGCGGGGTTACTCAAATCTGGCAGGGCCGTCGACGATGGCTTTTGCCGTGTTATTGAGCAAGTCATGCACACGCTGGATCTCGGACGGGCTCCACAGCCCCTGATGCAGTTGCAGGGCATGGCGCAGGTTATGCACGGCCTCGTGTATTTCTTCGGGCCGGTGCTGGCTGCGTAGCGAGCGCCTGCTGACATCGATGCGCATCCGAACGCCACTGAGTGCAACGTGCTGCTGGGCAAGAAAAGCACGACCGATGTCGGTAATGCTGTAGCTCTTTTTTTCGCCCTCCATAGTGGGCACTACCAACTCGCCCGCCTCCAGAAACGCCATGGTCGGATAAATAACACCCGGGCTGGGACTGTAAGCACCATCGAAAAGCGCTTCGACTTGCTGGATCAAATCATAACCATGGCGTGGTTGTTCACTGACCAGCGACAATAACAACAACTTCAAATCCCCTGCCGCGAAGACCCTCGGATTTCGACTCCCTCGCTCACGTCCTGACCGTCTGTCCAAACCCTCGCCAAGATCGCTCTCAGGCTGATACTTATATGGGCTGTTCATAATCGCACTCCATTTAATTCAACAGAGCCCACGTTAAAACACACCTAAATAGGCAACTCAAGCCAATAAAACTCTCACACCAACAACATGATTATAATTCAACCAAACAATATAACTCAGCCTGTTCCTTCGACATAACAAACACTTTGACCACGATATAGCACCCGCCATAATTCCATCCGCAATCTGGCAATCTTCCAATTACACCTCCTTGCGAACCACAGCAGCTGTCAGGTGGGAACAGCGCATCCATTTGATACAGCTAAAATTTCTCAACAAGAATATTTTTTTAAAAAGCCCCCGAAGGACTCCCCCTTCAGCCAGCGCAGGAAAAAGACTACAAAAGCATAAGGCTATGACTACTTAAACGCCCACCACCATTCGACTAGTCTACGCACCGTGATGGCTCTTCAGTTATGAACGTTCAATAACGCCCGATGTTCCCCTGATGCTCTGGCGCAAAACCCGTCACTCACTTACTGATGAGCACATTTAAAATCTCAGTTCATCCCTGAGACGCTTTGTCCCTTAAAACACAGGTATATATTCATGTTTAAAAGTAAATTGGCTTTGGTTGCCGGCGTTCTTGCAATTGGCGTATCCACTGTCGGCATGGCAGCAACCTTCACCGGCAGCACTGCCATTCAACTCACAGCGACAATTCCACCGGCTGAATTCCAGATTGGGCCTGACGACATCACTTTCGGCGGTTCTGCACCAGTAGCCATGAGTTACGACGTTGCCAACGGCAGCCTGAGCGATATTGTCCGCCGATATCAGTTCAAGACCAGTGCAAGCTCAATCAAGGCCTATATCGATGGTGGCCCTGCCTTCCTCTCCAACGGTAACCCCGCGCAAAAAATCCCGCTTTCGACCAAGTTCAACAATATCGAGTTGACCGGTGCTTCTCTGGAAGTCGTCCCTGTTGCTACCGCTGTTGCTGGGGGTTCCGCAAACCTGGTGATTTCCGCGGGCACCTTTCCTGCCGGAGCCACTGGTGATTACACCTCCTCATACACCGTGATGTTCGAAAACATCGCTCCATGATCATGACTCCCCCGTTGGGCTGACCAACAAGCAATATCTGCACTTGGTCAAGTTAGAAAGTTGACCAAGTGCAGTTATAAAGCTCCTGATTTGTTACCTGAGTATTGCGTACATGTTTCCAATGACGCGCATTGCGGCATCACTTGCCTTGTTATTATCTGCTGCTTCATTGGCAGCCGCTGAAGGCAATGGTGCTACACCTAGAAGTTTGCTGGTACAGGCCAAAGGTTTACCCGCCGATTTCGAAGAACACCTGTTCGACGTCCCGCTGGCTGTTCAAGTCGAACGCGACTCGCTGTTGGTGGGTGAAGCCATGGTCGTACTGACACGCGATGATCGTATGACCCTTCTAGAGTTTACCGACCTGAACGGCAGCAAAGTATCACCCAGTGAAAGTGACCTCTGGGCAGAGTACCTCAAACAAGGCGTGCAACTGGGTGCTTGTACCACTAAATGCCCCGAGCAATTAATAGCCGTTCATTACAACCTTGAAAACTCGCTGCTTTCATTGCTGACCGGTAAAGCCGAATCAGCTTATCTGCAAAGCCAGTACCACGAACTGCCCGTCGATGGCAGCACTGGATTAATCGTACGCAATCAACTGAACCTGACAACAGGCCAGCAAGAACAACTTGGCGGTCGCTATGGCCTTGAGGCCAGCAGCAGCCTCGGCAACTGGACCCAGACCCTGAACATGCAGTTCTCGACGGTTGCCGACCCGGATCAAACCCAGATCAAGCATGCCGTCCATGACGCCTATACCCAGCGTGAACTGGAAGGTCAATTCTTGCGTCTGGGCTATTTCACCCCCAGTTCACTTGGCCTGACCCGACAGATCCGCACTTTCGGCGCCAGCCCTGACACCACCTTTGGCGTGATGTATGGCAGCTCCGACAGCCTGACCATAAATCAGCCCAAACCCAGCGTATATCCCATCTATGTGACCGCTAACCGTGAAGCAACGGTAGAGATCTACCGCAATGGTTTGTTGATCAATACTCAAATGGTGCCTGCCGGCTTGCAAAGCCTGGATACCCGCCCCTTGCCCGGCGGCATCTATGAAGTTGAAGTACGCCTGGTCGAAGATGGTCAGGTCAGCAGCACATCCTCAGAGCTGGTCTATAAACCGGCCAACTGGCGCAACCTCGATGACCCATGGCGCTACAACCTGTTTGCCGGGCGCGAGAGCAAACTGTTGAGCAACTACGACACGCAAGACAACGGCGACATGACCGCCGGGGCTTCGCTCAATTACCTGCTGCACCCGCGGGTGGTGCTCGGGCTGTCCGGGCGGCAGATCAAAAACGATCTGCAATGGGGCACCTCCATTGACTGGACTCTGGCCGACAACGCCAGCCTGTATGCCAACGTGTTCCAGACCCAAAACTACGGCACCGGGGTTGATCTCAACGGCCAGTACAACTATGGCCAGGGCAACATTGCGCTCAACCATACCCGCAGCTGGCTCGACACTCGCGATACCTACGAAACCCTCCCGGACGGCACGCGCCTGCGTAAAAAGCCTTCGTATGTGGGTCAGACAAGCAGCTCGTCGGTATCCGTCAACCACCGTGTCGACGCAAAGAGCAACCTCAATGCACGTCTCACTCATAGCGATGGCTATACCAAGGGCTACGGGCTTGATCTGGGATGGTCACAATCAACGCACCTGTTTGGCAGCGACGGAAACTGGCGTTTGTCGGTATTCGACCGCCCCGGCAGCCTCGGTACCGGCAATCAGCGCAATCGCGGGATTGACCTGAGTGTCTCCCTGGCCCTAGGCGGGCCGGGTGAGCAGTGGTCAGCCAGCCTGGGTTCACGCACAAGCCGCGATGGCGCACGTGACAACAATGCATCGCTCACATACCGAAAAGATCTCAAGGACCATACCCTGCAAAGTGTGAGCGCCACGGCAACTACGGACACCTATGGGGTCGGGCTCAGTGGTCGGGCTTCCTTCCAGACCAACATCTTGACGGGCGATTCATTCCTGCAACGCTCCTCGTATAACGGCAAGCTGAGCGGCGGGCTGAACCTGGACAGCACCGTGGCCTTGAGCGGCTCGAAAATGGTGATGACCAACCAGCCCAATGGACAAGGCGCCGGGATGATTGTTGATGTGGAATCCGATATTGCCGATATCGCCCTGCGCGCTGATGACTTGAGCGGCGGCAGTACGATACTTCGCCCCGGGCGCAACTTTATCCCCATCACGGCTTATAAAAGCAGCTCCGTCAGTTTCGACTTTCAGGGAACCGACGTACCCGCTGCCTCCATTCAACCGCAACGCACCCGCTATCACCTTAATAAAGGCGGCGTGGACTACCGCACGATCAAAGTGGTGAACACCGTCACCGTACTCGGGCGCCTGATTGATCCGCAGGGCAACCCGCTCAAGGGCCATCACATCATCAATCACGCCAGCCGTGGCGTGACTGAAGTGGATGGATTCTTTTCGATGGAAATGAACGCCTCCACCCCGACGCTTGAAGTACGCAAGGGCGAAGCATTGCTCTGCCAGTTCCGCATCGACATGAACAAAACCAGCGTGCAAAACAATGTGATGGAAATCGGCGATTTGCGTTGCACGGCCGATACCCTGGCGGGGTCGGTGAATGCCGACAAAGTGTCTGGTTGATACCTGCACCGTTAACGACAAATAGCCGTTGAAGCTATATTTAAACTTACAGAGCTGCATCACTGCTCACATGGTAAAGGGCATTGGGTGGGTCACACCGAAACTATATGAGCCGTCGAAATAAAGCGTCGGACCAGGACATCAAAAAAGCATATTAATAAATGCTAAACCAGGACGGTTTTTATAAACAAAGCGGAACCGTTAATGGGTATTCGACAATTTAATGCTGCCCGTCAGCAACTATAAAGCGCAGGAAATCAACATGAAATTTGCAGCTGTAATACTCGGCTTATGGGCCATTTCCTTTGGTGCCATTGCAGGCCCGAATATCAATGTCGGAACCGTATTCGACTACATGGACGGCGACAAAAGCACCTACTTGAAACGTGTCTATAACGGTGGCGACAGCACCGCCTTTGTACGTATTTCGATACTCGAAATACTTTACAAGCCTGATGGCAGCACCGCAGAAGTGCCCCTCACTACTCAAGGCAGCGACGCCATGCGCGACGGCCTGATCGCCAGCCCGGCCCGCCTGATCATTCCCGCCAAAGGCACCCAGGGCACCCGCCTGCTCTCCAAGGGCTCCCGGGACAAAGAGCGCTACTTCCGCTTACGTTTTGTGCCTGTTGTTCCTGAAAAGGAAGATAAGTTCGCCATCACTCAAGAGGACTCCGACGAGTACAAAAAAACCTTGTCGGCCGGGGTCAATGTGATGGCCGGTTACGGCACCATATTTATCGTTCGCCCGAAAAACCCGCGTTTTGATACCAAAATAGAAGACACCCCACAGCAATACTCACTGCGTAACAACGGCAACACGGTCGTGGTGGTAGAGGAGTTCAAAGACTGCTCCGTCAAGAACCCGCAGGACTGCAAACCCATCACCACGAATCATATCCTGGCAGGTCGCACCTTGAAGGTTGCCAAAGAGGCAGGTCGCCATTATCGCTTTAAACTGGTTGAGGGCAGCGCAGTAAAGACTATTGAGGTCAAAGGGCAATGAGCCCCCTCGGTAAGCAATCCCTGCGCGGTGCACTGGCATTAATGCTGCTGGCTGCTCATTCAGTGGCATTCGCCGCACGGGAAGAACATGTCTTTGAGGTCTCTGTCACTATCCCGACCGCGGAGTTTTACGTACTGCCCATCGACCCAGGTTTTCTTGAGCGTGAGCAGCGTATGGGGTGGAACAGGGTGAACAACGCACTTGATCCAATCAACGCGTTGTTCGATGTGCACAGTAGCAGCGGAGCCATAACCGCCCGGCTGGGTTACGAACCAAAGCTTTCCAATGACAGGTTCGACATTGCGCTTCAGGTCAAATTCAACAATCAGCTATTGAGCTTGAGCAGCACCGAAGTGGTTAATGAATTGCAGGCAAGGGACGGTTTACGGGTGCCATTGCGCATCGAAGCACCTGAGCCCGCAGACGGTTTCAAGCCGGGCGACTATTTTGGCAATGTGCTGATTATTTTTGATTCGCAGCTTCCATCAGGCTGATAACAACCCAGCAGGAATGCCACTGGACGTACCTGGCTACGCATTGGGCGCGTTTCGGAATTCAGCAGTGCGCGCCCGCCACTCTTAGGCTTTTTAGCGCATCGTCTGTTTACCGTGCTGAATTTAAGCTTTTGGCAGAATTCAAACCAGACCCGGAAAGTTCTGCACGCAACCTGTTAATAAATAAAACACCGCCAGTATCGCCAATAACAACGAGTCTTCAGTCTCCCGCTAGCCACTGGGAGTCACGACAAAGCAACTGTTCAAGTCCACGTTTTATGTCGAACAAAAACCCTAGACCCTGCATTTTGAACTCCAGAAAAGGTACGTCGAAGAAATGATGACCGAACGCGGCAAGTACTCGGGCAACATCACCGTCATCCGGGGTTCGGAAATCTGACGCAGGGCCCTGAACGGACTAGTCCGACTCGGGGATTGCACCCGCGCGTCGCGCTCGCAAGCTTGAGTCGTATTTCTACGATGAGAGCCTCCCCATGGAGCTTGCCCTGACTGACGAGCAGCGAATGATTCAAGCGTCTGCCGAGCGTTTTTTGACCCAGGTTGCCAGCTCCAGCGCCGTACGCACGGCAATGAGCAGTGAACGTGGGTATGACCCCCAAACATGGGCGCAAATAGCCAAGGAGCTGTACTGGCCTGCACTGGCGATCCCTGAAGCCTATGGCGGACTCGGACTGGGCTTCGCCGAGATTTGCCTGTTGCAGGAGCAATTGGGACGCTGCCTGCTGCCTACGCCTTTTTTTGCTACGTGCTGCCTGGCCACCCCTGCCCTGTTGCTCAGCCGCAATGAGTCACTCAAGGAACGCTGGTTGCCATTGATCGCCGCTGGAGACGTACGCGCCAGCCTCGCCTATACCAGCGCACCCCGCTGGGACGATAGTGGCGTGCAGGTGTATGCACAAAGCCATGCAGGCGGGTATCGCCTCAATGGCGAGTATCGCTATGTCATCGACGGCGCCGACTGTGACCTGTTGATCATTGCCGCTCGCACTCCGGGTAGCATCGGCGAAGCCGGTATCCGCTTGTTCGCTTTACCTGCTGACACACCCGGCATTCTTTGCCAGCCGCAGGCGACACTGGATCAAACCCGTCGCCTGGCCACCCTCACCCTGAACGACGTTGCCGTCTGTGACGAGCATTTGCTCAGCGAGCCGGGACAAGGCTGGCCAATGCTGCGCGATGTGCTGCATATCGCCTGCATTGGCCTGGCTGGCGAACAGACCGGCGGTGCCCAGCAGTCACTGGACATCACCTTGAAATACATAAACGAACGCGAACAGTTTGGTCGTCGTATCGCCAGTTTCCAGGCCATCAAGCACCGCTGCGCCGATCTGATGCTGACCATCGAGTGCTCACGGTCCGCCAGTTATTACGCGGCCTGCATTGCCGATCAATGCCTGAACATTGATGGCGATCCCGGCACCCGACAACAACTGGGAGAGGCCGCCGCCACTGCCAAGATTTTCGCCAGCGAAGGTTTTTTCCAGTGCGCTGCCGAGTCCATCCAGCTGCATGGTGGTGTGGGATTCACCTGGGAATACGACCCGCACTTGTATTTCAAGCGAGCGCGGGCCAGTGAGCAAATGCTCGGCACTCCGGCATTTCATCGCGAGCAGTTGGCCAGACAGATTTTCGGAGAGTGCACATGAATATCGGCTTTAGCGCAGCAGATGAGCAGTTCCGGCAACGAGTGGCCCAGTGGATGCAAGCGCACCTCACTGGCGAATTTGCCGTTCTGCGCTTTCGTGGTGGCCCAGGGGATGAAGACTTTTCCCCCGCGTTGCGTAAACGCTGGGAGCAGGTACTGGCTCAGGGGCAATGGGTCGGTGCCGGTTGGGCCACCGAGTATGGGGGCCGTGGACTGAGTATCAACCAGCAGGTTATTTTTTTTGAAGAGTACGCCCGGGCGGGCGGTCCGGGGCGCATGGGTCATATCGGCGAGGGCCTGGTCGGACCGACCATTGCAGCCTTCGGCACCCCCGAGCAGCAACAGCGTTTTTTGCCGCCGATTCTGTCTGGGCAGGATTTTTGGTGCCAGGGCTACTCCGAGCCCGGCGCAGGTTCCGACCTGGCCAATATCAAGACCCGCGCCAGTTTCGATGAAAGCAGCGGCCAATGGGTGATCATCGGGCAAAAGGTCTGGACGTCCCTGGCCCATGAGTCGGATTGGTGCTTTGTGCTTGCACGCACCGAACCAGGCAGTGTCGGTCATCGCGGCCTGTCTTTTTTGCTGGTCGCCATGGATCAGCCAGGAATACGGGTTCAGCCGATCCAGCAATTGACCGGCACCTGCGAATTCAACGAAGTGTTTTTTGATCAGGCCAGGACGTCGGCGCACAACATGATCGGCCAGCCTGGCGATGGCTGGAAAATTGCCATGGCGCTGCTGGGATTTGAGCGGGGGGTTTCGACCCTGGGTCAGCAGATGCAGTTTCAGAATGAACTGGACGAAGTCGTGCGTATCGCCAGGGCCAATGGCGCGGCCCAGGACCCCGTCATACGTCAACGCATTGCCCAGGCCTGGGCCGGCTTGCGCGTGTTGCGCTACAACTCGCTGCGTATGTTGTCCGGAGCTCAGGATGGCAGCCTTCGACCTGAAGCAACAATCTACAAGCTGGCGTGGTCCACCTGGCATGTGGAACTTGGAAAACTGGCGATGGACGTGCTGGGGCCTGAAGCCGAGCTGCTGGCAGGGGCGCCTTACGAACTGACCCGCCTGCAGGCCCTGTTCCTGTTTACCAGGGCCGACACCCTCTACGGTGGCAGTAGTGAAATCCAGCGCAACATCATTGCCGAACGAGCGTTGGGCATGCCACGCGAAGCGCGTTAGAACCTGTGGGAGCGGGCTTGCTCGCGATGCTATCGACGCGGTTTCCCTGCTGAACCGCGGCGTCTGAATCGCGAGCAAGCCCGCTCCCACGGTGTTGCGCAGCTGTCCTTACCTCAACCTGTCAGAACGTGTACTTGCCGTTAAACGACAGGTAGTCCCTGTCAGCCATTGTCCGCCCCTGGGCAATATCGGCGGAACTCAAGTAAGCCACATAGGTAAGCCCCAGCTGGAAGTTACCCAGGTATTTAAAGTCTCCCCCCACTGTCAGACGCTTCTCGGCACGCCCCAATCCGGAGTAGGCACTGCCGTCGATGTTCTGGGTCCAGGTGGCTTTGGTCGTCAAATCCCAGCCGTTAAACACGTTGGGGTGATCGAAATACGCGCCGATGCCAAGCAGGCTTGAACCACGGGTCTGACCGTCGTACACGAACGTGTTGAAGGTGCCATCAGTGCCCGCTCCACCACCGCTGATCGTCAGGTCATCCACACCCTGAATCCTCTGGTGTACCACCTCGGTCATCAACGTGGTCTGTTGCGCCATGAACGTCGGCCCAATCATGTACACCGCGTTCAGGTTGCCCTGCCACACCTGGCCACGGGCCGGAGCACCATTGCTCAAGTACACCGCGGCACCATCGCGGTAGCTCAGGTCACCGGCAAACTGCACCGAATCACCGACTTTTGTGGTGAAACTCATGCCCGTGAGCTTGATGTTGTCAAAGTAACCCAACTGGTAACTCGGACCATTGCCGTTGCCACCCACCTTGCCCAGCGAGGAGTAGTGAGTCTGCCCGGTGAAGTCGAAAAACAGCGCCGGAACCCGATCGTGATAACGGTAGTGAAACAAGCCGATTTCGGTGTTCTGCGTCAACCGGTAGCGGGTGCCCAGGCCCCACTCGCCACTGTTGCCCGGCTTGACTGAGCCGCCATAACCGACAGCAGCTGCATCCGGCAAATTATCGATGACTCCCGGGGCCAACCGAAAGAACTCGGCGCCCGGGCCAAAGGTGTCGCTGCCGAAATAGTCACCCACGGGATTGAGCTGGGTTTCTTCCCACTTGTATTGATAGAAACCGAGCAAGGCCAGATCTTCGTTCACCGACCACGAACCCGAGACTTGCCCTACCGGCAAGTAGGCATCCTTGGCTTCGGTGCCCGGTACGTTGAATTTGGTCGAATCCACTGGCGCCTGGCCCTGGCTGATGTTGGGCCAGAACAGGCTTTCACCCCAGGCCACCAGGTGCCGCCCGGCCTTGAGGGATAAATACTGGTCGTCATTGACCGTGAAGTCGCCGTACACGTAGGCGTCCAGCAGCCGCGCTTTGCTGCCACTGAGTTTGCGCGTGTCCTGGCTGAAGTCGTTGTAGCGTCCGGTCTTGTTGACCGTATCCGGTGAATCGTTGTCATTGCGTTGATGGTAGACCTCGTCATAAAAGTGACTGCCGCGTACCACGGCGCCGAGGTTGTCGTGTTTGAGCATCAGCTCGCCAAACACACTGACCCGATTATTGATCAGTGAACCGCGCTTGAAGTTGCGCGTGGCGTCGTCGTAGTTGATGTTATTGAGGTATTCGTGATCAGGCTTTTCGGTACGCATCGAAGCCGTGTAGTTCACGGTCAGCGATGAGTCGAGCGTGGTGTTTTCGCCCAGTTCGATGGTTGGCGCAGCCAGCGCCAGGCCGCTTAACCCCGACAACAAACCGGTCCCCACAAAACGCGTGTATTGCTTGAACATGCCTTGCTCCTTGTTATTGTTTTTTTGCCCCGCCCAGCCGCCTGCGCACAGGCAAGGCCCGTGGCAGACAGCTGGATGGAGTCAGGGCGTTACAGGTTTACTTGCCGGCCCGGCGTGCTGCTTCAGGGCCGAAATCCCCCGGCGCAAGTCCGCCTTTGTTCAGCACATAGCCGTTACGTTGTTCGTTGATCAGGTTGAACGCCAGGTAGCTGCGCGAGTTCAAGTCGTGATACAGGCCAACACCCGCCTGCCAGGTCTGTGTCTCCGGGGCGTAGAAGTAGTTGACCATCGAGGTGCGCCACAGCTCGCCACGGTTGTCGTAGTTGTCGCCCATGATCGGGAACCAGCTGTCTTCGTCGATGTACATCGTGCGCTTGCCATACAGATGGCGGTTGCCGGGCTTGAGCACGCCTTCGAGCACCCATACGCGGTGCAGCTCATAGCGCATGTTGTCGGGGTTGATATGGCCCGGAGTCAGCAGGTTGGCGTACTTGAGGTTGCTGTCATGCAAACGTGCCGTGTTGTACGGGATATACAGCTCTTTCTTGCCGACGATATTCCAGTTGTAGCGCTGGGCAGAGCCGTTGAAGATTCGAACTTCGTCGACCGTGATGGAACCACCGGAGCCCGGGAATGCCATGTCGAAACCGTAACCCGGGGATTGACGAACGCGACGCGTGCCGGGGTCATAGCGCCAGCTCTGGCGCGGCTCGGTCTTGTCGTTCCAGTACTCGGTACCGGTGTTGATTTCACCCTTGTCGCGCTGTGGCAGCAGAGTCTCGTTGAGATAGAACGCTGAGTTGCCGGTGGTATCACCTATTTTTCCTGGCTCAAGGCCCGGCGCCATGTTGCGCGAATGCACACGGCCCCAGTTGATGTTGCCGTCCTTGAGCACATAGGCGTTGTCTGACGTGTATTCCTCGGTCCATGCCCGCACAGTAAACAACGAGGCGTTTTTCAGCAGCTCGATACCGTTTTGCGGGATGGGGAATGCCACACCGCCGGTGCGAGCAACCACGCCCTCACCGTCATCGACCAGCTTGGCGACCGAAGCATTTTCCAGGGTGGCCTTGCACACGGTGTCAGAGAAACGGAAGTCGCGGTGCGAAGGATAAACCGGCATGCGAAAGGTCTGCGGATAGAGCTTGAACAGGGCTTTCTGACCCTCGGACAGATGGGCGTCGTACTGACTCAGGTTTTGCGCGGTGATCACAAACAGCGGTTTTTCGTCAGGGTACGGATCGACGGGATGCTTGCCCGTGCCCTCGAACTTCATTCCGGGTGCCGCACCCAGCCATTGACCGCCAAACGCCGGAATGGTGCCTTCGGCATTGCCCGCCCGCTGTGCGCCGACGCAGGTCAGATCCTTGCCCAGCCGGGCGATCTGATCCGCCGGTGCCTGGGCCAGTGCCAGCCCGCTATAACCGTGTAAAACCAGTGCGACTGACAGCCAGCCGCCCATCTGGGTGATGCGTCCCATGGAGTTCTCCTTTTTTATTAGTCATGCAAATGCTCGTGTGGGAGCGGTCTCCACCAACGGTTTTCCCGGGTTGAACCACGCGGCCAGCACCGGAAGCAGGAAGATCGCGCCCACACGTTCACCAGCAGGCGATTGGCGCCGGTGAAGATACGGCTGAAGTCCAGGAAGTTGAGCATGTAGGCATGACGCACCGGGATCTGCTTGTTGAATCCGGGGTCCAGACGTACGGGGGTGGCGCTGTAGCCCAAGGCCAGGGTTACAAGCAGAAAAAAGCCAAGCAGGACGTTGCGCCGGGCCATCAATTGCTCGGCGCAGTTGTTTACAAAGCGCTGCATGCCCATGCTCGCGGTCCCTCGCACACTCGTTTAGGTGATCGCGATAATCAAACGGCCCCGCCCCTTGAACATCGTCCATAGGGGTTAGGCTGTTTGAGGGACGGACTGCGCAAAAGCTTATAGCCAGCGCCTTGAATCTGTAGCCGCTGAGGAGCGCAGCGAGGCTGCGATCGGCTGCGCACAGCGGCCGTAAACCTGAGTATTCGTTATTGCGCGTAGCCTGAGCTCACGGTGGCAGCGTCGCAGTGGCGCACCATCCCCATCGCAGCCTCGCTACGCTCCTCAGCGACTACAGGGTATCTCTTGTCACTCTTTACTGGCCTTGAACGTCAACTCGCCCTTGGGCCATTTGGCGGCTTTGGCGGTGACGGCCTTCAGGGTTTTGCTCAGGCCTTCCTTGAGCTGCTCCTGGGCGGCGAAGATCAGCATCACGGTCTGACCTTCCTTGAATACGATACCTTCGCCCAGAGGTGAGCTGACATAAGCGTAATCACCGATACCGTAGATGGTCATCTTGATGTCGCGGAATTTGATTTCGAACTTGCCACCTTCACGGCTGGGCAGGACTGCAGCGCGAAAATGATCGCCAACCTTGAGCCCCAGGCCTGGCTTGTCATCGACTACCAACGCTGCTTCTGTATCGATTTCAGCGATGTAAATACCTTCTGCGTTCTGCTCGGTGATGTACACAAAGCGGGACTGGAACAGTTTGACCAACCGCGCCCGCAAATCGCCAAGAACAAATAACGCATGCATCTCCAGATTGCTGACTGCCAACGAAAAACCCTCGAAAACGTGAAGTGGAGCTACCAGAACAAATGACAGGCAGCAGAAAAAAGGCCTCAGCCCACTTATATAAAAACCGGATACAACAAAATCTCCGGACTGCTGGAGTCGGGAGTGGCATGTAACAAAGACCGACGATTACCGCAGGTTAATGGGCATCAACCCGGGCCTGCATCAGCAAAAACAGGCTAAAAAATACAACCGGAGTGCCATTCTACCGACTCATGCCCGAGATTGGGTATACACATCCACTTCTCAATCGGGCAAACCGTGATTTTTACTTCGTTTACTGGCCGTGAAATAGCGCTTTCGTCGCCCGGACACGTTAACTGCGCCGCTGGGTGTCAACTACTGCCATACTTGCGCAAAAATCGACCTGGCCCATGCCGCCGGGTTGTCTGGGCTCCATTACCTCGAAGGGAAAGTGACACGTGACGGAATTTGATATTGGCGAATTTTTTATCCGCGGCGAGTCCAAAGAAGTCGACGGTGAGTTTCAGGCAGTGATTGTCATGCGGGCCAAGCCACCGCTAAAAACGGTGACTTACCATCAGGTCGAGAAAGACCGCTGGTTCAAGACCGCCGAGCAGGCAGAAATTGCAGCCAAGAGCTCGGCACTTGAATTAAAACAGGCGGTGGACGCAGGCGCCCTCAACGCCTAGCCCCCAACCCGGAAGACCCGAATCAAGCGCGCTGAGCCCGACCGTGCGCTGCCCATTGGGTGGCGCTCAACTGCGCCATCCAGGCAGAGCGACACTCCTCCGCTTCCAGGCGGCTCGAGAACGCCGTACCCCGCTGCTCACCATTGACCAGCACAACCCAGCAAGCCTTCTGCCCCGTGGCCCGCAACCCTTCGGGTACACCGCTGCCAATCATCACGGCGACATCAACCCGGTTAGACATGATGGTTACTCCACCTATTTAGTTAGTCACCTAACGATGTCGGTCATATTAAAGAGTAACCCTCGCTGGAAAAAGCCATGCCCTGCATAGCTCCATTGCACCAGCTGTAACAATATCCGTGTTCCTCACGCTCAGACCGGTGCCTTCTGGTCGAACACAGAGCGCCCACCCTCTTGCGGTATGTTGAAGAATCCCTTGTCCAGCACCCCGAGCCCCTCACCCACATTGGCATTCCAGTTGGCCGAATGATGCACGTAGCGCTGGCGCAGTAAACGCTCCTGGGCATTAGTCAGCTTGATCGCATTTTTCGGCACCTGACCCTCCAGCCTTGTAGCAATGGGGATCAGTTCGTCAGGCAAGGCGTCCTGTGCGTCGCTAAGGGCAGCAAAGGGCACCCCGTGCTCACACGCCAGCCTGTGCATCATGCGTAAGTACAGGCGTGAAAGCTGGCCGTACAGGCGGCGTTGCATAAAGACAGCGGCCTGGACCCTCTTCATCGGGTCCTGACGACTGCCGGCCTTGCGTTCTTCAGTGCGCACCTGCAAAAAATCGTCCGGCGCCAGCGGATCAATCAAGTCCTTCTCCTGCCAGTCCAGCCATTGCGCTTGAGTCAGCTTCCAGGCCCGGGTCAGCCTGACGGGTGTGGACGGGCTGACCAGATTGCTTTGCCAGCGCGTCAACTGCACCTGCTCTTGCATCTCGACCGGATAACCACCCCCCAGATCGGCATGGGCACCCGGCAGAAAAATATCCAGCGGCCATTGCGGCGCAATGCGGGTCAGGGAAAAATTGCGCCGGTATTCATCCCGGGCGCACAACTGCACCACTTGTTGCGCACAGTCAGGCCCCAGATACAGATTGAGCCCCGGGTTGATCTCATCCCCCACATCACCCAGATCCTCCAACCCGCCCATCGCCGCGACGGTATCGAACAAACCAATAAACTCAATGGAGCATGTGAAGTCGGGCGCCAGGGCAAACTGTTTTTTAAAAGGGAGGGTACGCACTTGGTTGGCGAAGTGCCGGGCTGCTGCCGCGCCCCGACTGAAGCCAAAGATATCCAGCTGCAAACGACCCAGGGTGTTGGGGGGAGCAAGCCGGACAAATCGCCCCAGACATTGGCTCAGCAGCGCCTGGGCCTCATCGGCCTTGCCCAGCACACCGGTGAGGCCACGGCCATAGCTCAGGCCCGGAAACGCGGTATCCGCCGCAGCGGTGGTGGTGCCAATTCCGCTGACGTAAAGCGATGTCTGCGCTCGCGCATCGCTGAACGTCGTTTGCACAGGGTAATGGCGGTGCAGACGGGCGATATTGGTCGGGGTGCCGGCATAACTGCTGGCGGGATCGACCTTCAGGCCCTGGGCCTGACGCTCCTGGCCCAGCAGAAGGTTGAACTGGTTATTGGCTGTGCCATCGAAAAAGATACCGACACGCAATACACGCTCCGTATTGCTTGAGCGACTCATGACTCTGACCCTCGATTAATTCAGCTTCGCGCAAAAACGCCGTGCCGAATATAAAGGGACATCACCAGGACACTCAGCCAAACGTCTATTTAAAATTTTAGCGGGAATTGCTGCGGGGGAGAGGCTTGCAATGGGAACGACTGCAGAGCCCAAGCTACCGAAACCGCATGGCGCGGTTCCGGCAAGGACAGGCGCTTAGGCCTGACGCTGATGCTTGTCGATTTGCTCGTGACGCTCTTGAGCTTCGATGCAGTACTTGGTGGTAGGGCTGATCAGCAGGCGCTTGAGGCCGATTGCATCGCCACTGTCATCACACCAGCCGAAGCTGTCGTCCTTGATACGCTCAAGTGCTTGCTCAAGCTGAGGCAGCATGCGCTGGTCACGGTCGATTGCGTTCACCAGCCAGGTGCGCTCTTCTTCAACCGAAGCGGCGTCTGCAGGGTCGGCCGGAGTGTCCAGGCTCTCGATCGCGATGCGGTTCTGCTCGATACGCTCGTGGGTTTCAACCTTCATGTTTTGCAACAGCTCGCTGAAAAAAGCATGTTGCTCGGCATTCATGTAGTCATCCGCCGGCATGGCCAGCAACTTATCCTTTGTCATTGATTTCTCTATAAAAAATACGTGCATTAAGGCTAATTAGGGAGCGTTCTGACCGATTTTGATCCCAACCCGTTAGGTGCCATCTATTTCAAGCGCCACCCGGCACTCAATTTACGAGGGGCGGCAGTCTAAGGCCGACTTATCGACTCAGCAACCGAAAAAGCACCTATTGTCCAGCAAAACCTGAAAATCGCTGAAAAACGTGTTCGCCGGGGGCTAATGGAGTGCGTTTATAGCAAGAAATTCAATGGCCAGGCTGAAAATGCACACATCACGTGCTAAGACGTGGTGTGCGCATGGATCTGTGATTACAGGCCGCGAGCCAAGGCTCAGGTTTGAAGATACTCAATGACAGGGGCAATGTTGCTGAGCTGTGGCGCCCTCTCAATCATCTCGCCAGGCAGGCACCACGGGTAATCCAGACTCTGCAGCCAATTCATTACAGGTTCAAGGAATTGCGACGGACAAACCTGCATGTGCTCGATCGTGATGCACAGATGCTCTGCCAGTCCCGACTGCGGCGCAAATCGCCAGTGATATTCGCCGCAACCTATGCGTAATTCGCGAGTCTCTTTGACAGACATTCCCACCAGCCATTTGCAGGCATGGGTATTGGCGCCTGCCTTGGGTGGCTCACCCAGACAAAATGTATAGACGTTTTCATAACTCTGGCCAAAGCGGCGCACCAGCACATCGGCGATACCTGCTCGACCGCTGACCTGAGGGGGAAATGAAATGACACCGGTGCGTACAACCATTTCAAGGGTTGCATCTGCAGTGAAGGCTTGGCGCAAAAGGTCAGGACGGTTTGAATCCTTGGCAAAAATGTACTTTTCAATCGAACCAGCGATGTTCGGCATTAGGGATGCGTCCTGGAAGTCGGGTTTGATGGGCACGCAAAGTCATCTTGAGCAGGGGCTGACAACGCTCGCATAAAGTATTTCTACTTTTAACTACTGATGCCAGCTTCAGCATGAAACCACATCAGTAAAAGCGCGACTGAGCTCATATTCATGAGTGATTTCACGATCCCTCATACCTCACCGACCACATCGAACAATCCTACAGTTTTCTCCGTAAACCTTATCTCTTAGCTACGCATTACCTTACAACACCCCGCAGTTTTGAAACTTTACAATCATTGCCACTAATCCTAGATCGCCAGCTGAGTAAACAAGCGTTATGTCACTGCTTGTATCCTGATACATGGCATTGGCGACAATACCCTCTATGCGTCCATCCATACCCTGCCTATATGGAGCACAACGTGATGAATGAATCCTTGCTTGCCAATGCTGACCACTGCCCCGAGCAGGACCTGTGTTCCCAGGCGCAAGGATGCGCAGACGACACGTGCGTGCTGACACTGTGCAAGCTGCTGAAACTGCGGGATGCATTGATTGTTCTAAAAGGTCCGCTGGCCAAGAGCCCTGCCGCACGCACCTTTATAGAGCAGCGTCTATTGAGCAACGAGGTGTATGAGCGCGTTCTGGGCAAGCTTGCCGCTGATAATCGCGGCTAACATCAAAAATAATGCACTTAACAAGCATTATTATGCATTTGCGGACTGCCCCATTACGGGGCAGACTGCACCCGTTCCTCCCCCAAATGAAGGGACATTTCAAGGGCTTGCCGGTAATCCCGTCAGGCCCTTTTTTTACCTCCCCGCTCCACAACACCGGATTGTCCTGACCATGCAAAACCGCTGGATCAGCCGCCTATTGCCTGCGGCTACGAACACCCGTCCCACTGAATGGAGCCGCGCAGCCGTAGGCGTATCCCTTGGCACGCTGTTCAGCGTCTGGGTGTGCAGCCTGTTCTTTGGTCTGCCCGTGGCCATGCATTTGATTGGCCCGCTGGGTGCTTCGGCCATTTTGCTGTTTGCCGTGTCTTCAGGTGCGCTGGCACAACCCTGGTCGATTGTCGGCGGCTACCTGTGTGCAACGGTGGTGTCTCTGGGAGTGGTGTACTTTTTTGGGCGCGGCCTGGACAGCGCCTGCCTCGCCGTCGGCATCGCCATGCTGTGCATGTGCCTGCTGCGCTGCCTGCACCCGCCTGCCGGTGCGCTGGCGTTACTGGTGGTGCTGGCTGACCCGGACAGTGCCAGCCTGGGGTGGGGCATGCTCGCCCCGGTGATGCTCAGCGCAGTGAGCATGCTGATTGCGGCGCTGGCCTACAACAATCTGACCCGTGTGCGTTACCCAAAAAAATCGGCCGAGGCGAACCCGCTGGTGATTGCTGATCAGCCCCCCGTTGACCCGGGCATTACCGCCCAGGACTTGCAACATGCATTGCAGCAAATGGACGCGTTCATCGACGTCACCCCAGAAGATCTTGAAGAGCTGATCAGGGCCAGCGAACAACATGCGCGCCGTCGCAGCATCGGCGAAGTCTTCGCCCACGAGGGCTGATGCGGATACCGGGCACTATTGGCTTGCCCGGTTTCGATAAGCCGCCAACTCCTGCTAGGGTTATCCGGGCAACTCCGGGGAGAAAATTGTGGAACACTTGATCCCCCCGGATACCGTCATCCGACAGTGATCAAGGCGCGCGATGCTCAAAACCATTGAATCAGCGATTTCGAAACAAGCTGCCCCCCCTGCCTTGCAAGCCGAATTTGCCCAACACGATTTCGAAAAACTGCGCAACTTTTGCCGCCTGACCTACATCACGAGCATTGCGATCTGGTTGCTGTTCAACCTTATTGTCAGCACCAAGGGCGGCCAGGGTTTTACCGGCCTTTCCCTGCTGTTTATCAGCGTCATGGTGGGGCTGACTGTCATTCTTGGCTTTATTCACAACTACCGGCACTTCGACGTACTCAACCTGATTTTCGTCCTGTTCATCACGCTCGGCCTGCGCCTGATCATCTTTGGCCTGCCTGCAGAGACACAGCCCATCTGGCTGGCACTTGCCAGTTCCAGCATTCTTTACAGCGCATCGGTTTTGCCCCTGAGCCGCTGGGCCTTTCTCAGCGTTGCGGCCATCAACTGCGTGATGCTCAACCCTTTCCTGATGACCCAGGCGTCGATCATGGATCTGCGCGGCCTCTTGATCCTGTGCTACTTCGCCTTTTTGTGCAGCCTGACGATCTACAGCTTTTTCAAACTACGCCGGGTCAAACTGCACAACTACACAATGTCCAAATTGCTGGTGGCCCAGGCTTATCTGGATGCCCTGACCGAGATTCCCAACCGGCGCTCCTTCATGCTCCAGGCAGGCCATGAGTTACAGGCCCTGCCCCGGGAACACGACCACTATCTCGCGATGATCGATATCGATAACTTCAAGAAGGTCAACGACCAGTTTGGCCATGATATTGGCGATGAAGTGCTCAAGCGTACTGCCGACATCATCAAGGGAGTGATGGCCGACCATGAATACGCGCGACTGGGCGGAGAAGAGTTTGCCGTGTACCTGGCCGGTGTACGTCGCAGCGACGCCGAGACGCTGATGGATACGTTGTGCCGACAGGTGCGTGAAGCCCCCTATTCGCACCCGGTGACTGTCAGCATCGGCCTGGCCCGGGTGGGCGATGACGACACCCTGAACCAGGCCCTGGCCAATGCAGACAAGGCGTTGTACGCATCCAAGCACAGCGGCAAGGACCGGTTCAGTGTTTATCAGTAGAGACCGACTCGCGATACAGGTGCCGAGGTGTATTCGAACGACCGCGGTGCTTCCATCGCGAGCAAGCCCGCTCCCACAAAGGCGCTGCAACCATCAGGTTTGGTGAGCGCCATCGAGGCAGATTTTATTGTTCCTGAGCACTCAGGTCAGTGCTTCCATCCCAACCGCCACCCAACGCCGCGATCAACTGCACGCTGGCAATCAGTCGGCTTTGCAGCAGGTTGAGCACGCTGCGCTCGGTGCTCAGGGCGGTGGTTTGTACCGAGACCACGTCCAGATAAGCAATCAGGCCCGCCTTGTACTGGTTGCTGGTCAAGCGCAGCGATTCACGGGCCGATTCCAGTGCCTGTTCCTGCACCACAGACTCATCCCCCAGCACCTTCAACTGCACCATGTAGTTTTCCACTTCCCGTAAACCGTCGAGCACGGTCTGGCGGTACTTGGCCACGGTCTGGTCGTAGACGGCTTCGTTACGGTCCACTTCTGCCGATCGCTGGCCGCCATCAAACAGCGGCAGGGAAATTTTCGGCCCCACCGACCAGAAACGGTTCGGCACGCTGATCCAGTCCTGATACTGGCTGCTGCTGTAACCGCCCGACAGGCTCAGGCTGAAGTCCGGGTAGTAAGCCGCTTTGGCGACGCCAATATTGGCATTGGCAGCGATAACCGAACGCTCCGCCGAGGCGATATCAGGACGTCTTTCCAGCAGTTGTGAAGGCAGGCTGACCGGGATCTGCGGCAGCTTGGGCACGTCTGCCATTTCAGCCAGGTTGAACCCCGCTGGTGCCTGCCCGGTGAGTACCGCGATCGCGTTTTCAAACTGTGCGCGCTGCCAGATCAAGTCGATCAGGCTGGCCTGTGTATTGCGCAACTGGGTTTGCGCCTGAGCCACCGCATCCTTGCCGGAAATCCCCGCACGGTACTGGTTTTCGCTCATTTTCAGCGAACGCTGATACGCCTCGACCGTGGCTTCCAGCAAGCGCTTTTGCTCATCGATAACCCGTAGCTGCAGGTAGTTCTGCACCAGTTCCGATTGCTGGCTCAGGCGCATGGCGGCCAGATCGGCCAGGCTGGCTTCGGCACTGGCCTCGTTGGCTTCCAGGCCGCGACGCAGTTTGCCCCACACATCAGCCTCCCAACTCACCCCGACCTGGGCATTCAAGGTGTCACGAATACCGCTGCTGGAACTGGTCAGGCTTGAGTTGGAGCTACCGGTGCCCTGGCTGGAGCGGGTTTTGCCCACGCTCAAGTCGGCGCTGGGCAAAAAGGCCCCGCGCGCGCTGCGCACCAATGCCTGGGCCTGACGGAACTGGGCTTCGGACTGCGCAATGGTCTGGTTGGAACTGTTGAGTTTTTCAACCAGCCCGTTGAGCTGCTGATCACCGTACAACTCCCACCAGGCACCACGGGCCAATGAATCGCTCGGGTTGGCCTGAGTCCAGCCGGCGGCCTCTTTGTACTCAAGGGGCGCTGAGGTTTGCGGGCGCTGGTAGTCCGGGCCGATTGCACAGGCACTGAGCAGCGCAACGGACAATGCCGGGGCAAGGAGAAACAAACGAGAGGTCATAGCGGAGTTTCCAGAGCAGCATCAGTGCGCACGCCACGCCACTTGTTGAAACGATGGCGCAGACGGTCGAGATAGAGGTAAACCACCGGGGTGGTGTAAAGGGTCAGGATCTGGCTGAAAATCAGCCCGCCGATAATGGTCAGGCCCAGGGGCTGGCGCATTTCTGCACCTTCAGCGGTGCTCAGCATCAACGGCAAGGCGCCGAGAATGGCCGCCAGGGTGGTCATCAAAATCGGCCTTAAACGTTGCAGGCACGCACTGCGGATCGACTCCTGCGGCGCAAGGCCCGAGTGCCGCTCCAGTTGCAGCGCAAGATCGATCATCAAGATCGCGTTTTTCTTCACCACACCGATCAGCAAGAACAAACCGAGCAGCGAGATCAGGCTGAATTCGCCGCCCGTGAGGTAGATACTCAGCAGCGCGCCGACACCGGCCGACGGCAAGGTCGACAGAATGGTCAGCGGGTGGATGTAACTCTCATAGAGAATCCCCAGCACCAGATACACCGCCACCAACGCACCCAGAATCATGAACGGCTGGCTTTTTTGTGTGGCGGCAAAGGCATCTCCCGTACCGGCCATTTTCACGATCACTTCCTCGGGCAAGCCGAGTTTTGCGATAGCCCGTTCAATGGCCGCAGTGCCCTGCTCCAGCGAGACCCCGGGTGCCATGTCAAACGCAATGGTCTCCGAAGCGAACTGGCCTTCGTGGGAGACCCGGTCGTTCTGCAGGCTGTTCTCGTAATGGGCAATGGTCGACAGCGGGATGCGCTGACCCTCGGCGGTAATTACCTGCACCTGATTCAGGGTTTCAGGGTCCTGGGCGTATTTGGGATTGACCTCCATCACCACCTGATACTGGTTCAGGCTGTCATAGATGGTGGAAATCTGCCGCTGGCTGTAGGCGTTGTTGAGCACGGCCGTGACCATGTCCATGTCCACCCCCAGGCGTTTGGCCTGGTCGCGGTCAACCACCAGCGTCACCTGTTGTGCGCCGCGACCTTCGCGGGCATCGATGGCCGTCAGTTCCGGCAGCGCCTTGAGCGCGGCCACCACTTTCGGATACCAGGTGCGCAATTGGCCGAGGTCGCCACTTTGCAGGATGTACGAGTATTGCGAGCTGGTCTGATCACGCCCGCCGCCAAACTGCAGGTCCTGGTCGGCCATCAGCATCAGGCGGCCACCGGGGACTTTGGGCATGTTTTCGCGCAAGCGCTCGATGACCTTTTGTGCAGACACCTTGCGCTCTGAAATCGGCTTGAGGCGCACGATCATGAACGCATTGTTGGTACCGCCGTTACCGCCAATAAAACCCGCGACGCTCTCGACCGCAGGGTCGGCCAGCACCGCCTTGCGGAAGATTTCCATCTTCGGCTGCATCACGCTGAACGACAGGCCGTCGTCACCGCGAACAAAACCGATCAGTTGCCCGGTGTCCTGTTGCGGCATGAAGGTTTTCGGTACCACCACATACAGTGCAACGTTGACGCCAATGGTCACCAGCAGGCTGAACAGCGTCAGGCGCTTGTGGCGCAACACCCAGTCCAGGCTGCGGGCATAGCCACTGACCATGCGCTCGTTGAGGCGGATGCTCCAGCGCTGCATGGCGTTTTCAGTGCCCGGCACATGGGGCTTGAGCCAACGTGCACACAGCATCGGCGTCAGGGTCAACGACACCACCAGCGACACTACAATGGACGCTGCCAGGGTGATGGAAAACTCGCGGAACAGGCTTTCGACAATCCCGCCCATGAACAAGATCGACAGGAACACCGCTACCAGCGACACGTTCATCGAGAGCAAGGTGAATCCGACTTCCTTGGCCCCCAGGTACGCGGCTTTCATGGGAGCAATACCGGCATCGATGTGGCGCGAGATGTTCTCCAGCACCACGATGGCGTCATCCACCACCAGCCCGGTGGCCAGAATCAGGGCCATCAGCGACAGGTTGTTCAGCGAGAACCCGTACAGGTACATGATCGCGAAGGTGCCCACCAATGAAACCGGTACCGCCAGCGTCGGAATCAGCGACGCACGGAAATTGCCGAGGAACAGGAACACCACCAGAATCACCAGTGCCACGGCAATCAGCAGGGTCATTTCGGCTTCATGCAAGGTGGCCTTGATCACGGGCGAACGGTCCATCGCCAGGTTCAGCTGGACACTGGCCGGCAGCACCGCCTGCAGGGCCGGCAACTGGGCCTTGATCGCGTTCACGGTCTCGATGATGTTGGCCCCGGCCTGACGGTTGACCACGAGCAGCACCGCTGCATCGTTATTGAAAAAGCCACTGTTGTAGCGGTCTTCGACACTGTCCTTGACCTTGGCCACGTGGCTCAGTCGCAGGGCTGCGCCATCCTGGTAACGGATGATCAGCGGCTCGTAGTCCTTGGCTTTTTCCAGCTGGTCGTTGGCCTGGATCTGCCAGTTGCGATCACCGTCGGACACCGCGCCCTTGGGGCGACGCACGTTGGCATTGGCAATGGTGCTGCGCACGTCATCCAGGGAAACACCGTACTGGTTGAGCAGTTGCGGCTCCAGCTCGATACGCACCGCAGGCAACGAACTGCCGCCAATCTGCACTTCGCCCACACCCGGCACCTGGGACAGGCTTTGGGAGAGGATGGTGGAGGCCAGGTCGTACAGCTGGCCCTTGGAGAGCACCTCGGAAGTCAGCGACAACACCATAATCGGCGCTTGTGACGGGTTGATCTTTTTGTAGGTCGGCATGCTTTTCATGCCACTGGGCAGCAGGTTGCGCGAAGCGTTGATTGCCGCTTGCACTTCCCGTGCTGCGCCGTTGATGTCGCGGTCCTGATCGAACTGCAAAATCACCCGGGTCGAGCCCTGGCTGGAGTTGCTGCTCATGGTGTTGATCCCGGCGATCGCGCCGAAGGATCGCTCCAGCGGCGTGGCCACGGTAGACGCCATGACCTCGGGGCTGGCCCCCGGCAAGTTGGCCGAGACCACGATGACCGGGAAGTCCATTTGGGGCAGCGGCGACACCGGCAACAAACCAAAACTCACGCCGCCCAGCAACATGATTGCCAGGCTCAGGAGCATGGTGGCTACCGGGCGCTTGATGAACGGACCGGACAGGTTCATACCGACGCCTGCCCGGTCTGGACAGCATCACCGCGCCAGCGACGACCCAGTCGATCGAAGTACAGGTAGATCACGGGGGTGGTGAACAGGGTCAGCACCTGGCTCACCAGCAAACCGCCGACCATCACCAGGCCCAGGGGCTGGCGCAATTCAGCCCCGGAACCGGTGGCCAGCATCAGCGGTATGGCACCAAACAAGGCCGCCAGGGTGGTCATCAAAATCGGCCGGAAACGCAACAACGCGGCTTGATAAATCGCCTGCTCGGGGGCCATGCCCTGGTTACGTTCGGCATCGAGGGCGAAGTCGATCATCATGATCGCGTTCTTCTTCACGATACCGATCAACAGGATGATGCCGATAATCGCAATCATCCCCAGGTCATTGCCGCTGAGAATCAGTGCCAGCAAGGCACCCACCGCCGCCGAAGGCAGGGTCGACAGGATGGTGATCGGGTGGATGTAGCTCTCGTAGAGCACGCCCAGCACGATGTACATCGTGACCACCGCCGCCAGAATCAGCAGCAAGGTGCTCGACAGCGATGCCTGGAACGCCTGTGCAGCGCCCTGAAACTCGGTCTTGACCCCCAACGGCATGCCGATGTCTTTTTGCACTTGATCGATCAGCTCGACGGCCTGGCCCAGAGCAACCCCGGGGGCCAGGTTGAAAGAGACCATGACCGAAGGGAACTGGCCAATATGGGAGATCGCCAGTTGCGCCTGACGCTCTTCGACCCTGGCCAGGCTCGACAGCCGTACCTGGCCGCCGTCGGTGGTTTTGACATGGATCTGGTCCAGTGCTTGCGGGCCTATTTTCTCGCCATCCTTGGCCTGCAGTACCACGCGGTACTGGCTGGCCTGGGTGTAGATGGTGGAGATCTGGCGCTGGCCAAAGGCGTCGTACAGCGCGTCCGTGATATTGGCTACCGACACCCCAAGGCGCGAGGCCGCATCGCGGTCAATCACCAGATACACCTGCAAACCCTTGTCCTGCAGATCGCTGGCCACATCGGCCAACTCGGGTTGATTGGACAGCGCCGTGACCAGCTTCTGGCTCCAGGTGCTGAGCAACTCGGCATCCGGTGAAGACAGGCTGAACTGGTACTGGGTGCGGCTCACACGGTCCTCGATGGTCAAGTCCTGCACCGGCTGCATAAACAGGCGAATGCCCGCCAGCTTGTCGAGTTGCGGTTGCAGGCGCGCGATCACCTGGGAAGCACTGTCGCTACGCTCGCTGTGTGGCTTGAGGTTGATCAGCATGCGCCCGCTGTTGAGCGTCGGGTTATCCCCGTCCACCCCGATGTACGACGACAGGCTTTCAACATCCGGGTCTTGCAGAATGATCTGGCCCAGCTCCTGCTGACGCTGGCTCATGGAGCTGAACGAAATCGACTGCGGCGCCTCTGAAATGCCCTGGATCACCCCGGTATCCTGCACCGGGAAGAAGCCCTTGGGCACCACCATGTACAAGAACACGGTCAACGCCAGGGTGCCGATAGCCACCAGCAGGGTCAGCGGCTGGTGCTTGAGCACCCACTGCAACATGCGCCCGTATTCGGCAATCATCCAGTCAATCACCGCGCCGCTGGCACGGTAGAAGCGCCCCTGCTCTTGCGGCTTGGGTTCTGCCTTGAGCAAGCGTGCGCACATCATGGGCGTCAGGGTCAGCGAGACCACCAGCGAGATCAGGATCGCCACCGCCAGGGTGATCGCAAACTCGCGGAACAAACGCCCCACCACGTCGGCCATGAACAGCAGCGGAATCAGTACCGCAATCAGCGACAGGGTCAGCGAGATCAGGGTAAAGCCGATTTGCTTGGCGCCCTTGAGCGAGGCCTGCATCGGGCTGTCGCCTTCTTCGATATAGCGCGAAATGTTTTCGAGCATGACGATGGCGTCATCCACCACAAAGCCGGTGGCGATGGTCAGGGCCATCAGCGTCAGGTTGTTGATCGAGAACCCCGCCAGGTACATCACGCCAAAAGTGCCGACCAGCGAGAGCGGTACGGCAATCGATGGAATGATGGTGGCGCTGGCGCGACGCAGAAACAGGAATGTCACCATCACCACCAGCGCGATGGCGATCAGCAATTCGTATTGCACATCGCGCACCGAGGCGCGGATGGTTTGGGTGCGGTCGGTCAGCACCGTGACGTCGATACCGGCCGGCAGGTTGTCGGTGATACTCGGCAGCAGCGCCTTGATCCGGTCGACCACCTCAATCACGTTGGCACCGGGCTGGCGCTGGATGTTCAGCAGCACAGCCTGGTTTTCGTTGGCCCAGGCGGCAAGACGCTCGTTTTCGGCGCCATCGACAATTTCAGCCACGTCCTTGAGTCGCAGTGGCGCGCCGTTGTTGTACGCCAGGATCAGTTCGGCGTATTCCTCAGGGGTTTTCAACTGGTCATTGGCGTCCAGCATCGATACCCGGGTCGGGCCGTCAAAGTTACCCTTGGGCTGGTTGACGTTGGACGCCCCGATCAGGGTGCGCACATCCGACAGGTTCAGGCCATTGGCAGCCAGCGCTTCGGGGTTGACCTTGATCCGAACGGCCTGGCGTTGACCGCCGGCAATGCTGACCATGCCCACGCCGCTGATCTGGGCAATTTTTTGCGCCATGCGTGTATCGACCAGGTCATTGAGCTTGGGCAGCGGCATGGTTTTGGAACTGATCGCCAGGGTCAGCACCGGGGTATCCGCAGGGTTGACCTTGTTGTACACCGGCGGTGCCGGCAAATCCTTGGGCAGCAGGTTGCTGGCGGCGTTGATCGCGGCCTGCACCTGTTGCTCGGCGACATCCATATTGATGTCGAGGTTAAAGCGCAACGTCAGCACCGATGCGCCACCGGAACTGGTGGAGGCCATTTGCGTCAGGCCCGGCATTTGCCCGAACTGACGCTCAAGCGGCGCCGTCACGGCACTGGTCATGACATCCGGGCTGGCCCCGGGATACAGCGTCATCACGCGGATAGTCGGGTAGTCGACCTGAGGCAAGGCCGACACCGGCAACAATCGATAGGCGATGATCCCGGACAACACGATGGCCAGCATGCACAGCGTGGTTGCGACCGGGCGCAGGATAAACAGTCGCGACAGATTCATTCGCGGGCCTTGGTCTTGGCTTTGTCAGGGGCCGGGGCCGGAGCTGTATCGGTGTCAGGGCCGCCATCCAGCAGTTGCCCTGCAGCCGTTGTTGGCACTTCAGCACTGTCATTGACCACTTCGACTGCACCACCGTCGCGCAGACGGTCGGTGCCTTCGAGCACCACACGATCACCTGGGGCCAGGCCGTCTTCGATCACCGTCACGTCGCCGTCGGTGGCACCCACTTTAATGGTGCGGATCTTGACCTTGTTGTCGCCGTCCATTGCATACACGAACGAGCCGTTGGTGCCGAACTGAATGGCCGCTGTCGGCGCCAGCACCACGTTTTGAAGGGTGTCGGCCAGCAGGCGGACATTGACGAACTGGTTGGGGAACAGCACCTGATCGCGGTTCTCGAACAGCGCCTTGAATTTCAGGGTACCGGTGGTGATATCAATCTGGTTATCGATGCTGCTCAACACACCCACTGCCAGCTCTTTAGTGTCACCCCGGTTCCAGGCCTGCACCGGCATTTTTGCGCCACTGCGATAACGTTCAAGCACCAGCGCCAGATTGGTCTCGGGCAAGGTGAAAGCGACCACGATCGGCTCGGTCTGGGTGATCACAACCAGGGCCGTGGTGTCGTTGGCTGCGACCAGATTGCCGACATCCAGTTGACGCAAGCCCACACGGCCACTGATCGGTGCACGGATCTTGGTGAAGTCCAGATTCAGCTTGGCATCATTGACGGCTGCCTGATTGGTCTTGACCGTGCCCTGATATTGGCTGACCAGTGCTTCGGCTGTATCCAGGGTCTGCTTGGCGATGCTGTCTTCGGCATACAGGCCACGATAACGCTGCACATCAACCTGGGCGTTTTTCAGTTGAGCCTGGTTCTGCAGCAGCGTGCCTTCGGCTTGCAGCAGCGCATTCTGATAGCTGCGCGGGTCGATTTCGGCCAGCAGTTCACCCGCCTTGACCATCTGACCTTCCTTGAAATAGATCTTGACCAGCTCCCCCGCCACCCGGCTGCGCACGTTGATCGTGTTGAGTGCCGTCACAGTACCCAGGGCCTTGAAGTACACCGGGAAATTACCCTGTACTACTTCCGACACCCGCACCGGAACGGGCTGAGTAGACCCGCCAAATCCGGGACGCATCATCCCCGAGCGGCTGGTGTGCCCGGCGGGCTGATCGGTCGCGGCCTTTTTCGGGGCAGATGGCCAAAGCCACCAGCACAGGCCAAGGACTATCAGCAAGACCAGCAGGCCAAACAGCCAGAAACGGGATTTGTGGGAAACAGAGGATTGCATGGAGTGATCAACCATTAGCGCGAGCGATAATTTACAGGAGCACGAACGATAAGCAGTGCGGGGCGTTATGAAAAGGCTCTTTACCGGCTATTTACGTTATAGAGGGGTCATGAGCAAAAGATGACAGCCATTGTGGGCGCAAAAAAAAACGGCCTGGCACCTCTCGGTGCCAGGCCGCTTTGAGTCTTGCAGTACGACTTACTTCAAAACAGCCAGGGCTGCTTCGTAGTTCGGCTCTTCAGCGATTTCTTTGACCAGTTCGCTGTGCAGCACGTTGTCGTTTTCATCCAGAACCACGACCGCGCGCGCAGTCAGGCCAGCCAACGGGCCGTCAGCAATGGCTACGCCGTAGTTCTCGATGAACTCGCGGCCGCGCAGGGTCGACAGGTTTTGCACGTTTTCCAGACCTTCGGCGCCGCAGAAACGGGCTTGCGCGAATGGCAGGTCAGCCGAAATGTTCAATACAACGGTGTTCGGCAGAGCATTGGCTTCGGCGTTGAACTTGCGCACCGAAGTGGCGCAAGTCGGGGTATCTACGCTTGGGAAGATGTTCAGCACTTTACGCTTACCAGCAAAGCTCGCCAGTGTTGCGTCGGACAAATTACCTGCAACCAGCGAAAACGCTGGCGCCTTGGAACCTACTGCAGGCAGTTCGCCGTTGACTTGAACAGGGTTGCCTTTAAGCGTCACTTGAGCCATGAACGATGTCCTTCTTAACAGTTTTTGAAGAGGCCGAAGTTAAACATGAATCAGGTGGACGACCTATGACCTGATCGTAAAAATCTCACGACTCTCGCTACAAAAAGACTATTCCCACAGCCCTTCACACCCTGCAGGCATGACCTGTTTCTGTGTGCTGGAGCGCAGAACCGCTAAAAGATACGCCGGCAAACGGGCCAATTCTCGACCGACTGCTAGCGTATAAAGCTTGCGCCCAAGGATCAGGATCGCCATGCCAATCACCCGCCTTGCCTCAGGTTTCTTGCTTACCCTTGCCCTGTACCCGGTCACGGATGCGCTGGCGGATAACGCCGAGACTGCCAACAAGAGCAACAACCCGTTGAACCTGGCCCCGGGAGCCAACCTTCAGGACTACTACACGCCACAGGTTTACGACAGCAATATCCACACCAACGACGCCCTGCTGCGCGGCACCCTGCCCGTGGCGCCGAACGATTTCATTGGCGTACCGCAACTGCTGCGCGCCACGCTGCCGATCAGCACCCGCCCTGACCCGCACACTGGCTACAGCACGGGGATTGGCGACCTCAACCTGTTTGATATTTTCCTGCTTAAAACCGAGGGTGTGCAGTTGGGCATCGGACCGCAGATCACCGCACCGACTGCCGAGCATGACGAACTGGGTACCGGCAAATGGCAGGCAGGCTTCGCCGCTGTCGCCATCGACGCATCCCCCCGGGGCCTGCTGGGCGCGCTGGTGCAGTATCAAAGCTCGTTCGCCGGTGACAGCGACCGCCAGCATGTGGAGAGCGCGACCTTTCAACCGTTCATCATCCACAACCTGCCCAAGGGCTGGTACCTGCGCTCCACGGGCACCTGGACCTACGACCTGAAAAACAACACCCACTACATCCCCATCGGGCTGGGTGCAGGCAAGGCCTGGAAAGCCGGGAGCAATATTTTGAACGCCTTCGTTGAGCCGCAATGGACCGTGGAGCGCAAGGGGGACAACCTGCCTCAGTTCACCCTGTTTGCCGGGATCAACGTCACTTTCGGCAAGTAGGGAGAAGATGCTGTAGTCGCTGCCGAAGGCTGCGATCGGGATCGGGATCGGGATCGCGCAGGCTTCGGGGAAACGGGTTGCTTCGCAACCCTTCGCAGCCTGCGGCAGCGACTACAATTTACACATGCATTCGCGCGCGTTTAGCTTATTTCTTGAGCTTCAAGTACGACTGATGCAAGTCCGAAGCCCAGGTATCTATCACGTTTTTAACGTCATCGGCCTTCATTGCCTGGCTGCTGTTCGCCAGCGGCTTGCCGGTGCCTTTGCGCACGACCTGGGCCACAACATCCTGGCTTTGCCCGTCGATAAAGACGGCTTCGGTGGCCAGTTGGGTTTCCTGATCCCGGATGCCCGAGGCCGTGCTCACCGCCGCAGCCACCAGGGCTACCGGAATGTACTCATAGGGTGCCAGGCTCTCGGTCTCGCTGCTGACTGCGGTGATGGCTGCCCGCACTACAATCACACCCGGTCCAGGGGCGCTGGCCAACGGCAAGGATTTGCTCAATTCACGCTTTAGGGCCTGATCGTAGTAGTTGGTGATTCCGTTCAACGTACTTTGTGGAATCTTCTCTGTCGGTTTGGGTGCCGGGTACAGCTGAGTCGGCTCGATATACACGCTGGTGTATTTATTCACCTTCAGTTTTGGGTCAACCCAACGCATCACCTCTGCACCAGAGGGCGACTTGGCCTCTTTAAGGCGGCTGTAATCCTTCAGGAAACCAGAGTATTCATCCGGTTGCTGGACCTTGCTCGCACAACCGACCATCCCGATTGAGGCGATGCACAACGTACCGATCATTAAACCAAGCTTCATTCTGTAACTCCTGTAGGGGGGCAACCGTAGGAACGCGCCCATATAGGTATAGCCAAGCCTTGGAGAATCACCGCACAAGCCTGTTCTATCCCACGATGAATGTGATCGAGCGCGCACTACACATGGGGCCTGGCCTTACAGCTCAGTTGGATTTTAATTTCGTGAATATCTTAAAAACCAGATCAGATTAAATAAAATCCCCCTAAACACCCGATAGAATCTGATCCGCATAAATTCTGATTTTCTGAATCTGTCTTGTTTAACTCAAGCTTCCTAAAGTTCAACCTGCGCCAGACCACGAGGCCTGGCAGGACTTTAAACCGTGGAAGACTTGAGCATGAGCACAGCACTGAACGGGCAGGCCTATAACTATAAGGTCGTCCGCCAATTCGCCATCATGACCGTGGTGTGGGGTGTTATCGGCATGGCCATGGGCGTGTGGATCGCCTCGCAGCTGGCCTGGCCGCAAATGAACCTGGACCTGCCCTGGACCACCTTCGGGCGACTGCGGCCGCTGCACACCAGCCTGGTGATTTTCGGGTTTGCCGGCAGCGCACAATTTGCCGCCAGCTATTACGCCGTGCAGCGCACCTGCAACGTGCGGCTGTTCTCCGACAAGCTCGCTGCCTTCACTTTCTGGGGCTGGCAGTCAGTGATCGTGATCATGCTGATCACACTGCCCCTGGGCTACACCACGACCAAGGAATACGCCGAAATCGAGTTCACCGGTGCCGTCTGGATGACCGTGGTCTGGGTGGCCTACGCCATCGTCTTCTTCACCACAGTGGTACAACGAAAAACGAAACATATTTACGTCGGCAACTGGTTTTTCGGCGCCTTCATTCTGGTGATTGCCATGCTCCATGTGGTCAACCACCTGGCCATTCCAGTGGACTGGTTCAAGTCGTATCCGGTGTACTCCGGCGCCACCGATGCCATGGTGCAGTGGTGGTATGGGCACAACGCCGTAGGTTTCTTCCTGACCACCGGCTTTCTCGGAATGATGTACTACTTCGTACCCAAGCAAGTCGGCAAGCCGATTTACTCTTATCGCCTGTCCATCGTGCACTTCTGGGCACTGATCACGCTTTATATATGGGCAGGCCCTCATCACTTGCACTACACCGCCTTGCCGGACTGGGCGCAATCACTGGGCATGGCGATGTCGATCATCCTCCTGGCACCCAGCTGGGGCGGCATGATCAACGGCATGATGACCCTCTCGGGGGCCTGGCATAAGTTGCGTACCGACCCGATCCTGCGCTTTCTGGTGCTGTCTCTGGCGTTCTACGGCATGTCGACCTTTGAAGGCCCGATGATGGCGATCAAGACCGTCAACGCCCTCTCCCACTACACCGACTGGACCATCGGCCACGTACACGCCGGGGCTTTGGGCTGGGTGGCGATGATTACCTTCGGGGCGCTGTATCACATGATCCCGAAAATCTTCGGCCGTGAGCAGATGCACAGTATCGCGCTGATCAACCTGCACTTCTGGCTGGCCACCATCGGCACGGTGCTCTACATCGCGTCGATGTGGGTCAACGGCATTACCCAGGGCCTGATGTGGCGGGCGATCAACGATGACGGCACCCTGACCTACTCGTTTGTCGAGTCATTACAGGCCAGCCACCCGGGCTTTGTCGTACGCCTGGTGGGCGGGCTGTTCTTTCTGTGCGGCATGTTGCTGATGGCCTGGAACGTATGGCGCACGGTGCGTGTGGCCAACCTCAAACAGGCCGAACTGACCGCCCGGATTGCCTGATCCCGTTGCAGCGCAGGCCACAAGGCTTGCGCTTGCCCTCCAGCAAGGAGCGTTGCACATGCTCGAAATAGCCCTCAACAGCTGCGCAGTGATCAGCATTTACTGCGCCGTCAGCTGGTGTTTGAAGCACAAAACCGAGAAAGACATCGACGAAGCCAGCCTGATCCCGTTTGCCGATGACCCGGAGGTGGCACGCAGGGTTGAACTCGCCACCGGCAAAACCGTCAATGCGGTGCAGATCTGCGAGCCAGAGCCGCGCAAGCCAGGGTGGGGCAAGATGGAGATCTGACGTTGGGGTAATGGCACTGCGACAGATTAAATCTGCACCATTGGTTGCACTGCGGGCGTGTTCAGCGGCATTCTGCCACTCTACGTTCAACGAACTAATGATCGAAGACGCAATCAATCTGTACTGCCATTACTACCTTTTCGACAGAGACGCTCATGACTTCCAAGCTGGAACAACTCAAGCAGTTCACCACCGTGGTCGCAGACACCGGCGACCTCGACGCAATTACCCGTCTCAAACCTGTGGATGCAACCACCAACCCGTCGCTGCTGCTCAAGGCTGCAGCGATGCCCGGCTATGCCGAGCTGCTGAAAAATGCCATCAGCCATGCCAAAGGCGATGTGGGCCTGGCCTGCGATCATTTCGCGGTATCGGTAGGTAGCGGTATCTTGAACGTGATTCCAGGCCGTATTTCGACTGAAGTCGACGCCCGCCTGTCGTTTGACGAACCCGCCCTGCTGAGAAAAGCCAACCAGTTGATCGAGCTTTACGACAAGGCCGGTGTTGGTCGCGACCGCGTGCTGATCAAGCTGGCCTCGACCTGGGAAGGCATCCGCGCTGCAGAGAAACTGGAAAAGGACGGCATTCAAACCAACCTGACCCTGTTGTTCTCGTTCGCCCAGGCGGCTGCCTGTGCCGATGCCGGGGTGTTTTTGATCTCGCCGTTTGTGGGTCGGATTTACGACTGGTACAAGAAGTCCACCGGCGTTGACTACACCGGCTCCGATGACCCGGGCGTGCAGTCCGTAACCCGCATCTACAACTACTACAAAGCCAATGCCTACAACACCGTGGTCATGGGCGCCAGCTTCCGCAACCTCAACCAGATCGAGCAACTGGCCGGCTGCGACCGTCTGACCATCAGCCCCGACCTGCTGGAAAAACTGGCTCTGGACGAAGGCAAGCTGGAACGCAAACTGGCCCCTGGCCACGCAGGCGAACCCCGCTTGGTGCTGGACGAGTCGCAATTCCGCTGGGCCTCCAACGAAGATGCAATGGCCACCGAGAAACTGGCCGAAGGCATTCGTCAGTTCGCCCGTGACCAGGAAAAACTGGAAGCACTGCTCAGCCACAAGTGATACCTGCAGGTGCGGGCTTGTTCACGACTCAGACAACCCGGTTTATCCGTTAAACCGGGGTGCGCCCATCGCGAGCAAGCCCGCCCCCGCAACCCGTACTCAGGCTTCAACGGGCCAGCAGCTGCGCGCAATACCGCTCCACCCCTTCCTCCAGTCCCATCATCGGCTCGCGATAGCCCGCCTCGCGCAACTGCCCCAAATCGGCGCAGGTATACACCTGATACTTGTGCTTGAGCCCCTGCGGAAATTCGCAGTAGCGCAAAACGCCGTCCAGAATGGCCGTTTCAAGGGTCAAAGGCGGTCGATCCTCGGCACAGCGCACGCTATTGATCGTTGCCAGCGCCAGATCATTGAATGAACGGGCCCGCCCGGTGCCCAGGTTGAATATACCGCTGGTTTGCGGGTGATCCAGCCAGTGCAGGTTGACCTTGACCACATCCTCCACCGACACAAAATCCCGCTCATGCCCGCCCGCCGGGTAGCCGCCATACTCGCCAAACAACTCGACATGGCCACGATCGCGGTACTGGTTGAAACAGTGCCAGACCATCGAAGCCATGGGCCCCTTATGCTGCTCACGGGGGCCGTAGACATTGAAGTAACGCAAACCGACGATCTGGCTGCGCGACTTGGGCAATATCTGGCGCACGCGCTGGTCGAACAGGCATTTGGAGTAGGCATACACATTCAAGGGCCGCTCATGCTCACGGGCTTCGCGAAAATCCCTGCCGGCCCCGTAGACCGCCGCAGAAGAGGCATACAGCAGAGGCACCGACTGCTCCTGACAGGCCTGCAACACATCGCAGCTGTAACGATAATTGTTGTCCATCATCAACCGGCCATCACTTTCGACCGTGCTGGAGCAGGCCCCTTGATGCAGCACGGCCCGCACTTCACCCAACTGATGGGTGACGAAGCGTTGCACGAACTCGCGCCTGTCGAAGTAATCGGCGATATCGCAGTCCGCCAGGTTGCGGCACTTGTCGCCATCGGTCAGATCGTCCACGGCGATGATGTCGCGCTCGCCGCGCCGATTAAGCGCCTTTACCAGATTGCTGCCGATAAACCCGGCAGCCCCGGTCACGATGATGCTCATCTATGGCAACCTCCTGGAACATGGATTGACCCCAGACTAAGCCTGTGCGGCGCACCCGCATTGATGCAGGTCAAACGTCATGCCGGCCCGGGTTTTCGTGGTTTTTAACCATAGTCGACGCAGGGCAGGCACAACATGAAACATGCCTTCAGAAGCGGTACTTCATCCCCAGCATCAGGTTGCGCGGGTCGCCGTAGTAATAGGTCGAATACAGGCCATATCCGCTGAGGTATTCGCGGTCGAACACGTTGTTGAGATTGACCGAGGCACTCAGGTTTTTATTGATGTCATAGCGGGCCATCAAGCCGACCACCGCGAAGCTGCCTTCCTTGGTCTCGGCTTTGATCGATGAATCGAGCTCGCTGTAGGTCGAGCCCTGCCACGTCAGGTTGCCGCCCACGTTCAGGTCTTTGAGATCCCTCGTCAGCTGGTAGTTGGTGGCCAGTTTGAACAACTGCTCGGGGTGGTTGCTGTTGATCCGCTTGCCGTCCTTGTCCCGTGGCTGGGCGTAGGTATAACCCGCAAGCAATTGCCAGCCGCTCATGACTTCGCCGGAAATTTCAGCCTCAAAGCCTTTGGTCTTGATGCCACTGACTGCCTTGTAGGCATCCTGGCCATCGGCGCGCATACCGTCGTATTCGGCGTAGTTGTCCTGCTTGATCAGAAACAGGGCAAAACTGGTGTTCAGGGCACCGCCGAAGTACTCCGACTTAAGGCCAGTTTCGTAGCTTTGCCCGGTTACGGGAGCGAGCACTTTGTTGTCGCGGTCGAAGTAGCTTTGGGGAGTGAAGATGTCGGTATAGCTGGCATAGACCGAGTGATTTTCCGTCACGTCATAGACGATCCCTGCATAAGGAATCATTTTCCCGGTTTTTTTACTGTTATCCGTATCCGGGGTGGTTTGCGCTGCGTTGTAGGTCATTGTTCCCTTGCGATCGTAATTCACCACTCGGGTGCCCAGGATCACGGACAGATCATCTATCGGCTTGAGACGCAACGCCGCGTAGGCCGCTGACTCTTTGGTCTTGTACTTCTGCTTCAAGCCCCGGCTCAAGTCCGTGGGACGAGGCGCGTCGTTGTTCCAGTTTTCATAGTTGACGGTCAAATCCTCGGCATTCATTGCCAGATAGTCCGTACGACCATCGCTGACATTCATCCCCACCACCAGCTCATGGGTCCGGCCCAAAAGCTCGAATGGCCCGGTCGCATAGGCGTCCAGGGTATCGGTATTGATCTTGAAGGTTTTGGTACCGCTCATGAATTGAGCTTCTCCCGTGGCTTTATCCGGGAAAGGTCCCCACCCCACCAGATTCCCCTGCAACTGCTCGGTATTGCCCTTCCAGTGGCTGGCCTCGACTTTGAGTAACCAGTCGTTGTCAAAACGCTGCTCAATGCCCGCGAAGTATTTGGTGCTTTCGCTGTCGGCATATGCCCACTTGGCTGCAGGGTTCATCGAGCGGCTGAAGTGGGTTCGGCTGCCATCGCTGTAATACAGCGGCAACTGACCAAAACTTGAGCCGTTGGAGTTAATCCGCTGATAGTCGATACCGGCATAAGCGGTGGTGTCGTCGCTCACATCTGCTTCACCGATGGCATAGAACACGTCCTTGCTGGAGGAATAGCGATCGATGAAAGAGCGGCCATCTTCGCGCGCTGCAACCACGCGGCCACGCAGCGCACCGTTTTCAGTGAGCGGTCCGGACAGATCCAGTTCGCTGCGATAGCGATCCCATGACCCGCCGCTGCCTGAGACATAACCCTGAAACTCCTTGGTAGGACGCTTGCGCACCAGGTTCACCGCGCCTGACGGGCTGCCCACCCCGCTCATCAGGCCGGTGGCGCCGCGTACCACCTCTACACGGTCGTAAATGGCCATGTCCCGCATGCCCAGGCCGTTGGTATTGGTGGTGAAGTCCGAGGTCGGCACGCCGTCGTACTGAAAGTTGTCCAGGGTGAACCCGCGGGAGTAGAAGTTGTACCGCTCGCTGTCGTCATGCATCACCGTGATGCCAGGGGTTTGCGCCAGTACCTGAGCGATACTGCCCAAGCCTTGATCGGTCATCTGCTGACGGGTCATTACCGTGACCGATTGCGGTGTTTCGCGCAGCGAAAGTGGCAATTTAGTCGCCGTACGGGTCTCACCCGTGGTGTAGGAATGGCTGTCCTCAGTGGTGCTGCCCAGCCCGAGCCCCGTGACGCTGGTGGCTTGCAGTTGCAATTGCGCTCCGTCGGAAGTCAACGGATAGAGTACCCAGACCCCATTGGCACCTTCGGTGGCCGTCAGACCACTGCCCTTGAGCAATTGCATCAGGCCCTGAGCCACCTCATAACGCCCCTTGAGTGCTGGCGCCTGCTTGCTTTTAACCAGGGTCGGGTCATAGGGCAGGGAAATATTGGCCTGCTGGGCGAAACGGTTTAACGCCAACTCCAGATCGCTGGCTGGCACGTCGAAACTGTGCTGAACGCTGATGGAGGCGGCGCTGACCAGCGATAACGGTTGTGCGACGGCGCCCAGTAAAACGATCTGCAAAGCGATGGCCAGGCGGCTGCGGGAAGGCAATGAAAAATTGCGATAAACACGGGACATTGGCGCGGGGCTCCTGCAATAAATAAGTCTTATGCCTATCTGTCGAAGGACTCGTGTAAACCCGCAAAGAAATTTGATAATTATTCGTATTTGTAGATTCAAGCGTCTGCTGAACCTTAAACCGCCACAATCCGTGTCCAGAACCGTGTTCTGTGCTCGATTCGAACCGGCAGCGACTGGCTCAGGCCTTCCAGCGCATGCTCGATACCATCGAGCTGAAACACCCCCGATACCCGCAAGTCACTGACCGCCGGATCGCACTGCAACCAGCCATGGCGATAGCGTGCCAGCTCTTGCGTCAGGTCCTGCAAACGCATCTGCCTGGCTACCAGCACGCCACTGGCCCAGCCACTGGCAGAGAACGCTGAAGCGGTTTGGGGCTGCGCCGAATGAGCGTCAATCAGGTACTCATGGCCCGCCTGCACCCGAACTGGCAGGGAGTCCGGCAGATGAATCGCCACCACCCCCTCCTCGACCATCAACCGGGTACGCCCGGACTCCTGGCGTACATCGAAGGCTGTGCCGATGGCTTGCAACCGAGCCTCACGGGTGTGAACCCAAAACGGTCGGCGGCCGCTGACGGATGCTGGGTCCTGGCCAGTGCGGATAAAAATTTCGCCAGCGCGCAAAACAATCAGTCGCTGCTGCGCAGTGAACAGCACATCAGCAGAACTGTCGGTATTGAGCTGCAAACCCGTACCGTCGACCAGGTTGTACAACCGCCGCTCACCCACCCCGGTCCCGTAGTCGGCACCAAAATGACGCCACGGTTGCTGCTGGATCGCCAATGCGCCCGCCCCGGCGCCCAGCATGCCCAAGCCCAGTATCTTGAGTGCCTGGCGGCGCGAGCGAATACGGCCACTTCCGGCCAGGGTGTCCAGTGCAACGCGACCGGGCAGCAACGAGGCCTGACGCAAGGTCGTCTCGGTCAGTTGCAGGGCTTGCCAGGCCGCTTCATGACTGGCATCGGCGGCGCGCCACTGCTTGCACGCAGCAAACACATGGGGTTGAGCCGCACCGGACTGGGTTTTCACCAGCCAGTCAATGGCCTGGTCAAGCACATGGGGTGCAAATTCGACCGTCGAGGGCCCCCCGCTCACAGGGCGCTACGGGCGAGAAAACAATGACGGATGGCCGTAGCCATGTACTTTTCTACCGAACTGACGCTAACCCCAAGGCGCTCGGCAATCGCCTGATAGCCAAGCCCCTCGAGGCGCGAAAGCAAAAAGGCGGTTCGCACCGCGGGCTTCAGGCCGTCGAGCAACGCGTCGATTCGGGTCAGGGTTTCAAGGAGGATCAACCGTTCTTCAGCGGCAGGCATTTCCTGCTCGGGCAAATGGGCAATCGCAAGCAGATACGCCTGCTCGACCTTCTGGCGACGAAAGCGGTCTATCAACAAACCCTTGGCGATCGTGCTCAGCCAGGCACGCGGCTCACGCAACTGCGCAACCTGCTCCGGTTTGCCCAATACATAAAGGAAGGTGTCCTGCGCCATGTCGGCAGCATTGTCGGTATCACGCAAACGCCGCCGCAGCCAGTTCACCAGCCAGCCGTGGTGATCGCTATACAGGTTATGCACGTGTGCATGCAGCAACGGTGGGTTCGACGGGGATGGCGACACGGGAACCCTCGGGACGTGCTGTCAGCACACTGCGAATAGGAATGGGTCGCAATCATATTCGCAGTACTGGCCAGACTCAAGCCTTGGGCGGCTTGCGAGGGTCAATCACGCAGTGTCGCCGCACAGAACGGCGGCGACAGGGACAAGGCTCAAGGGATCAGGGAGTACACCAGCGACGAGATCGCGATCAGGCCCACAACCGTGACGAACACGTTGGAGATCTGGCCCGAATACTGGCGCATGGCCGGGACCCGACGAATCGCGTACATCGGCATCAGGAACAGGATGGCTGCAATGACCGGCCCGCCCATGGTTTCGATCATGCCCAGGATGCTCGGGTTAAGCGTGGCCACCGCCCAGCACACCACCAGCATGAACGCTGCAGTCATGCGGTCGAGGTTTTTCGCTGCAGGGCGCTTGCCGGTTTTCAGTACCAGGCCTTTAAGGCCTTCACTGGCGCCGATGTAGTGGCCCAGGAACGACTTGGCAATGGCCACAAACGCAATCAGCGGCGCAGCAAAAGCGATGGTCGGGTTGCTGAAGTGGTTGGCCAGGTAGGACAGGATCGACAGGTTCTGCGTCTTGGCCTCAAGCAGTTGCTCAGGCGAGAGCGTGAGCACACAGCTGAACACGAAGAACAGCACCATCACCACCATCAGCAGGTGGGCGCGGGACAGGATCTGCGAGCTGCGCTCATCGGCGTTGGCACCATAGCGGCGTTTCTGATCCACGGCGAAGGCCGAGATGATGGGCGAATGGTTAAAGGAGAACACCATCACCGGAATCGCCAGCCACAAGGTGTGCAGCAATGCAGTAGGTTCAGGCAGCGTGGTCGCGGTACTCAGAATGCCGCCGTTCCAGTGCGGAATCAGAAACACCGCCAAAAACAGCAACGCCACAATGAACGGGTAGACCATCATGCTCATGGCCTTGACGATCACTTGTTCGCCGCAGCGCACAACAATCAGCAAGCCCAGAATCAGTACCAACGCCAGGATTGCCCGTGGCGGTGGCGTGATGTGCATTTGATTGAGCATAAAGCTGCCAACCGTGTTGGTCAGCGCTACGCTGTAGATCAGCAGAATCGGGAAAATCGCCAGGAAGTACAGCAGCGTGATCAGGGAACCGGCGCTAAGGCCAAAATGCTCTTCCACCACATCCGTGATATCTGAGCCTTCGCGCCCGGAGAGCACGAAGCGGGTCAAGCCACGGTGTGCGTAAAAGGTCATCGGGAACGCCAACAGCGCCAGGATCAATAACGGCCAAAAGCCGCCAAGCCCTGCGTTGATGGGCAAGAACAAGGTACCTGCGCCAATCGCTGTGCCGAACAGGCCCAGCATCCAGGTGGTGTCATGACGGTTCCAGCGACTTAAGGTCGCCGGGGTCTCGTCGAAGCGTTCGTCGACGCTGTTAGCCTGGTCATTCATCCGGTCGAATCTCCGCTAGCCGGTCGTTACCACGCAGCCGGAGCGGACAAGAAACACCTTGCTGACATCGCCCCGGCCATAAGAGGGGCGCGATTGTCCGGGATTAGACATAAGAAGCAAAGGTTTAGCTGAGCAATGGTCGAAAATGATGTCAGGCTGCAAAGCAAGACTTCGACACCTATTGATACACTATTACTGCCAAAATCCTGCCCAAAAGGCCCGAGACCTATGCACGTTGCCCGCCGTTTCCCCGTTTTTATCGGTTTATGCCTGCTTGTCGGGCTCCCCCTGGCCCATGCCGACGGACTGACAATTACCTGGCCCGCAGGCTGGGAGATTCAGACCATCCCCCCTGAGCCCGACGACAGCAGCGTGCGCCAGCGGGCCGTGAAGAACGATGCCAATGGCGATCCGCAGATGGTCATGGAGCTGACCCAGTCGACCCTGGTGCCTGAACACAAGGTGAATATGGAGGCCGTTTTGCTGCAGATGCGCAAAACCCTGCAGCAAAACTTCGCCAAAGGCGGTTATCAGAGCGCTTGCAGCAAAATCAACAGCAGCACCCTGGGGGGCCTGGACGCCTTGCAAACCACCTGCAAAATCACCCAGAACGGCAACCACGTCATCACCCAGACCCTGGTGGCCGCCACTCAGGGCAACAGCGCCTACGCCCTTTCCTACGCAGGTCCGGCAGACGGCTACAAAGCCAACGAACCCGAGGTCCAGGGCATCCGTGCAAGCTTGCGACTGACGCCTTGAAAAGCAGCAAGGCAGCTCCAACCTGACAAAATTGTCATCTGGTCATCAGTTACCTGACAGTCGTTAATGATCAGGCTCACATTTTTTACGTATTGAGGAACTCGATGAAAACCCCATTGCGCCTTGTCGCACTCTCGGCCCTGCTGTTGTCCTCGCTGGCTCAGGCCGCCGAACAACTGACCATTGATGTGCACCGCGATGCCAACTGCGGCTGCTGCAAAGCCTGGATCTCCCACCTTGAAACCAATGGTTTCAAGGTCAATGACCATGTCGAAGCCGACATGAGCAGTGTCAAGCAGCGCCTCGGTGTCCAGCCGCGCCTGGCTTCGTGCCATACCGGCGTGATCAACGGCAAATTCGTTGAAGGCCATGTCCCGGCCGAGCAAGTGGTGGCATTGACCAAGCGCAATGACCTCAAGGGGATTGCGGTACCGGGCATGCCTATGGGTTCGCCGGGAATGGAAATGGGTGACCGCAAGGACGCGTATCAGGTTATCGGCCTGCGCAACGATGGCAGTGATCAGGTGGTGGCCGAGTATCCCGGCAACTGAGATTTCAGCACGCAGCGCACCGCAATGGTGCGCCCCGTATTGTTTTTGAAATCCTCTGGAGCATTAACTGACCTGTAGTCGCTGCCGAGGAACGAAGGCTGCGAGCTTTATTGTCCCGTTCGCACGATCAAGAGCTCGCAGTCTTCATTCCTCGGCAGCGACCACAAAGATGCGACGCATCACCCGGCACTGAAATAACAGTGACACACATCCCGTGATAGATATTTTTCCTACGCGATAATTATCTTTGTCCTACAAAAAAACACCTCATACACCTAACACCTTGAAGTATCTCTCCTACACTCAACGCTGTCGTGTCTACGGCGTCTAATTGCCGTAATCAGACAATCGAATTTTCTTCGCCCGTGGTAGGTCTACCTAAGGCTGGGGTTGCCATTATTGGTGCATTCCTTGCAGTGCCTTATTCATCTTTTGAGCATTTACGCCATGGATGACATGGCCAATCGCAAGTGGGGAAGTACCGGCCGGGTGGCCGTAAGTGGATCAATAAATATAACGGGAGAAATTCATGATCAGTGCGGCTGCGCCACATCAAGAAGAACGTCTGACCCCGCAAGTGGTGACTGAGCTGTTGTCTCTGCCAGACCTGGCCCCTGCGGGAAGGCCCGAACTGCCGCAGGCAAGTGCCAATCCCAACAAAAAGAAAGTGCTGTTTGTCACGTCCGAACTGGCCGACCTGGTTAAAACCGGCGGTCTGGGGGATGTGTCGGCCGCTCTTCCGCGGGCCATGCGTCACTTGCATGATGTGCGTGTCTTGATCCCGGGCTACCCGCAAGTACTCAACAGCGACAACCCCATTCATATCATCGGCGAACTCGGCGGCCATGCTGCCCTGCCCCCCTGCAAGATCGGCCGCATGGACTTGAAGGACGGGCTGGTCATCTACGTGCTGATTTGCCCCGAACTGTATGAGCGCGAAGGCAGCCCCTACGGCGCCAATAACGGCCGCGACTGGCCTGACAACCATATTCGCTTCGCCCGCCTGGGGCTGGCAGCGGCCGATATTGCGGCCAATCTGGCGCAGATTCACTGGCAACCCGATCTGGTACACGCCCACGACTGGCCCGCCGGCCTGGCGCCGGCCTATATGCATTGGCGCGGCCAGCGTACCCCGACACTGTTCACCATCCACAACCTGGCCTACCAGGGCGTATTCAGCCGCGCCTGCTGCCCGGAGCTGGGTATTCCGCACCATGCCCTGCAGCAGGACGGCATGGAATTTTATGGCAAGTTGTCGTTCCTGAAAGCGGGCATGGCCTACGCCAGCCATATCACCACCGTCAGCGCCACCTACGCCGCAGAAATCACGACCCCGGCCTTTGGGTGCGGGCTGGATGGCTTTCTGGCCAGCAAGACCCAGCAAGGACTGCTGAGCGGCATCCCCAATGGCATCGATGAAAGCTGGGAAGCCACGACCGACCCCCATCTGGTTGCCCCGTTCGGCATCGGTGACTGGGATGCAAGGGCCTTGAACACCGCCCATGTGCGCACCCTGTTCGGCCTGAAACCGTCCAAGGGCCCCCTGTTCGCCGTGGTTTCGCGTCTGGTGTACCAAAAAGGCCTGGACCTGACAGAAGCCGTGGCGGCTTTTATCGTGGCCAACGGTGGTCAGATTTGCATCATCGGGCGCGGCGAGCCCGAAGAAGAACAGACCATGCGCGAACTGGCCCTGCGTTTTCCGGGGCAGATCGGGGTGCGCATTGGCTTCAATGAAACCGATGCCCGGCGCATGTTCGCGGGCAGCGATTTCCTGTTGATGCCCTCGCGCTACGAACCCTGCGGGTTGAGCCAGATGTATGCACAACGCTTCGGCTCGCTGCCCGTGGCTCGCAATACGGGCGGCCTGGCCGACACCATCGAGAATGGCGTCACCGGCTTCCTGTTCGATGAGTCCACCGTAGCCAGTTACGAGCAAGCCCTGAAACGGGCATTCAAAGTCTTCAGTTACCCGGCACTCTTCAACGCCATGCGCTGCCGCGCAATGGCCGCACCGTTTAACTGGTGCAAGGCCGTTGAACCCTATGCAGAGCTTTATGAACAACTGGTTGCCAAGTCATTGCTTCGCTCCGTGAAGCCGTGAGTGATGCAATCTGCGGATCTGCCTGACGCCCGACCGTTTCTCGCCAAGGGAGCCCGCCAATGAGCGAAGCGCAACTCGAAGTACTCGCCGGCCGAGCCGGCCTGGCCGTTGACTGGATTGATGCCAACGGCCAACCGCAAAGGGTCACACCCAAGGTGCTGGAGGCCATTCTGGCGGGGTTGGGATTACCCGCCGACAGCGCCGAGGCCATTGAAACCAGCTTGCTGAACCTGCAACTGGAGCAACAGAACAAACGTCTGCCGCCCTTGTTGACCGCAGACGTCGGCAAGGCCCTGGACTTGTCACGCTATTTCCACCCCCACAGCCAGTGCATCGTGCACCTGGAAAGCGGTGATGCGCTGCCGATCCAGCTGGATGCAGACGCCGTGCTGCCGGGCATGATTCCCATCGGCTACCACCGGGTACAGCTGGACGACCAGCAGTTCACCCTGGCCGTGGCCCCGACAAAGTGCTTCAGCATTGCCGATGCCTTGCACCAGTCTGCTCCACGCGCGTGGGGGGTGAGCGTTCAGCTGTACTCGCTGCATCGCCACGGCGATGGCGGGTTTGGCGATACCCAGGCACTGGAAACCCTGCTGCAGGCACTCGGTGAACGCGGCGCCGACGCACTGGCTATCAGCCCGTTGCACGCCATGTTCAGCAGCGCCCCCAAGCACTACAGCCCTTATTCACCGTCCAGCCGTTTATTTCTCAACAGCCTGTACGCCGCTCCCGCCAGCATCCTGGGACAGGAAGCCCTGCACAGGGCCATTGATGCTACCGGTCTTCAAGACGAACTCCACCGGCTTGAACAACTGCCTCTGATCGACTGGCCTGCCGTGACCCAGGCCAAGCAGACACTGCTGCGCCAGCTCTATAACGACTTTGTGCAGAACGAACACCCGCTCCATGACGACTTCAAGGGTTTTCGCCAGCGGGGCGGCGAAGCCCTGGAAAACCACTGCCGCTTCGAAGCCTTGCAAGAGTCGTGTGTGACCGAGCATCACAGCCTGGACTGGCGTGACTGGCCCGAGCAATGGCGCAACCCCGACAGCCCGGCGTTACTGCAGTTCGCCGAAGAACATCAGCATGTCATCGCTTACTACGCGTTTTGTCAGTGGTTGATGGATCGCTGCCTGGGCCGTGCACAAACGGCCGCGCGGGCCAGCGGCATGGCCATCGGCCTGATCGCCGACCTGGCCGTGGGCGCCGATGGTGCAGGCAGCCAGGCCTGGTGTCGCCAGGACGAAATGCTGGCCCAGTTGACCGTAGGCGCACCGCCGGACGCTCTCAACCGTGCAGGCCAGGGCTGGGGGATTTCCGCGTTTTCCCCCGAGGGTCTCAAGCGCAATGGCTTTCGCGCCTTCATCGAGATGCTGCGCGCCAACTTTGCCCATGCCGGTGGGCTGCGCATCGACCATGTGCTGGGCTTGCAGCGCCTGTGGGTGATCCCCCTGGGGGCCTCGGCCGACGAAGGGGCCTATCTGTATTACCCGATCGACGATCTGCTGCGTCTGGTCTGCCTTGAATCGGTGCGCCACCAGGCCATCGTACTCGGTGAAGACCTGGGCACCGTGCCTGACGGACTGCGGGAAAAGCTCAGCGAACGGGCCATCCTCGGTATTCGCGTGCTGCTGTTCGAGCAGGACTACGGCGCGCGCTTCAAACCGATCCTGGACTGGCCCGACGACGCCCTGGCCACCACCAGCACCCACGACCTGCCCACGCTCACCGGCTGGCTGCACGGGCGCGATATCGACTGGAACGAACGCCTGAACCTAGTCGACCCGGTGGCCGCGCAACGCTGGCGCGAGGAACGCCAGCGCGAGTGCGAAGGCCTGGACCGGGCCTTGCGCCAGGACCCACAGAACTTTCAGGAAGAAGCCCAGGGCAACGCCCCGACGCTGGACGCCAGCATCCGTTTTCTGGGGCACACCCGTGCTCCCCTGGTGCTGCTGCCGATCGAGGATGCCCTGGGACTTGAGGAGCAAGCCAACTTGCCCGGCACCGTCAGCGGCCATCCCAACTGGCGCCGCCGAATGCCGGGTGATTGCAACACGTTGCTGGACGCGATTGATGCAACGCAACGCTTCGAACTGCTGGCCTGCGCCCGCCAGCAAGCCCACGAAAGAGACCGATAATTCACCCATGAGTCAAGGAGCTTCGCCATGAGTAACGACGACAAACACATTCGTGAGTTTGCCTACCAGATCTGGGAGTCCGAAGGGCGCCCCGATGGCCAGGAGGCACGCCACTGGGACATGGCTCACAAACTGGCCCAGGCACAAGCCCTTGCTCCGTCCAAAGCCCAACCACGGGCTGCCAAGGCCAAGGCAGCGCCAAAGCCTGCTGCCGAGAAGAAGCCACGGGCACCGCGCAAACCTGCCTCATCTTGAGAACACTGCGCTGCAGGAGAGTTGAGGTGCCTATAAACCCGTAGCAGCTGGCGCAGGCTGCGGCAACTGCTACGCAACATGAGGCCCTTCAATCAGTGGTGATAGCGCGCGCACGCGCCTCAAGTCCTTAATACGCAGGAGCAGGTCATGAGTAAACACACGTCAGCCGCGCCCACTGGCGACCCCTTGCGCATCCGCGAAGGGCTGCCCTTCCCCCTGGGTGCCACCTGGGATGGGTTGGGCGTCAACTTCGCCCTGTTCTCAGCCAACGCCACCAAAGTCGAACTGTGCCTGTTCGACGCCGCCGGTGAAGTCGAGCTGGAACGTATCGAACTGCCCGAGTACACCGACGAGACATTTCACGGTTACTTGCCAGACGCACACCCCGGCCAGGTTTACGGCTATCGCGTGTACGGCCCGTACGAGCCGGAAAACGGCCACCGCTTCAACCATCATAAATTGCTGATCGATCCCTACGCCAAGCAGCTTGTGGGGGAGCTCAAATGGTCCGAAGCCCTGTTTGGCTACACCATCGGCCACCCGGACGCCGACCTGAGTTTTGACGAGCGCGACAGCGCGCCGTTTGTACCCAAATGCAAGGTCATCGACCCGGCGCACACCTGGGGCCATGACCATCGGCTCAACGTGCCCTGGGACCGCACCATTTTCTACGAGGCCCACGTGCGCGGCATCAGCATGCGCCACCCCGCCGTACCGGATGCGGTGCGGGGCACCTTTGCCGGGTTGATGGTGGATGAAGTGATCGAGCACATCACCGGCCTGGGCGTCACCAGCATCGAGCTGTTGCCGGTCCACGGGTTCGTCAACGACCAGCACCTGCTGCAAAAAGGCATGACCAATTATTGGGGCTACAACAGCATCGCCTTTTTCGCCCCGGACCCGCGCTACCTGGCCAGCGGCAAGATCGCCGAGTTCAAGGAAATGGTCGCACGCCTGCACAAGGCCGGGCTGGAAGTGATTCTGGACGTGGTCTACAACCACACCGCCGAAGGCAACGAGCAGGGCCCGACCCTGTCCATGCGCGGCATCGACAACGCTTCGTACTATCGGCTGATGCCCGAAGAAAAACGTTTCTACATCAACGATTCCGGCACCGGCAACACCCTGGACCTGAGCCACCCGTGCGTCTTGCAGATGGTCACCGACTCGCTGCGCTACTGGGCCCGGGAAATGCACGTCGATGGTTTCCGCTTCGATCTGGCGACCATTCTGGGGCGTTATCACGACGGTTTTAACGAACGGCACAGCTTTTTGGTGGCGTGCCGCCAGGACCCGCTGTTGCGCCGGGTCAAAATGATCGCCGAACCCTGGGATTGCGGGCCCGGAGGCTATCAGGTCGGTGGTTTCCCGCCCGGCTGGGCGGAGTGGAACGATCGCTTTCGCGACACCGTGCGCGCCTTCTGGAAAGGCGACGAAGGCCAGTTGGCCGACTTTGCCGGACGCATGACCGGCTCTGCCGATCTGTTCAATCACCGTGGCCGCAGGCCCTACAGTTCGGTCAACTTCATCACTGCCCATGACGGCTTCACCTTGCACGACCTGGTGTCCTACAACGACAAGCACAACGAAGCCAACGAGGAAAACAACCAGGACGGCAGCAACAACAACATTTCGTGGAACCACGGAGTCGAAGGCCCAACCGACGATCCCGACATCAATGCGCTGCGCCAGCGCCAGATGCGCAACTTCATGGCCACCCTGCTCCTGGCCCAAGGCACGCCGATGCTGGTGGCCGGCGACGAATTCGCCCGCACCCAGCACGGCAACAACAACGCCTACTGTCAGGACAGCGAAATCGGCTGGATCAACTGGGAACTGAACAAGCCCGGCAAATCGCTGCTGGCGTTTGTCAAACGCCTGATCAAGCTGCGCCTGCACTACCCCATCTTGCGTCGTGGCCTGTTTCTGGAGGGGCACTCCAGCGAAACCCCCGGGGTTAAAGACGTCACCTGGCTGGCACCCGACGGCAACGAGATGACCATCGAGCAGTGGCATGACGGTCAGGCCCGGTGCCTGGGCATGCTGCTGGATGGCCGGGCGCAAGTGTCCGGGGTTCAACGGGCCGGGGATGACGCGTCACTGCTGATCGTCGTCAACGCTAACCACGACTCGATCAACTTCAACTTGCCCAAAGTGCCCCACGGCATCAGTTGGTCGTGCAAGCTCGACACCACAGACCCGAGCATCAAAGGCCCCCAGCATCTGCCATTCAACAAGCCCTACGAGGTCACGGGACGATCGCTGGTGATGTTTGAGCTGCAACACACCGAGGTGTCGTGAATGTATTGATAAACATCAAGTCCACCCCCATCAAAAGCGGCAGACTACAGCCTTGAGCTTGCCGCTCAGAACTGCCACTGACAGAGGAGTGACCATGCCCGCTGAAGATGTTGTCGGCAATACACTTTTATCTGCCACTACGGCAACAGCGCCTGCTGTCCATCAAATCAAGGTACTGACGGTCAATACGCACAAGGGATTCACCGTCTTCAACCGTCGCTTCATCCTCCCTGAACTGCGCGAGGCGGTGCGCAGTACCGACGCCGACCTGGTGTTTCTGCAGGAAGTGCTCGGCGAGCATGACAAACACGCATCGCGCTACGAAGACTGGCCAGCCACCTCGCAGTACGAGTTTCTCGCCGACAGTATGTGGAGCGACTTCGCCTACGGCCGTAACGCCGTGTATCCAGATGGTCATCACGGGAATGCCCTGCTGTCCAAGTACCCGATCAAGGCCTCGCGCAATCTCGATGTATCCATCACCGGGCCTGAACGGCGCGGCCTGCTGCATTGCGTCCTGGACGTGCCGGGTCATAGCAATGTGCACGCCATTTGCGTGCATTTGAGCCTGTTGGAAAGCCATCGCCAGCTACAGATCGTACTGCTTAACCAACTGCTCAAATCCCTGCCGCCTGATGAGCCGGTCATCATTGCCGGGGACTTCAACGACTGGAAGCAACAAGGCAATGCTGCCCTGCGCCAACGGGACGACCTGCACGAAGTGTTCGAGCGCCATCATGGCCAGGTGGCCAAAACCTACCCGGCGCGCTGGCCGCTGCTGCGTCTGGACCGCATCTACTTGCGCAATGCCACCAGCCACGATCCAAAGATCCTCGGCAACAAGCCGTGGACGCATTTATCGGATCATTTGCCGCTGGCGGTTGAGGTGCATTTGTAGGCCTGAACCTCTCTGTTGCTGGCGGTGCTTCTGTGGGAGTGGGCTTGCTCACGATGCAGGCGGCGCGATTTCCCGGTTGAATCGCGTCGATCCCATCGCGAGCAAGCCCGCTCCCGCAGGCTTACACCGGCCGCAGTATCAACACCCCCAACGGCGGCAGATTCAATGCCAGGGACACGCTCTGCCCGTGGCTGGGCACGTCCTCGGTCACTACCCCGCCGCCATTGCCGTAATCAGAACCGGCATAGGTGGCCGAATCGCTGTTGATCACCTCTTGCCAGGTGCCGGCAAACGGCACGCCGATGCGGTAGCCAGCGCGAGGTACCGGGGTAAAGTTGGTCACCACCAGCAAGGGCGAACCGTCCTTGCTCCAGCGCAGCCAGGCGTAAACGCTGTTGGCCGCATCATCACCGATCAACCATTGGAACCCCTGCGCAACGTCGTCCTGCTCATACAGCGCAGGTTGCTCGCGGTACAAGCGGTTCAAGTCGCTCACCAGCTTCTGCACACCCCGGTGTTCGGGGTATTGCAGCAAATACCAGTCCAGTTGCTGATCGTGATTCCACTCGCGCCATTGCCCGAACTCGCAGCCCATGAACAGCAGCTTCTTGCCCGGATGGGCCCACATGAAGCTCAGGTACGCCCGTAGATTGGCGAATTTCTGCCAGCGATCACCGGGCATTTTGTCGATCAGCGAATGCTTGCCGTGCACCACTTCATCATGGGAAATCGGCAGGATGAAACGCTCGGTCCAGGCGTACACCAGGCCAAAGCTCAACTCATTGTGATGATGGGCGCGGTACACCGGATCCTGTTGAATGTAATGCAGCGAATCATGCATCCAGCCCATGTTCCATTTATACGAAAAGCCCAGCCCACCCTGGTCGGTGCTTTGACTGACCCCCGGCCACGCCGTGGACTCTTCGGCAATCACCAGGGCGCCCGGAACCTCGTGGGCAACCACATCGTTGAGGTGGCGCAAAAACTCGATGGCCTCGAGGTTTTCCCGGCCTCCGTGACGATTGGGCACCCACTCCCCTGATTTGCGCGAATAGTCGCGGTACAGCATGGACGCCACGGCATCGACCCGCAGGCCATCAATATGGAAGTGCTTGAGCCAGTGCAGGGCCGACGCCAGCATAAAACCGTGCACTTCGGTGCGTCCCAGGTTGTAGATCAGGGTGTTCCAGTCCTGATGAAACCCTTCAAGGGGGTTGGCGTATTCGTACAGCGCGGTGCCATCAAATTGCGCCAGGCCGTGGGTATCGTTGGGAAAGTGTGCGGGCACCCAGTCCAGAATCACCCCGATCCCGGCCACATGGCAGGCATTGACGAACGCCGCGAAATCATCGGGCGAGCCGTAACGGGCGGTGGGTGCAAACTGCGACAGGGGCTGGTAGCCCCAGGAGCCGCCAAACGGGTGCTCCATGATCGGCATCAGTTCGATGTGGGTGAAGCCCAGTTGCTGCACATAGGGAATCAGGCGCTCCGCCAGCTCAGGCCAGGTGTACTGACGCGCGACCTCGCCGATATCATCGACCTCACACTGCCATGAGCCCACGTGCAATTCGTAGATGGACAGCGGCGCATCATGACGCTGCAGTTGGGCACGCGCGTGCATCCAGTCATCGTCTTGCCAGTCGATGCTCAGGGGCGAGGCAACCTTTGAGGCGGTATCGGGCGGCAACTGGGTGGCCAGCGCCACGGGATCGGCCTTGAGCGGCAAGATCCCCTGCTCGCCCAGAATTTCATACTTATACGCCTCACCCGCTTGCAGGCGCGGAACAAACAGCTCCCACACTCCGCTCGGATGGCGCAGGCGCATGGGGTGACGACGACCGTCCCAGCCATTGAAGTCGCCGACCACCGAAACCCGCCGCGCATTGGGGGCCCATACCGCAAAACGCACGCCGTGCACGCCTTCAACGTGGATCAGTTGCGCACCGAAACAACTGCTCAGATCACGATGATTGCCTTCGGCAAACAGGTACAGATCCATCTCACCCAGCAACGGGCCAAAACTGTAGGGATCTTCGCTGACTTGCACAGCGTCGCCCCAGTCAACCTGCAGCAGGTACGGCCGGCTTTGTGCGAAATGCCCGGTATACAGGCCAGGCACTTGTGAAGCTTCAAGACTGCCAAGCAGCTGTCCGTCATCGCGGGCAAGCACATTCACACTCACCGCGCCCGGCAGAAATGCCCGAATATACTGCCCGCCCTCGCCATCCCCATGGGGACCCAATACCGAAAACGGATCGGAGTGCTCTGCCCGTGCCAACGCCTCAACATCCGGGTCTGCGGGTGACAACGAGTCTTTACCTTTACCCGTTTGTTTGCTCGAAATCATGCTGTTCTCCATCCGGTAAAGGTTACGTCTGACCCAGCACGCGTTTTAGCCATCGACATGAGCTGTGTCCTCTAACTCATAGACAGAGCAAAGACTAGCTGTTGTCAGACAATCTGTATCCATTCATAAATAACCCGTGACGGGCTTACGCCCGATGCACTCTTTTCGCACATTAACAGTGCAATGTGTTGCTTTAAGGTCACTGCAAGAGCCAGCCCGGGTCTAAAAAGACTCAGGGACATCACCGCCGTTATCAATGCAAGACACATGCTCATTTCAACCGGGATAAGGCTGGCTGCCGTGATTCGGTGATTTGCTTGACCTTGATCACACTGTATTCAACAGACGTCGGTTACAGGCGCACAAAGCCAATGACAACGGGGTATTGGCCAGGGTGCAGCACATTGTCGCAGGCCGTCTCAAAACACCATCTGATCCGGTTTTTATTCAAATAACTGAGTCTGTTATGCAAACAGTTCGCTGGGCATAGTGCTCATGCCTGATGGAGGCTGATGAGCGAAAGACCATGAGCGAACAAATTCCCGTCCAGATACTTGAGTCATTTGAGGCTTCTAGACCCAGAGCCACAAAAAATAAAAACAAGTCCAGCGACAACATGATCCACACCCGCAGCTTCACTGGCCTGTTTCGCACACTGCGAATAGTGGGGACAGGCTTTTTGTTTTTGCTGTTCTTTGGCACGGTCTGGCTGAACTGGGATGGCCGGCAGGCAGTCCTGTGGGATTTGTCTGAGAGCAAGTTTCATATTTTCGGCGCAACGTTCTGGCCGCAGGACTTCATCCTGCTGTCGGCATTGCTGATCATTGCCGCCTTCGGGCTGTTTGCGATCACGGTCTTTGCCGGGCGGGTGTGGTGTGGTTACACCTGTCCGCAAAGCAGCTGGACCTGGCTGTTTATGTGGTGCGAAAAGATCACTGAAGGTGACAGAAACCAGCGCATAAAACTGCAAGCAGCCCCCTGGCGCCTGAACAAGATCCTGCGCCGTACCGCCAAGCACACGCTGTGGCTGGCCATCAGCGTAATGACCGCGCTGACATTTGTCGGTTACTTCACGCCGGTCCGGCCGTTGGCCACTGAACTGCTGACCCTGGAAATCGCCGGCATCAGCCTGTTCTGGATGCTGTTTTTCACTGGTGCCACGTACATCAGCGCCGGCTGGCTGCGTGAAGCGGTGTGCATGCATATGTGCCCGTATGCCCGCTTCCAGAGCGTCATGTTCGATAAAGACACCCTGGCCATTTCCTATGACGTGGCCCGTGGCGAAAACCGTGGTCCGCGCAAACGCGGGGTTGCACCCAAGCAAGAAGGCCTGGGCGATTGCATCGACTGCTATATGTGCGTGCAGGTGTGCCCGACAGGGATTGATATCCGCGATGGCTTGCAGATGGAATGCATCGGTTGCGCAGCCTGTATCGATGCCTGCGACTCGGTGATGGAGAAAATGGGCTATGCCCCGGGCCTGGTGCGCTATACCTCCGAGCACGAACTGCAAGGCGGCAAGACCCACCTGGCGCGCCCACGCCTGATCGGCTACGCCGTGGTGCTGGTGGTGATGATCGGGGCGCTGGTGGTGGCCCTGAACCAGCGCACGATGGTGTCCCTGGATGTGATCAAGGACCGGGGCCTGTTCCGCGAGAACAGCCAGGGCCAGATCGAGAACATCTACAGCCTTAAAATCATCAACAAGACTCAGGAGCCGCAGCAGTACCGAGTGTCGTTGCAAAACAGCGAGGACTTCCAGTTGCAGGGTAAAACCGAACTGAGCCTGGCCCCGGGTGAGATCGTCGATGTGCCGGTGTCTGTTGCCTTGCTGGCCGATCGCCCGAAGAGCAGTTCACAGACCCTCGAGTTTGTGGTGACCGACACCGATCAGCCAGACGTGCGCAGCGTGGCCAAAAGCCGTTTTGTTGCACCGCTTAATCGTTAGTGTGTGAGCGGGCTTGCTCGCGATAAGATGGCTGCGCTGTCGCCGAGACACCGCGCCGCCTGTCTCGCGAGCAAACCCGCTTCACACGCCACGCCTGCTCCCACAGATTCGTGATGTTTGAAACTCACGCCGGACCGAGCCTTATCCCATGAAACGCTACGAAAAATTCGCCGACGATATTGCCGAACTGATCCGCTCAGGGGTGCTCGGCCCCGGTCAGCGCGTGCCGTCGGTGCGCTATGCCAGCCAGACCTATGGCGTCAGTCCTTCGACCGTGTTTCAAGCCTATTACCTGCTGGAGCGCCGTGGCCTGATTCGGGCCAAGCCGCGCTCTGGCTACTTCGTCAACACCCATGCACCGAGTCCGTTTTGCGAGCCGGTGTTCAGCAGCCATATCACCGAGTCCACCCAGGTGGATGTCAGCGCCCTGGTGTTCTCGGTGCTGGACTCGATCAAAGACCCCCACACCGTGCCCTTCGGCTCGGCCTTCCCAAGCCCCATGCTGTTTCCGCTGCAGCGGCTTGCCCGTTCGATGGCCACCGCCAGCCGCGAGATGGACCCACGCATGGTGGTGACCGACATGTCACCCGGCAACCCGCAACTGCGCCGGCAAATCGCCCTGCGCTACATGGTCGGCGGGTTGATGCTGCCCATGGAAGAACTGCTGATCACCAATGGTGCGCTGGAGGCCCTGAACCTGTGCCTGCAAGCCGTCACCGAGCCCGGTGATCTGGTGGCCATTGAAGCCCCGGCGTTCTATGCCTGCCTGCAAGTCCTTGAGCGGCTCAAGCTCAAGGCGGTGGAGATTCCGGTGCATCCGCGTGATGGCATCGATCTCGGCGTGCTGGCACACACCCTTGAACACCACCCGATCAAGGCCGTGTGGTGCATGACCAGTTTCCAGAACCCGATTGGCGCGACCATGCCCGAGGCCAAGAAGCAGGCCCTGGTCGAGTTGCTGCGCAGCCATCAGGTGCCGTTGATTGAGGACGATGTGTACGCCGAACTGTATTACGGCCAGCATGCTCCCAAACCGGCCAAAGCGTTTGATACTGAAGGCCTGGTGATGCATTGCGGCTCGTTTGCCAAAAGCCTGGCGCCGGGCTACCGCATCGGCTGGGTGGCTGCGGGTCGATACGCGCAGAAAATCGAACGGCTAAAGCTGATGACCTCGCTGTGCGCCTCGATGCCCGCCCAGGCTGCCATTGCGGATTACTTGCAGCACGGCGGCTACGACCGTCATCTGCGCAAACTGCGCTATGCCCTGGAAGAACAACAGAGCGCGATGCTGGCGGCGATTGCCCGTTACTTCCCGGCCCAGACCCGTGTCAGCCAGCCTTCGGGCGGCTACTTTCTGTGGCTCGAGCTGCCCGAGCAAATGGACTCGCTCAAGTTGTTCCAGATGGCCCTTGCCCAGGGCATCAGCATCGCGCCGGGGCCGATCTTCTCGGCCACCCAGCGTTTTCGCAACTGCATCCGCCTGAACTACGGTAGCCCCTGGGATGAAGCCAGCGAAAAGGCCATGGAAACCCTGGGCAAGATCGTGCGTTCGTTCTAGACAACAGCCCTTGTGGGAGCGGGCTTGCTCGCGACAGGTTCGCAAGGGCGTATCAGACAGACCTCATTGCCTGCATCGCGAGCAAGCCCGCTCCCACAAGGGTATAGAGGCACCTACCCCGGCATACAGGTGAAATCAGCCGTGTGCGCCACTTCCTTGCCATGCCCGTCCACCAGCCGTGCGCTGACTTCAGGCCCAAGGCTTGACTCGATCAGCTCGTAACGCTCACCGGCCCTGAACCCGGTGTAATTGACCTTGCCCTGGCAATCCACCTGATTCTCATCGCCCGTGGCGCCTTCGTACAACGTCACGTCCAGGCGGTGGGCGCCGGGGGTGACTTCAAAATAGCGTCCATCGTTGATGTTTTTACCGTCTACGCGCTCGGCCATCAGGTCACTGTTGCCCTCTTCTTTCAGGCCGATCCAGGCTTCGCCCGGGTCTTGTTTGGGCATGGGCCCCGCGCAGGCTGACAACAACAGCACCAGGCTCAGAGATGGAATCAACAACAGCGGTTTCAGGTTCATCGCAGGTACGCCTCGAAACAATGAGTAGGCCTCAAGCTTGAAGCGCACCGTGCACCGCGCCAAATGAATGAAAATGAAGGGATTTTCAGACCATTCCTAAAGGATCCTTCACGTTGCTGAAAGCTGATCGTTAGGTGTGGGCGGTGAGACTGCCGAGGTTTGCAATTCCACTCCCCGGAGGTTCAGGCATGCTCGGGCTGGTAAAGACCGCACTGCACAAGCCCTACACGTTTATCGTGCTGGCGATTTTCATCTGCATCATCGGGCCGCTGGCGGCTGTACGCACCCCCACTGATGTGTTCCCTGACATTGGCATTCCGGTGGTCGCCGTGGTGTGGCAGTACACCGGCCTGGCACCGGCCGATATGGCAGGACGGGTGATTTACACCTACGAACGTTCGCTGAGTACCACCGTCAACGACATCGAACATATCGAGTCCCAGTCATTGCCCGGCATGGGCATCGTTAAAATCTTCTTTCAACCCGGTGTCGATATCCGTACGGCCAACGCGCAAGTGACCGCCGTGTCGCAAACCGTGCTCAAGCAAATGCCGCCGGGCATCACTCCCCCGCTGATCCTCAATTACAGCGCCTCCACGGTGCCGATCCTGCAACTGGCGTTCTCCAGCCCGACACTCTCGGAAGCCAGAATCCGCGACCTGGTGCAGAACAACATTCGCCTGCCACTCAGCGCCCTGCCCGGTCTGGCCATGCCGACGCCCATGGGCGGCAAGCAGCGTCAGATCACCCTCGACCTTGACCCCCAAGCGCTGGCGGCCAAAGGCCTGTCGGCACAGGACGTGGGCACGGCACTGGCGGCGCAAAACCAGATCATTCCCGTGGGCACGGCAAAGCTCGGCACCTATGAATACACGGTGCTGCTCAACAACAGCCCCAAGGCCATCGACGAACTCAATGACTTGCCCATCAAGACCGTCAATGGCGCGCTGATCACCATCGGCCAGGTGGCCCATGTGCGTGACGGCTCGCCGCCGCAAACCAATATCGTGCGTGTCGACGGTCATCGCGCCGTGCTGATGCCAGCGTTGAAGAACGGCACTATCTCTACCCTGTCCATCGTCGACGGCATTCGCGGGATGCTGCCGCGCATCAATGAAACCTTGCCGCCCTCCCTCAAGACCTCACTGCTGGGCGACGCCTCGGTGTTCGTCAAACAATCGGTGGGCAGCGTGGCCCAGGAAGGGATCATTGCCGCCTTGCTGACCAGCGCCATGATTTTGCTGTTTCTGGGCAGTTGGCGCTCCACCCTGATCATTGCCGTGTCGATCCCGCTGGCCGTGCTGTCGGCCATTGCCCTGCTGGCCATCAGCGGCCAAACCCTGAACGTCATGACCCTGGGCGGGCTGGCATTGGCGGTGGGGATTCTGGTGGACGATGCAACTGTGACCATCGAAAACATCAACTGGCACCTTGAGCAAGGCAAGTCGGTGCGTGATGCGATTCTCGACGGTGCCAAACAGATTGTCGGCCCGGCCTTCGTGTCGCTGCTGTGTATCTGCATCGTGTTTGTGCCGATGTTCATGTTGCAGGGCATTGCCGGATACCTGTTCCGCCCCATGGCCTTGTCGGTGATTTTCGCCATGGGCAGCTCGTTCATTCTGTCGCGAACCCTGGTACCCACCCTGGCAATGTTTCTGCTCAAGCCACATGTGCCGGAGCAAGGTGCCGGGCATCACCCGGAAGACGGCTACATCAACCATCACGAAGGCGATCAACACACCCGCCAACACTCGGCGCCCGTGCGCGCGCTGCTGAATTTCCAGCTCGGGTTCGAGCGCCGTTTTTCGGCCGTTCGTGACGCCTACTTCGGGGTGTTGGAGCTGGCACTGGCCCATCGCAAACGCTTTCTGGCGGGTTTCATGACCTGCGTGCTGGTCTCGTTTGCGCTGCTGCCGAGTCTGGGCCAGGACTTTTTCCCGGCCACCGATGCCGGAGCCCTGGCCCTGCACGTGCGCTTGCCGCTGGGGACCAGGATTGAAGAAAGCGCCGCCGACTTCGATCGCATCGAATCGCGCATACGGGAAATCATCCCCGCCGATCAACTGGACACCATCATCGACAATATCGGGATTCCGTTGAGTGGCATCGATATGGCCTACAGCAGCAGCGGCACTATCGGCCCACAGGACGGCGATATTCAAGTCGCCCTGAAGGCAGATCACAGCCCCACCGCCGAGTACGTGAAACGCTTGCGTGAAGCCCTGCCCGAGCGCTTCCCCGGCAGCCAGTTTGCGTTTATGCCTGCGGACATCAGCACCCAGATTCTCAACTTCGGTGCCCCTGCTCCTCTGGACGTGAAAATTTCCGGGCGTGATGACGCGGCCAACCGCGCCTATGCACTGGAACTGCAACGGCGCTTGCAGCATGTGCCGGGGATTGCGGACCTGCGGATTCAGCAATCGGTGGGCTACCCGTCGCTGCAAGTCAATGTGGATCGCCAGAGGGCCAATGGCCTGGGGATTACCGAACGTGATGTGACCAACAGTATGGTGGCCTCCCTGGCGGGCAGCTCTCAGGTAGCTCCGACCTTCTGGCTCAACCCGCAGAACGGCGTGTCTTACGGCGTGGTTGCCGCCACGCCGCAATATCGCCTGGACAGCCTGCCCGCCCTTGAAGCCTTGCCGGTAACGGGCAGCAACGGCCAGTCTCAAATCCTCGGCGGGTTGGCGACCATCAGCCGGGTCGAGAGCCCGGCCGTGGTCACCCACTACAACATCCAGCCGACGCTGGACCTGTACGCCAACATTCAGGGCCGCGATCTGGGCGCGGTGGCAGCCGATGTGCAAAAGGTGATCGATGGCGCGTCCGACCTGCGGCCCAAAGGCGCAATTGTCAGCCTGCACGGGCAGATCGACGCCCTGCATGAAGCCTTCAGTGGCCTGAGCCTGGGCTTGCTGGGTGCGGTGGTACTGATCTACTTGCTGATCGTGGTCAACTTCCAGTCGTGGGTCGATCCGTTCGTGATCATCACCGCCCTGCCCGCCGCCCTGGCCGGGATTGTGTGGATGCTCTTTCTCAGTGGCACCTCGTTATCGGTGCCCGCCTTGACCGGGGCCATCTTGTGCATGGGTGTGGCCACGGCCAACTCGATTCTGGTGGTGAGCTTTTGCCGTGAACGCCTGGCCGAACATGGCGACGCCCTCAAGGCGGCACTCGAAGCGGGCTACACGCGCTTCAGACCGGTGTGCATGACCGCACTGGCGATGATGATCGGCATGCTCCCGCTGGCCTTGTCAGAAGAACAGAACGCCCCCCTTGGACGCGCCGTTATTGGCGGTCTGATGCTGGCCACCGTTGCCACCCTGCTGTTCGTGCCCGTGGTGTTCAGCCTGGTGCATGGCCGTGAAAAAAATAGCCCTGCTGCTGGAGAAACGCCCCATGTCGTCTGATCAAAAACCCTCGCGCAAGCGCTTGATGTACCTGGGCATCGGTGGCCTGACGCTGGCTGCCCTGCTGGTCGCCAATGGCCTGGCAGCACGTAGCCGCCATGAACACGCGGTGAGCCAATGGACCGAAGCGGCGGCCCTGCCGATTGTCAGCGTGTTTCAGCCCATGCCTAACGCCCACGGCGATACCCTGCGCCTGCCCGCGCACCTGGAAGCCTGGAGCAAGGCGCCCATTCATGCGCGGGTCAACGGCTACCTGAAAAGCTGGCAAACCGATATCGGCAGCAAGGTCAAAGAGGGTCAGATACTGGCCGTTATCGACAGCCCCGACCTTGATCAGCAACTGGCGCAAACCCGCGCTCACATGGTGCAGGAGCAAGCCAATGCCAGGCTCGCGGCCACCACTGATACACGCTGGCAAAACCTGCTGGCCAGTCATTCGGTGTCGCGCCAGGAGGCCGACGAAAAACACTCCAACGCCGCCGCGGCCCACGCCAATGCCCAAGCCGCAGAAGCCGACTACGCACGCCTTTCAACGCTGGAAGCCTACAAGACCATACGCGCGCCCTTCGCCGGAACCATCACCGCGCGTCACACCGACATTGGCCAGTTGATCAAGGCCGATACCGACAGCGACACCGAGCTGTTTGACATAGCCGACACCCACCAACTGCGCCTCTATGTGCCGGTGCCACAGAACTACGCCAGCGTGATCCGCCCCGGCATGCAGGTGCAGCTCAGCGTGCCGGAGCATCCGGGGCACATGTTCAGCGCCCGCCTGATCGGCAACTCGACCTCGATTGACCCGCGCTCGGGCACCCTCATGGCGCAGTTTGTGGCGCAAAACCCCGGCGACGCCCTGATGCCCGGGGACTACGCCGAAGCCACCCTGGCCATCCCGCCGGACACTCACGGCGTCAGCATTCCGGCCAGTGCGCTGATCTTTCGCGCCCAGGGCACCCAGGTCGCCGTGCTCGACAGCGCGCAGCATGTGCATTTGCAGAGCATCCATATCGGCCTCGACCTTGGGGAGCGGCTGGTGATCGATCAGGGCCTTGAAGCAGGCGATACCGTCATAGACAACCCGCCCGATGCTTTGCGCGAAGGCGACAGGGTCAAACTGGCCGAAACAGGAGCCGACCATGCAACCAAGGCTTAAGCGCGCGGCCCTGCTGCTGGCCCTGGCGTTGCAGGGCTGCTCCCTGGCACCCACCTACAGCACCCCGACGCTGGACGTGCCCGCGCACTACCGCGAGCAAAGCAGTGACGGCCCGTGGCACAGCGCCCAACCTGCCGACCAGCTGTCACCGCAGTGGTGGCGGGTGTATCAGGATGAGCACCTGAACAGCCTGCAACAGCAGTTGCTCAAGGCCAACCCTGACCTGGCAGCGGCGCTGGCCCACTTCGATGCAGCGCAGGCTTATGCCAGCCAGTTACACGCCGGACTCTTCCCGCAAATAACAGCCAGCGGGCAACCGCTGCGCCAACGTCAATCGGACAACCGCCCCTTGCGCGGCACGACTCAACCGTCGGTCTATAACAGCAACACTGCAGGATTCGCGTTGAATTTCGACCTCGACCTGTGGGGGAAAATCCGCAATCAGGTGGTTGCTGGCGATGCCCAGGCACAAGCCTCGGCGGATGATCTGGCTGTCGCCCGTTTAAGCCTGCAGCGTCAGCTGACCAGCCTGTATGTTCAACTTGACGGACTGGACGCCCAGCGACGCATCCTGTCCAGCTCACTGGATGATTACAGCCAGGCCCTGCAACTGACCCGTACCCGATATCAGGGGCAAATAGCCTCCGAGCTGGACCTTACCCGCGCCCAGAGCCAGCTGGCCGAAGCCGAGGCCCAACTGGACGACATCCGTGCCCAGCGCAACCTGACCGAACACGCTATTGGTGAACTGATGGGCGAACCCGCCAGCAACTTCCAGCTGGCGGCCAGAGAGCAGATGCTGAACCTGCCTGATCAGCCGCGAACCCTGCCAAGTGCCCTGCTGCAACGCCGCCCTGATATTGCCGCGGCGGAGCGCCGGGTGTTTGCCGCCAATGCGGCGATCGGCGTGGCAAAAGCGGCCTGGTATCCGGACTTCAGTTTGACCGGCCTGCTGGGCGGGCAAACCCAGGGCAGCGGCAATTTGCTGGCTGCCAGTAACCGTTTCTGGGCCTTGGGGCCGCTGATCAGCCTGCCTGTTTTTGACGGTGGCAGGCTCGAGGGCCAGGAGCGCCAGGCCAGGGCCGAATTTGAAGAAGCATCGGCCCACTACCGGGGGCAAGTGCTGCACGCGGTACGCGAAGTCGAAGACAACCTTGCCCAACTGCGCGACTTGCAACAGGAAAGCCTCGACGAGCAAGCCGCAGCAAATGCCGCCGAACACACCCAGGTGATTGCCACCAACAGCTATGAGGCCGGGGCGGTGAGTTATCTGGATGTGGTGACGGCACAAACGGCAGCGCTACAAGCCCAGCGCCAGGTGCAGTCGCTTCGCACCCGGCAGTTGCAGGCCAGCGTGGGATTGTTGACAGCGTTGGGGGGTGGTTGGAACGATCATTAACCCGTTATGAGCTCTGCAAATAAATCCCGGCCTGCTCCATTTCGCGAATACGGGCGTAATCCACCTCGATCTGGTTGAGGTCGGGATGAACCAGATACACAGTACCCGGCTGGCTGAACACATCCTTTGTACTCGCAATGTGCTGTCCATTAACGACGTAGAAAACCACCTCGTAAAACGACGCCAGTCCGGACAACTTTTCCATAAATGCTTCGTTGGTAAACAGGCCTTCTGAACGATTGATCAGGCTGACATTGTAGGTGTGCTTGAACCGTACATAGTCAGTGCCACACATCAGCAGCCGTTCAAATTCAAGGGGACGGGTGATCGACAGCGCGAACGCATTGATCTGCCCCATGCGGGTGGTTTGTGCACTGACTCCAGTTCTGAGGATCCCGTCTGTACGGGCGGCAATTTCAACCAGTTTCGGTCCTTCTGAGGTGTACATGACTTCAGCATGACTGGGCCCATTGAGGATACCGAGGCTCGTCACTACCTTGCGGGTGTAGGCCACGAGCTCTGCATAGGGCGCTACCGTGGCGTCGAGCAGTTGGTCGATGTCATACACAATGCTGCCGGTCTCCAGCACCCGTTTGGTGTACCTCACCACCTCAGTGATTAACTGACGCCCGCCTTGGGACACCATATTGATCACATACTCGGTGCCCGCCAGGTACTCCTGAAACAATACTTGGCTGTTCTCGATATTGAGCTTGTTGCGCGTGCCCAGCAGTTGGGTGAATGCACGTTCGCAAGCGGCGAGGTCATAGCAAATAAAAAGCCCGTCCGCCCCTGCGCTCTCAAGGGGCTTGATCACGACCGGGAACGTGCCCCGAGCCTGAACCCAGTCTCTTCCCGCATTCCATGTATCAACCGCACACTGGGCTGGAGCGGGCAAACCAGCATCGGTAATGCACTGGATCATCTGAAACTTGTTTCTGCGCGCCAGGCTCCTGGAAAAGTCATTGGTGTATTCAAGCCCCAACTGCTCATTCAACTGGTCGGCCAGCAGCACCCCGCTTTCAGCCCCCGCGACAATGTAATCGGGGGCAAAATCCTTTATCGCCAACAGTGTGGAGCCATTGTCCGCGTGAGTCATGAACGCGTGGTAAATACCAAACTCAAAACCTGCATAGTAATAATCATCAATGGTAGAGCAGGACGCCATATGGAATAAAAGACAACCCTGCGCATGGAGTTCTCTGGCCAGCAATTTACCCGAAGAAAAACCGTCAACCACAACGACCCTGATCATTTCAGACCTCGATTGTTTGCCTGTCGATTGAACAGCGTCAGCGAAGCCAAGAGCGTCACGATAATCCCAACCGCTGCAATGCTAGGCATCGAAAATGAAACGCGCGCATCCATAAATTGAAGCAGCAGGGTAAAAACCGGCAACGTCAGCAACACAAACGCCACATTGATTGCGCTGAGATGAAAGATGGTTTTTTGAATCAGATAGATGGGCAAAAGGTGACCGACAACGACCAGCACCAACATAGGCAACACCCACTCTACGGCGAGGCTGTACGACACATCACTTAACGTAACAAATAGACTGCAGACCACAACTATCAACACGTTCCTGACCGCCAGGATTTCGTAAACCTGCCAATGGTGCTTAAATAATTTTTTGGACACAATCGTATAAAGCACCGTGCCCAATGCACACAATACGACACTGATAATACCGATAACTCTTTGCTCGACTGACATGGATGAAATACCACTTTCCCCGAGAAATGAGTTGAAAAGCATGATAGCGACCGACAACAATACAAGGATGGCGATAATTATTTCTACACTACGAGCCCTGCCCATGCCTTTTATAAATGAAGAAACAATCAAGGTTAATGCCGGCCCACACGCCACTGATGCAACCCCAACGACTGCCGGCTCCAGAAAGCGCAATGCATAAAACAGGCCTCCCCAATTCAACAGCACCGAGATGTTTGCCACTACGATTAATGGCCAATGCTGTTGACACTTGATTAATAACGAGTGCCTGCCCCGCCACAGGCTACACCCAAGAAACACCAGCATGGATGAGACAAAGCAATATAAAATCACCACCAGAGTATCGAGAGTTTGCGTCACAAAGGCGACGTACACATCAAACGCAGCACTGATAAAACAGAATAACAACCCGAGCAGCACACCTGTTTTTATTGGATGCATAACCACTACCACCACACCAGCACCAACTCACACCACTTAATATATACCCAAACAACAACCAACATAAAAACAATTAATCAACACCACACGCACACAACAATCAATAACATAAAGAAACCCCCTACAAAGAATTACTCCACTCGTTTAAAGACGCACTTAAGCCACCACCCACAAATAGAATTTCATCAAGAGCATTTCGTTTAAATTTAAACACAAGAAACAAACCGTAAAACTTATTCATCAGCAATCAAAGTATCAATAGAGTGCTGGGCATAAATCGCCTCCAATCACTGAGTCGTCTCTAACAGAAACTGCCCATCACACCCAAACAGTTGCCCTCAACCGGGTGGTTGGGATCAGTCAGCACCAAACCTGTAATCGCTACTGCAGGGCCTTCGCTTTTAGTCAAGGAGAAGGGTTGCTGCGCAACCCGTCGCAGCCTCGCTACGCTCCTCAGCGACTACATAAGATTGCGCAGTAGATGCGCACCAAACAGGTCGGCCGGTCGGCCGCCTCGGCGGGATTTTGATCTACCCGCCCCTCGGGAGACCGAGAGGAGGTGCTGCGTAGTGGGTCGACCGGCATGGATGCCGGGAGAGCCGTGTTGGGCCATGGATGGCCCGTCACGGCGGGCCCACGGAGCGGGACCGGAACGAGGGAACCTGAGCGCAGCGAGGGCCGTACGCCAGGGCAAGGCCTTTTTGGTTCCTTTTGTGGCTGTTTGACAAAAGGGACTCGCCGTAAGGGCGAAACCATCATTTCAGTTAACCGCGAATGCCGGATATGTACCCCGTGTGCCAGTTGTTTTGCGATGCCCCACACCTATGCCGAGTACATATCCATTCGATGTGTCACGACTTTCTCCGGGTTTCGCCCTTGCGGCGAAGCACTTGTTCCAGACGCGAAAATGAATCCAAAAAGGCTTTCCCCTCGAAGATTGCGCACCGAGGCGGCCGACCGGCCTGGTGGGTGCTACTCGCGATCCGTAGCAGCTGACGACGAAACCAAGCCGCTGCGACAAGGGCCGAAGGGCCTTCTCTTTTGGACAAGACGAAGGGGCGCTGCGCACCCGTCGCAGCCTCGCTACGCTCCTCAGCGACTACACAAGATTGCGCAGTAGATGCGCACCAAACAGGTCGGCCGGTCGGCCGCCTCGGCGGGATTTTGATCTACCCGCCCCTCGGGAGGCCGAGAGGAGGTGCTGCGTAGTGGGTCGACCGGCATGGATGCCGGGAGAGCCGTGTTGGGCCATGGATGGCCCGTCACGGCGGGCCCACGGAGCGGGACCGGAACGAGGGAACCTGAGCGCAGCGAGGGCCGTACGCCAGGGCAAGGCCTTTTTGGTTCCTTTTGTGGCTGTTTGACAAAAGGGACTCGCCGTAAGGGCGAAACCATCACTTCAGTTAACCGCGAATGCCGGATATGTACCCCGTGTGCCAGTTGTTTTGCGATGCCCCACACCTATGCCGAGTACATATCCATTCGATGTGTCACGACTTTCTACGGGGTTCGCCCTTACGGCGAAGCACTTGTTCCAGACGCGAAAATGCACCCAAAAAGGGTTGCCCCTCGAAGATTGCGCAGCGAGGCGGCCGACCGGCCTGGTGGGTGCTACTCGCGATCCGTAGCAGCTGACGACGAAACCAAGCCGCTGCGACAAGGGCCGCAGGGCCTTCTCTTTTGGTCAAGGAAAAGGGTTGCTGCGCAACCCGTCGCAGCCTCGCTACGCTCCTCAGCGACTACAAAAAACTATTTGTTCGAAGCCGCCAACATGGCTTTGAGCAGGACCGCGCACCCCGCTGCCAGATCCCCGGGGTCGGCGTTTTCGATTTCGTTGTGGCTGATGCCACCTTCGCATGGCACAAAAATCATGCCCGCTGGCCCAAGTTCGGCAAGGAATATGGCGTCATGCCCTGCCCCACTGACAATATCCATGTTGGACAAGCCCAGTTCGTTGGCCGCCTCACGCACGGCGTTGACGCAATCAGGGTTGAAGTACAGCGGCGGGAAATCCGCCGTAGGGGTGAGCTCGAAGCTCAGGCCATGTTGCTGGCACGTGGCTTCAATCACCCCGCGAACCTGTTCAATCATCGAGTCCAGTCGCTCAGGCAGCAGATGCCTGAAGTCCAGGGTCATGCGCACTTCTCCGGGGATCACGTTTCGCGATCCCGGGTATGCCTGCAGGCAGCCTACCGTGCCGCAGGCGTGGGGTTGATGGCCAAGAGCGGCGTGATTGACCGCTGCAACCACGGCAGCCGCACCGACCAGTGCGTCTTTACGCAAGTGCATGGGGGTCGGCCCGGCGTGGGCCTCGACGCCGCGCAGGTTGAGGTCGAACCATTTCTGACCCAGGGCGCCCAGCACCACACCAATGGTTTTGCGCTCGTCCTCAAGAATCGGACCCTGCTCGATATGGGCTTCGAAGTAAGCCCCCACCGGATGACCGCTGACTTTGCGGCTGCCCGCATAACCAATGGCAGTCAAGGCTTCGCCGACGGTCACTCCCTGGGTATCGGTTTTGGCCAGGGTTTCTTCAAGGGTGAATTTCTCTGCAAAGACCCCCGAACCCATCATGCACGGCGCAAAACGCGAGCCTTCTTCGTTGGTCCAGACCACGACCTCCAAGGGGGCCTGGGTCTGGATATTGAGGTCGTTGAGCGTTCGCATCACTTCTACCCCGGCAAGTACGCCGAAGCAGCCGTCGAACTTGCCACCCGTGGGTTGGGTGTCGATATGGCTGCCGGTCATCACGGGCGGCAAGTCGGGATTGAGGCCGGGGCGGCGGGCAAAAATATTGCCCACCCCATCCACGCTGACGGTGCAGCCCGCGTCTTCGCACCAGCGAACGAACAGGTCACGTGCCTGACGGTCCAGGTCAGTCAGGGCCAGGCGACACACGCCGCCTTTTACCGTAGCGCCAAGCTGTGCCATTTCCATCAGCGAAGCCCACAGGCGGTCGCCGTTGATCGATTGCAAGGGTTGCTGCTGAAGGTCGTGCGATGCGTTCATGGTGTTTTCCCCAGGCAGTTTTATAAGAGTCGTTTTTAAACCGTGCCTTTGACGGTCTCTGTTTGCTGGCTGCCCAAGCGATGCAGCCCGTAATAAATGCCGGCGCCGAGCAATGACCCGGTGAACCAGCCAAAGTCGTAGAACCAGCTGAAGGCGCTGCTACCCAACGACAGCAAGGTCAGCACCACCGGCACGCCAAACGCGATAAAACCGTTCCAGTGCCACGCCGGGTACACCCCGTCCTGGTAAAGCCCTGCAAGATCGAGTTTTTGCCGACGGATAATGAAATAGTCGACCACCATGATCCCGGCAATCGGCCCCAGCAGGCTGGAGTAGCCCAGCAGCCAGTTGGAGTACACGGTTTCCAGGCTCACATCCGACACTAGCAAACCCAGTTTTTTGAGCAGTTCGTGGGCCATCAGCGCAAGCCCCACGAGGCCGGTCAGCATCACCGCCTTGGTGCGGTTGATCAGCTTGGGCGCTATGTTCTGGAAGTCATTGGTAGGCGACACGATGTTGGCGGCGGTATTGGTCGACAGGGTTGCGATGATGATCAGCGCCATCGCCAGCGCCACCCAGCCCGGGCTTTGAATATGACCGATCAGGCTGACCGGATCGGACACCGTGACACCCACCAGTTTTTCCGACGCGGCGGTCATCACCACACCCAGGGCCGCAAACAGGAACATGGTCAGCGGCAGGCCAAAAATCTGCCCCTGTATCTGGTCCTTCTGGCTTTTTGCGTAGCGGCTGAAGTCAGGAATGTTCAGGGACAAGGTGGCCCAGAATCCGACCATCGCGGTCAAACCGGCAAAGAAGTAGCCATACACGCTGGCGCCTTCGGGACGCTTGGGTGGCTGGGCCAGCAGTTCGGTCATCGACACATTGGGCAATGCCCACACCAGCAGGCCCAGGCCGACCAGTACCAGCAAGGGAGCAGACAGGGTTTCAAGCCATTTGATCGACTCGGCACCGCGCAATACCACCCACAGGTTCAGTGCCCAGAACACCATAAAGCCGATGACTTCTCCGGTGCCGCCCAGGCTTTTCCAGCCCTCGAACACAGAGCCCAGAAACAGGTGAATCGCCAGGCCGCCAAACAGCGTCTGGATACCGAACCAGCCGCAGGCCACCAGGGCACGGATCAGGCAGGGGACGTTTGAGCCGATGATGCCGAAGGAAGACCGCAGTAAAACAGGAAAGGGAATGCCGTACTTGGTGCCCGCAAACGCGTTGAGGGTCAGCGGGATCAGCACCACGATATTGGCCAGCAAAATCGCCAGCAGCGCCTCGCCGACCGAAAGTCCGAAGTAGGCGGTCAGTACCCCGCCCAAGGTGTAAGTGGGTACACAAATGGACATACCGACCCACAAGGCCGTGATATGCCATTTGTTCCAGGTGCGTTCGTGAACTTTGGTGGGGGCAATATCGTGGTTGTACCGGGGGCTATCGAGGACCTCAGGACCAGCGTCCAATTCGTACAAACCGTTACGTTCGGTGACTCGGGATCTGCTCGGTTGCATATTCGATCACTCTCTTGTTGTGGTGCTCTTGGTTGCGCTTTGAGGCCCTGCGTTTAGACGCAGAGCGGCTCCCTTGCCTGGACACTGCTGTATGGATCGGCCCGTCCGGTTGTGGCAGCGACAATCAAGAACTGTGCCGTGTTACTTGCCTCGCCCCCGCACACTGGCTGTTACTACTTGCAACGCCCTGGTTTAAAGCTGTTTTAAATAACGAACAGAATGACTCTCATTCCTATTGGTAGCGTTCACCGCTCACTTACTGTTTTTTGATATAGCAAAACGAAACAACACGGTGCACGCTTATTTATTTTTATTGCGTTACCTCCTCTGTCCTACAGGCTCAAGCGCCTGATTTAGCATAAGAAACTTCGCCTATATTTGAATCCTGTCAAGTGCGTCAAAATGGTGAGGCCGTGCCACATTTTGGTGATATTTAAATAATTTATATATAAATCAATTACTTATACTAATAACAACTTAACAAAAATAAAGTTTGATCATTTTTCAACAACCCTCTAGATTTCATTCCTGACACCAGTGACAGGAACCAACCTGTGCGCTAACTTTAATAACAACATTTAGAACCGGTTATAGCCGGTCAGCCTGCGAGGAACTCGGTATGTCACTGTTAATCCGTGGCGCTACGCTTGTGACCCATGATGAAAGTTATTGTGCTGATGTTTATTGTGCGGACGGTCTGGTCCGAGCGATTGGTACTGATCTTGATGTTCCGCCCGGCTGCGAAGTTCTCGATGGCAGCGGTCAATATTTAATACCCGGCGGAATTGATCCGCACACTCATATGCAACTCCCCTTTATGGGCACCGTGGCCAGCGAAGACTTTTTCAGTGGTACGGCCGCCGGTTTGGCGGGTGGCACAACTTCCATTATCGATTTCGTCATTCCCAATCCTCAGCAGTCCTTGCTGGAGGCTTTTCATCAATGGCGCGGCTGGGCCGAGAAGTCGGCGTCGGACTATGGTTTTCATGTCGCCATCACCTGGTGGAGCGAACAGGTCCGCGAGGAAATGGCCGAGTTGGTCAGCCAGCATGGCATCAACAGCTTCAAACACTTCATGGCTTACAAAAACGCGATCATGGCCGCTGATGACACCCTGGTGGCGAGTTTCGAGCGCTGCCTGGAACTGGGCGCTGTACCCACAGTGCATGCCGAAAACGGCGAACTGGTGTACCACCTGCAACGCAAGCTCATGGCCCAGGGCATGACGGGGCCGGAAGCTCATCCGCTTTCACGCCCTTCCCAGGTTGAGGGCGAGGCTGCAAGCCGGGCAATCCGCATCGCCCAGACCATTGGCACACCGTTGTATCTGGTGCATGTGTCGACCCGTGAAGCACTGGATGAAATCACCTACGCCCGCAGTCAGGGGCAGCCGGTGTATGGCGAAGTGCTGGCCGGTCACCTGCTGCTCGATGACAGCGTGTATCAACATCCGGACTGGCAAACAGCCGCCGGTTACGTGATGAGCCCGCCCTTCCGTCCGCGCGGGCATCAGGAGGCGCTCTGGCATGGTCTGCAGTCGGGCAATCTGCACACCACAGCCACTGACCATTGCTGCTTCTGTGCCGAGCAAAAAGCCGCCGGGCGCGACGATTTCAGCAAGATCCCCAACGGAACCGCAGGCATCGAAGACCGCATGGCAGTGCTCTGGGATGAGGGCGTGAATACGGGACGCCTGTCGATGCAGGAGTTCGTCGCACTGACCTCTACCAACACTGCCAAAATATTCAATCTGTACCCGCGCAAAGGCACGATCCGGGTCGGCGCCGATGCCGATCTGGTGCTATGGGACCCGACAGGGACACGCACCATCAGCGCCAAGACCCACCATCAAAAAGTCGATTTCAATATTTTTGAAGGCAAGACCGTGCGTGGCATCCCCAGCCACACCATCAGCCAGGGCCGTGTGGTGTGGGCCGATGGCGATCTGCGGGCAGAACGCGGTGCAGGCCGTTATATCGAACGCCCGGCCTATCCAGCCGTGTTCGATTTGCTGAAAAAGCGCGCTGAGCATCAACAGCCCGTGGCCGTTAAACGCTGAATTGCAAACCACTGCCCGACAGAGGCAGGACGCCCCCCACAACCGTGAGGCAATCACCGTGATCAAGTCCCTGAATCATTTACCGCACCCCCATGAAAATGCGCAGGTGCTGGCGAGTCACTTTACCGATCTGGCGCCCCCCCTGAGTGCCCGCCAAGCCATACTGGAGAGCTCGCGCTGCCTGTATTGCTACGACGCACCCTGTGTCAATGCGTGCCCCAGCGACATCGATATCCCGTCGTTTATTCGCAATATCCAGCAGGAAAACGTCCAGGGTGCTGCGCAGAAGATTCTCTCGGCCAACATCCTCGGCGGCAGTTGTGCCCGGGTTTGCCCTACCGAGGTGCTGTGCCAGCAAGCCTGCGTGCGCAATAACAGCCAGGAATGCGCCCCGGTGCTGATCGGTTTGTTACAGCGTTATGCGGTCGACAACGGGCAGTTCAGCGAGCACCCCTTCACGCGGGCTGCACCCACGGGCAAGCGCATCGCCGTGGTCGGTGCAGGCCCAGCCGGTCTGGCTTGCGCCCATCGCCTGGCGCTGCACGGCCATGAGGTGGTGATTTTCGAAGCTCGGGAAAAATCCGGCGGGCTCAATGAGTACGGGATTGCCAAGTACAAACTGGTGGATGACTTCGCCCAGCGCGAAGTGGAATTCGTCTTGCAGATCGGCGGCATCGAGGTGCGCCACGGTCAGCGCCTGGGCGACAACCTGACCTTGAGCGAACTGCATCAGCAATTTGATTCGGTGTTCCTGGGGGTGGGACTGGCCGCCAGCCGGTTGCTCGGCCTGCCCAACGAAGATGCACCGGGACTGCTGGCCGCTACTGACTACATCCGCGAGCTGCGCCAAAGCGATGACCTGACCCAACTCCCCCTGGCCGAACGTTGCATTGTGCTGGGCGCGGGCAATACCGCGATCGACATGGCCGTGCAGATGGCCCGCCTGGGTGCCCGCGAGGTCAGTCTGGTGTATCGCCGGGGGCTCGAAGACATGGGCGCCACCGGGCACGAACAGGACATTGCCAAGGCCAATCAAGTGCGGCTGATGACCTGGGCCCAGCCACAAGAGGTGTTGCTGGATGAGCAGGGCCGCGTACGCGGCATGCGCTTTGCCCGCACCCGACTTGAGGAAGGGCGCCTGGTGAGTACCGGTGAAAGCTTCGAACTGGCGGCTGACGCGGTGTTCAAGGCCATCGGCCAGACCTTTGATGATGAAGCCCTGGGCGATCCCCTGGCGCAGAAGCTTAAACGGGTGGGGGACCGGATTGAGGTGGACGAGCACCTGCGCACCAGCATTCCCGGAGTCTATGCCGGGGGCGATTGCACCTCCCTGGGGCAGGACCTGACCGTACAGGCCGTGCAACACGGCAAGCTGGCCGCAGAAGCCATGCATGCCCAACTCATGCTTGATCAGGAGGCTGCGTAAATGGCCGATCTCTCGATTGTTTTCGCCGGTATCAAAGCGCCCAACCCTTTTTGGCTGGCGTCTGCGCCACCCACCGACAAGGCCTACAACGTAGTGCGCGCCTATGAGGCCGGCTGGGGTGGGGTGGTCTGGAAAACCCTGGGGGAAGACCCGGCGGCGGTCAACGTATCGTCGCGCTACTCGGCGCATTTCGGGCCTAACCGTGAAGTCATGGGCATCAACAATATCGAGTTGATCACCGACCGCTCCCTCGAAATCAACTTGCGGGAAATCACTCAGGTCAAAAAGGACTGGCCGGACCGTGCCTTGATCGTGTCCCTGATGGTGCCCTGCGAAGAGGCGTCATGGAAGTTCATCCTGCCGCTGGTGGAAGCCACGGGGGCCGATGGTATTGAGCTGAATTTCGGCTGCCCCCACGGCATGCCGGAGCGCGGCATGGGCGCGGCGGTGGGCCAGGTGCCCGAGTACGTAGAAATGGTCACGCGCTGGTGCAAGACCTATTGCTCGCTGCCGGTCATCGTCAAGCTGACGCCCAACATTACCGACGTGCGCCTCAGCGCCCGCGCAGCCCATCGCGGTGGTGCCGATGCGGTGTCGTTGATCAACACCATCAACTCGATCACCAGCGTCGACCTGGAGCGTATGGTCGCCTTGCCGATGGTGGGCAACCAAAGCACACACGGGGGTTATTGCGGTTCGGCGGTCAAGCCGATTGCTCTGAATATGGTGGCAGAAATTGCTCGCGACCCGCTGACCAAGGGCTTGCCTATTTGTGGGATCGGCGGCATTGGCAGTTGGCGTGATGCAGCAGAGTTTATTGCTCTGGGCTGTGGGGCGGTTCAAGTCTGTACTGCGGCAATGCTCCACGGTTTTCGGATTGTGGACGAGATGAAAGATGGTTTGTCGCGCTGGATGGACAGCCAAGGCTACACCAGCCTGGATGACTTCTCTGGACGCGCTGTAGGCAATACCACCGACTGGAAGTATCTGGACATAAATTATCAGGTCATTGCCAAAATCGATCAGGACGCCTGTATCGGCTGCGGGCGCTGCCATATTGCGTGCGAAGACACCTCGCACCAGGCCATCGCCAGCTTGAAACAGCCTGACGGGACACACCGCTATGAAGTGATCGAGGATGAGTGCGTGGGCTGCAACCTGTGTCAGATCACCTGCCCGGTCGAGGCATGTATCGAGATGGTCCCGCACAACAACGGCCTGCCGTTTCTGGACTGGAACCATGACCCGCGTAACCCGTACTGCGTGGCTTCATAGTTAGCTCGTAGTCGCTGCCGAGGCACGAAGGCTGCGAGCTCTTGTCTTGCAAAAGGCTCGCAGCCTTCGTGCCTCGGCAGCGACTACGAACCAGGCGTTTCAAGGCTCCAGCCCGATCCCCCTCAGAATCACGCTGGTAACGGTCTGCAGCGCCCGCTCAAACTGAATGTCGGACAATGGCTGGTGATCGTTGATGATCATCACTTGATGGTCGAAGTCGGCGTAATGCTGGGTGGAAGCCCAGATCATGTACAGCAGGCTGGACGGTTCCACAGGCAGGATTCGCTTGTCCTGCACCCATTGACGGATTTTGGCTTCTTTCATCTTCGCCCAGTCATACAGACTGGCATCCAGCGCCAGACCCAGGGTCGGGGCACCGTGGATCATTTCATTGGCCCAGACCTTCGAGCCATGGGGCCGTGTGCGCGAGTGGTTCATTTTGGCGCGGATATAGCTGCTGAGCACAAGCCGAGGGTCGTCGTAGGTTTCAAAACACAGCGCATCCTGCTTCCACACCTCGAGCAACCCCAGCAATACGGCACTGTAGAGCTCGGTTTTAGTACTGAAGTAGTAGTGCAGGTTTGAGCGTGGCAGCTGGACTTGCGCCGCGATGTCCGCCATTGCCGTTCCGGCAAATCCTTTTTCGGCAAAAATCTTTTCGGCCCCGAGGAGGATTTTTTCGACATTGCTACGCCGAATTTCGATCTTGTGATTGCTCATGCCTGGTGCCCTTGCCGTCGTGCTTCTTTGATGTACGCCGAATGAGCAAATATTTCCTGCACAAAGCGTCGAATAACGCCTACGGCAGCTACGCTTAGGCGAATACGCGACGCTGAACCCGTTTATTGGGCAGCGGGCAACTCAATCACATTGGTTTCAATACCGTCGAGTTTGGGCTTGAGTTTCATTTTTTCCTGGGCTTCAAGTGCTTGAGCCTCAGAAGTAAACGGCCCGATGAGGAAGTGCTGAACACCGCCATTCTCGAAAATGTAAGGAGTAAAACCGTTGTCAAGAAGCCTTCCAGTGGTGTCGGGAATTGTCGCTCTCTGGCCTTCAGTGATCTCGAGCGCCCATTGCGCAACAGGCGCCTGGACCACTGTTGCTTCAGAAGCTGCTTTAGCCCGCTGGATTTTATCGTTAGACTCCTGACCGCAAGCCGTCAAGGCCAATATTGCTGTCATCACGATGACTTTACGCACTGCGTTTCCCCTGTCTGTTTGAATGGGTAGATTTTATCACTGGGACAGCGGCCTTTGCTCTCCTTGAACAAATCCAAAACGCCCCAATTTATGGTACATGCGCAAGAATTTTCCCCTTATAGGGAATCAAACATCTGGCCATGTCGTCTGTAATGAGCGGCGCATTTATACGCACTAAGCAGTATTCTGTAGTCATGACCGAAGCCGCACCGTCTCAGAGACGGGCCTTACAAAGCCATCAAGGAGAAAAAAATGCTGATACTCACCCGTAAAGTTGGTGAAAGCATAAACATCGGTGACGATATTACGATCACTATTTTAGGTGTCAGCGGACAACAGGTCAGAATCGGCATCAACGCGCCGAAAGATGTGGCCGTTCACCGTGAAGAAATTTACCAACGTATCCAGGCTGGATTGAATGCCCCTGAAAAGAACGATCAGCCGTAAGCCTGTGAGGTTTCAGCCCTAGGCTTGAGTGTCAGGGCTGCTCAGCCAGCCCTCCTCAAATCATCCGATACGTGCGCCTGCCAAAGCATCACCCCTCTTCCCTGCAGACCTCTCTCATTGCCAAGAGATATGTCCTGTCGACTTGACCGTTTCAAGGTTAGCGACCACGCTCACTCCTCGCAGAAGGCTCACATCTGAACCACTGCGCGCCAGGGCGTTTGCGTTGTGACGCCTTGAGAAACTCCTCCTCAATTCAGCCCGTCACCGGGCTGGACCTGTACCGTCAAGGAATGAAAGACATGTCCGATTTAATCGTAGTGGGATTTTCAGACACCGAAAAAGCAGATCGCGCCCTCACCAAGATGGTCTCGCTGAGTAAAGAGCACCTGGTAGAGCTGGAAGATGCGGTCATTGTTGTGCGCAATGCCGAAGGCAAAATCCACATCAAGCAAAGCGTGAACCTGACAGCCATTGGGGCGACATCCGGCCTGGTCACCGGCGGCCTGTGGGGCGCATTGGTAGGTCTGCTGTTTCTAAACCCGCTGGCAGGCTTTGCCATCGGTGGCGCGCTGGGCGCTGGCACCGGTGCCCTCTCGGGCTCGCTGAGCGATTACGGGATTGATGACGATTTTATCAAGTCGCTGAGCGAAACGATCCCCAACGATTCCTCGGCCCTGTTCGTCCTGCTGCGCAAGTTCCAGCCTGAAAAAGTCCTGAAGGAACTGGAAGACTCGGACTTCAAGGGCAAGGTATTGCGCACTTCCCTGTCTCCTGAACAAGAGCAGAAGTTGCAGGACGCACTGTCCAAAACCACTTCCGGCGCCACTTTGACCAAAACGATTTAAACCTGCACCGCCCCATTCGACCGCGTTGCGCGGTCGAATGCTTGCCCCTCAGTTCAAGCGCACTGCGGTGCCAGTGGCAAACACCACCAGCATCCCGCCTCGACCTGACGGCATGCTGATTTCAAAATCCAGTCCCACAATGGCATCGGCCCCCATGGCTCTTGCCCTGTCACGGATTTCATCCGTGACCTCTGCCCGCGCTTCCTTCAGGGCTCGCTCCAGCGTCTGAGAGCGCCCGCCAAAAAAGTCGCGCACGCCGGTAAAAAAATCTCGCACCACGTTGATCCCGTGAACCGACTCGGCGCTGACAACGCCCACGTATTCGGTAATTTTTCGGCCATCAATGCTATGAGTGGTGGTAATAATCATCAGCCCGCCCTTTTCCTTTTCTGTTTCAGTGACTTGAAAGGTTACCTTATCGCTGTCCCGATCACTGCTGCTACTGTAGCCAGGGTGAACGGCAGGCTCTTCTAAATACATGACCAAAGGCTACTATGCTTAAAGCAGATGAATCTAAAGACGTAAGAGTTGGGACGCCTCGCTCGGCAAATCTGCACTGCTGACATGAACTCAATGGCTGCGCCAAGCAACTTTTCGACCCCGCTCAAGGAAGCCCGCAATGGTCCAAAGACAAGTCATCAACGCTTCAGTCAGCCCTAAGGGCAGCCTGGAAACACTCTCTCAACGCGAAGTACAACAGCTGAGCGAAGTTGGCTCAGGCACCAGCTACACGCTGTTTCGCCAGTGCGTTCTGGCTATTCTGAACACCGGCGCTCACGTCGATAACGCAAAAACCATCCTTGAAGCCTACCTGGACTTCGAGGTTCGAATTCATCAGCAAGACCGTGGCGTGCGCCTTGAACTGTTAAACGCTCCCGCCGATGCGTTCGTCGATGGCGAAATGATCGCCAGTACACGTGAAATGCTGTTCAGCGCCCTGCGCGATATCGTCTATACCCAGAGCGGCCTCGACAGCCCGCGTATCGACCTGAGCAGTTCGGCCGGCATCACCGATTACGTGTTCCACCTGCTGCGCAACGCCCGCACGCTGCGTCCGGGCGTCGAGCCAAAAATCGTGGTGTGCTGGGGTGGTCACTCGATCAACACCGAAGAGTACAAGTACACCAAGAAGGTGGGCCACGAACTGGGGCTGCGCAGCCTGGATATCTGTACCGGCTGCGGTCCCGGCGTGATGAAGGGCCCGATGAAGGGCGCCACTATTTCCCACGCCAAACAACGCCTGACCGGTGGCCGTTATTTGGGGCTTACCGAGCCGGGCATCATTGCAGCCGAAGCACCGAACCCTATCGTCAACGAACTGGTGATCCTGCCGGATATCGAAAAGCGTCTTGAAGCCTTTGTCCGCGTTGGCCACGGCGTGATCATTTTCCCGGGCGGAGCCGGGACCGCCGAAGAGTTCCTGTACCTGCTCGGGATTCTGATGCACCCGGAAAACAGCGATGTGCCGTTCCCGGTGATTTTGACCGGCCCCAAAGAAGCCGCACCGTACCTGCAGCAACTCCATGAGTTTGTCGGGGCTACCCTGGGTGAAGAAGCCCAAGAGCACTACCAGATCATCATCGACAACCCGGCCGAAGTTGCGCGGCAAATGACTGCCGGGCTCAAGGCAGTGAAGCAGTTCCGTCGCGAGCGCAATGACGCATTCCACTTCAACTGGCTACTGAAAATCGATGAAGGATTTCAGCGTCCGTTCGACCCGACCCACGCCAACATGGCCAGCCTGCAACTGCGCCGCGACATGCCGCCCCACGAATTGGCAATCAATCTGCGCCAGGCTTTTTCCGGGATTGTGTCGGGTAACGTAAAAGAGAAAGGTATCCACCTGATCGAGCAGTATGGCCCGTACGAAATCCACGGCGACGCGGCCATCATGAAGCCGCTGGATAAACTGCTGCAGGCATTTGTCGAGCAACACCGCATGAAACTGCCAGGCGGTGCGGCCTATGAGCCGTGCTATCGAGTCGTAAGCTAACACCCATCCTCAAGGGCCTGCCAAGCGAACGCGTAGCGTCATCACGCACATCGCCTGGCATGCCCGCAGAGGAATCACTTCAAGGGTGCATGTTTTTTCACGGCCTCAATCCAGGCAGGATCCAGCCGGGTCTGCTCGGGGTCGATACCCAGCGCTTCAAGGCGCGCCTTGTGCAGATCCATCTCGAGAACCATCTGGCTCAACGCACTGGAGTTGGCGTCCAGCTGGTACATCTGGCTCACCCCAAGATGATAAAAACGCAGCAACTTCATCGCCGCACTATCCCCAGCCATCACCCCTGCCGTTACGTGATGCATGACGTTGGTCACTTTCATCAGGCTGCGCTTGAGCTGCCAGCCGTACGCGGCAGGCCGCATCCAGGGCTGTGACCAGAAGAGGTAGCGCACCAGCACAATGGTCGTGATCAGGGCCACAATGACTCCCGCCAGGTTCAAGCGAAAATTATCGCCGCCTGCAACGCCCAGCACCATGACCGCCAGCCCGGACAACAGCAACGACAGCGCGACAAACGTCAGCACGATGTACAGGGTGCTACGCCGGGTTTGCTGACGATAAATCTCGGGGTTCATCGGCTGTAATTCAAACATCACTGATCTATGACTCCAACATGGCTAAGGGCAAAGTGCGCGGGCATTATGGACCGATATCGCTGTCTGGCTGACTGAAATAAAACCGGTCAGGCCGTCTGCAATAAACTCAGTGCCTGGCGGTACAGCGCAACACGATGCACCTGGCCATTGAGCCCGCCATTGATAGCCTTCGTGACCCGCTCGAAGTCATCCCCGTCCGCCAGGGCATTTACGTTGCGCGAGTTCCAGTACCAGCCTGCGGACTCAACTGCCCAGTGCCACTCCTGCAATTGTTGCGGGGTGGCCAGTAATCGTTCATCGCCGAACAGTCCAAGGCTGCATTGTTGATAGTTGCTCTTGCCCGTGACCTGGATCAGCCCCCGACCACGATACCGCCAGCCATCTCCCGACGCCTCGGAGCCATTGCCCAGGCGGTCACTGTAGACCCGGTTGGCGATTGCTTCTGGCCTGCGATGCAGCTTCTGCGCGTCACTATTGGGCAGCCGCCGTGCACGGCCGCCGTCCATCACGGTGAGGTATTGGCCAGCCGAATTTTTCTGCGCAAAACGTGAACCCCAGGTCGCGGCCAGACCATCAGCGCTGTAATTGAGGTTTTCGACAAGGACGGTGAAACCTGCACTTTCATGCCCGACCTGAGCTAAAAAGGCGACCATGCGCCTGGGAGTATTGATCTGCCGCTGGCGAGTCATCGCCTGTAGAAAAGGCATATACACATCAACAAATGCAGCGCTTTTTGGAAAAGCCTGCAACATGATTTCACGGGTCAACATGGCTACTTACTCTTAATAAATGAAATTAAAAGTGAACCATTTAAAACTTTTACCGCCTGCCAAATAACTACCACAAGACCAGGGCTACACCTTTTTCAGAACACATCTACAGCTCCATAATATGGCGGATGAAAAGTTCGCATACTTCACAGTTTTACACTCAATAACCGTCCTCAACCAATGACGGGGACCACTCGCCGCGGCTTGACCGACTTATAGGAAAAGCTCGAATAAATCTCCTTGACCGCAGGCAAGGCTTGCAGGACCTCACGGGCAAATTCGCCGAAGGACTCCAGGTCTTTGGCCACAACTTCCAACAAAAAATCATAACGCCCCGAAACGTTATGACAGGCAATGATTTCGGGGATTTCCAGCAAGCGTTGCTCAAAACTCCTGGCCACCTCTTGTGAATGGGACTCCATCATCACGCTGACAAAAGCCGTGACTCCGTAACCCAGTTCCTTGGGCGAAAGAACAGCCTGATAACCCGTAATAATCCCGCTTTCTTCCAGTATTTTTACCCGACGCCAACAGGGCGAAGTCGTCAGCGAAACGCTCTCGGCCAACTCGGCGACGGTGAGTCGGGCATTACCTTGCAGTGCCGCGAGAAGGGCTTTATCCGTTCGATCCAGAGTTGTTGGCATGTTGTGCCCCTAAATATAACTTTGACTGGGTTTTGTTCTAATCCATTCAGTATTTGCAGGTAAATTTGGAATTTTTCACGTCTATTTAAAGCATAGCATTGTAGGAAATATCGGAGAGTTCAGCATGAACGATAAAAACAACAACTTCGGCTTTTCTACCCGCGCAATCCATCACGGGTACAACGCACTGGAGAACCACGGTGCACTGATCCCCCCTGTTTACCTGACGTCGACCTTTGCTTTTGCATCGGTGGAATACGGCGCGGCCTGTTTTGCCGGTGAAGAGAACGGGCATTTCTATACCCGTATTTCCAACCCGACCCTGGCCCTGCTTGAGTCGCGCATGGCGGCGCTGGAAAACGGCGAAGCGGGCGTGGCATTCAGCTCCGGCATGGGGGCGATTGCGGCAACGTTCTGGACCTTGCTCAGGCCTGGCGATGAAATCATCGTCAACCGCACGCTGTATGGCTGCACGTTTGCGCTGCTGCATCACGGCATCGGAGAGTTCGGGGTCGTGGTCAAGCACGTGGACATGTCCAACCCGGCCGACCTCGAAGCGGCCATCAGCCCTGCAACGCGCATGATCTACTTCGAAACCCCGGCCAACCCGAACATGCAACTGGTGGACATTGCTGCGGTTTCAACCATCGCCCATGCACACAACGACCTGCTCGTGGTGATCGACAACACCTACTGTACCCCGTATTTGCAGCGCCCCCTGGAAATGGGGGCAGACGTAGTGGTGCACTCGGCCACCAAGTACCTGAGCGGGCATAGCGATATCACTGCAGGGATGGTGGTCACCCGCCAACACCTGGCCGACCGGATTCGCCTGCAGGGACTGAAGGACCTGACGGGCGCGGTCCTGTCGCCCAATGATGCGCATCTGCTGATGCGAGGCATCAAAACCCTGGCGTTGCGCATGGAGCGCCATTGCAGCAGTGCCCGGATCATCGCGCAGATGTTGGAGGATCACCCCGCCGTGGCATGGGTTGCCTACCCTGGCCTGCCCTCTTTCCCACAATACGCCCTGGCATCCCGGCAAATGAAACTGCCGGGGGGCATGATTGCCTTTGAACTCAAAGGCGGTATGGCCGCAGGTCAGCGGTTCATGAATGCCCTGCAATTGTTCAGTCGTGCAGTCAGCCTGGGAGGTGCCGAATCACTGGCGCAGCACCCTGCGAGCATGACCCACTCCACTTACACCCTTGAAGAGCGGGCACGACACGGTATTTCCGAGGGGCTGGTACGACTGGCCGTGGGGCTTGAGGATGTTGCCGATCTGCTGGCGGATATAGAGCAGGCGCTGAAAATCAATGCTTGAGCTCGCACAATGTAATCAGACGCCAGCAGGGTACATTCGAGATGAGCCCCCCATTAACCCGGCGGAATCGTCGCCAAAATGCCGATACCGATGGTCAGCACCAGAAAGCCGCCCAAAAACCATGCCATTTTGTTCATGAAATTCCCCGTCAAACGTTCGTAATAAAACAGGCGCAGAACATCAGCCGACCACACGCGAGTGTTGCTGTGTACTCACGTCCTCGTCTGTCTCGAAAGGTTGACGGGAATTTTGCGCCGCAAACTGCATACATAACAGTCGCAGATAACGCAAAAAAATACGGATCAGATGCCGGGTAAAACAAAGTGTTCAGGGACAACGCTGCGCTGATACTCGGCCACCACAGCCTGACTGAGGCTCACCACCGCTTCATTCAATTCCAGCCCCGCCCCTGCCCGCCAGCTGGCGTACACCGCAAAGCCCGGTGCAGTTTCGATCCCAAGGGCGATCATCGCGCCGCTTTGCAGCTCGCGGCTGACCAGCACCGGTGGCAAGGCACCGATGCCGAACCCGTCGGCCACCAGTTTGATAATGGCCGCCACCGAGTTGATGCAACTGATGCGCGGGGCCGCAATGTCGTGCTGATGCAAAAAATTGAGCATGTCCTGATGTGGCCGTGACAGGCGAGAGAAGGTCAGCAGCCGCTCCTGACACAAATCAGCCAGGCTCTCGTAATTGCGATCCAGGGCAGCATCCTTGGCAACGATCCAGCTCAGGGGATAACTGGCCAACTTCACATTGCGTACGCCATCGGCGCGCAGCAGGTCTGTTTGAAAGATCAGATCCAGCTGCCCCTTGAGCAGTTGCTCATTCAGGTTCAGCGCCGTATCGGCCGTCAATTCGACCTCGACCTGCGGGTAATCGCGGCTCAGCGCGCTGATCAGATCCCCCAGCCAACTGTGGATGACGGTGTCCATCACCCCGATACGCAAGCGCCCGGCGAAGCTGTCTGCCTGTCCCAGGGATTGAAACAGGCGCTGCTGGGTGGCCAGCATTTCCTCGGCATAACCCAGCACTTGATGGCCTTCACGGGTCAGATTGACCCCACGGGAATCGCGCTGAAACAACTGCACGCCAAGCTCGGTTTCGAGGACTGAAATGCGACTCGATATGGCCGCCTGAGTGCTTGAGAGTTTTTCGGCCGTGAGTCGAAAGCTGCCAAGGCGCGCCACCCAGACGAATGTCAGAAGAAATCGCATGTTCATTTAGGACGCCTCACCCAATCAAAACCAGGGCCGTACTGTAAACCCTTGCCGCAGCCGCAAGCCAGTCGGCTTAAGTCGGTGATTGGTAAAACTTTTTTGTTCAGCGGTGACAACTTTTATTGACTGGACGCATAACCCAAAGCCACCAACCATATCGGCCAATGACGCTCATCGGGCGTCAAAAATAAAAAAACACGCTGAGTCCGGCAGCGTACCGATTTTTCGAAAGTGTGCCTGACCGCTTTCGACTTGCTCTCACCAGCCTGCCCTGGTGCAGCGGCAATCAGCTAAAGGGATTCCCCCCTCATGCAAACCGTCGTAAATCTATGGCCCTTGATTGGCGTGTTCGTCATCATCATTGGCTTTGTGCTGCGCTTCAATCCACTGCTGGTGGTCAGCGCGGCAGCCATCGTCACCGGCCTTGCCGCCAACTTCCCGCTGGAAAAAATCATCAGCGAAATGGGTGAAGGCTTCCTGCAAACCCGCGCCCTGCAATTGATTCTGCTGTTGCCTCTGGCCGTGATCGGCCTGCTCGAACGCCACGGGTTGCGCCTGCATGCGCAAAACTGGATCGCCAGCTTCAAGCGTGCCACCGTCGGGCGTCTGCTGATCATGTATCTGTTTGTGCGCGAGACCACGGCAGCAGTAGGCCTGACCAGTCTGGGCGGGCATCCGCAAATGGTCCGTCCGCTGCTGGCACCGATGGCCGAGGGCGCCGCTGAAAACAAGTACGGCAAGCTGCCTGCCCCGGTACGGCAAAAAGTCCTGGCCATGTGCGCGGCCACCGACAACATCGGCTTGTTCTTTGGCGAAGACGTGTTTGTCGCCTTTGGTGCAATCGCACTGATGCACACCTTCCTGCTGGGTTCGGGGCTTGATGTCGAGCCGCTGCACATTGCGTTCTGGGGCATCCCGACCGCCATTTGTGCCTTTATCGTGCACGCACTGCGCCTGTACCGCTTCGACCTGATGCTGTCACGCAGCATGGACGAAGTTGCCCGCGAAGAAGCTGACGCAACCCGGGAGCTGGCACGATGATTATCTCTATCGAGTACTTCTACTGGCTGGCCGGTGTGCTGTTGATGATCACTGCGGGCATGATCGTGTGTGACCGTACCCATCCGAAACGCTGGACCAGCGGCCTGTTCTGGGCGTTGTTCGCCTTGGTGTTCCTGATTGGCGATCGTCTGTCACCGTTTGTGGTCGGCGTTGGCGTTCTGGTCATGGCCGCCATTGCAGGCATCGGTGGCGTAGGCCGTGGCACTCACGCCGAGTTGCATATCAAGGCTGCGCGGGCCAGTGCCGGGCGCCTGGGCCACAAACTGTTCATTCCGGCCCTGTCGATTCCGCTGGTGACGGTGATTGGTTCCATCCTGCTGAAAAACACCCAGATCGGTGGCGTGCCGCTGCTCGACCCAAAAAACACCACGTTCGTGTCACTGGGCATCGGCTGCATGGTGGCACTGGTCCTGGCGTGCATCCTGACCCGCGACACTCCGCTGCAAGGCTTGCGTGAATCACGACGCCTGACCGAAGCCCTGGGCTGGACCATGGTGTTGCCACAAATGCTGGCCATGCTTGGCCTGTTATTTAACGACGCAGGTGTGGGCACCGCTGTTGCCCATGTCACCACCGCGTACATCAACATGGATTATCGCCTGGTTGCGGTGATGGTCTACGTCCTGGGCATGGCGCTGTTTACCGTGATCATGGGCAACGGTTTTGCCGCATTCCCGGTGATGACCGGCGGTGTCGGCGTACCGGTACTGGTGGGCATCTACGATGCAAACCCGGCGGTCATGGCTGCAATCGGCATGTTTTCCGGCTACTGCGGCACCCTGATGACGCCGATGGCGGCCAACTTCAATATCGTGCCCGTTGCCCTGCTGGAACTGCCGGACAAATACGCCGTGATCAAGGCGCAAATGCCCACCGCGCTGATGATGCTGGTGGTCAATATCGTGCTTCTTTACGTGCTGATGTGAGGACTGTATGCGCACTGTACTGCTGACCGGCTTCGAACCGTTCGACCAAGACACCGTAAACCCGTCCTGGGAGGCCGTGCGCCTTCTGGACGGCACCTCCCATGGCGATGTGCGCATCGTCGGCCGCCAGTTGCCCTGCGCGTTTGCCCTGGCACCCGCACGACTTCACCAGTTACTGGAAGAGTTTGAGCCAGAGCTGGTGATCGCCGTCGGGCTGGGGCCCGGCCGCGCTGACATCTGCATCGAGCGGGTGGCAATCAACATCAACGACGCCCGCATTCCCGATAACCTGGGCGCGCAGCCAATCGACACACCCGTGGTACCGGACGGCCCGGCCGCCTACTTCAGCACCCTGCCCATCAAGGCAATGGTTCGGGCGTTAAAGGAGGCTGGCATTGCGTCTTCGGTGTCGCACACGGCGGGCACCTTTGTCTGCAATCAGGTGTTCTATTGCCTGCAACATGCACTGGCCGGGTCTGCGGTGCGCGCAGGGTTTATCCATGTGCCTGCACTGCCGGAACAGGCGGAGCAATGCGGCGGACCATCCATGGCACTCTCAATCCAGACCGAGGGGCTGCGCATCGCGGTGATCACGGCGCTGGACACCTTCCACGATGTACGGGAAAGCGGCGGTCAGATCAGCTGACAACCCTCAAAACCCCGGCACGATCTGGCCTTTGTAACGGGTCAGGATGAACTCGCGCACTTGCGGCGAGTTCAGTACCCGGGCCAGTTTCTGGATGGCCGGGCTTTGAATGTTGTCCGGGCGTGCGACCAGATACTCGACGTACAGATCCTTGCCCTTCTCCACAATCAACGCACTGTTGGTATCGATGCCCGCTTCCAGGGCGTAGTTGGCAAACACAAACGCCAGATCAACCTGATTCACCGACCTCGCCAGCAACGCGCCTTCCAGTTCGCGGATTTTCAGGTGCTTGGGATTCTCGGCAATATCCCGGGTCGTCGACAGAGAGTTGCCCGGATCCTTGAGTTTGATCAGCCCCGCCTCATCCAGCAGCACCAGGGCACGGCCCGCATTGACCGGGTCATTGGGGATGGCCACCGACGCACCGTCCTTCAACTCGGAGATCTGTTTGATCTTCGTCGAGTAAGCGCCGAAAGGCTCGATGTGCACACCAATCACTGGTACCAGATCGGTGTGACGGGTCTTGTTGAACTCATCCAGGAACGGTCGATACTGGTAGTAGTTGGCGTCGATATTTTTCTCGGCCAGTTGCACGTTTGGCTGGATAAAGTCGCTGAATACCTTGATATCCAGATCAACGCCTTGCTTGGCCAGCTCGGGCTTAACGAACTCAAGAATCTCGGCGTGGGGCACCGGACTGGCGCCCACCACCAGCTTTTCACCGGCGTGAGCCGTGAGGGCAGCAAAAACAGCCGCAAGGGCAACAAGCTTTTTCATGGCAGAACTCCGAACAATATAAATGGGCCGTCTCAGCGACGGCTGTAGTGCAGAACCAGACGGTCACCGCTGACTTGCAGGCCCTGAACCAGCAGGACCAGCAGCGCCACAGTGATCACCATCACGTCAGTCTGAAAACGCTGATAGCCGAAACGAATCGCCAGATCCCCCAGCCCGCCACCACCGATCACCCCCGCCATCGCGGTGCAGTCGACCAGAACAATGGCGGTAACGGTGATAGCTGCAATCAGCCCGCCGCGCGCTTCGGGCAACAAGGTGTGCCGCACCACTTGCCAGGTACTGGCGCCCATTGCCTGGGTGGCCTCCACCACCCCGTGGTCGACCTCACGCAGGGCGCTTTCAACCAGCCGTGCAAAGAACGGCGTGCAACCCACCACCAACGGTGGAATGGCCCCCTTCACCCCCAAAGAGGTGCCCATGAGAAAAGCGGTCAGGGGGATCAGCGCAATCAGCAAAATAATGAACGGCAGGGAGCGGAACATGTTCACCAGCATCGACAGCACCCGGTACACACCGGGTTTGGCGTGAAGTTGCTGTTTGCCGGTCAGGAACATCAAGACCCCCAGGGGCAGGCCCAGCAGAGCGGTAAAAACCAGCGCCACGCCAAGCATGCTCAGCGTGGCAATGCAGGCCTGGCCGATTTCCGGCCAGTTGAGGCTGACCAGCAGCTCGACCATGCTCATGACCAGTCGTGACGTGGAGGGTTGATCCCGTTCAGCAGCCAGTTACCCACCACGTGGTACTTCCAGCGCACCGGGTCATGCAGGGTATGTACGCGAGCATTGCGCCAGTGACGGTCGTGGTTATGGCGGGCCAGCGAAGAGCGCGTACCGCCCAGTTCAAACAGGCGGGTACTGGCTTCCAGGGCAATTTCGGTGGTCAGTACCTTGGCCTTGGCCACCGCCACCGAGGCACGCGCCACACCGTCTTCATCGGGCGCCGCCCGTACGCTGTCCATCACTTTGCCTGCGCGTTCGAGCAAGGCTTCAGAGGCATCCAGCTGGATGCTCAGCCGGCCGATCTGGATGATGGTCAGTGGATCATCACTGGCCTTTTCCAGCCCCGAGTCGATCCAGGGCCTGGCGTGTTCGCGGACAAAAACCAGAGTATCGCGCAACGCCGCACGGGCAATCCCGGCGTCAATGGCGGCCGTGGTGATCTGGGCAAAAGGACCGGCCAGGGTCGGGTTTTCATAGGAGCGGTAGGTTTTGAAGACATTGAACCCGGGCACCCGCAGATCCTGCACCAGCACCGTGCCACTGGCGGTGTTGCGCTGGCCGATGCTCGACCAGTCATCCACCACAGTGAGTCCCGGGCTGTTGCGCGGCACAAAGGCCAGATGCGCCCTGTCTTCGTCATCCAGCGCCAGCACACCCAGCCAGTGAGCATACAAAGAGCCGGTGCAGTAACCCTTGCGACCGTTGACAAGCACCTCATCGCCGTCACGGACAAAGCGCGTCTGGATGTCCTGCACCGTCTTGCCGCCGGTCTCCGAGATGGCATTGGCAAAACGATTGCCCTTGAGCGCCAGGTCAAAAAAGAAAGCCTTTTGTTCTGGCGTCCCTTGCAGGCGGATATCTTCAAGCAGGCAGTAATGGTTCTGCGGGATCTGCCCGAGGGAAGCATCCGCAGCGGAAATAATGGTGATCACTTCGGCCAGCGTGGCGTATGACACCTGCGCGCCGCCGTACTCCCCGGGCACGGTGATGCCCCACAAGCCACTGTTGGAGAACACATCCACCACCTCGGCAGGCACCTGGCGCAGCCGATCACGTTCAGCATCACCCTCCAGCAGAAACGCCGCGACTTTATGGGCGACGTCGATGGCTTCAGCATCCGTGCGGATGACATGGGCATTGGCAACAGAAAGGGGGTACGGGGCATCGGCAGGGGCGTACGACATGGACTTCTCACTCGTTACTCATAATGGGTCGCCAGCAGGAGCGACCGTTAAATGGGTGAGAGCAGAAACCATGCCATCTATTTTATATATAAAAATCAATTACTTACGAAAAACAAGAAACATCCGGAGTTGCCAGGGCAACAGTCTGTGTTGCAACTGTTGCCTGGCCAACACCCTTGGCGGGGTCAAGGTATGACCAATGGTTATCGCCCAATCCACATTCGTCATTGGGCAGCCTCTTCGACAAAAACTACAGTGGCCGCCTGAAGGAGCCTTGAGGGTTCCCTTTTGAGAGAGCTGCGGCGCGATTACCTGATTCGCAGCTGGCACAAAAATCTTGTAGCACTGGCCTGAAGGGACATTGATATGACACGCATCACCGGACAGAACTTTATTGGCGGACACCGCAGCGGTGCTGGCACCGTGCACCTGCAAAGCGTGGATGCCAGCACCGGCGAAGCGCTGCCCTACCACTTTATCCAGGCCACCGAACCCGAAGTGGATGCCGCTGTCAGTGCGGCCAGCGCCGCGTTTCCAGCTTTTCGCAGCTTGCCCGCCACCCGAAGGGCCGAGTTCCTGGAGGCCATTGCCGAAGAAATTGACGGGCTGGGCGACGATTTCATCGCCATTGTCTGCCGCGAGACTGCCTTGCCAGCTGCGCGCATCCAGGGCGAACGCGGGCGCACCAGCGGGCAAATGCGCCTGTTTGCCAACGTGCTGCGCCGTGGTGATTTTTACGGCGCGCGCATCGATCAGGCGCTGCCTGACCGCCAGCCTTTGCCCCGTGCAGATCTGCGTCAGTGCCGAATGGGCGTAGGGCCGGTGGCCGTGTTCGGGGCCAGTAACTTCCCGCTGGCCTTCTCCACGGCTGGCGGTGATACCGCTTCGGCACTCGCGGCCGGTTGCCCGGTGGTGTTCAAGGCTCACAGCGGGCACATGGCAACCGCTGAATGGGTGGCGCTTGCCATTGTGCGCGCCGCCGAGCGCACCGGCATGCCTGGCGGTGTGTTCAACATGATCTACGGTGCGGGGGTGGGCGCTGTGCTGGTCAAGCATCCCGCGATTCACGCTGTCGGCTTTACCGGTTCCCTGTCCGGAGGCCGTGCCCTGTGCGACATGGCCGCAGCAAGACCCCAGCCGATCCCGGTTTTTGCCGAGATGTCGAGCATCAACCCGGTGCTGGTCTTGCCTCAGGCGCTGCTTGCCCGCGGCGAGCAGATTGCACGGGAGCTGGGCGGTTCGGTGATGCTGGGCGCAGGCCAGTTCTGCACCAGCCCGGGCCTGGTGCTGGGTATCCGCTCACCCGGGTTCAGTGCCTTTGTCCAGGCACTCAGCCAGTTCTTCAACGCTCAGGCCCCACAGACACTGCTCAATGCCGGGGGCCTGGTCAGTTACAGCAAAGGTATCCAGCGCCTGGCAGGGGTCGATGGTATCCGCCACCTTGCAGGCGCGCCGCAACAAGGCAATCAGGCCAGCCCGCAGTTGTTCCAGGCCAATGCCAGCCTGCTGATCGATGGCGCCGAGGTGTTGCAGGAAGAGGTCTTCGGACCGACCACCCTGGTGGTCGAAGTCGCGGACAAGGCGCAGTTGATGCAGGCATTGCATAGCTTGCATGGCCAACTGACCGCCACGCTGATTGCCGAGCCCGCTGACTTGCAGGCGTTCGCCGAGGTCGTGCCGGTGCTTGAACACAAGGCCGGACGGTTACTGCTCAACGGTTACCCGACCGGCGTCGAGGTGTGCGATGCGATGGTTCACGGCGGGCCTTATCCGGCGACATCCGATGCCCGTGGCACCTCGGTGGGCTCGCTGGCCATCGACCGCTTCCTGCGCCCGGTGTGCTACCAGAACTATCCGGACAGCCTTTTGCCGGACGCGCTTAAAAACACCAACCCGCTGGGTATCCAGCGCTTGCTTGACGGCAAGCACAGCCGCGACGCACTGGCCAGCTGATCTGCGCGGGCCCCGTAATGGGGCCCTGCGTACAGGTCCGTCAGGCAATGTAATTTCATCTAAAGATCAATTTGTAGCCGCTGACGAGGTACGAGGCTGCGATAAGGACCGCAGGGCCTTCAAAAGCCGGGACACTTCGCGGTCCATCGCAGCCTCGTACCTCGTCAGCGACTACAACACGTAGTTCCGCGATATCAGGCAGTGCGGACCCAGGTGATTTCTGCCCTCAGGCCGCCGCGCATTATTAAACCCCCTCAAACTTGAACGCCGGAGTGACCTGAAAGCGGCTTGAGACCTCCCCGGAGTAAATGGTGCTTTGGTCCGGGCCCAGTTTCAGCTTTTTGACGGTGCCCGTTGCCTTTGAAAAATCGACCTTGTTCAAGTCCACCCAAAACGTGTTCGGGGTGACGGCCGATTCGAAAAAGTACAACCCCTGCTTGTGATCGATCACGGAGCGCCAGCGGGTCGAGGATATGTTCGGCTCGCCGGGCGTGGTAATGCCGTACGGTACTGAAACGTTGCGGATCACGCTGAATACGCTGGCCAGTGACAAGCGCGCGTCCTGATTCTTTGGCACCGCATTGACGTAAAAAGACGCCCGGGCAAAGCGGTCTGCAGAACGATTGGTGCCGGGGAGCATCACCGTCCCGCCAATGGATTGCCAATACGCATTCATTGCCAACTGCGCATCGAACGCAGGGGAGTTGGTCATGACCTGATAGCTGCGGTCGTGGTGAATCACTTGCTTGCCATCGATAAACTCAATGATCGCGCTGTCGCCCGAGGCATCGGACATTGAGAGGTGCAGCGTTGCCAAACGACTTTCACCCGGCACATTGGCGGTGACAACGGTGAAGGGTTCGGTCTTGAGTACATCGACCGCTTCGGCAACGGTGCTGAAGTTGTCCAGGACATACTGGGCCCAGGCAGAAATGCTCAACCCGGGTTTGTCTTTATTGACCGGCGGATATTCAGACTCCACCAGCCACAGCAGGTTTGCCGACAACCCGGCTTCGTTGACCCCGTCAGTGGTTGAAATGTCGTAGCCCGTGGCAATCACACTGCCGTATCTGGACGTCCACTTCAGCGAGCCCGGCCCTGCCTCCCCGGTGCGCTGCATACCCTGGGGGAAGATCCACAGATTGGTTGCCACGTCTGTCTTCCAGTCCATGGACCGCGCCGTGATCACCGTGTCGTTGTCACCCAGATAAACCAGACGGGTGCAGGCATTGGCGACCGGCAACGCGAGCATGAAGCCTGCCAGTGCCAACGTCAGATGTTGGGTGTGTTTGAGCAACTTCATTCACTTGAATCCTCAATACGGGTTTAGAAGCGCATGGACAAGCCAAGTACCGGGCCGCGCTGGGTCACGTCGTACTTGAACTTGTTGCCGGTAAAGTCGGTGGTTCGATAGTCCTGAGCCAGCACCCGATAACCGACGCGAATGATCGTGGGGTGATCCGCCAGGAACATCCGGTAACCCAGATACCCTTGGGCGTTCCAGGTTTTTTTGGAGGATGTATCCAGCCCGCCGGTGTCGGCTTCGCCGGAGAGCAGCCAGCGGTCCGTCAGGTCGGCCTGCATGCGCAAGCCCACGAACGGGTCTGTCCACTCGGTTTTTTTCTTGGTGCTGAAACCCACAGAGTCGACGCTCAGTTTTGTCGACAGCTTGGTCCAGCGCACACCGACCGTGGGCTCAACGCGCCAGGCGCGAGGTTCGCCAAATATCGTGGAGCCGCCAAACTCATACTCATAGACACGGTAATACGCACCCACCGCAAGGGTGCTTTGGGCGATTGCCAGACCTACCTTGCGCCCGAACACCCTCTCGGACTGGTGGGTTTTCGCGTAGACGCCATCGACATAAAACCCCAGCGTGCGATTGGTCAGTTCCAGATTACCCATGAAAACCGAACTCAAATTTTCCATCACATCCGAGAACGGTACATCCACTTTTGTATTGACCCCGCCAAGCGCCGCTTGCCCGCTCATTGACGGAGCCCACACAAAGGGGCTCGCCAACAACAACCATTCCGAGTCACGGGTACTGGTGGTTGCTGGCGGCTCACTCCCTTGCGCCATCTGCAGGAAAAACACCAGCGGCAACGCCGCAGACGCACATCTGACAGTCTGTTTTCTCATTGCCCTGATTAACCGGTCATGGATTCAACCAGTAGGTATAGCAGGTATCCCCTGAAAATCTGCTGTCAGGTGCAGTCATTGCCGGCGCCAATAAGTCTTTACCCCATAAGGCATTTACAAAAACCAGCGATATTCCCGGGCACTGATTTCTTGCATGAAAGCCAAATGGTCCTGACGCTTGTTCTCGCAGTAAACATCGACAAATTCGCCGCCCAAGCCTTCGCGCAACTGAGGCTGGTGCTGCATGCCCCGCACGGCTTCAAGCATCTCAAGCGGGAAAGCGATACCGCTGTTGCGGTCTTCGTTAAGCGGCAAAATCGGCTCTTTACCCGCCTCAAGCCCATGCTCCAACCCGACCAGAATCGCCGCCAGCACCAGATAGGGGTTGGCATCGGCGCCCGCAAGGCGATATTCGATCCGCAGGTTTTTTGCATCAGACTCCGGAATCCGCAAGCAGGCATCCCGGTCTTCATAACCCCAACTGGCCTGGGTAGCGATATTGGTCGTGCCGCCCAGTCGGCGAAACGCGTTCTGGTTGGGAGCAAAAATCGGCATGCTCGCGGGCAATAATGCCAGGCAACCCGCAACGGCATGCCGCAGCGGCTGCTGCTGATTGAGTGCCAACAGGTTGTTGCCGTCAGCGTCATACAGGCTGACATGCACATGCATGCCGCTGCCAGGATGCTGCAGATAGGGCTTGGCCATAAAGCTGGCGCGATAGCCGTGCTTGAGGGCAACGCCCCGGGTGCTGCGACAAAACAGGGCCGCCCAGTCCGCCGCACGTAAACCGTCGTCGAGATGACCAAAATTGATTTCGAATTGCCCCGGCCCCAGTTCGGCCGTGATCACGGTTGCCTCGATCCCTTGGGCCTGCGCCGCATCGACCATGTCATCAAGCACTGGAGAAAAGCGCGACAAGCGTTCGATGTGCATATTGGGCTGGTCATCGGCATCGTCGCTCAACGGATCACGAGGAAACTGCACCAGCCCCTCACGCAGTTGCTTGTCGAACAGGTAAAACTCCAGCTCGAACGCCACCACCGGGTGAATGCCCTTTCGCGCCAGTCGGGCCAACACCTGGGCGAGGACTTCCCGGGGCTCGAAGACAATCGGTTTTTCGGTGCCATCGGAGGTAATCAGCATCTGGCCCAGCGGCTTGCCTTCCCAGGTCACCGGCTTGAGCGTGCCTGGCACCAGGCGTCGGACGGCATCCGGGTCGCCGTCGTTGAAGCAGTAGTCGCCAATTTTGAACAGCCCGCCCTGTACACCCAGTAACACGCAGTTTTGCGGCAATTTGAGCACGCTGCCCGCCGCCACTTTTTCAAGCATGTCGATGGGGTAGCGCTTGCCGTAGAAATGCCCGGGAATATCCAGGGAAATCAGATCGACATAACGCACCTCGGGGTTGTGCTGGCGAAAGGCACGCACTTCGGCCAGCAAATCGGAGCATGCAGCATCCATCATGGGAGTTCCTTTATTGTTATCAGGTGTAGACCCACAGCACTCGCGTGAGCTGCGATGTCAGGTTGGCGTAGCGACAGCGCGTGTGGCTGTCGAACTGAAAACTGTCCCCGGCGTACAGGGTGGCGGGCTCATCATCGTCGCCCAGCCACAGGGTCAATTGACCTTCGATCACGTAGCCGCCCTGCTCCGAGCTGTCCGTCATATGCCGCTCGCCGCTGTTGGCGCCAGCTTCCAGCAGACTCTCGAGCATGGAGAACGAGGCGCGGATTTTTGGCGAGACCAGAATGTCGGTAATTCCGTTGCCCAGATACAACGTGCGGCGCTCATCGGGGCGGGTCACCCAGGGCAACTGTTTGGGTTTTGGCAGGCTGTAGAAATAGGTGGTCGGCACGCCCAGGGTTTCGCTGATCGCTGTCAGGTCGGCCACTGTCGGCTGCGATATCCCGCGTTCGACCTGGGACAAAAAACCCACCGAGCGGCCGATTTTGTCCGCCAGTTCCTTGAGGGTGTATTTCTTGTGTTTGCGCAGGTCGTGGATAAGGATCGCCAACGCGGCCATCTCTTCTTGCTTGTTCATCCCGGGCCGCCGTGAAATTTTAGTAATTTAATTTCATGAAAAATTACAGGTTAAATTTCACAAGTGCAAGGCAGTTGCTCTGCTCGCATCCGCCAACGTCTTCACAGGGGAGTTTTGTTCAATACGTCAAAGTGCCCGCCCATTAACCTTCTGGCACACCCCTGAACGGAGCACAGTAACGATGAGCGTGTTGATTTCGATGGCGGCGTTTGCCCTGGCAGCATCCATCTCACCCGGACCGGTCAATGTCGTCGCCCTGAGTTCCGGCATGCAGTTTGGCCTGGGCCCCAGCCTGCGCCATGTGCTGGGCGCAACGGTCGGTTTTGTCGTGCTGCTGCTGTTTACCGGTTTCGGCCTGCATGAAGTGCTCAAGCAGTGGCCGATACTGACCGACCTGATTCGCTGGGCAGGCATGGCCTTCCTGCTTTACCTGGCCTGGAAGCTGGCGATGGATAACGGCCGGATCGAGTTCGAGGGTGACACGCAACACCCCTCATTTTTAAAAGGCGCGGCCATGCAGTGGCTCAACCCCAAGGCCTGGCTGGCTGCTGTTGCGGGCATGGGCGCCTTTGTCGCCGGCGGTGAGGCCGTGCTGATCTGGTCGTTCGCGCTGATCTACTTTGTCGTCTGCTACGCGTCCGTGGCTTGCTGGGCCTGCACCGGGGCATTCCTGAGCCGTTATCTGCGCAGCGCCAGGCGCATTCGCCTGTTCAACCGCAGCATGGCGGCCATGCTGGCGGGCTGTGCGGTCTCTTTGCTGTGGTTTTAAGTCTTGTACTGGCCGGGCGTGGCGGCGAGATATTTTTTGAATACCCGCTGAAAATGCGCCTGATCGGCAAAGCCGGTCTGATGAGCGATATCGGCGATCAACGCACCTTCGCGCAACTGCGTCTGCGCATGTTGAATCCGCCGGTTGATCAGATAGGCGTGGGGCGTCATGTGGTAACGCTGCTCGAATGCGCGAATCAGGTAAGCCTCTGACAGGCTGGCAGCTTCACAGATGTCCTGCAGTCGAATCGTGCGCAGGAAATGCGCATCAATATAGTCGGCGGCCCGCTCCACCCGCACATTGGCGCTCTTGCGCAGCGCCACCGAACCGCCCAGCTCTTGCTGCATCGACGAAAAAAACAGGATCGCCGCCTCATGCTTGGCCAGCACCTCTAGCCGAGGGTCGACCAGTTGTGCATAGAGGGCGGTCAGGCCGTTGAACAATGCTGGGGATTGGGTGTGAGTGGCCGCGACGGGATGAAACACCCCGCTGGCATCCGCCTCAAAACCGTGCTGAATACCTGCCAGCCAGTGGGCATCGACATACAACATCACGTATGACCACAGCTGATCCTCGACCGGATTACAGGCATGAACATCCCCCGGATTCATCAGCACCACCGTACCTGCGCTGATGGTGTGGGAGGTTTTTTCATGCAGGTAATTGCAGCAACCTGAAGTGATCGCACCGATTGAAAATATCTCGTGAGAGTGCCGCGCATAGCAGACCTTGCGGCCATCGGCGATTGAGCGCGCCTCGATAAAAGGCAACTGCGCATCCCTCCAGAATTTCGGAGTTGCGCAGCCTGGATCGACGGCAAGGGTACTGACCTGATTGCTTGCGGGCATGGTATCGGGACCGGGAAGATCATGGGCCACGATGGATTTCACGGCCTTTGTCTGCCTGCCAGCCTAGCACTTGAAGCTAGGTCACACGAATGACAACCTTGCCTTTGGCCCGGCCTTGCTCGACATAACTCAACGCCTGCGCTGTGTCGTTGAACTCAAACATCCGGTCAACCACTGGTTTGATCACACCAGACTCAATCAGCGCGCTGATTTCACGCAACTGCTCGCCATTGGCCCGCATGAAAACAAATGAATAACTCACACCCTGCTTGCGGGCTTTGCGGCGGATGCCATAGCTCAGAAGGCCCATGACCTGCTGCAACCCCCAGTTCAGCCCCTGAGCCTTGGCAAACTGCGCAGTAGGTGGGCCGGAGATCGAAATCAGCCTGCCTCCCGGTTTCAGCACCTTGAGGGATTTTTCGAGGGTGCCAGCGTCAAGGCTGTTCAGCACCACGTCGTAGTCGTGCAGTAACGTGTCGAAGTGCTGCTGCTTGTAGTCGATCACAACATCGGCCCCGAGGGCCTTCACCCATTCAACGTTGCGGGTGCTGGTGGTCGTGGCCACGAAAGCGCCCAAGTGCCTGGCCAACTGAATGGCAATACTGCCCACCCCGCCGGAACCTGCGTGAATGAGCACCTTCTGCCCTTTTTTCAGTTGCGCGGTTTCTACCAGCACCTGCCAGGCCGTCAGCGCGACCAAAGGGATGGACGCTGCCTGCGCCATGTCGAGGTTGACGGGTTTAAGCGCAAGCGCATCCTGGGACACCGCAATAAGCTCAGCGAAAGTCCCCATGCTGTCCTCGCTGGGACGTCCATAGACCTCGTCTCCCGGCTTGAACTGACGCACATTGTCGCCCACACGCAGCACCACGCCCGCCAGATCGTTACCCAGAACCAGCGGGAACCGATAGGGCAGGATCAGTTTGAACTCGCCCTTGCGGATTTTGGAGTCCAGCAGATTGACGCTGGCGGCATGCACCTTGACCAGTACTTCGTCGGGTCCAACGTCAGGGTCGGGCAAGTGCCCTATCCGTCCAGTGTCCTTGCCATATCCAACGATAAAAAAAGCTTTCATAGCAGGCGGCTCCGGGTTGAGGCACCGAGCGGCAACTGCCTCCGGTGCGGCAACCCCGCATCAATCAGTTTTTATAGCGATCGGCAGCATGGGCCATCCGCAGATCCCCCAGCAGCGCCTGACGGGCGCCGTCCAGCGCATCCCAACGGGCAGCGTCATGCAAAGGCGGAATGGTCACTCGCTCACGGCGGTCGAAACCGACCAGCGCGGCATCGACCAACTCACCCACCTCCATCACCTCAGGCAGGACGTTGATATCGATACCTGCGCGCTCCCAGATTTCGGTGCGGGTTGCGGCAGGCAAAACCGCCTGGACATAAACCCCCTTGGGCGACAACTCGTGACTCAACCCTTGTGACAGCAACTGCACAAACGCCTTGGTTGCAGCGTAGACCGACTGGCCGAACTCAGGCGCCAGGCCTACGACCGAACCTATATTGACGATCGCCCCCTCACCGGCCTGCACCAGCCGTGGCGCAATCGCGCTGGCCAGTCGCGTCAGCGCAACAGTGTTGAGCGCAATAATCGTCGTGAGGCTCTGTGCTGTCTGCTCCAGAAAACCACCCGACTGGGCAATGCCCGCATTGTTGATCAGGATGCTTATGCTGGAGTCGTCACGCAGCCGCGCTTCAACCACCTCCAGATCACTGGATTGGGTCAGGTCTGCCTGCAACACATCGACGGCAACACGGTATTGCTGGCGCAAGTGTGTCGCCAGGGCTTCCAGTCGCGCCTTGTCGCGGGCAACCAGCACCAGATCGTGGCCACGGCGAGCAAAGCGCTCGGCATAGGTCGCCCCGATACCGCTGGAAGCGCCCGTGATAAGGACTGAGGAATGAGTAGTCATGGAGGCGCTCTCTCAAGAATAAATCCAGCCGCGGGATGCGGCCTGTCGATCGAAGAGGCTTTATGATGATGATCAGAATCTAAATCGTCAACTATTTTGATGATGGTCGACATCCATGTATATTGGGCGCTTGATTGTCAGTGGTTTGAACGAGGCATAAAGCGATGAGGGTCACAAAAGCACAGGCGCAGGCGAACCGGGCACACATCGTCGAGACGGCTTCCAGGCTGTTCCGCGAGCGTGGCTATGACGGTGTGGGGGTGGCGGATCTCATGGCCGCGGCCGGCTTTACCCATGGCGGGTTCTACAAGCACTTTGGCTCAAAGGCTGACCTGATGGCTGAAGCTGCCGCGTGCGGACTGGCAAGCTCGCTGGAAAAAAGCGCAGAGCACGATATTGCCGGGTTCTTTGACCAGTACCTCTCCCGCCAGCACCGTGATGCGCCGGGAGAGGGTTGCACCTTGGCGGCCTTGTGCGGGGACGCAGCGCGACAGCCTGAAGAGGTCAAGACAACCTTTGCCCAAGGGCTCGAAAACATGCTGGCCGCCGTTGAGCGCTCAGGTGCCACGTTCGCCGGCGTTGAGCCACAGGACATGCGGGCCAGGATAATAGACACCATGGCCCATGCCATTGGTGCGATCGTGCTGTCCCGGGCCTGCCCTGATAACAGCGCGCTGGCAGATGAAATTCTCGAGGTTTGCCGCAAGCAGATTCTCGGCCCCATGGCCCCCCGCGACTTGTAGTCGCTGAGGAGCGTAGCGTGGCTGCGATTGATCGCGAAGCGGTCGCAAAACCGGAACACGCGGTGTGCCTGAAAAACCGAAGAGGCTGACTTTACGACTGCTGCGTCTCAGTGGCGCACCAAACCTGACGCAGCCTCGCACGGATCGTCAGCGACTACAGACCGGCGATTTACAACAGCCTGATCACGTCGCTGTAAGGCGTTTGCAAATCACGTTCGGGGATTTCCCAGATCACAAGCGCAGGGGGCGTCTGTTTGAATGCCGGGTTATTGAAGTAGTTGTTGGCACCACCGGAAAACTCGCCTCCATCCTTGGCAAAGTCACCAATCGGCGCACCCAGGGCCTGTTGCATAAACCCGGCGAAATTGGAGTTGCGAGAAAACGAAGTGCCAATCAGTGCCACATTCGGCAGGTTATCGTCGCCAAACAGGTCATCCAGACTGTCTGCATCACCCTGCGATTCCCCGGCTTTCTCACTGAACCGGCTCGCCGCCACAGACTCGGCTGCGGGTTGCAATCCTGCTGGCAACCATTCAAGACCGGCCAGGCGAACCAGATCTCCCGGGCGACGCGCCGGGTCTTGCCGTGCCGTTTCATAATCCTTGTGGGGTGTGGCAGTGATCCCCATCGCCTGTACCCGCACAGCGATGGCCTTGGCCGCCGCCGAGGCGCCCGCCTCACTCCAGTGGGTGTCAGTGCGCAGGTAAGCTTCGCTGCCCAGTGATTGCAGGGCTGGCGCCAGATCCAAAGCACTTACCCCTGCCTTGTTCAGCGCTTCAACCCAGGCCACTGCGCGATTGTGCAACTGCACCGGCCGACGCAAATCGCACAGCTGCCCGCTGGCAATACGGCTCTTGTCCGGGACCACGGCCACCAGCAAGCGGATGCCTCGCAACGACAGTTGCTGCTGGATATCACGCACCGCCGCCGCCTTGATCTGTGCATTGGCCTGAGCATGACGGTTGATGCGCATTTCATCGGTCAAGAACAACCAGCCATCACATCCCGGACGGACCCGTGCGCCGGTGTCGTGCAGCATCAGCCAGCTCGCGCCGCGTTCCAGATCTGCCGCCTTTCGCGGCACCCCAGCCTCTGACAACTGCTTGGCGATCTTGTGGGTGACCTCGCCATGCAGCACCGCGTCGCGGGTCAGGTCGGGGGGCAGCATCTGGACCTTGCCGCTGATCAACAGCCACATCGACGAGGCAAAGCTGACGGCCAGAAATACGACAAACACAACGCCGCCCAACCTGCTGACACGGGCGGTGAGTTCAGTCGGTACAGCCGGTTGGGGCGTTGAAGAAGACATGGGCGCGGCCATCAGAACTGGAAGTAGAGGAAGGGCACCGCCTCGCGGCTCGCGATCAACGCGAACGAGAGCAGAAAACCCGCCACCGGCCACAGGGCCGCTATAGGAACAAACCACACTTGAGTACCAAAACGCTGCTCAACACGGTCCTTGAACAGCGGCGCGATAATGCATGCCACGCCGAGCAGCGCCGCCAGGCCGTGAGCCGAGCGCAGCGTCACGGCCAACGCGTCGCCCAAGGCAAACCCGTGCAAACCGAACTGGCCGGCATACATAGTCAGGGCCGATGCAAAATCCGGCGCACGGAACAGGGTCCAGGCCATGAACACAAACAGCAGTGTCAGGGTATGGGAGAACAGTGGAGGAATACTCGGCAGGTTCGATCGCGACCACAACCGGTCCACACACAGCGCCACCCCGTGAGCGGCCCCCCACAGCAGGTAATTCCAGCTATCGCCGCCATGCCAAAGCCCGGCAATGGCCATGGTCAGGAACAGATTGCGATAGGTCTTCCAGGCCCCGTTACGGTTACCGCCCAGGGCGATATACAGGTAGTCGCGCAACCAGCTGGACAAGGACATGTGCCAGCGCCGCCAGAAATCCTGAATGCTGCTGGCCAGGTAAGGCTGGTTGAAGTTTTCCGGAAAGTGAAAGCCCAGCATCAGGCCGAGGCCGATGGCCATGGCGCTGTAGCCCGCGAAGTCGAAAAACAGTTGCAACGAGTAGGCCAGGCAACCGATCCAGGCGTCGACAAAGGACGGATTATCCAGATGGAACGCCACATCCACCAATGGCGACAGAGTATCTGCCACCAGCACTTTCATGCACATGCCGACCATGAAACGGCGTGCGCCCAGAGAAAAATTCTGCCAGTCGAAATAGCGCCGGGTCAGCTCACGACGCACCCAGTCATAGCGAATGATCGGACCTGCTATGGAGTGGCCGAACATCGAAATATAGGTGGCGTAGTTGATGAAGCTGCGCTCTACTGGCACCGTATGGCGGTGCACATCCACCAGATAGGAAATGGCCTGCAGCACGATAAACGACAGCCCTGCCGGCAGCGCCACACGCTGCCACTCCAGGGGCATCGCGCCCGGCCAGGTAATCCATTCCATCCAGGTTGCAGCCAGGATATTGGCGTACTTGTACCAGCACAGCACTGCGGTGTTGAACACGATCAGCGCAATCAACAGCCGCACCCTGCCCTTTGAGTCTTCGCGGGAGCGATCAATCAGCAGCCCGCCGACCCAGGCAACGATGGTCAACGCCACGTGCAACGCGAGGAACATCGGGTTCAGCCAGCCATAGAACAACCAGCTGCCGATCAACAGAATGACGTTACGCCACTGGGGCTTGCCCAGGGCGTAAATCAGCATGAAGGCTGGCAGAAACAGCGTCAGGAACTCGAGTGAGGCGAAGACCATGGCAGCGGCAGAATCCGATCAGTGGGACAGAGTGTCCGTTGCGCTCAAAAGACGTGGCCCGCTGGCAGAAGGCACCAGCAGCACGCTGTAGCATTCCCCCGCCTTGAGCATGCCCAAATCCAGCGCAGCACCCACATTGGCGTTGGCGCACACCAGTTGCACCGAAAGGTTCACCGGATTGATCGAGCGCCGTTGCAGGCTGGCGACGGGCACCGCCTTGAACAGATCGGCGCTGCGCCCGGCAGGACGCAGACTGGCATCGCTGCAGGATTTATCGACGTTAACGAACGCAAGCGAAGCCTTGAGGCCGTTGAAATCGTCAGGTGTCTCACGCACGGCGACTTGCTCGATACCCGCACCCTGCGACACGACAACAATCGTCGCGAACTCCCCGGGCTCAACCTTGAGATCCAGCGCCAGCTGTTGCCCGCCACTGACCAGAGAACCCTTGACCGGACTGGTCGAGTCCACCGGGAACAATAGCGACGCCGGCTGCGCCACTTCAAGGCGCAACGGCGGCTGTCCTGCCTGGCCGATGACGTCCAGGGGCGCCGTGGTGGCGTTGACGAAGCGGATGAAGGCTGCGTCCTGGCTGGGGCCGGTGGGATACAGGGCAAAATCGGCAGCCAGGGTGCACATGCTACATAACAGTGTCATCGCACCCGTCAGTGGACGAATCACTTCTTCTCTCCCTTGGCGCTGACCGCTTCAGGCGGCAGTTTGCCCAACGCATTGCCGATGGCATTGGCCCAGGACTTGTAGCCCGCAACAGTAAAATGCTGGCCGTCAGTGGTCACCCACTGCCCGGGCTTGGAGAACTCCAGGGAGTCGATGTAGGTACAAGGCGCGACGTTGGTTGCCAAAAACGCGGATATCAGTTTGGTGCGCGCATCGTTTTTCTTGTACATGCCGCCTTCTTTGCCCCACGCCGGGCCTACCCATGCGCATTTGGCACCGTTGGCGGTGATTTCCTTGGCCAGTGCAGACACGTTCTGCCACGCCCAGGCCTTGGGAAATACCGGCTTGTCGTACGAGGCCATGGTGTCGGCAATCACAAGCACCACCAGGTCCGGCTTGTCGGCGGCAATCAAGTCCTTGATTGGGGTTGTAGTCGCATCACGCCCCTTGATCACAATCTTGCCGCTGCCTTTTTCTTCAGCCCCACAATCGACTTTTTTGGTGATAAGCCAATCGCCAGCGCTGGCCCCGCACGCGCCAATCGAATGCACATTCGCGCCTTGCTGGGTCAAGTTGGCGTGCAGTGGTTCCATCAGGTGATTGGCCAGGCTCATGTGACTCTCCCCAAGAACAAGAAGGGTCATACCGGCTAGAACGGATGAAGGCATTTAAAGTCTCCAGGACATCAATTGGAATAAGGGGAACTGTAAGGGCTGACCGGCAGCGCCATCGGGCCGTTCATGTCCTCAAACATGTAACGCAAGTACATGGCACCCGTGACTTGCTGGTAGTCCTGGGCATTGTCCAGACCAAGATTGGCCCCCAGAAAAAAGTTTGAACCAAACTTGTACTCACCGGCTGCGGAGAGACTGTAACCAACCCCAGCCTTGCTCTCGCTGGAGTAGCGCTGGTCGTTTTCAGCTTGCAGCGTGCTGTCGCCAGGGAAGTAGTCCGCACCCGCCTGATGGGAGTACTGGACACCCACCGAACCCTTGACCTGATAGCTGAGGCGCTCGGTGCGCTGCGACCAGGCCACCGGCACCCCAAGGGCAAAGTAGCTTTGCGGGCTGAAATAGCCGCCGTGACCGTAGGTAAAGAAGTTCTGGTTATTGTCGAAGCTCATGCCAGTGGCGCTCAGGCCGAGGGTCAGCTTGCTGTCTTCATCATTTTGCAGATACCAGTAAACACCGGCGCCCAGTTCGGCACGGCTGTTGGACTCTACGTTATGGCCCAACAGCTTGTGCCACGCGCCGTAGCCATAGGCGCCAATCGCCTGGTCGTCGTAGCTCAGTTGGCCACGACCGCCGTTAGCCGTCACACCGCCCCACGACTGCCCGCTACGTTCATCGGTAGTACCGGCGAACGACGTCACGCTGTCGATTACCGGACGGCGCGAGACGTTGACGCCATAGCGCACATTGGAATTGCTGGCGAGCGGGCGATCCACACTCACACCACCGGCGACGGTGCTGTATTGAAAGCCGATTGGCGTAGTGCCGATGTCAGCCTTGATGCCTTCATCCGGACGAGCGAAGCCAACGCTCACACCCACACCACTTTCACGCTGGGCACCAATACCTTCGGTTGACGCGTTGCCACTGCCGAAGCGTTCAGCGGCATACACACCCACCCGTCCTGCGTTCAGGGATACCGGCGTCACACGCACAGCGAGACGGTTGTCACCTGCCGGGAAATTAATCTCCAGCGGCGTCTCGATATCGGTCATCTTGCCCAGGCCCGGCTCGCTGTCATTGGTGCGCACGGTCACACCCTGAGTCACGTAAGCACTGCGTTCCTGAAGGATGCTGTCCAGTGCACGCTGGGCAGAACTGGCCTGATCTACCGCTACATTGACCGTGCCTTGCGGCGCGAAAGGATTGGCCCCGGCATTGCCAAATCGCCCGGAGGGCACGGCCGCACGGCTCGGGATTGCGGCTGCCACGCGGGCTTGTTGCTGACCTGGATAGACGTCTTGGGGCAATAACGAATTGCTGCCTGCGCTATACGATGCCGAATCCAGCACGGCTTGCGCCGGAGCAGGAATCCCGTCGATCGCCCCGCGGCCAACCTGATTACCCGGCCCCGACAAACCTGCAAAAGGGTTGGGCGCCGCGCCCGTACCGGCAGCCTGCGTCGCCAGGCTGCGTTTTTTCTCGGTCTGCTCGAGGTCTACGGCCTTGCGCAACAGGTGGGTGGCTTGAGCAGACTTGCCCATGCTGCGGTAGATCCGTGCCGCTTCGGTCAAGGACTGCGGGTCGTAGTTTTGCAGCTTCACGAACTGCTCCAGCGCACGTTCGGCGTAGCCGTTATCACGGGCCAGAACGGCGGCGTCCGCTGCATTGAGCAAGATCTGCGGGTCGTTTGGCTGACGCTGCAGCAAGGGTTTGTACAGCTCGAATGCCTTGGCATTGTCACCGCTGCTGACATACATGCGCGCCAGTGCCGAAACCGCACCCGCATCCCCGGGGCGTGACGCCAGCGCCGGTGCCAACGTGTCATAAGCGCCTGCCAGATCACCGCCTTCACGCAGCAGGTCTGCCTGACGAATACGATACTGGTAAAGCAGATCATCGAAGCGCTTGCGTGTAGCAAGGCTCATTGGCTGATTTTGCAGGCCCCGCAGAATCGAATTGACCTGAGCATCATTGCCCGTCTTCAACAGCAGATTGGCGTACTGCAACATCAGGTCAGCGGACGGTGTCGGTGTCTGGCTAATGACGTCGCGCATCATGGTCAACGCACGTGTGGCGTCACCGGTGTCAACATAGGCCGACGCCAGCGTCGCCATCCGGTCCGGGCTGCGGCTGGCCATCGGTTGCAAACGATCAAGCAGGGCCAGGGCTTCCTGACGCTGGCCGCGCTTGGCCATGGTAGCCGCGAGTTTGACTTGCACCGTCAGGGTAATCTGGTCGGCCAGCTCGCTCATATCGGCGGTGCGGCGGCCCGCAGGAATGCGACTGATGGCGGCCTGGGCAGCGTCCCACTGCTCCATTTCCACCGAGAGCAAAGCGCTGGTGTAAAGCGCGTCAACGTCGTTCGGATGCGCCTTGAGGTAGCTGTCGATCAGGTCTCGGGCTTTTTGTGGCTCGCCGGTCTTGAGGTAAAGGCGGGAGAGGTCAAAACGGGTCCAAACGTTATCCGGGTCGTCCTTGACGGCTTGCACCAACGCCTGTTGCGCACCACGGGTATCACCCCGCTGTTCGGCCAATGCAGCCGCCTGGGTGGAGCGCAGCGCACGCAGCCGACCACCGCCGCCCATTTCGGCCTGCTGGGCTGCAGTCAGGGTATCGAGCAAGCGCAATGCCTCATCGGCCTGCCCCGATTGCGACAGAACACTCACAAGCCCTTGTACGGCCTGCGCATTATCTCGCTGCACACTCAATACTTGGCGATAACTGGCCTGGGCTTCATCCAGTTGACCGTTCTGGGCCTGGAGATCTGCCAGGGCCAGGCGCGCTTCGACGCCTTTAGGGTTAAGACGCATGGCCTGCGCAATGTTCTGCCGGGCCTTGTCGGGTTGAGCCTTGGCCTGGTTGCGCGCCTGTTGCAGCAAGGCCCAGTAGCGCACGTTGTCCAATGCGGGCTTCCATCGCGCCCCCCCATTGCCAATGGCACGGTTGAGCAACTGTTCAGCCTCAACCAGACGATTCTGTTGTTGGCGCACAACACCAAGACCACCCAGTGCATCAGGGTCATTGGCCTTGATTTTCAGGCGTGCGGCGAAAGCTTGCTCGGCACCTGCCTGATCGCCTTTTTCAAGGGCTTGCAATCCACGTTCTACCAGTGGATCTGGTTGCCAGCTCGCTACCCGGCCAGCAGTGCTGGCTTTCGATTTACCTTTGTTCAGTAGATCGCGTATTTCCTGATCATCCGGATGAGCCTTCAAAAAAGCTTCGAACAAAGGTGCCTGGGCAGCGCTCGGAGGACCGGACCACACCAGCGCCAGACGCCAGCTCTCGTCAGCGTCACCACCGATGTCGGGCCGCGTCGACAGTTTGGCCAGGGCACGAATACCTTCGGGACGAGTGTCTTCGTGACGAACCAATTGCTTGGCAAGAAACAGCGCCAGAATCGAGTCATTCGGCGTTTCGTGCAGCAAACGCTCCATGCCTTTGCGAGCTTCCGGCCAGCCTGCAGGGTTGAATGCAAGGTTGTTGTAATACTCTCGGCCTAAAGTGCCTGACGGTGTGCGCCCGGCAAAGAGTTTGCGAAACACCTGAGTCGCCTGGTCACGCTGGTCGCTATCGACCAGACGGCGAGCCTCGGCTTGAAGCGCGATGTTCTGCGGCTCGGTAAGGGCCAGGTCCTGTTCCAGCTGCGCAGCCAACCAAGGGCGGGGCGACAAAGCCTGCAGGCGTTCCAGGTATTGCCTGGCTTGCGCAGACTTTTTCTGCTTGATGCTGGCAAGGCCCATACCGTAAAGGGCGTCGACTTGATTGGGGTCCAGACGCAACACTTTTTCCCAAGCTTCAGCAGCTCGTAGTGAATTGTCACGGCCCTGCCAGTACTGGCCCTGCTCGACCAACTGCGATTGCACGTCCCTTGTGTCGGCGTGGACGGCAGTGCTGATCATGGCGGTTAAAAAACCTATGGCTAGCGAGTGGCGGTGCGGACGCATGACGTCTCCCAAGACAATTTGAGTGTTCCGTCATCACGAAACTGAAAACGATTTTCAGCCCAGCCGAGTGCGAACAAGCTGAGCATGAGGTTGTAATACAAAGGTTCGGTACGCTCGCCGCCGACAGTGGCCAGTGCCTTGTCCAACGCTTGTACGGTTCGACGTTGCTGGGCCTGTGCCAGCCAGGGCTGACCTTTGGTCTGGAAGTACGGGATCAGCGCAGCCGAGAACCCGAACGGCCCCTGGCCCTCGAGTGCACCGCTGATGACCTGGACTTTTTCCGGTGGAATACCGGTGGACGCAGTACTGTTTGACATACCGTCCAGCATCGCCAGCAAGGGGGCTGCCAGTGGATCGGACTTGGGCGTCATGCCTGCCCACAGGTACACGCGAATCGCGTCATAACTGCCCTGCTCGCCTGTGATCGGATCAACCACGAACAAACCGGCTTTCGGCCCGGTGGCACGGTAACCAACCCAGTCGGCCACATAGCCTTTGGGGCTGGAAGCCTTGATCATTTTCACCGTGTTTTCGGCTATTTCTTTCCAAGGTCCGGCCGGTGACTCCTTGGCCAGTCGACGCAGCAGCGGCAATGGCAGGTAGCTGGGATTCAACCGCCACAGGTGGTCGGGCTGCACGAAACCCTGTGGCCCCGGCAACACCATTTTGCCCAAACCGGGCAAGCTCACTATCAGTTGGGTTTCTATGTTTGCAAGCAGCTGCAACGCAGCTTCGCGATAGTCCGGCCGCTGCCACAAACGCGCTGCCTCCAGCAGCGAATAAGCGATCCACAAATCCGAATCGGACGCCGAGTTCGCGTCCTGCAATTGCCATGTGCCGTCCTTGCCCTGCCCCCACAGCCAGCCCGGCAGGCGCTTGCTCACATCGGCACCTGCCATGTTGGCCAAGGTCCATTGCCACAGCTTTTCAAAGCGCGCCTGATCGTTGCCTATCAGTGCGAAAAGCATCCCGTAGGATTGACCTTCGGAAGAGCTTTGATTGACCTGCGCACTGGACTCCAGCATCCGGCCGTCAGCCTGCACAAAATGCGAGGCATAGGTCTGCCAAAGCGGCCACTGAGCATTTTTGCACGCCTCGTCTTGAGCCACCGCAGGCGTCAGCGTGAACGTTACGAAAGCACAGGCAAGCAAACGAAGCGCCGTATGCAGGCGCCTCGTTGAGGTTTTATTGCGAAAGATCGCGAAGAAACTCATGCCCTGTCAGCCGCCCAGACGCTTGTTGGCACGCGCGCGCAATGCCAGATAGGCCAGACCGCTGAGCAGGATCACACCCAGGCCGGTCAGTATCAGCGCCAGTACCACGTGGCGCGACATCAGCCATTGCAGGTATTTGATCGGGCCCAGGCTACCGACGTAGTACTGCTCGTCCGCAACCAGTGGCTCGATATTTTTACCGCGTACCACCACCAGGCTGCCCTGGATCGACTGGGTGTAATCCTCACCACCGATCAGGGCATTGGTCGCGTCGGCCAGGCCCTGGGGCTGACCACTGGCGATCACCACGACGCTGCGACCGTTTTTGAGCGGTGACTCGAATCCGGTGAGGTAGGTACTGCGCGCACCACCGGAAAATGCCATCGCCAGCCGGGTTCTGCGCAGATTGGCTTCAGGGTCGGGGCTGAACCAGTCACGTACCCGCATTGGCAGGTCGGACAGATGAAAACTCTGCAGTCCTTCGCCATCGGCAGCGGGCAGACGATCAGCCCATTGCGTCAGCAACGGCTGATTGGCACCGGATGCCAGCACCAGCAAGTCCTTGTCCGCAGCGCTCCCAACCTGCGCGGCCTGGATCACCTGTACGCCGGTGGCCGGGTAACCCGTGGAGCTGCCGAAACGACCAAGTACAGTCAGGTAGGCATCCAGGTCCGCGGTGCCTGCGTTATCCGGCAACACCACGGCTGTTTGCGACAAGTCGGCCAGGCGGGTGAACGGGAATCCGGCATCCTTGAACACGCCAAGGTTGGGCATGGCGATAAAGTGGTCGTAGCCGCTCACATCGATGGTCGACTCGGGGTCAATGGCCCCACGCATGTTGTCGATGATGATGTCGTTACATTCCCCCTGCTTGATGTAATCGAACATGTATCGCAGCTGCAGCCGTGACTGCAGGGCAGTCGAGTTCAACGCCAGCATCACGGTGGTTTCGCGGCCAAGGCTGTCGTCGGACTTCAGCGCGCTGAGTACGCCGCTCGGAAGCTTGTCCTGGGACGGCAGGTTCTGCGACTGAATCAGCGCATCGTTGAAACTGATGATGAACGATGAGTTGTTGGACTTCTCTTGAGGCGTGTAACGGTACTTGAGGTTCAACGGCGCACCGCCTTCGCGCCAGGTAAACAGGTCCGGGGCAAAGTTGAGCGGTACGGTAATGTCGCCCGGGTTGTAGCCGGACACCGCCAGTTCCTTGGCTGGCAACAACTCACCCAGTTTTACCGGGCGATCACTGGGCAACCAGTTCGGTGCGTCATAGGGTTTGCGTGGCTGCACCACATCCAGGCGGTCGATGACAACGCTATTGCCCGACAAGGCCTGATTGCCCAGCACCAACGCCGTTGCAGCGCGCTTGAGCTCAGCTCCGTCGCGACCGCTGACGACCAGCAACTTGCCATTGGCGTCATTGGGGTTGGTCATTACGGTCAGGGTCGGGCCCTTGGCGGGCGGCAGGCTCAGGCTGTCGATCTGAAGGGCATCCGGGCCACTGACCAGCACCACGGCATTGCCGCTGGCCGGAATCCGGTTGTAACCCGATGAGAACCGCGCACCACGATAGCTGGCCTGGGCACCCAACCACGACGACAGGGCTCCGGCGGCTTCCAGCGTGGCATTGTCGGGCGCAGCGGCGAACACGAACGGCAAGTCCAGGGGACGGGCATCGCGACGATCAAAAAACGGCAGCGGGATAATCGACAGGTCGTCAGGCAAGGCCAGCGGCGATACGTCGATGCCCAACTCCGAAGCATTGCTGATCTTGGCCCACAGGCTGGAGTGCTGGGGGTCCTCGCAGCTCATGGTGTAGTGCCCGATAAATTGCAGGCTCAGGCGGTTGAACTCGGTAATCAGATGAGCCGGGATCTCTACAACCTGTTGCTGCAGTTGCCCGGCCTTGTCCTTGGGCAATGGCAGGCTTGCGGCCACTTCATCGTTGACCAGCACGTTGATTTGCGACAGCTCCGCCAGCAGCGCCGGGGAGTAGGAGTACTGCAGGTTCAGCCTGGCGCCGGTGACGATCGAGTCGGCCCGCACATCGAAGCTGACGCTGTCTGTCGCCTCCACTCCACGCAGGTTCATCGGATAATTGCGGCCCAATTGCTTGAGGGTAACGGTGTAGCTTTTCGCTCCGGGCGCCGTGGCCGCAGACAGGGTTTGGGCACTGGCAGCGCCAGCGCTGAAAGCCAGCAAGGCGCACGTCAGGCGGGCCAGCGCGCGGCGCAGATCGCGCAAGGCGGCGAAGGCTGAAGACGTTGAATTCATCACTTGTCCAGGACATTGTCTAGCGTGGAAGGGGTGACGCGGCGACGGCGCAGCAAGCTGCGCACTTCCATGGCCGAGGCTTTGAAAAGTTCGTGGATACCGCGCAGGCCGATACGACCGACCTCACGCAAGGCGACAAGCGGGGTATCGACCTGCCCGCTGCCCCAGGTCGAAGCCCAGGTGTCGGCGCGGGAGAATGTAAGGCGTACCAAGTCACTCTGCTGACGCAAGGTCAGGGCATCAAACTGCACGCCCGCCAACTCGCCGCGACTGAACACGACCACTGCCGGGAACACACTCGAGTGTTGATTGCGAAACAGGGAAATCTGTACCTGCTCACCCTGAGGCAAGCTGACGCCTTCCGGCAAAATCAAACCCATGCCTTTTTGCGAAAAGTCCTGGGTTACACCCTCTATCACACGGCCATCGGCACAGGTCAGGCGCACAGGCAATTTGGCTGCTACCCGCGGCTCAGCACGTACCTGTCGGGTTTCGCTGGCCACTGCCACTGCAGCACTGGTGATGATGACGTTGTAGAGCGTCCACATCAGGTTGATCAGCACCGTGGTTGTGGCGCCCTCCTCCCCCATTGCCAGCCGCGCGATCCCGTAGGCCATGCCCGCGAGGTTGAGGGTCAACAGCACGATGTATGGGCGGGCGAGTTTCCAGTCGAAGAATTTCTCGTCGATGATCCCGCCCTTGTCGGTCACGTTGAAACCACCATGCTTGGGATCGACCAGCGCCACCAGCACCGGCCCCATGATGTACCAGGCCAGTACGGTCTCGTAGACCTCGTTCCAGAACGAGTGGCGGAAGCGCCCCTGAATGGTGGAGTTGGTCAGGCTGGCATGGAAGATATGGGGCAATGCATAGGCCATGATCATCAACCCCGCGGCGTGGAAAATCTGCGCGTCGAAAAACAGGAAGGCCAGCGGCGCCGTCAGAAATACCAGGCGCGGCAAACCATAGAAGAAGTGCAGCATCGCGTTGAGGTAGCACAGGCGCTGCCCCAGGTTCAGACCCTTGCCGAACAACGGATTGTCGGTGCGGAAAATCTGCGCCATGCCCCGGGCCCAGCGAATGCGCTGGCTGATGTGGCTCGACAGACTTTCCGTCGCCAGGCCCGCCGCCTGGGGAATGGCCAGATACGCCGTGTTGTAGCCGGCGCGATTGAGTTTGAGCGCGGTGTGGGCATCTTCGGTCACGGTTTCTACTGCGACCCCGCCAATTTCCATCAGCGGCTTGCGCCGGATCACAGCACATGAGCCACAGAAGAATGTGGCGTTCCACAGGTCATTGCCGTCCTGGACCAGGCCATAGAACAACTCGCCTTCGTTCGGTACCGAGCGGAAGGTATCGAGGTTCTTTTCGAACGGGTCCGGGGAAAAGAAAAAGTGCGGCGTTTGCAGCATCGCCAGCTTCGGGTCTTTCAGAAACCAGCCAATGCTCACTTGCAAAAACGAACGGGTCGGCACGTGATCGGCATCGAAAAAGGCCACGAACTCACCGCTGGTGATCTGCAACGCTTCGTTGAGATTCCCGGCCTTCGCATGTCGGTTGTTGTCACGGGTGATGTAGTTGACATTGATCTGCTCGCAGAACTCGCGAAAGTCTTCGCGACGCCCGTCATCGAGCACGTGGACCCGCAGCTTGTCCTGCGGCCAGTCCATGGCCTGGGCGGCAAAGACAGTCAACTTCACAATATCGAGGGCTTCGTTGTAGGACGGGATGAACACGTCAACTACCGGCCACTCGCTGGGCGGGCTTTTGAGCAATACCGGTTGGCGGCGCAGCGGCCATGCCGTCTGCAAGTAACCGAAGATCAGCACCACCAAGGCATAAAGCTCGGCCAGTACCAGGCCGTAGCCGAACGCGATGTCGATCCACTCATCGAAGTCCAGGGTCGCCGTCAGACGCCAGTACATGTAGCGCAGCGAAGCAGTCAGCGACAGGCAGATCATGATCAGGATGGTCAGCCGGCCAGGGATCCTGCGCAATATCAGCGCCGCACCAAAGCAACCGAGTGCAAAGATGCACTGGGCATAGAAATCAAACGGGGCGGTGACGATCAATAAGCCCACAAGCGTGCAGAACGCTATCGTGCCAATGGTCAGCGCGCGGCGTGCCACAACGGGCCATCGTTCAATACGATCAGCCACGGACTGCGCCCAACGTTGCAGACGGGTTTGTACAACGGGCGGCTCAGTGCTGGTCTTGATCACAGAGCGGACATCGCTGTAACAGAGCCGTTCTCAAACCCGGCCTTGAGTTGTTTACCCAGCCATGCCATATCCTGGCAGGCTGCAGATGCGTTCGGTGAAGCCAGCGGGTTACGACCATAGGCCAGCGACTCGCCCAGGGTGTTATCCAGTGCAACGACTCCGAGCATCTGCCCGCCCAAACGACGTTTGAGGACCTCAAGCATGTCCCGCGAAAACTCGCGGGTGGCATCGAACTGATTGACCACGTAGTTGCAGGCCGGGGACTCAGGACGGGTGGGGACGGAGCCCATCAGGCGATCCATCTGATCCAGGGCAACAAAGCTGGCAGCGTCGGCGGTGGTGACTACGATCACTTGATCAGCCACATCCAGCGCTTGCTCCAGATACATCGAACGGCCGGTCGGTGTGTCCAGAATCACCACGTCGTTTTCATCCAGATTCAGGCGAGCCAGCTGCCGGGCCAACCAATGGCGATCCTGGCTCATGTCCCGTTCCAGGGCACAACGTTCGTCATCGCTCAATACGCCGTACGGCAGCACTTGAGCACCGTCGAAACCCTGCTGAAGTTTGTCGGCCCAGGTGGTGCCATCCTCGCTCGTAGTGCCCATTCCCGTCACACCGGATTCAATCCCGAGGTGGTAGTGCAACGCATTTTGCGGGTCAAGATCGATGGCGATGGTTTTGCATGCGTCCAGACACAAGCTGCTGGCCAACCCGGCGCCCAGAGTTGACTTGCCTACGCCACCCTTGGCCGAAACCAGCGCCACGATATGTGCCTTGCACTTCGGCACACGAGCCCCAAGCTGTGCCTGGGCGTGCATCTCGGCCTGGCGGGCAAGGGCGACTTCGGCGAGCAGGTTACGCAACGGGGTTGCAACGTCCCCGGAGGTCATCAATGGTGCTTCAGGCTGGGGGCGCGATGACTCAACGACTGGCATTGCAGATTGCATGACGGGTTGCGCTCCCGGCGTAACCACCGAAAACGGTAACGACCGGAATGGCGCCTGTTCAATTTTCGGCTCGGCCGCCATGTTCTCGATTACTTGAGCCACAACTTCAGGCAAAGGCGCTGGCTCGGCAGGCAGCGGCATCTTTTGCGGTGCTGCGCACGGGTAGTCGAACGGGGTTTCGAACTCGTGATAGCTGTCTGAAGTCGCGCCAAATCTACTGAATAGATTTGATATGTCGTCTTTGTGGCTCATAGGAAGGCTTCCTGCTTTCTGACTGTTAACGACCCATGACCAGCCGCAGCGCGCCAAAATAAGCCATCACAATGGCATCGTCAATAAATTGAACGAAATAGGATTAGTATCTTGGTAAACACGTAATAAATAAACTTATTAGCCATTTAATTGACGCGAATCAGGATTTATATTTGGCGCTGCTGACGCTGTGTAAATCACCAATACTCCGACCCGACTGCCCCGGCCTGGTGCAGGCAGACGGATGGACCGGGATCCGGGTTCTGAGCACTTCACGCGGGCACCGATCCTTCTACACTGGATAAAGTTGTCGGAAAAAGTGAAATGCGGATCAGAAATAAGGAGAACAGTATGTCTGAGCACTTCAAAGGCCTGAGGGGAGATACCCCCTTTGGCGCCGCAAGCCCGCAGAGCCAACGAGAACTGGCTGTTGCCGCGGCTTTAACCTTGATCCAGGCCAAGGTTCTAAATTCAAGCAGTGCCGGGCAGCTTCAATCAGAGCTCAATCGGCTGAGCAAGTATGCTGATCAGATTCAGGCCGCACTTGAGGTCAAGTGAAGGGAGGCTTTCATACGGCTGACATAAATCCCTCACCTTGCGCTATTGCTGTTCACTCAAGAGCAACGCTGCCACAAAGACTGGAACCTGTCGCCGCAATAGCTTGTTACAGCTTTATCAGCCACAGTGGTTGCCAACATAGAACTTGGGGGTTATCGCCCCGTCTATATTCTCAGGCATCCCTAATGTAGCGGGTGCACTGATTACTGCCCATTGAGGTATATAAGATGCGAATGACACTACCTGCGCTAGTTCTGGGCCTTTTGTTTGCACAAGGAGCAATGGCTGCCGGTGACGGAACCGCCGCTGTCGGAGGCGGTGTTGGCGGCGCGTTGGGTAATATCGTGGGCCAACAGCTGGGGGGGTCCACGGGGGCCGCCGTTGGTGCCGGGGTCGGTGGCGCTGCAGGGAGTGCTATCGGCGCGCCACGAGGCAGCAAAACCGAAGCCGCCATTGGTGGCGGTCTCGGATCGGCCGGCGGATCGGTCATCGGCAACAGACTGGGAGGCTCTACTGGCTCCACCATCGGCGCGGGTCTTGGCGGTGCCGCTGGCGGGGCGATAGGCAACAATCTTGCCGACGATGGCAGCAAGCACAACTCCGGTGGCAAGCATCACAAGAAAAACAAAAACAAGAAGAACAAGCACCGCCGATAAACCAGGCTCAATGTCGCAATGCTGTTCAAGTGTGGGAGCGACCTTGCTCGCTCCCACAAAGTCAGGAATCGCTTAAGTCACAACTTTGCAACTCAGTGTCAGGCTTTTTCAAAGTGCTCCTGATGCTTCACCCATTCCTCATGCACCTCCAGATAGCAAAACCCTCTCCTTGATGGCTTCAGGTGGCGAATGCACGCCAGCCCGTCGAAATCCGACCAGAATAAATTGCGCCTTTTTACCGAGGTTGCTTGCTCAAACACCCCCTGGATCCAGCCCTTCATTTCTCCTGCCAAAAAACGCGTCACGTCTTCTGCAAGGGCCGGTGCACGGCACTTATGCCTCCCGAAATGGCGTATTCGAACAGCTTTAAACCATGCGTTTTTTTGATTAATGCCATGCACATTGAGCATAGGGTAGGCATTTACAGCATTAGACGGCGCCCTCCGGCATTGGAATAGTCGCGCCGCCTGAGCGGTCTGCCAGTGAGCGACAAGCACCACTTCCAAGCGATCTATCCCGGCTATTTACACAGATTTTTCGGTAAATGAACGTTCCTGTTCAGGCAATTACCTACATCAAACTGAAGTAAAGGTAGAAAAAAAATAATATGAAGAAGGCAAAACTTAGCCTCGCCTGGCAGATCCTGATTGGTCTGGTCCTCGGGATTGCAATCGGCGCGCTGCTCAACCATTTCAGTGCTGAAAAGGCCTGGTGGATCAGTAACGTTCTGCAACCTGCCGGCGATATCTTTATCCGTCTGATCAAGATGATCGTAATCCCAATCGTGATTTCTTCACTGGTTGTCGGGATTGCAGGCGTGGGAGATGCGAAGAAGCTCGGTCGTATCGGTTTTAAAACCATCATTTACTTCGAGGTGGTCACCACCATCGCGATTTTGGTCGGCCTGGTGCTGGCCAACGTGTTCCAGCCAGGTGCCGGGATCGACATGAGCACCCTGGGCACAGTCGATATCTCGAAGTATGCGGCCACGGCGGCTGAGGTCACCCATGAACATGCGTTCATCGAGACCATCCTCAACCTGATCCCATCCAACATCTTCGCGGCCATGGCTCGCGGTGAGATGCTGCCGATCATCTTCTTCTCGGTGCTCTTCGGTCTCGGTTTGTCGAGCCTGAACGCCGAACTGCGCGACCCGCTGGTGAAAACCTTCCAGGGCGTGTCCGAGTCGATGTTCAAAGTCACTCACATGATCATGAACTACGCGCCAATCGGTGTGTTTGCCCTGATCGCCGTGACCGTCGCCAACTTCGGCTTCGCCTCCCTGGTGCCACTGGCCAAGCTGGTGGTGCTGGTTTACGCGGCCATCCTGTTCTTCGCCTTTGCGGTACTGGGCCTGATCGCCAAGCTGTTCGGCTTCTCCGTGATCAAGCTGATGCGCATCTTCAAGGACGAACTGGTACTGGCTTACTCCACCGCCAGCTCCGAAACCGTGCTGCCGCGCGTGATCGAGAAGATGGAAGCCTACGGCGCACCGAAAGCGATTTGCAGCTTTGTGGTACCGACCGGCTACTCGTTCAACCTTGACGGTTCGACCCTGTATCAGAGCATCGCGGCAATCTTTATCGCTCAGCTGTATGGCATCGACCTGTCGCTCAGCCAGCAACTGCTGCTGGTATTGACCCTGATGGTCACCTCCAAAGGCATCGCCGGTGTGCCGGGCGTGTCCTTCGTGGTGCTGCTGGCCACGCTGGGCAGCGTGGGTATCCCGCTGGAAGGTCTGGCCTTTATCGCCGGTGTTGACCGTGTGATGGACATGGCCCGTACGGCCCTGAACGTGATCGGTAACGCCCTGGCGGTACTGGTAATTTCCCGTTGGGAAGGCATGTACGACGACGCCAAGGGCGAGCGCTACTGGAACTCGCTGCCGCACTGGCGCAGCAAGGAACAGCTGCCGGCCGGGGAAGTGTCGAACACCTGAAAAAGTGATCCTCAGGTTTTGTGAGCTTCACAAAACCTGAGGGAACTGGCTTGAATGCGCTGGCATCACTTCGACGTACCTGAAAAACCATACCGTCGGCATCGCGAGCAAGCCCGCTCCCACAGGGACTTCGCTCGCGCAAATCAACAACGGCTGACCTAACGCCCTTGATCAAAACGGAACGAAGCTCCATACGCTGACGCCGGTAAATGACTGGCGCCGTCGGCCCGCAGCCGTGAACGGAACGTACCGCGCTGAGGTTCGGTGCGATACAAGCCACGTTTCTGCAACTCGGGAATAATCAGCTCCACAAAGTCTTCAAGGCTGCCAGGGCTGATCAGCGGATTGAGCATGTAGCCGCTGGTACCGCTGATGCGAGCGTGTTCTTCGATCCGGTCTGCCACCTGTTGCGGGGTGCCTACCAGAATCAGGTCACTGCCACGTGTGACGTTGGCAAAGCGCTGTTTGACGTCACCGGCCGTCAGGGGCTTGCCACTCCCATCTGCACGCATCACATAGGACGTCATGCCTTCGGTGTGAGTAGACAGAGCATCACTGTCGGCGTAACGGCTAATGTCGATTCCGGTATCACCCGCATAACTGACCAGTTGCGCCTGCAAGTGATAATTGCTTTGCAGCTCGTCATATTTGCGCTGAGCATCGATTTCCGTTTTGGCGGTCACAATACGCAGCACTGTCAGCGACTTCACATCTTCGGCCGGGCGACCGAGCGCCTGGGCCTGGGCCCAGATTTCCTCCAGCCCCTGACGAATCTCATGGGGGTCGGACTTGGCAACAAAGATCAACTCGGCGTGCTTGGCTGCAAATGCCCGGCCACGGCCTGACCAGCCAGCCTGGATCAGCAGAGGCGTTCGCTGCGGCGACGGGGACGTCAAATGCGGACCCGCCACCCGATAATGCTCGCCTGCATGGTTGATCGGCCGAACCCGATCACCACGGGCATACAGCTGGCGCGTCTTGTCGGCAACCACGGCATCATCGGCCCAACTGCCCTCCCAAAGCTTATAGGCCACATCGAGAAATTCCTCGGCACGCTCATAGCGATCATCGTGCTTGATCATCTGCTCCAGCCCGAAGTTTCGGGCAGCACTGGACAGGTATGAAGTGACGATGTTCCACCCTATCCGGCCATCCGTCAGATGGTCCAATGTGCTGAAGCGCCGGGCATGGGTAAAGGGATGCTCGTAGCTGGTGGTCACCGTGACGCCAAAGGCCAGGTTTTCAGTTACCGCAGCCAGTGCCGGGATGATCATCAGCGGGTCATTTGCCGGCGCTTCCACGGCCCATTTCATGGCCGCCTCGGCATTGCCGCCAAATACATCGTAGAAGCCCAGAACATCTCCGAAAAACAGCATATCCATGTGCGCCTGATCGGCAATACGCGCCAGATTTGACCAATAGCCGAGCGAATTGATGCTCAATCGCTCGTCAGCCGGGTGCGTCCACAGGCTTGGCGCGCCACCACAGCCAACACTCGCTTGCTCGTAGAGCGCAAACAACAGAGGTTTTGGATCGGACATCTTGATACCTGAGAAGAATAATTAAGAGGATGGCGTTACCGCTGACTTATGAACCCTTTGCCGTAGTGGCGCTCGAGGCGGTTCTGCACCAGTTCGAGCCCGATCGACATCAACCAATAGATAACGGCGGCGGTGGTGAGCATTTCGATGTAGCGATACGACGAACGCCCGTAGGACTGCGCCAGGAACATCACTTCCCACACGCCCATCACCGAAATCAGCGAGGAGTCCTTGAGCATTGAAATGAACTGGCTGGTGGTCGGCGGCAAAATCGTGCGCATGGCTTGCGGCAGGATGATGTGCAGGAATGTCGCCGTCGGCGACAGCCCCAGCGCCATCGCTGCCTGGCGTTGCCCGGGGGCCACGGCCATGATCCCGGCGCGAAAAATCTCGCTGAGGTAGGCACCGTAATTGAGCGACAACGCAATGATGCCCGCGCTGATTGCCCCCGGAACAATGCCGATCTGGGGCAGGCCCAGGTAGATCAGCAGGATCTGGATCAGCAGCGGCGTCCCGCGAAAAAATGACGCGTAGAAGCTCGCGATCCCAAAGGCCACGGCGCTGCGTGAAAGGCGCGCAAGCGCCGTCACAAAACCGAGCAGCAAGGACAACCAGATCGAACAAAAGCACAGGAACAACGTCAGCGCCGCGCCTTGCAGAAAGCCGTTGGGGCCCAGGTGCAGGCCCATCAGGTTCGGCAACTTATCCAGGATGATCGACAGCTTCAGGTCGAAGCTCATGAAGAACATGACGCACAAAGCGAACAGCACCGCCCACGTCAGATAGAGCCGGGTGCGAAAGCCAAACAGCTGGCTCAAGCGACGGGGTTCGGTCTTGGCGAGTGAATGTGTCTTGGCGGGGTGTGGATTGTGGGCTGTCATTGGCTGATATCGGAACCGATCCACTTCTGTGAAATCTTGCTCAGGGTTCCGTCGGCCTTCAGCCCGGCAATGGCTTCAGTCACCTTGGCACTCCACTGCGGATCGCCCTTTTCAATCGCCACCACGTTGGGTTCTGCGTACAGCGCGGGGCCAGCGATCTTGAAGCGCGGATCCTGGGCAATCCGCTCACGGGCCGTGATCAGATTGGTGACCATCGCATCCAGACGCACCCCGCTGCCCAAGGCCAGGTCCTGGAACGCCACGGTTTCATTGTCGTACGGGGCAATCTGGACATTCTCGAACGGGTAGCTCAACGGCTTGTCTTCGGCGCCTTCAATCACCAGGTCCTTGTTCAGATAGGCTTCATAGGTGGACGCGCTGATCACGCCCACTTTTTTCCCGGACAAATCCTTGCCTTCAACGATGTGGTTATCCTTAGCGTTCACCACGATCACTGCCGGCGACTGGTAATACTCGACCGGAAAGTCGAACACTTCAGCCCGGGCCTTACTCGGGGTCATCGAGCACACGCAGATATCGTAACGCCCGCTCCAGCGGCCTGCGGCGATGACATCCCAGGACGGTGTTTCCAGCTTGAGCTTGACCCCCAGGCGCTGCGCCACGGCCTTGGCGACGTCAACGTCAAAGCCGTCCAGCTGGTTCTGATCGTTGAGAAAGGAGAATGGCGGATAGCTCTCCATCAGCACGCCCGTCATCTCCCCTTTTTGGGTTACGCGATCCAGGGTGGGGCCCGCAAAAGCCGTTGCACAGGTCGCGAGCAGAGCGAGGCCGAAAGGTAAGAGCGCCGTTGTTTTCAAAGACCAATACTCCAATCATTTCAAAGTCATTTGAATAGATTAAAACGTACTATAAATCTCATTTGTACTTGTTTTATGGAATAAAAACCTCGCTTCGAGCTATATCGAATGACACTGAAACCTCACCAGACAGGCTGCTCGCTTCGACGCAGGTTTGAGCGGTTAAACAGGGTTGGCGCTGAGCCCTCCCCTGGCTTGCCAGCGCGATACGTGTCACACGGATTTTATTTCCATGGCCAGGTGCTATTGCATAACCGCCAGAGTCCGGTAGAACCTTGGTGATCAGCGCAAGAACGTGCAGAGACTTGCCATCGATTTCGGCAATTGAAGGAAAAGCATCATGGATACGGAAAAACTCAAGACGTTGTTGAAACCCTGGCTCTCAGCAGAGACATGGCACAGCGGAGATCAAGTGGACGATCAACGCTTTCACCTGGCGTTAAAAAGCGCATTCGATGAATTTGGCGTACACATCAGCTCAGATGACTTTCAGCAGGCCATTGTGCTTTGCCTGCATGAGTACCGACCGAGGGACGTCACGTCATACGAAAACGATGTCGAAGAGTTCGCGCAGCGCGGCGAAGACATCGCCAGCTATCTGACCGACCTCAAGCCACATTGATTCTCCCGCCGCTTCACTGCGCCAGTCGCTCCCAGCCTGGCGAAAGTGCTCATCGCGGGTCTGACGATAGATGTTCTGACCCGCGAGGTTGAGAAGGCCACGCCGCGAAAAACCTCCATGGCCGCCAGCGGGTGGCCATGGGGCAGGATAACGACCCTGGAAGTAGGCTAACGTGTTGCGACACAGATGCCCGTCGGGAAGTATCAGATTCCGGCAACCAGAGAGACCGCCATGATCCGGCTAGCTGAAGCACACGATGAACCCAACATCCGGGACTGCGCCGAACAGGCTTACGCGCGCTATGTACCAGCTATTGGGCGCAAACCTGCGCCCATGGTTGCTGATTTTGCCGCGCAGATTGCAGCTGGCGCTGTCTACGTCGCGACGGATGAGCACTGCACCTTTCAAGGGTTCGTTGTGTTTCATGCCAGGGAGGAGCATATCCTTCTGGAGAATGTGGCCGTCCTGCCCAGCGCAACCGGACGCGGCGTGGGCAAATCGCTCATTGCCTTTTGTGAAAGCGCCGGCCGCGAGCGCGGCATGCAGGCCGTGCAGCTTTATACCAATGTGATGATGGCCGACAATCTCCTGATCTACCCCAAGCTCGGGTATGTAAACGTTGGGCAACGCACTGAAGACGGATTCAAGCGCGTCTATTTCGAAAAGCTGCTCACGATTCCAGACTCGATCTGACCTGTGCGCCAGCAAACGATCAGGATTCAAATAACTGTTTCGCGGGACTCTGACATTGGAATTAAGACAGCTGCGCTATTTCGTCAAAATCATCGAGCATGGCAGCCTCGGGCGGGCGGCACTGGAACTGGACGTTGGGGTGTCAGCCCTCAGCCAGCAGATCTCCAAGCTGGAAAGCGAGCTGTGCACCCGCCTTCTGAATCGCACCACCACTGGCGTGACGCCGACAAGCGCCGGCCTCGGGTTTTTACACCACGCCCAACTGACACTGCGCCAAGCGCAAAACGCCATCATGGCCGCCCATCGCGGGCGAATGAGTGGCTACGTGAGCGTGGGCCTGCCGCCCACCACCGCAACCGTTCTTGCCTTGCCGTTGATCAACGCAATGCGTGCCCGGTATCCGGACATACAGCTGCATCTGGTAGAAATGCTATCCGGGCACCTGGCTGCACAGCTCAACGCCAGACAAATCGACCTGGCCATTCTGTTCCAGCTCGAAGGCGGGAAACGCTGGAGTGTGACACCCCTTCTGGACGAAAAGCTGTTCGTCATTGCCTCCCCCACTCTGCCCCAGGCTCCGTGTGGTGACAGCGTGCAGTTGGCAGACCTCGGTGGCTTGCCGCTGGTAATGCCCAGTGCACAGCACGGCTTGCGTTCAGGCTTGGTGAACGCGTTCGAGCGGCTCGGGCTAACACCCAATGTCATCATGGAAGTGGACGGTCTTGCCGTTCTGATGAACGCCGTCCGGGCCGGTCATGCTGCGACCATACAACCGGGCGCCGCCGCCGCATTGAAAGACGAGTCTGGACTCTCACTGGTCAGAATTTCCGATCCCCATGTGGGGCGACGCAACCTTCTGGCCACACTGGCTGAAGACGAATTGTCCCCAGCCGCGCTGGCAACCCGGTTGGTCATCGTCGACGTGGCGCGACAACTGGTGGTCGACAAACAGTGGCCAGGCGCAACGTGGATTGAGGAACAGGACCCTTGATTCCCCGTTCAACCTCGAGCTGAGCGGCATCGTGTACCGGTAAGCCTTTAGAAAAACTGAACACCCCGCGCCAAAAGCAGCCTTTCGGCCCTCCACCCTCGCCTCTATCGTGCCCTCAACTCGCAAGGAGCACCTCGTTCCCGCTTCCTTGCAAATCGAGGAGCGATAATGATTGATGTATTAATCGTGGGGGGTGGTAACGCAGCCTTGTGCGCCGCTCTGATGGCGCGAGAAGCTGGCGCCAGCGTGATGCTGCTGGAAGCCTCGGCGAAAATCTGGCGCGGGGGCAACTCCCAACACACCCGCAACCTGCGCTGCATGCACGACGAGCCTCAGGACGTGCTGATCGATGCCTATCCGGAAGAAGAGTACTGGCAAGATCTGTTGAAGGTCACCGGCGGCATTACGGATGAGAAACTCGCGCGCATCGCTATCCGTGCATCATCCACCTGCCGCGACTGGATGCGCTCCCACGGCGTGCATTTTCAGCCCCCCCTGTCCGGCGCACTGCACGTGGCGCGGACCAATGCTTTTTTCATGGGTGGCGGCAAAGCATTGATCAATGCGTATTACCGCAGCGCCGAACGCCTCGGTGTAAAAATCCGCTACAACGCCCAAGTCACCGACATTGAGCTGGACGACGATAAATTCGTCGCCGCCCACATTGGCGAGCACGAAGTGGATGGCCAGCCTGTAGCGGCTGAACGTATTGAAGCCCGGGCCTGCGTGTTGGCCAGCGGCGGTTTTGAGTCCAACCGTGAGTGGCTCCGCGAAGCGTGGGGGCAGAACGAACGCGGTGAATGGCCGTCCGATAACTTCCTGATCCGCGGGACCCGATTCAATACCGGCATTGTGCTGCGGCGCATGCTTGATCTCGGCGCCGATGTCATCGGTGATCCGACCCAGGCCCACATGGTGGCAATTGATGCCCGCGCGCCCCTGTATGACGGCGGCATCTGCACACGCATCGACTGCGTTTCGCTGGGGGTGGTGGTCAATCGCGAGGGCGAACGCTTCTATGACGAGGGCGAGGATTTCTGGCCCAAGCGCTATGCGATCTGGGGGCGCCTGGTCGCCGGACAACCGGGTCAGCAGGCGTACTCCATCATCGATCAGCAGGCCATCGGGCGCTTCATGCCGCCCGTCTTCCCCGGAACCACGGCCAATACCCTGCAGGACCTGGCCCGCCAGCTGAAACTGCCTCAGGAACAATTCGTCAAGACCGTCGAGGACTACAACAACGCCTGTCGCGTCGGCACTTTCGACCACACCGCGCTGGACGACTGTCACACCCAGGGGCTGACACCTGCCAAGACCCATTGGGCCCGGCCGCTGGTCAACCCCCCTTTTTATGCCTACCCGCTGAAACCGGGTGTCACGTTCACCTACCTGGGCCTTGCAACCGACCACACCGCCGCCGTGCATTTCAACGGCAAGGCGAGCCCCAACCTGTTCGTGGCCGGAGAAATGATGGCCGGCAATGTACTGGGCAAGGGATACACCGCCGGCATAGGCATGGCCATTGGCACTGCATTCGGCCGTATAGCCGGTGCACAAGCGGCTGCCTCGGTGGGCTTTGGTGCTTTATCTGCGAACACGGAGTCTCGACATGCAACTGTTTGATCCCACGGCGTCGGGCGGTCTGATCCCGGTCCTGAACCTTGACGAAAGTGAAGTCCAGCGGCAGATGAGCATTTGTAATGCCTGTCGTTATTGCGAGGGCTTCTGCGCGGTTTTCCCGGCAATGACACGCCGCCTGGAGTTCACCCAGGCAGACATCCATTATCTGGCGAACCTGTGCCATAACTGCGGCGCATGCCTGCACGCCTGTCAGTACGCTGCCCCCCATGAATTCGAGGTCAATGTCCCGAAAGCCATGGCCAAGGTACGCCTTGATACCTACGCCGAATACGCGTGGCCACGCGCGATGGGCAAGTTGTATCAGCGCAACGGTCTGACACTGGCACTGGCGTCGGGAGCGGGCCTGGCACTCTTTCTATGCCTGACCCTGATGCTCATGGGCAACCTGTTCACCGCCATTCCTGGAGGTAACTTCTACGGGATTTTCCCGCACAACACCCTGGCGTTGATGTTTGGCGCGGTGTTCGGCTTTGCGGTACTTGCGCTGACCCTGGGTGTAAGGCGCTTCTGGCACAACATCTCACCACCCGCAGCCTCCCTGCCGTTAAAAACCTCTGCGGCGCTGGAGGCGACGGCCAACGTTGCACAACTCAAATACCTGGACGGCGGCCATGGCCAAGGCTGCAACAACGCCGACGATAAATTCACCCTGTGGCGCCGCCGGTTTCACCACCTCACTTTCTACGGCTTCCTGCTGTGCTTCGCAGCAACCGGTGTCGCCACGCTTTATCACTATCTGCTGAAGTGGTCGGCGCCTTATCCGGTGTCCAGCCTGCCCGTGATGCTGGGCATTGCCGGCGGCATAGGCCTGCTGATTGGCCCCGCAGGCCTGCTTTGGTTGAACCTGCGCCGCAATCCGGCCCACGGCGACGTGAATCAAAAACCCATGGACCTGGGCTTCATCGCCCTGCTGTTTCTGGTCAGCGCAAGCGGCCTGGCGCTCCTGGCGTTGCGCGAAACCAGCGCACTGGGCTTGACGCTGGCTATCCATCTCGGACTGGTCATGGCGTTTTTCCTGACCATGCCCTACAGCAAGTTCGCCCATGGAATTTTCCGCAGCGCAGCACTGCTCAAACACGCCATCGAAAAGCGTCAACCCAACCCGATTAACGCCGGCAGCGACTGACGGTCAGGTCACTCATTCCAATAACAATAGTGAGCACAACGGTAGCCATGATGAAAACTACAACGACAACACCCCGCGCCAAGGGGTCCAAACTGGGCGCCATCTTGCGGGTCACCAGCGGCAACTTTCTCGAACAGTTCGACTTCTTCTTGTTCGGGTTTTATGCGACCTACATCTCCCGGACGTTCTTTCCCGCCACCAGCGAATTCGCCTCGCTCATGATGACTTTTGCCGTGTTCGGCTCCGGCTTCCTGATGCGTCCGCTGGGTGCGATTGTGCTGGGGGCTTACATCGACAAGGTTGGCCGGCGCAAAGGGCTCATCGTGACGTTGTCGATCATGGCAGCCGGTACCGTATTGATCGCCCTGGTGCCGGGCTATGCCAGCATTGGCATAGCGGCACCGATTCTGGTGCTGTTGGGCAGGCTGCTGCAGGGCTTCTCCGCCGGTGCGGAAATGGGTGGCGTTTCTGTGTACCTCGCGGAAATTGCCACACCCGGTCACACCGGTTTTTACACCAGTTGGCAATCCGCCAGTCAGCAAGTTGCAATCGTCGTCGCAGCTGCGTTGGGCTACACCATCAACGCCACCATGCAAGCCGCTGAAATCGCCGACTGGGGCTGGCGTATTCCGTTCTTCATTGGCTGCGTGATCATCCCGTTCATTTTCATTATTCGCCGCTCACTGGAAGAAACCGAAGCCTTCACGGCACGCCACCATCGTCCAACGACCCGCGAGGTTTTTCGCTCGATGCGTGATAACTGGCGCACCGTGCTGGCAGGCGGTTTGCTGGCGTCCATGACCACAACCACGTTCTACCTGATCACGGTTTACACCCCTACGTTTGGCAGAACCGTACTGAACCTGAGCACCACTGACAGCCTGGTGGTGACTCTGCTGGTCGGCATCAGCAACTTCTTCTGGCTGCCTATCGGTGGCGCACTGTCTGACCGTATCGGTCGTCGGCCTCTGTTGCTGGCGATTTCCTTACTGTGCATCTTCACCGCCTACCCGGCCATGCACTGGCTGGCAGAAGCCGCCAGCTTCGAACGACTGCTTGCCGTTCTGCTGTACTTCTCATTCTTCTTCGGTATTTACAACGGCGCCATGGTCGCGGCACTGACCGAAGTGATGCCGCAAAATGTGCGTGTGGTGGGGTTCTCCCTGGCCTTCAGTCTGGCGACCGCGGTATTTGGCGGCTTCACCCCGGCAATCTCGACTCTGCTTGTCCAGGCCACCGGGGATAAAGCTTCGCCTGCGTACTGGCTGATGTTCGCGGCAGTGTGCGGATTTACCGCGACAACGATTCTGTATCGTCGGCAAAAAACCCTAGCGGTCAGCGCCGTATAACAGAGGCTCGCTACGTGTCACTCATTCACGGCGTGAGTTGGGTCTGAGTGACACAAGGTCAGTTAGCGCTTTTCGTTGCGGGCAGGCGCTTCTCCATCGGCTGATAGACCAGCCCGGCGAACTCCCCCACGTCCCCTGCGAGGCTGAATCCGTAGCTTTCGTAGGCGGTTACCGAAGACAGCGATGCACTGACGGTCACGGCTTCACCTCTGGCCTGCTCCAGTGCCGCGCTCATCAGGCGCATGCCGATGCCCCGACGCTGCCATCCCGGCGCGACAAACAGCATCGCCACGTGGCGTCCTTCCTTCAGCTCGATCAGCCCCGCTATCGCTCCATCAGCGACACAGACAAGCATCAGGTTGTCGCCCTCCATGCGGTCGGAAAACGCCTGCACTGCGGCCACCCTGGCGAAGGTTTCAACACCCTGTGCCGACAACGAAGGCGCAACTGCCAACATGAACGCGTCCAGGCACAGGGCGCTGACGCGAGGCAGGTCATCGTGGGTCAGTTTGCGTATCTGCATAGTTGCTCATCCGGGACAGTATCAACCTTGCTCTTGGGTTAACCCGCCCGCTCCAACGCTGAAAAAAGGCTTACATATTCCAGTGACAGTTTATGCCGCGGCGCCAGATGAATCATAGGCACGGACGCCTCATGGGATTCACGCATTTTGATGGTGCTGCTCAAGTAGTTGGGCAACACAGGCATGCCCTCGGCGATCAATTCGTCAATAAGCATCCGGTGCAAGCTGGCGCGCCCTACGAACTGGTTGACCACCACGCCCTCGACGACCAGCGACTCATTATGGTCCGCCTGAAGCTCGGCCACTTGAGCGATGACGCTGTAGAGCGCCTGCCGGGAAAATTTGTCGCAATCGAAAGGAATCAACACCCGGTCGGCGGCGATCAGTGCACTGTATGAATAGAAGTTGAGGGTCGGCGGCGTATCGATATAAATACGCTCGTAATCCTGCGAAAGCTCCACCAACAAGCGGCGCAGTTTGTTGACCTTGAATTTCGACTCGAGTTTTGACTGGAGCTCAGCAAGCTCACTGTTCGCGGTGACCAGATGCAGGTTGTCATAGTGCGTTTCAGTGATGGCGACTCGATTCTTTTTGCTGGCCGGGCCGCTGGAGAGGGTTTGCTTGAAAAAATCAGCGATCCCCACAGGGATATCATCACCTGCCAGCCCCGTCAGATACTGGGTGGCGTTAGCCTGATGATCGAGATCCACCAGAAGTGTGCGATAGCCTTCAGCAGCACTCACAGCGGCTAGATTGCAGGCAATGCTGGATTTCCCAACGCCCCCTTTCAGATTGAATACAGCTCGGCGCATGAGACAGATACCTTGAGAAAATCCTCCCCTGATAATAAGAATGAAATATTTCAGTAATGTTTCTACGCGACAAAATGTTTCAAGTATAAGACAGGCATCGCCCCGACTTCCGACCTCGGGGTTTGGCTTTCTGGTTTGTGTTTTTGAACTTTTTCAGGAGTGCTATACCTAATCGCTCGCTCAATATTTTTATCAACGTCATGGAGACACTCGCTAATGCTTACTGCAAAACTGCTGCGTCACACCTGTGCCCTAGCGCTGTTCAGCGCACCACTGGCAGTGACGGCCGCCCCAAGCACCGACCCTCTCTTCACCATCGGTTTACTGGGTTCCTACAGCACGTTCGAGTTCGAAGGCGGTAGCAAGTCCGACAAGGAACATTTGGCCCAGGGTGGCGTGTTCGCCAACTATGGCAACAAGATGACCGCCGAATCCGGCTTCATTTACCAGCTCGGTGGTGAAGTCAAATACAGCAAGAAAAATGACGACAAGCTCAAGGAAGCCCAGGCCGATCTCGACCTTGGCTGGCGCGCCGCGCTGGATGCGCGCAACTTCGTCGACGTGATTGTCGGCGGCGGTTACAACTGGACCCGTTTCGAGCCCGAAATCAACAATCTCGACACAAAGCTGACCCTTAAATCGCCATTTGCCAAGGTTGCACTGGGTTACAACCACCAGTTCGACACCTCGACCCTGCGCGCAGAAGTGGGTGTCCGCCGCTCGATCGATGGCCGCGCACGCCTGAAAGTCGACAACTTCGGCAGTGACAGCGTCGACATGAAAGACCGTACCAACCCGTACGCAGAAGTGTCGCTGCTGATGAACCAGAACGGTGACATGCCGATCAACGCGGGCGTGTACTACACCCGTACCGAGTACAAGATCGACGAAGATTCGCCGGTTGCCGACAACACCAAACTCAAGCGTGACGAGTTCGGCGTGAAGGTCGGTCTGGCGTTCTGATCCAACCCGGCAGGCCCCGTCGCTAACGGGGCCTGTACCAGCCGCAGCGCCCTCACCGCTGTGTGCGTGACACCTTTTCGGACCGAGCATTCTTCTTGGTCAATGCGCCCAAAGACTTAACAGCATTCGCCTCGACCGACATAAGTAAGGATCACTATGTTCCGTAACGGTCAGATCATCACCTTCCCTGCCCTGGTCGCAACGGTATTGTTGCTTACCGGTTGCCCGCCTTCAGCCGAGTTCACACAGTGGCAACGCACGTCTACTTCCGTAGACGGCGTTAAAGCGGCCATGGCAGAGTGTGGGAACCCTGTAGAACGCTCATTGGACCGTATACCGACAAACGAACGGGTGCTTCAATTCCAGTGCATGCAACGCCTGGGTTTTACGCGCAAAGACGGGTTTGAATTTTGTGAAGTCATGAGCGATGTTCCAGCCTGCGTGGAAGAAAGAAATGGTCATCCACTTGGCTTGTCCCAACTTGAAGCATTGCCGTTCGAAGCCGATGAAGGCTTCTATCCAATAAAACCCGATTCTGGCCGCTATGAAAACATGCAGGTCTCCTGGCGAAAAGCCGGCGCGTCACACCACTTCTCGATGCAACACGCCAATAATCAGGAAGCACTACCCGTCATGTACGCCTGCGGATATCCGAAACCACTCGGGTCGAACCTTGAAGTTGCCAGCATCGGACGCACTGCCAAAGTGCAACGCTGCATGATTGATCACGGATTCGAACCGAAGGACAAAATGATGCTGGTGTGTCGGCCATATCCCACTGTGACGGGTTGTAAAAACAACGTTGAGAACAGTGGCTGATTTTATGATGCCTTCTATCCCGCCCCTTCTGGCTTGATCCGGATTATCCATTGGCGCGCTCAGCACCGGTGTCAGATTCAGTTGTTGCCATGGAGTCGACATATGCGTCCCTTACGAACAGGCCCGCACAAGGCGGGCCCGGGGGCATCACGTGATGATTGTCAAACAGGCATTCAAACGCTGGGTTTTAGAAAAAACTCACTGTCGAAGGCTTCAACAACAGGTATCGCAACACGCAATCGACGATGGCCCTCTTCGCTAAGTGAAACCAGGTTTGCGCGCTGGTCGTGCGGGTTTGTTTGCTTTTCAATAAGCCCGTCCTTTTCCAGACGAGAAATGATTTGCGAAATATGCATGCGATCCATGCCGGTAAAACTGGCAATGCCATGTTGAGTAATCGGCTCGCCCTCTCTTGTCAGCCAGCCACTTACAGCCAGGATGGCGAACTGTGGCTGGGTAAGACCCAAAGGTTTCAAGCGAGCGTTGAGTTGACGCTGCCAGTCTAAAAAGTCACGCCAAAGCCGGAATCCAGGGCTGTCGTTTGGTCCTGCAAAGACGGAACCACTCCAGCGCCCCTCGACACCATCCTGATTAGCACTCACGGGAACGTGCCTGGGCTTCACAAGACTTCTTGAGCCCCTGCATCGTGTTGGGCATCGATGCCTGGATTGATCTACCGACCAGGTATCGAAACAGAAAACTCAGCGGCCCGCAGAATTCAACCCAGTGGGTTGCGACAGTGCCCCCCTCCACTTCGGTAAGCAGGTGCCCGAATTCCATGCGGCATAAAGGCAAACGGCTTTGCACCGAAAACGACTTGCCCTCGGTCATTTCGACAATCTGAATGTTGGCCTTGGGTCCCACCTTTGGCTTAAGCCAGCCTTTGGCGCCCAACTCAAGACCGCCGGGCAAGCTTGCATTGCTCACCTCTGGGTCCCAATCGGCCCAGCCCGCCGCATCTTTATACAAACGGAACACTTGCGCGGGGGTCGATCTAATCTCAATAGACTCTTTGATTTCCATGGCCTTTGCCTTGCGTCAGTCACATTAGAATAATTGTAAATGCATTTACAATCAAACACCATAGGCCTTGATCTGGCATAGAGAACGCTGTCGAAATTCTCAAAGTTCAGTACAAAGCTGGACTGCATGCTCATCGCTGACCCGAGTACGATCAGCACACCCTTGCGGTACGAATAAGGCTCGACCAAAGAACAATGGGTCACGCGGACGCGAAGATGACCAAACACTATCAGGACGGGCACACAGGGAAAGGTATCGAGTACCTGGAGGTGGGAGCTGATTTGGCGTTCTGAGGTGGGGGGTTTTGCAAATCGAAGACAACAAAAAAGGGCCCACCTTTCGGTGAGCCCTTCTAGACCGCCCAGCAGAGCGGATTTTGTTTGGTAGGCGCGATTGGACTCGAACCAACGACCCCCACCATGTCAAGGTGGTGCTCTAACCAACTGAGCTACGTGCCTGCTGTGGGGTCGCATTCTATAGATTTGCGGAGGGGTGTCAACACCTTTTTTGCAGCTAACCCTATGAATAGTCGAATTTTTTATTTTTCCCGCAAAAAAGCTCATTCGCCAGTGGCTGGCGGGGGGATTTCAACTCAGGTAGCATCGGTTTCACTCGTAAAAAATATAAAACAGAGGCTGCAGAATGTCGAACACTCACTATCCCCAGTCCTACTATGCGGCTTCAGCTAATCCGACTCCTGAGCGCCCTGCCCTGCAGGGCGAGGTTGAGGTGGACGTCTGTGTAATCGGCGCCGGCTACACCGGGCTGTCGAGTGCGCTGTTTTTGCTGGAGGCCGGTTTCTCGGTCGCCGTGCTGGAGGCCGCGAAGGTGGGGTTCGGTGCCTCGGGGCGCAATGGCGGCCAGATCGTTAACAGCTACAGCCGCGATATCGATGTGATCGAGCGCACGGTGGGAGCCAAGCAGGCACAACTGCTGGGGAATATGGCCTTCGAAGGCAGCAAGATTATTCGTGAACGCGTGGCCAAGTATCAGATCCAGTGCGATTTGAAAGACGGCGGTGTGTTTGCTGCGATTACTGGCAAGCAGATGGGTCATCTGGAAGCTCAAAAGAAGCTCTGGGAACGCTATGGCAATACGTCCCTGGAACTGCTGGATCAGCGCCGGATTCGTGAAGTGGTTGCCTGCGACCAGTATCAGGGCGGGCTGCTGGACATGAGCGGCGGGCATATCCACCCGCTCAACCTGGCGCTGGGTGAAGCGGCCGCGGTCGAGTCGCTGGGCGGCAAGATTTATGAGCAGTCACCTGCGATTCGCATAGAGCGCGGCGCCAATCCTGTGGTGCATACGCCCCAGGGCAAGGTCCGGGCCAAGTTCATCATCGTTGCGGGCAATGCCTACCTGGGCAATCTGGTGCCCGAACTGGCGTCCAAATCCATGCCCTGCGGCACGCAGGTAATCACGACCGAGCCGCTGAGCGAAGAGCTGGCAAAAACGCTGCTGCCCCAGAACTACTGCGTCGAAGACTGCAATTACCTGCTCGACTACTATCGCCTGTCCGGTGACAAGCGCCTGATCTTTGGGGGTGGCGTGGTGTATGGCGCGCGGGACCCCGCCAATATCGAGGCGATTATCCGGCCAAAAATGCTCAAGGCCTTCCCGCAACTCAAGGACGTGAAGATTGATTACGCCTGGACGGGTAACTTCCTGCTGACGCTGTCGCGCCTGCCTCAGGTCGGCCGCATCGGTGACAACATTTATTACTCGCAAGGTTGCAGTGGCCACGGAGTGACGTATACCCACCTGGCCGGCAAGGTACTGGCCGAAGCCCTGCGCGGACAGGCCGAGCGCTTTGACGCTTTTGCCGACTTGCCTCACTACCCGTTCCCCGGCGGGCAACTGCTGCGTACGCCGCTGACCGCTTTGGGTGCGTGGTACTACAGCCTGCGGGACAAGTTCGGCTTCTAACTAGTTGTGCGACCTCAGAGTCTTGATGGCCGTGGCCCCTGCCTGCTCCTGACCGGAGCGGGACAGGTCATTGGCCACTTTCAACCAGCGCGCCTTGTCTACATTGGCTGGCAATTGTGTCGGCGACAGGATCAACACTGCCCAGCCCCCGGCATCTTTCCAGGCTGACTCGAATGCCTTGAAGTCCATCACGCGTCGACGCTCCATGCCTGCCCGCAACAACACCGTACCCTTGGCACGGTTGTAACCCACCAGCATCGCGTAGCGCGGCTCTGACCAGAGCATTCCGTCGCTGAAGCGCACCATGACCGGATAACCGGCCGCTACTTGGGCCAATAACGCCGACAGGGATGTATCCAGCGGGTACACCATCAACCCGTAGCCAGCGGCCAGTTGTTCTATGTTGCCTTGCAACGACGCCTCGCCGCCCGGCAGTTTCAGCGGCTTGACCAAAAGGCCCGGGGTGATTCTGATCCGTTGCTCACCGAGCATCCCGGCCAGTGTCTGCGGAGCGCCTTGATTGGCGTTACCGCGAAAAAAGGGAACGCCATTGAGCTCGACGCGTTCCGGCAAACGCCGAAACTCGGGCGACTCGACACTGGCACACCCCGCCATCGCCAACACAAACACAAACAACGCTGCCAGCCACATTCGTGCTGATCTCAATCCAGTCACAGCCTGCATATTCCCTCGCCTTGAATGAACGCCAGACCGCAAGGCCTGCCACGGCCGTCGATCATAGGGCGCCAATAAGGCAAGGTATAGCCTTAAGCCACAGCCCAATCGACGTGATAGAGCAAATCGGTTAGTCCAGCACGACCTTCGGTCAATAGACTGCAACACTGCACAGACTAGACTGTCCCTTGCTTAGTGTGTGTTTGAGCCCGTAGGGGACAAAGGAGGCACTGATGAGCCCGATAATCACTATTTTCCTGCTGATCACAGGCTGGCTGGCCGTTGCCGGCGCCATGCTATGGGGCCTGATGCGCATCAGCCGCCATCACCATCCGCAGGTGCAGGCCAAACCGCAAGACACCCCTGAAAAACCGGTAACTGGCGCAGCAAGCGCACATTGACTCCACAAAAAAGCCGTCCACCCCATACAGGGTGGACGGCTTTTTAACAGCAATGTGCGTTTATTTCACCAGGGCTGCCTGACGTTTTTCCCGTACCCGCCGCGCCAGAATGTTAAGTGTCTCAACAGTGGCCGAGAACGCCATCGCCGCATACACGTAACCCTTGGGCACATGAGCACCGAAGCCTTCGGCGATCAGGGTCATGCCGATCATGATAAGGAAGGCCAGCGCCAGCATTACCACAGTCGGGTTGTCATTGATGAACTTGGCCAGGGGCTCCGAAGCCAGCAACATCACCATCACCGCCACCACCACTGCAATCACCATGATCGGCAAGTGCTCGGTCATGCCTACTGCGGTAATGATGCTGTCGATGGAGAACACCAGGTCCAGCATCAAAATCTGACCGATAGCCGCGGCAAAACCCAAGGTCACTTTCGATGACACGCTCTCGGTTTTTTCTTCCTCCTGCGGGGTCATGCTGTGATGGATTTCGCTGGTGGCTTTCCACACCAGGAACAGACCACCGGCAATCAGGATCATGTCCTTCCACGAGAAGGCCTTGCCCAACACTTCAAACACCGGCGTAGTCAGTTGAACGATGTAGGCAATGGTACCCAGCAAGCCCAGACGCAGAATCAACGCCATGCCGATACCGATACGACGGGCCTTGGTGCGGTACTGCTCAGGCAGTTTGTTGGTCAAAATCGAGATAAAGATCAGGTTATCGATGCCCAGCACGATTTCCATCACGATCAACGTGGCTAAAGCGACCCAGGCTGCGGGGCTGGCAGCCAGTTGTAAAAGATATTCCATAGGTGTGCTCGGACTCTGCAGTAAGACTGGTTAGATAGCTTTGGACGATTTTTCGTTTTCTTGCTCAGGCTTTTCTTTTTCAATCAGTCCACCCGTGGCATCGCTGAGCGCTTGCTCAGCAGCCTTGTGGGTGTCATCAATGGCCTGCTTGGCGGATTCAGCCGTTTTGCTCAACATCTGTTGCGCCGCTTTTTCTGCCTGATCGCAACCGGTCATGAGCAACAAGCCTGCCGACAACAGTAGTGCAACACCTGATTGTTTAATGTTCATGATCATTTTCCTCTCTAAATCGGCGGCCACCTGAGTGGCTTGCGCATGACGCGGGATTCTAGAGGGTTGAACACTTCAGGAAAATTCGTATTTATAAGCGCTATACTTCGATTTTTACGAAGTGTTGCAGCGCTGATGCTAAATTACCGTCAACTTCATTACTTCTGGGTCGTCGCCAAAACCGGCAGCATTGTTCGCGCCTGTGAGCAACTGAACCTCACCCCGCAGACCATCAGCGGGCAAATCAGCCTGCTGGAGGACACCTATGGCCTGCCCTTGTTTCGACGGGTCGGGCGCCAACTGGAGCTGACCGAGACCGGCCGCCAGGTATTGCCCTATGCAGAACAGATCTTTCAGCTCGGCAGCGAACTGGAAAGCATGCTGCGCATGGCGCCTAAAGAGCAGCAGATTCTGTTTCGGGTAGGCGTGGCCGATGTGGTGCCCAAATCGATCGTGTATCGCCTGATCGCGCCGACCATGGAACTGGATGAGCCGATCCGTATCACCTGCCGCGAAGACAAACTTGATCGGCTGCTGGCAGACCTGGCCATTCAACGTCTCGATCTGGTTATTTCAGACAGCCCGATGCCCTCCCACCTGGACATCAAGGGTTTTAGCCAGAAACTGGGGGAATGCGGTATCAGCTTTTTTGCCACCCCGGCCCTTGCCAGAGATTACTCAGAGAACTTTCCCCATTGCCTGCAAGGCGCTCCGCTGCTGATTCCAGGACCCGAAACCGTGTTGCGAAGCCGCTTGTTGCGCTGGCTGGCCGAGCAGCAGATACAGCCGCGGATTGTCGGTGAATTCGATGACAGCGCGTTGATGCAGGCCTTTGGCCAGTCCGGAATTGGCGTATTTATTGCGCCGAGCGTGATTGCCCAGGAAGTGATACGCCAGTTTGACGTCGAGTTGATCGGCCACACCGAAGCCGTGACCGAATCGTTTTACGCCATCACCGTCGAGCGAAAAATCCGTCATCCTGGCATCGTTGCAATCACCGAGGGGGCCCGACGCGAATTGTTTACCCCGCGCTAGCGCACACGGGGCGCACCTTGGCGGTCATCAGCAACATGGCCAGCAGAATCGAGATCAAGATAAACCCGGCAGCCGCATACCCCAGGCTGCCCAGGCCATAGTTATCGATGACCCGCCCACCTACCATCGCGCCCAGGCCGATCCCCAGATTGGCCCCCGCAATATTCAGCGACGCGGCAAATGCCGGCGCATGGGGTGCAACTTTCATCAGGCGCACATGGCTGACCAAGAACATGGCCGCCTGCGTCACACCCCAGATACCCATCGCCGCCGCAAGGCCCAGGGTTGAATGAATGCTCGGCACCAGCGCCACCAGCCCGCCGATCATGAAGGCACAAAACACCATCGAGGCAATCAGCGGGTGGCGATCCACCATCCGTCCGCCCAACGAGTTGCCGAGCAGGCCTACGGCGCCAAAGCCCATCAGGCACCAGCCCACCAGCGTGCCGTCGAAACCTGCCAGACGCTCAAGGATATCGGCCAGATAGGTGTAGGCCGTGAACATGCCGCTGAACACCAGCACTGAGAGCACGATGTGACCCATCATGAGCGGGCTGCGCAGCAGGGCAAATTGCGATCGCAGGGTGACGCTTTCTTTTACGCCATGGGTAGCCGGCAAATACATCCACAGCAACAGCGCCTTGGCCAGTGCGACAACGGCCAGAATGCCGAAGGCACTGCGCCAGCCCCAGGCATCCGAGATCAGGGTGCCTACCGGGATGCCAAACACTGTCGCACAGACGATTCCGAACCCGATTTTGGCAATCGCCCGCCCGGCGTAATCCGGGCCTACGATGTCCACTGCCGTTTCGCTGGCCAGGGCCCAGAACACCGGCAAACCCAGTGCCGGTAACAGTCGCGCAAATGCCATCACCCAAATATTCGGCGCCAGTGCCGCCACGGTGTTGGCGAAGGCGAACATCAGCAAAATCGAGATAAACAGGCGTTTGCGCTCAAAGCGCGCGCAGTAAGCAGTCAAAAACGGGCCAAAGGCCGCAACCGTAAAGGCAAACAGGGTCACCAGCAAACCGGCCTGGGGCACGGTGACCTCAAGGTCGCGGGCAATCGAAGGCAGCAGGCCGACGATGACAAACTCGGTAGTAAGCACAGTAAAGCCGGCCGCAGACAGCAGCAGGATGGGCAACAGCATGAATAACTCCAGAGACAACGAGACCAGCGAAAGCCCGAAAGGCCCGCTGATTTGAAGAAAAGTGTGGGGATGCACAATGTTAACAGAATGATTCAACGTGAAGCCATGCTACTCCGGACACGTTCTATCTCTGATGTGGCAGATCGCCCCTACGTAGGAAAGCACCTACATCTCTATGATAAAGTTCGCCCCCCGCCGACTGCGTCGATCAGCCTGCCCGTTTGCCGCTGATCGCCCCACAGTTTTCAATGACTAGAGAACCCCTTATGACTGCCGCTCCACCCACCCTGCTGCAAAAGCTCAAGAGCACCAGCCTGGTCACTCAGATTGTCATCGGGCTGATTGCCGGTATTTTGCTGGCCTGGCTTGCGCCTTCCGCAGCCCTTTCGGTGGCCTTCATCGGCAAGGTGTTCGTCAGTGCCTTGAAAGCCGTGGCACCTATCCTGGTGTTTGTGCTGGTCATGGCCTCGATTGCCAACCACAAGCACGGCCAGGAAACCCATATTCGCCCGATCCTTGTTTTGTACCTGTTCGGCACGTTTGCTGCCGCAGTCGTGGCCGTTATCGCCAGCATGATGTTCCCGTCGACTCTGGTTCTGGCCACTGAAAACATCGCCATTGCCGCCCCGGGCGGTATCAGCGAAGTGCTGCAAAGCCTGCTGTTGAGCGTGGTCGACAACCCGGTCAACGCGCTGGTCAATGCCAACTTTATCGGCATCCTGGCGTGGGCCATCGGCATGGGCATAGCCATTCGTCATGCTGGCGACACTACCCGCACCGTGCTTAACGACCTGTCCAACGGCGTCACCCTGATCGTGCGCGTGGTTATCCGTTTTGCACCGCTGGGGATTTTCGGCCTGGTGTCTGCCACCCTCGCCTCTTCAGGCTTCGGCGCATTGCTGGGCTACCTGCACCTGCTCACGGTACTGATGGGTTGCATGCTGTTTGTGGCGCTGGTGGTCAACCCGCTGATCGTGTTCTGGAAGCTGCGTCGCAATCCCTATCCGCTGGTGTTCCTGTGCCTGCGCGAAAGCGGGATTACCGCGTTTTTCACCCGCAGTTCGGCGGCCAACATTCCAGTGAACATGGCATTGAGTGAGCGCCTGGGCCTGCACGAAGACACCTATTCGGTATCGATCCCGCTGGGTGCCACCATCAATATGGCGGGCGCAGCGATCACTATCACCGTGTTGAGTCTGGCAGCCGTGCATACGCTGGGGATTGCGGTGGATATTCCGACAGCCATCCTGCTGAGCGTGGTGGCCGCCATTTGCGCCTGCGGCGCGTCGGGTGTGGCGGGAGGCTCGCTGCTGTTGATTCCGTTGGCGTGCAGCCTGTTCGGCATTCCGAGCGAGATTGCGATGCAAGTCGTGGCGGTGGGCTTCATCATCGGCATCCTGCAGGATTCGGCAGAAACCGCGCTCAACTCGTCCACTGACGTACTGTTTACGGCTGCGGCCTGCATGGCCAAGGAAGACTCAACCCTGCAGCAGGGCTGAGTCAATCAGCAAAACCTGTGGGAGCCGGGTTTGCCCCGCCTCCACAGGAGATTTGCTTAGAACGCGCCCATGTAATCGCGCTTGCCGATTTCAACGCCGTTGTGGCGCAGGATCGCGTAAGCAGTGGTCACATGGAAGAAGAACTGCGGCAGGCCGTAGGTCAGCAGATAAGCCTGGCCGGTGAAGCGTTTTTCTTTCGGCGTGCCCTGACGGGTGATGATTTCGATGCCTTCCTTGCCGTCGATTTGCTCGGGCTTGATCCCGTCAACAAAGGCCAGCACTTTGCTGATCAGCGCCTGCAGGTCAGCAAAGGTCACTTCGCTGTCGTCGTACTTCGGCAATTCGATTTCAGCCAGACGGCCCGAAACACCCTTGGTGAAATCAACGGCGATTTGAACCTGACGCACCAGCGGGAACATGTCCGGTGCAAGGCGCGCCTGCAAGAATACGCTCGGGTCGATGTTCTTGGCCGTTGCGTGAGCTTCAGCCTTGGTCAGAACACCGCTCAGGGCGTTGAGCATTTGTTTGAACACGGGAACGGAAGCGGCGTACAGAGAGATAGTCATGAAAGTCTCGACAGTCTGTGGGCGGGATTGGATGTGCGGCGATTATAGACACGCCAGAAGTCATCTGGTGTATCAAGATCAACCATCACCCACTCACTGGCGACTTCTACCGCCATGACCCTGTCACGGTACTGACGCAAGAGCCCCCACGCCCCTTCATCGCCTGCAGCTTCCCTGAGCCGCGACACACAGCCCGGCACCCAGAGCACGGGATTGCCGCGCTTTCCGTTGAAAACCGGCGCAAAACCCATAAACCCCCGGTTTGTCTCAAAGGCGTCAACCAACCGATCGATCACCCTGGCGCTGACTCCTGGCATGTCGGCCAGGCAAAAAAGCACGGCCTGCTGGCGGCTGACTGCCTGCGCCCCCGCACGCACCGACGCGCCAATCCCTTCAGCAAAGGCTGGATTGAGCACAAACTCCACAGGTAGGTCGCACAGCACCTGCCGAACGCATTCGGCTTCATGACCCACAACCACCAGCACCTTGTGGCAGCGGGACGCCAGTGCGGCCAGCACAACATGCCTGACCATTGGTTGACCCTCGATTGTCAGGAGCAATTTGTTCTGGGCACCCATCCTCCGACTCATGCCTGCCGCCAGTATCACCGCCACCACCGGCGTGCTCGTCAACCCGATCATTTGCGGTAGCCTCCTGCGACCTGCAACGACTCAGGCAACACAGTGAGATGAACCTGTGTGGCCTCATGAATCGTGGTCTTGCGGTGTTTCAACATCCCTCCCTGGCGCCGGTTCAGGCAGGCGCTGATTTCACTGACAATGGCCAGGGCAACACTCTCTGGTGTATCGCCGCCCAGATCCAGCCCCATGGGGTAATGAACGTTCGCCCCTGCGGACCCGGCCCCCATCTCGTGAAGCAGGCGCTCAGTGCGATCTTTAGGCCCCAACTGGCCGACATAAGCCGGCGCACAGGCCAGGACGTTTTTGAGCCAGTGCCTGTCCTGCCGATAGCTGTGGGTCATGATCACCACCGCCGCGCCGTCCACCACTGCCTGTAAATCGAACGCCTGATCGATGGGCGCGACCAGAACGTGCCTGGCACCAGGGAAACGCTCGGCGCGGGCGAAATTCGCCCGCCCGTCCACCACATGCACCTGCCAGTTCAACTCACTGGCAAAGCGCACCAACGGCTGGGCGTCGTTGCCTGCGCCAAAAATCACCAGCCGGCGCTGAGGCGCGATGTACTCAAGCAACACCTCAATGGCGCCCGTACCGCTGTCATAGATCATCCGCGACGACTTCTTGCACCCAAGGGTCGCGAGCAAATCCGCCTGAACCTTGCTTGCGAGGACCTCACAATGAAACCCCTCGCGAAGTTGCGACTGGGCGCTCAGCCCCAACCGGGCACCCATTTTGACCCGACGCCTGTCTTCTGCCGACAACACGGTCGCCAGCGCGGCGGGCTGACCGCTTGTGCGTACACCGTGCAGCAGTTGGTGCAACAACGATGGCTTGCCCGCTTCACAGCGTTCAAGCAGTACATGCACCGTGCCGTTGCAGCCCAGGCCAAATGTCAGCTCCGCGCCCTCTTCATCGAGGTCATTATCGTCCTGCACCGCCGTGCTGTAGCAGCGAATCACCGGCTCCCCAGACTCGGTCAACCACCAGGCCTTCCTGACCAGCTCCTGCTCAAGGCACCCCCCGCTGACCGTACCCACGGCCTGGCCGAAACGCGGTATGAGCATCCTTGCACCGGGCCGCCGATAAGCCGAACCTTCTACCTTGACCACCGTGGCCAGCACCACATCGACATTGCCTCTGTCGGCCTCATCCAGTGCATCAAGCAAGCAATACAAATCAGACATCACCGCCGCCCCCAGCCTTATTCAGTTAATTGCCGTACCATCGCCGCAGTTTCTTCGTTAAAAACAGCGCCACACGTCATCGTGGAGGACAACAGCGTGAACAAAAAAACCGGTGTCCGGGCCCACCAGGCCGACCAGACCAAAGCGCGCATTCTCAAGGCAGCCATTACCGTGTTCGCCCGAGACGGCTATGCCGGTGGGCGCATAGAGCAGATATCCAAAGAAGCCGAGTCCAACGACCGGATGATTTATTACTACTTTTCCAGCAAGGAAAATCTGTTTGTCCAGGTGCTGGAGCACACCTACGAGGCCTTCAACCAGGCCGAAAGCCTGCACCGCCCCGACGCATCCAGGCCGGTCGAGGCCTTGCGCCAACAGGTGGCGTTTTTCTGGAACTATTACGTTGCACACCCTGAATTCGTAGCCATCCTGACCATCGAAAACCTGCACAAAGGCAAACACGCCAGGCAATCCCACGAGATGGGGCGCCTGTCGGCGACCACTGTCGGCGTGATCCGGCCAATCATCGAGGAAGGCCAGCGCCAAGGGCTTTTTCGCAAGGACGTCGACATCAACCACGTTTATTTGATGATCGCCTCGCTGTGCTATTTCTATAATTCGAACCAACACACGCTCACCTCCTTCCTGGGTCAGGACCTCGCCGATAAAGGCCAGCAGCAAGACTGGCTGACGTTTATCAGCGATCTGGTCATGCGCGGTGTCATGACCCTGCCGGGCGCTGCAACCGATCAATGAGTACCCGGGTTTGCCCGCACGTGCGCCACCTTCTGCTGCAACCCCTGCCAAGCAGGTTCGGCCGGGGCAAAGCGGTGGCGCAGGTACGCCGCCAACTCGCTGATCTGACGATTCGACAGGCTGTCCTTGAAGCCGGGCATGTAGCCAAGGTCTGCCGTGGCGGGCGTTGGGATGCCCTGCAAAATCACTTTCAGCAGGTTGTCAGGCAGCGCGCTGTGCACGTTGCTGTTACTGGCCAATGACGGGCTGACGCCAAACAGTTTTGGTCCCAGTCCGTCGGCATGGCAGGCCTGGCAAGCACCCTCGAAGACTCGCTGGCCATTGCTCAACGCCTGCGCGTCAATGCGAGCTTCGACTTTTGGCTGCGGCTCGGGAGCGGCTTGCGCATCCGCACTCAGTGAGGCCAGGTACACCGCCATTGCCCGGCGGTCGGCATCAGGCAGCTTTGCCAACTCACTGACCACCGGCCCCATGGGCCCGGCCGCGACCCCATGGGCATCGGAGTAACCGGTACTCAGGTAGGTGAACAGCTGATTTTCGGTCCATGGCGTCGGCGCCTTGGACAAGCCATTGAGCGCCGGAGCCTCCCAGCCATCTACCATGCCCCCAGCCAGAAAGGACGCGCCGCCCTTCTGCGCGCCCATCAAGTTGCGCGGCGAATGGCAGGCAGCACAGTGTCCCAGGCCATTGACCAGATAAGAGCCGCGATTCCATTGAGCGCTGCGCTGCGGTTGCGCCTCGACTTCACCCGAGCGCAAAAAAATCGCATTCCAGCCCGCCATCAACTGCCGCATATTGAACGGGAACTGCATGTCGTTGGCTTTGGCCGGCTGGCTGACTGGCGCCTGCGACATCAGATAGGCATACAGCGCCTGCATGTCGGCATCGTCAATATTGCGAAAAGAGGTGTAAGGAAAGGCCGGGTACAGATGCTTGCCGTCACGGCTGATACCTTCGCGCATGGCACGCTCGAACGCCGTGTAAGACCACTTGCCGATACCGGTCTCGGGATCGGGAGTGATGTTGGTGCTGTACAGCGTGCCAAATGGCGTCTGCATCTCGAGCCCGCCCGCATTGGTCACGCCGCCCGGAGCTGTATGGCAGACCGCACAATCACCCACCGCCGCCAGCAACCGCCCGCGCTCCAGGGTAGCCGCCGACCAGGTACCCAATGCAGGAGGTGCGATAGGGGCGATTTCGGCACGCCATGGCAATGCCGTGGCGGCCATGCCGACCAATGCACCGAACCCGGCAACCAACGGCGCAAACCACCACTTTGAACGCTTGGGTTTTATCTCTTCGGGGGCTGGCCCCGCCGCCTCCTGTGAATGCTTGAGCGCCGCCAGCACCCGCTCCGGGGTAATCGGCAGTTCCCGGAATCGAATGCCGGTGGCATCAAAAATGGCATTGGCGATGGCAGCCGCACTGGGCACACCCGCCGACTCTCCGGCCCCCATGGGGGGCTCGTGCTGACGCGGCATCATCAGCACATCAATTTTCGGCACCTGCTTGAACGTCAGAATTGGATACGCGCCCCACTCCTTGCTGCTCACGGTGGACTCTTCGAACGTGACGCGCTCCTTGAGTACGCGGCTGGTGGCCTGAATCACATTGCCGTGGATCTGATGCTGCACCCCGGCCGGGTTGACCATCATCCCTGCATCATGGCCGATCACCACCCGTGTTACCGAGACTTCACCACTGAGCCGATCCACCGCCACATCCGCGACCCACGCCGCCCATGCCGCCCCAAAGCCTGGGAACTTGCTATGGATATAGCGGGCGTAGGCAAAACCGCGGCCGCGCAGGATATTGTCCTGTTCCGGGGTTTGCATGGGCTCGGTACGCGCCACCCAATCGGCACGTGCGGCCGTAGCCCTGACCAACTCCGAAGCCCGATCATCGTGCAAATAGCGCAAGCGGTATTCGACAGGATCCACCTTTGCGGCGAAAGCCAACTCATCGATATACGACTCGTGGGCAAAGGTATTGGGCAACGCCGACACACCGCGCATCCACGACGCTCGCACGATCGGCGACATGTCGTTGATCGTGACGCGCATGTGCTCGAAATCATAAGGCGGGATCGAAGTCCGATCTCCCATCTCGAACATCGCCGCCACAGGTTCAACACGCCCCGTCAGGAGCAAGGCAAGGGTCGGCGCACCGTTCGAGGGGTAACTGGTTTGAAAGTCATAACCGGCCACACCGCCGTCGGCATTGATCCCGCCGTCCACTTCCATCAACTGCGCCGAGCCCTTGGGCTCCCAAACGTGCTCCTGCTCGCGGGTCAGTTGCACGCGTACCGGCAGGCCCACGGCCCGGGACAACAGCAACGCATCGGCGCACACATCATCCGCGCAATTGCGCCCATAACACCCCGCCGCCTCCATCCGAATAATCTCAATGCGCTCTTCGGGATACTCCAGTAACCAGGCCAGGTCCGCGCGCAGCAAATGAGGGTTTTGCGTGCCAGACCACACCCGTATCTGCTCTGGCTGATAATCCGCCAGACCACAGGAGGGACCAATGGAGCCGTGGATCTGATAGGGCCACAGATAGGTGCGAGGCATGCGTTCACTGGCCTGCGCCAATGCCTGTTCGACATCGCCCTTGTCCAGCACCACACGCTGCACCCGAGGATTGTCGCGGATCGCCTGCTCTACATCATCCATGTCGGGGAGCTTTTGATTCCAGGCTTTCCAGGTGACTTTCAGCATCTGGGCAGCCTTCACGGCCTGCTCTTCACGCAGGGCGACCACACCCACGAAGTCGCGGATCACCACCACTTTGACGATGCCCGGAATATGCGCGATGGACGACTCGTCCACCTCCAGCAGGCTGTTGCCGACAAACTCGCCACTGTCCAGCCCGGCATAGGGCGGGCGGATCACCCGGCCATGCAGCATGTCCGGCAGGCGCATGTCATGCACATAGATCAGCTCGCCCGTGGCTTTGGCGGGGATATCCACCCGGGCCGAGGCCTTGCCTACCAGTCGATAGTCTTGCACCGCCTTGAGAGGCGCATCGCCGGAAATACTCAGCACATGACGCTCGCTCCCGACCAGACTGGCAAATGAAAGCTGGCGTCCGTCGGCACTTTTGACCACGCCACGTTCGGTTTGCAAAGCCGCCGCCTCAACCCCCAGTTGCTGTGCGGCCCGGGCCAGTAAAAAACGCCGTGCTTCAGCGGCTGCGTTGCGCAAAGGGATTGCCGTGATCTGAATGGTGGCACTGGCAATGGTTGCGCCCTGATTCGGTGCACTGTCGGTATCCCCCAGCACCATGCACACCTGCTCCAGTGCCAGATCCAGCTCTTCGGCCACGATCTGCGCCAATGAGGTACGAATCCCCGTGCCCAAGTCCACATGGCCGTTAAACCCATATACCTGGCCGTCATCGTTTACCGCAATAAACAGACCCAGCTCCTTGGGCTTGACCACCGTCACACCGCCCTTGGCCACCGGACCCGAGGGGGGCTGGATCTGATCGACGATCAGCAAAACGCCAGACTTGGCCAACAACTGATCACGGGTGAGCGTGGTAAGGGTCATAGTCATCAATCCGTTCAGGGCTTTGGACGGGCGGCAAGCATGACCGCACGCATAATTTCGATATGGGTGCCGCAGCGACAGAGGTTGGCTGACAGTTCGTTTCGAATCTGTTCTTCGCTGGGGTGCGGGTTGCGATCAAGCAATGCCTTGGCAGTCATGATCATGCCGTTCATGCAGTAACCGCATTGCGCCGCCTGCTCATCAATGAACGCCTGCTGGACCCGGTGCGGATGCTCAAGGGTGCCGATACCCTCAAGGGTGGTGATGCTGCGCCCCTGCGCGCCAGCCAGTGGGAAAACACAGGAGCGGGCAGCTACCCCGTCAATGATCACCGTGCACGCCCCGCACTCGCCCAGGCCACAGCCGTACTTCGGGCCGTTCAGCTGCAAATCGTTGCGCAGTACCAGCAGCAAGGGCGTATCGGCCATTGCAGTGACCTCAACCCGCTGCCCGTTGACTTCAAGTGTTACCGTTTTGACAGGCGCGAGGGTTTGATCGCTCATGCAAGGCTTCCCCAGGTAGCAACGTCCGCACTGTTTGAGCGGATCTTATTAAGTGTTTACTTCATGAAAAGCGCGCCCCAAAGGCCTGCATATCCAGAGCCTCTGTTACCGCGAATTTGATGAAGTAACTACTTCACCAAATAAAGGCAAGAACAATGCCAAAGGGCATAAATGGTTTAATCGGCGCTCTCATCGACCATTTTGTGCAGTAGATACAGCATCGCTACCCGTTCGGCCGGATTGAGCCTGCTCATGGTCAACTCGCTCACTTGAGCGGCATGGGGCTGGGTTTCGCGCACCAGTTGCTCACCCGCCTCGGTGAGGCTGACGATGACCTTGCGCTTATCCTGTTGCGCAGGCTTGAGAGCAATCAGGTCGCGAGCCTGAAGGCGCTCGACAATCCCGCGAATGGTCGCCTGATCCACTGCCGTGGCCTTGATCAGCTCGCTCAAGGAGCTGGGCCCATGATCATGCACCGCGCACAGGGTAATGAACTGTACGGCGGTCAATTGCGAGTTGCCGATGTTCTGCTGAAAAATAGCCATGTTGCGCTGGTAAGCCTTGCGCAACAAATGACCTACCTGCTGGGAAAAGTCATAAGTCACAGGATTGCCTGATTGCTTGTCTGTCGTATCCGGCACAGCGGCCTCTATCAAGTGAAGGGTGAGTGGTGAGATGACCTTAACCTGCGCGAGCCACTCTGTCGCCAACCCCTGTGGGGGCTGGCCTGCTAGCGAAGGGCATTAACGATCACCCGTGGTTTGGATAATCGCGGCGCGCTTGTGCGGCTTCTACTGGGGTGCAACCACCACCCCGCCCGTGACCACCGCCAGGTCATCCAGATAAATATCACAATGGCGCAGCGGGATATCCAGGTGGCATGGCGTCTTGCGCGTGCCCCCGACCTCGGTGTTGGGCCCGGTGGAAAACAGGAAGTTACCCTCGAACGCCCGGGCATCCATGCACATTCCGTCGTTTTTGTCGTGCAGGCCCATGGCAGTCCATTGGGCACGCGGCTGCAGCCCCCAACCAATATGGGAAATGCCGTACACCTCAGGATCGTTGAAGTACTTCAGGTAATCGCGCAGGTATTCGGCCTCAAAGCCGCCATGAATCGAGGTAATGAAGCCCTGATCGATTTCCAGGGTGATCTGTTCGCGCGAGTAGTTCTTGAACGGCAGGACGATATCACCCACATCGATCACCAATACACCCTGCGCCGTCTCTTCATTGGGCCACGAGAACAGAAAACCGCTTGGCCAATGATCCCAACGCCCCGGCTCATCGGCAAACCCATACTCGGTTACCGCCGGATACTGCCCCAGCTGCGCCTTGAAATCACTGCCGGCTCTGGATTTGACATGAATGGAGCGCGCCTGTTTAAGCAGTTTTTCTGCCGCCATCACCCGCTCTTTGTCCGCCAGAGTGGGCAGCATGCGCGCCAGCACCTCAGGCGGCTCAACCGCCAGCAGAATGCGCGTGCCGGTCTTGAGGATCTGCTCCTGCTCGGGGGAATGCAGCAACATCATGGTGTCGACCACCAGATCTGCCGCCTCCAGCGCCCGTTGCGCCGCAATATTGCCCGTGAGCGCGGTGTCCCCGCAGTAAGCCGTCATGTCATTGCCCATCGCCATCGGATGGTTGAACGAGGGCAACTCCACTGCATACACCTTCGCACCCAGGCGCTGAGCCGCTTCCATCGCCGCCCTCACCGTGCGCGGGTTGGAGTAGTGACTTTTCAACACTGCGACGCTTTGGGTCGCATCCACTTTTGACAGTTTCAACACGTGCTCAAACATCTGAGTCAGTTCGCAGTCGCTTACCGGCATTTGGGGTTCCTCTCAATTGACTCGCTGAATGTGTTGAGTGCATCACCCCCTGCCCTTGCAGTCAGCGTTGCATCCCACGGTTCAATTTAAAGCGTACACACTATTTAGCGCTGATAGCTCATTATTTTCACACTTGATTCGAAAAAATAAATCGCCGTCACATACTCACACAACCCAAGCAAACAGTAGTTACCAGCCGTTACACCAACTCCATTCAGGCTGTTTTTATTTTCAAAGGGCTCTATGCAAATCAAAAATAAATAGCGTATACACTGTAAATGACTGGCAATCACAAACCCGACTCTTGCCAGCAACACCCTAAAAAAAGGAAGCCTTGCATGCCCATAAAACAAAAAATCGCCATTGTCGGTGCAGGTCTGGGAGGTGCTGCGGCAGCAACGCTGCTGCAAAAAGCCGGATTCCAGGTCGATATTTATGAGCAGGCCCCCGCGTTTTCCCGCATTGGCGCGGGCATCCACATGGGGCCGAACATCATGAAAATCTTCCGCCGCATGGGCATCGAACAGAAGTTAAGCGACATGGGCTCGCACCCTGACTTCTGGTTCAGCCGTGATGGCGCCAGCGGTGACTATCTTTCTCGCATCCCCCTCGGTGAATTTGCCCGCAAGGAATACGGCGCCGCCTACATCACGGTTCACCGTGGCGACTTGCATGCACTGCAAATGTCGACCATCGCGCCGGGCACCACCCACTTCAACAAATGCCTGACTCGCCTTGAAGAAACCGACAACCTGGTGCGCCTGCACTTCAGCGACGGCACCAGCACCGAGGCCGATATCGTCATTGGCGCCGATGGCATCAACTCAAAAATCCGTGAAGAATTGCTTGGCGCAGAAAAGCCGCTATACAGCGGCTGGGTGGCCCACCGCGCGCTGATCCGCAGCGAAACACTGGCCAAATACAACCTGAACTTCGAGAACTGCGTGAAGTGGTGGAGCGAAGATCGCCACATGATGGTCTACCACACCACTGCCAAGCGCGATGAGTACTACTACGTCACAGGCGTGCCGCATGCGGCCTGGGATTTTCAGGGCAGTTTTGTCGACAGCAGCCGCGAAGAAATGCGTGAAGCGTTCGCCGACTACAACCCGACTGTCCAGGCACTGATCGAGTCCAGTGAAAGCGTCAGTAAATGGCCCCTGCTCAATCGCAACCCGCTCCCTCTCTGGAGCCGTGGCCGCCTGGTATTGCTCGGCGACGCCTGCCACCCCATGAAACCGCACATGGCCCAAGGCGCCGGCATGGCAATTGAAGACGCTGCCATGCTGACCCGCTGCCTGCAAGAAACCGGTCTGAGCGATTACCGCACCGCTTTCGAACTGTACGAAGCCAATCGCAAGGATCGCGCCTCACGGGTACAGGCGGTGTCCAATGCCAACACCTGGCTGCGTACCCAGGAAGATCCGGCCTGGGTTTATGGCTACGACATCTACAGCCACTCACTTGAATCGGAAGCCCTGGCATGAGCACCTTTATCCACGGCGCCAATGTCCAGGCCAACGGCATACGCCAGCATTACCTGCGCTATGGCGGGCAGGACAACGGTACAAAACCGGTTCTCTTGCTGATTCCCGGCATCACCAGCCCGGCCATTACCTGGGGCTTCGTGGCCGAAAGGCTGGGTGAGCATTTTGACACGTACGTACTCGATGCCCGGGGGCGCGGGCTTTCTTCCAGCGGCACCGGCCTGGACTACGGCACCGACGCCTGCGCTGATGACATCGCCGCCTTTGCCCGGGCAATGGGCTTTACCCACTACCACCTCGCCGGCCACTCCATGGGTGCGCGCTTTGCCGTACGCAGCGCGGCACGCAACCCGGCCGGGCTGCTAAGCCTGGTACTGATCGACCCGCCTGTCTCCGGCCCCGGTCGACGCGAATACCCAAGCAAGCTGGCGTGGTACGTGGACTCGATCCGCCAGGCCGTGACCGGGATGGATGCACAGGCCATGCGTGCCTTTTGCCCGACCTGGACCCTGGAGCAACTGCAACTGCGCGCCGAGTGGCTGCACACCTGTCATGAGCCCGCCATCGTTCGCGCTTTTAACGACTTCCATGACGTCGACTTCCATCAGGACCTGCCGAAACTGGCGGTGCCCACCCTGCTGATGGTCGCCGGACGAGGTGGCGTGATCCTGGATGAGGACGAAGCAGAAATCCTCGACCTCAACCCTGCCATCAACATTGCTCGTGTCGAGAACGCTGGCCACATGATCCCGTGGGACGACCTTGAGGGTTTCCTCGCCACCTTTGGCGAGTTTTATGACCACCCCCCGACCCGCACTCAGCGCACCGTTTAAGGAGACATCCCGTGATCAAGCCTTACCGTATCGGCCAGATTGTGCCGAGTTCCAACACCACCATGGAAACCGAGATCCCGGCGATGCTGACCGCACGCCAGTTGATCCGCCCGGAACGCTTTACCTTTCACTCCAGCCGCATGCGCATGAAACAGGTGCGCAAAGAAGAACTGGCAGCCATGGACGGCGAATCCGACCGCTGCGCGATCGAACTGTCCGACGCCAGGGTCGACGTTCTGGGTTACGCCTGCCTGGTGGCAATCATGGCCATGGGACTGGGCTACCACCGAAAATCCGAGCAACGCCTGACCCTGGCTACTGCCGAGAATGACGGAAACGCCCCGGTCATTACCAGCGCCGGTGCCTTGATCGACGGCCTCAAGGTAATGGGTGCGAAAAAAATCGCTATCGTCGCGCCTTACATGAAACCACTGACCGAACTCGTGGTGGATTACATCCGCGCAGAAGGCTTTGAGGTGGTGGACTGGCGCGCCCTGGAAATCCCCGACAACCTGGAAGTGGCCCGCCACGACCCGGCCAACTTGCCCGCCATTGTCAGCAGCATGAACCTTGAAGGCGTGGACGTGATCGTGCTGTCGGCCTGCGTGCAGATGCAATCACTGCCCGTGGTTGCCCAGGTTGAAGCGCAAACCGGCAAGCCGGTGCTCACCGCCGCCATTGCCACCACCTACGCCATGCTCAAGGCCCTCAACCTTGAGCCCATCGTGCCGGGTGCCGGGGCTCTGCTGTCCGGCGCATACAAATAGGAGCGGGTCATGACCGAGCACCACAATGAACAGCAAAGCGCAGACGCCAACTATCAAGGTGTATGGGGCCATCGCATAGGCTTTGGTAAAAAGCCTGCGCTGCTGATGATCGACTTCATGCAAGGCTACACACAAAAAGATGCGCCGCTGTTCGCACCCGGCGTCGTCAGCGCTGTGGCCGAAAGCGTCGAACTGCTAACCTGCGCGCGCAAAAATGCAGTGCTGGTGGTGCATACCAATATTCGCTACCACCCCGGTCACTTTCTTGACGGCGGCATCTGGGTAAAAAAGGCCCCGGTCATGCAGGACATGGTGGAGGGCAACCCGCTGGCCGCCTTCTGCGAAGAGGTGCTGCCAACCCCGGATGAAGTCGTCATCAGCAAGCAGTACGCCAGCTCGTTTTTCGGCACCAGCCTTGCATCACTGTTGCGTGCCCAGGGCATCGACACTGTGGTTCTGGCAGGTTGTTCGACCAGCGGGTGTATCCGGGCAACGGCGGTGGATGCAGTGCAGCACGGCTTTCGAACCATCGTGGTGCGCGAATGTGTCGGTGATCGCCACAGCGCCCCCCACGAGGCCAACCTGTTTGATATCGACAGTAAATATGGCGACGTCGTCAGCAAGCAGGAGGCCATGAATCACTTCACCAAAACTGTTTAGGCAACAACTGGCAGACAGGGATATCTGCCATAGAACCAGGCCGTAGAGCACTGGTCACCATTACTGAGCAAGGGCCCTCACCAGGCCTGCCCAGTCTTCTGACACTGCCTTTGGAAGCCGCTTCACGAGCCTGCCAAAGCACTGATCGCGGCTACACAACAACCATAAAGTCACCGCCAGGAAGACACACATGCCCTCTGCAAATGCTGGTACTACCACCGCGACCGTTATCGCGGACCCGGTCCAGGTGCTCTATCGCAAGATCACCTGGAAACTCATCCCCTTCCTCTGCTTCTGTTATCTGGCGTCCTACCTGGACCGGATCAATATTGGCTTCGCCAAGCTGCAAATGCTGGGTGACCTGCAGTTCAGCGAAACAGCGTTCGGCCTTGGCGCCGGGCTGTTTTTCGTCGGCTATATCATTTTCGAGGTGCCGAGCAACCTGGCCCTGGAGAAAGTCGGTGCCAAGATCTGGATTGCCCGGATCATGATCACTTGGGGCCTGCTCTCGGCCTGCACCATGCTGGTCACCACCCCCACCCAGTTCTATGTTGTGCGCTTCTTGCTGGGCGCGGCCGAGGCCGGCTTTCTGCCGGGCGTGCTGTACTACCTGACCACCTGGTTTCCAACCCACCGCAGGGGACGCATCATCGCCCTGTTCATGATCGGCATGCCGCTTTCAAGCGTGATCGGCGGACCACTTTCGGGCTGGATCATGGGCGCGTTCGACAACACGGCAGGGCTCAAGGGGTGGCAGTGGCTGTTTATCATCGAGGCGATTCCCAGCGTCTTGCTGGGCATTCTGACGTTCTGGGCCCTGCCCAACAGCCATCACACCGCCAAATGGCTTAACAACGAAGAAAAAGCACTGCTTGAAAACGAGCTGCGCAAGGACGACGTCGAAGGCAAAAACAGCAAGCACAGCTTTCGCGACGGCTTTTTCAACCTCAAGGTCTGGATGCTCGGCGGTATCGACTTTTCCATCCTGCTCAGCGCCTACGCCATGGCTTTCTGGATGCCCACCTTCATTCGCAATGCGGGCGTGGCCGACAACTTCCATATTGGTGTACTGACCGCCCTGCCCAGCGCCGCCGCCCTGATTGGCATGCTGTTGATTGGCGCCAGTTCAGACCGTCATCGCGAACGCCGCTGGCACATCATCGTGCCCTTCCTGATCGGTGCGGCCGCCATGGCCGGTACAACTTTCTACAGCCATAACGTCTTTGCCACCGTTTTACTGTTCGCCATTGCCTCGGCCGCCATCATCGGTGCCGTGCCGGTGTTTTTCAGCTTGCCGGCAACCTTTCTCAAAGGGCGGGCAGCGGCTACGGGGTTTGCCCTGGCGTGCTCGCTGGCCAATATCGCCGGACTGGTGAGCAACTCGCTGATGGGTATCGCCATTGACGTAACCGGCAGCGGCTCAGGGGCGCTGTGGTTCTTCGCAGGCTGCCTGCTCCTGAGCAGCCTGCTGGTGATCGCATTGCCAGCCAAACTGGTCAACCGCTGACAGCCCCGGGAGCGGGCTTGCTCGCGATACCTGCATCGCGACGAGCCCGGCTCACCGCACTATGACTGTCACGAGCAAGCCCGCTCCCGCAGATTTGACGCGGCAGTCGCCCTATCGTGCAAAAGACTCCACAATGACCGCTGGCAACGGTTACTCAATTTGGAGAAGAAAATGGAAGTTCCCGCTAGTCAGCTTTCAGAAAACACACAGATCGAATCTGACTCCGGACCTCTGCTCAACAGCATCGAGATCCGGATTCTCGGCTCCCTGATCGAGAAACAGGCCACCAACCCTGAAACCTACCCCCTGACGCTCAACGCGCTGGTTCTGGCGTGCAACCAGAAAACCAGCCGTGAACCCGTGCTCAATCTCACTCAAGGACAAGTCGGACAAAGCTTGCGCGCACTCGAAGGTCGCGGCTTTACCCGGCTGGTGATGGGCAGCCGTGCTGACCGCTGGGAGCATAAGGTCGACAAGGCGCTGGAACTGGTGCCTGCCCAGGTGGTGCTGCTGGGCCTGCTGTTTCTGCGGGGCCCGCAAACCTTGAACGAGCTCTTGACCCGCAGCTCGCGCATGCACGATTTCGAAGACACTGAACAGGTTCAGCATCAACTGGAGCGCCTGATTGCCCGTGATCTTGCGCTGCTGGTGCCTCGCCAGAGCGGCCAGCGCGAAGACCGCTACATGCATGCACTGGGCGACCCGGCTGACATCGAGACAATCATGGCCAGCCGTCAACAACCTGCAGAGCGCAGCAGTGGCTCCATGGTATCGCTGGAGCGCTTCGAAGCACTTGAAGCGCGCATCGCAGCGCTAGAGGCTCGCCTGGCAGAGCTGGAGTAACGCGAGTGTCGGGCGAGGTCACTCGCCCGACCCTGCAATCAGCTGCGGGCAAACGCCACCGCAGCCTGGAACTGCTCGGCGGACGGTCGAACACCGGTGTACAGCACAAACTGCTCCAATGCCTGAATTGCAATGACCTCAAGGCCCGTAATCACCTGCTTGCCCTGGGCACGACCACGCACGATCAATGGCGTTTCAACCGGGATCGCCACCACATCAAAAACGATATCGGCCTGATCGATGGCATCTGCCTCAAAGGCCAGGTCGTCGGCTTCAGCCCCGCCCGCCATGCCCACCGGCGTGACATTGATCAGCATCCGGGGCCTGTGCGCAGCCAACTCCGGCTGCCACTCGTAGCCACAACTTGCCGCCAGCGCCCCTCCTGTCGCTTCGTTTCGCGCCACGATCACACCCTTGCGATAGCCACCGTCGCGCAACGCCGAAGCCACGGCCTTGGCCATGCCGCCACTGCCACGCAATGCAAAAGTGGTGTCCGTGGGCACCTTGTGACTGTCGAGCAATTGCGCGATGGCGATGTAATCCGTGTTGTAGGCCTTGAGGTGCCCGTCAGTGTTGACGATGGTATTGATCGACGCGATGGCACGGGCCGATGCGTCCAGCTCGTCCACCAGCTCAATGCACGCTTCCTTGAAAGGCATGGACACACCGCAACCACGAATCCCCAGGGCGCGAATACCGGTCACTGCCCCCTTGAGGTCTTTGCTGCTGAAAGCCTTGTAGTAAAAGTTCAGGCCCAGCTGTTCGTATAGATGATTATGAAAACGCAGTCCGAAGTTCCCCGGTCGGCCCGACAGCGATATGCACAGTTGGGTGTCTTTATTCGGATTCATTTGCATGCTCATCTCCTTGCTGAATGCTTTTAGATGGACGGCACAAGCCGTACCGGAAATTTTGTTAGATCATATTGCAGCTGCAAGCGCTGAAACGTCTCAGCGCCCGCAGACCTTACACAAAATTTACCAAAGCGCTTCGCAGTTTTTTAATAAAACACGGTCTTAACGTTATCCCCGCGATTATCCGTGGCCTGGTGCAGGCCAAAAGTCGGGGCTGAAATTCGAGGAATCGTCATGATGCGTACCATCCCCAAAGTCGCTTTGCTTATCGGCGCTCTGGCTGTCGCAGGCCAGGCATCTGCTCATGGCGGTTGGGGGCCCGGACCTGCCATTTTTGGCGCGGTAGTCGGCGCCGCAGTTGTAGGTTCAATCATTGCTGGCCCCGAGCCACGCCCGGTTTACGTTCAGCAACCGGTCTATGTCCAGCCGCAACCTGTTTACGTTCAGGCCCCACCGGTCTACTACCAACCACAACCGGTGTATGTCCAGCCGCCTCAGCCCGTTTATTACCAGGGCTACTACGGTCGGCCACACCCGGCGTACTACGGCCCGCCACGGGGCTATTACGGCCCGCCGCGCTGGTAACACCGGCGCAGGCAAACCGGCAGGCTTTTGCAGCTGCCGGCAGGGCCCAATTGACACTGTGAATGTCGCGGATGAGACACCCTAGTGGCCCGGACTGCGGCATTATGGAGCGCCACTGGCGCGATCATCGGCACACTCATAAAAACAAGGACGACCTTTATGCCTACACAAAACCCGCACCACATCGTCGGGCTCTGCACTTCAAGCAAGGTTTACAACACCCTGACCGAGCTCAAGCAGCTCGAGGGCCATCGCACCGCCAAGCTGGTGTCACTGCTGGCCCAGCACCTCGTACGCGAGGGATTGCTGAGCGATCAGGAAGTCATGCACATGCTCGACCAGGTGGTTGACTGACACCTCATCGACATCAATGACGACTATCACGCGCAATGATTTTTTGCGCAGCGGCCCAGCCCGTAAGGTAGCGACATTGTTTGAAGGAGGTGTTTATGCCCAAGATTCATGTCATGTCGGTCATCGGCAGTGCAGTCCCCGCTCCGCTTCGCGCGGACGGCCTGCTGGCGTGCTGGTACGTGGTCAGTGACGGCGTTGCCCTGAGCGGCCCCTTTACTTCCCGCGCCGCAGCGCAAATCAAAGCCACCAGCGAAACAGATAGAACAGCCCCACACTCAACGCGACACTGAGCAGTACGTTGCGGCTCCAGAGCATAAGCCCTATGGCGCACATCCCGGCCAGCAGGTACGGGTTGCCCAGGCTCAGGTCGACCTCATGATTCTTGACGAAGATGATCGGCCCGCAAATCGCCGTGAGCATCCCCGGTACCGCGAATCCCAAAAACTCCCTCACCCCACGATTCAAGCGAATCGGCAGCCGCGGCTCCAAAAACAGGTAGCGGTTGAAAAACAGAATCAGCGTCATCCCGCCAATAATGATCCAAATCATGCCCAGTACCCTACCAGCCGCTTGCACAGATAACCCGCGACCATACCCGCCAGCCCTGCCAGCACAATGGCCGACTCCCACTGCCAGTAACTGAACAGCACCACGCTCAACAATGAGACCGCCACGCACACAATGGTTGGAACATTGCGCACGATGGGCGTAATCAACGCTATGAAGGTTGCGGCAATCGAGAACTCAAGCCCGAGTTGGTCCAGTCCCGGGATGCTCTTGCCCAGCACCACGCCCAGAAGGGTGAAAATATTCCAGCCCACGTACATGCACAGCCCCACGCCCAGCGCGTACCAGCGATTGAACGTCTTCTGGTCAAACGGGCTGACCAGGGCAAAGAACTCATCGGTCAGCAGAAAGCCCAGCCCCAGACGCCATCTCGGTTCGAGTGGCGCCACCACCGGTCGCAAATGCATGGCATAGAGCAAATGTTGTGACGTCAGCAGCAAGGTGGTCACCAGGATCGAAATCGCACTGGCCCCTCCTTTGATCATGCCGATCGCCACCAATTGCGCCGCACCGGCAAACACAAAAAGCGAGAGCCCCTGGCTTTGCGCCGGGGTCAATTGGGCATCAATCGCAGTGGAACCCGCCAGCAACCCCCAAGGGGCACACGCCAGCGTGAGCGGAAGACAGGCCATGGTGCCGCGCACAAACGCGGATCGAGCAAGGGAATCAGACATTACAAACATTCCGGCAGTAAGCAGCGGCAAAGGGTCGCAACCTGACAGAAGAAAGTCTTGAACGATCTTGCTCAGAGGCCCTCAAAACTTTACGCGGGCTGTTTGAGACGCCCCGACGCGTTTGACGAGAGGCTGATCCTGGTCTTTAGTCAGCCGCACTCAAGTGACGTTATTCCGATCAACCGCTGCCACGAGGAACCACCATGACAGACCTGAAATCCGCGAAGGAAAGCAGAAAGGCCGATCTGCGGACACCTTCGGCACTAAGCGAAAAAGCCTGTATCAACATTGCGGCCGAAGTGAATGCGCTGCTGGCTGATACATTCGCCATTTACATGAAAACCAAGAACTTCCACTGGCACATGTCCGGCCCGCATTTCCGTGACTTTCATCTGCTGCTGGACGAACAGGCCGATCAGATCTATGCGACCACCGACGCCATTGCCGAACGCGTACGCAAGCTGGGGCGCACGACCATTCGCTCGATTGGCCATATCACAAAGCTCCAGCGCCTGCTGGATAACGATGCCGACTTCGTAACCCCGGAAGACATGCTGGCAGAGCTGCGCGAAGACAACATCCAGCTGGCCGCGTACATGCGTGAAACCCACGACATGTGCTCCGAACTCGGAGACGTGGCCACCACCAGCCTGCTGGAAAACTGGATCGATGAAGCCGAGCGCCGCGTGTGGTTCCTGTTCGAGTCGTCGCGCACCAAGTAACCGGCAAATTTTGTAGGAGCGGCCTGCTCGCGATACAGGCGACGCGGTTCGGCCAGGGCACCTGGTCGATGCCATCGCGAACAAGCCCGCTCCCACAAGAAAGATGAATTTTGTTTCACAGTCTTTGAGCGCAGCGGGCGGTATATTCGCTGCGCTCATTGCTCATTCAATGAACCCCTTGGCCCGCAACTCCCCCAGCGGGCCTTTTTTTGCCCGTCAAACGCCCTGTTTGAACACCAGCGCTTTCAAACCGCATTCTGCGTCGGCATCAGGAAACTCCGGCGGGTTATCCAGGCGCTGGACAAAACGCAGGCTCGGCGCATCAAGGGTAACGCCATCGATCAGGAAGTCCGAACCCAGTGCCGGGTCGTTCATGCAGGCCAGTACCGTGCCGTTTTCGCTCAGCAACTCAGGCAACCGGCGCACTACCCGCTGGTAATCCTTGGTCAGCAGAAAGCTGCCCTTCTGAAACGACGGCGGGTCGATGATCACCAGATCATAAGGGCCGGTGCTTTTCACCTTGCCCCAGGACTTGAACAGGTCATGCCCCAGGAACGTCACCTTGCTCATGTCATGCCCGTTCAACCGATGGTTGTCGCGCCCACGGCTCAGCGCCGCACGGGACATGTCGAGGTTGACCACATGCTGCGCACCGCCTTCGATCGCGGCCACTGAAAAGCCGCAGGTATAGGCAAACAGATTCAAGATACGCTTGCCCTCGGCGTTGGCCCGCACCCAGTCCCGACCGTAACGCATGTCCAGAAACAGGCCGTTGTTCTGCTTGCGGCCCAGGTCCACTCGATAGCGCAACCCGCCTTCAGTCAGCGTCCACTCATCAACCGCCTCACCCACCAGCCATTCAGTGTCGCTCTGCAGCGTATAGCGATGTTGCAGCACCAGCGTGTGGGCCCCGCTGGCTCGCCATGAAGGGGACTGCACGAGCGTCATCAACAGCTGCTTCAAGGCGTCCAGATGCCCGGCATCGGGCTCCTTGAACAGCGAGACCAGTACCACGCCTTGCAGCCAGTCGACTGTCAACTGCTCAAGCCCCGGCCAGCACCGCCCGCGCCCATGAAACAAACGCCGGGTTTCTTCGGGCGCAGCGTCCAGAGCAGTCAATAGGTGCAAATGCAGAGTGGTTAACGCTTCAGGAGTCATCAGGCCGGCCGGTCAATTTCAAGGGCCGGCATTTTACACAATTGCACAGCCCTGCCTAATCAACACCTCGCGCGTCTACATCCGCCAAAGCCATTTCTACACCCGTTAAATTATCGTTTTACAATCATTTATTATCGAATTACGATACCAAGGCCTTAAAACATCGCCTACCGTTTCTGCGCAGAATCCGGGCACTTAATCATCAGTACTACAGAAGGACTTTCAGATGAAAACCGATCACCTGGCCGATCGCAGCAGAACCCTGGCAACCGCCACCCTGGCGCTCGTGGTGGGCATGCTCCTGGCCAATATCGCTTACTGGATCTTCCCCAACGTCATTGGCACCTACGTCGGCGGATTCAGCCTGAGCGCCATGACCAAAACATTGAACGCAGACATTCTGCAGATGCCCTGGTGGCAAGTCGCAGGGGCCATTGTGCTGTCCAGCATCCCCCTGCTGATACTGGCCAAGGGTTTGCTGGCGCTGCGCAGCCTGTTTCTGGCCTACAGCAACGGGGAATACTTCTCGGCGGAGTCGGCTGAACTGCTGGGGAAAGTAGGCAAGAGTGTCGCTTCATGGGTGCTGGCCTGCCTCTTGCTGACACCGGTCATGAGCGTCTGGATCACATTTTTGCGCCCTGACGGCGAGCGTTTGTTCACCATCAGCTTTGAACCGTCGCATCTTGTTGCCTTATTCCTCTCCGCTTCTCTTATGATCATCGCCCGCAGCCTATACAACGCCTGTTCGATGGCACGGGAAAATCAGCAGTTTGTTTAAGAGGCCAAGATGCCGATCGAAATTAAGCTGGACGTCATGCTGGCCATGCGCAAGGTCAAATCCAAGGACCTCGCGCAAATGGTCGGCATTACCGAGCAGAACCTGTCACTGCTCAAGCAAGGGAAGGTCAAAGGTATAAGGCTCGCCACCCTGGAAGCCATTTGCATCGCACTCGATTGCCAGCCGGGGGACTTGCTGCACTATCGAGCTGAATCCTGAAGCACCCGTTCACGCCTGTGGGGCCACAGCCTCACAGGCGTCGAACCTGATAAATCCCCGCCTCCTGCGTTACTGACTTTTCGCGGCCTCCAGAGCCAGGGTCGAACGCTCAAGTCGTTCAGCCAGCCAACAGCATTGCACTGCTAGGCTCGCCCGAGCACGAATCCTTGATTCGCCAGCACCTCCCGTTGAGGCCTGCCAGCTGCACTGGCACCTCGAAGCCCCGGCCATGAATATTCTCTGATAAACCCTGCGAAATCAGGCATTTCTGCCGCTATTGATCCATACTGACAAAATGTAACGTTATGTGTGTAACAGCCGTTGCAGCCCGGTACTTCCCAACCATCCTTGAGTCATTCTGCGTGAAAATTCATCTTTCTATTTTGAGCCTGTGTTTAGTTCTGGCAGGCACCAGCGCCTCTTCAATCGCCGCAGCGGCTGAAAGCATTTCGGCCCCAAGGGATACCTCACAGCTGCATATCGCCTCAGGCAGCGCGATGCTGATCGACCTGCAGACCAACAAGGTCATTTTTGCCAGCAACCCTGACGCCATCGTCCCCATCGCCTCCGTGACCAAACTGATGACCGCCATGGTGGTGCTGGACGCCAAACAGTCGATGGATGAATACATTTCGGTCAACATCAGCGACACGCCAGAAATGAAAGGCGTGTTTTCCCGGGTCAAGATTGGCAGCGAACTCTCGCGTCGCGAAATGATGCTGATCACCCTGATGTCATCGGAAAACCGTGCGGCTGCCAGCCTTGCCCATCACTTCCCGGGCGGCTATGTGGCGTTTATCGCAGCCATGAACGCCAAGGCCAAAAGCCTGGGCATGATGAGCACCCACTACGTTGAGCCGACCGGCCTGTCGATTCACAACGTGTCCACCGCGCGCGATTTGAGCAAGCTGCTGGCAACGGCACGGCACTACCCGATGCTCAGCCAGCTGAGCACCACCAAAGAAAAAACCGTGGCATTCCGCAAACCCAACTACACACTGGGCTTTCATAACACCGATCATCTGGTCAAAAAGGACAAGTGGAATATCAAGATCACCAAGACCGGATTTACCAATCAGGCTGGCCACTGCCTGGTGCTGGTAACCGAGATGGGCAATCGCCCGGTATCGCTGGTGATTCTGGATGCCTTTGGCAAATACACCCACTTCGCCGATGCAGGGCGGATTCGCAACTGGGTTGAAACCGGTAAAAGCGGCAGCGTTCCCGACGTAGCCTTGCGCTACAAAGCCGACAAGAACCTGCAAAAACACCAGCTGACCGCAGGTCAGGCTGGAAAGTGACGTTCTGGACATGAAAAGCAGGCACTTGCCCCGGGGAGAGGTCGGGGACAAATGCCTGCGTGCTGCTCTTGATATTCATCCGGATAAAAAGAACCCCGCCTGAAGACGGGGTTCTTTTTCAGCACGTGCTCAGATCAGTTTTGCAGAGCAGGCTGCGAATCCCCATTGATCGGGATGCGTTTGGCTTTTGCCTCTTCCGGCACCACCCGCTGCAGGTCGATGCTCAGCAAACCATTGCTCAGGTTTGCGCCTTTGATCTCGATATGGTCGTCGAGACGGAAGGACAATTTAAATGCCCGCTGTGCAATGCCTTGATGCAAGAAGGTCACGCCTTCTTCGCTGGTGCTTTCACGTTTGCTGCCGCTCACGGTCAGCACGCCTTTCTCAACTTGCAGGTCCAGATCATCCTGCTGGAAGCCTGCAGCCGCAACCACAATGCGATAGCTGTCTTCACCACGTTTTTCAACGTTGTAAGGTGGGTAGCCGCCGCTCGAATCGTTGCGTAAAGCGGTTTCAAACAAATCACTAAAACGGTCAAAGCCGACAGAATTACGGAACAGTGGCGCCATTGAAAATGCGTTGCTCATAATTTCATCCTCCTGATTTCAGCGAGATTTTGTTACGCGACCCGGTTTCGGCATCGCGTACCCCTTAGATAGGGACCGTCAAAACCGTTTCAAGGGTTTTTCTGAAAATTTTTTTCAGCCGTTTCAGGCAGCGTCAGCAGGCGGGTTGTTGACCATATGCCGGACCTTCTCACAGTCGGTTTCACGGCGCATGGCATTGAACAGCAGCACGGCTTCAGGGTAGTTGCGGGTCAGCATGGCCAACCACTGCTTCAGGCGCCCGGGGGCTGAACGTGGCGTCAGCTGGGCTTCGGCCTGCGCCCAGAAATCGCGGATCATGGGCTGCAAATCAGCCCAGGTCATCGGCACCACTTCAACACCGGCACGGGCTGCGGCAATTTGCCGGGCCAGATCGGGCCGCGACACCAGACCGCGACCCAGCATGATGTCTTCAGCACCGCTGATTTCGCGGCAACGGCGCCAATCTTCAACCGACCAGATATCGCCATTGGCAAACACCGGCACCTTCACCGCTTCCTGTACCTGGGCGATGTACTCCCAATGGGCAGGCGGCTTGTAGCCATCCATCTTGGTCCGCGCGTGCACCACGATCTGGCTTGCGCCCCCTTCGGCCAGGGCAATCGCGCACTCATTGGCGCTGTCTGGCGTATCAAAGCCCAGGCGCATCTTGGCGGTCACCGGGATATGCGCAGGCACAGTGCGTCGCACCTGCAGCAGGATCGCATGCAGCAGCTCGGGCTCCTTGAGCAGCACCGCACCACCACGGGACTTGTTCACGGTCTTGGCCGGGCAGCCAAAATTGAGGTCAATCACCCCGGAACCCAACTCAACGGCCAGCGCCGCGTTGTCGGCCAGACAGGCCGGATCAGAACCCAGTAACTGTACGCGCAACGGCACGCCGGAACGCGTCTGCGCACCGTGCTGCAATTCGGGGGCGAATTTATGGAAGTAGGCTTCCGGTAACAACCGCTCGGTGACCCGAATAAATTCGGTCACACACCAATCAATACCGCCGGTGCGGGTCAGGACATCACGCAGGATGTTGTCGACCAACCCCTCCATCGGCGCCAAAGCAATTTGCATGGGTGACTCTCATGAAAAACGTGCGGCAGTTTACGCCGTTATGTGGGCAATCGGTATGAGCAGGCGCTGCTGATCAGGCCGTGACGACAGCCGGACCATAACCTTCAAGGAACTCGGGCGGCAGGCGCTTGGCCTTGCCCGTGGACAGCTCGATGCAGACAAACGTGGTTTGCGCACGCAACAGGGTCACGCCATCGCTGGGGCGTACAAGCTGAAAGTGGCGGGTCATGCGCAAGCGCTGGTCACAATCGACAATCCAGGTTGCCAATTGCAGCTCATCGTCTTCATAGGCACTGGCCAGATAATCGATTTCATGGCGGGACACCGCCATGGCGCGATCAAGGCGACGGTACTCGGTGAGATCCAGCCCCAGACGCTGCGAGTGGCGCCAGGCACAACGTTCCAGCCAGACTACATAGGCCGCGTTATTGGCATGACCGAACCCGTCGATGTCTTCGGCCTGAACGGTCAGGTCAATGATGAACGGTGCTGCCAAATCCCAACTCATGCCTTGTCTCCCCCTAAAAAAATAAGGAGCGCAGTGTAACGCAGAGGGGGCGGCTGCAAGCTTCGAGGCGAGGAATATAAAAACTGCAGACAAACAAAAGGGCCATTCAATAATCGAATGACCCTTATAAATCCCGCATAGCGGGTAATCGTGGCGTCCCCTAGGGGACTCGAACCCCTGTTACCGCCGTGAAAGGGCGGTGTCCTAGGCCACTAGACGAAGGGGACACAAACCCTTCTAACAGTGATCAGCAGCAAGTGCTGATCGATTCAATGCCAGTGTGGCCCGACATTGAACTGTAAATTGGTGGAGCTAAACGGGATCGAACCGTTGACCTCTTGCATGCCATGCAAGCGCTCTCCCAGCTGAGCTATAGCCCCGATTTATCGCCTGGCGGCGGAGCATCACCGAAGTGCTGCTTCTGTAAAACTGGCGTCCCCTAGGGGACTCGAACCCCTGTTACCGCCGTGAAAGGGCGGTGTCCTAGGCCACTAGACGAAGGGGACACAAACCTTCTAACTGATCAGCGCTGAGTGCTGATCGATTCAATGCCGGTGTGGCCAGACATTGAACTGTAAATTTGGTGGAGCTAAACGGGATCGAACCGTTGACCTCTTGCATGCCATGCAAGCGCTCTCCCAGCTGAGCTATAGCCCCAGACAGTCACTGCAGCGTGTTGTTGCTGCTTGTTTCATGTTGCTGTGTGGACGGGGCGCATATTAAGACTGGATGGATAGGCTGTCAAACTTATTTTTAAACTTTTTTAAAAAAATTTGCCGTGAGAACAACCACTTACCTTCCCTGCCCCGTAAATACTGGCCCAAACCCACAAAACCTGTAGCCGCTGCCAAAGGCTGCGAAGGGTTGCGGAGCAGCCCGTTTTCCTGGAAACGCCACTGAACCCCTCGCAGCCTGCGGCAGCGACTACAAAGAAAAACCGTTAACCCATGGCGTTAAACAGCTTTTCCCACTCTTTGTTTTCTTTCTTCGACACACCGCCCAGCAGGTCGAGTGCCTGGCGCAGACGGAAACGGGTCAGGTCCGGCCCCAGAATCTCCATCGCGTCCAGCACCGACACCGAGCTTGCCTGGCCGGTGATCGAAGCGAACATCAGCGGCATGGCATCACGCAGCTTCAGCTCCAGGGACTCGACCACGGTCTGGATGCAGCCGGTGATCGCGTCCTTTTCCCACTGACGCAGGCTCTCCAGCTTCCACAGAATCAGCTGCATCAACTGACGCACCTGTTCGTTGGACAGCTTCTTGTGCTCGAACAGCTTGGCATCGAGCTGCAAGCCGCCCGAGAAGAAGAACCCGGCCAATGGCGCGATCTGGCTGAAGGTTTCAACCCGGCCCTGAACCAGCGGCGCGATTTTCATCATGTACTCAGGGTTCAACGCCCATTGCTGCACGCGGCTGGCGAACTCTTCCAGCGGCAGGTCACGCAACCATTGACCGTTGAGCCACGACAGCTTCTCTACGTCGAAAATCGGGCCGCCCAGCGAGACGCGGGACAGGTCAAAGTTATCGACCATTTCCTGCAGCGAGAACTTCTCGCGCTCGTCCGGCATCGACCAGCCCATGCGGCCCAGATAGTTGAGCATCGCTTCAGGCATGAAGCCCATGCGCTCGTAGAACGTCACCGACGTCGGGTTCTTGCGCTTGGACAGCTTGCTCTTGTCCGGGTTACGCAACAGCGGCATGTAGCACAGCTGCGGTTGTTCCCAGCCGAAATACTCATACAGCAGGATCAGCTTGGGCGCTGATGGCAGCCACTCTTCGCCACGCAGCACGTGGGTGATGCCCATCAGGTGATCGTCGACCACGTTGGCCAGGAAGTAGGTCGGCAGGCCATCGGTCTTCATCAACACTTGCATGTCCATGCGATCCCACGGGATCTCGACATCGCCGCGCAGCAGGTCCGGCACAACGCACACGCCTTCGGTCGGCACTTTCATGCGGATCACGTGGGGTTCGCCAGCTGCCAGACGGGCCGCTACTTCTTCTTTGGACAACAGCAGCGCACGACCGTCGTAGCGCGGGGTTTCGCCCTTGGCCATTTGCTCGGCGCGCATCTGGTCCAGCTCCTCGCTCGTGCAGAAGCACGGGAAGGCATGACCCATGTCGACCAGTTGCTGGGTGTATTTCTTGTAGATCTCGCTGCGTTCGCTTTGACGGTACGGGCCGTGCGGGCCGCCAACGTCCGGGCCTTCGCTCCAGGTAATACCCAACCAGCGCAAGGCGTCGTAGATCTGCTGCTCGGACTCGCGGGTCGAACGCAATTGGTCGGTATCTTCGATCCGCAGGATAAATTCGCCGCCATGCTGCTTGGCAAAGCAGTAGTTGAACAAAGCGATGTAAGCGGTGCCGACGTGGGGGTCGCCGGTAGGCGATGGCGCAATGCGCGTGCGAACGGTGGTCATGGGCGGTCTCGAAGTGGAGATAAAACAAAGGGCGAATGGTAACAGGCCGACCCGGCTTGGCTCCAGCGCAGGACTCGGCCCATCCGCCACACGGCTGAAAAAAGCCTGAATAGAGCGCCCGGATCGAATGGGTGCCGCGAAAAACAGCACAGACCGGTGTTAATCTCGGTCCATTCTTGACATCCCTTGGCTGGAGATACCCATGTCCCGAGTTGTGCTGGTGCTGGTAGAGAGCGTTAACGATTATCTGCACATGCTTGAAACCCAAGGCTACGAACTGATCCTGGCGCCCACCCCCGTCAGCCGCGCCCAGGCCATAGCCCAGCACGGCGCCCGCATCGACACCGTGCTGACCCGTGGCCCGCTGGGCCTGCATGCCGAAGAAATGGCTGCCCTGCCCTTGCTCAAGATCATCTGCGTGATCGGCGCCGGCTTCGAGCAGGTCGACCTGCAAGCCGCCAGCAACCTTGGCATTACCGTGACCTTCGGCGCCGGGGCCAACGCCTCGTCTGTGGCCGACCACGCGATGGCGCTGTTGCTGAGCGCGGTGCGCGGCATCCCCCAGGCCGACGCCAGCATCCGCCGCAACGAGTGGGTCAAGGTGCGCCAGCCCTCACTGTCGGGCAAACGCATGGGCATCATCGGCCTGGGCGCGATCGGCCAGGCCATCGCCAAGCGTGCGGCCTGCGGCTTTGACATGAGCATCAGCTACCACAGCCGCCAGCCGCGTCCCGACTCGCCCTACACCTACTGCGCCAGCGTGCTTGAACTGGCCGCAGCAGTGGACTTCCTGATGATCGCCACGCCCGGCGGCAGCGCCACCCACCACCTGATCGACGCTCCCGTGCTCGATGCTCTGGGCGCAGACGGCTACCTGATCAATATTGCCCGTGGCAGCGTAGTCGACACCGATGCCCTGATCAGCGCCCTGGCCACAGGCAAAATCGCCGGGGCCGGGCTCGACGTGTTTGAAGACGAACCCCTGGTGCCGGACCCGCTCAAAACCCTCGGCAACGTGGTCATGACTCCCCATGTGGCTGGCCAGTCACCCGATGCGGTCGAAGCCACGGTGCAATTGGTGGTCGATAACCTGCAGGCTTTTTTTGCCGGCAAGCCCGTCCTCACTCCGGTGCCAATGCCCCACCCCGCCTGACCCAGGACTGCGACAGCACCTTAAATTCCTCACTCAATGGATCGTTATACAAAACGACTCCTGCTTATTGAGGTGCTGTTATGTCCGCCGCTGCCGCCCTGGTGCAGAACCTGCGCAATCGACTCAGTAAACCCGCTGCCTACCGACTGTTCGATATCCAGCTCAAGCGCCGCATCACCTTGAGCCCGTCACTGACGCGCTTTGTGTTCGGCGGCAACGATGTGGCGCTGATGCGTACCCTGGCACCGGATCAGCGGGTCAAATTGCTGTTCCCCACCGCCAACGGCGAGGCCTCCAACCTGCCCAAACGGGGAGACTGGCGAGCGACCCTGCGTGACTTGAGCCCCGAGCAGGTACCGCCCATGCGCTCTTACACCCTTAGCAACTTGCGCGTGGAGTCAGGCGAACTGGATATCGACTTTGTCCTGCATGGCGTCACCGGCCCCGCCACGCGCTGGGCAACCCAGGCCAAAGCGGGTGATCTCCTGCAAATTGCGGCCCCCAATGGCGCCTACCCGGACGACCCGGGGGGCTATGAGTGGCAACCCCCACAGGGCATGCGAAAAGTACTGCTGATCGGCGACGAAACTGCGCTCCCGGCCATCGCCGGTATCCTGGAAGAGCTGGCACATCACCCCGACACACCCCAGGTACAAGCCTTTATCGAAGTGCCCGAAGAGTCCGACTGCCATGCCCTGGTCTGTGGCCCGAATACCAAAGTCCATTGGCTGCCCCGCGCCAGTCTGGGCAAACAGCATGGTGACGGCATGATCATCGCGGCCCGCGAACTGGCCAGCCTGCCGCCCCGGCGCCTGCAAGCCAAGGCCTGTGCTGTCCTGCAAGAACTTGATCTGGACAACCAGCGGCTCTGGGAGCGGGCCAGCGCCAGGCACAACGAGTTTTATGCCTGGGTGGCCGGGGAATCGATGGCGGTGATGGCGATCAGAAAGTTTTTCGTCCATGAATGCGGCATGGACCGCAAGGCACTGACCTTGATGGGGTACTGGAAGCTGGGGCGGTCATTGGGCTAGCAATAGCGACCGCACCGCCAGGGTACAGAATGTGGGAGCACCCGGACCTGGCCACACCGGAAACATTTTCTTACAAGTCCAGCTTCGGGTTTTGCTCATCTCATTCGTCCTACATGGATAAGCAATCGCTTCTCAATGGCGATTACACACCCGCCCTGCTGCGAGTTTGCCGTTTCCCATGTCCAAAAAGTCCCGTTCCAAACTCTGGTTTCTGGTTCACAGCTGGTTGACCCTGCCTATCTGGTTCTTCGTCCTGATCGTCTGCGTAACCGGCACACTGGCCGTGGTCAGCCAGGAGATCGTATGGCTTGCCACCCCCGAGGCCCGCGCCACTCAGCCGGATGATGATGCACCGCTGCTGACTTACGAACAGGTGCTGACCGCCATTAAAAAGGCCGAACCGAACCTGGCCGTACAGTCGATCAGCCGCCCGGACGAGTCGCATTTTGCCCTGGTGGCCCGTGTGGTCTATCCCGACGGCCGCTCGCCATCGCTCTACATCAACCCGTATTCCGGAGCGATTCAGGGTGAGAGCCCCAGCTTCAACTTCCAGGCCTTTACTCGCGCCCTGCACGGCTGGTGGCTGGTGCCATTTACCAATGGCTATAGCTGGGGCTGGTACCTGGTGTCGTTCCTCGGCCTTCCGCTGCTGGGGTCGCTGATTACCGGGCTGGTGGTCTACAAAAAATTCTGGAAAGGCTTTTTCAAACCCAACCTGCGTTTTAATCACGGAGCGCGCATTTTCTGGGGCGATTTCCACCGCCTGTGCGGCATCTGGTCGATCTGGTTTATTGCCGTGATTTCCATCACCGGCCTGTGGTTCTTGATCGAAGCCTTTATGTTCGATAACCAGATTTCGATTTCAACCACTGGCAACCCGCCCGTTGTGGCGCGCCAGGATGTACCGATCATGCCGGACGGCCAGCCCGCACCGCAGATCAACCTCGACCAGGCAGTAAAAATTGCCGCCGAAAAAATCCCCGGGCTGGACGCGAGTTTTGTCAGCCTGCCAAGCAATGCCTACGGACATATCGAAGTCGGCGGCCCGGGCTGGTACCCGCTGCTGTTCCAGACCGCAGACATCAACCCGTACAACGGCGCGATCGAAGGCTCGCGAATGATTGCCGACCGGTCCGGGCTGGAGCTGGTAACCGAATCCATGCGCCCGCTGCACACCGGCGATTTTGGCGGACTGTGGGTCAAGCTGATCTGGTTCTTCTTCGGCCTGATCCTCAGCATGATGATTCTGAGCGGCCTGCTGATCTGGACCAAACGCACGGCGCTGGCCACCGCCAACGCCCTCAAGCGCAGCGAGAAATCCCAGCGTAAACCTGCCGCAACCCAGACCGTCACGGCGCACAGCCAACAGCCCGAAGAGGCCAATGTATGAGCAAGGCAGTGGCTGCACAGCCCTCGTCCACCCTTGGCCGGTTGTGGCACAAATGGCGCTTTCACATAAACATTCTGCTGCTGTTGGTGCCGCTGGGCTTTATGCCCAAGTACTTCGCCGATGCCTCGCTGTTTCGCGGGGACAGCGGCCTGGGCGAGCGTGAAATCGGCACCGTGCAGGTCGGTCCCTGGAGCCTGAAACTGGCCGAATTGCGCAACGAAGCCCCGCGCCCGGACGGCCCGGCGGGCTACATGAAGAGCTTTAACGCTGCCCTGTGCGACACCTGCATCAATCAGGTCAAGGCTGCCTATCTGCGAATCGGCAAACCTCGCAGCCTGCGGGCCGCCGGGGTGATTTTCTTCGGCACGCCATACCGCATGGGCGCCACCATGCCGATCCCTGATCGCACCAAGCCCGACGCCGAGCTATGGATCACTCTTGAGGGGTGGGACGGCTCCATGCATCAGGCCTCCATTCCCCTGAGTCAGGCCTCACCGGCAACGGTCGCCTGGCTGGCCCAACGAGGAGCCAAATAATGCATTCGCGCCTGTTTAAAAAACCTGCCCTGGCGGCAGGATTGATTGCGTTGCTCGGTGTTTGCAGCCAGGCACTGGCCCACAACCCGATGTGTGAGTGCAAGGCCGTGGAAGACGGACAGATCCGTTGTACCGGCGGGTTTTCCGACGGCAGCGGCGCACCGGGAGTGACCCTGGATGTCATCGGCTACGACGAAACCATCCTGGTGCCCGGCAAGCTGGGCGCGGATTCAACCCTGACGTTCAAGCGCCCCGATTCCGAATTTTATGTGCTGTTCGACGCGGGTCCGGGTCACATCGTCGAAATCGACCAAGCCGATATCGAGGCCCCATGAGTACTCACGTAGTGCGCCCGGCCGGTGCCGGTCATGAAACCCTGTATGTGTTGCTGCTGTGCCTGTTGATTCTGACCGTGGCCGGCTCCGTGGTGGCCTGGCGTCACGAATCCCAGGAAGTGACTTCCGTGGCCGCCCATCAACTGGATGCACGACGGGACCTGAGCGCTGCCGAACAAGGCATCTACGCCGACCTGCGGGTCACGCTGGACGAAATCCAGTTGCTGCGCGAAGCGTCCAGCGCCCTGCCCCAACCCGTCCAACTGGCCGAAGAAGGCTTTGCCCCCTTTGCCAGCGATGCCAGCTCCGTCAGCCGTGGCAACCATGCCTGGCAGCTGCTCGGTGAACAGGCCTACCTGGGCCTGAGCCCCAACCCTGAGGTGGCGGGTTCGTTCTTGATGCGAATCAGCACCCAGCCGGATATATGGCTCAACCGCAATCCCGACGCAAAAGCCCCCGCCGACTTCAGCGATGCCGCCCTTAATCAAAGTGGCTGGCAGCAAGTGATCGCGCAATTCGATGCCGGGGTCACACGCCAGCATCGGCACTGAACCCACCGCTTGACCTGAGAGAAGACTGCTCGCCATGTCGATTTCATCTGTTGTGCGTCGCCGCACCGTGCTGCTGGCCGCCCTGTTTGCCTTTTGTCTGTCACCCCAGGCATTTGCCGATGCCCCGACCCCGCTGGCCAAGCCGCTGCGCATCGGTATCACCCTGCACCCTTACTACAGCTACGTGGCCAATATCGTCGGCGACAAGGCCGAAGTGGTGCCGTTGATTCCCGCAGGCTTTAACCCCCACGCCTATGAGCCCCGCGCTGAAGACATCAAGCGCATCGGTACACTGGATGTAATCGTGCTCAATGGCGTGGGCCATGATGACTTTGCCGACCGCATGATCGAGGCCAGCGAAAAACCCGACATCCCGGTGATCGAGGCCAACCAGAATGTCCCCTTGCTGGCCGCCACCGGCAACGCGGCGCGCGGTGCGGGCAAGGTGGTCAACCCCCACACCTTTCTGTCGATCAGCGCCTCGATTGCCCAGGTCAACAACATTGCCCGTGAACTGGGCAAACTCGATCCGGCCAACGCCAGGACCTACACCGCCAATGCCCGCGCCTACGGCAAGCGCCTGCGTCAAATGCGGGCCGATGCCCTGGCCAAGTTGACCCAGGCACCGAACGCCGACCTGCGCGTGGCCACGGTGCACGCGGCTTACGACTACCTGCTGCGCGAGTTCGGCCTGGAGGTCACCGCCGTGGTCGAGCCGGCCCACGGCATTGAGCCAAGCCCCAGCCAGTTGAAGAAAACCATCGATCAACTGCGCGAGCTGGATGTGAAGGTGATCTTCTCCGAGATGGACTTCCCGTCCACTTATGTCGAGACCATTCAGCGCGAGTCCGGGGTCAAACTGTACCCGCTCTCACATATTTCCTATGGCGACTACAGTGCTGACAAGTACGAAAAAGAAATGACCGGCAACCTCAATACCGTGGTCAGGGCCATTCAGGAGGCCGGAGCATGACTGCCGTTGAACACTTGCCGGTAGCGGCCTGCGGGCCGGGAGTGACGTTTGATCAGGTGTCGCTGACCCTGGGTCGAACGCCCATTCTGGATCACGTCAGTTTCAGCATTCGCCCCGGCAGCGTCCATGCGCTAGTGGGGCCAAACGGCGGGGGCAAAAGCTCGCTGATCAAGACGCTGCTGGGGCAAATGCCCCATCAGGGTCGCCTGTGCCTTGACTGGCCCGGTGAACCGGGGCTGATCGGCTATGTTCCCCAGGCGCTGGAGTTCGATCGCGGACTGCCCATGACCGTGGATGATTTCATGGCCGCCATGTGCCAGCGCCGCCCGGCGTTTATGGGGTTGTCGCGCAAGGTGGCTCCGGCCATCGGCGACGCGCTGGAGCGTGTGGGCATGCAGGACAAGCGCAAGCGGCGCATGGGTGCGCTGTCCGGCGGTGAACGCCAGCGCGTGTTGCTGGCACAGGGCCTGATCCCCGCACCGCAACTGCTGGTGCTGGATGAACCCATGTCGGCGCTGGACGAGGCCGGTTCCCGAGTGTTTGAGCGCTTGCTGACTGACTGGCGTCAGGCCGGAGTTACCGTGGTGTGGATCGAGCACGATCTGGCCGCCGTGAAACGACTGGCAGAACGGGTGACCGGGCTCAATCGCCAGGTCCTGTTCGACGGCCCGCCTGAACAGACCCTGAGCCCCGAACGCTTGCTCAACCTGTTTTCAACCCATCCCAAGGCTCACGGGAGCGCCCTTTCATGAGTTACGAAGCGTTCCGTCTGATGGTTCAGGGCTGGGCATCTGCAGGCTATTTGCCCGAAGTGCTGGCTTACGGTTTTGTGGTCAATGCATTGCTTGCCGGTTTGCTGATTGGCCCGGTACTCGGCGGCCTGGGCACGCTGGTGGTGGTCAAGCGTTTCGCGTTTTTTTCCGAAGCCGTGGGCCATGCCGCGCTGACCGGCGTGGCCATCGGCATCCTGCTGGGTGAGCCCTACACCGGACCTTATGGCAGCCTGTTCGGCTACTGCCTGTTGTTCGGCATCTCGCTCAATTACCTGCGCAATCGCACCGGGCTGGCACCGGATACCCTGATCGGCGTGTTCCTGTCGGTGTCATTGGCACTGGGCGCCAGCCTGCTGCTGATTCTGGCGGGCAAGATCAACGTGCATATCCTGGAAAACGTGCTGTTCGGTTCAGTGTTGACGGTCAACGGCAATGATCTGCTGGTACTGGCGATTGTCGGCGCGCTGGTGCTGGGCCTCAGCCTGCCGCTGTACAACCGCATCATGCTCGCCAGTTTCAACCCGCAACTGGCCGCTGTACGCGGGGTGGCAGTGAAGTCCCTGGACTATCTGTTTGTGATCCTGGTGACGCTGATTACCGTCGCGGCCGTTAAAGTCATTGGCGCGATTCTGGTGGGCGCCCTGCTGGTGATTCCGGCAGCGGCGGCGCGTTTGCTCAGCCAGTCGCTGAAGGGGTTTTTCTGGATTTCAGTACTGATCGCCACCGTCAGCACCCTGTGCGGCATCCTGCTGCCCATCGTGTTTGACCTGCCGATCCCGTCCGGCGCCGCAATTATTTTGATGGCCGGTATCGCCTTCGCCCTCGCCGCCATCGCCCGGGGCGTGGTGCCCAGCCTGAAAGGGAATATTGGATAAATGTTCACTCTGCGCAAACTCTCACTGGCCCTGGCCATTACCGGCCTGCTCAGCACGCCTCTGCTGGCAGCCGACACAGCGACGCAACCGGTGCGCGTCCTCGCCACTCTGCCGATCACCTACGGGCTGGGCGAGTTGCTGCTCAAGGACAGTAACGTGACCCTGGAACGGGCCGCAGCGGCCAACCTGCCCGGAAGCCGACAGAACGCCTACTTCAGCGGGCGCGGCGCCCCTGCCCTGCACACGCTGGCCACACAGGCCGATGCCGTGATCGGCCTGCGCTCATTGTGGAGCGATGACCCGCTGTATCCGATGGCACGACGCAGCAATATCCGCATTGTTGAAGTTGACGCGGCGCGGCCAGTGGACGGCAGCCTGCCGGGCATAGCCGTACAGCCGGGAGCTCACAGCGATGGCCTGAACAGCCAGCCGTGGCTGACCAGCAACAACATGGGACGCATGGCGGATGTGATCGCGGCCGACCTGGTGCGGTTGGCGCCTGCTGCCAAGCCGAAGATCGAAGCCAACCTGGCGAGTCTGAAACAGCGTTTGCTCAAGCTCAGCGCCGACAGCGAGGCACAGCTGGCCAAGGCCGACAATCTGGCCGTGGTGAGCCTGTCGGATCGGCTGGACTACTTGATTGGCGGGTTGAATCTGGAACGGGTCGAAGTCGATCACAAAGGGGATGAGACCTGGACGCCCGAGTCGCTGCAAGCGCTGACCCACACCCTGAAAGACAATGATGTGGCGCTGGTGCTGGATCACCGCCAGCCTTCGGCTGCAGTCATCGCTGCAATTGCCGAGGGTGGCAGTGAGCTGGTGGTGGTGACGGCAGACGGCACCGATCCTGTGGCCGAGTTGCAGGGCAATATTGACGCCATCGTCAAGGTACTGAGCACCGATTAAGCTTCGTCACCTGACCCATTACGACGCTTTCAATGGGGCCCGCCCGTTCGTGGCAACGGCCGAAGGCTGCGCCCGTGGACGCAGCCTCATTCCTTCGCCAGCGGCTACGGCTCTTGTATCAAACCCCCTTCATCTGCTCATCAGCGTGGTAAGAGGAGCGCACCAGCGGCCCCGACGCGACGTTTTTGAAACCCATGCGCTGCCCCTCCTCTGCAAACCAGGCGAAGGTGTCCGGGTGCACGAAACGCTGCACCGGCAGGTGGCTGCGCGAGGGCTGCAGGTACTGCCCCAGCGTCAGCATGTCGACATCATGCTCGCGCATGCGCTGCATCACCTGGATCACTTCCTCGTCCGTCTCCCCCAAACCCAGCATCAAGCCGGACTTGGTGGGCACATGGGGCACCTTGTGCTTGAAGTTCTGCAGCAAGTCCAGTGACCACTCGAAATCCGATCCGGGGCGCGCCGCCTTGTACAGCCGCGGCACTGTTTCCAGATTGTGGTTGAACACATCAGGCGGCTCTTGCGCTGTGATCGCCAGTGCCACGTCCATGCGACCGCGATAGTCGGGCACCAGGGTTTCCAGCTGTACGCCCGGTGACAGCTTGCGAATTTCGCGCAGGCAGTCGACAAAGTGTCCGGCACCGCCGTCTCGCAAGTCGTCACGGTCCACCGAGGTGATGACCACGTATTTGAGTCGAAGGTCGGCGATGGCAATCGCCAGGTTCTTCGGTTCATCTGCATCCAGCGGCCTCGGGCGGCCGTGCCCCACGTCACAGAACGGGCAGCGACGGGTACAGATATCACCCATGATCATGAACGTCGCGGTACCGCCCGAGAAACACTCGCCCAGATTCGGGCAAGAAGCCTCTTCACACACGCTGTGCAGTTTGTGTTTGCGCAGCAGCGCCTTGACCCGCGCCACCTCCGGCGAGGTGGATATCGGCACCCGGATCCAGTCAGGCTTACGCGGTATATCTTCGGTCGGCAGGATCTTCACCGGGATACGGGCAACCTTGTCGGCTCCACGCAATTTGATCCCCGCCTGCAACGGTTGCGGGCGGGTGGCGACAGACAGGTGTTCACTCATGCTAGTGCTCCTCGCATCGCGGCCTCAGCCCCGGTAGTAACGCTGAGGGACGAAAGGCGTTTTAACCACCCGCATCGGCACCCACTTGCCCCGCACCACGGCGAAGACTTCGCTGTCGAGTGCAGCATGGGCGTTTTGCACATAGCCGATCGCAAGCGGACCGCCGAGGCTGGGACCAAAACCACCGCTGGTGACATGGCCGATCACCTGCTCCTGGGCATTGACGATTGGTGTGCCTTCACGCACCGGCACACGCTCCAGAGGCAACAAGCCAACGCGTTTGCTGGCCACGCCTTCGCGCTGCTGCCCGAGGATGCGCCCGGCTCCGGGGAAGCCACCGGCACGCTCGCCGTCGGTGCGCCGCACCTTTGAAATAGCCCAGCCCAGGCTGGCCTCAACCGGTGTCGTGGTGACGTCCATGTCATGGCCGTACAGGCACAGGCCCGCTTCCAGGCGCAGCGAATCCCGGGCACCCAGACCGACAGGCTTGACCTCGGGCTCGGCCAGAAGCGCACGGGCCAGCCGTATTGCCTGTTCGACCGGAACGGAAATTTCGTAGCCATCTTCGCCGGTGTAACCGGAGCGACTGACGTAACAATCGACACCGAGCAAACGCACGGTGGCAAACTGCATAAAGGTCATGGCCTGTACCTCCGGGGCCAGGCGCCCCAGCACTTGAGCAGCCTTCGGCCCCTGCAGGGCAAGCAAGGCGCGGCTGTCGAACAGCGACTCCACTTCGCAGGCAGCGCCCAGGTGCCGGATCAAATGCGCCAGGTCCTGTTGCTTGCAACCGGCGTTGACCACCAGAAACAAGTACTCCCCGGCATTGGCCACCATCAGGTCGTCGAGGATGCCACCGTTCTCATCGGTGAACATGGCATAGCGCTGCATACCCACGGGCAGGTCGATGATGTCCACCGGCACCAGTGCTTCCAGGGCCCTGGCCGCACCCGCACCGTGCAGGCGGATCTGGCCCATGTGCGATACGTCGAACAGGCCCGCCTGTTCGCGGGTGTGCTGATGCTCTTTCATCACGCCCAACGGATATTGCACCGGCATTTCGTAACCGGCAAAAGGCACCAGGCGGGCGCCAAGCTCCAGGTGCAAAACGTGCAACGGGGTTTTCAGCAGTTGTTCGTCAGACATGGGTGAATCCTTGAATGAGTTGAAAAGATGTCAGCATTCGATGATGTTCACGGCCAGGCCACCGCGTGCGGTTTCCTTGTACTTGCTCTTCATGTCGGCGCCTGTCTGACGCATGGTGCGGATCACTTTGTCGAGGGAGACAAAGTGCTTGCCGTCGCCCCTCAAGGCCATGCGCGCAGCATTGATCGCCTTGACCGAGCCCATCGCGTTGCGCTCGATGCAGGGCACTTGCACCAGACCGCCAATCGGGTCGCAGGTCAGGCCCAGATTGTGTTCCATACCGATTTCGGCAGCGTTTTCCACTTGCTCCACCGTGCCGCCCAGCACCTCGCAGAGCGCCCCGGCAGCCATCGAGCAGGCAACACCCACCTCGCCCTGGCAGCCGACTTCGGCACCGGAAATCGAGGCGTTCTCCTTGTACAGAATGCCGATGGCCGCCGCCGTCAACAGAAAGCGCTGCACCCCGTTTTCATCCGCTCCCGGCACAAATCGTACGTAGTAGTGCAATACCGCAGGCACGATCCCCGCCGCGCCATTGGTGGGTGCCGTCACGACCCTGCCACCGCTGGCGTTTTCTTCATTGACGGCCAGCGCGTACAGGTTGACCCAGTCGAGCACCGAGAGGCTGTCCTTGAGTGCCGCTTCCGGATTGCTGCTCAACTGGCGGTAGAGCTGCGCCGCACGGCGCCTGACCTTGAGTCCGCCAGGCATGATTCCCTCATTGCGGCACCCGGCGAGCACGCAGTCCTGCATCACTTGCCAGATATGCAGCAATCCCTCACGAAGCTGCTGCGGGGTGTGCCAGGCCGCCTCGTTCCGGGCCATCAACGCACTGATCGAAAGACCGCTGCGGGTACATTGTTCCAGCAGTTCACGGCCCGACAAAAACGGATAGCGCAACGGGGTTCGATCAGCAACGATGCGATTGACCCCGATGGCTTGCTCATCGACCACAAAGCCGCCACCCACCGAATAATATTCACGGCTGCACATTTGCAATCCGGCCTGGTCGAACGCTCGCAGGATCATGCCGTTGGGGTGGTAAGGCAGGGGCTTGCGAATCATCGCCAGGTGCTCTTTCTCGACAAAGCGGATCGCTTTTTCACCGAGCAACGACAGACTGGCCGAACTGCGAATCGCGCTAACCCGGGCATCCGCCGTGGTGGTGTCCAGGGTGTCCGGGTAATCCCCTTCCAGCCCCAGCATGACGGCCTTGTCGCTGCCATGACCCTTGCCGGTAGCACCGAGCGAGCCATACAACTCGGCACGCACACTTTCTGTCTGCTCCAGCAGCCCTTGCGCCTTGAGCCCCAGGGCAAACGCCACGGCAGCTTTCATCGGCCCTACCGTATGCGAACTGGAAGGACCGATCCCCACTTTGAACAGATCAAACACACTTAGCGACATGCTCGCCTCTACTTCGAATACACCGGAAACAAAGCGCACATCTCGCTGACCTGCCGCGCAACCCGGGCCTCGATGGCGGCATCACCCGGATGGTCGAGGATGTCGCAGATCCAGGTCGCCAGCGCACGGCACTCGGGGATCTGCAAACCACGGGTGGTCACCGCGGGTGTACCAATGCGCAAACCCGATGTCACGAACGGCGACTGCGGGTCATTGGGCACGGCGTTTTTGTTGACGGTGATATGGGCCCGGCCCAATGCGGCATCGGCGTCCTTGCCGGTGATGCCCTGGCGTATCAGGCTGACCAGAAACAGGTGGTTATCGGTGCCGTCGGAGACCACGTCATACCCGCGCTGCTTGAAGACTTCTGCCATGGCCTGAGCGTTCTTGATGACCTGGAACTGGTAATCCTTGAAGCCCGGCTCCAGCGCCTCCTTGAAGCACACGGCCTTGGCCGCGATCACATGCATCAGGGGCCCGCCCTGGCCACCCGGAAACACCGCCGAGTTGAGTTTTTTCTCCAGGTCCGCATCGGCCTTGGCCAGAATCAGTCCGCCGCGTGGGCCGCGCAGGGTCTTGTGGGTTGTGGTGGTAACCACATCGGCATACGGCAGCGGGTTGGGGTACAGACCAACGGCAACCAGACCCGCAACATGGGCCATGTCCACAAACAGATAAGCCCCGACCTTGTCGGCAATGGCACGAAAACGCGGGAAGTCCAGGGTCTTGGAGTAAGCCGAAAAACCGGCAACGATCATTTTTGGCCGATGTTCCAGGGCCAGACGCTCGACTTCGTCATAGTCGATCAGGCCATTGCCGTCGATCCCGTATTGCACGGCGTTGTACAGCTTGCCCGAGGAACTGACCTTTGCCCCGTGGGTCAGGTGGCCGCCGTGGGCCAGGCTCATGCCCAGAATGGTATCGCCCGCCTGCAGCAACGCCAGGTACACCGCCGAGTTGGCCTGGGAGCCCGAGTGCGGCTGCACGTTGGCATACCCGGCGCCAAACAGCTCCTTGGCGCGATCGATTGCCAACTGCTCCACCACATCGACATATTCGCAGCCACCGTAATAGCGCTTGCCCGGGTAGCCCTCGGCGTACTTGTTGGTCAGCTCGGTGCCCTGGGCCTGCATCACTTGCGGGCTGGTGTAATTCTCGGAAGCAATGAGCTCGATATGGTCTTCCTGACGTTGCGCCTCGCGAGTGATGGCGTCGAACAGAGCTGGGTCGAAATCAGACAGGGTCAGGCTTTTATGGAACATGAGATTTTCCTTTTTATTAGAGATTCACGTTTCAGGCTCTGCCCGGATCGTAATCCGGGCAGAGCGATCAGGCGTCCTGATACAGGGCTATCGGTGGGCAGGCGCAGGCCAGGTTGCGATCGCCGTAGACGTTGTCGACACGTCCCACCGGCGGCCAGTATTTACCGTCACGCAATGACTCCAGCGGGAATACCGCCAGCTCGCGGCTGTAGGGGTGCGTCCACTTGCCAACCAGCTCTGCAGCCGTGTGCGGCGCGTTTTTGAGCGGGTTGTCATCCTTGTCCAGCGTGCCGTTGTGCACGGCGTGGATCTCTTCACGAATGCTGATCATCGCGTCGCAGAAGCGGTCCAGCTCGGCCAGGGACTCACTCTCCGTGGGCTCTACCATCAATGTGCCGGCCACCGGAAAGGACATGGTTGGCGCGTGGAAGCCGTAGTCGATCAGACGCTTGGCAACGTCATCGACACTGATCCCGCTGGTTTCCTTGAGCGGGCGCAGGTCGAGGATGCATTCGTGGGCCACCAGGCCGTTGTCGCCGGTATAAAGCACCGGGTAGTGTTCCTCCAGACGACGGGCGATGTAGTTGGCATTCAAAATTGCAAGCTGCGAGGCGCGCTTGAGGCCCTGCCCGCCCATCATGCGCATGTACATCCAGGTGATCGGCAAAATACTCGCGCTGCCATAGGGCGCCGCACTCACTGCGCCCTGCTTGCGGGCCAGGGTCTGATGCCCCGGCAGGAACGGTGCCAGATGCGCCTTGACCCCGATCGGGCCGACACCGGGGCCACCGCCGCCGTGGGGAATGCAGAAGGTTTTGTGCAGGTTGAGGTGGGACACGTCGCCACCAAACTTGCCCGGCGCACACAGGCCCACCATTGCATTCATGTTCGCGCCGTCCAGATACACCTGCCCGCCGTGCTCATGGATGATCGAGCAGATTTCGCGGATGCCTTCTTCGAACACGCCATGGGTCGAGGGATAGGTGATCATCAGTGCAGCCAGGCGATCACGGTGTTCGATGGCCTTGGCACGCAGGTCTTCAATGACGACGTTGCCCCGCGCATCGCAGGCCGTGACTACCACGCGCATTCCGACCATGTGTGCGGTGGCGGGGTTGGTACCGTGGGCTGAAGACGGGATCAGGCACACATCACGACCGGCCTCGCCACGGCTGGCGTGGTAAGCGCGAATCGCCAGCAGACCGGCGTATTCACCCTGGGAACCGGCATTGGGCTGCAACGACATGGCGTCGTAGCCTGTGGCCGCGCAGAGCATGGCTTCCAGCTCCCGGGTCAGTTGCTGATAACCCAGGGTCTGCTCGCTCGGGGCAAAGGGATGCAAGGCGCCGAACTCAGGCCAGGTGATCGGGATCATCTCGCTGGCGGCATTGAGCTTCATGGTGCAGGAGCCCAATGGAATCATGGTGCGGTCCAGCGCCAGATCCTTGTCGGCCAGCTTGCGCAGGTAACGCATCAACTCGGTTTCACTGTGGTAGCGGTTAAACACCGGGTGTTGCAGAATCGGCGTCTCACGCAACAGCGCCAGCGGCAGGCAATCACCCGTCGCTGCCGCCAGTGCGGCGAAGTCCGGCAATGCCTGACCCTGTGTTGCAAACACCGACCACAGGGCTTCGACGCTGGCCTGCTCGCAGGTTTCGTCCAGCGACAGGCCGACACGCAACGGGTCGATCCGGCGCAGGTTGATCTGCGCTGCGGTTGCAGCGTCAATCACGTCTTGAACCGATGTGGCAGGCACCACGCTGACCGTGTCGAAGAAGTGCTGCTGCTCGACCTTGTGCCCGAGCTGTTGCAGCCCTTGAACCACAATAGAGGTCAGGCGATGGACCCGTCGGGCAATGTCCGCAAGGCCCCGAGGGCCGTGGTAGACGGCGAACATGCTGGCGATATTGGCCAGAAGCACCTGTGCCGTGCAGATGTTGCTCGTGGCCTTTTCGCGGCGGATATGTTGCTCGCGGGTCTGCATGGCCAGGCGCATGGCCGGTTTGCCGTGGCGGTCGATTGAAATGCCTACCAGACGCCCCGGCATATCGCGCTTGAATCCGTCGCGGGTTGCAAAATAAGCCGCATGAGGTCCGCCAAAACCCAACGGCACACCAAAGCGCTGGGCACTGCCCAGTACCACGTCGGCACCGAATTCACCGGGCGGCGTCAGCAGGGTCAGTGCCAGCAGGTCCGCCGCCACAGCCACCAGGGCACCGGCCCCGTGGGCGCCCTGCACCAGTGCCCGGTGATCCACGATAGCCCCGGTGCTGGCGGGATATTGCAGCAGCAGGCCGAAATAACCCTCGAAATCTTCCTGCACCAACTCGCACTCATCACCCACCACCACTTCAATTCCCAGCGGCTGGGCACGAGTGCGCAGCACGTCGAGGGTTTGCGGGTGGCAGTGATGGGAGGCAAAAAAGGCCGGGGCCCGGTTTTTTGCCAGGCGTTTGCAGAAGGTCATTGCCTCGGCCGCCGCTGTCGCCTCGTCCAGCAATGAGGCATTGGCGATTTCCATGCCGGTCAGGTCGCTGACCATCGTCTGGAAGTTGAGCAAGGCTTCAAGCCGCCCCTGGGAGATCTCTGGCTGGTAAGGGGTATAGGCGGTGTACCAGGCCGGATTTTCCAGCAGGTTGCGCAAGATGGGAGGCGGTGTATGGCACGGGTAATAGCCCTGGCCGATGTGATTGCGAAACAACAGGTTTTTGCCAGCAATCGTCTTGATTGCAGCCAGCGCCCGGGCTTCGCCCTCACCGGCAGTCAGTTCGAGCACGCTGGTGTCTTTGATGCTGTGCGGCACCACGCTTTCAATCAGCGCTTCAAGAGAGTCGTGGCCAACCCGCGCAAGCATCGCGCGTATGTCATCGTCATCGGGGCCGATGTGGCGGGCAATAAACTCGTTGTCAGTGCTCAGAGGCAAATGTGCTTGGGTCATGGGGATGCTCCGGCTCAGGCGTTTTCGGCCACAAAGGCGTCGTAGGCCTGCTGGTCCAGCAGGTCGTTGAAAGCCGCCATGTTGTCGATGCGAATCCGGAAGAACCAGCCGTCGCCCATGGGCGAAGCGTTGACCTGCTCAGGGTCATCCGCCAACGCCTGGTTCACCTCCACGATCTCCCCCGTCAGCGGCATGGTGATATTGCTGGCTGCTTTCACCGACTCCAGCACTGCAACCTCATGACCTGCACTGAACACCCCCAGATCGGGCAACTGCACAAACACCACATCACCCAGCGCTTGCTGGGCAAAATCGGTAATGCCGACGGTCAACTCGCCCGACGCTTCCAGACGCAGCCATTCATGTTCAGGAGTAAAACGCAGAGTGCTCATGGACTTTTCTCTTGTTATCAATGTGTCCTGGTGCAGGACGGACAGGCCACCGCAGGTACGGTGCTACTGACTGAACAAGAGCAAGTGTGATGCCAACTCAATAAAGTACTTTAAAAACAGTTACTTACATTAGTTTAAGCGTATTGCGAGCGGGTCTTTGGAGCGATACCGCTCCAGCCGTGACAGGGTGATGGGGGGTTAGTCCTGCACAGGCGGGGTTCAGGCGGGAGCGGAGTGAAATCACTCCGGTGGAGCATTTTCAAACCACTGACATATTGCCTGCCATTGCCGTTGCAGCTGCCAAGGGAACGAGGCAGCTGCAACGGGATCCGCGCCGTGGTCAATTGCGCGAGGTTATCCCGTATTTACGCAGCCTTTGCCCAATGGCCGTGTGCGAGGTTTGCAGGCGCGAAGCCAACTGACGGGTAGATGGGTAGGCCACGTAAAAACGTTCCAGCAAGGTTTTTTCGAAACCCTGCATTGCCGCTTCCAGGCTGACGACTTCTTCGGCATCCGCCTTCTGGCTGGTCAGTTCAGTCCCGGCCAGCTCCAGGCTGTCGCAATCAATCACATCGCCCTCGCTGGTCGCTGCAGCGCGGAAGATGACGTTTTGCAATTGGCGCACGTTGCCCGCCCAGCGATTACCCAGCAACAGCGGATGGGTCGCCGCCGCCAGCCGGCAGGGCGGCCGGTGGATCTGCTCGCACGCCTGTCGCAGGAAGTGCTCGGCCAGCAGGAGGATGTCCATGCCACGCTCACGCAACGGCGGCACCAGCAAGTTAAGGACGTTGAGCCGGTAGTAGAGATCCTCGCGAAAGGTGCCCTCCCTCACCATGCGTTCCAGGTCGCGGTGGGTTGCACAGAGCACCCGCACGTTGACCCGCACCTCGCGCTCGCCACCGATGCGCCGAAAGCAGCCGTCGCTGAGGAACCGCAGCAGCTTGGCCTGCAGGTACGGCGACATCTCTCCTACCTCATCGAGAAACACCGTGCCACGGTCCGCCAACTCCAGCAGGCCCGGCTTGCCGCCACGCTGGGCGCCGGTGAAGGCTCCGGCGGAGTAGCCGAACAGCTCGCTCTCGGCCAGGCTCTCGGGCAACGCTGCGCAGTTGAGGGCCAAAAACGATGCATCACGCCGGGCACTCATGGCATGACAGGCGTGAGCCACCAGTTCCTTGCCGGTGCCGGTTTCGCCCTGGATCAGCAGCGGCGCATCCAGGCTCGCCACTTTGTGCAAGCGCGACTTGAGGTCTTCAAGCACCGCAGACTTGCCCAGCAAGGCCTCCAGCCCTTCAGCCGGGTCGCGCAGCAACGACGCCAATCGCTCACCAATGCGGCTGGGCGGGTAAAGCGTCAGCAGCCCCCCCACCAGCACCTCTGTACCGCCGCTGATGGGCGTGGCATCGAGGAGCAGGTCGCAGCCCTTGAAACTCACTTCACACATGGGCAGGCGAAAGCCTTTATTGATCAGGGTACGGGCCAGATCCGGTGCAGCGAACAGATTCGACAGCGGCTCACCCGTGGGATCGCGACCGTAAAGGTCAGTCAGCCTGGGATTGGCCAGCAGCACGCAACCGTCGGGGTCTACGGCCATCACCGGATCGCTCATGGCGGCGAGCAAGGCTTCCAGCTGCAGGCTCCGACGCTCGCCCGGCAGGATGTCAACCAGCTTCACGGCCTGCACGCCTGCTACCCGCATCAGCGCATGGTCGAGCTCTTCAAGCACGCTTCGGGACAGGGTAGGTGCATCGATATAGACATTCGGCGGGCTCATTTCCACCGCGTCGAGATTGAGGTTACGCGCGCCCAGCAGCATCAGGATTTCCTGGGTGATGCCGACGCGGTCTTTGAACGTGACGTGAATTCGCATGACCAACCGCTCCCTGACAGCAAACAACGAAGGGGCGGCACCTCATGTGCCGCCCCCCGGGCAAAACCTGTGTCGTGAAAACCGCGATTACTCTGCCTGGCAGGCCAGGTTCTCGATCTCCTGTTTATTGCGCCGAACCGAGCGATAACCCAAAGCCAGCAGCACAAACCAGACGGGCACCATGTAGAGCGCCTGGCGGGTGTCGGTTTCCAGAGCCAGCAGTACCAGAATAAACACGAAGAACGTCAGGCAGACCCAAACCATGACCTTGCCACCGGGCATCTTGTATTTCGATGCGCGGTGCAGGTGATCACGTTTTTTGCGATAGGCCAGGTAGGACAGCAGGATCATGGTCCAGACAAACATGAACAGGGTGGCCGATACCGTGGTGATCAGGGTGAACGCCTCCATCAGGTTGGGCACCACATAGATCACCAGCGCCCCCGCCAGCAGGCAGATACAGGAGAAGATCAGGCCGTTGGAAGGCACCGATCGCCGGGACAGGTTCTTGAATTTGCTCGGAGCATCGCCATCCATTGCCAGGCCAAACAGCATGCGACTGGTTGAGAACACGCCACTGTTGGCCGAAGAGGCCGCAGAGGTCAGAACCACGAAGTTGATGATGCCAGCCGCAGCAGGCAGACCGGCGAGCATGAAGAGTTCAACGAAGGGACTCTTGTTGGCCACGACATCACGCCACGGGGTAACGGCCAGGATCGCGATCAGCGCAAACACGTAGAACATGATGATGCGCAGCGGAATCGAATTGATCGCACGGGGGAGATTGCGCTCCGGATTTTTGGTTTCTGCGGCGGTGGTACCCACCAGCTCGATACCGACAAAGGCAAACACGGCAATCTGGAAACCGGCAAAGAAGCCCATCACGCCGTGGGGGAACATTCCGCCGTCATTCCACAGATTGGTCAGGGATGCGGAGTTGCCCGTCGGCGACTGGAACGCAGTGGTCACCATATAGAGCCCGGTGCAGACCAGCGCGCAAATGGCCACAATCTTGATCATGGCAAACCAGAATTCCAGCTCACCGAACATTTTCACCGTGATCAGATTCAGCGACAGCAGCAGCGCGACGCAGCCGATTGCAGGCAGCCACAGGGGGATGTCCGGGAACCAGAAGTGCGTATAGCCAGAGATCGCGATCACGTCGGCGATGCCGGTCACGATCCAGCAGAACCAGTAGGTCCAACCGGTGAAGTAACCCGCCATAGGGCCCAGCAGGTCCGATGCAAAATCGATGAACGACTTGTACTTGAGGTTGGATAACAGCAACTCGCCCATGGCGCGCATCACGAAAAACAGCATGAAGCCGATGATCATGTAGACGAAGATGATCGAGGGGCCTGCGAGGCTGATGGTCTTGCCGGAGCCCATGAACAGGCCGGTACCGATGGCACCGCCGATGGCGATCAGCTGGATATGACGATTGGACAGGCTGCGCTGCAGTTCTGGTTCTTCTGTGGCAGGTCGGTGATTTTGCATGAATCATCCTCTTATTGTTCTTGTACGGGGTCCTCTCACCAGACAAACATCATGTTCACCCGGTGTGGACGAAAGGACATGAGCACGTTCTGTGCCATCCCCGTAGAAGCGGTCAAGCGGGCCGTTTATGCGCCGTGGGGGTCTGTTTATCCGGAATGGAATCACTCCACAAAAATGCCGTCTGTGGGTGGTTCAGTAGAGCGCGGGTACTGTAAACCATGGTCCAACTGAAGTTGTAACGAAATCAGTACATTGGAGCGCATTCGAACCGACATGACCATTGTGGGAACGGACTTGCTCGCGATGGCATCACTGCGGCCGACCTGCCAGACCGCGTCGCCTGCATCGCGAGCCAGCCCGCTCCCACCCCCTTAAACAGTGCTTTTCAATGGCATCCGCAATTCAACCCGCAAGCCATCGGACTGGCTGTCGAAAGTCAGTTCGCAACGGCAACGCTCGACAATCGCCTGCACGATCGCCAGGCCCAGCCCGCAACCGTTGCTGTTGCCGTTGCGCCAGAAGCGCTGGGTCATGTGTTGCAGTGTTTCGGGGGCTATGCCGGGGCCGTGGTCACGGACCACGAAGCTGACGTGCGGGCCATCCACGGCAACCGTCAACTCCACCTGAGTGTCTGGCGGGGTATGGCGCAAGGCGTTGTCCAGCAAGTTGCGCAACGCCGCGATGGCCAATACCGAAGGGACTTCAAGTGCCGTGGCCGGGAGGTCTGGCGGTAAATGCAAACGTATGTGCTCACCACCGGCACTGGCGGCATCATGGATCGCCAGACGCGCCACTTGCTCGGCCGAACAATTGACCCCGTCATCAAACGACAGGCTGCCTTCAACCCGCGCCAGCAGCAGCAATTGCTCAAGGGTGCGGTGCAAGCGGTCGGCACCCGCTTCGGCATGGGCCAGTGACTGTTCACGGGCCTCGCCATCGGTCATGCGCGCCACTTGCAGGTGGGTTTTGATCGCGGTCAGCGGGCTGCGCAGTTCATGGGCAGCATCACCGGTCAGGCGCCGCTCCCGTTCGATGGTCTTGGCAATGCGCGCAAAGAGCTGGTTCTGGGAGTCGAGCAGCGGTTTCAGCTCACTGGGCAATGGCGTGATCTGCAGCGGTTGCAATGAATCGGCATCGCGGCGCATCAAGGCATCGCGCATCCGGTTGAGCGGCGCCAGCCCCTGGCCGATCCCCAGCCATAGCAGCAATAAACAGACCATCAGTGCCATGCCCACCGGCACCGATGCCGCCAGCAGCACCGACAGGTTCAGTGCCTCGCGCTCGACCTGGCGATCAGCCGTGGTGATGCGCAGATCTCCTCGATCCAGGGTAAAGGTGCGCCAGGCGGCGCCGTCGATGACCTGGTCATGAAAACCTGCCGCTTGCGACTGCATCGGCTGGTCCGGATTGTTGTGGCTGCGGGCCAGGATCTCGCCGCGCAACGAGCTGACCTGACAGGCCATGCCGCCTGGAACGGTCAGTTGCTCGGCACTGAAATGGGTACCCTCGCCTTTTACCGGCAATTGCGGCAACTGCTCCAGCAACCCCGCGACCATACGCGCCGAGGCCACCAGCCGCTGATCGAGGGAAAACATCATTTGCTGACGCAGATCGCTGAGCATCCAGGCCGCTGCCAGGGCCCAGACCAGAACAAACGCCGAACCGATCGTCAGGCTCAAGCGCAGGCGCAGGCTCATCATGCCTGTGACTCTGCGCCATCGGCATGCCCCAGGCGATAGCCCAGGCCGCGTACGGTTTCAACGATACCGTTGCCCAATTTACGCCGCAGGTGATGGATATGAACGTTCAGGGCGTTGCTCTCCAGTTCGTCACCAAAGCCGTAGATGCTGTCCTTGAGTTGCTCACTGGACAGCACACGCCCCCGGTTGTGCAGCAAGGCTTGCAACAACGCCTGTTCACGACGGGACAAGTCCACCGGCTGACCCGCCAGCAAGGTCACGCGACTGCTGGGATCGTAAGTGAGGCTGCCGTGCTCGATCAGGTTGACGCTGCGCCCGGCCACCCGGCGCAGCAACGTATGCAGTCGCGCTGCGAGTTCACGCAGATCGAAGGGTTTGAGCAGGTAATCATCGGCACCGGCCTGCAGACCGTCGACACGATCGGTCACCGAGTCACGGGCCGTCAGAATCAGCACGGGCAACTCCAGCCCCTGCTGGCGCAACTGTTGCAGCAGCTTGAGGCCGTCTTCGTCGGGCAGGCCCAGGTCGAGCACCATCACATCGAACTCGGCAGCCTTCAACATGGCCCGCGCGGCACTGGCCGTGCCGACGTGCTCAACTGTCAGCCCCTGGGCAGTCAGCCCGGCCTTGATGCCGCTGGCGATCAGTTCGTCGTCTTCGCAAACCAGTACATGCATGCTGATACCCGCTTAAATGAGCCGATTAAAAGGTCATGGGATTAAGGGCCGATTATGCCGTCTACACCGCAGTGTGCATCGGTTAATGATCGGTTAATCGCAGGAACACACTGTAGCTGGACTTGAACTTGCCCAAGGCTTTACCCATGCGTTTGCTGCTGTCCTTTCTATTGATGTGTTTGGTCGGTGTGGCCCAGGCCCAGACCGCGAACAATCCGTTTGCACAGCCTGACTTTCTGCCGGTCAACAAGGCCTTTACCTTCAGTGCCGAGCCATTGCCCTCAGGCGAAACCCGCCTGCAGTGGAAAATAGCCGATACGTACTATTTGTATCAAAAGCGCTTCAAGTTCGACGGGCTGGACCCGGCAAAAACCCCGGTACTGCCTCAGGGGCTGGAACACAGCGATGAATTCTTTGGCGCCACCCAGGTGTATCGCGACAGTGTTTCGATACTGATCCCGGCAGGCGCCAGCGGTCAGGTCAAGGTCAGCTGGCAAGGCTGCGCCGATGCAGGCCTGTGCTATCCGCCACAAAGCCAGACGGTCGATCTGGGCGGCGCGCAGCCTGTGACAGCCCAAGGCCAGGCGCAAGACCAGTCACTGGCGGCAAGCTTGCAGCAGCGCTCGCTGGGCTGGAGTTTACTGCTGTTCTTCGGCCTGGGCCTGCTGCTGGCCTTCACTCCATGCTCACTGCCGATGCTGCCGATTCTGGCCGGTCTGGTCGTGGGCAGTGGTGCCACAGCCGGACGCGGTTTTGCCGTGGCCGGCAGTTATGTGATCAGCATGGCGCTGGTGTATGCCGGACTGGGCGTGCTGGCTGCCCTGCTGGGCGCCAACTTGCAGGCCCTGCTGCAACAGCCGTGGCTGCTGGGCAGCTTTGCCGCGCTGTTCGTGGTGCTGGCGCTGCCCATGTTCGGCTTTTTTGAACTGCAATTGCCTGCCGCCCTGCGGGACCGCCTCGAAACTGCCGGGCGTGGGCGCAAGGGCGGCAGCCTGATCGGCGCAGGTATTCTCGGCGCCCTGTCCGGCTTGCTCGTTGGCCCCTGCATGACCGCCCCCCTGGCCGGTGCCTTGCTGTATATCGCGCAAAGTGGCAATGCCGTCGAAGGTGGCCTGGTGCTGTTTGTGATGGGCCTGGGAATCGGCGTACCGCTGTTGCTGCTGGTGACCGTAGGCAGCCGCTTCCTGCCCAAGCCCGGCGCCTGGATGAACCTGATGAAAGGCCTGTTTGGCTTCCTGTTCCTGGGTACGGCGCTGTTGCTGGTGCGCCCGGTACTCGATGAGTCCCTGTGGGTCGGCCTGTGGGGCGTCCTGCTGGTCATTCTGGGGTGCAGCCTGTGGCAACAGCGGGCCAAAACGCTGTTCACTCCGTCAAGTCTGCTGGCAGGCCTGTGGGGCAGCCTGTTGCTGGTGGGTGCTGCCGGTGGCGGTACCGATCTGTGGCAACCCTTGCAGGTCTACACCGCCGGGACAGTGGCGGGCGCCAGCTCTGCAAGCACGGCCCACGACGCTTTCATCACCATCAAGGACCCCGCAGGCCTGGACCGAGAACTGGCCAGCGCCAAGGCCGATGGCCAGTGGGTCATGCTCGATTACTACGCCGACTGGTGTGTGTCGTGCAAGGTCATGGAGAAGCAGGTGTTCGGCAAACCCCAGGTCATGGATGCACTGCAAGGGGTGCGCCTGTTGCGTCTTGACGTGACCGCCGATAATGTCGCCAGCCGCGAACTGCTCAGCCGCTATCAGGTACCGGGCCCGCCCAGCTTTGTCTGGATCGGCCCCAACGGAATCGAGCGTCGCGGGCAACGCATCACTGGCGAAGTCAACGCCCAGACCTTCTTGAATAACTGGAACGCCACTCGGGAACTCCTCTAAATGCTCACCCTGACCATCGGTTCGTTTGCGCTGGCCATCAACCATTTGCTGCTGATTCTGGCCCTTGCCCTGGCGACACTGGTGGGGTGGCGGGTGGCCAAGCGCGGTGGCGAAAACCCCGAGTCAGTGCTGTTCAGCCTTTTTTTACTGGGCTTGCTGGTGGCGCGCATCGGTTTTGTCATCAGCTATTGGCGCTACTTCAAGGACGACCCGCTGCAAGTCCTGGACTTGCGCGATGGCGGCTTCTTGCTGTGGCCGGGGCTGATCGCAGTGGTGGCCGGTGCAGTCATCTGGGGCTGGCGCAGGGCCGGCCTGCGGCGGCCACTGGGCTGGGGGCTGGGCAGTGGCCTGGCGTTCTGGCTACTTGCCAGTCTCTCGTCCAGCCTTTACGAACAAGGCACGCGGCTGCCGGAGATGGTGTTGCGCAACGCCAACGGCGAGTCCGTGGAGTTGAGCAGCTATCAGGGTGGCCCTCTGGTGATCAACCTGTGGGCCACCTGGTGCCCGCCGTGCCGACGGGAAATGCCGGTCCTGCAGAACGCCCAGCTTCAGCACCAGAACGTGACGTTCCTCTTCGTCAATCAGGGCGAGAGCATGCAGAGCGTCAGTACCTTCCTTGAAACCCAGGGCCTGAACCTCAGTAACGTGCTGTTCGACAGTGGCGGCCAACTGGCACAAAAAGTCGGTTCAATGGCCCTGCCGACTACGCTGTTCTATAGCGCTGAAGGCAGGCTGCTGGGCAGTCATCTGGGCGAACTGTCCCAAGCCAGTCTGGCCCGGGCCATGGAGCCCTTAAATCTGAACAATTCAATGTCGGCCCAACAGGCCGACCCTGCAAGGAATGAGCAAAAATGTTTAACCGCAAACTGCTGACCCTGAGCATGACCGCCCTGCTGGGCGCTGCACTTTTGCAGTCCCCTGCACTGCAGGCCGAGGAACTGCCGCCAGCGATCAAGAAGATTGAAGCCAAAGGCGCAAAAATCATTGGCAGTTTCGATGCACCCGGCGGTTTGCGTGGCTATGCCGCCCAGTACCAGAACCGTGGCATGGCGCTGTACCTGACCCAGGACGGCAACGTGCTGGTGGGCAATTTGTATGATGCCCAAGGCAATGACTTGAGCCTGGCACCGCTGCAAAAACTGGTTTACGAACCTATGGCCAAGCAAGTCTGGGCCGAGATGGAAAAGAGCAACTGGATCGCCGACGGCAAAAAGGATGCACCGCGGGTTGTTTACCTGTTCAGCGACCCTAACTGCCCGTACTGCAACATGTTCTGGGAACAGGCCCGTCCGTGGGTTGACTCGGGCAAGGTGCAATTGCGCCACATCATGGTGGGTATCATCCGCGAAGACAGCCCTGCCAAATCTGCCGCCTTGCTGGCCGCCAAAAATCCCCAGCAGGCCCTGCACGACCACGAGAAAGCCGGCAAGGCCAGCACGCTCAAGCCTTTGGCCAAAATCCCGGCTGACGTTCAGGCCAAGCTGGATGCCAACGCCCAGCTGATGGAGGAGCTGGATGTGGCTGCAACCCCGGCGATTTTCTATCTGGATGAACAAGGCAACCTGCAACAGCAGCAAGGCGCACCGTCGCCGGAAAAACTGGTGCAGATTCTCGGGCCCAAGTAAAAACCGCAGGCTGCGTTCTTGCCCACACAAGATCGCAGCCAGTTGCCGACACCGTCGTGAAGCATGTCTCAGTCCGCCTCCTTAAGCGCTATTAGTTCTATTTCTCAATTGACAATAATTATCATTCAGCCTAGCTTGTGAACAGCTGTGTAGGACGCTTCCCACGAAGAGCGCCTCACTCACACTTTCGCAACAGGTGATCTCCATGACGGAACAAATGTCCACAGGCAAGTGCGACTCACCCTTACTTCAAGCCTTTGTTGATAACCGACTGGTCCTGGTCAAAATCGCAGCACGCATCACCGGTTGTCGATACAGGGCCGAGGATGTTGTGCAGGATGCTTTCTTCCGTTTGCAGTCCGCGCCGCAGATCACCTCTTCATTCAAGGCACAGCTCAGCTACCTGTTCCAGATCGTGCGCAACCTGGCGATTGACCACTACCGCAAGCAGGCGCTGGAGCAAAAATACTCGGGCACCGAAGAGGAAGGCCTGAACGTAGTCATCCACGGCGCCTCCCCCGAAACCTCGCTGATCAATTTCTCGACCCTGGAACACATCGCGCTTGCACTGACCGAACTGCCGAGCCGCACGCGCTATGCGTTCGAGATGTACCGCCTGCACGGCGTGCAGCAAAAAGACATCGCCAAGGAGCTGGGCGTGTCGCCAACGCTGGTCAATTTCATGATTCGCGATGCCCTGATTCACTGCCGCGAGGTCTCGGGAACGCACCCCGATACCTACGCCCGTCGCTAACGTCGTGGCAGTTGCCTCGTTGCTTCGGTAGTTGCTGCAAAGAGTGCCGCTTGACTGACCTTCCCCTACATCTCGACCACGTCAATCTGGTAGGGAGCAAAAATGGCTCTCAACTGCCCATTGTCTCGAAGACGGCTCATCATTTGCGCGAATTGCTGACTCTTGATCGGTGCATCGAGCCGCAGCAACGCGTAGTGCCGATAGATCTGATCGACACGCTCGGACATCATGATCTGTGACTTGACCTCAGGGTCGTAGCGCTGAATGTCGATCAGGTTGGAGCGTGTCATCAATGCAATGTCTGCCCGCCCGCGCAGGACCATCAACAGGTTGCTTTCGTGGGAATAGGTCAGGGTTGCGCTGAAGGTATCGGCAAGGAATTTCGGGGTCGAATTGAACCCGGCAAAGGCGTAGTGATAGCCGCTAAAGAGCGCAAGCCGCTTGCCGCTCAACTCATCAAAATAACGTTGGGCCCGATCAGGTTGGTACCTGGCGACAAATACTTCGGCGTCTTCAAGGCCCATGTCGACGGCCGTATACGAGAACGCCTGCCAACCCCAGGCCGGGTTTTCGAACATCATCATGTCCACCCGCCCCCGCTCAAAATCACGCACGCGCCTTGGGATCGAACTGGGCACCAGGACAAAGCGGTAGTCGCTCTGTAACTGGTTGAGGGCGTTGAGCAATTGTGACAACAGACCGGTGTCGGCACCGCGCTCGGGGCGTACGGTATACGGCGGAAAATGCGCAGCTCCAACCCTGATTTCCTGGGCGGCCGAAACCGGCGTTAGCCAGATCATGCCGAGGGCCAGCAACACACAATGAGCCAACTGTATCGGCGAACACTTCAAAACCATATACATCCCGCGCCGCCCATGGCTGGAACTTATTGATCGACACACGACCTGAGATCGAGCACGCACACCATTAAACCGCCTATAGACTAGCAAGCAAGCGGTCGACTGGCCCACTACAAAATACGTCCCCGGGTCCGTGTTTTAGCTACGCTCCCACTTCAACGCCGATGCTGTTAAAGGAAGCTGCACATGCCTCACTGGCTGGTAATTGACCTGGAAGCCACAACCGATGATGGCGGCTGGCCCCTGGAAGAAATGGAAGTGATTGAAATCGGTGCCAGCGTGGTCACTCGCGCCGGCCGGGAGGTGGATCATTTTCAGCGCTTTATTCGCCCGCAACGTCGTCCCCTCTTGACGCCCTTTTGCCGTCAACTGACTCGCATCACCCAGGCCAACATTGACTCCGGGGCTCCGATGACGGTGGTGTGGGAGCAGTTCGAGCGCTGGCTCGGCCAGCATCTGCCCAAGCTTGAAGGGTGGGCCAGTTGGGGCGACTACGATCGCAAACAGCTGGAGCAGGAATGGCGCCAGAAGCAACTGGACAGTGCCCTGCTGCAATTGCCGCACATGAACCTCAAGCAGCAATTTGCCCAGGCCCGCCAGCTCAAGCGTGCACTTGGACTTAACAGCGCCCTGCAACTGGCCGGAATGCAGTTCAATGGCCAGCAGCATCGTGCCCTGGAAGATGCGCGAAATACTGCACGTTTATTGCCACTGGTACTCAAGGGCTGACGGCCACAAAAGGGCGTGACGGGATAAAACGGCTTCTGCATACTGGCCAGCCTTTTTTAGCCCATTCCGAGGAATCGCCATGTTTAAAGTCAACGAATACTTCGACGGCACCGTCAAGTCGATTGCCTTCGCACAAACCGAAGGCAAGGCCACCATTGGCGTCATGGCTGCGGGCGAATACGAGTTCGGCACGGCCGAGCGTGAAATCATGCACGTGGTTTCGGGTGAACTGAGCGTCAAGCTGCCGGGCAGCAGCGAGTATGAAACCTTCAAGAGCGGCAGCCAGTTCAACGTGCCGGCCAACAGCAAGTTCCAGCTCAAGGTTGCAGTGGACACCGCTTACCTGTGTGAGTACCGCTAAATCCCCCTCTGGCAGCAACTGTCTTGATGCTGCCATGTGGGAGCGGGCTTGCTCGCGATACAGACGACCCGGTCTGTCCGTTGAATCGCGTTGATGCCATCGCGAGCAAGCCCGCTCCCACCGCTACACCCCTACGTTGAACTGCAACGCCGCCAACCGCGCATACAGCGGGTTGCTGGCGATCAACTGTGCGTGGGTGCCGATGGCAACCAGCTTGCCCTGATCCATGACCGCAATGCGGTCGGCGTTCTGCACTGTGGCCAGGCGGTGAGCAATCACCAGCGTCGTGCGGCCTTGCATCAGGCTGGGCAGTGCCTGCTGGATCAAGTGTTCGCTCTGGGCATCCAGGGCACTGGTGGCTTCGTCCAGCAACAGGATCGGGGCATCCACCAGCAGCGCCCGGGCGATAGCCAGACGCTGGCGCTGACCGCCGGACAACCCCAGACCGCCGTCGCCCAAGTGGGTTTTGTAGCCCTCGGGCATTTGCAGGATGAAGTCATGGGCATGGGCAATCCGTGCGGCGGCTTCAACTTGCCCATCGCTGGCACCCGCATTGCCGTAGCGGATGTTGTCTTCAATGGTGCCGAAAAACAGTGCCGGGGTTTGCGACACCAGGGCAAAGCAACGGCGCAGGTCTTGCGGGTCAAGTTGGGTGATCGGCTGCCCCTCAAGCAGGATCTGGCCCTGCTGGGGATCGTAAAAGCGCAGCAGCAGGTCAAACAACGTGGACTTGCCTGCCCCCGAAGGCCCCACCAACGCCAGGGTTTCCCCCGCGTTGACCGACAGGCTTAGCCCGTCAATCGCGTAGCTTTCAGGCCGTGACGGGTAGGAAAACCGCAGGTTTTCGAGTTGCAGATTACCGTCCACCCGCTCGGGTAAAACGCGCAGGTCCGTGCTCGGTGGCAAGATCAGGCTTTTTGCCTGCAGCAGCTCGGCAATTCGCTCGGCCGCACCCGCCGCCTGTTGCAGTTCGCCAATGACTTCACTCAGGGTGCCAAACGCGCTGCCCACCACCAGGCTGTAGAACACAAAGGCTGCCAGCTCGCCACCGGTGATGCGCCCCGCGATCACGTCCATGCCACCGACCCACAGCATCACCCCGACGGCGCCCAATACCAGCAAAATCACCAACGTGATCAGCCATGCCCGTTGCAGGATACGTTTGCGTGCGGTGGCAAACGCATGCTCAACGGTGCTGGCGAAGCGCTGCTGGTCTTGCTGTTGATGGTTATAGGCCTGGACCGTCTTGATCTGGCCCAGGGCCTCGGCGACATAGCTGCCGACATCGGCAATCCGGTCCTGACTCTGGCGCGACAGGCTGCGCACCCGGCGACCAAAAAACAGAATGGGCACCAGCACCAGTGGCAAGGCGACCACCACGATACTGGTGAGCTTGGGGTTGGTGACAAACAACAGCACCACGCCGCCGATCACCATGAGGCTGTTGCGCAAGAACAGGGACAGCGAAGAACCGATCACTGATTGCAACAAGGTGGTGTCGGTGGTCAGTCGTGACTGGATTTCCGAACTGCGATTGTTCTCGTAGAACCCCGGGTGCAAATCGATCAGGTGATTGAACACCTGGCGCCGAATGTCCGCGACCACCCGCTCACCGATCCACGACACCAGATAAAAACGCACAAAGGTGCCCACGGACAATCCCAGCACCAGCATCAGAAAAAAACCGATGGACTGGTTAAGCAGGTGCGGGGACTGGGTCATAAAACCCTTGTCCACCAGCAAGCGAATGCCCTGCCCCATCGACAAGGTAATACCCGCTGTCACAATCAGGGCCAACAGTGCGCCACCTGCCTGCCAACGATAGGGCGCAATGAAATGGGTGGCCAGGCGGATGGCACGACGATGACGGGACGAAAGCATGGGAGGGTATCCAGAATGAGGATCAGCGTAAAAAGCCTTACACAGCCTACAACGAAGTTCGGCTTACGCTGGTAAACCTTTCTCACTTGCTTTGATTATGACCCGCAACAACAACCCCTAGGCAGTAATGTTCTAAAGTCGGGCTGGAAGTTTCAGGATATTTCTGTTGGACTGGGCTGGTGGCCAAGTTTGTAACCGCTTGGTCATTAATCGGATCTACAGTAGCGCTACACCCTGATGAGGAGACAGGCCATGGATTTGCAACAGAACGCTCAAGCCGTACCGGTGATTCGCACCCAACCACAGCAATCCCTGGGGTGCGCGTTTATCGACGAGAATGGACAGGAGATCCTGATCACTGAAGCCATGATCCAGGACGCTTGCCACGAACTGGAGCAACGCCTGGTCAAGCCGTCTCGCAAGGACTGATCCTTGCCTGCAAGACCTTGTTCATGATCAAACTGCATTCGCGACACTGACCGGCCCTACTGCGTAGGGCCGGTTTTTTTGTGCCCTGGACTTTTAGACCGGCACCGCACCCAACGCTTTGACCAGTTGGGTCAAGGCGACTGATTCGCCCTCGATATGTACGGGCAAACCTTCGATCTCGCGGCGAATCGGGTAGTGCTTGCGCAAAGCATCAAACGCCAGCTTCTGCTCCTGGACACTGCCGATCAGGCTACGGCGAAAATCCGCATCGTCACGGCGCGGGTCGTACACGCCGCGACAGATCATGGCCATTGCCCAGCCAGGATCGGTGTTGGCACTCAGCTCGACCTTCGCCAGCCAAGGGGCAGGCAACAGATCGGCAAGTTTTACCTGCGGGGTATGGCCCAGGAAATCGCACAACGCCTGATAAATCTGTGCGGTGCCCCGCTGCTTGCCATCCAGGCTGTGACCGGCGATGTGCGGGGTCGCCAGTACGCACAAGTCAGCCAGTTCGACGTCAACTTGCGGCTCGTCCTCCCACACATCCAGTACCGCCTGGAGGTCTTCGCGCCGGGTGAGCACTGTGCGCAATGCGGCATTATCAATCACCGGGCCCCGGCTGGCGTTGATCAACCAGGTGCCCGGCTTCAGTTGCTCCAGACGCTGCTGGTCGAGCAAGTGCCAGGTCGGGTAGTCGCCCGTTTTATCCAGCGGAGTGTGCAGGCTGAGCACATCGCAATGCTCAATGATGTGTTCGAGGCTGACGTAATCGCCACCCTCGACTGCCTGTCGCACCGGATCACACACCAGCACGTTGAGGCCCAGGGCACGCAGCACATTGACCAGACGCCCGCCCACTTCACCGGCGCCAATCACGCCATAGGTGCGTTGCGTCAGATCGACACCTTCGATCTCGGCCAGGGTCAACAAACTGCCGAGCACGTAGTCGACCACGCCCCGGGCATTGCAACCGGGGGCGCTGGACCACTGAATTCCGGCTTGCTGAAAGTAGTCGAGGGCCAGGTGATCGGTGCCGATGGTGCATGTTCCGACAAACCGCACCGCGCTGCCTTCGAGCAGGTCGCGGTCGACTTTCGTCACGGAGCGCACCAGCAGGATATCGGCGTCATGCACGTCGGCACGGCTGATCTGGCGCCCCGGAAAACGGCGTATTTCACCGAAGTCAGCAAAAAATTCTTCGATCAGCGGAATATTTTCGTCAGCAACAATCAACATGGCAGGCTCCTTTCGCGGAGTGGCAGTGTAGGCGTTGTTGCGATGAATGGGCCAGCCGGGTGTGGAAGGTACTCACAGTCACGCTTACAAAGCTCCTACAACTCAATGTTTTCTGACCATTTGGTCAAGGGTACAATCGCCAGCTTTGCGCGTTAAACACTGTGGATGCACGCTTGTGAACTCTGTCACTCATACTCCCCCTTCTACCGCTGTCAGCCGCCCGGCCCGGGTTCGTACAGAAGTGCGCGCACTCCTGGCACTGGCGTTTCCGATCATCATTTCGCAAATCGCCACCACCGCAATGGGGTTTGTCGATGCGGTGATGGCCGGGCGCGTCGGCCCGCGGGATCTGGCGGCCGTGGCGCTGGGCAACTCCATCTGGGTCCCGGTGTTTTTGCTGATGTCGGGCATTTTGTTAGCCACCACACCCAAAGTGGCTCAACGTTTTGGCGCGGATGCCCACAGCGACATCGGCCCGATCGTGCGCCAGGCGCTGTGGCTGGCACTGATTACCGGCCTGTGTGCGGCCCTCATTCTGATCGGTGCCGAACCCCTGCTGCATGGAATGAAGGTCGACCCTGACTTGATCGAGCCGAGCATGGGTTATTTGTACGGGATCGCCAGTGGCATGCCCGCAGTCGGGCTGTATTGCGTATTACGCAATTTCAGCGATGGCCTGGGCAAAACCCGACCAAGCATGGTGTTGGGGCTGAGTGCCCTGGCACTCAATATCCCGATCAACTACATCTTTATTTATGGCCATTTTGGCGTCCCCGCCATGGGCGGTGTGGGCTGTGGTTGGGCCACGGCCATTGTGATGTGGTTCATGGCCATCGGCATGGTGGTCTGCACCTGGCGAGGGGTTGTCTACCAGTCGAGCAAGGTGTACAGCCATTTTGAATGGCCACAGTGGGCGATCCTCAAGCGCTTGCTCAGCGTGGGCCTGCCAATTGGTATCGCGGTATTTGCCGAGTCGAGCATTTTTGCGGTGATTGCGCTGCTGATCGGCAGCCTCGGTGCAACCGTGGTGGCGGGCCATCAGATCGCCCTCAACTTCAGTTCGCTGGTATTCATGATTCCGTATTCGCTGGGCATGGCCATCACCGTGCGTGTTGGCCAGGCCCTGGGCCGTCAACAGCCTCGCGAAGCGCGATTTGTCGCTGGCGTGGGCATGGGCACAGCGCTGGTATGGGCGGCGATTTCCGCCAGCCTGATCCTCCTGCTGCGTGAGCAGATTGCGACCGTCTACACCGCCGACCCGCTGGTGATCGAGGTGGCAACCATGCTGCTGATGTTTGCTGCGCTGTATCAGTTTTCGGACGTGATCCAGGTCACCGCAGCCGGTGCCCTGCGGGGCTATCAAGACACGCGGGTGACGATGGTTCTGACGCTGTTCGCGTATTGGGGCATTGGTTTGCCGGTGGGCTACGCGCTGGGGCTGACCGACTGGTTTGGCGAGGCCAATGGCCCGAGCGGGCTATGGCAAGGTTTGATCGTCGGCCTGACCTGCGCCGCGCTGATGCTCGGCGTGCGGCTGGCGCGCAGTGCGAAGAAACACATTCGCCGCGCCGCATAACACGTGGTCGCTGCCGAAGGCTGCGGGAAGGACTGCGGGGCCTTCAATATAACGGGTTGCTCCGCAACCCTTCGCAGCCTTCGGCAGCGACTACGGATCCAGCTCAATCCTGCTTCTTGCGGATCCAGTACAGGTACTTGCCCGCCTCTTCCTGTTGCCCCACCAGTTCATGGTCAAGAAACACGCAGAACTTGGGAATGTCGCGCCGGGTCGAGGGATCGGTGGCAATGACTTTCAACAAGCCACCCGGCGCCAGGTCGCGAATGTGTTGGTGCAGCATCATCACCGGCTCAGGGCAGTTAAGGCCGGTGGCGTCCAGGGTGCCGTCAACCGGCAGGTCAGTAAAACTCATCAGTTACTCCCGAATCAGCGTGATTTAGGTTTTTTAACGTCCAGTCGACGCAAATGACAGGTCACTTCTTCACGGTCGTGATACAGCTGCTTGCAGCCGATTTCGACCTGAATACCCCGCGCCTTGAAGCCATCTGCAATACGGTCCAGCAAGCGGCGCACTTCGGCATAACGCTGCTTCATCGGCAGTTTCAGGTTGACCACCGCTTCACGGCAATGACCTTCGCCGATCCACTCTTCAAGCATCGCGGCATTGCGCGCCGGCTTCTCAACGATGTCACAGACCATCCAGTCCACCGGTTGCTTGGGCTTGAAGGTAAAGCCATCGGCCATCAAGTGCTGGACCAGGCCGGTGTCCATCAGGCTTTCAGCCATCGGCCCGTTGTCGATGGCGGTCACGATCATGCCGCGATTGACCAACTGCCAGGTCCAGCCACCTGGCGCCGCGCCGAGGTCCACACCGGTCATGTCACTGTGCAAGCGCTCATCCCATTGATCACGAGGGATAAAGTGATGCCAGGCCTCTTCCAGCTTGAGTGTTGAGCGGCTCGGCGCTTCACGGGGGAACTTGAGACGCGGAATGCCCATGGGCCACATGGCTGAGTTATCGGCTTCGGCCAACCCGAGAAACACTTCGCGCCCGCTTTTAAAGGTCAGCAGCAGACGCGGCTTGTGGGCATCGTCTTCAACCAGTTTGCCGGCCTTGATCAACGCCTTGCGCAGATGGGCGTCAAACTTTTTGCAGAAGTTGGACAGCTCTTTACCGTCATTGGTGTCGACTATTTCCAGCCACAGGCTGCCGCACACCGGAAAGTCCGCCATGTGCTCAAGAATAACGCTGATCCGGTCGGTTTCCGGGAGATCGACAAAGCCGCCACGGGCCCATTGCCGCGGGAAAATCAGCTCGGCAAAACGCAGACCTTTCATCAGGCGTTCAGCGCCGCCTTCTTCGGTACACACAAATTCGGCGCAGGCAGTGCTCGGCTTGGCCTTGGCATAGCCAGACACATTGAGGCGGGCGGCGTGTTCGGCGATTTCCGAGCAGACTTCGCCTTCAAACCCGGGCCGGCAGTGCATAAAAACGGTGTTCATTGAATTACTCCTGGGCAGCTGGCAGGAATTGGCCAGCTGCGCATCCTTGATTTGGCGCAAGGACTGTCACGAAAAGGTCGGCATGATAGCCGAGTTCGGAACCTTGAACCCCCATAGACAGTCCAGTTATTAGCCAGAGCCCGGAATCAGAGCTAGGTTAGAAGCTCTGTTTGTGCCACGTGATCCGTCTAAAGGAGTCATTTCATGTCCTCCCTCGATAGCCTGAACACCCTAGCCACACTAAAAGTCGACGATAAGACTTATCACTACTTCAGCCTTGAACTCGCCGCCCGATCACTGGGCGACCTGAACAGGCTGCCCATGTCGCTCAAGGTGTTGCTGGAAAACCTGCTGCGCTGGGAGGACGGCAAAACCGTTACCGCGCCTGACCTCAAGGCGCTGGCTGCCTGGCTCAAGGAGCGGCGCAGCGACCGGGAAATCCAGTACCGCCCTGCCCGTGTGCTGATGCAAGACTTTACCGGCGTACCGGCAGTGGTCGATCTGGCCGCCATGCGCGCCGCAATGGCCAAGGCGGGTGGCGATCCGCAGCGAATCAACCCGCTGTCTCCCGTTGACCTGGTGATCGACCACTCGGTGATGGTTGACCGGTTCGCCAGCGCCAGCGCCTTTGAGCAAAACGTCGACATCGAGATGGAACGCAACGGCGAACGGTATGCGTTTTTGCGCTGGGGGCAGAATGCCTTCGATAACTTCAGCGTTGTCCCGCCCGGCACCGGAATTTGCCATCAGGTCAACCTGGAGTATCTGGGTCGTACGGTCTGGACCAAAGACGAAGACGGTCGCACGTATGCCTTCCCGGATACGCTGGTGGGTACCGATTCCCACACAACCATGATCAATGGCCTCGGCGTACTGGGCTGGGGTGTGGGCGGGATCGAAGCCGAAGCCGCCATGCTCGGCCAGCCCGTGTCGATGCTGATCCCGGAAGTGGTGGGGTTCAAGCTCAGCGGCAAACTCAAAGAAGGCATCACCGCGACGGATCTGGTGCTGACAGTTACGCAAATGCTGCGCAGCAAGGGCGTTGTCGGCAAGTTCGTCGAATTTTATGGCGATGGCCTTGCCGATCTGCCTCTGGCCGACCGTGCCACCATTGCCAACATGGCCCCGGAATATGGCGCAACCTGCGGCTTTTTCCCGGTGGATGAAATCACTCTGGACTACTTGCGTTTGTCCGGACGCCCTGCCGCCACCGTCAAACTGGTCGAGGCTTATTGCAAGGCCCAGGGTTTGTGGCGGATAGCGGGCCAGGAACCGGTTTTCACGGAAACCCTGGCACTGGACATGGGCACCGTCGAAGCCAGTCTGGCCGGGCCAAAACGCCCGCAAGACCGGGTGTCGCTGCCCGATGTCGGCCAGGCCTTCGATGAGTTTCTCAGCCTGCAATTCAAACCCACCCCTAAAGAAGTAGGCCGTCTGGAAAGCGAAGGCGGCGGCGGTGTGGCCGTGGGCAATGCTGACTTGATCGGCGAGGCGGATTACAGCGTTGATGGCCATACCTATCGCCTGAAAAACGGCGCCGTGGTGATTGCAGCCATCACCTCATGCACCAACACTTCGAACCCGAGTGTGATGATGGCTGCCGGGCTGGTGGCCAGGAAAGCCGTCGAAAAAGGCCTGAAGAGCCAGCCCTGGGTCAAGACGTCCCTGGCACCAGGCTCCAAGGTCGTGACCGATTACTACAAGGCCGCCGGCCTGACCCACTACCTCGACCAACTGGGTTTCGCCCTGGTGGGCTACGGCTGCACGACCTGCATCGGCAACTCCGGGCCATTGCCTGAGCCGATTGAAAAGGCAATTACCCAATCCGATCTGACCGTGGCCTCGGTACTGTCGGGCAACCGCAACTTTGAAGGGCGCGTCCACCCGCTGGTGAAAACCAACTGGCTGGCCTCACCGCCGCTGGTGGTGGCCTATGCCTTGGCGGGCACCGTGCGGATTGATATCAGCCGTGACCCGCTGGGCACCGGCAAAGACGGCCAACCGGTGTACCTGCGTGATATCTGGCCCAGCCAGAAAGAGATCGCCGACGCCGTGGCCCAGGTCACCACCGGTATGTTCCACAAGGAATACGCCGAAGTGTTTGCCGGTGATGCCCAGTGGCAGGCCATTGAAGTCCCCCAAGCCGCGACTTATGTCTGGCAGGCCGATTCGACCTACATCCAGCACCCGCCGTTTTTCGACAACATCAGCGGGCCGTTGCCGGTGATTGCTGACGTCAAGGCGGCGAATATCCTGGCACTGCTGGGCGATTCGGTCACCACCGACCACATCTCCCCCGCGGGCAACATCAAGGCGGACAGCCCCGCCGGACGCTATCTGCGTGAGAAAGGCGTCGAGCCACGGGATTTCAACTCCTATGGCTCACGACGCGGCAACCACGAAGTCATGATGCGCGGCACCTTTGCCAATATCCGCATTCGCAACGAAATGCTCGGGGGCGAAGAAGGCGGCAATACGATCTACATTCCCACCGGCGAGAAACTGCCGATCTACGATGCAGCCATGGCCTATCAGGCATCCGGTACACCGCTGGTGGTGATTGCCGGTCAGGAATACGGCACCGGCTCAAGCCGTGACTGGGCAGCCAAAGGCACTAACCTGCTGGGGGTCAAAGCGGTCATTGCCGAGAGCTTTGAGCGTATCCACCGCTCGAACCTGGTGGGCATGGGCGTTCTGCCATTGCAGTTCAAGCTCGACCAGAACCGCAAGAGCCTGAACCTCACAGGCAAGGAGACGCTGGATATCCTGGGGCTTACCGGCGCGCAACTACAACCACGGATGAACTTGACGCTGGTGATCACCCGCGAGGATGGCAGCCAGGATAAAGTCGAGGTGCTGTGCAGGATCGATACGCTCAACGAGGTGGAATACTTCAAAGCGGGAGGGATTTTGCACTATGTGTTGCGTCAGCTGATTGCCTCTTAGCCACACCTGAACACTGTGGGAGCGGGCTTGCCCGCATGCTCAGCCTTTTGAGTCGTTATACTGGCGCGCCCCGGACTGGATCCGGGGTGCTTTTTTAACGATTCCAAGGATTTTCATGATTGTTCTGCCATGGCCTTATCTGGCACTTCTGACCCTCGGCTACGGCCTTGCCCTGAGCTTTGGGCAATTGGGTGTTCAAACCCTTATCGCACTTGGCCTGCTGACCCTCAGCGGGCTCGCCGTTCTACAAACCAAAAATCATTACCTGCGCTATGCCGGGCACGCACTGTTTGTTCTGCTGGCTGTCGCGCTGGCCCTGCACTGGCTACCCGGTTTCCACAACGGAAAAGCCATCGGCCCCATGCGACTGACGCCTGATGCAGTGCCGTTTTCGATGTACTTCAATCTGGACAAACCACTGATTGGTTTCTGGCTGCTGTTGGTGTGCCCGTGGATCGCGCCACGCTTTGCCTGGCGCGTGTCTTTGGGCGCCACTTTAATGGGCCTGGCGCTGGCGGCGAGCATGGCGCTGGGCGGTGCGATGCTGCTGGGCATGATTGCATGGGCACCGAAATGGCCGCCCCAGGGCACTCTCTGGCTGCTGAACAACCTGCTGCTGGTAACACTGGTGGAGGAGGCGCTGTTTCGCGGCTACATCCAGGGCGGGCTGAGCCGAAAACTCAAAATGCTGCCTTATGGCCAGACTTTAGCGCTGATCGCGGCCTCGACGCTGTTTGGCCTGGCGCATGCCGCCGCTGGCTGGCAATGGATGTTGCTGGCGGGGCTGGCCGGGGTCGGCTATGGCCTGGCTTACCGCTTTGGCGGGTTGGGCGCAGCAATTGCCACCCACTTTGGGCTCAACGTGCTGCATTTCGTGTTTTTCACCTACCCGATGCTGACCCCCTGACGCGCCGGCGCCTGAAATATAAATTAAACAATTTCTTACTCATGCCGACAGCCTGTCAAAGTCTTGCGGATTGAAACGACATGCGTAACAACCAGCCCATCACTCAACGCGAACGCACATTCCCCGCGCAACAACGCTTGATCTCCACGACCGATGCCAAAGGCGTGATTTCCTATTGCAACGATGACTTTATGGAAATCAGCGGGTTTTCGCGTGAGGAGCTGATACGCGCACCGCACAATCTTGTGCGCCATCCCGACGTGCCGCCTGCCGTGTTCGAGCATATGTGGAGCACCCTGAAAAAGGGTGCGCCGTGGATGGGTATCGTCAAGAACCGCTGCAAAAATGGCGACCATTACTGGGTCAATGCGTATGTCACCCCGATCTTCGAGAACGAACGCGTGGTGGGTTACGAGTCGGTACGGATCAAACCGACCGCCGAACAGATCCGCCGTGCCGAAGGCCTGTACTCTCGCCTCAACCGGGGCAAATCGGCAGTGCCGCAGCGTGACAAGTGGCTACCGGTGCTGCAGGACTGGCTGCCCTTTATTCTGGTCAGTCAATTGAGCTTCACGATTGGTGCCCTGCTCAACTCCAGCTGGGGTTTTGCCCTGGCAGCCCTGCTGTCGATTCCGCTGGGACTGCTGGGCCTGACCTGGCAACAGCGCGGGATCAAGCGACTGCTACGCCTGGCAGAACAAACCACGTCTGACCCGCTGATTGCACAGATGTACACCGACAGCCGCGGCCCGCAAGCACGCCTGGAGATGTCCATCCTGAGCCAGGAAGCACGCCTGAAAACCTGCCTGACACGCCTGCAGGACACCGCCGAGCATCTGAGCGGGCAAGCCCGTCAATCCGACATTCTGGCCCACAAGAGCTCTGTCGGGCTGGAGCGCCAGCGGGTCGAGACTGAACAAGTGGCAACGGCGGTCAATCAGATGGCCGCGACCACACAAGAAGTGGCCAGCCACGTACAACGCACGGCTGACGCCACGCAAGAAGCCAACCGCCTGACCAGTCGCGGCCGCGATATTGCCGGTGAAACCCGCGAAGCCATTCAGCGCCTGTCAGTGGTGGTAGGCGAAACCGGTGCCACCGTCACGCAACTGGCCAAGGACAGTGACGAAATCGGCGGCGTGGTTGACGTGATCAAAGGCATTGCCGACCAGACCAACCTGCTGGCCCTGAACGCAGCCATCGAAGCGGCGCGAGCCGGTGAAATGGGCCGTGGCTTTGCCGTGGTGGCGGACGAAGTGCGCCAACTGGCGCAACGCACCAGCGCTTCCACCGGGCAAATTCACAGCCTGATTGCAAAGCTGCAACAGACCGCAGCCACTGCCGTCCAAACCATGGACGCCGGTCACCGTCAGGCTGAAGAAGGCGTGGCTCGGGTGCTGGAAGCCGACAAGGCGCTGGTGGGCATCAGCGAAGCGGTGGCCAATATCACCGACATGACTGCCCAGATCGCAGCGGCTACCGAGGAGCAAAGTGCGGTAGCTGAAGAAGTCAGCCGTAACATCAGCACCATTGCCGACCTGGCAGACCAGACCTCTGAACAGGCGCAGCATTCAGCGCTGTTGAGCGAAGAACTGAGCCAGACCGTAAACAGCCAGTACTCGCTGGTGGAACGGTTTAACCGCTGACACAAAAAAGCCAGCGAATCACTCGCTGGCTTTTCCTTTCACCCTGCATCAAAACGCGTATCGAAGACCGACGCTCCCACCCCAGGGCTGCTTGATTTTCGTACCGTTCATGTATTCGAAATCCGCATGCAATTGCAGATCCTTGGCCACTGACAGAGACAAGCCTGCACCCAACTCAGCCCGAGTGCCCTGCAGGTCATTCCTGAAGCTGTTGCCATTGACCTTGACTTCATTGTCACGGGCAAACTCGTGAGCCAGTGCCACCTTGACGTAAGGGCTCACCCATTGATTACGATGCTCGACCGTAGCCCCCACTTTACCGAGCAGTGAACGGGTCGTGGCACTGCGCGCCTGCAATCCGCTATCCAGGTTGAGAGACTTGCCCTGCACGGCGACCGCTGAAACCTGAACAAAGGGCTCGACGAACAGGCGCTCTGTCAGTTGAACCTCGCGACCGGCCTCCAGCGAAGCCCCGACACCATAATTGCGATACGTTCCTTTGGCTTTGGTTGAGTTACTCATCACGACGTCAGCGCGGTTCTGAAACTGATTGAGCTTGAGCAATCCGTCGACGTAGTAACCATCACTGCCCATCCAGGTGCCGTATCCACCCACATAGAAGCTCTGGACAGTACCCGCAGAACCGCGAGCCTGCGACAGGCCGGACTTGCTGTGCCCCGCCAGCAGGCCGACCATCAGTACCCCGTCGCTACTGTCCAGCGGAGTGTCAGCACCCAGGGAAAACCCGGCCTGGTTTTGCTTGTATCTCAGCCCATCGCTGCCAGCGACCTGATGCTTGTTGCCGTAGCCGAGCATCCAGCCACCCCCCTGCCCACTGCTTCGCACCTCATTCATACGACTGCGCAAGGCGCTCATCTCGCCATACCAGACAGTTGGGGCACTATTGAACAATGCCTGGACGCTTCGGGTTGCAGGGCTCACCTCACGACCGCCGCTGACCAGAAACCAGTCGTCGCCCAGGCGCTCTATACCGTAGGAGTAAGCACCAAGGTCAACACGCTCGCCGACCACATTGAACACGGCGTCACCGCCTTCGGTGTGGACGACTTGCACAGGATCAAAGCCGGCGGGTGGCTCGATGCCGCTGTTATGAATATTCAACCGATGGCGGCCGCTGGCTTGACCGTCCACCGCAAGAAAGTCAGCTCGGCGGTTGTTTATATCCAGCTTCAGCCCAAAGTCACCATTGCCCGACAACTCGCCGACGGTTAACTGGTGAAAGCCTTCGAACCCTGCGAAATTAACCGCCCCGCCGCCAAGCACCAGCGACTCGACGTTGCTGTCACCCGTAATGTTCCAGCTGACGCCCGCATCAAGTTGCAGGCTCCGGACATCGGCCATTTGACCGGTTAAGCGCGTCCCGTTCTGCAAGCGGACATTGACCAGAGAGCCTTCAGGAATGGTCATGTTGCCGTGTAAAAAACTGCCATCCACTACGAGATCCAGCACACTGCCAAGCTTCACGCCGAGCAACTCACCCGTGCCATTGTTGGCCGACAAGGTGGAGCCATTCCTCACCGTCACCAGGGCCTCTGATGCCCCTTCAACCTGTATCACAAGGCCATCGGTGCTGCTCAGGTACGCACCTGCAACATCGACCGTAATGCCTTGGCCTCTGATGTTAATCACCGCCCCATTTTGCGACTGGATTGAACCGCCATTGACTGCCAGGCTACCGCCACTGAGTTGCGCCCCGACAGCCCCGGCGCCATTGGCCTTGACATGAGCATTATTGAGTTCGACCCGGCCGCCGTCTTCAACCTGGATACCCGCCGAACCTTCACCAAAGGTTTCGACATGACTGTCGCTCAGCTTCACCAGACTATTGGCACCGCTGGCGAACGCACCATGGGACTCGGCTCCATACGTGGTGATCGAAGAGCCTGTGTTTAGATCAATCGAGGAGCCACCGCCCGCGAAAACCCCAGCGGATTGGTCCCCGAAAGTGCTGATTGAACTACCGCGCAAGTTTACAGAGGCTTCGGTCAGTGCCCTGACCCCAAAAGCACGATTACCCTCTGTGTTAATGACCAGGTTGGCACCCTTGAACTCGCCTCTCTGCCAGCCCCTGATCCCGATACTGTCATCCCCCCTGGTCGTAATGGAGCCCGAGCCAAGGTTGAGTTGGGCGTTACTGGCGACAAAGAGCCCAAAGGCACTTTCGCCGACAGTTACCACATCGATTTTTTCTACATCAGCCTTGGCGTAATTACCGACCAACAGTCCGGCAGAGTTTTCACCCGACGTGGTAATTGCCAGATCACCCGTGGCGTTGAGTTTGCTGTCGTAACCGTTAATAAAGGCACCGAACGAGAACCCCCCGGAGGTCCCTAGACTCATGTTGTGCGCGTTAACTGTTGCGCCGCTCTCGGCCACAAGGCCATACACGGCATCGCCTGTCGTTTCAATGTCCATATCACTGACACTGACGTGGGTGCCATTCTGAGCAACGACACGATCATCATCGGCTGCCTGTAGCTGCACACTTGAGAACAACAGTGGCTGACTGACAGCCAGCATAAGAAGGGATTGACGGGTTAGAGGAAACTGAGGCATCTGATTGAATTCTCTTGTTGTTGAGCCTTGTACGCAGCCCAACAACAATGCCGAGCCACCTTACGCAATGGCTCCACAGCATGAAAATAATCAGCAATCCGACATATAAGTCTTATCTTTAAAGCCTGTAGGAATTAACGCCATGTTTTTAACCACCGTTGACACCTTACAGTCCGAGCGCCTGCAAGGCATTGGCGTCAATGGGCACTCAACCAATGCGCAATCTTGTCTGCCGCCCCATCCAGATGCTGCTCATGGGTAAACCCCGAGGCCTTTAACGGCTTGAGGTCGTGATCTCCCGACACCAGCCACAGCACTTCAATGCCAGGCGCCAGCGTGTAGGCCTCCACCGCCTCTCGATTGCCCAAGGCATCACGCTCACCTTGCACGATCAAGGCGGGCGTCTTGAGCTCAGCCAGGTGTGCCACACGGGGTTTTTCCGGTTTGCCGCTCGCGTAGAACGGATAACCCAGGCACACCAGCCCATCCGCTTGCAATTCATCCGCCAGCATACTGGCCATACGCCCGCCCATTGACTTGCCGCCAATGACCAATGGCCCAGCGACATGCCGTCGCACCTCACTAAACACTTCACGCCAGCATTCGAGCAATTTGGCCTGCTGATTTGGAGGCCTTTTGCCACCATCGAGACGCCGTTGTGCCATGTATGGGAACTCGAAGCGCAACACGCTCACCCCGCGTGCAGCAAGGCGTTCAGCCATTCCGTCCATCCAGATGCTGTCCATCGGCGCACCCGCACCGTGAGCCAGGATCAGTGTTGCGGATGAGGCTCCACAGGCGCCATTCCACAACCAGCCCCGCTGTTCCACGCACTGCAGCCATTGATCCCCGTCAATACCGACCTTGCCTGCTACACCCATGCTTGCCTCGCTTTTAGTCTGCCTATAACTCCAGGCGTGCCTTTGTATTCGCCTGAACCGTGGATGGGGAACCATGAACACTTCTACAAGTACCGCCTACAACTACAAGGTGGTCCGCCAATTTGCCATTATGACGGTGGTTTGGGGCATCGTCGGTATGGGGCTCGGCGTTTTTCTCGCCGCGCAGTTGGTCTGGCCAGAACTCAACTTCAATTTGCCTTGGACCAGTTTCGGACGTCTGCGCCCTTTGCACACGAACGCCGTCATTTTTGCCTTCGGCGGCTGCGCCTTGTTCGCCGCCTCGTTCTACTCGGTGCAACGCACCTGCCAGGCCACGCTGTTCTCGCCCAAGATTGCGGCGTTTACCTTCTGGGGCTGGCAACTGGTGATTGTGCTCGCGGCCATCAGCCTGCCGCTGGGCTACACCAGTTCCAAGGAATACGCCGAGCTGGAATGGCCGATCGACATTTTGATCACCATCGTCTGGGTCGCATACGCCATCGTGTTCTTCGGCACGATCATGAAGCGCAAGACCAAGCACATTTACGTGGGCAACTGGTTCTTCGGCGCCTTCATCGTGACCGTGGCCATTTTGCACATCGTCAATAACCTGGAAATCCCGGTCAGCTTCACCAAGTCCTACTCGCTCTACGGTGGCGCCACTGACGCCATGGTGCAGTGGTGGTACGGGCATAACGCTGTGGGCTTTTTCCTGACCGCGGGCTTTTTGGGGATGATGTACTACTTCGTGCCTAAACAGGCCGAACGTCCGATCTACTCCTATCGCCTGTCCATCGTGCACTTCTGGGCGCTGATCACCCTGTACATCTGGGCCGGCCCTCACCACTTGCACTACACCGCGCTGCCGGACTGGGCCCAGTCGCTGGGCATGGTGATGTCGCTGATTCTGCTGGCACCGAGCTGGGGCGGCATGATCAACGGCATGATGACCCTCTCGGGCGCCTGGCATAAGTTGCGCAGCGACCCGATCCTGCGCTTCCTCGTTGTGTCACTGGCGTTCTACGGCATGTCGACCTTTGAAGGCCCGATGATGGCGATCAAGACCGTCAACGCCCTCTCCCACTACACCGACTGGACCATCGGCCACGTACACGCCGGTGCGTTGGGCTGGGTAGCGATGATCTCGATCGGCGCGCTGTATCACATGATCCCGAAAATCTTCGGTCGCCCGCAGATGTACAGCATGGGCCTGATCAACGCGCACTTCTGGCTGGCCACTATCGGCACCGTGCTCTACATCGCTTCGATGTGGGTCAACGGCATTGCTCAAGGCCTGATGTGGCGCGCAGTCAACGAAGACGGAACGCTGACCTACTCCTTCGTCGAAACCCTGGTGGCCAGCCATCCGGGCTATGTCGTACGACTGGTCGGTGGTGCGATCTTCTTCAGCGGCATGTTGCTGATGGCTTACAACACTTGGCGCACCGTGCGTAACGCCGAGCCCGCTGAAGTCGTAGCCGCCGCGCAGATGGCCTGAGGAGTTGGCAATGAAACACGAAGTCATTGAAAAAAATATCGGCCTGATGCTGTTGCTGATGATCCTGTGCGTGAGCGTGGGTGGCCTGACGCAAATCGTCCCTTTGTTCTTTGAGGACGTGACCAACACCCCGGTGGAGGGCATGAAGCCTTACACCGCGCTGCAACTGGAAGGTCGCGACATTTATATCCGCGAAGGCTGCGTGCAGTGTCACTCGCAGATGATCCGCCCGTTCCGCGCCGAGACCGAGCGTTACGGTCACTACTCGGTCGCCGGTGAAAGCGTGTGGGATCACCCGTTCCTGTGGGGCTCCAAGCGCACCGGGCCGGACCTGGCCCGTGTCGGCGGCCGTTACTCCGATGACTGGCACCGCGCGCATTTGTACAACCCGCGCAACGTAGTGCCCGAGTCGAAGATGCCAGCGTACCCGTGGCTGGTGGAGGCCCCGGTAGACAGCAGCCACACAGAAAAGAAACTTGAAGTGATGCGCACCCTGGGCGTGCCGTACACCGACGAAGACATCGCCAACGCCAAGCAGTCGGTGCAAGGCAAAACCGAAATGGACGCGTTGGTGGCCTATCTGCAAGTGCTCGGCACTGCCATCAAGAGCAAGAGGTAAGTCATGGTCTTCGAGATGAGTAGTGGAATGATTCGCGGCTTGGGCACCGTGGTGGTGGCCGTGGCGTTTATCGGTCTGGCGTTGTGGGTGTTCAGCCCGCGACGCAAATCGGAGTTTGAAGACGCGACCTTACTGCCATTCAAGGACGATCCAGAGGCGATTCAACACGTCGAGCAAGAACAAGCGTCTAGGAGTAACAAAGCATGACCACCTTCTGGAGTCTTTATATATGCGTGCTGACCATTGGCACGTTGATCGGCCTGACCTGGCTGCTGGTCAGTACGCGCAAGGGTGAAACCAAGAGCGATACCGTCGAGACCATGGGCCACAGCTTCGACGGCATCGAGGAGTATGACAACCCGCTGCCGCAATGGTGGTTCATGTTGTTCGTCGGCACGCTGGTGTTTGCGGTGGGGTACTTGATCCTTTACCCGGGCCTGGGCAACTGGAAAGGCCTGCTGCCCGGTTATGAAAATGGCTGGACCGGCGCCAATGAATGGCAAAAGGAAATGGACAAGGCGGATGCCAGGTTCGGCCCGATCTTCGCCAAATACGCTGCCATGCCGGTGGAGCAAGTCGCGCAGGATCCGGCCGCACTGAAAATGGGGGGACGCCTGTTTGCCTCCAACTGCTCGGTGTGTCACGGCTCGGACGCCAAAGGCGCTTTCGGCTTCCCGAATCTGGCCGACAACACCTGGCGCTGGGGCGGCGATGCCGACACCATCAAGGCCACCATCATGGGCGGACGTATTGCCGCGATGCCGGCCTGGGGTGAAGTATTGGGCGAAGCCGGGGTCAAGAACGTTGCCGCCTACGTGCGTCACGACCTGGCGGGCCTGCCTTTGCCGCAAGACACTTCGGTGGATCTGGCGGCGGGCAAGCAAGCCTATGACACCACTTGCGTGGCTTGCCACGGGGCAAACGGCAAGGGCATGCAGCTGATGGGGGCGCCGGACCTGACCCAACCTGCGGGCTTTATCTACGGCACCAGCCTGGCGCAATTGCAGCAAACCATTCGCCACGGTCGCCAGGGTCACATGCCTGCGCAAAACGAGTTGCTGGGCAACGACAAGGTGCAGTTACTGGCGGCATACGTGTTCAGCTTGTCACATGGTAATCAAGAGGAAAAAACAGCCGAATAATTACCAGACATTTCCTGCCGCATCATTTTGGTGCGGCAGTTCCCGCCTCAAAGCGCGACCAAGTGTCGCACCTCTTTCTAGTCCGTTATTGCTCTCCCGCCATTCAGGACTAAGCTCTTGTCTTGCGTGATCGGGATTTTCCCGGCTCTACGTCAAGTGAAATTAATCGGTAAGTTGAAGGGCACTGTTACGGGCCACACTAGTGGGTTTACAACGGCTGTCGTCCATTGCGAAGTTCGCCATGCTCTCGCCATGCCTTACCCCCACTTGAACCTGCCCGCTTCTCCCCCTTCGGTTTTGCCCTCCGCGCGGCATTTTAGAGAGGTCCGTTTGACCTTACTCCCCGCATGGAAAGGCCGCAGAATAAGCCTTGGAAAGCATTGACCGGGGTCATGCTTCGTTGCAATACCCCTACGCTTTATACATACTTGCGACCGATTTTTATCCTAATAAAACACCTAAACCGTGGAACCTTAGAATGAGCACAGCAATCAGTCCGACTGCTTATAACTATAAGGTAGTCCGCCAGTTCGCCATCATGACGGTGGTCTGGGGGATCCTTGGCATGGGGCTCGGGGTTTTCATCGCGTCACAGCTTGTGTGGCCTGAATTGAACCTTGGCCTTGAATGGACGACCTTCGGCCGTCTTCGCCCCCTGCATACCAACCTTGTGATCTTTGCCTTTGGTGGCTGTGCATTGTTTGGCACCTCTTACTACGTCGTGCAGCGCACCTGCCAAACGCGACTGATCTCCGACACGCTCGCCTCGTTTACCTTCTGGGGTTGGCAGGCAGTGATCATCGGCGCGATCATCACGTTGCCGATGGGTTACACCACGAGCAAAGAATACGCAGAGCTGGAATTGCCTTTGGCAGTCCTGCTGGCGATCGTCTGGGTGGTCTACGCCATTGTGTTCTTCGGAACCATTACCAAGCGTAAAACCAAGCATATCTATGTCGGCAACTGGTTCTACGGCGCCTTCATTCTCGTGACGGCAATGCTGCACATCGTCAACCACGCCTCCCTGCCAGTGAGCTTCTTCAAGTCTTACTCGGCATACGCCGGTGCGACAGACGCCATGATCCAGTGGTGGTATGGCCACAACGCGGTAGGTTTCTTCCTGACGACTGGCTTCCTGGGCATGATGTACTACTTCGTGCCGAAACAGGCCGAGCGCCCGATCTACTCGTATCGCCTGTCCATCGTGCACTTCTGGGCGCTGATCACCCTCTATATCTGGGCAGGTCCGCACCACTTGCACTACACCGCTCTGCCGGACTGGGCCCAGTCGCTGGGCATGGCAATGTCGATCATCCTGCTGGCTCCAAGCTGGGGCGGCATGATCAACGGCATGATGACCCTCTCTGGCGCATGGCATAAGTTGCGCACGGACCCGATCCTGCGCTTCCTCGTTGTGTCCCTGGCCTTCTACGGCATGTCGACCTTCGAAGGCCCGATGATGGCAATCAAGACCGTCAACGCGCTGTCGCACTACACCGACTGGACCATCGGCCACGTACATGCCGGTGCACTGGGCTGGGTTGCGATGATTTCGATCGGCGCCATGTACCACATGATCCCGAAAGTCTATGGCCAAAAGCAGATGTACAGCACCGGCCTGATCAACGTGCACTTCTGGCTGGCAACAATCGGTACCGTGCTTTACATCGCTTCGATGTGGGTCAACGGCATCACACAGGGCCTGATGTGGCGTGCAATCAACGACGACGGGACGCTGACCTACTCGTTCGTGGAAGCACTGCAAGCCAGTCACCCCGGCTTTATCGTTCGCGCCCTGGGCGGTGCCATTTTCGCCAGCGGCATGCTGTTCATGGCCTACAACGTGTTCCGCACCGTGCGTGCCTCGAACCCGGCAGAAGCTGAAGCGGCGAGCAAGATTGCTGTAGTTGGAGCTCACTGATGATCAAGCACGATACAATCGAGAAGAATATTGGCCTGATGGCTTTCTTCATGGTCATCGCCGTGAGCATTGGCGGCCTGACCCAAATCGTTCCGCTGTTCTTCCAGGACGTGACCAACACTCCGGTCGAGGGCATGAAGCCACGCACCGCGCTGGAACTGGAAGGCCGTGATATCTATATCGCCAACGGCTGTGTCGGCTGCCACTCGCAGATGATCCGTCCGTTCCGTGCCGAAACCGAACGTTACGGTCACTACTCGGTTGCCGGTGAAAGCGTCTGGGACCACCCGTTCCTGTGGGGCTCCAAGCGTACCGGTCCGGACCTGGCCCGCGTTGGCGGCCGCTACTCCGATGACTGGCAGCGTGCGCATTTGTACAACCCGCGCAACGTTGTGCCCGAGTCGATCATGCCGGCGTACCCGTTCCTCGTAGAGCGCAAGCTGGACGGCAAGGACACCGCGAAAAAAATGGAAGTCTTGCGCGAGCTCGGCGTTCCTTACACCGACGAAGACATCGCCGGTGCCAAGGATGCTGTGAAGGGCAAAACTGAAATGGACGCACTGGTGGCTTACCTCCAGGGCTTGGGCACCATCATCAAAAGCAAACGGTGATCTGAATGGATATCGGGATGATTCGTGGCCTGGGCACTGTCGTTGTGATGGTGGCTTTTATCGGTTTGGCCTTGTGGGTATTCAGCCCGCGACGCAAGTCAGAATTTGACGACGCTACCTTGCTGCCGTTCAAGGATGATCCCGAAGCCATCAAGCACGTCGAGCAAGAGCAAGCTTCTAGGAGTAACAAAGAATGACTACGTTCTGGAGTCTGTACGTTACAGTCCTCACTCTGGGTACCATCTTCGCCTTGACCTGGCTGTTGCTGGCCACCCGCAAGGGCCAGCGCAGCGAGCAGACCGACGAGAAAGTCGGGCACGCTTACGACGGGATCGAAGAGTACGACAACCCAATGCCTAAATGGTGGTTCATGCTGTTTGTCGGCACCGTCATTTTCGCCCTCGGATACCTCGTTCTGTACCCGGGCCTGGGTAACTGGAAAGGCCTGCTGCCGGGCTACCAGTACCTGGACACCAAAGAGCAAACCCAGTTTGCCAATGGTCAGACCGGCTGGACCGGCGTTCACGAGTGGGAAAAGGAAATGGCCAAATCGGACGCCAAGTTTGGCCCGATCTTCGCCAAGTTCGCTGCCATGCCCATTGAAGAAGTCGCCAAGGATCCGCAAGCACTGAAAATGGGCGGCCGTCTGTTCGCGTCCAACTGCTCGGTGTGCCACGGCTCCGACGCCAAGGGCGCCTACGGCTTCCCGAACCTGACCGACGCCGACTGGCGCTGGGGCGGTACGCCTGCCGACATCAAGACCACCATCATGGCCGGCCGTCACGCCGTCATGCCGGGATGGTCCGAAGTGATTGGCGAGCAAGGCGTCAGCGACGTAGCTGCCTACGTACTGACCAGTCTGGATGGCCGTAAATTGCCGGAAGGTGCGAAAGCCGACCCTGCCAAGGGCAAGGAGCTTTTCGCTACCAACTGTGCGGTGTGCCACGGTCCGGAAGGTAAAGGTAACCCGCTGATGGGTGCACCGAACCTGACTCACCCCGGGGCGTTCATCTACGGTTCGAGCTTCGCTCAACTGCAGCAGACCATCCGTTACGGCCGTCAGGGCCAGATGCCTGCACAGGCTGATCTGCAAGGGAACGACAAGGTTCACTTGCTGGCCGCCTACGTTTACAGCCTGTCCCATGGCGATGAAGCCAAGACAGACGAATAACGCAGACGTCTGAATGCAGCAAAAAATGGCCCCGCCAACGAGAGTTGGCGGGGCCATTTTGTTTCAGGATCCGGCAAGCTGTTGCAGCCCCCGCCCAAAAGGTAGTAACGTTTCTACATTGTATTTTCAAGGGAGGAACAGCCCATGTCCGTCACGACCATTTCAAGCCGCGATTTCAACCAGGACACAAGTGGTGCCAAAAAAGCAGCCCAGAATGGGCCGGTTTACATCACCGATCGTGGTCGTCCCGCCCATGTACTGCTATGCATGGAAGAGTACCAACGACTGACCGGACTGAACGCCAGCATTGTCGACCTGCTCGTCATGCCGGAGCCAGCGGTTGAATTCGAACCCGAACGCGCAATCATCACGCCGCGCCCAGTGGACTTCTAATGTTCCTGCTCGATACCAACGTCATCTCTGAACTGCGCAAACCCCAGGCCAATCCCGCCGTGGTGGCCTGGGCCAGCACTGTCCCGGCCTACAGGCTGTACATCTCGGCGATTAGCCTGCTTGAAATCGAAACCGGCATCCTGCGCCTGGAGCGGCGCGACCCTGCGCAAGCCGTACCGTTGCGCAACTGGCTGGACAACCATGTCATCCCTGCCTTTGCCGGACGCGTTCTGTCAGTGGATGGCAGCGTTGCCCGACGATGCGCCCGCCTCCACGTCCCTGACCGCAGCAATGAGAGTGATGCCCTGATCGCTGCCACGGCATTGGTTCACGACATGACCGTCGTCACCCGCAACACGAAGGATTTCGCTTTCAGCGGTGCCTCCCTGCTCAACCCTTGGGAACCCTGATTCAAGGCTGCGCGCAACTCACCCGCTGCATTAAGTCAATTGATCCATGTCATGACTTGTTACAACTCCTATACCAACTTCTTCTTTTCCGGAACGCGACCAAAGGTCGCACCCTTGAGCTAGAGTCACAGGCGTATCATTACGTTACTGCAACACCTTCTGACCGCGGTCGGCATGTACTGACCGAGGCATTTTCCACTGCCGTGGGACGCACTAATGAGCAATCAGATTCCTGTACACGACGTCACTCCGCCTGGCAAAAAAACCACTGAAAGCACCGATCTGTACGCAGCCCGGGAAAAAATCTACACCCGTGCCTTCACCGGCCTTTTCCGCAACCTGCGCATTGGTGGCGGCGCCCTCCTGTTTCTGCTGTATTTCGGCACTGTGTGGCTCAACTGGGGCGGCCACCAGGCTGTCTGGTGGAACCTTCCCGAGCGTAAATTCTTTATTTTTGGTGCCACTTTCTGGCCACAGGATTTCATCCTCCTGTCCGGACTGCTGATCGTCGCCGCCTTTGGCCTGTTTTTTATTACCGTTTACGCCGGGCGTGTGTGGTGCGGCTACACCTGCCCGCAAAGCGTCTGGACCTGGGTATTCATGTGGTGCGAAAAGGTCACCGAAGGCGACCGCAACCAACGCATCAAGCTCGACAAGGCGCCGATGAGCGCCAACAAGTTCCTGCGCAAGCTGAGCAAGCACAGCCTGTGGCTGTTGATCGGCTTTGTCACCGGCATGACCTTTGTCGGTTACTTCTCGCCGATTCGTGAATTGGTCATCGACTTCTTTACCGGCCAGGCCGATGGCTGGGCGTACTTCTGGGTCGGCTTCTTCACCCTCGCGACCTACGGAAACGCGGGCTGGTTGCGTGAGCAGGTGTGCATTTACATGTGCCCGTACGCTCGCTTCCAGAGCGTGATGTTTGATAAAGACACCCTGATCGTTTCATACGACCCCCGTCGCGGCGAACTCCGCGGGCCACGCAAAAAAGATGCGGACTACAAGGCTCAAGGCCTGGGCGATTGCATTGACTGCACCATGTGCGTGCAGGTATGCCCCACCGGGATTGATATACGGGACGGCCTGCAGATCGAGTGCATCGGCTGCGCCGCGTGTATCGACGCCTGCGACAGCATCATGGACAAAATGAACTACCCCCGCGGCCTGATCAGCTACACCACCGAACACAACCTTTCAGGCCAGAAAACCCAGAAACTGCGCCCGCGTCTGATTGGTTACGCCCTGGTATTGCTGACCATGATGGGGTTGCTGGCAGCCGCCTTCTTTACCCGCACACTGGTCGGTTTCGACGTCAGCAAAGACCGCGTGCTCTACCGCGAAAACGCTGAAGGCCGCATCGAAAACGTCTACAGCCTCAAGATCATGAACAAGGATCAGCAAGACCATACCTACGTGCTGGACGCCACCGGCCTGCCCGACCTCAAGCTGCAAGGCAAACGCGAAATCAAGGTCGCGGCCGGCGATATCGTCAGCCTGCCGGTCGAGCTGTCGATTGCCCCCGAGAAGCTGCCATCCAGTACCAACGAGGTGTTCTTCATCCTCAAGGATGCCGACAACAACGACATCAACGTTAAAGCCAAGAGCCGATTCATCGGCCCACAAATCAGATAAGAGAATTCGACATGCCCGCAGCAAAAGCCTCCAGCCCCTGGTACAAGCATATTTGGCCCTGGATCATCATTGCCATCCTCGCCTGTTCGGTGACCCTGACCCTGTCGATGGTCACCATTGCCGTGAACAACCCGGACCACCTGGTTAACGACAATTACTACGAGGCCGGCAAAGGCATCAACCGCTCCCTTGACCGTGAATTGCTGGGCCAGACCCTGCAACTCAAAGCCAGGCTGCGTCTGGACGAGATGACCGGCGAAGTGGTGGTGCTGCTGGAAGGCAACAGCAAGCCCCAGGTTCTGGAACTGAACCTGATCTCCCCGACCCAGCCCGAAAAAGACCGCAAAATCAGCCTGAGCCAGAGCGCTTCGGAGCCAGGGCGCTACATCGGCCAACTGGATGACAAGATCGAAGGTCGCCGCTTCGTCGAGTTGATGGGCGTTGAAGACGGCCATACGTGGCGCCTGTTTGAAGAAGAACTTGTCGGCCACGACAAGGACCTGCTGCTGGGCGACGAGCCGCTGCAAGGCGCTGAAGACCACAACAAGAAGTAACCTCTTCGCGATCAAGCCCGCCGCCACCGCTATGGCAGTGGACTTGATCGCGACGACGTATTTCCCGGCGACACCATATCGCGATAGACCGCCATGACCTCTCCCGTACCCTGCTATCACTGCGCCCTGCCCGTTCCGCCGGGCAGCCGGTTTACCGCCGTTGTCCTGGGCGAAGTTCGCGAGTTCTGCTGCCCGGGCTGCCAGGCGGTGGCTGAGGCCATCGTGGCGGGCGGCCTCGAAAGCTACTATCAGCACCGCAGCGAAGCGTCAGCCAACCCTGACGCCCTGCCCGTGCAACTGGTAGAAGAACTGGCACTGTATGACCGCCCCGACGTGCAAGAACCCTTTGTGCGGCACGAGGGTGAGCAGGCCCAAACCACCCTGCTGATCGAAGGCATCAGCTGCGCTGCCTGTGGCTGGCTGATTGAGAAACACCTGCGAAGCCTGCCTGCCGTGAGCGAAGCCCGGCTCAATCTGTCCAACCATCGACTGCATGTAAGCTGGGACACGGACCAACTGGAGCTGAGCGCCATCCTGAGCGAACTGCGTCATATCGGTTATGCCGCACACCCTTACCAGGCCGATCGCGCCACTGAACAACTGGCCCGCGAAAACCGCCTGGCCCTGCGCCAACTGGGTGTCGCCGGGCTGCTGTGGTTTCAGGCAATGATGGCAACGATGGCCACCTGGCCCGAATTCAATATCGACCTCAGCCCCGAGATGCACACCATCCTGCGCTGGGTTGCGCTGTTTCTGACCACCCCCATTGTGTTCTACAGCTGTGCCCCCTTCTTCAAAGGTGCCATGCGCGACCTGCGCACCCGCCATCTGACCATGGATGTGTCGGTATCCCTGGCCATCGGCGGGGCCTACATCGCCGGAATCTGGACCGCCATCACCGGCGTCGGCGAGCTGTATTTCGACGCGGTCGGCATGTTTGCACTGTTCTTGCTGGCCGGGCGCTACCTCGAGCGCCGTGCACGCGAGCGCACTGCTGCCGCCACTGCACAACTGGTCAACCTGCTACCCGCCTCCTGCCTGCGCCTGACTGACGACGGCCAAAGCGAGCGCATCCTGCTGACCGAGCTTAAAGTCGGTGACAAGGTACTGGTCCACCCCGGCGCGATCCTTCCGGCAGACGGCAAAATTCTTGATGGCCAATCAAGCATCGATGAATCCCTGCTGACCGGCGAGTATCTGCCGCAGCCTCGCTGTATCGGCGACGCCGTGACGGCGGGCACCCTGAATGTCGAAGGCGCCCTGACCATTGAAGTCATGGCCCTCGGCCAGGACACCCGCCTGTCCGCCATCGTGCGGTTGCTGGATCGCGCTCAAAGCGAAAAACCGCGCCTGGCCGAAATTGCCGACAGGGCCGCGCAATGGTTCTTGCTGTTCTCGTTGATCGCAGCGGCCGGGATCGGCTTGCTGTGGTGGCAACTGGATCCATCGCGGGCCTTCTGGATTGTCCTGGCGATGTTGGTGGCTACCTGCCCTTGCGCTCTGTCCCTCGCAACCCCCACTGCACTCACTGCCGCAACCGGCACGCTGCACAAACTGGGTCTACTGCTGACCCGCGGCCATGTGATCGAGGGACTCAACCAGATCGACACCGTGATTTTCGACAAGACCGGCACACTGACGGAAGGTCGCCTGGCGCTGCGGGCCATTCGCCCCTTGAGCGACCTGGACAGCGATCAGTGCCTGGCCCTCGCGGCAGCCCTCGAAAACCGCTCCGAACACCCCATTGCCCGCGCTTTTGGCCGTGCCCCGCAAGCCGCAGAGGAAGTCCACAGCACTCCGGGCCTGGGCCTTGAAGGACGGGTTGGGGAACAGCATTTACGCATCGGTCAGCCGGGTTTTGTCTGCGAGCTGAGCCAGTGCCAGGTCCCGACCATGCCGGATGAACCCGGGCAATGGCTATTGCTGGGTAATGCCGAGGGCGCTCTGGCCTGGTTTGTTCTGGATGACCGCCTGCGCGAGGATGCCCCCGCGTTGCTGGCCGCGTGCAAGGCACGAGGCTGGCGGACGCTGCTGCTCTCGGGAGACAGCTCGCCGATGGTCGCCAGCGTAGCCGCCGAACTGGGTATCGACGAAGCCCGGGGCGGATTGCGCCCGGACGACAAGCTGCAAATATTGCAACAGCTGCATGCGAAGGGGCGCAAGGTGCTGATGCTGGGTGACGGGGTCAACGATGTCCCGGTACTCGCCGCTGCCGATATCAGCGTGGCAATGGGGTCGGCCACGGACCTGGCCAAGACCAGTGCCGATGCAGTACTGCTCTCCAATCGCCTGGGCGCCCTGGTACAAGCCTTCAGCCTGGCAGGACGCACTCGCCGCGTGATCATCGAGAACCTGTTGTGGGCTGGCCTGTACAATGGGCTTATGCTGCCATTTGCCGCACTGGGCTGGATCACGCCGATCTGGGCCGCCATCGGCATGTCGGTCAGCTCGTTGACCGTGGTGCTCAATGCCTTGCGTCTGACGCGCACGCCTGGCGTCGCACCTGCCTGTGCCACGCCACACACCCGCCCGCTTCCGGCCTGACCGGTTGCCTGGAGCCTATATGCCAGCGCTATACGTCATGATTCCTGCGGCCTTGCTGATTGTCGCCATCGCCATCTACATCTTTTTCTGGGCCGTGGACAGCGGCCAGTACGACGATCTGGACAGCCCGGCCCACAGCATCCTGTTCGACGACCAGGACCCGCAACACACCGCAGCGGTCGAAGAAGCCAGGAACCAGCATCCGGAGTCGATCACCGACACCGACAAAAAAACGCCCCCCCATGCTTGAGTTGGCGCCACTGCTGGTCTCGGCCGTCATTTTGGGCCTGCTCGGCGGCGGGCATTGCCTGGGCATGTGTGGCGGCCTGATGGGTGCGCTGACCCTTGCCATCCCCAAAGAGCAGCGCAGCCGACGCTTCAGGTTGTTGCTGGCCTACAACCTTGGGCGAATTCTCAGCTATGCCACGGCTGGACTGCTGCTGGGGATGGCAGGCTGGGCAGTGGCCAACAGCCCCGCAGCCATGTTCATGCGCATCCTGGCCGGGCTACTGCTGATTTGCATGGGCCTGTACCTGGCTGGCTGGTGGAGCGGACTGACCCGGATTGAGAGCCTGGGGCGCGGCCTGTGGCGGCATATCCAGCCCGTGGCCACCCGCTTGTTACCCGTCTCGAGCCTGCCGCGGGCATTGCTGCTGGGTGCGCTCTGGGGCTGGCTACCCTGCGGATTGGTGTACAGCACATTGATCTGGTCAGCCAGCCAGGGCAGCGCGATCGACAGTGCATTGCTGATGCTTGCGTTTGGCCTGGGCACCTGGCCCGTACTGCTGGCCACCGGCCTGGCTGCCGAGCGGGTGACTGCATTGCTGCGTAAACGCAGCGTGCGCATGACCGGAGGGCTGCTGGTCATCCTGTTCGGCATCTGGACCCTGCCCGGCCCGCATCAGCATTGGTTGATGGGGCATTAAATCAAGCACCTTGTAGTCGCTGCCGCAGGCTGCGATGGACTGCGTAGCAGGCCTGGTTTTTGAAGGCCCTGCTGTCCTTATCGCAGCCTGCGGCAGCGACTACAGGGAATAAGCCAAATCACAGCCCTTGATGCAAATCAAGATGCAACATCGACTCACCGCCTAGACTCCTGTGCATTGCCAGCCATCCCAGGGGAATGCCCGCATGCTCGACGCCATTCGTTGGGACCCAGATTTGATCCGCCGCTACGATCTGGCGGGTCCGCGCTACACCTCGTATCCGACAGCGATGCAGTTCAACAATCAGGTCAGCCCGTTCGACCTGCTGCACGCCCTGCGCGAAAGCCGCAAGGCACTGCGCCCGCTGTCGCTGTATGTACACGTGCCGTTCTGCGCCAACATTTGCTATTACTGCGCCTGCAACAAGGTCATCACCAAAGACCGTGGCCGGGCACAGCCCTACCTGCAAAGGCTTGAGCAAGAAATCCAGATGATTGCCTGTCACCTCGACCCAAAACAAAAGGTCGAGCAACTGCACTTTGGTGGCGGCACGCCTACTTTCCTCAGTCACGACGAATTACGCCATTTGATGGCCACGCTGCGTCAGCACTTCAATCTGCTGGACGACGACTCAGGTGATTACGGCATTGAAATCGACCCGCGGGAAGCCGACTGGTCGACCATGGGCCTGTTGCGTGAACTGGGCTTCAACCGGGTCAGTATCGGCCTGCAAGACCTCGATCCAGACGTACAGCGTGCCGTCAATCGCCTGCAAAGCCTGGAAGAAACACGGGCAGTGATCGATGCAGCACGCACCCTGCAGTTTCGCTCGATCAATATCGACCTGATCTACGGTTTGCCCAAGCAAACCCCCGAGGCCTTTGCGCGAACCGTTGACGAAGTGATCAGCTTGCAGCCGGATCGCCTGTCAGTGTTCAACTATGCCCACTTGCCTGAACGTTTCATGCCTCAGCGCCGGATCAATACTAACGACCTGCCCTCGCCTGCCGCGAAACTGCAGATGCTGGAGCGCACCATCGAGCAACTGACGGGCGCCGGATATCGCTACATCGGCATGGATCACTTCGCGCTGCCGGACGATGAACTGGCAATTGCCCAGGAAGAGTCAACTCTGCAGCGCAACTTTCAGGGCTACACCACCCACGGTCATTGCGACCTGATCGGGCTTGGCGTCTCGGCCATCAGCCAGATTGGTGATCTTTATTGCCAGAACGACAGCGACCTGGCGAGCTATCAGCACACCCTGGCCAGCGACCAGCTCGCCACCCACCGTGGCCTGCTGTGCAATCAGGACGATCGCATCCGCCGGGCAGTCATCCAGCAGATCATCTGCAATTTGCACCTGCCATTCGCAGACATCGAGCAGGCGTTCAATATCGACTTCCGTGGATATTTCGCACCTCAATGGCCGACGCTCAAAACCATGGCGGCTGACGGGCTGATTGCTCTGGACGAGCGGCAATTGACCGTATTGCCTGCCGGACGGTTACTGGTGCGCTCAGTGTGCATGGTGTTCGATGCCTACCTGGAACAGCAAACCCGCCAGCGATATTCGCGGGTGATTTAAGGTCGCGAACACGACCTCTACAGCATGAGATGAATGCACCGGTGTGGTGCGGCTGGCCTAGCCTCCCGCACTGGGGTACCCTTGCATCTTATGTGTGTTTTCCTACAAGGATTTAAGAAATGCCCGAGCCAGTAAAAGTGCGCGCTCATAACCAGGCCCACTGCAAGGACTGCAGCCTGGCACCTCTCTGCCTGCCACTTTCGTTGGACCTGGAAGACATGGACGCGCTGGAAGAAATCGTCAAGCGCGGGCGTCCACTGAAAAAAGGCGAGTTTTTGTTTCGCCAAGGCGACACGTTTGGCTCGGTCTACGCCGTCCGTTCTGGCGCATTGAAAACATTCAGCCTGAGCGACAACGGTGAGGAGCAAATTACCGGCTTCCACCTGCCAAGCGAACTGGTCGGCCTTTCCGGGATGGACACGGAAACCTACCCTGTATCGGCTCAAGCGCTGGAAACCACTCCCGTGTGCGAAATCCCGTTCGAGCGCCTGGACGAACTTTCCGTGCAACTGCCCCAGCTTCGCCGCCAGCTGATGCGTGTGATGAGCCGCGAAATTCGCGACGATCAGCAAATGATGCTGTTGCTGTCGAAAAAGACGGCCGACGAACGTATCGCCACCTTTCTGGTCAACCTGTCAGCCCGCTTCCGCGCCCGTGGTTTCTCGGCCAATCAATACCGCCTGAGCATGTCGCGCAACGAAATCGGCAACTACCTGGGCCTGGCTGTAGAGACCGTGTCCCGCGTATTCACACGCCTGCAGGAAAATCAGCTGATCACGGCCGAAGGTAAAGAAGTGCATATCCTTGATCCGATCAAGTTGTGCGCCCTGGCGGGTGGTTCACTGGAAGTCTAAAACGGCTTGAAAGGTTATACTGGCGCGCTTAACGCACGCCAGGACACCTGATATGGTCTTCGACGACTTTTGCCTCAAATCCCTGATCCGCCCGGTAATTGATTTCCCCAAACCGGGCGTCATCTTTCGTGACATCACCCCGCTCTACCAATCGCCCCGCGCCATGCGCGAAATCGCCGACCGCTTTATCGAGCGCTACGTCGAGGCTGACTTCAGCCACATCGGCGCCATGGATGCCCGCGGCTTTCTGATTGGCTCGGTACTGGCTCACCAGCTCAACAAACCGCTGATCCTGTTTCGCAAACAAGGCAAATTGCCCGCTGACGTATTGGCCGAAGGCTATCAGACGGAATATGGCGAAGCGTTTCTGGAGGTTCACGCCGACAGCTTGTGCGAAGGCGACTCGTTGCTGATCGTCGATGACTTGATCGCCACTGGCGGCACCCTGATCGCCGCGGCCAACCTGGTTCGCCGCATGGGCGCCCAGGTATTCGAAGCGGCAGCGATCATTGACCTGCCTGAGCTGGGTGGCTCGCAGCGCCTGCAGGATCTGGGTATACCGACATTCTGCCTGACCGAATTTTCGTTGACCGAGTAATACCGACACTTCACCCGCGGGAGCAGGCTGGCTCCCACGGGCGTCACCCCCCGGCAATCCCAGTCAGAGCGTAATCGGTCGACGCCCCGAGAACGAATGAGCCAGGGTGCCGCCATCGACCAGCTCAAGCTCGCCTCCCAACGGCACACCATGAGCGATACGCGAAGCGATCAGGCCTTTATTGCTGAGCAGTTGAGCAATGTAATGTGCAGTAGCTTCGCCTTCGACCGTGGGATTGGTCGCCAGGATCACTTCTGCAAAGGTGCCCTGCTCAGCAATGCGGGTCATTAATTGCGGAATGCCAATGGCCTCTGGCCCCAGGCCATCCAGCGGTGACAAGTGGCCCTTGAGCACGAAGTAACGTCCGCGATAGCCGGTCTGCTCCACGGCATACACGTCCATCGGGCCCTCGACCACACACAGCAAGGTGTCATCACGGCGCACGTCGGCACACTGGGGGCACAGATCGTCTTCGGTGAGGGTTCTGCACAGACGGCAATGCCCCACGCCTTCCATCGCCTGGGTCAAGGCCAGCGCCAGACGCGAGCCGCCGCTGCGATCACGCTCAAGCAATTGCAGAGCCATGCGCTGCGCGGTCTTTTGACCTACACCCGGCAAGGTACGCAAGGCATCGATCAGTTGGCGAATCAGGGGGCTGAAGCTCATAGGGAAAGGTCCGACAAAACAACGAGACGCGGTTTATACCCGCGGTGCGGGATGACGTCAAATGCCCGTAAAAAAGGCAAAAAAATGCCAGGCTCAGGGCCTGGCATTCAGGAGCGCTTTAGAACGGCAGCTTCATGCCCGGCGGCAGTTGCATGCCAGCGGTCACGCCAGACATTTTGTCCTGGCTGTTGGCTTCGATCTTGCGCACGGCGTCGTTGACCGCAGCGGCGAACAGATCCTCCAGCACTTCACGGTCGTCTTCGCTGACGCCTTCAAGCAGGGCCGGATCAATGCTGACACGCTTGATGTCGTGACGACCGGTCATGACCACAGTCACCATATCGCCGCCGGCCTTGCCGGTGACTTCTGCATTGGCCAGTTCTTCCTGCATCTTGGCCATTTTTTCCTGCATCTGCTGCGCCTGCTTCATCAGGCCGGCCATGCCACCTTTCATCATGGGAATCACCTCAAACGTTATTTGGACAATGCTCCCGCAATCAAAACGACTGCGGGCTGTGAGTTTTTACCCTGGCGTTACTAAGCCTGGGCCTGCGCAACATCGACAGGTTGAATCGTATCTTCCCTCACTGCCGCACCGAACTGTTCGATCATTTGCTGGATCAGCGGATCCGCATAGATCGACTCCTCTGCCAGTCGCTGACGCTCTGCACGAAAACGCGAAGCAGCCTGGGCCGGGGTTTCCTGTTCCGGCTTGACCAGTTCGATAGTCACTTTGAGCGTGCGTTGAGTGTACTGGTTCAACGCCTCGTTGAGTCGGCGCTGCTGGGTCAAGTTAAACAGCGCACTGTGAGCCGGATCCAGATGCAACAACCAGTCATCCCCGTCAACGGCGATCAAGGTGCAATTGGCGCCAATGCTGGCGGTCATGCCCGATACCGGTAATTTGGGGAACATGTTCAGCCATTCAAGGGCCAGCCCGGTGGCAGGCATGGCCGCAGGTAACGGCTCGGGCTCCGGAGATGGCTCGGCCGCATGCTCGCTGGCCAGTTCGTCAAGGTAGCTGTAGGCCGCCGAATCCATGTCCGGCTCGATATAGTCTTCGTCCAGCGGCGGCTCATCGTCGCGATCCATACCCGACAGTGCCGCATCAACCTGTTCCGGAGTCGGCTCGGGGATGGACTCCTCGCTCCACTGCGGCGCATCCGGCACAACGCTGTCTGGCGTAGGCAGGGGCATCGGCGGCAACTCGGGCGGCTCACCGACGGTGTCCAGCACCGACTCAGGCGCAGCCTCGACCTCGATCACCGGTACTGACGGCTCGTTCCAGGGCAAGTCCTTTTCTGGCACGGCAGGCGCCTTGGGAGGCTCCACAGCCGCAGGAGCGATCACGGGCTCTGCAACCTCGACAACCGGCGTGGGCGCAACAGCAGGCGCAATGACTACTGGCGCAACAGGTGTTGCAGCCGCCAGGGTTTGGGCGGAATCAACTGTGGCCTGGCTGATCCCCACTGGCTTTAGCGGCTGACTCGGCGCATTGCCGGTATCTGCCGGGCGGAAGGCCAGCATTCGCAGTATGACCATTTCAAAGCCACCACGCGGGTCTGGCGCCAGCGGCAAATCACGCCGGCCAATCAGGCCCATCTGGTAATAAAACTGGACGTCTTCGGCCGGCAGCGCCTTGGCCAGGGCCAGCACGCGATCGCGGTCGCCGTGACCATTGTCGACGCCATCGGGCAACGCCTGGGCAATGGCAACCCGGTGAAATACGTTAAGAATTTCGGACAGCACGCCATTCCAGTCCGGACCCTGCTCGGCCAGATGACGCACAGCCTCAAGCAGCGCCCGGGCATCGCCTTGGATCAAGGCGTGCAGCAAGTCAAAAACCTGGCCGTGGTCGAGGGTACCGAGCATGGCGCGCACATCGCCAGCCAGGACCTTGCCTTCACCAAATGCAATGGCCTGATCGGTCAGGCTCATGGCATCGCGCATCGAACCATCGGCTGCACGACCCAACAGCCACAGCGCGTCGTCTTCAAATGGCACGTTTTCAGCACTGAGCACGTGGGTCAAATGCTCGACCACACGCTCGGGCGTCATGTTTTTAAGGGAAAACTGCAGGCAGCGCGACAGGATCGTGGCCGGCAATTTTTGCGGATCAGTGGTCGCCAGAATGAATTTTACGTAGGGCGGCGGTTCTTCGAGGGTCTTGAGCAGCGCATTGAACGAATGGCTGGAAAGCATGTGCACTTCGTCGATCAGGTAGACCTTGAAGCGCCCACGGCTTGGTGCGTACTGCACGTTGTCGAGCAGTTCACGGGTGTCCTCCACCTTGGTACGGCTGGCGGCGTCGATTTCGATCAGGTCGACAAAACGCCCTTCATCGATTTCGCGACACACCGAGCACTCGCCGCAGGGAGTCGACGTAATACCTGTTTCACAGTTCAGGCATTTGGCGATGATCCGCGCGATGGTGGTCTTGCCGACGCCACGGGTACCGGTAAACAGGTAGGCATGGTGCAGGCGCTGACTGTCCAGGGCATTGATCAGAGCCTTGAGCACATGGGTCTGGCCGACCATTTCGCGGAACGAGCGCGGACGCCATTTACGTGCAAGAACCTGATAACTCATTGATAACCGTCGCGTCTGAAAAGCGGAAGGGGCTAATGCTAGCGGAGCAAGGGCAAAATTGCATCCGATGAGCACTTTTAACTGCTCGCAGTCTCTGCGCAACAGGTTTACCCACACACGGCAACGCGCCGACAATTCAGCAGAAGGCCTGAAGACAGGATCACACGATTGGGATTTTGACTAAAACCCTGCAGAACTGAGGATTTTTAAAATGGAGGCAACCCCACCAGCCACACCCCGGCACACAATGTTCCCGCTGTGGCTGCTTCCTTCCGGATCTGACCAGGTTCACGGGTAATCGTTGCGGGGGGACCGATAGGGTCACCATAACAACATCCGCCTAGCAGCGAACGGCGCCATTGTACCTGTCTGAGAAAAACTTACAACCGCTGCTGCAATAATAAAAAAATGAATGGGTTCAAGTACTTGGATTCGGGTTGAAACACAGCCTCTCCCCCGGGGCCGATCGTTTTGCGGGAGCGGGCTTGCTCGCTCCCACAACACCCCATACCCAACTACTGGATCGAAATCCCCTTCCCGGCCAGAAACGCCACAAAGGCTTCTTCATCCAGCACCTTGAGCCCAAGTTCATTGGCCTTGACCAGCTTGGAGCCCGCTCCCGGACCCGCAACCACGCAATGGGTCTTGCCGGAAACCGAACCCGAGACCTTGGCCCCAAGGCTTTCCAGCTTGTCCTTGGCAATGTCCCGGCTCATCAATTCCAGCGAGCCGGTCAGCACCCAGGTCTGACCCGCCAGCGGCAAGCCTTCCACGGCCTTTTTCTCGCTTTGCCAGTGCATGCCGAAATCCCGCAGCTGCGCTTCGACTTCGAGGGCCAGACGGGCATTTTCAGGGTGATCGAAAAACTCACGCACGGCCTTGGCTTGCTTTTCAGGTAATGCCTGACGCATATCGAGCCAGTCCGCATTGATCACGCCTTCGAGCGAGCCAAATTTCTCGGCCAGCTTTTGCGCCCCGCCCGGCCCTACCGAAGGAATGTGCAGCTTGTCGATCAGACCACCCAGCGTCGCACTGGCCGCGAACTCGGCACCCAGGTCGCCCTGATCCTGCAATTCCAGACCACGCTCCAGCAATTGAGCAATCACCTGCTGGTTATGCGCATCGCTGAAGAAGCTGTGGATTTCGTGCGCCACTTCCAGCCCGACATCAGGCAAATAGGTGAGCACTTGCGGCAGGGCACGCTGTACCCGCTCCAGAGAGGCCAGGGAGCGCGCCAGCACCTTGGCAGTTTCTTCACCCACATCAGGAATACCCAGCGCGTAGATAAAGCGAGCCAATGTCGGACGCTTGCTGTCGGCGATGGCCTGCAGCAGGTTCTTGCTCGACAACTCGGCAAAGCCTTCAAGATCGACTATCTGCTCGAAAGCCAGGGTGTAAAGATCGGCAGGCGAACTCACCAGCCCCTCGTCCACCAACTGCTCGACGCTTTTTTCGCCCAGGCCTTCTATGTCCATTGCGCGGCGCGAGACAAAATGAATGATCGCCTGCTTGAGCTGAGCACCGCAGGCCAGACGTCCCACACAACGATACACCGCGCCTTCGGTGATGGTTTCACGGCCTTTGCTGCGCTTGATCAGTTGCGTGCGTTCAACATGGGAGCCACACACCGGGCAGCTTTCAGGAATATGCACCGCACGGGCATCTTCAGGACGACGCTCCAGCACAACTTGCACCACTTGGGGAATCACATCCCCTGCACGGCGAATAATTACCGTGTCGCCAATCATCAGCCCCAGACGGGCCACTTCATCCATGTTGTGCAGGGTTGCATTGGATACGGTCACACCGGCCACCTTGACCGGCTTGAGGCGCGCCACGGGCGTTACCGCACCGGTGCGCCCGACCTGAAACTCCACATCCAGCAACTCGGTCAGTTCCTCCATAGCCGGGAACTTGTGGGCGATGGCCCAACGCGGCTCGCGCGCCCTGAAGCCCAACTCACGTTGTGACGCCAGGTTGTTGACCTTGAACACCACCCCGTCGATCTCGTAAGGCAGCGCAGCTCGACGCTCGCCAATATCACGGTAGTAATCCAGGCACTCGGCAATCCCGCGGGCCAGTTTCAACTCATGACTGATGGGCATGCCCCATTGCTGCAACTGCTTGAGATTGCCGATATGGGTGTCAGAGAACTCCTCGGATACCTGCCCCAGGCCGTAGCAGCAAAATTCCAGCGGCCGGCTGGCGGTGATCTTGGAATCCAGCTGACGCAAGCTGCCCGCCGCCGCATTGCGCGGATTGGCGAAGGTCTTGCCACCAGCGGCGAGCTGAGTCTCATTGAGACGCTCAAAGCCGGCCTTGGACATAAACACTTCGCCGCGCACTTCCAACACTGCGGGCCAGCCGCTGCCATGCAGCTTTAAAGGAATATTGCGCACGGTGCGCACATTGACACTGATATCTTCACCCGTGGTGCCATCACCTCGGGTAGCGCCGCGCACCAGATTGCCATCCTGGTACAGCAAGCTCACCGCCAGCCCGTCGAGCTTCGGCTCGCAGCTGTATTCAACTTCGGCGCCACCGCCAAACAGATCCCCGGCGGGCAAATCCAGACCTTCACTGACACGACGATCAAACTCGCGCATGTCGGTTTCATCGAAGGCGTTACCCAAACTCAGCATGGGCACTTCGTGACGCACCTGAGTAAAGGCGGACAGCGCCGCACTCCCCACGCGCTGGGTCGGCGAGTCGGCGGTGACCAGCTCTGGATGTTCGGCCTCCAGGGCTTTCAACTCACGAAACAGGCGATCGTACTCGGCGTCCGGAATGCTCGGCTCGTCCAGTACGTGGTAACGGTAGTTATGCTGATCCAGTTCAGCGCGCAGCTCGAGAATGCGGGTATTGGCGGCGGTCATGGGGTGTTCTCTCACAAAGCAAAAGAGCAGCCTTGGCTGCTCCTTGTAGTATTCATTCTGCATGTGTGCGGGAGCAGCCAAGCCGCCCCCACATGTTTAGCGTTTTTGAGTCAGGGCGCGACGCTCGAATTCAACGATGCGTTGGCGGTAGTGCTCAATGGTTTGAGCCGTCAACACACTGCGCTGATCGTCTTTGAGCTCGCCATTGAGCTCCTGGGACAGCTTGCGTGCTGCCGCAACCATCACGTCGAAAGCCTGCTTGGGATGACGCGGACCCGGCAAGCCAAGGAAGAAACTCACCGCAGGCGTGCTGAACAGATCAATATCATCCAGATCGAATACGCCCGGCTTTACCGCGTTGGCCATGGAGAACAGGACTTCGCCATTGCCGGCCATGCTTTCGTGACGGTGGAAGATATCCATTTCGCCAAACCGCAAACCGCTTTCAAGAATGTTCTGCAACAGTGCAGGACCCTTGAACCCGGCAGGGTCACGGCTGATCACGCTGATCACCAGGACTTCTTCAGCCGCCTGCTGCGGTTGCTGCTCTTTGACTTCAACAGCCGACACGCCTGGAGCCGAACGACCACGGGGCTTGGTTTCTTGCGCAAAGTCATCATCGCGGGCGCTGATGCTCGGACCGTCATCCAGGTCAAGATTGAGGTTCAGGTCACCCTGACTCGGCTCGCCGCCACGCTTGCCACGCTTGGTGCCTTTATCTCGCGCCGGCATGCTTACGGATGGCAGGTCGTGCTCGTCAAGCAGCGGCTCTTTATGATTGGGGGTATCCAGAACCCGTGAAGGACCCAGGAGCTCGGGGCTGCTTTCGTCGTCAGGGGCGTTTGAAAAGCTGCGGTCAAGACGAAATTTGAGCTTTCCCTTGCCGCCACGCATACGGCGCCAGCCATCAAAAAGAATACCGGCGATAACCACTATGCCGATGACTATCAGCCACTCGCGCAGACCGATTTCCATGTAATCCCGTGCCCCTAAAAAATGATTCTATGAAGAAGAGCCTAAAGCCCTTTAAAACGTGGCGCCAACTCTATGTTCTGACTGGCGTTTTACCCACGTACAAAATAATTAGACGTTAAATTAACACGACCAAAGATAACTTTACACCGTCTGTCGTACTGAGCTAGGCCCATATAGCCCCCGACTTGTAAGTCATATCGGTCAAATAGTTGATATTTCTCTTACAAGAAGAAAAAAATCGTCCTACATGCTTATAGCTCAAGCGTCGACCATTGCCATCGCCTCCTCGACATCTACCGCTACAAGACGTGAGCAACCAGGCTCATGCATCGTCACACCCATCAGCTGATCCGCCATCTCCATGGCGATTTTGTTGTGGGTGATGTAGATGAATTGCACTGTCTGCGACATCTCTTTCACCAACCGTGCATAGCGGCCTACGTTGGCGTCATCAAGCGGTGCATCGACCTCGTCGAGCATGCAAAACGGCGCCGGATTGAGCTTGAAAATGGCAAACACCAATGCCAATGCCGTCAGGGCCTTCTCGCCACCGGACAGCAAATGAATGGTGCTGTTCTTCTTGCCCGGCGGGCGCGCCATGATGGTCACCCCTGTATCGAGTAAATCTTCGCCCGTCAGTTCCAAATAAGCGCTGCCACCACCGAAAACTTTTGGGAAAAGCGCCTGCAATCCACCATTTATCTGATCAAAGGTGTCTTTAAAGCGGCTCCGGGTCTCTTTGTCGATTTTGCGGATTACGTTTTCCAGCGTATCGAGCGCCTCGACCAGATCGGCATCCTGGGCATCCAGATAGCGCTTGCGCTCCGATTGCTGCTGGTACTCATCGATGGCCGCCAGGTTGATCGCGCCCAAGCGCTGGATTCGCGCCGCAATGCGCTCCAACTCTTCTTCGGCCTGCTGCTCATTGACCTCGCTGTTCAGGGTGGCAAGCACCCCATGCAAATCATAGCCGTCTGCCAGTAACTGATCCTGCAACGCCGTACGCCGCACACTCAGGGCTTGCCACTCCATGCGCTGCTGCTCCAGCTGGCCACGAATCAGCTGCGATTGTTGCTCAGCCTGATTTCGGCGCTTTTCAGCATCCCGTAATTCGCGATCTGCATCTTCAAGTGCGGTCTGGGCAATCTTGAGTTCTTCATCCACGCTCAAGCGCTTGTCGAGCAACTCTTCGAGTTTCAGACGCAACTCTTCAAGCGGCGCTTCGCCCTCCTCCAGATTGAGACTGAGCTGCTCGCGCTTTTCAGCCAGGCGCTCGGCCTGCAGCTCCAGTCGCTCAAGGGCCTGGCGAGTCGAATCGTGCTGCGCTTTCAGCGAGCCCAGACGAACCGCCAACTGATGCGCGTGATCCTTGTGCTGCCGGGCATCCTGCCGCACCCGATCAAGACGCTCGCGCAGGCTGTCGCGCTGGGCCAGCAGCAGCTCGCGCTGCTCAGTGTCGGTGGCCATCGCATCCAGTGCATCCTGCAAGAGCAGGCGCGCCTCGCCCACCTGCTCATGCTCAAGTGCGCGCTGCTCACCCAGCTCGGCCAGCTCTTCATCCAGACGACGACGGCGCAGGGTCAATTGTTCGACCTTGGCTTTGCTGGCGGACAGCCTGGCCTTGATCTCGCCCTGCTGACGCGCCTCGTCCTGCATGCGACGACGAACCTGCTCGCGCGCGTCTTCCTGGGTGAGTTGCTGCTCTCTCAGACGCTGGAGCTGTTCTTCCAGAGTCGCAAGCGTCGCTTCGCGCTCTTCGCGCTCAAGCCCCAGACGCTGGATTTCCTGCCCACGCGCCAAGACGCCACTTTCGGCCTCACTGGCACGGCGCACCCGCAAAAAGTTGCGTCCAACCCAATAGCCGTCACGGCTGATCAGGCTTTGGCCGTCAACCAATTGCGCACGCAATGCCAAGGCCTGCTCAAGGGTCTCGACCGGTTTTACCTGACCCAACCAGGGCGCCAGATCAAAGTCGGCCTCGACCTTTTCCAGCAAACTGCCCGCCAAATGAGAGGCCTGGGCCCCGCCACTGAACAAGCGCAAATCACCCTGGGCAAAACCGGCCAGATCCAGCCGTGCGAAGTCGTCGACCAACACGGCCTGCAAATCGGCACCCAGCACGGTTTCGACCGCCAGCTCCCACCCTGCTTCAACCCGCAAGCCCTCGGCCAGGCGCGGCTGTTCAGCCAGTTGTTGCTGACGCAGCCATTCACCTGCGCCAGTGCCCGGATCGAGCGCTGCCTGTTGCAGGGCTTCAAGGGAAGCCAGGCGACCGTTGAGTCGCTGCAACTCGCCCTGAGCCTGCTGTTGATTCTGTGTCGCCTGGTGCAAGTCGTGGCGCACTTGCTCCAGACGCTCGACCAGTTGTTCTTCGCTGGCGTGTAATGTTTCCTGGGACAACTCGCTGATGGCCAGTTGCTCACTTAACTCAAGGATCGCCGCATCTTCAGGGTCTGCCGCCAGCAAGGCGCGCTCTTCAGCCAACCGACGCTGACGCTCGGCCACACGCTCCATGCTGGTTTCCAGCTGCTGGATGCGAGCCTGCAAGACTTCGGACTGGCGCTGGGGCTCGGCTGAGCGCTGATTGAAGCTGTCCCACTGCTCCTGCCAACCGTGCATGGTGTGCTCGGACACCTCCAGCGCAGCAGCGGCCTCTTCGGCGGCAGCGCTGGTCAGCTCTTGCTCGGGCTCCAGCATGTGCAGCTCTTCACCCAGGGTCGCAAGCATCGTGCGGTCGTGACCCAAATGGGATTCGGTTTCCAGGCGCGAGCGCTCGGCTTCGCGCAGGTCATCCTGCAATTGGCGCAAACGCTGCTGACCATGCTGAATGCTCTGCTCGACACGGGCAATGTCCCCCCCTACCGAATAGAAGCGCCCTTGCACCAGATTGAAGCGCTCTGACAGATCGTGGTGCCCGTCACGCAGGCGTTCGATGCTGGCATCCGCATTGCGCTGCTCGGCCACCAGGGCTTCAAAGCTGACTTCCTGATTGCCGATGATCGCTTCGCGCTGCCCCACCTGCTCGTTCAGCGCCTGCCAACGCAAGGCCGACAGCTGTGCCTTGAGCTGACGCTCCTCGGCTTTGTACTCCTGATACTTTTCAGCCGCCTGGGCCTGACGATGCAGGCGCTCAAGCTGACGACCCAACTCGTCTCGCAGGTCGGTCAGACGGGCGAGGTTTTCGTGGGTGCGGCGAATACGGTTTTCGGTCTCGCGGCGACGCTCCTTGTACTTGGAGATGCCGGCCGCTTCCTCGATGAAGTTGCGCAGATCTTCAGGCTTGGACTCGATCAGCTTGGAGATCATGCCCTGCTCGATAATCGAGTAGCTGCGCGGCCCCAGGCCCGTTCCGAGGAAAATGTCGGTGATGTCACGACGACGGCACTTGGTGCCGTTGAGGTAATAGGTCGTCTGGCTGTCACGGGTGACTTTGCGCCGAATGGAAATTTCGGCGTAGGCCGCATACTCACCCAGCAGCGTGCCGTCGGAGTTGTCAAAAACCAGCTCGATGCTGGCCTGACTCACCGGTTTGCGAGTGGTGGAACCGTTGAAGATGACATCCGTCATCGACTCGCCACGCAGGTTCTTGGCCGAACTTTCGCCCATGACCCAGCGTACGGCATCGATGATGTTCGACTTTCCGCAGCCGTTGGGACCTACAACCGCAGCCATGTTGCTGGGAAAGGTCACCGTTGTCGGATCAACGAAAGACTTGAAGCCCGCCAGCTTGATACACGTCAGGCGCACGCTCAGGCATCCGTCAAGGCAGACAGCACCAGGGCACAACTGCGCTGGGCATAGTTGCTCAGCACCACGCGAATTTGCACAAGGTCGCGAGCCAGTACGGCTTCGAGCAACTGCGCAAACAACGCCAGATACTCACTCATCTCAGCCTTGCGTTGATCCAGCGCCAGGTAATAGGCGCGGCTCATGGCCGGGTGCAGGTTCTCGACGGTTTCCTGCAAGTAGGGATTGTCGGCAAACGGGTACGCCGCACGCATCACATTGAAGCTGTCTTCAACGAAGCTGCTGATGTCCTGACGCTCGTAGCTGGCAATCAGGCGTTGCTGGATTTGCAGAAACGGCCCCAGATCGGCCTGCACGGCCCAGCGCTGGGCAACGGCATTGCCGAGCAGGATGTACATCTCGCTCATCAAGGTGCACAGGCTCTGCACATTGTGTGCGGTGAGCTCGGTCACATGGGCGCCACGTCTCGGAAGGATGGCGATGAGATGTCGGCGCTCAAGGATCAACAACGCTTCGCGCACAGAGCCGCGGCTGACATTGAGCGCCAGCGTCACTTTCTGTTCTTGAATGCGTTCCCCAGGCTTTAGCTCGCCGCGAATGATGCGTTCGGCGAGGTGGTGAGCGATTTGCTCGGCGAGGCTGTCCGGCGCCTTGAACGTCATGTTTTACCTTCAAAATCTTTGATCAGTGCAGGCGGCGCAGTGTAACGCACTTGGTGCGTGCTCGCGCAGAGCATCAGGGGCCGAATATGGCACGAAATAAGCAAATAAATCCCGTGGATTCAAATCACAGGGATGACCGATCTCTATTTCTTGACCCGCAGGTCAGCTTTAGCTAAATTCAGTACATCCCGCGTTACAACAATAATGATTATGCGAGGCCTTCCGTGATCCAGTTCCTACTTAACCAGACGCTGCGCACCGAGCACACGCTGGACCCGAATTTAACCGTGCTCAATTATTTGCGTGAACACCTGCACAAATCCGGCACCAAGGAAGGTTGCGCGAGCGGCGACTGTGGCGCCTGTACAGTGGTGGTAGGCGAACTGCACACGAATGACCAGGGCCTTGAGCGTGTGCGCTATCGCAGTCTCAATTCGTGCCTGACCTTTGTGTCGGCGTTGCACGGCAAGCAACTGATCAGCATCGAAGACTTGAAGCACAAAGGCCAACTGCACAGCGTGCAGCGGGTAATGGTCGACTGCCACGGTTCACAGTGCGGTTTCTGCACGCCGGGTTTTGTGATGTCCCTGTTCGCCCTGCAAAAAAACAGCACGGGCCAGCCTGATAGCCATCAGGCCCACGAAGCACTGGCGGGCAACCTGTGCCGCTGCACCGGTTACCGGCCGATCCTGGCCGCCGCCGAACAAGCCTGCGGCGCACAACAGCATGACCAGTTTGATGCGTATCAAGACGAAACCATCACCCTTCTCAAGTCCATTTCCCCTACACAGACCGGGGAACTGAACAGCGGTGACAAACGCTGCCTGCTGCCCTTGACCATCAGTGATCTGGCCGAGCTGTATGAGTCCCAACCCCAGGCACGCCTGCTGGCTGGAGGCACCGATCTGGCCCTGGAAGTCACGCAGTTCCATCGTCCGCTGCCGGTCATGATTTACGTCGGCAACGTGGCCGAAATGAAGCTCATCGAGCGCTTCGATGATCGCCTTGAAATAGGCGCGGCCGTTTCGCTGACAGACGCTTACGGCACGCTCAAGGCCGAGTACCCGGACTTCGGCGAACTGCTGCAGCGCTTCGCCTCGCTGCAAATCCGCAACCAGGGAACCCTGGGAGGCAATATCGGCAATGCCTCGCCGATTGGTGACTCACCGCCGCTGCTGATCGCTCTGGGCGCGCAGCTGGTACTGCGCAAGGGCCAAAGCCGACGCACCCTGGCGATCGAGGACTACTTCATCGACTACCGGGTAACCGCGCGCCAGGAAGGGGAATTTATCGAAAAAATCATTATTCCCCGTGCTGACGCCAGCCATTCATTTCGTGCCTACAAGATCTCTAAGCGTCTGGACGATGACATCAGCGCCGTATGTGCGGCATTCAACCTGCGTATCGACAACGGCGTGGTGAGCGGGGCTCGCGTGGCTTTCGGAGGCATGGCCGCCACCTCCAAACGCGCCAGCGCCTGCGAAGCTGCACTGCTCGGCGCAGACTGGAACTCGATCACCATTGAACGCGCCTGCACGGCATTGGCAACAGATTTCACCCCGTTGTCAGACTTTCGCGCCAGCAAGGAATACCGCCTGCTGAGTGCCCAAAACCTGCTGCGCAAGTACTTCATCGAACTGCAGGCACCACAGCTTGAGACGCGGGTAACAGCTTATGTCTAACCATCACAAGATCGAGCCAACCCAGGCCGAATTGACGGCCCTGTTCCAACAGGACCTGAAAACGGGTGCAGGTCGCAGCGTCAAACATGACAGCGCCGAAAAGCACGTCTCGGGTGAGGCGCAGTACATCGATGACCGGCTCGAATTCCCCAACCAGCTGCATCTCTACGCACGCCTGTCAGACCGGGCTCACGCCAAAATCATCCGCGTCGACACTGCGCCCTGCTACGCCTTTGAAGGTGTGCGTCTGGTCATTACCCACGAGGACATTCCCGGCCTCAAGGACATCGGCCCGCTGCTGCCTGGCGACCCGTTGCTGGCCATCGACAAGGTGGAATATGTAGGCCAGGCAGTCCTGGCGGTGGCCGCCCATGACCTGGACACCGCACGCAAAGCGGCAATGGCCGCCATTATCGAATACCAAGACCTGGAGCCAGTGCTTGATGTGGTTCAGGCGCTACGCAACAAGCACTTTGTGCTCGACACCCACACCCATGAACGCGGCGACTCAAGCGGCGCGCTGGCGGGGGCCGACAATCGCCTGCAGGGCAGTTTGCATATCGGCGGACAGGAACACTTCTATCTCGAAACACAGATCTCATCGGTAATGCCCACCGAAGACGGCGGGATGATCGTGTACTGCTCAACGCAAAACCCCACCGAAGTGCAAAAGCTGGTGGCTGAAGTACTGGATGTTTCGATGAACAAAATCGTCGTCGACATGCGGCGCATGGGCGGCGGCTTTGGCGGCAAGGAGACGCAGGCTGCAGGCCCTGCGTGCATGTGTGCAGTGGTGGCGCGCCTGACCGGGCAGCCGACCAAAATGCGCCTGCCACGGGTCGAGGACATGCTGATGACCGGCAAGCGCCACCCGTTTTATATCGAGTACGACGTCGGCTTTGACGCCCGTGGTCGGCTGCAGGGCATCAAGCTGGATCTGGCGGGCAACTGCGGCTGCTCACCGGACCTGTCCAACTCCATCGTCGACCGCGCCATGTTCCACGCCGATAACGCTTACTACCTGGGCGATGCCACGATCAATGGCTATCGCTGCAAGACCAATACCGCGTCAAACACCGCCTACCGCGGGTTTGGCGGCCCGCAAGGCATGGTCGCGATCGAAGAAGTCATGGACCGCATTGCCCGCCATTTGGGCCTGGATCCCCTGGCCGTGCGCAAGGCCAACTACTACGGCAAAACCGAGCGCAATGTGACTCACTACTACCAGACCGTGGAGCACAACCTGCTGGAAGAAATGACCGCCGACCTGGAAGCCAGCAGCCACTACGCCGAACGCCGGGAGTTAATCAAGGCGTTCAACGCCAATAGCCCCATCCTTAAGAAAGGTTTGGCACTGACTCCGGTCAAGTTCGGCATATCCTTTACCGCAAGCTTTCTCAATCAGGCAGGAGCACTGGTTCACATCTACACCGATGGCAGCATCCATCTCAACCACGGCGGCACCGAGATGGGCCAGGGGTTGAACACCAAGGTCGCGCAAGTGGTGGCCGAAGTGTTTCAGGTGGATATCAGCCGGGTGCAGATCACTGCCACCAACACGGACAAGGTCCCGAATACCTCGCCTACAGCGGCTTCAAGCGGGGCTGACCTCAATGGCAAGGCCGCACAAAATGCAGCCGAGACCATCAAGCTAAGGCTGGTGGAGTTTGCCGCCGGCAAGTATCAGGTCGAGCAACAGGAGGTGATTTTCCACAATGGCCAGGTGCGCGTTGGCGAACAGGTCATCAGCTTTGAAACCTTGATTCAGCAGGCCTATTTCGGCCAGGTGTCGCTGTCGAGTACAGGCTTCTACAAAACGCCAAAGATCTTCTATGACCGCACTCAGGCACGGGGACGGCCGTTTTACTACTTTGCCTTTGGTGCCGCCTGCGCCGAAGTGATCGTTGACACCCTCACCGGCGAATACAAAATGTTGCGCACGGACATCCTGCACGACGTTGGCGCTTCGCTGAACCCGGCCATCGACATCGGCCAGGTGGAAGGTGGCTATATTCAGGGCGCCGGGTGGCTGACCATGGAGGAACTGGTGTGGAACGCCAAAGGCAAATTGATGACCAATGGCCCGGCCAGCTACAAGATACCTGCCGTGGCGGATATGCCACTGGACCTGCGCGTCACGCTGGTAGAAAACCGAAAAAACCCGGAAGACACCGTATTCCACTCCAAAGCAGTCGGCGAGCCGCCGTTCATGCTCGGTATCGCGGCCTGGTGTGCAATCAAGGACGCCGTGGCGAGCTTGGCCGACTATCGCGTACAACCTGCCATTGACGCCCCGGCTACCCCGGAACGGGTCCTGTGGGGCTGTGAGCAAATGCGCAAGGTTTTGTCGGGAGATCAGCATGAATAACTGGATCAGCGCCCTGGCCGAGTTGCAGCAGCAGGGAGAGCCCTGCGTGCTGGTCACCATCATTGAGGAGCAAGGCTCGACACCCCGCAATGCCGGTTCAAAGATGGTGATCTGCGCGCACCAGACATTCGACACCATTGGCGGCGGTCATCTGGAATACAAGGCGATGGAGATTGCCCGCCAGATGCTTGGCAGCGGCAAGCAAGACACCCATCTGCAACGCTTCAGCCTGGGCGCCAGCCTGGGCCAGTGTTGCGGAGGAGTGACCGTGTTGCTGTTCGAACCCATGGGCCAGGTACAGGCACACATCGCCGTATTTGGCGCAGGTCATGTGGCCCGGGCACTGGTGCCCCTGCTCGCCAGCCTGCCCTGCCGGGTGCGCTGGATTGACTCTCGGGAGCAGGAGTTCCCGGCGCTCATCCCCCAAGGCGTAGAAAAAATCGTCACCGACGAGCCCGTCGACGAGATTCAAGCACTGCCAGCGGGTTGCTACTGCATCGTCATGACGCATAATCACGCCCTGGATCTGGAACTCAGCGCCGCCCTGCTCAAACGCAACGACTTTACCTACTTCGGCTTGATTGGCTCTAAAACCAAACGCGTGAAGTTCGAACACCGCCTTCGTGACCGGGGTATCAGCGCATCACATTTGCAGCGCATGCGCTGCCCGATGGGATTGAGCGAAGTCAAAGGCAAACTGCCTGTCGAAATCGCAATTTCCATCGCAGGCGAAATCATCGCCACCTACAACACCCACTTCGGCCAGCACACCGCCTGTGCCGACAGCGCGTCATCCGAATCCATTAAACAATTGCTGCCGTCTTCACGACGCAGCCATGCCACACACTGAGAATTATCATGACCTGTAAAGCCTACCGCGCCGCCATTTTGCACAGCATTGCCGACCCCGCCGACGTCGGGATCGAGGCCTCCTATGAATACTTCGAAGACGGTCTGCTGGTGGTGGAAAACGGGCAGATCAAAGCGGTCGGGCCTGCCAGCGAACTGCTCACGGCTCTGGCTGGCGACATTGAAGTCACCGAGTACAAGGATGCCCTGATCACACCGGGCTTTATCGATACGCACATCCACTTTCCGCAGACCGGGATGATTGGTGCCTACGGCGAGCAATTGCTCGACTGGCTCAACACCTACACCTTCCCGTGCGAAAACCAGTTCGCCGACAAGGCACATGCTGACGAAGTTGCCGATATTTTCCTCAAGGAACTGCTGCGCAATGGCACCACCACGGCGCTGGTGTTTGGCAGTGTGCATCCGCAATCGGTCGACGCCTTGTTTGAAGCGGCACAGCGACTGGACCTGCGCCTGATCGCCGGCAAAGTGATGATGGACCGCAACGCCCCCGAATACCTGACCGACACCGCCGAAACCAGCTACATCGAAAGCAAGGCGCTGATCGAACGCTGGCATGGGAAAGGCCGCCTGCATTACGCCGTCACCCCGCGTTTTGCACCGACCAGCACCCCGGAGCAATTAACCCTGGCCGGCCAGTTGCTGGGGGAATACCCGGATGTGTATCTGCATACCCATATCAGCGAGAACCTTCAGGAAATCGAGTGGGTCAAGTCGCTCTTCCCTGAGCGCAAAGGCTATCTGGATGTGTATGACCACTACCAACTGCTGGGGGAGCGTTCGGTGTTTGCCCACGGCGTGCATCTATGTGATGAGGAATGTGCTCGCCTGGCCGAAACAGGCTCTGCGGTGGCTTTCTGCCCGACTTCCAATCTGTTTCTGGGCAGCGGCCTGTTCAACCTGCCGATGGCCGAGAAACACAAACTCAATGTGGGCCTGGGAACGGATGTTGGCGCGGGTACCAGCTTCTCGTTGCTCAACACATTGAACGAAGCCTACAAGGTCATGCAGTTGCAAGGCGCTCGTCTGGATCCGTTCAAATCGTTGTATCTGGCCACTCTGGGCGGCGCGCGGGCACTGCGCCTGGAAGACCGGATCGGCAACCTGCAACCGGGTAGCGATGCCGACTTCGTGGTACTGGACTACAACTCAACGCCGCTGATGAGCTATCGCCTGAAGCAATCAAAAAACATCGCTGAAACGTTGTTTGTATTGATGACCCTGGGCGACGACCGCACGGTGCAACAGACCTATGCAGCGGGCAATCTGGTGCATCAGCGCTGAATGAATGGCTACCTTGGCCTGCACACGGTTGCAGGTCATAGAGAGTCAAACCCCTGTAGCAGCTGCTACGGGATTTGACTCGCCTTGCAGACAAGTAGCCACACGATTGCAACGAATCTTAGAGCTTGGCAGCAGGCCGGGGGCCTTTGCTCTTGGTTTGCAGCAAGTGCGAAAACACCGCGTGCAGGTCATCCGAGGCGCTTTCTTCGTCAAGGTTGAGCTTGCTGTCGATGTGATCCATGTGGTGCATCATCAGGTGCACGGCCTGGGAAGCATCACGGGCTTCAATGGCATCGATCAACTGCATGTGTTCGTCGTAGGAGCAATGTGAGCGGTTGCCACTCTCGTACTGGGCAATGATCAACGAGGTTTGCGATACGAGGCTGCGCTGAAAGCTGATCAGCGGCGCATTTTTAGCCGCTTCTGCCAACTTCAAGTGGAACTCGCCTGACAGCCGGATACCCGCGCCACGATCGCCTCGCGAAAAGCTGTCGCGCTCGTCCTGCACCATTTTGCGCAGTTGCGACAAGTCTTCGGCAGTAGCGTGGACCACCGCCAATTCGGTAATGGCCTTTTCAACCAGTCGACGCGCCAGAAACACCTGCCGCGCTTCTTCTACGCTGGGGCTCGCTACCACCGCACCACGATTGGGACGCAGCAGCACAACCCCTTCATGGGCCAGGCGCGACAATGCACGACGAATAATGGTGCGGCTCACCCCGAAGATTTCGCCCAATGCCTCTTCACTCAACTTTGTGCCAGGCGCCAGACGCTGTTCGAGGATCGCCTCAAAAATATGCGCATAGACGATATCGTCCTGGGTTCCACTGCGGCCGGCCTTGCCAGCGCGGGATTGTTTCTTGAGAGGCTGCAACTGTTCGTTCATGGTTACTCGTGTGGGGAAGCGGCGGCGGATGAAGTTACGCTAATACGTAAACGGGCGTCGCTGACTGGTAATTAATGCAAAAAGCAAGACTCATTGTACACAAGCCAGAGTGCCAGTACGACTGTACGGTCATATACGACCCCGTCTGTATCGCAATGAAATGTGACATTTGCGTTTAGGCTTGCGCCTTGCTCCAACTCTTATCAAGAACAAGGAATGCCGCTCCATGACGGACGCCACTCAGCCACGCTTGCACCCTCTGGCAGACACCTCTCCCTCGGCTGTAGTCGCAGGGTTTATCGCCATGATGACTGGCTACACCAGTTCCCTGGTCCTCATGTTTCAAGCAGGTCAGGCAGCGGGACTCACCAGCGGGCAGATCTCGTCATGGATTTGGGCGCTGTCGATCGGCATGGCCATTTGCAGCATAGGCTTGTCTTTGCGCTACCGCACACCGATTACCATCGCCTGGTCAACGCCGGGGGCTGCGCTGCTGATCACCAGCCTGGGCGGTGTCAGCTACCACGAAGCCATCGGCGCCTACATCACTTGTGCGGTGCTGGTGATCATCTGCGGCATGACCGGCAGCTTTGAACGCCTGGTCAAACGTATCCCCTCGTCTCTGGCTGCGGCCTTGCTGGCAGGAATCCTATTCAAGATCGGCAGCGAAATTTTCGTCGCTGCCCAGCACCGTACCGGCCTGGTCATTGGCATGTTTTTCACTTACCTGATCGTCAAACGCCTGTCGCCCCGCTATGCGGTACTGGCGGCTCTGGTGATTGGCACTCTGATCTCGGGTTTGCTCGGGCTACTGGACTTCAGCGGTTTCGCCCTCGAAGTGGCGGTGCCGGTATGGACCACACCTTCATTCTCGCTGGCCGCAACCATCAGCATCGGTATTCCCCTGTTTGTCGTCGCCATGACGTCGCAAAACATGCCGGGCATCGCCGTGCTGCGGGCCGACGGTTACAGCGTGCCCGCTTCGCCGCTGATCACCACCACCGGCGTGGCTTCACTGCTGCTTGCCCCTTTTGGCTCCCACGGGATCAACCTGGCTGCGATCAGTGCCGCTATCTGCACCGGCCCCCATGCCCACGAAGACCCTAAAAAGCGCTACACCGCGGCCATGTGGTGCGGAATTTTCTATGGCATTGCCGGCGTTTTTGGCGCCACCCTTGCCGCGCTGTTTGCAGCCTTGCCCAAGGAGTTGGTGTTGTCCATTGCTGCACTGGCCCTGTTCGGCTCGATCATCAATGGCTTGACCATTGCCATGAGTGAATCCAGAGAGCGCGAGGCGGCCCTGGTGACCTTCATGGTCACAGCATCGGGCATGAGCCTGTTCTCGATCGGCTCGGCCTTTTGGGGAATCGTCGCGGGTGTACTGACCCTGATAATCCTGAACGTTAAATCACGCTGACTGATCAGATCGCCAGTGCCCCACCATCGACAGCCAACGCATGGCCGGTGGTAAACGCCGCGCCGTCCGAGCACAGGTACAAGACGGCGCTGGCGACCTCCTCAACCTTGCCGATGCGCCCCACCGGGTGAATCGCGGCAGCAAACTCGGCCTTGCGCGGATCGGCTTCATAGGCTCGCCGGAACATATCGGTATCAATCACTGCCGGGCACACCGCGTTCACCCGAATATGCTTTTTCGCATATTCGATGGCCGCTGATTTCGTCAGCCCGATCACAGCATGTTTGGACGCCGAGTAGATGCTCATCTTCGGCGCAGCCCCCAACCCCGCTACCGATGCCGTGTTGACGATTGCCCCTCCGCCCTGAGCCAGCATCAATGGCAGCTGATATTTCATGCATAACCAGACACCTTTGACGTTCACTCCCATGATCGCGTCGAATTCGTCCAGCGTGCCATCCGCCAGGCGACCATGCTCGATCTCGATCCCCGCATTGTTGAAGGCATAATCCAGCCGACCGTAGGCGCTGATGACCTGCTCCATCAACTGCCTGACTTGCGCCTCCACGGTGACATCACACCTTACGAAAACAGCACTGCCACCCGCCGCCTCTATCTGCTCGACCGTGTATTCGCCCCCTGCCACATCCAGATCGGCCACCACCACTTTCAAGCCTTCGCCCGCAAATGCCAGGGCCGCGGCTCGGCCGATACCTGCTCCAGCGCCCGTAACCACTGCCACTTGCCCGGCAAACGTCATGCCCATTGTTGTTGTCCTCTGAGGGGTACGCCTGCACTGTGAACGGTTCTGGTGTAGTCATCGACTTATTTATCCGAGTGATACAGGCCTGCATATAACCATCACCACAACTGATAAAAACCTATTCGTGGTCCGGGATTCACTTGCCCTGAGGCTCAAGAAGGTCTATCAACAGACATCATTTTCCAAGGGGTTATTGCAATGACTGACCAGACAAATCGCCAATTCCTGCTCGCCAAACGTCCAGTCGGTGCAGCGACCCGCGATACATTCACTTTTCAGGAAGTTGCGGTCGTACAACCTAAAGAAGGACAGATCCTTGTCAGGAACGAGTATCTGTCCCTCGACCCGGCCATGCGCGGCTGGATGAACGAAGGCAAGTCCTATATCCCGCCAGTGGCTCTGGGTGAAGTCATGCGCGCACTGGGTGTAGGTAAAGTCATCGCCTCCGCCCACCCCGGCTTTGCCGTCGGTGATTACGTCAATGGCGCCTTGGGGGTTCAGGATTACTTCGTGGGTGAGCCGCGCGGGTTCTACAAAGTAGACCCCGCACTTGCGCCACTGCCTGTGTACTTGTCCGCCTTGGGCATGACCGGCATGACCGCCTACTTCGCCCTGCTCGAAGTAGGTACCCCCAAGGCGGGCGACACAGTGGTGATTTCTGGCGCAGCAGGCGCAGTGGGCAGCATTGCCGGTCAAATCGCCAAGCTTAAAGGCTGCCGCGTAGTGGGCATTGCTGGCGGGAAAGAAAAGTGCGCGTTGCTGACCCAGGAATTGGGCTTTGACGGCGCGATCGACTACAAAAATGAGGATGTTGTCGCGGGGCTTAAACGAGAATGCCCTAAGGGCGTTGATGTATTTTTCGACAACGTCGGCGGCGATATTCTCGACGCAGTGCTTAGCCGCCTGAACTTCAAGGCTCGTGTCATCATTTGCGGTGCAATTAGCCAGTACAACAACAAGGAGGCCGTGAAAGGCCCTTCCAACTACTTGTCACTGCTGGTCAATCGTGCACGCATGGAAGGCTTTGTAGTGATGGACTATGCCGATCGCTACGTAGCTGCCGGACAGGAAATGGCGGGGTGGCTGGCCAAAGGCCAACTAACAAGCAAAGAACATATTGTCGAAGGGCTGGAAAGCTTTCCGGAAAGCCTGATGAAACTGTTTAGCGGGGAGAACTTCGGCAAGCTGGTTTTGAAGCTCTGAAGCGACATGTTGCTGCGGGAGTTGGCTTGCCAACTCCCGCACACTGCTTTAAGCCAGTTCCGCGACCACTGCAGCCAGCGCTTTGGCTGGATCTGCCGCCTGGCTGATTGGACGGCCGATCACCAGGTAATCAGAGCCGGCATCCAGTGCCTGGCGCGGGGTCAGAATACGGCGCTGATCATCCTGAGCACTGCCGGCAGGACGGATCCCCGGGGTCACCAGCTGCAGAGTCGGGTGCGCGGCCTTCAGCGCTTGCGCCTCAAGGGCAGAACATACCAGGCCATCCATACCGGCCTTCTCGGCCAGGGCTGCAAGTCGCAACACCTGCTCTTGAGGTTCAATATCCAGGCCTATACCGGCGAGGTCTTCGCGCTCCATGCTGGTCAGTACAGTTACGCCAATCAGCAACGGCTGTGGACCGGTACGTTTGTCGAGCACTTCACGACAAGCAGCCATCATGCGCAAACCGCCAGAACAGTGCACGTTAACCATCCATACGCCCATTTCAGCAGCAGCTTTGACCGCCATTGCCGTGGTGTTGGGAATGTCGTGAAACTTGAGGTCAAGGAATACCTCGAAACCCTTGTCACGCAGAGTGCCGACAATTTCCGAAGCGCAGCTGGTGAACAGCTCTTTGCCTACCTTGACGCGGCACAACTTGGGGTCCAACTGATCAGCCAGCTTCAGTGCGGCGTCACGCGTTGGGAAATCCAGGGCGACGATAATAGGAGTCTGGCAGTCGGACATTAGCGGGTTCTCAGGCTGGTCGAAATCGGCGCGCATTGTAGCGGAACCAGCCGCCAACCGGCACCCGATGATCGTAAATTCATGATTTTAGTCATTACCGGGGTAATAACGCGCGCTACCGTATAAGCGACCTACAATGGAACTAGTACACTCCTACAGACATAAACAGTAATGCACTGCGCAATCCCTGCCCAGTGAAGTTCGAACCAAGGAGAACGCGATGCCGTGGTATGCCTGGTTAATACTTATTGTCGCCATCGGTGCCATCGTGGGTGGTCTGATGACCCTGCGTGACACTGCCAACAAAGTGGAACTCACCGATGAGCAACGTAAGCGCGTAGCCGAACGCAACGCAGAAATGGACGCCAAAGAATCCAAGGACCGGTAAACACCTGATTTGGTCAGGAGCTGAATCACAAGGAACGGGTTCCAAAGGCAAAAAGCTACACACCCTTACATGAACATCCAATGCATCGCCTTTGAGCTCAACGCTATGATGGTCCATTGCATAAAGAGACATGTGTCATGCGCTACTCACAAGATCATAAAGCCCAAACCCATCAGCGCATCGTTAAGGAAGCATCAGGCCTGTTCCGTCGAGACGGCATTGGTGCGACGGGCCTGCAGCCACTGATGAAATCCCTGGGCCTCACCCACGGCGGTTTTTATGCTCACTTCTCATCCAAAAACGACCTGGTAGAAAAAGCATTGCAGCACGCCGCTGGACAGGTTGACGGAATTTGCGCCGAACTGTTCAGCCAGCCACAACCTCTGCACGCATTCATTGATGCATATTTGTCCGAGTGGCACCTGACCTCCCCCCACGAGGGTTGCCCGTTACCAACCATGTCAGCAGAAATGGCACAACAGGGGCAGGCTAGCTCGACCACAGACTACGTGATCGATGCAAGGCTCAAACAGATCCAGGCCACACTGCAAGGGCCAGATGCAGAGGACCAAAGCATTGTCATTTTCGCGACTCTGGTCGGAGCACTGGTTCTAGCACGCGGGGCTGAGAGCACGGCGTTAAAGGACAAGATCCTCGACATAACGCGTAGCGCCTTGAAGCAATCAACGCCACACACCTGAATACGTGCGCCACAAATAAAAAAAGCCAGTCAATGACTGGCTTTCTTCGCTTAACTGCCCGGGTTACTTGACCGCAACCTTATCCCGATTCTTTTCAAAGATGGCTTTGCCTATCCCTTTGACCTCAAGCAACTCATCGGCTGACGTGAAGTCACCGTTAGCCTCGCGGTAAGCCACGATCGCCTTGGCTTTAACAGCACCAACACCAGAGAGTTCACGTTGAAGCGTCGCCTCATCCGCGGTGTTGAGATTGATCGTCACCACTTGCGCATCTGATGCAACTTGCGCAGCGACAACCGGCTCAGTTGCCTCTACCGACGGGGCAGCATGAATCACGCTCGAAAAACCCACCATCAAAGCCAAAAAAATCGAAGAGATAAAAGCGATACGCATAAGTGACACTCCATTACATCGTTAAGTGGAATACAGCTCTCCTGAGCTGTATTCCAAACGTAGGCGATGGAGGTCGAGTGTCAAAAATCAGTGCATTGCAGAGTATGTAGTCAGGAAAACTCGCTGCGACGCTGCTGATGGATCCAGTCCACGATTTCACCCTCGGGCGCATAACCACTGACGGTCTCACGCAACAACTGGCGTACCCGGACATAGTCATCCATATCAACAGCATCAAGCAGTTGAGACAAACGCTCTTTCAACTCATCCCAAGGCAACATGTCCTCGTTCGCGCACATGATCATTGGATGACGAGTTGCGACTACGTTGTCACCAATCAGCAACTCTTCGTAAAGCTTTTCGCCAGGCCGCAAGCCAGTGAACTCAATTTCTATGTCGCCATGCAGGTTTTTATCAGAGCGAACACTCAAACCGGAGAGGTGAATCATCTTTTCGGCCAACTCGACAATGCGCACAGGCTCGCCCATGTCCAGGACAAAGACATCGCCACCTTGCCCCATCGAGCCGGCCTGAATGACCAACTGCGCGGCCTCAGGGATAGTCATGAAATAGCGGGTAATCTTGGGGTGGGTCACTGTCAGCGGACCACCGGCCTTTATCTGCTTATGGAAAAGCGGAATCACAGACCCGGAAGAGCCAAGTACATTACCGAAACGAACCATAGTGAACCGGGTCTTGTTAACCCGTGACACATTAGCGGCATCGTCAAATAGCACAGGCGCAATCTCGCGACTGAGTGCCTGCAACGTCATTTCGGCCAAGCGCTTGGTGCTACCCATCACATTCGTCGGTCGCACAGCCTTGTCAGTTGAAATCAGTACAAAGTTCGCGACACCAGACTGCAGAGCCGCCTGGGCGGTATTGAGCGTACCCATGACATTATTGAGTACACCTTCGGCGATATTGTGCTCAACCATGGGCACATGCTTATAAGCCGCTGCGTGATAGACCGTATCGACATGCCAGGTCTTCATCACATCCAGTAATTTATGGGGGTTACGCACCGAACCCAAAATCGGTAGCACCTTCACCGAAAGGGACTCGCGACCAACCCGCTGCTCCAGCTCGCCATAAATACTGTAAAGATTAAATTCGCTATGCTCGTACAGCAACAAAGTAGTCGGTCTAAGAGCCAGAATCTGGCGACATAACTCCGAGCCGATGGAACCACCTGCCCCCGTCACCAGGACACACTGACCTTTAATGCAGTGTTCCAGCAGCTCACCCTGGGCCGGAACCGGATCACGCCCCAGCAAATCGGCTATGTCGACTTCCTGAATGTCATCAACCTTGACCCGGCCACTGGCCAGATCCATAAAGCCAGGAACACTGCGAACATGGAGCGGAAAGCCCTCAAGCAAACTCAGGATCTCACGACGCCGACCGCGGGACGATGAAGGAACCGCCAACAGCACTTCCTGGGCTCCCGTACGATCAATCATCAGCTGAATGTGCTTGGGTTTGAATACCTGCAAGCCGGAGATGATGCGATCAGCAATCCCCTCATCATCATCTATGAACGCCACAGGCCGCATGGCCCGCCCCATTCTCAAGGCAGCAACCAGCTGATTACCTGCTGCACCGGCACCGTAAATGGCTACGCGCGTCAGGCCATCATCACGACTGGCGAAAGGCACATGTTGAGCAGCCGAGAACCAGTCACCCAAAAAGTACTGACGCATAGCCAGGCGCAAACCACCGAGCATTACCAGGCTCAGCCACCAATAATTAAATATGATCGAGCGCGGGACGGCATTGGCGGGAGTGCTGTACCAGTACATCACAACAGCCAAGACCAACGAAGAAAGGCTGACGGCCTTGATAATTGCGATCAAGGCATCGTTGCCAAAATATCGCATCACGGCGCGATACATGCCGAAGCGAATAAAAAAGGGGATGGAAACTATTGGTGCAACTACAAATACCCAAAAGTGCAATTTGACCGGATTGATCATCTCGTCGATGCCAAGACGCACAACGAACGCAAGCCACAAAGCAAGCCAAACGAGGACCACATCTGCTGTGACTTGAATAATGCGTTTCTGTCGCCGCGAAAGGCTGAGTAAGTAAGCTCGAACTTTATCCATAAATCCCATGACACCTTTGCTGCTCTAAAAAACCATCAGCACTTTGCGGCCCGGTACTCCGAACCAACACCGCAAGGTTACACCTCACACCAACGAAGCTAGCTGAACAACCTCGCTGATCACTTTGCAGGTCAACGCGATTTCTTGCGCGGTCAATGTTGGATGAACCATGAACATCATACTCGTCTCACCCAGTTCTCTCGCATTAACCAGACGCTGCACGGGACGCCAGTCAGTATTGTCGAAAGCTTTTTCCAGATAAACCTCTGAGCATGAGCCAGCAAAAGCTGGTACTCCCCGCGCGGAAATTTCATTGAGAATCCGGTCTCGGGACCAATCAGACTTGAGGCAATCAGGACGAACAAATACATAACATTTATAGGCTGCGTGCACCGCATCGTCAGGCAACACGGGAACGCGAAGTGCCGGGAGCTGCCGGGCAGCTTTCCAGATGGACTGGGCATTATTCAGGCGAGCGCGGTGCCAGTCCTGCATGCGACGCAACTGAATCCGTCCGATGACAGCCTGAACTTCAAGCATCCGCCAATTGGTACCGAAACTTTCATGCAGCCAGCGAAATCCTGGAGCGTGCTCACGCTCGTAGACGGCTTCCCAGCTCTTGCCATGGTCTTTATAAGCCCACATGTCAGCCCAAAGCTGACGATCATTGGTGGTGACCATGCCGCCCTCGCCTCCAGTGGTCATAATCTTGTCCTGACAGAATGACCAGGCACCAATATGGCCAATAGAACCGACCGGACGACCTTTATAGTGAGCACCGTGAGCCTGGGCACAATCCTCGATCACTTTCAGGCCATACTCGTTAGCCAAGGCCATGATCGGATCCATATCACATGGCCATCCCGCCAAATGAACACAGATCAAAGCTTTAGTGCGAGGAGTCAAAACCGCCTGGATGGTTTGCGCTGAAAAGTTCTGCGAGTCCAGATCAACGTCAGCAAAAACAGGGATCGCTCCAGCATTGACAATGCTCGAAACCGACGCCAGGAAAGTACGTGACGTTACGATAACCTCATCCCCGGCGCCAATTCCGAGTGCTTTCAACGCCAGATCAAGGGCCACGGTGCCATTAGCCAGGGCAACGGCATAGTCAGTGCCCGACCACTCGGCGAACTCTTTTTCAAAAGATCGCGTTTCCTGACCTGTCCAGTAGTTGACCTTGTTTGACAAGATGACATCACGTGCGGCATCGGCTTCTTCTTCCGTGAAAGAAGGCCAAGGAGAAAATGGGGTATTCAACACAATTCAGTTCCCATAATTTGAATATTGCGAAAGTCAGCCCGAGCACGTCCGGGATGACATAAGCCTGATAAAAAAGAACACATCCAGGCGATTATTGTTTAGACAAAGCTTTGGCAGGAACACCAACAACGGTCAGACCATCGGCAATATTATTAATCACTACGGCGCCGGCACCCACCGTGACCTTGGCACCGATCCTGATTTCTTGTCTGACGCAGGCACCAATTCCAATCCAGCTCATATGTCCAACCTGGACAGCCCCCGCAATTCTCGCGCCAGGGCTTACATGAACACAGTCATCCAAAACACAATCATGATCAATACTGCAGGCCGTGCTCAGAATGACTCCATCGCCAATCTTAACACCGGCATTAACAACAACCCCTGCAAAAGCCACGACCCCCTCCCCAAGAGTAGCGTATCGACTGATCGTTGCCGATGGATGGACCAAAGAGTTACAAACAATACCGCTCTTGCTGAGTTCATCCATTTTTAAACGTCGAACTTGATTATTACCGATAGCAACGATGACGCCGTCAAATTCCTTGAAGCGTGCCAAGAGCGTTTGAGTATCGCCGACAACCGGCCAATGGCCCGAAAATTTAGTCGAAGGCCAGCAGTCATCAAAAAACTCTATATCTGTCCAGCCGCAGCATTCGGCTGTATCGGCAACCACTCTCGAGTGACCTCCAGCCCCTAGAATTGCGAATTTTACTGGAGGCTTTTCACCCAAAAATTTTGACATGGTTACCTCCCCCTCAGCGCTAATACCTTCACGCACAAACACTTTTTTGAGAGTCAAGGCAATGATCTTGCAATCCAACCAAAATGACCGGTTTTCAACATACCAGATGTCGTATTGGAACTTCTGCTCCCAGCTTATGGCATTACGGCCATTAACTTGTGCCCAGCCAGTAATACCCGGCTTCACATCATGACGTCGTGCCTGTTCAGGACTATAAAGCGGGAGGTACTCAACCAATAAAGGCCTGGGCCCCACCAGACTCATATCACCTTTCAATACGTTCCAGAGCCCTGGCAACTCATCAAGACTGCTGGAACGTAAAAAACTGCCCAACCTTGTCATTCGATCGCTATCAGGCAGCGGGTTTCCTGAATGATCAAATGCATCCCGCATGGTTCTGAACTTAATCATTTCGAACAGTTTGCCATGCATACCTGGACGTACCTGACGAAAAAGAACCGGGGATCCAAGATTCCGCCTGACTAACCAGGTAACCAACAGCAGGACGGGGGACAATAAAATCAATGCAACCAAAGAAACAACAACGTCAAATAAACGCTTAACCATAAACCTCACCTGCACCCTGTCCAACTCTCAGCCATCAATATGACGATCAAGAACAATGTTCTATTTTTTCGCAAGAAGGTTAAAAGCCCTCGAAAATTTCAAGATCCCTTGATCAAGCGATAAGTGTTTGCGATAAAAATCACGCCCTTGTTTAGACATCAGCGCGAGTTCTTCAGCAGTGGAATCCAACAGCTTTTCCACACCCGAGACAAGTGAGTCTACATTTTCGGACTCGACAACCACTCCACAGCCACTCTCCCTCACAAGATCAGCAGCATCACCATCGACAGCCATTAATAATGGTCTGCCAACCGCCATGTAAGCTTGCGTTTTGGAAGGGATCGTGATTTTGAACAACGGATCTTTTTTAAGGTGCACCAAGAGGGCATCTGCAGCTTTCAGATACCCTCCGACTTCAGCCATGGGAACAGCAGGTAAGAAGGTAACGTTTTTGAGTGACTTTTCAACAGCCATTCGTTTTAGTGCGTCAACTTCAATCCCCCCACCGAGAAATATGAATTCAACTGGCCTGTTACGTGATTGCAAGGTGTACGCCGCATCCAAAACAACATCCAATGCTTGAGCTTTGCCCATATTCCCAGCAAAGAGGATGCGGAAATTTGAGTGATCAGAAAAAGAATAATTGGGCTCGGCACTCGTGGTGATTTGTTCTTCAGCACACCAATTATAAATAACTTCAATCTTCTCTTCCGGAACTCCCCGTTGAATTAATGTTTTTTTAAACCCTGGAGAAAGCACAACCAGCTTATCGACATGCCCATACACCCAATCACAAACTCGAGACACAACACCTAGCAGTTTCTCATTGGAAAACATGCCGGTGGCCTTGAGTGTATCCGGCCACATGTCCTGAATATCGTACAGTACAGGCACACGTCTAAAGAAACGGATAATCGAGGCCGCGATACCCACTGTCAACGGTGGATGGTACGCATAAATAACACTAGGCCGTTTCGCGAAGAAAACACCATAAAAAAGACTGGCTGCCGCGAAACTCACATAATTAGCAACTCGACCTACCCCGCTTTGCCCATGGCTGGGATATAAAGGAAGCCTGGTTACTTTAACGCCGTCAATAATTTCCTTTTGAAACAATTTAAGCTTAAATCCTGGGTATATTTTGCCACCTGGGTAATTAGGAAATCCCGTTACCACCTCGACTTCAAACCCTTGTTTGACCAACGCCCTTGCAAACACAAGCCCTTTGAATGTGGGTTCGGGATCAAACCATTGAGTCAACAGTAAAACACGGACTCCCATTAACTTAATACCTTTTCCAGACCACACGCATGACATAGTCGCGATAGCTGTGAATGATACGAACAATTTTGTCGGCGACATTTGGCATGCTGTAATCCTCTACCAGGCGAAACGACCGATCCGCGCCACGCTGCTGGCTGTCCAGCAACTCCAGTGCTTGCATCACTCGCTCAACCTCCAAGCCCACCATCATGACTGCGGCTTCTTCCATACCCTCTGGGCGCTCATGAGCTTCACGCAAGTTCAGCGCCGGAAAATTGAGAATTGATGACTCTTCATTAATAGTGCCGCTGTCGGACAAAGCCGCTTTCGAGTCAAGTTGCAGTTTGTTGTAGTCTTTGAAACCCAACGGTTTAAGCAAACGCACATTTTCGTGAAATGTAACGCCCATGGCATCAACACGTTTTTGCGTCCGTGGATGAGTTGACACAATCACCGGATACCCATAATGCTCGGCAACTGTGTTCAAGACATCAACCAGCTTCAAAAAATTTTTATCGGAGTCGATATTTTCTTCGCGGTGCGCACTGACAACAAAAAATTTGCCTGCCTCAAGTCCCAATCGTTTAAGTACGTCAGAGGCATCGATACCTGAACGATAGTAGTTGAGCACTTCGAACATTGGACTTCCGGTCTTTATTACCATATCTGGCGACAGACCTTCACGGAGCAAATAGTCACGTGCAATCGTGCTGTAGGTCAGGTTGATATCTGCCGTGTGATCGACTATGCGGCGATTGATTTCTTCAGGGACGCGCATATCGAAACAACGATTACCCGCTTCCATATGGAACGTAGGAATTTTGCGACGCTTTGCTGGAATCACAGCCATACAACTATTGGTATCGCCCAAAACGAGTAATGCTTCAGGCTCTACTTCAGCAAGAACACGATCAACGGCAATGATGACATTCCCGATAGTTTCGGCACCTGTACTACCTGCTGCGTTTAAAAAATAATCTGGCTTACGGATGCCGAGGTCATCAAAAAAAATCTGATTGAGTTCATAATCGTAGTTTTGACCTGTATGAACCAGTATGTGTTCACAGCTCGCGTCCAATGCAGCCATCACCCTTGACAAGCGTATAATTTCAGGACGTGTACCGACAACAGTAACTACTTTCAATTTTTTCATGACAGACTCTGATTAAAATATAAATTAGGCTTTGATACCAACAGGCATTGTGTAGGTATCAGGGTGCTCACGATCAAATATTTCATTAGCCCAAAGCATGACCATCATTTCATCGCTGCCAATATTGGTGATATCGTGGGTCCAGCCAGGAACAGTTTCAACAATTTCTGGCTTCTCACCCGAAGTGAACAACTCGTAAAACTCGCCTGATACAACATGCCGAAAACGAAAACAGGCATTACCCTTGATGACCAAAAACTTCTCAGTCTTTGAGTGATGGTAATGTCCGCCTCGCGTGATCCCTGGGTGAGCCGTAAAATAAGAAAATTGACCCGCGTCACGGGTCTTCAGCATTTCAACGAATACGCCACGAGCATCCCCATATTTTGGAACCTCATAGGTAAATCGTTCAGGAGGTATATAGCTGAGATACGTGGAATAAAGTGCGCGTGTCAGCCCTGTCCCTACCGCCTCCGTTATCAAGTTATGGCGGCTATCGCGAAATGCAGCGAGCTGCTCTGCCAACTGCCCGACCGTTACCGAATAAGTAGGTTCGACCGCGACAAACGGAGTGACCTGCACTGCCCCATCCATAACGGAAATGAAATGAGCAATGACATCATCAATATAGACCAGTGTAATAACCGCATCAGGATTATTGATCTGAATGGGTTGATTGCGCGCTATATTATGGCAAAAAGTGGCTACCGCAGAATTGTAATTCGGTCGAGCCCACTTGCCGAACACATTAGGCAAGCGAAATAGATACACTGGTATATTCCGCTTAGCGGAAAAATCCATAAGCGCTTTTTCAGCCGCCAACTTACTTATGCCGTAGTCATTCTGTAATACGGCCTGACTTGAAGAAGTATATAGAACGGGTATCTTCCTGCCGCTTGCAACGATTCCATCACACACGGCCTGTGTAAGGTCCACATTGCCAGATGTATAATCTTTTGGATTTTCAGGTCGGTTAACACCTGCAAGATGAAACACAAAATCCGCTTGCAAGAGCATTTCCTGCAGTGACAACAAACTGTCCTCACGAGAGAATCGCAAAATCTCTATATCCTTGCGTTCGCGCAGCTGGACATATAAATTTTGTGCAACAAAACCATTCGCCCCTGTGATAAGAACTTTCACGGCTTACTCCTCAGGCGTGACGTGTTCGCCACGCTGGATGGCCTGCATGAATGATAGCTTTAAAAGCAACCGCTGCATGCCATCCACATCAAGTCGTTCGGTATTGTGAGAGTTGTAATCTTCCATTCTGGATATTTTTTCTTCGCCTTGCTCAACATATTTGCTGTAGTTCAGGTCACGCAAATCTGGCGGCACTCGGAAGTACTGTCCACGGTCTTCAGCGCACGCCATTTCCTCTCGACTCAGAAGCGCTTCAAATAATTTTTCACCATGGCGAGTGCCAATGACCTGTATAGGATGCTCTGGCAAGCCCATCATAGTAACCAAAGCACGAGCCAAGATTTCTACCGTTGCTGCCGGTGCCTTCTGAACAAACAAGTCACCGTTGTTACCGTGCTCGAATGCGTACAAAACAAGATCAACTGCATCCGCCAAAGTCATCATGAAGCGGGTCATGTTCGGATCGGTAATTGACAGTGGCTTTCCCGCTCGAACTTGTTCAATAAAGAGCGGAATGACTGAACCTCGGGAGGCCATGACATTCCCGTAGCGCGTACCACAAATGACCGTTTTGCTTTCATCGACATTTCGTGACTTGGCAACCATCACTTTTTCCATCATAGCCTTGGAAATACCCATGGCATTGATGGGATACACCGCTTTATCCGTGCTAAGACAAACTACACGCTTAACTTCATTCTGGATGGCAGCTTCCAGCACATTGTCAGTGCCTATGACGTTTGTCTTGACTGCCTCCATCGGATGAAACTCGCATGATGGTACTTGTTTCAGTGCCGCAGCATGGAATATATAATCAACTCCCCGGGTAGCATTAAGCACACTTTGATAATCGCGAACATCGCCAATATAAAATTTTAACTTGGCATTATTATAATGCTTGCGCATATCATCTTGTTTTTTTTCATCACGGCTGAAAATCCGGATTTCTCTAATATCGGTAGATAAAAACTTTTTAAGTACCGCATTTCCAAAAGATCCCGTACCGCCTGTAATTAGAAGCGTTCTACCTTTAAACATAATGACCTCACTTGCAAAAATTGTTAATTTTCTATGCCTTTATTCTTGGACGTAAACAACCAGATAAAGAACCAAAACAAAAACGCATAATATGAATCCAGCGCTTGTGTTAATTGGTTATTTGCCGGCATATAAAAAACAGCCAAGGACAGAAATAAAAAAACCAAAGTACCGACATCGCTGTTGTATACAACAGCACTCTTCCAAGAACTACCCCAGAAAAACCCGAAGACAACCATTAATACAGGAATCGAAGGAAAGCCAACATCGTTGGCAATCCATGGAAACATGCTCGACCACTGAGCTTTGTCATTCCAACCAGCCTGACTAACCTTGTAAAGATAACTTCTCTTATATATCGAGTCATCAAAGTATTTTGTGTACGCACTCATAATAAAAGATGAGTGCCCCAAGCCATACGTTGAAGTAAAATCTTCCTTAAGCGCTAGGGAAAGACCATAGTAACCCTGAGAAACATAAGCTGTAAGCATTTCGAAAGCGAATGCACTTCCTTTAAAAAGCTCTGTTTCTCTCGCGTCGCGTTCTGAACAAACAACACCTTTCGCAATACAAAAGCTTTCTGCCCCTCCCATCCTTGACTCCTTACGCTCGATAAAGAGCGTAAGCGTAAAGATAAAAACTGCACTTAATAAGAACAAGATAGCGACAACGCGAGAAATCTTGAATGGAAATCGGCCATATTTAACGGCTAGTCGAGCGACAACAACAATCGACGCCATCATCACATAAACCAACAAGTCCCCCGTCTCGCGGTCTGTTCCACGCATAAGCGAAAAAACGAGAATGGCACCAATATGAGTAATCAGTAACAGAACATCTAGCTTTTGGAGTTCTTTCCATTTCAAAATTGCAAAGGGAATTACGCAAAACACAAAAGGGGCAAAAATAGCCTTCACTATCGCCAGATAGCCTCTAATACCTGATTCATCAGCTTCAAGTGCCACCAACATATCTTCATAAGCAAGCCCTTGATTTTTCAAAACACTGAAGATTTCCCAAGGCCATTTCCCCGTGTATACCCATGTTGCCGGGAAAACCAATACAATACTGGCAATAGCACCAACTCGATAAAAAGTCCTCCAGGAACTCAATTCTCTGCCTGAACCTTTCTTTACTACACCGATAAAAAAACCAAGACCAATAGCAAAAAAACTAACAATCAAAAAAACTAACAGCACACTTCCGTTGTCCACTGGCCAGTCAAATACGCCTTCAAAAAAAAGAGCTACGGTCAAGAACAAATACCCTAATCCGCAAATCAAAGGCAAATACTGAATCCTTTCAAAGTTAATCTGCATTCAACACCCACTATGCCAATTATTTTGCAGAAATAACTTTTAAAGCATTTGATACAACACTATCGACTTCAAAATTCTCCCTAAAGCAGATTGGACCTTGGGCCTTCATCGCCGCCATACGTGCTGGATCTTTCAGCAACTCATCAATTACACGCAAAAGTTCTTCAGGTTTACCCGCCTCGGTGTAAACACCTACACCCAGTGCGGCAATATGTTCGCCATAGTCTGTTGTTTTTTCCACTGAAGCGACTATTGGAAGTCCAACTCTCAAGTAATCGATAGTTTTTGATGGGTAGCTCGGCACATCGACATCCCGCACGGTACACACCAGGGACAAGTCGCAAGTCGCAATAATTTCTAGATATTCTTGGCGTGGCACATGTGCGAGTCTTACCACGTTGGAATTTTCTTGGGAAATATAATCATCCACCAGGCACTCTAATAACCCACTGCCTATAATCAAGAAAGTAGCTGGGCAGGATTGAATTTTTGCCAGCCTGGCAGTTTCCAAAATATCTTCGATACCTCTTCCTTGCACTAACTGTCCACCAAAAACAATAATCGGTTGGTCATTGGGAAGCCCGTATTTCTCTCGCACCAAAGAACGATCACTTTTAGGTAATTGACTAGCAGCGCCCCAAATAGGCAGCGTAAAAACCGTCTGTTCTTGACGAATAGGATAGTGTGATCGCAAATAGGAAATGTTAGCGGGAGACATACATCCTATATATTTGAAGCGACTAACAAGGAAACCTTCCACTTTCCTTGCCACATTAAATATCAAACCGGACGGCATCATGCCAATCTGGCGTTGATGATAAGGAAAAAAGTCCCACTGAATAAGCAAGGACTTTTTCTTCATCAGCCCTGCCAACCAAATGGCAGGAAGCGACATAGTTACTAATGGTGAGAAGCATATAACTAAATCATAGCTATTTTTCTTTTCTAACTTAGAAACCAGTAAGGAGGCTACGCAAGATGACCCCCCCCACTTAAACAGCTTGGACAGTAGAGGAAATCGAGAAAATACAGCCACCGGTTTCTCGATAAATACTTCAGTGCCCGACGACGTGATATAAAACGTGCTTTTTTTGCTACCAAGACTCCCCGACCAGTCCAGACAAACCACTGATACTTTATTGCCAGCACGCTGCAATGATCCGGCTAGCTCGTTAGTCAGCCAAGGATCATTTTCATCCATGGAAAATTTCGTGCACAACAATAAAATATTCACTGGGCCTCTCTTCTGAGTTCAAACCAAAAAATCACAGACATAATCACTGCAAGTAAACCATAGGTGGCCACATGAGCATAAGCAGGCGCCATAGCCGCAAACTGACCGATAAAACAATAAAAAATAACGACTAAAAGAAGCCCCTGAAGCAACTCAAAAAGTATCGAAATTTTTATTATTCCCCGCGCCATGAGAGCATAGGAAATCCCCGCAGCAACGGTCCTGAATATATCGCCTGCCATTTGCGGAATGAAATAATCCGACATACCCAAAAACTCGCCAGAAAAAACCAACCTAATAACAATGTCCTTTATGAAATAAAGTACAAAAAACCCGGCCATCAAGGCGATAACAAGCCAAAATACAATACTTGCTACTTCTTTCCCCGACTCTCTGTCCGTTTTCGCGGCAGCACAGCGAGGTAACGCATAGTTTGCAAGGACAACACCCACAAACTGCATATATACATCGGATAACTTTACAACACCCTGCCACAGCCCCACCTGCGACCATCCAAATTGCTGCGCCATAACATCACGAATAATGATTTGGGCGAGAGGTATTGACAGCGCCCCAACAAAAGTCACAACTGAAAATGATAACAACCACTTTACTTTGTACGACTCTAACGAGCACTTTAGATATTGAAACACATCCACTCGCTTGAAGAAGAGCGCCAGCGCCACGAGCCCCAAAAAAGAAGGCATAATTGCTATTGAATAAGCAGCCCCAGGAAACCCAAAGTAGGTAACCGCAAAATAAAGTACCGTTACCCCGATGACAGTTCCTACTATATTCACCTTCGCATAAAATCCCGTTTCACCACGACTACTGGCTTCAGATTGCGCAAGATTTCCATAACCAACAACAACTTGGCCAATGGCCAAAAAAACGAAAATGGCAGCAAAACCACCCAGCATTAATCGATCAAGGAAAAATTCAGACAGCACCACAAGACCGATAGCTACTAGAAGTGCAGCAATGGTGGATATTGTGAACGCCGTTGCAAACCAGGAGGCCCCTTCAACTGTTGTTATCGGCGTTTTCGCCAAGGCCTTGGTCAAGCCGTTAGCCACGCCTCCACCCGCGAACATACTTGTAATTGCAACAAGCGTCATCAACTGGCTTAACTGACCGAACCCATCAGGTCCAAGCTGTACAGCAAGGAGTTTTATAACAATCAAACCTGCGACAGTCTTGATGAGCGTTGCCGACGCAAAATGAATACCAGCTCTCAGCTTTGTCAAAGGCACTCCCGGTCAAACATTCCAAACCACAAAAAACTGAGTTGTATTTATTAACCAGCAAGCTATTGTCGAGCCCGCACAAATACAAACGAACCGCTTCCGTTGCCGCCTAATATCTGGCCGGAAGCCTATTCAACTCACGAGTACTATTAACCCCCATTACTCACAAGATACTTTTGGGCCTCTTGATCCTTTTGATTAATAATAAAACTCTCCATAAAAGGCCAATTTATTTTAAAAGCCTCATCATCCCATCGCAACGAACGCTCTGAACCCGGATTATAATAATCAGTTGTCTTATATAATAAATGCGTTTCATCTTCCAACGCCAAGAAACCATGTGCAAAGCCTTCAGGAATCCACAACATTTTCTTGTTACAGCTACTTAACTCAACACCGACCCATTCTAGATATGTTGATGAAGTTTCACGAATATCAACGGCAACATCAAACACTGAACCTTGCACAACTCGCACAAGCTTCCCTTGGGCATATGGGGCAGTTTGATAATGCAATCCCCTGAGGACACCTTTTTTTGAGCATGATTGATTGTCTTGTACAAACGATTTGGGGGCGGGAATATTCAGAGACCTCAAGCTTTCAAAAAAGTCTCTTTCGTTGAAGGTTTCCATAAACCAGCCCCGCGAATCCTTAAATACAACTGGCTCTATGACCAGCACATCCGGAATATTGGTTCTCGTAATTTTCATTTCTGTTTAGCTTCCAAGAGCATATTCAACAGATACTGCCCATACCCTGTCTTTTCGAGTCTTTTCCCCTGTATTTCCAACATCTCAGGGGTTATCCACTCCTTATTAAAAGCAATCTCCTCTAGGCAAGCTACTTTCAAACCCTGACGCTGCTCGATGGTGTGCACAAAATGACTGGCCTCCAGCAGAGACTCATGAGTACCGGTATCCAGCCATGCAAAACCACGTCCCAGTATTTCAACCGTCAGCGTGTTTTGCTCAAGATAAGCGCGATTGACATCGGTGATTTCAAGCTCACCTCGCGAAGATGGCTTGATATTTTTTGCAATTTCAACAACCTGATTGTCGTAGAAATATAACCCCGTCACGGCGTAGTTTGATTTTGGCTTCGCAGGCTTTTCTTCAATGCTTAACGCACGGCCGGTGCCATCAAACTCAACGACACCAAAACGCTCCGGGTCCGACACATGGTAGCCAAATACCGTGGCGCCCTTTTCTTGGGACATGGCCGCACGCAGGTTCCCAGAAAAATTCTGACCATAAAAAATATTGTCACCGAGGATCAGGCAGACCGGGGCTTTACCAATAAACTCTTCACCAATGATAAAGGCTTGCGCCAATCCATCGGGACTCGGCTGTTCCGCGTAGCTCAACTCAATACCGTACTGACTACCGTCACCCAGCAATTTCTTGAAGCACGGCAAGTCTTCGGGTGTTGAGATAATCAGAATTTCTTGCATGCCCGCCAGCATCAGTACTGACAGCGGATAGAAGATCATTGGTTTGTCGTAGATCGGCAGCATCTGCTTTGACACACCCAACGTAAGTGGATGCAGGCGCGTACCTGAACCGCCAGCGAGGATGATGCCTTTACGTTTGAGGGAGGTCATGGTTAAAGCACTTCCTTAACTTGTAGGGTGCATCGCCTGTAACTTGGATAGGCGATGACTGAATTCTGTCTGAAACAAACACGCTACCGCCCCAGGATTCACCGTCAATTTCCTGAGAACGCGCTTTGTTGTCTTTGCCCCGGCTGTGGCCAGGGTTTTACTCAATGATTGCTAATACTCGCCAACGGCAAACTGATTTGTTGCTGCCGGTTCATTAAGTTGATAAGCAAAATAACTCGTTCTTCGCCGTCCATAGTCATGAATATGGACTCAATACCTGCAAAGCCTTGATCAAGGATGGTGACTTTTTCACCGGGCTTGAACGCGGTGATGATGTGACTGTCTGCACGGTCTTGTAATTGAGTTACTAACTCATGACTGACTGCCAGGGGACGGCCGCCAAAGGCCACAACCCGTGCTACGCCGCGTGTAGATCGCAACGGAGCCCAGTTGGCACCTTGAGGCATGTGGATAAAAAGATAGCCAGGAAAGAGGGACTCCTGGACGTGTTGCATCTGGCCGCGCAGCAGTCGCTCGCGGCGGCAGGCCGGACGTGAGCACTTATAGCCCTGGCGCAGAAGGTTCTCCTCTGCCCGCTCGTCCTGTCTTGGCTTGCATTGCACCAGATACCAGTCGCCGGATCGGGATGCAGCCGGGTCCTGGGTTGCTGCGCTGCTTGTCATGTGCATGGGTGATTCATTAATAGGTTCTTCCGTGTTTACCATCGTGCAGCGCATGTGCCAATGGCAGCAGTTGAGTTCTCATTATCGCTACGAGCGTTGAATCGCAGCAGGGCCATTAGCCCGAAATCTATCTATTGTGCGGTCTGTCCAGACCCGGTAACTTTTTAGCTAATATCTGTTTTGCTCGTCACTCACAATCCACCAAACTTACTTACTTGCTCAGGTCATGTCCCTACTCCCGAAACGAAGTTGAGCACACTTTTCTGGTTCGCATGGGCAGAGCAATCGTCCAAAACATACACGCCTGGGCGAATGATACAGCGCTCCCCCTCCATTTCAACAAAACCACCTCACAGGTCGTATTTTTGTATCACGGCGACAGGTATTCCATATGCCCAGAAGCCTGGACAGAGCACATTGTTACCCAGCATGGCCCTCAGGGAATTGACTATGCGACCACTGGCGCACAACCAGACGAGCGCATGGCAACCTGTGCTTACGCCCTTCTAGAAGGAGAGCTAGCACGATCCAGAAGACAAGCCCACGGACACAGGGAGCCCAGAATGCCCGTCGATTCCAGGGCAATGTGCGCAAATTGAGCCTCAAGGGATTTATCCTCACCGATACAAGCTGCTGCTAATTTAAAGACAGCTATGGCCACCCATATGCAATGTATGACACCAATCATATGAATTGGCTGGAGGACCAGGAAGGAGAAGCACCTTGCACACCGACCGTTAAGCCCGATCGATATATCGGCTTACTCAGAATTTCAGATGGGAATACCGTAGATACTTGTCTGAAAATAGGGAACCGGCCGCTATACAGCCACAACATGCAGAACTACAGTCGTAACGTTTATCCTGAATAAAATACAACTTTGACAAGATGAGCAGCATCACCTAATCAGACGATACCCTAATGAAACATAAGCACTGCAGATTGAAACCGAAGGAAGCCTCAGAACAAAAATGAAAAATCGAACAGCAAAAACCCTGAACAGACTCGAAATTATCGATTTTTAACATCCGACGTAAATATCAATGAGCGCACGAGTACGCGCCAAGTACTGAGAGTCGAGCACTCTGCCAGATCCACTAAACAATGCAAGCTAGCAACTTGTAGGAAATATCCCAAATTACAAGCCCCGCTAGATTGCGGCGCTTACTTTTCGGATATCAGTCGACGTACAAAAGCCTCTCACACTATCCATATGAGAGACCTAGAAAGGCAGCCTTAAGACTCGACCAACAGCTTGCGCTTCAATCTGGCAGCTTTGCGCTTGTAGGCCACAAAACCCATTGCAGGCCCGATAGCCATACCAACCAGTAAAGCACCGATAAAGAACAGTGATTGCGGAAGTTGCGCAGTGTGCCAACCCAAAAATACCAGTGCTGTGGGCTGCTGGTTTTCGAGGATAAATATCACGATCCCGAAAATGACCATCAGGGCAAACACGACTAACACTGCACGTTTGACGCTACGCATCGGCAACTCCTGTTCCACGAAGGATTAAATGTCGTCTTCCTCATCTTCATTTACTCGATCCCGTAGCTCTTTGCCCGGCTTGAAATGAGGAACAAATTTTCCATCCAGACTGACTGACTGACCGGTCTTGGGATTGCGGCCAACTCGAGGGGCTCGGTAATGCAACGAGAAGCTGCCAAAACCACGAATCTCAATCCGATCACCGGTCGCCAGGCATTGGGACATTTGTTCAAGCATAGTCTTGATGGCCAACTCTACATCCTTGGATGAGAGCAGCCCTTGATGGGTGACAATTCGTTCGATCAACTCCGATTTCGTCATATTTTTCCCTTCTTTTTCAAGCAGCTAGATCAGCGCTTCAAAGGTTTTAGCATGATCGATAGATTTTGAACAGCCCAAGGATTGACTTATCTTTGCAAAGTTTGTCGCCCCCTCCAAACTTCCATCAGGCCAAGTAATAACCATAGCCCACGGCAGCCACCTCCCAAGCCCTCACACAGCTCGCTCGACATAACCCCCCGCCCTTCCCTAGCCAAATCATAAGCGACCTGCAAACACGCCTACACAAGAACTCATGGACGGAAGCCATCCTGGCCATCAAATCTCAGACACAAAAAGGGCGACCTAAGTCGCCCTTTTTTATGGTCAATCAGAACTTAGTTCTGTTTTTCCATTTGTGCACGCAGCAGGTCGCCCAAAGTGGTCGGACCAGCAGCGATCTCAGAGGTAGCTGGCTTGTCGCGCAGGCTCTGGATTGCTTCCTTCTCGTCTTCAACGTCTTTCGACTTGATGGACAGTTGGATTACGCGGCTTTTGCGATCAACGCTGATGATCTTGGCTTCTACTTCTTCGCCTTCTTTCAGAACGTTACGTGCATCTTCGATGCGGTCACGGCTGATTTCGGATGCTTTCAGAGTCGCTTCGATATCGTTGGCCAGAGTGATGATGGCGCCTTTAGCGTCAACTTCTTTCACGATGCCCTTAACGATTGCGCCTTTGTCGTTCTCTTGTACGTACTCGGAGAACGGATCGCTTTCCAGCTGCTTGATACCCAGGGAGATACGCTCACGCTCTGGATCAACAGACAGGATAACGGTGTCAAGCTCGTCGCCTTTCTTGAAACGACGTACGGCTTCTTCGCCAACTTCGTTCCAGGAAATGTCGGACAGGTGAACCAGGCCGTCGATGCCGCCGTCCAGACCAATGAAGATACCGAAATCGGTGATCGACTTGATGGTGCCGGAGATTTTATCGCCCTTGTTGAACTGGCCAGAGAAATCTTCCCATGGGTTAGATTTGCACTGCTTGATGCCCAGGGAGATACGACGACGCTCTTCGTCGATGTCCAGAACCATAACTTCCACTTCGTCGCCGACTTGTACGACTTTCGAAGGGTGGATGTTTTTGTTGGTCCAGTCCATTTCGGAAACGTGTACCAGACCTTCAACGCCTTCTTCCAGCTCAGCGAAGCAGCCGTAGTCGGTCAGGTTGGTTACACGAGCGGTAACGCGAGTGCTTTCTGGGTAACGGGCTTTGATAGCAACCCATGGATCTTCGCCCAGTTGCTTCAGGCCCAGGGAAACACGATTGCGTTCGCGATCGTACTTCAGAACCTTGACATCGATCTCGTCGCCAACGTTGACGATTTCGGAAGGATGCTTGATACGCTTCCAAGCCATGTCGGTAATGTGCAGCAGGCCATCGACGCCACCCAGATCGACGAATGCGCCGTAATCGGTGAGGTTTTTGACGATACCTTTGACTTGCTGGCCTTCTTGCAGGGATTCCAGCAGAGCTTCACGCTCAGCCGAGTTCTCTGCTTCAAGAACGCTGCGACGCGAAACAACAACGTTGTTGCGCTTCTGGTCAAGTTTGATGACCTTGAATTCCAGCTCTTTGCCTTCCAGGTGCGTGGTGTCGCGCACTGGACGAACGTCAACCAGAGAACCTGGCAGGAACGCACGGATGCCGTTAACGTCGACAGTGAAGCCGCCTTTAACCTTACCGTTGATAACGCCCTTGACCACTTCTTCTGCTGCGAAGGCTGCTTCCAGAACGATCCAGCATTCAGCGCGCTTGGCTTTTTCACGGGACAGTTTGGTTTCGCCAAAGCCGTCTTCGACCGCGTCCAGCGCAACGTGAACTTCATCACCGATGTTGATGTTCAGTTCGCCAGCGTCGTTGTGGAACTGCTCCAGCGGGATGAGGCCTTCCGACTTCAAACCAGCGTGAACGGTAACCCAACCAGCTTGGTAATCGATATCAACGATGATAGCGGTGATGATCGAGCCAGCCTGAAGATTCAGGGTTTTTAGGCTTTCTTCAAAGAGTTCTGCAAAGCTTTCGCTCATTTTAATTCCTGTTGATCAAGGGCGAAGGAATACGCCCATCTGCCACATTCCAGACAATGTGGGTTACGTTTATATAAAAGAAGGCATGCAGGACTATTTCTGGTCTCCTGCACGCTTTCTTGGTCATCAGGCAATATCGCGAAGTGCGATTTCACTCATGATGCGTTCCAGCACCTGTTCGATGGATAACTCCGTAGAGTCCAGCTGTATGGCATCAGCCGCCGGTTTAAGCGGGGCTATTGCACGCTGCGTATCACGCTCATCGCGGGCACGAATCTCATCTAGCAGACCTGAGAGACTAACATCATCGCCCTTTGCCTTCAACTGCAAGTAACGGCGACGGGCCCTCTCTTCAGCGCTGGCCGTCAGAAAAACCTTCAACGGGGCATCAGGAAATACCACCGTACCCATGTCACGACCATCGGCAACCAGGCCTGGCAACTCCTGAAATGCACGCTGACGCTGCAACAAAGCATCACGAACAGCCGGCAAAGCCGCGACTTTGGAGGCTCCAGCTGCCACAGCCTCACTGCGGATAGCGTGAGTCACTTCGTCGCCTTCGAGAATGATGCGAGCGGGCTTGCCGTCGGTCGCCCCGACGAACTGCACATCAAGATGTGCAGCCAGTTTCTCCAGCAGCGCCTCGTTATCGAGGGCAACACCGTGATTGCCCGCAGCAAAAGCCAGCAAGCGGTACAGAGCACCGGAGTCCAGCAAATTCCACCCCAGGCGCTTGGCCAGGATCCCGGCAACGGTACCTTTACCGGAACCACTAGGGCCATCGATGGTAATAACCGGTGCCGAAATCACGAGTTCGCCTCTTGAGCTACACGCATGCCCACCTGCTTGCACAGCGCAAGGAAGTTCGGGAACGAGGTTGCCACGTTGGCGCAATCGTGAATACGGATTGGAGCGGTTGCACGCAACGAAGCCACGCTGAAGGCCATCGCAATACGATGATCGCCATGCCCATGAACTTCACCTCCACCGATAGTACCGCCATCAATGATGATGCCATCTGGTGTCGGCTCGCACTTCACACCCAGCGCCAGCAAACCGTCCGCCATCACTTGAATCCGGTCGGACTCCTTGACGCGCAACTCTTCTGCCCCACGCAGGATCGTACGACCTTCGGCAACAGCCGCCGCCACGAACAGTACCGGGAACTCATCAATCGCCAGCGGCACCAGCTCTTCAGGAATCTCGATTCCCTTCAGCTTCGCGGCACGTACACGCAGATCAGCTACCGGCTCGCCGCCCACTTCACGCTGATTCTCAAGGGTGATATCCGCACCCATAAGACGCAAAATGTCGATTACGCCAGTACGGGTAGGATTGATCCCCACATGCTCCAGCAGCAGATCAGAGCCTTCTGCGATAGAAGCGGCAACCAGGAAGAACGCTGACGAAGAAATATCGCCAGGGACTTCAATATGCGTCGCAGTCAGCTTGTGACCCGACTCAACCGAAGCTGTAGGGCCATTAACAGTTACGGGGTAGCCGAAACCCTGCAGCATGCGCTCGGTGTGATCGCGAGTCGGAGCCGGCTCGGTGACCGACGTCTTGCCTTCTGCATACAAGCCCGCCAGTAACAGGCAAGACTTAACCTGAGCACTGGCCATCGGCAAGGTGTAGTTCATGCCTTTAAGAGCGTGGCCACCGCGAATGGTCATCGGCGGACGACCTTCTGCAGCGGTCTCGATCACGGCGCCCATTTCGCGCAATGGATTAGCCACACGATTCATCGGACGCTTGGTCAGCGAAGCGTCGCCGGTCAGGGTGGTATCGAAGGTTTGTGCGGCCAGCAGGCCAGACAAAAGACGCATCGAAGTACCCGAGTTACCCAGATAAATTGGGCCAGGCGGAGCTTTCAAGCCATGCAGGCCAACACCATGAATGGTCACACGGCCATGGTGAGGACCCTCGATGACCACACCCATGTCACGGAATGCCTGCAACGTTGCCAGGGCATCTTCACCCTCAAGGAAACCTTCCACCTCGGTCGTGCCTTCGGCCAGTGAGCCGAGCATGATCGAGCGGTGAGAAATGGATTTGTCGCCTGGTACGCGGATCCGGCCAGTAACTTGACCACCAGGATTTGCCAAAAAAATCAGATCGTTGGAATTCATAGCGTCCACATATGCCCGGCGGGCCAGGATTTTACTGAAATGCTCGCGGGCAACCCGGGCGCGCGTAAAGACGCCCAGCAATTGATGCCCATCCCCTGCATCGACCGCGTCGCGCAAAGCGTCGAGATCACTGCGAAATGTATCCAATGTGCGCAGCACTGCCTCGCGATTCGCGAGAAAAATGTCATGCCACATTACCGGGTCGCTACCCGCGATTCTTGTGAAATCGCGAAAGCCACCCGCTGCGTAACGGAAGATATCCAGATTCTCGTTGCGCTTGGCAAGAGAGTCCACCAACCCGAAAGCCAGCAGATGAGGCAAATGGCTGGTTGCAGCCAAAACCTCGTCATGACGCTCGACCTGCATATGTTCGACGTCCGCACCCAAGGCGCGCCACATGCCATCGACCAGGTCCAGAGCGCCAGCATCGGTTTGCGCCACTGGCGTCAAAATAACTTTGTGACGCTCAAACAGGCTGGCGTTCGAGGCCTCGACACCGCTCTGTTCAGAACCGGCAATCGGGTGACCCGGAACGAAACGTGCGGGCATACCGCCAAAGGCATGGGCTGCAGCCTGCACGACATTGCCTTTGGCACTGCCAACATCAGTGATCACCGCCTGTCCAAGATCCATGCCCGCCAAAAGGCCAAGCATTTTCTCCATGGCCAGAATCGGCACTGCCAACTGAATCACATCAGCGCCCGCACAAGCGGTTGCCAGATCAGCCTCGCAGCGGTCGACCACCCCCAACTCCACAGCCATTGCACAAGACTTGGGGTCGAGATCAACACCAACCACTTCGCCGCACAGCCCGCTCTCGCGCATACCCTTGGCGAAAGAGCCGCCAATCAGCCCCAAGCCGACAACAACCAAACGACCCAGAACAGGCTTTACCGATTGCACAGACATTACATCAACCACGAGCAAGCACCTTGGCCAGCGCCTCAAGCAAACGGATATTTTCCGCAGGCAAACCAATAGTGATGCGCAAATGGTTCGGCATCCCGTAGTTAGCAACCGGACGCACGATCACGCCCTCCCGCAGCAGTCCCTGATAAACGGGAGCCGCCTCCCGACCGAGGTCCAGAGCAATGAAGTTGCCTTTGGATGGAATCCAGCTCAGGCCAAGTTCGCGAAAACCGTCCTGCAACTGCTGCATGCCGGCCTCGTTAAGACGCCGGCTCTGGTTCAGGTAATCAGTATCTTTAAGGGCCGCACAAGCGGCTGCCAAGGCCAGGCTGTTGACGTTGAATGGCTGACGCACGCGATTCAGCACATCTGCAACGATTGCCGTCGACAGGCCATAGCCCACCCGCAAAGCGGCCAGGCCGTAAGCCTTGGAGAACGTGCGCGAAACCAGCAAATTGGGATACGCCGACAAAAACTCAAGACCGTCTGGCAGATCACCACCTTGGGCGTACTCGATATAGGCTTCGTCCAGCACCACGAGCACGTGCTCGGGAACATCCTGCAAGAACTCGTTCAGCGCATCGACGCCAAACCAGGTTCCGGTCGGGTTATTCGGGTTGGCAATGAAAACCACACGGGTATTGCTGTCGATAGCGTCAAGCATGGCAGGCAAGTCATGCCCCCAATCCTTGGCGGGCACTACTCGTGCCTGCGCACCTACCGCTTGGGTAACGATCGGATATACGGCAAACGCGTGCTCGCTGAACACGGCATTCAGGCCTGGCGCCAGATAAGCACGCGCAACCAGCTCAAGAACATCGTTTGAGCCGTTACCCAGCGTCACCTGATCAATCTGCACCGCACACTGCTCAGCCAACAGGCTTTTAAGGGCGAAGCCGTTGCCGTCCGGATAGCGCGTCAGCTCGGCCAGCTCAGCACGGATGGCTTCCAGTGCCTTGGGGCTCGCACCCAAAGGATTTTCATTGCTGGCCAGCTTCACAATTGTGGCTGGATCCAGATCCAGCTCACGGGCCAGCTCGTCCACAGGCTTGCCCGGGACATAAGGCGAAAGTTGTTGCACGCCCGGCTGTGCCAGGGCAAGGAAATCACCGCTCATGTTTTATCGCCTCAAAGAACCGCTTTCGGGTAAGAACCCAACACTTTAAGCGCTACGGCTTCTTGACTGATCTGCTCCAGAACACTCTTGACCAGAGGGTCGCGGTGATGGCCAGCAAAGTCGATGAAAAACACATAAGTCCATTTACCGCTACGCGAAGGACGTGTCTCGATACGCGTCAGATCGATCCCGTTTTCATGAAACGGAACCAACAATTCATGCAGCGCACCAGGACGGTTGCTCATCGAGACGATGATTGAAGTCTTGTCATCCCCGGTAGGCGGGACTTCCTGGCTACCAATCATCAAAAACCGCGTGGAGTTATCCGGACGATCTTCGATTTTCTCAGCCAGTCGGGTCAAGCCGTAAAGGCCCGCAGCCATATCGCCGGCAATGGCAGCAGAATTCCACTCACCCTTGACCCGCTTGGCGGCTTCGGCATTGCTCGACACTGCAATACGCTCGACATTCGGGTAATGCGCATCCAGCCACTTGCGGCACTGGGCCAACGACTGCGCATGGGAATAGATACGGCTGATGCTGTCAGTCTTGGTGTTTTCGCCAACCAGCAGATGATGGTGGATGCGCAGCTCGACTTCGCCACAAATCACCATGTCATGCTCAAGGAAGCTGTCGAGCGTGTGGTTGACTGCGCCTTCGGTGGAGTTTTCCACCGGCACCACACCAAAATTCACTGCACCCGCTGCAACTTCACGGAACACTTCATCAATAGCGGCCATTGGCTTGCTGATGACCGCATGGCCAAAGTGCTTCATGGCGGCTGCCTGGGTAAAAGTACCTTCCGGACCGAGATAAGCCACTTTCAGCGGCTGCTCCAGGGCCAGGCAAGAAGACATGATTTCGCGGAACAGTCGCGCCATCTCTTCGTTGCCCAATGGGCCTTTGTTGCGCTCCATGACACGCTTGAGCACCTGAGCCTCACGCTCAGGCCGGTAAAATACCGGCACTTCGCCTTCAGCCAACGAAGCCATTTTGACTCGCGCCACTTCCTGAGCGCAGCGCGCGCGCTCGCTGATCAGCTCCAGAACTTTTTCGTCCAGGCTGTCGATGCGCAGTCGCAGCGCCTTGAGTTCTTGTTCGGACATTAGCCGTGTTCCTTTTCGAACTCTGCCATGTAAGCCACCAATGCGTTAACTGCATTGATGTCCACAGCGTTATAGATCGAAGCACGCATGCCACCTACCGAGCGATGCCCTTTGAGGTTCAGCAGCCCGCGCGCTTCGGCACCCGCCAGGAAAGGCTTGTCGAGGCGGTCGTCAGCCAGGCGGAACGGTACGTTCATCCAGGAGCGGTCAGAGATATTGATCGGGTTGCTGTACAGTCCGCTGGCATCGATGAAATCGTACAAGGTACGTTTTTTCACTTCATTGAGCTTGCCGATAGCCTCGACACCACCCTGCTCTTTCAGCCACTCGAACACCAGGCCGGACAAGTACCAGGCCAGCGTTGGCGGCGTGTTGTACATCGAACCGTTGTCAGCCGCGACCTTGTAATCAAGCATGGTCGGGCAGATCGAGCGCGCACGACCCAGCAGGTCCTCACGAACGATGTTGACCACAATTCCGCTCGGACCGATGTTTTTCTGGGCGCCTGCGTAGATCATGCCGAAACGGGAAACATCAACCGGACGCGACAGAATGTCCGAGGACATGTCTGCGACCAGAGGCACATCGCCAGTTTCCGGAATCCAGTCGAACTCCAGGCCGCCAATGGTTTCGTTTGGCGCGTAGTGAACGTAGGCCGCGTCTTTCGACAGGTTCCACTCGTTCTGGCCTGGAATCGCAAAGTAATCGTAAGGCTTGGCGCTGGCTGCCACATTGATGTGACCGAAGCGCGAACCTTCTTCAATGGCCTTTTGAGACCAGATACCGGTATCAATGTAATCCGCCTTGCCATTTTCAGGCAGCAGATTCAACGGGATCTGTGCAAATTGCTGGCTTGCGCCGCCTTGCAGAAACAGGACTTTGTAGTTCGAGGGAATAGACAGCAGGTCACGCAAATCCTGCTCAGCCTTGGTCGCAATGGATACGAACTCATCGCTGCGATGGCTCATCTCCATGACCGAGAGGCCCTTGCCATGCCAGTCGAGCAACTCGGACTGGGCACGCAACAGGACAGCTTCAGGTAGCGCAGCAGGACCTGCGCAGAAGTTATAGGCTCGTTTGCTCACTTCCACTCTCACTCTGATTTGGTGGTCACGCAATAAATCAACACTCGACACGGTGTTCCTTGTGGAACCAGGTTCGCTCACGATACGGGCAGCAGGGTCTATTGATATACCGTGCCAATGCTATCGCGAGCAAGCCCGCCCCCACTGGGCCACGAAGTGTCGCAAACTTTCATGCCGGACATACAACAAGGGGGCGAATTCTCATCCGCCCCCTGTGTGTCCGCTTATTCTTGCGGTTCTTCGTCAGCGCCAGCCTCTAGCGGCTGCTCGTCGTCAACGCCATCATGGATGGCCTCACCGTCGAACTCTGCACCGCCTTCACCCTCACCTTCAAGCTCTTCACCTTCAACTTCCGAAGGTTCCTGAACCCGCTCAAGCCCTACCAGCGTTTCGTCGCTGGCCAGCTTGATCAAGGTGACGCCCTGGGTATTACGACCCAGGCTCGATACTTCATCGACCCGCGTGCGCACCAGGGTGCCCTGGTCCGAAATCAACATGATTTCTTCACCGTCCTGCACCTGAACCGCACCGACCAGACGGCCATTACGCTCGTTGCTGACCATGGCAATAACGCCCTGACCGCCACGCTTGTACTCAGGGAACTCGCTGATTGCCGTGCGCTTGCCATAACCACGCGCCGAAGCGGTGAGGATCTGACTGCCTTCTTCAGGGATCAGCATCGAAATCAGCTTCTGACCTTCTGGCAGACGCATGCCGCGTACGCCGCGGGCTGTACGACCCATTGCACGGACATCGGACTCTTTGAAGCGAGTGACCTTGCCACCATCGGAGAACAGCATGACTTCGCGCTCGCCATCGGTGATCGCGGCGCTGATCAGCACGTCGCCTTCGTCCAGCTCCAGCGCGATCAAGCCTACGCTGCGCTGACGGCTGAAGGATTCCAGCGGGGTCTTCTTCACGGTACCGTTAGCGGTTGCCATGAAGATGAAGTGACCTTCGGTGTAGTCCTCGACCGGCAACATGGTGGTGATGTATTCACCCTCACCCAGCGGCAGCAGGTTGACCAGCGGACGACCACGGGCAGCGCGGGATGCTTCGGGAATCTCATAAGTCTTGAGCCAGTACACCTTGCCTTTGCTGGAGAACAGCAGCAGCGTGGTGTGACTGTTGGCAACCAGCAGGTGAGCGATGTAGTCCTCATCCTTAACGCCAGTAGCCGATTTACCTTTACCGCCACGACGCTGGGCCTGGTACGCAGCCAACGGCTGAGTCTTGGCATAGCCACCATGGGAAATGGTTACAACACGCTCTTCTTCCGGAATCATGTCGCCCAGTGTCAGGTCAAGACGGTGATCCAGGATTTCAGTACGGCGCACGTCACCGTATTCAGCACGAATGACTTCCAGCTCCTCACGGATCACTTCCATCAAGCGCTCGGCGCTGTTCAGGATGCGGATCAGCTCACCAATCTGGTTGAGGATCTCCTGGTACTCGGCCAGCAGCTTCTCGTGCTCAAGGCCGGTCAGACGGTGCAAGCGCAACTCAAGAATGGCCTGAGCCTGCTCTGGCGACAGGAAGTACTTGCCTTCGCGCAGACCGTATTGCGGGTCGAGGTTGTCGGGACGGCACGAATCGGCACCGGCACGTTCAACCATCGCCACCACCGCACTCGACTCCCAAGGCGTGCTGATGAGCGCTTCCTTGGCTTCAGACGGGGTTGGCGAAGCCTTGATCAACGCGATGACCGGGTCGATGTTGGACAGGGCAACCGCCTGGCCTTCAAGGATGTGACCACGTTCACGGGCTTTGCGCAGTTCGAAAACAGTACGGCGGGTAACCACTTCACGACGGTGACGGACGAAGGCTTCCAGCAGATCCTTAAGGTTAAGGATGCGTGGACGGCCGTCGATCAGCGCAACGATGTTGATACCGAAAACACTTTGCAGCTGGGTCTGGGCGTAAAGGTTATTCAGGATAACCTCCGGCACTTCACCGCGGCGCAGCTCGATCACGACGCGCATACCGTCTTTATCTGACTCGTCGCGCAGCTCGGTGATGCCTTCGAGCTTCTTCTCTTTAACCAGCTCGGCGATCTTCTCGATCAAACGCGCCTTGTTCAGCTGGTAAGGAAGCTCAGTGATCACGATCTGCTGGCGACCACCGACCTTGTCGATATCTTCGATCATCGAGCGGGCGCGCATGTAAATGCGACCACGACCGGTGCGGTAGGCTTCGATGATGCCGGCGCGACCGTTGATGATCGCAGCCGTCGGGAAGTCCGGGCCAGGGATGAACTGCATCAGTTCATCGATGCTCAGCTCCGGGTTATCGATCAGCGCCAGGCAACCGTCGATGACTTCGCCCAGGTTGTGCGGCGGGATATTGGTGGCCATGCCCACAGCGATACCGCTGGAACCGTTGACCAACAAGTTGGGAATTCGTGTCGGCATGACAGCCGGGATCATTTCCGTGCCGTCGTAGTTCGGCACCCAATCCACGGTCTCTTTGTGCAAGTCGGCCAGCAGCTCGTGGGCCAACTTGGTCATGCGCACTTCGGTGTATCGCATCGCAGCGGCATTATCGCCGTCGACCGAACCGAAGTTGCCCTGACCGTCTACCAGCAGGTAGCGCAGGGAGAATGGCTGAGCCATTCGAACAATGGTGTCGTAAACGGCGGTATCACCATGCGGGTGATACTTACCGATCACGTCACCGACCACACGGGCAGATTTCTTGTACGGCTTGTTCCAGTCGTTGTTCAGTTCGCTCATCGCAAACAGCACACGCCGGTGCACGGGCTTCAAGCCATCGCGTGCATCAGGCAGTGCCCGCCCGACAATTACGCTCATCGCGTAGTCGAGGTAGGACTGTTTCAGCTCGTCTTCGATATTGACCGGGAGGATTTCTTTGGCCAGTTCGCCCATGAGAAGCCTGATTCCTTTTTCGGGTGAAACTTCGCCACATCCATTCGGGACGAACGAAGCTCGCCGCCGCTGGCCACGTGCCATGCAACGACTTACGACAAATCAACAAGTTATGTCACGGATTTGCGCAGTAAGGGCAACCCTTGCGGGCGACCCTGGAAACCGCCGAATGTTATCACAATCGCCGCCACGCACCTATCCCTCAGATGCGCATGGAGCGTAGTAATTGCGACGCTTGTCGGCGTGAAGGGGCTCAGAGGGACTCTGAAGGCGATTTGAAGGCCGTAGCCGCTGCCGAAGGCTGCGAAGGGTTGCGTAGCAACCCGTTAATCTGGAGCCCCCGCGATTCTCTTTGCAACAACCCTCGCAGCCGCCTTCACCGCCTTCGGCAGCGACGACAGAATTGCGTTTCAGTGCAATCGCTTGCGACACATCAACTGGGCCAACTTGGCGGCATCCGGACGCTCAACCACGCCCTTCTCGGTCACGAGCACATCAATCAGGTCGGCAGGCGTCACGTCAAAGACCGGATTGAACGCCTGCACATCGGCACCGACCCGCTGGCCACCCACCTCCAGCACTTCGCTACCGTCACGCTCCTCAATAGGAATGTCATCACCCGTGGCCAGTTCCATGTCGATCGTCGAGCTGGGGGCCACGACCATAAAGCGCACACCATGGTGCATGGCATTGACCGCCAGTTGGTAAGTGCCGATCTTGTTCGCCACATCACCATTGGCCGCGATCCGGTCAGCCCCCACGATTACCCAGGTCAAACCCTTGGTTTTCATGATGTGTGCCGCGGCGGCATCCACATTGAGCACCACCGGGATGCCTTCATTGGCCAGTTCCCACGCCGTGAGGCGCGAGCCCTGCAGCCAGGGCCGGGTCTCATCGACGTACACCTGCTCGATCATGCCCTCCAGCCAGGCAGCCCGGATCACCCCCAGCGCCGTACCAAAGCCGCCCGTGGCCAACGCACCGGTATTGCAGTGGGTCAGTACGGCCTGCGCATTGCCCTGGTGGCGGCGGATCACATCGACTCCCAACTGCGCCATCGTCAGGTTGGCATCACGGTCACTTTCATGAATGGCAACAGCTTCGGCTTCAAGCACCTGCAAGACTTCTTTACGGGTTTTGGCGCGGGCCAATCTGTCACGCATGCGATTCAATGCCCAAAACAGATTGCCCGCCGTAGGACGCGAGCCTGCCAGCAGGGTGAAATCTTCCTCCAGCGCCACCAACCAGTCCCCACCCTCGGCCTTGCGCGCCCGGGCAGCCAGCACTACACCATAGGCCGCCGCAATACCAATCACCGGGGCACCACGCACGACCATATCGCGAATGGCTTGAGCAACACCCTCGACACAGGTGTAGGCCAGCCAGTTCTCTTCAAGGGGCAAGCTGCGTTGGTCCAGCAGATACAGGGCGTCGTCCCGCCAATCGATGGCCTTAACCTTTTCCGCAGCCAACAGTCGATCGCGCATGCCTTTCCCCATCACCCGGTAACAAAGCCGCCGATTATAGCGAGCCCACCCATAAGACGCTCGGGTATACTTCGCCTCCTTTTACACGCACTGGAAACTGTTTTCGATGCCGACTCCGACCCTGCCCCTGGACTTATTGCTGCTACCCACCTGGCTGGTGCCTGTAGAGCCGGCCGGTGTCGTACTCAAGGAGCATGGCGTAGGCATTCGGGACGGACGCATTGTTTTCATAGGTCCGCGCCAGCAGGCCCTTAAGCTCACGGCCATCGAAACCCGCGAGCTGCCTGACATGCTGCTCAGCCCCGGGCTGATCAATGCCCACGGCCACGCCGCGATGACACTGTTCCGCGGCATGGCGGATGACCTGCCACTGATGACCTGGCTGGAACAGCATATCTGGCCCGCAGAGGCCAAATGGGTTGATGAAGACTTCGTGCGCGACGGCACCAACCTTGCGATCGCCGAGCAACTCAAAGGCGGTATCACCTGTTTCAGCGACATGTACTTTTTCCCGAAAGTTGCCAGTGAGTGCGTACACAAGAGCGGGATTCGCGCGCAAATCGCCATTCCGATTCTCGACTTCCCGATCCCCGGCGCCAGCAACACAGACGAGGCCCTGCGCCAGGCCGTCGAGCTGTTCGCCGACCTGAAGTTCCACCCGCGGATCAAAATTGCTTTTGGCCCCCACGCGCCCTACACCGTCGGCGACGAAAACCTGGAAAAAATCCGGGTCATCGCCGATGAACTGGACGCAGCCATTCACATGCACGTACACGAAACCGCCTTTGAAGTGCATCAGGCCGTCGAGCAGCATGCCGAGCGCCCCGTCGCCCGCCTCGCACGCCTGAGCTTGCTGGGCCCGCGCTTCCAGGCCGTACACATGACCCAGATCAGCGATGACGACCTGGCAATGCTGGTAGAAAGCAACTCCAGCGTGATTCATTGCCCGGAGTCCAACCTGAAACTGGCCAGCGGCTTCTGCCCGGTGGAGCGCTTGTGGCAAGCAGGTGTCAATGTGGCGATCGGCACCGACGGTGCCGCCAGCAACAATGACCTCGACCTGCTCGGCGAAACCCGCACTGCAGCCCTGCTGGCCAAAGCCGTCGCAGGGTCGGCCACCGCACTGGACGCGCACCGCGCACTGCGCATGGCGACACTCAACGGCGCACGCGCCCTGGGCATTGAAAACGACACTGGCTCCATAGAAGTCGGAAAAGCCGCTGACATGGTTGCATTTGACCTCAGCGGACTGGCCCAACAACCGGTCTACGACCCCGTCTCACAGCTGATCTACGCCACAGGCCGAGAGTGTGTGAAACATCTGTGGGTTGCAGGCAAACAACTACTGGACGACCGGCGCCTGACCCGACTGGACGAGCAACAGCTCAGCACAACAGCCAGGTCCTGGGGTGAGCGCATAAGCGGCCATACTCATTGATTCAGTACCTTCGGGCCTGCGCCCGGAGCTTTACCAGATTATTAGGCTTTAGAGGATTTACCCATGAGCAACGTTGACCACGCCGAGATCGCAAAATTCGAAGCGCTAGCCCATCGCTGGTGGGACCGTGAAAGCGAGTTCAAGCCGCTGCACGACATCAACCCGCTGCGCGTCAACTGGATTGACGAGCGCGTGCAACTGGCCGGCAAAAAAGTCCTCGACGTCGGTTGCGGCGGCGGCATTCTCAGCGAGTCCATGGCTCAGCGCGGTGCAACCGTGATGGGTATCGACATGGGCGAGGCCCCACTGGCTGTTGCGCAACTGCATCAGCTTGAGTCCGGCGTGAGTGTTGAATACCGCCAGATCACCGCCGAAGACCTGGCCATCGAAATGCCCGAGCAGTTCGATGTGGTCACTTGCCTTGAAATGCTGGAGCACGTACCTGACCCGGCCTCCGTGATTCGCGCCTGCTACCGCATGGTCAAACCCGGCGGCCAGGTGTTTTTCTCGACCATCAACCGCAATCCGAAGTCCTATCTGTTCGCGATCATCGGCGCTGAATACATCATGAAGCTGATCCCCCGCGGGACCCACGACTTCAAGAAGTTCATCCGCCCCTCCGAACTGGGTGCCTGGAGCCGCCAGGCCGGACTGAGCGTCAAGGACATCATCGGCCTGACCTACAACCCGCTGACCAAACACTACAAGCTGGCGGCCGACGTTGACGTCAACTACATGATCCAGACCCTTCGCGAGGAGTAACACATGCGTTTAAGAGCAGTTCTTTTTGACATGGACGGCACCCTGCTCGACACCGCGCCGGACTTTATCGCGATCTGTCAGGCCATGCGGGCTGATCGCGATCTGCCCCCTATCGCAGACAAGCTGATACGCGACGAAATTTCCGGGGGGGCGCGCGCCATGGTGGCGGCCACCTTCGGCATGGACCCGCAGGCGCCAGGCTTCGAAGACTTGCGCCTGGAGTTCCTTGAGCGCTACCAGCGCGATTGCGCGGTGCATACCAAGCTGTTTGATGGCATGGAAGAGTTGCTGGCCGATATCGAAAAAGCGCACCTGGTGTGGGGCGTCGTCACCAACAAGCCCGTACGTTTTGCGCAGCCGATCATGGAACGACTGGGCCTGGCACAACGGTCGGCCCTGCTGATCTGCCCGGATCATGTCACCCACAGCAAGCCCGATCCCGAGCCGCTTATCCTGGCCTGCAAAATGCTCGACCTCGACCCGGCCAGCGTGCTGTTTGTGGGTGACGACCTGCGCGACATCGAGTCCGGACGGGACGCCGGAACCAAAACTGCCGCCGTGCGCTTTGGTTATATCCACCCTGACGACAATCCCGACCACTGGGGTGCCGACGTGGTGGTCGACCACCCGGGCGAGTTGCGCAAAGTGCTGGATAACGCGATGTGCAGCTGCTGACAAGCGCCAGCTGACGATCCTAGATTTTTGTTGAGGTTTGATATGTTTGATTATTCCGCCCGCCCCAACCTGCTTCAGGACCGGGTCATTCTGGTCACCGGTGCTGGACGTGGCATCGGTGCTGCGGCTGCCAAGACCTATGCCGCTCACGGCGCAACCGTCCTGCTGCTGGGCAAGACCGAGGCCAACCTGAGCCAGGTTTACGACGAAATCGAAGCCGCGGGTCATCCTGTACCGGTCGTCATCCCGTTCAATCTCGAAACCGCCCAGCCCCATCAATACGATGAGCTGGCCGCCATGATCGAAAACGAGTTCGGCCATCTTGACGGGCTGCTGCACAACGCTTCGATCATTGGCCCGCGCACGCCGCTGGAGCAGTTGTCCGGCGAGAACTTCATGCGCGTGATGCACATCAACGTCAACGCCATGTTCATGCTCACAAGCACCCTGCTGCCACTGCTCAAGCTTTCCCAGGACGCCTCGGTGATCTTCACCTCCAGCAGCGTGGGCCGCAAAGGCCGTGCTTACTGGGGCGCTTATGGTGTATCGAAGTTCGCTACCGAAGGCTTGATGCAAACCCTGGCCGACGAAGTCGAGAGCGTCGCTCCGGTGCGCTCCAACAGCATCAATCCTGGCGCGACCCGCACCAGCATGCGCGCGCTGGCATATCCGGGCGAAAACCCTGAAAACAATCCTGAACCGCACGCGATCATGCCGGTTTATCTCTACCTGATGGGCCCGGACAGTACCGGAATCAACGGTCAGGCTTTCGACGCGCAGTAACAACGCCTCAAACAAAAACCGCAGCCTGCATGTGAATGCAGCCTGCGGTTTTTTTACCCGTGAAATCTGGCACTGGGCATTCAGCTCTCAACCAACTCACGACGTCCACGCACAGCAACCGCATTGTCGAGCTGCAAGCAACTTTGCAAAAACAGGTATATGTAGTCGTAACTCTTGCAAATCGCCTTGCGCAGATCGTCAATCAACTCCTGACCAGGGTTCATGCCTGCCAGCGTACATATGATTTCAAGCGCTTCCCAAGGATGCTCATCATCATACTGGGCATGCATCTTCAGCCATTTCATCGCGCGTTTGCGCCCCTCGAGCGGAAACGACTCTTCGTAGATATTCTTTGAACACACGACGGCCGCCCACTCACCCACCGCACCTTCAATGGCGTAATTGGTCGCTGCCATGGCCACGGCCAGTGAATCCGTTGCACAGGTATGCCAGCACCAATCGTTGAGGGCCTGGAATTCAGCGGGAAGGTCCTGCGCGTTCAGCTCTTCAAGGCTCACGCCATGCGCCCGAGCCCAGTACACCCAGTAATCAGCATGGTTGAGCTCGACCCGAATATTGCGGATCAGCCAGCGACGCGCCATGTCCTCACCGGGATGACGCCCATAACGGGTTTTCCCAAGGTTACGTCCCATATACAACGAGAACTGCTCGACGACCGGCCAGCCGCCAATCAGGTACGTTCGCATGGCCCGTGGACTCAGGGTGTTATCACGCATGCGCTTGTATATTTCGTGCCCGACAGCCCGGCGCTTGCTCTCGCTGCAGTCGCGAATCAACTGCTGCGCCCACTGCGGATAACTGGCCTCTTCCATGAGAGGCCCTGCCCGGTTAAATACAGTAATCACAATCCAAATCCTTTTTGAGAAGAGACTTCAGAAACTGTACAACACCTCAACGTAAAGTTCCCGGCAACTTCAATGTCAAAGATCTGGATCGCACAGGGCGCTTTAATAAACTGTCAAAGGTAAACAACTGCGGACGCTGAACTATATAGCCCTGCGCATAATCAACTCCGATTTCAATCAACGCCTGCTCGATTTTCGTGCTTTCAACAAACTCTGCAATGGTGCGTTTACCCATGACATGGCCAATATGATTAATAACTTCAACCATGGCCCGGTTGATTGGATCATCCAGCATGTCCTTGACGAAACTGCCATCAATTTTCAAAAAGTCGACGGGCAAATGTTTCAAGTATGCAAATGACGACATACCGGCACAAAAGTCGTCCAACGAAAAATGACAACCCAACGCCTTGAGATCATTAATAAATCGGATGGCACTGCCCAAGTTTGCAATGGCGCTGGTTTCGGTTATTTCAAAGCAGATCAGTTTGGGCGACACGCCATAAAAATCAAATTGCTCATGCAAGAACTCCAGGAAATCGTCATCCCCAATGGTCGAACCTGACAAGTTGATGGCACACATTGCCATCGGCTGTCCGTCCGCCTGGGCTGAACATTCGGAAATGACCCTGAATACATTTTCGACTACCCAGCGGTCGATCAGGCTCATCAACCCATAACGTTCGGCGGCGGGAATAAAACTGTCAGGAAAAATCATCCGCCCGCTTTCATCCTGCAACCGCAGCAGAATCTCGATGTGCCCGCCGCCTTCCTGCACCTCCCCCAAGGGCGTGATTTCTTGTGCATAGAGGCTGAAATGGTTTTCTTCCAGCGCCACATGCAAACGCTGCACCCATGCCATTTCACCAAAACGCAACGAAAGCTCGGTGTCATCCACGTGATAGACCTGCACCCGGTTGCGGCCCTTCTCCTTGGCCATATAACAGGCCATGTCCGCAGCGCGCATCAACCCTTCCAGGGTCGCGGGGGGTTGATGGATGTGTACCAGGCCAATGCTGATGGTGCTCATGAACGGTCGCCCCTTCCAGGCAAAATGCAGGTTTTGCACCGACTGGCGCAAACCTCCCGCTATTTTTTCTGCCATATCGACCGGGCAGTTTTCCAGCAGGATGCCGAACTCATCCCCTCCCAATCTCGCCAGGGTGTCGCCTTCGCGCAACCCGGCTCGCAGCAACACACATATATGTCGTAACAGCTCATCACCTGCCGCGTGGCCGCAGGTGTCATTGACCAGCTTGAACTGGTCAAGATCGAGAAACATCAGTGCATGCCGGCCTTGTTGTCGGCCCAGATTCTTCAGCACCAACTCCAGACGGTATTCAAACTCACGGCGGTTGGCCAAACCGGTTAGCCCGTCGTGGGTGGCTTGCCAGGACAGGTTGGCGATGTATTGACGCTCCTGGGTCATGTCATGCAGCACCAGCACCGCACCGCTCACCTCCCCCCCGTGGAGGATAGGTGCACCCACCAGCGTAACCGCGACGGTACTGCCATCCATTCGCTGAATCTGCCTGGAATGCTCGCGGCTGTTACCCAGCTGGCCGCTGAGAATACGATCAATCAGCTTGAAGCCGTCGTCCTGATCATTGTCGTCGAGCAACTTGAACAGCGCCGCGAGGGTGACGCCTTGTGCCTGCTCGGACTTCCATTGGGTCAGTTGCTCGGCCGCCGGATTCAGGTAGGCAATGGCACCATTCACGTCGGTCGTTATGACGCCGTCGCCAATGGACTGAAGCGTGATTTGTGCCCGTTCTTTTTCCAGCTGCAGCGCTTCTGCAAATGCCCGACTCTGAGCAAGTACTTTATGAGTCCGCTTGAGCACCAGAAGGATCAGCCCCAGGGCTGTGGCTAAATTGATGGCGACCAGCAACTGCCAGATAAAACGCGACCCCTCACCCAGAGCATCGCTGAAAGCCTTGGCCGCCGGTGCAATACCTTCATTGATGGCAAAGATATTGTCTTCCCAGCGCTTGACGTCCACTTCACTGACCGGGCCGCCAAGCAATGCCTGATGCATATCTTGAGCCAGCTCATCGAGTTGAATGAGGTAAGCATCTCCCAGGGTCCACTTCTCAATGGCCGTTTTCATATAACTGACGTTACGGAAGTAGCGGTAGAACCAAATGATGCTGGAAGCATCTTGCTCACTGTTACCGCCTTGCAAAATACCTTCTCGGGCAGAGGCTACATCAGGGGGAGATTGATCCATCGCAAGCCGCAGTTTGTGGCCGCCCTGGGGGACACTTATAGCCTGCTGATATTTGCTGAAGTAAAGCGGATTTTGAGTATCGGAATACAAGTGGAGGAAGTAGATGGCATCTTTCTGGCCCTTGGACCACAAACTTTCGCCCCCTACATAACTGCGCACTGCAGAGAGCATATACAGACTCACACACCCCAATAGCGCCTGGAAAAGCACGACGGCAATAAAGGGCCAAACAATGCCCAGCAAGCGTGGTGTCCCATGGGGGCGTTTTGATTTCATGAGTTTCCTTGCTTCATGGCGTCGGATGAAAACCAGAGAGAAAATCTCACTACAAATCAGCCTAGGCCAATTTTCAAAAACCTGAGCAGTGCGTGTTGCCCGAAACCGACAAAAAACCCGAACCTGGACAGCCCCCTGCCCTTTAAAGACAACCGCTTGTATCAAGTTTGTTGAAGATGCCCGTAGAGCTTGGCGTAAAGCCCTCCCTCTGCAATCAATTGCTGGTGACCGCCTTCTTCAGCAATGCACCCACCATCAAACACCAGCACTCTGTCTGCCTGTTTTACCGCAGACAAACGATGAGCGATGATTAAAGTGGTACGCCCGCTCAAGAATTTTCCCAAAGCGTGATGCAAGTTGTATTCGGTGGCCGCATCCAGGGCGCTGGTCGCCTCATCCAGGATCACGACCTTGGGTTCGGCCAGCACCATCCGTGCAATGGCCAGACGCTGGCGCTGACCACCCGACAATCGCACGCCTGAACGCCCGACAATACTGTCCAACCCTTGGGGGAGCGTGCGAATGGTGCCGTCGAGCTGGGCGATTTCCAGGGCATGCCAGCACGCCTCATCCGTTCGCTCACGGCCCATTGTGAGATTGGCGCGCACGGTATCGTTGAACAACGAGGGATGTTGCAGCACCACCGCGACATGCTCGCGAATGGTCTGCAGACCGATTTCTGGCTGGCTCGCACCTGCAAAGTGGATGCTCCCCGACTGCGGCGTATACAGCCCGAGCAACAGTTGCACCAACGTGCTTTTTCCCCCGCCACTGGTGCCCACGATGGCCACCTTTTCGCCCGGAGCAATGGTCAGGTTCAGATGATCCAGCACTTTTTCATCGCCATAGCTGAAGCTCAGGTCGCGCACCTCGATACCCACGGTCTGGCGGCCCAGAAACGGATTAACACCTGCTGGGTATTGCGGCTCGTCGCTGCGTGCCAGTAACTGGTTGATTCGCGTCACGGCACCGTCGGCGGCGTAGAACGCATATTGCAAGTTAAGCAACTGCTCGACGGGCCCGATCATGAACCACAGGTAGCTGAACACGGCGAGCATCTGGCCAATGGACAAATCCGAAAACAGCACCGTGAGCATCGCAGCGGCGCGAAAAATATCGATACCAAACTGGAACAACAACCCGCTGGCACGATTTGAAGCATCGCTCTTCCATTGCGAAGCCACGGCAAAGTCCCGGACTTCCCGCGCACGCAACCCCAGACGACCGAGGAAAAAGCCCTGGCGGTTACCCGCACGGACCTCTTGAATCGCGTCCAGTGTCTCGGTCAATGCTTGAGTGAAACGCGCCGTACTGTCGTTTTCGAGTTTTTTCAGATGCTTGACCCGCTTGCCCAATTGCACCGTGGCGTAGATCACCAGCGGGTTGAACAGCAAGATCAGCAGAGCCAGTTGCCAGTGCATCCATAGCAAAATCGCCGAAGTTCCCACCAGCGTGAGCATGGCCACCAAAAACCGGCTCAAGGTTTCGCCGACAAACTTGTCGAGGGTTTCGAGATCGGTGACCAGATGGGTGGTCACCGTGCCACTGCCCAGGTTTTCATACTCAGCCAAGGATATACGCTTCAAACGCTCAATCAGGCGTAAGCGAATGCGAAACACGATGTCCTTGGCCAGGCGTGAAAACAGACGGGCCTGCAGGACGTTAAACAGCAATGCCCCACAGCGCAGCATCAAAGTAATGGCCAGCATGAGGCCAATGTAGCCCGCTGCACTTTGCCAGGCTGTCGGTAGCCAGTGGTTCATGACTTTCAGCGCTGCATCACCGTTGCCCAGCAACACTTCGTCCACCAGCAAGGGCAGTAGCAACGGGATGGGGACGCTGCACAGCGTAGCCAGCACGGCCACGCCGTTGGCAATCCACAGTGCTTTTTTATGGCGCAAGGCCAGGCGACGGATTTCAGCCCAGGTCAGGCGATCCGTCACAGGGGACGAGGGCGAGGACTGCACCGCAGAAGGGTCAAACACGCGTAGCGCGTTCAAGCCAACGGGCAAGCAGGTCAGACAATGGCTCAAGTGGCTGATAGCCATTGGTCAGCAAGGCCAGTTGACCGTTACGCTCGGCGAGCAACGTCGGAAAACCGGCAATTCCCAGGTCTTGTACCCAGGTAAAATCGGCACCCGTGGCCGTATGTTGTTCGGCCGAGTCAAAGGCGGCAGCAAACTCGATACGCGGCACCCCTGCCGTTTCAGCGAGCTCAACCAGCACACTGGCCTGGGTGACATCGCGCCCTTGCACATAAAAGGCCTGCTGAATCAGCTTGACCAGCCGCCAGGCGCAATCGGGCGCAAGACTGCGTGCCGCCACCACAGCCCGGCAGGCAGGTTCGGTGTCATACACAAAACCGTCCGGCAAGGCACCGTCGAAATTGAAGGTTTGCCCGGTAGCTTCTGTGACCGCCTGCCAATGCTCAAGGATGTAGCGTCGCGTGGCGGGCTCAAGCGCCGAGCCACTGCCAGTGCGCAATCCACCCACCACCAGGTGCAACTCGACGCCTGCGGCCTGCGCCTGCTCAACCAGCGCTTCGGCGATGGGCGAAAAGCCCCAGCACCAGGAGCACATAGGGTCCATCACATAGAGCAGGCGCGCTGTCATATCAGGCCTCGGCAGCTTTACGGTAGTTGTGGCCAATCGGGTGCGGCTGGTTACGTTCCTTGGCCAGGTCGATCTGCTTTTGCCGATCAATTGCGCTGCGACGGGTTTTCTCGCTCAGCGTGTCCCAGCAATGGGGGCAACTGATGCCGGGCTGATAGTGCTCGGACTCACGATCCGCGATGCTGATCGGCGTGCGGCAGGCATGGCACTGGTCGTACTCGCCGGCACTCAGGTCATGGCGCACGGTGACGCGGTTATCGAATACGAAGCAGTCGCCCTGCCATTTGGTTTCTTCCTGCGGCACTTCTTCGAGGTACTTCAGGATTCCGCCTTTAAGGTGGTAAACCTCGTCAAAACCCTGGCTGAGCATGTAGCTCGACGCTTTTTCACAACGAATGCCGCCGGTGCAGAACATCGCGACTTTTTTGTGCTTGGCCGGGTCGAAATTGGCTTTGATGTAGTCAGGAAATTCGCGAAAGCTGGTGGTCTTCGGGTCAATGGCACCTTCAAACGTACCGATCGAGACTTCGTAGTCGTTACGGGTGTCAATCAGCAACACCTCTGGATCGCTGATCAGCGCATTCCAGTTCTCGGGGTCGACATAGGTTCCGACTTTCTTGTTCGGGTCTACGCCTTCAACGCCAAGGGTAACGATCTCTTTCTTGAGCTTGACCTTGGTCCGATAGAACGGCTGGTCATCGCAGTAGGATTCTTTGTGGTCGATATCGACCATGCGCGGATCGTTCTTGAGCCAGGCCATCAGCCCGTCAATGCCTTCACGAGTTCCGGAAACCGTGCCGTTGATGCCCTCTTCGGCAATCAGCAGGGTGCCCTTGATGCCGTTGGCGACCATGGCATTGAGCAGCGGTTCACGCAGTTCAACGTAATCTTCAAGGGTGACGAATTTGTACAGTGCAGCTACAACAATTGGCGCGGTCATCGTGTTTCTCTCCAGGTGGCTACCCTCGCAAAGGGTGAACCGGATGCAAAAAAAACGCGCCGGCTAAGCGGCGCGCTGCGGATTCTAGCAAAAAGCAGGTGTATTACACCAACTCAGTGCCCACCGCCAGCACAGGTCGGCGATGCCGGGGCCGTGCCGATTTTTGCCCATTCCTCAGGCGTGTACGTGTGCAGGGCCAGCGCATGGAACTCGCCCATCAGGTCACCCAGGGTGGCATAGACCTTCTGGTGACGCTTGACGCTGTTGAGCCCGGCGAACTGCTCGCTAACCACCACCGCCTTGAAGTGGGTCTGCAACCCGCGACTGTGCATGTGGCTTTCATCCAGCACACTCAGGTGCTCAGGTTGCAACGCGCTGAGCGTCGATTCGATACGTTGCTGCATGTCCATTCAGGCTCCGCTTACTTCTTCTTGGCCGGGGCCGCTGCTGGCTCCAGCTCGGCGGTCATGTCGGCCAACAGCTTGTTGACGACCGGCACTGCGCTTTCCAGTTTGGCCTGGGTCATTTGTGCCGATTGCTGGGTCAGCTGCGGCATTTTTTCCAGGACTTTCTTGCCCAGTGGAGACTGGTAGAACGCTACCAGGTCCTTGAGCTCGGATTCGGTGAAGTTGGTGGTGTACAGCTTGACCATGTCCGGCTTGAGTTTATTCCAGCCGATGGCCTGGTCCAGAGCGGTGTTGGCTTTGGCCTGGTAGGTTTCCAGCAGGGCTTTCTTGGAGGCTGGCGCTTTGGTTTGCTCGAAACGCTGAGCGAACATTTGCTGCACTTGCATATACACCGGGGTACCCAGCTTATCGGCATGTGCCAGTTTCAGGAACGTTTCAGCACTGGCAGCGTGGCTAGCTGCATCGGCGAAAACCTGGCCGCTGGCGCAAACCAGAGCAACCGCTGTACAGATGGCGCGAAGACGGGTCATCGAGTTTCCTTTTCTAGCAAGCGAGGTTGAACCCCAAGGGCGGTCATTCTGCGCCTAATAAAGTGTGTCACTCAACCCCGAGTCTGATAGACGTTCTCATCATCTGACCAAAAGCATTAAAAACATCAGATTGAACCCCCGGTGCAAACCAGCGCCTAAGCTGTCTGGTCAGACCTATAGGAGAAAGAGCCGATGAGCCGTATCGAAACCGACAGCCTGGGTGAAGTAAGTGTGGCCGATGAGGCTTATTGGGGCGCTCAGACTCAACGATCGCTGATCAATTTCGCCATCGGCAACGAAAAGATGCCCCTGGCCGTGTTGCACGCCCTGGTGCTGATCAAGAAAGCCGCTGCCCGGGTCAATAACCGCAACGGCGACCTGCCCGCCGACATCGCCCGCCTGATCGAACAGGCCGCCGATGAAGTACTCGACGGTGAGCACGACGACCAGTTCCCGCTGGTCGTCTGGCAAACCGGCAGCGGCACGCAAAGCAACATGAACGCCAACGAAGTGATCGCCGGCCGCGCCAACGAGCTGGCCGGCAAAGGCCGGGGCGGCAAATCCCCGGTCCACCCCAATGACCACGTCAACCGTTCACAAAGCTCCAATGACTGCTTCCCGACCGCCATGCATATCGCCACCGCCAAAGCGGTACACGAGCATTTGCTGCCCGCGATCAGCGAGCTGTCAGGCGGACTGGCCGAGTTGTCGGCGCGGCACATGAAACTGGTTAAAACCGGCCGCACCCACATGATGGACGCCACACCCATTACCTTTGGCCAGGAGCTTTCAGCCTATATCGCCCAACTCGATTACGCCGAGCAAGCCATACGCTCAGCCATTCTGGCGGTGTATGAACTGGCGCAAGGGGGGACGGCGGTAGGGACCGGACTCAACGCGCCACACGGCTTTGCCGAAGCGATTGCCGCTGAGATCGCCGCATTGTCCGGATTGCCATTTATCACGGCGCCAAACAAGTTTGCTGCACTGGCGGGGCACGAACCCCTGACCACCCTCTCCGGCGCACTCAAAACCCTGGCCGTTACCCTGATGAAACTGGCCAATGACTTCCGCTTGCTGGGTTCTGGCCCGCGTGCCGGGTTGGCCGAGATCAAGCTGCCAGCCAATGAGCCGGGCAGCTCGATCATGCCGGGCAAGGTCAACCCGACCCAGTGCGAAGCCCTGTCGATGCTGGCCTGCCAGGTGATGGGCAATGACGTGACCATCGGCTTTGCTGCAAGCCAGGGGCACCTGCAGCTGAACGTCTACAAACCGGTGATCATTCACAACCTGCTGCAGTCGATTCAGTTGCTGGGGGACGGTTGCGTCAACTTCCAAAAACACTGCGTCACCGGCCTTGAAGCCGACGCCGAAAAAATGGCCGAGCATCTGGAGCGCGGCTTGATGCTGGTGACAGCGCTCAACCCGCATATTGGCTACGACAAGTCGGCCGAGATTGCCAAAAAAGCCTACGCCGAAGGACTGACCCTGCGCGAAGCGGCATTGGCGCTGGGCTATCTGACCGATGCCGAGTTCGATCAGTGGGTACGCCCGGAAAACATGCTGGGTGCTGGCAAGCACTGAAACGTCGCCCTGTAGCCGCTGCCGAAGGCTGGGAGGGACTTGCAGGGGCATCAAGAAAACGGGGGGCTTCGCCCCCCTTCGCAGCCTTCGGCAGCGACTACTTTTTGCGTTTCTTGTCGCTCTTCTCGAATGCGGCTTCCAGCGCCTCGTTGATCGTGCGCAACACTTTGACCCGCGCCCAGCGCTTGTCATTGGCTTCAACCAGTGTCCAGGAGGAAATCTCGGTGCTGGTGCGGTCAACCATGTCGCACACTGCCTTGCGATACACATCCCACTTCTCACGGTTGCGCCAGTCTTCCTCGGTGATTTTGAAGCGCTTGAACGGGATTTCTTCACGCTCATGAAAACGCTCAAGCTGGACATCTTTATCAATCGCCAGCCAGAACTTGACGACAATCACGCCCGCAGCACGCAACTGCTCCTCGAAGTCATTGATCTCACCATAGGCGCGCATCCAGTCAGCCGGGGTGCAAAAGCCTTCGACCCGCTCCACCAGTACCCGCCCATACCATGAGCGATCAAAGATGGTGAACTTGCCGCGCCCCGGAATCTGTCGCCAGAAGCGCCACAAGTAGGGCTGTGCGCGCTCATCTTCAGAAGGCGCAGCAATCGGCACGATATTGTACTGACGCGGGTCAAGTGCCGCCGCCACGCGCTTGATCGATCCGCCCTTGCCTGCCGCATCGTTGCCTTCAAACACCGATACCAACGCATGACGACGCATCCGCTTGTCGCGCATCAATCCCGACAAGCGTGCCTGCTCGGTGATCAACTGTTCCTGATAATCGTCTTTTTCCAGATGCTGGGTCATATCCAGGCAGTCGAGCAGGCTCAAACCGTCCTGGGTTTCAGTCAACGGCGCGACATGGGTGGCGCGCACTTTTGTTTTGGGTTCATTCAGCGCGGCTTGCAGACCCTCAAGCAGAATCTTGCCCACTGTCAGGCTGCGGTAATACGGATCGACACCCTCAACGATGTTCCAGGGCGCGTAGTCACGGCTGGTTCGACGAATCACACGCTCGCCAAACCGTACGAAGCGATCGTAGGTTTCTGACTGTTGCCAATCCAGTGGGCTGATACGCCAGCTATGCAACGGGTCATCCTTGAGTGCCTTGAGACGGGCTTTCATCTGTTTCTTGGACAAATGGAACCAGAACTTGAAAATCACCGCCCCTTCGTTACACAGCATTTTTTCCAGACGTTCCGCGCCATTGATGGCCTGATCGAGCACGGCATCCTTGAAACGACCATGAACCCGGCCCTGCAGCATCTGGCTGTACCAGTTACCGAAGAACACCCCCATGCGACCTTTGGCCGGTAACTGGCGCCAGTAGCGCCAGGCGGGCGGGTGCGCCAACTCTTCATCGGTTTGCTGATCAAAGGTTCGCACTTCAATCAGCCGCGGATCCATCCACTCACTCAGCAGCTTGACCGTCTCGCCTTTGCCGGCGCCTTCAATACCATTGATCAACACGATGACAGCCGAGCGCTTCTGCTGGTGGAGATCGTATTGAGCTTCAAGCAACGCTTCGCGTAAGGCGGGAACTTCCCTGTCGTAGGTTTCTTTATCGATGGCATGACCGATTTCAGCGGATTCGAACATAGAAAGCTCCCTGGCAAGATTTCACAAGCCTAGCGGATTGCGTCTAAACGTGTAGGAACAACACTCACAAAACTGTCATGGATCAGTCGCACCGCTGCTGATCCGCTAGAATGGCCGTCTTACCGCTGCCGAGCCGCACATGACTACTGAAATGCCCAATGCCCAGATTGACTGGGATGACCAAGGTCGCCCCCATTCGCGGGTGTTTGATGACGTGTACTTTTCGGACAAGTCCGGCCTGGAAGAAACCCGTTATGTCTTTATCGAGCAGAACGCACTCGCAGAGCGTTTCGCAACTTTGCCCGCCAATGCCCAGTTGGTGATTGGCGAGACCGGCTTCGGCACCGGCCTGAATTTTCTGTGCGCCTGGCAGTTGTTTGAACAAACGGCACGGCCCGACGCCCGCCTGCACTTCATCAGTGTCGAGAAGTACCCGCTCACCCGCCAGGACCTGCAGCGGGCCCTCGCCCTGTGGCCCGAACTGACGCCATTCAGCGATCAGTTGCTGGCGGCCTACTTTGCGATTCACCCGGGATTCCAGACCCTGAGCCTGGACAATGGCCGGGTAACCCTCACGTTATTGATCGGTGACGTGCTGGAACAACTGCCGCAACTGGACGCGCAAGTCGACGCCTGGTTTCTCGATGGCTTCGCTCCGGCAAAAAACCCCGAGATGTGGACACCCGAACTGTTCGCGCAACTGGCGCGCCTGGCAGCTCCCGAGTCCACCATCAGTACCTTCACCAGCACCGGCTGGGTGCGCCGGGCGCTGAACGAAGCGGGTTTCAAGATGCGCCGCACGCCTGGGATCGGTCATAAATGGGAAATCCTGCGCGGCACTTTTGTCGGGTTGCCTGACAGCGTGACCGCGACACCCGGCGTCAAACCCTGGTTTGCCCGCCCGCCTCAGGTACAAGGCCCACGCAAAGCGTTGGTCATTGGTGGCGGCCTGTCGGGTTGCGCCAGTGCCAACAGCCTGGCCCGCCGCGGTTGGCAGGTGGTTCTGCTGGAGCGCCATGGGCGGCTGGCCAAGGAAGCATCGGGTAATCCACAGGGCGTGCTGTACCTCAAGCTGTCGGCGCACGGTACAACCCTGTCGCAGTTGATTGTCAGCGGATTCGGCTACACCCGTCGCCTGCTGGAACACCTGCAACGCGGGCGTGACTGGGATGATTGCGGCGTTCTGCAATTGGGCTTCAATGCCAAGGAAGCCCAACGCCAGGCCCAACTGGCCGCGGCATTTCCACCTGAGCTGGTGCATCTGGTGGATCAGCCCCAGGCACAAACGCTGGCCGGAATAGAACTGGCTCACGGCGGGCTGTTCTATCCCGAGGGAGGCTGGGTTCACCCGCCCGCACTTTGCCATTACCAGACCTTGCACCCCAATGTTCAGGTCTTGACGCACCATGAGGTGTTGCAACTGCACAAGGTCGATGACCAGTGGCAAGCCTGTCAGGACGACACACTACTGGCTCAAGCACCGGTGGTAATTCTTGCCGGTGCTGCAGAGGTCAAGCGTTTCCCGGCCAGCAGCGACTTGCCGCTCAAGCGCATTCGGGGACAAATCACTCAGCTGGTTGAAACCCAGAACAGCGCCGTGCTTAAAACGGTGGTCTGTGCCGAAGGATATGTGGCCCCCGGCCGCCTGGGTGAGCACACGCTGGGTGCCAGTTTCGACTTTCATAACGAAGACCTGACCACCACCCCCGAGGGGCATCAGGGCAACCTCGACCTGCTACAGGAAATATCCCCGGACCTTGCCCATCGACTCGGTGACGAGCAACTCGATCCCCATACCCTGCAGGGTTGGGCTGCCTTTCGTTGCACCAGCCCGGACTATTTGCCGATTGTTGGCCCACTGACGGACCCGGAGCAGTTTGCAAGTGCCTATGCCGTTTTGCGCAAGGATGCCCGCCAGGTGCCAGACACGCCCTGCCCCTGGCTCGCAGGCTTGCATATCAACAGCGGCCACGGTTCCCGAGGGCTGATTACCGCGCCGCTGTCCGGTGAACTACTGGCGGCCTGGATCAACAATGAGCCTCTGCCCCTGCCACGGGTTGTGGCCGAAGCCTGCCTGCCAAACCGTTTCGGTCTGCGAGCGCTGATCAAAGGGTTATAGCCTTAGTGCTGGCCGGTTAACGGCAGATTTCTGCCCCCTTACGTTAACCGGCAGCCCATTGATGGATGGCATTGCTCAACAGCAATCGTTGAGGATGCCTTGTCGCCTATCCAGAGGTGCATAAAGCCCTGGTCAACCCCCTTGAAATACCCTGCCTTGCGCCCCGTGCAAACGTCTGCTTGATCAACCTCCTGTAAGTTTTATTGAACGATCCGGGCCTCAGTTACTCGATAAAACACGGTCGTTTACCGCGCCGCGGGTATCTTTTGCCCTGCGCCGCACGGGCTGGCGATGGCGCCTGACGCTTCATCGCCCCTTTAAAACCGGGCCCAAGCGCTACATGGCGTCTCGCAAAGACGCTGACTCAACCTGTAGCACCACATGCCGAAATACCAAGGATTTAAACACCATGTGCGGATTAGCTGGAGAGTTACGTTTTGATCAACACCCTGCCGACCTGGCAGCCATCGAACGCATTACCCACCACCTGGCCCCCCGTGGACCTGATGCCTGGGGTTTCCACAGCCAGGGGCCGATAGCCCTCGGCCACCGCCGTCTGAAAATCATGGATTTGTCGGACGGCTCCGCTCAACCGATGGTTGACAGCCAACTGGGCCTGTCACTGGCGTTCAACGGCGCAATCTATAACTTCCCCGAATTGAGAGCCGAGCTTGAACACCTCGGTTATGCCTTTTACTCCGACGGCGACACTGAAGTGCTGCTCAAGGGCTATCACGCCTGGGGTGAAGCGCTGCTGCCCAAACTCAATGGCATGTTTGCGTTTGCCATTTGGGAGCGCGACACCCAGCGCCTGTTTATCGCCCGCGACCGTTTGGGGGTTAAGCCTCTTTACCTGTCACGTACCGGGGAACGTTTGCGCTTTGCCTCCACCCTGCCCGCGCTGCTCAAGGGCGGCGATATCAATCCGATGCTCGACCCCGTGGCACTCAATCACTACTTGAATTTCCATGCCGTGGTGCCCGCGCCCCGCACGCTGATTGCCGGGATTGAAAAATTGCCTCCCGCCACCTGGCTGCGTATCGATGCCAACGGTCATACCGAGCAGAAAACCTGGTGGACCCTGCCCTACGGCCCCCATGCCGATGAACTCGACTTGACCCTCGAAGACTGGCGCGACCGCGTTCTGGACAGTACCCGCGAAGCTGTGGCTATTCGCCAACGTGCGGCAGTGGATGTCGGCGTGCTGCTCTCGGGCGGGGTTGACTCCAGCTTGCTGGTGGGTTTGTTGCGCGAAGTGGGCGTACAGGACTTGTCGACCTTTTCCATCGGCTTTGAGGACTCGGGCGGCGAGCGCGGCGATGAGTTCCAGTATTCGGACTTGATCGCCCGGCATTACGGCACCCGCCATCACCAACTGCGCATTGGTGAGCACGAAATCATTGAGCAACTGCCTGCGGCCTTTCGCGCCATGAGCGAACCGATGGTCAGCCACGACTGCATCGCGTTTTATCTGCTGTCGCGTGAGGTGGCCAAGCACTGCAAGGTGGTGCAGAGCGGCCAGGGCGCCGACGAACTGTTTGCCGGGTATCACTGGTATCCGCCCGTCGATGCCGCCGACGACCCTTATGCCGCTTACCGCGAAGCGTTTTTTGATCGCAGTTACGACGAGTACAAGGCCACGGTGCAGCCGCAATGGCTGACGGCCAATGATGCGGCCGGGGATTTTGTACGCGAGCACTTTGCCCAGCCAGGCGCCAGCGCGGGGGTGGACAAAGCCCTGCGACTGGACAGCACGGTGATGCTGGTGGATGACCCGGTCAAACGGGTCGACAACATGACCATGGCCTGGGGCCTTGAGGCCCGTACACCGTTTCTGGATTACCGTCTGGCCGAACTCTCGGCACGTATTCCGGCGCGGTTCAAATTGCCGGACGGCGGCAAGCAGGTACTCAAGGAAGCGGCGCGGCTGGTGATCCCAAGCGAAGTGATCGACCGCAAGAAAGGTTACTTCCCGGTGCCTGGTCTCAAGCACTTGCAGGGCGACACGCTGAACTGGGTCCGTGACCTGCTGCTGGACCCGAGCCAGGATCGAGGGCTGTTTCAGCCAGCGATGCTTGATCAGCTGCTGACCCACCCACAAAGCCAGCTGACGCCTCTTAACGGTTCAAAGCTATGGCAACTGGCAGCCTTGAACCTGTGGCTGAGCGAACAAGGAATCTGATCGATGAAACCCCTCGCTACGGCTTACAGCCAGCGTCTGTTGCGTGGTCAAACACCGTCCTACGAACGCCTGCAAGCGCGCCTGGCCGAAGACGGCAGCCCACTCGACGCACAACCCGTGGCCGTGCATTGCGGCTGGGGGCGGTTGCTGATCGGGCATACCTTTCCCGACCCCGCCAGCCTGGCCAACGAGTTGCTCAACGAACAACCCGGTGAGCGCGATATCGCGCTGTATGTGGCGGCGCCGCAGCAAGTGCTGGCCCAGTCGCCACAACAGTTGTTTCTCGACCCTTCGGACACCTTGCGCCTGTGGTTTACCGATTACCGCCCGGCTACCCGCGTGTTTCGCGGGTTCCGGATCCGCCGGGCACAAAGCGAAGCGGACTGGAACTCGATCAACACGCTGTATCAGGCGCGCTCGATGCTGCCCATCGACCCGGCATTGCTCACCTCCCGAGATCAGGGCGGGCCGGTGTACTGGATGGCCGAGGATGAAGACAGCGGCGCGGTGATCGGCAGCGTCATGGGCCTGAACCATCACACCGCGTTCCACGACCCGGAAAACGGCAGCAGCCTCTGGTGCCTGGCAGTGGACCCCCACTGCTCGCGGCCCGGTGTAGGCGAAGTGCTGGTCCGGCATTTGATCGAACACTTCATGAGCCGCGGCTTGAGCTACCTCGACCTGTCGGTGCTGCACGACAACGCCCAAGCGAAAAGCCTCTACAGCAAACTGGGCTTTCGTACCCTGTCGACCTTTGCCATCAAGCGCAAAAATGGCATCAACCAACCGCTGTTTCTCGGCCCCGGGCCTGAAGTCGGGCTCAACCCCTATGCCCGAATCCTGGTCGAAGAAGCCTTCAAACGCGGTATTGATGTGCAAATTGACGACGCGCCCGCCGGACTTTTCACTCTGAGCCACGGCGGACGACGGATTCGTTGCCGCGAATCCCTGAGCGATCTGACCAGCGCCATCAGCATGAGTCTGTGCCAGGACAAATGCCTGACCCACGCAGTGTTGCACCAGGCGGGACTGAGTGTGCCCAGCCAGCAATTGGCCGGTAATGCCGACGACAACCTGGGCTTTCTTGAGCAACACACGCGGGTGGTGGTCAAACCTGTGGATGGCGAGCAAGGCAATGGCGTGGCGGTGGATCTGGACAGCCTCGAACAGGTGCAACTGGCCATCGAAGCAGCGCGTGCATTCGATAGCCGGGTGCTGCTCGAAAGCTTCCACGAGGGGCTCGACCTGCGAATTGTGGTGATCGGCTTTGAGGTCGTGGCAGCCGCCATCCGCCGTCCTGCCCAGGTGACGGGTGATGGCCTGCACACGATCCATCGACTGATCGAAGCACAAAGCCGACGCCGTCAGGCCGCCACTGCGGGTGAAAGCCGCATCCCGCTGGACGCAGAAACCCGGCGCACCGTACAAGCCGCTGGCTATGAGTACGACAGTATCTTGCCCGCAGGCCAGGTGCTCGCCGTGCGCCGTACGGCCAATCTGCACACGGGCGGTTGCCTCGAAGATGTGACCTCCGTGCTGCACCCGGCGCTGGCCGACGCGGCCATTCGCGCCGCCCGGGCGCTGGATATTCCCGTGGTCGGCCTGGACTTGATGGTGCCTGCCGCCGACCAGCCCGTGTACGTATTTATCGAAGCCAACGAACGGGCCGGGCTCGCCAACCATGAGCCACAGCCGACCGCCGAACGCTTCATCGATTTACTCTTCCCCCACTGTCAGCCTGCTCTCTAGCTGACCGGCCCTCAGGAGCTTTTATGAATCGCACCCTCCCTGAACCCGACCTCGACTACCTGCAACGGGTACTGCTGGAAATGCTCGCCATCCCCAGCCCCACCGGGTTTACCGACACCATCGTGCGCTATGTCGCCGAACGCCTCGATGAGCTGGGGATTCCCTTTGAGCTGACTCGACGCGGCACTTTGCGCGCGACCCTCAAGGGCCAGAAGAACAGTCCTGACCGTGCCGTTTCCGCGCATTTGGACACCATCGGCGCCAGCGTGCGGGCGATCAAGGACAACGGCCGTCTGGTCCTAGCGCCCGTGGGGTGCTGGTCCAGCCGTTTTGCTGAAGGCAGCCGGGTCAGCCTGTTCACTGACAATGGCGTGATCCGCGGCAGTGTCCTGCCATTAATGGCTTCAGGTCATGCCTTCAATACCGGGGTGGATGAGTTGCCGATCAGTTGGGACCACATCGAGTTGCGTCTGGATGCATATTGCGCGACCCGGGCCGACTGCGATTCCCTGGGGATCAATATCGGCGACTACGTGGCATTTGATCCGCTGCCGGAATTCACCGAAAGCGGCCATATCAGCGCGCGGCATCTGGACGACAAGGCCGGGGTGGCTGCACTGCTTGCCGCATTGAAGGCCATTGTGGACAGTGGCGAGCAACCGCTGATCGACTGTCATCCGCTGTTCACCATCACCGAAGAAACGGGCAGTGGCGCGGCCGCCGCATTGCCGTGGGATGTGAGCGAGTTTGTCGGAATTGATATTGCCCCGGTAGCGCCGGGCCAGCACTCCAGCGAGCACGCGGTAAGCGTGGCGATGCAGGATTCGGGCGGGCCGTATGACTATCACTTGTCGCGGCACCTGCTGCGCCTGGCCAGCGATAATGAACTGCCAGTACGCCGTGACATGTTCCGCTACTACTTCAGCGATGCCCATTCGGCCGTCACTGCCGGGCATGATATTCGGTGCGCCTTGCTGGCGTTTGGTTGCGATGCGACCCACGGGTATGAACGCACCCATATCGACAGCCTGGCGGCGTTGAGCCGATTGCTGGGGGCTTACATCCTGAGCCCGCCGGTTTTTGCCAGCGATGCGCAGCCGGCACAAGGCTCACTGGATCGCTTCAGTCATCAGATCGAACACGACGCGCAGATGGAAAGCGACACGCGAGTGCCGTCGGTGGAGAGTCTGGTGGGGGACAACCGGAACTGAGGCACAGCAGAAGCAATGATGGGAGCTGGCTTGCCTGCGATGCAATCAACTCGGTTTAACTGAAAAACCGCGCTGAAACCATCCCGAGCAAGCCCGCCCCACCATGCACCTAGACCTGCGACTGAGCGCCTTCAAACCACTTCAGTTTCTCACGCAGCAAAACCACTTCGCCCACGATCACCAGCGTCGGCGCATGAACTTCATGCTCCGCCACCAATGTTGGCAAGTCAGCCAGGGTGCCCGTAAATACCCGCTGGTTGGACGTAGTGCCCTGCTGAATCAACGCAGCCGGGGTGTCTGCCGAACGACCGTGCTTGATCAGCTCTTGGCAGATGGTCGGCAAACCCACCAGGCCCATGTAGAACACCAGGGTCTGTGCCGGAGAAACCAGATCACTCCAGGGCAAATTGCTGGTGCCGTCCTTCAGGTGGCCCGTCACGAAACGCACGGATTGCGCGTAATCACGATGGGTCAGCGGAATACCGGCATAGGCTGCACAACCGCTCGCAGCGGTGATGCCCGGCACGACCTGGAACGGTATCCCGTGAGCGGCCAGCTCTTCGATTTCTTCACCGCCACGACCAAAGATAAACGGATCGCCACCCTTGAGCCGCACCACGCGCTTGCCTTGCTTGGCCAGGTCCACCAATTGCTGGTTGATCTGGTCTTGCGGCACCGCATGCTCGGCGCGACGCTTACCGACATAAACGCGTTCGGCATCGCGACGGCACAACTCAAGAATTGCAGGGGCCACCAGGCGGTCGTAAAGGACCACATCAGCCTGTTGCATCAGTCGCAGCGCGCGGAATGTCAGCAGGTCCGGATCACCCGGCCCGGCACCCACCAGATAAACCTCACCGGTGGTTACGGTCGCCTGACCATTGATTTTGGCCAGCAGCAAACGCTCGGCCTCAGCGCCCTGCCCGGCCAGTTGGCGGTCGGCAATCGGGCCCTGGAAAACGTCTTCCCAAAAACCACGGCGCTGCTGTACATCCGGAAACAAGCCTTTGACCTGGGTGCGAAAACGAGCGGCAAGGCCCGCCAACTGACCGTAGGTCGAAGGAATCCAGGTTTCGATCTTGGCGCGAATCAAGCGCGCCAGCACCGGCGCATCACCGCCACTGGAAATGGCGATCACCAGCGGCGAGCGGTCGACAATTGCGGGGAAGATCACGCTGCACAAGGCAGGAGCATCCACCACATTGACGGGCACGCAGCGACGGTGGGCGTCAGCGGAGACCTGGGCGTTGAGTGGCTCATCGTCCGTTGCAGCAATGATCAGGACACACCCTTCAAGGTCAGCCTCAACATAGCCGCGCAGCACCTGTTCGCCACCGCTGCTGTTTATCAACTCGCACAACTGGGGCTCTATGGCGGGTGCAACCACCCGCAGCACGGCACCGGCATCGGCCAGCAGCCGGGATTTGCGCAAGGCAATCTCCCCACCGCCGACCACCAGTACACGGCTGCCACGCAGGTTATGAAACAGCGGCAGAAACTCCATTTAGCCGATGACCTCAATGCCGCCCATGTAAGGCTTGAGTACTTCAGGTACACGGATCGAGCCGTCTGCCTGCTGGTAGTTTTCCAGTACGGCTACCAGCGTACGGCCTACAGCCAGACCGGAACCGTTGAGGGTGTGAACCAGTTCAGGCTTGTTGGTTTCCGGGTTGCGGAAACGTGCTTGCATGCGACGGGCCTGGAAATCACCGCAGTTGGAGCACGACGAAATTTCGCGGTACTTGTCCTGGCTCGGGATCCACACTTCCAGATCGTAGGTTTTGACAGCGCTGAAGCCCATGTCGCCGGTGCACAACGCCAGGGCGCGGTATGGCAGTTCAAGCAATTGCAGGACTTTCTCTGCGTTGCCTACCAGACCTTCCAGTGCATCCATCGAGGTGGAAGGCTCAACGATCTGGACCATTTCAACCTTGTCGAACTGGTGCTGACGGATCATGCCGCGGGTATCACGGCCTGACGCACCGGCTTCACTGCGGAAGCACGGCGTGTGAGCCACCAACTTGATCGGCAGGGCTTTGTGCTCAACGATTTCGCCGGCAACGATGTTGGTCAGCGTCACTTCAGCCGTCGGGATGAGGTAGAAATCAGCTTCGCCTTCACGGCTGATCTTGAACAGATCTTCTTCGAACTTCGGCAACTGGCCAGTGCCTTGCAATGCAGGGGCCTGAACCAGATAAGGCGTGTACGCCTCTTCGTAGCCATGCTCACCGGTGTGCAGGTTGATCATGAACTGGGCCAGCGCGCGATGCAGGCGGGCAATCGGGCCGCGCAGCAGGGCAAAACGGGCACCGGACAGTTTGGCGGCGGTTTCGAAGTCCAGCCAGCCATGCTGCTCGCCCAGGGCCACGTGGTCCTTGATCGCGAAATCGAAGGCAGTCGGGGTGCCCCAGCGACGGATCTCGACGTTGTCGTCTTCGTCAGCACCTACCGGCACGGAAGCATCCGGCAGGTTGGGCAGGCCCAGCAGGATGGCGTCCAGTTCGGCCTGGATGGCGTCCAGCTCAACCTTGCCATTGGCCAGATCGCTGCCCATGGTTTCAACACTGGCCATCAGTGGCGCGATGTCTTCGCCGCGAGCCTTGGCCTGGCCAATGCTTTTGGAGATGGCATTGCGCTCGGCCTGCAGCTTCTCGGTCAGGGTCTGGACTTCCTTGCGCTTGGCTTCCAGCGCGTCGATGCGCGCCACGTCCAGCTTGAAGCCACGGGATGCCAGGCGATCCGCTACGTCCTGCAGGTTGCTACGTAACAGTTTGGAATCAAGCATGTCGGTTTCTCGTTATCAAAGTTTGGTCAGGGACAGGCCAGCCCACGTCGCGAGCAGCCCGCCGAATACGCTGAGGGCCGCGTAGCCCAGTGCCAGTGGCACCTGCCCGCTTTCAAGCAGGCGCACCGTATCCAGTGAAAAGGATGAAAAAGTGGTCAAGCCACCCAGGAAACCGACCATCAGCCCGGCGCGGACTTCAATCGGTACTTCCGGGCGTATCAGAAAAAGTCCGTACAGGACGCCAATCAGCAGACAGCCCACGATATTAACGGCCAACGTCGCGGTATAAAAGTGCCGCGGCCAATTGGCGTTGATCCAGTTTCCTGTGGCAAAGCGCAACAGGGTGCCCGCAATGCCACCCACCGAGACTGCAACCACCAATGGAATCACGGTTTTCTCCGCTGTTTGGGGCTGGCTCGATCGAGTGCGGCGAGGTGTTTAAGCTTTTCACCGATTTTAAGCTCAAGGCCTCGAGGGACAGGCTGATACAGGTTCAACGGCTCCAGCTCATCGGGGTAATAGTCCTCGCCAGCGGCATAAGCATCCGGTTCGTCATGGGCATAACGGTATTCGTCGCCATACCCCAGCTGCTTCATCAGTTTGGTCGGCGCGTTGCGCAAATGCAGCGGGACTTCGAGCGAACCATACTCGGCGGCGCTGCGCAGTGCGGCCTTGAACCCCATATACACCGCGTTGCTTTTGGGCGCGCAGGCCAGGTAGGTAATGGCCTGGGCCACCGCCAACTCACCCTCCGGGCTGCCAAGACGTTCTTGTACGTCCCAGGCCGACAGGCACAGGCTCAAGGCCCGTGGATCGGCGTTACCAATGTCTTCGCTGGCCATGCGCACAACGCGCCGGGCGATATACAGCGGGTCGCATCCGCCGTCGATCATTCGCGCAAACCAGTACAGGGCACCATCCGGATTGGAACCACGCACCGACTTGTGCAACGCCGAAATCTGGTCGTAAAAAGCTTCGCCACCCTTGTCGAAACGACGCTGGGTATCGCCCAGCAGGTTATGCAACAGATCGGTGCCGATTTCGCTGTGGTCTTCAGCCAGGTCCGAGGCGTTTTCCAGCAGGTTGAGCAAGCGCCGGCCATCACCGTCAGCCGCCCGCAGCAATATCTGGAAACCTTCATCGCTGAGGGTCAGGTCACGCTTGCCCAGGCCCTTGTCTTCCGTCAGCGCGCGTTGCACCAGCTTGTGCAGGGCCGCTTCGTCGAGGCTTTTGAGCACATAGACCCGCGCCCGCGAAAGCAATGCGTTGTTCAGTTCAAAGGATGGGTTTTCGGTGGTGGCACCGATAAAGATCAGGGTACCGTCTTCAACGTAGGGCAAGAAGGCATCTTGCTGTGACTTGTTGAAGCGATGCACTTCGTCGACAAACAGGATGGTGCGCCGGCCATACTGGCCCGCCTGCTGCTTGGCGATTTCGACGGCCTGGCGGATCTCCTTGACCCCGGCCAGCACCGCCGAAACAGTTTCAAAATGCGCATCCGACACTTCTGCCAGCAGTCGCGCCAGGGTGGTTTTACCCACCCCCGGCGGCCCCCAGAAAATCATCGAATGCAGCGCGCCCTGCTCCAGCGCTTCACGCAAGGGCTTGCCGCGAGCGAGCAGGTGTTCCTGACCGACGTACTCGTCCAGATTGGCCGCACGTAAACGGGCAGCCAGAGGCTGGGCAATCGGGGCACTTCGAAACAGATCCATGGGCAGCGCTTGAAACCTCTTCCAGGGCTTATTCCTGGATGACATCAGCCCCTTTCGGGATATCGAACTTGAATTTGGATGCAGGAATCGGCTCGTTGACCTTGACCCCGGTGAACAGGATGTTGGTGCGCTGACCCACGCTGTCGATCAACTGCATGTCGTTGATTTTGCCGCCGCGAAAGGACAGGCGCAGGGAGTCGAACAGGGTGTCCTTGGTCTTGGGCTTGAGGGTGAAGTCCATGACATCACCGGCCTGTTTGGAGGTAATGTCAAAGCTGTCGCTGATTTTCGACACATCACCCGACAGCAACAAGGCAGGGGTCTGGGTCAGGCGCTGATCCAGCTTCTTGATCGTGACCTGCTCCAGATCCGGGTCCCAGAGCGAGACTTTCTGGCCATCGGAGACCATCAATTGTTCTTGCGGTGCGTCGGTGTGCCAGTAGAACAAACCCGGACGCTTTACCGACATTTCGCCGGCAGTTTCCTGCAACTGGGTGCCGCTACCGTCAAGGGTCAGCTGAGAAAAACGGGCGGTGATGGTGTCGGAGCCCAACAGTTGGCCAAGACGTTTCACACTCTCGGCGTCGGCATGGGCCGACAGCGAAGAAAAAGCCAGTACCGGTAGCAACAGCATGCTGACAAAACGCATGGAGATCCTCATTGATTAGTTAGATGCCGTGGGGCAGATCAATCGCGCATCGGGGCTGGTGCCAGTACTTCGCGCGAGCCATTAGTGTTCATCGAGGTCACGACCCCGGCCATTTCCATGGACTCAATCATTCGCGCAGCGCGGTTGTAACCGATCTTCAACTTGCGTTGTACCGCAGAAATAGAGGCACGACGGCTTTCGAGTACAAACTGTACGGCCTCGTCATAGAGCGCATCGGTTTCAGCGTCATCGCTGCCTTCGCTGCCACCATCAAAACCGCTGCCAGGCTCTTCGACGCCGGCAAGGATGTCTTCGTTGTAGTCCGGGGAGCCTCGCAGCTTCCAGGCTTCGACCACACGGTGTACTTCGTCGTCGGAAACAAACGCGCCGTGCACCCGAATCGGCAGGCTGGTGCCGGGCGGCATATACAGCATGTCACCGTGACCCAGCAGTTGCTCGGCGCCACCCTGGTCGATGATGGTGCGCGAGTCGATCTTGCTCGATACCTGGAACGCCATACGGGTCGGGATATTGGCCTTGATCAGGCCGGTGATCACGTCCACCGACGGGCGCTGGGTAGCGAGGATCAAGTGGATACCCGCCGCCCGTGCTTTCTGGGCAATACGGGCGATCAGCTCTTCAACCTTCTTGCCGACGATCATCATCATGTCGGCAAATTCGTCGACCACCACCACGATGGTTGGCAACTTCACCAACAGCGGGGCTTCGTCGTGAATGCTTTCACGCTTGTACAACGGGTCAACCAGGGGCTCGCCAGCGTCCTGGGCGTCCTTGACCTTCTGGTTGAAGCCGGCGAGGTTACGCACGCCCATCTTGGCCATCAGCTTGTAGCGGCGTTCCATCTCGGCAACGCTCCAGCGCAGGGCGTTGGCGGCATCCTTCATGTCCGTCACTACCGGGCACAGCAGATGCGGGATGCCTTCGTAGATCGACAATTCAAGCATCTTCGGGTCGATCATGATCAATTTGGCGTCTTCAGGGCCAGACTTGAACAGAATCGACAGGATCATGGCGTTAACGCCTACAGACTTACCGGAACCGGTTGTACCGGCCACCAGCAAGTGCGGCATTTTCGCCAGATCGGTGATCACCGGACGCCCGCCGATATCATGGCCCAGGGCCAGGGCCACTGGAGACTTGGCATTGTCGTATTCAGGGGTCGACAGCACTTCGGAGAAGCGCACGATCTGACGATCCTCGTTGGGAATCTCGATACCGACCGTGGTCTTGCCCGGAATAACCTCAACCACCCGCACGCTGGTCACAGCCAGGGAACGCGCCAGGTCTTTGGCCAGGTTTGAAATACGGCTGACCTTTACCCCGGCAGCAGGCTGGATTTCGTAGCGGGTAATGACCGGGCCGGGGTGAATGGAGTCCACCGTGACCTCAACCCCGAATTCCTTGAGCTTGATTTCAAGCAAATGGCCAACGGCCGCTAGGGATTCAGGGGAATAATTGAGCTGCTTCTTTTCAGCAGGGTCAAGAATCGAGATCGGCGGCAACGTGCCTTCAACCGCGCTGTCCACAAACAGCGGCGCCTGCTTCTCTTTCTGTACACGCTTGCTCGGTTCAGGTGCCTTGGGCGGTGCCGGCGCGATAACTGCCGGTACGTGCTTTTCACGCTCGGACATGTGCTTGGTCAGCGCCTGCTCACGTTCAATCAGACGCTCTTTGGCCTTGGCCTGCTCCCGCTTGTCGGAAACGCTTGGGGCAACCACTTCATTGACCCGGCTGTCGACTTCGCGCAGTTGGGCAACAAGCTGTTTACGCTCGTTGCGCTCGGACCACCAGCGATTGGCCGCACCCTGGATGAGTTCAAACAGGTCAAGGGTGATCTTGCCCGTCACATCCATGACCTTGAACCATGAAAGGTCCGTAAAGACCGTCAGGCCAAACAGGAACAACGCAATCAGCAGCAGGGTACTGCCCTGGATATTCAGCGCATTCTTGGCCAGATCACCCAGGCTTTCGCCCAGCGCACCGCCCGCGCCTGCAGGCAGGGCCACGGCAGAGTGAAAATGAATATGGGCAAGGGCTGCGCCCGAGATCACCAGGAACACCAGACCAACCAGGCGCCACGAGAACAGCCACCCGCTCCACTGCCAGGGCTGATGCCGCTCGCGGAAGATCTGGTACGCCTTGACCGCCAGCAGCAACGGAAAGATGTAGGCAAAATAGCCAAGCACCATAAACAGGATGTCTGCACTGTAGGAGCCGGCTGGCCCACCAAAGTTCTGTACATCCACGACACGGCTGTTATGGCTCCAGCCGGGATCGTCCTTGCCGTAGGTCAACAGGGCCATGATCAGGAACAGGCACAGGGCGCCGATAGCGATCAATGCACCTTCCTTGAGTCGGTAGTGCAATTGCTGACGCCAGAGAGGAACTGCTTTGGGTGCTGCTGTGGATTTCTTCAAAACGGGTCTTTTCCTGCGCCTGTGGCGCGCCCAACTATTAATTGACTAATGTGACTGCAAAATACTGTTCGTATCGAACAGGCGACACGCTCAAACGTGAAATGAAACCAGCCTTGTATTATTTTGCCAGCAGCAACCTGCTGCAAGGTGGGTGTAGCTTAGATCAGCTCAAACAGGCCAGCCATTGTACGGGTTTGAGCCGTTGATGCCATGCTGGCTCAAGGTGCGGTCCGATTCGTCCCGAAACTGGCCAGGAAGCGCCAATTTGAGCATGTATTACCTTTTGTGACAAAGACTTATACCACCGTCAAAACAGAGCTCGCATTTCATTGGCAGATCGACTGAGACCGCACTTGCGCGACAGAGTTGCAGCCGCCCTTCCCTTCTTCTGTAAGACTGATTGCCATGCTGACCTGGTTAAAACGCGACACCCTGACATTTCCGCCATTGGCAAAAGCCATGCGCGAACCCAATGGCCTTCTGGCCGCAGGTGGCGACCTGTCGGCAGACCGACTGATCCAGGCCTACCGTCACGGCTGCTTTCCGTGGTTCAGCGAAGGCCAGCCGATCCTCTGGTGGTCACCTGACCCGCGCACAGTGCTGTTCCCTGAAGAGCTGCACGTGTCCCGCAGCCTGGGCAAGCTGTTGCGCCAGCAGCGCTACCAAGTCAGCTTTGACCGTGACTTTGCCGCCGTGATTCAAGCCTGTGCAGCACCGCGCGACTATGCGGACGGCACGTGGATTACCGACAACATGCAAAACGCCTACATCGAACTTCACGCTCGCGGCCATGCGCATTCGGTTGAGGTCTGGGATGACGGCGAACTGGTGGGCGGGCTGTACGGCCTGGCAATGGGCCAGTTGTTTTTTGGCGAATCCATGTTCAGCCGTGCCGACAACGCGTCAAAGTTCGGTTTTGCAACACTGGTCAAACACCTCAAGGCCTGGGGCTTTGTGCTGATTGACTGCCAGATGCCGACTGATCACCTGCAGAGCCTGGGCGCACGTTCGATCCCGCGTCAGCAATTCGCCGATTATTTGCACCAGCACCTGGATCAACCCACAACTGCACAGTGGGTTTTATAGGCGACTTTTACACACTGGCTTACACTTAATTTAAAGATTTCCCGAGGGCCCATCATGACCGAGCTGGCGCGTCTGAAGTTTTATGCCACTCAACCTCACGCTTGCAGCTACTTGCCTGACGAACAGGCCACCACGCTGTTCCTCGACCCCAGTCAGCCGATGGATGTGCAGGTTTATGCCGATTTGTCCGAAATGGGTTTTCGGCGCAGTGGCGACCATCTGTATCGCCCCCATTGCCTGAAGTGCGATGCCTGCACCCCTGCGCGTATTCCTGTCGCCCGGTTCAAGCCCAATCGTCAGCAAAAACGCATTTTCAAGCGCAACGCCGATTTACAGGTTCGGCCGGTAAAGCCTGGTTTCAGCGAAGAGAACTTTGACCTTTACCAGCGCTATATCGAGCAACGGCATGCCGACGGCGACATGTACCCACCCAGCCGCGATCAATTTTCAACCTTCCTGGTACGCGACCTCCCGTTCTCGAAGTTCTACGAGTTCCGCCTGGACGGGCGCTTGCTGGCTGTTGCCGTCACAGACGTGCTCCCCAACGGCCTGTCTGCCGTGTACACCTTCTACGACCCTGACGAAGAGCGGCGCAGCCTGGGGCGTTACGGCATTCTCTGGCAAATTGCAGAAGCGCAGCGCCTGGGGCTGGATGCGCTGTACCTTGGGTACTGGATCAAGAACTGCAAAAAGATGAATTACAAGACCGAATACAGGCCCATTGAGCTGCTGATTAATCAGAGATGGAGCTCTCTTGATTGAACCCTTGGCTTAAACCCCATTTTTCGGGCACAATGCACGCCGCTTTTGCCTGGCGCAGTTGCACCGGGCCATTCATTGGACACCGAGGGCTTTACTGCATGTCGAAAGAAGACAGCTTCGAAATGGAAGGCACTGTCGTCGACACCCTGCCCAACACCATGTTTCGTGTGGAGTTGGAAAATGGGCACGTCGTAACCGCGCATATTTCCGGCAAGATGCGCAAGAACTACATTCGTATTCTTACCGGTGACAAAGTGCGCGTCGAGCTGACGCCCTATGACTTGAGCAAAGGGCGCATCACTTACCGCGCTCGCTAATCAAGTCAATACAAAACGCCCGGCTCTGCCGGGCGTTTTTGTTTGTCTGCGATTTGAGTCTGTACCCAAGACCTGTGGGAGCGGGCTTGCCCGCGATGCAAGCGGCGCGATATTCCAGCTTAACCGCACCCGCTCCCACAAGGTGTGTGTGGCCAGGCGAATATCCCGCACCAACAATAAATGCTGCGCACTTCAAACTTCTATACCTGTAACTTCCCTGTCATATTAATGACCTGCCCGGCGAACCACTCCAATAACTTTCAAACTTCCTGAACCGTTGCTGTACCAGCCACACTTATCGGGTTTTAAAGTTGACGCACCACCACCCACTGAGTAGATTGCACAGGTCGGTCATTCAGGCCGCCTATAAACTTCACAAAAGAAGCCAATGGACACAGTATCTAGTCGCTGTCCGGTCACCGTTAATACGGAGATCCGGACGCCCAACCCAGACATTGACGGGACTCGCCTGCACGGCGGGGTCAACTGCGCTAGAGCCTGACGCTCCAACGTAACGACCTCACCGGCAGCAGTCCGGTCACGAGGTGTGTTATGACCTTTAAAACCCATGTTCTACCCGGCGTTCGCGCCTTTGCCTCCAGCATGCGCGTGAAACTGTCCCGCGAGCCCACCTATGCTCGCTCGGCAAAATCCCCCTTCTCCATCCCCGTAACCGGCGTAAAACCTGCGCACCGCCAAGTGCAATGGCGCGTCAGTCCGGCCACCGGCCAACTGGAACAGCGCTGGAGCATGGCCGACTCTCAGGACCCGCAGAGTCGCTTTTTGCGCTAAGTTCCACCCCATTAAAACACGTATTAATGAACTGGAGTTCCTTATGGAAGAAGCCAGTAGTTACCCGCTGCGCGAATATTAATTACCTCGCCGCAGCGGGAATATAAAGCGCACTTAACACTTCAACCAAACCGATTGCGAAGTTTGCGACTCGGCATATATTGGCTCGCCTCTTAAAAGGTAAATCAACATATGCCCGGTCAAGAGTTGGCGACAGGAGTACTCATCATGAGCGCTGTAAAAAACACTGAAGTTCGGGACAAGAACAACGCCAGCGACAATAACAAACTGTCCATGCGTGCCGCTCGGGAAGCCCAGAACGGTCTCTCGGCCACCCTGGCCAATGTACGCGCCACCACCGCAGGCTTGACCGAGCAGGACGCCGCCGAACGCCTGCAAAGCGATGGCTACAACGAGGTGGCTCACGACAAGCCACCTCACGCCCTGGTGCAATTTCTGCTGGCCCTGCACAACCCCTTCATCTATGTACTGCTGACCCTGGGCGTTATCAGCTTTGTCACCGACTACTGGCTGCCGGAGCGCGATGGCGAAGAAGGCGACCTGACCAAAGTCATCATCATTGGCTTGATGGTCGGCCTCAGCAGCCTGCTGCGTTTCTGGCAGGAACACCGCTCTGCCAAGAGCGCCGAAGCCCTCAAGGCCATGGTCCGCACCACCGCCACCGTCGTTCGGCGGGACACAGCCTGCGGCAAAACCTCTGTCCATGAGGTGCCGATGCGCGAATTGGTCGCCGGGGATATCGTGCAACTGTCAGCGGGCGACATGATCCCGGCGGACATCCGCCTGATCGAGTCCCGTGACCTGTTTATCAGCCAGGCCGTGCTCACCGGCGAAGCCTTGCCCGTGGAGAAATACGACACCCTGGGGGATGTGACACAAAAGTCCGCCTCCAGCACCGCGGCCGACCAGAGCAATCTGCTGGACTTGCCCAACATTTGCTTCATGGGCACCAACGTGGTCAGCGGCACCGCCCGGGCCGTAGTGGTGGCCACCGGTCCGCGCACCTACTTCGGCTCGCTGGCCAAAGCAATCGTCGGCTCTCGCACCCAAACCGCGTTCGACCGCGGGGTCAACAGCGTCAGCTGGCTGCTGATCCGCTTCATGCTGGTCATGGTGCCCATCGTGTTTTTTCTCAATGGGTTCTCAAAGGGCGATTGGGGCGATGCCTTCCTGTTTGCCCTGGCAGTGGCGGTTGGCCTGACTCCGGAAATGCTGCCAATGATTGTCAGCGCCAACCTGGCCAAGGGTGCGACCGCCATGGCCAAGCGCAAAGTGGTGGTCAAGCGCCTGAATGCAATCCAGAACCTGGGCTCGATGGACGTGCTGTGCACCGACAAGACCGGCACCCTGACCCAGGACCACATCATCCTTGAGCATCACGTTGATCCAAGCGGCCAACGCGATGAGTCGGTACTGGCTCTGGCCTGGCTCAACAGCCATCACCAAAGCGGCATTCGCAACCTGATGGATCAGGCCGTGGTGCAGTTTTCACGGCAGGATCCCAAGTTCAATGCGCCGCTCAACTACAGCAAAGTCGATGAGCTGCCTTTTGACTTCGTGCGTCGGCGCCTGTCGATCATCGTCAAGGACACCCGAGGCGACCACCTGCTGGTGTGCAAGGGCGCCGTCGAAGAAATGCTCGGCATCGCCACCCATGTCATGGAAGGCGACACCCGCGTTGCACTGGATGCCACACGCCGCGAGCAATTGCTGGCACTGGCCACCGAGTACAATGAGGATGGCTTCCGCGTACTGCTGATAGCCACCCGCGAAATCCCCGAGGCCCAGGCGCAAAAGCAATACAACACTGCTGACGAACGGGATCTGGTGATCCGCGGCTTGCTGACCTTTCTCGATCCACCAAAAGAGACGGCGGGCCCGGCAATTGCCGCCCTGCAAGATATCGGTGTAGCGGTCAAGGTACTGACCGGCGACAACGCGGTTGTCACCAGCAAGATCTGCCGTCAGGTGGGCCTGGAACCCGGCACACCGCTGCTGGGCCCGCAGATAGAGACGATGGACGACGCCGCACTCCAACTGGAGGTCGAACAGCGAACGGTGTTCGCCAAGCTCACCCCACTGCAAAAGTCCCGAGTGCTCAAAGCCCTGCAAGCCAACGGCCACACCGTGGGCTTCCTTGGCGACGGCATCAATGACGCCCCAGCCCTGCGCGACGCCGATGTTGGCATCTCGGTGGACAGCGGCACGGACATCGCCAAAGAGTCGGCTGACATCATCCTCCTGGAAAAGAGCCTGATGGTACTCGAAGAAGGCGTGCTCAAAGGACGTGAGACCTTCGGCAATATCATGAAGTACCTGAACATGACTGCCAGCTCCAACTTCGGCAACGTGTTCTCGGTTCTGGTGGCCAGCGCCTTCATCCCTTTTCTGCCGATGCTGTCGATCCACCTGCTGCTGCAAAACCTGATGTACGACATCTCCCAACTGGCCTTGCCGTGGGACAAGATGGACAAGGAGTACCTGCAAAAACCACGCAAGTGGGACGCCAGGAACATCGGGCGCTTCATGATCTGGATCGGGCCAACTTCGTCGATCTTCGACATCACCACGTTCGCCCTGATGTGGTACGTGTTCTCGGCCAACAGCGTGGAAATGCAGACCCTGTTCCAGTCCGGCTGGTTTATCGAGGGGTTGCTGTCGCAAACCCTGGTGGTCCACATGCTGCGTACCCGCAAGATCCCGTTCTTCCAGAGCACTGCCGCATGGCCTGTCACCATGATGACCATCATTGTGATAGTGCTCGGGATCTACGTGCCGTTCTCGCCGCTGGGCACCATGGTTGGCCTGGAGCCGCTGCCGCTCTCCTACTTCCCTTGGCTGGTTGCCACCCTGTTCAGCTATTGCTGCGTCGCGCAACTGATGAAAACCATCTACATCCGTCGTTTCAAGCAGTGGTACTGACTTGAACCGCCATGGGCTGGCGCAACACTGCGCCAGCCCGTGCCTTCGTATTACGACCTCGTAAAACATGACTATTTGTACTGTGGAGATTCCTCATGTCGGGAACCACTCTGTTGCTCAACCTCGCGGGCGCCATCGCACTTTTGCTATGGGGCACCCACATGATTTCTACAGCCCTGCTGCGCGGTTTTGGCACCCAACTGCGCAACTGGATGGGGCGCAACCTGAATAACCGCTGGATGGCGCTGATTTCCGGAATGGGTATCACCGGCGTACTGCAAAGCAGTACGGCAGTCAGCCTGATGGCAACCTCGTTTACCGCCGCAGGCACCTTGAGCCTGGCGCCAGCCCTGGCAGTGATGCTGGGGGCCAACATCGGCTCAACCCTGGTGGTGCAGCTGCTGAGCTTCGATACCTCGCTGGCGATGCCTGTCATTTTGCTGGTGGGCTTTATCATCTTTCGCCTGCGCGATGATTCGCGCCATGAAAGCGTTGGCTGCGCATTGATTGGTCTGGGCCTGATGCTGCTGGCCCTGGGCTTGCTCAGCGCCAGTCTGGGCCACATGGAAGAAACCTCGGTGTTTCGCGCCGTGATGCAAAGCCTGGAAGGTGATGTGATCATTGCAGTGCTCGCCGCCGTGCTGCTGACCTGGATCTGCCACTCCAGTGTCGCGGTCGTGCTGCTTATCGCTTCGCTGGCGGGCGCAGGCATGATGACTCCGGTCACCGCCATCGCCCTGATGCTCGGCGCCAATATCGGCGGCGCCTTGCCGTCAGTGATGAGCGCCAGTTCGCCAGTCGCGCGACGCCTGCCGGTGGGCAACCTGCTGATCCGCCTGCTGGGCACCCTGGCCCTGCTGCCATGCCTGCCGCTGATAGCCACCTGGCTGGCTGGCACCGATATCGATCTCGCGCACTGGGTTGTTTACCTGCATACCGCGTTCAGCCTGGTGCTGGCAGTGGTGTTTATCGGCCTGACCGAACCTTGCGCTCGCCTGCTTACCCGCCTGTTTCCACAACAAGAACCGCCAGCAGACCCGGGCATGCCGCAGTATCTGGACGAAGCCGGGCTGGAAGTGGCCAATATCGGACTGTCCAACAGTGTGCGTGAAGCCTTGCGTCTGGCGGACATGACATCCCTGATGCTTAACCAGGTCTTGCAGCTGTTCGAAAAAATCGATCAGCGCACGATGGACAACGTGCGCCAGCTGGATCACTCCATCGATCTGCTAAGTGCGGCGATCCGCGCTTATCTTGCCGACATCGGCCAGGATGGCCTGAGCGATGCCGATGCCGACCGCGCCCAGGAAGTCCTGATGTTCGTGATCAATCTGGAACATGCCGGTGACATCCTCAACAACCTGGCGCAGTTGGCTATTCGCAGGACTCGCCGGGGTGAACGCTTCTCTTCGTTCGAGCTGATTCACATCCAGGCCATGCACCTGGCCCTGCTGGACAGCCTGAACCTGGCCATTACCGCTTTTTTGCGCGAAGACGTAGCCGCTGCAGATGCACTGATCAGCCACAAGGAGACCATGCGCAAGCTGGAAGCAAGAGCCAGCCGCGAACACTTTCGCAAGCTGCAGAATGACAAGACGGCATGGGCAGAATCCGGAGACATCTTCCAGCGCGTGCTGCGCGACTACCGTCGCGTTCATCACCATATTGCCGCCCTGGGCTACCCGGTACTGGAGCGCAACACCGCGCTGAGCCCGACCACCTGATTGCAGACAGCAAAAAGGCGCCCGAAGGCGCCTTTTTTTACTGCGATGTCACATCAAGCCATTTCAACTGAGGTTTCATACTCGAAGGTCAACTCGCCATTCTCCAGGTCGATGTGTACTACACCGCCATGGTCGGCCAGCTCCCCAAAGAGAATCTCCTCGGCCAACGGACGCTTGATCTTGTCCTGGATCAAACGCGCCATTGGGCGTGCACCCATCAGAGCATCATAGCCACCCGCCGCCAACCAGCCGCGAGCCGCATCCGACACTTCAAGCTGCACATGCTTGTCTTCCAGCTGGGCTTGCAGTTCGGTAAGGAACTTGTCCACCACGTGCTTGATAACCTCGTGGCTGAGGCGACCAAACTGGATGATGGTGTCCAGGCGGTTACGGAACTCGGGGGTGAAGCTCTTCTTGATCGCTTCCATCGCATCGGAAGCATGATCCTGATGAGTAAACCCGATCGAAGCCCGAGAAGCCGTTTCAGCCCCCGCGTTGGTGGTCATGATGACGATCACATTGCGAAAGTCAGCCTTGCGCCCGTTGTTATCGGTCAGCGTGCCGTGATCCATGACCTGCAACAGCAGGTTAAAGACTTCAGGGTGGGCCTTCTCGATTTCGTCGAGCAGCAACACGCAGTGAGGCTGCTTGGTGATGGCTTCAGTCAGTAAACCGCCCTGATCGAAACCGACATAGCCCGGAGGCGCACCAATCAGACGCGATACGGTGTGACGCTCCATGTACTCGGACATGTCGAAACGGATCAGCTCGATCCCCAACGCCTTGGCCAACTGGCGCGCGGCCTCGGTTTTACCGACACCGGTCGGCCCTGCGAACAGGAACGAACCCACAGGCTTGTCTGGCGACTTGAGCCCGGCACGGGACAACTTGATCGCCGTGGACAACGAATCGATTGCCGCATCCTGGCCGAATACGGTCAGACGCAGGTCGCGCTCTAGGTTGCGCAACAGTTCCTTGTCAGAGACAGAGACATGTTTTGGCGGAATACGGGCGATTTTCGCCACGATATCTTCCACCTGCGCCACTTCAATGCGCTTGACCCGGCTCTCGACCGGCTGCAGGCGCTGGTAGGCGCCAGCCTCGTCGATCACATCGATGGCCTTGTCCGGCATATGACGGTCATTGATATAGCGCGAAGCCAGCTCAGCCGCTGCACGCAGGGCCTCATCGCTGTATTCGATACCGTGATGCTGCTCGAAACGACCTTTAAGCCCGCGCAGAATGCCAATGGTGTCTTCAACCGAAGGTTCGGACACATCGACTTTCTGGAAACGTCGCGCCAAGGCACGGTCTTTCTCGAAAATTCCGCGAAATTCCTGGAACGTAGTGGAGCCGATGCAACGAATGTCGCCCGAAGACAACAAGGGCTTGAGCAGGTTGGAGGCATCCATCACCCCGCCAGAAGCCGCGCCAGCACCGATAATGGTGTGAATTTCGTCGATAAACAGAATCGCTTGTGGACGCTTTTTCAGCTCGCCGAGCAACGCCTTGAAGCGCTTCTCGAAATCACCGCGGTATTTGGTACCCGCCAGCAACGCGCCCAGATCAAGGGAGTAGACGATGCTGTTAGCCAGCAGGTCAGGCACTTGATTGTCGACGATGCGCTTGGCCAGACCTTCGGCAATCGCGGTTTTACCCACACCTGCCTCACCGACCAGCAACGGGTTGTTTTTGCGACGACGGGCCAGGATCTGAGCAACGCGCTCAACTTCCATTTCGCGCCCAACCAGCGGATCGATGCGACCCTGGCGGGCCAGCTCGTTCAGATTGCTGGCGTAGGCATCCAGAGGATTGCTTGAAGACGACGACTCGCCACCCTCTTCATCCTGCATCTCATGATCGCTGTCAGTGTGGTCGCCATGCCCCGGCACCTTGGAAATGCCGTGGGCAATAAAGTTGACCACATCAATGCGCGCCACGCTCTGCTGCTTGAGCAGAAACACAGCCTGGCTTTCCTGCTCGCTGAAGATGGCAACCAGTACATTGGCGCCCGTTACTTCACGCTTGCCGGAACTCTGCACGTGGAATACGGCACGCTGCAAGACACGCTGAAAACCAAGGGTTGGCTGCGTTTCGCGGTCTTCGTCGTGGACAGGGATAAGGGGTGTCGTGGAGTCAATAAACTCTTGCAGGTCATGCTTGAGTTTGTCGAGGTTTGCGCCACAGGCGCGTAGAACGGTTGCGGCCGCCTCATTATCCAAAAGCGCTAAAAGGAGATGCTCAACCGTCATGAACTCATGACGTTTGGAGCGGGCTTCCTTGAAGGCAAGATTGAGGGTGACTTCGAGCTCGCGATTTAACATGGCTTCACCTCATACCCAAGTGGTCGGCGTTAACCGTCCTTCTCGATTTCACAGAGTAGCGGATGCTGGCTTTCGCGTGCGTACTGGTTTACCTGCGCCGCCTTGGTCTCGGCAATGTCGCGGGTATAGATGCCGCACACAGCCCGTCCTTCTGTATGGACGGCCAGCATGACCTTGGTCGCCAATTCGCGATTCAAGTTAAAAAACGCCTCAAGGATTTCGACAACAAAATCCATGGGAGTGTAGTCATCATTAAACAAAACCACCTTGTACATCGGCGGCGCCTGAAGCGCAGGCTTAGCCTCTTGCACAGCCAAGCCAGCGGAATCTTCGTCATCAAAATCCGGATGATCCTGATTGAATGTTAGTCGAGTCTGGCTGATTGCATGCATGGAAAAAAAGGTTCGTCGTAGGTTGTACAGATACAGTGATGGAGGCACACGTCTCAAATTTCAACCGCGCCGCCGCGTGACCTTGACTATCGGTAAAACGGTGTTACAACCATTAGTGCCCACAGTGGGAAAAATGGTCCGCACAGTCAACCATAATTACTGGTTTCTGTGCGAGTGAACTGGATGATACTCCAGTGATGGAGTTGTTTGCAGCAGAGGGATATGAGTATGCAAGGCAAGGTCAAGTGGTTCAACAACGCGAAAGGCTTTGGCTTTATTAATACGCAGGCCAAGGAAGGCATCGATGAACACGGAAACCCAATCGACTTTTTTGCACATTTTTCAGCAATCCAGATGGATGGTTACAAGACCCTCAAGGCTGGCCAGCCTGTGAGTTTCGAAATAACCCAGGGCCCCAAGGGCCTGCATGCTGTTGCTATCACCAACGTTCAAGTTCCAGCCAGCGCACAGGCGACTGTGCAAGAGGTGACGAGCCTCTCGGTCTGACCCACTGCAAAAGAAAACCGGCCGATTCAATCATTGAACCGGCCGGTTTTTTTATGCCTGCTCCATCTGGGAGAAAGGTGAAGATTGCCGAAAAAACCCGCAAACACGGGCTAAAGCACCAACAATAAGGGCATTTTGACGCAGGGACTTAGACCAATTGATGATTCGTGATAGGCCGCCCCCCTCGCAGCAACCTTAGTGACCTATGTATACTGCGCCGGTGACCACGGAGTCACAGTGAAACACCTACTGGAATGAGTCTTTCAGGCCTAGAAAGGCTGAGCCGTTACCCCGGCTCGACCGCTTGACGCTCTACTGATGCATTCAATCACCGCGAAGAACCTCGACTTTCGGCTCATTGTTCACTGTGAACGAAAGCGCCTACCCTGCGCATCTCGAGTATCTGAGCACGCTCAGCAAAGAAGAGAGTTAATCCGAAATGCCCAACCGTTCGAAGATCATCTACACCTTCACCGACGAAGCTCCGGCGCTCGCCACCTATTCACTGCTGCCTATCATCGAGGCGTTTACCGCCAGCGCCGATATCGCCGTTGAAACGCGCGACATCTCTCTGGCAGGCCGCATCCTCTCAAGCTTCCCCGAGCAATTGGGTGACAAGGCTGTAGCAGACCACCTCGCCGAACTGGGCGCCCTGGCCGTTACTCCTGAAGCCAACATCATCAAGCTGCCTAACATCAGCGCCTCGGTCCCGCAATTGCAGGCCGCGATCAAGGAACTGCAAGCGCAGGGCTTTGATATCCCGGATTACCCGGAAACCGTGACCACTGACGCTGACAAAGAAGTCAAAGCGCGTTACAGCAAAGTCATGGGCAGCGCCGTAAACCCGGTTCTGCGCGAAGGCAACTCTGACCGCCGCGCACCGCTGTCGGTCAAGAACTACGCTCGCAAGCACCCGCACAAAATGGGCGCCTGGGCGAAAGACTCCAAGTCCCACGTCGCTCACATGAGCGAAGGCGACTTCTACGCCAGCGAAAAAGCCGCCCTGATCGAAGCACCGGGCAGCGTTAAAATCGAACTGATCGCTCAAGACGGCACCACCACCGTCCTGAAAGAAAAAACCGCCGTCCAGGCCGGTGAGATCATCGACTGCTCCGTCATGAGCAAAAAAGCCCTGCGCCAGTTCGTAGCGGCCGAAATCGAAGACGCCAAGAAACAGGGCGTACTGTTCTCGGTTCACTTGAAAGCCACCATGATGAAGGTCTCCGACCCGATCATGTTTGGTCAGATCGTGGCTGAGTTCTACAAGGATGCGCTGGAAAAACACGCCGACGTCCTGAAAGAAATCGGTTTCAACCTGAACAACGGTATCGGCGACCTGTACGCCCGCATCAAGGCGCTGCCAGCCGAGAAGCAAGCTGAAATCGAAGCCGACATCGAAGCCGTGTACGCCAACCGCCCTGCGCTGGCCATGGTCAACTCCGACAAAGGCATCACCAACCTGCACGTGCCGAGCGACGTTATCGTCGACGCCTCGATGCCGGCCATGATTCGTGATTCCGGCAAAATGTGGAACACCGAAGGCCAGTTGCAAGACACCAAGGCCGTGATCCCGGATCGCTGCTACGCCACCATCTACCAGGCGACCATCGAAGACTGCAAGCAACACGGCGCCTTCGATCCGACCACCATGGGCAGCGTGCCAAACGTTGGCCTGATGGCGCAAAAAGCCGAAGAATACGGTTCCCACGACAAGACCTTCCAGATCAAGACCCCGGGCGTTGTACGGGTAACTGACAGCAACGGCAACGTGCTGATGGAACAGAACGTCGAAGAAGGCGATATCTGGCGCATGTGCCAGGCCAAAGACGCGCCGATCCGCGACTGGGTCAAACTGGCCGTCAACCGCGCCCGCGCCAGCAACACCCCGGCCGTGTTCTGGCTTGATCCAAAGCGTAGCCACGACGCTGAAATGATCAAAAAGGTAGAAACCTACCTGAAGGATCACGACACCAGCGGCCTGGACATCCGCATCATGGCCCCGGTAGACGCCATGAAGTTCACCCTGGAGCGCACCCGCAAGGGTCTGGACACCATCTCGGTAACCGGCAACGTTCTGCGTGACTACCTGACCGACCTGTTCCCGATCATGGAACTGGGCACCAGCGCCAAGATGCTGTCGATCGTTCCGCTGATGAATGGCGGCGGTCTGTTCGAAACCGGCGCAGGCGGTTCGGCCCCCAAGCACGTTCAACAGCTGCTGGAAGAAAACTTCCTGCGCTGGGACTCGCTGGGTGAATTCCTGGCACTGGCTGCCTCCTTGGAGCACCTGGGCACGACCTACAACAACCCGAAAGCGTTGGTGTTGGCCAAGACCCTGGACCAGGCTACCGGCCAGTTCCTCGACAACAACAAATCGCCATCGCGCAAAGTCGGCAACATCGACAACCGCGGTAGCCACTTCTACCTGGCGCTGTACTGGGCTCAGGCCCTGGCTGCCCAGACTGAAGACAAAGAGTTGCAAGCCCAGTTTGCTCCAGTAGCAAAAGCCATGGCCGAGAACGAGGCAAAAATCGTTGCCGAACTCAACGCCGTGCAGGGCAAGCCTGTCGATATCGGTGGCTACTACCACGCCGATGCCGACAAGGTCAGCAAAGTAATGCGCCCTAGCGCCACGCTGAACGCGATCATCGCCTCACTGGTGTAAGAGCAACAGGCAACACCACAGACCCCGGCCCACGACGCCGGGGTTTGTGTTTTTACGGTGCTCGCAACCCTGTAGTCGCTGCCGAAGGCTGCGATCGACGGCGAAGCCGGCGTAAAATCAACGCATGCGATCTCTCGGTCAAACTCTTTACACGGCATAACGATTTCTTCGCAACCGAACGCAGCCTTCGGCAGCGACTACAACATCTCACCCCCAAGGAGTGAACAATATGGAATGGAAACCCCACATCACCGTCGCCACTGTCGTCGAAGACAATGGCCGCTTCCTGATGGTTGAAGAGCTCAAGCGCGACCTCGCCGTGCTCAACCAACCGGCCGGGCATCTGGACCCGAACGAAAGCCTGATCGAGGCCGCCATCCGCGAAACCCTCGAAGAAACCGGTTACGACGTCGAACTGACCGGCGTGATCGGCATTTACCTGTATACCGCCCCCAGCAATGGCGTGACCTACCAGCGTATCTGCTTTGCCGGCAAGGCCATCAAGCACCACCCCGAATACCAACTGGACACGGGCATTATCGGTCCGCTGTGGCTGACCCGCGACGAGCTGATAGCCCAGCGTGAACGCTGGCGCAGCGAGCTTACCCTGCAGTGCATCGACGATTATCTGGACGGTAAACTGTTCGACCTGACGTTAATCCGCCCTTCGGTTTAGCCTTGAGCGCTCGGGCCTGCTAGAATCGCGTCCTTTTTCAAGACACTCATTGAAACCTTATGCGTGATCCAGCCCTAGTCGCCCCCGAAAAGCAGCGCGTCATCGTCGGCATGTCCGGCGGTGTCGATTCTTCCGTTTCCGCCGTTCTGCTCATGGAGCAGGGCTACCAGGTGGAAGGCCTGTTCATGAAGAACTGGGAGGAAGACGACGGAACTGATTACTGCACCGCCATGGATGATCTGGCAGACGCCCAGGCCGTGTGCGACAAAATTGGCATCAAGCTGCACACCGCCAATTTTGCTGCCGAGTACTGGGACAACGTGTTTGAGCACTTCCTGGCCGAATACAAGGCCGGTCGCACGCCGAACCCGGACATCCTGTGCAACCGCGAAATCAAGTTCAAGGCGTTCCTCGACTACGCCGTAATGCTCGGTGCCGACTTGATCGCCACCGGCCATTACGTGCGCCGTCGCGACATCGATGGCCGCACCGAACTGCTCAAGGGCCTGGACCCTAATAAGGACCAAAGCTACTTCCTGCACGCCGTTGGCGGCGAGCAAATCGCCAAGACCCTGTTTCCGGTCGGCGAACTGGAAAAACCCGAAGTGCGCAGGATCGCTGAAAAGCACGATCTGGCCACCGCGAAGAAAAAAGACTCCACCGGGATCTGCTTTATCGGCGAGCGCCGCTTCAGCGACTTCCTCAAGCAATACCTGCCGGCGCAGCCTGGCGAGATCAAAAATACCGAAGGTGAAGTGATCGGCCGCCACCACGGCCTGATGTATCACACCATCGGCCAGCGCCAGGGCCTGGGCATTGGCGGCCTTAAAGACGCCAGCGACGAGCCGTGGTACGTGCTGATCAAGGACCTGGAACACAACGAACTGATCGTTGGCCAAGGCAATGATCACCCGTGGCTGTTCTCCGGCGCCCTGCTCGCCTCCGAAATCTACTGGGTCAACCCGATCGACCTGAGCACCCCGCTGCGCCTGACAGCCAAGGTTCGCTATCGCCAAAGCGATCAACCCTGCACCCTGGAAAAAACCGCTACGGGATATCGCGCGACCTTCGACGACCCGCAACGGGCGGTCACTCCCGGCCAGTCCGTGGTGTTTTATGACGGCGAAGTCTGCCTGGGCGGCGGTGTGATCGAAGTGGCCGAGCCATGGTCCAGCAAGGGCAACCGGACATGAACGCCACTCAGGAGCAACTGGTAGCCCTGGGGGGCGTGTTTTTGGCCGCCGTGCTGGTGGACAAGATCGCCAAGACCGGACAGGTCAGCGAGGCCGACCTGAGCTGCATGCTCGGCAGCCTGCTGGTGCGCGACCCCAAGGACACGCTTGAAGTGTTTGGCGGTGACGACATCAACCTGCGAGAAGGCTATCGAGCCCTGATTGGCGCCCTTGAGCGCGACCCCAACACCCTGCAGCGCGAACCCCTGCGCTACGCGTTGTCGATGCTGGGCCTTGAACGCCAACTGGCCAAGCGCAATGACATGCTGGAACTGATCGGCAAACGCCTGCCGCAGATCCAGTCCCAGGTCGAGCACTTCGGCCCGGCCCACGAAAACGTGGTGGCCGCCTGTGGCGCGCTGTACCAGGACACCCTGAGCACTTTGCGTCAGCGAATCCAGGTACACGGCGACATGCGCAACCTGCAACAACCGAACAACGCATCAAAAATTCGCGCCCTGCTGCTGGCCGGTATCCGCTCAGCGCGGCTTTGGCGTCAATTGGGTGGCCACCGCTGGCAGCTGGTCATCAGCCGCCGCAAGCTGCTCAAAGAGCTTTATCCGATGCTGCGCGGCAACTGAAGCACGCCAGCTGGCACAGGTTTGAAAATCGATACGCGTATGACGCCGGTCACTTGGCAACGGACCGGCCGTTTTTTCATGTATGATACGCGCCCCATTTCGTTGCCCGACTGTCCGAGAACACCCCATGAAGCTTTCTTCGCTCACTGCGGTTTCCCCTGTTGACGGCCGCTACGCCGGCAAAACCCAGGCCCTGCGCCCAATTTTCAGCGAATACGGCTTGATCCGTGCTCGCGTCCTGGTTGAAGTTCGCTGGCTCCAGCGCCTGGCTGCTCACGCTGCCATCCCTGAAGTCCCGGCTTTTTCCGAGCAAGCCAACGCCGTTCTGAATGAACTGGCCGAAAACTTCTCCCTGGAACACGCCGAGCGCGCCAAAGAGATCGAGCGCACCACCAACCACGACGTCAAAGCCATTGAGTACCTGCTCAAGGAACAGGCTGCCAAGCTGCCTGAACTGGCCAACGTCAGTGAGTTCATCCACTTTGCCTGCACCAGCGAGGACATCAACAACCTGTCCCACGCCCTGATGCTGCGCGAAGGCCGTGATGACGTGATGCTGCCGCTGATGCGTCAAACCGCCCAGGCCATCCGCGAACTGGCCATCAAGTTCGCTGACGTGCCCATGCTGTCGCGCACCCACGGTCAACCGGCTTCGCCGACCACCCTGGGCAAAGAACTGGCCAACGTGGTTTACCGCCTGGAGCGTCAGATCGCTCAGGTTGCAGCCGTACCGCTGCTGGGCAAAATCAACGGCGCCGTAGGTAACTACAACGCCCACCTGTCGGCTTACCCGCAGATCGACTGGGAAGAAAACGCCCGCGCCTTTATCGAAGACGAACTGGGCCTGGGCTTCAACCCGTACACCACCCAGATCGAACCGCACGACTACATCGCCGAGCTGTTCGATGCAATCGCCCGCTTCAACACCATCCTGATCGACTTCGATCGCGATATCTGGGGCTACATCTCCCTGGGCTACTTCAAGCAGCGCACCATTGCCGGCGAAATCGGTTCCTCGACCATGCCACACAAGGTCAACCCGATCGACTTCGAAAACTCCGAAGGCAACCTGGGTATCGCCAACGCCCTGTTCCAGCATTTGGCCAGCAAGTTGCCAATTTCCCGCTGGCAGCGTGACCTGACCGACTCCACCGTACTACGCAACCTCGGCGTGGGCTTTGCCCATAGCGTGATCGCGTACGAAGCCAGCCTCAAAGGCATCAGCAAGCTTGAGCTTAACGCTCAGAAAATCGCTGCTGACCTGGACGCTTGCTGGGAAGTCCTGGCTGAGCCGATCCAGACCGTAATGCGCCGCTACAACATCGAAAACCCGTACGAGAAGCTCAAAGAGCTGACCCGCGGCAAGGGCATCAGCCCTGAAGCACTGCAAACTTTCATTGACGGCCTTGAAATGCCGGAAGCGGCCAAAGCCGAGCTGAAACTGCTGACCCCTGCCAACTACATTGGCAACGCGGTCGAGCAAGCCAAGCGCATCTGATCGCTGCAACGACCTATTAACGCCCGGCCGTGCCGGGCGTTTTTATTCCCGATTACAAAGTGCATTTTTTCAATAGGTTACACATGAATCCTGATATTCCTCTTCAACTTCTGGGCGGCATCACTGCACGCGAGTTCATGCGCGACTACTGGCAGAAAAAACCGCTGCTGGTCCGTCAGGCCATTCCTGACTTCGAAAGCCCGATCGACGCCGACGAACTGGCCGGTCTGGCCCTTGAAGAAGAAGTCGAATCGCGCCTGATCATCGAACACGGCGAGCGCCCATGGGAATTGCGCCGCGGCCCGTTCGCTGAAGACGAATTCGGCAAACTGCCTGAGCGCGAATGGACCCTGCTGGTGCAAGCGGTCGACCAGTTCGTACCTGAAGTCAACGAGCTGCTGGAAAACTTCCGTTTCCTGCCTAGCTGGCGCATCGACGACGTCATGATCAGCTACGCCGCCCCAGGTGGCAGCGTGGGCCCGCACTTTGACAACTACGATGTGTTCCTGCTGCAAGGCCACGGCCAGCGTCACTGGCAGATCGGCCAGATGTGCGACTCCGAGAGCAAGCTGCTGGAGCACGCCGACCTGCGCATCCTGGCCGACTTCCAGGCCACCGACGAGTGGACCCTGGAGCCCGGCGACATGCTCTACCTGCCGCCGCGCCTGGCCCACTGCGGCGTCGCCGTGGACGACTGCCTGACCTACTCGGTGGGCTTCCGCGCGCCGAGCGCCGCTGAAGTGCTGACCCACTTCACCGACTTCCTCAGCCAGTACCTGCCGGACGAAGACCGCTACACCGACGCCGACGCGCAGCCGGCCAGCGACCCGCACCAGATCCAGCACGACGCCTTGGGCCGCCTCAAGAGCCTGCTGACCGAGCACATGAGCGACGAGCGCATGCTGCTGACCTGGTTCGGCCAGTTCATGACCGAGCCACGTTATCCGGAACTCGTGGTCGGCCCTGAACTCGAAGAAGAAGACCTGCTGGGCAGCCTGGAACAGGGCGCGATCCTGATCCGCAACCCGAGCGCCCGCCTGGCCTGGTCCGAAGTCGATGAGGACCTGCTGCTGTTCGCCAGCGGCCAGAGCCGCCTGCTGCCGGGCAAGCTGCGCGAGCTGCTGAAAATGATTTGTGCCGCCGATGCGCTGCACAGTGACAACCTCGGCACATGGCTGGCCGATGAAGATGGACGCAACCTGCTCTGTGAGCTGGTTAAACAAGGAAGCCTGGGGTTCGCTGATGAATAGCATTCACGTACGTGTCGCCGACTGGCAAAAGGACAACGCCGAACTTCGACGCATTCGTGAGGCGGTGTTTATTGCCGAACAATCTGTACCTCCAGAACTGGAGTGGGATGCAGACGATGCCGATGCAGTGCATTTTCTGGCCTATGAAGGCGACTTTCCGATTGGCACCGCCCGGCTGCTGCCGGACGGCCATATCGGCCGCGTGTCAGTCCTCAAGGACTGGCGCGGCCTGAAAGTCGGCGACGCGTTGATGCAAGCCACGATCGAGGAAGCTGAAAAACGCGGCCTCAAGCAGCAAATGCTCAGCGCACAAGTGCATGCCACGCCGTTCTATGAGCGCCTGGGCTTCAAGATTGTCAGCGACGAATTCCTGGAAGCAGGGATTCCCCACGTTGATATGGTGCGCGGGAGCTGATCATCACGCCCTCCCACAAGAACCAGGCAACCCCAAAACGCCCTGCCATCCCCGGATCGCAGGGCGTTTTGCTATCTGCCACACTCTTCCCATCGCCCTCTCGAGCACCGCGGAGAAAACACAGATGCCACTACGCCCTTTTATCGCCAGTCTGCTGCTGATAGTCAGCGCCAGCGCGATCGCCGAAACCCAGGTCATTACCCTGCAAAACCGCACCAGCGCCAGCCTGCTGCCGATAGCCCGGGACTATATCGGCATCACCGGAAAAGTAAGCGCCTACGGCAATCAACTGATCGTCGACGCCCCGGCAGCGAGAATCCAGAGCCTGCAGGAGCTGCTGGCCAAGCTCGACAAGCCGGCCCGGCGCTTGCTGATCAGTGTTGATACCAGCGATAACAGCCCGCCCGACAGCAATGCCCGGGTCTACAGCACCGCCAGCCGGGAAGGTGGCACCCAACAGATTCAAGCCACAGAAGGCGTACCCGCCCTGATCCAGACGGGCAGCACCGTGCCACTGACCAGCAGCCAGACCGATGCCTATGGCCGCATGCTGAGCCAGACCGATTACCGCGATGTAACCCGCGGGTTTTACGTCACCGCCAACGTCACGGGAAATACCGTACATCTGTCCATCCGTACAAATCGTGACCGAATGAGCCAGGAGCGTTCTGATGTAGTGGAAACACAAAGTACCGACACAGAAGTCAGCGGCCCCCTGGGCCAATGGATAACCCTGGCCGGCATCAGCGGCCGCAATTTATCCCGCCAATCGCCCACAACCCGCACCTACTCTACTCAAAGTCGGGATGACATGACTGTACGAGTGAAAGTCGACGCACTCGACCAAAAGGGCCAAAACTGACTGACGAGTCGTTTTTCCGCAATTATGTAGTGTTATTAAAAAAGCACTACAAAACATTTGACGCCTCAAAAATGCAAGGGCATGATGGCCCCGCTCCCGCTGATCAGAGGCCCTGCAAAGGCCCTGGGGCCAGTACCGCCCATAGCGAGCAGCCATTCACGCACTCACTTCAAACAACATTGTTGTGTGCCTGGTGGAGCAACCATTTTTCAACCCAGACCTATGCGACGAGGTTTATCTCCATGGCACTGACACGCGAACAGCAAATTGCAGCCCTTGAAAAAGACTGGGCCGAAAACCCACGCTGGAAAGGCGTGACTCGCGATTACTCCGCTGCTGACGTGGTCCGCCTGCGCGGCTCGGTTCAACCCGAGCACACCTTTGCAAAAATGGGTGCCGACAAGCTGTGGAAACTGGTGACACAGGGCGCACACCCGTCCTTCCGTCCTGAGAAAGATTTCGTCAACTGCATGGGCGCCCTGACCGGGGGCCAAGCGGTTCAACAGGTTAAAGCCGGTATCCAGGCTATTTACCTGTCGGGTTGGCAAGTGGCGGCAGACAACAACTCTGCCGAATCCATGTACCCGGATCAGTCGCTGTACCCGGTGGACTCCGTTCCAACCGTGGTCAAGCGCATCAACAACTCGTTCCGCCGCGCCGACCAGATCCAGTGGAAAGCCGGTAAAAACCCGGGCGACCAGGGCTATATCGACTACTTCGCACCGATCGTGGCAGACGCTGAAGCCGGTTTCGGCGGTGTTCTCAACGCTTACGAACTGATGAAAAGCATGATCGAGGCAGGCGCCGCAGGCGTTCACTTCGAAGATCAGCTGGCCTCGGTTAAAAAATGCGGGCACATGGGCGGCAAGGTACTGGTACCGACCCAGGAAGCTGTGCAAAAGCTGACCGCTGCTCGTCTGGCCGCCGACGTTGCAGGCACACCGACGATCATTCTGGCCCGCACCGACGCCAACGCCGCCGACCTGCTGACCTCTGATTGCGACCCGTACGATCAGCCGTTCGTAACCGGTGAACGCACCAAGGAAGGCTTCTACAAAGTACGCGCCGGCCTGGATCAAGCCATCGCTCGCGGCCTGGCGTATGCGCCTTATGCCGACCTGATCTGGTGCGAAACTGCAAAGCCTGACCTGGACGAAGCCCGTCGCTTTGCCGAAGCGATCAAAAAGGAATACCCGGACCAACTGCTGTCGTACAACTGCTCGCCTTCCTTCAACTGGAAGAAAAACCTGGACGACGCGACCATCGCCAAGTTCCAGCGCGAACTGTCGGCAATGGGCTACAAGCACCAGTTCATCACCCTGGCGGGCATCCACAACATGTGGCACAGCATGTTCAACCTGGCGCACGACTACGCCCGCAACGACATGACTGCCTACGTAAAACTGCAAGAGCAGGAATTCGCTGACGCCGCCAAGGGTTACACCTTTGTGGCTCACCAGCAGGAAGTGGGCACCGGCTACTTCGACGACATGACCACCGTGATCCAGGGTGGGTCGTCTTCGGTCACTGCCCTGACCGGTTCGACTGAAGAAGAACAGTTCCACTGATAGTGGAACCACGGCCATTGCCCGGCTCGTAAAGCAAAAACGCAATGCCTCGCACATGACGCCCCGACTGGCTCGGGGCGTTTTTTTGCCTGCGAACTCCCATTACCACCACCAAATACCAAACGTAGTCGCTGCCGAGGAACGAAGGCTGCGAGCTTTTGATTTTCATGGCGGCATATAAACAGCTCGCAGCCTTCGTTCCTCGGCAGCGACTACGGGATCAGAAAGGTGAGTTGGATCAGAAGAATCAGGAATCAGGAATCAGGAATCAGGAATCAGGCCCATCCGACAAAACCCTGACCCAGATCCATAACCGAAAACAGAAACCGGGTTAAAAAGCCAAGTTCAAAACTTGCGAAGTGCGCTTATATAAGCCAACTTCAACCGGTACAAAGCACCGCGCCGCACTTAAACAATATTGATTATCATTTAGAGTTGCTGTTGTTGATTACCGGCGCTGTAAAACATAATCAACAAAACTCGCTGTAATGCCCGTGCCACAAGGCTTACAGCACATTCCAGGAAGGCCATACCACTAAAGGACTGAATTAATTCATCTTAGAAAATTTACTTGCTGGGTGTTTAGCCATAAAATCCCGGCAATCAATAGCACTGCGACATAACGTCACTGCTTTATTACCTTTTTAAGCTCAGAGACCTTTGCTCTCTGTTAAGGATTTCCAGCATGCCCGAAGCGACAGGACTCATAGCCCACAACTGGGGCTTTGCCATTTTCCTTCTCGGCGTTGTCGGCCTCTGCGCCTTCATGCTCGGTGTCTCCAGCCTCCTCGGGTCAAAAGCCTGGGGTCGCAGCAAAAACGAACCGTTCGAGTCCGGCATGCTACCCACCGGTGGCGCCCGCTTGCGGCTCTCAGCCAAATTCTATCTGGTCGCGATGCTGTTCGTGATCTTCGATATCGAAGCCCTCTATCTCTTTGCATGGTCTGTGTCTGTTCGCGAAAGCGGCTGGACCGGATTCGTCGAAGCTCTCGTTTTCATAGCAATTCTGTTGGCAGGCCTTGTCTACCTATTTCGGGTGGGTGCTCTTGATTGGGCACCGGAAGCTCGTCGTAAGCGGCAGGCCAAGCTGAAACAATGAGGCTTTGGCAATGCAATACGAACTCACCAGGATCGACCCGGATGCTCCTAACGAGCAATACCCGATCGGCACACGGGAAACCGTTGCCGATCCGTTAGAAGATCAAGTCCACAAAAACATCTTCATGGGCAAGCTGGAAGACGTGCTGAACGGCACGGTCAACTGGGGGCGTAAAAACTCCCTGTGGCCGTACAACTTCGGCCTGTCCTGCTGCTACGTGGAAATGACTACCGCCTTCACGGCGCCCCACGACATCGCACGCTTTGGCGCCGAAGTTATCCGGGCATCGCCGCGTCAGGCGGATTTCATGGTTATTGCCGGTACCTGCTTCATCAAGATGGCGCCGATCATTCAGCGTCTCTATGAGCAAATGCTTGAGCCTAAGTGGGTTATTTCCATGGGTTCTTGCGCCAACTCCGGTGGCATGTACGACATCTACTCCGTGGTTCAAGGGGTCGACAAGTTCCTGCCCGTGGACGTTTACGTGCCAGGCTGCCCACCCCGCCCTGAGGCTTTTCTGCAAGGCTTGATGCTCTTGCAAGAGTCGATTGGCCAGGAGCGTCGCCCACTTTCCTGGGTTGTCGGCGAGCAAGGCGTTTACCGCGCCGAGATGCCGTCCCAAAAGGAACAGCGCCGTGAACAGCGTATTCAGGTAACCAACCTGCGCAGCCCCGACGAAGTCTGATCCAGCACCGTTTCTATCAATAGAACGAAACCCTGGCTTCATTCTTTACGTTGACCGAAAGCGATAAAAAAACCATGACTACAGGCTCCGCTCTGTACATCCCGCCTTACAAGGCTGACGACCAAGATGTGGTTGTCGAACTCAATACCCGCTTTGGCCCTGAGGCGTTCACCGCCCAGGCCACGCGCACCGGCATGCCGGTGCTTTGGGTTACCCGCGCAAAACTGGTTGAAGTCCTGACCTTCCTGCGCAACCTGCCAAAACCTTACGTCATGCTCTATGACCTGCACGGTGTAGACGAACGTCTGCGTACCAAGCGTCAGGGCCTGCCATCGGGTGCGGACTTCACCGTCTTCTATCACCTGATGTCGCTTGAACGTAATAGTGACGTAATGATCAAGGTCGCCTTGTCCGAGAGCGACCTCAGCGTACCGACCGTGACCGGTATCTGGCCGAACGCCAACTGGTACGAGCGCGAAGTCTGGGACATGTTCGGCATCGACTTCAAAGGCCACCCTCACCTGTCGCGCATCATGATGCCGCCGACCTGGGAAGGTCACCCGCTGCGCAAGGACTTCCCGGCCCGTGCCACCGAGTTCGACCCGTACAGCCTGACCCTGGCCAAGGTGCAACTGGAAGAAGAAGCCGCACGCTTCCGTCCAGAAGACTGGGGCATGAAACGTTCGGGCGAAAACGAGGACTACATGTTCCTCAACCTGGGTCCGAACCACCCTTCGGCCCACGGTGCCTTCCGTATCATCCTGCAGCTGGACGGTGAAGAGATCGTCGACTGCGTGCCAGACGTCGGCTACCACCACCGTGGTGCCGAGAAAATGGCAGAGCGCCAGTCCTGGCACAGCTTCATCCCGTACACCGACCGTATCGACTACCTCGGCGGCGTGATGAACAACCTGCCGTACGTGCTCTCGGTCGAGAAGCTGGCCGGCATCAAGGTTCCGGATCGGGTCGATACCATCCGCATCATGATGGCCGAGTTCTTCCGCATCACCAGCCACCTGCTGTTCCTGGGTACTTACATCCAGGACGTGGGCGCCATGACCCCGGTGTTCTTCACCTTCACCGACCGTCAGCGCGCCTACAAAGTGATCGAAGCCATCACCGGTTTCCGTCTGCACCCGGCCTGGTACCGCATCGGCGGCGTTGCACACGACCTGCCCCGCGGTTGGGAAAAGCTGGTTCAGGAATTCATCGACTGGATGCCAAAGCGCCTGGACGAGTACCAGAAAGCCGCTCTGGACAACAGCATCCTGCGTGGCCGTACCATCGGCGTTGCCGCCTACAACACCAAAGAGGCCCTGGAATGGGGCGTCACCGGTGCTGGCTTGCGTTCGACCGGCTGTGATTTCGACATCCGTAAAGCGCGCCCGTATTCCGGCTACGAGAACTTCGAGTTCGAAGTCCCGCTGGCAGCCAACGGCGATGCCTACGATCGTTGCATCGTGCGTGTCGAAGAAATGCGTCAGAGCCTGAAAATCATCGAGCAGTGCATGCGCAACATGCCGGCAGGCCCGTACAAGGCGGATCACCCGCTGACCACGCCGCCGCCTAAAGAGCGCACGCTGCAGCACATCGAGACCTTGATCACGCACTTCCTGCAAGTTTCGTGGGGCCCGGTCATGCCGGCCAACGAATCCTTCCAGATGATCGAAGCGACCAAGGGCATCAACAGTTATTACCTGACGAGCGATGGCGGCACCATGAGCTACCGCACCCGGATTCGTACTCCAAGCTTCCCGCACCTGCAACAGATCCCTTCGGTGATCAAAGGTGAAATGGTCGCGGACTTGATTGCGTACCTGGGTAGTATCGATTTCGTTATGGCCGACGTGGACCGCTAAGCATGAACAGCACGCTTATCCAGACAGACCGTTTCGCCCTGAGCGAAACCGAGCGCTCGGCCATCGAGCACGAGATGCATCACTACGAAGATCCACGCGCAGCGTCGATCGAAGCCCTGAAGATCGTTCAGAAGGAACGCGGCTGGGTGCCGGACGGCGCGATTTACGCCATCGGCGAACTGCTGGGCATCCCTGCCAGCGACGTTGAAGGTGTGGCTACGTTCTACAGCCAGATCTTCCGCCAGCCCGTTGGCCGTCACATCATCCGCGTGTGCGACAGCATGGTCTGCTACATCGGCGGCCACGAATCCGTGGTTGGCGAAATCCAGAACAAGCTGGGCATCGGCCTGGGCCAGACCACTGCGGACGGCCGCTTCACGCTGCTGCCGGTGTGCTGCCTGGGCAACTGCGACAAGGCGCCGGCGTTGATGATCGACGACGACACATTCGGTGACGTGCAGCCTGCTGGCGTCGCCACGTTGCTGGAGGCCTACCCATGAGCCTGACTTCTTTCGGCCCTGCCAACCTGATCAAGCGTTCGGCAGAAACCCACCCCCTGACCTGGCGTCTGCGTGACGACGGCGAGCCGGTGTGGCTCGACGAATACCAGGCCAAGGACGGTTACGCCGCTGCGCGCAAGGCATTCGCTGACATGGCCCAGGACGACATCGTCCAGACCGTGAAAGACGCTGGCCTCAAGGGTCGCGGCGGTGCGGGCTTCCCCACGGGCGTGAAGTGGGGGCTGATGCCAAAAGATGAGTCCATGAACATCCGTTACCTGTTGTGTAACGCCGATGAAATGGAACCCAACACCTGGAAAGACCGCATGCTGATGGAGCAACTGCCCCATCTGCTCATCGAAGGCATGCTGATCAGTGCCCGTGCGCTCAAAACCTACCGCGGCTATATCTTCCTGCGTGGCGAATACACCACGGCTGCAGTGCACCTGCGCCGTGCTGTCGAAGAAGCCAAGGCAGCAGGCCTGCTGGGCAAGAATATTCTGGGCTCGGGGTTTGACTTCGAACTGTTCGTTCACACCGGCGCCGGGCGTTACATCTGCGGCGAAGAAACCGCACTGATCAACTCCCTCGAAGGCCGTCGCGCCAACCCGCGCTCCAAGCCGCCGTTCCCGGCTGCCGTGGGCGTATGGGGCAAGCCGACCTGCGTGAACAACGTTGAAACCCTGTGCAACGTACCGGCCATCATCGGCAACGGCGTTGACTGGTACAAATCCCTCGCCCGCGAAGGCAGCGAAGACCACGGCACCAAGCTGATGGGCTTCTCCGGCAAAGTGAAGAACCCTGGCCTGTGGGAACTGCCGTTCGGCGTGACCGCTCGCGAACTGTTCGAAGACTACGCTGGCGGCATGCGCGACGGCTTCAAGCTCAAGTGCTGGCAGCCAGGTGGCGCCGGTACCGGGTTCCTGCTGCCGGAGCACCTTGACGCACAAATGTACGCCGGTGGTATCGCCAAGGTCGGCACCCGTATGGGTACTGGCCTGGCAATGGCCGTCGACGACAGCGTCAACATGGTCTCCCTGCTGCGCAACATGGAACAGTTCTTCGCTCGCGAATCGTGCGGTTTCTGCACCCCTTGCCGTGATGGTCTGCCGTGGAGCGTCAAGCTCCTGATGGCGATTGAACACGGCGAAGGTCAGCCCGGCGATATCGAGACCCTGCTGGGTCTGGTCGGCTTCCTCGGCCCTGGCAAGACGTTCTGTGCTCACGCACCGGGTGCCGTGGAGCCTTTGGGCAGCGCGATCAAGTATTTCCGTCCAGAGTTCGAAGCCGGCATTGCGCAAGCAAAACCCGGTGTACCGCCTCTGGCACGCCCGATTGTAATCGGCGCGTAACGCTCTGTAGGAGAGCGGTCCGTGCCGCTCTTTGATCGTTCGATAACGCCGTGAGGCTGAGTTGTTTCGAACGCATAACAAGATTCCATTAGCCACGCCCGCTGACACCGGGCCAACGAAGACCTTTGAACAATGGCCACTATCCACGTAGACGGCAAAGATCTCGAAGTCGATGGGGCAGACAACCTGTTACAGGCGTGTCTGTCGCTGGGCCTCGATATCCCGTATTTCTGCTGGCACCCTGCCCTGGGCAGTGTTGGCGCTTGTCGCCAATGCGCCGTCAAGCAGTACACCGACGAGAACGACAAGCGTGGTCGTATCGTCATGTCATGCATGACCCCGGCCACCGACGGTAGCTGGATCTCCATCGACGACGAAGAGGCGAAAGTGTTTCGCGCCAGCGTTGTTGAATGGCTGATGACCAACCACCCGCACGACTGCCCGGTGTGCGAAGAAGGCGGTCACTGTCACCTGCAAGACATGACCGTGATGACCGGCCACAACGAGCGCCGTTATCGCTTCACCAAGCGTACCCACCAGAACCAGCAACTGGGCCCGTTCATTTCTCACGAGATGAACCGCTGCATCGCCTGCTATCGCTGTGTACGCTTCTATAAAGACTACGCTGGCGGCACTGACCTGGGCGTATTCGGTGCCCACGACAACGTGTACTTCGGTCGCGTTGAAGACGGCGTGCTCGAAAGCGAGTTCTCGGGCAACCTCACCGAAGTCTGCCCGACCGGTGTGTTCACCGACAAAACCCACTCCGAGCGCTACAACCGCAAGTGGGACATGCAGTTTGCACCGAGCATCTGCCACGGTTGCTCCAGCGGCTGCAACATCAGCCCGGGCGAGCGTTATGGGGAACTGCGTCGCATCGAAAACCGCTTCAACGGTTCGGTCAACCAGTACTTCCTGTGTGACCGTGGTCGTTTCGGCTATGGCTACGTCAACCGCACCGATCGTCCACGTCAGCCACTGCTGGCCGACGGCACCAAGCTGAGCCTGGACAACGCGCTGGATAAAGCCGCTGACCTGCTACGCGGTCGCAACATTGTCGGTATCGGTTCGCCACGGGCCAGCCTCGAAAGCAACTACGCGTTGCGCGAACTGGTCGGCGCCGAGCACTTCTACTCGGGCATCGAAGCCGGTGAGCTGGAGCGCATCCGCCTGGTGCTGCAAGTATTGAAAGACAGCCCGCTGCCAGTGCCGAACATGCGCGAGATCGAAGATCACGACGCCATTTTCGTCCTCGGCGAAGACCTGACCCAGACCGCCGCCCGCATGGCGCTGTCACTGCGTCAATCGGTCAAGGGCAAGGCTGAGGACATGGCCGACGCCATGCGCGTTCAGCCGTGGCTCGATGCCGCCGTGAAAAACATCGGCCAGCACGCGCTGAACCCGCTGTTTATCGCAAGCCTGGCTGAAACCAAGCTCGATGACGTGGCTGAAGAATGCGTACACGCTGCGCCGGATGACTTGGCCCGTATCGGTTTCGCCGTGGCTCACGCCCTCGACGCCAGCGCCCCTGCCGTTGCCGGCCTGGACGCTGAAGCACTGGAGCTGGCCAAGCGCATCGCCGACGCCCTGCTCGCGGCCAAACGCCCATTGATCATTGCCGGTACTTCCCTGGGCTCCAAGGCCCTGATCGAAGCGGCAGGCAACATCGCCAAAGCCCTGCACCTGCGTGAAAAAGCCGGTTCCATCAGCCTCGTCGTGCCGGAAGCCAACAGCCTCGGCCTGGCCATGCTGGGTGGCGATTCGGTAGATGCAGCCCTGCAAGCGGTGATCGACGGTAAAGCCGACGCCATCGTGGTACTGGAAAACGACCTGTTCACCCGCGTCGACGCCGTCAAGGTCAACGCCGCGCTGGACGCTGCCAAAGTGGTGATCGTTGCCGACCACCAGAAGACGGCCACCACCGACCGTGCCGACCTGGTACTGCCGGCAGCCAGCTTCGCTGAAGGCGACGGTACTCTGGTCAGCCAGGAAGGCCGCGCCCAGCGCTTCTTCCAGGTCTTCGACCCGACTTATCTGGACGCCAGCATCCTGGTTCACGAAGGCTGGCGCTGGTTGCATGCCCTGCGCAGCACCCTGCTGAACAAGCCGGTTGACTGGACCTTGCTCGACCACGTCACGCAAGCCACTGCTGCAAGCACACCTGCACTGGCCCGCATCGTTGATGCCGCGCCGTCTGCTGCGTTCCGCATCAAGGGCATGAAACTGGCTCGCGAACCGCTGCGTTACAGCGGCCGTACCGCCATGCGTGCCAACATCAGCGTGCACGAACCTCGTACCCCGCAAGACCCGGATACCGCGTTCGCCTTCTCCATGGAAGGTTACTCGGGCTCCGTCGAACCGCGCCAGCAAGTACCGTTCGCCTGGTCGCCGGGCTGGAACTCGCCACAAGCGTGGAACAAGTTCCAGGACGAAGTGGGTGGTCATATCCGCGCTGGCGACCCGGGCACCCGCCTGATCGAAAGCACAGGTGATTCGCTGAGCTGGTTCGCCAACATCCCGGGCGCATTCAACCCGGCACGTGGCACCTGGCAAGTCGTGCCGTTCTTCCACCTGCTGGGCAGCGAAGAGAACTCTTCCAAAGCCGCGCCGGTTCAGGAACGCATTCCGGCTGCCTACATCGCACTGGCCAAATCCGAAGCCGACCGTCTGGGTGTCAATGATGGCGCGCTGCTCAGCCTGAACGTTGCCGGCGTGACCCTGCGTCTGCCGCTGCGTATCAATGAAGAGCTGGGTTCAGGTCTGGTGGCATTGCCAGCAGGCCTCGCCGGTATCCCGCCTGCGATCTTTGGCCTTACCGTTGACGGTTTGCAGGAGGCAGCCCAATGACCTGGTTCACCCCTGAAGTGATCGACGTGATTATCTCGGTGCTCAAAGCCGTGGTCATCCTGCTCGCCGTCGTGGTGTGCGGCGCGCTGCTCAGCTGGGTCGAGCGTCGCCTGCTGGCCTTGTGGCAAGACCGTTACGGTCCGAACCGCGTGGGCCCGTTCGGCGCGTTCCAGATCGCCGCCGACATGATCAAGATGTTCTTCAAGGAAGACTGGACCCCACCGTTTGCCGACAAGGTGATCTTCACCCTGGCACCGGTTGTGGCCATGAGCGCCTTGCTGATCGCCTTCGCGATTATCCCGATCACCCCGACCTGGGGCGTGGCGGATCTGAACGTCGGTATCCTGTTCTTCTTCGCGATGGCCGGCCTGTCGGTCTATGCGGTGTTGTTTGCAGGCTGGTCGAGCAACAACAAGTTCGCGCTGCTGGGTGCCTTGCGCGCCTCGGCACAGACGGTTTCCTACGAAGTGTTCATGGGCCTGGCGCTGATGGGCATCGTGGTGCAGGTTGGCTCGTTCAACATGCGCGACATCGTTGAGTACCAGGCGCAGAACCTGTGGTTCATCATTCCGCAGATCTTCGGTTTCCTGACCTTCTTCATCGCAGGCGTGGCCGTGACTCACCGTCACCCCTTCGACCAGCCAGAAGCAGAACAGGAACTGGCCGATGGTTACCACATTGAATACGCCGGCATGAAATGGGGCATGTTCTTCGTCGGTGAATACATCGGGATCGTGTTGATCTCGGCGTTGCTGGTGACTTTGTTCTTCGGTGGCTGGCACGGGCCTTTCGGCATCCTGCCGCAGATCCCGTTTATCTGGTTCGCCCTGAAGACCGCGTTTTTCATCATGATCTTCATCCTGTTGCGCGCTTCTATTCCGCGCCCACGGTATGACCAAGTGATGGACTTCAGCTGGAAGTTCTGCCTGCCGCTGACCCTGATCAATTTGCTGGTGACCGCCGCAGTCGTGTTGTTGAACACGCCTGCCGGCGCGGTTCAGTGAGGATAGAGACCCATGTTCAAGTACCTGTTTGACATCGTGCATGGCACCTACACCCAGCTTCGCAGCTTGGTGATGGTCTTTGGCCATGCCTTCCGCAAGCGTGACACGCTGCAATACCCGGAAGAACCGGTCTACCTGCCACCGCGCTACCGTGGCCGGATTGTCCTGACCCGCGACCCGGACGGCGAAGAGCGTTGTGTAGCCTGTAACCTGTGCGCTGTCGCGTGCCCGGTAGGCTGCATCTCGCTGCAAAAAGCCGAAACCGAAGATGGTCGTTGGTACCCGGAGTTCTTCCGCATCAACTTCTCACGCTGCATTTTTTGCGGCCTGTGTGAGGAAGCCTGCCCGACCACCGCGATCCAGCTGACACCGGATTTCGAGATGGCCGAGTTCAAACGTCAGGATCTGGTGTACGAGAAAGAAGATCTGCTGATCTCCGGTCCCGGTAAGAACCCTGATTACAACTTCTATCGTGTTGCGGGTATGGCCGTTGAGGGCAAGCCGAAAGGCGCTGCCCAGAACGAAGCCGAGCCGATCAACGTGAAGAGCTTGCTGCCTTAAGGAAGAACGATGGAATTCGCTTTCTATTTCGCATCGGGTGTCGCTGTCGTGTCCACGCTACGCGTGATCACCAACACCAACCCTGTGCACGCCCTGCTCTACCTGATTATTTCGCTGATTGCCGTGGCGATGACGTTCTTTAGCCTCGGTGCACCCTTTGCCGGTGTGCTCGAAGTGATCGCCTACGCCGGTGCCATCATGGTGCTGTTTGTGTTCGTGGTGATGATGCTCAACCAGGGCCCTGCCTCGGTGACGCAAGAACGCCATTGGCTCAAGCCGGGCATCTGGATCGGTCCGAGCATTTTGTCGGCCATCCTGCTGGCCCAATTGCTGTACGTGCTGTTCGCTCACCAGAGCGGTGCGGCAATCGGTCAAACCACCATTGATGCCAAAGCCGTGGGCATCAGCCTGTTCGGCCCGTACCTGCTGGTGGTCGAACTCGCCTCGATGCTGCTGCTTGCTGCAGCTGTGACGGCGTTCCACTTGGGCCGCACTGAGGCGAAGGAGCAATAACATGCCAGGAATACCTCTCGAACATGGTCTCGCGGTAGCGGGCATCCTGTTCTGCCTCGGTCTGGTCGGCCTGATGGTACGTCGCAACATTCTCTTCGTATTGATGAGTCTGGAAATCATGATGAACGCCGCTGCACTGGCCTTCATCGTTGCCGGTGCACGCTGGGCGCAGCCGGATGGACAAGTGATGTTCATCCTGGTGATCACCCTGGCAGCCGCTGAGGCCAGTATTGGCCTGGCGATCCTGCTGCAGCTGTATCGCCGCTTCCATACGCTTGATATCGATGCTGCCAGTGAGATGCGCGGATGAACCTTCTCTTTCTGACTTTCGTATTCCCCCTGATCGGTTTTTTGCTGCTGTCGTTCTCCCGTGGACGCTTCAGCGAAAACCTCTCGGCCGTGATCGGCGTTGGCTCCATTGGCCTGTCGGCCATCGTGGCCGCGTATGTGATCTGGCAATTCAATGTCGCACCGCCACCCGGCGGCGAGTACACGCAAGTGCTGTGGCAGTGGATGTCGGTGGAAGGCTTCAAGCCCAACTTCGCCCTGCACCTGGACGGCCTGTCGGTCACCATGCTCGGCGTAGTGGTTGGCGTGGGCTTCCTGATCCACGTGTTTGCTTCGTGGTACATGCGCGGCGAAAACGGCTACTCACGTTTCTTTGCCTACACCAACCTGTTTATCGCCAGCATGCTGTTCCTGATCCTGGCCGATAACCTGCTGTTCGTGTACTTCGGCTGGGAAGGCGTGGGCTTGTGCTCGTATCTGTTGATCGGTTTCTACTACAGCAACCGCAACAACGGTAACGCCGCACTCAAAGCCTTTATCGTGACCCGCGTCGGCGACGTGTTCCTGGCCATCGGCCTGTTCATCCTGTTCCAGCAACTGGGCACGCTGAATATTCAGGAACTGCTGGTTCTGGCACCTCAGAAGTTCCAGGCCGGTGATTTCTGGATCGTACTGGCGACCTTGATGCTGCTGGGCGGCGCTGTCGGTAAATCTGCGCAACTGCCGCTGCAAACCTGGCTGGCAGACGCCATGGCCGGTCCTACCCCGGTGTCAGCCCTGATCCACGCCGCAACCATGGTAACGGCCGGTGTATACCTGATTGCCCGTACCCACGGCCTGTTCACCCTGGCGCCTGACGTGCTGCACCTGGTCGGCATCGTCGGCGGTGTGACCCTGGTCCTGGCCGGTTTTGCTGCACTGGTACAAACCGACATCAAACGCATCCTTGCCTACTCGACCATGAGCCAGATCGGCTACATGTTCCTGGCATTGGGCGTAGGTGCCTGGGACGGCGCGATCTTCCACCTGATGACCCACGCCTTCTTCAAGGCGCTGTTGTTCCTTGCATCGGGTGCGGTGATCGTTGCCTGCCATCACGAGCAGAACATCTTCAAGATGGGCGGCCTGTGGAAAAAACTGCCTCTGGCCTACGCCAGCTTTATCGTCGGTGGCGCGGCGCTGTCTGCCTTGCCATTGCTGACGGCCGGTTTCTACTCCAAGGACGAAATCCTCTGGGAAGCCTTCGCCAGCGGTAACAACGAACTGTTGTATGCCGGTCTGGTCGGTGCGTTCATGACCTCGCTGTACACCTTCCGCCTGATCTTCATCACGTTCCACGGTGAAGCCAAGACTGAAGCGCATGCGGGCCACGGCGTGACCTACTGGCTGCCATTGAGCGTGCTGATCGTACTGTCGACCTTCATCGGCGCCATGATCACCCCGCCACTGGCCGGTGTACTGCCACAAAGCGTTGGCCATGCTGGCGGTGAAGCCAAGCACAGCCTGGAAATCGCCTCGGGCGCCATCGCCCTGGCCGGTATCCTGCTCGCCGCCCTGCTGTACCTGGGCAAGCGTCGCTTTGTAACCGCAGTCGCCAACAGCGGCATCGGTCGCTTCCTGTCGGCCTGGTGGTTCGCTGCCTGGGGCTTCGACTGGCTGTACGACAAACTGTTCGTCAAACCGTACCTGTTGATCTGCCGCTTGCTGGCCAAAGATCCTCTGGACCAGACCATTGGTTTGATCCCGAAGATGGCCAAGGCCGGGCATAACGCCCTGAGCCGCAGCGAAACCGGTCAACTGCGTTGGTACGCTGCATCCATGGCCGCCGGTGCTGTACTGGTCATGGGCGCCATCGTGTTGGTAGCGGTCTGATATGAACCTTCGACTTTGCGAAAGGAATTGAGCCCGTCATGATTCTGCCTTGGCTAATCCTGATCCCCTTTATCGGCGGCCTCCTGTGCTGGCTGGGTGAGCGTTTCGGCTCCACCCTGCCCCGCTGGATTGCATTGCTGACCATGTCCCTTGAGCTTGCCCTCGGCCTTTGGCTGTGGTCCCAGGGGAACTACTCATTTGCACCGGCGCCTGGCGCCGATCCGACCTGGGCCCTTGAGTTCCAGCACACCTGGATTGCACGTTTCGGTATCAGCGTGCACCTGGCGCTGGACGGCCTGTCGCTGCTGATGATCCTGCTGACCGGCTTGCTCGGTGTGCTGTCGGTTCTGTGTTCCTGGAAAGAAATTCAGCGTCACGTGGGCTTCTTCCACCTGAACCTGATGTGGATCCTGGGCGGCGTGGTTGGCGTGTTCCTCGCCATCGACCTGTTCATGTTCTTCTTCTTCTGGGAAATGATGCTGGTGCCGATGTACTTCCTCATCGCGCTCTGGGGTCACAGCTCATCGGACGGCAAGAAAACCCGTATCTACGCCGCGACCAAGTTCTTCATCTTCACTCAGGCTTCCGGCCTGATCATGCTGGTGGCGATCCTGGGTCTGGTGCTGGTCAACTTCAACAGCACCGGCGTGATTACCTTCAGCTACGCCGAGTTGCTGAAAACCAAGATGTCGCTCACCACTGAGTACATCCTGATGCTGGGCTTCTTCATTGCCTTTGCCGTGAAGCTGCCGGTTGTACCGTTCCACTCTTGGCTGCCGGATGCTCACGCACAGGCACCTACCGCAGGTTCGGTCGATCTGGCCGGTATCCTGTTGAAGACCGCTGCGTATGGTCTGCTGCGTTTCGCCTTGCCGCTGTTCCCGAATGCTTCGGCCGAGTTTGCGCCGATCGCCATGGCCCTGGGCCTGATCGGGATTTTCTACGGTGCATTCCTGGCCTTCGCACAAACCGACATCAAGCGTCTGATCGCGTTCTCCAGTGTTTCGCACATGGGCTTCGTACTGATCGGTATCTACTCCGGCAGCCAGCTGGCCCTGCAAGGCGCAGTGATCCAGATGCTGGCCCACGGTGTTTCGGCTGCCGCGCTGTTTATCCTCAGCGGTCAACTGTACGAGCGTCTGCATACCCGTGACATGCGTGAGATGGGTGGTTTGTGGTCCAAGATCGCTTACCTGCCCGCCATCAGCCTGTTCTTCGCGGCAGCGTCCCTGGGCTTGCCGGGTACCGGTAACTTCGTGGGTGAGTTCCTGATCCTGATTGGCTCGTTCGCCAGCTTCCCATGGATCACGGCCATTGCAACGACCGGTCTGGTGTTTGGTTCGGTCTACTCGCTGATCATGATTCACCGTGCCTATTTCGGCCCGTCCAAGTCCGACGCTGTACTGGCCGGCATGGATGCACGTGAACTGATCATGGTGCTCGGTCTGGCGGTATTGCTGATTTTCATCGGCGTGTACCCACAACCGTTCCTCGATACCTCGGCTGCCACCATGCATGGCGTGCAGCAATGGCTCGGCACCGCCTTCACTCAACTCGCTTCGGCCCGGTAAGAGCGCTATGGAATTCACGATCCAACACTTTATCGCGCTTGCTCCACTGCTGATTACCAGCCTCACCGTTGTTGTGGTGATGCTGGCAATCGCGTGGCGCCGCAACCACTCACAGACCTTCCTGCTTTCGGTGGCGGGTCTTAACCTGGCCTTGTTGTCGATCTTCCCGGCGTTGAAAGTTGCTCCACTGGCTGTCACCCCGCTGTTGATGATGGACAACTTCGCCTTTCTGTACATCGGGCTGATCCTGGCCGCGACCCTGGCCTGCGTCACCCTGGCTCACGCCTATCTGGGCGAAGGCGGCACGGGCTACCCGGGCAACCGTGAAGAGCTTTACCTGCTGATGCTGCTGGCTGCGACCGGCGGTATCGTGCTGGTCAGCGCACAACACCTGGCGGGCCTGTTTATCGGTCTGGAACTGCTCTCGGTACCGGTTTACGGCCTGGTGGCGTATGCCTTCTTCAACAAGCGCTCCCTGGAAGCCGGCATCAAGTACATGGTGCTGTCGGCAGCCGGTTCCGCGTTCCTGTTGTTCGGCATGGCCTTGCTGTACGCCGAAGCCGGCAGCCTGAGCTTCAGCGGCATTGGTCTGGCCCTGGCAGCCACTGGCGTACCTGCGCCGCTGGCACAACTGGGTCTGGGCATGATGTTGGTGGGCCTGGCATTCAAACTGTCCCTGGTTCCTTTCCACCTCTGGACGCCAGACGTGTACGAAGGTGCCCCGGCTCCGGTCGCCGCCTTCCTGGCTACCGCGTCGAAAGTGGCCGTGTTTGCCGTGATGGTGCGTCTGTTCCAGATCACGCCTTCGGCGACTACCGGTGTGATGAGCGATGTACTGACCGTGATCGCGATTGCCTCGATCCTGTTCGGTAACTTGCTGGCCCTGACCCAAAACAACCTCAAGCGACTGCTGGGTTACTCGTCCATCGCCCACTTCGGCTACCTGCTGATCGCCCTGGTGGCGAGCAAGGGCATGGCCATGGAAGCGATCGGTGTTTACCTGATCACCTACGTGCTGACCAGCCTGGGTGCATTCGGTGTCATTACCCTGATGTCCTCGCCGTACAAAGGCCGTGACGCAGACGCCCTGTACGAGTACCGCGGCCTGTTCTGGCGCCGTCCGTACCTGACGGCGGTCATGACCGTGATGATGCTGTCGCTGGCGGGCATTCCGCTGACTGCGGGCTTTATCGGCAAGTTCTACATCATTGCCACGGGCGTTGAAGCTCACCAATGGTGGCTGGTCGGTTCCCTGATCCTGGGTAGCGCCATTGGCGTGTTCTACTACCTGCGTGTGATGGTGACCCTGTACCTGGTCGAGCCGAAACTGCATCGCCACGATGCTCCGCTGAACTGGGAACAAAAAGCCGGCGGCGTCATGTTGCTGGCGGTTTCGGTCATGGTGTTCTTCCTGGGTGTATACCCGCAGCCAATGCTGGAACTGGTGCAACACGCCGCGCTGAACTTTGCTGGCTAAGCGTTAAGCGCTGTACCCGAAACCCCGTGAAGGCCTGGCCTTCACGGGGTTTTTTGTTGGATTTGTAGCCGCTGGCTACGGGTCGTCAACACGAAAACAGACTGCCTCGACGCGCATTGCTTTTGATCTGTGCGCACCGCCGGAAGGCCCAGGATGGCCAGCAGAACCCGAAACAGAACTGATGAGAAGCCATCGCAGAGATGACATAGTCGGCAATACCGCAAATGGAGTTGGCCCCCCAATGAAGAAATACTTCCTCTATCCGCTCATGGCGTTGCTCGCAGGATGCAGCACGGGGCCCTATCTGTATCCGGAATCCGCAACGGGTAAAAACGCCGTGCTTGATCGCACCTGCCCTGGTCCAAAAGCAGCAATGAGCTTTGCCCCCCTCTCGGAAGAACTCAATTGGGTGCATGTACTGGTCTATGTAGCGCCGCCGGGCACATCGAGCTGGCCGGGTAACCTGCGCTCAGTTGATACCGAGCTTCGCCTGTTTGGCCGACTCTACATACCTCCACGCTTGCGCAATCTGAACACCCCGGATCAACGCCGAGCAGCCTACAAACAAACCGACCCGCCTCTGTGGGTGAGTGCCGCCTCCCCCAGGGTGAGCGTAACGCTGGCGACGGGTGAAACCTATCAAGTCAGTATCGATCAATTGGAAACCGGCTTTGACCCGCAGGAACACACCAGCAGCCGTAAGGGAACGCCACTGGGCAAGGGCGACATGGATGACTTCACACTCACCTTCCCGGATATTTACGTGAATGGTGAAAAAGTGCCCATGGCACCCGTCCACTTTAAAAAACGTGAAGAACGCTATGCGCCAGTATTCAACTGCTGAGTAAAAACCTGCCACACCCGAACAACGGCAATGCTGTTCGACTGGCACCTGCGCATGTCTGACCGAATAACTGCCTGCCAAATGGAGTCATGCCATGGAACGCGAGAAAATTGATGCCGCATTAAAAGAACATGTCGTCACGGTACTTCGCTGCATGGGGTTTAAGGGGTCTTTTCCTCACTTTCGCCGTAACACGGGACAGCAAATTGACCTGCTAACGTTTCAGTTTGATAAACATGGAGGCGGTTTTGTTATTGAAGTCGCTGTCAGTCCGACTGAGGGAGTCACCCTGCATTGGGGCGAGCAGATCCCCGCGGCAAAAGTGGTCGCCACGCACCTGCATCCCAATAAACGCATTCGGTTGGGCGCGGCCATGGAAGGAGACCACTGGTTCAGATATGACAATAAAGGCACCCGCACTACCCGATTCGAAGATACGGCCCGGGAGGTACTGCCTTACCTGAGCGCTGAAGCGACTGACCATTGGGCTAAAGGCCCGCTCTGTGACAACTCAACCTCGTAAGCCCCTTCGACCCGGGATGAGTTTCTCAGACGTGACGTGCGGTGATACACAGGGAAACGCCTTTTGGGGGACTTTTTCGGCGTCTGGAAAAGTGATCAGCCGTAAGGGCGAAACCGATATTCCCGTTAAACAAGCGATATCAAGCAGACCCCTGTAACCGCTGACGAGGAACGAAGGCTGCGTCCAGTTTGGTACGCCACTGCGACGCAGCAGTCGCAAACCCTGAGAACCTGGTTTAGCTGACACAACGCATTGTCTGATTTTGCGACGACTTCGTCGCCGAACGCAGCCTTCGTTCCTCGTCAGCGACTACAGATTGAGCAGCGCGCACTTACACCAAACAGGCCGGCCGGTCGGCCGCCTCGGCGCGAAATGCTTTTGATCTGCCCGCCCCTTCGGGAGGCCGAGAGGAGGTTCTGCGCAGTGGGCATCCCGGCATGGATGCCGGGAGAGCCGTGTTGGGCCAAGGATGGCCCGTCACGGCGGGCCCACGGGGCGGGACCGGAACGAGGGAACCTGAGCGAAGCGAAGGCCGTACGCTGGGGCGAGGACTTTTTGGTTCCTTTTTGGTCCTTCAAAAAGGGACTCGCCGTAAGGGCGAAACCAATGTTTTAGTTAGACACAAATGCCGGATATGTACTCAACGTATCAGTTAAACAAACACGATCAAGCAGGCCGCAACCGCCAGCCCAGCACATCGAGCAGGTCACAACCGTCGCGCAACAATTGCGCCGAAACCGTGGCCAGATGCTTGAGATCAACAGCATCGGCCTGCTGCACTTCGCGGCTAGAGAACATTTCCATCAGCTGGGTTACAACAAGAATGCGGGCAGCAGCGTTGGCATGGAGTACATCGAGTGGGGCGTTGCGGTCGATCAGCAAGGCGGGGATGGTGCAGTCGATGGCGGTAAGCGGAATGTACGGTGAATTCGTCATATGTAAGTCTCTTAAAGTTGGATTTAGCCATCCATTTTTGTCGCCAAACAAAAAAGGTGGCCGCTGTACGCGGGTTGGCGAACCGGTAACTTTAAGAAAACCCGGCAGACCCGAAGATCTCCCACGTACAGCTGCCATAAAACATTGCGAGCAAAATACACGCTCAACCGTATATAGCAATTATGTACTTATTTAAAGTTACTCCGGATCGCCAAATCCGTTCGCCTTATCGGCGAGCACCGACTATAGGCCCCGCACCAAGCCCCCAGCAATTGCCAACCCTGTGCGAAAAATCCCGAAAAAACGTGAGCTTGTAGCATCGCGAGCAAGCCCACTCCCACTCAATTTATGCTGCCCGCACGTTGCGAGTGATTCTCGGCTTGTATAGGCTGGCGCGCCGCCCGCCCATCGATCTGGAAGCTCCATTAATGCGCTCTGCTCTTTCTTCACTTTTACCCTTGGCGCTGATCTGCAGCGCCCCCGCCTATGGCAGTGCCCTGGAACTGGGCGAGGTTCAGGTACGCAGCGAAGAAAGCAGTGAGCTTGAGGCCGCAAAGGTCGCACTTGAGCAAATCCCCGGCGCCAGCAACCTGATCGACATGACCCGCGTCGAAAACGGCCGCACTGCGAGCAATGCCGATGTGCTGGCCTATCAACCGGGGGTCTATGCGCAATCAGCGGGCAATGACGGGGCCAAGGTCTCGGTACGCGGCTCGGGTATCAACCGCGCGCCCAGCGCCCACGGTTCAGGCCTGTATGTCATGTTCGACGGTTTGCCGCTGACCGGCCCCGGCGGTACGCCCTATGAACTGTTTGAACCCTTGTGGCTAAGCCGCGCCGAAGTGCTGCGCGGCGCCAACGGTTTCGAAACCGGCTCGCTGGCCCTGGGCGGGTCGATCAACTATGTCACCCATACCGGCTACGACGCGGCGCCATTGCAGGTGCGCTATGAAGCCGGCAGCTACGGCTATCAGAAACGCCAGATCAGCTCCGGGCAGGAGCTGGGGGATCTGGACTACTACGTCTCCCTGACAGATTCCAACACTGACGGTTATCAGGACCACACCGCTGGCAACAGCAAAGGCATTGCCGCCAACGTCGGCTATCGCTTCAGCCCGCAACTGGAAACCCGCTTCTACCTGCGCTATCGCGAAACCGATAACGAACTGGCCGGGCGCGTGACCAAAGACAGCATCAAGCATCATCCCCGGGCAGCCAACCCGGCCTACGTCAGCGGTGACTACACCCGCCCGCAACCCGGCAGTACCTGGCTGGGCAACAAGACCACGATGTACCTGGATGACGATTCGCAACTGGAAGTGGGCCTGGTCTATCACGACTACCCGATGGATCTGCGTGAAGGCCCCAATCGCCTGAAAGTTGCCTACACCGATGTCAGCGGCACGCTGAACTACAAGCGTCGCGACACCCTGTTCGGGCTTGAAAGCAACACCACTGTGGGCCTGCGCAACACCAAGCACCTGCCTAACAGCGGTGCGTCGGAATATGTACGTATTTCGACTAAATACCCGGTCGGCACCAAGACTCGTGACTTCAGCTACCAAGGCTCAGACACCGTGCTGCACGCCAGCAATGACCTTGAGCTGATCCCCGACCTGTGGCTGACCACCGGCATGGCGCTGATCTATACCCGCCGCGAGAGCGATGTGAGCTACCCCGAGAGCGGTGGCAAGGTCAGCCAGCATGATTGGGACTACGCGCCCCGAGTTGGCTTGCGCTACGAGTTCAACCCGAACCTGCAGGTGTATGGCAACCTGAGTCGCTCGGTCGAACCACCGCACCCTTGGTCGATGATCTGGAGCTCGCCGTACCGCTTCAAAGACAGCGGCCCCGCAACAGATCGTCAAAGCACACCGATAGCCATGCAAAACCAGACGGCTACCACGCTGGAGCTGGGTACACGTGGCGAGTCATGGGTAGGTAAATGGGATCTGGCCTGGTATTACTCGGCCGTACGCCATGAGTTACTGACCGTGGAGATCGAGTCACCCATCGTCGGTGAATACAACGCCAGCCCAACCGTGCACCAAGGCATCGAAGCAGGCCTCAACAGCCTCCTGTGGGAAGGTCGAGCCGCAGGCAAAGTATCCCTGCGTCAGGCCTACACGTTCAGCGACTTCCACTACCGTGATGACGAGCGCTTCGGTGATAACAAGTTGCCGGGCATCCCACAACACTACTACCAGGCCGAAGTCCGCTATGACCACCCGCAAGGCTTCTATGCCGGGGTAAACACCCAGGTGGCTTCGCGGATGGCGGTGGATTACGCCAACTCGTACTACGCGTCGTCGTACATGCTGTTTGGCGCAACGCTGGGCTACAACTCCCCCAAGCAGGACTGGCAAACCTGGCTCGACCTGCGCAACCTCACCGGTGAGCGCTACGCCGCCACCATTACCCCCGGCTATGACGACAAAGGCCTGGATGCGGCACGCTCCACGCCTGGAGAAGGCATGGGCGCCTACATAGGGGTTTCCTACAGCTTGCGTTAATCCTCCGTCTGGATATCGGCAGGCAACCGCACCTTGCGGCGGGTGCCGCTGAACAATCCCCAGCTGGACAGGAACAGGGCGGCGATCAACGGCCCGATCACAAAGCCATTGAGGCCAAAGATCGCCATGCCGCCCAGGGTCGAAATCAGGATCAGGAAGTCCGGCATTTTGGTGTCTTTACCCACCAGGATCGGGCGCAGCACGTTGTCCACCATGCCGATCACGAATACCCCGTACAGCGCCAGCACTACCCCTTCCCAGACCGCACCGGTCACTACAAAGTAAACCGCGACCGGTGCCCAGACGATCCCGGCGCCTACGGCGGGCAGCAGCGACAGAAACATCATCAGCACCGCCCAGAACAGCGCACTGTGAATGCCCAGCACCCAGAAAATCACCCCGCCCAATGCCCCCTGGGTAATGGCCACCGCCAGGTTGCCCTTGACCGAGGCCCGAACCACACGGCGCAGCTTGAGCTGCAACAGGCGTTTTTGCTGCTCTGCCAGCGGCACCGCATTGCGGATGGTGCGCACCATTTGCTGGCCATCACGAATAAAGAAGTACAGCAGGTACAGCATGATGAAAAAGCTCACCACCAGATCAAAGGTACTTTGGCCAAAACTGAAGACCTGAGTGGCAAAAAACTGGCTGCCTTCGAGTACGCCCTTGGAGACTTTTTCACTGAGACCGTCAATGCTGCCCAGGCCGAAATGATCAAGCCAGTCCTGCGCCGTGGGCGGCAAGATGTCCTTGAACTGCATGACATAACTGGCGACGTTGATCTTGCCGCTCTCAACATCCTTGTAGAGAGTGGCCACTTCTTGCACCAGCAAGGCCGTGGTGATGACCACCGGTATGATCGCGATCACCGTACACGCACCCAACGTGGTGAACGTTGCCAGATTGCGGCGCCCCCGCATCTTGAGCAGCAACTTGCGTTGCAGCGGTGCGAACAGGATCCCCAGGGCCACAGCCCAAAAAATCGCCCCGTAAAACGGCAGTAAAATCCAGATGAAGGCAATCGTGACCAAGGCCAGCAACAGGAGCAGGGTTTTGCGTTGAAGACTTGTTTCGTTCATGTGTCATCCATGTCAGTAGGCCGCGAATGCTTGGAATAGACGCAGTGTAGCCCCTGACACCGGCTGCGATAAGAAGCACTGCCCCTTGAACACTCAAGCTCAATCCCGCGACTTGCGCCAGCAGCCATGAAAACGACATCACGCAGCATTGACAACCCTGTGCGCACTCTGTAAAAAATCCGTCCAGTTGTATGACAACAGATAACAAAAATAATAATGATCAAGGAGCTCTACGGATGATTTCACCTACCTGCGCCCTCTCGCTTCTCACACGCTCGATAAACGCCAAAAGTACCCGCTCCCTTGCGCTGCTCGGCCTCGGCAGCATGGGCCTGGCCTTGCCGTTAACGGGCATGGCAGAGGGCTTTGTGGACGACACCAAGGCCACCCTGACCCTGCGCAACGCCTATATCAACCGCAATTACACCAACCCCAACTATCCACAAAGCAAAGCCGAAGAGTGGACACAAAACTTCATTCTCGACGTCAAGTCCGGCTTTACCCAAGGCACGGTCGGTTTCGGGGTGGATGTGCTGGGGCTCTACTCTCAGAAGCTCGATGGCGGTAAAGGCACAGTCGGCACACAACTGCTGCCGACCCATAGTGATGGCGAGCCCGCCGATAACTTCGGCCGCCTGGGCGTTGCAGCCAAGGCCAAAATATCCAGCACGGAGCTTAAAATCGGCGAGTGGATGCCTGTATTGCCAATCCTGCGCTCGGATGACGGGCGCTCCCTGCCTCAAACCTTCCGTGGCGGCCAGATCACGTCAAAAGAAATCGCCGGGCTGAACCTCTATGGCGGTCAGTTCCGTGCCAACAGTCCGCGTAACGATGCAAGCATGGAAGAAATGTCGCTCAACGGTAAAGGCGCCTTTACCTCCGACCGTTTCAACTTTGCCGGCGGTGATTACAGCTTCAACGACAAGCGCACTCAGGTCGGCGTGTGGTACGCCCAGCTGGAAGATATCTATCAGCAGCAATTCCTGAACGTCCTGCACAGCCAGCCCATCGGCGATGTGACCCTGGGCGCCAACCTTGGCTATTTCTGGGGCAAGGAAGACGGCAACAAACTGGCTGGCGATCTGGACAACAAAACCGCCTACGCCCTGCTTTCGGCCAAATACAAAGGCAACACCCTGTATGTAGGCCTGCAGAAAATCAGCGGCGACGATGGCTGGTTCCGCGTCAACGGCACCAGCGGCGGCACATTGGCCAACGACAGCTACAACTCCAGCTACGACAACGCCAAGGAACGCTCCTGGCAACTGCGCCACGACCTGGATTTTGCAGTGCTTGGCGTCCCCGGCCTGACGATGATGAACCGCTATATCAGCGGCGATAACATCCACACCGGCGCCATTACGGATGGCAAGGAATGGGGCCGCGAATCGGAACTGGCCTACACCGTGCAAAGCGGCACGTTCAAGGACCTGAACCTGCGCTGGCGCAACGCGAGCATCCGTCGCGATTACAGCGCGCACGAATTCGACGAAAACCGCATCTTCATCAGCTATCCGCTGTCGTTGTTGTAAGCGCCCTTCTTGATCTGTGGGAGCGGGCTTGCTCGCGATGGTATCTGTGCAACCTGCCACACCGTGGTGTCTGCATCGCCGGCAAACCAGCTCCCACAGGTATGTGACGCTCCCCAAATAGTAAAACCTTAGCCGTTACAAGTACGGATTCGGCATTGACAACCACCACAATGGCTGTGAATAATCCAAGCCAAGTCATACGACAACAGATGACAATAACAAGAAATACAGGGATTTTTGATGACAACCACACGTACTGTCCAAACCCCCTTCAATCGCCTTCTTCTCACCGGTGCTGCCGGCGGTCTGGGGAAGGTACTGCGCGAAAGCCTCAAGCCCTACGCGAAGGTGTTGCGACTCTCTGATATCGCCCAAATAGCACCCGCGGCCGATAGCCACGAAGAAATAGTCCTCTGTGATCTTGCCGACAAGCACGCTGTTCACCAGATGGTTGAAGGTGTAGACGCCATCCTGCACTTTGGTGGGGTCTCGGTAGAGCGTCCGTTCGAAGAGATTCTGGGCCCCAACATCAGCGGTATTTTCCATATCTACGAAGCCGCACGCCGTCATGGCGTCAAGCGCGTGATCTTCGCCAGCTCCAACCATGTCATCGGGTTCTACAAGCAGGACCAAACCCTGGATGCCCACTCCCCGCGACGTCCGGACGGCTATTACGGTCTGTCCAAGTCCTACGGCGAAGACATGGCCACCTTCTACTTCGATCGCTACGGCATCGAAACCGTCAGCATCCGCATCGGCTCCTCGTTCCCCGAGCCGCAAAACCGCCGGATGATGAGCACCTGGCTGAGCTTTGCCGACCTCACGCAGTTGATCGAGCGCTCGCTGTACACCCCCAATGTCGGCCACACCGTGGTCTATGGCGCCTCCAACAACCTCAACGTGTGGTGGGACAACCGCTTTGCCGCCCACCTGGGTTTTGAGCCCAGGGACACCTCTGAAGTATTCCGCGCCAAGATCGACGCCCAGCCTGTGCCAGCGGCCAACGATCCAGCCATGGTTTACCAGGGCGGAGCCTTCGTTGCGGCAGGTCCGTTCGGGGACGAGTAAACCGCTCCCCGGGCACACCACTGAATACGGACAAGGATTGAGCCGCCATGACTGCTGAACTGATTCTGGATGCACGCAACGCCACCGGCGAAAGCCCGGTCTGGAGCACTGCGCAACAGGCACTTTTCTGGGTGGATATCCCGGCAAAACGCTTGCACCGCTGGAGCCCCGCCGATGGCAAAAACCAAAGCTGGCAAGCCTCGCAAATGCTCGCGTGCATTGCTCAGGCAGGGAATGGCAGCTGGATCGCCGGTATGGAGAACGGGCTGTTCGCCATCACGCCCCACACCGATGGCAGCCTCGACAGTCGCCTGCTGGCCAGCGTGACCCACGCCCTGCCAGGGATGCGATTTAACGATGGCCGTTGCGATCGCCAGGGACGCTTCTGGGCGGGCACCATGTTGATGAACATGGCCGCCGGTGCGCCGGTGGGCGCGATGTATCGCTACAGCGCGGGCCAGCAAGAACCACTCGAGGCGCAACTTGAAGGGCTGACCGTACCCAACGGCCTGGCGTTCAGCCCGGACGGCAAAACCATGTACCTCTCGGACTCACATCCCGATGTGCAAAAGATCTGGGCGTTTGACTACGACACCGACACCGGCACGCCCCATGGCCGCCGCCTGTTCGTGGACATGGCCGAACAGGCAGGCCGCCCTGATGGCGCCGCCGTCGACGCGGATGGCTGCTACTGGATCTGCGGCAACGATGCGGGGTTGATCCATCGCTTTACCCCTGAAGGCAAGCTTGACCGCTCCCTGGCCGTGCCCGTCAAAAAACCCGCGATGTGTGCCTTTGGCGGCGCAGACCTGGACACCCTGTTCGTGACCTCGATTCGTCCTGCCGGGGATCTCGCCGACCAGCCGCTGGCAGGCGGGGTGTTTGCCCTAAGGCCAGGCGTCAAAGGCCTGCCGGAGCCCGCCTTCAATCACTGATTGCTGATCCAACACCTTTAAATAACAAAAACAATATGTGGAGTGACCCATGGATTTCAAACGCACCTTGCTTATCGCTGCGCTCCCGCTGGCTTTCTGCCTCTCAGGCATGGCCCAGGCCGAAATCAAAATCAAATTCGCCGAGGTTCACCCCACTGGCTATCCGCCTGTGGTCGCTGAACAGGAAATGGGCAAGAAGCTTCAGACCCAGAGTAACGGCGATATTTCCTTCAAGATGTTTGCCGGTGGCGTGCTGGGCTCCGAGAAAGAGGTGGTCGAGCAACTCCAGTCCGGCGCGATACAGATGACCCGTGTCAGCCTGGGCATCCTCGGGCCGGTCGTGCCGGAAACCAACGCGTTCAACCTGCCGTTCGTGTTCCGCGACCAGGCCCACATGCGCAAAATCATCGACGGTGAAATTGGCCAGGAGATGCTGGATAAAATCACCAACTCCGACTTCAACATGGTCGCGCTGGCCTGGATGGATGGCGGAACCCGCAACCTGTACACCAAGAAGCCCGTACGCGAAATTGCCGACCTCAAGGGCATGAAAATCCGCGTCCAGGGCAACCCGGTATTTATCCAGACCATCAACGACATGGGCGGCAATGGTATCGGCATGGCCACCGGCGAGATCTTCAGCGCCCTCCAGACCGGCGTGATCGATGGCGCAGAGAACAACCCGCCTACCTTTCTTGAACACAACCACTACCAGAACGCCAAGTACTTCACCTGGACCGATCACCTGATCCTGCCCGAGCCGATCGTGATCGCCAAATCCACCTGGACAAAGCTCAACCCGGAGCAACAAGCCCTGGTGCAGAAACTTGCCCGCGAGGCGCAGTTTGAAGAGCGCGAGTTGTGGGACAAAAAATCCGCCGAAAGCGTCACCAAACTCAAGGCCGGTGGTGTTGAGTTCATCACCCTCACGCCTGAGCAGAAAAAAGCCTTCTACGACGCGACTCAGCCGGTGCGTGACAAGTATGGCGCTGACTACAAAGACCTGATCTCCCGTATTGAAGCCGTTCAATAAGTCAGTCCGATAATGCCGCGGTGACGGGCTCAAGCCCGTTTTCCGCCGCAGTGGTGAGCCCCATGAAAAATACCGTGCTGCGCTTTAACGACATGTTGTACCGGGTGTGTATCGGGATTGCCGGCCTGTCGGTACTGACCATGACCCTGATCATTCCATGGGGCATCTTTGCCCGCTACGTGCTGGGGACCGGCTCCAGTTGGCCCGAGCCCACCGCCATTTTATTGATGGTGGTATTCACCTTCTTCGGGGCCGCCGCCAGTTACCGCGCCGGGGCCCATATGGCCGTGGCGATGGCCGTGGAACGGATGCCCAGGCACATCCGCCCCAAGGTCGCCGTGCTGGTGCAAATACTGATGGTGATGGTCTGTCTGTTCATGACCGTGAAGGGGTTCAAATTGTGTGCGACCACCTGGAATCAGTTCATTGGTGAGATGCCGTCCGTGCGGGTTGGCATCTCCTATTTACCTATCCCTGTTGGCGGCCTGATAACCCTTTGCTTCGTCCTGGAAAAACTGTTCCTGGGCGACCAAAGCCACCGCCGTGCCGTGCGGTTCGACATCGTAGAAGCCAGCGAAGAGGCCGTATAAATGGACGCTTTCGTATTGTTGGGCAGCTTTATCGCCCTGATCCTTCTCGGCATGCCGGTCGCCTATGCGCTGGGCCTGTCGGCACTGGTCGGCGCCTGGTGGATCGATATCCCGTTCGACGCCCTGATGATCCAGGTGGCTGGGGGCGTGAATAAATTCTCCCTGCTGGCTATCCCGTTCTTCGTACTGGCGGGGGCGATCATGGCCGAAGGGGGCATGTCACGCCGGCTGGTGGCATTTGCCGGGGTGTTGGTGGGCTTCGTACGGGGCGGGCTGTCACTGGTCAACATCGTGGCTTCAACCTTTTTCGGTGCGATTTCCGGCTCATCTGTGGCTGACACGGCGTCGGTAGGCTCGGTACTGATTCCGGAGATGGAGCGTGCCGGCTACCCCCGCGAGTTCTCCACGGCAGTGACGGTCAGCGGTTCGGTACAAGCCTTGCTCACACCGCCGAGCCACAACTCGGTGCTGTACTCGCTGGCCGCTGGCGGTACGGTGTCGATCGCTTCGCTGTTCATGGCGGGCATCATGCCGGGATTGCTGCTCAGCGCCGTGATGATGGGCCTGTGCATGATCTTTGCGCGCAAGCGCAACTACCCCAAGGGTGAAGTGATTCCGCTGCGCCGGGCGCTGAAAATCGCCGGTGAAGCGATGTGGGGCCTGATGGCCATGGTCATCATCCTCGGCGGCATCCTGACAGGCATCTTCACCGCCACCGAGTCGGCAGCCGTTGCGGTGGTCTGGTCGTTCTTTGTCACCATGTTCATTTATCGCGACTACAAATGGCGCGACCTGCCCAAGCTGATGCACCGGGCGGTACGCACCATTTCCATCGTGATGATCCTTATCGGTTTTGCAGCCAGCTTCGGTTACATCCTGACGCTGATGGAAATCCCGATGAAGATCACCACAGCGTTCCTGACGCTGTCGGATAACCGTTACGTGATCCTGATGTGCATCAACGTCATGTTGCTGCTACTGGGCACCGTGATGGACATGGCGCCACTGATTCTGATACTTACGCCAATCCTGCTGCCCGTGATCATCGGTATCGGCGTTGATCCCGTGCATTTCGGCATGATCATGCTGGTCAACCTGGGGATCGGACTGATTACACCGCCGGTAGGCGCAGTGCTGTTCGTGGGCGCTGCCGTGGGTAAAGTCACTATCGAAAACACGGTTAAAGCCTTGCTGCCGTTCTACGTGGCGCTGTTCATGGTGCTGATGCTGGTGACCTACGTTCCGGCCATCTCGCTGTGGTTGCCAAGCCTGGTGCTATAACCCGTCCCCTGCCCGTGGGAGCGGGCTTGCTTGCGATGCAGACGACGCGGTGTAACTGATACACCGCAGCGTTCCCATCACGAGCAAGCCCGCTCCCACAATGCTTATCCAAGAGGCTTTATTTCCAGCCAAGGAGGCTGGTTACTTATGTCTGCTCCTGCTTTGTTCCCCCGCCATATCGCCGTGTTGATTCTGGTCCTGCTGGCCTGCGCATTCGCGGGCAACCACATCGCCGCCCGCATCGCCTTCGATCACGACACAGGCCTGTTACTGGCCATTCTGTGCCGCGCTGGCGTGACCTTGCTGGTGTTGACCAGCCTGGTGCTGTGGCAACGCGAACGCCCGCGCCTGACCCCTGCCAACTGGCGCTGGCAAGTGCTGCTGGGGCTGCTGATCGCGGCCCAAAGTTTCTTTATCTATTCGGCCGTGGCACGGATTCCTGTGGCACTGGCGCTGTTGATTGCCAACGTGGCGCCGATCCTGCTGGTGCTGCTGACCTGGGCCCTGGGAGGTGCAGCCCCGACACGGCGAGCGGCGCTGCTCATGGGGTTGATCATGTGCGGCCTGGTCTTTGCTCTGGACGTCCCCGAGCGCCTGTCCAACCAGGGCACCACCGAAGCGCAATGGCTCGAAGGCATTCTGTTCGGGTTCGCCGCGGCCTCCGTGTTCGCCTGTGCGCTCTGGATTACCGATCACAAGCTGTCGAGCCTGCGTGGCACGGTGCGCAGCATGCTGACCATGCTGATTGTATTTTGCGCAGCGGCCCTGGCCGGGGTCAGCGGTGTGCTGCCCGGCGGCGTGTCGCTGCCCTCCTCGTCCACCGGCTGGACAGCTCTGGCCTGCCTGGTGGCGCTTTATGGACTAGGGTTCTGCCTGTTGTTTATCTGCATGACGCGCCTGAACATGGCCCGCAACGCACCCGTAATGAACGTTGAGCCAGTGGCAAGCCTGCTGTTTGGCTGGCTGATCCTGGACCAATTGCTCAGCAGCGGCCAAATCATCGGCGGCCTGATCGTGGTCGCGGGTATCGTGATGCTGACCTGGCGCCGTGCCACCGATTGATCTGTCATTCCCTAACGGTAGAGCCCCATGCCCACAGAAACATTGACCCTTGAAGACGGCCTGACCCGTCTGACTCTGGCACCGCACATAGGCGGCAGCATTCTTGACTGGAGCATCATTGCCAGCGGCCAGCCCTTGTTTCGCCCAAGTGCAGCCGATGCCCTGGACAGCAACTCGGCCAACCAGCTGGCCTGTTATCCACTGGTGCCCTGGTCGAACCGGATCGGGGATGGAGGCTTCGAAGGCGCAGGCCATTGGTTCGCCTTGCAGCCCAACAATCCTCCAGGCCTGCTGCCCATCCACGGCAGTGCATGGCAGCAGACCTGGAGCGTGACCGAACACAGCCCGCACCATGCCTGCCTGCAACTCGACAGCACCGTCCCCTTTGCCTACCGTGCGCAACTGCGTTACAGCCTGAGCGACGGCCAACTGCGTATCGAGCTGAGCGTGACCCATCAGGACGAGCACGCGGCCTGGCATGGCCTGGGGCTACACCCGTATCTGCCACGCACCGCCAACACACGATTGCAGGCAAAGTCTGCTCAGGTCTGGCTGTGCGATGACCAGGGCCTGCCCACGGAGCTTGCGCCCCTGCCGATCGAATGGGACTTCAACCAGAGCAACGCCTTGCCGCAAACCCGGCTCGACAATTGTTTCACCGAGTGGGATGGCAACGCAGTGATCAGCCAGCCGGACCTGGGCTATACGCTGGGCTGTCAGGCAACGGGCAGCCCTTACTGCCTGGTGTATTGCCCGCCGGGAGAGGACTTTTTCTGCTTCGAACCCGTCAGCCACCCGGTCAATGCCCATCACCTGCCCGGCCACCCCGGGCTGACGTTATTGCATAAGGGCCAATCAGCGAACATCAGTGTCAGCTTCAAACTCAACCCATAGATCCAGGTCAATAATCCCGCACTCAGGCTCGATTAATATCGCGCCTTTTTGCGAATGACCTGACTATGCGCCTTGCACCGCCCGAACTCCTCGCCCCTGCCGGCACCCTCAAAAACATGCGATACGCCTTCGCCTATGGCGCCGACGCGGTGTATGCAGGCCAGCCGCGCTACAGCTTGCGGGTACGCAATAACGAATTCGACCACGCCAATCTGGCCATCGGGATCGCCGAAGCCCAGGCGCAGGGCAAACGCTTTTACGTGGTGGTCAATATTGCCCCCCACAACGCCAAGCTGCGCACGTTCCTCAAGGATCTGGAACCGGTAATCGCCATGGGCCCGGATGCCCTGATCATGTCCGACCCGGGGCTGATCATGCTGGTGCGCAAAAACTTCCCCCATGTCCCGATTCATTTGTCGGTACAAGCCAATACGGTCAACTGGGCCAGTGTCGAGTTCTGGCGCCAGCAAGGCCTGAGCCGGATCATCCTGTCCCGCGAGCTGTCGCTGGAAGAGATTGAAGAGATTCGCCAACAAGTACCGGACATGGAACTGGAGATCTTCGTCCACGGCGCATTGTGCATGGCCTACTCGGGGCGCTGCCTGTTGTCGGGCTACATGAACAAGCGCGACGCCAATCAAGGCAGTTGCACCAATGCCTGCCGCTGGAAATACGACACCAAACCGGCCACGGAAAACGAACTGGGCAATATCGTCAATGTGGTCGAGCCGACCCTGGGGGTGGGTGCGCCCACCGACGAAGTGTTCGTGCTCAACGAGGCCCAACGCCCGGACGAACAGATGACGGCGTTCGAAGACGAGCACGGCACTTACATCATGAACTCCAAGGATCTGCGCGCCGTACAGCATGTGGCGCGGCTGACCGGGATGGGCGTGCACTCGCTGAAAATCGAGGGCCGAACCAAGTCGCACTTCTACTGTGCGCGGGCGACTCAGGTGTATCGCAAGGCGATTGATGATGCGGTGGCAGGCCGTGAGTTTGACCGCAGCCTGATGACGGACCTGGAGTCACTGGCCCAGCGCGGTTACACCGAAGGATTTTTGCGGCGCCATGTCCACGATGAATATCAAAACTACCTGCATGGCAGCTCGCTGTCGCACCGCCAGCAGTTTGTCGGGGAGTTGACCGGCGAACGGCGCAACGGCCTGGCCGAGGTCAAAGTCAAAAACCGCTTTGCCCTGGGTGACCATCTGGAGTTGATGACCCCCCACGGCAACTACCATTTTGATCTCGACCGGTTACACAACAGCGCGGGCTTGCCGACCCAGGTTGCACCGGGTGACGGCCACACGGTGTACCTGCCGATCCCCGAGCAGGTGGACTTGAAGTACGGGTTGTTGATGCGGGACTTGACGGTAAGTGAAGTGATGGAGCGCTCGGCGTGAGCGCTGTGGGAGCCGGCTTGCTCGCGAGAGCATCGCCCGGTTTTGTCTGACGACCGAGCCGTCAGCATCGCGAGCAAGCCCGCTCCCACAGACTGGGTGATTGCGATTAATCGCGGAACACTTCATCCAGCAGGTTGTGCATCGCCGTAAAGGCACGGCTGGAAGTTTTGGCGTCGTACATCATCTTGCCCGGCACATTGGCGTGGGGATCGGTGAAGGAATGCACCGCGCCGCCGTAGCTGGTCAATTGCCAGTCCACGCTTGCCGCATTCATCTCGGCCTCAAAAACCGGTAGCTGTTCGTTTGGCACCAACGGATCAGAAGCGCCGTGCAACACCAGCACCGCACCCTTGATGCTCTGGGCATCGATCGGATTGGGCGTGTCGAGGTTGCCGTGGAAGGACACCGCCGCTTGAAGTGGTGCACCGCTGCGCGCCAGTTCAAGTGAGCAGCAGCCGCCAAAACAGAAGCCAAAGGTGGCCAGCTTGTTGCTGTCGACCTGGGCCAGGCCCTGATTTTTCAGCATGTCGTACGCTGCCCACATCCGCTTGCGCAACAGGGCGCGGTCATTCTTGAGCGGCATCATTGCAGCGCCCGCCTCGTCGGCATTGCCCGGACGGATGGCCTGGCCGTACAAATCCGCGATCAGTACCACGTAGCCTTGCTCTGCAACCGACTTGGCGATCTCTTCGGCACCCGCACTGATGCCCATCCAGTTAGGCGCCATCAGCAAGCCCGGCAGTGGATCTTCTCGGCTCGGGTCAAACGCGAGGCGGCCTTCGTAAGGTTGGCCGTCGATTTGATAGGCCACAGAACTGACCGTAATTGATTTCATTAAAAACTCCTGAGCTCAAAACAAAAAAAACCCGCCGAAGCGGGTTTTTATAGCGCGGTTAGACCGACAACTCTACTAACAATTTGTTAAGCCGACGGACATAAGCCGCAGGGTCTTTCAAACTGTCACCGGCTGCCAGGGCCGCCTGATCGAAGAGGATGTGCGACAGGTCGCCAAAACGCTCTTCGCTCTGCTCTGCATCGAGTTTCTCGATCAGCGGGTGAGCCGGGTTGAACTCGAAGATAGGCTTGGACTCAGGCACTTTCTGACCGCTAGCTTCCAGGATCTGACGCATTTGCATGCCCAGGTCCTGCTCGCCGATGGCCAGAATCGCCGGGGAATCAGTCAGACGGTGGGATACACGCACTTCGCTGACGCTTTCACCCAGGGCTGCCTTGATGCGTTCAACCAGACCTTCTTTGGCCTTGGCCACTTCTTCTGCAGCTTTCTTGTCCTCTTCGGAGTCCAGGTTGCCCAGATCGAGGTCGCCGCGTGCAACGTCCACAAAGCTCTTGCCGTCGAAATCGCTGAGGTAGCTCATCAGCCACTCGTCGATACGGTCGGTCAACAGCAGGACTTCGATGCCTTTCTTGCGGAAGACTTCGAGGTGTGGGCTGTTTTTGACCTGCGCGTAGGTTTCGCCGGTCAGGTAGTAGATCTTGTCCTGACCTTCCTTGGCGCGAGCCAGGTAGTCGACCAGAGAAACGTTTTGTTCGCCGTCGTCACCATGGGTCGAAGCGAAACGCAGCAGACCGGCGATTTTTTCCTTGTTGGCGAAATCTTCAGCCGGGCCTTCTTTCATCACCTGGCCGAAGTTTTTCCAGAAGCCCTGGTATTTCTCAGGCTCGTTCTTCGCCAGTTTTTCCAGCATGTCGAGTACACGCTTGGTCAGCGCGGTCTTCATCGAGTCGATGATCGGGTCTTTTTGCAGGATTTCCCGCGACACGTTCAGCGACAGGTCGTTGGAGTCGATCACGCCCTTGATGAAGCGCAGGTACAGAGGCAGGAACGACTCGGCCTGGTCCATCACGAATACACGCTGTACGTACAGCTTCAGGCCTTTAGGCGCTTCACGCTGGTACAGGTCGAATGGCGCACGTGCCGGCACGTAGAGCAGCGAGCTGTATTCCAGCTTGCCTTCAACCTTGTTGTGGCTCCAGGCCAGCGGGTTCTCGTAATCGTGGGCAATGTGCTTGTAGAACTCCTGGTATTCCTCGTCCTTGACTTCAGTACGAGGGCGAGTCCACAGGGCACTTGCGCGGTTAACGGTTTCCCATTCCAGCGCAGGTGTTTCTTCGCCTTCGGCAACGGTTTGCTCTTTAGGCAGCTCGATCGGCAAGGCGATATGGTCGGAGTACTTCTTGATGATGTTGCGCAAGCGCCAGCCGTCAGCGAACTCGGATTCGCCGGACTTCAGGTGCATAACAATCTTGGTGCCGCGATCAGCTTTTTCGACGGTGGCAACTTCAAACTCGCCTTCGCCCCTGGAGGACCAGTGCACGCCTTCGCTGGCAGGAGTCCCGGCACGGCGGCTGTAGACGTCAACCTTGTCGGCGACGATAAAGGCGGAATAGAAGCCCACACCGAACTGACCGATCAGGTGCGAGTCTTTCTTCTGATCGCCTGTCAGGTTTTTCATGAAATCAGCTGTGCCGGATTTCGCAATCGTACCCAAGTGGGTGATCACGTCATCACGGTTCATACCGATACCGTTGTCTTCGAGGGTGACGGTGTTGGCGTCCTTGTCGAAGGTCACACGGATTTTAAGATCGGCACCGCCCTCCAGCAGCTCAGGCTTGGACAGTGCTTCAAAACGTAATTTGTCGACAGCATCAGAGGCGTTCGAGATCAATTCGCGAAGGAAAATTTCCTTGTTGGAGTACAGCGAATGGATCATGAGGTGCAGCAGTTGCTTGACCTCGGTCTGGAAGCCCAGGGTTTCTTTTTGAGTTTCCACGCTCATTGTTATCAAACTCCGATTGGATGGCATGAGCCACGCCCTAGTGGGTTGGCGGCGGGATGTCATGAAAGTTGGGGGCTCAGGTTCAAATTTCAAGGCCTGATGGCAAGGCATCGGTTTTTTACCAGCCGTTTCGACCTAGGATGCTTTACTTATATATGTCTGAAAGCATGGAACTTAAGCATTGAGCCAATGCTCAAACGCCCCGTAGATCTACTCATAAGGAGAAACACCCCATGCGTAATACTTTTGCTGTTGCCTTGATGCTGGCTGCCACCCTTGGTCTGGCTGCGTGTGACAAGAAGTCCGAAGATAAAGCCCAGGAAGCCACTCAGCACGCTGAGCAAGCTCAAGAAAAAATGTCTGAAGCCCAGGACAAAGTGAACGACGCGGCGAAAGAAAACGCCGAAGCTGCCAAAGCTCAGGCCGAGTCCAACAAAGCCGCCGCTGAAGAAGCCGCTCCTGCTACTCCTGCTGCTCCAGTGGCAACTCCAGAAAGCAAGTAATACGGCTTTTTGTGAGGTAACACAAAGCCCGCCAAGTGCGGGCTTTGTTGTGTCCCGGGCTCAAGATTTCTTGCTTCGATACCCGAACACAGCGCCATAAAAAAGCCCTGCATCCGTGAGATGCAGGGCTTTTTCAGGTATTCAGGAACGCTTTTGGCGAACCGAATAATTACGCGAGTGCTTCAGCACGCTTGCCCAGCAGACGGTCGCAAATAAATGCGCCCACCAAGGTCACGAGGCATGGCACCAGCCACGCCAAACCTTGGTCGCTGAAGGGCATATTCGCAAGCTGGCTAGGAATCCAGCCAGCCAGGCCTGCACCTTTGAGCGCATCGATCGAACCGAAGATGAACGACACCAGCATCACCGGACCCACGATCCGCGCCTGGGCATGCCACAGGCCTTTGCAGAAACTCAACGCCACCAGCACGATGCACGGCGGGTAAATCGCCGTCAGCAGCGGGATGGAGAAGGCGATCAACTGCGTCAGACCAAGGTTCGACACGGCCAGCGAGAACACCGCAAGGATAATCACCAGAGTCTTGTAAGACAGTGGCAACACCGTGCTGAAGTATTCAGCACAGGCGCACGTCAGGCCCACCGCCGTTACCAGGCAAGCCAGGGCAATCAGTACAGCCAGGAAGCCGCTGCCCAGGGAACCGAACGTATGCTGTACATAGGCGTGCAGTACTGCCGCGCCATTGGTTGCGCCCGCCGCCACTTCATGGCTGCCCGCCCCCAGGCGGAACAGGCTGATGTAGACCAGCGCAAGGCCAACACCGGCGATCAGGCCGGCAATGATTGCGTAACGGGTAATCAGCTTCGGTGACTCAACCCCACGGGAGCGAATGGCGTTCACGATCACAATGCCGAACACCAGCGCGCCCAGGGTATCCATGGTCAGGTAGCCATTGATAAACCCTTGAGAGAAGGGTGCGGCGACGTATTCAGGGGTCGCAACGCCAATATCACCCGCAGGCAAGGCAACAGCGGCAATACCGAGAATCGCCAGTGCGATGATCTTCAACGGTGCAAGGAAGCGCCCTACCGTGTCGAGCAGACGACCCGGATACAGCGAAACGAAGAACACAATCAGGAAGTACACCGAGCTGTACAAGAACAGCGCCAGCGGGCTTTCACCCGTCAACGGCGCCAGACCGACCTCGAAGGATACGGTGGCGGTACGCGGGGTGGCGAACAACGGACCAACAGCCAGATAGGCCACAGCCGCGAGCAAGCCGCCAGCCACTTTACCGATCGGGCTGCTCAGTGCGTCCATTCCGCCGCCAACCTTGGCGAGCGCAATAACAGTGACCACCGGCAGACCTACCGCGGTGATCAGGAAGCCCAATGCGGCCATCCAGACGTTAGGTCCAGCCTGCAGGCCAACGATTGGCGGGAAAATGATGTTGCCAGCCCCAACGAACAGGGCAAAAGTCATAAACCCAAGTGCCAGGATGTCCTGGCCTTTCAATACTTTCATTACGGAAATACCACACTACTGAATCGGAATTAGAGGGGAATTTCCCGTGCGGATGTGGGAAATGCTGTCGGTCTGTATAAGTCCGACCCGTCTAGCGCGCGGCTTCCTTTTGGGATGCACACGCAGAAATGCAGAATGGCGGCAAGATTACCGATTTTTTTCCTACAACGCACTGTTAGAGGGCGGACTGTCCGATGAACGAACGCAGTTGTCGCCTGGATGACATCGAAAATTGATTTGATGTGGTTTTGCAGCGTTGGGACTGCCGCGATTGGGTAGGCGCTGCCTCGTTCCTTCGGCGGCGGTTACAAACACTTCTGCCAGAACGCACAAAGGCCACCCGAAGGTGGCCTTTGTCTGGTGTAGCTATCAGCTAAGCGCGTGGCTTATTTGATTGCCCAGCCAGTCAGCTCGGACAGAGCCTTGCCGATGTCTGCCAGCGAACGCACGGTTTTAACGCCTGCGTCTTCCAGAGCAGCAAACTTCTCGTCTGCAGTGCCCTTGCCGCCAGAGATGATTGCGCCAGCATGGCCCATGCGCTTGCCAGCAGGGGCAGTCACACCAGCTATGTAGGAAACAACTGGCTTGGTCACGTGTGCCTTGATGTAGGCAGCCGCTTCTTCTTCAGCCGAACCGCCGATCTCACCGATCATTACGATCGCTTCGGTCTTCGGGTCTTCCTGGAACAACTTCAGGATGTCGATGAAGTTGGAACCAGGGATCGGGTCACCACCGATGCCTACGCAAGTCGACTGACCGAAACCGGCGTCAGTAGTTTGCTTAACAGCTTCGTAAGTCAGGGTGCCGGAACGCGACACGATGCCTACTTTGCCTGGCAAGTGAATGTGACCTGGCATGATGCCGATCTTGCATTCGCCTGGAGTGATAACGCCTGGGCAGTTAGGGCCGATCAGGGTAACACCCAGTTCGTCGCACTTAACTTTAGCGTCCAGCATGTCCAGGGTAGGAATGCCTTCAGTGATGCAAACGATCAGCTTGATGCCGCCGAAAGCTGCTTCAAGGATGGAGTCCTTGCAGAAAGGAGCCGGTACGTAGATAACGCTGGCGGTTGCGCCAGTGGCAGCTACGGCTTCTTTCACAGTGTTGAAAACAGGCAGGTCCAGGTGAGTGGTGCCGCCTTTGCCCGGAGTAACGCCACCAACCATCTTGGTGCCGTATTCGATGGCTTGCTGGGTGTGGAAGCTGCCCTGCGAACCAGTGATGCCCTGGCAGATAACTTTGGTGTCTTTATTGATCAGGACGCTCATTACTTGCCCTCCGCAGCTTTAACAACTTGTTGAGCAGCGTCGGTCAAGCTGGTAGCAGCGATGATGTTCAAGCCGCTTTCTGCCAGTACTTTAGCGCCCAGTTCAGCGTTGTTGCCTTCAAGGCGAACAACCACCGGGATTTTCACGCCGACTTCTTTCACTGCACCGATGATGCCTTCGGCAATCATGTCGCAACGAACGATGCCGCCGAAGATGTTGACCAGTACTGCAGCGACATTGCTGTCGGACAGGATGATCTTGAACGCTTCGGTAACGCGTTCTTTGGTAGCACCGCCGCCAACGTCGAGGAAGTTGGCTGGCTTGCCGCCATGCAGGTTAACGATGTCCATGGTGCCCATCGCCAGACCAGCGCCGTTTACCATGCAGCCGATGTTGCCTTCCAGTGCTACGTAGTTCAGTTCGAACTTGGCAGCGTGCGCTTCGCGCGGATCGTCTTGCGACGGATCGTGGAAAGTTTTCAGCTTGGCCTGACGGTACATGGCGTTAGCGTCGATGTTGATTTTTGCATCGAGGCAGTGCAGATCGCCGTCAGCCTTGATAACCAGCGGGTTCACTTCCAGCAGGGCCAGATCGTGATCCTTGAACAGTTTGGCCAGACCTACGAAGATCTTGGCGAACTGAGTAACTTGCTTGCCTTCCAGACCCAACTGGAAAGCCAACTCGCGACCCTGGAATGGCTGAGCGCCAACCAGTGGATCGATAGTTGCTTTCAGAATTTTTTCTGGAGTGTCGTGAGCGATCTTCTCGATATCCACGCCACCTTCGGTGGAAGCCATGAATACGATACGACGGCTGGAACGGTCAACGACAGCGCCCAGGTACAGCTCTTTAGCGATATCAGTGCACGATTCAACCAGGATCTTGGTGACCGGCTGACCATTGGCATCAGTCTGGTAAGTCACCAGACGCTTGCCCAACCACTGTTGTGCGAATGCTTTAGCGTCTTCTTTGCTGCGAACCAGCTTAACGCCGCCCGCTTTACCGCGACCACCTGCGTGAACCTGGGCTTTGACAACCCATTCGGTCCCACCGATTTTGTCGCAAGCTTCTGCGGCTGCTTCCGGGGTGTCTACTGCATAACCCTTGGATACTGGCAGGCCGTATTCAGCGAACAGCTGCTTACCCTGATACTCGTGAAGATTCATGCTTTTTACCGTCTTCGTTAGGTACTGCGCATTCGGCGCTGCACTTTTATTAGTGCCGCACCACCTGTGACTGCTGCTTGTGCTGCCTTTACAAGCCCGACACCCGCGTGAGCGGAGCCGGGCCTGAGTCAAACAAGACAAGACTGCGTCCGGCGGAAGTTCCGCGGTGAGGCTTGCTAGCAAGGCTCACGACGGGCAAACCGCCGTGGTTTCTTATTGTCTGGTCTTAACGTTTCTTGCGGTTGGCAATGTGGATGGCGCCGCCATTCACTGCCAGTGCTGCTTCGTGCAAGGCTTCAGACAGGGTTGGATGGGAGAAAACCATCATGCCCAGATCTTCAGCGCTGGTGCCGAATTCCATACCGATCGCGCCTTGCTGAACCAGCTCTGCTGCGCTCGGGCCAATCACGTGGACGCCCAGTACGCGGTCAGTTTTGGCATCAGCGATGACTTTAACAAAGCCACCGGTGTCGTTTGCTGCCATGGCACGGCCACTGGCTGCAAACGGGAAGGTGCCGACGTTAACTTCAACGCCTTCAGCTTTCAAGGCCTGTTCGGTTTTACCGACCCACGCGATCTCCGGGTGAGTGTAAATAACCGATGGAATCAGGTCGTAGTTCATCTCGGTCTTGTGACCTTTGATGCGCTCGACAACCATGATGCCTTCTTCCGATGCCTTGTGTGCCAGCATCATGCCACGTACCACGTCACCAATGGCGAAAACGCCCGGTACGCTGGTCGCGCAATGATCGTCAACAAACACGAAACCGCGCTCGTCGATGGTCACGCCGCTGTCAGCTGCCAGCAGTTCGGTAGTCACCGGACGGCGACCAACGGCTACGATCAGCTTGTCGAAGGTGATGGTCTGTTCGCCGTTGGCGTCGGTGTAGGTCACAACGACTTCTTCGCCGTTAACCTTGGAACCGGTAACGCGAGCGCCCAGCTTGATGTCCAGACCTTGTTTGGTCAGGGTTTTGTAGGCTTCTTTGGATACGGCAGCGTCAGCAGCCATCAGGAACGTGTCCAGAGCTTCCAGAACCGTTACCTGAGCACCCAGACGGGACCATACCGAACCCAGTTCCAGACCGATAACGCCAGCGCCGATAACGCCCAGACGCTTGGGTACGGATTGGAATTCCAGGGCGCCGGTCGAATCAACGATGACGTTGTTATCAACTGGAGCAGGTGGAATGTCGATCGGACGCGAGCCCGAAGCCAGAATCACGTTCTCGGCTTCGATGATTTCGACAGTGCCGTCTGGCTTGGTCAGTTCAACTTTCTTGCCGGCCAGCAGTTTGCCGTGACCTTGCAGGGAAGTAACGCCGTTAGCCTTGAACAGGGTAGCAACGCCGGAAGTCAGACCTTTAACGATGTTGGCTTTACGGCCAACCATCGCAGCAACGTCCATCTTCACTTCACCGGTGGTGATGCCGTGGATGGCAAATGCATCCTTGGCTTCGTGGTACTTCCAGGAGCTGTCCAGCAGCGCCTTGGATGGAATGCAGCCAACGTTCAGGCAAGTACCGCCCAGCGCCAGTTTGCCTTCCTTGTCGGTGTATTTTTCGATGCAAGCAGTCGAAAGGCCCAGTTGAGCAGCCTTGATGGCAGCAACGTAGCCGCCAGGGCCCGCACCAATCACTACAACGTCAAATTTCTGAGACATGAAAATAGATCCTCTATTAGCTACAAGCTGTCAGCAGCACGCTACAAGCCAAAGCCAAGCTGCTTTTTCTCGCAGCCTGGCACCTGAAGCTTGCAGCCGCTTCTATTAGATATCCAGCAGCAGACGAGCCGGGTCTTCCAGCAGGTTTTTGATTGCTACCAGGAAACTTACAGCTTCTTTGCCATCGATCAAGCGGTGATCGTAAGACAGAGCCAAATACATCATCGGACGGATTACGACCTGACCGTTGATTGCCATTGGACGCTGAAGGATGTTGTGCATGCCCAGGATCGCGGCTTGCGGCGGGTTAACGATCGGGGTCGACATCATCGAACCGAAAGTACCACCGTTAGTGATGGTGAACGTACCACCGGTCATTTCGTCGATGGACAGTTTGCCGTCACGCGCTTTTTTGCCGTAAGCAGCAATGCCGCCTTCGATTTCAGCCAGGCTCATCAGTTCGGCGTTACGCAGAACCGGAACTACCAGACCACGGTCGCTGGATACAGCAACACCGATGTCGGCGAAGCCGTGGTAAACGATGTCGGAACCGTCGATCGAAGCGTTGACCGCCGGGAAGCGTTTCAGCGCTTCGGTAGCGGCCTTGACGAAGAACGACATGAAGCCCAGACGTACACCGTTGTGCGACTTCTCGAACAGGTCCTTGTACTTCGAACGCAGTGCCATGATTTCAGTCATGTCCACTTCGTTGAAAGTGGTCAGCATCGCCATGTTCGATTGAGCTTCAACCAGACGCTTGGCCACGGTGGCACGAACGCGGGTCATTGGAACGCGTTTTTCTACGCGGTCGCCAGCAGCGAAAACCGGAGCAGCAGCGGCAGGTGCGGCAGCCTTGGCAGGCGCAGCAGCAGGCGCGGCCTTTTTGGCAGCAACAGCGGCAACTACGTCTTCCTTGGTCACACGACCGCCTTTGCCAGTACCGGCAACGGAAGCAATGTTGATACCGTTTTCTTCGGCGATCTTGCGAGCAGCAGGCGCAGCCACTGGATCGTCTTCGCCTTCGCCAGCTGGAGCAGCAGCCTGAGCAGCCGGTGCAGCAGCGGCTGGTGCAGCAGCAACGCCGCCTTCAACGATGGAGCCCAGAACTTCGTCGGACAGAACGGTGTCGCCTTCGTTCTTGACGATAGCGCCCAGTACGCCGTCAGCTGTTGCCAGCACTTCCAGCACAACCTTGTCGGTTTCGATGTCAACAATCAGGTCGTCGCGCTTTACAGCGTCGCCCGGTTGTTTGTGCCAGGTGGCAACGGTGCCATCGGCAACCGATTCCGGAAATGTTGGGGCTTTGATCTCGATAGCCATGTTCTTTGGTTCCTTAAATTCGGTTTCAGTGCGCGAAGGCGTTAAACAGTGAACGCGTCTTGCAACAGTTTTGCCTGTTGCTCAGCGTGCATCGATGCGTAACCACAAGCAGGTGCAGCAGAAGCGTCACGGCCCGCGTACTCAAGTACGAGAGATTTGTCGTGACCGCTGATGATGCGGCGCATGTGGTGCTGGCTGCAGTACCAGGCACCCTGGTTCATCGGCTCTTCCTGACACCAGACAATATGTTTGGCGTTTTTGTACGGAGCCAGGACTTCAATCAAGTCGTCCTCAGGGAACGGGTACAGCTGCTCAAGACGCACGATGGCGATGTCATCACGACCTTCGGCACGGCGTTTTTCCAGCAGGTCGTAGTAGACCTTGCCGCTACACAGCACGATACGACCGACTTTCGCCGGATCTTGTGCATCGATTTCCGGAATAACGGTCTGGAACGAACCTTCGGCCAGATCTTCCAGGGTCGAGATTGCCAATTTGTGACGCAGCAACGACTTCGGAGTCAGGACGATCAGCGGCTTGCGCAGCGGACGGATGACCTGACGGCGCAGCAGGTGATAAATCTGCGCAGGAGTAGTCGGCACGCACACCTGAATGTTGTGCTCGGCGCACAGCTGCAGGTAACGCTCAAGACGTGCAGAGGAGTGCTCCGGGCCCTGGCCTTCATAACCGTGTGGCAGCAGCATGGTCAGACCGCACAGACGGCCCCACTTGTGCTCGCCGCTGGTGATGAACTGGTCGATTACAACCTGGGCGCCGTTGGCGAAGTCGCCGAACTGGGCTTCCCAGATCACCAGCGCGTTAGGCGTGGTGGTCGAGTAGCCGTATTCGAACGCCAATACCGCTTCTTCCGACAGCAACGAGTCGTACAGGTCAAAACGTGGCTGACCTTCAAACAGGTGCTTCAGAGGAATGTAGGTGCCAGCATCTTTCTGGTTGTGCAGCACGGCGTGACGGTGCGAGAACGTACCGCGGCCGATGTCCTGACCCGTCATGCGAATCGGGTGACCTTCGAACTGCAGGGTTGCGTATGCCATTGTTTCGGCATAACCCCAGTTGATCGGCAGGCCGCCGGCTTGCATTTTTTGACGATCTTCGTAGATCTTCGCAACCTGGCGCTGAACAACGAAGCCTTCCGGAATCTCCAGCAGCTTGGCAGACAGTTCTTGCAGGGTCTTGAGATCAAAACGGGTGTCGTGACGTGCAGTCCAGGCGTGACCCAGGTATGGGCGCCAGTCTACGAACAGCTCTTTGTTCGGCTCTTTGACCAGACTTTTCACAACATGCAGACCGTTGTCCAGCGCGTTGCGGTATTCGTCGATCTTGGCCTGAACGCGTTCTGCGTCCACCACTTTTTCTTGCGTCAGACGTTCGGCATACAGTTCACGGGTAGTGCGCTGCTTGGCGATCTGCTGATACATCAGCGGCTGAGTACCGTTTGGCTCGTCGGCCTCGTTGTGACCGCGACGGCGGTAGCAGAACAGGTCGATCACGACGTCACGCTTGAACTGCATGCGGTAGTCGATAGCCAGCTGGGTTACGAACAGAACGGCTTCCGGATCATCACCATTCACATGGAGGATCGGGGCCTGGATCATTTTCGCAACGTCCGTGCAGTACTCGGTGGAGCGCGAGTCTTCCGGATTGCTGATGGTGAAGCCCACCTGGTTGTTGATCACCAGATGAATGGTGCCGCCCGTCTTGAAGCCGCGAGTTTGCGACATCTGGAAGGTTTCCATGACCACGCCCTGACCTGCGAATGCAGCATCACCGTGGATGGAAATTGGCAGTACTTTTTCGCCGGTGCTGTCGTTACGACGGTCCTGGCGAGCACGTACAGACCCTTCAACCACTGGAGAAACGATTTCCAGGTGGGACGGGTTGAACGCCATTGCCAGGTGGACTTCGCCACCACCGGTCATGACGTTGGAGGAGAAGCCCTGGTGGTATTTAACGTCACCGGAACCCAGCTCGATCTTTTTCTTGCCTTCGAACTCGTCGAACAACTCGCGCGGGTTTTTACCGAAGGTGTTCACCAATACGTTCAGACGGCCACGGTGGGCCATGCCGATAACGATTTCCTTGGTGCCGTAGTTGCCCGAACGCTGGATCAGCTCGTCCAGCAAAGGAATCAGGCTCTCGCCACCTTCCAGGCCGAAACGCTTGGTGCCCGGGTATTTGGTACCCAGGTACTTTTCCAGACCTTCAGCAGCAGTCACGCGCTCAAGCAGATGGCCTTTGACTTCAGCCGAATACGTTGGGCGGCCGCGTACGCTTTCGAGGCGCTGTTCAAACCAGTGGCGCTGCTCGGAATCGACGATGTGCGTGAACTCTGCGCCGATGGTGCGGCAATATGTCTGCTGCAACGCTTCGAGAATTTCGCGTAGGCTCGCTTCCTCTTTGCCGATGTACAGGTCGCCGGCACGGAAGGTCGTATCAAGATCGGCATTGGTCAAGCCGTAATGATTGATCGACAGGTCTGCAGGTGCAGGACGCTGCCACAGTCCCAGCGGATCAAGCTGGGCTGCCTGGTGGCCGCGCATCCGATAGGCCTGGATCAATCGCAGCACTTCAACCTGCTTCTTCTCGTGCTCACTGCTCACGCTCCCGGCGGAAACCGGTTGGGCGCGGCGCTGGTTCTTTGCCAGCAGCACGAAATGATCGCGGATTGTGGAGTGCGAAACATCGTTGGCAGAGTTGCCGTCAGTAGGCAACGTCTGAAATTTGGTGCGCCATTCTTCTGGCACAGCGTTAGGGTCGTGCAGGTAGAGCTCATAGAGCTCTTCCACATAGGCAGCGTTACCACCTGAAAGATAGCCGCTGTTCCACATGCGCTGCATCACGCTTTCTTGCATGCTTGGTCACCCTCGGTTAGGGGACACCATCGACGAGAACACCAGAGCATGCTTGAGAAAGTCCGAATACAGCGACTAAAACAAGCCACTTAGGATCACGCTGATAGTCCGGGTACCAGCCCGGATGCCCCTGCTGGTCTCATTTCTTCAAAATAAGAGCCGCAGCTTTTGAGCTGTTGCTCAGGTTAAAACTACGGCGCCGGTTGAAGCCTGCGCCGCAGCATTTACGGTTAAAGCGGTCCTGCGGTACAGCCTTGGATCACACGCCGCTTTGCAGCAGCATGCTACGCACGTGACCGATGGCCTTAGTCGGGTTCAAGCCCTTCGGACACACGTTTACGCAGTTCATGATCCCGCGGCAGCGGAATACGCTGAACGGGTCATCCAGTGAAGCCAGACGCTCGCTGGTCTTGGTGTCACGGCTGTCAGCCAGGAAGCGGTAGGCTTGCAACAGTGCAGCAGGGCCCAGGAACTTGTCCGGGTTCCACCAGAAGGACGGGCACGAGGTCGAGCAGCAAGCGCACAGGATGCACTCGTACAGACCGTCGAGCTTTTCACGCTCTTCTGGCGATTGCAGACGCTCGATGGCCGGAGCCGGAGTATCGTTCTGCAGGAACGGCTTAACTTTTTCGTATTGCTTGTAGAAGATGCTCATATCGACGACCAGGTCACGGATAACCGGCAAACCTGGTAGTGGACGAACGATCAGCTTGTTGCCTTTAACGACAGCAGACAGTGGCGTGACGCACGCCAAAGCGTTTTTGCCGTTGATGTTCATGCCGTCGGAGCCGCAAACGCCCTCACGGCAAGAGCGACGATAAGAGAAACCCTCGTCCTGCTCTTTGATCAGGGCCAGTACGTCCAGCACCATCAGGTCTTTACCGTGGGTATTGACCTCGAATTCCTGCATGAACGGAGCGGCGTCCTGATCAGGGTTGTAACGATAAACACTGACTTTCAACATATCGGCCACCCTTAGTAAGTCCGAACCATAGGCTCGAAGGTCGGAACGGTTTTCGGCGAGAAGTTCACCGCACGCTTGGCTACGCGCTTGTCACCCGGGAAGTACAGGGTGTGGCACAGCCAGTTAACGTCGTCACGATCTTCGAAGTCTTCACGGGCGTGAGCACCGCGCGATTCTTTACGAACTTCAGCAGCGATTGCAGTCGCTTCAGCCACTTCGAGCAGGTTTTGCAGCTCAAGGGCTTCGATACGAGCGGTGTTGAACGCCTGGCTCTTATCGTTGATTTTCACGTTGGCAATGCGCTTGCGCAGATCTGCCAGCTGGGCAATGCCCTTCTGCATGTATTCGCCAGTACGGAATACACCGAAGTAGTTCTGCATGCAGCTCTGCAGCTCTTTACGCAGGGTTGCCACGTCTTCGCCGTCGGTACGCGAGTTCAGGCCATCCAGACGTGCCAGGGCAGCGTCGATGTCGGACTGGCGCGGACGAGCGTAATCAACGCCTTCTTTCAGGGTCTGCTCAAGGAACAGGCCGGCAGCACGACCGAATACCACCAGGTCGAGCAACGAGTTGCCGCCCAGACGGTTGGCACCGTGTACCGATACGCAAGCCACTTCACCCACTGCGAACAGGCCAGGGATGATCTGGTCAACGCCGTCAGCGTCCTGAGTGATTGCCTGGCCATGAATGTTGGTGGCAACGCCGCCCATCATATAGTGGCAGGTAGGAACCACTGGAACTGGAGCCAGAACCGGGTCAACGTGCGCGAACGTTTTCGACAGTTCGCAGATACCAGGCAGACGGCTGTGCAGAACTTCTTCACCCAGGTGATCGAGTTTCAGCATCACGTGGTCGCCATCCGGACCGCAACCGTTGCCCGCGATGATTTCCTTAACCATCGAGCGAGCGACTACGTCACGACCGGCAAGGTCTTTGGCGTTCGGAGCATAACGCTCCATGAAACGCTCGCCGTGCTTGTTGATCAGGTATCCACCTTCACCGCGGCAACCTTCAGTAACCAGTACACCGGCGCCGGCAATACCGGTTGGGTGGAACTGCCACATCTCGATGTCCTGTACCGGCACGCCAGCACGCAGCGCCATGCCAATACCGTCACCGGTGTTGATCAGGGCGTTGGTAGTCGAAGAGTAGATACGACCTGCACCGCCAGTCGCCAGTACGGTGGCGTTAGCGCGAACGTAGGAGGTTTCACCGGTTTCGATGCAGATAACGATCATGCCGACGAAATCGCCAGCCTCGTTCTTAACCAGATCGACACCGTAGTATTCGTTCAGGAATACAGTGCCAGCCTTCAGGTTGGCCTGGTACAGGGTGTGCAACAGCGCGTGACCGGTACGGTCGGCTGCAGCGCAAGTACGGGCAGCCTGGCCGCCTTTACCGAAGTCCTTGGACTGACCACCGAAAGGACGCTGATAGATACGACCCTGTTCGGTACGGGAGAACGGCAGACCCATGTGCTCAAGTTCGAACACGGCTTCCGGACCTACGGAACACATGTACTCGATAGCGTCCTGGTCACCGATATAGTCGGAACCCTTGACGGTATCGTACATGTGCCAGCGCCAGTCATCGTTCGGATCTGCAGAAGCGATCGCGCAGGTGATGCCACCCTGAGCCGATACAGTGTGCGAACGAGTCGGGAAAACCTTGGTGATTACGGCAGTCTTGTGACCACCTTGTGCCAGCTGCAGAGCAGCGCGCATGCCAGCACCGCCGCCGCCAATAATAATGGCGTCGAACGAAAGTGTATTAACTGTGTTAGCCATGAATCAGATACCCCAAAGAATCTGCACACCCCAGACGAAGTAAGCGAACATTGCAACGCCGCAGACTGCCTGGAAGAGGAAACGTACTGCTGTCGCGGACTTGCCCAGCGCCATTGGCGTCAGGTAGTCGGTCGCGATGGTCCACATGCCTACCCAGGCGTGTGCGCCCAGAGCAACAAGGGCCAGCAGGCTGAAGATACGCATCCAGTTGCTTGCAAACAGCTCATGCCATTGGGCGTAGCCAATGCCAGGGTTCGCAACGAGGTATCCGATCAGGAAAATGAAATAAGCCGCTAGAACAACCGCAGACACACGCTGTGCCATCCAGTCATAGAGGCCCGAACGCGACAGGTTCGTAACGCTGGTTACCATATCCAAACTCCCGCCAGAACAATCATCACCACGGAAATGACGATTACAATTTTCGAGCCCAGTCGGCCGCCTTCAAGCGTCTCACCGATGCCCATGTCCATGATCAAGTGGCGCACACCGGCAACCAGGTGATACAGCAAGGCAGAGAGCAGGCCCCACGCAACGAATTTGGCCAGAGGACTGGTCAAGCATGCCTTCACCTCGGCATAACCTTCTTCCGAACCCAGGGATTTGCTCAATGCATAAAGCATGATGCCCAGGCCGAGAAAAAGAATAATGCCCGATACACGGTGCAGAAATGACGTAACGCCGGTGATGGGGAGTTTGATGGTCCTTAGGTCTAGGTTTACAGGTCGTTGGCTATTCACGGCTTTTTTCACACTGAAGAGCCCCTAACAATCAGGGCAAGTTTGTTGGGATGCGCACTGGTCAGGTACCCACCACCCGGGAGTGACGACCCCCATCTAAACAGGCCCAAAAGCCCCTGGCGGTCGGCTGCCGAGTATAGACAGTTAGGTCGCTAATGACAACGCAAAGACCTCCCCCTAATAGCGCATTGCGCTCTGGCTATAAAAGGCGTAAACGGCAGGGATATTCGCGAAAAATGACTCCCCAAAGCCTTGTACAGCAAGACTTTAGGCAAATTGACATTCAAATTTATCTCACTATAGTGGTGCGGGCCCTGCGTGGGGGGTCTGTCTGATGATTTCAAGCATAAATAGGAGGCCACATGGCTGACAAAAAAGCGCAGTTGATCATCGAGGGCGCAGCCCCCGTCGAGCTGCCCATTTTAACTGGCACCGTGGGTCCCGATGTAATCGATGTGCGAGGCCTAACGGCAACGGGCCGATTCACATTTGACCCTGGCTTCATGTCGACCGCATCTTGCGAGTCGAAGATCACCTATATTGATGGTGACAACGGTATCCTGCTGCACCGCGGCTACCCGATTGAACAGCTGGCTGAACACTCTGACTACCTTGAGACCGCTTACCTGCTGCTGAACGGCGAACTGCCGACTGCAGAGCAGAAGGCTCAATTTGTCAGCACCGTGAAGAACCACACAATGGTTCACGAGCAGTTGAAGACGTTCTTCAACGGCTTCCGTCGTGACGCCCACCCGATGGCGGTCATGTGCGGTGTAGTCGGCGCCCTCTCGGCCTTCTACCACGACTCCCTGGACATCAATAACCCGCAGCATCGCGAAATTTCCGCGATCCGTCTGGTTGCCAAGATGCCAACCCTGGCAGCGATGGTTTACAAGTACTCCATGGGTCAACCCATGATGTACCCGCGTAACGACCTGACCTACGCCGAAAACTTCCTGCACATGATGTTCAACACACCGTGCGAGATCAAACCGATCAGCCCGGTGCTGGCCAAGGCAATGGATAAGATCTTTATCCTGCACGCTGACCACGAACAGAATGCCTCGACCTCTACCGTGCGTCTGGCGGGCTCTTCGGGTGCCAACCCGTTCGCCTGTATTGCTGCCGGTATCGCCGCACTGTGGGGCCCTGCCCACGGCGGTGCAAACGAAGCCGTGTTGACCATGCTCGACGAAATTGGCGATGTTTCGAACATCGACACGTTCATCGCCAAGGCCAAGGACAAAAACGATCCGTTCAAACTGATGGGCTTTGGTCACCGGGTTTATAAAAACCGCGACCCACGCGCCACAGTGATGAAAAAGACCTGCGACGAAGTGCTTAAAGAACTGGGCATCCAGAACGATCCGCAACTCGAACTGGCCATGCGCCTGGAAGAGATCGCTCTGACCGACCCGTACTTCATCGAGCGCTCGCTGTACCCGAACGTCGACTTCTACTCGGGGATCATCCTCAAGGCGATCGGCATTCCAACCAGCATGTTCACCGTGATCTTCGCCCTGTCGCGTACAGTCGGCTGGATCTCGCACTGGAAAGAAATGCTCTCCAGCCCGTACAAGATTGGCCGTCCGCGCCAGCTGTACACCGGTTACGAGCAGCGTGACCTGACCAACCTGGAAGACCGCAAGTAAGGCATATCCCACGATATAGTCTTAGCTGCACACAAGACGGCCTCTATATATAGAGGCCGTTTTTGTTTTGCGCCGTTTTAACCCTGTGCAGAACTGACTGCTGTGGGAGCGACGGTATCGCCGTGGCCCGCTTGACAGGCCGCAGTGCTGCCATCGCGAGCAAGCCCCCTCCCACCAAACCTCAACACAAAAAAATCCCCCTGCCTCACGACAGGGGGATTGCTTTACACATAACGCCTGCCGCTGATTAGTGATCCACCGCCCCGCTCGCCCCAAGACCCGTCTGCGAACGCACAAACTGCGGGAAGAACAACGCACGCTCTTTCTCTGCCGCCTTGGATTTGTCGGTAATAGAGAAGAACCAGATACCCGCGAACGCAATGATCATGGAGAACAGTGCTGGGTACTCGTAAGGGAAGATTGCTTTCTCATGATGCAGGATCTGCACCCAGATGGTCGGGCCCAGGATCATCAAGCCAACCGCACTGACCAGCCCCATCCAGCCGCCAATCATGGCGCCGCGAGTGGTGAGGTTTTTCCAGTACATGGAAAGCAGCAGCACAGGGAAGTTGCAGCTCGCAGCAATGGAGAACGCCAGGCCCACCATGAATGCGATGTTCTGGCTTTCGAACAGGATGCCCAAGCCAATCGCCAGCACCGCCAGAGCGATGGTAGTGATCTTGGAAACGCGAATCTCATCCTTGTCGTTGGCCTTGCCCTTCTTGATTACGCTTGCATAAAGGTCGTGAGACACCGCCGAGGCACCGGCCAGGGTCAGACCCGCAACTACCGCAAGGATAGTGGCGAAGGCTACGGCCGAGATAAAGCCCAGGAACATACTGCCGCCCACCGCATCAGCCAGATGCACGGCCGCCATGTTGTTACCGCCCAGCAAGGCGCCAGCAGCGTCTTTGAATGCAGGGTTGGTGCTGACCAGGATGATCGCGCCAAAACCGATGATGAAGGTCAGGATGTAGAAGTAACCGATAAAGCCAGTTGCGTAGAACACGCTCTTGCGGGCTTCCTTGGCATCGCTAACGGTGAAGAAGCGCATCAGGATATGTGGCAGGCCGGCAGTACCGAACATCAGGGCCAGACCGAGGGAAAAGGCCGAGATCGGGTCTTTAACCAGGCCGCCCGGGCTCATGATCGCCTCACCTTTAGGGTGAATTTTGACGGCTTCGGCAAACAAGGCATTGAAATCAAAGTTGACGTGTTTCATTACCATCACGGCCATGAACGTCGCACCCGACAACAACATCACCGCTTTGATGATTTGCACCCAAGTAGTGGCCAGCATGCCGCCGAACAACACATACATGCACATCAGAATGCCTACCAGGATCACCGCAACGTGGTAGTCCAGGCCGAACAGCAGCTGAATCAGCTTGCCGGCACCGACCATTTGCGCAATGAGGTAGAACGCAACCACCACCAATGAACCGCAAGCCGACAGCGAGCGGATCTGGGTTTGACCCAAACGGTACGAGGCAACGTCAGCAAAGGTGTACTTGCCCAGGTTACGCAAACGCTCTGCGATCAGGAACAGGATGATGGGCCAACCCACCAGAAAGCCGATCGAATAGATCAGACCATCGTAGCCAGAGGTGTAAACCAGCGCGGAAATACCCAGGAAGGAGGCGGCGGACATATAGTCGCCCGCAATCGCCAGGCCGTTCTGAAAACCTGTAATTTTGCCGCCCGCAGCATAGTAGTCGGCAGCAGACTTGTTACGCTTTGACGCCCAGTACGTAATGCACAGAGTCGCACCCACAAAAACGACGAACATGATGATCGCCGCGATATTAAGCGGTTGCTTCTGCACTTCGCCGGTCAGGGCCTCTCCCGCCCAGACCGCAGGTGCAAGGGCTGCAACGCCCAGTGTTGCCAATAGGCGCCCGATCATTGCCCTGCCTCCTTGAGAATTGCATTGTTCAGCTCATCAAACTCGCCATTGGCCCGGCGCACATAGATACCGGTAAGAATGAAGGCTGAAACAATCAACCCCACACCAATCGGAATACCCCAGGTAATAGACGAACCGGGACTCAACTTGGTCCCCATGATGTGTGACCCATAAGCAATCAACAGGATAAAGGCGGCATATAGTCCGAGCATGATTGCCGAGAGAATCCAGGCGAACCGCTCTCTTTTTTTAACCAGCTCCTTGAAACGCGGGCTGTTTTGAATCGAGAGGTAAATGCTGTCGTTCATTATTTTTGTCCTCGCAGCACAGATGAGATGGAACGTTTTCACTATTAGGGCGCCGCACATTCAATTCCAGACGACTTTAGTAGTAGAGCCCTGAATCAGCTGCAGCCCGCGTTTTATCTAGTCTGCAAGGACGATGCACATAAGCATGAAACTCCAGAAATGCAAAAACCGCCTGATGTAAACACCAGGCGGTCTTGTGTACTGCGAGCTAGACGCTTCGCGATTATTTAGCTGTCCACTCGGCCACACGCTCAGGGTGCTTGGCGACCCACTCTTTGGCCGCCGCTTCAGGCTTTGCCCCCTCTTGAATAGCCAGCATTACTTCACCAATTTCATCTTTTGAGTTCCAGGAAAACTTCTCCAGAAACTCTGCAACTTCAGGTGCTTTTTTACCCAGTTCTTTGCTGCCAATGCTATTAACGGTTTCTGCAGCGCCATACACGGACTTGGGATCTTCGAGAAAACGCAGTTTCCACTTGGCAAACATCCAGTGCGGCACCCAGCCGGTCACGGCAATCGGTTCGTTTTTGGCATAGGCACGACCCAGTTCCGAGGTCATTGCCGCTCCGGAACTTGCCTGTAGCTTGTAGCCCTTGAGGTCATAATCCTTGATTGCCTGGTCGGTCTTGAGCATGACACCTGAGCCGGCATCAATACCGACGATCTTGTTTTTGAACTCGTCGCTGCCCTTCAAATCGGCAATGGACTGGGCCTTTACATACTCAGGAACGATCAGGCCAATTTTTGCATCTTTGAAGTTGGGCCCGTAGTCGACCACCTTGTCTTTATTCTTCGCCCAGTACTCGCCATGAGTAACGGGCAACCAGGCAGACAGCATGGCGTCCAGTTTCCCCGTGGCCACGCCCTGCCACATGATGCCGGTCGCAACGGGCATCAGTTTCACGTCATAACCCAGCTTTTGCTTGATGACTTCGGCAGCCACATGGGTAGTTGCCACGCTGTCCGACCAACCATCCACATAGCCAATATTCAGGGTCGGCTTGCTCTGGGCGCTCGCCAGGCCCGCACTCATCGCCAGCACCAAGGCTGCTCCCGCGCTCAAAATACGTCGCATCTTCATCTTTGATTCCCCACAGTGCCGGGCCCGACGAGTGCCGGGCCACTTCAAGTTTCCTACAAGGTTTTTCTACCCCGTATCACTTGCACCCGATCATCAACCGCGACTGCTTGCCGTCCTGCTCTGACGACGACCCCCATACAACCAGCAACGACATTGCCACTACACCCATTTGATACCTGCGTGCTTTGCCCAGATGGCTGCCCGAACTTTGCATGTCAAAATTATACGCGGGCGCTGCACCTGCTCAATTGCAGGTAAGATGCGCGGCTTTGCTCCCATACGGCCCGACCATGTCTGCGACTGCCCGCTTCCCCGTGCTGCCTTATCTCCTTGCCTGCTTGCTGGGCATGTTTGCCATTGCCGGTTTCTGGTACGGCCTTGGCCAACCGGTGATTTTGCCTGATGCCGCAACACCGACCCATAAACTGCAATGTGCGTCGTATACGCCGTTCGACAAGGACCAATCACCGTTCGACCAGCCTTTCGTGCCTCGGGCCGAGCGCATGGACGCGGACCTGGCGTTGCTGGCCACGCGCTTTCAGTGCATCCGCACCTATTCGCAGGCAGGTCTTGAAGGCCTGCCAGACCTTGCACGCAAACACGGCCTGAAGCTGATGATCGGGGCCTGGGTCAGCAGCGACCCGGTTGCCACCGCACAGGAAGTCGACGCCCTGATCGCCTCGGCCAATGCCAACCCGGACGTCGTCAGTTCGGTCATCGTTGGCAACGAGGCCTTGCTGCGCAAAGAAGTCACCGCGCCACAACTGGTCAAGCTGATCGACAAGGTGAAAAGCCAGATCAAGCAACCCGTGACCTATGCAGATGTTTGGGAGTTCTGGCTGCAGCATCCGGAAATCGCCCCGGCGGTGGACTTCCTGACCATTCACCTGTTGCCTTACTGGGAAGATGACCCTGCAGGCATTGATCAAGCGGTGAACCATGTCGCGCAGATCCGCCAGGTATTCGGCAACAAATTTGCACCCAAGGACATCCTGATCGGCGAGACCGGCTGGCCCAGCGAAGGACGCCAGCGCGAAACCGCCGTACCCGGCCGGGTCAATGAAGCCAAATACATTCGCGGTTTTGTCACCCTGGCCGAGCAAAACGGCTGGAAGTACAACCTGATCGAAGCCTTCGACCAACCCTGGAAGCGCGGCAGCGAAGGCGCAGTTGGCGGCTATTGGGGCTTGTTTGATGCGGACCGTCAGGACAAGGGCATTCTGGCCGGTCCAGTTTCCAATCTGCCGCACTGGCCTGCCTGGCTGGGGTTGGGTGCGCTGGTGTTTCTGAGCACTCTGGTACTTGGCGGGCGCGTTCGCACGCCACGTTCAGCCCTGCTGCTGCCAGCACTGGGCGCTGTGGCGGGATGCAGCATCGTGGCCTGGGCAGAACTGGCCTCCGTGACCAGCCGCTATGCCGGAGAGTGGTCCTGGGCCGGCCTGCTGGTCGGCTTGAACCTGATTGTATTGGTACATGCAGCGCTGGCTCTGGGCCAGAAAGAAGGTTGGCGCGAGCGCCTGTTCAATGTGCTGGAGCGCCGTGCTGGCTGGTGGCTGGCAGCGGCAGGGTTTGCCGGTGCGGTGATGATGCTGGGGCTGGTGTTTGAACCGCGCTATCGCAGCTTCCCGAGTGCAGCACTGATACTGCCTGCACTGGTTTACCTGCTGCGTCCGGTACACGGACCACGCCGTGAATTCGGCCTGCTGGCATTGATCATCGGCGCAGGCATACCGCTGCAGCTGTACCGCGAGGGCCTGAACAACGAACAGGCCTGGATGTGGGCATTGGTGAGCATTCTGATGGTGATGGCATTGTGGCGTAGCGTGCGACAGAAAGCGTAACGCCCAACCTTGTGGGAGCGGGCTTGCTCGCGATAGAGGCGACGCGATCTGTCAGGCAGACCGCGCTGTTGATGCCTTGACGAGCAAGCCCGCTCCTATTGCCTTACCTGGCCGCCCGAACCAGTCGCAACCCGGCGATCACAACGGCAAACACTGCCAGGCTGGCGTTGTAGAGCGCCAGCGCAGGCAAACCGGACAACAAGGCCAGTACCGCCAGCGCACGGCCGACGTGCCCGCGCACAAAAAACGCGACAATCGACAGCACCAACGCAACCCAACCCAGCACCCTGAAATGAATCAACAACCCCAGGTTTGAACGCAGCTGGCACTCCCAACGCGCAGCCTCGGCCACACAGGTCCCAACCCACTGCGGGTCTTCCATCAAGCCGTAACGCAACCCATAACTGGCTGCCAGCCATACAGGCAGGGCGATAAGCAGCAAGATCAACGGCAAACGAGGTCGCATAAAAACTCCGATAGACAAAAGCGGCGCCCAGCTTAATCCCCATCCTTGCCTATGCAAGCCTTGCAATGAGATATCTGTTAACTAAAGTCATTCAGCGTGTATCTTGAGTGGCTTTTTGCCTTTTCGAGACTCTTTTGGGTTTTTTAGTGCCGCCATATGGCACTTCAGCACTAGCCCTGTGGTCATAGCCTGCGAATCTTTTGCGCACCTTCTTAGGGATAGTCTTCATGCTACGTTCTCTGCCCCTCGTTGCCTTGCTTGGCAGCCTTATCTTGAGTGCGTCCGCGCAGGCGGTCGATGTCGATCCCGCAACTTATGGCTACCCGATCACCAATCCGTTTGAAGCCACGATTGCCACCACGCCGCCACAAATGCGCCCGCTGCTGCCTGACGAAGACGACATCAATCAATCGGATTACACCCTGAGCCTGCGCCCCGAACGCGAGTTCACGCTGCCCGCCAACTTTTGGGCCGTGAAAAAGCTGACTTACCGCATGGCCAAACAGGATCACCCGGCGCCGCTGATGTTTTTGATTGCCGGTACCGGTGCGGCTTACGACAGCAGCCTCAACGAGTACCTGAAAAAACTCTTCTACCAAGAGGGTTACCACGTTGTGCAGCTGTCATCACCGACCAGCTACGACTTCATGAGTGCGGCCTCGCGCCTGGCCACCCCCGGTATCAGCCAGTATGACGCCGAGGATCTGTATCACGTGATGCAAGCCGTGCGCGCCCAACAGGCCCACGTCCCGGTGACCGACTACTACCTGGCCGGTTATAGCCTGGGAGCACTGGACGCAGCGTTCGTCAGCCACCTGGATGAAACCCGCAAGAGTTTCAATTTCAAGAAAGTGTTGATGCTCAACCCCCCGGTCAACCTTTTCACCTCCATCAGCAACCTCGACAAGCTGGTGCAGACAGAGGTCAAAGGCATCAACAACACCACGACATTCTACGAACTGGTACTGGGCAAGCTGACCCGCTACTTCCAGGACAAAGGCCATGTGGACCTCAATGCGGCTCTGGTCTATGACCTGCAAAATTCCAAGGAGCGTCTGACCAACGAACAGATGGCGATGCTGATCGGCACCGTTTTCCGCTTCTCGTCGGCCGATATCGTGTTCACCTCGGACCTGATCAACCGCCGCGGCCTGATCACGCCGCCCAATTACCCGATCACCGAAGGCACCAGCCTGACACCGTTCCTCAAGCGCTCGTTGCAGTGTGATTTCGACTGCTACCTGACTGAACAGGTGATTCCGATGTGGCGCGCCAAAACCGATGGCGGCAGCCTGTTGCAACTGATTGACCAGGTCAGTCTGTATGCACTTCAGGACTACCTGAAAAACAGCCCGAAAATTGCCGTCATGCATAACGCCGACGACATCATCCTGGGGCCAGGCGATCTGGGATTCCTGCGCAAGACCTTCGGCAATCGCCTGACGGTTTACCCGTATGGTGGCCACTGCGGCAATCTCAACTACCGTGTCAACGCTGACGATATGCTGGAGTTCTTCCGTGGCTAAACAATTATTGCTTCTCGCCGCCCTGCTCGGCGCAGGCTTCGCCCAAGCGGATAACAGCAAGGCTCACACGGAGCTCACACCCGATGTCGACGGCTTCACCCAGCCGTTGAAACTGCTGAAGTTCAATCCGGGCCTGGACCAGCGCGAGTTTGAACGCGCCACCATGAACGCGCTGAGCATCTATGACCCGCTGGAACCGCTCAACCGCCGGATCTACCACTTCAACTACCGCTTTGATCAGTGGGTCTTCCTGCCGGTGGTCAATGGCTATCGCTACGTCACGCCAAGTTTTCTGCGCACTGGCGTGAGCAACTTTTTCAAAAACCTGGGGGATGTACCCAACCTGTTCAACAGCCTGCTGCAGCTCAAGGGCCATCGCTCGCTGGAAACTACGGGGCGACTGTTGCTGAACACGACGATAGGCATCGGCGGGCTGTGGGATCCGGCCACGGCGATGGGCCTGCCCCGTCAGAGCGAAGACTTCGGCCAGACCCTGGGCTTTTACGGCGTACCGGGTGGTGCCTACCTGATGCTACCGATCCTGGGCCCATCCAACCTGCGCGACACCACGGGCCTTGCGGTCGACTTTGGCGTCAATCAGGAAATCAACTTCCTCAACGTGCCTCACGAAAGTACCCGCCATCCCGAAATCTGGGTGCTGGGCGCGGTCGACAAGCGCTACAACACCAGCTTCCGCTATGGCCAGTTCGACTCGCCGTTTGAGTACGACAAGCTGCGCTATATCTATACCGAAGCCCGCAAACTGCAGATTGCGGAGTAGCGTTGTATGCAAACCCCGTAGTCGCTGCCGCAGGCTGCGAAGGGTTGCGTAGCAACCCGTTCTCCTGAATGTTGCGTGAAAGGCCCTTGCGGGCTTTATCGCAGCCTTCGGCAGGGACTACAAAACCTAATCCTTCAAACCCGCAAAAACTGGCACAACGCATCACGCTTGGCCATCGCATCCCGACGCCCAAGCTCGATCAACTCCCGGCAATAGCCAGACTCGAACAGCAAATAACTCAGCACCCCTGCGCCACTGGTTTTGGTCGCACCGGGGCCCCGCAGAAACATGCGTAGTGCTGCAGGCAATTCATGTCGATGGCGGGCGGCGATTTCGTCTATGGGCTGACTCGGCGCGATCACCAGCACTTCCACGGGCGACAGGCCAAGGTTGTCGGTCTGTCTGGGCAGCAAGCGGCTGAAGTGGTTCAGGCGCTCCAGCAGTTCGATATCGCTCTCCAGACTGTCGATAAACGTGCTGTTGAGCATGTGACCGCCAATTTGCGCCAGGGTGGGTTGTTGCGCGTTGTAGAAACGCGGCTGACCATCTTGTATATCCGGCCCTCGCGGGTTGCCGCTCACCCCCACCACCAGCACCCGGCTGGCCCCCAGATGCAGGGCCGGACTGATTGGCGCCGATTGGCGCACGGCACCGTCGCCAAAGTATTCTTCGCCCAGTTTTACCGGGGCAAAGAGCAGCGGAATCGCCGAACTGGCCAGCAAGTGCTCTACCGTCAACGCCGTAGGCATGCCGATGCGCCGATGACGCAACCAGCCATTGATCGTGCCCTTGCCTTGATAAAAGGTCACCGCCTGACTCGACGAGTAACCAAACGCCGTGACAGCCACGGCGCGCAGGTGCTGCCCGGCAATCGCCTGCTCAATGCCGGGAAAGTTGATTTTGTCCCGCAGCAGATCCCGCAGGGGTGAGCTGTCAAGCAATGCCACCGGAACGTGGGAGCCCAGCCCGAGCAGGCTGTGCCCCACGAATCGACTGGCCTGATGCAGCACCCCCGGCCAGTCGCTGCGCAATACGCGGCGACTTTCAAAGCCCTTCCAGAACGCGGTCAGGTGCTCGACCGCACGGGTAAAATCCATCGCCCCGCTGGCCAGACTAACTGCGTTGATCGCCCCTGCGGAGGTGCCGACGATCACTGGAAACGGGTTTGGCGCACCGGCAGGCAGCAGCTCGGCAATCGCCGCCAGCACGCCAACCTGATAGGCCGCACGCGCCCCGCCGCCAGACAGGATCAGGCCCGTGACCGGTGCGACTGACGTCACTGCGGGCAGGCCTGGGCCCGAGTTTCCTCAGCCGCGTTTGTCGTAGAGCTTGGGCTCGCCCGGTGGACGGGTCTTGAACCGGCGATGGGCCCACAGGTATTGCTCGGGGCACTCGCGCACCGCCCGCTCGACCCATTGATTGATTCGCAGGCAATCGGCCTCATCGCTGTCTCCGGGGAAATCCTTCAGGGGAGGATGAATGACCAACTTGTAACCACTGCCGTCGGCCAGTCGTTGTTGAGTAAAGGGCACAACCTGAGCTTTGCCCAGTTTGGCAAATTTGCTGGTAGCCGTAACCGTGGCAGCCTCAATGCCGAACAACGGCACGAAGATACTTTGCTTGGCGCCGTAGTCCTGATCGGGTGCATACCAGATCGCCCGGCCGGAGCGCAGCAACTTGAGCATGCCGCGTACGTCATCGCGCTCAACTGCCAGGGAGTCGACGTTATGCCGTTCACGCCCCCGACGCTGGATAAAGTCGAACAGCGGGTTTTTGTGTTCCCGGTACATGCCGTCGATGGTGTGCTGCTGGCCGAGCAAGGCAGCGCCAATCTCCAGCGTGGTGAAGTGGAACGCCATCAGGATGACGCCCCTGCCTTCCAGCTGAGCCTGCTTGAGATGCTCCAGCCCTTCGACATGGGCCAATTTGGCCAGTCGTGGTTTGGACCACCACCAACTCATGGCCATCTCGAAAAACGCGATACCGGTGGAGGCAAAGTTGTCTTTGAGCAACTGCTTGCGCTCGGCGGCCGTTTTCTCGGGGAAGCACAGCTCAAGGTTACGCGACGCAATGCGTCGACGATCACCGGCCACCCGGTACATCAACGCACCCAGCCCTCGGCCGATACACAGTTGTACTTTATAAGGCAGTTGAACAACCAGCCACAGCACGCCCAGCCCCAGCCATAGCAGCCAAAAGCGCGGATGAAAAAAAACAGCACGAAAACGCGGGCGATCCATTAATGATTCCGGACAGACACAAGGGTCGGGCATTCTACAACGTTCGACCCGGCTTGCGGCTTGCGGGCGTTCTCGTTATAAGTCTCAGCACTTTAAGTGACAAGTCGCGTTAAGCAACCATGAGCCAAACCGAATCGCTAGACCAAGCCCCTGTGTTCCAGTTAAAGGGCAGTATGCTCGCCATTACGGTGCTGGAACTGGCGCACTACGACCTTGAAGCCCTTGACCGTCAACTGGCGGCCAAAGTGGCCCAGGCGCCTAATTTTTTCAGTAACACCCCGCTCGTCCTGGCGCTGGACAAACTGCCTGCCGGCGAAGGGGCTATCGATTTGCCGGGGCTGATGCGCGTGTGTCGTCAGCATGGTCTGCGCACCCTGGCCCTTCGCGCCAATCGCATTGAAGACATCGCAGCGGCCATTGCCATCGATCTGCCGGTGCTTCCGCCTTCAGGCGCTCGCGAGCGACCGATTGACCCTGTCGAAGTCGTCGCGCCGAAAAAACCCGAAAAACCGCCTGAGCCGACCATCAAGCCGACCAAAATCATCACCAGCCCCGTACGTGGCGGTCAGACGGTTTATGCCGAGGGGTGTGACCTGGTGGTTATCGCCTCGGTAAGCCCCGGTGCGGAACTTATGGCCGATGGCAACATCCATGTGTACGGGCCAATGCGTGGCCGAGCGCTGGCTGGCCAAAAAGGCAACACCAAGGCGCGGATTTTCTGCCAGCAGTTGAGCGCCGAACTGGTGTCGATTGCAGGCAAGTACAAGGTATCTGAAGACCTGCGAAGAGATCCGCTGTGGGGAACAGGCGTTCAGATCAGTCTGTCAAGTGACATGTTGAACATCACCCGTCTTTAACGGATACTCTCGCCATTTTCCAAGCATCTCAATTTCGTAGAGAAAACAGATTTCACCTTGTAGGCAACCAACACCCAAACAGCGTTTACGCTCTCGGATGATGACCCGCCAAGGCTGTTTGCCTGCAGTCGTTTATAGAGATGTTATTCAGGGGCTAAAAAGTCCTTTTTCCTTAGGGGTGAAACACCTTGGCCAAGATTCTAGTGGTTACATCCGGCAAGGGTGGTGTGGGTAAGACCACCACCAGCGCCGCTATCGGTACCGGCCTCGCTCTGCGCGGCCACAAAACAGTGATCGTCGACTTCGACGTTGGCTTGCGTAACCTCGACCTGATCATGGGTTGCGAGCGCCGCGTGGTGTATGACTTCGTCAACGTGGTTAACGGCGAAGCCAACCTGCAGCAGGCACTGATCAAAGACAAGCGCCTGGAAAATCTCTACGTGCTGGCCGCCAGCCAGACCCGTGACAAGGATGCGCTGACCAAGGAAGGCGTCGAAAAAGTTCTGATGGAACTTAAGGAAACCTTCGAATACGTAGTCTGCGATTCACCGGCTGGCATCGAAACCGGTGCTCACCTGGCCATGTACTTCGCTGATGAAGCGATTGTAGTGACCAACCCGGAAGTGTCCTCGGTACGTGACTCCGACCGCATGCTGGGCCTGCTGGCCAGCAAATCGCGCCGCGCCGAACTGAACCAGGACCCTATCAAGGAACACCTGCTTCTGACCCGCTACAACCCGGATCGTGTTTCCAAGGGCGAAATGCTCGGCGTTGAAGACGTCAAGGAAATTCTGGCCGTTGCCCTGCTGGGCGTGATTCCTGAATCCCAGGCGGTATTGAAGGCATCCAACCAGGGCGTACCCGTGATCCTTGATGATCAGAGCGACGCCGGTCAGGCCTACAGCGATGCGGTTGATCGCCTGCTGGGCAAAACCGTGGAGCACCGATTCCTGGATGTACAGAAGAAGGGATTCTTCGAGCGCCTGTTTGGAGGCAACTAGACAATGAACATTTTTGACTTCTTTCGTACCCGCAAAACGCCATCCACCGCGTCGGTCGCGAAAGAGCGTCTACAGATCATCGTGGCGCACGAGCGTGGCCAACGCAGCACCCCGGACTACCTGCCAGCCCTGCAAAAAGAGCTGGTCGAGGTGATCCGCAAATACGTCAACATCGGGGATGATCAAGTACAGATCGCCCTGGAGAACGAGGGTAGCTGCTCGATTCTGGAACTCAACATCACACTGCCTGATCGTTAATCGATCCGGCTGACACCGCGGCGACTTGGGCGCCTTCCCTGCCGGGAAGGTTCCCTCGTCGCCGTTGGTGTTTGTTAAGAGGCTGTTTTAATGCCGTTGTCCAATATTCACATCATCCACGAGGACGCTGGCGTCCTGGTGGTCAACAAACCCACCCTGTTGCTGTCGGTGCCCGGCCGGGCCGATGACAACAAGGACTGCCTCATCACCCGCCTGCAAGAAAACGGCTACCCCGAAGCGCGCATCGTCCACCGTCTGGACTGGGAAACCTCCGGGATCATTCTGCTGGCCCGTGATGCTGACACTCACCGCGAACTGTCCCGTCAATTTCACGACCGTGAAACCGAAAAGGCCTATACCGCGCTGGCCTGGGGTCAACCCGAGCTCGACAGTGGCAGCATCGACTTGCCCCTGCGTTACGACCCGCCGACCAAGCCCCGGCACGTGGTCGACCACGAGTTTGGCAAAAACGCGCTGACCTTCTGGAAAGTGCTGGAGCGTTGCGGCGATTACTGCCGCGTAGAACTGACGCCGATTACCGGCCGGTCGCACCAGTTGCGCGTCCATATGCTGTCTATCGGCCACCCGTTGCTGGGCGATGGCCTGTATGCCCATCCGCAAGCCTTGGCCGCATGGCCTCGCTTGTGCCTGCACGCGAGCATGCTGAGTTTTACTCACCCGCAAACCGGCGAACGCCTGCGCTTTGAGTGCCCGGCACCGTTTTGACTGCAGGCATGACCACCTGACGTAGTCGCTGCCGAGGAACGATGGCTGCGAGCTTTTAACCATCCAGAGCTCGCAGCCTTCGTTCCTCGGCAGCGACTACGTGAATGATGTTCGATTGGGATCAAATCTTGCGATCAATGCGCTAAACTCGCGGCCTTGCTGTCTGGAGTAACTTATGCGCGAAGAGTTGAACCAAGGCCTGATCGACTTTCTGAAGGCCTCCCCTACCCCCTTTCATGCCACTGCCAGTCTTGTTCAGCGCCTGGAGGCTGCCGGTTACCAGCGCCTCGATGAACGCGAAACATGGTTCACCGAAGCCAACGGTCGTTATTACGTCACCCGTAATGACTCGTCGATCGTTGCGTTCAAGCTGGGTCGTCACTCGCCGCTCCAGGGCGGTATCCGCATGGTCGGCGCTCACACAGACAGCCCGTGCCTGCGCGTCAAGCCACAGCCTGAACTGCAACGCCAGGGCTTTTGGCAACTGGGCGTAGAAGTCTACGGCGGTGCCCTGCTCGCGCCATGGTTTGACCGCGACTTGTCTCTGGCCGGACGCGTGACCTTCCGCCGCGACGGCCAGGTCGAAAGCCAGCTGATCGATTTCAAGGCACCGATTGCGACCATTCCCAATCTGGCGATCCACCTCAATCGCACCGCCAACGAAGGCTGGGCGATCAACCCGCAAACCGAGCTGCCGCCGATTCTGGCCCAGGTAGCAGGCGACGAGCGCGTGGATTTCCGTGCCCTGCTGGCCGACCAACTGGCCCGCGAGCACGGCCTCAATGCCGACGTGGTGCTCGATTACGAGCTGAGTTTCTACGACACCCAAAGTGCTGCGGTCATTGGCCTTAACGGTGACTTCATCGCCGGCGCTCGCCTGGACAACCTGCTGTCGTGCTACGCCGGCCTGCAAGCCCTGCTCACCACCGAGACCGAAGAAACCTGCCTGTTAGTGGCCAACGACCACGAAGAAGTCGGCTCCTGTTCAGCCTGCGGCGCCGATGGCCCGATGCTGGAGCAGATCCTGCAACGCGTACTGCCTGAAGGCGACGAGTACGTACGTACGATCCAGAAATCGCTGTTGGTATCGGCAGACAACGCCCACGGTGTTCATCCCAACTACGCCGACAAGCACGACGCCAACCACGGCCCCAAGCTCAATGCCGGGCCGGTGATCAAGGTCAACAGCAATCAACGTTACGCCACCAACAGCGAAACGGCCGGGTTCTTCCGCCACTTGTGCATGGCCGTAGAAGTCCCGGTGCAAAGCTTTGTAGTGCGCAGCGACATGGGCTGCGGCTCAACCATTGGCCCGATCACCGCCAGCCATCTGGGTGTACGTACCGTGGATATCGGTCTGCCGACATTCGCCATGCACTCGATCCGCGAACTGGCCGGCAGCCATGACCTCGCGCATCTGGTCAAAGTGCTCAGCGCGTTTTACGCCAGCAACCAGTTGCCGTAACAAAGCAGGGGGCATGCTCGCGATGACAGCAACGCGGTTTATCCTTAAAACTGCGGTATCTGCATCACGAGCAAGCCTGCTCCTACAGTCGATCATCACCTGTAGTTAATGGCTGATTCATTTTTGATACACATCACCACACATCTGCGTAAACCGACCTAGACTGGGAACATTGCTTTCCAAAGGTCCATAACCATGTTCGAGACGTCTGCGTTCCACTCCATGATGATTCCCATTGTTTGCGGCATGCTGCTGCTCACCATTGGCTTCAACTTTCGCGAACGCAGTAGCGGCGTCGGCGTGCTGATGATCTGGTGCGGCATGCTGCTGATTTTTGGCACCATCGTTTTCAAGATCCTCGCCAAGCTGAACGAATAGACGTGGTGTCATTCGCCCATTGAACGGGCCCTAGCGTACACTCGGCCAATTCGCACCCTTCGAGGTTGATCGCCCAGTGTTTCTCCGTCTTTTTGCCTTGCCCCATGTCCTGCTGGTTTGCCTGCTGACGCTGTTGCCCATGACGTGCGCACAGGCCGTTGGCTTGCCGGGCATGCTCGGCAGTTCGGATAAAACCCAGGCACAACCCGCCGAGCCGCTGGGCCAATCGTTGGACGAGGTCATCAAAAACCTCGAAAGCGATCAGCAGCGCAGCAAGCTGCTGGCCGATCTGAAAAAACTGCGCGATGCCACCAAAAAAGCCCAGCCTGAAGCCGAGATCGGTGTTCTGGGACTGATCGGCAGCACCCTGGCAGACCTCGAAAAACAGTTCTCCGGCGCTGACAGCCCGACCTCTCGCTGGACCAAGGAAATCTCCCAAGCCAACGAAGAGCTGTCGGCACTGATGCTGCCCGCCAGCGAATGGCTGCCGATCATCTTTGGCTTTGCATTAATCATCATGATCTGGAGTTTGTCGGCGGCACTGCTGATTTGGGTCAGCCACCGTGTCCGGGTGCGCTTTGGACTGAGCGAAGAACTGCCGCAACACCCCAAGGCCGTGGACATGCTGCGCTTTGCCCTGCGCAAACTGGGGCCGTGGATGGTGGCGCTGGTGATCACGGTGTACATGAGTTACGCCCTGCCCTCGTCGCTGGGCAAAGACCTGGCGATGGTGCTGGCTTACGCACTGGTTATCGGCACTTGCTTCTCGGCCATTTGCGTCATCCTGTTCTCACTGCTCGATGGCCCCCACCGCCATCGTGCCCTGCATATTTTGCGGCATCAGGCGTTTCGCCCCCTGTGGTGGATCGGCAGCTTTGCAGCCTTTGGCGAAGCACTCAGTGACCCGCGACTGGTTGCCACCCTGGGTGTGCATCTGGCCCATACGGCCGCTACCTTTGCCAATGTAATGGCCGCCCTGTCCACCGGGCTGTTTATCATCCGGTTCCGTCGCCCCATTGCCCACCTGATTCGCAACCAGCCATTGTCGCGTCGCCTGACCCGACGGGCCTTGAGCGACAGCATCGATATCCTTGGGACCTACTGGTTCATACCGGCCCTGATTCTGGTGGGTATTTCTCTGGTCGCGACGTTTGTCTCGGCAGGCGATACCAGCACCGCGCTGCGCCAGTCACTGATTTGCACCGTGCTGGTGGTGCTGTGCATGGTGATCAACGGGCTGGTACGACGTCATTCCCAAAGACCGCAACGCGGACACAAACGTCATGCGCTGTATTCCGAGCGCTTGAAAAGCTTTCTCTACACCCTGGCGCATCTGATCGTGTGGCTGGTATTCATTGAGCTGGGGCTGCGGGTGTGGGGCATGTCACTGATCAGCTTCACCGAAGGCGAAGGTCATGAGATCAGCGTCAAACTGTTCAGCCTCGGCGGCACGCTGCTGTTTGCCTGGCTGATCTGGATTCTTTCCGACACCGCCGTGCACCACGCACTGACCCGCTCGCGCAAAGGCCTGGCCAATGCCCGCGCCCAAACCATGATGCCGTTGATTCGCAACGTGTTGTTTGTGGCGATTTTCATCATCGCGCTGATCGTGGCCCTGGCCAACATGGGCATGAACGTCACCCCGCTGCTGGCGGGTGCCGGTGTGATCGGTCTGGCCATCGGCTTTGGTGCGCAATCACTGGTTGCCGACCTGATCACCGGCCTGTTCATCATCATTGAAGACTCCCTGGCCATCGACGACTACGTCGATGTCGGCGGGCACCTGGGCACGGTTGAAGGGCTGACGATTCGTACGGTGCGCCTGCGGGATATCGACGGCATCGTGCATACCATCCCGTTCAGCGAAATCAAAAGCATCAAGAACTACTCCCGGGAATTCGGTTACGCCATCTTCCGGGTTGCGATCCCCTATAACATGGACATCGACGATGCGATCAAACTGATGCGTGAAGTCGGGCAAAAAATGCGGAACGACCCACTGCAGCGACGCAATATCTGGTCACCGCTGGAGATCCAGGGGGTCGAAAGCTTTGAGTCGGGCAGCGCCATCCTGCGCGCCCGTTTCAAGACCGCGCCTATCAAGCAATGGGAAGTGTCGCGGGCGTTCAACCTGTCCCTCAAGCGGCATCTGGATGAAGCCGGACTTGACCTGGCGACCCCGCGCCTGAGCGTACAAGTCGTGACCGCAGGCAGCGGAATGTTGCAGAAGGATTGATCCTGGATGCTCCCACAAAGTGAGTTGCCTCCAGAAACCAGAGAAAATTCAACGCTCCTGCACATCCACCCCGACATGAATCGCATCATGTCGCCAATATTCCAGGTCACAGTCGATCAGCCGTTCGTGCTGGTCATAATTGACCCGCGCAATCTGCAAGCCCGGGCTGCCGGTTGAAACCTTGAGCGTGGCTGCCGCTTGCATCGGCAATGATGTGGGTACGATTTCGAAACGCACCCGACCGTAATGCAAGTCGTAATGCCGGGCATACAGCTCGGTGATCGACCCGGTGAGATCAAGTTCAAGAATTCGAGGGAAATACTGAGGGTTCAAATAGTGCTCGACGTACAGCACCAGCCTCCCGTCAATGCGCCGGCCGCGGCAGATCTGGATCACACTGGACAGGGCCGGCAACTGCAAGCGGTCGCACACTGCCGCCGTGGCCGGTAGCAGGCGCGCCGAAATCACTTCAGTGGACGCCACGCGCCCCTGGGCCGTGACCATTGCGTGGAAGTGGCTGCGCTGCATCAAGTTATAGGCCAGGCGCGGCGGCGAAATAAACCAGCCGCGACGCTCCTCCCGATAGACCATCCCCTGGGCTTCGAGCTGAAGCAACGCCTCGCGCACCGTAACCCGAGTAGTGGCAAACAACTCGCTGAGTTTGCGTTCGGCCGGCAACTGACTGCCGCACGCCAACAGGCCGTGCTCAATTTGCTCTTGGAGCGTGCGACTGATCGCGGTCACCGCTTTAGGTACACCTTCTCGCATTAACGTTACCTGACTGGACTAGTCCAGCACCAAATGTGGGCAGGCACGGCCTGAAAAATCACCAAACCTTGATAGTCGAAGCCTAGTCAGAGCACATGACTGTTGCATGACAGCGCCTGCGACAAGGCCCATCAGAAAATGCCACAGGCCTTGCCAATCAAGCCCTGCGCGATGGTCTACGCTTACTCGAAACACTCACACGGACCTGCAACATCCCCTGCACAACCAGTGCCGACATTAAAGTGTCATCTGCCGGGCTTAAATTGGCTCAGGTATTGCTGACCTAGACCAACCCACCGCAAAAGAGCAATAAAACCCAGCGTTGAAAACGCCCAAGGAGCTTCGGATGAAACGGTTTTTCCTGGCATCACTGTTAGGTTCAAGCATCGCCCTGTGCACATCGGCCATGGCCGCCGATGTGGATTTAAAAGCCCTGGAAGCCGCAGCAAAGGCAGAGGGAACGGTCAACAGCGTCGGCATGCCCGATGACTGGGCCAACTGGAAAGGCACGTGGTCAGATCTGAACAAGCTCTATGGCCTCAAGCACATCGATACCGACATGAGTTCGGCCCAGGAAGTGGCCAAGTTCGCCGCTGAAAAAGACAACGCCAGTGCCGACATCGGTGACGTAGGCGCGGCCTTCGGCCCGATTGCGGTGGCCAAGGGCGTGACCCAGCCGTACAAGCCGACCACATGGGACCAGATCCCGGACTGGGCCAAGGACAAAGACGGTAACTGGGCGCTGGCCTACACCGGCACCATTGCGTTTATCGTCAACAAAAAGCTGCTGCACGGCTCTGAAGTTCCAACCAAGTGGGCTGACCTGAAATCCGGCAAATACAAGGTTTCCATCGGTGACGTCAGCACCGCAGCGCAAGCCACCAACGGCGTACTGGCTGCTGCACTGGCCAATGGCGGCAGTGAAAAGAACATCCAGCCTGCCCTGCTGATGTTTGCCGACATCGCCAAGCAAGGCCGCTTGTCATTGGCCAACCCGACCATCGCCACCATGGAAAAAGGTGAAGTGGAAGTGGGCGTGGTCTGGGATTTCAACGGCCTGAGCTACAAAGCCAAAATGGTCAACCCGGATGACTACGTGGTGCTGATTCCATCGGACGGTTCGGTGATCTCGGGCTACACCACCATCATCAACAAATACGCCAAGCACCCGAACGCGGCCAAGCTGACTCGCGAATTCATCTTCAGCGATGCCGGGCAAACCAACCTGGCGCGGGGCAATGCACGGCCGATTCGTGCCGAGCACTTGAAGCTGCCTGATGACGTTCAAGCCAAGCTGCTCTCCAACGATCAGTACAAAAACGTGACCCCGATCAAGGACGCTGACGCCTGGGAAAAAACCTCCAAGGCCCTGCCGCAACTGTGGCAGGAAGAAGTCATCATCAATATGCAGTAACCCGCTGAACCAAGACCTGTGGTCGCTGCCAAGGAACGCAGGCTGCGAGCCTTTGATTGCGAAAGGCTCGCAGCCTTCGTACCTCGGCAGCGACTACGCAGTTGGCATGCTACTTCTGTTTGCGGAGTCGCCGGACATGAAACACAACGTTATCCTGGTAGTCCTCGATGGCTTGAATTACGAGGTAGCCCGCCAGGCGATGGGCCATCTGCAAGCCTACGTCGGGGCGGGTCGTGCTGCACTCTACAAGCTCACTTGCGAATTGCCCGCGCTGTCACGCCCTCTTTACGAGTGCATCCTCACCGGCGTACCGCCGATTGAAAGCGGCATCGTACACAACCATGTGTCGCGCCTGTCCAACCAGCGCAGCGTGTTCCATTACGCTCGCGACGGTGGCCTGAGCACGGCCGCCGCGGCTTATCACTGGGTCAGCGAACTGTATAACCGCTCGCCATTTGTGATGGTCCGGGACCGCCATACCGTTGCCGCCGATTTGCCGATTCAGCACGGGCACTTCTACTGGAGCGATCACTACCCCGACTCCCATTTGTTCGCCGACGCCGAAAGCCTGCGTCTAGCGCACACACCGAATTTCTTACTGGTTCATCCCATGAACATTGATGATGCCGGGCACAAGCACGGCCTCGATACCCCGCAATACCGCAACAGTGCACGCTCGGCCGACATCATTCTGGCCGACTACCTGCAAGGCTGGCTGCAGGCCGGTTATCAGGTGTTGGTGACGGCCGATCACGGCATGAACAACGACCGCTCACACAACGGTTTGCTGCCCGAAGAGCGTGAGGTCCCCCTGTTTGTACTGGGCGATGCGTTCAGCCTCAACCCGGATGTCACCCCCAAACAAACCGAGTTGTGCGGCACGATCTGCGAATTGCTGGGTGTGACCCATGACAAACCGTTGTGTCGCGACCTGCTGAGGCCAGCGCCATGAGCCGTGGCAAATGGCTTGCGTTGCTGTGCCTGGTGCCCTTCGCCGTTTTTTTTATCGTGTTTCAAATTGCCCCGCTGGTGTGGGTGCTGATCCACAGCGTGCAATCTGAAGAAAGCGGCTGGGGCATGGCCAACTTCATCAAGATCTTCAACTCGAAATTCTACTTGCAAGCCATCCAGCACAGCCTGGAGATCAGTTTCTGGTCCAGTCTGTTCGGCATTGTGATCGCCATACTGGGCAGTTACTCCTTGCGCAAGGTGGATTCGCGGCTGCGCAATTTCGTCAACGCGTTCGCCAACATGACCAGCAACTTCTCCGGGGTTCCGCTGGCCTTCGCCTTCATCATTCTGCTGGGGTTTAACGGCAGCATTACGATCATGCTCAAACAGGCCGGGATCATTGAGGATTTCAACCTTTACTCCAAGACCGGCCTGATCATCCTGTACACCTACTTCCAGATTCCCCTCGGCGTACTGCTGCTTTACCCCGCCTTTGATGCCGTACGCGAAGACTGGCGCGAGTCGGCGTCCTTGCTGGGGGCCAGCAGTTGGCAGTTCTGGCGCCATATCGGCCTGCCCGTCCTCACCCCGGCATTGCTCGGCACTTTCGTGATCCTGCTGGCCAACGCACTGGGCGCCTACGCCACGGTGTATGCATTGACCACGGGCAACTTCAACGTACTGCCGATCCGTATTGCTGCAATGGTCTCGGGGGATATCAGCCTGGACCCGAACATGGCCAGCGCCCTGGCGGTGATTCTGGTGGGTTTGATGACCCTGGTGACCCTGGTGCATCAGTGGCTGTTAAAGAGGAGCTACCATGTCGCGCGCTGAATCGGGTTCCCCCGGCATTTACCACCGCAGCGTGGTCTGGCTGCTGTTTCTGATCTTGTTGCTGCCGCTGCTGGGCACACTGATTTATTCCATTTCCAGCAGTTGGTCAGCGACCATCATGCCCAGCGGTTTTACCTTCAAGTGGTATGACCAGCTCTGGAGCGACCCGCGCTTCCTGAAGGCCTTCGGCCAGTCGCTGCTGGTGTGCGTTGCTGCGCTGGTGCTGTCCGTCGTTCTGATCCTGCCGCTGCTGTTTGTGGTGCACTACCACTTCCCCAGGCTCGATGCGCTGATGAACATCCTGATCCTGCTGCCTTTCGCCGTACCGCCAGTGGTGTCATCGGTGGGCCTGTTGCAGCTCTACGGTTCAGGCCCGCTGCAAATGGTCGGCACCCCCTGGATTCTGATCGGCTGCTATTTCACCGTGGCGCTGCCCTTTATGTACCGGGCGATCACCAACAACCTGCAGGCAATCAATCTGCGCGACCTGATGGACGCAGCCCAACTGCTGGGTGCCAGCACCTGGCAGGCGGCGTTTTTGGTGGTGCTGCCCAATTTGCGCAAAGGCTTGATGGTTGCCCTGCTGCTGTCGTTCTCGTTCCTGTTTGGCGAGTTTGTGTTCGCCAATATTCTGGTGGGCACCCGCTACGAAACCTTGCAGGTGTTCTTGAACAACATGCGTAACAGCAGTGGCCACTTCACCAGCGCCCTGGTGATCTCCTATTTCCTCTTTGTATTGGTGCTGACCTGGGTTGCCACCTTCCTGAACAAGGACAAAAGCCAATGAGCTTCGTCAGCGTCGAACACCTGCAAAAATCCTATTCCGGCACGGCGATTTTCAGCGATATCAACTGCAGCATCGCCAAGGGCGAGTTCGTGACCCTGCTGGGGCCATCCGGTTGCGGCAAGTCCACGCTGCTGCGCTGTATCGCGGGATTAACGCCCGTGGACGGTGGCAAAATCCTGCTCGATGGCCAGGACATCGTGCCGCTGAGCCCGCAAAAGCGTGGCATCGGCATGGTGTTTCAAAGCTATGCGCTGTTCCCCAACATGACCGTCGAGCAAAACGTCGCGTTCGGCCTGCGCATGCAGAAGGTCAGCACTGATGACAGCAACAAGCGCGTGGCCGAAGCATTGCAACTGGTGGAACTGAATGATTTTGCCAAGCGCTACCCGCATCAGCTGTCGGGTGGTCAATGCCAGCGCGTGGCCCTGGCGCGCTCGCTGGTCACGCGTCCGCGCCTGTTGCTGCTGGATGAGCCGCTGTCGGCGCTGGATGCGCGAATTCGCAAGCACTTGCGCGAGCAAATCCGCACTATTCAGCGCGAGCTGGGCCTGACCACGATTTTCGTCACCCACGACCAGGAAGAAGCACTGGTCATGAGCGACCGGATATTCCTGATGAACAAGGGCCACATCGTTCAAAGCGGCAATGCCCAAACCCTCTATGCCGCGCCAGTGGATGCATTCGCCGCCGGGTTTATCGGCAACTACAACCTGCTGGACCCCGAAACTGCCAGCCGCCTGCTGCAACGCCCGATCAACAGCCGCATCGCCATACGCCCTGAAACCGTGGGTCTGAGCCTGCAGGGCGAACTCGACGGGGTGATCCTCAACCACAGCCTGCTGGGCAACGTCATCCGCTACCGGGTAGAGGCACGTGGTGTGCAACTGATCGTCGATGTACTCAACCGGGCACCCGGTGATCTGTATCCGGATGGTCAGCGTGTGGCGCTGTCCATCGATTCAAGCACCCTTTGTGAGGTAGCCTGATGTTCTTGAATTCACTGAAGAGCGAGTTGCGCTGATGGCTTTGGCAATTTTTGACCTGGACGAAACCCTGATTCATGGCGACTGCGCCACCCTGTGGAGCGAGCAGATGGGCCGCCTGGGCTGGGTTGATCCCGCGTCGTTCATGCAGCGCAACAACGAGCTGATGGACGCCTACAGCCAAGGCAAGCTGGCCATGGAAGAGTTCATGGCCTTCAGCCTGGAACCGTTGATAGGCCGCACCCCCGAAGAGGTTGAACACTTGGTCGGGCCGTGGGTTGAAGACTTCATCGAACCGATCATCTTCAGCGACGCCACAAGAACCATTGCGGCCCATCGCAAGGCAGGGGACCGGATCCTGGTGATTTCGGCCTCGGGCACCCATCTGGTAAAGCCGATTGCAGAGCGACTGGGGATCGATGAAGTGCTGGGGATCGAGCTGGAAGTTGCACACGGCTTTTACACCGGCAACACCGTGGGAACCTTGACGTACCGCGAAGGCAAGATCACGCGCCTGCTGGAATGGCTGGATGAGCAGGAAGAAAACCTTGAGGGCGCGAGCTTTTACTCCGACTCACGCAATGACTTGCCGCTGCTGCTCAAGGTTGATCACCCGCACGTGGTGAATCCTGATCCGGTATTGCGTGAACAGGCAGAAAAAGCCGGGTGGCCGATCCATCACTGGAAGTGACACCTCAATACCTGTGGGAGCGGGCTTGCTCGCGATACAGACGCCGCGCCTTGTCAGGCACGCCGGGTCGATACCATCGCGAGCAAGCCCGCTCCCACCAGGATCAGCTCAGGCTGCTGTCTATCACCAGCACCAGCTTGCCCGACACCTGATTGCTTGCCAGTTCGGCAAATGCCGCCTGAGCCTCTTCAATCGGAAAGGTTTTGGCCAGTTGCGGGCTCAAGCGACCTTCAGTGAACAATGGCCATACCTGCTGCCCCAGATCACTGAGCAGGTCAGCCTTGAATTGATCGCTGCGGCTACGCAGAGTCGAACCCAGCAGCTGGATACGCTTGCCCAGTACCAGTGCCAGATCCAGTTCGGCCTTGCGACCGCCCATCAAGCCGATCAACACCCAACGCCCGTCCAGCGCCAGCAACTTGAGGTTGGACTCGGCGTAATTGGCGCCCACCGGGTCCAGTACCACATCGAAAGGCCCCATGGCCTTGAGGCTGTCCAGCCCCTCGGTACGCACCACACCGCCCTGTGCACCCAACGCCTGACAGTAAGACAGACGATCAGCCGAACCCACAGTGACCCAGCACGGGCTGCCGAAGGCCTTGCACAGCTGAATGGCCGCTGAACCAACACCGCTTGCGCCGGCATGCAGCAGCACTTTTTCACCTGGCTGCAAAGCGGCCAGCTGGAACAGGTTCAGCCACGCAGTGCTGTACACCTCAGGCAAGGCTGCCGCTTCGATCAGCGACAGACCTTCAGGCACTGGCAGGGCGTGACGGGCATCGACCACCACCTCTTGCGCCATGCCGCCGCCCGCCAGCAGCGCGCAAACCCGGTCGCCCACCTGCCAGGACGAACCCGGCCCCACTTCAGTGACCACTCCGGAGCACTCCAGGCCCAACACCTGACTGGCGCCCGGCGGCGGCGGATACAACCCGGCGCTCTGCAACAGATCGGCCCGATTGAGCCCCGCAGCCGCCACACGAATTCGAATTTGTCCTACATCACATGCCGGGCTTGGCTCTTCAACCCATGTCACTTGACCTTCAACGCCTTGCAATGCTTTCACAGTGCCTCCATAGTGAGTCTGGACTGAGCCCGGAGCTGTTGCGCCGGGCTTTTTGCATTATGCGACCGGTCCTTGATGGAACCGGCGACTTCAAAGACGGCCTAATATGCGTTATCAATTGCCCCCGCGTCGAATCAGCATGAAGCATTTATTCCCTAGCACCGCACTTGCCCTATTCATTGGCCTAGGCGTTTTGCCGTTTTCGGCCAATTCGTTCGCCGCTAACAGTTGGGATAACCTTCAGCCCGATCGTGATGAGGTAATTGCCAGTCTTAACGTTGTTGAGCTGCTCAAGCGCCATCATTACAGCAAGCCGCCACTGAATGACGCGCGCTCCGCGATCATCTATGACAGCTACCTGAAGCTGCTTGACCCTTCTCGAAGCTATTTTCTGGCCAGCGATATTGCCGAGTTCGACAAATGGAAGTATCAGTTTGACGACTTCCTGAAAAGCGGCGACCTCAATCCCGGCTTCATCATCTACAAGCGCTACCTGGACCGCGTCAAATCGCGCCTGGACTTCGCCCTTGCAGAGCTGAACAAAGGCCCGGACTCTCTGGACTTCACGGCTCGCGAAACCTTGCAGATCGACCGCAAGGACGCTCCGTGGCTCAAGACCGAAGCCGAACTCAATGACCTGTGGCGCAAACGCATCAAGGACGAAGTCCTGCGCTTGAAGATCGCTGGCAAAGAGCCTGCAAAAATTCAGGAGCTGCTGACCAAGCGTTACAAGAATCAGTTGTCGCGCCTTGATCAGACCCGCAGCGAAGACATCTTCCAGGCCTACATCAACACCTTCGCCATGTCTTACGATCCGCACACCAACTATCTGTCGCCAGATAACGCGGAGAACTTCGACATCAACATGAGCCTGTCGCTGGAAGGCATCGGCGCCGTGTTGCAGAGCGACAACGACCAGGTGAAAATTGTCCGGCTGGTGCCCGCGGGCCCTGCCGACAAGACCAAACAGGTCGCACCGGCTGACAAGATCATCGGTGTTGCCCAGGGCGACAAGGAAATGGTCGACGTCATCGGCTGGCGTCTGGACGAAGTGGTCAAATTGATTCGTGGCCCTAAAGGCTCCGTGGTGCGCCTGGAAGTGATTCCGGCCAGCAACGCGCCGAACGACCAGACCAGCAAGATTGTGTCCATCACCCGCGAAGCGGTGAAGCTTGAGGAACAGGCTGCCAAAAAGTCGATCCTCAACCTGAAACAGGATGGCAAGGACTACAAGCTCGGCGTCATCGAAATCCCGGCCTTCTACCTGGATTTCAAAGCGTTCCGCGCTGGCGACCCGAACTACAAGAGCACCACCCGCGACGTCAAAAAACTGCTGACCGAGTTGCAGAAAGAAAAAGTCGATGGCGTGATTATCGACCTGCGCAACAACGGTGGCGGCTCGTTGCAGGAAGCGACCGAACTGACCAGTCTGTTTATCGACAAGGGTCCGACGGTTCTGGTGCGTAACGCCGACGGCAAGGTGGACGTTCTGGAAGACGAAAATCCGGGCGCGTTCTACAAAGGCCCGATGGCGTTGCTGGTCAACCGCCTCTCGGCTTCGGCCTCGGAGATTTTTGCCGGCGCCATGCAGGACTACCATCGCGCGCTGATCATCGGCGGCCAGACGTTCGGCAAAGGTACGGTGCAAACCATCCAGCCACTGAACCACGGCGAGCTGAAACTGACTCTGGCCAAGTTCTACCGGGTTTCCGGTCAGAGCACCCAGCATCAGGGCGTACTGCCTGACGTTGCCTTCCCGTCGATCATCGACACCAAGGAAATCGGCGAAAGCGCACTGCCTGAAGCCATGCCCTGGGACACCATCCGCCCTGCCATCAAGCCGGCGTCTGATCCGTTCAAGCCTTACATTGACCGGCTCAAAGCCAACCATGATGCCCGCGCGACCAAGGATGCCGAGTTCATCTTTATCCGCGACAAGCTGGCCCTGGCCGAGAAGTTGATGGCCGAGAAAACCGTCAGCCTGAACGAGGCCGAGCGCCGTGCACAGCACGCCGATATCGATGCCAAGCAATTGGTGATGGAGAACGCTCGCCGTCAGGCCAAAGGCGAAGCACCGCTCAAGGAAATGAAGAAAGAAGACGAAGATGCGTTGCCGGTAGAGCCTGAAAAGACCAAACCGGAAGATGACGCCTACCTGAGTGAAACCGGGCGGATTCTGCTGGACTACCTCAAGCTCAGCTCGCAAGTGGCAAAGAAGTAAATCAAGGCTGAAAAAAAAGGGCGGGCCGCGTTATGCGTCCCGCCCTTTTTATTGGCTATTGGTAAAGCCGGGCCAGTTGCGGATCAGCCAGCAATCCCGGGCCACCGTCCTGATACAACATCGCCAGCTTGTGCGCGGCCAGTGGATGTCCCGCCTTTACCGCCATCGTCCACCAGCGCGCCGCTTCTGCAGCATCCGGGGTCTTGCCGAGCGAACCCGCCAGGCTGAAAACACCCACTTGATAAGCTGCCTTCGCGTCGCCGCTCAACGCCGCCAGACGCAACAGGCGTACGCCCTCCTCCTTCGCTCCAAGGCCTTGACCGCGAAAGGCCAGAATGTGCCCGTAGAAGCTTTGGGCACGGGTATCGCCCAGGTTGGCCATACGTGCAAACTGCCCTTCCATCCAGCCCCAGACGCGCGGCTGGCGCACGCACCAGGGCCAGCGAAACAACTTGCGCGCCAGCCAGTAGCTCAGGCGCGCCTTAAACCGCCAGAGCACTCAAGCCTCCTCGTGCTCATAAGCATGCTCAAACACGCGCACCACCTCTGAGGCATGCCATGACGCGGCGGCAATGCCATCCGGCGGGCCGGGAAAACGCCCAAGCCGCTCAACGCACTCAAAAAAGCCCGTGCGTGGCAGACGACTTGCGCCCTGGCTGATCACCAGCGAACTGCGCAAGGGCTGCTCGGCCTTGGCATCCATCGCCGCTAGGTGCTCAAGTGCTGCGGTAAGGGTCAACATTGCAGGGCTCGGTAATTGCAACCGTTCCAGTAGCGCACGGTAAGTCAGCAAGTGGCGCTGTCGGCGCGCCTGATCGAGCTCAGCCAACAACCCATCCCAGTGTTGACGACTGATGCGAACGCTCATGGTGCTTCCCTCCAGCCCGGGATACCAAGCTCCCAGGCCAAGCTTCGACGAATGGCGAGGTCGGGGAGACGCTCACCGGTTTCTATCATTCCCAGATAGGACGGACTGATACCGACTGTGCGAGCCAGCACTTCAAGGGCCAGGCCCTTGTTCTCGCGCAGGCTGCGCAGTTGATCGAGTCCGGGATGCACCTGCTCGGGGGCAGATGCCTGCAGTACAGGGTCAGGCGCTGCAGTTCGCTCCTTGAGGCCTGCAGCCTTGAGCAGCGCCTGATAACTTTCCCATGAAAGAACGGCGTATTCAGGCTCACCATTACGCTTGATGATTTGAAGATCCATTACTAAACCCCGTCAGACTTTTAAATAAATCGAGTCAGAACTTTCCCTTGAAGCTTAATCCTATCAGCCACCAAGGTCTCTCGGGTTTTCACTCGCAAGTGAAATTTTTGTGAAAACAGCCCTGAACGCCCCACCGGGAGGAAAATGTTATCCACACAAATTGTGGATAACCTTGTGAACAGAGCTGTTTTTTAAGGCTGAAAGGCCCGTCCCATAAGGGCTGGAGTCAGATCGGGCGTTTTTTACACACATAAAAAAACCCATAAATTCATTGACTTGGCAGTCAGCAACCACTAGCCAAGGGAACTTATGGGCGATTTGAAAGGGTGCAGGACAACACTGACGCAAACAAAAACCTGACTGCAGATACGACAACGCCCCGTCGAGACGGGGCGTTACGCGTACAACATGCTACTTACTTGGCAGCGTCTTGCTCTGCTTTGGCAGGATCTTTGATGCCCAGCAGTTCCAGATCGAATACCAGCACCGAGTTGGCCGGGATCGACGGGCTTGGGCTTTGTGCGCCGTAGGCCAGTTCGCTAGGGATGTACAGCTTGTACTTCTCGCCAACATGCATCAGTTGCAGACCTTCAACCCAACCCGGGATCACGCCGCTAACCGGCAGATCAATCGGGCTGCCGCGCTCAACCGAGCTGTCGAAAACCTTGCCATCAATCAATTTGCCTTCGTAGTGAACAGTCACCACGTCGGTGGCTTTAGGCTGAGGGCCATCGGCTTTCTTGATGACTTCGTACTGCAGGCCAGAAGCGGTAGTGACAACACCTGCTTTCTTGCCATTTTCTTCCAGGAATTTTTTGCCAGCAGTAGAAGCTTCTTCGCTCATCTTGGTCAGACGCTCTTCAGCACGTTTCTGCAGTGCTGCAAACGCTTCGATCAGCTCATCGTCCTTCAGCTTTTGCTCTTTCTTGCCGACGGCATCTTCGATGCCCTGGGCTACGGCCTTGGAATCCAGATCATCCATGCCTTCTTGAGCCAGGCTTTTACCCATGTTCAGGCCAATGCCGTACGAGGCTTTTTGCGCTGGAGTTTTCAGCTCTACGCTGGTCTGCGAATCACAACCCGCCAGTACCAGGCTTACCAGAGCCACAGCTGCCGCCAACCGATGCTGTTTCATGCTATTTCCTTGTTCATGCGCCAAATGGGCAATCGAATAAAGCCGCGAGCTTATCAGGCGGCCGCGACCAATGGCTACCGGCATAAGAGGGGCGAAATGCCGATAAGTTCATGCATTAATAACAATTCACGATTACAGCAACTTTTATTAACACATCTGTAAACCCGACAATGCCATCGGGTCACTTGATGCCTGCCCCTACCTGAGGCATAAGGCTGTAATTATTTTTACAAGGAGCGTTACTGTGCGTCTGTTTTACCGTGTTCTGCTGGGACTGCTGCTGGCGTTGGTCCTGGGGCTTGGCCTGATGATCTACTTCATTGCCAACCCAAAACTGCCTGCCTACGAGCCCCCTCAGCAACTGCACTATCTGGATCAGTGGACCCCTGCCGAACGCCAGACCTATTACTACACCCCCCAGGGGACCCAGGTTAAAGGCCTGCATTACGACTGGTTCAGCGCCCTCGAACTGCCCTTTTCAAAACAGCCTTTCGCAGCGCCCGAGTATCTGGCGCGCTTCGGGTTTCTGGTCGATCCCAAGCAACAGGCCACTACCGCCAACCCGGGCAACCTGCCAGTGGGCTTTACTCGCCACCAGAACCCGGGCAGCCAGGTCGAGTACCTGGACATCACCTGCGCCGCCTGCCACACCGGTGAACTGCGCTACAAAGGCCAGGCACTGCGCATCGATGGTGCCCCGGCACAACACGTGCTGCCATCCAGCGTACCGACCTTGCGCGGCGGCAGTTTTGGTCAGGCGCTGGTAGCCAGTCTCGCCGCGACCTACTACAACCCCTGGAAATTCGAACGCTTCGCACGCACGGTGCTGGGCGAGCAGTACGAAGCTCAGCACAAACAACTGCGCAAAGACTTCAAGGCATCCCTGGATACGTTTCTGGCGGTGGCCTGGAATGACACCCATCGCGGCCTCTATCCCACACTCGAAGGGCCGGGCCGTACCGATGCTTTCGGAAGGATCGCCAACGCCAGTTTCGGTGATGCCATTTCCCCGTCCAACTACCGCGTAGCCAACGCTCCGGTTGACTATCCGCACCTGTGGGATATGTGGACGTTCGACTGGGTGCAGTGGAACGGCTCGGCCAAGCAGCCGATGGCACGCAATATTGGTGAAGCCCTTGGTGTTGGCGCCACCCTGAATTTTTTCGATGAGCATGGCCAGCCACTGCAGGGCGATGCCCGCTACCCGTCGAGTGTTCGGGTAAACGACTTGCACCTGATTGAAGAGACCCTGCAAAAACTCAAGCCCCCGGTCTGGCCCGAGGCACTGTTCGGCAACATCGATCGCCCCCTGGCAGCCAAAGGCCGTGCGCTATTCAACGAAAACTGCGCCGGGTGTCATGTACCACCGGTGATCGAGGAGAATGGGCGCCTGGTCAAGCAGCTCAAAATGTTGCCGGTCGAGGTCATCGGCACCGATCCCAATACCGCGAACAACATTGCCGACAATCGATACGATCTGAGCCCCTTGCAGTGGGATCCGGCTGAACTGGCTGGCATGAACGTGGATTTGTACCCCAAAACCGATACGCCTCTGGACATGAGCAAACTGTCAGTGGCCAAGGGCCTGGCCTACGTCACTGCGTTTGTTGAAAAACGGGCCTACCATGACGCCAGCATTGGCCCACAAGAGCAGGCGCGTCTCAACGGTTTCGGCCTGCCTATCGGTGTTCTGGAAGTGCGTGCCTACAAGGCGCGGCCCCTCGACGGGATCTGGGCCACAGCGCCCTTCCTGCACAACGGCTCAGTGCCTACGGTGTACCAACTGCTTTCGCCACAGGCCGAGCGCGACCAGACCTTCTATCGCGGCAGCTTTGAGTACGACCCGCGGCATTTGGGCTACCGCACCGAAGCCTTTGACGGTGGTTTTGTGCTCGATACGCGTATCAGCGGCAACCACAACAGCGGGCACGAGTTCCGCCCCGGCCCTCGCGGCAATGGCGTTATCGGACGCCTGCTGCAACCCGAAGAGCGCTGGGCGTTGCTGGAGTACTTGAAAGTGCTCGGCGGGCCCCTTGAACACCCGTTGCCCAACGAATGAAGTTTGTTCGACACACCGAAGATTTCCCTAAAAGGATGTTTGCATGCTGACCGCTTTCTGGCTTCGACTCGGCAAATGGCTGGGCACGTTACTGCTGGCACTGATCGCCCTGGGGTTGCTTGGCTGGGGATTGGCCACGGGCTGGTACGCCTGGCAGCATCGCGGCCCGGTCTCGGCCCAGGAACAGATCCCCGCGGGTGAAGCCGCCATGACCCAGGACACTATCCAGACGGCAATCAGGATCGTTGACCAGCACCGCGAGAACACCCGTTATCTGCGCGATGCCCACGCCAAGGCCCACGGCTGCGTCAAAGCCCAGGTCCAGGTGCTCGACGATCTCGATCCGGCATTGCGCCAGGGCGTATTCGCCGCACCGGGTAAAACCTGGCAAGCGGTGATGCGTCTGTCCAATGGCAATGCTTACCCGCAATTTGACAGCATCCGGGATGCCCGGGGGATGGCGATCAAGTTGCTCGACGTACCGGGGGCTCAGTTACTGCCAAGCCAGCAAGGGCGTGGCGAACAGGATTTTGTCATGTTCAACCATCCCAACTTCTTCGTCAGCGACGTAGCCGAATACCGTCAGAACATCGGTGCCCAGGCAGATGGCAAAAAGGTGCTGGCCTTCTTCCCGTCGTGGGATCCGCGCAGCTGGCAGGTCCGTCATTTGTTTATCGCCCTGGCGACACTGGCACCCGCCCCCGCCAGCCCCACGCAAACCACGTACTTTTCAGTGTCGCCCTACAAGTTCGGCACGGCCAATGCCAAATACCGTGTGGCCCCCGACCCTGAGAGCTGCCCGGCATACACATTGCCGGCGCAAAATGAGGCACTGCCCAATTTCTTGCGCAATGCCTTGAACCAGCAACTTTCCACCGACCGGGTACCTGCCTGTTTTGTCTTGCAGGTGCAACGCCAGAACGCCAATCGCTTCATGCCGATTGAAGATACGAGCATTGAATGGAAAGAGTCTGACGCGCCCTTCGAGACGGTGGCACGGGTCAGGATTGCCCCTCAGGACTTCGACACCCCAAGCCAGAATCTGGCGTGTGACAACCTGTCGTTCAGCCCGTGGCATGGCATCGAAGAGCATCGTCCGATTGGCGGGATCAACCGCCTGCGCAAGGCGGTGTATGACGCCGTGAGCGAGTATCGGCATACACGCAATGCGCAGCAATAACATGCCCGGATAAATGTAGGAGCGGGCTTGCTCGCAATGAAGGCGACGCGGTCTTTGAATCAGATCGCGTCGATGCCATCGCGAGCAAGCCCGCTCCCACAGGATTTGGCGCACGCTGTAATTAAGATATCTCCCACACTTAAAAAGTTTATATCTGTCATACGCACAACTTGACACCCATCAAACAGCACATAATGTGCCGCTCACAAAAACAACGAACAACGCACCGCACATCCAAGCCCCCTAATTAGCCACTATGCGCAACAAGTTGCACACTTGAATGTGGATAACCCTGTGAATAGATCCTTGTAACGCCTGCAAATCTTGATGTACAGCCAAGTGCGCAAGAAGTTGCACACTACTGCGCAACTTCTTGCGCACTTTTATCGGTACTTTTCATTACGCCAGCAAATTAAATCCAACTAGCAACACTACATCCCTGATAAACAAAGACTTTATTTTTTCTGGCATGGGCTTTGATAGCAAATAGGAGCCCGCCATTAAAAAAGCCTGCGGGTTTCTATATTGATCAGTAAGGAAATCATCCATGGCAACGCCAGCGTATATGTCCATCACCGGTACCAAACAGGGTCTGATTACCGCCGGTGCTTTCACCGCCGACTCGGTCGGCAACACCTATCAGGAAGGTCACGAAGACCAGGTCATGGTTCAGGGTTTCAGTCACGAAGTGATCATTCCTCGCGATCCGCAATCGGGTCAACCGACCGGTCAACGCGTTCACAAGCCGGTCAAGATTACCAAGGTCTTCGACAAGTCTTCGCCGCTGCTGCTGGCTGCACTGACGTCCGGCGAGCGCCTGACTGAAATCACTATCGAGTGGTATCGCACTTCATCGGCAGGCACTCAGGAGCACTACTTCACCACCAAACTTGAAGACGCGATCATCGTCGACATCAAGGACTACATGCATAACTGCCAGGACCCGTCGAATTCGCACTTCACCCATCTGGAAGACGTTGAGTTCACCTACCGCAAAATCACCTGGACCCATGAAGTGTCCGGTACTTCCGGTTCTGATGACTGGCGCACCCCAGTTGCAGGCTGACACTGACTGAGTGTTTCACGGTATCAATCGTTGTTTAACGGTTGATACCGCTCATGACTTTTTGAGGGTCAGGCTTGAGGAAAAAAACATGTTCAATCCTGCTAACGAAACGCTGTTCACGCTCACTATCGAAGGGTTTGAACACGATCTGCGCGTGCTTGAGTTTCAAGGGCCGGAGGCCATCAGCACACCGTTTGCGATCAAGGTAGAACTCGTCAGCGAACGCCCGAATCTTGACCTTGAAAGCATGCTTCACAAACAAGCTTTTCTGGCTTTCAACAACAGTGGTAACGGTATTCATGGGCAGATATATCGTATTGCCCAAGGCGATTCGGGCAAACGTCTGACACGTTACAGCCTGACGCTGGTCCCGCACCTTGCCTATCTAAGGCATCGCACCAATCAGCGTATTTTCCAACAGCGCACGGTTGCGCAAATCATCAGCAAGATCCTTGAAGAACACGCAATCCTTGGCGATGCCTACCAGTTTCGACTGAACGCGATCTACCCGCCGCGAGAATACTGCGTTCAGTACAACGAGTCGGACTTGCACTTCATCCAGCGCCTGTGCCGCGAAGAAGGTATTCATTACCACTTCGAACACTCCAGGCAGGCCCATTTACTGGTGTTCGGCGATGACCAGACGGGGTTTCCCCAACTGGACAAACCCACCGCCTACCTGCAGGACAGCGGCATGGTGGCCGATGAACCTGCCATCAAGCACTTCAACCTGCGCGTTGAGGCCCGTACCAGTCGCACCACGCGCAGGGATTACAACTTCGAGAAAGCCGGCTTTACCGTCCAGGCCGCCCACAACCCTGAAGCCCAGAGCCCTCAGCCCGATCTTGAGGACTATGACTATCCAGGTTTGTTCGTCCAGGGTGAGCGCGGCAAGCCCTTGACCCGGCGCGCCCTTGAGCGTCACCGAGCCGATTACCGTCAATCCGAAGGCAACAGCGATCAGCCAACGCTGGTCAGCGGGCACTTCATGTTGCTCAGCGAACACCCGCGCAAAGAGTGGAACGCGCTCTGGTTACTGACTGAAGTCCATCACCAGGGCTATCAGCCGCAGGTACTGGAAGAGAGCATCAGCCATGCCCCCTCACCTGATTCAGAACAGCTTGAACAGGGCTATCGCAACCGTTTCGTGGCAACGCCCTGGGATGTGTTTTATCGCCCGCAACAGCCATACCCCAAACCCCGCGTGCTGGGCAGCCAAACGGCCCTGGTCACCGGGCCAGCCGGCGAAGAGATCTATTGCGACGCCTATGGCCGGATCAAGGTCAAGTTCCACTGGGACCGCGAAGGCAAGGCTGATGACAAGTCCAGCTACTGGCTACGGGTGGCCTCCAGTTGGGCGGGCGGCAGCCACGGCGGGGTCACGATTCCGCGGGTCGGGATGGAGGTGCTGGTCACCTTCCTTGAGGGCGACCCCGACCGGCCCGTGGTCAGCGGCTGCCTGGCCAATAGCCTGAACCCGGTGCCTTATGAGTTGCCAGCACACAAGACCCGCAGTGTCTTGCGCAGCCGCAGTTCACCGGGAGGCCGGGGTTTCAACGAACTGCACCTTGAAGATCGCGCCGGTCAGGAGCTGATCTATCTGCGTGCCCAGCGCGACATGGAACAGAACATCGGGCATGACAGCCGCCTTGAAGTTGGCAACGAGCGCCATGAAACCATCAAGGGCAACAGCATCGCGGTGCTCGAAGCGCAGGACCAGCGCACTGTAACGGCAGATCGAAAAGTCGCGCTCCAGGCCAGCGACTACTTGCAGGTCGCCAGCAGCAGCCATACCCGGGTCGGGCAGACCGTGGTCGTGGAGGCAGGTCAGGAAGTTCACCTCAAGGCCGGAGCCAATCTGATCCTGGACGCGGGTGCCAGCCTTACCTTGAAAGCCGGGGGGCACCACCTGGTCATCAGCCCCGCAGGCATCTTCAGCAGCACCCCGATTGAAACCGGCGGCGCCCCCCTCAGCGGAACGGCGGCGGTGTCGCTATTGCCCGACTTGCTGGGGCTCTCAAGCATTCCGTCCTTGCTTGATCCGGAGGCTACAGACGCCCAGGCAAACGAGCCCCCTGCGTCGCCCAAAGGGGTGTGCAAGGGCTGCTTGCTGGCTGCACAGGCCAGGGCCGAGGCATTAGTGGCGCAGTAACACTTCATCAGCGAACCTCTTGAAACAAGGAAGCAACATGTCAACAACCGCAAAGGACTGGTTTCAACTTTTGACCGTAGAAGCCCGCAAGGCGAAGCTCGACCACCTGGATGTTCTGATCGACTGCACGACACTGCCTGCCCAGCTATTGCCGCCCCTGCTTGAACTGACACCGGCGCCTGCCAGCGCCTGGTTGTTCGAGCAAACGCTGGAGCACGAAGTGGCCCGTTTTGGCCCACTGCTGCTGCGCATCGAATTGACCCATGAGCAACAGTGCGCCGGGCTATTTGCGCTGCTTGAAGCGGTACACCACGACTTTTGTGTGCTGGCACTGACCAGTCGCTGGCCTTTCGACGCCTTGGCCGCGCACTTGCGTGGGGCTACCCGGGCTTGCTGGAACCAGAATACGTGCAGCGGTGTACTGCGTTACTACGACACCCGCCTGTTCAAGTCTTTTTGCGAACAGCTTGATCCCCCTCAACTCAAGTTGTTTCACGCCCCGGTGAGCCGGTGGCACTGGATCGATCGCGACAACAAAGCTGCAGCGCTATCAGGGTTCGACACCCGCCCGGGCGATCAGGCTGCGCAAACCGGCATGAGCCTGAGCAATGAGCAAGTGCTGCACTTGCAAGCTGTCAGCGCGGCACTTCGCTGGTTCAAGGAGCACGCCAAGACGCCCCATGAGCATGGCTTCACTTCACGCGAAGCCATGATTCGTTGCCTGATTGAAATCCATCTGGATATCAGCCGGCAGAAACTGGAAAAACATGAACACGAAGACTTTATTGCCTCGGCGCTGAGTACCCACCTTCCAATCACCTCGACCTGGCACAAGGCCCACTCATGAGTCGCTTGCCTCTTTTGCTGTTAATCAGCGGTCTCTCGCTACAGGGCTGTGCCGACTCCATACCTGACCGGTTAGGCGCGCCAATCGAGGGCTATAGCCATACCTCGGCGGCGATCAACCGGTTTTCGGTGAATGGCAATGGCGGACCCAATCTGGCGCCCTACGGATACGGCGGCGGCCAAATGTGCTGCGCCACGCTTCCCGTGAAATGGCACCCCGGCTTGACCGTGGTTGTCGAGTGGGAGAAAGACCCTGATCCGTATGACTCTGTCAATTGGCCGGATCCTCCTTTTTCAGATGCATGGAGGAAGGCAGCTCAAGAGCACGAAGCTCAATACACCCGCCATCGCGCCGTTGTCGCAGTGGCTCCGTATGAAGAGCTGGGGGCAATAGATGTGCATTTTCTGCTCTGTAATCAGGTGGCTGTATCAGCAGTCGCCGCTCTTCCCGGCCAGCCAGGTTACCCATTTAACTTCCCTCAAAAAATGCAGGAGCCTGCCACATGTCCGAAACCATGACTCGCTCACTGCTGGTGATGTTTATCGCCGGGATGGCGCTACAGGGCTGTGCCGACTCCCTGCCTGACCGACTGGGCGCGCCAATCGAGGGTTATAGCCATACCTCGGCGGCGATCAACCGGTTTTCGGTCAATGGCAATGGCGGGCCCAATCTGGCGCCCTACGGATACGGCGGCGGCCAAATGTGCTGCGCCACGCTTCCCGTGAAATGGCACCCCGGCTTGACCGTGGTGGTCGAGTGGGAGAAAGACCCCAATCCGTATGATTCCGCCAACTGGCCCAAGCCCCGCTATTCCGATGCCTGGTTAAAAGCCGCTCGAGAGAAAGAAGCTCAATACACCCGCCATCGCGCCGTTGTGACAGTGGCGCCGTATGAGCGCTTAGGTGTCGTCAATGTGCATTTCCTACCCTGCAACCAAGTCGCCGTTACGGCAGGTCTGATGATGCCCCGCTCACCCAACTACCCCTATAAATTTCCACAAAAAATGCAGGAGCCTGCCACATGTCCGAAACCATGACGCCGCGCCCTAAAAGATCCACTGGCGAATTTCTCAGCCTGACCCCCGACTTCAAAATGGGCGGGCTTTTACCCCAAACACCGGGAGATGTGCTTTTCAATTATCGAAAGCAACAGCAAGCCTTCGACCCGTTCGAACAACAAGCAATGGACGCTGCTCATGCAGCCGGATGGGCTTACGCGGGCCGGCCCTGCATGCAGATCGTGACGATCACGCTTTGCTTTGACGGTACCAACAACCATGAACCGACGGACAATCTGGCTTTACCTTCGACCACTACCAATGTGGCACGTCTGTTTCATGCGAGCTTGGGAGGCCCTGAACATGAAGCCGAGCAGAGAGAGGGTTTTTATCGCTATTACATGCAAGGCGTCGGCACCGAGTTCAAGGAAATAGGCGAGTTCAAGCCGGATAGCCAAGGTTTGACGATGTCGACAGGCGGCGAAAACCGGATCAATTGGGGGCTAACCCGTTTAATTGACGCTCTAAAGAGGGCATCTGGCGATACTTATCTTGATAATGGAGACGCCTACGCTCTCGTACAAAAAATGGGCACCAGCCTCACCGAAGATATGCTCGCAGCTTCGGTCTTCAAAAACAGCTATACCCGCCGCCAAGAAGTACTGGCCCAGCCCCTGGCCGAACTCAAAGCCCAGATCGACGCCGCCCATGCCGGCAAGACCATCCCGACCATCAAGGCTGTACGCCTGTTCGTGTACGGGTTTTCACGGGGCGCCGCCCAGGCGCGGGCATTTGCCAACTGGCTGGAAGCCCTGACCAAGGTCGAAGTGGAAGGCACCACCTGCTACCTGTTTGCCGGGCTGCCGATCAAGATTGTGTTCATGGGGCTGTTCGACACCGTGGCCTCAGTGGGTATCCCCTATCTGGCGCCATTTGCCGCAGGCCACATGGGCTGGGCCGACGGCACCCTGCGCCTGTCCGACTCCGAAGAATTTCTGGAGCGCTGCGTGCATATGGTGGCAGCCCACGAGCAGCGCAGTTGCTTCCCCCTGGACTCGATCCGGCGCCAGGCCAACCCCGACGATCCGGACTGCCTGTCCACCTATCGCAGCGGCACCAGGGAATACATCTACCCCGGCATGCACTCCGACGTTGGCGGCGGTTATCCGCCCGGCGATCAAGGCAAAGCTGCAGCAGGTGGAAAAGAGGTGCTATCGCAAATTGCCCTGCACCATATGTATGACGAAGCCTACAAAGTTGGCGCGCCGTTGCAGGCACCTCCAGAAGCTTTCAACATGGCATTGAAACATGATCGACCTTGGCTGGTGATGAGCGACTCAACGTCTATCGAATTCCAGGTCGACCCCACCTTGATCGAACGTTTCAACACCTGGCTTGACAATATGGACAACGGCCCGCTGGAAGAGGTCATGGCCCGCGAGGCCGGGGTGATTACCGGTTGGCGCATCAGCCGTTACGCCATGAACTGGATCAAGTGGACGTGTCTCAATCGGCGGGTGCTGCAAAACGGCCCCGCGAGCGATATGAACGGCGACGAAGTCGACGCGTTCGAGGCCCTGCACGCCATGCAGCTCGAAGAAGATGCCGCCATGCGCGCCGGCTCTAAAGCGCCGGTCTGGTCCGAAGCCGAACTGGCGTCGCAAAAAAAACATCAAGCCACAAAAGAGGCTTATGAAAAGCGCACCGGCACCCAACCTGCCGCCTCGTTCAACACCAGCAAAGTGTTCGAGCCCAACCTGGATTATCGCCAGTTGCGCAACGCCATGGCCGACTTTCGGCGCGACTACGTGCCGGAGTGGAACCTGACCTTGAGCGAGATGATCAGCTTTGGCACCCTCGCCAACACCCTGGTGGGCGGGCTGGTGTATATGACCAATGGCCAGGATGAGGCCGAGCACTATGCCAAACTGCGCCAGGCCGGTGAAGAAAATTACGCCCTGCTGTTCGGCGCCAACGGCAAGCCGGTGAACGACAAAGCGTGGGCGATCGTGGGCCTGTTTGACGAGCATGTGCATGATTCCCGCGCCTGGTTCATGAACGCGGCCTTGAACGAGCGGGAGGTGTTCAGCGACTACTTTCGGTACCGCGGGATCTTCTTCGACACTCAATCCAACAACGAACTGTCGCTGCTGGTGAACGTTGGGCGCGTGGTGGGCGTGGCCCTGGCGGTGGCCAGTGTCGGCCTGACGATCAGGCGTCAGAACCCGCGTTATCTGGTGGGGCTGATTCTGCCAAGCCTGGGCACCCCGGTGCTTCGCGGCAAGGTGGAGTTCCCGTTTATCAATGCATTTGACACCGTGACCCGCCTGTCACTGCCGATGATCGAAAACATAGAAACCGTATGCGCCTTTACCAAAAACACCGGCGACGCGGTGAAAGCGGCCCAGGCGCTGCCCGTGCCACCTGCATTGACCGAAAAAACCGCCACTACGGATAATTTGATTTCGATCCTCAAGGCCGCGCAAGCACTTGAAGCCAACAACCTGCTGGAACACGCGCTGCAAACACAAACGCCCCAGGCTGAGCCAACCAGGGGCTGGCTGGATCAGGCAAAGGGCGTGGCGGGAAGCTTCTAACTGGAATGCTCACATAGGTCGTGACAAGCACCCCGCAGGCGCCGCACAAAGCCACACCTACGGGGTAAACGCTGCACTCAATGCACCGGCAGCTCGACCCCTTCAAACAGCTCTTCGAGCTCTTGCTTGTTGTGGCAGGCAATGGCCTTTGCCATTACTTCACGGGTGAGGTGCGGGGCAAATTTCTCGATAAAGTCGCACATGAATCCGCGCAGGAAGGTGCCACGGCGGAAACCGATCTTGGTGATGCTGGACTCGAACAGTTCGCTGGCATCCAGGACCACCAGGTCGTTGTCGAGCTTGGTGTCCACGGCCATTTTGGCCACGATGCCAACACCCAGGCCCAGACGTACATAGGTCTTGATCACGTCAGCATCAGCCGCGGTGAACACCACCTTGGGGGTCAGGCCGCGATGACTGAAGGCTTCATCGAGCTTGGAACGGCCCGTAAAGCCGAATACGTAAGTCACGATCGGGAATTCAGCCAGGGCTTCGAGGGTCAGCTTTGGCAGTTTGGTCAGCGGGTGACCTTGTGGCACGACCACGCAGCGATTCCAGCGGTAGCACGGCATCATCACCAGATCGCCAAACAGCTCCAGGGCCTCGGTGGCAATTGCAAAGTCGACGGTGCCATCAGCGGCCATTTCGGCAATTTGCATGGGCGAACCCTGATGCATGTGCAACGCGACATCCGGGTACTGCTTGATGAAATTGCTGATCACCGGCGGCAAGGCGTAACGCGCCTGGGTGTGGGTGGTGGCAATCGACAGCGTGCCTTTTTTCTCGTTGGAAAACTCTTGAGCGATCTGCTTGATGCTTTCGACCTTGCGCAGGATCTCGCCAGCCGTCGTGATGATGCGCTCGCCCGCCGGTGTCACTCGGGTCAGGTGCTTGCCACTACGGGCAAAAACCTCGACCCCCAGTTCGTCTTCAAGCAGGCGGATCTGTTTGCTGATACCCGGCTGTGAGGTGTAAAGGCTCTGTGCAGTGGCCGAAACGTTGAGGTCGTGGTGCGCCACTTCCCAGATGTAGCGCAATTGTTGAAGCTTCATATGCATCCCTCAAAGCTGATAGACGCCAAGGGTATCGGCGGCGATATATAACTATATGGAAGGTTGGAATAAGAAATCTAGAACTTTTTATCGTTTTTATCGATTCATCAGCCTTACACATCAGCGCTGCGCCGACGCTGTGTCAGCGGCACCAGATACACCGGCATCTGCGCCAGCTCGATCACCCTGGTTGCGGTTCGCCCCAAATGCGACTCGCCCCCCGTGGGCTGGGCGTGACTGCCCAGGATCAGCAGATCTACGCACAACTTTTTCGACTGCTCCAGAATGACTTGTGAAGGTTCACCCTGAATAACCTTGACCGAGCGAATCAGGGCCAGTTCCAACTCCCACCCTGCCAACTCCTCACGAAGATTCTCAAGGACACGCAATTCAATATTCGACAGCATGGTGTGCATGCCCTGGCGGTGCAGTTCGTTCAACGCATGCTCATCGAGATAACTCTGCAGGACTGACTCGGCAAACAGCCCCATGGGTTCGACTACATGCACCACAAACAGATCGGCGCCGAAGCTGCGGGCAAGCCCCAGCGCATGCTGCATTACAACGGGCGCATAAACGCCGAGGTCAGTGGCATAGAGAATTGAGCGAATCATGCGACCTTCCCGACAGCTTTGATGAACGAGGTAGATTCAGCTTAGCAGCGCCCGGACAACTACGAAGCCCCCTCGACCACCTGCATGCAGGCTTACTCGGGCACCGAATCCCGGGATTCATTGCTGATGCCGTGTGGAACATGACCGGTAGCGACAACCTGGCGCGCCCTTTCGCAATGACCCGCCTGATCATCAAAAAACACATCGGCAGCAAAGGCCTCCAGAAACGCCGACTTGTCCAGTCCTCCGAGAAACAGCGACTCGTCCAGGCGAATATCCCAATCGCGCAGCGTACGGATCACCCGCTCATGGGCTGGGGCCGACCGTGCGGTGACCAGCGCGGTACGAATCGGGCAGGCGTCATCAGGAAACTCGCGCTGCAGCAGGTTCAGCGCCTCCAGGAAACCCTTGAACGGCCCACCACGCAGCGGGTTGCGGGCAGATTCGCGCTCAAGAGACTGAAAAGCCTCCAGGCCACCGGACTGGAAAACCCGCTCCGATTCATCGGAAAACAGCACCGCGTCACCGTCGAAGGCAATGCGCAACTCGTTGCTCTCGGCCCGCAGTGCACCACCCGACAGGATGGTCGCTGCCGCAAAACCTGCATCCAGTGCACTGCGCACATCCTCGGCATGGGTCGACAAAAACAGGTCACAGCCAAAGGCATTGAGATACGGATGGGGATTGCGCCCGCCGCTGAAGGCTGCACGGGAAATATCGAGACCGTAATGCTGGATGGAATTGAATACCCGCAACCCGGTATCGGCACTGTTGCGTGACACCAGCACCACCTCGACCCGGTCACGCCCAAGGCTTGCGTTGAAACTGAGGAGCTTTTTGACCAGCGCGAAGGCATCCCCCGGCGCCAGTACTTCATCTTCATGCTCGATCTGGTATTGCCGGTAGGCCTCGATCCCCTTGTTCAGATACACCTGATGGCTATCACTCAAATCGAACAGGGCCCGAGAAGAAATGGCCAGCACCAGCTTGCCCTTTAAGCCTTTGCTCATGTTGCCTCCACAGGTTTCAAGCGGATTCGGACACCGCTTCACGGTAGCTCGTCAGGCTCATGCATCAAGGCGAGTCGAATATGGTGCGCCAGTTCGCCCTCACTCAGGCGGGACTTCAGCTCACCGTAGAAGGCCCCGTCGTGCACCACAAACAGGGTGGGCAGATGGAAAATCTCGTAACGTTCGACCAGACCACCATTGTCACCGGCATCGATCCAGCACAACCGATCAACGGGCAACTGCATAGCGGGCAACATGCGCCGCGCAGTACGGCAGGCCGAACAACCCGCGCTGGTGAAGATCACCAGTGAAGTCCCGGGCAACGCCAGCAGGCGCTGATCGGCATCAAAGTCTGTCAGTTCCATTTCAGTCACTATACTCAAAAGACAATACTAATTTGATGGCACTTGGAGTCAGCTTTCATGGGTCGTTTTTTACCTCACCCTGACGATATTCCCGTTGAGATAACGCGACGCAAACAACCTTCACTTTCGCGCCACAAGCTGCACTCTATCAGCCTCGCAGGCGTGTCATGCAACACCGATAGAGCCTGGCGACGGGGTACCGCCGTCGACATGTACATGCCCACCCTGGGGGAAAGCGCACACTATCCGGGCTATATAGCCTGGTGCGAGAAACACCTGGACGGCTATCGCATCGGGGTGGCCCTGATCGACGAACAAGCGCTGTTCGGGGCGCGCATGGGCGAACAGATCTGCCAGATCGAGCACTACTCCCGCCTCCAGCAACAACAGAGTTCATGTCCGCAAGACCTGGAAGCCCTTGCCCTGGAATGGGTCAGCCACCACGCCGTAGAGTTCTCTCAGGCAACCCTGGATCACGCAATGGCGCAGGCGGTACTGGATTAAAGCTGTGCCTGCCCATTGTCGACTTACCGGATAACGCGTTAAGGTTCGGCTCCCCGATGCGCTCAATCAAGCTGTGCTCCGCCGCACGGGGATCGCTGGCGGCCGGCACCCGTGACCTGACGAGTAACACGATGGCTGATTTACCGATCGACGACCTAAACGTTGCCTCCAACGAAACCCTGATCACACCTGAACAGCTCAAGCGCGAAATGCCTTTGCGTGAAACGGCTCTGCAGACGGTGACCAAAGGGCGTGAGGTGATTCGCAACATCCTGGATGGCACTGACCATCGACTGTTCGTTGTCATCGGGCCTTGCTCGATCCACGATATCAAGGCTGCCCACGAGTATGCCGAGCGCCTGAAAGTGCTCGCCGCAGAAGTCAGCGATACGCTGTATCTGGTCATGCGCGTTTATTTTGAAAAGCCACGCACCACTGTAGGCTGGAAAGGTCTGATCAACGACCCGTACCTGGACGACTCGTTCAAGATCGAAGACGGCCTGCACATCGGCCGCAAGCTGCTGCTGGACCTGGCTGAAATGGGCCTGCCAACGGCCACTGAAGCCCTTGATCCGATCTCCCCGCAGTACCTGCAGGACCTGATCAGCTGGTCGGCCATTGGCGCACGCACCACCGAATCCCAGACCCACCGCGAAATGGCCTCTGGCCTGTCTTCGTCGGTAGGCTTCAAAAACGGCACCGATGGCGGCCTGACTGTTGCCATCAACGCCCTGCAGTCGGTCTCCAGCCCCCATCGTTTCCTGGGTATCAACCAGGAAGGCGGCGTGTCGATCGTTACCACCAAGGGTAACGCCTACGGCCACGTGGTATTGCGCGGTGGCAACGGTAAGCCGAACTATGATTCGGTCAGCGTTGCGCTCTGCGAGCAGGCACTGAACAAGGCGAAAATCCGCCCGAACATCATGGTCGACTGCAGCCACGCCAACTCCAACAAAGACCCGGCACTGCAACCGCTGGTAATGGAGAACGTGGCCAACCAGATCGTCGAGGGCAACCAGTCGATTATCGGCCTGATGGTTGAAAGTCACTTGAACTGGGGCTGCCAGGCAATCCCTAAAAACCTGGAAGACTTGCAGTACGGCGTGTCGATTACCGACGCCTGCATCGACTGGGCGTCCACCGAGAGCACCCTGCGCAGCATGCGCGCCAAGCTCAAGGATGTACTGCCCAAGCGTGATCGCGGCTAAAGCGCACTGACAGGTGGGAGCGGGCTTGCCCGCTCCCACGCTGGTTTCAGGTTATGTGTTCTCCAGCAACCGCTGACTCGCCACTCTCTGTTCCCGCCCCTTGGCCACCATCCAGCGATGAAAGTCGCGACAGTGCGCCTTGTCAAAAGCCCCCTTTGCACCCACCAGAAAATACGCCGAAGGCAAGGGCAAGCCGTGGGCGAACGGCATGATCAGGCGCCCTTGCGCCAACGCATCAGCCACCATCGAATACTGCGCCAGCACCACGCCCTGCCCCGCCAGCGCCGCATGGATCGCCATGGACGACAGTGAATAGACCCGATAACCATCACGCAGGCCTTCACAGTCCACCTGCCGGTCCTTGAACCAGTCGCGCCAGGACGGTGGCGACGCGAACTTGGGCAACCAGTCAATCGACAGCAAGGGATACGCCAACAAGTCCCTGGGGCTATTGAGCGCAGCGTCGGCGCGTAGTAACTGCGGGCTCAGCACGGGCACCACGCAATCGCGGTACAGCTCGATAGCGTTTTCGCCCGCCACGTAATCGCCGTAGGTGAAACGAAAGTCGATGTCATACCCCTCAGTAGAGGGCTCGGCATGGCTGGCGTCGAGAAACACATTGAGCTGCGGATGCTCGTCCTGCCAGGCATAGACGTGGGGTGCCAGCCACTCCGAGAGCAACGACGGCAAAGCACTGATGCGCAGGTTGCTGGCATTTTTCGAGCGTTCGACCTCGGTCTGGGCAACGCGCAGACTTTCAAAAGCCGCAGCACAACTCTCGTGGTAACGCTGACCGGCAACGGTCAGGCGGATGCGCTTGCCGACCTTGTGGGTCAGGCTCAAACCCAGAGTGTCTTCCAGCAGCTTCATCTGCTGGCTCACCGCTCCTGCCGAAATCCCGAGGCGCCTGGCCGCCTCAACAATCCCGCCGAAACGTCCAACGGCTTCAAAAACCTGCAGGGCACGCAGGGAAGGCAAGCTGTTCATCAGCATCTCCTGAGGCAAATCGACGGGTTGATACTTTAGCTCAGCTATAGGAAGCCGCAGCTTTCACCCTCTTTTAGAAAAATGAAAGCCTCGTATTCTGGTCTTGCCACCCCCGCAGCAGAACGAGGAAATTTCCCACACGAATGTAACTCTACGTAACGACACACCGTTGTTGAGTGACATGTCCCGTGCATTCCTGGCCCTAACCTATCCAGGCAACTGCTCTGGCACGCCATCCAGCGGAATTGGCCTGTAAATTGCTCATCATGTATATACAGGTACGATCAATGCACAACGTATTTGTAGCACGGTCATCACGCCGCCCCCGTCAGACAAAGGAAAATAAAAATGAAAAAACTTGTCCTCGCAGCTGTCTTAGCCCTGACATCCACCGGCATCCTGGCCAAGGACTTGACCGAGATTCGCTTCGGCGTCGACCCGACCTTCGCACCCTTCGAATCCAAAAACGAAAAGGGTGAACTGGTGGGTTTTGATATTGATCTGGGCAATGCCATCTGCGCCGAACTCAAGGTCAAGTGCAAATGGGTAGAGACCCCGTTCGACAGCAGCATCCCTGCCTTGCGGGCGAAGAAATTCGACGCGGTGTTGTCGGCCATGACCGTTAACGAGCAGCGCAAAAAGAACGTCGCGTTCTCGGACCGTCTCTACAACTCCCCTAACCGATTGATCGCCAAAAAAGACAGCGGCTTGCTGCCGACCCCGGAATCGCTGAAAGGCAAACGCGTGGGCGTCGCCCAAGGCACCACTCAAGAGGCTTACGTCAAAGCCATCTGGGCGCCGCAAGGGGTGATCATGGTCACCTACCCCAACCAGGACCTGCTGTATCCCGACCTCGTCAGCGGCCGGATCGACGCCAGCCTGACCGATGCGGCAGTGGCCGATATCGGCTTTTTGCAAACCAGCAAAAACAACGGCTTCGCCTTCGCCGGCGACGCGGTGTCCAACATCGAGATCCTCGGCGAAGGCATCGCCATCGGTTTGCGCAAGGACGACCCGGTACTGCTCGAAGCCATCAACCGGGCATTGGCCGCGATGCACCAGGACGGCACCTACGACACGATCCAGAAAAAGTACTTCACCTTCGACATCTATAACTGAAGCCCGCGTCTGAACGGTGCCGGATCACCTGCATGCAGGTAATCCGGTGCCTTGCAGTTCACTTTCGTGCAACCGGTCTGCGGACCGTCGTTGCCCATGGAGCGACAGAACATGTTCTTACAGGGCTATGGCTCACTGATCGTCGACGGGACGCTGGCGACAATCCAGCTGGCACTGCTGTCGATGCTGCTGGCCGTCACGCTGGGACTGATCGGCGCGTCAGCCAAGCTGTCCAGGCAACCGGCCGTGCGCTACCTGGCAGCGGGCTACACCACGCTGATCCGTAGCGTGCCGGATCTGGTCATCATGCTGCTGCTGTTCTTCAGCCTGCAAATCTGGCTGAACAACCTCACCGAATGGCTGCAGGTCGAGCAAATCGATATCAACCCGTTCGCCGCCGGGGTACTGACCCTGGGCTTCATTTACGGGGCGTATTTCACCGAAACCTTTCGCGGCGCCTTTCAGTCCGTGCCGGCAGGCCAGCTTGAGGCAGCCGTGGCGTACGGCATGAATCGGCGCCAGGTCTTCATCCGCGTGCTGTTCCCGCAAATGATGCGCTTCGCGCTGCCGGGCATCGGCAATAACTGGCAGGTACTGATCAAGGCGACCGCGCTGGTGTCGATCATCGGTTTGATCGATATCGTCAAAGTCACCCAGGATGCCGGCAAGAACTCGATGGACCTGTTCTTTTTCAGCGTGATCGGCGGGCTGATTTATCTGGCCCTGACCACGGTGTCCAACGGTGTATTGATGTGGCTTGAGCGCCGCTATTCGGTCGGCGTCAGAGGTGCCCAGCTATGAACGAAATCATCCAGGAATACTGGAAATCCTACCTGTGGTTCGATGGGTATCAACTCTCGGGCGTAGCCATGACCTTGTGGCTGCTGGTTGCCTCTATCGCCATCGGCGGCACCCTGGCCGTGCCGCTGGCGGTAGCCCGGGTATCGCGCAATCCGCTGCTGCGCCTTCCGGTGTGGTTCTACACCTACGTGTTTCGCGGCACCCCCTTGTACATCCAGCTGCTGATTCTCTACACCGGGATTTACAGCCTGCAGGTGGTGCGCGACCAACCGACGCTGGATGCATTCTTTCGCGAGGGCATCAACTGCACGCTGCTGGCCTTTGCCCTCAACACGTGCGCCTACACCACGGAGATTTTCGCGGGCGCCATCCGCGCCACGCCCTATGGCGAAATTGAAGCCGGCCGCGCCTATGGCATGTCCGAGTTCACCCTGTACCGGCGCATCATCTTGCCTTCGGCGCTGCGCCGCTCGCTGCCGTTCTACAGCAACGAAGTGATCCTGATGCTGCACTCCACGACGCTGGCATTCACCGCCACGGTGCCGGATCTGCTGAAGGTCGCCCGCGATGTGAACTCGGCCACTTACTCCTCGTTTGAAGCCTTTGGCCTGGCCGCCGTGTTGTACGCGGTGATGGTCTTTACCCTGGTCTGGCTGTTTCGCCGCTGCGAAAACCGCTGGCTAGCCTTCTTGCAACCGCAGGCCCATTGAACCGGCGTCACCTGGAGAACATCGAGCATGTACAAACTCAGTATCGAAGGGCTGCACAAGAAGTACGGCAATCACGAAGTCCTCAAGGGCGTGTCACTCAAGGCCAAGGCCGGGGACGTGATCAGCATCATTGGCTCCAGCGGTTCAGGCAAGAGCACGTTTTTGCGCTGCATCAACTTTCTGGAACAACCCTGCGCCGGCAGCATCAAGGTGAACGACGAACCCATCCGCACCCGACAGGATCTGAACGGGGCACTGTGCGTGGCTGACCCGCGTCAGCTGCAGAAAGTGCGGACCAAGCTGGCAATGGTGTTTCAGCATTTCAACTTGTGGCAACACATGACCGTGCTGGAAAACATCATCGAAGCCCCGGTCCATGTGCTCGGCATCAAGCGCAAGGAAGCCATCGAGCGGGCGCGCCAATACTTGCACAAGGTGGGTCTGGCACCCGAGGTCGAAAGCAAGTACCCGTCTCACCTGTCCGGCGGTCAACAGCAGCGTGTGGCCATTGCCCGGGCACTGGCGATGGAGCCGGAGGTCATGCTGTTCGACGAACCCACCTCGGCCCTGGACCCGGAGCTGGTCGGTGAAGTGCTCAAAGTGATGCAGGCCCTGGCCGAAGAGGGCCGCACGATGGTGGTGGTGACCCATGAAATGGGCTTTGCGCGCAATGTGTCCAACCATGTGATGTTCCTTCATCAGGGGCTGGTTGAGGAGCAAGGCCCGCCGGGCGACGTGCTGGTCAACCCCAAGAGCGAGCGCTTGACCCAATTTCTTTCCGGGCGCTTGAAGTGAGCAGGCAAGTCGTTCAACAGGAGCAAGGCATGACAACAGGTTTCCCTTCACACCGCAGTTTTACCCTCCAGCGTGAGCAGTTCCTGGCGGCGGCCAACGAGGCAGGCGCACAACTTTACGAGTACCCGCATCCGCTTCGCGGCCCGTTCGGCGAGGCGCTTGGCACCGACGTTGCCCTCATTGGCAACCCCCAGGCAAAACACTTGCTGGTGGCCCTGAGCGGCACCCACGGTGTAGAGGGCTACTACGGCTCCGACTGTCAGCGCCAATGGCTGCACACCTTTGGCGAGCGCAGCCTGCCCGATGATGTCGCCGTGCTGATGATTCACCTGATCAACCCGTGGGGCACGGCCTGGATGCGCCGGGTCAACGAAGACAATATCGACCTCAATCGCAACCACCTGGACTTCAACCAGCCACCGCCCGACAACCAGGCTTACGAAGCGTTGCACGGGATCTACACCTGCGACCAACTGCGCGGACCGCAACGCGAACAGGTCGATGCCCTGCTCAATGCACGGGTTCAGCGCGACGGCTGGTCGGCGGTGATGTCGATTGTCGAAGCGGGCCAGTATCACCATCCCGACGGGCTGTTTTACGGCGGCAATGGCGCCAGCTGGTCGAATCGCACCTTGCACACGATCTTGCAGGAGCATGTGGCCCACGCCAGCAGCGTCATGTGCTTTGACCTGCACACCGGTGCCGGTGATTACGGCCATCCGATGCTGATGACCATCGCCCAGGCACCTTATCCGGCACTTGAGGATGCCCAGCGACTGTTTGGCCCGTGGCTGTTCACCCTGATGACCGGTGCTGGCAGCCACAGCGATACAGGCGTCGCCGCCACGGCTACCGGGTACACCTCGCAAGCGCTGATTGATGCCCTGCCGCACGTGCGGTTGATGCCGTTTGTGATCGAGTGCGGCACCTATCCCGGCGAGCAGATTCACGGGGTGTTGCGCGACGACCAGTGGCTGCACCTGCACGGTGACCTGTTCAGCCCGCAAGCCCGACAGATCAAACTCAAACTGCTGGAGCAATTCTTCCCGGCCGACCCTGACTGGCAAGAGCTTGTATGGGTGCGTACGCGGCAGATCTGGGAGCGGGCGCTAGCGTCACTTACCCGGTAGACCCTTGTCCTGTGGGAGCGGGCTTGCTCGCGATGGCATTAGCGCAGCGTGCCGGATGTGCCGTGTTGCTTGCATCGCGAGCAAGCCCGCTCCCACCGTTTTTTCGCGTATCCGACGCCTATCAGTTAAGAAAAACTAAAACACACAACAGTTTTAGACCTCTATTCTTACTCATGCGATGCCTCTTATTCTGGTCTCGTCCTCGCACAGGGCACCACCAGAATAATAAGGAGAGACCGCATGTTTATGCGCAACGCGTGGTATGTCGCAGCCAGTGAAACCGAGTTGGGTGAGGAGTTGCTTGCGGTCAAGCTGCTCAACGAATCTGTCGTGTTGTACCGCAAGGGTGATGGCACCCCGGTAGCCCTGGAGGATGCGTGTCCGCACCGCAAGCTGCCGCTGTCATTGGGCCGACGCAAAGGCGATGACATCGAGTGCGGCTATCACGGCCTGACCTTCGACTGCTCCGGCAGCTGCGTAAAAGCCCCTGGCAGCAGCCATGTGCCCAAAGGCGCCAAAGTGCGCAGCTACCCGCTGCAGGTGCGTTACGGCCTGATCTGGATCTGGATGGGCGACGCCGGACTGGCCGATGCCGACAAGATCTGTCACGTACCCGAGTGGGGCGATCCTGACTGGGGCCTGAACCGTGGCGACAGCATGATCATTCCTTGCAACTACCTGTACATGACCGACAATCTGCTTGATCCGTCCCATGTGGCCTGGGTCCACCAGTCCTCTTTCGGCAATGCCGCCTGCGCCCAGGAACCGCTGCAAACCACAGTGACCGATGTCGGCGTGATCGTTTCGCGCTGGATGCGTGACGTTGAAGTCGCGCCCTTCTATGCCAAGTTCGTCAAATTCAGCGGCCACTGTGATCGCAAGCAACACTACGAAGTCCACTACCCGGCCCAGGCCATCATCAAGGCCATCTTCACCCCGGCGGGCACAGGCAGCGATGACGGCGCGCTGCATGAGCAGGTATTCCTGATGAACTCCTACAACTTCATGACCCCCATCGACGACTCGAACACGCGCTACTACTGGTTTCAAGTGCGTAATTTCGACCAGGACAACGAGGACATTTCCCGTCAGTTTGACGAAGACGTGCGCCACGCGTTTGCCGAGGACCGGGTTGTACTCAGCGCTGTGCATCAGGGCATGACCCACAAGCGCAGCCCGAATATTGACCTGGCTTCCGACGCGGGGCCGCTGCGGTTTCGACGCAATCTCGCGCGACTGATTGCCCTTGAGCAACCCCAGGAACTGATTCCGCTGGTGTCCGCCCCGAATGCCGTGGAGGCCTGAGATGAGCACTCAAACACCGGGTTTCAGCGCCTGGCGGGTGATCGACAAGCAACCTGAAAGTGCAATCATCACCTCCTTCGTCCTGGCGCCCGCAGACGGTATCAGCCAGCTTGATTTTCGCCCCGGCCAATTCCTCACACTGCGCCTGACACTGACAGACCGCAGCACGGTGCTACGCAATTACAGCTTCAGTGCCGGCGCTACCAATGGGTGCCAGGTGCGGATTTCGGTCAAGCGCGAACCTGCGCCCTTCGACCAGCCCCATTTGCCCTCCGGGCTGGGCTCCAGCCATCTGCACGACTGTGTGCAGGTGGGAGACCTGCTGGAAGTGGCGGGACCGTCCGGCACGTTTGTGCTGGACGAGATCAGCACCCGGCCTGTGCTGCTGTTCAGCGGCGGGGTCGGTCTGACACCGATGGTCAGCATGCTCCACACCCTGAGCCAGCAATCCGGCCGGGCCGTGCACTTTGTGCATGCCTGCGAGAACGGGGCGGTACATGCCTTGCGCGAGGAGGTCCTGGCGCTGGCCGACAGGCGCTCGGGCATTGCCGTGCATTTCTGCTACCGCAACCCGGCTGCAGACGACAGAGGGCGTTATCACAGCGAAGGCCTGATCACGCGCCAAACCCTGCAACAGTTGCTGCCACTGGACGATTACGATGTCTACCTGTGCGGTCCCCGTCCGTTCATGCAGGCAAACTGGCGCCTGTTACGCAGCCTCGGGGTCGCCAGGGAGCGTATTCACTATGAATTTTTTGGACCGGCCGCCGTGCTGGAAGAAGACGAAGTCAGTGCGGTTGCAGAAACCGCCATCGTCCCGACTGCTGCACGCACGGATGACAACACCCTGAGTGTCTGCTTCATGCCGTCCGGCACTCGGGTGATGTGGAATGAAAGCTGTAACTCGCTGCTGGAACTGGCCGAACAGGCCGGGCTGGAGCCCGCCTTCAACTGCCGTGCGGGGCTGTGCAACACCTGCCAGGTCCGGCTGCAGGAGGGCACCGTGGAGTATCTGGAAGAACCCCTGGATACACCCCAACCCGGTGACATCCTGCTGTGCTGCACACGCCCCACCAGCGCCATTACCGTGCAGTTGTAGCCAGACACAAAAACGCCGGGGCAAGCCCGGCGTTTTTATGAATCTGGTTTCAGGTATTGGCCTGAGGGCGCTTGTGACGCTCCATGTAACGTTCGACATACGAACATGAAGGAATCACCTCGTACCCCATCTTGTCGGCGTAATCGAGCGCCTGCTCCGTCAATGCTGCCGCAATACCCCGACCACGCAGGGCGTTAGGCACGAACGTGCGATAGATATCCAGAGTCTGCTTGCCCAGATCCATGTAGGTCAGGTAAGCACGATGACCGTCGACAGTGGTCTCAAACTGGTGACCTGCCTGGTCATGGTGGATAGACAACGCCTCGCTCATCATTGCTCCTTCGCGGGTCTTGTACCGTGACCCCTACCTTACTGTTGTTTTTCCGCCGAGGGAACTACTACGCCATCAGGCACGCGCTGCCAGCACAGAATGTGTGAACCGGCCTGATTAAAGAGTAGCCACTCTCAATGCAAATGTTCAATTCATGGGGTCGGCAATTGTCCGCAAAACAAGCCTGCTCAAACGTTTCGTCAGCCCGACAACCTTAAAGTAGCCCTGAACATTTCCGGAAGGTTGAGGCTATGACGTAGAACCACACTTAAAGTCACGTTGTGCCCTCAACGAGCACGCCCCTGACCGCACTCCAAACTGACTGTTTTACAAGCACAATCAGTTAAAGCTAGCCTATCAACAATGCTGACCAAATATTTTTTTTGGTTCTTGCGCTAGGTCATTTTACTTACTACAAGTAATGGGTACTATGTACGCCGGCTGTTTCCTCACTTTGAAGGAGCAGCTTTAATTAGAAAGTCCTTGAAGGGGAACACGATGAACAACGTTCTGAAATTCTCTGCTCTGGCATTGGCCGCAGTTCTGGCTACCGGTTGCAGCAGCGTATCTAAAGAAACTGAAGCCCGTCTGACTGCAACTGAAGATGCAGCAGCTCGCTCCCAGGCTCGTGCTGACGAAGCCTACCGTAAAGCTGACGAAGCTCTGGCTGCTGCTCAAAAAGCACAACAGACTGCTGATGAAGCAAACGAGCGCGCTCTGCGCATGCTTGAAAAAGCAAGCCGCAAGTAATAGTCCTTCGGGATTGTTATCAAGCCGACCTATTTATAGGTCGGCTTTTTTATTGCCTGCCGGCCACTAAGCAGGCAATAAAAAAGCCGCCGAAGGTATTAACCGCGGCGGCTTTTTATTGCGCGTTTTTAGTGCGTTTTACTGCACGTAATCCAGAGACTGGCCATCCGCCACTGGCGAATTGGATATGCCGATCTCTGCAGGTATACCGGTCTCGGCACCCACAACAGGGAACGCCTTGTCCTTGTCTATCTGGATGTTGTTTTCCAGGGCTTTGTGCTTGAGCAAAAAGTTCATGAACGCGGCGTACTTGTTTTGCAAGTCTTCAGGGGTCAAATGGGACTTGTCGCTGACGGCCAGCAGCGAGCCATCCTTGACGTTCAACGGCTCATGGACCTCAAGGAAGACCTTGCCGCCGCTGACACCAATCTTGTACGGCTCGTTGATGATTCGCACCGGTGTTCCGACAGGCACTATTCGCGACATTTCAAGGACGTTCTGGTTCAGCATACGGAAGCAGCCATGGCTGGTTCCGGTACCAATGCCGAACTTGGCGTTCGAACCATGGATCAGGTAACCCGGCATGCCAAGCGTGAACTTGAAAGGGCCCAACGGGTTGTCAGGCCCTGCAGGCACGACGTTGGGCAGCGGATCGCCATTTCTGGCGTGCTCGGCCTTGATCGAAGCCGGTGGCGTCCAGGTCGGATTGGGTGTCTTGGCGGTGATCTTGGTCTGGCCCAGAGGCGAGCCCCAACCTTCGCGGCCAATCCCCAGCGGGAAGGTGTAGACCTTGCTCTGGTCCTTGGGGAAGTAATACAAACGATATTCGGCCAGGTTGATCACGATCCCTTCACGCTTGCCCGGCGGCAGGATGAACTGGGTTGGCAACACGATATCGGTGTCGACGATCGTACCATCCAGGTTCTTCTTGACCGGCAACCAGGCATCCACTCCCGGGTTGGCTGCGATCATTTCCGAATAGCCCAGTTCGTACTTGTTTCCCAGATCAGCAAAGGAGTCTTCGTACTTGCCCTTGATGACCTGCACTTCGCCGACCACATCTTCGCCAGGCGGTGGCAGCGGGAATTCAAGCGCAACAGCGGGACCCGCAACACAAAGTGCGGCAACTGACAGGTAGCGGGTGACGGCAGGTAGGCGCGACAACATCCGGAACATCCTTCGCATAATCAACGGGGGACAAAAAAGGGAGTGTACACCGCGCCCACGGGGAGCGTGAGCCGGCTAGGGCATCAAACAGGTAACATCATAGTTCAAAGCGTAACTCTGGCCAGATAGGCTCGGTGCCACGCCGCTGGGACTCGATAATTGCCCTGCACAGCGGGCATAGCCGGTGGTCTTGAAAGACCTTGCGAGTGACATCCGACCAGCGCGGCTGGGCAGGCAGCAACGAGCCACACAACGTACGGTCAATGGTGCCTCCCAGCTCCAATTGACGCGTCACCAGATGCACCCGTACCTCCTGGCAGGCGAACAGATCGAGCTGTTCGTCAGGCTCGATCAGTTGATAGGCATATAAAGACCAGGCAGGACGCGACATCGGGGGCTCCAAATCGGGGGGGCGCCACCTTAGCCGAAACACTGCCACTAGAAAAGCATCAAAGCAGGGGTTTTAGCGCCGGCCACACATTATCCAGCAAAAGCCCCTGCGCCCCGACCGCCGGGTGGATGCGATCGGCCTGCATCAGCTCGGGTTTGCCCCCCACGCCCTCAAGGAAAAACGGCACCAGCGGGACGTTTTTTTCCTTGCCCAGTTCGCCATACACGGCGGCAAAAGCCTGGGTGTAGCGCGCACCGTAATTGGGCGGCAACTGCATCCCCAGCAACAGCACCTTGGCACCCGCCTGCCTGGAGGCGTCAATCATGCCTGCAAGATTTTGTTTCAATTGCGCTGGCAACTGGCCACGCAGTCCATCGTTGCCACCCAATTCGACAATCACCACATCGGGTTTATGCTCTGCAAGCAGCGCAGGCAGGCGCGCAAGCCCTCCAGCGCTGGTGTCACCGCTGATCGAAGCGTTGACCACCTGGTCGTCGTATCCTTGCTCCTTGAGTCGCTGTTCGAGCAAAGACACCCATCCCAGACGGGTATCCAGTCCGAAAGCCGCGCTGATACTATCGCCAACAATCAGTATTGTTCCCGCCGTTGCCGTCTGCGCCATGCACATCAGGGCCAGAGCAGCACTTAAAAACCACACACGCATTGGATTCTCCATGGGCGAAAGTATTCTCACCGCGCAGAACCTTAGCAAAGTGGTTCCCAGCGCGGAAGGCGAGTTAACCATCCTGCACCCCTTGAACCTTGAATTGAGCAAGGGCGACAGTCTGGCGATTGTCGGCGCATCCGGCTCGGGCAAGTCCACCTTGCTGGGTTTGCTGGCTGGCCTGGACCTGCCAAGCCAAGGTGAAGTGATTCTGGCCGGTCGGGCCCTGAGCACTCTGGACGAAGACCAGCGAGCCCGGGTTCGGGCCGAACACGTGGGTTTTGTGTTCCAGTCGTTCCAGTTGCTCGACAGCCTCAACGCCCTGGAAAACGTCATGCTGCCCCTGGAGCTTGAGGGCCGAAAGGACGCCCGCGAACATGCCCGCCATTTGCTGGAACGGGTCGGCCTGGGCCAGCGCCTGAGCCATTCACCGCGCCAGCTTTCCGGCGGTGAACAACAGCGAGTCGCCATTGCACGGGCATTTGCGGCCAACCCGGATGTGCTGTTTGCCGATGAACCCACCGGCAACCTGGACAGTCACACCGGCGAGCGCATCACCGATCTGCTCTTCGAACTGAACAAGGAACGCGGCACCACCCTGGTGCTGGTGACCCACGACGAACGCCTGGCCCATCGCTGCCGTCGCCTGATCCGCCTTGAAGCTGGCCATCTGGTCGGCCCTCTGGAGCCCTGATGGCACGCCTGCCGCTGTTGCGCCTGCTAAGCCTTGCCGTACGCCAATTGCTGCGCGATGCCCGCGCAGGCGAGTTGCGCGTGCTGTTCTTTGCCCTCCTGGTTGCGGTCGCAGCCAGCACCGCCATCGGTTACTTCGGTGCCCGCCTCAATGGCGCGATGCTGTTGCGCGCCACCGAGTTCCTGGGCGCCGACCTGGTGCTTGATGGCAGCTCCCCGGCCCGTGAAGAGCAAATCAAGGTCGGCACCGACCTGGGACTCAAGCACGCTCGCGTGGTCGAGTTTGCCAGCGTGATCGCTACCGACAACGGCATTCAGCTGTCCAGCATCAAGGCGGCAGACGATGCCTACCCGTTGCGCGGCGAACTGAAAAGCGCCCCTCAACCCTATGCCGAAGAACAACCCGGCGGTGGCCCCAGACCCGGGGAAGCCTGGGCCGAAGCCCGACTGCTGACCGCCCTGGATCTCAACATCGGCGATCAAATCGATGTCGGTTCAAAAACCGTACGCATTTCCCGCGTACTGACTTACGAGCCTGACCGCGCCGGCAATCTGTACAGCCTTACCCCGCGGGTGCTGATCAACCTGGAGGATCTGGCCGCCACCGGGATCGTCCAACCGGGCAGCAGGGTCACCTATCGCGAACTGTGGCGAGGTGAAGCGCCAGCCCTTGAATCCTATCGAGGGTTAATCAAACCCGGCCTGGACCCCAACCAGCGCCTGCTGGACGGTCGTGATGGCAATCAACAAATCGGCGGGGCGCTGGGCAAGGCCGAGCGCTACTTGAACATGGCCAGCCTGGTGGCGGTCCTGTTGGCGGGCGTGGCCGTGGCGTTGTCTGCAACGCGCTTTGCCAATCGCCGCTTCGATGCCAGTGCCCTGCTGCGCTGCCTGGGCCTGTCGCGGCGCGAAACCCTGTGGCTGTTCACCTTGCAACTGGCCGTGCTCGGGCTGCTGGCGAGCCTTGCAGGCGCCGTGCTTGGCTGGCTGGCCCAACTCGGACTGTTCGCCCTGCTGCACGACCTGCTGCCCTCTGACGTGCCGCCCGGCGGCCTGATGCCGGCGATCGCCGGGATGGGCACCGGGCTGGTGGCTCTGGCAGGTTTCGCATTGCCGCCACTGGCTGCACTGGGTCGCGTACCGCCGCTGCGGGTCTTGCGACGCGACATGCTGCCGATCCCGGCCAGCACCTGGACCGTCTACGGTGCGGCGCTGCTGGCACTGGGCCTGATCATGTGGCGCATGAGCCTCGATCTGGTGCTGACGTTCGCCCTGCTGGGGGGTGGCGTGATTGCCGCGCTGGTGCTGGGCGGCATCCTGCTGCTGGGCCTGCAAAGCCTGCGCCGCTTGCTGGCACGCGCCTCGCTACCCTGGCGCCTGGGGCTGGGCCAGTTGCTGCGCCACCCGCTGGCAGCCGCGGGCCAGGCCCTGGCCTTTGGCCTGATCCTGCTGTCGATGGGCCTGATCGCCCTGCTGCGCGGCGAACTGCTCGACACCTGGCAAAACCAGTTGCCCAAGGACGCGCCCAACTACTTTGCCCTCAACATCCTGCCCGCCGACAAGGACGCATTCGGCGCCCACCTGATGACCCTACAGGCTCAGGCTGCGCCGCTGTACCCGGTTATTCCGGGGCGCTTGATCAGTATCAATGGCGAGCCGGTGCAAGACATCGTCAGCAAGGACTCCAGCGGCGACCGGGCCATTCAGCGCGATTTGAGCCTGACCTGGGCGGCCAACCTGCCTGCGGACAACGAATTGACCGCAGGCACCTGGTGGACCCAACAGCCAGCCGCCGATGTACCCGGCGTCTCGGTCGAAGCCAAAGTCGCCGAAAGCCTGAAGCTGAAATTGGGCGATCGCCTGATCTTCACCGTGGCCGGGGTCAACCGTGAAGCACAGGTCACCAGTTTGCGCAGCATCAACTGGGACAACTTCCAGCCCAACTTCTTCATGATTTTCCAACCCGGCACCTTGCAGGACTTGCCGGCCACCTACCTCACCAGCTTTTACCTGGCACCGGGGCACGACAAGGAAGTCATCGAGCTGTCGCGCCGCTTTCCGGCCGTGACCATTCTGCCCATCGATGCCCTGCTTGAGCAGTTGCGCAGCATCCTGGCGCAAGTGACCATCGCCGTGGAATACGTACTGCTGTTCGTGTTGGCAGCGGGCATGGCGGTGCTGTTTTCCGGCTTGCAGTCCACCCTGGACGAACGCATTCGCCAGGGCGCCCTGCTCAGGGCATTGGGAGCCGAGCGGCAGTTGCTGATCAAGGCCAGGCGCATCGAGTTCGGCCTGCTGGGTGCCACCAGCGGCTTGCTCGCAGCGTTAGGCGCCGAGCTGGTCAGCCTGGTGCTTTACCGCTTTGCGTTTGACCTGCCGTGGTCCCCGCACCCGTGGCTGCTGCTGTTGCCGGTGCTGGGCGCCTTGATGGTGGGGGCAGCAGGCGTGTTTGGGACGCGCAGAGCGCTCAATGCCAGCCCGCTGACAGTGTTGCGCGAGGGCTGATAGACTCGCGCCCTCCTCTGCACACGGATTGCCCATGAGCCGCTATCGCCCTCCCCGCCCTGCCGGCACCGCGCTGATCACCCCTGAAGGTGAAGCGCGGATGCGCGCCGAGCTGCACGAGTTGTGGCACGTGCGCAGGCCCCAGGTGACGCAGTCTGTCAGTGAAGCCGCAGCCCAGGGCGACCGCTCTGAAAACGCCGAATACACCTACGGCAAAAAAATGCTGCGCGAGATCGATAGCCGCGTGCGCTTCCTTACAAAGCGCCTTGAAAGCCTCAAGGTGGTCAGCGAAAAACCCAGCGATCCGAACAAGGTTTATTTCGGCGCCTGGGTCACCATTGAAGATGAAGACGGCAAACAGTCGCGCTACCGCATCGTCGGGCCCGATGAGCTTGACCTCAAGCAAGGCCTGATCAGCATCGACTCCCCACTTGCCCGGGCGCTGATCGGCAAGGCACTGGATGCCGAAGTCCAGGTACAGACACCCACCGGGGAGCAGTGGGTGTACATCGTCGCGATTGACTACCCGTAGTGCTCAGGGTGCCGTGGCCTGTCGGTACTGACGCGGGGTGAAGCCGGTCAATGCCTTGAACTGTCGGGTGAACGCGCTGTGGTCGGTGTAGCCGCACTGCAGGGCAACTTCAGTGATGGGGATATCGGTCAGCAACAGACGATGAGCATGCTCCAGACGAACCTTCTGAATCATCTGCCGCGGCGTAAGATGGAACACCCGCTTGCAGTACCGCTCCAGTTGCGCCACTGAAATCCCGGCAATGCGCGTCAACTCGCCCAGGGTCACGCGACGGTTGAAATGCAGGCGGATGTGCTCGTCTACCGCCGCCAGCCGCTGATAGGCCGGGTGAGTGTCACTGGCCGACTGCAGGTCAACCGAAATCCCGGCCAGGCCGATGATTGCACCGTCCCGGTTGTACAGGGGGCGCTTGTGCGTCAGGCACCAGCCCGGCTCCCGGCTCCCGTACAAATGCAGTTCCAGCTGATCTTCCAGTACCAGCCCCTGCTCCAGCACGCGTCGATCCTGTTCGGTATAGCCAGGCCCCAATTGCTCAGGAAATACCTCGGCGCTGGTTTTGCCCAGCAGGGGTTGCAACTGCTTCAAGCCGCAACGCTGCACCAGCGTGCGGTTGGCCAAGACGTAGCGCGCCTGAATGTCCTTGATAAAGATCGCGGCATTGGGAATCACATCCAGCATCGGCAGCAAAAGCGCAACGCCTGACAGCAACTGTTCAAGGGTCTCGGGACGACTCAGGTCGCTCCCCTGGCACAGGGTTGCAAAAGCATTCTGCGTCATGAGTCTCACTCCAAAACTGCACAACCTGTGCGAAACCAGCCTTGGGCCATTGTGCCGATTTCGTCATCGGCATCAACCGAAAAGATCAATCGCAAACCTCTTCAAGCCTTCAATCTAAAGACATCGCATACCTCCCGGCCGCTGCTCTCTTCTAATGGATAGGTTTATGAAGCAGGTACATATCATTGACTCACACACCGGCGGCGAACCCACCCGCCTGGTGATCAAAGGTTTTCCACAACTGTCCGGTCATACCATGGTCGAGAAGCGCGATGCCTTGCGCGACCAGCATGACCAGTGGCGCCGGGCTTGCCTGCTGGAGCCTCGCGGCAATGATGTACTGGTCGGCGCGCTGTATTGCGAACCGGTTTCGCCAGATGCCACCTGCGGCGTCATCTTCTTCAACAATGCCGGCTACCTGGGCATGTGCGGGCACGGCACCATAGGCCTGGTTGCCTCGCTGCACCACCTGGGCCTGATCGAGACCGGCGAGCACAAAATCGACACCCCGGTCGGCCCGGTCAGCGCCACCCTGCATGAGGATGGCAGCGTGACCGTGGGCAATGTGCCCGCTTACCGCTACCGCAAGCAGGTGGCCGTTGAAGTACCGGGGCACGGTCAGGTGTTCGGCGATATCGCCTGGGGCGGCAACTGGTTTTTCCTGGTTTCCGATCATGGCCATGCCCTGCAACTGGACAACGTCGAAGCCCTGACCGAGTACACCTGGGCGATGCTCAAAGCCCTGGAGGCCCAGGGTATCCACGGCGAAGACGGCGCCCTGATCGACCACATCGAACTGTTTGCCGACGACGACCAGGCAGACAGCCGCAACTTCGTCATGTGCCCGGGCAAGGCCTACGACCGCTCCCCATGCGGCACGGGCACCAGCGCCAAGCTGGCATGCCTGGCGGCCGATGGAAAACTGGCTCCAGGCCAGCCCTGGGTGCAAGCCAGCATTACCGCCAGCCAGTTCGTCGGCAGCTACCAGTGGGAAGGCGAACGTATCCGCCCGTTCATTACCGGCCAGGCCTTCATGACCGCCGACAGCACGCTGCTGATTGACGAAAAAGATCCTTTCGCGTGGGGCATTTAAGCCCCCGGTTCCACACCCGTCCGAATAAACGACTCCAGGAGTTACAGCAATGAGCGACAACATTTTCACCGGCTGCATGCCTGCCCTGATGACCCCTTGCACCGCCCAGCGCAAGCCGGATTTCGACGCCCTGGTCGCCAAAGGCCGCGAACTGATCGACATCGGCATGAGCGCAGTCGTTTACTGCGGCTCAATGGGTGACTGGCCTCTGTTGACCGAGGCCGAACGTCAGGAAGGTGTGGCACGACTGGTGGCTGCGGGCATCCCGACCATCGTCGGCACCGGCGCCGTAAACAGTCGCGAAGCCGTGTCCCACGCAGCGCACGCAGCCAAGGTAGGCGCCAAGGGCCTGATGGTGATTCCGCGACTGCTGTCCCGCGCAGCCTCGCCTGCTGCACAAAAAGCCCATTTCGCCGCCATCCTGCAGGCGGCTCCAGAGCTGCCGGCGGTGATCTATAACAGCCCTTATTATGGCTTCGCCACCCGCGCCGACCTGTTCTTCGAACTGCGCCGCGAATACCCGAACCTGATCGGCTTCAAAGAGTTCGGCGGTGCTGCCGACATGCGTTACGCCGCCGAAAACATCACCTCCAAGGACGATGACGTGACCCTGATGGTCGGTGTCGATACTCAAGTGGTCCACGGTTTCGTCAACTGCAACGCCACCGGCGCCATCACCGGTATCGGCAACGCCCTGCCACGGGAAGTGCTGCAACTGGTAGCCCTGAGCAAGCAGGCCGCCACCGGTGATCCCAAGGCCCGCCGTCTGGCCCGCGAGCTGGAAGCCGCCCTTGGCGTGCTCTCGTCATTCGATGAAGGCACCGACCTGGTGCTCTACTACAAGCACCTGATGGTGCTCAATGGCGACACCGAATACACCCTGCACTTCAACGAAACCGACGCGCTCAGCGATGCCCAGCGCCATTACGCCGAGAACCAGTACACCCTGTTCCGCCAGTGGTACAAAAACTGGTCCGCAGAACAGAGCGTCGCCTAAGGCTTCGCCACACCCTCAAGCCCGCGGCGCACATCAGGTGCGCCGCCTTGCTCGCGCCCCACCCCATTTTCCCAGGAACACGTCATGACTCTGACAGGCAACATGCTGATCGGTCAGCAAGCCATCACCGGTAGCGGCGAAGCCCTGGCACAAGGCTTTGTGGCCTCCCTGACCCAAGGGGCTGGCCAGTTTTGCACCAACCCGGGGCTGGTCATTGCCCACCAAGGCCCCGCTCTGGATCTATTCATCAGCGCCGCAGCCGAGCGGGTAAAGAAAGCCGGACGCCTGCTGGTCAACGGCTGGCCTACCGGGGTTGAGGTGTGCGACGCGATGGTCCACGGCGGTCCTTTCCCGGCCACCTCGGACAGCTTGTTGCCCAGCGCACTCAAGCATGACAATCCTCTGCAACTGCGTCGCCTGCTCGATGGCCACAGAGAAGCCCAACCCAATGCCTGATCATTTCAGCTCGAACAGCGCGCACCCGACCCCTGACATCGCAGTGGTCGGGGCTGGCATTATCGGCGTCGCCTGCGCCCTGCAGCTGGCGCGCCAGGGCCTGCGGGTGGTGGTCATCGACCAACAGGAACCGGGCCAGGGTGCTTCATTCGGCAATGCCGGGCACCTGGCAACCGAACAGGTATTCCCGATTGCCGACCTGTCCATTCTCAAGCGCTTGCCCGCCATGCTCATGGACCCGATGGGCCCCCTGCGCCTGGACTGGAAATACATGCCCCGCGCCCTGCCCTGGTTTACCCGCCTGCTGCTGAACCTGCGCCCGGCGCCATTCCAGCGCACCGTCGCCGGTATCCGCGCCCTCAACGAGAGCAGCCTGCAGGCCTGGCACCGGCTGCTCGACGGCATTGACTGCCCCGGTCTGATGAGGGAGGACGGCTCGTTACTGGTCTACGAGCGACCTGAATCGCGCCCGGCGCTCGAAGCACTTCAGGCGCGCATGCGTCAGCAACAGGTACCGGTCGAGTTCTGGCAGGCCAGGGCGGTACACGAGACCGCACCGCAACTCAGCGAGCAGATTCAGGGCGGGTTGTTTTTTCCGGCTACCGGGCATTTTATCGACCCCTACCGCGTGGTCTGCGAACTGGTAAACGCCGCCAAAACCTGTGGTGTGCAGTTCCTCAAGCAACCGGTCACGGGCGGGCAACTGAGCGAGGCCGGCGTGAACCTGGTCACCCCTCAGGGCCGGGTGACGGCCCGGCGAGTGGTGATCGCCTGCGGCGCCCACTCGGCGAAACTCACTGCCGAGCTGACCGGCAAAAAGGTCCCTCTGGATACCGAGCGCGGTTATCACCTGATGCTGCCCCACGAACATGACCGGCTGCCTTTTGCCGTCACCTCGCTGGAGCGCAAGTTCATCATGACCCCGATGACTGACGGTCTGAGGCTGGCGGGTACGGTTGAGTTCGCAGGGTTGCAGGCCCCACCGAGCATGGAGCGCGCCTGGCAGCTGCATCGACTGAGCAAAGGGTTGTTCCGTCGGGACTTGAGCGCAGAAGCCGCCACGCCCTGGATGGGCTTTCGGCCGTCGCTGCCAGACTCGTTGCCGATCATCGACACCGTGTGCGACGGCAAGGTGCTGCTTGCTTTCGGTCATCAGCATCTGGGCCTGACCCAGGCAGCGGTGACTGCAGAAATGATTACGCAGTTGGCATTGCCCGGTAGCTCCCGTGATTTACCGGCACTGGAGCCCTACCGCCTGGATAGATTCTGAACCACGAAGCCTGTCGCTACTTTGTTGCTTGAAAACACTGTAACTCTGAAACCCCGTGGCCCTGTAGTTGCTGACGAGTAGAACGAGGCTGCGTCCGAGCGCGCAGCGGTCGTAAGCCCTGAATACGCGCTATACCTGACACATCGAGCCGCAAGGTTTACGACGGCTGCGCCGCCGAACGCCGCCTCGCGGAGCTCGTCAGCGACTACAGGGTTTCAGGTGGATTCAACGCAGGGTTATCAGCCCCTGGCGGCACACGCGGGTCAGGTGGTGAATCACTCGCTCGGCATCATCGGCGCCGGGGGACTGGATCACTGCCAGGTCGAAACTGTCAGCGGCAAATCGCGCCAGCTGATCACCCTCTTCCACAAACTGGATCAAAAACGCAGTAGCCCGCCCCTTGCGACGCGGCCAGCCGTCCAGGCAACGCAGCAGTGTGGGCTGGTGTTTACCGCCCAGGAGGATTTTTGGGTTGCGCAAGGCAGGACTGGCCGAGATCGGTGCAAGACGTACTAGGGGACGTGGGTGACTCATGTATCGGTTCTCCGCCTCAAGATTCTGCGTGGCAGGTGAGAGGCATCACCGAACCAGCGCTTTAGCGGTATTTCGAGGCGTGCTTCAAGCCTCTTAGACGGTCCCTGGACCCTCTGGCGCCCCGCAAGTAGCTGTTTAAATCGGCGCAAGAAAACATCCTAGATAAACCGGCTTACAACTGTCAACAATCCAGTAAAACGAAAAAGGCCCGCGCTGGGCGGGCCTTTTGGCGAACATTCGGTTTTCAGTCGGTTATCGCACGGTCAAGGGACACCTTGCCTGCACCTTCGAACAATACCGCAATAGTGCCGCCCAGCAGGGCCAGGGCAAATTCATAACCGTTGTTGGCCATGAACAGACCGTTGTGGATATGCACCGAGAAAATCGCCACCAGCAGGGTGAACGTCAGACCCAATGCCGCAGGTCGCGCCAGCAGCCCCACGATCAGCGCCAGACCACCCAGAAACTCGGTACCGCCCGCCAGCGCTGCCATCAGCGTGCCCGGTGCCAGGCCGATGCTTTCCATCCATTGCGCGGTTCCTGCCAACCCCCCGCCGCCAAACCAGCCAAACAGTTTTTGCGAACCGTGAGCAGCAAAGATGATGCCTACGAAGATACGCAAAACAGTCAAACCATAACCTGCGCGACTGCCCAGTACGGTATGGATCAATTTGCTCATGGTGGAATCCTTTAGGTAATCAGTTGGGGAATGCTCGCCATACTAATCAGTTTTTAGAATGTTAAAAGTCGAATAAACCCAATATAACTATCAGTTTATTCGATTACTTGCGTGAAGCCAGTTCAGCTTTTGCGGGTTCCAGGGAGTCGCGCTCCCGATCAAAGGCCAAATAGTATTTATTCACGCTATTAACATAGCTGACAGCGCCCATTCCCACCTGCTCCATGGCAATACGTTCAACCTGAAAGAACCATTGATTGGGGTTCAATCCGCGCCGCCGGGCCTCGGCCCGCATGCCTTGTACTCGCTCGGGGCCCATGTTGTAGGCCGCCAGGACAAAGGCCATGCGCTCGCGCTCGTTGAGTTTGGGGCTGGCAAAGAACTTGCGACGGATCAACGCCAGGTACCGGGCACCGGCCTGTACATTGTTATCGACGTTTTGAATATTGTTGACCCCCACCCGTTGCGCCGCAGAGGGGGTGATTTGCAACAGCCCCGTCGCCCCGCCAACGCCCTTGGCATTCGGGTCAAGGGTAGACTCCTTGAACGCCAGTGCCGCCAGGTTCAACCAGTCCATCCCCTGCTGCCGGGCATGCTTTTGCAACACCGGACGCAGTTTTTCAAGCTTCTGCCGGTCGGCTCGGGCCAAAGGGTTATGCACCCGGTACAAGCGGCGATAAACCCGCTCAAACGCCACATCCTGATCGGCCGGTGCCTTATAACCGTCCAGAAAGCGGTCGATACTGGCACGCAACATCGAGGCATCACGGCGCACGTACCAGCGCATCGCTTCGGGTTCGCTGACCAGCACCTTGCGGTCAAAACGCAGCTTGGGCATCAACGTGGCCCAGCGCTCGGCAATCGGGCGCTCAACGATAGTCAGGTGAAAAATGCCTGCCTGCACCATTTCCAGCACATCTTCCACGGCCAGAGTCGGGTCTACCCATTCGATCCTGACCGGCGGCAATTTGCGCAGCGCCAGCTTTTGATTGATCAAATTGACCGCGGCACCCGCTGCACTGCCCGTGGTCAACGCCACCGTGCGTCCCGACAGTTGTTCCAGGTGGGTAAAGCGGCGCTCGCCCTTGACCCCCACCAGCAGCAACGGCACATCGTCGACGATCGGGTCACTGGCGCTGATGGCGCGGGTGGGCTTGAAATCGATCAGTTCCCCCGGCGCAACCACATCGCCTTCTCCACGGGACAAGGCCCCGAGAAGCTGGTCCTTGGCTTTGGGAATGATCTTGAGGGTGACTTCCTGGCCGTCGCGGGCATGGCTGTTGAGAAAGCGTTCATACGCCCGCAGACGGTGGTATTCAACGCCAATGGCCTGGCCTTGCACTTCACCCGAACTGTTGCGGCTTTGATTGACCAGCACCCGCAGCACCTGACTGCTGCGGATTTGCGCCAGATCGCGGACCTGACTCGGCTGCCCGACCTGCAAGGGTCCGGCCAGTCGTGCCAGTGCCGGGAGCGGCATCAGCATCAGGCACAGCGCAATCAATAGCGTCGGTCTTGTCATCCGTTCTCCGGAAAGCATACAGCCCAGCACCCTGTCGGATTAACCGACAACCGGTTGCCCTTTTTGGGGCTTTTAAGCGCTGGAAACAGCGCGCAAAACAGTCAATGCGCCCTGAAGAAAACCGGGCATTGCGTTGTTGCGGCATTCAAAGACAACCATAACTGTCTGTAGTTCTTGGTTTTTCTTATAAATCTACAGCTCTGATATGCTTCGCGGCTTGTGGCCTGAGGTAGCACCATGCAACTCATCGATATCGGCGTCAACCTGACCAATCCAAGCTTCGACGGCAAACACCAGGCGGTCCTGGACCGTGCTTACGCGGCCGGCGTGTGCCAATTGGTGCTGACCGGCACCAGCGTTGAAGGCAGCGAACAGGCCTTGCAACTGTGCCGCGAGCTGGATGAAAGCGGTCAGCGACTGTTCTCCACCGCCGGCATTCACCCGCACTCGGCCAGTGACTGGAACGGCGACAGCGCCCGACACTTGCTTGCCTTGCTCAAGGAGCCCGGTGTGTGCGCCGTCGGTGAGTGCGGCCTGGACTTCAACCGTGACTTCTCGCCCCGTGCCCAGCAGGAAAAAGTGCTGGAAGAACACCTGGCAATGGCTGTTGATCTGCAGTTACCGGTTTTTCTGCATGAGCGCGATGCCAGCCAGCGGTTACTGGAAATCCTGCGCGACTTCCGCGATCGCTTGCCCGCCGCCGTAGTGCACTGTTTCACCGGCGAGAAAAAGGCGTTGTTCAGTTATCTGGATCTGGACCTGCACATCGGCATTACCGGCTGGATCTGCGACGAGCGCCGCGGCACCCACTTGCACCCGCTGGTACGGGACATCCCCCGGGGTCGCCTGATGCTGGAAAGTGACGCGCCCTACTTGCTGCCCCGTACCTTGCGGCCCAAACCGAAAAATGGCCGTAACGAACCGGCTTACCTGACCGACGTGCTTCGTGAAGTGGCCGTGCATCGTGGCGAGAGCGAACAGGACCTGGCTGAGCACACCACCGCGTGTGCCCGGGCGTTTTATGGGTTGCCGGTGGTCGCCTGATCTGAGTAGTCGCTGACGAGGAACGAAGGCTGCGAGCTTTTTGGTGAAGTATCCCGGATACATTCCCAAACGCAGTCCTGATAGTTTTGCAACGACTGCGGAGCAGGCGAAAGCTCGCAGCCTTCGTTCCTCGTCAGCGACTACGAAGTTTGTCTAACCCACAGGGTTGACCCACATCAACAAGATCGTCACTGAATAGCGGCACAATGATGGCACCTTGCCAATATTGTTTGCGCCAAATCAGAGAAGACCTCCCATGGGTACCTGGCTTAGCAACATCTCGCTCAAATACAAATTCTGGGCCGTCAACGGGGTGGCATTTGTCACCACCCTGCTGCTGGTGCTTTACGCCGTGCAGCTTGAGCAACAATCGCGCAGCGCCGCCGCCCAGGCCAACGCCCGGGACCAGGCGCACTTGCTCAAGGCATGGCCCGCCGGGCAACCCTTGCCTGAAACCCGGCACTTGCTGCGCCTTGAACCCAACCAGATCGCCAGCGTCGACGATCAACCCCTGCCACAGCTAAACAGCGCCAAGGGCTGGATTTCGATCAATCCCATGCCGCTGTTCGGCCACGATCTGTTGTTGGGCGCCGATGTGCTGACCCGCGATGACGGACAAAAAATCGCGGTACTGGCCTATACGCCAAGCCTGGCCCAGGTATTTGTCGAGCGACTGCCCAACTATGCAGGCGCAGTGCTGATCCTGATGCTGGCCATGCTCTGCGCCTCGCAATTGCTGATCCGCTTCCTGCTTAGCCAGCTCAATACCCTGAAAGACGTGATGTTGCATGTCGAGCAAACCGGCGATCTGTCCGCCCGGGTTCCCTTGGCCTGTACCGATGAAGTCGGGCAGATGGCCAGCGCCTTCAACGCCATGCAGGCCGGCTACCAGCGCGTGGTCAATACCGTGGCCGAAACCGCCGCGCAACTGGATGCCGGTGCCGCCCGCCTGGCCAGCAGCATGGACGAGGTACGCCACGGCATGCTCGGCCAGCAAAGCGAGACGGACCAGGCCGCCACCGCGATCAATCAAATGACGGCCACCGTCTATCACATTGCGCAACACGCGGGCGCCACCCGCGACCTGTCACAGACAGCAGACAACCTGGCCGGCAGCGGCCAGCAGGTGGTCAGCCGCGTGCAGCAATCCATCGCCAGCCTGTCCACCGGGGTCCAAACCACTGCCGAGATGATCCAGCAACTGGCCCAGGACAGTCAGAAGATCAACAGCGTCGTCAGTGTGATTCACAGCATTGCCGAACAGACCAACCTGCTGGCCTTGAACGCAGCGATTGAAGCCGCTCGCGCAGGCGAAATGGGCCGGGGCTTCGCCGTGGTCGCCGATGAAGTGCGGCATTTGGCCAAACGCGTGCAAACCTCCACCGACGAAATCACCACAATGGTCTCGGCCCTGCAGGCGGGCACCCGTGACGCGGTGGACTTCATGCAGGAAAGCTCGTTCAAGGCCGACGACTGCGTACAGCAGGCCCAGGAAGCGGGTGTAGCCTTGGCCGAAATCACCCATGCCGTGGCGCAGATGCGTGAAAGCAACACGCAGATTGCCGTGGCTGCCGAGCAGCAAAGCCAGGTGGCAGAAGAGATGAACCGCGCAGTGGTGAGCATCCGTGATGTCACCGAAAACACCGTGCAACAAACCGTCGAGTCGGCCACCACCAGCAATGAGCTGGCAACCCTGGCCGCTCAACTGAACATAGCCATTGGTCAGTTAAAACTATAAGGCCAATAGCCATTGTTGATTCGCCGTGGGGCGGCCATAAATCTATGATTTGTTTATCCGGTTCAGCGACAACTGAACCCTCGAACAAGGAGAGCAATCATGGGCAAACGTCATCCAAACTTACCGGCCTGGCAATGGCGCTCCAACCCGCAAAGCCATCAGGGCAGCACGCATCAGGCGATCAACCTGATCGCGATCCCCATTATGGTGGTGGCCTTTCTACTGCTGGTGTCGGGCGTGTTCAGTGAAAACGCCACGAGCGCGGTGATCGGCCTGGTTGCCTTGTTTGCGGCGCTGATCCTGCAACACCAGGGCCGCACGCAAGAGAACAGCCAGACCTTCTGATCAGCCGAAGACGGCTACGGTCTGGCGACTGATTGCAATCAGCTCGCCACCCGGCGCCCACAGGTTGGCCGCCACATGGCCGTAACCGTCACGGGCATGCTCGATGACCGCCAGGTACTTGCACCACTCCAGCGTGCTGGCCTTGGGCAATGGCTGCACAAATTCGATGGTCCAGGTCAGCGTGCTGCCCGCTGTCGGCTTGTTCAGCAGTGGCAGCAGCGCAGGTGGCCAGGCATCGACCAGTGCCAGCAAGTGGGTTTCAGTCAGGGGTTCATCCTGAACCTCCCCGGCAAGACGCACCCACCCCCCCATTTCACGCGTCCCGCGGCCCGTAAACGGCAATGCGCCAACGGCCCAGGCCATGGACAGGTGCCCCATGAACTCCGGGGTGATGCCCTTGATGCAGGGCAAGAGCGGGCACTGCGCCACAGCTTTCATTTCCGGGGCCGGTACGCTGTCGACGCTCACCGCTGATTCCCTCGACGCGCCAAAACTGGCTTGCACCAGCGTCATCACTTGACCGTTCTGCACGGCGCGGCCTACGACCTGGCTGACGGCCCGGCCTTCGCGCAACACCTCGACCTCAAAGCTGATCGGCACATCGGCGGCAACCGGGCCCACAAAGCTCACTGCCAGCGAGCGCAAGGCCCGCTCGACAGACACATGGGCGCGCATGGCTTCGTACTGCAAGGCCACCACCAACCCGCCGAAGCTGGCACGTCCCTGCCCCCAGTCTGCCGGGATTGTGACGTTCAGGGGCGTGTCGCGCACCGCCGCAACCAATTCGCAAAACTGCATGTGCACCTCAAAACAGAAAAATATGACGGGATACTACCCATCGATCTGACTCTGCACAGTGCTGAATCGGACAAATATCAGGAGTGAAAGCACGCCGCACTCAATTTGATCAGCGCCTTGTCAGCCCGTTTTTCACCCCGTTCAAGGGTTGCCTGCCATTGAGCAACACAGGGCTGCAAATCGGCCTGCTGCTCGGCTTGCAACAACCACTGCCAGGCATCGTGCCACTCACCCAGGGCCTGTTGCGCGCCCTTGAGTCGCGTCACCACCAGAGGGGGTAACTGATTCAACTCAGGGTAAGCCTCTGCGGCGTAGCGCACGCGCTTGATCAACAACCTGACACGATGGCGGTCATGGCCCGGATCATTGAGGGCGGCCTCCAGGGTTTGCCACTGTTTTTCCAGCACCTTTTCGATCCGCTTACGCAAACCGCGCAACATGTTTTCACGCTCGGCGGCCCGCAGAAAGCGCGGAAACACATCAAGGATCATCAACAGCTGAGCCAGCTGCTCGCTGTCAGCCACCCGGGCGTAACTGCCGGACAACTGTTGCAGGCGCCGTTGTGCCTGAGTCGGGAAGCCCTGCTGCTGCAAGTGCGCCGCCAGCACCTCAAGGTCGCGCAAGGGGGTCGTCAATGTGCCCACCTGGGCCGCCGACATTTCCAGTTGCACCACGCCCGGCAACCCGCGCAATGGCCGCAGCAGGCTGCGCAAACGGCGAACCGTGGTGCGCAGATCATGCAGGGCCTCAGGGTCCGTGTCGGCTTCAAGACGCGCCTGGCAGGCCAGCAGCCTGACCTCCAGACGCACAACGTTTGCAACAATCCGGTCAACCAGCTCAGACATCCTCACCCTCCACCTTCACTGCGCCGGCTCAACGTCCGGCGCGGGATTCACGAATATAGAAACGTGCCTTCTCGGCTTTTTTGGTGCAACCCTCAAAGGCTTCGAATTGCTGCTGGGTTTTGGCTGCGGTCAGCAAGGACAAGGCCTTGGAGTAGCTGACAGTACCGGCAAAACCTTCCGCCTTGGCCAGGTCCAGCTCATGCCAGGCCGCATCAAGGTTGGTCGCACACGTATCACGGTACGCCTTGGTGCCCGCACAACCTGCCAATGCCAGTGCAATCAACGGCACACAAATCCATGCTTTCATGTTGTTTTCCTCAGGAATAAAGGTTCAGTGCAGTCTCAGACGAACAACCCGACTAAAAGTGCCACAACGCCACAATCAAAAAACAGACAGCGCCTACCCATCATGGCTACAAGGCACTAGCCTAGCTTGTAGATACGCGTTCATGCCAAAAGCTGTCACTCAGGGCCACAAAAAGGCATTGTGGGTCATTGTCAGGCAAAGGTTGGGCTCATGAAAAAACGTATTGCATTGGTATTGGGCTCAGGTGGCGCACGGGGCTATGCCCATATTGGCGTGATTGAAGAGCTTGAGAGCCGGGGCTATGACATTGCCTGCATCGCCGGTTGCTCCATGGGCGCCGTGGTGGGCGGGATCTACGCCGCTGGCAAACTTGATGTGTATCGCGACTGGATTCAAAGCCTGGATTACCTCGACGTGTTGCGTCTGGTGGATGTCAGCTTTCGACTGGGAGCGATTCGTGGCGAAAAAGTCTTCGGCCAGATCCGCAACATGGTCGGCGAAATCAATATCGAAGACCTGCGCATCCCCTATACCGCCGTCGCCACCGACCTCACCCATCAGCAGGAGATCTGGTTTCAGGAAGGCTGCCTGCACCAGGCCATGCGCGCCTCGGCGGCGATTCCCAGCCTGTTCACCCCGGTGATGCAAGGCAACCGCATGCTGGTCGATGGCAGCCTGCTCAACCCGCTCCCTATCGTGCCGGTGGTCTCCAGCCATTGCGACCTGATCATCGCCGTCAACCTGAATTCATCCCATCCCAGCAACTACCAACTGCCTGTCATCCAGCGCCCTGCCGCGTTCAAAGGGCGCTTTGACAACCTGATGACGTCCCTGGGTTCGCGCATGCCGTTTCGCAACAGGCACGCCGAGCAATTGCTCAATCTGGAACAGGAGATGCTCAACCCGCTGGTCGAGCCCCTGACCAATCCCTGGCTCGACTCGGCACAACCTGCCCGCCCTGCCGCCGCCCAAGGCTCGCCCAAGTCGGCCACCGGATCGGTGATCGTCGACAACGTCGGCCCGGCTTCGCTGCTGGACTTGATCAACCAGAGTTTCGAGGTGATGCAAACCTCACTGGCGCAATACAAGATTGCCGGTTACCCGCCCGATATCCTGATCAACGTGCCCAAGCGGGTGTGCCGGTTTTTCGAGTTCTACAAGGCTCAGGAGCTGATTGCACTGGGGCGCATGATTGCCAGGGACACCCTGGACCGTTACGAAAGGGACGAGGCGTCCAACAACCGATAACCGACCCCGGCCTCGGTCACGATAAACCGGGGCCGGGTCGGGTCATCCGCCAGTTTCTGGCGCAAATGGCCGACAACGATCCGCAGGTAATGGCTGTTCTCGACATGGGTAGGGCCCCAGATATCCTTGAGCAATTGCTGCTGGGTGATGACCCGTCCGGGATGGCGCGCCAGTTGTGCCAGCACCGCGTACTCCTTGCGCGTCAGCGCCACTTCGACACCGTCGAGCAACACCCGGCGAAAGGCCAGGTCAACGGTCAACGGGCCGAGTTCAAGCGCCGCCTCCTGAGCCTCACCCGCGGGAGCCTGACGCAGCAACGCACGAATCCGCGCCAGAAACTCCTGGATACCGAAGGGCTTGGTCACGTAATCGTTGGCCCCGCCGTCCAGCGCCTGGACTTTCTGCGCTTCACTGGCGCGCACCGACAGAACCAGTACCGGAATGCCGGACCACTCGCGCAACTCACGCAGTACCTGCTGGCCGTCCATGTCCGGCAAGCCCAGATCAAGCACCATCACGTCGGGTCGCTTGAGGGCCGCCTGGCTCAGGCCCTCGGCGCCGGTCGCAGCCTCAAGCACGGTGTAGCCCTGGGATACCAGACTGATCCGCAGGAACTTGCGAATCTGCGGCTCATCATCGATGACCAAAATAGTCGCGCTCTGGCTCATGGCTTCGGATCGTGGCAAAGGAATGGCCCCAGAGTATCAGTCTTCACGTTCCGGGCCTTCATGCTCAAGGCCCGGCTGCGCGCTGACCGGCAGATACAAGGTGATGCACGTGCCCTGCCCGGCAATGCCGTCGCCGACCGTGATACGCCCGCCGTGGGCGCCTACCATGCCCTGGCAGATGGCCAGGCCGAGCCCGGTGCCCTGCCCGCCGCGATCGCCACGGGCAGCGGTGTAAAACATGTCGAATATCTTCGCCCGATCTTCCTCCGGGATGCCCGGCCCCTGGTCACTGACGGCAAACCACAGCTCACCCTCGTCTGCGCCAGCCGTCAGTTGCAGCTGGCCGTGGGGCGGTGAAAAGCGCGCGGCGTTTTCCAGCACATTGACCAGTGCCTGTTCAATCAATGCACCGTGTACGTGGAGCAGCGGCAATTGCGGCGGCACATCCACCTGCACCTGCAAGGGCGCCAGCACCGCACGCAAGCGGTTCAGGGCACTGCCCGCAATGTCGGCGGGCGATACCCAGTCACGGGCCAGCTTCAATGCACCGTGGCCCAGCCGGGTCATGTCCAGCAGGTTCTGAATATAGCGGTCCAGGCGCTCCGCCTCATCGCGGGTGCCTTCAAGCAATTCGCGCCGATCGGCCAGGGGGATGGCCTCGCCCAGTGCCAACAGGGTGTCGATACTGCCGCGCATGCTGGTCAGCGGCGTGCGCAGGTCATGGGACACCGACGCCAGCAGCGCGCTGCGCAACTGCTCGGTTTCGCCGTGCAGGCGTGCCGCTTCCAGGTCCTGGGCCAACCGTGCGCGCGCCAGCGCCTGGGCCAGGGGTTGGCTCAAAGCCATCAGCAAGCGACGGCGCTGGCCGCTAAGCGACTGCCCCTGCCTGGGGCACACGCCGAGCAAGGCCAGCGGCCCTTCCTCGGCGCTTATCGGCCACCACCACCAACGCCCCATCGGCAACGTCCCCGTGCCCTTGCCCGCGGGCTGGTCATGGCTCCAGGCCCAGTCCGCAGCGGCGCGCTCGGCTTCGGAAAACTGCAGCGGCCCGCCCGTTTCAATCTCCCAGCCACCCTCGCCATTGCGGTTGAGCAGGCACACATCCAGTTCTTTCCAGCCGCTCAAATGCTGACTGGCAGCGTTGACCACGGCCTTGCGGTCAGTGGCGGCGGTGAGCTTGCGCGACAGATCGAGCAGCTCGGTGGTTTCTTGCTGGGTATCGCGCAAGGCCTGCAATTGACGACGCTGACGGGCCGCCAGATTGCCGGTCAATGCCGCCATCAGCAGAAAGAACACCAGGGTGAGCACGTCTTCTTCGCGCTGAATGCTGAAAGAAAAGTTGGGCGGGATGAACAGAAAGTCATAGGCCAGAAATGACATCGCCGCACAGGCCAGCGACGGCCCCAGGCTGCTGCGCACGGCAACCAGCAACACAGCGGCCAGAAACACCAGGGAGATATTGGGCAGGGCCAACACACTGGCCACTCCCCAGGCCAGGGCGCTGGCCAGTACCGTGGCAATCAGCGCCAGCCCATAGTCAAACCACACCAGGGAATGTTCACGACGGCTGACGGTCGGTGCGGGTGATTGCTCATTGTCGAGCACGTTGATTTCAAGGCCATGGGAGTCGCGCAACAAGCGCGCCGCCAACCCGCCACCGAACAGGCGTCGGCGCCACGTCAGCCGCGACTGGCCGACCAGCAGCAAGCTGGCACGGCGTTCAGCGGCGTGCTGGATCAGGGTCCTGGCCACTTCACCGGCACGCAACAGGACCACTTCGCCCCCCAGGCGCTCGGCCAGTTGCTGGGCGCTTTGCAGGCGCAGGCGTGATTGCTCGTCGCGCACCGTGCCGTTGTCCACATGCACCAGGCTCCAGGGCAGATGCCGACGTTCCGCGACCCGGCTGGCGTGACGCACCAGGCGCTCGGCATGCTCATCGCCATCGATCCCGACCAGCAAGCGCCCGCGCAACGCCGGGGCCGACTGCCCCTGCTGGCGATAGCCCTTGTCCAGTTCATCATCGACGTACACCGCTGCCGTTTGCATCGCCAGTTCGCGCAGGGCGTTGAGATTGGTCTGACTGAAAAACGCATCAATCGCCGCCCGCGCCTGTTCCGGCACATACACCTTGCCCTCGCGCAGGCGCTCCAGCAGTTCACGGGGCGGCAGGTCGATCAGCAACAGTTCGTAGGCTTCCTGCACGATCCAGTCGGGCAGTGTTTCGCGCACCTGCACCCCGGTGATCCCGCGCACCTGATCGTTCAGGCTTTCCAGGTGCTGGACGTTGACCGTGGTGTACACGTCGATCCCGGCTGCCAGCAGTTCCTGCACGTCCTGCCAGCGTTTGGCATGGCGGCTGCCGGGGGCGTTGCTGTGGGCCAGCTCATCGACCAGCACCAGCTTGGGCCGGGCGGCGAGCAGACCGTCGAGGTCCATTTCTTCGAGCTGCACGCCACGATATTCCGAGCGCAGCATGGGCTGCTGGGGCACGCCGTTGAGCAACGCCTCGGTCTCGGCGCGGCCATGGGTTTCGACGACCCCGGCCAGCACCAGGACCCCTTGGCGCAGTTGAGTGTGGGCGGCCTGCAACATGGCGTAGGTTTTACCCACACCGGGTGCCGCGCCAAGGAACACCTTGAGCCGGCCACGGCCTGCGCGGGGCAAATCAGCTAACAGCGCATCGGCGCGACCGGAATGACTCATGGGTTTACCTGTAAATCGGGTGTGTGTATGTGACCTGTGGGAGCGGGCTTGCTCGCGATGCAAACGATGCGGTCGTCAGATAAACCGCAGTGCTGCCATCGCGAGCAAGCCCGCTCCCACACATGGAGGTGTCAGTTCTTGAGCTGCGCCAACGCCTGATTCAACAGCAATACGTTGACCACCGGCGGCCCCACCAGTGGCCGCTCGGTATGTTCAGCCACCAACTGTTCGACGGCCTGCACCGGTACATTGCGCGCGCCAGCTACACGGGCCAGTTGATAGCGTATTGCCTCTGGTGGCAAGTGCGGGTCCAGACCGCTGCCCGAGGTGGTCAGCAACGCCAGGGGCACCGGCCCCTGCCCCGGCACGGCGAGCCGGGCGGCGCTGTCCTTGACCCGTGTGGCCAGTGCCGGGTTGCTCGGCGCCAGATTGCTGGCCGAACTGGCCACGGTGGCATAAGCCCCCGCCGAAGGCCGCGGGTGAAACCAGGTGTCACCGCTGAAGTCCTGAGCGATCAGCGCCGACCCCAGCACCTTGCCGGCGCTGTCGCGCACCAGACTGCCGTTGGCCTGCTCGGGGAACGCCAGTTGCGCAATGCCGGTGACGGTCAGCGGGTAGATCACGCCGGTTATGGCGGTCATCAACAGCATCAGGCTCAGGGCCGGACGTAGAAAAGTAGTCATGGTGTAACCCTCCAATGCTTAAACCAGATGCAGCGCCGTGAGCAGCATGTCGATCAGCTTGATGCCCACAAACGGCACCACCAGCCCGCCCACGCCATAGATCAGCAAGTTGCGACGCAGCAAGTGCGCGGCACTGGCCGCCTGAACGCGCACCCCACGCAATGCCAGCGGGATCAGCACCACGATGATCAGCGCGTTGAACACGATGGCCGACACAATTGCGCTTTGCGGGCTGCTCAGGCCCATCACGTTCAACACGCCCAGCTGCGGGTAGATCGAAGCAAACAGCGCAGGCAGGATCGCAAAGTACTTGGCCACGTCGTTGGCGATCGAGAACGTAGTCAACGCGCCACGGGTCACCAGCAACTCTTTGCCGATTTGCACCACATCCAGCAGCTTGGTCGGATCGCTGTCCAGATCGACCATGTTCGCGGCTTCCCGTGCAGCCTGGGTGCCGTCGTTCATGGCCATGCCCACGTCTGCCTGGGCCAGGGCCGGGGCGTCGTTGGCACCGTCACCGCACATGGCCACCAGTCGCCCGTCATTCTGTTCATGACGAATGCGTGCCAGTTTTTTCTCCGGCGTGGCCTCAGCCAGCACATCATCCACCCCCGCTTCAGCGGCAATCGCAGCCGCGGTCAGCGGGTTGTCGCCCGTCACCATCACGGTGCGGATCCCCAGCTTGCGCAACTCGGCGAAGCGCTCGCGAATACCTGGTTTCACCACGTCCTTGAGATGGATCGCACCCAGCAACTTGCCCTGGGCACAGACCAGCAACGGGGTGCCGCCGCTCTGGGCGATCTTGTCGATTTCCCGCGACAGGGCCGGCAACAGTTCGCCCCGTGTGAGGCCGACAAACGCCAGCACCGAATCCACAGCCCCCTTGCGGTACACCTGGCCGTTGTAATCGATCCCCGACAGACGGGTTTCGGCCGTGAACGGCACCGCCGTGAAGTCGGACACCGGCAGCTCGTCCAGGCTGTGCTGGCCCCGAATAAACTCGACGATGGACTTGCCCTCGGCCGTCTCGTCCGCCAGCGAAGCGCGCAACGCGCCCTCTGCCAGCTCCCTGGCCGTCACGCCAGGGGTGGCATACAAGGCCGTGCAACGACGGTTGCCGAAGGTGATGGTGCCGGTCTTGTCGAGCATCAGCACATGCACATCACCGGCCGCTTCCACTGCGCGACCGGACTTGGCGATCACGTTGAGGCGTACCAGGCGGTCCATGCCGGCAATCCCGATCGCCGACAGCAGCCCCCCGATGGTGGTCGGGATCAGCGTGACCAGCAGCGCCACCAGAAACACCAGCGGCAAGCTGCCACCGGCAAAGTAGGCAAACGGCTGCAAGGTCACGACCACGATCAGAAAGATCAGGGTCAAGCCGATCAGCAGGATATCCAGGGCCACTTCGTTGGGGGTTTTCTGGCGTTTGGCGCCTTCGACCAGCGCAATCATGCGGTCCAGGGTCGACTCGCCGGGGTTGGCGCTGATTTGCACCAGCAGCCAGTCACTGACCAGACGCGTGTTGCCGGTCACTGCCGAACGATCTCCTCCCGACTCGCGGATCACCGGTGCCGATTCGCCGGTGATTGCCGCTTCGTTGACCGCGGCAATCCCCGCAATCACCTCGCCGTCGCCAGGGATCATCTCCCCCGCTTCGACGCGCACCACATCGCCCTTGCGCAAACGGGTGGCCGGTACGACCTCGAAACTTCCCGCAGGGGTCCTACGACGAGCACTCAGGCCCACGCTGCCAGCCTTGAGGCTATCGGCCCGGGCTTTGCCCCGACCCTCGGCCAGTGCTTCGGCAAAGTTGGCGAACAGCACGGTAAACCACAGCCACAGGGCGATTTGCACAGCCACCCCGGTGGGCACCGCAGGCTCGGGTACAAAGCACAGCACCGTGGTGAAAATCGCAGTCAGTTCAACCACCAGCATCACCGGCGAGCGCTTGAGCTGGCGCGGGTCGAGTTTGACGAACGCTTGCAGCAGCGCCGGGCGCCAGATATCGGCAAACGAAGTTTTCGGCGACTCGGGGGCCTTGGCCTCCGGGGTTGGCGTCAACGTTGAAACAGGAGCAGGCATAGTCATCATCGTCTCCTTAGAAGCCCAGGGTCAGTTGTTCAGCGATTGGGCCAAGGGCCAATGTCGGCAGAAAGGTCAGGCCGCCCACCAGCAAAATGGTCACGGTCAACAGGGCTACAAACAGCGGGCCGTGGGTTGGAAAACTGTTCTGGCCAATGGGTGCGGACTTCTTCAGCGCCAGGCTACCGGCCAACGCCAGCACCGGCAGGATGTAACCGAAGCGCCCGATCAACATGCCCAGCCCCAGCATCAGGTTGTAGAACGGCGTGTTGGCATTGAGTCCGGCAAAGGCTGAACCGTTGTTGGCACTGGCCGAGGTAAAGGCGTACAGCACCTGACTGAAACCGTGGGGCCCGGGGTTGCTGACCGAGGCCACGGCACTGGGCAGCACGGCCGCAATCGAACCCAGTACCAGCACGCCCACCGGCATCACCAGCAAGGTCACCACCAGCAGCTGGACTTCCCTGGCTTGCAGCTTTTTGCCCAGGTATTCAGGGGTGCGGCCAATCATCAGGCCGGCGAGGAACACAGCGATCAACACGTTGAGCAACATGCCGTAGAGCCCGGCACCAACGCCGCCGAAGATCACTTCGCCGACCATCATGTTGACCAGCGCCACCATCCCGGTCAGCGGGTTGAGGCTGTCGTGCATGCCGTTGACCGAGCCATTGGAGGCCGAGGTCGTGGTTTCGGTCCAGAGCACCGTGCCGGTTGTGCCGAAGCGCACTTCCTTGCCTTCCAGCGGTGCCGCCTGCTCAACCAGCGGGCTGTTGAGCGCCGGGTTCGGCTGATACTCGGCATACAGCGCAGTGCCGCCGCCGATCAGGAACAAGGCCAGCATGCAGGCCACAATCGCCCGGCTCTGGCGCAGATCCTTGACGTAGTGGCCGAAGGTGAACACCAGCGCCACCGGGATCAGAATGATCGAGGCCAGCTCGAACAGGTTGCTCCAGGCCGTCGGGTTCTCGAACGGATGTGCCGAGTTGACGCCGAAGAAACCACCGCCGTTGGTGCCCAGTTGCTTGATCGCGATCTGGCTGGCGGCCGGGCCCAGGGGGATGACTTGATCCACACCCTGCTGGGTGACGGCATTGACGTAATGGGCAAATGTTTGCGGCACGCCCTGCCAGACCAGAAACAGCGCCAGCACGACACACAGCGGCAGCAAGCCGTAGAGGGTGGCACGGGTCATGTCGACCCAGAAGTTGCCCAGGGTATGGGCCGAGCGACGGCTGATGCCACGGCACAGTGCAACCAGTACCGCCAGGCCGGTGGCGGCGCTGACAAAGTTCTGCACGGTCAAACCGGCCATCTGGCTGAAGTAGCTCAGGCTGGCTTCACCGCTGTAGCTCTGCCAGTTGGTGTTGGTGACAAAGCTCACGGCAGTGTTGAAGGCTTGCGTCCATTCCTGCCCCGGCAACTGCTGCGGGTTAAGGGGCAAATACTGCTGAAACAGCAGAATTGCAAACAGCAGCACAAAGCCCATCAGGTTGAAGACCAGCAGGGCCAGGGTGTATTTCTGCCAGCTTTGCTCGATGCCGGGGTCTACCCCGGCGATGCGGTAGCACACCTTCTCGACGGGCCCGAACACCGGGGTCAGCCAGGTACGCTGGCCTTCCATCACCTTGTAGTAAAAGCGTCCCAGCCACGGCGCCGGTAACAGTACCAGGGCAAAGAAGGCGAGGATCAGCCCATAGTCATAACTGTGCATACCCGCTCCTAGTTCCGGTCTGCGCGCAACAGCGCAACCAGCAGATAAACGAACAGCGACACTGCCAACAGCAGCGACACCCCATCCAGAACGCCCATGACAACTCTCCCAAAGCGGCACTTGCCGCGTATGGAGAGAGTGTGGGGAATGAGGCCGTAAAGGATCGAGACCGAGAGGGATGCGGGGGCGTAAAGAAGGCGTAAAGAAGCAGGGATGCCTGCCGTAGCAGCTGCTACGGATGTGGGTGGAGGGCTCTTAGCGCAACAGCGGGGTGTCCAGCACCTCGGAGTGACCGCCGAGCACGCTTTCGCTCAACTGGATAAAGCTCGCGGTATTGACCTTATCCATGCGCATCAGCGCCTGGCTGACGTCATCCAGAGAGCGTTTATTGTGAGTCTGCAAGCGAATTTCGCGGTCCAGCGACTGCAACAGCGTCACGGCCCGCGCAACCATTGCCGGGCCTGCCTGCTGGCCGCGCAGTCGGGTGACGTTTTTGCCGGCGGCATTGAACTTGTGTTGCAGGGTCTGATAACGCTCGTCACTCATGCCGCCTGCACGACGCATCAGTTCAATGGCGTAGTACTCGCTCAAGCCTTCGCCGATCCAGTCATGGCCCGGCTCGTCATTGATGCCGCTGAACACCTGCACCACTTCACGCAACAGGGTGCTGGTACCGTTCTCACTGACCAGCGGCAGGCCGCTGTAGAGATAAATCGAGTTGCGCGCCGCTGCACCGCCCTTCCACATAGGGCTACCCGCGCCGACTATCAGCAGCTTGGGCGGGTTGCGCGGGAATACCGCCTGGACTTGCGGCCACACAAACGTCAGCAAGGTCAGCACATCCATGCGGCGCATGCCCTGACCTTTAGGCGCACTCACCGTGACTTCGGTTTCGCCCACAGTGGTGCGACGGCTGCCCAGGTTACCCGCCAGCATCCAGCCGGTGGGCCGGTCAAACAGACGCGAGACATCATCGATGCGAAAGCGGTTCTTGCCGATGCGCGGCCAGGCGGTTTCAACGCTTTTCCAGCCGTTGGGCAACTCGAACTCAAGACGCGACACCAGTTCAACGCCATCCTGCTGGTCGAGATTGGCAGGAGGGATCAACTGTTCGCCGCGAAACAAGGCCCACTCAGGTGTGATACGGGTATCAAAACTGCCGTTCTTGCGCGGCTGGTTCAACCGCACGCGGTAGCTCAGGCTGGCACTGCCCGGTGCGGGCCGCCACAACCCCCGGCTCCTGGCAGAAAGTTGCCACTGCCCGTCGGCCTTGAAGTCGGTGTAACTGCCCTGCTCGCCGAGGTCGAAATCCAGGCTGCGCACCGCAGAACCTTCAGCAAGGGTCAGCCGCACCTCGGCCTGGTCGCTTTGCGGCAACAGGCGCACGTGGTAGTTGAGATCGACTTTTTGCCCGGCCCACAGCGGGCCGCAGATCAGCAACAGCAACAGCAACAGCAACAGACTCGGGCCCAGGGGCCATTTGTAATGCAGCGCCATACACACTCCTTTGCTGCGCTGCGGCACTTAACCGGCGCGGAAAATCAGATGATCTTCCCAGTCGTCTTCAGGCACGCTGCCTTCAGCAAGCATGCGCCCCGACTGCGAAATGCGTTCATGGTGTACAGCGTCCGGGTCACCGCAGACCAAATGGTGCCAGAGCGGCAAGTCCTTGCGCTCGCTGACCAGACGATAGCCGCAGGTCGGCGGCAGCCATTTGAACTCCTCGGCCTTGCCCGGCGACAGCTGAATGCAGTCCGGCACCGAATCACGACGGTTAGGGTAGTCGGTACACTGGCAGGTTTTCATATCAAGCAATTTGCAGGCAATGCGCGTGTAGTAGACGCTGTTGTCGTCTTCATCTTCGAGCTTTTGCAAGCAGCACAACCCGCAGCCGTCGCACAGCGACTCCCATTCCTCTTGATCAAGTTGATCGAGGGTTTTGCGGATCCAGAACGGTTCAACGATTGCGGCCATGGCTCAAACATCAACATCAGGGAGTGGAAAAGGCCGCCAGTCTAGTGCCCAAGGCCCTTGGGGCCAAGGGCTTGTCGTCAGACTTGTCACCTTGACGACATCACAGTAGTTTTAGGCCCTGAATTAATACGTAACATTTACCTCAGGAAACCGCCATGCCTGCCAACAGCCGTAAAGCCGATCACACGATTGACGAGCAATTTACCCTGCGCTGGTCGCCCCGCGCCTTTGCCGACGCGACCATCGACAAAGCGACCCTGATGAGCTTTTTCGAAGCGGCACGCTGGGCGCCATCGGCCTACAACGCGCAACCCTGGCGTTTTTTGTTTGCCCTGCGCGGCACCCCGGACTTTGACCGTTACCTGAGCCTGCTGGTGGAATTCAACCAGGGCTGGGCCAAGCATGCGGCCGCTCTGGTGGTGATTGTGTCCAAGACCACCTTTGGAGCACCGGGTACCACCGAAGAAAAGCCTGCGCCAACCCACGCCTTCGACACCGGCGCGGCCTGGGGCCATCTGGCGCTGCAAGCGCACTTGAGCGGCTGGCACACCCACGGCATGAGCGGCCTGGATTTCGAGCGGGCGCGCACAGAGCTGAAAATTCCTGAGGGTTACGCTGTGCAGGCGATGGTTGCCATCGGCAAGATCGGCGACAAGTCGACGCTGGTGGATTACCTGCAGGCCAAGGAAGTGCCAAGCCAGCGCGAGCCATTGAGCAAGCTGGTGGCTGAAGGCGATTTCAGCCTGTAAATGCACCTCTTGGTGCAAACCCGGTAGTCGCTGGCGCAGGCTGCGAGCTTTTCAACATCAAAAGCTCGCAGCCTGCGCCAGCGACTACCGGTTTAGTAACCGCGTTCGAAATCCACTTCGCCACGCAGTGCTTCACCCGCCTGAAACGCCCGCAAGTTATCGACAAACAGCTGCACCATCATCGGTGGCGAGGTGGGTGCCGAGCTGTGGCCTGTCAGCAGCAAGCCCCAGGCAGTCCAGAACGGATGCTTGGCCGGCAACGGCTCCTGACGGCAAACATCAATCACCGCGCCCGCCAGATGCCCCACTCGCAAGGCTTCGACCAAATCGGCATCCACCACCGCTACGCCGCGTCCGGCATTGATGAACACGGCATTGGGATTGAATTGCGCAAACAGCGGCGCATCGTAGACGTCATGGGTGTCTGCGGTATTGGGCAGCAGATTGATCACGTAATCCATCTGCCCGACCATGCGCGGCAAGTCGCTCAACACACCCACTTCCTTGAACGGCGCCAGTTCACGGGCGGTGCTGGCAATGGCATACAGCTCAACACCAAAGGGCAACAGAAACTGAGCCACGGTCTGGCCAATATCCCCGGCCCCGACGATCAAGGCCTTGCGCCCGACCAGGCTCTGGCCCATGCGGTTATCCCACTTGCGCTCGACCTGGCTGACCAGGCGGGCCATGACTTCGCGCTCGTGACCGAGCATGTAAGTCAATACGTATTCAGCCATCACCTGACCAAAAATACCCACCGCGCGAGTCAGGCGGTATGAACGGGGCAAACCTTCAGCCAGTAACGGCGTGATCCCCGCCCAGGTCGACTGCAGCCAGTCCGGCGTGTGGCCCTGGCGCAACAGGGTCGCCAACAGGTCCGGCTGCCCCAGCCACACCTGGCACTCGCCAGCCATGCGCGACAATTGCTCGGAGTCGCCGCTGGACTGAACCTCCAGATCCGGCGCGATGCGTTGCAGAAGTTGGGTGTAGAGCGGGTAGTCTTTCTCGGCGATCAGGATGCGCATGTTTCTAACCTTTCTAAACCACTGCCAGCACCCGTCGCCGAGGTTTGCCTCGGAGCGTTCGGCCACCGCCAATCTTAATGAGTTCGTTTAAGACAGGTGCCCGGAACCGGACACCTGGCGCTGCACTTACATCGGATCGTTGCGACGCAGCAGCTCTTCGGGCAAGTGCTCGATATATTCGTCTTCGGCCGGAGGCATTTGCAAGTGGTAGCCCTGGGTTTCCAGGTTTTCCAGCACCTTGTGAATGTCCTCGCGCGACAGGGTACGCTCAGGGCTCAGTACCAGGTCAAAGGCATGGAATGGCTTGCCGAAGGCAGCCAGCAAGGGTTCCGGCACGCGCTCCAGGGCATCGGCTTTGAGTACATAAAGATACATTTCGTTGCGTTTGGTGCTGCGATAAATAGAGCAAATACGTTTCAAGACTGTTCTCCAGCGGTGGCCAGGCAATCGAGCAAGGCCTGGCCCATCAGCTCACGGCGCCAGCCGCGCAGTGATTCCGGCAATTGGTAAGGGCCATTGGGAAAGCCGCTTTTCAGCAGGGCTTCCAGGGTTTTCTTGCGCAGCATCAGTTCCGGCGCAATGTTCAAACGCTCGGCCTGGGCCTGACCGATGGCACGCAGACGCTTGATCTGCAGCGCCGCCTCGACCGGTAACGGCTCGGGTACGGCGGGCGGCCATTGCTCTGGCGGTAGACTGCCAGCACGCTTGATCAGATCAAGCAAAAACTCGCCATCCTGACGCACGGTACGCGGGTGCATGTCTTCGATCCGCGCCAGCGCGACCAGATTGTCGGGCTGCGTCTTGGCCAGAGGCCATAACGCGTGCTCACGTATCACACGGTTGCGCGGCAGATCCCGGGCACGGGCTTCGTGCTCGCGCCAGGCGCAAATTTCACGCAACACAGCCAACTGATCCCGTGACAATTTCCAGGCCAGCTTGGCTTCGCGGTACACCTCGTAAGGGTCTACTTCGCGGCGCAGGTTGGCGACAAGCTCGGCACCATCTTCCAGCACCCAGCTGTATTTTTCGTCAGACAGGCGTGGAAACAGCAACTTGTAGACTTCAGCCAGATGCACGGCATCTTCTGCGGCATAGCTGATCTGGGTTTCAGACAGCGGACGCTGCAGCCAGTCGGAGCGGGTTTCACCCTTGGGCAGGTCGATATCCAGCACTTCCTTGACCAGGCGTGAATAGCCCATGGAGAAGCCAAGGTTCAGGTAGGCTGCTGCCAATTGGGTGTCGAACAAAGGCACCGGCAAGCTGGAAGTCAGACGCAGCAACACCTCAAGATCTTCGCTGCACGCGTGCAGGACTTTGACGACCGACGTGTTTTCCAGCAAGTCAGCCAATGGCTGCCAGTTGTCGATGGTCAACGGGTCAATCAGGTAAGCCCGCGTGCCGTCGCCAATCTGGATCAGGCCGGCAATGGGGTAAAAGGTATCGACCCGCATAAATTCGGTGTCGAGGGCTACGAACGGCAATTGTTGCCATTCGGCGCAATGTTGGCCGAGGCTATCGTTGTCGCGAATCCAGTGAATATCGATGGCCACACGGCTCTCCCTTGAAGAATGGCGCGCAGTATATATCGCCCTCAAGTATTTCCGGACATCGACTCGTCATGTTGTGTGCGAAAAAACTTACAAAAGTTAAGTCAAAAACCTGCATCCACTTACCGTTATTACCGGTAGGTTGCCTGACTTCACGCCCATACGATTTGTTACAACACATTATGTGACAAGCCGACAGGACCGGATCGTGACGACACGAGTAGATTTGCGCCCTATAAAAACCGAGGAAACTCCAATGAAAATGTCCTGCAAACTGTCAGCAATGACTCTCTCGCTGGTAGGTCTTTGTGCCTTTGCCAACGCTGCACTGGCTCAAAACCCTGAGCCCGCGCTGGATGCCGCAGTGCAAGACGGCGCCAGAAAGGTGATGCAAGCGTACGCAGTACCCGGTCTGGTTATCGCCGTGAGCGTTAACGGCAAACAACACTTTTACAACTTCGGTGTAGCGTCAAAGGCCACCAAAGAACCCATGAGCCCGGACACTCTTTTTGAAGTCGGCTCCATCAGCAAAGTGTTTACCGCCACCCTGGCCACCTATGCCCAAGCCAAAGGCCAGCTATCACTTAACGACACCGTTGCCAAATACGAGCCTGAGCTCGAAGGCACGCCCTTTGGCAAGATTACGCTGACCCATCTGGCCACTCACACGGCTGGCGGATTCCCGTTGCAGCTGCCTGACAGCGTGCAGAACCAAAGCCAGTTGATGAGCTATTTCAAAGACTGGAAGCCGGTTTACCCGACCGGCACCCAGCGCAGCTATGCCAACCCCAGCATTGGCATGCTCGGCCAGATTGCGGCCAAAAGCATGAACATGCCGTTTACCCAGGCGATGGAGCAGCAACTGTTCCCGGCACTGGGCCTGCAAAGCACCTACCTGACGGTGCCCGCGGACAAAACGGGGGTGTATGCCCAGGGCTACAACAAACAGGATGAACCCGTCAGGCTCAACCCCGGCGTTCTGGGCAACGAAGCCTACGGCGTAAAAACCACTGCCCGCGACCTGATTCACTTTACCGAGCTGAGCCTGGGCCAGGGCGATGCCAGCCCCACCATTCGCCAGGTATTGGCTGACACCCGTGTCGGTTACTATCGCATCGGGCCTGTGATTCAGGACCTGATCTGGGAACAGTACGCTTACCCTGTCGAACTCAAATCGCTGCTGGTGGGCAACTCGGACAAAATGGCCTACGAGAACAATGGCGCCATCGCCCTCAACCCGCCCCTGGCGCCACAGCAGGCGGTGTGGATCAACAAGACCGGGTCAACCAACGGTTTTGGCGGGTACGCGGTGATGGTGCCGTCCGAGCAGAAATCGATTGTCATCCTGGCCAACAAGAACTACCCGAACAGCGCACGTGTCGAGTTGGCGTACGAGATCTTGAAAGCGTTGAACTAAGTATCTTTGCGCAAGATATAGATGCTGCCCATGCCAAAACCGGGCAGCACCTCATACTGCTTGAGGATGCTGAAACCTGCCTGTTTGAACTGAGTTTCAATTTCGCCCCTGCTGACCACGATACGTTGCGGGTCATTGACCGGCTCTGTCCCACGACCAAGAGGCACTGACAGGATCAGGCTGTCGCGACTGACCCGGTGCAGCTCACGCAAAATGGCCAGTCGATGGTCACTGTCGCGCACGTGGTGGAACAGCTGCATGCAAAAAATGCAGTCCACCGCGTTCTCGGAAATATCGATGGAGAACACCGAGCTTTGAAACAGCTTGATGCGCGCCAGCAAACTGGCTGGATGGTGGGTCTGGGCGTGATTGAGCATGTCTTGCGACGAATCCGAGGCCAGGATCACCCGATTGCCGTGCTCGGCCAATACAGGCCAGAAACGCCCAGCACCGCAGGCCAGGTCCAGGACCAGCCCGGGTTCCCCCGCCACTTTCAACGCACGGCGAACCAGACGCTTCTCGCGCCACAACGCCAACCTGCGAACAAACCCCTGGGGCTGAGCCTGCAGGCAAACCTTCGCATGCTCGCGGTCATAACGCTCGGCGAACTCATGCTCAATATGGGTAGAAGGTGGCTGCGATGACATGGCCCGCGAACTCTTGTGTTTGATGATGTTCGACACGGAGGTTAGCGGGACACCAGTGAAAAAATTGTCACAGAAGCATGAAAACCACAGGGATGAAGCAGTTTCGTTGTAGCCGCTGTCGACCCTGTGTTCACGCCTGCTGCAAATACCAACGCCAGTCCTGCTCACCCACCTCACCCATGAACTGTCGGTACTCCGATTTCTTCACGGCCAGGTACACCTTCAAGAAGGCTGGCCCGAACGCCTCTTTCGCCCACTGCGAGCCATCCAGCGCCCGCAAGGTGGTCAGCCAGTCGTTCGGCAGCATTTCGGTGGCCTGGGCATACCCGTTGCCTTCAATCGGCGCGCCCGGATCGAGCTGCTCGCGAATGCCACGATGAATACCGGCCAGGATGGCGGCTGCGGCCAGGTAGGGATTGGCGTCGGCGCCACAAATACGGTGTTCTATATGCCGCGAGTACGCCGGACCGCCCGGGACCCGCAAGCTCACCGTGCGATTGTCCACGCCCCAGGTCGCGGCCAGCGGCGCATAGCTGTTGCTTTGAAAACGGCGATACGAGTTGGCATTGGGGCAAAACATCAACAACGAGTCGAGCAAGCTACTGAGCATCCCCCCAACCGCCTGCCTGAGTAATGGCGTACCGTCCGGCGCCTCACTGGCAAACAGGTTGTTGCCCTCCTTGTCGGCCAGGCTCACATGCATGTGCATGCCGGTTCCGGCCAGGTCATCGAATGGCTTGGCCATAAAGCAGGCAACCATCCCGTGCTTGTGCGCCACGCCCTTGACCAGGCGCTTGTAGCGCACGGCCTCGTCCATCGCTTGCAGCGCGTCGCTGCGGTGCTCCAGGGTGATTTCCACTTGCCCCGGTGCGTACTCGGAAATCGCCGTGCGGGCCGGGATCCCTTGCAGCTTGCAGGCGCTGTAAAGGTCGGCCAGAAACGGCTCGATTTGCTCCAGCTCACGCAGCCCGTACACCTGGGTAGCGCGCGGACGCTGACCATCGGCATCGCGCGCCGGTTGCGGGCGGCCATTGCTGTCACGCTGCTGATCGAGCAGATAAAACTCCAGCTCTGCCGCCATCACCGGGTAGTAACCGTCCGCCTTGAGGCCGTCGATCACCTTGGCCAGCAAGTGCCTGGGGTCGGCCACGGTGGCGGGCATTCCCTGCTGCGGGTGCATGCTGACTTGCACTGCCGCCGTAGGAATCAAGCGCCATGGCATGCGCTGCAAACTGCCGCTGACCGGGTAAGCGCGGCAATCGATATCACCCACATCCCATACCAGCCCGGTGTTTTCCACATCATCGCCATTGATGCTCAACCCCAGAATTGTGCTGGGCAGCGGCCGTCCGCTCTCGTACACCGCCCGCAATTCGTCGCGGTGCAACAACTTGCCCCGGGGCACGCCGTTGTTATCGATGATGAACAGCTCGAACATCTCGATGTCCGGGTGCTGTTCCAGAAAATCCAGGGCTTCTTGTAGCGGGGCAAACGTGGTTGAGGCACTCATGGCAATACTCGTAGATTCGTATCAGGCAGGCGCCCCCCTTGAGGGTACGCGACAGTCAGGATTTAACGGCTAACGAGCATCCGGCGGGCGGGCATGGCGGCAGTGAAACAGGGCCCAGAAAGCCAGTTCTGAGGGCAGGCATGGCACACGCCGCACGGCAGGAGCGCGCGACTGCCGTTGGCACTGAATACTGCTCAGACCACGCCTCATACCTGCAACCGTTGCCAAAAAGGGAACCCAGCCTCACACGGCTGGCCCGCTTGTTTAAATGCAGGGTTTTATACCTTTGGTTACACCTGCGCTAAACATTCCCATCCCGCAGGCCGGTGAACGTTTCAAAGACCGGCAAGGTCGCATGCAGTGTCTATCCTGCTTGATCCACCTTACTGCTTCGAGGAGCCAGCCCCATGACCAGAACGGTTGCCGATTTCATCACCGAAACCCTGCAGCAAGCCGGCGTAAAACGCGTGTTCGGCGTGGTGGGCGATTCACTCAACGGTTTTACCGATGCCCTGCGCCGCCAGGAGCAGATCGAGTGGATCCATATGCGCAATGAGGAGTCCGCTGCTTTTGCCGCCGGGGCCGAGGCCCATTTGACTGGCGAGCTGGCGGTATGCGCCGGCAGTTGCGGGCCGGGCAACCTGCACTTGATCAATGGCCTGTTCGACGCCCATCGCAGTGGTGTACCGGTACTGGCGCTGGCCGCCCATATTCCCGGCAGTGAGATCGGTATCGATTACTTCCAGGCCACCCACCCCGAAAGCCTGTTCAAGGAATGCAGCCATTACGTCGAACTGGTGTCCCACCCCGAGCAGTTGCCGCAGATTCTGCAGCGGGCCATGCGCGTGGCCATCGCCAAACGCGGGGTCGCGGTCGTCGTGATTCCCGGCGATGTGGCGCTGCAAGTCACCGAGGCCAAAGTGCCGCAATGGATAAAGCCTGCCCAACCGCTGATTTGCCCTGCCCCGGCCGATATCGACCGGCTGGCGTCGTTTCTCAATGATGGCAAGAAAGTCACGCTGCTGTGCGGCGCAGGCTGCGCCGGTGCCCATAGCGAAATCCTGGCGCTGGCCGAGCGCTTGAACGCGCCCATCGTGCATGCCCTGCGCGGCAAGGAACATGTCGAATACGACAACCCCTATGACGTCGGCATGACCGGACTGATCGGCTTCGCCTCGGGTTACAAGGCGATGATGAACTGCGACACCTTGTTGATGCTCGGCACCAATTTTCCGTATCGCCAGTTTTACCCGCAGCACAGCTACATCGCGCAAATCGACTTGCGCCCCGAAGCCCTGGGCAACCGTTGCCCGCTGCAATTGGGCCTGCTGGGTGATGTGAAGCTCACGCTACAGGCGGTGCTGCCCAAGGTGATGCAAAACCCCGATCACGAACACCTCGATGCCGCCTGCGCCGACTACAGAAAAGCCCGCGAAGACCTCGATGCGCTGGCTGAAAGCAGCCCCAACAGTTCGATCATTCATCCGCAGTACCTCAATCGCCTGGTCAGTGAACTGGCGGCAGAGGATGCGATTTTCACCTGCGATGTCGGCACGCCTACCGCATGGGCTGCCCGTTATTTGAAGATGAATGGCAAACGGCGCCTGATCGGCTCGTTCAATCACGGCTCAATGGCCAATGCCATGCTGCAGGCCATCGGGGCGCAAGCGACATTTCCTGATCGCCAGGTCATTTCAATGTCTGGGGATGGCGGATTCACCATGATGATGGGCGACTTTCTGACCCTCAATCAGGTGGGTTTGCCGGTCAAGGTCATCGTACTCAACAACGGCACCCTGGGCTTTGTGGAAATGGAAATGAAAGCCGCGGGCTTCCCGGATGTGGGCTGCGACCTGAAAAACCCGAACTTTGCGGCAATGGCCCAGGCCATGGGCGTGAAAGGGATACGGGTTGAGCACCCGGCACAGCTGGAAGCCGCACTGCGAGAAGCTTTCAGCCATGATGGCCCCGTGCTGGTGGACGTAGTCAGCGCCCGCCAGGAGCTAGTCATGCCGCCGACCAAAACCTTCGAGCAGGCCAAGGGGTTCAGCCTGTTTATGCTCAAGACAGTGATGGACGGCCGCGCACGGGAGCTGATCGATCTGGCCAAAGTCAATTTGTGGCGTTGAGCAACTCTGTGGGTACTCTGTTGCCGGTCAAACGCGTTCCTCTAGTGGCTGCGCGTAAAACAGGTATTTCGAGTACATCTCCAGCGTTTGTGTCCAACTGAAATATGGGTTTCGCCCCTAGGGCGAGGTGGGTGGTACTCGCGATCCGTAGCATCTGACGACGAAACCTGTAGTCGCTGAGGAGCGAAGCGAGGCTGCGAGGGGTTGCGCAGCGACCCTGCTTGAAGGTCCTTCGGCCCTTATCGCAGCCTGCGGCAGCGACTACACGTGGTGTTCAGGCCTTGGAAATCAGTCATTTCGTACGACGTTTCGCTTTCATTCTCATGAAACATCCGAGAAGATTCCGCTCGCTTGCGCCTGTCCATTTCGGGGAATAGTCTCGGCCAATCGCTGCAAAACAGCGGTTGGGTTTAGTAGCCCGACGATGTGATCAGGCGCAAGGCGCCACCTTAGTGAGGCGCTTTTTTTCGGCCCCGCTTTATGGTGGTCGTGCGCAGGGCGCCTTCGAGCGCGCCGGGTTTCCTGATCACCGGTCTACTAACCTGCGTACGGCTGCCACCCATTCGTTTAGTAGCGACAGGTGACAGCTCCTTTAAGTTGGTCAGGAGTTTTAACCATGAAAAAAATCACCCCCGATCCCCCTGCTTTACCCCTCGATGCTGCTGACAGTCACGACCCGTTGCTGGACCGTGCCGCCGTCGAACGTGCGCTCAATTACTACCTGCAAAACCATAAGCCTTATCGCCCTATGGGCACGGCCATGCTGGCCATCCCGAACAGTGTCAATTCAGAAGCGGCTTTGGCCCAGGCGTCAGACTTGTTGCGCTGTGCGGGTGCCTGCGCGAATGAGGCGGGGAATGGCTTGAGCGGGCCTGCGCGCGATTTGGTGTTGTCGGTCATGCACTTGGTGGAGCTGGCCAAGGGCTATGTCGACAAGTCGCTGGACACACTGGCAACGCACTGAAGCAGCACGCGCCTGATTGGCGACAGGCGCGTCATTGCTCAATGACGGAAGGGTTTCTGCAGCAGCTGGCGCAAGAACACGGCTACAGCTGCCACGGATTGCGCTAGTAAATGCTTCGGTAAATGGCCTCCACGTCTTGCTCGGTCATGTCACAGGGATTGCTGTCGATCAGCCGACGAATGCCCACCACCACGTCACTGGCCATCACCGGCAGTGATGCTTGATCCACGTTCAAATTCGACAGGCGCTGCTCCAGCCCACTGGCTTTGACCAGCCCCTCGACGGCCTGGACAAACGCTTCGGCGGCGCTGGCCTCATTGTCAAAATCCTGGCCTGGCAGCAAGTGCGCGGCCAGTTCGGCGTAGTGGCGCTGAGCGCTGGCCAGGTTGAAACGGATCACCGGCGCCATGACCAGGGCATTGGCGTGGCCATGAGGGATATGAAAACGTGCCCCCAGCGGGTATGCCAGCGCATGGATGGCCGCCACCGACGCATTGACGAACGCCATGCCTGCCATCAATGAACCTTGCAACATGGCGGTGCGCGCTTCCAGGTCCTGGCCGTTGGCCAGAACCTTGGGCAAGTTGGCACCCAGCAGTGCCAGGGCCGCGGTCGCCAGACCATCGGAGATCGGGTTTTTACGAGTGCGACTGGTGTAGGCCTCGATGGCATGCACCATCGCATCCAGCCCCGTAGCCGCTGTCACTTTCGCTGGCAGGCCGAGGGTCAGTTGCGGGTCGAGAATCGCCACATCCGGCAGCAATTGAGGCGAATAAACCGCCTGTTTACGCTGTTGCGCGTCGGTAATCACCGAGACCCACGTCACCTCGGAACCGGTGCCCGAGGTGGTAGGCATCAATACCAGCGGCGTGCGTTGGCCCAGGGCCTTGTCGGTGCCGTACAAGTCTTCCAGGGGTTGCTCGCTGTTGATCAGCAACGCCACCAGTTTGGCCGCGTCCAGGGAACTGCCACCGCCCAGTCCCAGCACCCCATCGGCCTTGAACCCTTGCGCCTGTTTCACTGCCCGTTCAACCAGCGCCGATGACGGATCGGGCGCGACCTGATCAAACACCGCCACTTCGCAACCTGCCGCCTCAAGCACTTTGCAGGCCTGCCCGGCAAAGCCCAGGCTGACAATGCCCGGGTCACACACCAGCATCACACGCTGTGCGCCCAGGCCTCTGAATACGTAACCGACTTCCTGTAATGCCCCGACTTCACAGACGATACGCGGCACACTTCTGAATTCATGGTTCATGACTAACTCCTGTAATAAGCGTGCCTACAGCACCGAGGCGTAAATGCCGTAGATGTCGTCGCGGTCAAGCGGGCGCGGGTTGTTGATCAGCAGTCGCTCGACTTTCAGCGCGTCATCGGTCAACCGGTCAAGGTCCTCAGCCGTGACACCCACTTCATGCAGGCGCTGGGCAAATGGCATGCGCGCCACCAGACCGGTCATGAAATCGATAAAGCCATCGCAAGCCTCGACCGCACTGGCAAACCGCTGGCCCGGCAACACCGCCGCGGCCAGTTGTGCATAGAGCGACTCGGCAGCTGAGCGATTGAAGTTCAGTACGGGCACCAGCACCAGGGCATTGCTCAACCCGTGGGGCACATGGAAATGTCCGCCCAATGGATAGGCCAGCGCGTGCACCGCCGCCACCGGGGCATTGGCGAATGCCATGCCGGCGAGCATCGAGCCCAGCAGCATGTCCGATCGCGCCTGCAAGTCGCCGGGTTCGGCCAGCACCCGGTCCATGTTGGCCGCCAGCAAGGTCAGGGCCTGAACGGCCAGTCCGTCGGACAACACGTTCTTTTTGTGCACGCTGGTGTAAGCCTCGATGGCATGCACCATCGCATCGACCCCGGTCATGGCGCTGACCGCGGCGGGCAGGCCAACCGTCAGCCGTGCATCGAGCAAGGCAATGTCGGGGTACAACAAGGGGCTGACCACGCCCTTTTTCTCATGGCTGGGGGTGGTGACAATCGCCACCGCCGTCACCTCCGAACCTGTCCCTGCCGTGGTCGGAACCTGAATCAGCGGCAGCCGTGGCCCCTTGGCAAGGCCAATGCCGTAGATGTCCTCCAGGCACTGTGTCTGACCGCAGAGCAAAGCCACCAGTTTGGCCGTGTCCAGGGAGCTGCCGCCGCCCAGACCGATAACCGCCTGAGCACGACATTGACGCGCAACATCAACCGCGTCCTGCACCGATGCCGCAGGCGGATCGGCCTGCACGTCACTGTACAACGTGACCTGCAATCCGCTGTCGCGCATGGCCTGCAGCGGTGCATCCAGCAGCCCCGCACGCAGCAGGCCCGGGTCGCTGATCAGCAGCACGCGCTCGGCTTTCAGTTCGCGGCACAGGGCGCCAAGGCGCAGCGCACCATCGATTTCGCAGATCACCCGCGGTGTGGTTTCAAAGATGAATTTTGACATTGTGGTCCCTACCCTACGGTCACGCTGCCGCGCTCGATGCGAAACAACGCATCGACCAGATCGGCAGAGTGAGTGTCATCAGATTCAGAAATCAGTACGCACAATCCTTCCTGACCCAGCTTGGCAATCACCTCGCTCAAACGCCGGGACAGTACCGGCGCCACACCTTCGAAGGGCTCATCGAGCAGCAGCAACTTGTTGCCCGGCATCAATGCCCGCGCCAGTGCCACCAGCTTTTGTTGCCCGCCGGACAATTGCATGGCCTTGCGGTCACGAAACTGGGCGATTTCCGGGATCAGGCTGTAGACCCACTCCAGGCGGCGCTGGCTGTCGGCCAACTTATTGGCCCAGACCGGCAGCAGGATATTTTCTTCCACGGTCAACGACGGGATCAGGCGACGGTCTTCGGGCAGGTAGCTGATACCGGCACCGGCGCGGGTAAACCCGGGCAGGCCGCGCAGGTCCTGACCGGCAAAGGTGATCGAGCCGGAATCGGCGTCGAGCAGGCCCATGATGGCGCGGATCAGGGTGGTTTTGCCGGCACCGTTGTGACCGATCAGGCCAACCATCTGGCCGCTTCCCACCTGCAGGGACACGTCATGGAGGATGGGCACGCCTTCGATCGAAACGTGCAGATTGCGAATATCCAGACTCATTGCGCTGCCCTCTTGTGAGCGTTCGGGCCACCGGTCACAAACTCTTGTACCCGCGCGTTGGCCAGCACGGCCTCGGGTGCGCCATCGGCCAGGACTTCACCGCTGTAGAAAGCCAGAATCCGCGACACATAGCGGCGCACCACGTCCATGTCATGTTCAACGAACAGCACCGTGACCTGATGCTGGGCGACAACCCGCATCACCGTGTCCATCAATGCGGTTTTTTCCTCGGCGCTCACCCCGCTGGTGGGTTCGTCGAGCAGCAGCATTTGCGGATCACCGATCAGCGCCATCGCAATGTCGATCAGTTTGCGCACGCCTTGGGGCACGGCGGTGACCGGCGTGTCGCGCCAGCGGCTGATGTCGAATTCAGCGAGAATCGCATCTGCCTGGGCGATGCGGCATGCATTGCGCATGGGCGCCAGCAACGACGGAAACGGGCTTTGTGCGGCCGATACGGCGATGAGCAAGTTGTCCAGCACGCTCAATTGCGGGAACAACTGCGCCACCTGGAACGAACGGGCCATGCCCGCCCGGGTGATTGCCCGAGGGGTGTGGCCGATGATGGACTGGCCGTTGAACAGAATCTCGCCACTGCTGGGTTTCAGGTAGCCGGTGACCATGTTGATAAACGTGGTCTTGCCCGCGCCGTTGGAACCGATCACGCCGACCACTTCGCCTTTGTGGATGCGAACATTCACATCCTTGGCCGCCGTGACGGCGCCGAACGATTTGCACAGGCCCTTGGTTTCGAGGATGCAACTCATGCTTTTGCTCTCCGTGCTTGCCCGGTGAACAGGCTCCACAAGCCTTTAGGCAGAAATACGATGATTGCCAGCAGGGTGAACCCCAAAATCATCTGCCAGCTGTGTGGCACCAGTTCGATGGCGTAGGTGCGCACCACGGCAAACAGAATGGCTGCAATGAACGGTGCTGCAACATGGGCGGTACCGCCCAGCAGCGCGATAAAGACGAATTCGCCCGAAGTGATCCAGTAGGCCATTTCAGGGTCGATGTGCCCGGCAGACAAGGCCATGAAACCACCGCCCAATGCCGACACCGCGGCAGCCGCAACGTAGTTCATGTACAGCACCCAGCGTGGGGACTGGCCCAGGTATTCAACCCGCACTTCGTTTTCACGAATGGCTTCGCACATCATCCCGGCGCTGCTGCGGCTGTAGCGATGCAGCAACACCGCCAGCACTGCCGAGCAGGCAACGATGATGACAAACAACGCCAGCGGCGCCTGCCCTGAAGCCGGGGTCCAGCCGAACAGGGTCCAGGCCTTGACGTTGAAGCCGTCGGTGCTGCCCAGCGCCGAGCTTTTTACCAGCACGCCGTAGAGGATCATCGAGAACGCCAACGACAGCATGGCGAAGAAAATCTCGCGGTAGCGGGTCATCAACAGCCCCAGCAGCATGGCCAGCAACACTGCGGCGCCCACTCCGATCAGCAACAGCACGGCCAGATCGGTGATGTCCAGAAAATGCCCGCTCATGCCCACGGCATAGCCGCCCACACAAAAGAACAGGCCCTGGCCAAACGTCACCAGCCCGGCGCGCATCTGCATCACCACGCCTTGCACCACCATGGCCTTGGCCAGGGCCATCGTCAGCAGGAACACCAGCCATTGCGGCGCGATAAACCCGCCCGCCGCCAGCAGCACGGCAACGCCGAGCAGAATCAATTCGGTTTTACTCAGGCGCATATCAAATTTTCCTCGCCAGTACACGGCCGAACAGCCCTTGGGGACGCACGGCAAGTACCAGCGCCATTACCCCGTAAATCACAAAGAGTTCGAACTCCGGGGCGTAATGCACCGCCGCGGCCCGGCTCAAGCCCACCAGCAATGCGCCCACTGCGGCGCCTTCGATGCTGCCCATGCCGCCGATCACCACCACGGCAAACGCCAGCACGATGATTTCCACCCCCATGCCCGGCACCACCGAAATGGCCGGAGCGGTCAAGGCACCCGCCAGCGTGCCGAGCATGGTGCCCAGCACAAAAACCAGGGTGAACATGCGCCGCACGTTGACACCCATGGCCATCGCCACTTCGCGGTCGTGAATTACGGCGCGCAGCACCTTGCCCTGGTGTGTGCGCTCCAGCCACAACCACAGGCACAGCCCCAGCACGGCGGAAACGCCGACCAGCATCAGGTCGTAATTGGAGACTTTCAGTCCGGCCAGGGCGCTGCGGCCCATCTCGGCGTAAGGCTGATAAGCGAAATAAGGGTTCACGCCCCAGATCATCTTCATGGTGTCTTCAAGCACCAGCAGCAGGGCGTAAGTGATGATCACCATCAGCACTTCGTCGCGCCCGTACATAAAGCGCAACAGACCTCGCTCGATGATCAGGCCGACGATCAGGCCCGCCACCAGCGCGCAGCCCAGCATCAGCAGATACCCGGCCCAGACCGGGCCGATGCCGTTGTTGAAATACCAGCCCACGAGCGAGGCAGCGGTGTAGGCACCAATGGCATAGAAACTGCCATGAGCCATGTTCAGGATGCGCATCACCCCGTAAATCACCGTGAGCCCGGCGGCGACCAGAAACAGCCACGAGGCATAGATGGTGCCGTCAATCAGCACCGCGAAAAGACTCATCATAGAGGTCCTACCTTGGGATCAATCACGCAACCGTTGCTGTAGTCGCTGCCGCAGGCTGCGATCAGGCCCGCAGGGTTCGCGCCTTGTGAGAAGCGAAGGTCCTTGAGCCCTTATCGCAGCCTGCGTCAGCGACTACAGGTGTGTGGGGATCAGTTGCACTGAGCGCCAGGGAAGCCCGCCTTGATCCACTCCAGCGCAGTGGTGCCATCAGGCGGGGTCACGCACTCACCGGAAAAGGCGATGACGTTTTGCACGCTGCCCTTTTTATTCGCCGGGTCGTACTGGTACTCGCCGTAGGCAATGCCCTGCATGGCCTGATGACCATCGGCGCGAGCCATTTGCACGGTGCCGGACACTGACTCGAAGGTTGAGCCCTTGAACGCCGTGGCGATTTGCAGCGGGGTCGGGATTTTCCCGGACTCGACCTTGGCGTTTTCAGCCGCGTGCTTGAGGCCAAGGATCGCCTGGGCCATTTTGCTTGCCGGGTAAGTCGGGGCGGTCTTGTAGGCCGCCACGTACTTGTCCTTGAACCAGCGGTTGAGTTCGTTATCCGGGGCAAAGGCGCCGAACGGACCACGACCGCCGATGATCATGCCGTTGGGTGCCTGATCCTTGTAGCGGTCGATGGCCGACTCGCCGCAGGTCAGGACAGCCGTTGCATCTTCGAGCAGGCCACGGGCGTTGGCTTGCAGCACCAGGGCCTCCATGTCGCCACCCCAGAAGCTGGAGTGAATGATGTCCGGACGCTTGACCGAGATCGCCGAGATCTCAGCGCCGTACTGCCCCTGGAATACCTTGGGCATCTGCGATTCGACCACCTTGGCCTTGGGCATCAACTGCTCCATGGAGTGGGTGAAGTCATTCCAGCTGTCCTGGCCCCAGGCGTAGTTTTGCTGAATGCCGGCGACTTTCTGCGCGTCGGGACGAACCTTGGCCAGGTATCGCGCCGCGCCGATGTTGTCCACGGCCGCATCAAGGCTGGTGCGGAACACGTACTGCGGGGTTTTGTCTTCCTTGAACAACTGCGACGTACCGCAGTCGTAGAACACCGTCATCGCGCCCAGCTCTTCCGCCACCGGCGCGATGGCCAGGCAGTCGCCGGACGAGATGTAGCCCACCACCGCATCGACTTTCTGGCGCTGCACCAGATTGCGGAACTCCTCGACCTGCTTGGCGGCCCCACCCGCCTCGTCGATGATCACCACCTCGATTTCAGCGCCATTGATCCCCAGCTTGTCGTAGGGCGCAGGAAGCTGGCCCTTGTTCAGGCCTTCGACCAGCACCTTGGCCGCATTGGCCGACGGTTCGCCAAACGGCCCGGCAGCCGGGCCAGACAGGAAGGTCACGATACCAATGCGGAACTTGCCGTTTTCAGCCGCCTGCACACCTGTACTCAAGGACAGGGCCAGACCGGCAGCAGTGATGGCGTATGCCAAAGGGTGTTTCAACATGCTTTTCTTGGAATTATTCATGCTTGGTTCTCAATGGATGAGTGAGCGGCTAAGGCTCGTCAACGGGTTTTCGTGCGGCCAGTCGCCGCTTCAGCGTGGCGCTGTCGAGCTGTAGCTCTTGCGCCGAGTACACCGACCAGTTACCCAGCATCAGTTGGGCAGGCGGGTAAGCGGTCGTGGGCACCGGCGAGCCAATGGCCTGGCTCTGCTGGATCTGATGGGTGACGGGATCGATGCGCGAGTACGTACCGGGCGGATCTTCCGGCAAGGCGATTTCCAGGCCTTCCAGTGCACGGATCAGCGCCTGGCTGTCGGTCACGCCCCCGGTCTTTTCAAAGGCTTTGGCCAACACCATGACGCCGGTGTAGGCGCCCTGTGCGGCATAGGTTGGATAGCGTCCGCTCAACTGATGAAAGCGCTCGACAAACGAGCGGTTGCGTTCGGTTTGCGGCCAGTTGTTGTGGTGCCGGGCAGACAGGATCAGCCCCGCCGGGGCCTTGTCACCCAGGGCAACCAGAAAGTCGAAATTGGCCCCGGTGTCGAAGTTGGCCAGGCGCGAGGTCTCCAGCAAGCGGGAACCGGCCGCCTGCTTGACGAATGCGTGGAAGTCGCCGCCCCAAATGGCCGAGACGATAATGTCGGGTCTGGATTGCTCCAGCGCGGTGATATAGGGCGAGTAATCCGGCTCATACAGACGCGGCCATAGCTCGATCACGTCGTCGAACTTCACACCCAACTGGTTCAGGGCGGTGTGCAGGTCATCCCGCGACACGTGACCGTATTCGTAATCGGGGCCGATAAAGGCCAGGCGCTTCCAGCCGGTCTTTTTCTGCAGTGCCTGCAGATAACGGGCTCCGGCCGCCATTGAGGTCCAGGTGTCGTTGGTCACACGGAAGTAGTAAGGGTGGCCGTTTTCCAGGGTCATGCGCGAAGACGCGTGATCGGTGCCGATCATCAGCACTTTTTCCTGGCGGGCCAGTTGGCTGACCGCCAGCGCCACCCCCGACGAGACCATGCCGCACAGCACCTGCACGCCGTCCTTGTGGATAAAGCTTCTGGCCAGGCTGACACCGTACGAGGCCTTGGACTGGTCATCATCAATGATCACCCGCAAACGCGGCACGGGCTCACCGGCCTGCTGGCGGGCCTGCAATTCATCGAGGGCGACCTGAATCCCGACAATGCTGTCTTGCCCGTAGATGGCCGCACGTTCGGTCATCGGATACAGGCAACCCATGGTCAGATCGGCCTGGGCCGCAGGCACGCCGAGCTCCAGCCGACCGACCTCGGCACAGGCAGACGAACCAATCAGCAGACCAGCCAAAGCCGGGGCGCAAAAACGCCATGAACGCATCGGGTGCATAAATTCCTTGGGGCGTTGAAAACGCCTCTTGTTGAGCAGCCAGAGGGATAGAGCAAAGGGTGTGCCAAGCGCCACCCTGTAGCCGCAGCAGCCGGACACAGCCTTCGGCAGCGGCTACGGATGGGGTGTTTGATGCCTGTTGAGCGCTATCCGCTCAACAGGCGCGCAACCCTGAGCGGTTAGCGCTCGTGTGAGCGCTCAATGCCCAGGCGTTGCAGGCGGCGCTTGAGGGCGTGCCGGGAAATCCCCAGCAATTGCGCGGCCAGGCCTTTGTGGCCCGCCGTGCGGGTCAGGGCATCAGTGACCAGTTCACGCTCGGCACGTTCGAGCTGATCACCCAGCACCAGGGCCGTGTTGTCGGGCAATGGGGATTCTTGCAACTGCGCCGGCAGCATCCCGGCACTGATCCCTTGCCCCGGCAAAAGAATGGTCAGGCGCTCGACCAGGTTCTTCAACTCGCGCACATTGCCCGGCCAGCGATGACGGCGCAGCCGCTCGACGCAGTCAGGCAAAAACCGGATCGGACTCACGCCCTCTTCCAGCGCCTGGCGCTGGGCAAAGTACTGGGCCAGAAGCAGCAGATCATCTTCGCGTTCACGCAAGGCCGGAATATCCACGGTGATCACGTTCAGGCGATAAAACAGGTCTTCACGAAACCGTCCCAGGCGGACATCGTCGGCCAGGTCCCGATTGGTGGCAGCCACCACCCTGACATCCGCGCTGCTGGCCTGGCTGGCACCCACGGCGCGGTAGTTTCCGTTCTCCAGAAAATGCAAAAGCTTGGCTTGCAGACTCAACGGCAGTTCACCAATTTCATCCAGAAACAGCGTCCCGCCATTGGCCTGGCTGACCAGCCCGGCACGCTTTTGATGGGCACCGGTGTAGGCACCCTTTTCGGAGCCAAACAGTTCAGCCTCAATCAACTGTTCCGGCAAGGCCGCGCAGTTGACCTCGATAAAGGCGCAGCCAGCACGTGAGCTGTAGCCGTGAAGGGCCTGGGCCACCAGGGTTTTGCCCGTGCCGGACTCGCCCAGCAGCAGGATCCGCGTTGCCGAACTGCGGGCAATCCGCTGCACGGCCCCATGCAATGCCAACATGACCGCGCTCTGGCCTTGCAGGCCTGCCGCCAACTCCCCACTGGCGACCGGCTCCGGCCCATCAAGGGCCAGGGTGCTGCTGATGGTGGCGAGCAAGTCATCCAGTTCAAACGGCTTGGTCAGGTAATCGGTCGCACCGCCCTTGACCGCCTGAACGGCCGCACGGGTATCCCCATGGGCAGAAATCATGATCACCGGCAGCAGCGGGCTGCGCAGGCGCAAGCCGTCCAGAGTGGCCATGCCGTCAATCCCCGGCAGGCCAAGATCGAGCAGGACAATGTCGATGTCATCCAGGGCATGCTGCAGTGCCGCTTCGCCACTGCCGGCCGTGCTGATGCGCATGCCCTCCTCACGCAAGGCATAGCTGAGCGAGCGCACCAGCGCTTCTTCATCGTCGACGATTAAAACGTGAACATCGGACATCAGCGACTCACTTCAATTCGTTCTCTGTTGGGACGTGTCCTGCTAGCAGGGGGGATGGCGGCATCGGGCAATCCAGTATCACCCGAGTGCCCTCGCCCACGGTGCTGGCGATTTCCATTCGGGCGCCGTTGGCCTCCAGCAACTGCTGGCAAATGCTTAGCCCCAAGCCGGTGCCACGGGCCTTGAGGGTGAAAAATGGCTGGCGGATATTCTGCAAGTCAGCGGCCGATATACCGCAGCCCTGATCAGTGACCACCATACGTACCCGCCCTTGCCAGGGCTCGGCGTCAAGCCGGACAACCTGCCCCTCGCTGCTGGCCTGCAAGGCGTTCAAGCATAAATTGAGCAACACCTGCTGGGCCTGATCCGGGTCGATATACACCTGCAAGTCCGGTGGCGCAGCGCACTGAAAATCAATGTTGCGTGCCTGCATCTGGGGCCCGACCACGTGCGCGGCGTGGGCAAAAAGCTGCGCCACCGACACCTCTCGCGGCTGAGCCGGGCGCGGCCTGCCGTACTCCAGCAAGTCATTGGTGACCCGTGACAGGCGGTCGATTTCCTTGACCAGATCACTCAGCAGCAGGCGTCGTTGCGGCTCTTGCTCCCGGCGCAGCAGGGCCTGAACGGTAGTTTTCATGGTTGCCAGTGGATTGCGCACCTCATGGGCAACACCGGTGGCGAATGTACCGAGCACCGCGAGGTTTTCGGTGCGCACGGTTTTTTCCATGACCTGGGCCAGGCGCTCGGCCATCACGTTGAACGCCCGGGCTACATGGCTGATTTCATCGTCACGGGGCTGCCGGGCCAGACGGTAGGTCAGGTCGCCCATGGACAGCTGGTGGGCACCTTGCAGCAGCGTACTGACCCGTGAACGCAGTTGCCGGGACAGGGTGAAAAACACGATCAGGATAAAACCGATGAAACCCGCAGCGACCCAGTACAGCCACCACCGGGCGTCGTTGAGCGGCTTGAGGATCGCTCCCGGCTCCACGCTGAACACCAACTGCCAGCCCGGCAGAATGACCGGTCCTTCATGCCATTGGGTCGGGGCCTTGACCTGACGGCCAGTGGGGTCGACAAACTCGCCTCCGGGCACGCGCAACAGCGGCGCAACCACACCGCTCATGCCTGCACTGACCAGCAGTTCGGTCAAGGACGCCAGGCGTAGATGCAGCGCAATCCGTACCCGCTGGTTGGTGCGGCCGTTGCGCACGCTCTTGCGGATCAGAAAGCTGCCCGAACCTCCCGCCTTGGGCAGCAGCGGGCCAATGACCTCCACATCCCCCACCTTTTGCACCGCCAGACCCGCGATGGACCAGTGCTCACTGCCCCAGTAAGGCTCACCGGAGGCAGACTGGCCTGGCAATACCTTGACCAGCCGGTCCTGCTCATCGAAAAACAGCACCCCGTACATGAAGGGCAAGTCCCCCTCCAGCTTGAGCAACGAATCCACGTCACTGATCAGGGGTGACGGGTCGGCGATAAAATCCGGCATGTTGGGGTGATTCGACAGGGCCGAGAGCTGGTAAAAGCGGTCATCCAGAAACGATGACAAGCGGTTTGCCGTCGACAGCGCCTGAGCGTCGAGCCGCTCACCGGTCAGGCGGTTGAGCAGATCCTTGGCCAATTGCTCGTAAAGAACGGCAAGGGTGATCAGCGCAATGCTCATCACAAAAACCGAAAGTAGGGTATAGCGCGCCACCAGGCTTCGGTGTGGCCGGGCCAGCCAATGGAGCAGCGCATGGAAAGAGGCATTGAGGGTCATGGTGTGCTTGATTGTTTTTTTAATGGCACCAGCATAGGGATCGACCCTGCGCGCTGTCCATGACAAACAGACCTTTGAGTTGCGATCGGGCACCCCTCTCGATTAATATACGTTTCATATACATTTCATATTGAGCATTCAGATGGGCATCGTAAAGATCTCGGACGCCACCCATGAAAACTTGCGGGTCGCCAGCAACGCACTCAACCGTTCGATCAATGCACAGGCAGAGCACTGGATGCGTATCGGCATGTTGACCGAATTGCATCCCGACCTGGATCACAACCAGATCTGCCGCTTGCTGATACAGGCCGAACTGCAAGGCGGTCTCGATTTGAAGCACGTGTGCGAACTGGCTGATGCCACTGCGGGAGCAAATCAATGAGAAACAACGTCGTTATCAATAGCCCGGCACAGATTGCCCAGTCCAAGGTGGCGGGCAAACTGGCCGCCGAGGTGCTGGCCATGATCGGCGAACACGTGAAGGCGGGCGTTACCACCGACCAGCTCGACCAGATCTGCCACGACTACATCGTCAATGTGCAGAAGGCCATTCCGGGCAACGTGGGCTACCACGGCTTTCCGAAAACCGTGTGCGCGTCGGTCAATGAAGTGGTGTGCCACGGCATCCCGTCGAACCGGGTGCTGCAGGACGGCGACATCGTCAATATCGACATTGCGGTGGTCAAGGATGGCTGGTTCGGCGACACCAGCCGCATGTACTTCGTCGGCGAACCCAGTGCCGCCGCACGGCATCTGGTCAAGACCACCTACGACGCCATGTGCGCCGGTATCCGCATGGTGCGCCCCGGAGCAACCCTGGGCGATATCGGCCACGCCATCCAGACCCTCGCCGAGAAAGAAGGCTTCAGCGTCGTGCGCGAGTACTGCGGCCACGGCATCGGCAAGGTCTATCACGACGAGCCGCAAGTGCTGCACTACGGCTATCCGGGCCAGGGTATGAAGCTCAAGACCGGCATGATTTTCACCATCGAGCCCATGCTCAATGCCGGCAAACGCCATGTCAAAACCCTGCCCGATCACTGGACCGTGGTCACTAAGGATGGCGCGCTATCGGCTCAGTGGGAGCACATGGTCGCCGTGACCGACGAAGGCTTTGAAGTATTGAGCCCGTGGCCGGACACGATGGCAGACTACCCCGCCATCGTTTGACGGGCACTGCATAGGGACGGCGATATGGCGGTTGAAAATTACGAGCAATTGGCAATCTTCTCGGTCGTCGCCCAAGAGCGCAGTTTTACGCGCGCCGCGGCCCGGCTCGGCATATCGCAACCAGCACTCAGCCGGGCCATGCGCCAACTGGAGGAGCGGCTGGGGGTCAGGTTGCTGGCGCGGACAACCCGCAGCGTTGCCCCCACGCAAGCGGGGGAGCACCTGTTGCAGGTGATTGCGCCACGCTTCGACGAGATCAATAACGAACTGGCGCTGCTCAGCAAGTTCCGCGACAAACCTGCGGGTACATTACGCATCACGGCAGGGGAGCATGCCTCGATCGCGGTCCTGCAACCGGTGCTGGCTCAGCTGTTGCCTGACAACCCCGACTTGAACATTGAAATCATCGTTGACTACGGCCTGACCGATATTGTCGCCGAGGGCTTCGACGCTGGCGTGCGTCTGGGCGAACAGGTAGCCAAGGACATGATTGCCATGCGTATCGGCCCCGATATGCGCATGGCCGTGGTCGGTTCCCCCGCGTACTTCAGTCGCTACCCCACGCCGGTGACCCCGGCCGACCTGGTGTCACACAACTGCATAACGCTGCGCATGCCCACCCACGGCGGCCTGTTTATGTGGGAGTTCGAGAAAAACGGCCAGGCGCTCAAGGTGCGGATAGAAGGCCAACTGGTGTTCAACAACATTGCCATGCGCCTGGAGTCGGTCCTGCAGGGGCTGGGCCTGGCCTATATGCCGGAAGATGTGGTGCGGCCCCATGTCGAGCAGGGCCGTTTGATCCGCGTGCTGGAGGACTGGTGCGAACCCTACTCTGGCTACCACCTCTATTACCCGAGCCGTCGTCAGTCTTCCCCGGCCTTCACCCTGTTGCGCGAAGCCCTGCGCTACCCCGACTGACGCGCTGCCAGTTGCGCGTCCAGCGCCTCGACGGCGCGCCGGGCGGCATCTCCATCACCGCTTTCGGCCAATACCTGGCTCACCTCGCGCAGTTGCGCCTCGCTCAGACCCACCCGCAGGCTTGCGCCCATGTGTGAGCGCAGTTGCGGCTCAACCCCGGGCGTGGCAGCCAGTGCTCCGACGGTCGCCAGCTCGCGGCTTTGCCAGTCCAGATTGTCGCGTTCAAAAATGTCGCCGAACAAATGCGCCTGCAGGTACTGGTTGATCACCGGAGCAAAGTCAAACAACGGGCCCTGTACCGGTGCACCTGAAATACGGGTCTGGTTGGCCTTGCCCGCCGCCAGTAACTCGTCGCCGGTGGGGATCACACGTTCCGGCTCACGCCCCGGCGCATCTTCAATGCCACGTTGCTGACGGGCCTGCAGCACCTTCATCAACTCACCTAGGGCGTTGAGGCTGCGCGGAAAACCGGTGTAGGCATATAACTGCACTAGGATCTCCCTCACCTCGCTGACCGTCAGACCAGCATCGAGCCCCTGATTCAGGGCACGATCAAGCGCTGGCATATTACTGCTGGCCATCGCGGCGGCGATCAGGGGAATCGCGCGCTGGCGGGGCGACAGGCCCTGCTCGACCACCCCGCCGGCAGCGGGCGAATCCCCGGCCGGTTGGGCTGCTTGAGCCCAGGAGGTGGCCAGGCCCAGGCTGAAGGTAAACGCCACGGCCAGCATCGCAGATGCCTGGAATTTAACGGGCTCGGTATTGTTCATCCGTGACTTTCTCCATCCAGGTCACGTTTTTGCCGTCCACCGTGCCGGTGACGGCCAGGTGGGTCATGGCACCGTCTGGCGCTGCGCCATGCCAGTGTTTGATGCCCGGCGGGCAGACCACTACGTCGCCCGGGTAAATCTGCTGCACCGGCTTGCCCCACTCCTGCGTCAGGCCTGCCCCGGAAACCACCACCAGCCGCTGGCCGGCTGGATGAGTGTGCCAGGCCGAGCGTGCTCCAGGCTCGAACGTGACATAGGCACCCGATGCACTGATTTCATCGCTGGCAGCAAACAAGGGATCGACGCGCACCACTCCTGAAAAATAATCCGCTGGCCCCGGCGACGGTACCTGAGTGTCGCCACGGGTGATCTGCTGCGTGCGGGCCCTGTCACTACCGCCAGCGGCGGCGTCAGTCAGGGGCACCGCGGCACACAGCGCAAGCGTCCATAGTGTCCTGTTCATGCCTGCCTCCCGACTCAGAGTGTCCTGGCGTAAAAATCGGCCAGCTGGTTGATGGCTGCGTCGACATATTCAGGCACCCAGTAGGTCTGGATATGGGTCGCGCCCTCGATCTTGAACAACGTCTTGTCCTGGGTGCCCGTAGCCTTGGCGAACGCCTGCTCGGTCATGTACAGCGTGTCGGCCTTGCTGCCGGCAATCATCAGCAGCGGCGTGTTGAGCAGTTCGAGCTGGTTGGTGGCATCGAAGCTCATCAGGTCCAGCAGGCTGCTCAGGGTGTATTTGAAGGTCGAGTTGGGGTGGGCATGGGTCTTGCCGTAATACTCGAAGCCTTCGCGATACAGGTCGAAGGGCAGCTTGGCGATTTGTTCGTCGGTGAGTTTGACATCACCGGTGTACACCACCTCCCCGCCTGCCGCTTCCTGGGCACGGGCTGCGGATGCCTGTTGCAGACGCTCCTGGATAGTGTCCAGTTGCGAATCCATGAAGCCATTACGGCGAACCAGCCCGGAGTTGAACATGCTCACGGTGGCAATCGACTGAAAGCGTTTGTCGCTTTGCCCCGCCTTCAAGGCATAGCCACCGCCGCCGCAGATGCCCAGCAGGCCAAGACGCTGAGGATCAACACCGGGGTAACGGGCGATGAAGTCAGCCATGCCGTGGATGTCTTCAACGCGGTTGGCAGGTTTATCCACATTGCGCGGCTGACCGCCACTGGCCCCCTGATAGGCGGCATCCGCAGTGATGGTGATGTAGCCCTTTTCAGCCAGGCGCTGGGCATACAGGCCCGCCACCTGCTCCTTGACTCCGCCGTTGGGGTGAGCAACAACAATGGCCGGGTATTTTTTGTTGGCATCGTAGTTCGCCGGAGTGTACACATTGGCGGCAATATCCAGGCCGTTGAGCGTGTAGGTAACCGGATGAATGTTGACCTTGCCCGGCTCGTTGCGGGTGATTGCGCCAGCGTAGGTCAAGGTAAACGGGTTGGCTTTGTAGTCGCCCGCCTCGGCGGCGGACATACCGACCATTGCGGCCATTAGCGTGGCTTTAAGCACCGTAAACGTCATAAAAATCTCCCCGTCAAAGTGAAACTTCTGTAGGAAACGGCCGCCATAGACGTGCGCGTATTCAATATAGAAGTAACTTAGCGGCTGGGAGTTAATTGATAAACGGCGCTTACCGGATAGCACTTATATCAAGCATGCATAAATGCCCCACCCTGGCCTGATCTGCACAATGGCGCTACAACCCTCCTTGCACTTGATCCAGCCGCTCGCGCAAGAACTCGATCAATGCCTGCACCGGCTGCGAGCGCTGGCGGTGCTGCGGATAGACCGCCGATAACGCCAGCGGCGCGCAGCGGTAATCGTCCAGCACCCGGACCAATTGCCCGCTCTCCAGCGCCGAGCCGACGATAAAGGTCGGCAGGTAGGTAATCCCCAGCCCGGCGATGGCCGCATCCTTGAGCAACTCACCATTATTGACCCGCATGCGCCCGCTGACGTTGAGGGTCAGGGGCTTGCCCTGCCCTTCGAAACGCCACTGCACTTGACGGCCATGACCGTAGGGCAGGCAATCATGCTCGTGCAGCTCCTGGGGTTTGAGCGGTGTGCCCCGCTCGGCCAGGTAGGCCGGGCTGGCACAGTACACGCGATCGATGCTGGCGATACGGCGGGCAATCAGGGTCGAGTCTTCCAGCACGCCGATGCGCAAGGCCAGGTCATAGCCTTCGCTGAGCAAGTCCACTGGCCGGTCGCTGAGGTCCACCTCTACGGTCACGCCGCTGTAGCGCTGCAAAAACAACGGCAGCAGGCAGCCCAGCTGGGCCATCGCAAAGGACAGCGGCGCACTGACCCGCAGGGTGCCGCGCGGCTCGCTGGTCTGGCCGGCGATGCCCTGCTCCATGTGCTCGACGTCGTTGAGCAAGCGCATGGCCGACTCGTAATAGGTCTGCCCCAGGGGCGTGACGTCCAGTCGCCGGGTAGAGCGGTTGAGCAGGCGCACGCCCAGTCGCGCCTCCAGTTGCATCAATCGTCGGCTCACGAATTGCTTGGACAGGCCCAGTTGGTCGGCCGCCGCCGTGAAGCTGCCGGAGTCCATGACCTGGCAAAAAATACGCATGTCTTCAAAGGGGTTCATTGTCACTACCTGGTGGACAGTTAAACCCTTTATAGCGGCTTTTTCCCTTTTCAACACCCGTCTATTCTCTGTGCACGGTCCCCCTCTCTCGCCTGCTTTCTGAAACTGGAGTTTGCCCATGTCCTTTCTCCTCGATCACCCGCTGTCCTGGGGTGCCGTGCTGTTGGTGATCGACACCGCACTCTGGCATCTGGCGCCGTTCAAGCAACGTGTCACCCGGGTGGGGGTGCGTCTGGCGCTGTTTGCAATGTTCAGCGCGTTGATCATCAACGCTGGCGTCAGCCCGTTGCAGGCCCCGCTGTTTACCGATGACCGGGTGGAGCAATTGGGGGCGACGGCGCTGGGAATTGTGTGGTGGCTGTACGCGGCGCGGGTGCTGACCGAAGTGATCGGCCTGGTGCTGATGCGCCGCATCGGTCACAGCGGCCGCCTGCTGCAGGATGTGATTGGCGCCCTGGTGTTTCTGGCGGCCATCGTCGCCGCAGCCGGGTACGTGCTGGAGTTGCCGGTCAAAGGATTGCTGGCGACTTCCGGGGTAGTCGCCATTGTGGTCGGCCTGGCCTTGCAGAGCACCCTCAGTGACGTGTTTTCCGGCATCGTGCTCAACACCACCAAGCCGTATCAGGTGGATGACTGGGTGGTGATCGACGGTGTCGAAGGCAAGGTGCTGGATATCGACTGGCGCGCCACCCACCTGCTGACCAGCGCGGGCAGTACGGCGGTCGTGCCCAACTCGGTGGCGGCCAAGGCCAAGATCGTCAACCTGAGCCGGCCCACGAATCTGCATGGCGTGTCGATCAGCATTCAGGTGCCCAACCATGTTCGCCCCCGCCGGGTGCTCGATGCACTGGAGCGCACGCTGCAGGGCAGCAGCAGCCTGCTGCTCAATCCTGCGCCCAAAGCGGTGCTCAAGGAGGCTGGCGAGATCATGTCCGAATACGTGGCCAGCGGGTTCATTGCCGACTTGGCCAGAAAAAGTGAAGTGCGCAACCAATTGTTTGACCTGGCCCACCGACACCTGGAAGCGGCGGGTATTTCACGCCAGCCTGACGCGATAATCGAACCCGCGGGCCGGGCGCGGGCCTTGCTCGACGAGGTGAAAGTCTTCCGTTCCCTGAGTGAGCAAGAGCGGGACCAGATCGCCCTCTCCATGGTTGCCCAGCAATACGCGGCCGGTCAGGTGGTGCTGGCGCTGGACGAGGTGCCGGACAGCCTGATGGTCATCGCCACCGGAGTGGTCAGCGTGACCGTGCCCGACGCAGCGGGGCCTGTTGAAGCCGGACGCATGGGGCCGGGAGAGATCATGGGCGAGGAAAGCATTCTCACGGACTCGCCGTCCCAGGCGACCTTTACCACCTTGACCTCAAGCATCATTTATCGGCTCGACAAGTCTGTGACCCGCGAATGCATGGCGCAGCGCACAGAGGTAGGACGGGCGTTGAACAGGTTGCAGGCCGTGCGCCAACAAAGTAGTCGCATGGCGCTGATGGCCGCGCCGGCACCGGTCATCAAAGGCGGTTTTTTGAGTTGGTTGCACAGGCGCTGAGAAGTGAGGGTGATATCTGCAGCCGCTGCCGCAGGTTGCGACGGGTTGCGAAGCGACCCTCGTTCCAAAACCAAACGAAGGTCCTGCGGCCCTTATCGCAGCCTACGGCAGCGACTACAAAAGCAACGGAGCTGCCTTACTTGGCGGTCAATACCGAATAGCTGTTCATCAGGTTGCGGTAGTTGGGAATGCGCGGCGACAGCAGGTTCGCCAGGCCTTCCATGTCATTGCGCCAATCCCCTTGCAGCTCGCACGCCACCGAGAACCAGTTCATCAACTGTGCACCCGCTGCCGTCATTCGCGCCCAGGCAGCCTGTTGTACGGTTTCGTTGAAGGTGCCCGACGCATCCGTCACCACAAACACTTCATAACCTTCAGCCAGCGCCGACAGCGTCGGGAAAGTCACGCATACATCCGTCACCACACCCGCAATGATCAGTTGCTTGCGACCGGTCGCCTTGACCGCCTTGACGAAGTCTTCGTTGTCCCAGGCATTGATCTGGCCAGGACGCGGGATGTACGGGGCGTCCGGAAACTGTTCCTTAAGCTCCGGCACCATCGGGCCGTTGGGGCCGTTTTCAAAACTGGTGGTCAGAATGGTCGGCAGTTTGAAAAACTTGGCCACATCGCCCAACGCCAGCACGTTGTTCTTGAATTCGTTTGGCGAGAAATCCTGGACCAGCGAAATCAGACCGGTCTGGTGGTCAACCAGCAACACCACAGCATCATCTTTGTTCAGGCGCTTGTACGGAACAGTGCTCATGTGAAACTCCTCGATAGATAGGTGTTACGGGATCAAAAGGCGAAACAGGAGCAGCCAAAGGCGCCCCAGAATCCGGCAAAGTCGCTGACCGGTGCATTCGACAAACGTGCTTTTTCATGGCCATGGGCATGCACCGCGCATGGCCCGCTGCATTGGTGGACCTGTGCCTGCAGCGGCGCACCCGGGCGCCAGTGGCCGGGGACTTTCACCACCGGCGACCAGTCGGGCAACACCGGTACGCGGGCCGGGCCAAGTTTTTCGAAGTCGCCGGCGGCATACACCACCTTGCCGCCCACCACGGTCAGCACGGACTCGATCCACTTGATGGCTTCTTCGTCGACGCTGAAAAAGTCCGCGCTCAGGGCCGCCACGTCTGCCAACTGGCCGACCTTGATCTGACCCTTTTTGCCCTGTTCGGATGAAAACCAGGCGCTGCCGTGGGTGAACAGCTCCAGCGCAGTGAGCCGGGGCAGGCCTTCGGCGTGCAGCTCAAGACCACCGACCGTGCGACCGCTGACCATCCAGTAGAGCGAAGTCCACGGGTTGTAGCTGGACACGCGGGTGGCATCGGTGCCCGCCCCCACCGGCACGCCTTCGGCCAGCATGCGCTTGATGGGTGGCGTGGCTTCGGCCGCTTTGGCGCCGTATCGCTCGACGAAATACTCGCCCTGGAACGCCATGCGATCCTGAATCGCAATGCCGCCGCCCAGGGCCCTTACCCGCTCAATGTTATGGGGGGTGATGGTTTCGGCATGGTCGAAAAACCACGGCAAGCCATTGAACGGAATATCGCGATTGACCTTCTCGAACACGTCGAGCATGCGACTGATGGATTCGTTGTAGGTGGCATGCAGGCGAAACGGCCAGCGCTGCTCCACCAGGTGGCGCACCACGGGTTCCAGTTCGTCTTCCATGGTTTGCGGCAAGTCCGGGCGCGGCTCAAGGAAGTCCTCGAAGTCCGCTGCCGAAAACACCAGCATTTCTCCGGCGCCGTTGTGCCGCAAAAAGTCATCGCCCTGGTGCAGGGTGACGCTGCTGGTCCAGTTCTTGAAATCGGTCAGTTCTTCCTTGGGCTTTTGCGTAAACAGGTTGTAGGCAATACGGATGGTCAATTGCTGGTCTTTGGCCAGTTGCTCGATGACCTGGTAATCATCTGGATAGTTCTGGAAACCACCGCCCGCATCAATCGCGCTGGTGAGGCCCAGGCGATTGAGTTCGCTCATGAATTGGCGGGTGGAGTTGACCTGATACTCCAGCGGCAGCTTTGGCCCCTTGGCCAGGGTCGAATAGAGGATCATCGCGTTGGGCCGCGCCACCAGCATGCCGGTCGGATTGCCGTTGGCATCGCGCACAATCTCGCCACCCGGCGGGTTCGGGGTATCGCGGGTATAGCCAGCCACTCGCAGCGCGGCACGATTGAGCAGCGCCCGGTCGTACAAGTGCAGGATAAAGACCGGAGTGTCCGGGGCCGCCTGGTTCAGTTCCTCCAGGGTGGGCAGGCGCTTTTCGGCGAACTGGAATTCGTTCCAGCCGCCGACCACGCGCACCCATTGCGGAGTCGGCGTGCGATCGGCCTGATCCTTGAGCATGCGCAACGCATCGGCCAGGGATGGCACGCCTTCCCAGCGCAGTTCGAGGTTGTAGTTCAGGCCGCCACGGATCAGGTGCAGGTGCGAGTCATTAAGGCCCGGAATGACACAGCGCCCCTTGAGGTCGATGACTTGGGTGCCCGTACCGCGCAGGGCCATTGCCTGAGCATCGGTGCCGACGGCCACAAAGCGGCCGTCGCGGATGGCCACGGCACTGGCATGGGGGTTTTCGCGATCGACGGTATTAAATTGGCCATTGAATAAGATCAGATCGGCGTTCATCGCGGTTCCTCGGGTTCAGTGGCAGCAGTCAGCCAGGGCGCGAACACACGCGTCGCCATTGGCATAAACAGATAAACCACCGAAACAACGATGGTCAGCGTGATCACAAAGGTGGCGACCACGTACTGGGAGAAAAAAGGGCTCAAGCCCAGCAAGGGCTTCCAGATCAGCGGCACCAGCAAGGTATGGGGAAAAATCACCATCAGCGTCAGCACGGCCTGCTTCCAGCGGGGTGGTGGCGTTCGGGACTCGGTGTGGGGCGCGAACCAGAATTCGTTGACCGGATTGACCTCGGTCTGGTCACCGTCCGCCAGCATGGGAGTAGCTTCGTTGACCAGTTCGCGGCGTTGCGGCGAGTCCAGCCAGCGCTGCATGGCGTCAGTGGAGCAAAAGCGCAGCACGCAGGTATAGGTGTCCAGACCGGCACTCTTGCCGGGCACGACATCCACCCCCAGATGCCCGTCCCACTGCCCGGCGATGCGCACGATCTTGCGCAGCCACGCGTTGTAGGGCACTTCAAAACCGGCCTTGACCCGATGCTTGACCACCAGGGTCACAACCTCATCGAAAGCCCGGGTCGGCGGATTGATCTCAGTGGATTCAGACATGACGCAAGGCTCCAACCCTATCCAGTCGACTATTCCCTGCAGACACTTCAACCGCGGGAACGAGAGGCTCGCTCCCACGGTGGATCGCTACAGAGTTGAAGTGAAGCAACGCGTATCAGCCCTTGAGAAACGCCAGCAGATCGGCATTGAGCTGATCCTTGTGGGTATCCGTCAGCCCGTGGGGGGCACCGGGGTAGATCTTCAGCGTAGAACCTTTGACCAATCCTGCCGACGCAATGCCCGCAGCTTCGATAGGCACCACCTGGTCGGCGTCGCCGTGGACCACCAGGGTCGGTATGTCGAACTTTTTCAGGTCTTCGGTAAAGTCGGTTTCAGAGAACGCCTTGATACAGTCGTAGGCGTTTTTGTGGCCGCTGGTCATGCCCTGCATCCAGAACCAGTCGATCATGCCCTGGGAGGGTTTGGCCCCCGGTTTGTTGAAACCAAAGAAAGGGCCGCTCGCGAGGTCGATGTACAGCTGCGAACGGTCCGCCAGTGACGCCTGGCGAATCCCGTCAAACACCTCTAGCGGCAAGCCGCCAGGGTTGGCCTGGGTCTTGAGCATCAAGGGCGGCACCGATGAAATCAGCCCCGCCTTGGCCACCCGGCCCGTACCATGACGACCGATATAACGCGCCACTTCACCGCCGCCAGTGGAAAAACCGAACAGCACGGCATCCTGCAGGTCCAGCAGCTCGATCAACTGCGCCAGGTCATCGGCGTAGGTGTCCATATCGTTGCCTGCCCACGGCTGGCTGGAGCGCCCGTGGCCGCGGCGATCATGGGCGATCACCCGATAGCCCTTGGACGCCAGGAACAGCATCTGCGATTCCCAGCTATCGGCGTTCAGCGGCCAGCCGTGGCTGAACACCACGGGCTGCCCCGTGCCCCAGTCCTTGTAGTAGATTTCGGTGCCATCGCGGGTGGTGAACGTACTCATGGGGCGGTCATCCTTGTGCAAGTGCAAAGAGTTCTCATCTATCTTGGCAGGCATCGATGACAGCACAACTGCTCTGGTAGGAGCGTTACGGCCATATCGGTGCCCACCACGGACAGTAGAGGCTAGCTGAACTGCTCGCGGTACTGAGCCGGGGTCAGACCAAGCTTTTCATTGAACAGAAAACGCATGTGCCTGACGCTGCCGAAGCCACTTTTGAAAGCGACTGTTTTCAGGGGCAACTCACTGGTCTCCAGCAGGTTTCTGGCCCGGTCTATACGCGCGCCCTGAAGAAAATCCATGGGCGTCATGTTGACCTCACGGGCAAAAACCCGGGCAAAGTGCCTGGCACTCATACTGGCCAGGCTGGCCAAGGATTCAATGCTGAAAGCCTGATCGAGGTGTTCGAGCATATGGTTCTGAACCCGGGTTATGGGGGTTTCCTGGGGGCCAACCGAGGCCATCAGCGGACTGAACTGCGCCTGGCCGCCCTGACGCTTCATGACCACCAGCAGGACTTTGGCCACGTCCAGGGCGATTTTTTTGCCGTGGTCATTGGCGACGACCGACAGCGCAAGATCGATACCGGCCGTGACGCCGCCAGAGGTAATGAGATTGCGGTCCTGCACGAAAATCTGGTCGACCTCTACCCGGGCCGAGGGGAAGGCCTTGATCAGCCGCTCGGTGTAATGCCAATGGGTCGTGACGCGATAGCCATCCAGCAAACCGGCAAAGCCCAGCAAGAATGCCCCGGTGCAGATGGACCCGTATTGCCCGGCCCGGGTCACGGCGCCCTTGAGCCACTCCAGCAATGCCTGCGGTTTATCGTTGTAGGCCCCCGGGCCACCGGGTACCAGCAGCAAGTCATAGTGCCCGCTGGCCTGGTCAATATGCCGATCCGCCTGCAGCTTTACGCCATTTGAGGCGCGCAGCAGGCCGGGCTCGGTCGCCAGAGTGGTCAATTCATACTGCTGATCCGGCTGTAGATAGCGGTTGGCAATCGAGAACACCTCCATGGGCCCCGCCATGTCGAGCAGCAGAAAGTCTGGAAACAACACCATCGCCACGGTTTTCATAAGATAGATTTCACTGTAGGCAGCTGCATGAGCGAGTCCGCTGTGGATAAACAATAGTGCGCCGCATCCGGGCCACTGCAAACGCGCAGTTCATGAGCGAGCGTCGGAAAAATCATACGTGATAAATCCGCTAAAATTGTCAACTACAGAGAGACATTGTTTCAGTTTCCATCTACTTAATTTACTGATCAGTAACCATTAACCTTCTCCTCACTCGGACGAATCAACGTCCACACAGGAGATGTCATCATGCTGACCCTTCGCAAAGCATCCGATCGCGGCGCCGCCAACCATGGCTGGTTGAAATCGTTCCACACCTTCTCATTTGCCAACTATCGCAACCTGGATGAACAAGGCTTCTCCGACCTGTTGGTGATCAACGACGACCGCGTGGCAGCGGGTAAAGGGTTCGGTCAGCACCCCCATCGCGACATGGAAATTTTCTCCTACGTGCTCGACGGTGCGCTGGAACACAAGGACACCCTGGGCACAGGTTCAGTGATCCGCCCGGGTGACGTGCAATTGATGAGCGCCGGCAGCGGCGTGGCGCACAGCGAGTACAACCACTCGCACAACGAGCCTGTGCACTTTTTGCAAATCTGGATCGTGCCTGACGTCGGTGGCGCCAAACCCCGCTACCAACAAGAGCACTTCACCACGCAAAAGAAACGCGGACGCCTGCAACTGATCATCTCGCCCGATGGCGCCGATGGTTCGCTCCACGTACGCCAGGATGCCCGGGGGTATTCAGCCCTGATAGACGGCCAGGAAAGCGCCACGCTGGAACTTGCCGCCGATCGCTACGCCTATGTGCACGTGGCACGTGGTAGCGTCGAACTCAACGGCATGGCACTGCAGGAAGGCGACGGCGTGCGCGTGCGCAAGGAGCAACGGCTGACCTTGGACAATGGCAGTGACGCCGAGGTGCTGGTATTCGATCTGCGGGCGCAGGAATTGCCGCAGATGCCTTGACGGGCTGAAGCTGGGTTATGCGTACGATCAATGGCGTCGCTAACAAGTCGTCTGGGGTGCTGCCGGTGATAAAACACGCTGGCGGTACCATCATTCGAGCATTGCTTGCGAAGGAGAGTGCTATCAAACATTCTTATAGCAGCAGGCGCACGGCTTATTAACAATCCAGCCTACCTAAACTCGTCTCTTTATAGCCGCACGACAAGACGGTCAGCACTGCAACTTCATTTCTTACTCTGCCAATTCACGATACTTCTGAGGCGTCATACCAAACCAACGCAACGACGCCTTGTGGAAACTGCTCTTATCACAAAAACCCAGAGTCGCGCATATATACTTCAAGTTGTAAGCCGAATCCTTCAACAAATGACGCGCCAGCTCTTTTCGAGAGGCCTCAAAAATAGCCGTAAAGGTAGTTTCTTCACGCTGCAAATAGTTTTGCAGTGTTCTAGCGCTCATCTTCATGGCTCTCGATACCGTTTGAACGGTAGGAATACAGCCAACCAACAACCCATCAGATACGATTTTTTTAATCCTGGATGACATGAGCCCACTGATTGAATTTTGCAAATAAACATTCAGCACATCCGTGTGCACGACATTCAATGTCGGCGAGGCAGATATCAAAGGATAATCATACACTTCCCTCCTGAAAAGCAGACTATTCGACGCTGAAGAAAAGGTAATATTTTTCCCAAATATTGCTTTTAATGCATTTAAGTCCACCGGCTCAGCATATGTAAATTCCGCAGCGACTGGTTGAACAGCCTGATTGGGGACTAGCCACTGCATCAAGCCTAAGAACACTGACGCCCCTGAATCAATGAACACTCTTGGTGGTTTATCACCTACTTCAAAACCTAAAACCTTAAGATATTTTCCGCGAAACTCGACTTTCAAAAAAGAGCCATTGCTAATTAATGGATGGTACGTCACCAACCGCTCCAGCGCATGCCCTAATGTTGAACATGACATCACCGCGTACCCGAGAACACCCAACATTGCGGGGTGTGCATTACCGAATGCTTTCAAACCAAGATCTGGATCCTCCACCTTGGCCGTCAAATCATTTAACCATTCATACACCCGTACAATATCTATATATTCACCAGGCCCCAGCACATCCACATCAAAGCCGTCTTTACTCGAAAAGTGATAACCAAGTGCATGACCAAGTAACCGCACATACGCCTTACTAATATTAAACATCTACGACACATCCCTGATATAAAATACTGCAAGCTCAGAGCAGAGCAGCTTACATGACACATTAAATCTTTGATGACGGGGTCTTGGACGTCAATAGTGCATGCGCTCATGGACACCACTCTATCGCCCCAGAACACTTATCATCCAAACAGAAACGTGCCACTATACCGTTGATAAAGCTGGATCTAATACTTTAATTTAAGTAGCTCATATTAACGATGACACTCAATCCAAAGCGAAATCAACACAAAGGATGGGTATGGGCCTTCAAAAAGATAAGGTCCTATCAATTCTCAATCACCACCGCTTTTTTTCGAGCGACTCTCTACCTCTTGACAGGCGACACCGGCATATTTGGACGCAAGGACAGCTACACAAAGTTTCGAATAAAACGGTGAATGTTCAATCCAGATAACGATTTGCACAGTGACACAAACCACTTAGAACTTATCAAACGGCGCACTTATAATGAGCCAACACCCTCAAGTCATAGTGATTGCGAGTGGCAAAGGTGGGACGGGAAAAAGTACCTTATCGATCAACCTCTCAATGGCGCTGGCAGACCTTGGAAAACGCGTTGCAATTCTCGACGCTAACCTGGAACTTCCCAGCATTGCTACGCTTTTGAACATTTCACCTGACTATACCATTACAGATTTAATCGAAGGGAATAGCTCCCTTCGAGAGGTCATCTATAACGGACCTAAAGGCATCAACTTGATTCTCGGCAGCAGCCTGCCGAAATCGATGAAACATTTATCGACGGCTCATCACTTTGGCATCGTCAACGCGCTCAGCACAATTTCCAAAGAACTCGACATCCTTGTCATTGACACAGCGCCCGGCATTAACAAGTGCACGCTTAACTTCATCCGCGCCTCACAAGAAATTTTGCTTGTCACCTGCAGCGAACCAACGGCCATCGCCAGCACACAGGCGCTTATACATATACTGCACAGCACTTACGACTTACACAACTTCAGAATACTGATCAACAAAGCCATTGACACACATGAAGGTCAAAAAGCTTTCAACACCCTTCAACAATTAAACAAGAACAACGATGTATTTCTGAGTTACGCCGGGTACGTTCATGAACATAAGTCATCCCGAATGGCAGCCAGTAAAGGCAAGGCTTTATATGACATGTTTCCCAAATCAGACTTTGCTCATGACATTAAAAAAATAGCCAAATCAATTGAAAAATGGCCCCTGCGCGAAACACCCACAGGCCACATAGAATTCTTTTTGGAATCCCTCATCCAAAAATCCCAGACCGTATAAACACACCGTAAAACACAGACTTTTTCAGGATGAAAACTCACATGACATGGACGTTCAAAGACCGCTTCAACTCTGACAAATTTATTACGGTTAACGATGATTTTCCCAGAATTTTAAAACTACTGGGAGAAACGTTTCAAGACTTTCGCCACCACAACTGCATGGGCAGGCCAGCACAAAAAAAATTAATATCCAGCCGAGGCAGTGGGTTTGCCAAGGCTATCTATATCCACACACAGATCAGTTACTGCCTGGGCACCCATGACTGCCTGGAGGACGCTGAATATGAACACTACTGCACGACCGTCAAGAAGCACTTCATTGACGTTCATCCCCTGTTTGCCATGAGAGCATATGCTGAATGCATCTCACTCATCAGCAGCGATAATGAATCAATTAAACAGACACCACTAAATAAATAACTCAACCGCCTCACTGATCACATATGAAAAGCATCTGACTCCATTCCGGAATGGTCTGTGGTGCGCCGCAATATCAGACGCTCATTGATGATGTGCTCATCGCGCTCTTCAAGGTGACATACACTTTAAATGCTCATCTTACGGCGCGGTCGACATGGCGCCCGGTTTTCTCGCCGCGTGCGATAGCCGTTTCAACCGTGTCAAGGTGCCTTGGGGTAAAGAACGTGTGGACTCTCTTGAGTTGAGGTGACGCCAAGGGGGATATGGGCCAGAGTAGTGGCTGGCTTCGCTTTTGAATGTCCTGCCGCTTAGTTGCTCGCCAGTGCATCTATGAACGCTTTAGCCAACATTTCGCTGGAGCCGCTATGGCTCAACAGCAGCTTTGATTCTCTGCACGCTGAGTGCTTTTTTGTCGGAGTTCTGTGACATGTCTGGTTCCAATATCGATAAATTCAATGAGCTGACCGGCAAGGTGCTGGGTGAGCTGTATCTGAACTTTCCTGTGCCCTTCAACCTGACCGCAGAGCATTTTGTTGAACCGGCAATGGAGTGGAGTGAAGAGCGTCAAATGGATCTGCCCAGCAAAGAGGCTGAGTTTTTTATCGCGACAACGGGATGGCTGATCAACGCGGGGTACATCAGCGGCGGGCTGTTTTCCAACACCCATGTCTCGGATGCCGTACTCACTGTGAAAGGCCTCGAAGTTCTAAACGCAACCCCGCGCAGCCTGACTCATGCCCACTCCCTGCGCGAGCAATTAGCCGAGATTGCCAGAGAAGGCAGCAAGGAAAGCGTTAAGGGGTTGCTTGCCGAGGAACTCATCACGGGTGCAAAAATCATCGCCCCTGCCGTTGGGCTCCTCTGACTTCAGCGCCGCTTGAGATAAACGCGGCTTGAGCTGCGTCGTTGAGGAAGCCGAGAGCCATCATCACGTTGTAGACCTTGGCTTCATAGCTCATTAATAGCGCCTTCCATTGGCACATGCAGCGCTAGCCAAAGTTGGCAGGTAGTTATTTGAGCTTTTTGCCCTCAAAAGGCCCCGACTTTATACCCGCCCACGAAAAAGCCCCTGAAATGTTTAACCATTTCAGGGGCTTCGTCTTGTTCAATAATGGCGGAGAGATAGGGATTCGAACCCTAGGTACTGTCGCCAGTACAACGGATTTCGAATCCGTCCCATTCGGCCACTCTGGCATCTCTCCAACGGCGCGCATCATAACGCGGTTTCTGATTATGGCAAAGCCTTTTTTCAAAAAAACCGCGTGCTATCAGTTGCTTGCGCGCCTTTACTGCTTAAAGCGGGACGCCGAGGCGGTTTGCAACTTCTTCGTAGGCTTCAATGACGTCGCCCAGACCCTGACGGAAGCGGTCCTTGTCCATTTTCTTGCCAGTGGCCTTGTCCCACAGACGGCAACCGTCCGGGCTGAATTCGTCACCCAGGACGATGGAGCCGTCATGGAATACGCCGAATTCAAGCTTGAAGTCCACCAGCAGCAAGCCAGCGTCGTCGAACAATTTGTTCAGTACATCGTTGACCTTGAGCGACAGTTCTTTCATGCGAACCAGTTGCTCGGCAGTGCCCCAACCGAATGCCACGACGTGGGATTCGTTGATGAACGGGTCGCCCTTGGCGTCGTCCTTGAGGAACAGTTCAAAGGTGTACGGGTTGAGCTTCATGCCCTCTTCGACACCCAGGCGCTTGACCAGGCTGCCTGCCGCGTAGTTACGCACAACGCACTCGACAGGGATCATGTCGAGCTTTTTAACCAGGCACTCGTTGTCACCCAGCAGTTTGTCGAATTGGGTCGGCACGCCGGCTTCTTCGAGTTTCTGCATGATGAAGGCGTTGAACTTGTTGTTCACCATACCTTTGCGATCAAGCTGTTCAATACGCTTGCCGTCGAACGCCGAGGTGTCGTTGCGAAACAGCAGGATCAAGCGGTTTTCGTCGTCGGTCTTGTAAACCGATTTCGCTTTACCGCGATAGAGTTCTTCACGTTTTTCCATGATGGGCTCCGCATGCTAAGTAGGTGGGCTAGGCGATTGTGCGCCAGTCGAGCCCTGAATCTTGATCGGCCAGTTGCAGCCAGTCCGGGTCGCACCCTAGGGTGTCGACAAAACATTGCCGGGCCAGCTGCGGCAGGTTGTTCTTGCTGCTGAGGTGTGCCAGTACAAGGTGTTGCAGATCTTGCCAGCCCAACTCGGCCACCAGGCTTGCAGCCTGATGGTTGTTCAAATGTCCTTCCTGGCCCCCTACCCGCTGCTTGAGAAAAGCAGGGTAGTGACCACGGGCAAGCAGGTCGCGGCAATGGTTTGCCTCGATCATCAGTGCATCCAGGTTGCGGTAGCTGTCCAGTACCCCCGCGCAATACGAGCCCAGGTCGGTCAACAAGCCAAACCGCCGCTTGCCGTCACTGAACACGTACTGGGTGGGTTCCTGAGCATCATGGGCCACAAGGGTCACACTGATAGTCAACGCCCCGACTTGCAATGTCTGGCCACCGGCAACGTATCCGGCCGGCTCCAGGGGCTTGCGCATCCCGCGCTGAGTGCCACGACTCATGTACACCGGCAAATTGTAGCGCCGAGACAGCAAACCCACGCCATGCACGTGGTCGGCATGTTCGTGGGTTACCAGAATCGCGCTCAGCTGGTGGGCGCTGACGCCCAACCTGGCCAGGCGACGCTCGGTTTCTCGCAAGGAGAAACCGCAATCGACCAGTACATAAGTGTTGTCGCTGGTTATCAGCGTGCCATTCCCTTGGCTACCACTGCCGAGAACGGCAAAGCGCATGCAATCAACCCAGGTTGTCTTGGATAACGCCCAACACTTTGCGCGCCACTTCTGGCGAGGCAACGGTGTTGATGTTTTCTTCGACAGTCACTTGTACGCTGTCACCGACCTTGCTCAGGCGAACCTGATAGCGCTGGGCACGGGCTTCAACTTCTTCCTTGTCCGGCTTGCTGCCGAAGAGACCGGAGAAGAAACCAGGCTTCTCGTCCTTCTTCTCGGCTTTTTCGGCAAGGTTGATGTAGTACAGGCCCAGGGTGCGGTTGATATCTTCAACGCGCCATTCGCCCTGCTCAAGCGCGCGACCCACACTGGACCAGGCGCGATCAAGGTCTTCGGTCAGCGTCAGCACCGGGTTGCCGCTGCCGTCTTCGCTCAGGCTGACGCGCGCCGGGGTGTCGAAATCACGTGCTGCAAGCAACGATACCGAACCGCCCTTCTCGGCGTTACGGTTCATGCTGATGAGCATCTCATCAACCAGGGCTGCATCCAGACCGGTGTTGACCGAACGGGTGGCGAAATCGACGTCGGCAGTGCTGCCGGCCGGGCGGTTGGCACTGACGACATAGATTTCACTGGTGTTGCGCTGCACACCCGGCTCGATGCGAACCCGCAGGCGGGTCTCGCTGTCGGCGGCCAGGCCGCTGCTGCCCACATGGCGGGCCATCGGAGCCGAAAGCTCGTCAGCACGCTGCCAGGTGGTTGTGAATTCGCCGGTTTGCGGGCGCTGCTCGTCAATGCTGAAACCGTTGTCCTGGAAGAACTGCATTGCCACCGGCCAGACTTCGGACGGAGAGCGCTGCGCCATCACCCAACGGCTGTCGCCGCTTTTTTGAAGGCTGAAGTCACTGGCACTGGCGGTTACAGCCAATGGCTGTGGACGCGGCACCTCAAACTCGCCCTTGACGTTGTCGTCAGGCACGTTGCCAGGGATCGGCAACAGCGGGACCAGGCGTTTGTCAGTCTGGACACCGGGTGGCAACTGCATGGGAGGGGTTTGACGCGCCTCCAGATAATCGCTGCCACGGTCACGGAAATACCCGTCTTGACCCCACAGCCAACCGCAGCCGCTGGTGCTGGAAATAATCACGGCTAGTGCGGAAAGTCCGGCCAATCGCTTCATGCGTAGTGCTTCCTCAATTAAACCAAGACACCGGACTGGCGCATTGCCTGACGCAGTGGTTCGTGGCAAGGCTCGCTGAGCCAGGTGAGAGGCAGACGGATACCGTCCGACATCAAGCCCATTTCATGCAGCGCCCATTTCACGGGGATAGGGTTGGATTCGATAAACAGGGTTTTATTGAGCGGCATCAGCTTTTCGTGGAGCGCGCGAGCAGTGACGGCATCGCCACGCATCGCAGCGGCGCACAGGTCGCTCATGTCTCGTGGCGCAACGTTGGCGGTCACCGAGATATTGCCCTTGCCGCCGAGCAGGATCAGCTCGACTGCGGTCGCGTCGTCACCGGAGTACACCAGGAAGTCGCTGCTGACGCCTGCCAGGATGGTCGGTACGCGGGTCAGGTCGCCGGTGGCTTCCTTGATGCCGATGATGTTCGGCACCGTCGACAGGCGCACAACGGTTGCCGGCAGCATGTCGCAGGCGGTACGGCCCGGAACGTTGTAAAGGATCTGCGGGATATCGACCGCTTCGGCGATGGCCTTGAAATGCTGGTACAAACCTTCCTGGGTCGGCTTGTTGTAATACGGAGTCACCAGCAGACATGCGTCGGCGCCAGCGGCCTTCGCATTGGCGGTCAGTTCGATCGCTTCACGCGTCGAGTTGGCGCCCGTACCGGCAATCACCGGAATACGTCCTGCAACCTGTTTGACAACGTGACGAATCACTTCGATGTGTTCGTTCACATCCAGAGTTGCCGATTCACCTGTGGTGCCAACGGCAACAATGGCGTTGGTGCCCTCTTGCAGGTGAAAGTCCACCAGTTTGCTCAGAGCGTCCCAATCAAGACGACCTTGTGCATCCATGGGTGTGACCAGTGCCACCATACTGCCCGCAATCATGCAACCGCTCCTGCCGGAAAAAGAGAGCCGTAATGGTACTGGCGCCATGACCCTTGCACAAGCAACAGCGCGCCCGATGAGCATTCCCCTTAGCGTTGCTTTTCGCTACCCTTCAGCCTTTGATTGGTACTGATGTGTGCGCAAGTCTGTTTCACAGGCCTTCAGCAAGCGCCCAAAGCCCCGCCCAAACGCCGCCGAGCGCGGTTTGCAGAGCCTGCAAACCGCCTGTAACGCTGTATTGGCGGGCTTCGGCGCTCAAGTGTCGGCTGATATTCAGCTCGCTCCCCATCGACCGTACTGACCGCTCATCGTTTTAGGAAGGCTGCATGTCCACCCCCACAGTCCGCGAACAATTCCTTGTCATCAGTGCCCTTGGCGCCAACCCAATGGAGCTGACTAACGTCCTGTGTCGCGCCAGCCATGATAATCGCTGCGCCGTCGTAACCTCGCGCCTGACTCGCCACGGCGAATGCAGTGCGCTGATCCTGGAAATAACAGGCAGCTGGGACGCCCTGGCGCGCCTCGAAGCCGGCCTGCCCGCGCTGGCCAAAAAACATGCGTTCAGCGTCAATGTTGTGCGCAGTGCCGCCCTTGAAACTCGCCCGCAAGCACTACCCTACGTAGCCTATGTGAGCTCGGCCTACCGCTCGGACATCATCAACGAGCTGTGCCAGTTCTTCATGGACCACAACGTAGAGCTGGAAAACCTGACATGCGACACCTATCAGGCTCCACAAACCGGCGGCACCATGCTCAATGCCACGTTCACCGTGACCTTGCCGGCCGGCATACAAATCAGCTGGCTGCGTGATCAGTTTCTGGACTTCGCCGATGCGCTGAACCTGGATGCACTGATCGAACCGTGGCGCCCACAGAACCCGATGTAAGGAAACCGACTCAATGGCCGTTGCAATTGACCAACCCGTAGACGACTTCCAGATCCCGGCAACCAGCGAGCAGACCGTCACTTTGGCGGGGCTCAAAGGCAAGCAGGTGGTGATTTACTTCTATCCCAAGGACAGCACGCCGGGCTGCACCACCGAGGGCCAGGGTTTTCGTGACCATTACGCCGAGTTTCAGGCGGCCAACACCGAAGTGTTCGGTGTGTCCCGCGACAGCCTCAAGTCCCACGAGAACTTCAAGGCCAAGCAAGGTTTTCCGTTTGAGTTGCTGAGCGACAAGGACGAAGCCCTGTGTCAGCTGTTTGATGTGATCAAGCTGAAAAAACTGTACGGCAAAGAGTACATGGGCGTTGATCGCAGCACATTCCTGATCGACAAGGACGGTGTGCTACGCCACGAGTGGCGCGGCGTGAAAGTGCCGGGGCATGTCGAGGCGGTACTTGAGCAGGCCAAGGCGCTGAATAACGGCTAAGCAAAACTCTGTGGGAGCGGGCTTGCTCGCGATTCAGGCGACGCGGCTTGTCAGGCAAACCGCATAGACCTGTCGCGAGCAAGCCCGCTCCCACATGAGTCACTGAGTATTACTGACGCACCAACCGCACATTCTGGAACTCGACCGCTTCGGTGCTGCGGTACGGGTTGATATCCAGCCCGCCACGGCGCACATAGCGCGCATACACGGTCAACTTCTCGGGCTTGAGCAAACGCTGCAAGTCGAGAAAGATCCGCTCCACACATTGCTCGTGGAAGTCCGAGTGCTGGCGAAAGCTCACCAGATACGCCAGCAAACTGGCGTGATCCAGCGCCGCGCCACGGTATTGCACCACGACAGTGCCCCAGTCAGGCTGACTGGTAACCGGGCAGTTGGATTTGAGCAAGTGGCTGTAAACGCTTTCTTCCACGACCTGTGAGCCATCGCACTGGAGCAACTCAGGACGGGGCTGTTCGTAATCGCTGACCGAGATATCCAGGTCATCAATGCAGATACCCGGCAAAACGCCTACGCCATCGGCCTGGACATCATTCAAGCTACGTACGCGCACGCTGACAGGCTTGCCGGATGCTGCGGACAAATCTGCCTGCAATGTGGCTTCAAGGCTCGGCGTATCCGCAAAAACGCTCTGGTTCAGGGAGTTCAAGTACAGCTTGAACGACTTGGACTCGACGATATTCGGCGAATCGGCGGCAAAGCAGAACTCGCCAATGGCGACAACCGGCTTGCCCGATGGCAACAGCCACGACAGCTCGAAGCAGGTCCAGAAATCCACCCCGACATAAGGCAGCGTTTCGGCGCTCAGCCCCAGCTCTGCCCATTTCGCCGCACGCGGGATCGGGAACAGCAAGGACGGGGTGTAGGTGCTGATGTATTCACTGGACTTGCCCAGCGGGGAATGTTCGGCGGCGGGATGCATGACAAAAACCTGGCTAGAAAAACCCGGTAATTCTATCGGGTTTGAGCCAGGCTTTCAGCGTTCACTGACGATCAGGGTGTTTTAAGGCGCTACGTTGACCTTGCCGACCATGCCAGCCTGGTAATGACCGGGCACGTTGCAGGCAAATTCCAGGTTATCGCCCCGGGTGAAGGTCCAGGTCAGCTCGGCGGTTTTACCCGGCTCGACCAGCACGCTGTTGGGGTCATCATGCTTCATACCGGGCATCTCCTTCGAACCGTGCCCCATGGATGAGTGATCCATGCCCCCATGCCCCATGCCCGTCGGCGTGAGCATGCCGCTCTGCTGCATTTCGAGCATTTCTTTCTGGTGCGCCGCATGCATCGCCGCATTGCCCAGGTTGAATTCATGGAGCAACTGCCCTTTGTTGACCAGCACAAAACGTACGGTCTCACCGGCTTTCACGTCCAACGACCTGGGTGTGAAAGCCATATCGGTCATGTCGATCTCCACCGTGCGCGTCGCACTGGCGGCGGGCGCAGGCTGGCCAAAATCAGAGTGCCCCGCAGGCGACGCCATGACAGGCAAGCTCAGGGCCAACAAACAGCCCGCGAGCGACAAACGGATACGTACAGTCATACTTACTCCCAGAAACCAAAGGTGAGGCTTTGCGCCACTTTAAAACCCCGGTACTGGCATTCAACTGACCGTAAGATTACAAATTTGTCAGCTTGAACCTGCATCACCAGCACCAAGGTATAAGACCGAGGTTAATTTTTACGATGAGTCGACCATGAAACTGCTGATTGTCGAAGACCAGGTCAAAACCGGACAGTACTTGCGCCAGGGCTTGAGCGAGGCCGGGTTCACCACGGAACTGGCCGCCGATGGCATTACCGGACAACACCTGGCATTGACCGGCGATTACTCGCTGCTGATTCTCGACGTCATGCTGCCGGGCCGCGATGGCTGGCAAATCCTGCAAGCGGTGCGCAGCGCAGGACTGAGCTTGCCGGTGTTGTTTTTGACTGCACGGGATGCGGTCGAAGACCGAGTCCACGGTCTGGAGCTGGGGGCCGACGATTATCTGGTCAAGCCGTTTGCATTTTCCGAATTGCTGGCACGGGTGCGCAGCCTGCTGCGCCGGGGCAACAACGCCCCCCAGGAAACCAGCCTGCAGCTGGCCGACCTGCGCCTGGACCTGATCCGCCGCCGCGCAGAACGCAACGGCCAACGCATAGACCTCACCGCCAAGGAGTTTTCCCTGCTGGAGTTGCTGTTGCGTCGTCAGGGTGAAGTCCTGCCCAAGTCATTGATTGCTTCGCAGGTGTGGGACATGAACTTTGACAGTGACACCAACGTCATCGAAGTCGCGATTCGCCGCCTGCGCCTGAAAATCGACGACAACCATGAGCAAAAGCTGATCCACACCGTACGCGGCATGGGCTACGTACTCGAAGAGCGCAGCAGTTGATGCGCAACCTGTCACTGAGCAGCCGCCTGGCACTGCTGTTTGCGGGCTGTACCGCGGTGGTGTCGCTGTTTGCCGGGGTGCTGTTCGGACGGGCCAGTGAAGTGCATTTCGTCGAGCTCGACCAGCAACTGATGGAAAGCCGTCTCGCGGTCTTGCGCAGCACCCTGCAAGGGGCGGACACCCTGGAACGTTTCACCCTGCGCCTGCCGGCACTGCTACAGGACCTGGCCCACCAGCCGGATCTTGCAGTACGGGTCCGCGGCCAGGACGGGCATCTGTGGTTTGACAGTTCGCCGCGGCTACCCCTGGAACTTTCGACGCAACCAGGGCTGGGCAGCCTGCAAATCAATGGCACCGATTACCGCGTACTGGTGCCGCAGGACAACACCCCCAACACGCCGCATCTGACGCTGTTACTGGACATCACCCACCACCAGCACTTCCTGCAGCGCATGCAACGCCTGATCTGGATGACCGTCGGCCTCTCGGCGCTGGCCACGGCGATCCTGGGCGCCTGGGCGGCCCGTAGCGGCCTGCGGCCCTTGCGTCGCATGAGCGCGATTGCAGCCAGTGTTTCGGCGGACTCACTCAACGCCCGCCTGCCCCAGGAACAAATGCCTGCCGAGCTGGCAGACCTGGCAACGGCCTTTAACGCCATGCTGGAGCGCCTGGACGATTCTTTTCAGCGACTGTCGGCCTTCTCCGCCGATATTGCGCATGAACTGCGCACACCACTGTCCAACCTCCTGACCCACACCCAAGTCACCCTGACTCGCCCAAGAGACATCGAAGAGTATCGCGAGACCCTGCACAGCAACCTTGAAGAACTGCAATGGATGGCGCAGCTGGTCAACGACATGCTGTACCTGGCCAAGGCCGATCATGGTTTGCTCACACCGCGCCGCGAACCGCTGGACCTTGGCAGGGAAGTCGATGCGTTGCTGGAGTTTTACGCGCTACTGGCCGAGGACTCGCAGATCGAACTGACACGCCAAGGCAGTGCGCACCTTGCAGGCGACCGCAGCATGCTGCGCCGCGCCCTCTCCAACCTGCTGGATAACGCCCTGCGCTACACGCCGGGTGGCGGTGCGATCAAGGTGCTGATTGAGGCTTTGCCGGGCAGTGTGCGCATCCGCATTGAGAACACTGGTCCGGGGATTCCTGCAGAACTGCTGCCGCGCCTGTTTGACCGGTTTTATCGGGCAGACCCTGCCCGCCGCGAAGGCAGTAGCGAACATGCAGGGTTGGGGCTGGCGATCACCCAATCGATCATTCGCGCCCATGGCGGGCAGATCAAGTGTGAGTCGCAGGAGGGGCTAACGCGGTTTGTGATTGAGTTGCCGGTCTGACCGGTTTACTTAACTGTGGGAGCGGGCTTGCTCGCGATGGCATCGACGCGGTGTGACTTAAATACCGCGCAGCTTGCATCGCGAGCAAGCCCGCTCCCACCTGTCAGGAATAACGCAACGCGTGGGCCGGCTGGATTTTCGCCGCCCGGTACGCAGGATAAAGCGTGGCCAGAAAGCTCAGCACAAAGCCCGCACCGCAGATCAATGCCACATCGCCGCCTTGCAACTCTGATGGCAAGTTGCTGACGAAGTACACATCGGAACTGAAGATGTGCTGCCCGGACACCCGCTCCATCCAGCCCACCAGTTCGCTGACATTCAACGCCGCGATCACCCCCAGCACACCGCCAATCAAGGTGCCGACAATACCGATCACCGTGCCCTGAACCATGAAGATGGCCATGATCTGCCGCGGCGTGGCACCGATGGTGCGCAGGATCGCGATATCCGCCCCCTTGTCATTCACCACCATGATCAGCGTGGCAATGATGTTGAACGCGGCAACGGCAACGATCATCAACAGCAACAGGCCGATCATGGTTTTTTCCATTTTCATGGCACTGAACAGACTGCCCTGGGTGTGGGTCCAGTCATCTGCCTTGTAGGCCGCGCCCAGGCCGGTTGCGACCTGCTGTGAAACCTGCGGCGCCGCGTACAGGTCCTTGACCGCCAGACGCACGCTTTGCACCTGATTGGGTTCCCAGTGTTGAATGGCGGCAGCATCTTCCCTATGGATCAGGCCCATGGTGCCATCCAGCTCGGCACCGACCTTGAAGATGCCCACCACATTCAGGCGCTGCAAACGCGGGGTAATCCCGCCCGGTGCGGTACTGGCTTCGGGCACGATCAAAGTGATCTTGTCCCCGACCGCCAGACGAAAGCGCCGTGCGGTAATGTCACCCAGCACCACGCCAAACTCACCGGGCTTCAAGTCTTCAAGACTGCCCTGCACGATGTTCTGGGTCACGATCGAGACTTTGCCTTCCTGCGCCGGATCGATACCGCTGATCTGGATCGGCTGCATCGAACCCTTGAAGGACAGCATGCCGTCCAGCTCGGTAAACGGCACGGCTGCCGTGACCTCGGGGTTCTTCATCGCGGCATCGGCCACCGGGCGCCAGTCATCTATCGGCTTTACGCCAACGATGGTCGCGTGGGGCACCATACCCAGGATGCGGTTACTCATTTCGCGCTGAAAACCGTTCATCACCGACAACACCACGATCATCGCCAGCACGCCCAGGGCGAGGCCGATCATCGAGGTCATGGAGATAAACGAGACAAAACGATTGCGGCGCTTGGCGCGGGTATAGCGCGTGCCGATAAAAATCGATAACGGTCTGAACATTCGCGGGCACCGTATAAAAATTGAAGACCCGACGCCCGTTTGCAGGCGTCGGGTTCTGGCCGATCAGATCGGGGTCAGACGACCGTCCTGCAGGTGCAACACGCGGTCCATCTGGCGGGCCAGATTCATGTCGTGAGTCACCACCAGGAACGCAGTGCGCATCGAAGTGCTGAGTTCCAGCATCAGGTCCTGGATACCCTGGGCGGTGTGGGAGTCAAGGTTGCCCGTAGGCTCATCGAGCATCACCAGACCCGGCTTGTTGACCAGTGCGCGGGCAATCGCCACACGCTGACGCTCGCCACCCGACAGTTCCGACGGCTTGTGCTCCAGTCGATGACCCAGGCCAACACGGGTCAACAGTGCTGTCGCACGCTCGCGCGCCTCGGGGATCGCCGTCTTGCCGATCAACAATGGCATGCAGACGTTTTCCAGTGCGGTGAACTCGGGCAACAAGTGGTGGAACTGATAAACGAAACCCAACGAACGATTGCGCAACAGGCCGCGGGCCTTTTCGCCCAGCGCCGACAGCTCTTCACCGGCCAGCCAGACGCTGCCGGTGGTCGGGGTATCGAGGCCGCCGAGCATATTGAGCAACGTACTTTTGCCCGAACCCGAAGTACCGACGATCGCCACCCGCTCACCGGGGTGCAGCTCAAGCTGCAGGCCCGACAGCACCACCACCGACTCAGGGCCTTCCTCGTAGGACTTGCCCAGGTCGCGGCAACTCAACACTGCTTGATCTTTCATGCCCAACTCACTCATAACGAAGCGCCTGCGCAGGCTGGGTGCGCGCAGCACGCCAGGCCGGGTACAAGGTCGCGAGGAAACTCAGAACCAATGCCGCACCGCACACCATCAATACGTCCTGCGCCTGCAATTGCGAAGGCAGGTAGTCGATGAAATACACGTCGGCATTGAGAAACTTGTGCCCGATCAGGTCTTCGAGTGCAGAGATTGCGGCGCTGACATTGAGCGCCGCAAACATGCCGACCACCGCACCGATCGCGGTCCCGACCACGCCGATAACAGTGCCTTGCACCATAAAGGTCGCCATGATCGTGCCCGGGGTCGCACCCAGGGTACGCAGGATCGCGATATCGCCTTTCTTGTCATTGACCACCATCACCAGCGTGGAAATGATGTTGAACGCGGCCACGGCCACAATCAGCAGCAACAGCAAGCCGATCATGGCTTTTTCCATGCGGATGGCCTGGTACAGATTGCCGTGGGTACGGGTCCAGTCACGGGCGTAATACTGGCTTTCACCCAACTGCTGGGCGATTTCCCACGCGGTACGTGGCGCCTCGAACAGATCATCGAACTTCAGCCGCAGGCCTTGCACCTGGTCAGGTTTCCAGCGCTGCAGGCGCGCCAGGTCCTGCAAGTTGGTAATACCCAGGTAGCCGTCGATCTCACCGGCGCCGACATGAAAAATGCCCTGCACAGTGAATCGCTTCATGCGCGGGAACATCCCGGCCGGCGTCACCGTGACTTCCGGCGCGACAAACGTCAGCTTGTCGCCGACAGCCACACCGAGTTTTTTCGCGGCCTTGTCGCCAATGATGATGCCGAAGCTGCCGGGGGTCAGCGAGTCGAGCTGCCCCTGCTGCATGAATTGATCGATGATCGAGACATTGCGCTCCTGCGCCGGGTCGATGGCATTGAGCAGTACCTTCTGCACATTGCCGTCATTGGTCAGCAAACCCTGCATCTGGGTGAATGGCGCCACGGCCTCCACTTTGGGGTTTTGCTTGACCCTGGCGGCCAGGCTTTGCCAGTCGCTGATCGGTTGATCGCCGACGATGGTCGCGTGGGGCACCATGCCCAGCACGCGGGTGCGCATCTCATGATCGAAACCGTTCATCACCGATAACACCACAATCATCACAACCACGCCGAGGGCGAGTCCGATCATTGAAGTCAGAGAAATGAACGACACAAAATGATTGCGGCGCTTTGCACGGGTATAACGCGTGCCGATAAATAAAGAGAGAGGTCTGAACATGTCGGGGCTTGTTCGAGGGAAAAGAAGACGTCCTTGTGGCGGGGCCTGATAAGCAGCTTTACACTCAGACCACAGCCGCCATCACGGGTTCGCCATGTCGACATTAAATGACGCAGATCGCCGCGAATACTACCGTATCGAGGATATGATCGCACTGGAAATAACCCCGCTGTCGGCCCTCGAAGCCGCGAGCGGTGAAGTGTTGCAGGATGCGTCGCCATTGTTCAATTTGCTCAGTGAATTACACCTGAGCGAATTCGAGTCCCAACACTTGCTGCGCCAGATCAGCGAACGTGACCGCACGCTTTCCAGCTACCTCAAGACCCTGAACAAACGCGTCGAGCTGCTCAGCCAGATTGTCGCGCAAACCGTACTGGGCAAGATCGGTGAACTGCAGCCGGTCAAACTGTCCGAGGGCGGTATCGAGTTTCATCATCCCCAGGCCTGCCTGGCGGGCAGCCACCTTTCGCTCAAGCTGGTACTGATGCCACAAGCTCTGGGCTTGTTGTTGCGCGCCCGCGTCATCGAGTGCCTGGCGCAGGATGACCGCTTCACGATCATCGCCGAATTTGAATCCATCACCGATACCCAACGCCAGCTGCTGGCGCGCTACATTTTGCAAAAACAGGCTCAGGCACGCCGCCTGGCCCGCGAACAAAACGAATCCGCGCCCGAGTAACCACCGGGCCCCGAGCACTCTTTACAAGGAGCAATTGTGACTCTGATTTATGGCCATCGCGGCGCCAAGGGCGAAGCACCGGAAAACACGCTTGCCAGCTTTGAGCAATGCCTCAAGCATGGCGTGCGTCGTTGTGAACTCGACCTGCACTTGTCCAAAGATGGCGAGTTGATGGTTATCCACGACCCCACTCTCAAGCGCACCACCGACCGACGCGGCAAGGTGATCGAGCATACCGCTGCCGACCTGGTGACTTATGACGCACGCAAGGGCGGCCCGGGCTGGATGCACCCGTGCCCGATCCCGCGCCTTGAAGAACTGTTTGAAAAGTGCGATTTCGAACACTGGCAACTGGAAGTCAAAAGCGCATCGCGCACCCGCGCAGCAACGACCGTGCTGGCGATTCGAGAAATGGCAGTACGTCACGGCGTGATGGACAAAGTCACCGTCACTTCAAGTTCGCGCGAAGTGCTCAAGGCTGCGCTGGAATTGACCCCGGACCTGTCACGGGGACTGGTAGCCGAATACGCCTGGCTCGACCCGATCAAGGTCGCCCAGAGTTATGGCTGCGAGATGCTGGCACTCAACTGGACACTCTGTACGCCTGAACGCCTTGAAAAAGCGCAGCGCCAGGGCTTGCATGTGTCGGTGTGGACAGTCAACGAACCTGCGCTGATGCGCAGGCTCGCCGACTTCGGCGTAGATAGCCTGATTACAGACTTTCCCGGTTTGGCCACTGCCACCCTCGGGAATGGCTGAAATCGGTCTCCCCGGCCGGCTCAGGCCACCGGCCGGAGCCGATTAAAAAAGCCGGTTGAGGCCATCGTAAGCCGCTACCCGATAGGCTTCAGCCATGGTCGGGTAGTTGAACGTGGTGTTCACAAAGTACTTCAGGGTATTGAGTTCACCCGGCTGGTTCATGATCGCCTGACCGATATGCACGATCTCTGACGCCTGATAGCCGAAGCAGTGAACACCCAGCACTTCCAGGGTTTCACGGTGGAACAGGATTTTCAGCATGCCCTGAGGCTCACCGGCAATCTGCGCCCGCGCCATGCTCTTGAAGAACGCCTTGCCCACTTCGTACGGCACCTTGGCCTGGGTCAGCTCCTGCTCGTTCTTGCCGATCGAGCTGATCTCGGGAATGGTGTAGATACCGGTCGGCACATCATTGACGAAGCGCCAGCTGCCGTTATCGACGATGCTGCCCGCTGCCGAGCGCCCCTGGTCATGGGCGGCACTGGCCAGGCTTGGCCAGCCGATCACATCGCCTGCGGCATAGATGTTCGGCACGGTGGTGCGGTAGTTTTCATCAACAGTGATCTGGCCACGACCATTGGCCTTGATGCCAATGTTTTCCAGCCCAAGCTGGTCGGTGTTGCCCGTACGGCCATTACACCAGAGCAAGGCATCGGCCTTGATCTTCTTGCCCGACTTGAGGTGCAGGATCACGCCGCTTTCAACGCCTTCAACCCGCTCGTACTCTTCGTTGTGGCGTACGGTGATGTTGTTGTTGCTGAAGTGGTAGCTCAACGCCTGCGAGATCTCGGAGTCGAGGAAGCTCAGCAGTTGTTCGCGGTTATCCACCAGTTCGACCAACACACCCAGGCCGCTGAAGATCGACGCGTATTCACACCCGATCACGCCAGCACCGTAAACAATCAGCTTACGCGGGGTGTGGCCCAGGCTCAGGATGGTGTCGCTATCGTAGATACGGGAGTGGCTGAAATCGATATCGGCCGGGCGATAAGGACGCGAGCCGGTGGCAACGATGATTTGCTTGGCCATCAGGGTTTCGACTACGCCATTGGCGCAGACCACTTCGATGGTTTGCTCGTCGGTGAAGCTGCCGGTGCCGAAGAACAGGTCTACGCGATTGCGGGCGTAGTAGCCGGTGCGCGAGGCGACCTGCTTGGAGATGACTTTTTCGGCGCTTTTCAGTACGTCCGGAAACGAGAACCAGCGCGGTTCGCCAATGGCCCGAAACATCGGATTGGTGTTGAACTGCATGATCTGGCGAACCGAGTGACGCAGGGCTTTGGACGGGATAGTGCCCAAGTGCGTGCAGTTGCCGCCGACCTGACGTCGACTGTCGACCATCGCTACCTTGCGCCCTGCTTTTGCGGCGTTCATTGCCGCACCTTCTCCTGCCGGGCCGGAACCCAGTACCACTACGTCGTAGTTGTAGACAGCCATGCGTACTCCTCAGAACAGGCCGTGGCACCCCTGTGGGCACCTGCGGCTAAATCATGTCGCGGCCAGCGCCATGAAGGATCAAAACGTGGGGCACAGTCTATAGAAGCCTGAACGCCGCGAACATTAACCCTTGGTCTGGTCGTTGGCTATTTTTGTATTCACTACATCGGCGATTGAGCTTCACTCTCCGATGTAGTCGCTGCCGTAGGCTGCGAAGGGTTGCGCAGCAACCCGTTTTCCTGAAAGCTCCGCGGCTCCCCCAATCGCAGCCTTCGGCAGCGACTACAGCCCGGCGATCAAACCCATCGATCAGAGCACATCCATCATGCGCAAGTTATTGATCGTATTGTTGCTGCTCCATAGCGCCGCCAGCCCGGCAGACGAGGCTGCACGATTTAAGGAAGCCAACTTCCCCGCCCTGGCACAAGCCGACACAACACCAATGGTACGTAAAGGCCAGATCGTACTGACCTATCTCTGGGCCGACATCTATGCCGCCGCCCTGTTCACCCCTCCCGGCATCAGCCCTGAGCAGGCGTTTAACGAACAACGCGACTTGCGTCTCGAGTTGTTCTATCTGCGGGATCTGGATCACAGCGATATCACCCAGGCGTCTGCCACCATCCTGAAACGCCAACACCCCGCCACCACCCTGGCCAGCCTCGACGCCCCGTTAAAAAAACTGCAAGCCAGCTTCGGCAACATCAAGCGCGGCGATCGCTATGCTCTGGACTACAACCCCCAACGCGGTCTGAACGTCGAGCGTAATGGCGCCGTTATTTTCAATAGCCAGAATCAGGAACTGGCCAAGGTCTATCTGGGAATCTGGCTCGCACCTCAAGGTTTGCCCGACAAACTCCGCCTGGCTTTATTGGCGCAACAGCCCTAGCCCGCCCGTGTAGCGACAACAAATGTTGCCTACAATTTCTGATACACATATGGTTACAAAACTGTTTTGCACAATGGCGTACGCCTTGATCTTGCAGTGAGGACGAGTAAAAACACGGATTGCGCATAAAAACAGATAAAAGCGGGTGATTTCTGATGGCCTCCAGTACGGGCAAAGGCAAGGCGATTTTTCGCGTTGTCAGCGGTAACTTCCTAGAGATGTTCGACTTCATGGTCTTTGGCTTTTACGCCACGGCCATTGCCAAAACCTTCTTTCCAAGCGATAGCGCCTTTGCCTCTCTGATGCTCGCCCTGGCGACCTTCGGTGCGGGCTTCCTCATGCGCCCACTGGGTGCGATTTTCCTCGGCGCCTACATCGACCGTCATGGCCGCCGCAAAGGGCTGATCATTACCCTCGCACTGATGGCGATGGGCACGGTGCTGATTGCCTGCGTGCCGGGCTACGCCACCCTGGGTGTGGCGGCTCCTCTGCTGGTATTGCTCGGTCGCTTGCTGCAAGGCTTTTCGGCGGGCGTGGAACTGGGCGGGGTGTCGGTGTACCTGGCTGAAATCGCCACTCCAGGGCGCAAAGGCTTCTTCGTCAGCTGGCAATCTGCAAGCCAGCAGGCTGCGGTGGTATTTGCCGGCTTGCTCGGGGTTGGCCTCAACCACTGGCTGAGCCCCGAAGAAATGGGTGAATGGGGCTGGCGCATCCCGTTCCTGCTGGGGTGCATGATCGTCCCGGTGATCTTTGTCATCCGACGCTCAATGGAAGAAACCCCCGAGTTCGAAGCCCGCAAACATCACCCTACCCTGGGGGAAATCATGCGCTCTATCAGGCTGAATTTTGGCCTGGTACTGGGTGGCATGGCACTGGTGGTCATGACGACCGTGTCGTTCTATCTGATCACCGCCTACACCCCGACATTCGGCAAGGCAGAGCTGCACCTCACCGACCTTGAAGCCTTGCTGGTGACGGTGTGCATTGGCCTGTCGAACTTCTTCTGGCTACCGGTCATGGGCGCGCTGTCAGACAAGATTGGGCGCAAGCCGCTGCTGCTGGGCGCAACCCTTCTCGCGATCCTGACGGCCTATCCGGCGCTGTCATGGCTGGTGGCCAACCCGAGCTTCAGCCACCTGCTGATTGTCGAGCTGTGGTTGTCCTTCCTGTATGGCTCGTACAACGGTGCAATGGTGGTTGCCCTGACCGAAATCATGCCGATTGAAGTGCGCACCACCGGATTTTCACTGGCTTACAGCCTGGCGACTGCGACCTTCGGCGGCTTTACCCCGGCGGCCTGCACCTACCTGATCCACGTACTGGACAACAAGGCCGCTCCCGGCCTGTGGCTGACCGGCGCAGCAGTGCTGGGGCTGATCGCGACCGTGGTGTTGTTCCGCGGCGACAAGCACCAGTTGCGTACGGCGGTACCGGCCAATGCCTGACCTGTAGTCGCTGCCGCAGGCTGCGTTTGGGGCTGCGGTGCGTTGAAGAAAACGGGTTGCTCCGCAACCCTTCGCAGCCTGCGGCAGCGACTACATGGTTTTTGCAGCACACACAAAAACGCCCCGAACCAGTCGGGGCGTTTTCAGTTGCGGCGCTTGCTTAGCGTGGGAACGCTGGCGGGTTAACCCCGGCCATGTCTTCCATCACGCGTACTACCTGGCAGCTGTAACCGAATTCGTTGTCGTACCAAACGTACAGCACAACGCGGTTGTCATTGCAGATAGTGGCTTCAGCATCCACTACACCGGCGTGACGCGAACCCACGAAGTCAGTGGAAACCACTTCCTGCGAGCTCACGTAGTCGATTTGCTTGTGCAGATCGGAGTGCAACGCCATGTGGCGCAGGTACTCGTTCATTTCTTCACGGGTAGCCGGTTTCTCAAGGTTCAGGTTGAGAATGGCCATCGAAACGTTTGGCGTCGGAACGCGGATCGCGTTACCGGTCAGCTTGCCGGCCAGCTCAGGCAAAGCCTTGGCAGCAGCGGTAGCAGCACCCGTCTCGGTGATAACCATGTTCAGCGCGGCGCTGCGACCACGGCGATCGCCCTTGTGGAAGTTGTCGATCAGGTTCTGGTCGTTGGTGTACGAGTGAACCGTTTCAACGTGACCGTTGACGATGCCGAACTTGTCGTTGACAGCCTTGAGCACCGGCACGATGGCGTTGGTGGTGCAGGATGCCGCCGAAACGATCTTGTCGTCAGCAGTGATTTCGCCGTGGTTGATGCCGTGAACGATGTTCTTCAGCTTGCCCTTGCCCGGAGCGGTCAGGACAACGCGGTCGATACCAGGGCACTGCAAGTGCTGGCCCAGGCCGTCTGCGTCACGCCAAACACCGGTGTTGTCCACCAGCAGGGCGTTCTTGATGCCGTACTGGGTGTAATCCACCTCGGTAGGGTTCTTAGCGTAGATCACCTGGATCAGGTTGCCGTTGGCAGTGATGGTGTTGTTGACTTCATCGACAACGATGGTGCCATCAAACGGGCCATGTACCGAGTCACGACGCAGCAGGCTTGCACGCTTGACCAGATCGTTGTCGGCGCCTTTGCGCACAACGATGGCACGCAGACGCAGACCGTCGCCACCACCGGTTTTCTCGATCAGGATGCGCGCCAGCAGACGGCCGATACGACCGAAACCGTACAGAACAACGTCAGTACCTTTGCGTGCAGAAGCGTTTTGCTGACCCACTACATCGGCCAGCTCTTCGCGTACAAACTGCTCAGCCGTGCGGCCATTGCCTTCGGCCTTGAACTTGACGGCCAGCTTGCCCAGGTCTACCGAGGCAGCGCCGAGCTTGAGCTCGCTCATTGCCTTTAGCAGAGGGAAAGTTTCGTGCACGGACAATTCGATATCATCGGACTGACGATGGCGAGCAAAGCGGTGAGCTTTGAGAATCGCAATGACTGAACGGTTGATCAGGCTGCGGCCATAGATCGAGCTAACCACATTGTTATTGCGGTATAGCTGACCGATAAGCGGAATCATCGCTTCTGCGAGTGCTTCACGGTCGATCCATTCACCAAGACACTGGTCGGGCTTCTGAGTCACGGGAACCTTCCACATGTAGGGGCTGAAAAAAGGGGCTACATTATGCCGCCGCGCCCATTCAGGGGCAATGCACGCCTGTCATACGCCGTTACTGAAACGATTAAGCTCCCGTAAATATAGGCGAATATTTTTATAACACCGGCATTTTTATGGGCCTGCAGCCCTTGAGCAGCCCCTCTGACACCCCCATGTTCGATAACTCACGCTGAATTCAACGCCGTTCAAAGACTGCAACTGACAGCCTGCCCCTTGGCCCGTTACAATTGCAGACTTTGCCGCAACGCTTGGAGCTCAACCTTCCGTGCCCGTCCTGCGTCTACCGAAACTCCCTGCTACGGCAGGTAAACAGCACTGGAGCAACTTGCCCGGTGCCGCCCTGAGCCTTGCGATTGCCGAGGCCGCCAGCGCCGCCAAGCGCTTCACCCTGCTCCTGACCGCCGACAGCCAAAGTGCAGAACGCCTTGAGCAAGAGCTGAGGTTTTTCGCGCCCGAGTTGCCGGTGCTGCATTTTCCCGACTGGGAAACCCTGCCCTACGATCTCTTTTCTCCGCACCAGGACATCATCTCCCAGCGTATCGCAAGCCTGTACCGGCTGCCGGAGCTGAGTCATGGGGTTTTGGTAGTGCCGATTACCACCGCCCTACATCGCCTTGCGCCGACCAAGTTCTTGCTCGGCAGCAGCCTGGTGCTGGATATCGGCCAGAAGCTGGACGTGGAACAGATGCGTACCCGGCTTGAGGCCAGTGGTTATCGCTGCGTTGACACCGTGTATGAACATGGTGAATTTGCAGTGCGAGGCGCCCTGATCGACCTGTTCCCGATGGGCAGCAAGCTGCCGTACCGGATCGACCTGTTCGACGACGAAATCGAGACCCTGCGCACCTTCGACCCGGAGAACCAGCGCTCGATCGACAAGGTCGAGTCGGTAAGGCTGCTGCCCGCTCGCGAGTTCCCGCTGCAAAAAGACGCCGTGACCCGCTTCAAGGCCCGCTTCCGTGAACGCTTTGATGTCGACTTCCGTCGATGCCCGATCTTTCAGGATCTGACCAGCGGGATTACACCCGCCGGTATCGAGTACTACCTGCCACTGTTTTTCGATGAAACCTCAACCCTGTTCGATTATCTGCCGGCCGACACGCAAGTGTTCTCGCTGCCAGGCATTGAGCAGGCGGCCGAGAATTTCTGGTCTGACGTGCGCAACCGCTACGAAGAACGCCGCATCGACCCGTCGCGTCCTTTGCTGCCGCCTGCCGAGCTGTTTTTGCCGGTTGAAGACTGCTTCGCCCGCCTCAAAAGCTGGCCACGGGTAGTCGCAAGCCAGGATGACCTGGACACCGGCAGCAGCCGTGAACGGTTCCCGGCCCAACCGCTGCCCAATCTCGCGATTGAAGCCAAGGCCAATCAGCCACTGGCTGCCTTGTCCGGGTTTCTTGAGCAGTTTGATGGCCGCGTGTTGTTTACCGCTGAGTCGGCGGGTCGGCGCGAGGTGCTGCTCGAACTGCTGGAGCGCCTGAAGCTGCGGCCAAAAACGGTCGACAGCTGGCCGGACTTCGTCGCCAGCAAGCATCGCCTGGCAATCACCATTGCCCCGCTGGATGAAGGCCTGCTGCTGGACGACCCGGCACTGGCACTGATTGCCGAAAGCCCGTTGTTCGGCCAGCGCGTAATGCAGCGCAGGCGTCGCGAAAAACGCGCCGATGCCAACAACGATGCCGTCATCAAGAACCTCACCGAGCTGCGTGAAGGCGCACCCGTTGTCCACATTGACCACGGTGTCGGTCGCTATCAGGGCCTGGCAACGCTGGAAGTGGACAATCAGGTGGCCGAATTCCTGACCCTGGAATACGCCGAGGGCGCCAAGCTCTACGTGCCGGTGGCCAACCTGCACCTGATCGCCCGCTACACCGGCAGCGATGATGAACTGGCGCCGTTGCACCGCCTGGGTTCGGAAACCTGGCAAAAGGCCAAGCGCAAAGCTGCCGAGCAAGTGCGTGACGTGGCTGCCGAACTGCTCGACATTTATGCCCGCAGAGCTGCCCGTGAAGGCTATGCGTTTGCGGACCCGAAAGCCGATTACGCCACCTTCAGTGCCGGCTTCCCGTTTGAAGAAACACCGGACCAGCAAACCACCATCGAAGCCGTGCGCGCCGACATGCTGTCGCCCAAGCCGATGGACCGCCTGGTGTGTGGCGACGTGGGCTTCGGCAAAACCGAAGTGGCCATGCGTGCGGCCTTCATTGCCGTGCATGGTGGTCGTCAGGTCGCCATTCTGGTCCCCACCACCCTGCTCGCCCAACAGCACTACAACAGCTTCCGCGACCGTTTTGCCGACTGGCCGGTAACCGTTGAGGTGATGAGCCGCTTCAAGTCGGCCAAAGAGATCAACCAGGCAGTGGCCGACCTGGCCGAAGGCAAGATCGACATCGTGATCGGCACCCACAAGCTGCTGCAGGACGACGTCAAAATCAAAAACCTGGGCCTGGTGATCATCGACGAAGAACACCGCTTCGGGGTTCGCCAGAAAGAACAGCTCAAGGCCCTGCGCAGTGAAGTCGATATTCTGACCCTCACCGCAACACCCATCCCGCGCACGCTGAACATGGCGGTGTCGGGCATGCGCGACCTGTCGATCATCGCCACGCCACCGGCACGCCGGTTGTCGGTGCGCACCTTTGTCATGGAGCAGAACAAAAGCACGGTCAAAGAGGCACTGCTGCGCGAGTTGCTGCGCGGCGGCCAGGTTTACTACCTGCACAACGATGTCAAAACCATCGAAAAATGCGCCGCCGAACTGGCAGAGCTGGTACCCGAGGCGCGGATCGGCATCGGCCACGGGCAGATGCGCGAACGCGAACTCGAACAGGTGATGAGCGACTTCTACCACAAGCGCTTCAACGTGCTGATCGCCTCGACCATCATCGAGACCGGCATCGACGTGCCGAGCGCCAACACCATCATCATCGAGCGCGCCGACAAATTCGGCCTGGCACAACTGCACCAGTTGCGCGGTCGCGTGGGGCGAAGTCACCACCAGGCTTACGCCTACCTGCTGACCCCCCCGCGCCAGCAAATCACCGGGGATGCGCAAAAGCGCCTGGAAGCCATCGCCAACACCCAGGATCTGGGGGCCGGTTTTGTGCTGGCCACCAACGACCTTGAGATCCGTGGCGCAGGCGAGCTGCTGGGCGATGGCCAAAGCGGCCAGATCCAGGCCGTCGGCTTTACCCTGTACATGGAAATGCTCGAACGGGCGGTCAAGTCGATCCGCAAGGGCGAGCAGCCCAACCTCGACCAGCCACTGGGCGGCGGGCCGGAAATCAACCTGCGGGTGCCCGCGCTGATTCCCGAGGCCTACCTGCCCGATGTGCACACTCGACTGATTCTCTACAAGCGCATTGCCTCGGCCGCCGACGAAGAAGGCCTCAAGGACTTGCAGGTCGAGATGATCGACCGCTTTGGTCTGCTTCCGGAACCGACCAAGAACCTGGTACGCATCACCCTGCTCAAATTGCAGGCCGAGCAGCTGGGAATCAAAAAGGTCGATGCCGGCCCACAAGGCGGGCGAATCGAATTTGCAGCGGACACACCGGTTGACCCGATGGTGCTGATCAAACTGATCCAGGGCCAACCCAACCGCTACAAATTCGAAGGCGCAACCCTGTTCAAGTTCATGGTGCCCATGGAGCGCCCGGAAGAACGCTTCAATACCATCGAGGCGCTGTTTGAGCGCCTGACGCCGAAGTCTTCCTAAATGAACTACCCATGACCCTGAGCCAGACACCCCGGTTGACCAAGCCGCTCGCACCGACCTGGACCAGCCGCTTCAAAGAGCAAAGCCTTGAGCGTGGCCGCCGCTACGCCAAGGAAAACCGTGTCAGGATCGTCCAGATCGGCGACCGCATGATCAGCGCGAGCTGCCAGGGCTCAGGCGAAAACCCCTACCGCCAGACCATACATCTGCGTGAGTCCGCCAAAGGTACTTTGCTTTTGGTGGACGCCACCTGCACCTGTCCGGTACGCACCCATTGCAAGCACACCGCTGCCGTCTTACTGAAGATTGAAGAAACCTTGAACTACCCTGCCGCCGCTCAGGATGCCGAGCTTCTGGAAAAACTCCAGGCCGTACTCGACTCACGTCGTCCCAACAACCTGCCAGAACTTCGGGTCGACGATGTAAAGCCGGTGCCACGGCTGTGGCTGGCCAGCGCTGAATTCAGCGCCTTCGAACCGCGCAACGGCAAGATGCAACGCTACATCCAGCACCGCGCAGCACTGTCGTTCAACTACCTGGATCAATACGTCAGCGGGCAAAAGAACACCGACATCCTGCTGCGCCAGGAACAGCAGACCCTGCGGATCAAGCGTCATCCCGACACAGAGAACCTCTACCGCGAGCAATTGCGCAGCCTGGGCTTCAAGATTGCGACCCGCCAGAGCAAGGCGCTGCCTGAAAGTGCTGGAGAGCTGTTTGAACTGGTCAATGACAGTGCCTGGCTGAATTTCACCCTCAACCAGATGCAAGGCCTGAGGGAACAAGGCTGGGAGCTGCAGATCGATGAAGGTTTCGGCTTTGACCTGACCCCGGTCGAAGACTGGTATGCCAATGTCGACGAGGCCCCGGAACGTGACTGGTTCGACCTGGAACTGGGCATTATCGTCAACGGCCGACACCTGAGCTTGCTGCCGATACTGCTGAACCTGATGCGCTCCCACAGCGACATCCTCAACCCCGAAAAACTCGCCCGGCGTCGGGATGACGAACTGATTCTGGTGAATATCCCGGCCAACCCCGGCAGCAATCATGGCCCGCTTCAGGTCGCCCTGCCGTACGGACGGCTGAAACCGGTACTGGCAACCCTGGACGAATTTTATCTGGGTGAACCGGACGCGACCTCCCTGCGGATCAAAAGCGCTGACGCACCACGCCTCAATGCTCTCGATGCCCTGCCCTTGCGCTGGGAAGGTGGCGAGCAGATACGCGGTTTTGCCCAGCGCCTGCGCGACATCAAGGACTTTAGCGTCGAAGTTCCCCAAGGGCTCAATGCCAACTTGCGCCCATACCAGCTTGAAGGCCTGAGCTGGATGCAGTCGTTGCGCCAGCTCGAAGTGGGCGGCGTACTGGCCGACGACATGGGGCTGGGCAAAACCCTGCAGACCCTGGCCCATATCTTGTGCGAAAAAAATGCCGGCCGCCTGGATCGTCCGGCAATGGTGGTGATGCCCACCAGCCTGATCCCCAACTGGCTGGACGAAGCTGCGCACTTCACTCCGCAGCTCAAGGTGCTGGCGCTGTTTGGCGCCACCCGCAAAAAACACTTTGCACACCTCAATGACTACGACGTGATCCTGACCACCTACGCCTTGCTGCCCAAGGACATCGAGCACCTGGCAAAACTGCCCTTGCACCTGCTGGTCCTGGACGAGGCCCAGTACATCAAGAACCCCGGCAGCAAGGCCACCCAGGCGGCCTGTGAACTGATTGCACGGCAACGCCTGTGCCTGAGCGGCACCCCGCTGGAAAACCACCTGGGCGAGCTTTGGTCTCTGTTCCACTTCCTGCTGCCCGGCTGGCTGGGCGACGTTAAAACCTTTAACCGCGACTACCGCATACCCATCGAGCGTCAGGGCAGCAACGAGCGCCTGCAGCATCTCAATGCGCGGATCAAACCGTTTTTATTGCGCCGCACCAAGGAACAGGTCGCGACCGAACTGCCGCCCAAGACCGAGATCATTCACTGGGTCGACCTGAACGAGGCCCAGCGCGACGTCTACGAGACCATGCGCCTGGCGATGGACAAGAAGGTGCGCGACGAAATCACTCGAAAAGGTGTCGGGCGCAGCCAGATCATTATCCTCGAGGCGCTGCTCAAGCTGCGTCAGGTGTGCTGCGATCTGCGACTGGTCAGCGACACCCCGCCGAAAAAAGGCAGTTCCTCGGGCAAGCTAGACAGCCTGATGCTGATGCTCGAAGAACTGTTTGCCGAAGGCAGGCGCATCCTGCTGTTTTCCCAGTTCACCTCGATGCTCGGCCTGATCGAAATCGAACTGAAAAAACGCAAAGTGCGCTACGCCATCCTCACGGGGCAAACCCGTGACCGACGCACACCGGTCAAAGACTTCCAGAGCGGCACCCTGCAAATATTCCTGATCAGCCTCAAGGCTGGCGGCGTGGGATTAAACCTCACCGAAGCCGACACCGTGATTCACTATGACCCGTGGTGGAACCCGGCGGCTGAAAACCAGGCCACCGACCGCGCCTACCGTATCGGCCAGGAAAAACCGGTGTTTGTTTACAAGATGATTGCCCGCGGCACCGTGGAGGAAAAAATCCAGCACTTGCAGCAAGAAAAATCGGATTTGGCCGCAGGTGTTCTGGACGGACGAGTCGCCGGTGACTGGAAATTACAGGACGACGACATCGACGCGCTCTTCGCGCCGCTGCCACCCAAAACAGAGAAGCGCTGAGACACCCGACTTATTGATTAACTGCAGGCGCGGTCTTTCTGCTTGATCGCGCTGACGCCATCGCGAGCAAGCCCGCTCCCACGGGCTTTGTGGTGCTTGCGAAATCTTGGGAGCTGGCTTGCCGCGATTCAGGCGATACGGTCTTTCTGCTTCGCCAAGCGTCAAAGCGGCATCGATGTGCTCAATCTATTAATTGAGCATCCTTGAGCGCACCCATTGCCACCAGCCAGCGCGGGCTCTGGCGATAGTCAGTGCTGGCCCAGGCCTGACCGCGCATGCGTGCAATCCTGGGCGAAGGGGTAACGTTCAACCGCTGAGCAGCGCTGAGTGCCAACTCCGCCGCCGCACGGTCGTTGCATACCAGTCCCATGTCACAACCCGCCGACAAGGCCGCCTCAATCCGGCTGGCGGCATCACCCACTACGTGCGCACCCGCCATCGACAGGTCGTCACTGAAAATCACGCCGTCGAACTGAAGCTCGCCGCGCAAAATATCCTGCAACCAGCGACGCGAGAATCCTGCAGGCTGGCTGTCCACTTGTGGATAGATCACGTGGGCCGGCATGACAGCAGCCAGATGCTTGCTCAAGCGGGCAAAAGGCACGAGGTCATGGGCGCGAATCTGCTCAAGACTGCGCTCGTCAGTTGGAATGGCGACGTGAGAATCAGCCTCGGCCCATCCGTGTCCCGGAAAATGCTTACCAGTCGCCGCCATGCCCGCGTCGTTCATTCCGCGAATAAAAGCCCCGGCCAATGTGGCTGCGCGCTCAGGGTCTCCCTCGAACGAACGGCTACCGACCACAGCGCTACGCTGGTAATCCAGATCCAGGACCGGGGCAAAGCTCAGGTCCAGCCCTACGGCCAGCACTTCAGTGGCCATGATCCAGCCACACTGTTCAGCCAGGTACTCGGCGTTGGGGTTATCAGCAATGGCACGCATGGCTGGCAGGCGCACGAACCCCTGACGCAGACGCTGCACCCGGCCACCTTCCTGATCGACCGCCAGCAACAGGTCGGGACGCAGCGCGCGAATCGAAGCGCTCAACTCACGCACCTGGCGCGGATGCTCGATATTGCGTGCAAAGATAATCAACCCGCCTACTTCTGGCTGGCGAAGTAATTGCCGATCTTCAGCCGTCAGCCAAGTACCGGCGACGTCCACCATCAAGGAGCCTTGCAAGGCAGAACTCATGGGAAATCCTTTAAAAAGAGAGCGTTCATTGCCCGGTCCGGATCCGCAGCCACGCGCCTGCGCGCCGCACTCCAGAGAGACAGCGGCGAATCGACAGACGGGAATAAGTCAGGGTTGGGCATGGCAACTAGCTTAGCGGAACAAAGCTGCCGCGCCCACCCGCCGCGGGTCAAACCTTGGCGGTAACCGGGGCGGTTTTACTGCGGGGGCGAAGCTGGGCACTGGCCATTGCAGAATCCGTGACGCCGCTTTGTGCACGCATGCCTGCCGCGAGGAATGGCACCATCAGACGCATCACCTGCTCGATGGAGGTGTTGACACCGAAGTCAGTCTCGGCAATTGCACGCAACGCCTTGATTCCCGACATGCTGAAGGCCGCAGCACCCAGCATGAAGTGCACGCGCCAGAACAACTCGATGGGCGGGATTTGTGGGGCAGCCTCGTTGACCAGCAGCATATAGCGGCGAAAAACCTTGCCGTACATGTCTTCAAGATAGCGACGCAAGTGACCCTGGCTCTGACTGAACGCCAACCCGAGCAAGCGCATGAAAATCGACAGGTCGTTACCACTGCGCGGCTGGATCACCAGCGCCTGCTCGACCAGCATCTCCAATAATTCTTCAAGGCTGGGGCGGTTCTCAGGCTTGGCCTGGCGACGCTCCAGCTCACGATCGAGGTTGGCGCAAAAAGGCCCCAGGAAGCGCGAAAAGACGGCCTGGATCAGCGCCTTTTTAGAACCGAAATGGTAATTGACCGCCGCCAGATTAACCCCGGCTTTACTGGTAATCAGCCGCAATGAGGTTTCAGCAAACCCTTTTTCCGCGAACAGCTGCTCGGCAGCATCAAGGATACGTTCAACGGTTTCCGACTGGGCCATGACTACTCCGCCTGACAAACATTTAAACACTTGTTTGAAACATACGTTTCAGATTGTAAAAAGTCAAGATGAGGCATTCGTTTCAGGACCGGGCAGTTCTGCATTTAACCACAGCCTCGGCCAGTCCGGCCCCACCTGATAAAGTACGGGTCGCCCGACTTATTAATGACCGTCCAGCGGACCGCTGGAAATGGGTGATTGCCAAGAAGCTTTCACTGTATATAATCCCAGTCACTGTATAAAAAGACAGAGCGATCAACATGCTAAAACTGACGCCACGCCAAGCTGAGATCCTGGCCTTCATCAAGCGATGCCTGGATGACAACGGATACCCGCCCACCCGTGCCGAGATCGCACAGGAGCTGGGCTTCAAATCCCCCAACGCCGCCGAAGAACACCTCAAGGCGCTTGCCCGCAAGGGTGCCATCGAGATGACCCCCGGCGCCTCCCGCGGTATTCGCATACCCGGCTTCGAAGCCAAGTCTGACGAATCCACGCTGCCCATCATTGGCCGAGTAGCTGCCGGTGCTCCGATTCTTGCGCTGGAGCACGTCGAAGAGTCCTGCAACATCAACCCGACCTTCTTTCACCCCAGAGCCGACTACCTGCTACGGGTGCAAGGCATGAGCATGAAGGATGTCGGCATCTTCGATGGCGATCTGCTTGCCGTGCATACCTGTCGCGAAGCCCGTAACGGCCAGATTGTCGTGGCCCGTATCGACGACGAAGTCACGGTCAAACGCTTCAAGCGTGAAGGCAACAAGGTCTGGCTCATTGCCGAGAACCCTGAATTCGCCCCGATTGAAGTCAACCTCAAAGACCAGGAACTGGTCATTGAAGGCTTGAGTGTCGGCGTAATTCGCCGCTAAAGGAGGCTTCATGCAGTTCCCACACACCCCGCTGCCAGCACAACTCACCCTTTTTGAAGCGTTCATGGCTCAACCCATGACGCCCGCGATCAAGGACGTGCTCGATTCCCCCTGGAGCACCGAACCCGAGGTGTTCAGTGAACTGTCGCTACGCGGTGCCGCCGGAAACTGCCTGAACCTGCTTGCCCCCATGCTGCGCGAACTGAGCGAGCAACAAAACGCCCGCTGGCTGACACTGATTGCGCCACCTGCAAGCCTGACCCAAAGCTGGTTACGCGATGCCGGACTGAACCGCGAGCGCATTCTGCTGTTGCAACCCAATGGCAACAAAAGCGCCTTGCAACTGACCTGCGAAGCGCTGCGACTGGGTCGCAGCCACACGGTAGTGAGCTGGATCAACCCGCTGACCAGCGCTGCCCGCAATCAGTTGATCGGCGCAGCTCGCACCGGTCACGGGCAAAGTCTGAATATTCGCTTGGGTTAAACAGTTGATGCCTGCGCAGGGCCAGTGCAGAACGCACTCGCCTGGCTGCGGAGCACGAGTCAGAGTCGCTTAGTGAAGAATGCGTGGCCCATCGTCTTTTTCGAGCTCGCCTTCGGCCAGCCGACCCGCCATTTGTACACCGACGCTAAGCATGGCTTTCGCCACCTCTACGTGCTGCCCCTGAAGAAAAGCCTTGGCATCTTCAGAAAAATTCAGCGTTACCAAAGACCCTTCGTCCTCAGCACGGCGCAACTCGATGCGGCCGTCTGGCAACTCGACAATTTCTAGAAAAGACGTTGGCATATAAATTTGTTCTCCACGAAAGCGCGGGAGTATATCAGCCATCCCGCGGGAATTTCCCGTGATCTGTAGCGCTTTCGATTACAGACTGATGAATGACTGTACCGTTTCGGTTTCGACCCTTAGCACTCATTGAGTCCATCACGGAACCGAATGGCCAGACCTTTGAGGTTCTGACGCCACTCCTCCATTGTTTCGCGACTCAACTCCTGGGGTGCCTCATCCTCCAGGTTGACCGCAATGATCAAGGGCTGGAACACATCCGCCTTGACCTTTTTGGGCGCCTGTAATGGCTGATACAGAGCAGCGTGGGTCGCAACCAGTTGCGCCAGCCATGTCTGCGGCGCCTGTGCCAGTTCAACCAGCTCGGCCAGTTCAGGGATGGCCTTCTCGTCCAGCACCTGCTGGGTGAGCAGCAGTTCGACCCGAGGTGCATTGGCTTGGGACAGACGATAAAAGCCAGCAATCTCATGACACAAGCCAAGCAGCGCACCATACAGATGAAATACCGCCGACTCGCGCTCTGCCTGAACCAGCGCCTGAGCATTCATGGCCCGCCCCTCACTCGCCTTGTTCATGGCCTCAAGGGCCAGGCCAGCGAAATAGATCTTCTGATTGGTACGGGTATAGAGTTCGTGAGCCATGCGGGCGCTCCACATCGAATGGGTAAAGGCAGGTAGTGCAGTCTCAGGGATCAGGCCGTGCTGGCGCAAGGCCTACGTTCCCTGCGCTTTTGTGGGAGCGGGCTTGCCCGCGATGCAGGCGCTGCGGTGCTTCAGCCAAACCGTGTCGATGCCATCGCGAGCAAGCCCGTGCCCACAAAAGCACTCAAGCAGCGGCAATCAGGCCCGGGATTGGCAAACAAAAAAAACCGCGCAAGGCATACAGCCCTTGCGCGGTTTTCTATTCAGCGATCAACTCAGATCAAGCGTCTTTTTCTTTACGCTTGTCTTCAACCTTCCAGCTACCGCCGTCGTAGAACGCACGCCAGCCAGTCGGCTTGCCATCCACTTCAGTCTGCACGTACTGTTCTTTGGTTTTGCGGCTGTAGCGAATCACTGCAGGACGGCCATCCGGATCTTTCTTCGGCGCTTCGCACAAGAAGTGATACTTGGGATCGATCTCGTCCTTGTGGGGCACAATTTCGATCACCAACGGAGCACGAGTCTCACGGTTTTTCGGGAACTGGCTTGCCGCCAGGAACAACCCCGAAGCACCGTCACGCAGGATGTACGTGTCGTTGACCTTCTCGCATTTAAGCTCCGGCATTTTCACCGGGTCCATTTTCGGTGGCGCCGCTTCACCGCTTTTCAGCAGTTTGCGGGTGTTTTTGCACTCGGCATTGGTACAGCCGAAGAACTTGCCGAAACGACCGGTTTTAAGCTGCATTTCGCTGCCGCACTTGTCGCACTCAAGGCTCGGACCTTCATAGCCCTTGATGCGGTAGTTGCCTTCTTCGATTTCGTAGCCGACACAATCCGGGTTGTTACCGCAGATGTGCAGTTTGTGCTTCTCATCCAGCAGGTAGGCGTCCATTGCCGTGCTGCAGATCGGGCAACGGTGTTTGCCCAACAGCACCAGGGATTCGGATTCGCCTTCGTCGTCGGCCGCAATTTCGTCACCCGGCACCAGATTGACAGTGGCCTTGCAACGCTCTTTTGGCGGCAGGCTGTAGCCCGAACAACCCAGGAACACACCGGTTGAAGCCGTGCGAATCTGCATTGGACGACCACATTCCTTACAAGGAATATCAGTCATTACCGGCTGGTTGGCACGCATGCCACCTTCCGGTGCAGCAGCTACTTCGAGCTTCTTCTTGAAGTCGCCGTAGAACTCGTCCAGTACGTTTTTCCAGTCACGCTCGCCTTGCGCCACGTCATCGAGGTTCTCTTCCATACCGGCCGTGAAGCCGTAGTCCATCAGGTCGGAGAAGCTCTCGGACAAGCGTTCGGTAACGATGTCGCCCATTTTTTCGGAATAGAAGCGGCGGTTGTGCAACGCCACGTAACCACGATCCTGAATGGTCGAGATAATCGCCGCATAGGTCGAAGGACGACCAATGCCACGTTTTTCCATCTCTTTTACCAGGCTGGCTTCGGAGTAACGCGCAGGCGGCTTGGTGAAGTGCTGGCTCGGGTCGAGCTCGATCAGCTTCAGGGCATCGCCCTGAGCCATGTCTGGCAGCACATCGTCGTCGCCCGGCTTGGCAATTTGCGGCATCACACGGGTGTAACCGTCGAATTTGAGGATGCGGCCCTTGGCACGCAGCTCAAAATCACCGGCCGCCACAGTGACGGTGGTCGACAGGTACTTGGCCGGCAGCATCTGGCACGCCACGAATTGGCGCCAGATCAGCTCGTAAAGGCGCTCAGCGTCGCGCTCCATGCCCGACAGCTTGCTCGGGTGCATGTTTACGTCAGAAGGACGAATCGCTTCGTGAGCCTCCTGTGCGCCTTCCTTGCTGCTGTACACATTAGGTGCCGGCGGCAGGTACGACGCGCCGAACTCACCTTCAATATAAGTACGCGCCATCTCGACCGCATCGGCCGAGAGGTTGGTGGAGTCGGTACGCATATACGTGATGTAGCCAGCTTCATACAAACGCTGGGCCATCATCATGGTTTTCTTCACCCCGTAGCCCAGGCGATTGCTCGCGGCCTGTTGCAGGGTGGAGGTAATGAAAGGCGCCGACGGCTTGCTGCTGGTCGGTTTGTCTTCACGCTTGACGATGCTGTAGTTCGAAGCCTTGAGCTTCTCCAGCGCCGCCATTGCCTGAGCTTCGTTGAGCGGTTTGAACGCCTCGCCTTTTTCACGGGCAACGTCAAAACGCACTTTCGCCCCCTTGGCAGTGCCAAGGTCGGCGTGGATTTCCCAGTACTCTTCAGGGTTGAACGCACGAATTTCGCGCTCACGCTCCACCACCAGCTTCACGGCCACCGATTGCACACGGCCTGCCGACAGGCCACGGGCTACCTTGGCCCACAGCAGCGGCGAAACCATGTAACCCACGACGCGGTCGAGGAAGCGGCGGGCCTGCTGGGCGTTAACGCGGTTGATATCCAGCTCGCCCGGCTTGGAGAAGGCTTCCTGAATCGCTTTCTTGGTGATTTCGTTGAACACCACGCGCTTGTAGCGGGTGTCATCACCACCGATGGCTTCGCGCAGGTGCCATGCAATGGCTTCCCCCTCGCGATCCAAGTCGGTTGCGAGATAGATGGTGTCAGCATCCTTGGCAAGCCGGCGCAGCTCTTCGATGACCTTTTCCTTGCCGGGCAGGATCTCGTACTTGGCTTTCCAGCCATGCTCGGGATCGACGCCCATGCGCGAGATCAGCTGCTTCTGAGCCTTCTCTTTTGGCGACAGGGCCGGCACTTCGCCCGCCGCTGCCTTGCCACGCTTGGCAGCCGGTTCTTTGCTGGCGCTAGCCGAACCGCTGGTGGGCAGGTCTCGGATATGGCCGATACTCGACTTCACCACGTACTCGTTGCCCAAGTACTTGTTGATGGTCTTGGCCTTAGCCGGGGATTCCACAATGACCAGCGATTTGCCCATGGATCAGAAAATTCCTGAATTCTAGAAGTGAAAGGCGGTTCGCGCCTGACGCGGCACCGCTATATATAGTGGCTACAAGGTGAGGTCAAGCACAGGGTTCTGCGCGACCTTGCCTTATGGCCGGGAAAAAAGGCTGGGTTCGGCCTGAATCAAGGCAAAGCGCGGGACGTGTTCGCCCTCAACGATGACTGACTCCAGGAACATGCTCAGCGGGCGCACCCAAAAGCCGTAATCGCCATACAGGGCTTGGTAGAACACTACATCTTCTTCGGTTTCAGAATGGCGAGCCACACTGAAAACACGATACTGAGGACCTTTGTAGTGTTGATAGAGCCCAGGTTGTAGCGACATGTTGCGGCCCCTCTGCAAATAAAAAAATTAAACACGCTTAAAAACAAAAACCGGGGCACAAGGCCCCGGCTTCCATCAACGCAACGCTTAGACGCGTTCGAAGACGGTGGCAATGCCCTGGCCAAGACCAATGCACATGGTGGACAACCCGAAAGTGCCGCCATTTTGCTTCATTACATTGAGCAAAGTGCCGGAGATACGAGCACCCGAGCACCCAAACGGGTGACCCAGAGCGATGGCACCGCCGTGCAGGTTAACCTTCTCATTCATCTTGTCGAGCACTTTCAAATCTTTCAGCACTGGCAGGGCCTGTGCAGCGAAAGCTTCGTTGAGCTCAATGAAGTCGATATCGGCCATATTCAAGCCTGCACGCTTCAATGCTTTTTGTGTAGCCGGTACTGGACCATAGCCCATGATCGCAGGATCCACACCCGCAACTGCCATCGAGCGGATCACTGCCAGCGGCTCAAGCCCCAGGTCTTTTGCACGCTGGGCAGACATCACGATCATGCATGAAGCACCATCGGTGATTTGCGACGAAGTGCCCGCAGTCACGGTACCGCCTTTAGGGTTGAACGCAGGTTTCAACGCCGCCAGGCTTTCCAGGGTGGTATCTGGACGAATAGTTTCATCGTAGTCGAAAACTTTCAGGAAACCGTTTTCGTCGTAACCCTGCATCGGGATGATTTCGTCCTTGAACTTGCCTTCTACCGTCGCCTTGTGAGCGAGCTGGTGAGAACGCACAGCAAATGCATCCTGCTGTTCGCGGGTGATGCCGTGCATCTTGCCCAGCATTTCAGCGGTCAAACCCATCATGCCCGAGGCTTTTGCCGCGTACAGCGACATGTGCGGGTTAGGGTCGACACCGTGCATCATGCTCACGTGACCCATATGCTCGACGCCGCCCACCACGAAAACGTCACCGTTGCCGGTCATGATCGCTTGCGCAGCCGTGTGCAGGGCGCTCATGGACGAGCCGCACAGGCGGCTCACGGTCTGTGCAGCCGAGGTGTGCGGGATCTGGGTCATCAGCGACGCCATGCGCGCAATGTTCCAGCCTTGCTCCAGGGTCTGGTTCACACAGCCCCAGATCACGTCTTCGACTTCACCCGGGTCAACTTTGCTGTTGCGCTCCAGCACTTTACTGATCAGGTGCGCAGACATGTCTTCAGCACGGGTGTTGCGGTGCATGCCACCCTTGGAGCGGCCCATCGGGGTGCGACCGAAGTCTACAATCACCACGTCTCTAGGATTCAAGCTCATAATTTCACTCTCACTCTAATGGGGCGCTTAACCGAAGAAGCTCTGGCCGTTCTTGGCCATCTCACGCAGCTTCGCAGTCGGGTGGTACAGCGCGCCCAGTTCAGCGTACTGATCGGCCAGGGCCACGAACTCTGCAACACCGATCGAATCGATGTAGCGCAGCGCGCCGCCACGGAACAGCGGGAAGCCAATGCCATAGACCAGGCCCATGTCAGCCTCGGCTGCGGTTTCAACGATGCCGTCTTCCAGGCAACGCACGGTTTCAAGACACAGCGGGATCATCATCCAGTTGATGATGTCTTCGTCGGTCACGTCGCGCTGCTCGTAGACGATAGGCTTGAGGACCTCAAGCACGCTCGAATCAACGATTTTCTTCTGCTTGCCGCGCTTGTCTTCTTCGTAGGCGTAGAAGCCCTTGCCGTTCTTCTGACCCAGGCGCTTAGCCTCGTACAGAGCGTCAATCGCTGAACGACGGTCGTCTTTCATACGGTCCGGGAAGCCTTCGGCCATAACGTCGCGACCATGGTGACCGGTGTCGATGCCGACCACGTCCATCAGGTACGCCGGGCCCATTGGCCAACCGAATTTTTCCATCACTTTGTCGATACGCACAAAGTCGACACCGGCGCTGACCAGCCTGGCGAAACCGCCGAAGTACGGGAACAGGACGCGGTTGACCAGGAAGCCCGGGCAGTCGTTGACCACGATCGGGTTCTTGCCCATTTTCTTGGCATAGGCAACGGTGGTTGCTACGGCCAGGTCGCTGGACTTCTCGCCACGAATCACTTCAACCAGCGGCATCATGTGCACCGGGTTGAAGAAGTGCATGCCGACGAAGTTTTCCGGACGCTTGAGGGCCTTGGCCAGCAGGCTGATGGAAATGGTCGAGGTGTTGGAAGCCAGAATGGCGTCTTCGCGAACGTGATTTTCCACTTCCGCCAGTACAGCCTGCTTGACCTTCGGGTTCTCGACTACCGCTTCGACCACAAGGTCGACGTTACCGAAATCGCCGTATGACAAAGTAGGACGAATGCCGTTCAGCACTTCAGCCATTTTCGCCGGTGTCATGCGACCCTTATCAACGCGGCCTACCAGCAGCTTGGCAGCCTCGGCCAGACCCTGCTCGATGCCGTGCTCGTTGATGTCTTTCATCAGGATCGGCGTACCTTTGGAGGCCGACTGATAGGCAATACCGCCACCCATGATGCCTGCGCCCAGAACGGCCGCCTGCTTCACGTCTTTGGCAATCTTGTCGTAGATCCTGGCTTTTTTCTTCAGTTCCTGATCGTTCAGGAACAGGCCGATCAGGCATTGCGAAGCTGAGGTTTTTGCAAGCTTGGCGAAACCTGCTGCTTCCACTTCCAGCGCCTTGTCACGACCGAAGTTCGCGGCTTTCTGGATGGTCTTGATCGCTTCAACCGGGGCCGGGTAGTTCGGGCCAGCCTGGCCGGCCACAAAACCTTTAGCGGTTTCGAAAGCCATCATTTGTTCGATTGCGTTCAGCTTGAGTTTTTCAAGCTTGGGTTGACGCTTGGCCTTGTAGTCCAGTTCGCCACTGATGGCGCGCTTGATCAGGTCCAGCGCTGCAGCGCCCAGCTTGTCAGCCGTTACCACAGCATCTACGGCGCTCACTTTCAGAGCGTCTTCGGCGCGGTTTTCCTTGCCGGAGGCAATCCACTCAACCGCGTTATCAACGCCAATCAGGCGTGGCAGGCGCACGGTACCGCCAAAGCCCGGATAGATACCCAGCTTGACTTCTGGCAAGCCGATTTTGGCGCTGTCCGCCATGACCCGGAAGTCAGCAGCCAGACACATTTCCAGACCGCCACCCAACGCGATGCCATTGATGGCCGCGACGGTGGGTACGTTGAGGTCTTCAAAATCGCTGAAGATCCTGTTGGCTTCGAGGTTGCCAGCGATCAGCTCGGCATCCGGCAACTTGAAGTTTTCGACGAACTCGGTGATGTCGGCGCCAACGATAAAGACGTCTTTACCACTGGAAACGATGACACCCTTGACCGAAGCATCTGCCTTGATCGCATCTACAGCCTGACGCAACTCGTTCAGGGTTAGACGGTTGAATTTGTTGACGGACTCACCCTTGAGGTCGAACTTCAGTTCGACGATGCCACTTTCAAGAGCCGTAACCGTGATGGCTTTACCTTCGTAAATCATCAACTGATCTCCAGGATATGGAAGCTGAACAGTACACGTCAGAAGCTAGCGTCTGGCTGTCACTGACCTTTGTGTCAATGCTGTTGCCAATCCGCCAGGCACACCCGCCAACGCGATAATCGGGATTGAAAATGAGAGCTGTCTTACATGACAAACGCTCAATTCATACGCCCGTTTGATTTGGGTGTCGACACCTTCAGGGAAAAGCGATCGATTGTCAATTGTCCGAAACAACGATGACAAAACGACCCGGCAGTCAGTTTAGACACCTGCGGTACGAGTGCTCGAAACCATTGAAGCGCCCTGCAGGTGAAAATTGTGGGAGCGGGCTTGCTCGCGATTCAGACGACGCGGTTTGTCCGCCACACCACGCCGATTCCATCGCGAGCAAGCCCGCTCCCACAAAGGTCATGCCAGCGCCTTGAGCACCTCATCAATCGCCTTGAGCACCTGAGCCTCACCCTTCTCACCCCACACCAGCACAATCATCTGTGCATCGGCCTCAACTTTGTAAACATTGGCCGGCAGCTTTTTGAACTGCGCCAGCAGGCGCTCATCTTCACATTCTTCCTGCCAGCGATTGAGCCATTTTCCAGGTGCCGATTGCCAATAGCACCAAACATCAGGCTTAGTACTGCGGCGCGGGCGATGGTACTGCGCGCAGGAACCGGGCGGCTGGGGCTCAAACCAGTACGGCCATTCCTGAGGCGCCAGCTGCATGGACAAACCAATGCGCCGTGCCTCCATGCGCAAATCCATACGCCCACTCTGCCCCCGGGAAGGCCGCAACCAGGCCAGGGGACTCAGAACCAGCGCCAGGATTGACACCACTATCCATACCGTCATATCTGTACTCTCATTACGTGATAAACGAGTGACCCAGACTTGAACCAAGGCTCTGGAAAAGGGCCATACTCATAACTAATCGCCATCTACAGGAGCACCCCACATGCCCTACGAACATATTTTGGTCGCTGTCGACCTGACCGACGAATGTGACCCCGTGATCAATCGCGCCAGCGAAAGCGCCAAGGCTAACGGTGCCAAACTGTCACTGATACATATCGTCGAGCCGATGGCGATGGCGTTTGGCGGCGACGTGCCCATGGATCTCTCGCAACTGCAGCAGCAACAGTTCGATCAGGCCAAGGAGCGCCTTGAGCGGCTGATCGCCAAGTACCCGCAACTGCACAAGGATTACTGCCACCTGAACTACGGTCAGCCGCGCCAGGAAATCCATGCCTTGGCCAAAGCACAAAAATGCGACCTGATCGTGGTCGGCAGCCACGGCCGTCACGGCCTCGCCCTGTTGCTGGGCTCCACCGCCAACGACGTACTGCATGGCGCTCCGTGCGACGTACTGGCAGTCAGCCTGAAAAAACCTGACTAAGTTTATCTGCATGTAACAACAAAAAAGCCCGGCACCTTGTTAAAGGGCCGGGCTTTTTCAGTTCAGCACGCAGTCAATCAGGCATCCAGCTCAGCCCAGCGCTCAACCAGTTGCTCAAGCTCGGCTTGCAACGTTTCAAGCTTGGCAATGACTTCTGCAGTTTTGGCAGCAGGCAACTGATAGAAACCCGCATCAGCCATCTCTGCTTCAACCGCAGCAATTGCCTGTTCTTTCGCGTCGATATCCGCCGGCAACGATTCCAGCTCACGCTGCAACTTGTAGCTCAGCTTCTTTTTCGCAGCAGGAGCAGGTTGTGCGGCCACAGGAGCCGGCGCAGCCTCGACCACGGCCGAGTTCAGGTCGGCCTTGCCGGACTTGCTCTCGGTCACGCCCAGCAGACGCGGCGAACCGCCCTGGCGCAGCCAGTCCTGATAACCGCCCACGTACTCGCGAACCTTGCCTTCGCCCTGGAAAACCAGGGTACTGGTGACCACGTTGTCGAGGAATGCCCGGTCGTGACTGACCATCAGCACGGTGCCCTTGAAGGTCAGCAAGACCTCTTCGAGCAGCTCCAGGGTTTCAACGTCCAGGTCGTTGGTAGGCTCATCGAGCACCAGCAGGTTGGCTGGCTTGCTGAACAGCTTGGCCAGCAACAGACGCGCACGCTCACCACCCGACAGCGCCTTGACCGGCGTGCGGGCACGCTGAGGGCTGAACAGGAAGTCACCCAGGTAGCTGAGTACATGGCGGCTCTGACCGTCGATATCGATAAAGTCGCGGCCTTCAGCCACGTTATCGATCACGGTTTTTTCCAGATCCAGCTGATGACGCAACTGATCGAAGTAAGCCACGTCGATGCGTGTACCTTCCTCAACCGTGCCTTCGGTCGGCACCAGGCCGCCCAGCATCAGCTTCAGCAGCGTGGTTTTACCTGTACCGTTGGCACCCAGCAGACCGATACGGTCGCCACGCTGGAGCACCATCGAGAAGTCCTTGAGCAGGAACGGGCCACCCGGGTGAGCAAAGCTGACGTTTTCCAGCACCATCACTTGCTTGCCGGACTTGTCTGCCGTATCCAGCTGGATGTTGGCCTTGCCGGTACGCTCGCGACGCTCGCTGCGCTCTACGCGCAACTCCTTCAGGGCGCGTACACGGCCTTCGTTACGGGTGCGACGGGCCTTGATACCTTGACGGATCCACACTTCTTCCTGGGCCAGACGCTTGTCGAACAGCGCGTTAGCTGTCTCTTCAGCAGCCAGGGTGGCTTCCTTGTGGACCAGGAAGCTGGCGTAGTCGCCGTTCCAGTCGATCAGGCCGCCACGGTCCAGTTCCAGAATCCGGGTGGCCAGATTTTGCAGGAATGAACGGTCGTGGGTAATAAACAGAACCGCGCCCTGGAAGTCCTTCAAGGCCTCTTCCAGCCACGCGATTGCGCCGATATCCAGGTGGTTGGTCGGTTCGTCGAGCAGCAGCAAGTCCGGTTCGGAAACCAGTGCTTGCGCTAGCAGGACGCGGCGACGCCAGCCACCGGACAATTCGGCGAGGGTTTTGTCGGCAGGCAACTGCAGACGGCTCAGGGTGCTGTCTACCAATTGCTGCAAGCGCCAGCCATCACGGGCTTCGAGGTCTTGCTGAACATGCATCAGCTTGTCCAGGTCAGCATCGGTCACGATGTTCTGGCTCAGGTGATGGTACTGGGCCAGCAACTCGCCAACACCGTCCAGGCCTTCGGCCACAACGTCGAACACGGTCCGCTCGTCGGCTACCGGCAACTCTTGCGGCAATTCGCCAATCTTGAGGCCGGGCGCGCGCCAAACAGAGCCGTCATCGGGTTTTTGATCACCTTTGACCAGCTTCATCATGCTGGACTTGCCGGTACCGTTGCGGCCGATGATGCACACCCGCTCTCCACGGGCGATCTGCCAGGACACCTTGTCCAACAACGGCATAGAGCCGAAAGCAAGGGACACATCGCTGAATTTGAGCAGGGTCATGAGCTTCTCCAAAAACTGGGCGCGCATTCTACCTGATTTAACCCCTTGGGCGGCCGGGTATTTCTTGTACGGCCCCCGCTCCCCTTCATTTAGTGCCAAGTTGCACCGGTTAACCGGCAAGGCTTTCACGTGCTGCTGGCAAAAGGCTAAGCTAGGAAATAATCAGTGCAGGCCAGACCTGCGCTCGTCGCGTTTTTATCAGTACGGAAGCCTCATGCGCAGTCGTCTCTTCAATTTTTTATCCTGCCTGCTTCTCACCAGCTGTGCCGTGCAAGCCGCCCATGGCGCAGACCTGACTCAACAACGCCAACTTTACGACCAGGCCAAGCGTGCCTTGGCCAAGGGTGACTCCGGCCCTTACTTTCAAAGTGCCGCGGCCCTGCACAGCTACCCGCTGACGCCTTATCTTGCCTATGACGAACTGACCGCCCGCCTGAAGTCAGCCAACAACACGGAAATTGAGCAGTTTTTGGCCGAGCACGGCGACCTGCCTCAAGCCAACTGGATGAAACTGCGCTGGTTGCGCTGGCTCGCAGACCGTGGCGACTGGGCAACCTTCGCCAAGTACTACGACCCAAAACTCAACTTCACCGAACTGGACTGCCTCAACGGTCAATATGAGCTGCAGCACAACCGCAAGGCCGAAGGCTATGCCAACGCCGAAAAACTGTGGCTGGTCGGTAAAGCGCAGCCAGCCGCATGCGATGCACTGTTCAGCCAATGGGCCGCCGATGGCCAGTTGACCGAGCAAAAACGCTGGCAGCGGGTCAAGCTTGCCGCCGAAGCGCGCAATTACGCCCTGGCCACCCAACTGGCCAACGGCCTCAATACGCTGGGGCCACAAGCCAGGCTGATGATCGACGTGGCGCAAAAGCCCGACATGCTGAGCCAGCCTTCACGCTTTGCTCCGGCCAGTGAGGCCATGTCTGACGCCGTAGGCCTGGGCCTGCGCCGCCTGGCCCGCCAGGACCCGGAAAAAGCCGCGTCATTGCTCGACACCTACGCAACCAATATGCATTTCTCGCGCGACGAGAAAGTCGCCATTGCACGGGAAATCGGTCTGACATTCGCCCGCCGCTACGACAGTCGCGGCCTGGACATCATGACCAAATATGACCCGGAACTGCGGGACAACACTGTTACCGAATGGCGCCTGCGCCTGCTGCTGCGCCTGGGCCGCTGGGAAGACGCCTACCAGCTGACCCGCAAACTGCCCCAGGACCTGGCAACCACCAGTCGCTGGCGCTACTGGCAGGCCCGCAGCCTTGAGCTGGCCGAACCTAAAAACCCGCAGGCGCAAGTGCTGTTCAAAAAAGTCGCCAACGAGCGTGATTTCTACGGATTCCTGGCCGCCGATCGGGCGCAGACGCCTTATCAGCTCAACAACAGACCGTTGATGCTCAGCCCGCAACTGATCAAAAAAGTGCGCAACACGCCGGGTGTGCAACGGGCACTGGAGTTCCATGACCGCGGGCAGATCGTCGATGGCCGCCGCGAGTGGTACTACGTCAGCCGCCTGTTCAGCCGCGATGAAATGGTCGCCCAGGCCAGGCTTGCCTACGACCTGAAGTGGTATTTTCCGGCCATTCGAACCATCAGCCAGGCCCAGTACTGGGATGATCTGGATATTCGATTCCCGATGGCCCACCGCGACACCCTGGTGCGTGAAGCCAAGCTTCGCGGCCTGCATTCCAGCTGGGTGTTCGCCATTACCCGTCAGGAAAGTGCCTTTATGGATGACGCCCGCTCTGGCGTGGGCGCCAGCGGCCTGATGCAATTGATGCCAGCCACCGCCAAAGAGACAGCGCGAAAATTCAATATTCCACTGGCATCACCGCAGCAAGTGCTCAATCCGGACAAAAACATCCAGTTGGGTGCCGCTTACCTGAGCCAGGTGCATGGCCAGTTCAACGGCAACCGGGTGCTGGCTTCGGCGGCGTATAACGCAGGGCCCGGCCGAGTTCGTCAGTGGCTCAAGGGCGCCAATCATCTGGGCTTCGACGTCTGGATCGAAAGCATCCCTTTCGACGAAACCCGCCAGTATGTGCAGAACGTGCTGTCTTATTCGGTGATCTACGGGCAGAAGCTCAATGCGCCACAGCCGGTAGTGGACTGGCATGAGCGGTATTTTGATGATCAGTAATGCTGATCCGTGTAGCCGCTGAGGAGCGAAGCGAGGCTGCGTTGGCGTGGTGCGGCGTTATTCCAGCACCGTCACCGGCATCCCGACTTCCAGCACGCCACTGCCATCATTCACCAGGTTCTGACCGAACATGATGCCGTCTTCCTGCTTGCGATAAGTCATCAGGGTCGCCAACGGTTCACGCTGCTCATCACGCACACCGGTGTGCGGGTCGATGGTGGTCAGGATGCAGCGCGAGCAGGACTTGACCAGGCGAAACTCGACATCACCAATGCGAATGCGCTTCCAGCCGTCTTCGGCAAAGGCTTCGCTGCCTTCGATCACCAGATTGGGCCGAAAACGCAGCATATCCAGAGGGCGTCCCACCTTGTGTGAAATGTCATCCAGCGATGCCTGACCAATCAGCAAGAGCGGGTAGCCATCGGCAAACGCGACCTTGTCATCATCACGGCCATAGCCGGCCTCAGTGGTACGTGCACGCTCCAGTGGTACATGCACCAGGCGCACTGGCTTTTCGATAAAGCGGCTTAACCAATCGGCGGCGGCATCACCCGCATCCGGCACCCGCAAGGTGTCACGCCAGATGGTGACGCCACGCAGGTCGGTGTCGACATCCGGCACCGCCACGTCCAGTGCTTCAAAGCCCCGCGCGTTCAGGGTCAAGCCACCCGAAGCGTTCCAGAGTGCCGAAAGCTGGCTCATTTTGGGGTCGGCGCGCTGGGTAAGAAAACGCCCGCTGGCTTGATCCACCAGCATCCAGCGCCGATCACCGACCAGCCCCAGCTTGTCCAGCCGGGCCTGAGGCAGGCTTTCGCCCTTGCCGGACTTAAGTGGAAAACGATAAAGCGCGCTTAGACGCAGCATGGCTCATGCTCCCTGCAAGGTAAAAAAAGCCACAGTATACGAGCAGATCACCCATGAAAAGACACAAGGTTTCACGCAGGGACTTGATCCAGTATCAAGCGCTGGCGGACAACATCCACCAGTTTGTCCGGCTGAAATTTGGACAGGAAGTTGTCGCAACCCACCTTTTTCACCATCGACTCATTGAAGCTGCCTGACAGAGAGGTGTGCAGCACCACATACAAATCTCGCAAACGCGGGTCGTTTCGGATCTCGGTGGTCAGACGGTAACCGTCCATTTCCGGCATTTCGGCATCGGTGAAAATCATCAGCAACTTGTCAGTCATGACCTGGCCGGTGTCGGCCCAGCCCTTGAGCATGTTCAGGGCCTTGAGGCCATCGCTGGCGATGTGCATCTTGATCCCCAACTGCGAAAGCGTTTCGCGCAGCTGGGCCAAGGCGACACTGGAATCGTCGACCAGCAGCACTTCTCGTCCGCGTACCTGTTCGAAGACGGGATCGGCCAGCTTCTCCCGTGAGACTTTGGCGTTGTAAGGCACAATTTCGGCCAGGACCTTTTCCACGTCGATGATCTCGACCAGTTGTTCCTCGACCTTGCTGATGGCGGTCAGATAATGGCTGCGCCCGGCACTGGCGGGCGGCGGCAGAATGGCCTCCCAGTTCATGTTGACGATGCGATCAACCCCGCCCACCAAAAACGCCTGCACCGAGCGGTTGTACTCGGTCACGATAATGGTGCTGTCCGGGCCGGGCACCAGGGCACGCATGCCAATCGCCCGGGAAAGGTCGATCACCGGAAGGGTCTTGCCCCGCAGGTTGACCACGCCACACACATGGGGATGGCGATGTGGCATGAGCGTCAGTTTGGGTAGCTGCAGGACTTCTTGCACCTTGAACACGTTGATCGCGAACAACTGCCGACCGGCCAGACGAAACATAAGAAGCTCCAGCCGGTTTGCACCCACCAACTGAGTGCGCTGGTCTACCGTATCGAGAATGCCGGCCATGAGTGACTCCTGAGCGTGGGGACTTGATGACTGACGTTATCGGCCGGACTCCCGGAAACTTGATATTGGATAGCCATCAACTAACCCGCAGTCACTCACTGCCCAGCAAAGGCGAGCCCTCGGGCAAGTGAACCTTCAATGCACCATTGCGCACGGTAAAGCGCATGGCATCACCTTCCAGCGGCTCGCCATCGAGATTCATCGAGAGGCCTTCGGCAGCCTTGATTTCAACCCAGGGCAAACGCGCCCGGACAAACAGGTTATCCAGCCCCCAACCCTCAGCCATCAGGCTTTTCAGGGTGCCTACGATTTCCTGGGGGGCAGGCAAAATACTGATATCCAGCATGCCATCATCGGCCAGGGCATCAGGGCACAGCATTTGCCCGCCTCCCGCCTGGCGACCGTTGCCAATCCCAAGCGCCAGCAGCTCGCCTTTCCAGTGAAAGTCCGGCCCCTGCAACTCGGCGTAGGCGGCATGCAGCTCACTGAAGCGCGTCAGCCCGGTAAACAGATAGGCCGCGCCGCCCAGTACCTTTTTCAGATCCTCCGAGGTGTTGGCCGTCACCTGACTGCCAAAGCCCCCCGTGGCCATGTTCAAAAACAATTGACCACCCACTTCGCCCAGATCAACGGCCCGGGCTGGCACATTGAGCAAGGCCAGGGCTTCGCTCGGCTCAAGCGACACGCCCGCCGCCCGCGCAAAATCATTGGCCGTGCCTAAAGGCAACGGCACCAGACTGGCCTCGGTATCGGCCAGCGCCATGGCCTCACAAATATCACGCAATGTGCCATCGCCACCGCCCGCAATCAGATGGGTATAACCCGCATCCAGCGCCTCGTGCACCAAACGCTGGGCGTCCCCGGCTTCCCATGTCAGGCGTACCGCCAATTCCCACCCGGCCGCACGCTGCTGCTCAACGGCCGCCCGCACCTCTTCATTGAGCGCTTGCTTGCCATGCAGAATCAAAAACGCCTTACCTGCACTCATGTTCCATCCCTCGACAAATTCGGTCCGATAGCTTGGACAACAGCCTTGCAAGAACGACTCATGTACCCGCGATTTAACCTCCACGGGTCGATCAAAGCCGCATAACCCGTCAGACTTCACCCTCTGACAGCAATCCAATGATTCTAGAGGCGTTTTGAATGAGCACACTCGTTCCCTGCATCATCGCCGGTGGCGCTGGCACCCGGCTGTGGCCGGTGTCACGAGAGGCCATGCCAAAGCCCTTCATGTGCTTGCCGGATGGCGAGAGCTTGCTGCAGAAGACCTTCAATCGCGCAATCGGACTGCGCGACGTGAACCAGTTGCTGACCGTCACCAACCGGGACGTGTTTTTCCGCACCCTCGACGATTATCGTCCACTGAACAACGCAGGCCTGGAGCTGGACTTTATCCTCGAGCCCTTTGGCCGCAACACCGCCCCGGCCATCGCCGCTGCCGCGCTGCACGTTGCCCGGCGTTACGGCGAAGACGCCCAACTGCTGGTGCTGCCCGCCGACCACCTGATTACCGATATTGCCGCCTTCAGCCAGGCGGTAGACCGCGCCCGGCAACTGGCCGACCAGGGCTGGCTGGTGACCTTTGGCATTTTGCCAACCCGGGCTGAAACCGGCTTTGGCTATATCGAAAAAGGCCAGAAGCTGGGCAGCGACGGCTACAAAGTCGAGCGGTTTGTTGAAAAGCCTGAAGCACAGGCGGCCCAGGACTACCTCGAGGGCGGGCTGCATCTATGGAACAGCGGCATGTTTTGCTTGCGTGTCGACAGTGTGCTGCGCGAATTCAAGACTCACGCCCCCCATGTTCTGGCTGCAGTGATCAACTGCCTCGAGCACAGCCAGGTGTTCCAGGGTAAACAGCAGCGCCATCTGGAACTGGATAGCCAGAGCTTTGCCCTGGTGCCCGATATATCCATCGACTACGCACTGATGGAGCACTCGCAAAAAGTCGCCGTAGTGCCCTGCCAGTTGGGCTGGAGCGATATCGGCTCATGGGAGGCGGTACGTGAATTGAGCCCGGCAGATGCCAATGGCAACCAGTGCAATGGCGAAAACGTGCTGCACGATGTACACAACTGCTACATCGATTCGCCCAAGCGCCTGGTGGGCGGGGTCGGTCTCAATGACCTGATCATTATCGACACGCCGGATGCCCTGCTCGTCGCCGATGCCAGGCGCAGCCAGGACGTCAGGCATATCGCCCAGGCGCTCAAGCTTCAGGGCCACGATGCTTATCGTCTGCACCGCACAGTGACCCGCCCATGGGGCACTTACACCGTGCTGGAGGAAGGGCCGGGGTTCAAGATCAAGCGCATCGTGGTCAAGCCTCAGGCCGCACTGTCATTGCAAGTCCATCAACAACGCAGCGAACACTGGATCGTGGTCAGCGGCACGGCGCAGGTGACTAATGGCGACCTTGATTTCGTCCTCGGCATCAACGAGTCCACCCTGATCAACCCCGGCAGCCCTCATCGACTGAGCAACGCAGGAGAACATGATCTGGTGATGATCGAAGTGCAAAGCGGCGCGTATGTGGGCGAAGACGATATCGTGCGCCTGACTGATATTTATGGCCGAGCGCCCCTCGCTGAATGACTCGATTGTGTAGCCGCTGGCGCAGGCTGCGATAAGGATCGAAGGGCCTTCGTCAGCGGCTACAGCACGCCAGGCTTACCCCAGCACTTCACTCAACGGGATAAACCCCACCCAGTCGCCTTCAACCAAAGTACGTTCCTCAAGGACTTCCACCAGGCCCTCGGCCCATGCTGCGCTGCGCAAAACCCCCGAACTCTGGTTTTTGTAGATCACCGCACGCCCCTGCTCCAACCGTGCGCGCAAGTATTCGCGGCGATTGCCCGGCTTGGGCCAGACGAACCCGGCAGGCACCTGGAATTTCAGTGGTTCGACGGCTTGCACGCCCTGAAGGCGCAACAGGTACGGCCGTGCCAGCAGCGCGAACGTCACCAGAGTCGACGCAGGATTGCCCGGCAAGCCGATCACCGGCACACCGCGAAAATGTCCGCAGGTCAGGGGTTTTCCCGGTTTGATTGCCAGCTTCCACAAGGCCAGCTCGCCCTCTTCGCGAAGCGCAATACCCAAAAAGTCCGCCTCGCCCACCGACACTCCGCCCGTGGAAAGAATCAGGTCGACCGCCCCCAACTCACCCAGGCGCTGACGGGTTGCAGGCAAGTCATCAGGCAAAATACCCCCATCGACCACTTCGCAGCCCAGTCGCGTGAGCCAGCTGCACAGCAACACGCGGTTGCTGTTGTAGATTTGCCCCGGCCCCAACGGCTGGCCCGGCTCGATCAACTCATCGCCCGTGGACAACACCGCGACTTTGACCCGACGAATCACGTCCAGTGCTGCGCACCCCAAGGACGCTGCCAGGCCCTGTTCAATCGGCCCCAAGCGCGTGCCTGCAGGCAGGACGACCTCACCAACGGTGGTTTCCTGCCCCTGAGGACGAATGTTCTGACCTGTACGCAAGGCATGGGTAAAAACCACTCGACCGTCGGCCTGGACCTGGGCGTTTTCCTGCATCTCGACGCAGTCCGCACCCGCTGGCATCGGTGCGCCGGTAAAGATCCGTGCACAGGTCCCAGGAGCCAGTGGTTCGGGGGCCGCACCGGCAAAAATACGCTGGCTGACCGTTAGCGGCTCGCCCGACCAATCCGCCACATTCAGGGCATACCCGTCCATGGCGCTGTTGGGCCACGGCGGCAGGTCAAGGCTTGAGATCAGGTCATGGGCCAGCACCCGGCCTTCGCTCGCAGCCAGAAGAACCGACTCGGTGTCGCGGATCGGCGCAGCTTCTGCCAGCGCCAGCAGGCGCGCCAACGCCACTTCGACAGGCATCAGCTCGCCCGTACGACCCGGCTTACCCACGGGTGTCACAGGCCGGCGCCTGCTTCAAATGGGCGACGAAGTTGCACGGGCGATGACGGGAATCCAGTTGCTCGGCCAAAATCCCGTCCCAACCGGTGCGTACCGCATTGGTCGAACCCGGCAGGCAGCACACCAGCGTGCCGTTGGCCAGACCGGCCAGGGCCCTGGATTGCACGGTCGAAGTGCCGATATCGGCCACCGAGATTTGACGGAACAACTCGCCAAAGCCATCAACCTGTTTATCCAGCAAGCAGCTCACGGCTTCTGGCGTGCTGTCGCGGGCGGTAAACCCGGTGCCGCCGGTAATCAGCACCACTTGCACCTCATCTTCGGCAATCCAGGTGGCGACCTGGGCGCGAATTTTATACAGGTCATCCTTGAGCAATACCCGCGCCGCCAGGGTGTGCCCGGCATCGCTCAGGCGATCGACAAAGACTTGGCCAGAGGTATCGGTTTCGAGGGTTCGGGTGTCACTAACCGTCAGAACAGCGATGTTCAAAGGTACGAAAGGTGCATCAACCTTGGCTTTCATAGACGAGGTCCAGTTGTAGGATAAACAGCCCGGTGTTATATCACAGCCCTTCTTTTCGCTGGTTGTGCGGAGTACCGGATGAGCCTGTTTCAATGCTCCATTTTGCTGCTGGCGGGGGGGCGCGGCCAGCGCATGGGCGGCCAGGACAAAGGGCTGGTGACGTGGCGGGGCCAGCCGCTGATCGAGTTCGCGCAGCGCCTCGCAAGACCGCTGAGCGATGACCTGATCATTTCGTGCAATCGCAACCACGAGCTATACGCACCCTACGCCGATCAACTGGTCAGTGATGGCAATGATGACTTTGACGGACCTCTGGCAGGGATACGCGCGGGACTGGCCGCGGCCCGGAACACGCACATGCTGGTGCTGCCCTGTGACGTACCAAACATTGACAGCGATTTGCTCGTTGCCCTGCTTGACGCAGCCCGCCAGCACCCTGAGCAACCGGCGATGGTGCGCCACGGCGAACAGTGGGAGCCGCTGCTGTGTGTAATCCCGACTGCACTGGCGCCTGCCTTCGAAGCCGCCTGGCAGGCGGGTGAGCGCAGTCCGCGAAAAATAATGCTTCAGCTCAATGCACAGGCCTGGCAATGCGCCGAAAATGATCCCCGACTGATCAATTTCAACACCCCGGATTTACTGGAATAAACCGCGCAGGCGTCTGCCAGACACTAGTAATGGAACTTGCAGACGATGTATACGTCTCAGGGACAGTAATCCATAACAGCACATTCACTTGTTGGAGATACACCATGACTCACCGGACTCTCGCCGCCCTGATGCTTGCTGCTGGCCTGGCTGCCCTTGCTGGCTGCTCTTCGCCTTCAGTGATCACACTTAACGACGGCCGTGAAATCCAGACAGTCGATGCGCCAAAGTACGATGATGCCTCGGGTTTCTATCAGTTCGAGCAATTGGACGGCAAAAAAACCCGCATCAACAAAGACCAGATTCGCACCGTTAAAGAGCTGTAATCCGGCTTTGGGGGAGCGAGCAGGCTCGCTCCCCACCTTTCGTGAACCGCATTCCCCTTGTGCAGATTCTGTTATTACCAGTCCAGCGTGATCCGGCTCTCGAAAAAACGCGCCTCACCCGTCAGCGGGTCTGCAAAGCGCAAGCTCTGGGCCAACAGTTTTAGCGGATTGGCATAGTCATCGACGGCGTCCTTGATCACGTCAGGGTAAAACGGATCATTGCAGATCCCTGCCCCCAGGGCCGCCATGTGCACCCGCAACTGATGCTTCTTTCCTGTCACGGGATACAGCGCGTAGCGCCACAAATCACCCTTTTTCTCACAGATATCGACCAAGGTTTCAGTGTTGCTGACGCCCTGCCCTTCTTGCATGCGGAAAAAGGGTTCGCCTTCCACCAAGCGGCTTTTGTGCACGCGCGGTAGCTCCAGATCAGGCAAGGCCCGAGCAATTGCCTCGTAACGCTTTTCGATTTTACGCGTGGGAAACAACGACTGATACGCCGAGCGAGTCTCAGGGTTGGCCGAAAACAGCACCAGGCCTGCCGTGTGCCGGTCTATCCGGTGCAGGGGGACCAGATGAGGGTTATCCAGGGTTCGAATCAAGCGTCGCAACAGCGTTTGCTCAACATATTCGCCCGCAGGGGTCACCGGTAGAAAGTGCGGTTTATCCGCGACAACCAGATGCTCATCGGCATACAGGATGGTTTCCTGCACGGGGATCGGCGTTTCGTTAGGCACTTCGCGAAAGTAGTGAATGCGCAGCCCTTCCTTGTAGGCCAGTTGCGGACTGATCGGCGCTCCATTGGCATCCAGTACCCGGCCACGGGCAATCCGGTCGAGCCACTGATCGCGGCTGATGGCTCGAAAGTGCTCACACAGGCAGTCGAGCACCGTGAGCCAACTACCCGGCGGCAGGTACAAAGTGCTGGCTTGATGCTCGGCGGCGTTGAAAGGCTGGGGCGACATAGAAACACTCAGGCGATAAATGCAGCTGGCGATTATCGCGCAAAGACCCGGTGAACCCCATCAGGATTTATCCGAGAAAGCTCACCACCTGCTCGGTATCAAACGGCCAGCCCAGCTCTTGGCCAGTATCGACCCGGCGCAATACGGGGATCAGAAGACCGTAGGTTTCAAACAACGCATCGCTGTCGGCGATATCGACCAGCTCGACCATCAGCCCATGTTCAACCAAAGGCATTAGAATCGCTTCGGCCAGCTCACACAGATGACAGCCCAGGGTGCCGAACAATTGACATTCGGGAGGCATAAATAACGACCTGAGGAATAAAGTGCTCATCTTAAGAGCCTTGCCCGAAGACGTCGACCTGCAGCCGGCACCACCAGTCACTTGGCTGGCCTGGCAATACAATCGCTCTGTTGCAATCCTTGCGACTACGCTTGACCCACATCAGCGCCATCCCTTCTCAATTACCGGATGCTCGCGGCTTTTTTACTCGATCTGACAGGGAAGACTTTCGTGTTTGCCAATTTGCTCATCATCCTTGCCTCGTCACTGGTAGTCATTGCACTGTTCCGGCGCCTGAAACTGCCACCGGTGCTGGGTTATTTGTGTGTTGGCCTGTTCGTCGGCCCCACCGCACTGGACTGGATCAATGACAGCCCGGATCTGCCAGACCTGGCAGAGCTTGGGGTGGTATTCCTGCTGTTCTCCCTGGGGCTGGAGTTCTCACTGCCCAAGATGCTCAAGCTACGCCGGGTAGTGTTTGGTCTTGGCAGCCTGCAAGTGCTGTGCTCAGCCGTTGCGCTGGGCGGCCTGCTGTATGCGTTTGGCATGAGTCTCAACAGTGCATTTTTACTGGGCGCCGGGCTCGCCTTGTCGTCCACGGCGATCGTGAGCAAAGAGCTCACCAGCCTGGGAGAAATCTTCAGTCGTCACGGCCAGAACGCCATCGGCGTACTGCTTTTTCAGGACGTGGTCGCGGTGCTGCTGCTGACCCTGGTGCCGGTATTCGCTGGCAGCAGCGATCAGGCCTGGTACTGGGCCTTGCCGATAACCTTGGGCAAGACAGTGATTCTGTTTTTCGGGCTTGTGTTTGCCAGCCGCTTTCTGCTGCCGCGCCTGTTCCACGAAGTAGCCGCATCACGCTCAGCCGAGCTGTTTGTATTGTTGGCGCTGGTGATCGTGCTGCTCACCGCCTGGCTCACTCACCTGCTCGGCCTGTCACCCGCCCTGGGTGCCTTTCTTGCCGGCATGTTGCTGGGCGAAAGCCACTACCGGCATCAGATTGAAGCCGATATCCGGCCCTTCCGCGACATCTTGCTGGGCCTGTTTTTCGTCAGTATCGGCATGCTGATTGACCTGCAACTGTTCGTTCACGATGGCTTCCTGATTCTGGGCCTGACACTGGCCCTGATGCTGATCAAGGGCTGCGTGGTTGCACTGCTGGTCAAGCTGCGCGGCAGTGACGGTGAGACGGCCTGGCGCAGTGGCCTGGCACTGGCCCAGGGCGGCGAGTTCTGCTTCGCACTCATGGCCCAAATGCAGCTCAACTCGCTCATTCCCCCAGAGATCGCAGGCTACCTGCTGGCAGCCACTTTCTGTTCAATGCTGCTGACGCCTCTGCTGTTAAGGGCTGCACCGAAAATTGCTGCCAGCTTGCACCGCCAGTCCTATGAGGAGGCCGAACTGGAAGAAATAGCCACTCAAAGTGCCGAACTGCACGGGCACGTGGTGATGTGTGGCTATGGCCGCGTAGGCCAGTCCATCGGGCGGTTCTTGCGCCGTGAAAACAAGGACTTTGTCGCACTGGACTACGACCCTGACCGCATTCAGGAGGCTACAAAAGCGGACAACAGCGTGCACTACGGCGACGCCCGTCGCGGGGATTTACTCCGTGCCGTCGGCGTGGATCGGGCGCGACTGCTGGTGATTGCCGTCGACAACACCGAGGTCGCCATGTGCGTGCTCAAGGAGGCCCGGCTGATCACACTCGAAGTCCCCATCCTGGTCAGAACCCGCGACGACAGCCAACTGGCTGACCTCAAGGCTGCCGGTGCGACTGAAGTGGTTCCCGAATTGCTGGAGTCCAGCCTTATGCTCGCCTCCCACGCACTGATCATGCTTGGGCTGCCTGAAAAAACCGTGCAACGCCGAGTGGATCAAGTGCGTCATGATCGGTATCACTTGCTTGAAGGCTGTTTTGAAAATACAGACTCCCGTGATGCATCCACCCCCCGCGAAAACGATTGATTTAAGCTAAGGTTGGTCCCTGTTCAACACAAACATCTCTTGCCTGCGCCTTGCCAACGCTCATGCGAAGGCGCAGAAGCGAGTGAACCTTCGCCGAAGACCTACACTCGAACGATCAACAAGCCACTAACGGAGTTAATCATGGCCCGCAAAACAGCAAAGAATGCTCAAGAAATACTGATGGCCGATTTCCAGGCTCTGGTGCTTGACGCCGAACGGCTGCTGGAGCACACCGCTTCCCTGGCCGGGGATCAAGCTGAAGAGCTGCGCGCCCAGATCAAGGACAGCCTGTACAAAGCCCGTGAAACACTGGAAGAAACCAAGGAATCGTTGAAAGACCGTGGCGAAGCCGCCGTGATCGCCACTGAAGATTACGTTCAGAGCAACCCTTGGCAGTCCGTTGGTATCGCGGCAGGCGTAGGCTTTTTGATTGGTCTGCTGGCAACGCGGCGCTGATATGACAGACGAATCAGGTACCCCCCGTTCCTCACCGCGGCGCCTGGGTGCCGCGTTTCTGGGTCTGTTGCACAGTCATGTCGAGCTGCTGGGCATTGAGCTGCAAGAGCAGAAGGCGCGCACGGTCAGCCTGTTGTTGTTTGCCGGCCTGGCACTCGTGTTCGGGCTTCTGCTGTTGATCGGGCTGTCGGCGCTGGTCATGATTTTGCTATGGGACAGTTACCGCATCCCGGGCATCATCGGGCTTTGTCTGTTTTATACGCTGGCCGCTGTTTTTTGCGGGCTGCGCCTCAAAGCCGCGGTGTTCGATGAATCATCTCCTTTCAACGCCACGCTTGAAGAGCTGGCCAAAGACCGCGAGCGTTTGCTGCCATGAGCCTGCCTGAACTGCCAAAAAACGCCTCACGCCAGGAATTGCGTAAAACACTGATTCGCTTGCGCATGGAAATGCATCGCCAGGAGATTCGTCATGAATCCCAACAGTTGCTGCAGCCCTTGCAAAAAATGCGCGGGATGACCAGCAACTGGCAGGAAACCCTTGGAATCAAGCACGCTCCCCTGTGGGGAGTCGGGATTGTGACCTTGCTTGGTTTTCTGACAGGCAGAGGCGCCAAAAGTAAAAACGCCGAAGGTGCTTCCCGCTGGATAGGCCTGACCACAGGTTTGATACCGCTGATCAAGATGGTTATCCAGGCATCGCGCAAGCCTTGAGCGGCGCAACCACCCTCCTTCATTCTGCAGGACGGGGCTTGCCCCTCTTGCAGCATCCGGCCTGAAGCGAGAAGCTGCGCCATTAGTCATTAACGGAGCACTGCGCCTTGGATTGGCAAACCCTGCTTAATCGCGAACGCTTGGGAAAACCTCATCACAGCCCCGAAGAGCTCGGGCGCAGCCCTTTCCACAAAGATCACGACCGGATTATCTTTTCTGGGGCATTTCGTCGCCTGGGACGCAAGACTCAAGTCCACCCGGTCAACAGTAACGATCATATCCATACCCGCCTCACCCACTCACTCGAAGTCAGCTGTGTCGGTCGTTCACTGGGCATGCGCGTGGGTGAAACAATCCGTAGCGCCTTGCCTGAATGGTGCGATCCGGCCGACCTGGGCATGGTGGTGCAATCGGCCTGCCTGGCCCATGACATTGGTAACCCGCCCTTCGGTCACTCCGGAGAGGATGCCATTCGCAACTGGTTTGAACAGGCAGCCAAACGTGGCTGGCTGGACGACATGAGTGACGTTGAGCGCAATGATTTCTTGAGTTTCGAAGGCAACGCCCAGGGTTTTCGCGTGCTGACGCAGCTGGAATATCACCAGTTTGATGGCGGTACGCGCCTGACCCACGCAACGCTGGGCACCTTCCTCAAGTACCCCTGGACTGCGCGCCACGCTGACTCGCTGGGTTACAAGAAGCACAAGTTCGGGTGCTACCAGAGCGAGCTGCACCTGCTCGAAGGAATCGCCCAAAAACTGGGCCTGCCCCAGATAGAAGACCAGCGTTGGGCGCGCCATCCGTTGGTCTACCTGATGGAGGCGGCCGATGACATTTGCTACGCGCTGATCGACCTTGAAGATGGCCTGGAGATGGACCTGCTGCAGTACGCTGAAGTCGAGTCCCTGCTGTTGGATCTGGTGGGTGATGACTTGCCTGAAACCTACCGCCTGCTGGGCCCCGGTGATTCCCGGCGACGCAAGCTGGCCATACTGCGTGGCAAGGCAATCGAGCATCTGACCAACGCTGCCGCCCAGGCCTTTGTCGAGCAACAGGATGCGCTGTTGGCAGGCACTCTGCCGGGGGACCTGGTCGAGCACATGCACGGCCCGGCCAAGCGCTGTGTACTGGATGCCAAGGACATGGCGCGCAAGAAAATCTTTCAGGACAAACGCAAGACCCTGCATGAAATCGGCGCCTATACCTCTCTGGAAATCCTGCTCAATGCCTTTTGTGGCGCTGCACTGGAGCAGCATGGAGGACGAGTCCCATCATTCAAAAATCGTCGCATTCTCGACTTGTTGGGCAATAACGCACCCGATCCGCACTGGCCACTCCATCGCTCTTTCATGCGCATCATCGATTTTATCGCCGGTATGACCGATAGCTATGCCACCGAAATGGCACGGGCAATGACGGGCCAATCCAGCCCGGGCTGATACTCTTGTTGCCCGCCCTTTTACAAAGGGAGGGCATTCATCCTTCCGGACTGATCGTTTCTACCGCCTGCAGGCGCCCATAAACTTTCAGCCCAATCAAAAAAACAACAACCCGAATATAAGAAACACACATAAAACGTTATGTAGACACAAAGAAGCTATACGTAGGATTATTCCCATGAAAGTGCAAACTTCTTAACCAACACTTTAAACTCACGACTCCAAATACGACTAAAACGCTCCACCATTTCAAACAAAGCGTGAGTCCACGCCTGATTTATCGTAGGAAAATTCCCATACTACGCTTGTAGGCATATCGATTCGTGCTCACGCTCTTATATCTGAGCTAAGGTGCGCGCTTTCTATGAATTAGTTTATGGGAGCGTTAATATGAACACCGTTTTTATTGTCGACGACCATCCGGTTATCCGGCTGGCCATTCGGATGTTGTTAGAACATGAAGGTTATGAAATAGTCGGAGAAACCGACAATGGCGTAGATGCAATGCAAATGATCCGGGAATGCGTACCAGACCTGATAATTCTCGATATCAGCATTCCCAAACTCGATGGCCTGGAAGTGTTATCACGGTTCAACACAATGAATTCAACACTTAAGACACTGGTCCTTACAGCTCAGTCCCCCAAGCTTTTTGCCATGCGCTGCATGCAATCCGGTGCTGCGGGCTACGTGTGCAAGCAAGAGGAACTGAGTGAACTTGTCAGTGCAATAAAAGCTGTATTTTCCGGCTACAATTACTTCCCAAGCCAAGCATTGACTCCTGAAAAAAATGAAACTGACAACTTCTCCGAAATTGAGCTTTTCAAACAAGTTAACGATCGGGAGCTCATGGTTCTAAAACTGTTTGCACAAGGTAAAACAAACAAGGAAATCGCCACCGGCATGTTCCTCAGCAACAAAACGGTGAGCACTTACAAAAAAAGGCTCATGCAAAAATTAAAAGCCAATTCTCTCGTAGACCTTATCGAACTGGCCAAACGTAACGCCCTGGTGTGAGAAATAGGATGCCCACGCGGTTAAACAAGTATTTATCACTGTTCGCAGGGTTGATCCTGTGTACATCAGTGTTCGCCGAGCCACCCCGCACTGAAACCTTTTCATTGCTCAGCCGCTCGGGCTCCTATCAGATGGACGTCCCGCTGAATAAAGCACAGCGCTATTGGCTACAGAACAACCCCGAACTTCTGGTGGGTACCTCCACCGCAGACTACCCGCCCTTCGACATAACCGACAGCGGTCAGGACTACGAAGGTTTCACCGCCGATTACGTTGGCATTCTGGCCAAAGCCCTCAACGTTTCGATAAAAGTTCAGCGTTTTGCTTCCAGAGACGCTGCCATCAAGGCACTTGAAGAGGGACGGATCGACCTGCTCGGCACTTCAAATGGCTTCGAAGCCGCCAACCAGAACCTGTTGCTTTCCACTCCATACGCCATTGATCAGTCCGTACTGGTCACCCGGGAGGGAGAAACTCGCTCTCCCAAGGACTGGCAGGCTTGCGCCTGAGCATGGTCTACCACTACTTGCCACTCAATGAGGTCAAGGCGCTTTACCCCAAGGCAATCATTCAGTCTTACCCTTCCTATCAAAACGCTATAAACGCTGTGGCTTTCGATCAGGCCGATGTATTTCTGGGGGATACGGTATCGACCCACTACATGATCAACAAGGGGTATCTGAAGAACATCAAAATGGCCAATTTTGGCAAGCACGAGGCCCACGGTTTCAGTTTTGCCGTACGCCGTGACAACCTCGAGCTGCTCGACATCATCAATGCCACACTCAATGCCGTGCCCAACAGCGAACAAGAAAAAATTGCCAAACGCTGGAGCGCAGGCAGTGACATTTTACTCTCCGATCAAAAACTGCAACTGACAAAGGTGGAAGAACGCTGGCTGGCGCAGCACCCTGTGGTCAAGGTAGTCGTCAACGAGACCCTGGTGCCACTGACTTTCTTTAACGCCAACGGAAATTTCAGAGGCATTACTGCCGATCTGCTGGAGATGATTCGCTTGCGCACAGGGCTGCGCTTCGAGATACAGCGCGCGCAGAGCTTCAGATCCATGATCCGGATGATCAATCAACACGAAGTCGACATCATCGCCGCCATCAGCCCGTCGGTATCCCGGGAGGACACCCTCAACTTCAGTCGTCCCTACCTCGTAAACTCATTTGTCCTGCTCACAGCAAAAGGCTATGAACAACCCGCAAGCCTTGAGCAGCTGTCGGGTAAAAAACTGGCCTTGACCCAAGGCAACCCCCTGACCGAATACCTGCGCAGTGAATACCCACAGATAAACCTGATTGAAACCGAGGATATCCATGGCGCCACAGAACTTCTGGCCGAAGGCCAAGTGCAAGGTGCGGTCAGCACTCTGGTGATTGCCAATTATTTGCTGGGTTCCGAGCTGTTTCAGGACCGTTTGCAAATCAGCGCCACCATCGGCACCCAACCCGCCACTTTTTCCCTCGCTACGGCACGAGATGCCACCGAACTGGGCTCAATCCTCAACAAGGCACTGTTGAGCATTGCTCCAGATGAGCTGGGCATTATCAACAGCCGCTGGCGTGGGTACATTCCGGCATCGGACAGTTACTGGCGCAATTATCACCGCCTGATCTACCAGATCATCATTGGCACAAGCCTTTTACTGATGCTGTCACTGGTCTGGAATGCCTATATGCGGCGTCAGATCCGCCAACGAAAAATGGCTGAACGTGCACTCAATGATCAGTTCGAGTTCATGCGGGCGCTGGTCGATGGCACGCCTCACCCGATTTATGTGCGTGATCGAGAAGGCATTCTTAAAACCTGTAATAACAGCTATCTGGAAGCTTTTTCGGCCAAGCGAGAAGAAATCATAGGCAAAACGGTGATGCAAACCTGCAGCCTCTTGAACAACACGTATGATCTGGAGCGTTGCAGGCGTTAGATTGTTGTGATACTTAAACACTAGATGTTACTGAATGGGAGTTATAGGCAGCAGAAGAACCTTCATGCAATCCAGACAGACTGGGAACTGAATGATTGGTCGACGGAGGGGTGAAAGATGGAGATTGTGTGGGGCACCAAGGATCTCTTGATCGCCGGACAACCTTATCAGGGGTTTCCGATTCTGCTGTGGGACTCCATGGAAAGCTGCAGCCAGGCCAATCAGTTCTTCCGGTACTACCTACTTAGAGGGGAAATCGGATCAAAACAATCCTGGCCGAGTACAGGGCGGGCGCTTTACGACTACTTCAGCTTCCTGCAGGCCCATGAGCTTGATTGGCGGAACGTAGATCGTGGTGAGGCCAAGAGCCTTGTCGCTGCCTACCGGGACTACTGCTTGGTGACGTGCGAGCTGGGACGCAACACTACTCGCCAGAGATTGACGTACATCTGCAAATTCTACGAATTCGCTCTACAGAAAGGCTGGGTGACGCGTCTGCCGTTTGGCCATGAAGAGCGCACGGTAAAACGTGAGACCAGTTTCCTTGAGCACATCGATTCCAGTGGGGGCAAAGCCTTGGTGAACGATGTGATGCCACGCTGTTACAAATCCCTTCCAAAGTTCCTCAGCATGGCTCAGACCAAGTCGCTTCTGAAAGCAGCAGACAATCCACACCACCGGATCATGATTCAACTGGCGCTGCGCACAGGCCTACGGCGTAACGAACTTGCTACTTTCCCATTGGCATACGTTTTCGACCCGGACAAGGCTGGGCGAAACGAGCGCAATCTTCGAGTTCTGCTTGATCCGTACGATGGCAGCGGCATGGAGACCAAAGGTAGCAAGGAGCGTCAGATTTGGGTCAGCCGCAAGTTCATGTCCGAGCTCTACCGCTACGTGTCTAAGGTGCGTGGCGAACGGGCGTCTCTGGGCAAGAACCAAAAAGCACTGCTCCTCAACCATCTTGGAAAGCCCTATGGTAGCGCCGGCAAGAGCCTGAACCGGATCATCAGCAAGATTGGGAAGCTAGCTGGAATTGAAGTCCATACGCACATGCTGCGTCACACTTACGCAACCCATACGTTGGTCAACCTTCAGCGCGACCCGCAGAACGGGCTCGATCCCTTGGTGTTCCTGCAGCGCCAACTTGGCCACGGCTCAATTCAGACCACTATAGTGTACCTGCACCTGATCAATGAAATGGCCGATAAGGCCGTGTTTGCCTATGACGACGAGTTAAATCAGATGGCAGAAGCAGCCTAATGGGGAAGCGCAAGGCATTTACCAAGACTGACATCAGCGTTCCGCAAGTCGAGCATAGTATCGACAGACAGGGCAACGTGGTCATCCTGCCCGAGGTCATCCCTCCAACGAACACTGTGGTTGCGTTCGAGCGCAACACTTCCAACAGTCGAAACTTCGATTTTGCGCAATGGTACGGTGTTGGAACGGACGCCATTACATATGCCTGTCAGCGTCAAATTGAGCGTTTCGTAGCGGGGCAAGATGGCGCTCCCTCAGTTGCTACCGTGGCGAGTTATTGCAGCACTGGATTAGCAAATTTCCTTGACTACTGCGCTCTCCAGGCGCTGGCTTTCGAGCGTTACGTAACGGTAAATGATGTACACAGAAGCCTAATCGACGGATTTCTTGTTCACCTATCTGGACAGGGTGCAGCAACTACCACCCGAAAAACCTATTACTCAAAAACCAAAGCGGTGCTTGTCGCCCTCGCAAAGCGCGGCATCATCCCATTTGTCGCATCTGGCGATGAGGCTACCTTTCCCCGCAACCCATTTCCGAACTACAACCGCAAGGTCAAGGGCGAAACAGCTCTATCCAAGCGTGAGCGACAGCAGTTTGCAGCGGCATTGCGGCAGGCCACTAAGCCCATTTGGAGCAATGGCATAACGCTTACAAGCGACCTATTGGTGTACGCCCTACTGGTCGTAGCTCTTCACACTGGACGTAATGCCACTCCATTGCTGGAAATGGTTCGCAATTGCTTGCGCCCACATCCTAAAGACGACACCGTATTCTTGGTGCTGTGGAAACGCCGTGGCTATAACACTAGCAAGGTGGCTCTGCAGGTTGAGTCGAAAGCAGAGCGTGTGGTGGAGGCCATGCCCACCGTTAGAATTAATGTGGAACGTTTGATTCGTCGAGTCATGATGTTGACCGAGGCATTGGACTCAGAAGCTCCGGACGATCTAAAGGGACGTGTATGGCTGTACCGAGTCCAGGCTACGATTGCAGGCAAAGTCACAGCGTTGACATCTGCGTCATTGGACAGAAGCATAGGCCGCCTTGTATCCGAATATGACCTCAAAGATAGTGACGGAAAGCCACTGCGCATCAATATCTCCCGTCTGCGAAAAACTTTTGCGAACCGCATCTTTGATTTAACTGATGGAGATCTTGCAACTACTGCCTCTGCTCTTGGTAACACCCCACGCGTAGCCGATCAAAACTACCTCGCGCCCAACGAGAATGCCCGTCGAAACTGGCAATTCATGGGAGAGGTACTTGTGCAGGAACTGCTAACAGCGACCATCGGCGCAACCTATAAGGACAGTCCCCTCGGTCGCTGCGGCGATCCAGTGAATGGCCAGTTTGCCCCGAAACGTGAGGGCGCGACTTGCATGAACTTTATGAACTGCCTGCGTTGTGAGCACTACGCAGTGACCGCGGAAGACCTGTACAAGCTCTTCAGCTTCTATTTCCGAGTGCTGACTGAGCGCTCTCGAATGGACAAGCGTCGGTGGGCACGTGAATACGCCCACATCCCGCGTTTGATTGATCATTATATCGTTCCTGAAGGGCTACACCGTCGCGCCTTCACACCTGCAGCCGTGGATGCAGCTCGTGAGTGCGCCCGTACCCAACCACACCCATTCTGGTCAGTTGACCTGATTACCAGCTTGGAGGTCTTTGGTGATTAACAATATCTCGAAAGAGCTACAGTTCTCAGGCATCACCGCCCAGCCAGGGGACGTGCGTGGGCTCGCCGCATCAGAGCGCGACAAGCTGATCATCAATGCAACGCAGGTCGACGGACAATGGATTATTGTCAGCCGCTACGGTGACGACATTTGGCAGCTACACGGAATGCCCAGTAACGTTGCGGCCAGCAGGAGGAAGCTGAATTTCGTCATTGTGCCAAAGCCATTTCGGGCGCCGATGAAGGCGATACTTTATCGCTACATGAGGCGAGGTCGCCTAGATGGTATTCAGCCTAAGGGCGCGACGATTCGTCGATATTTCGATGATGTAATCCCATTTTTGAGGCATCTACATACGCTTGGGCTCAATGATTTAGGGGAGGTTACGCCCATAATCGCAGCAACCTACGTAGCGGCCTGCAAGGCCCACAGGATCGCAAAATCTCACAAACCGCTGAAGTCAGAAACTCTTGTGGCGCGTTATTCCGCCGTAGAAGCAATTTATGAGCTAAGCCAGTACACGGACGAAAGGATGCCTGAGCATCCATGGCCAGAAACCTCCGCAAGAGCCATGGCCGGGGCTATCGGTCTACCCTGTGGAGGAAAAACGCCACTAATCCCCGATGACGTTTTCTGCACTTTATTCGAACAGGCTAATCAACAGGTGGAGCGCGGAAAGCTATTGCTCGACCTGCGCGATGGTCTTGAGGCGGTAGCAGCGGAGCGTCAACATCTAAAAATCAGGGCTTTGTACGACGCAAAAAATCGGTATTTGAACTCCATGGGATGGAAAGGTGGGGTGACGTCTTTCAGTAAGGCACTTTTAGACCTGCGCACACCATGCTATATCGTCCTTGCTAGCACCTCAGGTTGCCGGAATCACGAACTGACCAACTTGCAATCGGGAGCGCACCGCCGCACTGAGGATGATGAGGGGACGATCTACCACTGGATGCGTTCTAAGTCAGAGAAGACTGATGAAGGGTTCCATGACTGGATGATTCCAGAGGCCGCAGTGCGCGCTATCCGCGTTATGGAGCGCTGGGCTGCGCCATATCAAGCGATGATCGCCAACGAAATTATCCAGCGACGTCGCACTAACCCGCAGGATCCAGAGATTGCTGAAGCTCACAAACATCGTAATTCTCTTTTCCTGGGCGCTGAGTGCAACCAAGCCCGCACACTGAGCAACAACGGCTGGGATGGTCTCTTAAAAGAATTCGCCCAACAATGCGGATTATCCTGGAGGCTCGCAAGCCACCAATTTCGCCGAAAATTCGCGAACTATTCCGCACACAGCCGCTTTGGCGACCTGCGCTATCTCAAGGAACATTTCGCTCACTGTTCGCTGGATATGACCCTGGGTTATGCCATGGATGCAAGCTGGGGACAGCACTTGGATCTTGAACTGTATATGGAAATCGAGGGAGAGCTGGAAGATATCAAGCTCGGCGTCGTCGACAACTGGATGGGCTATGAGTCCTTGGCCGGGGGCTACGGGCGCGCCATCAAGGGATGGCAGCGGGAACCGAAAAACCTGCTGATCTTCAAGGATCACGCGTCGATGCTGAAGTCTATTTCTGAGAGCACAGCTATTCGCAGCAATGGCCATGCTTGGTGTACAGCAGACAACGACGATTGCGTCGGAAATACCCTTGAGCGAACCCGCTGTGATGGCTGCGACCACTCAGTGATCGGAAGCGCCCACGCGCCTATCTATCAGCGACTCTACGATGATCTGAAGGGGTTGCTGCATTGCAAAGACATTGGCGAGGGAGGTCGCCAACGCGTTGAGCGCGACCTAAATCGCTGTCGAGACGTATTGGTGCAGTTGGGTGTGGCTCCGGAGGCTCTGACCACATGAAGATCAAAGACAAAACAGCCAACTACAAGCCTGCGGTAGATCGAGAAAAGGATCTCAAACTGGCCATCTCCCGGATCGAGAAAGGACGTGGTCATACCAAGGAAGCCAAAGTGACCATCGCTGCCGTCGCCAGAGAGGCCGGAGTGTCGACCGCGCTGATCCATAATTACTATCCGGCAATCGCAGAGATAATACGAGAGAAGCAGGGTCGATCCAGCCGAGCCATGCGGGATGTCAAACATCAAGATCTTATCGCCGAGCGCCAAAAGTCTGCAGGGTACCGTCAAGAGATTGAGGAGCTCAGAGCCAAGCTCGCTAGCATTGCATCCATAAATGAGGTGCTGCTGGAGGAGAACTGTTTGCTCAAGGTCAAGCTGAAAGACCGGAACGTAGTTGGACTGGGTTTATCCCAACCGCGCAGTAGGTCTCATGACGCGTGAGCTCCCACAATTTTACGAAAGTCGTGAGCTGACCCTTCACTTCAGCGATGAGCTGCCACCGCTTTTCTGCCAGTGCCCAACGGGATCGTCGGAAAATTTCGGTGCGTTGATCAGTGTGTCGAAATCAGCATGCGCATTAGGTGTTTTCAAAGCGGGCTCTCGCAACAGTTACGTCTGTGTCGGAGGCTATCATGCGCACACTTAATCGCTTGGTGCTGGTGTAGATGCAGCTACCCATGTCCCGATTAGCGTATTACGTATTAAAGGCTAGGAGCTTACGCGAAGAAGCGATAGCTTCGCTATGGGTGAGTTGACTCGTTGATGGCTGCGTGTGACGACTGGCCGAAATTGAATCCTCGCTAAAACTAACTATGTAAGGCGTCAATATGTCACGAATGGGTGAGTTTTTACTCTCGGTCTGCGATGAGAGAGATGAGATTTTGGTGTTGATTGAAGAAAGAAAAGACATTGATCCGAGAATATTTTGCGGTTATGGATCTAATACAGCACCATCTGAAGAGTTTAACTCTTTTTATCCGCATGCATATGGTTACGCACTTTTTTTGGTTGAACTAAATAACGCACTGGAAGTGGCATATGCGAATACAGGTCGGAGGCATAAGCGTCTGGCCTGTGCAATGGCCTATTCGCATGCAGTGACTCTTCTTGAGGCATTCATTGCTGAGTCTCTGATCTCGCTCGTGCAGCGACACAAATCATTTATCGGTGGATTGGCAAAATATTATGATGCTTCGGTGCCTAAAATGACTTTAAGTCAAGCCTGGTCTCTGTCGAACGGCGTTGAAGGTAGATTAACCGAGCTCTTACGTAGTGATGTATTTCATAATCCTGAAAAAATCAAAAAAATATTTAGCGCGATGTTTGAGGGGGGCGAGAATGAGTTGAGTGTTGCAAATATGCTTCCGATCATTGAACGTCGTCACGATATTGTACATCGGAACAGCGTAAGTCTTTTCGGAGAAACAATTGTTGTCGATCTTCAGATGCTAGAGTGTGATTTGAAAGAAATCAAACAGTTTGCCGGAGAGCTCAAGCGCAGAATGACTCGTGGTGTAAATAATGCGCTTCGACAGGTGTGAGGTTTAGGTGACTTTATAGTTCAACTGACGATGTTCGATTGATGACAAAACTAAGTGATGTTGGTTTGAGTAAAGAGGGGCCCACGGGCCCATCTTTATTTCGTAAGGAAGAAAAAATATTTGAAAATAGCCCCGTCGCTTTTAATTCAAATGTCTTATTCCTTGAGGATGAGTAGTCTTCCTTGGCTACACCTCTTTTAATGGCTCCATCGAAACTACAGCGGTATGAGGGGTGACAAAATCGTCCCGTAGCTGAAATGCAACCGACGAGCCAGCGTATACAAGGGCATCTAAAATCCCTATAACAGCGACTCGAATTTTTTCAGTTTTCTTTAATCTATGTAGATCTTCAAATAATAATCGCGACAGTATGGCGTCAAGATGCCAGCAGATATTGGTGTCTGTGACAAGTGCCTCACCTAAACCGCTACCATATTTATTTGTGATTAAAACCAACGCACCTGGCAATGAATTTTCACCAATCTTGAACAGATACTCGGCGTAGCATCCTAGTAGAAAAGATGATTTTTTGCACTTTAGAAAATGGTCATCGATATCAGCTGAATGCTTATCAAGTTTCGACCAGGTGCGAACGCCTTCATGCCAGTCTATATTAAAGAACGAGTGGCTTAAAAGTTCTTTGCCACCTGTGCGCTCTGTGTCGACATCCTCTAGCCAGGCTGACTCGCGGATTGCAATCGTAAACTCCTTCCAGACATCCCAAAAAGTGGAAAGTCCTCCTTGTTTGTCATATGAAATTATTAGGGAAAGTAGAAGTTTTGCGCCTTCTTTTGGGCCTCGCTTTACTTCGTTGATTATTGGCGTGATTATTAGAGTAGCCTGTTTGGAGTCGCATCTGACAAGGAAGTCACTTAGTGTGTGTTCGCAGTCAAACTCAAATTCATAGTTTTGCTTTTCTTCATGATTTCGTCTTTCCTTTCTAGTCATCCCCCATTTTTTGGCGAGGTCTGCTGCGATTTGAGAAAAGACAACAATTGCTAGGTTTTCAGATGGGCTGGCATGATAAATTTTAATTAGCGCTGCAACTAATTGCTGGTCTGGCATCTCGTAAAATCTTAGCCCGTTAAAATCTGGCATACCCTCGAACCATTTACGATTAACGTCTGCACGTACGTGGCTCAGGACATATCTCCAGTGCGAGACCATTCCTCCTCGAGCGTTCCATGGTTTTTTGGATTCGATCTTAATTATTTCATGCCATCTGTTTTTTTGTTGTATTAAAATGTTAAGGCAGAGCTTAGTGAGGCCTGCGTTTCTGCCTATTACATGCGTCGCCACCCCTTCTAGGGTTGCCAACCTTACCGTTTCATTGAAGTGTAGGAGTCCATTCATGAGCGAGTGAATAGTACTAGCGTTTTCCATATCTCTTGAGGCTATGAGCGCTAACACGGTCGCGCATGAACCACTTCCATTAGAGGGGTGCTTGGCATGAAGCTCTATAGAGTTATCCCCCAGGAGCGGCTTTTCAATGAGGTTAGAAACAGTATCTAGACACCACTCGCGATCTGTGTCGACCATTTCTTCCCAATAATCGCGGATACAAATAGCTGCAATAACATTAGGCGCCTCCTGTAGAAAACCATTTCCATCTAGGCCTTCGGGGAACTCCATCAAGATTTGTTGTGCATCGGCAAGTCGTTTCGGCCACTCTTTGGCCTCCTCCTGATGTTGAGGGTTACGATTGAACTGTTGATTTGACCAATTGCTCAGCGAGATGTGTTCGAGGAACCGTAGGTTTCTAGGGGCAGCTTCGTCAATCACGAGTTGTATATCTTTTTCAAGTGGCTTCATGCCTAGCTGTATCATACCGTCGTCTGTTATGTTTCTTACTTCATATTCCCGCTGATCCATACGGCTCATAGATAGTCGCCAAACTTTATCATCATTCTCTTGAAGGTCTGGTGCGGGAAGCTCGGCTTTATGTCGATCTAGAATTTTGAATACGTCTTCTCTTTTGTCTGTTAGCTGGAGATTAAGTGCGAGATCCTCTAGATGTTTAGCTCTGTGAGGAAGCCTATTCGACGCTAATCTTTCTTGCTGGAGGTGCTTGTCTTCTGCGCTGAAGCCTCCCATGGCTAGACTAAAATTTTCATTTGTACATCTAGCAATATCAAGTGCGAAAAAATCTCTGCATCCCAATACACTGAGTGCGGCATCGCCGGATGTTTTAGGCTGCGCAATACAAACGCTTGCAACTACGGATACTAATGCAGCATTGTTTGTGTTGTCTAGTAACCATTCCAGTGTGGTATGTAGGAAGGGTTGTACGCTGGGTATAACTCCAAGTTCAAGCAGCCATTTTTCAAGCGCCATTAAGGCGCATTGTAGGACGCCCGGCATCACAGAGTTTCCTCGGTACGCAACCCAAAGCTTCCCGTTGCAATAGATTTCCCGTGAAGATCCATTCGCGAATGTCAGGGGTACTGTTTCCAACGGGTCAAGATAATCATTGTTTTTGCTCGCTTCGCTATAATGAACTGTGGCTTCATTAACCAGTTCAGTAATGTAGCGAATCGCTCTGGACGGATGTGCTCTTAGAAGGAATAGGAATGGGCCTTGGTCTGCGGATGGATTCGATAGTCTATATTGATACGTCTCGTTTATTCCAAAAGCCGACTCGATAGAGTTGTAAGAACTAGGTCTTCCAAAAATACCCAAATCGTCGTCTTCTTTTTCATCCTTTTTCCAAAACTCTGTAAATAATGCTATTGTCTCATTCGGGTAATCACGGCATACCGCAAATGAGCGCCATGGTTTCAGCAACGCTTTGATGAATGTTTCCGCATCGTCGTCATCAGACTTGAGAGTTAATGCTCGAGCAACCAGATTTTTGAATAGTGAGTCGGCTGACTTTGGGAACTTAATTAACAGTTCTATTGCTCTTTGTTTTTCAGTTTCCCTACCATAGCCACCCCTCACCACTGGTAAAAGTTTTTCCACAAGCTGGCCTGCTGCTTCAGCTCCGGGAGGATACGGGGTAATCCAGCTAATACCACTAGACCAATCCTCCACAAGGCTTAGTACAAGGCTGTAGGAGTTTGAAGGATAATCGTCCCACCTTTTAATGAGGAACCCAATAAGAGTCGGCCACGCGCTTCCAGATGGAATACGGAAACTCACATGAGTGTTTTTATCTCTGGCAACTAAAGGTGAAACTGTTTTGCACGCAACTCTAACCAGGTTAATTGCACGCTTCAAAAGTATTGCATTGTCGGCAAAAAGGAATTTGCCAAATGCATCTAAAAAATTTTCTGCCTGCGAAGACTGAAAAACAGATATAAGGGTATCGTCTTTGAAATGTTCAGCAATGTCCGCGTCTGTTGTTACTTGCGTCAGGAAGTCAGTAGTTTCATCGGGATTGGTTTCGAGCATCTCGTGCAACCATTTACGGTACGCTCGCCTCAGCGCCGGGTAACTATCGATGGCATCTGTTAGCTGATGTGCATTTCCTTCGTTTTTTACAAATTGGTTATTAAGCCATTCGATAAGAGCCCAGTCCTCGAACACGTCGTGAGCGGGTGCGAAGCGTTGACCGCTTGAATCAACAACGATTAAGCTGTCCACAGCTAACGCGTTCAGCGCTATAATATCTTGAATAGATTCCACATATGGTTGCAACGATTTTGCGCGTGTCAGGGATATTTCGGTAAGTGTAACTGCTCGGCGATTTGGTAAACCATCCTTAGCCTGTTCACTTCGTTTCACAACTTGGTTCCATAGATGTTCGCGAAGTGCTCGTTCTGTTTTTGGAAGCGGTTGGCCTTGCGGCCAATTTGTTTCTGCTACCCTTGCCAGGATGAATGGGCTTCTAAGTAGAGCTCTGAGTGATGGATTGTTCAGCAGCGGTAACAAGTGTGGAAATGAATTTTTTGCCTCGTCCAATTCGAAATTATTGAGCGGTGGTACGATTACTCTTTTATAGCTGACGCCTGTTCTCGCCAACAGGGATTGCTCAACTGTATCTACGTGGTAGTCGCGACAAGTAATAAATAACTTAATATCAGGATTGTCGATCGCAGTGTTTATCAAGTCGATGAATGCACCGCGCTCTTCGCCTTCGAGAAGACGCTCTAATCCATCAATAAAACAAATCTTTGCTCCTGGTTTCTGAGCGTCTACCAATGCGATCCACGTTAGTTTTACCTGGGAATTTGCTAGTACCTGATCAATGTGCGGGAACTTTAGTTCCTCTGCGGCGAAGGCAATCACCTCGTTCGTTTGGCTTTGTGAAAGTACGTATTTTTTGGCGAGGACAGATTTTCCGCTACCTGCCGCTCCGGCAATCAATATAACCTTGGCCGAAGTGGATGCCTCATCGAGGGTTTTGTCTAAGTCGGATCTTGCAAAAACCAACCCCTTCGCTCCGTTGTCTGAAACGCGCTTGAACACAATATTCGAGTGTTCATACATCGCTCTGATTCCGGCACTACTAGCTTCTTCTTTTTCTCCTTTTAACTCCATCGATAGCGTCGACAGCTGATGTTGAATTGAGCTGAACCCAGCTTGAATCAGCGCTGCGGTGCCAGGATCTCGTATATCTGCCTGTATGCTAGCTGATAAAAATGTAACTGCAGTGAATACCATATCCACAGCCAAGGCTTGATTCTCACCTGAGGTGTCCATGTAACTGTCGATCAGGAAATCACGGTCACTGGCAATTTCATCAGCCGAAATTATTTTGGAGGCCGCCAGTTTTTTCAATGTATTGGATATTTTTTTAGAGGATAGCCACTCGCGTACATGTGGTTTTGAAAATGATTCAGGGCGGACGATCACGGAGGCGGTAGCAGTGAGCGCTTTTGTCCAAAATGGGTCGCTTGCATCTGCAGCGCCTAGTCTTTTAAGCGCGCCGTCTAGCAGCCTATCGGTATGAGAATCTTGTGCGGTTTCCGGATTTTTTCCCGCTATTCGTTCAGCGTTGAGTTTTCTCGCAAATGGCAACTTGGATAAAGCTATTGACAGGGCAGCCTTTACTGCAGCCATGGAAAACATATCAAATCCTTATGTTCACTGATAACGGGAAAAGTCCAGTGCAAAGCGATTATGAGACACCGGCGTTACGAGGCATCAGTATCGCTCCGCTGCTATCACTACCGCGAGCATCCTGTAGGTAATCTATTCAATTTTTACTGATCGGTTCCAGCGCCATGTGCGTGTTGTCGCCGACCTCTTCGATGCTCGTTCCTCAATCCAGAACGTTAATCCAATGGTGGTGAGCTCGGGGCAAGCTAATTTTCATCGATCTTTGATAGAGGGGATGGGAGCAGTCCGAATAGGCACAATGATCACGTCGTGTAAGAGTAAGCGTCCGGTTAAGTCGCCTTGACGTAAGGGAAGGGAGGTAACGGCGCTGACGCAAGCGTGAGCAGCGGCCATATCTTCATCCAGTTTTTGGACTTGAAGCGGTCTTGGTAGATCTTTTTTTTCTCCGTGGCAAACCTCCCCGCTAGCCTGATAACCAAGCCAAATAGATCATCAAGTCCCAGCGGTGCTTCGATCTCGCATGAACCTTCCTCTCGTAGTCTTACGGCTACCGCCGTTGCGGTTTCCGGCCAGTAGCGCATTGCGTCGGTCGTAGAAAGGTACGGTTCATCACCATTCTGAATATGCATTCTGGCTTTGTTTTTTACAGACCACATTACGGTCGGATCTAGCCTCATGAGGAAGGTCTCCAGAGCTTCATCTTCCTCTGGGGTGCAACGCCTGGCATCAAACCACATGACGTCGACATCTGTTGAGACCGGATACGAACTGCGACCGTGCAAATAGTCCCAAACCGCGTTTCGGACAAAACCTGCTCCTATCCAGCAGTCTGGCAAATTGAGGGAGCGCACCATTTCAAGTAGTCGCCACCGAACGGGGTCATCTGAAATAATCGCTTGGATTATCGAAATATCGTCCACTCAGAATTTCCCTTATTGAAGCTAGGCAGGCATTCACCGATGCGGCAGCAGTTGTCCGATCTCACTCGCCCGCTGTATCGGCAGCCGGGGCAGCACATTTTTAAGATAGGCATACGGATCATGTCCGGTAAGCGTCCGCCTAACATGTCTTGCTTGATGATCAGCCTTCATCTGGAAGCAAGAAGTCTACCTCGTAGATACCTCGAGCCGCGCGGATGGTCACTGGGTGTCTGATCGGCCTGAATGGCGTTGATTGGGTGTAAATGGGTGTGTAAATGGTGGTAAGGCACTTAGGTGCCTCACCAGTACAGGGTCGAAGCTCTTTCTTCCCGAACAGTAGATACGCGTCGGAGGTAGTTAAAAGTTACTCGGGGTCACTTGTCCGGCTTCCCTGAGGGGCATGCGCCGAATCCGGCATCCCGTTCAAGTCGTCTCGTATCGTAGTCTCCCCATGATACCCAAGCCTAATCTGAATATTGGGCATGAAACATCCCTGGCTCCTGGCTAACCTCCACATAGTTTCCGGCGCTGAGGAGCTATTTAAACTCCTAATTACCATCAGCTTCAAATTTTCAAGTAATGGCGTCTTTTAGAGCCATCATAAAGTCCTTCAGCGACTCATCACTGTCATCGAGATCGTCAACTCTTGTATCTATTCGAATGGCTATGTCCTTGATAATCGGGTTCAAGCTCGTGACCAGCTCAATGAGTTCAAGCCGCTCAAACGCAAGTTCTGTGTAGGTGAAAGTTCCTTCGTCCGATATGGCTGTATATCGGAGATAGTGCAAATTCTCGGTGGCTATATGTATGAACCTTATATGTTTGTTGTATTGGAAGGACTCGCTATTAGGGTTGATGATGAGGTGGGATATATTAGGCCTGTCGATACTTGAGCTTTTTGTGTAGTTGCAGTCAATGCACGCATAGGTAAGATTGTCCATGTCGAAAATGAATTCTGGATTTTTGGTCTTGCCTTTGATGTGCTCAATATGCCATGACATGCCGTGTTGGCCCATTACTCTTTTACAGTATGCGCAACGCCCGGAAATTTTGCTTTTAAGCCGGCTTTTTACTATTTCTTTAAGTTTGTTTATGCTCTCGCATTCGCGTGCGCTGATCTTTGTTTCTTTTTTATCTGATTTAAGAGCGCCATCAGCTTTTGAAAAGACACTCCATGCCTGGCTGGCGGTGATAGAGCCAGCGGCAATATATTTTTCCAAGCGTTCTAATACTTTAATAGATGTTGGATCAGCTAGCTTTTTCATTTGCTCTTCGTGCGCTCCTGTCCTGAATTAATTGAATGGCCTCTTTGATCGTGGCTTTTTTGTCAGGTTGGAGGTTGTCGGTATCTCTTAGTTCTTCAAGTGCTTTCATACTTGTTTCGCTTGGCGCAGGCGAAGTGGCATCTAATACTAACTCAGCGATGCGAATATCGATAGCTTTTGAGTTGTACGTTGGCGTGTGAAAATGTAGTAGGGTCAAATCATCACAGCTCCGTACATCATCAGCATCGATGATTTTAAAGTCTTCTGTAATGGCTTCTCTATTTTTTGTATTAGGTGCGCTTTTAAGTACGAATATTGCGTCAGTTCGGCTGCTTTTTGCTGCTTCCGACACAAGGACGGGTGAGTGAGTGGCGATTACCACGTGGTAATTTTTGTACGGGCGTAGCATTTGCAAAAGATTTTTATGGAACTCCATTTGCCATTGCATATGTAGGCTTATCTCAGGCTCATCTATAAGGATGAGTGCATATGGGCTTGCATGGCTGATAATCTTGAGACCAAGCGCAATAAGATTTCGCTCGCCCGAACTTAAAGTTTCGAACTCATGGAGCCCAGATTTGTCTCTCAAATAAAGAGTAACATTTGGACGTGTTTGTAGATAAAGAATAAGTAAATTTGCGTCTGCGGTATTTAATTCTCTGAATCTCAGCCCGCCTTTGAGCAGATTAGTTAGTTTTCTGCGTTTCGCTAGGCTGAATCTTTCATTGAATTGCTCAGGCTTGATTCGCCTCTTGTCAATCGTGGATGAGAGGGTTTCTGCCTTCAGGTCATCAGTGTCTCCGAGGTCTATGTCAAACTTTTTACCAAGAGTTTTTTCAAGTTCTAACAGGTACTTGTAACGACCCTTGGCCACAGCTTCGACAACTAAGATTACCATTTGCCTGCTCAGTGCAGAGAAAAAAATGGCGTTGCCAGAGTTTCGCAGTCCTAGATACTGTCTCAGTCGACCGTCTGTGAACTTAAATCTATCACTGACAGCGTTCGTTATGCACAATGTTGCTGAGAGGCTGCTTTCGGTTTGATTTTCATAGTGTTCGCATATTTCAGCTAGTAGTCTACTTTTGCCTGAGCCGTTGTCGCCAATTACATAGGATATTTTTGGATCCTTATTTTCCTCAATTGAGTTGTCGATCATTCCTGTTAGTTGATCAATTAAATTTGTCATAAGATTAATCATTCTTTCGTAGTAGTAAAATTTCGTCGATTATTATTCAGAGCTCAGTAACGGAATTTTTGCTCTGAGGTTTGGTTCTTGACAGCAGTAATTGTAAGTAAGTCAAGGAGGATTTGGCAGTGCTTCTCATGAATAAATTAGCTTTAGGGCAGAGCGTAAGGGAGCAGAACGGCGCATCGGAAACCTGATCAGCAGCACCCATCTCGCGTGGTACCTCTGCTAGCAGACAGATCGATATGGGGGGAACAGGTGGGCAAGATGGCCACACCTCAACAACGATAGAGATCCAAAATGTACCCACCACCAACTCTCGACGACGCCTGCTTTGTGCTTCAGCAACTGGACAGCATCCCACGCCCGTATGGCGATAATGAAGGTGACGCCATCAATAGCGATAGCGTGTACTACGCGCTGCAACCCCACCACCGGCAGGTTGTGGATCACGCATACACAGTAGTGTGTTCATACACCCGAGAGCCTGGCGGGATGGAAGCGAACACGAGAGCCGTGAACGCACTGACCCGTCGGGGCTATTCAACCTATTTGGGGCCCGATCAGTACGATGTATATCGCCTGGTCGGAACGGCGGAGACCGAACACTGGTGCCTGATCATCTCCGATCCTTGCTCTAGTAACGCTGACGATGACTATTAGTCCTCGGGGGTAACCGTCAGAGTCGATCCGTCCGGCAGGCGATAGCTTGCCGTGACGACAATCCCTTGGCGTTTACGCTCTTTCTCCTCCTGTTTCATCATCTCCCTGCAGATCTTGCGAGTCGTTAGTTCTGAGATCGTTATCTTGGGATCACCTTCCCGATCTATCACTTCCATGATCTTGTCTGTCGCGATATTGGCACTTATCCAGGGCGTCAGCGTTAAAAGAGGCCCTGTGCCGCGAAGGCTGTAGTAGAGCTCGGCGACCCTCTTTTTGCCCAAGTTCACTTGGGCTGCGTTCGAGTGCTTTTTCCGGGCATTGGCTTTGGCTTTCCTGGTGTTCGCAATTGTGTCGAACCGCTGCATGATGAAATCTGACGCCTTACGCATCCCGAGCAGATAGTTCGCGTCAATCAGGTAGGAGTACGCGACGTCAACTTTGTCGGCCTCCGCAGCTTTCTCGGCCTGTATTAGCAGGCCGCAGATGGCATAGACCGATGCCTGGGTTTGCTGGGGTGTTTCAAGGGTGTCAGCGATGTGATCCGACACACTCTTACCTTCAAGGTGTACCACCGAGTCCAGGATCAGGAGGAAGAGATCGTCACCTGGTTGCTCGTAGCCGTTCAGCAAGGGAATGGTGATGCGTTCAAGCACCATTTTCATGAAGCTCTGCAGCTGTGCCTCACCTCCATTTTCCTGAGCAGCCATGATTTGATTCAGAAATGATGGAAGACGAGGTCGCAAGTGATTGATGAATTCGGATAGCGCCAAGGCCCATAGACGCTGTAGCTCGGTATCAAAGGAACGTGCAGGCCGCCCTCCATGCAACAGCAGCTGTTTACCCGCATAGGCCGGCAGAACGTGCTCGTGCACAATCTGAAAGAGGTTGGCAATTTCTTCCCTCTGCAGCCGGATAACATCCGTGCCATTCACCTTGTTCTGCAGTACCTGGATTTGACGAAACGTCTCCTCCAATCCAGCTTCGAGTGATCCGCTTTTAAAGTTGAGTTCCATCCTGCGCTCCGAGGGCGGTTGTGATCGCACTGGAGTTTACTCGATGGCCTACTGATATCACATGCCCCCTGTATAATGGCCTCAATCCATTAGGGTGGTATTGCAGCGTAGAAAAAACGGGGCCGTTGCCCTCGACGGGGGCCGCTGGGAAAGAAGCACAGTCAGGATCAGCTACGCTTAGCCAGTTATGCGATGACTGCGAAACGCTTATCCAGGCGCCGGTTCCGCCGCAGGTCATTGATAAGGGCATCCCGACCGCCGGGTTGCTGGCCCACGTCATGATCGCCAAGTTTGCCGACCATCTGCCGCTGTACCGTCAGGAATCGATTTTCGGTCGTGCCGGCTTGGCAATTCCACTTTCAACCTTGGCTCAATGGGTTTGCATGACTGGCGTGCAGTTAAAGCCTCTGGTCGACGCACTGCGCGACGTAGTGCTTGGGCAGCAAGTCATCCACGCCGATGAAACACCCGTACAGATGCTTGCTCCCGGTTCGAAGAAAATCCACCGTTCTTATGTTTGGGCCTATGCCACCAGCCAGTTCTCGGACTTGGCAGCGGTGGTTTATGGGCAACGCTGCGAGCTTAGCGCTGATGATCATTTGCACCGTTTCGTCACGCAGTAACCTGCTGGTCAGCTCACGGTATTCGCCACGCGTAACCACACCATAAACGGCGTAATTGTCTTTTACGTAGAGGTCGGTTATTCCCACCCGCAAATGACCATATTTTTCTACGTCATCGGGGTAGATGTCCTCTAGGCTGAGGTATCCCATGCCGAACTCCTAGCTAAGAATTTACTCGCTAAATAGTACTGTCTGTATTCTCCACAATGCTCAAAGACGCCACAGATAGCGTGTAACAACATTAAAATCGGCCCTTCGCGCCAGCGCCTACAAAAACCAGCCAACAGCAGGCGATATAGTGTGCGCATGATAACCTCGGCTCAGACATCACTGTTCTGAGAACCCATCTTGAGCACAGCCACCGTACCCAGCGATTTCAACACACTGATCAATGCACCAAAATTTTCGGACGACCCGGTTGGTCGGCGTCAAATGAAGCGGTGGCAGCTCATCGCGGAAGACATCTACAAAAGCACTTCCACAGAGACGTTGCTCGAAGCTAGAGGCAGAGCTGAAGGCTACATCCATGGCCTTGTGGACGCTGGGCATCTGTCGACGATAGATACCGACCGTGACTACCTAATTTTGAGCATTGTCCAACGGAGGCGTGAGTTTTTGCAGAAACTGCTGAACGAATTTGGCTATTAAACCAAGGCGAGCTATGAGTCCATCCGATGGAAAAATGAGTTTCACCGGATAGCGGCAATTTGTAGCGCTCCGCACATCTAATTCGGAGCGCTGCTGATCAAAACCGTAATAGCAATCCAGCGATCATCAACGGCTATGCAGTCATACCGCCATTACGCCAGAGATCAAGTATTCAATCTTATGATTTGAGACGTTCACATGCTCGAAGCAACTCAAGAAAACTACGTCGCCCACCGCCGCGCTTGAAGCTACCAACGAGGTAGTTTCCCTCCCCCGTTTCCAAAAGCCAGAAACGCCCTTCTTTCCATGCTCTTTGAATTTTCGTCGTGAAAATGATTCCGCCATTGGCTGTTCGATGAGCTTCGCCTTCCTGAAGGTGATCGAAGAATACACCAAGGCACCTGTCTTCTATGATCACCACATCGCTGATAAAAGCCGTAATAGCTACGGTGTATTTTCGAAGACTCGCCTGTACAAGACGACTCAGTTGAAAGTCACTGAGATACTTACTATGAAATTCGACTTCGATGATTTCAGGCACCCGAAAAATCCTTAAGAAATCGGCTCAAATAATCACCCGAATATCTTTGAGCGACGGAACGTCGATAAGACGGCCTGGCGCATCGGTATATGCCTTTTCGTCTTCAATGTTGTGAAGGTAAACCCGACTTCCTGTTGAGTCATATCCGACCAGTAACCCCGAAAGCCCCTCCATAATCCACTTACCGGTTTTGTTCATCCACCCCGGCGAGACGACCTGAATGTCCGCAACAACGAACTCACTGGTTTGTTGGGAAAGTATTTCTTCAAGCATGTCGACGTCACTAATCATCATGGTGCGTGGCCATACCTTGCCATCCAAACGCTCTTCAAGGACGACGTGATACCAAGGATGAGCCAAGTGGCGTTCAAACATCCGCCAGTTCGAATACCCATCCCCAAAGATATTAGGGGTACCGTCGGCAGCGGTTTCATGACTTCTAAACATTTCACATTCCCGTGGATCTTCAGACCGCAGTTGCAGCTGACATCATTGATAAAGAGACAGTATCGCGGCGAGACGGGCTGACTTTTCGTCGCCGTCTCCCATCAAAACGTACACAGTGTTTTTGGTTTCAAAGAGAAAGCCATCTTGGAATGAAATGGCCATGGTGCTTCTAACCCAATTCCCGTAATCGAAGCGTCCTCGGCTGTCTAGGATGACTTTTTCGGCGAAAACAAAGAGCGGCAGGTGGCCATGAACGTGGATTTTGGTGAGATCACCATCGCTCGCTATCGCGCGCACGATCGTCCACTGCTGGACGATGCAAAAGCCTTTGTTTGGGAAGCGGGTCTGCGCGATATGAATTAGCGTTTCTTGGCTTTCTCCAGATCCAGGGCGTGGCTCTCCGGTGGTGGAGAAGAGCTTGCTGGCTGCTTGGATTTCTTCGAGTCCCATGCTTCATTCCCGTCAATACATGTCACATGTTTAAGCTCATCACCGTTAGGAAAGCTCACGGAAGCGACACTACCTCTGGCACTGCCTTCTCATGAATGACGAAACCAATCGACCCCTAACAAGGATTATATGACGTGTTATGGGTCGACGCAATGTGGCTTTATCCTCTGTTTTGTAGAGGATCATAAATGTCTCTCAGCGAAGCATTTGCGGCCGTTGTCCGGGCCTTGAGACAGAAATCAGGAATGTCCCAGGACGATCTGCCTTTAATTGATCGCTCTTACCTGAGCCGCGTGGAGCGCGGCAAAGGGAATGTTTCGATCGAAATGCTTTTGAAAATTTCAAAAATGCTGGACGCTGAGCCCACTGTTCTAATGCTCTTAACAACTTCTTTGCTTTCTGAGGAAGCGACAGATGTGGCATTGGAGCGGATCTCGAGGAAGTTAGAGACGTTGAAAGAGACTGGAGTGATCGAGTTGATCTCCAGCGGCGGTAGGCCACGCCAACATGGACGACCTTCCAACCTAGCTGCGAGTGAAAGACTAAAGCTTGCTCCACAGATGAAGCAAAATGGCCTATCTAATTCAGAGATAGCTCGAGAATTGGACGTTTCTAAGTCAACGGTACAACGGTATCTGGCCAAGGCTCCTCATTAGCGGTTAACGCTGAAATTACCGAAATGATGATCTACCTCTCAGACACGCCCCCTCTCCATTTGAGCTCTTTGCTGATCTCTCAGTCCGCATTGCATTTCAGGTGCTTTCAAGCGATCTGGTTTACAACCTAGGTATTGCCGGTGGCGAGATCCAGAGTCGTTCGTTCGAGCAGAAGCAGCTTAATAATGTCGCCTGAGTTGGTTGCGTTGTCCCAAGCCTGAAGGAACGTGGCTGCGGTGGTATCGCCCAAGGTGCTCAGCTTTCGGTACCTGGCGATCAGGTCATACATCAGCGCAACCCAGGCGGAGGTGAGTGCACCCCGCAATGCGCCAGCCTTACAGATCTTCACGGCGTCCAGAAAGTATACCTTCGACTTAGGATGTCGAATGCGAGTGAGGAATATGTCGAGATCTCCAAATCCTGCGTCCATAGCTTTTGGCTTCAACTATAGAGGTAGGTCGAGACTACGATCTGATACGAAAGCTCACAGGCAACACCAATTCACGATCGAGCTCTTGTCCCGTCCAAAACCTCAAAAAAGTTAAATTAGGTAAGTAACTGATTTATAGAAGATAAAACACATATAACAGTTAGCGAGGTTCCGGAACGAATGAAGCCCATGATTATCAGGCCGACTACTTGCGGGTCATGAGTGAAGGCACACCGCTTATCATTGATCGGCCACTGAATATTGGCGACAAAACGTTCACCATCTACCACTGGATCCTTCCTTATCGGGATTCGCTGGGTGAGGTTCAGGGCATTATCGGAGGCTGGATCGATATCAGTGAACGTCGCCAGCTCCTGGATGAACTTCGCGCTGCCAAAGAGCTGGCCGATGACGCCAACCGGGCCAAAAGCACCTTCCTGGCAACCATGAGCCACGAGATTCGCACACCGATGAACGCTGTGATCGGTTTGCTTGAACTTACCTTGAAGCGTGCCGACCAGGGGCATCTGGACCGTCCCTCCATTGAGGTTGCCTACAACTCGGCCAAGGACCTGCTAGAACTGATCGGCGATATTCTCGATATTGCCCGCATCGAATCCGGACGGCTGAATCTGTCTCCTGAACGCGTCAACCTGCGCAGTCTTGCCAATTCAGTGATCAGGGTCTTTGATGGCCTGGCCCGGCAAAAAAGCCTGACCCTCTCCCTGATATTCAATCCCGAAGACAACGCCCCCGATGTACTGATCGACCCACTTCGATTCAAGCAAATCCTGACCAACCTGATCAGCAATGCAATCAAGTTCACCCAACATGGCCAGGTAACCCTCGAACTCAACTTGCTACCCACCCACACTGCTGATCAGGTTGAACTCAAGTTGAGTGTCAAAGACACAGGCATCGGCATCAGCAAGGGCGATCAGGCGCGCCTGTTTGAACCCTTCGCACAAGTGGAAAACAGCGGGCAGCTCGCCCTCAACGGCGCAGGTCTCGGTCTGGTGATTTGCCGCAGCCTGTGCGAAATGATGGGCGGCAGTCTAGAACTGTGCAGCCAACCCCAGGTAGGAACCCTGGTTCAAATAACACTCAAGGTTCCAGCCCTGGCCCCCTCCCCGATGGTTGCGACGCAAGAGCCAGCAATCAATCCGGCGGCTCGCCAACTTAACATTCTGGTGGTCGATGACCATCCCGCCAATCGGTTGTTGATGTGCCAGCAACTGGGGTTTTTAGGGCATCGTTTTGCCACAGAACACGATGGTGCATCTGGACTGGAAACCTGGAAAAAGGGTGCATTCGATCTGGTCATTACTGACTGCAACATGCCTGTCATGAACGGTTATGACCTGACTCGAGCCATACGCCAGCATGAGCGGACGCTACAACAACCACCCTGTACGGTGCTGGGGTTTACTGCAAATGCCCAACCAGAAGAGCGCCAGCGCTGCGAGCAGGCCGGGATGGACGACTGCCTGTTCAAACCCATCAGCCTGACCCTGCTGAGCCAACGAATAACTACCCTTGAGCCCCTCTACCCTTGCTCGCAGGTGTTCAACGTTGAATGCCTCTATTCACTTTCCGGACATAACACCGCACAGACCCAACGCTTGCTGGAAGAACTGATACGCAGTAACCGGCAGGATCTCAAAGCGTTGCTTGAGATTCCTGACAACGGGGAGTTGCAAACATTTGGCGACATTGCTCACCGGATAAAAGGCGCGGCCCGCATTGTGGGAGCCAATACCCTGATCACGCAGTGTGAAGCGCTGGAACAGGCAAACCGGGCAAACCTCACCCAAGCTCGCAATCGGGTACAAGGCGCCATGCAGGAACTCGAACAGGCGTTGACCCGGCAACTTGAAAAGCTGGCTAACAACACCTGAACCGCCGGCTGAACCGGACCAAGGAATGAGCAATTTGGCCCGGTTTTACTATGCTTACATGCACCAGCAAGCTTTTGTCTGCGGAGAAAACGCTCATGCGCAACACTGCGCGCTCTCACAAACGCCAGTTCCCATTGCATGTCCACATCAGTGCGATGTTTACATTTTTGTTGCTCATGCTCGGCTTAGTGCTGGGCGTTTTTAACTATCTACAAACCACCCACATCATTCTCGACAGCAGTAAAAAGCTGTTCGGATATATCGAACAGGATGTGCAGCATGATTTGCTCAATGCCTACCAACCCATAAGGCACGCACTGAACCTGCTGATTCTCAATCCTGATGCCATGACTGATCGAGTCGAACTGAGAATGGGGCTGTTGCAGCCCTTCGTACAAACCCTCGAAGACAACCACACCCTGTCTGCTTTGTTCCTGGGAGATGACAACGGAAACTTTTTCCTGGTCAGGCCTTTGCGCAATCAAGCGATCAGGCTGCAGTTGCATGCACCGCCACAAGCGAATTACGAAGTCTGGTCGATAAAACGCTCGGAACCAAACGGTACGGTTGAGTCAAAAAAAATATATCTGGATGAACATTTGACCCAGCTGGAAGAGCGAAACATCCCGGGTGAAACCTATGACCCTCGCACCCGAAAATGGTTTATCCCGGTGCACGCCGACAACAATCAAGCCACCACCAGCCCCTATTTGTTTTTTTCCACCCGGGAAGTGGGCACCACATTAGCCAGACGCAGCGCCACGAATACAGTCATGGGTGCCGACGTAACCCTTTCTCAACTGTCCAGTACCCTCGCCAGCCATCAGACAACGTCCGGTACGCAAATCGTTTTATTCGATGGCGATGGCCGGGCAATTGCCTATCCGGATTTCAACAAGCTCTTAACCGCACAGGATCCCGCAAAACTGCCCAAAGTCTCGGAATTAAGCCCGGCCCTGAGCTATTTGATCGAGCAGAGTGCAACCACTGAGCATCGCCTGAACGACGGCAATCGCCAATGGATCACGTCACAATTCAAGGTGGACGACGGCGGATCCAATGGTTTGCAGCTGGCCATGATGGTCCCGGAAGACGAACTGCTGGCAGATGCCTATCAGCTGAGATGGCAAGGTGCCATGATGACGCTGATTGCCCTCTTCCTGTGCGTACCCATGGGTTGGGTGACGTCCCGATTACTGGTCAAACCTTTGCAGGCACTGGTGCGTGAGGCCGATGCCATTCGGCGGTTTGATTTCAACTACGCGCCCAGGAAGCAGTCACCCGTGCTTGAGATTGACCAGCTGGAAGCCTCCATGGGACGAATGAGAGAAACGCTCGCCAGTTTTTTTGAAATCACCTCCAGCCTCTCTGCTCATACCCGATTTGAACCTTTGTTGCAGTCGGTCCTGTTTGAGACGCTCAAAATCGCGCAGGCACAGGCCGGGCTCATCTACCTTGCAAAAAACGACAGTACGCAGCTGGAGTTAAAAGGCTTGATCATGAATGGCCAGCCCCAGGACCTCACAACCCAGCCGCAGTCGGTATTAGACCCTGACGACAATCAGAGCCCCGAATGGCTGCGGGCACTTTTCGAAGGCCATGACAGTGTGGCCCGCGCACTCACTTTCGAGCAGGCTGGCGACTTGCAACCACTGATGCACGAACTGGACAGCCAGAGCATCCATCTGATCGGCATTCGCCTGCACAACCGCCACGGCGAGACCGTCGGTATTCTGGTTCTGGTGTTGAACAACAGTGGCTCGCTTGACGATCAGGATCATCTGCGGGCTGACCGGATTGCCTTTATCCAGGCGGTGTCAGGCACAGCTGCGGTCGCCATTGAGAGCCAGCGCCTGCAAGCACGGCAAAAGCAGTTGCTGGATGCTTTGATTCAACTGCTGGCTGGAGCCATTGACGCCAAAAGCCCGTATACGGCAAGCCATTGCCAGCGAGTTCCAACCCTCACGCTGATGCTGGCCCAAGCGGCGGCGGCGAGCCAGCAGCCACCGTTTGAGCAGTACAACCCCTCGGACGAACAATGGGAGGCCCTGCGCATCGCGGCCTGGCTACATGACTGCGGCAAGGTCACAACGCCGGAGTATGTGGTCGACAAGGCCACCAAGCTTGAAACCTTGTACGACCGCATTCACGAGATCCGCACCCGTTTTGAAGTGCTCAAGCGCGATGCATGGATCGACTACTGGCAAGCGCGCGCCCTGGGCGGCAATGATCAACAACTCACGGAGCAGCGCGACACCTGCTTGTCGGCGCTGGATGACGACTTTGCCTTTGTCGCCCAATGCAATGTGGGAGGTGAAGCCATGATGGAAGCTGATCTTGAGCGTTTGAACGCCATTTCACGACGCACATGGAGCCGGACTCTGGACGATCGGCTTGGGGTGTCCTGGGAAGAGCACAAACGCCAGTCCACCCGTGAGGAACATGCCTTGCCGGTCACAGAGCGATTGCTCGCCGACAAACCGGAGCACCTTTTCATCCGGCCCGAAGCCGACGTGATTGCTGCGCAAAACCCTTGGGGCTTCAAACTCGACATACCGCAATACAAGTTCAACCGCGGCGAACTGTACAACTTGTGCATCAGACGCGGCACATTGACCAATGAGGAACGCTACATCATCAATAATCACATCGTTCAAACCATCCTGATGCTCAGCAGCCTGCCCCTGCCCAGTTACCTGAGCAACATCGCGGAGATCGCAGGTGGACATCACGAAAAAATGGACGGCAGCGGTTATCCAAAACGCTTGAAGCGTGAGGAGATGAGCCTGGAGTCGCGGATGATGGCGATTGCCGACATTTTCGAGGCACTGACCGCTTCGGATCGCCCCTATAAACGCAGCAAGACGTTAAGTGAGGCCCTGAGCATCATGGCCACGATGTGCCGCGATGCCCATATTGACCCCCAACTGTTCGCGCTGTTTATGCACGAACAGGTGTTTATGCAGTACGCCCGGCAGTTTCTCGGACCGGAACAAATCGATTCAGTCGACATCGATGCGCTCATGCTCAAGGCCGGGCTGACGACTTGACCGGTATCAGCACTCGCTCAGACGTAGAAAGATCGCAGCCAGTGCTTCAATGCCCTGCTGGTCCTGCTCGCTGAACCGCCCGACACTCGGGCTGTCCAGATCGAGCACACCGATCAGCCGGCCATCCTTGATCAACGGAACGACCAGCTCACTGTTGGAAGCACTGTCGCAAGCGATATGCCCGGCAAATGCGTGAACATCCTCAACCCGCTGTGTTTGCCTGCTCGCAGCCGCGGCCCCGCAAACGCCACGTCCAAAAGGAATCCGGACACAGGCGATCTGCCCCTGGAACGGGCCCAGTACCAACTCTTCATTGCGGTTGAGGTAAAACCCAGCCCAGTTCAGATCATCCAGCTGGTGAAACAAAAACGCTGAAAATTGCGCGGCATTGGCAATAAAGTCCCGCTCATCTGCCAACAACGACTCCAGTTGAGCCTGCAACAAGGTGTAGCCGTTCAGACCGGCACCTGTGGCATTCAAATCAATCATTCACTTGCTCCAACAATTTCAAACCCACCCAGTAACGCGCGAACTGATAGGCGCAACGGCCGTTGCGATTGCCTCGCCCGGTCGCCCAGCGCACGGCAAGAATATCCAGCGCTTCGTCGCGTTGCCACTGCAAACCGGCTTTGCTGGCCAATACGTCGATCCAGTGCTCGACCACACTCAGGAAGTGCTCCTGGGTAAAGGGATAGAACGACAGCCAGAGGCCGAAACGGTCGGACAAGGCAATCTTGTCCTCTACGGCCTCGTTGGGATGAAGCTCACCGTCGACGTTCTTCCAGTTTTCGTTGTCGCTCTCTTTTTCAGGCACCAGATGGCGACGGTTCGAGGTTGCGTAAAGCAACACGTTATCCGGCGCTTGCTCCAGGGAGCCATCGAGGACGCTTTTCAGCACCCGATAATCGCTTTCGCCAGCCTCGAAGGACAAGTCATCGCAAAACAATACAAAACGTTGAGGCAAGCCCTGTAACAGTTCGACCACTCGCGGTAGATCGGCCAGATGATCGCGCTCGATTTCAATCAGGCGCAGCCCGGCATCTGCGTGCTCCGCCAGCAAGGCACGAATGATCGATGACTTGCCCGTACCCCGTGATCCCCATAACAGAGCATGGTTGGCTGGCAAACCGTCGAGAAACTGCCGGGTGTTGCGACCCAACTGATCACGCTGATTATCAATGCCGATAAGGTCCGCAAGGCGCATTTCAAGACTGACCTGCAACGGCAGCAGGTAACCGGAGCGACCTTCACGCTGCCAACGGGCAGCCAGGCACTCGTGCCAGTCAATCGGTTCACGCTGCGCTGGCAGCAAGGGTTCAAGACGTGCAAGGACTGCTTCGGCACGCTCCAAAAAGGCATCCAGTTTAGAATTCACAACATTTCCTCAGACTGATACACAATGATGGCATATTGATATGACGTACATTTATCCGCCATCCACGACATGACTCACCCGGTTTGCGGCAAATACCGCAGTTATACCTGCCGGTTGTCCTACACATCGACTACTCTTGCACGCCGCAAGGAAATGGAAACAGGTGCAGCACCCCATGGATATAAAACTCACCCATCGCCTGTCTTTCAAACAAGCAAAACTGACTGTGCTGGTCGGTCTGGTTCTCGGATCCATCCTTAGCCTGCTACAAATCGGCATCGATTATGCCAGTGAAAACGCCGCCATCAATCGCGAAATCCAGTCTCTGCTTGAGATCAGCCACAACCCGGCATCGCGCATTGCCTACAACCTCGACTCAGAGCTGGCACAAGAGCTCTTGCTCGGTCTGTTGCGATCACCGGCGATCACCGGCGCACAACTTGTCGACAGCGACAATGTGGTCCTGGCAGCTGTTCAGGATCAGCCTGAAAGCGGGCGTTATCGAGCACTCAGCGATTATTTGTTTGGTTCCAATCGCTCATTTGACCAACGACTGTACTTCAATCACTTGCCTGAACAAAGCATCGGGGTTTTACACCTCGAGGTGGATACCTATCCCTTCGGGAAGCGTTTTTTGCAGCGGGCGGAAGTCACGCTGCTCAGCGGTTTCATTCGCAGCATCATCCTGACCTTTATCCTCCTGGGCCTGTTTTACGTCATGCTGACCAAGCCGCTGGTACGGGTGATTCGACAGATAAGCCAGCGTCTGCCCGGTGACCCTGGCCAATCGAAGGTGCAGTACCCTTGCGGCCATGAAGACGATGAAATTGGTGTGCTGGTCAACGCCGCCAATCAACAGTTCGAGGCAATGGCCCGTGAAATGGAGTATCGGCGCCGCGCTGAAAACAGCCTCACCGAGTACCTGGCGCAACTGGAAACCATCGTCTCGGTGCGCACCAAAGAGCTGGAAACCATCAACGAACAACTGCGTCACTCCAATGAAGAACTGGAATCTGCGCGCAGCACTGCACTGGAAATGGCCCAGGCACGGTCTGCCTTTCTGGCCAATATGAGCCACGAAATACGCACCCCGCTCAATGGCTTGCTGGGCATGCTGGCGCTGTGCCTGGACAGCCCGCTCAATGCCGAGCAACACCAGCAACTGTCGATAGCCCACGACTCTGGCAAAGTCCTGGTCGAACTGCTCAATGACATTCTCGACCTGTCGAAATTCGATGCCGGCCAACTGGAGCTGGAACATATTGCCTTCGACCTGGGTTCGCTGATCGAAGACACTGCCAACCTGCTGTCGCAGAACGCAGCCCCCAGCGTGGAGCTGACGTGCCTGATCGACCCGAACTTCCCCGCATTGGTGCTGGGTGACCCGACACGGGTACGCCAGATCGTCAGCAATCTGCTATCCAATGCCCTGAAATTCACCCGGTTCGGACGGGTGGATGTGCGCCTCAGCGCACAGGGCGATCAGGTACGCATCGAGGTGTGCGACACCGGCATCGGCATTGCCCAGGATGCTCAGGCGCGAATTTTCAGCCCTTTTACTCAGGCTGGAGCCAGCATTACCAGACAGTTTGGGGGCACAGGGCTGGGGCTGACCCTGACCAACAGCTTGTGCGAGGTCATGCACGGACGACTGACCATCAGTTCGGAAATCGGTTTTGGCAGCCAGTTCTGTGCCGAACTGCCTTTGCCTTGCTACGCCCCCGCCATCACGCCCAAACCACTGTCCGGGCGGGTTATTGTGGTGAGTGCGGCGAGCAGCGGCCTGAGCGAGTTGCTTGCCAGCTTTTTGCCCCTGTGGGGGCTCGACTACACACACTATTCACTGGACGCCCGTCTGGACGGCACAGACCCTCATCTGTTGATTACTGATTGCCCCGAATGCCTGTTTGGCCTGCGGCCGGCAATCAGCGCACCGATCCTGCTGGTCACTGCCTATGGAAACTTCATGCCCAGTGATCAGGTCAGTGCACTGGCACCCCTGCAGCAAAAAGCCAGGCCGCTATCGCGCCATGCGTTGTATCAAACCTTGCAGTATCTGCTACAGAAAAACGATCAAGACGTCCCGGCGGATCGGACCAGCAGCACGCCTGTCTCGCACCGCGCACGGATTCTGTTGGTCGAAGACAACCCGGTCAACCAACTCGTGGCCAAGGGCATGTTGAGCAAATTGGGGTGTGACGTAGTAGTAGCGGCCCACGGCGGCGAGGCGCTGAAACAATTGGAGCAGAGAACCTTTGATCTGGTGTTGATGGACTGCAACATGCCGGTAATGGACGGCTATGAGGCCACCCGACAAATTCGTCACCGTGGGCGCTGGCCAAAGTTACCCATCGTCGCCCTGACCGCCAATGCAATGCCCGAAGAGCGCGAGCGCTGCCGCTCGGCGGGGATGAACGACTATCTGGCCAAACCGTTCAGGCGCGAAGAGCTGGCTGCGCTGATCGATACCTGGGTGCCGCAAACAGCCTGAAAAGGCATTGCCTGTGGCACCTGGTTTAACTGGCGAACCACCGCGCATGCTTTTGCGACGGCTGCGCCGCCGGACGCAGCCTCGCTCCGCGAGTCAGCGGCTACAAGGACTCAGAGCGACAACGGCTTAGCGCAGTAACGCCTCGATATCCGACTTGAGCGCCTCCGGCTTGGTGGTCGGGGCATAACGCTTGATGCTTTTGCCATCGCCACTGATCAGGAACTTGGTGAAATTCCACTTGATACCCTGGGAGCCCAGCAGCCCGGGCGCGCGTTTCTTGAGCTGGACAAACAGCGGATGGGCCTGGCTGCCATTGACGTCCACTTTTTTGAACAATGGGAACGTCACGCCAAAATTCAACTCGCAGAACTCAGAGATGGCGGCTTCGTCACCCGGCTCCTGTTGCCCGAACTGATTACACGGGAATCCCAGAATCACCAGGCCCTGATCCCTGTACTGCTGCCACAGGGCTTCGAGCCCCTTGTACTGCGGGGTAAATCCACATTTACTCGCGGTATTGACCACCAGCAACGCTTTACCCCCGTAGTCCGCCAGGGTTTTCGGCTCGCCGCCAAGAGTGGTGCATGCAACATTGAGCAGATTGTCGTTCATGACGGCGCCTCAAGATTAGTCGCGGGGAACCAGGTCCAGGCACACCGAGTTGATGCAGTAGCGCAGACCGGTGGGTGGCGGACCGTCGGGGAATACATGCCCCAAATGCGCATCACACTTGGCGCAGACCACTTCGGTACGCACCATGCCGTGGCTGACGTCACGGATCTCGACCATCGCACTTTCGCCAATCGGCTGATAGAAGCTCGGCCAGCCGCAGCCTGAATCAAACTTGGCGCGCGAATCAAACAACGGCTCCTGGCAGCAGATACAGTGATAAACACCGTCGGTTTTAGTGGCGTTGTATTTACCCGAAAACGGCCGCTCAGTGCCCTTGAGGCGGCACACGTTGTACTGCTCCGGATCGAGCATGGCCTTCCATTCGTCCAGGGTTTTGTTCAACTTTTCCATGGTTCTGCCTCTGCAACTGAAAAACCCCGATCGGTGGCTTTTCCAGGGGTCGGGTGGCACGTATGATTGCGCCTCGTTAAACGCCAGTCTGGCACCCGCACTAGTTGCATTCAAACGGATTATTGAAGCAAGCCGGTGTCAGCCACTGTGTGAAAACACAGAATTTCCCAGAGCCGTGATCATCACATTGCCTGGATCGTTCATTTTCGGGATCACATCGCCATGCAGGTCAGCAAATCAAACAAGCTCGCCAACGTCTGTTATGACATTCGCGGCCCAGTGCTCAAGCACGCCAAACGTCTGGAGGAGGAAGGTCATCGCATCCTCAAGCTGAATATCGGCAACCCGGCCCCCTTTGGTTTTGAAGCGCCGGACGAAATCCTTCAGGACGTAATCCGCAACCTGCCGACCGCCCAGGGCTACAGCGACTCCAAAGGCCTGTTCAGCGCGCGCAAGGCCGTGATGCAGTACTACCAGCAAAAGCAGGTGGAAGGTGTCGGCATTGAAGACATCTACCTAGGTAACGGCGTCTCCGAGTTGATCGTGATGTCGCTGCAAGCGCTGCTCAACAATGGCGACGAAGTCCTGGTGCCAGCACCCGACTACCCGCTGTGGACTGCCGCCGTAACGCTGGCCGGTGGTCACCCCGTGCACTACCTGTGCGACGAGCAAGCCAACTGGTGGCCTGATCTGGAGGATATAAAAGCTCGGATCACCCCTAACACCAAAGCCATGGTCATTATCAACCCGAACAACCCGACGGGTGCGGTGTACTCCAAGGAAGTCCTGCTGGGCATGCTGGAGATTGCGCGCCAGCACAACCTGGTGGTGTTCTCGGACGAGATCTACGACAAGATCCTGTACGACGACGCCGTGCACATCTGCACCGCTTCGCTGGCCCCGGACGTGCTGTGCCTGACCTTTAACGGCCTGTCCAAGTCGTACCGGGTCGCGGGTTTCCGCTCGGGCTGGATCGCCATCTCCGGGCCCAAGCAAAATGCCCAAAGCTACATTGAAGGCATCGACATGCTGGCCAACATGCGCCTGTGTGCCAACGTACCCAGCCAGCATGCCATCCAGACTGCACTTGGCGGCTACCAGAGCATCAACGACCTGGTCCTGCCCAACGGCCGCCTGCTGGAACAGCGTAACCGCACCTGGGAGTTGCTCAACGATATCCCCGGCGTCAGCTGCGTGAAGCCGATGGGTGCTCTATACGCATTCCCGCGTATCGACCCCAAGGTGTGCCCGATCCTCAACGACGAGAAGTTCGTTCTGGACCTGCTGCTCTCGGAAAAACTGCTGGTGGTTCAAGGCACGGCATTCAACTGGCCTTGGCCTGACCACTTCCGCGTCGTGACCCTGCCCCGTGTTGACGAACTGGACATGGCCATCGGCCGGATCGGTAACTTCCTGAAGACCTACCGTCAGTAACGTCTGAACATGCTGTGCGACGAATCAAAAGTCGCACAGCATGTGTCTGATGAAACATTCTTCACATGCCGTCTTTCCCTACCCGCACTCTCCTTTTTTAAAAAACCCAAATCGTTAAAGCCCTTTATTTACTGGGTTTGGGTGGAACTCTTGTTCAAAAAAAGTGCTCATTCAGATTAGGAAATGTCGGGCATGCCACTAGAATCAGCCTGTAGGACACAGTTTGAAATAGTCACCCGGTTGAATAGCCTGAGGCGGCACCTTATATACCCGCATACGGCAACACCCTTAAGACGAGGAGATTCTTACAACCATGATGCGCATTCTGCTGTTTTTGGCCACTAACCTGGCGGTCGTGCTGATTGCCAGCATCACCCTGAGCCTGTTCGGCTTTGACGGGTTCATGGCGGCCAACGGGGTTGATCTGAACCTCAGTCAGCTGTTGGTGTTCTGTGCGGTCTTTGGTTTTGCAGGGTCTTTGTTCTCGCTATTCATCTCCAAATGGATGGCGAAGATGAGCACCAGCACCCAGGTGATCACTCAACCTCGCACTCGTCATGAACAATGGTTGATGCAAACCGTTGAACAACTATCCCGCGAAGCCGGGATCAAAATGCCCGAGGTGGGAATTTTCCCGGCATATGAAGCCAACGCTTTTGCCACGGGCTGGAATAAAAACGATGCGCTGGTCGCTGTCAGCCAAGGTTTGCTGGAGCGTTTTTCGCCAGATGAAGTAAAAGCCGTACTGGCACACGAAATCGGTCACGTTGCCAACGGTGACATGGTGACCCTGGCACTGGTGCAAGGCGTGGTGAACACCTTCGTGATGTTCTTCGCCCGGATCATCGGCAACTTTGTCGACAAGGTGATTTTCAAGAACGACGAAGGCCGCGGCATTGCCTATTACGTCGCGACCATCTTCGCTGAACTGGTCCTGGGTTTTCTGGCCAGCGCCATCGTGATGTGGTTCTCGCGCAAACGCGAGTTCCGGGCTGACGAAGCCGGTGCACAGCTTGCTGGCACGTCGGCCATGATCAGTGCCCTGCAGCGCTTGCGCTCCGAACAGGGCCTGCCGGTTCACATGCCGGACACCATGGCTGCTTTTGGCATCAACGGCGGCCTCAAACAAGGCCTGGCGCGGATGTTCATGAGCCACCCGCCACTGGAAGAACGTATCGATGCACTGCGTCGCCGCGGCTAACCCCACGGCAACCAAAGAAAAGGGCGACTGAGGTCGCCCTTTTTTCATGCCCGCATTCAGGCCTTGCCGGTTTTTTCCAGGCGATAGACCCGCTCCACCAGACGCGTCACACCGCCCTTGAGGAACTTCCATTCCTGGTCGAGTACATCCGGCTCCTCGACGACTTCCAGCGCCCAGTCAGGCAACAGCAGGCGCTGTACTTCGGCGTCCGGCACCGAGAACGGCGGGCCATTCATCTGAGACTGGTCGTAATCGAGCGTGATCAACAGCCCCTGGCATCCCGGCATGAGGATTTTCGTCAGATGCCGAGCGTAGGCTTCGCGCATGTCGGGGGGAAACGCAATCATCGCTGCCCGGTCATACACCCCCACACACGTGGCGACATCGGCCGCAGTCAGTGCAAAGACATCACCGCACAAGATCGTCACAGGGCCCGCCTCATAGACCCTGAAGGCGCCCCGCTGGCTAATCTGCGGCTCGACCTTCTGCTCACTGAAAAACTGCTCCACGGCCGTCTGCGCGAGCTCTACGCCCAGCACCTCGTAGCCGTTGGCCGCCAGCCAGCTCAAATCCAGGCTCTTTCCACATAGCGGCACCAGCACACGGCCGCCCTGCTCAAGCCCAAGGGTGGGCCACAGGCGCTGAAGATACGGATTGACCTGCTGCAGGTGAAAACCGATCTGATTGCGGTCCCAGCGGTCGTGCCAAAATTCGGGCTGCATGATTCACCTTTAAATTCGATAGATAAGCACTAAAACTTATATTGGATTTAGATCAATGATCAGGACGAAGATGAGACATCTTAACCTTGAGGATGTTTTTCATGCTTCCCAGCCTGTTCATCTCCCACGGTTCGCCAATGCTTGCACTGGAACCGGGCGCCAGTGGCCCGGCGCTCACGCGCCTGGCCAACGAACTGCCCCGCCCGAAAGCCATCGTTCTGGTATCCGCGCACTGGGAAAGCCCTGATCTACGGGTCGCCAGCCATCACGCACCTGAAACCTGGCACGACTTTGGTGGTTTTCCGCATGCATTGTTTGCCGTGCAATACCCTGCACCCGGGGATCCGGCGCTGGCCGCCCGCATTGTTCAACTGCTTGCAGACAAAGGCTTACCGGCCCGGCTGGACGCCAATCGCCCTTTTGACCACGGTGCCTGGGTGCCACTGTCATTGATGTACCCGGCAGCCGATATTCCTGTGGTCCAGGTTTCACTGCCCAGCCAATTGGGCCCGAAAGCCCAGACCGAGATAGGGCGCGCCCTGAGTACCTTGAGAAATGAGGGAGTCCTGATCATCGGCTCGGGCAGCATCACCCACAACCTGCGCGAACTGGACTGGCACGCTGGCCCGGAGAGCGTAGAGCCCTGGGCCAAAGCCTTTCGTGACTGGATGATCGAGACACTGGCCTCTGACGACGAAACGATGCTGCACGACTACCGAAAACTGGCGCCCTTTGCAGCCAAAAATCATCCCAGCGATGAACACCTGCTGCCACTGTACTTCGCCCGAGGCGCAGGTGGCCCATTCAGCATTGCCCACCAGGGCTGGACACTGGGTGCGCTGGGGATGGATATCTATAGATTTGGTTGAATCCGGGCCCGTAGTCGCTGCCTAGGAACGAAGGCTGCGCGCTTTTATTGCGCAGCGCCCAAGATCAAGAGCTCGCAGCCTTCGTTCCTCGGCAGCGACTACAAATCACGGACAAAAAAAATCCCCGAACCAGTCGGGGATTTTTTTAGCGATCAATCACAGCAAGCAGTGATTAATCTTCGCGGTAGCGACGCAGCTTGAGCTGCTTGCCAGCAACGCGGGTGTCTTTCAGTTTGGCCAGCAAACCTTCCAGACCCACTTCCGGCAGCTCTACCAGGCTGAAGCTGTCACGCACCTGGATGCGACCGATTGCTTCACGTGCCAGGCCACCCTCGTTGAGGATAGCGCCCAGCAGGTTCTTGGCAGCGATGCCATCACGCGCACCCAGAGCGGTACGGCAACGAGCACGGCCTTCAGCCAATGGAACCGGAGCACGACGCTCACGATCACCACGATCCGGACGGTCACCCGAACGTTCTGAACGCTCACGTGGCGCGCTGTTCGGCACCAGTGGACGATCACGCTCGATGGCAGCCAGAGTCAGGGCCTGACCGTTGGTTGCCTTGCGCAGCAGAGCAGCGGCCAGAGCACGCGGGCTGCAACCGATATCGGCAATCAGGCGATCCAGGAGGTCACCGTGAGTCGATTCAGCGTCAGCAACCAGCGGAGTCAGGCTGTTGGTCAACTTCTTGATGCGAGCATCGAGAACAGCTTGAGCATCCGGCAGGCGGACTTCAGCAACTTTCTGACCGGTTACACGCTCGATCACTTGCAGCATGCGGCGCTCACGAGGAGTTACCAGCAGCAGTGCGCGACCTTCGCGACCTGCACGGCCTGTACGGCCGATACGGTGAACGTAGGACTCTGGATCGTAAGGCATGTCAACGTTGAACACGTGAGTGATACGTGGGACATCGAGACCACGAGCAGCAACGTCGGTCGCCACAACGATGTCCAGACGGCCATCCTTGAGGGAGTCGATTACGCGCTCACGCTGGTTCTGGGCAATGTCACCGTTCAGCGCAGCAGCTTTGTAGCCTTTGGCTTCAAGGGCGCTGGCCAGATCCAGGGTCGCTTGCTTGGTGCGTACGAACATGATCAGGGCGTCGAAATCTTCAACTTCCAGCAGGCTCAATACAGCCGAGGTCTTCTGGTCAGCGTGAACCAACAGGTGAGCCTGTTCGATCGCGGTAACGGTCTGAGTCTTGGTCTGGATCTTCACGTGTTGCGGATCGCGCAGATGGCGCTCGGCAATGGCACGGATCGACTGCGGCAAGGTTGCCGAGAACAATACGGTCTGACGGGTTGGAGGAAGAGCCTTGAAGATAACTTCAAGATCGTCCATGAAACCCAGTTTCAACATTTCGTCAGCTTCGTCCAGAACCAGGTGGTTCACGGTCGACAGAACTTTTTCGTCACGACGCAGGTGGTCGCACAGACGGCCCGGAGTGGCGACAACGATCTGTGCGCCATTACGGATTGCTTTCAGTTGTGGACCCATAGGGGCGCCGCCGTAAACGGCCACAACGGTAACGCCCGGCATTTGCTTGGCGTAGGTTTCGAAAGCGGTTGCTACTTGCAGCGCCAACTCACGGGTTGGCGCCAGGATCAGGGCTTGCGGCTCGCGCTTAGCAGGATCGATGCGGTGCAGGATCGGCAGTGCGAACGCGGCGGTTTTACCCGTACCGGTTTGCGCCTGACCAATCATGTCGTGACCGGCCATAATGATCGGGATCGATTGATGCTGAATAGCCGAAGGTTCTTCGTAGCCAGTCGCAATGACAGCTGCAAGAATGTTCGGATTAAGATTAAAAGCGGCGAAGCCGCCGGTTTCCTGGGTCATGGGTCTGCCTCTAAGTGCATCCGCAAAGACCCATGCTCCAAAGCTGCGCATGCCGTGTAAGACTCAAGAGTCGCCCTGGCTGCTTTGTCGGCGGGGATTTGCGAAAACGTTAAATGAATGGAGCGTTCAGGGTTGTCCGCGAAACGGACGAGCAGCCGAAGCGTGCTTCGGGAAATGCGACACCTAAACGTGGCCCGGCTAAAGGCCGGCGCGCACTATACCGGATTTATCAAAAAAAAGAAGCGTTTTTTTGGGGCACAATCGTCTGTATCCCTCTATAGACCGGGCTTTAACGATATTTTCGACCTTAAAAAAACGTTTAACGCCTGGCCACCTTGGGGCAAACGCTAAAACGTTTCATCCTTGAGCATCAGGTCGCAGGGCGAACCGCCTTGATCAACGACTCAAGCGAATAGCCCAAACGGGGTGCCAGGGCCTGCGCCCGAGCGGTCAAGGCGTCGATATCCAGATCCTGATCAAGATCGGCAGGGACCATCAAAATGACATTACCCTCTTTGACGGGCAGCTCCCAGTAATGCCGGTGATACAAGCCACGCAACAAGGCAGCGCCCAGCGGCTTGCCGTCATCGGTGGCCCACTGATTGATGATGAGCCAACCATTGGGAGCGAGCTTCTTCTGGCAGTTTTCCAGGAATGTCCACGCCAGGTGCCCGGCGGCAGGCCCCAGGTCGTTATAAAGGTCGACGAAAATCAGGTCCGCCGGCTCGGCGCTGTCCAGCAGTTCGATGGCATCTCCAATGCGGATATACAACCGAGGGTCATCGTCCAGGCCCAGGTACTCGATAGCCAGGCGCGGCACATCCGGACGCAGCTCAATGGCTTCAACATCTTCAAGAGGCAGGAACTTGAGACAGGCCTGGGTCAGGGTTCCTGCGCCAAGGCCCAGGAACAGCGCGCTCTCGGGGGCGTCATGGCACAGCGCACCGATCAGCATGGAGCGGGTGTAGTCGTATTCCAGCCAGCTGGGATCCGCAGTGAACACGCAACTTTGCTCGATCGCATCGCCAAATTCGAGGAAGCGATAGTCAGCCACTTCCAGCACTCGAATCATGCCGAAGTCATCATGGACTTCAGCGAGCAGACGCTCTACGCGCTCCTCAGTCATTTCCTCTCCTTGCCGCGTCCCGGCATCACCCGCAACGCTGTAGAAAACAGCCACTCGATGTCGAGCGCAAAGGCGCAATTGTCGGCCATTGCGGCGCAAGAGGTCACGCACTAATTGCTGCTAACATGGGCCATCTCCTACAAATACTAGAGTCTGCGATGAGCCAAATCTGGACACCTGACAGCTGGCGCACCCTGCCAGCTCAGCAACAACCCCACTACCCTGACGCAGCACACCTGTTGCGCGTCGAGCAAAGCCTGGCCAGTTATCCGCCACTGGTCTTCGCCGGCGAAGCCCGCGAACTGCGCCGTCAGTTTGCCGAGGTCACTCAAGGTAGGGCGTTTCTGCTTCAGGGTGGCGATTGCGCTGAAAGTTTTGCGGAGTTTTCGGCAGCCAAGATTCGCGACACCTTCAAGGTGCTGCTGCAAATGGCCATTGTGATGACGTTCGCGGCAGGCTGCCCGGTGGTCAAGGTCGGACGCATGGCCGGTCAGTTCGCCAAGCCGCGCTCGGCCAACGACGAAACCATCAACGGGGTCACGCTACCGGCCTATCGCGGCGATATCGTCAACGGCATCGGCTTTGATGAAAAAAGCCGTGTCCCTGACCCGGAACGTCTGCTGCAGTCCTATCACCAGTCCACCGCCACCCTGAACCTGCTGCGCGCCTTTGCCCAGGGCGGTTTTGCCGACCTGCATCAAGTGCATAAATGGAACCTGGACTTTATCGCCAACTCGGCATTGGCTGATAAATACAGCCAACTGGCCGATCGAATCGATGAGACCCTGGCCTTCATGCGCGCCTGTGGCATGGACAGTTCGCCACAACTGCGCGAGACCAGCTTCTTTACCGCCCACGAAGCACTGCTGCTCAACTACGAAGAAGCCTTCGTACGCCGCGACAGCCTGACCAACGACTACTACGATTGCTCGGCGCACATGCTGTGGATCGGCGACCGCACGCGCCAGCTGGACGGCGCCCATGTCGAGTTCCTGCGCGGGGTCAACAACCCGATCGGGGTCAAGGTCGGCCCAAGCATGAACAACGAAGACCTGATCCGCCTGATCGACATTCTCAACCCGGACAACGACCCGGGCCGCCTTAACCTGATCGTGCGCATGGGTGCCGACAAGGTTGGCGATCACCTGCCGCAGCTGATCCGCGCCGTAGAGGGCGAAGGCAAACAGGTGCTGTGGAGCTGCGACCCGATGCACGGCAATACGATCAAGGCCAGCAGCGGCTACAAAACCCGCGACTTTGCGCAGATTCTTGGGGAAGTGAAGCAGTTCTTCCAGGTTCACGAGGCTGAAGGCAGCTACGCCGGCGGGATTCACATCGAGATGACCGGCCAGAACGTCACCGAGTGCATCGGCGGCGCCAACCCGATTACCGAGGATGGCTTGTCGGACCGTTACCACACCCACTGCGACCCGCGCATGAACGCCGATCAATCGCTGGAACTGGCATTTTTGATTGCCGAGACGTTAAAGCAAGTTAAACGCTGATCCACACACCTTGCGGATGAAACTCCTGTGGGAGCGGGCTTGCTCGCTCCCACAGGTGGGTTGAGGTGAGCCCGCCTCACCTGTTGAACGGATCATCCCAAAAAGCCCGATGGCTTTCGATCTCGATATCCGCCCTGCTCAGCCCAAGATCCTTGAGCGCCGCATCACTGATCTGCCTCAGATTCGCCCTTTCCCGCGACAGCTGATACCAGCGGGATATACGGGCAAACCACATCACACTTTTTTGACCTTTCATCACCTGAGCCCTCCTGAGGTATGGCTCAAGTCTCGGCCCGGGCTTAAGATCAATCCAACGAATGTTTCTTATGCGATACATCTGCGAGATTGATCAATGGCCGAATTTCCCAGTATCGACACCGACCTGCTGCGCACCTTTGCTGCGATCGCCGATCAGGGTGGTTTCACCCGTGCCGCCGAAGTGGTCAACCGCACCCAGTCAGCGGTCAGCATGCAGATGAAGCGACTGGAAGAGGACGTGCTGCAATGTGCGCTGTTTCAGCGCGAAGGACGCAACGTAAGCCTTACCCCCGAGGGCCACGTGTTGCTCGGTTACGCACGACGTATCCTCAAGCTGCACAGCGAAGTGTTCAACACACTGCGTCAGCCGCAGATGGTGGGCACCGTCAAAATCGGCTCGCCTGATGATTACGTGATGCGGTTTTTGCCTGGCGTGCTGTCGCGTTTTGCCCAGGACTATCCGCTGATCAACGTCGAAGTGCACTGTGAACCGTCATCGCAACTGTTGCAGCGCAATGACCTGGACCTGACCATTGTGACCCGCAAACCCGGCACCGAGATGGGCCAGATCCTGCGTCAGGAGCGGTTCGTGTGGATGGTGGCACAAGGTTTCTCGCCCCACGAACAAACGCCCCTGCCACTGGCAATGTTCAATACCGACTGTTTTTGCCGAACCTGGGCCTGCAATGCACTGGATATCCAGCAGCGCGAGTATCGGGTTGCCTACACCAGCGCCAGCCTGGCAGCCATCAATGCCGTGGTGAGCACCGGGCTGGCCGTGACCGCGCAGTTGCAGAGCCTGCTGACGCCCGACCTGCGCATTATCGGCGAGGCGGAGAACCTGCCCGTGCTGCCCTCCGCCAGTATTGTGCTGCTACGCAAACCCAACAGTGCGTCGTCGCCGATCATTGAGTGCTTTGCCGAGTACATCGTCGAAGGCTTTAAGCTTTGATTGCCAGCAAGCCCGCACACAGCAACAAAAAGGCGCAGTACAAGCCACGCAATACCCGCTCCGGCATGGCGTGGGCGGCCCTGACCCCCCAACTGATGCTCAACAGCCCGCCAATGGCCAGCGGCACACCCATGACCCAGTTGACCTCGTCATGCACCGCGTACGTCAGCAGCGTCACCGCAGTGCTCGGTGCAGCCAGGGCCAGCGACAAGCCCTGAGCCACCACTTGGGTGGTACCAAACACACTGGTCAGCACCGGCGCCGCCACTACGGCACCGCCGACACCAAACAACCCGCCCGTGGTGCCTGCCAAGGCGCCCAGCGCGCCATACCAGGGCCAGCCGTAACGCGAGCCTGCAACCGGTTGAGCGGGCGAGCTATAGAGTTTGATCAGGTTGTAGAAGGTAATCGCCAGCAAAAAGACGATGAAACCCCAGCGTATGCTGCGCGGATCCACCCCCACCGCGAGCATTGCCCCCAGCCAGGCAAAACAAAAGCTCATCAGCACCAACGGCACGGCCTGGCGCAGATCGATTTTATTGCGCTGGTGATAGCGATACAGGGCAAGAAACACATTGGGCACCGCCATGACCAGCGCAGTGCCTTGCGCCAATTGCTGATCCAGCCCGAACCATAATCCCAAAACCGGGATCGCGATCAAGCCGCCGCCAATCCCGAACAACCCGCCCAGTGCGCCAAGGGCGAGGCCCAGGGCTGTATACATTGCAAAATCGATCAGCATTACAGCCCCTCATGATGAGCGCCCATGCTAACCAGTCCCCTACTCAGGGCAAAGCTCTAAACCAGGCTTTTTGACAGGCAAAAAAAAGCCCGGCCATAAGACCGGGCTTTTTCATCGTGCGGTTAACGCAAGGTTTAAACCTTGGCGCGGCCCTTGTAGGAACCACCGTCACGGGTATCGATTTCGATCCAGTCGCCGATTTCTACGAAATCAGCAACGCTCAGCTCGGTACCGTTTTTCAGTTTGGCAGGCTTCATCACCTTGCCCGAAGTGTCGCCGCGAGCGGAACCTTCGGTGTAGTCAACCTGACGCACGATGGTGGTCGGCAGCTCTACGGAAACCAGACGGTCTTCGAAGAAGATCGCTTCGCAAACGTCGGTCATGCCTTCTTCCACGAATGGCAGAACGGCTTCGATGTCTTCAGCGTTCAGCTCGTACATGGTGTAGTCAGTGGTGTCCATGAACGTGTAGGTGTCGCCGCTGATGAAGGACAGGGTCGCTTCTTTGCGATCCAGGATCACGTCTTCGAGCTTGTCGTCAGCGCTGTATACGATTTCAGTCTTGTAGCCAGTCAGCAGGTTTTTCAGCTTGGTCTTCATGATTGCGCTGTTACGACCGGACTTGGTGAATTCAGCTTTCTGAACCAACCAAGGGTCGTTTTCGAGCTTGATGACTGTACCGGGTTTAAGCTCTTTACCAGTTTTCATTGCGAGTATCCGAATTTGGATTGAGATTTACAAAAATCTAGGCCGCGTATCATATCCAATTTCTATAAAACAGTACTAGCGCTTGCGCAAGATCGGCCTGCAATGACTGTTCCAGACACCACTGCTCTGCATGCGCAGTGATCTCGGGCCAGTGCTCAAGCAGCAGATTCCAGCTTTGAGCCATATCGCAGCCACCATTCCAGGCGTGCCACAGTCCGGTAAATGCCTGGGCTGCGGCCGGCGTAAGGTCTTTGACATACAGCGCGAGGAACGCATTGAGCTTGACCCAATGGGCGTCTTCTTCCTGCTCATAAATATGCCAAAGCAGTGGCCTGCCTGCCCATTGAGCCCGCACAAACGAGTCTTCGCCGCGCACCGCATTGAAATCACAGCTCCACAAAAGGTGGTCGTAATCTTCTTGACGGACGAACGGTAAGGCCTGAACGGTCAAAGCCCCGCGCTGCTGCGCATCCCCCAACCCCAACTGATCCACCTCAAGCCAGCGCAGCAGATCGCCCATGATCCGCCCTTGGGGCACCAACAGATGCGTCGCCACGCTGCCCGCGGCCATGGCATCCAGCCAGCTGGCAAGCCCGGTATTTTCATAGGCAAACAGTGAAATCAGACGTGCGTTGCTTGCAGGAAAAACACCCAGCCCCTGCAAAAACGCCTGCCTGGCCTGGGGATCCAGCTCAAAGGCTCGACGTCGCTGCAACAGGTCGGCTTCGCGCAACAGGCCACCAGTGCCCGCATCAAAACCCGGAAAGAAGAACATCCGCTTCAAGCCATCGGGGCGCAGGGAGGGCAAACCGTGGCAACCACTGACCCAGTCTTCTGCGCTCAGATATTCAAGATTGATCCACAACGCGGGGGTTTCGCGGGCCTTCATCGCCTGCAGGTAGCCTTCGGGCAGTTTGCAGGCGAATGCTTCGACCACCACATCGGCAACGTCGACGGATTGCCACAGCGGCGGCCACTGACACACTTCGACCCCCTGCTGCCATTGGCGCGCCGCGCCGACATCGGCCTCAGGGCACAGCGGCACAAACGCCCGCAAATCATCGACCCACAGACGCACGCCCTGCTGATGCTCGGCCACCAACTGGCGGGCCAAACGCCAGGTCACACCAATGTCGCCGTAGTTATCGACCACACTGCAAAAAATATCCCAGGAGGCTTTCATTCCGGGCTCCAACATTCAAAGGGCTGATTGTCCGCATAATTCAACGCGTACAGAAGGTTTATGGCGGATAAATCTGCGCGACACTCGTGCGACAATCACCGTTCGTCACTATCAAGCTGCGACCATGAACAAGACCGCTGTGCACCTGCTGATGCTGGACAAACTCGAAATCGACCTCGATGTGCTCCAGCGCGCAGCACAAACCGCCTACGAAGCTGCGACCCACGCGGAAAATATTGCCGAGAACAAGTACGACACCCTTGGGCTTGAAGCATCCTACCTGGCTACAGGCCAGGCGCGCCGGGTTGAAGAGATTCGCCAGGCGCTCAAGAGCTGTCGCAGCATGACCCTGGGTCCGTACTGCGCGGCGCAGGGCATTCAAGTCGGGGCATTGGTCAATCTGGAGGCTGAAAACGGCAGCGAGCAGTGGTTATTCCTGGCCCCTGACGCTGCCGGCCTCAAACTCGAACAGGACGGGCGCTCAGTGACCGTCATCACCCCGCGCTCACCGCTGGGAGCTGCCTTGCTGGGCAAGCAGCTGGATGACGAGGTGCAGATCAATGTGGGCGGGGCGCTGCAAATATTTACCGTCTGCGAGATTCACTGAGCGACCTGCGGGAGCGGGCTTGCTCGCGATGAAATCACCTCAAGCACTCAGGTAAACCGCGTCGCCCTCATCGCGAGCAAGCCCGCTCCGACAGGTTTTGCAGAACGCTTACTTGGCAGCCATCATGCGATTCACTTCACTGCGCACCATGTTGGCGTATTCGGGTGGCGACATGGCGTCCAGCTCCGAACGCACCCATTCAGCCCACTTGCCCTTGCGCTTGGCGCGCTCCCCGAACAAGCGCGCCGCATCCCCTTTGGCCTTGCCCAGATTGCTCTGCCAAAGGTCATACAGTCGGGATTTTTCATCTTCAAGCGCAGCACGCTCAGCGAGAGGCTTGTTGGCGAGGTTGAAGCTCATGAGAATTTCCTGCGGCGTAAATTTAGGGGACATCTTACACCCTACAAAGAAGTGTCTCCGTCTGGTTTTTGACTACGCTGTCAGGTCAGAACAACACCCGGCTCAAAACAGATGCAACTTTTTGGCATTGGGTTGACTCCATTACTCATCACCCATTTCAACTGCAAGGAGTACCGCAATGGCTCGCAAAAATGCCGTACAAGCTGAAGATCAAATCAAGGATCAAGCGTTCAGCGAACTTCAAGACCTGATTGCCGAATCTGAAAAGCTGCTCAAGGAGAGCGTGTCCCTGGTCGGTGAAGAAGGTGAAACCCTGCGTGCGCAGGTTGGTCTCAAGCTCAAGCAAGCGCTGGACTCGGTCACTAACGTGCGTGAACGTACCAAGCCTGTGGTCGATGCCACTGAAAGCTATATCGGTGGCCATCCGTGGCAAACCGTGGCCATCTCGGCCGGCTTCGGGCTGGTCGTGGGCTTGCTGCTGGGCCGTCGCAACTAGGTCACGCATCCAGTCTTAAAACAAAGCCCCTGGCCGTCATAGCCAGGGGCTTTGTTGTTTATAGATTTAAATTATCGACATATTCAGTGACATTCTACGCAGGCATTCTGATACTTCCGCGCACTCCCAATACCGATGAGACAGTCAATGTCCGCTTCTACAACCGCCACCAAACCTTTAAGCACTGCCCTCATTTTGCTGATGGCCACCGCCACCGGCCTGGCTGTTGCCAGCAACTATTACGCACAGCCCTTGTTGCACACCATCGCCCAGGAATTGGGCTTGAGCATGAGCAGCGCCGGTAACGTGGTGATCACCGCGCAATTGAGCTACGGCGCCGGCCTGTTGCTGCTGGTACCCCTGGGCGATCTGTTCGAACAACGTCGGCTGATCGTTACCATGACCGTGCTCAGTGCACTGGGCCTTCTGCTCAGTGCCTTTGCACCGTCGGTAACGTGGCTTTTGGTCGGCACAGCGATAACCGGGCTGTTTTCGGTTTCGGCACAAGTACTGGTGCCAATGGCTGCCAGCCTGACCGACCCCCTGAACCGAGGCCGAGTGGTGGGGACGCTGATGAGCGGCTTGCTGCTGGGGATATTGCTGGCGCGCACCGTGGCCGGGGCGCTGTCGTCGGCGGGTGACTGGCGAACCATCTATCTGGTGGCTGCGGCCTTGATGCTGGTCAGTGCCATCTCCCTGTTTTGCGCCCTGCCCAACCATCACCAGAGCGCTGGCCTGAGCTATCCAAAACTGCTGGGATCGGTGTTCACCCTGTTTGTCGAAGAGCCCATACTGCGCCTGCGCGCGCTATTGGGCCTGCTGACCTTCTCGCTGTTTGCCCTGTTCTGGACCCCACTGGCCTTTCTGCTGGCAGTACCGCCCTACAGCTACTCGGATGCGGTTATCGGCCTGTTTGGCCTGGCGGGGGCAGTCGGTGCGGTGGCGGCAAACTGGGCCGGACGCATGGCCGATCGCGGCAAAGGCCAACAGGCCACGACCGTCGGCCTGCTGGTCCTGCTGGCGAGCTGGCTGCCAATGGCATTCGCCGGTCACTCGTTGATCGCCTTGCTGATCGGCGTACTGGCCCTGGATTTTGCAGTGCAACTGGTCCATGTCAGCAATCAGAATGCGGTGTTCAAGGTACGTCCTGCCGCCCGCAACCGCCTGAACGCCGGTTACATCACCTGCTACTTCATTGGTGGCGCACTGGGCTCCCTGGCGGGCGCGCAGACCTATCCGGTGTACGGCTGGGACGGCATCGTGGTAGTTGGCTCGGTGGTCGCAACGCTGGCGCTGGCGGTCTGGGGCTACAGCCTGCAACGCGAAAGCAAGATACAAACCGCAGGCTGACCGGTCATATGGCGCTTTTCATCGTATTGCTAACTCGCTAGCATGCGAGAAAACGCCCTGACGACGGTCTGCCCACGCAGGCCGCCCTAACGATCCGAGACGCCATATGATCCCTAAAGAATCCCGTAACGAACTGGCCCTGGATACTTTTATCAAGGCGCACCCTGAACTGATCGAAGAAATGAAAGATCTGAGCGCAGAGGACCGCCAGCAGCAGATTCTGTGGGCCTTTGAAGACGAAGCCGAAAGTCGCGGCCTTGAAGCCTGGGAGCTGGCGCTGGAACTGATCGCACGCTCCCCCGAAGAGCTCAAGAGCATGCGCCTTGAAGTGCATCAGGAAGTCGCCGAGGCGCTGGACATGAGCTGGGAAGAGTACTGCGGTTTCAACGAAATCACCGTCTGAACCAGCCAGCTGCACACACAACGCCCGGTTGATCACTCACCGGGCGTTGTTTTTTCAAGGCATCAGGATTTGTGATGGGCATCCATCAGTTTCCTGGCCATCACCAGATGCATTTCAAGCTTGGGCAAATATTTCTCGGCAAATGCCTGCAACTCGGGCGAGTCAGCATTGCTGGCCTGCTGTTTGAACAACTCAATAGTCTCTTCATGGGTTTTAACCTGATTGGCCGCAAAGGCCGCATCAAAAGAATCCCCCTCCTGCACTTCAAGCATCTGCTTTTTGGCCCTGTCCAGTAACTGCTCGTCGCTGGAAACCTGCAGGTCCAGCTTGCTGGCAATCTCCTTCAAGTCTCGGTTGGCATTGGTATGGTCCTTGATTGCCTCCACGGCATAGCTTTCTATGTCCGTCGAAGAGGTTTTACTGATCGCCATGCGGCTGGTTTCAATCTCGGCAATCCCTGCTGCATGGGCTTCATCAACAAAGTCTGCCGGACTGGCTGCGAATGCTGCAGCTGTCGCGACCAGGGAATAGACCAAGGCACAACTTGCCAGCCAGCGTTTAGGGCCAATCAGGGTTCTCATCACGTCCTCCAAAAAAAGGCAGGTTTATTCCCTGCACAGGATCTGAAGGCCTGTGGGAGCAAAGGTTTAGATAAATACCGTTTTTTCTGACGGGTGGCACTTCAAGTTATCAGCCCTTGCCGAACAACGATCTGCGCTGGACTTGCCATCATGTCAGCGAACCGTGAGCCATACTGTCCGCAAACACTGCCGTCAAACAGGAGAAGCTTTATGGACGTCTTCAAGGACATGCTCAACAACTGGGAATCCAGGTCTCAGGAATCAAGTGAGCGGGTTGAATACACCCTTGAGCTGCACAAACATGACCTGGTCAAAATCAAGGCCTTCGCGCAAGCCTACGGGCTGGATGAGGCCACCATCACCCGGGGCCTGATCCACAGTGCGCTCATGCAAGCGGAAGAGGCCATGCCATACGTGAAGGGTAATGAGGTCATCAGGGTTGAAGAAGGTGAAGACATTTATGCCGACGCTGGCAGGACACCTGCATTCGTCGAGGCAGAGCAAGCCATCTCCAAGGCGCTGGATATCAATCGCCCGTCTACCTGATCATCGCGCTAACCACGACCCTGTGGGAGCAGGCTTGCTTGCGACTGAATGCCAGACAAACCACTGCATTTGCATCGCAAACAAGCCTGACCCACACGTTTTTTACATGCGAGCCTGATGGCTCATGGGACATTCACAGAACACCAGTTCTGCCATCATCTGCGCATAGCTATCTGCGCCCAAAAACGCACTCAAACCGCCTTTCAAGCTGAAAATCGGTGACCTGAGCGCTTGCTGCGCGAGGATTCTCGCCGCCTTCTGGCTGCGAACCCCCGACTGGCAGTAAATCACGATCGGCCTGTCGTCCAGGCACTGTGCTGCCCACTCGCCCACCCGCCCTAACGGTACATGTTCGCCACCGATCGATACCTGTTCGCGCTCATGCCCTTCACGCACATCAATCAGATGGATCGACGTTTCACCGATCAGCGCGGCAAAGTCGTCAATGCTCAGCATAAAGTCATCGGTGACGCCTTGCGCGCTACAGACTTGTGCCATCTCTTCCAGCACTGGCGGGCGCAGCGGGTCCCTGAGGGGGTTATCGGCGACAGGTGAAAAACCGATCTCCCGGCTCGTGGCCTCAAGGGCGTCGTAGACCATCAGGCGGTTGATCAGCGGCCGCCCGATCCCGGTAATCAGCTTGATCACTTCATTGGCCTGAAAGCAGCCAATCATGCCGGGCAGCACGCCCAGCACCCCGGCTTCTGCACAGTTTGGCGCCAACGCGGCGTCAGGCGGACCATCGTAGAGATCACGATAATTGGCGCCACGACGGCCTTGCTCATCCAGCGCGTTGAACACCGTGACATGCCCCTCGAACTGCATGATGGCGCCATACACCAGCGGCTTGCCGCCATAGACACAGGCATCGTTGATCAAGTACTTGGCGGTAAAGTTGTCAGTGCCATCGACAATGATGTCGTAATCGGCCACAAGTGCCTGGGCATTGTCGAGGTTAAAGCGCTCGATCCAGGTTTCGATCTCGATGTAGGGATTGAGTTTTTGCAAACGCCGCTTGGCGACATCGGCCTTGTTCTGACCTTTATCGGTGATGCGAAACAGCACCTGGCGGTGCACATTGGACACATTGATCTCGTCGGCATCGATAATTCCCAGCCGCCCCACCCCGGCAGCCGCCAGATAAAGCAGCGCCGGGCACCCCAGGCCGCCCGCTCCAATCATTAGTACGCTGGCATTTTTCAATGCCAGCTGACCTTTGACGCCGATCGCGGGGATCAGCAAGTGACGGGAATACATCCCCATCTCACCCGCGGTAAGCTGGTCATACTCGATCGCATTAGCCTCCCTGCTCATGGTGTTGCTCCCTTCACTTTTTCAGGATCGGGTTGACGAGACAGGCAAAAAACCTGATTCGCATTTAAAACGCTTCAATCACGATCGCTGCCAATGTATTGGCGCGCGTCAGGTTGAAAACATGATGTGCAAAATACAGTTTGCCCTGCAGCCGATAAGCCTGGGTTTTAACACGGCCCTTTTCCAAAAGATAAAAAGGGCAACGCCATTCCATGTAAATAGTATTCAGGGCCAAGCCCAGTGAACTGGCAAGTTCACCTGGGTCTTCCTGCAGGGAATCTATTAATGACTCCCTGCTTTCCGAGGCCAGTGTAGGCAACTCAAAGAACGCCCATTGATCAGCCACTTCACAGCGATGTCGGAACAGGGTGAAGTCATGTTCAAACTCGGCACAGAGTTGCCCATGCTCTTTCAAGTTTTCCAGCTGTGCCAGCAAAGGCCGTTCAACCCGTGAAGGGTCAACTTCTTCGGGAAGAAACTTTTGCAAAAAAGCGGGCCGAATAACTCCTGGGGTTGCGGACAGTGCTTCATCACCATCCAGTTCCAGCAGTTTCCAGCGAACCTTGACCCTGGCAACCACAATGCCCTGGGCACGAATCAGGTGCAGTACTTGAAACACAGAGTTGCCCTGGCGCACCTTGAACTCATCGACCGACACCGAGAACTCGTCGGCCGAGAACATTTCAAAAGGTTCGACATATTCAACTTCGGCCCCCACAGCCACCATGCCCTGATGATATTCCCTGATCATCCCCGGAAAGGAAACTGACAGGTAGGTACTGCCCCAGGACCACATCGAACTGAAACTCAGCAACATCAGCGAATGGGCATGAAACTGGAAAGGACCAAACAGCATGGACTCTACCGGATGGGAAACCTTTATTGTTCTGGTTTGCATAGCATCAACCCCCGGCTATCGCAGTGAAAATATCAATACAGTCACCCTCACCGCCTTGACTTACCTGAGCTGCCGCGTCAACTTTTTCGCCATTCAAAGAAATCAAATAGCCTTTTTTAACGTTGCGATCCTTATCGAAAATAATGTCCTTCAATACCGGATAACTCACCACCAACGCGTGCAGCGCATCGCCCACGGTCTGAATACCATCACCCTCCAGTTGCAACTCTTTTTTGTAGTTAACAAAACGTGCCAAATTGCCTGACAACTTGATCTTCATGTTCAACTCTCCTTTTTTGAAGAACGCCGGGACATCATGTCCAGGTCGTGCACCATCCGAATCCCCATATCAACCTTGAGCTTTTCCTGCGGATCGGCCCCTGCCACCAGGGCCGTAAAGTCACGGTGCGCCCGGCCGATACCGCTGCTTTCGGTATAGCCCCAGCCACCCGTCAGGTTCAGGGCCTGGAGGGCTATTCTGTTCACATCCTCCACCGCCTGATACTTGGCCATTGAAGCCACTGCATCCCAGTACACGTCAGACTCTTGCCTGACCTGACGCTCCAGTGAGTAATGGACCAAGGTGCGGGATGACTCAAGCGCCATATACATTTCACCGATACAGGCCTGAACATGCTGCATATCGATCAACTGCTGATCGTAACGCACAGTGTTTTGCAAATACGCCACGGTAGTTTCAATCACGGCGCGGGCGCGCCCTAAAAACAAGGTGGTTTGCAATGAGCGCCTGCAATTAAGAAAATAACGCTGCGCAAAACTCAGGCCGTCCGTGGCCAGCAACAAGCGGTGTTTATCCAGGCGCACATCTGTCAATGTCAAACAGGCAATCCCTGTTGATCGACAGCCATGCATTACGCTCGGTGTCACCACAACACCCGGATCGTCGGCGTGCACAAGAAACACTTGCATGTCCGCGGTATCACCATGGACAAACAGTAAAAAATAATTCGCCGTCTCACCGCCGGTAACGATCTTTTTCACGGCATTAACCGTATAGGTTTTACCGTCCGCAGAGGGCACGGCACGGGAGACAAAAGAAAAAGCATCGGCATCTTCTGTATAAGCAAATGCACCACCTGTTTTACCCTCAATCAGGTGAACCAGGTATTCGTTATTTATATCTTCCCGCCCCACCGCAATTAAAAATGAAATAAATGACATCCTCACGGATATCAAAAAGGGAAACGATAAGTCCGTGGATAAATACCCGAGCTTTTCCAGCACACGGCCCCACTGGGCATAACCAACTTCCTGACCGCCCCACACGGCGGGCAAGTTGTATTTATACAACCCCCGCCGTGCAAACTTTTCTATCAGCGCGTTGGAAATAGGAATAGAGAGACGGTCACGTTCTTCGACGGTGCAATTAAGCTCCTTGTCGATCAGTGTACCGAAAATAGCCTGAATATCACCCGCACCTTGCCAGTCAACATTCATCGTAGTTCCTTCTACGTCAAACGATTGGAAAGCAGGCGCGACAGAAAACCGGTCCTGGAATCGTGTCGCGCTGCTTAGTGCGAACAGATATTAGGTCAGAACTAAAAACATGCAAGGCGCCTTATCGCAAATAAACCCGACCCGTTAAATATGACACTGCTCATACTCTTCTAAGTTACCGATAACGCTCATTATTAAAGATGAGACTGTTGGCATTATTAACGTGACCCGCTGGCGCGGCGATCACACATCCAGCCATTAGGATTTAGCGGGTGCCTTGCAGCAGCACATTGTGCGACGACTGCGTCGACCGACGCAGCCTCACTCCGCTTGTTAGCGACTACACGTCCTTTCCTGCAACAATCAACGCGCCGTAAACGGCAACTTGTCCAGAGCACAATCGTTCTTGAGCGTTGCCGGCTCGAGCATCAACAGAGGCGCTCCGGTGTCCTCGTTGAAGATTTTGACCTGGCACGAATCGTAAGTCTCGGGGCTCTCGACAATGCCTCCCTTAATGACATAACGGGCAGCCGGGGCGAACTCGCTGACGAATTCGATCTTGCATCTACGGCCGGCATTCGCTGCGCCATCCACTACCAAATGGATGGGTTTTGCCGCTTCTACCGGGATAAAGCCTGCTGGCCGGGATGTTTTGTCCCGCACGGCGAACAATTGCCGACCTGGCTTCACCGCCACGGTTCTGCCGTACTTGCAGCCCACAATCGGAGCTTCGGTCAGGGTCAGGTAGTTTCGATAATTGCTCAAAGCGTCCATTTCGCTGCGGATCTGCGCCTGAGGGGCACCGGGAGGGGGCGTGTACTGCTGGACCTGGACGCAACCTGCAGTCAGCAACACCAGCACACCAAGGGGGAGCACTTTCATAATCGTCTAAATCCATTTGAGTTCGAAGAAGAGCCTTCAAGCAGAATACGGGCCGTTCAGCGGTCGTGCTCCCATATTGTTCCCATACTGCCCTTTTCCAGACGCCAGAAACCACAAACCCCCGACTTTCTCTAGGAAAATCAGGGGTTTGTGTTTACTTAATGTGGCGGTGAAGGAGAGATTCGAACTCTCGATACAATTTCTTGTATACACACTTTCCAGGCGTGCTCCTTAAGCCACTCGGACACTTCACCGTATCTCTTCAAACAAGTTCTGTCTGTCGAGGCGCGCTAATGTAGTCGAAAGCTTTCGATATGACAAATGTTTTTTTCAGAATTTTCATGTGCTTACGAAAATAGTCGTTTTTGAGGCATGCCCTTCGCGGGTGATTCTGCCAAATTCCGGTTCTGACGCGCTGCTCTCTCGGCCCCGATCGCTGCCCCGCTGCCTTCTATATAGAGGGTGAAGGCCAATCCCATGACTCACCAGTCAGTCATAGCCCTTTACCTGTGCCGTGGGGCTGGGTAACGTCTGCCCCACTTCATAACAAGGAATTGCGCCATGAGTGACTTGATTGCCTACCACCTGGAAGACGGTATCGCCACGCTGACCTTGAGCAATGGCAAGGTCAATGCCATTTCACCGGATGTGATCACTGCGTTTAATGCCGCGCTGGACCGCGCCGAGCAGGATCGCGCGGTGGTCATTATTACCGGGCAACCTGGCATTCTCTCGGGCGGTTATGACTTGAAGGTGATGACGGCCAGCCCCGAGCAAGCCATTGAGCTGGTCAGGCAGGGGTCGACCCTGGCTCGCCGCATGCTGGCGCACCCATTCCCGGTGGTTATCGCTTGCACCGGTCATGCCGTGGCCAAGGGCGCATTCCTGTTGTTGTCGGTGGATTACCGCATCGGCGTCGAAGGCGCATTCAGCATCGGCCTGAACGAAGTGCAGATCGGCATGACCATGCACCACGCCGGCATTGAACTGGCCCGCGACCGGCTGCGCAAATCCGCATTCCATCGCTCGGTCATCAATGGCGAAATGTTTAACCCGCTCACCGCCGTCGACGCAGGCTTCCTCGACAAGGTGGTCAAGCCGGAAGAATTGCAGGCCGCCGCCCTCGAAGTGGCCCGTCAGTTAAAGAAGATCAATATGAAGGCTCACAAAAACACCAAACTGAAGGTACGCAAAGCGCTGCTGGAGACGCTGGACAAGGCCATCGAGGAGGATCAACTCCACCCGCTCTGACCCTGCCCCCTGTCGACGGATCCCGATTGCAGCCTGCGGTCGGGATTCTCCCTCCCCTGGCCTTGAGCCATATCTTGCTGAACATCTCTAGCCCGCCCCTCAACCAGCACGTTGAAACAACTGCTTAAACTTCAGTCATCTCCTAGTTGTATCGGGGTAATTGCTGAATACAGTGCACATCCGTACACTGCGCCGACTTTTGTTTTCGCGAGCCTGTAAATGCTACTTTCGATACGTATGTTGTTGATGTGTCTGCATTTTATGATCGCAGGCGTGCTGGGTGTACTGCTGGGTATCTGTCGTCCTTTCAACCCGGACAACAGTCGTCTGTGCGCACGACTGTATGCCTGGCCATCCAGATGGATCCTGGGCTACAAGCTCAAGACCGAGGTTGGGCCGTTGATGGACAAGCCGCAAAGCTGTGTGGTCATTGCCAACCATCAATCCAACTACGATCTGTTTGTGTTCGGCAACGTAGTGCCGCACCGCACGGTGTGCATCGGCAAGAAAAGCCTTAAGTGGGTACCGTTGTTCGGCCAACTGTTCTGGCTGGCGGGCAACGTGCTGATTGATCGGGGCAACGCCCAGAAAGCCCGCAAATCGATGCTGACCACTACCCGCACCCTGCAGGAAAAAGACACGTCCATCTGGGTTTTTCCGGAAGGCACGCGCAATCTGGGCAAAACCCTGCTGCCCTTCAAAAAAGGCGCATTCCAGATGGCAATTACTGCCGGAGTGCCTATTGTGCCGGTGTGTGTCAGCACCTATAGCCAGCACCTTAAGCTCAACCGCTGGCACAGTGCCGATATCCAGATCCGCTCCTTGCCCGCGATCCCGACCGCCGGCCTGACTCTGGACGACATCCCGCAACTCATGGAGCAGTGCCACGAGCAGATGCGCGAGTGCATCGAAGCCATGGATCGTGAGTTGCTGAGCCAACAAAACCGTCACGTGCCGCCCGTGGCAGGGGGCAACTCGACTGCGTCCAACCCGAACCTCTGAACGTTTGTAGACTCAAAGTGGTGGATTGCGCGCTAAGCTGCATCTTCGTGCCATAACCCTTTGAAGAAGAAGCGATTAGAACTATGGGGAGAGTTGTTGCTGCTGCGGTTTACAGCGCAGGCAAGAAAGTCACCAATATCACTCTGGACGAAGGGATCCAGTGGGCCAAAAAGCCCGACCACTTCGTCTGGATTGGTCTGGAGCAGCCCGACGCGCAAGAGCTGAGCAACTTGCAGCGCCAGTTCAATCTGCATGAACTGGCCATCGAAGATGCCCTTGAGCAACATAGCCGGCCCAAACTCGAAACCTTCGGCGACGCGCTGTTTATCGTTATCTACTCGCCCATTCGCCATGAAGGCCAGCTGGAGTTTGTAGAAACCCATATCTTTGCTGGCAACGGCTACATCATCACCAGCCGCAATGGCCACTCGGCTTCGTACAAGTCCGTGCGCCAGCGCTGCGAGGCTCGCCCGCTGCTGCTGGAGCATGGCGAGGACTTTGTCCTGTACGCCCTGCTCGACTTCGTGACTGAGAGCTATCAGCCCGTCAGCCAGGCCATCCACGCCGAAATCGAACAGCTTGAACAAAGCATCATGGGCAACGCCCTCAATGAAGCTGACATCGTGCACTTGCATGGCCTGCGCCGCGACGTGCTGCGACTGCGCCGTTATGTGGCGCCCATGGTGGAAATCAGCGAAGAACTGCAACGCCTGACGTTCCCCTTTATCGACAAGAACATGCGCCCGTATTTTCGCGATGTGCAGATTCATGTCACCCGCCAGATGGAAGACCTCACCAACCTGCGTGATATCGCCACCCAGACGATTGAGATCGTCGTGTTGCTGGAGTCCTCACGCCAGAGCATCGTGCAGCGCAAATTCGCAGCCTGGGCGGCCATTTTGGCCTTCCCCACTGCAGTGGCGGGCATTTACGGGATGAACTTCCAGAACATGCCGGAGCTAAGCTGGCATTACGGTTATTTCGGCGTACTGGGGTTTATTGCGGTGGGCGTGACCGGCCTGTGGGCGAGCTTCAAGCGCTCTGGCTGGCTGTAACCTGCCCCGTGGGAGCGGGCTTGCTCGCGATTCAAACAACTCGGTGCATCAGCGATGCCGAGTAGAAACCATCGCGAGCAAGCCCGCTCCCACAAGGGCCAAACCGGGTATCAGGCGGTTTGCGGCTTGTGCGAAACAAAACGCATCATCCACTCGGCAACCGTGCGCCCATGATGGTCCTGATCCAGGCTGGCGATGCCGGAGCTGTAGATCTGCTCGCCCAAATGTTCCTGGCGCAGGTCAAGCAAGGCCCGCGAATAGTCGTGGATAAACTCGGGATGCCCCTGGAAGCACAGCACCTGGTCGTTGATGTGGTAAGCGGCATACGGGCAGAAATCGCTGGAGGCGATTACCGTGGCGTTTTCCGGCAAGGCCGTGACCTGGTCCTGGTGGCTGATCAGTAGCGTCAACTCTTCAACCACAGGGCTCATCCACGGCGCCTTGGCGGCCAGCTTGTACTGATGGGTTCCGACACCCCAGCCCTGGATAGCGCGCTCGCTCTTGCCGCCCAGCAGAAGCGCCAGCAATTGATGACCAAAACAGACACCGAGCAGCTTGTCGCCTCGTTCATAGCGGGTCAGCAAATAGGTTTTCAAGGTCTGGATCCAGGGATCGGAACCAAACGAGTCAGCTTTGCTGCCGGTTACCAGATAAGCATCGAAAGACTGGTCGTCAGACGGATACTCGCCATGCATCACGTTGAAAACACTGAATTGTGCCGCGATAGGCTGCGTGGAGAACAGGCGCACGAACATCTGCCCGTAACCCTGATATTGATCAACAAACTCTGGACGCAGAATGTCGGTTTCCAGAATGCAGATGCGTAGCGACATAAAAGTACCTGGCACGATAAAGGCGAAAGTAGTGATAGCAACTCGACAGAGCCTGCCTTGAAAGGGCAATTCATGGCAAGTACTGAACGTAGTAATACCCCCTCAAGCCTGACGGCACCGGGCTTTTGCAGGGTAAAACCTGGCTGGACAATGCTCCCGGACGAACGGTAGGGCGCTAAGAATATTCACGACCAAAGAGCCCGTTGCGTCTAGCAACGGGCTGACAGGGCGAACTCAAGAAACCTAATAGCGTTTTAGAAACTTACTGCACTTGAATGATGTTAAAGGGTTCTAAGCCATATCTTATGGGGGCTCTAAGGTTAAGCCTGTCGTCAGGACCGCTTTGTTTTCAAGGCGTGGCGCTCTTGGCGCAGGCATTGTCGTTCAGGAATAACAAAAAAAGGCAGATAGCCATGTTTAAACATACGAAAGTACGCCAGGCCGGACTCATCCTCTTTGCTACCACCTTGCTGCTGATCTTGCCGAACTTGACCAAGGTCATCGGCTAAAGACTCGCCCAAATACCGAAGACGCGCAGCTGCTGCGCGTCTTCGTCGACTACAGGTTGCGAGGGCTCAATTGCCTGGCACAAAAACCAGAACGGCCAGCCCTGAGGCCAGCCGCTAACCGGTCAAACATCTATCAATTCAACAGGCCGCGCACCTCCTGCTTTACACCCCAGCCTTCAATAATGCCGCCCAGGGGTACCACGACAGCTTCAAAGTCCTGCTCAAAATCACCGATACCACCATAGGTGGCGTACATCACTTTGCTTAATTCCAGATACCACGCCCCGTCATCACGCACATTGATTTGTGCGTTCAGGGATTCACCACAAAATTTACCTGCAGCCCTGCGCGCCCGCTCCTCGTCCGGGAAGATCGCGTAAAACTCGATTGGATGGATGCGTGAAAAATCAAAACCGCCTTCTTTCATGCGGCGCAGCACATAGCTGCTGAGGTCTTCTTGATGGGCTGTGCTCATGAAACGTCCTCCTCGCAATGGATAGACATTCAGCGCTCCCCTATCGGCAGCAGGTATGCCGTGACAAGGGGAGTAATAAGCATGTAGCGAACAAGATCAGAGCCAGTCGATTACTTCGCTGGTCTGGATGCAGAGTAGCTCCACGGCGCAGCGCCTGCCAAGGGGGTAAGCCATGAATTTCAACAGGTTTTACGCTTGCCTGCAAAACCTGCACCCGGCACCTGGACAGATGCGCTGCCCAGGACCAGACATGCCCGATCAGCGTTATGGCTTTTCAGCACGCTCCTTAAGCCCCTTGAGGGTATTGAACGGGGCATCGACCACAAACTTGTTGGCCAACCAGGAAGGCACGCTGCCGCCCGGCTCGGTATGAACCTGATACGTCACCTCGGTCAAGTTGTCGCCTTTAGGCACAAGCTTCCAGAAACCATTGACCTGAGCCACCCGCACAAAGCCCTTTTCTTCCGGGACGTAGGTCGGCATGCCTTTGAGCGTACGGGTCAGGCTGCCATCTGCGCCCTGTGCAGTCGTCACCAGCAGCACCGAGTCCCGCGGGGTGACCGGCCAAGGTGTTTTGAACTGGGTGTAGGTCCAGCTCTGATCGCCTTCATGCTTGAGCAGCTTTTGCGATTGGCATTCATGGATCCAGGCGCAAGCGCCCGCCACGTCTTCCTGTATTTTGCTGATCCTGGCCAGCGGCGCCTTGATGGTCGTCACGCCCTGGTAGGCCTTGTATTGGGAGCCGGCGACTTCACTCAGCGAGACCTTGATGCCGTCCTGATCCTTGGCGACCTTCCAGTCTTCGGCCTGGGCCACGCCCACCAGCAGAACACTCAAACCACATACCAATGCCACTCGATGCAACGAACCCATTGTCTTATTCCTTATTGTTGAAGGTCTGTTCACTGGTCACAAACACACTATGCCGCGGTCATCTGCTCCCACCAACCGATCAGGTTAATGGCTTCTTCCCGGTTATTGCCGCATACCTCGATGTCGGCCTTGAAGTCGCCACAGACTGCAGGACGTTGTGGCTGGCCGAACAAACCACACAAGTAGTCGGCTGAAAGATGCAGGCAGCGTTCCCCGGCCGGCTTGCCATTGGGCATGCCTGGCAGCGGTGTACTGATGGAAGGGGCGATGCAGCAAGCGCCACAGCCTTCACGGCAATTCATGACGTTAGCACCTCATTCGGGGCAAAGTGTGTTGATGACAAGGGATAGTACTCGCTGGAACAGGTGTTTGAAATTGACCGTTCAGCAGAATGTGCTGATAAACGACAGTGACTGAGCAGTCAGTTTAGAAGCCTGTTTTTGAGCACTCGACACTTATTGCTTGAACTCGAAATCCAGCGCAGCGCCTTCGATTTCATTGTGACGGGCCTCATTGCGCAACTGCAGGTTCATCTCATTGCTGAGCAACCGCCCGTTGAGCTGAAAAGGGCTGTCTTCGGCGGGTTTCTCGCCAAACATGTTGGGCAGCAACGGCTTGTGCACAGGCATGGGAACAGTGCCCAAAGGATGCAGCTGCTTGACCATCTCGGGCGGCAAACGCAAGTCGAGAGTCGCCGCAGGCAATCGCTTCTTGGCGATTTCATGGGCCGACTTGGATTTGGATGCGATGGGTGCACGCTTTTTGACCGGTGCCTTTTTCGCACTGGCGCCAGGCTTGGCGGGCGAGTGGGCAGATTGCGCCTGACTGGAGGTTGATGGAGGTTGTACAGGTGCCGCTGTCGCGGCCACAGCATTAAGCGCACTCAAGGCGCCCACCAACATAAGGCCAACACAAAATGTCGCTCTCATAACTCCCACAGCTTTAACGGTTCAGGTGCGTATGCTCGCGCTTTACGCACAGGGTGACAAGGTGATTATGGTCAAAATGCCATCCCGACAGCTGCCGAGCTTCCTCCGTACAGGCCTGCGGCTTCCTGGCACAGCTGATTGGCAAGCATGCCAAGGGTCATCAGGGCCCGATCGGCTTCCCGGTTCCAGGGTGTGGCACAGTTAAGTCGTATGCAGTGGTTAAACTGCTCGGTATTACTGAAAATCAGTCCCGGCGCGATGCTGATACCTTGCTGCAATGCCCGGACATGCAGTTCCTGGGTGTTGACCCGGCCCGGCAAACTGACCCACAAGATAAAGCCCCCGCTAGGCCGTGACATCTGCGTCCCTTCCGGAAAGTGCTGCTGAACAGCCAGCTGGAACGCACTCAGGTTCTTTCTGTATTCCTGGCGGATGTAACGTAAATGGCGATCGTAACCGCCGTTTTCAAGGTAAGCCGCCACCCCCATCTGCGTCACACTGCATGCCGAATGGGTGGTAAAGGTTTGCAGACGCTGGATTTCCTGCTGAAACTTGCCGGCGATCATCCAGCCGATACGCACGCCGGGGGACAGGGTTTTGGAAAAACTCGAACAATAAATGACCCGATCCAGACGATCATAGGCTTTCAGTGCCTTGGTGCGCCCAACCTCAAACATCAACTCGCCGTAGATATCGTCTTCGACAATCTGGATATCAAAATCGGAAGCCAGACGCAGCAACTGCTTTTGCCGCTCTTCTGGCATGGTCCCGCCAAGGGGATTGCTCAGGCGCGTGGTCAGTACCAAGGCCTTGATCGACCATTGATTGGCCGCCAGCTGCAAGGCTTCCAGGCTCATGCCAGTAGCAGGATCGCTGGGGATCTCGATGACTTTCAAGCCCAGCAGGTCAGCCAGCTGCAGCAGCCCGTAGTAAGTCGGCGACTCAGCCGCGATCAGGTCTCCGGGACGGGTCAGCACGCGCAACGACATTTGCAGCGCATCGACACAGCCGTGGGTAATGATCACTTCGCTGGGATCGACCACCACTCCAGCGTCACGCATGCGGATTGCCACCTGCCGGCGCAACGGCTCAAAACCCGGACTGAACATGTAGCTGAACGCCCGCGGGCTATGAAAGCGCGTGACCTTCGCCAATTGCTGATGCAGCGCCCGTACAGGCAAGTAATCGACACTGGGCACGGCTGCGCCCAGCGGGAACACGCCTTCGCGACGGGATTCGACCAATACTTGCTGGATGATGCTGCTGCGGGTGACCAGGCCCGGACGCTCCACGCGTGCGATATCAGGCGTGGGCGCAGTCAATGCGGGGGTCTGGTGCACGTAATAGCCGGACTGCGGCCGTGCCCTGATCAAGCCCTGATCTTCAAGATTGGCGTAAGCCTGCAACACCGTGGCATGGCTCACGTTGAGCTGAGAGCTCATCTTGCGAACCGAAGGCACACGTTCGCCAGGCTGATAAACGCCACGCCGAATATCCTCAGCCAACTGCTGAGCGATACGTTGATAGAGCAAAAGGTTGGTCATGGCGCCGCTCTCGATGTTCAAACTTTATTTTTGTGGAGAACAATACCGGAACAGTTTAGAAGTGTACGGGCACAGTTGTCACTTAACTAAGCCGTACAGGGGGTGTGCGGGGGAAAACTGTATGGGCGACAGAACCCGTTGTGGGAGCGGGCTCGCTCGCGATTTCGCCGCCGCGATGCGCCAGGCACACCGCTTTGATTCAATCGCGGGCAAGCCCGCTCCGATATTCAGCCAGCGATATCGGGCTTTAGCGCGCTGCGCCCAGTTGGCCTTTTTCGTCAGAGAAGACGATTTCAACCCGGCGGTTCTGTGCCCGGCCGCGCTCCGTGGCATTGACATCAACCGGGTACTGATCGCCATAACCTTCCACCTGGATACGCTTCTCGTCGATACCCAGATCGACCAGCACATCGGCCACGGCCTGCGCGCGGTCACGGGACAACTTGAGGTTATCCTCCTTGCCTCCGGTGCTGTCGGTGTAGCCCTCGATCCGCACAATGCGCTTGGGGTTCAGTTGCAGGAAACGCACCAGCTTGAGTACCGTGCGGTTGGCCGAGTTTTTCAAGTCGGCTTCGCCAGTGTCGAACAACACGTCACCCAGGGTCATGACCAGACCACGGTCAGTCTGAGTAGTGGCCAGGCTGATGATTTGCTCTTCCAGCCATTGCCCCTGTTGCTGAACACTCAACAACTTGGCTTCACGCAACGCCAGTTGCAGACGCTGACGTTCGAGCTCCAGCTTGGCCCCACGCTCCTCATTGAGCACCTGTTGCGTGTGCTCACGGGCGATTTCACTGTAGCGCTGGCTCAAATAGGCGTAATGCGCAACGTCTTCACCACTGCCCCAGAAGCTGGACAAACGGTCAGCACGGGCCAGGGACTCACCGGCACGGATCACGTCCTTGGGCGCGATGCGCAGCACATTGGTGTCTTCCTTCACGGTCTGAAAGTCCGTGCTGGCCTGCTGCAAGGCCAGTTCGCTGTTGTGATGCCCGGCGCATCCGGTCAGGCTGACGCAACCCGCAACCAGCACCCCCATGAAAGCTCTGTACGTAAGGCTCATTGCGCCTCCGCCAGCTGTTTGCGCAAGCGCGAAATACGGGTATTGAGCACGTTCAGTTGTTCCTGGCTTTTCTGCGTCAGCACACGGGCTTCGGCCAATCGGGCATCCAGTTCGGCTTGTTCGGCCTGCATGCGCGCGTCTTTGTAGGATTCATCTGCCATATCTGCCAGCGCTTGGGCCAGCTTGTCTTCGGCTTGTTTCAACTCAGCCAAGTCATCGGCTTTGGCACCCACGGCCTTGGCTTGCTCCAGGGCTTGTTCGGTCAAACGCAATTGTTCATTCGGCGCAGGATCGGCTGCACACCCCGCCAGAGCCAAAACGGCCAGGGCAGCGAAAAGAGGTCGAATTGTCACTAGGGATTCCTACTGTTTTGGGGCGCTGAGCGGTTGTAGCAATTGGGCTTTCCACCGCTCTAGATTGCGTTGCAGTACCGCCTCGGTCAGGCCGGACGCGGGCAATTCTGTCATCTTTTTGGCGAGCTGTCCGCGCAACCACGGTTCATTGCAGGCCGAGTCATGGGAAATGGCCAAAAACAGCCCGGGCTGATCAATGGGCTGCGAGCGCGCTATCAGGTCATCGGCAATGCCCAGGGTTTGCGCAGTGGCCATACCGGAATAGCGCCCGGCCAGAACGTATTCGACCTGGCCGAGCAGCAATTTCTGGAAAGCCTGGGTCAAGCCGGATTGACGCTCCAGGGTGAGCTGATGCTGAGCGAACTCATTGAATGTCTCGCTTAGCCGGGCTTTCTCAGAGACAGCGCCCACATGCCCATGCAAGTCGGCAGGCGTTTCGTAGACCAGGGTGGAGTCCTTGCGGGTCCACACCAGATAGTCGTTACGCACCAAGGGCGGGTGAATGTAGTCGAACGACGAAAGTCCGCCAACCGTCAGCGGCGCATCCAGCAACATGTCCATGCGCCCGGCACGGACTTCGTCCTGGGCCTGGGCACGCTTGCCACCGTAGAGCACTTCAACCTTGATCCCCAGCTCATGACCCGCCTGCTGGATCAGATCAGCACTGGCGCCGATCAAGTGCGCAGGGTCGGCTGGGTCGCGCCACAAATAAGGCGGTGCATCGGGACTGCCAGTGACGATCAGGCGCTCACACTTGCCCGCCGCCTCAGACAACACAGGCAATAACGCCAACCCCAATAGCAACCTGCTCAGTTGACGCACATCCATAGCCCTACGCTCCACACACAATTGAGACCCACAAAAAAGCCCGGTCACCCTGGCCATGAAGACGGTGCAAGACACTGAGTGCCCTGCCCTTCCCCACAGCCCGGATGACCGGGCTCTTTATAAGTGAAGCGACTGGATTAAACCAGCTTCTCCAGCTCAGGTACGGCTTCGAACAAGTCCGCTACCAGGCCGTAATCGGCCACCTGGAAGATCGGTGCTTCTTCGTCCTTGTTGATCGCAACGATCACCTTGGAGTCTTTCATGCCGGCCAGATGCTGGATCGCGCCGGAAATGCCCACCGCGATGTACAGCTGTGGCGCAACGATTTTACCGGTCTGACCGACCTGCATATCGTTAGGCACAAAACCTGCGTCCACTGCTGCGCGAGATGCGCCAACAGCAGCGCCCAGCTTGTCAGCCAGGGTGTAGAGCAGTTTGAAGTTGTCACCGTTCTGCATGCCGCGACCGCCGGAAACGACGATTTTGGCAGCGGTCAGTTCAGGACGGTCCGACTTGGCCAGTTCTTCGCCAACGAACGACGAAGTGCCTGCATCGTGAACCGCTGCAACCACTTCAACCGCTGCCGAACCACCTTCTGCTGCAACCGGGTCGAAACCGGTCGCACGTACGGTGATCACTTTTACCGGCGCAGTGGACTGCACGGTGGCAATGGCGTTACCGGCATAGATCGGACGCGTGAAAGTATCAGCGCTGACGACCGAAACGATCTCGGAGATCTGATCCACGTCCAACTGCGCAGCAACGCGCGGCAGGATGTTTTTGCCGTTGGACGTGGCAGCCGCCAGGATGTGGCTGTAGCCAGCACCCAGCTCAGCAACTAGTGGTGCAACGTTTTCAGGCAACTGATGGGCGTAAGCCGCGTTGTCGGCGACCAGCACTTTAGCCACGCCAGCGATTTTCGCGGCGGCTTCGGCTACAGCGCCAATGCCCTGGCCTGCAACCAGAACGTTGATGTCGCCACCGATTTTAGCGGCAGCGGCTACGGTGTTCAGCGTGGCCGGAGCCAGCGTCTTGCCGTCGTGTTCTGCGATTACCAAGATAGTCATGATTAGATTACCTTCGCTTCGTTTTTCAGTTTCTCGACCAGTTCAGCCACCGACTTGACCTTGATGCCAGCGCTGCGTGCTGCAGGCGCTTCAACTTTCAGGGTTTTGTTGGTCGAAGCCGTGGAAACACCCAGCGCGTCCGGGGTCAGCACTTCAAGCGGCTTCTTCTTGGCTTTCATGATGTTTGGCAAGGACGCATAACGCGGCTCGTTCAAACGCAGGTCAGTGGTGACGATCGCTGGCAAGCTCAGCAAAACAGTTTGCGCGCCGCCATCCACTTCACGGGTCACGGCAACCTTGTCACCTGCCACTTCGACTTTGGAAGCGAAAGTGCCCTGACCGAAATCGGTCAGCGCAGCCAGCATCTGGCCGGTCTGGTTGTTGTCGCTGTCGATGGCCTGTTTGCCCAGGATCACCAGCTGAGGCTGTTCCTTGTCGACAACGGCCTTGAGCAGCTTGGCTACGGCCAGGGAGGTCAGGTCTTCGGCGGACTCGACGAGAATGGCGCGATCTGCACCCAGTGCCAGCGCGGTACGCAGCTGTTCCTGAGCAGTGGTCGGGCCGATGGAGACGACGACGATTTCAGTCGCAACACCTTTTTCTTTCAGGCGTACGGCTTCTTCCACAGCGATTTCGCAGAAGGGGTTCATCGACATCTTGACGTTGGCGAGGTCAACGCCGGAGTTGTCCGCTTTGACGCGTACTTTAACGTTGTAATCGACCACTCGTTTGACAGCTACAAGAACCTTCATGGATTCCTCGTTACTCTCCGGTGAAAAGAAAGTCGCCTAGGCGAACCTGGCGGTTGATGCTCATCAGCACAAGGGCACCTCCAAAGATCGTTGCTTTGCTTATAGACGAGTACCGACGATTCCCCGTGCGACCGTCTGTCCGATGTGACTAACAAGTCATACACCGAAAGGACGTGTAAACTCCGCTCAAAAAATGGCAGGCTCCTACAGGCTTGTGCCTATGCCCTGTCTTTAGAGGTGCTCTTGAAACCAACAATCAGCCTACGGCGAGCGCAAAACCGCCCGTATCTTGACCGGAACGCCTTTTGCGGTCAATACAGCAAATGGGCCAGTTTTGAGCCGCGCGTCTTTGATTTATCTGGCTTGCAGCGGATTCAAACAAACGTTTGTATTGGACGCTGCTAGTGGTGTAGATATAATGCCCGCCCATCAGAGAGAGCGGTGCGTCATCCATTGATTCTTCAACCTCGGGGTCGAGGGCGTAATGGATGAAGTGCCAAACCTCCAATTAGAAAAATACCGTTGAGCCTTGAGTAGGAGAGAACCTGTGGAACGCGAATACATGGAATTCGACGTGGTCATCGTCGGCGCCGGCCCTGCCGGTTTGTCCGCCGCCTGCCGCTTAAAGCAGAAGGCCGCCGAAGCCGGTAAAGAAATCAGCGTCTGCGTGGTTGAAAAAGGCTCCGAAGTCGGTGCTCACATTCTATCTGGTGCTGTTTTCGAACCCCGTGCCTTGAACGAATTGTTCCCGGACTGGAAAGAACTGGGCGCTCCGCTCAACACTCCAGTGACCCGAGACGACATCTATGTACTGCGCAGCGATAGCACTGCGACCAAGGTACCTGACCTTTTTGTGCCTAAAACCATGCACAACGAAGGCAACTACATCATCTCCCTGGGCAACCTGTGCCGCTGGCTGGCGCAACAGGCCGAAAACCTGGGCGTAGAAATCTACCCCGGCTTCGCTGCTCAAGAAGTCCTGTTCGACGAAAACAATGTGGTTCGCGGGATCATCACCGGCGACCTGGGCGTTGACCGCGAAGGCAACCCTAAAGAAGGCCTGTACACCCCGGGCATGGAGCTGCGTGGCAAGTACACCCTGTTCGCTGAAGGCTGCCGTGGCCATCTGGGCAAGCAACTGATCGAACGCTTCAAGCTCGACAGTGAGGCCGACGCCCAGCATTACGGTATTGGCCTGAAGGAAATCTGGGAAATCGACCCGGCCAAACATCAGCCAGGCCTGGTCGTCCACACCGCTGGCTGGCCGCTGGACATCATCAGCAGCGAAAACACCGGCGGCTCTTTCCTGTATCACCTGGAAAACAACCAGGTCGTTGTCGGCCTGATCGTTGACCTGTCCTACAGCAACACGTTCCTGTCACCGTTCGACGAGTTCCAGCGCCTCAAGCATCACCCGGTGCTCAAGCAATACCTCGAAGGCGGAAAACGCATCAGCTACGGCGCCCGCGCCATCTGCAAAGGCGGCCTGAATTCACTGCCGAAAATGATCTTCAACGGCGGCGCATTGATCGGTTGCGATCTGGGCACCCTGAACTTCTCCAAGATCAAAGGCAGCCACACCGCAATGAAGTCCGGCATGCTCGCAGCTGAGGCCGTGGCTGACTCGTTGCTCGCAGACTCCGAAGGTGGCGATGCACTCAACACCTACGTTGAAGCCTTCAAAGCCAGCTGGTTGTTCGACGAACTGTTCGCCAGCCGCAACTTCGGCCCGGCACTGCACAAGTTCGGCCCAATCGTAGGCGGTGGTTTCAACTGGCTCGACCAGAACATCTTTGGCGGCAAGATGCCGTTCACCCTGCACGACACCAAGCCAGACTATGCGTGTCTGAAACAGGCCAAAGACTGCAAGAAAATCGACTACCCGAAACCCGACGGCAAGCTCAGCTTCGACAAGCTCAGCTCGGTGTTCATCTCCAGCACCAACCATGAAGAAGAGCAGCCGTGCCACCTCAAGCTGCGCGACCCGAGCATCCCGATCAGCGTCAACCTGCCGCTCTACGACGAGCCGGCACAGCGCTACTGCCCGGCGGGGGTGTACGAGGTGATCACCCAGGAAAGCGGCGAAAAGCGCTTCCAGATCAACTCGCAAAACTGCGTTCACTGCAAAACCTGTGACATCAAGGACCCATCGCAGAACATCACCTGGGTAACCCCGGAAGGTGGCGGCGGGCCGACTTACCCGAACATGTAAGTCAAAAAGGCTCCTTCGGGGGCCTTTTTTATTGCCCCCGGTTTTGTGGGAGCGGGCTTGCTCGCGATGGGATCGCCCAGATTTGCCTGACAGACTGCGCTGCCCGCGTCGCGAGCAAGCCCGCTCCCACAACACGCCCGTCACACCGGCTGGCTAGCACCCTACCCCTTCATGCCCCGGGCTGCGCTCGAAGTAGCGCTTGTACTCGCGACTGAACTGCGAAGTACTTTGATAGCCCACGCGCTCCGCCACCTGCGCCACACCCAGTCCCTCGCTCAATAACAATTGCTGTGCCCGCAACAGCCGCAAACGCTTGAGGTATTGCACCGGCGACAGCAAAGTGCTGCGCTTGAAATGTTCGTGAAACGTGGATGCACTCATGTTCGCGCAACGGGCCAGGGTCTCGACATTCAGCGGCTGCGCGAAATGCTCATGCAAGTAACTCAACGATGCCGCCACCCGAGCAAACTGCCCTTGCTGCTCGACCAATGCCCGCAACACACCCGCCTGCGGCCCGCGCAATGCCGCGAACAGCACTTCGCGCAGCCGTGCCTGGCCCATGATCCGGCACTCCATCGGATCATGCAGGCAACGCAGCAGGCGCTCGACGGCGTGTCGCATGTCGTCATCCAGTACCGCCGAAGTCATCGACTCAGGCGTCTGCGCCACGGCACTGCGATCCGGGGCCAGCCCCATCGCCAGCACCAACTCCCCCAGCACGGCGCGATCAATACTGATTGCCACCCCCAGCAGAGGCGCGTCCTCGGAGGCAAAGGTTTCACACTCAAAAGGCACTGACAGCGCCTGCACCAGATAATGCCCTGCACCGTATTCCATCGTGCGCTGCCCCAGGTAGGCCAACTTACTGCCTTGGGCAATCACCATTAGGCTAGGCTCATAGATCTGCGGCATACGGGCCACTACCCGGCACGCAGAAACAACCCGAACTTCAGGTAACAAGGTGGACACAAAACCGGTTTGTGTCGCCAGCGGTTCGATCAGAGACACCAGCATGGCGTTCTCGTCCCGGTGACGGGTCAAAAGCATGGAGAAATTTTCACAGGAGGAATAGACAGCTGCATCTTCGCAGAATTGGTCAATAAAGCGACAGCAGACCTGTTACTCCGGAGTATTAGGCATGACACACGGAGGAATCGTCATAGTCCTGCAAAGCATCCAGGCGCAAAATCTCCCCCTCTACACAGTCAACGTTTCGCGAGGTTCTCATGTCCACTGTCACTTATAACGCTATCGGTTATGCCGCTCAGAACGCCAAGGCCCCACTGGCGCCGATGCAGTTCAACCGTCGCGCCCCCCGCCCGGACGACGTCGCCATCGAAGTGCTGTACTGCGGCGTTTGCCATTCCGACATCCACCAGGCGCGCAATGACTGGGGCTTCGCGACTTACCCCCTGATGCCTGGCCATGAAATCGTCGGCAAGGTGACGGCCATTGGCGACAAAGTCACCAAACACAAGGTCGGCGACCTCGTCGGCGTGGGCTGCATGGTCGACTCGTGCCGTACCTGCTCGGCCTGCAAGGAAGATCTTGAGCAATACTGTCTGGAAGGCATGACCCAGACCTACGCCAGCCCGGACCGTATTGACGGCACGCTGACGATGGGCGGTTACTCGGACAACATGGTAGTCAGCGAACACTTCGTGCTGAGCATCCCGAAAAACCTCGACCCGGCCAGCGCCGCACCGCTGCTGTGCGCCGGCATCACCACCTACTCGCCACTGGTTCATTACGGTGTTGAGCCGGGCGACAAGGTCGGGATTCTGGGCATGGGCGGCCTGGGCCACATGGGCATCAAGTTCGCCAAGGCCCTGGGCGCTGAAGTGACGCTGTTCACCCGCTCCCAGGCCAAGGCCGAAGAAGCCTACCGCCAAGGTGCAGACCACGTGATCGTGTCCACCGACGCCGAGCAGATGAAAGCCGCTGCAGGCACCTTCAACTTCCTGCTGGACACCATTCCGGTGCCGCACGACCTGAACCCGTACCTCGAAACCCTGACGTTTGACGGCGTGCACATTCTGGTGGGTCTGATCGAACCGGTTGAACCGGCACTCAACGCCTTCAACCTGGTATTCAAGCGCCGCGTGCTGGCCGGTTCGTTGATCGGTGGCATTGCCGAAACCCAGGAGATGCTGGATTTCAGCGCCGAACACGGGATTACCTGCGACATCGAAATGCTCGACATCAAAAACATCAACGAAGCCTTTGAGCGTGTAGTTAAAGGCGACGTGAAATACCGTTTCGTGATCGACATGAAAACCCTGAAAGCCTAAGCCAAGGGTTTTAGCCGCCCAACTCCGCCGATATCTGTTGTGCGACATGGGTAATGACCGGGATCAACCCGGTCATTTTCTCATGGGGCATATACGGCACAGTGCTGGCGATACTGATGGCCGCGACGATCTGCCCGCTGGCATCACGTATGGGCGCAGCCACACAGCGGATCGACGGTTCGTTGTCTTCCAGGTCAAACGCATACCCTCCCGCCACATACCCGCGCATGCGCTCCTCGAACTGCTCCCACGACGGTTCCTGATGATCGGGCCACAACGGGTTTTTGCCGCCTGCGCTCTGGCCGGCTTCATACAGGCGCCGCCATTCGTCCAGGGGCGCATCCAGCAACATGGCCTTGCCAATGCCGGTACGTGCCATCGCCATCCGGTGCCCCACCCGCGAACGCATCTCCGGGCCATTTCGCCCCGGGTTCTTGTGCAGGTACAGCACCTCATCCCCCTCGCGCACCGCCAAATGAATGGTATCGCCGGTCAAGGCTGACAATTGATCCAGATACGGCTCGGCCAGCGTCACCAACGGCAGCTCTTCACGGGCCTGAAAACCCAGCTCGATCAGCTTGGGCCCCAGCAAATATCCCACTTTGGGCAACACCCGCAAATAACGCTCATCCACCAGGCAACTGGCCAGGCGATGGGTGGTGCTGCGCGTGGTCCCGATCACCCGGGCGATGTCCTTGAGGTCACGCGCGCCATTGGCCACGGCCTGAACCACCGCCAGGCCGCGGAGCAAGGTTTGAGTACCGGTCGGAGCGATTTTCGTGGAGTCGTCCTGCATAGCCAGCCTTTCCATTGATAGGTGAGAACTGGGCAGCATTATGGTCGCCCGGCTGACTGACGGCTACAGCTCGATCCGCTCGACCTTGCCCACCAGCAATATGTAGGACAACGCCCCCAGCAGCGCCAGCACCGAAATATAGGTGATTGCCGGGGCAAACGAGTCGCCGGCGGCCAAAAAGCCGATCACGATGGGCGTGGTAATCGCCGACAGGTTACCGATCAAATTGAACACCCCGCCGGTAAGCCCCAGCAGCCGCGCCGGTGCCAATGTCGACACCAGGGACCAGGTAATCGACGCCAGCCCGTTGCCAAAAAACGCCAGCGCCAGAAACGCAATCACCAGCGGCGTCGAGTCGACAAAGTTGGCGCCAATGATCGAGGTCGAAATCAGCAACCCGCCAATGATCGGCAGCTTGCGAGCAAAGCCCACCGAGTAACCGCGACGAATCAACCAGTCAGAAAAGAACCCGGAACACAGCACGCCCACAAACGCCGCCAGAAACGGCAACGAAGCCAGCAAACCGGACTTGATAAAGTCCATGCCGCGGTATTTCACCAGGTAGGTGGGGAACCATGTCAGGAAAAACCACAACGTCGAATTCAGGCAGAACTGCCCCAGGTAAATGCCCCACAGTTTACGTTTGGTGAGCACGATCCCCAGGTCCAGCCAACTGAACGCCGCCTTGCGTTTGGCGGTCTGGCTCTGGATATCCACCAGGCCACCCCCCTCGGCGATCAAATCGATTTCAGCCTGATTGACGCCCTTGAAGTCCCGGGGTTCGCGGTACACCGCATACCAGATAGCGGCCCAGGCAATCCCCACCGCACCGGTGCTGACAAATACCATATGCCAGCCCCAGTGATGCTGCAGCCAGGCCAGTACCGGCGTCAGAAACGCCAGGCCGACAAACTGCCCTGAGGTGTAAAAACCAATGGCCGTAGCGCGCTCGCGCTCCGGGAACCAGGTGGTCACCACCCGGCTGTTGATCGGGTACGCCGGGGCTTCCAGGGCGCCCACCGCCATGCGCAAGACGAACAGGGCGATAAAGCTCGCGGCAAAGCCGAGCATCACCGTGGCCACCGACCACAGCAGCAAGGCAACGCTGTAGAGAATACGCGGCGGCACCCGATCCACCAGCCAGCCGCCGGGGATTTGCATGGCGGCGTAGGTCCAGCCGAAAGCCGAAAAAATCAGCCCCACATGCACCGGGTCCAGCCCCAGGTCGGTAGTAAGTGCGGGGGCGGCAATCGACAGGTTGCTGCGGTCCAGGTAGTTGATCACCACGGTGATGAACAACAGCACCATGATGAAAAAACGCTTGCGGCTAGGCGCCACTAAAATCGCGGGCGCGACAGTGCTTGCAGATGACATGGGCATGCCTCTTTCTTATGTTTATTGAGGTCGTGGGGGCAGAACCTGTAGTCGCTGCCGCAGGCTGCGAAGGGGCCATCGGTGCTTGCGATATAACGTGTTGCTACGCAACCCTTCGCAGCCTTCGGCAGCGACTACATGAGTGGCATTACCACTCGGCAAAGCTGCCATCGGCATGGCGCCAGATCGGGTTGCGCCAGCGGTGACCGATCAACGCACGTTCCTGCACGTACTCTTCGTTGATCTCGATACCCAGGCCCGGACCGTTGGGGATTTTTACAAAGCCTTTGTCGTAATCGAATACCGCCGGGTCTTTGACGTAGTCCAGCAGGTCGTTGCTTTCGTTGTAGTGGATGCCCAGGCTTTGCTCCTGGATAAAGGCGTTGTAGCAGACCGCATCCAGTTGCAAGCAGGCCGCCAGTGCAATCGGCCCCAGGGGGCAGTGCAAGGCCAGGGCCACGTCATAGGCTTCGGCCATGTTGGCGATTTTGCGGGTTTCGGTGATCCCGCCCGCATGGGACGCATCCGGCTGGATGATGTCGACATAACCTTCGCTGAGCACCCGCTTGAAATCCCAGCGTGAAAACAGCCGCTCGCCCAGGGCAATCGGTGTGCTGGTCAGCGGCGCCAGCTCTTTAAGCGCCTCGTAGTTTTCGCTCAGTACCGGTTCTTCGATAAACATCAGTTTGTACGCGTCCAGCTCCTTCATCAGGATCTTGGCCATCGGCTTGTGAACACGACCATGGAAATCCACCCCAATGCCGACATTGGGGCCCACCGCATCACGCACCGCCGCCACGTTGGCCAGCGCCAGATCGACCTTTTCAAAGCTGTCGACAAACTGCAGCTCTTCGGTGCCGTTCATTTTTATCGCGGTAAACCCGCGGCTCACGGCCTCTTTGGCTGCCCTGGCCGTGTCGGCCGGACGGTCGCCGCCGATCCACGAATAGACCCGGATCTTGTCCCGCACCTGGCCACCCAGCAAATCGCTGACCGACACCCCCAGCGCCTTGCCCTTGATATCCCACAGTGCCTGGTCGATACCGGCCAGGGCGCTCATGTGTACCGCCCCGCCACGGTAAAAACCGCCGCGATAAAGCACGGTCCAGATGTCTTCGATATTGCGCGGGTCCTTGCCGATCAAGTAGTCCGACAGTTCATCCACCGCAGTGGCCACGGTGTGGGCGCGGCCTTCGACCACGGGTTCACCCCAGCCGGTCACGCCTTCATCGGTTTCGATCTTCAGGAACAACCAGCGCGGCGGAACCAGATAGGTGGTGAGTTTGGTGATTTTCATCGTGTTGTCTCTCTTGTTCGATGGGGCGCCACAGCGCCAGTCAGTTGGCCTGACGCCGGGCATTCCAGGCGTGCACGTAGGCTTTGGCGTTAACCGCCACTTGATCCGGGCTCATCCCGGGCTTGAACAGGCCGGAGCCTAAACCGAACCCGGATACCCCGGCATCGACAAACACCTGCATGTTGTCCGGGGTTATGCCCCCAACCGGGATCAGCAGCGTACCGGCGGGCAACACGGCCAGCCAGGCCTTGACCACGGCCGGGCCCATTTGCTCGGCCGGGAACATCTTCAGCACATCGGCACCTTCGGCCAGCGCAGCAAAGGCTTCGGTGGGCGTGGCGACACCCGGCGACAGGTACAAGCCCGCTGCCTTGGCCGCACGCAGCACGGTGGGGTCGCTGTGGGGCATGACAATCACCTGCCCCCCCGCCGCTTTCACCTGCTCGACCTGTTGCGCCGTCAACACCGTGCCCGCGCCGACCAGGCAGTCGGCAGGCAAGGTGCTGCGCAAGATACGGATGCTTTCATAGGGCTGGGGAGAATTAAGCGGTACTTCCAGGGTACGAAAGCCCTCGTCATACAGCACTTTGCCGATAGCTTGCGCCTCGTGTGGACGCAAACCGCGAAGAATCGCGATCAGTCCGTTTTTTGCCAGTGCTTGCTTGAGCATCTCAGGCCTCCAGATCAGTGTGTTGGAGCAACCCGGCCGCCTGGGCCAGGTGCCATAAACCTTGCTCGGTAGCCTGTTCTGCCAGGCTCACATCGGCGAATCCGCAGGCACCCAGTGCACGCCGGTAGCGCTCACAGAGTTGCGTATTGCCAATCAGAATGATCGCTGGCAGCGGTTTCCCGCCCCGGCGTCGGCGTAACACATTGCCCAGCGCGGCCAGCTCATGGCCAATCAGCAGACCGGACACATAGTCAGGCTGCTGCACGGGGCTTAGCTGCCCGGTAAGGCTCAGGGTACGTGCGCTGAACAGCGTCGACAGCGGGCCACGCTCGCTGTCCGGGGACAGCGCCACCTCTACGCCACGGGCAAATGCAGCGGCGTCAAACTGCGCAGCAGGCTGCTGGGTACGGCCCAGAATCGTGTGCTCGCAGACGGCGGCATACAACTCGCCAGTCATGAAGGTATCGAAATGCACCAGACGGCCGTCCTGCACCTGCACCCATTTGGAGTGGCTGCCTGGCAGGCCGATCAAGCATTCGTTGAGATGAGGATGGGTTTGCAGGACGCCCAGTACCTGGGTTTCTTCGCCGCGCATGACGTTGGGCAGGGTTGAACGCTGGATCACGCCCGGCACGATATGGACATCAACTCCCCGCACGCTGCGTACCGTCTGCAAGGCTGTGCTCAAGTCCGCGAGGCTGGCAGGTGTCTCGCGGTAAGCCGCCTCAATCCAGCCCTGGGCGCTACCGACCATGCCGCAGGCAATGACCGGGATGCCGGGGTTGGCTTGCAGCCAGTCGGCACATGCCTCATCGAACGCCAGCTCAAAGCCGTCGGTACACCAGTGACCTGCAATTAACCGGGCGGTATCCGGCAACTGCATGATCCCGCAAGCCAGCGAGCGCATTTTCAGCACCTGCCCGGCGGGGCCGAGTAAATAAGCACGAAGGGAGGTCGTACCCCAATCGAGCGCGATCAATTGCGCCTGCATCGCTTCACCTGTTTTGTTTTTAGCAGTGAATGCTGTGAGTCCGTGCAGGAGACTATAAACCGCCAGCGCTACAAATCTCAATATATAAATATGCATCTCATATATAGGGATTTAATACGCTTTAAACTCTGTAACTGCTGCCGCAGGCTGCGATAGGGCTGGTGCGCCACTGCGACGATCGCAGCCTGCGGCAGCGACTACAGAAACAGGGCCAGGACTCAGCGTTGCTTCAGGCGATCGATCACCACCGCCAGTAGCAGGATCGAGCCGCGAATCACGTACTGGTAAAACGTGTCGATGTTCTTCAGGTTCATCGCATTTTCGATAATGGCCAGAATCAGTACGCCAGCTATCACGTGGCGAATCATTCCCACCCCACCGCTCAGCGATACACCGCCCAGCACGCAGGCCGAGATCACGGTCAACTCGAAGCCCTGGCCGATCATCGGCTGGCCAGAGGTCATGCGAGAGGCAAGGATGACACCGGCCAGCGCACCTACCAGCCCGTGTACGGCAAAGATGATGATTTTGTTGCGATCAACATTGACCCCCGCCAGCAGGGCCGCTTCCGGGTTGCCGCCAATGGCCATGGTGTTGCGCCCATAGGTGGTGTAGTTGAGCAGCCAGCCGAAAAACACAAAGCACACAAGGGTGATCAGGATCGGCACCGGTACACCGAACCACTGGCCGTTGCCAAAGACAAAGAACGATTCCTGGGACACCCCCACCGCCTTGCCGTTGGCAAAGATGTAGGCCAGACCACGCACAATCTGCATGGTCGCTAACGTGGTGATCAACGCGTTGACCCGCAGCTTGGCGATGACTATTCCGTTGATCAGGCCAACGATCAGGCCCATGCCCAACGCAGCGCTGACACCCAGAAAGACGCTGTCTGTGTCACGCATGACCACCGCAGCCACGACGCCGGAGCAGGCGATTACCGAACCCACGGACAAGTCGAAATGACCCGACGCCAGGCAATAAAGCATGGTGCAGGCAGCAATCCCGGTGGTGGAAATCGCCAGCCCCAGGCCCCGCATGTTCAGCGGCGACAAAAAGTTGTCGATCAGCAAGGTACAGAGCAGGAATATTGCCAGCGCCGCCAGCAACATCACCCAGTCGTCGAGGAAGCGACGCACGTCCAGGGGCTTACGCGCAGGCGGCAGTGATGTGTTTTGAATTGTCATGTAAACCTCTCAAGGGATCACGCCTTCAACCGCGCTGGCGGGGCAAGGCCATCTGCAACAGGTTGGATTCATTGGCCCGGTCGCGAGGCAGTTCGCCGCACACCGCGCCTTCACACAGCACCAGAATGCGATCGCTGATGCCCAGCACCTCCATCAGGTCGCTGGACACCACGATGACCGCAATACCACTGGCCGCCAGGGTGTGGATGATCTGGTAGATCTCGGCCTTGGCGCCGATATCGATGCCTCGCGTCGGCTCGTCGAGCAGCAGCACCTTCATGGGCATCGACAACCAGCGCCCGAGAATGGCCTTTTGCTGATTGCCACCGGACAGGTACATGATTTTCTGCGCCGCGCTCGGGGTCTTCACTTTCAGCGCCTTGATCTGCTTGTCGGCATTGGCGCGCTCCCACTTGCCACGCAGCAGCAAACCCAGGATCGAATGAGCGCCACGGGCACTGATATTGATGTTCTCGGCGACGCTGGCGAGGGGGATGATGCCTTCCTTCTTGCGGTCCTCCGGGCACAGCAAGACCCCGGCACCGATCGCATCACGGGGCGAGCGCAGCGTCAGTTCGGCCCCCTGCAATTCAAGGCGACCGGCGCTGTTGCGGGCCAGCCCGCCGAGCAGGCGCAACAGTTCGGTACGCCCCGCCCCCACCAGCCCGAACAGGCCCAGTATTTCGCCCTGGCGCACTTCGAAACTCACCGGTTCACGCAGGCCCGGACCGAGCAACCCCTGGACTTTGAGCGCGACCGCGCCGTGCTCGCGAGGTCGATAGTCATAAATATCCTGAATATCGCGACCGACCATGCATGTCACCAACTGGTCGTGGGTCAGGTCACTCATCTGCTCGAAGGTGCGCACGTAGCGGCCGTCCTTGAACACCGTGACCGCATTGCAGATACGGAACACTTCCTCCATCCGGTGCGAGACGTAGAGCACCACTTTTCCTTCGTCACGCAGGCGGGCAATGATTGCCATCAACCGATCGATTTCGCGGGCCGAAAGGCTGCTGGTGGGTTCATCGAAGGCAATCACGTGGGCGCCACGGGACAGCGCCTTGGCGATTTCCACCAATTGGCGCTGCCCCAGTGACAGACGTGCAATTTTCTCCTGCGGATCGATTTCATCCGCCAGGCCCTTGAGCAAGTCCAGGGACTGCTGACGCAGCAAGCGGCGGTTAATCAAGCCAAAACGCGCAGGCAAATGCCCCAGAAACAGGTTCTCGGCCACGGTCATTTCAGGTACCAGATGCAACTCCTGATGGATGACCGCGACCCCGCTGGCAATGCTTTCAGCAGTGGACTTGAAGGTCAGCGCCTGCTCACCGATTTGCAAATGTCCGCTGCTGGGCTGATAGGCGCCACCGAGAATCTTCAATAGGGTTGATTTACCGGCGCCGTTCTCACCCATCAATGCATGAACCTGCCCCGGGTGAGCGACGAAACTGATATTGGCCAGCGCCTGAACACCGGGAAACTGCTTGCCGATGCCGTTGAAGCGCAGGCTGGCGGCGCCACTCCCCGGCGCGTTCAATTCCACAGACCGATCTTGGTCAGTTCTTCCTTGAAGTTGTCACGGGTAATCAGCGTTACCTCATCCATCGCGGTGTACAGCGGCGGTTCTTTACCCTCGGTGATCCACTCAAACATCATGGTCGCCGTCTTGTAGCCTTCAATATGCGGGCTGGGGAGCATGGAGCCGAAAAAGCCACTGTTGGCCTTTTTCAGTTCACCAATGGCGTCGGTGCCATTGATGCCGATGCCGATCACATTGGCGGGCGCAAACCCGGCACTTTCCGTGGCACGCACTCCACCGAGTACAGTGCTGTCGTTCATCCCGCCAATGATCAGGTTCTTCGCGCCGCCGGGCAGTTTGACCAGCGCCGAGTTGGTGGCGTCCATGCTGCCGGGCACGTCGAGGGTTTTAAGCGCGGAGTACAAAATGTGATCGTCTGGCAAGCCCGCATCCTTCAAGGATTTGACTGAGCCATCCGTGCGCTTTTTAGCCGTATCCAGCTCGTTGAAGGTGTTGATCACCGCATAGGTGTCTTTCCAGTCCCAATTGCGATTTTTCGCTTCAGTGACCATCGCACTGCCCTGTTTCTGGCCCACCTCGAACGCCGCCATGCCCAGGTACGGCACCTCTTCCATAAACTTGCCGCTGGCGTCGACAAAGCGGTCATCCACGGCGATCACTTTCAAGCCGTTAAGCTTGGCCTTGGCCATGATGGCAGGGCCAAGGCCCACATCCGGCGGACAAATCACAAAACCCTGGGCGCCGTTGGCCGCCAGGCTATCGATGGCTGACAGGGTCTTCTCGCCGTCCGGCACGGCGATTTTGATCAGGGTAAAGCCTTTATCCTGGGCGGCTTTTTCAGCGAAGGCCCATTCGGTCTGGAACCAGGGTTCCTCCGCCTGTTTCACCAAAAAGCCGATCTTCACCGGGTCGCCCGCCTGCAGCCCACTGCTGAGGCTGAAGGCGGTAGCGGCCAGGGCCGCACAACACAGAGAACGGATACCGTGACGACGTTTCATGGCTGACTCCTTGTTTTTATTTTTAACGGTCTGCAGAACCTGTTGTGTCCGGGCAAGCGATCAATCGTGGTACATCACTGAGCGCCCGCCATCGAGGGTGATGCACGAGGCATTGATAAACGGTGCTTCATCGCTGGCCAGGAACACGGCAGTCATTGCCACCTCAAGCGGCTGGCCGATGCGCCGCGGCGGGTGCAGGTCGAGTGCACGCTGACGCTCGGCATGGGGGTCGGCGAAACCGTTCCAGTAATCGACGTTGAGCTGCGTCTCGATATACCCCGGCGCGATGGCGTTCACCCGGATGCCCTTGGGTGCGTATTCGATACCCAGGGCACGGGTCAGGCCCATCAGGCCGTGCTTGGCCACCGGGTACGGGAAACAACCTGGAATGATGTGGCTCGAATGGGTTGAGGCAATGTTGATGATGCTGCCGATGCCTTGCTCGATCATCTGCGGCAAAACCGCCTTGCAGCCGTACCAGGCGCCATCCAGATCGATGGCGAAACAACGGCGCCAGTCTTCTTCGGTCATTTCCAGAGGGTCGCGGAACACGTTGACCCCGGCGCAATTGATCAGCACATCGACCCGACCGTGCAGTTGCAACGCCAGTGCGGCCTGGGCATGCAGGTCAGCCTGGCAAGACACATCGGCTCTGATTGCCCGCACATCCGCGCCTTGATCACGCCAATGGGCGGCAACTTTCTCCACCTTTTCGGCCTGGATATCGCTGATGACCATTTTCGCCTGTTGCGCCACGAAGCTGGCCACGATGGCTTCCCCAATACCTTGGGCGGCGCCAGTCAACAGTACGACCTTGTTCTTCAGGCGCTCACCACGGGGTGGTTCGGCTACGGGTGGCAATGCAAGAGGTTCAGCCATTGATCAAGACTCCTGGACACGACAAAAACCGGGCATCTGTCGATGACCGGTTAAAAAGCATGGGGGATTGGGCGGGACGTGCAGACGCGCTAGTGCGCAGGAGCACCCTGGGATAGTTCGGCATCACTTCACCTGTTTTGTTTTTTTAAGTGTGAGTGCGTAGAGCTGAAGCCGACTATAAACCCAGGGTTAATTAAATCTCAATATATAATTTAACATCCCATATTGTGGGAGATTATTGTTCTAGGGATGGCCTAGGCAGGCCCGATCGGGAAAAACTCCCCGCCACTCCACACGCCCAGCCAGTTCCGCCCATCGATCTTGCGCTCCACCGCCAGCTCTACCAGCTGGTAGAACACATTGCGGTGGATCAGGGCTTCAAGATTGCGCCGCACATGCACATAAGGCGCGGGCTCCTGGGTCTGGGGGTCAATGACGAAACGCAGCGGATGCTCGGAGCCGGCATTGATCGACTCGTCGACATGGGTGGTAAAACGCAGGACTTGCTGCTCGCCCTGCCCCTCCACGTCCAAAGTCACCGCGACAAAAGGCGCGTCATCGACTTTGATGCCGACTTTTTCTACCGGGGTAATCAGAAAGTAATCATCGCCGTCGCGGCGAATGATCGTCGAGAAGAGCTTGACCATGGGCTTGCGGCCAATGGGCGTGCCCATGTAGTACCAGGTGCCATCGCGGGCAATACGCATGTCGATATCGCCGCAAAAGGCGGTATCCCACAAGTGAACGGGCGGCAGGCCTTTGTCGGCCCTGGGAATTTGCGCCAACAGGTTGCTGACGTCTACCGGCTCGCTCATGTTGCTCTCCTCGACTTATTGATCGCTCAAGCCTATCAAGCTGCGAGCGTACTTGGCGAGCGGCGGTCCGATCAGGTCTGCGGGCTTGTTGTCATGGAACGTCAGCAAACCGCCGCGGCTGCGAATGGTGGCGGTATCGATCAAATACTGGGTACTGGTCTCGATCAGCATCACCTGGATCACGCCACTGTCGATCCCCAGTCGGCTGATCTCTTCCTGGTCGAGCCATTCGTCGCTGTTGCCGATGCGGTCATCGGCCCGGGCAAAACGGGTGAACAGCAAGTAGTGAGCGCCAAAGCCCCTGGCTTCGGTCATTGCCTGATCGAGCCCGAGCGGCGCTTTGGCACGGCGCACCATGGGAAAGTATTCGACAAAACCGTTGAAAGCCTCTTCGGCCACCACATTGGGGCGCACGTACGGATCGCCGACAGGGGCAAATGGCCCTTGGGCGATGTAGATAAAGGAGTCTGGCTGAATGCGCAGCGAGTTGCTGCGCCGGGTGTTGCTGTGATCGAGCATGCCGGCGTCACTCAGCTGATAACGCGCGCCCTCACCCAGATCGCTGAGCTTCATGCAGCCGCCGAGCGCCAATAAAGCCAGCCAAACAATCAGACCACGCATCCCGTTCTCCCGATGCCGGTGACAAAAAACCGGCGAATAGTCCCGTAATGCAGATTGCGCGCCAGTTTTAGCAGGTCACTGTTTGGCTGTGAGAACGGGCTTTAGCCGCCGATGATCTTCATCACCGTGGCACCACCGGAGAAAGCCACGTCCTGTTTGTCACCCAGGGCTTTCATCAGCAGGCCTTGCAGCGCAGGCAGCGCCTGGTGGCGAGGCTTGTTGAGCAGATCACCCACATAATGGCGATTGCTCGACGACAGGCAACCATGTAGCCATCCCGTGGAAGACAGTCGCAGCCGTGAGCACGTACGGCAAAACGGCACGCTCTCGTTGGCGATCACCCCGAAATAACCATGATCCGGGATCTGGTAGCGCACCGCCGTGGCATCGATTGGCGCATCGGCCTGCAAGTATTCGTAGCGTTCGCCAATCAGCGACAACAGCTGTTGCAAGCTGACGAACTGCTGCAGGAAGGCATTGCTGTCACTGGCCAGGTGGCCCATGCGCATCAGCTCGATAAAACGCAGTTCATAACCGCGCTCAAGGCAGTACTCCAGCAGCGGCATCACCTGATCCAGGTTCTGTCCGCGCAAGGGCACCATATTGACCTTGATCTTGATCCCCGCTTCCCGGGCCCGCTGCATGCCATCGAGCACGGTCGGCAGATCACCGCCACGGGCAATGCTGCGAAACGCTTCTGGATCAAGGGTGTCGAGAGAGACATTGAGACGCCGGATGCCCGCATCCAGCAGCAACGGCAACTTGCGTGCAAGCAATTGGCCGTTAGTGGTCAGGCTGATGTCGCTCAAGCCCAACTGCCCGACTTCACGCATAAAGGTTTCAAGCTTGGGGCTGACCAGCGGTTCGCCGCCGGTAATGCGCAAGCGCTCGATGCCAGCAGCCTCAATCAGATAAGCCACCCCGCGCACCATCGCTTCGGCCGACAGCTCATCCTGCGCGGCAACCAACCGCTTGCCGTTAGGCACACAGTAGGTGCAGGCATAGTTGCAAGCGGAGGTCAGACTGATACGCAAGTTGCGAAAACGTCTGCCTTGGCGATCAACGATCATGGATGACTCCGGCGCGGGGGAAATGGGCCGCCGCAAAACCTGACTCATAAATCAGGTTTTGGCAAGACCCAAGCCTGATTATAAGCCTCAAGGCCATAAGCCATGAAGGCAAATACTGGCCGGGGTTACTCTACAGCCGGGGTATCGGTGTCACGCTTGCGCTTGTTGCCCATGCGTACGCCAATGTCCATCAGGAACTGAAAGAAGCCTTCCTGATCTTCCAGCACATTGCTCCAGAACGGCGAGTGATACAGCGCCACAGCGCCGTGCACCAGAGCCCACGCTGCGCAGTAATGGAAGTATGGCGGTACGTCTTCGAGCTTGCCTTCACTGATACGCCCCTTGATCAGCAGGGTCAGGCGCTCAAAGTTCGAGGCGCGGATCTTGTGCAGCTCTTCGACCAGTTCTGGCACCTGGTTGCCCTTCACCACCTTTTCTTCAAGGCGATCAAACAACCGGTAGCGCTGCGGATCACGCATGCGAAACTCAAAGTAGGCACGGGACAGCGCCTCTTTGTCTTTATCCACGTCGGCGGAATGCAGCAGCTCATTCAAATCGCGCTCGTAGTCGAGCATCAGGCGCAGGTAGATCTCGGCCTTGGACTTGAAGTGCTTGTAGATCGTGCCTTTGCCGATACCCACGGCATCAGCAATCATCTCGACGGTGACACTGTCTTCACCCAGGTCGAGGAACAGCTTGAGCGCGGTATCGAGAATTTCTTGCTCGCGGCGACGAAACTCACGGACCTTACGGGGTTCTTTGTGCATAAGAAAAGGTCTGTTCGGGTCAAAATCGAAGCGGAGTATTATGCATTAGTCACACTAAATTGCACGGATCATCCTGCATATCGATGTGTTCAAACGATTTACCCGCGGCTCGCAGAGCACTCAAGCGAAGCTCGGGTATTCCAAATCTGTTTAAAAAACAATCAATCCTGGCTGGACGTTCGACAAAGCTGGCCAATACTTAACGTGTCGGCGTGACATCCCCCCCAAAGTGTCTCGCCGATTTAGGCAGCAACGGAATGTGTGCCTTTGTTTTACTCCTAATGGTCTTAACCCGAATTCCCCAGAGTTCGGGTTTTTTTTGCCTGCCCGTTTACTTTAAAAACTGTGGGAGCGGGCTTGCTCGCGATGCTGGCGCTGCGGCCTGAATGGATGCGCGCGGTGATGCTATCGCGAGCAGGCCGCTCCCACGTCAGATTGACTGTGCAACCCGAGCCAGCGGAAACAGGCGCTTGAAGTTTTCGGTGGTTTGCTCTGCAAAGCGCTCGTAAGACTCACCGCGCAACATGGCCAGAAAATCGGCGACTTCACGCACGTACTGCGGCAGGTTAGGTTTGCCGCGATAGGGAATCGGGGCGAGGTAAGGCGAATCGGTCTCGACCAGCAGGCGATCTGCAGGCACCTGACGGGCCACATCGCGCAGGGCATCGGCATTGCGAAAGGTCACAATCCCCGACAGCGAGATGTAGTAACCCATGTCCAGCGCCGCCTTGGCCATGTCCCAGTCTTCAGTGAAGCAGTGCAACACGCCAGCCTGGGGCAATGCCGCCTCACGCAGCAAGTTCAGGGTATCGGCGCGGGCGCCACGGGTATGAATAACCACCGGTTTGCCGGTCTGTTGCGCCGCTTCCAGATGCACCCGGAACGACAATTGCTGCAACTCGGCGGCTTCAGGCTCGTAGTGGTAGTCCAGACCGGTTTCACCGATCGCCACCACCCTGGGGTGATTCAGCTCGCTCAACAGCCAGTCCAACGCTGGCGCCGCTCCCGGCTGTACGTCCAGGGGGTGGACGCCCACCGAGCAATCCACATCGGCATACCGATCGGTCAGGGCTTTGACATCGGCCGCGTTGTCGGCGCTTACGCCGATACACAGAAAATGCCCGACACCGCGTTGACGCGCGGCCTCCAGAGCCGCGTCCAGCGAGCCGTCATGGGCGCTCAGATCAAGACGATCGAGATGACAATGAGAGTCAACCAACATACAAAAATTACCTGCTTATCAATTCAATCAAATCAGCGCTGGCCGGGCAGGCTTGCCCACTGCACCAGTAACGCCTCGACCAACAGATCACGGTTAAGGTTGGCCTTGCTCAAGACCTTCTGGCGCTGGGCAAGAATCCAGTCCTGAATGTTCAGAACCTTGTCCTGCGGGGTTTTCTGCGCCAGGTATTGCAGCACTTTGCGCATGTCTTCCAACCCGAGCCCGGCTTCGTCCTGGGTCAGTTGATAGCGCAGGATCAGGTTCGACCAGTCGCAAAACCAGTCAAACAGCAACAGCAGCGGGATGGCTTTCCAGCTTTCCGCCAGTTGACTGGCCGACAGCTCGCGCTTGAGCACCTTCTTGACGCCCTCCACCACCGCTGCCCGTTGTTCGCGAACACCCTGGGCCTGCAACTTGACGGCTCCCAGAGGCGATCCGGCGGCAAGGGTCAATAACTCGACCCGTTCAGCTTCGCCAGTATCAGGCAGGGCCTTGGCCAGCCATTCAAGGCTCAATGCCTGGCTCGGCAACGGACAAGCCTGCTGCACGCAGCGACTGCGGATGGTCGGCAACAGTCGACTGGACTGATGGCTGACCAGCAGCAGGATGGTGTTGCCGGAGGGTTCTTCAAGGCTTTTGAGCAAGGCGTTGGCGGCGTTGATATTCATCGACTCTACCGGCTCGACCAGTACCACCTTGCGCCCGCCCAACTGGGCGGTCTGCACCACAAAACTGACCAGATCGCGCACCTGGTCGACCTTGATTGCCTTGTCAGCTTCTTCAGGCTCAAGAATGTAATGATCGGGGTGACTTCCCGCCGCCAGCAACGAGCAGGATTTGCATGTACCGCAGGCTTCAAGCCCGACCGGCTGCTTGCACAGCAGACTGGCCATCAGTCGTTCGGCCAGAGCCCGCTTGCCGATGCCCGCCGGCCCGTGCAGCAAATAGGCGTGGGCATGCTGCGCTCGCCCTGCCATTTGCTGCCACAGGCTGTCTTGCCACGGATAGGCCTCAGCCACGGTGCAAGCCCAGCAATTCTGGCAACAAGGCGTCCAGTTGCCCTTGAACCTGTTCGAGCGTCTGCGCGGCATCGATCAGGCGATAACGCGCAGGCTCTGCCTTGGCGCGTTCAAGGTAGGTGCTGCGCACCGCATCGAAGAACGTGCGACCTTCCTGCTCGAAGCGGTCAAGTCGACCCCGGGCACTGGCCCGGGCCATGCCGACTTCAATCGGCAGATCAAACACCAGGGTCAGATCAGGACGCAATGGACCCTGGACAAAGGTCTCTAGAGTCGCGATGCGTTCAAAGGACAACCCCCGACCGCCGCCCTGATACGCATAAGTGGCATCGGTAAAGCGATCACACAGCACCACCGCACCCCGGACCAACGCCGGGCGAATGACTTCGGCCAGATGCTGGGCGCGGGCTGCAAAGACCAGCAACAGCTCGGTGTCGGCACACATCGCGTCATCGCTGGGCGTGAGCAGCAGCTCGCGGATACGCTCGGCCAGCGGCGTGCCGCCGGGTTCGCGTGTCAGTACCACGTCGATACCTTCGGCGCGCAAGCGCTCTGCCAGGTACTCACGGTTGGTGCTTTTTCCTGCGCCTTCGGGGCCTTCCAGGGTAATAAACAAGCCAGTCACAGGCAGCAATCCTTAATCAGTGTCTTTCGGGCCTTGCGGCTCGGCCGGGGGACTCTCCGGCTCGGCAGCAGGGGTCGGCGCGGGGCTCGAACGGTAATCGGCCCTGCGCTTGATCTGGAATTCGCGCACCGCATTGTTGTGCGCATCCAGGTCATCGGAAAACGTGTGGCTACCATCGCCCTTGGCCACAAAGTACAGGCTGGAGCCACTGACCGGGTGCAAAGCGGCATTAATCGCTTCACGCCCCACCATGGCAATGGGCGTAGGCGGCAAGCCAGGAATCGTATAGGTGTTGTACGGCGTGGGTTCGCGCAAGTGGGCCCGTGTCAGCTTGCCGTTGTAACGCTCGCCCAGGCCATAGATCACCGTAGGATCGGTTTGCAGCGGCATGCCGATTTTCATCCGGCGCACAAAAACCCCGGCAATTTGCCCGCGCTCCTGTGGCACACCGGTTTCCTTCTCCACCAGTGACGCCATGATCAGCGCCTGATAAGGGTTGGCATAAGGCACGCTCGGATCACGCTGTTCCCACTCCTGGGCAAGCACTTTCTCAAGACGGTCGTAGGCTTTTTCCAGCAACTGGGCATCGGTCATGCCGCGCACAAAGCGATAGGTGTCTGGAAAGAATCGACCTTCCGGAAATTCCCCGGCATGACCCAGCTTGGCCATGAGTTCGCTATCGCTCAGGCCATCGAGGGTCTGTTCGATTTTTTCATGCTTGGCCAAAGCGCTGCGCACCTGGCGAAAATTCCAGCCTTCAACCAGAGTCAGGCTGTATTGCACCACTTCGCCACGCTGCCACAGACCAATAAGGTCCTGGGCGGTCATGCCCGGGGTCATGCGGTATTCACCGCTGTGCAACGGCTGGCCCTCAAGGTTGAAGCGCCAGTACACGCGCAACCAGAACGCGTCACGCAGCGTGTCGTCAGCTTCCAGACGATTGAACGTACCGGTCGGCGTGGCGCCAGCCGGTACATCGAGCAATTGTTCCTGCGTCAGATTGAGCGGTTGGTCGAGCGCAGAATTGAGCTTCCAGGCGCTAGCGCCCAGCAGCAAGCCCGCCAGCACCAGACCTGTCTCCAGCAGCACCAAGAATTTACGTTTCACGAATCAAACATCCAGTAGGGTGCGAGCAATGCCTTGCAGTTTACGGGTGAGTGGCCCCACCGGCCAGCTCAGGTCTGCAAATGCGCGCACGGGCCAAACGCCATACACGCTGTTACAGAGGAAGAGTTCATCGGCCTGTTGCAGCTGCGCAAGGCTGATGTCAGTAACCAGACAAGGAATGGCCAGGCGTTCGGCCTCGACCAGCAGTGCAGCCCGCATCACGCCGGCCACGCCACACCGCTGCAGGTCGGCGGTCATCAGAACCCCGTCACGCACCATGAACAGATTGCTGAACACACCTTCAATCACCCGTCCCGACGTGTCGCGCATCAAGCCCTCGGCGTAGGCCGGGTCTTGCCATTCGGATCGCGCAATGACCTGTTCGAGTCGATTGAGATGCTTGAGCCCCGCCAACAACGGCTGTTCAGCCAGACGGGTGGCGCAATCAAACAGCGCTATCCCTTGCAGCGCGTACGCTTGGGGATAAGCCGCAGCCGGACTGGCCTGAAGAATTCGTCGAGGCAAAGCCCCGGTGGACGCGCCATAACCACGCTGACTATCGCCACGGGTCAGGATGAGCTTGAGGACGCCCTCGCCCATCGCTTGCGCATATGCCAGCAATTCGCTGCGGATCAATGCCTGATCCGCAACAATCGCCAGCCGGGAACAACCGAGCGCCAGACGCTGCATATGCAGTTCCAGCAGCAGCGGTGTGCCAGCCTTGACGGCGATGGTCTCAAACAGACCATCACCATAGGCCAGCCCACGGTCTTTGAGCGACGCAAGAGCGTTCGCCGGCTGACCGTCGACCCAGCTTTGCATCAGTCGGCGTACCGACGGAACACCAACGAACCGTTTGTGCCGCCAAAACCGAATGAGTTGGACAGCACCACGTCGATCGGCATTTCACGCGCGGTGTGCGGCACGAAGTCCAGATCGCAGCCTTCATCAGGCTCGTCGAGGTTGATGGTCGGCGGGGCAATCTGGCTGTTGATGGCCAGTACGCTGAAAATCGCCTCGACCGCGCCCGCTGCACCCAACAGGTGACCGGTCATGGACTTGGTCGAACTCACCGCCAGTTTGTAGGCGTGATCACCAAACACCGACTTGATCGCCGACACTTCTGCCAGATCGCCAGCAGGGGTCGAGGTGCCGTGGGCGTTGATGTACTGCACTTGATCAGCGTTCAGCTGGGCGTCACGCAGGGCATTGGTAATGCAGCGGGCCGCACCTGCACCATCGGCCGGAGGCGAGGTCATGTGGAAAGCGTCACCGCTCATCCCAAAACCGATCAGCTCGGCGTAGATGGTCGCACCACGCGCCTTGGCATGTTCAAGCTCTTCGAGCACCAGCGCACCGGCACCGTCAGACAATACAAATCCATCACGGCCTTTGTCCCACGGACGGCTGGCACGGGTTGGATCGTCGTTGCGGGTCGACAACGCACGGGAGGCACCAAAGCCGCCCATGCCCAGGCCGCAGGCGGCCATTTCGGCGCCGCCGGCAATCATCACGTCGGCTTCGCCGTAAGCAATGTTGCGAGCTGCCATGCCAATGCAATGCGTACCAGTGGTACAGGCAGTCGCGATGGCATAGTTAGGCCCCTGTGTACCCAGGTGGATAGACAGAAAACCGGAAATCATGTTGATGATCGAACCGGGCACGAAAAACGGAGAAATCCGTCGCGGGCCTTGCTCGTGCAAGGTACGGCTGGTTTCTTCGATATTGGTCAGACCGCCAATACCCGAACCCATTGCCACACCGATGCGCTCACGATTGGCGTCGGTAACTTCAAGGCCGGAATTACGCACAGCCTGAAACCCAGCTGCCAAACCGTACTGAATAAACAGGTCAAGTTTTCGGGCTTCTTTGACGGAGAGGTAATCCTCAACGTTAAAGCCCTGTACCGAGCCGCCAAAACGGGTGGAATAGGCAGAAAGATCCGTGTGTTCGATCAGACCAATGCCACTTCGGCCTGCCAGAATGCCTTGCCAGGTGCTCGGAACATCCGCACCCAGTGGCGACAACATCCCCATACCGGTGACTACGACGCGTCTACGCGACACAGCACTCTCCTTTATTCTATTGACGACACTTTGCATCACGCCTAAAGAAAAAACCGCACGCCAGAGCGGCAGTGCGGTTTTTCCATGACAGCGAGCAACGATTACAAACTATTACGCCTGGTGGCTAGTAACGTAATCGATAGCGGCTTGTACAGTAGTGATCTTTTCAGCTTCTTCGTCAGGAATCTCAGTCTCGAATTCCTCTTCCAGAGCCATCACAAGCTCAACGGTGTCAAGGGAGTCGGCACCCAGGTCTTCAACGAAGGAAGCGGCATTGGTCACTTCTTCTTCTTTAACGCCCAGTTGCTCGGCAACGATTTTCTTGACGCGCTCTTCGATGGTGCTCATACCTTGTTTTCACTCCTAATGGACAAATTCAGGCAGCTGGCCAGTGGGCAAGTGTATCGAAAGCCTTTTCAGTTTTTCAACTGAAAGCTTTGCACTCACACCGCAACAACCGGCTGCCTATAAATAGATTGCAGCTTTATAACGGATTTTAGACAGCTCGTATGACATTTTTTTGAAGCAATCCGTCACATTTAACTCATGTACATCCCGCCGTTGACCGGGATTGTAGCCCCTGTCACGTAGGCTGCACCGTCAGATGCCAGGAAAGCGACCACGTTTGCGATCTCTTGAGCCTGGCCCAAACGGCCCAGCGGAATCTGCGTCTGCAAGGCTTCGCGCTGTGCCTCTGGCAATTCACGGGTCATATCGGTATCGATAAAGCCCGGAGCCACCGAGTTGACAGTGATCGAGCGCGAGCCCACTTCACGTGCCAGCGCACGACCGAAACCTTCAAGGCCTGCCTTGGCGGCGGCGTAGTTTACTTGGCCTGCGTTGCCCATGGCACCCACAACAGAGCCAATATTGATAATTCGTCCCCAACGGGCCTTGGTCATGCCACGCAAAACCCCCTTGGACAGGCGATACAGACTGTTCAGGTTGGTATCGATAACGTCATGCCATTCGTCATCTTTCATGCGCATCATCAGGTTATCGCGGGTGATACCGGCATTATTGACCAGAATCGCCGGAGCACCGAACTGCTCCTGGATGCTCGCCAGCACCGCAGCAACCGATTCGCTGCTGGTGACATTGAGTTCCATGCCAGTGCCCTGAACACCGTTTTCTTTCAGGGTGGCAGCAATACGCTCGGCACCGGCTTGCGAAGTCGCAGTGCCGATGACAACGGCGCCCTGACGACCCAACTCCAATGCGATAGCCTGGCCAATGCCACGGCTTGCGCCTGTTACCAGTGCAACTTTACCTTGCAAGCTCATGCAGGCTTCTCCTGATTCAGACCAGAGCCAATCGCGCAGCGGCGAAGGCATCCGGGGTATTCAAATTGTGGGTCGTCACGCCTTCAGCGCAACGCTTGCTGATACCTACCAGGACCTTGCCCGGACCGCACTCAACCAGATCAACCGGGCCGCCAGCCGCAAGCACCTGTACCGACTCAACCCAGCGCACTGGCTTGTACAACTGTTCGAGCAAGTCGCGCTTGAGGGTTGGCAAATCGGCTGCAACAGCGGCACTGACGTTCTGCACCAAGGCAATGGTCGGCATTTTCCAGTCGATCGCCTCGATGGACTCGGCAAAACGCTCAGCGGCAGGACGCATCAGCTCGCAGTGCGAAGGCACGCTCACCGGCAACGGCAATGCACGTTTGGCGCCTTTGGCCTTGCACAGCTCCATGGCGCGCTCAACAGCAGCCTTGGCGCCAGCGATCACGACCTGGCCCGGCGAGTTGAAGTTCACTGCGCTGACCACTTCACCTTGCGCCGCTTCGGCACAGGCCGCCAGCACGTCAGCATCTTCCAGGCCCAGGATTGCCGCCATGGCACCCTGGCCGGCCGGTACGGCTTCTTGCATCAGTTGACCGCGACGCTCAACCAGTTTGACTGCCTCAGCCAATGTCAGGCATTCGGCAGCAACCAACGCGCTGTACTCGCCCAGGCTATGGCCTGCAACAAAGTCAGGGCGCTTGCCGCCTTCGGCCAGCCACAGGCGCCACAGGGCAATCGAGGCGGCCAGAATGGCAGGCTGGGTAATATCGGTTTGATTCAGCTTCTCTGCAGGACCTTCCTGGATCAGCGCCCACAGGTCGTAACCCAGAGCAGCGGAAGCTTCTTTAAATGTTTCCAGGACCAGCGGATGCTCCGCGCCCAGCTCGGCCAACATGCCGAGGGACTGCGAACCCTGCCCTGGAAAGACAAATGCGAGGGATGTAGACATGTAACAAGCCCCTAATGATCTTGTCGTCGGAGAATTGACGCCCTACCGTAGTGGACGCAAGAAACTGACAGTTGGATGGCTGATTGGACTGAGCGGTCACATTTAAGCATCAGCCCGGCAAAACGCCTACGGCAACAACCCTTCAAGGCGCCCATACAAACGCTTTGGCAGGTCTTCATGGATTTCAATCAATGCGCGCTCTATCGCACTCTGAAAGCCCTGAGCACCTGCCGAACCGTGACTCTTGATCACAATCCCCTGAAGCCCGAGAAAGCTCGCACCGTTATGACGCGCGGGCGCCAGGTCGGCCTGCAGGCGCCGCATCAACGGCAACGCCAGCGCACCTACACAGCGACTGAACAGGTTACGCCTGAACACCGCCTCAAGCCTGCTCGAAATCATGGTCGCAAGACCTTCGCTGGACTTGAGCATGATATTGCCGACAAACCCGTCACACACCACCACGTCAGCCTCGCCACGGTACACACCATCACCCTCGACAAAGCCGATGTAGTGCAGCCCGGACGCCGCCTGCAACAACGCAGCCGCCTCTTTGACCTGCTGATTGCCCTTGACGTCTTCGGTGCCGATATTGAGCAAGGCAACCCGTGGACGAAGCACACCCAGCGCCTGCGCCGCCACCGACCCCATGACTGCAAACTGGAACAACTGCCCGGCCGTGCAATCGACATTCGCGCCCAAGTCCAGCAACTGACAGTAGCCCGTCTGGGTCGGCACCGCCGCCACCATCGCCGGACGATCGATCCCCGGCAAGGTCTTGAGCACATGACGGGACAACGCCATCAGTGCGCCGGTATTGCCGGAACTGACACAGGCTTGCACCTTGCCATCACGGAGCAACTCCAGCGCCACACGCATGGAAGAGTCAGGCTTGCTGCGCAGGGCATTGGAAGGCCGCTCATTCATGGCAATCACTTCAGAAGCAGGGGTAATCGTCAGGCGCGAGCGATCCACAGCCGAATGGCCAGCGATCAAGGTTTCAAGTATGGAGGGTTGACCGACGAGGGTCAGGTGTAACGAGGGAGTAGCAGACAGGCAGGCAATGCAGGCCTGAACAATGCTGCGGGGACCGAAGTCCCCGCCCATTGCGTCGATCGCGATGACCTGAGCGGACAAGTGATTACTCGTCAGCGCCCTTGTCGATCACTTTACGACCACGGTATACGCCTTCTGGCGATACGTGGTGACGCAGGTGAATTTCACCGGTGGTTTTTTCTACGGACAGAGTGCTAGCCGAAAGAGCATCGTGCGAACGACGCATGTCACGGGCAGAGCGGGATTTTTTGTTCTGCTGAACAGCCATAATTAATTAACTCCTAAACGTTTGGGTCACGCTTTAACTGCGCCAATACACTGAACGGGTTGGACCGCGTTACCTCGTCCTCGCCTGGCTCGGGCTCATCGAGACCCGCCGGCTGCTGGCATTCTTCCGGATGATGAGCAGGCACAATGGGCAAGGCAAGCAAAAGCTCTTCCTCGATCAGTGACTGCAGATCCAATGGATCTTCGCCCAGTTCCAGCACGTCATAACCTTTCGGTAACGACTGGGTATTTGCACCCTCCTTCACCACAGCATAACTGCACTCGCTGTGAATCGGCAGGGTGACCAGCTCAAGACAACGCTGGCAAACCATCTTGACCTCAACGTCGATGGAGCTGTGTATTACCACAGATCTTCGCTCGTCTCGCTCAAAAACAAATTTAGCCTGGACCGTACCGACATTGTCGGAAAGCGGGTCGCAGAGTCTCTCCAAATCAGCCAGCAGCACTTCACCTTGAAGGGTAGTGCCACGATCAGCTAATTTGCGCGGGTCAACGTGAGGTGGAATCGGGTCATTCAACATAGGCGCAGCATTCTAGGGACGACCCCTCCACCTGTCAAAGGAAATTGTGCCTGTGCGACATCCCGTACGCCCGCTAGAATCGCCAACCACCCACAGGAGCCGCGCATGCTACCTTTATTACTCGCTTCAAGCTCGGTTTACCGCCGCGAATTACTGACTCGCCTGCGCCTGCCTTTCAGCTGCAGCTCACCCGACATTGACGAAAGCCACCGCCCCGGCGAGACCGCCATTGAACTGGTCAAGCGCCTATCCCTGGAAAAAGCACGAGCACTCGCCAAAAGCCATCCAAACCACCTGATCATTGGCTCCGACCAGGTCGCCGTGCTCGACGGACAGATCATCGGCAAACCCCACACCCACGACAAGGCCCACCAACAACTGATGAGCGCCAGCGGTGCCAGCGTGAGCTTCCTGACCGGCCTGACCCTGCTCAACAGCCAGACGGGCCACCACCAGACCGATTGCATTCCCTTCACCGTGCACATGCGCACGCTAAGTGCCGAACAGATCGAACGCTATCTGCTCGCAGAACAGCCCTACGACTGCGCTGGCAGCTTTAAAGCCGAAGGCCTTGGTGTGAGCCTGTTTCAACGCACAGAAGGCGATGACGCCACCAGCCTGGTCGGCTTGCCACTGATACGCCTGGTGGACATGCTGCTTGCAGAAGGCGTACACCTGCCCTGAATAAGCCGCAATACTCTGTAGTCGCTGCCGAGGAACGAAGGCTGCGATCGGCCGCGAAGCGGACGTAGAACCTGACATATTCGGGTGTTCCATTTTGCGAACGCTTCGCGCTCGATCGCAGCCTTCGTTCCTCGGCAGCGACTACAGAACGCTCGACACCACAAAAAAAACGACCCGAAGGCCGTTTCTTGTGAGCAGAGAGAGCAATCAGCGCAGTGTTGGCCCCTGAAAGCCCATCCACATCGCCAATTGCTCAGCCACGCTGGCACCGAGCTTTTTCGAGAAGCGATCGAAAGCCGACTCCTGGACAGTGAAATCCACCAGATCCTTTGCACCGATCACATCACGGGCAACCGAACTGGTATTGCCCAGCCCGTCAATCAACCCCAGAGGCAGCGCCTGCTGACCGGTCCAGACCAACCCCGAGAACAACTCAGGATGCTCCTTGTCTTTCAGGCGATCACCACGCCCCTGCTTGACGCTATCAATGAACTGCTGGTGAGTCACATTCAGAACACCCTGCCAGAACTTGGTTTCGTCCGGTTTTTCCGGCTCAAACGGATCCAGGAACGCCTTGTGGTCACCCGAAGTGTACGCACGACGCTGAATCCCCAGCTTGTCCATCGCCCCGACAAAGCCAAAGCCCGCCGCCGTCACGCCAATCGACCCGACAAGACTGGCCTTGTCGGCGTAAATCTCGTCAGCAGCACTGGCAATGTAATAGGCACCGGAAGCTCCCAAATCGGAAATCACCGCATACACCTTGGTGTCGGGATGCAAACCGCGCAAACGACGAATCTCATCGTAGACATAACCCGACTGCACCGGACTGCCGCCCGGACTGTTGATGCGCAATACCACACCCTTGACCCTTGGATCATCGAATGCAGCCTGCAGACTGGTAACCAGGTTATCGGCACTGGCAGGCTCTTTATCTGCAATCGGGCCGCGCACATCGATCAACGCGGTATAGCTCGAACCGCCCACCGCACTTCGCTCCATGCTCAGCAGCGGGGTAAACAGCAGCAACACCGCAATGAGGTAACAGAACATCAGGACCTTGAAGAAAATCCCCCAGCGGCGCGAACGGCGCTGCTCCTGAATACCCGCCAACAAGGTTTTTTCCAGCAGTTGCCAGCTTTTTGCATCACCGACAGTCGACTCAGCCGCAGAGGGCGCTTTCCATTGATCAACCATGCACTACCCCAGCAAAGACTTTAATTAACCTGACGATCCAGCCAGGCGCGCAACTCGGGAAAACTGTCAATCGCCAACCGAGGCTCAAACGCCAGCAAGCGCTCCATTGACTGAGCACCATAGCCTACCGCAACAGAGTCGATACCCGCGTTGCGCGCCATCAACAAATCAAAGGAAGCATCACCCACCATCAACGCCTGATCCGGGCGCACATCGCAATGGGCCAGAATCTGATTGAGCATCAAGGGATCGGGTTTGCTTGCAGTCTCATCTGCTGCACGGGTGATATCGAAAAAATCTTCCCACCCATGGGCCTTGAGCACACGATCCAGCCCGCGACGCGCCTTGCCCGTAGCAACCGCCAGGCGATAGCCCTGCTCACGGAACACCTCAAGCGACTCCCTGACCCCGGCGAACAACGGCGAAGGCTCGGCATCCATGGCGATGTAGACATCAGCATAGTGCTGACGAAATGCAATCACCTGCCCTGGCGTCATGTCGGGATAGAGCGTCAGAATCGCCTCGGGCAGGCCCAACCCGATAATCCCCTTGACTGCTGGCGCATCGCGCTCAGGGCGACCCGCTCGCTGCGCTGCAACCTGCATTGCAGTAACAATCCGACCAATGGAGTCGGCCAACGTGCCGTCCCAGTCAAAAATCAGCAGCTTGTAGTCAGTAGGGGACACTCAGTCGCTCCACGGTCTTGGCCCACATTTCATCTACCGGGGCCTGGAATTTCATCTCACCGCCATCGGGCATCGGCACAGTCAGCATGTAGGCATGCAGAAACAACCGCTTGCCGCCCAGATCACGGATCTCCTTGGAGAAGCCTTCATCGCCGTACTTGGTATCACCGGCAATGCAATGACCGGCATGCAGGGTATGCACGCGAATCTGGTGAGTACGGCCGGTGATCGGACGAGCCTCGACCATGGTTGCAAAATCACCGAAGCGGCGCAGCACCTTGAACACGGTGACGGACTCTTTGCCTTCTTCGTTGACTTCAACCATGCGCTCACCCGAACGCAAGTTGCTCTTCATCAGCGGCGCACGCACCTGCTTGATCGAAGCCGCCCAGTTGCCACGCACCAGCGCCATGTAACGCTTGTCGATACCGTCACCGCGAAGCGCCTCGTGAAGATGGCGCAACATGCTGCGTTTTTTGGCAATCATCAACAGGCCGGACGTGTCACGGTCCAGGCGGTGCACCAATTCCAATTCCTTGACGTCAGGACGCATCTGACGAAAGGCTTCGATCACGCCAAAGGTCAAACCGCTGCCGCCATGCACGGCGATGCCTGCCGGCTTGTTCAAGACAATCAGCGCCTTATCTTCATAGACAATCGCCGCCTCAAGGCGCAACAACAAACCTTGGGCCACAGGCACAGGCTCGTCGCGCTCAGGCACGCGAACCGGCGGCACGCGCACGATGTCGCCCGCCTGCAGCTTGTACTCGGGTTTGATCCGGCCCTTGTTCACGCGCACTTCGCCTTTACGCAAAATGCGGTAAATCAAGGTCTTGGGAACACCCTTGAGTCGAGCAAGCAGGAAATTGTCGATGCGTTGGCCGGCATATTCCGGCGAGACCTCAAGCAGCTGGACGCTGGGGGTCGGGGGGGTAGTCGTCGTCATGGCGCCGATGATAACAATTTTTTATGGAATTGAAGCACTTAATCATTGCTGCTATAGTCGCGAACGCCGCCAAAAGCGGCCTGGACAGAGGATTAACGGTGTATCACCGGCCCTGACCAACGCTCTTAACAAGGACGCGAGGCCGTCCCACGGGGCTTTCGCTACACACGCAAGACCTGGAGTTGTAACAAGCGCAGGTGACATGAGGCCTGAAGCGAGCCTGGAAAGCAGAGTGCAAACTCCCCTTCTACGCCGATATTCACGGCCAGTTCACAAAGTGCAGTCAGCTTCGGGAATTTCGGGCGAAAGCTTCAGAAACATTGCCTTTATTAGCCATGATGCGTGAACTCCCCTTTTGGAGAACACGGTAAATGCCAACCCGCTGCGGATTCTGCGCGCGGCAGCACCCGAATTATCAGGGATACGTGTAGGGTGGAGACGCACAACCGCCGGACTGTGTAGCAATAGGCTTTATCAAGACGCTTCATCTCGTCCACAGCCGCCGGTTGATTCCTCCTCCTGACCAGACTTTTGCTTAAGAGGTGCTTTAGCACCACAGCAAGCAGGAAGCGTAAGTCGCGACTTCGACCCCAAGGTTCGAACCTCGCTGTACACAGGAGTGGCCAACAACTCCTGACGCACCTGACACCGACCATGAGAAGTCGTGTGTGCCGAACGCCGTTTCCGGTAGCCCGGAAACCGACGGTACAACATGAAAAGAATGCTGATTAACGCAACTCAACCTGAAGAGTTGCGCGTTGCACTGGTAGATGGCCAACGCCTCTACGACCTGGACATCGAGTCGGGTGCACGCGAGCAGAAGAAAGCCAACATCTACAAAGGCCGTATTACTCGCATCGAACCAAGCCTTGAGGCTGCCTTTGTCGATTTCGGCTCCGAGCGCCACGGCTTCCTGCCCCTCAAGGAAATCTCCCGCGAGTACTTCAAGAAGGCTCCCGAAGGCCGCGTAAACATCAAGGACGTCCTGAGCGAAGGCCAGGAAGTTATCGTGCAGGTCGAGAAAGAAGAACGTGGCAACAAGGGCGCAGCCCTGACCACCTTCATCAGCCTCGCCGGCCGTTACCTGGTTCTGATGCCGAACAACCCGCGTGCCGGTGGTATCTCCCGTCGCATTGAAGGCGAAGAGCGCAACGAACTGCGTGAAGCGCTTAACGGCCTGATTGCCCCTGCCGACATGGGTCTGATCGTACGCACTGCCGGCCTGGGCCGCAGCAGCGAAGAGATGCAGTGGGACCTCGACTACCTGCTGCAACTGTGGACAGCCATTAAAGAAGCCTCGCTGGATCGCTCCGCGCCATTCCTGATCTACCAGGAAAGCAACGTGATCATCCGCGCCATCCGTGATTACCTGCGCCAGGACATCGGCGAAGTACTGATCGACAGCGTTGAAGCCCAGGACGAAGCCCTGACCTTCATTCGCCAGGTGATGCCGCAGTACGCCAGCAAAATCAAACTCTACGAAGACAGCGTTCCGCTGTTCAATCGTTTCCAGATCGAAAGTCAGATCGAGACCGCCTTCCAGCGTGTCGTTGAACTGCCTTCCGGCGGTTCCATCGTTATCGACCCGACCGAAGCCCTGGTGTCCATCGACATCAACTCGGCCCGCGCCACCAAAGGTAGCGATATCGAAGAAACCGCGCTGCAAACCAACCTTGAAGCGGCTGAAGAAATCGCCCGTCAGTTGCGCTTGCGCGACATCGGCGGCCTGATCGTCATCGACTTCATCGACATGACCCCAGCCAAAAACCAGCGCGCAGTGGAAGAAAAAGTCCGCGAATGCCTGGAAGCAGACCGTGCCCGCGTACAAGTCGGCCGTATCTCGCGCTTCGGCCTGCTGGAAATGTCCCGTCAGCGCCTGCGTCCATCCCTGGGCGAAAGCAGCGGCATCGTCTGCCCACGCTGCAACGGCACCGGCATCATCCGTGACGTTGAGTCGCTGTCGCTGGCCATCCTGCGCCTGATCGAAGAAGAAGCCCTGAAAGACCGTACTGCCGAAGTACGCGCCCAGGTGCCAATCCCGGTTGCTGCATTCCTGCTCAACGAAAAACGCAACTCGATCACCAAGATCGAACTGCGTACCCGTGCCCGCATCGTCATCCTGCCGAACGACCACCTCGAAACGCCGCACTTCGAAGTTCAGCGCCTGCGTGATGACAGCCCGGAAGCCCACACCAACCAGTCCAGCTATGAAATTGCTGCCGCTGCCGCTGAAGTGGAAGAAGTCCAGCCTGCTGCAGCTACCCGCACTCTGGTTCGCCAGGAAGCCGCGGTTAAAACTGCACCGCCACGCACCTCGGCTCCGGTTCCTGCCGAAGTCGTCGCTGCCCCGGCCGCACCTGCACCCGCGGCAACCATCTCCGAGCCAAGCCTGTTCAAAGGCCTGGTCAAGTCGTTGGTGAGCCTGTTCGCCTCCAAGGAAGAGCCTGTTGCTCCGACCGTGGTAGAGAAGCCAGCCACCCCTGAGCGCCCTGCACGCAACGAAGAGCGTCGCAACGGCCGCCAGCAAAGCCGTAACCGCAACGGTCGTCGTGACGAAGAACGCAAGCCACGCGAAGAGCGCGCACCACGTGAAGAGCGTGCTGCTCGCGAACCACGTGAAGAACGTACATCCCGCGAAGAAACTCCGGTTGTTGCTCAAGCACCTCGCGAAGAGCGCGCACCGCGTCCACCTCGTGAAGAGCGCGCCCCACGCGCACCGCGTGAAGACCGCAAACCTCGTGGCGAAGGCCGTGAAGAGCGCGTACGCGAACTGCGTGAGCCTCTGGACGCAGCGCCTGCTGTCGTTGCCGGCGCCGCAGCTGCAGTCGTAGCCGAAGAACGCCCGGCCCGCCCGCCTCGTGAAGAACGCCAGCCTCGCGCCCCTCGCGAAGAACGCGCTCCACGTGAAGAGCAAGTTGTGGCTGCTGCTGAAGACGAAGAAGTGCTGTCCAGCGAAGAGCAATCCCAGGACGAGACACAGGACAATGCCGAAGGCGATCGTCCACGTCGCCGCTCCCGTGGTCAGCGTCGTCGCAGCAACCGTCGTGAACGTCAGCGTGATGCAAACGGCAACGTGATTGAAGGCTCGGAAGAGAACAGCGAAGAAGGCAACGCCCAAAACGCTCCTGCTACCACCCTTGAAATCGCTGCCGGCCTGGCCGTGACAGAAGCCGTTGCCAGCTCGGTAATCAGCGCCCCCGCTGAAGCCCAGGCTCACGAACAGGCAGAGCGTGCGACTGAAGCAACCCAGGAATCGGCCCCGGCTGAAACCGTGGTTGCCGTTGAAGCTGCGCAGGAAGTGGCTGCCGCAGAAGCACCTGCCGCTCCAGCTCCAGTGGTTGAAGCCACCGCCGCTGTAGAAGCAACCGTTATTGAAACTCCAGTTGCAGAAGCACCGGTTGTCGAAGCCGTAACGCCGATCGAAGCGATCAAGGCACCGGAAGTTGAAGTTGCACCGGCTCAAGAAGCACACCCTGAAGTCCAGGCTGTTGCCGAGCCAGTTGTAGCGGCTCCAGAGCCTGTAGTCGAAGTCGTGGCGCAAACCCCGGTCGTTGAGACGCCAGCAGTCGAAGCACCTGCTTTCGAAAAAGCACCGGAGCCTGCCAAGGAAGTCCGCGTTGTTCGCGAGCCAGTTGCCGAGCCTGCCGTTGTTCAAGCAGCGCCTGCAGCAGAACCAGCCACCCCTGAAGTGGTAGCGGTTGAAGCCGTAGTCGAGACCGTAGTCACCGCACAGCCGGCTCCAGTTGAAGCTGAAGTTGTTGTGGCGTCTGAAGTGGTTGAAGTCGTGATTGCAGCTCCGGTTGTCAGCGCTCCAAGCAACGGTCGTGCTCCTAACGACCCGCGCGAAGTCCGTCGTCGCAAGCGTGAAGAGGCTGCTGCAGCCGCCGCTGCAGCAGCTCATGCACCTGCAAGCGAAGCCGTAGCCCAGGAACAGGAACACGAGTCTAAACCTCTCGCCTAATTCCAAAGGCCACTAAAAAGCCCCGCCAGTTCTGAACTGGCGGGGCTTTTTTTATGGAGTTAGATAACCGGTTGATACGTCAGTAAACGTTGGGTTCCATCTCCAGCTCCACGGCAAAGCGTTGCAGGATATCGGCCTGAATGCGCTGCGCCAGTGCCAGTAACTCCAGGCCGGTGGCCGAACCATGATTGACCAGCACCAGCGACTGCAAACGGTGCACGCCTGCGTCGGCTTCCCGGAAGCCTTTCCAGCCCGCCGCTTCAATCAACCAGCCTGCCGCCAGCTTTACCTGGCCATCCGCTTGCGGATAGCCAATTAACCCCGGGTGAGCCAGGCGCAACTCATCAGCCTGGACAGCCGATACCAACGGGTTTTTGAAAAAACTGCCGGCATTGCCCAGCACCGCCGGGTCTGGCAGCTTTTCGCTGCGAATACTGCTGATCGCCCGACTGACGTCGCTGGCCGTCGGCTGATCAATGCCCTGCTCGGTAAGACGTTGACGTACAGGGCCGTATTCCAGATGCAGACGTGTGGCACGACTCAGGGCAAACCGCACCCGCAGAATCAACCAACGCCCGGCCTGCTGCTTGAAGAGACTGTCGCGGTAGGCGAAGTTGCACTCTGCAAGGCTGAATTCACGCAACTCGCCAGTCTGTCGATCAAGGGCCGTAAGCCCGGCGAAGACATCCTTGATCTCGACGCCGTAGGCGCCAATATTCTGCATCGGGGCAGCCCCAACGGTGCCGGGGATCAGGCTGAGGTTTTCAAGCCCCGACAAACCCTGTTCCAGAGTCCACAGCACAAAGGCATGCCATACCTCCCCCGCCTCGGCCTCGACAACAACCCGGTCGCCGTCATCCGCCAGCAAACGGATGCCGCGACTGGCCATGCGCAAAACCAGCGCTGAAACATCACCGGTCAGCAGCAAATTACTGCCGCCACCAATGACCAGCAACGGCAACTGGTGCTCAACCGCGCACAGTAACGCCTCACGCACATCGGCATCGCTGTGGGCTTGCGCAAACAGGCTGGCCTTAACATCAACGCCAAAGCTGTTGAACGGTTTAAGCGACGCATTGACCTGCACGTCCAAACTCATGACTCCAGCAAACGCCGAACGCGTTCAAGGTCTTCAACGGTATCAACGCCGGCTGGCGGAGCTTCAAGCACATCAGCCACGTGAATGCGCACGCCATGCCACAGCGCCCGAAGCTGCTCAAGGCGCTCGGTATTTTCGAGCCAGCAAGGGCCCCAGCTCACGAAGTCATGCAGGAAGCCTGCACGATAGGCGTAGATGCCAATGTGGCGGCGATAAGGTACGCCCGCCGGCAAGGTGTCAGGGTGCAGGGCGAAGTCATCCCGCGCCCACGGCAACGTGGCCCGGCTGAATGTCAGCGCCAGCCCGTTGATGTCACTGACGACCTTGACCACATTGGAATTGAACAGCGTCTCGACATCATCGATCGCCTCGGCCAGGGTCGCCATGCTCGCCTCACTGTGGGCGGCCAGGTTGACGGCAACCTGATCGATCACCTGTGGCGGGATCATGGGTTCGTCGCCCTGAACATTGACCACGATGGCGTCACTGGCCAAACCCAGTTGCGTGGCAACTTCGGCCAGACGGTCGGTGCCTGACTCGTGGTCGGCACGGGTCAACAGCACCTCGGCGCCGAACGCCTTGCAGGCGTCGACAATACGCGCATCGTCAGTGGCAACCACCACACGCTGCGCGCTGCTTTTACAGGCCTGCTCCCAGACGTGCTGGACCATTGGCTTGCCGGCAATCATTTGCAGCGGCTTGCCTGGCAAACGGGTTGAGGCAAAGCGCGACGGAATAACGACTGTAAAAACCGGAATCATTTATCCAGACGCTCATCAGCAGAAAGGGTACGGGCTTCGGTTTCCAGCATCACTGGAATGCCATCGCGGATCGGGTAGGCCAGACCTGCGCCCTTGCTGATCAGCTCGGTCTTGTCGGCGCTGAGCTTGAGCGGGCCTTTGCAAACAGGGCAAGCAAGGATATCGAGCAATTTGGTGTCCATTAGGGTTCCCCTGGATAAAGATGGATCAAGTCAAAAGACGATCGGGCAAAAGACCCAGCAACTGTTGATCAAACCACAGGACAAAGGCCTCTGAGGGTACTGCGTCAACGGCCAGATACCACCAGTCGGGTGACGCAAAGTCACGGCACTTCACCGCATCCTTTTCAGTCATGACCACGGGTAAGGGCGGCGTAAAATTCAGCACCTCGGCGCTGTAGGGCGCGTGATCGGCAAAAGCATGGGCAATTGGTCGCCAGTGTAGCGTTTCAAGGGTCGTGAAGAAACGCTGCGGATTGCCGATCCCGGCGACCGCATGCAGCGCTTGTTCAGCAGGAAAATAGTCCAGCGCCTGACGCTCACCGCTGATCAAATTGACCAACGCAGTGGGCTGCAACTGAAAGGCAAAACCGCCCTGAGGGTCGCTGGCAGCGCCGTTATACAGCACCGCGTCGACGCTCTGCAGCCGTTCAGCCGGCTCACGCAGCGGCCCGGCAGGCAGGCAGCGACCGTTACCCAGGCCTCTGGCATTGTCGATCAGGACCAGCTCAAGATCCCGGGCCAGGCGGTAATGCTGCATGCCGTCATCGGACAGAATCAGGTCCAGCTGCTCGCTGGCCAGCAGGGCCCTGACCGCACGACTGCGATCCGGATCGATCATCAAGGGTACGCCGGTGCGCTGCACAATCAGCAAAGGCTCATCCCCCGCCTGCGCGGCACTTTGATCAGCGTTCACGCGCCACGGAAATTGAGGGGGGGAAGCGCCATAGCCACGACTGACCACGCCGACCCGCAGGCCATGCTGCTGGCAATGCGCAATCAGCCACAGGATCAAAGGCGTTTTGCCGGTACCGCCCACGGTGATGTTCCCCACGACAATCAACGGTACCGGCGCACGATAAATCTCGCCTTCCCCTGCCACAAAACGCGCCCGCTTGCGCTCAACCACTCGACGGTAAAGGCACTCCACCGGGCGCAAAAGGGTCAGCAGCGGATGCCCGGCATACCAGGCGCGCAACAAGCGATCGGACATGGCCATCAGGGCGCCGCCTGCGCCTCGACAGTCGTCATGCGCAAATGGCTGAAACCGAGTTTCCCGGCCGCATCCATTGCGGTGATGACCGCCTGGTGTTGGGTTTTGCCATCGGCGCTGATCGACAGCGGCAAGCGGGTATCGCCGCCAGACTCTTTCTGCAGAGCCTCCATCAGGCTCGCCAGATCATTCTTCGGCAACAACTGGTTGTTCACCGAAAACACTCCGTCCGCGCTGATGGCGATGTCCAGTTGCCTGGCGCCTTGATCCTCGCTGGGCGAACCGCTGGCAGCCTCTGGCAGATCAACGCGCAACTGGGTTTCGCGGGTAAAGGTCGTGGTCACGACAAAAAACAGCAGCAGGATAAACACCACGTCAATCAATGACGCGAGGTTGATATCAACCGTTTCCCGAGGCTTGCGGCGAAATTTCACGCTTTGCTCCCGACCATATCGACTTCACGGTCGCCTTGTATCACCTCAACCAGCTTGATCGCTTCCTGCTCCATCCCGACCACCAGCTCGTCGACACGACGTTGCAGGAAGCGATGGAAGAAGACTGCCGGAATACCCACCATCAGACCGGCGGCGGTAGTGATCAGTGCTTTGGAAATACCGCCTGCAAGCACGGCAGCATTGGTCGTCATGCCCGTCCCCATGAAGGCGCTGAAAATATCGATCATGCCCAGTACGGTACCCAGCAGGCCCAGCAACGGGGCCATTGCCGCAATCGTACCCAGCGCATTGAGATACCGCTCTAGCTCGTGAATCACCCGTGCAGCGGCCTCTTCGATGCACTCTTTCATGATCTCGCGACCATGCCTGGAGTTGGCCAGGCCCGCGGCCAGGATCTCACCCAGCGGCGAGTCGGCGCGCAGCAATTTGAGTTTTTCCTTGTCCATCTGCTTGTCTTTGATCCAGACCCAGACCTGCCCGAGCAAATGTTCCGGGGTTACGCGACTGGCACGCAGGGTCCACAGACGCTCGACAATAATGCCCAGCGCGGCAACAGAGCTCAGAATGATCGGCAGCATCATCCAGCCACCTGATTTGACCAGTTCCCACACAGTGACAATCCCCTCGAAAAAGTGCGCCACTCTACCACAGGATTGCCCTTAACCTTGTGGGGCCAACGCCTGCGCAAGCACTATCAATCGCGCCAGAACCGACGCTGGCCACCCATGCTCTTAACCTGTGCCGACGCCCCCAAACGAAACCACACAGCCCCTTGCTCCGCGCTATCCCACACCTGCACCCCCAAGGCTTGATAACGCGACATGACCTGCGGATGCGGGTGACCAAAATTATTACCGTGCCCACGGGAAATCAGCACGTTTTCAGGCGCCAGTGCCTTGAGAAAAGCCATCGACGACGACGTCTTGCTGCCGTGATGGGGCGATTGCAACCAGCGGACAGGAACGGCCAGCGGACTTTGCAGCAATGCCCGCTCGGCATGGGTATCAATATCCCCCGTCAACAGTAGCCGTTCGTCCCGTGCTTGCACCTGCAGTACGCAGGACTTCTGATTGCTATTGCTCGCCCCCGGCCACTGCCAGAGTGAGAATTTCACGCCGTCCCACTCCCAACCCTCCCCGCTCGTACACGGCTGCGCCCGCAACGGTTCTGGCAACCCCGCCACATCGCCACCAAACACCCGTGCAACGCGGATTGCCCGCTGAACCGCCAACGCACCGCCCGCATGATCCGAGTCGGCGTGGCTCAGCAGCATGACATCCAGCTCGCCTACCCCCAATGAACGCAGTACAGGCACCACTACTCGTTCACCCTGATCAAAATCCCGGACCTTGGGGCCTGCGTCATACAAAAGCGTGTGGTTACGGGTGCGCAAGACAATCGCCAGCCCCTGCCCGACATCCAGCTGTAGCACCTCAACCTCGCCGTGGGGGACCTGTTCGCGGGGCACAAAGACAGCCAGCAGTACCAGTGGCCACCCCAGCGGTCTGAGCACCATCCCGGCTGGCAGCAGCAGGATCAGCGCCCCAAGCGCGCTCAACAGCCATATGTAAATCGGCACGACCGGGGGCAGCCAGGGCGGGAAAACATCGGCCAGCAGGGCCAGCCCCTTGATCAACAGATCGAGCAAACCACCCGACAGCCACAGCAGGCTTTCCCCAAGCCAGGGCACAGGCAGCAGCAGCGTTCCCAGCAATGCCGTCGGCAACACCAAAAGGCTGATCCAGGGCACGGCAACCAGATTGGCCAGCGGCCCCGTCAGGCTGATGGGCAGTCCGAGAATCCACATCATCGGGAACAAACCCAGGGCGATCAGCCCGTGGGGGCGCAGCCACGCGGCCCTCCACCCCCAGGCCCCAAGACGACCGCCGAAGGTGAAAATCAGTACCGCCACGGCGCTGAACGACAACCAGAACCCCGGCATCAAACTCGCCAGTGGCTCCACAATCAGCACCGCATTGAGCGCCAGCAGGAATGGCAACCACACCCCCAGATGACGAAACCGCAAGCGCCAGATCAGCACCAGCCCCAGCATCACGCACGCGCGCTGCACCGGTACTTCAAAACCGGCGAGCAGGCCATATCCCGTGGCCCCCGCAAACGCCAGGCCGCAAGCCCAAGGCAGCCACGGCAAGTAGCGCGGCCACAGGCCATAGCGCGCCAGCAAGGCGACCACCCCGTAGATCAATCCGGCAAACAAGCCTATGTGCTGCCCCGAAATCACCAGCAGATGCACGGTTCCGGTTGTCTGCAGCAGCGTCCAGTCATCACGGCTCAAACCAGAACCGTCACCCATGACCAGCGCCGCCAGCCACGGTTCCCGGCCATTGCCATCGATACGCAACAGACGCTGACGCAAGCCATCGCGCCAGGCATGACTCGCCGCAGCCAGTAACTGACCCTCCTTGACCACGCCCGTCGCACCGATGCGATGCGCCAGCAACCAGGCCTGGTAATCAAACGATTGAGGATTGAGCAAACCCTTGGGGCGCTTGAGCTTGACCGCTAGCCGCCAGCGTTCCCCACTCTTGACCGACGGCCCGCCATACCAGCTCAACCTGATGGTCGTGGGTAATGCGCCGTGGCGCGAGCGGGCATCCTGCAATTCAAAACGTACGACGCTGCCAGTCTGCTGCGGTAATCCGACCACATGCCCTTCGACCCAAAGCGTCCTGCCGTCGAGCGCGGCGGGCAAGCGATCATCCAGCGCCCTTTGTCCCTGGACGCAAGCCCACGTCAGCCCAAGCACAAAAAGCCCCACCGGCCAGGCACGAATAGCCAGCAGCAACAGCCCCGCCATGAACATCAGCAGCAACCACCCCGGCGACGGCAACACGGGTAAAAACCGCAGTGCAATAAGCCCCGTCGCCAACGCAAACATCCCTGTGTGCATGCCTATACTCAACTTATCCCTTTGACTCGGATTAGTTGTTATCCGGGACCCGCGCTTAAGAAATTGTCACAAAGTCTGAATAGGCATCCTGTCGAATTTGGGCATACTGCCCCCTTGACCTAGGGAGAGGCCCATGCCACGGCGTTTAATCAAACGTTTCATGCCAGATCCGGCCCTGATCAGGGAACACAAGTCCTTACGATTTTTAGGGACCTTACTGCATGACCCCAACCTCTGGCACCTCAATCGTCACTCCGTGGCCCGAGCAATGGCCGTAGGGATTTTTGCAGCTTTTATCCCCATGCCGTTTCAAATGCTGCTTGCAGCTTTTCTGGCGGTAAACGCGCGCGCCAATATGCCGATATCAGTGGGCCTGGTATGGCTGACCAATCCGATCACGATGCCGCCGGTGTTTTACATCACCTATAAGACGGGTGCCTGGCTGATGAACATACCGGCACGCACCCTGCCGGATGAGCTGACCTGGGAATGGATCAGCGGCCAATTGTCGACCGTATGGCAGCCCTTTCTATTGGGTTCTGTGGTGTGCGGAGTGGTGCTTGGGGCGCTGGCCTACTGCCTGACCATGCTCTATTGGCGCTGGTGGGTCAGCCGTAAATGGAAGGGACGCAAAAACAAGCACTCATAAGAAAGGCCCCGAAAGGGGCCTTTTTCATTATCTGACACTGAAGTGTCCTTCGGCCATTTCGCAGCCTCGTACCTCGTCAGTAGCAGGATGCTACTGACGCATGCCTCGACCGCTAACCAGCAGCTTCGCACAGCCGAAGTACAGCACGATGGTTGCCACGACCATAAAGGTCAGGGCCACGCTGATCTTGATGTCCGAAACCCCAAGAATGCCGTAGCGGAATGCGTTGACCATGTGCAGCACAGGGTTGGCCAGCGATACGCTCTGCCAGAACGGCGGCAGCAGTGTGATCGAATAAAACACACCGCCCAGGTACGTCAGCGGCGTCAGCACGAAAGTCGGGATAATTGAAATATCGTCGAAGTTGCGCGCAAATACGGCGTTGATAAACCCCAGCAACGAGAAGATCGTCGCCGTCAGTACCACGACGACGATGGTCAGGCCCAAGTGGTGGACTTGCAGTTGGGTGAAGAACAGCGACAGCAAGGTCACGATCAAGCCCACAATCAAACCGCGCAAAATCCCGCCCACGGTAAAGCCGATCAAAATGGTGTGGGGCGATACCGGTGACACCATCAGCTCTTCAATCGAGCGTTGGAATTTGGCACCAAAGAAGCTTGAGACCACGTTACCGTAGGAGTTGGTGATCACTGACATCATGATCAGGCCCGGAACGATGTACTCCATATAGGTGAAACCACCCATATCACCGATTTGTCGACCGATCAGATTACCGAAGATCACGAAGTACAGAACCATGGTGATCGCAGGCGGTAGTAGTGTCTGCGGCCAGATCCGCATGAAGCGGCGAACTTCGCGGTAAACGATGGTATTCAACGCGATCAGATTGGGGCGCAGCTCCGAGCTCATATCGCCACCTTTGCCAGATTTTTCTCGACCAGCGACACGAACAACTCCTCAAGGCGATTGGTTTTGTTGCGCAGGCTCACCACTTCGATGTTTTGCGCAGCCAGTTGAGTGAACAGACCGGTGATACCCACGGCTTTGTCGACCTGTACTTCCAGCGTACTGGCGTCGAGCAATTGACTCGGATAGCCGATCAACTTCGGGGCCGCCTGCAATGGGTGCTTCAGGTCGAGTAAAAAGGTCTCGACATGCAGTTGCCCAAGCAACTGGCGCATGCTGGTGTTTTCAACAATGGTGCCGTGATCGATGATCCCGATATTGCGACACAACTGCTCAGCCTCCTCCAGATAGTGAGTGGTGAGGATGATGGTCGTGCCCTGCTCGTTCAGCTCGGTGAGAAAACTCCACATCGAGCGACGCAACTCAATATCCACGCCAGCAGTAGGCTCATCGAGAATCAACAGGCGCGGCTCGTGCACCAAGGCCCGGGCGATCATCAGGCGGCGCTTCATGCCACCGGACAACGAGCGCGAAGGTGTGTCGCGCTTATCCCAAAGCCCCAACTGCGTCAGGTACTTTTCAGCGCGTTCCTTGGCGATTTTGGCCGGAATGCCGTAGTAACCCGCCTGGGTCACGACGATATCGAAGGTCTTTTCAAACTGGTTGAAATTGAACTCCTGCGGCACCACGCCAATCGAGCGCTTAAGGGCTGCCGGATTGCGATCAAGGTCATGGCCAAAGATATTCACCGTACCGCTGGTTTTGTTTACCAGGGTCGAGAGAATGCCGATGGTCGTGGATTTGCCGGCGCCGTTAGGGCCCAGCAAGGCAAAAAAGTCACCTTCAGCAACATCCAGATCGATACCACTCAGGGCCTGGAAACCGTTGCCGTAGGTTTTGGTTAGCTGCCGTATGGACAGAGCGGAACTCATATCGGATTACGCACCAAGATGGGGAAATAGGGAGGTATAAGTAAGGGCGAACTACCTGTAGGGCAAGTCCGACAAGGCCGTATGGTGCTTGGCCTCGCCGCACAAGTACAGTCGCCCGTATTAATAGTGGCTATTAAGTCAACGCAGTCATCACTGCATTTCGATAGGCCGGACGCTGCTTCAAGCGCTCATACCAGGCACTCAAGTGCGGCAGGTGCGCACGTTCGATGGGCATTTCAAACCAGGCATAGATAAAGGATCCCAGCGGGATGTCACCCATGCCGATTTCATCACCCGACAGGTAGGGTTTTTCAGCCAGCGCCTGATCCGCAACAGCCAGCAATTGATCGCAGGCTTTAATTGCCGCGTTGATCTTCACCCAGTCCTGCTCCTCGGCAGGCGTGCGTAGAACGCCCCAGAACACCGCACGGAATTCGACCGCAAACGAGGTACTGGTCCAGTCCATCCACTTGTCAGCCTGAGCCCGCACACGGGCATCGGTTGGATACCAGGACGTGTCTGACCCATATCTGGCAGTGAGGTAACGCACGATGGCGTTTGATTCCCACAGAACAAAGCCGTCGTCCTCTTCGATCATGGGTACCCGGCCGTTAGGATTCAGCGATCGATACTCAGGACTGTCGACCACTCCAAATGCACCGCCCGCCTCTACGCGGCTATACGGCAACGCCAACTCTTCGACACACCACAACGCCTTGCGCACGTTTGACGAATTCTTGCGACCCCACACTTTCAGCATGATCTGGCTCCTGGTTGATAGACGCCGAAGGAGTCTACGCCGGGATGTCGAACTCTGCCTCCAGCGCAAGGTCACTATCCTTACAACCTTGATCGGAAGTTGCGACTAAGCTCACAAGAGTTATCGCCCCTGGCTTCATGGAGGATTAAATATGCTGTTGTTGTGGATACTGGTTCTGATTGTTGGCATCGCCTATATGGCCCATCGCCGCATCGCCCCCCTGACGACCCTGGCTGTTGTCGCGGTTTACCTGTTGGCCATGGGGGTCATCGGCCATGTGCCCGGCTGGTTGCTGGCAATCCTTTGGCTGTTGCTGGCAGCGCCTGCCGCCCTGCTGCTGTTGCCAGACCTTCGGCGCAAACTGTTTACCGCTCCGCTGTTCAAGTGGTTCCAGAAGACCTTGCCCCCCATGTCGCAAACCGAGCGTGATGCCATCGACGCCGGCACAGTATGGTGGGATGGCCAATTGTTCAGCGGCCGCCCCGACTGGAACCAGCTTCTGGCCTATCCCAAAGTTCAGCTCACGGAAGAAGAACAAGCCTTTATTGACGGGCCCACCGAAGAGCTGTGCGCAATGGTCAGCGATTGGGAGATCGGCCAAGCCATGGATTTGCCGCCGCAGGCCTGGGCGCACATCAAGGAACACGGTTTCTTCGCCCTGATCATCCCCAAAGCCTACGGTGGCAAGGGCTTCTCGGCGTACGCCCACTCCCAGGTCGCAATGAAGCTGGCCACTCGCAGCGGCGACCTCGCCTCCACCGTGATGGTGCCCAACTCCCTCGGCCCCGCCGAGCTGCTGCTGCATTACGGCACCGACGAGCAACGTGACCACTACCTCCCACGCCTGGCCCGTGGCGATGACATCCCCTGCTTTGCCCTGACAGGTCCGCTGGCTGGTTCCGATGCCGGGGCAATGCCCGACACCGGGATCATTTGCAAAGGTCAGTGGCAAGGCGAAGAAGTGATCGGTCTGCGCCTGAACTGGGAGAAGCGCTACATCACCCTGGGGCCCGTCGCCACCCTGCTTGGCCTGGCATTCAAGGCCCACGACCCGGAACACCTGCTGGGCGACAAGGAAGACCTTGGTATCAGCCTGGCGCTGATCCCCACCGACACCCCCGGGGTTGAGATTGGCCGCCGCCACCTGCCTTTGGGCGCAGCGTTCATGAACGGCCCGAACTCGGGCAAAGACGTATTTATCCCCCTGGATTACCTGATTGGCGGTCAGGAAATGCTCGGCAAGGGCTGGATGATGCTGATGAACTGCCTGTCGGTCGGGCGCTCGATATCGTTACCGGCCGTCGGCACCGGCGCAGCCAAGTTCACCAGCCTGGTGACCGGGCAGTACGCCCAGGTGCGCGAACAATTCAATGTGCCACTGGCCGCCTTCGAAGGCATTCAGGAAGCACTCGCGCGCATTGGCGGCAACGCCTGGTTGATGGACAGCGCGCGCATGCTCACCGCCAACGCGGTGGACCTGGGGGAAAAACCTTCGGTACTGTCAGCGATACTCAAGTACCACCTGACCGAGCGCGGCCGTGAATGCATCAGCCACGCCATGGACGTTCATGGCGGCAAGGGCATCATCATGGGGCCCAACAACTACCTGGGGCGCAACTGGCAGGGGGCGCCGATTTTCATCACCGTGGAAGGCGCGAACATCCTGTCGCGCAACCTGATGATCTTCGGTCAGGGCGCCATTCGCTGCCACCCCTTTGTACTCAAGGAAATGGCCCTGGCCAGCCGTGAAGACAAGGATCAGGCGCTGCTGGAGTTTGACGACCTGTTGCTCAAGCACATCGGTTTTGCCATCAGCAATAAAGCCAGCACCTTTGTATTGAACCTGGGCCTTGGGCGGTTTGAGCATGTGCCGGGCAATGCCCTGAGCCAGGGCTACTTCCGGGCATTGAACCGCCAGGCGGCAGCCTTTGCCCTGCTGGCCGACCTGAGCATGATGCTGCTGGGCGGCGAACTGAAACGCCGCGAGCGCCTGTCGGCGCGCCTGGGTGATGTGCTGAGCCATATGTACCTGGCCAGCGCCGCGCTCAAGCGTTACCACGATCTGGATTCACCGGAGCACCTCAACCCATTGTTCAAATGGGCCATGGAAGAAAGCCTCGGCCACGCCGAACGCGCCCTGGACGAACTGCTGAAGAACTTCCCGAGCCGCGCGCTGGGCTTTTTGCTGCGCGGCGTCGTGTTCCCGTTCGGCCGCCGCCACACCGGGCCGTCGGACGCGCTGGATGCCGAAGTTGCCGCAGTCTTGGGTCGCGCCAAGGGTGATCCAACGCTAGAGGCAGTGCTTGCGGGCTGCTATCGCCCGCAATCGCCAGACGACGCCGTGGGCGCCCTGCAACATGCCAGCGACCTGCTGAACGAAGTACGTCCGCTGCACAAAAAACTCCATGAAGGCTTGAAAAGCGGTCAGGTAAAACCGGGGGCGGGAGAATCGGCAATCGATGCCGCACTGCAAGCCGGTGTACTGCAACCGGCCGAGGCACACGCGCTACACACCGCTGAAGCTGCCCGACGCAAGGTGATTGATGTGGATGACTTCTCCAAAGAGGAACTCACCCACAGCGAAGGAAAGATTCGATAACGGGACAGCGGGCGCCGGGGGCTTTATACTCCCGCGCCCGTTTTGCTCTAGAGGACACCCGCAATGGCCACCAATGATCTGAACCACAACCTTGTCTTGCTCGACATTCTGCGCAGCATCCTGGTTGCTGTCGGTGACGCTGAGCAGATCCCTGAGGAAAGCCACGCCCTGTTTCTGGAACGCTTTGACGACATGCGCAGCTCGCTGCCGGTTGACCCGATCAATAGCCAGTATCTGGGCCAGGACCTCATGTGCCAGGTCATCGAGCGCTACCCGCAGATCGCTCACCTGGTCCCGCGTGACCTGCTCTGGTACTTCGGCGGTGCGTGCTTCAACTTCCTGTCGGATGAAGAGCTGGACATGTATGAGGCGCTGGAAGAGCGTCGTCATGAAGCAGAACTGAACGACGAACCGTTCGACTGGAACCAGGAAAAACAACTGATGGCGATGCCTGTCTCCGACGACAGCACACAGCACTGATTCCTACGTACAATACTCAAGGCCCGCCCGGTTTACCTGGCGGGCTTTTTTATGAGTGGCCAGAATCCTGTGCCCGCCACATGTCCAGGGTCGGCTCCCAGGCCAGTCGCTCGACCAAAAAATCGATGAATACACGAATCTTTGGCGGCAAATAACGCGACGGGGCATGCAACAGCCACGCACCGCCATGGTACGAAGCAATAAAATTCCATTCCGGCAATACGCGAACAACCAGCCCTTGGTCCAAAGCCTGACGCGCCGTGAAATACGGCAGGCTACCAATCCCGATATCCTGTAACACCGCATCCAGCCGTACCCCGGTGTGGTTGGCCGCATAGCGCCCACGCACTCCAACGGTCACCGACCTGGCGCCCTGTTTGAATTTCCACCGTGCATCGGCAGGTGTCTCTCCCAGATAAATACAGCTATGCCCACGCAAATCCTCGGGCTGCGCCGGCGTGCCGTGCTCCGCCAAATAAGCTGGCGTGGCACACAACACATGCTCGATCGGGAACAGTTGACGCCCCACCAGGCCGGGTGGCGGTTGGTCAGTGATACGAATACTCAGGTCAACGTTGTCATCAATCAGGTCGACATAGCGGTCTTCCAGAATCAACTGGACATCGACCTGTGGGTAGCGCCGTAAAAACTCGGGCATGTGCGGATGAATCACATAACGCCCAACGGCCTTGGGCACACTGACCCGAATCAAGCCCTCGGCGCTGCGGGTAAAACGCCCGCTCAGATCCATCACCGATTGGGCAGCACCCGCCACCTCACAACACCGCTTGAATACTTCTTCGCCATCATCGCTCAAACGTAATTTACGTGTGGTGCGTTGCAGCAAGCGGATCGCCAGGGCTTTTTCCAGGCGCGATACGCTGCGACTGACCGCAGAAGGTGAGGTGCCGAGCTGGCGCGCCACTTCCGAGAAGCTCCCGGCCTCGACTACCTTCACAAACATCACCATTTCGGCCAACAACGATAACGGCAGATTTATGCTCACAGCGCACAGGTCCATTGAAATTCAGGCGGATTATCACGATCAAGGCGCAACTCTATACTAAAAAAAGACACCGACCAGGACACAGCAATGACCCAACGCCTCTTTTTTACCGATGACGCACTGACTGCAGACATTAACGTGATCAGTTGCATCGCCCACGAGGACGGATTTGCCGTTACCGTGCAAGCGACCCCTTTTCACCCGCAAGGCGGCGGTCAGCCGTGCGACCTGGGCCTGATCGGTGACAGTGAAGTGGTCAAGGTGCTGCAAGAACAAGACAACATCGTGCATTACGTCACCCGGGCCATTGCTCCTGGCCCTGCCCGTGCGCAAGTGGACCCGTCGCGCCGCCATCTCAACGCACGGCTGCATAGCGCCGGGCACTTGATTGGAGTGATCGGTGAGCAGGCCGGCTGGCTGCCGACCAAGGCACATCACTGGCCGGGCGAATGCCGGGTCAGCTTCACACCTGGCGATGATGCCCAACCACTGGAAGCCCCAGCGATCCAGCAACAACTGGAGCACTGGATCAATGCCGATTTACCCCGCCAGCTTCATCTGGAATCCAGTCAACGCGCCGTCGGCTTTGGAAACTTGCCAAGCTATCCGTGCGGCGGCACCCATGTTCGCTCTCTGGGCGAGTTAGTCGCGGTCAACGTGCTTTCTGTCACCCTCAAGAAAGGCGTGCTGTCCGTGCGTTACGATCTGAACTGATCGATTCAAGCAGCCTAAATGCGGGTGCGACGGCGCTGGACGAAGCGGTCCACGTAGTCATCCGCAGGGGACTGCAGGATTTCCAGGGGGGTGCCCACCTGAATCAAGCGCCCGTCCTTGAGCACGGCGATGCGATTACCGATACGTAACGCCTCGTCCAGGTCATGGGTGATGAACACGATGGTTTTTTGCAGCGTGCGTTGCAACTCCAGCAACTGATCCTGCATCTCGGCACGGATCAGCGGATCGAGGGCACTGAAAGCTTCGTCCATCAGAATGATGTCGGTATCCGTCGCCAACGCCCGGGCCAGCCCGACACGCTGACGCATCCCCCCCGACAGTTGATGAACAAAGGCTTGCTCATAGCCTTCCAGCCCGACCATCGAGATCCAGTGCCGGGCTCGCCCCTCGCATTGCACCTTGCTCTCGCCCCGCACCTTCAAACCATAAGCCACGTTCTCGATCACGTTGCGATGGGGTAACAGGCCGAAATTTTGAAACACCATACTGATTTTTTGCCGACGAAACTGGCGCAAGGCAGGCATGCCGTATTCAAGGATGTTTTCGCCATCCACCAGAATCTGCCCGCTGGTAGGGTCGATCAAGCGGTTCAGATGGCGCACCAGAGTGGACTTGCCCGAGCCGGACAACCCCATGATGACGAACACTTCACCGGCTCGGATCGACAGCGACAGATCGTTGATACCGATAACGCAACCGGTTGCTGCCAGGACTTCGTCCTTGGTCCGACCCTTACGAATCAGGGCCATCACTTCTTTATCACGGCCGCCAAACACCTTGAATACATGACGTACTTCGATCTTGTTGATCACCACCTCACTCATTACGGGCCTCCGCGTCGAGGCCGCCCATAGGCTTGAGTGATACGATCGATCACCACTGCCAGAATGACAATGGCCAGTCCGGCTTCCAGGCCTTTGCCGACATTGAGCGTTTGAATACCCACCAGCACATCCTCACCCAAGCCCCGGGCACCAATCATCGAAGCGATCACTACCATCGACAATGCCATCATGGTGGTCTGGTTAATACCGGCCATGATGCTGGGCATGGCCAGTGGCAATTGCACGCCAAACAGTTGCTGCCAGGGGTTGGCACCGAATGCGTTGATCGCCTCCATCACCTCGCGATCAACCTGGCGCAAACCCAGATCGGTCAAGCGGATCAGCGGCGGTACGGCATAAATGACCGTGGCAAAAATCGCCGGAACCTTGCCCAGGCCAAACAACATCAGGACAGGAATCAGGTACACGAAACTGGGCATGGTCTGCATGATGTCCAGCAGCGGCATCAACACCGAGCGCAGTCGATTGCTGCGCGCGGCCAAAATCCCGAGGGGAATGCCCAGCAATACCGAAATAACCGTGGCCACCATCATCAGCGCCAGGGTTTGCATCAGCTTGTCCCACAGCCCAACTGCGCCTACCAGAAACAGCAGGCCGACGATCAACAGAGTGCTGAGGATCTTGCGTGTGGCATGCCAGGCAATTGCCCCAACGATGACCAGCATCAGCCACCACGGTGTGATGCGCAGCAGGTTCTCAAGGTGGATGATGGCCCACAGCAGAGTCTCGGAGATATGCCGGAACACATCACCGTAGTTGCTGACCAGTGCATCAACCCCGTCATTGACCCACCCTGCGATGGAAAACGTCAGATTGTCAGGAAACATGCAATGCCCGTACTCCGTGAGTTATTTGGATTTGAGCGCTGCATCGACTTTTTCAGCCGCTTGCGGGGTCACCCAGGCATGCCAGATTTGCGGCTGCTCACGTAAGAAATCCTCAGCAGCCTTGCTCGGCTCGGTGCGTTTTTCGCTCATTCGGGCCAGGGTGGTGTTGAGTAAATCGATAGGGAAATCGACCTTTTCATAGAACTCGACCAACTGCGGGTATTGGGCTTTGAAAGGTGCCGATACGCCAATGGCCAGTTTTGCCGGTAATGAGCGCGTACCCTTTGGAGCAGGGTTATTGGCGTCAGCCAGGGTCTTCCAGGCTTCGGCATCAAAAGGCGGCTCTTCAAGCTTGATCAGCTTGTAGCGCCCGATCAGCGGAGTCGGTGACCAGTAATAGAACAGCACCGGTTTGCCACGACGGATCGAGGAGCTGATCTCGGCATCCAGCGCAGCGCCCGAACCGGTGCGAAAGTTAACGAAGTCCTTGTCCAGGCCATAGGCCTTGAGCTTTTGGCTGTTGACGGTCTCGGAGGTCCAACCGCTGGGGCTATTAAGGAAGCGGCCACGAGTCGGGTCCTCCTGATCACGGAACACCTCTTTATAGCGGGCCAGATCGCTGACTGACTTCAGGTCCGGAGCCAATGCCTTGATGCCTTTTTCCGGATCACCCTTGATTACATACTCGGGCACCCACCAGCCTTCACTAGCGTTTTTGACGATATCGCCCAGACCGAAAACCTTGCCTTCGGCCTCCGCCTTGATCCACACGGGGCTTCGCCCTGCCCACTCTTCGCCGATCACTTGAATATCATTCTTGGCCAGAGCAGCCTCCAGGCTTACGGTGCTGCCAGGCAAGGTGTCGGTTGCTACGCCGTAGCCTTTTTCGGTGATCAGACGCAGTACTTCAGTGATCAAGCTGCCGCTTTCCCAAGTGATATCACCAAAGTGAACGGGATCGCCCGAGTTGTCTGCCAACACTGGCTGGGTGACAAGTCCAAATGCCAGCAGTGATCCAACGAGCCACTTTTTAAGGTTGTACATATGCATTCTCTGGTTGTGGAGGGGCCGCCGAGCACGCAATTTGCCTGTCGCCTTCCCTGCGAGAGTGCTTAATGCCGGAGAAAATATGAGTTGCGATGTCTTCAGCGTAGCTGCTGAACTCAAGAGAGCGGCACAAACATTCGCACGGATGCGGGTCGTAGCCTTGTTGCAGATGTATTGCGAGGGGTGGGCCAGAAATCAAAACCCGGAAACGCAAAAAGCAGCCCTAGGGCTGCTTTCTGAGTGTTTTTTGAAACTGCGTAGCTCCAAAAAACAAAATTTGGAGCGGGAAACGAGACTCGAACTCGCGACCCCGACCTTGGCAAGGTCGTGCTCTACCAACTGAGCTATTCCCGCAATAATGGCGTCCCCTAGGGGACTCGAACCCCTGTTACCGCCGTGAAAGGGCGGTGTCCTAGGCCACTAGACGAAGGGGACGTTGCCCGAAATGTACACGTACATTTCAGTGCCAGATCACTAACTAATGCTAATGTCTTGGCTTTCACTCAACCTCGCCCGAAAGCGAAGCTGCTTAAAAATGGAGCGGGAAACGAGACTCGAACTCGCGACCCCGACCTTGGCAAGGTCGTGCTCTACCAACTGAGCTATTCCCGCAATAATGGCGTCCCCTAGGGGACTCGAACCCCTGTTACCGCCGTGAAAGGGCGGTGTCCTAGGCCACTAGACGAAGGGGACGTTGCCCGAAATGTACATGTACATTTCAGTGCCAGATCACTAACTAACGCTAATGTCTTGGCTTTCACTCAACTCCGCCCGAAAGCGAAGCTGCTTAAAAATGGAGCGGGAAACGAGACTCGAACTCGCGACCCCGACCTTGGCAAGGTCGTGCTCTACCAACTGAGCTATTCCCGCAATGGCGTCCCCTAGGGGACTCGAACCCCTGTTACCGCCGTGAAAGGGCGGTGTCCTAGGCCACTAGACGAAGGGGACACACTACAACTTCACTGGTTACATGCGTTTGGCTGTTCGCTTTACGCTGCAATTGGCGCGCATTCTAGGGATGGATTTGAAAGTCGTCAACCCCAATATGAAAATATATTGAAATCAATGACTTCCCTCTTCTCTCGGCGCTTTCCTACGCAGTATGTCGACCAACTCTTGGCGCCTATATTCCGTCACCCTACAAGGGGTTATGATGGCCCGACCTCAGTGATGGCAGATTGCTGCCCGCCTATTCCCAGCCTCTCTATATAGACAGGCACGCCGACCTCACCGAGACAGCGCACCCACATTCAGAAGAGGTTTTAACGTTGACGCCCTCCATGATCGCCCTGCTTGTCGTCGTCGGGATCGCACTGCTGATCGCAATCGTCTACATGAACCATGTAGTGGAAAACAACAAACTGGAAAAAGCCCGACTCAAGGTCGAACTCAACGACCGCATACGTCGCTGCAGCGAAGTCAACGAGACCTTTCCCGGCCAGTTGATGTTCCCTGCCCTCAAGCTGCTGCTCACGCGCCTTGAGCTCAATGCCACGCAACGCCTGCTGCTCCTGCAAAAATCCAGTGCGGCTTTAAAAGCACAAGTTGCAGAGCTTAACGGGCTGATTGCCAAAGGCGAGTCTATCCCCGTCAACAACCCGCCAAACCCTGTCCTGAGCGAAGCAAAAGCCAAAGACGTGCGCTTTTTGCTTGAAACGCTGCACGGGCAAATTACCCGGGCGGCCCAGGATGGTTTTTTACCGACCAACGAAGCCAAGCAGTGGATCAAAGAGATTCGTAATTTGCTGGTCGTGCTGCATATCGAATTTTTCAACAACCTGGGCAAGCTCGCCCTGCAAAAGAATCAGCCCGCACAGGCGCGCCTGGCTTTTGAGCGCGCGGTGCAATACTTGCGCAAGCAGCCGGTACCCGCCATGTACAACGCACAAATCAAGGACTTCGAGACCCAGCTTGCACGCGCCAACGCACAGGTGCTGAACGCACTTGAGCCGACCACAGGTGAAGTCAATGAACTGACTGAAGGCTTGAAAACCGACGACGCGGATGCTGACTGGAAGAAGAAAGCCATTTACGACTGAGGCACCCAAAATGGGTGATCAATACCGCTCTTGTGGGAGCGGGCGTGCTCGCGATAAAAAGCGACGCGACGTGTCTGACCGAACACGTTAATGGCACCCACGAAAAATCACGCAGATCAGTGCGGGCAATAAAGTGGAAGGATGTGCTGCAAAACCCGGGACGGGTCAGAGGGCGTAACACACAAAGGCAGCCGCTCGGGCCGCCTTTGCGTTTGACGTCAGGCTACCGGATTGATTGGCTTTTCCGGGTACCACACGTCCAACAGCGGGCTAACTTCAACGCTGCTCAGCTCTGGGCGCGCTTTCAACCAGGATTCAACAGCTGCACGCTGTTCTTCGCTGACCGAGCCGCGCTTCTGCAGGCAAACCAGACCGTAGTCGTCGCCGCCAACATAACCCAAGCCGTTAGCTTCCATGGCTTGCGCCAGGAAGTCTGCCAGGAATGCATCGATAGCCTCTTCCGACAGGTCTTCTTTGAAATCCAGGTTCAGCTCAAAACCCAACTCCTGAAATTCATCAACGCACAGTTTTTTGCGCAGACGCTGGGAACGATTAGTAGCCATTGAACAATCCTCTTAAGTAATAACGGGCGGCACTTTAGCAGCTTAAGGCAACGCTTGCCCGGTTCCGTGTGAACGGTTCATCGTTTTCTATACTTAATCCGCCAAACCCTGTTACAGGTGGATGCACAAGCCCAACAACCTTGGGGCATAATGCCAACACTTTTAAGACCATTGAGGGAACTTTTCATCATCCCTCTTATTTTTTTCCCTCGCCTGCAGGGTTTTACTTCTTATGATCAAATCTTTACGGCCATTGCTTCTTGCCAGTCTTCTTTTGCCACTGGCCTTCGGCGCCAACGCCGCCCCTGTCAACACAACGCTCTCGCCCAAAGTTCAGCAAGCACTCAAAACCAATAAACTGCAGAACGACGCACTGTCATTGGTCCTTCTGCCGCTCAACGGCCCGGGCATTCCAACCGTATTCAATGCCGATGCATCCATGAACCCGGCCTCCACCATGAAACTGGTGACCACTTACGCGGCCCTGGAAATGCTCGGCCCCACCCATCAGTGGAAAACCGAGTTCTACACAGATGGCACCCTGAACAACGGCATCCTGCAAGGTAACCTTTACCTCAAGGGCGGCGGCGATCCCAAGCTGAACATGGAAAAACTATGGCTGTTGATGCGCGACCTGCGCGCCAATGGCGTGCAACAGGTAACCGGCGACCTGATACTTGATCGCAACTTCTTCAATCAACCGCAATTGCCCGTCTTCAACGACGACGGCAACGATAAAAACAAACCCTTCCTGGTCAAGCCCGACTCGCTGCTGGTCAACCTTAAAGCCTTGCGCTTCGTGGCCCGCAACGACGGGGGCAAAGTCCTGATATCAGTCGAACCACCGATTGCCACCATCAAAATCGACAATCAGGTCAAGGCCGTCAATGCCAAGCAATGCACCGGTGACGTGCGCTACAACCCGGTACCCCAAGCCGACGGCTCGGTACTCGTCACCGTGAGCGGACAGCTGGCCGACGGCTGCAACTCGCAAACCTACTTGTCCCTGCTTGATCACGCGACCTACACAGCCGGCGCTGTACGCGCCATCTGGAAAGAGCTGGGCGGCAGCATTCAAGGCCAGGACCGCCAGGCCAGCGTGCCGAAGAACTCGAAACTGCTGGCACGGGCATTCTCTCCGGATCTGGCCGAAATCATTCGCGACATCAACAAATACAGTAACAACACCATGGCCCAGCAGCTGTTCCTGAGCCTGGGCGCACAGTTTCGCAACGACGCCGACGGTGACGACGCCAAAGCTGCACAGCGTGTAGTACGCCAATGGCTGGCCAAAAAAGGCATCACCGCACCCCATCTGGTCATGGAAAACGGTTCCGGCTTGTCCCGGGCCGAACGCGTGAGCGCACGTGAAATGGCGCAGATGCTCCAGGCCGCCTGGCAAAGCCCCTACGCTGCCGAATTCATCAGCTCCATGCCGATTGCCGGCAAAGACGGCACCATGCGCAAACGCCTGAAAACCACCGCCATGAACGGCCAGGCTCACATCAAGACCGGCACACTCAATACAGTGCGCGCCATTTCCGGATTTAGCCGCGACAGCAACGGCAATACCTGGGCGGTGGTCGCCATCCTCAACGACCCTCGCCCGTGGGGCGCCTCGGCCATTCTCGATCAAGTGCTGCTCGATCTGTATCGCCAGCCACAAGTCCCCAACAGTGCGGTCTCCATAGCCCAGTAAGGCGTTGACCAGGCAATAAAAAACGCCCCTGATCGCAAGATCAGGGGCGTTTTTTTATGGGGGCGGGCTTGCTCGCGCTGGCAACACTGCGAGCTGCCCATCGAGAACAAGCCCGCCCCCACCCTTACAGCACCGGTATTACCGGGCCATGATTTTCCAGGCACGGTGAATTTTGCTGTTGCGGGCAAAGTCCGGATCAATAGTGCTGGCGGTTATTTCTTCCACGGCATAACGCGCTTCCAGATTTTCATCGAGGATGAATTTGCGGAAGTTGTTCGAGAAATACAGCACCCCACCCGGCGCCAGACGCGCCATGGCCAGATCCAGCAACTGCACGTGATCGCGCTGCACATCGAAGATCCCTTCCATGCGCTTGGAGTTGGAGAAGGTCGGCGGATCAATAAAGATCAGGTCGTACTCTTCACGACAGGCATCCAGCCACACCATCACATCGCCCTGCTCCAGGCGGTTTTTGTCCGAAAAACCGTTCAGAGACAGGTTACGGCGCGCCCAGTCCAGATAAGTCTTGGACAAGTCGACGCTGGTGGTGCTGCGAGCACCGCCCTTGGCAGCATGGACGCTGGCGGTCGCGGTGTAGCAGTACAGATTGAGGAAGCGCTTGCCTGCAGCCTCTTTCTGAATGCGCATGCGCATTGGGCGGTGATCCAGGAACAGACCGGTATCCAGATAGTCCGTGAGGTTCACCAGCAGCTTCACACCGCCTTCATTGACCTCGGTGAACTTGCCCTGGGCACTTTGACGCTCGTACTGCTTGGTGCCGCTCTGGCGCTCACGACGCTTGACGATCACACGACTCTTGTCGATGTTCAGCGCCTGGGGAATGGCTGCCAAGGCATCGAACATGCGCGCCGAAGCTTTTTCCGGATCAATGGATTTCGGTGCCACATACTCCTGAACGTGAACCCAGTCGTGGTACAGGTCGATCGCCATGGCATATTCCGGCATATCGGCGTCGTAGACACGATAGCAATCGATCCCTTCACGCTTGACCCACTTGCTCAGCGCTTTGAGATTTTTTTGCAGGCGGTTGGCAAACATCTGCCCGCCCTCGCTCAAGCGCGGCTGTTCGATCACCACCGGCACTGGCTTGATCGGGTTGCCGTTCTTGTTGAACTTCTCGTATTTACCTGGCGCTTCGATGTTCGACGGCAGATCGGACTCTGCCTGCTCGCGATCAATCTGACGCTGCTCAGGCGTACGTCGCTCACCAGTCACAAACTGATCCGGCACAACCTTGATCAACAGCAGCTTGCACGGCAACGCGCCGTTCCAGAACGAGTACTGCTTGTGGCTGCGAATCCCCATGCGCTTGCCCAGATCCGGAGCGCCGGTAAACACCGCGGCCTCCCAGTTCAAGCAAGCCTGACGCAGACGCTCGCCGAGGTTCTGGTAGAGATAGAGCAAGCTCGCCTCGTCGCCCAGACGCTCGCCGTACGGAGGGTTGCAGATCACCAGGCCTTTCTGGTTCTGGTCCGGACGCGGTTCGAAGGTCGCAACCTCGCCCTGGTAAATCTTGATCCAGTGGCTCAGACCGGCGCGCTCGATGTTATTGCGCGCAGGCTGGATCAGGCGCGGGTCGGCTTCATAACCACGAATCCACAGAGGCGGCTTGGCCATGCCGACTTCTGCACGCTCAGTGGCTTCCTGATGAAGTTTTTTCCAGATAGCCGGCACATGGCCCAGCCAGGCATCGAACCCCCAGTGAATGCGGTTCAGGTTAGGCGCCATGTCGGCAGCAATCATTGCGCCTTCAACCAGGAACGTACCCACACCACACATCGGGTCAGCCAAGGCAGCGCCTTCGGCTGCCATACGTGGCCAGCCCGAACGAATCAGGATGGCTGCCGCGAGGTTTTCCTTCAGCGGTGCAGCACCTTGCTGCAGACGGTAGCCACGCTGGTGCAAGCTGTGACCTGACAGGTCCAGGGACAGAATGGCTTCGCCGCGATCCAGTCGCAGGTGGATACGAATGTCCGGGCTGATCTTGTCGATGGACGGACGCTCGCCAGACGGCGTACGCAACTTGTCGACGATTGCGTCTTTTACTTTCAACGCACCAAAGTGCGTGTTGTCGATACCCGAACCATGACCGCTGAATTCAACAGCCAGCGTGCCATCCGGGACCATGTGGTCATGCCAGTCAATGTCCAGAACGCCGTGGTACAGGTCTTCCGCATCTTTCATCGGAAAACGCTTGAGCACCAGCAACACACGGTTGGCAAGGCGCGACCATAGACACAAACGGTAGGCAGTTTCCATATCTGCCATGCCACGAATGGCCGAGGTGTGCTCGCGAGCTTCCTCAAGGCCAAGGCCGGTGGCCTCTTCGAGGAGAAGGCCTTCAAGGCCTTTAGGGCAGGTAAGGAAGAGTTCGTAACGATCCGACATGGGATTCCTGAGCTTTTAGCTATCAGTGAAGAGGCAACGCATTGCCTGCTCCGTTTTCAATCAAGCGCTTTTCTTGAAGAGCGCTCGTGTGGCACGAAAATGTGCCGTTCCACCGATGCGTTTTTCATGCCCTGAGGCACGAAGAGTTTAGACGCAGAGGCAGGTCATTCATCGAGAAACAATTGGTCATATTCAGACCCTTCGTCGAATAGTGCCCCAGCAAAACAGGGGGATATTCGCAGCGGAGAATGAAACGCATCATATTTGTAAACACTCGCCCTGACAGGCTTTGGTCGCATTTCGCAGCAGAAAAGCGACCTTACTTATGGCCATAACACCAATATCGTTACGTGCTTATGACAAAACGATCATTCACACGCCTTGGCGCATTGGTTAGAACTCAACTCAGGTTATCGCCGCACAGGCCATAACGAACTGCTCGCCACGCCGGCAGCGAGCACACCAACGGCAGAACACTCTGCCCCGACCTTCAGAAGGTCGACGCTAAATAAAACAGTCAACAAGTGAGGGCAATACCCTATGAGAAGACTTAAGCGTGATCCGTTGGAAAAAGCTTTCTTACGCGGATATCAATACGGTGTTAATGGAAAATCCCGCGAGCTTTGCCCTTTTACTCTACCGTCGGTACGCCAAGCCTGGATTAACGGCTGGCGCGAAGGACGCGGCGACAACTGGGACGGTATGACTGGCACTGCGGGCATCCACAGACTCAACGAACTTCACGCCGTCGGCTAACTCTGGGCAAATCCGACATCACCTCGAAGATGCAATGACTCAACCATGCCGTCCTATCCGGGCGGCGGGCTTCGGCCCAGGGGCTCCTCAGGGAGCCCTTTTTATTGCCTGCCGATTTATGACCGCGCCAAGGCGGAAATGGCATCGACGGATTCGCGAATCAGGGCCGGGCCCTTGTAGATGAAACCCGAGTAAATCTGCACCAGGCTCGCACCCGCAGCGATTTTCTCAGCCGCGTACTTGCCTTCGGTGATTCCGCCCGCCGCAATGATCGGCATACGACCTGCCAGCTCTCCTGCCAGCACCTTGACCGTATGGGTGCTCTTGTCACGCACCGGCGCGCCCGACAGGCCGCCAGCCTCGTCGCCATGTTCCATGCCCTCAACACCTACGCGACTCAGGGTAGTGTTGGTCGCAATGACCGCGTCCATACCCGTCTCAAGCAGCGCCTGAGCCACGAGCACGGTTTCTTCGTCGGTCATGTCAGGTGCGATCTTGATTGCCAGCGGTACGCGCTTACCGTGACGCTGTGTCAGTTCGTGCTGACGCACTTGTAGGGCTTCAAGCAACTGCTTGAGCGAATCGCCAAATTGCAGGCTGCGCAGGCCTGGAGTATTGGGCGAACTCACGTTTACGGTGACATAACTGGCGTGGGCATACACCTTATCCAGGCAGATCAGGTAGTCATCGACCGCGCGCTCTACCGGCGTGTCGAAGTTCTTGCCAATGTTGATCCCCAGAATACCGGTGTATTTGGCCGCCTGAACCCGCGTCAGCAAATGATCAACCCCAAGGTTGTTAAACCCCATGCGGTTGATGATTGCCTGCGCTTCAGGCAGTCGGAAAATGCGTGGCTTGGGATTGCCTGGCTGAGGGCGCGGCGTCACCGTGCCGATCTCGACAAATCCAAAACCCAACTGTGCAAAACCATCAATGGCTGCACCGTTTTTGTCCAGACCTGCGGCCAGCCCGACCGGGTTCGGAAAATCGAGCCCCATGACCTTCACTGGCAGCCTTGCCGGCGCCTTGCACAACAAACCGTTGAGCCCAAGACGGCCGCCCGCACCGATCAAGTCCAGGGACAAATCGTGAGAGGTTTCAGGGGAGAGTTTGAAGAGCAACTGGCGGGCCAGGTTATACATGGGCTGATTGGACTCAATGGGGTACTTGAAGAGTGCGCGATTATAGCTGCGCGGACCGCTAAATCACAGGCAAAGAAAAACCCGGCCTAAGCCGGGTTTTTCTGAACAGCCGAGCTAAATAATTACTTAGCTTCTGCTTGAACGGTCGCTTCTACGCGACGGTTCAGTTCACGGCCTTCTGCAGTTGCGTTGCTTGCAACTGGGTTGGCTTTACCGTGACCGACAGCGTCTACACGGTTAGCTGCAACACCTTGGTTAACCAGGGCTGCACGAACGGCGTCAGCACGACGCTGCGACAGTTTCTGGTTGTAGGCATCGGTACCAACGCTGTCAGTGTAACCAGCAACAGTGGTGGTAGTAGCTGGGTACTGCTTCATGAAATCAGCAACGTTGTTGATATCAGCTGCGTACTGCGGCTTAACGTTGGATTTGTCGAAGTCGAATTTCACGTCAAGTTCAACGCGAACAACTTCAGCGATTGGAGCTTCTGGTTCTGGCTCAGCGATTGGTGCTGGAGCTGGAACTGGAGCAGGAGCGACTTTACCGCCGTTGCCGCCGAAGTTCACACCCAGACCAACGGTAGGAGCGTAGTCCCACTTGCCGTTGTCCAGTTTGTAGTCAGCTTCAACGCCAGCACGGGCGAACAGGTTGTCAGTGATGTACCACTTAACACCAGCGCCTGCAGTCAGGAAAGTCGACTGGTCACGACCGCTGTGGCCGTCTGCGATCACGTTGGTCATGCTCTTGTGAGCAACACCGCCGGAAACGTATGGACGCAGAGCGTCGCCTACGGTGCCGAAGTGGTACTGAGCGTTCAGACCAAAGTTGTCGCCTTTGATTTTCTGGTTGCCAGTGCCGTCATTCGAACGGGTGTGGTTGGTTTTGTCGTAGGTCAGGTTCAACGAAACGTCGTCGGTCAGGAAGTAACCGATCGATGCGCCTGGGTTGTAGCCGTCTTCTACGTGCTTGACGCTGTCGTTGTACTGTTTTTTGTAGAACAGTTCACCCTCGACCGCGCCTTGGCCTTGTGCCAGGGCACCGAACGAAGTTGCGGCTACAAAGGAACCAATGGCAATGCCCAAGGTGTTTTTCAGTTTCATCCGTTAAATCCCCATCTGGTGATTGTAAAGCAGTCCCACATACCGGGGGACAACTCGGCGGCAAGTCTATCAGACCTTGCCTACACGTAGAGCCATTTGCGCTGAACTAAGTTTCAGCAATACCTGCAAATTTCTCACGCAATTTATCTAGAGCGCGCTTGTAACGCATCTTTGTCGCACTCAAACCCATATGCATTATGTCCGCGATTTCCTGAAATTCCAGTTCTGCGACAAAACGCAGCACGAGAATTTCCCGATCAATCGGGTTTACATGCACCAGCCAGCGATCAAGTCCGCCCTTTTCCTCAGGTTTCGGCGCCTTTTCTTCGGACGCTTCCTCGAGGGGGTCAATACTTAATGCGTCCATCAAGCGACGCTTTCGCCGTTCCTTTCGATACTGTGTAATGCATTCGTTGTAAGTGATGCTATATAGCCATGTCTTGAATTTCGACTTCCCTTCAAAATTCTTCAAACCGTACAGCACTTTCAGCATGACTTCCTGACAGACATCATCAGCGTCCCTATCGTTCCCTAAATACCTTGAACAAACGTTGAACAAAGTACGTTGATAGCGCCGCATCAGCTCTTCATAAGCACGCGTCACGTGAAACAACTCATCATGCGAGCGCGCCACCAGCTCCTCATCAGAGAGCTCGCGGGGGTCGTAGCGCATGGATAGCGATTGGGCTTTATTCAAAACGAGTTGTGCCAGCAGTCAGGTCAATGTCCGCCGCAGCCTATCAATCATGGCTTTTTTGCGGCGGCGTACATTAGCAGGGTTTGCCGCCTCAGCGACTGGTTACGTGCTGCTCCAACAAGATCCGATTCGAGATGGAGACTAGCTCACCCTCATCGGTCAGCAACGTGGTTTTAACCGTGCCAATCTCTTCGATCTGCCCTTCAACCTCGCCCACACGGACTTCCTGCCCAACTTGATACAGCTCACGCACATAGATGCCGGCAAGTATCTGCCCCGCGATTTCCCGACTGCCCAGCCCCATTGCCAAGGCAATGGCCAGACCAACGGTAATCAACACAATCACAATCACATGGTTCAGGAGGTCGGTTTTGACCTCCAGCTGGCTGATGGCAACCGAAATACTGATGATAATGACCAGGCCTTGAGTCACCCGGCCCAGCCCGCTGGCGTAATCAAAACCGACACTTTCGGCAGCGCCACGAACCAGGCCGTTAAGTACCTGTGCCAGCAGCACGCCGGCCAACAGGACCAGCAACGCACCAAACACCTTGGGCAGATACACTGTCAGCAGGTCAAGCGCAGATGAAACGCGATCAAGACCCAGCGACTGAGCCGCCGAAACCAGGAACACCAGCAGCACAAACCAGTACACGATCTTGCCGATCAGCGTCGAGATCGGCACTTGAATCCCGACCCGTGCCAATATTTTGGTCAGGCCCGTGCCACCCATCAGGCGATCAAGGCCCAATTTGGCAAGCAGCTTGGACAGCAGGGCATCGAGCAGTTTTGCAACCACGAAGCCCAGCAGTACTACCACCAACGCCCCGAAGAGGTTGGGAATGAAGTTCGCAATCTTAGTCCACAAGGCAGTCATTGCCGCGACCAGGCTCTGGGTCCAGACATTCAATTCCATGTTCAATCAGCCTTATCAACAGGGCGAGCAGCAGGTTTGCGCCGCGAAACGGGCGCAATATGAGCTGAACCGCTATTCAAAGCAATCATCAGTGCTTGCATCCAGCGCCCCAGCAGACTGAAAAGATCTCCCGCGCCGACCTGACGGTTGGCGGTTTTCAGTACGCGACCCAGGCAGGCGTCGTCGTCACGATTGGACGTAGGAGCCTTGAGCATTTCACGTAAGGACTGTTCAAACGGATCGTGCATAAGCACCTCTCGGTAAGTCAGTAAAAGACGAAGGCACATTTATCGAGGTCACATCAGGCTCACTCAAAGCCACTGCAGTCGGCGATAAAACCACCACTGCCCCACCCCGATGAGCAGCATCACACCGCACGTCACAGCAAACCCATAAGAGTCATTGGAGAACGGAACGCCCCCCACATTGATCCCCAGTAAACCGGTAATAAACGTGATCGGCAGAAAGATCCCGGTGAGTACGCCGAAGCGATACATGATGCGGCTCATGCGCACGTTCAAACGTCGGTCTTCGGACTCAAGCACCAGCCCCACGCGCTCGCGGGTCAGTTCAAGCTCCTCCAGATAACGGGTCAGGCTGTTGTTCAGTTCGTTCCAGTAGTCGGCATCATCGGCGCTGAACCACGGTAATTTGGTACGCGTGAGCTGGCCGAAAATATCCCGCTGCGGGGCCAGAAAACGACGCAAGGCGGCAGCCCGTCGTCGAACCTGCAAAATGGAGTTGTGGTCAGGGGTATACCGTTCGTCGGCATCTATCTTATCTTCTTCGTCATCGACGATTTCTGACAGATCTCCGATCAAATCCTGCACCTTCAACGTCAGGTGCTGTGCCAGATAAAGAATCAGTTCAGAGGGGGTTTTCGGACCTTCGCCCTGGGAGAATTCACCGAGCAGTTCATCAGTGGCCCGAAGTGGACGCATGCGCAGCGAGATCACCCGCTGCGCGCTGCCAAAGATGCGCAGCGAAACCATGTCTTCAGGCTCTGCACCCGGATTCAGGTTGACCCCGCGCATGAACAGCAGCAGCTCATTGTTGGGGACAGGCACTAAACGCGGACGGGTGTTTTCCTCAAGCAGCAAGTCACAGCTGAAATCACTTAAACCACTCGAGTCACGCAACCAGCTCTGGGTCTGCGGATGACTGCGATCCCAGTGCAACCAGATGCTTTCGTGGGCCTGCAACTGCAGATCGTTCAGCTCGGTACGTGCGATCGGACGCGCACCACCTTCCCCATCCAATACCAGTGCATGCACCAGCCCCCATTGAGCGTTTTCGTCCTCGAACATCCGTGATCCTTAGTGGTATTGCCTTTAGGCCGGTATTTTCAGAGCCGTGGGCGAAATGATAACGCCATTGTTGTCGGCATAAATGAATTCTCCGGGGCGGAACGTGACACCGGCAAACGTGACCGGCACATTCACATCCCCCACACCGCGCCTGATGCTCTTGAGCGGGTGACTGGCCAGAGCCTGCACGCCCAGATCGGTTTGCGCGAGCACATCGACATCGCGGATACAGCCGTAAATCACGATCCCTTCCCAGCCATTTTTCGCGGCTTTCTCGGCAATCATGTCGCCCAGCAAGGCATGGCGCAGAGAACCACCGCCATCAACTACCAGTACTTTGCCCTGCCCGTTGAGTTCGGCCTGCTCCTTGACGCGCGAATTGTCCTCGAAGCACTTGATGGTCACGATCTCGCCACCAAAGGAGTCGCGCCCGCCAAAGTTGCTGAACATCGGTTCAAGCACTTGCACTAGCTCAGGGTAGGCATCGCACAGATCGGGAGTGATGTAGTGATTCACGAGAAAGCTCCTGTTCAGAGTGGGCACAGCAGAGAGAACAACGATAGCACTAAAGTTCGTTCAACCAACTGCGCACCAACGGCCACACTTCCTGCTGGGCAGGCTGGCTGACCAGCATTTCAACATGGCTGAAGTCAGAGCTGAAGCCATGTTCGCGGCCAAGCGCCACGAACCTGCGCTGCTCGCCACCCAACTGATCGAACAATTTGCGGCAAGCCCATTGCGGCGTTTGCCGATCGCCCACGGCTGCCACCACCAGCGACGGGATCTGAACTTCGGCCAGCCCGGCCCACCAATCTCGCTCGGCGTCCTTGAAGCGCCCCATAAAGCCGTTCCAGCGCAGTGTTTCAAGGGCAATGCTGATCGGCTCGTCTTCCGGGCCACGCTTGAGTCGTGTGCCCGACAGTTGCGCAAATCGCTTCAACAACAAATAAGCCCCCCACTGCACCGGCGGGATTTTCAGCGACCAATAACGACGATTGATCTGACAGCCGAAAAACGCTGCCGACGCGACGTCCTTATCGTCCAGATACTGTCCGCCAAGGGCTGCCGCCAAACTGATGGCGCCCTGGGAGTGGCCGATCCAGTGCGCAACTTGCCCGCTCTGTTCACGGACAAACGCTGCAATGGCCGGCAAATCGTACCGGGCGTAATCCGCAACACGGTTCTTGTTCCAGGCAATATTGCGCGACGAAAGGCCATGACCGCGCATTTCAGGCAGCCATACATCAAAACCGGCACGGGCCAAAAATGCCCCCAACCCTACGCCTTTGGGCGAGTACCAAAAACGCCGGTTGGAAAAGCTGCCATGTAACAGAATGACCGGCACACCACGCACCTGAGTGTCGTCGGCCATTCCCAGTCGAGTGACCACCAGCTCAACGGAAATATCCGGGCTGTTGGCAGGCTTCAAGCGATAAACATCTTCGCTCAGATCGCCCCGACGCTCAGCGCTGATCAGGGCAACGGGAAAAAGGAGACTGCTGCTTTGCATAATGCTCTTGCACAAAAAAGGGCGACTTCACACAGGAACTCGCCCTACCGCCTATAAAGAGCAGGGCAGCCCTGACGGCTACCCTGCTCCTCGCTCAACGACTCAAGCCTGAGCTTGGCCTTCTGCCAGGAAGAACCAGGTTTCCAGCACGGAGTCCGGGTTCAGCGACACGCTTTCGATGCCCTGCTCCATCAACCACAGCGCGAGGTCCGGGTGATCGGATGGGCCCTGACCGCAAATGCCGATGTATTTGCCAGCCTTGTTGCACGCCTGAATGGCGTTGGACAGCAGCTTTTTAACGGCAGGGTTGCGCTCGTCAAACAGGTGCGCGATCACACCCGAGTCGCGGTCCAGGCCCAGGGTGAGCTGAGTCAGGTCGTTGGAGCCAATGGAGAAACCGTCGAAGAACTCGAGGAACTCTTCAGCCAGAATCGCGTTGGACGGCAGTTCGCACATCATGATGATGCGCAGGCCGTTTTCGCCGCGCTTGAGGCCGTTTTCAGCCAGCAGGTCGATGACCTGGCTCGCTTCACCCAGGGTACGTACGAACGGCACCATGATTTCGACGTTGGTAAAGCCCATCTCGTTGCGCACACGCTTGAGCGCACGGCACTCGAGTTCAAAGCAATCACGGAAGTTTTCGCTGATGTAACGCGAAGCACCGCGGAAGCCCAGCATCGGGTTTTCTTCTTCCGGTTCGTACAGCTTGCCGCCAATCAAATTCGCGTATTCGTTGGACTTGAAGTCCGACAGACGCACAATCACTTTCTTCGGTGTGAACGCGCCAGCCAAGGTGCTGATGCCTTCAACCAGCTTCTCTACATAGAAGCCAACCGGATCGTTGTAGCCCGCAATGCGCTTGTCGACGCTGTCCTTGATTTCCTGAGGCAGGCCATCGTAGTTCAGCAGCGCTTTAGGGTGCACACCGATCATGCGGTTGATGATGAACTCCAGGCGGGCCAGGCCCACACCGGCGTTCGGCAGCTGTGCGAAGTCAAAGGCGCGGTCCGGGTTGCCGACGTTCATCATGATTTTGAACGGCAGATCCGGCATGGCATCCACGGAGTTCTTCTTGATGTCGAAGCCCAGTTCGCCTTCGAAGATGAACCCGGTATCGCCTTCAGCACACGACACGGTAACGCCCTGGCCGTCTTTCAGCAGTTGGGTGGCGTTGCCGCAACCCACCACGGCCGGAATACCCAGTTCGCGAGCGATGATCGCCGCATGGCAGGTACGACCGCCACGGTTGGTCACGATGGCGCTCGCGCGCTTCATCACGGGTTCCCAGTCCGGGTCGGTCATGTCCGATACAAGCACGTCGCCTGGCTGGACTTTGTCCATTTCCGACACGTCCTTGATGATGCGAACCTTGCCCGCGCCAATACGCTGGCCAATGGCACGGCCTTCAGCCAGTACCGTACCGGTTTCCTTGAGCAGGTAGCGCTCCATGACATTGCCGGCGCTGCGGCTCTTCACGGTTTCAGGGCGGGCCTGAACGATGTACAGCTTGCCGTCATCGCCGTCTTTGGCCCACTCAATGTCCATCGGACACTTGTAGTGCTTCTCGATGATCATCGCTTGCTTGGCCAGTTCGCTGACTTCAGCGTCGGTCAGGCAGAAGCGTGCGCGCTCGGCTTTATCAACGTCGATCACCTTGACCGACTTGCCGGCCTTCGCTTCGTCGCCGTAGATCATCTTGATGGCTTTGCTGCCCAGGTTGCGACGCAAAATCGCAGGGCGGCCAGCTTCGAGGGTTTGCTTGTGAACGTAGAACTCATCCGGGTTTACCGCGCCTTGTACGACGGTTTCACCCAGGCCGTAGGCGCCGGTAATGAACACTACATCGCGAAAGCCCGACTCGGTATCCAGGGTGAACATCACGCCTGCAGTGCCGGTTTCAGAGCGCACCATGCGCTGTACGCCAGCCGACAGAGCGACCAGTTTATGGTCAAAGCCCTGATGCACTCGGTAGGAAATTGCACGGTCGTTGAACAGGGAGGCAAAAACCTCCTTGGCCGCACGAATCACGTTTTCAACGCCACGGATGTTCAGGAAGGTTTCTTGCTGACCGGCAAAGGACGCGTCCGGCAAGTCTTCGGCGGTGGCCGAGGAACGCACGGCAACGGCCATGTCCGGATTGCCCTGGGACAGAGCAGCGAAGGCGGTACGAATTTCGGCGTTAAGCTTCTCCGGGAACTCGGCTTCCATGATCCATTGACGGATCTGGGCACCGGTTTTGGCCAGGGCATTAACGTCATCAACATCGAGCGCATCCAGCGCAGCATGGATCTGGTCGTTCAAACCGCTCAGTTCAAGAAAATCACGATATGCCTGAGAAGTAGTGGCGAAGCCACCTGGAACTGAAACACCAGCGCCTGCAAGATTACTGATCATCTCGCCGAGGGATGCGTTCTTGCCCCCTACGTGCTCTACATCATGGACGCCGAGCTTATCGAGGGAAACTACGTACTCTACCAAGGTGATCTCTCCACTAACTGTGTTGGAAAAGCTCAGGGCGCTGAATACTCATCATGAGTCATCGCAGCGATTGTGGCCTGGACCCGGAAAATAAGTGACACTGCCTGTCATGTAGCGCGACAAAAGCGCGCCTATCATATCCAAGAATCGTCACCAGCTTAAGGCCCCAGGCGCAAATGAAACGATCTGCTTTCTTTATCTCCGATGGCACGGGCATAACTGCCGAAACCCTGGGCCAAAGTTTGTTGGCTCAATTCGAAAATGTGACCTTCAGCAAGTTCACGCGCCCTTATATAGACAGCGTGGACAAAGCGCGGGCAATGGTACAACAAATCGATATCGCCGCCGAAAAAGACGGTTATAGCCCGATAATTTTCGACACTATCGTCAATCAGGACATTCGCGAGATCCTCGCCACGTCCAATGGTTTCATGATCGACATCTTCTCCAGCTTCCTGGCCCCGCTGGAGCAGGCACTGGGCGAGCATTCCTCGTATTCGGTGGGAAAATCCCACTCCATTGGCCACAACTCCAACTACATGGAGCGTATCGAGGCGGTGAACTTCGCCCTCGACAACGACGACGGCGCCCGCACCCACAAATACGACAAGGCCGACCTGATTCTGGTGGGCGTGTCGCGCTGCGGCAAAACCCCTACATGTCTGTACATGGCCATGCAATTCGGCATCCGCGCGGCCAACTACCCGCTGACCGATGACGACATGGAAAGCCTCAAGCTGCCTGCGGCCCTGCGTGAACACAAACACAAGCTGTTCGGGCTGACGATCGATCCGGACCGTTTGACCGCCATTCGCAACGAACGCAAGCCCAACAGCCGCTACTCCAGTTTTGCCCAGTGCGAATTTGAAGTCCGAGAAGTCGAACGCCTGTTCCAGCGCGAAAACATCCCGCACATCAACTCCACGCATTTCTCGGTTGAAGAAATCTCGGCCAAGATCCTGGTCGAAAAAGGCGTGGAGCGGCGGTTCAAGTAAGTTCTGCATCAACCTGTAGTCGCTGCCGCAGGCTGCGATGGGTTGCGAAGCGACCCTCAAGGTCATTCGGCCCTTATCGCAGCCTTCGGCAGCGACTACAACACTCTAAATCACCAGTAAATCCACAAACTTGTTAACCGGCATTGCTTCCAGCGCTGCCTGATCCTTGCACAGCGCAAAAATCCCGACACAACGCTGGCCTGCAAAGCGCGTCGCCAGATTGGCCTTGAACTTGTCTTCCAGTAACGGAATACCTTCTGCACGACGCCGACGATGGCCAATCGGGTACTCCACCACCACTTGCCCGGTATGGGTGCCATCACTGAAAAACACCTGAATCCCATTGGCAATCGAGCGCTTGTCAGCCTCCAGGTATTCACGTGTGTAGCGCGGGTCTTCGACCACTACCATTTTTTCCCGTAACTGATCGATGATCGGGTTCGCGGCGTGGAAGTCATCTTCGTATTGCTCCGCTACCAGGTTGCCAAAAGCCAGCGGCACTGCAGTCATGTATTGAATGCAGTGATCGCGATCAGCCGCGTTGGCCAATTTGCCTTGCTTGGAAATGATCCGAATCGCTGATCCATGGGTTGTAATCACAATTTTTTCGATTTCATGCAGCCGATCCTTGACCTGCGGATGCAGTGTCACTGCAGCTTCGCATGCGGTTTGCGCATGGAACTCAGCCGGAAAACTGATCTTGAACAGCACGTTTTCCATCACATAGGTGCCGTAGGGCTGACTCAGGCTGAACTCGCGCCGACCTTCGGGCTTGAGCGCCAGATCCTTGTTGGTATGGCTGAACAGCACATCATAAAAACCCCACTGCGGTGCCGTGAGTACGCCGGGAACGCCCATCTCGCCACGCAACGCAATATCGGCAAGACGCACGCCACGGCTCGACGCATCCCCTGCCGCCCAGGACTTTCGCGACCCCGCATTCGGCGCATGGCGATAAGTGCGCAGCGCCTGCCCATCCACAAATGCATGGGACAGCGCCGACAGCAACTGTTCGCGATTGGCGCCCATCAACTTGGCGCATACCGCTGTGGAAGCGACCTTGACCAGCAACACATGATCCAGCCCGACACGGTTGAAGGAGTTTTCCAGGGCAATCACCCCCTGAATCTCGTGAGCCATGATCATGGCTTCCAGCACAGCCCGTACCGTCAGCGGCGTTTCACCCTGAGCAATACGCTTTTGCGACAGGTGATCGGCCACCGCCAGGATGCCGCCCAGATTGTCCGAAGGATGACCCCACTCAGCCGCCAGCCAGGTGTCGTTGTAATCCAGCCAACGCACGATGCAGCCGATGTCCCACGCTGCCTTGACCGGGTCGAGACGATACGACGTACCCGGCACGCGAGCGCCAAACGGCACCACGGTGCCCTCGACGATGGGGCCCAGGTGCTTGGTGCATTCAGGAAAACGTAGCGCCAGCAGGCCGCAGCCCAGGGTGTCCATCAGGCAGTTACGCGCAGTATTCAGGGCTTCGGGGGAGGTGATGGTGTAGGTCAGGACGTAATCGGCAATGCCCTGCAAAACCCGGTCATAGTCGGGGCGGTTGTTGAGGTCGACGTTGGCGCTCATGGGGTGCCTCCAAAGAGTGGGTAGGTGTCGTGTTCCATCCTCAGGGTCAGGGTCGTTGCATGGCAGATCTGAATGCCTGCTCTGAAATACTGATGTCAGTCAGTGGGAGCGGGCAGGCCCGCCCCCACCGGGTTTAGAACGAGTCGCCCGGCACCCGCACCCAGCCTTCCATCAACACCCGCGCACTGCGGCTCATGATGGCTTTGGTCACGGTCCATTCGCCGTTGACCTGGCGCGCCTGCGCCCCCACACGCAAGGTGCCTGACGGATGGCCGAAACGCACGGCACTGCGCAATTCACCACCCGCCGCCAGATTGACCAGCGTGCCCGGAATCGCCGCCGCCGTACCAATGGCAACGGCTGCGGTTCCCATCATCGCGTGGTGCAATTTGCCCATCGACAAGGCCCGTACCAGCAAGTCCACATCCTGCGCAGCCACCGGCTTGCCACTGGACGACACATACGCCGCAGGCGGCGCAACGAAGGCGACCTTGGGCGTGTGCTGACGCTTGGCAGCGTCTTCAAGTGTGTCGATCAGTCCCATGCGCAATGCACCATGGGCGCGGATGGTTTCGAACATGGCCAGGGCTTTTGGGTCACTGTTGATGTCGTTTTGCAGCTCCGCACCGGTATAGCCAATGTCCCGTGCGTTAACGAAAATCGTCGGGATCCCGGCATTGATCATCGTCACGTTCAAGGTGCCAACGCCCGGCACTTCAAGGTCGTCCACCAGATTGCCGGTCGGGAACATCGAGCCGCCCGCCCCCTCTTCATCCGCTGCCGGATTGAGAAACTCCAGCTGAACTTCAGCCGCCGGAAAGGTCACGCCATCCAGCTCGAAATCGCCGGTTTCCTGCACGGCACCGTCGGTGATCGGCACATGGGCAATGATGGTCTTGCCGATATTGGCCTGCCAGATACGCACCACGGCCGTGCCGTTATCGGGAATGCGTGCCGCATCCACCAAGCCGCTGCTGACGGCGAACGAACCCACGGCCGCCGACAGATTGCCGCAGTTGCCGCTCCAGTCCACAAATGGCTTGTCGATGGCGACCTGGCCGAACAGGTAATCCACGTCGTGATCGGCGTGCAGGCTTTTGCTCACGATCACGGTCTTGCTGGTACTGGAGGTGGCAGCCCCCATGCCGTCGATCTGCTTTTCGTACGGGTCGGGGCTGCCGATTACTCGCAGCAGCAAGGCATCACGGGCTGCACCCGGCACCTGAGCCGCGGCAGGCAGGTCCAGGAGGCTGAAGAACACGCCCTTGCTGGTGCCGCCACGCATATAAGTCGCGGGAATTCTGATTTGCGCTGCATAGGCCATAACACACAGTCCTCTTGAGGCCGGGGCACGTGACCCCGGCGCAGTGATCAAACGGTGGCTGATTCCAGGAAGTCCTGGGCAAAGCGCTGCAACACGCCACCCGCCTCATAGATCGATACCTCTTCAGCGGTATCCAGGCGGCAGGTCACGGGGACTTCGAGGCGCTCGCCATTTTTGCGGGTGATCACCAGTGTCAGGGTGGCTCGCGGGGTGCGCTCGCCGATCACATCGTAAATTTCACTGCCGTCGATCTGCAGGGTTTTACGGTTGGTACCCGGCATGAACTCCAGCGGCAATACACCCATACCCACCAGGTTGGTGCGGTGAATACGCTCAAAGCCTTCGGCAGCAATGGCCTCGACACCCGCCAGACGCACACCTTTGGCAGCCCAGTCGCGGGACGAGCCCTGGCCATAGTCGGCACCGGCGATGATGATCAGCGGCTGCTTACGGTCCATGTAGGTCTCGATGGCTTCCCACATGCGCATCACTTGGCCTTCCGGCTCGAGACGGGTCAGCGAACCCTGTTTGACCTTGCCGTCCTCGATCACCATCTCGTTGAACAGTTTCGGGTTGGCGAAGGTTGCCCGCTGTGCGGTCAGGTGGTCGCCACGGTGAGTCGCATAGGAGTTGAAGTCGACTTCCGGCAAGCCCATTTTCGCCAGGTATTCACCCGCGGCGCTGTCGAGCATGATGGCGTTGGACGGCGACAAATGGTCAGTGGTGATGTTGTCCGGCAGCACCGCCAGCGGGCGCATGCCTTTGAGTGGACGCGCACCGGCCAATGCACCTTCCCAATAGGGCGGACGACGGATGTAAGTACTTTGCGGGCGCCAGTCATACAGCGGCTCGACTTTCGGGCCGGTGTCTTCATGAATGGCAAACATCGGGATGTAAACCTGACGGAACTGCTCGGGCTTGACCGCTGCCTTGACCACCGCGTCGATTTCTTCGTCGCTGGGCCAGATATCTTTCAGGCGGATTTCCTTGCCTTGGGCATCCAGACCCAGCACATCTTTTTCGATATCAAAACGGATGGTTCCGGCAATCGCGTAGGCCACCACCAACGGCGGGGAGGCCAAAAACGCCTGTTTGGCGTAAGGGTGAATACGCCCGTCAAAATTGCGGTTACCCGACAGTACGGCAGTGGCGTACAGGTCGCGGTCGATGATTTCCTGCTGAATGGCAGGGTCCAGCGCACCAGACATGCCGTTGCAGGTCGTGCAGGCAAACGCCACGACGCCAAAGCCCAACTTTTCCAGTTCGTGAGTCAAACCGGCTTCATCGAGGTAAAGGGCAACGGTTTTGGAGCCCGGTGCCAGAGAGGTCTTGACCCACGGTTTGCGGCTCAAGCCGAGCTTGTTGGCGTTGCGCGCCATCAGCCCCGCCGCAATCACGTTGCGCGGGTTGCTGGTGTTGGTGCAACTGGTAATGGCCGCGATGATGACCGCACCGTCGGGCATTTGCCCTGGCACTTCGTCCCACTGTCCGGCAATGCCCTTCGCGGCAAGGTCAGTGGTGGCCACACGGGCGTGAGGGTTGCTCGGGCCAGCCATGTTGCGCACGACCGATGACAGGTCAAAGCTCAGGCTGCGCTCGTATTGCGCGCCCTTGAGGCTGTCTGCCCAAAGGCCGCTGACCTTGGCGTAGTTCTCCACCAACTGCACTTGCTGGTCTTCACGGCCAGTCAGTTTGAGGTAGTCGATGGTTTGCTGGTCGATGTAGAACATCGCGGCCGTGGCGCCGTATTCCGGGGCCATGTTGGAGATCGTCGCGCGATCGCCCAGGGTGAGTGCCGCAGCGCCTTCGCCGAAGAACTCCAGCCAGGCACCCACTACTTTTTGCTTGCGCAGGAACTCGGTCAGCGCCAGCACCATATCGGTGGCGGTAATGCCCGGCTGCAGCTTGCCGGTCAGCTCCACGCCGACGATTTCCGGCAAACGCATCCACGACGCACGGCCAAGCATCACGCTTTCGGCTTCAAGGCCGCCCACACCGATGGCGATTACGCCCAGTGAATCCACATGAGGCGTGTGGCTGTCTGTGCCCACGCAGGTATCCGGGAATGCCACACCGTCGCGCACCTGGATCACCGGAGACATTTTCTCCAGGTTGATCTGGTGCATGATGCCGTTGCCCGGCGGGATCACATCGACGTTTTTGAACGCTTTTTTGGTCCACTCGATAAAGTGGAAACGGTCTTCGTTACGACGGTCCTCGATGGCGCGGTTCTTTTCGAACGCCTCGGGGTCGTAACCACCGCACTCGACAGCCAGCGAGTGGTCAACGATCAGCTGGGTCGGCACGACCGGATTGACCTGGGCCGGATCACCGCCCTGCAAGGCGATGGCGTCACGCAGGCCGGCAAGGTCGACCAGCGCGGTCTGGCCCAGAATGTCGTGGCACACCACACGTGCCGGGAACCATGGAAAGTCGAGATCGCGCTTGCGATCAATCAACTGGCTCAGCGATGCATTCAGGGTGGCAGGATCGCAGCGGCGAACCAGGTTTTCGGCCAGTACGCGGGAGGTATAAGGCAGGGTGTCGTAAGCACCGGGCTTGATCGCGTCGACTGCCCCACGGGTGTCGAAATAATCCAGCCGGGTGCCCGGTAGTGTTTTGCGAAATTCAGTATTCATTGGCGCAGGACTCGATCACGGTAGTTACAAAAGGGCAAAGGACTCATGTGGGAGCGGGCTTGCTCGCGATGCCGACGCTGGGTTTATCAGTCAAACCGCGTTGATTCCATCGCGGGCAAGCCCGCTCCCACCCTTCAGTCGGCTCTCTGCCTGCTTGATCAGCGACGTTCGATTGGCACGAACTTGCGCTGTTCTACGCCGATGTACTCGGCGCTCGGACGGATGATGCGGTTATTGGCACGCTGCTCGAACACATGCGCCGCCCAGCCGGTCAGGCGTGAGCAGACAAAGATCGGGGTGAACAGCTTGGTCGGGATTCCCATGAAGTGGTACGCCGAGGCATGGTAGAAATCGGCGTTGGGGAACAGCTTCTTTTGCTCCCACATGGTTTTGTCGATGGCTTCGGAGACCGGAAACAGCACGGTGTCGCCCACTTCGTCAGCCAGTTTTTTCGACCAGCCCTTGATCACTTCGTTACGCGGGTCGCTGTCTTTGTAGATCGCGTGGCCGAAGCCCATGATCTTGTCCTTGCGCGCCAGCATGCCGAGGGTGCCTTCGACCGCTTCTTGCGCCGAGCCGAAGCGCTCGATCATTTCCATCGCTGCTTCGTTTGCACCACCGTGCAACGGGCCGCGCAGCGAGCCGATGGCCGCCGTGATGCACGAATACAGGTCGGACAAGGTCGATGCGCACACCCGTGCGGTAAAGGTCGAAGCGTTGAATTCGTGCTCGGCATAGAGAATCAGCGACACGTTCATCACTTTGACGTGCAACTCGCTCGGCTTCTTGTCGTGCAGCAAGTGCAGGAAGTGGCCGCCGATGGACTCTTCGTCGGTTACGCAGTTGATGCGTTTGCCGTCGTGGCTGAAGCGGTACCAGTAGCACATGATCGCCGGGAAGGCTGCCAGCAGACGGTCGGTCTTGTCGTGCTGCTCGGAAAAGTCCTTCTCCGGCTCGATATTGCCCAGGAAAGAGCAACCGGTGCGCATCACGTCCATCGGGTGGGCGTCGGCAGGGATGCGCTCCAGCACCTCTTTCAATGCCTGAGGCAAATCACGCAGCTTTTGCAGCTTGGCCGTGTAGGCAGCCAGTTCGGTTTGGCTTGGCAGTTCGCCGTACAGCAGCAGGTAAGCCACTTCTTCGAAGCGGGCATCGGCTGCCAGTTCACGTACGTCATAACCACGATAAGTGAGGCCCGCACCTTCTTGACCTACGGTGGACAGGGCTGTTTGCCCGGCAACCTGGCCGCGTAATCCGGCACCACTCAATACTTTTGCTTCGGCCATTGCGCTCTCCAATCTTGAATTTGTTAGGGATTCGGCAAGTTCTTTATTCAATGTACAGGTGGGAGCGGGCTTGCTCGCGATTCAGGCAACACGGTTTGCCTGAATCATTGCGCTGCCCCTGTCGCGAGCAAGCCCGCTCCCACAGGATCACAGCGTCTTGTTATTTCTTTGAGGCAAACAACGCATCGAGCTTCTGTTCGAACTCGTGATAGTTGATGGCGTCGTATAGCTCCATGCGGGTTTGCATGGTGTCGATCACGTTTTGCTGGGTACCGTCGCGGCGGATGGCGGTGTAGACGTTTTCTGCCGCCTTGTTCATCGCCCGGAATGCCGACAGCGGATACAGCACCAGCGAGACATCAGCGCCAGCCAGCTGCTCTGTGGTGTACAGCGGTGTCGCGCCGAACTCGGTGATGTTGGCCAGAATCGGCGCCTTCACCCGGTTGGCGAACAGCTTGTACATGTCCAGTTCGGTGATGGCTTCGGGGAACACCATGTCCGCGCCCGCTTCAACGCAGGCCGCTGCACGCTCCAGGGCAGACTCCAGACCTTCAACGGCCAGTGCATCGGTACGCGCCATGATCACAAAGCTGTCATCGGTGCGGGCATCGACGGCGGCCTTGATACGGTCGACCATCTCTTGCAGCGAGACGATTTCCTTGTTTGGGCGATGGCCGCAACGCTTGGCGCCAACCTGGTCTTCGATATGAATCGCCGCCGCGCCAAACTTGATCATCGACTTCACGGTGCGCGACACGTTGAAGAATGAGGAGCCGAAACCGGTGTCCACATCCACCAGCAGCGGCAGGTCGCATACATCGGTAATGCGGCGAACATCTGTCAATACATCGTCCAGGCCGGTAATACCCAGATCCGGTACGCCCAAGGACCCGGCAGCGACGCCGCCACCCGACAGGTAGATCGCCTTGAAGCCGGCACGCTTGGCCAGCAACGCATGGTTGGCGTTGATTGCGCCTACCACTTGCAAGGGATGTTCGCTGGCGACTGCATCACGGAAACGCTGGCCTGGACTGTTCTTATTGCTCATGACTCACCTCGTGGAGTGGCTGTCTGCTGGGCGTCGTCTTGGTAGTGACGCGCAATATTGCGTTTCGAGGCGCCGATATGTCGGCGCATCAACAACTCGGCCAGTTCGCCGTCGCGATCGGCAATGGCATCGAGAATGCGGTGATGCTCGGCAAACGCCTGATGCGGGCGATTGGGCGTCGTTGAAAACTGGATGCGGTACATGCGCACCAATTGATACAACTCGCCGCAGAGCATTTGCGTCAGGGTGCGGTTGCCGCTGCCCTGAATGATCTTGTAATGAAAATCGAAGTCGCCTTCCTGCTGGTAGTAGCCGACACCCGCCTGAAACGCTTCATCGCGCTCGTGGGTTTCGAGCACCCGGCGCAAGTCCGCGATGTCTTCATCGCTCATGCGCTCGGCGGCCAGACGACAGGCCATGCCTTCAAGGGACTCGCGAATTTCGTAGAGTTCGATCAGCTCGGCGTGGCTCAGCGACACGACCCGCGCACCTACATGGGGTATGCGCACCAGCAAACGCTGGCCTTCAAGACGATGAATGGCTTCACGTAATGGCCCACGGCTGATGCCGTAGGTGCGCGCCAGTTCAGGCTCGGAGATCTTGCTGCCCGGGGCGATCTCGCCTTTGACAATAGCTGCCTGAATACGCCGGAACACGTTCTCGGAGAGGGTTTCCGAGTCGTCTTGGGTGATCGGGACAGGTTCCAGTGCTTGCAGCATATTGTCGACACCTTGAAAATCAATAGCGCCAAAATTAGCCATTTAGCCGCAAAGAGTCAAAGAATAAATAGATATTGTCGACAATCGCCTAATACGACCTTGGTTTAATCGACAGGACTTGCCCCCGGTTCAAAGCACCCCGGCGCTGGCGCCATAAAACCATCATGTTAGAATGCCGACCGCATCAGCCCTGCCCCCATCCACCGGGCAGCCGCACGAGGAAACTTGCTCTGTACTGCCAGTGCCTTGAACTGAAGATTGCAAGAGACGTGCCCCGATTTATGAAATTTCCCACCATCTACATCCTCGCTTGCCTGCTGTGCGTACCGGGCTTGAGCCTTGGCGCCGAAAAAACAGTGTACGGCCTCAATGAATACGCCGAACTCGCAGGCATCAACTTGCAGGTGGCTGCCAAACTCGACACCGGCGCCAAGACCGCGTCTCTCAGCGCACGGGACATCAAGCGTTTCAAGCGTGACGGAGAGAGCTGGGTACGCTTTTACCTGGCCATCGATGATGCTCACTCGCACCCCATCGAACGCCCGCTGGCCCGGGTCAGCAAGATCAAGCGCCGCTCTGGCGACTACGACCCGCAGGCCGACAAGAACTACACCTCACGCCCGGTCATTTCCCTGGAAATCTGCATGGGCAAGGCTTTACGCACCATCGAAGTGAACTTGACCGATAGAAGTGCGTTCCAATACCCGCTGCTGATCGGCTCCGAAGCGTTGAAACGCTTTGATGCGCTGGTTGACCCAAGTCTTAAATATGCTGCTGGCAAACCTGCCTGCGCCGCTAACGCTCAAACCGCAGAGTAATTGAAATGCGCGCTCTTACCCTTCACCTGAAAATCTTGATCACCATCCTTGTGGTGCTGGGCATTTCGATTACGGCCTACCAGATTTTTGCCCTCGGCATACCTGTGACCGAGGATGCTACGGATGACCTCTGGAACATCGACGCCAAGGTCGAATTCGTTGCCAGCTCCAAGGACCCGGTCAAGATCCAGATGTTCGTACCGCCGCTGAACCGCGACTACGTCAGCCTCAACGAGAGTTTCATCTCCAACAACTACGGGGTGAGCGTCAACCGGGTTGATGGCAACCGCAAAGTTACCTGGTCCGCACGCCGGGTCAGTGGCAAGCAGACCCTCTACTATCGCCTGGTGCTGACCAAGCGCTACTCGGGCGACAAGACCAAGATCAAAGGGCCGGTATTCCGCGACAGCATTGCCGTGGAAGGCCCGGAAAAAATCGCTGCCGAAGCATTGCTCGCACCGATCCGCCAGCACTCTGCCGATGTCGAAACCTTTATCAGCGAGACCATCAAACGCGTCAGCAACCCCAATGATGACAATGTAAAGCTGCTGCTGGCTGGCGATCCGTCGACCGCACACAAGGCCCAGGTCATCGAGTTGCTGCTGTCGATTGCCCACGTACCGATGGAAAAGGTCCACACCATCCGCCTGGTGGCCGATCAGCCGCAAAGCCCGGAATTGTGGCTGCGCAGCTTTAACGGCAACGACTGGCTGTACTTCAACCCCGAGACCGGCGAGCAAGGCCTGCCGAATGACCGCCTGTTGTGGTGGATCGGTGACGAGCCGATGGTCACGGTCGATGGCGGTAAAAAACCCAACGTCACCTTCAGCCTGAACAACAGCGAAATGAACGCCATTCGCCTGGCCAAGCTGACAGACGAAAACACCGACGCCAACTTCCTTGAGTACTCGCTCTACGGCTTGCCGCTGCAGACCCAGCAAACCTTCATGATCATGGTGATGATCCCGATTGGCGTGCTGGTGATCCTGATTCTGCGCAACCTGATCGGCCTGCAAACCCTGGGTACATTTACCCCGGTACTGATCGCCCTGGCCTTCCGCGAAACCCAGCTGGGCTTCGGGATCATCCTGTTTACAGTGATCACCGCACTCGGGCTGACGCTGCGTTCCTACCTTGAACACTTGAAACTGCAAATGCTGCCGCGCCTGTCAGTGGTGCTGACGTTCGTGGTGATATTGATCGCAGCCATCAGCCTGTTCAGCCACAAGCTGGGCCTGGAGCGCGGACTTTCCGTGGCACTGTTCCCGATGGTGATTCTGACAATGACCATCGAGCGCCTGTCGATCACATGGGAAGAACGAGGTGGCGGGCATGCGATGAAAGTCGCAATCGGCACACTGTTCGCCGCCACGCTGGCGTACCTGGTGATGAGCATCCCGGAACTGGTCTACTTCGTGTTTACCTTCCCGGCAGTCCTGCTGATCATGGTTGGCTTTATGCTGGCAATGGGTCGCTATCGCGGCTACCGCCTGACCGAGCTGGTGCGTTTCAAAGCGTTCTTGAAGGCTGACTCCTGATGTTCGGCTTCTGGAAGACCTGGAAGGCCCTGGAAGCCAAGGGCATCATGGGAATCAATCGGCGCAATGCGGACTACGTACTCAAGTACAACAAACGCAGCCTGTACCCGATTGTGGATGACAAGATCATCACCAAGGAACGCGCCATCAAAGCGGGCATTCACGTGCCCGAAATGTACGGCGTGATTTCCACCGAGAAAGAAATCGACAAGCTTGATGAAATCATCGGTGATCGCAGCGACTTCGTGATCAAGCCTGCACAAGGTGCGGGCGGTGATGGCATTCTGGTGATCGCCGATCGTTTCGAAGACCGTTTTCGTACGGTCTCGGGCAAGATCATCAGCCATGAAGAAATCGAGCATCAGATCTCCAGCATCCTGACCGGCCTCTACTCCCTGGGCGGCCACCGTGACCGGGCACTGATCGAGTACCGTGTTACGCCGGACCAGATCTTCAAAAGCATCAGCTACGAAGGTGTGCCGGATATCCGCATCATCGTACTGATGGGCTATCCGGTGATGGCCATGCTGCGTTTGCCGACCCGTCAATCGGGCGGCAAGGCCAACCTGCACCAGGGCGCCATCGGTGTGGGCGTGGATCTGGCCACTGGCCTGACCCTGCGCGGTACCTGGCTGAACAACATCATCAGCAAACACCCCGACACCACCAATGCGGTGGATGGCGTGCAACTGCCCAACTGGGACGGTTTCATGAAACTGGCGGCCGGATGTTACGAGCTGTGCGGCCTGGGATACATCGGTGTCGACATGGTGCTTGACCAGGACAAAGGCCCGCTGATTCTGGAGCTCAACGCCCGCCCGGGCCTGAATATCCAGATCGCCAACGACTGTGGCCTGACCCTGCGCACCCATGCGGTCGAGGCTCACCTCGAAGAGCTGGCAGCCAAAGGCATCAAGGAAACCCCGGAAGAGCGCGTGCGCTTTGCCCAGGAACTGTTCGGGCATATTCACCAGCCCGAATAAGCGTTTCAAAACCTGTGGGAGCGGACTTGCTCGCGATGCTATCAACTCGGTTTGCCTGACAGACCGCATCGACGCCATCGCGAACAAGCCCGCTCCCACAGTTCCCACAAGCCACATAGATTTGCAGTCCTGCACAGGACTACAATCGGCACCCCGCTCCGATGGCTGATTTGCTTCGCATGTTGACCTGTTCTGTACACCCGCTGCCCTATCTCGCCAATCCCGCTGACTATTTCGCGGTGATTCGTCATGCGCCTGGCGCCGTACTGCTCGACAGTGGCCGCCCCACCGCAGACCGCGGACGCTACGACCTGATGAGTGCCCGGCCACAGGCAGAACTGTCCCTGCAACCCGGCGAATCAGGGCGCGCTTTCTTACAGCGCCTGCGTGACAACCTCACACAAATGGGCAATGCCACACTCCCGCCCGAATACGACCTGCCCTTTGCCGGCGGGTTGATCGGCTACTTGAGCTACGACTTTGGCCGACAGCTCGAACAGCTGCCCGCCCACGCCCTTGACGACCTGAACCTGCCAGATGCGCGACTGGGCCTGTATACCTGGGCACTGATCAGCGACCATCAGGCATCAACCAGCCAACTGGTGTTTCACCCAGGCTGCGAGCCGCTGGAGCGTGAGCATCTGATCCAGCTGTTCTCTCAGCCCGCAGCGTTACACAACGGCCCGTTTTCGCTCAAAACACCGATGCAGCCTGACATCAGCGCCAGCCAGTACGAGCAGGCCCTGGCCCGAATCCATCGCTACATTCAGGCCGGCGACTGTTACCAGGTCAATTACACCCAACGTTTCAGCGCCCAGTGCGAAGGCGATGCCTGGACCGCCTATTGCGCTTTGCGCGCTGCCTGCCCGACGCCTTTTTCCGGGTTTGCGAGCCTGCCTGACGGCAACGCCATTTTGAGCCTGTCCCCCGAACGCTTTGTGCGTGTCAGCCACAATCATGTGGAAACGCGCCCGATCAAAGGCACCCGCCCACGGGGCAAAGACAGCGCCGAAGATGCTGCGAACGCCGCCGAACTGCTCGCCAGTCCCAAGGATCGAGCAGAAAACCTGATGATCGTCGACCTGTTGCGCAATGACCTGGGGCGCACGTGCCGTACCGGTTCAGTGAGCGTGCCGCAGCTGTTTACCCTCGAAAGCTATCCCAATGTCCACCACCTGGTGAGCAGCGTCATCGGCGAGCTGGCTGACGGCAAAAACGCCCTGGACCTGATCGGCGACAGCTTCCCGGGCGGCTCGATTACCGGGGCCCCGAAGATCCGCGCGATGCAAATCATCGATGAACTGGAACCCACGCGCCGCAGCATTTACTGCGGCTCACTGCTGTACCTTGATGTGCGCGGAGAAATGGACAGCTCCATCGCAATCCGCAGCCTGCTGATCAAGGACGGACGGGTCAGCTGCTGGGGCGGCGGCGGAATCGTTGCCGACTCCGACTGGCAGGACGAGTACCAGGAATCCATCACCAAAGTGAAGGTACTGCTCGATACGCTGCGAACCCTGTAGCCCGCGCTTTTTGCTAAGATCGCGTCACTAGAGAGCGCCAAGCGCCATTTACTGTAGGAAGCCGCCTGATGAGCCATCCGTTCGACGTCGCTGAACTCGCCGCGACATACGCCAGCAAGTCCCCGCAAGACATACTCAAACTCGCCTTCGAACACTTTGGTGACGACCTCTGGATTTCCTTCAGTGGCGCCGAAGACGTGGTGCTGGTGGACATGGCCTGGAAACTCAACAAGAACGTCAAGGTTTTCAGCCTCGACACCGGCCGCCTGCACCCCGAGACCTACCGGTTCATCGAGCAAGTGCGCGATCACTACAAGATTCAGATCGAGCTGATCTCGCCGGATCAAACCAGGCTTGAACCGTTCGTGAAGGAAAAAGGCCTGTTCAGCTTCTACAAGGACGGGCATGGCGAATGCTGTGGCGTGCGCAAAATCGAGCCGCTGCGCCGCAAACTGTCGACAGTCAAAGCCTGGGCGACCGGCCAGCGCCGCGACCAGAGCCCGGGCACCCGCAGCCAGGTCGCAGCACTGGAAATCGACGGCGCGTTCTCGACGCCGGAACGCACCCTGTACAAGTTCAACCCGCTGGCACAGATGACCAGCGAAGAGGTCTGGGGCTATATCCGCATGCTGGAACTGCCATACAACAGCCTGCATGAGCGCGGTTTTATCAGCATCGGCTGCGAGCCCTGCACCCGTCCGGTCCTGCCCAACCAGCACGAGCGCGAAGGCCGCTGGTGGTGGGAAGAAGCCACGCAGAAAGAATGCGGGCTGCATGCCGGCAATCTGATCGCCAAGAATTGATCCGTTTCCCGTAGTCGCTGCCGAAGGCTTCGAGCTTTTGATTGGGTGATTGAGTCAAAAGCTCGCCGCCTGCGGCAGCGACTACATCTTCTGCCGTCCACCTTGCGTTTACCCCAGACTTTCGTTAAGAATTGGTAATTATTCTCAATAACGTTTGGGCAAAGTCCTATGTCTTCGGGTGACCCCCCTTACCAGGCAACTATTACTGAGCTGTACTGCGAACATCACGGCTGGCTGTTTGGCTGGCTGCGCAGAAAGCTTGGTTGCGCACACAATGCGGCGGATCTGGCACAGGACACCTTCACCCGAATTCTCAATGCCCGCGAGTCGGTGGCGACTCTGCGTGAGCCCCGCGCCTTCTTGAGTACTACGGCACGCCGACTGATCATCGATCAGGTGCGCCGCAAACAAATAGAGAACGCCTACCTCCAGGAGCTGGCCCTCACGGCAGAAACACTCGAGAACTTTCAATCACCCGAGCAGATCCTTGCCACCCTGGAAGCCCTCGAGCAGATAGCGTTTATCCTTGAGGGCATGCAGGACAAGGCGCGCCAGGCGTTTGTGCTGTATTACCTGGACGGCCTGACCCAGTGTGAGATTGCCCGACAACTGGGGTTATCTGATCGTACGGTGCGCAAGTATCTGATCCAGGCCCTGCTGCACTGCAGTCACAGCCTGGATACCTGAAACCGCCATGCCAGAGCCGCGCCAGACAATAGACGAGCAAGCCGCCGAATGGATTTTGCGCCTGCACGAAGAAGGCTTCAGTGAATCACTGCGCCAGGAGTTCGAGCGCTGGAAGCAACAAAGCCCGAAACACGCTGGCGCCGCCCTGCGCATGCAGGATGTGATCAACCGCCTGCAGTCCTTGCGCGAACACTCGGCTCCGGCAAAAGCGGCCCTCAACGCAGGGTTCAATCGGCGCAAACCTGCAACCCAACGCAAGCAGGTCCTGCGCGCACTGCTGATTGCCGGCTGCCTGGCAGTCCCCGTCACGCTGGTCATGAAAAGCCCTTATCCCGAACAATGGATGGCCGATATCAGCACCGGCCCCAACGACTGGAAGACCCAGCGCCTTGCCGACAACTCGACCCTTACCCTCAACGGCACCAGCGCGGTCAACGTGCATTTCGATGGTCAAGAGCGGCGTATTGAATTGCTGCAGGGTGAAGTACTGGTCGACGTTGCGCACGACAGCGCCCGCCCCTTTTTCGTACAGACGGCTCAAGGCAGCATGCGCGCACTGGGCACCCGCTTCGTGGTCAAACGCCAGGGTGATACCACCGTCTTGAGCATGTTGCAGTCGAGAGTCGCGGCGCAGAGCGCAAACGAGCAGCAAACTCTGGAAGTGGGTGCCGGTTCCCGGGCATTGATTCGCAGCGACTCGGTCGAGCTCTCGGGAACGGTCTCTGCCGCGAGCATCAATCAAGCCTGGGAGCGCCATCAACTGGTGGTTGAAAACCAGCCCCTGCCCCAGGTTCTTGACGAAATTTCCCGCCATCGACGGGGCCATCTCCAGTTTGATCGCGAGGCCCTGGCCAGCCTGCGCGTTTCGGCCGTGCTGCCTCTGGACGATACCGATCAGGCACTGCAACTGATCGCCGAAACCCTGCCCCTGCAGATAAAGACCTATACCCCGTGGCTCATTGTGATCAGCCAGCTGCAGCCGCCTAAAAAATAATAATTCCCATTCGTTCCGCTTTTCCCGAGTCAGCCGTCAAGGTAGGTACAACGACTCATAAAGGACTGCGCTTTCCATGCTGACTTCCTCCAACCTGCGCGGGCGCTTTGGCCCGCGTACCTGCACGCCGCTGGCTCTGGCAATTCACTTGATTGTCGCCTCGGCGACCGGAGTGCTCTGCACCTCGACCGCTCAGGCACAATCGGCGGCCGTGCAAGCCTATGACATTCCAGCCGGCCCGCTGAGCAACGCGCTCAATCGCTTCGCGCAACAGGCCGGTGTGGCAATCATTTTTCAGTCAAGCAACCTGGAAGGCCTGTCGACTCCCGGCCTGCATGGCACCTACAACGAACAAAGCGGATTCGAAGCATTGTTGCGTGGCAGCGGCTACACCGCGGTTAAAAGCGCCAATGGCTATATGCTCGACGCTCTACCGGCTGCAGGCGGCTCGCTGGAGTTGGGCGCCACACAGGTCAGCGCCAATCAGCTGGGCACTATTATCGAAGGTTCCGGTTCCTACACCCCAGGCTCCATCGCCACCGCAACACGCATGGTGCTGACACCGCGAGAAACACCGCAGTCGATTTCCGTAGTGACGCGCCAGGCAATGGACGACTTTGGCCTCAACTCGATCGATGATGTGATGCGCCACACCCCCGGCATCACCGTGGCCACCTACGACAGTGATCGCACCAGCTATTACTCCCGCGGCTTTGCGATCAAGAACTTTCAATACGATGGCATCCCGATTCTGCAAGACCCGCAATATTCTGCCGGGCACACACTGACCGACACCGCGATCTATGACCGGGTCGAGATCCTCAAGGGGGCAACCGGACTGCTCACCGGCGCTGGCGGGCCGGGCGGCACGATCAATATGGTGCGTAAAAAACCCACCCGGGAATTCAAGGCACACATCGACGTAGGCGCTGGCTCCTGGAACAACTACCGCTCCGAGATCGATGTCAGCGGCCCTTTGACCGAGAGCGGCAATGTCCGTGGCCGGGCTGTGGCGGCCTATCAGGACAAACACTCGTTCATGGACCATTACAAGCGCGACAGCGAGGTCTACTACGGGATTCTTGAGGTAGATCTGAGCCCTGACACCCTGCTGACACTTGGCGCCGACTATCAGGACAACAACCCAAAAGGCTCCAGCTGGTCGGGCAGCGCATCGCTGTTCAACTCCAACGGAGATCGCATCAGCACCCCACGTTCGTTCAACAACGGTACCAAGTGGAGCAGCTGGAAGCAGTACACCCGAACCGTGTTCTCGACCCTGGAACACAATTTCGACAATGGCTGGGTCGTCAAAGGGCAGTACAACCACCAGATCAACGGCTATAACGCTCCACTGGGCGCACTGCTCGACCCGGACGCCACCACCGGCCTGGCGCCGATCCTTGCACGCAAGTACACCGGCGAATACGTCAGCGACAGCGGCGACCTTTTTGCCACCGGCCCTTTCAGCCTGCTGGGGCGCGAGCACGAACTGGTGGTCGGCGGCTCGGTATCCAGATCCCATTGGACCGGCAAGGATTACACCAATGCCAACATGGGCAACAACGCCTACGACTACTACAACTGGAAAGGCGACGCGCCGGAACCGGACTGGCGCAACGTGACTTCATACAATGATGAAACCACGCGCCAGGTCGGCACCTACATGACCGGCCGCTTCAGCCTGACAGACGACTTGAAGCTGATGCTGGGCACCCGAGTGGCCAACTACACACTGACTGGTACCAGCCACGCCAAAGACACTGGCAAAGTGCTCCCATATGCCGCCTTGATCTACGACATCAACGACACTATTTCTGCCTACACCAGCTATACAGAAATCTTCTTGCCACAGTCGTACTACCGCAATCGCGACAACAAGATGCTTGAACCCGATGAAGGCACCAACTACGAGCTGGGGCTGAAAGGCGAATTCTTTGATGGTCGCCTGAACTCAAGCCTCGCGTATTTCGAAGTGCATCAGGACAACCGCCCTGAAGCAGATACGGCCTACAACGGCAATCCAACCAACCCGGACATTGACTACGCCTATAAAGGCATCAAAGCCACGACCAAGGGTTACGAAGCAGAAATCTCCGGGGAGCTGATGCCGGGTTGGCAGTTGCAGGCGGGCTACACACACAAGGTGGTGCGTGACCAGAGCGGGAAAAAGGTTTCGACATGGGAGCCTGAGGACCAGATCAACCTGTATACCAGCTACAAGCTGACCGGTGATCTCGACAAATTGACCCTGGGCGGCGGCGTTCGGTGGCAAAGCACGGGCTGGCAGGTGCTGACCAACTGGAACAAAGGCGGCGTCGAGGAAAAATTCTCCCAGGATCCGTACTGGCTGGTTGATTTGATGGCGCGCTATCAGATTTCAAAAAACCTCTCGGCTACCGTCAACCTCAACAACGTGTTCGACAAGGCGTATTACACCAACATCGGTTTTTACAACTCGTCGTACTACGGAGACCCGCGCAACGTCATGGTGACAACGCGCTGGGATTTCTAGACGATAAAAGCGTTACCGTAGCAACTGCCGAAGGAACGAGGCTGCTGCTACGGGTTTTTGACCGTCAACAAAAACACACGCGCACAAAAAAGCCTGCACTAGGCAGGCTTCTTGCTGATCACAAGCGTTCAAGGGGCTTGTGTTCAAAATATGGCGCAGCGGACGGGACTCGAACCCGCGACCCCCGGCGTGACAGGCCGGTATTCTAACCGACTGAACTACCGCTGCGCGTAACATTGAAAGTAAGTGGTGGGTGATGACGGGATCGAACCGCCGACCCTCTGCTTGTAAGGCAGATGCTCTCCCAGCTGAGCTAATCACCCTTTACTTCACTTTCGTTGCGGGGCGCATTCTCTCACACTTTTTGTGTAAGTGGTTGTTTTTATTCAAGTTTTTTTCAAAACCCGGTAAAAACTTCCGTTTCCAACGCCCTGCATCTTTGATTTTGCAGCGAACTGCAAAATCGAAGCCTTTCAGGAAAGCCTGCATTCAGCGAGCTTGCCCAACCACAAGCGTTCAAGGGGCTTGTGGTACAAAAAATGGCGCAGCGGACGGGACTCGAACCCGCGACCCCCGGCGTGACAGGCCGGTATTCTAACCGACTGAACTACCGCTGCGCGTAACACTGTGAGCGAATGGTGGGTGATGACGGGATCGAACCGCCGACCCTCTGCTTGTAAGGCAGATGCTCTCCCAGCTGAGCTAATCACCCTTTCACTCTCGGTGTGGCGCGCATTCTACGTAGCGACCTATAGTCTGGCAAGCACTTTTTAAAATAATTTTTCTAACGGTGACAAAGGCTTAGCGCAGGGTTGGCCTATTAAGGCTATCAAGCGAATAATGCGTCTTTGTATAAAGGAGTGATTCACCCCATGTGGTTCAAAAACCTGCTTATCTATCGCCTGACCCAAGATCTGCCTTTTGATGCGCAGGTGCTGGAAACTGCACTGGCCACCAAATTGGCCCGCCCGTGTTCAAGCCAGGAAGTAGCCACCTACGGTTTCGTTGCCCCGTTCGGCAAAGGCGAAGACGCGCCACTGGTTCACGTCAGCCAGGACTTCCTGCTGATCGCCGCCCGTAAAGAAGAACGTATCCTGCCAAGCAGCGTTGTACGTGATGCTTTGAAGGAGAAGGTCGAAGAGATCGAAGCCGAGCAAATGCGCAAGGTCTACAAGAAGGAGCGCGATCAGCTCAAGGATGAAATTATCCAGGCTTTTCTGCCGCGTGCCTTTATTCGCCGCTCGGCGACCTTTGCCGCCATCGCTCCCAAGCAGGGCCTGATCCTGGTCAATGCTTCAAGCCCAAAACGCGCCGAAGACCTGCTGTCTACCTTGCGTGAAGTGATCGGCTCGCTGCCCGTTCGCCCTCTCGCAGTCAAAATCGCACCTAGCGCCGTCATGACCGAATGGGTCAAGACCCAAAAAGCCGCCGACAACTTCTTCGTCCTCGACGAATGCGAGCTGCGCGATACCCATGAAGACGGCGGCATCATTCGCTGCAAGCGTCAGGACCTGACCAGCGACGAAATCCAGCTGCACTTGAGCACCGGTAAAGTGGTTACCCAACTGTCGCTGGCGTGGCAGGACAAACTGTCGTTCGTGCTGGACGACAAACTGGTGGTCAAACGCCTCAAGTTCGAAGACTTGCTGCAAGACCAGGCTGAACAGGACGGCGGTGACGACGACCTGGGCCAGCAGGACGCCAGCTTCACCCTGATGATGCTGACCTTCGGCGAGTTCTTGCCGCAGCTGTTCGAAGCATTGGGCGGCGAAGAGATTCCACAAGGGATCTAAAAACTAGCCACCCGTAGCAGTTGCCGAAGGCTGCGAAAAGGGCCGAAGGACCTTCGCTTTCTATAAATGGAAGCGGGGTGTCGCTTCGCAACCATCGCAGCCTGCGGCAGCGACTACAGGTTCAACACAACTATAAAAAGGACCACCATGCGCGCACTTGCTGCTTTAAGCCGCTTTGTCGGTAATACCTTTGCTTACTGGGTGCTGATTTTCGCCGTGCTGGCGTTTCTTGAACCTGCCTGGTTTGTCGGCCTTAAAGGCTACATCGTGCCCCTGTTGGGTGTCGTGATGTTCGGTATGGGGCTGACACTCAAACTCGAAGACTTCGCCGAAGTCGCCCGCCATCCGTGGCGCGTGGCACTGGGCGTGGTCGCTCATTTCGTGATCATGCCCGGCGTGGCGTGGTTGCTCTGCCAAGTGTTCCACTTGCCACCCGAAATCGCCGTTGGCGTGATTCTGGTCGGCTGCTGCCCAAGCGGCACATCGTCCAACGTCATGACCTGGCTGGCACGCGGCGATCTTGCACTGTCTGTTGCGATTGCCGCCGTGACCACCCTCCTCGCACCATTGCTGACCCCGGCGCTCATCTGGTTGCTGGCTTCCGCCTGGTTGCCGGTTTCATTTATGGAGTTGTTCTGGTCGATCCTGCAAGTTGTGCTGTTACCCATCGTGCTGGGGGTACTGGCCCAACGCCTGCTCGGTGCACGGGTGCGCTTTGCCGTCGACGTACTGCCCCTGGTCTCGGTGGTCAGCATCGTGATCATCGTCGCCGCCGTTGTAGCGGCCAGTCAGGCTCAGATCGCCAAGTCAGGATTGCTGATCATGGCCGTGGTCATGCTGCATAACAGCTTCGGCTATTTGCTCGGCTACTTTACCGGTCGTCTGTTCAAGCTGCCGCTGGCCCAGCGTAAATCCCTGGCCCTGGAAGTCGGTATGCAGAATTCCGGGCTGGGCGCGGCACTGGCCAGCGCACACTTCTCACCGCTGGCGGCCGTACCCAGCGCGCTGTTCAGTGTATGGCACAACATTTCGGGGGCGTTGCTGTCGACGTATTTCCGTCGCATGAGCGAGAAAGAAGATCGCCTGGCAGCAGCCAAGGCTGCAACTGAGTGAAATTTCGGGGTTGCCTGACGGAATAATCATGTGCAATATACTGCGCACTGCGAGGACGACCTCGCGACTCATCGAGTGATTATTCTGGGGACGACCCCGTCAGTTGATGGAGATAACCATGTCCTGGATCATTCTGTTTTTCGCCGGCCTGTTTGAAGTTGGCTGGGCCGTCGGCCTGAAATACACCGAAGGCTTTACCCGCCCGCTACCTACAACCCTGACCGTCGGCGCCATGATTATCAGCCTTGGCTTGCTGGGCCTGGCCATGAAAGAACTGCCACTGGGCACTGCCTACGCAATCTGGACGGGTGTCGGCGCAGTCGGTACGGTCATCGCAGGAATCATCCTGTTTGGTGAATCGATGGCGCTGTTCCGACTGGCCAGTGTTGCACTGATCATTGCTGGCCTGGTAGGTCTAAAAATCAGCGCATAACACAATAAACGGTGGGAGCGGACTTGCTCGCGATGGCGATCGACGCGGTTTTAATGAAGAACCGCAGCGCCTGCATCGCGAGCAAGCCCGCTCCCACATTTGCGTTCCCTATTTGACCGCCCCGCGCAACGCCATCACCCGTTCACGCAACAGTTTTTGCGTGGCGTCACCAGGCGCTATCGGTGTACCGGCAACCAGCGTTACCCGCGACCACAGTCGATGGAAAAAACCCTTGTTCGGGTCGCGACTGAAAAAGCTGCCCCACAAACCCTGCAACGCCATCGGAATTACCGGCACCGGCGTGCGCTCCAGAATGAGCCTCACTCCCGCCTTGAATTCATTGATCTGCCCATCCGTGGTGAGTTTGCCCTCCGGGAAGATGCACACCAGTTCGCCATCGTTCAGATACTGGGCAATCTTGTCGAACGCCTTCTCATAAATAGCTTCGTCTTCAGCACGCCCGGCAATGGGAATCGTGCCTGCAGTGCGGAAGATAAAGTTGAGCACCGGCAGATTGTAGATTTTGTAATACATCACAAAGCGAATTGGACGACGTACCGCCCCGCCTATCAGCAAGGCATCTACAAATGACACATGGTTGCAGACCAACAATGCCGCCCCCTCATCGGGGATCAGTTCCAGATGTTTGTGCTGCACGCGGTACATGGAATGGCTCAACAGCCAGATCATGAAACGCATGCTGAATTCAGGAACGATTTTGAAAATGTAAGTGTTGACCGCGATATTCATCAACGACACCACGAGAAACAACTCGGGAATCGTCAGCTTGGCCACACTGAGCAACAGGATGGTGACGAGCGCCGACACCACCATAAACAGCGCATTGAGAATGTTGTTGGCGGCAATGACCCGCGCCCGCTCACTTTCCGAGGTACGCGACTGAATCAGTGCGTACAGCGGCACTATATAGAAACCACCAAACACCCCCAGCCCGAGAATATCGAACAGCACCCACCAGGCCTGGCTGAACCCCAGCACCCCCAGCCAATCGTTGGCCTGAATGTTTTGCGGCATCTGCCCCGAATGCCACCACAGCAGCAGACCGAAGACTGTCAGGCCAAATGAGCCGAAGGGCACCAGACCAATCTCGACCTTGCGCCCCGACAGTTTCTCGCACAGCAGCGATCCCAGAGCGATGCCCACCGAGAATACCGTGAGGATCAACGTCACCACGGTCTCGTCGCCATACAGCCAGTCTTTGGCATAGGCCGGGATCTGCGTCAGGTAAATCGCACCGACAAACCAGAACCACGAGTTCCCCACTACAGAACGCGACACGGCTGGGGTCTGATTTAGCCCCATGCGCAACGTCGCCCATGATTCGCTGAAGATATTCCAGTTCAGCCGCAGTTGTGGTGTATCCGCCGGCACGGCCGGAATACCACGGCTGGCCACATAGCCCAGCACCGCCACGGCAATGATCACCCCTGAAACAACCACAGTGTAATTGCTCGACGACAGCATGATCCCGGCCCCTATGGTCCCCGCCAGAATCGACAGAAAAGTGCCCATCTCGACCAGGCCATTCCCCCCGACCAACTCTTCTTCACGCAGGGTTTGCGGCAGGATCGAATACTTCACCGGCCCGAACAGTGCCGAATGTGTGCCCATCGCAAACAGGGCAATCAGCATCAGGACCAGATGATCGAAGGCAAACCCTATGGCCGCGACGATCATGATCGCAATCTCACCCAACTTGATCAGACGAATCAGGCGGTCCTTGGGGTATTTTTCACCGAACTGGCCAGCCAACGCCGAGAACAGAAAAAACGGCACGATGAAGAGCAGCGCACAGAGGTTGACCCAAATTCCCCGATCACCCTCGATGTTCAACTTATAAAGGATGGCCAGAATCAGGGATTGCTTGAACAGGTTGTCATTGAGAGCGCCCAGGGACTGGGTCACGAAGAAAGGCAGGAAGCGGCGCTTGCTTAGCAAACTGAATTGCGAGGGGTGGCTCATCGTCCATGTACTCACGTTGCGCTGATAGGCTTTCTCTTTGGAGGGCCGTTGTAACACTCAGGACACAACCTTGCTCGGGTTCTGTTTGCGGCTACACCTTTTTCAGCGTTTCCCCACAGAACCCGAGCACAAGTCTCACTTCTTCAAGCCTGCAATACACGGCGACACAAATAGCTCACCACGATAAGCGCCTTGCACCGTGCGAGTCCCTACCAGCAGCCACATCAGCGCCAGCGCCACCACCAGCACACAACCGGCCACATCAAAGAAGGTCAGCTGCAACATGCTGCCCAGGCGCAAGGTGGCCAGCGAGTACACGCCCAGCGGGAAGGTAAAGCCCCACCACCCCAGATTGAACGGGATACCCGAGCGGAAGTAACGAATCGTGATCAGCGCCGCGATAACGATCCACCACAAGCCAACGCCCCACAAAATAACCCCGGAGATCAGCCCCAGACCTTCCGCAATTTCACCGATCCGCGCCAGGCCATGGGCGGCAAAAATCGCCGGAGCATCGGCCCCCAGCAGCAACAGGCCCAGGGCGCCCGTGCCAATGGGCCCCAAGGCCAGCCAGCTGGAAGCCGCCATGCTCTCGTGGGGCAACTTATGCAGCGCCATGCGCAGGATCAAAATGGTCAAAATACTGAACGCTACTGGTACCGAAAATGCCCACAGCACATAGCTGGTAATCAGCACATGGAACTGCGCGGCGGTATCCGTAAGATAGGGCGCCAACAGCCCGCCACTGGCCGCCGCGACCTCTGCTGCGACTACCGGCAACAGCCAGACAGCGGTCATCTGGTCGATGCTGTGATCCTGGCGGGTAAACATCAGATAAGGGATCAGCACGCCGCAGCCCAGCGCCATGGCCACATCAATCCACCACAGCACCTCGGCCACCTGCACCATCTCGCTGCCCCAGCGCGGCACGCCGAACACCAGAAAGCCGTTAATGATGGTCGCCAGGCCCATAGGGATGGTGCCGAAGAACATCGACACCGTGGAGTGCCCGAAAATACGTCGCGCCTCGTCGAAGTAAAGCATCCAGCGCGCGCCATACAGCACGCTGAACAGGATGAACAAACCGATATTGAACAGCCATAGCCCCTCGGCAAAGGCACGCAGGCCAGGGATATGAACCGGCAACTGGGCCAGGGCCAACGCCAACACCCCCGTACCCATGGTCGCGGCAAACCAGTTCGGAGTGAACTGGCGGATCACTTCGCGAGGGTGCTGCAAGTGGCTGAATGGCCGAAAACCGGCATTGGCTTTGTTAGGGCAAGTCATGGGTTCCTCCTGTTCCTCAAGTGAGGTAGGACTAGAGTAGAACCAAATCGAATATCTATATAACGGGTAATCTCTCTAACTGTTATCTGTTTTTCCTATATATAGCTTTTCTGCACCATCTCAACCTCTGCGACACCTGACCACGCTCAGACCATGGTCGACACTGACGCGCTCCGAACATCATGCGAGACTAGCTTCCCGCAGCCGGATTGCTCGGGTCTTACACGTTCAGGAGTGTTCATGTCGTTGTCCAGCGGGCTTATCGCCGCCGTCGCCCTCGCCTATATGGCCATCATGTTCGCCATTGCCTTTTATGGTGACCGGCGCAGCAAACCGCTGCCGCCGCGGGTTCGCGCGTGGGTGTATAGCCTGTCGCTGGCCGTGTACTGCACCAGTTGGACCTTCTTCGGCGCCGTTGGTCAGGCTGCCGAGCAGCTCTGGGCGTTCTTGCCGATTTACCTGGGACCTGTGCTGCTACTGGTATGCGCGCCCTGGGTACTGCAAAAGATGGTGATGATCAGCAAGCAGGAGAACATCACTTCCATTGCCGACTTTATCGCCGCCCGCTACGGCAAATCCCAGTCGCTGGCGATTGTGGTGGCACTGATCTGCCTGGTGGGAGTGCTGCCTTATATCGCCCTGCAACTCAAAGGTATTGTGCTCGGGGTTAACCTGCTGATCGGGGCTGGCGCCGACGCCACCGGCTCCCGGGTCGAGGACACGGCACTGATCGTGACGCTGGTGCTGGCGCTGTTCACTATCTTGTTTGGCACGCGCAACCTCGACGCCACAGAACACCACCGGGGCATGGTGCTGGCCATTGCCTTTGAGTCGCTGGTCAAACTGTTCGCCTTTCTCGCGGTAGGCGCCTTTGTGACTTATGGCCTGTATGACGGTTTCGACGACCTGTTCAACCAGGCCATGCTAGCGCCGCGACTTGAGCAGTACTGGAAGGAAACCATCAATTGGCCTTCGATGGTGGTCCAGACCGGCGTGGCCATGATGGCGATCATTTGCCTGCCCCGACAGTTCCACGTCACGGTGGTTGAAAACATCGAGCCCCAAGACCTGCAACTGGCCAAATGGGTGTTTCCGGCCTACCTGATTCTCGCGGGCCTGTTTGTGGTGCCGATTGCCCTGTCCGGGCAAATGTTGCTGCCCAGCTCAGTATTGCCCGACTCGTTCGTGATCAGCCTGCCGCTGGCCCAGGCTCACCCGGCACTGGCATTGCTGGCATTTATTGGGGGGGCATCGGCTGCTACCGGCATGGTGATCGTTGCCAGTGTCGCGCTGTCGACCATGGTCTCCAACGACATGCTCCTGCCGTGGCTACTGCGACACAAAAACGCCGAGCGCCCGTTCGAAGTGTTCCGCCACTGGATGCTCTCGGTCCGGCGCGTATCGATTGTGGTGATTTTACTGCTGGCCTATGTCAGCTACCGCTTGCTGGGTTCGACCGCCAGCCTTGCCACCATTGGCCAGATCGCTTTCGCTGCCGTCACTCAACTGGCCCCGGCCATGCTCGGCGCCCTGTACTGGAAGCAAGCCAACCGCCGGGGGGTTTTTGCCGGACTGGCCACAGGCACCTTTATCTGGTTTTACACCCTGGTACTGCCGATCATCGCCCACAGCTTTGGCTGGCATCTGAGCCACTTCCCGGGGCTGGCGTGGCTGCACAGCAACCCGCTGGGCCTGTCCATCACCCCGCTGACCCAAGGCGTGGTGCTGTCGTTGGCCGGCAACTTCACCCTGTTCGCCTGGGTCTCGGTGCTGTCGCGCACCCGGGTGTCAGAGCACTGGCAGGCCGGGCGTTTTATCGGCCAGGAGTTGAGCAGCCACCCCAGTGGCCGCTCCATGCTCTCGGTACAGGTCAACGACCTGCTCGCCCTCGCGGCACGTTTTGTCGGCGAAGAACGCGCCCACCAGAGCTTTATTCGCTTCGCGTACCGTCAGGGCAAGGGCTTCAACCCCAACCAGAACGCCAACGGCGAGTGGATCGCCCACACAGAACGGCTTCTGGCCGGGGTACTTGGCGCGTCATCTACTCGCGCGGTCGTAAAAGCGGCCATTGAAGGCCGGGAAATGCAACTGGAGGACGTGGTACGCATTGCCGATGAAGCTTCGGAAGTGCTGCAGTTCAACCGCGCGCTGCTTCAGGGCGCGATTGAAAACATTACTCAGGGCATCAGCGTAGTCGACCAGTCACTCAAACTGGTGGCCTGGAATCGCCGCTATCTTGAGCTGTTCGACTACCCCGACGGGTTAATCAGCGTAGGCCGCCCGATTGCAGACATCATTCGTCACAATGCAGAACGGGGCCTGTGCGGCCCCGGCGAAGCTGAAGTTCATGTGGCCCGTCGCCTGCACTGGATGCGTCAGGGTCGGGCGCACACGTCTGAACGCCTGTTTCCCAATGGCCGTGTGATTGAACTGATCGGCAACCCCATGCCGGGCGGCGGTTTCGTGATGAGTTTTACCGACATCACCGCGTTCCGCGAAGCCGAACAGGCCTTGACCGAGGCCAATGAGGGCCTGGAGCAAAGGGTGGCCGAGCGAACATTTGAACTGTCGCAGTTGAATCAGGCGCTGACCGAAGCCAAAGGCGTGGCCGAAACTGCCAGCCAGTCCAAAACCCGGTTCCTGGCTGCCGTCAGCCATGACCTGATGCAGCCGATGAACGCCGCACGACTGTTCTCGGCCGCCCTCTCTCATCAGGAAGATGGCTTGAGCGCGGATGCCCAGAAGCTGGTGCAGCATCTGGACAGTTCATTGCGCTCCGCAGAAGACCTGATCAGCGACCTGCTGGACATTTCGCGCCTGGAAAACGGCAAGATCACCCCCGACATCAAGCCTTTCGCCATTAACGATCTGTTTGAAACCCTGGGCAATGAGTTCACCGCCCAGGCACAGGAACAGGGCTTGAACTTCAGAGTTCGCGGCAGCCGTGTACGGATCAACAGCGACATCAAGTTACTGCGCCGCATCTTGCAGAACTTCCTGACAAACGCCTTTCGCTACGCCAAAGGCCCTGTGTTGCTGGGAGTACGGCGACGCGGCGGCGAACTGTGCCTTGAGGTGTGGGACCGAGGACCGGGCATCCCGGCAGACAAACTGCAGGTCATTTTTGAAGAGTTCAAACGCCTCGACAGCCACCAGACCCGTGCCGAAAAAGGCCTGGGCCTGGGCCTGGCGATTGCCGACGGCTTGTGCCAGGTGCTCGGCCACACCCTGCAAGTGCGCTCATGGCCCGGTTTTGGCAGCGTGTTCAGCGTCCGCGTGCCGATGGCAAAGAGCCAGGCCTCACCGCAGCCCGTCGTCGTCGAGCAGAATGGCCAACCTCTGACAGGCGCCCAGGTGCTGTGTATCGATAATGAAGACAGCATCCTGATCGGCATGCAGAGCCTGCTTACTCGATGGGGCTGCCGTGTCTGGACCGCACGCAACCGCGAAGAGTGCGCGGCACTGCTTAACGAGGGCGTGCGCCCGCAACTGGTATTGGTTGACTACCACCTGGATGACGGCGAGGTCGGTACAGAACTGATGGGCTGGCTGCGGGCACAATTGGGCGAACCAGTGCCCGGCGTGGTGATCAGTGCCGATGGCCGCCCTGAGATGATTGCCGAGGTGCATGCCGCAGGCCTTGAATACCTGCCCAAGCCGGTAAAGCCTGCGGTTCTGAGAGCATTGCTGAGCAGGCATGTGCCGCTTTGACAGAAAGGGCGCTTGCCTTACTCCGCAGGATGCGCCACGCCATCAGCGTCGGTCATGGCTCGCTCCAGCAAGTCGGCAGGCAAGCTTTTACTGGCCCGAGCGCCCAGCAACCTGAGCTGCTCACTGCGGCTGACCAGATTGCCTCGCCCTTCAGTCAGCTTGTTTCGTGCTGAACTGTAGGCTTTGTCCAACTGCTGAAGGCGATTGCCTACCTCATCCAGATCCTGAATAAACAATACGAATTTGTCGTACAGCCAACCGGCGCGCTCGGCAATTTCACGGGCATTCTGGCCTTGACGCTCCTGCTTCCAGAGGCTGTCGATCACTCGCAAGGTGGCAAGCAGCGTGGTGGGGCTGACGATCACGATATGACGATCAAAAGCTTCCTGGAACAGGTTCGGCTCGGCTTGCAACGCCGCCGAAAATGCCGCCTCGATCGGTACGAACAACAAGACGAAATCCAGACTGTGGAGCCCTTCCAGACGCTTGTAGTCTTTGCCGGCCAGGCCCTTTACATGATTGCGCAGCGACAGCACGTGCTGCTTGAGTGCCGCCTGCCCAATCACGTCGTCATCTGCGGCTACATATTGTTGATACGCCGTCAGGCTAACCTTGGAATCGACTACAACCTGCTTGTCACCCGGCAACATGATCAGCACATCTGGTTGGAAACGCTCGCCGTCGGGGCCCTTGAGGCTCACCTGGGTCTGATATTCACGGCCTTTCTCAAGCCCTGCGTGCTCCAGCACCCGCTCCAGAATCAACTCACCCCAGTTGCCCTGGGTTTTCTGGCCTTTCAGGGCGCGAGTCAGGTTGGTCGCCTCATCACTCAATCGCAGATTCAGTTGCTGCAAGCGCTCCAGCTCTTTGCCGAGGGAGAAACGCTCTCGCGACTCCTGCTGATAACTCTCTTCAACGCGCTTTTCAAACGACTGGATGCGCTCTTTCAGCGGATCGAGCAGTTGTCCAAGGCGTTCATTACTCGTCTCCGCAAAACGCTGCTCGCGCTCATCGAAGATCTTGCCCGCCAGCTCGGCAAATTGAGCCCGCAGCTCATCACGTGAACCCTGCAGGTCATTGAGTCGCTGCTGATGGCTGTCTTGCTGCTCGCGCAACTCGGCAGCCAGCGCAGACGCATGGGCATCCAGGCGACGCAGCTCGACTTCTTTTTGATTGCGCTCCAGGTTCCAGGCGTGGGCTGCATCGCGCCCGTTATCGCGCTCAACCTGCAACAACTCGACCTCTCGACGCAGCGCGGCCAGCTCTGCCTGCTTGGCTGCATTGGCATGCCCAAGATCACTGACCTCATCGCGACAGGCATCCAGTTGGGCACTCAGGCCTTCCTGGGCCAACTGAGCCGTACTCAAGCGCTCACCGATCAACGCAAGCTCAGCATGATGACCGCTGGCACGGCGTTGCAACTGCCAGACAAGCGCCAGCAATGGCACACCTGCTACTGCCAAGCCAAGCAACAGACTGCTCAGATCCAGGGCCATAACCCCTCCACGCGAGGTAAAAGATCAAGGGTACTCAACAGACGGCACCGAAGACAGTTCAGTCTTCGGTCTTGTTCAGTTCCTGCTGTGCCAGACGATCACCAGCACGGGCGGCCTGACGCAAGAGTTCATGGCCGATACGCTGATCACGGGCGCTGCCGCATTCACGGCACATCAATTGCCCCAATCGGCTCTGGGCCAGCACGACACCCTGGCGCGCGGGCTGTTTGAGCAAATGTCCGGCAACGTGCTGGATGCTGGGGTTGGCACCCAGACGCGGGTTATCCAGCAACCAGATAGCCACCCGCAAAGAAAAGCGCTTGGGGGCATCATTGGAGGTATTTGAGCGAGTAACAGAGGAAGTAGCTGTGCGGAACTTCATACGACACTGTGGGCAGAACAGAAGGCGCGCCACTCTACTCCTTTTTTTCTTTGGGTAAAGTCGAAAAAAGTCTACACCCTTGATCTAGAGCAAGCGCTCGGGACAATCCACAGATCCTGTGGATAAGTCAGTGGACAACCCAAGTTTAACCCCCGCAAAGGCCCACCCTACGGGGCCTCGGGTCAAACTGTCGATTTTTTCACCAATTAAAAAAAACGATGTTTTTCATTGACTTAAATTTACCAGACAGGCTAGGAGGACGAACACACGGGTATCTGCGCTGATTTTGCCCGCAGCACTGCAAATGTGCACAAGTTCACATTCAGAGCAGGAATTCGGGCCTTTAAAGAGCACAACCTGTCGGCCAGCGCACCGCGACAGAGCGATGTTGTGCAGATATTTGGGCAACAATCCAAGCTTTACGCCCCCAGGAAAACTCCCAAAAATGTACTATTACCAAACAAAAACGCTACCTGATCACGCTGCGGCCAGATGATTTATCCCATCTTGAACCAAGGCTACAGAAAGTATTTTTTCTAGCACACTTGCGTTTAACATTTCAAGCCGTTAGTATCCGCAGCGTTAGTACCAAGCTGAAAGTCAATTCGGGCCGAACAAATCCTCCCAGCCACCTTGCGTAAAGCAAAGCAGCGCTGACAAAACGGGACCGACCCCCTAGATGGTTTCCAGGTAAAACTTGCGACGATACGGCCTTTGCACAAACGCACAGGGTATCGCGAAGTTCTTTTACTCTGACCGAACCAACCTGCAAATTGATCAGGATCTTCACCTGGAGCACGGAACCTTAGCTCCAGTTGTGATTGCCTGCCCTCCTAAGTACCTACCTGCCAGCCCAAGCGCCACATAATTAATGCGCTCCAACTGGCGGCTTTGTTCCAGTCAGGTTCTTCGTCCAGCCAAAGAATGGCTCGACGTCACTGGAACGTTTTAACGCAGCACGGATCTGAATCCGTGTCATTTGTAGGAACACCTAATAACTATGTCTACTCAAATCCATACTCAGGATGCCATTCGCACCCTAACCAACGCCTTTGCTCCAATGAACTGCCTGATTATGGCCGCTCGCAAAGGATGCTTCAGCTTCACCCTGGTCAACGAACACGGCATCGCGCGTCACAGCGAGCGCCTGTACCCTGACCAATACTCCAGCGCAGAACCCCTGCAAGCTGTGATCGAGCGTACTCGTCAGGCCCTTATCGCCTGAAAGCTTGAGCGTTACACAACAAGCCCTGCCTGATCCGCAGGGCTTTTTGTTGCCTCCTATTTAAGAAACATTCGGCATCGCTTAAGTCCTTGCGGATATATAGCCAACGGCCCGAAGCTTTAAATGTTTTAAAAACAGGCCGTTACAGCAAAGATATGACACTACACTTCAACTTGAGCGGTACGTTCCGCTTCCAGCGAACCCTTTCGATTCACAGCTGCCAAGCCATGGGGTATCGCTGGTCATTTCGGGCCTCGAGGACTTTATGGGTATCGCCGCCAGGGAGTTGAGCCGTTACGTAATTCGACCAACGCTTCTGTATCTGGGGCAGGACAACCCGGATGCAGAAGCTTTGTTGCTGGGTATTGCAGCGAGCCAGTCAAATTTAGGCTCGGCCCTGCATGATCGTCATGGTCACGGGCTCTACTGCATACGCGAACCTCGCCATACCGCCCTGTGGGATCAGTACCTGGCCCACGACCCGGACCTGGCGAGCCTGGTACGTGGACTGGCCAGTCAGCATGCGTTCCTGTGCAGCCCTCACCTGGAGCTCACGGTTAATTTGCGGTACGCCACAGCCATTGCCTGGCTGCTGATCGAACAGCAAAAAATAGCCATCCCCTCAGCAGATGACCTGCTGGGCATGGCAAGAATTTGGCGCCAAGCCTTTGAGCCACATGGACGTTTGCGAGATTTCGCCCATGCTTGGCGCACCTGCGTTACACCTCTCAACCAAGTGGCTTGAGATTTCCATCACTTGCAATAATCTGCAAAAAGCCTGAAACCGGTCGGATTGTCCTACAAAACATCGCTATCTTCTGCGATTTAGCCTATAGCGCTTCCACAAAAATGTTGGTAGTTTTCGTCCGGTGATCATAAGGAGTTCTAATAATGAAAAAAGTAATGCTCAAGACCACACTTGGCCTCGCTGTCACTTTGGCTTCCAGCCAGATTTTCGCTAGTGGCTTCGCACTTAACGAACAAAGCGTAAGCGGTATGGGGACCGGTTTCGCAGGTCGTTCATCTTCTGCCGACGATGCAAGTACCGTTTTTGGTAACCCTGCCGGTATGTCCCGCCTGAGCGGCCAGCAAGTGACTGGCGGTATCGCCGTGATCGACGCTTCGACCGACATCAAGGATGCCCGAGGCAGTATCTCCGGCACCAATAAAGGCGACATGGTTCCGTTCACTGCGGTGCCTATGGGCTTTTACACTAACAAGCTCAACGACGAGTGGGCTGTAGGCTTCGGTGTTTATGCACCTTTCGGTCTCGTAACAGACTATGAAAGCAGCTTCCAGGGCCGCGGCTTTGGCAGCAAAAGCGAAGTTAAGGTTGTTACCCTGCAACCAACCGTGAGCTATGCCTTCAATGATCGCGTGTCGATTGGTTTCGGTCCGACCATCAACCGCATCGCCGGTACGCTTGAGTCCGAAGTCAGACTGACCCCCAACCCACTGGCCGGGGCAGGCGACAGCAATGTAAAAATCAAGGGTGACGATACCGCGCTAGGTTTCAACGCCGGCATCCTGGTACAAGCCACTGATACCACGCGCGTTGGTTTGACTTATCATTCCAAGGTCAAATACAAACTCGAAGGCCACACTAACGTCACAGCCAGCAGCGACCCGTTCACTGCCGCCCGCCTGAAAAGCAACCGCTATGACGCCACACTGAAAATCGACACCCCTGAATCCTGGGATCTGTCGGTTACTCAAGAGATCAATGATGCGTGGAAGGTCTATGCAGGTAGTACATGGACTCGCTGGAGCCGCCTGAAAGACATCACCGTCCAGAACGAGGGCGTTACTGCTGCAGCCGGTGGTGGTGCAGCCCCAGCTCTTTTCTCCACGATTAAAGAAGAGCAAAACTGGCACGATACTTGGGCATACGCCATCGGTACCTCGTACCAGCTGAACAAGCAGTGGGTACTGCGTACTGGCCTGACCTGGGATCAGTCGCCTACCAACAATGAAAATCGCTCGCCTCGTATCCCTACCGGCGACCGTACGATTTTCAGCCTGGGCGCCGGCTATGCCGTCAATGACAACCTGAGCATTGACGTGGCTTACTCCTACCTCAAGGAAGAGTCGGTCAAGGTGGATGATGCCAAACCTCAGATCGGTAGCTACTACAGCTCCAAATATGAAAACAGCGCAAACGGCTTTGCAGTAGGCGCAACCTACAAGTTCTGATTCACTGCGAGGCCAACCGCCTCGCCCGCTGAATCAAAAAAATCCCCGCTCTCGTTACCGAGGCGGGGATTTTTAATGGGTGCGTTTCAGGGCTTTGAAGCAATCGCCTTATCGATCGCCTCTATCAATTCAGGGCTATCGGGCTTGGTCAGGCTGGAGAAGCTGGCAATCACATTGCCCTGACGATCAACCACGTATTTATAGAAGTTCCATTTTGGCGCGCTGCTCTGTTCTGCCAGCACCTTGAACAAGTGCGTCGCATCAGGCCCACGCACATGCTGCGGATCGATCATGGTGAAAGTCACACCGTAATTGACGTAACACACCTTGGCCGTCTCTTCGCCATCTTTGGATTCCTGCTTGAAGTCATCCGACGGCACACCAATCAACTCCAGCCCCTGGCCCTTGTAGCGCTGGTTCAGCGCCTCAAGCCCCTTGAACTGTGGCGCAAAGCCGCAAAAGCTCGCCGTATTGACGATCAACAGTGGTTTACCGGCAAAGCGCTGGCACAGATCAATCGATTCCTTGGCCCGCAATTTAGGCAGCGTGCCTTCCAGCAAGGGTGGACAGTCCGCCGCCCAAACCGTACCGGCGCAGGCTAACAGCAGTACAGGCATCGCAATCCAGCGCTTAAGCATCATCGGTGTCCTTGAAAAAGAGGGAGGCTCAGAACTTACTCACCCGAGACCACACTAGCAAGCGCCCATGCCCAACTGCATTAACGCCAATCCGCCTTGATGCCAGCCCCACCAGATCAGGGCCAGCAACAACACTCCAGTACTGGCTGCGCCGAGCCATATCCAGGTCGAATTCACCCCATACTCCCCTGCGCCTGCAAACGGGCCACCGGGCGCTCGCGCACCGGCCAGTTCAACGCCGCCGCCAACATACTTAACAAGATCGAGACCTGCCAGATCAGATCGTAACTACCTGTCTGATCATAGACCACACCTCCCATCCAGCCGCCCAGGAATGCTCCGAGCTGATGGAACAGAAATACGATCCCGCCCAGCATCGACAAGTTACGCACACCAAACATGGTTGCCACCGTGCCATTGGTCAGCGGCACGGTCGACAGCCACAAAAAGCCCATGACCATGCCAAACAGATACGCACTGAACTGCGTCACTGGCGCCCACAGGAACAACCCGATCACTACCGCCCGGGCCAGGTACAAAGCCGTCAACAAACGGGGCTTGGACATGCGCCCGCCGAGCCAACCGGCGGTGTAGGTACCAAAAATATTGAACAGGCCAATCAGCGCCAGCACCGTCGTACCCACTGTCGCGGGGAGATGCTGATCCACCAGATATGCCGGCAAGTGGATGCCAATGAAGACCACCTGAAAGCCGCAGACAAAAAACCCGAACGCCAATAGCCAGAAGCCCGAGTGCGAACACGCCTCACGCAATGCGTCCTTGAGAGTTTGCTCCCCACCCAGATTGGGTAGCGGCCGATCCTTGAGCATGCTGACCAACGGCACAATCAGCGCCACCAGCACACCCAAGACCAACAGCGCGGTCGACCAGCCGAGCCAGCCAATCAGCCCCAAAGTGCCTGGCAACATCGCGAACTGACCAAAAGACCCCGCCGCACTGGCAATCCCCATGCCCATGCTGCGTTTTTCTGCGGGCAAGGCGCGCCCGACGACACCCAGGATTACCGAGAACGAAGTACCGGACAGACCGATCCCGATCAGCAGCCCCGCGCTCAACGACAGTGACAGCGGCGAATCCGACAGCCCCATCAGCAGCAGCCCCACCGCATACAACACACCCCCGACGATCACCACCCTGGCCGCGCCAAAGCGGTCTGCCAGTGCCCCGGTAAAAGGCTGAGCCAGGCCCCAGATCAGGTTCTGCAAGGCAATGGCAAAGGCAAACACCTCACGCCCCCAGCCAAATTGCGCGCTCATGGGAGGCAGAAACAGCCCGAACCCATGCCTTACGCCCAAAGACAGGGCCAGGATAAGCGCACTGCCAAGAAGGACCCATCCACTGTTGCGCCACACCGATGTCATTGTTGTTCTCCGGGAGCGGGTATATACCCATTTATAATCGAGCGACTGAACTCTAGTCAGTGCCTGCCAACTCATCCAATAGCTGTAACAGTTGTGCGCGCTTGGCTTCACCCAAACGATCCATCAAGCGCTGCTGAGCGTCCTCCCAGGCAGGCAAGGCAGCCTTCAGACACTCGTCCCCTGCCGGAGTCAGACAGACCAGACGATTACGCTGATCAGCCCCCTCCATCAGTTTCAACAGACCCGCGCCCTCAAGCACCCGCACGTTACGCCCCAACGTACTGCGATCCAGCCCCATGGCTTCTGCCAGGCTGGAAATGCTGGGTTGATCGAGCCGCTTGAGATTACACAGCAAAGAATACTGGGCGACGTTGATCCCGAAGCCGTCGAGAGCGCCGTCGTAATGCCTGCTCACGCCACGCGCAGCACGTCGCAGATTGGTGCATAAACACTGAGTTGGTAACATTTTGTATGTATATACCCGCAATAAAACAGAATCAAGATTTATCTCGGAGCGATCAACCTTGGTGAAACTGGCAACTGGTCAAGCAACGATCAACGCCAGCCCCACCAGCACCAGCACTTCCAGCAACTCCAGCAGCGCACCGGCGGTATCGCCCGTAGTGCCCCCCAGACGGCGCATCACCACCCGGCGCAGCCATACAAACCCCGCTGTTGCCAGCACCAGGGCCCATAACCCGGCATACCCGGCCAACACCACACACCCCAGGGCACTGAGCCCCAACACCCACCATCCCGCCCTGCGTGGCAAATGATCGGCCAGCGCCTGACCCAATCCACCGGCCCGTACGTACGGGGTCGTCAGGAATACGGCCAGCAAAGCGCTGCGCCCGATCAACGGCGCGACCAGAAGCACCGCGCTGTTTTGCTGCTCAATCAGTGCGAGCAGCGCGCAGAACTTGAGCAACAGCACCAATACCAGCGTCACCACCGCGATCGGTCCGCTGCGGGGGTCTTTCATGATGGTCAGGGTGCGCTCGCGGTCGCCAAAGCCCCCCAGCCAGGCATCTGCACTGTCAGCCAGGCCATCCAGATGCAGCCCGCCACTGAGCAACACCCATACCGTCAGCAGCAACGCCGCGTGCAACATCAGCGGTGCACCGGCCAGCAGCGCACTCAGGCCCCACAACAGCCCGCCAAACAGCAAACCCACCAGCGGATAAAACAGCAGGGAACGCCCCAGTTCCTGAGGCTGCGGCATACCCGGCAATCGAATCGGCAAGCTGCTTAAAAACTGCAATGCAATCCAGAAAGGCAGCATCACCTGTTGGCCTCGGTGAGCTGCCCATCGGCGTCGACCTGCAGCCCGAACAGTGCGCCGTGGATCACCGGCACTTGCAGCAACTGCTCGCGAGGCAAGCCACGGGCCTGAGCCAGCAGCAGTTTCATCACCCCGCCATGGCATACCACCAGCACCCGCTGCCCTGCGAAGTCCTGCTGCAAACGGCTGACGGCTGACAGCACCCGCGCCGAGAACTCAAGCACTGGCTCACCGTCGGGAGGGGTAAAGGCGTAGGGGTCGGCCCAGAACAAGCCCAAGGCCTGCTCATCAACCTCCATCAGCGCTGCCGCGCTCTGCCCTTCCCACGCACCAAAATGAAGTTCCTGCAGATCCTTGTCCATAGACACCGGAAGATCGAGCTGCTCACTCAGTTCTCGGGCAAACAATGCGCAACGTTGCAACGGTGAGCTGACGATGCGATCCCACGGCCCCTGGCCTTTCACGGCATCACGCATTTGCGCCCAGCCCAGCGCCGTCAAGGCATCGTCGATGCTGCCGCGCAAACCGCCACCCAGCTCAGTCTCGCCGTGACGCAGCAAATCGAGCTGCACGGTCATGCCGGACGATCTGCCACGGCGGCTTCGGCAAAGGTCGCCATCTGCCCGTGCAGATCACACGCCAGACGCATCAACGGCACCGCCAACGCAGCACCGCTGCCCTCGCCCAGACGCAGGCCCAGGTCCAGCAACGGCTCGGCCTGCAAGCTTTCCAACACATGGCGATGACCCTGCTCAGCTCCGCGATGACTGAAGATCAGCCACGCGCGGCAGTCAGGATTCATACGCACCGCGACCATGGCCGCCACCGTGCAGATAAAGCCATCCACCACCGCCACCACGCCTTCCTGTGCGCAGGCCACATAGGCGCCGACCAAGGCGGCAATTTCAAAGCCACCCAGGCGAAACAGTGTCTGCAATGGATCGTCGAGGTGACCGGCATGCAACGCCAGTGCACGGTCAATCACCCCCGCCTTGTGGCTGACACCGGCTGCATCCAGACCAGTGCCTGGCCCGGTCAATTGCGAGGCAAGGCAATCCAGCAGCGCACTGGCCACGGCACTGGCAGACGCCGTGTTGCCAATGCCCATTTCACCGCCGATAAACACCTCGCTGCCCGCCGCCTGCGCCCGCAACACGCTGTCGCGCCCGGCCTGCAGGGCTTTCAGACCCTGAGCGTCGGACATCGCAGGGCCCGTCGCAAAATTGGCTGTACCCGCACCCAACTGCAAGTGCCGTACCCCCGCCAGATCCAGCATCGGCGTCACCGTGCCCAGGTCCACCACATCCAGCTGCGCGCCCAATTGGCGGGCCAACACGCTGATTGCCGCCCCCCCACTGACAAAGTTGTGCAGCATTTGCCCGGTGACCGCTTGCGGATAGGCCGACACACCTTCGGCGACCACACCGTGATCACCTGCAAAAATCCCGATCCACAACTGATCGACACGGGGTTTGAGCCGCCCTTGCAAACCGGCCAGTTGCACCGCCAGGGCCTCAAGCTGGCCCAGGGAGCCTGCGGGTTTGGTCAGTTGCTGCTGACGCTCGGCCGCGGCCGCTTGCATGTCACGGTCAACGGGCTTGCAGGGGTTCAGCCACCAAGGGGTGCTCATAGTGCAGTTCCTTTCAACGTCAGGGGCAGGCCCGCCACTGTCAGCACGACTCGCTGACAGCGCTCGGCCAGGGCTTGATGCAACCAACCGGCTTCATCGACATAGCGGCGAGTCAATTCGCCCAGCGGCACGACACCCATTCCGGTTTCGTTGCTGACAAACACAATTTCGCCCGGCAAATCAGCCAGGCATTCCAGCAGCGCATCGCGCTCGGTATTCAGGCGCTGCAGATCTTCAAGCATCAGCAGGTTGGTCAGCCACAGGGTCAGGCAGTCCACCAACAGACAAGTATCGGCGCGAGCGTTTTCACGCAGCACGCGGGCCAGTTCAATCGGCTCTTCGATAAGCGCCCAATGTTCTGGACGGCGTTCGCGATGATGGCGCACGCGCTCGTTCATCTCACTGTCCAGCGGCTGACTGGTGGCTATGTAGGTGACGGCACAGCCGGACTCGGCCGCCAGCTTTTCAGCCAGACGACTTTTACCCGAGCGGGCACCGCCCAGAATCAGTTGCAGCATGGTGTTAAACCTCTAGCGGCCATTGACGCCATGAATCTCAAATCCCGCACAACGCTCGCAGGCAGGCGGTATCCAGATGGTTTTCCACCAGATCCGCCAGCCGCTCGATATCCCGTTCGCGAAGAGCGTGGTAGTCCACTTCTTGCACATCCTGCAAACCGGCCCAACGCAGCAACGCGCTGCAAGCCGCAGGCGACTCGAACACACCATGCAGGTAGGTGCCGAGAATTTGCCCGTCCGCACTTTGCGCGCCATCACAGCGCCCGTCATCCAGGTGCACCACAGGCTGCTCCAGAGCCGCCCCCGTGGTTACGCCCGCGTGGATTTCGTAGCCGCTGACTGGCGCGTTTTCCAGGACCAGATGCCCGCGCACATTGCGCAGCTGTTTCTCGGCTGCAAGCTCGGTGCTAAACGCCAGCAAGCCCAATCCGGCACTGGAACCCGCTGCGCCTTCAAGGCCCAGCGGGTCGTGAACCTGCTCGCCGAGCATCTGCAAGCCGCCGCAAATCCCCAGCAGCTTTCCGCCGTAACGCAGATGTCGGCTGATGGCCCCTTCCCAGCCATTGGCACGCAAGTAGGCCAGGTCGCTGCGCACGCTCTTGGAGCCCGGCAGGATGATCAAGTCTGCAGGAGGAATCGGTTGCCCCGGCCCCACAAATTGCAGGTCAACTTGCGGATGCAGGCGCAGCGGGTCGAAGTCGGTGTGATTACTGATACGCGGCAGTACCGGCACCACCACTTTGAGCACTTGCTCGACCTTGTCGGTCTGACGCTGATCGATGCCGTCCTCGGCCTCAAGATGCAGGTCCATCACATAGGGCAACACGCCGATCACCGGTTTGCCGGTACGCTGCTCCAGCCAGTCGAGGCCAGGCTGTAGCAAGGCGATATCACCGCGAAAGCGGTTGATGATGAAACCCTTGACCCGTGCCTGCTCGGTCTCGGACAGCAACTCCAGGGTACCGACCAGATGGGCAAACACCCCGCCGCGATTGATATCGGCAATCAACACCACCGGGCAGTCAACCGCTTCGGCAAAGCCCATGTTGGCAATATCACCGGCCCGCAGATTGATCTCGGCAGGCGAGCCCGCACCCTCGACCATCACCACCGGATACGCGGCACTCAAACGCTGATGGGAGGCCAATACCGCTTGCATGGCAATGGCCTTGTAGTCGTGATACGCCACCGCATTCATGCTGGTGACGGCACGACCATGAATGATCACTTGGGCACCGGTGTCGCTATTGGGCTTGAGCAGCACCGGATTCATGTCCGTGTGCGGCGCCAATCCGGCGGCCTGGGCCTGCACCGCCTGAGCGCGGCCAATCTCGCCACCCTCGGCAGTCACCGCACTGTTGAGCGCCATGTTCTGTGGCTTGAACGGCACCACCGCTACACCCTGGCGGGTCAGCCAGCGACACAGGGCCGTCACCAGCGTGCTTTTGCCGGCATCGGAAGTGGTGCCCTGCACCATCAACGTACTCATGTGGTTTCCTTGGTGTACGCCGCCAGCGCCAGCTCGAGCCGCTGCCAGTCAGCCTCATCGGCGGGCAGGCCAAAACGCACGCTGCTGTTGTGGGCAAACAGGCGCAGCAAAATGCCGCGGTGCGCCATGAATTCGTAAAGGCGGTCGGCGTGGGGCGTGATCAACCACTGGAACAACGCGCAGCCGCCCTGGGGCGGCACATCATGCAGCCCCAGCAATCGCTCCAGCCGCCCGCTGGCCAGTTCACTGCGCTCGCGCTGGCGAGCATGGCCTTCGGTGTCCAGCAGGCAGGCCTGGCCGACAATGCGTGTCGGTCCGCTCACCGCCCAGGGCCCGACTTGCTCGGCCAGCAACTTGAGCAATTTTTGCTCGGCCAGCACAAAACCCAGCCGCACCCCGGCCAGACCAAAAAACTTGCCGAATGAACGCAACACGATCAACCCGGTACGCTGGGTGTGCCCGGCCAGGCCGAACGCGGGTGTGTTGTCCATGAAGGCTTCGTCCACCACCAGCCAGCCACCGCGTTGCACAAGCCGCGCATGCCATTCAAGCAGACGCTCTGGCGTGTGCCTAACCCCGGTAGGGTTGTTGGGGTTGACCACCACCAGCACATCCAGGGTGTCGAGGTAGAAATCGACTTCCTGCTCCATGATTTCACGCACGATGTGCCCGCTTTGCCTCCAGGCATGCGCATGCTCGGCGTAACACGGCGACAGCACACCGACCTTGCCACTGCGGCGCAGGCGCGGCAGCAACTGGATTGCGCACTGCGAGCCCGGGACCGGCAACACACTCAATGCGCCGTAATAGGCGCAGGCAGCTTGCTCAAGGCCATCGTCGGTTTCAGGCAAACGCGCCCAGACACGCTCGGGTATCTGCGGGATATCAAAAGGCCAGGGCGCAAGGCCAGTGGACAAATCCAGCCAGTCAGCCTCGTCAATGCCGTAGTGCAACGCCGCTTTGCGTAAACGCCCGCCGTGTTCAAGCATAGAATTCACTCCACGCACACAGAATCAATAGCCACAGCCATACGCCACGTTGCACCAGTTGCCAGCCACGACCAATCGAGTCCGCATCCGCTGGAACGCCTTCGCCCAATTGCGCACGCTCATGCAGTTCGCCGTGATAAATCGCCGGCCCACCCAGTTCCACACCCAGGGCCCCTGCGCCTGCGGCCATGACCGGGCCTGCGTTGGGACTGTCCCACTGAGGTGCCTGCTTGCGCCAGCATTTCAAGGCCAGTCGGGTTTTACCCAATACGGCGTAGGTCAACGCAACCAGCCTTGCCGGAATATAGTTAAGAACATCGTCGATACGGGCAGCAGCCCAGCCAAAGCGCTCAAAGCGTTCGTTGCGATAGCCCCACATCGCGTCCAGCGTATTGCTCAAACGATAGAGCACCACGCCCGGCGCTCCCGCCACGACAAACCAGAAAATAGTGGCAAAGACAGCATCACTGCCGTTTTCCAGCACAGATTCAGTGGCCGCACGGGCAACTTCAGTGGGGTCCAGCTCGCTGGTTTGGCGACTGACCAGATAGCCGACCCGGGTCCGTGCCTCTTCCAGATCGTTGGCACGCAATGCCTCGGCAACCGGCTGCACGTGCTCACCGAGACTGCGCATGCCCAGCGCACAATACAGCGCCAGAATTTCCACCAGCCAGCCGATATACGGCAGCCATGAAAGCGCCGTTGCAAGGATCGTCAGCGGCAACACTGCCAGCACCCAGGCCGTCACACCATGACTGCGCCAGCCACGTCCGCCGGAATTGAACCGCTGTTCGATACGCTCGGCCATTCGGCCAAACGCAACCAGCGGATGCCAGCGCTTGGGCTCGCCAAACAGCGCATCCAGCGCCACTCCGGCGACGCACAACAACGCCACACTCATGGACTCACTCCCCAATAATTCTCATACACCAGTTCACTCAGTGGGCGTGCTTGCGCCCACCCTTCCAGCACCAGCATGGGCGCGGGATAAAAAGCCTCGACCGGGCCCAGGCACAACACTGCCAGAGGTTTGGCTCCCGGGGGCAACCCCAGCAAGCTCGCCAGCGCCTCAGGCTCGAACAACGACACCCACCCCATGCCCAAGCCTTCTACACGTGCTGCCAGCCACAGGTTTTGAATGGCACACGACAACGACGCCATGTCCATTTCCGGCAGGGTACGTCGACCAAAAATATGCTTTTCACGGTCATCCATCAACGCCGCCACCAGCACCTCGGCACAGTCCTGTATGCCTTCAACCTTGAGCGTCATGAATTCATCGGAGCGCTGGCCCAGCGCCTCGGCGGTCCGTACCCGCTCGGCCTCGACCAGGCCCTGAATCCTGCCTCGCAGTTCCCGGTCAGTGATGCGGATAAACCGCCACGGCTGCATCAGCCCCACACTCGGGGCCTGATGCGCCGCCTCAAGCAAACGCGACAACAGTTCAGGTGCCACACTGCCACCGCTGAAGTGCCGCATATCGCGGCGCTCGGCGATGGCGCGGTACACCGCTGCGCGTTCTTCAGGACTAAAGGCGTTATCGGTCATGGCGCCGTCACAGCGCACGGCGCAAACAGCGCAGCAATCGCCTGAGGATTGGACGGAAAGTAGAAGTGCACGTAAGAGGCGGTCATCCGCCCTTCGCGATACACCGCTTCGGCACCGCGCCCGCCATTGGGGCTCAGGCCACGGGCAACAGGTTCAAGCTCAGTGCTGGTCAGCGAGTGATGGTAAGTGTGACCACGCAGCAGCCCCTCGGGCATGTCCACCGATTGCAATGCCAACGCGGCCAGACGCTTTTGCATCGTCGCCTCCCCCGTCAGCAAACCCACCAGCTCGGCACGCTGACCGTCGACATCGGTCAAGGCGTCGAGCAGATAAAGCATGCCGCCACATTCGGCCAGCAACGGTTTACCGGCTGCGTGATGGGCGCGAATCGCCTCCAGCATCGGTGTATTGCGCGACAGCTCAAGGTGATGCAACTCGGGATAACCGCCCGGCAAATAAAGGCTGTCAGCTTCTGGCAGGCGGACATGGCGAATCGGCGAGAAAAACACCAGCTCGGCTCCCATCGCCCGCAGCAGATCCAGACTCGCACCATAGGTGAAGGCAAAGGCTTCATCCCGGGCCACGGCAATCCGAACCCCGGCCAACAATGGCTCGACCAGCACAGGCTCGGGCGCTGCAAATTCAACGGCGGGTGGCAGCGCTACCTCACAGGTGCTGGCCAGGGCATTGGCTGCCGCGTCGAGACGCGCATCCAGGTCGTTCAGCTCACTCGCCTGAACCAGCCCCAAGTGTCGACTCGGCAACTCGATCCCGGTCTCGCGAGACAACGCGCCGTACCAGCGCAGGCCTTCGGTCAGGCTGCCTTCGAGCAACTGTGCATGACGCACTGTGCCAACCCGGTTGGCCAGCACCCCGGCAAACGGGAGGTCCGGTTGATAGCGGGCCAGGCCCAGGGCCAGCGCACCAAAGGTCTGGGCCATTGCGGTGCCATCAATCACACCCAGCACCGGTACCCCAAAATGGCGCGCTAGGTCGGCGCTGGAAGGTGTACCGTCGAACAGACCCATCACGCCTTCGATCAGGATCAGGTCCGCTTCACCAGCGGCTTCCCACAGCAGGCGGCGACTTTCATCCGCGCCCACCATCCACAAATCCACCTGATAAACCGGCGCACCGCTGGCGCGCTCCAGAATCATCGGGTCCAGAAAATCCGGTCCACATTTAAACACCCGCACCTTGCGCCCCTGATTGCGATGCAATCGGGCCAAGGCGGCGGTAACGGTGGTCTTGCCCTGACCGGAGGCCGGTGCGGCGATCAACACCGCGGGGCAATGACGCGACTCTCTCATGCTTGAACACTCACAATTCGATGCCTTTCTGGGCTTTGATCCCGGCTTGGAATGCGTGTTTGACCACACCCATTTCAGTCACGGTATCGGCCAGGTCTATCAGTTCAGGTTTGGCGCCACGCCCGGTGACCAGCACATGCTGCATTGGCGGACGGGCTTGCAGGTCGGCGAGCACCTGCTCAAGGTCGAGGTAGCCGTGTTTGAGCGCGATGTTCAGCTCATCCAGTACAACCAGCCCGATGGACGGGTCACGCAGCATCTCGCGGGATACTTCCCAGGCGGCTTCGGCGGCCGCGATATCGCGTTGGCGATCCTGGGTTTCCCAGGTAAAGCCTTCACCCATCACGTGATAACGCACCTGCTCGGGGAAGCGGCGGAAGAAGATCTCCTCGCCGGTGCTGTTGCGACCTTTGATGAACTGCACCACGCCGCACTGCATGCCGTGGCCCATGGCCCGTGCCAGCATGCCAAAAGCGGAACTGCTCTTGCCTTTGCCATTGCCGGTCAACACCAGCAGTAGCCCGCACTCATTGGGCGAGCTGGCAATGCGCTCATCCATGACGGCTTTTTTGCGCAGCATGCGCGCCTGATGACGTTCGTCGCGTTCGGGGGATTCGTTCATGGCAGCTCTCCGTTGGGGCTCAATGATGCAAACGGGAGGCGGGGGGGAATTCATAAAAAACACACTGCATCGCCCGCCGCGAGAGTGGTGGATGGATCAGGCCGGTCTCCGGGCTCACAAGCGGACGGCCCTGTACAGGGCGCCCTTGTCCACGCGCCTTCCCGTGAGCAATCACAGTGGCAGTTGGCGTGGCATTGACTCGTTTACCGTTGCGGGGGCAGCGCCGGGATCATGGCGGTTGTGCAGGACAAACACGCCCTCACCGGCTTCCCTGTTTCACTCGACCAACGTTACGTTGCCGAGCACCTGAAACAAGCCGCGAAGGTTAGAGGGTTGGGGGGGGAGCGTCAATTAAAGCCCGTCAGTGTTCACGCCAAAAAGCGCGATGATTACTTCCAATCATCCCACAAGAAAAACTCATTTTACGGCGAGACACGGCCGTGAATACTCCATAGACCCAATAATAAAAACAGGTTAAGGCCATGCACCTGATAAAACCTGATGTGCGCCGTGTGTTGCCGATGGCAAGTCGTGGCGAAGGCTGTGTGATTTATACCGATGACGGCAGACGAATACTTGATGCCTGTTCAGGAGCCATCTCCTGCTCTCTTGGTTACGGCCACCCCCATATCATCGACAAAATGCTCGTACAGGCACAGCAACTGAGCGCGACCTATCGCACACAGTTTCTCAACGTCCAGGCAGAGCAACTTGCCGCCCGCCTGTGCGATAAACTGGGCTATGGCGGTGCTTTCTTGGTCAACAGCGGCTCAGAAGCCGTGGAAACCGCGTGTCGCATGGCAGTTCAATACTGGGATGAAAAAGGGCTGGGGCAAAAAAAGCATATTTTGAGCAGGACTATCAGTTATCACGGCTCAACAAAAGCGACTCTGTCTCTTTCCGGCCACTGGCCTCGCCGCCGGGGTGTTTGCAGCCCGGCAGAGCGTCCTACACTGCCAACGCCTTATTGCTATCGATGCCCCTATGGCAAAACGCCTGACACCTGCCAACTCGCCTGCGCCCATGCTCTGCAAACGCAACTGGGCGAAGTAGGCAGCGACCATATTGCAGCGGTGCTGATAGAGCCCATCACTGGTGCTTCCGGTGCGGCCATTGTCCCCCCTGCGGGCTACCTCGAAGCAATTCGCGCAATCTGCAACCGCCACAACATCCTGCTGATTGCCGATGAAGTACTCACAGCAATGGGTAGAACGGGTAAATGGCTGGCCATTGAACATGGCAACGTCCAGGCCGATATCTGCATTGTGGGCAAAGGCTTGAATGCAAGTTACTTCCCGATTTGCGGCGTACTCGTTTGCCCCGCCATCAAAGAGGCCATTGAATCGGGCTCCGGCATTTTCTCCCATGGCCATACCCACTCAAACCATCCCATTGGTGCGGCAGTGGCCAACGCGGTACTGGATGTCATTGAGAACGAGGCGTTAGTGACGTTATCCGCAGAGCGCGAATTGATCATTGAGCCGCATTTGCGCAACTACTTGGCTAACTCCCCCTTGATAGCCGACATACGTGGCAAGGGTATGTTCTGGGGCATGGAAATTGTCAAAGAGAAAACCGGGAAGAAGACCTTTGAGAAAACGTCGGCAATCGCACAAAGGCTCGTGAACCATGCATTTTCAAAAGGGCTGAACCTCTATCCCAGTAGCGGATTCGCAGCCTCCGAACACGGTGATGCATTGATATTTGCGGCCCCGCTCAATACCCCCGCGGATGCCCTGGATGAAATGTTGTCATTATTGAATGAGGTCGTTTACAGCGCTCCTGACGTTTTAAAAAAGGCGTCGGTCTATGCCTGACCTGATCGGAAAATCCGGTGTCATTGTGCATACCGTGTTGCCAACAGATCTGGCCTCGCATTGGAAAAATGACACGCCAGTATTGGCTACGCCCATTCTCTTGTGGCTGGCAGAACTGGCTGCAATGAAAGCTCTGGAGGGGCTTATCGACCCTGCCTGCATGACCCTGGGCACAGCACACAACAACAGGCACCTGGCCCCGACCCCGGAGGGTTTCACTGTGCACATCTGCGCCACAGTCGTAAGCGCCACGACAAAACGCATCGTGTTTGATATTCAGGCCACAGATGGCACTGAATCCATTTTGGAGGGCACACACACGAGGGCGATTGTTGATCGCACTTTTTTTGAAAAACGTATCTGTAACAAGATTGCCGGGAGACATACATGAGGGGCACCTATGCACTGCCCGAGAAAGGCTCACTGATCATAGTATTGGTGACGGGGGCTTCTTTATTGGGCATCGCACCGGTGACCGTCAAAGCCCTGCCCTTTGACGCTGAGGTTTCTGCATTTTACCGAGTGCTTCTGGCAATACCGTTCATGGCAATGCTTTGCTTTTTCAAACATGGAAAAATCTCGCTGCGCCCCAAGGACAAACGCTTTGGTTGGTTGATCCTGTTGGCGATTGTATTTTTCTCCGCTGACCTGACCGTCATGCACTTCGCCATCCGGCGCACAGACGTGGCTATTGCAACACTGCTGACTAACTGCGCCCCCTTCTTCATCGTACTGATGGGATTGGCCGGCATTGTTGAAAAGCCCAAGTTGCAGGAGGTGGGATGCTTGTTGTTGGCCATGAGCGGCATGTATGTACTTTGCCTGCTGGACAAACCCGTCAACCGCGACTTTTGGGGAGAGGCACTGTCCTTGCTGGCCGCGTTTTTTTACGCGGCCTACATAGTAACCATCAAAAAAGTACGCGTTTATAACTGCCCATCGTCCGTAATCATGCTGTCTATCACCACGGGGTGCAGCCTGATTTTGCTGCCCGCATTCATTTTGTCAGGTGCTCCCTGGCCTTCGACATTGAGCACTTGGGGCTTGCTGTTGACTCTGGTTCTATGCGGGCAGGTCTTTGGTCAACTGCTTGTCGCTGTCTCGCTAAAAGGGCTGTCCGCCTCTTTCAGTTCAATTGTGTTGCTCCTGCAGCCGATCATCGCGACTGTACTTTCATGGTCATTACTTAATGAAACGCTAACGGCCGTTGAATTGACAGGCATGGCAATCGTTCTTTTGGCTATTTTTACAAGCTCGTTAAACCTGAGCAGGCAACGCACAAGGCCTTGAGTCGAACTGCACTGATAGCCTCAACGGCTATCAGCAGTGCTCTGTTCCCGTGATTTAGCCTGCAAGTTGACCTTATAAACGAGACGAGAAGCGCCCTACACTGGAAGCAGACAGCACTTACTTGCGCGCTAATCTTTCTTTACAAAAAATAGGAACTCATCTTCCAACAGTAGCAAGCAGCCATGAAACTCACCAACATAGACATCGATCTATTACGAGCTCTGGTTTACGTCAGCAACGCACAAGGGTTCACAAAAGCAGCACAACAACTATTTCGAACACAATCTGCGATCAGCCTGCAAATAAAAAAACTCGAACAATTCACCAACACTCAACTTTTGGAGCGCGGCAAAGAAATCCGCTTAACGCCTGCCGGGTTGAAAGTCTATGAATACGCGTTAAAAATACTCACACTCAATGATGACCTGGTTAACTTGTTCACCTGCGACATTCCTCCGCACGCGCTAAAAATAAGTCTGCCTGAACATTACGACCCACACTTGATCAGCACGATAATCGTCAACACTGCAATTGCTTCCACCCATTATGACTTTGTGAGCGTCCTGTCGGATCAGGCGTCAAAACTGATCGACCAGCGTCAGCTGGATATGGCTTTTATTCTTCATACAGAACTTGCGGACTGTATTGAGATTGCAGCGGTTCCCTTGAGCTGGGTGTCCGCAATCGGAACCGTTGTCTATCAAGGCACGTCCATTGCTCTCGCCCTCCCTCCTGAAGGCAGTCATATCCGGTTGATCGCGCAACAGGCATTCGGCGCCCGCGATCACGCCTCAACCGTTATCTGCTCGGCCATTGAGCACAACGTGCTCTCAGACTTCATTGCCTCTGGCAAGGGCATAGGCGTGATGCCGACCCATGCTATTGCACAAGGGCTCTACATGATCACCAATGAACAACTGCCTCCCCTGCCGTCGTCCAAACTTTTCATAAAACTCCCCGAACACGCAGATGCACGACTAACCAGGTTGGCATTCGCCATCGCAACCGCCTACCGCGCGGGAACACGTATTATCTGACGGTGTATAGGCTTAACATTTGATTGAATATATTCACCTTTTGTATGTCATTGGTTCCACCCGCTATCTTCATACCGGCAGCATCGCGCACGCACTTTCCTATTTTCGGATCTGAATAACCCAGGTGACCGTAAATCTGCATCAGGCTATCCGCAGACTCCATCAAACGCTCTGCCGCTTGGTATTTGACGCACGAACACACAGAAGACCCATCAGGTTCTTTTTCTTCAAGCATCCGCAAGGCCTCATAGGTCAAACTTCGACAGATAATCGAAGACATCTTCATCCCCACCAGCTTGCTCTGCACGTATTGGAAATGACTAATATTACGGCCAAACGCCTGCCTGGAAAGACTGCGCTGCATGGCTGATCGAGTCATGCTGTCGATAAGACCGGCGGCAATAATTCCATACAGTGCCCGCTCAAAAGAAATAATCACATGCAGAATCTTTAAACCCGCACCTGGAGCACCAATGATATTGCCTGTTTCAATGCTGACATTGCCGATTTCAATATCTGCCGTTGGACTTGTGCGAAGTCCAAGATTTTTTTCTGCCGGACCAATACGGGCACCTGGCACATCCAGATCCATAAAAAATAGAGTGATGTCTTTTTTCACTCCCAGGGCAGGAATACGCCCCGCCAGAAGCCCCATTGTTGCAACAGGGGCATTCGTAATATGGGTTTTCTTGCCATTTAACCGATAACCGCTTCCCACTTTGACCGCAGCCAATTGCATTTTCGACAGGTCAGACCCACCACTGGCTTCCGTCATGGCGGTGACTGCAATATCCCCCCTCAACAACCGGGGTAGCCAACGCTGTTTTTGCTCGTCAGTGCCGTAATCGCAGAGCAGTCGCAAGGAACCAATATGACCAAGGCTCGTGATCAAGAAACCTAGATCTTCACACTCCCTTGCCACCTCATCCAGGCACTCAGCACACTCGACCCAGGTTCCACCCAACCCACCGAGTTCACAACTCACCGGTATTCTCCAAAGATCCAGATCAGCCAGCATTTGCCAACTGAACCAATCCAGCGTTCCTTCGCTGTCATGAAGCAAAGCGCGCTCAGATACTGACTGCCCTACCTGTTTGAAAATTGTTTTATCTATCACTTTCCCTCTAGCTGAATGGAACATGACTTACCCTCCTCATAGCTGCATTTGAAGGGTTTATGAACTCCGTCGGCAATAATGCCCAACGAGTTCGGGTTATCTCGCGGATATCAAAAACTAATACCCCGCCAGCCTTGGCGACATGATATTCAGCCTGAACCTTTAACCCGCTAAGCTTCTCTATGACTTACAAGACCAAAACCTCATGGAGATTCACATGCTCAAGCGCCAGCACGCTATTGTCATCGTACTTGCGGCAGGATTGGCTGCCTGCGGCGAGTCGTCGACCCTGCAAGTAAGTGATGGCACCGGCCCCTCGCCCAAATTACCCGAACCGAACAAAACCCTGATACCCACCGTCAATATCGCCCCGGCGGTCGGTTGGGCTGATGGCACCACGCCCATTGCCGCCCAAGGCCTGGAGGTCGCCGCCTTCGCCGAAGGCCTGGATCATCCGCGCTGGCTCTATGTCTTGCCCAACGGCGATGTGCTGGTCGCAGAAACCAACGCACCGCCCAAACCGGATGACAGCAAGGGGATCAAAGGCTGGATCGCAGACAAGGTGATGGCCCGCGCCGGGGCCGCAGTGCCAAGCGCGAACCGGATCACCCTGTTGCGCGATGCAGACCACGATGGCGTGGCCGAAACCCGCACGGTCTTTCTCGACAATCTGAACTCGCCTTTTGGCATGGCCCTGGTGGGCGACGAGTTGTATATCGCTGACGCCGACAAGCTTTTACGCGTCCCCTATCAGGCGGGCGAAAACAGCATCAAAGCCAATCCGGTCAAGGTGCTCGACTTACCGGGCGGCCCACTGAACCATCACTGGACCAAAAACGTCATCGCCAGCCCTGACGGCACCAAGCTGTATGTCACCGTCGGTTCCAACAGCAACGTGGGCGAGAACGGCATGGACAAGGAAGGAGGCCGCGCCGCGATCTGGGAAGTTGATCGCGCCACCGGCAACCACCGTATTTTCGCCTCGGGCCTGCGCAACCCCAATGGCATGGACTGGGAACCCAAAACCGGCAAGCTCTGGACAGCGGTAAACGAGCGCGACGAAATCGGCAGCGACCTGGTGCCCGACTACATCACTTCAGTTCAGGATGGCGGCTTCTATGGCTGGCCCTACAGCTATTACGGCCAGCACGTGGATGTACGGGTCAACCCGCAAAATCCGGAACTGGTCGCCAAAGCCATTGCACCGGACTATGCCGTCGGCCCGCACACTGCATCCCTGGGGCTGAGTTTTGCCGAAGGCAGCAAACTGCCCGACTTTACCCAAGGCGCGTTTATTGGCCAGCACGGTTCCTGGAACCGCAAGCCGCACAGTGGCTACAAAGTGATTTTTGTACCCTTTGCCGACGGAAAACCCGCCGGTATGCCGGTTGATGTACTGACCGGCTTTCTCAACGCTGACGAGAAAGCCATGGGCAGACCCGTGGGCGTGGTGATCGATAAACAGGGAGATTTACTGGTGGCCGATGATGTCGGCAACAAGGTTTGGCGGGTGTCGGCAAAGCCAACCAGCAAATGAAACAGTGGGAGCGGGCTTGCTCGCGATTGGATCACCGCGGCGTGGCAGTTACACCGCGCTGTATCCATCGCGAGCAAGCCCGCTCCCACTGCAGGTTCGGGTTTACGGCAGACGCGCCAGATGCTGCTCGGTCGGCAAAACGCGCTTGGCATTCAGATAGGCTTTTTGCCAATAGGCTTTATTGAGACTGTCCAGCTTGACCGTACCGCCAGTGGCCGGTGCATGCACAAAACGGCCTTCACCGACGTAGATCCCGGCATGGCTGACCTGGGAACCACCGTTGGTGGCGAAAAACAGCAAGTCACCGGTTTGCAGCTTGTCCTGGCCAACATTCTGCGCCTGCATCACGATCATTTCACGGGTCGTGCGCGGCAACGAAATGCCCGCTGCGTCGTTGTACACGTACTTGATCAGACCACTGCAATCAAAACCTGAATCCGGAGTATTGCCACCCCAGCGATAAGGCGTGCCGACCAGACCCAAGGCACGAAAAAGCACGTCGGCGGCAATCGGCGAGGTTTCTTCATAAGGGTTGGCAAACACGACTGGTTTTTTGACCACCGCAACAGGTGGCGGGTGGCTGGCGCAGGCACTGAGCAGTGCTGCTAAGGTCAAGAGGGCAACGCGGGCCATGGTCGACATAAACAGAATGTTCCTGATTCTGGATACGGCAACTCTGGCCGCGAAACCTGAAGCCGCGAGAGGGGACACCTTCGCGGCTTCAAGGATTTAACAATGCGACTGAATTCTAGCCCTTAGCAGCCAAACTTCAAGTAAGACATTAACTTTACTTGCGGGCTACTACGCTCGCAGGAGCCATCGCCAGGGCGCGCTTGGCCTCAATAAAGGTCTTGCTCCAGTAGCTGTCACCCAGGTTATCGATCCGAACACCACCGCTGCGGCGGCTGCTGGAGTGGATAAACTGGTCATCACCCAGGTAAATCCCGGCATGGCTTACACGGCCACGACCATTGGTGCTGAAGAACAGCAAATCACCGGGTTTGAGGTTGTTTCGTGCGACCAACGGTGCTTTTACGTTGATCATTTCGCGGGTTGAGCGCGGCAATTGCATGCCGGCTTCTTCCTTGAAGAGATAACCAATGAAGCCACTGCAATCGAAGCCTGCCTCAGAGGTGCCGCCAAAACGGTAACGCGTACCGATCAGGGACATACCGCGCTCGAGGATGCTGTCAGCCAGGGCGGGCAACTGGTAAGGCTTGCTGTTGGCGGAAAATTCAGCCAGTTCTTTTTCGGTGGCCAGTTCTTCCTGATAAAGAGCGGAAGATTGCGATACCGAGGATGACTTTTGAACCTGATGATCGACAACTTGCTGCGACACTGGCGTGTGGGCAGCGCAGCCAAACAACAGGGTAACGAGTGCGAGAGGCACGAGGGGTGCGAAGCGCTTTAGCATGGGCACGACCGTGGCTTGTAAGAAAAGTAGCCGCGACTATGCCCTCTATGATCCTCATTTGCAAATTCAATCGATCAAAATGTGACTTGATGGTTTTGTCGTGACATCTAAGGCTTTACACCCCTGACAATAGATTTTGCGCACAAAGCTCTTGAGCCGCGCAGGGTTTCTGGCGCCTGAAAACTGCCGAAAAAGGCTGCAGACCGCAGTTTTAAAGGGGTGAGCTACCAGCCCAGGGTTTCTTTCAAGAAAGGGATCGTCAACTTGCGTTGCGCTTGCAGGGATGCCTGATCGAGCCGTTCGAGCAAATCAAACAACGCACTCATGCTGCGAGTGCCTCGCGTGAGAATAAAATGCCCGACTTCGTCGGTCAGGTGCAGGCCGCGACGCGATGCGCGCAATTGCAAGGCACGCAACTTGTCTTCATCAGACAAGGGACGCATCTGAAAAACCAGCGCCAGGGTCAGTCGGGACTTGAGGTCAGCCAGCTTGATGGGCAATTCACGGGGCGAGGTAGACGCTGCAATCAGCAGGCGACGCCCACTGTCACGCAGGCGATTGAACAGATGAAACAGTGCCTCTTCCCAGTCGGCACGTCCGGCCACCGCCTGGAGATCATCCAGACAAACCAGTTCGTACTGCTCAAGGTTATCGAGGATTTCAATGCCGCGATCCAGCAACTCGGCCAGAGGCAAGTACACCGCGGGCTCACCCATCTGCTCAAAACGCAGGCAGGCAGCCTGTAGCAGGTGTGTGCGGCCTACGCCCTGCTTGCCCCAGAGATAGATCAGGCTTTCAGTCCAGCCGGCGTCGGCTTCGCACAGTCGCTCGACATAGCCGAGTGCAGCGGCATTGGCGCCTGGATAGTAATTTATGAAGGTTGCGTCATCACGCAGACGCACACCTAGGGGCAGCTGAATCGGTTTCATGCTGACTGAACAGTTCAAGCGAACTGTTAGTGGCCTCTGTGTAAAGTTCTAAAAGTTTATACCCGTGTAACCGGGCACACAATGTAACAGACCACGAGCAAAATCAAAGGTTTGCGTTAAGGTCTTGGATTGTTTGATCTTTTCCTGACGATTAAGGTGCTGCTGACGCACATGAAAAAGGCGGGACCACCTGCCCGGTGAGCCCGCCCTTCACAGTGCCTGGACGTTACAGCTCCGGGTCTTCGCTGCCTTTATAGGCATGGGAGTCCTTGTACATATCCTGCAAGTGACGCACCAGCACCATGATCACCGCCGCCACCGGCAGTGCCAGCAACACACCGGTAAAGCCAAACAGCTCGCCACCCGCAAGAATCGCGAAGATCACAGCCACCGGATGCATACCGATCTTGTCCCCCACCAGCAAGGGTGTAAGGACCGTACCCTCGAGCGCCTGACCGACCATAAACACCGCCACGATCCCGAGCATCGGGTACAGATCCCCGCCAAACTGGAACAGCCCGGCGATCAACGCCGCACCAATGCCGACAATAAAGCCCATATACGGCACGATGGCCGCCACCCCCGCCATCAGGCCGATCAACAGCCCCAACTCGAGGCCGACAAACATCAGGCCCGCCGAGTAGATCACCCCCAGCGCCAGCATCACCAGCAACTGGCCACGCACAAACGCGCCGAGCACGTCGTGACACTCCTTGGCCAGCGACACAATCTGATCGGCCCGAGCCCGCGGCAACAAGCCGCGAATCTTGGCCATCATGATGTTCCAGTCTCTCAGCAGGTAAAACGCCACTACGGGAATCAGCACCAGATTGGCCAGAAAGCCGATCAGGGCCAGGCTGGATGCCGTTGCCTGGGACAGGACGATGCCGACAATGTCAGTGGCCTGCCCCATGTGCTCGGTGATTGCCGCCTTGATCTTGTCAAACTTCCAGAAGCTGTCACTCAAGCCGAGCTTGGCCTGCACCCACGGCATGGCCGTGTGCTGCAACCAGTCCAGCACCAGCGGTGCCAACTGATAAAGCTTCAACAGCTGTTTGGCCAGCAACGGCACCAACACCAGGAGCAGCGTCATCATAATGACAGTTAACAGCCCGAAGACCGCGACCGTACCCCAGGTTCTTGAAAGCCCGGCTCTTTCCAACCGATCAACCACAGGGTCGAACATATAGGCCAGGACGATTGCGACCAGAAAAGGCGTGAGTATCGGATGCAGAAAATACACAAACAGGGCGAACCCCAGCCCTACGCCCCACCACACCCACCGTCGCGAATCAGCCATGAGCCACCCCATCCCTATATAAAGAAGACAACAACCTACCAGCGAAACCGAAGCTGAGCCGCCGGCGCTGAAGCAACACCGGGCGCCTGGCCTGCACTTGTCACTGCGGGTACCTGTTCTGCCGGTACTTCCTGCAGTTGCGCCAACCCGAGTTGCGAGCGCAGCTGCTCGGCGCTGCCATTTACCTGATACACACTACGATCACCGTCGACGCTCTTTAGTTGCGCGCCGAAAGGTTCGAGCAAATGCCACAATTGCGCATAGCGCGGTAGCGTCATGCCCTGCACTTCAAGCAACTGCTCCGTCGAGACCCCGGGTTTGACCGTATAACGCGGCGCCAGACGCTGGCTCACTGCAAGCATCACGGCATCGGCCAGCGCCGCCTGATCCGGTGCCTGAGCACTGCCCTGCTCCTGCTGATCGCCAACCCACAACCGCCACTTGGCGCTCCACTGCCCATCCTCTTCACGGGCATGTACGGCCAGCAAGGCATCGGCGCCGTAACGCTCGGAAGCATCCTTCAAAGGAGCAGGATTGCTGCCCTCAAGGTTTTCAGCCGTGCCTACCAACTGTTCGCTCAGGTCTGCCAGCGGCAAACGCAATGGCAACCCGCGGTGCTGCGCGGCACGGCGCAGGGGCTCTGCCACGGATTGACCGTCGCCCACCAGGCTTGAACCATCCACCGAATCGTTCAGCCACCAGCCGAGCAAGGCGGGACGATTACTGCCCCACATCGACAAACCGGCCTGGCGCAACGCCCGGTCAGTGCTCACCGGATCGAAATCCACCTGCAGGCTTTCCGGCGGGCCAGCGTCATAACCGTACCGGCTGATGATCTGCTGGGGATCCTTGCGAATCGCCTCAAGCCCGGGGTTTTGGATCGCCTTGGGGTCCCCGGTCAAACGCAGCACCAGGGTTTCCAGTGCCTTTTGCGTGGCCTGGGTACGTTCATCGGGTGACTGGCTGGCCACCGGTTCACGCACTTGATAAAGGCCGGTCAGGATTTCGGCATGACTCGCCAGGCTAAAAAAAGACAAACAGCCCACGGCTAAAAATTGGCTCAGACGCATGAAAGATTCCCGATCACAAAAAGCAGCCTAAAAGGACGCCATAAAAACACTCGAACAGACTTCTGACACGGCGACAGCCAAATCATTCACGTCTGTATCGCAGTTTTCATTCGGTCATAAAAACTCAAAAGTAATTCGCTATACCTTATACAGGCCCGCGCACAGACCCAAGTACGACTAAAAAAGGTTTTTTTCGACAGATATAACCCTGCCTGTCGGCCCGAGGATGGCCGCTGCCCTTCAAGCCTGATAAAATCGCGCGCCTTCGCAGACCGGCAACAGCCGGGCACCCTGCAAATGCTCTGACGCACTCGATGAGCACTTGCAAGCCTGCCCCCTGAACTCGGTCGATACCCCCGAATCCCCCCTAAAGGCCTGGATTATGAGCAAGCAACCATCCCTGAGCTACAAAGACGCCGGTGTAGACATCGACGCCGGTGAAGCATTGGTCGAACGCATCAAGAGCGTGGCCAAGCGCACTGCACGCCCGGAAGTGATGGGCGGCCTCGGCGGTTTTGGCGCCCTCTGCGAAATCCCGGCTGGCTACAAGCAGCCTGTTCTGGTTTCCGGCACTGACGGCGTTGGCACCAAGCTGCGCCTGGCACTGAACCTGAACAAGCACGACAGCATCGGTATCGACCTGGTTGCCATGTGCGTCAACGACCTGATCGTATGCGGCGCCGAGCCTCTGTTCTTCCTCGACTACTACGCCACCGGCAAGCTCAACGTAGAAACCGCGACCCAAGTGGTTACCGGTATCGGCGCTGGCTGCGAACTGTCGGGCTGCTCGCTGGTAGGCGGCGAAACCGCTGAAATGCCTGGCATGTACGAAGGCGAAGACTACGACCTGGCCGGCTTCTGCGTGGGTGTTGTCGAAAAATCCGAAATAATCGACGGCTCCAAGGTTGCTGCCGGCGACGCCCTGCTCGCCCTGCCGTCCTCGGGCCCGCACTCCAACGGCTACTCGCTGATCCGCAAGATCATCGAAGTGTCCGGTGCCGACATCGAAAACATCCAGCTCGACGGCAAGCCGCTGACCGACCTGCTGATGGCGCCAACCCGCATCTACGTCAAGCCGTTGCTCAAGCTGATCAAGGAAACCGGCGTTGTCAAAGCCATGGCCCACATCACCGGTGGTGGCCTGCTCGACAACATCCCGCGTGTTCTGCCAAAAGGCGCCCAGGCAGTTGTTGACGTTGCCAGCTGGCAGCGCCCTGCTGTATTCGACTGGTTGCAAGAAAAAGGCAACGTGGACGAAAACGAAATGCACCGCGTGCTGAACTGCGGCGTTGGCATGGTGATCTGCGTGGCTCAGGCTGACGTTGAAACCGCGCTGAACGTACTGCGTGAAGCAGGCGAGCAACCGTGGGTCATCGGCCAGATCGCAACGGCCGCCGAAGGCGCTCCACAAGTTGAGCTGCAAAACCTCAAGGCGCACTAATGCCTGATACCTGTGATGTAGTGGTGCTGCTTTCCGGCACCGGCAGCAACTTGCAGGCCTTGATCGACAGCAATGACGTCAAGGACAGCCCGGCAAACATCCGCGCGGTTATCTCCAACCGCGCAGATGCCTACGGCTTGCAACGCGCCAAAGACGCGGGTATCGATACCCGCGTACTGGATCACAAAGCATTCGAGGGCCGCGAGGCCTTCGATGCTGCACTGATCAAGATCATCGACGAATTCAAACCGCAACTGGTGGTACTGGCCGGCTTCATGCGCATTCTCAGCGCCGATTTCGTGCGTCACTATCAGGGTCGCCTGCTTAACATCCACCCTTCGCTGCTGCCTAAATACAAAGGTTTGCACACGCATCAGCGCGCGCTGGAAGCAGGAGATCGCGAACACGGCTGTAGCGTTCACTTTGTGACCGAGGAACTCGACGGCGGCCCTCTGGTCGTACAGGCAGTGATACCGGTAGAGTCCGACGACTCTGCGCACGCTCTGGCGCAACGGGTCCACGTCCAGGAACACCGGATTTATCCGCTTGCAGTGCGCTGGTTTGCCGAAGGTCGCTTGTCTCTTGACGAGCAAGGCGCATTATTGGACGGTCAATTACTCGCGGCCAGCGGCCACTTGATACGAACCTAGGAGAATATATGCGTCGTGCCCTGCTTCTCGCCCTCAGCCTGCTGGCTATCCCAGCAGTGCAGGCGGCCGAACTCCAGCCTTTCAAGGCCAGCTACACCGCAGACTGGAAACAGCTGCCCATGAGCGGTTCCGCCGAGCGCAGCCTGACCAAGAGCGACAACGGTATCTGGACCTTGAACTTCAAGGCGTCGATGCTGGTGGCCAGCCTGAACGAGGAAAGCACCCTCAAGATCGATAAAAACACGCTGATCCCGCTGACCTACCACTTTGAACGTGGCGGCCTGGGCAAAGCGAAAAAGATTGATCTGGATTTCGACTGGGCGACCAAAATGGTCACCGGCACCGACCAGGGCGACGCAGTCAAAGTGCCGTTGCTGACTGGCATGCTCGACAAGTCCACCTATCAGCTCGCGCTTCAGCGTGACGTAGAAGCCGGTAAAAAATCCATGAGCTACCAGGTGGTTGATGGTAACGACGTCGACACCTATGACTTTCGCGTGATCGGCCCTGAAGTGGTCGAAACCAAGGCTGGCAAGGTAGACGCAATCAAGGTTGAGCGCGTACGCGATCCAACTCAGAACAAGCGCATCACGGAAATGTGGTTCGCCAAGAACTGGGATTCGCTGCTGGTCAAACTGCGTCAGGTCGAAAAAGACGGCAAGGAATACAACATCATGCTGCTGGACGGCACGGTGAATGGCAAAACGGTCAAGGGCAACTAAACCGTAAGCGTCAAAAAACCTCGCTTCGGCGAGGTTTTTTTTGGCCCGCTGAACGATACAAACATGAAACTTTATTCATAAAACTTATGAACAAAACTGTAAACACCCCGTATTACAAGGGCTCCAGAGTTTTTAAGTTTTTAACAACATGACAGCGCGACAATCAGCTATTTACTTAGGAAGCTAACAGATTCTATAAAGAAGTCCTGCGACGCCTTGCCGCAGGACCTCATCAGAATTTGGAGCAAGCAGATGACTATCAAAGTAACTGAGCGCGACGATTCACGTATGTTCCACCAGCTGGTAGCCCACGGTGTTCACCTGTGGGATGTGCATCAAGAAGACATACTGGTTGGCATGTTCCACCGCGAAAGCGACGCTCACAGCTACAAGGCTGAGCTGGAAAAGCTGGAAGCGCAGAAACGCCAGGCCTGAACGACAGAGACTACAGACTTGAAAAATACAAACCCCGCCGAAGCGGGGTTTGTCGTGTATGCCCTGCTGCAAAACCCTGTGGGAGCGGGTGTTACCACATCAGGTCATCAGGGATCTGATAGGCCGCGTACGGATCATCTTCTTCCGGAGTTTTCGGCTCGACCAGGATGTTCAACTGCACAATCCGGCGCGGATCCCGCTCCTGGATCTTCAGCGCAGCCTCTCGCGGGATGACTTCGTAGCCGCCCTGATGCTGCACGATCGCCAAGGAGCCATTGGCCAGCTTGTTGCGCATCAACGTGTTGACCGACAGGCGCTTGACCTTTTTATCGTCAACAAAGTTGTAGTAATCCTCGGTCGTCAGCTTGGGCAGACGCGACACTTCGATCAATTGCTTGATCTGGGCGGCGCGGGCCTTTTGCTCGACTTTCTCCTGTTGCTGACGGTTCAGCTCCTGGTCGCGCTTGACCTTCTCGGCCTTGGCTTCGGCAGCCAGACGCTGCTGGGTGTCGTCCAGCTCGATCTGCCCCTTGTGGGCCAGACGTTGCTGCTTCTGCTTTTCTTTGCCGGCCTGCTTGGCCTGCTTCTCGTTGACCAGTCCGGCTTTGAGCAACTGGTCGCGTAGGGAAATGCTCATCTACTTACTCACTTAGGCAAACTCAGCCGCAGCTGGGCAAATTCTTTTCCTGACGCTTGGCTTCGCCCCACAGGGCGTCCAGGTCTTCAAGGGTGCAACTTTCAATGGGACGCAGGGTATCGCGCAATGCCTGCTCAATAAACCGGAAACGTCGATCAAATTTTGCATTGGCCCCACGCAAGGCGGTTTCAGGGTCCACTTTAAGATGGCGGGCCAGGTTGACCACCGAAAACAGCAGGTCGCCGATTTCATCATGGATGGCCGCCGAATCATTGTCGGCCATCGCTTCCAGCACCTCGTCCAGTTCTTCTCGGACCTTGTCCAGCACCGACAATGCCGCTGGCCAGTCAAAGCCGACCTGAGCGGCACGCTTTTGCAATTTGGCGGCACGGGACAGGGCTGGCAGCGCCACCGGCACGTCATCCAGCAAGGAGAGCTGCTGGGGAACAACGGACTTTTCTGCGCGCTCCTGCGCCTTGATTTCATCCCAGCGCAACTTGACCTGCTCTTCGCTCAGGCGCGGTATGTCCAGCGGCGCATACAGGTCGCCCGTGGGGAACACGTGGGGATGTCGGCGGATCAGCTTGCGGGTGATGCTGTCGATCACCCCGGCAAATTCAAACCGGCCTTCTTCGCGGGCCAGCTGGCTGTAATAAACCACCTGGAACAGCAAGTCGCCTAGTTCACCTTGTAGGTGCTCAAAGTCCCCTTGCTCAATGGCATCAGCGACTTCGTAGGCTTCCTCAAGGGTGTAGGGCACGATGGTGGCCCAGGTTTGCTTGATGTCCCACGGACAGCCGTACTGCGGGTCACGCAGACGGGTCATGAGGTGTAGCAGGTCGTCGAGGTTGTACATCTGTAATCCTTTGGCCGAAACCTGTAGTCGCTGCCGCAGGCTGCGATGGGTTGCGTAGAGACCCCGCTTTACAAAGCGAAGGTCCTTCGGCCCTTATCGCAGCCTCGTACCTCGTCAGCGACTACAGGTTATCTTGCTTCGCTACGCCCGATCCGACGGGTTTCGATGATGTTCGGCAGTTGCGAGATGCGTCCCAATAAACGTCCCAGCGCGTCTAGACCCGGGATCTCGATGGTCAAGGTCATCAACGCGGTGTTGTTTTCCTTGTTCGAGCGAGTATTGACTGCCAGCACGTTGATCCGCTCGTTGAGCAGAACCTGGGAGACGTCACGCAGCAGGCCCGAACGGTCGTAGGCACGAATCTCGATGTCGACAGGATATGTCGAGACTGGGATCGGTCCCCAGTTGACCTGAATCATCCGCTCCGGCTCACGGCTGCCCAGTTGCAGTACCGAGGCGCAGTCCTGACGGTGAATACTCACCCCGCGACCCTGGGTGATGTAACCGACAATCGCATCACCCGGCAGCGGCTGGCAGCACCCGGCCATCTGGGTCAGCAGGTTGCCGACGCCTTCGATCTGGATGTCCCCGCGCTTGCCCGGCTTGTAGCCCGTGGCCTTGCGCGGAATCAGCTCCATCTGTTCGCTGCCGCGCTCCGGCTCGACCTGCTGCTGCGCCAGATTGATCAGCTGCGCCAGGCGCAAGTCACCGGCACCGAGCGCCGCATACATGTCCTCGGCGGTTCTCATGTTGGCTTTGTCGGCGAGCTTCTCGTAGTCCACCGCTGGCAGGCCCAAGCGACCCAGCTCACGTTCGAGCATGGTTTTGCCGGCAGCCACGTTCTGATCACGCGCCTGCAACTTGAACCAGTGAACGATCTTCGCCCGCGCCCGCGAGGTGGTGATGTAGCCCAGGTTCGGGTTCAGCCAGTCACGGCTCGGCGTGCCGTGCTTGCTGGTGATGATCTCGACCTGTTCACCGGTTTGCAGGCTGTAGTTGAGCGGCACGATGCGCCCGTTGATCTTGGCACCGCGGCAGTTATGGCCGATTTCGGTGTGCACCCGGTACGCAAAGTCCAGCGGTGTTGCGCCCTTGGGCAGGTCGATGGCATGACCGTCCGGCGTAAAGATGTACACCCGGTCCGGCTCGATATCGACCCGCAGCTGATCGGCCAGACCGCCGATATCACCCAGTTCTTCGTGCCATTCCAGTACCTGGCGCAGCCACGAGATTTTCTCTTCGTACTGGTTGGAACCTGCCTTGACGTCGGTCCCCTTGTAACGCCAGTGCGCACACACCCCCAGCTCGGCCTCTTCATGCATGGCGTGGGTGCGGATCTGCACCTCCAGCACCTTGCCTTCAGGCCCGATCACGGCAGTGTGCAGCGAGCGGTAGCCGTTTTCCTTGGGGTTGGCGATGTAATCGTCGAACTCTTTGGGAATGTGCCGCCACAGGGTGTGGACAATCCCCAGCGCGGTATAGCAGTCGCGCATTTCCGGGACCAGTACCCGTACCGCACGCACGTCATAGATCTGGCTGAAGGCAAGGCCCTTGCGCTGCATTTTTCGCCAGATGGAATAGATGTGCTTGGCCCGGCCGCTGATATCGGCATCAACGCCGGTGGCCACCAGCTCGGTTCGCAGCTGGTTCATCACATCACTGATAAAGCGCTCACGATCGAGGCGGCGCTCATGCAGCAAGGTGGCAATCTGTTTGTACTGCTCGGGCTCCAGGTAGCGGAAGGACAAGTCCTCCAGCTCCCACTTGATATGACCGATACCCAGGCGGTGCGCCAATGGCGCATAAATATCGAATACCTCACGGGCGACGCGGTTGCGCTTCTCGTCCGGGGCATTTTTGACAGCACGAATCGCGCAGGTACGTTCGGCCAGTTTGATCAGTGCAACGCGCACGTCATCAACCATCGCGACCAGCATCTTGCGCAGGTTTTCGACCTGGCCCTGGGTACCCAGAACCATGGATTGGCGGGGGCTGAGGCTGGCGCTGATGGCCGCCATGCGCAGCACGCCATCAATCAGCTTGGCCACCACCGGACCGAAGCGCTGGCTGACAGCAGGCAACAAGACCTGCCCTTCGCGCACGCAGCGATAGAGAATCGCGGCAACCAGAGAGTCTTGATCCAGTTTCAGATCGGCCAGTATTTCGGCGATTTCCAACCCTGTGCGAAAGCTCGACGTGCCCTCGGCCCACAGGTTTTTCGCCGCGTTGGCTTGCTGCTCGGCCTCGCGCGCAAACTCGCACGCTTCTTTCAAGGCTTCACGGTCCAGCGCCACATCGACACTCACCGCATGATCGAGCCATGCCTCGAGGTTGAGACTGCCGTCGGTGTTGATCGGCTGGTGTGCTCTGACCTGTACCATCTTGCTTACCTTCCCTACAGCGCAGATTCAATGCGCCGAAATCACAGGCCCTAATCCCAACCGCGCGCTACAGGGCATCACTGCGCGGGTTGCGGGCCCGTCGAAATAGACAGACCGTCCTAGTCTGCTTCAAATAACGCCATCGCCTCGACATGCGCTGTTTGCGGAAACATGTCGAGGATTGCGGCACGTTTTAACCGGTAACCCTGTTTCATCAATTCAACCGTATCCCGTGCCAGCGTGGCCGGGTTACACGACACATACACCAAACGCCTGGCTCCCAGGCCAGACAGCTTGCGTACCACTTCATAGGCGCCGTCACGGGGCGGGTCGAGCAGCACGGCACAAAACCCATCCTTGGCCCAGGCTGCATCCACCAGCGGCTGTGACAAGTCAGCCTGAAAAAACACTGCATTTTGCAGGTTGTTACTGACCGCGTTTTGCGCTGCGCGTTCGACCATGGTCGCAACACCTTCAACTGCCACCACTTCGCGGACTTTTTGCGCCAGTGGTAACGCGAAGTTACCCAGCCCACAGAACAAGTCAAGAATCCGTTCGTCAGCTTGTGGAGCAAGCCACTTTATTGCTTGAGCCACCATGGCTTCATTGACGCCAGCATTGACCTGGACAAAATCACCGGGACGATACGCCAGCTCCAGATCCCACTGTTCCAAACGGTAGCCCAGGGTCCGGGTCAAATCGACCGGTTGAGGTTCACCTTCACCGTGCAGCCACAACTGGGCGTCATGGGTGAGGCAGAAATCCTGCAGGATTTTCATGTCCCCATCGTTGAGCGGCGCCATGTGACGCAGCAACACCGCAATTGCCGAACCGCTGAACAACTCGACATGGCCAAGGGCCTTGGGATTGCTCAACTGGCGCAACATGGCGGGCAGCCCCGTCATGATAGGTTGCAAAGCCTGTACCAGGACCAAACAGTGATCAATGGCGACGATGTCCTGACTACCGGCCGCTCGAAAACCTACCTCCAGACGCTTGGCCCGCGCATCCCAGCGCACGGCGATGCGTGCACGGCGGCGATAGCCAAATTCCGGACCTGCGAGGGGGGGCGCCCACTCTTCAGGTTCGACACCGGCCACACGGGACAGTTGCTCGGTCAACATGCGCTGTTTCAGTGCAAGCTGCTCCTCATGGGGCAAATGCTGCACGCTGCAACCGCCACACTTGCCCGCGTGGGCACAGGGCGCCACGCGGCGGATGTCGCTGGCCTTGAACACGCGCTCGGTACGGGCTTCAACGATTTTGCCGTGAGCGCCCAGCACCCGGGCTTCAACTTCTTCACCGGCCAGGGCTCCCGACACAAACCAGGTACGCCCTTCAATAAAGGCAATACCCCGGCCGTCGTTGGCCAAACGCTCGATGTTCAAACGCTGTTTCTTGCCCGCAGGCACTTGCGGGGCCTTGGTGCCGCCAGCAGGCTGGAAGCGCAGGCCTCTCTCTTGCTTAGCCATCAGTTGGGCGCATCGTAAATGCCGGTCGACAAGTAACGGTCGCCGCGGTCACAAATGATCGCGACCATCACCGCGTTTTCGACTTCCTGATTCAAGCGCAACATGGCAGCTACCGCCCCGCCCGAGGACACACCACAGAAAATGCCTTCTTCGCGGGCCAGGCGACGGGTGACGTCTTCGGCTTCGCGCTGGGCCATGTCGACGATGCGGTCAACGCGGTCAGCCTGGTAAATTTTCGGCAGGTACTCGGTCGGCCAGCGACGGATACCCGGAATGGCTGCGCCTTCCATCGGCTGCAAGCCGACGATCTGCACGCCCGGGTTCTGCTCCTTGAGGTAGCGCGACACACCCATGATGGTACCGGTGGTGCCCATCGAACTGATGAAGTGAGTGATCGTACCGTTGGTCTGGCGCCAAATCTCAGGACCGGTGCCGGTGTAATGAGCCTCGGGATTGTCACCGTTGGCGAACTGATCGAGCACCTTGCCCAGGCCCTGGGCCTGCATCTTGTCGGCCAGGTCACGGGCGCCTTCCATGCCCTCTTCCTGAGAGACCAGAATCAGCTCCGCGCCATAGGCGGTCATGGCCGCCTTGCGTTCGGCGCTGGAGTTGTCGGGCATGATCAGGATCATCTTGTAGCCCTTGATCGCAGCGGCCATCGCCAGTGCAATACCGGTATTGCCCGAGGTGGCTTCGATCAGGGTATCGCCAGCCTGGATCTGGCCGCGCGCTTCGGCACGGGCAATCATCGACAGTGCCGGACGGTCCTTGACCGAGCCTGCAGGGTTATTCCCTTCGAGCTTGAGCAACAAGGTGTTGGTGGAATTTCCAGCCAGGCGCTGCAAGCGCACCAGAGGAGTGTTGCCGACGCAATCGGCGATAGTTGGGTACTGCAATGTCATGGCGTATTCGCAATCCAGACCGCGGGGCCGCACATCATACCGACAAACGCGGACAGCCCATATCACGCAAAGTGCGGTGCTTATGGCTAAAGGCTATAAGCCAGGGTTTGAGGCACACTCGAACCCGTAGCAGCTGACGAGCAGTCTATTTGGCTGGTAAGCGGATATGCACCCGCAATCCACCCCCATGGTTCTCGGCCCACAAGCTGCCGCCCTGTAACCGCAGGGCATTGCGCGCAATGCTCAGGCCCAGACCGAAGCCCCCGTCGCCAGGCCTTGAACCGTCCAGCCGGGTAAAAGGCGCAAAAATCCGTTCAAGCTCTTCAGGCGCCACACCCCCACCCTGGTCGTCGAGCCATAGATGCCATTCGTCGCCTTCACGGTGCCCGCTCAGGCTGACAACGCCATCGGGCGGCGAGTGGCGAATGGCATTACGCAGAATGTTCTCCAGCGCCTGGGCCAGACTATTGAGGTGCCCGCGCACCCAGCAATGCTCATCCACCAGGCAAGGCAACCGTGATTGCGGCCAGCCGCTTTCAAAGCGGGCGTTTTCGGTGAGCATCTCCCACAACGCCTGTACCTGGATGTCTTCCACCGGCAACGGCCCGCGCTCGGCATCCAGCCAGGCCAGCTGCAGGGTGTCCTCGACCAGCCGCTGCATGCCATCCACTTCCCGGCTCAAGCGTTCGCGCAAGGCCTCGACCCCCTGTTCGCTGTCGCACGCCACCCGCAGGCGGCTCAAGGGAGTGCGCAGTTCATGGGACAGGTCACGGAGCAATTGCTGTTGTTGCAAGACCGTGCTTTGCAGGCGCTCGGACATTTGGTCGAAGGCCCGGGCCAGTTCACCCAGTTCGTCCTGACGGCCGGTAGTCTGTCTCGACAGCCGGGCACCCAGTTGATCGGCACGCCAGGCGTTGGCCTGCTCGCGCAAATGATTCAACGGCACGATCAGCACGCGGTACAGACCCACGCACAACAGCAAGGTCAGCAAACCCGGGATTACGCCATTGGTGACAATGCGCCAGATCACCTGCGAGCGCCCCGGCATAAAACGTTGCGGCAGTTCGATCACCAGGCTGCCCGCAGCAGGATCCTTGGGAAATGGCACCTTGATCCACGGGCGCGCCGTCTTGATATGGCTAATGGGCCAGTCCAGGCCACGCAGAAAGGTCAGGCGCTCAGTCTCGCGATCGTTCAGCGGATAGCTGCTCAGTGATTGTAAGTCCTGCCCGATCACCCCGACCCAGCCGGGCTCCCTGCTGCCCATTGCTTGCAGCCATTGGTCGACAGCTGTTTGCTGCCCGGTCTCCCAGGCGCGCTCGGCCTCACCGGCGTAGCGCACCAGCGTACCGTGGGCCTGCTCGGAGAGAAATCCGGTGCGTTTGTCCATGTAGCGGCCCCAGGACCAACTGAGCCAGATCATCAGTAAACAGAACACCACCAGCAAACAGGCCAGTTTCCAGAAGACAGAGTTCTTGCCGGGCACTTTACAGGGCATCGCTGGCGCTCAAGACATAACCCTTGCCCCACACCGTGCGCACTTCGCGCTGGTGGTAGCCGACCGTTTTGAGTTTTCGCCGGATCTGGCTGATATGCATGTCCAGGCTTCTGTCATGGGCCGCATAGCCCCGTTGCAGCACCTGCTGATAAAGAAAGGCCTTGCTCAAAACCTCGTCGGCATTGCGCTGCAGGGTATCGAGCAAACGGAACTCGCTGCGGGTCAACCCCGCCCATTGTTCGCCATGACGCACGTCACACGTGTCTTCGTCGAACAGCAATCCGCTCTCGGCAGGTGCGGGGTCCTGCGCCAGGCGGGCATCCGGCATGCGGTCCAGGGCCACGCGGCGCAGGATGGCCTGGATCCGCACCCGCAGCTCGGCCATGCTGAATGGCTTGGGCAAGTAATCATCGGCCCCCAGCTGGAACCCGCTGATTCGGTCAGCCTCGGCGCCCAGCGCGGACATCAGGATCACCGGCAAGGCGTGGGTCTGGCGCAATTGCGTGAGCACCTGCAAACCATTCATGCCGGGCAACAGGATATCCATCAAGACAACATCAAAGTGCTCTTGCCGGGCACGGGCCAAACCCTCCTGACCGTTCTGACACCAGATAACGTCAAACCCGCAGCGCACTAACTGCTCGTGCAGGTAGGCACCCAGGACGGGGTCATCTTCAATGGTCAGAAGGCGTGAAGGGCTAACAGCTACGGGATTCATTAGCGTCTGCAAGTAATTCTCAATCATTGATTATTCAAGATTGAGCCACTACGGGCAACCGGCATGGGCTTTAGCGGCGCCGATAATCGGAAATTGATGGCAAATTTTCAAAGATTTGCCGGTCACCATGTGGCTACACTGCGTTCTGGCCTGGGCGGGATGCACGGGTCACTCTTAAAAATGCAGGGCTGGAGAGTTGCGTGCTTAAAAACCTCGGTATCAAAGGCCGCGTATTGCTGCTTACGCTGTTGCCCGTCAGCTTGATGGCAACCGTACTGGGTGGCTACTTCACCTGGCTGCAACAGTCCGAGCTGCAATCGCAGCTATTGCAGCGCGGAGAAATGATCGCCGAACAACTCGCCCCGCTGGTGGCCCCCGCAATGGGCCGCCATGACACCGCGCTTCTGGCGCGGATCGCCACCGAATCCCTTGAGCAACAGGATGTGCGGGCCGTAGCGTTCCTCAACGCCAACCACGAACCCCTCGCCCACGCCGGGCCGATCATGCTCAACCAGGCCCCCCTGGGCAGCAGCACCCAGCTGCAACAACGAACTGACAACGATGCCACCCGTTATTTACTGCCGGTGTTTGGCCGCCATCGCAATCTGGCCGGTGATGTGATTCCCAACGAGGCCCACCGCCTGCTGGGCTGGGTCGAGCTTGAGCTCTCCCACAACGGCATGCTGCTGCGCAGCTACCGCAACCTGTTTGCCAGCTTGCTGCTGATTGTTACCGGCCTGGTGCTGACCACCCTGCTGGCGCTGCGCATGAGCCGTACGATCAATGCCCCTCTTGGCCAAATCAAACAGGCCGTGGCGCAACTCAAGGACGGGCATCTGGAAACCCGATTGCCGCCACTGGGCAGCCAAGAGCTGGACGAACTGGCCTCGGGCATCAATCGCATGGCCGAAACCCTGCACAATGCCCAGGAAGAGCTGCAACACAGCGTCGATCAAGCCACTGAAGATGTGCGCCAAAACCTCGAAACCATTGAGATCCAGAACCTGGAACTCGACCTGGCCCGCAAGGAAGCCCTGGAAGCCAGCCGGATAAAGTCAGAGTTTCTGGCCAACATGAGCCACGAAATCCGCACCCCGCTCAATGGCATTCTCGGCTTTACCCACTTGCTTCAGAAAAGCGAGCTGACCCCACGCCAGTTCGACTACCTGAACACCATCGAAAAATCGGCCGACAACCTGCTCGGAATCATCAACGAGATTCTCGACTTTTCCAAAATCGAGGCCGGCAAGCTGGTGCTCGACAATATCCCGTTCAATCTGCGCGATCTGTTGCAGGACACCCTGACCATCCTCGGGCCTTCGGCCCATGACAAAGGGCTGGAGCTGGTCAGCCTGGTGTACCGCGATACACCGCTGTCACTGGTTGGAGACCCACTGCGACTCAAGCAAATCCTCACCAACCTGGTCAACAACGCCATCAAGTTCACCCGCGAAGGCACCATTGCCGTGCGCGCCATGCTGGAAGACCAGGACGAAAACGAAACCGATGGCAGCGTACAACTGCGCATCAGCGTGCAGGACACCGGCATCGGCCTGACGTCCCAGGATATCCGGGCCCTGTTCCAGGCCTTCAGCCAGGCGGACAACTCATTGTCACGCCAACCCGGGGGCACCGGACTGGGGCTGGTGATTTCCAAACGACTGGTGGAACAGATGGGTGGCGAAATCGGTGTAGAAAGCACCCCCGGCGAAGGCTCGGTGTTCTGGATCAGTGTCAAACTGCCCAAAGCCCGCGATGACGTCGAGGACTTGCCCTGCGCCCCTTTGCTGGGCCGTCGCGTAGCGATTCTGGAAAAACACGATCTGGCCCGCCAGGCCCTGCACCATCAGCTGGAAGACTGCGGGCTGGATGTCACGCCGTGTACCACCCTTGAGAATCTCACCAACTGCGTGACCGGCGCCCATCAGACCTCTCAGGCCATAGATCTGGCAGTCCTCGGGGTCACGGCCAACGACACGCCACCCGAGCGCCTCAACCAGCACATCTGGGACCTTGAGCACATGGGCTGCAAGGTCTTGGTACTGTGCCCGACCACCGAGCAGGGGCTGTTCAATACCGTGGTGGCCAACCCCCACGGCCAGTTGCAGGCCAAACCTGCCTGTACCCGTAAATTGCGCCGGGCCCTGGCTGACCTGATCAGCCCGCGGCAAACCCGTGCCGAACCCGGAGAGCCGCTGGCCAGCCGCGCACCGCGACTGCTGTGTGTCGATGACAACCCGGCCAATCTGCTGCTGGTGCAAACCCTGCTGGAGGGCATGGGCGCCAAAGTGACAGCCGTGGACAGCGGCTATGCCGCCATTGAAGCGGTCAAGACCGAAGACTTTGATCTGGTGCTGATGGATGTACAGATGCCCGGCATGGACGGGCGCGAAACCACCGAAGTGCTGCGCCAGTGGGAAAGCGAGCGCCACTGCACTGCGCTGCCGATTGTGGCGCTCACAGCCCACGCAATGGCCAACGAAAAACGCGCCCTGCTACAGAGCGGGATGGACGACTACCTCACCAAGCCGATCAGCGAGCGTCAATTGGCGCAGGTGGTGTTGAAGTGGACGGGGCTGGCCTTGCGCAATCAAATCAGTGACAACCACCACGAACCCGTTCGGCAAAACGCACAATTACCCGTACTCGACCATGAGGAAGGCCTGCGTCTGGCGGCGGGCAAGGCTGACCTGGCCGTCGACATGCTGGCCATGCTGCTGGCCTCGCTGGAGTCTGATCGCGAAGCCATCCAGCAGGCGCGCAACGCCAAGGACAACAACGGGTTGATCGAACGGGTCCACCGTTTGCACGGGGCCACGCGTTACTGCGGCGTTCCGCAATTGCGCGCCGCCTGCCAGCGCAGCGAAACCCTGCTCAAGCAAACAAGCCCCAACGCCGACGCAGCTCTCGACGAACTGGACCGGGCCATCATCCGCCTGGCCAAAGAAGCACGCAGTGCTGCATAGATAACGGGGAGCGGGCTTGCTCGCTCCCACAAAAGCCGATGTGTGGTTACAGCCAAGGAAGACCCATGCGCACGATTCTTTTCAGCAGCCAGACCTACGACCGCGACAGTTTCACCGCAGCCGAACAACCCGACGGCAACGAGCTGCACTTCCAGCCAGCGCGCCTAACCCTGGACACTGCAGCGCTGGCCCATGACTACGAAGTGGTCTGCCCGTTTATCAATGACGACCTGAGCGCTCCGGTCCTGGAGCAACTGGCCGCCGGCCGCACGCGGCTTATTGCCCTGCGTTCGGCCGGTTACAACCATGTGGACCTGCCAGCCGCCAAACGCCTTGGCTTGAGTGTGGTGCGCGTACCTGCGTACTCCCCCCATGCCGTCGCCGAACATGCCGTGGCCTTGATTCTGGCGCTCAACCGGCGTTTGCACCGCGCCTACAACCGCACCCGCGAAGGCGACTTCACCCTGCACGGGCTGACCGGTTTTGATCTGGTAGGAAAAACCGTCGGTGTGGTGGGCACCGGTCAGATCGGCGCCACGTTCGGCAAAATCATGGCCGGTTTCGGCTGCAAGCTGCTGTGCTTCGACCCGTACCCAAACGCCGAGCTGCTGGCCCTGGGCGCGCAGTATGTAAGCCTCCCCGAGCTGCTGGCCGGCTCGCACATCATCTCCCTGCACTGCCCGCTGACCTCGGACAACAAGCACCTGATCAACAGCGCCAGCCTGGCGACCCTCAAACACGGCGCCATGCTGATCAACACCGGGCGCGGCGCACTGGTCGATACTCCGGCACTGATCGAAGCGCTGAAAAATGGCCAATTGGGTTATTTAGGGCTGGATGTCTATGAAGAAGAGGCCCAGCTGTTCTTCGAAGACCGCTCCGACCTGCCCCTTCAGGATGACGTGCTGGCGCGGCTGCTGACCTTTCCCAATGTGATCATCACCGCCCACCAGGCGTTTTTGACCCGTGAAGCCCTGAGTGCGATCGCGTCCACGACATTGAGCAATATCGCGGCCTGGAAAAACGGTGCGCCGCACAACCTGATTGAAGGTTGATCTTGGGCTTTGATGCCTGCGTGCTAGCATAGCGACTTATTTGGAGGACCCATGGTCGAACACGATTTTCGCTACAGCCTGCTTAACCCGCAGCACACCCTGATTGAATGCCGCGCCCTGGCGCCAGGCCTGTATCAAGTCACCGGTAACGGTGGCTCGATTCAAGCCGGCGACGTGCTGATTGTGTCCCTCAAGGGCAGCAAGAGCCTGTCCATGCGCCTGTCCGTCGACAAGGTCCGTCATCTGATCAACCCCCGCGGCCAGTGGGTTGCCGTCACCAAAGGGCCGGTTTTCGGCGAATTGGCGATTCATGAATGGCAGGTCAAATGCGACACGTGCGCCAAAGAGTTGAAGTTCGAGTTCGCGGTCGACGCCAAACTCGGCACCAAGGCGCAAAAACCTGCTGCCTCGGCGCGTATTGCCGAGCTGGGCTGGAGCACTGAAGGCAGCAAGCACGTGTGCCCGCAATGCCAAAAGGCTGCGCCATGAAACACCTGGCCCTGCTGGCATTGCTGGGCGCAAGCCTGGTCGGCTGCGCAGGTGATCCGGTCAAGTTGCAGCAGAACCACACCTACGTACTGGAGTGGATCGGCGAACGACCGTTGATCGACAACAGCCACCTGACCGTAACCCTGGACGATGCTGGCCGGGCCTATGGCAGTGGCGGTTGCAATCATTGGTTCGCGCCTTACACCCTGGACGGCAACACGCTGACCTTTGGTGGCGTGGGCAGCACCCGCAAAGCCTGTGCCCCGGCACTGATGGAGCAGGAGCAGCGATTCTTCGAGGCCCTGCAAACCGTACAGAGCTGGGACATCTCGCCGATTGAACAGGTGCGGTTCTGGCCAGCTGAAGGCAAACCGTTGCGGTTGTGGCCTGAAGAAGGCTGAAAAGCTGCGGCGCCTGAATCGCGAGCAAGCCCGCTCCCACAGCATTTGTACCCTGCCTGTGGGAGCGGGCTTGCTCGCGACGGCCTTGACTCAAGCCCCCTTGAGTTCCTTGATCTTGGCCAGCACGCCGGCCGCCGTCTGCTCGCCCATCAATGTCGCACGCACCTTGCCCTTGTCATCGATGATGTACGTCACCGGCAATGCCTCGCTGCGGGGCAGATCGAACACTTCTGCCGGATCCTGAGCCAGCACGGTAAACGTAATACCCAGCGCGGTACTCGCTTCGCTCAGCTCCTTGCCCTGCAAACCATCGAAGTTGACCCCGAACACCCCCACGGATTGCCCCTGCAGCTGTTTTTCCAGGGTGTTGAGCTCAGGAATCTCGATCCGGCAGGGTCCGCACCATTCAGCCCAGTAGTTGATGACCTTCCATTGTTTGTCCAGACGCTCCGACGCGATCTTCTGTCCGTGCTGATCGACCCCATAATCATTTCCGCAGCCGGCCAACAATAACGTGACCGTGACGGCAGCTACTGCCATGAGTCGCTTTAACATGTGTTGATCCTTCTCGCTAAATACATACTAAAAGCCATCAGCGAGCGGCCATTTACCGCATACGGTTCAGGCGCGCCCGTCAGGCGGGTAGAATAGCCGCCACCTTACGCAAGATGCGACCCGCACATGACCGATCTGACGCTTTATCACAACCCGCGCTGCTCGAAATCCCGCGGTGCGCTCGAACTCCTCGAAGCCCGAGGCCTGACGCCCACCGTGGTGCGCTACCTCGACACGCCACTGGACGCCTCCCAAATTCGCGACCTGCTGGCCAAGCTGAACATCGGCGCACGCCAACTGTTGCGCAGCGGCGAAGACGAGTACAAGGCCCTCAACCTGGCAGATGCCAGCCTCAGCGAGGCACAGTTGATCGACGCGATGGCTGCCCATCCCAAGCTGATCGAACGGCCGGTCCTGGTCGTGGGCGACAAGGCCGTCATTGGCCGACCTCCTGAAAAAGTCCTGGAGATCCTGCCGTGAGCGCGCCTTATATTCTGGTTCTGTATTACAGCCGCAATGGTTCGACCGGCGAAATGGCCCGGCAAATCGCCCGCGGTATCGAACAAGGCGGCCTTGAGGCGCGCTTGCGCACCGTACCGGCCATCTCCGCCGAATGTGAAGCTGTGGCCCCGAGCATTCCGGAAGAAGGCGCCCTGTACGCCAGCCTCGACGACCTGAAAAACTGCTCGGGACTGGCCCTGGGCAGCCCTACCCGTTTCGGCAACATGGCTGCACCGCTGAAATACTTTCTGGATGGCACCAGCAACCTGTGGCTGACCGGCGCACTGGTCGGCAAGCCGGCGGGCGTGTTCACCTCCACCGCCAGCCTGCACGGTGGCCAGGAAAGCACCCTGCTGTCGATGCTCCTGCCGCTGATGCACCACGGCATGCTGGTCACCGGCCTGCCCTACAGCGAGTCGTCCTTGCTGCACACCACGGCTGGCGGCACGCCCTATGGCCCGAGTCACCACGCGGGCGCCGACGGCAAGCGCGGGCTGGATGAACACGAAATCACCCTGTGCCGTGCCTTGGGTCAGCGCTTGGCCACTATCGCCTTGAAACTGGAGACCACCCGTGGCTAAAAAGCCAAAAGTGCTGCCGCCCATCGAGTGGCTGGAGCCGCGAGTGCGGCTGATGCGCGTCTTGAGCCTGGTGTGTTTCTTTGGCCTGATCGGCTTGCTCTGCGCTTATTACCTGATCTTCGCTGACCTGCATGGCGCGCGTCCCTGGGTGATTCTGCTGATCGAGCTGGTGCCACTGATGTTTCTGGTACCGGGCATGCTCAAAGGCAGCCCGCGCGGGCATTCGTTCACCTGCTACGTGGTCAACCTGTACCTGATCAAGGGGGCGTTGGCGGCGTTCGATCCGAATCGCCAGGTGTTCGGCCTGCTGGAAATTGCCGCCAGTGTGGCCGTGTTCATCAGCGCGATGCTGTTTGTGCGCTGGCGTTACCAGCTGGACCGGCGACTGAGTGGTGAAGGCGCGTAAGAGCGTGTGGGAGCGGGCTTGCTCGCGATGCAGTCGACTCGGTTTGCCAGTCAAACCGAGGCGCTGCCATCGCGGGCAAGCCTCGCTCCCACAGGTTTTATGCCGCTCGCAAAACCTGCTTAATGATTCACCGTAAACGCCAGCATTTGTGACAGCTGGCACATCGGCCGGCCACTTTCGGCATGCCACTGGTTGAATGCATTTTGCACAATCGCCAGGTCCCGCAGGCTGGTAGGCGCCTTGTCCACCAGCTTCTGCGCGTTCAGCGCAGCCACCACGTCATAGCTGGGCACAAAGGTGTCCTTGCCAACCATGCGCAAGAAGCGTGGAGCCGACAAACCGCCCAACTGATGCCCATGCTTGGCCAGGTATTTCCACAACCCGACGATATCGGTCACTGGCCACTGGGCGATAAACGCGCCAAAACTGCCGTGTTCGTGTGCGATATCGAGCACCATCTGCGCATTGCGCGGCACACTTTTAAGCTTGCCCAGATGGCGAATGATCCGCGCATCCTGCATCAACCGCTCCAGATGTTCGGCGCCCATCAGCACCACTTTTTCCGGGTCAAAACCAAAGAACACTTCTTCAAACACCGGCCACTTGGCATCCACCACACTGTGCTTGAGCCCGGCACGAAAAACCCGCAGGGCCAGGGTCGACAGGTAGCGATCATCGCTGATCTGGCGCAATTGTTCCGGGGTTCTCGGAACGGGCAATTGGGCTTCCAGTGCGGCTGACGAACCAAAACGGTTCAAACAATATTCGTGCAGCCATTTGTAGTCGCGCATGCCCTCTCCTCGGCAAATTACAGGTTTAGCAGGTTAACGAATCGCGACGCGGCCGTGTCGTCGATCTTCAGACTCGCGAAATCAAAGAGATTGCGATCTGCCAACTGCGACAGGTTCACGTTCTGCAAGCTGCGAAAGATACTCTCGGTGCGCCCCGGCGTCTTGCGGTCCCACTCCTGGAGCATGTCCTTGACGACCTGGCGTTGAAGGTTTTCCTGGGAACCGCACAGGTTACAAGGAATGATCGGGAACTTCTGCCAGTCGGAGTAAGCCTGGATGTCCTTCTCGTTGCAGTACGCCAGGGGCCGGATCACCACGTTACGCCCGTCATCGGAGCGCAGCTTGGGCGGCATCGCCTTCAGGGTGCCGTTGAAGAACATGTTCAGGAAAAAGGTTTCAACGATGTCATCACGATGATGCCCCAAGGCCATCTTGGTCGCACCGATTTGATCGGCAAAGGTGTACAGAGTGCCACGGCGCAAGCGCGAGCACAGCGAACAGGTGGTCTTGCCTTCGGGGATCAGTTCCTTGACCAGCGAGTACGTGTCTTTTTCAACAATGTGGTACTCCACGCCCAGGGACTTGAGATAGGCCGGAAGCACGTCTTCGGGGAAACCGGGCTGCTTTTGGTCCATGTTCACGGCCACGATCTGGAACTGGATGGGCGCGACTTTTTGCAGGTGCAGCAGCACATCGAGCAGCGTGTAACTGTCTTTGCCCCCAGAGAGACAGACCATCACCTTGTCACCGTGCTCAATCATGTTGAAGTCGGCTACAGCCTCACCGGTCAATCGACGCAGACGTTTCTGGAGTTTGTTTTGAAAGACCGAAAGAGTGCTCATAGCGCTTCGATTCCGCGAGTCGAGACCAAAACCGGGGATTTTACCCAAAAAAACCCGGCCGACGAACCCCTTTGCCCGCCTAAAGACTCCAATGCGATAAGCCTGAGTCTGACAGCACAATATGCTCTAAAGGGCCGGTTCTGTGGGACTACAGGTTCCCTATACTGGTGCTTAAGGCCGCACTCCCACCGCTTAGATACGTATTGGCTGCGCGACCGGCACGCGTCCCGCTGGGGGCGATGCGTCTCATACAGGAGCGAAAGCCATGATCCATCACGTTGTGGGCCTTTTCACCCACCCCGATAAAGAGTGGCGCGAAATCCGTGGCGATGCAGAAGAAAGCATCGGCCATATGTACCTCACTCATACATTGATTCTGGCTGCGATCCCGGCCATTTCCGCATTTATTGGTACCACCCAGGTGGGCTGGGTTATCGGTGCTCGCGCGCCGGTGATGCTGACCCTGGACAGCGCGTTGTGGATGACCCTGATGTCCTACGTCGCAATGCTTGCGGGCGTGGGTGTGATGGGTGCGTTTGTTCACTGGATGGCCCGCACTTACGATGCACAACCCAGCCTTCCGCGCTGCGTGGCCTTTGCCACCTACACGGCGACACCGTTGTTTATCGGGGGGCTGGCGGCGCTTTATCCGCACATGTGGCTGGGCATGATGGTGGGCACTGCAGCCATTTGCTACACCGTGTATTTACTCTACGTGGGCCTGCCGACCTTCATGAACATTGACCCTGACGAAGGCTTTCTGTTTTCAAGTTCGGTACTGGCGGTCGGCCTGGTGGTACTGGTGGCGATCATGGCGTTTACCGTGATTGTCTGGGGGCTGGGCGTAGGGCCGGTCTACACCAACTAGATGGCGCACGCAGGCTGCGATAAGGGCCGCAGGACCTTTAAGAACGGGTCGCTTCGCAACCCATCGCAGCCTGCGGCAGCGACTACACCGTTTGCCGCATGACCACTCGGCACCTTGATACTTCGGAACCCCCACCGCTTGCGGCATAATCGCCTGCTCTGGAGAACCGAACCGCATGCCCGAGTCACTCAATACCCGCGTCGAAGACTGTTTCCAACAGGCCGAAGTATTTTTCAAACGCTCCTTTAAACGCCCCGTCGTCAGCTTCAAGCTGCGCGGACAAAAAGCCGGTGTCGCCCATCTGCACGAAAACCTGCTGCGCTTCAACCCACAGTTGTACCGAGAAAACAGCGAAGATTTCCTCAAGCAAACTGTCCCCCACGAAGTCGCCCACTTGATCGCCCACCAACTGTTTGGCGACCGCATCGCCCCCCATGGCGAAGAATGGCAATTGATCATGCGCGGGGTGTACGAATTGCCGCCCAATCGCTGCCATACCTACGCCATCAAGCGGCGCAGCGCCACGCGTTACATCTACCGCTGCCCTTGTCCGCAGAGCGACTTTGCGTTCTCGGCCCAGCGCCATGCCCTGGTCAACCAGGGGCGCGGTTACCTGTGCAGACGCTGCCGCCAGACACTGGTCTTCAGCGGCCAAACCCGGGTCGAATAAGCAGGCATAAAAAAACCCATCCGAAGATGGGTTTTTTATTCACTCAAGCTTACTTGAGCAACACCGGGGCCGGGCCTTCAGCCACACCCAGGTCGTCTTGCGGACGCGTGTCGTCCAGCGGGCGACCGCCAGAGTTCAGCTCTGCCTGCAGCTTGTCAGTGTCCAGCTCTTTCACCCACTTGGCCACAACCAGGGTTGCCACCGCGTTACCGATCAGGTTGGTCAAGGCACGGGCTTCGGACATGAAGCGGTCGATGCCCAGGATCAGCGCCAGACCAGCAACCGGCAAGTGACCTACAGCCGACAGGGTTGCCGCCAGTACGATAAAGCCACTACCGGTCACGCCTGCAGCACCTTTGGACGACAGCAACAGCACCAGCAGCAGCGTGATCTGGTGCGTGATGTCCATATGAGTGTCTGTCGCTTGAGCGATAAACACGGCCGCCATGGTCAAGTAGATCGAAGTGCCGTCGAGGTTGAACGAGTAGCCGGTCGGGATCACCAGACCTACCACGGACTTCTGCGCGCCCAGACGCTCCATTTTCACCAGCATGCGTGGCAGGGCCGATTCCGACGAGGACGTACCCAGTACGATCAGCAGCTCTTCACGGATGTAGCGGATCAGTTTCAGAACGCTGAAACCGTGAGCGCGGGCAATACCGCCCAGCACGATCAGCACGAACAGCACGCAGGTGATGTAGAAGCAGATCATCAACTGACCCAGCTGAACCAGCGAGCCTACGCCGTAAGCGCCGATGGTGAAGGCCATCGCACCCAGCGCACCGATTGGCGCCAGCTTCATGATCATGTTGATGATGTTGAACATCACGTGGGCGAAGCGGTCGATGAAGTCCAGTACCGGCTTGCCGTAGGCACCCAGGCGATGCAGGGCGAAACCGAAGATCACCGAGAACATCAGCACTTGCAGGATGTCGCCATTGGCGAAGGCGCCAACAATGGTCGACGGGATCACGTTGAGGATAAAGCCTACGATGCTCTGGTCTGCGCCTGCCGACACGTAACCGGCAATTTTGCTGGCGTCCAGGGTCGACACGTCAATGTGCATGCCCGCGCCAGGCTGAACCACGTTGACCACAATCAGGCCAATCAGCAGGGCAATGGTCGACACCACTTCAAAGTAGAGCAACGCATAGCCGCCGGTCTTGCCGACCGACTTCATGCTTTGCATGCCGGCAATACCGCTCACCACCGTACAGAAAATAATGGGCGCGATGACCATTTTGATCAGTTTGATAAAACCATCACCCAGCGGTTTAAGTGCAACACCGGTTTCAGGGTAGAAATGGCCCAGCAAGATGCCGATAGCGATCGCTAAGATCACTTGCACATACAGGGATTTGTACAGTGGCTGACGAGTCGTCATTGCAAAGTTCCTCAAGTGCATCACTCAGTCATCATTCCGTCTGAGACTGGCGATACCCAAAGCGCGAACCCTCCTTCTTGGAGGGATTTGTTGTTGGAGCTGCTCTACCGGCAGACCTCTCGCACTTATTGCAAGCCGTGGGCCACATTGGGCAAAAGCCCCTCAAAGGCCCATAGCACATGCCCCTGCAGGAAATTGCGGTTTGATTTTCAAGGAAAGGACTTGGCGGGATTCCGCCCATTGGGCAACTTGAAGCGGATGAGATGGCGGATATCCGCCTGATTGTCTGTATCCGAAATCTCGTGGGAGCGGGCTTGCTCGCGATGCAGGCTACCCGGTTTGTCTGAATGACCGTGGAGATGCCATCGCGAGCAAGTTCGCACCCACATGGGTTTCACTCGGTCGGAAAATGAATCCGGAAAGCCGCCCCGCCCAGTGACGAGTCTTCGAGCGTCAGGGTGGCGTCATAGCTTTCTATGATGTCCTTGACTACAGCCAGCCCGATGCCCTGCCCCGCATGTTGACGGTCCAGGCGCTCGCCGCGTTGCAGGATCCGCGCGCGTTGATCGGGCGGCACCCCCGGGCCATCGTCTTCAACGCAGACCTCAATACCGTGAACATTGCGGTGCAGGCTGATCCGCACCTGGCTCAGACACAGCCGGTAGGCGTTTTCCAGCAGATTACCCAGCAACTCCAGCAAGGCGTTCTGCTCGATCGGTACATGGCTCAGCTCCGGAATGTCGAAACTGACCTTCACCCCTTTATCCCGATACACCTTGCCCAGCGTGTCACACAGGCTGCGCACCACCGGCAGCAGTTCGACCTGATGGCGGACCAGGCCGCTTTTGCGCAAACTGGCACGCTGCAACTGATAGCCAATTTGCTGGTTCATGCGCTCGATCTGGCTTTGCAGCACCCAGGCCTGCTCGCGCTCTGCAGGGCGCTGGGCCATGCTTTCGCTCACACCCTGCAACACCGCCAAGGGAGTTTTCAGGCTGTGGGCCAGGTCATCGAGCGAGTCGCGATAACGCGTACGCTGCTCGCGCTCGCTTTGCAGCAAACGGTTCAACGAGCCGGTCAGACGCAGCAACTCCCGAGGGTGCTGCTCGCTGAGGCTTTCCCGTTCGCCGGTTTCAATTTCATCCAGTTCCTGACTCAAACGTCGCAAGGCGCGTAACCCCCACGTCAGACCAATCCATAGCAATGCCAGCAGCACAATCAATGCTGCGCCAAACCCCAGGTAAAGGTTTTCGCGCAAGCCTGCCAACGTCAGGTTGTATTCACGCATCGGTTGCAAGGCAACAAAGCTGAAGGCTGCACTCTTGCCGCCGAGCAACTTCACCTCGGCGTCGTAGACAAAAAATTCTTCGCCATTGGCTTCGCGAATGCTCGCAAATTCGTTGCCTCGCCCGTCATAGCGCGGTTTGTAGTTGATGGTTTCTTCTTGCGTTGCCCGCGAGCGCCACACCAGGTGCCCCTCGCGGTCATAGACATAGCCGAGAACGCGACTGTCCGGCAGGTCAAACTGCTCATCCGGTAACAGGACGGGCATTTTGAGATGGTTTTTTTCGACCTTGGCAGCCGAAATCAACGTGGTGACATCAGACGCCAAACGCTGCTCTATGGCGTCCTTGAGGGCCAGACTGAACGCCCCCTGCATGGCCGGTAACAGCGCCAGCATAAACAACACGGCCAACAACGTGGCCGCCAACATCAATCGAACGCGTAGCGAACGAATCATCGACAGCGCTCGGTGAACAGGTACCCCAGGCCACGCACGGTATCGATCGGTTTAAAGCCATTTGCCCCCTCAAGCTTGCGACGAAGGCGCCCTACCAGCACCTCAATCACATTCGGATCACGCTCCTCGTCATCCGGGTACAACTGTTCCATCAAGCGGTCCTTGGCCACCACTTGCTGGTGATGGCGCATCAGGTACTCCAGAATGCGGTACTCATAGGCCGTCAGCGCCAGCGGCTCATCATCGAGCAGTGCCTGCTTGCGGTTGATGTCCAGCACCAGCGCACCTGCCACGATAGTCGACTGGGTAAAGCCACAGGAGCGACGCAGCAAAGCATTGAGCCGTGCTTCCAGCTCTTCGAACTGAAACGGCTTGACCACATAATCGTCGGCGCCGGCAGCCAGCCCTTCGACCTTGTCCTGCCAGTTGCCGCGAGCCGTCAGAATCAGGATCGGGAACGTCTTGCCCCGTGCGCGCAACTGGCGAATCAGCTCCAGCCCGCTCATTCCCGGCAACCCCAGATCAATCATGGCCAAGTCATGATTGAACTGTTCGCTCTGATACAACGCCTCTTCGGCATTGGCAACGGCCTCGACCACATGGCCGTTTTCGCTCAGTCGGGTTTGCAAGTGATGGCGCAGCAACGCCTCATCTTCAACCACCAACAATTTCATCGCGCTCTCCCAAGCAAAATCCGCGTCTCGAAGGACGTGTGTCCCTGACTGCACACAGTATGTCGTGCGCCCTGAACATACTCTGAACAATTGCACAGCCGTACCAAGCCCCGCACAATGCCTGCCATGAACCGACTCCCCGCCTTGCCTGCCTGCTGCACGCCGCTGCGCGCTGACTGGCCGTTGCCGCACATACTGCCCGCCAGTGTATGGCTCAGTACCGACTTTATCCCTGCACAGCTTGAAGACGACGATTTTGCCCGCAGTGCCATTGAGATGCCTGCGAGTATTCAACGCTCAGTGGCCAAACGCCAAGCTGAATTTCTGGCCGGGCGTCTTTGCGCCCGCGCAGCCCTGTTGCAACTGGATGGCACCTGCGCCACGCCCGGCATGGGTGAAGACCGCGCGCCCATTTGGCCGGCCCATATCAGTGGCGCCATCACCCACAGCAATGGCCGTGCCGGGGCACTGGTGGCCCTGAAAAGTGAATGGCAGGGGCTGGGCATCGATCTGGAAAAACTGCTCACTACCGAGCGCGCCCAGCGTCTGGCCAAGGAAATCCTCACCCCCGATGAGCTTGCACGCATGGCCAGCGTGCCTGCAGAGCAGATTGCGCTGCTGATCACGCTGACGTTTTCAGTCAAGGAAAGCCTGTTCAAGGCGTTGTACCCGCTGGTGCAAAAGCGCTTCTACTTTGAGCACGCTGAAGTGCTGAGTTGGACCCCAGAAGGCCTGGTGCGCCTGCGCCTGCTCACCGACTTGTCACCCGAATGGCAACAGGGCCGTGAGCTGGACGCACAATTTTGCCTGCTTGAAGGGCAGTTGCTGACGGTAGTGGCCATCAGGGGGGGCACGCCCCCTGTCGCCTGACTGCAGCTCAATTACTCACTGGACTCATAGGCCTTAAGCGTCAGCTCCTCGATCAGCACATTGACTCTCTGATCCCGGTCGGTTGTAAGCGCTGCTCCTCTTTGCAACTCCACCTGATCTGAAAGCCCCGGCTCTTCGGCCAGTTGTTTGTAGTCCCGCTGATAATCCGCTTCGATGGCAGCGAAACGGTCTGCGTGTGTGCTTTCCAGAAAACGGCGCCAAAACGATTCGTACATGATCGAATGCATAAACGCCGGGCTACCATCCATAGCCAGAATACTGTCTCTGGCCTCGGTGACTTGTTGATCAGAAACCCCTGCCGTGGACTCGTACAACATAGACCGCGCACGGGTCGGTAAATCAAGGTCACCTGCCAGTTTCACCCGATAAAACAGGATGACTTCAGCGGCATCAGGATTACCGCCTGCCGCGACCCGCCTGCGGACTTCGGCATCTGAAACCTGGTCGACCTGCCTTAAACGGAATAGCCGTTTGGCCAGTTTGAAAAGCTCCGCTTCGCGCTGGGCCTGACCTGTATTATTCAGAGCTTCATGAATCAGCACTTCTACTTCCATGTTCTCAAACAGCACCATGGCACCATCACCGCAGCTTCGCTCTTCACGAAAGACCCGGGTCAGCAGCGCATCACGCAGTTGCGTGTTCGCCAGCATCTGATCAACGAGTACCCACACCCGATTTGTCAGTTGCTCCCACACGGCAGGCACCATCAAGTTTTGACTGGTGGCGAATAAAGCCAGGGTTTCAAAAAAATCCTTGGCTGCCCCCCCGGATCCTCGCAACAACGCCCACTGCTGCGTCCTGGCCTGCTTTTGCGCACCGGTCAGGCCCAAGGGCAGCCACGGCGCAACATCGTTTACCGACGCCTGTGCCTGAGCATGATCAATGGCATGGGCAATCGATGGACCATAGCCAAAGTCACTGCCGCCCTGGACCCAGTAAGCGATGATCCGGTCACGGCTTTGTGCAGAAATCGGGTTACCGGAAACACTGGTAACGCTGTTGGCCGTAGTTGTCGGAGGGGCGCTGAAAACGGCATCTGGAATGTCGCGAATCAGGTTATTGCGAAGGTTGGCCCATCGAACCTGAGTCAGTGCCCATAACCCGTTGGGCCACTGAGTAATCCCTGTGTTTTGCAGGTTCAAGGTGCGCAAGCCGGACATCTGACTCACATCGGGTGCAATTCCTAGCGGATTGTTTTCCAGGCTCAATACTTCAAGCATTGAGCAAGACGCAAGCCGCTGAACATTGTCGGAGGTCAGTACAAGGCGATTGCCCGACAGGTCGAGTGACCTCAACTGAGTCATGCCTGCAATCGCTGAAGGAATATCGCGCAGACGGTTACCAGACAAGCTCAGCGTGTGTAAATGCGGAAAACCATTCAGAAACTCTCCAGAACCGCTGCGCAAATTCATGCAGTCCATTCGCAGTACCCGGATATGACTCAAGTTGCCTGTCAGTGCTGGCAGGTCACCCACATCAAGGCCATAAAAGTCGAGTATGGGCCCAATAACATTGCCATCATTGTCCCGGGCTATCTGGGTTTCCCTGCGCCAGGCCTGCAAGATTCGCTCACACACCTGGAGCCTGTGGCCCGGCATTGCCATCGCCATATGAGAAGTACCGCTAGGGTACAGCTGGATTTGCGCCCACCCATCCAGCTCAACCTGCATGGTCTCGAACTGCGCCCGGCTCACCGCCACATGGGCACGCCGAGAAGATTCAGTACCGCCCAATGCGTCCAGATAGTCGACAATCTTGTGATAGCTCCATGTGGGGTACAGATATTGTGCTTCACGGATCAAATACAGAGAGTGGTCCGAGCCCCCCATGCTGATTGTCAGTGGATAAGCGATGAACGACCTGCCCAGGTCCATCGGCGGTTTGCGCGGCGGTGCAGGTGGTTCCAACCCCAACAGGGCTTGGACATTTATCCGGTCCTTGATCGCCTGATCACTGATTTTTTTAGCCAGCGTTGCCGTGTCACCCACGTCCGGGACATCCATGGCCGCACGCTCTGCCGGGGTGAGTGAATACAAAATGGAGGACAGCAAATTGTTGTCGGTTGCAGACGGTGCATTAAGTGCCTGCCCGTCTGGCGACCAGGCCTGATACTGGTTACCTGTCTTGACCAACACCCGTGAACTGTCAGCATCAGCGGCACCGATACTGTCGAGCAACTGACCATTGACACCATTGCGGCGAACCTCAAGCCTTGCGCCCGCTGGCCAGCCCGACAAGGACTGCAGCATGCGCAGTGTGAGCATTTCACTGTCCGCAGTTGCCGTGGCCCCGATATACAAACCTTCGTAAGCGCGGGCCAGCCGCACCTCTCTGGCCGTCCAGCCGACCTGCTCCGAAAAACGCGGGGCAATCATCTCTTTATCGAAGTAGTTGGTTCGCTCGGGGGCGGAGGTGTGGCGGAGCAAATGTTCGATGATGCTTTTGGGAAGATCTGGATAATTTTTTTGAACCAGTCTCACGTGCGGATCCGAACTGCGCTCCAGGCGCCCATAGAGTGACTTGAACACCGGGGCCTGGCGCGCAAGCGCATGGGCGGCAACTTTTTTAGCCAGCGCCAGCATGCGCTCCTCGATAGAGGGGTGGTACTCGCCCAGCAGGCTCAATGTATCGGCCTGATTCATGCGCGAGAGCAGCGCGCGCAGCAACAGGCTGGCGTTATCGGTCTCATTGATCGTCACACTGATCCGAGGTGCGGTGTTGCTCAGGTCGGCCCCGTATTCCTGCAGCGTATTACCTTGCAAGTCGACAATTTGAAGTACCTTGTCCGCAGGCCAGCCGGGCAAATTCTGCATCAGCAACAGATGAATATCGCTGCGGGCTTCGGACAGGGAATGGTGTGCCTGCATTTGTTTTACGAAACGCTGAATCTCGGCTTCGATTTCGAAGCGCTTCCAGGTATCCACCAACAAGGGCGGGGGTGCGAGGTTGTTCATGTGAATCTGACGCAATACACCTTCGCTGGTATTGCTCACAGCCATGATTTTATGGCCCATTTCATCACTGATGGATTCAGGCCGGGCTCGCAGCCGGCGCAGCAATTTGAGCCCTTCCCACTGCAGGGGGTTCTCGATTGTCTGGCGCCATGCACCGTTGTAGTTGTGCTCCAGAGTCGGTTCGTTGACCCCGATTTTATTCGGGTGCTTCATGCGCCATTTATTGATCACAGGGTCGAAGTCGACCTGATAAACAGAACCATGCAGCGACAGGTAATTTTTATCATCGATACGATAAAGACCCAGTTCACCGGGTGCCTGATCGCGCAGCACAACCTCTTTGCGCTCATATTGGAAAGTGGTCTTGTCCCACAGATTAACGGTGCCATCAGGCTGTCGCCGGGCGAGCATTGCATCACCCACTGCCTGGCGCAGACCCGATACCCGAGCGCCATCCATACCCAGCGATAAACGTTCACTTTCTCGCAACACCCAGTTGATCGCCAGGTAGAAGCTGTCAGGGGTTGAACTGATGGTCACTGTGCCACCGCGACGAAAATCAGAAACTTCGAAGGTGCCAGCCTTAGTCTGACGCAGGACGATGGTTGGATCATCAGGCCCCGTGGGGCTGTAGCCATCCGTTGAGGCTGGGGCACTCACATCCGTGACCACCAACCTGCGGTTGAGCCTGTCGCGCAAAACCCCTGTTGCGAACTCTCGGGTCCATAAATCGATGTCAGGGCTCCAGGCCCGCCGGTGATAGATCCCGTCCAGTGCAAGGTCTACCCGCAGCCGTGTCCGCAGGCGGTTTGCTGCACGGGCAAACGCCAAAGGCTGCATGCCTTGCTCAAGAGCCTGTGTGACCTGAGAGGGGGTAAAAGGGTGCGCAGCCAATAACGGTTCAAGGCTCTCCACCGACATCCAGGCATTAAGCTGATGAAGTTTGGCCAGCAATGGCGTCGTGGTACCCGAAAGGGGTGGGTACAGCAAAGGCAAATACTTCTTGGCAGGGTCTGAGCGGGCAATCGGATCGTTGCGCTTGTGCCCATAAAGCGCTGTCAATGCCTTGAACAGGAGTGGCTTATCCTCTCGGGCCAGGTCGGCAATTTGCCAACGTATCGAAGCAATTCGCCCTGCTTTGCTCAGGTCCGGATTGCTCTCGCGGCCCAGTTGTGAAGCCTCGGGCAACTGGTCGAGAATCAGCGTGAACAATTGCTCGACCTGGGCACTGCCCTGGGTGACATCATGCCTAGCCACATACGTACCGTGATCCAGGCGCTTGATTTCAATATGGTTTACAGGGGTGCCGGGCTGATAATCCTTGCCATACGACTCAACCAGATGCCCCTGCTGATTGAACACATCCAGCACCGTCTCCCCGGGCCAAAGCTTCAGCTGTGTCAGCATGCACAACACTGCGCTGTCAGCGTTGACAGGCATTTCGCCGCGCTGGGGAAAGTCGCTTTTGATTTGCTCAATCAGTCGGTCAGCTTGAAGCCGACGCACGCCATCGGCCAGCGGGCCTGGAATAAGCTGACCTTGCCATGTGTTTTCAAGCTGTTCACGGCTGGTGCCGGTAATGCTCAGCATGCGCTCTATGTCACCTGGAGCAGAATCAGGCAAATCCAGCGCCAACATGCGCTGCAGCAGGTGCTTGTCGTCCAGCCCCTGAACATCCTCCAGCGCAAGGCGCCAGACCTGCTGACCGGGGTCAAACGCCACCGCGGGCCTGAATGCCTGCGCATTATCGGTTTTAAGCACGTAAAGACCGGACTGCGCGTCATGGGTGACTTCTACCACCAAGGCCTTGTCGCCCTCCTGAACCTTGGCATACCGCTTTGCATCGATGTCATACAAACCCTCAGCGTTGGGCACCCGGCCATCGAGTGCGTCTGCCTGCAGGTGCGGGTACGCGCTCAACTGCGGCCGCCACAACTCGACGCCACCCGACTGATGGGTGACCTTGCGCGGCTGACCAAGAGTGGCCCACAGGCCTTGCATACGCTGGCGGTAAGCCTTGGCCGCCACACCCACCAAGCGGGCACTGATCAACAAGTCGGCGCTGTCGGCCAATGCACCGGCAAAGTTCGTGACCTCTCCATGGCTCGCCTCCTTCACGCCTTGCACAAGGCTGTAGGCCAGGGAACCCAATATGGCGGCCTGCATGATTGTATTGAGCCCCGATACACCTCCGGGCATGGGGGTGGTGAGCATCGTCAGCACTTCACTGCCTATGTCAGACAATGCCTCTTTGAAAGCCTGCCAATCCAGTGCCGACTTGCTAGTGGCCAACAGGCTCAAGTTGTCACGAAACCGCGCTGTCTGCCGCTCTCCAACTCTCTTGGCCAATGGTTGAGAACCGCTTGTGCCGATTTCGACATACAGTTGCAGACTGTCCAGGTCTGGCTCGGGAAACGTACTGCGAAAAGCATCATGCAGAACACCCGCGAGCCAGGTGATGCCCTGGGGCCTTGGCTCGTCACTCAGCAGCTTGTTGAAGCCTCCCAGGTCTTTCAACCCCAGATGCCTGACAAACCAGCCAAGCTGACCTTTGCTGTGGTCCTGCCTGAGTTGCTGCAAAAAGTGCTTGAAGCCGCTGTCTACGCTTTTGTGCCACAAAAGGGCTCCGCCGAGGCGTTGTGGGAAATAGCTGAAAACACCAGACACCTCAGGAACCTTGATCAGGAAAAGAGGGAGCGAAATTTCGCCGCGCCCGGAGAAGTCCAGGTAGTTTTCATCGTGAAAGAGCAATTTTGAGTCTTCTTCTGTACCTCCCGGGTGTCTGATGAACTTCTCCGGTATCACGGGTTTGAGACCCATTGAAACCGGCCATATGTGCGGCTCAGCGTCTCCCTTCAACATGCTGAGCAAACGCTCGTAATCGGTAAGGTTGACCTTCGACACAAAACTGTTGCGGTAAGCCTCCAGCAAATCGAACTCAAAGCCGGCTTTGGCCGCTGCAACCACCCGCTGCGTCAAGGAGCCATCCTGCGCAGTTGCGCCATCAAGCAACTGTTTGAGCTTCGCACCCAGATCCAGTTTTCGCACAATCTGGATAAACGGCCCGGCAGGCCTGCCCCTCAAACCGGCGGTATAGTCGATGTAACTGGCTTGTTCAAAGCTGTAGGGCTTGAGCAATACCGAGTCAGTCCTGTAACTGAAGTTCTCGCACGCGGCATCCCATAGCGACACCACGCGAACATGTTCAATAAACCTGGACTCTTCCAGTGCGCGCGGCGTACGTCCGGGACTGAAGGTGAACTTGGGCTCACGGGCAGCAGACGGTGAACCGCTGATGCGGGTCATGTACTCAAGCAGGTCCTCTTCGATATTTTCACGGTAACGGGTATGGAGCCGCGCTTGCTCGGGGTCGACATCAACGCCCAGCAGCTCCTTGAGCTCATGAGTGAGTGCTGCCAGATGAGTTGACTTGAAGTCGGCCTTGATCCGCGTGATCTCGTCCTCAACCGCCTTGAGGGATGCCAGCGCGTTGCGATAGAGCACGGGATAACTGAATTTATGCGCCTCGCTCAGGCCATTGAAGTTGGCTTCGACAACTGAAGACAGATAGGTGAGCGCCTCTTTTTGCGCCCATTGCGTACTGGACAACAGCAACGGTGCTCGACCGCGTACAGGGGGTAAACTCGTCGTCATGGCTAGGATTCCGCTGGGTTGAAAGCCAACATATCCCTGAGCAAAACCTGCGCGGCGGTAGATAGTTATCCCGTCTCCTGCAAGGTACTGGCGTCATGATATGGTTCGCGCCCTGCCATTCGAGCGGTTTGCCACTATGCCTGTGACGTCTCGCACCCTGCGTTTGACGCTGTATTGCCTGTTGATTCTGGCCGGAGCGGCTCTGGCTGGCGGCTGGGCGATGCGCCAGGCCGAACGTCATGCGCTGGAAGAGAGCGCCCGCCGCGGGCCTGAACAACTGAACCTGTATGCCAACTCGCTGCACACGCTGATTGAGCGCTATCGCGCCCTGCCCGCTGTACTGGCACTGGACCCGGAGCTGGTGACGGCCTTAAGCAAGCCCCTGACCGCGCACGAACAGGCCGCACTCAATGAAAAGCTCGAACGCATCAACGGTGCGGCCCAGTCCTCCACCCTGGAGTTGCTCGACAGCACCGGCCTGGCTGTCGCCGCCAGCAACTGGAATACCTCCAACAGCTATGTGGGCCATAACTATGGCTTCAGGCCCTATTTCAAGCAGACCCGCAGCCAGGGCAGCGGCAGCTTTTATGCCGTGGGCGTGACCAGCGGAATACCGGGTTACTTCCTGTCCAGCGCGGTGCTCGATGCCGACGGCAGGTTTTTGGGGGCGATGGTGGTCAAGCTTGAATTCCCGCAACTGGAGCGTGAATGGAGCCACGGCAACGACACCCTGCTGGTCAGCGACGCCCGGGGCATTGTGTTTATTGCCAACCAACCCGGCTGGCGCTATCGCCTGTTGCGACCGTTGAGTGACAGCGATCGCAGCGAAATTTCCGCCACGCGCCAGTACCACGATCAACCCCTGACGCTGATGAAGACCCACACCCTGCGCAGCTTTGATGAAGCCAGCTCCCTGACCCGCGTCGACGGACCCAACGGCCAGGCAGATTATCTGTGGGGGTCGTTGCCACTGAGCGCAGAAGGCTGGACGCTGCACCTGCTACGCCGTCCCGTGACCGCCGCGGAAGACAGTCGCAATGCCGCACTGGCGGCGATTGGCCTGTGGCTGACGCTGGTATTTCTGGGGCTATTTTTATTCCAGCGCTGGCGACTGGGGCGTTTGCGCCAGCGCAATCGTGAGGAGCTTGAGCAACTGGTCGAAGCCCGCACCCGGGATTTGCGTACTGCGCAAGATAGCCTGGTGCAATCAGCCAAACTCGCGGCACTGGGGCAAATGTCGGCGGCGCTGGCCCACGAGATCAACCAGCCCCTGACCGCCCAGCGCATGCAGTTGGCGACCTTGCGTCTGTTGCTGGATCACGGCCGTATCGACGATGCCTATAAAGCCCTGGACCCGTTGGAGCAGATGCTCAAGCGCATGGCCGCACTCACCGGCCATTTAAAGACTTACGCCCGCCAGAGCCCCAGCGGTTTGCGCGAGCGCCTGGACCTGGCAACCGTGGTCGATCAGGCCCTGCAGTTGCTGGAGCCGCGCCTTCAGGAAGAAGCCATAGAGCTGACGATCAATCTGATTCGCCCGGCCTGGGTACGCGGCGATGCGATCCGTCTGGAACAAGTGTTGATCAACCTGCTGCGCAACGCCCTTGACGCCATGCTCGACACACCGCGCAAACACCTGGAAATCCGCATCGAGGCTAATCAACAACTGTGGCACTTGACGGTCAGCGACAGCGGGGGCGGGATCAGGGAGGAACATCTGGGTAAAATCTTCGATCCGTTCTTCACCACCAAACCGGTGGGTGACGGATTAGGTTTGGGCCTGGCGGTGTCTTACGCCATTGTTCACGAAATCGGCGGTCGCTTGACCGCCTGCAACCGGGCCGATGGCGCACAATTCACGCTGACGCTGCCCATCGCACAGGAAATGTGAAACATGCTCAACTCGGTGATCGTGGTCGATGACGAGGCCAGTATTCGTAATGCCGTGGAGCAATGGCTGAGCCTGAGCGGCTTTGAAGTGCAGTTGTTCAGCTGCGCCGAAGACTGCCTGGATCAACTGCCTGCGCATTTTGCCGGGGTGATTGTCAGTGATGTGCGCATGCCGGGGATGGGCGGCCTTGCGTTGCTGACCCGCTTGCAGCAACTGGATGCGGACTTGCCGGTGATTTTGCTGACAGGCCACGGTGATGTCCCGATGGCCGTCGAAGCCATGCGCGAGGGTGCTTACGACTTTCTCGAAAAACCCTTCAGCCCCGAAGCACTGCTGAGCAGCCTGCGTCGAGCCCTGGAAAAACGCCAACTGGTACTCGAAAACCGTCGTTTGCACGAACAGGCTGACCTGCGCGAACTGATCGACGGGCGCTTGCTGGGTGTATCGCGCAGCTTGCAGACCTTGCGCCGTCAGGTGCTGGAGCTGGCGCCACTGCCGGTCAATGTGTTGATTCGTGGCGAGACCGGTAGCGGCAAGGAACTGGTCGCCCGCTGCCTGCATGATTTTGGCCCCCGTGCCGACAAACCTTTCGTGGCGCTCAACTGCGCCGCAATCCCCGAGCAGTTGTTTGAAGCCGAGCTGTTCGGTCACGAAAGCGGGGCATTTACCGGAGCGCTGGGCAAGCGCATCGGCAAGCTGGAGTACGCCGATGGCGGGACCTTGTTTCTGGATGAAATCGAAAGCATGCCCTTGGCCCAGCAAGCCAAATTGCTGCGGGTGCTACAAGAGCAAAAGCTGGAGCGCCTGGGCTCCAATCAGAGCATCAGCGTGAACCTGCGGGTGATTGCCGCCACCAAACCTGACTTGCTCGAAGAAGCCCGCGCCGGGCGTTTTCGCGAAGACCTGGCCTATCGACTGACCGTGGCGCAACTGCGCCTGGCACCGTTGCGCGAGCGCCGAGAAGATATTCCATTGCTGTACGACGCCTTTTCACACAGTGCCGGCGAACGCCTGGGGCGCAGCGCACAACCGCTGAGCGGGCCACAACTGTCCCGTTTGCTGAGCCACGACTGGCCGGGCAATGTGCGCGAACTGGCCAACGTTGCCGAGCGGGACGTACTGGGCTTGAGCGAACCGCAACTGGACGACCCTGAAACAGGGCAATCACTGGTGGCGCAACAGGAAGCCTTTGAGGCGCAATGCCTGCGTGCTGCGCTGACCCGACATCAAGGTGATATCAAGGCAGTGCTCAATGAACTCCAACTGCCGCGCCGTACCCTCAATGAAAAAATGCAGCGTCATGGGCTGATGCGCGAGGCGTTTTTGGGAAGCAGTTAAGCGATTCCTGCCTCTGTGGGAGCGGGCTTGCTCGCGATTCGGACGGCGCGGTGGTTCAGGTAAACCGCGGTGATGCCATCACGAGCAAGCCTGCTCCCACAAGAGTCAGGGCCTGCAACGCTTGTCAGATAGGCGGATTCTTGCCTATGACGCACCCGCAAACCAGCGGATTCTCGCTCACCCACCACCCTCTCCCCTTGTAAACCGGGCCCTGCAGCCTTGGCACAACTCCTGCTATAGCCCTGCAAGCTCGCGTTTTGACGCGCTATAAAAAAACAATGAAAGAAGGATCCATTCAATGGATAACTCCAGCACCCTGCCTGCCGGGTCCGCGTCTGCGGCCCCCAAAGAAAAGACCACCTCAAGCCGTATCAAATCGATTTTCAGTGGCTCCGTCGGCAACATGGTCGAGTGGTACGACTGGTACGTCTACGCCGCATTCTCGCTGTACTTCGCCAAGGCCTTTTTCCCCAAGGGCGACACCACCGCACAATTGCTCAATACCGCGGCCATCTTCGCCGTAGGCTTTTTGATGCGCCCGATCGGCGGCTGGCTGATGGGCCTGTACGCTGACCGCAAAGGCCGTAAAGCCGCATTGATGGCTTCGGTGCTGCTGATGTGCTTCGGCTCGCTGGTCATCGCCCTGTCGCCAGGTTATGAAACCATTGGCGTGTGGGCACCGGTGCTGCTGGTCTTCGCCCGTTTGCTGCAAGGGTTGTCCGTGGGTGGCGAGTACGGCACCTCGGCAACCTACCTGAGCGAGATGGCGACCAAGGAGCGTCGTGGCTTTTTCTCCAGCTTCCAGTACGTGACACTGATCTCGGGTCAGCTCATCGCCCTGGGTGTATTGATCGTTCTGCAACAGACCCTGACCGAAGAACAGCTGTACAGCTGGGGCTGGCGCGTTCCGTTTGTGATCGGTGCCCTGTGCGCCGTGGTCGCGCTGTATCTGCGTCGTGGCATGGAAGAAACCGAGTCGTTCAAAAAGGTCCGGGTCAAGCCTAAAGAAAGCGCCATGCGCACCCTGATGCGCCACCCTAAAGAGCTGATGACCGTCGTCGGCCTGACCATGGGCGGTACGCTGGCGTTCTACACCTACACCACGTACATGCAGAAATACCTGGTGAACACGGTGGGGATGAGCATTTCTGACTCCACCACCATTTCGGCCGCCACACTATTCCTGTTCATGTGCATACAGCCACTGGTGGGCGCTCTGTCGGACAAGATCGGACGTCGTCCAATCCTGATCGCCTTCGGCGTGCTGGGTACCCTGTTCACCGTGCCAATCCTCACCACCCTGCACACCATCACCACCTGGTGGGGCGCGTTCTTCCTGATCATGGCCGCGTTGATCATTGTCAGCGGCTACACCTCGATCAACGCCGTGGTGAAAGCTGAACTGTTCCCGACAGAAATCCGCGCACTGGGCGTAGGCTTGCCTTACGCGCTGACCGTGTCGATCTTCGGCGGTACCGCTGAATACATTGCGCTGTGGTTCAAGAGTGCAGGCATGGAAACCGGTTACTACTGGTACGTGACTGCCTGTATCGCCTGCTCTCTGGCGGTTTACGCCACCATGAAAGACACCCGCAAGCACTCGCGTATCGAAACAGACTAAGCCCCGCCCCAACCAGCCCCACACGGGGCTGGTTGCATCTGCAACACCTTCCTGCCTGCCCCCTCCAAAGCACCTCCCTCTCTGTTAAGTGCGTCAGCGTTATCTGACTTAATAGTCAGTTAACTCTGTTAGGCCACTATCCATTTCAGCAAGACCTCTATCGCTGGCTGATGTGAATCGTCACCAAACGCAAGAGCAGACACCCGTTGGCCTGTTTTTGCGCAGGCGTACATATCGAGTAAATCGATTATTTATCGCTATTTTTTGCGCTTTTTAATCAAATTAATCGGCGTAGTCTTAAACCCATACCCACTGAACATCTCAAACACGAAACAAGGAGCTTCATCATGAAAACCAAATTGATCCTCGCTGCCGCCTTCTCTGCCCTGGCTTTCAATGCTTTTGCCGCCGATGGTTTCGACCGTACTCACTCGTCGAACTTTGCTGAAGACGGCTTCAGCCGCACAGGTTCGGCCGCCGTTGCCGCTGATGGCTTTGATCGCACCGGCTCGGCTACTTTTGCCGAAGACGGCTTCGACAACACCGGCTCGGCCACCTTCGCAGAAGACGGCTTCGACAAAACCGGCTCGGCTACCTTCGCAGAAGACGGTTTCGACAAAACTGGTTCGGCTACCTTCGCAGAAGACGGCTTCGACAAAACTGGCTCGGCCACCTTCGCAGAAGACGGCTTCAGCCGTACCCATTCGGATACCTTTGCCTCGGATGGTTACGATCGCACCAATGGCGCCCTTTTCAGCTAACACCTGAAGGAGGCACTTCAGCCCGGCCCTGGCCGGGCTTAGTCGTTTCTGGGGGAAAGAAAATTGCGAAAACCCGTAGCCGCTTTTGTAATCAGCCCCAAGGCCTTGCACTATAGGGGCTCTATATCAGCCGTTTGCGGACTACTCCCATGCATGACGATATTCATTTTTATGAACCCTCCCAAGGCCACGGCCTGCCCCACGATCCGTTCAACGCCATCGTTGGCCCGCGTCCGATTGGCTGGATTTCGTCTCAGGATGCCCAAGGCCGGCTGAACCTTGCTCCCTACAGCTTTTTCAACGCGTTTAACTACATCCCGCCGATCATCGGGTTTTGCAGTGTGGGCCGCAAAGACAGCCTCAACAACATCGAGCAAACCGGCGAGTTCGTCTGGAACCTGGCCACACGTCCCTTGGCCGAAGCGATGAACCAAAGCTGCGCCATGGTCGGCCCCGAGGTGAATGAGTTCGAACTGGCAGGCCTGACAACTGCTGCTTCGCGGGTGATCAGTGTGCCGCGCGTGGCCGAAACGCCGGTATCGTTTGAGTGCAAGGTCACGCAGATCATCCAGCTGCAACGCGCAGACAAGGCACTGGTGCCAAGCTGGCTGATTCTGGGTGAGGTGGTGGCTGTACATATCGCCAGACACCTGCTTAAAGACGGGATTTACGACACCGCAGCCGCCGAACCGATTTTGCGCGGTGGCGGCCCGGCGGATTACTTCCAGCTAGGCCCCGAAGCACTGTTCAAAATGCATCGCCCGCGTTAGGGCCTGTTGAGGTTTGGTTGTGGGCCACAACCAAACCTCAACAAACCTACAACTACCAGACCAGTTCGGCGTCTTCAGTGACGCCCTGCAGGGCTTCAAGTTGTTGCGCGGCAGCAGCATCGGCGGCGGTCGCTGTTTTGAACGTTTGCTCGATCAGTACTTTGTGAAAGCGCGGCGCTCCACCTTCATACAAGGCTTTGACTGCAATCGCTGCGTGGTAAATCCCGGGTTCAACCGGAACCACGGCTGATACCGCTTCAAAATGTGCAAACTCTTTACGCGCCATGCTTCAACTCCCGGCCAATGGAAAAACCGGCATTCTACCTGTTCAACCCGCTCGCATCGTTGAAGGTCTTGAAATCGAGGCTATCCACCACGTGCTGGTAGACCAGCACGCCGTAAACATCCATGAGCGATGAGTTGAAATACGCCTGCATCGAGGTTTCATCCTGCCAATAGCCCGCGACCTGCCACAGCAGCGGATCGCTCTGGCAATGCTGCAAGGCGAAGTGCAGGCAACCGGGCGTCTGCAGGGTCGGTTCAATCAGTTGGCTCAGGCACGCCTGGACCTGGACCGAACACCCTGCGCGGGCGCGAACCAGGGTCATATGACTGACGGCATTGGACTGGGGCATGCTGGCCTCCACAAAGGAAAAGGGTGTTAGGGAGAGGTTCAAAGCTTAGAGGCCAGCACCCGTGACCGTTAGTCGATTCCTGCCCCAGGCTTGCACGATTCTGCAAAACCTCGTTATTTCCCCTTCTGATTGCGCACTTGAACCGTCTGCCTCGCCTTTGGCTTTTTGAGCAAGGCTGTACGTCTGCAACGGGTTTGGCAGGCACATGAGCGCTGGCAATGACAGGATCAGGCAAGACAACGGCAGAAATCGGCTACCCCTTGGCCTTGCACAAACTTAAGCTGTACCTGCCCTGTTGCTTTAATGAGGATGCGACCTATGTCACTGCTGGAACCGCCGCGGCCCGCGCTCGACCCCGCACTTGAAAAACAGCGCGTGGAACTGGCAGACCTGATTTACCGCCACGCCCCTGAAGACGGCTCGTTCGATACCGGTGTCGAGGCGCTGTTTGTGTCCCGTTACAGCCAACCCAGCGATTTTGCCCCCAGCCTGCCCAAACCCGCGCTGTGCATCATGGCCCAGGGCCGTAAAGAGGTGCGGCTGGCGGATGAATACTTCGCCTACGACCCGCTCAATTATCTGGTGGTGTCTGTGTCGATGCCGATCAGCGGCAGGGTGCTGGAAATATCCCCCGAACACCCGGTACTGGCCTTGCGTCTGGATATTGATCCTGCGGACATTTCCACCCTGATCAGCGATGCGGGCCCCATGGGCGTGCCGTCGCGACCGACCGGACGGGGCCTTTACGTTGAGCCCATTGACCCGCCGATGCTCGACGCATTGCTGCGCCTGACACGCCTGCTCGACACCCCCAAAGATATCGCCATGCTTGCGCCACTGATTCGCCGTGAGATTTTGTACCGGCTATTGCGCAGCCCCTTGGGCCACCGCCTGTATGAAATCGCCAGCGAAAATAGTCAAAACCATCGCGTCAGCCGGGCGATTTCCTGGCTTAACGGTAACTTTGAACAGCCGCTGCGCATCGACAGCCTGGCACGGGAGGCCAATCTCAGCGTGTCGACGCTGCATCATCGATTCAAGGCCATGACCGCCATGAGCCCACTGCAGTACCAAAAACAATTGCGCCTCAACGAAGCGCGGCGGCTGATGCTCAGTGAGGGCCTGGATGCATCGGCAGCGGGCTATCGCGTGGGCTATGAAAGCCCGTCGCAATTTAGCCGCGAGTACAGCCGTCAGTTCGGCGCGCCACCGGTGCGGGATCTGGCGCGCCTGCGCATGAGCCTATAGCGCGAGCGATTGCTGCCAGTGCCACTCATCGATTTCAATCACGCTGGGGCCCTGGCGGTCGGCGGCACTGGCCAGGGCTGCGCGCAATTGCGCTTCACCCTCGACCGCCTGCGCGGTACACCCCAACGCCTTGGCCACACCGATAAAGTCCGGGGTATAAATGTCGACGCCCACGGGCTCGATGGCGCGATTGAGCATGTATTTTTTGATTTCGCCGTAGCCCTGGTTGTTCCACAGCAACACGATTATCGGTGTGCGTGCCTCAACTGCACTGGCCAGTTCAGCCAGGGTGAATTGCAACCCTCCATCACCGATCAGGCACAAGACCGGGCCACCCGCTTTCCCCTCTGCCCGACGACCCAACCAGGCACCGACTGCCGCTGGCAGGGCATAACCCAGGGTGCCGTAGCCGGTTGATGAGTTGAACCAGCGACGCGGCTGCCCGGGGTTGAAGGTCAGGTTGCCGGTGTACACCGGCTGGGTTGAATCACCTACACACACCGCATCCGGCAGCACATCGAACACAGCCTGCAAGAAATGGGTTTGGGCCCGGGTCGGCGCATCCCATTCAGTGGCCAGTTGCGCCTTGAGGCGACTGACCCGCTCTGAGCCCCAGTCCGCCTGCCGTGGCGGCACTTGAGCAAGGCTCGACAGCAAGGCTTGGGCGGCCAGGTTCGCATCGGCTACCAGGGCCAGGGTGGGCGGGTAGTTGCGCACGGTCTGATCCGGGTCGATATCGATGCGCAACAAGGCGCCAGGGATCTCAAAACCGCCAGCAAAGGTCACGTCGTAATCGGTCTCGGCCAGTTCGGTGCCAATGGCCAGCACCACGTCCGCCTCGGCCACAAGCGCCCGTGTCGCAACCAGTGATTGGGTCGAGCCAATCAACAGGGGGTGATCCGAAGGCAGCATGCCCTTGGCATTAATGGTCAGGGCCACCGGGGCGCCCAGTCGCTCCGCCAGTTTTAGCAGCGCGGGGCCCGCCTCTATCGCGCCGCCACCCGCCAGAATCAACGGCCGTTTGGCATGGATCAACCGCTGGCTCATCTGTTCGATGGCAGCAGGCGAAGCCCCTGGCCGGGCAATGCTGACAGGGTGACTGGCAAACAATGCGTCGGCGTTTTCCACCAGTACGTCCAGGGGAATCTCAATATGCACAGGCCGTGGGCGACCGGCCTGAAACAGCGCAAATGCCCGCGCCAGCACGCCCGGCAACTCTGCCGCCGACATCAGGGTGTGGGAAAACGCCGCCACGCCAGCCACCAGCGCTCCCTGATTCGGCAGTTCGTGCAACTTGCCACGCCCCCCGCCCAACTGGCTGCGCGACTGCACACTGGAAATCACCAGCATCGGAATCGAATCCGCATAAGCCTGGCCCATCGCAGTCGTGATATTGGTCATGCCGGGGCCGGTAATGATGAAGCACACACCGGGCTTGCCGCTGGTACGGGCATAGCCGTCAGCCATAAAACCGGCACCCTGCTCGTGACGCGGGGTGACGTGGCTGATCTTGGACCCTGCCAGCCCGCGGTACAGTTCAACGGTGTGTACGCCGGGGATGCCGAACACCTGCTCGACCCCGTACGCCTCCAGCAACTTGACCAATACTTCGCCGCACGTCGCCATGTGTCCTGCTCCTCTTCTTGTTCGGGAATGAACCATTGAAGCGGTCGGCTGTGGTGCGCACAACGCAAACGTGCTCATACTAGCCATGTCCTGGACTCATGGCTGACCACTGATGAAACGCCTACCGCCACTTCCCGCGCTGCATACTTTTTTGATTACGGCTCAATGTTGCAACTTCACCCGTGCCGGTGAGCAGTTGCACATCACCCAGGGCGCGGTGAGCCGGCAAATTGCCGGGCTTGAGGAGCACCTGGGGTATGCGCTGTTTCATCGCCAGGCTCGCGGCCTGAGCCTGACCGAACAAGGCCAGGCGCTGTATCCGCGGATCGGGCAGGTGTTCGACATGATCGGCGAGGCAGTCGAGTACGCCAACATTCGCCGTACCCCGCTGCAGATCAAGGCCCCTACCTGCATGCTGCGCTGGCTGCTGCCCAAGTTGCTGCACTGGCAAGAACTGCGCCCCGACGTGCCGGTGGAACTGACCAGCAGCGTGCAGCACGGGGTGGACTTTCGTCGCGAGGCTTTCGATGCCGCCGTGGTCTACAGCCCGCAGCCGGGGCCCAAGCGCGAAGGCCAGCACCTGTTCGACGAACAGCTGACCCCGGTATGCGCCCCGCATCTGCTGGACGGCAGCAACGCCATCAACCACCTGAACGACCTTGCACAACACACCCTGCTGCACCCCAGCCGTGATCAACAGGACTGGATCAACTGGCTGGCTGCGGCGGGGGGAGATGTGTCGATGATCTGCAAGAGCCAGTACTTCGACACCCTGGATCTGGCCATGACCGTAGCCGCCCAGGGCAACGGTGTCGCCATAGGCGACTGGTCACTGATAGGGGATGACCTCAAGGCTGGCCGACTGGCCATGCCCTTTGACTTCAAAGTACGGACCGGCGCCGCCTACCTGCTGGTGTGTTCTGCGCGCAACGAACCGTCCGCACCGCTGCGCGAATTGCTGGATTGGCTGGTGAAACAGGCTAGGGATACTGATCAGCCGTGAATTAATACGCCACGGAAAACCTGAAGCTACAAAAATCCCTGTAACAGTTTAAATAGGGTAATCGATACTTAAAAAGGGTAAAAACAGTCATTAACAACCCATTTAAGTCTCGAAATTACCCTATTTAGAAGGAAGCTTATGCACTCGCTCACCGTCGAACTTCTGACCAAGCTTCGTTATGACGGCCTGCAGCTTTCTACTCTACGAGCGCTGGGCGAGTACCGGGGCAAGCAAACGTTGTTTGTCGCGCAATCGGCAGAGGCACTTGCAGGGCTTAGACAGCAAGCAATGATCGAGTCCGCCGAATCATCCAACCGTCTGGAGGGCGTTGTTGTCTCGCCCACTCGCCTGAAATCCCTGATGGTCAAAAACGCCCAACCTAAAAGCCGCTCCGAGCAGGAGATTGCCGGCTATCGGGACGCCCTGTCGCTGATACACGAAGCCTGCGATGCCATGCCCGTCTCAGAGGGCACGGTGCGCCAGTTGCATACGATTCTTTATCGTTACTTGCCACAAGAGGGAGGTCACTGGAAATCAACCAACAATGACATCATTGAACGCCATCCCGACGGGAGTCTCAGGGTGCGGTTTACACCGACGCCTGCTCACCTGACACCCATGGCCATGAATGATTTACTCGCCCGCTATCACAGCGCCAACGAGCAAAAACTGGCCGATCCGTTGGTTCTGGTTCCCCTGTGCATTCTGGACTTCTTGTGTATCCACCCCTTCGCAGACGGGAATGGCCGCGTTGCCCGCCTGCTGACCCTGTTACTGCTCTATCAGTTTGATTACGCCGTAGGTCGTTTCATCAGCCTTGAGCGTATTTTTGAAGACAGCAAGGAGAGCTATTACGAGACCCTGGAAGCCAGCTCGGTCAACTGGCACGCGGGTGAACATGATGCAGGGCCCTGGCTCAATTACTTTTGGGGCGCACTCATCAAGGCTTACAAAGAGTTTGAAGCCCGAGTGGGAACCATTGAGAAAAAACACGGCAACAAAAGCAGCCGTGTCCGTATTGCCGTATTGAACCGTTCACTGCCGTTTTCAATCAGTGACATCGAACTTGCGTGCCCGGGCACGAGCCGCGACACGGTGCGCCTGGTGTTACGAACGTTGAAAGCTGAAGGCTTGATCGAATCCACAGGTAAGGGGCGAAGCGCGAAATGGCGCAGTTGCCCCCAACCGTAAGGCTCAATACCCCACTGTGAACCGCTGGCGGGAATGTTTGGGTTGTTCGACTTCATCCAGCATGGCGATGGCGAAGTCAGCAAAGCTGATCCAGCTTTTGCCTTCAGCGCTGATCAGCAGGTGGTCTGCACCCAGGCGGAACGTGCCTGTGCGTTCACCTTCGACAAACTCGGCAGACGGCGACAGGAAACTCCAGTCCAGGTCTTTTTCGGCGCGCAGGATGTCGAGGTACACACAGCCAGCCGAGGCCTCCGCCCGGTACTCTTCGGGAAAGCCCGGACTGTCGATGACTTTGCTGTCATCAGGCAACAACAGGGAACCCGCGCCGCCAACAAACAGCAGGCGTTTAACGCCAGATTTTTTTACCGGATCGATAATAGTCGAGGCTGGCTGGGTCGAAAAATGCGCCGCGCTGAGCACCACGTCATGCCCCGCCACTGCGTCTTGCAGGGCCTGGCCATTGTTGATGTCGACGTCCTTGGTCACGACACCGGCACGCTCACTCAATTTGGAAGCGTTGCGGGCAATGGCCGTAACGCTGTGACCGCGGCGCAGGGCTTCTTCCAGCAGTTGGCTGCCGGCACGACCAGTCGCTCCGATAATTGCAATTTTGCTCATGACGCTCTCCAGTGTGTTGGGAATAACGTTGGGATCTTTCACCACTTCATTTCGCCCTTGGCCACTTTGGCACTGAGCTCCAGCGAAGACGCTTCGCCCAGGTCCGGGTAGCGTTTTTTCATGGCGGCGATCAGTTCGCTCGAATTGCTGGCCTTGAGGGCTTCTTCATCAAACGCCTTGATGTAGTCGCGGGTGAAATACACGGCCTTCAACGAGCGATCGCTTTCACCCAGATAATGACCCGGCACCACGACTTTCGGCTGCAGGCTGTCGATGCGCTTGAGGGTGGCCAGCCACTGTTTGTGCGATTGCGGGGTCTTGGTGTCGGCCATCCATACGTGCAGGTTGTCGGCCACTACCACACCACCGACCACGGCTTTAAGCGATGGAATCCATACGAAAGTGCGATCCGGCTGGCGCCCGGTGAGGCCGACCACATCCAGCTCACGCCCTTCAAGGTCCAGGGTATTGCCCTTGAGAACCTGCGGCACGATCACCTTGCCCGGAACATCAGCGCCCATTTTCGGACCCCAGAAGGCCAGCTTGGCATCTTTGGTTTCGTTGATATGTGCAACCGTCGGCGCCGAGGCCACGACCTTCGCGTCGGGGAATGCCTGGGTCAGGGTTTCAAGGCCAAAGTAGTAGTCCGGGTCGCCGTGGCTGATGTAGATCGTGGTGAGGTTTTTGCCGCTGGCGCGAATCTTGTCGACCACCTGCTGGGCCTGGGCCTTGCCGAACTGGGCATCGACCAGAATGGCGTCCTTGTCACCACTGACCAGCACCGAAGACACGGGGAAAATCGCCGCCTCTCCAGGGTTGTACACGTCCAGGGTCAACGGTGCCTGAGCGGCAGCATGGGCTGCAAAGCCCAGCACAACAGCGCTGAGGACAAAACGGCGAAGGGTCGAAAATCCAGTCATGGGTGATTCCTGAGTCAGTGGCCAGGGTCGGCGATAGACAGAGCTTAGTTGCACGATCGCGAACTAAAAATGCGATGCTTGAACATAGTTTGTTTCAGATATCGGGCAGATCATGGATCGTCTTATTGCAATGCGTGTGTTTGTTACCGTTGTCGACCTCGGCAGCCAGTCAGCGGCGGCCGATCATCTGGATCTGTCACGCCCGGTGGTGTCACGCTACCTGGCGGAGCTGGAAGAATGGGTAGGTGCACGCTTGATGCACCGCACCACGCGCAAGTTGAGCCTGACTGCTGCGGGCAATGAGACTCTGCCCCGCTGCCGACAACTGCTGGAGCTGGCTGACGACATGCAGGCCGCCGTGGATGCGCCCACCGATGCACCACGGGGATTGTTGCGCATCAGTGTCAGCACCTCGTTCGGACAGGCGCAACTGGCTACGGCAGTGACTGACTACGTACGGCTTTATCCGCAGGTCAGCATTGATCTGCAGATGCTCGACCGCACGGTGAATCTGGTAGACGAGCGCATCGACCTGGCGATTCGCACCAGCAATGACCTGGACCCGAACCTGATCGCCCGCAAGCTTACCGTTTGTCGCTCGGTGCTCTGTGCATCCCCGGCGTATCTGCGCGAACGCCCGGCGCCGCAGCAGGTCGACGAACTGAGCCGACACAACTGCCTGACCCACTCCTACTACGGCAAGAGCCTGTGGCACTTCACCCACCACGGTGAGGACGTGTCGGTCCCGGTACAAGGCAACATCAGCGCCAACGAAGCGAGCACCTTGTTGAGCGCCACTCTGGCGGGTGCGGGGGTTTCGCTGCTGCCCAGCTACCAGGCCGGGGTGTATGTGCAACGCGGTGAACTGGTGCGCCTGCTGCCCGAAGCAGAACCGCGCCTGATGAACATTTACGCGGTGTATGCCTCACGCAAACACATGCCTGCAACCTTGCGCAGCATGCTCGACTTTCTCGTCGAACGCTTCACCGATGAACCGGCGTGGGATAAAGACTTGTAAACCGAGCCCCGTAGTCGCTGGCGCATCTAGTCCATTTGAAGGATGAAATCGGGCACAACCCCTCGTACAACTGGCATGGCAAGAACCTAAGTCTGAACTAGCCTCAAGTCTGTGACGTCAGGGAGCAAATGCCATGACTACTAAAACAAAAACAAGATGCATGACCGTGTTTGTCGTTTTCGCTGCCGCTGTACTGTTTGCAGGCGCTTGCTACCGCGCTGAGCAAACCCGGCAAGCATCCGGATTGATCGCCAGTTGCAATGGCGCGCACTGCAATGCCATGTTCAGCGCTCTGAGGTAAGGAAGCCCCGGAGCATCAGGTCGGGCTGATGCCGTCAGCCCGACCTGTTCGAAAGGCGCTGGGTGATGTTCCGCTCAGGCGCCGGAAAAACCGCGCGAAATACGCCGGGTCAGCAAAGCCCAGACTGTCAGCCACCTCGCTGATGGTCATCGGCGTGTAAATCAAATGCCGCTTTGCCTCCAGCAAAATCCGTTGATGAATGATCTGCAACGCCGACTGCCCCGCCAGCTCGCGGCAGATACTGTTCAGGTGCGCCACTGAAATGCCCACCTGATGCGCCAGTTGCTCGACATTCGGTTGCTCGCAAAACTGTGTCTCGACCCGTTGATTGAACACGCTCAGGTACTCACGCCCCCGTGATGGCACCTGCTTGGCTTCACGGCGCTGAATCACCTGGCGAGTGACCCACACCAGCAGCACACTGATCAGCGATTGCAAGAGCATGTCGCGGGCGGGTTGCGCGCCGACATACTCACTTTGCAGCTCACTGAACAGGTTGTTGAGGTAATCGCGATCCTTGCCAGCCGGGTAACTGGCGACCCGTTGCAGCAAGCTCACTGATCCGCCCAGCTGCGCTTGCAGTTGAGCCACCAACGGAGCCGCCAGCGTCAGTACAAAACCCTCAACGTTCGGCGAAAACTGAAACCCGTGTACAGACAGCGGCGGGATGATCTGGATGGCGGATTGCTCCAGAACATGAAACTGGCCTTCGACTTCAACCCGCGCCCTGCCCGTGTGGACATAGAGCAACTGGCACAGGTCGGCATGCCGATGGGGATGGATCTCCCAGTCGTGGACGCGGCTGCGCAGCGAGATGGTTTCGCAGTGCAACAGGTCGGGGCCAAGCCAGTCCTGCTGCTCGCCGTACAGCTTGAACACCGGGATTGAAGGATTCATGGGCGCCCGCTCTGAAGTTATTCCTGAAAGCCGATAATCGCACCGATTAGCGAAAAGTACCGGTATTAACGTGTTAATCACCTTCTATTGCTTCTCTCGCAAGCGAAAAATACAAGCATAAATTAATAAGAACCCACTCGTTCCCTGCGGACGAGGCTGCGCGAGAGAACAATAATGAGAACTCAAGTCGCTATTATCGGCGCCGGTCCTTCAGGCCTGCTGCTGGGTCAACTGCTGCATAACGCCGGTATCGATAACGTCATCATCGAACGCCAGACCGGCGAATACGTCCTGGGGCGGATTCGCGCCGGAGTGCTAGAGCAAGGCATGGTCGACCTGTTGCGCCAGGCCGGTGTCAGTCAGCGCATGGACGCTGAAGGGCTTGTCCATGACGGCTTTGAACTGGCCCTGGATAACCGTCAGGTGCATATCGACCTCAAAGGCCTGACCGGCGGCAAAACAGTGATGGTCTACGGCCAGACCGAGGTGACCCGCGATCTGATGGCCGCTCGGGAGGAAGCCGGGGCGCAGACCCTCTACAGCGCCAGCAACGTTCAACCACACGGGATGAAAACCGATACGCCGTACGTCACATTCGATAAAGAGGGCGAAAGCTGGCGCCTGGACTGCGATTACATTGCCGGCTGCGATGGTTTTCACGGCGTGGCGCGTCAGTCGATTCCCAGTGATGTCCTGAAAATCTTCGAACGTGTGTATCCCTTCGGCTGGCTCGGCGTACTGGCCGATACGCCGCCGGTCAACGACGAACTGGTGTATGCCAAACACGAACGCGGCTTTGCCCTGTGCAGCCAGCGTTCGGCTACCCGCAGCCGTTATTACCTGCAGGTCCCGGTACAGGAAAAGGTCGAGGACTGGTCTGATCAACGCTTTTGGGACGAGCTGAAAACCCGCCTGCCCAAGGCGTTGGCTGAGCGCTTGATCACCGGGCCGTCCATCGAAAAAAGCATCGCGCCACTGCGCAGTTTTGTGGTCGAGCCGATGCAGTTCGGGCGCATGTTTCTGGTGGGCGACGCCGCGCATATCGTGCCGCCGACCGGAGCAAAGGGTTTGAACCTGGCCGCCAGCGATGTGAGCACACTGTTCAATATTCTGCTCAAGGTCTACGGCGAAGGTCGCACCGATCTGCTGGAACGCTATTCCGAGGTGTGCCTGAGGCGCGTCTGGAAGGCTGAACGGTTCTCGTGGTGGATGACATCGATGTTGCACCGTTTCCCCGACAGTGACGGCTTTAGCCAGCGTATTACTGACAGTGAACTGGCGTACTTCGTCGACTCCCGGGCGGGGCGCACGACCATTGCAGAAAATTACGTGGGGCTCCCTTACGAGGCTATCGAATAGCAGGCTATCGAGTAGACTAACGGCATTCCGCCATAGGTTTGCCGCCCACAGGTGTTTTCGTGACCAGTTTGAATCAGCCACCCCAGACCAAGCCTGAAATTCGCAGCATCCTGATCGCCCTGATGCTGGCGATTTTCCTGGGAGCACTGGATCAAACCATTGTCGCCGTCTCCATGCCCGCCATTTCCGCCCAGTTCAAAGATGTCAGTCAGCTCGCGTGGGTGATTTCGGGCTATATGGTGGCCATGACAGTGGCCGTGCCAATCTACGGCAAGCTCGGCGACTTGTACGGGCGCAGGCGCCTGATGCTGTTCGGCATGGGGCTCTTTACCCTCGCCTCGCTGTTTTGCGGGCTCGCGCAGAACATGGAGCAGTTGGTCCTGGCAAGGATCATTCAGGGGATTGGTGCTGGCGGGATGATATCGGTGAGCCAGGCGATCATCGGCGACATCGTTCCACCACGCGAACGGGGTCGCTATCAGGGCTACTTCAGCAGCATGTATGCACTGGCCAGCGTCGCGGGGCCGGTACTGGGCGGTTACATGACCGAGTATCTGTCGTGGCGCTGGGTATTTTTAATCAATTTGCCTCTGGGTCTCGCGGCCTGGTGGATCTCCTATCGCACGCTGGTCGGGCTACCTGTCCCGCAACGCAAGCCGATTATTGACTACTTGGGCACGATGCTGATGATCGTGGGCCTGACGTCGCTGCTGCTGAGCATCACGTTTATCGGCCAGGGCCATAGCTGGCGCGATGATCAGGTCGCCGGGTTTCTGGCGGTTGCACTGATCGCGCTGGGGCTGTTTGTGTGGCATGAACGTCGCACGACTGAACCGTTGCTGCCCATGCACCTGTTTGCCAATCGCAATGCGGTGCTGTGCTGGTGCACGGTATTTTTCACCAGCTTCCAGGCCATTTCCCTGATTGTGCTCATGCCGTTGCGTTATCAGAGCATCACCGGCGCGGGGGCCGACAGCGCGGCCCTGCACCTGCTGCCTCTGGCCATAGGCTTGCCGATCGGGGCCTATTTTGCCGGGCGCAGGACTTCGGTAACCGGACGCTACAAACCGATGATTTTAGCCGGTGCCGTGCTGATGCCCCTGTCCATCCTGGGAATGGCTTTCAGCCCGCCAAGCGCAGAGTTGTTGAGCGCCGTATTCATGCTTTTCAGCGGGATCGCTTCGGGCATGCAGTTTCCAACCTCGCTGGTGGGCGCGCAGAACTCGGTGCAGCAGCAAGACATTGGCGTGGCGACCAGCACCACCAATCTGTTTCGCGCCTTGGGCGGTGCTATGGGGGTCGCCTTGATGTCGGCCCTGCTGCTGGCGTTGCTGCACGACTCGATACTGTCACCGGTCATGGGGCAACCCTTGATCGGTGAAGGCAGCTCGGGGAATGTGTTGCTCGACAGCCTGAACGCGGTCCAGGGCCCCGCGCTGGATAGCCTGCGGGCAGAACTGCTGCTGACTTTCCGCCACCTGCTGACCATCAGCGCTGCGGTGTCGTTGCTGGGGCTGGCTGCGGCGCTGGCGATGCCCAATCAGGTGCTGCGTGGGCGTGAAGACAAGGCGAAGTAGTGGGACGTGTGGGGGCTAGCAAGCCCGCTCCCACACGTTCAGTGTTGCGATTTACGGGCGGGCGCTGATCTGCTTCTGCAAGTTCTGAATCTGGCTTTGCAGGGTATTGATGTTGCGCGTCATCTGGGCGCGAAACACGTCAAACTCCGCTGCATTGGCGCCTTGGGCAGGTGCCGGGCGGTTTTCCAGTTCGCTCTTGAGCACGATCATGTCTTGTTCCAGACGCTCGAGCGCCACACTCGGATTACCTTGTTTTTTCAGGGCGGCCACGTCTACAGCCTGTTGCGCGACACCGGTCTTGAGCGTCGACAACTCAGCACCCAACGCTTTCAACTCGGCTTCGAGCCTGGCCTGGGTTTCTTTTTGCGCCGTCACCTGCAGCACCATCGCCGCATTGATCTGCTCAAAGCGCTGATCCAGCTCGCCCTGCTGCCCCGCCACAACACCCTGCTGACGTTTGCTCTGCTCAAGAAGCTGCTCTTCGAGCTGCTTGATCTGCAACTTCAGGGCTTCGCTGCCATTGTTGATGCTCGACTCGCTGGCCACCACCTTGCCGGAAATGGCCTGCAACCGCCCCGCCGCATCTTCACTGATGCGGGCAAAGCTTTCCTGGGTCGCCACCAGTTGCTGCTCCATCAGCGAGATCTGCTGAAAGCTCCACCAGGCAAGCCCGCCCACGGCAAGCAGCAAGGCACAGATCAACGTCCACAAAGGCCCGGTACTCGGACCCTTGACCTTGATCACCGGTGTATTGCGTGAATAAACCGTGGTGCGCTCACGAGCAGCGTCCGTGGGCGCCAGCTCATCATGATCATGGGCATCGGCGCGCAAGGTCGGGACATGTTCAAAGTCGTCGCGGGCATCGTTACGCATGGTAAACCTTCAAAAATAGCGCTCAGTTATAAGCATTTATCGGTACGGCGATTCCTGAGCTTTCCACCAGCCACAGAACTCATCCAGTGCGGCCCACAGACTGACTTTGGGGTCGTAGTCCAGGTAATGCCGGGCACGGCTGATGTCGAGGGTAAAGTCTTTGTCCATGATCTGCACGCCCAAACGCGAACGTGACGGTTCGGGCTGGCCCGGCCACAGCTTGCAGCCGACTTCGCTCAGCGCGCCCAGACTGTAGGCCAGGCCGTAGCCGCGATAACGGGTTACTTGCGGCACGTTCATTTGGCGCATCACATAATTGATCACATCCCACAACGGGATGGGCGTGCCATTACTGATGTTGTAGGCCCTGCCCAAGGCCGAACCCGTATTCAACAAGCTGCTCATCAACGCCTCGTTGAGGTTTTGCACACTGGTGAAGTCGACCTTGTTCAGGCCGTTGCCCACGATGGCCAGGCGACCTTTGCGCTGCATTTTCAACAAGCGCGGGAACACGCTCATATCCCCGGCCCCCGTGACAAAGCGCGGACGCAGGGCAATCACTTCAAGGCCGAACTCCTGGGCACCGAACACCTTTTGCTCCGCCAGGTTTTTGGTCGCGGCATAGGGGTGCCGAAAACGCCTGGGCAACTGTTCTTCGGTGAGGTCGGTGTGGGAACGGCCATCGAAGTACAAGGATGCAGAGGACAAATGCACCAGGCGGCGCACCCGCTGCTTCAAGCAGGCCTCAACCACGTTCTCGGTCACTAGCACGTTGTCACGGTGGAAGTCCTGATAACGCCCCCAGGCGCCCCTATGGCCAGCACAATGCACCACAGCGTCGACATCGACACACAGGTCACGCACCAGCAAGCCATCGGTCAAATCACCCGGGATAAATTCAGCCCCACGCCGCACCAGGTGTTCAACACCCTCAGCCCGTCGCCCGCTGACCCGCACGTCAAAGCCCTGCTCCAGGGCAAAGCGCGCGAAGCGTCCACCGATAAAGCCGCTCGCGCCGGTGACCAGAATCTTCATCAATCACTCCAAATGCTGTAATTCTTGCTGCTTGCTCTTTAAACGCCGGTTATCAGGCCAAAGGCACTAACCAGCGGGCTGCCGAACGAGATAAATGTTCAGTCAGTTGACTCAGCAGTTGTCCGCCATTACGCCAATGATGCCAGTACAGTGGCACGTCGATGGGTTTATCTGGCAAAAGCTCCACCAGACGTCCACATTCAAGCTGTTCGCGCACTTGCAACTCCGGGACCAGCCCCCATCCCAGACCCGCCTCGGCCAAACGGATAAACCCTTCGGAGGACGGGCACAAATGGTGTTCGAATCCACCGTCTACGCCCAGTGCGGCCAGGTAGCGGTGTTGCAGAAAATCATCCGGGCCAAACACCAGGGCTGGTGTTTTTGACAGCAACGCCGGGCTCACACCCTCAGGAAAATGCCGTGCAATAAAAGCCGGGCTCGCCAGTGCCCGATAGCGCATGGCGCCCAGCAGCACGCTACGGGCCCCGGCCACTGGCCGCTCACTGGCACACAGGCAGGCAGCCACTTCACCGGCGCGCATGCGTTTGAGGCCAACGGTCTGATCCTCAACCACCAGGTCCAGCAACAGGTGCTGCTCGGCACAAAAATCACCCACCGCCGGTGCCCACCAGGTGGCCAGGCTGTCGGCATTCAGGGCAATGCGCAGGCGTTCGGGCAGCCCCTCGTCATCCAGCGCCGGCACTGCACTTTGCAGGTCACGCTCCAGCAAGCGCACTTGTTGCACATGGTTGAGCAGGCGACGGCCAATCTCGGTCGGCGTCGGTGGCGCGGCGCGGATCAGCACCGGCTGACCGATGCGCGCTTCCAGCAACTTGATGCGCTGGGAGATGGCCGATTGTGACAAACCCAGTACCTGAGCGGCCCGTTCAAACCCGGCTTGTTCTACTACCGCGGCCAGGGCCGAGAGCAATTTATAGTCGAACATCAGTTTTCCTAATGAGCGATCAACAATATTGGTTTTTCTTATACATCCAAGGGCCGGACAATAGCCAGCAACAACCTTCTCCCGCCTGCACACGACGAGTAATTCTTATGTGGCAAAGCTACCTCAATGGCCTGTTGGTCGCGTTCGGCCTGATCATGGCCATCGGCACCCAGAATGCATTCGTCCTCGCACAAAGCCTGCGTCGTGAACACCACCTGCCCGTGGCCGCGTTTTGTGTAGTGTGCGATGCCCTGCTGGTGGCGGCCGGGGTCTTCGGCCTGGCGACCCTCCTGGCGCAGAACCCGTTGTTGCTCAGCGTGGCGCGATGGGGTGGCGCGGTGTTCCTGCTGTGGTACGGCACGCAGGCGTTGCGTCGTGCGTTCGCCAAGTCGAGCCTTGAGCAATCCGCCGGCCAGACTGCACGCTCGCTCAAGGCCGTGATGCTCAGCGCGCTGGCCGTCACCCTGCTCAACCCCCATGTTTACCTGGATACGGTTTTGCTGATTGGCTCGCTCGGCGCGCAGCAAAGCGTGCCAGGGGCCTATGTAGTGGGCGCGGCGAGTGCTTCGCTGATGTGGTTTTTCACCCTGGCACTGGGCGCCGCATGGCTGGCGCCGTGGCTGGCACGGCCAAATACCTGGCGTGTGCTGGACCTGCTGGTGGCGGTGATGATGTATGCGGTGGCGGTGCAGTTGATCGTCTCTGGCTGAGCCCGCGCGCAGGTCACAAAAAACATCGCCAAAAGTGCTGAAACGTCTATCCCACACAGTTGTCGCGTGGTTATGCCTTCACCCCGGTGCTATGATCCAGCCCCTGCGCCGCAAAGAGTAAAAACTCATCGGCGCGTGTTTGGCCGCCCGTGATCGGCCTTGCGCTCATCGCAACTGACCTGATTAGGAGAATCATCATGGCTTTCGAATTGCCGCCGCTGCCGTACGCACACGATGCCCTGCAGCCGCACATCTCCAAAGAAACCCTGGAGTTTCACCACGACAAGCACCACAACACCTACGTCGTGAACCTGAACAACCTGGTGCCAGGCACCGAGTTCGAAGGCAAAACCCTGGAAGAGATCGTTAAAACCTCTTCGGGCGGTATCTTCAACAACGCCGCTCAGGTCTGGAACCACACCTTCTACTGGAACTGCCTGGCGCCAAACGCCGGCGGCGAACCAACCGGCGCGCTGGCGGATGCCATCAACGCTGCCTTCGGCTCGTTCGACAAGTTCAAAGAAGAATTCAGCAAAACCTCCATCGGCACCTTCGGTTCCGGCTGGGGCTGGCTGGTGAAGAAAGCTGACGGTTCCCTGGCCCTGGCCAGCACCATCGGCGCCGGCAACCCGCTGACCAGCGGCGACACCCCGCTGCTGACCTGCGACGTTTGGGAACACGCTTACTACATCGACTACCGCAACGTACGTCCGAAGTATGTTGAGGCGTTCTGGAACCTCGTTAACTGGAAGTTCGTCGCTGAGCAGTTCGAAGGTAAAGCCTTCACTGCCTGAGCCTGACTCCAGGTAAAAAAACCCGGCATTGCCGGGTTTTTTTTGGTCTGATTTAAAGTTTCAAAAGAGCCGCTCGCCGAGTCCGGGCCAGCTAGTATGAAAGCGTTGTGTATTTTAATAGCGCACCTCAAGTTCGAAGTGAAAATACCGACACAGTAGCGATTGTGAGCGTTGTGGATTTATTGCTTTCGCACCTGTCGTGAATCGTCAACCTACAAGGCCACAGGCAATACCGGCAAGGAACAGGGAATAGTGCTTTGAAGCTGCAATTCAAGAACAGCTTGTCACTGAAGTTGCTCCGCATCGCACTGCTGTCAGCAGTGGTCGTAGGTGGAGTATTGAGCTGCGCGCAAATTGTCTTTGACGCCTACCGGGTTCGACAAGCCGTCACGGTAGATGCCGGACGTATCCTGGACATGTTTCGCGACCCGTCGACTCAAGCGCTGTATAGCCTGGACCGCGACATGGCCATGCAGGTCATCGAAGGCATGTTCCAGGATGGAGCCGTGCGCAACGCGTCCATCGGCCATCCCAATGAGACGGCCCTCGCCGAAAAATCACGGGCGCTGCAACACTCATCCAGCCGCTGGGTGACCGACATGATTCTGGGTCAGGAGCACACGTTCAGTATTCCTCTAGTAGGCAAGGGGCCTTACAGCGAGTACTACGGCGACCTGAGCATCACGCTCGACACCGCCAGTTACGGCGAAGGGTTACTGGCCGATTCAGCGGTCATGCTGCTCTCCGGACTGTTGCGTGCCCTGCTGATGGGGCTGGTGCTGTATTCGGTGTATCAGTGGCTGCTGACCAAGCCGCTTTCCAAAGTCATCGGCCACCTGACCAGTATTAATCCGGACCGCCCCAGCGAGCACGTGATCCCCCTGCTCAAAGGTCACGAGCACAATGAACTGGGTGTTTGGGTCAACACTTCCAACCAGTTGCTCGCATCCATTGAACGCAACAACCGTTTGCGTCACGAAGCTGAAAGTTCCTTGCTGCGCATGGCCCAGTATGACTTTCTGACCGGCCTGCCCAATCGCCAGCAGTTGCAGGGGCAATTAGGCAAGATCCTGACCGATGCTGGCCGTTTGCAACGCCGCGTCGCTGTGCTTTGCGTGGGGCTGGACGACTTCAAAGGCATCAACGAGCAGTTCGGCTATCAAGCGGGAGATCAACTGCTGCAGGCTCTGGCCGATCGCTTGCGCGCCCACAGTGGAAGCCTGGGCGCTCTGGGACGCCTGGGTGGCGATCAGTTTGCGCTGATTCAGGCCCATATCGAACAGCCCTACGAAGCTGCCGAACTGGCCCAGAGTATTCTGGATGACCTTGAATCACCCTTCTGTCTTGACCAGCAAAACATCCGCTTGCGCGCCACTATCGGTATCACGCTGTTTCCCGAAGATGGCGACACCACTGAAAAGTTGCTGCAAAAAGCCGAGCAAACCATGACGCTGGCCAAGAGTTACTCGCGCAACCGCTATCAGTTTTATATTGCCAGCGTGGACCGCGAGATGCGGCGTATGCGCGAGCTGGAAAAAGACCTTCGTGAAGCCCTGCAGTGCAACCAGCTCTCCCTGGTCTACCAGCCACAAATTCGTTACAGCGACCACCGGGTGGTCGGTGTCGAAGCCCTGTTGCGCTGGCGGCACCCGCTACACGGCTTGGTTCCTCCCGATCTGTTTATCCCGCTGGCCGAGAAAAACGGCAGCATCATTGCCATCGGTGAATGGGCAATGGACGAAGCCTGCCGCCAACTGCGCGAATGGCATGATCAAGGCTTCAGCGAACTGCGCATGGCGGTCAATCTGTCCACGGTGCAGTTGCACCACGTCGAACTGCCGCGAGTGGTCAACAACCTCCTGCAGCGCCACCGCTTGCCGCCGCGCAGCCTGGAACTGGAGGTCACCGAAACCAGCCTGATGAAAGATATCAGCACTGCCGCCCAACACCTGCTGAGCCTTCGCCGCTCCGGCGCGTTGATTGCGATTGATGATTTTGGCACAGGCTATTCGTCATTGAGTTACCTCAAAAGCCTGCCGCTGGACAAAATCAAGATCGATAAAAGCTTTGTTCAGGACCTGATCGACGACGGCGACGATGCCACTATCGTGCGCGCCATCATCCAGCTGGGTAAAAGCCTTGGCATGCAGGTGATTGCCGAAGGGGTTGAAACCATTGATCAGGAAGCCTACGTCATCGGCGAAGGCTGCCATGAAGGCCAGGGCTATTTGTACAGCAAACCCCTTGGCTCGCGGGAGTTGGTCGCTTATCTGAAGCAGGCCAAACGTGACAAGGCCGCCAATATGTAAAACCATATTTCAAAAATCGGCAAAGACCCGGTGCGGCCTGCGGTAAATAAGAAATATTTCCAACAGTATCTCTTTACACAAAATGCATATCTTTCGCATTATGTGGCAGTTTCGCGTGCAGCCGCACGCTTGTCCCACCTCTCGAAGCAGGATTTTCGCCATGATTCGTATGCCTCTGGCAACCGCCAGTCTGCTGGCCATTGCTATCTCACTCGCCGGTTGTGGCGACAAGGACAAGGAAAAAACCGCCGCAGCCCCTACGCCAGCAGCCGCCACCAGCACCGCGACGCCAGCCGCTGACATCAGCGCAGCCAAAGTCGACGAAGCTGCCGCCAAGGCCGTCGTTGCGCATTACGCCGACATGGTTCACGCCGTATACAGCGATGCTGAAAGCACTGCCAAAAAACTGCAAACCGCTATCGATGCGTTCCTGGCCAAGCCCAACGACGACACTCTGAAAGCCGCTCGCGCTGCATGGGTTGAAGCCCGTGTGCCTTACCTGCAGAGCGAAGTGTTTCGCTTCGGCAACACCATCATTGATGACTGGGAAGGCCAAGTTAACGCCTGGCCGCTGGACGAAGGCCTGATCGATTACGTTGACGCCAACTATGCAGGCGCACTGGGCAACCCGGGTGCCAACGCCAACATCATCGCCAACACCCAGATTCAGATCGGCGAAGACAAGGTCGACGTCACCGAAATCACTCCGGAAACCCTGGCCAGCCTGAACGAGCTGGGTGGTTCCGAAGCCAACGTGGCTACCGGTTATCACGCAATCGAATTCCTGCTGTGGGGCCAGGACCTCAACGGCACAGGCCCGGGTGCAGGCAACCGCCCTGCTTCCGACTACCTGGAAGGCGAAGGCGCCACTGGCGGCCACAACGAACGCCGTCGCGCTTACTTGAAAGCCGTGACCCAACTGCTGGTTAACGACCTCGACGAAATGGTCGGCAACTGGGCACCCAACGTTGCCGACAACTACCGCGCCACGCTTGAAGCCGAGCCGGTACAAAACGGTCTGCGCAAAATGCTGTTCGGCATGGGCAGCCTGTCGCTGGGCGAACTGGCCGGCGAGCGTATGAAAGTGTCACTGGAAGCCAACTCCCCTGAAGACGAGCAGGACTGCTTCAGCGACAACACCCACAACTCGCACTTCTACGATGCCAAGGGCATTCGTAACGTGTACCTGGGCGAGTACCTGCGCGCTGACGGCACTAAAATGACCGGCCCAAGCCTGTCGTCGTTGGTGGTCGTGATTGACCCGGCTGCAGACGCGACACTGAAGTCCGATCTGGCCGACACAGAAGCCAAGATCCAGGTCATGGTTGACCGCGCCAACAAGGGCGAGCACTACGACCAGTTGATCGCAGCGGATAACGCAGCGGGCAACCAGGTGGTTCGTGATGCCATTGCTGCCCTGGTCAAGCAAACCGGTGCCATCGAGCAAGCCGCTGGCAAGCTGGGCATCAGCGACCTGAACCCGGACAACGCCGATCACGAGTTTTGATCTGCAGGGTTTGAGTGAGTGAACAATGAGGCGACCTTCGGGTCGCCTTTTTTGTGGGTTTCGCCCTTATACAGAAGTGCTTTTGCAAAACAGACATAACGCATTCGCAGTCAAACTGCTAACGCCTCTGTAAATAATAAATACATAGCCATCACCGCCCTTAAACTTGACTAAATCAAAGCCAAAAACATAGCTATTAATTACACTCCATTCCAAGCCAGCGACACGCCCTTGCTGCCGCCAAATAAAATGATGCCCACCGGACAACATCTCATATCCGAAAAAGCGTTTTAGATTGACACTACTACTAGATGGAAACTTGTTAACTCAAGAGAATAAAGCTGTTGCCTGGTCGACCGATAGCAATCAGGTTCACAGCAAACCTATACAGGACACTGCCTGGACATACACCCGATCGCATGAGAAAAGAACATTCAAAGTGATCAATATCCTACCGGACGGAGTGCCCTTCACCCTATGGGAGTTTTAACTCACCAGCCCCCAATCTTGGCCTACCCTTTGCGGAATCATTAATTCTTAATTACCGATGGCGGGTGCAGACAATAATTACCATACGGATCTGTCTGGCACTTATAAGCAAGTTCCGGACTGTATGCTTTAGGTAATAACTGGCCGTTTGCACAGCCAGAAATCGCACCCGCTATAAACACGACTATAAGTATTTTCATATTTGCTCCGTTTTTTTGGAGAGCATAGTATTCAAAGAAAACACCTCATATCGTTCATCTCTGATTACTCCGTGGGAAATACCTATTGTATTACCATGCCATGCAGGATTTAACCTCCAGACCGCACTGGCTGCCATCGCAAGCAAGCCCATTCCCATGAGCTTGCTTGCCACATATCAATCCAAACGCTAATCCCTCTTATTTCAATTCACCTTCCCTGATAAACTTTGCGCCCTCGATTTAGCTCACTGATCTGGACGTTTGATGCCTTCGTTGCCTCTTCGCCTGTCCCTGCTGCTACTGGCCTTTGGCCTTGGCGGTTGTGATGATGCCCCGCGCTTTACCAAACCCGAGCCCGGCGAAGCCCGCTCCGGCGGGGCTGCTACGGTGCGTAAAACCGATCACAATGCGTTTTCCATGCCCTCGGCCAACCTTTCGCCCACCCGGCGTCTGGATTTCAGCGTCGGCAACAGTTTCTTTCGCAGCCCTTGGGTCATAGCACCGTCCACCACCACCGCACGTGATGGCCTGGGCCCGCTGTTCAATACCAATGGCTGTCAAAACTGCCACATCAAGGATGGCCGCGGCCACCCGCCAGCGCCCGGCGCAAAGAACTCAGTGTCGATGCTGGTTCGGTTATCGATCCCCAACGATCCCGCTTACGCCACGCTCATCGAGCAGGCCGGTATCGTCCCCGAGCCGGTCTATGGCGGTCAGTTGCAGGACATGTCCGTACCCGGCGTAGCTCCCGAGGGCAAGGTACGGGTCGACTACGAACCCGTTACCGTGCGCTTCAAGGACGGCACTGAAGTCGAATTGCGCAAACCCACGCTGCAGATCACCCAGCTGGGTTATGGCCCAATGCACCCCGACACACGCTTTTCGGCTCGCATCGCGCCGCCGATGATAGGCCTGGGGCTGCTCGAAGCCATCCCGAACGAGGCGATCCTGGCCAATGCCGATGAACAGGACAAAAACCGTGACGGCATCGCCGGGCGCCCCAACTGGGTCTGGGATGACGCGCAGCAAAAGACGGTTCTGGGTCGATTTGGCTGGAAAGCGGGCCAACCGAACCTCAATCAACAAAATGTTCACGCCTTTTCTGGTGATATGGGGCTCACGACCTCCTTGAGACCCTTCGATGATTGCACCAAGGCTCAAACCGCCTGTCTCGAAGCGCCCAACGGGAACGGCCCTGATGGCGAACCCGAGGTCAGCGACAACATCCTGCGCCTGGTGGAGTTCTACACCCGTAACCTGGCCGTACCTGCCCGCCGTGATGTCGGCGCGCCCCAGGTGCTGGCCGGTAAAAACCTGTTCTTCCAGGCGGGCTGCGCCTCATGCCACACCCCTGTGTTCACTACATCCGCCAACGCTGCCGAGCCCGAACTGGCCAATCAGGTCATTCGCCCGTACAGCGACTTGCTGCTGCACGACATGGGCCCCGGCCTTGCCGACAACCGCACCGAGTTCGCCGCCACCGGCCGCGACTGGCGCACGCCACCGTTGTGGGGCATTGGTTTGACCCAGGCAGTGAGTGGTCATACTCAGTTTTTGCACGATGGACGTGCTCGCAATCTGATGGAAGCCGTGCTCTGGCATGGCGGCGAAGCCGAACCGGCCAAGCAGCAGGTTTTACGCTTTAATGCCGAGCAGCGCGCTGCGTTGCTGGCGTTCCTGAACTCTCTTTAACGCTTTACAAGATCGGGGACCCCGACATGTTTCGACCCAAGCTGTTGTTCACCAGCCTTGCCGCTATCGCCCTGGCCGCATGCTCACCACAAGACCCTCAGGCCGTCACCTCGGCAGCCATCGCCAAGCAAGTGATCTTGCCGACGTACAGCCGCTGGGTTGAAGCCGACCGCCAACTGGCCGTCAGCGCACTGGCTTACTGCCAAGGCAAGGAAAACCTGGAGACTGCCAGAGCCGACTTTCTGCATGCGCAAAAAGCCTGGGCCGAGCTGCAGCCTTTGCTGATCGGGCCATTGGCCGAAGGCAATCGTTCGTGGCAGGTACAGTTCTGGCCAGACAAAAAGAATCTGGTCGGCCGTCAGGTTGAGCAACTGGTGATTGCCCAGCCACAGATCGATGCAGCAGCCCTGGCCAAATCCAGCGTTGTGGTGCAAGGCCTGTCGGCTTACGAATACATTCTGTTCGACAGCAATATCAACCTCGCTGACGATTCGCAAAAAGCGCGCTACTGCCCGCTGCTGACCGCCATTGGCGAACGTCAGAAGCAACTGGCCGAAGAAATCCTCGCCAGCTGGAACAGCACCGATGGCATGCTCGCGCAAATGAGCAAGTTCCCTAACCAGCGTTATGCCGACTCCCACGAAGCCATTGCAGATGTGCTGCGTGTACAGGTCACGGCCCTCGATACCCTGAAGAAAAAACTCGGCACCCCAATGGGCCGTCAGAGCAAGGGCATTCCGCAGCCATTCCAGGCTGATGCATGGCGCAGCGAGTCATCGCTCAAAAGCCTGGCCGCCAGCCTTTCTGCCGCTCAGAGCGTGTGGGCGGGTGTCGACAACAAAGGGTTGCGCAGCCTGTTGCCTGCCGAGCAAAAACCGTTGGCTGACAAGATCGATGCGGCCTATGCAACCTCGCTCAAGCTGTTCAATGACAACCAGCGCACACTCAATGAGCTGCTGGCAGACGACGCCGGGCGCGCTCAACTGAACGCTATCTATGACAGCCTGAACGTGGTTCATCGCCTGCACGAAGGCGAGCTGGCCAAAGCGCTGGGCATCCAGTTGGGCTTTAACGCCAACGACGGCGATTGATGAAGGAGGGTTCGATGATGCGCAGGCAAGCTCTCAAGCTCGGCGGTTTACTGCTCAGCGCGATCACGCTGGGCGGTTGGTCCCTGTTCAAGCAAAAAGACCGTAGTCCCTTGCTCTTGAGTGCCCGCGACGATGTGGACGGCAATCACTTTGCTGTCGGTTATCGCCTGGATGGCACTCAGGTCTTTAGCACGCAGGTAGGCCAGCGCTGCCATGACATCATCAACCACCCGACACTGCCCATTGCGTTGTTTGTAGCACGGCGCCCCGGCACCGAAAGCTACCTGATCAACCTCGCAGACGGGCAGTTGCTGCAAACACTGACCTCCCTGCCCAACCGCCACTTCTATGGCCACGCAGTCATCCACAAAGATGGCGAGTGGCTCTACACCACCGAAAACGACACCTCTGACCCGGGCCGTGGCTTGCTGGGGGTCTATCGCTTTGAGGGCGCACGTCTGGTCCACAGTGGCGAAATCCCTACCCACGGCGTGGGTCCGCATCAAGTGTCCTGGATGCCTGACGGTGAAACGCTGGTGGTGGCCAACGGCGGCATTCGCACCGAAGCCGAAAGCCGGGTCGAGATGAACCTGAATGCGATGGAGCCCAGCCTGGTGCTGATGCAACGCGACGGCACCTTGCTCAGCAAGGAAACCCTGAGCCAGCAGATGAACAGCGTGCGCCATTTGGGCATCGCCAGTGACGGCACAATCGTCGCCTGCCAGCAATTCATGGGCGACGCCCATGAGCTTTCCGAATTGTTGGCCATCAAGCGTCCTGGCCAGCCATTTGAGCCCTTTCCGGTGGCCGAGCAGCAACTGCGTGCCATGGGCCATTACACGGCCAGTGTCGCGGTCCACAGTGAATTGCGGCTGGTTGCGCTGACCGCTCCGCGGGGCAATCGATTTTTCGTGTGGGATCTGGACAGCGGTACCTTGCGTCTGGATGCGCCATTGCCGGACTGTGCGGGGGTGGGTGCGGTACAGGATGGATTTGTGGTGACGTCCGGCCAGGGCCGTTGCCGATTCTATGATTGCCGTCAGAGCGATCTGAGCGCCAAGCCATTGGATCTACCGTCCGGGCTGTGGGACAACCATCTGCATGTGATGTAGCAGATGACAAAAATCTGTGTAGCCGCTGCCGAAGGAACGAGGCAGCGGCTACAGGGGTTTTGCCGTTACTTCTTCATCCCTTGGCTCATTCCAAACATGAACAGCAGCAGATCGTGATCGGGCTTTGTCGCTACTGCCACTTTCACTACCCGCGGCAGCGGGCAGTGAGCCCCTGTCGGGGGCCCACTTAACACTTGGGTCACTGGCTGTTCCCATGCGGCCACTGCCACGCCAGCAATGACCAGAGCTCCCAGCAGAAACAAACTTCGTGCTATTTCTCGCTTCATCACCGTAAACCTTTGATGGCGCTGCCAAACACCGTCTTATAAAAGTAGATCAGTCTGTCCCACTCCGTGGCGTTCCACGACGAATGGCGGCGAAGCTGCTTAAGGTCGTGGGAGGCTGCTTTATGAGCAGTCAGTCGTTGCCGGCTTTTTTCAAGGTCCAGCAAAGCCACCTCTACCTGTGGGTTTTCACCCTGCCCTGTCACTCGCACAAACACATGCTTGGCGTACAGGCAGCCATGTTGCCAGCGGCCCAGATGCATGCGCGCAAGGGTCTGGCCAATGGCCTCAAGTACACGATCATGTACCGCCTCCCCCCAACGCTCACGCTCGCCAGCGGCATACCAGTTGTCGATTTCAACAAAGCCGTCCAGAGCGACGGTTACGAGCAATGCTCGCCACTGCTTGTCTGCCCCTTGCCGGGCCCCGCAGTACACCAGCTCTGGCACGCCAACCGATAGCCGGTTCATGGCCAGTAACGCATCGCGTTCACGCAATACCGTCGGGCGACCCAACGGATAGCGCCAGCTGCGGTAGGTGTGCCCTACTTGACGTTTTACATAGAGCAAACGCTCGTTGGCATCGTGAATGCGTTGTACACCACTCTCGCCACCGCGACGCTGGTTGGGCTCTTCAACCCATTCGCCTTTTTGATTCCAGTAAAACTCAAATCGGTCTTCAGTCGCAGAGGGGGATTGCTGTACAAAATCAACGGTCATGAATTATCTCTTTCTTAGTACGTAAACCCGCCACATCGCGTAAAGCGGAATAAAGTCCAAATGATCCTGAATGACGAAACCAGCCTTTTTAAACTCAGACTCCACTGTAACAGCTGGTAACACGAAGCGGTTTTGGTAACCCTCCTGCCCTTGTTCCACAGCGCGCTCACGCTCAAGACGCTTGCGTTTCCAGGCCTTGAAATTGCCGTCCACCCAGAGCGAAATGATCAAACTGTCCCGGCTGACACGATGAAGCTCGCGCAGTAGAGCCATCCGGTGACTTGCATCACCAATATGGTGCAGCAGACGCATGCAAAAAATACTGTCAACGGAGTTGTCCGGCATATCTATTTCAAATGCAGACGTCTGCAAGCGCCGTACCCGTTTCACCACCTCGGCCGGTTGCGCCAGTGCCGCGACCTCCAGCATGGAGGCCGAGTTGTCGGCGCCAATGATTTCCCGGTTAGGCATTTGCGCCAGCAACGGCCAGAAACGCCCGGCGCCACAGGGCAAATCCAGGACAACCCGAGGTTCACCGGCCAGGTGAAGAGCGCGGCGGGCCAGTTGCTCATCGCGCTTGTGCGAGAGACGGCGAGCCAGACCATCCTGGTGCTTGATCAGGTATTCGGCCGCGTGCTGCTGGTCATACTTTTCTGAGAACTTGAGTTTGATGATGGGATTCATGACGGTGCTCCTGAAGCATATAGGCGCTACCTTATTCAGGAGAACGTAAGCGTCAGGTCATCATCAGGTGAAAATTCCGTCTATGCGTCCCACACAAATGTTGCAGGGTTTTACATCGCGCAAATACTGGCGCGGGGCCATATACGAATCAACCATGACGTAAAGCGGCCTGCAGAACGCAGGCCGCGGGAAGGACTTCAGGCGTCGGGCGGGCCGAGCTCGACGCGAAAACGGCAGCCGTTTGGCTCCATTGTGGTGAGGGTCACGCGCCAGCCCTGGCTATCGCAGATTCGCTGCACCAGCGACAACCCCAGACCCAGCCCTTCGCCACGTTTTTCACTACCGCGCACAAAGGGTTGAAACATGGCCTGGCGTTTTTCTTCCGGGATACCAACGCCGCTGTCTTCCACCACAAACCCGCTGGGCTCCAGGGTCAACCGGATAAAGCCCTTATCGGTGTAGTGCAACGCATTGCGCAGCAAGTTGCCCATCACCGCGTGCAGGAAGGTCGCGTTATAGCGCGTATCCAGCGGATTGCCGGGTTCGTAAATCAATTCAAGGCCTTTGGCCTCGATGGGCTCTCGCCACAGGCTGATCAGGCCTTCGGCCACGGTGGTGAGCGTGACCGTGGGCGACATGCTGGCATCTTCATGTTGCGCGCGGGCCAACATCAGGAAGGTCTGCACCAGTTCACGCATTTCTTCGCACGCACGGGATATGCGCTCGACCTGTGAGCGACTGCGCTGATCCAGCGACGGGCTTTCCAGCAGAAGTTCGCAGGAGCTGGCCAGTACCATCAGCGGGGTGCGCAATTCGTGGCTTACGTCACTGGTAAACAGACGTTCGCGGGTCAGGGTGTCGCGCAGGCGACCCAGGGTAGCGTCGAACGCCACGGCCAGCTCGCCCACTTCATCAGCGGCATAGTCCGGGGCCAAAGGCGGGGCCAGCCCCAGCAGTTGATCTCGATGGCGAACCTGACGCGCCAGACGCACCACCGGCGCCATTACGCGACGTGCAAGCGTCCAGCCCAGGAAGACGGCCAATGCCAGGGCCAGGACAAAACCGACCACCACCACAGCAAACAGCACGCGCTCACGCTCTTCAAAATCGCTCTGGTCTTGCAGCAGGACATAACGCCGGCCATCGACCACTTCAACCATCGCGTGATACGACAGCTGATCGCGAAATACCTCATGGAATCCCGGGTCCAGATGGCGCAGGTCCTTGGGCAAAGCAAAATCGCCACGCCCGCCACTGAAATAAAACAGCTGACTCGGTTTAGGCCTGTGGTTCCACTCTGCGCCGTTGTCCATCAGCAACAGGCGCTGCAAATCACCGCCCAGACCGGCCGATATGAGTTTTTCTTCAACCAGATGCACGGTGGCGATAATGCCCACCGCAAATGTCCCTGCCACCAGGGCGCTCATCAAGGCAAAGGCAATGATGATCCGCTGGGAAAGGCTTTGCTTAAACTCCATCGCGAAGCTCGGCGAGGCGGTAGCCAACACCATGCACGGTTTGCAACAGAGGCTTGTCGAAAGGCTTGTCGATCACCTGGCGCAATTGATGCACATGGCTGCGCAGGCTGTCGCTGTCTGGGCAGTCGTCGCCCCAAAGGGCCTCTTCCAGAACTTCGCGGCGCAGCACGTGAGGGCTTTTTTGCATCAATACCGCTAGCAGTTTGAGACCCACCGGGTTGAGCTTGAGCAAACGCCCTTCACGGGTCACTTCGAGGGTATCGAGGTCGTAACGCAGCTCCGCGACCTGCAACTCCCGTCGACCTCCGCCTTGGGCGCGACGCAATACCGCCTCGATCCGCGCCGCCAGTTCGGACAGGGCAAACGGCTTGAGCAGGTAGTCATCGGCACCGGACTTGAAGCCTTGCAGGCGGTCGTCCAATTGGTCGCGGGCAGTCAGCATGATCACCGGCGTATCGCGACGAGCGTCTTCACGCAGGCGCTTGCACAGGGTATAGCCGTCGATACCCGGCAACATGATGTCGAGCACAATCAGGTCGTAGTGCTCAGTGGCCGCCAGGTGCAAACCTGACAAACCATCCTGGGCGCAGTCAACGGTATAGCCCTTGAGCCCCAGATAGTCCGCCAGGTTGGCGAGGATATCGCGGTTGTCTTCAACCAATAGAATTCGCATGGGTATTCTCTCCGTTCACAGTTACGGCCGTCTTGGCCCGCGCAGCTTAAGGCCAAGAACCGCGCAGGGCCAGCACCGCAGGGCGCACAGACAATTTAGTTGTCGCATCTGCAAAAATGACATTTTTTTTACTATCGGTTCACAAACTCAATACAGTGGCGCCCGCACACTCCCGCACCCTCGCGTTTAAGGAAAAACAACAATGCGTCTGCTGCACACTGCGCCAATGCGCTACCTCCTTCTGTTGACTGGCTGCTGGCTGGCGACTTTTCTAATTACCCGAGGCGTTCTGCTGGTCACCCACCTGGGAGAGGCTGGTAACAACTGGCTTCCGGTGTTTGGCATTGGCTTGCTTTATGACCTCGGCTTTCTGGCCTATGCCGCCCTGCCTCTGGGCCTGTACCTGCTGTTATGCCCGCCCGGCCTGTGGCGTCGTCGAGGCCATCAGTGGTTTCTGCAAGGCCTGCTGACCGTCAGTCTGTTTGCCATACTGTTCACGGCCGTCGCCGAGTGGCTGTTTTGGGATGAGTTCGGCGTGCGCTTCAACTTTATCGCCGTGGACTATCTGGTCTATTCCGATGAAGTGCTGAACAACGTACTGGAGTCCTACCCCATTGGCATACTGCTCAGTGCCATTGCCCTGACTGCCATTGTGTTGAGCCTTGTTCTGCGCAAACCGTTCAACGCGGCCATGAATGCTCCGCTGCCAACCTTTGGCTCTCGCATCGCTGCCTTCGCCAGTCTGTTGCTGGTAGCTGGCCTGAGCCTGCAACTGCTCGATCAGGACGGCCCACGGGGTCAGGGTGGCAATGCCTATCAGCATGAACTGGCAAGCAATGGCCCGTATCAGTTCTTCGCCGCGTTCCGTAACAACGAGCTGGATTACCAGCAGTTTTATGCCAGCTTGCCGACCGACGTGGTGGCCCAACAATTGCGCAAAGAGTTGACGGAGCCCAACGCTACGTTTGTTGGCCAGGACCCGCTGGATATCCGTCGCAATATCGACAATCCGGGCACTGCGCGTCAGCCCAACATTGTGTTGGTGACGATCGAAAGCTTCAGCGCCAAATACCTGGGCAGCAACGGCGATGGTCGCAACCTGACGCCAAATCTGGATCAACTGCGCAAGGAAAGCCTGTACTTCAATAACTTCTATGCCACCGGCACCCGCACCGACCGCGGCCTGGAAGCCATCACCCTGGCCATTCCGCCGACGCCGGGGCGCTCCATCGTCAAGCGCATCGGCCGTGAAAGCGGTTTTGCCAGCCTGGGCCAGCAGCTTAAAGGTGTGGGTTACGACAGCGTGTTCGTCTATGGCGGACGCGGTTACTTTGACAACATGAACGCCTTTTTCAGTGGCAACGGTTACCGCGTGGTTGACCAAAGCAGCGTGAATGAAGCCGATATCCACTTCAAGAACGCGTGGGGCATGGCCGATGAAGACCTGTACCGCGAAACCCTGAAGCTGGCCGATGCAGACTATGCGCAACAAAAACCCTTTTTGCTGCAACTGATGACCACCTCGAACCATCGCCCCTACACCTACCCGGAAGGCCGGATCGACATCAAGTCGGGTAATGGTCGCGACGGCGCAGTGAAGTACACCGACTACGCCATCGGCCAATTCCTGGACGCAGCGCGCAAAAAGCCCTGGTTCGATAACACGATCTTTGTGTTCGTGGCCGATCACACGGCAGGCAGTGCGGGCAAGGAAGACTTGCCGATCACCAACTATCAGATCCCGCTGTTTATCTATGCGCCCAAACTGATCGAAGCGCGGGAAAACGCGCAACTGGCCAGCCAGATCGATCTTGCCCCAACCTTGCTCGGCTTGCTGAACCTGGACTACCAGTCGACTTTCTTCGGTCGCAACCTGCTCCAGGACAATCCGTTGCCACCACGGGTGGTAGTGGGCAACTACCAGCACCTGGGTTTGTTTGACGGTAAAGACCTGGCCATTCTCAGCCCGCGTCAGGGCCTGCGTCGCCACGACGAAGCGTTGACCACCAGTGTTGAGTCCCGCGTACCGGCGACCGATCCGTTGATTGAACGGGCGATTGCCTACTATCAGGGCGCCAGCCACGGCTATAAACAGCAATTGTTGGGCTGGAAGCCAACGCAGGGAATCCCGGAGCAGCTTTCCCAGCGGTAAACCATCGCTTTTGCGGGAGCGGGCTTGAGGCGACGCGCAGTGTCAGTCAACCTGCGGCTGATACCATCGCAGGCAAGCCAGCTCCCACTGGTTTGGGGGTAAACCCAAGACTGGATGCTGACAGGATCTGTCGTGGGAGCGGGCTTGCTCGCGATGGCGAACGACGCACAGTATCAGACGTGTACTTTTCTCAATACCTGCCAGATAACGACCAGCCACAAAAAAGCCCCGCCTGATGACTCAGGCGGGGCTTTTGCGTAACGGGGTAAGGCTGGCTTACATCATGCCGCCCATACCACCCATGCCGCCCATGTCTGGCATGCCGCCAGCTGGTTTGTCTTCCTGGATCTCAGCGATCATCGCCTCAGTGGTGATCATCAGGCTGGCAATCGACGAAGCCGCTTGCAGAGCCGAACGAGTCACTTTAGCCGGGTCAAGGATACCCATTTCAATCATGTCGCCGTATTCGCCAGTGGCTGCGTTGTAACCGTAGTTACCCGAACCCTGCTTAACTTTGTCGACAACTACGCTTGGCTCGTCACCGGAGTTGGCAACGATCTGGCGCAGAGGTGCTTCAACAGCACGACGCAGCAGTGCGATACCAACGTTCTGATCAGCGTTGTCGCCTTTCAGATCAGCGATTGCCTGCAGAGCGCGAACCAGTGCCACGCCACCGCCAGGTACCACGCCTTCTTCAACGGCTGCACGGGTTGCGTGCAGGGCGTCTTCAACGCGGGCTTTCTTCTCTTTCATTTCTACTTCAGAGCCAGCGCCAACCTTGATCACTGCTACGCCGCCAGACAGCTTGGCCAGACGCTCTTGCAGTTTTTCACGGTCGTAGTCCGAAGTGGTATCAGCCACTTGAGCACGGATCTGAGTCACACGAGCCTGGATGTCAGCTTCAACGCCAGCACCGTCGATAACGGTGGTGTTTTCTTTGGTTACGGTAACGCGCTTGGCATTACCCAGGTGTTCCAGGGTAGCGCTTTCCAGGCTCAGACCGATCTCTTCGGAGATAACGGTACCGCCAGTCAGAACAGCGATGTCCTGCAGCATTGCCTTGCGACGATCACCAAAGCCAGGTGCTTTAACAGCAACGACTTTCACGATACCGCGCATGTTGTTCACAACCAGAGTCGCCAGGGCTTCGCCTTCAACGTCTTCGGATACGATCAGCAGTGGGCGACCGGCTTTGGCAACAGCTTCCAGAACTGGCAGCAGTTCACGGATGTTGGAGATCTTTTTGTCGACCAGAAGGATCAGCGGACCGTCGAGCTCGGCAGTCATGGTTTCTGGTTTGTTGACGAAGTACGGGGACAGGTAGCCACGGTCAAACTGCATGCCTTCAACAACAGACAGTTCGTTTTCCAGGCCCGAGCCTTCTTCAACAGTGATCACGCCTTCTTTACCGACTTTTTCCATGGCTTCGGCAATGATGTCGCCGATGGAGCTGTCGGAGTTGGCAGAGATGGTACCTACCTGAGCGATCGCCTTGCTGTCAGCGCATGGCTTGGCCAGGGATTTCAGCTCTTTGACAATGGCGATGGTCGCTTTGTCGATACCGCGCTTCAGGTCCATCGGGTTCATGCCGGCAGCGACGGCTTTCAGGCCTTCGTTGACGATCGATTGAGCCAGAACGGTTGCAGTGGTAGTACCGTCACCAGCGTCATCGTTGGCACGGGAGGCAACGTCTTTAACCAGCTGCGCGCCCATGTTTTCGAAGCGATCTTTCAGCTCGATTTCTTTGGCAACGGAAACGCCGTCCTTGGTGATGGTCGGAGCGCCGAAGCTCTTCTCGATGATCACGTTACGGCCTTTAGGGCCCAGGGTCGCTTTTACTGCGTCAGCCAGGACGTTTACACCGGCCAGCATTTTTTTACGGGCGGAGTCGCCGAATTTAACTTCTTTAGCAGCCATGTTCGTTCTTCCTTAAATACTTTGTAGTAACGGGAAAAGGAGCGGGAGATCAGCCTTCGATTACAGCGAGAATTTCGTTCTCAGCCATAACCAGCAGGTCTTCGCCGTCGACTTTCACAGTGTTGCTGCCGGAGTAAGGGCCGAACACAACCTTGTCACCCACTTTCACGGCCAGCGCACGTACTTCACCGTTGTCCAGAACGCGGCCAGTACCGACAGCGAGGATTTCACCGCTGTTGGCTTTTTCGGCAGCAGAACCCGGCAGAACGATACCGCCAGCGGTTTTCTTTTCTTCTTCGCTGCGACGGATTACGACGCGGTCATGCAGAGGACGAAGCTTCATTGTCGATCTCTCCTAATTGTGGTGTTCATCGGCCGGTGTCAATACCGGCGGGGTTTGCAAATCCGGAAATGCCGGGTGCTATTCGCTGAAGGGATGTGCTGTTGCCAGTAAAACCCTGCGGTGTCCGTTACATAAGGGCGCATCCACTTATTACAAGGGCACGCCCATGAAATTTTTAACCTTGTGCCTGACCGAAAAACAAACACGGCACCCAAGGTGCCGTGTTGATAACGCCAAAGCCTTATTTGTCGCGGTGCTCGAACTCGCCTTCGATCACATTCGGCTCACGCCCCAAAGGCTGCTGGGATCGAGGGCGAGCTGCAGCCTCGAAGTCATCGGCAAACGCACGCTGGCGAATGGCTTGTTCTTCTGCACGCTTGCGCAGACGGTTGACCAGGAAACGACGAACCGGCGGGAACAGCAACAACAGACCGGCCGCATCGCTGATAAAGCCCGGTAGCACCAGAAGGCCGCCACCCAGGGCCAGCATCAGACCTTCAAGCATTTGCTGAGCAGGCAGCTCGCCGCGATTGAGGCTTTCGCGCGCTCTGAGCGCAGTGGCCAGACCTGCAACGCGAACCACCAGAACACCCAGCATGGAGCCGGCAATGATCAGCAGCAACGCAGGGAAAAACCCGATAGCGGTGCTGACCTTGAAAAAGACGTACAGCTCTAGCACTGGAAATAACAGAAAGAGCAATAGAAAAGCGCGCATCAAATGATTCCTCTCCGGAAGAATATCTTCCAACCAAACCTAGATGACGGCGCGCCTGTGAAAATTCAAGGTCAGGTCGTCTGTTTTTTCGGCCATTCACTTGCACGCGCCAATAAAACCAACGCTTCGCGCACCTGTGTCGAAGTATTGCAAGGCTCGGGAAAGCCCAACCAATGCAGGCCTTCACCGATACGCAAATGCATGCCTTCGCTGTCGATACCCACCAGCGTAGCTGGCGTTGTTAGCGGTAGACCGGTCAATTTGACGTAATGCTCGATGGCGTTGGCGTGGTCGGCGTTCATGTGCTCCACCATGCGCACCTCGACCTGCCCGGCAAAGGGGTTGGCCAGCGTGACTTGATCCAGCCAGTGAATAGCCCCGAAACCACCTATATAACGGTGCCTGACCGGGTTAAGCACCCAAAAGTCGAAATCATGGGCCGTGTCATAGCCCCTGGCCTCAGGGAAATAGCGGTAGTAGCGCTCAGCTGCGGCGGCAATCGCTGCAGCCTCGGTCAACTGCTCGGCTTCGGCCAGATACGTCAGGCGCCCAACGGCCTGGACATCTTCAGCCCCCCGCTCGCCTACCATCAGCGAGCACTTGGGGTCCTTGCGCAGGTTATGGGTGTGCTGGGCAATACGGCTGATCAAAATCAACGGGCGCCCCTGCTCATCCAGGCAATAAGGCACCACGGAACCAAAGGGGAAACCCGGCATGGCCTTGGACTGGGTCGACAGGGCTCCGCGGTATTCCTTGAGCAGTAATTCTCGGGCATGCTTGGCAGCTTCAACGCTCAACTTATGACTCCTTAATAAAAAATCCGTCGATAACGGTCGAGATCAGGGCACCCATGCAACTAAAAGACAAAGTAATCATTATCACTGGCGGCTGCCAAGGGCTGGGCCGTGCAATGGCTGAGTATCTGGCTGCCAAGGGCGCGAGGCTGGCACTGGTCGACCTCAATCCGGAAAAGCTTGAATTGGCGGTCGCAGCTTGTCAGGCACACGGTGTAGAGGCCCGCGCTTACCTGTGTAACGTCGCAGATGAAGAACAGGTTACGCAAACTGTTGCCCAGATTGCAGAAGATTTTGGCGCGATCAATGGTCTTGTAAACAACGCCGGCATTTTGCGCGACGGACTGCTGCTCAAGGTCAAGGACGGGGTGATGACCAAGATGAGCCTGGCGCAATGGCAGGCGGTGATCGACGTCAACCTGACGGGCGTTTTCCTGTGCACCCGTGAGGTCGCGGCAAAAATGATCGAGCTCAACAGTCAGGGCGCGATTATCAACATTTCGTCGATCTCGCGCGCCGGTAACGTAGGCCAGACCAACTACTCGGCAGCCAAGGCCGGAGTTGCCGCAGCCACGGTGACCTGGGCCAAAGAGCTGTCACGCTACGGCATTCGGGTGGCCGGGATTGCCCCAGGCTTTATCGAAACCGAAATGACCCTGGGCATGAAACCCGAAGCCCTCGAAAAGATGACTTCCGGCATCCCGTTGAAGCGCATGGGCAAGGTTGAAGAAATCGCCCATTCCGCGGCCTACATTTTTGAGAACGACTACTACACCGGGCGGATTCTGGAGCTTGATGGCGGCTTGCGGATCTAGAGCAACCTGTAGCCGCTGCCGAAGGAACGAAGCTGCGTTCCTTCGCAGCGGCCACGGTGTGAGCTATTACCAGGTCACGCCAAACCCCATGGTGTAGCGAGTCTTGTTGAGGGAGTTATCAGAGCCGCTTGAACCACCAATCAGGTCTTTCTCGGCCTTGAGATTGAGCGATGCCCACTCGGTCACCTTGTAACGCAAGCCTATTTCGGAATCGAGGCTGTAGTCCGACGTACTCTCCAGCGACTTGCCCAACTCACCATTGGTGAAGATCGACACTGTCTTGCCCAGCAAGTAGCGGTTGTAATCCCACTTCATGGCCAGCGAATAGAAGTTATCTTTTTTGCCGTCAGAATATTCATAGTCCGTGCGGTTGATCAGCGACCCCAGGGAGAACGCACCCAGCTCGTCATCCCAGAACTGATAGCCCGGACCAGTACCGATCGTGCGCTGGCGTGAAACGTCTTCGACCCGGTCACGGTTATAAGTCAGACGACCTTGCCAGTACCACTTTTCATCAATGAAGTGGTCAAGCGCGTATTCGGCAGTCCAGTTGTCCGTCGTGACAACATCGTTCTGAAACTCGCGGTTGTATTCGCCTTCTGCATGATGGCGCCAGGCACCGTGACGAGCAGTGGTCTTGAAGTCGATGTCGTAATCGTCGGTATCCTTGTCGGCCCGCTTGTAGTCCAGCGCCACATCGACATTGCCTTTCCAGACCAGGTCTTCAATCACTGGCTTGGGCTTGAGGATTTGCTGAATACTGGCCAGCTCTACGGTTTTCGGCGCTTCGCCATTGGCCAGGGTTACGTGGCCATCTTCGGCTGCCTGCAACGACTTGGCTTTCTCTCCGGTGTAGGCATCCTGCTTGACCAGCAGTTCCTGATCACTCTCAAGGGTTTTGACCTGTTTCCAGTCAATGGGCACGGCACCCGCGTATTCGGTCTGGATCAGCAACTTGCCACCGTCGAATACTTTGATCTTGCCGGTCAGACGGTCGCCATTTTTCAACCACACCGTATCGGCAAGCACGGGCGCAGTAAGACTCAGGGCAGCAAGGCATAACAGGGTTCTGGACAGCATAAGCAAATGCGAAACTCAGGAGTGCGAAAGAATGCCGGCATTATCCCCATGGACACGCCCTTGAGAAAGAAAGACCGGCTCATTGTGCTGGAGTTCCTTCTATAGTTGAGTTAACAGCGCAAGCCCCCTTTCCGCCGACCAGAAGCCCGCCGTGAGCACACTCATCGACACCCCTCAAAGCCCCGCCGAAATTCGCCGTACAGCACTGTATTCAACCTTGATGATGGTGCCCGCAGGTTATGTGGTGTCCTACGGCCAGCTTGCCGAACTGGCTGGTCTGGGTCGAGCTGCACGGTGGGTTGGGCGAACGCTCAGCCAACTCCCTGAAGGCACGCGCCTGCCCTGGCATCGGGTTCTTGCCGCTGGTGGCCGTATCAGTTTGCCAGCAGGTAGCCCGTCCGGTGATGAACAGCGTGCGCGTTTGCGCGCCGAGGGCCTGAGCATCATGAATAATCGCGTGGATATGCAACGTCATGGCTGGCGCCCGATAGAGCACTGCGGTTAGAGTGCGCCCTTTGTTTCCGCAACCAGAGGCAGACTCCAGTCCATGCCCCGTAAAACCTGGCGCGAAGCGCTAGCTGCCTATTCCAGCCCCTCAACCCTTGTGCTGTTACTGCTCGGTTTTGCCGCCGGTTTGCCGTACATGCTGGTTTTTTCAACGCTCTCCGTGTGGCTGCGCGAAGCCGGTGTGGCCCGTGAAACCATTGGCTATGCCAGCCTGATCGGTCTGGCTTACGCCTTTAAATGGGTGTGGTCCCCGCTGCTGGACCAATGGCGTTTACCGCTGCTCGGAAAACTTGGCAGGCGTCGTTCATGGCTGGTGCTGTCGCAGTCGCTGGTGATCCTGGGCCTGATCGGCATGGGCTTTTGCGACCCGCAAAAACACCTCTCCTGGCTGATTGCCATCGCGGTGGTCGTGTCCTTCGCCTCGGCGACCCAGGACATCGCCGTCGATGCCTACCGCCTGGAAATCGCAGAAGACAATCGTCAGGCTGCGCTCGCTGCCAGTTATATGTCCGGCTATCGCGTGGCAGCCCTGCTGGCCACCGCAGGCGCCCTGTTCTTTGCCGAGGGCTTCGGCTCGACGGGCTTTAACTACAAACATTCGGCCTGGACCGGTACTTATGTACTGTTCGGCCTGCTCATGGTGCCAGCACTGCTCACCACCCTGTTCATGCGCGAGCCCCCGGTACCGCTGCGCACCCAACTGTCGGCCGGGCGCTACAGTTTTGGCCATCAGCTGGCGTCTGTATTCGTACTGATCGTCTTGCTTGTTTCAGTACCGGCGATGTTCACGCAGCTCTACAACACCGATTTTGCAGGCGTCCTGTTCGAGGGCGTCAGCCCGATGACACTGGTGCTTGAAGACAGGGCATTTCTGCGCGCCATCCTGTACACGCTGCTCACGGTGCTGTGCCTCTCGACCTTTGGACGACGCGGGCTGGCGCCAGTCCTGACACCGGTTAATGACTTTATCCTGCGTTATCGCTGGCAAGCCCTTCTGCTGCTGGGCCTGATTGCCACTTACCGCATGTCTGACACGGTCATGGGCGTGATGGCCAACGTGTTCTATATCGACCAAGGGTTCACCAAGGACCAGATCGCCGGGGTCAGCAAGATTTTCGGCTTGATCATGACCCTCGTTGGCGCTGGCATGGGCGGTTTGCTTATCGTGCGCTTCGGCATTTTGCCGATCCTGCTGATTGGAGGGGCGGCATCAGCAAGCACCAACCTGCTATTTATGTTGCTGGCAGACATGGGCCCGAACCTGGACATGCTGATCGTCACTATCTCTCTCGACAACTTCAGCTCCGGCCTCGCCACCTCTGCATTCGTCGCCTATCTGTCCAGCCTGACAAACCTCAAGTTTTCGGCCACCCAGTACGCCCTGCTCAGCTCCATCATGCTACTGCTGCCACGCCTGATGGGCGGCTATTCAGGGGTTCTGGTGGAAAAGTTCGGCTATCACAACTTCTTTATCATCACGGCACTGATGGGCATCCCTACCTTGCTGCTGATCAGCCTGCACTGGTTTCAGGAAAGCCGCCGGGCCCGCCAGAAGCCCGCTGTAGACCTCGAAAAACAGCCATAAATCTGCGGGGGAAGCACTCTCCCCCGCCCGCGCTGTACGCAAACTGATCTCGCCCGTACAATGCGAGGTCATTTCTAGTCATCAGCAACGGCCACGACTAACCATGCGCACCAGCCAATATTTGCTCGCCACACAGAAAGAAACGCCTTCCGATGCGGTCGTTATCAGCCACCAGCTGATGCTGCGCGCCGGCATGATTCGCAAACTTGCTTCCGGCCTGTACACCTGGCTGCCCATGGGCCTGCGGATCATGCGCAAGGCCGAAGCCATTGTTCGCGAAGAAATGAACGCTGCAGGTGCTCTTGAAGTGCTGATGCCGAGCATCCAGCCAGCTGAGCTGTGGCAGGAATCCGGTCGCTGGGAAGAATACGGCGCCGAACTGCTGCGCCTGAAAGATCGCCATGGTCGCGAGTTCTGCGTAGGCCCGACCCACGAAGAAGTCATCACCGACCTGTGCCGCAACGAGCTCAACAGCTACAAGCAGTTGCCGATCAATCTGTACCAGATCCAGACCAAATTCCGTGACGAAACCCGCCCGCGCTTCGGCTTGATGCGCGGCCGCGAGTTCATCATGAAGGACGCCTACTCTTTCCACGTCGACAACGCTTCGCTGCAGGTCACTTATGACCGCATGCACCAGGCCTACTGCAATGTATTCACCCGCCTGGGCCTGAACTTCCGTCCGGTTGAAGCTGACAACGGCTCCATCGGCGGCGCCGGTTCCCACGAGTTCCACGTTCTGGCCGAGTCTGGCGAAGACGACATCGTGTTCAGCAATGGTTCCGACTACGCGGCCAACATCGAAAAAGCCGAAGCCGTTCCAGTCGAAACCTCGCGCCCTGCTGCCACCCAGGAGCTGCGCCTGGTCGACACGCCAGATGCCAAGACCATCGCCCAACTGGTCGATGGCTATGACCTGGCCATCGAAAAAACCGTCAAGACCCTGATTGTTCACGCCGCCGAAGAAGGCAAGCTGATCGCTCTGGTTATTCGCGGTGATCACGAACTTAACGAAATCAAGGCTGGCAACCACCCGCTGGTAGCAAGCCCGCTGGTCATGGCTTCGGACGCAGAACTACGTGACGCCATCGGCGCCGGTGCAGGCTCCCTGGGCCCGCTGAACCTGCCGCTGCCGTGCATCATTGACCGTTCGGTCGAATTGATGAGCGACTTCGGCGTGGGCGCCAACATCGATGACAAGCACTACTTCGGCGTGAACTGGGAACGCGACCTGCCGGTTCCGACCGTTGCCGACCTGCGCAACGTGGTCGCTGGCGACCCGAGCCCGGATGGCAAGGGCACACTGGAAATCAAGCGCGGCATCGAAGTGGGTCACATCTTCCAGCTGGGCACCAAGTACAGCGAAGCGATGAAGTGCCAAGTGCTGGGCGAAAACGGCAAGCCGGTAACCCTGGCAATGGGTTGCTACGGCATCGGTGTTTCCCGCGTCGTGGCAGCAGCCATCGAGCAGAACAACGACGAGCGCGGCATTATCTGGAGCGATGCCCTGGCACCTTTCCAGGTCGCACTGGTTCCACTGCGCTACGAGACCGAAGCCGTACGCGAAGCCACCGACAAGCTCTATGCCGAACTGACGGCCGCAGGCTTTGAAGTGCTACTGGACGACCGCGACAAGAAAACCAGCCCGGGTATCAAGTTCGCCGACATGGAACTGATCGGCATCCCTCACCGGATCGTGGTCAGTGACCGTGGCCTTGCAGAAGGCAATCTGGAATACAAGAGCCGCACCGAAGCAGAGCCTCAAGCCCTGCCCGTTGCTGATGTGCTTGCCTTCCTTCAAGCCCGTATCGCTCGCTGAAACCAGATAGAGGCGTCATGTTCAAGCGAAGTACCTTAACCCTCGCAGGTGCCGCCATGTGCGGCACCTTGCTGCTGAGCGGCTGTGCCAATCACATGTCGCAACGCAGTGAGCACGAGGAGCGAATCGAGCGAAAGCTGCTCGCCCACAGCCTCCTGATCGATGTTGGCTCGCCAGCAGTGCTTGAGCTGCCGCAACGCCGTGTGCGCATCAATGAACAGAAGACCTTTGAGGTCACCGAGTTCGATGTCACGCGCCATTACGACCGCTACACCCCGTACCAGCCCTGGCGCGAAGTCTATGAGATTCCGCTGGGGGCGGTGGCTATCGTCGCAGGGGTGGGTGCCAATGTGCTTAACGTGTTCATGTTCGGGCAACTTCCTGACAGCGTGACCAAAGACTGGATCAACTACGGCTTTGCGGGCATCAACCCTGCAATGAACGTGCAGTCCCACGGTCGCGCCGAACAGAACCTGGCCGGTATTGATGATGTTCAGCGCGACAAGCGCCTGGAGTATTCAAGCTTGCCCTGGTCGGAACGCCCGGTTGTGGTCAAGGCTGGCAAGCAGACTCATGAGCTGACGACTGATCGCAACGGTGTATTGCGCCTCAACCTGCTGGACAGCCCTTTTGCCGAGCAAGACCTCAATCACATCGGCAAGCTGACCATCATGGTTGAAGACGCTCAGGACGAGACCCACTCGAACTCAACCCTGTCGATCAGCAGCAACCTGCGTGGCAAGCTGCTTGAAGCGCACAACCTGATTTACGACGACCTGGAGGGCGACGACGTCACCCAATGGGTACATCGGGTCAAGCGCTTGTCAGAACTGGGACTGGAAGAAGAAGCCAGCGAGCTGGAACAAAGCCTGATCGAACTCACACGCAACGATCCCGAGCTACAACGTGAGTTCCTTCATTCTCTGACCAAGGATGCCGGGCGGCTGGTGGCGGATCCGGGCGTCAGCTGACACATGCCCTTGTAGTTGCTGCCGCAGGCTGCGAGAAGGGCCGCAGGCTCTTCGTGTTCTGGGGCTGCCTCGCCCCCCACCTCATCGCAGTCTCGTACCTCGTCAGCGACTACAGTTATTTGCCTACCCCTTGAACAGCTCCAGCTGCTCAAACCCGCTGTTCAAATCCTGCAAACGCACGCCAAGCCCGAGCAATCGAACGGGCTTGGCGCCGCGTGCAAACGCCTGGCTCAACAATCCCTCATAACTCTCAAGGTCACGCCCGGCACCGGACTGCTCCAGCGTGGTCTGGGTAAAATCGTGGAATTTGACTTTGACGAACGGCTTGCCTGGACGATAACTGCTGTCTATACGCGCAATGCGGCGAGTCAGCGTCTCCAGCAACTCCGGTAGTTTTTCCAGGCAACTGGCCAGATCCGGCAAATCGGTATCGTAGGTATTTTCCACGCTAACAGACTGACGTCGACTGTCGCTCTGCACCAGACGGTCATCAATCCCCCGCGACAACCCCCACAATCGCTCACCGAAACTGCCGAACTCACGCACAAGTGCCAGTTTGTTCCAGTCACGCAACTGCAGGCAGGTCTCAATCCCCAACCGCCCCAGCTTGTCCGCCGTGACCTTGCCCACGCCATGCAACTTGTTGACTGGCAACGCCGACACGAAATCTTCAACGTGATCCGGAGTAATGACGAACAGCCCATTGGGCTTCTTCCAGTCGCTGGCAATTTTGGCCAGAAACTTGTTCGGTGCTACACCCGCCGAGACGGTGATGTGCAGTTGATTGGAGACCCTGCGCCGAATTTCCTGGGCAATGCGCGTGGCACTGCCCGAAAAATGCGGGCTATCAGACACATCCAGGTAAGCCTCATCCAATGACAGCGGCTCTATCAAGTCGGTGTAATCGCGCAAAATGCCGTGGATTTCTTTCGACGCTTCTTTATAGGCATCCATCCTGCCGTTAACGATGATCAGATCCGGGCACAGTTTGAGTGCATGCCGGGACGCCATCGCCGAGCGCACACCATAAGCCCGCGCCTCGTAGTTACAGGTCGAGATTACCCCCCGACGGTCAGCCGAACCCCCGACTGCCATCGGCTTGTTTGCCAGGCTCGGGTCATCGCGCATCTCAATAGCGGCATAGAAACAGTCACAGTCGACGTGGATGATTTTGCGCTGCGTCATGTAAGGCGACGTTCTTCAGGGGAGTAGGCAATGCGGATTGCCAGTATGTCACCACCAACTGTATATAGCACCAGTGGTCTCGACTCTCCCCGACAGACGTGGGAAATATCGCCATTGAATTTGTTTTTTCAATCGAATCTTGCCCGTCAATAGAGCTACACCCCATATGGAACATGGCCTGCAGGCCTTTTTATAACCGGATTTTCTATCTAACCAATTGACGCAGAACGAATTTTTCTAAATTAAGGTTTGACAGCCCAGCGGATCGCTGTAGAATCCACCCCACAGACGCGGGATGGAGCAGTCTGGTAGCTCGTCGGGCTCATAACCCGAAGGTCGTCGGTTCAAATCCGGCTCCCGCAACCAAACATCGAAAAAGGCTACTCGAAAGAGTGGCCTTTTTTGTGCGCGCCTGTTTTGTAGCTCGCCTGACTTGCGACGGCTTCGCCGCCGAACGCAGCCTTCGTTCCTCGGCAGCTGCTACAGACCGAACTGCCCCCAACCCAAAAACAGGCCTGTTTTGATCTTATTCAGGTCATTTATGCATTAAAGGTTGACTCCCCCACTCATCACTGTAGAGTGCGCCCCACAGACGCGGGATGGAGCAGTCTGGTAGCTCGTCGGGCTCATAACCCGAAGGTCGTCGGTTCAAATCCGGCTCCCGCAACCAAACATTAAAAGGCTACTCGAAAGAGTGGCCTTTTTTGTGCCCGGGTGTTTTACCCGCCTTCTGCACGTCACGAGCCGGAGGAATTAAAACCGGGTATTTCAACCGCTTACGACATTTAAGGTTGACACCCGCACGATCCTCTGTAGAATGCGCCCACACAGACGCGGGATGGAGCAGTCTGGTAGCTCGTCGGGCTCATAACCCGAAGGTCGTCGGTTCAAATCCGGCTCCCGCAACCAAACATCAAAAAAGGCTACTCGAAAGAGTGGCCTTTTTTGTGCGCGCTCGAAAAGTATGGGGAAAACGGTTATTGACGCTCAACGTCATATTCCTGAAAGTCCCGTCGTCTATGCTGTCTGGCAATAATTACCCTTTTTGTACAGGCCCAACCTGAACCTCAGGCAAACAGCCAAACATATTTAGAAATATTTTCACCAAAAGGATTGGTAACTTGAGCCTATGCCTCCATCCTATCGCGCACGATCCACGAGGTGATTGATGCCCGATAATTCGCCAGAACTTAAAGAAGCCGTCACAGCAGCCCACCCGATTGCCGCAACTCGTTTGCGCTGGCTGGATTTGCTGAGCAAGTATCGCCAACCCATTGGTCTGGCAATCACTTTGTTGCTGTTTGCGATAGCACTGATTGCCTGTCGCCACCTGCTCAGCGAACTTGACCTGTACGCCCTGCACGACTCGATCCTGGAAGTCCCCAAGCCCGCCCTCCTCGGTGCAGTGGCCGCGACTGCCGTGGGCTTTGTGATACTGCTGGGGTATGAGTGGTCCGCCAGCCGGTATGCCGGGGTCAAGCTGCCACCTAAAACCCTGGCATTGGGCGGCTTCACCGCCTTTGCCATCGGCAATGCCATCGGCCTGTCGCTGCTGTCCGGCGGCTCCGTGCGATATCGCCTGTATGCACGTCATGGCGTAGGCGCATCAGAAGTCGCCCACATGACGCTGTTCGCCAGCCTGTCACTGGGCTGTGCCTTGCCGCCACTGGCAGCACTGGCAACGTTGAGCAACTTGCCCGCCGCCTCCGCAGCCCTGCACATCCCTGCTTATATACTGGGTGCAATTGCTTTCGCAGTTCTGGCCCTGTTCGGGTTATTGGCACTGGGCATCTATCGCCGCCGCCTTCCTGAGCAACCGATCCCGGACAACCTGCTGGTAAAGGCCGGGCGTCGCACATTACGCCTGCCAAGCCCGCGCCTGACCTTCCTGCAATTAGTCATTACAGCCCTGGACGTCGCTGCAGCGGCCACCGTGCTGTATTTGCTGCTACCCGAAGCGCCACCTTTTGGCGCCTTTATGCTGGTGTATCTGTTGGCGCTGGCTGCTGGCGTACTCAGCCACGTGCCCGGCGGTGTCGGGGTTTTCGAAGCCATCCTGCTGGCCGCCTTTGCCGACAAACTCGGCGCAGCACCTCTGGCGGCTGCCCTGCTGCTGTACCGCATGATCTATGTGATCCTGCCGCTGCTGATTGCCTGCCTGCTGCTGTTGCTGAACGAAGCCCAACGCCTGATCCATACCCGACAAAGCCTGCGGGTTGCCTCGGGCCTGGCCGCTCCGGTTCTGGCGGTCCTGGTATTTATGTCCGGCGTGGTGCTGCTGTTTTCCGGGGCCACTCCCGAAATTGACACACGCCTTGAGCACATCGGCTTTCTGATCCCGCACCGCCTGATTGACGCATCACACTTTGGCGCCAGCCTTATCGGCGTGCTGTGTCTGTTGCTTGCCCAAGGCCTGCGCCGGCGCCTGTCCGCTGCCTGGATGCTGACCACGATTCTGCTGCTGGTCGGCGCCGTGCTTTCCCTGCTCAAAGGCTTTGACTGGGAAGAAGCCACTATCCTGGTCCTGACCGCCAGCCTGCTGGGGCTGTTCCGCCGCTCGTTTTACCGTCCGAGCCGCCTGACCGAGTTGCCGTTTTCACCCCTGTATCTGGTGGCCAGTGTCTGCGTGCTGGGCGCCTCGATCTGGCTGTTGCTGTTCGCCTATCAGGACGTTCCTTACAGCCATCAACTGTGGTGGCAGTTCACCCTCGACTCGGACGCCCCACGGGGCCTGCGCTCGTTGCTGGGCGCAGCCGTGCTGCTGGTGATCGTGTCGCTGACCTGGCTATTGCGTACCGCACGCCCGGTGATTCACCTGCCCGATGCCGCAGAGCTGGAAAAAGCCGGGAAAATCATCCTGGCCTCCGACCAGCCCGATGGTGGCCTGGCCCTGACCGGCGACAAGGCCCTGCTGTTCCACCCGGATGAAAATGCCTTCCTGATGTACGCCCGCCGCGGGCGCAGCCTGGTAGCGCTGTACGACCCGATTGGACCACCCCAGCAGCGTGCCGAGCTGATCTGGCAATTTCGCGACCTGTGCGACACCTTTCACGCCCGCCCCGTGTTCTATCAGGTCCGCGCCGAGAACCTGCCGTTTTACATGGACATTGGCCTGACCGCGATCAAGCTCGGAGAAGAAGCCCGGGTCGACTTGCACCGCTTTGATCTCGAAGCCAAGGGCAAAGAGATGAAAGACCTGCGCTACACCTGGAACCGTGGCACCCGTGACGGTCTGTCACTGGAAATCCACGAACCGGGTGAGGCCCCGATGGATGAACTCAAGGCCATTTCGGATGCCTGGCTTACCGGCAAAAACGTACGGGAAAAAGGCTTCTCCCTGGGTCGCTTCAGCGAGGACTACATCAAGCACTTTCGCGTGGCAATTATTCGCTTTGAAGGCAAGCCGGTAGCCTTCGCCAACCTGCTTGAAACCCACAGCCATGAGCTGTCGAGCCTCGACCTGATGCGCTCGCACCCCGAAGCGCCAAAACTGACCATGGAATTCATGATGGTGGGTTTGATTCAGCATTATAAAAAGCATGGATACGCACGTTTCAGCCTGGGAATGGTACCTCTGTCCGGCCTGCAACCCCGACGCGGCGCACCGTTGACCCAGCGTCTGGGGTCGATGCTGTTCCAGCGCGGCGAGCACCTGTACAACTTCCAGGGTTTGCGCCGCTTCAAAGATAAATTCCAGCCCGACTGGGAACCTCGTTACATGGCCGTGCCCGCCGGACTTGATCCGCTGGTAGCGCTGGCTGATACCGCCGCCCTGATTGCAGGCGGCTTGACTGGATTGGTGAAACGTTAATGAAACATCGTTCCTGGCGGTTTTTGTTGCTTGCCTTGATAGTTCTGGTCGCACTGGCTGCAGGCGGCTATTGGTTCTGGAATCGCCCCGCGCCTGAGCCAACAATTGAACACCTGAGTCAAACCGATGGCTCGACCCTGACCAACGTCACTCCCGGTCAGAAAGCCCTGGCCCGGGTGGTGATCGCCACCCCCGCCGAAGAAGCGCTCAATGACAAGCAGTTAGTGGCCTTGAGCCGTGGCGGCAAAGCACAGGTCGTGCAGGTGATTCTGCCCAAAGATGATTGCACCCTGCAGCAGCAAGCCCTGCAAACTGCACTGCAACAACTCAAGGGCCCAGCGACGCTGGTCAGCGGTATCGGTCCGGGTGCAACCCTGGCTTGGCGCTGGCTGGCCGAGCAGACCAATGACAAGGCCCAGGCCGTGTCGGTCGGTTTCAAACTTGAAGAGCCCGGCTGCGCCCTGCCCGTTCCAAAAACCGCTGCCCACGGCAACTGGCTGGTGGCCTGGAACGACAACCCTGACGACCCGAGCGCTGCGTTCGTACGTGATCAACCAAACGCTCAGACCAGCATCAGCGACTACGACATTCATTACCCGCAGGTACTGAGCAACGAACTGCGCAAAATACTGGTAGGCGATGAAAACGGCGGGTTGAGCATGCCGGTGGTCGAAGTGCCCGCAGGCCAGCAAAACAGCACCGTAACCCTGTTCCTGTCCGGTGACGGTGGCTGGCGAGACCTGGACCGCGATGTGGCCGGTGAAATGGCCAAGATCGGCTACCCGGTGGTCGGCATCGACATGCTGCGCTACTACTGGCAGCACAAAACACCCGAGCAAAGCGCCACCGACCTGACCGAACTGATGCAGCATTACCGTCAGAAGTGGGGCACCCAGCGCTTTGTACTGGTGGGCTACTCGTTTGGTGCTGACGTTTTGCCTGCCACTTACAATCGCTTGCCTGAAGCCGAGCAAAAGCGGGTCGACGCCATCATGCTCCTGGCATTTGCCCGCAGTGGCAGCTTTGAGATCCATGTCGATGGCTGGCTCGGCAAAGCCGGCGCTGAAGCCGATACGGGCGAGGAAATGTCCAAGCTGCCTGCCAGCAAAGTGGTATGCATCTATGGCGCAGAAGAGGTGGATGAAAGCGGCTGCACCGCCAAGACAGCCGTAGGCGAAAGCCTGAAACTGCCCGGCGGACACCACTTCGACGAAAACTACCCGGCCCTGGCCCAGCGCCTCGTAGACCTGATCAAGAAGCATCAGACGACTGCCGAGTAAGCAACCTGTGGGAGCGGGCTTGCTCGCGATGGGTGCGCTGCGGTTTATCAGGCAAACCGCGGCGCCTGTATCGCGAGCAAGCCCGCTCCCACAAAAACGCCTCCCTCCTGCACAAAAAAGCCCCGACTCTCACGAGCCGGGGCTTTTTATTGGCGACCTGAACGCGACTACATCTCGACCTGGGTCCCCAGCTCGATAACCCGGTTAAGTGGCAGCTTGAAGAAGCGCAAGTTGCTGTTGGCGTTCTTGAGCATGAACGCGAACAACCCTTCTCGCCAACGCGCCATACCCACCAGCTTGGACGCAATCACCGTCTCCCGGCTAAGGAAGTAAGTGGTACGCATAGGGCTGAAATCCAGCTCATCGAGATGGCACAGCTTCAACGCCTCAGGCACATCCGGCTCGTCCATGAAACCAAAGTGCAGGATCACCCGAAAGAAGCCATCTCCATACGAATCCACCTCGAAACGCCGCGAAGCAGGGACCCGGGGCGAATCTTCGTTGACCACCGTCAGCAATACCACTTGCTCGTGCAGCACCTGGTTATGCAGCAGGTTGTGCAACAGCGCATGGGGCACCGCGTCCGGACGGGCCGTCAGAAACACCGCAGTCCCTTGAACCCGATGCGGCGGTTGCACCCGGATACTGCTGATAAACAGCGGTAACGGCAGCGCACTTTCGTCAAGGCGATCCACCAGCAGTTGCTTGCCGCGACGCCAAGTGGTCATCAGGATAAACAGCACAATCCCCGCCAGCACCGGGAAGGCCCCACCCTGCACAATTTTGGGTACGTTGGCGGCAAAGAACAGACCGTCCACCAACAGAAAGCCAATCAGTACAGGCACTGCCAGAATCGGCGGCCACTTCCACAGCAACAGCATCACCGCCGACACCAGAATACTGGTGATCAGCATGGTGCCGGTCACCGCCACCCCGTAGGCCGACGCCAGGGCCCCCGAGGATTCAAATCCCAGTACCAGCAAAATCACCCCGACCATCAGCGACCAGTTCACCGCACCGATGTAAATCTGCCCCTGCTCGGCACTGGAGGTGTGCTGGATATGCATGCGCGGGATATAACCGAGCTGAATCGCCTGGTGGGTCAGGGAGAAGGCCCCGGAAATCACTGCCTGGGAGGCAATCACCGTGGCCAGCGTGGCCAGGCCTACCAGAGGAATCAGCGCCCAGGCGGGTGCCAGCAAATAGAACGGGTTACGGGCAGCCTCGGGGTTTTCCAGAAGCAGAGCACCCTGCCCGAAGTAATTGAGCACCAACGCAGGCAACACCAGGATGAACCAGGCCCGGGCAATCGGCTTGCGCCCAAAGTGGCCCATGTCGGCATACAGCGCTTCAGCGCCGGTCAACGCCAGCACCACGGCGCCCAGAATGGCCACGCCCATACCGGGGTGCGAGACGAAGAAACGCACGCCCCACACGGGGTTCAGCGCATTGAGCACCTCAGGATGTTGAGCGATGCCATGAATACCGAGCCCGCCCAACACGACGAACCACAGCACCATGATCGGACCGAACAGCTTGCCCAGAGTGGCTGTGCCACGGCGCTGGATCAAAAACAGCGCCACCAGCACGATCAGGGCCAGCGGCACGACCCAGCGCTCCAGCCCGCTGAACGCCAGTTCAAGCCCTTCGACCGCTGACAATACCGAGATCGCCGGAGTAATCATGCTATCGCCGTAAAACAGCGAAGCACCGATCAGCCCCAGGATCACCAACACCGAACGCAGCTTGGGATAGGGCGAAGCAGCACGCCGCGCCAATGCGGTCAGGGCCATTATGCCGCCCTCACCTTCGTTGTCTGCCCGCAGAATGAACAGCACATACTTGATCGAGACCACCCAGATCAGCGACCACAGAATCAACGCCAGAATTCCGAACACACCGTCATGGTTGACTTGCACTCCATACCCGCCGGAAAACACCTCCTTGAGGGTGTACAGGGGGCTGGTACCAATATCGCCGTACACCACGCCGACCGCTGCAACCAGCATCCCTATGGGCCTGGCCTTTGAGTGACCGTCTTCTGCCGCCTGACTACTTGCCTGCCCCATCAACCACCCCTACGACCATGGACCGCGTTTCTTAATGGTTTGCGCTACATTTGATCAGCAGCATGCGCTGATTTTGCGAATCTGATCCACGAAATTCGGGTGATTGAAAACCCTGTTTTCGCGACGGCGCGCAGCATAGCGCAGCACTCGTCGTAAATCCCCGTATAACGCTGGTCAAGTACGTTGACCATAGCTAAAATTGCGCACTTTTTTTGATCAGAGGCGCACAAGAGCCTGTTACCGCTTGGTTGATCATTTCAACAGAGCGCCAGCAGGCCCAAAGCGCCCGTTCGTCGTGCAGCCTTTACGGGCATGTAACGTCACTACATACCGAGGTTCGCCATGTCCACCGTTACCACCAAGCCAGCCAACCCGAAGGTTGGCTTTGTTTCCCTGGGTTGCCCGAACGATAGCCAAACTATAATTTAGCTTTCCCTTATTTCCCCTACTGATTTCGCCACTCGCCTCCCTATTCAAGAAGGCAAACGGTAGACTCCCCCTTCATGTCATAGGGAGAGTCATATGGAAAACCTGGATGCAGTCAAAGCTCTGATTACAGTTATGCAGAGTAGTGCCTACCCACCAGATGTGCGGGTTGGCGCAGCAGAAGGCTTGGGCTATACCGGCTTTACGGCAGCAAGAGAAGCCTTAGACACTGTTATGAAAAGCAGCGCGTACCCGCCAGCTGTGCGTGCTGCTGCTGCTAAGGCACTCGGTCGAGCTGTAGGTGTGGCGACGCGTAAATAGCAAGGCCCGAAATAGCCTTAAGCCTGAGAAAATTTAAAAAGCCACTAACTGGGTGGCTTTTTGAACAGCGCGAACTCTCCGACGTCAATTCACTTGCTGCTTCTACCAATTGGCTAGGGTGTGCAAACAGTCGATTCTTTGAAGTTTCCCTGTAGGCCAGGCTCTACTTGACCTCTAGCCATCTGGTGCAATTCAGCCATCAACGACCTGCGGCGCAGTTCCATGAGAAGGGCCCATTTTGAAAGTAAGCCTTTACGCTGGTTTTCCATTTTTTCGCCCAATGATTCCGGGCACTTGGCCGCAACCCACTCTGTGACCGCCCCATGGGCCGCTGTGCAACCGCGCTGCACTTCCCTTCAAAACTTTACATTCTGTGCAATTGCCGATCGGCTGCAGAGCCCCACGGCCCGCCTGGGCTGCAGGATCGTTTGCACTACATCCGGATTTGCACAAAAAAAGGACGCAAGGCCCGTCGGCGGGAGGGGGATAAGTGCTTTTTCTTTGAAATTTTTCTTCCCGTGACGATTTTTCAGCCCGCTCTCATCGCCTTCCGGCCAATCGAGCAAATCCATGCCGCACCAGGTGCATATGATCCGCCTCAGGCCCTGGCAAAGCCCGCACCGGTGCATTTGAGTCCGATCAGATATATTTTCAGGGTGAACGCAAAAGCACTCCCAACAGCTTACTCACAGGCGTATAATTAGAGGGTAACGATACTAAGAACAACCAATCAAAAGATAAGGCCCGCTAAGTCGCGGGCCTTCTGCATTTCCTACGTACATAAAAAAGCCCGCGAATGGCGGGCAGGCTCGAGAGTACAGCTCTCAGTCGATAAGCAGCGCTCTTGCTTCATCGACGGACAGGCCCAGGTCGTACTTCTCAACCAGGGCAGATACTGCAAAGTCATTACCGGTGTAGCCACCAACAGCGATTTGCTTGCGGTAGGCCTTCACCTCACACCAGCGCCGGTACGGCCGAATGAACTTGTACAGCAGCTGATGAAGGAACGGTGCCAGCCCATACAGCGGCCAGAGGGATGGCGAGACAAGCAGCGTCAGCAGCGTGCAGAGCAGCAACCCAGTAGCCAGCACGGCATACCACTGCCGCACATGCGTTTTTTCGTGCTCGAGCAAACCAGCGTCATGTTGGTATTTCGCCAGTAGCTTTATCAGCGGCCCCTGAGCCGTGCCGCCAAACCCATTAGGCAGGCTTTCCGCGAGTTTAATCAGGTAGTACTTCATACTTTTCTCCAGGCGTAAAAAAGCCTGCACAGGGCAGGCATTCGGGAGGAATAATAGGGACGCGTCAAAACGTGGACGCGAAGGTTGATTGTTTCCACTTTCCGCCAGACCACACAAACGTCCAACGATTACTTCGGTATGCCCCCCCGTTGATTGCGGTCATGCCTTCAGCGAAATCAACACCCCAATTAACGGTCCTGCCCCCCGTCGCATCCTGTACTAACTCGACCATAATTTCCTCGCCCGTTACGCCTGCCCTGTTAGTTGGGTTGGCAATTTGCACGGGGCCGGTCATTTCTTTAACTCGGATGAAATTTCCTCGGTTCAAATCAATTGAAACTACCGAGAAAAAATCTCGTAAGTTTTCAGTCTTCGCAACTCTCTTACTTTTAATCATCGACGCAATCTGAGTAGGAAACAGCTGCGTATCTTTAACAACGTCATAATTTGAAGCAGCTTCACCAATCAGCACTAATGTCCCATCAGGACTTTGCTGATAGCGGCCGTATTTGGTGTAGGTGCCACCCGCCCCGCCCCCCATCACGGTGATGTCATTGGCAAACGCGGATACCACGTATTGCTGGAAGGTGGTTGCGCTGTTTTGTCCAACCACCCCAATGATCGTACCGCGGCCAGACATATGCAGCCCTGCACCACCTGCCGCCAAGCTGCCAGCAGAGCGCCAGTTGTGCTCTACGTGAGCCCTGAAAACCGTTGTGCCGATGGCGTTATCAATGCGCACGCCTTCGTTCAAGGCTTGGAGATAAGTGCCGCCATAAATCCCCACATCACTGACCGGATTCTCTACAAACAGGCCATGTTTACCACCCCGAGTATTGCCGCCCCAAACATCAACCGAGGACACAATTCCATCACCGACGTTGCGCAGATGGATACAGTATCCAGTAGCGTTGAGGGACGATGCTGAGTAATCTCTAATCGAGCTTTCGAATACGTTCCCCCCCATAACCAAGCCAGATTCGGAAAACCCGTTAACATCTAAATCTTCAACGACCAAGTTGTAGATAAAATTTAAATCGTCGTCAGCCACAAATTCAAAAGCTTTTACTCCGCCCCCAGTACGGATCCCCTTCACGGTCAGCTCACTGAGCAAGCCGGTCCCGGTAGGGTATACCTTGATGCCACCAGCGGCTTCAAATAGTAGGGTGGCGCCATAACCTGTGAGGTGGCAATTCCTCACCATCCCGGTGATTGGGATATTGAGTTTCTCTGGGACTCTGAACGTACCACCGTGAGGCAGCAGGAGTGTTCTGTTATCGCCGCCATAGACCCAAGAAAGAGCATCATGTAACGGCACCGAATCATCCAGGCCACCACCCTTTGCCCTAAAGTCATACAAGCTGACGGTTTCGGTAAGCTTCTTATTTACATCTACGCTTTCTATACCTGCGATGCCGGCCAGGCCATGGTTCTTATATTTGACTATCCCCGCTCCGCTGCTCGGATCAGCGAGTTTTTCCTCTAATGCTCGGGCGGCACCTTCAGCTGCTTCAGCAGTCTCAGTGACGTCATTGCACTGCACTTGAAGCCGATAATCTCGGCTACCCTTTACCACCCGCAGATCATAGATGCCGTTCGGCACTGCAAACTGGATAAGGCCGTGCTGATCAGCAGCAAAAGGGTTGTCCAAAGCCAAGCCATTGGAGGCCTGCAGTTCACTCACAAGGCTTTCAGTCCCTCGTTGATACAAATAACAAATTGCACCACCGAGGATGTTGCCCTGGTCATCTTGGGCAAAAAAGTTCTTGAGTTCCAAATTATGCTCCAGTGATGGGCTTCAACTGCCCAGAGAGTTGTGTGCCGGTACCGGCATGACCGGCGAAGCTCGCCGCGTTGGTGGGGATGGGGCTCGACGCGTGCTGGTGGCCGGCGATGTCGGTGTTCATCTGGATCACCAGATCGATCACGTCACACAACACCTGCAGCACGTTCACGCTCTCAGAACCGATCCAGCTAGTGGGTGCCACACTTTTGCGGGCGCCCATGATCCGTTCCAACAACTCGCCGCCCACGCTCAGGTTGAGTTTTTGAGCAACTACCTGGTTGAGGTCACGACCGCTGGCCAGATGCAAATCGTCCAGTGCCGCAAGGCTCACGGATCCGCCCGACAGCAGCTTGAGCGCGCCGAGCGCCTCAATCGACTTGATCCCCCCGACTGACTCTTTCGAGTGGTCATCGATCTCCACCGTACTGCTCTGATGGCGTTCGACATTGGTTAGGCTTTCAACCTCCCGATCGATGGACTTGTCACGGATCCGGCCATCGGTCTGGCGCAGCCAGTTGCCGTCGGCGTCAACCCGTTGCTGCGCGGCTTCGCTGTGTTGCCACACCTGGTCGCCTTTGGGCACCTTGGGCAGACTCAACCCGTGCGGGAGAACGGTCTGGACGTAGGGCTTGCTCGGAAGGCCGTAGGCGAAGCACACGACAACCCGGGTGCCTTCCTCGGGAAAGCCCAGGAACCCCATCTCATCGCCGCCCACAGAGAGCGGCAGCGGCACGCCGGCCAGTACCGGCAACGCCGGGTCCGGTTCGTCGTTTTCGTCCAGCAGCTGCAGATCCACGGCATAGCGCGGGCGAAAGTCGTCGCAGATCCCGGCACTGGCCGGAGCATCCGCCACGCCGATAACCCGGGCAAAGCGTGGCAGGTGGTAACCGCCGGTGAGTTCGGGAAATTGCCGCTCTACACTGCGGCGGATTGCTTCTTCCATCGGATCGCCATTTGGTTGCCGGTGAGCGTCACCTGGGTGATGCGCTCGCCTTGGTTGATGGATGCACCTGGTCGCAACCCGGGAAGGGCCGCGATCATCGCGCTCTGGTTGTTTTGGTAGTCGTTGAACAGCTCGACCGGCAGCTGCAACGGTGAGCGGGCGCCAAAGAAGCTGTCAGCCCAACTGCCTACAAACACTTCGCCGTCGCCCTGCTGCTGCCACATAAAGTCAGCAATGCCGAAAACCCGGGGCAAGCTGTCCATGGCCTGGTAACCGGCAGCCAGGTTGTAAAAGAACGGGGCCTTGACCTTGGCGTAAGCCTTGTCTGGAACGCGAAAGCTCAGCCCGGTTTTCTGGTTGATCTCGGCCAGTACCGTGCCCAGATCGGCATGACGCAGGTTGAGCGGCAGCGGGTTGGCAAGGATCGCGGCCAGCTCGCGACAGAACAGCACCTGCTCGACCGCGTTGGACGGGGTGCAGCGCTCGACGTAACCAATAAAATGGCGCTGCAGCGGGCTGTCGTTGTAGCCGATATCGAGCGTCACCAGCCCTTTCACCGGCGCTGCTGCTTGGATGGTCAGCGTGGCCCGGCCCGGGGTGCGCAGTTCAAGGCGCACGTCATCGCTGACCAGGGGATAAACCACCCCTCCGATGGTCAGCACCTTGTGCAGTTTCATGCTCACAAGACACCGCCCAGGTAGTTATCCAGTTTTTTAAGGGTGGCCTCAAAGCCGGTCAGTTCCTGCCCCGGCTCGCCGTTTTCGCCTGCACCTGGTGCAGTCACGGATTGCCCCGGGGCGCCTTGCTGGGTCACGCCCTGGCCCGCTCGGCGCGTCTCTACCCGCTCAGGATTGGAGAGCTTTTCCGACAGGGTGAATTGCACCAGCCAGGCCCGCAGCGTGTCGTCTTCCCGGGCGCTAACGCCGTCAGTGAACTGCACCTGGCGCACGCCAAACGCGGACGCTGTGTCGTTGACGACCCGGTAGGTTTTGAGTTGGCCACCGCTGCCGGTCGCTTCCGCCAGGCGCATCAGGTTGCGCAAAAACGTGCTGTCGACGAAGGGAATCTGCAGCGTGACCGCCAGTGTTTTTGGCTTAAACCCTTTGTGCGCGGAGTCGGTGTTGCTGGTCTGGCCGGACAGGTCGTCGCTTTCGATCCGCAGGTTGGCCGTGACCTTGATGTTTTTGCCACGCACCTGTTCGCCATCGAGCAATAAGGTCATAGGCCCACCAACTCGCGGACAAAGCTCAGCCCTTTCAGGGAGCCGACCAGCAGCACCCCAGCGGACAATCCCCATTCGTGACCTGGTGCATCGCCCTGCAGCAGTTGCCGGCGCAACTCGGCGGCATTGCCTGGGCCAATCAACCGCGCGCGCATGCTGTCGTCAGCGGCGCCGCCGGTGAACATCGATTTGAGGTCGGCCAGTTTCTGCGCCTGTGCTTGTGCCTGGCTGGCTTTACGGGTGGCCATCTTGGCCATGTCAGCCATGGGTGAGCTGTCGGCGTAGCTCTCCAGTGCCGACAGCTGGCTGTTCAGGGCCTGGGTGGCTGCCTTGGTCACGGTGCAACGCTCAAGCGGCAACGCCCCCCAGCGCGGCAGTGTGCCGGCGGTGGGCAGCTCCCACTTTTCAGCGTCCAGCGCGAACAGGTTTTTCGCCCGGCGTTCGGCGCGCTGCAGGTCGGGCATGGGCAACACGGCATTGAACCGGGCCAAGGTCGCAGCGAACTTGTCGTAGCGCGTGCCCAGGAACATCACCACCAGGGCGTATTGCAAGCCCGCTGGGCGGCTGTCGTCGCCGGTGTCTTCCAGTTTCTCGCCCAGCTGCTGCAGCAAGTTCGGCGCCGAAAGGTAGCGCTGATAGCCGCGGCCCTGCCCCACTCCACTTTGAAACGGCGTCACCACCAGGCAGGCCGGCACTTCGCCCAGTGCATCAGCCAGACCGGCACGGCCAGCAGCCACGGCGGCTTCTGCAGCGGCGCCGACTGGCCCGGGTGAGGTCGTGGCCAAGTCAGTCAGAGAGGCAAGGCGCTGCCCGGTGCTGGCCAGCTCGCTGCCGGCCAAGCCCTTGGCAACATCGAGGTCGCTCAACCACTGGGTGGACTGCTCCGGCCAGCGCAGGGTGATGGGTGCCCAGGTCATATTGATGTTCATGGCAGTCTCAGCACCTGATGCACGCAAGGAAGGCGATGTTTTTCGAGCGTGTTTCTGTGCCACCCGTGGAGGTGATGGTGATAGCGTGCGAGTGGTCGCCCCCGGAATTTATGGTGATGTTGTGTGCGTGCTCGCCGGCCGTAGTGGTGGTGGTTGCAACAGTAGCGGGCTCGGTCCCGTTTATCGGGTTTCGTGGCTCGCCAGGAGTGCCAAGGTCAGAGCCATCCGGAGTGACGTTGCCATAGTGAACGTTGTGGCTGTGTGCGCCTTGGGTGTCGCTTGAAGCAGTGTGTGTATGGCCGCCAGCGCTGGCAGAACTGCCGTTGTGGTTGTGGCTGCGCATATCGTCAGCCTGGTAGCTACCCAGAACACGGCCGATATCGATTCCCCGGCCATCATCCAGAAAGCGAGGATGAAGTCCCCGTGGGTCAGGCAGATTGAAAGTGCTGACACCATCACCAGCGCCGTAGGTGGTACCGATCTTGGCGAACAACTTGGCGTAAACCGTACGGGATACTGCATCACCATTGGCGCGCAACGACCTAGTCGGAGGTGTGTCCATCGCAACCGTGAAGATTTCCCCTACTGCTTCGTCAGCAATAAGCTCGTGCAACGCTTTGAGCGCCTTGGTCGTGGCCAGAATCTCGCTGCTGTCAGCTCCAGGGTCGTCGCTTTTGGCGTTGGGCAGATTACCCAGGTCTACGTCGTCCTTGGTCGTGGCCCGGGCGCGCAGGTTTTCGTAGTCGCCATTGCGCAGAGCGTATTGTTTGACCAGGGCACCGGTGATGGGCACGCTTTCGCGCAGGTCCGTGATCTCTCCCGAGACCGCAACGCTGGCCAGCTCCACCACGTAATGGGCTGTTCCGTTGCTGTCGACGTAGTCCGTTTTGACCTCACCAAACACCACTTTCCAAGTGGCAACGGTTTCGCTGCCTTCCCGGGCCAGTGCGACGTCAAGCCAGGCTTTTACTGGCAACGCCGGCAGTTGCGCGTGAACGGGCTCCACCAGATCGACACGGACCCCTTCAACGTAAGCAGTACCCGCTTTGACCTGGTACAGACCAAAACTGCGTTCCAGCTGTAGGCTGTCAGCCAGGAAACAGGCACGACCAAACACGTCACGATTGCTCATGCGCTCGCGCTGATCGATACCGTTCAACCGAACCGTGAAGTCGTGCTGCCAGGTACTGGCGTCGACGGTGATGCCCGTCAGAGCCTGGGCACCGTTGAACTCCACCAAAAAGTTGCGGGTGACGTTGTTACCGATCTGCAGCGGTGGGATGTTCTTGCGCTTCTGTTGCACCGGCACGGTCGCGACGGCCATTAATTCGCCGCCGGCGGCTTCCAGGCCGATCCAGTTGAAGTCCCAGTCACCGACATCTGAACCGACCATCAGGCTATAGATCACCTGGTTGGGGCTAACGTAGCCTTTGCGGTCGTAGACTTTGGTGAAGACGATTTGAGCCGCCGGCGGCTTTCCAGCTGCGCGATCGACCGGTGCGTTCGGATCAAGACCAGGTACAAGAGCCAGAACGAAGCGAGCAATCTCAAGCTTCTCCCCAGCGCCTTGCTTTTGGGCAATAAGACTCTCGCCGGCAAGGGTAATGCTAGCTCCCATGGGGGCTCCTAAAGTGGGTTCAAAAAGGTGAGAATTGCGAGCTCGTTGATTACGACCAATCGGCTTGCGCTATCGTCCAGCGTGGCAATCAGGGTCTGCTGGTCGTCGTTGAAGTCAGCCACACCGATGTTCAATTTCACCGGGGTGATCGTGACGAAGTCGTACCGCCGGCAGGTGCGGCCGTATTGCTGCATCAACACACGCAGCAACACCGGGTTTTCGCTCAGTTGCGTGTCGGATAGATGCAGCAGCACCACGTCCCAATCGAGGTCGGGCAAGCGCTCTTGGATCTCTACATAACCGACGCCCAGGCGCTCGAAAATGCGAACCATGCCGGCGGTGCTGCCGGCATCCACCGCATTGATGAAGGCGTACTTCACCCGTAGGCGGTACAGATTTTCGGGCTCGCCGTGGAAGCGCTGAATGTCACGCTGCCAGGCCAGCAGATCGAGCACGCTCAAGTGGCAGTTCTCGGCGTCCATCTGCAACAGCGGCCAGTTCAGCCAGCTCTCGGCCTTGCCCCACCAGGCTTGTGCGGCGGCTTTTAGCTTGGCCAGCTCCGGCCCGTCGAGCCAAAAAGGCAGGCTCAACTTAAGCATTCAGCGCCACCTCAACCCCGGACAGGCGTGGGATGGTCAGCTCTGAAATGATGTCGACGTTGTCGAAGTGCAGCGACTCGATCCCGGCGAATTGTTGGTGCAGTTCCTCGCCCAGGCGGCTGAAAGAAAAGCGTGACTGGGGATGGGTTAGCGTCGGCTGGTAGTCGCTGGCCGTGCTCTCGCGAAACGCGGCACGGATAAACAACTCGATGTCAGCCTTCAACGCTGGCCAACGCTCGACCCCTACCTCTGCCTTGGTCCAGACCGTAACACTCACGGTGTGCAGCGTGGCGGGCATCTCCAACACCAGCAGGTCGTCACCGTGGCCATGGTTGCCCTGGTCACGGATATAGCTGTTGATCTCGGCCAGAAAGGTGTCCGCCGGCGAATCAGCTTCAAATAGCACAAATGCATTGGCACTGCCGGGCCCCCGAGGCGCGTTGTGCTCAAAGTAGACGCCATCCGGCTGCACGCCCGGAAAGACCGAGATCATGGCGCGATAGACCGCGTCAGTGTGCCACTGGTTGACCGCCGAGAACTGGTTGCGCACGCGCAGACGCAGCTCATCGTCGGGCTCGGTATCGGCGCCGGGCTGGGTCAACCAGCTGTCAGCGTTCACCACCTGGACCACTCCGGGCACCGGTTCCGGCAGAATCGAAAAGTAACCTGGTGCGAGATTGAATCCGCTGCCCGCCTGTTTGGCACGGGCCAGTACGCGGATCTGCGACTCGCCATCGGCAAAGCTGGCCGCTGCCACCGTCACTAGTTCGTACACATTGCCGTTGATCGCAATCGACTGCACGCGCGTACCGGCGGGCACTTCCAACAAACCGGCCAGCGCACTACGGGTGAACAACAGCAGCCCTTCGGCCTTGGTCGCAGGCTTGCGAGTGACGTTGACTGCCCAGGCCAACATATCCAGCCAGGCACCGGTGGAGGTCTTAACAAAGAAGTTCGGCAAAACGGTGCCGGCGATGAACTCGATCAGCCACATGACAGGTTTAGTCACCAGCGCAGTAATCACCCGCCAGAACGGCGACCAGGCACTGGTGTTGCTCACCTTGCTGCCCTGGGCGACCACTTCCAGTTCCCAGGCCGCACGCAGTTTGGCTTCTGTGGTCGGTATCCCGGCGTCACTCAGCGCCTTTTTAAAGTCCACATCACTCACAGCGTTACCTCGACAGATCCAAATTCAACGGTTTTAGCCACCAACAGGTACCTGCCCTTCTCCTCTTCAAGAATTTGCACCGTGCCCGGTACCAGGCGCACGTCGGCCTCCACCAGCAGCTCCAGTTGCTGAATACAGTCGGCTCGACGGAAGCGATCACGCTCGGCCACCAAGGTCACTAGCAACCCGCTTTCGCGGATCATGTGGCCGATGTCCTGGGCGATACTGGTCCGATCGTCCACCAGCAAAGGCTGGTTTGAGGGATCCAGAGTCAGGTCGTTATGGGTGATCAACAGATCGATATAGAGGCTCATCCGCCCACCGCCATGGCTATCGCGTTTTCCATTTCCAGCGGGCTCATGGGCTTGGCCGTGTGGATCTCGACCTTCTCAACACGCATGGCCTTGTCCTGGCTGCTGGTGTTTTGGATGCTGGTCAGCAGCCCACCCGGAGGCACAGCCGAAGGCCGTGAGGGCGAAAGGCTGGGGATTGCCGCGTTGATAGTCTGCTGGGCTTTCTGCGCTGAACTGGCGGTGTCTGCCGCCCTTATCGCCGCTTCGGAGCCGGGCACCTGGGGCAGATCGCCAAAGCGGGTTTCGATGTTCACGCCCGGGATCTTGTTCATCATCTCGATCAAGCCGTTGATGGCTTGGCTAAAGACTCTAACGATGCCGTCCCAGGCGGCTTTGGCCATGCCTGACCAGCCGCCCATTGAGCCGAACCAGTCCGACAGCGCGGAGAGCTGATCACTGACCCACTTGAACGCGACCGTGTTCATCAGTGCGCTGCTCAAGTCGTCCCAGTAATAGATTGCGGCGCCGACGATCGCGACCAGGGCGACAATACCCGCGATGATCAGCCCCACCGGGTTGGCGTACATGGCAGCGTTGACCAGCCAGATCGCGCCCTGCCAGAGCAACATGGCGCCTTTTACCAGCCCCATCCACGCCACCATCAGGATCATGCCGGCGACAAACGCGGTGACCATGACGGCGTGGTACAGGAACATGGCAATGCTTTTCCAGCCGGTCCACGTGAGCACCTGCCAGACGACGACCAGGGACAGCCAAACCATCTTGCTCAGCCCGACGAGGAACGTCATAGCCGCCATCGCCGCCGTAAGCCCCAATATCGTCAACACGGTGATGCCAACCACACGGGTGATATTGGGGAACAACTGAGTCCAGCGCGTCAGCGTGCCTGCGATACCGACCAGGCGGTCCATTAAAGGCGCCAAGATCGGAATCAGTGCCTGACCGAACGCAATGCGCAGTGCTTCAACGGCCTTCGCAAACTGTTGCCACGGATCCACCATGGCCTTGGCCATGTTCGCGGCGTCCTCCAGGCCCCGGACTTTGCCCAGCTTATCCAGGCTGTTTTTGAAGCGGTCGGTGTCTTTGGACAAGGCGGTAATGACTCGCGCACCTTCGCCGCCGAAGGCCTCAGTCAGCTTGGCCCCGGCGGCGGCGCTGTTCAGGTCGCCAAACTTGCCCTCAAGCTTGGCCAAAATGTCGGCCATTGGCATCAGTTGGCCGTTCTGGTCGTTGAATTTCATCCCCAGCTTTTCGGACGCTGCGCCGATGTTCTCGAAAAACGATTTGTACAGACCACCGGCGTCGCCACCTTCCATGGTGCTGCTCAACGTACCGATCACCGCGAACTGTTCGGCCAGGTCAACGCCGGCCGTGTTCGCAATCTGGCCCACTTCCTTGAAGGCATCCTTGAGCTGTGCGCCGTCCGTACGGAACAGTTGAGCCGCCAATGCCGTCTGGCCACCCATTTTTTCGACCCATTCGCTTTTGCCCATGGCATCCGCCTGGGTTTTAAACAGGTTGTACATGGTGCCGACGTAGGCCCCCATGGTCTCAGCGTCGGACTTGGTCGCCTTGGCCAACAGGTTGCTGGTGTTGGTGAAGGTGGCCAGCTGTGAGCCGGTCAGGCCTTTGATGGCGCCCTCGATGCTGTACGCCGACGCAACAAAGTCCCGGGCGTTTTCACCGTAAGCCACCGAGAACTCTAAAGCCTTCTGATTCAGCGCGGTCAGCGCGTCCTCGGCCACGCCCAGTGAACGAACTTCGCCCAGGGCACGGTTCATCTCCAACGCCGGTTCCAGGGACTGGCTAATCGCAACACCCGCGCCCACCATGCCCGCGAGCCCAAGGCCCATGGTCTTGATGTTGTTTTGACCTTGCTCTGCCAAGTCCGAAAAGCTGGTTTTAACCTTGCCTAACGGCGCGGTGATCTTGTCGGTCAGGCTCAAGATAAAGGCCAGGCGGGCGCTGCGATCTGCCATGTGTCGTTACCCGTTCAATGCAAGAGCGATGGCGTTGGCCACCGCGATTTCCATGCGTTTCCAGTGTTCGTCTTCCAGCCACTTGGCCGTGCCCATGTTCTCGATTGAGGGTTCAGCCCCGGGCAGCCAGCGGTTGGTCAGGGCCATCAGCTGGCCCAGCCCGTCCTCGCTCAGTCGCTCTGCGTGTTCGAGGGCTTTTTTACGATGATTTCAACGTCTGGCCCGTACTCTTCCAGCAGCGCACCGGCCAGCTGCATCACCATCACCGGGTTGACCAGCAAGGGCTTCAGCGTGGCGCGCTCCTGTTGGTCGACGGTGTTGACCAACAGGTTGTTGGCCGGCGACACCTTGTTGTTGGCAGTCAGGCCATTGAAGTACTTGGTCACGTCCTGCGGGGTCAGGGTGAAAGTGAATTCTTTATCACCAATTTCCAGGGTGATTTCGCGGCGTTCAGTCATCGTTTTTATCCAGTCAGGGTTGGGGTAACGGTTAACGCAGGCAGATCCTGCGGACGTGGTCTTGCAGGCCCAGGATCATTTCTCGACTCAGGGCGAGTTGATCTTTGAGGGTGAAATAATCCGGTCGAGCGTCTGTTGCGAGTTCGGCGGTGCCTGCATCAGCCACGCCGCCGGCGCCGGTCTGGTCGGGCTTGGGGCTGCTGCAGATAGCTTTGACGCGCAGCCGCTGACGGCCATCGTCAACAGAACGGCGCAGATCATTGTTTTCAGACAGTGCATGGTTCAGTGCCTCGGTTCGGGTACGGTCGTTTTCGTCGCGATCAGCCAGCATTTCACCGCTGATACGGGCCGCTTCGCGTAGTCCGGCCACCTCCAGCTGAGCTTTGTTGCGCTCATCGATGAGGTGGTCAAAAAAAGCAAAAGCAGCCAAGAACACCAGTAACGAAAGAAAGTTGGTGATGAGCGAATTCATAGGCCGACCTCACACAGTTCGCGCTCGGCGGCGCGGCGATTGACCAATCCGGCCAGTTGCTTGCCGCCGGCATAGATCCAGCGCGACAGCTGGGCACAAGCGCCCCGTACATCACCGCTGTTCAACAGGCGCAGCAGTGTCGAGCTGGAAAACTGCCCCTCACCGACGTTGTAAACAAACGACCCGAGGGCAGCGCGCCGGGTATCAGGCAGCGGAACACGCACCTGGCGATCCACCGCGGTCAGTGCGATACGCAATTCACGCTGCAGCAACTGATCGCACTGTGCCGGCGTGGCCCGATCGCCAAGCTTTACGCCCTGGGTGACGCCTTCACAGATAGTTGGAATGCCCACCGGGTCGAGGTAGGCCACCAGTGAGCGACCTTCGAACCAGGTCACCAGTGCGCCGGTCATGCCCAGCACACCCGTTAACGCGCCAATGGCGATCTTGTTGCGCAGGCTCATGGCTTGCTCTTCCAGTCGCGCAGCATCTGGCGGTATCTAGGGACCAACAGAACAATCTGCAGCACCATGTAGAGCGCGGTCAGCATGTAAGCGACCGCTGACCAGTCGACAGCACCTGTCGCACCGGTAGCGGCCACGCCGATTGCCGGTGCCGCCTTGGCGAAGGCAATGGCAGTGTCCTGAGCGGCCTGATTCGTGCTCATCGGAGAGCTCCTTTCTCAAAAATGGTCTGGCATGGCACGCAACGCAGGATCCCGCCCAGTGCCTGGCGTGCTGCAGGGATTTCACCGTCACAGTCCAGGCATTCGTTACGGCTTGGCCCGCTCGGGCGCGACTGGGCCAACTGGACGGCAATCGCTTGGTCACGTTGGCGTTGCTCCGTTGCCTGGGCGCGATCGAACGGGCAAGACATCAGCGCAAGCCCTCGATCTCTTCAGCGGCCAAGTACGGCACGCCGTTGATGCGGATAAAGTCCGGGCTGGTGACGTCAAACGGCACCTTGTGCTTGGACGTCTCACCGCCTTTCGGAGTGATGCCTAACAGGCTCGACACCCGTAACTTGCAAGCGAACGCCTCGACACGAAACTCTTCGGAGGGTGTCGAGGCGAAAAATACGATGTCGAAAGGTTCGAGTGCACGAAAGCTGCCGGCAGAGCGTGCCGCTTCGATCAACAGGTTGAAGTTGCTGGTGTCGAATTCCATTTCACCGCTGGCCGAGACGTCGCCGTCTACGTGCCCGTTAGGCACGCCCCGGCTCTGTGCCACGGCGGTGTTGTCCGTGACATCGAGGGTGCAGTTTTCAACGTGAATGAGCAGATCGCCCAGGTTCACGTCGAAGTTCTTGCCGCCAATACGTGACATAGGGGATTACTCCGAATCGTCGGTGGAAAGGTCGAGGGCGATGTTGGCCGTCAGGTCTTTCGGGCAGTCGATCGGCCGGATCTTGATGTAGATCTCGACCTTCTTTTTGCTGAGCCATACCAGGACGATGTCGCCATCCTTGGGCGTCTCGATTTCACCTGGGAACACCTGGCCGGCGAACGTGGCGGACTTGGCCATCTGACGCAACGGCTTCATAAACGCACTGACAGCAGCAGTCATGCTGTTGGGGGTGTTGTTGAGTCGGCGATCACCGACGCGGCGAATCAGCAGCGGGCGCACCTGACGTGCGGCTTTGTCAGCCAGGCGCAAGTACTCCACCACCAGGAAGTCACTGTCCGGCGCATCGAGCATGTTGCCGTCGCCCCAGAACACGCCCGGGTAATCCGGATAGGTCTGTGAGACCGAGAAGCGCGCCTTGTCCAGCTCGGCACGGATCGCCGATGGCAGCGGCACTTTGTCGAGGTCGACAGGTACGGGGCCCAGACCTAACAGAGCGCCGGACGCCACACGCATGGGGGTGTCGGCAATGCTCACGGCAGCATTCGCCAAGCGACCGGCCAGTACGCCCAGGTCATTGCCGTGCAACTGAGGCACGACCAGGACACGCGGCGCGGCAAGATCTGCGGTGATAGCCCGCTGCTCGACCAGGTACTGATCCCAAGTCTGCAGCGGAGTGATACCGGCACTCGCCGCCATCACGAAAACCCGACGGCCGTAGATGTTATTCAGCTCGATCGCCGCGTCATGCATGGCCGACAGATCTGAGCCTTCCTCCACCGGCGTGGTGATCACCACGGCCTCGACCGAAAAACCCTGCTGCTGGGCATTCTCCAGCGCTTCGGCCCAGTCGCCATTGGCTGCCATCGGCGCTGCCAAGCAGGCCCAGCGATCGCCGCCGTTCAATTTGGCGGCAGTGATCTGGGTTTTCAGATCACTGGCCGGAAGGCCCAACGAGACGTCCAGATCGCTGTCGTTATTCAAAGGGATCAGCGAGCCGACGCTCTTAGCGCCGGTGCCGATAAAAAGGAAATAGCGTTCGATCTCAGTCACGGCACCCTGGCCCAGATTGAGATTGTTAACGCTGACTTTGCCGAGTGCCATGCAGTGCCTCGCTAGCGGGGTGAATTAAGGATTTGTTGAAAGACCTGGTTAACCAGGTCGCTGGTTTCGTTGCCGCTGCTCACACCGAGGAACTGGCGTTTTGGCAAGGTGATGTCCCAGCTTTGCGCGCCCGACGACTCGGTTCGTTCATCGTTCAAAATGCGGATCAACAGACCGGCCTTGGCGTAATTCACATGTTCTTGAATCCACGCTACCGAGGGACGGGTCAGTGTTTTTTTGCCCTTCTGCCGGGTGCGGAAGCCCAGACGGCGCAAGCGCTTGGCTTGTTTGTCCGTGCAGGCGATACCGGGCGGGACTTTGTTCCAGCGGCGCATTTGTGCAGCGGTACGCCGCTCGCTGGCCCCGTTGTGTTGCTGTGATGCGACCCAGCGAGTCAGGGCGTTTTTCCAGCCCAGTTCCGCTTCGTCGGAGCTGACACGGGTGACCTGCAGCAGCTTGGCCAACCCGGCTTCCATCTTCTTTTTGCCCTTGGCCGACCCCTTGCGCTCAGCGAAGGGGGTGCCGTCCAGGTTCTGCTGTTCACGCACACGCTTGCGGCTCATCGAGCGCACACGCTTGGTGACGTTGTTCAGCAGCCGGCGGCGCAGCTGGGGCGGCAGCTCAAGCAGGGCCAGTTGGGCGTCGACACTGAGCAACCCCCTGACATCGAGGTCGAGCGGATTAGCGGCCATTGCTGCCCACCTCGCCGTGCTCGGCAATCCAAAGGTCGAACGGGACAAATGCCCAGGTCTTACCGAAGGCCTCGATCTCGCCGGCTGGATCCTCGGCCAGGTACTGCGGTTCGTTGAACTCCAGGGTGATGTCCACATCGGACAGGACGTTGTCGAGCATGCTGATTTCGAACTTCGGCGCTGGTAGTTCGTCGCGATCGCGGCTCGGGTCATTGACCTCAAGCCAGCTCCCCACCAACGCCATCAGACGCCCCGGGTGATCGGCGAAACGCTCGAAAGCGATCGTCGCGCTGTACCGCATATCGCCCATGCGCATGCCGTCGACGTCAGGTTTCCAAATCAGCTCCAGGTTCACCTGGTCGGTCCAGCTGTCGAGCTGTTCCGGAAGCACCAGTTGGCGCTCTTTCAGATACTGGGTCAGGGCGATGAGTTTGATCACGACAGAAACTCCCCCAGAATGCTCAAGCGGAAGGCTTTGGCCGACATGCACGCACGGTGATCACGGACAAACTCGCGATCACCGTGCGGCCACAGATGCCTCTCAACGAGATAGCCGTTGGCCTTCACAAGCTTCATCAGCATGTCGTCAGGGTCGGTGGCACCGAGGTCACGCAGATGGGCGGCGGTGGTGGCGTAGTAACCGCCTGGACGCACAACTGTGGATTTAAGCCAGTCGAATTCGTCGTAAAACCAGATCGCATTCGTCTGATCTAGCGTCTCCGGCACCGGCTGACCATCAGCCAGAACAGTGACGGTAGGCATCTCTACGCGCAGCTCAGGTGCCAGGCCGCGAGGGCAAACATAAATAACCGTTTGCCCGGCGGCTGATAGGTCGTTGGCGAACTTGCACAGACGCGCGGTTTTCCCAGTCATCCGTGGGGAAATTTCCAGGTATGCGATTTTCACTGGCTGACTCATAGCAGCACCGCCGTGATGCGGCCACGGCCCTGCAGCGAACGAACGGCCTGCTGGCTGAACTCAAGGAAGGTTTCGCCACGCTCCGGGGCTTCCTTGCCGGTGTTCTCGGCGCTTTCGCGGCGGGTGATGGTGGCGAACTGGGTCAATAGGTTGGCTTTGGCGCGGCAATACACAGCGCGCTTGTACAGCTTCACTTTGTAGGCATAGGCCCATTCGGCGGGGGTACTTACACCTGCAGCAGCCTCAAGGTTCAATAAGCCTGCAGCCTGCAGTGTGGTTTTCACGCCAGCCAGGTCATCGTCGACCTCGATCATCGCCGTGGTTAAACCGTCGACCAGCGTTTCAACCAGGTATTCCCCTGGAAGGCGATAGGCCTTCTGAAACTCAGTCAGAGAGAGGTCAGGCCAGAAGCCATCGTTCTCGATCCGCTGCTCCACAGACGTGGTGGGGTTACCTGAAAAGCTCATCGCTGGCCGCTCGAATAGGGGCGGGAAAACTGTTTCAGTGGGACAGGGCCATAAATGGCTGGCTCACATCCACAGTTTCTCGCCGGGGGGGGTAGTCGGTTATTCGGTGGCCGGTTTGGCCTGTTGTTTTTTCAAGGCGCGCAGGCAGTTTTCAACGCGTACACCCACGCCGATGCTCGGATGCAACTCAGTGGCACGATTGAAGTGCAGCAGAGCCAGCCCCCAGTCCTTGTCCTCCATGGCACGGATACCCACTAACTTGTGATACTTGGCAGGGATCTGTTCCGTCAGTTCCCACTCACCGTCAACAAGTGACAACAAGTCGGACAGGTAAGGCTCCGGACTGCGCTTGGCCTTGTATTCCGCATAGGCCCAATCGCACACGGCGTCAGCAACAAAGGTCTGAATGTCGCGTTTAAATCGCTCAGGCATCTGCTGCCCCTGCCCGATCGCGAAGTGGGCCAGCTCCATGCCGTCTTCGAACTCTTCGGTATCGAACAGCCAGATCATTACCTGCACCAGGACGCGATTCGGGAAGTTCAAACCCGACGCGCAATAACGCTGCACATAGTCCTGGTACTTGGGCAAAAGCTCGTCACGCTTGAGCGCCTGACGCATGGCCATCCCATTGATTGCACTCACGCGCTCAAGGTCTTGGTCCAAGGCTGCTTCCTGCAGCATCAGATGCTTGCGGGCATTGGCTGGGCTACTCAGGGCATCGGCAGGCGAATACGCCACCGGTGCGCCTGCAGCAGCCGCTACTGCAGCGCTACCCAATGCCAAGGTGCTGCGCTTGTGCGCCAGTGCCAGGCTCACGCTGCGAGTTCCACGTTTTCGGTCAGTGCGATCTTTTCCAACTGCTCGATCACATAACCTTCGTTGCGGCTGTTGTAGTCCTCGACGCGGGAGCGTTTCGGGTTTTCCACGGTTTGCTTACGCCAGCTGGTGTCCTGGAAGTAAATCGACAGGTTGTCCCAACTGGTGACCAGCACGGCGTTTACCGGGAAGTTCGGCACGCTGAACGCTGGAAGACCGCCATAAGTGGCAATGACTTGGGCGTCCTCGATCCGCTCTTTTTCGGTCGGGGTGTCACCCTGTTTGGTGTACAGCTTGGCCTTGTCAGCAGCCAACAGATCACTGCCGATGATCGCGACCAGGTCACCATCCTCGCGCAAGACTTCATCGACCATCTGCTTGGTGTCGTGTACCAGTGCATCCAGGTTGGCGTAGTCTCCGCCGGCGCCCAAGGTAACCTTTCCAGCAACAGCACCTTCCTTGAGAACCTGCTGCGGAGCCTGCTCACGCAACTGCTGCAGCCAACCCTTGTTTACATCCTGCAGCTTTGGATTTGCTGCCAGATCGGTCTGGGTTGCCGCACTGGTACCGTGGAACCCGATAACAATGCGATCCTGGGCGATACGCTTTTGCACAGCAGCGGAATAGCGCTCTTGGAAGTCCGGAAACTTCGCCCAGGCGTCGATCTTGGCGTACGGCAGGCCAACGTCCGACTGAGTATCAGCCAGTTCATAGAGCGTGTTTTCCAGCGCCGAGGAATCCTTGGCTTCGCGATCGGTAGTCTTGGTGTTAGTCCGGCCAGTGACCGGGCCATTAACACCGATGAAAACTTTTTCGCCCTTGATCTCACTGACCGGGACGACGTTGATACGCTGCAGGAAGTCAGCCTTGGCGGTGATCGCGTCGTTCAGTTCTTGAGCGATTGTCGCCTCTACACTGAACATGCGGCGGGCACTTTCAACACCGTAAGTTTCGGCGATCGCTACCTGCAACGCTGCGTATTGCTTGGCGCCCTTGGCGCTAAGTGGCTGGGCCATGTCAGAACACCCGCTTTTTGATGGTCGCAGCTGGACCAGTGTTTTTTGGCAACTGGCGACCGGTAGCGGTGTTCTGCAAAGTTGTGAACTGCTTTTCCAGATTCGACAGAGCAGCCATCACAGCCTTGTTCGACACACCGCCATTGCGGCGGAACTCACGTTCTTCCTCGGCAGTGGTGACGATTTCGTCTACTGCCGCACTCACGTTGTCGATCGGCTCCTGATCGGGATCGGGGGCGTCTTCAACAGCCGGATCGATTACTGCCTTAATACCGGCAGCGACGATTAACAGCTGCTCCAGCAGGGCTGCTAGAGCCGTTGCGGTAGCTTCATCCATAGGGGTTTTGCTCTCAGTGAAAGTTGAGGGGGTTTCGGCGGGTTTGTTGTCCAGGGAAAAACGCTTGAACAGGTTGGTGAGCGCACCAATCAGCTTGTTCACCTCGCCCTGTGGCTTTTCTTCGTTCAAGTCGCCCAGCTCTACAGAGGCTGCGTAGAACGCGGACTTGTTGGTTTTTTTTGAGAAATAGAGTTCTTGAGTACCGACGCTGGCTGGCTCATCCGTGACTGCTATACCGGTCATGTAGGCTTTGCCAGTGCCACGAAAATCCGGAGTGACTTCAATGCTGGAAAACAGCTTTTGGCCTTGGTCATTCAGGTAAAGCAGTCGGTCGTTTGGTTTGAGCTGTGCTTCCAGGGCAACTTGACCAGGCTCAATGTCCTCTCCCTCTTCCAACAGGCGCACAGCGAATACAGTCCCGTGGGAACCTGACCAGCGTTCGTGGTCACACCAGATCACTGCGGTGTAAAGAGACGGCTTGTAGGTATCAGCGATATCACGCAGTTCCTGGGGAAGGATGACGCGACCATCAACGGTCGGGCCGCTGGTGGCGACACGTTTCCAGTACGAAACAAGGGAACGGGGCATAGGCGATAACTGCGCTCAATCGGTGATTTGAGCCGCCACGATATGGAGCCGTTGAGCTCCAAACAAACGATTAGATTCTGTTGCATTCTGATTTTATAAATATCAGAAGAACGCGTATTTTAACCTCGCGTTTCAAGCGTTTTCGCCGCATAGACTGCGGCCTATGTACTACTCGACCGAAGTTAAAGAAGCCGCCAAACGCCTGTTTCTGCGCCGCTGTAAGGCAAAGGAAATTCAGGCGCAACTCAACCTGCCCAACATTCGGATCGTCTACTACTGGATTCGCCAGGGCGGTTGGGAAGACATGCTGTCGGATGAAGAACCGCTGACCGCAGTAGGCCGGAGAATCACTCTCCTGCTGGACAAGGCCGGTAGCCTGACCAAAGACGATCTGAACGAACTGGATCGCCTGACGTCCGTCCGCGAGCGCCTTCTGAAACAAGCCGCCAAACCGGTACAGACAACAAACGCAGAAGAACCGGCAGAACCCCAGGAACGCCGTCAGGGCTCGCGTGGGGAGCGCTCCAGTCGTAGGGACAGTGGCGACAAGAAGCGGGAGAAGAAGGCCAAGAACGATATCAGCGGCCTGACCGAAGTGGACTTCCTGGATAAGTTCATCGGCAGCATGTACGGCTACCAAAAAGAGCTGTTCGCCGCAAAGCAAAACCCGCTCACCTGCAGGATCCGCAACATCCTTAAAAGTCGTCAGGTCGGCCTGACCTACTACTTCGCCGGCGAAGCCTTCATGGACGCGGTGCTGACTGGCGACAACCAGGTGTTCCTGTCGGCCAGCCGATCGCAATCGGAGATTTTCCGCAGCTACATAATCCAGTTTGCCCAGAAGTGGTTTGGCATCGAGCTTACCGGCAACCCGATCGTACTCAGCAACGGCGCCGAGCTGCGCTTCCTCAGCACCAACAGCAGCACCGCCCAGGGCTACCACGGGCACGTGTATGTGGACGAATACTTCTGGATCCGTGACTTCGAAAAACTCAGCACCGTGGCCAGCGCCATGGGTACACACAAGAAGTGGCGCAAAACCTACTTCTCGACGCCCAGTGCGGTGTCACACCAGGCATACCCGTTTTGGTCAGGAGAAGAGTTCCGTAACAGCAAGCGCGGCAAGAAGGCAGGCGGCACCTGGCCTACCGAAGCGGCATACGCCCAAGGTGCTCTGTGTCCGGACGGCCAATGGCGCAAGACCATCACCATCCAGGATGCCATTGATGGTGGCTGCGATCTGTTCGACCTCGCGCAGCTGCAGATGGAGTACGACGAGGACAAGTTCCAACAACTGTTCTATTGCAAGTTCATCGACAGTTCGCAAAGCGCGTTCGGCCTCAAAGACCTGGAGCGTTGCTATTCCGACCTGACGTTGTGGGAAGACTACAAGCCCGACGACGACCGCCCCTACGGCAACAGCCCCGTCTGGATCGGCTACGACCCAAGCCGCACCCGGGATGACGCAACGTGCGTGGTCATCGCGCCACCGCTGGAGCCCGGGGCGAAATTCCGCATTCTGGAGAAGCACAGTTGGCGCGGGCAGTCGTTCAAGTTCCAGGCCGGAGAGGTCAAGAAACTTACCGAGCGCTTCAACGTGCAACACATAGGCATCGATATAACCGGCATCGGTTATGGCGTATTCGAACTGGTGCGTGACTTCTACCCACGAACAACGCCGATTCACTACAGCCTGGAAACAAAAAACACCCTGGTTCTCAAGGCGCAGGACACGATCCAAGGCAGCCGGATCGAGTGGGATGCCGGCTGGACGGATGTCGCCCAGTCATTCCTGACCATCAAGCGCGGCACCACCGGCAGCGGCCAAATCACCTACAGCGCCTCGCGTACCGAAGCCACCGGTCACGCCGATATTGCTTGGGCAATCATGCATGCCCTGGCAAACGAACCCCTGAACACGAACAAGCGGCGCCGTAGCCGCTACCTGACGAGCGAAAGCAATGCCCAAACCACGACGCAAAAAGCAGCAGGTCACTCAGCAACGAGAGCAGCAAAAACAGGCCATGCGAGCGTTTACGTTCGGGGAACCAGAACAGGTACTCAGCGGCAACATCGGCGAGTACCTGGGGATTTTCCCCAGCGACGACGGCGAGATCTACAAGCCGCCGGTGTCACGCACGGGTCTGGCCAAACTGCTGCGGGCCAACGCACACCACGGCGCCATTCCGAAGTTCAAACGCAACTTGCTGTTGCGAGAGTTCATTCCTTCGGAGGGCTGCAGCGCTCAAACCATGGGCCGCGCAGGTCTTGACTACATGGTGTTTGGCGAAGCGTACTTCTACCGGGATATCAACGCTTTCGGTGAAGTCCTGGAGCTGCAGCATCTTTCCGCGATCAATATGCGGGTCAAGGTAGACGGCGGTTTCAGAATGCTACTGCCGGACAACAAGTTTATGGACTTCGAACAGGATGAGATCGAGCACGTCATGGACTACGACGTGGAACAGAACATCTATGGCATCCCGGACTACCTGGGCGGTCTGCAGGCGCTACTGCTCAACGAAGCGGCCACCCTTTTCCGCCGGCGCTACTACAGCAACGGCGCGCACGCGGGCTACATCTTCTACACCAACGACCCGGATCTGACCGAGGAGGACGAAGACAATCTGCGTGCCCAGATCAGCTCCAGCAAAGGTGTGGGTAACTTCCGCTCGATGTTCGTCAACATCCCCAACGGCAAGGAAAACGCCATCCAGATCATCCCAGTCGGGGACTTCCAGGCCAAAGACGAACTGGAGAAGGTTAAGAACATAACGCGCAACGACGTGATCGCCGCTTGGCGTATGAACCCCGCACTGGCCGGCATCATCCCGGAAAACAGCGCCGGCTTTGGCGATATCGAAAAGATTGATCGGGTCTACACCAGCAACGAGATCCGCCCGATCTGTCAGTTATTTGATCAGTTGAACGAGACGCTACGGGAGGATCGAAGGATTTCATGGAGGGCACCACCGACGGTCACCAGCCAGTAAAACAGCGCCGAAACAACTGTTTATACATACACGCTGTGGCAAAATAGTGGCTAATAGAATGCCCTGGGGAGGGAGCTATGCGGGTCTATTGCAAAGAATGTGGGGGCAAGGGCCACATAACTAAACCGGATCATCTGACATTGCAGTTTGCGCGGATCTATTGCCGATGCAATTCGGTGACATGCGGCCATACATGGGTTGCCACTGTTGAGTTCTCACATACATTGAGCCCGTCAGCTCAGTCCGTCGATCAACTCCTATTTGACCGTTTGAAAGATATGCCCAGGGCGAAACAAAGAGAGCTGTTCGATCAACTGGGGGCAACGTGACAATCGTATCCTTGCGCAACCATGCCTGCAGCGCAGGCATATAAGCCGCCTACACAATCCCAGCTGAATAGCCCACATAGTAAAGCGGCGGTACCCGCGCAGCGGCCCGTAGTCAGGCAACATCGCGCCAAGAAATAGCAGGCGCGCCGCCCGATCGAGCCCGCGACCACTGCCAGTGAAATTTACACCTCGCCTCGGCGCGCCCAATTACCGCTTTGAGCCCGTTGGATCCCCGGCACGGAGTGCAGGGTATCCGGCATGGGTGCAGGGCACCGCCCTGCCGCGGGGCGGGCGCGTAGCCCGCGACGTGTTCTCGCGCCGCGCCTTGGCGCGAAGTGCGCGAGGCATCATCTGGTACCCAACACACTGACCCTGTGGACACCTCGGAAACCTCTTTTTTTTACCCTTTGGGGATGCTGAGTAGGGTTTAAAATTCCATTTAATTAAAAGGGCTCTTGGATGCCCGGGCCGCACGCCGGCGGCGCCGGGAAATGACGCTGAAAAATGGGCGTAAAAGTACCCGCAGGCCTGCATGACGATGCATGCCGGCAGAATTCAGATGGTAGGGATAGGTTTTTTCGACTGCCAGACGTAGCCTGGCCTCGCAAGGGATGCGATTACTTCGGGGGGGTGTCTTTCTTGACCTGGACGTTGCGCAGTAGCCGCGCCATGGATTCGCCCAGTCCGCCTGAGCTCTTGTCAGGTTCAAGGGCAGGTTTGGCGCCCCTGCCTGACCCGCGAGACGGGGTCAGTATTTCTGACTCGCTATGAGCGTGAGCCGCCTTGCGCGTCTCGCTCTTTTCCCAATTGCTACGGGATTGCTGCCTGCGGAACTCCTCCAGGGATGCCTTTTCTTGACGTGCCGCACGAAGCCCGCTGACTTGTTGTAATTCCCTCTCCCTGCGCTTGATCGCGGCCTTCTTGGCCCGATACCAAAGGTAGCGAACACCAAGGTCAGCAAAGAACTTTTCAGTGAAGCGCACCAGGACGCGGGTCCGCACCAGGTTAAGTCCAGCCTCATCCTTTTCATCCAACCGCACTTTCTCGATGCGTCGATAGACATATCCGGCCAAGTCCAAGCTGTGCATGAGCCGGTTAAGAGACGCAGGGGACATATCGCAGTCTTCAGCTACACCGCACTGGGTGTTAAGGAAGTACTGCCCTCGTTCAATATCCAGCCATCCCAGCACGCCGGTGGCCAAGTCCAAGCGCAGCAACAGTTGCTCGGCTGCCTTGGCCAGGGCGTCGTATTTCTCGGAGCGAGTGCGGCGGCCACCGTGGATCGTGTCCAGGTCGCGCAGGTACTGCCCGCGCAGGTCGCCGATTTGGCTCAGTCTCGAGAATGCCATGCGCAGGAGCGGGTTTTTCAGTTGCTGGCTCGTCAGTCGGCGCGGGGCTGAGTACCGCGGCGCTCGGATTGGGGCTCGGAGCGCTGCGTGAGGATCTTTCTTGTCGCGATGGACAGCAGCAGGCCGGCCCTTCTTGGGGCTGTCCGTGCGGCTGCTTGCCGTTCGCGATTTGATGTCCTTATCCTGGAGATTCACAGAGGCGCATTCACCTGGTGAAGGACGGGATCTTCGTGCAGCACGTCCTCAGCACGCGAACGCAGTTCGCTGCAGCGGGCCTCGACCGAACGCAAGCGATCGACAAACTCAGGCAGCTTGTTCAAGTCCTCGATGTCGATTCGACCATCAGCCAGGATTTCGCTACCCAGGGCGACTGTATTGCCTAGACGTGCAACCAATGCACCGAACACCCCAACAGGGTTGGCGTCGCCGATCAGCGCACGCGCACCACTCAGCCCGTGGCGGCTGGCCAGTTCGTTTAGGCAGGACTCCTGAAAGTCACCTTCCAGAGCATCAACCCAAGCCTCTTCAAGCCAACTCGGCAGGTCAACTTCACCACTGAGCCAACGGCCAACACGCCGCAGCCAGGCCCCTGATGCTCTTAGGAAGGCCGCAGTGTCGTTGCCCTTCGCCAACTCCTTGAAGTCAGGCACATCCTTGCAGGTGGCCTTTTCGGGAATCAGACGGTGCAAATGGCTGCTTAGCGCTTGGGCGAAGTCATCCTGGCTGAATCCCGTACGCGCAATCATCTCGGCGGCATGAGCCACAAGTACCTGATCACGGGAGATGGTCTGTTGTCCTGAATTGGACATAGTCATACAGGGCTACTGCTTATAGCCTCAGCAACGTCTTGGCCTTGCGCCTTGGATGGAAAGGGGCGGATCTCTTTAGCGATGCATGAGCCGTCGTCATTAACCGTAACCACGATGTTTCGACGCGTGCGAATAGCCTTTGCAATTGATGCAGGCTTGACACCAAGTGCCCGCGCCACTCGTGCCTGCCCTAACCTGGACACCAAGTCATCCAAGGGAACGTTTTCCATGCCACACACCTCAACGTGATGAATGGCAGGATATTAACCGCAGACATACTATTTATCAATGCCGCTAGCTAATCTTTAGCATTAGCTAGCGGCTTATACTTTTATGATGACCAAAAAAAAACCTCTCCCCCAGGCACTATTTGCTGAATGCAAAGCAGCACACGATCTCTATCTCTCGAAAAAGAACGCGCTCAAGCTCAATCAAAGAAAAATTGCTGACGCCGCTGGCATTACACCAGTTTCGGTCAATCACTATTTGAAGGGCATAAACCCGTTGAATGCTCGTTTTGCCGCAACTCTGGCGAAACTGCTTAAAGAACCAATTGAAAGCTTCAGCCCGCGCCTAGCTGCCGAAATTGCAGAGATGGCCAACGTCAGCCCAATGCTTCAGCCGCATCGAGAAGCCAGGGAGTACCCTCTAATCAGTTGGGTGGCTGCAGGTGAAAGACTAGAATCCTCAAACAGCTATCCAACTGGCATTGCCGACGAATGGTTGAGCTCTACCGAAAATGCCGGCCCGCATGGCTATTGGCTGAAAGTTAAAGGTAGGTCGATGACATCGGACACGCCACCAAGCTTTCCGGAAGGCACCCCGATCCTGATCCGTCCCGAGGGCTTTGATCTCATCAGCGGCAAGTTTTACATTGCCCAGCACACCGTCAGCGGTGAGCACACGTTCAAGCAATATATTCAGGACGCTGGTGTCGGCTATTTAGTCCCTCTAAACCCCGAGTACAAGACCGTTCCACTAGATGGAACTTGGGAAATCACCGGCCGGGCGATTGACGCCAAGATAACCGGCATGTAGTCCACCTCCCCACAAGGAACGTGAATAATGTCTGATCTGCACAACGAGTTTAAGAACAGCCGTTTCTTCAATGCTGATCGCATGGATCGCCGTAGCGCCGACGTGCTAGCTGGTCTGGCCGCGGGCATCGCTGCTGACGGCGTAGTTACCATTGACGAGGCCAAGTTCCTGCGTCAATGGATCGAAACTCAGTTGGCACATCTAGATGATCCAGTGATCAACTTGCTGTATAAACGCATCAACTTGATGCTCCAAGACGGCGAGCTGGACGCAGAAGAATCTGCCGAGCTGCTCGATACCCTCCGTGGCTTCGCCGGCCTCAGTGTTGCGGGTCCCACTGCCAAAGCCTACAGCACCCCCAACCCCCTGCCTCTTAACCGACCAGAGCCCAACATCGTCTGTGAGGGCCGCGCATTCGTATTTACCGGCACCATGGCCTTTGGACCGCGTAAGGAATGCGAGCGTCTAGTGCGCGAACTTGGTGCAAATATCGCTCCCGGCGTCAGCAAGAAGGTTGACTACCTGGTAGTCGGCAGCATCGGTAATGAGCAATGGCTACACAGCAGCTACGGCACCAAAATTCTCCGCGCGGTAGAGCTGCGTGAGGAAGGCATGCCCATCGCCATCATTGGTGAAGAACACTGGCAGCGCGTGCTGTTGGGGTAATTGACCATCTGCCAAAGTACCGGCGTAGGGGGCCAGCGTTAGGCTTTGGCACGCTTGAGTTGATCCATCAGCGTGCTCGGCAACCCGCGCAGGGTCAGCGTCCCGCCCTCTTCGTCGAACTCAACCTTCGACCCCAGCAGGTGCGACTCGAAGCTGATCGACAGGCCCTCGGCCCGGCCAGTGAATCGTCGAAATTGGTTGATAGTTCGCTTGTCTGCCGGGATCTCTGGCGACAGGCCGTAGTCCACGTTTCGGATGTGATCGTAAAAAGCCTTAGGCCGCTCTTCGTCGATCAGTCCCGAAAGCTCCTCCAGCCCCATTGGCTCACCCAGCTTGGCCATGGTGGTGGCGTAATCGATCAGAGTTTTGGTGCGATAACGAACAGACTCTTCGGGCAAATCTTCGCTTTCAACAAAGTCACTGAATGCCTTGAGCAGCGTGCGCGTCTCACCAGGTGCATCGACACCCTCCTGACACCCGATGAAGTCACGGAAATAATCCGTAGCCTTGCGCCCGTTCTTGCCCTTGATGAAGGAAATGTACTGCTTGGACTGCTTGTTGTTCTGCCACTCGGAAATGTTGATCCGTGCAGCCAGGTGCAATTTGCTCAGATCCAGATGTCGCGATGGGGCAACGTCTAGATCCTCACTAACAGTTACGCCCTCACTTTGATGCAACAAGGCAATGGCCAAGTAATTGGTCATGCCTTGCTGGTAATGCACAAACAGTACGTGGCCACCTACAGAAAGGTTGGATTCTTCCATCAGTTTTGTAAGGTGCTCCACCGCTACACGACTAAACGCGGTGAAGTCTTCGGTACCGGCCAGATACTTGGCCAACCACCCGCTGAATGGGTATGCGCCAGACTCAACATGGAAAAAGCCCCACGACTTGCCAGCCTTCGCGTTGTAGCTTTCGTTTAGGTCCGACATCAGGCTTTCAGTCGCAGTCGACACCGGCAGTTCGGAGTCACGGATATGAAGGATCGCGGGTAGGCCGTCGGGCTTTTTGTCGATCATGTGCATGGTCATGTGGCGAATAGGCATGGAGGTAATTCTCGTGATTAGGAATTAAAGACGATTGGGTTTCGGTGCTTTCCGCTTGGCTAAGCCTGGTGGTGCGCTATGCACCACGATATGGCCCTGGCCAATCTTGAAGTTCTTAATCACAGCAATGCACACGTTCCACGCTTCCCGTGCCACTGCATCGCCGGACTCAACGACATTGCCCTGGTCGTCGATGATAGCCAGTCGCGCTGGGCGACCGTCGATGGTAGTGAACTGGTAACCGCTAGTGACATTGGCGCTGATAAAGCCATGTTCCAGGGTGCCTGTTTTGGGAATACCGATCATGGCCGTGCCCCTTGTTCTGCTGTGGTGTCTGCGTACATGTTTACGATTAGCGCGATAGTGTTGGCGTGCAGTTCTCGATTGCTCTGCGCAATATTTATCGCACCCCAGTTTTCGTTATTGATGGCTACATCGAGGTCAGTATTTGCACTTCTGTAGCCGGCAATGCTTCGGTCGAACAATCGCTTGGTGTCCGGCTCCGAAATAGTGATGGTCATAGTCATAGTCGCCCCCTCAAGCCGCGCAGCGGTAGTTGGCAACCAGCTCTTGCACGCAACCAGAAAGCAGCTCGTAGGCCAGCACCCGATCACTGGGCAGCAGCAGCGGTAGGGTCAGCCCGACACTGTCCAACTCAAAGCGAAAGACTGTGCGCGCAGGATCGCTACAGCTGGGACGCAGCAAAAGGCCAAGTTGTTCGACCCCGTCAGCAGGAAGGTAGTAGGTACCTTGACCAAGTTGAACCGCGTCACGCAGCACTGATTCCACATCACCCACCACCAGGTGCTCGTCGACCTCCGGCACGCTGCCCAGAGAAACACCGTTTGCCAGTTCTTCCAAGAAAAGGGCGACCTGCTCAGCAGTATCTTCACGGTGGATTAATGTGGTGCTGTTGACGCTATCGCCCAATTCGACCCGCACGGATACGGTATTGGCGCACTGTTCGATCACCACGTAGGCCATAGCGCAGATCACCCCGTTTCCGGCGTGAAGTGAGTGAATAAAGGTGCCGTTCTGAGTGACCTGCCCGGCCAGCTGTGACCGAGCATCAGGGGAAAGGATGAGGGTGTACATGTGGTGAGCCTCCATTGCGATCAGGATCGCTAGAAACGCTCACCTGAACTAATGGAGATACGTTAGCCGCAGGCTAAGCATGAGTCAATGCCCGCGGGTTATTAAATAAAACATTAATTAACCGCAGGCATAGCAGCCAGAGTGCTGGTTGGTCCAGTTCAAATACACAGAACCCTCATCCAGACGAGTTACTCGCACGCTTTCCTCTGAGTCCAGTTGCTCGATAAATTTATCCCAATCACCTATCCGCTCTCCGGACTGCCGGACAATTATCGTCCGTCGTGAAGCCTGCGCGGCCGAACTATTAATCTGTCGATGAACTCGTCGACTCAGTTCTTCGTAATGTGTGGACGAATGAAAAAGGGGAACGGGATGAAAAACCATAACGGCACCTAGCTATCACTGTATATATGAACAGTAACACAGGCCGACCTTAATCCCAATCTTCACTTGATACCCACTCGCCACTGCGTCGATCAATTTGAATCAGCCGCTGCTGTCCCGTGCGAGAGAGCAACTGCACATCAATGAATTGGCCTTTTCGGCCGTCTGGTTCAAGACCCCTCATGTAGATGACAATCCGCTCGAACGTATCCATGACCAACTGGCGAACCTTCTCTCTCGCAGTGTAATCGTCAGTGCAGACCAGCTCCGAAAGCTCCTCCCATCGCTCTGCTTGCGCTGGTTGTGAAGTCCCAGACACTGCTGCCAATCCGTATTCCAGCTGCACGACCTTCTGTTCCGCAATGACCTGCTGCGCTTCCAGCTCGCGTGCCTTGCGTACAAATGCGATGGGAGCTGCGCCACTGTCATCATCCAAAAGCGCCTCTGTGATCTTGCCGAGCTGCTTAGTGATTTTTTCTACTGCTGCTCGGGCAACCACCAGCTGCTGGCGAATGCCTTGCCCATCGTCGCCCACCTGCAGCAAACGCTGCAGGTTAAGCTGGTCCGAACAGAAGTTAAGTAGCGCACGCTCGACTGGCACTACGCTGCAGCTGCCACTTGCTGAGCAGCCTCCTCTTTTACTGTATGAAGTGCAGTGCAAGCGTCTATGACCATCGGAAAGGCTCCCGTCCGCACGCCGACGGTGCATGATGTTTTGAGCCACCAATGCGGTACCGCAGTAACCGCAATAGGTGAGACCGATGCCGGTAATAATTCCGGGTATCTCTCCAGCCCCACGGCGTCGATGACGTTGGCCAGCCAGATGCTGCAGTTCGGCCCACTCCGTGTCGGAAAGAATCCGGGGGTAATACTCCTCGAGCATGTAAGCCTCCCCATCCACTGCCAGCCGCTTGGCCCCGCGCAAAGCTGGTAGCTTGATGAGTCGGTAAACTTGTTGACCAGAAACTCCCCAGCTGGACAGTTCGTACCCCTCTTCGTGCATCACTTTGGCTGCACGCCCAGCACCAAGACCTTGCTGATACAACTCCAAAGCTCGACGTACAGCGCTGACGCGCTCAGGGATCAGTTCCCAACCCTGCTCGCTCCAACGCAACCATTGCGGGTCTTTACCATTGCGTATCAACCCACGGAATGAGCCAGCCATCCACCCTTCACACTGCCGACGGATAGCCGCTTTTACACGCTTGCTCTTTGTGTCGGACTCCTCATGCGCCCGTATCATCACCAGGAGCGAATAGACCAGGTCCATTGGCTGGGCCTTAAGACTTGCCCGGTTGTACTCACGGCCATCGCTGGCGGTAACGACTGTAATACCTGCATTGATGATCTGGGCCAACTGAGCCTGGGCTTGGATAGGTTCAGCACGGCTCAAGCGATCCAAACCCTCAACGACCAGAACTGATCCGCTGGCGATTCGACCGTCCTCGATCGCACGAAGGAAAACACCCAATGCCCCCTGCGTTACGTGACGCTGGTGGTAGGCAGATAACCCCTCATCTTTTAGCGTGAGCGTGGCATCTAACTCCATACCCTGCTTAGCTGCCCAAGTTGCAGCGTAGGCAAGCTGGCGATCCGCACTACTGCCAGCTGCCTGACGAGGGTCTGAGAAACGAAGATAACTAAATACCTTGCCGATACCTGCCTTCAATACTTCCACCCATAAATGAGAACAACAACCAATAGCAACAATTGCTTTTGCGCATTTTTTGATCAGCGATTAGAATCGCGCGCCACGAAATTCGACCAGGGCGAACCCTGCAGGCTATGAGTATATGAGTAATAATCCACGTGTAGGGTTTGTATCACTAGGGTGCCCGAAAGCGCTGGTCGACTCCGAACGCATCCTTACGCAGCTGCGTATGGAAGGCTACGACGTCGTCTCCACCTACCAGGACGCTGACGTCGTTGTGGTCAACACCTGCGGCTTCATCGACAGCGCGAAAGCTGAATCCCTGGAAGTGATCGGTGAAGCCATCAAGGAAAACGGCAAGGTCATCGTGACCGGCTGCATGGGTGTCGAAGAAGGCAACATCCGCAACGTGCACCCAAGCGTGCTCGCCGTGACCGGCCCGCAGCAGTACGAGCAAGTGGTCAACGCCGTGCACCAGGTGGTGCCACCGCGCCAGGATCACAACCCGCTGATCGATCTGGTGCCGCCTCAAGGCATCAAGCTGACGCCGCGTCACTACGCCTACCTGAAGATTTCCGAAGGCTGCAACCACAGCTGCAGCTTCTGCATCATCCCGTCGATGCGCGGCAAGCTGGTCAGCCGTCCGGTGGGTGACGTCCTCGACGAAGCCCAGCGCCTGGTCAAGGCTGGCGTAAAAGAACTGCTGGTGATTTCCCAGGACACCAGCGCCTACGGCGTTGATGTTAAGTACCGTACCGGTTTCTGGAACGGCGCCCCGGTCAAGACCCGCATGACCGAACTCTGCGAAGCGCTTAGCTCGCTGGGTGTGTGGGTCCGCCTGCACTACGTTTACCCGTACCCGCACGTTGACGAACTGATCCCGCTGATGGCCGCCGGCAAGATCCTGCCGTACTTGGACATCCCGTTCCAGCACGCCAGCCCCAAAGTGCTCAAGGCCATGAAACGCCCTGCGTTTGAAGACAAGACCCTGGCCCGCATCAAAAACTGGCGCGTGATCTGTCCGGACCTGATTATCCGTTCGACCTTCATCGTCGGCTTCCCGGGTGAAACCGAAGAAGACTTCCAGTACCTGCTCGACTGGCTGACCGAAGCGCAACTGGATCGCGTGGGTTGCTTCCAGTACTCGCCAGTAGAAGGCGCCCCCGCCAACCTGCTGGACGCGGCCATCGTGCCGGACGACGTCAAGCAGGATCGCTGGGACCGCTTCATGGCCCACCAACAGGCCATCAGCGCCGCACGCCTGCAGATGAAAATCGGCAAGGAAATCGAAGTCCTGATCGACGAAGTTGATGAGCAAGGCGCTGTTGGCCGCTGCTTCTTCGACGCACCGGAAATCGACGGCAACGTGTTTATCGCTACCGAAAAAGACATCAAGCCGGGCGACAAGATCATGTGTCGCGTCACCGACGCCGACGAGTATGACTTGTGGGCTGAAGTGATCTAAACCGCAACTGCCTCTCAAAAAGCCCTGCCGCACTCGCGCCAGGGCTTTTTTTACGACTATCGTTAATCCATCGCTATCCCAACCTGTGTCAGGAGACACGCTTGATGCAACAACAATGGGTTATTCATACGCCACGCCTTACAGACTTCGATGAACTGACCGACGTGTGGGAAGCATCGGTACGGGCTACCCACGACTTTTTGCCTGACAGCTATATCCAACTGTTACGGGGTCTGGTCAAAGATCAATACCTGGATGCCGTGATGCTGATCTGCTGCAAGGATCCCGTCAGCAAACGCATAACCGGCTTTGCGGGCGTAGCGGGAGGCAAGGTGGAAATGCTGTTTATCCACCCCGATTACCGGGGCCAAGGCATAGGCAGGTGCCTGCTGATGTTCGCCATCAACGAACTGAATGCCGAGCGCCTCGACGTCAACGAGCAGAACCCGCAAGCCATTGGCTTCTACCTCAAGCAAGGTTTTGAGGTCACCGGGCGCTGCGAAAAAGACGGCCTGGGCCAACCGTATCCATTGCTGCACCTGCGGTATAAACGCCCAGCACGTGCATAAGGCAAATGTTGCCGGGCTTAACCGGCGCCAGGCGGGTACAATAGCCGCCCAATTCCTATACGGCCCCTGTCATGTCTGAACCGATACGTCTCTCCAAACGCCTCATCGAACTCGTCGGCTGCTCCCGCCGTGAGGCCGAACTGTTCATTGAAGGTGGCTGGGTCACGGTAGATGGCGAAGTCATCGACGAGCCGCAATTCAAGGTCGACAACCAAAAAGTCGAGCTGGACCCAGAGGCCAAGGCTACTGCGCCAGAGCCGGTGACCATCTTGTTGAACGCCCCGGCGGGCCTGGACACTGACAGCGCCCTGGCGTTGATCGGCCCTGAAACCCTGAGCGAGGAGCACCGTTTCGGCAAGCGCCCGCTAAAAGGCCACTTCCTGCGCCTGAGCGTTGGCAACGAGCTGCAAGCCAACGCCAGCGGCCTGCTGGTGTTTACTCAAGACTGGAAAATCGTGCGCAAGCTGACGGCCGATGCCAACAAGATCGAGCAGGAGTATGTGGTTGAAGTCTCTGGCGAGATGGCACCCCACGGTTTGAACCGCCTCAATCATGGCATGACCTACAAGGGTCGCGAGCTGCCCGCGGTCAAGGCCAGCTGGCAGAGTGAAAACCGCCTGCGCTTTGCGATGAAAAATCCGCAGCCGGGGGTCATTGCACTCTTCTGCCAGGCCGTCGGCCTGACGGTCATCTCTATCCGCCGGATCCGTATTGGTGGCGTGTCGATGGGTAAATTGCCCGTTGGCCAATGGCGCTACATGAGCGCCAAAGAAAAGTTCTAAGCCCCACACCGAACATTTCGACACCGCAGCAATGCCTGCGGTGCTCACTGCTGAATATCAGGATTACCCACATGATTCATAACGACGTACTGCGTAGCGTGCGCTACATGCTCGACATCAGCGACAACAAGGTTGTCGAAATCATCAAGCTTGGTGGTCTTGAAGTCACCAAGGAAGACGTACTGACCTACCTGAAAAAAGACGAAGAAGAAGGTTTTGTTCGTTGCCCTGACGACGTGATGGCGCACTTTCTTGATGGCCTGGTGATCTTCAAGCGCGGCAAGGACGAAAGCCGTGCACCGATGCCTGTTGAGCTGCCGGTGACCAACAACATCATCCTGAAAAAACTGCGCGTGGCCTTCGAACTCAAGGAAGACGACATGCACGCCATCCTCAAGGCTGCTGGTTTTCCGGTATCCAAGCCTGAGCTGAGCGCCTTGTTCCGCAAGTTCGGCCACACCAACTACCGCACCTGTGGCGACCAGTTGCTGCGCAACTTCCTGAAAGGCCTGACCCTGCGCGTTCGCGACTGAAAACACTATCGCTTTTGTAGTCGCTGCCGCAGGCTGCGATAAGATCTGAAAGATCTTCAAGTCCTTATCTACCAAGGGCCGCTGCCGCAGCCCATCGCAGCCTGCGGCAGCGACTACAAGGTTTCTTTCGATGACCTATACCGTCTCCCCCATCGGATTTGTGCGCTCCTGCTTCAAGGAGAAGTTCGCGATCCCCCGTCAGCCGCAACTGGCTCCGGCCGCCCGTGGCGTGCTGGAACTGGTCGCGCCTTTCGATCAGGGCGATGCGGTGCAAGGGCTGGAGCAGGTCAGCCATGTCTGGCTTTTGTTCGTGTTCCATCAAGCGCTCGAAGACAAACCCCGACTAAAAGTACGCCCGCCACGGCTGGGCGGCAACAAGTCGATGGGAGTGTTTGCAACCCGCGCCACCCACCGCCCGAATGGCATCGGTCAGTCTGTGGTCAAGCTGGACAAGGTTGAAGCCAATCGCTTGTGGATTTCAGGAATCGACCTGCTCGACGGCACGCCGATTCTCGATATCAAACCCTATGTGCCTTACGCGGACATCATTGCCGATGCCAGCAATGGCATGGCCAGCGCGGCACCGGTGTTGATTCCCGTGGCATGGGCCGATACGGCCCTGCAACAGGCTCATACACAGGCTCTACGCCTCCAGGAGCCGCTGGTGGCACTGATTGAGCAATGCCTGGCGCAAGACCCGCGCCCGGCCTACCAGACGCCCACCCCCGAACGAGAGTACGGCGCGCAGTTCTGGGATCTGGACGTACGCTGGCATTACCCTGAACCCGGCACGATCCGGGTGCTTGAGGTAATTCCCAAGCAGTGATCTGAAACGCAATGTGGGAGCGGGCTTGCTCGCGATATCGGTCTTTCAGACACCTGTGCGGTGACTGGAACTCCACAATCGCGAGCAAGCCCGCTCCCACATTTTTTTGATCGGTGCGGTTTACTTCTCGACGAAGGCGCGCTCGATCAGATAGTCACCCGGCTCACGCATACGTGGCGAAACTTTAAGGCCGAAGCTGTTCAGCACTTCGCTGGTTTCGTCGAGCATGCTCGGGCTGCCGCACAACATGGCACGATCGTCCTGCGGGTTGATTGGAGGCAGACCGATGTCGCTGAACAGTTTGCCGCTGCGCATCAGATCGGTCAGACGGCCTTCGTTCTCGAACGGCTCGCGGGTCACGGTTGGGTAGTAGATCAGCTTTTCACGCAGCGCTTCGCCGAAGAACTCGTTCTGTGGCAGGTGCTCGGTGATGAACTCGCGGTAGGCGACTTCATTGACGTAACGCACGCCGTGGCACAGGATCACTTTTTCGAAACGCTCGTAGGTTTCCGGGTCCTGGATGACGCTCATAAATGGCGCCAAGCCAGTACCGGTGCTGAGCAGGTACAGATGCTTGCCCGGCTTCAAGTCGTCCAGCACCAGCGTACCCGTAGGTTTTTTGCTGATGATGATCTCGTCGCCTTCCTTCAAGTGCTGCAACTGGGAGGTCAGCGGGCCATCCGGCACCTTGATGCTGAAGAACTCCAGATGCTCTTCCCAGTTCGGGCTGGCGATCGAGTAGGCACGCATAAGCGGACGGCCGTTGGGCTGTTGCAGGCCGATCATCACGAACTGACCGTTCTCGAAGCGCAGACCCGGGTCGCGGGTGCACTTGAAGCTGAACAGGGTGTCGTTCCAGTGATGAACACTGAGGACACGTTCGTGGTTCATGTTGCTCATGTACGGGGCTCCTAATTTCGCCTGCGCTGACTATGGGCGCGATTGCACAGCATTCTAATGGCGGCGACAATATCTGTTAACTGAATTATCAAGATAAGGGTTATCGGTTATATCGATATGCGATTTACTCTCAGACAACTCCAGGTGTTCGTTGCCGTCGCCCAACAAGAGAGCGTGTCTCGCGCTGCTGGTTTGTTGGCCCTTTCACAATCTGCTGCCAGTACCTCGATTACCGAGCTGGAGCGCCAAACCAGCTGCCAGCTGTTCGACCGTGCGGGCAAGCGTTTAAGCCTTAATGCTCTGGGCCGCCAACTGCTGCCTCAGGCCGTCGCCCTGCTGGATCAGGCCAAGGAAATCGAAGACCTGCTCAACGGCAAATCCGGCTTTGGCTCATTGACCGTGGGCGCCACACTGACCATCGGCAACTATCTGGCGACCCTGCTGATAGGCAGCTTCATGCAGGCGCACCCTGAAAGTCAGGTCAAGCTGGTGGTTCAAAATACAGCCCATATCGTGCAACAAGTCGCCCATTACGAAATTGACCTGGGTCTGATCGAAGGCGATTGCGCCCATCCGGACATCGAAGTCCAGAGCTGGGTAGAGGATGAACTGGTGGTTTTCTGCGCTCCGCAGCATCCGCTGGCGGTTCGTGGTCACGCCACACTGGAAGAGTTGACCCGTGAAGCTTGGATTTTGCGCGAGCAGGGCTCCGGCACCCGCCTGACGTTCGATCAAGCCATGCGCCATCACCAAACTGCGCTCAATATTCGCCTGGAGCTGGAGCACACTGAAGCGATCAAACGGGCGGTGGAGTCGGGACTGGGCATTGGATGCATCTCACGCCTGGCGTTGCGCGACGCTTTTCGCCGCGGCAGCCTGGTCGCCGTGGAAACACCTGACCTGGATCTGGCCCGACAGTTTTTCTTTATCTGGCACAAAAAGAAGTATCAGACGTCTGCCATGCGCGAGTTTCTGGAACTGTGCCGCGCCTTCACCGCAGGGGTTCAGCGCAGCGACGAGATCGTATTACCGACCATCGCTTAAAGCAGAATGACCGCCCATACCACGGCAATCATGGTCAGCACCACAAACTGGGCGGCGCTGCCCATGTCCTTGGCATTTTTCGACAACGGGTGCAAGTCGAGGGAGATACGGTCAACCACTGCCTCAATCGCCGAATTCAACAATTCCACAATCAATGCCAACAGGCATACAGCGATCAGCAAGGCCCGCTCTACCCGGCTCACATTCAGCAGGAAGCTCAGCGGGATCAATATCACGTTCAGCAACACTAACTGCCGAAAAGCCGCCTCGCCAGTAAAGGCTGCGCGCATACCGTCCAGCGAGTAACCGCTGGCATTCAAAATCCGTTTAAATCCGGTTTTACCCTTGAAAGGCGACATAGATAGGCAACTGCGCAAAAAAATGAGAAAGGGACGCTAGTTCACGCCTCGTCAAAAAAGCGTGAAGGCTCGCAGGTTAATGGCTCGAAATTGATTCAAGTTGCTGCAAGAGTAGCGCGGCCTGGGTTCGCGTGCGAACTCCCAGCTTGCGGAAAATCGCTGTCACGTGGGCCTTGATGGTTGCTTCGGAAACGCTCAGCTCATAGGCGATCTGCTTGTTCAACAAACCTTCACACACCATGGTCAGCACCCGGAACTGCTGTGGAGTCAAGCTGGCCAGGCCTTCGCTGGCGGCCTTGGCCTCAGCCGACACCTGAACTTCTTCAAACGCCTGGGGCGGCCAGCTCACATCACCATCCAGCACTGCGCGCACGGCGTTTTGAATTTCATCCAGCGAGCTGGATTTTGGGATAAAACCACTGGCGCCAAATTCCCGCGACCGCACCATGATCGAGGCTTCTTCCTGAGCTGAAACCATCACTACCGGGATCTGCGGGTATTGACCACGCAACAACACCAGCCCGGAGAAACCGTAAGCGCCCGGCATGTTCAAGTCGAGCAGCACCAGATCCCAATCGGCCTTGATTGCCAGCTGTGTTTCAAGCTCAGCAATACTGGCAACCTCAACCAGGCGAACATCAGAGCCCAGCCCAATGCTCACAGCCTGGTGCAAGGCACTGCGAAACAGCGGATGGTCGTCGGCAATCAGGATTTCGTATGTGGCCATTTTTTAAATGATCCTGTTTTTCAGGCGAGCCCTGATGAATTCCAGCACTCGCTAAGGCAACTCGAGCAATAGCTCAAAGACTAGGGGTCAAAGGGCGCGATTTACGCTAAACGTCGGCAAATATAAGTGTTTTAGCAGCTACTTCAGCCGAATCGGCGCCAAGCATGCCCAGCGAAACGGGGGTGGTCAAGTTGAAAACCTGACGCCTGGGTCCAAGGGGAAGCTATCACGGCGCCATCATCCAAATACGAACAATGGCACTCGCTTGCATCTGCCGGAAAAGTGTAGCGCTACTTCTTTAGTCTATTGAGCCCGATTCCGGGGAAGGTCTTTTACAAAAACGCCCAGTTCCTGGTGTGCGACGCTGGATTCATTCATCGGCAGCTGGTTTTTCGCGTCCAGGTAATGCTGGCTGAACACATCGAAATAGGCATCCAGCGCACTTGAAGCCTCGGTATCGCCGGCCAGCTCAAGGCATAAACTGGCCACTTCTGCGGTACACAGATGCTCACTTCGTGTGGAGCGCCGCAGCCGGTAGCGCGACAGCCTTTCAGGCAGCAGGCTCAAAATAGGCAAGGCATCGAAATACGGGCTTTTGCGAAAGATCTTGCGGGCCTCGGTCCAGGTTGCATCCAGCAGGATAAACAGCGGGCGCTTGCTGCTGTCCAGGTCCACCGTGTGCGTTACCCGCTCAGGGGCGACGTATTCACCGGGAAACACCAGATATGGCTGCCACTGCGGATCGGACAGCAATGCCAGCAGTGCATCGTCGGTCTCGGTTCGCGACCAGATAAAGGCAAAGTTGTCGCTGACTACGTCCGCAATCAACCAACCTGTATTGCTGGGCTTGAACACTTCCTTTTTAGTCATGACCAAACACACACCCGAGCGCGTGCTGACCTTTGGCCGCCAGTTGCACAGGCAGTGGCTTTCAATCACGCGACAGGTATGGCAACGCGGGGCTCGTGAGCCACGCGCCAGGTAAGGCTTGGTGCTCTCCTCTTCGCGCTCGTCTCGTAAACGGGCTACAGAATTCGGGGGAAAGGTCGTCAGGGTCATGGATTTTTACTTAAAGGCGCCAACCGTCCATTTGCCAGAATTGGCACACCAACGGATTCACAAGAGAAAGGCGGCAAGTTTAACAGAGGCGCAGTAACAGGGCGCGAATCCATGACCTTTGGCATTTCCTGCCAACTCATGCTGACCTATACTCCCGCGCCACTGAACGCACAGATATGTGGCCGGTCTAAGCCTGGGTCACTGAAATCAGGAGAGTTTCATGCTGCGCCATATCATTCCGACCGTCGCTCTTATGCTTGCACTGCCTCTGGCTGCACAAGCGGCTTCTCTCAAGGATTTTGAGTTGAACAAAACCCTGCTCAAGGTTGCCGCGAAAAGCAATGAAGGCAAACCACGGGCTATCAATGCGGACCTGCTGGACAAAGGCTTTACGGTAGACGGTACTGTTTTGATCAACAATCTGGAGGCCAGTCCTACATTGTCCGCCCAGATGCGCTCCAATCCTGAAGAAACAGTCCCGCAATTGGGTCGCAGTGTTTGCAGCAACGCAGGTTTCCGCACCCTGATGGCTCAAGGTGCGACGCTGCGCTACAGCTTCAAGGAATACAAAACCAACAGTCCGGTCCTGATCCAGGATTTTCGGGCTGAAAACTGCCAGCGCAAAAAGTAACCTCACTGACACGCCGTACCTCCCGGTACGGCGCATGAGCCTGCCACAGGCCTCGACACTACGTTCCCCCGCATGACCTCCTCGCACCAAACTCCATGTAGGTCAGGCAATTAGCTATTGCCAGCCAAGACATACCGGGACCATCATCGAACCATCATGGTGACACTCTGTGTCTCTGCGGCTGCCCACCTGCGGCGCCTTCAAGGATGTTGTGTAGAAGGAGAAATACATGCCTGATCAATCCAATGACACCCTGACGCTGCACTTCCAGGAACAGGGGCTGGATCTTGCTCATGAAGTCGACGAGCAACTGCAACGGGTCGCCCCCGACAGCCCGAACCGGGCGCTTTACCGAGAAATGTTGCTGACCGTGTTGCGCATGGCCCACGACGATCTTGATCGCTGGAATGCCAAAATCACTCTGCAAGCCATCCGCGAGCTCGAAAAAACCTTTCGAACTCTGGAGCAGTTCAAGGGGCGACGCAAAGTCACAGTCTTCGGCTCGGCCAGAACCCCTATCGAACACCCGCTCTATGCGCTGGCCCGGGAAATGGGCAGCGTGCTGGCCAAGTCCGACATCATGGTCATTACCGGCGGCGGTGCGGGCATCATGGCCGCAGCCCATGAAGGTGCAGGCCTGGCCCATAGCCTGGGTTTCAACATCACCCTGCCCTTCGAGCAACGGGCCAACCCCACCATCAACGGCACTCCCAATGTGCTGGCGTTTCACTTTTTCTTTACCCGCAAACTGTTTTTCACCAAGGAAGCAGATGCTCTGGTGATGTGCCCGGGCGGCTTTGGCACGCTGGATGAAGTGCTGGAGGTGCTGACACTGATGCAGACCGGCAAGACCCCGCTGGTACCGGTAGTTTTGCTGGATGTGCCAGGCGGTTCGTTTTGGCAGGGGGCGCTGGACTTCATTCACAACCAACTGGAGGCCCACCAGTACATTCTGCCCAACGATTTGAAGTTGATGCGCTTGGTACATAGCGCTGAAGAGGCGCTTGCTGAAATCAACCAGTTCTACAGCAACTTTCATTCAAGCCGATGGTTGAACAAGACCTTTGTCATCCGCATGAAGCGACCTCTCAGCGCGTTGGCGCTCAAGGCGATACAGAAAGACTTTGCCGATATTTGCTTGAGTGATGGTTTCCATCAACAGGGATATTGCAGCTTTGAGCATGAAGACCCCAAGTTCAACCACCTTACCTGCCTGGGCTTTGCATTTAGCGGGCGCAATCAGGGGCGGTTGCGCGAACTGGTCGATTTTATCAACCTGCCGCAAAACTGGGAGACAGTTGACCGTTCGATTACGTCCTCACAGCCCGCATCCGTAGCGGACTGAAAATACACCCTGCGGGAGCGAGCCTGCTCGCGAACGAACTTCGGGAGCAGGCTCGCTCCCACAGCGGCTGTCAGTCTTCAAACTCTCGGCCGCTCAACAAGCGGCCGATCATTTCAAGCGGATACCCTCGGTAGCTTAAAAAGCGCCCCTGGCGGGCACGTTCCTTCGCATCGACAGGCAACTGACCGGAAAACTTGCGGCGCCAGGTATCTTCCAGCTGCTCTTGCCAGTTGAAACCACACTCTCGCAGCGCCTCCTCGATATCCCCACGCACCAGGCCACGCTGGCTAAGCTCTTCGCGAATTCGCAAAGGGCCATAACCTGAACCGGCACGGTAGTTGATATAGCTCTCGAGATAACGAGACTCGGACAACAGCCCCTCTTCCGTCAGACGGTCAAGGGCGGCGTCAATCATGTCGGGGCAAGCCCCGCGCTGACGCAGCTTGCGCGTCAGCTCGACTCGACCGTGCTCGCGTCGCGCGAGCAGGTCCATTGCAGTCCGTCGCACTGCGACGGGGGTATCCAGAACGGCGATCATGATGTCTATCAGTTATCGCTGTCGGTAGCGTTTTCCATTTCTTCAGCTTCAGCCAGTGCTGCAGCTTCTTTGGCAGCCTTGCTCAGTTTTGGCATGACTTTCATTTCTGCCAGCTCAGCGTCGGTCTTTGGCCCCAGCAACTTCTCACGCAGCTGCTTCTCCAGCGCATCCTTGATATCAGGGTTGTCGTCCAGGAACTTGGCGGAGTTGGCCTTGCCCTGACCGATCTTGCTGCCGTTGTAGCTGTACCAGGCACCGGCTTTTTCAACGAAGCCGTGCAACACGCCCAGGTCAATCATCTCACCGTTCAGGTAGATGCCCTTGCCGTACAGGATCTGGAACTCGGCCTGGCGGAATGGCGGTGCCACCTTGTTCTTGACCACTTTGACGCGGGTTTCGCTGCCTACTACCACATCGCCTTCTTTCACGGCGCCGGTGCGACGGATATCCAGGCGTACCGAAGCGTAGAACTTCAGCGCGTTACCACCGGTAGTGGTTTCCGGGCTGCCGAACATCACGCCGATTTTCATGCGGATCTGGTTGATGAAGATAACCAGGCAGTTGGCGTTCTTGATGTTACCGGTGATTTTACGCAGCGCCTGGGACATCAGACGGGCTTGCAGGCCAACGTGGGTATCGCCCATGTCGCCTTCGATTTCAGCTTTTGGCGTCAGTGCAGCAACGGAGTCGATGATGATCACGTCAACCGCATTGGAACGCACCAGCATGTCGGTGATTTCCAGTGCCTGTTCGCCGGTGTCAGGCTGGGAAACCAGCAGGTCATCAACGTTTACGCCCAGTTTGGCAGCGTACTCAGGGTCAAGGGCGTGCTCTGCGTCGACGAAAGCGCACGTTGCACCCGCCTTTTGCGCCTGTGCAATCACGGACAGGGTAAGCGTGGTTTTACCCGACGACTCTGGACCGTAGATTTCAACAATACGGCCTTTTGGCAAGCCGCCAATGCCCAGTGCGATATCCAGACCCAGGGAGCCCGTGGAGATCGCCGGAACTGCCTGACGCTCCTGGTCGCCCATCAGCATCACGGCACCCTTGCCGAATTGACGTTCGATCTGACCCAGGGCCGCAGCCAAGGCTTTCTTCTTGTTGTCGTCCATTAAAGTCCTCTCGTAATCAATAAGGCCCGACGGCCGATAACTGTATAAGTAGCCAGTATTATTCCACAGGGTTAAACGATCGCCTACCCCTCATTTTTTATTTCTCGTACCGTTCGGCGTATTAAGCCTTCCAGAGCGGCAATCACCGTTTGCTGGCGGACCTCTTCGCGATCACCGGGGAAGTGCCTGCGCTCGGCCGTCACCTGATCACCATCGCCCCACGCCAGCCAGACAGTGCCGACCGGCTTCTCTGGCGAACCGCCACCCGGGCCGGCAACGCCACTCACGGCGACGGCAAATCGAGCCCCGCTTTGCACCTGCGCACCACGCACCATCGCCTCAACCACCTCGCGACTGACCGCTCCCACCTGAGTGAACAAGGGCTCGGGGACATTCAGTTGCCTGGTTTTTTGCTGGTTGGAGTAGGTCACGAATCCCGCCTCGAACCAGGCGGAGCTGCCGGCGATGCGGGTGATGGCTTCAGCGATGCCGCCGCCGGTGCAGGATTCGGCGGTCGTCACCTGGGCATTAAGAGCCTGTAACAGCAGCCCAAGTTCAGTCGCAAGTTGAGATATTCGGTCCACGGTCCTCTCCTGATGGGCGCGTCTGCGCCATAACCTACACCAAAATAGCGTCTGCTATGGCTCGATCCGCGAGTCGCCAGCCGAACCATCGACCCCAAGCCGCCTGGCGGCCCAGCGCTGGTACAGGCTGATGGCCGCATCCGCACCGGCCAGCGCGGTCAGGCACCCCAGTGCCCCGGCCGCCAGAATCGACATCCCTGCCGAGTACAGCAGCATGAAGGTCGACACACCGCACACCATGCATGCCCCCGAACGCAGCGCCAGGCGCCGCAACAGCAACCATCCGCTTGCTCCGTCCTTGTCCGCCCGCCACATCTCACCAAAAACACCGCCCACCAAGGCAAGAAGGATGACCAGTAAAACCGGCATTTCCAGCAAAACCTGCGGCTCATTAATCATGTCATCACTCCTGTGTCCTTATTGATAAGCGCCAATTTCTGGCTCGGGCTGTACAGCGGGCGCCCTCTGTTACGCCACATCCCTGCTTGAGTTACATCGTGGACCGCCATGCAGCAAAGACTATGCATGTATGGATATACAGTCAATGCACCAGTGCATATATTTATTCGGATGATTTCAGCAAGCCGGAAAAAGCCAACAATTACGGCGTGAATGGTCTTTTTGATGACGAAAAAAAACCCACTGACTTGTGGGTTGCTTCTTAAATGCGAGGGTCAGCGTGCGTACATGCCCCACCAGAATACATGCCCGAGGATCACCAACTGCTCATCCTCCATATCGTTGTAGGCGTAATCCTCATCGGGAAACTCATCGCGATTGAAGCTGCGCAAACGGAGCCCTCCCGCCAGGCGATACAGTTGTTTGACCCGCAACTGACCATTGTGATTGACCGCATAGAGATCGCCATCAATGACTTCCTCCAGCGTACGCTTGCCAGCATTGACCCCGACCGTAGCGCCATCGCGCAGAACGGGCAGCATGCTGTCACCGCGCACGGTCACGCATTTGGCCTGATCGAATTCCACACCGTTATGACGCAGGCTGCGTTTGCCGAAACGCAGCCTGGCGCGCTCGCTCTCTTCAATGGCAAAACGCCCGGAGCCCGCTGCCAGTTCGACCTGGCGCAAAAACGGAATGGACACTTCATCGTCCGCCACCGGGGTATCGTCGTCCCACAGGCAAATATCGCGCAGCTCAGGGTGATGCAAGCCGGCTTCTGACGCGGCAAACGTACAGGGGTCATCCCGGCCACGCAGACGATCGGTGCTGATGTGGAAGTACTCGGCGATTTTGGAGATATGCCTGTCGGAAGGGTCGACAATTTTACCGCTCAAAATACGTGACAACGTGGGCTGCGGCACCCCAGTGCTACGGTGCAGCGCCATCGCGCTGATTCCGTGCCGGGCAAGCAGCTCTTTAAGGACGGTTGAAACAGTTCGTTTGGACATGACGGCAATAGTGCTGGCCGTGTTTATTGATGGCAAATGCTATTTCTTCTATTTATAGCCACGCGCAAGCGCCCCTCCTTGCGCACCTGTAGATGCAAGGGGCTGACATGTTAACCTTGCGCCCATTGCGAAAACCTCAGGCCACGGCCTGCCTTTCCCCCACTTCTGAACGAATCCGCCTAAGCCCTGATGAGTAAAAATACTTCCGACCTGTCCAGCCACACGCCGATGATGCAGCAGTACTGGCGCCTGAAGAATCAGCACCCTGATCAGCTGATGTTCTATCGCATGGGCGATTTCTACGAAATCTTCTACGAAGACGCGAAGAAAGCCGCCAAATTGCTGGATATCACACTCACTGCACGCGGTCAGTCTGCAGGTCAGGCGATCCCGATGTGCGGGATTCCTTACCATGCAGCTGAAGGCTATCTGGCCAAGCTGGTCAAGCTTGGCGAGTCGGTGGTGATTTGTGAGCAGGTCGGCGACCCGGCCACCAGCAAGGGGCCGGTTGATCGTCAGGTCGTGCGTATCATCACGCCGGGGACGGTCAGTGATGAGGCACTGATGGATGAGCGCCGCGACAACCTGATTGCCGCCGTGCTCGGCGATGAGCGCTTGTTTGGCCTCGCCGTTCTGGACATCACCAGCGGCAACTTCTCGGTACTGGAGATCAAGGGCTGGGAAAACCTGCTGGCAGAGCTTGAGCGCATCAACCCGGTCGAGCTGATGATTCCCGATGACTGGCCACAAGGCCTGCCGGCCGAAAAACGTCGTGGGGTTCGTCGCCGCGCGCCGTGGGATTTTGAACGCGACTCGGCCCTGAAAAGTCTGTGCCAGCAGTTTTCGACCCAAGACCTTAAAGGCTTTGGCTGCGAAAACCTGACCCTGGCCATTGGCGCCGCAGGTTGCCTGCTCAGCTACGCCAAGGAAACCCAGCGCACGGCCCTGCCCCACTTGCGCAGCCTGCGCCATGAGCGCCTGGACGACACCGTCGTACTGGACGGCGCCAGCCGACGCAATCTGGAGCTGGACACCAACCTCGCGGGCGGACGCGACAACACCTTGCAGTCGGTGGTCGACCGCTGCCAGACCTCGATGGGCAGCCGCTTGCTGACCCGCTGGCTGAACCGTCCGTTGCGCGACCTCAACGTGCTGCTGGCTCGCCAGTCATCGATCACCTGCTTGCTGGACGGCTATCGCTTCGAAAAGCTGCAGCCACAGCTCAAGGAAATCGGCGATCTGGAGCGTATTCTGGCCCGTATCGGCCTGCGCAATGCTCGCCCCCGCGATCTGGCACGCCTGCGCGATGCCTTGAACGCATTGCCTGAACTGCAAGATGCAATGATCGGACTCGAAGCGCCGCATCTGCAACAACTGGCCACGACTACCAGCACCTACCCCGAGCTGGGAGCCCTGCTGGAAAAAGCAATCAACGACAATCCGCCAGCCGTGATCCGCGATGGCGGCGTATTGAAAACCGGTTACGACGCCGAGCTCGATGAGCTGCAGTCACTGAGCGAAAACGCCGGGCAGTTCCTGATTGATCTGGAAGCCCGGGAAAAAGCCCGCACTGGCCTGGCCAACCTCAAGGTCGGTTACAACCGGGTACACGGCTACTTTATCGAGTTGCCAAGCAAGCAGGCCGAGCAGGCACCGGCTGATTACATCCGCCGCCAAACGCTCAAGGGCGCCGAACGCTTTATCACCCCGGAGCTCAAAGCCTTCGAAGACAAGGCCCTGTCGGCCAAAAGTCGGGCCCTGGCCCGCGAGAAGATGCTCTACGAAGCACTGCTCGAAGAAATGATCAGCCACCTTGCACCGCTGCAAGACACCGCCGCCGCACTGGCCGAGCTGGATGTGCTGAGCAACCTGGCCGAGCGTGCACTGAACCTGGACTTGAACTGCCCGCGCTTTGTGGACGAGCCGTGCATGCGCATCAGCCAGGGTCGTCACCCGGTGGTCGAGCAAGTACTGACCACCCCATTTGTGGCGAATGATCTGGCGCTGGATGACAACACGCGCATGCTGGTGATCACCGGCCCGAACATGGGCGGTAAATCGACCTACATGCGCCAGACCGCATTGATTGTCCTGCTGGCCCACATCGGCAGTTTTGTTCCGGCAGCCAGCTGCGAGCTGTCGCTGGTTGACCGTATCTTCACCCGGATCGGCTCCAGCGATGACCTGGCGGGCGGCCGTTCGACCTTTATGGTCGAGATGAGCGAAACCGCCAACATCTTGCACAACGCCACCGACCGCAGCCTGGTGCTGATGGATGAAGTCGGTCGCGGCACCAGCACCTTCGACGGCTTGTCGCTGGCGTGGGCTGCGGCAGAACGTCTCGCCCAATTACGGGCCTACACCTTGTTCGCCACCCATTACTTCGAGTTGACGGTACTGCCCGAGAACGAACCGCTGGTCGCCAACGTGCACTTGAGCGCAACCGAGCACAACGAACGCATTGTGTTCCTGCACCATGTGTTGCCTGGCCCTGCGAGCCAGAGTTATGGCTTGGCAGTGGCACAGCTTGCGGGTGTTCCAGCCAATGTCATCACCCGTGCCCGCGAGCATTTGAGCCGTCTGGAGACCACCAGCCTGCCCCACGAAGTACCCCCGGCGACCCCTGGCAAAAAGTCGGCACCGCAGCAAAGCGACCTGTTTGCCAGCCTCCCTCACCCGGTGCTGGATGACCTTTCCAGGCTGGATCTGGACAACATTACGCCGCGTAAAGCACTTGATTTGCTCTACACATTAAAGACACGCCTTTAAAAGCTGCTAGAATCGCGCGCGGTTCGGGATGCTACTGACCTTTTAGCCTGGTCTGTAGATATCACTCCCGAACCCGGCGAACCCGTTCTGGAAGGGCTTCGCTGCCGCCGCCTGAGGAGAGAATTAGAAATGACCTTCGTCGTCACCGACAACTGCATCAAGTGCAAGTACACCGACTGCGTAGAAGTCTGTCCGGTGGACTGCTTTTACGAAGGCCCGAACTTCCTGGTGATTCACCCGGATGAGTGCATTGACTGCGCGCTTTGTGAGCCTGAATGCCCTGCACAGGCGATCTTCTCTGAAGATGAAGTGCCTGCTGGCATGGAGAATTTTATTCAGTTGAATGTCGAGCTGGCTGAAATCTGGCCCAACATCACTGAACGCAAAGACCCTCTGCCGGACGCGGCCGAGTGGGATGGCACCCCAGGCAAGATCGCCGACCTGGAACGCTGATTCACGCTTGAGTAAAAAGCCCCGCGAGGGGCTTTTTGCGTTTTGCAGCATCAATTTTCTGTGGGAGCGGGCTTGCTCGCGATGGCATCACTGCGGTTTGGCAGTTAAACCGCGGCGCGGGCATCGCGAGCAAGCCTGCTCCCACAGACTCAAGCGTTGATTTCGCAGCCGGTGGCCGCTTTCAGCTCTTCAAGACTGACGCCCGCTGCCAGCTCGACCAGCTTGAGCCCCTGCCCGGTCACATCCAGCACGGCCAAATCGGTAATGATCCGGTCAACCACGCCCACGCCAGTCAACGGCAAGTCGCATTGCTTGAGCAGTTTATGGGTGCCGCCCTTGGCCGTGTGCTCCATCAGCACCACCACCCGCTTGACTCCGGCCACCAGATCCATAGCACCGCCCATGCCCTTGACCATCTTCCCGGGGATCATCCAGTTGGCCAGGTCGCCTTTCTCGGAGACTTGCATCGCCCCCAGAATCGACAGATTGATATGGCCGCCGCGAATCATTGCGAACGAATCAGCGCTGTTGAAAAAGCTGCTGCCCGGCAAGGTCGTAATGGTTTGCTTGCCCGCGTTGATCAGGTCGGCATCGACTTCATCGTCGGCGGGGAACGGGCCTATGCCCAGCAGACCGTTCTCACTTTGCAACCACACGTCCATCCCCTCGGGAATGTAGTTGGCCACCAGCGTAGGCAAGCCGATACCGAGATTGACGTAAAAGCCGTCCTGCAGTTCTTGGGAGGCGCGCTGCGCCATTTCTTCACGAGTCCAGGCCATGATCAGGCGCTCCGCACAGTGCGATGTTCGATACGTTTTTCCGGAGTAGCGTTGAGCACCAGCCGCTGCACGTAAATCCCGGGCAAATGAACTTGATCAGGCTCGATCTCGCCGATTTCAACGATTTCTTCCACTTCCACCACACACACCTTGGCCGCCATTGCTGCCAACGGGTTGAAGTTACGTGCAGTTTTGTTGAACAGCAGATTGCCGGACTTGTCGGCTTTCCAGGCCTTGACCAAGGCTACATCGGCGCGCAACGAACGCTCCATGACGTACCACTCGCCATCGAACTCACGGGTTTCCTTGCCTTCAGCCACCAGCGTGCCGTAACCGGTCTTGGTGAAAAAAGCCGGGATACCCGCCCCGCCCGCCCGCAGTTTTTCCGCGAGGGTGCCCTGAGGGGTGAACTCCAGCTCAAGCTCGCCGGCCAGGTACTGGCGTTCGAACTCTTTGTTCTCCCCCACATAGGAAGAAATCATTTTGCGGATCTGGCGCGTCGTCAGCAGTTGCCCCAACCCGAAACCGTCGACCCCGGCGTTGTTACTGATGACCGTCAGCTCGCGCTTGCCGGTGTCACGCAAGGCCGCAATCAGCGCCTCTGGAATCCCGCACAATCCAAAACCGCCCACTGCCAGGGTCATGCCGTCTTCGACCAGCCCCTGCAAAGCGGATTCAGCACTCGAGTAAATCTTGTTCACTATTGTTATTCCTCGAATTCCCCACGACACACCACTCCATCGCGGTCTGTTTGCTTTAGTCGAGAGAGGACAAACACGTTGGCAGTCGCCCGCTCCCCGATTCTGGCTGCTCTGGCGTGCAGCCAAAGCGTCGTTCAAGTGTAGGGCAGCCGACGCAGGAAGGGTTGATTGAAAGAAATAACCAGAAAGGATGTCGCCGTTCAGCCTCCACTCAACCGCTTTGGCTTAGGGTCATTCGCCCGTGGCCGTAGGAGGTTTAACCAAGCGATAACAATTTAACTACAAAATACGTAGCTCGCTAACTTTAAACCCGCGAGCTAGACGTATATAACTGCCTGCTGCCATCAAATGGCCCAGAGGGGGAAAACTTCACTCGCCATATGGCTTGAGCCTACTAGACTCCCTTTCGGATATCGCCGCAGATTCGCAGTGTCGGGCTTAAACGCAACATATCCAGCCCGGTGTCGACCCAGGATTCAGCTTCGTTGTAAAGATCGAAACTGTTGGGAACCAGCAGCCATTGTCCGAGAATTCCGTCGACATAGGCATGCAAACAGATAGCAGCACGGCGCGCATCCAGATCTTCAGGGAGTTGTTGACGGTGAATGGCATTGTTCAGGGCAAGCTCAATCCTGCTGTTGCAATCGACCATCGCTACCTGACGCTGAGCTCGTAAATCACACATTTCGTCAGTGAATTCGCACTTATGAAACAAAATTTCATTGATACGCCGGGTTTTCGGATCAGTGGCAACTTGGCGAAACAAATGAATCAACAGTTGGCGCATGCAGCCAAGCGGATCAACTTCGTTCTCGCTTTCACTGGCTTTGGCCATTTCATCCAACGGCTCATGCAGGCTGTCGAGCATGGCCTGGACCAGCTCGGCCTTGTTGCTGAAGTGCCAGTAAATTGCACCACGGGTGACGCCCGCCAGCGCGGCAATATCTGCCAGCGTCGTGCGTGCAACACCTCGCTCATAAAAGGCCTGCTCGGCCGCTTCGAGGATTTTGCTCCGGGTTTCAAGCGCTTCTTCTTTGGTACGACGCACCATGGCAATTACAACCTCAATCAGGAGGATCCGGGCCGCTGCGATCACTCGTCCGGACCAACATCGGGTGGCGTTTGTTTTGCCTTATCCCGGTCTACTTCAGGCTTGAAAAGTGGCCCTGTAATGCCTGGCGAGACAGTGTCCCGCTATTTACAAACAGACATGAATGTAAGTATATTCCTTAGCAAGCTACTTATCCACCCGGAACAGCTTTCTTTACCCTTCCACTATTCTTGTGCGCTTTCGCGTGCCTGACCCGAGGATTTTCATGCAATTCAAGCCAGCTGTTACCGCTCTGGTTGCTGCCATCGCCCTAGCTTCGCTGCTCAGCGGATGCAAAAAGGAAGAGGCAGCACCTGCCCCGCAAATCCCTCAGGTCGGCGTCGTCACGCTGAAAACCCAGCCTTTTACCTTGACCACCGACCTGCCAGGCCGCACCGCGTCTTATCGCTCGGCAGAAGTTCGGCCCCAGGTAAATGGCATCATCCTCAAGCGCCTCTTTAAAGAAGGCAGCGACGTAAAAATCGGCCAGCAGCTGTATCAAATCGATCCAGCGATCTATGAAAGCGCCGTACTGAGCGCCCGCGCCACGCTGCAATCGGCCAAATCCCTGGCTGATCGCTACAAGCAATTGGTCGCCGAGCAAGCCGTCAGCCGCCAGGAATACGACAACGCCCAAGCTGCACGCCTCGAAGCCGAGGCCGCGCTGAACACGGCCCAGGTCAATCTGCGTTACACCAAGGTTCTGGCTCCGCTGACCGGTCGTATTGGTCGCTCGTTGTTCACTGAAGGCGCACTGGTGACCAGTGGCCAGGCAAACGCATTGGCCGTGATCACCCAACTGGACCCGATCTACGTCGACGTCACGCAGTCCTCGGTCGAGATGCTCGAACTGCGCCGCGATCTGGCCAGCGGCCGCCTGAAGAAAGCCGGTGACAACGCCGCCAAGGTCAAGCTGACCCTTCCAGATGGCAGCGAGTATCCGCAAGAAGGTCGCCTTGAGTTCTCCGAAGTCTCGGTCGATGAAGCCACTGGCTCCGTGACCTTGCGCGCCGTGTTCCCGAACCCTGACGAAACCCTGCTGCCGGGCATGTTTGTCCACGCGCAACTGGAAGCAGGCATCGACAGCAATGCGATCCTGGCGCCTCAGATCGGCGTGACCCACAACCTCAAGGGCCAACCAACGGCTTTGATCGTGGGTCCCGACAACAAGGTTGAAATGCGTGTACTGCAAGCTTCACGCACGGTCGGCAGCGACTGGCTGGTTGAGAAAGGCCTGAACCCGGGCGACCGTTTGATTACCGACGGCCTGCAGTTCATCAAGCCTGGCATTGAAGTCAAGATCATGGACAAGCCACAAGGCGAAACCCCGGCATCTGCCCCGGCAACAGAAAAAGCTGCAGGCAGTAAAGGGGAGTAAACCATGTCGAAATTTTTTATCGACCGTCCGATTTTCGCCTGGGTAATTGCCCTGGTGATCATGCTGGTCGGGGCTCTATCGATCCTCAAACTGCCGATCAACCAATACCCGAGCATTGCGCCACCGGCCATCTCGATCTCCGTGACCTACCCGGGCGCTTCGGCGCAAACCGTGCAGGACACCGTGGTTCAGGTGATCGAGCAACAGCTCAACGGTATTGACCACCTGCGATATGTGTCGTCTGAAAGCAACTCCGACGGCAGCATGAGCATCACCGCCACCTTCGAGCAAGGTACAGACCCTGACACCGCTCAGGTTCAAGTACAGAACAAGCTCAACCTGGCGACCCCACTGCTGCCTCAAGAGGTTCAGCAGCAAGGTATCCGTGTGACCAAGGCGGTTAAAAACTTCCTGATGGTCATCGGCGTGGTGTCCGAAGACGGCAGCATGAACAAGGACGACTTGTCGAACTACATCGTCTCCAACATGCAGGACCCGATTTCCCGTACCGAAGGTGTGGGCGACTTCCAGGTGTTCGGTGCCCAGTACGCCATGCGTATCTGGCTCGACCCGGCCAAGCTGAACAAATACAACCTGACCCCGGTGGACGTTAAATCCGCCATCAGCGCGCAGAACGTACAGGTGTCCTCCGGACAACTGGGCGGCCTGCCTGCCGTCAAAGGTCAGGAGCTGAACGCAACCATCATCGGTAAAACCCGCCTGCAAACCGCCGAGCAGTTCAAAAAGATCCTGCTCAAGGTCAACTCCGACGGCTCCCAGGTTCGCCTGAGCGATGTGGCCGAGGTTGGGCTGGGTGGTGAGAACTACAGCATCAGCGCACAGTTCAACGGCAAGCCGTCTTCGGGCCTGGCGATCAAGCTGGCACCGGGTTCCAACGCTCTGGACACCGCAAAAGCACTGCACAAGACCATCGAAGACCTGGAACCGTTCTTTCCGCAAGGCATGAAAGTCGTTTACCCGTATGACACCACTCCAGTGGTCTCCGCATCGATCAAGGGCGTTGTTGAAACCCTGGTTGAAGCCGTCGTACTGGTGTTCCTGGTGATGTTCCTGTTCCTGCAAAACTTCCGCGCCACCATCATCACCACGATGACGGTGCCCGTTGTATTGCTCGGTACGTTCGGCATCCTGGCCGCTGCAGGTTTCAGCATCAACACCCTGACCATGTTCGGCATGGTCCTGGCCATCGGCTTGCTGGTGGACGATGCGATTGTGGTGGTGGAAAACGTCGAGCGGGTAATGGCCGAAGAAGGCCTGCCGCCCAAGGAAGCCACCAAGAAATCCATGGAGCAAATCCAGGGTGCCCTGGTGGGTATCGCTCTGGTGCTGTCGGCGGTACTGCTGCCAATGGCCTTCTTCAGCGGCTCCACCGGTGTGATTTACAGACAGTTCTCGATCACGATCGTTTCGGCGATGGGCCTGTCGGTGCTGGTTGCATTGATCTTCACCCCGGCGCTGTGCGCCACCATGCTCAAGCCTATCCAGAAGGGTGATCACGGTGAGAACAAGCGCGGATTCTTCGGCTGGTTCAACCGCACTTTCGACAGTGGCGTCAAACGCTACGAGAAAGGTGTAGGCAGCATCCTGCGCCACAAGGCTCCGTACCTGCTGGCTTACGTACTGATCGTGGTCGGCATGGTGTTCCTGTTTACCCGTATTCCTACTTCATTCCTTCCGGAAGAAGACCAGGGCGTACTGTTTGCACAGGTACAAACCCCCGCGGGCACCACGGCAGAACGCACTCAGGATGTGATCGACAGGATGCGTGAGTACCTGTTGAAAGACGAGTCGGGAGCGGTGTCTTCCGTGTTCACCGTAAACGGCTTCAACTTCGCCGGTCGCGGTCAAAGCTCGGGCCTTGCGTTCATCATGCTCAAGCCCTGGGGCGAGCGAGATGCGGACAACAGCGTGTTTGCACTGGCTGCCCGTGCTCAGGCGCACTTCTCTACCTTCCGCGACGCAATGGTGTTCGCCTTTGCTCCGCCGGCTGTTATGGAATTGGGTAACGCCACCGGTTTTGACGTTTACCTGCAGGACCGCTCCGGTATCGGTCACGAGAAGCTGATGGCCGCCCGTAACCAGTTCCTGGGGATGGCTGCACAAAGCAAGATCCTGGCAGGCGTACGTCCAAACGGCTTGAACGATGAGCCGCAGTACCAACTGGAAATCGACGATGAAGCCGCACGCGCCCTGGGCGTCGAGCTGAGTGACATCAACAACACGCTCTCGATCGGCCTGGGTGCCAGCTACGTCAACGACTTCATCGACCACGGCCGTGTGAAGAAGGTGTTCCTGCAAGGTGCAGCGGACTCGCGGATGAACCCGGAAGACCTGAAGAAGTGGTTCGTGCGTAACAGTGAAGGGACCATGGTGCCGTTCTCGGCATTCGCCAAAGGCAAATGGATCTACGGCCCTCCGAAGCTGTCGCGCTATAACGGCGTAGAAGCGATGGAAATCCTCGGTTCTCCGGCTCCTGGCTACAGCAGCGGTCAAGCCATGGCCGAAGTCGAAGCCCTGGCGAAAAAACTGCCGCCAGGTGTTGGTATTTCCTGGACGGGGCTGTCATTTGAGGAACGTCTGTCAGGTTCGCAAGCACCTGCCCTGTACGCAATCTCCTTGCTGATGGTGTTCTTGTGCCTTGCCGCACTGTACGAAAGCTGGTCGATCCCGATTGCAGTCATGCTCGTTGTGCCTCTGGGGATTATCGGGGCACTGATGGCGACCAGCCTGCGAGGGTTGTCCAACGACGTGTACTTCCAGGTGGGCTTGCTCACGACCATCGGTCTGGCATCGAAAAACGCCATTCTGATCGTCGAGTTTGCCAAGGAACTGCATGAACAAGGACGAACATTGACGGAGGCTGCGATCGAAGCGTGCCGCATGCGTCTGCGGCCGATCATCATGACCTCGCTGGCGTTTGTACTGGGTGTGATCCCCCTGGCCATTTCCACGGGCGCAGGTTCGGGCAGCCAGCACGCTATTGGTACCGGTGTTATCGGTGGCATGATCACCGCTACCGTACTGGCCGTGTTCTGGGTACCGCTGTTCTTTGTGGCCGTATCGTCCATTGGCAGCAAAAAAGAGTCGAAGACGAAAGTGGATCTGACTAAAACTCCAAACCAAGAGGCTGGCCAATGAGCAAGTCGCTTCTCGCAGTAGCTGTCGCAGCGTTCACGCTGGGCGGCTGCTCGCTGATCCCCGACTACCAGCGCCCTGAAGCGCCGGTAGCGGCGCAATACCCGCAAGGCCCGGCCTACTCGCCAACCGAGGCGGCCAACAAGGCCGCTGCAGAACAAGGCTGGCGTCAGTTTTTCCATGACCCGGCACTGCAGCAACTGATTCAAACCGCGCTGGTGAACAACCGCGACCTGCGGGTCGCGGCGCTGAACATTGACGCCTATGCCGCGCAGTACCGCATTCAACGTGCCGATCTGTTCCCGGCCGTCTCGGCCACTGCCAGCGGCAGCCGCCAGCGCACTCCGGCGCGCATGTCGCAAACCGGCGAATCGGGGATCACCAGCAGTTATTCGGCGACCCTTGGGGTCAGCGCATATGAGCTGGACTTGTTCGGACGGGTTCGCAGCCTGAGCGATCAGGCTCTGCAGAACTACTTTGCAACCGAAGAAGCCCGACGCAGCACCCAGATCAGTCTGGTCGCCAGTGTCGCCAATGCCTACCTGACCTGGCAGGCTGACAAAGAGCTGCTGAAACTGACCGAAGACACGCTCAAGACGTTCGATGAGAGCTACAAGCTCACCTTGCGCAGCAATGAAGTGGGTGTGGCCTCGGCGCTGGATGTGAGCCAGTCCCGTACCTCGGTGGAAAACGCCAAGGTCCAGCTGGCCAGGTACACCCGTCAGGTGGCTCAGGATCAGAACAGCCTGGCACTGCTGCTTGGCACCACCATCCCGGACAACCTGCCGGCCGCCAAGCCGCTGGCAGCCGACCTGTTGAGCGAAGTACCTGCTGGCTTGCCATCAGACTTGCTGCAGCGTCGTCCGGACATCCTCGAAGCCGAGCACAAGCTGTTGGCGGCCAACGCCAACATCGGCGCGGCACGGGCTGCGTTCTTCCCCAGCATCAGCCTCACGGCCAATGCCGGGACCTTGAGCCCTGACCTGTCGGGGCTGTTCAAGGGTGGTTCGGGCACCTGGCTGTTTTCGCCGCAGATCAACCTGCCGATCTTTAACGCAGGGGCTTTGCGCGCCAGCCTGGACTACTCGAAGATCCAGAAGGAAATCACCGTTTCTCAGTATGAGAAAACGATCCAGACCGCCTTCCAGGAAGTCTCTGACGGCCTGGCTGCGCGTCAGACCTACAACCAGCAGTTGCAGGCACAAACCGATTTCGTCAACGCCAACCAGGATTACTACCGGTTAGCCGAACGTCGTTATCGGATTGGGATCGACAGCAACCTGACGTTCCTTGATGCCCAGCGCTCGTTGTTCAGCGCCCAGCAATCACTGATCACCGATCGTCTTTCGCAGCTGACCAGTGAAGTCACGCTGTACAAGGCATTGGGTGGCGGCTGGTTCGAACAGACCGGGCAAGACCGCCCTGTTTCGGATCAGCCACCGAAGGCTTGATGCGTAACGGTTAAACAACAAACCCGCCAATAGGCGGGTTTGTTGTTTATGTCCCTGTGGGAGCGGGCTTGCTCGCGATGGCATCACCTCGGTTCGCCTGGCAAACCGTGAAGCCTGCAACGCTAGCAAGCCCGCTCCCCCTGTATCGATTACACCCGCGACTCGACCCCCAATTCATCCCACACCGACTCGGCCAGGTGGAACGTCGCATTGGCCGCCGGAATGCCGCAGTAGATGGCGCTCTGCATGATCACTTCCTTGATCTCGGCACGGCTCACGCCATTGTTGGCCGCAGCACGCAAATGCAGTTTCAGCTCTTCATTGCGGTTCATGCCGATCAGCATCGCGATGGTGATCAGGCTGCGGGTATGGCGCGGCAAACCCGGGCGGGTCCAGATGTCACCCCAGGCATGGCGGGTGATCATTTCCTGGAACTCGCTGTTGAACTCGGTCAGGGCGTTGAGGCTGCGATCGACATGGGCATCACCCAACACTGCCCGGCGTACTTGCATGCCTTCGTCGTAACGTTGTTTCTCGTCCACAAAAAGCTCCTCAGACCGCTGACAAAAATTGCAGCACGCGCTGGCTGAACGCATCGCCCGCCTGCACGTTGGACAGGTGCGCGGCATAAAATTCGGCGTACTGCGCGCCTCGCACCTGTTCCTGAATGAAATGGCTGCCCGCAGGCGGCGTGACCGCATCTTCAGTGCCCGCAATCACCAGCATGGGCACCTCTATGGCACCCAGTTGATCGCGAAAGTCTGCATCGCGCACAGCGGCACAGTTGGCGGCGTAACCCTGTGGCGAGGTCGCGGCGAGCATGTCGGTTATACGCTTGGCCTGCCCGGGATTGGCCTGGGCAAAATCAGGGGTAAACCAGCGTGCAATCGAGGCGTCACGCAGCCCGGCCATCGCCTGTGCGCCGTCTCGCAAGACCATTTCGATTCGCGGGTTCCATACCGAAGGCTCGCCAATTTTGGCAGCGGTGTTGCACACCACCAGCTTGTGCAAACGATTACCGGCATTGATCCCCAGCCATTGGCCAATCAACCCCCCCATCGACAGCCCGCAAAAGTGCGCCCGTTCGATATGCAGTGCATCCAGCAGTTCCAGAACGTCGCCGCCCAGTTGCTCGATACTGTAAGGGCCCTCGGTCACCAGAGACTGGCCATGACCACGGGTGTCGTAACGCACTACCTGGAAATGCTCGGCGAATGCCGGAATCTGCGTATCCCACATCCCCAGATCAGTCCCCAGGGAGTTGGACAACACCAGCACCGGCGCGCCTTGCGGACCGTCCAGCCGGTAGTTGAGTTCACCTTCAGCGAGTTGTACACGTCCCACGAGCTTCTCCTTTAGAGGACCAACGCAAAATGTTCAGCCCGCGCACGCTCGACCCACGTCGTCGCCTGGCCAAGGTAATGGGCCGGATCGAGCAAGCGATCCAGTTCGTCTGCACTCAGGTGTGCGGTGATTAGCGGCTCATCACCCAATACCGCTCGCAAGTGACGCTGTTGGGCCACTGCACGCTTGCAACACTGCTCCAGCAGATGGTGCGCCGTTTCGCGCCCTACCCTCTGGGCCAGCACGATGCTCACCGCTTCGGCCAGCACCAGCCCGTGGGTCAGGTCAAGATTGCGCGCCATGCGCTCGCGGTCCACTTCCAGTCCTTGGGCAATGTTCAAGGCCTGTACCAGCGCACCGGACACCACGCAGCAAATTTCAGGCAGGGTTTCCCACTCGGCATGCCACAGGCCCAGGCTGCGTTCGTGCTCCTGGGGCATGGCGCTGTACAGGATACTGAGCAGCCCCGGCACCCGTGTCGCGGCACTGATCAACACCGCTGAGCCCACGGGGTTGCGCTTGTGGGGCATGGTTGAAGAACCACCCTTGCCCGGCGCCGACGGCTCAAACACTTCAGCGGCCTCGGTTTGCATCAGCAGGCTGATATCCCGGCCTATCTTGCCAAGACCACCGGCGATCAAGCCTAGAACCGCACCGAACTCCACCAGACGATCACGCTGGGTATGCCAGGGTTGCTCAGGCAGGTTGAGCCCCAACTCGTTGGCCAGCGCCTGTGCCACCGGCATCCCCTGATCGCCCAGGGCCGCCAGGGTGCCCGAGGCGCCACCAAATTGCAGACACAGCAAACGCGGTTTCAGCTCATCAAGGCGTTGGCGGTTGCGGGTAACGGCGCCCAACCAACTGGCGATCTTCATCCCCAGTGTGACCGGCGTGGCCTGCTGCAGCCATGTACGCCCTGCCAAAGGCGTAGCGACATACCGCTGAGCCTGCTCGGCGAGGATATCCGCCAATTGCGTCAAGTCGCGCTCGATCAGCCCCAGAGCCGCCCGCAATTGCAGCACCAGGCCGCTGTCCATCACATCCTGGCTGGTGGCGCCCAAGTGCACATAACGCTCGGCCTCGGGCGCGGTACTGGCAATCTGTTTCCCCAGGGCTTTGACCAGGGGGATCGCCGAATTCCCGGCACTGACGATCGCCAGGCCCAGGGCCTCGAAGTCGTAGAGTTCAGCGCGACACGCCGCTGTAATCGGCGCGAGCGCAGCGTGAGGAATCACCCCGACCCCGGCCTGCGCCCGGGCCAGGGCCGCTTCGACGTCGAGCATGGCCTGGACCCGGCCTTGGTCGCTAAAGACCTCGCCCATGGCCTTGGCCGTAAAGTACGCATCGAAAAGCTGATGACTCATAAACCTTCCTTAGAAAGCGCGCGCCACCGATGGCGCGCGCGGGTACATCACAGATCGTGGTGCAGGTACTTGGGCTGCTTGGGCAAGCGGAAGCTGAACAGGAAAGCAATGGCCATCATGACCGTCACATACCAGTAGAAGCTGTTTTCCATGCCCATCGACTTGAGCCCCAACGCCACATATTCCGCCGATCCACCAAAGATCGCGTTGGCCACCGCATACGCCAGCCCCACGCCCAACGCACGCACCTGCGGCGGGAACATCTCGGCTTTGACCAGGCCGCTGATCGAGGTGTAGAAGCTGACAATCGCCAGCGCCAACGTAATCAGCACAAAGGCCAGAAACGGGCTGCTGATGGTTTTCAGGGTCAGCAGGATCGGTACCGTACACAGCGTACCCAACGCACCAAACCAGAGCATGTTGTTACGTCGACCGATCTTGTCCGCCAGCATGCCGAACAGCGGCTGCATGCACATATAAAGAAAGAGCGCGCCGGTCATGATGTAACTGGCGGTTTTGGCATGCATGCCAGCCGTGTTCACCAGGTACTTCTGCATATAGGTAGTAAAGGTGTAGAAAATCAGCGAGCCGCCGGCGGTGTAACCCAGCACGGTAATAAACGCCGCTTTATGGTCGCGGAACAACGCCCTCACACTGCCAGCATCCTTGTCCTGACGGGTTTCGGCGCTGGTGGTTTCTTTAAGGGTGCGACGCAGCATCAACGAAATCAGCGCTGCAATGGCACCGATTACAAACGGTACACGCCAGCCCCAGGCCCGCAGCTCATCTTCTGACAGGAACTGTTGAAGAATCACCACGACCAGTACAGCCAGCAACTGGCCGCCGATCAGCGTTACATACTGAAAAGAGGCAAAGAAGCCACGCTGGCCCTTGAGCGCCACTTCACTCATATAAGTCGCCGTGGTCCCGTACTCGCCCCCCACCGACAGCCCCTGAAACAGTCGCGCCATCAACAGCAGGGCCGGTGCCCAGGCCCCGATCGAAGCGTAGGTAGGCAAACAGGCAATCACCAGCGAGCCGGCGCACATCATCAGCACCGAGATCATCATTGAATTCTTTCGCCCGTGCTTGTCGGCGACCCGGCCAAACAGCCAGCCACCGATGGGGCGCATCAGAAAACCGGCCGCAAACACACCGGCGGTGTTGAGCAACTGCACCGTGGGGTCATCTGAAGGGAAAAAAGCAGGCGCAAAGTAAATCGCGCAGAAGGCGTAAACGTAAAAGTCGAACCATTCGACAAGGTTGCCGGAAGACGCACCGACAATCGCAAAGATCCTTTTTTTACGTTCCTCTCCTGTGTAGTGAGTTTCTGTTGTCATGTTTATTTACTCATCAGGTTTTAGTTGCAATCAGACACACCTTGCAACATATAGCGCCGCAACCGCAATAAGCCGAACGACTGAGGCTGCAGTCGTCCGGCTTTGACTCCAGCGCTATCAGACCCGTTCTATCGCCAATGCCAGACCTTGCCCAACACCCACGCACATGGTGGCCAGGCCTTTCTTGCCGCCGGTTTTTTCCAACTGATGCAGGGCGGTCATCACAATTCGTGCCCCGCTCATGCCCAGCGGGTGGCCCAGGGCAATTGCCCCGCCGTTGGGGTTAACCTGCGGCGCGTCGTCAGCCAGGCCCAATTCCCGCAATACGGCCAGGCCTTGGCTGGCGAACGCTTCGTTGAGTTCGATCACATCAAAATCGCTGACCGCCAGACCCAGGCGCTCAACCAGCTTGCGTACCGCAGGCACCGGGCCGATGCCCATGACACGCGGCGCCACACCGGCGCTGGCCATGCCCAGGACTCGGGCGCGAGCGGTCAGGCCATGACGCTTGACCGCCTCGGCCGACGCCAGAATCAGCGCCGCAGCACCGTCGTTTACCCCCGAGGCATTGCCCGCAGTGACGGTCTTGTCAGGGCCGTTGACCGGCTTGAGTTTGCCCAGTGTTTCGAGGCTGGTATCCGCACGGGGATGTTCATCATGCTCAACGATGGTTTCGCCCTTTTTATGGGCGATACGTACCGGCACGATTTCTTCGGCGAAGTAACCTGCAGCCTGGGCAGCCGCAGTACGTTGCTGGCTGCGCAGGGCGAAAGCGTCCTGGTCGGCGCGGGAAATGTTGTACTCGTCGGCCACGTTGTCCGCCGTCTGTGGCATCGGATCGACACCGTACTGGGCTTTCATCAGCGGGTTGATAAAGCGCCAGCCGATGGTCGTGTCTTCCAGCTTCATGTTGCGCGAGAACGCCGCATCGGCCTTGCCCATCACAAAGGGCGCGCGTGACATGGACTCAACGCCTCCAGCAATCGCCAGCTCCATTTCACCGCTGGCAATGGCGCGGAACGCCGTACCGATGGCATCCATGCCCGAGGCACACAGGCGGTTGAGCGTCACGCCGGGAATGGTTGGCGCCAGCCCGGCCAGCAACGCAGCCATGCGGGCCACGTTGCGATTGTCTTCACCGGCCTGGTTGGCGCAGCCGAAAAACACTTCGTCGACTTCGTCCCATTTCACGCCAGGGTTGCGCTCGATCAGTGCCTTGATTGGTGCTGCAGCCAGGTCATCCGCACGAACCGTTGCCAGGCCACCGCCAAAACGGCCAATAGGGGTGCGAATCGCGTCACAGATAAAGACTTCACGCATCACGCTTCTCCCGGTGCCTGGCCGTGGGCCAGTGCAGTGCGTGCTTCCAGATCGCGCAAGGCCGTCAGCTCCACGTCGGTCGGTGCCGCCGTCTGCTGCACGTTATCGGCAAAGCGAATGGCCCAGCCGGTGGCCGCGATGACTTGCTCGCGGGTCACACCCGGGTGCAGCGCAGTGACCACGAATTCGTTGGTCTGCTCTTCAGGTTCCATGGTGCACAGGTCAGTGATGATCCCGACAGGACCGGCACCTGGCAGGCCCAGACGCTTGCGCGAGTCGCCGCCTTCGCCATGACCGACCGAGGTGATGAAGTCCAGCTTGTCGACAAATGAACGGGCCGACTGCTTGAGGATAATCAGCACGCTTTTCGCCGACCCGGCGATTTCCGGCGCACCACCTGCACCTGGCAAGCGCACTTTTGGCTGGTGATAGTCGCCGACCACTGTGGTGTTGATATTGCCGAAGCGGTCGACCTGGGCCGCGCCCAGAAAGCCCACATCGACCCGGCCGCCTTGCAGCCAGTAACGGAAGATTTCGCTGGTGGATACGACCGTGTCGGCGGTTTCAGCCAGTTCACCGTCACCAATCGACAGCGGCAATACATCCGGTTTGGCACCAATCGGGCCGGATTCGTAGATCAGCACCACATCAGGCGATGAAGTCAGGCGTGCCAGGTTGGCCGCCTTGGAAGGCAGGCCGATCCCGACAAAACACACAGAACCGTTTTTCAAGCGGCGAGCGGCGGCGACGGTCATCATTTCGTTGGTGGAGTAAGTCATTATTTTGCCTCCGAAGCGCGGGCCAGCTTGGCCTGGAACTCGCTGAAATTCGCAGTGCCGTGGATGTATTCGTTGATCCAGGCCGTAAAGGTCTCGCGGTCGCGGGCGATAGGGTCCCACGCCTGATAGAAACGGTTATCGCGCTCGGTGTAGCCGTGAGCGTAGGAAGGATGCGCGCCACCCGGTACATGGCATACAGCGCTAAGTGCCCAGGTTGGCAATACACAGGCGTTCATCGGGGCTTGCAGGTCATCAACGATTTCTTCAACCGTGACGATGCAGCGCTTGGCCGCCAACGCCGCTTCTTTCTGTACACCCAAAATGCCCCACAGCAGCACGTTGCCTTTGCGGTCAGCCTTTTGCGCATGAATCACCGTCACGTCCGGGCGTACCGCCGGCACAGCGGCCAGGACTTCACCCGTAAACGGGCAAGTCACTGTCTTGATCAGCGGGTTGACCTTGGGCAGATCAGAACCGGCGTAGGCGCGCAGCACGGCGAACGGCAGGCCCGAGGCACCCGCCACGTAGGCGTTGGCCAGGTCGGCATGGCTGTGCTCTTCGATTTCCAGCGGCTGCGGCCACTGCTTTTCAACGGCATCGCGCAGACGGTGCAGCGAACCAACGCCCGGATTACCACCCCAGGAAAAGATCAATTTTCGTGCACAACCGGCGCCGATCAACTGGTCGTAGACCAGGTCAGGTGTCATCCGCACCAGGGTCAGGTCTTTCTTGCCCTGGCGGATGATTTCATGACCCGCTGCAGTCGGGATCAGGTGGGTGAAACCTTCAAGGGCAACGGTGTCGCCATCGCTCACAAATTGTTTCACCGCGTCGTGTAAGGAAATTATCTCTGCCATCTGGGGTAGCTCCCGTTTTTTGTAAGCCACTGCGGTTGTAGAAGGTGCGCCAGCGCGACACCGGATGTTCAGCAGATTAAGCCGCAGCTTTCGCCCAAACAATCCGATAATCGACTATCTGTTCGTTAATCGAACACATAGTTAGCACGACAACGATCAGGTTGCGTCCGCATGGCTGACCATGCCCTTGATCAGTACCGCAGCCGTTGCCAGGGCCGCTGGAATCACCAGGGCGGTCAGCACTTGCTCGAAGTTCCAGCCCAGTCCCAGCAGCGTCGCGCCCATCCAGGCCCCCAGAATGGCACCGAAGCGGCCAATGCCAAGCATCCAGGACACCCCCGTGGCGCGGCCTTGGGTCGGGTAGAAACGCGCAGCCAAAGAAGGCATTGCCGATTGCGCACCGTTCACACACATACCGGCCACCAGCACCAGGGTGGCGAGCAGCGTGATGTTGCCCAGGCTCTGGCCCACAGCGTAGGCAAACACCCCGGCCAGCAGGTAGAAAATGCCGATCACCTTGTGCGGATTGAATCGGTCCATCGCCCAACCCACTCCTACCGCACTCAGTACCCCGCCGAACTGGAACAGTGCGCCAATGAATGCCGCCTGCTCCATGCTTGCGCCACTGTCACGCATCAACGTCGGTAGCCAGCTGGTGAGCAGATACACAATCACCAGCCCCATGAAATAGGTGAGCCACAGCAACAAGGTGCCCGTGCTGTAGGTGCCGGAAAAAATCACCGCAAACACGTTGCGGGCCTTGACGGTCTTTTGCTCCGGCACACTGAAGCTTGCAGCTTGAGCCACAACTGCCGGGTTGATCGGAGACAAGGCTTTGCGCACGAGCTCAATACTGCGATTGCGTACGACCAGAAAACGCGCGGACTCAGGCAGCCACACCATTAAAACCAGGGTCAGGATCAGCGGCAACACCCCGCCGATCAGCAGCAGGCTGTGCCAGCCATACACAGGGATCAGCTTGGCCGAGACAAACCCGCCTGCGGCCATGCCCAGGTTAAAGCCGCAGAACATGCCGGTCACCAGCAAGGACTTGTGGCGTTCAGGGGTGTACTCCGACAGCAACGTGGTGGCATTGGGCATCCCGGCCCCCAGGCCCAAACCGGTCAAGAACCGCAATACCAGCAATTGATCCACGTTGGTGCTGTAGGCCGACGCCAGGCTGAACCCGCCAAAAACCAGTACCGCGACCACCAACACCACTTTGCGACCAAAACGGTCCGCCAACGGCCCCGAACCCAACGCACCAAACACCATGCCGATCAGGGCGGCACTCATGACCGGCCCCAGGCTGGCGCGGTCTATGCCCCAGTCCTGAGACAGCGCCGGTGCAATAAAGCCCATTGCAGCGGTGTCCAGGCCATCTAGGAAAACAATCAGAAAACACAGGATCACGACGCGCCACTGGTAGCGTAACAAGGGTTGAGCATTGATGAAGGACTGCACATCAAGGCAGTTGCCGACGGAAGACTGGGGTGAATTCATTATTTTTATACCGAGTAAAAACCAGGGCGAACAAAAACCGGCCAGAGGCTGGCGGCTCACACTAAAAACTATCGGGGGATCAGCGAATTTTCGAGCGACTGCGCAGTGACTGCGTCAATGACGGACAGATGGGGGTGCTCATGGCGTGTAGCCTCTTCATTATTATTTTGGCCAGGTGCTGAAGAACGCGCAGCGGACTTCGAACAGGGCGCTGAGGCGACATTAAGCAGCGCACTGCCAGCACGCAATTCGATAAACGCTTAAGTGTGCGTTTATCGAACGCTTAGTAGCCGCTTCATCAACTGAACAGCTGGGTACTCAGCTCGCGGCTGGCGCTGAGCATGATCGGCAAAAAACGCTGTTCAAGCTCGGTGCGGGTAACGCGACCCGCGTGGGTGCTGACGTTCAAGGCTGCCAGAACCTGCCCTGAAGCGTCATACACCGGCACGGCAATCGAGCGCAGGCCTTGCTCCAGTTCTTGATCGACCACACACCAGCCTTGCTCCCGCACTTGCTGCAAACATTCAAGCAAGGCCTCGGGTGTGTGCAGGGTACGGCTGGTTTTAGCCTGGAACTCACCGTGGGCCAGGTATTCGTGCAGCGTCACATCATCCAGCGCTGCCAGCAGGATGCGTCCCATCGAGGTGCAATAGGCAGGCAGACGGCCACCTACCGACAGATCTACCGAGATCAGACGCTGGGTCGTTGCCGAGCGGGCGATGTAGAGGATGTCATCGCCTTCGAGGGTCGCCATGTTGCACGCCTCGTGCAATTGCTCACTCATGCGGTCCAGATACGGTTGGGCCGTTACCGCCAGCGGCGTCGACGACAGATAGGCATGACCCAGGGTCAGCACTTTGGGCAACAAGGAATAGGTTCGGCCATCGGTGGTCGCATAACCGAGCTTGATCAGGGTGTACAGGCAGCGGCGCACTGCGGCCCGCGGGATTTCAGTGCGATGGCTGATCTGCGCAATGGTCAGATGCCGCTTGCGTTCCTGAAACGCCTGCACGACCGCCAGGCCCCGGGCCAGTGACGACATGAAGTCAGGATCGCCGGTAAACGCCTGAATACGCTTGGCCGGTGACGCCACAATCGGTGGCGCGATACTGGCTACACCATTGCGCAGTTGATCATTCATTCCCAACCCCCAGCTTCAGCTATTTATAGTTATGATACGCCGGGCGATTATCGAACCGTTGGCCGATAATCGCAATCTCAACCCTCAAGACCGTTCCGACGACAGCCCATAGTTAGCCCGTAATCCTTGCACCCGCCTTTAATTGAAATCAAGCGCCCTGCTAAACAGTCGGATCAATGATAGAAAACGTCTGTTTTATATGTATTCAGGTTAAGTTCAGCCACCGGGTTAAATAACTTGATGGGCCAACTACTCGGGCACCATATTAATAGAGTGTCTCGACGCAGGTATTCGATAATTCATAACACCTCACTCACTTGGAAGTTGACGGGCGTAAAGTTATTCAGCGATAGTAGTGGTACTCCTCAGCCCTTGAGGGCAGGAAGTGATTGAGTGCACAAGGTCAAGCCTGTGCGAAAGATTGGATCCAACCAACTCGTTGAGTTCAATAGGTACTCGCGGCTCAACCGTAAAGTGCATCGTGTGTTGTTTCCCTTTGGGGTGAACACTTACCAACGGCGGCGTTCATGTTTTAGTTGATGACGTGGCCGAGTGCATGGCGTGGTGTATTTAAGCGTGACGTTATTAATAGGCACTTGCCTTATGGTCTATCATTCGTCATATGAATCAGCCTCCCGGCACGGTGATTCACCAGGTTTAATCTCAACTCAATTAGGTAACACAGTGACGAAAGACGAACTGCGCGCAGAACTTGAGCGTCAGGAACAACGTTTCAAGGATGTTTATGGTGGTGAAGTGACGACCTACGCCGCTCAGTCAGAGCCCGGGCGTAAACCTTGGCGCAAACGTGCCAGTCTGCTCGACCAGGCTTTCTCCCAAGAAATCCAGAAAATTGAAAAAGAACTCAAAGCAGAAGAGCCATGACCTGCGCCTGAAAATCAGCACAGGCAACCCCAGATTGCCCCTTGCGCACCCGCCATTTGCATGAGCGGATGTGGCTGTTGGCTATGCCAGAGCACAAACCGATCCTGCAACCACGTCTGATTTGATAAATTTCATGTAGCCGAATCAGACCTGCGCAAGCGCATGAGCGTGCCCCTCGAACCCCCCTATAGCCTTTGGTATCAGTGGTTTGAGGGAAGTTTCCTACGCTCATTTGCGGAAGACCTTTACGAGCTTTTTCATTTATAGATGTTACCAACGGGCAGCTAGTGCATTGATTAGCGGGGTTTTCTGGCATAATCCGCCCCCCTTTATGACCGTGTCAGAAAACCTTCATGATCGATCTATTAAGCGGATTGGACGCCTGGGTTCTTATCAGCCTCTTCTTCGCCCTAGCCTTTGTTCTCGCGTTTGAGTTCATCAACGGCTTTCATGACACCGCGAACGCGGTTGCGACAGTCATCTACACCAAAGCCATGCCGCCTCACCTGGCGGTGTTCTTTTCCGGTGTATTCAACTTCCTCGGCGTTCTGCTGGGCGGGGTCGGCGTGGCATATGCCATCGTCCACCTGCTGCCGGTAGAGCTGCTGGTCAATGTAAACACCGGACATGGCCTGGCCATGGTGTTCTCATTGCTTGCAGCGGCCATCACCTGGAACCTCGGGACCTGGTATTTCGGGATTCCGGCGTCAAGCTCTCACACCCTGATCGGTTCGATCCTGGGCGTAGGCCTGGCCAATGCCCTGATCAGCGGCATTCCGGTAAGTGAAGGGGTTAACTGGCAGAAGGCGATCGACATTGGCGCCTCGCTGGTGTTCTCGCCAATGGCCGGTTTCCTGGTTGCAGGCCTGGTGTTGATTGCCCTGAAGTGGTGGCGTCCTGCATCCAAGATGCACAAGACCCCGGAACAACGCCGCAAGCTGGACGACAAAAAGCACCCGCCCTTCTGGAACCGCCTGGTCCTGGTGATCTCGGCCATGGCCGTAAGCTTCGTTCACGGCTCCAACGATGGCCAGAAAGGCATCGGCCTGATCATGCTGGTTCTGATCGGCATCGTGCCAAGCGCTTTCGTTCTGGACTTGAACAGCACCACCTACCAGATCGAGCGTACTCGCGACGCCACCTTGCACCTGAGCCAGTTCTACGAGCGTAACAACGCTTCGCTGGCCGAGTTCCTGGCGCTGGGCAAAAGCGTCAAAGGCGACCTCCCGGATCAGTTCAGCTGCAACCCGCAGCAGACCGAACCGACCATCGCTGCTCTGTTGACCTCGCTTAAAGGCGTGGCGGACTACCACTCGATTCCAGCTGAAAAACGTATCGAGATCCGCCGCTACCTGCTTTGCCTGGATGACACCGCGAAAAAAGTCAGCAAATTGCCAGCGCTTGATTCCCGCGAAAAAGCGGACCTCGAAAAACTGCGTAAAGACCTGACCGCCACCACAGAATACGCCCCGTTCTGGGTAATTCTGGCTGTCGCACTGGCCTTGGGCCTGGGCACAATGGTTGGCTGGAAACGCGTGGTTAAAACCATCGGCGAGAAGATCGGCAAGCAAGGCATGACCTATGCCCAGGGCATGGCGGCTCAGATCACCACTGCCTTTGCCATCGGTATGGCCAACATCTTCGCCCTGCCTGTATCGACGACACACATTCTGTCGTCGGGTGTGGCGGGCACGATGGTCGCCAACAAAAGCGGCCTGCAAGGCGGCACGATCAAGACCATCCTGATGGCGTGGGTGTTGACCTTACCGGCCACCATCGCTCTGTCTGCGACGCTGTTCTGGCTGGCTTCCAAAGCACTCGCCTGATTCTGCGCCGAACAAAAAAGGTACGTCCCTTGCGGGCCGTACCTTTTTTTATGCCTGCTCCCACAGTCATCCTCCAGGAGAAGGTCTTTTTACAGGCAAAAAAATAGGCGACCGAAGTCGCCCAAAATGCCTTGCGTGCTCATGCTCTGTTAAGACTCGGCGCTATTTGCGCTTCTGGGAGTCTTTCCAGATAAAAATGCCCAGACCTGCGAAAAACAAAACCATGAGGCCGACGGTAAGAACTCCGGCGATAACCACATTATCGAGAAACATGACGGCCTCCTGCGCAAGTCTGATTGCTTGTCTGTTGAAGCTAGATTAACCACTCGCGCAGGCGCACAACTTGACCGGGATCAATAGTGATCCACGGCCAGCTGTCAATTGAGGGGCTTGGTTGACTCAGATCATCGAAAACGGGCAGTTCAGCGCTTTTTCGGTTTTTTCTTCGGCTTTTTCGCAGCTTTTGCCAACGGCATTGCCTGTTCGAACGCATTGCGCACTTCGTTCAAGCGCTTTTCATTGAGGTCGTGGACCCGCTTGGCGCGCTCGGCGCCCAGATCGACCAGTTTGGTGTCTTGGCTCATAAAAAATCAGACCACTGTCAGTGTGTTTCAGTACGCCAATAATGCGATGCAAGCTCAGCGCTGACCAGAAAAAACCTCCTACACCTTAATATCGACCCACAACCCCTGACGCTGCATGCCATCAATCACGGGCGCTACCGGCGCACTGTCATCAGCGTTTTCTTGCGCCGCGCCTTCCTGTTCACGCGCTTCACGACGACGCTTGTCATGCTGACGTTGTTGCTCCTCGCGCAACAGCAGCGTGGTCTGATCGGCATCGCTGTTCTTCAGGTCAATTGCACATTCACTGGAACTGGCTTGCGCAGGTGCAACGGGGGGAATCTCGGGGCGAGGACGTACAGGGTCCTGTCCGGAGGTCACGGGTACAACGCCAAGGGGCAAGATGGACGGCAACATGGTGATTGTTCTCCTGTCTTCAGGCTGTCGGCGACAACCCGTCGAGGTGAGCCGTTCGTCGATAACTGCCGGGGCTTCTTTTGTGCCGGGCAGCTTTTTATGAGAGTCCTTTGGACTGGGGCCACTGATCCGTTAATATACTCGGCTTTTTCAAAGCGGGAGTCAGGCAGCATGGCGCAGCAGTATCAACCGGGGCAACGCTGGATTAGTGACAGCGAAGCAGAGCTAGGTTTAGGCACCGTTCTGGCACAGGACGGTCGCTTGTTGACCGTGCTCTATCCGGCCACTGGCGAAACCCGCCAATATTCGCTGCGCAACGCACCGCTGACGCGTGTTCGGTTCTCGCCAGGTGACACCATCATCCACTTCGAAGGCTGGAAGATGACCGTGCGCGAAGTCGAGGACGTTGACGGCCTGATGGTCTACCACGGCCTCAATGAGCAAAACGAAGCCGTCACCCTGCCAGAAACCCAACTGTCGAACTTTATCCAGTTCCGCCTGGCCAGCGACCGTTTGTTCGCCGGCCAGATCGACCCGCTGTCCTGGTTCTCGCTGCGCTACCACACCCTTGAGCACACCAGCCGTCAGCTGCAATCGCCGCTGTGGGGCCTGGGTGGCGTACGTGCGCAACCCATTGCACACCAACTGCACATTGCCCGCGAAGTGGCTGACCGCATCGCTCCACGGGTTTTGCTGGCTGACGAAGTGGGCCTGGGCAAAACCATTGAAGCCGGTCTGGTGATTCACCGCCAACTGCTCAGTGGCCGCGCCAACCGCGTCTTGATCGTAGTCCCGGAAAACCTGCAGCACCAATGGCTGGTTGAAATGCGTCGCCGCTTCAACCTTGAAGTAGCGCTGTTCGATGAAGAACGCTTTATCGAAAGCGATGCCAGCAACCCGTTTGAAGACTGCCAACTGGCGCTGATTGCCCTGGAATGGCTGGTTGACGATCCCAAGGCCCAGGCTGCGCTGTTTGATGCCGACTGGGATCTGCTGGTGGTCGACGAAGCGCACCACTTGGTGTGGCATGAAGACAACGTCAGCCCCGAGTACGGCCTGGTTGAACAGCTCGCCGGCGTAATCCCGGGCGTACTGCTGCTTACCGCAACGCCAGAGCAACTGGGTCAGGACAGCCACTTTGCGCGCTTGCGCCTGCTGGACCCTAACCGCTTCCACGACCTGGCCGCTTTCCGCGCCGAGAGCGAAAACTATCGCCCGGTTGCTCAAGCCGTACAGGAGCTGCTGGATAAGGGCCGCCTGTCACCTGAAGCCCACCAGACCATCCACGGCTTCCTTGGTGCCGAAGGCGATACCCTGCTGGCCGCCGTCAATGATGGCGATGCAGAGGCCAGCGCCCGCCTGGTGCGCGAGCTGCTTGACCGCCACGGCACCGGCCGCGTCCTGTTCCGTAACACCCGCGCTGCCATCCAGGGCTTCCCGGAGCGCAAACTGCACGCTTACCCGCTGCCGTGCCCGGCCGAATACCTGGAGCTGCCGCTGGGCGAACACGCCGAGCTGTACCCGGAAGTCAGCTTCCAGTCCCAGCCTGACGCCAGCGATGAAGAGCGCTGGTGGCGCTTTGATCCTCGGGTCGAGTGGCTGACCGACACCCTGAAAATGCTCAAGCGCACCAAAGTGCTGGTCATTTGCGCCCACGCCGAAACCGCAATGGATCTGGAAGACGCCCTGCGCGTTCGTTCCGGCATTCCTGCAACGGTCTTCCACGAAGGCATGAACATTCTTGAGCGCGACCGCGCTGCAGCCTACTTCGCAGATGAAGAGTTCGGCGCTCAAGTACTGATCTGTTCCGAAATCGGCAGTGAAGGTCGCAACTTCCAGTTCGCCCACCATCTGGTGCTGTTCGACCTGCCGTCCCACCCGGACTTGCTGGAGCAGCGTATCGGCCGTCTGGACCGTATCGGTCAGAAGCACATTATCGAACTGCACGTGCCGTACCTTGAAACCAGCCCGCAACAGCGCCTGTTCCAGTGGTACCACGAAGCGCTGAATGCCTTCCTCAATACCTGCCCGACCGGCAACGCCCTGCAACACCAGTTCGGCCCACGCCTGCTGCCGTTGCTTGAAGCTGCGGACGATCACGAGTGGCAAGCGCTGATCGACGAAGCACGCCTTGAACGCGAGCGTCTCGAACAGGAGCTGCACACTGGCCGTGACCGCTTGCTTGAGCTTAACTCCGGCGGCTCGGGTGAAGGCGAAGCCCTGGTTGAAGCGATTCTTGAACAAGACGACCAGTTCACCCTGCCGATCTACATGGAAACCCTGTTCAACGCCTTTGGCATCGACAGCGAAGACCATTCCGAGAACGCGCTGATCCTCAAGCCAAGCGAAAAAATGCTCGACGCCAGCTTCCCGCTGGGCGACGACGAAGGTGTCACCATCACCTACGATCGCAACCAGGCACTGTCGCGCGAAGACATGCAATTCATCACCTGGGAACACCCGATGGTGCAAGGCGGCATGGACCTCGTACTGTCAGGCTCGATGGGCAACACCGCCGTCGCCCTGATCAAGAACAAGGCCCTCAAGCCTGGCACCGTGCTGCTGGAGCTGATTTACGTCAGCGAAGTGGTTGCCCCGCGCTCCCTGCAATTGGGTCGCTACCTGCCCCCCGCGGCCCTGCGCTGCCTGCTCGACGCCAACGGCAATGACCTGTCGTCACGCGTGGCGTTCGACACGCTCAACGAGCAACTGGAAAGCGTGCCCCGTGCCAGCGCCAACAAGTTCGTCCAGGCCCAGCGCGACCAGCTGACGCCGAAGATCAACGCCGGTGAAGCCAAGATCGCCCCCCGTCACGCAGAGCGCGTGGCCGAAGCGCAACGCCGCCTGGCAGCCGATACCGAAGAAGAACTGGCACGTTTGACTGCCCTGCAAGCGGTCAACCCTAGCGTTCGGGACAGCGAGCTGGTTGCCTTGCGCAAGCAACGCGAACAAAGCCTGGCCATGCTCGAAAAAGCAGCCCTGCGCCTTGAAGCCATTCGCGTGCTGGTAGCGGGTTAAAAACCCAAGACCTGTGGGAGCGGGCTTGCTCGCGATAGGATCAATGTGGTGAAACTGAATCACCGCGTTGATCCTATCGCGAGCAAGCCCGCTCCCACATCTTTGACAGTTCCGATCTGACGTAACTGACTATAAACCCCCGCCCTAATAACAAAATGATCGCTATCATTTTGCCATCACACCTGCCTCGCTCTATCCAGCCTCTATACTCGATCCCAAGCTAGCAACTTTCGACTAGCACATCAGGATTGCCGAGGCGTGCAATGGAAAGGCTAGGGTTGCAACTTGTGGTTGAGCCTTCAGAAAACGCGCAACTGCTGTTAATCGGCGGCTATAGCCCCTATCTGGTATTCGTCGCCTGGCTGGTCGCCTGTACTGCCTGCCTGGCCACGCTGGATCTGCTCGACCGCTGCGCCCATGCAGAAAAAACCGCTGCCAAGACCCTTTGGCGCTGGATCAGTGTCGGTTGCCTGGCGACCGGCATATGGGCCATGTACACCATCTGCCTGCTGGCATTGGAGTCGTCCCCTCTTGAATCTCGCTACAGCCTCGCAATAGCCATTGGCTCCTTAGTGATATCCCTGCTCGCGGCCCTGGTGATCGTGAACGTTTTCACTCGCATCACGATCTGGCGTTCACGTAGCGGCTTGCTGCATCAACTGACCAAATTTGCCTTGTGCATGACGGCAGCAGGCACCCTGCTCTGCGCTTACTTCATCAGCATGTCGGCCGTGGGCGACCCGGTGGTGAGCCATTCAGGTACGGACAGCAAGAACTGGCAACTGGCGCTGGTGGCTGCCCTGATTGCCCTGTTGTTGATTGGCAGTTGCATCAGTGCCGCGATCGTCGACAAAAAGCTGCAACTCAAGGAGCGCGACCTGAGGCGGGTCAACGCATTGCTCAGTCAACTCGACCAGGCGCGTGCGTCATTGCAGCAAGTGGCCCATTACGATCCGTTGACCAACCTGATCAATCGACGTGGTTTCAACCAGCTATTTGCTGAAAAGCTCATTGAGTGCACTGCCAATACCAGCAAGTTGGCCGTGATGTTCCTCGACATTGACCACTTCAAACGCATCAATGACAGCCTGGGCCACGATGCGGGCGACGAATTGCTGAAGGTCATCGCCGCGCGCATCAAACATGCCACCCGCAGCCACAATGACGTCGTTGCGCGCTTTGGCGGTGACGAGTTCTGTATTTTGATCAACCTGAGCCACCGCGAAGAAGCGCAAAGCATGGGCCAGCGCATCATGCTCAAACTCAAAGAGCCCATCGAGCTGTCAGGAAGACAGATGGTGATGACCACCAGCATTGGCATCAGTGTGTTTCCGGATGACGGAACAAACTGTGCCGAACTGCTCAAGCATGCCGACCTGGCGCTTTATCAGTCCAAGGGGTGCGGGCGTAACAACCTGAACTTTTTTAGCCCTAATCTTAAAACCCGTGCCTCGCTGGAACTGCAGATCGAGGAAGAACTGCGTAACGCGCTCAATGAAGACAAAGGGCTGCTTCTACATTACCAGCCCATCTTTGACCTCAAGCATGGCCGCGTCGCCAAACTCGAGGCCCTGGTGCGCTGGCAGCATCCCGAACATGGCTTGCTCGGTCCGGACCGTTTTATCAACATCGCCGAGGCCAACGGGCTGATCGCCGAACTGGACCACTGGGTACTGCGCAAAGCCTGTCATGACCTTGCCGCCCTTTCCCGCCAGGGGTGGGCACATTTGGGGATTGCCGTGAATTGTTCGGCGCGCAATCTGGTGCGGGTTGAGCTGGCAGACGAAATCGAAAGCGCTCTTCGCACATCAGGCATTGCTGCCCATCGACTGGAACTGGAAGTCACGGAAAACGCCCTGATGTGCAACCTGAGCAGCACCTCCCAGCTGTTGCGACAGATCCGGGCGCTTGGCGTGTCACTGTCCATTGATGATTTCGGCACCGGTTATTCATCCCTGGCCTACCTGAAGCGCCTGCCACTCAACACCTTGAAAATTGACCGTTCGTTTATCCAGGACATACCGAGCTCCAGCCAGGACATGGAAATCGTCCAGGCCATTATCCTCATGGCCCACACCCTGCACCTGCAAGTCGTCACCGAAGGTGTGGAGACCACCCAGCAGTTCGAGTTTCTTGAACAGTTCGGCTGCGACTTTATCCAGGGCTATCTGCTCAGTCGCCCCGTCCCCTTCGAGGCACTGCAAGAGACTCTCGAACAGCTCGACAAACGCCCGGTGCGCGCACCGGACCACACCACATTTGTATTCACCGGCCAGTAGCAGCACAGCTGCCCTGCAGCCAAAAAAAAACGCCACAGTACCAACTGTGGCGTTTCTCTACGGCAAATTGCCACTACCTGTCGCCGGGTTACTCAGCTACACACTCCGGGCTCTTCAAATCAGTGCAAATAATTGCCCCAGCTTGGTGCGCACAGCTATTTTTTCGCCCTTTCCTGGACCATCACCCAAGGTGAAACCACGACTGCCCAGAGCTGCGGGTCACGTTCAAGAACGTCTAGCGCCTGCGCCTCAGTCATCTTGCCTAGAACACCAGACGCCATCCAGGCCGCGACTTTCTCTGCATCATCCTGAGTCACGGCCTGCGCCGCTTCAATCAAGTCCAGCTCAGGTTCAACCCACAGCAAATCACCTTTGGCGAAGAAGGGCTGCAAGGCTTTCCATTCAATAGTTGAGGTCTCGCCAAGCAGCTTGGCATAGAGGGTGCTAGGTTCTTCGTTCATGGGTTTCACCGGGAAAAAAAATCGGCGCAATGATAACGCCGCACACCCGGTAGAAAAACCCGGTTTTTCAGGCAAAGGAACGAAGAAAGAGCAGAAGGCACAGGACCGCCGCGTTGATCTGGCAACATTCTGATAACTATCAACAGCCTAATCCGCCGCTATTCTGTCTCTTTCTTACGTTTAAGCGACATTTCCTGTTTATTCCCCCGGCAGCCCGCTATTCAAGCGCTAAACCGGCGCTCTACACTGTACCGGTACAGTTGCAGGGGGGATTGACCGGGCATTTCGCTAAGAAGAAGACCCGGTCCGGCTGCCTTGGCTTCCAGGACTATAAAAATTACAACAGAAGAGTGGAGCACCAATAAAGATGGCTACGAAGCAGATTACTAAACTGTTTGCCGCTATGGTTTTGGCCGGGTTTGCCAGCCATTCATTTGCCGCAGACACCATCAAGATCGGTATCGCCGGCCCTAAAACCGGGCCTCTGACGCAGTACGGCGACATGCAGTTTGCTGGCGCAAAAATGGCCATCGAACAAATCAACGCCAAAGGCGGTGTTGATGGCAAAAAACTTGAAGCCGTTGACTACGATGACGCCTGCGACCCGAAACAAGCGGTTGCCGTGGCCAACAAAGTCGTCAATGACGGCATCAAATTTGTAGTCGGCCACCTGTGCTCCAGCTCCACTCAGCCTGCTTCGGACATTTACGAAGACGAAGGCATCATCATGATTACCCCGGCCGCCACCGGCCCGGAAATCACCGCCCGCGGTTACAAAATGATCTTCCGTACCATCGGTCTGGACAGCGCCCAGGGCCCTGCAGCCGGTAACTACATCGCTGATCACGTGAAACCGAAAATCGTCGCGGTATTGCACGACAAACAGCAATACGGTGAAGGCATCGCCTCCGCCGTTAAAAAGACCCTGGAAGACAAAGGCGTCAAGGTCGCTGTCTTTGAAGGCGTCAACGCTGGCGAAAAAGACTACTCCTCTGTCATTGCCAAGCTCAAGCAAGCCAACGTCGACTTCGTCTACTACGGCGGCTACCACCCTGAGCTGGGTCTGATCCTGCGCCAGGCCAAAGAGAAAGGCCTGAACGCCAAGTTCATGGGCCCAGAAGGCGTGGGCAACGAGTCCATCTCGCAAATCGCCCAGGGCGCTTCCGAAGGCCTGCTGGTTACCCTGCCAAAAGCATTCGACGCCGACCCGGCCAACAAGGCTCTGGTTGATGCCTTTGCTGCCAAGAAACAAGATCCTACCGGCCCATTCGTGTTCCCGGCTTACGCAGCGGTTGAAGTGATTGCCGGCGGTATCGAGCAAGCCAAAAGCGAAGACCCAACCAAAGTCGCTGAAGCTATCCACAAAGGCACTTACAAAACCCCAACCGGCAACCTGAAATTTGACGCCAAAGGCGACGTGGAAGATTTCAAGTTCGTGGTTTACGAATGGCACTTCGGCAAGCCTAAAACTGAAGTAAGCCCTCAGTAAGGGTCGGTTCCCGACCTGACAACAAAGCCCACTGCACAAGCGGTGGGTTTTGTTTTACGGGTCCTTGGTTCGTGGAAATGGGGCTGCGCTTTCGTGATCCGAAAGTCTGCCCACCTGAAAATCTTTAAAACCGTCACCAGCGGTTCGCTGGCAGAAGACCCGTGCTCCAAGTGGGTGAATACCCATACAGCCCGGGCCGGAAAATGACTCCACCAGTGAAATGCGTCTCAGGTTTTTAGGAGCTTTGTAATGCCTGACATCTATCACTTCTTCCAAATGCTGGTTAACGGCCTCAACGTTGGCAGCACTTATGCCCTGATCGCCATCGGCTACACGATGGTTTACGGCATTATTGGAATGATCAACTTCGCCCACGGCGAGGTGTACATGATTGGTTCCTATATTGCGTTCATCGCCATCGCAGGCTTGACCATGATGGGTCTGGACAGCGTGCCACTCCTGCTGACTGCCGCGTTTATCGCCAGCATCGTGGTCACCAGCGCCTACGGCTACAGCATCGAGCGGGTTGCCTACCGTCCCTTGCGCGGCAGTAACCGCCTTATCCCGTTGATTTCCGCCATCGGCATGTCGATCTTCCTGCAAAACACCGTACTACTGGCACAGGACTCAAAAGACAAATCGATCCCTAACCTGATCCCCGGCGGCTTCACCTTTGGTCCTGGAGGCGCTAGTGAAGTTATCGTCTCCTACATGCAAATCGTGGTTTTCGTCGTCACCTTCCTCGCAATGCTTGGCCTGACCCTGTTCATCTCTCGCTCACGCATGGGCCGCGCCTGCCGCGCCTGTGCCGAAGACATGAAAATGGCCAACCTGCTGGGTATCAATACCAACAACGTCATTGCGCTGACCTTCGTGATCGGTGCTGCCCTGGCAGCCGTTGCGGCGGTGTTGATCAGTGTCCAGTACGGCGTAATCAACCCTAACGCAGGATTCCTGGTGGGCCTTAAAGCCTTCACCGCTGCGGTATTGGGCGGTATTGGCAGCATTCCTGGCGCGATGCTCGGTGGCCTGGTACTCGGTGTAGCTGAAGCCTTTGGTGCCGATATCTTCGGCGACCAGTACAAAGACGTAGTGGCTTTTGGCTTGCTGGTGCTGGTGCTGCTGTTCCGTCCGACCGGCATTCTGGGGCGTCCGGAGATTGAAAAAGTATGACTAGGAATCTAAAGTCGGCGCTCTTCAGCGCCTTGTTGGTCTGGGCCGTCGCCTACCCGGTACTCGGCCTGAAACTGACTATCGTCGGGATCAACATCGAAGTTCACAACACCAGCCCCTTGATCCTGAGCGTGATTGCGATCTGCTCCTTGCTGATGTTTGTGCGCGTGTTGTTCAACCAGCAACTGACCTCGGCCTGGAAGAACTCTCCCAGCCTGCCAAAAGTGCCTGTCAAGGCCACCAACTTCCTGACCCTGCCCAGCACCCAGCGCTGGATCATTCTCGGTCTGGTCGTGATTGCCCTGATCTGGCCTTTCTATGGTTCGCGCGGTGCCGTGGACATTGCCACGCTGATCCTGATCTACGTGATGCTCGGCCTGGGCCTGAACATTGTGGTCGGGCTGGCCGGTCTGCTTGACCTGGGTTATGTCGGGTTCTATGCCGTGGGTGCCTACACCTACGCGCTGCTCGCCCATTACTTCGGCCTGAGCTTCTGGATCTGCCTGCCGCTGGCCGGGTTGATGGCCGCTACCTTTGGCTTCCTGCTCGGTTTCCCGGTGTTGCGCTTACGCGGTGACTATCTGGCCATCGTGACCCTGGGCTTCGGTGAAATCATCCGTCTGTTCCTGCGTAACCTGACCGATCTCACTGGCGGCCCCAACGGTATCAGCAACATCCCGAAACCAACGTTGTTCGGCCTCAGCTTCGACAGAACCGCTGCCGAAGGCATGCAAACCTTTCACGAGTACTTTGGCATCGCTTACAACTCGATCAACAAGGTCATTTTCTTGTACCTGATCGCGTTGGTGCTGGTACTGCTGGTGCTGTTCGTGATCAACCGCCTGCTGCGCATGCCAATCGGTCGCGCATGGGAAGCACTGCGTGAAGACGAAATCGCCTGCCGCGCTCTGGGCCTGAACCCGACCGTGATCAAGCTTTCCGCCTTCACCCTGGGCGCTACCTTCGCAGGTTTCGCCGGCAGCTTCTTTGCTGCACGCCAGGGCCTGGTGACGCCTGAGTCGTTCACCTTCCTTGAGTCGGCGATCATTCTGGCCATCGTGGTACTGGGTGGCATGGGCTCGCAACTGGGCGTGATCCTGGCAGCCGTGGTGATGATCCTGCTGCCAGAAATGATGCGTGAATTCAGCGAATACCGAATGCTGCTGTTCGGAGCACTGATGGTGCTGATGATGATCTGGCGCCCGCAAGGTCTTCTGCCCATGCAACGTCCTCACCTGGAGCTGCGAAAATGAGCCGCGAGTTACTGAAAGTCAGCGGCCTGAGCATGCGCTTTGGCGGCTTGTTGGCGGTGAATGGCGTGGCCCTGACCGTCAAGGAAAAACAGGTTGTGTCGATGATCGGCCCTAACGGTGCCGGCAAGACCACGGTCTTCAACTGCCTGACCGGTTTCTACAAGCCGTCTGCCGGTAGCATCGTGCTCGATGGTGAGTCGATTGAAGGCCTGCCGGGTCATGAAATCGCGCGCAAAGGCGTGGTTCGTACCTTCCAGAACGTGCGCCTGTTCAAAGACATGACAGCCGTTGAGAACCTGCTGATTGCCCAGCATCGCCACCTCAACACCAACTTTCTGTCGGGCCTGTTCAAAACCCCTTCATTCCGTAAAAGCGAACGTGAGGCCCTGGATTACGCCGCGTACTGGCTGGACAAGGTCAACCTGACCGAGTTCGCCAACCGCCCGGCGGGCACCTTGGCATACGGCCAGCAACGACGCCTGGAAATCGCCCGCTGCATGATGACGCGTCCGCGCATCCTCATGCTCGACGAACCGGCGGCAGGGCTGAACCCCAAGGAAACCGAAGACCTCAAAGCGCTGATCAGCGTTTTGCGCAATGAGCACAACGCTACCGTGCTGTTGATTGAGCACGACATGAAACTGGTCATGAGCATTTCCGACCATATCGTGGTGATCAACCAGGGCACGCCTTTGGCTGACGGGACGCCGGAACAGATCCGCGACAACCCTGAAGTGATCAAAGCCTATTTGGGGGAAGCGTAAAATGCTGCAATTTGAAAACGTTTCGACCTTTTACGGCAAGATCCAGGCCCTGCACGGCGTCAACGTCGAAGTGCGCCAGGGCGAGATCGTCACCCTGATCGGCGCCAACGGTGCTGGCAAATCGACCCTGATGATGACCTTGTGCGGTTCCCCGCAAGCCCAGAGCGGCAGCATTCGTTATCTGGGCGAGGAACTGGTGGGGTTGAGCTCGGCGCAGATCATGCGCAAAAGCATCGCTGTTGTACCTGAAGGGCGCCGGGTGTTTGCTCGTTTGACTGTGGAAGAGAACCTCGCCATGGGCGGATTCTTTACCGAGAAGCAGGAATACGAAGAGCAAATGGATAAGGTTCTGCACTTGTTCCCGCGTCTGAAAGAACGTTTCACACAACGGGGTGGCACCATGTCCGGTGGTGAGCAGCAAATGCTCGCCATTGGCCGTGCGCTGATGAGCAAGCCCAAGCTGCTGTTGCTGGATGAACCATCGCTAGGATTGGCCCCGATCATCATTCAACAGATTTTCGACATCATCGAACAGCTGCGTGATGAGGGTGTAACGGTGTTTCTGGTGGAGCAAAACGCCAACCAGGCGCTCAAAATCGCTGACCGCGCCTACGTGCTGGAAAACGGCCGGGTGGTCATGCAAGGCACCGGCGAGCAACTGCTCAACGATCCAAAAGTGCGTGACGCCTATCTGGGTGGCTAATGCTGCCTGCGACACAAAAAACGGCCCTTCGGGGCCGTTTTTTATTGCCCCCTACCGGGCTTTCTGTAGTAGCTGCCGTAGGAACGGGGGGAGGTTGCAGTTAAAAACCAAAAAATAATTCAGGTGCGCTGTAATAACTGCCCCCCTCGTTTCTCTAGTTGGGTAAGCCGGCAGCAATCGCTACCGGGATCTGGAGAATCACCATGAACAGCAAAACTACCCGCACCCTGTCCGCCGCTGCACTGACACTTGCTCTGGGTTCCGCCCTGAGCATCGCCGCCCTGCCCGCTCAGGCTGCTGGCGATATGGAGAAGTGCTTCGGGGTTGCCATGAAAGGCCATAACGATTGCGCCGCAGGGGCAGGCACTACCTGTGCAGGAACCGCCAAGGTAGACAATCAGGCCAATGCCTGGAAGCTCGTACCAAAAGGCACCTGCGAAACAACCTCCAGCAGCACCTCGCCTACCGGCTTTGGCCAAATGGCTGCCTACAAAGCCAAATCCTGATTCGCACACTGAGTGCTGATGATGCACAGCCCGCTTGCTTCGCTCATCGCGCCTCGTGCGCCCCTGCTCCCGCCGCGTGCGGGGCTGGGGCTCAAGGCCGAACATTTCCAGGATGTACTCGCCACCCGGCCTGACGTCGGCTTCTTTGAAGTACACGCCGAAAACTACATGGTTGCCGGAGGCCCGTTCCACCACTACCTGAGCCTGATTTGCGATCAGTATCCCCTGTCGATTCACGGCGTCGGTCTGTCGATCGGGGGCCAAAGCCCGCTCAATCCCGAACATTTGCAACGCTTGAGCACATTGCTCGACCGCTACCGGCCCCAGATGTTTTCCGAACATCTGGCATGGTCTTCCCACGGGCCGTATTTTTTGAACGACCTGCTGCCTTTGCGTTATGACACCGCCACGCTGACGCGGGTATGCGCGCACATTGATCAGGTCCAGAACCTGTTGCAGCGCCAGATCCTGCTGGAAAACCCCGCAACCTATATTGAGTTCGACGAGGCCCATTTCGACGAGGCCGACTTCATCCACGAAGTCATCACCCGCAGTGGTTGTGGCCTATTACTGGACGTTAACAACCTGTACGTGTCCTGCATCAACCACGCCCGTAATCCCCTGGCCTACCTCGATGCTTTGCCGCTGCGGGCTGTTGGAGAGATTCATCTGGCAGGTTTTGCCGAAGAGTCCGACAGCCTTGGCGAGCGACTGCTTATCGACAACCACGGATCACCCGTCGATCAAGCCGTGTGGACGCTGTACCGACAAGCACTGAAGCGAACGGGCCCAATGGCCACCCTGATCGAGCGCGACAACCATCTGCCTGCACTCACCGAACTCGTCAAGGAAGCACGACTTGCCGAGCACTACCTGAGCAGCACACAGGTGCAACCATGAATATGCAAGAGGCTTTCAGCGCAGCGCTGCTCGATCCTGATACGCCTTACCCGCAAGGTATTTCCTGCCATAACGGCGACATTGAGCGTCGTTTTGCGGTTTATCGCAACAATGTCCACAGTGGCCTGATCAACGCACTGGCCACGAGCTACCCGGTCGTTTCGCAGCTGGTTGGCGACGTTTTCTTTCAGGCAATGGCGCGGGCTTTTATTCAAGATTTCCCGCCCAAAAGCCCTGTAATGAGCACCTATGGCGTCCAGTTCGCAGATTTTGTCAAGGGTTTCGCACCTGCCAGCAGCGTGCCTTACCTGGCGGATGTCGCACGATTGGAACGTTTGTGCGTCCAGGCCTTTCACGCCGCAGACGCCTGCGCAGTGGACACGCACTTATTGATCCGCGCGCTCAACAACCCCGGCAGGCTTGGCCAGTTGTGCCTGCAACTGCATCCCGGCGTCGCAAGCCTGAATTCACCCTACGCCATAGCCGCTCTATGGACCGCACATCAACACCAGGGCCAAATTCAGGGCCTAGACCCGCATCAGCCACAAAGCGCCGTGGTGCTGCGCAACGGATTACGGGTGGAAGTGTTCGCGGTCGGCTGCGGGTGTGCAGCGTTCGTGGACGGGCTCAAGGAAGGCCGGCCCCTGGAACTGGCCGCTTGCCAGGCTCTGGAAGCCGCCCCTGATTTTGATCTGGGCCAGGCCCTGGCGCTGCTGATCACCCATGACGCCATCACCGGCCTACACCCCACCGCAGAGGTTTCGCCATGAACACCCATGCAACGCCCACATGCCAGATACGCCGTTTAATCGGACTGATGCAACGTATCCCCCACACGCTGATAGCCTTTGTCGCACGGTTTTCTATCGCTGCGGTGTTCTGGAAGTCCGGCCAGACCAAAGTCGAGGGCCTGGCGATCGACCTGGTGAACGGCACCTTTGAACTCAATGCCCCACACTTGGCCGACTCTGCGGTGTACTTGTTCAGTACGGAATACAAACTCCCGCTGCTGCCCCCGGACATTGCCGCGTACGCAGCAGCTTTCAGTGAACACGTCTTCCCGCTGCTGATCCTGCTGGGGCTTGCCACCCGTTTTTCGGCACTGGCACTGCTGGGGATGACGCTGACCATTCAGTTATTCGTGTACCCGGACGCCTACCCCACTCATGGGACATGGATCGCGATTCTGTTGTACCTGATGGCCAGAGGCCCCGGTGCGTTGTCGATTGATCACCTGATCGCCAGACGTTTTCGTTACCGCGCGTCAATGGCCTCACCGCTGCGCCGGAACCAGCCTGCAAGGTAATCCGCCAAAACCTGCGTGCGTTTCGGCAAACCGCCCTGATAGGGGTGAACCAGGTACATGGGGTTACTGCGTGTCTGATAGTCACGCAGCAACGCGCGCAATCGTCCATCGGCCAGTTCGGCATTGAGCATGTATGAAGGCAGGCGGGCGATACCGGCACCGATCACCGCGGCTTTTTTCAGCAAGCTGTAGTGATTGCTGGCAAACGGCCCCGAGACCCGCACACGGTGCAGTTCGTGCTGGAGGTGGTACTGCCACTCTTCGCGGCCGCTGTAGTGACTGTTGAGCAGGCAACGGTGCTCGACCAGTTGCTGCGGGGTGACTGGCTCGCCGTATTGCTCAAGGTAGGCCGGGCTCGCACAGGTGATCTCCTGCCAGTTGAGCACCAGTTTTGCCACCAGTCGCTCGTTATTGGCGACCTGAGAACGGATCGCCAGATCGAAGCCCTCCCGTGCCATGTCGCGGTAGCTGTTGTTGAGTTCCAGCTCGATCTGCACCTGGGGGTATTCGCGGGAAAATTCCATCAGCAGCGAATCAAAAAATGTTTCGCCCAAGGATACGGGCACGGTCATACGCACCGGGCCTGCCATATCGTCCTTGAGTCGGGCTAATGCCTGACGCGCCCGCTCCACTTGCACGACCAATGCCCGGGCCTGGGGCAGTAACGCTGCGCCAGCAGCCGTCAGGCTCAAACGCCGTGTGGTGCGGTGCAGCAACACCACCGCAAACTGAGCCTCCAAGAGGCTGATGCGTTTGGACAATTGCCCTTTGCTGCAACCCAGCTGCTGGGCGGCCAAGGTAAAACTCCCCGCGTCGATCAACACCGCGAACGCCGCCAAGTCATCCATTTCGCTCATGGATTGTTTCCATATGAAAACCAAAGGTTGCCTATTAGTGCGCTTATCCCGGTAAAAAACCACCACTAGACTAAGCACTCACCTCTTCCTGCAAGGAACACCCCATGAAAATCCTGTTGATCGGCGCTAACGGCACCATTGGTTCAGCCATTGATCGCGAGCTGTCGTCGCGCCACGAGATCGTGCGTATTGGCCGCAATAGCGGCGATTTTCAGGTCGATATCAGCGACAGTTCATCGATTCGCAACCTGTTCGAACAGACCGGACGCTTCGACGCGCTGGTCTGTGCCGCTGGCAACGTCAAGTTCGCCGCACTGGAAGACATGAGCGAAAGCGACTTCGCCCTGGGCCTGCAGGACAAGTTGATGGGGCAAGTCAACCTGCTGCTGATCGGTCGCGAGTTTGCCAACGATGGCGCCTCGTTCACCTTCACCAGCGGTGTCATCAATCGCGAACCGATTCGCACGGGCAGTTCGGCGGCACTGGTCAACGCAGCACTCGACGGCTTTGTAAAAGCGGCTGCCATCGAGCTGCCACGGGGGCTGCGGGTTAACTCGGTGAGCCCTACGGTACTGGAAGAGGCGATGGGCAAGTACGCGCCGTACTTCCGCGGTTTCAAGCCGGTGGCAGGCGCCGACGTGGCTCTGGCCTACGCCAAAAGTGTCGAAGGCCTGCAAACCGGGCAAACCTACATCGTGGGTTGAGCCGAGCTCTGTAGTCGCTGCCGCAGGCTGCGAAGGGTTGCGAAGCAAGCCGTTTTCTTGAAGAACCCACAGTTCCAATCGCAGCCTGCGGCAGCGACTACAGAAGGTGAACCTCTTGTGATGCACCGCCAGCCTGAGTAACGTGGCGGCTCTAGTCAGGAGTCCCAACGATGCGTGCTGTTCGTCCCTTGGTTTTGTTTGCCCTGCTGCCCCTGTTTGCGGGCTGCCAACTGCTCAACAGCAAGCCAGCTGACACCACCGCCGGCCTGACCCGCCTGCAAGGTGAGCTGGTTTCATCCGGTGATCAGTTGGTGTTCCAACCGTGCGTCGGCCAGCAGCGCTATGAAGTGCGCGACGGCGACAACACCACCCTGGTGCAGGACGCTTCTTACATGCCCAATAAACCGGGCAAGTTGTTCGCCGATATTCGCGGCAGTTTTGTCGCCAGCAAAACCCCCGGTGCGGACGGTGAAGTCCAGGTGCAACAGCTCTATCGCCTGGAACGCAACAGCAACGCCTGCCAGGACCTTAACTTCAAGCAACTGACCGTACACGCCAACGGCAATGGCCCGGCATGGGAAGTACAGGCCGGCGGCAAGGGCATGGTGCTTAAACGCGAAGGTCAGCCGGACCTGGCACTGCCTTATGTTGAAGAACAGATCGGTGACGGTCGTTTTTCGCTGTCCACTGAAGCCAACAATCAACGCATAGAACTGTGGGTTGCCCCACAACGTTGCACTGACAGTGTCGACGGCAGCGTGCAGCATCTGGGTGCAGAGCTGCGGATCAACGGTCAGGTCCAGCGCGGCTGTGGCTATTTTGGTGGCGCACGCAACGACTAACCGACAACTGTTGCCGCATAGTGCCCCGAAGCAGCTTACAATTGGCGGTTCTGCCAGGGTTTACCTGGCCCCCCGATACTGGACACTGTCATGTTACGAATTACCGAACTCAAGCTGCCGATCGACCATCCCGAAGAAGACCTGCGCCCTGCCATCCTGCAGCGCCTGGGCATCGAAAGTGATGACCTGCTCGATTTCACCTTGTTCAAGCGCAGCTACGATGCGCGTAAAAAATCGTCCGAATTGTGCTTTATCTACACCATCGACCTGAGTGTGCGCGATGAAGCGCCGCTGTTGGCCAAGTTCGCGGACGACCGTAACGTCAATCCAGCGCCAGACGTCAGCTACAAAGTCGTCGGCCAGGCCCCACAAGACTTGAGCCAGCGCCCGATTGTGGTGGGTTTTGGTCCGTGCGGTATTTTCGCCGGCTTGCTGCTGGCACAAATGGGCTTCAAGCCGATCATTCTTGAGCGCGGCACCGAAGTTCGCCAGCGCACCAAGGACACCTGGGGCCTGTGGCGTAAAAACGTACTCAACCCCGAGTCCAACGTACAGTTTGGTGAAGGCGGCGCAGGCACGTTCTCGGACGGCAAGCTTTACAGCCAGATCAAGGATCCCAAGCACCACGGCCGTAAAGTGCTGCACGAGTTTGTCAAAGCCGGTGCCCCGGACGAGATCCTCTACGTCAGCAAGCCGCATATCGGTACGTTCCGTCTGACCGGTGTCGTCGAAAACATGCGCCAGCAGATCATCGCGCTGGGCGGTGAAGTCCGTTTTCAACAGCGTGTGACTGACGTCCTGATCGACGACGGCCAGTTGACCGGCGTGGTACTGGCCGACGGCGAACAGCTGAACTCGCGCCACGTGATCCTGGCCCTGGGCCACAGCGCCCGTGACACGTTCCGCATGCTCCACGGTCGTGGCGTGTACATGGAAGCCAAACCGTTCTCGGTAGGTTTCCGGATCGAACACCCGCAGTCGTTGATCGACAGCGCACGCCTGGGCAAGTACGCGGGCCACCCGAAACTGGGCGCCGCCGACTACAAACTGGTTCACCACGCCAAAAACGGCCGTTCGGTTTACAGCTTCTGCATGTGCCCAGGCGGCACCGTGGTTGCGGCTACCAGCGAGCCGGGTCGTGTTGTGACCAACGGTATGAGCCAGTACTCACGTAACGAACGCAACGCCAACTCGGGCATCGTGGTCGGCATCACACCTGAGGACTATCCAGGTGGGCCATTGGCCGGTATCGAACTGCAGGAACGCCTGGAAGCCCACGCCTACGTGTTGGGTGGCAGCAATTACGAGGCACCGGCGCAACTGGTGGGTGACTTCATTGCGGGCAAACCTTCATCGGCCCTGGGCAGCGTCGAGCCGTCCTACAAACCGGGTGTATCCCTGGGTGATCTGGCCCTGGCCTTGCCGGACTACGCCATTGAAGCCATCCGTGAAGCCTTGCCGGCGTTCGAGAAGCAGATCAAGGGCTTCTCGATGCATGATGCGATCCTGACCGGGATCGAAACCCGTACCTCGTCGCCTCTGCGCATGACCCGTGATGCGTCGATGCAAAGCCTCAACGTCAAGGGCCTGTTCCCGGCAGGCGAAGGCGCAGGCTATGCAGGTGGCATTCTGTCGGCCGGTGTCGACGGCATCCGGATTGCCGAGGCTGTCGCTCGCGACATTCTGGGTATCGAAGCGTAGGTTTTTGACGCAGCAGGAGCGAGCTTGCTCGCGATTGCATCACTGCGGTTTGCCTGACAAACCGCAGCGCCTGCATCGCGAGCAAGCCCCCTCCCACAAACCCCGCATCAGAGGCCTGCCCGCAACACCCCTTCAGGCAACGCAGCGCCCTGCTCCACGCAGGCTTTGACTGCACCGATCAACGCGTCCAGTTCATAACCCTGAGCCTTGAGCCACTGCGCATCGTAGTAGGTCGTGGCATACCGCTCACCGCCATCACACAAAATCGCAACGATCGAGCCGCTTTCACCGTTGGCAACCATCTGCTGCGCCGCGATCAATGCGCCAATCAGATTCGTCCCGCTCGATCCTCCGACCCGTCGCCCCATGCGCTGCGCCAAGTAGTGCATGGCCGCCAATGACAAGGCATCCGGAACCTTGACCATCGCGTCGATCACCTTCGGCAAAAATGAGGCCTCGACCCTGGGCCTGCCGATACCCTCAATGCGCGAGCCGCAGTCCAGTCGCAAACTGGCATCACCGCTCAGGTAAAAGTCGAAGAACACCGAACGTTCGGCGTCGGCACACAGCACGCGGGTGTTGTGCTGGCGATATCGGACATAGCGCCCCAGAGTTGCGGTCGTACCGCCCGTGCCCGGGCTGGAGATCAGCCAACTCGGCTCCGGGTGACGTTCATAACGCAGTTGCTGGAAGATCGACTCGGCGATGTTGTTGTTCGCTCGCCAGTCCGTAGCCCGCTCTGCATAGGTGAACTGGTCCATGAAATGGCCACCGGTTTCCCGGGCCAGCCGCTCGGACTCGGCATGGATCCGGGTAGGGTCTTCCACCAAATGGCTTTGGCCACCATAAAAGGCTATTTGCTCGATCTTGGCAGGCGAGGTGCTGGCAGGCATCACGGCAATAAAGGGCAAACCCAGCAATCGGGCGAAATAGGCTTCAGACACTGCCGTCGAACCGCTGGACGCTTCGATCACCGGTGAGCCGGCCTTTAGCCAGCCATTACACAACGCATATAAAAACAATGACCTCGCCAAACGGTGCTTGAGGCTGCCCGTCGGGTGGCTTGACTCGTCCTTGAAGTACAACTCGATACCCGCAAAACCCGGCAGCGACACAGGAATCAGATGGGTGTCAGCACAGCGCTGAAAGTCTGCTTCAATCGTACGAATGGCTTCGCGTGCCCACTGGCGGTCTTGGTTCATGGAGGGTGGCTCGTGATAGCAAAAGGGAAAGCACAGCATGTGCGTGCGGTGTGCAACGACCAATCCTAAGACATTTCCTACAGTCGCCACAGGCACAGAACTGTCTCAATTTGACACACAACTGCTAGGCTCTTTGGCGATGCGAGAGCAAACCCCTGCTTATAACAAAAAAGAATATAGTTTTTGTTTTAACCCCTAACCCCACAGGTTAGGGTGTCGCACCTTTTACTTAATCGATGGAGAGCGACCTTGCCTCTGCGTAGTACTTTCACTCGTTTCTTTCAGTTGGAAGCTGCCAGCGGTCTGCTGTTGATTGCCGCGGCCGCTCTGGCTTTGATCATCAATAACTCACCGCTTTCCCATTACTACACGGCCTTTCTGGACGTGCCGGTAGCGGTACAAATCGGCGCCCTGCAAATTGCCAAGCCTTCGCTGCTGTGGATTAACGATGGCCTGATGGCCTTGTTCTTTCTGCTGATCGGCCTCGAAGTCAAGCGCGAACTGCTCGAAGGCCAGCTGTCCAAGCCCTCGCAAGTGGTGCTGCCGGGGGCCGCGGCCATCGGCGGGATGGTCGTGCCTGCGCTGATTTACTGGTACATCAACAAAGACTACCCCGACGCGCTGGGCGGCTGGGCAATCCCCATGGCCACTGACATCGCCTTCGCCCTCGGCGTGCTGGCCTTGCTCGGCAAACGCGTACCGGTGTCTCTCAAGCTGTTCCTGATGACCCTGGCGATCATCGACGATCTGGGGGCGATCATCGTGATCGCGGTGTTCTACTCCAGCGAGCTGTCCGGCCTGTCGCTGCTGCTGGCAGCGGCATGCCTGATTGCCCTGATTGCGATGAACCGCATGGGCGTGATCAAAGTTGCGCCTTATATGATCATCGGCCTGATCCTCTGGGTGTGCGTGCTCAAAAGTGGTGTGCATGCCACGCTGGCGGGTGTAACGCTGGCGTTCTGTATCCCGCTGCGGACCAAGAACTCAGAACCGTCACCATTGATGACCATTGAGCATGCACTGCATCCGTGGGTGGCTTACGCGATCCTGCCGTTGTTTGCCTTCGCCAATGCCGGTGTATCGCTGGCGGGTGTCAGCCTGCACAGTTTCGTCAGTCACGTGCCGATGGGCATTGCGGCGGGCTTGCTGATCGGTAAGACCGTGGGCGTGTTCGGCTTGACCTGGATCGCCATCAAGACCGGCATGGCATCCCTGCCCGCTGGGGCAAACTGGGGCCAGGTGCTGGGCGTCGCCATCCTGTGCGGCATCGGCTTCACCATGAGCCTGTTCGTGGGGTCACTGGCGTTCGTAGCAGGCAGTAGCGAGTATGTGGGCATGGACCGCATGGGCATCCTGACCGGCTCCATCCTGGCGGCGCTGATCGGCTATGGCGTCACACTGTTCTTCAGCCGCAAACAATCATTAGCGTGACCCTGCTTTAATGCGGGAGCGGACTGGCCCGGACAAAGGCAACGCAGATCATCTGCGTTGCCTTTGTCGCGACTGAACCGCCAAAAGAGGGAAACGTGGTCGATAAATTTCAGATTGTGCAATACGCGGGCATCACCGTGATGTTCCCGGCAGCGTTGGTCATTGCTGCCTGGTTATGGGTTGGTGCGTCGAAAAAAATCGCGTGTCTATGGTTGGGCGTGCTGGTGTGTGCCTACTTCATCGTGGGCGCGAGCAAGATCCTGTTCAAGGGGTGGGGCATTGGCCTGCATGACCTGGGCATTGCCGTCTTCAGCGGACACGCGATGAACGCTTGCCTGGTCTTCACCGTGATGCTGAATCTGCTGTGCCAACAGCTCGATCAACGTTTGCGCTGGCCAGTACTGGGAGCCGGTTTAGTGGCGACCTGGTGGTTTGCCATCCATTACGTTGCCCATACCATTCACCCATTGCCGGAGGCTATCGCAGGCGCACTGATAGGTTCGGTTGCCGCGTGTGTGTTTTTGTTTAGCGTCAAGCAATACAACCTCAGCAAGGTTCCACGGCCAGCGCTGGTGATGGGCCTGGCAGTGGTGCTGGCGTTCGACGCCATGCCCAAGTACACGGCAGAACGCTTGCTGGATCACATCGCCATAACGCTGTCGGGGGCCGACCAGGCCTTCAGGCACTCGTCCTGAGTTGAATCAGCGGACATGAAAAAACCCCGGCCAGTTCGCACTGGCCGGGGTTTTGTTTTAGCGCTGCCGCCCGGTTTACTGGGTAACGCGGCTGGTGCCATCAACGGTCATGATGCGCACGCGCTCACCGGTACGGAACACCTGGTTCGGCTCAACCTGCTGCACATAGGCACGGGTGCTGCCGTCGTCTTCACGTACGGTGATTTCTACGCCCTGGGTCTTGGTCAGGCCCGATTCGGCCGCAGAACCCAGCAGGCCACCGGCTACTGCGCCGATAACAGCTGTCACGATGCTGCCACGGCCACCGCCGATGGCGCTGCCGCCCACACCGCCCACGATAGCGCCGGTTGCAGCGCCGATCGGAGTCTTGGTGCCTTCAATCTGCACCGGACGCAAGGCAACGATGGTGCCCATACGAACGGTTTGTACACGTCGAGCTTCGTCACGGGAGTAGGTATCGCCGGTCAGGTTGGAGGTGCAGCCGCCCAACAAGACAGTCATGGTAGAAAAAGCGGCAACCAACAGAACAGACTTACGCATAGGATCAACTCCAAAAGATCAGGGATTCATTAAACTCCGCAGCCGGGGACCTGTCACGGTACAGCGCGGGTAAAAAGGCTTTATTCAGCGTCTGTACAGTAAAAACAGAACCGTTTCGCCGTTTCAAAACTTCAGCAAAGAGTAGCGCGAAATAATCATCTTGCATTGCGCGCCACCCTCGCAAGTAACGTCGTTAAGGCGCCAGGCGCTCTCGAGTCCACTCAGTCCCTTCACGCCGATAGTTAAGGCGATCATGCAGACGGCTTGGCCGCCCCTGCCAGAATTCAATGCGCTGGGGCAACAACCGGTAGCCGCCCCAGTGCTCGGGGCAATGGGGCTGGGTGTCGCTGAACCGCGCCTCGGTGGCCTTGAGCAAACCGACCAGCTCGTCACGATCCGCAATCACCTGGCTTTGCGGCGAAGCCCAGGCTCCGATCCGGCTGCCTAGAGGTCGAACCTGATAATAGGCATCGGACTCTTGGGGCGTGACCTTGACCACTTGCCCCTCGATGCGCACTTGACGCTCCAGGGTTGGCCAGAAAAAAGTCATGGCCGCGAACGGGCGCTCAGCGAGTTGCTGGCCTTTGGCGCTGGTGTAATTGGTGAAAAAGGTAAATCCCTGTTCATCCAGACCTTTGAGCAAAAGCACACGGCAATGCGGACGCCCCTCGGCATCGACGGTGGCCAGGGTCATGGCATTCGCCTCGACCGGTGGCTGTTCGGTTTTGACCGCGTCGTTGAACCACTGATGAAACAGCGCGAAGGGCTCGGCCGGGGCTTGAGCCTCGGCCAGCCCGTCACGGGTGTAATCACGTCGCATATCTGCCAATGCTTGAGTCATGCCGCAATCCTTCCCTGAATCAATCAGTTCTTGGTCTGATCGTTGGCGGCAACTTTCTTGTCCGCAGCCGCTTTGGCTTTAGCCACGACCGGCTTCTTGGCTGGCGCTGGCTTCACTGCTTTTTTGGCCGGTGCCGCCTTCTTGGCTACAACGCCTTTCTTGGCCGGTGCCGCTGCGTTCTTCTTGGCTACAGAAGGTGGAACTGCAGGCTGCACAGCAACCAGTTCAGCGGGCGACAAGGCTGGCTGGCTGTATTTGCTGACCAGCGCGACCATCGTGGCTTGCGGCGTCATCAGGATTTCAACCCGACGGTTCAACGCACGACCTTCATTACTGTCGTTGGCTGCGCGCGGCATCACAGAACCCATGCCACGCAAAGTCAGGCGGTTACCTTGCAAACCGCTCATGCGGAAGATGGCGGCCACTGACTTGGCGCGATCCAGGCTCAAACGGGTATTGGCGGCCATAGCGCCTGCAGAGTCCGCATGCCCCAACACCAACACGGCAGTTTTTGGATCGCCTTCAACGACTTTGGCAACGCGAGTGAACGGGCCCAGCATCGACGGCATCAGCAAGTCAGGACGGGTCGCCTTGAACGAGCTGTCAGCCGAAGCCACGATGATCAGCAGGTTTTCACGGCGTTCCAGTTGCAGGTTGGTGTCCTTGATCGCGACACGCAGGCGCGGCTCGTATTCATCCAGCCAGGCTTGAGTGATTTTCGGGTCTGGCATCGGGATCACGCCAACCGGGGCAGTTTTGGACGCTTTGTCATCGCCACCGAACGGCCACCACCAATTTTTGGTAGAGGTTGACGCGCCAGCAGGTGCGACAACGGCTGCCACTTTTTCCTTTTCAACCGGGGCGTCTTTCTTGGCGGAGTCAGAACCGAATGGCCACCAGCTGGAGCCACTGTCTTGGGCAACGGCAGCGGCAGCTGGAGCGGGTGTTTTGGCAGCCGGTGCTGGCGTCGGAGCCTTGGCAGCGGGAGCTGCAGCTTTGGCCACGGGCGGCGTTACTTTGGCGTCTGCCGGTTTGGCCGCAGCACTGGTGCCTTTATCGGCAGGCGTCGACGCCTGGTCGGATGAGCCCAACTGCCACCACTTATGGCCACCTTCGGCGTCATTCTGTGGAGTTTGTGCGCAACCGGTAATGGCCAGGCAGAGAGCCAGAGCTAGGGTCTTATTAGATGACATTGAATATCCACACAATGAATTAGGAATAAAGAGGCAATAAGCCTACATAAAAAAACGTTGCACTCATAAAAGCTACAGGGTTCCGACCTACGGCCTACAAATACCCGACTAGATACACGTCGCCAGGGCTTTGACCAGCTTTTGAGCCCTTGGGTCCATCAAAACATAAGGCCCCATGGTGTTGGTCACAAAACCAAAGGCCACTTCACAATCCGGGTCGGCAAAGCCAACCGACCCGCCAGCACCTGGATGGCCAAAGGCTTTGGGCCCTAAACCGAAGGTCGCGTTAGGCACGCTCGGCTGATCCAGCATGCAACCCAATCCAAGACGGGTCTGGGTGCGCAAGGTTTTATCCTCGCCCAGGCTGTGCTCGCGGGTCAGTTGCTCGAACATTTCGGCTTCAAGCAGACTGCCATCGAGCAAGCCACTGTAGAACCCGGCCAGGCTGCGGGCGTTACCGTGCCCATTGGCCGCAGGCTGTTCCATCCGGCGCCATTCGGGCTTATTGGTACTGGTCATGATCGACGGCGGATTGGTGAATGCCCGTGTGCTCATGGAGGTGGGCTCGTTCATCATCGCCTTCAGCAGACGCTGCGCCGCCGCATCCCCCATCGTCCCCTTGCTGCGGGCGATATGGGCCACCCGGTAAAACTCTTCATCCGCCAGCCCGACATGAAAGTCCAGCCCAAGCGGCCTGGCCGTTCGTGCCATGATCGACTGGCCCGCACTGCGGCCGTCGGCACGGCGAATCAACTCGCCCACCAACCAGCCATAGGTGATCGCGGCATAGCCGTGGCCTTCGCCTGGTGTCCACCAGGGCGCTTCAGCGGCCAGCGCATCGACCATGGTCTGCCATTCATACAATGCCATTGGCGGCATCAATTCACGCAACGCCGGCAAACCGGCCCGATGGCTCAGTAGCTGGCGCAACGTGATGGATTCTTTACCCGCTGCCGCAAACTCAGGCCAGTAACGGGCAACGGGCACATCAAGTTCCAGCTTGCCCTCTTCCACCAGTTGCAGCGCGGTGACAGCCGTAAAGGTTTTGGTGCACGAAAACAGATTGGCAATGGTGTCTGTGTGCCACGGTTGCTCTGCGTCCTTGTCAGCCGTACCGGCCCACACGTCAAGTACCGTTTCGCCACCGATCTGGATGCACAGTGCCGCACCGCGCTCTTGCGGATCATTGAAAAGATCAGCAAACGCCTCGCGTACTGCTTCGAACTTAAGGTCGTGAAAACCCTGAATCTGCACCCGCACCTCCTGGATCTGCATGGCTCTACAAGGCGTGCATTGTTCCAGCACCGGTAGGATTTTGAAACAGAGCAACGCGCTCTGGACGCACAATTTTTGGGCGTTATTGAATCGGCGCTGAAAGTATCAGCGCCAAAGTGGATTTTTTGTGAAATAGAACGCTTGTAGCCACTGCAGAAGGCAGAGGCTACACATCGCCAACCCGGCCTAAAGTGCCGCGTAGACCAAAGGCGCCAGTTTTTGCACGCGCGGGTCCATCAGCACATGACTGCCCATGGTGGTGGTCACGAAACCAAAGCTTACATCCCGCTCAGGGTCGGCAAAGGATATCGGCCCACCCAGCCCCACATGGCCGAAAGCCTTTGGCCCCATGCGATGTGACGCTCCCGGATCGGCCGGTTGTTCCATCATGCAGCCCAGGCCATAGCGCATGGGCCGCAGCAGGGTACGGTCTATATCGTTACTGTGCTCGCGGGTGAATTCTTCAAGCAGTTCAGGCCCCACCAGCCGCCCCCCCATCAACGCACTGTAAAACCCGGCCAGGCCATGAGCGGTGCCGTGGCCATTCACACCGGGATGGCGATAAGCCCACCAACGGGGGTCCGACGTTTGCCTCGACGCGTTGGAGGGGTTAGTAAAGGCAAGGGTCGCGACATGCTCGGGCTCGCTGACCATCACGGTGCGCAGGTCTTGCGCGTAGTTATCGCCCGTTCTCCCTTCAGCGCGTTCAAAAGCAGCAATGCGATGAAAGTGCTCCGAATCAACGCCCATATGCACTTCCAAAGCATTGGGCTCAGAAATCCGTTCACGAATAAACCTGCAGGGGTCTCGCCCATCGGCCCGGCGTATCAATTCGCCAACGATCCAGCCATACGTGGTGGCGCCGTAGCCTACATCGGTCCCGGGCTCCCACCACAGCGGCTCCGCTGCCACGACCTCGGCCATGGCATCCCAGTCGTACATGATGGGCGTGCGGTTAGGCAAACGCAGCGCGGGGATGCCGGAGGTATGACACAGCACCTGGCGCAATGTGATGCGCCCTTTACCGCCCTGGGAAAATTCCGGCCAATAGTGGGCAACCGTCTGATCCAGCTCCAGCTTGCCCTCCTCGACCAGCATCAGCGCCGCGATGGCGGTGAAAGGCTTGATGCCGCAATAGGTGTTGACCAGCGTGTCGTGACGCCAGGGCTTGTGCCCCTCCAAGTCCGCCACACCCGCCCACAGATCGACAACCGTCTCGCCACCGACCTGCACACAGAGTCCTGCCCCACGTTCCTGCGGATCGTCAAAGATCGCCTCGAAGGCTTGCTGAACGGCCTCAAATCCACTTGCACACTTCCCTTTAGCTTCCATGACCAAGACTCCATTCAGTTGAGTGAAGGACCTTAGTTTTAAAGTGGGAATTGAACAGGCAGAAACCCTTCAGGGCGATGAAATACTTCGCCGCCCATCGGGTTTGACCTCTCAGTGACCTTTGCCGGAATGACCGCCCGCATGCCCTGTGCCAGAGCGTCCGCCGCTGCCGTCGTCGGTTGCATGCACGGGGGCCTTGGCGGCTTTTTCTTCCTCGGCCCGGGCTTTGGCCGCTTCCTGGCCCAACTGGTCGAGGGCTTGCAGGTTGGACTTGCGTACGCTGTCGACAAATCCGGTAAACGGCAAATCGGTGATACCGATCATGCCGAAGTGACCGTTCTCGCCATCCAGCAGGCGACCGGTTACCGGCTGGTCCAGGTACTGGAACCAGTGCACACCGACAATCGATGGCTCGGCCACGGCCTGTTTGAGGAACTTGCTGTAGGCCGGACCGCGAGCCTCTTCGTTGGCCACTTCGGTGACACCGCCCCAGAACGGGCCGCGGTCACGGGAGCCAAAGTTGAACTCGGTGATCATCACCGGTTTGTCCAGTTCGCGCAGCTTGGCAAAATCATAACCGTCCTGCGGTTGCAGGGTGTAGAGGTTGAAACTCAGCACATCGCAGTACTTGGCGCAGGATGCCACGGCCTCTGGCGTGCTGACGGCGAAACGCCCGCCCAGCAGCAAGTGATTGGGGGCATGCCATTTCAGCGAGTCAGCAATGGTCTTGAAGTAGGTGTCGGCGAAGACTTTCTGGAAATACTGGTAATCGGCTTCGATTTCCGGGTGTTCGGCGTTAGGCAAAGGCGCCTCGAAGCCCGGGTCTTCCATGAGCTCCCACGCCGGAATATCCACACCCCAGGCCTTGGACAGGCCCTGCTGGTTGCGGTACTTGTCCCGCAATTGCTTGAGGAATGCGCGCTTGGCCGGTGCGTCGGTGGTCATGCGCAGCGTGCCGAGGGCTAACGCATAACGGGATTTCGGATCATCACCCGGGCCTGCCCACGCCAGTTCGTTGTCGGCGAAATAGCCGATCAACCACGGGTCGTCACGATGGTCACGGGCAGCAATGGCCACGGCGCGCTCGGTGGCCATTGCAAAGCGCGGGTCGAACGGGTCGGGCATGCCGCCCCACCAGTCGGCGCCGGTACTGATGCTGGTGTAGTCACCCACAATCGACAGCGGCAAGGTATACGGCACGCGATCATTGAGGCCCAACTGCGGGTCGCTCCAGTTGCCGATGGTGTTGAACCCCCAGGCTTGCAGTCGATCCAGGGTATGGGTTTGCCAGCGCTTGGCATCGAAGGCCTCAGGCGCACAAGGAATGGCGGGGGCGCTGCCCGGCTCGGTTTTTAGCTCGGTTTTTGCCAACGGGCAAGGTTCGCCGTAAATCCGTTGCAGGTTGGCACCGTAGAAGTTGTACCAGCGACCTGCGTTGAAGCCCCTGCCCTGAGTGGACGCATTGCCGCTGTTGTTGTCCGCGGTACCGTAATAGCTGGCCAGCGCAGCGCCGTCCTTGGGCAAGTCGGTGAACATCCACTCACGGCCTGCGACGTAGGTCTGACTGTCGTTGGCCGTCACGGCGTTCAGGCCCAAGGAGTAAAAGGGATGACCTTCGGGGGTGATCAGGTTCCAGCGTCCGTTACGTTTTTCGGTGCGGAAAAAACCGGTCGCCTCAAACCCTGGTCCCTTGAGCCAGCCGCCATATTTATCCTGGTCAGCACGTCCGGCCAGCCAGCCCTTGAGTTGTTGCTGTTCCTTGGCTGCCGCCGCCTTGAGCTGCTCGTCGTTAGCCACACGCTCCGGCCATTTGGCACGGGTCGACTGGCCGTAGCCATCGACGATCGAGCCATAAACAGCTTTGATCACGCCCTCACCGTCCTGCACCCCGAAGCGCTCCAGCAGAATGCTTTGCGCAGCAGCCGGTTGCGGGATCGACAGGCTCACCGAGACCACTTGGCTCAGATCGATGTCACCCGTGCTGGCGGCCAGCAAGATGCGCTGGCCATCGACTGTCATCGGCATTGGCGGGCCGGCTCGCATGCCCTGGCTGCGAGGCGAATTGGCCTTCAATGGCAACAGCAGAGTCTGCGCCGGGCCTGCTGGCAGTGCGACACGGCTGGTCAGGGTTTGGCCGTTACTGCTCTGCACGGTCACGTCCAGGGTCAGCGCCCAGTTCATCGCATTCTGGATGCGCAGGGTCATCATCCCCGACTGGGACCAGTCCCATACTCCGGTTTGCGGGGTCAACCGCAGGCTCGGCGCGGCGGCCGGGTTGAAGATCACGCGGCGCAGCACTTCGCCTTCCGCCGTTTGCTCCGCATTGTATTGCGGCAAGCTCGCATCCGTAGTCGCCACTTGCACCACATCTGCCGGGCGAACGAAATTGAACAGGGTTTGTTGACCGGCAGGCGCCGCCAACAGCGGGGTCGTAACCAGCAACGCAAAAACAGCAGACAGCGAACGGCGAATCATATGGATCTGGCTCTCCCAAACGGCCGAAAACGGGCCTGTGAGGTGGTGAAGGTCAAAGCATAGACAGCAAAGTCGGCAATAACGCCGACTCGCACTTAAGAAATTTCGCGCCTGAAAGGCGGCAATGCATTAAGGATGGCTTTGCCGTAGCGCTGGGTGACCAGTCGCCGGTCCAGCAAAGTGATCGTGCCGCGATCCTGTTCGGTTCGCAGCAGCCGCCCGCAAGCCTGCACCAGCTTCAGCGAAGCGTCGGGCACCGAGATCTCCATGAAGGGATTACCGCCACGGGCTTCGATCCACTCCGCCAGCGCCGCCTCGACGGGATCATCGGGCACGGAGAACGGGATTTTGGCGATGACCACGTGCTCGCAATAGGCGCCGGGCAAGTCCACACCCTCGGCAAAGCTGGCCAGGCCAAACAATACGCTGGAATCTCCACCGTCGACCCGGGCCTTGTGTTTATTGAGGGTTTCCTGCTTGGACAGGTTGCCCTGGATAAACACTTGCTTGCGCCAGTCCCGCTCCAGGCCGTCGAACACATCCTGCATTTGCTTGCGCGATGAAAACAGCACCAGGGTGCCCCGCGAACCTTCGACCAGTGCCGGCAGCTCACGAATGATCGCCGCCGTGTGGGTCGTCGCGTCACGCGGATCGGCTTTAAGGTCCGGCACCCGCAATACGCCCGCATCCGCGTGATGGAAGGGGCTTGGCACCACGGCGGTAACGGCGGCTTTCGGCAGGCCTGCGCGCATGCGGAAACGGTCGAACGTGCCCAGTGCGGTCAGGGTGGCCGATGTCACCAGGACGCCATAAGCCACGTTCCACAGGTTGCGACGCAGCATTTCAGCGGCAAGGATGGGGCTGGCATTGACCTCGATATCAAACAGCGAACCGCTTTCAGCCAGGGTCAGCCAGCGCGCCATTGGCGGGTTGTCTTCAGGGTCTTCGACGGTAAAGGCAGTCCACAATTCCCAGTTGCCCTGGGCACGGGACAGCAAGCTGCCAAACAGTGGATACCACTCTTCAGCCTGGTTGCTGGTGATGCCGATATTGACCTCACCGTCCATGCCGTCCTTGAGGATTTCGGTCAGGCGGGTGAACAGATCCGTCAGGCGCGAGAAGCCTTTTTTCAGTTCGATACCCATTTCACGCATGTGATCGGGAATCAACCCGCCGATAAAGCGGTGGCGGGGCCGCTCACGGCCCTCTGGCTCTTCACCCACTTTAAAGTCCGCAATTTGCTCACACGCCGCGAACATGAACTGCTGCTGGGCCTTGATCTCTTTGGCCAGCTCCGGCACTTGCTCCAGCAAACGGCCCAGGTCGCCCGGCAATGGGTGTTGGGCAAGCAGTTTGGTGAGGTTTTTGGCGGTTTGCTCCAGCCAGTCGGCCGTTGAACGCAAACGGGTGTAATGGGCGAAATGGCCAATAGCCTTGTCTGGCAGGTGATGACCTTCGTCGAACACGTAGACCGTGTCTCGGGGGTCAGGCAATACAGCGCCACCGCCCAGGGCGAGGTCAGCCAGGACCATGTCGTGGTTGGTGACAATGACGTCCACCTTGCTCATGCCTTCGCGGGCCTTGTAAAAGGCACACTGTCCGAAGTTGGGGCAATGACGGTTGGTGCATTGACTGTGATCGGTGGTCAGGCGTGCCCAGTCCTGGTCTTCCAGCGCCTGGGGCCAGCTGTCGCGGTCGCCGTCCCATTTATTGCCGGCCAGTTTTTCAATCATGCTGGTGAACAGCTTCTGGCTGGCCTCATCGACTTCGATCTTGAAGCCTTCTTCTTCGAACAGCTGCGCCGTCGCGGTTTGCGCGTGGCCCTCTTGCAGCAGCATGTCGAGTTTGGACAGACACATGTAGCGGCCACGCCCCTTGGCCAGCGCGAAGGTAAAATTCAGCCCGCTGTTGCGCATCAGGTCCGGCAGGTCCTTGTAGACGATCTGCTCTTGCAGCGCGACGGTGGCGGTGGCGACTACCAGTCGCTTGCCTGCCGCCTTGGCCACTGGAATGGCCGCCAGGCAATAGGCCACGGTTTTACCGGTGCCGGTGCCCGCTTCTACAGCGACCACAGCCGGATCGCCACTGCGGTGGTTCTCTTCGTCGGTGTCGATATCACCCAGCACCTTGGCCACTTCAGCGATCATCAAACGCTGGCCGTAACGGGGCTTAAGGCTTTTGGATTCGAGAAAACGCGAATAAGCGCCCTGGATCTGGGTTTTGAGTTCGGTACTAATCATGATTCTTCGGGCGCAAGAAACGCTGGATAAATTTTCAGTGGTTCGAATGGCCGCTATCATACCCCGCTAATTCATCCCGCGCCGAACGGAGTACCCCAATGACCGCCTTTGCCCTCGCCTACAGCCTGCATGTATTGGCCGCCCTGATCTGGGTGGGCGGCATGTTTTTCGCCTGGATGATCCTGCGCCCGGCGGCAATCGCAGCCCTGGAAGGCCCTGCGCGGTTAAAACTGTGGGTTGAAGTGTTTCAACGTTTTTTTGTCTGGGTATGGGTCGCGGTGGTGATTTTGCCGATCAGCGGTGTCGGCCTGCTGCAGATGCGCTTCAACGGTTTTGAAACGGCTCCGCGCTACGTACAGATCATGATGGGGCTGTACATCGTGATGGTGGCGCTGTTTATCCGGATCCAGTCGCTGCAATTGCCTGAATTGCGCAAGGCCGTAGAGACCCAGGCGTGGGCAGAAGGCGCAGCGGTGATGGGCCGGATCCGGCGACTGGTGGGGTGCAACCTGCTTGTGGGCCTGGCACTGGTGGCCATTGCAGCGGCACGGCCGGGTTTCTGAGTCTGACGGTTAACTTCGATGTGTGTGGGAGCAGGCTTGCTCCCACAATTTGCCTGGATTACAGCCGCTGAAGAGTCACCGCGCCCGCTGTACCCGCTTCACCCGGCTGCCCGGCCAGACCGGGACGGCCCGATTTGCCGCCGTCCGTGCGGTACACGATGCAACCCTTGGATTTACCGCCTGAGCCCGGGCGTCCGGCTTCCCCGGGCTTGCCACCCGCACCACCGTCTACCCGCACGTTGATCTGCTCGCCAGGGTAGTCACGAGGCAGTTCGACCCGCACCTGCCCCCCTGCTGCACCCGGCTGGCCATTGCCACCGTTGTCGCCATTGGCACCTGAGCCCGCCGAACCCCAGGTACAACCCGGATTTTCACCGTTGCCGCCATCCAGCCCGACAAAACCCGGCGCCCCCGTACCACCACGGGCGTCGATGGACAGTTGCGGCGCTTGCAGTGACTCGATGCGCAGGCTCAGGTCCCGTGCTGGCCGTGCCGGTTTTTCGAAGGTGCCCGCGGCACCGCGGGCATTGATCTGGCTGCCTTCGCCCAGTTCGGCACGGACCACCCGCAGCTCTATGCCGCGTTCGGCCGGCACGAGGGTGATGCGCGCCTCGCGGCCCAAATGCAGTTGGTCGATGTTGACCTGAGTGACACCGGCCGGAATCAATAACGTGCCGTAATCTGCAACGTCGAGTTTTTCCAGGTGCAACACGCTGGCGTTGGCGGGCAGGCGCATCAGCGAGTTGGCTTCAACCAGTACCACGTCAGCGTGGGCAAAAGGGCTGCACAGGGCAGCCAGCAAACATAACTTACGCATGACGGGGCTCTCGCTCAGCAAGGGTGTAGGCGTGGAAAATTCCAAGCACAATAATCAGCAGGCGATCACGCCAGGGATGGGGCCGGTCTTGCAGACGGGCTTTGAACAGCAGCATTTCAAGCGCGTGGGTCAGCAGCAACAGACTGCCAGCAGCGTTAATCAACACATCGAACGGGTAGATCAAGGGATCGTACAGGTTGATCAGTACCACGCCCCAAAACACCAGCGTCAATGCCTTACCCAGCCCCCAAAGCATCTTCATACATCCGCCTTCAGATTTTCTTTGGACGCACAGTAACGGCTTGCAGGAGCACGGCGCCAGATACCTTTACAAAAAGTTTCGCCGCAGAATTGACCCTGGTGATCAAACCTGCGGCGAACCTCAGTACCCGGTGCCTGCTCAGCGAACGATCAGGATCTCGGTACGTCTGTTTTGGGCCCGACCTTCAGGGGTCTGGTTACTGGCAATCGGGTTCGCCTCGCCGGCACCTGCCACAGAGACAAACTGACTGCGCGGCACGCCGCTTTCGATCAAGTACTCGACCACTGACTGCGCACGCTGTTTGGACAGCTTGAGGTTGTATGCCTCATTACCCACGCTGTCGGTGTAGCCGGTGACCTTGAGCTGCGCATTGGCTGCGTCTTTTTTCAGGCGGGCAGCAATCACATTGAGCTTGTCCTTGTCGGACGCGGTCAGTTTGGCGGAGTTGAATTCGAAATTCACATCACGCACCACAATCGCTTCTTCCTTGACCACGACCACTTCCTGCACCACAACCACGGCCACAATCGGACAGCCCACGTCATCGACTTTCACGCCCTTGGGTGTGTCAGGGCACTTGTCGCGACTATCCAGTACACCATCGCCATCCGCATCGCCATCGCCGTGAACCCAGCAATAAGCGGCAGCCATGCCCGCGCCGAACAGGGCACCGCCCCCGGCCCAGGCTGAACTGTTTATCGCGCCCAACGCCGCCCCGCCCACACCCCCGACGGCGGCACAGGTGGGCCAATCGGTTTTCTGCAACCCGGCACAGCCCGTTAAAACACTGGTGAGAACAACCAAAGGTAACGCTGTTCTGATGAGGCTCATAAGGGGATCACTCCTGAGGGTCGGCGTCTGGCCGATGCACCGCAAAGTAAAGACCTCGGTTGGGGTATGCGCCAGCATCGTGACAGCACCCCTAGGCCGCAAGGCTCGCGCAGGCTAGTCTTGGACGCTCTAAGTGAGGACTTTCGATGACGCTCGGTATTTCTACACGCACGCCCCAGCAAGCGCTGGCAGCACTGCTTGATCGTTATGCGCCGCAACGCTTGCTCGTGGTCGGCGCCAGCAGCTTCCCGGCACTGGCCGCTTTTCAGGCTGCGCACCCTCAGGCACTGGTCGCTCACGCAGCGCCCGGCCCACTGCCCCAGGACCTTGGCGCACAGCGCTTTGACCTCGCCCTGGTGATCGATTGCCTGGAACACCTGCCCAAACGCACAGGTCTGGAGCTGTTGGGAGGGATTCGCAACCTCAATGCCAGCCGCATCGCCGTGCTGGCGGATCTGACGGCCTGCGACTGGAAAGAAACCGATTTTTTCGCACTCGCCCTGCAAAGTAATGAGCGCTTTCAGCGTGACGAGCAGGTACTGACTCTTTTCACTTACGATCTTCGCGAGTACAAACAAGTACCCGACTGGCTCAACGCCAGGTTTTGGGCCAATCCGGAAAATTTTGGCAAGTATTGGTGGTAACCCGATGAGTACATCCATTTGCCCCTGTGGCAGCGGCAACCTTCTGGACGCCTGCTGCGGGCACTATCATGACGGTCATCCGGCCCCAAGCGCCGAAACACTGATGCGCTCGCGTTACAGCGCCTATGTGCTGGGACTGATCGACTATCTGGTCGCGACCACCTTGCCCGTGCAGCAGACCGGGCTCGATCGGCTGTCCATTGCCGACTGGAGCGCGCAAAGTACCTGGCTGGGCCTGACGGTCGAAGTCAGCGAAGTGTTCGGCGGTCAGCCTGAACATGCATTTGTGACCTTTACTGCACGCTGGCATGACGCCAACGGTGAGCACAGCCACCGCGAGCGCTCGTCATTTGTACAAAGCTGTGGCCGCTGGTATTTCATCGACCCCACGGTACCGCTGAAGGTTGGGCGCAACGATGCATGCCCATGCACCAGCGGCCTTAAATTCAAAAAATGCTGTGCCGGCTTTTTCAGTCAATAGGCTGACCGGATTCTGGCACTTTGAGGGGTAAGGAATGGATGCTCGGGCTCGAATAATAAAAGCAACTGCCCTGGCGATGGTCCTGATGCTGTCGGGATGCGTCTCCTGGTTTGACTCCGCAGACAAGGACCCGGACGTACGCCTGGTCAGGGTTGAACTGGTTCAGGCCAAATTACTGGAACAACGCTTCAAGCTGCATTTCATGATCGATAACCCCAATGACTCCACACTCACCGTGCGGGGCCTGAGCTATACCGTGTACCTGGGCACGATAAAACTCACTGAAGGTGAACGAGAACACTGGTTCAGCGTGGAACCCAACAGCCAGGCAGAATTCACGATCCCGGTTCGCACCAACCTCTGGCCACAGGTGCGTCCCCTGGTCAAATTGCTCGAAACACCCGACCGGCCCATCCCCTACCGGTTTGAGGGCACACTTGAAACCGGCCTGTTCTACGGTTACGACGTGCACGTGACGCGTAAAGGCGAGATAATCCCCGGTGATTTTATTCCAGAGTGATTGAGCAATGACCCAACAACCCCACGTTCATGGCCCCGACTGCAACCACGATCATGATCATGGCCACACCCATGACCACGACAATGGTCATGTACATGGCCCGCATTGCGGCCATGCACCTCAAGAGCCTGTGCGCAACGAACTGAAAGACGTTGGCCGCAACGACCCTTGCCCGTGCGGCAGCAGCAAAAAATTCAAGAAGTGCCACGGCGCCTGATCCCACGGGGCGCTCTGCAAACGCCGCACCTGCCTTGGGCATGTGCGGCGTTTGTGTTTTTGCGCAATGAAAATTCAGATCAAGAATCCATCACCGGCTTTCATCCGACGCTCTTTTGGGAGTAAAACTGACAACCCACAGCCAACGGCCACCTCTGACGGCCATTGCTTGCTGCGTGATTATTTCCTTTTGGAGCCCTTCATGATCGATCTTTATTACTGGACCACGCCCAACGGCCACAAAGTCTCGTTGTTTCTTGAAGAAGCTGGCCTGCCCTACAAGGTTCACCCGATCAACATCGGTAAAAATGAACAGTTCGCTCCGGACTTCCTGAAGATCGCCCCAAACAATCGCATCCCTGCCATTGTCGACCAGGCTCCGGCCGACGGCGGCGAACCGCTGTCGCTGTTCGAGTCCGGCGCTATCTTGTTGTACCTCGCGGAAAAAACCGGGCAATTTTTGCCCAAGGATCTGCGCGGTCGGCAGATGGCCCTGCAATGGCTTTTCTGGCAAATGGGCGGCCTGGGACCCATGGCCGGGCAAAATCATCACTTCAATCGTTTCGCACCGGAAAAAATCCCGTACGCGATGAAGCGCTACACCGATGAAACGGCCCGCCTGTACGGTGTCTTGAACAAACAACTGGAGGGTCGGGACTTTGTGGCCGGGGCCGAGTACAGCATTGCCGACATGGCGATTTACCCGTGGATCGTGCCCCATGAGTGGCAAGGCCAGAACCTGGACGATTTCCCTGCCCTGAAGGTGTGGTTCCAGCGCATCAAGGCACGCCCGGCCACTGAACGGGCCTACGCGCTGGTGGATAAAATCAACCCGCCCAAGTAACCCGATCAGGCTTTGCATAGCCGCTGGCGCAGGCTGCAACGGACCGCGCAGCGGCTCTATGAATTTGAAGGCCCTGCGGGCCTTATCGCAGCCTGCGGAAACGGCTACAGATAGCGCTTGCACGGTGTCATCGGCCTCACTAACGTAGCGGCTTTCGATGACACATCCCCCCGCAGGAGCTTTGCCATGGCCTCGCCAGCCCTTACTCATTTTCTACCCCGGTTCGGCGTTGCCGCGGCAGTGGTCAGCCTGCTGGGCTTGACCGGTTGCCAGATTAACAATCAGACCACTCAAAGCCTGGTACCTACCTCTGGCATGCAGCCGCTCAAAGGGCTGGCGCAGAATGTGTCGGTTCGTCGCAACAGCCAGGGCATGCCGCTGATCGAAAGCAGCAGCTTTCATGACGCCCTGTTCACCCTGGGTTATGTGCACGCCGGTGACCGTATCAGCCAGATGGTGCGCCTGCGCTTGCTGGCACAGGGTCGACTGGCCGAGCTGAACGGTGCCGACGCCCTGGAAACCGACCGGCTGATGCGCACCATCAATCTGAAAAAGAACGCTGACGAACTCTATAAGAGTGCATCCCCGCGCCTTAAGCAGTTTTTCGAGGTGTATGCCCGCGGGGTCAACGCCTATCTGTTCCGCTATCGCGACAAGCTCCCGGCCGATCTGGCGCACGCCAGCTATAAAGTCGAGTACTGGAAACCCGAAGACTCGGCGCTGATTTTCAGCCTGCTGAACTTCGGGATGTCGACCAATCTGCAAGAAGAACTCAACTCCCTGGCGCTTGCACAAAAAGTCGGCACGGACAAACTCCCGTGGCTGATGCCGACCTACCCCAACGAAGCCCTGCCCACCAGCGAAGCAGACAAGCTCAAAGGCCTTGCCCTGGGTAGCCAACTGCAAGGTTTGAGCCCCTTGACCCAGACTCTGGAGCAGATCACCCAACTGAGCCTGCCCGGCGTCACGGCGTCGAGTGGCTGGGCGATTGGCCCGCAACGCAGCCGCAGCGGCAAAAGCCTGCTGGCCAACGATATTCACCAGCCCATCGGCGTCCCTTCGGCGTGGAGCTACGTACAGATTCGCGCTCCGAAATATCAGGCTGCGGGCGCAACCATCGCGGGTTTGCCGACGCTGTTTGCCGGTTTCAATGGCAAAGTGGCATGGGGCATGAGCATGGCGATGGGGGATAACCAGGACGTGTTCCTGGAGAAGCTCAAACGCCAAGGCAGCAGCCTGTACTACCTTGCTGACGGCAAATGGCTGCCGGCGACGGTGCGCAACGAAACGTTTTTCGTCAAAGGCCAGCGCCCGGTACGCGAGGTCATTTACGAAACCCGCCACGGGCCGCTGCTCAACAGCGCGGTAGGCACACCCAATGCGCTGAACAGCAGCCTTGGCCTTGCCCTGCAAACCCCGGACTTGAAGGGTGACAAAACCCTGGATGCGTTCTTTGACCTGTCCCGCGCCCAGAACAGCGAAAAAGCCTCGGATGCCAGCCGCGAAATACGCGCTGTGGCCCTGAATTTGTTGTACGCCGACGCCAGTCACATTGGCTGGCAGGTGACCGGTCTCTATCCGAACCGACGCGAGGGCCTTGGCCTGTTCCCGTCACCGGGCTGGGACAGCCGCTACGACTGGGAGGGTTACGCCGACCCGATGCTGCACCCCTACGACCAGGACCCGGCCCAGGGCTGGCTGGGTACGGCCAACCAGCGAACTGCCGCCTATGGCTACGGCATGCAACTTTCCAACTCGTGGCTGTCACCTGAACGCAGTGAGCGCCTTGCGCAACTGGCAGGCAGCGGCAAACAGGACGCTCGCAGCATGATCGCGATGCAATACGACCAAACCACGCTGTTCGCGACCAAGCTGAAGACCATGCTGACCGCCCCCGGGATGGCGCTGCCACTCAAGCAGGCGATCGCAGGGTTGCCCGCGACCGATCAGGCCAAGGCCCGCGAAGCCCTCGGCCGACTGATGGCCTTTGACGGCAAACTCAGCCCGACCTCGGCCGATGCGGCGCTGTATGAACTGTTTTTGCAGGAAAGTACCCGCCAGCTCTTCCTTGATGAATTGGGGCCAGAGAGCAGCGCCAGCTGGAAGGCATTCATTGCCAACAGCAACCTGTCCTACTCGGCGGTGGCAGACCACTTGCTGGGCCGTGAAGACAGCCCCTTCTGGGACGATATTCGGACCCCGCCAAAAGAAGACAAGCCGGCCATTCTGGCCCGCACCCTGGTGGGCGCCATCAACGCCGGTGACAGCCTGATGGGCAGCGATCGCAGGGCATGGCAGTGGGGCAAGCTGCATCAATATCAGTGGCGCAATGCCAATGGCCAGACGGTTCGCGGGCCGGTCATGGCAGGGGGCGATCACACCACGCTCAACACCGCGGCTTACAGCGTCGCCGGATCAAATTTCGACGTTACGCTGATCCCTGCCATGCGCATGATCGTCGACTTCGGGCAAATCGAACCGATGATGGGGCAAAACAGTACGGGCCAATCCAGTAACCCGGCCAGTGCGCACTACACGGACGGCATAGACCCGTGGCTAAAGGGCCAGTACCTCGGCTTCCCCATGCAACCGCAGAACTTCGAAAAAACCTACGGTAAAACCCGCCTTACCCTGGTTCCGGGCAAGTAATTGCTGCGAAGCAGCCCTCTCCTGCACACAGCTGGAGAGGGCTTATGCTTGATGGCACAGGCGCAAAAATAATCTGTAGGCCAGCTGGAATGTGCTTGGATTGAACTGACGGGACACAACGCTACTGCCTGACCTTCTCACCCGGTCTACAAGGACGTCACCATGCAGCGACATCAAATTCACCCATTGCTGGCACCTGTTCCGGGCACTGAACGGCATATCCACAGTTTTCATTACGGCCCCGCCCACCCTCGGGGCAAGATCTATATCCAGGCCTCGCTGCATGCTGATGAACTGCCCGGCATGCTGGTTGCGTGGCACCTCAAGCAGCGCCTGGCTGAACTGGAAGCAGCAGGACGATTGCGCAGTGAAATCGTGCTGGTACCGATGGCCAATCCGGCCGGTCTGGACCAAGTGCTGATGGATATCCCGCTGGGCCGTTACGAACTGCAAAGCGGGCAGAACTTCAACCGCAACTTCCTCGATCTCAGTGAGCAAATCGGTGACGAGCTTGAAGGTCAGTTAACCAATGACCCTGCACATAACCTGCAGCTGATTCGTTGTCACTTGCGCAAGTCGCTGGCGGCCCAGGTGCCAACAACGCAATTGCACTCGCAACGCCTGATTCTGCAGACCCTGGCCTGCGATGCCGATGTGGTGCTGGATCTGCACTGCGACTATGAGGCGGTGCCCCACCTTTACACCACGCCAGAGGCCTGGTTGCAGTTCGAACCGCTGGCCCGTTATCTCGGCGCTCAAGCCAGCTTGCTGGCGACAGACTCCGGCGGACTGTCGTTCGACGAGTGCTTCACCCTGCTGTGGTGGCAGCTACAGAAGCGCTTCGAGCACTGCTTCGCGATTCCGCAGGGCAGCATCTCCGTGACCCTGGAATTGCGCGGCCTGGGTGACGTCAGCCACGAGCATGCAGAGCACGACTGTCAGGCACTGATTGACTACATGATCGATTTTGGCGCGATTGACGGCGAACCCGGGCCTTTGCCGCCCCTGCTCTACCCCGCAACCCCCTTGGGCGGCGTGGAGCCCGTGGCGACACCTGTGGGCGGCTTGCTGGTATTCAGTGCCAAGCCAGGCGACTACCTGAGCGCTGGGCAGTTGATTGCCGAAATCATTGACCCGATCAGCGACCGGCTCACACCGGTCTACTGCACCCACCCGGGGTTGCTCTACGCCCGTTCACTTCGGCGAATGGCCACTGCAGGTATGGTGATAGCCCACGTGGCGGGCCGCGACACTTACCGCAGCGGCTATCTGCTTTCGCCTTGAGCCGACCGGTTCAGGGCAAGTCAATATTCACGCAATCGGGGCAGGCGGTGGCTCGTCAGGCAGCGTTGGCACGCCCGGTTCGGGTTCGATCGGTTGCGGGGAATCGGGATCAGGCTGGCCGGGGATGCCACCTGCATGCAACTGTGGGAAGGCAAGCAGAGACCACGCCAGCACCCCTACCTGATTAGGCTCAAGGTTTGCCAGTTGGGCGCGGATACTCGGATCAATCTTCATGAGGCACTCCTGAGCGATGATCCGGCTCGCTGGATGCGTAACCGGAAATACACTCAATAGAGTGCTTTATCGCTCAAGAATTCCCTCTGTTCGTCAGGTGCGTGGCAAGGTCACGCCGCGCTGGCCCTGATATTTGCCGCCACGGTCCTTGTACGACACTTCGCACTCTTCATCGGACTCGAAGAACAGCATTTGTGCCACGCCTTCGTTGGCGTAGATCTTGGCAGGCAATGTCGTGGTGTTCGAAAACTCCAGCGTTACGTGGCCTTCCCACTCAGGCTCAAGCGGCGTCACGTTAACGATGATGCCGCAACGAGCGTAGGTGCTTTTACCCAGGCAGATGGTCAGCACGTTGCGCGGGATACGGAAGTATTCAACCGTGCGTGCCAGAGCGAAGGAGTTGGGCGGAATGATGCAGACGTCGCTGGTGACATCAACAAAGCTGCCCGCGTCGAAGTTCTTCGGATCAACGGTCGCCGAGTTGATATTGGTGAACACTTTGAATTCGTTTGCACAACGAACGTCGTAGCCGTAGCTCGATACGCCGTAGGAAATCAGACGGTTCTCGCCTTCTTCACGCACCTGACGCTCGACGAAAGGTTCGATCATGCCGTGCTCTTGCGCCATGCGGCGAATCCACTTGTCTGGTTTGATGCTCATGGCGGGTGTCCTGAATAGCGAGGTAGAAAATTCTGTCGGGCATCTTACCGCCCCCTAGGGCCCGGTTCAAAAGTCTGGGGCAAAAATATCGAAAATAGCTGTAGATGCCGTGAATACAGGCTGTGAGGGCAACCGTCAGTCACGTTTTTAGAGAAACCTTCGCAAAGACCCTTTGCACGCTCGGAAAAAAGCGTTAAGGTGGCGCCACTGTGCTGCTTGTGTCACTGAGAATCTCTACACGATATGTTGAATTTCGATCCAACCATCTCCAAGAATTTTTCCTGCTCTTTGCACTCAGTCTCGGCCAGGGCTTTTCCTGCGTCGCAGTTATCTTTGTTCAAGGAGTTACACCATGTCTAATCGCCAAACTGGTACCGTTAAGTGGTTCAACGATGAAAAAGGCTTCGGCTTCATCACTCCACAATCCGGTGACGACCTGTTTGTTCACTTCAAAGCAATCCAATCCGACGGCTTCAAAAGCCTGAAAGAAGGCCAACAGGTTTCTTTCATCGCTACCCGCGGTCAGAAAGGCATGCAAGCTGAGGAAGTTCAAGTTATCTAACTTGTACTGATCCAGTAAAAAACCCCGCCCTTAAAAGCGGGGTTTTTTTATGCCTGCAATAAACCCGGGCACGATTTTGTAGTCGCTGACGAGGCACGAGGCGGCGATGGGCTGCGTATCGGCCCCCATTTTTGAAGGCCCTGCAGGCCTTATCGCAGCCTCGTACCTCGTCAGCGACTACAGGTATTGCGTCACAATTCAGTCGTCAGTGGTAGTAATGGTCGGCATGGCCTGCGAAGCCGCTTCATGCAGAACAATCCGCGCCCCTACCTGGCGAGCCAATTCCTGATAGATCAACGCAATCGGGCTATTGGGATCTGCAACCGCTGTTGGCTTGCCGTTATCGGCCTGCTCGCGAATTTCCATCGACAGCGGCAACGAGGCCAATACCTCAACGCCGTATTGCGTCGCCAGCTTCTCGCCACCGCCCTCGCCAAACAGATGCTCTGCATGACCACAGTTCGAGCAAATGTGGACCGCCATGTTCTCCACCACGCCCAGCACCGGAATGTTCACCTTGCGGAACATCTCGACACCCTTGCGTGCATCCAGCAAAGCCAGGTCCTGCGGGGTAGTCACGATCACCGAACCGGTCACTGGGACTTTTTGCGCCAGCGTCAGCTGGATATCGCCGGTACCCGGCGGCATATCAATGACCAGGTAATCGAGGTCATTCCAGGCCGTTTGCGTCACAAGCTGCAACAGCGCACCCGACACCATCGGGCCACGCCAGACCATCGGCGTGTTGTCGTCAGTCAAAAAAGCCATCGACATCACTTCAACACCGTGAGCCTCAATGGGCACAAACCACTTCTGATCACGGATCTTTGGCCGAGTACCTTCGGCAATGCCGAACATGACTCCCTGACTCGGACCATAGATATCCGCATCCAGGATCCCCACCCGCGCACCTTCTCGCGCTAACGCCAGAGCCAGATTGGCAGCGGTCGTAGATTTGCCCACACCGCCTTTACCGGAGGCCACTGCCACAATGTTCTTCACATTGGCCAGACCCGGGATTTGCGCCTGCGCCTTATGCGCCGAAATCACACAGCTGATATCGACCTTGACCGAGGTAACGCCATCCATATTCTCGATAGCCGTTTGCAACACTTGCGCCCAACCGCTCTTGAACAAGCCAGCGGCATAGCCCAGCTCAAGCTGAACACTGACGCGCTTGCCCTGAATCTCGATGGTACGAATGCATCCGGCACTGACCGGGTCCTGATTCAAATAAGGGTCGGTGTATTGGCGAAGGACGGCCTCCACCGCTGCGCGATTGACTGCGCTCATGGGCAACTCCCGTAAAGACTGAGTAAAACAGGTCGCTATCGTACCTGTAATAGACCAACGGAAGCAGGCTTTCGAAACAGTCAAAATCAGCGTAAACGATCAGATACACCGCCACGGGGTGAAATATATCGCTCGGCGCTTTATAGTGGCCGACCACCGTCTCATCAAGTAGCCGAGCCCCATGTCCGAGCCACGCAAGATCCTCGTCACCAGCGCCCTGCCCTATGCCAATGGTTCAATTCACCTTGGCCATATGCTTGAGTACATCCAGACCGATATGTGGGTGCGCTTCCAGAAACTTCGCGGCAATCAATGCACTTATGTCTGCGCGGACGACGCCCACGGCTCGGCCATCATGTTGCGCGCCGAGAAAGAAGGCATCACCCCCGAGCAACTGATCGCCAACGTCCAGGCTGAACACAGCGCCGACTTTGCCGAATTCCTCGTTGACTTCGACAATTTCCATTCGACCCACGCCGAAGAAAACCGTGAGCTGTCGAGTGCGATCTACATCAAGCTGCGCGAAGCCGGGCATATCGCTACCCGTTCGATCACCCAGTACTTCGACCCGGAAAAGAAAATGTTCCTGGCCGATCGCTTCATCAAGGGCACATGCCCTAAATGCGGCACGGATGATCAGTACGGCGACAACTGCGAAAAGTGCGGCGCAACCTATGCACCCACGGATCTGAAAAACCCGAAATCGGCAATCTCTGGCGCCACTCCGGTGCTCAAGGACTCCGAACACTTTTTCTTCAAGCTGCCCGACTTCGATGCCATGCTCAAAAGCTGGACCCGTAGCGGCGCCCTGCAAGATGCAGTAGCCAACAAGATCGCCGAATGGCTGGATGCCGGCCTGCAACAGTGGGATATCTCCCGTGATGCGCCGTACTTCGGTTTCGAGATTCCGGACGCCCCAGGCAAATACTTCTACGTATGGCTGGATGCGCCAATCGGCTACATGGCCAGCTTCAAGAACCTCTGCGCACGCCGTCCTGAACTGGATTTCGATGCGTACTGGGCCAAGGATTCCACCGCCGAGCTGTACCACTTCATCGGCAAGGACATCGTCAATTTCCACGCCCTGTTCTGGCCGGCAATGCTCGAAGGCGCAGGCTATCGCAAGCCAACCGCCATCAACGTTCACGGTTACCTGACCGTCAACGGCCAGAAAATGTCCAAATCCCGCGGCACCTTTATCAAGGCCCGCACCTATCTGGACCACCTGGCACCGGAATACCTGCGTTACTACTACGCCTCCAAACTGGGCCGCGGCGTCGATGACCTGGACCTGAACCTGGAAGACTTCGTTCAGAAGGTCAACTCCGACCTGGTCGGCAAAGTGGTCAACATTGCCAGCCGTTGCGCAGGCTTCATTCACAAGGGCAACGCCGGGGTAATGGTCGAGGGCAATGCTGCACCCGAACTGACCGAAGCGTTCCTGGCCGCCGCACCCAGCATTGCCGAAGCGTATGAAGCCCGCGACTTTGCGCGCGCCATGCGTGAAATCATGGCGCTTGCTGACCGCGCCAACGCCTGGATTGCCGACAAGGCACCTTGGGCAATGGCCAAGGTCGAAGGCAAGCAAGATGAAGTTCAGGCTGTCTGTGCCCTGGGCATCAACCTGTTCCGCCAACTAATCATCTTCCTCAAGCCGGTATTGCCCGTGCTCGCAGCCGATGCCGAGGCGTTCCTGAACGTTGAGCCTTTGATCTGGAACGATCACAACGTGTTGCTGGCCAATCATCAGCTAAACGCCTTCAAGCCGCTGATGACCCGCATCGATCCGGTCAAGGTTCAAGCCATGACAGATGCCTCGAAAGAAGATTTGATTGCAAGCCAGACCGACACCGGTAGCGCTGCCCCGCAGGGCAACGGCGAACTGGTCAAGGAACCGCTGGCCGCAGAGATCGAGTTTGATACCTTCGCCGCAGTGGACTTGCGCGTGGCGCTGATCCTCAAGGCAGAGGCCGTTGAAGGCGCCGACAAACTGCTGCGCCTGACGCTGGATATTGGTGACGAGCAACGCAACGTGTTCTCGGGGATCAAAAGTGCGTACCCGAATCCGGCCGAACTCGAAGGTCGTCTGACCATGATGATTGCCAACCTCAAGCCACGCAAAATGCGCTTCGGCATGTCCGAAGGCATGGTGATGGCTGCCGGCCCTGGCGGGGAAGAAATCTACCTGCTGAGCCCGGATAGCGGCGCAAAACCAGGTCAACGTATCAAGTAACACCGCCCCCCTCGCAGCGTCTGGCGGCCAGCAGGCCACCAGACGCTGATCATCAGTAGCCGCCCTCCCCGTCATGTCGGATAATCAGCCGCATTCGCTTGAGCCGACCGACCTTGACCGCACGCCCTTATTTTTTCTGCGCATGTTGAGTGTCGCCCAGATGCGACCCGCTGTAGCTGGACTGATCACACCATGAGCCTGATTCAACGTATTGATGCTTTATTACCGCAAACTCAATGCGGCAAGTGCGGCCATCCCGGCTGCAAACCTTATGCGCAAGGCATTGCCCAAGGCGAGGCAATCAACAAGTGCCCCCCTGGTGGAACCGAAACCATTGCCGCACTGGCCCACTTGCTCAGCATTCCTGTGCTGCAACTGGATACCGATCGCGGTGAAGCCCCACCGCAAGTGGCCTACATTCGCGAAGCAGAATGTATCGGTTGCACCAAGTGCATTCAGGCCTGCCCGATTGACGCCATACTGGGCGCGGCCAAACTCATGCACACCGTCATTGTCGACGAATGCACCGGCTGCGACCTCTGTGTAGCCCCTTGCCCGGTTGACTGCATAGAAATGCGCCCCCTGCCTGCAAATGTAATCCCGATTGTCGGTGGCCTCGCTCACGACTCAGTGCAATACAACGCCCGCAACCAAAAGCGTGACCATGCCCGCGGACGCTATGAAGTACGTGACGAGCGTCTGCGCCGCGAAGAGCAACACAGACAGGCTGAACGCCTCGCGCGGGCCCAGCGCCCACCAGCAGTAACTGCCAGTGGCACACGCCCGGATAGCCCGGGGGCAGAACTGTCCAACCTCAATGACGCAGCGCTTAAAAAAGCCAAGGTCACACTCGCCATGGCACGCGCCCAACTGAACAAGTCGCTCAAGGCGTTCGGCCACCCTCCAACGGCACAACAGCAATCCCAGCTTGTAACCCTGCAGCAACAGTTTGAATCTGCCGAACACGCACTGGCACAACTGGAGCCTGCTGCCGAGGTGTCAGTGACTGTGCCCGCTGCAAATACCGCAGAACTCAAACGCGCAAAAATCCAGCTGGCCATGCGCCGCGCCGAACTTAAAAAGGCCATAACCCAGGAGCAGTCCACCGCGCAGTTGAACCTTTTATCCGATGCTGTCACTCAGGCAGAATTAACACTCAACGCGCTGGAGCCGGCCAAGGCCTGATAGATTTTCCCACCACAAGCAAGCGCCTCTTCGTTTAACGGACAGCTATCCAGGAAGTGTTTTACCCATGAACGCCGCAAAGCGCCTTGAAATATTCCGCCGATTTCACGAAGACAATCCTGAGCCAAAGACCGAGCTGGCCTATTCATCTCCTTTCGAACTCCTGATTGCGGTGATTCTGTCCGCCCAGGCCACAGATGTGAGCGTGAACAAAGCGATGGCCAAACTGTTTCCAGTCGCCAACACACCAGAAGCCATCTACGCTCTCGGAGTAGAAGGACTGTCGCAGTACATAAAGACCATTGGCCTGTATAACAGCAAGGCCAAAAACGTGATTGAGACCTGCCGTTTATTGATTGAACGCCATGGCAGCCAGGTTCCGCAGACGCGAGAAGAGCTTGAAGCGCTTCCTGGGGTGGGTAGAAAAACGGCAAATGTAGTGCTCAACACCGCCTTCAGGCAACTGACCATGGCCGTAGACACCCATATTTTCAGGGTCAGCAACAGAACCGGGATTGCGCCGGGCAAAAACGTGGTCGAGGTCGAAAAGAACTTGATGAAGCACGTGCCCAAACCGTATTTGCTGGACGCCCACCACTGGCTCATCTTGCATGGGCGCTATGTGTGTCAGGCACGCAAGCCCCGGTGCGGAAGCTGCCGCATAGAGGATCTGTGCGAATTCAAGCAAAAAACCTCTGATGATTGAGTAATAGATATTTTATGGGCTGATCGATTGAGAAAATCTTTTTTACCCGAGCGGCGATTATCGCTATAAGGGGCGCCATTGACTGTCTTGGCCTGGAGTGAACTAAATGAGCACTGGCAAAGAAGAACTGGAAGTAGAAGAAGATTTTGCAGTCGTCGATCCAGACGATGCAGTGGAGCCTGTCGTCGAGGTGGCAAAAACCAATTTGGCCAAACGCCGTACCATTGACGCGCTTCTGGAAGAAAAACGGCTCAGGAAAGAGCTCGAAGATTATGGATACGATCTTTAACTTCCATCACGCAATATCAAAAGCCTCCTTAGCGGAGGCTTTTCTTGGGGGGGCTTTGGGTGTCACTTCCCTATTCCCTCCCCCTCACACCAAGCCATTACGCTGGGCCAGTTCGATCAAATCTACCAGCGAGCGGGCATTGAGTTTCAAGAGAAGTCGGGTTTTGTAGGTACTCACCGTTTTGTTGCTAAGGAACATGCCATCGGCTATTTCCTTGTTGCTTTTCCCCCGTGCCAGCTGCTGCAGCACCATCATCTCCCGACCCGAAAGGCGATTGACCATATCAGCCTCACTCGCATTGCCCAGGCTTGAACGCACTGAGTGCAGCGCCTGATTAGGGAAATAGCTATAACCCGACAGCACAGCCTTGATTGCACTCAACAGCTCGGTCAAGTCCTGCTGCTTGCAAACATAACCCGCTGCACCTGCCTGCATGCAGCGCATGGAAAAATGACCGGGAGCTTGCGAGGTCAGCACCAGCACCTTGATAAGCACTGCTGGTGTGGACAGCCGCGCAATAACTTCAAGCCCGTCAAGTTTAGGTATTCCTATATCCAGAATCACAATGTCTGGCGCGTGTTCACGCGCAAGTTGCAAAGCATCCACACCATTGTCCGTCTCTGCGATGACTTCATAGCCATGTCGTTCCATGAGCATACGCACAGCAAGACGAATTACAGGATGATCATCCACGATCAGCACTTTATTCATGGGCAATTCCAATTTATCGCTGTTCGAATTTTTAGAACCAGCACCATAGCCTAGTCATAACAAACTGGGCATAGCGCCCCCTCACGCATCCGCATCCAAAGACATTTCCTACAAATATTGAAGATTTAACCTACAGAAATAGCCTTCAAACATTAAACATTCAATCAATACATTCCAAGCAAACCCAGATGCACACACATCACCAGCAACACCCACCGGCACATTAAAAGCACATACACATTTAATATTAGCAGCACCTTTGCACAGCCAACACTCTTCAGTTAAATCCAAAATTTAAACCCAGCATTGGTAAAGCCCGCCCAACACCCAACCATTATCCAAACCAATCAAAACAACACATCCTCCCTCACGCAAAAACCATAAAACACAATAATCCAACCTACTAAATACTCACCCGATGGAATCTACTATTGTTTTCAGGAGAAAATATCAGAAATCTGTACTTACAGAATAGGACTACAGATCATTCAGAAACCACCCAAATATGAATCCATATCAAAAGAATACCAAACCCTGCTTACCTTCCAAAAAGACACACAACGAAAAAACCGTTTAAAAAAGCCCAACAAAAATCATTTGGCGCTATATCTTACAGCTTATTCAAACTCAAGATAAAAAACCTACATGTAATTACGCCAGATAAACAACAACACCTATGGGATTCACTATAGATAACTGCAGCATTCCTACAAACAATTGAAGCAAACTAAAAAACCGAAAGATCCACCTTATAGACGTCACACTCAAAACCTGGACTGGGTTTGCAGCTTCAATATCCAGTGTCTAAATTTATAGAAACAGGCCCCTAAAGCAAAGCATCAGTTCCCTCCGTTACAGGAGCCCCCTCCAGCGCTGTGCGCCAGCCTTTTACTTCAACTACCCCCCAGAAAGGTTATCCCATGATAAAGAACACTTTAAAAATCAATAACCCTCTGACCATAATTGCTGTTTTTTCGATGCTGACCGAAGCATCGGCAGCGGTATCATTGCCGTACATCGACAGTGCACATCAGAAAGAGTATGTTTGGTTTTTAATTATCTTCCCCTTACTACTGATTACGTTATTTTTCCTGACTCTGAACTTCAACAACAAAACACTCTACACCCCGGCTGATTTATCCAAGGCAGCGTTGCCTTTAACTATGACTTCCTATACGCCTCGTACCTACCCTCATAACCGCACAGGCACATCACTTGCCACGCCCCCATACCAACCCGGTATAACACTCAGTTCGTTCCCTCCTCAAAACTTCACATTCCTGCCTCAAGGCCACCGAATTTATGACTCTGACACGAAAGAAACGCCTGAACTGAACAACCCGCCAAACCCACGCTTATACAAAAGCGCTGCGCACGAAATACTGAATAGCCGCTCGACGTCCGTGCGAAAGTCCAAGATTAACAACCGCAAGAGCGACGTGCTTTTATTGCTGACCAGTACTCCGCCAGATATCACGCCAGAGATGTCAAAACAGGATATCGAACGTTATAAAAATACGTCTCCCTACGGTGCTAAAATATTTATCACTTACCACCCCAGCACTGGCAGTACTGGAACTATTCAACTGACTTTAAGAGCGCTGTAATACATTGAATTCAAGACATAAAAAAGCCCCGACCACATGGCCGGGGCTTTTTATTCGGCACGCATCAGAACAACTTGCGGCCTTTATTCGCGGCAATCCGCATACGCAATGCATTCAACTTGATGAAGCCGGCAGCATCGGCCTGATTGTAAGCACCGCCATCTTCTTCAAACGTTGCAATGTTGGCATCAAACAAAGACTCGTCTGACTTGCGACCTGTAACGATCACATTGCCTTTGTACAATTTGAGGCGAACAACACCGTTAACGTGAGCCTGCGAAGCATCGATCATCTGCTGCAGCATGATGCGCTCAGGGCTCCACCAGTAGCCGGTGTAGATCAGGCTCGCGTACTTGGGCATCAACTCGTCTTTGAGGTGAGCAACTTCACGGTCCAGAGTGATCGACTCAATGGCACGGTGAGCACGCAACATGATGGTGCCGCCCGGAGTCTCGTAGCAACCACGGGACTTCATTCCGACATAACGGTTTTCAACGATATCGAGACGACCGATACCGTTCTCGCCGCCAATACGGTTGAGTGTTGCCAGCACAGTGGCCGGGGTCATTTCGACGCCGTCCAGAGCGACGATATCGCCGTTGCGGTAAGTCAATTCCAGATAAGTCGGCGTGTTCGGCGCGTCTTCTGGAGACTTGGTCCAACGCCACATGTCTTCTTCGTGCTCAGTCCACGTGTCTTCCAGCACACCGCCCTCGTAAGAGATGTGCAGCAAGTTGGCATCCATCGAGTACGGAGACTTCTTCTTGCCGTGACGCTCGATCGGGATATTGTGCTTTTCAGCGTAATCCATCAGCTTTTCACGGGAGAGCAAGTCCCACTCACGCCAAGGAGCAATCACTTTCACCCCTGGCTTCAAGGCATAGGCACCCAGTTCGAAACGAACCTGATCATTACCTTTACCCGTTGCGCCGTGGGAAATGGCGTCTGCGCCTGTTTCGTTGGCGATTTCAATCAGGCGTTTGGCGATCAGTGGACGAGCAATGGAAGTACCCAGCAGGTACTCGCCTTCGTAAACGGTGTTGGCACGGAACATCGGGAAAACGAAGTCTCGAACAAACTCTTCACGCAGGTCATCAATGTAGATTTCCTTGACGCCCATGGCTTGCGCCTTGGCACGTGCAGGTTCGACCTCTTCGCCCTGACCCAGGTCAGCGGTAAAGGTTACGACTTCACAGTTATAAGTATCCTGCAGCCACTTCAGGATCACCGAAGTGTCCAGGCCGCCCGAATAAGCCAGAACGACCTTGTTTACGTCCGCCATGCCATCACTCCACGGGTTGTTCGAAAAGCCGAACAGTCTACCGCCCATATCCATGAATTTACAGAGGCGCGACAGCTTAAGACGACAAAGCGACAGATAATGTCAAAGGAGCGACCAGACGGTCACGTCAGGAAATCGCCGCAGAATTGCTGACACCTACAGAAGGCACAGACTTTTCTGGCTCTGGTACACGCTCCAAACGCACGCTGACCCGACGATTTCTCTCACGATTTGCCCGGGTCGTGTTGGGTGCCAAGGGGTATTGTTCGCCATGAAAACGGACTGTGATCTGAGACTCCTGGAGCCCCTTCTCCTTGAAGAAGTCCATCACCGCCAATGCCCGTCGCCGTGACAGTTCGCGGTTGGTCAAGCGATTGCCCTGATTATCGGAATAACCGTCCAGGATGACGCGGTTGACCGTAGGGTCTGCCTTCAAGTACTCCACCATGACTTGCAAGTTGATCCGAGCCTTCGCATCCAGCTCGGTACCCCCGCCAGGAAAGCCGACCTGGCTTTGCCTGACCTGCTCAAAGTTCTTCGCCAACAACTTGGTGGTACACGCCTCGTAATCCCCGTAGGCCTGGCGAAATCTGGCCGGTAACAGGCGAACCTCCGAAACATTGCCATCGCGCGAGTAGTGCCTGACCAACGGGCTACGCCCTTCAATCAGCCCACGAAACAAGCTGGCGGCCTGGGCCTGGGAACTGTTGAACAATATCTGCCCACGGCCAATTCGCACCGAGCCCAGGTCAATGTCGCCGCGGCCCGGCTGCCAGGGTGCGGCGGCGGCCAATAGCTTCGCAGACCCCTCCCCCAGCATCGAGTTGTAGGCATTGAGACGAAAAACGGCCTGCTCCCCGGCTCGACGCACAAAGGCCCCGGAGCCGAAATCAGTAATGGGCTGGATCAGCCGACACTCGAATTTGTCGCCTTCCACTTTCCACTCGATATTCTCCAGCCGAGTCTGAAAGGTCAGAGCCATGGCAGGCAGGCTGGCAAACATACTGAGCAGGATGAAATAATGCTGGCGCACGGGAGGCTCCACAGGCTTGCACTGCAAAAAAACAGTCCACAGATTGATGAGATATCGGTCAGCAATCACAAAACTTGATAGCGAGTGCCTGATAGAGTCTTTTCCGGTAGCATTCACATCAGTTTGACCCGCCTGGAATTCCCAATGTCTGACCGCCTGACCCTGCTGCGTCCCGACGACTGGCATATACATCTTCGCGATGGTGCTGTGTTGCCTCACACGGTTGCGGATGTAGCGCGCACTTTTGGCCGCGCCATCATCATGCCCAACCTGGTACCTCCGGTGCGTAATGCTGCCGAAGCCGATGCCTATCGCCAGCGCATTCTGGCTGCGCGCCCGGCCGGTAGCCGTTTCGAGCCGCTGATGGTGCTTTACCTCACTGACCGAACACAGCCAGAAGACATTCGTACGGCCAAGGCCAGCGGATTCGTCCATGCAGCCAAGCTGTATCCGGCTGGGGCAACGACCAACTCCGACTCAGGTGTTACCAGCATCGACGCGATCTTCCCGGTCCTCGAGGTCATGGCTGAAGTTGGCATGCCCTTGCTGATCCACGGTGAAGTCACCCGCGCCGGTGTGGACGTCTTTGATCGCGAAAAAATCTTCATCGACGAGCATATGCGCCGCGTTGTAGATCGCTTCCCGACACTCAAAGTCGTGTTTGAGCACATCACCACCGCTGACGCGGTGCAGTTCGTCAACGAGGCCTCGGCCAACGTCGGCGCAACCATTACGGCTCATCACCTGCTGTACAACCGCAATCACATACTGGTTGGCGGAATCCGCCCGCACTTCTATTGCCTGCCGATTCTCAAGCGCAACACCCATCAGGAAGCCCTGCTGGATGCGGCCACCAGTGGCAGCGAGAAATTCTTCCTGGGTACAGACTCTGCACCCCACGCCCAGCACGCCAAAGAAGCGGCGTGCGGTTGTGCCGGTTGCTACACCGCTTATGCGGCCATCGAGATGTACGCCGAAGCTTTCGAGCAACGCAATGCCCTGGACAAGCTGGAAGCCTTTGCCAGCCTGAACGGCCCGCGCTTCTACGGATTGCCCGCCAGCACCGAACACATCACCCTGGTTCGCCAGGAGTGGACCGCCCCAAACAGCCTGCCTTTCGGCGAGTTGACCGTAATTCCGCTGCGCGCCGGTGAAACACTGCGCTGGCGCCTGCTGGAGGAACAGCTGTGAGTGACGACCATTATGATGACGAACACGAAGGCGGCCATGGCGGCGGATCGCGCCACCCGATGGCCGAGCGTTTTCGCGGCTATCTACCGGTCGTAATCGATGTTGAAACCGGTGGCTTTAATAGCGCTACTGATGCCTTGCTGGAAATCGCAGCCGTCACGATCGGCATGGACGAAAGAGGCTTTGTGTTCCCGGAGCACACCTACTTCCACCGTGTTGAGCCGTTTGAAGGCGCCAACATCGAAGCTGCAGCGCTGGAATTCACAGGCATCAAGCTCGACCACCCACTGCGCATGGCTGTCAGCGAAGAGACGGCCCTGACCGACATCTTCCGTGGCGTGCGCAAGGCCTTGAAAGCCAACGGTTGCAAGCGTGCCATCCTGGTGGGCCATAACAGCAGCTTTGACCTGGGTTTCCTCAACGCCGCTGTCGCTCGCCTGGACATGAAACGCAACCCGTTTCACCCGTTCTCAAGCTTTGACACCGCTACCCTCGCAGGCCTGGCGTATGGTCAGACAGTATTGGCCAAAGCCTGCCAGACAGCTGATATCGATTTTGATGGGCGTGAAGCGCACTCGGCTCGTTATGACACCGAGAAAACCGCTGAGCTGTTCTGTGGCATCGTTAACCGCTGGAAGCAAATGGGCGGCTGGAAAGACTTCAACGACTGATCCTGTCGTTCAGGCTTTCATCGCGCCCTAAAAAAAACCGGACACTGGGTCCGGTTTTTTTATGCCTGAAACTGACGCTTACAGCTGGTCAGCATTCTCGGTCAGGTACGCTGCAACACCTGCGGTCGAAGCGGTCATGCCTTTGTCGCCTTTTTTCCAGTTGGCAGGGCAAACTTCGCCGTGCTCTTCGTGGAATTGCAGAGCGTCAACCAGACGCAGCAGCTCGTCCATGTTACGGCCCAGTGGCAGGTCGTTGACGATCTGGGAGCGTACAACGCCCTTGTCGTCGATCAGGAACGCGCCGCGCAGTGCCACGCCGCCTTCGTTTTCAACGTCATAGGCCTTGCAGATTGCGTGATTGATGTCGGCAGCCATGGTGTATTTCACCTGGCCAATGCCGCCATTGTTCACTGGAGTGTTGCGCCATGCGTTGTGGGTGAAATGGGAGTCGATCGACACGGCAACCACTTCAACGTTACGCGCCTGGAACTCAGGGATGCGGTGGTCCAGAGCGATCAGCTCGGACGGGCAAACGAAAGTGAAGTCCAGCGGGTAGAAGAACACCAGGCCATATTTACCTTTGATGGCGGTGGACAGTGTGAAGCTGTCAACGATTTCGCCATTGCCAAGTACGGCTGCGACGGTGAAGTCAGGGGCTTGTTTGCCTACGAGTACGCTCATTGGATATCTCCTGGTGTGCTGCGTGAAAAACAGGGTCCGGTCGGTGCCACCATCGGTTAATGGTACTCAGCCGACCCGCTCCTGCGTGAAAATGACCGGTCATCATACACCGCCCGTCTGGACGGGCCTTAACCCTTTTTCAGGCCCTGAAAGCAGAATCATCGAGACCGTTCGTCAGCACAGCGCCCACAAGCCTCAATTGAGACTCAAGGTACTTTGACAATCATTCTCGTTAACATTAAGATCCTTGAATTGAATCCCAACCAGCGATGGTTCTTATTTATGTACGTTTGCCTTTGCACTGGCGTCACCGATGGAAAAATTCGCGACGCAATCTACGAGGGTTGCTGCAGCTACCGCGAAGTGCGCGAAGCAACAGGTGTCGCTAGCCAATGCGGTAAATGTGCATGCCTGGCCAAGCAAGTGGTTCGCGAAACCCTGGCTTCACTGCAAACCAGTCAGGCTGCAATGAGTTTCCCGGTTGAATTTTCAGCTGCGTAATGTACAGATTTCAAAGAACCGGACTTAGTGTCCGGTTTTTTTATGCCTAAAATTCAAGTGGTTAGCCCCGAGACGCGGAACACAAACATTCTTATTCCGATTAATTTTCATATATTATTCAAATACTTAGGTTTGACAGTCTGCAACGTGCGGATCAAACTCTGCCGTATATACAGTTAATTAAGGCAGGCCCCAGCCATGAAAGGCGACATTTCAGTTATCCAGCATCTCAACAAAATTCTCGGCAACGAACTGGTCGCTATCAACCAATACTTCCTGCATGCACGTATGTATCAGGATTGGGGCCTGGAAAAGTTGGGTGCTCACGAGTACCACGAGTCCATCGACGAGATGAAGCACGCGGACAAGCTGATCAAGCGCATCCTGTTCCTGGAAGGCCTGCCGAACGTACAAGATCTGGGCAAGCTGCACATCGGCGAACACACCAAGGAAATGCTCGAGTGCGACCTGCGTATTGAGAAGACCGGCCACGCCGACCTCAAAGCTGCTATCGCCCATTGTGAAGTTGTCGGTGACTTTGGCAGCCGCGAAATGCTGGAAGATATCCTGGAATCCGAAGAAGAACATATCGACTGGCTGGAAACTCAACTGGGCCTGATCGATAAAGTAGGGATTGAGAATTACCTGCAATCTCAAATGGGTGAGTAACTAACAGCCATTAAAAAGCCCCGCCCTGTTTATCACGGGGCGGGGCTTTTTTATGCGTGTTACATAACAACTGTAACTACGCGACTGACATCAGGCTTCAGTCTTGTTTGCAGCAGCTTTCTCGACAGCTTCTTTGATCAAAGCCTGCAAAGAACCATCGGCGGCCATTTCAGCCATGATGTCGCTACCACCCACCAACTCACCACCGACCCACAGTTGCGGGAAAGTTGGCCAGTTAGCGTACTTCGGCAGATTGGCGCGGATTTCCGGGTTCTGAAGGATGTCCACGTAAGCGAACTTCTCGCCACAACCCATGACTGCCTGGGCAGCCTTGGCCGAAAAGCCGCACTGCGGGGCATTCGGGGAGCCTTTCATGTAGAGCAGAATGGTGTTGTTCGCAATCTGGTCTTTAATAGTTTCGATGATATCCATGGAGCACCTCGGCTGAACTTTCCGACTCAGATGTCGGCACGGTGGCGCATTGTAACGGAAAGCCGAGCGTGACGCTCGGTCTCCCCGACAGACAATAGTCGGCCCCTCACGCCTCTCCAAATGCCCCGCGCAATTGCCAAGCAACGCCACGGCAGTGTACAAATGGACAGCTGAGGTGAGGCATACCACCTGAGTGGCTCGTGCAGCGCAAGACTCGCTCAAACCTCTATACACGTGACCCTTATTGGCAAGACGCGACATTTCCTTATAAGATCGCGCCTTCCCCTATTTCGTCGCCCCGTGCGGCTTTCGCCGCAGGTCTCGCCCGTTTTTCCGAAAACCCCGGCTTTGAGCATCTGCGGTCGTTGCAAAAAAGGTAGTTAATGATGAGCGCAAGGCACTTTCTCTCCCTGATGGATTGCACGCCCGAAGAGCTAGTCAGCGTGATTCGTCGCGGTATCGAGCTGAAGGACCTGCGTCAACGCGGCGTTCTCTTCGAACCTCTGAAAGGTCGCGTGCTGGGCATGATTTTCGAGAAATCATCGACCCGTACCCGTCTGTCATTTGAAGCAGGCATGATCCAGCTGGGTGGCCAGGCCATTTTTCTGTCCCCTCGCGACACCCAACTGGGCCGTGGCGAGCCAATCGGTGACTGCGCCATCGTGATGTCGCGCATGCTTGACGCCGTCATGATCCGCACCTTCGCACACAGCACCCTGACCGAGTTTTCGGCCAACTCCCGCGTACCTGTTATCAATGGTCTGTCAGACGATCTGCACCCTTGCCAGTTGCTGGCCGACATGCAAACGTTTCAGGAACATCGCGGATCGATCAAAGGCAAAACCGTGGCCTGGATCGGTGATGGCAACAACATGTGCAACAGCTATATAGAAGCGGCCATCCAGTTTGACTTCAAGCTGCGTGTTGCCTGCCCTGAAGGCTATGAGCCCAACCCGCAGTTCGTGGCTCAAGCCGGTGATCGCGTGACTATCGTTCGCGATCCTCGTGATGCCGTGATTGGCGCCCATCTGGTCAGCACTGACGTGTGGACCTCCATGGGCCAGGAAGAAGAAACCGCCAAGCGCCTGCAGCTGTTTGCTCCGTACCAGGTCAACCGGGCCCTGCTCGACCTGGCTGCCGACGACGTGCTGTTCATGCACTGCCTTCCCGCTCACCGTGGCGAAGAGATCAGCCTCGATTTGCTGGATGACCCCCGCTCCGTGGCATGGGATCAAGCTGAAAACCGCCTGCATGCGCAAAAAGCGCTGCTCGAATTCCTTGTCCAACCGGCGTACCAACCCGCATGAGTCAGCCGTTATTGCTCAACCTTAGCGATCTGGCCTGTGGGTATCAGGGCCAGAGCGTCGTACAAAACCTCAACCTGCACCTCAATGCTGGAGATATTGGCTGCTTGCTGGGCTCATCGGGCTGTGGCAAAACCACCACACTGCGCGCTATTGCCGGTTTTGAGCCGGTGCATCAGGGTGAAATCAGGCTGGCCGGGGAGGTCATTTCAAGTGCTGGCTTTACCTTGGCCCCAGAGAAACGTCGTATCGGCATGGTGTTTCAGGACTACGCCCTGTTTCCGCACCTGAGCGTGGCCGACAACATTGCGTTCGGGATTCGCAAACATCCGAACAAGGATCGCGTGACCGAAGAGCTGCTTGAACTGGTCAATCTCAAGCAGCTCGGCAAACGCTTCCCCCACGAGCTTTCCGGCGGCCAGCAGCAACGTGTCGCCCTTGCACGTGCATTGGCACCCGAACCTCAATTACTCCTGCTGGATGAGCCGTTTTCCAACCTCGATGGCGAGTTGCGACGCAAACTCAGCCATGAAGTACGAGATATCCTGAAAGCACGGGGCACCAGTGCGATTTTGGTGACACATGACCAGGAAGAAGCCTTCGCTGTCAGCGACCATGTCGGCGTATTCAAGGAAGGCCGTCTTGAACAGTGGGATACGCCCTACAACCTGTACCACGAACCTCAGACACCTTTTGTGGCGAGTTTTATCGGTCAGGGCTACTTCATTCGGGGCCAGTTACTAAGCCCTGAGTCGGTGCAAACCGAGCTGGGGGTTTTACGCGGCAACCGCGCATACACCTGGCCGACTGGCGGCGCAGTCGATGTGTTGCTGCGTCCGGACGATATCGTCTACGCGCCGGACAGCGATTTGAAAGCCCGGATTATTGGCAAGACATTCCTCGGCGCCTCCACCCTGTACCGCCTGCAACTGCCTACAGGAAGCCAGCTGGAATCGATTTTCCCGAGCCACGCCGATCACTTGCCTGGGGCACAAGTGGGCATTCGCGTAGCAGCCGAGCATCTGGTGATGTTTCAAACCAGCGGCAGCGTTGCTGCGCAAATCCCGCACTCCGAATCAGGTGTAAGGCGTTTCAGCACCGCTCAGTAATCCCTTACCACAACAATTCGCGCTTACACCCGACCTACCTCTGCAAACTGCGCCTGCGTATGCTCTGCCAGCACCCCAGGCGCCAGTTCCACTTCCAGCCCGCGTCGTCCGGCGCTGACAAAAATAGTCGCAAAACCTTCAGCACTTTTATCGATAAAGGTGCGCAGTCGCTTCTTCTGCCCCAGCGGACTGATGCCTCCCAACAAATACCCTGTTGAACGCTGAGCTGCCGCCGGGTCCGCCATTTCGACTTTTTTGACCCCGGCAGCGTGTGCGAGGGCTTTTAAATCAAGGCTTCCGACGACCGGTACCACAGCGACCAATAACTCCCCCTTCTCACTGCTGGCCAGCAACGTCTTGAACACCTGAGCAGGTTCCAGGCCAAGCTTTTCTGCGGCCTCCAACCCATAGGATGCCGCTTTTGGATCATGTTCATAGCTATGCACACGATGTTCGGCGCGAACTTTTTTCAGCAGGTCCAATGCAGGCGTCATGACAGCTCCAGTCTTGAATGAGGAAAAGAAAACTGATGGCCGATTTTAGGCTATTGGCCCGTAAAAAACGCGCTGGCACGGGGCTTTGCGCCATGCATTTAGCTGAAACGTTACACGCCAACCTACCAATTCGTAGTGTTTTCTTACAGAAAAACCAGTACCACACCCCCGTTCTAAAGTCAGAATGTGAATACCCGTTCACTTTCGACCTTTGACAGCAGCGTTTCTTGTCTATATTTTTTCGAATCTGAATACTAGCATTCAACTTTTGTACGACTTTACCTACATGCTGAAATCAATGGCACGCAATTACCCGATCAGACCAAGGCGCGCCGCCACCCTGATTGATAACGTCTAAAAACAACAATAACGAGGCTTCAGATGACGACTGCATCGCAACACCCCACACTTTCAGGTCAGTGCCTGGCCGAGTTTCTCGGTACCGCACTGTTGATATTTTTCGGTACCGGTTGCGTTGCGGCTCTCAAAGTCGCGGGTGCCAGTTTTGGCTTATGGGAAATCAGCATCATTTGGGGCATTGGCGTCAGCATGGCGATTTACCTGACAGCAGGCGTTTCAGGCGCACACCTGAACCCGGCAGTCAGCATCGCGCTGTGCCTGTTCACCGATTTCGAAAAACGTAAGCTGCCCTTTTACATCCTTGCCCAAGTCGCAGGCGCCTTCTGCGCTGCAGCGTTGGTTTACACGCTCTACAGCAATCTCTTCTTCGATTACGAACAAGCACATCAAATGGTTCGAGGCAGCCAGGCCAGCCTGGAGTTGGCATCGGTCTTTTCGACCTACCCGCACCCCTCGCTTACAACGCTCCAAGCCTTCCTCGTCGAAGTGGTGATTACCGCTATCCTGATGGGCGTGATCATGGCGCTTACCGACGACAAGAACGGTTTGCCACGTGGCGCACTGGCACCCCTGCTGATCGGCTTGCTGATTGCTGTCATCGGTAGCTCGATGGGGCCGCTAACCGGCTTTGCGATGAACCCCGCGCGTGATTTCGGGCCTAAACTGATGACATTCTTGGCGGGTTGGGGTGAAATTTCGTTCACCGGTGGACGCGACATCCCTTACTTCCTGATTCCAATATTTGCACCGATCGTGGGCGCTTGCCTGGGCGCAGCCATTTATCGCGGCCTGATTGCCCGCCACCTGCCTGACGCTGCCCCTGTAGCCGCCGACACCCAGGCTGCAGCGCAAGTGAAAACCCAAGCTTCCTGATATCGACTTATGAAACGGGGCGCACGAGACCTACTGCCCGTTACCTTTCTCGCGCCCCCAACCTCCCTCATTCTGCAAGGCACTTTCAAATGACCGACATTCAGAATAAGAACTACATCATTGCGCTGGACCAAGGCACAACCAGTTCGCGAGCGATCATCTTCGATCGTGACGCCAACGTGGTATGCACGGCGCAACGTGAGTTTCAACAGCACTACCCGCAACCGGGCTGGGTTGAACACGACCCGATGGAAATTTTCGCCACCCAAAGCGCCGTGATGGTCGAGGCCCTTGCACAAGCCGGCCTGCATCACGATCAGGTGGCCGCCATCGGCATCACCAACCAGCGTGAAACCACCGTTGTGTGGGACAAGGTCAGCGGTCGTCCGATCTACAATGCCATCGTATGGCAGTGCCGCCGCAGCACCGAAATCTGCGAGCAGCTCAAGCGCGATGGCCACGAGCAATACATCAGCGACACCACTGGCCTGGTGACCGACCCGTACTTCTCGGGTACCAAACTGAAGTGGATCCTCGATAACGTCGAAGGCAGCCGTGAGCGCGCACGCAATGGCGAACTGTTGTTCGGCACCGTCGACAGCTGGCTGATCTGGAAATTTACCGGCGGCAAAACCCACGTCACCGACTACACCAATGCCTCTCGCACCATGCTCTTCAACATCCACACTCTGGAGTGGGATACCAAGATGCTGGAGGTACTGGATATCCCGCGCGAAATGCTGCCAGAAGTGAAGTCATCTTCAGAAATCTACGGCCGCACCAAAAGCGGTATTGCCATTGGCGGCATTGCAGGCGACCAACAGGCCGCACTGTTTGGCCAGATGTGTGTCGAGCCGGGGCAGGCCAAGAATACTTACGGCACCGGCTGCTTCCTGCTGATGAACACCGGCGCAAACGCCGTCAAATCGACCCACGGCATGCTGACTACCATCGCCTGCGGCCCACGTGGCGAAGTTGCCTACGCATTGGAAGGCGCCGTCTTCAATGGTGGTTCCACCGTTCAATGGCTGCGTGACGAACTGAAGATCATCAACGACGCACACGACACCGAATACTTCGCCAACAAGGTCAAGGACAGTAACGGCGTCTACCTGGTGCCTGCCTTCACTGGCCTGGGCGCCCCTTACTGGGACCCGTATGCCCGTGGCGCATTATTCGGCCTGACTCGCGGCGTACGCGTTGATCACATCATTCGTGCAGCACTGGAGTCGATCGCCTACCAGACACGCGACGTGCTGGATGCCATGCAGCAGGACTCTGGCGAACGCCTCAAAGCCTTGCGTGTGGACGGTGGCGCCGTAGCCAACAATTTCCTGATGCAATTCCAGGCCGACATTCTCGGCACCCTGGTTGAACGCCCGCAAATGCGCGAAACCACTGCATTGGGCGCGGCCTACCTGGCTGGTCTGGCCTGCGGTTTCTGGGGCAGTCTGGATGAATTGCGCGGCAAGGCCGTGATCGAGCGCGAATTCGAACCTGCGCTGGACGAAGCCAGCAAAGAGAAGCTCTATGCCGGCTGGAAAAAAGCCGTCAGCCGCACTCGCGACTGGGAACCCCACGAAGAAAGCAACTAAGCCTGCCGGGCAATAACTGCTGCGGGCGCCATTGGCGCCCGCAGTCGCTTCAATATTTGATGGCACCTGCGAGTAGCAGGCGGCGCTTTCCTGCGGCATCATGGGCGAATTTGCTTCGCCGCCCAAAGGAAAATCAATGAATCTGCCTCCACGCCAGCAGCAGATCCTCGAACTCGTACGCGAGCGCGGTTATGTCAGCATCGAGGAAATGGCTCAGCTGTTCATCGTCACACCGCAGACCATTCGTCGCGACATCAATCAACTGGCAGAAGCCGATCTGCTACGCCGTTACCACGGTGGAGCCGCCTATGACTCCAGCGTTGAAAACACTGCCTACGCCATGCGCGCAGACCAGATGCGCGACGAAAAGCGCCGCATTGGCGAAGCCATTGCCGCCCAGATCCCTGATCACGCCTCGATTTTCATCAATATCGGCACCACCACCGAGTCGATTGCACGGGCGCTGCTCAATCACAACCACCTGAAAATCATCACCAACAACCTGCACGTGGCTTCAATCCTGAGTGCCAAGGATGACTTTGAAGTCCTGATCGCAGGCGGCAACGTACGCCGCGATGGCGGTATCGTTGGCCAGGCCAGTGTCGATTTCATCAACCAGTTCAAGTTCGACTTTGCACTGGTCGGTATCAGCGGCATCGACTCCGACGGTAGCCTGCTGGACTTCGACTATCAGGAAGTTCGCGTCTCACAGGCGATTATCGCCAACGCCAGACAAACGATCCTGGCTGCCGACTCCAGCAAGTTCGGCCGCAATGCGATGGTACGGCTGGGCCCGATCACCCTGATTGATTGCCTGGTTACCGACCAGCCGCCCGTGCCCGAACTCGCGCAACTCCTGGCTCAAAACAAGATCCGCCTGGAAGTGGTGTAACCGGCCCGCAGGTTCATCTGCCCATTCAAAATGTTCGATATTCTTCTTTTAACCCCCCTTCGATGAGTTTTTTCAATCGAAGGGTGCTGGCTACCCTCGCCTTTATCCGCTAATATTTTCGAAAATGAACATTAGTGTTCACATTCAAATATGCGTAAAGAACGCGAGGCCCATTTATGTCCCTGACCACCTTGCCTGCCACCCCCCTCGCTGAGGTTTACGACGTTGCTGTGATTGGCGGCGGGATCAATGGCGTCGGGATTGCGGCAGACGCAGCCGGTCGCGGCTTGTCTGTGTTCCTTTGCGAAAAAGACGATCTGGCCAGCCACACCTCATCCGCCAGCAGCAAGCTGATCCACGGCGGCTTGCGCTACCTCGAACATTACGAGTTCCGCCTGGTACGAGAAGCACTGGCAGAGCGTGAAGTGCTGCTGTCCAAAGCGCCGCATATCGTCAAACCCATGCGTTTTGTCTTGCCCCATCGCCCGCACCTGCGCCCGGCGTGGATGATCCGTGCCGGGTTGTTTCTGTATGACCATCTGGGCAAGCGCGAAAAACTCGCGGGCTCCACCAGCCTCAAGTTTGGTGCAGACAGCCCGTTGAAAGCAGAAATCACCAAAGGCTTCGAGTACTCCGACTGCTGGGTCGATGACGCTCGCCTGGTAGTACTTAACGCCATGGCCGCACGGGAAAAAGGTGCCCATGTCCATACACAGACTCGCTGCGTGGGTGCGCGCCGTAACAAAGGGCTGTGGGAATTGAACCTGGAACGTGCTGACGGCAGCCTGTTTTCGATTCGCAGCAAAGCTTTGGTCAATGCCGCTGGCCCTTGGGTAGCCAAATTCATCAAAGACGACTTGAAGCTGGATTCGCCTTACGGCATCCGCCTGATCCAGGGCAGTCACCTCATCGTTCCCAAGCTGTATGACGCGCCCAATGCGTTCATTCTGCAAAACGAAGATCAGCGGATTGTGTTCACCATTCCCTACATGGATCAGTTCACTATCATCGGCACCACCGACCGTGAATACACAGGCGATCCGGCCAAAGTAAGCATCACGGAAGAAGAAACCGACTACCTGCTGAATGTAGTCAATGCCCACTTCAAGCAACAAGTAACCCGCAGCGACATCCTGCGCACTTACTCCGGCGTGCGCCCGCTGTGTAACGACGAGTCCGACAACCCTTCAGCAGTGACCCGGGATTACACCCTGGCATTGTCCGGCGCACCGGGCGAAGCCCCGCTGCTGTCAGTGTTCGGCGGCAAACTGACCACTTACCGCAAGCTGGCCGAGTCGGCCATGGCCCAATTGACGCCCTACTTCACCCAGATCAAGCCGAGCTGGACCGCCACCGCGACATTGCCGGGCGGCGAAGACATGACCACGCCAAAAGCCCTGAGCGCCGCCCTGATCAGCAAACACAGCTGGCTGGATGCCGCGATTGCCAAGCGCTGGGCAATCACCTATGGCAACCGCTCGTGGCGCTTGCTGGACGGCGTACAAGGCCTGAGCGACATGGGCGAGCATATCGGCAGTGGCCTCTACAGCCGTGAAGTCGATTACCTGTGCAGCCAGGAATGGGCACTGGATGCACAGGACATTCTGTGGCGCCGGACCAAGCTGGGCCTGTTTACCACCGCTGAAGAGCAGGCGCATCTGTCCCAGTACATGGCCACCCTGAATCTGAAAAACCGCAAGGTAGAAGCGGCTTAAACCTGCTCCCCCGCCCCACAGGTCTCAATTGCTTGTGGGGTGAGGGCATGACGATCCCGCTTGCTCGCGATGAAATCGGAACGGTTTGCCAGAAAACCCTGACTACCTGAATCGCGAACTGCCTGCGCCATCTTTCATTCGGTTTTCCGAACGCTCACCCCTGTATCATTCGGCTTTCCGGGCGAGACCGCTTTTAAAGCCCGCCATCAATAAAATTAAATCCCTTATAAATCAAAGCATTAGGCATAAATTCAATGTCTGGCACGACTCATGCTCTACACTCTGGACCGAATGCTTTAACAGAGCGTTTAGTCTGTTGAGACATTCGAAGTACAAAAGGGCCCACAAACGGGCTCAATAAAAAAAACAATGTCGAGGAAACACCGATGCGCATCGTTCCGCAACTTTTGGGCGCAGCAATTGCTGCAGCTCTGATTAGCACTCCAGTTTTTGCAGCCGAATTGACCGGCACACTGAAGAAAATCAAAGAATCCGGCACCATCACCCTTGGGCATCGTGACTCCTCCATTCCGTTCTCCTACATCGCGGACGCTTCCGGCAAACCGGTTGGTTACTCCCACGATGTACAGCTGGCAATCGTTGAAGGGCTGAAAAAACAGCTCGACATGCCGGACCTCAAAATCAAATACAACCTGGTTACTTCCCAGACCCGTATCCCGCTGGTGCAGAACGGCACGGTTGACGTTGAGTGCGGCTCCACCACCAACAACGTGGAACGCCAGCAACAAGTCGACTTTTCGGTCGGCATCTTCGAAATCGGTACCCGCCTGCTGTCCAAAAAGGACTCGCCTTACAAGGACTTCGCTGACCTGAAAGGCAAGAACGTCGTAACCACGGCTGGCACCACCTCCGAGCGCATCCTCAAGGCGATGAACGCTGACAAGCAGATGGGCATGAACGTGATCTCGGCAAAAGACCACGGCGAAGCCTTCAACATGCTTGAGTCGGGCCGTGCTGTTGCTTTCATGATGGACGACGCCCTGCTGGCCGGCGAAATGGCTAAAGCCAAGAAGCCAACTGACTGGGCTGTTACCGGTACTCCACAGTCGTACGAAATTTACGGCTGCATGGTTCGTAAAGGCGACCCTGAGTTCAAAAAAGCAGTGGATGACGCCATCGTTGCCTACTACAAGTCGGGCAAAATCAACGACACCTACAACACCTGGTTCCAATCGCCTATTCCACCAAAAGGCCTGAACCTGATGTTCCCGATGAGCGATGAGCTCAAGGCACTGATCGCCAACCCGACAGACAAAGCAGCAGACGACAAGCCAGCAGAAGAAAAGAAATCCTGATTTCTGACCTTTGATACTCCCGAGCGTGGGTCATCACGCTCGAGGAGTTGTCGAGCACCTTTGTACTAAGCTTCTTATTGCATTAGAGAACACTCGAACCGCTGGTTATCGAGCGGGTTTTGTGTGCCCGACGACCCTGTCGGGTGAGAACGGATTCCCTGAAGCAAGTGCTTGTTTATAGACCCATCTGAGGGGAGACCCTGCATGAATTACAACTGGGACTGGAGCGTGTTCTTCAAGTCCACCGGCGTAGGCAGCGAGACGTATCTCGACTGGTTTATTTCCGGATTGGGCTGGACCATCGCTATCGCTGTTGTCGCCTGGATTGTCGCCTTGATCCTGGGTTCGCTGCTGGGTGTCATGCGCACACTGCCGAACCGTTTCATCGCGGGCATCGCCACGGTTTACGTTGAAATCTTCCGTAACGTGCCGCTGCTGGTGCAGCTGTTTATCTGGTACTTCCTGGTACCCGACCTGCTGCCGCCTGATTTGCAGGAGTGGTACAAGCAAGACCTCAATCCGACGACCTCGGCTTACCTGAGCGTTGTCGTGTGCCTGGGCCTGTTTACCGCTGCACGGGTTTGCGAACAGGTTCGTACCGGTATCGAGGCACTGCCACGAGGTCAGGAAGCTGCCGCCCGCGCCATGGGCTTCAGCATGTCGCAGATCTACTGGAACGTGCTGCTGCCGCAAGCCTACCGGATCATCATTCCACCGCTCACCTCCGAGTTCCTGAACGTGTTCAAGAACTCCTCCGTGGCCTCGTTGATCGGCTTGATGGAACTGCTGGCACAAACCAAACAGACCGCTGAATTTTCCGCCAACCTGTTTGAAGCCTTCACCCTGGCCACCCTGATCTACTTCACCTTGAACATGAGCCTGATGTTGCTGATGCGCCTGATCGAGAAAAAAGTAGCAGTGCCCGGCCTGATGTCTCTGGGGGGTAAATAATGGACTTCTTCGATTTCAGCGGCATCGTCCCTGCCCTGCCAGGCCTGTGGAACGGCATGGTCATGACCTTGAAGCTCATGGTCATGGGCGTCGTGGGTGGCGTGGCCCTGGGCACAGTGCTGGCATTGATGCGTTTGTCGTCAAGCAAGTGGATGGCCAATCTGGCCGGCGCTTACGTGAACTACTTCCGCTCGATCCCGCTCCTGCTGGTCATTACCTGGTTCTATCTGGCCGTACCTTTCGTGCTGCGCTGGATCACCGGCAAAGACACCCCGATCGGCGCTTTCGAGTCGTGCCTGGTGGCCTTCGTGATGTTTGAAGCCGCCTACTTCTGCGAAATCGTACGAGCTGGCGTGCAGGCCATTCCCAAAGGCCAGATGGGTGCAGCCAAAGCACTGGGCATGAGTTACGGCCAGGCCATGCGCCTGATCATCCTGCCCCAGGCCTTTCGCAAAATGACCCCCTTGCTGCTGCAACAGAGCATTATCCTGTTCCAGGACACGTCGCTGGTTTACACCGTAGGCCTGGTTGACTTCCTCAATGCCTCGCGCTCCAGTGGCGACATCATCGGCCGCTCCAATGAGTTCCTGATCTTCGCCGGTCTGGTGTATTTCATCATCAGCTTTTCCGCCTCGCTGCTGGTCAAGCGTCTGCAAAAAAGGTTTGCCGTATGATCTCGATCAAGAACATCAACAAGTGGTACGGGGACTTCCAGGTACTGACCGATTGCAGTACTGAAGTCAAAAAGGGCGAAGTGGTCGTAGTATGCGGCCCGTCCGGCTCGGGCAAGTCGACCCTGATCAAGTGCGTCAACGCCCTTGAACCGTTCCAGAAAGGTGACATTACGGTTGACGGCACTTCCATTGCCGACCCGAAGACCAACCTGCCAAAACTGCGTTCGCGGGTTGGCATGGTGTTCCAGCATTTCGAACTGTTCCCGCACATGACCATCACCGAAAACCTGACGATTGCGCAGGTCAAGGTATTGGGTCGCAGCAAGGCCGAAGCCACTAAAAAAGGCCTTGAACTGCTGGAGCGCGTTGGTCTGTCGGCCCATGCCCACAAGCACCCGGGCCAGTTGTCCGGTGGTCAGCAACAGCGTGTGGCGATTGCCCGCGCCCTGGCCATGGACCCGATCGTCATGCTGTTTGACGAACCGACCTCTGCGCTCGACCCGGAAATGGTTAACGAAGTACTCGACGTGATGGTGCAACTGGCCAACGAGGGCATGACCATGATGTGCGTAACCCACGAAATGGGTTTTGCACGCAAGGTGGCCGACCGTGTGATCTTTATGGACCAGGGCAAAATCGTCGAAGACTGCGAGAAAGAAGAGTTCTTCGGTGACGTATCAGCCCGCTCCGAGCGTGCGCAGCACTTCCTCGCCAAGATCCTGCAGCACTAAATTTGGTGCAAACCAAATACCTGTAGTCGCTGCCGCAGGCTGCGAAGGGGGCCAAAGCCCCCGTTTTCTGGATACCACAGGGTATTCTTCGCAGCCTGCGGCAGCGACTACAGTTTTCGCGTGCCTCTTATCGCGACAAGGCATCTGTGATGAAATGCGACCCCACTCTTTACCGCGGTGCTCCGCCCTCACTTGCCGTGAAACCTCGTCTACTGCGCCACTTCCTGCTACCTCTGCTGATCATCCTGTTGACGATCGGCCTGGGCTACGCGGGCTATCGCATCAGTGAACACTTCGGTATTCGCACCCTGAGCGAAACCGGCGAACGCCAGCTCGAACTCCACGCCCGTACCGTCGAAAGCGAACTGGGCAAATACACTTACCTGCCCAGCCTGCTGGAACTGGAGTCCAGTGTTTCCAGGTTGCTGGCCGACCCAAGCGTGCAGAACCGGGTCACCGTCAACCAGTATCTGGAAGGCCTTAACCGTCGCAGCCGCAGCCGGGCCATTTATGTGCTCGACACCACTGGCCGCGTGATGGCCACCAGCAACTGGCGAGATACCGACAGCTACCTGGGAGAGGACCTGTCATTTCGCGCCTACTTCCAGGACGCCGTGCGCGGTCAACCGGGGCGCTTCTACGGGATCGGCAGCACGTCGGGTGAACCGGGCTATTACCTGGCTCACGGCCTCGAAGAACAAGGCAAGATCATTGGCGTAGCGGTGATCAAGGTCCGGCTCGAAGCCCTTGAAGAACGCTGGCAGCGCGCTCGCCTCGAAGCCTATGTGAGCGACGAGAACGGCATCATCATCCTGTCCAGCGATCCCACCAGACGCCTCAAGTCAATCCGCCCGCTCAGCGCCGAAACCAAAGAGCGACTGGCACGCAGCCTTCAATACTACTGGTGGCCGCTTAATGAACTCGTACCGCTGGAACGGGAAAACCTGGCCGACGGCGTAGAAAAAGTCACCTTTGCCAATAACAACCAGATCGTTACCGACCAGCAGGAAGTCAGCTATCTGGCGCAAACCCGCAAGCTCAATGACACACCCTGGGACATCACCCTGCTCACGCCACTGCAGGACCTGCGCCGTGAAGCGGCGAATCAGGGGACGCTGGTCGCCGTTGCATTTGCCTTGCTGGCCTTTCTGCTGATTGCCTGGAATGAACGGCGCAAAGTGATCGCCACCCGGCTGGCGGCACGCGAAGCCCTGCAAGAAGCCAACAATCAGCTGGAGCGCAAGATCACCGAGCGCACCACTCACTTGCGGGCCAGTAACGAACGACTCAAAGGCCAGATCCGTGAACGACGCCAGGCTGAAGACACCTTGCGCCGTGCCCAGGATGAACTGGTACAGGCGGGCAAACTGGCCGCCATCGGGCAGATGTCCACCAGCATTGCCCATGAACTGAATCAACCCTTGGCCGCATTGCGCACCCTGTCGGGCAATACCGTGCGTTTTCTTGAGCGCGGAGACCTCAAGGTCGCCGCCGACAATCTCAGTACCATCAACAACCTGGTCGACCGCATGGGCCGCATCACCGCCAACCTGCGCTCGTTTGCCCGCCGTGGAGATGATCAGGGCCAGGCCAGCCTGGGCAAAGCCGTCGATGCGGCCCTGCAATTGCTCGCCAGCCGCATGGAGGAGTCCGGGGTGCAACTTCATCGAGCACTCGGCGATGTAGCGCTCAAGATTGATCAGACCCGACTGGAACAAATCCTGGTCAACCTGATCGGCAACGCGCTGGACGCCATGCAGGGCCAGTCAACACCGCAAGAGCTTTGGCTGGAGGGCGAGGTCAGCGAAAGCAAATACCGCCTGCTGGTGCGCGATAACGGCCCCGGCATCGACCCCGAAGCCCGCAAGCATCTCTTCGAACCGTTCTTCACCACCAAACCCGGCGAACAGGGCCTGGGCCTGGGCTTGACCCTGTCAGCCAGCCTGGCAGCCGCCGCTGGCGGAAGCCTCAGCGCCGAGTTCCCGGCCAGTGGTGGTGTCGCATTTGTCCTTCTTTTACCGCTGGTGCAACCCGCCAGGACCGAGCCCCTATGAATAACGACCTGACCGTCCTGATTGTTGAAGACGACCCCCATGTCCTGCTCGGATGCCAGCAGGCGCTGGCACTTGAAGACATTCGCAGCGAAGGCGTAAGCAGTGCCGAACAGGCACTGGCGTTGGTGGGCGACAACTTCCCGGGCATCGTCATCAGTGACATTCGCCTGCCCGGAATCGATGGCCTGGAGTTGCTCAAGCGCCTCAAGGCCCGCGACCGCAGCCTGCCGGTGGTGCTGATCACCGGGCATGGCGATATTTCCATGGCGGTGGGGGCCATGCGTGACGGCGCCTATGACTTTATGGAAAAACCCTTTTCCCCGGAGCGCCTGGTGGATGTGGCCCGCCGTGCGCTGGAACAACGCAGCCTGGCCCGAGAAGTCTGGTCGCTGCGTCGCCAGTTGGCAGAACGCGACTCGCTCGAGGGGCGAATCATCGGGCGTTCCCCGGCCATGCAGCACTTGCGCGAATTGATCGCCAACGTCGCCGATACCTCTGCGAACGTGTTGATTGAAGGCGAGACAGGCACAGGCAAAGAGCTGGTCGCCCGATGCCTGCACGACTTCAGCCGGCGCCATCCCCAGCAGTTTGTAGCCCTCAACTGCGGTGGCCTGCCGGAAAACCTGTTTGAAAGCGAGATTTTCGGCCACGAAGCCAACGCCTTCACCGGTGCTGGCAAACGCCGCATCGGTAAAATCGAACACGCCCATGGCGGCACGCTGTTTCTGGACGAAGTCGAGAGCATGCCGATCAACCTGCAAATAAAACTGCTGCGGGTATTGCAGGAGCGCACCCTGGAGCGCCTGGGTTCCAACCAGAGCATCGACGTTGATTGCCGGGTCATCGCGGCCACCAAGTCCGACCTTGATCAACTGAGCAAGGCCAGCCAGTTTCGCAGCGACCTGTACTACCGCCTGAACGTGGTGACACTTGAACTGCCGCCCTTGCGCGAACGCCGCGAAGACATCCTGCAGTTGTTCGAATACTTCCTGCAGCAATCATCCCTGCGTTTCGATCGTGCCGCCCCTGAACTGGACAACCAGACCGTGTCCAGCCTCATGAGCCATGACTGGCCGGGTAACGTGCGTGAACTGCGCAACGTGGCCGAACGTTTCGCCCTGGGTCTGCCTGCCTTCAAAAAATCCGGGAGCAACGCGGCGCAGGGGCTGGGCTTTTCCGAGGCAGTCGAGGCGTTCGAGCGCAACCTGCTCAGTGACGCCTTGCAGCGCAGCGGCGGCAACCTGACCCAGGCCAGCCAGGAACTGGGCATGGCCAAGACCACCCTCTTCGATAAAGTCAAAAAATACGGGCTCGCGCACTGATGGATCTGATACTCAAAGCGGCTCTGGGTGCCGCAGTGGTCATCATTCTGGCAATGCTGGCCAAGACCAAAAACTACTACATCGCGGGCCTGGTCCCGTTGTTCCCGACCTTTGCCCTGATTGCGCATTACATCGTCGGCAAAGGGCGCTCGGTGGACGACCTGAAAACCACCATTGTGTTTGGCATGTGGTCGATCATTCCCTACTTCGTCTACCTCGCAACGCTGTACGTACTGGTCGACCGCATGCGTCTTGAAGCGTCACTGGCGCTGGCCGCCGTGGCCTGGCTGATGGCTGCCACCGTACTGGTCAGCGTGTGGGTGCGCCTGCACTGAGCCCGCTCCCACCTAAAGATCATCAGCGCGCCGCTGGCCCGCCCCTTGCATTTACCCCCTGAAGCCCGCCCTGCCTGGATCGGCGGCGATTGAATGGGGTAAATGACACGTTGAATATTCTCGATCTTGATCACAGCCTGACCTCACAAACACCGATCATGCAGCGTCTGACCGATGGTCGCGCTACACGCCTGGACCTGCTCGAACTGGGCCCGCAATTGCGCCTGTGGTCCACCGAACGCAATTACCGGCGTTTCGCCCAGCGCCTGCAGCAAAGGCCGAGACGCCAGGCCCTGCGGCCTGAAATCTTCTTCATCGGCTCCGGCGACTATCATCACCTGACCCCGGCCCTGCTCGCCGACTTGCCCGAACCTGTCACTCTGATCCACTTCGACAACCACCCTGACTGGGTACGCTTTGCCCCCCGTCGCCATTGCGGTTCGTGGGTGAATCGCGCCCTGAAACTGCCGAATATCAAACGCATCGTCACCCTCGGCCCATGCAGCGACGACCTGCAAAACCCGCAATTCAAGGGCGGCAACCTCGGGGCCCTGCGCCGTGGTGATTTGCAGCTATTCCCCTGGCAGCATCCCCCCACCAAAGTCTGGGGCCGAATCGGCGACGGCGCGGGGCACGAGCAGCACGAAAACCTGTTGCACTGGCGCAATCTTGCCGATCAGGACTGGCCAACCTTTCTCGCCGAGCTGATCCGCAGCCTGCCCACCGACGCGATCTGGATCACACTGGACAAGGATGTTCTCGCCAGCGAAGACGCCGCCACCAACTGGGATCAGGGCGGCATGCGCCTGACCCACCTGCTCCAGGCCATCCGGGCCCTGGCCGCCAGCAAGCGGGTGCTGGGCATCGATGTGTGCGGCGAATTCGCCAGGGCACCGCACCGCAACCTGCTCAAGCGCTGGGAGGCCAGGTCCGATCAGCCAGCCCCTGAACGCTGGAGCGAGAGCGACTTGCTGCGCAACTCAACCACCAATGAGGCGCTGATCGCTCTGTTTGAGGAACTGTTCCCGTGACCTTGACCGTGATTGCCCTGGTGGCGTTTTCCATCGTGCTCGATGTCATGGGCCAACTGTGTTTCAAGATCGGCCTGGACCGCCTGCCGGAACTGGAAGGCGGTTTTCGCCTCAACGCATTCTGGGGCCAGGTGTTCAATGCCCCCATGTTGTGGGTCGGTATCGGCGCTTACGTCATCGAGTTTTTCGTCTGGCTGGAGGCCCTGTCACGGGCGCCCCTGAGTGTGCTGTTCCCGGCTGCCGCACTGGCGTACTGCGGCGCGGTGTTCGCCGGCAAGGTGTTCCTGGGCGAACACGTGAGCCGTCGGCGCTGGCTGGGCACCCTGGTGATTACCCTAGGCGTGATGCTGGTCTGCATCGCCGGGGCTTGAGGAGAAGAACAATGGACAACACTGAAACCCTGAAAATCGCAGACAACGGCTGGCTGCATGGCCGTCTGGGAACTGTGGTGCTGTGGGCGCTGTTAATTGCCCTCGAAAGCAGCGGGCAGATTGCGACCAAGGTCGGCGGCGATCAACTGGGGCAGATGGATTTCAGCCTGCAATGGCTGCAAGCCGTGATGCTCAACCCCGGCGTGTGGGTGGCTATTGCCTGTTACATCGGGGCGTTTTTTGTGTGGATGCTGATACTGCGCCGCAGCAGCCTGTCGCTGGCGTTCCCGCTCAGCTCGCTGGTATTTGTGGGGGTTCTGATGGGGTCGTGGCTGGGGTTGGGCGAACATATCAGCGCCCTGCACTGGCTCGGCGTTGCCGTGATCATTGGCGGGATTGCGCTGCTGGCGGAGGGTGAGCCATAGCTCAGCCCTCTGTGGGAGCGGGCTTGCCCGCGATACAGGGGATGGGGTCTAGAACTTGTAACTCACCGCGACCTGCACCGAGCCCTGATTCACATCTCCCTGCTCGCGCACGATACTGCTGTCCGCCGCCGAGCCCAGCAGATGAACCCAACTGGCGCTGGTCACCAGCGACCAGTGTTGCGCCAGGGGAAACTCGAAGTTCTGGGTCAGGGTGACATTCTGCAACCCGCCACTGGCCTTGTATGCGGAAATCCCCGACGCCTGGGCTTCACTGTCGCTGACACCAAAGAACGTCGACATCTGTCGGCCATCCGCAAAATGTACCGCCAACTGGCTGCTGCCGATAATCCCCAGCCCCAGCGGATAACCCAGCTCGCCCCCGACCTGACCCAGCACCCCGCCCTGACCGCCCGCGCCGCCCACCGCCTGCCCGAGTTGTGCATACACGCGCCAGAAGTCGGCCGGGCTGTACTGCACAAAACCGCCCAGCAGGGCCATGTCCGGCACATCGCGAAGGCCCCGCAACGAACCATTGGCATTGCGTCCCGAGACGTAGTTGAGCAAGGGGCCCGCGCTCCAGCCGTCAGCCTTGAAGGCACTCCAGGTCAGACCGTCATCGGTATTGAGACTGACATCGCCCCAGTCCACATCGAAATACGGCAACGGCACCACCTGATAGCGGCTGGCGCTTGGATCATTGGGCTGATAGCCAATCCCCACGCCCACTTCCCCGCTCGGGCCGTCTGCCCCATGGGCACCCACGCCGACACCCAACAATGTGAGCAGCAATAAAGTACGGACCGGGGCTTTCATGACGAAGGTTCCATAGAGGTTCATGGGCGCATCAATCCCTTTTTCGCTCGCCCTGTGCAAGCACTCATGTTGTTTGTAGCAAGCTACAAAAATTGTAGCTTCAAACTCGAAAGCCACCTTCGAATCGGCGCAAAGCCATAGCCCACGGGGCTTTTAATAATTGGCACAGTCAATGCTATGTCCTCTGGCAAGCGCAAAAAGCGCGTCTTTTCGACAGGACAATGCAGATGATGCAATGGCATATCGTGTGTGATTTCGACGGGACCATTACCCGCACCGACGTCATCGACAACATTCTTCAACGCTTCGCCGACCCCAGCTGGGAAGCGATCGAAGATCAATGGGTGCAGGGTGAAATCGGTTCGCGTGAATGCCTGAGCCGCCAGCTGTCGCTGGTCAAGGCCACGCCAGCCGAACTGCTGGCTTTTTTCGACAGCGTTGAGATTGACCCTCACTTTCCCGACTTCGTTGACCACGTCATCGGCCTGGGCGCCTCCATCGAGGTGGTCAGTGACGGCATCGAACAAGGCATTGCCCGCATCCTGGCCCGCCACTACGTGAGCCTGTTGCCGATCCTTGCCAACCGCCTGCGTCAGGTCGACCAGAACCGCTGGCGCATCGACTTCCCGTACTCCAGCGACACCTGCCGGGCCGCCTCGGGCAACTGCAAATGCAAATCCACCCCCGGCGGCAAACGCGTGCTGGTGATTGGCGATGGCCGCTCCGACATGTGCGTGGCCTCCAGCGCCGACTTCGTCTTCGCCAAGGACAGCCTGGCCGAACACTGCGAACGCAACGGTATCCCCTACGCACGCTTTGACTCTTTCGCCGAACTGCCGGCCTTGCTCGCCAAATTGCCGAACCCGGCCGCCAACGCTCCCCACTATTCTCGTGAACAGCAGGAACTCTTCAATCATGTCTGATAACCGAATCGCTACCCCTGAAGACCAGATCCTTCTGGAAAAAGAAGCCAAGTACTGCTCCTACGGCGACACCGTTCACTACATCGAACCACCGCGCATTTTCAGCCGCTGCGAAGGTTCCTACGTCTGGGACACCGAAGACCAGGCCTACCTCGACCTGCAAATGTGGTATTCGGCGGTCAACTTCGGTTACTCCAACCCGCGCCTGAACAACGCCCTGAAACAACAGATCGACACCTTGCCGCAAATCGCCAGCCAGTACCTGCACAAGGGCAAGATCGAGTTGTCGGAACGCATCGCGGTCGACGCCAAAAACAAGTTCGGCCTCGACGGCCGCGTGCACTTCAACGTCGGCGGGTCGCAGTCCATCGAGGACTCGCTGAAGGTGGTGCGTAACGCCAGCAACGGCAAAAGCCTGATGTTCGCCTTCGAAGGCGGCTACCACGGCCGCACCCTCGGCGCCTCGTCGATCACCTCCAGCTACCGCTACCGTCGCCGCTACGGCCACTTTGGCGAGCGCGCCAACTTTATCCCGTTCCCGTACCACTTCCGTGGGCCAAAAGGCATGACCAAGGAAGAATACGGCAGCCACTGCGTGCAGCAATTCGCCCGTCTGTTCGAGACCGAATACAACGGCGTGTGGGACCCCAAAGTCGGCCAGAGCGAATACGCCGCGTTTTACGTCGAACCGATCCAGGGCACCGGCGGCTATGTCATCCCGCCGATGAACTTCTACAGCGAACTCAAGCACGTGCTGGATCAGCACGGCATCCTGATGGTGGTCGACGAAATCCAGATGGGTTTCTGGCGCACCGGCAAGCTGTGGTCCATCGAGCACTTCGACGTCAAACCCGACGTGATCGTCTTCGGCAAGGCACTGACCAACGGCCTCAATCCGCTGGGCGGCATCTGGGCCCGTGAAGAGCTGATCAACCCGAAGATCTTCCCGCCGGGCTCGACCCACTCCACCTTCGCCTCCAACCCGCTGGGCACCGCCGTGGGCCTGGAAATGTTCAAGATGACCAGCGAAGTCGACTACGGCGCGATGGTCATGGCCAAGGGCAAGTACTTCCTGGACGGTCTGCAAGACCTGCAAAAACGCTACCCGATCATCGGCGACGTCGACGGTCTGGGCCTGGCACTGCGCTGCGAAATCTGCGGCCCGGACGGTTTCACCCCGGACAAGGCCACCCTCGACTACATGGTTGAGGAAGGCATGAAGGGCGACATTGAAATCGACGGCAAGCGTCTGGGTCTGATTCTGGACGTGGGCGGCTACTACAAGAACGTGATCACCCTGGCGCCGTCCCTGGAAATCAGCTACGCCGAAATCGATCTGGGCATCGCCCTGCTCGACCGCCTGCTGGCTCGGGCCATGAAACGGTGAACGGGGCAGAGATCGATCTGGGCGAAGGCGACGCCGGTTTCGTTCTCGGCACGGGTGAGGTCGGGGTCTTGTTGATCCACGGCCTCACCGGCACTCCGACGGAACTGCGTCGGGTGGCCCAGGGCCTGGCGAAGGACGGGACGTGCACGGTGTACGTCCCCACCCTGGCCGGGCACTGCGGTGACAACGACGACCTGCAAGCCACCGGCTGGCTGGACTGGTACGAAGGCGTGCGCAAAACCTTCGCCGGGATCCGCCAGCGTCACTCGCAGGTTTTTGTCGGGGGTTTGTCGATGGGGGCGGTCATGTCGATGTACGTGGCCTCCGAACACCCGGGCCAGGTCGCCGGGCTGTTGATGTACTCCACCACCTTGCGTTACGACGGCTGGAGCATCCACAAGTTGGCCTTTTTGACCCCGTTGCTGATGGCGATCCCCTTTGGCGTACACCTGTGCAATTTTGAAGAAAAACCCCCTTACGGCATCAAGAACGAACGTTTGCGCGCCATTGTCGAGCGCCAGATGCACGCTGGAGAAAGCGCGAATGCCGGGCTGTTGACGATGCAGGGCATCACCGTGCGCGAATTGCACCGGATGAATGCCGTGGTGAAAAAGCGCATGCCGTCGATCACCACTAAAGCCCTGGTTTTGCACTCCATCGAGGACGACATCACCAGCCGCTGGAACGCCGATTACGTGGAGCGCCATCTGGGCGGGCCAGTGACCAAAGTGCTGCTCGACAACTGCTACCACATGATCACCGTCGACCTGCAGTACCGCCGCGTGATCGAACTCAGTGACGCCTTTATCAAGAAAAACAGCCGCGCGGCACCGGTTCCTGTCGACTATCGACAGCAGGCCTGAGCCAAAGGACGCCCATGATTACCGCCCACACCTTTTCATCCATCCAGGCTATCGACCGCGAAGCCTGGAATGACTGTTTTCCAGATGCTCTGGAGGATTGGGACTACATCGTGGCCGTCGAAAAAGCCGGGATTGAAGGCTTTGAATGGCGTTATCTGACGCTGTTCGAAGGCCCCACCCTGCTGGCCGTGGCAACCGCATTTACCACCTGCTATCGCCTCGACACCACCGTTCAAGGGCTCGCCAAGCGCTTTACCGAACGGCTCAACCGCGTGCTGCCGGGGCTGGTGCAGCTGCAGCTGTACGCCATCGGCTCGCCGCTGACCGAACAATGCAGTGCAGGGACGGCCAGCGTTATCCAGGCAGCGCAGCGCCCTGCCCTGCTCGCCCGGCTGCTGACCCTGGCCCAGGCTGACGCTGCCCGCCTGGGCATCGGCCTGATTGCGGTCAAGGACGTGCCCAGCGACGACCATGAGTGGGCCAACCTCTGCAAGACGGCAGGCTTTCAGTCGATGCCGGGGCTGCCCAGCGCAACCCTGGCGGTGCCCTTCGGCTCGGTGGACGGCTACCTTGGCTCACTGGGCAAGTCCACCCGCAAAGACATGCGCCGCAAACTGCGCAACCCCGGCCCGCGGGTGGAGTGGCGCAGCACCATCGACGACGTTTTGCCAGATGTCATGCGCCTTTACGCGGCCAGCCTGGCACGCAGCGACCTGCAATTGGAGCGCTTACCCGCGACTTATTTCACGGGTATCCTCCAACAACTGGGCGACCGGGCAGTGTGCGTGCTGTACTGGCTCGACGAGCAACTGGTGGCGTTCAATCTGGTGCTGATCGATGAACACCGCCTGATCGACAAGTTTTTTGGCCACGACCTTGAACTGACCCGCGACTACAATCTGTATTTCAGGAGCTGGCTGGTCAATGTCGATTACTGCATCAACCACAACATTGCCCTGTACGAATGCGGCCAGGCCGGTTACGCCAGCAAGATCCGCCTGGGCTGTACCTTTCAGGGCAACACACTGTATTTCCGGCATCGCAACTGGCTGATCAACAACCTGCTCAAGCTGGTCAAACTGTTCATCCGCCCTGACCGCCACGACCCTGCCCTGGCGGCTGCGATAAGCGAGTATTAATGCCCACCACGCCTGACTCACCGCGCCAGCCCCACCCCTTCAAAGTGTCGCGCTGGACCGTGCAACGCAAACTGGTGCTGGCGTTCTGGCTGGTCAGCGTCATCCCGACCATGATCGCCGCCGAACTGGCCGCCACCACCCTGTCGCAGATTTTCGATAGCAACGTGCGGGTCTGGTTGCAGGAGTCGACCAAAATCGTCAAGGACGAGATCAGCGAAATCCTGGCGGACAACGCCCGGGCCGCCAAGCTGTTCCTGCAATACACCCACCCGCCGTCTTCGAGCAAGGCCATCCGCCATGACCGGCTGACTGCCGACATCGCCGACGCGATGGGCATAGACGTGGTCGCCCTGATCCGCGACAGCGACCACAAAGTGGTGTTCAGCACCGCCAGTGACACCATCGTCGACCAGATCAGCCTGGCGCCCAATGCGGTGTTGCAAACCATCGACGTCGGCGGCGTACCCACCGGCACCGTTGTCTCGACCTTTGCCACCAGCCAGGACGGGGCGGATTACCAACTGCTGGTAGCCACCTACATGGACAGCAGCTTTCTGACCAGCGTGGCCAATGTTCACTCCCTGGACCTGCGCCTGTACCTGTCTAATTCCGCAGGGTTTGCCGAGATCTTCTCCAGCCAGCGCTTCGAAGACCGCCAGCCGATGGTGCCCCCGGCCATCGAGCAAATATTGCGCGAAACCCGCTTGCCCACCGAGCAGTTCACCAGCCGCTACAGCGGTTTGTACTGGCCCATTCTCAACGACAACGGCGAACTGCAAGGCGTGATCTACAGCGGTCTGCTACGCCATGCCAGCCTGGTGGGGCTGGTCAACCAGAGCAACCTGTTCGCCCTTATCTTCCTGCTCGGTTCAGTGCTGTCACTGACCGTTGGCTGGCTGGTCTCCGAGCGCCTGACCCGACCGCTACGAGACTTGTCCGAAGGCGTACGCGCCGTGACTGCCGGGGACTACAACCAGCGCGTTGGCGTATCAGGCAACGACGAACTGGCCGAGCTGAGCAGCACCTTCAACCACATGACGGCACGGCTGGACCAGTTGCATCATCTCGAAGCACAACTGCGCCGCCGCGACCGCTTGCATGCCCTGGGAGAAGTGGCAATGGGCCTGGCCCACGAAATCCGCAACCCCCTGGGCATTATCAAAACCGCGACCCAACTGCTGCACCGCCGCGCCGACCTGGGCGAGACCGACAAGCGCCACCTGGAATACGTGGTCAGCGAAGTCTCGCGGATCAACGACCTGATCACCGAGTTCCTCGACTTCGCCAAGCCCAGCGCTCCCGTACGCGCGCAACAGGCTGCACGACCTTTGGTTGAAGACATCCTGGGCTTCTGCAAACCGGAACTGGAAAGCCATAACATCGATGCCCGCATCGACGATCAAGCACCCGGGGCCACCCTGTATGCCGATGCCGGGCAACTGAAACAGGCGTGCCTGAACCTGATCATCAACGCCATCGACGCCATGCCAGAAGGCGGCTGCCTGACAGTGCACATTTCCCGCGAAAACGATTACACCGTGATAGGCATTGCCGACACAGGGGAAGGGATCGCACCGGACATGCTCGAACGTATTTTCACGCCCTTTGTAACCACCAAAGCCTCAGGTACAGGGCTGGGCCTGGCCAAGGTGTTCTCCATCATGGACAGCCACGATGGGCGCATCGAATGCATCAGCGAAAAAGACGCCGGTGCCACCTTCAATCTGTACATTCCTGCCCACGGAGCAAGCAAGACATGAGTCATAACGTGCTGGTGGTCGATGACGAACCCAAGCTCTGCGACCTGCTCAGCTCGGCACTGAGTCAAAACGACATTCAGGTCTTCACCGCGGGCAACGGCCTGCAGGCGCTGGCGATTCTGGAGCAGGAAGACATCGACCTGGTGATCAGCGACTGGCGAATGCCCGGCATGGACGGCCCGCAGTTACTGGCGGAGGTCAAACTGCGCTACCCGCAGCTGCCGGTCATCGTCATGACCGCCTACAGCACGGTGAAAAACGCCGTACAGTCCATGCGTAACGGCGCCTACGACTACATCGCCAAACCCTTCGATATCGACGAGCTGGACATTACCGTCAGCAAGGCCCTGCAATTTCGCGACATTTTGCGCGACAACGCGCGCCTGCGTGCCGAGCTGGACGAGCACCAGCACATCGACAGCCTGATTGGCGACAGCCCCAGTTTTCGTCGGGTGCTGCAAGCCATCGACTCGGTGCGCGAGAGCAGCGCCACCATCCTGTTGACCGGCGAAAGCGGCACGGGCAAAGAGATGGTCGCCCGCGCCATCCATAAACACGGCAGTCGCGCAGACAAACCCTTTGTCGCGGTCAACTGTGCGGCGATTCCCGAAGGGCTGCTTGAAAGCGAGATGTTCGGCCATCGCAAGGGCGCCTTTACCGGCGCCGTGGCCGACCGTGTGGGGCGCTTTATGCAGGCCGACAAGGGCACGCTGTTTCTCGATGAAGTGGGGGACATGCCCCTGGCCTTGCAGGCCAAGATCCTGCGGGCGCTTCAAGAGCGGGTGATTGAGCCGGTGGGGGATCCGCGAGAGCGCAAGGTGGATGTGCGGGTGATCGCCGCGACCAACAAAAACCTGCTGCAAGCCGTGGCCGATAAAACGTTTCGCGAAGACCTGTACTACCGCCTGAATGTATTTCCGATCCCCCTGCCCTCCTTGCGCGAACGGGTTGAAGACATCGCACCGCTGGCGCGGCACTTTGCCCACAATCTGGGTGCCACCGCAGGTAAACGCATCACCGGTTTCAGCCCCGGCGCCTTGCAAGCAATGGCCGCCTATCACTGGCCGGGCAATATTCGCGAACTGCAAAACTGTGTCGAGCGCGCCACCATCGTGGCCAACAGCAGCATCCTTCAGGACAGCGACTTGCCGCCCTACCTGTTCAGCGCCCAGCCCGGCCAGAACAGCACCCTGCCCGCACCGGGGCCGAATGTGCCGCCCGATCTGGAAGCGGCACTGGCCGAGGTCGAAAAAGCGTATATCCTTGCCGCCCTGCAACAAGCCAATGGCGTGCAGGCAGCGGCGGCGCAGTTGATCGGGATATCAGAACGCAGCTTCTGGTATCGCCTGAAAAAGCTCGACATCCATGTCGATAAAATCGTCCGCTAGCCCATTAAAGCGGGCTTGCCCGCGATTGGAACGCAGCCTCCCCCCGCGCCTGTTGTGGTTAACGAATCGTATAACCCACATGCAGAATCACATCGCTCATGCTTAGCAATAGCGCGTGCTGGCTGCTGGTTGCATTCGGAAACACCAGCGAGAACGTACCCGTTTCAATCGGCAAGCCTTCAAACGGCAGGTATTTCCCATCGTTGAAATCCAACTGGAACTGGCCGCTGTCATCCAGACCATGGGACAACGCCACCGCCTTGCAACCCGCGGCCAACTGCTGGGAACTGTCGTAGCGCAGCAACGCCTGCACGTTTTGATACGGCCCCAGCAAGACAGGAAGCGACACGCTAAGCGTCTTGATCAAACGCACAGTGCCCAGGTTCAGGGTGGCCGGATAATCGTTCTGAATCTGCATGTCATCCAGCCTGAAGGTCAATGTCAGGCTATTGTCACTGCCCAACTCCACCTGCACCTTGTCAGCGCTTGTGCCTGCGGCCTCAATGCCCGCAGTCTCCGAAGCCAGTGCCTGCTTGATCCTCAGCAGCATTGAGGGCTCCAGCGCCAGCAACGAGGTCGTTTTACGCACTTCCAGGGTGCGCTGATCCCAGCGCAGATAAGCCGCCTCCATCTGTTGCAGGCTCAGCAGCAGGCTCTCACCGGCCAACAGGCCCTGGTACAGGTCGTTCCAATTGCCGGGGCGCAGATAATTGCGATTGTCCCGGGTTTCCCAACGCAAGCTGATTTGCGCCTGGGCGCACAGCCCGGACACCGTGTCGTAGAGCTGGTAATAGAGTGTCGCCAGACGCGCAGCCTGCCAGTTGAACAGGGCCTGGCCAGTGAACCGGGTGCTCAGCATTTCCAGTATCGCTGCGCTGTAGGCTTGCTCCAGCTCAGTCTGTTGTTGCTGTTTTTTAGCCATCGCAATCTGTTCGTTAAGGGATGCGATCTGGGTGGTTATCTGCTCACCCTCTAGCCGCGCCTGCTCACGTTGCAAATCCCAATCCTGACGCCGACGACGATATTGCTCGGAGCTATCCAGCTTGACCGCTTCGCCGTTCTTCACATTTGCACTCACGCGCAACACATCACTGAACGCATCGACCAGGCCGCCGACTTCGCCCCAGCCCACTGCCATGCCCGCAACATTGGGCAGCAGATTGAGCCCCCCGGCAGTCACGCGTAGAACGCCCGCGCTGCTTTCAAGAAAGACCGCTTCACTGCGCAGGTCCATTGCAAGCTGTTCACTCGCGGAAATATTCTCCTCAGACAGCGCATCATAATGTTGCTGACGCGCCAGGGTCGCTGCATGACTACCTTGCAACCCGGCCAGGGTATGTTCCAGGGAGGCCAGGTTGGCCACATGCACTTCGCCCATCATGGCCAGCAGGCCGCCCTGCTGTGTTTGTTGCAGCACATTCAACGCATCCGCGTCGCGGCGCTCCAGTACACCTTGCAGGTTGGCGCCAAACTGAATGACTTGCTGCACGGCATTGCGCGCCCGATCCAGCAGCATCAGGAAACGTTGCGGCCACAATGGCGGCGTAACACCCACCTGCATGCCTCCAGCACCATCGCCGGCCAGACGCGCCTGCTGCAGCTCCCTAGGGTCGGTCGGTTTCTCGAACAACGCCAGCACCAACGGTTGACCATCGATGGACAAATTATTGCGCAGGTTGTAAAGACGCCCTTCAAAACGGCTCCAGCAGTCCAGCACCGCGGTATCAACCGGGGGACGAAACGGCCCGTTAAGCACCGCAGTTTGCAGACGCGAGGCAGATGCCAGCAGTACAGGCTGCTGCTCGACCAACAGCTCAAGCTGGCGCAATTGCTGATTGACGGCAGTACTGGCGGCCTCCAGCGTCGGCGATTCCCACGCCAGGGCCAGCGGCAGAGTCGGGCGCTGACCGAGCATTTGCAGGGCCTGTACATACCACATACGGGCCTCGCCCAGGCTGTCGCGGGTTTGCTGGCGATACAGCTGGTCACCCCGAGCTGCCAACAGTTCCAGGGATCGCAGGTAGACCGCCAGTTTGTAGTGCATGGGATCAGCGGCGGCGATCACGTCCGGGTCATCGGTATCCACCGGGGACGACGGGTTCCAACTGGTATCATCCTGCAACGGCCGTACATTCCAGTAGCGCGGTTGACTGCCGGCCATCTGCAAATCGCCGTTGGCGTTGCGATAGCCCGCCGGGTCGAAAATGCGCTTGAACCATAACTCGGCTTCATCGAAGCGCTGCTCCGCCAACAGACGATTGGCAATCAACAGCGGAGCGTGGAAGAACAGCTCCCAGGTATAAAGCCCCACCCCACCATTGAATGTGATTGTTCGGGCAATAGTATTCCCACCGTAATCACTGGGGTCGACCAAGAGCGTCTGCACATCCCATGCAAGCAGTGCCTCCACACCTTCCAGCATTTTTTGTTCCAGCATTGGCCCGGCCAGTGTGGTCAATACGAACTCACTGGAATTGCTGGGTTTTGTGTAGAGCATTTGTGTGCGGCCGACGCTGTTGAAAGCCGTGGGTATCCACAAATGTTGGGTGGCGTCGAAGTTGGTTATTTGGGCAGGTGTGCTTGGAGCACTCCTCACCACATCTACATTGCGGGTGTACGACGAGTTTACAAGCTGTACATCATACGAAAAATCCGACACAAAGTTGGCAAACAATAAAGACGTATCAAACACGAAAGTTGTCAAACTTTCACTAGGCGTGCACTCTTTACCAAAATAGGTCTCATCAAATTTTTTAATGACAAGCCTGTACCCCCCAAGAGCATTTCTGCTTGCCTTGGCATCTATCGACACTCTTAATTTACCATCCACATTTGTAAACCTTACATTCCCATAATAGATAAACGAATTAGTGGATGAGTAATTGTATTCGAACGTACTGGTTGCTGAATATTGAGCGGCTGGAATGCCGGGGGTAAATATTAACGGCTGGCGCACGGGAATATCCGTGCAATAACTGAAGCTCTTATCATTGTGAATAAAGTTTAATGTCGCGCCTTCCCCAGCTGAATCCATCAGCTGTAAAAGCTTGCTAAATCGATACACGCTGATCCCCGTCGGGGTCACAAGAAAAACCCCCAACTCCGGTACAACCGTCGTGGGCGATTGGCGCCTTAATTCGGCAGCAAAAACCCCTGTGGGTCCGTTATCCAAAGGCCAGGTACGCAGGCGCCATTGCCCACTGGGCCGCAGAGTTGCGATCTGCAGCTCCCGAACCATCTGAACTTGAGTTTCAAACACCCCGCCACTTTCTCGCGTCGTGGCGTCTTTGGCATATTCATGCACGCACAGCACATGCAGTCGATTGGCAAAGTACACAATCGAAGGGACCGTCCCCTCAAGCGGTTGCAGCGGTGCATCAATCTTCAGCCATTCACCCCATGACGACGGGTTACGGACTTTGGCGGTGGTGCCCAAGTCGGTTTTCTCGACCCTGCGCCAATAGTATTCGCCAGGCGTGCCGGGAATGCTGCCGCAAAAATACGCTTCGCCCTGCTCGCCAGCCGGTTCCACCTGATAACCACTGTCATAACGAATATCCAGTACGGTGCGCAGGCCGCTGACGTACTGATTGAACGCCTGCTCGACGCGCTGCTCGGTAATACGCCCCTGATTGATTGCCGACTCCATCTCCTGAAACAACTGCGTCTTGTTGTAACGCAGTTCAGGGTCGATAAAGCTGGCAGGGTAGCAGAGCAGCCGTTGCAGGCCGGACCAGGTGGAATAACGTTTGTTATAGGCGCTCCAGCGACTGAAATAACCGTTTGGACGCGAGGCCTGTGCCATCTTGGCTAAATCGGTGCCCGGCTCCAGCTGTTCGCGGCAACGGTGCAAATACAGCTGGGTGCTTGCCACCGCTTCGGCGATACGGCTGGTTTTCATCTGGCCGGATACCAGCGGGTCAATCAACAGGTACTCGTATAGATCTTCGGCGGTCACGACTTTGTCAGCCAATGCACCGAGGTCGCGGGTGGGGATCACATACCTCAGGTAATAAGGCACCAAAGCATCGCGCCGGGACTGGTTCAGGCTGGCCAGCAGTTTCTCGTTCATGGTGCTATCTCCCGGGTTAGCCGTGTGCGGCGGCTATGACTTTGGCGGCAATCAAGGTGAGGATGGGCTGAGCAGGCGCGTTGGTTTCGGTTAATTTTGCGGCCCACAGCAAATCCGTCGGTGACAGGTTAAGGCGCCGGCTCAATTGCATTTTTTGCAGCAGGGGCTGTAGCGCTACAAAATGGCGCGGTGCGCTGGTGCCCATCAATTCAAGGGTTTGGGTCAAATCCCAGCCTTGCAGATCGCTAAGCAATTGCGCGGCGACTTGCGGGGTCAGTACCGGGTCCTGGGCAGCGCGCTGCAAATAACCCCGTGCCTCGGCCACAGGCCCCACCAGTTGGCGTTGCCACTGGCGATAGCGTGACAGCAACAGCAAAAAGTTCAGGGTCAACGAAGGCGCAACGCTGGCGCCGGTCAGCGCCGAAGGCCTGCTCTGTGCCACCGGCATCAGCAGCTCCAGATCCTGCTCACCGAGCTGGGCCCAGTTGCAGACCTGGGCGAACTGACGCAAAAGGTGTGCGTACTGCACCACTTGAGGCACGTTCTCCAGCGTGATCAAACCCTGGCAGATACGCTCGATGTCTTCCCAGAACCTCAACAGGCCGTAGCCATCCAGGGTGGGGGCCATGTCCTTGGCCACCGCATCGACCCAGACCAGCATGGCATCGACGATGTTGGGCTTGAGGCCGAACTCGGCACCGATATGGCGCGCCAATTGCGCCCGCAATACCACGTCCTCTGCCGCCAGCAGTTGCGACGGCACGGGTTCACGGCCGGTCAGGGTGCTGTAGATATTTTCGATAAAGGCTTGCAGCTCAGGTGTTTTCTGCACCGGATAACGCCGACTGGTCAGGGCGATCACCTGCGCGGCATCCAGCTGTTGGGCTCGCATCCAGTCGACCAGGTAGCCGGTGCGAATCATCACTGCAAGGGCAGTCTGGTTCGGTCTGGGCTGGGCCAGAGCGCTGACTATGGCATTGGGTGCGCCCAGCAACTCCCATAGATGCACAGCCTCAACCACGCGCAGGCCAAACACGCGTGGGATCGCCACCAACCGGTACAACGCTGAAATCTGCTCCAGCCCCAATACTGGCAAGATGTTGCCGGCCATGCCTGGCAGGTTCTGTGCCAGCAGGACAAGGCTGGCGTCATCGATCTGCAGGCCCTGGCACAAACGGGCGCGAGCACGCAGCGAGGCCTGATCTACTGTTGAGCGCTGGAAGTCGACATTGAGCTGACCAATCAAGTCATCTGCGCCAAACAGGCTGGTATAAAACGAGGTCTTGCCGCTGGCATTGAAGGTATTAAGCACACCCAGGCAAGCGGCGAAGCTGTCGACGGTCATGCCATAGCGCTGACGCAATGGCAAATAGATCGCCAGCGCCTGCAACGGTTGCGTAAGCGGGTGAGCGCTAATATCGTCGCTGGCCTGACTGATGAGCCAGTCCAGTTGTTCAAAGGACAGAACTTTCACATGGCGTTGCAGCCGAACAAGGCGATTAAGACGCTCAAAGGCACGACCATTACGGTTGTATAGCCCACTCGTCGCCGGATCGTTGGGTGGCGCCGGAACCGGATGCCCAAGGGCGGCGCCCATATAAATATATAAGGGCTTGGCGGGAGCAGCAGTACCGTCTTCCCAGCCGTTGATATAGCGAGCACCGTATATCTGAGGTGGAATGATCCTCGGTATATAAGTGACCAATACTCTAATCGGAGCGCTCAATGGTATGTCAACACCATCCGTGCTTGTATTGACTCCCTGTATATAAAAAGGCTCTGGCTGCAATTGGTACTGATCGGTCGTCATGGACAGTGACTGACTCCAATAACGATCCTCGGTTGGAGCCAGAGATGTTTCCACAGTCGAGGGTTGTTCTGTTGCATGCGCTTGGGTATTACCCGTTTGCACAAGCCACATCACATAGTCCGCATTCCCTTCAAGGCACACTGAGGTGAACGACAGCCAAAGTTCATTTCCATTACGAACAGTTATTGACATGTCTGTGAATTTACAGCGAAACGGACCGCCACCCAGCGGGCCGGCATATGAAACTTCCAACACCTGATCGGGATCAACTTTAAGTTCTAACTTGCCCAGATCTGTAACGGCATAGAACGGTCCGGCTCCCAGCGCGACCAACATAGTTTCCGTTGGCATTTTAAGCGCTTTTTCCAGAGATGACACATAACTCAAATACACTAGGCCAGAGTGGCCAAAATATTTAGCAACCCCTGAATCAGAGGTATTCCTGGCTTCCGTGAGTATCTTTAACAAGTCCGGCGACATGCCCAGTGCATCACGGGCATAAGCCGCCGGCATCCTGGTTGCCCAACTTGCCAGCGTGCTATCCAGCCGCAATGCCTGATCTTCGTAATCGCCAAATACCGACCAAAGTTCGGCCGGGCTAGATTTACGTGCAGCCATGCCTTGCAGGATCTGTTCGCTGGCATGGTTATACGGCAGGTTCATCGGATACAAGGAGGTGCGCAGCAATTCATCAACATCGCCATCTACACCCGCCTCAAGTACCTCAAGGGTCAGCGCCAGGGTGCTGACTTCTTCATGCACGTTAGCTTCGCTGAGGGCGAGATTGGCAAGGTCCGGGCGCCGTCGGTTCAGCTGCAAGCCGTGGGTTGGCGGATGCAGCGGCTTGGCGACGCGATACAGGTCGGTCAAGTAGCTGGCGGGGGAAAACAATGAGCCGACCGAGTCCGGATGAGCAAACCGGGTGCCACTGGCTGGCGCGAACCAACTGTCATAGCTGCCAGTACCGCCAAGGGAACGCTGCATCCAGGCACTGTCGTATTGCACACCCAGCCTGGACACAGCCTGCATGGCCGGATCGCTGCGTGAGCACAGTTGAGCATAGAGCCGGGACAGAGATGCCGCACGGTCTTGCGCCTGCTCATAAAAATCCACCGTTTGGTTGAGCTCTAGATTACGCGCAAATCCCTGCACCATCGGGGTTCCGACCTCGGGGCCACTGTCTGCCACTTCAAACACCGAGCTGTAACCGGACTGTTCGAGCTCTGCTTGAAACACCTGCAGGGATTCGAGGGCAAGCAGGTCGCTTTCAGAGGTTGTGACCTCATGCCCCGCGGTGTCCGGATCCCTCTCTTCCAGGCCAGCTGGCGGGGGGGTGGAGCTGTCTGAAGTGTTTTGCGTTGTCATGACCATACCCTCAAGATCCGAATTAACAGGAGCAACCCCGGCTATCCGCCAAAGCCACCGCCAGCACATCGGTTTTTAAGTCAGGAACTGACTCTGTTGAGGTCAATTACGCACTTGGATCGAGAGACTGCCTACTGTCAGAAATGACAGAGACGACTTCCTTTCATCAGAATTCACATATGCAAAAAGCAATGTATCTGACGATAAAAAAAGGAAGGGGGGGATAGCCGCAAGACCCGCGCTTGCAGCTTGAAAGGTGTTTAGCCAACTGCTCAGTGCAGCAGCGAGCACGAACCTGCAACCCACAGGTTGTCACCTAAACGCTCCCGGGCTTCCTGCAATTGCGTCAGGGCATTTTCAAGGTCGCAGCGCGATACGTTGCGACCGTTGACCAAGCCCAGGGACAGCACTTTGTAGATCGGCAAACGATCCAGGATTGCATGCAACGGGTCGGGAGCGCGCACCAGATCCACATGCAACCCGTCTACCGGCAAGCCAACGGCCAGGCCGAGGTTGCCTTCAAGGCCGCTGAAGTAAGTGGCAACCAGCTTTTTCAGCGGCGAGTATTGAAGAATGTGATAAGCGCGCTCAAAGGCGCTTTTCCATTCCTGTGGCAAGTCCAGCGACAGGATCGGCTCGTCGATCTGTACCCACTCCACGCCCTGCTCAGCCAGGCTGGAAAGCGTTTGCGCGTACACCGGCAGCAGGTTTTCCAGCAGGTCGAGTGTGTTGAATTCGTTGCCCTTTGCCTTGCCCTGCCACAGATAGGACAGTGGACCGAGTATGACGGGCTTGACCTTGTGGCCCTGCGCCAGCGCTTGGGCGGTCTCTTCAAACAACGGCTCCCAGTTCAGCTCAAAGGGCTGGTCCAGGCTGAATTCCGAGGCCAGGCAGTAATGCCTGGCGCGCAACGGGTGACCCACGCTGTGCAGTGCCGCCTGATTGCTGTCGCCATTGCAGTAGGCTTCGAGTGCATTTTTCGGCTCGCCGTCTGCGCCAATGCGGGGGAAACCAAGAGTGTGGGCCAGGGCCATGACAGCATTCCTTCGTGTAAGTAATGGCTCTATTATCGACACCCGCCCAAACATGAGACAAACTCAATGTTTTCGTGTTGAACATCAAATTTACTCATGGAGCCACTGTGCTGGAAATTCGTCACCTCAAAACCCTGCACGCGTTGCGCGAGTCAGACAGCCTGGTCGAAGCGGCAGAGCGCCTGCACCTGACTCAGTCCGCTTTATCTCACCAATTCAAAGAGCTGGAAGAGCGCATGGGCATGCCGCTCTTTGTACGTAAAACCAAACCGGTTCGCTTCACCAGCGGCGGCTTGCGCCTGCTGCAACTGGCCGATGCCATGCTGCCACTGCTGCGCGGTGCAGAGCGGGATATCGCCCGTCTGGTAGGCGGTACGGCCGGGCGTCTGCACATGGCGATTGAGTGCCATAGCTGCTTCCAATGGCTGATGCCCACCATCGATCAGTTCCGTGATGCGTGGCCCGAAGTCGAGCTGGACCTGGCCTCCGGCTTTGCTTTCGCACCGCTGCCGGCATTGGCCCGGGGTGATCTGGATTTGGTGGTGACGTCAGACCCGCAGGAAATTGCCGGCCTGACCTATGTACCGTTGTTTACCTACGAAGCCATGCTGGCCGTGGCCAACCAGCATCCGCTGGCCAGCAAACCGTTTATCGTGCCGGAGGATCTGAGCAGCGAGATTTTGATCACCTACCCGGTGGAGCGTGATCGGCTCGATATCTTTACCCGTTTTCTGGAACCTGCCGACGTCGAACCCGCTCAGGTACGCACCTCGGAGCTGACGGTCATGATGATGCAACTGGTCGCCAGCGGCCGAGGCGTCTGCGGGATGCCGCACTGGGCGCTGCATGAATACAGCTCGCGGGGTTATGTGAAGGCCAAGCGCCTTGGCGAGAAGGGGTTGTTTGCCACGCTGTACGCCGGGATTCGCGCCGACATGCTGGATGCACCGTACATGCGCGACTTTTTGCTGACGGCCAAAGACACGTCGTTCTCGACCCTGGACGGGGTGAGCGCGGTGCGATAAGGGCCGCAGGACCTTCAATGTTGTTCACTCAAGCGATTTCTGCCTCTGTGGGAGCGGGCTTGCTCTTGAGTGAACAGCATTCCCTCGCAGCCTTCAGCAGCGGCTACACGGTTTCAGATGTCTTCGACGTTCACCAGCCGGCGCATATGCACCCGGTCGTAATACGCCTCACCCACACGAATCGCGCAGTCTTCCAACCCCGACTGCTCGAATCCACAGCGTGTGTACAACGCCAGCGCAGCATCACTGCCGGCGCTGACGGTCAGCTCAATCACCTTGGTTTCAGGCTCTTGCTCGGCCAGTGACAGCACGGTCTGTACCAGATGTTCACCCAGCCCTTGCCCACGAAAATCCCCGGACACATACAAGCCAAACAGCGTGGCCTTGTGCCGGGCATCTTCCCAGGGTTCGAACGCCAGGCCGACAATCCCCACCAGCCGGGAATCGACAAAAGCACCAAACAGGGCGCTCAGTTCATCGTCCAATTTGGCTTCCCACCAGCTCAGCGGCAATTTCTCACGCTGGGCGATGGTGGATACAAAAGCCTCGGGGTGCAGCGCGTAAGCCTCAAGCATCAACTGGCGATAGGCCTTGGCGTTTGAGGGTTCAAGCAGTTCTATAGCCATTACAGGTCCAGGTCATACGGTTTTACGTTGTTCCAGCATCAGCCTCACTGCCAGTGCAGCCAGCACACAGCCCATCACATAGCGCTGCACTGCCAGCCACAACGGATTACGCACAAACCACACGGCAATGCCGCTGGCGAACAGCGCAATCAGCAAGTTAACCGTGAAACTGACGCTGATTTGCGTCAGGCCCAACACGATACTCTGAGTGAACACCGAACCGTGCTCCGGGTTGATGAACTGCGGGAAAACCGACAGGTAGAACACCGCTACCTTGGGGTTCAGCACGCTGGTCATGAACCCCATCAGCACCAATCTTGACGATGAGTCCGGCGCCAGCTCCCGGGCTTCAAACGGTGACCGGGCACCGGGCCGCACCGCTTGCCAGGCCATCCACAGCAGGTACAGGGCCCCTGCCCACTTGAGTGCTTCATAGGCCATTGGCACCGCCAGAAACACAGCCGTCAGGCCCGCGGCGGCGGCAAACATGTGCACAAAGAACCCCGCCACAACCCCGAGCAAAGACGTGACCCCGGCCTGGCGCCCCTGGCAGATGGAGCGCGAAATCAGGTAAATCATGTTCGGCCCCGGCGTTAGCACCATCAGCAGGCAGGCCGCGGCAAAAATCAGCAGGTCGTGGGCTGGAATCATCAGGCAGTCCTGGTCAGCAACGCATTGCGATAAAACGGCAAGACCAGATCGCGAGTCAGGGGCGCCAAGACCAGGCCACCATCCCCCTGCGGGTCGATCCACTGCACTTCTTCAATTTCCGCGGCAGGGGTGACCGGCTCGCTGATATGCAGCAAAAACAGCTCGGCCTGCACCTCAAAGCCCGGTTCGTTGACCGCAGGGGCCGCGAAATGGCCCAGCCAGGTGGCGGTGGCCGGATCAATCACCAAAGCCAACTCTTCTTCCAGCTCCCGGGCCAATGCCGTCACAGGTTGCTCGTGGGCTTCGATCTTGCCGCCGGGCTGCATGAACGCCTGGGTGCCACGCTTACGCACCAGCAGGGTTTGGCCATCAGGGCCGATCAATACCGCAGCAGCGATACGGATGATGTTGGATGTCATGGGTTCTGGAGAGGTCACGTTCAGGGGCCGACACGATAAAAGGTGCGCGCAGGATCACACGCCCCGGCAAACCTGAAAATATACAGATGACATTTTTACCCGAGCCTTCTGTATGAAATGCCCGACTTTGGTAGGGATGCTGCCGCAAAGGAAATCCCGTTCAATGAATATTCAGACAGGGAGTTGGCATTTGCGTGATGGATGACCAACACTCCCCTGCAAACCTCCGACTCAAAGAGAGGGTTCTATTGTCCTTTTTCTGTTCTCGACCTCTTGAGGCGCAACCGCCTGAGGGAACAGATCAGCCTGAAACAGGAAACCGTATGAGCCTGTCACTGTTAAGCCGTTATGCGTTTTTTGCATGCTGCGTCATTTTCACCCTCGCCAGCCTGCCGTTCATGCACCATGAATGGTTATGGCCCTTTACTGCCGTCACCCTGGCGTTAAGCCTGCTGGGGATTTTCGACCTGCTGCAAAGCCCCCACGCCGTGCGCCGCAACTACCCGATCCTGGGCAACATTCGCTATCTGGTGGAGGCCATCCGCCCGGAAATCCGCCAATACCTGCTGGAATCTGACAGCGACGCGCTGCCCTTCTCACGCTCTCAACGCTCGTTGGTGTATTCACGGGCCAAGAATGAAAGTGCCGACAAACCCTTCGGTACATTGGTGGACGTGTATCAGCCAGGCTTTGAATTTATCGGCCACTCCATGCGCCCGGCCCCGCTGACCGACCCCAGCAGCTTTCGAGTCGTGGTGGGCGGCCCGCAATGCAGCCAGCCGTACTCGGCGTCGATCTTCAACATTTCGGCCATGAGTTTTGGCTCTCTGAGCGCCAATGCCATCCGCGCCCTCAATCAGGGTGCAAAGCTCGGTAACTTTGCCCACGACACGGGAGAAGGCAGCATCAGCTCCTATCACCGTGAGAACGGTGGCGACTTGACGTGGGAGCTGGGCAGTGGCTACTTCGGCTGCCGCACCTCGGACGGGCGATTCGACCCTGAACGTTTTGCCGCCCAGGCCCGAACGCCACAAGTGCGGATGATCGAAATCAAGATGAGCCAGGGCGCAAAACCGGGCCACGGCGGTATTCTGCCCAAGCACAAAGTGACCCTGGAAATTGCCGAAACACGCGGTGTACCCATGGGCGAAGACTGCATCTCACCTTCGCGTCACAGCGCGTTTTCGACGCCCATCGAACTGATGCTCTTTATCGCGCAGTTGCGCGAGTTGTCTGGCGGTAAACCTGTCGGCTTCAAGTTCTGCCTGGGCCATCCGTGGGAGTTCATGGGCATCGCCAAGGCCATGCTCGAAACAGGCATCCTGCCGGACTTTATCGTGATCGATGGCAAGGAAGGCGGCACAGGCGCCGCACCCGTGGAGTTCACCGACCATATCGGCGCACCGCTGCGCGAGGGTTTGCTGTTCGTGCACAACACCCTGGTGGGCCTGAATCTGCGGGACAAGATCAAGCTGGGAGCCAGTGGCAAGATTGTCAGCGCCTTCGACATTGCCAGCGTACTGGCCATTGGTGCCGACTGGGCCAACTCGGCGCGGGGTTTTATGTTCGCCATTGGCTGCATTCAGTCGCAGTCCTGCCATACCAACAAATGCCCTACCGGCGTGGCCACCCAGGACACGTTGCGCCAGCGGGCGCTTGTGGTGCCGGACAAGGCCCAGCGGGTTTTTCAGTTCCACCGCAACACCCTCAAGGCCCTGGCCGAAATGCTGGCCGCGGCGGGCCTGGAACACCCGGCGCAACTCAAGGCCAAGCACCTGGTGCGACGCATGTCCGCGACCGAAATCAAACTGTTCTCGCAACTGCATGTGTTCCTCAAGCCCGGCGAATTGCTCACCGGAGAAGTCAATGGCGAGTTCTATTCGCGCATGTGGCAAATGGCACGGGCTGACAGCTTCGAGCCCAACGAAATCGCCGCTGCCTGACGCATACAAGGACTGAGCAACATGTTGAAAGTGATCGCTGAAGACTTCATCAAGCCTGAACATCTGGAAACCGTACGCCCGTGGTACGCCGAACTGGTGGAAAAAACCCGACAGGAGCCCCTGTGCATTGCATATGACTTGTATGTGGACCACACGGACCCCGGGCACTTCATCTTTATCGAACAATGGCCGGATCAGGACGCACTGGATGCCCATTGCCAAAGCGAACATTTCCGCCGGCTGGTGCCATTGATCAATGCCCATCAGTCAAAAGCCTGCACGTTTATCATGATGCATGAGTTTTAAATGAACTCTGGCTCGATCACGGGCTGACAGAGCCCGATCGAGCCCTGAAAACGGAGTTTTGGACGGCATTGCAAGCAGCGCCTGACGCTGAAAACTTCTTCAGGGTCATTCGCGACCTCGTCAGAATAAAACCCTGAAACGTATTACCCAGAACATCCTTGATACAAAAACCCGGTAGACCATTCAAGCGAAGTGATAGCTGCTGTCAGGTCACACACGGCAGCTATCCACAGCCTTTGCATTTAAACGCTATTAGCGTCACCCTGCGCGCCGCCAACAAGTGGCGTGCACTCTGAGCTGCGCCCATTTTTATTCATTTTTTCGAGTACTCGCCGTGATACTTAACGGACGCGACCACCGCATCGATTTCTTTCGCGGGCTGGCGCTGATTTTTATCTTCTGGGATCACATCCCCCACAACCCGCTGGCCGAATTGACGGTACGAAATTTCGGCCTTAGTGATGCGGCTGAGATCTTTGTATTCCTCGCCGGTTATGCCGCGGTGCTGGCCTACGGCAAAATCGCTCAACGGGATGGATTCCTGATCGCCAGCGTGAAAATCCTGCGCCGCGCCTGGGTGCTGTACGTGGTGCATATCTTCCTGCTGGCGGTGCTGATGGGCATCGTTTTTTATGCCAACAGCCACGTCGAAACCCGCGACCTGGTGCAGGAAATGGGCTTGCAATACTTCTTGAGCAACCCGCAACAGGCCCTGACCGACGAGTTGCTGCTGCGCTTCAAACCCAACCTGATGGACCCGCTTCCACTCTATATCGTGCTGTTGCTCGGGTTGCCGCTGGTACTGCCGATGCTGCTGCGCAAAGCCGTGTATGTGGTAGGTGTGTCCCTGGCGCTGTACCTGCTGGCCCCCGTCTGGAACCTGGCGGCACAGGAAGGCGGGGTGTGGTTTTTCAACCCGATGGCCTGGCAGTTCCTGTTTATCCTGGGGGGTGCTGCGGCGCTTCACGGGCAGCGGGACAAGGCCCCTGAAACCCGGCCGTTATCCCGTCAGCCTGTGTTTGTGGGGGCGGCGGCCTATCTGTTGATCACCGGGTTACTGGCGCTGTCATGGAAATGGCCGCAGTTCCACGACGCCGTCATGCCGCTCTGGCTGGGCGAGCATCTCTACCCGATCAGCAAGACCAACCTGTCGCCGGTGCGTTTGTTGCACTTTTTGGCCCTGGCTTATGTAGCGGCCAAAGTGGTGCCTCAGGGTGACTGGTTGAACAACTGGCTCACCCGTCAGGCCTGCCGCATGGGCCGCTATTCGCTGGAAGTGTTCTGCCTGGGGGTAGTCCTGGCACCGCTGGCCGACATGCTCAATGCACTGGGCGGTGACGGGGTTGTGATGCAAGTATTCAGCGCCCTGATGGGCGTGGGGATGATGGCCGTACTGGCGGCCTGGCTGGACTGGAACAAGCGCCTGTCGCGCAAATAGTGGCTGCTGAGTGGGAGCGGGCTTGCTCGCGACGGGATCCCGAGATCAGTCTGACAGACCTCGGCGTCCTCATCGCGAGCAAGCCCGCTCCCACAGGCGTTTAGTTGACCTTGGCCGGTGAGCCCTGCGTTGGCTGCAACTTGAACACATAGAACAGCACAGTCAGCAGGATCAGAAATCCTGGGCCTACAAACAAGGCGATTCGGGTTTCTTCAAAAAAGGCCATCAGACCGACCACCATCAACAAGAACGCCAGCGCCGCGTACGAGCTGTAGGGGTAAAGCCACATGCGGTACTTCAGCGCGGCGGCTTCTTGCGGGCTCAGGTTCTTGCGAAAGCGCAGTTGCGCCAGCAGGATCATCAACCAGGTCCAGATCGCGCCAAAGGTCGCAATGGCTGTCACCCAGACGAACACTTTCTCGGGAGCCATGTAGTTAAGACCTACACCCAGCAGCAGGACGGCAATCGACAGCAGCAATGCCTGACGCGGCACACCGTTTTTCGCGGTGGTGGCAAAGTTGGCTGGCGCCTGACCGTTTTGCGCCAGGCTATAGAGCATGCGACCGGTACTGAAAATGCCACCGTTGCATGACGACAGTGCTGCGGTAATCACCACGAAGTTGATGATGCCTGCCGCCGTCTTGATACCCAAGCGTTCAAAGGTCATCACAAACGGGCTGCCCGACGTGCCGATTTCGTTCCACGGGTAGATCGACAGAATCACGAACAACGCGCCGACGTAGAACAGCAGGATGCGCCAGAACACCGAGCCAATCGCACTCGGGATGGTCTTTTGCGGGTTCTTGGCTTCACCGGCAGTCAGGCCGATCATCTCGACGCCCAGGTAAGCGAACATCACCATGTGCAGGGACATCAACACACCCTGGATGCCATTGGGCAAAAAGCCGCCGTGGGTCCAGAGGTTCGAAATACCCAGCGCAACGCCGTTGTTGCCAAAGCCGAACGCGATGATGCCAATACCACCGAAGACCATCGCAATGATGGTGACGATCTTGATCAGGGCAAACCAGAACTCGAATTCACCGAACGCCTTCACCGCGATCAGGTTGATCGAGCCCATGCTGATCAGCGCCGCCAGGGCCCAGATCCAGCGTGGTACATCGGGGAACCAGACGCCCATGTACACCGCCACGGCAGTGATTTCAGCGACACAGGTCACCAGCCACAGGAACCAGTAGTTCCAGCCCGTCAGAAAACCGGCCAATGGGCCAAGATAGTCTTGGGCGTAGCGGCTGAACGAACCGGCCACAGGGTTGTGTACGGCCATTTCGCCGAGTGCACGCATGATCACCAGAATGGCCAGGCCACCGATGATGTAGGACAGCATGATGGCCGGACCGGCCATTTCAATGGCTTTGGCCGAGCCCAGAAACAGGCCTACGCCGATACAGGCGCCAAGCGCCATCAAGCGAATGTGGCGTTCGCCCAGTTCGCGTTTGAGCGGGCCGCCTTGAACGGTTTCACCGTGGGGCGGGTGGTTGCCGACTGGCATAAAAATACAACCTCATATTGTTATTGGATATGCATCAATAGAGCGCTCGAAAAGACGGGCGGGTCACCTGTCCAACCTCCTGATCAGCCCGGGCTTTGTAGGCCGTTAGACCAGAAGGGAAATGCCCTACTGAGATCGGCGGCGAGTATTGCACAGGGTTGGTGCACAGTCATTCCCCTACACAGATCGTATTTACCACTTGCAAGGGCTCTATTCCTTCGCTTTGCGTCACGCGGGACGCTTGCATCACGACAAGCCCTCTCCTCTGCGGCGATAGGATTATCAGATTACCCTCACAAATTTTTCACCCGAATCCGCCAGCGTCTACGCTTCAATCAAGCGCAACCAAGATGCGTACCTGGAACTGTCGACTATGGGCGTACTGTGGAACTCAAGCTCCAGAAAAACGGCGGTGCCATCAGCAGCAATGGACAATGCTGCACCCCCGCCACCCTCGCCTGAACCCAAGCGTTATGGGTGGCTCGTGTTCGGCCTAGTGGTGTTGGCAGGACTGGTTGTACTGGGGTTTGCCATTGCACAGGAGGTGCGCAGCTCCAAGCTGCAAGCCCGTGAATTCAGCCGCTTTGCCGCCTCATTGAGCTATTCGATGCATGCGGGACCGTCCGACGCGATTCAATATCCAGGGGATGGGCCTTTCGACAAGCGTTTAGGCTACAGCGCATTAGGCGACTTCCTTCCACGCCTGCTAAAACGTGACTACGTAATCACTCAACAAAGCCGCTTTTCCCCAGAGTTACTGGGCTACAGCGAGAAAGGGTTTTTCGTACCCTATTCGGAAAAAATTCAGACAGGACTCTCGATCACCGATTGTGCGGGCAGCGCCCTGTATCAGTACAACTACCCGCAGCAGTTGTATTCAAGCTTTGCGAGCATTCCCCCGCTGGTGGTTCACAGTTTGCTGTTTATCGAAAACCGCGACCTGCTTGACCCTGCGCAGCCGCAAGCGAACCCTGCCGTGGACTGGCCGCGATTCGCCATGGCCGCTTACTCGCAGGTTGCCAAGATGCTGCATCTGCCGGGGCAGTCTGCAGGTGGCAGCACCCTGGCCACCCAACTTGAAAAATATCGTCATTCACCCGATGGACTGACGTTGTCGGGCAGCGAAAAACTGCGCCAGATGGTCTCGGCCAGCGTGCGAGCCTATCAGGACGGTCCACAGACACTGACCGCCCGGCAAAAGGTGGTGCGCGACTACCTCAACAGCGTGCCACTGTCGGCAGTGCCCGGTCACGGCGAAGTCCACGGCATGGCCGAAGGTTTGCGGGTGTGGTACGGCGCCGACTTCAATCAGGTCAACCAGATGCTGAACAGTACCGCCACAGACCCAAAAAGCCTCGCCCAGAGAGGGTTGGCATTGCGCGAAGTGCTGTCACTGATGATCGCCCAGCGCAGACCCTCCCACTACCTGGCCCGAGGCCGTGACGAACTGGCGCAATTGACCGACAGCCATATACGCCTGCTGGCACAAAACAATGTGATTGATCCGGCACTCACTGAGGCCGCACTGGCCAGCCATGTGACCTACCGCGATTGGGCCCTGGCGCCGACGATGCAACCGAACGAAACCAACAAGGGCATCAGCGTGGCCCGCAGCCGCCTTTCAGTGCTGCTCAAGCGTCCGCTGTATGACCTTGACCGTCTGGACCTGTCTGCCACCAGTACCTTGCAGGGCGATCTGCAACGTCAGGTCAGTGAGTATCTGCGTCAACTGGCAGACCCGGCCTTTGCCGCAAAGATCGGCCTGCTTGGCCCCTACCTGCTGACCCCCACCAGCACCGCGCAAGTGCGTTACAGCTTTACCTTGTTCGAACTCACTCCGGACGGTGCGCGAGCACGGGTGCAAACCGACAGCACCGACCAGCCTTTCGACATCAACGAAGGCAGCAAACTGGAGCTGGGCTCAACGGCCAAACTGCGAGTCCTGACCACCTACTTGCAAATCATTTCAGAACTGCATGATCGCTATGCCACTCAGCCCGGCGTCGTCTTGAGAAAAATCCCGATCACCGATCAAGACCCCCTGACCCGTTGGGCGTTGGGTTACCTGATCGAAAATCCCGGCTCAACCCTTGCACCGATGCTCGATGCAGCACTCAACCGCCAATACTCCGCCAACCCCGGCGAAGGCTTTTTTACCGGCGGTGGCATGCATCACTTCCACAACTTCCGCAGCCAGGACAACAACCGGACGGCGACGCTGCGCGACTCGATACGTGAGTCGATCAACCTGCCTTTTGTGCGCCTGATGCGTGATGTGGTGCGCTACACCAGCTACCAGTCTCCCAGCAACAACGTCGAGTTGCTGCGCGATGACAGCAACCCGCTTCGCCAGGAGTATCTGAGCCGCTTCGCCGACCGTGAAGGCACGACATTCATGCTCAAGTTCTGGAAAAAATACCGGGGCAAAGACTCCAAGGCCCGCCTCGACACCTTCCTGGACAGCATGCACCCCACCGCCATCAGAATGGCGGCCGTGCATCGCTATCTGTTCCCGAACTCAGACCAGGCCACCTTCAACCGCTTTGTGCGCTCCCATTTGAGCAGCGACAAAATCACCGATGAGCGGCTGACCAAGCTGTATGAGGGCTACGGCCCCGGTGCCTATAACCTGCCTGACCAGGGCTATATCGCCAAAGTCCATCCACTGGATCTGTGGTTGCTGGGGTATTTGCTCAATAACCCGCAGGCCACCTTCCAGCAAGCCGTCGGCGCCAGCGAGCACGAACGTCAGGAAGTTTACAGCTGGCTGTTCAAAAGCCGGCACAAGAGCGCCCGCGACAGCCGCATCCGCACCATGCTGGAAATCGAAGCTTTTCTGGACATCCATCAACGCTGGCAAAAAGTCGGCTACCCGTTCGACCATCTGGTGCCCTCCCTTGCCACCGCGCTGGGCAGTTCCGGGGATCGCCCGGCGGCACTTTCCGAACTGATGGGCATCATTCTTAACGATGGCGTGCGTTTGCCGGTGTTGCGCATTGATACCCTGCATTTCGCCGCCGATACCCCCTATGAAACCCGCCTGATCAACGACCCGGACAAAGGCGTGCGGGTCATGCCCAGCGAGGTTGCCACGGCACTGCGCGAAGCCTTGTCCCAAGTGGTGGATGCCGGCACTGCGCGTCGGGTCTCGGGCAGTTTCAAGCTTGATGACGGCTCACCGCTGGCCATGGGCGGCAAGACCGGCACCGGCGACAACCGTATCGAAAGCATGGGGGCGGGTGGACGGATTCTCAGTTCCAAGTCGATCAACCGCACAGCAACCTTCGTGTTTTATATCGGCGAGCATCACTTCGGCACCCTGACTGCCTTCGTTCCGGGGCGCTCGGCCGAGGCGTTCAAATTCACCTCCGCACTGCCGGTGCAAGTGCTCAAGGGCATGGCACCGATACTCACGCCCTATCTGCAACCGGGTACCAACACCTTGTGCCTGGCGCCAGCGTCGATACAAACCGCAGCGAAATAGCAAAACACCGCGGCCTGTCTGGCAAAACGGGGCTTGCTCGCGATGGCATCCGTCTGAACCAGAACCCTGTCGACCGATGAGAATCATTACCGTTCGTCGAGTGAGTTTTTACATTTCTTAAGATATATCTTAAGTTGTATCTAACTTAACGAGAGCGAAGAGAAAATGAGCGAACATCATCCCCACCACCGCGAACATGGCGCGGGTCAAGACGGCTTCGAGAAACGCACCGGTCGCGAACGCGGCGGACGCGGACCCCGAGTATTCGCCCCAGGCGATTTGAAATTACTGCTGTTGGCACTGATTGCCGAACAGCCTTGCCACGGCTACGACCTTATCCGCCAGATCGAAGGTTTATTCGACGGCGCGTACAGCCCGAGCCCCGGCGTGATCTACCCCACCCTGACCTTCCTTGAAGAAAGCGAACTGATTCAGGGCGACGCTGAGGGTGGGAAAAAACGCTACTGCGTGACCGACCTTGGTCGCCAGTCCCTGAGTGATCAAGCCATTGCCCTGGACGGCGTGCGCATGCGCATCGATGTCAGCAAGCGCTCTTTGCGCGGCCATGATCGCCCCGCCGAGATTCACGAGGCTGTACACAACCTGCGCCATGCCTTGCAGATGCACCATGGTCGCTGGAGCCCCGAAGAAATCCTGCGGGTACGGGACTTACTCAACAACACCGCCAAAGCCATCGTCGATGGCCCTGTCACTGCCCAGCCTGCACAGGAGAACGCTGAATGAATGCCGCTACTCCCCAGACCATTCACCGTGTCATGCATGAAATCAAACGTCGCAAGCTTGAAGTGCTGCGGGTCGTCGACCTGACCCCGCGCATGCGCCGTATTACCCTGGGTGGACCAGAGCTGGCGGGCTTCATCAGTCTTGGCAGCGACGATCACGTAAAGCTGTTTTTCCCGCAAACCGAGCAAGAGCTGGCAGCGCTGGAAAATCTGGAATTGAGTGCCGGTCTGAAAGGCAACGTCATGGCGCCGATGCGCGACTACACACCGCGCCGCTATGACTTGAACACCTTTGAGCTGGACATCGACTTTGTACTGCACGGTGACGGTCCCGCTGCCACCTGGGCCGCTCAGGCCGAGCCTGGTCAGTACTTGCATATTGGTGGCCCAAGAGGCTCGATGGTAGTGCCGGACATCTTCGACAGTTATGTGCTGATCGGTGACGAAACCGCACTGCCTGCCATCGCCCGCCGACTGGAAGAGCTGCCTGCCAATCGCCGCGCCTTAGTGGTGGTCGAGGTGGAAAACGCCCTTGAGGAACAGCCCCTGCACAGTGCCGCGTCGGTCGAGGTGATCTGGGTACATCGCGATGTGCCTGGGCAGGACGTGCTCAAGACTGTTGCCGGGTTAAGCATGCCTTCAGGAGAGCTCTACACCTGGGTTGCGACCGAAAGCGCGTTGTCGCGCAAGGTGCGCCGGGTACTGCTCGACACCCACGGTTTGAACGAAGAGTTCGTCAAGGCCGTGGGGTATTGGCGCCTGGAAGGTGGTGCTGAAGAGTAGGACTCACGGCAAAATCCGGTGGGAGCGGGCTTGCTCGCGATGCTAGCAACGGGGGTTTGTCTGAATTGCCTGAATGAGGCTATCGCGAGCAAGCCCGCTCCCACAAAAGCCAGGCCGGGATCAGGCCCGCTGGCCCCTGTAACGATCCACTGCCACCACCGCCAGCGCGACCGCAACAAATCCTGCCAGAATCCCGCCTGCATTGATAAACGCTTGCCCGTAGCCCAATTTCTCGACATCGATAAACGGATACGGGTACACACCCAACAGGTGCCCGCGCAGCAGGATGTAAGCGAAATACAGGACCGGGTACAGCATCCAGAGCCCTATATGGCTCACCCGCAACACCCCTTTCGGCACGTAAAACCACCAGTACAACGCAAACAGCACCGGCATCACGTCATGCAATAGTTCATTGGCCAACCATTGCCAGCCTTCAGGCTGCCAGAGCTGGCGCAGCAACAGGCTATATGCCGCTCCCACTAGGATAATGCTGACGGCAATGCCGCTACTGACCCACGGCTGCAAGAAAAACGTCCTGCCCTTTGAGCTGCGGGCGTCTGCGGTATACGTCAACACGCAGGCGGCAAGGGTGTTGGTCAAAATGGTGAAAAAGCTGAAATAGCTCACCAGCCCGCCTACCACATTCGCTCCGCTCATCCAGCGGGCGAACAGTACCAGCTCAAGCTGAATGGCCAGGCCGCTCCAGCCCAGGATTGCCATCACGGTGCACAGCGTGCGTGACGCGACACTCATTGGCCGATCAAATTTCGCGTTTGGTACGGGCATATTTCACGTACAGCTTCTCGACCTTTTCCCGCGCCCACGGGGTTTTACGCAAGAACGTCAGGCTCGACTTGATGCTCGGGTCGCTCTTGAAGCAACGAATATCAATACGCTCGGCCAGCCCTTCCCACTCGTAATGCGCCACCAGCGCAGTGAGGATCTGTTCCAGCGTCACGCCGTGCAATGGGTTGTTGTTGGATTCAGTCATGCCGGACCTTTAAAGCAATAGAGAGAAAGCCGCGCACCTTAGCCGAGCACCTGCTCAGGGGGAAGTGCATTCGGTACGGAGCAAGTCTAGCCGTGACCCGGCACCCAAATGAAAGTTCCGCTTGGACACCATTAAAGTGATGTTATATTGTAACTATAGCTTTCAATTCAAAGAGCGCTCAGCGCCGCTTTCATTCGTCACCTTGCCAAGGAACTTGCAATGTCCTCCCCTGCCTTCCCACGTCATCTACGACGTCTTCACCTGACACCGCTCGCCACCGCACTGCTGCTCGCCTCCCCTGCCTATGCCCTCGAACTGCAACCGCAGGTCATTACCGGCAACCCGTTGGGCAACAGCCAATCAGCGTCACCCACCACGGTGCTTGAAGGCGACGATCTGACCCTGCAACAGCAAGGCAGCCTGGGCGAAACCCTCAACAAACAGCCGGGTGTTTCTTCTTCCTACTTCGGCCCCGGCGCCAGCCGCCCGATCATTCGCGGGCTGGATGGCGACCGCATTCGCATCCTGCGCAACGGCGTCGGTGCATTGGATGCCTCGTCACTGTCTTACGATCACGCGGTGCCACTGGACCCGGTCAACGTTGAGCGCATCGAAATCGTGCGCGGCCCGGCGGCCTTGCTGTACGGCGGCAACGCCATCGGCGGCGTGGTCAACACCTTCGACAACCGCATCCCCACCGAAGCCATCGAAGGCATTCACGGCGCGGGCGAACTGCGCTACGGCGGCGCAGCCACCACCCGAAGCAGTGCTGGCAAACTGGAAGCCGGTGATGGCACCTTCGCCCTGCACCTGGATGCCAACGCTCGCGAATTCAATGACCTGAAAATCCCGGGTTATGCCCGTAGCCGTCATGCACCCGAAAGCGAAGATGGCGTCGAAAAGAAAGGCCGTTTAGGCAACAGCAACGGCCGCCAGGACGGCGGCGCAGTGGGCGGTTCCTACACGTGGGATGATGGCTACGCAGGTCTGTCCTACAGCACTTACGACGCCAACTACGGCTCACCGGCCGAGCAGGACGTGCGTATCCGCATGAAACAGGATCACTACGCGTTCGCCTCCGAGATACGCAACCTGCAGGGCCCTTTCAGCTCGCTGAAACTGGATGCCGGCTACACCGATTACGAGCACCGCGAAATCGAGGGCGGCGAAGTCGGCACTACGTTCAAGAACAAGGGTTACGAAGCCCGCGTCGAAGCCCGCCATGTGCCGATCGGCCCGCTGGAAGGGGTGGTCGGCGCACAGGTCAATCGCAACGAGTTCTCGGCCCTGGGCGAAGAAGCCTTCGTGCCGCAGACCGATACCAACAGCGGCGCGCTGTTTATTCTCGAAGAGCTGCAAGCCACCGAGCGACTGAAACTCAGCCTCGGAGGGCGCCTGGAGCGCACCGTGGTCGACCCGAACGCCAAGGGCAATGAGCGCTTTTCTGCGGCCGACCGCTCCAAAAGTTTCACTGCAGGCAGCCTGTCTTCGGGCGCTGTGTTCACCCTTACCCCTGTCTGGTCGCTGGCCGCCACCCTGGGCTACACCGAACGCGCCCCGACGTTTTATGAGCTGTACGCCAATGGCGCCCACGTCGCCACCGGCACCTACGAAGTGGGCAGTCCCACTCTGTCGAAGGAAAAAGCCGTGTCCAGCGATCTGGCACTGCGCTTTGACAATGGCACCCACAAGGGCAGCGTTGGCGTTTTCTACAGCCACTTCTCCAACTACATCGGCCTGCTGGGCACAGGTCGTACGCTGAATGACGAAGGAGAACCCGACGCCGATGGTATTCCGGAATACACCTATTCCGGAGTTCGGGCACGCTTCACAGGCTTTGAAGCCAAAGATCACTGGAAGCTGGGTGAAAGCGCCTACGGCAAATTTGCTTTGGAGCTGTCCGGTGACTACACCCGGGCCACCAACCTCGACACAGGCGAAGCGTTGCCCCGCATTGCCCCACTGCGCCTGAGCAGTGGCCTGCTATGGGAACTTGACCGCTGGCAGGCGCGTATTGACGTCGAGCACGCCAGTAATCAGGGCCGTGTGCCGGCCAACGAATCGGGGACCGATGGCTACACAACCCTGGGCGCCAGCGCCGGTTATCACTTCGATGTGGGCAGCAGTCAGTGGCTGGCGTTCGTCAAAGGCGACAACCTGACCAACCAGACCGTGCGCTATGCCAGCTCGATTTTGCGCGACATAGCACCCGCCCCCGGGCGCGGTATCGAGGTCGGCCTGCGCACCACGTTCTAAGCAAGCAACTCCCAGCACACGACACAACCTGTGGGAGCGGGCTTGCCTTCGATGCAGACGCCCCGGTGTTCCTGCCGGACCGCGCCGAAAGCATCGCGAGCAAGCCCGCTCCCACACTGCTCCTGCCCTTCTGGCGTTTGCTGGCACCCCATTACCTGTCAACGTGGCACTCTGTGCTCAATACCGTCTTTGGTCGTAACTACCTGCCAACAGCACCGAACATGAGACAAAAAGCCCCTGGGACGATGGGTCGCAGCACACTGTTACAGAATCAGAAATGATCCATGTCACTTAAAGTGCTGTTTCTAAACGATTCAGGGCTTTATCATTTCCGCACAAAGGGCTGAAACGATTCATTCTCCCTTAAATCTGAAGTGCATGCCCTGCCCCCAAAGACAGCGCTACCCACAGCCACAGCCATACCTATAAAGACTCGCATCTCGACTTATGTCCACACTCCTGAATATGCGCAAACACAGCGCGCTGCTTCCTGTTGCCGGGCAAAAAGCCCTGGCATTGATCGGCGGCATGACCGCTCTTGGCCTGGCCACCTGCGTGCAGGCAGCACCCGCCTTTGACACCGACTCCAAGTGGATGCTCGGCGATTGGGGCGGCACCCGCAGCGAACTGGAAAAACAGGGCTATGCCTTCTCTCTCGATTACGTGGGCGAAGTGGGCTCGAACCTGCATGGCGGCTATGACCATGACCGTACGGCGCGCTACAGCGACCAGTTCGGCCTGGGCACGCACCTGGACCTGCAAAAAATTCTGGGCTGGGACGACGCCGAGTTCCAACTGACGATTACTCATCGCAGCGGCAACAACATCAGCAACGATCGCATCAACGATCCACGGGTTGGCGGTTTCACCTCGGCCCAGGAAGTCTGGGGTCGCGGTCAAACCACCCGCCTGACGCAGATGTGGTACCAGCAGAAGTTCTTTGATCAGAAGCTCGACATCAAGGTCGGCCGCTTTGGTCAGGGCGAAGACTTCAACAGCTTCCCGTGCGACTTCCAGAACCTGGCGTTCTGCGGCTCCCAGGTGGGCAACTGGGCTGGCAGCATCTGGTACAACTGGCCCGTCAGCCAGTGGGCACTGCGGGTCAAATATCACCTGACGCCCGAGCTGTACGCTCAGGTCGGCGCCTATGAGCAAAACCCGTCGAACCTGGATCGCGGAAACGGATTCAAACTCAGCGGTAGCGGTACCCAGGGCGCGGTACTGCCGATTGAACTGGTGTGGACGCCAAAAATTAATGGCCTGCCAGGGGAATACCGCGCGGGTTACTACTACAGTAATGCCAAGGCAACAGATGCTTACAAAGATGCCAACGGCCAGCCTGCCGCCTTGACGGGTGAAGCGTATCGCAGCAGTTCGAGCAAACACGGGATGTGGCTGGGCGTGCAACAACAGCTCACTACCCGCGCCAGCGATCAGTCGAGGGGCTTGAGTGTGTTCGCCAATGCCACTATGCATGACAAGAAAACCAACGCCGTGGACAACTATGTCCAGGCAGGTGTCGTCTACAAAGGCGTGTTCGATGCGCGGCCCAAGGACGACATCGGCTTTGCCATGGCGCGGGTTCACGTCAATCCGGCTTATCGCAAGAATGCCCAGGCCACCAATCAGGCCCGTGCCGTCTACGACTTCGACAACCCGGCCTACTTGCCGCCTCAGGACACAGAGTACAGCGCCGAACTGTATTACGGCGTCCACGTCACAAACTGGCTGACCATTCGACCGAACCTGCAATACATCCGCCACCCGGGTGGCGTCAGCCAGCTGGATGACGCGCTGATTGGCGGTCTGAAAATTCAAAGTTCGTTCTGACGAGCGGACTGCAACGGCAACCTTGAAGGTTGCAATCAAACACCTATTTAGCTGATTCACTCCCGCGCCGGTTCGTCCTTTCAAGACACACCCTCGCGGGAACACCTCTAACGTAACGGAGAACCACACTATGAGCACTGATGGTGCTTTCAGTCGAAGCCGCCTGCTACCGAGCCTTCTCGGTATCTTGCTGCTGCTAATGGGCCTGGCCATGTTGGCCGGGGGTATCAAACTGATCACGTTGGGCGGGTCGTGGTACTACCTGCTGGCCGGTATCGGTTTTGGCTTGTCGGGCGCGCTGCTGATTGCCGGGCGCCGTGCGGCACTGACGCTGTACGCGCTGGTATTGTTCGCCAGCACCGTGTGGGCACTGATGGAAGTCGGTCTGGACTGGTGGCAACTGGTGCCACGCCTGGCCGTGTGGTTCGCCATCGGTATCGTTCTGCTGCTGCCTTGGTTCCGTCGCCCGGTTCTGCGCGGTCAGTCGGCACCTGTGGCTACCGGCGCGCTGAGCGTTGCCGTGGTATTGGCAGGCCTGGCAGCACTGGCCAGCCAGTTCACCAGCCCGGGTGAAGTCAAAGGCCAACTGGACCGTGATGCCGTACCTGGCATGACCAACACCGCACCGGCCATGCCGGAAGGTGACTGGCAGTCATACGGTCGTACCGCCTATGGCGACCGTTATTCGCCACTCAAAGAAATCACCCCGCAAAATGCCCACAAGCTGGTTCCAGCCTGGACATTCCGCACCGGTGACATTCCTGGTGAAGGCGATCCCGGCGAAACAACCGCCGAGAACACCCCGCTGAAAGTCAACGGCATGCTGTATGTGTGTACTCCCCACAGCCAGGTGATTGCCCTTGACCCGGATACCGGCAAGGAAATCTGGCGCTACGACCCGAAGATCAGCACTCAGAACGCTGAAAACTTCAAAGGTTGGGCACACATGACCTGCCGCGGCGTGACTTATCACGACGAAAACGCCTACACCAAAGCCAGCACTGAACAAAGCGCTGCCGAGCCTGCTGCTGCCACTTCGAGCAACTCGTGCCCACGTCGCCTGTTCCTGCCGACTGCGGACACCCGCCTGATCGCACTGAACGCCGACACCGGTAAAGTGTGTGAAGACTTCGGTGTGAACGGCGCAGTCGATCTGCGTCACAACATCGGTAACTTCGCACCCGGTGGCTACTACTCCACCTCGCCACCTGCCGTGACCAAAGACCTGGTTGTGATTGGCGGCCACGTGACCGACAACATCTCCACGGACGAGCCTTCTGGCGTGATCCGTGCGTACGACGTACGTACCGGCAAGCTGGTCTGGAACTGGGACAGCGGCAACCCGGAAAAAACCACACCGATTGCTGAAGGCGAAACCTACACCCGTAACTCGCCTAACATGTGGTCGATGTTCGCTGTCGACGAAGACCTCGGCATGCTGTACCTGCCGATGGGCAACCAGACGCCTGACCAGTACGGCGGCGACCGTACCGAAGATTCCGAGCGCTATGCCGCTGGCATCACCGCTCTGGACATCAACACCGGTAAAGTCCGCTGGTACCGTCCGCTCACTCACCATGACCTGTGGGACATGGACGTGGGTGGTCAACCGACCCTGATGGACCTCAAAACCGCTGATGGCGTGAAACCGGCTCTGCTGGCCTCCACCAAGCAAGGCAGCATCTACGTGCTTGACCGTCGCACTGGCGAAGCCATCGTGCCGATCAACGAGATCCCGGCTCCTGGCGGCGCTGTAGAAGGCGACCACACCGCACCGACACAGCCTCGTTCGGACCTGAACATGATCCCGCCGGTCCTGACCGAGCGTGACATGTGGGGTGTGACCCCGTTTGACCAGATGCTGTGCCGGATCCAGTTCAAATCCCTGCGTTACGACGGCATGTACACCCCGCCATCGCTGCAAGGTTCGATCGTGTATCCAGGCAACTTCGGCGTGTTCGACTGGGGTGGCATTTCGGTTGACCCGGTTCGTCAGATCGCGTTCCTGAACCCGAGCTACATGGCGTTCACCTCCAAGCTGGTTCCGCAGGCCGACGTGGCTGCAATGGGCCCGCGCAAAGGCGAAACTTCCGGCGTTCAACCGAACAAAGGTTCGCCTTACGGCGTGATCCTGGAGCCTCTGCTATCGCCACTCGGCCTGCCTTGCCAGGCACCGGCGTGGGGTTATGTTGCTGCGGTCGACCTGACCAACAACAACCTGATCTGGAAACACAAGAACGGCACCGTGCGTGACAGCTCGCCGGTTCCAATTCCGCTGTCGATGGGCGTTCCAAGCCTGGGTGGCACATTCACCACGGCGGGTGGCGTAGCTTTCCTGAGCGGTACCCTTGACCAGTACCTGCGTGCTTACGATGTAAGCAATGGCAAAATGCTGTGGGAAGGTCGCCTGCCTGCTGGCGGCCAGACCACCCCAATGACCTACACCGGCAAGGACGGCACCCAATACGTGCTGGTCATGGCGGGCGGTCATGGCGGTCTGGGCACCAAAAAAGGTGACTATGTCATGGCGTTCAAACTGGCTGAGTAAGTTTTTCAGCGGGTTTTAAGAAAGGCGGCTATCTCTCGATAGCCGCCTTTTTTGTGGGCGTTTTTCACTTAAAAACGCTCTCCCGGAATGATGCCTTTCCAAGCCTTGAACACCACGTGTAGTCGCTGCCGCAGGCTGCGATAAGGGTCGAAGGACCTTCAAACAGGGTCGCTGCGCAACCCGTCGCAGCCTCGCTTCGCTCCTCAGCGGCTACACGCCAATTGACGATGAAAATCTGTTCACCATTGAAACCACTGGCACTGCGCCCCATCTAACACCCATACCCAATTGTGCAGGTGCCCCATGAGCGACCAGCAAGAATTTCCGGACAACACCACTGAGTACACCGATGTAGAACACTCCGAATCCGAACACCACCCCCACTCAGGCGGGACTGAGCTGGCATTGCCCGAGCAAAATCTGCCGGACAAGGTGTACATCATCCCGATTCACAATCGCCCGTTCTTCCCGGCACAAGTCTTGCCGGTCATCGTGAATGAAGAGCCTTGGGCTGAAACCCTCGAATTGGTCAGCAAGTCACCGCATCACTCTCTGGCGCTGTTTTTTGTCGACACGCCACCTGAAGATCCTCGCCATTTCGACACCAAAAGCCTTCCGGAATACGGGACGCTGGTGAAGGTTCATCACGCCAGCCGCGAAAACGGCAAATTGCAATTCGTGGCCCAGGGCCTGACCCGCGTGCGCATCAGCATGTGGCTCAAGCATCACCGCCCGCCGTATCTGGTGGAAGTTGAATACCCGCAGCAGCCCAAGCAGCCCACTGACGAAGTCAAGGCGTACGGCATGGCGCTGATCAATGCGATCAAAGAGTTGTTGCCGCTCAACCCGCTGTACAGCGAAGAGTTGAAAAACTACCTCAACCGCTTCAGCCCCAACGATCCGTCGCCGCTGACCGACTTCGCGGCGGCGCTGACTTCGGCCACGGGCAACGAGCTGCAGCAAGTGCTCGATTGCGTGCCCATGCTCAAGCGCATGGAAAAAGTACTGCCCATGCTGCGCAAGGAAGTCGAAGTCGCGCGGCTGCAAAAAGAGATTTCAGCCGAAGTTAACCTCAAGATCGGCGAACATCAGCGCGAGTTCTTCCTCAAGGAACAACTCAAGGTGATCCAGCAGGAGCTGGGGCTGACCAAGGACGATCGCAGCGCCGATATCGAGCAGTTCAAGCAGCGGCTTGAAGGCAAGACGCTGCCGGCCCAGGCGCAAAAACGCATCGATGAAGAACTCAACAAGCTGTCGATCCTGGAAACCGGGTCGCCGGAATACGCCGTTACCCGCAACTACCTGGACTGGGCATCGTCGGTGCCGTGGGGCGTGTTCGGCCAGGACAAACTCGACCTAAAGCACGCACGCAAAGTGCTTGATGCCCACCATGCCGGGCTGGATGACATCAAAAACCGGATTCTCGAATTCCTGGCGGTGGGCGCTTACAAAGGCTCGGTGAGCGGTTCGATTGTGTTGCTGGTAGGCCCGCCGGGTGTGGGTAAAACCAGTGTCGGCAAGTCGATTGCCGAATCCCTGGGGCGCCCGTTCTACCGTTTCAGCGTCGGCGGCATGCGTGACGAGGCCGAGATCAAGGGCCATCGCCGTACCTACATTGGCGCCCAGCCGGGCAAGCTGGTGCAGGCGCTCAAGGATGTTGAAGTGATGAACCCGGTCATCATGCTCGACGAAATCGACAAGATGGGCCAAAGCTTCCAGGGCGACCCGGCGTCAGCCTTGCTTGAAACCCTGGACCCGGAACAGAACGTCGATTTCCTCGATCATTACCTGGACCTGCGCCTGGACCTGTCCAAAGTGCTGTTCGTCTGTACGGCCAACACCCTGGACTCGATCCCCGGCCCGTTGCTCGACCGCATGGAAGTCATTCGCCTCTCGGGCTACATCACTGAGGAAAAGGTCGCGATCGCCAAGCGCCACCTGTGGCCAAAACAGCTGGAGAAGGCGGGCGTGTCCAAAAACAGCCTGAGCATCAGCGACAGTGCCCTGCGCGCAGTGATCGACGGTTATGCCCGCGAAGCCGGGGTGCGCCAGCTTGAAAAGCAGCTGGGCAAACTGGTGCGCAAGGCGGTGGTCAAGTTGCTGGAAGACCCGAAGGCTGTGATCAAGATAGGCCCCAAAGACCTCGAAGCTTCACTGGGCATGCCGGTGTTCCGTAACGAGCAGGTGATCAGCGGCACCGGCGTGATTACCGGCCTGGCCTGGACCAGCATGGGCGGCGCGACATTACCCATTGAGGCCACCCGCATTCACACCCTCAACCGCGGCTTCAAGCTGACCGGGCAACTGGGGGAAGTGATGAAAGAGTCTGCCGAAATCGCCTACAGCTATATCAGTTCCAACCTGAAACAGTTTGGCGGCGACCCCAAGTTTTTCGATGAGGCATTTGTGCACTTGCACGTCCCTGAAGGCGCCACGCCCAAAGACGGCCCGAGTGCAGGCGTCACCATGGCCAGTGCCCTGCTGTCACTGGCGCGCAATCAGCCGCCGAAAAAAGGCATCGCCATGACCGGCGAACTGACCCTGACCGGGCATGTTTTGCCGATCGGCGGTGTGCGTGAAAAAGTGATCGCGGCGCGCAGGCAAAAAATCAACGAGCTGATCCTGCCCGAACCTAACCGCGGTCACTTTGAAGAACTGCCCGATTACCTGAAAGAAGGCATCACCGTGCACTTTGCCAAGCGCTTTACCGATGTGGCCAAGGTGCTGTTTTAAAGGCTGTTTTTTGTAGCTGCCTGACCCAGGTGGGAGCGGGCTTGCTCGCGATGGCAGCAGCGTGGTTTGCCTGACAAGCTACGCTGCCTGCATCGCAAGCAAGTCCGCTCCCACATTTTTTGCCTGCAACACGTCGGTGAGATCTATTCTAGACATGTCTACTGTCATTTCTGACAGTAGACACCTGCACACTTTCTATCGTTAATAGAGCCCAATCACACAAAAATAACGCTGGAACCGACTATGCCACTTCATCATCCTGTGTATGAAAATCCGGATGTCCTCAGGCAGAACGAACCAGGGCAAAAGGTTTTCAACCCTAGAACCCGGGGAGAGCTCAAGGCCGAGTTGCTCGACCGCCCGGCTTTTGCTGCCCAGGAAATGACATTCGCCAGCAGCCAAAAGAAAATTGTCATCACGGCCGAGTTCGATGACTTCGGCTCAACCCGCTATCGCGCTGTGTCCCTGACCCTGGACATCAATATCCAGTCCGGCATTTATGGGTTTAAAAAAGACGAACACGGCCCCATCAAATCGATGTCCTACATCGAATGCATTGAAGTCGATGGCCGCCAGGTTTATCACTTGAACCAGGCCGACGTCGGCACCTTGCACCTGAGCGTGGTCGAGAGTTGCTACAGCGCACGGCTGTTCACAATGGAAGGCCTGGACCACAACGGCAACAGCATGGAAATGTGTGGCGATTTCACCATCAGCCCACCCCATGCCTGTCTCTGACCGGTAGCCGACAAATGGCGCAGCCCCCGTCATGGGTTATGCTGAGTCATTGAGTTTGTCTGACCGGAGCCTTCAATGCTTTCTGCCCGCCTTATCCCTCTGCTCGGCCTCAGCCTGCTGGCGGCCTGTGCTCAACAGCCTGCACACAACGTTACCGTCGAAGCACAAAGTGATTGCCCCAAGCAACTGCACGTAGGGCAGCATCTGATTGTGTCCCTGCCCAGCAACCCCACCACCGGTTATCGCTGGGCCATTCAGGACTCCGCGGGCGGCGTACTGCGCAGCCTGGGCCCTGAGGTCTACACAAGCAGCGACGATGGCCAGTTGCTGGGCAGTGGCGGGCTCTCGACCTGGCGCTTCCAGGTGTTTGCCGCAGGCAGCGGGCGCCTGCGCCTGACCTCGCAACAGCCATGGGAGCCCGAAGCCGAGCCCGCACACGTATTCGACTGCGCGATCACGGTGAACTGATATGACCTGGCTGATCCTGGCGGTGATCGGCGCGGGCACTTACCTCTACGGTTTGAGCACCCATGACACGTTGCTCTGTTTACTGAGCAAACCGGTGCCCGTGCTGATGCTGCTCGGCTGGCTCCAGGACGCCCCGGCCAGCCCGTATCGACGCTGGATCAGCATCGGCCTGCTGTTTTCCTTGCTGGGTGACATTCTGCTGGCATGGCCCCAGGACCTGTTTGTGTTTGGCCTGGGCGCGTTTCTGTTCGCCCACCTGGCCTATCTCAAGGCCTACCTTGTGGACTGCCGGCGTCCGGCCTTGTTGCCTTTGGGGCTGGCGCTGCTCGCCGGAGGCAGCTTATTGACCGTAATGGCCTCCAGGGGCCTTGGGGATTTGCTGATCCCGGTGTGTGTCTACGCCCTGGCCATCAGCGCCATGCTGTGGCGCGCCCTCGCCCGCCTGGGCACACACGTACCCGGGCGCTCGGCCTGGCTGGCAGCCGCGGGCGCGGTGGCGTTCGTGGTCTCGGACAGCCTGATCGGCATCGACCGCTTTGTGCTGCCTTTCAGCGCAGCGCCCTACCTGATCATTCTCACTTACTGGCTCGGACAATGGGGCATTGGCGCCTCAGTGCATTCACAGAGCAGTCGCTGAACGGTTTATCAGACAGAGCGCGCATCCGGGCGCTAACTTGGCTAAAATGCCGCCCCTTTAAAATTTCCCATCGCCGGAACCGCCGTGAGCAAAGAACCCGACCGTATTTTCGCCCAGCCCCTGGCACAGGTGCCGGACTTCGCCTTCAACGAAGACGTGGTGCGGGTGTTCCCGGACATGATCAAGCGCTCGGTGCCCGGCTACCCGACGATTGTCGAAAACCTCGGCGTGCTCGCGGCACAATTTGCCCAGCCCAACAGCGTCCTGTACGACCTGGGCAGTTCGCTGGGTGCGGTGACCCAGGCCCTGCGCCGACACGTGCGCACCGAAGGCTGCAAGGTCATTGCGGTAGACAACTCGGCGGCGATGGTCGAGCGGTGTCGCGAATACCTCAATGGGCAGAACTCGATGTTTCAGGAGTTGTTGCCCGTTGAAGTGATCGAAGGTGACATCCTGGCGCTGGAATTTGAGCCCGCGTCAGTGGTTGCGCTGAATTTCACCCTGCAATTTATCGCCCCCGATGAGCGCCTGGCGCTGCTTGGACGGATTCGACAGTCGCTGCTGCCGGGCGGCGCCTTGATCCTCTCGGAAAAACTGCGCTTCAGTGATCCCGAAGAGCACGCGCTGTTGACCGAGCTGCACGTTGCCTTCAAACGTGCCAATGGCTACAGCGATCTGGAGATTGCGCAAAAGCGCAGTGCCATCGAAAACGTCATGAAGCCCGATAGCCTCGAAGAACACCGTGAACGCCTGCTGGCGGCCGGGTTCTCGAAAGTCGTGCCGTGGTTCCAGTGTCTTAACTTTGCCTCGTTGATTGCCTTGCCATGATTGATCTGTCCCCACTTGCCCGGCGTCTGGCCGGCACTCCATTGGCTGAATGGGCCAACACCCTGCAGGCCCAGCTCGACGTCAAAATGGAGAAAGGCCACGGCGATCTGGAGCGCTGGCAAAGCGCGCTGGATGCGTTGCCCAACGTCAAACCCAGTGAAGTCGACCTGCTTGACGGCCTGACCCTGGACACCGATTGCGACGACGAAACCCGTGCGCAGATGCGCCAGGCGCTGATGGGGCTGTCGCCGTGGCGCAAAGGCCCGTTCGACCTGTTTGGAGTGCACGTTGATACCGAATGGCACTCGGACTGGAAATGGTCACGCGTTGCACCCCATATCGACCTCAAGCACAAGCGCATCCTCGATGTGGGTTGCGGCAATGGGTACTACATGTGGCGCATGCTCGGCGCCGGTGCTCACAGCGTGATCGGAGTTGACCCCAACTGGCTGTTTTTCTGCCAGTTCCAGGCTGTACAGCGATTCTTGCAGCAAGAGGCCGCGTGGCACTTGCCCTTCCCGTTCGAAGACCTGCCGCCGAACCTCGAAGGCTTCGACACGGTGTTTTCCATGGGCGTGTTCTACCATCGTCGTTCGCCCATCGAGCATTTGCTGGCATTGAAAGACTGCCTGGTCAAAGGCGGTGAGCTGGTGCTGGAGACCCTGGTGATTGAAGGCGATGTGAATCAGGTGCTGGTGCCTGAAGACCGTTACGCACAGATGCGCAACGTGTGGTTCCTGCCTTCGATTCCGGCGCTTGAGCGCTGGCTGCGCCGTGCTGGTTTCAGCGACGTGCGCTGCGTGGACGTGAGCGTCACCACGGTCGAGGAACAGCGCGCGACCGAGTGGATGAAGTTCCAGTCACTGAGCGACTACCTTGACCCCAACGACCACAGCAAAACCATCGAAGGCCTGCCTGCGCCGATGCGGGCGGTGATCATCGCCAAAAAGTAACCCCTACCTGTAGTCGCTGAGGAGCGGAGCGAGGCTGCGATCGGCCTGATGCAGCACTCCGATGCAGCCGTCGTAAAACCTGAATGCGCGGATTAACTGGAACACCGCGCTACCTGACTTTACGACGGCTTCGCCGCCGATCGCAGCCTCGTACTACTCGTCAGCGACTACATGACTACGATGTCGGCTTGGCTCTTCTGGCCTTGAAGAACTCGCTTAAGACCGCCCCGCACTCTTGCGCCAATACTCCGCCTTCAAACACTACCCGGTGGTTGAGAAAGCCCTGGGTAAAGAACTGCCCCTGACTTTGTACAATCCCGGCCTTGGGCTCCAGCGCGCCATACACCACCCGCGCCACCCGCGAATGCACGATCAACCCCGCACACATGCTGCATGGCTCCAGTGTCACGTACAGCGTGCTGCCCGGTAGCCGATAGTTGTTTACGGCTGTGGCGGCGTCACGGATGGCAACCATCTCGGCATGGGCGCTGGGGTCGCTGCCGCTGATCGGGCAATTGAACCCGCGACCGATAATTTCACCGTTTTGCACCAGCACCGCACCCACCGGCACTTCGCCCAACGCTGCTCCCTGGGCGGCCAGGGCCAGCGCTTCGCGCATAAAGTCTTGATCGCGACTGCGGTCGATGATCTGGGGTTGACGCCCTTGTCGCATCAGAAAACCTCAATAGCGGCCATCAGGCCGGTTTCCATGTGGTCAATCACATGGCAGTGGAACATCCACACCCCGGGATTATCCGCCACCAGCGCCACGCGGGCACGCTCGTTTTTGCCCAACAGGTAAGTGTCGGTGAAGTACGGAATGATCTTTTTGCGGTTGGACGCCAGCACCTTGAAGCTCATGCCGTGCAAATGGATCGGGTGCTGGTACTGGGTCATGTTCTTGAGCTCAAAGATGTAGCTCTGGCCCAGTTTGAGCCTGGCAATGGGACGGTCGGCACAGGTCTTGTCCTTGATGTCCCAGGCAACACCATTGATCTGCCACAAGCTGGGTGGCTGATCGGGGCCCAGGTCCTCGGACACCGAACCGACCCATTCAAAGTTGAAGTTGATCTTCTCGGCGCTGGCAACGTCGGGCTCGGCAATCGGGTTGGCCGGCAATGCCGGCGGCCACTGCGTCGGCGTGTCATTGCTGGCGACCGAACGCAAGGTGCCCAAGCGTACCGGGCCATCACGCAACGAAAGCTCCTCGCCCGCAGCCGGGGCCTTGATGCCCAGGCAAATACGCATGCCGGGGCCCAGCCAGTAATCCTTGCCCAACGGCCTTGGCTCGACGGGATTGCCGTCCAGCGCATAGATCATGGCTTCGGCGCCGGGAATATTCAGGCGGTAGGTCAGCGTGTTGTCGAGGTTGAGGATGCGCACGCGAGTGATCTGCCCCGCCGGCAACTCAATGGTCGGCACATGGCTGCCATTGATCGTCGACAGTCGCCCGGCCGTACCGCCACGCGCCGCTTCGCGGGTAATGCTGAACGGCAGGAAGCCGCCCTCTTCATCCACATGCCAGTTCTTGATGCTCAGGGTGCGTTCGTGCTTGAAACCGGTGGGCTCGCGCTCTTCAACGATCAGTGGCCCGACCAGGCCACGACCCAGCTCTTCGCTGCTGTTGACGTGCGGGTGATACCAGTAGCTGCCCGCATCCGGCACACGGAACTTGTAATCGAAATATTCACCGGGCAGTACCGGCAATTGGGAGACGTAAGGCACGCCGTCCATTTCCAGCGGCAGGCGGATGCCGTGCCAGTGGATGGTGGTGGCGACCGGCAGATGGTTGATAAACCGCACCCGCAGCCACTCGCCCTGCCGTACCCGCAACTCGGTACCGGGTGCCGAAGGGCCGAAGGCCCAGGCCTGGGTCTGATGACCGGGCACCAGCTCGACATCCAGTGGCGCGGCAATCAGTTCGTAATCGTGACCTGCGTTCTCGGCAGCCACCTTGCCCAGCCAGTAACGCGAAGCGCCTCCTGCGCCAACACCCACCACTACCAGGCCGGCCAAACCACCGAGTATTTGTCGACGGGTAAAGGACATGGATTCAACTACCTCTCGTATCCGGCGCGGGCGTGAAGCCCGCAAAAGGCGAATACGATACACCTGCAATTGCGAAACAGTAAGGGCGGGGTGGCGAAGGGTCACAGTTGCCAGGCAAACACACACCCTGTGGGAGCGGGCTTACAACCCCACCACCAAATGCACCAGACCGCCCGGCAGGCTCAAGATCCCCGGTACGCCCGCAGCGCGCAGAGCCTGTGGGTCCATGCGCGTGACATCCGCCAGCTCCACGCGGATACGGGTCAAGGCCACCCGCCGCCCGGACTTGACGTTACGGGCACCGCCGAGCGCCGCCAATACGGCTTCGCCCAAAATCGATGCCGACTGGCCTGGTTCATCAGCCACCAGATCAGGGGTCAGGGCTTTCCAGAATGCTTTTTGCATTTTATCGAACATGTTCAGTACTCCAACGCGGTCATGGGCTGCACCCGTGATTGCAATGCCGCTCTCACCTGATCGGCACTTTCCAGCCCCAGCACATGCTGGGCCAGAGTTCGACACGCCGAGAACTCAAGCTCGCGAACCCGGGCCTTGATTGTCGGAATCAGCGGCACGCTCACTGACAACTCATCAACTCCCAGCCCCAGCAACACCGGCACCGCCAGCGACTCGGAGGCCAGCGCACCGCACACGCCAACCCATTTACCATGAGCGTGGGCGGCCTTGACCGTGCTGGCGATCAGGCGCAATACCGCCGGATGCAGGCTGTCCGCCTGGCTGGCCAGACGCGGGTGGTCACGGTCCATCGCCAGGGTGTACTGAGTCAGGTCGTTGGTGCCAATCGAGAAGAAGTCGACCAGCGGCGCAAACAGATCCGCCATCAAGGCCGCCGCCGGCACTTCGATCATGATCCCAAGCTTTGGCAGTGTGCTGATCCCCTGCGCCAGCGCCTGCTCTTCGAGCATCTGGCGGGCCATGCGCAGTTCAGACAACTGGGTGACCATCGGCAACATGATGTGCAACCGTGTCAGGTCGGCACTGGCCAGGATCGCGCTCAACTGTTCACGCAGCAGGTGTGGACGCTCCAGGCACAAACGAATCCCGCGCATGCCCAAGAATGGATTGGCCTCGTGCTCCATCGGTACGTAGGCCAGCGGTTTGTCGCCGCCCACATCCAGTGTGCGCACCACCAGATTGTGTTCTGTACCCACGGTGCGGGCGATAGCGCTGTAGGTGGCTACTTGCTCATCGTGGCTGGGGGAGCTACTGCGCTCCAGATACAAAAATTCGGACCGCAACAAGCCCACCCCTTGCGCTCCAAGGGCCACAGCCTGCTCGGCCTCGGCCAGGGACGCGATATTGGCGCTGACCTCAACATGCCGCCCGTCCCGGGTGCAGGCCGCCAAAGTGGCCTGTTGCAGGTCCCGTTGCTGACGCTCGTGCTGCCGGGCACGCTGGAGAGTGAGCTGCTGGATGCGTTCAGGGTCCGGGTTCAGGTGCAACTCTGCCCGATCAGCATCGAGCAGGACCGGGGTGCCATTGGCCAGCGCCAGCACCTGGGGCAGCATCCCGCACATCGCGGGCAAGCCCAGCGCCCGGGCCAGAATCGCAACATGGCTGGTGGCGCCCCCGCCGACGGTGGCAAAGCCCGCCACTTTGCGGGTATCCAGCGAGGCGGTCTGTGATGGGGTCAGTTGTTCGGCAATCAGGATGGCGTGGTCGGGTAATTCCAGGGCATGGTCCTGCACGCCCAGCATGAGCTTGAGCACCCGCTGGCCAACGTCTTCCAGATCCAGCGCGCGCTCGGCCAGCAAGTGGCTGCCCAGTCCCTTGAACAGTGTCGAAGTGGCCTGCGTGGCGCTTTGCCAGGCGAAAGCTGCGCTCTTGCCCTGATCGATCAGCCCAAACGCCTGCTCCAGCAAACCCGGGTCTTGAAGCAGCTCTTGATGCGCCTTGAAAATGTCGGCCTGAGCCTTGCCCGGGGCGTTGTCACACAGGGTTTTCAGCGCGTGGGCGGCCTCTGCCAGCTCCTGCTCCAAATGGTCGCGCTCGATGGCGGGATGCGGCGCGAACTCCGTAATCTGCAGCGCGCTTTCGTTGAGCTGCACCACATGACCGAAGGCCGAGCCCGGTGAAGCGCAAACCCCGCGCAACACATCGGTTGCAGCCTGCTCAGACGCGACCGCTGGCGACGGCTCGACCGGCAGGGCCGCAACCGTCTCGCCGCAACCGGACGCCAGCAACTCGGACAACACCTTGAGGGCTTGATCGGCATCGGCGCCAGCGGCGCTGAGGTAAACACTGTCACCGTGCACCGTCTGCAAGGCCATGATCGCTATCAGCGACTTGGCGTTGGCGCTGTCACCCTGCTTGTGCAGATGGATGGTTGACGCAAAGCCTTTCGCCGCCTGGGCGAACACCGCTGCGGGGCGGGCGTGCAGGCCGTTGGCATTGGGCAAGGCCTGGGGCGCTGAACGGTGTGCGGCCGTGCTCAAATCGTCTGCCACGGCCACGGCTTCAGCCTGCGCCAGCTGCACGCTCAACACCGGCTGGCCACTTTCAACCAGCTCGCGGCCTAAACACGTAGAAACAAAGGTTTCGCCGCTCACCACCAGCATCAACGTCAACAGGCTGCGGGCATGCAGCGCGATGTAGTCCGCATCGAACTCAATCAGCGCCTGTCCCGCAGTCACCTGCTGGCCTTCCTCGACCAGCGCGGTGAACCCCTTGCCGCCCAGACTCACTGTATCCAGCCCGATGTGCAGCAATACCTGCACGCCATTGTCGCCCGTGATGCTGACCGCGTGCCCGGTGTGCTGCAGGTTGCTGATCACTCCGGCCAGCGGCGCGCAGAGTACCTGCGACGTTGGGTCGATACACAGGCCGTCGCCAATCAGGCGACTGGCAAATACCGGGTCAGGCACGTTATCCAGCGCCATCAGCACACCGGACAGTGGCGCCAGCAATTGGAGTTGTTGGGATGTGACCATGACTTCACCTGCAGTTGATTCGGTTAAATGCCGATGGAGCGCGAGCTCCGACAGCCCGCTTATTTCCACCAGTATTCGACTTGCAAACCGGCATTTGAGCCGTGCCGCGCCGTGCCGAACGCGCCGGTATCGGACAAGGCCGAGCCCGCGTCCAGCTCATTGGCCGCCCGTTGTGCGGCAGCGTTCCAACTGGCATAGGTGTAATACAAGCGCACTTCAGGACGCGTCCAGAAGCCCGGCCCCTTTGGCGACCAGGTAGGCGCGAAGGTGAACTTGCTCAGCTTGCGCGTACCGTCCGCAGCCTTGACCTGATCATGCCCCAGCTCGGTGACCAGCTTGAACTGCTCGCTGATTGCGTAGGCCGGGCGCACCCCCAGGGACAGCCATTCCTGATTGCCGCCGTCAGGGCGAAAATCCTTCTGATACACCGCCTCGATCTGCCCGCCGAAACGCGGCGTCACTTGCCAGTCAAAAAACTCGACGATGCGATAGCGCTTGCTGCTGTTATCCAGCCGAAAGTCACCGGTGTAACCCAGCCCGGTGCCGGAGCCTTCGCCATACTGCACGGCAAACTTGTTTTTGCCGCCCAGAAACTCGCTCTGTACATGCTGCGCGGTAATGGCCCAGCCGCTGTGGGCGTCGGTGCGCTCGGGCTTGTCCAGATAACTGAGGCCCAACTCCAGCTCGCCGCCGGGGTTGGTGTTGAAACCGGCCACGTTGAAGTCGTGACGGGTCACGTAGTTTTCCTGGTAGAGATTGTCTTTGCGCGACAGGGCGTAGCTGTATTTCAGGCCGCCGATGAGCACGTCTTCGACACCGGCACCGGTGGCGCTCTGGTTCCAGTAGTAGAAGTCAGAGATATGGATGTCGTTACGCTTGTAGTAGCGACGCCCGGCCCACAGCGAGCCGCCGTTGAGGCTCGGCAGGCTGGACCACTGCGCGTACAACTGCGGCAGGCGAGCCGCCCCGTTGTCGCCCTGAAAAGTCAGCTGACGGTCGTACTGGTTGTACAACGAAGCCATGCCATCGACGCTCAGCACCGAGCCGTCGTCGAAGCTGTACACGTCCTGGCGCAGTTCAAGCTCGGCGTACTGCTCACATTCATTGCCCAGCCGGTATTTGGCCTCGGCACCGGGCAGTTTGAAGCACGACTGCTTGCCGCCATTGAGCGAGTTGCCCACGCCACTGCGCAGGTAACCGGCGAACTCCAGTGCGCTGGCTGACAGTGGCGCCAGCAGGCACAGGCTGGCGATGCAAATGCTGTGGTTGAGTGAAGATTTCATGGGACGACCTTTTTTATTTTTATGTGATTAAAGCCATATTTTTGTGGAATCCAGCTTCAGGTGTTCAGGTGCAGCACGAAAGACTCATACGGGCGCAGCGAGATGCTGTGACTGCGCACCGGGCAGTCGTCGTAGTTGCTGACCAGCAGCCGTTGGTCCATGCCCGCGTCAATCACGCCTTGCGGCAGTTCGATGGCGCAGGGTGTGCCGTAGAAGTTGTTGATCACCAGCAAACACTCGCCGTCACCCTGACGCAGATACGCCCACACCTGGGAGTGCTCAGGCAACAACAGGCGATACTCACCGTGTTGCAGCAATGGCTCATCGCGGCGCAAGGCGATCAAGTGCCGGTAGTGATGCAGTACCGACGACGGGTCATTGAGCTGATCTTCAACGTTGATGGCGTGCGCATTGGCGGGAATACCGATCCACGGTTCGGCACTGCTGAAACCGGCATTCGCCTGGTGATCCCATTGCATGGGAGTGCGGCTGTTGTCCCGCGACTTTTGCTTGATCGCGGCCATGCATTCATCGTGAGACACGCCTGCTTCGCGCTTGAGTCGATAGATGTTCAGGGTTTCCACATCCCGGTACTGCTCGATAGCCTCGAACCCGGGATTGGTCATGCCAATCTCCTCGCCCTGATACACATACGGCGTGCCTTGCAAACAATGCAGCGCGGTGGCGAGCATCTTGGCTGAGACCACACGGTGTTCACCGTCATCGCCAAAGCGCGAGACCACACGCGGCTGGTCATGATTACACCAGAACAAGGCATTCCACCCTCCGCCCTCCTGCATGCCGACTTGCCAGTCCGAGAGGATGCCCTTGAGCTGCAAAAAGTCGAAATCGGCCCGTACCCACTTCTGCATGTTCGGGTAATCGACTTTCAGGTGATGAAAATTGAAGGTCATCGACAGCTCTTTGCTCTCGGGTCGCGAGTAACGGATGCAGTGCTCAAGGCTGGTGGACGACATCTCGCCGACACTGACCAGATCGTGGCCCTCGAACACTTCGCGGTGCATCTCCTGCAAGTACTCGTGCACCTTCGGGCCGTCGGTGTAGAAACGGCGCCCGTCGCTGTTGTCCTGGGGGAAGTGAGCCGGCTTGGAGATCAGGTTGATCACGTCCAGGCGAAATCCGCCCACGCCCTTGTCCCGCCAAAAGCACATCAGTTTGTACACTTGCGCCCGCACGTTGGGGTTGTCCCAATTGAGGTCGGCCTGGGTATGATCAAACAGATGCAGGAAGTACTGGCCGGTTTGCGCCTCGTATTCCCAGGCCGAGCCGCCGAACTTGGATTCCCAGTTGTTCGGCTGGTCGCGCCAGATGTAATAGTCGCGGTACGGGTTGTCGAGGCTGCTGCGCGCCTGCTGGAACCACTCGTGTTCAATGGAGGTGTGATTGACCACGATATCGAGCATCAGCTTGATGCCCCGGGCCTTGGCCTCGCTGATCAGCAACTCGCAATCGGCCATGCTGCCGTAGCTCGGGTCGATGGCGTAGTAGTCGCTGATGTCATAGCCGTTGTCACGCTGGGGCGAGCGCAGGAACGGGGTCAGCCACAGGTAGTCAACGCCCAGCCATTGCAGGTAATCGAGCTTGTCGACCACGCCCAGCAAGTCACCGGTCGGGTTGCCCGCGTGGCTGTAAAAGCTTTTTGGGTAGATCTGATAGATCACCGAGCGCTGCCAGTCTTGCATAAAAGAATCCTGCTCAATGGGCTCTGTAGTCGCTGCCGAAGACTGCGAGCCGGTAAAAGTTCGACAGCTCGCAGCCTTCGGCAGCGACTACGGGATAGGGGTTTAAACGACGCGATAACCGGGACGAATGATTTTCAGGCTCAGGGCGCAAGTCAGGACAAACGGCACGACAATGGCCACCAGCATGCCGATCACAAACATCGGGATGTACTGCGGAATGATCGAGATAAAGCCCGGCAAGCCACCGACGCCAATGGCCGAGGCCTGGACCTTGTTCAGCGACAGGAAAATGCTGCCCAGGGCCGAACCGATCAGCGCCGCATAAAACGGGAATTTGTAGCGCAGATTGATCCCGAACATGGCCGGCTCGGTGATGCCGAAATACGCGGATACCGCGGAGGTCGAGGCCATGCTGCGTTCACGCACATTGCGGCTCATGTAGAACACGCCCAGCGCGGCGCTGCCCTGGGCCAGGTTGGACATGACGATCATCGGCCAGATAAACGTTCCGCCCTGGGTAGCAATCAGTTGCAGGTCAACGGCAAGGAACATGTGGTGCATGCCGGTGATCACCAGCGGTGCGTACAGCAGGCCGAAAATCATCCCGCCGAGCACCGGCGCCAGGTCAAACAGCATGACCACGCCTTCGGTGATCAGGATTCCGAGGTGGCGAGTCACCGGGCCAATGATTGCCAGCGCCAGTACGCCCGTGATGACGATGGTGGTGATGGGCACGACCAGCAGTTGAATGGCATTGGGTACCCGCGCCCGCAGCCATTTCTCGATCACGCTCATGACATACGCCGCCATCAGGATCGGCAGGATTTGCCCCTGGTAGCCCACCTTCTCGATCTGGAACAGACCCAGGATATTGAAGTACGGCAGGCTTTGACCGTCCAGCCCGGCCACGGCCTTGCCGTAGTTCCAGGCATTGAGCAGGTCGGGGTGGACCAGCATCAGGCCCAGCACGATGCCGAGAATTTCGCTGCCACCAAAACGCTTGGCAGCCGACCAGCCCACCAAAGCAGGCAAGAACACAAAGGACGTGTTGGCCATCAGGTTGATCAGGCTCCATACACCGTCCAGTGACGGGTAGGCATCGAGCAGGGTTTTGTCGGCAATGAACATGCCTTTGGCGCCCAGCAGGTTGTTAACCCCCATCAACAGGCCGGCAATGATCAGTGCAGGGAGGATGGGCATGAACACATCGGAGAACACCCGCACCAGACGCTGCATGGCGTTGGCCTTGTCGGCGCCCGTCTGTTTGACATCGGCGATGGTGGCTGCGGCCAGGCCGGTCTGTTCCCGCAGGGCGGCATAGACCTTTTCGACTTCACCGGGGCCGATCACCACTTGATACAGGCCGCCGGTAAAAAAGGAGCCTTTGACCAGATCGATCTGGTTAAGGGTTGCGCTGTCGACCCGGCTTGGATCCTTGAGCGCCAGACGCAAACGCGTGACGCAGTGTGCGGCCTGCTCAACGTTATCGGCGCCACCGAGGCTGTGCAGCAACTCGCTGGCGATCTTGGAATAGTCGTGGCTCATGCGTTGTCTTCCGCTTGAATTTTTATTATGGAGCGTCGTTTTGGCAGCACGCCGAAGCGAAAAATACTCGTCTGTACGAGTTAAAGCAACAACTGGTACAGACGAGTTTGCATTTTTTTACTTGCTCCCCCGGGTCTGCACTTGCGCTGCCTACCCCCTGCCCTTAAGGTTCGGGCCCAGAGCCCCAACGGCATAGAGCCCTCGCCATGACTAAATACAATCAGATCTACACCGATCTGCTTGCCAGCATTACCACTGAACGCCTGGCCCGCGGCGCACGCCTGCCATCCGAAGCCGAGTTGATGGCCCGTTATGACGCCAGCCGTGGCACGGTGCGCAAGGCCATCGAGCAACTTCAGGAACGCGGTTTTGCGCAAAAGATCCACGGCAAAGGCACTTTTGTGCTGTCATCCAGCCCGATCGAGTTTCAGTTGGGTGGCATTGTCAGCTTCCAGGAAACTTACCCGCGCCTGGGCGACAACGTCAGCACGGACGTCGTTGAATTCACGCAATTTGCGCTACTGGAGAGTGGGTTGTGCGAAAAGCTTGATGTGGAAGCAGGCAGCCTCATCACCCGAATCAAACGGGTACGCCGCATTGATGGCAAACGGGTGATCCTGGACATCAACCATTTCGTGAGCGACCTGATTCCGGGACTCAATCCAGACATTGCCCAGCACTCGATTTATGCCTACATCGAGCAAACCCTGAACCTGCAGATCAGCTATGCCCAGCGCACCATCGAAGCGGTGCCGCGCAGCAAGGACGATCAGCAGCATCTGGACCTGGACGGTCAGAGCCATGTCATCGTGGTGAGCAACCAGACGTTTCTGCAGGATGGGCGCCAGTTCGAGTACACCGAGTCGCGGCATACACTGGACAAGTTCTACTTTTCGGATGTGGCACGGCGCTAGAGCCAATCCGCCCTCACCCTCTCCCTTTGAGAGAGAGGGCGAAGTGCTCCGGATTTACTTCACCGCATACTTCGAACCACGCGGGCCATCCAGCTGGGCCTGCAACATCAGCCACTCGCGCTGAATAATCGAATACGGGATAAAGATGCTCACCCTCTGCGCGCCTTTCAAGCCGGACTGAGTGATCACATCGTTCAATGTGGTCGAGTAGAACCCTTCATTGATACCCACAATGCTGCCGTCACTGGCGATGACCGGCCCGCCCGACATTCCCTTGACCAGCGGTGCGTCGTGGATGCCATAAAGATCACCGCTATGCTCTTCGATATTGCGAAAGGGGGTTTGATACACCTTGCCTTTGCCCGTGGTGGTCACCAGATAAGGGCTCACCCCCACTGCGGTAATACTTTCACCCACACGCGGGGCCCGCCAGGATGGAAAGTGGCCGCTTGCCTTGTGCTTGATAAAGACCAGATCGCAATGCGTGCTACAACGGTATGCGACATTGGGGATAAACGGAGTGTGCGCTGTCGTGACGGCATACTCCTCGTTCCATTGCACGGCCGAGGCCATGTACATAAACGGCATGGGAAAGCCTGAAAAGACCGTAAAGTACGCGTCATTAACGGGCCCCGACAAGTCGGGCTTCACGAATCCGTTGCATCCTGCAGTGACAACTCCTATTAACAAGAAGGCCATGATCTTGATCATGATAAATCACCGACTTATAGGAAGAATGCAACTGGCTGTTATTGTCAGTATTTTGACAGCACAGAGAATAGCGCTCCTAACTGCTTGTTTTAGTGGGTCGCTGTATTACTTATGGCTGACAATTTAATAACGCGTATGAATCAATCGAACTAAGCCCAATTGCTTTTTGAGCAACCAGGGAGTTCAAATAATTGGCGCCGAAAATGTGCCGGAATCGAGGAGGACTACGCGCAGCCTTTCTGGAGAGATTCACCCGACGGCGCCACTCACTTTATGCAGGTCAAACCATAAGGAATAACGACATGCTCACGAGGAGCCTGCTGCTGGGTTTTTGCGCTGTGCTACTGATTGGTTGCACGGGAAGGGGCTTTCAACCGCCGCCAGGAGACTACACGCAATGGTACAAAAAGGGGGTAACCCAATCGGGCGTCGACAACGCCATGCGTGCTTGCGGGTATACCAATCTTGATGGCGTGGGCGACAAGTCGCCAATTGATGTTGTGCTGACGCGGTTCTACTGCATGAAAGATGCAGGGTTCAAGCGCAGGGATAATCTCGACCTGTGCAAGCAAGGACGCATCGGCGAATCACCGGTGTGCGAAGGCCGTCGGTAACCCGTCAGCCAACGGATTGCCAGACCCAAAAAGCCAAAAGCCCGCAATTACGCGGGCTTCAGGGTGTTCAGTGCTGCTTGGTGCCGGTCAGCGCCGGACGTCCAATCATTCCCACTCAATCGTTGCCGGCGGCTTGCTCGACACGTCATAGGTCACGCGGGAGATGCCTTCGATTTCGTTGATGATCCTGCCGCTGACGGTTTCAAGCAGCTCGTAAGGCAGGTGCGCCCAACGTGCGGTCATGAAGTCGATGGTTTCTACGGCACGCAGGGCTACAACCCAGGCGTAACGACGGCCATCGCCTACAACGCCAACCGACTTGACCGGCTGGAACACCACGAATGCCTGGCTGACTTTGTGATACCAGTCGGCCTTGCGCAGTTCTTCGATGAAGATGTGGTCAGCACGACGCAGGATGTCGGCGTATTCCTTCTTCACTTCACCCAGGATACGTACACCCAGGCCCGGACCCGGGAACGGGTGACGGTAGACCATGTCGTACGGCAGACCCAGTTCCAGGCCCAGACGACGGACTTCGTCCTTGAACAGTTCGCGCAACGGCTCAACCAGCTTGAGGTTCATCTCGTCCGGCAGGCCGCCCACGTTGTGGTGCGACTTGATGACGTGAGCCTTGCCGCTCTTGGCGCCAGCCGACTCGATCACGTCCGGGTAGATGGTGCCCTGGGCCAGGTACTTGATGTTGTCCAGCTTGCAGGATTCGGCATCGAACACGTCGATGAAGGTACGGCCGATGATCTTGCGCTTCTTCTCTGGATCGCTTTCGCCAGCCAGGTTGTTCAGGAACTGATCCGCCGCGTTGGCACGGATCACTTTGACACCCATGTTCTCGGCGAACATGGCCATCACTTGCTCACCTTCGTGCAGGCGCAGCAGGCCGTTGTCCACGAATACGCACGTCAGCTGATCGCCGATCGCCTTGTGCAGCAACGCTGCAACCACCGAGGAGTCAACGCCGCCGGACAGACCCAGCAAAACGTTGTCGGTGCCAACCTGGGCACGGATGTTGGCAATGGCGTCTTCCGCGATCTTCGACGGCGTCCACAAGGCTTCGCAGCCGCAGATGTCGAGGATAAAGCGCGACAGGATGCGACCGCCCTGCTTGGTGTGGGTCACTTCCGGGTGGAACTGCACGCCGTAGTAGCCACGCTCGTCGCTGAACATGCCAGCAATCGGGCAGCTTGGGGTGCTGGCCAGAACGTGGAAGTCGGATGGCATTTTGGTGACCTTGTCACCGTGGCTCATCCACACGTCCAGACCGAACAGGCCGTCAGCGTCGATATGGTCTTCGATGCCGTCCAGCAGGCGGCTTTTGCCGACCACGTCTACACGGGCATAACCAAACTCACGCAGCTCGGAACCTTCAACCTTGCCACCCAGCTGTTCAGCCATGGTTTGCATGCCGTAGCAGATACCGAAAACCGGTACGCCCAGGTCGAATACAGCTTGCGGCGCGCGAGGGCTGCCGGCTTCGTGCACGGATTCCGGGCCACCGGCGAGGATAATCCCCTTGGGTGCGAATTCGCGGATCGCTGCGTCATCCATGTCGAACGGGTGCAGTTCGCAGTAAACGCCGATTTCGCGCACGCGGCGGGCGATCAGCTGGGTGTACTGGGAACCGAAGTCCAGAATCAGGATGCGGTGAGCGTGAATGTCGAGGGCCATGACAAAATCTCGATTAATTACAGAAACGACACGGGGCTGAATCAAACAGCCCCGGTGACTTAATTCGTATCGCACCCGTGCATGAGCCCGGGTGCGACCACTATCAACCTACGCGATAGTTTGGAGCTTCTTTGGTGATCTGCACGTCGTGGACGTGGGATTCAGCCATGCCGGCACCGGTGATGCGCACGAACTCGGGTTTGGTACGCATTTGCTCGATGTCGGCACAGCCGGTGTAACCCATCGAGGAACGCAGACCGCCCATCAGTTGGTGAACGATTGCGGTCAACGAACCCTTGTACGCCACGCGACCTTCGATGCCTTCCGGCACCAGCTTCTCGGCACCCGCGGAGGAGTCCTGGAAGTAACGGTCGGAGGAGCCCTGGGATTGCGACATCGCACCCAGCGAACCCATGCCGCGGTAGGCCTTGTACGAACGGCCCTGGTACAACTCGATCTCGCCCGGCGCTTCTTCAGTACCGGCAAACATCGAACCCATCATCACGCAGGACGCACCGGCAACGATGGCCTTGGACAGGTCACCCGAGAAACGGATGCCGCCGTCAGCAATCAACGGTACGCCAGTGCCTTCAAGGGCAGCAGCAACATTGGCAATCGCGCTGATTTGCGGAACGCCTACACCGGCCACGATACGGGTGGTGCAGATCGAGCCTGGGCCGATACCGACTTTAACCGCGTCAGCGCCAGCTTCAGCCAGGGCCAGAGCAGCAGCGCCGGTGGCGATGTTGCCGCCGATCACCTGAACTTCAGGGAAGTTCTGCTTGACCCAACGAACGCGGTCGATCACGCCTTTGGAGTGACCGTGAGCGGTGTCGACAACAACCACGTCAACGCCAGCAGCCACGAGGGCGGCCACACGATCAGCGGTGTCCTTGCCGGTACCTACCGCAGCGCCAACGCGCAGACGACCTTGATCGTCCTTGCTGGCCAGCGGGTAAGCCTTGGCTTTTTCGATGTCGTTAACGGTCATCATGCCTTTGAGGGCAAATTTGTCGTCGACGATCAGCACGCGCTCGATGCGGTGCTTGTGCAGCAGTTCGCGGGCTTCTTCCTTGTCGGCGCCTTCCTTGACCGTGACCAGACGTTCTTTAGGCGTCATCACGTCACGAACGGTAGCTTCCAGACGGTTTTCGAAGCGCACGTCACGGGACGTCACGATGCCGACCAGGTCGCCATTGTGCAGTACAGGAACGCCGGAGATGTTGTGCTGGCGGGTCAGTTCAAGCAGCTCACGTACCGTGGCATCAGCCTCGATGGTGATGGGCTCTTTAACCACACCGGCTTCGAAGCGCTTGACCTTGCGAACTTCGTGAGCTTGCTGCTCGATGGTCATGTTCTTGTGGATGATGCCGATACCGCCTTCCTGAGCCATGGCGATTGCCAGACGGGCTTCAGTCACGGTGTCCATTGCGGCGGAAACCAGCGGAATATTCAGTTCAATGCCACGGGTCAAACGAGTCTTTAGGCTGACTTCGTTCGGGAGAACCTCGGAATAACCGGGGACGAGAAGGATGTCATCGAATGTGAGTGCTTCTTGGCTGATACGCAGCATCGCTGGGGCTCCCGAGCGGGAAAATGGAAGCGCGCCATTGTACTCAAAACACCTGAGTCTCTCAACGGAAACCTTTAGAGAGTTTTGCGCTAAGGGCCAATGATTAGCTGACTTTGAAGGCAGAAAAACAGTCGTGTAGTCGCTGCCGAAGACTGCGAAGGGTTGCGGAGCAACCCGTTAACTGGAAGCCGCGCGATGCCCTTCGCAGCCTTCGGCAGCGACTACAGGTTCACAGCTCGACCTGCACCCACGCCACCGGTTGATCAAGCCAGTCGGCAAACTCGTCGAGGAAGCTTTGCTTGAAACCCGCCTCGGCCCAGTTGTTGAAAATAAAGCCCAGGTTGGAAAACGCGCACGGCTGCAAAAACAGAAAGCCGTTGATGTCGTCTTCATGGGCGCACAACGGGCAAATGAAATTGTCGGTTCGCCCCGGCATCCAGTCTTCGAGACTGTCGAACAACGCCTCCCCCACTTCCTTGCGGCACTCGGCGCAGCCGGCTTCTTCGAGAAAGCCCTTGGACGGGGTGTAGATGCAGCGCTTGGTAATGATCTCCAGGCCATTGACCGGCTGACCAAATGGCAGCGCCTCAGGGTGCAGCACCACCTCCCGGGCACCCGGAGCGATGGCATACGCCATGCCGTTGCCCGTACGTCCGCACGTGGTCAGTTCTTCTTCAATGATGTTCTTGCGCACCAGCCAGCGCACGATGGCCCTGGCACGGGGCTCATGCACCGGCAAGGTGGATATTTTGGGAACGATGATGCTTTGCGAGTTCATGGGGACGGCACATATACGTGGGGATAAGGGCAACACACTGAAACGGTGGGAGCGGGCGCGCAGCTTAAAGCCTCACACCGCGAGGTCAAGCGCTCAGATAGCGCGCAATCAGCGCAATCCCGCTGGCCAGTACCAGCCACGTCACCAGTCGCACAAAAGCCTCACGGGACAATTTGCGCGTCAGCCGACGCCCGACCCATAACCCCAGTGCCATGGCAGGCAACAAGCAGGCACCCAGCAACAGTAGCTCGCCGTCGGCATATACGCCTGCGATCACAAACAGGCTCAGGCGCACCACGGTACTGCAACTGATCAACGCACTTTGGGTCGCCCGCGCCGCTTCCTTGGGCAATCGCGCGTTGAGGTACAGCGCATACAAAAAGCCGCCACTGCCAAACAGGGCGCCGAACAAGCCGCCCGTGATACCCGTGGGGATGGCCCAGCCGGCTGCCACCTGTGTCGGTTTCACCTTTACCGCCAGGCTGTACAAGGCGTAAGCGGTGATAAAAAGCCCCATCAACAGCAACAACAGGTCTGACTTGAGGCTAAGCAAAAATGTCACGCCGACCACGCAGCCGATCGCCATGCAAGGCAGCAAGCGCAACAACTCGGGGCGCGCCACATCTCGCCGGGCAGGCAGCCAGTTGCCAAATGCCGCGACAAAATCCAGCAACACCAGCAACGGGATGATTTTGGACAAAGGCAGGCACAGAATCAGCAGCGGCCCCGCCACCAGTGCGGTGCCGAACCCGGCCACGCCAAACACGATATACGCCAGCGCAATTGCCAGCTCCAGCAACACCCACTCGCTACCCGTAAAAGGCAAATCCATTGCACTGCATCCTTGTATTTTTGTGCGCGGACTTTAACCGGGCAGGTGCAGACAGAACAATCCGCCCTTATGATGACCCGCATGATTAAAGACCCCTTTGCAAGACTCAACCTCGACCGAGAAGTCCTGACCGTCAGCCAGCTCAATGGCCGGGCGAGGGTGTTGCTCGAAGACGTGTTCAGCAACATCTGGGTAGAAGGCGAAATTTCCAACCTCGCCCGCCCCGCTTCCGGCCACGTGTATTTCACCCTCAAGGACAGTGGCGCCCAGGTGCGTTGCGCGCTGTTTCGCAACAACGCGGCGCGGGTGCGCCAGGCCTTGAAGGACGGCCTGGCGGTGAAGGTCCGGGGCAAGGTGTCGTTGTTTGAAGGCCGCGGTGACTATCAACTGATCCTCGATACGGTGGAGCCCGCGGGTGATGGCGCGCTGCGCCTGGCCTTCGATGCTCTGAAAGAAAAACTCAGCGCCGAAGGCCTGTTCAGCCCCGAGCGCAAGGTTGCCCTGCCTGCTCACCCGCAGCGCATCGGTATTGTCAGCTCGCCCACCGGAGCGGTGATTCGCGACATCATCAGCGTCTTTCGTCGCCGGGCGCCTCAGGTCGAACTGACACTGATCCCCACCGCCGTGCAAGGTCGCGAAGCCACGGCGCAAATTGTCCGGGCATTGCGACTGGCTGATGCCCGGGGTTTCGACGCCTTGATCCTGGCCCGAGGCGGCGGATCCCTGGAAGACCTGTGGTGCTTTAACGAAGAAGCCGTAGCCCGTGCCATCGATGCCTGTGTGACGCCGATTGTCAGCGCTGTCGGTCATGAAACCGATGTATCCATCGCCGACTTTGTAGCGGACGTACGCGCACCCACGCCCTCTGCGGCTGCTGAATTGCTGGCACCGGACTCAAGTGACCTGCAACGCCGAATCGACAGCCTGCACCGGCGTCTGGTGATGCGCATTCGCGACCGTTTGATGCGCGACCGCTTGCGTCTGGATGGCCTGGCACGCCGTTTGCGCCACCCTGGTGAACGCCTGCGCCAGCAGGCCCAGCGCCTGGATGACCTGGACATGCGCATGCGCCGTGCGTTCGAGCGCAGCCTCAATACCCGCCGCGAGCGTCTGATCCGCCTCGAAACCCGACTGGCGGCACAGCATCCGGGGCGCCAACTGGCCATGTTGCGCCAGCGCTTGGACAGTCTGGCGGAACGCTTGCCACGGGCCATGCGCGAAGGCCTCAAGGCACGCCGCATGCAGCTGCAAAGCCAGATGCAAACCTTGCACGTGGTCAGCCCGCTGGCGACCCTTGGGCGCGGCTACAGCATTTTGCTGGATGAGCGTGGCAATGCCATTCGCAGCGCCGGGCAAACCCATAACGGCCAGCGCTTGAAGGCCAGGCTGGGCGAAGGCGAACTGCAAGTCCGGGTCGAGGACAATCACCTCACGCCCGTCACCCTTTCCTTACTGGATTAACTGATGTCACGCTTTCTTTCTGCCGTCCTGTTGCTGTGCCTGACCCTCAACGCGCACGCAGCTGACAGTTACATCACGCGCTTATTGAATAAACCGGTGCCGGGCGGTGTTGCCGTGATTGAGTTGGGGACCGGCGCGCAAGCACCCAAGGCAACCTACGATGGCAAACCGGTGCTGGTGATCAAGGAGCAGGACACCTGGCGGGCGATTGTCGGCATCCCGCTGACGGTAAAACCGGGCCCCCAGTCAATCATCAGCGGCTCGCGGGAACTGAGCTTCACGGTGGGCAACAAGAAATACCCCGAGCAGCGCATCACGCTGAAGAACCAGCGCCAGGTCAACCCCAACCCGGCTGACATCAAGCGAATCGACAACGAGCTGGCGATTCAGATCAAGGCTTACCGTACTTTCAGCCCCAACACTCCGAGCAACCTGCTGCTGGACAAACCGGTCAACGGACCGCTGTCCAGCAAGTTTGGCGTGCGCCGCTTTTTCAACGGTGAAGAACGCAACCCCCACGCTGGTCTCGACTTTGCCGTACCTGCAGGTACGCCCATCAAAACCCCGGCGGCCGGTAAGGTGATCCTGATCGGCAACTACTTCTTCAATGGCAACACGGTGTTCGTGGATCACGGCCAAGGCTTCATCAGTATGTTTTGCCATATGTCGAAAATTGACACCAAGGTTGGCCAACAACTGGCTCGTGGCGACGTAGTGGGCAAGGTCGGCTCCACCGGACGCGCCACAGGCCCCCATATGCACTGGAACGTCAGCCTCAATGACGCCAGGGTTGACCCGGCAATTTTCATCGGGGCCTTCCAACCCTGATTACGCCATAAAAACAGGGCATGCCTCGCAGCACTCGAGGTATGTCATTCCTTGAAGTTGCGCAATATTAGATTTACACAAAACAAAATACAGCAATTAAAACTCGTATTTTCTTCATATACGAGCATTTATCTCAATGTTTTTTATGCGCTTGCCATCTCTCAGCCCAATGGTTAGGGTTGAGCTTATGAAAACCTCTCACACCCTCATCCTGCTCCGCCAACATCGCAGCCTTTGCCTCGTCAGCGCACGACTGCAAAGCTAATTGCGGTGCCTCGCCCTCTGCTTTGTATTTTTCCGGCTGGCCGCGTCTGAATAGTCGGCACGCATATTAAGGATTGCCTGATGACCATGCTCAAAAACCCGTCTTCCAAATACCGCGCCTTCCCGGTCATTGATTTGCCTGATCGTACCTGGCCATCAAAAACCATCACCAGCGCGCCTGTCTGGTGCAGCTCCGACCTGCGCGATGGCAACCAGTCGCTGATCGAGCCGATGGATGCGGTAAAAAAGCTGCGCTTCTGGAAGACCCTGGTCAGTGTTGGCGTAAAGGAAATCGAGGCATCGTTCCCGGCTGCGTCGCAGACCGACTTTGATTTTGTGCGCACCCTGATCGAAGACGGCCACATCCCGGACGACACCACCATCCAGGTGCTGACCCAGGGCCGTGAAGACTTGATCGCACGCACTTTCGAGTCGTTGCGTGGGGCGAAAAAAGCCATCGTTCACCTGTACAACGCCACCTGCCCTGCGTTTCGCCGCATCGTGTTCAATCAGGACAAGGACGGCATCAAGGAAATCGCGGTCAGCGCCGCCAAGCTGTTCGTCAAATACGCCGCCCAGCAGCCCGAAACCCACTGGACATTCGAGTACTCGCCAGAGACGTTCAGCGCCACTGAGCTGGAGTTCGCCAAGGAAGTCTGTGACGCAGTGATCGAGGTCTGGAACCCGACACCTGAGCACAAGATGATCCTCAACTTGCCTGCCACTGTTGAGTGCGCCACCCCTAACATCTACGCCGACCAGATCGAGTGGTTCGGCCGCAACATCAACCGCCGTGACAGCGTCTTGATCAGCCTGCACACCCACAACGACCGTGGCACCGGTGTTGCCGCAACCGAACTGGGCCTGATGGCTGGCGCCGATCGTGTCGAAGGCTGCCTGTTTGGCAACGGCGAGCGTACCGGCAACGTCGACCTGGTGACGGTGGCCTTGAACATGTACACCCAGGGCCTGGATCCACAACTGGACTTCTCGGACATCGACGGTGTGCGCAAAGTGGTCGAAGAGTGCAACCAGATCCCGGTTCACCCTCGTCACCCGTATGTGGGCGACCTGGTCCACACCGCGTTCTCCGGCTCGCACCAGGACGCTATCCGCAAAGGCTTCGCCCAGCAAAAACCGGACGCCCTGTGGGAAGTGCCGTACTTGCCAATCGACCCGGCGGATATTGGCCGCAGCTATGAAGCCGTGATCCGGGTTAACAGCCAGTCGGGCAAAGGCGGAATTGCTTACCTGCTGGAGCAGGAATACGGCATCAGCTTGCCACGCCGTATGCAGATCGAATTCAGCCAGGTCGTTCAGCGCGAAACCGATCGCCTGGGTCTGGAAATGACGGCTCAGCAGATTCACAACTTGCTTCGCACTGAGTACTTGCAGGCCAATACGCCTTACGCGCTGGTCAGCCATCGTTTACAGGAAGAGAACGGCCATAGCGCAGTCGAGGTTGAAGTGTCGGCCAAAGGCGATGGCGAAACCAACCTGCGCTGGAGCGGCAAGGGCAACGGCGCGCTGGAAGCGCTGGTCGCTGGCCTGCCGGTCAACGCCGAAATAATGGACTACAACGAACACGCGATTGGCGCGGGCACCAACGCCAAGGCTGCGGCTTACATTGAACTGCGGGTCAATGGCGGGCGTGCCGTACATGGCGTGGGCATTGATGAAAACATCACCACGGCAAGCTTCAAGGCCGTGTTCAGCGCCCTGAACCGCTCGCTGACCGAAACCGAGGCTAAAGCGGCGTAAGCATTGGCCCGAAACGAAAAAGCCCCCAAGGTGAACGCCTTGGGGGCTTTTTATTTCATCGATGCCCAGGACCGGCAATGACTAGCCTCTATGGGAGCGGGCTTGCTCGCAATTCAGGCGGCGCGGGTTGGCAGACAGACCGCAGTGATGCCGCCGCGGGCAAGCCACGCTCCCACAGGTTTTAAGTCGCACACGGTCTGATAACGGCTTCCACACATCAGCGCAGCTCGAAATCGTCCGCATCCAGGTTGGCCGGGAACCGCTCACGATAGGCGCCCAGATCGGCCGCGTTGAGGCTCATGGTGAACACCCCGTCCGCCTCCCCGGCACTGAGCAGTGACTCGCCCTGGAAGTCGAAGATATGACTGTCGCCCGTGTAGACCATCCCTTTGCCGTCCGTGCCCACCCGATTCACCGCTGCGACGTAACAGAGATTTTCGATGGCCCGTGCAGGCAATAAGCGGTTCCAGTGCAATCGACGCGCCCCTGGCCAACTGGCGGTATACAGCAACAAGTCGGTGTCGTGAGGGTCGCAGCTCCACACCGGGAAGCGCAGGTCATAGCAAATCAAAGGGCGAATACGCCAGCCTTTGACCTCGAACTGAACCTGACGCTCACCCGGGGTGAAATGCTCATGCTCACCGGCCATACGAAACAGGTGACGTTTGTCGTAGTGCAGCACTTCGCCATCAGGGCGGGCCCACAACAATCGATTACGGTGGCTGCCATCTGCCGCACGCACAATCACGCTACCTGTGACCACGGCATCAAGCCTTTTTGCCTGCTTGCGCAGCCACTCGGTGCTTGGGCCGCCTTCAGGTTCAGCCAGGGTTTTGGATTCCATGCTGAAGCCGGTGGTAAACATTTCGGGCAGCACCACCAGGTCGGCGCCCCGAGCATGCTCAAGCAGCTCGTCGAAATGTTCAAAATTGGCCTGACGGTCATGCCAGGCCAGCGTGGTTTGCACCAGTGCCACGGTTAAATCGGGTAAACCCTTCAGATCACGCATAGTTTTTCTGCTGCTTCGCGCAGCGTCTCCTCGCGTTTTGCAAAACATAGACGAACCAGCCGCTGCCCTTCAGGCGGGGTCTGGTAGAACACCGACACCGGGATAGTGGCCACCCCGTGTTCGCGGGTCAGCCATACCGCCATGTCGACATCGTTGAGGTCCGGGCGAATCCGGGAGTAATCCACCAACTGAAAATACGTACCTGCCACCGGCTTGAAGGTAAAACGCGACGGGCTGAGCAAATCACAGAACAGGTCGCGCTTGGCCTGGTAAAACCCTGGCAACTCTTCAACGTGCTCCGGGTGATCGGCCATGAAGTCTGCCAACGCATACTGCAAGGGCGTTACTCCGCAAAAGCTGACGTACTGGTGAACCTTGCGCAGTTCAGCGGTCAAGGCAGGCGGCGCAACGACGTAGCCTGTTTTCCAGCCTGTCACGTGGTAGGTCTTACCGAATGAGCTGACAACGAATGCGCGATGGTACAACTCAGGGTGGGACAAAACACTGACGTGGGGCACGCCATCGAACACCAGATGTTCGTACACCTCATCGCTGATGAGGTAGATATCGCGGTCGGCAATCAGGCGGGCCAACTGGTCCAGTTCGGCACGACTGATCAGGGCACCGCTTGGATTGTGCGGGCTATTCAGGATGATCATGCGCGTGCGCGGGCTCAGGGCATCTTCAAGTTGTTGCCAATCTATCGAGAAGTCTTCCAGCCCCAGTTGCACATGCACGCAACGGCCACCCGCCAGCTCAACCGAGGGCTCGTAGCTGTCGTAGCACGGATCAAAGACGATCACTTCATCGCCGGCATGAATCACGGCCTGGATTGCGCAGAAAATGGCCTGGGTCGCGCCAGGCGTGATCGTCACCTCGGTGTCAGCATCCACCTTGACCCCGTAGCTGCGGGAAATTTTGGCTGCCACCTGCTCACGCAAGGCAGGCAAGCCGGTCATGGGTGAGTACTGGTTATGGCCACTGGCAATGTGCTTGCCGACCGCGTCACGCAATGCCTGCGGGCCGTCGAAATCGGGGAACCCCTGAGACAGGTTAAGTGCGCCGGTTTCTGTCGCGAGCTGCGACATACGCGTGAAAATAGTGGTGCCTACATTCGGCAACTTGCTGGTGATCATGGCCGTTCCCTGTTGAGTTCCCGGCACTGACTACGGCGCAGGACCCTCCGAGAATAGCCCAAACGTCAGACACGAAAAAGGGCCCTTTCGGACCCTTTCTCAATGCGCTAGAACCTTGCGCTATCAGCGCTTGTCTTTGCGGTTTTTCTCGGCTTTCTTGTGGTGCGACATCATGCGGCGCTTCTTGTTGACCTGACGGTCGGTCAGCGAGTTCTTGTTGCCTTCGTACGGGTTCTCGCCACCTTTGAACTCAATGCGGATCGGCGTACCGACCAACTTCAAGACACGACGGTAGGTGTTTTCGAGATAACGGACGTAAGACTTCGGAACCTTCTCAACCTGGTTACCGTGGATCACGATAATCGGCGGGTTAGCACCACCCAAGTGGGCATAACGCAGCTTGATCCGGCGGCTGTTGACCATCGGTGGCGCGTGCTCACTGACCGCATCTTCCAGGATCTGGGTCAGACGGTTGGTCGGCCAGCGAGTAACCGCTGACTTGAAGGAGTTCTGCACCGACTGGTACAGGTTGCCCACGCCAGTGCCGTGCAGCGCCGAGATAAAGTGAATATCGGCGAAGTCGACGAAGAACAGGCGACGCGTCAGCTCGACTTTAACGAAGTCGCGCTCGCTCGGGGTCATGCCGTCCCACTTGTTGATCGCGATGACCAGAGCCCGACCGGCCTCCAGCGCAAAGCCCAACAGGTTGAGGTCGTGGTCAACCACGCCTTCACGGGCGTCCATCACAAAGATCACCACGTTGGCGTCTTTGATTGCTTGCAGGGTTTTGACCACGGAGAACTTTTCAACTTCTTCGTGGATCTTGCCGCGCTTGCGCACACCGGCGGTGTCGATCAGCGTGTACTTCTCGTCGTTACGCTCAAACGGGATGTAGATACTGTCGCGGGTAGTGCCTGGCTGGTCATACACGATTACCCGGTCTTCACCGAGCATGCGGTTAACCAGAGTCGACTTGCCAACGTTAGGACGACCGATGATGGCGATCTTGATGCCGTCTTTTTCGCTTGGGCCAGGAATGCGCTTGGCTTCCTCACCTTCGAGAACGACTTCTTCTTCGCCGTCTTCAGGCTCTTCTTCGTCACGCGGGAAGTTGCTCAGGGCAATTTCCAGCATCTGGGTAATACCACGACCGTGAGCACCGGCGATTGGAATCGCGTCGCCCATGCCCAGTGGCGCGAACTCCGCGCGAGCCATGTCCGGATCGATGTTGTCGACCTTGTTGGCTACTACGTAGGAACGCTTGTTACGTTTGCGAAGGTGTTCGCCGATCATCTGGTCAGCGGCGGTGAAGCCTGCTTTTGCATCTACCAGGAACAGAACGACATCAGCTTCTTCGATAGCCAGCAGCGACTGCTCGGCCATCTTTTCGTCCATACCGTGCTCGTCACCGGAGATACCGCCGGTGTCGACCAGAATGTAGGAACGCCCTTGCCACTTGGCCTCACCGTATTGGCGATCACGGGTCAGACCGGACAAGTCGCCAACGATGGCGTCACGAGTCCTGGTCAGGCGGTTGAACAAGGTGGACTTGCCGACGTTTGGTCGGCCCACCAGGGCGATTACGGGAACCATGCGGCTCTCCACTTCGTTATTTCAGAAAATACAAAAGCCGCTGCAAGGCAGCGGCCAGAGTTCGGAACAGCACAAATGTGCCGCAAACCTTGCCAGAGCAAGGCTGCCCGAGGCCCTGAAGCCTCAAGCATAGACGCCTTAGCGAATGGTCAGGGCTTCCAGTTTGCCGCTGTTACCAAACACGTAAATCATGTCACCGACCACCAGCGGACGCGCCCGAAGGCCATCACTGTCAACGCGGGTACGGCCCACGAAACGACCATCGACCTGGCTCAGCAGGTGCAGATAGCCTTCCATGTCACCGACCGCCACGTAGCTGGAGAAGACTTCCGGTGCCGACAATTGACGGCGAGCCAGAGCATCATTGCTCCACAGTGAGGTGGTCGAACGCTCGTCAACGCCTTCTACAGTGCCCGACGCCAGGCTGACGTAGACGCTGCCAAAGCCCTGAGCGACACCTGAATAGCTGGAAGCATCGCGTTGCCAGAGCACGCGACCCGATTCCATTTCAAGCGCGGCCATACGGCCCTGGTAGCTGGCGACATACAGTGTACCGCCAGACATCAGCAGGCCACCGTCGATATCGACAATGCGTTCAAGCTCGGAGCGACCTTGCGGGATGGCAACACGTTGCTCCCACACAGGTACGCCGTTGCGCGTATCAAGGGCAACCACTTTACCGGTCGACAGACCGGCAATGGCCAGGTGATTGGTCACCAGTGGTGCGCCCGTGCCACGCAAGGTCAGCACGCCCGGCGTGCTGTCATACGTCCAACGCTGATTGCCGGTGGAAGCATCCAGGCCGATCAGGCGATCGTCCTGGGTCTGTACCACAACGATATCGCCGTTGGTCGCAGGAGGTGCAAGCACTTCGCTGTTGACGCGAGAGCGCCATTTTTCTTCGCCGGTACTGGAATCCAGGGCAACCACGTCACCTTGCAAGGTGCCGAGCATGACCAGGCCATAGCCCAGGCCAACTGCGCCTGAAACCGGCAGTTCGAGGTCTTTTTTCCACTCAACGTCGCCGTTCATGCGGTCCAGAGACATCACAACACCCGTTACGTCTGCGGCGTAGATGTTGTTACCTTCAACCGCTGGAACCAGCATGTTGTAGGTTTTGCCCTGACCGTCACCGATCGAGCGGCTCCACTGCTTTTGCAGCACGACTTCTTCTTTGAAGTCGGTCAGCTCGGCCGGTGGCAGTTCTTTTTTGCTGTTGCTGCTGCAACCCGCGGCCAAAACGACCAGAGCCAGCAATGCCGCATGTTTCCAACGCATCACGTCACGCATCCCCTTTGGCCAGGTCATCGAGCTTGATTTGTAAGCCACCTACCGCTGCTTCATCCGACAAGGCGGCCTTGGCTTTTTCGTAGGCTGCACGTGCGTCGTCGGCACGGCCCTGCTGCACCAGCAAGTCGCCCTTGAGCTCTTCGCGGCTGGCCAGGAATGCTTTGTCCGAATCACCTTCAAGCAGTTTCAGGGCATCATCGACCTTGCCCTGTGCCGCCAGAACCTGGGCCAGACGCTGACGCGCCACTTCAGCCAGGGTGGCATTGGCCGGTTTTTCGACAATGGCTTTCAGCTCTGCGGCCGCGTCATCGAGTTTGCCGTTGTCCACTGCGACCTTGGCCACGAACAGACCGCCAAATTGCGCATAGGCAGAGCCTGCGTATTCGCTTTTCAACTTGTTGGCCAAATCAGCCACACGGGCCACATCGGGCTGACCGTCAGGCGTGAGTGTGGTCTCTAGCAACTGTTGGTAGAGAATCGACGCACCCTGCGACTGATTCGTCTGATACTTGTGCCAAAACTGCCAGCCGAACACCACCACCAGCGCCAGCATGCCGCCAGTGACCAGGGGTTTGCCGTTACGCTGCCACCAGTCTTTCAACTCGCCCAGCTGATCATCATCGTTACTCGACACCCCAACACTCCTTAATTCGATAAATCGGCTGTTTTACAGCTTCAACCCTGCACGACGCAGGTGGCCAGGTGCTCGGAAAGAGCATCCCAGGCAATCGTTTGTTGTTCGCCCTGGCCACGCAGGGGTTTTAAACCTACCACTTGCTGGGCCAATTCGTCGTCACCCAGGATCAGCGCGTACAGTGCGCCGCTCTTGTCAGCCTTTTTGAACTGGCTTTTGAAACTGCCTGCACCGGCATTGATCTGCAAGCGCAGGTTCGGTAGCTGATCGCGAACACGTTCGCTCAAAGTCAGGGCAGCCAACTCGGCAGCCTCACCGAAAGCACACAGGTAGACATCGACCTGACGCGCGATTTCTTCGGGGATCTGTTCAAGGGTTTCGAGCAGCAGGATCAAGCGCTCGATGCCCATGGCGAAACCGACACCCGTAGTAGGCTTGCCGCCCATTTGCTCGACCAGACCGTCATAACGGCCGCCAGCACAGACGGTACCCTGGGCGCCCAGTTTGTCGGTGACCCATTCGAATACGGTTTTGCTGTAGTAATCCAGGCCACGAACCAGTTTTGGATTGATCGTGTAGGGAATGCCCGCTGCATCGAGGCGTGCCTTGAGCCCCTCGAAATGCACACGGGATTCTTCGTCCAGATAGTCAACCAGCTTCGGCGCGTCGACCAGAACAGCTTGAGTATCGGCATTTTTGGTGTCGAGGACGCGCAGCGGATTGGATTTCAAACGACGCTGGCTGTCTTCGTCAAGCTCGCTCAGGCGCGAGGACAAGTATTCGACCAGAGCTGCACGGTAGCGCCCACGGGCTTCGCTGGTGCCCAGGCTGTTAAGTTCGAGCTTGACCGCATCGCGGATACCCAGCTCGCCCCACAGGCGCCAGGTCAGCACGATCAGTTCGGCATCGATGTCCGGGCCATCAAGGTTGAACACCTCGACACCAATTTGATGAAACTGGCGATAGCGCCCTTTTTGCGGACGCTCGTGGCGGAACATCGGACCGATGTACCACAACTTTTGTACCTGGCCGCCGCCGGTGATGCCGTGCTCAAGCACCGCACGCACGCACGCCGCAGTACCTTCAGGGCGCAAGGTCAGCGAATCGCCGTTGCGGTCCTCGAAGGTGTACATCTCTTTTTCGACGATGTCGGTCACTTCACCGATAGATCGCTTGAACAGCTCGGTGAACTCAACGATTGGCATACGGATTTGCTTGTAACCGTAGTTATCCAGCAAACGCGAAACCTTGCCCTCAAAGTAACGCCACAGAGGCGTCTGCTCCGGCAGGATGTCGTTCATGCCACGAATGGCTTGCAATGACTTGCTCACAATAAATCCTTTATTCGTCTGGTTAGCCGCGCGCGATAACTGCAGCGTCAGCTTCGACCTTTTCGGCCGCCCTCTGCCGGATCAGTCTTTCGAGCTGGTCCACCAGATTGTCATTCGTCAGTTTCTGCGACGGCTTGCCGTCAATGTAAATCAGGTTGGGTGTACCACCGGTGAGCCCCACATGGGCTTCCTTGGCTTCGCCAGGACCGTTGACCACACAACCGATCACCGCCACATCCAGCGGCACCAGCAGGTCTTCAAGACGAACTTCAAGTTCGTTCATGGTTTTCACCACATCGAAGTTCTGCCGAGAGCAGCTTGGGCACGCAATGAAGTTGATGCCACGCGAGCGCAGGTGCAAGGACTTGAGGATGTCGTAGCCGACTTTTACTTCCTCTACCGGGTCTGCCGCCAACGAGATACGGATGGTATCGCCAATGCCTTCGGCGAGCAGCATACCTAGGCCCACGGCAGATTTCACTGTGCCTGAACGCAAACCACCGGCTTCGGTGATCCCCAGGTGCAGCGGTTGAACGATTTCCTTGGCCAGAAGACGGTAGGCCTCAACAGCCATGAACACGTCGGAAGCCTTCACGCTGACCTTGAAGTCCTTGAAGTTCAGACGTTCAAGATGCTCTACGTGGCGCAGAGCCGACTCGACCAGAGCAGCAGGTGTCGGTTCGCCATATTTCTTTTGCAGGTCTTTTTCGAGCGATCCCGCGTTGACGCCGATACGGATCGGAATACCGCGATCCCGTGCCGCATCAACTACCGCACGCACACGGTCTTCACGACCGATGTTGCCCGGGTTGATCCGCAGGCAATCCACACCCAGTTCCGCTACGCGCAGGGCGATCCGGTAATCGAAGTGGATGTCGGCAACCAATGGCACCTTGACCAACTGCTTGATCCGGCCAAAAGCTTCAGCAGCGTCCATATCCGGTACGGAAATCCGTACGATATCAACGCCTGCTGCCTCCAGGCGGTTGATTTGGGCTACGGTTGCAGCGACATCATTGGTGTCACTGTTGGTCATGCTCTGTACAGCGATAGGGGCGTCGCCACCTACGGGTACATTGCCGACCCAGATTTTGCGCGATTCGCGACGTTTAATTGGTGATTCGCCGTGCATGACTTATTGACCTAACTTCAGGCGAGCAGTCTCGCCACTGGTGAAAGGAGCCACATCCACAGACTGACCGTTGTAGGTCACCTGTGCGCCACGGGCAAAGCCCAGGCGCAGGGTCAGTGGAGGCTTGCCGCTCACTTCTAGATTTTCGCCTTTGCGCTTCAGTCCACCGAACAGCACTTTACCCGTAGCGTCGGTTACCTGCGTCCAGCAATCAGCGGTGTATTGCACTGCCACTTTGCCTGCACCCGCGACCGGAGCCACTGTGGCCGCCGGTGGCGTGGCTACAGGTGCGACAGCCGGGGCGACTGCAGGAGCGACAACAGAAGGTGCAGGCACCGGGGCTGCCACAACGGGGGCCGCTGCTGGCGCTTGAGCCGCCGCAGGCAGTGCCAATGCAATGCTTGCCGCCTGCTCTGGAGCAGACTCGGTTACAACCGGAGTTTCACCTTCAGCCTTGGCCTCGGCGACGGCCTGGTCTTCAGGCTCGTCGAGCGGATGGATGCGGGTTGTGCCGTCTGCACCTTCAACTTCAACGTGTTCCGGGGTCAGGCCAATCAAGTCCTTGGCACGCATGGACGTTTGATCCTGCCACCAGATAAAACCGCCACCGATCACGGCAATCAGCAACAACAGGCTGACAATACGCAAAATGGTATGGGACACCCGCACTGGCTCTTCTATACGGCCCAGGCTGTGCACGTTGCTGCCGTTGGCATCAGTGCCGGTATACAGGTCAAATTCACGTACCAGGCTGGCCTGATCCATGCCCAGCAATTTGGCATAGGTCCGGATATAGCCGCGAGCAAAGGTATGCCCTGGCAGCTTGTCGAAAGCGCCCGTCTCAAGGTTGCTCAGGGAGCTGGCCGTGAGGTTGAGTTTCAAGGCGACTTCAGCCAGCGTCCAGCCATTGTTTTCACGGGCCTGACGCAGGGTCTCACCGGGATTGACACGAGTCGCTGCTAGAACTTCGGGTTGCGCCGCTTTCATCATTGCTCCGACAGGTATTGCTGATATTCCGGCGTGCCGGGATAGAGTCGTTGTAGTTGCTGGCCATGGTTGGCAGTTGGGGTGCGGTCGTCGAAAACACTCGCCAGTCGCGCACCGAGCAATAGACTACGTGCATTTTGCCCGCTAAGCAGGCTAAAACGATCGTAAAAGTCACGTGCTGATACATATTGCTTGTCTTGGTATGACATCTGAGCCATTTCGAGTAGCGCGCGCGGTTGCCGAGGGTTCAGGCGCAGGGCTTTTTCAAGTTCCTGGCGGCCTCTCTCTCGCTGCCCCAACTCAAGCGACGTTATACCCAGGTTCTCGAAAATACGGGAACGCTCAGGATAAAGGTCATCAGCCGCAGCCTTTTGAAACTGGACACTGGCTTCCTGATAGCGCTGACGCTCAAACAGGAAACTGCCGTAATTATTGAGGATTCGCGCATCGCCAGGCCGCCCGTTCAATGCGGTACGAAATGACTTTTCGGCCAGCTCGAACTCCATTTCGGACTGAAACACCAATGCCAGTGCGGCGTTGGTGTCCGGGTCCGCCTTGTCGAGTTCCAGGGCTTTGCGCAAAGGAACTTTGGCCTGTTCGACCATGCCCTGCTGCAGATAACCCAGGCCCAACTGAACATAAGCCTGACGCGCCTCGTTACGCCCTTTGTCGCCCATCATCGAGGTTGAATCGCCCGATGATGCACAGCCAGCCAAAAAGCCGACCAAAACGACGGAGAGCGCGGCGCGCAGGATCATGGATGTCCTCTCTCAGGGCGCGGACGCAGCGCTTTGTGCCGAATCGGCATCGGCGCTGAGCTCACGTGCCGCAATCAGGCGCGAGCTGCGGCGCGTGCGGTCATTGACCTGCCCCACCAGTTGGCCGCATGCCGCGTCGATGTCTTCACCACGGGTGGTGCGCACGGTCACGTTATAGCCAGCTTGCTGCAACAGCTCCTGGAAACGGCGAATGGCGTTGTTGCTTGGACGCTCATAACCGGAATGCGGGAACGGGTTGAACGGGATCAGGTTGATCTTGCACGGCGTGTCTTTTAAAAGCTCGATCATTTCGCGAGCGTGATCGACGTGGTCGTTCACGTCCTTGAGCAAGGTGTACTCCACGGTCAGCACGCGCTTTTCACCCAGGGTCGCCATGTAGCGGCGGCAGGAATCAAGCAGCATGGCCAGCGGGTACTTCTTGTTGATCGGCACCAATTGACTGCGCAATGCGTCATTGGGTGCATGCAGCGACAACGCCAGGGAGACGTCGATGTGCTTGGCCAGCTCATCGATCATCGGCACCACGCCCGAGGTGGACAGTGTCACCCGGCGCTTGGAGATGCCATAGCCCAGATCATCCATCATCAGATGCATGGCGGCGATAACGTTGTCGAAGTTCAGCAGCGGCTCACCCATGCCCATCATCACCACGTTGGTGATGGCACGGTCGATGGTTGCCGGGACGCTGCCAAAGGATTTGTTGGCAATCCACACCTGGCCAATGACTTCGGCGGCGGTGAGGTTGCTGTTGAAGCCTTGCTTGCCGGTGGAGCAGAAACTGCAATCCAGGGCACAGCCAGCCTGGGACGAAACGCACAATGTGCCACGCTTGCCCGAGGGAATATAAACGGTCTCGACGCAGCTGCCTGACTCTACACGTACCACCCACTTGCGGGTGCCGTCGGTAGAAATGTCCTCGCTGACGACTTCAGGTCCACGAACCTCAGCAATGGCCTTGAGCTTGTCGCGCAAGGCCTTGCTGACGTTAGTCATGGCGTCGAAATCATCGACGCCAAAGTGGTGAATCCACTTCATGACCTGACCGGCACGGAAACGCTTCTCCCCGATTGAGTCGAAGAATTTCTCCATTTCCGGCTGAGTCAGTCCCAGCAGGTTGGTTTTGCCAGTCGTTGCAATCATGTCTTCACCCTCACTCACAAGCTAATACTTAGCGAGTGGTTACTTCAGTAGCTGCGAAAAAGTACGAGATTTCACGAGCTGCAGCAGCTTCAGAGTCGGAACCGTGAACAGCGTTAGCGTCGATGGATTCAGCGAAGTCAGCACGGATAGTGCCGGCAGCTGCTTCTTTAGGGTTGGTAGCGCCCATCAGTTCGCGGTTCAGAGCGATAGCGTTTTCGCCTTCCAGAACCTGAACAACAACCGGACCGGAGATCATGAAAGCAACCAGGTCGCCGAAGAAGCCACGAGCGCTGTGCTCAGCGTAGAAGCCTTCAGCTTCGGCTTTGGACAGTTGCTTCAGTTTGGAAGCTACAACCTTCAGGCCGGCTTTTTCAAAACGAGTGGTGATCTCGCCGATAACGTTTTTTGCAACAGCGTCAGGCTTGATGATGGAGAAAGTGCGTTGAACAGCCATGGTGTAACTCCAGAAACAGTGATTTAAGCGAAAAATTAAACCCGCGAATTATACGCGGGTTCTTGGGTATTTCATAATTACGTCGATTACAAGCTTAGTCGGCTTCTTCGATCCACAAACCCTGAATCGCTTCGAGGACCTTCTCACCGCCACGATCAGGGATATCGTCGAACTCAGGCAGCGCCATGACCAGATTGCGCAGCGTGACGAAATTCACCGAAAGCGGATCGACGTCCGGGTGAGCTTCAGCCAGCTGAATCGCGATTTCCTGCACATCAACCCATTTAAGGCTCATGACAACCCCTTATCAGTGCGGCGCTTCGGCAGCATGGTTAAGCGAATACTTCGGAATCTCGACAGTGATGTCCTCGGTGCCGACGCGAGCCTGACAGCTCAGGCGCGAAGTGGCTTCCAGACCCCAAGCCCTGTCAAGATAGTCCTCTTCCAGCTCGTCAGCTTCGTTCAGCGAGTCAAAACCCTCGCGAATCACGCAGTGACACGTGGTGCAGGCGCAAACGCCACCGCAGGCACTTTCGATTTCGATGTGATTGTCGTGAGCCACTTCGAGAATGGTCTTGCCGGTCTCAGCCTCTACAACCATACCGTCCGGGCAATGCTCGGCGTGTGGCAGAAAAATGATCTGCGGCATCAGTTATTCCTCGATTTCATTCAGGTTGCGACCCGCCAGGGCGGCCTTGACGGTCAAGTCCATGCGGCGGGCAGCAAAGGCATCGGTCACTTGCGACAGACGCTTGGTCTGCAGCTCAATGGCGTAACCATCGGTGCCTTTCAATAATTCGGATAATTCCTGCATTTGCAGTTCGATGACCATGCGCTCTTCAGCATCCAGCAAGCGCTCACCATCGACTTCAAGGGCCGCTTGCACAGCCTCGATCAGACGCTGGGCATCCACTTGCTGCTCACGCAATACGCGAGCGACCTTGTCGTCGCTGGCGTACTGGAACGAATCCTTGAGCATCTTGGCGATTTCGCCGTCGGTCAGACCGTATGACGGCTTGACCTGGATATTGGCTTCAACGCCTGAACCCAGCTCACGTGCAGTCACACTCAGCAAACCATCGGCATCCACCTGGAAGGTCACGCGAATTTTCGCAGCACCGGCAACCATCGGCGGGATACCGCGCAACTCAAAGCGTGCAAGAGAACGGCAATCGCTGATCAGCTCGCGCTCGCCCTGCAGCACATGAACCATCATGGCCGTCTGGCCGTCTTTATAGGTGGTGAAGTCCTGAGCACGGGCCACCGGAATCGTGGTGTTGCGCGGGATGACCTTCTCCATCAGCCCACCCATGGTCTCAAGACCCAGAGACAACGGAATCACGTCAAGCAGCAGCAGTTCGCCACCGTCACGCTTGTTGCCTGCCAGGGTATCAGCCTGAATCGCCGCACCAATGGCGACCACTTGATCAGGGTCGATATCGGTCAACGGCTGACGGCCGAACATCTCGGCAACGGCCTCGCGCACACGGGGCACGCGGGTAGAACCACCCACCATGACCACTGCCTGGACATCTTCAATCTCGATATTGGCGTCGCGCACGGCACGGCGGCATGCCTTCAGACTGCGTGCAACCATGGGTTCGATCATTGCGTTAAAGGCTTCACGGGTCAGCTCCGAGTGCCAGTCACCGAAGGCAACGGCCACAGAGGACGCATCGGTCAGCGCTTCTTTGGCGGCACAGGCTGCCTGCAACAAGGTGCGCTGCGTGCCCGGATCGAGGTCAGCAGACAAACCGGCCTGCTCTACCATCCAGCTGGCAATTGCATGATCGAAGTCATCGCCACCCAGCGCACTGTCGCCGCCGGTAGCCAAGACTTCAAACACACCGCCGGTCAGGCGCAGGATCGAAATATCGAACGTGCCCCCGCCCAGATCATAGATAGCCACCACACCTTCAGCCGACTGGTCCAGACCATAGGCCACGGCAGCCGCTGTCGGCTCGTTGAGCAAACGCAAGACATTCAGACCGGCCAACTTGGCAGCGTCTTTGGTGGCCTGACGCTGGGCATCATCGAAATAGGCCGGAACGGTAATCACCGCACCTACCAACTCGCCACCCAGGGTCTTTTCAGCGCGCTCACGCAGCACTTTCAGGATTTCGGCAGACACTTCAACCGGGCTTTTCGGGCCTTGCACAGTGTCGATAAACGGCATGTGCGACTCACCACCTACAAAGTGGTAAGGCAGCTGCTCACCCAATTGCTTGACGTCGGAAAGACCACGACCCATCAAGCGCTTGACCGACAGCACGGTATTGAAAGGATCGCTGGAAGCCGCCAGACGCGCCGACTCACCCACCTCGACGCGATCAGCGTGATAGCGCACGGCAGACGGCAAAATAACGTTGCCATTTGCGTCAGCCAAAGGCTCGGAAAGGCCGCTGCGCAATGCAGCAACCAGCGAATTGGTAGTGCCCAAGTCAATCCCCACAGCCAGACGTCGCTGGTGCGGTTGAGGACTTTGGCCGGGTTCGGCGATCTGCAGTAGGGCCATCGTAATCAGGACTTATCTGTAATCAGGCGTGCAATCTGGGAAGCACGGAGTTAATCGTCGAGGCGCTCTTCTAACTGGCGCACTTCGTAGTTGAGCTTGTCGAGGAACTGCATGCGCCGCATCAGGCGCTCGGCCTGCTCGCGTTGCGCAGCATCATCCCAACAAGCAGCGAAGCTGTCGTTCAATTCGTTCTGAGCGACTTTCAGTCGACGCTTGAATGCTGCAATACCGGCCATATCGGCGCTGTCGTGCAAATCTTCAAGTTCTTCGCGCCACTGCATCTGCTGCATCAGAAACTCGGGATCGTGCACCGTGACTTCCAGCGGCAATTCGCCACCCTGTAGCGCGAGCAGGTAACGCGCACGCTTGGGAGGGTTTTTGAGCGTCTGGTAAGCCTCATTGAGGCTGGCGGACTGCTCCAGCGCCAGACGCTGCTCGCGCTCGGAAGCATCGGCAAATCGATCCGGGTGAACACCGCGCGCCAACTCTCGATAACGCACAGCCAGCTGATCGAGATCCAGATTGAAACTCGGCTGCAGCTCAAACAAAGCAAAATGACAAGGAGTACCCACGACTAGCCTCAGATGTTGAAGCTTTCGCCGCAGCCACATTCACCGCGCACGTTAGGGTTATTGAACTTGAAGCCTTCGTTCAGGCCTTCCTTGACGAAATCCAGTTCGGTGCCGTCAAGGTAGGTCAGGCTTTTTGGATCAATGATCACTTTTTCGCCATGGGTTTCGAAGACCTGGTCTTCTTCACCCACTTCGTCGACAAACTCCAGCACATAGGCAAGACCGGAACAGCCTGTTGTGCGAACACCCAGACGAATCCCCTCACCTTTGCCGCGCCCGTCAAGGGAGCGGCGAATGTGTCGAGCAGCCGCTTCTGTCATGCTGATAGCCATCGTGACTCCTTACCTTTTGCCAGTTTCTTCACCCCGCCTGCGCCATTAACAGGCACACGCAGCGAGGATCAGATCAAACCTTTCTTCTGCTTGTAATCGCGAACAGCCGCCTTGATGGCGTCTTCAGCGAGTACCGAGCAGTGAATTTTTACCGGCGGCAAAGCCAGTTCTTCAGCCAGCTGAGTGTTCTTGATGGTCTCTGCTTCATCCAGAGTCTTGCCTTTCATCCACTCGGTAGCCAGGGAGCTGGAAGCGATTGCCGAACCACAACCATAGGTCTTGAACTTGGCATCTTCAATAATGCCCTGCTCGTTGACCTTGATCTGCAAACGCATCACGTCGCCGCATGCTGGAGCGCCGACCATGCCAGTGCCGACATCCGGGTCTTCCGCGTTCATCTTGCCGACGTTGCGCGGGTTCTCGTAGTGGTCAATGACCTTTTCGCTGTAAGCCATGGTACTAATCCTCACTCATCAGAGAGTCGCTCTTGAGACGCTGTAAATGCTGCTGCTCGCTGCGCTTACAGCGTCTACTTTACGGCGACTTAAATTGTTAGTGCGCCGCCCATTCGATTTTCGAAATGTCGATGCCGTCTTTGTACATGTCCCACAGCGGCGACAGTGCGCGCAGCTTGGTAACGGCCTCGCAAACCTTCTGCGCGGCGTAATCGATTTCTTCTTCGGTGGTGAAACGACCGAACGTGAAACGAATCGAGCTGTGTGCCAACTCGTCATTGCGGCCCAGGGCACGCAATACGTAGGACGGCTCAAGGGAAGCGGAAGTACAGGCCGAACCGGACGACACAGCCAGATCCTTGAGCGCCATGATCAGCGACTCGCCTTCAACGTAGTTGAAGCTCAGGTTCAGGTTGTGAGGTACGCGATGGACCATGCTGCCGTTGACGTACAGCTCTTCAAGGTGTTCAACCTGCTTGAAGAAACGGTCGCTCAACGCCTTGATACGGACGTTTTCGGCCGCCATTTCTTCTTTGGCGATCTGGAACGCTTCGCCCATGCCCACGATCTGGTGGGTGGCCAAGGTGCCCGAACGCATGCCACGCTCGTGACCGCCGCCGTGCATGGCAGCTTCGATACGGACCCGAGGCTTGCGGCTTACGTACAGCGCGCCAATGCCTTTAGGGCCGTAGGTTTTGTGTGCCGAGAACGACATCATGTCGACTTTGAGCTTGGCCAGGTCGATTTCAACCTTGCCGGTAGACTGTGCAGCATCAACATGGAACAACACGCCGCGCGAGCGAGTCAGCTCACCAATGGCAGCGATGTCGTTGATGGTGCCGATTTCGTTGTTCACGTGCATGATCGAAACCAGAATGGTGTCGTCGCGCATGGCCGCTTCAACCATGGCTGGCGTAACCAGACCATCTGTACCCGGCTCGATGTAGGTCACTTCAAAGCCTTCACGCTCCAGCTGACGCATGGTGTCGAGAACGGCCTTGTGTTCAATCTTGTCGGTGATCAGGTGCTTGCCTTTGGTGGCATAGAAATGCGCAGCACCCTTGATTGCCAGGTTGTTGGCCTCGGTCGCACCAGAGGTCCAGACAATTTCACGGGGGTCGGCATTGACCAGATCAGCAACCTGACGACGACCGTTCTCTACCGCTTCTTCAGCTTTCCAGCCAAATACGTGGGAACGCGACGCCGGGTTACCGAAGTTCCCGTCAACCAGCAGGCAGTCGCTCATTTTTTGAGCAACACGCGGATCAACCGGGGTAGTGGCTGAGTAATCGAGGTAAATTGGCAACTTCATGGACTATCTCCTAAATCAGGCTGGCTGGCGCACCGTCGTTTTTAAGCAATCACTCGACGGCGGACGCTTCGATCTTATCCAGGTGCGGCACCTTGCCATTACAGCGGCGCTGATCCTGACGCTGGGCTACCTCTTGTACCTCACGGCGAGTGACAAGATCAGCCAAGCTGATACCACTGAGAAAATCGTGTATTTGCAAGCTGAGGTCGCACCACAGGTGGTGGGTCAGGCAAGTATCGCCGGCATGGCAATCGCCAAGACCCTGGCAACGCGTTGCGTCGACCGACTCGTTCACGGCATCAATTACCTGAGCCACTTGAATGCTTTGCATCTCGCGCGACAGCTGATAGCCGCCACCCGGGCCACGCACACTGGAAACCAGGCTGCTGCGGCGCAATTTGGCAAACAGTTGCTCAAGGTAGGAAAGAGAAATGCCTTGGCGCTCGGAAATATCGGCCAGGGACACGGGCCCGTGCTGTGCGTGCAACGCCAAATCGAGCATCGCAGTTACGGCGTAACGGCCTTTTGTAGTCAGTCTCATGGACAGGTACCACGGAATTCGGAATGGGGCGAGTATGCTATTCCCGACTATTTAAGTCAACTATTAGACCTAGTACTTTAGTCGGGATTACCCGCAAAAGAGCGCGCGCATTGTAGCAGGGTATGCGGCGTAATGGCACACGACACGCATCCTGTGGAAGCGGACTTGCTCGCAACGGCATCGATGCCATCGCGAGCAAGCCCCCCTCCCGCCCATCACTCAGCCCACAACCCTCACACCGCCTTGCTTTCATCCTTGTCTTTTACACAGGCAAAGTCTTCTTCGCGCAGCTCAGGCAGATCTTTCGCACAATAAGGACTACCCAGATCCTTCAGCGCACCGCACATGCCATCCAGCTTGCCGTCGACCGCCTGCAAGTGATCCAGCAACTGAGCAATGGCACGGGCAACCGGGTCGGGCATGTCTTCACTGACGCCGTAGGCATCAAAACCGATCTTCTCGGCCATCGCTTTGCGCTTAGCCTCGGCCTCATCGTCACTTTTGACAATAATGCGCCCCGGAATACCCACCACCGTCGCACCCGGCGGCACCGCCTTGGTCACCACCGCATTGGAACCGACCTTGGCACCCGCCCCTACAGTGAACGGCCCGAGCACCTTGGCGCCCGCCCCGACCACAACACCATCTTCCAGCGTCGGGTGGCGCTTGCCCTTGTTCCAGCTTGTGCCACCCAGGGTCACACCCTGGTACAGGGTTACGTCATCACCGATTTCCGCGGTTTCCCCAATCACAATACCCATGCCGTGATCGATGAAAAAACGACGCCCCACCTTGGCCCCCGGGTGAATTTCAATCCCGGTCAGCCAGCGCCCGAAATTCGACACCAAACGGGCCAGCCACTTCCAGCCGGCCAGCCACAACAGCGCCGACAAACGGTGAATCCAGATCGCATGCATCCCCGGATAGCACGTCAGCACCTCGAAAGCGTTACGCGCCGCGGGATCACGATGAAACACACTTTGGATATCTTCACGCAGACGCTCAAACATCATTAATCCTTGCGCTTGAGCAGCTCGCCACGGGCTGCTTTCTGGGTTTCGGTGAGAATGCCGCGCAGAATGTTCATCTCTGCACGACTGACCGCACTGCGCCCGTAGAGCCGACGCAGGCGCGCCATCAGGTGGCGCGGCTTTTCGGGATCCATAAATTCAATGGCCACCAGGGTTTGCTCCAGGTGCTCGTAAAAGCGCTCCAGCTCATCCATGGTCGCCAACTCGCCACTTTTAGTGGACGCCACTTCCTCTTTCTCGATCTTGCTCGGCTGCCCCTGGCTCGCGAGCCAGGCCATGCGGATTTCATAGCTCAATACCTGCACGGCCGCGCCCAGGTTCAGAGAACTGAACTCAGGGTCGGACGGGATATGCACGTGAAAGTGACAGCGCTGCAACTCTTCATTGGTCAGGCCGGAGTCTTCACGACCAAACACCAACGCAATCTCAGCGCCTTGAGCCGCTTCCTGAACCACTTTCTGCCCACACTCGCGCGGGTCCAGCAGCGGCCAGGGGATGCGGCGATCACGGGCACTGGTACCCAGAACCAGATTGCAGCCCACCAAGGCATCTTCAAGGGTCGCGACTACTTGAGCATTTTCGAGAATGTCACCCGCACCTGACGCCCGCGCATCGGCTTCATGGTGAGGAAACAACCTTGGCTCCACCAGAACCAGCCGCGACAACCCCATGTTTTTCATGGCACGCGCAGCACCGCCGATGTTCCCGGGATGGCTGGTATTGACCAGAACGACACGAATATTAGGCAACAAAGGAAGCGCTCACAGACCAGCAAAAGGGAGCAAATCTTACCTAAGCAAAACGCCATAAGCTACGAAAGCTAACGCAAACCTTCATCTGCCAAAGTTTTCTGATAGAATATTCGGCTTTCTTTAACAACCTTAGGTGAAACGTCCATGCAGCCCATGCTGAATATCGCGCTGCGCGCCGCCCGCAGCGCCAGTGAATTGATTTTCCGCTCCATCGAGCGCCTGGATACCATCAAGGTTGACGAAAAAGACGCCAAGGATTACGTCTCTGAAGTCGATCGTGCTGCTGAACAGAAAATCATCGACGCCCTGCGCAAGGCTTACCCGACGCACGGCATCCTCGGTGAAGAAACCGGCATGCACCCAGGCAGCGGTGAAGGTGAAGACTATCTGTGGATCATCGACCCGCTGGATGGCACCACCAACTTCCTGCGCGGCGTTCCACACTTCGCCGTCAGCATCGCCTGCAAATACCGCGGCCGCCTTGAGCACGCAGTGGTTCTCGATCCGGTTCGCCAGGAAGAGTTCACCGCCAGCCGTGGCCGTGGCGCCCAACTGAACGGTCGCCGCCTGCGTGTAAGCGGTCGCACCAGCCTCGAAGGCGCCCTGCTGGGCACCGGCTTCCCGTTCCGCGACAACCAGATGGACAACCTGGAAAACTACCTGGGCATGTTCCGCAGCCTGGTTGGCCAGACTGCCGGCATCCGCCGTGCAGGCGCAGCCAGCCTGGATCTGGCTTACGTGGCTGCAGGCCGTTTCGACGCCTTCTGGGAGTCGGGCCTGTCCGAGTGGGACATGGCTGCAGGCGCACTGCTGATTCAAGAAGCAGGCGGCCTGGTCAGCGACTTTACCGGTAGCCACGATTTCCTTGAAAAAGGCCATATCGTTGCCGGTAACACCAAGTGCTTCAAAGCTGTACTGACTGCAATCCAGCCGCACCTGCCGGCTTCGCTGAAACGCTAAGCGAAACCCGCAGACAAAAAAAAGCACCCTTCGGGGTGCTTTTTTTTGGCCTTGAAATTACTCCCCGCAGGAGCGGGCCTGTTCGCGATGGCATCACCGCGATTTGCCTCACAGACCGCGCCGCCCGCATTGCGAGCAAGCCCACCCCCACAAGAACTTAATTCAGGATCAGCTTGCCTTCCTTGTCCACGGCAATTTCATTGCCAGGCTCGCGATCCATTCGCACCTTGCCTTCCTTGCCGTTGAGCGAATAACGCACGTCATACCCGACAACCTTGCTGCTGATGTCATTGACCGTATTGCAGCGCGTCTGCGTCGTGGTGTAGGTATCACGCTCCTGCATGCCTTCCTGAACCTTGTTGCCGGCGTAACCGCCACCGACAGCACCGGCAACCGTAGCAATCTTCTTGCCGGTGCCACCGCCCACCTGATTACCCAGCAAACCGCCCGCAACAGCGCCGATCACGCTACCGACGATCTGATGCTGATCCTTGACCGGCGCCTGACGCGTCACAGTCACATCCTTGCACACCTCACGCGGCGTTTTGACCTGCTGGTTGACCGGCACAACTGCCAGCACCTGCGCAGACTCAGGGCCTTTAACCAAGCTGTAAGTGGCAAAAGCGCCACCGGCTGTAACACCGACAGCACCCAGTACAGCACCTACCAGCAATGACTTGTTCACGTGAACCTCCAGACCATCATACGTAGGAAAATCCCACATCAATCCCAGCCTTGGAGCACAAAAAAAGGCGCGAGTTCAATACTCGCGCCTTTTGGGTGACAACCTGCTTATAACCAGAGGTTATGGACGGTCGTCGATCTCTTTCTCAGTCGCCGCAGGCGGAATCAAATCCTCTGCACTGAGGTTCAGCCAGATCAGCACCACGTTCGCGATATAGATCGACGAGTAAGTACCCGCCATCACACCAACGAACAGCGCAATCGAGAAGCCCCACAGGTTATCGCCACCGAAGATCAGCAACGCCGCAATCGCCAGCAATGTGGAGACCGAAGTCGCCACGGTGCGCAACAGGGTTTGCGTGGTCGAGATGTTGATGTTGTCGATCAGGCTGGCCTTGCGCAACACCCGGAAGTTCTCCCGAACCCGGTCGAATACCACGATGGTGTCGTTGAGCGAGTAACCAATGATCGCCAGCACCGCCGCCAACACCGTCAGGTCGAAGGTGATCTGGAACCAGGACAGGATACCCATGGTCACGATCACGTCGTGAACCAGGGACACAATCGCGCCGACCGCGAACTTCCACTGAAAGCGGAACGCGAGGTAAAGCATGATGCCGCCCAGTGCCATCAGCATGCCGAGGCCGCCCTGGTCACGCAGCTCTTCACCTACTTGCGGCCCAACAAATTCAACGCGCTTGATGACCGCAGGGTTGGACGTGTCGGCCTGGCCCAGCGCAGCCGCTACCTTGTTTCCCAGCAGCGGATCGTCGCCCGGCATACGCACCAACAAGTCGGTGGTTGCACCAAAGCTCTGCACCACGGCGTCATGGAAGCCGGCCGAAGCCAGCTCCGTACGCACCTTGGTCAGGTCAGCCGGCTTCTCGTAGGTCAGCTCGATAAGCGTACCGCCGGTGAAGTCCAGGCCGTAGTTCATGCCCTTGTGGAACATGCTGAACAAAGCCAGCACGGTAAGCAGCACAGTGACGCCGAACGCTACGTTGCGAACGCCCATGAAGTTGATTGTACGTAACATGGCAGCCCCTTAAATCCACAACTTCTTGAAGTCCCGACCGCCATACACCAGGTTGACCAGTGCGCGGGTGACCATGATGGCCGTGAACATCGAGGTAAAGATACCCAGCGACATGGTGACCGCGAAGCCCTTGACCGGCCCGGTACCCATGGCAAAGAGAATCCCGCCGACCAGCAGGGTCGTCAGGTTGGAGTCAACGATGGCGGTAAAGGCACGGTTGAAACCTTCGTTGATCGCCCGCTGCGGTGTCATGCCATTGGCAATCTCTTCACGTATACGCGAGAAGATCAGTACGTTGGCATCGACCGCCATACCCATCGTCAACACGATACCGGCAATACCCGGCAGGGTCAGGGTTGCACCCAGCACCGACATCAGAGCCAGCAGCAAGACCATGTTGCCCGCCAGCGCCACCGTCGCGATCACACCGAAGAAACGGTAGATGGCAATGATGAAGAGGGACACGAACAGCATCCCCCACAGCGAAGCATCGATACCCTTGGTGATGTTGTCAGCACCCAGGCTAGGACCAATGGTGCGCTCTTCAGCGAAGTACATTGGCGCCGCCAGACCACCGGCACGCAACAGCAGTGCCAGCTCGGAAGCCTCACCCTGGCCATTCAGGCCGGTGATGCGGAACTGACTGCCCAGCGGCGACTGGATAGTCGCCAGACTGATGATCTTTTTCTCTTCCTTGAACGCCTGGACCGGCACGTCCTTCTCAACACCATCAACCACTTTCTTGGTGTAAGTCGTCACCGGCTTCTGCTCGATGAAGATTACCGCCATGCTGCGGCCAACGTTGCTGCGGGTCGAACGGCTCATCAACTCGCCGCCATGACCATCAAGCTTGATGTTCACCTGCGGACGGCCGTGCTCGTCAAAGCCGGCCTGAGCGTCGGTTACCTGGTCACCGGTGATGATCAGGCCACGCTCGATCTGCGCGGTCGGACGATTGCCCTCACGGAACTCAAAGGTCTCGGACGTAGCCTTGGAAGCACCCGGCTCAGCAGCCAGACGGAACTCAAGGTTGGCCGTCTTGCCCAGGATACGCTTGGCTTCGGCAGTATCTTGTACGCCTGGCAGCTCAACCACGATGCGGTTGGCACCCTGACGCTGAACCAAAGGCTCGGCAACACCCAACTCGTTAACCCGGTTACGGACGGTTGTCAGGTTTTGCTTGATGGAATATTCGCGGATTTCCGCCAGCTTGGCCGGGGTCATCACCAGACGCAGAACCGGCTGACCATTGAGGTCTGCAGCAGTAATGTCAAAGTCATTGAAGCTTTTGCGGATCAGGCCACGCGCTTGCTCACGGGTAGCTTCATCAGTGAAGCCCAACTGAATGGCACCGTTGAGTTGCGGCAGACTGCGATAACGCACTTTCTCTTTGCGCAGCAGGCTTTTGACATCGCCTTCGTACACTTTCATGCGTGCATCGACAGCTTTGTCCATGTCCACTTCCAACAGGAAGTGCACACCACCCGACAAGTCCAGACCCAGTTTCATTGGGTGAGCACCCAGACTACGCAACCATTGCGGCGTGGTCTGCGCCAGGTTGAGCGCTACGACATAGTCGTCACCCAGGGCCTTGCGTACGACATCCTTGGCTGGCAACTGGTCGTCTTTCTTGACCAGACGCAGCAAGCCACCTTTACCATTCTGGGCCAGAGTGGCGCCCTTCACGGCAATGCCAGCATCCGTCAGCGCCTTGGTGGCGCGATCCAGATCAGCTTGAGTGACCTGCAGGGCCGTGCTCGCACCCGACACTTGAATGGCCGGATCATCAGGGTACAGATTGGGAGCGGAATAAATAAAACCGATCGCCAGCACCGCCAGGATCAGTATGTATTTCCACAGAGGGTATTTGTTCAGCATCAATCACGCCGCCCGCTTAAAACGCGGGGCGCCTTGCGCGCCCCGTCGATTGTTAAAAGTTGAAACTTAGATCGCTTTCAGCGTGCCTTTAGGCAACGTGGCTGCAACAGAGCCTTTCTGAATTTTCAGCTCGACAGTGTCAGACACTTCGATAACAACAAAAGCGTCAGAAACCTTGACGATCTTGCCGGCGATGCCGCCAGTGGTCACGATCTCGTCGCCTTTTTGCAGGTTACCCAGAAGGGCTTTCTGCTCTTTGGCGCGCTTGGCCTGTGGACGCCAGATCATCAGATAGAAGATGACCAGGAAGCCGACCAGGAAAATCCATTCAAAACCGCCACCCATAGGGCCAGCAGCGGCAGGTGCAGCAGCGTCCGCGAAAGCGGAAGAGATGAAAAAGCTCATTAAGCACTCCAGTTGCAATGTTGTTTCTTAAAGGTCCGAAACTCAGTCCAAAGGCGGCACAGGAAGCCCGCGCTTGGCATAGAAGGCGTCGACAAAGGTGGCCAATGTACCCTGTTGAATAGCCTCGCGCAAACCAGCCATGAGCACCTGATAGTGCCGCAAATTATGGATGGTATTGAGCATGCTACCCAGCATTTCGCCGCACTTGTCCAGATGATGCAGATAAGCGCGAGAGAAGTTCTGGCAGGTATAGCAATCACAGGTCGGATCCAGCGGCGAATCATCATGGCGATGGAACGCATTGCGGATCTTGATGACACCGGTGTCGATAAACAGATGCCCATTGCGGGCATTGCGGGTTGGCATCACGCAATCGAACATGTCCACACCGCGGCGAACACCCTCAACGAGATCTTCCGGCTTGCCAACCCCCATAAGGTAACGAGGTTTGTCAGCGGGCATCATCGCGGGCAGGTAATCCAGCACCTTGATCATTTCGTGCTTGGGCTCGCCTACGGACAAACCGCCGATGGCCAGGCCGTCAAAACCGATCTTGTTCAGACCTTCGAGCGAGCGCTCGCGCAGGTTCTGGTGCATGCCGCCCTGAACGATACCGAACAGAGCCGCCGTGTTGTCGCCATGGGCATTCTTGGAGCGCTGCGCCCAGCGCAACGACAGCTCCATGGAAACGCGGGCCACATCTTCATCCGCCGGGTACGGCGTGCACTCGTCAAAAATCATGACCACGTCGGAGCCCAGGTCACGCTGTACCTGCATCGACTCTTCCGGCCCCATGAACACCTTGGCGCCATCTACCGGCGAAGCAAAAGTCACGCCCTCTTCCTTGATCTTGCGCATGGCGCCCAGGCTGAACACCTGGAAACCACCCGAGTCAGTCAGGATCGGCCCCTGCCATTTCATGAAGTCGTGCAGGTCGCCGTGCTTCTTGATCACTTCAGTGCCAGGACGCAGCCACAAGTGAAAGGTGTTGCCCAGAATCATCTGCGCGCCGGTATCGACGATATCGCGCGGCAACATGCCCTTGACCGTGCCGTAAGTACCGACCGGCATGAATGCCGGGGTTTCGACCACGCCACGGGGGAAGGTCAAACGACCGCGACGAGCCTTGCCATCAGTGGCAAGTAGCTCGAAAGACATACGACAGTTGCTCATGCTTGATCCTCAGGGGCCGGGGCAGGAGCCGTCGGCGCAGGATTGCGGGTGATGAACATTGCATCACCGTAACTAAAGAAGCGGTACCCATGCTCAACCGCAGCCTTGTAGGCCGCCATGGTTTCGGGATAACCGGCGAACGCCGAAACCAGCATCAACAGCGTGGATTCCGGCAAATGGAAATTGGTCACCAGCGCATCGACCACATGAAACGGTCGGCCCGGGAAAATAAAGATATCGGTATCACCACTGAACGGTTTGAGCACGCCATCACGGGCGGCGCTCTCCAGCGAACGCACGCTGGTGGTGCCCACGGCAATCACCCGCCCGCCACGGGCACGGCATGCGGCCACGGCATCAACCACATCCTGGCCCACTTCGAGCCATTCGGTATGCATATGGTGATCTTCAAGACGCTCAACCCGCACCGGCTGGAAAGTACCCGCGCCCACGTGCAAGGTCACAAATGCCGTCTCGACGCCCTTGGCAGCGATAGCCTGCATCAGCGGCTCGTCAAAATGCAGGCCTGCCGTTGGCGCAGCCACGGCACCCAGGCGCTGCGCGTACACGGTTTGATACCGTTCGCGGTCAGAGCCTTCGTCCGGACGATCGATATAGGGCGGCAATGGCATGTGCCCGACACGGTCCAGCAGGGGCAAAACCTCTTCGGCAAAGCCCAGTTCGAACAACGCATCGTGACGTGCCAGCATCTCGGCTTCGCCACCACCGTCAATCAGGATTTTCGACCCTGGTTTTGGCGACTTGCTGGAGCGCACATGGGCCAGCACGCGGTGGCTGTCGAGCACCCGCTCAACCAGAATTTCCAGCTTGCCGCCCGACGCCTTTTGGCCAAACAAGCGAGCCGGAATCACCCGGGTATTGTTAAACACCATCAAGTCGCCCGGGCGTAAATGCTCAAGCAAATCAGTGAATTGACGATGTGCCAGTGCTCCGCTCTCCCCATCAAGGGTCAGCAGGCGACTGTTGCGGCGCTCCGCCAAAGGATGGCGTGCGATGAGCGAATCAGGGAGTTCGAAAGTAAAGTCAGCAACGCGCATGATAGGTTTCGTCTAGCAGGGCCGGGGAGTTTAACGGACTTAGTAAAAATAGACCAATAAGTTGTTGACCGACCTAAACCTCATCTCTATACTTCGCCGCCATTGAGCCCTGATGGCGGAATTGGTAGACGCGGCGGATTCAAAATCCGTTTTCGAAAGGAGTGGGAGTTCGAGTCTCCCTCGGGGCACCATATAGCAGTACCTGCAAGTCTCTACCAGGACTTGCAGCACAGAGAAACCGGCCCCCGAGCCGGTTTTTTTGTGCCTGAAAAACACCTCGGGCACCCCGGCCTGTATCCCAAACAAACCCATTGAATTCGGGATACAAGCAACCGCACCAACCAGCGTTACGGGATCTCTGGCTCGACTAGCCTGGCCAGCAATACCAGGGATTCCTGCCACCCGAGATAGCACGCCTCGGGTGGAATGATCCCGGGGATGCCCTCTTGCACCACGCTCAATTCAACTCCGCAAAAGACCTCTCGCAAAGTTACCGTTGTCTGCATCACTCCCGGCAGGTCAGGATCATCAAAGGTGTCCGTGTAGCGGATCATTTCATGGGGCACCAATTCAACGTACTCCCCGCCAAACGAGTGGACCTGACCGCTGTTGAAGTTGGTAAACGACATTTTGTACGTCCCGCCCACCTTTGCTTCCAGGTGGTGGACCTTGCCCGTGAATCCGTTCGGGGGCAGCCATTTGACCAGGGCATCGGCATCCAGAAATGCACGGTAGACGCGCTCTGGTGTTGCTTTGATGACGCGGTGAAGCCGGATCACATGCGTGGCCATGACAACTCCTGAAGTTATCGGATATCTCGGCTCTATAGTTTAGAAGACCACCCGCCCCTCGGGGCTTACGGTGACGAGTGACCTTTGTTGCGCACGATCGCCTCCAGGACATCAACGCTCGCGAACATTGCGGTAAAGCATCAGGCGCGCACTTTCATGCAATCCCAGGGTCAAGGCTTGCAGACGTTGAAACTCTTCAGGGTGCTGCTGCGCCACATCCTCCCTGGGAGTTTGCGACGCCAGGTCATGCAGCGTCGGTGAGCTGCCGTCGTGCTGCATTTGCAGCAGGAAGTCCTTGGTCACCCCTCCGATCACCGGAAAGGTCCCTTCGCTCAGTACCAACGGCACCATTCGCTCTCCCTCCGGCACAGGCTGCTGGATATCCCTGCCCATCGCACCATTGAGAAAGGGAATACCGGCCATGCCCGCCACGGTCGGCAGCAGGTCCGACAGACCAACCGCTTCTTCGATCACTTTGGGCTGCAACCTGCCTGGCGCGTAGATCAACAGCGGCACGTTGTTACTTTCAAGCCCCAGCTGTTCAAAGGCCGGCGCCATGTACGGTATCTGGCTGATGCGGGTGTTATGGTCGCCGAAGAACACAAAAATGGTGTTGTCGTGGTAACCCCCCGCCTTGGCAATTTCCATCAGCCGACCAATGTTGTAGTCCAGCAGACGCACGGCGTTGTATTGCTCGACACTGCGCGAACCAGCGGCCTGGACCTGTTCCAGGGAAAGATCTTTGACCACGAAATTGTCGTTGCTGGCGGGTATGGTAAATGGCCGGTGATTGCCGGAAGTCTGCACGTAAGCAAAGAACGGCTGGTCCCTGGCTACGGCGCGCAAGATGTCGTCACTCTCCTTGAACAGGTCCAGGTCGGAGATGCCCCACACATCCACCCGCGGCGAGCGCCAGTGACGCTCATCATAAAGCTTCACACCCTCGATACTCTGCCGGATCAATCCATTGATATTGGCCCAACCGGCATTGCCGCCGATCATGTAGAACTTCTGGTACGCCTCGAAGGCATTGATCAATGTGTGTTGGCGGGTAATCAGGGGGTTACGGGTTGCGGTTTCCTGGCGGGTGACGTCAGGCACACCGGTAATGCTGCCCCAGACCGTTTTCGCAGTGCCGGTGACCGGCACGTAGAAGTGTTTGAAGAACCAGCTCTGACTGGCCAGCCGGTCCAGATTCGGCGTGGGGTTGAGGGGGTTGCCGTAAGCACCCACGGCGCTGGTTCCCAGGGATTCAAGCATGACGAACATGACGTTGGGCGCACGCTCACCGGCAAATCGGTAAGGCTGCACGGCTTGCTCACGCACAAAGCTCAATTGCTCGGCATCGGGCCGCGTTACACCCAGGTAGTGCGCCACTTGGGGGTAATGCTCTCGGACTTTGGCTTCATCGAATTGCGACTGCCCGACCCTGAGGGTGTCGAACAAAAACAGCACCGGGTTAAGGCCGACGGCGGCGGTCTGGTTATTGCCGGAAAAGAAAGCATCGCTCCAGCGCAGAGGCACCGGGTTTTCCAGGTTGAGATTGGCCACGCGTCCCAACAGTGAAAGCAGGATGGCAACGACGCCGATCACGGCCACGGACGCTATGGCAACGACGCCTGCAGACTGCTTTTCACGATCCAGGGTGATCCGCTCAAGACGAATCAGCGCGTAGGTCCACAGCACAACGGCCATCAGCCAGCTCAGGGTTATCCACAGCACCGGGTAGGTTTCCCAGACCATCTGCCGTGAAATCTGCGCGTCCTCCAGGTAACGCAGCACTGTGGCATTAAGACGTACGCCCAGGTAGGCGTAATGACCAAAGTCGATGATGTACACCAATCCGACTACGCCCAACACCAGCAACAAGTAGCCGCGCGCCAGCCAGCGCAATGCTCGCGTGTTCAGCAGGTTCCAGCGCGGCAGCCATGCCAGCAGAGCCAGCGGCAGCAACATCAGTACGGCCAGGCGCAGGTCGAAACGCAGGCCAATGCCCAGGGTTTCCAGCAGCGCGGCCTCTTGCAGGTCCACACCGGAAAAGCCCAGCACAAAAATCAGCCGCAGGCAGACCAGCAACGCAAATACCAACCCGATGGCGCATATGCCGTAACGCAGGCGCCGTGAGTACAACCCTCCCATCATTGACCTCGCTGCAGTTTTAAAAGAGGACGCCAGCCAGCCATCACCAGCATCCATAACCCGACCACCAGGCAGTAGCCTGTCAGCAACGGGTCGATCAGATAGTCCCAGTAGTTTTCCGAAGCCTTGAGCCGCAGGGTAAAAGCCACGGTTGCCGCCGCCAGCATCCACACCGCCAGGCTATTGCGCAGCGCCAGCATCAGCAGGGCCACCGCCCCCACCAGCACAATCATCGGCCGGGGGTTGAAGCCCCAGCGGTAAGGATCGAAATAAGTCAGCCCCAGAGTGGCCGGATACAGAACCAGACTCAGGGCGCCAAACAGCAGCACCACCTGCAGTCGCTGCGCGCTCTTGAGTGGCTGCACCACACCCAGGCGGTGCAAGCAGACCCACGCCAATAACACCAGGGTGGTGATTGCCAGGTCATCGGTAAAGCTGCGCACATAACCCGCCAGCGCCAGCTCATTGACCGGAATGAAACTCACCACCACCAGTACCGGCAGCAACCAGGGACGCCAGCGCGCACCGAAGCGCACAGTACTTATCAGTACAAAACCCAGCAGGACAAAACTCAAATGGGCTTGCCACATTGAAAACATCACAGTCGCTCCGCCAGCCAGGCCTCATTGAAGCTGACATGTTTGATAAACGTGTTATTCCACGAGTACACCAGGTGGTACATGCCATCCGGGCTGCGACTGAAGTACGGATACTCGTATTCGAATTCACAGCCACGGGGTTTACACACGCGGTAATCCAGGTTGCTCAGAAAACGCTGCGCCAGGCCCAAACGGCGGGCGCCGCTGGACGCACGAAACCCTTCGCCGATGATTTCCTTGTAAGCCTCAGGGGAGAACGGTTGACCCAGCGGGTCGGGGGACTGGTCCAGTTCCACCAGGGTGCGCCACTGATCAAGCTGCGCATCGGTGCCGTAAAGGCTGAGTTTGAAGCGCCCGTCCTCAAGGTCATTGAGGGCCACCAGCAAACCGTCGTCCGCCGTACCGATTGCCGACAACGACGAATTGGGGTTGGAAGGTTCCAGCGGATACGGCTCACTCCAGGTCTGCCCGGCGTCTTGCGTGCGGCTGGCGAGCACCCGGTGATGGGTTTCACCGGCGTAGCGCAACATGGCGATTGCACGCTGGCCATCCTGAGCAACGATGGTCGGTTGCAGTGAGTGCTTGCCACGGCTGATGCGGAATTTATCGATGACTGCACCGTCGGCGCTCAAGTACAGGTACTCGGCAAACTTGCCCATGAACTCGTGGTACACCGGCAGGCCAATCGAGCCATCGGCATGAAACACAGGGGCAGCACGCACCAGGGTGCTGATGTTGAAGAACGGTGACGTCACCAACTGCCGGGGCGCCGACCAGTTCGCGCCCATGTCTTGCGAGACCATCACATTGATCGCGCTGGTGGCCCAGCCGCCCACCGACACCGAGACATAAAACATCCACAGTCGATTGTCAGGTCCCAGGGCGATGACCGGGTTGCCCAGCTTGCGTATATAACGCCGGGTGCCGTCGCGGGTTGTCTCACGGGTAACCAGTATTTGCTCCGGGCCCCACTCGGTGGTTTTGGCATCAAAACGTGCAATGCGTACCTGCACGTCGGCAGCGCCCTCCCGGGAACCGGCAAACCATACCGCCATCAGGTCGCCGCCTGGCAGGGCCGTGACGGAGGACGAATGGACAAAGTCATTGAGATGGGAGGATACAAAGCGACTGTTGAATTGCGGGGCGTCCGTAGTGGACCCCCCTTCCTTGTCGACCAGGGCAAAAGGCGCCAGCACATGGGGCGGATGGCTGAGCCATGCGGCAGAAAACACCAGTAGCAGGCAGCTGATCAGTAAAAACGGGCGCATAGAAAACCTGTTGAAAAGAGAGTTACTGAACAGGGTCATCCGGCAATCGCCTCCTGCGGCCGGTGAGCATGGATAACGGCAGGTTGTCCCGCACCTGGATACTTTCAAACAACGCCGCCAGCACATGAATGATCACCAGGGCCAGCAGCACATTGGCCGTGGCTTCATGCAAAAGCAGCGGCCAGTCGACGCCCCACAAGGCGTCGACTTCCTGCATCAGAAAACCGCTGACACCCAGGGTCAGCAGGGCCAGCAACATCAGGATCATCACCAGCGCCCCCAAGGGCGAATGGCCAAGGCGATGCTGCGCACGGCCATTGAGCAGCGAACGCACATGGCCACTCAATCGCGCAGGTGTTGGCCAAAAGTCAGCCCAACGCGCACTGCGCGGGCCAACAAATCCCCACACCAGCCGCACCAGCAGCCAGGCCACGGCGTAATAGCCCAGCCAGACGTGCCAGTCGTCACCCGCTTCACTGAAGAAGTAATTGGCGACAAAGACTGCCGCGATGGAGAGATGAAACACCCTCACCAGCGGGTCCCAGAGGCGCAGGAATTGCTCCGGCATCAGCCCTTGATCTCGGTCTTCACGGCTTTACCCGTCACAGGGTCGTGATAGATCTCGACCTTGCGTTTACCTTTGTCAAAACCGTAGATCTCGTAGCAATTGCCATCGGTGATCTTGAACTTGCTGATCTCGTAACCCTGGGCTTTCAGTTGTTCCTGAAAAGCCTTCGGGTCCTGCCATTGCGAGCGCTCGGCAGAGGTACATTGCGGGCCGGCGATTGCCAGGGGGCTGGTAATCACCAAGGACAGCAGGAGAATTTTGCGCATGGAAATACCCTCAGTAGACGTAGGAAATCCACTGTGCAAAACCAACCTTAGGAAAAGCTTAGTTGGCAACGAGCTGTAACATCTTTCCGGGAATAGCCCCGGCCTGAACACGGCATGATGCCGCCGTTTCCTACAGAGATTGTGCTATGCGCCTGCTCCTCGTCGAAGATGATCGCGCCTTGGGCCAAGGCATTCGCGTGGCGCTCAGCGCCGAAGGCTATACCCTGGACTGGCTGCAAGACGGCGTCAGTGCCCTGCATGCCCTGCGCAGCGAAAGCTTCGATTTGCTGCTGCTCGACCTGGGCTTGCCGCGCCTCGATGGCTTGACGCTGCTGCAACAACTGCGCGCCGAGCAACACGACATTCCGGTGCTGATCCTCACGGCCCGCGACGGTACCGGGGAACGTATCGCCGGCCTCGATGCAGGCGCAGACGATTACCTGATCAAACCCTTCGACGTTGAAGAGCTGAAGGCCCGTGTCCGCGCCCTGTTGCGCCGCAGCCAGGGTCGGGCACAACCGCTGCTCGAGCACACCGGTATCAGCCTCGACCCGGCGACCCAGCAAGTCAGCTACCTGGGCCTGGACATCATCGTCACCCCGATGGAATACCAGTTGCTTCATCAACTGATGGTGCGCCCCGGCAAAGTGATCACCCGCGAACGCTTGTCCCGCGCCCTTTATGGCTGGCAGGACCGGGTCGAAAGCAACACCCTGGAAGTGCTGATTCATAACCTGCGCAAAAAGCTGTCCGTCGAACTGATCCGCACCGTGCGTGGTGTCGGTTATGTGATGGAGCTCAAGCCATGAACTCGGTGCGTGCGCGCATTCTCATCCCGGTACTGATCCTGATCCTGCTGGGCGATGCCCTGATCAGCTGGCTGGTGTTGCGCGACAGCCACCATGAAATCGAAGAAGTCTATGACGCCCAGCTCGCCCAAACCGCCCGTCTGCTGCAAGGCGTACTGAACCAGCACGAGCCGGGCGAAAACAACTGGGACCGCCTCTATCGGGCTTTTGACGACGCCATGAGTCGGGTAGGCGAGGACGGTCCGGCCCATCCTTACGAAACTCGCCTGACCTTCCAGGTCTGGCGTAGCGACGGCCAACTGCTCGTGCGTTCTGCCCAAGCGCCAGTCCTGGAGTCACCGCCCACCACGCTGGGCTCCCACGACATCATCGAAAACGGCAATGACTGGTGCGCCTTTCTGCTTGCCGACCCGCAACAGGGCTTGCTGATCTGGGTGGGCGAGCGCGATGACATTCGCCAGGACCTGATCCAGCGCATCGTGCGCCACACCCTGTGGCCCACCCTCATTGGCGTTCCCCTGCTGACCATCTTTATCTGGCTGACCATCGGCTGGGGCCTCACCCCACTGCGCGCGATGGCCAGCGCCATTCGAGGGCGCAATACCAACACCTTGCAAGCACTGAATCTCAAGCCGTTGCCAAGGGACCTGGAGCCGATGCAAACCGCGCTGAACCAGTTGCTGGTGCAGATGGACAACCTGCTGGAGCGAGAACGGCGATTCATTGCCGATGCCGCTCATGAGCTGCGTACACCACTGGCCATACTGCGCATACATGCCCAGAACGCCCAAGGCGCCGCCACCCTGGAACAGCGCCAGGAAGCCCTTGATTTCCTGGTGAGCGGCGTTGACCGGGCCACACGAATTGGCAGCCAGTTGCTGACCATGGCACGCATTGAGCCGAGCCTGAACACCACGACTCGCAGTACCGTGCAGTTGACCGTATTGGTGCGCGAAGAGCTGGCAGAACTGACACCCCTGGCGATGGAAAAAGGCGTTGAGCTGATACTGGAAGGTGATGAGGAGTGCCGGGTTGAAACCGACCCTGTGGCCCTGGCCATTGCGTTGCAGAACCTGGTCACCAATGCGCTGAACTTCTCGCCAGCGGGTAGCGAGGTCAAGGTCCTGGTCTGCGCACAACCCTGCGGGGGCATCCATTTGCGGGTTGAAGATTGCGGCCCGGGTATCGAGGAACAGTGCGTCGAGCGGCTGTTCGAACGCTTTTACAGTCAGGGCCACGCCAACGGCGCAGGTCTGGGGCTGGCCATAGTGGAAATGATTGCCCGTAAAATAGGCGCCAGCCTGCAACTCTATAATCGCCCCCAGGGTGGCCTGTGCGCCGAACTGCGTCTGGAGCCGTGTATCCCGGCTCGTGTGGTGCCCTGTACAATCGCGCCAGCCCACACTCCCCTGATCAAACACTGAACTGACTAAAGGACCCGGACTATGGAATTGACGCTGGAGGCAGTCGCCCTTTTCTCTCTCAAACTGATGCATGAGACAGACGGTGGCAGCCCGATTTTGCGCGACGATCCGGCCATGAGCGACTACCAGCGGGACGTCTTTGCCTTTGAGCTGAACAAGGGCAACTTCGACGCCATCCAGCTTAAAGTCGAGCGATGCCTGAACCTGGCGCTTGAGGCGCTGGGCGGTGCGCATACGGCCATGGGACGAGAGCTGCTCAAGCTGTCCGGCGATTTCACACAGGCCCAAACCCTGGAACAGATGCACCCCGCGCTGCTGACGCTCAAGGGTTACCTGAAAGAGGTGCAGTGATCACTGCCCCTGGAGTGTCTCAATGTAGGCCAGCAGGTTCTCGATTTTCTCGGAGTCACTGATCCCCCAGAAGATCATCCGTGTACCGCTCACCACCTTTTTGGGTGCCTCGATATACGCCGCCAGTTTTTCCCGCGTCCACACCACGCCGGAGTTCTTCATGGCATCAGAATACTGATAGCCCGCGCTCGTGCCCGCCAACCGCCCGATCACGCCATTGAGTTGCGGGCCAAAACCGTTCCGGGCGTTTTCCCCGATGCTGTGACAACCACCACAGGTATGGCGTTCAAGATTGCGGAACGCGCTCGATATAAGACTTGAAACACTGCCCCTTCACCTTGTTGCTGAACTTTTCTGCAGCAGCCCATTGTTTTTCTTTTGTATCTTCTACCGGGTATGCCTGGGCTTCGCGTAAAAATCGCACGCGCATTTTCCTGGTGATGTCCGAAGGCTCATGGTAGGCATCGTAAACATAATCAACGGGCCTGCCCTCCTGTCGACTCAACATGATTGAGGCCGCATCAAGTGCCCAGCCGTCGCAATAAGACACTTCGCCGTTACTGAACTGGATAACGCCGTCCTTCATGGTCCAGGCCCCGGCTCCGCCCGCTACGAGCAAGCCCATTGCAGCTACCAGGGCTGACGCTGTCTTGCGCATGTTCATCTTCCTTCCCTGAAAAAACCGGAGGGTATCACCGCATCAACATAAATGCTGAAAGCCTCTCGTGCTGCCCCTTGGCCTTTTTTTAGCCAGCAGAAAAGCGATGATCGCGGCCCGGCATCAATGTGGAGGATCTTGCCGATGGAATTGCCCCTGGACGGACTCAATATAGGCCAGCAGGTTGTCGATCTTCTCCTGGTCGCTGATGCCCCAGAAGATCATCCGCGTGCCGCTCACCACTTTTTTCGGGGCTTCTATGTAGGCGGCCAGTTTTTCCCGGCTCCACACCACGCCTGAATTTTTCATGGCGTCGGAGTACAGGTAGCCCTCGCTGGTGCCCGCCTGACGTCCGATCACGCCATTAAGCTGCGGGCCAAAACCATTGCGCGCGTTAAGCCCGATGCTGTGGCAACCGCCACAGGTTTTAGTGAACAGCTTGCCCCCCGCTTCAGCATCCCCCGCGGCTATCGCACCGTTACTCAAAAAAACGGCACAGAAGCTCAGGGTCAACACGGCTGGGTACTTCATCGGCAGCTCCATCAGGTGAGGGTGTTCAGGCTCAGGCGGCAATTATGCCTGTACGGCTGCGCCGACACCTTGCTGGCGGTCAAAATCTGCTCTTACCCCGCAAATCCGCCTTCATCCAGAAACGTGCGCTCCTGCCCGGTGGTCTCGCGCCCAAGCACATCATTGCGATGGGGAAAGCGCCCGAATTGGCGGATGATCTCGGCGTGCTCTTGCGCCCATACGCTGGCTTGCGGGCCAAGGCTGTGATGCAGTTGCAACGACAGCTGCTGGTCGGCAGCGTCTTCGGAGTGCTCGAACGGCAAATAACAGAACAGCCGCAAGTCTGCTTCAAGCGCCTTGTCCATGCCGCCATCGATCATGTGCCGGGCGTAAAAGCGTGCCAGCGGGTCGGTGGCAAACATGTGCGCGGTGCCGCGAAATGAATTCCGCGGATACTGGTCCAGCAACAACAGCAAGGCCAGCGCGCCTTCGGGCTGCGCCATCCAGTGCTCAAGCTCGCGCCTGGCGGCTTGAAAATGAGCCCGGTAGAAGGTCTCGCGAAATACAGCATCGAACGCCTCATCCTTGGCGAACCAGTGCTTTGGCCCTGCCTGCTTCCAGAATTCAATCACCGCACCCGGCGTTGTTTGCCCATTGTTTTCGGTGGTTGCCACGGTCTTATCCTCAGTAGTTGACCAAGCCTCAACTGTAGGTCTGCTCCGCCAGCAACACCACTGCAATCAGGACCATCACCGCGCCGGACACCCGGCTGACGTTTTTCGCAGCAGCAGGCCGGGTCTGCAACACGGCCCGGGCGCTGAAGCCGACCATGAGATACACCACCGCGCAACTGACCGCATGCAATGCACCCAGGGCAATGATTTGCGTGGGTATTGGCCAGGTCGACAGCGGGTCGGTAAATTGCGGCAAAAGGGCAAGAAACAACAACAGCACCTTGGGGTTCAGGCCGCTCACGCACAAACCTTTCCAGGCCCAGCGCGACCACGAGTCGGATACCTGCCCCTGCCCCGACTGAGGTGTCGCGGGGTCTCTGAGCATGCAAACCCCCAACCACAGCAAATACACGGCCCCGGCAACTGTCAGCCCGGTAAGAATCATCGGATTGCGCGCCACCAGGCCCCCCACACCCGCCGCTACAATCACCGTGGCCAGCAGATGCCCCGACAACATCCCCGCCACCGCAGGCGTCACCAACCGTCCTCGCATGCCCGCAGAAATGGCGTAAGCCCAATCGGCGCCGGGAGTAATGATGAACAAAAATGACACCGCCCAAAAAGCGGCCAAGACGCTGAGAGTCAAAGGGATTTCCTTTCTACGCTGGAATCGTGATGGTTTTTCAGGCGCCGCAGCCCCCTGCCTCTGCCAGCGTTAAAAGCGCCAGCGAGTAAAAGAAGAATAAGGAAATGCTGGTAGGATTATCTTTCGTTTATCCCAACCTATAGCCATCACAAGGGAAGGTTCTTCCACGTGGACCGAATAGACAGAAAGATTCTTGCGCAGCTACAAGCCGACGGCCGACTTTCGGTTACCGAACTGGCAGAACGGGTTGGCCTTAGCCTCTCGCCCTGCCATCGCCGCGTGCGGGCGCTGGAAGACTCAGGCGTGATCCTGGGCTATCGGGCCCTGCTGGCCCCCAGCGAGTTGGGCCTGAATTTTTCCGCGATGGTGTTCGTTACCCTGCGTGAAGTGACCCGTCAGGCGATTGCTGACTTTGAAACGGCGGTCATCGAAACCTCACAAATCGTCGATGCCCAACGGCTGTTCGGCGACCCGGATTATCTGCTGCATGTGGTCGCAGCCGATCTGCCAGCCTTTCAGCAGCTTTACGACGAGCGCCTGACCTCGCTGCCCAACGTCCAGCGACTGACCTCAACGCTGGTGATGAAGCGGGTCATTCAGGACCGCATGCTGCCGCTGTGAGGCCGCATAAAAACATGCGGGAGCTGGCTTGCCTGCGATGCAGACGATGCGCTGTCACTGCAAAACCGCAGTGATCCAATCGCGAGCAAGCCCGCTCCCACAGGGCGAGTGCAACCCGAACATTAATCCGCCAACGGCATCAACCCTGCTGCCAGGGCATCCAGCAAAACACGGACCTTGGGCAATGCCTGACGGCTTTTTGGCCACACCAGATTGATCGCCAAACCTTCGCTCGCCAGGTGGGGCAGCACTTCGACCAATGAACCATCGGCCAAATGCTGCTTGATCAGCCAGGTGGGCAACTGGGCGATGCCGCACCCCGCCAGCACCGTCATCACTTGCCCTTCCCCATCTCCTACGATGTACCTGGCGGGCATCACCCGGCGCTCTATGTCTCCGGGGCGGCTGCCTGCAAAGTTCCAGGGGCTGACCGTGCCGTCGGCCCGCCCATAGGCCACACACTGGTGATGCTCCAGATCGCGGTCGGTCAAAGGCGTGCCGTGAATGCTCAGATAAGCTGGCGCGGCACAGAACACATGGCGCTCACGGCCCAGAAAACGGTGTTCCAGCGCAGCAGGCCAAATATCCGGCCCACCCACCCGCACGACGATATCCACACCCTCTTCGACCGGATCGATAAAGCGGTCTGAGAACGAAATGTGCGGCAGCAACAGGGCATGTTTCTGGACACACTGCAAAATGACCGGCAACGCCTGCAACCGCCCAAAGGCTGCAGGCAAGTCGATGCGGATCCTGCCTTGCGGCTCGGCATTATCGGCCTGCATGGCCAGCTCGGCTTCTTCCAGCTCGGCCAGCACCCCGGTGCACGTGCGATAGAATGCCGCCCCGGCATCAGTCAATGCCAAGCGCCGGGTAGAGCGCTGAAACACACGTACCCCAAGCCTGTTTTCCAGGCGTGCGATGGCCTTGCTGATCGCCGAAGCGGTCAGGTTCAAGCGCTCGGCAGCCGCCCTAAAACTGCCTGAATCCGCAACACAGACAAAGACATCGATACCCTTCAAGCGCTCGGAAGAAAACATGCACGCCCCGCCATTAGTGAATTCAGTTCATCTCATTCGATAAAATGTATCGCAAATACGCCTGCACTTCCCCAGTAAGCTTGACACCAAGCCCTTACCCAAGCATCAGGCACTTTTTATGACCTCGCACAAACCCACCGTTTTAATCACCGGCGCCACGGGCCAGATCGGCGGCGACACCCTGCGCAACCTCATGGCCGACGACACCATCACGCTGGTCGCGGCAGTACGCTCCCCCGCCAAGGCCAAGCCCTTTGAAGACCAGGGCATTCGCACCGTGATCCTGGACTTCGATAAAGAAGAGACCCTGGCCCCGGCGCTGCAAGGCATCGATCGCGCCCTGCTCGTGACCGGCTATACCGTGGACATGCTGCGCCAGAGCAAGGCGTTTCTCGATCAGGCAAAACAAGCCGGGGTGCAGCACATGGTGCATCTGGGCGCCTGCGGGCGTGACGACACCACCATCGGCCATTGGGCCTGGCACCAGTTCGTGGAGCGCTATATTGAATGGTCGGGCTTTTCGTTCACCCACTTGCGGCCCGAGTGTTTCATGCAAAACCTGCTCAGCTACGATGGCACCCAGGCCGTAAAAGCCGGGGTCATCGAGCAATACACCGGTGATACGCCATTCAGTTGGGTAGATGGCGAAGACGTTGCCCGAGTAGCGGCACAAGCACTGCTCAACCCGGCCAGACATGGGGGCAAGACCTACCGCCTGGGCTACGACGTGCAATCCTATGGCAATATCGCGGCCATCATGACCCGGGTGCTGGAGCAGCCGTTCAGCTACAACGCCCAGTCACCGGACGTATTTTTGGACAACATGCGCGCAGCCGGAGCCGAAATGGCCTACATGACGTGCGTAAAAGACAACTTCGCACGGATGGCTGCCGGGAAGATTCCCGGGGCCGACGAGACCTTTGACAACTTCTTCGAAATCACGGGCCGCCAGCCGGTGCGCTGGGAAGACTTTGTGCAAAAGCACCGCAAGGTTTTTGCCTATTGATACAGCCCTTTAGCCGCTGCCACAGGCAGTGGCTAAAGGGTCTGTGATGCAGGCCGCAGGGCGTTACGCCAGTTGCTGACGCATCGCCAGTTCAACCCCGCGAATCTCGGCCAGGCCTTTGAGGCGACCGATCAGCGAATAACCGGGGTTGCTCTTGCGGTGCTGGTCATCGAGCAACTGGTGGCCGTGGTCCGGGCGTAGTGGCAAGCGCGGGCCGCCTTCACGTTCACGGCGCAGGTCCTCAGCAACCAGCGCACCAATCACCCCGACCATGTCCACATCGCCACCCAGGTGATGAGCTTCGTGGAAGCTGCGCGGATCCGCTTCGCGGCGGGTCGAGCGCAGGTGGGTGAAGTAAATGAAGGGCGCAAACTGTTTGGCCATCGCCACCAGATCATTGTCTTCACGCACGCCATAGGAGCCGGTGCAGAAGGTCAGACCGTTGGCCGGGCTTGGCGCAGCATCCAGCAGCCATTGCGCGTCTGCCGCGGTGGACAGGATACGCGGCAGGCCCAGCAGCGCCCGCGGTGGATCGTCCGGGTGAATGGCCATGCGCACTCCCGCCTCTTCCGCGACCGGGATCACTTCACGCAAGAAATGCCCCAGATGCTCGCGCAATTTCGCTTCGTCAATATCGGCGTAGGTGCGCAGTAAGGCGCGGAAATCTTCCAGGGTGTAATGCTCTTCGGCACCCGGAAGGCCTGCAATCAGGGTGTTGACCAGCTTCTCGCTCTGCTCGGGGGTGAGTGCGTCGAAATAGGCCTGGGCTTGCTGGATATCTTCAGTGCTGTACTCGGCCTGTGCTCCCGGGCGCTGGAGGATAAACAGGTCGAAAGCGGCAAAGGCGGTCTGGTCGAAACGCAGCGCCCAGCCGCCATCTTCCATCTCCCAGGCCAGGTCGGTACGGGTCCAGTCCAGCACGGGCATAAAGTTGTAGCAGACAATATCGATGCCGCAGCTCGCCAGATTGCGCACGCTCTGCTGGTAGTTGGCGATGTACTCGTCACGACGGCCACAACCGCGCTTGATGTCCTCATGCACCGGAATGCTTTCCACCACCGACCAGGTCAGGCCGGCGTCTTCAATCATTTGCTTGCGTGCGGCAATCGCTGCCACTGGCCATACCTGACCATTGGGGATGTCGTGCAATGCAGTGACAATACCGGTCGCTCCGGTCTGGCGCACATCTGCCAGCGAAATCGGGTCCTGGGGGCCAAACCAGCGCCAAGTCTGTTCCATGTCTATCTCCCTTCTTGTTAGTTGTGTGCTGCAAAGTTTTTTAAGTGGCCAGCCATGCCGGTGTGTTCAATGGCGCTGTACGCGCGGTGAACCGCATCACGAAAGGCTGGACGCGCCGACAGTTCGGCCGCAAATACCTGCTGCAGATCAAGAAACCCGTCGACTCGCTGAGCACCTTCCAGGCTGCCCGCCAAGTCGGCGAAAACGGCGTTTAACGGGTCATCAACGACATGCGGCAAAGGCTGCGTGCAGTAGTGGATCCAGGCCGCAATCCCCAATGCGATGCAGTCAATGTCACGCCCGGCATCAAGCAGCTGCTGCGCGCCTTGCAACCACCGCTGCGGCAGTTTTTGCGAGCCATCCATGGCGATCTGGCGCAGGCGATGTTGCAGGCTGTCGTTGGCAAACCTCGCGCAAAGATCACGGGCGTAACCTGCGGTATCAATACCCACGGGCATGGACAGGGTCGGCGCTGCTTCCTCGCCCATGTAACACTGGATAAACCGCAGCAGATCAGGATCGCTGATCGCATCGAACACCGTCTCGTACCCCGCAAGCAAGCCGATATAGGCCAGCAACGAGTGACTGCCGTTGAGCATGCGCAGCTTCATGGTTTCGAACGGCCGCACATCAGCGACCATCTGCACGCCCTCCACTTCCCAGTCGGGGCGGCCCTGAGGGAAGTGGTCCTCGATCACCCACTGGCTGAAGCTTTCGCACACCACTGCCGCGGGGTCCTGGCAACCGAGCTGCTGCAGACCGCTGAACGCCTGCGCGTCCATGGCCGGAACGATGCGGTCGACCATGCAACCGGGAAACGCCACCTGCTGCTCGATCCACTGTGCCAGCTCGCTGCCTGGCTCCTCCAGCCCCATAACGGCCTGACGGGTACGCTGACCGTTATCCGGCATGTTGTCGCAACACAGCACAGTAAAAGCCGGGATGCCTGCCGCATGTCGGCGGCGCAAGGCCTCCAGCACAATTCCCGGTGCCGTACGCGGTGTCTGCGGGTGGGCAAGGTCATGGACAATCGCCGGATCCTGCAGGCGCAACTGCCCCGTAGCCGGGTTCAGGCAGTAGCCTTTTTCGGTGACAGTGAGGGTGACAATCCGCGTGCGCGGGTCGGCCATACGCTGCAACAGTTGCTGCAGCTCCTCACCGCCATCACCGACATACAGGGCTTCGCGCATTACCCTGATATCGCGCAATGTCACCTGTTCGCGGTCACGGTATTCAGCCACCGTATAGCGGCATTGCTGTTCGCGCAGTTGCTCCACCAGCGTGCGATTGGAGCGCAAGTTGGCACTGCACACCCCCCACGGGCTTGCACCGTGGCGATTGAGATGGCGCTGCAAATAGACCGCTTGGTGGGCGCGATGAAACGCCCCCAGGCCCAGGTGCACAATCCCGATATCAGCCGCTGTGGCCACCGAAGGTACTCGTTCAACGACAGGCATCGACCTTCTCCTCACGCCGAAGCAGGCAAGACGCTGCCTGCTGGCGGCAGGGCTTCATCGATGACCGGAAGCGGTTTGACATAGCGCGCCACACACACTGCACCGATGATGGTCAGCAACCCCGCCAGCAGGAAGGCGCTGGTGAACGAGCCGGTGAACTGCACCAGAAAACCGGTCAGGGTCGGGCCGATGATGCCCGAGGTATTGGCCAGGAAGTGCATGAAGCCGCTGACACCACCGACGCGGGCGGCAGGCACCGTGTCCTGGATGATTGCCCAGTAAATGGCACCGGTGAGGTACAGGAAGAACACCGCCAGCGCCACCAGAGCGACCGCCGGATACAGGGTTTTGACGATCCCGGCAAAGCCGATGCACACGGCACACGCCAACAGACAGGTCACCAGCACTACCTTGCGCGAAAACATCATGCGCCCGGTTTTCTTGAACACGAAGTCGGAGATAAAGCCGCCCAACGCCAGGCCAAGGAAGCCCAGTACCCAAGGAATAACCGTGGCGATACTCATCTCCTTGACGTTAAGGCCGTGAGCCATGGTCAGGTAGCTGGGGAACCAGGTGAGGAAGAAAAACAGCGTGTAGTTGTACGAGAAGAACGCCAGCGAAGTGAACAGTACTGTCGGTTGCTTGAGGTAGTAGCGCAATGGATGAACCGGCTGGGCCGCCAACTCGCTCTGGCCTTCGCCCTGAGCGATCTCTTCAGCGATTTTGCCGGTTGGCTTGTCCTTGACGAACTTGTACCAGACCGCGGCCCATACCAGACCAATCAGCATGATGATGATAAACGACACTTTCCAGCCGTAGCTGATGGCGATAAAGCCCACTACCGGCCCGGAAATCGCACCACCCAAAGGGGTACCGGACATGGACGAGCCTAGTGCCCGCGCCCGCTGCTTGGGGGTGTACCAGTTGTTGACCATCTTGCTGGTGGTCACGCTGAGCGGGCCTTCACCCATGCCGAACAGGATGCGGATAAACACCAGCGACATAAAGCCCACGGTCAGCACCGTAAGGCCACTGAACAGCGACCACAGCACCATGGCCAGCAGCAGCGTGGTTTTTGCGCCGTAGCGGTCGGCCGCCCAGCCGCCGATAAAGTTGAATGCCGCATAACCGACAAAGAAACTACTGAAGATCATGCCCATCTCACCCGTGGTCAGACCGTAGTCTTTCTGGATGAAGGGGGCGGCGACGGACAATGCCGAGCGATCCAGGTAGTTAATGACGCCTGCCAGGAACAGCATGATGATGACTAAGGTACGACCTTGACCAAACATTGGAACCTCCCGCTTGTTGTTTTATTCGGTGAGGGTGCTCGCTGGGAGCACGTGAAACTGTGTGCGGTACGCAAAACTCGTAGCAGTTGCCGAAGACTGCGTCCGGCAGCGAAGCTGTCGTAAGGTCAGGTTCTTCGGTGTGCCAGGCAAACCTGAAACGCCGGGTTTACGATGGCTGCGCGATCGGACTTAGCCTGCGGCAACTGCTACAAGATCTCCTTGGGGTTGAGTTGCACCAGCACCTTGCGCGTCTGCTCGGGATGGTTCTCGATCAAGGCAATCGCCTGCGGCATTTCATCGAAATGGATGCGGTGGCTGATCATTTCCTGAACCTGCAATTTGCCGCTGGCGATCAACTCGATCACCCGGGCGAACTTGCGGTTGTTCAGCCGCGAACCCACCAGGGTCAATTCTTTCTTGATCATTTCCAACTGCACCAGATCGGTTGGCGTGGTGCTGAACCCCAGCAGCCCGATACGCCCCGCCGCTGAGGCAATGCGCACCATTTGCGGCATCAATGCGGGAATGCAAGCGGCGTCGACAATCAGCGGCACACCTTCGCCAGCGGTCAATTCGCGCATCGTCGCTTCGACGTCCACGTCCTTGCCGTTCAGGGTGCGGCTGGCCCCAAAGGCACGGGCGGTTTCAAGGCGTTCGTCAATCACATCGGTCACGGTGATGTCGGTCAGGCCCAGTGCCCGCGCCATTTGCACCAGGGTCAGGCCGATCACACCAGCGCCGTAAATCAGCAGGCTGTCACCCGGCTGCGGCTGCATACGGTCAAGCACGTTAAGGGCGATGGAGTACGGCTCCACTAAAGCCGCATGGCTGAGTGACATGCCGTCCGGCAAGCGATGAACATTGCTCGCCGGCACGCAGACCTGCTCACTGAAACCGCCGTCACGGTGTACGCCGATCACTTGCAGCTTGGTACAGACGTTGGGGCGATTGATCCGGCAGGGGTAGCAGGTGCCGCAGCTGATCACCGGGTCGATGCACACGCGATCACCGACCTTGATCTGGGCCACATCCGCACCCACGTCGCTGACCACTCCGGAGAACTCATGGCCGGTTACCCGCGGGAAGCGCACAAAAGCGTTCTGGCCGTGGATGATATGCAGGTCAGAGCCGCAGATACCGGCATAGGCCACATCGACCTTGACCTCATTGCGCGCCAGTTGCGGGGCGTCGACCTGGGCCAGGCCGAACTCAAAGGGAGCTCTTACTTGAAACGCTTTCATCGGGTAACTCCTGCCAGGGCATGACGCCCCGTTTTTTATAGTTATTAAACAGTCGAGCAATAAGCTTTTAAGCGGTATTACCAGTGCCAGAGCGTGCCGTCTTCCAGACGATTGACCGGCAGGCTGGCGCGTTTGTAGGGGTATCTGGCAGCCAGTTCTTCGTTGATGTCGACGCCATGGCCCGGTGTTTCACCTGGCGTGAAATGACCGTCCTCAAAGCGATAGGCATGGGGGAAGACTTCATCGGTCAGCGGGTCGTGAGGCATGTGCTCCTGGATGCCGAAATTGGGCACCCAGGTATCGAAATGCAGCGCCGCGCCCATGGTCACCGGCGACAGGTCGGTGGCGCCATGAAAGCCGGTACGCACCTGATACAGCGCGGCAAAATCAGCGATCCGCCGTACATGAGTGATGCCACCCGCGTGCACCAGGGTGGCGCGGATATAGTCGATCAACTGCTCCTGAATCAGCTCGCGGCAGTCGTGGATCGAGTTGAACACCTCGCCCACCGCCAGCGGTGTGGTGGTGTGCTGGCGGATCAAACGGAAGGCTTCCTGGTTCTCGGCCGGCGTACAGTCTTCGAGCCAGAACAGATTGAACGGCTCCACCGCCTTGCCCAAGCGCCCCGCTTCAATCGGCGTGAGGCGATGGTGGACGTCATGCAGGATGTGCAGGTCGTCACCAAAGCGCTCGCGCACGGCGGCAAACAGCTTGGGCACATGGTTGAGGTATTTGGCGGTGTCCCACACATGCTCTGCTGGCAGGTCGCTGTCGGCTGGTTCATAGCGTTCGCCGCTGCGCTTGGCTACGCCATAGGTGGTGGCAATGCCGGGTATACCGCATTGCACACGCACCGCCTTGTAGCCCAGTTCAACATGACGGGCGACTTCGTCCAGGCAACCTTCGATGTCCTTGCCGGTGGCATGCCCGTACACCATGACCCGCTCGCGGCTCTTGCCGCCAAGCAACTGGTACAGGGGCATATTGGCGGCCTTGGCCTTGATATCCCACAGCGCCACGTCGACAGCGGCAATCGCGGTCATGGTGACCGGGCCACGGCGCCAGTAGGCACCGCGATACAGGTATTGCCAGATATCTTCGATGCGTTGGGCATCCCGCCCGATCAGCGCAGGCAGCACGTGTTCTTCGAGGTAGGCAACGACTGCCATTTCGCGGCCATTGAGGGTGGCATCGCCGATGCCGTAGACCCCGGAATCGGTGACAATTTTCAGGGTGATCAGGTTGCGACCCGGGCAGGTAACAATCACGCGCGCTTCAACAATCTTCATGGGTTCAGGCCTCGGCGACAGAAGAAAAGACAGGCATGTGCAGGTTCGGCATGGCGCCTGCCGGGATCAGTGCGCCGGGGTGCTGCACCACCTCCGCCGCCAGTTGGTGCCCCCAGCGCGCGGCCAGTTGTGGCGTACCGCCTTGCAAGCGGCAGGCAAGGTAAGCCGCACTGAATGAGTCGCCTGCCGCCGTGGTATCAACGATTCGCTGCACCTTCTCGGCGGGCACCTCGTAACGGCCGGCGGCGCACTGGATCAAGCACGAATCCGGACCACGCTTGAGTGCCACTTCGCCCACCCCAAACTGGGCATAAGCGCGAAACAAGGCCTCGTGATCGGCATAACCGAACAACGCGGCGTCATCTTCCCAGGTGATCAGGGCCAGATCGGTCAGGCGCAGCATGTCGCTGTATGCCTGGCGCGCTGAAGGCGCATCGGACCATAAATGGGGGCGGTAATTGTTGTCGAAGACGATGCGCGTGCCGCTCTCGCGGGCCAGACGCAGGGCCAGCATCAGGCGTTCGCGGCCGCCGGGGGTAAGGATCGCCAGGCTGATGCCGCTCAGGTAGACATAGTCGTAATCGGCCAGAGCACGCAGAACGGCATCCGCCTCAGGCCCGTCGAAAACCCGCCGGGCGGCGGCTTCGCCACGCCAGTAGGCAAAACGGCGTTCACCCTGGTCATCGGTCTGAATGAAGTACAGGCCCGGCAGCGCATCCTTGATCACCCGCACATGCTGATCGCCGACACCTTCATCGCGCCACAACTGACGCATGGCCGTGCTGAAAGCGTCCGCGCCAATGGCGGTTACATAGTCGGCAACAATTCCGTTACCGGCGCCCAGGCGGGACAAGTACACCGCCGCATTGAGCGTATCGCCACCGAAGGTCTGGCTGAACACGGCACCCGGCTGGCCGCGCATCTCAATCATGCACTCGCCCACCAGTGCCACCCGCAGGGGCTGGGTCAAATTGGCCTGTGGGCAATGCCCGAGGGTTACCGTCATCTCTGCGCGCCTTGTTTTTATGGGTCGCTTTGCGTCGACACAGGCACCGGAGGGTGACAGTGCGTCGAGCTGATTATTATTTTTGGAACGGCGTTTCATTTTTTCGCTTGAGGCCGAGTTTAATCAAAATCCGAACACCGTCAAGAAAAATGAAACAGCGTTTCGATTCTCTACGGTATATCCTTGTTTTTTTAAATTGCGTTGGAGCCTTCATGGACAACAGCACCACCCAGAACAACGATCTCGTCTCTGCCGTCGGCCGGACCATGGCTGTGCTTGAAGCCCTGGCCGAACACCCGGAAGAGAGTGGCGTTTCCGAAATTGCACAGAAGCTGGACATGTCAAAGAGCACGGTCTATCGCTTTTTGCAGTCACTCAAGGCGCGTGGTTATGTGGTTCAGGATGCGGAAGACCGCTACCGCCTGAGCGTGCGGCTGTTCGAGCTGGGGGCCCAGGCCCTGCCCCATCTGGATATCGTGCGTGAAGCCGAACCTGGCATGCGCCGCATCAACGAACTGACTGGCGAGACCGTGCACCTGGGCATCCTCGACGAAGGCAGCATCGTCTACGTGCACAAGATCGACTCCAAATACAACTTGCGCATGTACTCGCGCATCGGGCGCCGGGCGCCGTTGTACTGCACCGGCATCGGCAAGGTACTGCTGGCCTGGCTGGAAGAAGACGAACTGCTTGCGCTCCTGCGTGAAGAAAGCTTCGAGCGACGCACCGCCAACACCCTCACCAGCATCGACGCCTACCTGCAGGAACTGGCGCTGGTTCGCGAGCAGGGTTATGGCGAAGACCATGAAGAATTCGAAGACAACATGCGTTGTCTAGCAGCCCCCATCCGCGACCGTTTCGGCCATGTGATTGGCGGCATGAGCGTGTCGTTCCCGTGCTTTCGCTTTCGCGAAGAACTGAAACAGGACTATGTGAAACAGCTGATGGTGGCTTCGCAGCAGGTTTCAAGTCAGTTGGGCTGGCATCCGTAAGGGTGAAGCAAGGGGCTGCAGCGCTGCGCAGGAAAGTGCAGCACTTGCCTCTAACGCGAATAAAACACAACTGCAACAAGCTCCTTGAATGCGATAAACTGCCCGCCGTTTAAAAGTCGGCAAGGACTCTACCCGGCCTGCCTCTCGCACAAGGATCGTCATGTTAAAACCCTCATTCCCCCTCGTCCTTGCCGCCCTGCTGGTGGCCGGCTGCCAATCCAGCACCCGCACCCCGGACAAACCGTCCAGGCTCACCCCAGCCCAGGAAAAGGAGCAGGCCCTGCAACGCGGGGTTTATGAAAAGCTGATCAGCAAGGTGCTTGCCCGAGAGGCTGATCTGGCTAACGCCCAGGGCCGCAATGGCAGCTTCAACCTGGTAATGACCGTTGACGACAAGAACCGCATCATCGGTTGCGACACTCAACCCAACACGAAACTGGATAACCGGATCTACCCCTACAACCGCACACTGGCGACCGATCTGGTGTCAATCTGCTGGACCGCGGTGTTCCCCGAGTTGCCTTCATCACTGATCAGTACCAGGACCAGGACGGCTAAAGTCGTCGCTCCGGTCGCGGTTTATCCCCTCACCGGGCTCAGTGCCGAAGACCGCGAACAACGTGCGGCAGCGTTGCTGGACAAGGCGCAAAATAACTTTCTGTTCAAGCACTTGCTTGCCCCGCTGCCCATCGACAGCATCGGTGTCGCCACGCTCATGATGATGAGCGACAGCACAGGCAAGGTGCTTGAATGTGCGGCCAGTCTGGATCCCCATGCCCTGCGTCCCGCTGAGTTCAAGCAGGACGATACCTTGCTTGCCAGCCTGGTCCAGCGCTGCAAGCAAATGAACCTGAGCACCATGCCGGGCTTTGAAGCGAACGCCAGAGGGATAGGCAGCGCATTCCATAGAATCGAGTACTCGCCCTGGAAAGCCGGACTCAAGCCCCCTGCGACGTCAGATTCCGAGTGATGCCATCGCGAGCAAGCCCGCTCCCAAAAGGGGCCGTGTGAAGCGCTGTGTTCTCACAGGCTTCTCACACTCACAAACCCGGAGTTCAGCCCGAACACCTCAACCCCCTGGGCAGTGGATTGGCCAATCGTGACCTCCCGCCGCACCACTGGCGCGCCCAGGTTTTCACGGTGCTCCACGAACATGGCATCACCGGCCTGTTCCACGGCTGCGTGGGGGATGATGAAACTGTTCTCGTTGCGGTATGTCACGATGGTCATGTGGACACTCATGCCCAACCGGACGTTCTTGAAGTCCCCGTTCTCGGGGGCATTCACGGTGATGGTGATCGGGAATGTCGCCGCACTCTCGACACTTTCATCCGGTGTGGCGATCTGACTGATAGCACTCACCTGACCGCTTAGCTGAAGCCCCGAAAAGCCTCCTGCGGACAAAGCGACCTTCTGCTTCAGGGAGAACGTGTTCACGTCTGCCTCCGAAACCTGAGCGACAACCTTGAGCCCACCCATATCAGCCAGTTTCATCAGTTGCTGGCCCTTGGCAACAAGCACGCCCTTATGCAGCGCGCTCACTTCCCCTCCTGCCGGCTGCGGCCCCCCCATTGACAACACAACCCCCGAAAACGGAGCCGCAAGCGTCTTGTGCTCCAGCAAGGCACTGAGCTGTTGGTGAACGATTGATGCATTCTGATATTCCATCTCGGCAATGGTGCGGGCCTCTCTCTTGCCCGAAGCCAGCACATACTTGAGCTGCGCCCGTGTAGACGCCAGTTCCAGGGATTGCAACTGGCGTTGCTGCTTCAAGGCATCGAGTTCGTTACGCGCAACAATACCTTTTTGATACAACGCTTCGACCTGAGATAACTCAAGGTCAAGAGTCTGCATGGACAGTTCTGCCAGCCTGAGCATCTGCCGTGCTTGCATCGCTTCCTGGCCCGTTGCCCAGGTGCGATAGGTTTCAACTACCTGCTGCGCTTTCAACTTGCTGGCCAAGGCGTCCCTGACCTTGATTTCAAGAAGGGCCGTATCGAGCGCGAGCAAAGCCTGGCCCTTTTCTACCGGCATGCCCGGGCTCAAGTCATTGGCGGACACAACCCCCTCAAAAGGCGCACTGACAATGACGGTCTCAAGCGGCTCGATTTTGCCGACCAGGCCGATTTCATGTTCCAGTTTCTGGCTGCGCACAGCCACCCAGTCAACCGCTTCGTCCGGCGTACGGGGCAGGCCTGTCAGCAACACCAAGGCCAGCACCAGCCCTCCTGCGGCCAGACATTTACTGCGAGCGGTCATGGCCTTGACGGGATCAAAAACGCTCAAGTGAAATCTCCCAGTTTTCCAGCATGACACCCAGCAGCAGATCAAGCTGGGCTCGGGCGTCCAGATATGAAATCTGCGCACTCAAATCGGCATCTTCAGCCGCACGCAGGTCGGCTTCAAAACTGATGATTTGAAAGTTGCTGGATCGGCCGGCGTTCAGCTTGTCGTGCTCGATGGCCAGCTTGCGCCTGGACAGATCCATGACCCGCTGCGAAATTCCAAGCTGACGCCACAGGGTGTTCAGGCCGCGAACCGCATCGGTGATCTGGCGCTGCAAATCAATGCGCGCCTCTTCCTGGAGCAACTGCTGTTGCTCCAGCATGCTCCGGGCGTTGACCTGGCCTTGTCGGATGCTCATGTCGCCAATGGGGATCTCCAGTTTCAGACCGGTGTAACTGTCCCACGCCCGACTGGAGCCATTGATGCTGTGCTGGTCCCGCTGCTGATTGACCCCCGCCACCCACGATACATCCCACCGAGCGCGGTCTTGCGCGACCAACAGGTTGATGGCCGCCTGCTCGCTTTGTAGCAATGTTGCCAGGTATTGCGGCTGCTTGGCCTGCGCCATCTGCAACGCTGTCCCCTGGTCAATCTCAAGCGGGGTCACGTGCAGAGTGTCACTGGCCAGCACGGGGGTCGCCAGGTCGAGGGCCAGCAACTTGAGCAGTTGCAATCGACTGGCCTGCAGCTGATTTTTCGCCTCTTCTACGGCCAATTCCTGGGTCGCGATATCCGCCTCGATCTGAATCACGTCAAATTGCGCCACTCGCCCTGCAACGATCAGCAACTGGTTGACCTCAAGTAATGCTACGGCCCGTTTGAGTGCCTCCGTGGCAAGGGTCACCTGGTTTTGGGATTTCATCAGCGTGCGATAGGCCGCGATGATCTCGTAAATGGTTTGCGACACACTCGCCTGCACATTCAGCTGGTTGACTTGCTCGGTCAATTTGGCCAGGCGCAGGGGCGCCGTCGTGACCTCTTTGCCTGCCCCCCTTAGCAACGGCTGGGTCAATGTCAGCCCCAGGCCCTCACGGCTCAGATCACCTGAGTTCTTCGTGGCATTGAGTTGCTGGTTCCAGCTCAGATCCAGACTGGTCCCGTACTCCCCCTGCACACTCACCGAAGGCGTAAGGTCCGAAGCGCGGCTACGATCGCTGCTGCCCCTCGCAAACGTATAAGTCCCCGTGAGCTTGAGTTTGGGGTTGAACATGTTGTCCACCACCCGCAACTCAAACTTTTCCCGCACGCGCTGGAGCTTGAGGCTGCGGATGCTGTAGTTGCGCCGCAGCCCCAGCGCGACGGCTTCGGCCAAGGACAGATCGATTGAATGCTGGCTCTTCAAGACTGCGCCTTGCGCCTCACTGTGCGGGACGCCTGCCTGTGCAAGCGTCAGCGATGACGGAATGGAAATCGCACATGCAGCACCTAGCATCACCGCTGTTTTAATATTCACGCAGGGCCTCCACCGGGGTCAGGCGAGAAGCCGTGATGGCAGGTTTCAAACCAAAGAACACGCCCACCAGAACAGTACTGGTGATCCCCAAAGGGATAGCGTTCACGGCCAGGGTAAACGCCCAATCCGAGAATCGGGCATAGAGGTAAGCCAGCGCCATGCCCAGGCCTGCACCCAGCACAGCCCCAAAAAAACTGAGCGTCACGGCTTCGATCAGAAACAGATTGCGGATGTCCTGGCGGCGGGCGCCAATGGCCAGGCGCAGCCCGATCTCCGTACGGCGTTCAGAAACATTCATGTACATGACATTCATCACCGCCACACCGCCACCGACCAGGGTGATAACGCCCAAGGCCAGCAAGAGGCTATGGAAAGTACGGGTTTGCCGGTTCATGCCCTCGATCATTTGCAGCGGAGTCACCACCTCAACGGTGCGGGACTTGAAGGCACGGGCCAATACTTCGCGCAACCTCGACGCTACGCGTTCACTCGTGTTGTAGAGGGGGAAGCGAACAACCAGGTCATCGATCCTCGCGTTACCCGACACACGAGCCATGCCCTGCAGGGGCACAAATACCGACAGGTTGGCGTAGACCGGGCTGATCAGTGATTCGGTTCGCGGTTGCAGCACCCCGATCACCTTGAACAGATAGTGGTTGATCTTGAGCCAGTCACCGGTCTGGATCATGGCCCCACTGCGGCTCAGTGATGCCGCGACTTCATGGCCGAGTACCACCACATTCTCGTCCTGATCAAAGGGGTGCAAAAAGCGTCCGTGCGCCAACGACAGCTTCATCACGTCAAGCAGAACAGGTTCGGTGCCGACAAGGCGGATATCGCTGCTCTGACGATTGAATCCGGCCTGGGCAACAGACATGGCGGTGGGGGCGATCAGCAGCCCCTCAAATCCCAGCCCCTTGATGGTTTCAGCCTCAATGGACAAAGGTGAGGCTTGCCCCCCCTGTTTGACTTGCAATCTGACCGCCATTGTATCGACGCCCATGTCATGGAAGACCTTGGCCACATCCTCCCGGGCGTTATGCCCAATATTGATGACCGCGATAATCGAAGCACTGCCTATGACGATGCCCAGCAACGCCAGCGTCGAGCGCTTGCCCAGAGTACGAAAGCTGTCAATTGCGTCCCCGGCCGCGTTAACCAGTGAGGGGGCGATCAAGGAGATCAAAGGTCGCACTGGCCAACCTCTTCAACCCGGCCGCTGTGTACCCTGACTTGTCGGCGCATGAGGCGCGCAACCAAGGGGTCATGGGTGACGATCAATAACGTGACGCCCTGTTCTTTCTGGATCGACAACAGCAGTTCAAGAATTTCGCTGGCCGTCTGGCCATCCAGGCTGCCGGTTGGCTCATCGGCCAAGATCAAGGTGGGTTGCCCTACCAGGGCCCGGGCAATCGCCACGCGCTGCTTTTGCCCTCCGGACAAATCTGCAGGCTTGTAGCAAGCACGATGCGCCATCCCGACGCGTTGCAACATCACCATCGCCTGCTCCAAAGAGCGTGCGCGGTCGAACCAGCGATATCGAAGCGCCAAGGCTACATTTTCGATCACGTTCAAACGGGGGATCAGATTGAAGTTCTGAAAGATAAAACCAATGTTCATCTTCCGAAGGCTTGCCAGTTCGTCACTCTGTGCTTGTGTGACCGGGCGTCCCATAAACAGGTATTCACCCTCATCGGCAAAATCCAGCAGGCCGATAATATTCAACAACGTACTTTTACCGGACCCGGATGCCCCGACGACGGCACAGGCATCTCCAACATCGACACTGAAATCAATGCCACTTATAACGCGACTTGGTTGCCCATCATGAACATAACTTTTACCGATGCCTTTTAAAGAGATGCAAGGGTTGAGTATCACCCCCATAAATAGCCCTCACCGATAACTTTCATCTGTTCATCCACACAGGCAACCGTAAAACACACCCGGTCTGCGCACAGAACTAAAAGCACACAGGCATTACACTGCAATGCCTGTGTGCAGGTGTAAGTCCAGATACTTAAGGATTCAAAACCTTGTACACATTACAGCTAGGGTCCGCACCGGATTTGTCGAATACAAACTCGAACCCGACTTCTATGTTGTCCCGACCATTAAAGTATTTGGCCAAAATCTTGGACAACTGATGCCACTGACCGTCCTGCTTCAAGTCATCGTTGGATTTGATTTGATTTTCCCAACCCAGCATGGGCACCTTGCTATGCCCCATTTTCAAATTGGCTTTATTACCGCCACTCTGACCATTGAGCTTTGTGATCTTGTAGTCCATTGCATAAATACTTTCAGGCCCACCAGCGCCCATGTAGTAATGACCTCTCACTTCGCCCAGAAACTTGCCTGAGGAAGGCTTGCAGGACAATTGAAAGGGGATCTCTTTTAACGGAGCTGCAACTGCAGAAAAACTCATCACAGACAATGCAATCAAGCCAATCCGCACTGGAAGTTTAAACATGACGCTCACCCTCATAAGTAAATATCTAAATTTGGCTTATCAGTAAATCTAAGCGCCGCAATTAATACATGCCGCTGACATTACAAAACACAGGATAAATTACTTGGCGAAGTAGGATTATTCCTAATTAGCGCATAACACAGCAAACTACTTGCTACCGACTATTATTAAACACCTCACTCAGAAACTGCATAGCCACCACAACGAATTTCACGCAGATCATTTGCACGCATAAAAAAACCCCCGCGCTCCTCTCGAAGGCGGGGGTTTTTCAGTCTGGCTATCTTAGTGCGCGTAAGTCAGCAGCAACTCGGCGGGCGCTTTGAAATCCAGGGACATCATGACGCTCAGTGCGGTAATGGTGAAGATCGAGAACACGAACAGCTTGCGTGCCCAGACCTTGTCGTCGACGGCCTTGTAGCCCGTCCACGCCATGTACAGCCAGTACATGCCCATCGCAGCAGCCACGGCCATGTAGCTCATGCCGGCGTATCCGCCGAGGGTGAGCATCAGGGTCGCGATCAGGAACGCGAGGATGTAGAGCAGGATGTGCTTCTTGGCAACTTTGATCCCGCGCTTCACTGGCAACACCGGAATCGATGCAGCCAGGTAATCGTTGAAGCGGAAGATCGCAATGGCGTAGGAATGCGGCATCTGCCACAGGCTGAACATCACCAGCAGGGTCAGTGCGGCCATGTCGAAGCTGTTGCTCACTGCGACGTAGCCGATAACCGGTGGCATCGCACCCGACAGACTGCCAATCAGCGTGCCGTGAACCGACTTGCGCTTGAAGTACAGGCTGTACAAACCGACGTAGATCACAAAGCCGATCGCTGCGAACAGAGCCGCCAGCGGGTTGGCTACGCGATACAGCAGGGCAAGGCCGGCGACCCCCAGCAAGGTGGCGTACACCAGTGCCACCTTGAGGGAGATCAGACCCTGGACCAGTACGCGGTTCTTGGTGCGGTCCATCTTGATGTCAATGTCGCGGTCGATGCAGTTGTTGAACACACAACCGGACGCTACCACCAGGGAGGTGCCGATTACCGCGGCCAGGAAGAGGGCAAGATCGAAATGCCCCTTCGAGGCCAGGAAAAACCCGCCTGCCACAGAAAGCACGTTACCGAAAATGATCCCCGGTTTGGTGATTTGGATAAAGTGCTTAAAGGACATCGGGTCTTACCTCACTTCGCCATCATTTCAGTGTGGATGCTGAACATGATCCACAGGGACAAGCCCACCAGCAGCACAATAACCAGGGCCGCGAATACCAGCGCCGTGACGTTGTTGCGTTGAGCAGGCGAACGGTCCAGGTGCAGGAAGTACACCAGGTGAACAACTACTTGCACCACGGCGAACAACAGTACGATCGCCAGCGTGGTGAATTTTGGCAGCGATGGATACATCACCAGCCCAAACGGAATAACGGTCAGGATCACCGACAGGATGAAGCCGATTGCATAGGACTTCACGCTGCCATGATTGGCGCCGTCGGAATGTGCGTTAGCCATTACAAAGTCCCCATCAGGTAAACAACGGTGAATACGCAGATCCAGACCACGTCCAGGAAGTGCCAGAACAGGCTCAGGCAGCTCAGACGGGTCTTGTTGGTCGAAGTCAGGCCATTTTTCTGCACCTGATACATCATGATCGCCATCCAGATCAGACCGCTGGTCACGTGCAGACCGTGGGTACCTACCAGGGTGAAGAACCCGGACAGGAAGCCCGAACGGCTAGGGCCGTAGCCTTCGGAGATCAACAGGTGGAACTCGTTGATTTCCATGGCGATGAAGCCTGCACCGAGCAGGAAGGTCATGCCCAGCCAGAACAGCACTTGCTGCTTTTTGCCCTTGAACAACGCCAGCATGGCGAAGCCGTAGGTGATCGAGCTGAACAGCAACAGGGCGGTTTCACCCAGTACGTATGGCAGCTCGAAGATGTCGTGGCCCGACGGGCCACCCGCTACGTTGTTAACCAGAACTGCATATACCGCGAAGATCGACGCGAACAAAATGCAGTCGGTCATCAGGTAGAGCCAGAAACCAAATATGGTTGTCTCGCCCGCGTCGTGGTGTTCCTCGTGCTCATGGTCGTGACCATGAGCGTGTCCAGCAGTGGTCGCTAAGTTCGACATGGTTTAAGCCTGTTCCAACTTGGTTTCAACACGGGAAGCCGGGATTGCTTTTGCGGCTACCAGACGCTTGTGCTGCTCAGCCTCGATACGCTCGATGGTCTCAACCGGCACCATGTAGCCTTGGTCATCACGGGCAGCGTGGGCAACGAAGACCACGACAGTGCCGACCAGACCCACGATAGCCAACCACCAGATGTGCCAGATCATTGCGAAACCGAACACGGTCAGCAAAGCACCCATGTACACACCGGTTGCGGTGTTGTTAGGCATGTGGATCGGCGAGTACTTGGCCGGGGCCTTGTACGCAGTACCGTTTTCCTTGGCTTCGGTGAACGCGTCGATGGTGTCGACTCGTGGCACTACAGCGAAGTTGTAGAACGGAGGTGGCGACGAAGTCGACCATTCCAGGGTGTGGCCATTCCACGGATCGCCGTGCTCGCAGGCGTTCTCTGGCAGCTTGCGGTCACGCACGCTGACGTACAGCTGGATCAGCTGGCAGGCAATACCGATAGCAATCAGTGCTGCGCCGAACAGGGCAACGTACAGGTAAGGCACCCACTCAGGGTTGGTGCTGGCGTTCAGACGACGGGTCATGCCCATGAAGCCCAGCGCGTAGAGCGGCATGAAGGCTACGAAGAAGCCGACGCACCAGAACCAGAACGCTGCCTTGCCCCACTTCTCGTTCAGTTTGAAGCCGAACGCTTTAGGGAAGTAGAAGCTGAAGCCTGCGATGTAACCGAATACCGCGCCGCCGATGATCACGTTATGGAAGTGAGCAATTACGAACAGGCTGTTGTGCAGTACGAAGTCAGCACCCGGGATGGCCAGCAGTACGCCGGTCATGCCGCCGATAGCGAAGGTCACCATAAAGCCCAGGGTCCACAGAACCTGGCTGGTGAAGCGCAGACGGCCCTGGTAGATGGTGAACAGCCAGTTGAATAGCTTGACCCCTGTCGGGATCGAAATCAGCATCGTCGCCAGACCGAAGAAGGCGTTGACGCTTGCACCCGAACCCATGGTGAAGAAGTGGTGCAGCCAAACCATGAAGCCCAGTACCGAGATCGCGCCGGAGGCGTAGACCATCGAGTGGTGACCGAACAGACGCTTGCCGGTGAACGTGGAGATAACTTCGGAGAAGATACCGAACGCCGGCAGAATGAGGATGTATACCTCAGGGTGACCCCACGCCCAGAACAGGTTGACGTACATCATTGGATTGCCACCAAGTTCATTGGTGAAAATGTGGAAATCCATGTAGCGGTCAAGTGTCAGCAGCGCCAGGGTAGCGGTCAGGATCGGGAACGAAGCCACGATCAGAACGTTTGCCCAGGTGCAGGTCCAGGTGAAGATCGGCATGTCCATCAGCTTCATGCCAGGAGCACGCATTTTCAGTACGGTCGCCAGGAAGTTAACCCCGGTTAACGTCGTACCTAGCCCCGATAGCTGGAGTGCCCAGATGTAGTAGTCCATCCCCACGCCAGGGCTGTACTGCAAGCCCGACAGCGGCGGATAAGCAACCCAGCCGGTCTTGGCGAATTCGCCGACGCCCAGGGACAGGTTGATCAGTACAACGCCGGACACCAGCAGCCAGAAGCTCAGGGAGTTCAGGAACGGGTAGGCCACGTCACGGGCGCCGATCTGCAGCGGCACTGCAAGGTTCATCAGGCCGGTGAAGAATGGCATCGCCATGAAGATGATCATGATCACACCGTGAGCGGTGAAGATCTGGTCATAGTGTTCAGGTGGCAGGTAGCCAGGTGAACCCTCGGTGGCCATGGCCAGCTGGGTACGCATCATGACGGCATCGGCAAAGCCGCGCAGCAGCATGATCATGGCAACGATGATGTACATCACGCCGATTTTCTTGTGGTCGACTGACGTTAGCCATTCGGTCCACAGGTAAGTCCACTTCTTGAAGTAGGTGATTCCCGCAAACAGCGCCAGACCACCGAGCGCGATCATGGCAATGGTGACCATGACAATCGGCTCGTGGAACGGGACCGCTTCCCAACTTAATTTACCAAACATCGTTTACTCCTCTGCCCCGGCAGCTGAATGCGAACTTGTGTCCACGCCATCGATCACGGCTACTTCTTTCTTCTCGTGCTTGACCGGCTTGCCTGGCGTCATACCTTCGTACTTGTCGACGATTTTCTGAAACAGGTTCGGTGTGTACGAGGAGAACAGCTCAACCGGGTTGTTCTGGCTTGGTTTGCTCAAGGCTTCGTATTCAGCTTGGTCAAGCTGTTTAGGTGATGCTTTGACTTCACTGACCCAGGCATCAAAGTCAGCCTGAGTAGTCGCGATCGCTTTGAATTTCATGCCGGTGAAACCAGCGCCGCTGTAGTTGGCAGAGATGCCTTCCATTTCAGCGTTGCGGTTGGCAATCAGATGCAACTTGGTCGTCATACCGGCCATGGCGTAGATCTGACCGCCCAGGCCCGGAATGAAGAACGAGTTCATGACCGTGTCAGAGGTGATACGGAAATTGACCGGGGTATTGGCCGGGAACACGATCTTGTTGACGGTGGCGATACCCTGTTCCGGGTAGATGAACATCCACTTCCAGTCCATTGCCACCACTTCGATGGTAATCGGCTTGACGTCAGATTCGAGCGGACGATACGGGTCCAGCGCGTGGGTCGATTTGTAGGTGATCACGCCCAGGGCGATGATGATCAAAATCGGCACGGTCCAGATCACAACTTCGATCTTGGTGGAGTGCGACCACTTCGGTGTGTAGGTAGCGCTGGTGTTCGACGCACGGTATTTCCATGCGAAAACCAGGGTCATAATGATGACCGGCACTACGACCAGAAGCATCAGCAATGTTGCAGTGATGATCAGATTACGTTCTTCGACCCCGACCTGCCCCACCGGATCCAGTAGTGTCCATTTGCAACCTCCCAGCAGCAACATGCCGAAAAGTGGCAAAAAGCCAAGGAGTCTGGGGTACCTTTTTTTAGTCATCTCACGACCTCTAAAACAGCTTGCACAATGCAGTTGGTTTTTTTCGCCAACACTTCGCCCTGCCAAGGGTTGGCTCTTTTCCGGAATTGAATAAAAGCCTGCTCTATCACCATCAGGCGAACGGGCAAATTCCGGGTTAGCAGTGATTTCTTATTCGATACGTGGTCAATGGCCTTGTCGACCAATTCCATTTGGTGCGGAACTTAGAAGGGTTGCCAGTACCTGGGAGTCGCATGGGACGCCTGTATTGAACAACCCAGTCGGCCTTCAACTTCCCGCTTTGGCTCAGGGATGAGCAGGCTGGACGTTCAGTGCGGGCGATTGTAGTTAGGTAGCTCTCTATAAACCATGTCTCATCCGGAAATAATTCATCTCGGCACCGGTAACAATCCCTACCTATTATTACGCCCCGCGCTTTGACACCCCCCTTACTCGCGGCTGTAGCACGCCATTACCCCTCGATTTCAACGCCCCTTTTTAGCGCACGACAACCACCCCCCTACCCCTCCTGAACGCCCAAATAAAAAGGGCTACAGCCGATTTGCGTTGAGTCTCGCCACGTACTTTTCAACCCCGTCATCAGCGTCAAAACGCCTCAGAGCCGTTACACGAAGTCATACGTTTAAAAGACCGTCTGTCAGACGAAGACACGCCCTGCGACAAACTCTCCGTGACAATATGTCGCAGTGCTGCGCACCCATTTTCGCCCCCCGGATAACACCCTCTTTACATTTGTGCGCGGACAAAAAAACGCCCCGCACATCCAGAGGAAGAACGAGGCGCCTCATGCCAAATTTAACGCTTTGCTTAGCTGGCTTTTTGACGGTTGCGGTAAATGCCCAGAGGCACCAACACGGCAGTCATCACAAAGGCCACAAGTGCCCACTGCGCCAGCGACAGGCCGAGCACTGGGGGGTAAGGGGTTGAGCAAAAGCCGTCCACCTGAAACCCCAGCGGGAAGATCGCCGCCAGCGGCAAGCCATCGACAATCGGCTGCAGCGCGTCAAGACCGCAGCTGACTGCCGGGTTGGCCAGGATGTAGACGTGACGTCCGGCAGCGGCGATTCCACCAATGGCGCTCAACACCACCAGCACTTCCAGCACCGTAAGGCTGCGCCGGGTAGGCATCGCGGCGCCGATAAAGGCAAAGATCGCGATCAGCAGCAGGGCATAGCGCTGCAGGATACACAGCGGGCAAGGCGCCTCGCCGAGCACGATCTGCATATAGAGGGCGCCGCCGATCAGCGCCAGGCAAATCAGCCCGAGCAGAACCAGGAAGCGCTTCTCCCGGCCCAGTTGCAACATGTCATTCGTCATCCCGCGTCCCTTAGCCTGATTGTGTGTAAGCCGCGCAGTTTACACCCAGACCTGATGCCTGGATGTATCTGAACGTTACCGGAAAGGTCGCGCAAGGGGATTAATGGGGGATTAAGGTTACTTCAGCTCTGCCGCCGGGCCGAAGAACTCGTAGCGGCTTTGCTTCTCAGGCACACCCAGTGCTTTGAGGTGACGCTTGACCGCCCCCATGAAGCCTTTGGGCCCCAGGAAATATGCATCCAGGTCGCGCTCTTGCGGTAACCATTGCGCCAGCACTTCCTCAGTCAAAAGCCCTACATGATTTGCAGAATCGCCCTGCTCGTCGTAGCAGTAAAAACGCTTCAATTGAGGGTGCTGATCGGCCAGTTCATCTACCCAGGTGCGGAAGGCGTGCACATCGGCATTGCGGGCACAGTGGATAAAGTGAATCGGACGCTGAGTCGCCAACGCAGCCTCAAGCATCGTCAGGGTCGGCGTAATACCCACGCCACCGCTGATCAGCACCAGCGGTTTTTCGCTGTCGGTCAGGGTGAAGTCGCCCGCAGGCGGGAACAGTTCCAGGGTGTCGCCTACGTTCATCCGGTCATGCAGGAAGCTGGAGACGACCCCGCCGCTCTCGCGCTTGACGCTGATGCGGTAGCGACCGACCTGGGCCAGCGCAGAAAGTGAGTAATTGCGGCGCACTTCCTGACCATCAATCATCAGCTTGAGGCCGATGTACTGACCCGGAGCAAATTCAAGGATTGGCTGCTGATCGACCGGACGGAAGTAAAACGAGGTGATCTCAGCGCTTTCCTGGATCTTGGCCGCCAGCTTGAACGCTCGCCCGCCGCGCCAGCCGCCGGGGGCAGCCGCTTTTTCGTCGTAGATGGCGGCTTCCGCACCGATCAGGATATCGGCCAACTGGTTATAGGCCGCGCCCCAGGCACTCAATACTTGAGGGGTCGCGATATCGCTGCCCAGAACTTCCTCAATCGCCCGCAGCAAGCAACTGCCGACAATCGGGTAATGCTCAGGAAGGATTTGCAGCGCAACATGCTTGTTGATGATCTTGGCCACCAGATCGCCCAACTGGTCGAGCTGGTCGATGTGCCGTGCATACATCAATACGCCGTTGGCCAATGCACGGGGCTGGTCGCCACTGGCCTGGTTGGCCTGGTTGAACAGCGAGCGCACCTGCGGGTACTCCGACAGCATCATGCGATAGAAATGAGTGATCAGCCCCTCACCGCCGCTTTCCAGCAATGGCACGGTGGATTTAACGATGGCACGATCCTGAGCAGTAAGCATAAGGTAACTCCTGGGCACGTAGGCTTTAGCAATTACCCTTTACCTATCAGCTTTCGTGCCAACATTTAAACCGTTTAAAATCAATGAGTTAGAACACATATAGTCATTTTGACTCAATCTGATTTATAGTCATAACGACTATACGAGGTCAAAATGACTGCAAAACTGCTACTCACCACCTTGCTACCGCTTGTGGCCGACTTGTCCCGCGATCTGCCCGAAAGCGAACGCTATAGACGCCTGCTGCAAGCCTTGCGCGCCCTGCTCCCCTGCGATGCGGCGGCACTGCTGCGCCTGGACGGTGAATGGCTGGTGCCGCTGGCGGTCGACGGCTTGAGCCTGGACACCCTGGGGCGGCGCTTTAAAGTGAGCGAGCACCCGCGCTTTGAAGCACTGCTCGCCAGCCCTGGCCCGACACGCTTCCCCAGTAATTGCGAACTGCCAGATCCCTATGACGGGCTGGTAGACGGGTTGGCGGAGCACCTGGAGGTTCACGACTGCATGGGCTGCCCGCTGTTCGTGGACGAGCGTCCCTGGGGACTGCTGACGCTTGATGCCCTGGACCCAAAACGCTTTGAGCCGATCGAGCTGGACGACCTGCAGGCCTTTGCCAGTCTGGCCGCAGCCACGGTCAACGTAGCTCAACGCATCGAGCGCCTGGCATTGCGGGTGGAAGATGAACAACAGAAAGCCGAACTCTATCGACAGGCCAACGGTTCACCCAATAAAGAACTGATCGGCCAGAGCAAGATTCACAAACGCCTGCTTGAAGAAATCGCGCTGGTGGGCGGCAGTGACCTGACGGTGCTGATCACCGGCGAAACCGGTGTCGGCAAGGAGCTGGTGGCACAGGCCATTCACGCCGCCTCGCCACGGGCGGATAAACCGCTGATCAGCCTGAACTGCGCCGCCCTGCCCGACACCCTGGTTGAAAGCGAACTGTTCGGTCATGTGCGCGGCGCCTTCACCGGGGCAACCAATGACCGGCGCGGAAAATTCGAACTGGCCAACGGTGGCACCCTGTTTCTGGATGAAGTGGGCGAGCTGTCACTGACCGTGCAGGCCAAGTTGCTGCGGGTGCTGCAAAGCGGGCAGTTGCAGCGCCTGGGCTCGGATCAGGAGCACCAGGTCGACGTGAGGCTGATCGCGGCAACCAACCGCGACCTGGCCGAAGAAGTGCGCAGCGGGCGCCTGCGGGCGGACTTTTATCACCGCCTGAGTGTTTACCCGATCAGGGTGCCGGCATTGCGTGAGCGCGGGCGGGATGTGCTGTTGTTGAGCGGTTTTTTCCTGGAACAAAACCGTTCGCGCATGGGCCTTGGCAGCCTGCGCCTGAGCCCGGACGCGCAAGCTGCACTGGTGCAGTATTCCTGGCCTGGCAATGTGCGCGAGCTGGAGCACTTGATTGGCCGCAGCGCCCTTAAAGCCCTGGGCAGTTGCAGCACGCGACCACGCATTCTGACCCTGACCGCCGCCGACCTGGACTTGCCAACCACCCCGCCAAGCGCTGCGGTGATTGAGCCTCAGGGCGCACTGCAGACCATTGGCGACTTGCGCCTGGCGACAGAGAACTACCAGCGCCAGCTGATCAGCGCCTGCCTTGAACGCCATCAACACAACTGGGCCAGTGCTGCGCGGGAATTGGGCCTGGACCGGGCGAATCTGGGGCGCATGGCCAAACGACTGGGCCTCAAGTAAGCCGCTGAACCTGTAGTCGCTGACGAGGCACGAGGCTGCGATGGGCTGCGCAGCGGCCCTAAGCGGTGGTCCTGCGGCCCACATCGCAGCCTCGTACCTCGTCAGCGGCTACAGGAAACTGCGTTAAGGTCGATAACCCTGTATCGCTCCCACCACAGAAGGTTTTTATGTCATCGAACAATGCCCGCGCAGACTCACTTTCCCTTCTGCTCTTCACTCTGCGCAGCGGCAAGTTGTTGGCGATCAACCTGCTCAAGGTCAGTGAAATCATTCCCTGCCCGCCGCTGACCAAAATGCCCGAGTCGCACCCCAACGTGAAAGGCATTGCGGTGTTGCGTGGCACGGCGTTGTCGGTGATTGATCTAAGCCGGGCCATCGGCGAGCAACCGCTGCTCGACCCGGATGGCGGCTGCCTGATCGTGACCGATGTCAGCCGCTCCAAGCAGGGCCTGCATGTTCAAGCCGTGAGCAAAATCGTGCATTGCCTGAGCACGGACATTCGCCCGCCGCCCTATGGCTCCGGCAAACGCTCGTACATCACCGGTGTCACCCAGGTCGACGGCGTGCTGGTGCAGGTGCTGGATATCGAAAAGGTGATCCACGGCATCGCTCCGGCAAAAGTCGAAGACGCCGACCAGGACCTCAGCAAGGAAGACTCCAGACTGCTGGCCAACGCCCGGATCCTGGTCGTCGATGACAGTCAGGTGGCCTTGCAACAATCGGTCATTACCCTGCGCAATCTTGGCCTGCATTGCCACACGGCGCGCAGCGCCAAGGAAGCCATCGAACGCCTGCTGGAACTGCAAGGCACACCGGACCAGATCAATGTGCTGGTGTCCGATATCGAGATGTCGGAAATGGACGGTTATGCCTTTACCCGCACCGTGCGCGACACCCCGGACTTTGCACACCTTTATGTGCTGCTGCACACCTCGCTCAACAGCTCGATGAACAGCGAAAAAGCCCGTCTGGCCGGGGCCAATGCGGTGCTGACCAAGTTCTCGTCACCCGAGTTGACACAGTGCCTGATCCTGGCGGCGCGCACCGTTGCCGAGCAAGGTTACTGAGGGACATGAGCGATTACTGCCTGCTGTTGCGCAAAGACCTGACCCGCCCGCTGGCAGCCGCGCCCGGACCTGAAGATGTAAGCCTTGTGCCCCTGAGCGATGACCTGTTGCAACCGGTGCATGCCTTGCTTAGCCAGGGCTACAGCGACGGCAGTGGCCATGTTGATTCGTTCGGGGAGTGGAGCCATAGCCTGCTGCACGACGCCGAATTCGACCCGCAGCTGTGCTTGATCGCACTGCGTTCAGGCGTTGTGGTGGGGGTTGCGCAAGGCTGGACCAGCGCTTATCTGAAGGATTTGGTGGTGCATGCCCGGCATCAAGGGCAAGGCATTGGCCAGGCGCTGCTGGCGAAGGTGTTTGCGGTGTACGCACATCGCGGTGAGCCCTGGGTTGACCTGAAGGTCATGGAGGGCAACACCAGGGCCCGCCGTTTGTACGAACGGGCCGGGATGATTCAGGTACAGCGCATCGAGCTATAAATCAGCGCTTGCCCATGGTTTTACGGGTGCCGTGTGGCGGTGCGCCCGGGGTTGTGTCGTGGCCGCCGAGGCCGCTTTTCTGGTAGTACGCCTTGCCCTGGGACTTGGCCTTGGCAAACTCGGAAGGCTTGAACGGGAAAGTGAACGCCGGGATGACCGGTTTTTTCGGGGTCTCCACAGTGGTTTCATTCTCAACCAGTTCAGCGTCCAAGGCATCAGGAGCCGTCGATTGTGTAGGAGTAGTCATGAAAGCTCCGAAATGCGGTAAAAAGTCAGGCCAAGTGGCGCAATGCCGCGCAGTATACCTGCGCGCCCCCTGTGCGTTGCACTCACTGGTCGTAAAAATCATCAATCTGCTCCCACCAAAATGACCAGCAGGGTGTTTTACCCAGGGCTAACTGTCAGCACTGTCAGTTTGCCGTCACCGTGCTGACCGGGTCGACGCGCTATAACTGAATGATCAGCCCCCACTCCACGCACATGGCGTCTATCCGGCATGCCGACCACAACTAGAAAAATCTTGCTGGGCACCCTCGTTGTAGCCCTGATCGGTGCTTCACTCTTTTGGCTCAACCGCCCCACACCCGGCAAGTCCGCGGGCGCAGCTCCAGTGCCGGTACGGGTTGTTCAAGTGCTGCAACAAGACGTACCGCGCTATATCAGCGGGATTGGCGCAGTGTTGTCACTGCACAGCGTGATGATCCGCCCGCAAATCGACGGCATTCTCACCGAGATACGGGTCAAGGAAGGCCAGGAGGTCAAGGCTGGCGATCTTCTGGCAACCCTGGATGACCGCTCGATCAAGGCCAGCCTCGACCAGGCCAGGGCCCAACTGGGACAGAATCAGGCGCAGCTGCAAGTGGCATTGGTCGACCTCAAGCGCTACCAGTTGTTGAGCGTGGACAACGGCGTATCCAGGCAAACCCTCGATCAGCAACAAGCGCTGGTCAACCAGCTCAAGGCGTCGGCGCAAGGTAATCAGGCGGCTATTACGGCGGCGCAGGTGCAGTTGTCGTACACGCAAATTCAATCACCCGTCACCGGCCGCGTGGGGATTCGAACGGTAGACGCGGGCAACTTCCTGCGGGTCAGTGATTCTCAGGGGCTGTTTTCCGTCACCCAGATCGACCCCATCGCCGTAGAGTTTTCGCTGCCCCAACAACAGCTCCCCCTGTTGCACGACTTGCTCACGGCCAAAGACCCGGCCCGGGTCAAAGCCTTTATCGGCAACGCCGACAGCACCGGCACGCCGCTGGGTGAGGGCCGCTTGAGCCTGATCGACAATCAGGTCTCGGCAACCACTGGCACGATCAAGGTCAAAGCCCAGTTCGACAACCCCAAACAAACCCTCTGGCCCGGCCAGCTGGTCAATGTCCAGATCCAGTCAGGGCTGGCAAAAAATGCGCTGGTGGTCCCGCCTCAGGTGGTGCAGCGCGGGCTGGACAACTACTTCGTGTACAGGGTCCAGGCCGACAAGGTCGAAACGGTGCCTGTGCTGCTGGTCTATCAAGACACCGAGCAGAGCATCATCACCGGCGTCAATCCCGGGGACACACTGGTCAGCGATGGCCAGTCGCGGCTCAAGCCAGGCTCGCGGGTTGAAATATTGAGTGAGCCAACGCCCGCTCAGGTGCAGCCATGACCAACAGCCGCTCGCTGTCCGCCTGGTGCGTCGACCACCCCGTCGCCACGGTGCTGCTGACGTTTGCACTGGTGCTCGTGGGGCTGATTGCCTTTCCACGCCTGCCAATCGCGCCATTGCCCGAAGCCGAGTTTCCGACCATCCAGGTGTCGGCACAGCTGCCGGGCGCCAGCCCGGACACGATGGCATCGTCCGTGGCCACGCCGCTGGAAGTGCAGTTCAGCGCCATCCCCGGCATGACCCAGATGACCTCCAGCAGCGCGCTGGGCTCGACCACCCTGACCCTGCAATTCACCCTCGACAAAAGCATCGACACCGCCGCGCAAGAGGTTCAGGCGGCCATCAACACCGCGTCCGGCAAGTTACCCAAGGACATGCCGACCCTGCCGACCTGGAAGAAGGTCAACCCGGCCGACAGCCCGGTGCTGATACTGAGCATCAGTTCATTGAACATGCCCGGCACAGAACTCAGCGATTACGTCGAAACCCTGCTGGCACGCCAGATCAGCCAGATTGATGGCGTGGGCCTGATCAACATCACCGGCCAGCAACGCCCGGCGATCCGGGTCCAGGCCTCGGCCGACAAGCTGGCTGCCATTGGCCTGACCCTGGCCGATATTCGCCTGGCTATCCAGCAAACCAGCCTCAATCTGGCCAAGGGCGCGCTGTACGGCCCGTCGAGCATCTCCACCCTGTCGACCAACGATCAGTTGTTTGATGCGGACGAATACGGCCAATTGATCGTCTCGTACAAGGACGGCGCGCCCGTGCAACTGCGCGACGTGGCGCGAGTGGTCAACGGTGCAGAAAACGATTACGTACAAGCCTGGTCCGGGCACCAGCCGGGCCTGAATCTGGTGATCTCCCGCCAGCCGGGGGCGAACATCGTTGAAACCGTAGACCGCATCCAGGCCGCCCTGCCCGGCCTGCAAGCCATGCTCCCCGCCTCCGTCGAAGTGACCGTGCTGAGTGACCGCACCAAGACCATTCGCGCGTCCTTGCATGAGGTTGAAATCACCCTGCTGATTGCCGTGCTGCTGGTGGTTGCGGTGATGGCGCTGTTTTTGCGCCAGTGGTCCGCCACCCTGATTGTGTCGGCGGTGCTCGGGGTTTCGCTGATCGCAAGCTTTGCCCTGATGTATGTGCTGGGCTTCAGTCTCAACAACCTGACACTGGTGGCGATTGTGGTCGCCGTGGGGTTTGTGGTCGACGATGCGATCGTGGTGGTGGAGAACATTCACCGCCATCTGGAAGCAGGCGAAAGCATGCGCGACGCCGCGATCAAGGGCTCCAGCGAGATTGGTTTTACCGTGGTCTCCATCAGCTTTTCGCTGGTGGCCGCGTTTATTCCATTGCTGTTTATGGGCGGCGTGGTCGGGCGGCTGTTCAAGGAGTTCGCCCTGACAGCGACCTCGACCATCCTGATTTCGGTACTGGTGTCACTGACCCTCGCTCCGACGCTGGCGGCCCTGTTTATGCGCTCGCCGGTGCACAAGCCAGATGCCAGGCCGGGCTTTGGCGAACGCTTGCTGGCGGGGTACGAAAAGATCTTGAAGCGCGCCCTGGCGCACCAGCGGTTGATGCTCGGCATTTTTGGCGTGACGCTGGCCATGGCCATCGCCGGGTACGTGCTGATCCCCAAGGGTTTCTTCCCGGTACAGGACACCGGCTTCGTGCTCGGCACCAGCGAAGCGGCGTCCGACATTTCGTTCCCTGACATGACACAAAAGCATCTGGCGCTGGCCAACATCATCAGCAACGACCCTGCGGTCCAGGCTTTTTCCCACTCCGTGGGCGTCACCGGCAGCAACCAGACCATCGCCAACGGCCGCTTCTGGATTGCCCTCAAGGACCGGAGCCAGCGCGATGTGTCGGCCAGCGAATTTATCGACCGGATTCGCCCGCAACTGGCCAAGGTGCCGGGCATCGTGCTGTATCTGCGCGCAGGCCAGGACATCAACCTCAGTTCGGGGCCAAGCCGCAGCCAGTATCAATACGTGCTCAAAAGCAACGACGGCCCGACGCTCACCACCTGGACCCAGCGCCTGACCGAAAAACTGCGCGCCAACCCGGCCTTTCGCGACTTGTCCAACGACCTGCAACTGGGCGGCAGCATCACCCACATCAGCATCGACCGGAACGCTGCAGCCCGCTTCGGCCTGACCGCCACCGATGTCGATGAAGCGCTGTACGACGCGTTCGGCCAACGCCAGGTCAATGAATTCCAGACCGAGACCAACCAGTACAACGTCATTCTGGAGGTGGACGCGCAGCAGCGAGGCAAAGCCGAAAGCCTGGGCTACTTCTACCTGCGCTCGCCGCTGACCGGGGACATGGTGCCCCTGTCTGCCGTGGCCAAGGTAGACGCGCCTGCCAGCGGGCCGCTTTCGATCAGTCATGACGGCATGTTCCCGGCAGCCAACCTGTCGTTCAACCTCGCGCCCGGCGTGGCCTTGGGCGATGCCGTGCTGATGCTCAATCAGGCGAAAAACGAAATCGGCATGCCGAGCACCATCAGCGGCAACTTCCAGGGCGCCGCACAGGCGTTCCAGAGCTCGCTGGCCAGCCAGCCGTGGCTGATCCTGGCGGCGCTGGTGGCGGTGTACATCATTCTGGGGGTGCTCTATGAAAGCTTTGTACACCCGTTGACGATCATTTCGACCCTGCCATCAGCCGGGCTCGGTGCGCTGCTGATGCTGTGGATATGCGGGCAGGACTTTTCAATCATGGCGTTGATCGGGCTGGTGCTGCTGATCGGTATCGTCAAGAAAAACGGCATCCTGATGATCGACTTTGCCCTGGATGCCCAGCGCAATCGCGGCCTGAGCCCGGAAGATGCCATCTATGAAGCCTGTATCACCCGGTTCCGGCCGATCATCATGACCACCCTCGCCGCCCTCCTCGGCGCCTTGCCGCTGATGCTCGGCTATGGCACCGGCGCAGAACTGCGCCAGCCCCTGGGGATTGCCGTGGTTGGCGGGCTGCTGGTGAGCCAGGCCCTGACCCTGTTTACCACGCCGGTCATATACTTGTGGCTTGAGCGGCTGTTCCATCGTTCCAAACCGATCACTGAGGCAGGTTATGCGCGTTCTGATCGTTGAAGATGAAGAGAAAACCGCCGACTACCTGCACCGCGGGCTGACCGAGCAAGGTTATACGGTGGATGTTGCCCGCGACGGCATCGAAGGTCTGCACCTGGCGATGGAGAGCGATTACGCGGTGATCGTGCTCGATGTCATGCTGCCCGGCCTCGATGGCTTCGGGGTACTGAGGGCCCTGCGCGGGCGCAAGCAAACCCCGGTGATCATGCTGACGGCACGGGAGCGGGTCGAAGACCGGATTCGCGGATTGCGTGAAGGCGCCGACGACTATCTGGGCAAACCGTTTTCATTTCTGGAACTGGTGGCCCGCCTGCAAGCCCTGACCCGTCGCAGCGGTGGTGGTCACGAACCGGTGCAGGTCACTGTCGACGACCTGTGGATAGATCTGATCAGCCGCAAGGCCAGTCGCGCCGGAACCCGCCTGGACCTGACCGCCAAGGAGTTTTCGTTGCTTAGCGTACTGGCGCGGCGCCAGGGTGAAATCCTGTCCAAGACGGCCATTGCCGAGATGGTCTGGGACATCAATTTCGACAGCGATGCCAACGTGGTCGAAGTGGCGATCAAGCGCTTGCGCGCCAAGCTCGACGGACCGTTCGAGCACAAGTTGCTGCACACCATCCGTGGCATGGGGTATGTGCTGGAGCGGCGCGGTGATTAAGCGGATCAAAGCCCTGGACTCCATCGCCATGCGCTTGAGTGCGATGTTCGCCCTCGTCGCACTGCTGGTGTTTGTGTTGATTGGCGGAGCGCTTTACCAGCAGGTCGACAAAAGCATCGGGCGCCTGCCCGAAGCGGAACTGGATGCGCGATACAGCGTGCTGGAATCGTCCGTCAATCGTTACGGCACGCCCGAACACTGGGCCAAGATCAGCGCCAAGCTCAAGCTGCTCAGTGAAGAGGACAAACGCATCCGGTTCTGGGCCATCAGCGCTGACCCGTCCTATGAATACGGCAACCCCGAGGCCACAGTGCGCGAATTCGCCCAAGGCCCGATCGGCGTGCGGGACTTGCGGCTGCCTGGCCAGGCTGACCCGTTCAAGGTACTCATCAGCGAGATTGCAGCCAAGGAACAGCGCCCGGCACTGCGCTTTTTGATTGCCATCGATACGCACACCTTTCGCCAGACCCAGCACCACCTGCTCATCGCGCTGGTCAGCCTGGCGGCTGTTGGCGTGCTTCTGGCCTCGCTGCTCGGCTATTGGGTGGCGCGCATTGGTCTCAAACCGTTGAACGATTTATCCCAGGAAGCGCAAAAACTGGCTCCGCCGCGCTTGTCCGGGCGCTTGCACCTTGCGCCGCTGGCGCCGGAGCTGGACCAACTGGTGAGTGCCTTCAATGCCACCCTGGACCGGGTCGAGCAGGCCTACACCCGCCTGGAGTCATTCAATGCCGACGTGGCCCATGAACTGCGCTCCCCGCTGACCAACCTGATTGGCCAGACCCAGGTCGCACTGACGCGGGGACGTTCGGCCGAGCACTACTTCGAGGTGCTGCAATCCAACCTCGAGGAACTGGAGCGCCTGCGCAGCATCATCAATGACATGCTGTTTCTGGCCAGCGCCGACCAAGGGAGCAAAGCGAACAAACTGATCCACGCCTCCCTGGCAGACGAAGTGGCCACGACCCTGGATTACCTGGAGTTCATTCTTGAGGATGCGCAGGTTGAGGTGAAGGTCAGCGGCGATGCCCAGGTCAATATCGAAAAAGCCCACCTGCGTCGGGCGCTGATCAACTTGCTGAACAATGCCGTGCAACATACCGAAGCCGGGCAATCGATTGACGTTCAGATCAGCCACACGGCGGATCAGGTGACCATCAGTGTCAGCAATCCTGGGGAGCCGATTGCGCCAGAACATTTACCACGGCTGTTCGAGCGTTTTTATCGGGTAGATGCGGCCCGCTATAACAGTGGTGCCAACCACGGCCTGGGGCTGGCCATCGTCAAAGCCATTGCGCAAATGCACGGTGGCGAAGTGTTTGTACGCAGCGGCGGTGGACGCAATACGTTCGGGATTTATCTACCGATTTAACCTTGTGGGAGCGGGCTTGCTCGCGATGCAAACGCCTAGGTCAACCAGGTCAATCAAGGTGATGCCATCGCGAGCAAGCCCGCTCCAACAGTGGCAAAGCGTCTAGCCCGCACTCCTCACATTTGTTACCTAAAACGCAAAAGTCCTTGTCTAAAACAAGGCTTTTTCGACCCCGCCTGCCACTATAGATTTAGCCCATCACACAGCACTTGCTAAGCAAGAAGGTCTTTGAAATGTCCAGCAGTATGGGTATGGCCAGCGTTTTCGTTTTGTCGTCTTTGTTGTTGTCGCCTTTGGCCATGGCGGAAGAATCACCGGCATTCGTCGCACAAAATGCGGCACGTGCAGCTTCTTTTGAACAGAACCAGGCAGAGCTGACGGCACGCCATCAAAACGACGCCGACCACTCGCAAACACAAGCCAAAACCAGCGTTTCGGATGAAGCCAAAGACAGCTGACTCCCCCCCTCCAGACTTCCCGACCCAGTCAGTCATTTGCCAAGCATATGACTGATTGTTTCAAAAGCCGCTACCATAGCGGCTTTTTTTTGTTTTAAAAAAAAGCACTGCCTCTCTGGAGTGCGATCAGGGACAACCTGTTTTTTGATCAAAATAACAACTGCCGCCACTTTCAAGGAGCAACTCACTGGTGAAGTACTCACTCAAACTCAGTCCGTTATTCATTGCCCTGGCTGCAACGATCCCCCCTTTCGCCCATGCAGGTGACGACGCCGCAAAAGACGGTTTTATCGAAGGCTCAAGCCTGAAAATCAACACTCGCAACTACTACATGAACCACGATATCCGCAGCCCCCATGCTGAAGACAGCAAGGAATGGGGCCAGGGTTTTATTGGCAAATTTGAGTCGGGCTTCACCCAGGGCACGGTCGGTTTCGGCCTGGATGCCTACGCCCTGCTTGGGCTCAAGCTCGATGGCGGTGGCGGAACGGATGGCAGCAGCATCCTGCCGGTCAGTGATGGCAATGGCAAAGCGCCCACCTCTTTCTCGTCTGCCGGAGCGGCACTGAAAATCCGTGCCTTTGATACCGAGCTCAAGGCAGGCGACCTGTTTTTGACCAACCCGGTGATTGCCGGCGGCGAAACCCGCATGCTGCCCCAGACCTTTCGCGGTGTCAGCCTGACCAACAACAGTGTCGATGGCTGGATGTTCGAAGGCGGCCAGGTCAGTTTTGAAAAGCCCTACAACCAGAGCGGCATGCGCCGCCTGACTACCACCTACGGCAACCTTGGCGATCAGAGCAGCAAGCACATCACCTGGGCCGGTACTTCCTGGAGCGGCGTGCCCGGCGTTACCAGCAATTTATATGCGGCGCAGTTGCAGGACATCTGGAACCAGTACTACTACGACCTGGATTACACCTATGCACTGACCGAGAGCATCAGCCTCAATCCCGGCCTGCACTTCTATCACACCCAGGACACCGGCAAGGCGCTGCTGGGTGATATCGACAACAACACCTTCAGCCTGCACTTTGCAGTCGGAGTAGACGGACACAAGGTGACGGCGGTCTACCAGCGGGTCAACGGCAACACACCTTTTGACTATCTCTATCAAGGTGACAGCGTATACCTCGACAACTCGCAGCAGTACTCGGACTTCAACGGCCCGAATGAGCGCTCCTGGAAGCTGCAATACGAATATGACTTCGCCGGGCTTGGCCTTGCCGGGCTGACGGCCAGCGCCTCGTACTCTCGCGGCGAACTGGATTTGACCAAGGCTGACGCCAACAGCATCGGCTACAGCAACTGGTACAACCCCGAAGGCAAGAATGCCCACCACTGGGAGCGCGACCTGGGGCTCAAGTATGTGCTTCAGGAAGGCAAGGCCAAGGATCTGGCAGTGAGCCTGCGCTGGGCAACCAACCGCGGCAACACGGCTTACCAGAGCGTCGACAATGATGTCGATGAGTACCGGGTAATCATCGACTATCCTATTGATGTGTTTTAATCCTTGACCATAAGGCCAGCTTTTTAGCTGGCCTTATCTCTGTAAGGCATCCCCTTACGGCAGGGCAAAAATCGTATCTGTGAGGGTAAGCCCATTCCTTTTTCCCCGCGTTCACACATCATCACCCGACGCATGCTGGTCGGGGCCAGCGCCCTCTCGGTGCTGGCCATCCTCAGCATCGTTGGCTATTTGCTGGTCAGGGAGTACCGCAACACCGAGCAAGACGCTGCACGCGCTGCGCTGAACATTGTGCAACTGATCAGCCGGGATATTCGCAACACGCTCTCGATCTACGACACCTCCCTGAGCAACCTGATCAACTTGATGCAAAGCCAGGCATTGGCCCCTCTTTCGCCACAGACTCAAAAGTCGGTGCTCTTCGACAGGGCTATTGAGGCGCCCTCCAACGCCGGGTTCTTTGTACTCGATGCCGAAGGCAAACTGATTGCCAGCTCTCGCCCTCCGGTGGCCTCGCTGGACGACGCCCGCCAGCAGCCCTGGTTCAAGGTCCACCTCACTGCAAAAAATGATGAGCTCTACATCAGTCGCCCCCTGCTTGTCAGCGAGAGCCCCAATGACTGGAACCTGATTTTGAGCCGTAGAATTACAGCCCCCGACGGGCGTTTTGGCGGCGTTGCCGTCGCCCAGATGAAAATAAGCTACTTTCAGAATCTGTTTCGCGGGCTGGACCTTGGACCGACAGGAAACATCAGCCTGATCAGCACGGACGGTATCCTGCTGAGCCAGTCTCCGGCGGCGACCAAGTTTTACACCGGCCAGGACCTGAGCCAGTCGCCAACCTTTCTGCGCTTTCTCACCGAACGCTACGGCAGCTTTACCGCCATGTCCGGTGCCTACAACCTGAAACGCCTGTACAACTTCGCACAGGTCAACGAACTGCCCATGGTGGTCGTGGTTGCCTTGTCGACCGAGCACATTTTCAGTAACTGGCAGCACACGGCCCTGTTGATCGGCAGCGCCACCCTGCTGCTCTGCATGGGCCTGCTATGGCTCACCTGGCTCCTGGTCCGCGAACTGCGCCTGCGCCAACGCGCCGAGCTGGAGCTTGCAACCCTGGCCTCCACCGACCCGCTTACCGGGCTGGCCAATCGGCGCATGCTGGACAAAACACTGGATATGGAATGGCGACGGGCGCAACGCACGGGCGCGCCGCTGTCACTGATCATGATTGATATCGATCATTTCAAGGCCTTCAACGACAGCTATGGTCATCAGGCCGGTGATGAAGCCTTGCGCCAGGTCGCACAGGCAATCAAGGCCCACGTGCGCCGCCCAGCCGATCTGGCTGCCCGCTATGGCGGCGAGGAATTTGCCGTTGTCCTGACCGAGACCGACGCCGCGGGTACTCGCCTGCTGGCTGAAAAGATTCGCAGCGCGGTGGAGCACATGGAGCCTGCCAACCTGGCAACCCACAAGCTCACTGTCAGCCTGGGTGCCTGCACCCGCTACGCAAAACCGGGTGACGCTCAGGACCAACTGATCAGCACTGCCGATAAAGCCCTCTATCAAGCCAAGAAGCGCGGCAGAAACCGGGTCATGGATATCAATGAAACCGGGCTCAATGCCCTGAAGCCTAAAACCACGGAATAACACCGGTACACGACGTAATCGCAACCAAAAAAAAGGCCACCCGAGGGTGGCCTTCAAAAACTAGAGAAAGAAGTTTTACTTAAACTGCCGCAACCGGACGCATGTACGAGATCGGTGCAGTGCTGGCATCTTCAAAGGTCACGACTTCCCACGCATCGGTCTGCTCAAGCAGCTTGCGAATCAGCTGGTTGTTCAGTGCATGGCCAGACTTGAAGCCCTTGAATTCACCGATCAGGCTGTTGCCCAACAGGTAAAGGTCGCCAATGGCGTCGAGGATCTTGTGCTTCACGAATTCGTCTTCATAGCGAAGGCCGTCTTCGTTCAGTACACCATCCGCGTCGACCACGATCGCGTTTTCTACGCTACCGCCGAGTGCGAGGTTGTGCTTGCGCAGGTACTCGATGTCACTCATGAAACCAAAGGTACGTGCGCGGCTGACTTCTTTTACGAACGAAGTACTTGAGAAATCCACGGTTGCACTTTGGGTGCGGTTACGGAAAACCGGGTGATCGAAATCGATCTCGAAGCTCACCTTGAACCCTTCGAAAGGGACGAAAGTGGCGCGCTTGTCGCCATCTTCCACTGTCACTTCACGCAGGATACGGATGAACTTCTTCGGCGCGTCCTGTTCTTCCAGGCCGGCAGATTGAATCAGAAACACGAAAGGCCCGGCGCTACCGTCCATAATCGGGACTTCAGACGCGGAGAGTTCGACGTAGGCGTTATCGATCCCCAGGCCAGCCATGGCCGAGAGCAAGTGCTCTACCGTGTCTACTTTTACATCGCCGTTGACCAACGTGGTCGACATCGTCGTCTCGCCGACGTTTTCCGCGCGCGCAGGGATCTGCACAACAGGGTCAAGGTCTGCACGACAAAACACGATGCCGGTATCCACAGGCGCAGGCTTGAGGGTCAGGTAGACCTTCTCACCGGAGTGCAGGCCGACACCTGTGGCACGGATAATATTTTTCAGGGTGCGTTGTTTAATCATGGCATTGGCCGCTTCAGCGCAAATTGCGAACTGGTATCAACAAAGGCTGGCGATAATAGCAGACCGAGCCTTTGCTGAACACCAATCACCTTAATAGCCCTGATTGATTTCATTAATCAGCCTGTCGACGCAGGAAAGCCGGGATGTCCAGGTAATCCAGATCGTCTTGAGGATTGAGCTTGGCAGCGGTCGTCGCGCCTTGCTGTGCCTGGTTACGCATCACGGTCGGACGGTCCAGGTCACGGTAGTTGACTACCGGCTGTTCCTGACGCTCGGTACGCGCTTCCTGACGAGCAGGTGCGTTGTGTGCCGCAGAAGCTGCGTACGAGGCTTGAACGCTGTTGTCGATGACCTTGACCGGCTTCTCGATTTTTGCGCCCAGACCGGTAGCAACCACGGTCACATGCAGTTCGTCGCGCATGTCCGGATCGATAACGGTACCGACCTTCACCATCGCGTGCTCGGAAGCAAAGGCTTCGATGATGCTACCCACGTCGGAGTACTCACCCAGGGACAGGTCAGGACCGGCGGTGATGTTGACCAGGATGCCGCGAGCGCCTTCCAGGTTTACGTCTTCAAGCAACGGGTTGCGGATAGCCGCTTCGGTCGCTTCACGTGCACGGTTCGGACCGCTGGCGCAGCCAGTGCCCATCATTGCCATGCCCATTTCGCTCATCACGGTACGCACGTCGGCAAAGTCGACGTTGATCATGCCCGGACGCTTGATGATGTCGGAGATACCGCGCACGGCACCGGCCAACACGTCATCGGCCTTGGCGAAAGCCGACAGCAGGCTTGCGTCCTTGCCCAGGATGGTGAGCAGTTTTTCGTTCGGAATCGTGATCAACGAATCGACGCTTTCGGACAGTAGACGAATACCTTCGTCAGCGATCTGCATGCGCTTGCGACCTTCGAACGGGAACGGACGAGTCACCACCGCAACGGTGAGAATGCCCATTTCCTTGGCCACTTCGGCAATGATCGGCGCAGCACCGGTACCGGTACCACCGCCCATGCCCGTGGTGATGAACACCATGTTGGTGCCCTGCAACACTTCAGCGATGCGCTCACGGTCTTCCAGAGCAGCCTGACGACCCACCTCTGGATTCGCGCCGGCACCCAGGCCCTTGGTCACGCCAGTGCCCAGTTGCAGGATGGTACGAGCGCCAATGCTTTTCAGCGCTTGCGCGTCAGTGTTGGCGCAGATGAATTCCACGCCTTCGATGTTGCTCTTAACCATATGGTTAACAGCATTGCCACCGCCACCACCAACACCGATAACCTTGATTACCGGGCTTTGCGGGATGTTGTCTACGAGTTCGAACATGGTCCCTCTCCTTTCAGTTCTCTAGTTTTTTTCGCCTACTTCTACCGCTTTGAATCTTTTTACAGCTCAAGCTTTAAAAGTTGCCCTGCACCCAGCGCTTCAGGCGCTCAAGCACAGGGGCTTTTTGTTCGTCACTGCTGTAGTTGTCGCGGTTGCTGATACCCGATATGGAAATACCGTCTGACTGCTTTTGCAGTCCGTACAGCAACAAGCCCACAGCGGTGGAGTAAATCGGATTGCGCACAACGTCGGTCAAGCCCTTGAAGCTGTGCGGCACGCCCAGGCGAACCGGCATGTGGAAGATCTCTTCGGCCAGTTCGACCGCGCCTTCCATCTTTGAAGTACCACCGGTCAAAACGATGCCTGCAGGGATCAGGTCTTCGTAGCCGCTGCGACGCAGCTCCGCCTGGATCAGGGTGAACAGTTCGTCGTAACGCGGTTCGACCACCTCGGCCAACGCCTGACGCGACAGCTCGCGCGGTGGACGATCGCCTACGCTCGGCACCTTGATGGTTTCGCCGGCGCCAGCCAGCTTGGCCAGTGCACAGGCGTAACGAATCTTGATTTCTTCGGCATATTGGGTCGGTGTACGCAGCGCCATCGCGATGTCGTTGGTCACCTGATCACCCGCAATCGGGATCACTGCCGTGTGGCGAATCGCGCCTTCGGTGAAGATCGCGATGTCGGTGGTACCGCCACCGATATCGACCAGGCAAACGCCCAGTTCTTTTTCGTCATCGGTCAGCACCGAGTAAGCCGACGCCAGTTGCTCGAGGATGATGTCGTCCACCTCAAGGCCACAGCGGCGCACGCATTTCTCGATGTTCTGTGCAGCATTCACGGCGCACGTCACTACGTGAACCTTGGCTTCCAGACGCACGCCCGACATGCCCAGTGGCTCACGAACGCCTTCCTGGTTGTCGATCACGTAGTCCTGCGCCAGGGTATGCAGCACGCGCTGGTCAGCCGGAATCGCGACGGCCTGGGCAGCGTCGAGTACGCGTTCAAGGTCGGCCGAGCTGACTTCGCGATCCCGAATCGCCACGATGCCGTGGGAGTTCAGGCTGCGGATGTGGTTGCCGGCAACGCCGACAAACGCCGAGTGAATCCGGCAACCGGCCATCAGCTGCGCTTCTTCGATGGCGCGCTGGATCGATTGCACGGTGGACTCGATGTTCACCACCACGCCTTTCTTCAGGCCCCGGGACGGATGCGTGCCAATACCGACGATCTCGATAACGCCGTCTTCACCGACCTCGCCCACCAGCGCAACCACCTTGGAGGTGCCGATATCGAGGCCGACGATCATTTTTCCGCTTTGCACATTTGCCATGGGTCCTGCCTCTTCTTAATTCTTCGCGACAGCGGGTTGGGCTATCGTGGGTGCCACAGGTTCCCGCCAGCCGACGGCCAATCCGTTGGCATAACGCAAATCGATGCGCGCTATGTTTGTAATCTGTTCTTTCAGCGTTTTTTCATAGATGGCTATGAAGCGACGCATTTTTTCTACCAGATGATCGCGCCCCAACAGCAACTCGATCCCTGGCCCTGCACTGCCGGCTCCGGTGGTCAGGAACCAGCTACCGCGCTCACGCAATTCCAGCCGGGCAATTGAAAAACCCATCGGACGCAGCATCTGGCTCAACACCTGATACTGCTGCATCACTTGCTGCTGAGCCCGTTGTGGACCAAACAGCTGCGGCAAATGCTCATAGTTGGCCAGCTCACGCGGGGTGAACGCCTGGCCCTGGTTGTTGAGCAGTGCTTCATCACCCCAGCGAGCGACCGGCAGTTGCTCTTCAAGGCGAATCACCACCTGGTCGGGCCATACACGACGAACTTCGGCGTGGGCGATCCAGGGCATTTGCTCAAGCTCGGTGCGCATGCCTGCCAGGTCTACTGTGAAGAAGCTCGCCGCCACATACGGAGCGATACGCTGCTGCACGGCTTGCTGGCTGATGTAAGTCAAATCACCCTGCACGTTGACATTGGTGATCGGCCGATCTGCATACGGCATCAAACGCTGTGCACCTTCGTAGGTGCCATAACCCAGAGCCACCAGCAGTACCGGCCAGAACAAGGCTTTCAAAAAACCAAAATTGGCTTTTGGCAAACGCACCGACATCGGCTCTTTCGCCACCATCCGGCTGGCGCCACGCGGCACCGGCTTGCGGCCGGGAGCAGGTGGTTGATGACGAAGCGATGCACCTTGCATGGACTTAACCCCGCGCCTCTAAGCTTGCCGCCAGAATCGACAGCACCAACTGTTGAAAGTCCAGACCCGCCGCCTTGGCCGCCATCGGCACCAGGCTGTGATCGGTCATGCCCGGCGCGGTGTTGACTTCCAGCAGCCAGAACTGGCCTGCGGTGTCCTGCATCACGTCCAGGCGGCCCCAACCGGCAATGCCGATCGCCTCGCAGGCTTTCGCCGTGAGGTCCATGAGCTCTTGTTCCTTGGCACTGTCGAGGCCGCACGGGATTCGATACTGGGTATCGTTGGCCACGTACTTGGCGTCGTAGTCGTAAAAGGTGTGCGGCGTACCCAGGGCAATAGGAGGCAACACCTGGTCACGCAGGGTGGCGATGGTGAACTCAGGACCCGAGATCCATTGTTCAACCAACACTTGCGAGTCGTACTTGCTGGCATCGGCCCAGGCGACGATCAACTCGTCAACATTATTCACCTTGGCCATACCGATACTTGAACCTTCATGTGCCGGTTTGACGATCAAAGGGAAGCTCAGTTCCTTGGCTGCACAAATACAGTCGGCTTCGCTGCTCAACACGGCGTGACGCGGCGTTGGAATACCCAGGCTGTGCCACACCTGCTTGGTACGCAGCTTGTCCATGGCCAGGGCCGACGCGAGGATGCCACTGCCGGTGTAGGGGATGCCCAGGCACTCCAGCAGGCCTTGCATGCTGCCGTCTTCACCGCCACGGCCGTGAAGGATGATGAACGCACGGTCGATCTTTTCGTGGGTGATGCGGGTGATGAAGTCATCGCCCACATCGATACCGAAGGCATCCACACCGGCGCTTTGCAGCGCACCCAGTACGGCATTGCCCGATTTCAACGAGACTTCACGCTCAGCGCTTTTGCCGCCGAACAGCACCGCCACGCGGCCAAAATCGGCAGGGGCAATGGTCGAGAACAGGTTGGCGTAGGCAGCAGTCATTTCAACTTTCCTTCACTGGTAGCAACAACAGCACCGGCGAACAGCGGGCTCTTGATAAGTTGCGGTGCCAGACGGCCTATATCGCCTGCCCCTTGGCACAACAGGATGTCGCCGGCGCGCAGCAGCGGCTTGACGATCGGCGCCAGCTCAACGCCGCGCTCGATGTAGATCGGGTCCAACTGACCGCGCTGGCGGATGCTGTGGCACAGCTGGCGGCTGTCAGCGCCCGGAATCGGCTCTTCGCCGGCCGGGTAGACTTCCATCAACAGCAATACGTTGGCATCGGCCAGCACCTGGACGAAATCGTCGTACAGGTCACGGGTACGGCTGAAACGGTGCGGCTGGTAAACCATCACCAGACGGCGCTCCGGCCAGCCACCGCGTACGGCCTTGATGACCGCTGCGACTTCCGTCGGGTGATGACCGTAATCATCGACCAGCATCACGCTGCCGCCTTCAACAGGCAGCTCGCCGTACACCTGGAAGCGACGACCCACACCCTCAAAACCCGACAAGCCCTGAACGATGGCTTCATCGCTGATGCCTTCATCGCTGGCAATGCAGATGGTTGCCAGGGCATTGAGTACGTTGTGGTTACCCGGCATGTTCACCGACACGTCCAGCGGCTCGCGGTCCGGGCGCAGCACAGTGAAGAACGTCTGCATGCCTTGCTGGCGAACATTGATCGCGCGCACGTCAGCCGCTTCACTGAAGCCGTAGGTGACGGTCGGACGCTTGACCAGCGGCAGGATTTCACGCACCACCGGATCGTCCAGGCACAGCACGGCCAAACCGTAGAACGGCAGGTTGTGCAGGAACTCTACGAAGGTCTTCTTCAGCTTGTTGAAGTCACCTTCATAGGTCGCCATGTGGTCGGCGTCGATGTTGGTGACCACTGCAACCATTGGCTGCAGGTGCAGGAAGCTGGCATCGCTCTCGTCAGCTTCGGCAATCAGGTAACGGCTGGTGCCCAGCTGTGCATTGGTGCCAGCTGCATTCAGGCGACCACCGATCACGAACGTCGGGTCCAGGCCACCGGCCGCGAACACCGAAGCCAGCAGGCTGGTCGTGGTGGTTTTACCGTGTGTACCGGCAACGGCGATGCCGTGGCGATAGCGCATCAGCTCAGCCAGCATCTCGGCCCGAGGCACTACCGGAATACGGCGCTCCAGGGCAGTCGCGACCTCAGGGTTGGAGGTATTAACGGCACTCGACACCACCAGCACATCGGCGTTGGCGGCGTTTTCGGCGCGGTGACCGATAAAAATTTGCGCACCGAACGACTCAAGACGCTCGGTCACAGGTGATGCATTCAAGTCCGAACCCGACACGTCATAACCCAGGTTCAGCAACACCTCGGCAATGCCGCACATGCCCACACCGCCGATACCGACAAAGTGGATACGACGGATGCGACGCATCTCGGGTTGTGGCATAGCTTTTTGATTCTCAACCATTGGCCACCTCCAGGCAGATATCTACAACGTTGCGGGTCGCATCAGGTTTGGCCAGGTGGCGGGCATTGGCCGCCATGCTGTTCAGTCGTTCCGGTTGCATCAAAACCTCTGTCAGGCGTGCAGCCAGTTCGGCTGCGCCAGTTGTCGCTTGCGGCATCAGGAAGGCTGCGCCCTCGCGTGCCAAAAAGTCGGCATTACGGCTCTGATGGTCGTCAATCGCGTGGGGCAAAGGCACCAGCAGCGAAGGCAGACCGGCCGCAGCCAGTTCACTGACGGTCAGCGCGCCTGCGCGACAAACCACCAGGTCGGCCCAGCCATAGGCATGGGCCATGTCTTTGATAAAAGGCTGCACATCAGCCTCGACACCGACCGCGGTGTAGCGCTCGGCTGTAATCTGGTCATGCTGCTTGCCTGCCTGATGGAACACGTCAGGACGAACGTCAGCCGGCACTTTGGCCAAGGCTTCAGGCAACAATTTGTTCAGCGGCTCAGCGCCCAGGCTGCCACCCAGCACCAGCAGGCGCGCCTTGCGCCCTTCCAGTGCGGCCCGTGGCGCAAGGGAGAACAGTTCAGGACGTACCGGGTTGCCGGTGGTACGCAGTTTGTCGCAGGCCGCGAAGGTTTCAGGGAAGGCTTCGCACACGCGACGGGTCATGGGCACAAGCAGACGATTGGCCGTGCCGGCTACCGCGTTCTGCTCGTGAATGATCACCGGCACACCGCAGATTTTGGCTGCCAGACCGCCAGGTCCGGTCACGTAGCCACCAAAGCCCAGCACACACACCGGCTTGAGCTGGCGAATGATCTTGCGCGCCTGAAACAGCGCATTGAGCAGCACAAAGGGCGCTTTGATCAGCGACAGTTTGCTCTTGCCCCGCAAGCCCGCGACATTGATCAGGTGCAGTTTGAAACCAGCAGGTTCAACCAGTTCGTTCTCGATGCCACGGGGAGTACCGAGCCAGTGCACGGTGTAGCCCCGAGCTTCGAACTCGCGGGCGCAGGCCAGCGCCGGGAACACGTGGCCGCCGGTGCCGCCCGCCATGATCAGCACATTAGCGCCCATGGGTCGGCTCCTCATCGAAGTCGCTTTCTTTGAAATCGGTCTCTTCGCTACCCAGGTGGGTTCGACTCTCCCACTCGATGCGCAGCAACAAGCCCATGCACACACAGCAAATCACCAGCGAGCTGCCGCCATAACTGAGGAATGGCAGGGTCAGGCCCTTGGTGGGCAGCAAACCGACGTTTACCCCGATATTGATCAGGAACTGGCCGATCCACAGGAACGACAAGCCGTACGCCATATAGGCCGCGAAATACTGTTTGGCGCGCTCGGCCCACAAGCCGATGTACATGCCGCGAACACAGACGAATACAAACAGGCCCACGGTCAGCAACGAGCCGACTACGCCCAGCTCTTCAGCCAGCACCGAGAACACGAAGTCGGTGTGCGCTTCAGGCAGGTAGAACTGTTTTTGCACGCTGTTACCCAAACCGACGCCAAGCCACTCCCCGCGACCGAACGCGATCAGGGCCTGGGTCAGTTGGTAGCCGGAACCGAACTGGTCGGACCACGGGTCGGTGAACGTGATCAAGCGCGCCATCCGGTAAGGCTGCGCCTGGACCAGAACAAACACCGCACCCACCGCCAGCGCCACCATCAGGGCGAAGCGGAACAGGCCGACACCACCCAGGAACAACATGGCAGCCGCCGCGCCCATCATTACAACCGTGGCACCGAAGTCCGGCTCCATGAGCAGCAGGCCAGCCATAGGCAGTAAAACGATGAAAGGCTTGAAGAAGCCCATCCAGCTCTCGCGAACTTCTTTCTGCTGGCGCACCAGGTAGCCCGCGAGGTAGATCACCACGAAAACTTTGGCGATTTCGGAAGGCTGCACGTTAAAGAAGCTGAACCCGATCCAGCGCATGGAGCCGTTCACTTCACGCCCGATACCTGGAATAAGCACCATCACCAGCAAGCCAAACGCACCGATCAGCAACAACCAGCCCAGGCGTTGCCAGGTCGCAATCGGCACCATCATGGTCATGATGCACGCGCCCAGACCGAGGACGATGTAAAACAGGTGGCGGATCATGTGGTACAGCGTGTTGCCCGACTGCAAGGCGGCAACTTCGGACGACGCCGAAGTAATCATCACCAGCCCAAGACCGAGCAGGGTCAGGCAACCGGCCAGCAACGGAAAGTCGAGATCGATGCCACGGCCCGTGATCAGCGGCGAAGGATAAGGCTTGAGGATGCCGAAAATCATGCCAACACCTCCACGGCACGGGCAAACAAATGGCCGCGCTCTTCATAGTTCTTGAACATGTCAAAACTGGCGCAGGCAGGCGACAGCAGTACCGCATCGCCAGGCTGGGCCAGCGCACGGCTTTGCTCGATCGCTTCGTCGAGGGAACTGACCCGCACTTGTGGCACCGAGTCGCCCACCGCCTCTGCGATCAAGTCGGCATCACGGCCCATCAGCACGACGGCACGGCAGTACTTGGCGACCGAATCACGCAGGCCGCTGAAGTCGGCACCCTTGCCGTCACCGCCAGCGATCAGGATCAGCTTGCCGTCCATGTCCATGCCCAAGCCATCGATGGCAGCCAGTGCTGCACCGACGTTGGTGGCCTTGGAGTCGTTGTAGTAGCTCACGCCATCGAGCTCGCGTACCCACTGGCAGCGGTGTTCAAGGCCGGTGAAATTGCGCAGGCTTTCCAGCATGGCATCGAACGGCAAGCCCACGGCGTGACCCAGTGCCAATGCCGCGAGTGCATTGGCCTGGTTGTGAGCGCCACGCACCTTCAGTTCGCGAACCGGCATCAGGTTCTGAAATTCAAAGGCGAGGTATTTTTCGCCGTTTTCTTCACGCAGGCCAAAAGCCTTGAAATCCGGCGCACTGAGGCCGAAGGTCCAGCACGGCTGACCTTCACTCATCAGTGGGCGCGTCAACGCATCCTGACGATTGACCACCACTTGCCTGGCACCACGAAAAATCCGGTGCTTGGCCAGGTGATAGGCAGGCAGGCCGCTGTAGCGGTCCATGTGGTCTTCGCTGACGTTGAGCACGGTGGCCACTTCAGCGCCCAGCTGGTTGGTGGTTTCCAGCTGGAAGCTCGACAGCTCCATCACGTACAGCTCGATGTCATCGCTCAGAAGATCCAGTGCCGGCGTGCCGAGGTTGCCACCGACCGCCACGCGCTTGCCGGCTGCTGCAGCCATCTCACCGACCAGCGTGGTCACTGTACTTTTGGCGTTGGAGCCACTGATTGCAACGATAGGCGCCTTTGCGTTACGCGCGAACAGGTCGATGTCACCCGACAGTTTCACGCCACGGGCCGCCGCTGCTTGCAGGGCCGGGGTTGCCAGTGCCAGGCCGGGACTCACGTAAAGCTCGTCGGCACGGCACAGGAATTCGACATCCAGTTCGCCACAACGCACTTCCACTTGCGGGTAGTCACGGCGCAGCGTGGCCAGCTCCGGTGGATTTTCCCGCGTGTCTGCCACGGCAAACGACACGCCCCGCTGCGCTAGAAAGCGCACCAGGGACATGCCGCTCTTGCCGAGGCCGACAACGATGCGGAAGTGGTCAGAAGCGATCAGAGACACAGGTTCTACCTCAGCTTCAACGTGGCAAGACCGATCAACACGAGGATCACGGTGATAATCCAGAAGCGGACGATCACGCGAGGCTCGGGCCAGCCCTTGAGTTCAAAGTGGTGATGAATCGGCGCCATGCGGAACACCCGCTTGCCGGTCAACTTGAAGGACGCTACCTGGATCACCACGGACAGGGTTTCCATCACGAACACACCGCCCATGATGAACAGCACGATTTCCTGACGCACGATCACCGCGATGGTGCCCAGTGCCGCGCCCAGCGCCAGTGCGCCGACGTCACCCATGAACACTTGTGCCGGGTAGGTGTTGAACCACAGAAATCCGAGACCGGCGCCAATCAGCGCACCGCAGAATACGATCAACTCACCGGCGCCCGGGACATACGGGATCAGCAGGTAGTCGGCAAATTTCACGTTGCCCGACAGGTAGCAGAAGATACCCAGCGCACCGCCCACCATCACGGTCGGCATGATCGCCAGGCCATCCAGGCCGTCAGTCAGGTTGACCGCGTTGCTGGACCCGACGATCACGAAGTAGGTCAGTACAACAAAGCCGATACCCAGCGGGATACTGGCGTCCTTGAGGATGGGCAGGATCAGGGTGGTTTCGACTGCGCTTGGTGCCGTCACGTACAGGAAGATCGCTGCACCCAGACCAAACACCGACTGCCAGAAATACTTCCAGCGGCTCGGAAGGCCCCGGGAGTTTTTCTCGATGACCTTGCGATAGTCATCGACCCAGCCAATGGCGCCGAACAGCAGGGTCACGATCATCACGACCCACACATAACGGTTGCTCAGGTCAGCCCACAACAGGGTACTGACAGTGATCGCAGACAGAATCAACGCGCCACCCATGGTCGGGGTGCCGGATTTGGACAAATGGGATTGCGGGCCGTCGTTACGGACCGATTGGCCGATCTGACGGTTTTGCAGGGTGCGGATCATCCACGGCCCCAGGCACAGCGACAAGGTCAGCGCGGTCAGCACCCCGAAAATCCCCCGCAGGGACAGGTACTGGAAGACCGCGAAGCCTTTGTAGAACTGTTGCAGATACTCCGCTAGCAGCAGCAGCATTAATGTTTCTCCCCGCTGGAACCGCACAAAGCCGCAACGACGTTTTCCATCGCAGCGCTGCGCGAGCCCTTGATCAAAATAGTGGTGTTTGTTTCGTGCTCAGCGCGAAGCGCCTTGATCAGGTCAGCCTGATTGGCGAAGTGACGAGCCTGGTGTCCAAATGCTGTGACGGCATGAGCCATCATGGGTCCCACCGCATAGAGCGCTGAAACTTTGTCGGCGGCATAAGCGCCTACTTCACGATGTCCTTGCTCCGCCCACTCACCCAGTTCGCCAATATCTCCGAGCACCAGGACGGTGCGGCCGGAAAAGGCGGCGAGTATATCAACGGCAGCGCACATTGAGGTGGGGTTTGCGTTGTAAGTGTCATCAATAATTCGCAGGCCATCAGCGGTCAGTTGCGCAACCGCGCGACCTTTGACCGGCAACACGGCTTCAAGGCCGGTTTTGATGCCAAACAACGAGATACCCAGGGCATGGGCAGCCGCTGCGGCCGCCAATGCGTTGGCCACGTTATGGTTGCCCAGCAGGTTGAGTTGAACCGGTTCGACCCCCAGTGGACTGTGCAACTTGAAGCCCGGGCAACCCCGTGGGTCACGGGTCAGATCGCTGGCATGGAAGTCGGCCTGGGGGTTTTCCAGGGCAAAGCTCAGCACTTTGCGCCCCGCTGCACGGTTCTTCCAGATGGCGAATGCCTTGTCATCCAGGTTCAGTACAGCGATACCGTCAGCATCCAGGCCTTCAATGATCTCGCCCTTGGCTTCAACGATTTTTTCCGGACCGCCAAACTCGCCCACATGGGCTGTGCCGGCATTGTTGAGCACGGCAACATGAGGTTTGGTCAAGGCCACGCTGTAGGCGATTTCGCCAACACGCGAAGCGCCCAGCTCAATGACTGCAGCCGTATGTTCGGTGCTCAGTTCAAGCAGCGTCAGCGGCACACCCAGATCGTTGTTCAGGTTACCTTTGGTCGCCAGTACCGGACCACGGGTACGCAGAATGCAGGCGAGCATTTCCTTGACGGTGGTCTTGCCACTGGAGCCGGTAATGGCCGCAACCGGTTTGTCAAAGCCGGCACGATTGAGCGCGCCCAACTGACCCAGCGCTTCTCGCGTGTCTTTGACCACCAGCTGAGGCAGTGCCGACTCAGGCACTTCGCGCTCGACCAGGGCGGCAACGGCGCCCTTGGCAGCCACTTCATTCAAATAATCGTGGCCATCAAAGCGTGGACCGGTCAGGGCAATAAACAGCTGCCCCTTGGTAATTGCACGACTGTCGATGCTGACGCCATTGAAGCGGCAGTCCGCTTCAACCAGGCGCCCCTGCAGGGCAGTAGCCACTTCACTCAGCAACAGAGGCTTAAGCATGGGCAGCCTCCCAGGTATTCAGGGCTTTCTCGGCTTCTACCAGGTCAGAAAAATCATGGCGTTCGCCGTTGATTTCCTGATAGTCCTCATGGCCTTTACCGGCCAGCACAATCACGTCTTCGGCGCTGGCAGCGGCGATCAATTGAGCAATGGCATCATCGCGACCAGCGACAAAGGTGACGCTTTGTGGCGCGGTAAAACCAACACGAATGTCATCAAAGATCTGCGCGGGCGCTTCTGAGCGCGGGTTGTCGTCTGTGACCAACACACCGTCAGCCAGACGCTCAACCACTTGCGCCATCAATGGACGCTTGCCGCGATCTCGATCGCCGCCGCAGCCGAACAGGCACAGCAATTTGCCTTTGGCGTGTGGGCGCAGAGCCAGCAATACTTTTTCCAGAGCATCCGGGGTATGGGCGTAGTCGACCACCACCAGCGGTTTGGTGCCGCCGCCCAGGCGCTGCATGCGCCCGACCGGACCTTCAAGTTTCGGCAGCACGGCCAGAATTTCATCCAGCGCGTAATCCAGACCCAGCAAGGCACCTACAGCGGCCAGTACGTTGCTCAGGTTGAAGCGCCCGAGCAAGGAACTGCGCAGTAGGTGCTCGCCTTGGGCCGTCACCACGGTGGCGCGAACGCCGTCGTCATCGAAGGTCGCATCGCGGCAATACAGCGTGGCACTGCTGTCTTCAAGGCTATAAGTGATCAGGCGCGAACCGTGCTTTTCAGCGGCCAGCTGGCGACCGAACTCATCATCCAGGTTCAGTACGCGGCAACGCAGGTCCGACCAGGCAAACAGCTTGGCCTTGGCAGCGGCATAAGCCTCCATTGTGCCGTGGTAATCCAGGTGATCACGGGACAGGTTGGTCAGCACGGCAACGTCGAACGCCAATGCGCTGACACGCCCCTGATCCAGGCCATGGGAGGAAACTTCCATCGCGACAGCCTTGGCACCGGCCTTTTTCAGGTCGGCCAACATGGCCTGAACGGCAATAGGGTCTGGCGTGGTGTGGCGACCGCTTTGCAGCGCGCCATAAAAACCCGTGCCCAGCGTACCGACGATGCCGCAGTGCTGGCCCAGCAGGTCCAGTGCTTGCGCTACCAACTGGGTGACGCTGGTTTTACCGTTGGTGCCGGTCACGCCAACCAGATTGAGGTGACGGCTCGGCTCACCATAAAAGCGCCCGGCGATATCAGATAGCTGAGCCGCCAGACCTTTGACCGGAATCAGTGGAACAGAAGTGATTGGCAGTACATCTGCCCCCTCTACTTCATAGGCAACCGCAGCTGCGCCGCGTTTCAACGCGTCAGCGATATGTTCACGACCATCGAGCTTGCCGCCGGGTACCGCAAGGAACAGATCACCTGCGCGTACATTGCGACTGTCGAGAGTCAATTCACGAATCAGCAGATCGTGGCCGGCGTGAGGAAAAATCTTGTTCAGGCTCAGGGACATTAGCCGCGCCCTCCTTTGGCTGCTGCCGCAGCAGCGGCTGCTTGTTGCTCCGCTGCCGTCGGCAGGTTATCCGGGGTCACGTTCATCAGACGCAGAGTGCCGGACATGACTTTGCTGAATACCGGAGCGGAAACCAGACCACCGAAGTAGCCCGCCTTGCTCGGTTCATCGATCACTACAACGATCGCGTAACGCGGGTCGCTCATGGGGCCGAAGCCGGCGAACAGGGAACGATAAGAGTTCACTGCGTAGCCTTTGACGCCGCCGGAAGATGTTTTACGCGCTGTACCCGACTTGCCGCCAACGTGATACGCCGGCACCTTGGCACGCCATACACCGCGAGGGTTTTCGATCACTTCCTGGAGCATGCCCTGCACCGTTTTGGCGACTTGTTCGGGCATGACTTGAGTCGCATCTACAGGCTTGTCCTTGTCAGTCTTGAGCAGGGTCAGCGGGGCAAGCTTGCCGTTGTTGGCCAATGCCGAAAACGCGTGAACCAGCTGGATAGCGGTGACGGACACGCCGTAGCCGTAAGACAGGGTCGCGGTTTCAGCCTTGCGCCACTCGCGGTAGTTGGGCAGGTTGCCGACACGCTCACCCGGGAAACCCAGGCCGGTGTCTTGCCCCAGGCCCATCTTGGCCATCTGGCGGAAGATCGCTTCGCCACCGATATCGAAGGCAACCTTACTCATGCCCACGTTACTGGAGTTGATCAGGATGCCGGTCAGGTCGAGGACCGGACCTTCGGAACGGGATACGTCACGAATGGTGTACTTGCCCAACTGCAGGGTGCCCGGATAAACCTCTACCTTGTCGGTAGGCTTCCAGCGCCCGGTTTCCAGCGCAGCACTCATGGAGATCGGCTTGACCGTCGAGCCCGGCTCGAACACATCGATCATGGCGCGGTTACGCATCATCGCCGGTTGCAGGTTGCGACGGTTGTTGGGGTTGTAGGTGGGCTGGTTGACCATGGCCAGAATCTCGCCGGTCTTCACATCCATGATCACCAGGCTGCCAGCCTTGGCGCCGTTCTCGACCAGCGCATTGCGCAGTTCGCGGTTGGCCAGATACTGCAGGCGCAGGTCAATCGACAACGCCAAGGTCTTACCTGCCTTGGCGTTTTTAGTCACTTGCACGTCTTTGATCAGACGCCCGCGCCTGTCCTTGATCACTTGCCGCTTGCCCGGAACCCCGGCCAGCCACTCGTCATAGGCCAGCTCGACGCCTTCACGACCTTTATCGTCGATATCGGTAAAGCCGACCATGTGCGCCGTCACTTCACCGGCAGGGTAAAAGCGGCGGAACTCTTCAATGCCATAAACACCCGGCACCTTGAGGTCGAGCACAACCTGGCCCTGCTCTGGGGTCAGGCCCCGAACCAGATAGATAAATTCTTTATTGGCTTGCTGCTCCAGGCGCGCCGTCAGCACTTTGGGGTCTTGCCCAAGCGCGTGCGCCAAGGCTGGCCAACGGTCTTTGGCAACCTGCATTTCCTTGGCGTTGGCCCACAGGGTCGTCACCGGCGTACTCACGGCCAGCGGCTCACCATTGCGGTCGGTAATCAGGCCACGGTGTGCAGGAATCGGGATATGCCGCAGGCTGCGAGCATCGCCCTGCCCCTTGAGGAAGTCATGGTCGATCACTTGCAGGTAAACGATCTGGCACGCGATCGCGCCTACCAGCAGTGCCAGCAATGCCAGCACCACACGAAAACGCCACGGGTAGAGCGCGCCTTCGAGTTTGATCATGGCGCCACCATTCGAACTTCTGCTGCGCCTGGAATGCGCATTTTCAGTTGTTCGCTGGCCAATGACTCGATACGGCTATGGGCGGTCCAGGTGCTTTGTTCGAGAATCAAACGCCCCCATTCTGCCTGCGCCTTGTCCCGCACACTCAGCTCCCCGTACAGGGTGTTGAGCAACTGACGGTTCCAGTGGGCACTGTAAGAAACGCCCACAGCCGAAACCAGCACGCCAAGAAATAGCAGCAGCATGAAAAAACTTCCGCCGGGAAGTGGTTTGGCGAAGAGCTTGTTCAACGAAGCTTCTCCGCGACGCGCATTACAGCGCTGCGCGAACGTGGATTGGCTTTGAGTTCGGCATCGGACGCGGTCTGGGCCTTGCCGTGAATTTTGATTTTCGGAACAAAAGCGACGTGCTGAACGGGCAAGCCGCGCGGCAGGTTGTCAGGCTCGCCCTTGACCAGTTTGCGCATGAACAATTTGACGATACGGTCTTCCAGGGAGTGAAAGCTGATCACCACCAGACGGCCGCCGATTGCCAGGGACTCCAATGCAGCCTCAAGGCCAGCCTCAAGGTCACCCAGTTCGTTGTTCACGTGAATACGCAAACCCTGGAAGGTACGGGTTGCAGGGTGCTTGCCCTTTTCCCAGGCCGGATTGGCCACTTTCAAGACTTCAGCCAGATCACCGGTGCGCTCAAACGGCTTGATGTCTCGACGCTCTACCACCGCGCGAGCCATACGACCGGAAAAGCGCTCTTCGCCATATTCCTTGAATACGCGGGCAATTTCTTCCTGGGATGCCGTGTTGACGAACTCGGCAGCGCTGATGCCGCGGTCCGGGTCCATACGCATGTCCAGCGGGCCGTCATTCATGAAGCTGAAACCGCGCTCCGGATCATCAAGCTGAGGCGAAGACACGCCCAGGTCGAGCAGTACACCGTCGACCTTGCCGGCCAGACCGCGATCGGCAATTTCGGATCCCATTTCAGCAAAACTACGCTGCACAATAACAAAGCGGCCGTCTTCGGCCGCTAGCGCTTGCCCTGTGGCAATCGCCTGTGGATCTTTATCGAACCCGAGCAATTGCCCCTCGGGGCCCAGCTTCTGGAGTATCAGGCGGCTATGTCCGCCGCGACCGAAGGTGCCATCCAGATAGCATCCATCAGGACGTACGGCGAGAGCCTCTACGGCTTCGTCAAGCAGTACGGTGATGTGGTTGAAGCCGCTATCTATAGTCACAGGATTAAATCACGCAGTTCGTCAGGCATCGCGCCCGGTTGTTGAATGGCTGCAAGGTCAGCGGCAGAAACAGCTTCCCAGGCATCCTCGTCCCACAGTTGAAACTTGTTTAGCTGGCCTACCAACATCGCGCGCTTATCCAACTTGGCATATTCACGCAAACGTGGTGGCACCAGAAAACGACCGCTGCCATCGAGCTCAAGATCGACGGCGTTACCAATCAACAGACGTTGCAAACGGCGGTTTTCTTCACGCAACGAAGGCAGCGCCCGAAGCTTGGTTTCAATCAATTCCCACTCATCAAGCGGGTACACACACAAGCAGGGATCTACCGCATCAATGGTCACGATCAATTGCCCGGAACTTCGCGAAATCAGCTCGTCACGGTACCGACTCGGCATTGCGAGACGGCCCTTGGCATCGAGACTGATTGCGTTGGCTCCGCGAAACACTGATCGCATCTCCAAATATTAGCGTTTTACGTCTAGAAAACCCACTTTATGCCACTTTCCACCACTTATGCACACTATAGGAATGCGCCCACCACACCGTCAAGGAGCGGTCCACAGGAAAAGCCTTACATAACTGAGATTTAGGAGGGTAAATAGACGTAGAACAGTAAGCGGAGAGGTATTTTGACTAGCGACGCGCTGCAAATTCAAAGCCCTGGACTTCAAACTTAAAGTAGTTTGTTAAGAGCAAGAGCTTTTCTGCATTACGTCGGAAAATTGTCTTACGAAAAATAGCGGGGGATAAACCGATTGCGAGTGTAGCAATCTGCTTGCAGGGCAAGCAGAAGAGAAAAAAGGTGGAGAGTCGATCTGTAAGCCGGGTTCTGTCGTGAACAGTCATTCGTCTACGATGGCCATCACTGGACATCTTTAGCAACCTACCCGGTCCCAGCGCGGGCCACACCTTGGGACCCTATTTGGTCTTGCTCCAAGTGGGGTTTACCTAGCCACGAACTGTTGCCAGTCGTGCGGTGCGCTCTTACCGCACCTTTTCACCCTTACCGGCGCCGAAGCGCTTAGGCGGTTATTTTCTGTGGCACTTTCCGTAGGCTCACGCCTCCCAGGCATTACCTGGCACTTCGCCCTATGGAGCCCGGACTTTCCTCCCCCCCCTAATTTTCATAGAGGGCAGCGACTGTCCAATCGACTCTCCGGCGCGAAGATTAACTGTACAGAGCGTATAGAACAAGCGTTAAACGCCGCAAGGCAGGTTGAATTGCCTGAGTTGCGGCCTTTAGTCACGGGGCAATACATACAAAGATATCAAAACGCCATCACCCGATATCAATTGTTACTCCGCTTTCTGCTTTTCAAGTGCAACTTGGTACAAGACGTTTTTGCGTTCACCGGTTATTTCAGCGGCAAGTGCAGCCGCACGCTTGAGTGGCATTTCTTTAAGCAGCAAGTCGAGAATACGCATCGCCTCGCTACTGACCACTTCATCTGTTTCTGGCGCAGTCCAGCCGGCAACCAGAACTACGCACTCGCCGCGCTGCTGATTAGTGTCGCCTTCAACAAATGCACGCAACTCGGACAGGGGCAAACCCTTGAGTGTTTCGAACGTTTTAGTCAACTCGCGCGCCAGCAATGCCGGGCGCTCTGGCCCGAATACCAGCTCAAGATCTTGCAGGCATTCAAGAATGCGGTGCGGCGCCTCGTAAAAGATCAGCGTGCGGGGTTCTTCCTTCAGCAACTCCAGACGCGAACGACGTCCGACAGCCTTGGCAGGCAGGAACCCTTCGAAAATAAAGCGATCAGAAGGCAGCCCTGCCGCAGACAGGGCCGCGATCAAGGCGCAGGCACCCGGTACAGGCACAACCTTGACCCCCGCCGCTCGCGCCTGACGCACCAGGTGATAACCCGGGTCGGAGATCAGCGGCGTACCCGCATCAGAAATCAGTGCAACATCTTCACCGGCCAGCAAACGCTGGATAAAGCGGCTGCCCTCATCACGTTCGTTGTGCTCGTGACAGGCGCCCAGCGGCGTTGAAATACCAAAATGCTGCAGCAGGCGCAGGGAGTGGCGCGTGTCTTCGGCCGCAATCAGTGACACGTCACGCAATACCTTGAGCGCACGCGCACTGATGTCGTCCAGGTTACCGATGGGCGTGGCCACCACATAAAGTGAGCCAAGAACGGAATTCAAATCACCTGGAGCAGTCAAAACGCACACCTCATAAGAGTTAAAGGCGCCATTGTAGCGCGTAGAGCCCTCTTGAACGCACCCACCCTGCAGGCCGCAGAACGCCATGCAGGCAAACTTTCACCTGCACAACGTACAGATCACATCTAAATTCAGGCTTTATTGCCTCTAACATCGCGCCCCGGCCAGTGCTTGGGTACACTTCCCCACTCATTTGATCGAGTATCAGGAACACTACATGATCGCTTGCCTGCGGCTGTTCACTGCCCTCTGCCTCGCTGCCCTGTTGGCGGCTTGCGCCAGCTCGCCCTCGTCCAGCCTTGGCGAACTTCCACGGACCCCGGACGCCAGTCTCGAGCAGTTGCTCCAGCAGGCATCCGAAACCACCAATCCGGAAAAGGCCGCCCTGTTGCGCCTTTCGGCAGCCGACCTCGCCCAGCGCCAGCAGAATACTGCGCGTGCAGCGCAAATTTTGGCTCTGGTACCAATGGATCAACTCAAGCCTGCCCAGCAAGTGTTTGCCAGCACGCTGGCAGCCGAGCTGGCGATGAGCCGCAATGACCACAAGTCCGCGCTGGCCGCCTTGAACCACCCAAGCCTGTCGATCCTGGGCCAACTGCCAGCCGACCTGCAGGTGCGCACGCATACCGTCCATGCCCTTGCCCTCGAAGCTGACGGCCAAACGCTGGCGGCCGCACGCGAACGTACAGCAATGAGCCCGAACCTGACCGGCGACGCTGCCAATAGCAACAATGAAGCCATTTGGGCACTGGTGGCCGCCTTGCCGGTCGATCAGTTGCACGCGCAAAACAACGACGTGCTGGGTGGCTGGATGTCCCTGGCCCTGGCCATCAAGAGCGCGGGCACCCTGCAGGATCAGCAGAACGCCATTGATCAGTGGCGCGCGCAGAACCCAGCTCACCCTGCCGCCATCCAGTTGCCAGCCCCCCTGATCAAGCTCAAGGAACTGGCCAGCCAACCCCTGACCAAAATTGCCTTGCTACTGCCGCAGGACGGCCAGCTGGCCTCCGTGAGCAAAGCGCTGCGCGACGGCTTTATGGCTGCGCACTATCAGGCCCAGCAAGCAGGGCAAAACCCGCCAAGCATTCAGTTCTACAACAGCTCGCGCCTGACGTCCCTGGACGAGTTCTATCGCCAGGCACAAGCCGACGGCGTGCAACTGGTCGTTGGACCACTGGAAAAAAACCTGGTCAAACAACTCAGTGCTCGCCCGCAATTACCGATCACGACGCTGGCCCTGAACTATAACGAGGGCGCTCAAGGCCCGGCGCAACTGTTCCAGTTTGGTCTGGCAGCGGAAGATGAAGCCCGCGAAGTGGCTCGACGCGCACGCGCCGACGGCCTGACCCGTGCTGGCGCCATGGTGCCAGTCGGCGAATGGGGCGACCGGGTGCTCAAGGCATTCCGCCAGGAGTGGGAAGCACACGGCGGCACCATTGTCGGCACGGAACACATCGACAAGCCCGTAGCACTGGCCCAGCAAGTCGCCGACCTGGTGCAATTGCGCAAAGGCGGCGGCTCCGCGCAACCGACGCGCCGCCAGGACATGGAGTTCATCTTCCTGGCCGCGACCCCTCAGCAGGCACAGCAGATCAAACCGACCCTGAACTACCAGTACGCCGGCGACCTCCCGGTTTACGCGACTTCCCATGTATTCAGCGCCAGTGGCGACCAGAACCAGTACAACGACATGAACGGCATCCGTTTTTGTGAAACACCCTGGTTGCTCGATACAACCAACCCGCTGCGCCAACAAGTCACCGCACAATGGCCACAAGCGGGTGGCAGCCTGGGGCGCCTGTACGCGATGGGCATCGACGCCTATCGCCTGGCACCGAGCCTGGGTCAGTTGAAAGCACTGCCCGACACCCGGATTGACGGCTTGTCCGGCAGCCTGAGCATGAGCCCGGCACAGCGTGTCGAGCGTCGGCTGCCGTGGGCCGAGTTCGTCAATGGCCAGCCTCAACGCCTGCCTGCTACTCCCAACTGATGCCCGAGCGCTCAAGCCAGGACATTGGCAAGGATGCCGAGCGCATGGCGCTACGGCATCTTGAGCAACAGGGTTTGCGCCTGCTGGCGCAAAACTGGTCATGCAAGCGCGGCGAGCTGGATCTGGTCATGCTTGACGGCGATACAGTAGTATTCGTCGAAGTTCGTTACCGACAACACGCGCAATGGGGTGGCGCACTGGCCAGCATTGACGCACGCAAACGTCAAAAGCTGATACTTGCCGCCCAGCATTTTTTGCAGCGCCAGGCACGCTGGGCTGATCACCCGTGCCGGTTTGACGTGGTGACAATGGACAGCGCAACACCCCAATTGAACTGGCTACGGAATGCCTTTGACAGCCAATAACGCTGCCAGACCGATTCCAGCACCCTTTTTTAAACGATTTTGCTTTGCTTTGCTGGCTGCACATTCTTGTGCCGGGAAGTCACTCAGGAACACCTGGATCACGCCCGACCAGCCGCCCTACTTAAGGTCACATAGATGGACATGCAATCCCGTATTCGCCAGCTTTTCCAAGCCAGCATCGACACCAAGCAGCAGGCGATGGAAGTGCTTGCCCCCCACATCGAGCAAGCCAGCCAGGTAATGGTCAATGCCCTGCTCAATGAGGGCAAAATGCTTTCGTGCGGCAATGGCGGATCGGCAGGTGACGCCCAGCACTTTTCGTCCGAACTGCTCAACCGCTTCGAGCGAGAGCGCCCGAGCCTGCCGGCCATTGCACTGACCACCGACTCGTCGACGATCACCTCGATCGCCAACGATTACAGCTTCAACGAGATTTTCTCCAAGCAGATCCGCGCACTCGGCCAACCTGGCGATGTGCTGCTGGCCATTTCCACCAGCGGCAACTCGGCCAATATCATCCAGGCCATTCAAGCCGCCCACGATCGCGAGATGATCGTCGTCGCAATGACTGGCCGTGATGGCGGCGGCATGGCCTCACTGCTGCTGCCCGAGGACGTGGAGATTCGCGTACCTTCCAATGTCACAGCACGAATTCAAGAAGTCCACCTGCTGGCGATCCACTGCTTGTGCGATCTGATCGACAGCCAACTGTTCGGGAGTGAAGAATGACTTTTAATCGCCTTGGCCTGATAGCCCTGACCCTGTGTCTTGGTCTGACTGCCGGTTGCAGTTCGGTACTGACCGCCACCCGCGACAAGCCCATTGAGGATGATCGCGGCACCCGCACCTTCGGCAGCAAAATCGATGACTCCCTGATTGAAACCAAAGTCGCCGTGAACGTGGCCAAGGCCAACCCGGACCTGGACACCGGCTCGCATATCGTTGTCACCAGCTACAACGGCATCGTGCTGCTGGCCGGCCAGACCCCGCGCGCAGACCTCAAGGCCCAGGCCGAACAAGCTGCCGCCGCCGTTCAACGCGTGAAGAAGGTCAACAACGAACTGCAAGTCATGGCACCGTCATCGATCCTTGCGCGCAACAACGACGCCTGGCTGACCACCAAGATCAAGACCCAGATGCTGACCGACAACGCGATCCCTGGCTCACGGATCAAAATCGTCACGGAAAACGGCATCGTCTACATGCTCGGCCTCGTGACCAAGCAGGAAGCCGCCCGCGCCACCAGCTTGGTGCAAGGGGTTTCCGGGGTGCAGAAAATCGTCAAACTGTTCGAGTACATCGACTGACAGCTCCCAACTGCCAGACACAAAAAAGGCGACCTTCTCAGGTCGCCTTTTTTATCACTTCACCACTTTCAGGCTTGGCCGGCCCGTAGGACGCGGCGGCTCGGTGCCTGGCGGCGGCCCATCGTCATCCGGCTCAACCTCGTCATCAGCCTCAAGAGGCTCTTCCAGGTCGAACACCATGCCCTGGCCGTTCTCGCGGGCGTAAACGCCCAGGATTGCTGCAATAGGCACGTACAACGTGTGAGGTACACCACCAAAACGCCCTTCAAAGCTTACTGCTTCGTTGTCCATGTGCAATTGACGCACGGCGGTTGGCGAAACATTCAGGACAATCTGCCCGTCACTGGCAAAACCCGCAGGCACTTGCACCTTCGGGTAGTCAGAGTTAACCAGCATGTGCGGAGTGCAGTCGTTATCAACGATCCACTCATAGAGCGCACGCACCAGATAAGGTCGACTTGAATTCATCGAGGGCTCCTAAAGCCTTAGCGCATGTCGCGTTCGACACCAGACAAACTCGCCTGGAAAGCCTCACGCGCAAATTGGCGCTCCATATAGTCGAGCAGCGGCTTGGCTGGCCGCGGCAATTCAATACCCAAAACAGGCAAGCGCCAGAGTATCGGCAATAGGCAGCAGTCGACCAGACTTTGCTCATCGCTGAGGAAAAAAGGTTTGTCGGCAAACAATGCAGAAACACCCGTCAAGCTCTCGCGCAATTCCTTGCGGGCCTGTACACGCGCAGGCTCCTTGGTCCGTGAATCAAGGATCAAATCAACCAACGCACACCAGTCACGCTGAATACGATGAATCAGCAGACGGCTATTGGCCCGCGCCACCGGATAAACCGGCAACAGCGGCGGATGCGGGTAACGCTCATCCAGATATTCCATCACCACAGTCGACTCCCACAACGCCAGATCACGATCGACCAGGGTTGGCAGGCTGCCGTAAGGGTTCACTTCGATCAGCTTCGGCGGCTGACGGCCCGCCTCCACACTGATGATCTCGGCGCTGACACCTTTCTCTGCGAGCACAATGCGTACTCGATGGGAATAGTGGTCGGCGGGGTCGGAGTAACAGGCCAACCGATTGGTCACGCCCATGGCGGTCCTCCTCGCTTGTTGAAATTATCGGGAGCGGAAAAACGAACGCGCCCAAGGAACGCCTCTGATAACCGCAGAACCTGGGCAAGCCGGGTCGTTGGACCCCGCTTGCCACCCGTCCTGCACTGTTACCTTTTCAGAGACACCCTCGGGCGCGCACGATTAACAGCATTGCGTGTAACTATATCAGTGCACATCCTTCCAGTATTCGCGCTTGAGCAGATAAGCGAACACAAAGAGGAAGGCCAGGTAGATCAGCACGTAAGTACCGATGCGCTGATGCTCCAGCTTCACCGGGTTGGCCGAGTAGGCCAGGAAGGTCACAAGGTTCTTGATCTTCTCATCGAACTGCTCTTCAGTCAGTGCGCCGGTTTTTGGCAGCACTGTCAGTTGGTCGCACGCTTCATGCGTCAAAGGCGTACCGGTGAGCGGATCATACTGCTTCTTGCCGTCTTCGACGATCTGTACTTGCTTGCAACCCACAACCTGACGACCTTGCAGCGGCGCCAGAACGTTAGGCATACCCACGTTCGGGAAGACCTTGTTGTTCACACCCCAAGGGCGAGACGGGTCTTCGTAGAAAGCGCGCAGGTAGCTGTAAAGCCAGTCAGTACCACGGACACGGGCTACGAGCGTCAGGTCTGGCGGTGCAGCACCGAACCAGGCCTTGGCATCAGCAGGCTGCATGCCGATGTTCATGTGGTCGCCAATCTTGGCACCGGTAAACACCAGATTGTCGAGCATGACGTCATGGGGAATCCCCAGGTCGTCCGCCACGCGCTCGTAACGCTGGAACTTGGCACTGTGACAGCCCATGCAGTAGTTGGCGAACGTGCGCGCGCCATCCTGCATGGCAGCCTTGTCAGAAACATCGATGTCGACCTTGTCGAGCTGCACACCTTGTTCAGCCGCAAAGGAGAACACAGGCATAACTGCGAGCATCAATACAGCAAATAGCTTTTTCATCAGCCAGTCACCCTTTCCGGAACCGGTTTGGTCTTCTCAAGCCTGGTGTAGAACGGCATCAGAATGAAGTAGGCGAAGTACAGGAACGTACACACCTGCGACAGCAGCGTGCGACCCGGGGTCGGTGCCAATACACCCAGCACACCCAGAATCACGAAGGAGATGCAGAACACCCACAGCCACACCTTGCTCATCCAGCCCTTGTAGCGCATGGATTTAACAGGGCTGCGGTCAAGCCACGGCAGCACGAACAGCATTGCAATCGCGGCGCCCATGGCAATCACGCCAAGCAGCTTGTCCGGAATTGCACGCAAGATCGCGTAGAACGGTGTGAAGTACCAGACAGGGGCAATGTGCTCCGGCGTTTTAAAGGCGTTAGCCTGTTCAAAGTTCGGTTTTTCCAGGAAGTAACCACCCATTTCCGGGAAGAAGAACACAATCGAGCAGAAGATGAACAGGAACACCACGACGCCGACGATATCTTTCACGGTGTAGTACGGATGGAAGGGAATGCCGTCCAGCGGTATGCCGTTTTCGTCTTTGTGCTTCTTGATGTCCACACCGTCCGGGTTGTTGGACCCGACTTCGTGCAACGCCAGAATGTGCAGTACCACCAGCCCCAGAATCACGATCGGCAAGGCCACTACGTGCAAGGCGAAGAAGCGGTTCAGGGTAATCCCGGAGATCAGGTAGTCACCACGAATCCACTGAGTCAGGTCGTTGCCGATAACCGGAATCGCACCAAACAGCGAAATGATCACCTGGGCGCCCCAGTAGGACATTTGACCCCAAGGCAACAAATAACCCATGAAGGCTTCTGCCATCAGGGCCAGGTAAATCATCATGCCGAACAGCCACACCAGCTCACGGGGCTTCTGATACGAGCCGTAGAGCAAGCCGCGGAACATGTGCAGATAGACGACAACAAAGAACGCCGATGCACCTGTTGAGTGCAAATAACGCAAGATGGAGCCGTATTCGACGTCACGCATGATGTATTCGACAGAAGCAAAGGCCTCTTCTGCCGACGGCGTGTAACTCATGGTCAGCCACACGCCGGTCACGATCTGGTTAACCAGAACGAGCAATGCGAGGGAGCCAAAGAAATAGAAGAAGTTGAAGTTCTTCGGGGCGTAATACTTGCTGAGGTGGTCTTCCCACATCTTGGTGGCAGGGAAGCGGGCATCTACCCAATCCATGAACTTGCTCATTACGCGTTCTCCCCATCGAGGCCAACGACAACAATGTTGTCCGACTCATAATAGTAGGGCGGTACTGGCAGGTTCAGCGGGGCTGGCTGCGACTTGTAAACGCGGCCGGCCAGATCATAGTGCGAACCATGACAAGGGCAGAAATATCCACCTACCCAATCCTTGCCAAGATCAACAGGCGCGACCTCAGGACGGAACGTAGGCGAGCAACCCAAGTGGGTGCAAATACCGATCAACAACAGAATTTCTGGTTTGATCGACCGCAACTCCGGATTCACATAAGCAGGCTGATCAGATTGCTTGGAATCAGGGTCAGCAAGCTGCCCTTCAATCTTCTTCAGATTTGCCAGGATTTCCTCGGTGCGACGTACGATGAATACTGGCTGACCACGCCATTCAGCAATCATTTGCTGACCTGGCTCGACCTTTGCAATATTCACTTTCACCGGTGCGCCAGCGGCTTTCGCCTTGGCACTGGGAAACCACGACCCCACGAACGGGACCGCCGCCCCCACCGCTCCTGCAGCACCCACCACGGATGTGGCTGCTACGAGGAAGCGACGCCGGCCGACATTTACGCCGTCATTGCTCATTCAGTCCTCTCCCATCAGCTTTGTGGCCTGTTAAATCAGGCATCTACTAAATTTGCATCTGAACTTATAAAAATTTTGCAGAATGGTAATGAAAAGCCCCTACTCTGACAAGGTAATTACCGCTCTCGGGCGGCTACAAGCCTTGTAGTATAGGCGTTTGCTGGATGTGGCAAGTTGTCACACCAATAATTCATCACCCATAAAAAAAGCCCAGCTCCGAAGGAGACTGGGCTTTTTTGAACGAAGCTGCGAATTAACGCTTCGAGTACTGCGGACGCTTACGCGCTTTACGCAGACCGACTTTCTTACGTTCAACTTCACGAGCATCGCGAGTTACGAAGCCAGCTTTGCGCAGAGCGCCACGCAGGGTTTCGTCGTACTGCATCAGTGCGCGAGTGATACCGTGGCGGATTGCGCCAGCTTGACCACTTACACCACCACCGATCACGGTGACGTAGATGTCGAATTTCTCGACAGTCTCAGTCAGTTCCAACGGCTGACGAACTACCATGCGGGCAGTTTCGCGACCGAAGAAATTCTCCAGAGTGCGGTTGTTGATCGAGATGTTACCGGTACCTGGACGCAGGAAAACGCGTGCAGTTGCGGTTTTACGACGGCCAGTGCCGTAGTTTTGAGTCGCCGACATAATGAACTATTCCGTTAAAACTTCAGTTCTTGGGGCTGCTGAGCAGTATGAGGGTGAGCAGCGCCCGCATAGACTTTCAGCTTACGGTACATGTCGCGACCCAGTGGGTTTTTAGGCAGCATGCCTTTAACCGCGGTCTCGATCACGCGCTCAGGAGCTTTGGCGATCAGCTTTTCGAAGTTGATCGACTTAATCCCGCCCGGGAAACCGGAGTGAGAGTAGTACATTTTGTCAGTGGTTTTAGCACCAGTGACACGGATCTGCTCAGCATTGATAACAACGATGTAGTCACCGGTGTCAACGTGCGGAGTGTATTCCGGCTTGTGCTTGCCACGCAGACGGCTCGCGATCTCGGTGGCCAGACGACCCAGGGTCTGACCAGCAGCGTCGACGACAAACCAGTCGCGCTTTACTGTTTCTGGTTTAGCAGTAAAAGTTTTCATTCTTTATAGCCTCAGGGGCCGCCCTGTAAATTAGACGGCAGATCTTACTGAATAGTGCGTACTTTGACAAGTCAAAGGCAGCCGGATACAGACGCTATCGGGGGCTCGGGTCAGCGCGTCCGTTCAACGGCAAGATTCTTCGGCAGGCGGCGCATCACTTCCACTGCAGAAAGAGGTCGGCAATTATCCAGATTGCGCAAAAAATTACAACCTGCTTTTATGTTTGTTTACCCGAAGGAGCACCCGATGGACTACCGCAAGCTAGGCCGAACCGATCTGAAAGTAAGCGAAATCGCCCTCGGAACCATGACCTGGGGCGAGCAGAACACCCAGGCTGAAGCCTTCGAGCAAATCGAATACGCAAAAAATGCCGGCATCAATTTCATCGACACCGCCGAGATGTATCCGGTGCCGCCAAAGGCCGAAACCTACGCCAGCACCGAGCGCTACATCGGCAACTGGTTCAAGGAACGCGGGGATCGCGCCGACTGGGTGCTGGCAAGCAAGATCGCCGGTCCCGGCAACGGTATCGATTACATCCGCGACGGCAACCTCAAACACAACCGCACCCACATCGTGCAAGCCCTGGACGCCAGCCTCAAACGCCTGCAAACCGACTGGATAGACCTCTACCAGTTGCACTGGCCCGAGCGCAGCACCAACTTTTTCGGCCAGCTTGGCTACAAGCACAACGCCGACGAGGATTTCACACCGCTGGAGGACACCCTCCAGGCGCTGGACGAGCAGGTCAAGGCCGGCAAGATCCGCCACATAGGCCTGTCCAACGAAACGCCGTGGGCCACCATGAAGTTCCTGCAACTGGCCGAGAGCCGTGGCTGGCCACGTGCGGTATCGATCCAGAACCCCTACAACCTGCTCAACCGCAGCTTTGAAGTGGGCCTGGCGGAAATTGCCATTCGCGAACAGTGCGGCCTGCTTGCCTACTCGCCCCTGGCGTTCGGCATGCTGTCGGGCAAGTACAGTGGCGGCGCCCAACCGCCAAAAGGTCGCCTGAGCCTCTACAGCCGCTTCTCGCGCTATTCAAACCCGCAAGCGGTGGCTGCCAGTGAGCGCTACGTGGCTCTGGCCCGCGAACACGGTCTGGATCCGGCACAAATGGCACTGGCCTACGTCACCCAGCAACCGTTCGTCACCAGCAACATCATTGGGGCGACGACGCTGGAGCAGTTGCGAAGCAATATCGCCAGCCACGACCTGAAATTGTCGGATGAGGTGCTGGCGGGCATCGAAGCGATTCACAAGGACCAGCCAAACCCGGCGCCTTGATCAAAAAATATCCTGTAGCCGCTGCCGCAGGCTGCGATGGGTTGCGCAGCAGCCCCAAATGAAGGCCCTTCGGGCCTTATCGCAGCCTACGGCAGCGGCTACAGGTTTCTTCCTTGACCTCCCCCCTAGACACACAGGAAAAAAAATAAGACGATCCAGCCGTAAGTTGACCAATTTCACCTATAAGAATAATCAAAATATGTCTATGTCTAATCAACTCTCAACGCCCTTGCGGCGCGTCAGCATCCTGGCCATCGATCGGGTATTCGCCTCGACCCTGATGCATGCCAAGGACTTTTTTCATCTCGCCAGCCTGCGTCATGGCAAGCAATTGGGCCGCGGCCTTACCCCCACCTTCGAGACGCGGCTGGTGAGCCCCGACGGCAAACCCGCAGTCAGCTTCAGCAATGTAGTGCTCCCCGTCGATGGCGGCCTGGAGGACTCCGACATCATCATCCTCCCGGCTTTCGGGGAAGACTTCGACACAATCTGCCAGCGTTACCCGCAAGTCCTGCCGTGGCTGCGCGAGCAGCATGCTCGCGGCGCAGTCCTGTGCGCGGAAGCCACCGGGGTATTCTGGCTCGCAGAAGCCGGGCTGCTGGATGGCAAGGAAGCAACCACGTACTGGCGCTTTTTCGACACGTTTGCCCAGCGCTACCCTGAGGTTCACCTCAATCAGGACAAGCACCTCACTGACGCAGACAATCTCTACTGCGCCGGCGGGCCGACCTCTGCCTGCGACCTCTACATCTACATGATCGAACGTTTCTGCGGTGCCAACATTGCCCAGGCCGTGGCCCGCGACATTCTTTACGAGGTGCAGCGCAACTACACCCCCGGACGCATTGGCTTTGGCGGCCAGAAGCTGCACCAGGACGTGATCATTCTGCAAATCCAGCAATGGCTCGAAGACCACTTTGCCGACAAGTTTCGCTTTGAAGACGTCGCTCGCGATCATGGCATGAGCATCCGCAACTTCATGCGTCGCTTTCAGTTGGCCACGGGTGACAAACCCCTGCACTACCTGCAACGCCTGCGTATAGAAACGGCCAAGGGACTGCTTTCGGCCTCGCGCAAAAGCATCAAGACCATCAGCTACGACGTGGGCTATGACGACGCGAGTTTCTTTGCGCGACTGTTTCGCCAGCACACTGAGTTGTCACCGAACCAATATCGGCAACAGTTCCTGCAGGCGGGCGTAAAACAGGTGGCTTGAATTCCAGGTGACGGGCTTGATAGCCCGATGCTGAAGACGCCTTCCGGGTTCTTGAGAGCAAAAAAAAGGCCTGCAATGCAGGCCTTTTTTTCGACTAGGGTTTGTGCGCCCTGGTCAGGTATTCGTGAGACTGCATTTCCAGCAAACGGCTGAGGGTACGCTGGAACTCGAAGTTCAGGCGCCCGCCGGTGTACAAGTCCTTGAGTTCGACTTCAGCCGAGATGATCAGCTTGACGTTGCGGTCATAGAACTCGTCGACCATGTTGATAAAGCGTCGGGCGATGTCGTCGGTTTTAACGTCCATCTGCTCCACACCGCTGATGATCACAGCGTTGAAGATTTTACCCAGCTCGATGTAGTCATTCTGGCTACGCGGGCCGTCGCACAACTCGCGAAAATCGAACCAGGCAACGTCATCGCAAGTGCGAAGGGCGCGAATGGTACGATTTTCGATGATCAGGTCATCGCCTTCAATCGCCCGGGTAGAGTTGTGCGTCAGCGCTTTGAAGCTCTCGCGCAAACTTTTCTCGGAAGCCTCGTCCAGTGGGAAGTGGAACAGTTCGGCCTGCTCCAGATGACGCAGACGGTAGTCGACGCCGCTGTCGACGTTGACGATCTCGGTGTTCTGCTTGATCAGTGCAATGGCAGGCAAGAAGCGCGCGCGCTGCAAGCCGTCCTTGTACAAACCGTCCGGCACGATGTTCGACGTCGCAACCAGGGTAACGCCGTTTTTGAACAGCTCTTCCATCAAGGTGCCCAGAATCATTGCATCGGTAATGTCCGACACAAAGAATTCGTCAAAGCAGATCACCCGTGCTTCATCCGAGAAGCGCTTGGCAATGATGGTCAACGGGTTCTTTTCGCCATTGAGGGTACGCATCTCTTCGTGCACGCGCTTCATGAAGCGGTGGAAGTGAGTACGCATCTTCTGCTTGAACGGCAACGCGTCGAAGAACGTGTCGACCAGATACGTCTTGCCCCGGCCTACGCCACCCCAGAAGTAGATGCCCTTGACCGGCGTCAGCTCTTTTTTGCCGAACAGCTTGCCGAACAGGCCCGGCTTGCTTTGGGAAGCCGCCACCAGGTCGTCGTACAGGCGCTGCAGATGGCGCACGGCGTTTTCCTGTGCGGCATCGTGAAAGAAGTCCGGGCGTTTCAGATCAACTTGATATCGTTCTAGAGGCGTCATAATTCGTTAGCAAGGCAACAAAAACGGGCCGACACTGTAGCGACGGCCCTTGGGAATGGCAATCAAACCTGAGACGAAACGTCGCACTTTCTCAGTCTTGCGCGGGCAGCAGTGCCACTCGCAGTGCTTCGATTGCCCCATCACGTGACGAACTGTCGGCAAACGCCGGGCTGTCGGCCACACAGGCGTCGTCCAGCCAGACGCTGAAGCTCAGCTCATCAGTGCGCACATCCAGCGGTTCACCGGATTGCAACTGCTTGGTCACCTGACCTGCGGCTTTGCCATCGGCAAAACTGCGTGACAGCAACAATTGCTCGCCATCTGCGGCCAGCAAGCGGAAACGGAAACTGCCGTCTTCGTCGCGAAAGCTTACAAAGCGCGGGCCCTTGACGGCTTTCTTTTTGCTGGCGGTGGCGGTCTGAGCCACGCTGACAAATGAACGCAGACCCACCGCCTCACGCAGTTGCTCAAGGAATGGACTCGCGGTTTTACGGGCTTTTTGCGCGCCAGCCAGAAGAATGTCTTCCATATCGGCAGGTCGCGACATCAAGTCATGATAACGCTCGCGGGACTCACCCAGTTCGGCGTCCAGCTGCTTGAACAGGCGCTCTTTCGCCTCGCCCCAGCCCAGCCCCTGCAACAGCTCGCTGCGCAACTCTGCCGCCTGCTCAGGCGTGGAGAATGCCTGGTACAGGGTGAACAGGTGCGAGTTGTCCGGATCTTTCGGCTCGCCCGGCGCACGGGAGTCGGTAACGATGCGCGAAATAGCGCTTTTCATGTCTTTGGCGCTGCTGAACAACGGAATGGTGTTGTCGTAGCTTTTGGACATCTTGCGACCATCAAGGCCCGGCAAGGTGGCCACGCTTTCTTCGATCAGCGCTTCAGGCATGGCGAAAAACTCTTTGCCATTGCCGAAAAGATGGTTAAAGCGCTGGCCAATGTCACGGGCCATTTCAACGTGCTGGATCTGATCACGACCGACCGGCACCTTGTTGGCGTTGAACATCAGGATGTCCGCCGCCATCAACACCGGATAGCTGTACAGCCCCATGGTGATGCCCGCATCCGGGTCTTCGCCATTTTCCAGGTTCTTGTCGACCGAAGCCTTGTAGGCATGGGCACGGTTGAGCAGGCCTTTGGCAGCGACGCAGGTCAGCAGCCAGGTCAGCTCCGGGATTTCCGGGATATCTGACTGGCGATAGAACGTTACACGATCAACATCAAGACCGGCAGCCAGCCAGGTCGCAGCGATTTCCTGACGCGAGCGCTGGATGCGCAGCGGGTCATCGCATTTGATCAGGGCGTGGTAGTCGGCCAGAAAGTAGAACGAGTCGGCATTGAGATCGCGGCTGGCCACGATCGCAGGGCGAATGGCCCCGGCGTAGTTGCCCAGGTGCGGCGTACCGGTGGTGGTGATACCGGTGAGGATACGAGTACGAGAGGTCATGGGTAATCGCTTATCAGGCTGCAATCAATTCGAAAGGCGTGGCGCTACCAACTCTTTGAGCTCGGGCAGCTTGCCGTGAAAAAAGTGTCCGCATTCTGCCACTTTCAGCAGCTCATGGGGGCGCGACAGGTGGTTTGACCAGTTATAGACCAACTGCGGATCAATCACTTCGTCGGCTTCAGGCTGGATAACCGTCAAGGGACACCCTTGCGGCAAGGGGTAGTCGTCACGCAAACGCGAGACCGCTGTAGCGATCATGAACAGATGCGACAGCTTTTCGCCCTCGGCCTCAAGTCGCCCGCCCAGGCTGGCCGCGACAAAGCCGCCAAACGAAAAACCGATCAGGGTGATGGGTAATTCAGGGTGTTTGGCGCGCAACCAATGAGCCGCAGCCAGTGCGTCGTCGATTTCGCCAGTGCCCATATCGTGACTGCCAGCGCTCGCGCCGACACCACGGTAATTAAATCGCAAGGTAATCAGGCCAGCATCACGGGCAGTGCGTTGCAGGGTCGAAACCACTTTATTCATCATCGTTCCGCCCTGCACCGGATTAGGGTGGCACAGCAGCGCAAGGCCCCGTGGCTCAGCAGAATCAAGGTACAAGGCTTCCAGTTGGCCGACCGGGCCATCAATTACTACGGGGGTTTCGCGGGTAAGCAAGAAGGAACTCCGTGACCTCAAATTGGGTCGACTCGTCTAGCTGATAGATTCTGTCTGACATATTTGCGAGTGCATCGCGGTATACAGCGCAGGTCCGAGCCGTTAACGTAAAGCAAAGCCGTTTATAGAGGAAGGACTCGTGGAACACTCGCTCTTGATTTGGTTGTTGCCGACTCTAGCCCTGGTTGCCGGTGTCGCCATTGGTTTTCTGGTTGCCCGTCTGTTGCCAAATGCCGTGCCTAACCGCACGCAGCGTCAGCTGGACGACATCCAGGAACGTTTTGACAGTTACCAAAGTGAAGTGGTTACCCACTTCAACACCACCGCCAATCTGGTGAAAAAGCTCACCCAGAGCTATCAGGAAGTGCAAGAACACCTCGCCGAGGGCGCCAACCGTCTGGCCCTGGACGAGCAAACTCGCCAACGCCTGCTGGCTGCTTTGCACTCCGATGTGCCACAACCGCATCGCGAGCGCATCACCCCGCCGCACAGCACCGAGCCGCCATTGGATTACGCCCCAAAAAGCCCCAACGGCCCGGGCATGCTCGATGAGCATTACGGTCTGAAAAAGTAAACAGTGCGCTCAATAAAAAGCCCCGCGATCTGCAAGGATCGCGGGGCTTTTTTTGTACGGCTTGCGACTAACCCGTAGCAGCTGCTACGAAGTGCCTTGCCTTTACGGGTACTGCTGCACCTGGCCTGGCTGCTGGTATTGCATGCCCGGGATCGGCGCCAGGGTGACTTGAACGCGGCGGTTTTGCGCACGGCCGTCAGCCGTTGCGTTGCTGGCAATCGGGTCGGCAGGGCCTGCGCCACGTACCGACAGGTACTGGCCGCTGACACCCTGGGACGTCAGGTAGCTCGCCACGCTTTGCGCACGCTGCTGCGAAAGCTGCATGTTGTAGTTGTAGTTACCGGTGCTGTCGGTATAGCCCACGATCTGAATCTGGTTCTGGTTGTTGAACTGCTTCAACGAGTTCGCCAGGTTGTTCAGCGGCTGATAGAAACTTGGGGCGATGTTGGCGGAGTTGGTGGCGAAGGTAATGTTGCCCGGCATCACCAGTGTGATGTTGTCACCCTGACGCTGAACTTCTACGCCCGTGTTGGCCATGCTTGCACGCAGTGCCGCTTCTTGCTTGTCAGCGTAATAGCCATAACCCGCAGCACCCAGACCCGCCACGGCGGCGCCGATCAGCGCACCCTTGCCACGGTTGTTGTGGTCGATGGCAGCACCGGCCACAGCACCGGCCAAGGCCCCCAGGCCGCCGTAGGTGGCCGTTTTGCTCAAGCCCGTCCCCGAAGAGGCCTGGCCCTGATTGTCATACGGGTTAGGCGTAGCGCAGCCGGCCAGCAAGGCAACAGCGCTTGCTGCAACAATCAAACGACGCGAGATGAACATGGTGACGCTCCTGATCAAACTTTCTGAGGGGGCAAAGGCCATTGGCGTTAGACCTTTATAAGCCTTGGAACACGACCAACGGTAAAAATTCCTTTGGCCGCAAACATTCGCACTCAACGAACAATAGCCGCCCGAACGCCACCTCACAAATCCATGTACCCGCTCTTGCAGTTACTTTTTCGACGCTTTGCTGCTCACCGGAATATGCAGGTAAGACATCACGCTTTCGGTCAGTTCGGTTGCCAGTTTGACGGCTTCTTTATTACGCGCCATCACCCCTGCAACCAGCCCTTCGATCAAAGCGAGCACCGCAATGCTGGAGCTGGTCATCACCGGATGATCGGCAGGCGCAAACAGTACGTGCTCGGCAATACTGGCCAACGGCGAGGCCGGTGAGTCGGTGATCGCCAGCACACAGGCGCCCCGCTCCCTGGCAAAGCGTGAAAGCTGCAGGGTGTCGATGGAGTAGCGCGGCAGGGAAATAGCCAGCATGACGTCCTGATCGGTGATCGCAGCCAGGCGATACGCGGCGTTTTCATTACCGCCCTCCATGCTGATGGCCGTCGCATCGGCACAGAACGGCATCAGGGTCGAAGCTGCCAGGCCCGCGAAGTAGACGCTATTGCCAAAGCCCAGGATGTAGATCTTGCGCGCCTTGATCAGGCTCGTGACAAAGGCTTCAAACGTATCCGGATGATTGTTGGTCGCCGCGGTGGCGAGGTTGCTGCTGGCGCTCTGGATTTGCTCATGCAGGCCAAATGCGCCGTCAGGACGATGGGCCAGTTCGTTGCGAAGCTTGTCTACCGGCGACACCACTTGCTGCAACGTCGCCACCAGCTCGGCCTTCATGCCGGTGTACCCCCCCAGGTTCATGGCCTTGGCCAACCGGTTGACCGCGGCCGGGGATGTGGCCGTTTCCTGGGCCATTTCCTCAATCGTCAGCGTTGCGGCCCGCAGCGGGTGACGCAGGATAAAGTCCGCGACCTTGCGCAATGAAGGCTGCAAGTGGGGCGCGACCTCTGCCAGCTTGCGCATGACCGGAGCCGCATAAATAGTGGTGTTTTTGGATGGGCTTGGCATGTCCGGCTCAACATTTCCTGTGGATAAAAGAAGGGGCTGTGCCCAATCAATGGTGCGAGCGGGCTTGCGTGGGCCGACCGAGTGTATCCCAAGCCCACCCCGGGTGCGCAGCCCGCAAGCCGGGGCCGATGATGCTGATCACATCCCCCGCCTTTGCCTCCAGAGACACGCCCTTGAGCACTTCATGGGAACCGTAGCTTTTGTGCAAATCGCGCACTTCAAGTTTGTACATGATGTCCACTCTCCAGGATCAGTCGCTCAGCAGGCGGCCTTGGCGAATAAGGGTGCTGCCAGCGACTTTGGCCAGCCACAACCCGGGCTGGGCAAAGCGCAGGCGCTCGCGGGCATAGAGGATGCCGTCAGTGTCGGCACGCACCACGCTGTGACGGTCAGTGATCGGGTCGATCACTTCAAACAGTGGATCGCCCACCGTGACCCGAGCCCCCAGTGGCTGAATAAAACTCACCACCCCTGGATGGGGTGCATAGGCGTACTGCGCGCCTGCAAACGGCGTCGCCTCGCAACAGTCGGTTGGAGCCGTCGACCAATCACCATTGATCAAACCCTGATCGGCGAGATACCCCAAAATTGCCTCGGCGCTCTGTGCACACGGCTCGGCCTCGGTATCCGCCATGCCGCGCAACTCAATGGTTGCAGCCACACACGCCAACGGAATATCCGCTTCGGGAAAGCGCCCGGCGAGCTGCAGCCAGGGGATCGCACACGCCTCATCAAACGCGCTGCCGCCTGCATCTTCCGCCAGCAATGCGGCACCGGCCTGCAGCCGGGCAGCCAGTGACTGCAGGCGCGGCCAGTTTTGCGGCATGGCGTACAGCAGCATGATCGACTCGAAGTCACAGTGCAGGTCCAGCACCACATCAGCGTCACAGGCATGGCGCATCAGCAGGCAACGCAAGGCATCCAGCTCAGAAGCCGGAGCCGGCAACTCATCCAGGACAGCGAGCATGGCGCTGCGCACCCGCGCGATATTGGTGCCAGCATCCGCACCTAACTGCCCCTCCAGCCTGTCTGCCACTGCGTCGGCCAGGGCCGGAAAGTCACGATTGAAATTCTTGCCGCTGGAAAACTCGAAACGCCCCTGATGGGTGGCCTGGAACATCTGGCCAATACCGATGGGATTGGCCATGGGCACCAATTCGACCACCCCATTCAGACGGCCCTGCCCTTCAAGCTCGAGCAGACGGCGCTTGAGCTCAACGGCAACCCGCATCCCCGGCAACTCGTCGGCATGCAAAGAGGCCTGGATATAAGCCTTGCGCTGCCCCTGGCCAAAACGAAACAGGGACAAATGGCGTTCGGTGCCCGAAGCAGTCCACGGCAAAAGGTACTTGATGTGTTCCATGAATATTCCTTAGTGCTTGCGCGGTGCCAGATACGCCAACCAGCGGCGCTCGGCGAGCTTGAACAGACGAACCAGAATGAACGTCAGGACCAGATAAAAAATGGCCGCGGTCACAAAGGCCTCAAACGGCAGGTAGTAGCGCGCACTGACCGTACGCGCGGCGCCGGTGATGTCGACCAGGGTGACAATCGACGCCAGGCTGGTGGTCTGCAGCATCATCAGCACTTCGTTGCTGTACTGCGGCAACACACGGCGCAGGGCCGACGGCAGGAGAATCCTGCGAAACAGGGTCGCCCGTGACATGCCCATTGCTTTACCGGCCTCGATCTCGCCGTGGGGGGTTGATTTCAAGCTGCCCGCCAACAGTTCCGCGCTGTAGGCACTGGTATTGATTGCAAAGGCCAGGCACGCGCAAAAGGTGGCACTGGAAAGGTAGGGCCACAGCACGCTTTGGCGTACCGCCTCAAACTGCGCCAGTCCGAAATAGATCAAAAACAACTGCACCAGCATCGGCGTGCCACGGATAACGTAGGTGTAAACCCAGGCCGGAAAGTTGATCAGGGGCGAGCGCGAAACCCGCATCAAGGCCAGCGGAATGGCCAGCATCAGCCCGAAGAACAGTGAAATCAGCAGAACTTTGAGAGTCACCAGGGCGCCACTGAAGTACAGCGGCAGGCTTTCCCAGATCAGGTTGTAGTCGAGCATCATGAGGGACTCCCAATCACAGTTCGGCGGCTTTTATGCCGACCGAAAAGTGTTTTTCCAGATAACGCAGCACCAGCAAGGACACGCTGGTCAGCATCAGATACAACACCGCCACGGCGAGGAAAAACGTAAACGGTTCGTGGGTCGCATCCGCTGCGTTCTTGGCTTTGAACATCATGTCCTGCAAGCCGATAACCGAAATCAACGCCGTGGACTTGGTCAGCACCAGCCAGTTGTTGGTGAACCCCGGCAGGGCGAAGCGGATCATCTGCGGCACCAGAATTCGCCAGAACACCTGTGAACGGCTCATGCCATACGCCTGTCCCGCCTCGGCCTGACCTGCGGGGATGGCCATGAAGGCACCCCGAAAGGTTTCCGACAGATAGGCGCCGAAAATGAAGCCCATCGTGCAGACACCGGCGATAAAGGGATTGATATCGATGTAGCCGGTGTAGCCCAGCGCCAGCGCGATGCGGTTGATCAGGTCCTGGCCGCCATAAAAGATCAGCAGGATCAGCACCAGATCAGGGATACCCCGAATCACCGTGGTATAGCCCTCCCCCAGCCGCGCCAGCCATTTGACCGGAGACAGGCGAAAGGCCGCACCCACCAGACCCAGGGCAATCGCCAGGGCCATGGACGTCAGGGCAAGGTTCACGGTCAGCCAGGCACCATCGAGAATGCTCGATCCGTAGCCGTGGAGCATGATGAAATTCCTCAGGCGAGCGCCAAAAAAAGCGCGAGACCAACCCCTGCCGCCCCCTGAAAGGAGGCGACTTGAAGGTTGCGGGGTTACTTAGCGTTGGCCGTAGATGTCGTACGTAAAGTACTTGGCCATGACCTGGTCGTATTTACCGTTGGCACGAATCGCATCAATGGCTGCGCTCAGGCGTGCAGCGTTGGCGGTGTCGCCTTTGCGCACCGCAATACCGGCGCCACGTCCGAAGTATTTCGGGTCGTTGATGTCCGGGCCAACCAGGGCGTAATCCTTGCCAGCCGGGGTTTTGATAAAACTCTCGTCGGTGTAGACGATGTCCGCCAGGGTGGCGTCCAGACGGCCCGAGGCCAGGTCGAGGAAGGCTTCATTCTGGGTGGAGTAGCGCACGACCACGACGCCCGCCGGCTCCAGCTGTTCGGTTGCAAAGCGGTCATACGTCGAAGAACGCTGCACGCCGAGACGCTTGCCCTTGAGGTCGACCTTGGGGTCGGTGAGCACATTGCCCGCCTTCATCGCGAACTTGCCGGGGGTGTGGTAGTACTTTTTGCTGAAGTCCACCGACTTGAGGCGGTCTTCGGTAATCGACATCGAAGACAGCACCGCATCAACCTTGCGCACCTTAAGTGAAGGGATCATGCCGTCGAACTCCTGGACGACCCAGGTGCATTTGGCCTTCATTTCTTCACACAGCGCATTGCCGATGTCGTAGTCAAAACCACTGACTTCACCCTCAGGGGTTCTGAAGGAGAATGGCGGATAGGCCGCCTCGATGCCGATGCGCAGCGGCGCTTCATCGGCGTGAGCCATAAGGCTCGCAGCGCAAAGTGCCAATACACCTAGAAGTTCTGTCTTTTTCAAATTATTGACTCCTGAAGGGGCGCCATCCGGGCTGGCTCGGTGGTTAAAACCCATGAGGGTGTGCGCCTATAAGTGACACGTATTATTTCATAAATCAATATCGTGAAAATAAATATATCACCTGCAGACAACATCTCTCCTTGTGGGAGCGGGCTTGCTCGCGATGGCATCACGCAGTCATGCAGGCAGACCGCGTCGTCTGAATCACGAGCAAGCCCGCTCACACAAAAAAGAGAGGGGGTGTCAGAACTTCACGCCCAGCGTCAACGCTACAAAATCCCGGTCACTGAGGGTGTTGTAGCGCCCGCCAAAGAAATTGGTGTACGACAGGCTGCTGGTGTAGGTGCTTTGGTATTCGCCGTCCAGACCGAAGGTGATGGCTTTGCGACCCTCTTCGAAGTTGGCATTGGGGCCAGGGGAATAGCCGCTGATGTCATGGGACCAGCCCAGATTGGGCTTGAGGTTCACACCGGGCAGGACGCTGTTGTATTCCCACACCGCCAGGCCACGGTAGCCCCAGGAAGTGGCAGTGGTGAAGCCGTCGTTGCCGCCTGAACCGAACACCGGGTCCCGGCCATAACGCAGGTCTGAGGGGCTATCCAGTCCGCCCACATACGTCACACCCACTTCACCGGTCACGGTCAGGCGATTGGCCCCCATGGCGTTGTCGAAAACATGGCTGAGCGAGGTCTGGAACCGGGTAATTTCCTTGCGCCGATAGCCCTGCACATCCGCGCCGGGAGTCACGGTCAATGGCGATGCGCCTGCAAGCCCGGGCAGCAGCGTGACATTCGCATACAGCAGGTCATTGCTGTTGAGTTGCACCGGCGCATTGGGGCGATAGCTCAACTCGCCTTTCCAGCGCGTGCCTGTGGATAACGTCGTGGCGAAGCTCAAACCATACAGACGGATATCTTCGGGGTATTCAACGTAGTAGCTGGAGTTACCGGCGACGATCATCGGCGCCAGCGCCCCTGCACCTGATGCCGCGTTGTAGGCCGACTGCGGCGCAGCGCCCGCGCTGAGGATCGGGTCGCGGCTGTGGTAATTCATGAAGTAGGCACCAAACTCGGTGTCCAGCGGCTCAAACACATAGTGCATGGCCACGCCAAACTGGCCGCTGTTGCGCGCATTGCGATCGGCTCCGCGACGCACCAGAACGCCCTCGCCGTTCACGTCGACACCCGCGCCGGTGAGGGCCGCGAGGTCCGCCACATCGAGCGCTGAGCGCTTGCTCATCACGCGATAGTTGCCGCTGCAACCGTCAGCCATCACGTCGGACCGGGAGAAAAACGTCCCGCAGTTATCCGCTTCCGATTGCTCCCAATCCAGTTGATAAAAAGCGTCGGCCGACAGATTGTCGGTCAGGTTTTGCGAGATATAGAACAGGTTGACCGGCACCAGACCGTCTTTGTATTCAGTACCGGGACGCCGATAGGCAGACGCGTCAGTGGGGTTGATCCCATTGATCCCGCCACCGATAAATTCGCTTTCGCCCCAACTGACCACCTGCTTGCCCAGACGCACCGCGCCAGGCTGATCGGCAATCGCGTAGTTGTGATACACGAAGGCATCCAGCAGTTGTGTACCGGCAGATTGGGCACTGGCTTTTCGTCCGCGGTCACTGATGGCTTTGAAGGGGCGACTGTCGTCTTGCAGTTCGAAGTCGTACCAATACTTGCCGCGCACGTACAGGCCACTGTCACCGTACTTCAGCTCCAGCGCGTGCATGCCGGTAAAAATCTTTGAGAAGGTTTCGCCGCGCTTGAAGTTGAGGCGGCCATCATCCGAGATTTCGGATTGCCCCTTGCCGCCATTGTTGGCGCCAATCAAGTTACGGTCGGCCTTGGCGGTGGACCAACTGGCACCGATGGACAACTCGGAATCGATCTGGCCCTCGACCGGGCCGATATTGAAGCTTACGCCCCAGGCGGACGTCGACGCGAGGCTGACTGCCAGCGCCAGCTTGGCGCGGCGCCAGGACCGGTTGACTGAGGACATCGATACTTCTCCGTGGGCACACTGCAATTAGCCCGCAAGGATGAAGCAAATCCAGATTTTGACAAGAACACTCCCGCCCCCGTAGTCGCTGCCGAAGGCTGCGAGCTTTTAATTAATCGCTATCAGATCAAAAGCTCGCAGCCTTCGGCAGCGACTACGCATAGCGATCAGTGCATCTCGGTAAACGCCAGCTTCACGCCCAGCGCCACCAGCACTGCGCCCATGGTGCGATCAAACCAGTGGCCCATGCGGGCAAAGCCGGTGCGTACGCGCTGATGGCTGAACAGCATGGCGACCATGCAAAACCACAGCCCGGTGGCAACCGCGAGGTACACGCCATAGCCCGCCTGGATCGACAGCGGCGTATGCGGGTTGATCACCACGGTGAACAACGACAGGAAAAACAGTGTCGCCTTGGGGTTCAGGCCATTGGTGACAAAACCCGAAGTGAACGCCCCGCGAGCCGTACGCTCGCCCACCGGCAAGGCGGCGGCCAGTGCTGCCGGATCGGCCGGCTTGGCCCGCAGCGCCTTGAAGCCGATGTACAGCAGGTAAGCCGCCGCCAGCCACTTCAGGGCGTTAAACAGCACAATGGATTGCGACACAATGATCCCGATGCCCAATAGCGAATAACCGACATGGACGAAAATCGCCGTGCCTACACCAAAGGCGGTAAAGATGCCGGCGCGGCGACCGTGGGTCACGCTCTCGCGAACCACCACAGCAAAATCCGGCCCGGGGCTGGCCACAGCCAACAGGTGAATCAGGGCAACGGTCAAAAATTCTGTCCAGTACATGCACGGCTCCATTACAAATTGTTTCTTCTGTTAGGCTCGCCACATTACGCCTTCATTTCACAGCACAAAAGGTACAGTTGATGACTAACACTCAGCGCGCCGTATTCCTTGATTACACCTCACTGGATCTGGGCGACCTCGATCTTGACCCGCTGCGCCGAAGCTTCGGCGATCTGCAGGTGTGGTCGGACACCACCTCCGGGAATGTGATCGAGCGTCTGCAAGGCGCCAGTGTAGCCATCAGCAACAAAGTCCAGCTCAACGCCCACACCCTCGCCGCGTGCCCGGAGCTGAAGCTGATTCTGGTAGCCGCCACCGGCACCAACAACGTCGACCTTGAAGCCGCCCGCGCCCAGGGGATTACCGTCGCCAACTGCCAGGGATACGGCACGCCCTCGGTGGCACAGCACACCCTGGGCCTGCTGCTGGCACTGGCGACACGCCTGGTCGACTACAACAAGGCCGTGGCCGACGGCCAGTGGCAGCAAGCCAAACAGTTCTGCCTGCTGGACTTCCCGATTGTGGAGCTGGAAGGCAAGACCCTGGGCCTGTTCGGCCATGGCGAGCTGGGCAGTGCGGTGGCCAGGCTGGCCGAAGCCTTCGGCATGCGCGTATTGATCGGCCAGATCCCGGGCCGCCCGGCCCATGCCGACCGCCTTACGCTGGACGAACTGCTGCCCCAGGTCGACGCCCTGACCTTCCACTGCCCGCTCACTGAACACACGCGCAACTTTATCGGTGCCCGCGAGCTGGCACTGCTCAAGCCCGGTGCCTTTGTGGTCAACACCGCACGCGGCGGCATCATCGACGAACAGGCACTGGCCGACGCCCTGCGCAGCGGCCATCTGGGTGGTGCGGCGACCGACGTGCTGAGCGTCGAACCTCCCCGCGACGGCAACGTGTTGCTGTCAGCCGACATCCCGCGCCTGATCATTACCCCGCACAGCGCGTGGGGCAGCCGCGAGGCGCGCCAGCGCATCGTCGGCCAACTGGCACAAAACGCCGAAGCGTTCTTCAACGGTACAGCGCTGCGGGTCGTCAGTTGATAGACTGCGCCCCTTTTTGAGGAGCAGATTATGGATCCGCGCAGTGAAGTACTGCTTCGTCAGCCTGAATACTTTCAAGGTTCGGTGCTGTTGGTCGGCTTGCCGGCTGACGAACTACTCGGCGAATTGCCCGATGCCCACGGCTGGTGCTGGCATGCCGGTGACCAGGCCGTGCTCGACGCCCGTTTTGAAGGCCGTGTGCAGTTTGGTGTCGAAATCCCTGAACGGGCATTCGACACCGCCGTGGTCTTTCTGCCCAAGTCCAAGGAACTGAGCGACTACGTGCTCAAGGCCGTGGCCGCTCGCTTGCCCAATGCCGATGTGTTTCTGGTTGGCGAAAAAAAGGGCGGCATTGAAGGTGCCTCCAAACAACTGATCCCGTTCGGCAAGCCGCGCAAACTCGACAGCGCACGGCACTGCCAGCTGTGGCAAGTGACGGTGGACAACGCTCCGCCAGTGCCCGTGCTGCAAGAGCTGGCGCAACATTACGAACTGCCCTTCGCCGAAGGCCCGCTGAAAGTCGTCAGCCTGCCTGGCGTGTTCAGCCACGGGCGCCTGGATCGCGGCAGCGCCTTGCTGCTTGAGCATCTGGACAAACTGCCCAGCGGCCACGTGCTGGACTTCGGCTGCGGCGCGGGCGTGCTCGGCGCTGCAGTCAAGCGGCGTTACCCGCACAACACCGTCACCTTGCTCGACGTGGATGCTTTCGCCACTGCCAGCAGCCGCCTGACCCTTGCGGCCAACGGCCTGGAAGGCGACGTGATTACAGGTAACGGTATCGACGCAGCGCCCATGGGCTTGAACTCGATCCTGAGCAACCCGCCGTTCCATGTCGGGGTGCACACCGATTACCACGCCACCGAAAACCTGCTGCAAAAAGCGGTCAAACATCTGAAAACAGGTGGCGAACTTCGGATTGTGGCCAACAGCTTCCTGCGCTATCAACCGCTGATCGAAGAGCATTTCGGTGCCTGTGCGGTCAAGGCTGAAGGTCAGGGTTTCCGGATTTACAGCGCCAAGCGCCGTTAAACACATTGTGAAATAAGGGCTTGCCGGATCGGATTTGCCTAGGCAGAATCCGCTCCGTCCTAGGGGAGTAGTCTCCCACGAGCGCCATGCTCGTCCGGCATACGTCAACATACTTGGTCAACAGACCATGGCGTATGCGACCCAGGTGTCCGCACAGACGGACCGGGGTTTGACAAGACCTATGACACGAACACCTTACCCGGGGCGGGAAGGCTGTACGTGTCATAGCCGTGTCGACCCGCCCCTGGAAGCCACCTGATGATGCTCGACTCCTTACTCGTTCCTACCGCAATTGTTGCCTTGGCCGAAATCGGCGACAAGACGCAGCTGCTCGCCCTCATTCTTGCCGCTCGCTTTCGCAAACCCTGGCCGATTATCGCCGGCATCGTGGTCGCGACCCTGGCCAACCATGCCGCGGCCGGTGCCGTAGGCGCCTGGTTCAGCACCTTCTTCAGTGACGCCATGCTGCACTGGATCCTCGCGGCTAGCTTTACCGCTACTGCGTTGTGGACCCTGGTGCCCGACAAGATGGACGACGACGAAGCCAGCACCGCGCGCAAGTACGGGCCTTTCGTTACCACCCTGATTACATTCTTCATTGCCGAAATCGGCGACAAGACCCAAGTGGCGACCGTGATGCTCGCGGCCCAATACCCGGACTTGTGGCTGGTCATTATCGGCACCACCCTGGGCATGCTGATTGCCAACGTGCCGGTGGTTCTGGCGGGTAACTTTGCCGCTGACAAACTGCCGCTGACCCTGATCCGCCGCCTGGCAGCCACCGCGTTTGTCGTACTGGCCATCGTGGCTGTGTACAAGGCGATGCAGATCAGCGGCTGGGTTTAATGACTTGTAGTCGCTGCCGCAGGCGGCGATGGGGTGCGAAGCGACCCTGAAGGTCCTTTGGCCCTTATCGCAGCCTGCGGCAGCGACTACAGGAGTGCGCAACGCCCGAAGTTACTGGGTTTTCGGGGCTTGCTGGTAAAGCGGCATCACCTTCGGAATCGCCCCTTGCAGCGCTGCAATCCGGCTGCTGGAGGCCGGGTGAGTGCTCATGAATTCAGGCGGTGCATCCTGTGATTGCTGAGCCATTTTCTGCCACAGGGTGATCGCCGCATTCGGGTTGTAACCCGCACGTGCTGCCAGCTCCAGGCCGATCAGGTCTGCTTCGTTTTCATTGCTGCGACTGTTGGGCAAGGTCAGGCTGTAGTTCACCACCGTGTCGGCCAGCCCCAGGCTGTCCTGCCCCAACCCCAGCAATGCGCCAGCACCTTGCTTGGCTATCTCGATGCCATAAGCCTTGGACATGGATTCACGCCCGTGCTCACGCAAGGCGTGGGCAATTTCATGGCCCATGATCGCGGCGATTTCATCATCACTGAGTTTGAGCTGATCGATGATCCCGCTGTAAAAGATGATCTTGCCGCCAGGGCCACAGTTGGCATTGAGCTCGTCACTCTTGATCAGATTGACTTCCCAGTTCCATTGCGCGGAATCCGGGCGAAAGGCCGGGGCCTGGGCAATCAGTCGGTTGGCGATTGCCTGCAAACGCCTGGCGTTGGCGCTGGTCTTGTCCAGGGCGCCCTTGGTGCTCGCCTCGCTGACTGTCTGCTGATAAGACTGCGCGTACATCTGGTCAACCTGCTGGCTCGACAGCATGCTGAACATGTACTGCTTGCGTTCGACACCGACCGCACCGCCACTGGTGGTATTCACCGCCTGGCAACCGCCGAGCAATAACCCGGCCCCCATCGCGCACACTACCGCTAACTTACCCATCGAAGATCTCCATAAAGAGGGTGCGCATCGTATCTCAACCCGGCGTCAGGCACTCGGGCGCATTGAGTTTTGGATCATTGACCAGATTGGCCAATGGTCGTTCGCGCAGCGGCGTCTGCGGGCTGGCCAGCAGCGCCTGCAGCACATGAAGAGGGGTTTGAGGGTCAAGCCAGGCCTGCTGGCCCGCCTCATCCAGAATCAATGGGCGGCGCTGGCTGGCCGCGGCCTGGGTAATCACCGCCGTACTCAGCCACACATGCCCCTCTACCGGGTAAGCCTCCCAGATACCGGCAAAAAACAGCGAAGCACCCTCTCCCGGAGTCAGCCAGTAAGGACGTTTGCGGGTGGTGCCACGCCATTCGTAAAAACCGTTGGCCGGGATCAGGCAGCGCCGCTGGCGCAAGGCATCGCGGAACATCGGCTGCTCGGCCACGGTTTCAGCCCGGGCATGGGCAGGAGTGCGCGACAGGTCGGTCAGCCAGGCCGGGGTCAGCCCCCAGCGGGCCCGTGCCAGTTCGCGCTGGCCAGGCTCTGCACCTGCACGCAGGATCAATACCGAATCATTGGGCGAAATATTCCACTGGGCCTGCTGATCCGCCGGAAAACCGGGCAAGGCTGCAAACGCAGGGTTCCAGCGAAACAGGGCAAAACGTCCACACATGGGGCAGCACAACTCTTCATCTATAGATCAGTGAAATAACGTCGCCAGTTTCAGCAGTCCAGCACATCGGGGAAACCCTCGGGCTCATCGCCCGCCACCGGTGACGCGGCATTGTACGCATCGATCAACTCCCGCGCGTATTGCGCGCGATCATTGGCAACCGCCAAACCGAGCAGGCCGAACACGGGCAGCTCACCGGTGGCACCGATCAGGTCGCGTCCCTCAAGCCGCGCCTCCACCCCTTCACTGGCAAGCATGCCCAGCAACAGCTCGGCTTCCATCAGGTTTTCGGGCTCGTAGATGCGCTGCATGATCGTCACTCGCTACTCATTCTCGGTGTGCACATCGAGCATCCACTCATGGCCATCGGTCTGAAGATGGAAAAGGATCGGCCGACAGCACACCGGGCAATCTTCAATGTAGCTCTGATCGCCACCGGAAAGGTCGAGCACAGCTTCTGCCTGCTCGCCACAATAGGGGCATTCATAGTGCTCAGTTTCAAGCATCGCGGTCTCCTGAGTGACTTGTGCGTATAATCGCCTGTCTATTAGCAGGGCTATTTTTGTGCCCTGCCCTGCGTACCAACCCTAGCCGTTTCCAACAAGAGAGCATGATGGGCGAATTCGATACCATCCGACCTTACGACGACGCCGAAGTCCCAGCAGTGCTGGCCCGGCTGCTCAGCGACAAGGCGTTTCTAGATATCCTGACCCACTTTCGCTTCCCGCGCCTGGCAGGCGCTTTCGGCTGGCTGTTAAAACCACTTATAGCTCATCGCCTGCGCAAAGAGTTCGCCAGCGTGACTTCGGTCGCCACTTTGCAGGACAAGGTCGAGGTTTACGTCGACCGCACCATCGAACATGCCACTGACGGCGTGACCTATACCGGCGTCGAGCAGTTGAAGGCTGGCAGCGCCTATCTGTTTTTGGCCAACCACCGCGATATCGTGATGGACCCGGCGTTCGTCAACTACGCGGTTTATCACGCGGGCCTGCCAACGCCGCGAATCGCCATTGGTGACAACCTGCTGCAAAAGCCTTTTGTCAGCGATTTGATGCGCCTGAACAAGAGCTTCATCGTTCACCGCTCGATCACCGGACGCCGTGAAAAGCTGGCGGCTTATCAGCTGTTGTCGGCCTACATCAACCACTCGATCCGCAACGACTGCCAGTCGATCTGGATCGCCCAGGCTGAAGGCCGGGCCAAGGACGGTGATGACCGTACCGACTCGGCGATCCTGAAGATGTTCCACATGAGCCGTAAAAACGAGCCGTTTGCCGAGGTCATTCAGTCACTGAACCTGACCCCGGTATCGATCAGCTACGAATACGACCCCTGTGATCAGGCCAAGGCTCGCGAGCTGTATATCCGCGCCACCACGGGCACTTACAGCAAGGCCCCGGGCGAAGACGACACCAGTATCGCCAACGGCATTACGGGCTACAAAGGACGCGTACACGTGAACTTTGCCGCCCCCATTACCGAGCTGTTCGAGGACAGCAAATTGCTGGCTGCTGAAATGGATCGCCATATCCTCAGCGGTTACCGCCTGTTCCCGGCGCACTACCTGGCGTATGCGCAGTGGGCTGATGCCGAGCCCGAGTTGCAAGTGCCGACGGCTGCCGAGGTCTTCGGTGCCGAAGAGCTGGCCAAGGCCCAGCAGGAGTGGCAGCGCCGCCTGGAGGCCTGCCCGGCCGAGCATCGCCCGTACCTGGTGCTGCAATATGCGATGCCGGTGCGCAATCAGTATCGGATCAAGGCGGGGCTGGCGTTGTAAAAATCTCTGTAGGCGCTGACGAGGCACGAGGCTGCGATAAGGTCCGCAGGGCCTTCAGATTGCCAGGGCTGCTGCACAACCCATCGCAGCCTCGTCCCTCGTCAGCGACTACAAAGGGCCGTTAAATTCTGCTGTCACCGTATCGTCATGAAGAGAGGCCACTCTGTGGCCCCTCGACACCGACACGGAGCTTGTCATGCTGCACGCAGAAAACCAGGACCGCCTTTATCTGATCGCCCCCAGCGACGAACAGCAGGCACTGATCGAGGGCTTGGCCTTTAATGTTCAGGATCGCCACTGGCTGGTCTATTGCGCCCTGAGCGGCCATACCCATGCCGATTTGCCTGAGCTGGACCTGCTCACCGGCGTCAGCCGCCTTGAGCTGTATGCCGAAGCCGCCTGAAGTCTTCAAACACAAAAAAGCCCGAACTCACCGAGTTCGGGCTTTTTGGTTTACAGCGCTTACTCGCCGAGCAAACGACCGATGGTCGGGTCCTTGAACACACGGGTCAGTGCGTCACTTAGCACATCGCTCACCAGCTTGGTGTTGGTTTCCTGATTCGGCGCCATGCCGAAGCGCTGATCAAGGGAAGCGCCATAACGACCGCTGTAAGAACGGCCACCGTTCTTCACGTCAGAGCGGAAGGTCGCGCCAATGGTCGCTTCGGTCACGTACATGGTGTCCTTGGGCGACTGATACTTCAGTTCGGCCAGGGTCACGGTCAATGTCGGGGCATTCATTGCGTTGGATGTCGGCGTGTAGCCCAGCAAACGCACGGCGGCTTCAGCCTGGGCTTGCAGCTTGGGAATCACGTCGGCACTGCTGACGCTGATCGCGCTGGTCTCAGGGTACATGCCACCACGGGTGCCCAGGGTTGGCGAAGGACGACCGTCCACTACACGTACCACTACCGGCTGGCCACGACCCACTGGCGCAAGCTGGGTGGTCAGTTTGGGTTGCGGGCTGAGTTGTTGCGGGCTGTGGGCGCAGCCGACCAGAGTCAAACTGGTCACAGTAATCAAACCGAACAACAGGCGTTGCAACATGCTCATCTCTCCAGGACTGGGTAACACAGGCCGTCAGTATAGGGTGCTGTGCGCCTGCTAACTAGCCGCTTGCTGTCACCACCCTGTCATCGCCATTACATCGTGATGTCACGTCAACAGGGCATTGTCTGAATGACTGACTCAACAGGAGCTGCCATGAACATGTTCTTATCGTTGCTCGGCCTCAATCGCCCTCACCGCTGCTTCGCCCGCCTCGACACGACGGGGCGCTGCCAGGCTTTCAAGCAATGCAAACAACCGCCGGTCGGCGACTGCTGGGTCGAAATCGAAGAAATCCGTCTCAACTGGTTGCACCAGGTACTACCCGCGACCGCCCGTATTGCCTCGCCCGCACCACGTTCGGCAGTGCAACCCCTGCTGGGACTTTGACCAACGCACCAATAAAAGTCATTTAACAGGATCAATTGCCCGCGTTTCTTCGCTACAATCTCCCCCCGATTATAAGGACGTCTCCTGATCGGGCCTCGCAGCATCGCTAATGCGCTTGTATTAGCTCCCCCGCACCGCCCACAGAGAGCCGCCCACACAGATCATGTGAAGCTGGCGCGCTTGAATTTCTTTGCGTAATCCCCACTTTTTACATGGTCTGCCAGAGCTGCCATAACGCTCGGTCACCGGGTTCGGTGCCAGGCTTGCGGCAGCCCTTTTTTGAGGTTCACGTCTTCAAGAGAGCGTGAAAAAAAACGGGTTTCACAACTTCACAAGAGTGTGGCGAGCAAATGAAAAGTTTTGCGTCTGAACATGCACCATTAGCGTCTGATATTGCCCCACCAAGCAGGACCGAAGTCGGCTCCACAGCACAAGACTGAAGCCTGTCCGCTTACGGATTTGGTTGCACAAACGGACGCTCTAGACCTTAAGTCGAATTGCCTCCCGAGTACTGAAATGCGTTCATATGAACCTCGAAGGCCCGGTCGGAGCGTGCGCTCAAGTTGCAAGAAATTGCGAAGAATCGGACATGGCGATCCTGGCCATGAGTGACCCGGGGCCAATCAGAACCACGCCCCCGGAACACCTGGCAGCTATGCCGTCAATTTGGTGCCGTAGATTTTGGAGACGCGTTAATGGCGCATAACGAAGCAGTCGACGTAGTACTGGTTGGAGCGGGCATCATGAGTGCCACCCTCGCCGTACTGCTCAAAGAGCTCGACCCCGGCCTCAAGCTGGAAGTTGTTGAGCAGATGGACTCAGGTGCTGCGGAAAGTTCCAACCCGTGGAACAACGCAGGTACCGGTCACGCTGGCCTTTGTGAGCTGAACTACACGCCGCAAGCGGCTGATGGTTCGATCGACATCAAAAAAGCTGTGCATATCAATGCCCAGTTCGAAGTGTCGAAGCAGTTTTGGGCCTATCTGGCACAGAAAGGGACTTTCGGTTCGTGCAAATCCTTCATCAGCCCGGTGCCTCACCTGAGCTACGTTGAAGGCGAAAAAGGCGTGTCCTTCCTGAAAAAACGCTTTGAAGTGCTGAGCAAGCACCATGCGTTTGCAGACATGGAATACACCGAAGACAAAGCCAAAATGACCGAGTGGATGCCCCTGATGATGCCGGGCCGCCCTGCGGACCAGCACATCTCGGCCACCCGTGTACTGCACGGCACTGACGTGAACTTCGGCGCCCTGACCAAGCAACTGCTCAAGCATTTGGCCAGCGCGGCAGACACCCAGATCAAGTACAGCAAGAAGGTCACTGGCCTCAAGCGCAATGGCAGCGGCTGGACGGTGAGCATCAAGGACACCAACAGCGGCAACACCCGCCACGTTGATGCCAAATTCGTGTTCCTGGGCGCTGGTGGCGCGGCCTTGCCGCTGCTGCAAGCTTCGGGCATTGAAGAAAGCAAAGGCTATGGTGGCTTCCCGGTCAGTGGCCAGTGGCTGCGTTGCGACAACCCGGAAGTGGTCAAACTGCACCAGGCCAAGGTTTACAGCCAGGCCGCAGTGGGTTCGCCGCCGATGTCGGTACCCCATCTGGACACCCGTGTGGTGGATGGCAAGAAGTCGCTGCTGTTCGGACCTTATGCCGGTTTCACCACCAAGTTCCTCAAGCACGGTTCGTTCCTTGACCTGCCGATGTCGATCCGTCTGGGCAATATCGGGCCAATGCTGGCCGTTGCTCGCGACAACATGGACCTGACCAAGTACCTGGTCAGCGAAGTGCGCCAATCGATGGAGCAACGCCTGGACTCCCTGCGTCGTTTCTATCCACAGGCCAAAGCCGAAGACTGGCGTCTTGAGATTGCCGGGCAACGGGTTCAGATCATCAAGAAAGACCCGAAAAAAGGCGGCGTGTTGCAGTTCGGTACCGAACTGGTTGCGGCCAAGGACGGCTCGCTGGCCGCTCTGCTGGGTGCCTCACCGGGCGCTTCGGTAACCGTTTCTATCATGCTGGACCTGATCGAGCGTTGCTTCGCGCAAAAAGCCACTGGCGAGTGGGCGACCAAGCTCAAGGAAATCTTCCCGGCACGGGAAAACGTCCTTGAAACCGACGCCGAGCTGTACCGCGAAATCAGCACCCGCAACTCCGAGTTGCTGGAACTGGTTGAGCCACAGAGCGCCAACACCAGCATCGCGTAACGCAACACCGGCGTAGTGATACGTCAAAAAAAGCCCCTCGTCCTGTTTCAGGCCGAGGGGCTTTTTTGTTGTTCTGTGTGGGAGCGGGCTTGCTTGCTCCCACAGAGTTGATCAGCCGCGGGCCTGGTTGATCAGTTCAATGTATTCGTCAGCGTTGCGCTGATCCCTGATGATGTCCACGAACGTCTGGCCGTGCTCGTCTTTGCCATCCAGGTCAAAACTGGCTTCCTTGAAGAACGTCAGGAAACGCCCAAAGTCATCGATACGCAGGCCACGATAGGCTTTGATCAGTTTGTGCAGCGAAGGCGAAGTAGCATCCACAGGCTCAAAATCCAGGAACAACTTGATCTGCTCGTCGCCGATCTCATCACCAATCAACTGCTTCTTGTCTTTACGCATGTCCGGCTCCAGCCTGCTGATACTTCACGGGCCCGCAGTTTACCCAAGGCTCAACGTGCGCGCACGCTACCGGTGTGCAAGTCGGCCCAAATATGGCCGTTGGCATAGGTCAAAAACTGTACATAGAGCGTGTCGTTGCGCAGCAAATCAATCACGACGCGGTATTGGGACAGCGGATAAGAAAGGCTCAGGGTTCGCGTTTTACTGTCAAACGCGGGCTTTTTCAGGCTTTTGCTTTCGCCATCAAACGAAATCAGCACCTGACGCACCGTCGCGCCCTGGCTCATGGGCTTGCCTTTGAGGCGCACCAATAATGGCGAGGTCACCGGGATCGGCTGCTGATTGGATTGACGCTGGCTCCCCACCACCACCGAATAGGAGGTGACCAGCATCAATTGCTGTTGCTCGGGTACTTCGCTGCGTAACTGCAAGTCATCGGCAGGCAGAAACTGCCCGTGCAACAGCGGTGTTGCAACCGGTGCCGCCGCCAGAGGCAGGCTGGCCAGCAGCAGGCTCAACGCTGCGCTGCGAAATAGAAGGCTCATGTCAGGTTCCAGAAAGCGGGAAGCCGCACTCTAGCATGATGCCCGCCCGCCTCACTTACTGCGCCATCAACTGCCCCTCGACAATACGTACATGACGCGGATGAAACCGCGCAAGACTGCTGCGATGGCCCACGCTGAGAATGCTCAAGCCCGGCAACTGGTCAATCAGGGCCTGGTACAACATGGCCTCATCTTCCTCGTCCATTGCCGAGGTCGATTCATCCATATAAAGCCACTGTGGTCGAAACAGCAGCACACGGGCAAAGGCCAGCCGTTGTTGCTCACCACCCGACAACACACGTTGCCAGTGATCGACCTCATCAAGCCTGGGAATCAGTTGCTCCAGACGGCAGGTACGCAGGACCTGTTCATAACGTTCGGGGGCGTAGGCATCGCCGGTCTGTGGATAACTCAATGCGTCACGCAAAGTGCCTATGGGCAAGTACGGTTTTTGCGGCAAAAAAAGCGACCGTTCACGGGGCAAGCGAATGGCCCCGCCCCCTTGCGGCCAAAGCTCGCCCATGGCGCGCAGCAACGTACTTTTGCCGCTGCCGGAACGACCGCTGAGCATCAGTCGCTCGCCCGGCTGCACCTGCAAATTGGCGTTGTGCAGCAGAGGGCGACCATCGGCCAGCTCCAGGCTCAGGTCATTGATCTTCAAGTCCTCGCCCACGTGTTGCACATCGATCGCTGGCAGACGCTGTTCGTTTTCGGTCATGGCCTGACGAAAGCTCAGCAGACGATCACAGGTGGCGCGCCACGACGCCAGGGTGACGTAGGCATCAATAAACCAGCTGAAGTTCTCTTGCACATTGCTGAATGCCGAGTTGATTTGCATCAGCCCACCCAACTCGATCTTGCCCGCAAAGTAACGCGGGGCCGCGACGACAAACGGAAAGATGATGGCGATTTGCGAGTAGCCCGCCGTGAAGAACGTCAGGCGTTTTTGCACCTTCATTTGCGTCCAGAAATTCTTCCAGACCTTATTGAAGCGCGCGCTCAACCGCTCGTGCTCATTGGGCTCGCCGTTGTACAGCGCAATGCTCTCGGCATTTTCGCGCACCCGCACCATCGAAAAGCGCAGGTCTGCTTCGAAGCGTTGCTGCTGGTTGCTCAAGCCAATCAGGCGTCGGCCAATCAAGTGGGCCAGCCAACTGCCGACCGCGGCGTACAACAGCGCACACCAGAACATGTAGCCGGGAATGGTGATGCCAAAGACTTCGATGCTGCCCGATACGCCCCACAGGATGATCGAGAACGACACCAGGCTGACCAGGTTTCGAATCAAGCCCAGGCCCAGGGTCAGGGTATTGTCGGTGAACGAATTGAGGTCTTCACTGATGCGCTGGTCAGGGTTGTCGGTGTAACCGCCCTGCTCCAGCTGGTAATAGTTTTTATGGGCCAGCCAGCGCGCGAAATGCTGCTCGGTCAGCCAGCGTCGCCAGCGAATGGTCAGCATCTGGGTCAGGTAAAGCCGGTACACCGCGCCGACAATGCCTGCCGCCGCAATGATCCCGAAATAGCCGATCAGGCTCCAGAATGCCGTGGCGTCCTTGTTTTCCAGGGCGTTGTAGAAGTCCTTGTACCAATGGTTGATCCACACGGAGATGCCCACGCTCACCAGCGACAAGGCAATCACTGCGATCAACAGCAACCACGCCCTGAGGCGTTCCTCACTGCGCCAGTAGGGCGTTATGAGCCCCCAGACCCGAGGTATGAAATCCCCACGCACAGCATCATTCACTACAGAAGGCTCAGCGTTCTGATTCATGGTTCAGGCTCGTTGGGAGTAAAGAGCAACCTGTAAGCCGGTCAGGACGACCGGCCCACGACGCAAGGACGCGTCTTGATACAGGTTAGAAGCTGCTGGCGTTTACGTGCAAGGCGCACTGCAAACGTTACAGCTCCCGTTCAGCGTCGCACCGGACGCTTCTGCAATTTACGCTGCAAGGTACGGCGATGCATGCCCAAGGCACGGGCTGTGGCCGAGATATTGCCTTCATGCTCACCCAGCACGCGCTGGATGTGTTCCCACTGCAGGCGGTCAACCGACATCGGGTTGTCCGGCACCAGAGTTTCGAGGTCGGCATGCTGGGACAGCAAGGCGGCGAGCACGTCATCGGCATCGGCAGGTTTGCACAGGTAGTTGCAGGCGCCGCGCTTGATCGCCTCGACGGCGGTGGCGATGCTGGAATAACCGGTGAGGATCACGACCCGCATCTCCGGGTCGAGTTCCAGCAGCTTGGGCAGCAGGACCAGGCCCGAATCGCCGTCCATTTTCAGATCCAGCGCCGCATAATCGGGCAGATCCTGCTGAGCCAGGATCAGCCCTTCTTCGGCAGAACCTGCCGTGCTGACGCGAAAACCGCGACGGCTCATGGCGCGAGCCATGACACGGGTAAAGGTGGCGTCGTCATCTACCAACAACAAATGCGGCAGTTCTTCGCCTTCGACCTGAATTTCTTCACTCATTTTCATTTCCTCGGGCGACACGTGGCAGGCGCAGCTCAGTGAGCGTTCCGCCATCCTCATGACTGTAGAGTTTTACCGAGCCGCCAGCGCGGGTCACGCTGGCTTTACTCAAGAATAGGCCCAGACCGAAGCCTTTGCCCTTGGTGGTAAAAAAGGGTTTGCCGATTTGCTCGGCGATGGCCAACGGTACACCCGGACCGTGGTCACGAATACTGATCGTCAGGTCCACTGCATCCCAATCGACAGTCACTTCCAGCCCTTCAGGGCAGGCATCGGCTGCATTGTTGAGCAGATTGAGCAGCGCCTGAGTCAAATCCGGAGCCGGCGCCAGGCGCGGAACCGGCGCATGGCCCAGACACTGGAAGCGGTAAGTGGCTTCAGGGCGCATCAAGTGCCAGCGGTTCAGGGCCTCATCCAGCCACTGGGTGACATCCTGGACCTCAATCGCCAGGCGACGATTGGCCTCGGCGGCACGCACCAATTGCTGCAGGGTTTCCTTGCACAGCTTGACCTGATCCTGAAGCACGCTCAGATCATCCTGCAACTCAGGGTCCTGGTGATCCCGGCGCATCTCTTTGAGCAGCACACTCATGGTCGACAACGGCGTACCCAGCTCATGAGCCGCCCCGGCAGCCTGGGTTGCCACCGCCAGCAACTGCTGGTCACGCAGGCCTTCCTCACGACGCAAGGCGCGCAGTTCTTCCTGGCGGCGCAGCTCTTCGCCCATCTTGGCCGCGAAGAAGGTAATCACTGCCGCAGACAGCGCAAAACTCAGCCACATCCCGTAAATCTGCAGTTTTTCGCGGAAAAACGGCACGGTGTCTATGGGGTAGAACTGCATCAACAACAGCGTGTAGAGCGCCAGCGCAATGCCGGTCAATACCAGCGAATAGCGCCAGGGCAGCGTGACCGCAGCGATGGTCAGCGGTACCAGATAGTACGAAACAAAAGGGTTGGCCGAGCCACCGGAGAAGTACAGCAAGGCGCTGTGGATACACAGGTCGCAGGCCAGTTGCAGCGCGTACTCGAGCTCTGTCACCGGCCAGGTTGTGCGCAACCGGATCGCGGTAAAAGCACACAACAGCATGGAAAATCCAAGGGTGATGCTCAACTGAAACCAGGGCAGCGGCAGCAAATTGAACAGATAGGCAAAGCCCACTGAACCCGCTTGCGCGGCCAGCACCAACATGCGGATAAACGTAAGACGCCACAGGTTCTGGCGAGTGGCGGACAATAACTGAACGGGGGCGAGCATGAGCTCTCCTGATGAGCGCTCCAGGCGGATCGCCGAGAGTATAACCAAGCGGGCAGCCCCACAGGCAAAAGTGCGGCAAAGAGCCACAGTGTTTTTTGTGAAAAAGCGGCTAATGGCCTGCATCTGGGCAAACTGTGTGGGAGCGGGCTTGCTCGCGATGACTTCGACGCGGTCTGGCTGACAGACACTGGTGCCTGCTTCGCGAGCAAGCCCGCTCCCACAGTGGACAAAGAAGTAGCCGCCAAATGTATCGAAAATGTAATCGGGCGAACTGATGGCCACTGATTAGAGTCATATAGCCATTACTGTCCTCATTCAAGGAGCTTCCATGTCCAACTTTCAACGCACCGCGGCCCTTTTGACCCTGAGCATCGGTGCACTGGCCAGCCTGCCAGCCCTGGCCGACGACATTCATTACAACCAGATTTCCCTGCGTGCCGAGGCCAGCCAGGAAGTAGCCCGCGATTTGATGATCGTGACGCTCTACACCGAGGCGCAAAATACCGATGCCGCCAAGCTGGCCGCAGAAATCACCACCTCGATGAACAAGGCCATCGGCCAGGCCAAGTCCGTCAAGGAAGTCACCCTGCGTCAGGGCAACCGCAACAGCTACCCGATTTACGACAACAAAACCCAGAAGATCACCGGCTGGCGCGAGCGCGCCGAATTGCGACTGGAAAGCACCGATTTCGCCGCCCTGTCCAAACTCACCGGGGATCTGATGCAAACCCTGAAAATGGGCAGCATGCAATTCACCGTCGCCAGTGCCACCCGCAAAACCAGCGAAGACGCGCTGCTCAAGGATGCCGTCAACGCATTCAAGGCCCGCGCTCAACTGGCCACCGACGCACTGGGCGGCAAGGGCTACAAAATCGTCAACCTGAACCTCAACACCAATGGCTACCCGCAGCCTTACATGCGCAGCGAAATGATGATGAAAGCCGCCGCGCCGGCGATGGACTCTGCACCGACGCCGGAAGTCGAAGCCGGCACCAGCGAAGTCAGCATGAGCGCCGATGGCGTGATTGAAGTCCAGATGCAGTAAGCCTATACGTCCTACAAACCCCTGAAGCCTTGAGGCTTCAGGGGGTTTTTTTGCCCTCAGGAAAATACCTACAGACCGTCCTAGTATTAAAAAGCAAAAGCCTACAGATGCTGTCAGCACCGACTTACATCTTTCCAACGCAAGAGTCTAGATAAGTAACAACGCCGTACCAAAACAGTGCGTGCAGGTCCCTTAACTTTCCAAAACACGTAAGAAAATGAGTCAAAAATCCAGACGCAAACGATCAAATGCGTCATAACTTACAGATAAGCGACATTCTTGTACGATCGTTCCACGTTTTAAGACTTCAGCCGCTTACACATATTGCAATGGGTACGGGCTGTGCATAAGTATCGCCGGGTCGACTCACAAGGTCGTCCTCAAACCAAAAATGACAAAAATCATGAGGCCACCATGTTCAAACACGCGGTCATTCCGTTTTTAGTAGGCGCCAGCCTGCTGGCAAGCGTACCTTTCGCCCACGCAGCGACCAACCTGGTGTTCTGCTCTGAAGGCAGCCCGGCGGGTTTTGACCCGGGCCAGTACACCACCGGTACTGACTTCGATGCGTCGGCCGAAACCATGTTCAACCGCCTGAGCCAGTTTGAACGTGGCGGCACCAAGGTAGAGCCGGGCCTGGCAACCAGCTGGGATGTCTCGCCCGACAACCTGACGTGGACCTTCCATCTGCGTGATGGCGTCAAGTTCCACACCACGCCGTACTTCAAGCCAACCCGCGACTTCAATGCCGACGACGTGCTCTTCACCTTCAACCGCATGCTCGACATCAACCAGCCGTTCCGTAAGGCCTACCCCACCGAATTCCCTTATTTCACCGACATGGGCATGGATAAAAACATCGCCAAGGTGGAAAAGATCGATGACAAGACCGTCCGCTTCACCCTGAATACGGTCGATGCCGCGTTTATCCAGAACCTGGCCATGAGCTTCGCCTCCATCCAGTCCGCTGAATACGCCGACAAACTGCTCAAGGAAGGCAAGCCTGCCGATATCAACCAAAAGCCGATCGGCACCGGACCGTTTGCCTTCAAGAGCTACCAGAAAGACTCGAACATCCGTTACACCGGCAACAAGGACTACTGGAAGCCTGAAGACGTCAAGATCGACAACCTGATCTTCGCCATTACCACCGACCCGTCGGTGCGCATCCAGAAGCTCAAGAAGAACGAGTGCCAGGTCACCCTCTTCCCGCGCCCGGCTGACCTCAAGGCCCTTGGCGAAGACCCGAACCTGAAGATGCCCCACCAGGCAGGCTTCAACCTGGGTTACATCGCCTACAACGTGATGGACAAGATCAAGGGCAGCAACGAACCCAACCCGATGGCCCAGCTCAAGGTCCGTCAGGCAATGGACATGTCGGTCAACAAGCAGCAAATCATCGACTCTGTGTATCAGGGCGCAGGCCAACTGGCCGTTGGCGCCATGCCGCCGACCCAATGGTCCTATGACACCAGCATCAAGGACGCACCGTTCGACCCGGTAAAAGCCAAGGAACTGCTCAAGGAAGCAGGGATCAAGGAAGGCACCGAAATCACCCTGTGGGCCATGCCGGTTCAACGCCCGTACAACCCCAATGCCAAGCTGATGGCTGAAATGCTCCAGTCGGACTGGAGCAAGATCGGCCTCAAGGCCAAGATCATGAGCTACGAATGGGGCGAGTACATCAAGCGTTCCAAAGGCGGTGAGAACGGCGCGATGCTGATTGGCTGGAGCGGCGACAACGGTGACCCGGACAACTGGCTCGGCACCCTGTTTGGCTGCGACTCACTGGAAGGCAACAACTTCTCCAAGTGGTGTGACCCCGAGTTCGACAAGCTGGTGAAAGCGGCCAAGGCCACCACCGATGTTGCTGAGCGCACAAAACTGTATCAACAGGCGCAGCAGCGACTCAAAAGCCAGGTTCCGATGACACCCATCGCACACTCGACGGTGTATCAACCCATGCGCAAGAACGTAGAGGACTTCAAGATCAGCCCGTTTGGCCTGAACTCCTTCTACGGGGTCAGCGTCGGCAAATAAAAGGACCGGTGAATGCGGCTACAAGGCCGCATTCACTTATCTACCAGGACGGTGGAAATCACCTACAGCCTAAAGCCACTTCTGACTACATCAGAGGCTATAGGACGCCAAGACAATTCCTACAAGTTTGTCAGGCCTGACGCATTTACTGCAGGGGTATCGACGTCATAACGTCGACACACCGCCAGTCTATTGCGCCGGGTGAAGCACTGTAGCTGATGAAATCGACGCCCTGAACCGCACGCCTTTATCCAGGGCCGCGCTCAGGACTCAAAAACAAGAAAAAGGATAGGGAACGCCATGGGCAACCCTCTGGTTTTATCTGTATTACTCAGTGCTGGCGTACTTGCCGGCAGCCCGATCGCAAGCGCCGCCAACAGCCTGGTGTTTTGTTCCGAAGGCAGCCCGGCCGGTTTTGATACCGCGCAGTACACCACCGCTACCGATAACGACGCGGCCGAACCCATTTACAACCGCCTCGCCGAATTCGAAAAAGGAGGCACCGCCGCAGGCCCGGCACTGGCAAAAAGCTGGGATGTGTCTGAAGACGGCCTGACCTGGACGTTCCACCTGCGCGACGATGTGAAGTTCCACACCACCAAATGGTTCACCCCGACCCGCAACTTCAACGCCGATGACGTGCTCTTCACCTTCAACCGCATGCTCAACCCCGACCACCCGTTCCGTAAGGCCTACCCGACCGAATTCCCGTATTTCACCGGGATGAGCCTGGACAAGAACATCGCCAGCGTCGAAAAAACCGACCCGCAGACCGTGGTCATGAAACTCAACTCGGTCGACGCCGCCTTTATTCAAAACCTGGCCATGAGCTTCGCCGCCATCCTGTCGGCCGAGTACGCCGACCAGTTGCTCAAGACCGGCAAGCCCAGCGATATCAACCAGAAACCCGTCGGCACCGGTCCGTACGTGTTCCAGCGCTATCAAAAAGACTCCAACATCCGTTACGCCGCCAACAAGGACTACTGGAACCCAAGCCAGGTCAAGCTCGACAACCTGATCTTCTCGATCAGCGTCGACGCCTCGGCGCGCATGCAAAAGCTGCGTAAAAACGAGTGCCAGGTCTCACTGAACCCGCGTCCTGCCGACGTTGCCGGCCTCAAGGCCGACCCGAAATTGCAGGTCATCGAAAAGCCCGGTTTCAACCTTGGCTACATTGCCTACAACGTCCAGCACAAACCGTTCGATCAGCTAGAGGTGCGTCAGGCACTGGACATGGCCGTCAACAAGGACGAGATCCTCAAGGCCGTGTACCAGGGCGCTGGCCAGAAAGCGGTCAACGCCATGCCGCCAACGCAGTGGTCCTACGACGAGACCATCACCGACGCCCCCTACAATCCTGAAAAAGCCAAAGAACTGCTCAAGGCAGCCGGGGTCAAGGACGGCACTGAAATCACCCTGTGGGCCATGCCCGTACAGCGCCCTTACAACCCGAACGCCAAGCTCATGGCCGAAATGCTCCAGTCGGACTGGGCCAAAATCGGGCTCAAGGTCAAGATCGTCAGCTATGAATGGGGCGAGTACATCAAGCGCACCAAGAACGGCGAGCATGACATCAGCCTGATTGGCTGGACGGGCGACAACGGTGACCCCGACAACTGGCTCGGCACGCTGTACAGCTGCGACGCGATTGGCGGCAACAACTACTCCATGTGGTGCAACAAGGAGTACGACACGCTGGTCAAGAACGCCAAGGTCATCACCGATCGCGACCAGCGTACGGTGCTCTACAAACAGGCCCAGCAGTTGCTCAAGCAACAGGTGCCGATCACCCCCATTGCGCACTCCACGGTCAACCAGCCGCTGAGTGTCAAGGTCGAAGGTTTCCAGGTCAGTCCCTTTGGGCGTAACGCGTTCTCAGGCGTCAGCCTCAAGGACTAACTCCCCCCGATAAATCCCGCTTTCAGCAGGTCGCTTTTCAGGTGGCCCGCTGAAACTTCGCCTGTCGGGTAGCAGGCAAACGTTTGCAACGATTTAAAACGTTTCACAACAGCCGAGCCAGAACAAATAAAGACCGGCAATAAAAAAGAAACCAAAGAGGAGCCTCAACCATGAAACTTACCAGCAGCGCGTTGTTAGCCTTGTCCATCAGCAGCCTCACAGCGATGGCCAATGCCGATGAATTCATGCCCACCGAATTGAAAGCCACCAGTGCTCAAAGCGAGACCAAGGGCTTTCTAGAAGATCAGACCCTGGGCGGCACCACCCGCAACTGGTACGCCAATGAGCTCAAGCGTCGCGATGATCGCTTCAGCTACAACAATCACGGCACCCGTGAATCCACCCCGCGCCGGATCAACTGGGTACAGGGCACGATCCTCAACTACACCTCGGGCTTCACAGAAGGCACCGTCGGTTTCAGCACCCAGGTGGCGGCTTACAACGCTGTAGCTCTGGACCGCGACGCCAAGGACATTGCCGGGCCAAACAACCGGACCCTGACCCACAGCGATGGCGATGCCGTTGGCCAGTGGAGCAAGCTGGGCCTGGCCAATCTCAGCGCCCGCATCTCCAACACCACGCTGACCGTAGGCCGACAGAACTTCAGCAGCCCGACCATTGATGTGATCGGTAACCGTGCACTGCCCTCAAGCTTTCAAGGGGTGGGTTTGCACAGCGAAGAGTTCAACAACCTGTCCTTCGATGCCGGCTCCTTTGACCGCGTGTCCCCGCGTACCGAAGCCAGCCTGAGCAAGTTTCGCAGCGAATACGGCGCAACCGGGGCGGAGACTGACCGCGCCAGCGTTGCCGGCCTCAACTACCAGCCGCTCAAAAACCTGAAGACCACGCTGTACGCCACCCACGTTGAAGACTTCTGGAACCAGTACTACTTCGGTGCAGTACACGACATGGGCGACAACGCCACCCTGGGCCTGAACACCAACTTCAACTACTACAAGACCCTCGACACCGGCAGCAAGGCCCTGGGCAATATCAACAACGACACCTTCAGCCTGGCCTTCGGCCTGAGCCATCTGGCTCACACCCTGACACTGTCGTATCAGCAAGTCAGCGGCGACGAGTACTTCGACTACCTGCACGAAACCAACGGCATTTACCTGGCCAACTCCCTGCTCTCGGACTTCAACGGCCCGAACGAGAAGTCCCTGCAACTGGCCTACAGCATCAACATGGCGCAGTACGGGATTCCAGGCCTGAAGTTCAACGCCTACCACGCTCGCGGTTGGGACATCGACGGCACCAAGTACACGGGCACCGCCTACGACGTGAAGAACATGGACGGCGAAACCCATTACGAGTACAGCGTTGGCACGTCCTATGCCATCCAGAGTGGCCCACTCAAAGCCACCGCGATTCGCGCCACGTACACCACGCACCGCGCCAGCAAAAACCAGTCTGACGGCAACATCAACGAGTTCCGCCTGGTGACCACCATTCCGTTCAACATTCTGTAAACACACCTTTTACACATCACGACTACGGCTGATTCCATGAATCAGCCGTAGTTGTTACGCAGGTAAACTGATTGGAGATGATTGCCATGAAAAGACTCCCGCTACGCACCGCCATCGCTGTGGCATTGCTGAGTACAGCAGTCAGTGTTTCGGCCAAAAATCTGGTGGTCTGCACCGAAGCCAGCCCTGAAGGGTTCGACATCGTCCAATTCACCACCGCCGTTTCCGCCGATGCGTCGGCTGAAACCATCCTCAACCGCCTGGCCGACTTTGCACCCGGCACGACGGATGTGGTGCCTGCCCTGGCCGAACGCTGGGACATCAGCCCGGACGGGCTTGAATACACGTTTCACCTGCGCCCCGGCGTGAAGTTTCACACCACCGACTATTTCAAACCGACCCGAACCCTCAACGCTGACGACGTGGTCTGGAGTTTCCAGCGCCAGCTGGACCCGAACCACCCGTGGCACAAACTCTCGTTGGTCGGTTACCCCTACTTTGAAAGCATGGGTTTCAAGGACCTGCTCAAAAGCGTCGAGAAAATTGACGACCTGACGGTAAAAATCACCCTCAACCACCCTGAAGCGCCGTTCTTGCGCGACGTGGCGATGCCCTTCACCTCCATCTATTCCGCTGAGTACGCCGACCAGTTGCTCAAATCCGGTACAACCGCCGACCTGAACAACAAGCCCATCGGCACCGGCCCGTTTATTTTCGTGCGCTACAACAAAGATGCCCAGGTACGCTTCAAGGCCAATCCGGACTACTTTCGCGGCAAGCCACCGAGTGATGCCCTGATCTTCGCCATCACCACCGACAGCAACGTGCGCCTGCAAAAACTCAAGGCCAACGAATGCCAGATCGCGTTGTACCCCAAGCCCGATGACGTCAAAAACATCCGCAAAGACCCTAACCTCAAGGTCGATGAACTGGCAGCCCTGATGACCAGCTACATCGCCATCAACTCCAGCCACAAGTACCTGAACGATGTGCGCGTGCGCAAAGCCATCGACATGGCCTTCGACAAGCAAACGTACCTCAACACCGTGCACGGCGAAGGCAATGCACTGATTGCGATCAACCCGTACCCGCCCACCATGCTGGGCTACAACACCACTATTCAAAGCCCGCCCCGGGACCTGGACAAGGCTCGCGCACTGCTCAAGGAAGCAGGCGTGCCCGAGGGCACGGTGCTGACCCTGTTTACCCGTAACGGCGGCGGCCCGACCAATCCCAACCCGATGCTGGGCGCGCAGTTGTTACAGTCCGACCTGGCAAAGATCGGTCTGAAACTGGATATCCGGGTCATGGAATGGGGCGAAATGCTCAAGCGCGCCAAAAATGGCGAACATGATCTGGTCTCGGCAGGTTGGGGCGGTGACAACGGCGACCCGGACAACTTCCTGACCCCGATGCTCAGCTGCGAGGCCGCCAAAAACGGCGAGAACTACTCACGCTGGTGCAACGAGGATTTCGAAGCCCTGATCACCAAGGCCCGCAGCATCACTGAACCCTCGCAACGCGCAGAACTCTATCAACAGGCACAGGTGATTTTTAATCAGGATCAACCCTGGATAAACGTAACCCATCCTATGCTGTTTACTGCGATGCGCAAAAATGTTGAGGGCTATACCCTGAGTCCCCTGACCAACAACAACTTCGCCACCACCCAGGTGAAGTAGAACAATAAAAAACCCGCCAAGGTCTACCTGAACCCTGGCGGACCTGCCTAACCGGCTGATAAGGAACACCACACGATGTTTAGTTTTATTGCCCGCCGAATAGGGTTGTTGATACCCACCTTCTTCGGCATCACCCTGCTGACCTTTGCCCTCATTCGCATGATCCCGGGTGATCCGGTCGAAGTCATGATGGGTGAGCGTCGGGTAGACCCTGAAATGCACGCCCAGGCCATGGAGCGCCTGGGTCTGAACAAACCACTGCATGAGCAGTACATCGACTACGTCACCAAGCTCGCCCATGGTGATCTTGGCGAGTCATTGCGCACCCGTGAAAGCGTGTGGACCGAGTTTTCCGCGCTGTTCCCCGCCACTCTGGAACTGGCCACCGCCGCGTTGTTGTTCGCGGGTGTCCTTGGGTTGCTGGCCGGGGTTATCGCGGCACTCAAGCGAGGGTCATTGTTTGACCACGGGGTGATGGGGATCTCCCTGGCGGGTTACTCGATGCCGATCTTCTGGTGGGGCCTGATCCTGATCATGTTCTTCTCCGTAGGCCTGGGCTGGACCCCGGTGTCCGGGCGTATCGATCTTTTGTACGACATCGAGCCAAAAACCGGTTTCATGCTGATCGACACCCTGCTCAGCGACCAGCCCGAAGCCTTCTGGGACGCGCTGCACCACTTGATTCTGCCGGCCATTGTGCTGGGCACCATCCCGCTGGCCGTGATCGCGCGGATGACCCGTTCATCGATGCTCGAAGTGCTGCGCGAAGACTACATCCGCACCGCCCGCGCCAAAGGCCTGTCCCCGGCTCGCGTGGTGTTCGTGCACGGCCTGCGCAACGCCCTGATCCCGGTACTGACCGTGGTGGGCCTGCAAGTCGGCACCCTGCTGGCCGGTGCCGTACTGACCGAAACCATCTTCTCGTGGCCCGGTATCGGTAAATGGCTGATCGAAGCCATCGGTGCCCGGGACTATCCCGTGGTGCAAAACGGCATCCTGCTAATCGCCTGCCTGGTGATTCTGGTCAACTTCGTAGTCGACATCCTCTACGGCTTTGCCAACCCACGCATCCGTCACCAGCGCTGAGATCCTGACCATGAGCACTACTCCAAGCACCACCGAACTGGATCAAAGCCTGCTTTATCCATCGCCCTACAAAGAATTCTGGCATGCCTTCTCCAGAAACAAGGGCGCCGTTGCGGGCCTGATCTTCATGATCATCATCGTGTTCTGCGCGATCTTTGCCCCGTGGGTTGCCCCCCACAATCCGAGCGAGCAATACCGTGACTTCCTGCTGACCCCGCCGGTCTGGCTTGAAGGCGGCCAGTGGCAGTTCCTGCTCGGTACCGACGAGCTGGGCCGTGACTTGCTGTCACGCCTGATCGAAGGTTCGCGCCTGTCGCTGCTGATCGGTTTGTCGTCCGTAGTCATCTCCCTGATTCCGGGCGTGATCCTGGGCCTGTTTGCCGGGTTTTTCCCGCGCCTGCTCGGCCCGGGCATCATGCGTCTGATGGACATCATGCTGGCCCTGCCGTCCCTGCTGCTGGCGGTGGCGATTGTTGCCATCCTCGGCCCTGGCCTGATCAACACCGTCATCGCCATTGCCGTGGTTTCGTTGCCGTCCTATGTGCGACTGACCCGTGCCGCCGTCATGGGCGAACTGAACCGCGACTACGTGACCGCTGCCCGCCTGGCGGGCGCCAGCTTGCCGCGCCTGATGTTCATCACCGTGCTGCCCAACTGCATGGCACCACTGATCGTTCAGGCCACCTTGAGCTTTTCCTCGGCGATTCTCGACGCCGCTGCACTGGGCTTCCTGGGCCTTGGCGTACAACCGCCAACCCCTGAGTGGGGCACCATGCTGGCTTCGGCCCGTGACTACATCGAACGTGCCTGGTGGGTCGTGAGCCTGCCCGGTCTGACCATTTTGCTCAGCGTGCTGGCAATCAACCTGATGGGCGACGGCCTGCGCGATGCGCTGGACCCGAAACTCAAGAACGCCGCCTGAGGAGATTCCAATGTCACTGTTAGAAATCAAGAATCTCAACGTCCGCTTTGGCGACGCGACGGCCGTGCCGGTCGTCGATGGCCTGAGTCTGTCTGTGGATAAAGGCGAAGTCCTGGCCATTGTTGGCGAATCGGGGTCCGGTAAATCGGTCACCATGATGGCGCTGATGGGCCTGATCGAGCATCCCGGTATCGTGACCGCCGATGCGCTGAACTTCGACGGCAAGAACATGCTGACCCTCAGCGCCCGTCAACGCCGCCAGATCGTCGGCAAAGACATGGCGATGGTCTTCCAGGACCCGATGACCGCGCTGAACCCCAGCTACACCGTGGGTTTCCAGATTGAGGAAGTGCTGCGTCTGCACCTGAAGATGTCGAAAAAAGAGGCACGCAAACGGGCCATCGAACTGCTGGAAAAAGTCGAAATCCCTGGCGCCGCCAGCCGCATGGACGCCTACCCGCACCAATTGTCGGGAGGCATGAGCCAGCGCGTAGCCATTGCCATGGCGATTGCCGGCGAACCCAAACTGCTGATCGCTGACGAACCGACCACCGCACTGGACGTGACCATCCAGGCCCAGATCATGGACCTGTTGCTCAACCTGCAGCGCGAACAAAACATGGGGCTGGTACTGATCACTCACGACCTGGCCGTGGTCGCCGAAACGGCCCAGCGCGTGTGCGTCATGTACGCCGGCCAAGCGGTAGAGGTCGGCAACGTGCCAGGGCTGTTTGACGTGCCGGCGCACCCCTACAGCGAAGCCCTGCTGGCCGCGATCCCTGAACACAGCATGGGCGCCGCCCGCCTGGCCACCTTGCCCGGCATCGTGCCGGGGCGTTACGACCGCCCGAAAGGCTGCCTGCTGTCGCCACGCTGCCCCTATGTACAAGAGCAATGCCGTCAACAACGTCCTGAGCTGGAGCAAAAGGCTCACAGTCAGGTGCGCTGCTTCTTCCCCTTGAATCAGGAGGTGGCGTAATGACTGTTGTTCTGACCGCCCGTGACCTAACCCGTCACTACGAAGTATCCCGTGGCCTGTTCAAAGGCCATGCGCTGGTGCGCGCACTCAACGGTGTATCGTTTGAACTTGAAGCGGGCAAAACCCTGGCCGTGGTGGGCGAATCAGGTTGTGGCAAGTCCACCCTGGCCCGCGCCCTGACCCTGATCGAAGAGCCATCCTCCGGCTCATTGAAAATTGCCGGCCAAGAAGTCACGGGGGCCAACAAGGCCGAGCGCAAGCAACTGCGCAAAGACGTGCAGATGGTGTTCCAGAGCCCCTACGCCTCGCTCAACCCGCGGCAGAAAGTGGGTGATCAACTGGCTGAGCCGCTGCTGATCAACACCACACTGAGCGCCAGCGAACGTCGCGAGAAAGTCCAGGCCATGATGAAACAGGTGGGTCTGCGACCTGAGCATTACCATCGCTACCCGCACATGTTCTCGGGCGGCCAGCGCCAGCGAATTGCCCTGGCACGGGCCATGATGCTGCAACCCAAAGTGCTGGTGGCGGACGAACCGACTTCCGCGCTGGACGTATCGATTCAGGCGCAGGTACTCAACCTGTTCATGGATCTGCAGCAGGAATTCAACACCGCCTACGTGTTTATTTCCCACAACCTGGCGGTGGTGCGGCATGTGGCCGACACGGTATTGGTGATGTACCTGGGCCGCCCGGTAGAAATGGGCCCCAAGGAAGAGATCTACACCCGACCACTGCACCCCTACACCCAGGCGTTGCTGTCGGCGACACCCACCATTCACCCGGACCCGCTCAAGCCTAAAATCAAGATCGTGGGCGAGTTGCCCAACCCGCTGAATCCGCCATCAGGCTGCGCCTTCCACAAGCGCTGCCCGTATGCCACTGACGTGTGCAGCACTGACGAACCCATCTTGCGTCTGCTCGACAACCGCCAGGTTGCCTGCCATCACGCGGAGCAGTTTCTGACTGACTGACGCTTATGTGGGAGCGGGCTTGCTCGCTCCCACCGTTCAGAAACTACGTCTGGCTATCGCCTTCGTCGCCCTCTTCACCGTCATCGCCGTTATCACCGCTGCCACCGCCATCCGCGCCGCCGTCACCATCCGTCTGGTCGTCATCCCCCGAACTGTCGCCCTGCCCCTGATCACCCGGCTCCGAGTCCGATTTGTAGATGGCATGAACCGTCGGTCCCGGCACGCCAGTTGCCGAATACCCGGCCGGATGACTGGCCCAAGCTGCAGAAGCACTCATCGACAACAACACCAGCACTTTGAGCAACAACACAATGCGTTGAAAAAGCTTCATGGCGATTTCCATCCTTCGTGTGAGAAATACCTTTTAAAACTAGTTCGCCCCCTTCAGCTTTTCCAGAAACACACAGGTTGCGATATACCCATTCGGAGTTACGCAGCCGCATTTATCGATACTTTGTGGCGGGGCCTCTCCCCCTTGTAGCAGTTGACGAGCAGCGCGAGGCTACGTCCGGCTGCGTAGCAGTCGTAAAACCAATTAGCAGTGATGTATCAGGTGCATCGTACTTACCGGATTTACGACGATTGCATCGTCGGACGTAGCCTCGCACTGCTCGTCAACTGCTACAGGAACTTTTCTCGCCGTGTATTCACTACCTGAGGCAGGGGTTACAGAGGAAGTGAGCGTTAGGCAATCAAGTTAATAATCACGGATGCTTAGCCTGATAAAGAGCAATTAAACAGATTTGAAGCCGGGCTTACCGTTGGCGGCTCGCCATTCTTTAACTTTTTTAGTTATTGCCTCTGGTGTGCTGTCCAAATCCGACGCTGCATAGTAGATAAGGTCTGTGCCTACAGGATGCTCCGTAATTTTTTCAAAGTGCTCCAAAAGCATGTCAAGACGCTCATCTGCTTCAGCAACATTTTCTTGGAATACTGTTTCCATAAACTCCAAAAACTCTGCTTCCGTATACTCAGAGAAACTACTTTTAAGACTCATCACTTCGCTCCCTTGTGAATATCCAGGTGACGTTTAGGGGTCAAAATCACCCAAGAGACTATTGAATCGCGCACCATAGTCGTGATCAATGGCCGCCTGATTGTGGATTTGTTCATTCATGAGTTCCGCAACAATATTGGGCTTTGCAACTTCACGGATATTGCTCGGCCCTCCCTCTCCTCTACGCGACCCTTCGTTCAACCCCCATGTGTTGTACCCATCACCAAACTTAATTTCAGATTCCCATTTCCCCACAATGGGACAGGGTGTCAATTCGTATGAACCGAGACCCATTTTTCTGTGAGGCTCCAAGTATTTATCCACTTCATTAGGCATTAAGCTGAACTCCTCTCATTGTAAACACTTACAAAACACCTTCTCTTGATAAGACCAATGAATGTATTTACGAGTGTTCTGCACACAAATTTAAGAGATACACCTCAATACCAAAGCAAGCATCTTTAAACAGCGAGAGCAACTTTCTATAAGTTTTTAGCCGCTGCCGTAGACTGCGATAAGGACCGCAGGGACTTCACGCCCCTTTCGGGCTCGATCGCAGCCTTCGGCAGCGGTTACAGAATCGCGGGCATAAAAAAAGCGAAGCCCCAAGGGCTTCGCTTTTTTTCAACCAGACGCCTGAGCCCTTAGTGGTGCTCACGGGTCGCACGGAACTTCACATCCGGCCAGCGCTCTTCCATCAACGCCAGGTTTACGCGCGTCGGCGCCAGGTACGTCAGGTGACCACCGCCATCAATGGCCAGGTTTTCCACAGCCTTGATCTTGAACTCTTCGAGCTTTTTCTTATCGCTGCAATCGATCCAGCGTGCCGACCAAACGGTGATCGGCTCGTAGGAGCATTCCACTTTGTATTCGCCTTTCAAGCGGCTCGCGACCACATCGAACTGCAACACACCCACTGCGCCCAGGATGATGTCGTTGCTGCGCTCCGGGAAGAACACCTGAGTGGCGCCCTCTTCGGCCAGCTGCTGCAGACCCTGACGCAGTTGCTTGGACTTGAGCGGATCGCGCAGTCGAACGCGACGGAACAATTCCGGGGCGAAGTGCGGGATACCGGTAAAGCTCAGGCTCTCGCCTTCGGTAAAGGTGTCGCCGATCTGGATGGTGCCGTGGTTATGCAAACCGATGATGTCGCCCGCAAACGCCTCTTCGAGCTGTTCACGCTCCGAGGAGAAGAAAGTCAGCGCGTCGCCGATTCGTACGTCCTTTCCGGTACGCACGTGACGCATTTTCATGCCCTTTTCGTACTTGCCCGAGCAAATGCGCATAAAGGCGATACGGTCACGGTGTTTTGGGTCCATGTTTGCCTGGATCTTGAACACAAAGCCGGTGAACTTCTCTTCAACAGGCTCAACGGTGCGCTCGTTGGCAACACGGGCCAATGGCTTGGGCGCCCAGTTCACAACGGCATCAAGCACGTGGTCGACACCGAAGTTGCCCAATGCAGTACCGAAGAACACCGGGGTCAACTGGCCATCGAGGAACTCCTGCTGGTTGAATTCATGGCAGGCGCCCTGAACCAGTTCCAGTTGATCGACGAAGCGCTGGTACTCGTCACCCAAGTGGGCGCGGGCTTCATCGGAATCGAGTTTTTCGATGATTTTGGTTTCGGTGCGCTCATGACCGTGACCGGCGGTGTAGACGATGATGTAGTCGTCTGCCAGGTGGTAAACACCCTTGAAGTCACGGTAGCAACCAATCGGCCAGGTGATCGGCGCCGCCTTGATTTTCAGGACCGCCTCGATCTCGTCCAGCAACTCGATCGGGTCGCGGATATCGCGGTCGAGTTTGTTGATAAAGCTGACGATGGGCGTGTCACGCAGACGACAGACGTCCATCAGGGCGATGGTCCGTGGCTCTACGCCCTTACCGCCATCGAGCACCATCAGGGCCGAGTCGACCGCGGTCAGGGTGCGATAGGTGTCTTCGGAGAAGTCTTCGTGGCCCGGGGTGTCGAGCAGGTTGATCATGTGGTCGCGATACGGGAACTGCATGACCGACGTGGTAATCGAAATACCCCGTTGCTTCTCCATTTCCATCCAGTCGGAGGTGGCATGGCGGTCGGACTTTCGCGATTTCACCGTACCGGCGACAGCAATCGCCTTACCCATCAGCAAGAGCTTTTCGGTGATGGTGGTCTTACCCGCATCGGGGTGGGAAATAATAGCGAAAGTGCGGCGTTTCGCGACTTCGGCGGCCTGGTTGGTCATGGGAAATCGCCTGACGATTGATTCAAAAAAGGGCGCGGATTATAGCCTAAAACCGGGCACTACAGCCACCGTTGGTGCCCTTGCCCGTCGGACAAGGGTGGCAATGTGCCGTAAATAATGTGAACCTTTTAAACAGTGGAGGCGTCCACTCTCCTGATACGACAAACCGTCAGGGGCTGAAATATCAGCAAGTTAGCCTGACGAGGCTGCGCTAATGACAGGTGATGAGGGCGCTTTTCGCACTCCCCTGTTGCTCTTCGCGAACATGATTGTCGGCAGCCAGAAATGGCATTGCCACACGACGATGTGTTCGCCGACTGAAAAAAAGGAGTCCGTCTGTGGCAAATCGCTATGGAAAAGGGCTTATTGGAGGTGCGGTTGTGATCGCGCTCCTGGCCCTGTTGGTCCACTGGATCGGCATCAGCACTATCGAACACTATCAAGATGATTTGTTGTTCTACCTGCAAGCCCACCTGTACCTGGTACTCGCTTCAATGCTCGCCGCCCTCGTTGTAGGGATACCCGCCGGCATTTTCCTCAGCCGACCGAACATGGTCGGACGTGCGGAACGCTTCATGCAAGTCTTCAACATCGGCAACACCGTCCCTCCGCTGGCCGTACTGGCCATTGCCCTGGGTTTTCTGGGGATCGGTAGCGGTCCTGCCATCTTCGCCCTGTTTCTGGCCTCGTTGCTGCCCATCGTGCGCAACACCTATGAAGGCTTGAAAAACGTACAGGGTTCGCTCAAGGAAGCCGCCGTCGGCATCGGCATGACCCCACGCCAGGTGCTGTGGCGAGTCGAATTGCCCAACGCCGTGCCCATCATCATGGGCGGTGTACGGGTCGCACTGGCGATCAACGTCGGTACGGCCCCCCTGGCGTTCCTGATCGGCGCCAATAGCCTGGGCAGCCTGATTTTCCCCGGCATCGCCCTCAACAATCAGCCGCAACTGATCCTCGGCGCAGCCTGTACCGCGCTGCTGGCATTGCTGCTCGATGGCCTGGTGATACTCATCAGCCGCCGATGGTTGGAACGCGGTCTGCGACCTGTTTAAGGTCCGGCTGAGCAAAGGAATACCCATGAAAAAAATAAGCTTCTTACTAGGCTGTATCCTGCTGTGCGCAGGAATTGTCCAGGCCGCAGAAAAACCCCTGATTCGTATCGGGGCGCGAGTGTTTACCGAGCAAACCCTGCTCGCTGAAATCACGTCCCAATACCTCAACAGCAAAGGTTACAACGCCAAGGTGACTGGCGGGCTGGGCAGCAGCCTGGCGCGCTCGGCCCAAGAGTCGGGGCAACTGGACATGGTGTGGGAGTACACCGGCGTATCGCTGGTGGCTTACAACCACATCACCGACAAACTCGACAGCCAGCAATCCTACGACCGGGTTAAAGAGCTCGATGCAAAAAAAGGACTGGTATGGCTGCACCCGTCCAAGTTCAGCAACACCTACGCACTGGCCCTGCCACAGAAAGTGGCCGAGGCGTTTCCGGACATCAACAGCATCAGTGACCTGAACAAGGCGCTGCGTGACCCGGAAAACAAAAGCGCACTGGTGGCACTGGACACCGAGTTCGCCAACCGCTCCGATGGTTTGCTGGGCATGGTCAAGCTCTACGACATGGACCTGACCCGCCGCAATATCCGTCAGATGGACGCAGGCCTGGTCTACACCGCGCTGAAAAACGGCCAGGTATTTGCCGGGCTGGTGTACACCACTGACGGACGCTTGAGTGCCTTCAACCTCAAGTTGCTGGACGACGACCTGCATTATTTCCCGGACTACACCGCCGCGCCGGTCGTGAGCAAAGCCTATCTCGATGCCCACCCGGACCTGGAAGCGCTGCTCAAACCCCTGGCCGATCTGTTTGACGACGCAACCATGCGCCAGCTCAACGCGCGGGTCGACGTGAACCACGAAAGCCCCTCCACGGTGGCCGCAGATTTCCTGCGCCAGCATCCACTCAACTAAGGAAAAGACATGGAATTTTTGAACGCCTTTTCCCACATGGACTGGTCGCTAGTCTTACAACTGACCCTTCAACACATCAGCCTGGTCGGCATCGCCGTGATTCTGGCGATCCTGATCGGCGTGCCGCTGGGTGTGTTGATGACACGCTTCCCGACACTGGCCGGCCCTCTGCAAGCCAGCGCCACCGTGCTGCTGACCATTCCGTCCATTGCCCTGTTCGGCTTGCTGCTGCCGTTCTACTCCAAGTTCGGCCAGGGCCTGGGCCCGATGCCGGCCATCACGGCGGTGTTTCTTTATTCACTGCTGCCCATCATGCGCAACACCTTCCTGGCCCTCACCGGCGTGGAACCGGGTATTCGCGAAGCCGCCCGCGGCATCGGCATGACCTTTGGCCAGCGCCTGCGCATGGTTGAACTGCCCATCGCGGTACCGGTGATTCTCGCCGGTGTACGCACCGCCGTGGTGATGAACATCGGCGTCATGACCATCGCCGCCACCATCGGTGCTGGCGGCCTGGGTGTACTTATTCTTGCTGCAATCAGCCGTAGCGACATGTCGATGCTGATCGTCGGCGCCGTGCTGGTCAGTGTTCTGGCCATCATCGCCGACCTGCTTCTGCAATGGCTGCAACGCTCGCTGACTCCAAAAGGACTGCTCAAATGATCGAACTTCAAAACCTCAGCAAAACATTCCAAAGCAACGGCAAAGACGTAAAAGCCGTGGACTCGGTAAGCCTGACCGTCAACGAAGGCGAGATCTGTGTGTTCCTCGGGCCTTCGGGTTGCGGTAAAAGCACCACGCTGAAAATGATCAACCGCCTGATCAAGCCCACTTCCGGCAAGATCCTGATCAACGGCGAAGACACCACCGACCTCGACCCGGTGACCCTGCGTCGCAATATCGGTTATGTGATCCAGCAGATCGGCCTGTTCCCCAACATGACCATCGAGGAAAACATTACCGTCGTGCCGCGCCTGCTGGGCTGGGACAAGCAAAAGTGCCATGACCGTGCCCGCGAGCTGATGAGCATGATCAAGCTTGAACCCAAGCAGTACCTCAACCGTTATCCGCGCGAACTGTCGGGTGGCCAGCAACAGCGGATCGGGGTGATTCGCGCCTTGGCCGCTGACGCACCGCTGCTATTGATGGATGAGCCGTTTGGCGCGGTCGACCCGATCAACCGCGAGATGATCCAGAACGAATTCTTCGAGATGCAACGGGCACTGAACAAGACCGTGATCATGGTCAGCCACGACATCGACGAAGCCATCAAGCTGGGTGACAAGATTGCGATCTTCCGTGGCGGCAAGTTGTTGCAGATGGATCATCCCGACACCCTGCTCGCCCACCCGGCCGACGACTTTGTCAGCAACTTCGTGGGCCAGGACAGCACGCTCAAGCGCCTGCTGCTGGTCAAGGCCGAAGACGCCGCGGACAACGCGCCGTCGGTGAGCCCGGAAACCCCGGTGGCCGAAGCGCTGGAACTGATGGACGAACTCGACCGTCGCTATGTCGTCATGACATGTGCCGACAACAAGGCTCTGGGCTATGTGCGCCGTCGTGACCTGCACCGCCAGAGCGGTACGTGCGGCCAGTACCTGCGCGAATTCACCGCCACTGCCGCGTCCGAGGAACACTTGCGCATCCTGCTGTCGCGCATGTATGAGTTCAACCGTTCGTGGTTGCCGGTCATGGACACCGAGCGTGTGTTCCAGGGTGAAGTGACGCAAGAATCGATTGCCGCCTACCTGAGCTCGGGCCGCTCACGTGGGGCCAAGACCAGCATTGTCTCGCCGGCGGATATTGCGTTGGCGTAACTGCTCTCGGTGCTGGCTTGCATCCCGATGCAGGCGACTCGATCGTTCTGCTTGACCGCGTTGAGGCCATCGCGGGCAAGCCACGCTCCCACAAGGACGAAAGCCCCTGTGGGAGCGGGCTTGCTCGCGACACTGGCGACTCGGTCACTCTGTTTACCCGCCCTTGCGGCCCCCGTAAAAGCGCTGCGCGCGAACTCCTCAGTGTCACAAAGGTCGGTTACTTAAATAACTGTCCGCGCCCCCACGACGAACGCGTACAAAAACGCGACATTTTTTGTTGATCTCAACGCACTCACCCCCTAAAGTTCGCGCCGAACATCCATGCTGGAAACGATCCATCCGGCTCAAGTACTGACGACGAGACAGCAAGGTCCATTTACCTTTTTTGCTTTCGGCGGACATGCCTTGGGAAGTAGGCGAACCAAAGTGGGGATACGGAGGATGTTCAGTTGCGCCCATTTATTTATGACGTTTGCCACTAGGAGTCCCTCAGCATGTCGATCAAGGTCGAAGACTATTACGCGCGCGATACCTTCAACAAAATGAAGGCCTTCGCTGACACCCAGGAAACCCCGTTCGTGGTGATCGACACCGCCATGATCAGCAAGGCTTACGATGACCTGCGTGCAGGCTTCGAATTTGCCAAGGTGTACTACGCAGTCAAAGCCAACCCAGCCGTCGAAATCATCGACCTGCTGCGCGACAAGGGTTCGAGCTTCGACATCGCTTCGATCTACGAGTTGGACAAAGTGATGGACCGAGGTGTTAGCCCGGATCGCATCAGCTACGGCAACACCATCAAGAAATCCAAAGACATTCGCTACTTTTACGACAAAGGCGTGCGCCTGTTCTCCACCGACTCCGAAGCCGACCTGCGCAACATCGCCAAGGCGGCTCCAGGTTCGAAGATCTACGTTCGTATTCTGACCGAAGGCTCGACCACGGCTGACTGGCCTTTGTCGCGCAAATTCGGCTGCCAGACCGATATGGCCATGGACTTGCTGATCCTGGCCCGTGACCTGGGCCTGGTGCCGTACGGCATTTCGTTCCACGTGGGCTCCCAGCAACGGGACATCAGCGTATGGGATGCGGCCATCGCCAAGGTCAAAGTGATCTTCGAGCGCCTGAAAGAAGAAGACGGTATCGTTCTCAAGCTGATCAACATGGGCGGCGGCTTCCCGGCCAACTACATCACCCGCACCAACAGCCTGGAAACCTACGCCGAAGAAATCATTCGCTTCCTGAAGGAAGACTTCGGTGACGACCTGCCGGAAATCATTCTGGAGCCGGGCCGTTCGCTGATTGCCAACGCCGGTATCCTGGTCAGTGAAGTGGTACTGGTAGCCCGTAAATCCCGCACCGCCGTGGAGCGCTGGGTTTACACCGACGTGGGCAAATTCTCTGGCCTGATCGAAACCATGGACGAAGCCATCAAGTTCCCGATCTGGACTGAAAAGAAAGGCGAAATGGAAGAAGTCGTGATTGCCGGCCCAACGTGCGACAGCGCCGACATCATGTACGAAAACTACAAGTACGGCCTGCCGCTGAACCTGGCGATCGGTGATCGTCTGTACTGGCTATCGACCGGTGCCTACACCACCAGCTACAGCGCGGTTGAGTTCAACGGCTTCCCGCCGCTGAAGTCTTTCTACCTGTAAAAACAGGCCCCCCGGCCAAGTGGCCGGGGGGCTGTCATTACCGTCTAGCGACTGATCCGCCGCAAGAAACGCTGAAACCCTGCCAGCTCTGCCGATGCCTGCTGCATCGCGTTATCGTTGACCTCTGTGGTCGAATGAACCCGGCTGATAAACACCCCAAGCCCTCTGACAACCAACCTCATGTTGTCAACCCAGTACGCCCGAGCCTCAACCAGTTCAGCGTGACGCCTGATTTTCTCTGCACGCTCTTTCAATACCCGAGCATCTGTCACGTTTTGGTTTTGCAGCACTCTCACGTCAGATAACGTGTCGTTTATTTTGTTGCGCGCCTGAGTCAACGCAAACAAGCGATAGCCACCGTCAAAAAAGCCAAGGTACTGCGTCAGGCGCTCAAGAGCCGCCACGACGACATCCGCCTCTGCCTTTCCAACCAGTGCCGACGTTAAAAGCGTCTGGATCTGCTCGGCGGTCGGCAGTAAATCCCTTATGTGATCCAGCCAGGTTCGGGATTGAAGAATAGTGACGGCAGCGTCTATAACCTGTTTATCTGCCCTCAACTTGTCTTTTTGTACTTGCAGCATGACCGCCTGTTGTTCCAACTCATCAAGCCTGGCTGCATCATACGCGAGCAAGGGATCAGAATAATGTTCCAGGTTGAGTCCTTCACCTTCATCGACCCATAATGCTATTTGATGTTTGGCGGCCCCAACAGCACTTACAATGCGACCGACCCGCAGGGCACAGGTATCATTGAGCGCACTTAATGCAGAGGCTTGCACTTCAACGGCCAACTCGGTATGAGCATGAATGGCCCCCCACTGTTCCAGCAGCCCATCGAAACCCGCGCTGTCCACCACCACTTCCAGATGGCGTACTTGATCGACAATAGTGCGCGCACTATTGCTCAGGTTTTTGGCCGCCAGATTCAAACGCTCTTGTAAAGATGGAATAAAATCGTATTCACGATTCACCGCCACCGCATTGAATTTTCTCAGCCCGGCAAACACACCCGGCATATCAGGATTTTCAAACACCATGAGTCCATTGTCCCTATTCATGAATTAAGTCCCTTCACTCAATGACGCCCATCAATAATTTCATTAAACGCGTTGGATATCTGCACGCTGTAGTCTTTAACACGCGTCCAGGGATTCAACAGTTGTGAAAAATCCAGTTTGAACCGGTGTAGCCGGGCAAGGTCATCCACCCCCTCCAACTGATAGGCCGCTTCATCGAGGTATTTGACAATGTAGCCCCAGACTTGCGCCAACTGCTTGGCCCCCTGCTCGGCGCCGAGCATTCGGCTGCGCAAATCTGTAAAGCGCTGCTGAGTGGCATCCAGCACAATGGCCAGCCTTTCCTGCTCATGACTGCCTTGTCTTGCGACTTCGCGCTCGGCAATCAGTTTGTTTTTTCGGGCCCGTGTCGCTTCGGCTTTCACACCAAATATCCCGCCCGTGATGGCCAAGCCTACAGGCCCCAGAAAAAACCCTGAATGGCCATACAACACTTGGGTTTTATAGTCCTTGATCAACTGATCAATTTCACCGTCCAGCTCTTTAATACGCGCGACCAGCACTTCGCGCTCCCTGGAGTGCCCTCTCCTGGCATACGCATCTAGCTTGCCGTTGACTTCGTGAATCAACTCGTCAGACAACACCCGCTCAAACTCGGCCGCCAAGGCACCCACCGCCGTGGCTTTATTAATATAAGCGTCGGTGTCTTTTTTAATCAGCAGCACATACTCCCTGACAATGCGGACGGCCTTGAGTTCTGTTGAGTTCAGAATAATCGCCTTCAACTCGGCTTCTTCTTTCTCGGTCAATTCATTAAGGGTGCCCGTGAGAAAACGCTCGAATTCGATCTTATTGATCAGCTCAATAATGCCATTGGCCGTCGTAATAAAACTGTCCGAAAACCTGTTAAGTTGCCGACTAAGCTCTTTTGTATCACGCTCCAGCGCCGACCATGTACCGGCGTGTTGCACAACACGCTGATGAAACGACTGGATACTTGCAGGCTCTAGCCCCGGCACGTTCTCTGTATTCGCCCCGAACCATGCCACGATCTTATTGTAATCGACCGGCAATGTTCGAGATTCACGCACATAAGCACGGACACTGTGTATATCACTGCGCCGAATAATAAACCCCAGTTCATCTTTTGAAACCGCGGCGTTCTTTTCACCCGCCAACACCTGAATATACTGCGAGGGCAAGTAGATGGCCGCTTCCAAGGACGTCATTTCCTCAAGCGGCCTGGCATCTTCAACACTCTCAACGAGGGCGTAATTATCACCTTGCATATTAAATCCCTTTAAATAATTATCCTGCCAAAACAGGATCAATCTTCAAAGGACATCAATCAATTACACCACTACCCGGCAACTCGTAAGACAACGATAAAAACAAAAAAGAATACGTACCCTAACAATCCATGGCCCATTCAGATCTTCTAAAACACCGCGTACGAGCATTACCCGCCGCGGCGTAATGACTATCAGTCGCCGCGGTCCTGCAGCGTATTGATGCGCGCTTGCCAAAGGTCGCTCATTGCCCTGACACGCGGCTCCCTGGCCTCCTGCAGGGCCAGGTAACTCACTCGCAAGAAGTTCAGGTTGCCTTGCGCCAATGCGCGCTCAAACCAGGTCAAGGCCTCATCAACATGACCGGACTCGGCGAGTACCGAGGCATGGCTGAACTGGCCACGAAAATCACCGCCAAGGGCTGAGCGTTCGTACCAGAAGCACGCCGCCTTTTTGTCTGCCGGGCAATACACGCCCTCTTCGAGATAACGCCCCAGCAGATTCATCGACTTGGCATGGCCAGCCTGTGCTGCCACTCCATACAAGGTGAACGCTGCACCCTGGTCTTGCGCCACACCGCGACCGGTAGCCAGCAAGTTGGCATAGTTGTAGAGCGCCCAATCCAAACCGGCCTCTGCTGCCTGACGATATTCCAGGCTGGCCAGCGTGCAATCCACAGGCCCGCCCCAGCCATGTTCCCAGCAACGTCCGAGCATGTTGCGGGCCATGAGGTGGCCGCCATTGGCCGCGATTTGAAACCAGCGCTTGGCCAGCACCGGGTCGCGCTCAATGCCCTGGCCGTCGAGCAGAATCTGACCCAGCAAGGCCTGACCGTCCACTATGCCCTCCTTGGCCGCCATCAAGATGGCCTGGGCAGCTTTCGCCGGGTTTTCAGCCAGCATGGCGCGCAATTGGTCACCATCGAGCACTTCTTCACGGCGCAGTTGAAAGTTCATGGCTAAACCTCGGCCCAGCGGCGCAACAGGTTGTGATAGGTGCCTGTGAGCTGGATGAGGGAGGGATGATCGGGTACGTCGCGGGTCAGTTGCTGGATCGCGCCATCCATTTCAAACAGCAAGGTGCGCTGGCTGTCTTCACGCACCAGGCTTTGGGTCCAGAAAAACGACGCAAAGCGCGCTCCTCGAGTAACCGCATTGACCTTGTGCAAGCTGGTGCCGGGGTACAGCACCATATCGCCAGCAGGCAGTTTGACTTGCTGCACACCGTAGGTGTCCTGAATCACCAGTTCACCGCCGTCATAGTCTTCGGGATCGCTGAAAAACAGGGTGGCCGACAGATCCGTGCGTACCCGCTCGGGGCTGCCTCTGGGCTGACGCACAGCATTGTCGATATGAAAGTCGAAGCTGCCGCCCCCGGTGTAGCAGTTCACCAAGGGCGGAAAGACTTTGTGCGGTAACGCTGCCGACATGAACAGCGGATTTTTCCAGAGCCGGTCCATCATCGCTGCACCAATTTCCTTGGCTAACGGATGGTCTTCGGGCAGTTGCAGATTGTGCTTGGCCTTGGCGGATTGAAAGCCGGCAGTGATTTTGCCGTCAGCCCATTCAGTCTGCTGCAGCGCCTCACGGATGCGCTGCACCTCTTCACGGGAGAACAAGCCGGGGATATGCAGCAACATTACGCAGCACCTGATAGCAAAGGGATGGCAATGGTATTGATTCTTATTGAATGTGTAAAACCCTGTTGCGCCCCTGTAGACGAACGAGTGTGAAAAAACCGTAAAGGCAATTTGTAAAGATTGTAAATTTAGCGCTAATAGTAATGCCTCTCAATTGATAGTCAGAATTGTTTGCCATATATTTCGCGGCTCAAATTCTGGGGGAAGGGATCTTAAAATGTCGCGCCAACAATTAAAAATACCCGTCAGCTCACCACGCTTGCTGGCTTCGGCCATCGGTGTTGCTATCACTGCGAGCTCTGCAGCCCATATGGCTCAGGCCGCTGAAAGCACTGAGAGCAAGGCACAGGGCAACAGTATTTCCCTTGGCGCGACTACCGTTACTGGCGAGCAGACCGAGCAGTCTTATCAAATCGAGAAAGCCAGCTCGTCCAAGTACACCGCGCCGCTGATCGACACCCCCCGCTCGATCACCATCATTCCGCAGCAACTGATCAAAGACACCGCAGCCACCTCGCTGCAGGACGCACTGCGCACCGTGCCGGGCATTACTTTCGGCGCAGGCGAAGGCGGCAACCCACAGGGCGACCGTCCATTTATCCGCGGGTTTGACGCTCAGGGCGACACCTATCTGGATGGCGTGCGTGACACGGGTGCGCAAAGCCGCGAGATCTTCGCCGTAGAAAACATTGAAGTTGCCAAAGGCCCGAATTCGGCCTTCGGTGGTCGCGGCGCGGCAGGCGGCACCATCAACATGGTGAGTAAAAAAGCCCACCTGGGTAACTCCATTGATGGCGGCTGGACCTGGGGTTCGGATCAGACCCAACGCTACACAATGGATGGCAACTATCAGTTCAGCGACACCGTTGCAGGCCGTCTTAACCTGATGAGCCATGAAAGCAACGTGGCCGGTCGCGACAAGGTCAATTACGACCGTTGGGGTATTGCGCCTTCCCTGGCCTTTGGTCTGGGCACCGATACCCGCTTCAACGTCGACTACTACCACATGGAAAGTAACGACCTGCCGGATTCGGGCATTCCTTATGGTTATTCCGTTGGCAATACCCACACGGCTGCCAGCCCGGACAAACCGAACAACGGTGGCGACAGCAGCAACTTCTACGGCCTGACTGACCGCGACTTCCGCAAAACCCGCGCTGATATCACGACCTTTGCGTTTGAGCATGATTTCAGTGACGACCTGCACATCAAGAACACCCTGCGTCACGGCAACTCCATGCAGGACTACATCCTGACCCAGCCGGATGACAGTAAAGGCAACGTCAACAATGGCAGCGTGTGGCGTCGTGCAAATACTCGCGTCAGCAACACCACGACCACGACCAACCAGACCGACCTGTTTGGTGATGTGTACATCGCAGGGTTCAAAAACAGCTACTCCACCGGCATCGAGCTCAGCCGCGAAACCAGCAGCAAGTCGTCCTATAACGTTAACACCGATACCACCCCAGGCAGCCCTGGCAACTCCAGCACTAACTGCACACCTGGCATGATCGGCGCACCTAGCGGCTGGAACTGCACATCCCTGGGCAACCCGAACCCGAATGATCCGTGGAGCGGCTCGATCGCACGCAACTACGCGGGCACCGATACCGCCAGCACCACTCGCGCCATTTATGTAATGGACACTCTGGAGCTGACTCCGGAATGGTTACTGAACATGGGCCTGCGTTACGACCATTTCGACACCAAGTACAAGACGTACACCGGTGCAGGCGCAACGACCGCTAAAGGCTCCGACACCAGCGACTTCTTCTCTGGCCAGTTGGGTCTGGTGTGGAAAGTACGCCCTAACGGCAGCATCTATGTGTCCTACGCTACCTCGGCGACACCTCCGGGTTCGATGGTAGGTGAAGGCAACGAGACCAATACATTGCCAGGCAGCACGGATCGTGCAGGCAATTTGCTGGCCAGCGACATGGAGCCGGAAGAAACCACCAACTACGAAATCGGTACCAAGTGGGATGTACTCAACGACCGCCTGTCCCTGGCAGCTGCGATCTTCCGTACCGAAAAAGAGAACACCCGCGTACAAACAGATGCCACCACCTACGAAAACGCCGGTAAAACCCGCGTCGACGGGATTGAGCTTTCTGCTACCGGTAAAATCACTGACAAATGGCAAGTCTTCGCAGGTTACAGCTACCTGGACGGCAAGCAGCAGGATGGCGGCCCTCTGAACAAGGCCACCGATGGCAACAAATTGCCTAACACGCCACGAAACAGCGCAAGCCTGTGGACTACCTATGCAATTACGCCAAAGCTGACTGTCGGTGGCGGTGCGTTCTACGTGGATGACGTCTTCGGCAACGTTGCTAACTCGACGTATGTGCCGTCCTACACCCGCTACGACGCAATGGCCAGCTACAAGCTGACCAAAAATATCGACCTGCAACTGAACGTGCAAAACCTGACAGACAAGACCTACTACGACAAAGCATTCTCGACTCACTTCGCCAATCAGGCGGCGGGCCGTACAGCCTTGTTGACCACCAGCTTGCACTTCTGATTCGAAGTTGAGCTGTACAGAGCCCCGCCCATCCAATGGTCGGGGCTTTTGTGTAGCCGCTGACGAGGCACGAGGTTGCGATGCGGGCCGCAGGACCACCGACGGGGGCTGCTGCAGCCTCGTGCCTCGTCAGCGGCTATAAGTCTTGAAACATTCAATTGAGCAAGCAAGGCGGTCGTCGTGTTTAAGAAAACACTTTTTCAGCTGCACTGGTTTTTCGGGATCACCGCAGGGCTGGTTCTGGCCTTGATGGGGATAACCGGCGCCACGGTGTCGTTCCAGGACGAGTTGCTGAACTTGCTCAACCCTTCGGTACTCAAGGTCGAAAAACTCGACAGCGGCGTGCTGCCACCCGCCGAGCTGGTGCGCAGGGTCGAGGCCACTGAAGGCAAACAGGTTTCAATGCTGTGGGTGGGCGTGGACAGCGGCACTGCTGCGCGAATTTTCTTCACCCCGCCACCGGGCGAGCGGCGTGGCCAGATGCGCTATGTCGACCCCTATACCGGTACCTATCAGGGTGAGGCCAACGGCCAGGGCTTTTTCGACCTGATGCTGCAACTGCACCGTTTTCTGGCCATGGGCCAAACCGGTCGCCAGATCACCGGCGCCTGTACCCTGATGCTGATTTTCTTCTGCCTGTCGGGGCTGTACTTGCGCTGGCCGCGCAAAGCGTTGAACTGGCGTGCCTGGTTGACGCTGGACTGGGCGAAAAAAGGTCGCAGCTTTAACTGGGACCTGCACGCGGTCGCAGGCACCTGGTGCATGATCTTTTACCTGCTGGCGGCCCTGACCGGTTTGTCATGGTCTTACGAATGGTACAACAAGGGCCTGCAAAAGCTGTTTTCCGACACCCCCAACAGCGAGCAACGCAAAGGCGGCCGTGGCCAACCAGGGCCTGCGGGGCCAGCTCCGGTTGCCGACTACGACGCCATCTGGGCCAGTATCCAGAAAGCCGCGGGACCGGACCTGAGCACCTACAACGTGCGCATGCCGCCAGTGGCAGGACAACCCGCCACGGTGTTCTACCTGCTCAACAGCTCGCCCCACGAGCGTGCGTTCAACCAGATCACGCTCGACCCTGCCACCGGCGCGGTGAAAAAACACGATCGCTTTGAAGCCAAAAGCTACAAGGCACAATTGCTCAGCAGCATTTACGCCCTCCATGTGGGCAGCTACTGGGGCCTGACCGGTCGAATCCTGGTGACCATCGCCAGCCTGACCATGCCGCTGTTCTTTATTACCGGCTGGTTGTTGTACCTGGACCGTCGCCGTAAAAAACGTCAGATCAAACAGGCACGCAAGGGGTTTGCCGCGGTCAGCAACGATGCGCCGTCATGGCTGATCGGCTTTGCCAGCCAAAGCGGCTTTGCCGAGCAATTGGCCTGGCAGACTGCCGGACAACTGCAGGCGGCCGGTCTGCCGGTGCGGGTTCAGCCCTTGGGGGCGCTCAACGAAGACGACTTGCAACAGGCGAGCAACGCTCTGTTTGTGGTCAGCACCTTTGGTGATGGGGAAGCGCCCGACAGCGCCCGTGGTTTTGAACGCAAAATCCTCGGCCAGCCTCTGGGGCTGAACACGCTCAAGTATTCCGTGCTCGCGCTGGGCGACCGTCAATACCCGCACTTTTGTGGTTTTGCCACCCGGGTCCAGCAATGGCTGAGCGAGCGTGGGGCCCAAGCGCTGTTTAGCCCGGTGCAGGTCGACAGCGGTGATGCCGAAGCGCTTCATCAGTGGCAGCAACAGCTCAGCCAGCTCACCGGCGGCGCGCCGAGCGCCAACTGGCAGGCACCGAGCTACAACAACTGGAGCCTTGATCAGCGTGAACTGCTCAACCCCGGCAGCAGCGGTTCGGGGGTTTATCTGTTGGCGCTCACCCCACCCGATGGGAACGCCTCCTGGCAGGCCGGTGATTTGGTAGAAGTCATGCCAAGGCAGTCCACGTGGGCCGTCGAGCACTTCCTTGACGGCCTGGGCCTTTCGGCCAACTCCCCAGTGCAACTCGATGGCCTGCAAGAAACCCTGGCCCAGGCACTGGGCGGCCGCCAACTGCCGGACAATCGCGCTCACCTGGTGGGCATGCACGCCCAGGCGCTGGTCGACGCATTAGTCCCGCTGAACATGCGCGAATACTCCATTGCCTCGATCCCCGAGGATGGGTCATTGCAATTGATCGTGCGTCAGGAGCGGCATGCCGATGGCAGTCTGGGGATTGGTTCGGGCTGGCTGACGGAACATGCCGCCATCGGCTCGGCGATCAGCCTGCGTGTGCGGCGCAACAGCGGCTTTCATCTGCCCGCCGAACCCGTGCCGCTGATTCTGCTCGGTAATGGCACCGGTCTGGCAGGGCTGCGCAGCTTGCTCAAGGCACGGATCGCCCAAGGACAGCAGCGCAATTGGTTGTTCTTTGGCGAGCGTAACGCCGAGCACGACTTTTATTGCCGCGATGAGCTGCAAGGCTGGCTGGCCAGCGGTGATCTGGCACGCCTGGATCTGGCATTTTCGCGGGATCAGGCACAGAAGGTCTACGTGCAGGATCGCTTGCGTGAGTCGGGTGATGAAGTGCGTCAATGGCTGGCAGACGGTGCCGCTATTTATATCTGCGGCAGTTTGCAGGGGATGGCCGCGGGTGTGGACCAGGCACTGATCGACATGCTGGGGGCTGAAGCGGTGGAGTTGCTGATCGAGCAGGGGCGCTATCGCCGCGATGTGTACTAGAGGTTTTCTCTCGGGTTACTAGCCCGACTCCTGTGGGAGCGGGCTTGCTCGCGAAAGGCTCAATGCGGTGAATCAGATCAACTGCATCAAGTCCATCGCGAGCAAGCCCGCTCCCACAAGGTATTGGCTACCAGGCGACTACGCCTTGGCTGTCTCCAGCGCCATTTCCACCGGCTCCGGCCGCTTGATCACTGCATACACCACCGCAGTCAACAGGCTGCCCGCCACAATCGCCAGCAAGTACAGCAGCGCATGGTTGATCGCATTCGGGATCAGCAGCACGAACAAGCCGCCGTGCGGTGCCATCAGCTTGCAGCCGAAGTACATCGACAATGCGCCCGTCAACGCGCCACCCAGGATGCTCGCCGGGATAACCCGCAGCGGGTCTTTGGCGGCAAACGGGATCGCACCTTCAGAAATAAAGCACAGCCCCAGCACCAGTGCCGCTTTGCCCGCCTCACGCTCGGTTTGAGCGAACTTGCGTCGCGCCAGGAAGGTCGCAATGCCCAGCCCGATCGGCGGCACCATGCCCGCCGCCATCGTGGCCGCCATCGGTGCATAACTCTGGGAAGCCAGCAGCCCGACCGAAAACGCATACGCCGCCTTGTTGATAGGCCCGCCAAGGTCGACACACATCATCCCGCCCAGCAACACACCCAACAGAATGGCGTTGGTGGTACCCATGCTGTCGAGGAAGTGGGTGAGGCCCTCGAGCATCCCGGCAACCGGCTTGCCCACCACGTAGATCATCACCAGGCCGGTAAACAGGCTGGCGAACAACGGGATGATCAGAATCGGCTTCAAGGCTTCCAGGCTTTGCGGCAATTGCAGATAGCGATTGATCGCCTTGGCACAATAGCCCGCGATAAACCCGGCAATGATCCCGCCGATAAACCCGGCACCCAGCGTGCTCGCCAACAGACCGCCAATCATCCCCGGCGCCAGGCCCGGACGGTCGGCAATCGAGTAGGCGATGTAACCCGCCAGCAGCGGCACCATCAGTTTGAACGCAGCGTCACCACCGATTTGCATCAGGGCTGCCGCCAGCGTGCCGGGCTCTTTATAGGCAGAGATGCCAAACACGAAGGACAACGCGATCAGCAAACCGCCCGCCACCACCATCGGCAGCATGAAGGACACGCCGGTCAGCAAATGTTTGTAGACCCCGGTTTTTTCTTGCTTGGCCGGTGCTGAGCCGCCCGTCGCGGCGCTCTCTTGCTGGCCTTCGGCCAATGCCTTGTTCAGGGTGGCTTCGGCTTGTTTGAGGGCAATGCCGGTGCCGCAGCGGTAAATCTTTTTGCCGGCAAAGCGCTCGGCAGGCACTTCGATATCTGCCGCCAACAGCACCACATCGGCGTCCCGGATGGCCTCGGCGCTCAACGGATTGCGCGCACCGACCGAGCCTTGGGTTTCGACCTGCAGTTCGTAACCCAATCGCTTGGCCGCCTGCTGCAAGGCTTCGGCCGCCATGAAGGTGTGGGCAACACCGGTCGGGCATGCCGTGACGGCGACGATTTTAGGTGCGCGTTTCTCGCTCTCGACAGGGGCCGAGGATGGCGCAGGCGACGTGTAGATTTGCGCCTCTTTGATCCCGCGCAGCAACACGGCCTCTACATCCTGAAGGGCCTGGGCCGGGGTGCTTTGAAATACCCGTTTACCAATAAAACGCTGCATGTCCAGCGGTGTACTGCTGACCAGCAAAACCCACTCGGCTTCGTCGAGGGTGGCCGCCGACAATTGGCGCTCCGGGTGCTTGGGATCATGCACTTCAACGCTGGTACTCCAGCCCTGGCGCTGCGCGGCCGCATCGAGCAAACGGGCACATAGCACGCTGGTCACCATGCCGTTGGGGCAGCCCGTCACAATGGCTAATTTCATGTGTATCCCTCTTATTCTTTTGTCAGGGGGCGAACGCGAACGCCGCTTTCGAGCGTCGCCAGGTGCGCCGCATCGCTGATACCAAAACCGATTTGAGTGACTGCCATCGCCGCAATGGCCGTGGCGGTTCGCAAGGTCTGTTCGGGGCTGTGCCCGCTGAGCAAACCGTGGACCATGCCCGCGAGCAACGAGTCGCCTGCCCCCACCGTACTGGCTACGCTGACCTTGGGCGGCAATGCCTGCAAAGCCTCGGCGTGGCTGAACCAGTTCACACCCTCAGCACCGTGGGAAATAACCACGTGCTCAATACCCAGCGCCTGCAAACGAGTGGCCGCTTCGATCTGGGCCTCAAGGCTGCTGATATCGCTGCCCAAGGCATCACTGAGTTCTTCGGTATTGGGCTTGATCAACCAGGGGCCCGCTGCCAAGGCTTCTTTCAAGGCCTGGCCACTGGTGTCCAGAATCACGTTCAAACCAAGCGCCTTCAAGCGCAGCACCAGATCATGCAGCCACTGCGGGCTCACGCCCTGGGGCAAGCTGCCGGCCACCACCACTGCATCATGGTCGGGTGCAATTCGATCGAGTATGTCGAGCAAAGCTTGCTGCGCCTGCGGGCTGACCTGCGGCCCAAGCCCGTTCAGGTCGGTCACGCGACCATCGTCTTCGGCGAGTTTGATATTGCTGCGGGTTTCACCGGGCACGCGGACAAACCCGTCGACAAAGCCACGGCGCTTGAACAACGCATCGAATGCTTGCGCATTGTCTTCGCCCAAAAAGCCGCTCACCGTCAGTGTGTGGCCCAGGTCCGCCAGCACTTGCGCGACGTTGATGCCCTTGCCCGCGGCATGGGCCAGCATCATCGGGCTGCGATTGACCTCGCCCGGCGCCAGATGCCCCAGGCGCACGGTCAAGTCCAGTGCCGGGTTGAGGGTGATGGTCAGAATGCTGGCCATTAGAGCGCCTCCACCAATGCACGAACTTCATCCGGACTGCCAACACTCAAGGCCTGGGCGGCCAGGGTTTTGAGGCGATCCATGCTCAACTCGCGCACCCGCGCCTTGACTTCAGGGATGCTGCGCGCCGAAACGCTCAGCTCATCCACGCCCAGGCCAACCAGTACAGGCACCGCCAGCGGATCAGCGGCCAGTTCGCCGCACACGCCAACCCATTTGCCGTGGGCATGGGCGGCACGGACGGTGATGTCGATCAGTTGCAGCACCGCCGGATGCAGGCCGTCGGCCTGAGCCGACAGGGTCGGGTGACCACGGTCAATGGCCAGGGTGTACTGGGTCAGGTCGTTGGTGCCGACGCTGAAAAAATCCACTTCCTTGGCCAGCACAGGTGCCAGCAAGGCGGCGGACGGCACTTCGATCATGATCCCCAGTTGCAAATCGGCCACCGGAATTTCCAGCCGCAGACGTTCGGTCATGTCGCGAGCAGCCCGCCATTCGGCCACGCTGCCCACCATCGGAAACATGATGCGCAGCGGGCGGTTGTCTGCCGAGCGCAGCAAAGCGCGCAACTGGCTTTCCATGACGTGCGGACGTTGCAGGGTAAGGCGAATACCGCGAACACCCAGAAACGGGTTTTCTTCTTTCTCGATCGGCCAGTACGGCAGCGGCTTGTCGCCACCCACGTCCAAAGTACGAACCACCAGGGGCCGCCCGTCCAGGCCATCCAGCACGCGGCGGTACTCAGCTTCCTGAGTGGCCTCATCCGGCGCCTGGGAGTGGGCCATGAAAATCAGCTCGGTGCGCAACAGGCCAATGCCCTCGGCGCCCTGCTCCACTGCACTGGCGACGCCTTTGCTTTCGCCGATATTGGCAAACACTTCAACCGGGTGGCCATCCTGGGTCACGGCCAGTTCGTGGCGCTGAGCAAAAGCGGCCAGCAAGCGCTGTTCGCGGCTGTCGCGCTCCTGGGTGGCACGCTGCAAGGCGTCGGCATCCGGTGAAACGTGCAAGCGACCGCGCTGGCCATCGATTAACAGCTGAGTGCCCGGCGCCAGTAACAACACGGCTTCGCCTGCCCCCACCAGCGCCGGAATACCCAGTGCACGAGCGACAATGGCGCTGTGCGCAGTCGCTCCACCGCGGGCGGTCAAAATACCCGCTACCCGTGCCGGATCAAGACGCGCCACGTCCGACGGGCCCACTTCATCCATCACCAGCACATAGGGCTGGTCAGGTTCGGCCGGGGTTTGCACGCCACACAACTGGGCCAGGACGCGGCGACCGATATCCCGCAGATCGGCCGCCCGCTCAGCCAGCAGTGCATCCTGCAAGGACTCTTGCTGGTGTGCAGCGGCTTCGATCACGGACATCCAGGCCGCTTCGGCACTTTCGCCCTGCTTGAGGCGCGAATCGACTTCGTCTGTCAGTTCCGGGTCGTCGAGCATTTCCTGGTGAGTGATGAAAATTTCGCGAATGGCCTTGGACTGACTGCGCGAAATCAGGCCTTCAATGTCCTGACGCACTTCGTTCAAGGCTTTTTGCAGGCGCTCGCGCTCAACCGCTGACGACTCGCCACGCAACGGGTAGTCGAAGGTTTGCAACACTTGAATATGGGCCGGGCCAATGGCAATGCCGGGCGAGGCGGCGATGGCCTGCACCACGCTACCGGCAACCGGAGCGGTGATCAGCGTGGCAATTTCGGCCACGCTCGGGGCTGCTTCGACCAGGATCGGCAGCGGCTCGACTTCTTCGCCCAGACCGCCTTCGACAGCCGCCAACAGCGCGGGCAATGCGTCATTGGCAATGCTCGGCTCGGCAACAAACTCCAGCACCTGGCCGCGACGGGCACCGAGGCTGAGCAACTTGCTCAGGCTCTTGGCTGAAACTGCCGAGTCCTGCCCGTCAACGATCCTGACGCGGATTTCACCTTCAAAGCTTTTCGCCAGTTGCGCGAGAACCTTGGCCGGACGTGCATGCAAACCGTGGGCGTTAGCCAAGGTAATACGGGCGCTCGGCCAGTCAGCCGGCGACTCTGCGCCCAGCACTTCGAGCACCGCACGACGGCTGGTGGCCCGGCCCAATTCGTGACCGCGACCGGCAATCAGCAACGCGCACAGGCGCTCCAGCAATGCCTGATGGGCTTCGCCCAGGCTGGCCAGGCAAAACAGACCGCTCAGCGGCTGGCCCAGGTAGCGCATCGGTTTGTCCGGCGTTACAAACGCCAGACCCGGACGCTTGACCGTCTGCTCGCTGTGCAGCCACCACAGGCCATCGCCCAGGGGTAGCGCATCAACTTGTTGCAGTACGGCGGCAAAGCCATTGCTCACGCAATCGGCCTGGCGTAACAGGCGTGCGCCGCGCCATACCAGCTCTTCGAAGTCATCCGCGGACACACCCAGGCCAATCATCTGGGCATCCAGCGCCAGTTCCTGGGGAGCGCCCTGGAGCAATTTGAGCAAGGCTTCGGCAGAGCTCGCGCGACGCAGGGCTTCGCCCAGATCGGTCTCGCCCAGGGCCCGGGTCAACAGTTGCAGCAAGCGCAGGTGCTCGTCGGACTTGGCCGCAATACCAATCGCCAGGTACACCATTTGCCCATCGCCCCAATCCACCCCCTCGGGGAACTGCAGTAAACGCACCCCCGTGGTGAACACCAGGTCGCGGGTTTCAGGCGTGCCATGGGGGATGGCGATACCCTGGCCCAAAAAGGTCGAACCTTGAGCCTCACGCGCTTGCAAGCCGCTCAGATAACCTTCAGCCACCAAGCCATCGGCAACCAGTTTATCGGCGAGTAATTGCAACGCCGCAGACTTGTCCACAGCCGTCTGGCCCATGGAAATCTGCTCTATGGTGAGCTCGAGCATGCGTTCTCCTTTCCGGCGCTCTATGGCACCCGGTATTGTTTTGAATTAAGTCAGCTTAGGTCGCTGATCACGGGCTGTGTCTGCGGATGTGTGGCAAGCACATCGCTACCGGGATAAGCACCTTTAAATACGTCTGCTGAAACGTTTAATCAAGAATACCCGGCACGTTACTGCATAATTGCTCGCGCTTGAAGTCCAACTTGTCGTATTGATGGGTGCTCGCTGCGGATGTTGCAAAAAAGGCAGGACGCGAAGGGCAGACGATGGTCGGCTGCCTTTATCGGTTAGGATTGGCCAAAATGTCGACATGTACTACAAAAAATAAGGAATTTTCGGCGTGAAGCTCAGTGATATCGCTCAATTGGCAGGTGTTTCCGTAACCACGGCCAGCTATGTCATCAATGGAAAAGCCGAGCAGCAGCGCATCAGCAGCAGCACGGTCGAGCGCGTACGCGCTGTGGTCGAGGAACACGGCTTTACCCCCAACCCGCAAGCGGCCGGACTGCGCAGCCGGCACACGCGCACCTTGGGGTTTATCCTCCCGGACCTTGAAAACCCGAGTTATGCCCGCCTGGCCAAGCAACTCGAACAAGGCGCCCGTGCCCGGGGCTATCAGTTGCTGATCGCCAGCTCCGACGATGCCCCGGAAAGTGAGCGCCAGTTGCTCAAGCTGTTTCGTGCCCGCCGTTGCGACGCCCTGTTCGTGGCCAGTTGCTTGCCCGAAGAAGATGACAGCTACCGCCAGTTGCAAGATCTGGGCATGCCGATCATTGCCATTGACCGGACGATGGAGCCGGAGCGTTTTTGTTCGGTGATCAGTGATGACTGCGAAGCCAGCCTGCAATTGACCCGCAGCCTGTTACAGCCATTGCCTCGACAGATTGTATTGATCGGCGCCCGTCCTGAACTGAGCGTCAGCCAGGCCCGTGAGGCCGGGTTCAAGCAGGCTGTCGAAGGGTTTGAAGGCGAAGTCCTGATTGAACACGGCGCGGCCTTCAGCCGCGAATGTGGACGCCGGATCATCGATGAATTGCTGGCGCGTCAGGGGCACTTCCCGGATGCGCTGATCACGACCTCATACGTGCTGTTGCAGGGGATGTTCGACGCATTGCTGGAGCACCCGACCCAGCGGCCGCCCTTGCGCCTGGCCACCTTTGGTGACACACAGTTGCTGGACTTCCTGCCGCTGCCCGTCAATGCCATGGGCCAGCAACACAAACTGATCGCCGAAACAGCCCTGAACCTGGCGCTGGCAGCCATTGAAGAGCAGAACTACGTGCCCGGTATTCATGCGATCGCACGTAATTTCAAACAGCGCATCCATCAGGCCTGAGCATGCAGTTGATCGACACCCACACCCACCTCGACTTCCCGGACTTTGACGCTGACCGCCCGCAGTTACTGGCGCGCAGTCGAGCGTTGGGTGTTGAAAAAATGGTGGTGCTGGGGGTCTATCAGAGCAATTGGCAGCGATTGTGGGATCTGGTGCAAACCGACAGCCAGCTGTATGCCGCCTTTGGCTTGCACCCGGTGTACCTCAACGATCATCGTCCTGAGCAGGTGATTGAGCTCGAGCAATGGCTGAGCCGCCTGGCGGGGCATCCGCAGTTATGTGCTGTGGGTGAAATCGGCCTGGACTACTTTCTTCCCGAGCTCGACCGTGACGGCCAGCAAACGCTGTTTGAAGCGCAGCTGCAATTGGCCGCCGACTTTCAACTGCCCGCCCTGCTCCACGTCAGGCGCAGCCATGCTCAGGTGATTGCGACACTGAAGCGCTTGCGGCTAAAGCGCGGCGGGATTGTTCATGCATTTGCAGGCAGTCGCGAAGAAGCCCGCGAATATATCAAGCTGGGATTCAAACTGGGTCTGGGTGGCGCGGCCACCTGGCCGCAGGCCTTGCGCCTGCGCAAAGTGATCGCCGATTTGCCGCTGGACGCCCTGGTGCTGGAAACCGACGCCCCCGACATGGCGCCTGCCATGCACCCCAACCAGCGCAACAGCCCGGAGTACCTGCCCGATATTTGCCAGGCACTGGCCGAGGTGATGGGCATCAGCCCGGAGCGTTTAGCCGAGGCCACTACGGCTAATGCCTGTGAAGTCTTTGGCTGGTCCCAAACCTGTAGTCGCTGACGAGCCGTGCGAGGCTGCGATCGGCTGCGCAGCAGTCGCAAAACCATGCCCCCCGGTGATTCAGGCATACCGCCCTTACAGGGCTTGCGACCGCTTCGCGCTCGAACGCAGCCTCGCACGGCTCGTCAGCGGCTACAGAGCATCAACAGGGACCGTGTGATGTCAGAGCAGCAACGCCCACACCGCAAAACACGCATACCAAAACACCGCCGCGCGCAGCAACAAGGCCCAGAGGGTGTCGAGACTGCCCACACCTTCAGGCCCGGCCTGTGGCGCGGGGATTTCGGCAGCGGCACAGCCAGCCTTGTTGATCAGTTGCGCGGCGCTGATGTCCCAACTCAGCAGCTCATGCAGCATCACTCTACTGACCGCTGCGAAGTTGCCTACCAGCGCAAAACTCGCGGCCAGCAGCCGCACCGGCAACCAGTCAAAGGCATGACGCAACTGCCCGGCACGTTCGACCAGTGCCGGATTCTGGCTGTGCTCTGCCGCCAGGGCCAGCAAGCGATAGCTCAAGACCACCACAGGCCCCAGCAGGAAATACCAGAAAATCACCGCAAAAAAGCTCTGGTAGGCCTGCCACAACAAATGCCCCTGCACCTTCTCCAGCAATTGCTCGCCGCTGTCGGCACTGACGCCCAGATCACGCTCGGCAACATGGGCAGCCGCCTGCAAGTCGCCACGCCGCCAGGCGTCGCGAAACGGCCCGAGCCCGCCCAGCAAGTCGCCGCGCCCCAGGCTGTAAATCACCACCAGCAGGTGGATCGGCAGCGCCAACAGGCCATAAGCCACAGGGTGCAACACCACCAGGAGCAGGCCCAATACGGCTGCAGGCAATGCAATCAGGATGAACAACACCCACCAGGGTTTATTGCCAAGGCCGGGGCTGGCTTCGAGCTTGTGCAACTCGCGCAGCCAGCCACCGTCACATTGCAGGCGCTGACGCAAACCCGAGAACTTCTCGACCAGAATCGCCAGCAGTAACACCACAAAACTCATTGCTTCTCTCCTGTGTGCTGCAACGCGCTGCGAAAGCGCATCCAATCAAAAGCCGGCCCCGGATCCGTCTTGCGCCCCGGTGCAACGTCGCTATGACCACATATCCTGTGGGAGGTGATATCGGGAAAAGCCGCCTGCAATTGCCGGCACAAGGCTGTCAACGCCTGATACTGCGCATCCGTGAAGGGCAGCTCATCGGTGCCCTCAAGTTCAATGCCCAGGGAAAAGTCATTGCAGGTCTCTCGCCCTTCAAAGCTCGAAACCCCCGCATGCCATGCACGATCAAGGCAGGAGACAAACTGGGTCACAGTGCCATCCCGCTCGATCAGGAAATGCGCACTCACTTTCAAGTCCGCAATGCCTTCAAAGTAAGGGTGTTCTGTGACGTCCAGTCGGTTCTGGAAGAATTCCTGAACCTTGCCGGTGGCGAACTGCCCGGGGGGCAAGCTGATGTTGTGGATAACCAGCAGGGAGATTTCGTCACTAGGGCGCGCATTGAAGTTGGGGGACGGACAATGGCGCACACCTTGAAACCAGCCGCTCGCGGGGTCCAATTGCATACAGGCTCCTTCAACAGGCAAAACGAAAGGCCCAGTATGCCGCGATGAGCGCGCCGATGGGGAGCAATCTGCGTACTACCCGTCTACTCCGGGCTGGACTGACGCAGACTGTCTATTACCGACTCCAGCGCCCGGTCAATCAATAAGCGGTCGTCGAGCGGCAAAACAGTCCCATTGCGCAGCTGGACGATCAGATCGGTGCGGTTTCTTTCCAGCACCTTGGCCCCGATGCGATTGACAAAAACATGCGTGCCGCCGGGCTCCAGGATCGTAATCAGCTTGCAACGCAGGGATGTGTTGTCGTCTTCCTGGAGTTCGATCCAGGTGCCGATACGCAACTGGCTGACCAGCAACAACCCAAGGTGGCCCTGCTCATCAAGAACGGGCAAGGGCAATATCTGCGGCTCGGGTTCAAACGTGGGGCAACTGCGAGCCTGCGCCGCATCACGGGTGCGCTGCTCAAGCAACTCACTGCGGCTGTATTCGCCGCGGGTAAACATCAAAAAGTCATGCAGCAACGATTCTAGCAGCGCCGGGTTATTGCCCGCATACCGCACCAGTTGCAGTACCACGTGCTCGATTTTGCGATACAGCAGGTCGTTGCAGTGATCGGCACTCTCGCCACAGCCAATGGCGGCGCCAGCGATCACATTGAGCAAGCGACGGGCCGGGTGGCTGTCACAACTGAAAAAATTCTGATCGCTCTGGGCGATCTGCAGCACCGGTTCGCGCAACAGTCCCAGCAGCTTTCTCAACGCAGGTGACAGGTTCCGGTCATCGCGGATGTAATCGAATAACAGCCCTACCAGGTAGCTCGCATTTTCACCGGTATCGGGTAATTCCTGCGCAAGGGCACCGGCTTTCACTGCGCAGCACGAGGTCTTTTCCGATAGGTCGGGTAACACACCCGTGGCGATCAACAACTGGTTTGTATCGGCGTACAAATGCTCGGTCCTGCTGAGCAGGTACTTCTCGAACAGGCGCAGCATGATGAGCTTGACCTTGATGTCCACGCCCTGATCCCGCTCGGCCTGCAAAAAGTACTCGCACAGCCGGGCCGGGCCCAGGGGGTTGTTCTGCTCATCCAGGGGGATGCAACTCAGGGTATTGAGACGAGTGCTCAACTGGCACAGGGCCAACTGGTTGCGGTTCAATACCCGCGTCACCATTGCACTGGTCACTTGAGCCCGCTCAAGGTCATTGGCCAGCAGTGAGAACGTAGCCTGTGCCGGGGCGCCAGCCTGTAGCGTGGGCTCACTGACATCGGGCCGGGTCAGACTGACAAAGGCATCAAACAGGTGCTCAAGAAAGCCGCGTTCAATGTGTTTGCGCTTGAGCCGCACATCGCGCATGGCTTCAAAAAACAGGCTCTGCTCGGTATCGCTTTGAGCCTTGTCGGCCATTTCAAACAAGGTTTCATCGGCATTGTCGAACAGCGCCTGCAATTCGATCCTGAGCTGCTGAGCGGCTTTGTCATGAACCTGCAGCAGGATCACAGGCAGGCGGGCAAGTGGCGAATGCATCGCCAACTCAGTGGCGGTCCTGTGCACAGGCCCCACTTTCCCGTCATTTAGCATCCTGGCCTCCCTGAAGGGTCTCTTCGCTTGCCAGTGAACGCTCGTGGTCAGAGCCATTTTTAACGCTCACAAACAGAAGCCGGCAGTGGCGCATGCACTGGCCGGTGTATCGAAATTAAGGCAATGGCTATACGTCAAACCTATGGCGCCAATCCAAAGGCGGATTATCTTGCAAAAGAAGGCGCTTGTACCAGTGGACTCTGCATTTGAATGACCAAGGGTGAGTATTAATGTTCAAAGTGCCGAAAGAAGCACATTGCAGGCATTTGCTTGTGACTCTGCGCACACCTTGGGTTCGCCAGCGGCATGGCCCTATAATCGGCGCACTTTGTTTGTGGAGCTCGTTATGCCGAATTTACGCCTGGCCGACCTCACTGCCGAAATCGAAGCCAACGTGCGTCGTGCGTTAGCCGAAGACATTGGCAGCGGCGATATCACTGCACGGCTGATCCCGGCCGAACGCTTGGCCAAAGCCACGATTATCACCCGTGAAACAGCGGTCATCAGCGGTACCGCCTGGGTCGACACTGTCTTTCGCCAGCTTGACCCCCGAGTTGCCGTGCATTGGCAAGTCGCCGATGGCGAGCGTGTGAGCCCCAACCAAGTGCTGTTCCACCTTGAAGGCCCTGCCCGCTCACTGCTCAGCGGTGAACGCAGTGCACTGAACTTTCTGCAATTGCTGTCGGGCGTGGCTACCCACGCGCAATACCTGGCCGATCAAGTGGCCGACACCCAGGTCAAGTTGCTGGACACCCGAAAAACCCTGCCGGGCCTGCGTCTGGCGCAAAAATACGCAGTGACCTGCGGCGGTTGCCACAATCACCGTATCGGTCTGTACGACGCATTTTTGATCAAGGAAAACCATATCGCTGCTTGCGGCGGCATTGCCCAGGCCATCAGCGCTGCGCACAAAATCGCACCAGGCAAGCCGGTAGAGATAGAAGTCGAAAGCCTGGAGGAACTCAAGGAGGCTCTGGCAGCAGGCGCTGACATCATCATGCTCGACGAATTGAGCATGGACGATATGCGTGAAGCGGTGCGCCTGAACGCGGGCAAAGCCAAACTGGAAGCCAGCGGCGGCATCAACGAGACAACCTTGCGCCCGATTGCCGAAACTGGCGTGGACTACATCTCGATTGGTGCCATGACCAAGGATGTCAAAGCAGTGGATTTGTCGATGCGCTTGAGCCTCTGAACAGCCCTGCTCCCACAGGTTGTTGCTGGTTGATCAAGACAGCGCAAAGCCCTGGCACTTCAGCTCATGCGCCAGTAGCCATTGCTTGGCCGCCAGCCCGCCGGCGAAACCGGTCAGTGTTCCGTTGCTGCCAATCACGCGATGGCACGGGATGATGATCGGAATCGGATTACACCCATTCGCGGCCCCTACCGCCCGAGACGCCTTGGGCCGATCGATTTGCTGCGATAGCTGCCCGTAACTGGTGGTCACCGCGTAGGGAATGGTGGTCAGCGCTTGCCATACCGACTGCTGGAACTCAGTGCCCAGGGGCTTGAGCAACAAGTCGAATGTCAGGCGCTCACCCGCAAAGTACTCTTCCAATTGACGTCGGACTTCAGCGAGTTTGCCGGGCGAATGCACCCAACCGTCCAACGGCGTATGCGGCCGGCGCTCCAGTTCGAAACGCACTTCTCGCAGCCCTTCATCATCGGCGACCAAAAACAGCGGGCCAATGGGTGATGGCATTTTTTCGTAGTACACAGTTGTCATGTTCATACCTTTCGTGCAGACGCCGAGTCGGTGGCTGCGCGCCATAAATACATCACTGAATAGGCCCGCCATGGGCGCCAGCTTTCGGCCAGTGCCTGCAGCGCCCTGGTACTTAACGCACTGCCGCCGGGGTTGGCTTCGCGGCGCAGAATCAAGTCTGCAGCGGGAAACGCATCGGGGTGTTTGAGCACGCGCATGGCGATGTAGTGGGCGGTCCATTCACCAATGCCGGGCAGTTGCACCCAGCGGCTGATAAAGCGCTCTAACGGTTGCTCCACGGCAAAATCGACGCGGCCATCGATAAGCGCACCCGCAATCCCCTTGATCGTATTGATACGTGCCTGGGTAATGCCCAGTTGCCCAAGGTCGGCATCTACCAATTGCTGCGGTCCCGGAAACAGTCGATCCAGGCCAGAACCGGCACCCGCTTCAATGGCAATTCCGTAGCGCTGCACGATACGACTGGCAAGGGTTCGCGCAGCGGCCACACTGACTTGCTGCCCCAGCACGGCCCGTACGGCCACTTCAAATCCGTCCCAGCCACCGGGCAATCGCAGGCCCGGATACCGTTCGATAACCGGCGCCAGCAGCGGGCTGAAGCTTAACGTGCGGGCGATGGCGAGAGGGTCGGCATCCAGGTCGAACATCCGTCGAATCCGCGTGACCACGCCCAGCATCTGGCTTGGCTCCACGTTGCGCAGTTCCAGTTGCAGCGCATGCTGCTCCCCCGGCCATTGGCTGATCCGCAGCCAGCCTGGCGCATCCGCCGTGCCAAAAACCCGCTGGTAACTGCGCCCGTCGACTCGCTCAATACCGGGCAAGGCCCGACTCTGTAAAAAACCCAGCAGGGCTGTGAAGTCATAAGGCGGGCGATAACCCAGTCGCAGTACCAGAGCCTTGTCCGCACGAGCCTTTGGGCTGCGCCTGAAGGCCCTGGGCTCGGCATGATTGGCCTCGGCAAAGGCCGCATTGAAACGGCGCAGACTGCCAAAGCCGGAAGCCATGGCCACTTCGGTGATCGACAGGTCGGTTTCGGTCAACAATTGCTTGGCAAATAACAGGCGCTGAGTGGAATGCACCGCCATCGGTGGCGCCCCCAAGTGCTGAACAAACAAGCGACGCAATTGCCTGCTCCCCACGTTCATGCGTTCCGCCAGCGCCTCCAGCGAATGATCCGCCAGATAACCTTCATTAATTAGCTTGAGCGCTCGCGCCACCAGATGCTCCCCCTGCAACCAAAGCTGATTGCCCGGCGCCAACTCCGGCCGACAGCGCAGGCAAGGGCGAAAGCCCTGAGCTTGAGCCGCTGCGGCGCTGGGGTAATACACCACATTTTGCGCTTTTGGGGCTCGTGCCGGGCACACGGGGCGGCAGTAGATCCGGGTACTGAGCACCGCCGTAAAAAACACCCCGTCAAAACGCGCATCGCGGCTCAAGCGAGCGATTTCGCAGGCGGCGATACTGGGCGTGGACAGGCAGTTATCTGAGTTCATAAGCCGCACAATAGCACCGCAACTTTACCGGTTCTCGCCATTTTCGGACGTCAATGTGGGCCGTTGGTCAAACCGGTCTTGGTCCGCGATTGCACAGCACAATGCCCGCCAAACTGACCGGGCTACACCTGCGGTGCCCGTTAAATGGGCACCGCAGGAAAGCTCACACAACGCATTTTACTGACAGGCACCGCTGGCCAGGCAGGTGCCGTTTTGTGTCCAGGTCAGAGTTGCGCCCGAACCGCTCAACGTGGGGACCAGCACGCTGACCCAACCACCGGCGGCCTGAGTGCCGGCCATGGTAATCACGCCATCTATCACCGTCATGCCCGCCGCCAGGTTGTCAGTGGCTTCGGCCGGGGCAGGAATGCCGTTGGTGCCTGCATCGCAGACCGCCAGGTCATTGCTCTGGCTGAAGCACAGGGCAACAGCTGTCTTGTAGGTGTTGCCGATTGCGTTCACCTCGGCAAAACGGGTCTTCATGACGTGGTCGTTGTAAGCCGGAAATGCAAACGAAGCGATCAGACCAATAATCGCAACGACGATCATCAGTTCGATCAGGGTGAAGCCTTTTTGTTGTTTCACGCGGAGTCTCCGAAGAAGTGGCGCCAATCAGCGCCGTAGCAATGCTGTGCAGCCAGAAAAGTGCGCACAGGCTATCAAGGTTAGTGGGCCGATGCTCCACAACTGCATCACTGACACCTTTGGACACGCTCAAGGAGGCGGGCCCAGGCTCAGCGCATCTAGTCTTTGGACTCACAACACAGCAGGACGCTCAGCGTTCCAGGGATGGATGCATGGCAACACAGGCCATAAAGAACAAGCGCTACCAATGGGAGGGCTCTGACCTGAAGGGGTCTGTGATCAGCGGTCAAATCACGGCCGACAGCCACGCCATGATACGGGCCCGTCTCAGTCGCCAAGGTATTACCGTTAGTAAAATCCGGCGCCATGCAAACAGTGAGTCCCCTTCAGGAAAATCCATTACAGCACTGGAGATCACTCTGTTCACGCGCCAACTGGCCACCCTGATCAGTGCTGGCATCCCGCTGCTTCAGGCATTGGACGTCATTGCCAAGGGACTTGAACAACGGGCAATGCACCAGCAGGTCATCGAGCTTAAGCAGGACATCGGCGCAGGGATCAGCCTGACGGCTGCGCTGCGCAAAAAGCCGGCCTGTTTTGACCCTCTGTTCTGCAGCCTGGTTGAAGCAGGCGAGCAAGCCGGGGCCCTCGACGTGCTACTGCGTCGCGTCGCCACCCACAAGGAAAAAACAGAAGCGCTGAAAAAGAAACTCAAGAAAGCCATGACCTATCCTGTCGCCGTACTGCTGGTGGCGTTGGCGGTGTGCAGCATTTTGTTGATTGAAGTGGTCCCGCAATTTCAGGGGGTGTTCCACTCATTCGACGCACAACTTCCCGCGTTCACCTTGTGGGTGATCGCCCTCTCGCAAACGCTACAAGTCTACGGTCTGTGGTTGCTGGGCATTCTAGGCGTTACCCTTGCGGGCTTGCGGCATCGCTACAAAAACTCTATTGCATTGCGCCAGCGCGTTGATGGGTGGCTGTTAAAACTGCCCGTCATGGGCAACCTGCTGCACTTGACGGCAATGGCCCGGTTTTCCCGCACGCTGTCGACCACCCTGACTGCCGGTGTGCCGCTGCTTGAAGCGCTGAATTCGGTGGCCAGCGCCACTGGCAACAGCCAGTACAAAGAGGCCGTACTGCGCCTCAGGCAACAGGTGGCGACAGGCAGCCAGATCCATGTGGCCATGGGAGCAGCCGGGGTCTTTCCGGGCATGGCTGTTCAGATGACCGCCATTGGCGAAGAATCCGGCACACTGGACAACATGCTTGACCACGTAGCCGCCTATTATGAAGGCGAGGTCGACACCCTGGTCGATAACCTGACAACGTTGATGGAGCCGGTAATCATGGTGGTACTTGGAGTCATGGTTGGCGGGCTGGTCATCGCCATGTACCTGCCCATTTTCAACCTGGGTCGAGTGATCTGAGCATGATGGATTTTTTGACCACTGAACCCGATGCTTTCATCGCCTGCACCCTGATCCTGGGGTTGCTGGTGGGCAGTTTTATCAATGTGCTGGTGTGGCGTTTGCCAAAGATGCTTGCACAGGACTGGCAGTCCCAGGCCCGCGAACTGCTGGATCTGCCAGCGCCCGCCGAGGGCCCTGTGTATAACTTGATGCAGCCCCGCTCCCATTGCCCTGCATGCCAGCATTCACTGCGGGCCTGGGAGAACATTCCGCTGCTGAGCTACCTGGTGTTGCGGGGTAAGTGCTCGAGCTGCAAAACGGCTATCAGCCTGCGCTATCCATTGACTGAACTGTGTTGCGCGATCCTGTCGGCGTTTGTTGCCTGGCATTACGGTTTTGGCGTGCAAGCGGGTTGCATGCTCCTGTTGACGTGGGGGCTGCTCGCCATTTGCCTGATTGATCTCGACCATCAGATCGTACCCGACTCTCTGGTGCTTCCCCTGCTGTGGCTGGGGTTGTTGCTGAACAGTTTTTCCACGTTCACGACTCTGGAGCAGGCCGTATGGGGCGCGGCATTGGGCTACGCAAGCCTGTGGTCGGTGTTCTGGGTATTCAAGCTGATCACAGGCAAGGAAGGCATGGGCTATGGCGACTTCAAGTTGCTGGCCATGCTTGGCGCCTGGGGCGGGTTTACGGTTCTGCCCTTGACCATCCTGTTGTCCTCGCTACTGGGGGCGCTGGTGGGGTTGAGTCTTTTGGCCATGCGCCGGGCCAATACCTCGACCCCCATCCCCTTTGCGCCGTATCTGGCAATTGCCGGCTGGATTGCATTGCTCTGGGGTGGTCAAATAACCGGCTTCTATTGGCAGATTTCGGTTTGACACGATGACTCCACCTTCCAAACCCTGGATTCTCGGGCTGACCGGCGGTATCGGTAGCGGCAAAAGTGCCGCCGCCGAACATTTTGCCGCGCTGGGCGTACACGTGGTGGACGCCGATCATGCTGCACGCTGGGTTGTCGAGCCGGGGCGCCCGGCGCTGGCCACAATCGCAGAGCATTTTGGCGATGAGGTGCTGCAAGCCGATGGGCAGCTCAATCGAGGCGCGCTACGCAACCTCATCTTTTCCGACCCTGTGCAACGTCGCTGGCTTGAGGCGCTGCTACATCCGCTGATTCGTGAAGAGATCGCGAACAACCTGGCGCAGGCACAATCGCCCTACGCCATTTTGGTCTCGCCGCTGCTCATCGAGTCAGGGCAATACACGACAACCCAGCGCGTGCTGGTGATCGATGCACCCCAAGCCGTGCAGATACAACGCACATTATTGCGCGACAACACCACCGAGCAGCAGGTGCAGGCCATTCTCAAGGCTCAGGCCAGTCGCGAAGATCGCCTTCGCCACGCTGACGATGTGCTGGTCAATGACAACGATCTGAAGGCGTTGCAGACTGAGGTCGAACGCCTGCATAACTTTTATCTAACTTTGCGTGGAGGCCAACCATGACCAAACCTATGACCATAGACTGCCCGACGTGTGGCACAGCCGTGCAATGGGATACCACCAACGCTTTCCGCCCCTTTTGCTCGGACCGCTGCAAGCTGATTGACCTGGGTGCCTGGGCATCCGAAGAACACAAGATTCCGGTGAGCCCGGATGCTGAAGATGATCTGTTTTCAGAGGACCTGAGCGAACGCCTGCACTAAAAACGTGGGAGCGGGCTTGCTCGCGATTCAGGCAACTCGGCCTGTCAGGTAAACCTCAGCGATACCATCGCGGGCAAAACCGGCTCCCACAGGGCAAGGCCATTTATTCGGGGCCATCATCCTTGCCCGGCGCCGCCAGGTAGCGGGTGCGGTTGAAGGTCTCAAGCCATTCAGGGCAGAACACCACCAGCGCCGTGACCAGCATCCCGTTGATAAACGCCTCGGGAAAGATGATCAGCCACAGATAGCCGACAAAGTCCTCCAGCCAGAACGGCATGACGAACAACCCGTCCAGCCACAACACCCCCAGTACCGCCCCTACGCACAGCAACGCCGCCAATGCTGCGGCAAAAAAACCCGAGCAGAAGATATAGACAAAGGGATTACGCGGCTGCGCCCGCTCGACAATGCGAGCACAACCTTCGGTCACGGCGATTGGCAACAGAATCAGCAACACGCCATTGACGCCCATGGCGGCCAGATCCTGACGACCCAACAACACCAGCCCGGCTTGCGCCAGAAGCGCACCGACCACCGCCAGCGGCCAGTCGAGCAGCAATGTGACCACCGTCAAGCCAATAAAGTGATACGACACCCCGACTTCGAAGTCGCGCCGTACCAGCCACAGTAAAAACAGCCCGAATACCGTGCCAAACAACAGGTGCTGGCGACGCGTGTCGCTAAACAGCTCAACCCAGGGCGCGCGCCAGATGGCCCACAGTACAACGGGAACATAGATCAGCCAGCCGATCACCAGCGTTTGCGTGGATAACACCTGGGTACTTATCATCTGCCTTGCCCTGCCTGTTCAAAACACACCGCTCAACCCTCCCTGTTGAATGCGCCTGAGTCTACACCCGGACTTTCAGTAACACCTGTTTCAAGGCTAAGCTGCGTTCATGGACGACTCAGACTATCTCCGCTTGCTCACCATCCAGGCCGAGCAAGCCAATGCCTTTTTATCCAATGCCCGCAAATGGGAGCGTGAGCGTTGGGTCTGCCAGCGCCTGCTGCAAGGGTTGAACATTCCCTATCACAACGAAGACTTCATCCAGGCGAGCCAGGAGCCCCCGGACGTGCTGTTTGGTGATGCGCGCTTTGAAGTGTTTTTTGTACTCGATGAAGGCCGGCGCCTGAACGATGAATGGCGCGAAGAGCTCCAGCGTCGCCGCAGCGCCTACTCCCTGAGCCAGCTGGTACGTCGCGAAGCGCGACCCAAGCGGATTCCGGCGAGCAAACTGTTGCAGCGCCTGGGCCCTACCCTGCACAAAAAAGCCAACAACTACCAAGAGCGCGATATCGACCTGGGACAGCTGGACATCATTGCGTTTTCCAGCCTCAAGCGCGAAGTCCTGGACCTCAACAGCCACTTCCCGCCTCCGACTGAATATTTGCGCCAGGGCTGGCGGTCGCTGTCACTGGTAGGGCCAACCTTTGCCCGCGTACTGTTTGCACAACCGGATGCGCCGGACTTTCTACGCAACAACCTGGGGCGCAGCATTATTTTCGATGTCGGTATCAGCTTGTGAGTCCCCTGCAGGAGCTGATTGCTGACGTCCCGCAAACCGGTCGAGTGCGCTGGATCGGGGTGCGCCCCGAGTCACGCGCCGACATGCTTGAGCTGGACGCCGTAGAAGCCCGGCGCGAAGCCGGACTGACTGGCGATCATGCCCGGCCCGGCGCCCGTAATGCCCGACAAGTGACGCTGATTCAGTGGGAGCACATCGCCGTCATCAACTCCCTGCTGGGGCGATCCGGGGAGCATCTGGTCCTGGCGCAGGATTTACGACGCAATCTGGTGATCAGCGGGATCAACCTGTTCAGCCTCAAAGGCCGACGTTTCAAGATTGGTCAGGCCATTTTTGAAACCACTGGCTGGTGCCAGCCGTGTGCGCGACTGGAGCAACGCCTGGGTCGGGGCACCTTCCAGGCAGTACGTGGCCACGGAGGAATCACGGCCCGGGTGATCGAAAGCGGGATCATTCGTCTTGAGGACGAACTGCGGGTCGAGCCATTGGGACCTGACGGCTATGCTTCTTTTCATCCCGGTTGATCAATGCTGTAGCTTTTACACTTCCTGCAACGTCTATTTGACGAGGCCAAAAAAATGCCCAGCCGCCTGAACCCAGATGATCTGAAGCATGTCGAAGAGTACCTGCAACTGCCACAACACCAGGTTGAGCGCCGGCCTTTCAGGCCCTGGCTGCTCCTTGCAATCGTGGTGATGGTGGTGATCGGCATGGGCCTTTTGAGCCGCCTCCTGAGTTACCTGGCGCTATGAGTTGCGTTGCGCTCGCCCGGGTCGGTTCAGGCACAGAATTCTTTTCAAGCCTTGTGAGTGATACCCATGACCCATCGTATTGTTATCGTCGGCGGCGGCGCCGGCGGCCTGGAGTTGGCGACCCGCCTGGGCAAGACTCTGGGCAAGCGCGGCAAGGCCAGCGTCACGCTGGTCGATGCCAACCTGACCCACATCTGGAAACCGCTGTTGCATGAAGTCGCTGCCGGTTCACTGAACTCATCTGAAGACGAACTCAACTACGTCGCTCAAGCCAAATGGAATCACTTCCAATTTCAGCTGGGCCGTATGAGCGGGCTGGATCGTGAGCTGAAAAAGATCTCATTGTCGGCAACCCTCGACGAAAACGGTCAGGAGCTGGTGCCTGCTCGCGACCTGAGTTACGACACGCTGGTGATTGCCGTTGGCAGCACTACCAATGATTTCGGCACCAAGGGCGCAGCCGAACATTGCCTGTTCCTGGACACCCGCAAGCAGGCCGAGCGCTTTCATCAGCAATTGCTCAATCACTACCTGCGCGCTCACGCCGGGCAAGGTGATGTACTCGAGCAGATCAGCGTCGCCATTGTCGGGGCGGGCGCAACCGGGGTTGAACTGGCTGCCGAATTGCACAACGCTGCACACGAACTGGCGGCTTATGGCCTGGATCGCATCAAGCCTGAAAACATGCATATCACCCTGATCGAAGCCGGCCCACGGGTATTGCCCGCACTGCCGGATCGTATTGGCGGGCCTGTGCATAAAACCCTGGAAAAACTCGGCGTGACCGTCCTGACCAACTCTGCGGTGAGCGAAGTCACCGCCGAAAGCCTGATTACCAAGGACGGCCAGGTGATTCCTGCAAGCCTCAAGGTATGGGCTGCCGGGATTCGTGCACCGGGCTTTTTGCAGGAAATCGCAGGCCTGGAAACCAACCGCATCAATCAATTGGTGGTGCGCCCTACCCTGCAAACCACCCGCGATGACAATATTTTTGCCTTTGGTGATTGCGCGGCCTGCCCGCAGCCGGGCACCGACAAAATGGTTCCGCCTCGCGCCCAGGCGGCCCACCAGCAAGCCTCGCTGCTGGCCAAGTCGCTGAAACTGCGGATTGAAGGCACCTCGCAACTGCCGGACTACAAGTACCGCGATTATGGCTCGTTGATTTCACTGTCGAGTTTTTCGGCTGTGGGTAACTTGATGGGCAGCCTGATGGGTACTGTCATGCTGGAAGGCTGGTTGGCGCGGATGTTTTATATCTCGCTGTATCGCATGCACCAAATGGCGCTTTACGGCACCTTCCGGACCTTGATGCTGATGCTGGGCAGCAGGATCGGACGCGGCACCGAGCCGCGCCTGAAACTGCACTAAGTACGACTACAGAGCCGCGTAATCAGCGCCCTGCGTGGTTTCCTGCCTCGGCTTCACGGCCTTTAAAGCCGTGGGGCTGATGCTCTTCGAAGAATTTAATATCCCGTACAAAGTCGGCCAGCAACAGCTTGGCCATGTCGATCGACATCCCCTGCTTCACCAGAATCCGCTGCACAACCACGTTTTCTACATTGGCAGGCAAGCTGTACGCGGGCACCAGCCAGCCACGTATGCGCAGGCGATCCGCCAGGTCATACAGGGAGTAGGTGGTTTTCGCCCCCGGCTTTAAACGCCAGGTCAGCGCCGGAATCCCCAGTTGCGGATCACCGTTGAAAAGCATCTCGAACGGCCCGATCTTGACCAGCTCTCGCGCCAGAAACTGCGCCGTTTCGTAGCACGCCGAATGAATACGCTCATACCCCTCACGCCCCAGGCGCAAGAAGTTGTAGTACTGGGCAATGATCTGCCCGGCTGGACGCGAAAAGTTCAGGGCGAAAGTCGGCATGTCGCCGCCCAGGTAGTTCACGTGGAAGATCAAGCCTTCAGGCAACTCCTTGGCATCGCGCCAAACCACCCAGCCCGCGCCTATCGGTGCCAGGCCGAACTTGTGGCCGGAGGTGCTGATGGATTTGACCCGGGGCACACGGAAGTCCCACAGAATATCCGGCGCGCAGAACGGCGCCAGCATGGCGCCACTTGCACCATCGACGTGAAGATCGACACTCAGGCCGGTGCTTTTTTCCAGATCGTCCAGGGCATCGGACAGCGGTTTTACGGTTTCATACAGACCGGTAAATGTCTGCCCGAAGGTCGGCACCACCACGATGGTGTTTTCATCGACCCGCTCCAGCATGTCCTCTGGCGTCATGAACCAATGCCCTTCCGACATCGGCACTTCACGAATTTCTATGTCCCAGTAACGGGCAAATTTGTGCCAACAGACTTGCACCGGACCGCACACCATATTCGGAGTGGACGCAGGCTTGCCAGCCGCTTTGCGCACCGCACGCCAGCGCCACAACGCAGCCAGGCCACTGAGCATGCAGGCCTCACTGGAACCCACGGTGGAAGTACCGAGGGTGGTGGCCGCCGCTGGGGAATGCCATAGGTCCGCCAGCATATGGATGCAACGATTTTCCAGCTCCGCCGATTGCGGGTACTCGTCCTTGTCGATCATGTTCTTGTCGATCGACAGATCCATCAGCTTGTGGACTTCATCCTCTTCCCATGTCTGGCAGAAGGTGGCGAGGTTCTGGCGGGCGTTGCCATCCAGGTACAGCTCATCGTGGACTAACTGATAAACCTCTCGTGGCGACTGCTCCGCCTCCGGGAAGCCCTTGGTCGCAGCGGCGTGAGCCAGTTCTGAAGAACCAAAAACGGGATCGGTGCCCGAGTTGTGCTTGATGCGGTGCAGCGCCATGAGAACTCTCCTTGAGTAATGAACGTTAACCGGGCCAGTCATATTCACTCTGACTCAGCCTTCGCCAAGGCAGCATAGACAAGCATTTTGAGTCTGCTGTCCGATTTCCGACCACCGTGAATTTTCCGATCTATAGTTTCGTTTCTTGAAAGTTCTCACGGAGCGAGCACGATGAAGCAAAGACCCACGACCGCAGACAGCACGGTAAAACAGGCGCTGGAGCAGGCATTGCAACGGTACTCAGGTAATCAGCACGGCAAGAATGCCAGCTACATTCCTTACTTGGCCTCAGTGCCCTCCCACCTGTTCGGCATCAGCATCATGTTCTGTGATGGCACCCATGCCGAGGTAGGCGACACGGATTACGCCTTCGCCATCGAGTCGATTTCCAAAGTATTTACCCTCGCCCATGTGCTCGATCAGGTCGGGCCTCAGGCCTTGCGCAGCAAGATCGGCTGCGACCCGACCGGCGAGCCATTCAACTCGGTGGTTGCCCTGGAACTGCACAAGGGCCGACCGCTCAACCCCTTTGTGAACGCAGGCGCGATGGCCACAGTCAGCCTGATTGAGGCCGATTCTGCGCAAACTCGCTGGGCTCAGATACAGGCGACCTACAACGCTTTTGCCGGACGCGAACTGACGGTAAACGACGAGGTTTACCAATCCGAAGCCAGCAGCAACCAGCACAATCGCGGCATTGCCTGGCTGCTGCAAAGTTACGGGTATATGTACGCCGACCCCATGCAAGTGTGCGACGTATACACCCGCCAATGCTCGGTAGCGATTACCTGTCATGACCTGGTGACCATGGGCGCGAGCCTGGCCAACGGCGGCGTCAACCCGATAACTGGCAAACAGGTAGTGGCAGCCAAACACGTGGCACCCATCCTCTCCGAGATGACCTTGAATGGTCTGTATGACACCACTGGCGACTGGTATTACAAGGTCGGTCTACCGGGTAAAAGCGGGGTCGGTGGCGGGATTCTCGCGGTGGTTCCTGGCGTATGCGCCATCGCAGCCTTTGCTCCGCCACTGGATGTGGCAGGCAATAGCGTTCGCGGCCAGCTGGCCGCCGAATACCTCAGCCGCACGCTCAACCTGAGCTTGCTGCACTAATCACGCAAAATGAGGAAGGCGTTCATGACTACCGCCAGCAAAACCAAAACTTACATGTCATGGCTCACCATCTGCTTCATGATGGTTGCCGCGGTTGCCAGTATTCGTTCACTGCCCAGCATGGCCGTGTATGGCCTGGGCTCGGTTTTTCTCTACATCATTCCGGCACTGCTGTTTTTCATCCCCGTATCGCTGGTTGCTTCTGAACTGGGAACCGGCTGGAACGGCGGGATTTATGGCTGGGTCAGACAAGCCTACGGCGATCGGCCAGGCTTTTTCATCATGTGGTTCATGTGGGTCCAAGTGGTTGTCTGGTACCCGATTGTGCTCGGATTTGGCGCCAGTACCATGGCGTATCTGATCAACCCGGAACTGGCCAAAAGCGGGGTATTCACGGCCTCCGTCATTATTGTCCTGTATTGGTTATCGACATTTGTCGCCCTCAATGGCCTGACGACACTGTCGAAACTGACGTCATGGTTCATGCTGCTGGGCACCGCATTGCCTGCCGCATTGCTGGTTCTGCTCGGCGTAGCCTGGCTGGTACTGGGGCATAAATCCGCAACGCCGCTCACCTGGGATGCGTTGATTCCGGCCATTTTCGATACACATTCCACGGTCAGAACCGGCTCACACAATCTGCACCCGGATTTATGGCGAGAATTTACCGGCGCCATCACTGGCCTGGTTCTGATTGTGAGTAACTTCCTGGCGTTTGCGGGTATCGAAATGAACGCCATTCACGCCCGCGAGTTGCGTAACCCGCAAAAAGAAATGCCTCGGGCGATTCTTTTGGCCTTCTTTATGATCTTGCTGGTGTTTATCCCACCGACCGTGGCAATTTCACTGGTGGTTCCTGCTGACTCGACCAGCCTCACGGCAGGTGTTATCCAGGCTTATGCCGCCTTCTTTGCGGGCTTCAACATGCCGTGGGCAACACCGATCATGGCTATCTTGCTGATTATCGGAGCACTGGGCGGGGTCCTGGCCTGGACTGCCGGACCGTCCACCGGCCTGCTGTTCGTGGGCAAGGCCGGGATGCTTCCACCCGTGATGCAGAAAGTGAACAGCAAGGGCGTGCAGAAAAACATCCTGTACCTGCAGGCCGTTATCGTCACGCTGCTCTCGACTATCTATATCTTTCTCGACAACGTATCGGATGCGTTCTGGATGATCAGTGCGATGGCCGCGCTGATGTACCTGATCATTTACGTATTTATGTTTATGGCGGCCATGAAACTGCGCAAGACACAGCCCAACGTAAAACGTGGCTATGTGCTCAAGGGGCTGCATGGCTGGTGTTTCCTGGGGCTGTTCTCGACCTGCGTGGCGCTGATTTTCGGCTTTATTCCGCCCAATAATTTCAGCAGCATGCCGTTTTTCGAGTATGCGGGGATTCTGTTGCTCGGACTGGTCGTGGCCGGGGTGCCGCCGTTTATCTTCTATGCGTTGCGCAAACCGTCATGGCAGATGGTGCCCAAGGCCGAATCTGATCAATATTCTGCAGCCTTGCAGGATCTTCAGGACGCGGACAACAAGGCTGCTACCGCAAGCGCAAGTGCAAGCACGCCTCCTGCATCCGCAGCACCTGCAACCTGAGGAAGGTTTTCTACAGGCATAAAAAAAGCGTCCCGAAGGACGCTTTTTTTATGGTCGCTGATGCGATTGGCATCAGTACCTTATTTTCTACACCCATTACTGCTGGGCAGAAAATGGTCGGGGTAAGGGGATTCGAACTCCTGACATCCTGCTCCCAAAGCAGGCGCGCTACCGGACTGCGCTATACCCCGGTAAAAAAAAGGCACCTTCTAGAGGCGCCTTCTGCGATCAGTGCTTTTGGCCTCTGATCTTAAGATCTAGCCCCAGTGAACTGGAGCCAAAAATGGTGGGTCGTGTGGGATTCGAACCTACGACCAATTGGTTAAAAGCCAACTGCTCTACCAACTGAGCTAACGACCCAAAAATGGTCGGGGTAAGGGGATTCGAACTCCTGACATCCTGCTCCCAAAGCAGGCGCGCTACCGGACTGCGCTATACCCCGGCTTGAAAATGGCTCCACGACCTGGACTCGAACCAGGGACCCAATGATTAACAGTCATTTGCTCTACCAACTGAGCTATCGCGGAACTACATATTTCAATCTACAACGTTGTTGCCTTACTGCTTTACAACACTCTTCGAGCTCTTCGCATCTCTGCGTTGGCGTCTCTGAGGTCGGCTATTCTACAAGCTTTAAAACCCTTGTCAACCCTTATTTTTCGTTAGAAGACAATTACTTAGCTCTTCTAGCGGGCTTCCTGGTTTGGGCCAAGTTGCCGTTGCGGGTGACTTACTGCGGGGCGCATCTTACAAGCGTTTTCCTTACAGATCAACACCCTAAGTAAAAAAAGGCCTCGCAATGCGAGGCCTCCCTTAAAGTACTGCTTTCAAGCCTTATACAAAGACGATTTCGTCGTCCTTCACGCTGGCTGTCACAGTAGTGCCCGGCAAGAACTGACCCGAAAGAATCAGCTGTGCCAGAGGGTTCTCGATCCAGCGCTGGATTGCACGTTTCAGAGGGCGTGCGCCATACACAGGGTCGTAACCTACCGCAATCAGTTTATCCAGAGCCTCCTGATTCAACTCAAGGCTCAGGTCGCGCTCGGCCAGACGACCACGCAGACGACCCAACTGGATATCAGCGATGCCGGCAATCTGATCACGAGCCAGAGGCTCGAAGATCACCACTTCGTCGATCCGGTTTACAAACTCAGGACGGAAGTGGGTACTTACCGCATCCATCACCGCAGCACGTTGTGCTTCGCGATCGCCTACCAGTTCCTGGATCTGTGCAGAGCCCAGGTTGGAAGTCATCACGATCACCGTATTGCGGAAGTCTACGGTGCGACCATGACTGTCAGTCAGACGACCGTCTTCAAGCACTTGCAGCAACACGTTGAACACGTCCGGATGAGCCTTCTCGACTTCGTCCAGCAGGATCACCGAGTAAGGCTTGCGCCGTACGGCTTCGGTCAAGTAACCGCCTTCTTCGTAACCCACATAGCCTGGTGGTGCACCAATCAGTCGAGCCACGGAATGTTTCTCCATGAACTCCGACATGTCGATCCGCACCATTGCCTCTTCTGTATCAAAGAGGAACTCGGCCAGCGCCTTGCACAACTCGGTTTTACCCACACCGGTCGGGCCAAGGAACATGAACGAGCCGCTTGGGCGGTTCGGGTCACTCAAGCCTGCACGGGAACGGCGTACCGCGTTGGACACCGCCACAACGGCTTCGTCCTGACCAATCACACGTTCATGCAGCAAGCTTTCCATCTTCATCAGCTTGTCGCGTTCGCCTTCGAGCATCTTGGAGACAGGGATACCCGTCCACTTCGAGACCACTTCAGCGATTTCCTCTTCGGTCACTTTGCTGCGCAGCAACTGGTTTTCAGTTTTGCTGCTGTGCTCGTCGACCATCTGCAGACTGCGCTCCAGATCGGGAATGATCCCGTACTGCAACTCAGCCATGCGGTTGAGGTTGCCGCTGCGCCGTGCCACTTCAAGCTCCTGGCGCGCTTGCTCGATCTTCTGCTGGATCTGGGCAGAGCCCTGCACTTCGGCTTTTTCCGAGGTCCAGATTTCTTCCAGGTCCGAATACTCGCGCTCGTGACGCTCGATTTCTTCCTGCAATTTCTCGAGGCGTTTTTTGGCCGCCTCGTCTTCTTCTTTCTTCAGCGCCTGAGCTTCAACCTTGAGCTGAATCAAGCGACGCTCCAGACGGTCCAGTACCTCAGGCTTGGAGTCGATCTCCATGCGGATACGGCTGGCCGCCTCATCCATCAGGTCAATGGCCTTGTCAGGCAACTGACGATCCGTGATGTAGCGATGGCTGAGCTTGACCGCGGCAATGATTGCGCCGTCGGTAATCGCCACTTTGTGGTGAACCTCATAACGCTCTTTCAGGCCACGCAGGATCGCAATGGTGTCTTCTTCGCTCGGTTCGTCCACCAGTACTTTCTGGAAGCGACGCTCAAGCGCTGCGTCCTTCTCGATGTATTGACGGTACTCGTTGAGCGTGGTGGCACCTACACAGTGCAACTCACCACGGGCCAACGCAGGCTTGAGCATGTTGCCCGCGTCCATTGCACCCTCGCCCTTGCCGGCACCGACCATCACGTGCAGCTCGTCAATAAACAGAATGACCTGGCCTTCCTGTTTGGACAGCTCGTTCAGCACCGCTTTGAGGCGCTCTTCGAACTCACCGCGGAACTTGGCACCGGCAATCAGCGCACCGATATCCAGGGACAGCAGGCGTTTGCCTTTGAGGCCATCAGGCACTTCGCCGTTAATGATGCGTTGTGCCAGCCCCTCGGCAATCGCGGTTTTACCTACACCAGGCTCACCGATCAGTACCGGGTTATTTTTGGTACGGCGCTGCAGGACCTGAATGGTGCGACGAATTTCATCGTCACGACCGATGACCGGGTCGAGCTTGCCGTCTTCGGCACGCTTGGTCAGGTCGACGGTGTACTTGTCCAGTGCCTGACGCGACTCTTCAACGTTCGGGTCATTGACCGCTTCGCCGCCACGCAGGTTGTTGATGGCGTTTTCCAGGGCCTTTTTGGTCACGCCCTGCCCCAGCAACAATTTGCCCAGCTTGCTGTTGTCGTCCATCGCAGCCAGCAACACCATTTCACTGGTGATGTACTGATCGCCTTTTTGTTGCGCCAGACGGTCAGCCTGATTCAACAGACGCGCCAGATCCTGCGACATATTCACGTCGCCAGTAGGGTTCTGGATTTTTGGCAGCTGATCGAGCTCTTTAGTCAGCTCTTTGCGCAGGCTGTTTACATCAAAACCGACTTGCATCAGCAATGGCTTGATCGAGCCGCCCTGCTGTTCCAGCAATGCCTGCATCAAGTGCGCAGGCTCTATGGCCGGATGATCAAGGCCAACGGCCAAGGATTGAGCATCGGACAAGGCCAACTGCAACTTGCTAGTTAATCTATCTATACGCATTCGTCACCTTCCTTATGAGCAGGCCGGAGGGATGGAAACTCCTGAATGAAGAAACCTGCCAGATACCATAGTAGATGCGGGCGATTACGGAAGTTTCAAGCCGTAGAGAAATGACGCAAGTCAGCTAGACGGTCTTTTCGATCCAGACCAGTGAGGCGAAGCGGCCAGTTTTGGGACTGCGCCGATAGGAGAAAAAACGCGGATCGGTCACGGTACAAAAACCGCCACCGTATACAGCAGAGATGCCGAAGCGGGCCAAACGCAAACGGGCCAGCTCGTAGATGTCGGCCATGTAGCGACCGTCATTGACGCTGGGCACAAAGGCGGCATCGGCATGGAGCATGTCTTTCACAAAGACTTCCCGCACCTCTGCCCCCACCTCAAATGCCTTGGGGCCAATGGCCGGCCCGAGCCACACAAGAATCTCCTGCGGCTCAACATTGAGGCTTTGTGCCGCTGCTTCAAGCACGCCTGCCGCCAATCCGCGCCAACCGGCATGGGCGGCCGCAACGCGAGTACCGGCACGATCGCAAAACAGCGCAGGCAGGCAGTCCGCCGTCATCGCCGTACAGGCAATACCGGGCGTTGCCGTCCAGCTCGCGTCGGCCTCGACAATCAGATCGGGGTTTGCAGGTGCGACCACAACCCCGTGAACCTGGCTAAGCCAAGCGGGCTGTACGTCAAAAATATGGGTAAGGCGCTGGCGGTTATGCGCAACGGCGACAGGGTCGTCGCCCACATGATCGCCCAGGTTGAAGCTGTCGAACGGCGCCAGACTGGCGCCGCCCGCGCGGGTAGTCACACAGGCCCTGATGCCCGCCGGCGCTGGCCAGTCAGGAATCAGGAAGGTGTTCACCCGACGAATGCCTCACGGTCTTGCTTGAGCAACGTCAACAACCAGACAAAGTCGTCCGGCAGTGGCGATTCCCAACTCATGCGCTTACCGGTCGTCGGATGATCCAGCTCCAGGAAACGGGCATGGAGCGCCTGACGCGGGAAGGTTTTGAGCGATTCAACCATCGTCACACTGGCCGACGGCGGAATGCGGAAACGACCGCCGTAGGCAGGATCTCCGACCAACGGGAAGTTGATGTGGGACATATGCACCCGAATCTGGTGCGTACGCCCGGTTTCCAGCTTGACCCGTACATGGGTGTGGGAACGGAAACGCTCAAGCACACGGTAATGACTGACCGCCTGCTTGCCACCTTCCATTACCGCCATGCGCTGGCGCTGCTGGCCGTGACGGCCGATGGGCGCATCGATCTTGCCCCCGGCAGTAACGACACCAATAACAATGCACTCATAGATCCGGCTGACACTGCGGCTCTGCAACTGAGTAACCAGCTGCGTCTGCGCCTGAATGGTCTTGGCGACCACCATCAGACCCGTGGTGTCCTTGTCCAGGCGATGCACGATCCCCGCACGCGGCACATTGATAATGTCCGGTACGTGATGCAGCAAGGCATTGAGCAAAGTACCACTGGCATGCCCTGCAGCCGGGTGCACCACCAGGCCCGCAGGCTTGTTGATGACCAGGATGTCATCGTCTTCGTAGACGATATCCAGGGGGATGTCTTCAGCGATCCACTCACCCTGTGCTTCCTGCTCTGCAGTCAGCTCCAGGATGCAACCGCCGTGAACAATGTCACGGGGGCGTATGACGGCTCCGTCCACAGTAAGGCGGCCGTCTTTGATCCAGGCGGAAAGGCGCGAGCGCGAGTGCTCAGCGAATAATTGTGCGGCGACTTGATCGAGGCGTTGGCCACCCAGTTCGGACGGCACCTCTTCGCGAAGTTGAATTTTCTCGGACATGCTCATCAGGACCGCGCCAAGCCTTTGGTTTCGGCTGCGCGCTTGTGGTTAAATACGGCGTCTTTTGCCCCGAGGCTTTTCACGGGGCGCTCATCATAACAGGACGGACCCGCCCAAGACAGCGGCCGTCATAGGGACGCAAGCCGCCATGCAAGTGAGACACCTGCTGCTGATCGCCATCCTCGCACTGACTGCCGCTTGCTCGTCGACTAAAGAAGTAGTTGACGAAAACCTCAGCGAAGTCGAGCTGTACCAGCAGGCACAGGCCGACCTGGACAACCACAGCTATACCAGTGCTACCGCCAAACTCAAGGCCCTGGAGTCACGCTACCCGTTCGGGCGCTACGCCGATCAGGCCCAGCTTGAACTGATTTATGCCTACTACAAGAACTCTGAGCCCGAAGCTGCCAAGTCTGCTGCCGAACGCTTTATCCGCCTGCATCCACAGCACCCCAACGTTGATTATGCCTATTACCTTAAAGGCCTGACCTCGTTTGACCAGGATGTGGGCCTGCTGGCGCGCTTCCTGCCGCTGGACATGACCAAACGCGATCCTGGCGCTGCGCGCGACTCCTACAATGAGTTCGCACAGCTCACCAGCCGCTTCCCGAACAGCCGTTACGCACCTGATGCCAAGCAGCGCATGATTTACCTGCGCAACCTTCTGGCAGCGTATGAAATCCACGTAGCTGATTACTACCTGACTCGTCAGGCTTATGTAGCTTCAGCCAACCGTGGTCGCTACGTGGTCGAAAACTTCCAGGAAACCCCTTCGGTCGGTGACGGCCTGGCGGTGATGGTCGAGTCCTACCAGCGCATGCACCTTGACCAACTGGCCAGCACCAGCCTTGAAGTGCTCAAAGCCAACTACCCTGATCACCCAAGCCTGGTTGACGGTCAGTTTGTGCCGCAGACTTCCGAGTCGGACAGCCGCTCCTGGCTGAGCAAGGCAACCCTGGGCCTGATCGAGTCCAGCACACCGCTGCCACCGGGTGAAACCCGTGCAAACATGGACATCCAGAAGCAATATCAGGACGCCAAGGATGCAATTCCGGCCGAACTGAAGCCTAAAGATGCCGATGGTGAGGTAATACCAGAGCCTGAAGCGGAAGGTAAAAGCCGCTCGTGGTTCAGCTACATGACCCTTGGCCTGTTCGACTGATTGTTCGGTGCCAAAAAAAAGAGCCCTTCGGGGCTCTTTTTTTATGTTCGATTTGGCGCTGTGCGCCTGCCAAGTCCTTGGCTAAACTGAGGCCTCTTTTCTCGAATAGCGAATAACCATGCTTCGTTTACTGATCTGGGCTGCTCTGATTGCTGCTGGTGTGTGGCTCTGGCGCAAATACAAAGCCAATCTGGCCGAGACTAAAAAGCCGGTCGATCCAGGCGTCCTGCCTATGGTGCGATGCGCCCACTGTGGCGTGCATCTGCCACGGGATCGCGCACTGAGCCAGCAGCAGGAATGGTATTGCACCCAGAACCATCTGGAGCAAGGGCCAAAAACACGCGATTGATTTTCAAGAAGCCGCCCTGCACCTGTGCCAGCAACTAGCTGGCTCTTGTGGGAACTGGCTTGCCTGCGATACTGATTGCCCGGATTGTCATGTGTATCGCGCTGACGCCATCGCGAGCAAGCCCGCTCCCACAAATATGATTGCAGGCAGGGATGTTTAAATCCGCCCCTCTGGCGCATAGGGTGCCGGATCGATGATCGGCTCACGCCCCAGCAACAAATCTGCAAATAACTGGCAGGAAGCCGGAGCCAGAACCAACCCGTTGCGATAATGCCCGCAGTTGAGCCACAACCCGTCAAAACCCGAAACACGCCCAATATAGGGAATGCCTTCCGGCGAACCCGGGCGCAAGCCCGCCCAATGCCCTACTACTTCGGCATCAGCCAGTGCAGGAATAAGCTCGACCGCCGAGGCTTTCAAGCTATCAAGAGCAGTCTGCGTAGGAGTTTTATCAAACCCCTCATGCTCCAGCGTACTACCGATCAATATATGGCCGTCGCGACGCGGAATGGCATAGCGCCCTTTTGCCAACACCATGCACGACAAAAAGTCGGGCGCGCACTTGTACAGGATCATCTGGCCCTTGACCGGCTCTACAGGCAGTTCAAGCCCCAGCCCGCTCAACAATTCACCGCTCCATGCACCCGCCGACAACACCAGCTGATCGCCGCGAATTTCACCCTGAGCCGTGTTCACACCCGCAACTTTATCGCCTTCGCGGATAAACCCCAGCACTTCGCATTGCTCGTGGATCGTGACATTGGGCATTGCCTGCAGGGCCGCCTTGAGCGACTTCACCAGCCGCGGGTTACGCACATTGGCCACATCTGACATGTAAATTGCGCGAGAAAAACCGCCACCAAGCACCGGTACAGCGTCGTCAACCGCCGACATATCCACAGCTGAAAGTGGCCGCCCCTCACGCCGGGCCCATTCCAGCGCCTGGGCTTGATCCTCAAGATCCAGCCAATACAGGCCGGTGGTGTGCACTTCGGGATCGATGCCCGTCGAGGCAAACAGACGCTTGGCCAGTTGCGGGTAAAAATCTTGTGACCAGTGAGCCAGCGCCGTAACGGCACAGTTGTAGCGCCACGGATAAAGCGGCGAAACAATACCCCCGCCCGCCCATGATGATTCCTGCCCTACACCGCCACGCTCCAGCACAATGACCTGCTCTACATCGGCGGCCAGATTAAACGCAGTCAGCAGGCCGATCACTCCGCCCCCGACAATCACCACCCGTTGCTGCCTAGCCATTTATAGATCCAGCCCGTCATTCATAATTAATCGTTAACGCCCCCAACACTGCTGCGCAGTCACCTCAGGGGCTGCCTGGGCAATCCCTGCAAGACCGGTGTGGGCCAGCGTAAAGTGCCCACATTGATCGCCTGCCATTGCCGAGCCTTTTTTTGGTGTCGCCGTCAGCAAGAAAGAGTGATCTGTGAGTTCGGACGTAATGTCGTAGTACTGATTACCTGAGCTGAGTTCATGCCCGCCGCTGTATACCGCGTTTTTTGTATAAATACGTTCAAGACGCTGGGCCTGCTCCGACAGCAGGACGATGATTTGGGAGCGATACGCTCGCTTCACATAGTCGCTGTACAACGGATAAGCGAACCCTCCAAGGATACCGATGATCACTACTACGATCATCAATTCGATCAGGGTAAAACCTGCTCCATGTCCATGCATTGCGAATTCCCTATTGCAGCTGTCGCCACACGACCCTGCGAAAACGATGGGGCGCCGCCTCTTCTGCACCTTGATAACGCGCATAAATACTTTCCAGTACAGTGCGCGACTGTCCGCGCAAACCAATTCCGGTCACTCGGTACAAATGAGTGACGGTAGCGGCTGGAAGGTGGGCTGGTGCAACGCTCTGCCCGAGGCTCTGAACGCCATACAACCCGTCAGCAACGCTGACCCAGCGCACCCCTGACATCGGATCGGTGGCAGGCAAAGCCTGAGTCCGCGCCTCGATTGGCGGGCTGCACGTTACTGGCGAAGCACATCCCGACACTGCACTCCATTCACTTTCAAGCCAGGATTCACCGCTACGTAGTGCCGCCTCCGCTGCCTGGAATGAGTGATTGAGGTGCTGGACGCCTGCAGCCATTTTTTCCTGCCGTGCCGCACTGGCCATAGAGGCCATACCGATTACGCCAAGCAACAACATGAATACCAGACTGGCCAAAAGCGCCATGCCGCGCTGGGCGCTCAAGGGAAACCGCCCCAAGCCAGCCGATTGCGCAAAGCGACAACCAGCTGATAGGCCTGATCCCTGACTCGTCCCCCTGGGTCACGCAATGTCAGCCCGATACGCACACTGCGGATGCTGGAAGTTTTACTCGGACGATCTTCATAGCGCAGCACCGACTGCGTGCCCGTCGAACCGGCCACGCCAAAACTCACGTTAAACGCAGCAACATTGTCGAGCAGCACTGCTTTATTGGGGCCAACCTTCAACTGCCCATTTTCAAAGCGGTAAAACAACTCACGTACAGGGAATCCAGTTTCGCCAGGAGCTAAAGATAATCGCGCACCGGGGTAGGCTTTGGCAGAGGTTGTGCAGTCAGACACCACCGTCCAGTCCGGCCGGGCCGCCTGCAGCCCTATGTCTGCGCTGATCATGGAAAGCGACGCATCCTGCCAGGTGACAGGCGTTTGAAACTGCGAGGGAGCATCAACAATGCGATCAGTCGAAAGGCAACCGAACATGCCTGCCATACGGATTTCCTGGGCCAGCTTGCTCAGTACATAACGGGCATCTTCTTGCATCTGCGCCGATGAGCGCTGAGTCAGGTAAGTTTCACGAGCACCCAAGAACACCTGCGTCAGCCCCAACACCACCAGCAAGCCCAGCGCCAGCGCCACCATCAGTTCGATCAGGCCAAAACCCGAGCGTGTACTGCTCACGATGCTGCGGCGATCGTATCGCCAACAATCAGGTTGATTTGATTCAGCCGCGAAATCGGGTAATCAGCGCCTGATTCAGCGCGGATCTGGTCCAGCCTGCTGTAAGCAATAAAACTGTCCTGGGTACTCACTAACGCACTGGCAGTGTGCTTCAGGGCATTGAGCTGCATACCGGCGCTGCCTAGCAGGCTGATAAACAGAATCAGCAATGCGATCAGCACTTCGATCAAAGTCATTCCGGCTTGGCGTTTCTTATGTAACCGAGGCATCTGTGTCTTCCGTGTCGTTGGGGTCGACGACACGCCCTGTGTCGCCCAGACAAAAGCCTAGCCTCACTCTCGGGCCTTACAGGTAAGACGCAATCTGGAAAGGCAGACAGATTTTTTCGCCTGACTTCGTAAGCCATAACTCATACAAGAAACACAAACATGATGAAACCATTGCCGGGCATCAGCAGATACCGGATCAGCTATACCGAGAAAGCACACCACAACCACCCAAGGAGGCCACTGTGTATCAACGCGGTATGAGCCTGACCTCGGTACTGCTGTCGCTGATGATCGTGGCGATCACCGCCCGATTTGCCAGCCCGGCCTATAGCGCGCTCACAGAGGGCCAGCGTCGCCAGGTCACTGCCGAACAGCTAGCCAGCAGCCTGCGCAACGCTCGCACTGAAGCATTGCTACGCCATCAATATGTGGTGGTTCATGCAGTGAATGAGGACTGGAGCCAAGGCTGGAGGACCATTCTGGACGTGAGTGGCCAGGGACATCTCGACAGGAGCAACCCGGTCCTGGTCGAGACACAAGGCAGTGGACGCATACCGATTGCGGGCAATACGCCGGTCAAACACTATGTGCGATTTAGTCCGCTGGGGGAGCCACTGCTGAGCAAAGGTGCTTTTCAGGCAGGAACGCTGCATGTTTGTCAGGCAAGGACTGCGCAGAGCCACTATCAGGTGGTGCTGGCAAAAAGCGGGCGCATCAGCCTGCGCAGCGATCAGGCTGCACAGGCGTTATGCGCGATGGATCAAGTAATGGCGCGAACCCGCAGCTCTTTGGGCATGGAGAACGTGACATTCTCTTCGCGGCCAGCCAACTCATCGGCACCGGTAGCGCCCCAGGCGTGAAGCTGCTGGATCACGCCACGCACCAGCACTTCAGGTGCAGAAGCACCAGCGGTAATACCAATGCTTTGCACGCCGTCGAACCAGCTTTTTTGCAGATCTTCGGCACCGTCGATCAGGTAGGCCGGGGTCTGCATGCGTTCAGCCAGTTCGCGCAAGCGGTTGGAGTTGGAGCTGTTCGGGCTGCCCACTACCAATACGACATCACACTCATCGGCCAGTTGCTTGACCGCATCCTGACGGTTTTGCGTGGCGTAGCAGATATCATCCTTGCGCGGCCCGCCAATGGCCGGGAAGCGCGCACGAAGGGCATCGATCACACGACTGGTGTCGTCCATCGACAAGGTGGTCTGGGTCACAAACGCCAACTTTTCCGGGTTCCTGACCTGCAGATTGGCGACGTCTTTTTCGTCTTCGACCAGATAGATCGCGCCGCCATTAATGGCATCGTACTGACCCATGGTGCCTTCGACTTCCGGGTGACCCGCGTGGCCGATCAGGATGCATTCGCGACCGTCACGGCTATAGCGCGCGACCTCGATATGCACCTTGGTGACCAGCGGGCAAGTTGCATCAAATACTTTCAGACCACGGCCCGCAGCCTCAGCACGCACGGCCTGGGAAACCCCGTGGGCACTGAAGATCACGATGACGTTATCCGGCACCTGGTCCAGCTCTTCGACGAAAATCGCGCCACGGGAGCGCAGGTCTTCGACGACAAATTTGTTGTGCACCACTTCGTGGCGAACATAGATAGGCGGACCGAATACTTCCAGTGCGCGATTGACGATTTCAATCGCACGGTCCACCCCAGCGCAGAAGCCACGGGGGTTGGCGAGTTTGATATGCATGCTAGGCCTCGTGAGACGCGCAGAAAAATAATGCCAATCAGGCCCGGCCGCAGCCGGGCACTGAATTACAGCGCTTTAACGTCTTTGATTTCCACGTCGAAGGTCAGGGTCTTGCCTGCCAGCGGGTGATTGAAATCGATGGTGACTTGCTCGTCATCAAAGGTTTTGACCACACCCGGAAGCTCGGTGTTGGCCGCGTCGTTGAAAATCACCAGCAAGCCTTCCGACAGCTCCATGTCCTTGAACTGCGAACGTGGAATAACCTGCACATTTTGCGGGTTGGGCTGGCCGAAAGCGTTTTCCGGAAGGATTTCCAGCGTGCGCTTGTCACCCGCCTTGAAACCGAACAACGCGGCCTCAAAACCAGGCAGCAGGCTGCCATCTCCCACCTTGAAAGTAGCCGGGGCTTTGTCGAAGGTGCTGTCAACGGTGTCGCCTGTTTCCAGGCGCAATGCGAAATGCAGAGTGACCTGCGTGTTCTGACCAATACGCTGTTCAGTCATGAGCGGGTTCTCCGGACTTTTTACTTTTGAACATATCCAGCGCCAGCATCACGGCACCTACGCAAATCGCACTGTCGGCGAAGTTGAACGCAGGGAAGTACCAGCGATTTTGCCAATGCACCAGAATGAAATCGACCACATGACCATAAACAATCCGGTCATAGAGGTTACCCAATGCGCCACCCAGAATCAGGGCAAGGGCAATGGCCAACCAGGTGTCATTGCGCCCCAGACGCTTGAGCCAGACAACCAGCACGCCACTGACCACGACTGCAATCAGCGCAAACAGCCAACGCTGCCAGCCGGCACTGTCAGCCAGAAAGCTGAAAGCCGCGCCGGTGTTGTAGGCCAGGGTCCAGCTAAAGAGATCAGGGATCACTACAATCTGCTGATACATCTGCAGCGAGTTGTCGAAGTAGACCTTGGTGGTCAGGTCAATGACCAGGACCAACAAGGTCAACCAGAGCCAGCCCAGGCGCCCGAAGCGCCCGGTAGTGCTGGTGTTAGGCATAGTGACGTACCTCGCCGGCGCCGCTGATGTTGTCGACGCAACGACCGCAGATTTCCGGATGCTCCGGGTTCACGCCGACGTCTTCACGGCAGTGCCAGCAACGGGCGCACTTGGCGTGGGCGGACTTGACCACTTTGAGTTTGAGACCGGCGACTTCGGTCACCACGGCATCCGCTGGAGCTTGCACAAAAGGTGCAACGCTGGCGGTGGAAGTGATCAGTACAAAGCGCAGTTCGTTGCTCAGTCTGGACAAGTCAGCTGCCAGCTCATCTTCGGCAAACAAGGTCACTTCAGCCTGCAAGTTGCCGCCAATGGCCTTGGCTGCACGCAGGTTTTCCATTTCCTTGTTGACCGCAACCTTGACCGCCATGATCCGTTCCCAGTAGGCGCGACCCAGCTCGGCGCCTTCCGGCAATTCAGTCAGGCCTTCGTACCAGGTGTTGAGCATGACGGACTCGTTACGCTCGCCCGGCAGGTATTGCCACAGCTCGTCTGCGGTGAACGACAGGATCGGCGCGATCCAGCGCACCAGCGCTTCGGAGATGTGGAACAGCGCGGTCTGGCACGAACGACGGGCCTTGCTGTCGGCACCCGTGGTGTACTGGCGGTCCTTGATGATGTCGAGGTAGAAACCGCCCAGCTCCTGCACACAGAAGTTGTGCACTTTGGAGTAGACGTTCCAGAAGCGGTACTCGCCGTAATGCAGCTCAAGCTCACGCTGCAGCAGCAACGCGCGGTCCACGGCCCAACGGTCCAGTGCCAGCATTTCTTCGGCAGGCAGGATGTCGGTAGCCGGATTGAAGCCGGTCAGGTTCGACAGCAGGAAGCGTGCGGTGTTGCGGATACGGCGGTAGGCGTCAGCACTGCGCTGCAGGATCTGGTCGGAAACCGCGATTTCACCCGAGTAATCTGTCGAGGCAACCCACAGGCGCATGATGTCGGCGCCCAGGGTGTCGTTGACCTTTTGCGGTGCAATCACGTTGCCCAAGGACTTGGACATCTTGCGACCAGCCTCGTCCACGGTGAAGCCGTGGGTCAGCAGTTCACGGTACGGCGCGTGGTTGTCGATGGCGCAACCGGTCAGCAACGAGGAGTGGAACCAGCCACGGTGCTGGTCGGAACCTTCGAGGTACAAGTCGGCACGCGGGCCGGTCTCGTGACCCATCGGGTGCGAACCGCGCAGAACGTGCCAATGCGTAGTGCCCGAGTCGAACCACACGTCCAGCGTATCGGTGATTTTGTCGTACAACGGCGCTTCGTCGCCCAGCAACTCGGCAGCGTCCATCTTGAACCAGGCTTCGATGCCTTCGAGCTCAACGCGCTTGGCCACTTCTTCCATCATTTCGACGGTACGTGGGTGCAGCTCACCGCTTTCCTTGTTCAGGAAGAACGGGATCGGCACGCCCCAGTTGCGCTGACGCGAGATGCACCAGTCAGGACGATTGGCAATCATCGAGTGCAGACGAGCCTGACCCCATGCCGGAACGAACTGGGTGTCTTCGATGGCCTTGATCGCACGGGTACGCAAGGTGTCGCCGGTCGTCGGCTGCTTGTCCATACCGATAAACCACTGCGCAGTCGCGCGGTAGATCAGCGGAGTCTTGTGGCGCCAGCAGTGCATGTAGCTGTGGCTGATGGTTTCGGTGAACATCAGCGCACCGGCTTCGATCAGCTTGTCGATGATGTTCTGGTTGGCCTTCCAGATGAACTGGCCACCGAAGAACTCCAGCGATGGCACATACACGCCGTTGCTTTGAACTGGGTTGATGATGTCATCGTTGACCATGCCATAGGCTTTGCAGGTCACGAAGTCGTCTACGCCGTAAGCCGGGGCGGAGTGAACCACGCCCGTGCCAGCGCCCAGTTCAACGTACTCGGCCAGGTAAACTGGCGACAGGCGATCATAGAACGGGTGACGGAAGTTGATCAGCTCCAGCGCTGCACCGGTTGTGGTCGCGATGACCGAACCTTGCAGGTTGTAGCGCGCCAGGCAGGACTCGACCAGCTCCTCAGCCAGTACCAGCAGCTTGTCGCCCACGTCGACCAGCGCGTAGGTGAATTCCGGGTGTACGTTGAGCGCCTGGTTGGCCGGAATGGTCCACGGGGTAGTGGTCCAGATCACGATCGCTGTCGGCTTGCTCAGGGCTGCCAGGCCAAAGGCCTCGGCCAGCTTGGCTTCATCGGCAACCGGGAAGGCAACGTCGATGGCCGCGGACTTTTTGTCCTGGTACTCGACTTCCGCTTCAGCCAGGGCCGAACCGCAATCAAAACACCAGTTCACAGGCTTGAGGCCTTTGAACACGAATCCGCCCTTGACGATTTCGGCCAGGGCACGGATTTCACCGGCTTCGTTTTTGAAGTCCATGGTTTTGTAAGGGTTGGCGAAGTCACCCAGAACACCCAAGCGGATGAACTCGGCTTTCTGACCCTCGATCTGCTCGGTCGCGTAGGCACGGCACAGCTCGCGGGTTTTATCCGCAGGCAGGTTTTTACCGTGGGTCACTTCAACCTTGTGCTCAATCGGCAAACCGTGACAGTCCCAGCCCGGCACGTACGGCGCGTCAAAACCCGACAGGGTCTTGGAGCGGATGATCATGTCTTTCAGGATCTTGTTCAGCGCATGACCGATGTGAATCGTGCCGTTGGCGTATGGAGGACCGTCGTGAAGTACGAACTTCGGACGATCCTTGCCAATCTCGCGCAACTTCCCGTACAGGCCAATGCTGTCCCAGCGCTGCAAAATTTGCGGTTCGCGCTGTGGCAGGCCGGCCTTCATTGGGAAGGCGGTGTCCGGGAGGTTTAGCGTGGCTTTGTAGTCGGTCATTTCAGGCTCTTTTTAAGCGGTTGACCCAGCCAATAGGCTCGGGCGGCGGCGACGTCCGCATTGATTGCCGTCTTGAGCGCCTCCAGGGAGGCGAAACGCTGCTCATCACGCAGCTTGTGGTGGAATGCCACGGTCAGGCGCCGGCCATACAAGTCACCGGCATAATCCAATAGATGTACTTCAAGATGGGCGCTGCCATCCCCTGCTACGGTTGGCCTGACGCCAATGTTGGCGACGCCGGGCCAGGTCTTGCCATCGATGTCGACGCTGGCCAGGTAAACCCCGGTCAACGGAACACGGCGACGTTTGAGCTGAATATTGGCGGTCGGCGTACCCAATTGGCGCGCCAGTTTTTGCCCGTGCAATACCCTGCCAGTAATTTGAAAAGGGCGTCCCAGCAAACGCTCTGCGAGGGAGAAGTCTGCATCAGCCAAGGCATCACGTACCTTGGTGCTGCTGATTCGCACACCATCGAGCTCGACCGTTTGCGCCGCCTCGACGGTAAAGCCCTGCATCTGGCCGGCCTGCTGCAAAAAGTCGAAGTCGCCAACCCGGTCGCAGCCAAAACGGAAGTCGTCACCGACCTCCAGGTGCTGCACACCCAGGCCATCGACCAGAATGGTATCGACGAACTCGGCAGCACTGAGCTTGCACAGACGCTGGTTAAACGCCAGGCACAGCACCCGGTCAACCCCGGCGTCGGCCAGCAGTTGCAGCTTGTCGCGCAACCGGGCCAGACGTGCCGGAGCCGTATCTGGATTGAAGAACTCGCGCGGCTGCGGTTCAAAAATCACCACGCAGCTGGGCACGCCCAACTCCAGCGCACGCTCACGCAGCCGACCCAGGATAGCCTGGTGACCACGGTGTACACCGTCAAAGTTGCCAATAGTGGCGACGCAGCCCCGATGCTGGGGCCGCAGATTGTGAAGGCCTAGAACCAGCTGCATAACGCGCTTCTTGCTCATAAAGTGGTCGATTATAACCACACCCAGCCCGGTACGACAGGCAACAGCGCACGGCAAATCAGGTCAATTCGACAAAATCGACGTCTGACCTGCAATTACCTTACATAAGAGACTTGCGTGCGAAATCTTTCAAACGCAGGCCCAACAGCAGCAGCATGCCGAAATAAGCCAGCACGCCCGCGATGACCAACCCGCCCAGACGGATAAACCGTTCCAGCATATTGCCGTGATCCCAGGCTGGCATCAGATGCATCAAGCCCAGTAATACCCCGGACATCACCAGCACCGCCAACACCAGCTTGAACAGGTATTTGGTCCAGCCCGGTTGCGCGACAAACAACTTTTGGCGACGCAACTGCCAGAACAGCAAACCGGCATTGATACAGGCACCCACGCTAATGGCCAACGCCAAACCGGCGTGCTGCAAAGGCCCAATAAATACCAGGTTGAGCAACTGCGTCACCACCAGGGTAAAAATCGCAATTTTCACCGGCGTTCGAATGTTTTGTTGCGCATAAAAACCCGGTGCCAGGACCTTGATCATGATAATCCCGAGCAACCCAAGCGAATACGCGATCAATGCACGCTGGGTCATGGCCGCATCAAAGGCGGTGAACTGACCGTACTGGAACAGCGAAACGGTGAGCGGCTCGGACAAAATGGCCAGCGCCAACGAGCACGGCAGCACCAATACAAAGCACAGGCGCAATCCCCAGTCGAGAATCCGCGAATATTCCTGGCGATCTTTATTGGCGTAGGTTTTGGACAGGGTCGGCAACAGGATCGTCCCGAGCGCCACGCCCAGCACTCCTGACGGCAACTCCATCAGGCGGTCTGCGTAGTACATCCAGGACACGGAGCCCGCAACAAGGAAAGACGCGAATATCGTATTGATGATCAGCGAAATCTGGCTGACCGAGACACCGATAATGGCCGGCACCATGTGCTTCATCACCCGCCAGACGCCGGTGTCACGCAGGTTGAGGCGCGGCAGCACCAGCATGCCGATTTTCTTCAGATGGGGCAGCTGGAACAGCAGCTGGGCCAGGCCGCCGACCAGCACCGCCCAACCCAGCGCCATAATCGGCGGATCGAAATACGGCGTCAGGAACAGCGCAAAAATGATCATGCTGACGTTGAGCAGGGTCGGCACGAAGGCCGGCACTGCAAATCGGTTCCAGGTATTGAGGATCGCCCCCGCCAGCGATGACAGCGAGATCAGCAATATATAAGGGAACGTGACCCGCAGCATGTCACTGGTCAGCTCGAATTTTTCCGGGGTCGTGGCAAAGCCCGGGGCGGTTGCCCAGATGACCCAGGGAGCAGCGACCATGCCCAGTACGGTAACAATGGCCAGTGCCAGGGTTAAAAGCCCGGCGACATACGCGACAAATGTACGGGCCGCCTCCTCGCCTTTCTGGCTCTTGTATTCCGCCAGAATCGGCACAAAAGCCTGGGAAAAAGCACCCTCAGCGAAAATCCTGCGCAGCAAATTAGGCAGTTTGAAGGCAATAAAGAACGCATCCGTGGCCATCCCGGCACCAAAGGCACGCGCAATGATCGTGTCGCGAATGAAGCCCAGAACCCTGGAAATCATGGTGATTGAGCTGACGGCAGCCAACGACTTGAGCAGGTTCATTGAAAGAGTTTTTGCCTATAGAGAAAGAGCAGGCGAACAAAGCGCCCACTTATGCGATACTGCGCGCCGCAACAGCACAGAGCCAAGCTCGCGAGTTTACAGGTCAAGCGCCGGAAATAAATATCCCGTCTGCCTCGATCCACCACTCAGCGGATCGCATCAAACGCCCTTGACAAGAGTTCTCGTCATCGGCATGATTCGCGGCCTATTTTGTTTGTTATTTCCCAAAAGTCTTTCGAGGAGCTCGACGGTGGCCAACACACCTTCCGCCAAAAAACGTGCAAAACAGGCTGAGAAGCGTCGCAGCCACAACGCCAGCCTGCGTTCCATGGTTCGTACCTACATCAAGAATGTAGTTAAGGCCATCGACGCAAAAGACGCTGCTAAAGCGCAAGCTGCTTATGTTCTGGCTGTTCCTGTTATCGACCGTATGGCCGATAAAGGTATCATCCACAAGAACAAAGCTGCTCGCCATAAGAGCCGCCTGAATGGCCACGTCAAGGCTTTGAACCTTGCGACCGCCGCTTAAGCGATAAGCTTTTTAAAAAACCGACCTCAGGGTCGGTTTTTTATTGCCTGTGATTTGCCCCCCTTCTGAACACAACGCTCGTCAGCAACTACAAAAACGTCAAAGCGTCAAAGCACCAACACAGTAAAAAATGGGCAAAAAAAAGCTGCGATAACCGCAGCTTTTTTAATTGAGACCCGTTACTCGTGCGCCCACGGCAAGATAGGAATCGCCGTCACCGCGTTCTGCGGGCTGCCTTCGATCAGGCGATCGCTGTACACCAGATACACCAGCGTATTGCGCTTCTTGTCGAGGAAACGCACCACCTGCATGGTCTTGAACACCAGCGAAGTGCGCTCCTTGAACACCTCTTCACCATCCTTGAGCTCACCCTTGAAGCTGATCGGACCGGTCTGACGGCACGCAATCGAAGCTTCGGCGCGATCCTCAGCCAAACCCAGCCCGCCCTTCATGCCACCCGTCTTGGCACGAGACAAGTAGCAGGTCACGCCATCGACCTTCGGATCATCGAACGCCTCGACCACAATGCGATCGTTCGGCCCGACAAATTTGAATACCGTCGACACCGTGCCAATTTCTTCAGCCGACGCCAGCAATGGCATCGCCAACATCAACCCCAACAAACCGCCAATCAAGCGCATGCCACACCTCACATTCAAACCAGGATCAGGTTATCGCGATGAACCAGCTCTGGCTCCGCCATATAACCCAGCAAGCCGACAATCGCATCCGATGACTGCCCAATAATTTTTTGCGCTTCCGCAGCGCTGTAGTTAGCCAGGCCACGGGCAATTTCTCGCCCGTCCGGCGCCACACACACCACCATTTCTCCACGACGGAAACCGCCCTGAACCGCCTTGACCCCTACCGGCAACAAGCTTTTATTGCCCTTGGACAAGGCCGCGACAGCCCCCTCATCCAGCACCAGCGTGCCGCGGGTCTGCAAGTGCCCGGCCAGCCACTGCTTGCGCGCTGCCAGCAGGCCACGCTCAGGAGACAGCAACGTACCCAGGCGCTCGCCAGCCTTCAGACGATCCAGCACACGCTCCAGACGCCCACCCACGATGATGGTATACGCACCCGAACGGGCCGCCAGACGCGCTGCACGCAACTTTGTCTGCATGCCGCCACGACCCAGCGCACCACCCGTACCGCCCGCCACTGCATCCAGCGCAGGGTCATCGGCACGGGCCTCGTAAATCATTTTTGCATCAGGGTTATTGCGCGGATCGGCATCAAACATGCCGTCGCGATCGGTCAGAATCACCAGCAGGTCCGCCTCGACCAGATTGGCCACCAGCGCCGCCAGCGTATCGTTGTCGCCAAAGCGGATTTCGTCCGTGACCACCGTGTCATTTTCATTGATGACCGGGATCACGCCCAACTCCACCAGCGCACGCAAGGTACTGCGGGCGTTGAGGTAACGCTTGCGATCAGACAGATCGTCATGGGTCAGCAAGATTTGTGCAGTATGCCGGGAGTGCTCGGCAAAGCTCGACTCCCAGGCCTGCACCAGACCCATCTGACCAATGGCCGCAGCCGCCTGCAGTTCGTGCATGGCACTCGGTCGCACCGTCCAGCCCAATCGACTCATACCGGCCGCAACCGCACCCGAAGACACTAGCACCAGCTCAACGCCAGCCTCGTGCAACGCCACCATCTGCTCGACCCAAACCCCCATCGCTACGCGATCCAGGCCTTTGCCATCCGCTGTCAGCAACGCGCTGCCGATCTTGACCACCCAGCGCTGCGCACCCGTCACCTTGCTCCGCATCATCATCCAACCTATGCCTGAGAGCAGCGCGACCGAGCGCTACCCATGGAATTATTTTTGATTACCAACTCGTAGATGCTAAAACGCCGCTCATTGAGCGGCGCTGTAGTTTACTGCAACGAATCAGTCGCGGACGTAAATGATTTCAGGACCATCATCGTCTTCAACGTCTTCTTCATCCCAGTCATCGTCGCCGATGTCGTGGACACTCTTCACGCCGCTGCGGCGCAGGGCACGCTTGTCATCCAGCGCTTGCAACTGCGCACGCGCCTCATCTTCGATGCGCTGATCAAGCTCAGCCAACTCTTCCTTGTAGGCCGGGTCATTGGCCAGACGGTCAGCACGATCTTCCAGATAACGCATGATGTCGTGGCACAGCTTGTCGGTACCGATTTTGGCGATGGCCGAAATCACGTAAACCGGACCCGTCCATTCCAGACGATCGACCACTTCTTTAACACGCGCATCATGCTCGTCTTGCGGCAACGAATCGCACTTGTTCAAGACCAACCAACGATCACGCTCAGCCAGAGACGGGCTGAACTTGGTCAGCTCGTTGACGATGACTTCTGCGGTATCAGCAGCGCTTTCACTGCCTTCAACCGGCGCCATGTCGACGAGGTGCAGCAACAGACGGGTACGCGCCAAGTGCTTGAGGAAGCGAATCCCCAGGCCCGCACCATCAGAAGCACCTTCGATCAAGCCGGGAATATCGGCAATCACAAAGCTCTTCCAGCGATCCACGCTGACCACACCCAGGTTTGGCACCAACGTGGTGAACGGATAATCCGCCACCTTTGGCTTGGCCGCAGACACCGAACGAATAAAGGTACTTTTACCGGCATTCGGCAAGCCCAGCAGACCAACGTCAGCCAGCACTTTCAGCTCCAGTTTCAGGTCACGCTGCTCACCCGGCTTACCCGGAGTGGTCTGGCGTGGAGCCCGGTTGGTACTGGATTTGAAACGGGTGTTGCCCAGACCGTGCCAACCACCATGAACCACCAGCAAACGCTGGCCGGCCTTGGTCAGGTCGCCGATGATTTCCTGAGTACCCGCATCGATCACCGTGGTGCCGACCGGAACACGCAGCTCCAGATCCTCACCCTTGCGACCCGTGCAATCTGCACTGCCGCCGTTCGAGCCGCGCTGGGCATCGAAGTGACGGGTGTAGCGGTAATCAACCAGGGTGTTGAGGTTTTCGTCGGCGATCATGTAGATCGAGCCGCCGTCACCACCATCACCACCGTTCGGACCACCGTTTTCGATGAATTTCTCACGACGGAAGCTCATGCAACCGTTACCACCGTCGCCTGCTTTTACTTTGATCGATACTTCATCAACAAACTTCATAACAAAACACGCCTCTCGTCATCAGGACGAGCCGATAAAAACCAAGACATAAGACTCTTGCAAAAATGAGCGCAGCGACCTCAATCAACGACCGTAAAATCCAGCGCCAGCAGCCCATACAAACAGTTTTGCAAGAGACTCACCCCACAAACGAAAAAGCCCCGTCGCAAGACAGGGCTCTTCCAGCTACCAAGCTATTACGCCGCGACGACTGCAGTCTTCGGAACGATGCTTACATAGCGACGACCGAAGGCGCCTTTAACCTGGAACTTGATCACGCCTTCCACTTTCGCGAACAGGGTGTGATCTTTGCCCATACCAACGCCGTAGCCAGCGTGGAATTGGGTGCCGCGCTGACGCACGATGATGTTGCCCGGAATGATAGCCTGGCCGCCATACATCTTCACGCCAAGGCGTTTGGCTTCTGAGTCGCGACCGTTACGGGTACTACCACCAGCTTTTTTGTGTGCCATGAGTCAATTCTCCTAGTGAGGAATTAGGCTGAAATTAAGCCTGAATACCGGTGATTTTGATCTCGGTGTACCACTGGCGGTGGCCCATACGCTTCATGTGGTGCTTACGACGACGGAACTTGATGATGCGGATTTTATCGTGACGACCTTGGGAGATCACTTCAGCAACAACAGTGGCGCCAGGAACAACTGGAGCGCCGATGTTCACGTCATCGCCATTGGCGACCAACAGAACGCGATCAAAAGTTACGGATTCGCCGGTAGCGATTTCCAGTTTTTCGATCTTCAGGTATTCACCTGGAGCTACTTTGTATTGCTTGCCACCAGTAACGATTACTGCGTACGACATGGTATTTCTCCGATAATCCTGCTCACCCAGCGCTTTATAGGTAAAGGTATTGGCTGGCATGGCTGCATGGGGCTGGAACGGCCCAAGTGCAATTGCGTAAGGCAGGTGCTGCCCAGGAAGTTCAGGGTGCGCGATTGTACGCAAGCCATGCCGGGGTTGCAAGAGGCCGTCTATCGCGCCTTGACAGGCCCAGCCCCCCGACCTAGCATGCCGCGCAACCCTTCTGGAGCACCTGTCGCTGATGCAACCCCAAGCTTTCTACCGCGCGGTGGCGGACGATTTTAGCGCCGTCGATGGCATCATCAAGAAGCAGCTGACTTCACGCGTACCGCTGGTCTCAAAAATCGGCGACTACATTACTTCAGCCGGCGGCAAACGCCTGCGTCCTTTATTAGTGCTGCTGTGCGGCAAGGCCCTTGGCCGCGAAGGCGACGATATGCGCCTGCTGGCCGCGACCATCGAGTTCCTGCACACCGCCACCCTGCTGCACGACGACGTGGTCGACATGTCGGGCATGCGCCGTGGACGCAAAACAGCCAATGCAACGTGGGGCAACGCGCCCAGCGTTCTGGTTGGCGACTTCCTCTATTCGCGCTCCTTCGAAATGATGGTTGAGCTGGGCTCGATGCCAGTGATGAAAATCCTGTCGCAAGCCACCCGCATCATTGCCGAAGGCGAAGTGTTGCAGTTGTCCAAAGTGCGCGATGCCAGCACCACTGAAGAAACCTATATGGAAGTCATTCGCGGCAAAACCGCGATGCTCTTCGAGGCTTCGACCCACAGTGCCGCAGCACTGGCCGGTGCCACGCCAGAACAAAGCGAAGCGTTGCGAACCTTTGGCGATCACCTGGGCGTAGCGTTCCAGTTGGTGGATGACCTGCTCGACTACCGCGGCGACGCCGAAACCCTGGGCAAGAACGTCGGTGACGATCTGGCCGAAGGCAAGCCGACACTGCCACTGATCTACACCATGCGCGAAGGCACACCTGAACAGGCAGCCCTGGTGCGCAAGGCCATCCAGAAAGGTGGCATTGAAGACCTGGAGAGCATTCGTGCCGCCGTTGAGGCCTCCGGCTCGCTGGAGTACACCGCTCAACTGGCTCGTGACTACGTAGCCCGCGCAATTGTTTGCCTTCAAGCCCTGCCGCCAAGCGAATACCGCGACGCACTGGTTGAGCTGAGCGAATTTGCAGTAGCGCGCACGCACTGACTGCCTGTGGGAGCGGGCTTGCTCGCTCCCACACGGTCAATCTGCCCCGCCATTCCCCGCCCCGCACTAAAACCCTATATAATGCGCGCCTTTTAGCCATCCTGACTCTTAAGGAGCTTTAGTGAGCACGTTGCCGCCCTGCCCAAAATGCAATTCCGAATACACCTACGAAGACGGCGCCCAGCTGATCTGCCCGGAATGCGCCCATGAGTGGTCTGCCAATGGCGTAGCGGAAGAAGCCAGCGATGAAAAAGTCTACAAGGACTCCGCAGGCACTGTACTGACCGACGGCGACACCATCACCGTCATCAAGGACCTGAAAATCAAGGGCACGTCCCTGGTGGTCAAAGTGGGCACCAAGGTCAAAAACATTCGCCTGTGCGATGGCGACCACGATATCGATTGCAAGATCGACGGTATCGGCCCCATGAAACTCAAATCCGAGTTCGTGCGTAAAGTCTGATCCAGTTGCTTTCCTTCCTGCGTTTAGCGCAGGAAGGTGCAACTTCCCTCGCAACACTCCCGCGCAATATCAAAAAGCCAGCAACCTTGATCCGCAGCAGCTCTAACGCACAAAGACGATAAATCCGCCAATAGGCACTTGCTATTAATTGAATAAGAATTATTCTCATTGGTATTCATCAAGGAGATGACGACCATGACTTATTTAATTGATGCCTGGCTGGACCGTCCACACCCCTATCTGCGAATCCTGCATCGGGAAACCGGGGAAGTCTGTGCGGTACTGGAAGAAGAAGCGCTGAACGAACTGCAGGACCAGGGCGACCTGGATTTCAGCGGGCTCAACTCAAGCGAACCGGTAGTGCTCAAGGAGCTGGTGCGCAATTTGTTTCTATTTTGCTACGCCCGGGCATTGCGCCCTTGCGGCACGACTGACACTCATCAGCACCACGCCAAAATACACATATGACGTGGCCGGTGCAGCTGCGGGTTTGCCAGCAAACCCGCAGCCAACGTTAAAGCACCGGGTTCTTACAGAACGTCCAGCAGCTCAACGTCGAATACCAGCACGCTGTGCGGAGCAATGCTGCCAACGCCTTGGGCGCCGTAAGCCAGTTCGCTCGGCACGTAGATGCGCCATTTGCTGCCGGCGTTCATCAGTTGCAGGGCTTCAGTCCAACCGGCAATCACGCCGCCAACCGGAAACTCAGCTGGCTGACCACGATCGTAGGAGCTGTCAAACACAGTGCCGTCGATCAGGGTGCCGTGGTAGTGAACACGTACAGTGTCTTCACGGGATGGCTTGGCGCCTTCACCTGCAGTCACAACTTCAAATTGCAAGCCGGAAGCCAGGGTGGTGATGCCGTCTTTCTTGGCGTTTTCAGCCAGAAATGCCTTGCCTTCGCCTGCAGCAGCTTCTGCCTTGGCAGCCGCTTCAGCTTGCATGATCTCGCGGATCACTTTGAAGCTGGCCGACATTTCTTCCTGACCTACACGGCTTTCCTTGCCCGCGAAAGCGTCAGTCAGGCCAGCCAGGATTGCATCCAGGCTGATGCCCGGTGGCGGGTTGTCGCGCAGTTGGTCGCCCAGCTGACGGCCAATGCCATAGCTAACACGAGTTTCGTCGGTCGACAGATTTACTTCGGACATAACACTGCTCCGCTGTGGGGGTGCCCGGAAAATGCCACGTTAACCGCAGCCCCCGAACACCCGGAACCAAAAAAGGGCCAGCAGACTACCACAGCCCCCAAAGCCTTCGCAGCCCGGGTTCGTGTGCGCACACAGGCTTGGGGTCAGTGTTTGGTCAATTTATCCAGATAGCCCATCGCAAAGGCCGATACCACAAAGGTCATATGAATGATCACGTACCACATCAGGTACTCGGTCTCGATATTGCGCGCATCCATGAACACTCGCAGCAGGTGAATCGAGGAGATCGCCACGATCGACGCTGCCACTTTCATCTTCAGCGAGGTTGAGTCCATGGTGCCCAGCCAGCTGAGTTTCTCCTTGTGGTCGTCGATATCCAGTTGCGAGACGAAGTTCTCGTAGCCGGAAATCATCACCATCACCAACAGGCCGCCCACCAGCGCCATGTCGATCAGCGACAAAATGACCAGGATCAAATCCGACTCACTTAACGCGAACACGTTGGGGATTACGTGAAACACTTCCTGAAAGAACTTCAACGCCAAAGCCAACAGACCCAGCGAGAGCCCGAAGTAAATAGGCGCCAGAATCCAGCGCGAGGCGTACATTGCGTTTTCGATAAAGCGTTCCATTGAATCTCACAGGAATTAAAAAAATGGGCGCGAGTATATCAGTGAGAAAACCGCATAGTTAAAGGCTTCGAAACAGCCTGTAAAAACATTTTCTGCTAGTGTCCTCCTCTCAAGCATTGTTTACGGACAGGAAAACCGAACCATGGATCTGCGATTTCCCTTGGCCTGTTTTGGGTTTTCGATGGCTGTGCTCGCCATTGCCGGCTGCTCGCCTGACGACGAACACCAGCAGGCCACTCTGGAAGAACGCAGTGCTGCGTTTGAACAGAGCCTGGACACCATCAAGGATCAACAGCTCAAAGATGCAATCGCCGACCTGGGCGGTTCTTTGCTGTTGCTGGAGCGTGCGCGCCTCAAGCTTCAAGACAAACCCATCGAGACCGAATACGCCACGGACGACCTTGCACTGCTCAAGCACTACCCCAGCAGCCAGGCGTTAAGCGATACCTATATCAACGGTCTGTTTGTGCTGCGTAAAAACTCCAGCTCCGATTACTTGACGGACCTGGAACCCGTCTTCCCGTTCCCGCTCAATAGCGCGTCCGAATTCCCGTTCCCCCACGCGCTGGAATGGCAGTCCGTGACCCTGAGCAACAAGCAGGTGGTGCCCTTTGCTCCCGAGTGGTCTGAAACCGATCCAGGCATCCAGCTAAGCCCCTCCAGCGCCAACCTGAGCAACCCGGACGACCTGACCGTCACTTACCCCTACATTGACGGGCTTGAGGTCGAGAACACTCGACAGCCTCAACCCCTGATCCTGCATGGCAAAGTGGAAGTGATCGCGCCAGGCAAGGTGGTCAACTTCAACCTGAATGCCAAGGATGTGGGCAAAACCCGTACCGACGGCACAATCAGCGTGACCCTGCTGACGCTGGGTCAAAACTATGCCGAAGTGGATATCGTCAACAGCGCCCCGCTGGCAGAACAGGTACGAGATACCCCGCTCAACCCGCTGATCATCCAGGCCCGCGACCACTCCGGACAGTTTCTGTCGCGCTCGGGTTCGATTAACGAAAACGCCGAACAACTGGCCTTTTATCAGCAGCAACTGGCCGAAATGCTCAAGCAAACCGCCTGGAGCGAGGCTTTTGAGCAGCAACTGGATAACGAGCAACAAGCCTTTGAGCAAAAGCACCCTCACCACTACAGCAAGGTGTACTTCAACGGCACGGTAGAGAGTGTCGATATCAACGTGCTCGATTTCTCCACGGCCAATGTCACCCGCAAATCCCTCGACCTGCCAGTGCTCAAGCTCGACAAAAACGTGGTGGGCAAAGAGATTCAGGCGCTCCCGATCAACGTTGTGGTGTATGACGACCAGGCCGCCAACTACCTCAAGAACGCCACCCTTGACCCGGAGCAACTGGAAAAGAGCGTGGTGATCAGCCAGTCAGTGGACGATGCCAGCGCGGCAACCCTTGAGTTCAGCCACCCGGCCACCTTCAACGACGAAATGCTCGGGGCGCTCCCGCAAAAATCCGACGCACCCGTGACCTTCTTTGCCGAAGATGAAAATGGCAACCGCAGCGAGCCGCTCGAACTGCCCATCGAAGCCTTTGATGTGGACCCCAACGCGGGTGTCATCACCTACGACCTGAACCTGTTCCCCGAAACACCGGCCTATGCGGTTGGCTCAATCCCGCTGTTTATCGCGGACATAGACAAGCAGGTACTGGATGTCGCCCACCTGCCCAAAGGCCTTGAGCTCAAAGGCAATACCCTGATCGTTGATCAAAAATTGTTCCCGGAAGAAGCCTGGCGCTTTTATGCAAAAGACGGCACGGGTAACTACCTGAAGGAAGTGTTAGCTGTCAGCCATAGCGCCGAGCCAGATGGCCCGCCAGTGTTCGACGTGCATTACTTTTATGGTCAGCCGACTCAACTTGAAAGCTATGCACGCACAACCCTGAACCCTGTCGAATATGGGTTTGAAGTCAAACTCGACAAAGCTGCGCCAGCCAGCACACCCCAATAAAACCGCCGTTTTAGTGGGACGCGCTGCAGCGCCCGCCATTGATCTGACGCAACTGGGCCTGCACATGCAGGCACCAGATCTGCGGATCGTCCGCGAGCCGATAACCGTGCAGCGTCAGGCTTTCAACGATTGATTCAAGAATGGTTTCGGCCACGAAAGGCCCTGGGAACGGGCCTTGCGCCTTGATTGTAGAGGGCTGCTCACCTGCCAGACCTGCAGCAAAGAGAAGCGTCCACATCCCGTTATTGCCTGCCAGCGGTCGAATGCTGCATTCAATACGAGTCACCAGGCCCAAGCATTGGCGAGTAAGGCAAAGGTTGCGCGACATGGCGGCGACCCTCGATAGATCCTGTCTTCAGCCGCACACTACGGGCTGCATCGTCCGGTGACGACAGTGGAGTCCATGCCCTGAGAATAGAAGAAAAAGCGCATAAGAAAAGTCGCCAATGACCAACGGCTTATTCGATTGGTATCGGTGATTTGTGGGAGCGGGCTTGCTCGCGATTGGATCGCGAGCAAGCCCGCCCCCACACATGACATCTTTCAGGGGGTCAGGCCGGTTTCTTTGCTGCCAGGGCCTCAGCCAGCAACTCTTTCTCGGCCTCCTTGAGGTCGTCGTCGTTGATCATTTCAGCGATCACCCGCAACCGCTCTACCACGCGCGCATTGACGCTGCCTTCAGGGAACTGGCCCTCTTCATCCGGCTCACCGGCAGGCTCACCCACCAACAGGCTCAACGCTTCATCGGCCTGACGCACCGCATACACGTGGAACTTGCCATCACGCACCGCCTGCAGCACCTTCTCATCCAGCATCAGGGTCGCCACGTTGGCCTGCGGGATAATTGCCCCCTGCTCGCCTGTAAGCCCCCGCGCTTCACAGAGTCGGAAGAAGCCCTCGATCTTCTCGTTGACCCCGCCCACCGCCTGCACTTCACCAAACTGGTTGATGGAACCGGTGATGGCAAAACACTGTTTGAGTGGCGTTTTGGACAGCGCCGAAATCAACGTACAGGCCTCACCCAGCGAGGCACTGTCGCCATCGACATAACCGTAGGACTGTTCCAGCGCGATACTGGCTGAAATCGCCAGCGGGAATTCCTGTGCATAACGGCTGCCCAGGTACCCGGTCAAAATCATCACGCCCTTGGAGTGAATCGGCTGACCCAGGTTAACTTCACGCTCGATATCGACGATACCGCTGCCACCCGGATACACCGTGGCGGATATCCGCGCAGGTACACCAAAGGCCGAGTCGCCGACTTCCAGCACGGTCAGGCCGTTGCACTTGCCCACGGCCGCGCCATCGGTGTCGATGAGAATTATCCCTGCCAGCATGTCATCAAGAATGCGCGCCGACACTCGACCGGTACGCGTGGCCTTGGCCTTGAGCGCACGCTCGATATGGCCGGCATCGGTCATCTCATCGCCCGCCAGGTGACGAATGAAATCCGCCTCGCTGACCAGCTGGAACAGATCACCGATACGCGCCGACAAACGACCCTGATGCTCGGCCAGGCGTGCGCTGTAGGTCGCCAGACGCGCTACCGCATCGGCGGTCAGCGGCGCCATGCCTTCTTCTGAAGTCCGGGTGGTCAGCAACTGAGCGAACTGCTCAAGGCTTTCATCGACCATCGGGATGTCTTCGTCGAAGTCCACCAGCACCCGGAACATCTCCTGGAAGTCCGGATCAAGGTCCTGCAGCGTGTAATACAGCTGGCGGGCACCAATGATCACGACCTTGACCTGCAAGGGAATGACTTGCGGATTGAGGGTGACGGTCGCCAGACGGCCCATCTCGCCCAGCGGGGACTCCATCTTCAACTTGCGCGATTGCAGGGCACGCTTCAGGGCATCCCACACAAAGGGCTCACTGAGCATTTTCTCGGCTTCAAGAATCAAAAACCCACCGTTGGCACGATGCAGCGCGCCCGGGCGCAACTGCCGGTACGTGGTGTAAAGCGCGCCCTGGTCAGTGCTGTACTCAATACGACCGAACAGGTTGTCATACGTGGGGTGCGGCTCAAACACTACCGGCGCACCACCGCTCAGCGGCTGGCCTACCACCAGGCTGGGCAGGTACTGCTCTTCGAGCAACTTGCGGGCCTGGGCGTCGGTCTTGCTGTCGTCGACCAATTGCTCGACCACGGTTTTCAGCAAGTACACCTGCATGGCTTGCAGATAACCGCAGACCGCACCATTTTCGGCGTACTTCTGCGACAACGGCGACAGCAACGGCTGCAACGCCAGGGTGATGGTTTCTTCGTTCAGTTGGCGCAGCTGATTGTTCGACTCGCGCTTCCATTGCGGCAGGCTGGCCAGTTCTTCGTTCAGCCGCTCTTCCAGTCCGGAAATATCCTCATGGAAGCGCTCTCGCTCAACCTCAGGCAATTGCGAAAACTCGGCCTCATCCAGCGCCTTGCCATCACTCATCGGCGTGAAGGCCACGTTGCTGCTGTCGCGATACAACGCAACGCCTTTTTCCAGCGCCAGCCGCTCGATCACATCCAGCGCCCGGTCGTACCGCTGATTGAAGCCCCGATCGATCGCGCTTTTGCGCTGTTGATACGTCGGGTGCTCAAACACCGCCGGAAAGGTCGCCAGCAGGTTGTCGATCAGGTGGTTGATATCGGCAATAAATGCACCCGCGCTGCTCGAAGGCAGTTCCAGGGCACGTGGCTCACGGGGCTCGTCAAAATTATTGACGTACACCCAATCGCTCGGGGACTTCAGGCGCTTGCCCTCGGCCTTGAGGTAGCGTTTGACGAATGAGAAGCGGCCCGTACCCGGCTCGCCCATCACAAATACGTTGTAACCCGGACGTGGCATGGCCACGCCAAACTGCAGGGCTTCGACCGCACGCTCCTGGCCGAGAATGCCGCGAAAAGGTTCTAAATCATTGGTATTCGAGAAGCTGAACTGTTCAGCAGAGAAAGGACGGGTTAGCGCATCAGGCGCTAGACGCAAGCTGGTGGCAACAGAATCAGGCATCGGGCTTCCTTACATCGGGCGGGGCAGATGGCAGCATTCTGGCGCTGGCTGTACATCACTGGCAAGGCGTACAACACGGGAAAGTTCACCCCATCGTATTTACGGGCAAAAAATGTGCATCAACAGAGATTGTTTTACAAAAAACCACGGAACCTGCCGATCGTGCCTAGACTCCAAGCTGTTACGCGGCTGGAAGGCATAACCGGCTCGTACTGGCGCTTCAGGGCCAGAAACCCTTGTCCATTGGTTGCACACATATAGAGAACAAAGCTTATGAAACGGATTCTTCTCGGTACTCTCTTTACAGTTGTTTCCCTCAATGCCATGGCGCAAGCCCCGGGCGGTCCGAACTGCGGTTGGGGCAACATGCTGTTTGAAGGTCAGCGCGGCACCCCTGCACACTTCCTGGCATCCACCACCAACGGCACGTCCGGTAACGCCACCTTCGGCATGACCTCCGGCACCAACGGCTGTACGACCAAGGACGCCCTGACCTACGGCGGCAAATCGTGGATTGCCATGAATGGCATGATCAACGAACTGTCCGAAGACATGGCCAAAGGCAATGGCGAAGCACTGACCACCTACGCGGTGGTACTGGGCGTCGCCCCTGAAGATCGCGCGCATTTTGCCGCCGTCACCCACGAGCACTTCCAGCAAATCTTCAGCAAGGCCGATGTAACGGCTGAAGATGTTCACAACAACACCCTGGCTATCCTCAAAGGCGATGCCCGCCTGGCCAAATACGCCACTGCTGCGTAGTAAATGAGATCTGCCCGCTCCTCTGGGAGCGGGTATTCTCCTGCGTCACCCCTCTTCGTCTGACAACAGTTGCCGAACATGCTCAAACGCCTTGCCTATCTGGCGCTCTGTGCCTGCGCCCCGCTGTATGCCGCACCCCATATCGACGATCAACGTATTCAGCAGTTGGCCAACGACCCGTTCTGGATCTCTCTGGGACACTATGAAGCCGGCAAGTTGAGCGGCTGGCGCAGCTATGTCAGCGACGACAAATTCTTTCTGGCCCCCGACGGCGCCCATCACCCGGACGCCGAACTGCGTGCCACCGTCCAGGCCTTGTATTCGCCCTTGAGCCTGGGGGACAAACACCCGCAGTGCGTGTACCCGGCCCGCACCCGCTGGCTCAAGGCCCAGTTGAACCTGACCGACCTGCCCAAGGCCGAATGCGCAGAGTTCACGCAATGGTTCAAGGACGTTGCACCGCACAGCACGGTGATGATTTTCCCGGCGGCCTACCTGAACAGCCCGTCCTCGATGTTCGGCCACACCTTGTTGCGTATCGACCAGGCCGATGTGCAGAACAACAAGACCGCCCTGCTCAGCTACGCGATCAATTTCGGCGCCTACATTGAGGGTTCCGACAACAGCATTTTGTATGCCTGGAAGGGGTTGGCCGGTGGCTATCCCGGCCTGTTCGCGCTGGTGCCCTACCAGGAAAAGCTCTCCGAGTACCGCAGCCTCGAAAACCGTGACCTGTGGGAATACCGACTCAATCTGACTCCCGAAGAAACCCAGCGCATGGTCGAGCATGTGTGGGAGCTCAAACAGATCCAGTTCGACTATTTCTTCTTTGACGAAAACTGTTCGTATCGCCTGCTGGAGTTGTTGCAAGTGGCACGTCCCGGCTTGCAACTGACCACCCAGTTCCCGCTGACCGCGATCCCCACCGACACCGTCAAAGCGGTCAAGGAAGCGGGCTTGGTTGAAAGTATCGAATACCGCCCTTCCCGGGAACGTGAACTGCTGGATCGCGCCAAAACCCTCGATCCTGAGGAACAGCAATGGGTGCTGCAGATCAGCGCCGATCAGGCCCGGTTGCAAAACCCGACCTTCAAGGCGCTGCCAAAAGAACGCCAGGCGCTGATTATCGACGCCGCTTATCGTCTTGAACGCTACCGGGCAAACGGTCTCGAACGTGACCCGGCCCGCTCCCAGCGCAGCTTCGAACTGCTGCGCGCCATCAACCAGAATCCAGCTCCTGAACTGCAGGTCGAACAACCCGAGTTGCCCGAAAACGGCCACGAATCGCGCACCTGGCAACTGGGGGCCGGTAGCCGTGACGACAAGGCCTTTGCCGAGTACGGCCTGCGCATGGCTTACCACGACTTGAACGACAACGCGCCCGGCTTTCCGCTGGGCGCGCAGATTGAAATCCTGCAACTCAAGCTGCGCCAGTACGAAGGTAACAAGTGGCAAGTTCAGCAACTGGACCTGGCCAACATTCGCTCCCTGACCCCGCGTAACGACTTGCTGCAACCCTGGTCCTGGCAAGTGGGCGGCGGGCTGGAACGGGTGCTGGGCAAGCATGGCGATGAAAGCCTGGTCAGCCACGTCAATGGGGGCGCGGGCGGCACCTGGCAGTTGGGCGAAAACCTGCTGGGCTTTGCCCTCGGCACCCTGCGCGTGGAGCACAACAACGATTTCGCCGCCTTTGTTTCACCGGCAGCGGGGTTTAACACAGGGCTTCTCTGGCGCAATCCGGTGGGCAACCTGAGTCTTGAAGCCAAAGGTGATTACTTCACCAACGGTGAAGTCCGCCGCAGCCTCAGCCTGAACCAGCAATGGGAAGTTTCGCGCAATCTGGGCCTGCGACTGAGTGCACAACGTGAGTTCAGCAAGCTGACCTCACCCGTCAACGAAGTGATGCTGGAGTTGAAGTGGTATCACTACTGAAAGGAGGTTTTAAGACATGGCTGTTAACTACGATTCCCTTGAACAGGTACGCGAGAAAATCGACGGGCTGGATCGCCAGATTGTCGGCTTGATCGCCGAACGGGGTGCCTGCGTATCGCAAGCGGCGCTGTTCAAAAAAGACAGCGATGCGGTCAGGGCGCCGCAACGGGTTGAGCAGGTGATTGCAAAAGTCCGGGCGCTGGCCTCAGAACTGGGCGCTAACCCGAACGTCACCGAAGAAGTTTACCGCGCCATGATTGCAGCCTTTATCGAGCAAGAACTGGCTGAGCACAAGGCGCTTGCCAACTAGATAGAGACCGTGTAGGGCGGGCTTGCTCGCGATTGGATCGACGTGATGCAACTGATACACCGCGTCGCTTGCATCGCGAGCAAGCCCGCTCCCACAGAAGAACGGAACCGGCTTACACCACGCCCTGGGCCAGCATCGCGTCAGCGACTTTCACGAAGCCCGCAATGTTCGCGCCTTTGACGTAGTTGATCCGACCGTTTTCTTCGCCGTAGTGAACGCACGCATGGTGGATCGACTGCATGATGTTATGCAGTTTGCTGTCGACCTCTCCTGCCGTCCACAGCAGGCGCATGGCGTTTTGCGACATTTCCAGACCGCTCACCGCCACGCCGCCGGCATTGGATGCCTTGCCCGGTGCAAACAAGATACCGGCCTCGATAAACAGATCGACCGCTTCGAGGGTAGTCGGCATGTTCGCGCCTTCTGCCACGCACACACAGCCATTGCTCAACAGTGTACGGGCCGCTTCAGCGTCCAGTTCGTTCTGAGTGGCGCATGGCAATGCGATGTCGCACGCCAGGCTCCACGGATGCTGGCCCGCCAGAAACTCCAGACCAAACTGCCCGGCCAATTCGCTGATACGACCGCGCTTGACGTTTTTGAGCTCCATCAGCGCTTCCCACTGCTCCTCACTCAAACCGGCTTCGCAGTACAACGTGCCTTCGGAGTCCGACAACGAGATCACTTTGCCGCCCAGGTCCATGACTTTGCGCGCCGCATACTGCGCCACGTTACCGGAGCCAGAGATCGCTACGCGCTTGCCATCGATACGCTGGCCGCTGCGCTTGAGCATTTCCTGCGCGAAGTACACACAACCAAAGCCGGTGGCTTCAGGGCGGATCAGGCTGCCGCCGTAGCTCATGCCCTTGCCGGTCAGCACCGAGGTGAACTGGTTGCTCAGGCGCTTGTACTGGCCAAACATAAAGCCGATTTCACGGGCGCCTACACCGATATCGCCTGCCGGCACGTCAACGTCCGAACCGATATGGCGGTACAGCTCGCTCATGAAGGCCTGACAGAAACGCATGACTTCAGCGTCGCTCTTGCCCTTGGGGTTGAAGTCAGAGCCGCCCTTGCCGCCGCCCATAGGCAACGAGGTCAGGGAGTTCTTGAAGGTTTGTTCGAACGCCAGGAACTTCAGAACGCCAAGGTTCACCGACGGATGGAACCGCAGACCACCCTTGTAAGGGCCAATGGCGCTGTTCATCTGGATACGGAAACCACGGTTAACCCGCACTTTGCCTTCATCATCAACCCAGGATACGCGGAACACGATCGCGCGCTCAGGTTCACAAATGCGCTCAAGAATGCCTGAAGTGAGGTAATGGGGATTGGCTTCAAGAAACGGCCACAAACTGCGCAGGACTTCTTCTACTGCCTGGTGGAATTCAGGCTGGTCCGGGTCACGTTTTTTCAGGCGGGCAAGGAACTGGTCGACGGATTCGATCATGGTTAATTCTCGGCAAATTTATTGTCGTTAAACAGAGATTGACCGGAACTTTATCAATTCATGTGGCACCGCGACAGCGCAAAATGTCGCAGTTCTGAATTTAAATGGTGCATTTATATAAATTAAACCGATTTCACGGGCTTTTGCGCACCAAAAAAAAGCTTCTTGTACTCACTTTTGCACCACTAAAAACCCACCTTCTGTTCCCACAGGGTCAGTATTGCTCTGCAAAAAAAACGGAGCCCCGAGGGGCTCCGTCTTTTCTTGCAAACCGGCCTTACTGGGCCAGTTTTTTGTGACGCACACGGTGCGGCTGAGTGGCCGCTTCGCCGAGGCGCTTTTTACGATCAGCTTCGTACTCGGTGTAGTTACCTTCAAAGAAGATTGCTTGCGAGTCGTCTTCGTACGCCAGGATGTGAGTCGCAACGCGGTCAAGGAACCACCGATCGTGAGAGATCACAATGGCGGCGCCAGGGAAGTCCAGCAGCGCTTCTTCGAGCGAACGCAGCGTCTCAACGTCAAGGTCGTTGGACGGTTCGTCGAGCAGCAGCACGTTGGCGCCCTCTTTCAAGGTCAGGGCCAGGTGCAGGCGACCACGCTCACCACCGGACAGGTCCTTGACGAACTTCTGCTGATCGCCACCTTTGAAGTTGAAACGACCTACATAGGTACGCGACGGGATTTCATAGTTACCGATGCGGATCACATCGGAACCGTCAGAAATCGCCTGGAACACCGTCTTGCTGCCGTCCAGATCGTCACGGCTCTGGTCCACGCACGCCAGTTGCACGGTTTCACCGACTTCGATGCTGCCCGAATCCGGCTGTTCCTTGCCCATCAGCATGCGGAACAAGGTCGACTTACCGGCACCGTTACCACCGATCACGCCAACGATGGCGCCTTTAGGCATCGCGAACGACAGGTTGTCGATCAACACGCGATCGCCGTAACCCTTGGACACGTTCTTGAACTCGATAACCTTGTCACCCAGGCGCGGACCAGCCGGGATGTAGATTTCGTTGGTCTCGCTGCGCTTCTGGAATTCCTGCGATTGCAGTTCCTCGAAACGCTGCAGACGAGCCTTGGACTTCGACTGACGCGCCTTGGCACCTTTACGGACCCATTCCAGCTCGTCTTTCATGGCCTTTTCATGGGCCGACTGCTGCTTGGATTCGGCAGCCAGACGATCGGACTTGGCTTCAAGCCAACCCGAATAGTTGCCCTCGTAAGGAATGCCCGCGCCACGGTCAAGCTCAAGGATCCAGCCCGCCACGTTATCCAGGAAGTAACGGTCGTGCGTAATCGCAACCACGGTACCCGGGAAGTCGTGCAGGAAGTGCTCAAGCCAGGCTACAGAGTCGGCATCCAGGTGGTTGGTTGGTTCGTCGAGCAGCAGCATGTCCGGGGCCGACAGCAGCAGGCGGCACAAGGCCACACGGCGCTTCTCACCACCCGACAGGTGCTCAACCTTGGCATCCCAGGCTGGCAAACGCAGGGCGTCGGCAGCGACTTCCAGCTGGCGCTCCAGGTTGTGACCGTCGCTCGCTTGCAGGATCGACTCAAGCTTGGCCTGTTCAGCAGCCAGCTTGTCAAAATCGGCATCCGGGTCTGCGTATTCGGCGTAAACCTGATCCAGGCGCGCTTGAGCGTCCTTGATGACGCTCACGGCTTCTTCAACCACTTCGCGCACGGTTTTGCTCGGATCCAGCTGCGGTTCCTGCGGCAGGTAACCGATGTTCAGGTCGGGCATCGGACGGGCTTCGCCGTCGAACTCGGTATCGACACCCGCCATGATTTTCAACAGGGTGGATTTACCCGAACCGTTCAAGCCGAGTACGCCAATCTTGGCGCCAGGGAAAAACGACAGGGAGATGTTTTTCAGGATTTCCCGCTTCGGCGGAACAACTTTGCTCAGCCGATGCATGGTGAAAACGTATTGAGCCATGGAGAACCTAGGGTCAGAGACGAGTGAATAAGGTGCGAGCAATGCCCGGATCAGGCCATAGCAGAAAGTCAGGGACTGATCGAAATCAATGCCTGCTCGCAGAAAATGCATAAATGTAGACGCCCGAATCTACCTGAATGCGCTGAACAGGGCAAACCAGTGCAGACCAGAGGGCTGGCACTTTGCCACAACCCAAGGCATGCTAGGCGCCCTCTGGGCGTCTTTAGGGGGCCTGGCGCCAATGCCGCCAAATTGCAGGATCACACGTTGCCCAATGTCACGCCGCCCACTCTGAATAAAGCGTCCAACCCACTTCTTGGGACGCCTGTGCGCGGAACGTTGAAAAGTGCATTGGCCACTCTGGTTCTGTTGCTGCTGGCGATGTTGTTCTGGTTGTTGATTGAGCAGTTCCAGGAAACGCTCCAGCAAGAGCGTCAAAACAGCATCAACTACAGTGCCGATCTGGCCGACCACATCAGCCTGAGCATGGAAGTACGGGCCGAAACCGCCCTTAATCTGCTTCCTGTCGATACGCTGCCGAAAACCCTGCGCCAACAGCAGGCACTGGTCAATCAACTGCATCAATACGTACCCTCGCTCCAGAGCCTGGTCTTGCTCAGCACTGCCGGGCAGGTCGTGTTCGACAGCGCTGGCACCACCCCCGACGCTGCATTCCTGGCTGAATGGGCAAGCCTGATCCCCTCGCGAAAACGTACCGACGGCTATTACTTCAGCAATAACGCTGACGCCAGCATGTTCTATTTGTTGCTGCGCCAGCCCGCAGGCGATATCGGTGGTTACTGGCTGCTGCGCATGAGCCCGGAACTGCTGCAAAACATGACACACCAGAACGCCAGCAGCAGTCGGCCACAATGGCTGATTGAAAACGTGAAAACCCGCAAGGTCCTGAAGCGTGCCTACAGCCCCATTTCGCCAGCCTCAACCCTGAGCCAGCAGGATGAAAGCGACACCGTACAACTGAGCCCCATCAATCACAGCGACTGGCAGTTACGCGGGCTGTTCAATGAACGCCAGGCGGTTGAACGACTGCTGCCCGGACTGATCGTCAAATGCCTGCTCGGCTTGCTCTTTTCGTTGCTGCCGATCATTGCGCTGCTCAACATGCGCGGCCGCCAACGCCAACTGCATGAAGGCCGCCGCCGTTATCACGATATTTTCGAAGGCACCGGGGTTGCCCTGTGCGTGCTCGATCTGTCCAGCTTGCCGGGGTTTCTTGAGCGCGAAAAACTCCACGACAGCAGTGACCTCAAGCAATGGCTAAGCGACCACCCCCAGCTTCGTAGTCAATTATTTGCGCAACTGCGCATCACTGAAGTCAATCAGGTCGCCATGCAGCTGCTGGAGGTCGAATCCGGGGACGGTGCCTGGCTAAAGCTGATTAACGGCTGCCCCCAAACCAGTTCGGCCATTGGCCATCAAATCGTCGAAACCGTACTGGATCAACAGCAGCAACTTGAACTGGAAGTAAAGCTGAGCGATGCCAGCGGCCGGGATCAACATGTGTGGCTGGTGCTGCGCCTGCCTGAAGACCCTCAGGACTATCACGCGGTCATCCTGAGCATCAGCGACATCACAAGCCGCAAGCTGATCGAATTGTCCCTGCAAGAGCGCGAAAGTTTCTGGTCGGATGTCGTGCGTACCGTACCTGACCACCTCTATGTGCAAAATGTAATCAGCCAGCGGATCATATTCAGCAACCATCACCTTGGGCAGACCCTGGGCTACAGCGCCATCGAACTTCAGGAAATGGGCGCATATTTCTGGGAACTGTTGCTGCACCCGGATGACGCCGAACGTTATCACCAGCTGCGCCAGCAGCAACGGGAAGATGGCTATAAGCACTTGATGCAGTGCCAGTTGCGCTTTCGTCATCAGCAAGGCACCTGGCGGCGCTTTGACATCCGTGAGCAGGCCTTTGCCCGTGACACCGGGGATCAAGTCACGCGCATTGTCGGGGTGGCCAAAGACATCACCGACCAGATCGAAGCCAGTGAGTCACTGCGTGACAGCGAGCAGCGCTACCGGATGCTGGCCGAAAGCATCAGCGACGTGATTTTCTCCACCGACAGCACGTTGCGCATGAACTACCTCAGCCCCTCCATCCAGACCGTGCTGGGGTACGACGCACAATGGGTGTTCGACAATGGCTGGCAGTCAATTATCGCGACCCCGCAACAACTGGAGGGTATCTACAGCCTGATCGAACGTATCCGCGCCGCCCTGCACACACCTCGACAACTCTCAGCCCTGCGCGCCCAGGTGCAAACCCAGTTGTTCCTGTTCGACTGCTTGCGCGCTGACGGGCATAAAGTCCCCATCGAGTTGCGGCTGGTACTGGTGTGGGATGAAAACGATGGCTTCGAAGGCATTCTGGGCGTTGGCCGTGATATCAGTCAGCAACGTCGTGCTGAAAAAGACCTGCGCATGGCCGCTACGGTGTTTGAGCACTCCACCTCGGCCATCCTGATTACCGACCCCGCCGGTTATATCGTGCAGGCCAACGAAGCCTTTAGCCGGGTCAGCGGCTACGCCGTGGCCCAGGTGCTGGACCAATTGCCGAGCATGTTGACCGTTGATGCCCAACAACGCGCGCACCTGACCTATGTGCTCAAGCAACTGCATGTCAATGGCACATGGGAGGGCGAAGTCTGGCTCAAGCGTCTCAACGGCGAACACTACCCGGCGTGGGTCGGCATCACTGCCGTGCTCGATGACGAGGGTGATCTGGCCAGCTACGTGTGCTTCTTCAGTGACATCAGCGAGCGCAAAGCCAGTGAACAGCGAATTCACCGCCTGGCTTACTACGACGCCCTGACGCACCTGCCTAACCGGACGCTGTTTCAGGATCGCCTGCACACTGCGTTGCAACAGGCCGAACGCAACAAGTCGTGGGTTGTGCTGATGTTCCTCGACCTCGACCGTTTCAAGCCGATCAATGATTCCCTGGGCCACGCCGCAGGCGATCGAATGCTCAAGGACATGGCCATCCGCTTGCTGGCCTGCGTCGGTGACGACGACACCGTGGCGCGTATGGGCGGTGACGAGTTCACCCTGCTCCTGCAACCACGAGCCACCCGTCAACTGGCCTTGAACCGGGCCATCAGCGTGGCCGAGCAAATCCTTGCCAGCCTGGTAAAACCCTTTGTACTGGAAAGTCGCGAGTTCTTTGTAACCGCCAGTATTGGCATTGCCTTGAGCCCGCAAGACGGCAACGAACTCAGCCAGTTGATGAAGAACGCCGACACCGCGATGTACCACGCCAAAGAGCGCGGCAAAAACAACTTCCAGTTCTATCAGGCAGACATGAACGCCAGCGCCCTTGAGCGCCTGGAACTTGAGAGCGACCTGCGCCACGCCCTTGAACAGCAAGAGTTCATCCTTTTTTACCAGCCGCAATTCAGCGGCGACGGCAAACGGCTGACCGGGGTTGAAGCATTGCTGCGCTGGAACCACTCCAGGCGCGGACTGGTGCCGCCCGGTGACTTTATCCCGGTACTCGAAGAGCTGGGCCTGGTGGTCGAAGTGGGTGACTGGGTGCTGGCCGAGGCCTGTCGCCAGCTCAAGCTCTGGCACCAGGCCAAAGTGCGCGTGCCCAAAGTCTCGGTCAACATCTCGGCGCGCCAGTTTTCCGATGGCCAACTGGGCACGCGCATCGCCACGATCCTCAAGGAGACCGGCCTGTCCCCTGCCTGCCTGGAGCTTGAGCTGACCGAAAGTATCCTGATGCGCGAAGTCAGCGAAGCCCTGCACATTCTGGCCAGTCTGAAAAACCTCGGCCTCAGCATTGCCGTGGACGACTTTGGCACCGGTTATTCATCGCTCAACTACCTCAAGCAATTCCCGATCGATGTCTTGAAAATCGACCGTACCTTTGTCGATGGCCTGCCCTCAGGCGAACAGGACGCGCAGATTGCCCGTGCAATCATTGCAATGGCCCATAGCCTAAACCTGGCCGTCATCGCCGAAGGCGTGGAGACCCAGGAGCAGTTGGATTTCTTGCGCGAGCATGGGTGCGATGAAGTGCAAGGCTATCTGTTTGGTCGCCCGATGCCAGCACATCTACTGGTCAAGCAACTGCAAGCGGCCAGTGATGAACTGCACATGTGAATCCTGCCTCTCATCACCGTGAATCGCATTCATATGCCAGATAAAACCCATTGAGTTAGAATGCCCTCCTTTTCTGCCCCCCGATCCCTGAGGACCGCCATGTTCAGCCGTGATTTGACACTTGCCAAGTTCGACGCCGACCTTTTTGCCGCCATGGAGCAAGAAGCTCAGCGCCAGGAAGAACATATTGAGCTGATCGCTTCGGAAAACTACACCAGCCCAGCGGTCATGGAAGCTCAAGGCTCGGTTCTGACCAACAAATACGCCGAAGGCTACCCGGGTAAGCGCTACTACGGCGGCTGCGAATACGTCGACGTCGTTGAGCAACTGGCTATCGACCGTGCAAAAGAGCTGTTCGGCGCCGATTACGCCAACGTTCAGCCACACGCCGGTTCCCAGGCCAACAGCGCTGTCTACCTGGCCCTGTTGTCGGCTGGCGACACCATCCTGGGCATGAGCCTGGCACACGGCGGTCACCTGACCCACGGCGCCAGCGTTTCGTCCTCGGGCAAGCTGTACAACGCCATCCAGTACGGCATCGACGCCAACGGCCTGATCGACTACGACGAAGTAGAGCGTCTGGCCGTTGAGCACAAGCCAAAAATGATCGTGGCCGGTTTCTCTGCCTACTCGCAGATCCTGGACTTCCCGCGTTTCCGCGCTATCGCTGACAAGGTTGGCGCCTACCTGTTCGTCGACATGGCTCACGTAGCCGGTCTGGTAGCGGCTGGCGTTTACCCTAACCCGGTTCCGTTTGCTGACGTGGTCACCACCACCACTCACAAAACCCTGCGCGGTCCACGTGGCGGCCTGATCCTGGCCAAGGCCAACGCCGACATCGAGAAGAAGCTGAACTCGGCTGTCTTCCCGGGTTCGCAAGGCGGCCCACTGGAGCACGTCATCGCCGCCAAGGCCGTGTGCTTCAAAGAAGCTCTGCAACCAGAGTTCAAGGCTTACCAGCAACAAGTCGTGAAAAACGCCCAAGCCATGGCATCGGTGTTTATCGAGCGCGGCTTTGACGTGGTATCGGGCGGTACTGAAAACCACCTGTTCCTGCTGTCGCTGATCAAGCAGGAAATCTCCGGCAAAGACGCTGACGCCGCACTGGGCAAAGCGTTCATCACCGTGAACAAAAACTCCGTGCCGAACGATCCACGCTCCCCGTTCGTGACCTCGGGTCTGCGTTTCGGTACTCCGGCTGTTACCACTCGCGGCTTCAAAGTAGAAGAGTGCCGTGAACTGGCTAACTGGATCTGCGACATCCTGGCTGATATCAACAACGAAGCCGTTATCGACGCCGTTCGCGAAAAAGTCAAAGCCATCTGCGCCAAGCTGCCGGTATACGGCAACTAAGTGTAAATAGCTGAATAAAAAGCCCGGCTCTTGAGCCGGGCTTTTTATTGCCCCAGTTATTTTGAAACATATCGCCATATATCCATGGGTGATAACGACCTAATCTGAACTTTATGCTTTTCACCAACAACAGAGTTCAGACAATGACTAACGATACACAACAATCATTCATCGCCACCTTACAAGTACCGAACCATAACCTTCATCTATTAGGGACGCTTCACGGCCAGCCTGTAACAGTCACTGACGTATTTGCCAGCGGCGGTTTCTTCACCGGCCGGCCGCAGACCAGAGACGACTCCGCAGCCGTGGGGATTCAGGCCCACGCCATAGGCGGGGTCAAGACGGTACTCAAACTATATTTCCGGCATACCGTAAAAGGGTATGAAATACATATCAAACACGCCGGCCAGTATGATCGGCACCGGCTGGCCAAAAACCATATGGATATACTCTATGCGAGAAGTCCGACACTAAAACACCCACTTACCTTCACGTTGCTTGATGAAAACAATACGGCCGTTACAGCTGACAACTTAAGTCAAGCTCATATACTGATCACTCTAAAAACTCACAACAATAAGTATATAGGGGTAAAAAGAGCCAAGGGCTCGCCTCACTCATACTTGGGAGAAACCGCTGAAAGCCACAAAATGGTATTTCTTTTAAGTGTGATAGAAAGAAACGGGGCTTACTAACCCACACCGGGTCATCTTTATGTGGGAGCGGGCTTGCTCGCGATTCAGGCAATGCGGTCTTTCAGACAAACCGTGTCGATATCATCGCGAGCAAGCCCGCTCCCACACAATGTAGTACGTGACGTTTTTATTCGGGTAGCAAACGCCAGCCCAATACGTTCAGCAGGTCACAACCGGCGCGAAGCAACAGCGTCGCAGCCATTGGCAAAGCGGTGCGAAAAACCCGCTATTTTCGTGAGGCTAGAACATCAAACCCCTCGCGAATCTTGGCTTCAGGCAAGTCATCGGCAATAAATACCATCACGCTGTCGCGCACCTCACCCTCCGCCCACTCAGTGTCCCAGTCGAAGCCATAGAGCTTGAGCACGCCCTGAAACACCAGCCGTCGATCTTCACCGGCAATGCTCAGCACGCCTTTGTAACGCAGCAATTGCTTGCCGTGATCTTCCAGCAGTTCGTTCATGAACGCGCTGAGGCTGTCGATATCTAGCGGTGTTTCGGTGCGCAGCACAAGGCTTGAGATGCGGTCGATAGATGACGCAGGCTGCACCGGACGCAAATTCAGGCCACCGCCCAAGTCTGCATTGAGATTGAACCCTCGGACATCCAGCAACTCGGCCAGATCTATCTTGCCGTGCTCAACCACACGAATCGGCGCCCGGCGGTTGATACGGGTCAAGCGTTCGCTTAAGGCATCAAAGGTGGCGTCATCCACCAGGTCGCGCTTGCTCACCAACAGGCGGTCAGCAAAACCGATTTGTGCCTGGGCGATGGTTTGGCTCAGGTGTACATCGGCGTGCGCGGCGTCCACCAGGGTGATGATGCCGTCCAGCAGGTAACGCTCGCGCAGTTCTTCGTCGATGAAAAAGGTTTGCGCCACCGGTGCCGGGTCGGCCAGGCCGGTGCATTCGATCACCAGGCGGTCGAACGCTATTTCGCCACTGTCCAGACGCTCCAGCAGCAGGTACAGCGCCTTGGTCAGGTCGGTGTGAATGGTGCAGCACACACAGCCATTGGCCAGTGTCATGACTTGCACGGGCTCATCACCCAACAACTGGGTATCGATCCCGGCATCGCTGAATTCGTTCTCGATCACGGCGATTTTCAGGCCATGTTCGGCCTTGAGCAGGTAACGCAACAAGGTGGTTTTACCGGCACCCAAAAAGCCACTGAGGATGGTGACGGGGATTGGAGAGGACATGCACAGTCTCCTTGAAATGACGCAAAAAAAAGTGGGAGCGTGCTTGCCCGCGACTCAAGCAGCGCGGTGTAACGGATACACCGCAGAGCACTCATCGCGAGCAAGCCCGCTCCCACAGTCAGATGCAACTTAGCCCTGAGGGGCTAGCAGCACTTGGGCCCACCCTTGCCGCCGTAACGGGCTTCCTGGCGTTCGCGAAAGAACGCCTCGTAGCTCATGACAGGCTTGTCCGGGTGCTTGGTTTGCATATGCTCGACGTAGTTGTCGTAGTCGGGCATGCCGACCATCAGGCGCGCGGCCTGACCGAGGTATTTACCGAGGCGACTCAGGTCATTGAACATGATTGCAACCCTCTGTTATGCATCCGGCATGACTTGGTACGGCGACTCTTTATCCGTACGTACTTTACTGCCCCATGCTGCCACGCCCACCTTGATCGCAAAGAACAGAATGCTGAACACCACGAACAGGAACAGCACGGTCAGACCGGCGTTGGTGTAGGCGTTGATGATCACGTGCTGCATCTGGTCGATGTTTTTCGCCGGGGCAATGACTTGGCCCGCTTCCAGCGCAGTGCTGTACTTGTTGGCCAGGGCCAGGAAGCCGACCGCAGGGTTGGCGTCGAACAGCTTGATAAAACCTGCAACGGTGGTGCAGATCAGCAGCCAGATCGCTGGCAGCATGGTCACCCAAATGTAGCGTTGACGCTTCATTTTGATCAGCACAACGGTTGCCAGCATCAGCGCGATACCCGCCAGCATCTGGTTAGAGATACCGAACAGCGGCCACAGGGTGTTGATGCCGCCCAATGGATCGATCACGCCCTGATAAAGCAGGTAACCCCACATCGCTACACAAAGGCCTGTTGCCAGCATGTTGGCGCCCCAGGACTCGGTGCGCTTGAGTGCAGGCACAAAGCTGCCCAGCAAGTCTTGCAGCATAAAGCGACCGGCACGGGTACCGGCGTCAACCGCCGTCAAGATAAACAGGGCTTCAAACAAAATGGCGAAGTGATACCAGAACGCCATTGTGTTTTCGCCCGGCAACACGTTATGCAGGATCTGAGCGATACCCACAGCCAGTGTCGGTGCGCCGCCGGCACGGGCCAGAACGGTGGTTTCACCAATATCCTTGGCCAGTGCGGTCAGTGCATCCGGGGTAATTGCAAAGCCCCAGCTGCTAACGGTTTGCGCAACAGTCACCACATCACCGCCGACGATGGCCGCCGGGCTGTTCATGGCGAAGTACACGCCCGGCTCGATGACCGAAGCGGCAACCATGGCCATGATGGCCACGAAGGACTCCATCAACATCGCGCCGTAGCCGATGTACCGGGAGTTGCATTCGTTATCCAGCAACTTGGGTGTAGTACCCGAAGAAATCAGTGCGTGGAAACCCGATACCGCACCGCAGGCAATGGTGATGAACAGGAACGGGAACAGACCGCCTTTCCAGACTGGGCCAGTACCGTCGGTGAACTGGGTCAATGCTGGCATTTTCAGCTCAGGCATGGTGACCAGAATGCCGATGGCCAGTGCCACGATGGTGCCGATTTTAAGGAAGGTCGACAGGTAGTCACGCGGTGCCAGAACCAGCCAAACCGGCAGCACGGCTGCAACAAAACCATAACCGATCAGCATCCAGGTGATCTGCGTACCGGTGAAGGTAAACACCGGAGCCCATTCAGGGCTTGCCGCAATCTGGCCCCCCAGCCAGATCGAGCCGAGCAACAGCAGCACACCGACAATGGAGATCTCACCAATGCGGCCCGGGCGGATGTAGCGCATGTAAATGCCCATGAACATCGCAATCGGGATGGTCGCCATCACGGTGAACATGCCCCACGGGCTTTCGGCCAGGGCCTTGACCACGATCAGCGCCAGCACCGCCAGGATGATGATCATGATCAGGAAGCAACCAAACAGCGCGATGGTGCCCGGGATCTTGCCCATTTCCTCACGCACCATGTCGCCCAAAGAGCGACCGTTGCGGCGAGTGGACATGAACAGGACCATGAAGTCCTGCACCGCACCGGCCAGAACAACACCGGCGATCAGCCAGAGCGTGCCCGGCAGATAGCCCATTTGCGCGGCCAAAACCGGCCCCACCAACGGTCCGGCGCCAGCGATGGCGGCGAAGTGGTGACCAAAAAGAATGTGCTTGTTGGTCGGCACATAGTCCAGACCATCGTTGTTGAGCACTGCAGGGGTAGCGCGACTGGGGTCGAGCTGCATCACCTTGGTGGCAATAAACAGGCTGTAATAACGGTAAGCAACCAGATAAATGGCAACCGCTGCCACTACGATCCACAAGGCGTTGATCGCCTCGCCCCGGCGTAACGCAACTACGCCAAGGGCGCAGGCTCCTACAATTGCCAGCACCAGCCACGGAATGTGGCGTAGCAGGCTATTTTTATTATTCATTTTTTAATTCCGGCCAGTTGGACAAGAAAGACTGCCCCCGGAGTTTAGCGCTCTTGGCTCTAAAGACCAGCCCCTAACGTTGGTCTAGAGCCTTCTTTTGTGGGTTTGTGCTGGCTGGCGCTGCATAGTTGTCCCGTGCAACGCCACTGTCAGTTCCGGCCTCCTGGCCAAGACCCGCGATCAAACCCTGCAGATTTTTTTACAGGTATGAAACCCTATTCAAACAACGCATCCAGTGCCTGCTCAAGGCGGGTCACACCGATGACCTTCAAGCCCGGCGGAGACTCTTTGGGGGCGTTGCCCTTGGGCACGATGGCACGCTTGAAACCGTGCTTGGCCGCTTCTTTAAGCCGCTCCTGACCGCTGGGTACCGGGCGCACTTCGCCGGACAAGCCAACCTCACCAAACACCAGCAGATCATGGGGCAGCGGTCGATTGCGCAGACTGGACATCACCGCCGCCATCAGCGCCAGGTCGGACGCGGTTTCCAGCACCTTGACCCCGCCCACCACGTTAAGGAATACATCCTGATCATGAGTGGGAATACCGCCGTGGCGATGCAGGACAGCCAGCAGCATGGCCAGTCGATTCTGATCCAGACCCAGGGTCACACGGCGCGGGTTGGACATATGGCTGTCGTCCACCAGTGCCTGCACTTCCACCAGCATGGGACGGGTGCCCTCCCAGGTGGCCATGACGACGCTGCCCGGCACTTCTTCCTGAGCACGGGTAAGAAAAATAGCTGACGGGTTGGAGACTTCTTTCAGGCCTTTGTCGGTCATGCCGAACACACCCAGCTCGTTGACCGCGCCAAACCGATTTTTCACTGCGCGCAACAGACGCAAGCGACCGTCAGACTCACCCTCGAAATACAGCACGGTGTCGACCATATGCTCCAGCACCCGCGGTCCGGCCAGCGCACCCTCTTTGGTCACGTGGCCCACCAGGAAAATGGCCGTGCCGCTCGACTTGGCATAGCGCACCAGCAATGCCGCACTTTCTCGCACCTGGGACACACCGCCCGGCGCCGACTGCAGTTGCTCGGTGAAGATGGTCTGGATTGAGTCGATCACCATGACCTTGGGTTTTTCGAGCTTGGCGGTGGCGATGATGTTTTCGATACAGGTTTCGGTCATCACCTTGAGCTGATCCTGGGGCAGCCCCAGGCGTCGGGCGCGCATGGCCACTTGCTGCTGGGACTCTTCGCCAGTGACATACAGCGCAGGCATGCGCGTAGCCATCTGACACAAGGTTTGCAGCAAGATAGTGGACTTGCCGATACCCGGGTCACCGCCGATCAACACCACCGAACCATCGACCAGACCGCCCCCGAGTACCCGATCCAGCTCACCGGAAGCGGTGGAGAAGCGCGGGATTTCTGCAATGCTGACTTCGGCCAGGGTTTTGATCTGGGCCTGTTGCCCTGTCCAGCCGGTACGGCCACTGGGCGGCGCGGCGCCGCCGCTTTCTACAATGGTCTCGACCAGGGTGTTCCAGACGCCGCACTCGCCGCACTGCCCTGCCCACTTGGGAAAGGTTGCGCCGCACTCTGTGCAGCCGTAAATGCGCTTGGGCTTGGCCATCTGAACTCCAGGGAAAAAACGCGATGATAGCCCACTGAGCTTTGATCAGTGCGGCGCGGGCATGATCTGCCATGCTGAATTACACTGCACCCACCAACTTCATCTGTAACAAGGAATATCCAATGAGCGTGATAAGTGAGTTCAAGGCCTTCGCGGTCAAAGGGAACGTGGTCGATATGGCCGTCGGTATCATCATCGGCGCGGCATTTGGCAAAATCGTTTCGTCCTTCGTGGGTGACGTGGTCATGCCACCGCTGGGCCTGTTGATTGGCGGTGTGGACTTCAGTGACCTGGCCATTACGCTGAAAGCGGCCGTTGGCGATGCCCCGGCCGTGGTCGTGGCATATGGCAAATTCATCCAGAGCGTGATCGACTTTATCATCGTGGCGTTTGCCATCTTTATGGGTGTAAAGGCAATCAACCGCCTGAAGCGCGAAGAGGCAGTCGCGCCAAGCGCCCCGCCTCTTCCTTCTAAAGAAGAAGAACTGCTGGGCGAAATTCGTGACCTGCTTAAAGTTCAAAACAACCGACCTTAACTGCCAAACATGAATAACGGCGCCCCAGGGCGCCGTTATTTATTTCATGCTGCTCGACATGTAAAACTTACACTACCAGTAGTTCTCAACAGCAACTTGTCCGGGCCGACGACTCAGGCTCAACTGCATGTCACGGGCCTTCAACAACTTGCGTGTGTCATCAATCATTTGCGGATTGCCACATAACATCACCCGCGAATGTTCGCGGGTCAGATCAACACCCGCCGCCTGCTCAAGTTCACCGTTTTCGATCAAGGTGGTCATTCGCCCGTTCAATGCACCGGGCACTCGCTCACGGGTGACGATCGGAACATACACAAACTTGTGTGCATACTCAGCAAGGTAATCACGGGAAAATAAGCCTGCAATGAGATCCTGATAGGCCAGTTCGCGCGCTTCGCGGGCACTGTAAACCAGCACAATGCGCTCGAATTTTTCCCATACTTCAAAATCCTGGAGGATCGACAGGAACGGTGCAATGCCGGTCCCCGTTGCCAGCAACCACAGATCACGCCCGTCAACAAAACGATCCAGGGTCAAAAAACCAAATGCCTGGCGCTCCACCAGCAAGGTGTCACCCACTTCAAGACGACTGAGCTCACTGGTGAACTCTCCCCCCGGTACCACAATCGAAAAGAACTCCAAGAACTCGTCATGGGGTGAAGAGACCATGGAATAGGCGCGCCAAACCGTACTGCCATCCGCCTTGGTCACGCCAAGCCTTGCAAACTGGCCTGCGGTAAAGCGAAAGCCCGGGTCGCGAGTGGTACGCAATGTGAACAGGCTGGGGGTCAGCGGTGTGACATCGAGAAGCGTCTGCTGGGTAAATTTTTCTGCGCTGGCAGTCATGGGGCACTCCATTGACGAATGCCTCTAGTGTCGCCCAAAGACGCCAGGAGAAACACCGATGGTTTGTGATGGCTTTGAGACAGCCTTCCAGGGGCAAACAAGGGGTCGCCGACAAGGTTCGTATTAATTAACTCACACAGCGCCCGGATCCAATTTATCTAAAGCAACACACAGCTATATATATAAACCCGAAAAAGCATAATTAAACTCACTGTTTAAATTATCACCCGCATCTATAAACACGCCATATTACCCACCCCCCTATTTATATTTTGTAACCAACAACAACATTTCAAACACCATCTAGAATAAACTTAGTAACACACCGCCTATTGTCACCCACTTACTGTCGGGCCGCCGGAGCGCCTTATGACCGCACATCATTTAATCAACCAGAACCAACACTTCGCCTGCAGAAGCGAAGCTGAATTGGGTTCCGACACACTCAAACGAATAGAAGAGTACGGCTTTAATTATTTCTTCTTTCGCACGATCCCTCGACATGGCAATGTAATAACGAATAGTAAAGTATTAACAAACTATCCAAATGATTATGTCGAGCGGTATGAAAAAGGGCCTCTTACGCAAAAAAATCCACTCATGACTCACTGCCAACTATCGATCCTGCCCATTATTTGGAGCGCCGATGTTTTTCGTGATGCTCCCGACCAGTGGAAAGCCACCCAAACCTGCGGGCTGACCTATGGCTGGTCGCAGTCGGTGCATGACCCCAATGGCGCAGTGAGCATGTTGAGCCTTGCCAGAAAAGCCCCTCCTGTGTCGCAGGACGAGTTTTCGGGCAAAGCTGCCAGCGTGCTGTGGCTGTGCAATCAGTTACACAGCGCCATGCTCGAACGCTTCCACCTGCGCCATAGGCTGACGATCAACATCATGCGTTTGTCCGAACGTGAGTTGGAAGTCCTCAAGTGGACTGCCGAAGGCAAAATCGCTTCCGACATTGCCATGATTCTGAGCCTGAGCACCCGCACCGTGAACTTCCATATCAGTGGTGCAATGAAAAAACTGGGGGCCAGCAACAAAACCTCGGCCGTGGTCATGGCGGCCAGGTTTGGCCTGCTGTAAACGGACACTGCGCTAAAGTGGATAAACCCGTCAGGCAATCTGCGGCAAAAAAAAGTAAAATCACGCCTACCTGTAAAACCACGGACTCCTCTGTTTGCCAGCCTCCCCCTCAGGGGCAAGACATGCAGTTGCCGATTCCTCAGAGTTTGTATAAATGCCTGTGCTAGAAAGCCCCTTCGCCCAACTTCGCCTGATCCGCCAACCCGAGCAGCAAAACGAGCCCTTGCAGGCCTTTGATGCGGCAGATGAGTATTTGCTTAATCACCTGGCTGAGCAGGCGTTGCCCGCAAACAGCCGGGTGCTGGTGCTCAATGACAGTTTTGGTGCCCTGGCGGTCAGTCTGGTCAACACCCTGCATGTCACCAGCAGCAGCGACTCCTTTCTCGCCATTCAGGCGCTGGAAAAGAATCTGGTGCGCAATGGCCATGCTTACGATGCGATATCGATCATCCCTGCCAGCCAGCCTCTGGTCGGGCCTTTCGACTGTGTACTGGTGCGTGTTCCCAAGACCCTGGCACTGCTTGAAGAGCAACTGATCCGCCTGCAAGGCCAATTGGCACCCGGAGCACAGGTCATCGCAGGCGCGATGGTCAAACACTTGCCCCGCGCCGCAGGCGATCTGCTGGAGCGCTACATTGGCCCGGTACAGGCCTCGCTGGCGGTCAAAAAAGCCCGTTTGCTGGTGTCCACGTCCCAGGCCCTGGGGCCATTTACATCGCCGTACCCCACGCGCTATCGACTGGAAAAGCCGGCCATCGAGCTGCTCAACCACGCCAACGTGTTCTGCCGCGAAGACCTCGATATCGGCACTCGGGCATTCCTGCCCCACCTGCCAAAAAACCTGGGCACTGCACGGGTTGCCGACCTGGGCTGCGGCAATGGTGTACTGGCCATTGCCAGCGCGCTGAATAACCCGCAAGCGCAGTACACGCTGGTCGATGAGTCGTTCATGGCCGTGCAGTCTGCCCGCGAGAACTGGCAAGCCGCATTGGGTGATCGCGAAGTCATTGTGCGGGCTGACGACGGTTTGGCGAGCCAGGCACCGGACTCACTGGACGTAGTGCTGTGCAATCCGCCGTTCCATCAGCAACAAGTGGTGGGAGACTTTCTGGCCTGGCGCATGTTCCAGCAGGCCCGTGAGGCGCTGGTAGTGGGGGGTGCGCTGTACATCGTCGGCAACCGTCACCTGGGCTATCACAGCAAGCTGGCCAAACTGTTTCGGGGCGTCGAACAAGTGGCCGCCACTCCCAAGTTTGTGATCCTCAAGGCGCGCAAGTAATAAAAAAACCCGCCTGGGCGGGTCATAAAACCGTAGCCGCAAGGCTACGGGATGGGAAGTCAGTGGCTCTTCATGCCTGCGGCGGTCATGAACAGGCGGATCAGCCAGGCAAATACTGCCAGGCTCGCCACACTGGCGGTCCAGATCACCAGCAACCAGCCAATGCGTTGCCACAAGGGCTTTTTTTCGCACTCTTGAACGTCGTTTAGATAATCCTTGCCAGCCATGTTCGGGCCTCCTCTGGGGAAAAGGCTGTGGCCCTCAGGCCACAGCGGCATGTACGACTAGTGATAACCGTCTTCGTGAGTCACCTTGCCGCGGAACACGTAGTAGCTCCAGAAGGTGTAACCGAGAATAAACGGGATGATAAACAAGGTGCCTACCAGCATGAAGCCCTGGCTTTGGGGCGGTGCCGCTGCATCCCAGATCGAGATCGAAGGCGGGATGATGTTCGGCCACAAGCTGATACCCAGACCGCTGTAACCCAGGAAGATCAACACCAGGGTCAACAGAAACGGCGTGTAGTGAGCCTTGCGCGCTATCGCCTTGAGCAGACCATACATCGTCACCAAGACCAGGATCGGCACCGGCAAGAACCAGAACAGGTTCGGCAGTGTGAACCAGCGTGCAGCAATGTCAGTGTGCGCCAGTGGCGTCCACAGGCTGACGATGCCCATCAGCACCAGTACGGCCAACGCCAGCGGGCGACCCAGCTTGTGCATGCGCTCCTGCAAGTGGCCTTCGGTTTTCATGATCAGCCAGGTGCAGCCAAGCAATGCATAGGCCACGATCAGGGCAATCCCGCAGAACACAGTGAACGGTGAAAGCCAGTCCAGCCCGCCCCCCGCATACTGACGGTTAACCACCGGAATCCCATCAATGAAGGCCCCCAGCGCCACCCCCTGGAAGAAGGTTGCCACCAGCGAGCCGCCAATAAAGGACTTGTCCCAGAGATGGCGTTTTTCTGGCCGTGCCTTGAAGCGGAACTCAAAGGCGACGCCCCGAAAGATCAACCCCATCAGCATCAGCATCAGTGGCAGGTACAGTGCCGACAACACGACCGAGTAGGCCAGCGGGAAGGCACCAAACAATGCCGCGCCGCCCAGTACCAACCAGGTTTCGTTACCGTCCCAGACAGGGGCGACCGTATTCATCATCACATCGCGGTCGCTCTCGCCCTTGATAAAGGGAAAGAGGATGCCGATCCCGAGATCGAAACCATCCATGACCACATACATCATGATCCCGAAGATGATGATGATTGCCCAGATAAGTGGCAGATCAATACCCATGACTCAATTCCCCTTAGTCAGGCTGTCGCTGTGGCCTTCATCTGTACCCTCATGGGCCGCAGACAGAGGACGGGCAGGCGTGCGTTGCTGGCCTGGGCCACCGTGGGTGTCTTCTTCGCCTTCGTGGGTAATCGGACCTTTGCGTACCAGACGCATCATGTAACCCAGACCCGCACCAAACAGCGCGAAATACACCACGACAAACATGACCAGCGTGACGCTCATTTGCATGACGCTGTGGTTGGACGACGCATCCGAAGTGCGCATCAGCCCGTAAACCACCCACGGCTGGCGACCGATCTCGGTGGTGAACCAACCCGCAAGGATCGCGATCAGGCCCGATGGTCCCATCCACAGCACCATACGCAGGAACCAGCGGTTCTCGTACAGGGTGCCGCGCCTGCGCAGCCATACGCTCCAAAGCCCGACGAAGATCATCAACATGCCCAGCGCCACCATGATGCGGAAGCTAAAGAACACGATGGTCGAGTTGGGGCGATCCTCTGGCGGGAACTCCTTCAACGCAGGGATTTGCTTGTCCAGGCTGTGCCTCAGAATCAGGCTGCCCAGGTACGGGATCTGAATCTTGTAGTCCGTGGTTTCGGTCTTCATGTTCGGGATACCAAACAGAATCAGCGGCGTTGGCTCACCGGGTTTGTTTTCCCAGTGACCTTCCATGGCCGCGATTTTTGCTGGCTGATACTTGAGGGTATTCAAACCGTGGGCATCACCGATCAGCGCCTGTACCGGCGCAACCACCAGGGCCATCCACATGGCCATCGAGAACATGCGGCGAATGGCCGGCGTGTTACGACCGCGCAACAGATGCCAGGCCGCTGACGCGCCGACAAAAAATGCCGTGGCGACAAAGGCGGCCGTGGCCATATGCGCCAGACGGTAAGGGAACGACGGGTTGAAAATGACCGCCAGCCAGTCCACCGGAATCACCCGACCATCGATGATTTCGAAGCCTTGCGGGGTTTGCATCCAGCTGTTGGAAGCCAGGATCCAGAAGGTAGAGACCAGCGTTCCCAGGGCCACCATCGCGGTCGAGAAGAAGTGCATCCCCCGGCCCACGCGATTCCAGCCAAACAGCATGACGCCCAGAAAACCCGCTTCAAGGAAGAATGCAGTCAGTACTTCATAGGTCAGCAGCGGCCCGGTAACAGCACCGGCAAAATCCGAGAACCTCGACCAGTTCGTGCCGAACTGGTAGGCCATGACCAGGCCCGATACAACGCCCATGCCGAAGTTGACGGCGAAAATCTTCGACCAAAAGTGGTACAGGTCGCGGTAAGTATCGTCACGGGTTTTCAGCCACATGCCTTCGAGCACCATTAAATAACTGGCGAGACCGATGGTAATGGCGGGAAAAATGATGTGGAACGATATGGTAAACGCGAACTGAATTCGGGCGAGCTCGAGAGCATCCAAACCGAACATAAGTCTTCCTCTATCAGGTATCAGGTCGTTGAGGACCCAGACTTCGCGCCTGAATCCAACTACCCTGCACGCCGTGGCCACCGCGAATCGCTGCTCGCTTTCAAAACCACAACACCAAGGGATCTGGCCGGCTGGCCACTCAGACAAAAACCCAAAGGCTTTGATCTGGATCAAGCATGGATGAAAGAGTAGTCCATTCCTGACACACGGCTAATGTGGTTTGTTGTCGCGTGACACGATGCCTCAGGCCTTGATATAGACCGTTGCAAGAACCACAAGGAATCGCGCAAAAGCCCTGTTTGACCCAACGTGGGGCGCTGGGGATATGTGATATTTCGAGTCATTATTTGTTACAAGACAATGATAATCTCAACGTCCCCCCACCCTCGGCCACGACCTCTTTTAAATGACCAGCCAGCTCCTTCTGCTCCGCCATCACCGGCCATTTGTGGCCTTCTGGTTTGCCCGTATCTTCACCGCCAGTGCATTTCAAATGCTCACCGTGGCCATTGGCTGGAACCTCTACCAACTGACTGGCAACGTGATGGACCTGGGATGGGTGGGCTTGATCGAGTTCGCGCCGCGCCTGCTGTTTATGTTGCACACCGGGCATGTGGCCGACCGCTATGATCGTCGCAGAGTGGCGGCCCTGTGCCAGTCGGTACAGGCAATGATCGCCCTGACATTGGCCATCAGCAGCGCAGGCGATCACATCACCCGGGAAATGATCTTTATCCTGGCGTTTTTGCTGGGTGCCGCCCGCTCCTTCGAAATGCCCGCCACCCAGGCGCTGCTGCCTTCGATCGTGCCGGTTGAGCTGTTCCCGCGCGCAGTGGCGGCGGCACAAGCGGCGCAACAATCGGCCACCATTGTCGCGCCAGCGTTTGGGGGCTTGTTGTATGCGTTTGGCAGCGTCTGGGTGTATGGCCCGAGCGTTGCGCTGTATCTGATTGCGGCACTGCTGATGAGTAACCTCCCCGCCCGCCAGTTGCCGCTGAACAAAGCCAAGGCCACGCTGGACTCCCTGCTCGCGGGCATTCGCTTCATTCGCAGTCGCCCTGACGTCCTCGGCGCCATCTCCCTGGATCTGTTTGCCGTCCTGCTGGGCGGGGCCACGGCGCTGCTGCCTGTGTTTGCCAAGGATATTTTGCTGACCGGCCCCTGGGGCCTGGGCATGCTGCGCTCGGCACCGGCGGTCGGCGCCCTGCTGATGTCATTGTGGCTGGCCAGATTCGCGGTGGAGCGCAAGGTGGGGCGCGTCATGTTTACCGCGGTGGGGATATTCGGGGTCGCCACCATCGCGTTCGGCCTGTCGACCTCGTTCTGGTTTTCAATGGCAGTGCTGGTGGTTCTTGGCGCGGCGGACATGATCAGCATGGTGATCCGCGCCTCGTTCGTGCAACTGGAGACCCCGGATGAAATGCGTGGCCGGGTGAGCGCGGTCAACGGATTGTTTATCGGCGCGTCCAACCAGCTGGGGGAATTCGAATCCGGAGTGACGGCCCACTGGCTGGGCACAGTGCCCGCCGTGGTGTTGGGCGGGGTTGGCACGCTGGTCGTCACCGGGCTGTGGATAAAACTGTTCCCGGGGCTGGCCAACCGGGACCGGATGGTGGAAGAGCACAAAACCCTGTAGTCGCTGCCGCAGGCTGCGATAAGGGCCGAAGGACCTTCGTTCTTTAAAAAGAGCGGCTCCTGCGGGCCCGATCGCAACCTGCGGCAGCGACTACAGGTGAGGATCTCACTTTATATATAGCCGCACACCCAGCCGGTTGTGCGGCGGCACCAGCGAGGTATTGCTGAACTCGAACCAGCCACCGTCCTTGTTACCCAGGTCAAAGGTATACACGTGCCCCACCGTGGTGCCCGCACCGTTGCAGGCCACCAGCCCCTCGCCCTGGTTACAGACCGCAGCCCTCACACCGTCCACTTCCTGGCCATCGAGCGTGACATTCGGCTGGCCGCCGTAACCGCGCTCCAGCACATAGACCTTGATACCAGGGCCCTTGTGGTCGCAGCGGGTCTGCTCACGACCATCGGACACATCCTCTACAGCGCAGGAAACAGACGCCACTTTGAGAATTTCCAGGGTGCTCAGGGGTGTCGCGGGCGCGGCGCTGATCGCGGCACTTATAAGGAAGCCGACACAGGCTGAAATCGACGTGATGACGTGCTTCATGGATCCCTCCTAAAACTGGCACGCAGTATGCCTGCGACATCAAGGTTATAAAACAAGGCCCAGCAGGGTAACCAAAGCAGCCATATGTACGAGCTGCTGGTATGATGCGCGGCTTTTTCCGACAGACAGAAATTCTTCAGACGGTCCACGTCTGTGCTTTGCTGTTGAAAACGATTTAATCACGGCGCATTTGGCGCCACGGGGACTGGCATGCTGGAAAGGCTGTTTCAACTCAAAGCACACAATACCAATGTGCGTACCGAGATTCTTGCGGGTATCACCACCTTCCTGGCGATGGCCTACATCCTGTTCGTCAACCCGAGCATTCTCGGCGAGACGGGCATGGACAAAGGCGCCATATTTGTTGCCACCTGTCTGGCGGCGGCTATCGGTTCGGCGACCATGGGCATTATCGCCAACTACCCGATTGCACTGGCACCGGGCATGGGCCTGAACGCCTTCTTCACCTACACCGTGGTGCTGCACTTGGGCCACACCTGGCAGGTAGCGCTGGGTGCGGTGTTTATCTCGGCGGTGCTGTTCTTCCTGTTGTCGATCTTTCGCATCCGCGAATGGATCATCAACAGCATCCCCCTGCCACTGCGTTCGGCGATTGCCGCCGGTATCGGCCTGTTCCTGGCGCTGATTGCCCTGGGTAACGCCGGTATCGTGGTTGCCAACAAGGCAACCTTGGTCGGCATGGGCGATCTGGCTCAGCCAAAAGTGATCCTGGCCTCCCTGGGCTTTGCCCTGATTGTTGCCCTTGAGGCAATGAAAGTCCGCGGCGCGGTGCTGATCGGCATTCTGGCCGTGACCATTGCTTCCATTGCAATGGGCGTCACCGATTTCGGTGGCGTCGTGTCGATGCCACCTTCCCTGGCCCCGACCTTCCTGCAACTGGACATCAAGGGGGCCCTGGACATCGGCCTGATCAGCGTGATCTTCGCCTTCCTGTTCGTTGACCTGTTCGACAACTCCGGCACATTGATCGGCGTCGCCAAGCGCGCTGGCTTGATGGGCAAAGACGGCCACATGCCAAAAATGGGCCGTGCCCTGATCGCTGACAGCACCGCGGCCATGGCCGGTTCGTTGCTGGGTACTTCGACCACCACCAGCTACATCGAGTCGGCGGCAGGCGTGAGCGCCGGTGGCCGTACCGGTCTGACGGCCATCGTGGTCGGCATCATGTTCCTGCTGGCGTTGTTCTTCTCGCCATTGGCGGCCAGCGTTCCAGCCTTCGCCACCGCACCTGCGCTGATGTTTGTTGCCGTGCTGATGATGAGCGGCCTGGCCGAAATCGAATGGGACGACGTCACCGTTGCCGCACCGGTGGTGATCACCGCACTGGCCATGCCGTTTACCTACTCCATCGCCAACGGCATTGCCTTCGGCTTTATTTCCTGGACCGTGATCAAGCTGCTGTCGGGCCGCGCCCGTGAGCTGAATGCGCCGCTGATCATTCTGTCGGTTCTGTTTGTCGTCAAGCTAGGTTGGTTTCCTGCATGAGTGCTCTGCCATTTGATCCTGCTACCTACGCCGTTGAGCTTGAGGCCAAGGCCAATCGTCTGCGCGAGTTGCTGGCGCCTTTCGATGCGCCAGAACCCCAGGTGTTCGATTCGCCCCTGAAGCACTTTCGTCTGCGGGCCGAATTTCGCCTGTGGCGCGAAGGGGGCGAGCGTCACTACGCCATGTTCGCGCAAGATGACAAGCGCACACCGATCCTGATCGAAGAGTTTCCGATTGCCAGCCTGCGCATCAACCAATTGATGCCCCAACTCAAGGCCGCCTGGAAAGCCAGCTCAGCCCTGAGCCACAAGCTGTTCCAGGTTGAGTTCCAGACCACCCTGGCAGGCGATGCGATGGTCACTCTGTGCTATCACCGCCCGCTGGACGAGCACTGGCAAACCGCTGCCGAGCAGTTGGCCAAAGACCTCGATATCAGCGTGATCGGCCGCTCCAAGGGCAAACGTGTCGTGATCGGCCGCGATCATGTGGTCGAAGCGCTGGAAGTGGCGGGTCGCACCTTCACTTATCAACAGCCCGAAGGCGCGTTCACCCAGCCCAATGGCACGGTCAACCAGAAGATGCTCAATTGGGCATACGAAGCGCTGGGCGAACGTTCGGATGATCTGCTGGAACTGTATTGCGGCAACGGCAACTTCACCCTGCCGCTGGCGACTCGCGTGCGCAAAGTGCTGGCTACCGAAATCAGCAAGACATCGGTGTACGCCGCGCTCAACAACCTGCGCGACAATGCTGTGGATAACGTCACGCTGGTACGCCTGTCGGCAGAAGAACTGACAGAAGCCCTGAACGAAGTACGTCCATTCCGTCGCTTGCAGGGTATTGACCTGAAAAGCTACGAGTTCGGCAGCGTTTTCGTTGACCCGCCGCGTGCGGGCATGGACCCGGACACCTGCGAACTGACACGCCGCTTCGATAACATCCTGTATATCTCGTGCAACCCTGCAACATTGGCCGAGAACATCGCCCAACTGCACGATACTCACCGAATTGAGCGCTGCGCAGTATTTGACCAATTCCCGTGGACTCACCACATGGAGTCGGGCGTGTTGCTGGTTCGCCGGTAAACACAGGTTCTGATACACCGTGTCGACCGAATCGCGGGCAAGCCCGCTCCCACAGGATCAGCGCAATACCTGTGGGAGCGGGCTTGCCCGCGATGGCCACGCCGCACTATGGCCATGTTTAATGGGCTCGAAAATACCCCGCCACCTGCCGCAAATCCCCTTCATTCAATAACCCCGCGTAGTACTTGAGCTGCACCTGCGCCAGCAAATAGGCATAGCGCGCCTCAGCCAAATCCCGCTTGGCACTGAACAGCTGCTGTTCGGCATCCAGCACATCCAGATTGACCCGCTCGCCCCCACTCACGCTTTTCTGCGTCGCCTGCACCAGGGCACCGGCAGACTCAACGGCCATTTCATACGCCCGCACCTTGGCCGCCGCGCTGCTGTTGAGGTTGTATTGCTTGCGCAGGTCCACCAGCGTGGTCGCTGTTTGAGCGTCCAGTTCGTACTGAGCCTGGGACAGTTGCCGCGCAGCCTGACGGGTCGATGCCGACACCGATCCCCCTGCAAACAACGGCACGGTGAGCTGAATGCCCACGCTGTTGGTGTCGTATTTCTGGTTGTAGGTGCTCTCCGAATCGGAGCTGGTCTGACGGCTGCTGGCATACAAGCTGAGCTTGGGCAGATGCCCGGCCCGCTTGCGTTCCACCTCATACTCGGCCGAGGTCAACGCGTGATGCTGCGACGCCAGCTCCGGGTTATTGGCCAGCGCCAGTTCGCGCCAGCTTTCGAAGCGCTGAGGTTCCAGTGGCAGAATCACAAAATGCGCCACCAGCGGGGCAAGCTGCTCGACCTGCAGCGGCTCACCAAGCATCGCCTCCAGCTCACGCAAGGCTGCGTCCTGATTATCTTGCGCCTCGATTTCTTCAGCCACCGCCATGCTCAGGCGCGCCTGGGTTTCCAGCACATCGGTGCGAGTACCCTCACCGCCTTCAAGAAGCCGTTGGTTGAGTTGCAGGCGCTCGGCAAAGGCGCGCTTTTGCGCCCGGCTCAATTCGATCCGCTCCTGCGCCAGCAGCGCCTGGCTGTAGGCACTGAGCACGCGCACCGCCAGATACTGACTTTTGCTGCGAAAGCGCTCATCAGAAAACAGCGCCTGCGCTGCTCCCTGTCGGAATCGTGCGTAGGCTTCGTAGTCCAGTAGCGGTTGCTGCAAGGTCAAGGTCGCCGCATAACTGCGGTAGTCGCGGTCGGTCCGAGTGCTGGCCTGGGTGACTTCGGACTCGTTGCGCGAATTGTTGTAGTTCCACGACAGGGTGGGCAGCAACGCCGAGCGACCCAGGGCGCGGTTCTCCTCCCCTGCCGCCCGCTCTTCAATGGCGGCCTGAAAGGTCGGGTCGTTGCGAATCGCCAGATCGTAGGCTTCCAGCAACCCCATCGCCTGTACCGGCCCAGCACACGCCATCAGTAATCCACATAAGAACTGGCGCACCGTCATTCCTCCACCAACGCCATATGCGTACGGTCGAGCAACGGCTTGAACAGATAATTGAGCATCGAACGCTCGCCCGTGCGCACAAATGCTTCAACCGGCATGCCCGGGCGAATCTGCAGCCCGGCCAGTTGGGCCATGCCCGCATCGCTGACCTGTGCGCGCAGCGTGTAATACGGCTCGTCCGTGCGCTCATCGACCTGGCGATCCGCCGACACCAGTGTCACCTCGCCCGCCACCCTTGGCGTGGTGCTTTGGCTGAAGGCCGAGAACATCAACTCCACCGGCAAGCCCGGGTGAACCTTGTCGGCCAGTTCAACCGGCACGCGCGCCTCGACCAGCAGGGGTTCTCCCTGGGGCACGATTTCCATCAGTGCCTGACCGGGCTTGATCACGCCGCCCTCCGTAAACACATCCAGCCCCACCACAATTCCGGCCACGGGAGCGCGCAACTGGCTGTTGGCCAACTCAAACTCGGCCGAAGCCAGCCGGTTGCGCAGATCCTCGGTGCGCACTCGGGTGTCGGCCAGTTGGGTACGGACTTCCTTTTGATACTCCTCGGCCAGTTGCCGAATTTTCAGACGCATCTCCAACACTTGTCGCTGCAATTGACCGATGCGACCGTAGTCTTCGCTGATGGAGCCCAGTACCTGGGCGTACACCCGCTCGCTGTCCAGCAGGCGATTGCGCGGGATATACCCTTCCTTCGCCAGCTCACGCAAACCTTGCAGTTGTTCGGCAAGGGCCGTGCGTTGCAACACCTTGCTGGTCTGGGATTCACGCACCCCGCGCAACTGCGCCTCGGCGCCCGCGATACTCTCGTCGACCCCTTGCTGATCCAGCAGCAACGCCTGACGGCGGCTATCGAACAGTTGCCGCTGCAATACCAGATTCGATGCCACTTCCGGCTCGGTCGCCAAGGCCGTCAACTCGACAGGAAAGTTCACGCTGGCGGCGCCATCGCGCTCGGCATTTAGCCGCGCCTCACTGGCCAGCGAGCCATAAAACTGGCTGCGCAACGACTGAGCCTGCCCCAGCAGCGGGGTTTCCTTCAACCGGATCAAGACCTGACCGGCATCCACCTTGTCGCCGTCACGCACGTCGATCCGCTCAACAATCCCGCCGCTGGGGTGTTGCACCACTTTGCGATGGCCCGAAACCATCACCTTGCCCGACACCGCGACGCCCTTGTCCAGCGGCGCCAAAGCGGCCCAGCCGAGAAACCCGAGAAAGCCGCCGAGCATCAGTAGCCAACCCAAACGCGAATAGCGGGTGTCATCCAGTTGCAGCACATTGCTGTCCCCAGGGACCTTGGCGTTCGAATACTTCATGCCTTGCCCGCCTCTGCCGTACCGAGCCGATAGCTCACACTCATCGCAGGCTTGGGCGCCGCAGGTTTCGCTGCAGCGGGCGCACCAAGCACCTTGGCCGTCGGGCCAAAGGCTTGTAGCTGGCCTTCGCGCAGAATCAACAGGTAGTCGGTGAGGGTCAGCACATTGGGTTTGTGGGTGATCAAAATCAGTGTTCGCTTGTGCTGTTTGAGCTGGGCAATGGCCTGTAACAAGGCCTGTTCCCCGGCTTCATCGAGGTTGGAGTTGGGTTCGTCGAGCACGATCACCGCTGGCAAGCCGTAAAGTGCACGGGCCAGGCCGATGCGTTGCTTCTGCCCGCCGGACAGCCCCGCGCCGCCTTCACCCAGGCGCGTTTCATAGCCGTCGGGCAATTGCAGAATCAGCTGATGCACTCCGGCCAGTTGCGCAGCGGCCAACACCTTGTCGGCATCCACCTCGGCAAAGCGTGCGATGTTTTGCGCGATGGTCCCGGCAAACAACTGAATGTCCTGGGGCAAATACCCCAGATGCGGACCGAGCTGATGCTTGTCCCACTGCGACAACTCAGCCCCGTCCAGCCGCACCTTGCCCGCCAGCGGTTGCCATACCCCAATCAACAGCCGGGCCAAGGTCGACTTGCCGCAGCCAGAAGGCCCGATCACCCCCATCACTTGCCCGGCCGGCAAGGTGAAGCTCAAGTTGGCCAGGGTGGCGCGACGGGTGCCGGGAGCGCTGGCGCTCAATTGCTCCACCGCCAGTTCGCCCCGAGGCGCAGGCAATGCCATGCGCCGGGCTCGCGGCGGATAGCTGTGCAGCAATGCTTCGAGGCGCTGATAGGCTAGCCGTGCCGACGTCCATTGCTTCCATACACCGATCAACTGGTCGATGGGGCTCAGTACCCGGCCCATCAGAATGGAGCCGGCAATCATCATCCCGGCCGTGATCTGGCCTTGCACGGCCAGCAGCGCGCCCAACCCAAGCACCAGGGATTGCAGCGCCAGGCGCACGCCTTTTGACCAGGCGCTTACGGTGGCGGTTTTTTCACTGGCCAGATTCTGCTGCGCCAAAAAGGCCGTGTGCTGTGCCAACCAACCCTCGCGCAAGGTATCGAGCATGCCCATTGCCTCGATGGCCTCGGCATTGCGCAGATGGGCGCTGGCTTGCTGGGTGGCTTGCACTGACAACTCACTGGCGGCTTTAAGTGGGGCTTGCGAGACGCGCTGATTGACCCACGCCAGTATCATCAACAGCACCGCCCCGCCCAGGGCCAGCAGCCCCAGCCACGGGCTGAACATAAAAATCACAAACAGGTACACCGGAAACCACGGCGCATCGAAGAACGCGAACAGGGCATTGCCGGTCGCAAATTGGCGCAGGCTGGTGAGGTCATTCAGCGCCTGCCCGACCGCCGGGTTGCCAGTGCGCAATTGCGCTTCGAACGCGGCGTCGTAGACGCGCTGATTCAAGCGCATATCCATCTGCGTGCCGAGGCGGATCACCACCTGACTACGCACCCACTCCAACGCGCCCATCAGGCCAAAGAGGCCGAGGATCATCAGCGTCAGCATCAACAGGGTCATTTGATTGCCCGATGCCAGCACCCGGTCATACACCTGCAGCATGTACAGGGCCGGGGCCAGCATCAGTAAATTGATCACGGCCGAGAACAGGCCGATATTGAAGAAAGCACGTTTGTAGGCCGTCAAGGCAGCCAGCATCTCGTTGGCTTTGGGCCGGGTCATGGAAGGATTCCGAGGAAGTGGGCCGAAAACCCTGTGGGAGCTGGCTTGCCTGCGATGCAATCGCGGGCAAGCCCGGCTCCCACAGGATTGGAGTTCACTGAAGTGAGCGGGAGTTACGCCGCCAGAGCCCAGTCCTGAACCACTTCTTGCACGCCCACCAGGCTGATATCAGCAACCTGCGGTGCATCGGAGTGAGCCAGGCCAGCAGCGGCCAACTGGTCGAAGGTTGAATCGGTGGACAGGCCGAACTCGCTCAACAGGTTGTTGAGCACGCCTTCCAGACCCGATACGTTGCCTTTCATCAGGCCGTAGATCACGTCCTGAACAGCGTTGCCTGCACGGCCGGCATCGCTGGCGGCAGACAGGTCGAGGCCGTTGAAGGAGACGGTGTAGTCGCCCAGGCCAAACGCGCTGCCCGAACCACCAGTCAGCACTTCACCCAAACTCACGCTGTCCAGTTCACCCCACAGGTAATGGTTCATGTTGTCGCCAGCAGAGACTTTAGGGTCATACACATAATGCAGGCCATTGCTGGTATCGCTTCCTGCGATAAAGGCGTAGTCCGAATTATTGGCACCATGCGTCGCATACTGCTCACCATCTTGAGCACGACCGCCACTATTGAAACCACCGGTATTGCTTAGACCGTGACCCGCAGTTTTAAAACCTTGAGCCCAATCGCTAAGCACGTCACCAATCGAATCAGAACCAACAAACGAACTATAGTTAATTGAAATAGTCATGACTTGAACTTCTTCCTTAGATAGTTTCAGTGAAGTGGCGCACAGCGATGCACGCCCTTGCTCACAACGAGCAATCTTTTATATAACGAAGCAAACAGTCCGTTATTTAGAATTTATATTCGAGCATGCCACTCAATGTCCGACCGCGCGCCATACTCAAGTTATTGGCATCGCCCATGGCCACAAAGTAGGCTTCGTCGGTAGCGTTTTCTAATGACAAGGTAATATTCAACGTGTCCGTCGGCCAGTAACTTGCATACAGGTCGTACACGCTGTATTTAGGCCAGTGTGCTTGCTCTATACCGGAGTAACTCCATTCATTCAGACCCGCGCCATTACCAGGGCTGTAGCGAAAGCGTATCCCCGTGTCCAGGCGCCGCTCAAGGAAACGAGCACCCACTGTTAGAGACCCTCGATCTGCGGGCATATATGCCGCATTACCCATAGTAGATCCGCAATCGATTTTGTTGTTTCTGTCCGGGTCATCGAGCCATTCAGAGACTCTAGTATTGATGTAGCCAATCTTGCCATTAGGCCGGGTGTAGGGCGTCCTGATTATCTTAACAACCTCGCCCCTTTTCTTGGCGCCGCCCATATAGTACCCACTTGAGCAAAATTCATTACTGCCAATCATATGCGTGTAACTCAGGTTGGTATACAACCGGCCCATATCGTAATTCAACTGATATTCAACGCCGCGAAACCGGGTCTCCGTCTGGTTATTCACATACGCAGAGCGACCCGACCCGACGACATCCGCCGACCCTGGAAGAGAGACACCATAGTGTAAAAATGAAAAACTCTTGATGTTATTATCAAAGTAAGCAACTTTTACTCCAAGCCGGTCATTATTAAAGAACAGGGATTCTTTAAAGATATTTAAACCGAACTCCCATTCCCGGTTTTCCTCAGCTTTCAGGTATGGATTGGGGTAAACCCGCTCCGGTGCATTCCCCCCATGGGGCCGCCCGGTCATAAACACCTCAGTCACCGCCGGCGGGCGCCAGCCTTGGCCCCATCGCCCATAGAACTGCAACCAGTCAACTCCGGGCTTTATCCCTATACCAAACGTCGGTGAAAACTTGCCTTCTTCACGATCTGAATCATAGAAATAAACATTTCTTACAGAAGAACCCGAGGTCATCACCTCGCCACCATTCTCCCCTGGAGTGACCGGCGCTTGCCATAAACTCATGCCCGTTTTGCCTTCCAGGCGATAGCGGTCATAACGCAACCCGGCATCCAGCGCCAGCCAATAGCTGTACTGGTAGTGCAGGTTATTGAACAGGCTGGCCATGGTGCGTTTGCCTTCCGGGTCTGCCCCCTCGACCCAGGGCAGATCGTTCTCGTTCTCGGCCGGCACCAGATTGTTCTTGGATTTCAAAATGTCCTGATAGCTTTCCAGGCCATAGTTCCAGCTCAGTTGCCCGTAGTTGTTGAAGTCAAACCGGGACGTGTTTTCTACCTGAAAACCCCATGTGCTGGTGCGAAACTCATCTTCGTAACCATCAAATGCATTACCACTATTAGCCGACGCTTTGTGGGGGGCATTACGCCGATCAAGCTGCGTATTGACGTAATAAAGTTTACTTTTGAAGTCGATCAGCTCGTTATCCGGGTTGTAGCTGTAATCCAGCGCCAGGTTGCCGGTATTGATATTGCTTTTACCGGTACGCACATAGTCGTAACCATCCTGCGTCGCATTGAGGTTGGTCCATGCGTCAGCGCTATCGCTGTCGGTTTCCAGGTAAGTGAACTGCGCTCGCTGGTCGTTGGGCAGGTTCAGCCCGAGCTTGACCATCTGCGAACGGGTCACGCTGCCGGTATCGCCTACTTCACTGGTCAGCCAGTCTGTCCAGGCTTCGCGATATTTGTTCTTGTTGCGAATATTTACGCCCAGGTTATCGGCGTTTTGCCGACCGGTACGGTAGTCACCAAAATGGCGTTCGCTATAAGCAACCAAAATGTCGCCAAGTTCATTGCCAAATGCGAAGACGCCACCGCCATTGAAATAGGTGCCGTTACCCAATTTACCGATACCGCTGCCGGCCCGGATGCGCCCGCCGTACTCTTTGCCGTCTTCCAGGAACTCGCTGGCTTGCAGGGTGTTAAAGCTGGCAATGCCCCCCAATACGCCCGCACCGCCCATGCCGGACTGGGCGCCTTTATCGATTTCAACGCTGGAGACCATTTCCGGGTCGATCAACATCACGCCGTTGCGCTGCTGGTGGCCGTTAACGTTGAAATTCTGGCGCATGCCGTCAACGTTCATGTTGACCCGGCCGTAGTCCTGAATACCGCGGATGTTGACCGACAGGCCCTGGTCACGCTGATTGACGGCGGTGTACACGCCCGTGGTTTCTTCGAGCATGTCCGCTGCGTGGCGTGGGGCGCGCTTGTTGATTTGCTCGCGAGTAATGACCGCTACAGAAGATGGCGTCTGATACACCCAATCCCCACTATTGCCTTCGCTGGCCGTTACCGAAGTAGTGCCCAATGCCAGTGCGCCATTGTGTTCGCCGCTGACGCGGGTCAGGGTGACCTGGCGTTCGCCGGTAAAGCGGTACTCCACCGGATTGCCGCCCAGCAAACGGGCCAGACCTTCCTGTACGCCGAAGTCGCCATTGAGTGCTACGGATTTCAGGCCTTGCAGCATCTGGCTGTCGAACAGCACTTGCAGGCCAGCCTGCTCGGCAAAAATCAGCACGGCCTTGTCCAGCGGCTGGGCCGGAATATGGAAGGCGATAAATTCTTGTTGCACGGCGCTGCTGACTTTTTCAGCGGCCTGTACCGGCGCTTGCACCGCCAGCGACGCAAACAGTGCGATATGAACAGCAAAGGCTAACCGGCTTGCGGAATGCACCCCTTTGCGCTGACTACCCATCATTTTTATTTTCCCCAGGCTTACGAGCTGCTTTGCGAATGAATCTCAATAGCAAGACGTAACGTCGGGGTGAAGTCAGTAAAGGTTTTTGCGATTAATGTTCAAAAAGCGCTGGAGGGCCCTGTAGGAGCGGGCTTGCTCGCGATAGCCGCACTGCAATCTGCCTGACACACCGCGCGGTCTGCATCGCAGGCAAGCCGGCTCCCACAGGATGGGTGGTGGCTCAGTACACCAGGCTCACGCCCGCCAGTTCGACGCGCTGCACATGCAGCTCCTGGGTGAGGGTGTGCAGCGCGCTGTCGAGCATTTCCAGGCGGAATACCCCGCTGACCTGCCGACTGGCCAAGGCCGGGTTGGCCAATATGATCTGGCCGGGGCGATAGCGGTTGAGCTGTTCGATCACGTGGGCCAGCGGTTGACGGTCAAAGACCAGTACACCACGGCGCCAACTGGTGGCCGCGTTGAGGTCGAAACCGGGCAGTTTTTGTACACCCTCCTGTGCGCTGTAGCGGGCGCTTTGGCCTTCTTCCAGGGTTTGCTGCGCCGCGCCCTGAACCGGTGGAGTCAACAGGCTGACCGCAACGCTGTGCTGCAACACCCCGACCCATGCCTGGTCGCTGCTTTCCCGACCAACCACAAATTGCGTGCCCAGCGCCCGGGTTCGCCCACCCGCACTTTGCACTACAAAAGGCCGGGTTTCGGCTTCGCCCATGGGCGACACGTCAAATACGGCCGACCCCGAAAGCAATCTGATCCGCCGCTCGCGGGTGTCGTAGTCGATGCTGATTGCACTGGATGCGTCCAGCTCGACCGAACTGCCATCGGCGAGTTGAACGGTTCGGATTTCTCCTGCACCCGTGCGGTAGTCCGCCTGCATTTGAAGCAGCAGGGGCGGGCCGCTGATCCAGCCGACCGCCAGCACCATCGACAGTATCGCCGCACGCCCGGCCCAACGCAGCGGGCGCCGGCGTCGAGTCACCGGCACGGGGCGGGCGGCGGGCGGTGACAGGCGATGCCCGGCGGGCCTGGCCTCCAGCGCCAGCGCCCCCAGCGCCGCCCAGGTCTGCTCGGCAAAACGTAACGCCGGGGCATGGCGCTCATCGGCGGCCAGCCACAGGTCCAGTTGCGCCCGGGCGTCTTCGCTCAACGCACCCGCGTGCAGACGCACCGCCCACTCGGCGGCCGCTTCAGTAATGCTCTGCTGTTCGGGGCCTTGGCTCATCAGGTGTGAATCTCTATTTCTCGTTATATATAAGCAGTGACGTCTCGCCGGCTAAAACTCAGTAAGCCATTCATCTACATATTTGAATGTTATTTCTCAGGCTCTTGTAGGCGCTGCATGACGTAGGCCAAGGCTTTTGACAGATGCTTTTGCACTGAGCTGTCAGAAATTTCAAGATGGCGCGCAACTTGAGCATGGGTCATGCCCTCGATGCGGTTGAGACGGAAGATTTCCTGAGTCCTTTCGGGCAATTCGGACAATGTCTGCTTTAGAGCCATGCGCTGTTGTTCAGCCATCGCCTGGGCCTCCAGCCCTGCCAGTTCATCTTCGATTTCAGCCAGTGCTTCGTGGGCAACCGAGTCGGTCTTGCGTCGGGTTTCCTGGCGAATGTGATCGACCAACAGGTTGCCCGCGATGCGATACAGATAGCCGGGTGTGTTGTCGATGTGCTCCTTGCGCCCACGCTCGGCCATGCGCAGAAAACTTTCCTGCACCAGGTCTGCGGCCAGCTGAGGGTCTCGCACCTTGCGCGCCAGATACCCGCGCAGGGTACCAGCATGCTTGAGGAACAAGCCTTTGAGATCCATATCCGACAAACCGACTCCCTGAGCATGAAGGAAAGGGGCGGCTATCTTACTTTTTGTCGAGAATGATTTTCAATTGGTATTGGATTTCATTTCCAGAAATGTAGTGCCCGGTCATGCCTGTAAATAACGCAATACCGCGTCACACATCATGTCGCGCTGACGCTGCTTGACCTGCAGATCGGAAAAGTCGACCTGAAAAATCTCACCCAGGGTGTACCGGTTCGACACTCGATAAAAACAGAATGAACTGACCAGTAAATGAACATCCAGCGGGTTCAGCCCCGCACGGAATACCTTTTGTTCAACGCCGCGTCGCAGGATGTTCTCCAGGGCATGCACAATCGTGTCGTTCATGGCCTTGATGCCTTCCGAACGCTTGATGTACTCACCCTTGTGGATATTTTCGATGCTGACAATGCGCACAAAATCCGCGTTCATGTCGTGGTGGTCGAAGGTGAACTCCACCAGCCGCAGAATGGCTTCTACCGGCTCGAGCTGATCCAGGTTCAAGCGACTTTCGATGCTGCGGATTTCGCCGTAGAGCTTCTCCAGCACCTCGACGTAGAGCTGCTCCTTACTGGTGAAGTAGTAATAGATCATGCGCTTGGAGGTCTTGGTACGCTCTGCGATGGCGTCCACGCGAGCGCCCGCCAACCCTTGTTCCACGAACTCGACAATGGCTTCTTGCAGGATATTTTCCCGCGTCTTCTCAGGGTTGTTCTTACGGCTCTTGCGCGGTTCGACGACCGGTGCCGTGGCGCCGGTGTCGAGTTCTGGAATGTCGGTCATGTAAGGTTCACGGCCATATTGGAATGCCCGCGATTATGGGGCGCCCTGCTCAATGAAGGAAGTCGCCCTACAGTTTTGCCTGACGCACCGCGCCACTGCGCGACTTGGCCATGGCGGCCAGACGCACCGCTACGTTTGCAGCACCGTACCCGGCATAGCCATTTTTGCGCTGCAGAAGCTCGAAGAAGAAACGCCCCTCAAAGGCTTCCGTATATACATGAAACAACTCGCCGCCTTGGGCATCCCGGTCGTACAGCACGTTGAAATAGGCCAGTTCGCTCAAGAACTCATCATCGAAATCAAACCGCGCGGCCAGGTCGTCATAGTAGTTGAGCGGGATATCCAGCAGCGGCACGCCCGCAGCCTTGGCACGGCTGACTTCAGCAAACAGGTCGTCACATTCAAAGGCAATGTGATGCACACCTGAACCACGATAACTCGACAGGGCATGTGAGATGGCGGTGTTTCTGTTCTCTGAAATATTCAACGGCAAACGAATCGAGCTGCATCGACTGCGCAATGCCCGGCTCTTGACCAGCCCATAAGGGTCCGGCAGCACCACTTCATCATCAGCCTCGAAATCCAGAAGGCTTTTATAGAACAGTACCCAGCTGTCGAGGCTATCGGCGGGCAGAGCCATTGCCATGTGGTCGATGCGCTTGAGCCCGCCCTGGGCTGAAGGAGTTGGCGTGATGGTGAAGTCCGACTCATACAGCGGCTTGCCGGCAGCGTCTTTGTCCACCAGATAAATCAGGCTGCCATCCGGTGCGCGCACCGCCGCCAGCTCCAGCTCATTGGGGCCGACCAGCCCGCGATAGGGCTGCCCCTTGTAGGCCACGGCACGGGCCAGGGCGCTGCTGCTGTCCTGCACACGCAGTGCAGTGGCGCACAACGATGGGCCGTGGGCCTCAAAAAAGTTATGGGCGAACGAATAGGGTTCAGCGTTGAGGATCAGGTTGATGTCGCCCTGGCGCAGCAAGCTCACGTTCTTTGAACGGTGCTGCCCGGCCTTGCTGAACCCCAGGCGTTCGAGCCAGTGAGTCAGCTGCGCGCCCTGGCTTTCATCCACGGCAAATTCGAGGAACTCGATACCGTCGTACTGACTGGCTTGAGGCGGTGCAAACAAGGGTTCAAGCGTCGCGGCCGGGGCCGCTTGCTGCACAAGCCGTTCGCGGGTCTTCTCTTCGAGGTACAACAACGAACGCAAGCCATCGGCCGCATTGGCCCGCGGTGGAGCTGCCCGAAAACCATCATTGAAGATTTCCAGCGACAAAGGCCCTGTGTAGCCACTTTGTATGATCGGCGCCAAAAAGCCCGGCAGATCAAACTCGCCCTGCCCTGGGAAACAACGGAAATGACGACTCCATTCCAGCACATCCATGGCCAGAATCGGTGCGTCAGCCATTTGTACAAAGAAGATCTTGTCGCCGGGAATCTGCGCAATGGCGCCTGGATCGCCCTTGAGCGACAGGGTGTGGAAGCTGTCGAGCAATACCCCAAGATTCGGATGGTCGATCTGGCGCACCAGATCCCAGACCTGTTGCCAGGTATTGACGTGACGCCCCCAGGCCAGCGCTTCGTAACCAATGCGCAGGTTGCGCGCCCCCGCACGTTCGGCGAGCAGGCTCAGGTCATCCAGCAGAATCTGGCGATCGCCCACCGAGTCGGGCGAAGCGTTACTGCACACCAGCACCAGGTCGGTGCCCAGCTCCTGCATCAAATCAAACTTGCGCTCGGCGCGATCAAGGTTGCGGGCGAGACGATCGCGGCGGCACCCCTCGAAATCACGAAACGGCTGGAACAAGCTGATTTCAAGCCCCAGATCGGTGCACATCTGACGGACTTCACGGGGGCTGCCGTCGTAATACAGCAGATCGTTCTCAAAGATCTCGACCCCGTCAAAACCTGCCGCCGCAATGGCGTCCAGCTTCTCTGGCAAGGTGCCGCTCAAGGAAACCGTGGCGATCGAACGCTTCATTTAAAACTCCCAGGATTGGCGCAGCCTGCAGGCGACGGCATTTCTTAATGGCTTGATTATTAAGGGCGCCCTATTATTGAGCAACCAATCTGTACCAACCGGTTAGTTTTGCGTGCGATTATCGAACATTATGGCCTATCTTGAATTGACGATTTTTTGTCCACTCGCCACCATCAACCCCGTACTTCTTGCGTCAACTGTTGTGCAACACCACATAAAAATTCCAAGAAACGGGTAAACATCCATGGTCCCTTCTCCGACTGCACGCACTACCCCTGCCCACGCTCCAAACGCAGGAATGGGTGACAAGATTCGCGGCACCCTGGCGACTGGCAAAACCCGTTGGGGCATGCTCGCACTGGTGTTTTTCGCTACCACACTGAATTTTATCGACCGCGCCGCCCTGGGCGTCATGCAACCGATCCTGGCCAAAGAGATGAGCTGGACGGCGATGGACTACGCCAACATCAACTTCTGGTTTCAGGTGGGCTATGCCATTGGCTTCGTGCTGCAAGGCCGCCTGATCGACCGGGTTGGGGTCAAGCGCGTGTTCTTCTGCGCCGTGTTGCTCTGGAGCCTGGCCACCGGTGCTCATGGCCTGGCCACGTCAGCGGTGGGCTTTATGATTTGCCGCTTCATTCTCGGCCTGACTGAAGCCGCCAATTACCCGGCCTGCGTAAAAACCACGCGGCTGTGGTTCCCGGCCAGCGAGCGGGCCGTGGCCAGCGGGATCTTCAACGCCGGTACCAACGTGGGCGCCATGTTCACCCCCATGATGCTGCCATTGGTGCTGCACGTGTGGGGCTGGCAGGCAGCCTTTTTGTGCATGGCGGCCTTGGGCGGTGTCTGGCTGATCTTTTGGGGCTTGAAGTACTACAACCCTGAAGATCACCCAACCGTTAGCAAAGAGGAACTGGCTTACATCCAGCAAGAGAAAGAGCCTGAGCAAACCACCGTCTCTTTCGGCACCATCCTCAAGATGCGCGGCACCTGGGCATTCGCCTTGTCCTACGCCATGACGGCTCCCGTGTTCTGGTTCTACCTGTACTGGCTGCCGCCGTTTCTCAACCAGCAATACAACCTGGGCATCAGCGTGACCCAAATGGGCATCCCGCTGATCATCATCTACATCACCGCCGACTTCGGCAGTGTGGGCGGCGGGATTCTGTCTTCGGTCCTGATCAAGCGCGGCATGGCGGCGGTCAAGGCGCGGCTGGTGTCGATGCTGTTGTGCGCGATCAGCATCATCGGCGTGGTGATGGCCGCAGGCTCCAGCGAACTGTGGGTCGCCGTGGGCGCCATTGCCCTGGCACTGGGTGCGCACCAGGCCTGGACGGCCAACGTGTGGAGCATGGTGATGGACTACACGCCCAAGCACATGATGGGCACCGTGTTCGGCTTTGGTGGAATGTGCGCCGCCATCGGCGGGATGTTCATGACCCAGTTTGTGGGTTATGTGCTGACCGTCACGAACAATAACTACACCTTACTGTTCACCATGATTCCAGCGATGTACTTCATTGCGTTAGTGTGGATGTACTTCATGGCGCCGCGAAAAATCCCACAGGTTTAGCGCATAGAACAACGAGGTATTCGATGACACTACCCACACCCCTCTCGGGGGTGAACCAACCCCTGAAGGGCATCCTGCTGATTGTGACAGCCACAGCGCTGTTCTCCAGTCACGATGCGCTGTCCAAGTACCTCAGTGGTTTCTACCCGGTGGTGATGGTGGTGTGGGCACGTTACCTAGTGCATACCGTACTGATGGCGGGGATCTTTCTGCCCCAGTCCGGATTGCGTGTACTGCGCAGCAAACGGCCCTTGCTTCAGGTATTGCGGGCCATTTGCCTGCTGGGTTCAGGGCTTTTTTTCACCTATGGGCTGCTGTTTATCCCACTGGCTGAAAATACGGCGGTCAACTTTCTGGCGCCGCTGCTGGTGGCGGCATTGTCCGGGCCATTACTGGGCGAGACCGTGACTCGCGGGCAATGGATGGCCGTGGTGTGCGGGTTTATCGGGGTGGTGATCATCATCCATCCGGGAGGCGAGTTGTTTACGCCTGCGGTGTTATTGCCCATGACGGCAGCGCTGTGTTTCAGCTGCTATCAGATCCTCACGCGCAAACTCAGTGCGTACGACAGCCCCACCACCAGCAACTTTTTTGCCGGGCTGTTCAATGTGCTGGTGATGAGTGCGCTGGTGCCGTTTTTCTGGCAAACGCCGACTCTGATCCACGGCTTGCAAATGCTGGCGCTGGGCAGCCTGGGCATGACCGCGCATTTGCTGCTGACCCAATCTTTTCGAGTGGCGGCTCCCGCATTGCTGGCGCCGTTCAGCTACTGCCAGATTGTGTTTTCAGGGGTGTTGGGCTGGTTGCTTTTTGACCACACGCCTGACCTGGCCAGCCGCATCGGCATTGCGATTATCTGCATCAGCGGGCTGGCGGCGGCGTGGCAGCAGCGGCGCGGCCGCACATAAGTCACGTAGTCGCTGCCGAGGTACGAAGGCTGCGATCGAGCGCGAAGCGGTCGTATATCGGTGAACGCGTTATTACCTGAAAAACCGCGTTCTCTGAGTTTACGACCGCTTCGCGCTCGATCGCAGCCTCGCTGCGCTCCTCAGCGGCTACAAGGTTTGCGCTGGTGTCTCAGGCGCTTAAAAGTCGAAGAACACCGTCTCCCCTTCGCCCTGAATGCGGATATCAAACTTGTAGGCGGTTTTGCCATTGACTTCGCAACGGTGGGCGATCAAGGTTTCGCGCCGTTGCGGCTGCTCGATCAGGTTGAGCACCGGGCACTTGGCATTCGCCTCGGGCTCGTCGCTGAAGTACAGGCGAGTTTGCAAATGGATGTTGATGCCACGGGCAAACAGCGACACGTTGATATGCGGCGCCATCGGCACACCGCCTGCGTTGTTCACAACCCCCGGCTTGATGGTGTTCAGCGTCCACTCACCCGCATCGAAGGTGGTGGCGGTACGACCAAAGCTGTTGAACGCTTTTTCCGAGTCAAACGCCTCGTCATAGACCCCTTCATGGTTGGCCTGCCACAGCTCCAGAAAGGAGTCGCGCACCAGATGGCCATTGCCGTCATAAACGTTGCCAAACAGCACGATAGGCTCGCCCGATGCACCGGGCTTGGCCATCTCGCTCCAGATTTCATCAGGTCGCGACGGGTTGCCGGCCGCAGCCAGGGCCAGGCCGATATGCACGTAGGGGCCAGCCGTTTGCGATGGGGTTTCGGGTAGCAGTTCGATAGGCATGACGGAGCTCCTCAGCAGTTTTCGAAGTGAGTCTGGCGCTGACCGCGCAGCACGATGTCAAAACGATACGCCAGACAATCCATCGGATTGGCCGCGCCCATGTCCAACCGGGCGATCAGGCTTTGCACGGCATCGGCGTTGGTAATCGACTTGACGATCGGGCACATGGGGATCATCGGATCACCTTCGAAATACAGCTGGGTAATCAGCCGCGTGGCAATTGCCGGGCCACTGATGGAGACGTGGATATGCGCCGGGCGCCAGTCGTTTGGTCCGTTGCGCCAAGGATAGGGCCCCGGTTTGACGGTGCGAAAACTGTAATACCCTTCGCTGTCGGTCAGGGTGCGGCCCACGCCGCCAAAGTTTGGGTCCAGCGGCGCCAGGTAACGGTCGTTTTTGTGGCGATAACGGCCGCCTGCGTTGGCCTGCCAGATTTCAACCAGGGTATGAGGAATCGGCTTGCCGTACTGATCGCGCACGCGCCCCGCCAGGATGATCCGCTCGCCTATCGGCAAACCACCATTGTTGAAATTAAGCAGCAGGTCGTTGTCGAACTTGCCGAACTTCAGATGGGAAAAGTCAGGCCCGCTGGTTTCACTGACCGATTGCGGAATGCTCACCAGCGCCTGGCGCGGGGAACGGGCAATGGATGTCTTGTAATCGGGGGTCAGGGCTTTGGGGTGCCAGTTGCGGTCACGGATGATAAAGCGCCGGCTGTCTGCATCAGACATGTCGATCTCCTGTTGTTTTTATAAAGGCCAGGCGCCAGTTTCAAACAACAGGGGAGGCAGGACTACTGAAAAGGCCAGCTCTAAACATAACCATTTAGTTATGGATAAATGCCTTCACCGTAGGCCTGCCCCAATTCGCGCAAGACTTCCACACAGCCCTGTGCCGCCACCGACATCGGTACATGGGCGTTACTGCAAATACCGATCGAACCGCCCGGCTCGCGCTGGCCCAGGTCGATTTCCTGGAGTTCGCCACTGGCCAGATCCAGACGCACGGCGTCCAGCGGTGCAATCCACACCGCATCGTTGCGCAGCACATAACGCCGACTCAGAGTAATCGACAGGGTTTCCAGACGCTGGCGGGACTGGCTGATGCCGCACTGTACAAACAGGCTGTCGGCAAAGGCGCGAATGGTGGTGTTGGCCAGCGGCAAAACCAGCGGATAGTTTTCAAGCAGGGTACGGTCCAGCGGGCCCTGGGTCAGGGGATGACCCGCGCGGGCTACCAGGGTCATGGATTCGCTGTAGAGATGCTCAAAATTCATACCCTGAATTTCCGGGCTGTCGGTCATGCGCCCTACGACCAGATCGACATCGCCTACCCTTAACTGCGATAACAGATAGGCACTTGGCCCGGTGACAACGCTGACCACCAGCGATGAATGCCGTGCATGCAGACGCTGCACGAGTTCGGGTATCAACAGGCTTTCGACCGTCGACAAGACCCCCAGCCGCACCGTGCCGCCTACATACTCACCGCCGCGCAGGGCATTGACGCCTTCGCGCAATGCCTGCACCGAGGGCGTCGCATACCGCAGGAACGCCACGCCGGCTTCGGTCAGGGTGATCCCGCTTTTACTGCGAACAAACAGGCTGACCGTCAGCAGCGCCTCAAGCTCCTTGAGGGTTTTGGACATGGCTGGCTGGCTGGCTGCCAGCACATCGGCTGCCCGCGCCAAACTGCCCTGGCGCGCCATTTCCAGAAAGCACACAAGGTGGCGGTACTTGATGCGGGTATCAATGTTCACAGGGCTAACAACTCCGGGGCGGGGATCGGCGTGCCGTATTCAACCACTTCAGTCCGGGGCCCGGAACTGAATTAAGGCGTTCAGGTCTTTTTAACGGGATACAACGCTCTCCAAAAGCGTCTGACAGCCGGGCTGGCGCAGCCCCGACTCAGCAACAACACTTGTGACTACGATTCATCAGAGGATTACCCCCATGCTTTGGAAAAAAGGCCGACGCAGCGATAACGTCGAAGACGTGCGCGATCAAGGCACCGGTGGCGGTGGCGGCATGCGGATTGGCGGCGGCAAGGGACTGAGCCTGATGGCCGTGGTGCTGATTGTCGGCTTCGGTCTGTTAACCGGGCAGGACCCCATGCAGATACTCGGGCAGTTAAGCGGTGAGTTCACCGGGCAGTCCTCGCCCCAGGTCACTCAACAGGCCGGGCGTGCGCCTGCGGCCAATGATGAACAGGCCGATTTTGTACGCGCAGTGCTGGGCGATACGGAAGACACCTGGCGCCAGATTTTTCAGCAAGCCGGTCGCACTTATAAAGACCCGACCCTGGTGCTGTTTCGCGGCCAGGTCAATTCGGCCTGCGGCTTTGCAACGGCAGCCAGCGGGCCGTTTTATTGCCCGGCCGACCAGAAGGTCTATCTGGACATGAGTTTCTTCCAGGAGATGACGCAACGCTTCAAGGCCGGGGGGGATTTTGCCCAGGCGTATGTGATCGCTCATGAGGTGGGCCATCACGTGCAGACCCTGCTGGGTGTCTCGTCGAAAATGCAGATGGCTCGCCAGCAGGGTAAACGCATGGAAGGCGATGGCGGCTTGCTGGTGCGTCAGGAGTTGCAAGCCGACTGCCTGGCAGGGGTGTGGGCCAATCATGCGCAAAAACGCCTGAACTGGCTGGAACCCGGTGACATTGAATCGGCCTTGAATGCCGCAAACGCCATTGGCGATGATCGCTTGCAGCAACAAGGCCAGGGCCGTGTAGTGCCCGACTCCTTTACCCACGGCACGTCGGCGCAACGGGTGAAGTGGTTCAAGACCGGTTTTGCGCAAGGCAATATCAATCAGTGCGATACGTTTTCGGCAGCACGGCTTTAGCGAGCAACCCTGTGGGAGCCGGGCAAGCCCGCTCCCACAGCGTCCTGTCAGTCGAGCAACTGGCGCAACTCGAAGCAGTCTTTGGCGTGCCAGTCAGTCAGTTCGGGCCACGGGTTTTCGGGGACGTTGACCAGTACGGTTTTGCTGCCGGCAGCGCGACCACAAGCCAGGTCAAAGTGATAATCCCCCACCATCACCATCTTCGCCGGGGATATGTCCCACGCCCGCGCCAGCTGTAGCAGGCCATCGGGGTCAGGTTTGTGTGCCGCGTTGTCACGGCCCAACACATCCTGTGGCGCAAAGCACTGGTCCAGGCCAATGGCCTTGAGCGTGATGTGTGCCAGCTCCTGGGCGTTACGGGTCAGTACACCCAGACGACACCCCTGGGCGACCAGATCGCGCACCAGTTCGACCGCCCCCGGCGCAGGCGTTGAGGCCAGCGCCAGTTCGCGTTCGTGCTCCAGCAACCAGGCGTGCTTGGCCGCCGCCACCTCGGCGGGCAAGCCGTTGAGGTGGGTCAGGATGTCTTCACCCACGGGGATCTCCAGCTCCCGACGAATCACGGCAAAATCATGCACGGCGACGGTCAGGGTGCCGTCCATGTCGAAAACCCAGTGTTTGACGTCCTTGAGTGTCATGCCCAGTCCTTGCGATGGCGAATCAAACCTTCCTGCGTGACCGACGCAACCAGCTGGCCTGCGCGGTTGTAGACGCTGCCACGGGAGAATCCGCGAGAATTGCCGGCCCACGGGCTGTCCATTGCATAGAGCAACCAGTCATCGGCGCGCAGGTCAGCGTGAAACCACAGTGCGTGATCAAGACTGGCGACCTGCATATCCTTTTGCCACACGCCTTTGCCGTGGGGCAGCAAGGAGGTGGTCAGCAAGCCAAAGTCCGAGGCGTAGGCCAGCAGGTATTTATGCAGCGCAGGCGTGTCGGGCAATGTGCCGTCGGCGCGAAACCACACGTACTTGATCGGGTCGCTGACCTTGGGGTTGAACGGGTCTTCGCCCACCACCGGACGAAACTCGATGGGCTTGGCGCACAGCAGTTTTTCACGCATTGACTCAGGAATCAGATCCGCGCGCTGGCGAATCATGTCGAGCTCCGAAGGCAGGTTCTCAGGTCCTACAACATCAGGCATAGGGATCTGATGTTCAAAACCGCCCTCGTCGTATTGAAACGAAGCGCTGCTGGTAAAGATCGGCTGGCCCTTTTGAATGGCGGTCACCCGGCGCGTACTGAAGCTACCGCCGTCACGCACCCGGTCAACCTGATACACCACGGGCAAGCTTGCATCGCCCGGGCGCAAAAAATAGCCATGCATCGAGTGCACATGGCGGGCGTCTTCAACCGTCTGGCTCATGGCTGACAGTGATTGACCGAGTACCTGACCACCGAACAGCTGGCGAAATCCCAAGTCCTGGCTGCTGCCGCGAAAGAGGTTCTCTTCGATCGGTTCCAGGGTCAGCAAATTGACCAGATCATCCAACACTTGGCTCATTCAGATTCTCCTCACACAGAGCAATACCGTCGCAATCTTCGTTACGTCGGTCAAAAATTCCGGCTTTCGCCGCTCTACTGCACCTGCTTAACCGTGCAGGGTTTGCAACCACTGCGCCCGCGAAATGCGGTACAGCACGTGGGGCTTTAACACGTCACCTTCAAGCAGCCGTGGATGTTCAAAGTCAGCGTCGGGATCGTGCTGCATGCCAATGGCCTGCATGACTTTCTGGGAGGCCAGGTTCACCTGGCTGGTAAACGACACCACCTGATCCAGCGCCAATCGATCGAAGGCACAGCGCAATGCCGCCCATGCCGCCTCACTGGCGTAGCCCAGGCCCCAATGCTCGGGCGCCAGGCGCCAGCCGATTTCGACGGCCGGGGCGAACGAGGCGTCAAAAGAGACATTCATCAGCCCGGTAAAACCGATAAAGGCCCCCGTGTCCTTGCGCTCCAGCGCCCACAACCCGTAGCCGTATTCGGCAAAGTGGCCGCGAATCCGCCCAATCAGCGCTGCGCTTTCGAGGCGGCTCAAGGGCGCCGGAAAATAGCGCATCACCTGGGGGTCAGCACACATGGCAGCGAACTCGGGCAAGTCTGTGTCTCGCCAGGGGCGCAAGTGCAAACGGGCACTCTCGAGCTCTTTGATTTGCTCCATCGGTTCTCTCCGATTTGTTACCGGGCTTTACATATGTCGGCAGTGTACAGCGCTGTTAATATCCAGCGCTCGTTACGACGCGAAAATCCCTATGCCTGTACCGCTGATTTACCACGATGACTACAGCCCGCAGTTCCCGGCGGATCATCGATTCCCTATGGACAAATTCCGCCTGTTGCGCGATCACCTTGTGGAGTCCGGGCTGACCAGCGATGCGGCCCTGCTGCGGCCCGAGTTGTGCCCTGTGGATATCCTTGCGCTGGCCCATGACCGCGACTATATCGAGCGCTATATGGCGGGCGAACTGGCCCGCGAAGATCAGCGCCGCCTGGGTTTGCCCTGGAGCGAGGCGCTGGCGCGACGCACCATTCGTGCGGTAGGCGGCTCACTGCTGGCCGCCGAGCAGGCGCTGGAGCACGGGCTTGCCTGCCATTTGGCGGGCGGTACCCATCACGCCCACTACGATCACCCGGCAGGCTTTTGCATCTTCAATGATCTGGCCATTATCAGCCGCTATATGCTGGAAAGCGGCCGGGTCAACCGGGTGCTGATTTTTGACTGTGACGTGCATCAGGGCGATGGCACTGCGCGGATCCTTGAACATACCCCGGACGCCATTACCGTTTCCCTACACTGCGAAAAGAACTTTCCGGCGCGCAAGGCCCAAAGTGACTGGGATATCGGCCTGCCGATGGGGATGGGTGATGCCGACTACTTGCAAGTGGTCGACGAGGCGCTCAATTACCTGCTGCCCCTGTATCAGCCGGACCTGGTGCTCTACGACGCTGGCGTGGATGTGCACAAAGACGATGCCCTGGGTTATTTGAAGCTGACCGATGAAGGGGTTGGCGCCCGTGACGAAAGCGTGATGCGCCACTGTCTGGGCCGCGATATTCCGGTGGTGGGCGTGATTGGCGGTGGTTACAGCAAGGACCGCAAGGCACTGGCCCGGCGCCATGGCATTTTGCATCACCGTGCGCAAAAGGTCTGGCTGTCATCGGGTTGTCACTAGGGTGTGATTTTTTACCCACAATGCCTGTGGAACTGCCTGTGGATAACCTGAGTGAAAGCCCCTGCAGGCCACAAAGCACATGGCTCTCAGAGGGCTGTATGTTTTTCGTACAACTGCAGCACATGTAGTCGCTGACGAGGCACGAGGCTGCGATAAGGGCCGAAGGTCTTTCATATTTTCGGGCCTGCTTCGCAGGCCATCGCAGCCTCGTACCTCGTCAGCGACTACAGGGTTTGGGGTAGAATGCCCGGCCTATTTCGCCGATTTGCAGCCCTGCCATGACTGATTCCACTGCCTCCCTTCCCCATCACGTCGCCATTATTGGCGGTGGACCGGCCGGTTTGATGGCCGCTGAAGTGTTGAGCCAGGCTGGCGTGCGAGTTGATCTGTACGACGGCATGCCGTCGGTGGGCCGCAAGTTCTTGCTGGCCGGGGTGGGCGGGATGAATATCACCCACTCCGAAGCCTACCCGGCGTTCCTGTCGCGCTACGCCGAACGTGCACCGCAGATGGCACCGCTGCTGCGCGCCTTCAATGCCGATGCCTTGTGCCAATGGATTCATGAACTGGGCATCGAGACTTTTGTCGGCAGCTCAGGCAGGGTGTTCCCCACCGATATGAAAGCCGCGCCGCTGCTGCGCGCCTGGCTCAAGCGCCTGCGCGACTCCGGCGTCGTTATCCACACTCGCCATCGCTGGCTGGGCTGGGACGCCGATGGCCCATTGCGGATCCACAGCCCTGAAGGCGAGAAGCACGTGAAGCCGGACGCGGTGTTGCTGGCGCTGGGCGGCGGCAGTTGGGCCCGACTGGGATCGGACGGTGCCTGGATGCCATTACTGGCCGAGCGCGGTGTTGAACTGGCGCCGTTGCAGCCGAGCAATTGCGGGTTTGATGTGGCGGGCTGGAGCGAGGTGCTGCGCAGCAAGTTTGCCGGTGCCCCGCTGAAAAACATCGCCATTGCCCTGGAGCACAGCCCGCCGCGCCTGGGCGAGTGCGTGATCACCGCCAGCGGGATTGAAGGGAGTTTGATTTACGCCTGGTCGGCGCCGATTCGCGAGGCGATCAATCAACGAGGTGAAGCCACGATCCTGATCGATCTGTTGCCCAACAAGCCTGTGGATAAAATCCAGGCCGCACTGGCCAAGCCCCGCGGCTCGCGCTCGATGAGCAAGCACTTGCACAGCCAGTTGGGGCTCGATGGCGTGAAAGCCGCGTTGTTGCGCGAGTTAGCGCCAGCGGAGCACTTCAACGACCCGGCGCAATTGGCCAAGGCCATCAAGGCATTGCCCCTGAAACTGATCAAGGCCCGTCCGCTGGACGAAGCCATCAGCAGCGCCGGTGGGGTGAAGTTTGAGGCTGTGGATGAAAACCTGATGCTCAAGGCATTGCCGGGGGTGTTCTGCGCGGGCGAAATGCTTGATTGGGAAGCCCCCACCGGCGGCTACTTGCTCACAGGCTGTTTTGCCAGTGGCCGTGCCGCAGGGTTGGGGGTTTTAAGCTGGCTGAAAGCACAACACTAATCAAACGGTGGGAGCGGGCTTGCTCGCGATGGCGTCAACGCGGTGGCTCAGCCAGACCGCGTTGCCTGCATCGCGAGCAAGCCCGCTCCCACAGGTTCAGGGTGCTTAAGGCTTGCGCTTGCGCGGGCCGGTGTTGAACACAGGCACTTTACGCACAGGCTTGACCGATGGCTCGGCCGGTGCTGCTTCGCCGCTGTCCACCCATTTGCCCAGGTTGCGCTTGCCGCCACCGCCCGAGGTTTTCGGCTTTTTCGGCTTCTTCGGCTTTTTGACCACCTGACCCGAAGCATCCGTCTCGGGCACACGGTGCTCCGGCTCGAAGTCTTGCTCTTCGTGGCGCTTCAAGGTCTGGCGGGTCAGCATCTCGATCGCCGACAGCATGTTCACTTCGTCAGCACAGACCAGCGAAATGGCTTCGCCCTTCTGCCCGGCGCGACCGGTACGACCAATGCGGTGAATGTAGTCTTCGGCCACGATTGGCAAGTCGAAGTTGACTACCAGCGGCAGGTCTTCGATGTCCAGACCGCGTGCGGCGACATCGGTGGCCACCAGGATTTGCACTTCGCTGGCCTTGAAGCGGTCCAGCGCCCGTTGACGCGTGGCCTGCGGCTTGTCGCCGTGGATGCCGTCAGCGTTGATCCCCAACGCTTGCAGCTTGCCCACCAGTTCATCCACACCGTTGCGGGTTTTGGCGAACACCAGTACCTGCTTCCAGTGCTGGGTGCGCAGCAAGTGCAAAAACAGCTCTGCCTTGCGCTTTTTATCGACCGGGATAACCCATTGCTTGACGCTGCTGGCCGCCACGTTACGCGGGCTGACTTCGATGCTCAGCGGGTTGTCGAGCATCTGCTCGGCCAACAGGCGAATCGCGTCAGAAAAGGTGGCCGAAAACAGCAGGGTCTGGCGCTTTTTCGGCAAGGCGCGGTAGATGTCGCGCAGCTCTTCACTGAAGCCCAGATCGAGCATGCGATCCGCTTCGTCGAGAATCAGGGTTTGCAGCTGGTTGAACTTGATCGCCTTCTGGCGATACAGGTCCAGCAGACGGCCAGGGGTGGCAACCAGTACATCAACGCCTTTACGCATTTTCATCATTTGCGGGTTGATGCTGACGCCACCGTACACCGCGTAGGTGCTCAACGGCAGGTGCTCGGCGTACTGGCGAATGCTCTCGTGAACCTGTTCGGCCAGTTCACGGGTCGGCACCAGCACCAGTGCACGCACCGAGTTGCTGGCGACTTTCGGGCCTTCCATCGTCAGCGACTGCAACAACGGCAGGGCGAAACCGCCGGTTTTGCCGGTGCCGGTCTGGGCAGCAGCCATCAGGTCGCGGCCAGCCAGTACTGCGGGGATCGCTTGGGCCTGAACCGGGGTTGGGGTCTTGTAGCCGAGCGTCTCAAGGGCGCGCAGCAGGGGTTCGATCAGGCCAAGGGTGGCGAATGTCATGGGGATACCGTCGAAAAAGGTCTGCGCAGGGGTGCATACGTTGCAATGGCGCGCAGTTTACCCTAATTCACACGGGTTTCTGCTTGCGCCACTGCGGCAACCCGATCAACACCACGGCGCTGATGATCACGGCCATGGCCAGGCACTCTTCAAAACCAATGGTCTCACCCGCAAAGGCGATCCCCAGCATCACTGCCACGGCCGGGTTGACGTAGGCGTAGCTGGTGGCTGCGGCCGGGCGCACATTTTTGAGCAGGTACATATAAGCGCTGAAGGCGATGATCGAGCCAAAGAACACCAGATACAGCAAAGCGCCCCAGCCTGCGGCCGTCGGCATTTGGGTCATGCGCTCGCCGCTGACCAGGCTGCCCACCAGCAGTACCGCACCCGCAGTGAGCATTTCAGCGGCGCTGGCCATTGGCCCGGGGGGCAGCGGCAGGTGCCGGCTCCAGACCGAACCAAACGCCCAGGCAGCGGCGGCAAAAATCACCATTGCCGCGCCCATCGGGCTGGCTTGCAGGTTGGAGCCCAGGTTGAGCATGCCGATGCCCACCAGCCCCAGGGCGATACCCGCCCATTCCAGGCGGGTGTTGCGTGCGCCCCAGAAGTAGCCGAACAGCAAGGTAAACAACGGCACGGTGGCCACGGCCAGCGCGGCGACGCCAGACGCTACCCCCGAGTGCTCGGCCAGGGTCACGCCACCATTGCCGCAGGCCAGCAGCAGAAAGCCGATCATGGCAGCCGAACGCCATTGCACCGCTGTCGGTGCAGGCGCGCCCCTCCAGCGCATGAAGGCGTACATCAAACTGCCCGCTATCAGAAACCGCACCCCGGCCATCATCAAGGGAGGCCAGGACTCAATGCCGATGCGAATGGCCAGGTAGGTCGAGCCCCAAATCACGTACAAGGCAAAAAAAGCACCAATCAGTTGTAGCGGAAAACGACGCGCGGCAGGCATGGGGCAGCTCAAGGGCAGAGGCAGGGGACTGGGGAGTTTAGACAAGGGAGTGCGTAATAATAAGTAACAGAACGCACCAAAAGTGACCGTACACTTTTATGCCTGCCTGAGGGAGCAACACAAAACCCGTGGGAGATTGGCTTGCCTGCGAGGCTGGCAACGCGATCAAACTGACACCCCGTGGCGATGCCATCGCGAGCAAGCCCGCTCCCACCGTTTAAAACCCGCGATAGCGCTTCAGATGTTCGTTGACCTTCGCTGCCGGGACTTTTTGCAAACCACACAGCAGGTCGTGACTGAGCTCTTTCAACCCATGCTTCTGGCGCAGTTGTTCAGCCAGATAGGCCGTCAGGTTGGCCGCCATTTCAGCATCGGCCATGGCCCGGTGAGCCTGGCCGGTATGGGGCAAGTCGGCAAAGGTGGTCAGGGTCCCCAGCTTGTGATTGGGCGCAGCCGGCATCAAGCGTCGCGCCAGCAACAAGGAGCAGGCGAAATTCTGCAAACGGGTGCGCTTGATGCGGCCCATTTCAAAATCCCAGAATTTTTGGTCAAAGGCGGCGTTATGGGCCAGCAACGGTGTGATGCCAACGAACTCGTTAACCTCGTTCATCACCTGTTCGGCCGACGGCGCAGTGCGCAGCATGGCATTGCTGATGCCGGTCAATTGCTCGATAAAACCCGGGACGCGTACGCCCGCGTTCATCAGGCTTTGGTAACGTTCGACAATGCGACCGCGCTCAAGAATCACCACGGCAATTTCGGTGGCCCGGCAACTGCTGCTCGGTGAGATGCCGGTGGTTTCAAAGTCAATAACCGCGATGCGTTCCAAACCTGATCAATCCTGTAAAAGTGAGGGTTACTTAAGCAACAAATTGCCTTCAATCGGCACGTAGCGGCTGGCGGCGCGAATCAATGAGTTGGCGGTCAGGCCGGGCACGCCATAAGCCACGGTTTCGACGCCGTGCTTGCTGGCAATGCGTTCGAGCAACAGGTCGAAATCGCCGTCACCCGAAGCCAGCACCACTTCATCCACATGGGCGGCAACGTCCATGATGTCGATGGTGATGCCTACGTCCCAGTCGCCCTTGGCCGAGCCGTCGCTGCGCTGGATGTAGGGTTTGAGTTTTACCGTGAAGCCGAGGTTGCGCAGGATCTGTTGAAACTGCTGCTGCTTGCTGTCACCCCGGTCGATCGCATAGGCGTAGGCCTCGACGATTTCACCGCGTTTGGTGATATCTGCCCACAGGGCCGCGTAATTGAAATGGCAGCCATAGGCCTGGCGGACCGTGTAATAGAGGTTCTGCACATCCGCGAAGACCGCAATTTTTTTCACCGGCAAACCTCATGACGCCCGGGCAAGCGGGCCGCGACTGAAAACAAGCTCGCAGTATGCCAGCCTGCCAGGGGTTTGCGCGGATAAACCGCCCGGCGTGAACCCGCTGACTTTCAGCCGCGTTAACATTTGCTCATATCGACCCCTCATCGGTTAAAGTGGCGCACCGCTTTTGACTGCTGACAACTGCCAATGAATCCGCTGACCGTTATTCGCGACTCCCTGTACTTCTTCCAGCGCAATCTGAGCCAGATCGTGATGCTGTGCTTGCCGCTGGTCATCCTTGAAGCCGTGTTGCAGCACATCGTTGACAACGCCGTGGGCCCGGATCCGTCGCCCGGCTACAGCCTGATTGTCGGGCTGCTGCTCTATCCGCTGTACACCGGCGCCCTGATCCTGTTTCTCGATGCCCGCAGCCGGGGCGAAAGCCCGCGCAACCGCGACCTGCTGGCACTGGCCATCAATCTGTGGCCCAAGTTCGCCCTGCTCTCGGCAATCAGCACATTGCTGATCGTGCTGGGGCTGTCGATGTTTTTTATTCCGGGCATTTTCCTGACCGTCGTGCTGGCATTTGCCGAGTACCGGCTGGTATTGCGCGGTGATGCTCCGCTGGCAGCCATGAAGTCGAGCTTCACCCTGACCCGTGGCCATTTCTGGCGGATCTTTGTCTGCATCCTGGCTGTTCTGGGGCCCCTGATGCTGCTCAAGGAACTGAGCTACTCACTGTTTTCCAAGGACGACAACACACTGCTATCGCTGACACTCGACAGTGCGAACAGCTTTTTGCAGTTATTTGTCTCTGTAGTCCTGTTCCGTTTATTTATGTTAATTAGCGAAAAATCTGACCAATAAAAACAATCAGCTCCTACAAAAAGAGCCTTGGAGTGGCCCACTGCCGTCGGGTATGTTCGGACACTCCCTGTAACGTCATAAGCCGAGCCCATGCCACGTTTCTTGCGCCGCACCGTATTTGGTCTGCTGCTGATATCAGCATTGCTGGCATGCCTGATTTATAGCGTGACATGGCGACCCGATCCCAGGGAGGTGCTGACCTACAGTTGCCCGATCACGGCTCCCGTCCTGATGCCCGGCCAGGCACTCAAGGTCATGACGTGGAACATCCAGTACCTGGCCGGCAAGCGTTATGTGTTCTGGTACAACCTGGAAGACGACAGCGGCCCCGATACACGCCCTACCCGTGATGACATGGCGTACAGCCTGGATGAAGTGTCGCGGGTCATTCGTGACGAACGCCCTGATCTGGTGCTGCTGCAAGAGGTCGATGACAACGCCAAGGCCAGTGGCTACCAGGATCAACTGGCCCTGCTGCAAGAGCGCCTGATCGATATTTACCCCTGCAGTACCCAGGCGTTTACCTGGAAAGCCGACTTTGTGCCCGACTGGCATATTTTCGGCAGCGTCGGGCGTACCCTCGTGACCCTCAGTCGCTTCCAGATCGAACACGCCGAGCGCTTGCAATTGCCCGTGGCCGACGCCAACGTCATCAGCCGCCAGTTCCAGCCCAAACCTGCATTGCTGGTCAACTACCTGCCGCTCAACGACGGCGGGCAACTGGCTGCGATCAACACTCAACTGGATCCCCCTTCGCACGACAACAGCAACCTTCGCGCACAGATGCAGACCGTCGCCACCCTGGTCGACAAGCTCGAAAGCCAGGGCACGCCCTGGTTGATCGGGGGGGATTTCAACCTGCTGCCCATAGGCCAGTTCTTGCGTCTGCCCGCCCCTCTGCGGCTGGGCTACTCAGCGGACAGCGAGTTGCACCTGCTGTGGGAAAAATACCCGATGATCCCCAGCAACCCCGAAGCCACCGGCATCGACCGCGAACTGTGGCTGACGCACTTCCCCAACGACCCCCGTGTCGAAGAACCCGACCGCACCCTCGACTACCTCTTCCACAGCCCAAAGCTGCAGCGCATTGAAGGCTACGTTCGCCAGGAAGACACCTTGACCATCTCGGACCACTTGCCGGTGCTGGGGCGGTTTTTGTTGCCTGCGGACTGAATCAGGATCGCCCTCGTCGTGACCTGCCATCCAGAGTGAAGTGCTGATTGCTTTGCCTGTAGTTGTACGATGACGTATAACTACAGGCACTCAACGGTTGTCCCGCGTGTGGAGAAACTTCATGACTGATTCAAAGCGTTTCGACAATTACATTGCTGGCGAGTGGGTCGCAGCCCCCGCCTACAGCTCAAACATCAATCCATCTGACCTGTCCGATGTGATTGGCGAATATGCCCAGGCAGATGTCACCCAGGTTCAGGCCGCCATCGATGCTGCCCGCACAGCGTTCCCGGCCTGGTCGACGTCAGGTATTCAGGCGCGCAGCGACGCACTGGACAAGGTCGGCAGCGAAATCCTCGCGCGCAAGGAAGAGCTGGGCAACCTGCTGGCCCGTGAAGAGGGCAAGACCCTGCCTGAAGCGATCGGTGAAGTCAGCCGCGCCGGTAATATCTTCAAGTTTTTCGCCGGTGAATGCCTGCGCCTGTCGGGCGACTACCTGCCCTCGGTGCGCCCGGGCGTGCATGTGGAAGTCACCCGTGAAGCCCTGGGCGTGGTCGGCTTGATCACCCCGTGGAACTTCCCCATTGCCATCCCTGCCTGGAAAATTGCCCCGGCCCTGGCCTATGGCAACTGCGTGGTGTTCAAACCCGCCGATCTGGTACCGGGCTGTGCCTGGGCGCTGGCCGAGATCATCTCCCGCGCGGGCTTCCCGGCGGGCGTGTTCAACCTGGTGATGGGCAGTGGCCGGGTGGTGGGTGAAGCCATCGTCAGCAACCCGAAAGTGGACGGGGTCAGCTTCACCGGCTCCGTGGGCGTGGGACGCCAGATCGCGATCAACTGTGTTTCGCGTCAGGCCAAAGTCCAGTTGGAAATGGGCGGCAAGAACCCGCAGGTCATTCTTGACGATGCCGATCTCAAACAAGCCGTCGAGCTGGCCGTGCAGAGCGCGTTTTACTCCACTGGCCAGCGTTGCACCGCGTCAAGCCGCCTGATTGTCACGGCCGGGATTCACGACAAGTTCGTCGAGGCCATGGCCGAACGCATGCGCTCGATCAAGGTTGGACATGCCTTGCAGTCGGGCATCGATATCGGCCCGGTCGTGTCCCGCGCCCAGTTGGACCAGGACCTTGGCTACATCGATATTGCCCGGAACGAAGGCGCCCGACTGGTCGCCGGTGGCAGTCTGGTGACGTGCGACACCGAGGGGTATTTCCTCGCCCCTGCCCTGTTTGCCGACAGCACGGCCAACATGCGCATCAGCCGCGAAGAAGTCTTCGGCCCGGTGGCCAACATCATCAAGGTCGCAGACTACGAAGCGGCCCTGGCGATGGCCAATGACACCGAGTTCGGCCTGTCGGCGGGTATCGCGACCACCTCGCTCAAATATGCCAATCACTTCAAGCGTCACTCCCAGGCCGGGATGGTGATGGTCAATCTGCCGACGGCAGGTGTTGATTACCACGTGCCGTTTGGCGGGCGCAAAGGCTCGTCCTATGGCTCCCGCGAACAGGGCCGTTATGCGCAGGAGTTCTACACCGTGGTCAAAACCAGCTACATCGGGTCTTGATACGCTGATCCTGCACTGTAGTCGCTGACGAGGAACGAAGGCTGCGTCCGATTGCGAAGCGATCGTAAATCCTGAATGCGCGATCTAACTGAAATACCGCGCCGCCTGTTTTTACGACGGCTTCGTCGGAGTGCCGCACCACGCGGACGCCGCCTTCGTTCCTCGGCAGCGACTACAGGTAGTTGCGCTAGGCTTTACGCGGTTTGATCCGGGCCGTGGCTTCGGCCACCAACGGATCATCGGGCCAGTAGTGCATGGTATCACCTATGTCCAATCACCATTGACACCGAAATCCCCCGCGAAACCGGGGCTACCGCCCGATACTTACAGAACTGGATTGACTGTCAATGATTGGGGCAAAGGTTGACATAAATCCTGCCGATTGCAGGTAGGATTGACAGCGGCCAAAACATCCACAGCCAGTTTAGGCGCTCGACATTGACAGTGCCCATAGAGAGGAGCAGTCCGACTGAGGCCAACGGATACATAAATTGATCAATGCAGACTAGAAGGAAGCAATGTATTGAACCTCGAACAAAGCCTAGCGATTCTGCATGAGCACTTTGACAAAGTTTTCCGTGACGCCACTTTAGCTTCATCCATCTCGCATGCAGAAGTCCGACGCATAATCTGCCTTATAATTGATCAGCAAAATAGTGCCCCTGCCGAAGACAGACTATTGTCCCACTATTACCAGTTCATTTTTGCTACCGAAACACTTCACACGTCATACCGTATATATGAACTAACTGATATGGGGAGCTGGATTGGATGGGCGTTATCAGAAGACACCAGAGACAGTCACTCAAAAAATTTACATCTGGGGAGAATCTTTGACTTCTATTCATCAGCGGTGGTAAGAAACTGGCCAGGGTTTGTGCCGGTGATGGTGAAATTTTTCAGCGCCTTCTACTACTACGCTCGCGAGCGAACAGCCATGAACAATATAGCACGCGAGCTATGGCCCTTCGCCGCATCGACTTTTACAGACACGATGAATCTGCCTGCGGAATACATTTACATTGACGAAGCAAATCTTGGAAGTCAAATGGCATGCTGGGCAGCAAAAGAAGCGCCTGACTTGGCCAAGACTTTCGTTCCATACCTAGAGTCTGTCGCTGGCAAAAATACTCTACCAGATTAAGTCCGTGCCGTTCATTATTACACCTTGTCTACTACAGCAAGTGCGTTCTCAAGCAAAGCATCGCATGAGTGGGCAGCAAAGGCACTCGCCGACTTCAATGAAAACCTCGCTGAGCCGCATAAGCTGCAACTGCTAGCCACTATCTATGCAGGCAATAAGGATGGAGACCCATCCGCACTTCTCAGAAAGATAAACCTTGTCCAAGGTTTCTATAAGTCAAAGCTTGACGGAATTAATTTCTTTCGTGATGCAGCAATGCGGAGCGGCTCAATTTTGCCGTTTGTCGTCAACAGCTTGAACGCCGGTAAAACCCACGTCACGCTTGACGGTTTACTGCTGTGGCACCAGTTACTGACAGCCAATTCCAATATCAATGCACAAGATCTGTACATATCTATTCCGTTCGGTGAGCATGGCTATCTCGCAGCTTTAGGCGACGAGAAAATATTCATTGAGCGTGATACTCAGACCTTTATCGAGCAACTGGTACAATCGAGCAACCATTTTTTAGGCGTGGCAAAAACCATCGCTTATTCCGACAACTCTGGTCTAACAATTCCAAATAGAATAGGAATCCCTAAGTATGGGAATTCTACAGAATACGAAACAGCCCTAACTAGAAGCTATTGCTTTTCTCCATTTCCGTTCAACGCCAAACCTTTATACCAGTTGATTCTTGATACTGAGTGTACCCCGCTGCAAGCGATACAGCTCAAAGTGCGGGGTGAAACATGGCCGCTAACCTCATCGTTATCCACTCCAAAATCTGACAGAAAACCGCAAAATGTTTTGATTTGGTGTGGTGGCGGAAGTCTTACAGAAGAACTTGAGGCCGAAGTAATTAAGCACATCTTTGAATCTGCCGGAGCCACCGTAAAAGTGGTCTGCTTCACCGAAGCCACGCAACAAAGCTTCATCGACGCTTATAAAGACCCTAAGTACGATATTATTTGGGTCGCATCCCACGGCGAGTTTGATCACTGGTCTCCTAAACATGTGAAAATGCACATCGGGGATAATTTATCCGTTTCGCTTGAGGATCTATGGGAGCAGGCTCCAGTCATGGATAAACGGCGATTAGCATTTCTAAACATTTGTGACGGAGCGCGATTTGAGGAACGCGGTTTTCTACCAAAAATCGGTATAGCCCCAGGTTTAGCGAGCGCAGATCAAGCGACAATTTCCCATCTATGGCCTGTCATGGGTTATCCAGCAGCAGCGTTCGGAGCTTATCTAGCTTTCAATTTGGCGGCTGGGAACTCTTATTTCGACGCCTATAAGATGGCGATGCTTGCAATTAGGAGGTCTACATTAGAGATCGCAGACGACCTTGCCTCCAAAACTGGAAGAGAATTTGATTTAATCCGTCAGCTTCGAAGGAAAGAGGAAGATTATACTCCACTTGAGTTCTACGGGTCGGCAGCCTTCTACCAATAACCGTGCTTTTCAGCAGTTCAACTCCCAGCTCAGTTGGGTAGCTCGCACTCAGTGACTGCGTTCTGGCTGAGATGCCCCATAGCAGTAACCGTCCGGCGAACTCACCTACCGAACTCCAGCATTAAGGGCGATTGTGTCCGCGTATTTTTAAGCGAACGCAATCACCCTTATCGCTAGGATTTCCATGCGCCAACGTAGCTCTTATCCCAAAACGTTCAAAGCCCAGGTCGTCCAGAAAGCGCAATGCGGTAAGATGTGATTGCGGGACGCTTACCGCCAATAAGCGGAAAGCCCCAAAATAGTGGTTGCGCGGCCATTTTCGGTTAATATTTTCTGAGTGTTCGGCGCACATTTTAAGAAAATCTTGGCGCGGTTAAGAAAATCTAGCCAGCGACAGGGGAAAAAATGGGAAATCTAGTGGGTTACGCCCATTTGATCAATGCGATGGAGCTCTACCCACCGGTGCGGTAGCAACTGTCTGAATCGCCCCGGATTCTCTAGACACCTTGCAAGCCAGGAGCCGGGCTCACAATACCTGACACATAAGTAATATTCGCGGCAGCATTCTGAAAGGTATCATTGGTTATTCTCTAGTCAGAAGTAAGTCAGCACTAGGAGACAATCATGAAAGTATTTAAAGCATTTTTTACCATTTCAATATTGGCCTTGTCGTCTTTGGCAATAGCTGAAGGAGGTGGTGATCGCGTTTACGGTCGGATGATGCAAGAAAACCAACAGGCGATGGAGCAGTACGCCTTGAAAAACGGGAAGTCTAACCCTGAAATTGTTCATTATAAATATGGTATGGACCTAGATATTCATAAGGTCGTCAGTATGACGCAAGCTAATATAAACTGTGCTGTTGCGCCTTCGCGTATGACCTTTGAAGATTCGGCTGGCAAGCTCAACACTGTAGAGTACAGGGTTATGGGTACTAACTGCCCACGCGGAGGATAGACTAAGGTAGCCATGGTAGGTTCTCTGGAGCGCATGTGCTTAATGGTTGCCAAGTAACGACGAGTGCAGACATTTTCGAATCTTATTTGGATTAGGTTCGATTTATTGTTGAGTAACCACTGCCACTCCATTAACGAACACTAGCTAGCAACAAATGTTCGCTTACCAGATACACCCCATCTCTGTGTTTCTCCTTTGGTTGTGGAGATGGTTTAGGCGCCCTAGTGGCGCCTTTTTTATGGTGTGTCACCCATACGACTACAAATGCTTAATAACTTTTTGCCAACTTACAGGTGGGTGGTTATAGCCAGTGAGGAGTCCGTCTCAATTTTGATAGCTCATTAGAGTAAGCACTCCGTCACTTGCATGATCAAGGGCAGTGACCACGCAAGAATTAAGGAAAGTTTGAAAACTAGTTTGCCGGGTATTCGGCAATCACTTGGTTAATACCTGTTTTGCTCAGGCCAATTACCTGATAAGCATCCTTCTTTCCACCGACCTCCATGCCAGGTGAGCCTGTCGGCATGCCAGGTACAGCAATCCCGATAAGGTCGTCGCGTTTGATCAAAGCAACTATTTGCTCTGCAGGTACATGGCCTTCAACAAATTTTCCGTTGATCATAGCGGTGTGGCATGACGAGAGACGCGGAATAACACCCAAGTCTTTCTTGACTCTGCTCATGTTGGTTTCTACATGATCAACGACGGTGAAACCGTTGGCTTCAAGGTGCTCCATCCACTTCTTGCAGCATCCACAGTTAGCGTCACGATGGACGTTGATCGTCAGCAATTCTGTGGCATGACCTGCGGAACTGATAAACAGAACCGAGAGTGCAGCAAGGCGCAGTGCCCGACCAGGACGAAAAATGTTATTTCGCATGGGTATGTTCCTTCCCATCAGCATGGGTATGATTTTTTGGCTAAGCGGTCTGAGTTGAAGACGCGTCATGTGAAGCCTTGCCACCCTAAGGATGGGTATGTTGGGTACTTTCATCCTGAGAAGGTGCTGCTACCTCACCGTAGTCGCTGTCTCTCGCCATGATGGTCTTCTGCTTCGGTTACCTCTTCGGCTGCATCTGCATGAAGATATCCAGAGGGAGCACCTTACCGGCAGCTACTATTGCGGCGACCACACCAGTAGAGGTCAATGTTTTTTCATGTCATGCACTCAGAACCACATCCGAATACCGGCAACAAATCGAGCCTCGCTGGTCCTTTCTCCTTCGTCGCTCGCCAGGTCGGCCGTCTTGCCGTAGGAGCGGTTCCAGCTAACTCCAATGTAGGGGGCAAATTGGCGAACAATCTCGTAACGCAATCGCAACCCCACTTCGGTGTTAGCCAATCCAGACCCAATGCCACGCTGAGGATCATTTTTCCCGTATAAATTTACTTCGGCTGTAGGCTGCAAGATCAGGCGATTGGTCAGCAGAATGTCGTAGTCGCCCTCAAATCGAGCAGCGGTCTGACCGTTCTCACCGATGTAGGCAGTGGCTTCGGCTTCAAAGTTATACAGGGCCATGCCCTGTATACCGAGCGCTCCCCAAGTTTGTGGCGACCCGGGCTTGAAATCTTGCCGTACGCCGGTGACGACATCCCACCACGGACCGATGGCGTGTCCCCAAAGTGCGGAGAGTTCAGAGCTTTCCGTTACACCATTGGTACGTTCACCTTCCGAGCGCAACCACAGTCGGTCAACGTCACCGCCGATCCATCCTTTTGCATCCCAGGCCAGTGCACTACCGTTATCAGCATCCTGGTACTCAAACTTATCCAGCAGCATGAAGGAGTTGAGTTGTTTGTCGTGGACACCATGACCTGCCACATCTGGAAAGGCGGCTGCACGGTCAGCGTCGGTAAGTACGGGGATCGAGGTTCGACTCGTGGCGGTCGCCCCTCCACCCATGCTTTCCATACCTTCCATTGCCCCGTCGTCCATGCTCATCTTACTGTGATCCATAGACCCCATCTTGCTGTGGTCCATTGAACCGTGATCGGGCTTAGTTTCGTTTGCCGTAGTTGCAGGTTTGTTAGTTGCTTTCGCAGTAGATGAATGATCACTACTATCTTCTCCTGCCATCACCACAGAAGAGAGTCCGCCCATCAGACCAACGACAAAGAGGCAACCCACCAGCGATTTATTACGATTTACGTATGTGCTCACAGATCGTCTCCTTTACTCATCAACCCGTACTTCACGGAACATGCCCATTTCCATATGGAAAAGTAGGTGGCAGTGATAGGCCCAGCGACCTAAGGCATCAGCGGTGACTCGATAACTGCGCTTAGTACCTGGTGGCATGTCAATTGTGTGCTTGCGCACCATGAACTTGCCATTTTCGTCTTCAAGGTCGCTCCACATGCCGTGAAGGTGGATGGGATGGGTCATCATGGTGTCATTCACCAGGGTGATCCGAAGACGCTCCCCATACTTCAGACGAAGCGGCTCTGCGTCTGAAAATTTGATTCCGTTGAAGGACCACGAAAACTTTTCCATGTGACCGGTCAGATGAAGTTCAATAGTGCGATTGGGCTCGCGGCCGTCAGGGTCTTGGAAAGTGCTTCTCAAATCAGAGTAGGTGAGGACTCGACGACCATTATTCCGCAAACCTATGCCAGGGTCGTTTAGCTTTGGCGTAGGGCTCATGGCTTGCATATCAACCAAGGGGTTGTTGGTTTCGGATGCTGGATGGGCCTGCATTTCGCCACTCATATCGCTCATCCCAGCCATCTGGCTGTGGTCCATGCCGGCCATATTGGACGTGTCGCCTTTGTCCATTCCCGCCATCTTGCTGTGATCCATGCCGGCCATGTTAGACATGTCACCGCTGTCCATGCCGGTCATGTCGCTTTGGTTCATCCCCGTCATCTTGCTGTGATCCATGCCAGCCATGCCTGACATTTCACCTTGCTTCATATCGCCGCCCATACCAGCCATGCCGCCATGGTCCATGCCCTCCATACCGCCCATACCCATGTCATCCATGGTCAAAAGCGGCCGAGGATCGATCGCAGGTACCTGTGCTTTCAAACCTTCGCGAACTGCCAAGGTTCCACGTGCATAACCGGTTCTATCCATGGACTGGGCAAAGATGGTGTAAGCCTCTTCGCTGGTAGGTTCTACGATCACGTCATACGTTTCTGCCACGGCGATGCGGAATTCATCGACGCTGACTGGTTTGACATGTTGACCGTCAGCCGCCACAACGGTCATTTTCAAACCAGGGATGCGAACGTCGAAATAGCTCATAGCTGAACCGTTGATAAAGCGCAGGCGCAGCTTCTCGCCCGGCTTGAAAATACCGGTCCAGTTACCGTTAGGCGCTTGGCCATTCATGAGATAGGTGTAAGTATCCCCACTGACGTCTGCGAGATCAGTGGGGTTCATTTTCATTTCAGCCCACATCTTGCGGTCGGCCACAGCAGCAGACCAACCTTGCTTGCTGACGTCGCCGATAAAGTCGCCCACGGTACGTTTGTGGTGGTTGTAGTAGTCCGATTGCTTCTTGAGCTTGGCCATGACACGACTAGGATCTTCATCGGTCCAGTCAGTCAACATCACCACATAGTCGCGATCGTATTGAAAAGGTTCAGGCTCTTTAGAGTCGATGACAATTGGACCGTATACGCCTGCCTGTTCCTGCAAGCCTGAATGGCTGTGGTACCAGTATGTGCCGTTTTGATGCACATTGAATTTGTACTCGTACATCCCGTCGGGCGCGATGCCATGGAAACTCAACCCCGGTACACCGTCCATATTGGCGGGCAGAATGATCCCGTGCCAATGAATCGACGTGTCTTGGTCTAGGCGGTTTTTCACACGCAGTGTGACCGTTTCGCCTTCGCGCCAACGAAGCAAAGGTCCGGGCAACGAACCATTGATGGTCATGGCTGTGCGCGGCGAGCCAGTAATATTTACAGGGATTTCACCAATAAACAGATCAAATTCGTTACCGGTGAGAATGCTCGGCAGACCAGGACTGGTCACTGCCCATACAGGAGTGCGCCACAGACCAAGGCCGCCGAGAACGCCACCAGCGGCCAGGCCTTTAACGAATGTCCGCCTAGAGGTTTTGGAATTCATGCCGTTTACGTCCGATCAGTGAAAAAGGGAAGCCGTGCGAAACAACCAATGAGTTGCTCAACAGGTTGAAGGAACTCTCTCGGGGGGATGCGCCCGAATGAGCTTAGCTCGCCGTCACTAAAAACGAGTGTTTACGGCAAGCGAGCTCAGAAATTGCCACATTTGAACCATCACAGTGATTACATTTCTGTCAGTTTTGATGCGCAGTAAGCTATTCAGCAATTCTTGTGGCCCATCGCTTTGACTTTGCTTTCTGCGATCGGGGGCTGGGTGCTCTGTTGTTGGGCTATTTGATACGATTCCATTGAATTATTCCTAGCTACTTCCATGCGGGCGAACGTCCGGTCACCACCGCCTTCAGCCATAGCAAAAGAAGAGACGGTTAGGGCTGCAATGATGAACAAAGCTTTGATGGATTTCATTTTAGTGTCCTCTGGGAGTATTGGTAATCCCTAAATCCACATCAAACGATGATTCTTAGGGGAGAGCTTAAGGCTCAATAGGACTATAAAACTCATGCCCTGTCAGAAGCCTTAGCTGAATATTACAGTTGTGTCAGGTTGGCATATTTCTCTTGAGGAATACGCTATTCAATACGTAAAGTATCGATCTTTTCGAGTCGCACGGCTGTTTATTTAGCCTCAGCTTTAGGTGGGTAATTGATTTGGTTTAGGTGCTTTCAAGGTGAAGTCGTTTTTAGATTTCTATGCCGGAGCTTCGTGTATGAACCTAGATGCACTGCGGCAAAATCAAAGTATTAGTTGTTCTTGGAAAAAATTGAGCCATCAAGGGTGATTGAGTGTGAGCATTAACTTTGAGAAAGCACTTGGCACATCAGAAAGAGCGTTATTTTATCGTAGTCAAAGAGCTGAAATCCTGAGTAATAATATCGCAAACGCCGATACGCCGAACTTCAAAGCTCGAGATATGGACTTCTCTACTGTGCTTGCAAGTCAGAATAGAGAAAACCTTGCTAATACGTTTTCTTTGAAAACGCCAAATGTAAAACATATTGCCGGAAAAGATTCAGCAAGTGATATTTACGGAAGCGGTTTGCTTTACAGCACTCCGGTTCAACCTGCCATCGATCAAAATACTGTCGATCAGCAGGTTGAGGTCGCAAAATACACAGAAAATGGGATACGTTTCGATGCCGCTTTTACTCGTTTGAATGGTGCATTCAAAGGTTTGCTCAAAGCTCTGCGAGGAGATTAGTAGCGCAGGGTCTTGTGAGCCATCCGCATAAGGGGCGCTGACTATGGGCCAAGGGTAGGTGTCAGCATTCAAGTGCTGATTTGGGAAGGAAAACCTAACGCCTCGACAGCTTTACGAATTTGCTCTGAGCTTTCGCTACTTTCAACACTCACCTTTCCGGCGGACCGATCCACGGAAATCGTAGCTTTGTTGTCCAAGGACTGAATTGCTTTAGTGATTTTGCTGACGCAACCGCCGCAACCAATGCCTGATACATCTAAGATGAACATGATTATTCCTCTCGTGCTGAGCGGTCTCTTTACACCGTACCGACAGCATCAAGGTTGACACTATGGCAATGTCAATAATTGTCTGTTTCAAATTGTGAGTGTCATTGATGTATGACAGCACAGACTTGACCAACCGTTTTCATTTGATCTAACCACCCGATTTGCATCGAGTTCGACCAGTACGCATCTAGGCCATGGCCGGCAGAGCACGGCCAGAAGAAAACACTCCAGGCCCTCTGCTTCATCCTCAGATTTGAACCTCTCTTTCCTGCTCACTGTTTTTTAATGCCCCATACGCCTGCGAACCTTGTATAGGTATAGGGGGTATGCCTATCATGTGCGACGTATAGGTAGGAGAGGTATCCCATGGGCCATATCGCAGCAAACAAAGATGATCTTCTCAAGCGTGTAAAACGTATCGCCGGACAACTTCAAGCGGTTGAGCGAGCGTTGGAATCGGATCTCGATTGCGCCAAAACACTGCACCTTGTTGCCGCCACTCGCGGTGCCATGAACGGCTTGATGGAGGAAATCATCGAGGAGCATGCGCGTGAGCATGTCGCGAACCCTGCTCTCAGTGAAGAAGAGCGAAGTAAGGGCGTCGAAGAGCTTCTTGAAGCCATTCGCCGCTACTCCAAGTAAACGCTGTCAGGAATCACTCATGAGCAGTATCGACATCAAACACACCCACGACCACGTGTTCCTTGGCTCAGCGCACGACGATAATGCCAAGCGTACGCTTTGGGTTGTGGCACTTACCGTTGTGATGATGGTTGGCGAGATCACCGCCGGTTATATAACTGGCTCAATGGCGTTACTGGCCGATGGCTTTCATATGGCAACCCATGCCGTAGCATTGGGCATCGCGGCCGTCGCTTACGGATATGCAAAACGCCACGCTTCCAGCCAGCGCTACAGTTTCGGTACCGGAAAGGTTGGAGACCTAGGCGGGTTTGCCTCGGCGTTGATTCTCGGCATGGTCTCCCTGGGAATTGGCGTTGAGTCTGTCATGCGCCTCTTCCAGCCAACGGACGTGCAGTTCGGCACCGCTACGCTCATCGCAATTGCCGGTTTGATCGTCAACATTGCCAGCGCCCTGCTGCTGGGCCATGGGCACGATCATGATGATCATGACCATGCCCATCACGGGAGCGACAACAACCTGAAATCGGCCTACGTCCACGTCATCGCGGACGCGCTGACTTCGGTTCTGGCCATTGTGGCACTGCTCGCCGGCCGTTATCTCGGCTGGGTGTGGCTGGACCCGGTCATGGGCATCGTCGGTGCCATCGTTATTGCGCGGTGGGCATGGACCTTGATGGGGGTCACTGCAGGTGTACTGCTGGATCAGACCGATGCGCATGTTGCCGAGGAAATCCGTGAACTGGTTGAGACGCCGGGGGATGCCACCATTACGGACTTGCACGTCTGGCAGATTGGGCCACAAGCCCATGCGGCAATCGTCAGCGTCCTTGGTGAGGCCACTGCGAATGCCGACAGCATTCGTGAACGTCTCAAGTCGGTTCACGAGGTCAGCCATCTGACGATCGAGTTTCGACCAGTCTAATTCAGCGCCTCCTCACTATGGCCTCCAATGGTGCCCGCAACTCTTCCAGGGTAACGTGATCTGCGCGGATCGAACGCCGGTTGATTATCACGCGCCAACGCTTTCGTCGACGCGTGGTTTGCAGCCTACTACGACCTACTTCAGGACAATCTGACCGACCATCCCTGATTGATAATGCCCCGGCACGTTGCAAGCAAATTGAAGCCCAGTGGTGGTGTTGAAGGTCCAGATCAGCTCCTTGGTTGCGCCTGGCTCGATCAGCACGCTGTTCGGGTCGTTGTGTTCCATTTCGACCATCTTCATCCCTCCCATGCTATGGCCCATGTCGCTCATCATTTTCCCGGCCCCGGTGGGGCTTAGCGCCCCGTTCTGGAACATGTTCGCCATTTCTTTTTGGTGTGCCGCATGAGCAGCGGCTTTGCCGATGTTGAACTCGTGCAGCAGCGAACCCTCATTGCGAAGGACGAATCGGACCGTTTCACCCGGTTTGACGTCGATGCTTTTAGGTTTGAAGAAAACATCACCCATCTCCACTTCCACCGTACGGGTAACCTTAGAAGAGACACCGGGCTGGCCGATGTCCTCTTTACCATGACCAACACTGGCGATCGCCGTAGCACCGAAGATTAGGGTGATTGCCGCAATAACAGGGGTAATGAGCTTAGCTTTCATGGTGACCTCGAGAGTAAGAGGGAATCACTGGCTATGCTAAAGGGAATGAGCTGCTAGTTAACTGACCTGAACACTACATTTCTGTCAGTTTTCAAAAGAAAACACGGCGCCCAGGTAACGCCGTGTTCAGCGGAGCGGTTAACAAACCCCAATGAGACTAGGTTGGTCACTGATGGTTTTCAGAAAGCATCAATTTGTGCTCACGCTGCATTTGGCTCAAAACGTCATCAACTATTTTGTCGTGCTTTTCCATCCAAGCGAGGTGCTGCTGAGGTGACATCGATGCGTCTGGGTGATCTTGATGGAGCTGACTCATGATCTCCCCAAGCATATTCATATGCTCGGCCATGTGGACATGACGCTGCCCTTCAGGAGCTCTTTCAGCTTGTATAAGCACAGCTTCAGCCTTGTTGCGCAGGTTTTCCATACGCTCGACAACCCGGTCTCCGCCACTTTCAGCCCATAGAGAAGACGAGACGAGTAGCGAGCTCACAAGAATAAGAACTTTTAAGCGATTCATGGTGCCGCTCCTTTTGGAATTGTTTTCCGGCTCCAAATACGTTTCATGCTGAAGAGTCGGCTGAGCATTAGGGAAATGCTCATTTTTGACCATAGACAGCGGTCGCTGACATATACCTGAAGCCAATATTACTTTTCTGTCAGTTGCTGCTTGGCTTGTGTTTTTCGTTGCAGACTCCGTTTCATAATTACTTGAGAGCCACTCCTATGAGACTTCTTGTTGCTGAAGACGAACCAAAAATAGGCATCTATTTGCAGCAAGGACTCACCGAGGCGGGGTTCAATGTTGATCGGTTTACCGATGGCAAAGAGGCACTTCAGCACGCCTTGAGCGAAGCCTATGACCTGCTGATTCTCGACGTCATGATGCCTGGGCTGGATGGCTGGGAAGTCCTCCAGAAGGTACGTGCATCCGGGAAGGATGTTCCCGTGCTCTTCCTCACGGCGCGAGACCGCGTCGAAGATCGAGTGAAGGGCCTTGAACTCGGGGCAGATGATTACCTGATCAAACCGTTCGCCTTTTCTGAGCTTTTGGCTCGCGTTAGAACGCTGCTGCGTAGGGGTAGCAGCGCTCCCTCGCAAACCTATATGAAATTGGCCGATCTGGAAGTGGACCTGCTTAAGCGTCGGGCCATCCGTGGAGGTAAACGTATAGATCTGACAGCTAAAGAGTTTGCTTTGCTTGAGCTGTTGCTGCGTCGTCGAGGAGAGGTGTTGCCAAAATCGCTTATCGCTTCCCAAGTTTGGGACATGAATTTTGATAGCGATACCAACGTTATCGAGGTGGCGATCAGGCGACTGAGAGCCAAAATCGATGATGATTTTGAGGTCAAGCTGATTCATACCTCGCGAGGTATGGGTTACATGCTCGACTCTCCTGATTCGGAGTCGAAATGAAGCGAATGTCTCTGACGAGCCGTATGAGTCTGATGTTCATGCTGGCTGTAACGGCGGTGCTCACTATTGCCGGCCTCAGCTTCAATAACCTTAGCCAGCATCACTTCAAGATGCTGGATCAACAGGCACTAAGCGAAAAGCTCCATTCTACTCAGAGAATTTTGACTGGATTGAATAGCATCGATCAATTCAGTGATGTTAAGCCTGAGCTGGAGGCGCTGCTTGGTGCTCACCGTGATTTGACTGCCATAATAATCGATGGTGACGGGAAGTTACTGTTTGCTGATCCCGGCTCGATCGATGTTCCAGAGGAATTTCGTACGATCCCGAACAGCAACGTCTGGGAGTGGCGGGAGCAGGAGAAAATGTTCCGTGGAGTGACTGCACAAGTGATCGTGACGGGGCAAGACAGGCCATTAACCGTTATGTTGATCTTTGATGTGACTCAGCATATGTCTTTCTTCGAGACACTTGAGCGGTGGTTTTGGATAGGGCTGGTGATCAGCGCGCTGATCAGTGCTGCCTTGGGTTGGATGGTCGCGAGCAGCGGTCTGCGGCCTATACGTCAAGTCACTCGGGTCACTGCTTCAATGTCAGCTAAATCCCTTAAGGAGCGCATTCCCTTAGCATCTGTTCCTAAAGAACTTCAGCAGATGGTGCTGTCGTTCAACGCAATGTTATCCAGGCTGGATGATGCATTTGTCCGTTTATCGAATTTTTCCGCGGACATCGCTCACGAGTTACGGACGCCGGTCAGCAATTTGATGACCCACACAGAAGTAGTGCTTTCTAGAAAAAGAAATATTGAGGACTACGAAGACAATTTGTATTCAAATCTTGATGACTTGAAGCGTATGAGTCGGATGATTGATGACATGCTTTTTCTGGCAAAATCAGACAACGGTCTGATTTCACACGAGAAGAAACCGATAGACCTAGTAGAGATAGTGGAGAAATTACAGGAGTACTACTCTCTACTAGCTGATGAGCGAGGGATTGGCCTCACGGTTTCAGGGCGGGGTAGCGTCCGAGGCGATGTTCTAATGCTGCACCGAGCCATCTCTAATCTGCTATCAAATGCGCTCAGGTATACCTCTGAAGGGAAGTGCATCAATGTCGATATCCAACAAAAAGGAACGTCGGTATTGGTCGTAGTGGAAAATCCTGGAGAGTCCATTGCGCCTGAGCATCTTGAAAAGCTTTTCGATCGATTTTATCGAGTGGACCCTGCGCGTAGAGAAGGGAGCCCAAGCAACGCCGGGCTAGGTTTATCGATCACCCGATCGATAAATGTAGTGGTCTAATGAAACCGGACACCCTTTTAGGCGAGAATACTCGCCAGATCGAGGTGTCAGATGACCAAACAACGCCGTACCTTTTCCGCTGAATTCAAACGCGAGGCTGCCGACCTCGTGCTCAAGCAAAACTACAGCTTCATCGAAGCCAGTCGTTCACTGAGTGTTGGTGAGTCGGCGCTGCGCCGCTGGGTCGACCAGCTTCAGCAAGAGCGCACCGGCGTCACGCCCCAGAGCAAGGCCCTGACACCAGAGCAGCAAAAAATCCAGGAGTTGGAAGCTCGGATTGCTCGCCTCGAGCGCGAGAAATCAATATTAAAAAAGGCTACCGCGCTCTTGATGTCGGAAGATCTCGAGCGTACGCGCTGATCAATCAGCTAAGCGTCCATGAGCCTGTTGACTGCTTGTGCGAGGCGTTTGAGGTCGCTCGTTCGGGGTACTACGCGCATCGTCTAAGGCGGCGAACACCAGATGTTGAGCGGCTCAGGCTGCGTAGCCGAGTGAGCGAGTTGTTCACCCAGGGCCGAAGTGCTCCCGGCAGTCGAAGCATCACGTTGATGATGCAAGAAGAAGGTGAGCAAATTGGACGGTTTAAGGTACGCAGGCTGATGCGTGAGCTGGAGTTGGTCAGCAAGCAGCCAGGATCACACGCCTATAAAAAGGCGACAGTCGATCGGCCGGATATCCCAAATATATTGAACCGAGAATTTGATGTCGAAGCGCCCAACCAGGTCTGGTGCGGCGACATCACCTACATCTGGGCACAGGGGAAATGGCACTACCTTGCGGTTGTCATGGATCTTTACGCTCGCCGAGTGGTGGGCTGGGCGTTATCAGAAAAGCCGGATGCAGACTTGGTGATCAAGGCGTTGGATGTGGCTTACGAGCAGCGTGGCAAGCCGCAAGGCCTGCTATTTCACTCAGACCAGGGATCCCAATATGGCAGCCGCAACTTTCGCCAGCGGCTGTGGCGTTATCGCATGCGTCAGAGTATGAGCCGCCGAGGAAACTGCTGGGATAATGCGCCGATGGAGCGGGTTTTTCGCAGCTTGAAAACAGAGTGGATACCAACCACTGGCTACATGACCGGCCACCAGGCTCAGAGAGATATTAGCCAGTACCTGATGCATCACTACAACTGGATCCGACCTCATCAATTTAACGATGGATTGGCCCCAGCGAAAACGGAAGAAAAACTCAAAACCGTGTCCGGGATGAGTTGACCACTACACTTATAGCTGGTCGAGCACCGCGCATCCGCACCTCTCACGTGCGAATTAGAGATTTCTGGTCGCTAAGTGAGCACTGTGTAGCAACTAGCATTGTAAAAACTCAGATCCGTAAACGGCTGATCGCACGGTACGCGCGTCAACATTTCAAGAAAGCCGCCGAATATTACAAAATTGTAATTTCTCAATCATGCCCCTGTTATCTACAGATTGCAACGATACAACTCGGCGATGATACAGGAAGCGCGACCAGCTTCCTTAAAACAACAATTCCAGCCGAAGTGCTTTCTAGTTCTGCCGAACCGAAGGAGTGATTAATGATTAACAATACAAAGTTTTCGATAGCCGCTATGGCAATGATTGTCAGCTCTGTGCCGCCAATGGTGATTGCGGAAGAAAAAAATGGCGGTTTTATAGAGGATAGTAGCCTTACCGTCCTTAACCGCAACTACTACTTCAATCGCGAACATCGTAACGGAGAGTCAAGCCCTACAGGCAATGGATATTCCGAAGCATGGGCAAACGCGATTATTACTAAATTCGAGTCTGGATTTACCCTGGGCACAATCGGTGTCGGAGTGGATGCGTTTGCTATGATTGGAATAAAACTCGACACGGGTGGCGGCCGTAATGGCGGCCGTAGTTCATTTGATGTCCTTCCAGTCAATAGCAACGGAGAGGCAAGGGACGAATACACAAAAGTGGGAGGTGCGGCAAAAATTCGCGCCTTTGACACCGTAGTAAAAGTCGGTGACGTATTCCCATCCACCCCAGTTGTGGCTGCTGGCGACTCAAGACTACTACCGGAAAGTTTCACTGGCGTCACAGCAACCAATACTAGCATTGAAGGCTTGACCGTTCAGGGCGGTCGCCTACATGCCATGAGCCAGCCAGTTTCGAGCAACATGCGCGACAACTTTGCGACCTTCTATGCTGGGCCTGTTAACTCGCCTTGGGTAGGCTACTTTGGTGGTGATTATAACTTAAACAAAAACGTCACCCTTAGTCTTTACTCCAGTCGCCTCAAGGACGCATGGAATCAATACTATGCTGGCACCGGGCTAAACTACTCATTATCAAATGAGCTTTCCGTATTCGGAGGCCTTAACTATTATAAGGCCGTCGACGAAGGAAAAAAATTACTTGGCGATTTCGACAATAACATATGGAGCGGTAAAGTAGGCGTGAAGTATGGTGCACACACACTTGCACTATCCCATCAGAGAAATAATGGCAATAACGATTTCGATTACCTGCGTCAGTCGGACTCGATCTTTCTTGATAACTCAATTCAGTACAGTGATTTCAACTCACCTAAAGAACGCTCTTGGATGGTTCGCTACGACCTCGACATGACATCGTATGGCGTGCCTGGCTTGTCGTTTATGACGCGTTACGGTCGTGGCACTGATGCTGATTACTCTAACGCCAATACGACGTACATGAGACGCGATGCGGATGGAAACCCACTTACCGACCAGAAACGTTGGGAGCGTGACATCGAAGTAAAATATGTCGTTCAGACAGGCACCTTGAAAGATATGTCTTTGCGCCTACGGCAAGCTAATACTCGTGCAACCACATTTGAGTCGGATCTGGATGAGGTTCGTGTGATTATTGAGTATCCATTAGCTATTCTTTAAGATCTGCGCAGGATGAATCATCCTAGACGAACATTACTTTTTTGCTGAAAAATTTCAAAAATGTAATTTTTCAATCATCTTCCTGTTAGCTTAAGTCACTTATAGTAAACTGGAGTTTATAGCAATCTGCTAGCGCATCTGGCCAGATTGCTACAGGTAAGTAATACCCTGCAAAAACCTGAAACTCACTGCTGTCAAGTTGAAGCTCCGCATCCACTTTTAGATCACTCATCTAAATACGATGTATTTTAAGACGCCCTTCGGGGCGTCTTTTTTATGCGTGCGCCAGGCATGGCGCGTTGCGCGTGAGCGCAATCAGCTTGGCTGTGGTGGCCACGCTGGTGACTTGGAGGTGCAAGTCCTCTACACACCCAGCAAGGGGAAGTGTTAGCCGAAGGCAAGGGTGTCGCGGGCGACTGCGAATCTGAAGGAAGCCTTAGGCAAAATGCTGGCCTGACGAACAGGAAGCGGATTAGGCGGCGTAGCGGGGTAAGACGGCGCAAATCGTCAAAGCCCAATACTTGCACGGAACGCTACGACGTAGATCCGACAGGCATAAGCAGGAAGGTCGCGCGAATTACCCTGGGAGATCTGTTTAGCCTGCCACGTGCTACCGGCATCGCGAGATGACGGGATGGGCGACAGAAGTCAGCCGAGGCCGTAGTAGTTGCTCGAAACCGGAGCAATGAAGGGCTGAACCTGCCATGAGTGGACAGTCGGGTGTGATCTCTGTTGGAGCGTAAAGCAGAAACTCCGCGTAGCGGGGGTCGAGACCATCAGGAGGTAGGAGCCGGAAGCTCCGAGGGCCGGTCTGGGCGCTTAGATACCACAGGCGACACATCAACGGAACCAAGCTCGCTGACGTTGTTTTTCAGTAGGCAGGAACCGCCGTATACGGAACCGTACGTACGGTGGTGTGAGAGGACGGCGGGGGTAACCCCGCCTCCTACTCGATCTGCCGTAAACACCCCCCACATTTTATGTCTTATGACGCACGTCAAAAATATGAGCCCCTATGCCAAGAGCGTAGAGGCTAACCACCTTTACGGCATGTTCCGGCCACTGTGTATCTGACTGTATTCAGTACTCCTTCAGAGTCTTCGTATGTCATAGCTGCGGGCATCACCCCGCACCCTTTCGCTGGTCGCACCATGCTAACTACATTCACAACATCTAATTTCATTCCGTATTTATATTGCTTAGCTACGGGAATATTTTTTCCATGCCTAATCGCATACTGCTCCATAGCTACGGAGTTGGCACTCATTCTTTTTTCAAAAACCTTGTCACTATCTTTAGCAAATACGCTTGAAGAGATCGCAGCGACCACAATAAAAATCACAGAATTAATAGTCTTCACTTTTTGCACCTCACATGTCAATAAAAACCCCGCAACCGGAATCGGGGCGGGGCTTATGTGTAGCACCACTACATTTACTTACTAATCTGGCCCTTATCACCGCCTGACATTTTCGGAGGAGTTTTTTTCAGCTCTTTGGCTAAAAACTTCTCCATAGCCTGCTCGGTAGCTTGAGTAGCTCTAGAAAAAGTCCGGTCTCCACCACCCTCAGCCAATGCAGTGGAAGAAAGAATCAATGCTCCTACAAGAGCGTAAATTTGTGCGATTTTCATTTCGACACCTCATATTAAATACTGGCATTAGAGTATCAATACGAAGCTATCAATACGGTGGCACTAAGATTACATATCCGTCATCATTGATATAAGTAGCCCGCTAATGAGGATCAGCAGCGGGCTTTAAAAACAAACTGCTATACTATTTCTTGTTTTTCGCTGCCTGCCTCTTCATCTTTACGGTGTGCCCAGTGATATAACGCAGGAAGTATAAGTAGGGTCAACGCAGTTGAGGACAGTATTCCCCCGATTACAACGGTAGCTAGGGGCCGCTGGACTTCCGCGCCTGTTCCAGTAGCTAGAGCCATGGGGATAAAGCCAAGGGATGCCACCAAAGCTGTCATTAATACTGGGCGCAACCGCGTTAGCGCTCCTTCATTGATCGCAGAATTCAACGAATGTCCCTCTTCTCGAAGGTTGCGGATAAAAGCAATCATCACCAGACCGTTCAGCACTGCCACACCCGACAATGCAATGAAACCAACACCCGCCGAGATCGACAGTGGGATATCACGTAGCCACAACGCCATAACACCACCCGTCAATGCGAATGGAATCCCGGTGAATACCAGCATGCCGTCTTTGAGATTGTTAAACATCATGAACAGCAGGGTGAATACCAAGAGCAGAGCCACAGGGACAACTATCTGCAAGCGTTTGGCAGCTGATTGAAGTTGTTCAAACTGCCCACCCCAGGTAGCCCAATAACCGGCCGGAATCTCTACCTGCTGATCAATGGCGATGCTAGCCTCCTTAACGAATGAGCCGATATCCCGTCCACGTACATTGGCGCTGACAATGACCAGACGCTTACCGTTCTCACGACTGATCTGATTCGGGCCAAGTACAAGATCGAGGGTCGCCACTTCTGAAAGGGCAATAAAACCGATCTGATCGGCATTGCCATTGAGCAGCGCCGGGACTGGAATCAGCAGTGTGGACAACCCCTCAACGTCCTTACGCATGGCGTCGGATAAACGCACCACTATGTCGAAGCGGCGATCTCCCTCATACATCGTCCCGGCCTGGCGGCCACCGACAGCCACCGCAATGGTGTCTTGAACGTCTCCAACGTTCAGACCGTAACGTGCGGCTTTGTCGCGGTCTATGTTTATGGTCAGTACAGGTAGCCCCGTTGTCTGTTCGACTTTGACCTCGGAGGCGCCATCGACCCCCTGCATTGACGCGGCAATTTTCGCAGCGGTACTGTTAAGCACTGCCATGTCATCACCGAAGACCTTGACCGCCACATCACTTCGCACGCCTGAAATCAACTCGTTGAAACGTAGTTGGATAGGCTGGGAAAGCTCATAGTTGCTACCGGGCATAGCAGCCGCTGCTTTCTGGATCTCTTCTGTCAACGTCTCCCGGGATTTACTTGGATCAGGCCATTGATCCTTCGGTTTGAGCATCACATAACTATCAGAGATGTTCGGCGGCATTGGATCGGAAGCAATCTCTGCAGTACCGGTTCGAGCAAACATCCGTTCGACTTCAGGCACTTTTTCCAGCACAAGCTTTTCTAGGCGCTGCTGCATTTCCACCGATTGCGTCAGACTTGTACCGGGTACTCGTAATGCTTGCAGTGCAAAATCGCCTTCGCTGAGACTAGGTACAAACTCACTGCCCATTCGACTGGCGACCACGCCACTCGCAGCGATGACACCTAATGCCATGGCAAATGCCAGCGATCGATGACTCATGACCCAATCCAGCGCGGGGGCATAAGCCCGTCGCGCTCCTCGCATTACCACGTTCTCTTCTTCCTTGACTTTGCCCGTCACGAACATGGCAATTGCCGCAGGAACAAAGGTTACGGACAGCAGCATCGCGCCTAGCAAGGCGATCACGACGGTGAACGCCATGGGGTGGAACATTTTCCCTTCGACACCGGTCAGGGCAAAAATAGGTAGATAAACGACCATGATGATCAACTGCCCGAAAATCAGTGGTCGACGGGCTTCCTTGGCTGCTGCAAACACTTCGTGAAAGCGCTCGGAGCGAGTTAGGAGGCGCCCGTGATGGTGCTGCGCATTGGCGAGGCGCCGTATAGCATTTTCGACAATAACCACTGCACCGTCGACGATAATACCGAAGTCCAGAGCCCCCAGGCTCATCAGGTTGGCGCTGACTTTGTTGGTGAACATGCCTGTGAAGGTAAAGAGCATGGCTAAAGGAATGACCATGGCAGTGATCAGTGCTGCGCGAATATTGCCTAGGAATAGGAACAAAATCGCGATTACTAGGATTGCACCTTCAATCAGATTCTTCTTGACCGTGGCAATAGCCTTGTCTACCAAGTTAGTACGGTCGTAAACAGTGATCGCAACCACCCCTTTGGGCAGTGAACGGTTGATTTGCTCTAGCTTGACTGCAACGGCCTGAGAGACGGTACGGCTGTTCTCGCCTATCAGCATGAACACCGTGCCGAGTACGACTTCACGACCGTTTTCGGTCGCCGCACCGGTACGCATTTCACGCCCAATATCCACGGTCGCCACATTTTTAATACGTATAGGAGTGCCATCGACGTTGGCGATCACGATATTGGCGATGTCGTCGGTGGTCGCCACTTGGCCAGGGGCACGAATCAGTAGTTGTTCGCCACTGCGCTCAATGTAGCCGGCTCCTACGTTAGCGTTGTTGCTTTCCAGCGCGGTCACAATGTCTGTCAGGGTCAGCTTGTAAGCGGCCAAGCGTTTTGGATCCGGAGCAATCTGGTATTCCTTGGCGAATCCGCCAATGGTGTTAATTTCGGCGACCCCAGGAACGTTGCGCAGCTGAGGTTTAATAATCCAATCTTGGATTACCCTCAGGTCGGTCGGCGTATAGGGGCTACCATCCTCTTTTACGGCGTCTTCTCGGGCCTCGACAGTCCACAGAAAAATCTCACCCAAACCGGTAGAAATCGGCCCCATGACAGCTTCCACGCCTTCGGGCAATTGTTCCTTTGCCATCTGCAATCGTTCATTGACCAATTGCCGGGCGAAGAATAGGTCGGTGCCTTCCTTGAAAATCACCGTAACTTGTGAAAGACCCGAGCGTGAGAGTGAACGCGTCTGCTCAAGTGCCGGCAGACCTGCCATGGCGGTTTCAATAGGGAAAGTGATGCGCTGCTCAGTCTCCAGTGGCGAGAAACCTGCGGCACCAGTATTGATTTGCACCTGGACGTTGGTGATGTCGGGCACGGCGTCGATCGGCAGCTTCTGGTAGCTAGCAATGCCGAGTCCGGCCATGAGGAGAACCGCGAGCAGGACGATTATGCGTTGCTCGATGGCAAATTGGATTAGGCGTTCGAACATGAGAACCTTCTCGTGGAAGTGGCGGATCAGTGGGCGTGTTCAGCCGAGGCTTTACCCAGTTCTGATTTCAGAATGAAGCTGCCGGCAGCAGCGACTTGAGCTCCGGGCTCCAGGCCCTCTGTGATCTCAGCCAGACCTGCTGCACGACTACCTATTACTACTGCTTGCGCCTTAAACCCGTCATCAGTTCGCACGAAAACTGTTGGCCTATCCTCGACCGTCTGGATTGCTGCTTCTGGTACTGCGACTTTCGCCAGCCGGGTATCGGTATCAACCAGTACGGTTACGAACAGCCCGGGACGCCAAGCTCCTTGCGGATTCGCTATGGACACACGGACAGTGGCGGTACGAGTCTGCTCACCCAGTAAACTCCCAACGTAGGCCACGGCACCCGTAACTTCCGCATTCAACTCAGCGGCACTAACCGTGACAGACTTGCCCACCAGGACTTTGCTCAAATCCTTAGGGGAAACGCCAAAAGTCACCCAAACATGCGACAAGTCCGAGAGTGTGAACGCATTGCTGGTTTCACTGACAACCTCACCAAGGCCCAAGTGCTTTTCGACCACAACGCCATCGAACGGTGCACGCAGCTCATACCGGTTGCCACCACTGGTCACCGAGCTGCCACTAAGTACGCTGATTTTTTGTCGGGCATTACTGACAGCGATTTCGGCCTCTTGCAGAGCCTGACGGGCTTGAAGGAAATCCTGTTCGGCAGAGATTTTGTCCTGCCATAACTGGCGTTCACGCTCGTAGGTAGTGCGCGCCAACTCTAGACGACGTTGCGCTGCGGCTTGCTCACTGCGCTGATCAGAAATTTGTTGACTGGCAATCACGGCTAGTAGCTGACCTTTTTTCACTGTTTGGCCAAGATTGACATGTACCGACTCGACGACACCAGGAACCCGGGGTACCACATGCGCAGTACGGTCTTCATCGAAACGGACTTCTCCAGGAAACGGCAATGAGAGGCTGATGCTCTGTTCCTTAGCTTCGATTAACTGAATGCCGGCAGATCTGATCTGATCGTCGCTCAGAGTCAGGTGACCTTCTTCTGCTTCCCCTTCTGCATGCCCGCCATCAACTGACTCCTTGGCCGCACCCTCGTTGCTGTGATCAGCATCGTGGCCCTGTTCTTCTTGCGTCTGTACGCCGGTGGACGCTGTTGACGTGCTACCCATCCAGAGCGAACCAACACATATGCCCACCGTGAGGGTCAGTGCGGTGACAAGGATTTGTTTTTTATCCATGGGACTCCCTACGCAGCTCAGTGGGCAGTCACGGATTACCGTGGCACTGCGATGCTGAGTAGCGGTTAAAAAAGTGTTATATGAAATTCAAGGGGTATGAGTGAGCTTGTCGACATCACCGAAAATTCGCTCGATACGCACCCAGGCGTCTGTCGCCTCAGCAATGGCCTGGATGTACTGACCGCGTGCGCTGATTAAGGTGCGCTGGGCATCTAGCACATCTAGGAAGTTGAATTTCCCCATTTCGAAACCACGGGTAGCGGTATCTACAGCACTTTGCGCGGCAGGTAGGATGGTTTGATTGAACGACGTGATTTCAGTGTTCGCTGTATTCCACTGAGCTAGAGTGGTCTGAATTTCTGTGCGCAGGCGTAACTCGCTGGCATTGCGAAGGTCGCGGGCCTGATCAGTTCGGCGGGCGGCTGCCAACACATTGCCCTGGTTACGATTGAATAATGGGATGGGCATCGACAGCCCTACGACATTCACGCGCTCACGCTCCCGTTCATCGTATTGGCTACCTAAACTTACGGTTAGGTCAGGAATGCGCTGGGCTTTCTCCAAGCCAAGTGAGGCTTCACGCTGGTCAATTTGCAGCTTTGCCAACCGTAACTCCGCAGTCTGACCTATGCGATTAAGGAGCAGCGAAGGTTCCGGTACAGTTGGCATTGGCTGACTTGAATCACTTACAGACGCAAACGCCGGCAAAGGCACACCCATGACTCGAGCGAGTTGTTGATAGGCATTTGCCTCATCTCGCTCTGCCCGTTTCAGCTCTAGGCGTACCTCCGACAACTGGACTTCTGCTCGCGTACCTTCAACAGGCGATGACTTGCCACTACTGATGCGACCTTGAGCTACATGCAAGCCACGCTGTGCGAGCTCAAGTGATTGACGTGATAACAGCAACCTTTGCTGAGCCGTAGATGTGTTGTAAAACGCCTGAATGACATCGGCACGTAGAGCATTACGCTTGCGCTCCAATTCAATCTCGGCTGCATCTTGCGCTCGACTTGCCACTTCGATCCTAGCGCCTCGCTTACCGCCAAGCTCGATCGGCTGATTGATCATCACCGTCGTAGTGCGCGAATTTCGCCGGGTATCCTCAGCCTCCCAAGACAACTCAGGATTGGGAATCAAGCTCGCCTGCTGCCGATCTCCCTGAGTGATACCAATTTCCCACTGTGCTGCCGCTAGGTCAGGATTGTTGGCAAACGCCATTTGAAGAACTTGATCCATTGTCAGCGCCTGTGAAGCCGAACCAGCGGAAAAAGCCGTGCCTGATAGTGCAAGCGTGCAACTTAGGCCTATTACCAACATGGATTTTATGATACGCAAGGGGGTAATGAACTTTCTAAGCCAACGCAATTTTATATTTCCTTTAAAGCGAATTTTCTCAACGTAGTAACTGTAGAGTTCTTCACTTATCAACAAGGTGACTGAAGAATTACAAATATGTTATCCAGCTCTACTACTGTAGATTTTGCTCTAATATAGGAGGTGTTAAAAAAGAAAAAACTTAAGGCAGCAATATGATGAAACAAAAATTCAGCAATTATCTGCCGAAGCGCACTTGTCGAATTGGGGTATTCATATGAGCACACGATGTGCTACATAGCCCCTGGATTATTTCCCGCGACAGATTGTCGCAACCCTAGCTTTGGCGCCTCAAAACCGCAGCTTTGGCTTGACCCTGAAGCAGCTACAGGCTTTAGAATGAGGGCTGTCATCTCGTAAGTTATTCAAACCATATGAGGATTGAAAATCCTATTAAAAGATAGCACCAATCAGAAAACCACACTAATACGGTTATTATTTTTCTGAGCCCCCTTTAACTCTAGTCATTAAGAAGGTGAAATGTCATGCGAATCCTTGTAGTTGAGGACGAGCTCAAAACTGCCGAATACTTACATCAGGGACTGACTGAAAGTGGCTACATTGTTGATCGTGCGATAACTGGCGCGGATGGACTACATCTGGCGCGCCAACATGTTTATGATTTGGTGATACTTGACGTTAATCTTCCCGAACTTGATGGCTGGGGTGTTCTTGAACGTCTACGACAAAGCAGTAATGCCCGGGTCATGATGTTGACGGCCCGAGGGCGCCTAGCGGACAAGATACGCGGACTAGATTTGGGTGCCGATGATTATCTGGTTAAACCGTTTGAATTTCCTGAGTTACTTGCACGGGTACGAACCCTGATGCGTCGCAGTGAGCACATACCTGTCCCGCAGGTACTAAAAGTAGCCGACCTGGAACTAGACCAAGGACGTCATCGTGCTTTTCGCGGTGAGCAGCGCATAGATCTGACAACCAAGGAGTTTGCGCTGCTGCACTTGCTGATGCGCCAAACTGGAGAAGTGCTTTCTCGCACCCAAATCATTTCACTGGTCTGGGATATGAATTTTGATTGCGACACTAACGTTGTCGAGGTTTCAATCCGTAGGCTGAGGGCCAAAATAGATGACCCCTTCGATAACAAGTTGATCCACACCCTTCGCGGTGTTGGTTACGTATTAGAGGCGCGTGTATGAAGCCGGTCAGCCTGTCAATGCGACTAGGCTTGACAGTAAGTATTTTAGGGGCGTTGTTGGTAGTGTTTTTGGCTGTCTTGGCCTTTTTTGCGCTGACGCATGAGCTGGATAAGTTGGCAAAAAACAGCCTGATCAATAAGATGGAGCAGGTTGAACATAGCCTCTCGCTATACGATGACACGGCCGACGTAAATTCAAAACCGCATTCGTTACTGGATCAAGTCATGGGACATGACAATCTGAATCTGACCATCTATGACCTGAAAAACCTCAGGGCGCCCTTACTGAAATTTGGGCCTGGATTGTCGGATCCGCGGACTGAGTTGAAAGCTGCGACTGCTGCCGTTGACAAGGTTTCCTATTCCACCAATTCAGATGGTGAAGGTCGACACTTCCTTACCGCATCCAAGCTCATCCCATTAAAGAATGGTGTAAGTGTTCCCGTATTGCTGTCGATGGATTGTGCGAACGATGAAGCGCTGCTCAGCGCGTACCTTAGGTCGACGGTTATTGCACTACCGCTTTTACTGATACTCATCGGAGCAAGTGCTTGGGCCGTAGTACAACAAGGACTTTCTCCACTGAGAGAGTTCCGGAAGGTCGCCGCCATGATCTCGGCTCAAGATCTCAACCATCGACTTTCTGTTGTTAAAATGCCTCAGGAGCTTAGTGAGTTGGCTCATGGCATCAACTTCATGCTGCACCGGCTCGACAGCGGTATTCAGCAGCTGTCGCAATTTTCAGATGACTTAGCCCATGAATTACGATCCCCGATCACCAATTTGATGGGCAAGGCCCAGGTTACCCTTTCTCGGGAGCGTCCGGCAGAAGAATACAAAGCTGTGCTGGAGTCATGCACCGAGGAGTTGGGCCGTGTCACGCGAATTGTCTCGGATATGCTCTTCTTAGCTCAGGTCAGCCATCCCGCGGCACTTGTCCCGTTCGAAATAATCACCTTAGAAGATGAAGCATTTAAGGTGGTCGATCTGTTTTCACTGTCTGCGGAAGAGAAACGTATCACCCTGAATGTTACCGGAAATGGCAAGACCATTGGCGACAGGTTAATGATACAGCGAGCAATATCCAATCTATTGTCCAACGCAATACGCCATTGCCCTGCGGGACAATCTATTTCAATTGTTATTGAAAACTATGCCAAACAGGTATCGCTACTTGTAGGCAACCCTGGAGCAGGAATCGAACCTCAGCATCTGCTGCACTTGTTTGACCGCTTTTATCGAATTGATACAAGTCGCTCGCGTGCTGAGGGTGGCACTGGTCTTGGTTTAGCTATTGTTCGATCGATCATGAGCCTCCACCAGGGAACTGCGGATGTTCAAAGCATGCCTGGCAGCATGACCGTTTTCAGGCTGAGCTTCCCAAACCTCGACGGACAGACCACTTGGCAACAGGCTAGAAAGGTTTAAGGGTAAATTCCCGCAACAAACCTGTGCAACCCTCCCTGCACCACTGGATATGCGCCTGTGGTCAGGTTTTTTAATGTCCGCTGAGTTCTGAGTACATCGCAGCAGCCCCTACTCCGACATGAGATGTTTGCAAGATCCCGCTCTAGTGCTGCATGCCTTCGTTTTCTTCAAGCGTTGCATGAAACTGTAAGTTTTCCAATTGAAGAGTCGTATGGCTGATATGGAATACCTCGCTCATCAGCCGAGTCACCTCAGCCAATATATCTTGCTCAGTTCGGGAGCTACGCAGGATTACAAGGTGAGCACTCATGACATTCTTGCCGCTGGTCAGGGCCCAGATATGCAGGTCATGGATATCCTCAACGCCTTCAACCGCCCTGATGCACGCTTCCACTTCAGCGATATCGATGCCATCCGGAACCCCTTGCAACAGGATGTTCATGCTTTCTTTGAGCAAAACCCAGGTTCTGGGAAGCACCCACAGGCCGATAGCTGCGGCAACGATCGAGTCAACCCAAGTGAATCCGGTAAAACGAATGATCAATGCCGCCCCTATTACGCCCATGGAGCCCAACATGTCGCTCCATACTTCTAGGTACGCGCCTTTTACGTTAAGACTTTCGGCACTGGCAGACATTAGCAACCGCATTGAAACAAGGTTCACAACTAGTCCGATCACTGCGACGATCAGCATCCCTGTCGATTGGATTTCTGTCGGGGCTTTAAACCGCTGATAAGCTTCATACAAGATGTACACCGCCACCATAAACAACAAAATCGCGTTAAAAGCAGCTGCGAGGATCTCAAATCGTGCATAGCCGAATGTCCGTTTTTTATCCGCAGCGCGTTTGGCAATTTGAATAGCTATCAATGAAATAGCCAAGGCAGTGGAATCAGTTAGCATGTGAGCCGCATCGGATAACAACGCCAAGCTGCCTGTCACGAAAGCCCCAATGACCTCCGCGATCATGAAGCTTGTCGTTAACGCCAGAGCGATCCACAATTTTTTCTCGTGTCCTGCACGAGCTTGACCGTGACTATGACCAGCGCTCATATGACTCTCCATGCGGGTGAAAGGATGCGGCAACTACTCAAAAGATCGTCAACGGGTCAATCTTCCTCAAGAAGAGATTTCGGTTTTGGAGAGAGGCAACTGAAAAGCACTTATTTGGACGCGACCTGTGCTCCCCCAAGGCACCCACACTCTAGAAAATAGCAGTACTGCGAATACGCGTATTATTTGTACCCAAACTTCCCGGAATCAGATGTTAGTAGACCGATAGGTCTTTGTCGCGCCAATTTTTCATCTCGGCTTCTGCTTGATTTCTCAGTTGGCTAGCCATTTCATCCATGATTGAGTTCAGATCAACACTATGAATTCAAATATAGGCGGATCGATAGCTCGTCGTCCGCGTCTATTTTCTAAACGTAATGTTGGCTTAATTCCTTGTCGGCTTCATTACCTATATGTCGGAGCTTGGCGACAGGGTGTTAATGACATGAGTCGATTTGTAACGACCATTTGAAGCGACTACACTCCAGCGAATGAAACGCTACGTGCAGTTTTGCATCATCTTCGTGATTAGCTTGGCGCTTCCCCTCAGCGGGATGGCGGGAGTTCAGGCATCGATAGAACCGTGCCCCATGAAGACGATGGGCATGACGATAATGGACGACATGGGCATGGACTGCTGCAACGATATGAAAACCCTGTCCGAGCACGGAAAGCCATGTAAACCGGGACAGGAATGCAAGGCAGGCGGCATATTGCAAGTCTCGACTTTCAAGCCTTCAGTAGCCGTGTTTAGCCCCGTAGTACTTTCCTTCTTTAGTGATTCCTTGCCTGCACAAACCCCGTCCAGGGTGTGGCGACCGCCCCGCGTTTGATTCCTGTCCCATATTGAGCCTCATTCCGCATTGGCGGGATGCAAGAGCTGAGCGCATGTCTTTTGATGCGTGCAGTGGATGATCACAGGAATCCTAAACATGAACTCAAAGTGCTATTGCATAGGCTGGTCCCTCGTGGCCGGTCTGGCGGTAAGCGTTCTGGCATTGCCGAGCTTGGCGGGTGGATTGACGCTTGATGAAGCGTTGCGGCTGGCCGAAAACAATGCACCGTCGCTGACCGCACAAGACGCCAAAATTCAGGCTGCCAGCAGCGCAGCCATTCCAGCGGGGGAGTTGCCTGACCCCAAACTGCTGCTGGGTGTGCAGAACTATCCTGTTGGCGGCCCGGATCGCTGGAGCATCGACCAAGACTTCATGACAATGCAAATGGTTGGAGTCAGGCAAGAAATGCCCAACAGCGACAAGCGCAAGGCGCGCATTGAGGTCGCCGATGCGGCCGTTGAACGCGCCGCGGCGCAGCGGCGGGTCGAACGTCTGAACGTACGCCAATCCACGGCGTTGGCCTGGATCAGTAGCTACTCGGTTGAGCGCAAAGATGCACTGTTCCAGGACTTCTACAAAGAGAACCGCCTGCTGAGCAATACCGTCCTGGCTCAGATTGCCGGTGGCCGGGCTCAACCCGCCGATGCGGTAACACCCAAGCAAGAAGCGGCTCGACTAGCGGAGCAACAGGACGATCTGATTCAGCAGCGAAGGCAGGCCCGAGCTGCCCTCAAGCGTTGGATTGGCCCCGCTGCCAACGACGAGCTTGTGGGCCGCTTGCCTGAATGGTCCGTCGATACCTCCGGTTACTCCCATAACCTGCAGCACCATCCCGAGCTGGCAGCGTTTGCCCCGATGACCCGAGAAGCGCAAGCCAAGGTTCGTGAAGCCGTGTCGGAGAAACAGTCAGACTGGAGCTGGGAGCTGGATTACCAGCACCGTGGCCGAGCGTTTGGGGATATGGTCAGTGTGCAGCTTTCCTGGGATCTGCCGCTGTTTCCTGGCTCTCGCCAAAATCCCAAAATCGCAGCCAAGCAGGCTGAACTCAGCCAGCTTGAGGCCGAGCGTGAAGCCCTGTCACGCGAGCACACTCAGGAACTGGAAAACCAACTGGCTGACTATGAGCGTCTGAATCGTGCGGTGCACCGAAACCAGGACAGTCTGTTGCCTCTGGCCAAGGAAAAGGTCGAACTCAGCATGGCCAGTTATCGTGCCGGAAAAGGCGATTTAAATGCCGTTGTTGCGGCCCGGCGTGAGCTCATCGAAGCGCGTCTCAAACAGATTGAGGTGGAAGAGCAGCGGGCGCTGACCAGTGCGCGCCTGTACTTTGCCTATGGGGAGCCCAGCCAGTGATCCTTAAAAAGTGGAATGGGGCATTGTTGGTAGGCATCTCGCTGACATTGGGTGTTGCCGGTGGTTACTGGTTCGCTCAGCAGCGGATGAACGGAGTATCCAGTACTGCCCAGGAGAGGGGTGTCAGCCCGTCGGGTGAACGCAAGGCTCTGTATTGGTACGACCCCATGTACCCGCAGCAAAAGTTTGATAACCCCGGAAAGTCCCCCTTTATGGACATGCAGTTGGTGCCTCAATACGCCAGCAGCGAAGGGGATCGTGCGGTCGTCAGTATCGATCCAAGCCTGACCCAGAACCTCGGTTTGCGTTTTGCGACGGTCACCCGGGGAGTCTTTGATTCCAGCCTAGATGTGGCAGGTGTCTTGGCGTTCAACGAGCGTGATGTCGCGGTGATTCAGGCCCGTACCGCCGGCTTTGTGGAGCGGGTCTATGCCCTTGCTCCAGGGGATGTGCTCAAAGCCAATGCCGCCCTGGCGGATATTCTGGTGCCGGAATGGGCCGCGGCTCAGACAGAGTTTCTGGCCCTGAGGCGTAACGGGGATGCCGATCTGTTGGTTGCGGCCCGTCAGCGCCTGCGACTCACAGGGATGCCCGCAGCACTGATTACTCAGGTTGAACGTAGCGGTAAGGTTCAACCGTATCTGACCCTGACCAGTCCCATCGCCGGTGTGCTGCAAGAGCTGAACGTACGCGCGGGCATGACCGTGGCGACGGGCGAGACTCTGGCACGGGTCAATGGCTTGAGCAGTATATGGCTAGCCGTGGCTGTTCCAGAATCCGATGCCGGGGCCATCACTGTGGGGCAGGCGGTCGAAGCGCGTCTGCCAGCCTTCCCGGGGACAACGTTCAGAGGCAAGGTCAGCGCGATTTTGCCCGAGACCAATCCGGACAGCCGCACTCTTCGGGTGCGGGTGGAACTACCCAACCCGGACGAGCACCTCAGGCCCGGTTTGACGGCGCAGGTGCGCCTGAGTCATTCGACCGGGGAAAGTGTGTTGTGGGTGCCGAGTGAAGCAGTCATTCGCACTGGCCGACGCGCCCTGGTGATGCTCGCTGAAGACGCCGGTCGCTATCGCCCGGTGGAGGTGCAACTCGGGCAGGAAAGCGATGGCAAGACGGCGATTGTGAAAGGTCTGACAGAAGGACAGAAAGTGGTTACGTCTGGCCAGTTCCTGCTCGACTCGGAAGCCAGTCTTAAAGGCATTGTTGCCAGCGCTGAGGAAGATTCACCACTCGGCGCAACAGCCTCCAGTTTTCATGAGGCCGATGGGCAGATTGTTGAGATCAACGACAAAGACGTGACGCTCGCCCATGGTCCTTTCAAGACGCTGGGCATGCCCGGCATGACGATGACTTTTCCTCTCGCCAGTCCGGCGCTGATGCAGGGCCTCAAGGCGGGGGACAAGGTTCGGATCGCGGTGAGCCAAACTGACGATGGTTTGCGTGTCGAGCGCCTGGACAAATCGGGGAGCCAGCCATGATTGCTGCACTGATTCGTTGGTCGGTGGCCAACCGGTTTCTGGTGCTACTGGCTACGCTGTTCGTCACTGCTTGGGGCATCTGGTCGGTACAGAGCACACCGATCGATGCGTTGCCGGATCTCTCAGATGTGCAAGTGATCATCCGCACCCCTTATCCGGGACAAGCGCCGCAGATTGTCGAGAACCAGGTGACCTATCCGCTGGCCACCACCATGCTCTCAGTGCCGGGAGCCAAGACGGTACGTGGTTATTCCTTCTTCGGTGACAGCTTCGTTTACGTGCTGTTCGAAGACGGCACGGACTTGTACTGGGCCCGCTCGCGAGTGCTGGAGTACCTGAGTCAGATACAAAACCGATTGCCGGCCAGTGCAAAACCTGCGTTGGGGCCGGATGCAACGGGAGTGGGCTGGATCTATCAGTACGCACTGGTGGATCGCACGGGTGGGCACGACTTGGCACAGCTGCGCGCACTTCAGGACTGGTTCCTCAAGTTCGAACTCAAGACCCTGCCCAATGTTGCTGAAGTGGCTACGGTGGGAGGCATGGTCAAGCAGTACCAGGTGCAGCTTGACCCGCTCAAGTTGGCCAGTCTGGGCATCACACAGGCGGAGGTGACCGAGGCTATCGGCAAGGCCAACCAGGAGACGGGCGGCGCCGTGATGGAGATGGCCGAGACTGAGTACATGGTGCGAGCTTCCGGCTACCTGAAGACGCTCAATGACTTTCGGGCCATCCCGCTAAAACTGGGGGCGGCCGGAGTGCCGGTCACCCTTGGCGATGTCGCCACCATCCAATTGGGCCCGGAAATGCGACGTGGCATCACCGAACTCGACGGCGAAGGCGAGACCGTTGGTGGTGTGGTGATTTTGCGCAACGGCAAGAACGCCCGCGAGACCATTGCGGCGGTCAAGACCAAACTCGACGAACTGAAATCCAGTTTGCCGGCCGGCGTTGAAATCGTCACCACCTACGACCGCAGCAAGCTGATCGATCGCGCGGTGGAAAATCTCAGCCACAAGCTCATCGAAGAGTTCATCGTCGTCGCGCTGGTCTGCGGGATCTTCCTCTGGCACTTGCGCTCATCCCTAGTGGCGATCATTTCGCTGCCGGTGGGCGTGTTGATTGCCTTCATCGTCATGCGCTACCAAGGCATCAACGCCAACATCATGTCCTTGGGCGGGATTGCCATCGCCATCGGCGCTATGGTCGATGCCGCCGTGGTGATGATCGAGAACGCCCACAAGAAGATAGAGGCTTGGCACGCTGCCAACCCTGGGGAGGAACTGAACGGCGAGCGTCATTGGCACGTGATGACCGAAGCGGCTGCGGAGGTAGGCCCGGCACTGTTCTTCTGCTTGTTGATCATCACCCTGTCGTTCATTCCGGTATTTACCCTTGAGGCCCAGGAAGGGCGGCTGTTCGGCCCGTTGGCTTTCACCAAGACCTACGCCATGGCGGCAGCGGCGGGACTGTCAGTGACGTTGGTGCCAGTGCTGATGGGTTACTGGATTCGAGGTCGAATTCCCAATGAACAACAGAACCCGTTGAACCGGTGGTTGATTCGACTCTATCAGCCAGCCCTGGATGCGGTACTGCGTCGTCCCAAGATCACGCTAGTGGTGGCGCTCTTGGTATTTTGCAGTGCACTATGGCCAATGTCTCGCCTGGGGGGCGAGTTTCTTCCACCGCTGGACGAAGGCGATCTGCTCTACATGCCTTCTGCTCTTCCGGGGTTGTCGGCACACAAAGCCGCGCAGCTGCTGCAGCAGACCGACCGCCTGATCAAGACCGTGCCTGAAGTCGAACACGTTTTCGGTAAAGCAGGGCGTGCCGAAACCGCAACCGATCCTGCCCCTCTGGAGATGTTTGAAACCACCATTCAGTTCAAACCACGCGAGCAATGGCGCCAAGGTATGACACCTGAAAAACTGGTGGAAGAATTGGATCGAGTGGTGCGAGTTCCGGGGCTGACCAATATCTGGATACCGCCGATTCGCAACCGTATCGACATGCTGGCTACGGGGATCAAGAGCCCCATCGGTGTGAAGGTTGCCGGCACCAATCTGATGGAAATTGATACGGTCACTCAGACGGTCGAGCGCGTGGCCAAGGGGGTACCTGGTGTCAGCTCGGCTCTGGCGGAGCGACTGACCGGTGGCCGGTATATCGATGTGGATATAGACCGCAAGGCCGCCGCCCGCTACGGCCTGAATATCGCCGATGTGCAATCCATCGTGGCCGGTGCTATCGGTGGAGAGAACGTTGGGGAGACCATTGAGGGGTTGGCACGGTTTCCAATCAACGTGCGTTACCCACGGGAGTGGCGTGACTCGCTCGGTGCTTTGGAGCAATTACCTATCTACACCCCGTTAGGCAGCCAGATCACCCTGGGTACTGTGGCGAAGATTAAGGTCAGCGACGGCCCGCCGATGCTCAAGAGCGAAAATGCTCGGCCTTCGGGCTGGGTTTATATCGACGTGCGGGGCCGGGACATTGCCTCAGTCGTCGCCGATCTGCGCCGGGTCGTCAGTGAACAGGTCAAGTTGCAGCCAGGTATGAGCCTGAGCTACTCGGGGCAGTTCGAATTTCTCGAAAGGGCCAACGCCCGACTAAAACTAGTTGTGCCTGCCACGTTGTTGATCATTTTCGTGCTGCTCTACATGACTTTCGCCCGCTTCGATGAGGCCTTTTTGGTCATGGCCACTCTGCCATTCGCCCTCACGGGCGGGGCATGGTTCCTCTATCTATTGGGGTACAACCTGTCGGTCGCAACCGGGGTCGGCTTTATCGCGCTGGCCGGAATTTCGGCCGAATTCGGTGTGATCATGCTGCTCTACCTCAAGAACGCTTGGGTCGAACGTGTAGACCTCGGCGACAACACGGAAGTTGGGCTGGTGGCGGCGATCCGTGAAGGAGCTGTACAGCGCGTTCGCCCCAAGGCCATGACCGTGTCCGTCATCATTGCCGGCCTGTTGCCCATTCTGTTGGGCAGCGGAACCGGTAGTGAAGTGATGAGTCGCATCGCCGCGCCAATGGTCGGCGGGATGGTCACTGCTCCCTTGCTTTCCCTGTTTGTCATACCGGCAGCCTACAGCTTAATGCGCCGTCGGAACCTCTCGGGTTGTACCCACTAAGCCTTAAGGAAAAAACCTTATGAAACTGCCCCTGATAATGCCCCTATTTTTGATACTCGCCTGAAATAGAGATCAAGCTACTAGGGCCAACTTCTGTTAGGGGGGGAATGCCTCCGAGGGCCATGTTCGATCGCTCGTGATTGTATGTCCAAATCCAAACTGGCGATCTGTACTCCAGCACTCGACCGGGGCTCGAAAGAAGAGTTCTAAAACTCGTGAGTCTTGCATCACATTTGCCTCGTTAACATCTGAGGTTGAGCCATGAGATCAAGCTATTGCGGAACAGCGCAATCCCTGCGCCTGTTGGTGGGCGCCTGTGAGCGGTTTCTGTGGGAATACGATGCTCCCTCACGCTACCATCGTTCACAAACAGACAAGACTGTTCATGAGCGTTGGCGCTCTGGAGAATTATGCACATTTCCAAAATGACTTTGGTGAACTACCGAAACTTCAGCAACACAACGCTAAAGTTTCAGCGGGGCGTCAACACCATCATCGGCGAAAATGGCTCAGGTAAGTCCAATATCCTGCGCGCAATCCGTCTACTATTGGATGACACCATGGTGCGTGCAGCCTATCGACTGGAGGAGTCCGACTTCTGCCGATCGCTCGGTGAATGGCGAGGTCACTGGATCATTATCAGTGTTGAGTTTGAACAGATCAGCGCCGACGAAGCCGTTCAGGCGCTATTTCTTCACGGCACCGCTGCGCTAGAAGACGGACCGCTAGCGAAGGCAACCTATAACCTCATCTTCCGTCCGAAAAAGGAGATCCGGCTCAAGCTGGCTGCTCTAGATATTTTTGATGATGAGGTGCTCGCGGAAATACGCAGTACCATCACGATCGATGACTACGAAACTGTGTTCACGGGAAGAAGCAGCGCCGACTTCAGCGACCCTTCCGTCTACCAGTCGATTGTGGGTAATTTCGAAACGTGTACTTTCAGTGCTGAAACTGAATTCCCTCAGATCGGGGCTAAAGTACCTGGATTCCTCTCGGTTACGAAAGAAGTGTCACTGACCTTCATACAAGCCCTCCGGGACGTCGTTGCCGAGTTTCACAACAACCGAACGAACCCGTTGTTTGCGCTACTCAAGAGTAAGAGTGGGGAGATAGATCCAGTGTCGATGCTTCCTATAACCCAAATGGTCAGAGACCTGAATGCCTCTATCGAAGGACTCGAAGATGTGCAGTCGGTTCGTAACCACATTCGCGAAACGATCAAAGATGCGGCCGGAGAAACCTACTCGCCTGCTTCGCTTTCGATTAAATCTGACCTACCAGATGAGGCAGAAAAATTATTTCAGTCCCTGCGCCTTTTTGTAGGCGAGGCCGATGATGGGTATGAGGGTGGTATTCACGAGCTGAGCTTGGGCGGAGCAAACCTCATCTACCTGACGCTGAAGCTTCTTGAGTTCAAGTATCAGCGTGAGAAGCTTGCCATTGCCAACTTTCTACTGATCGAGGAGCCCGAAGCGCACATTCACACCCATATCCAGAAGACTCTGTTCGACCGTATTTCCTACAGCGATGCCCAGATTATCTACACAACGCATTCGACCCACATCTCCGAAGTGAGCAATGTCACTAACGTCAACATTCTGGGGCGGCAAGGCTCATATTGCGAGGCTTACCAACCCGCTACGGGGCTTGAGCCATCAGAGGTGAGAAGCATCCAGAGATATCTGGATGCTGTCCGCAGTAATTTGCTCTTCGCTAAAAGCGTACTACTCGTTGAAGGCGATGCGGAGGAGATACTGATCCCGATATTGGTGAAAAAGGTGCTTGGGCTGAGCGTTGATGAGTTGGGTATTAGTGTCATCAACATACGCAGCACGGGGTTCAAAAACGTCGCAGTCCTTTTTCACGACCTCCGAATCCGCAAGCGCTGTGCGATAGTTACTGACCTTGATACCACCTTCTTTGATGTGACGCCGCAGCCCACTGATCATGAGTTTCTGGCAAGCAAGAAACGCAAGGCGATAGGTTCCCAAAAAGCTGGCGTCGAACGCAAGGTTGGTCTCGATGCCTTTGTCGCTGGAAACCCTTGGATCTCGGCCTTCTATGCACCACACACCTTTGAAGTTGACCTCGTATCAGCGGGCAACGAAGAGGCGTTCGCTCGAGCAGCGAGCAAGGTCTATATAGCGCCGCACACTATCAAAGAGGCGGTGGAAGCCCTTCGATCGGGTCAACCTCACCTAGTAGGTTTTCGTGCGCTGTTGATGGCTGAGTATGAGGGGAAAGGCTGGTTTGCAATCATGCTCGCCGAAGAGCTGGACCATCAGGTAGCGATCCCTCCCTACATCTTGCAGGCCCTTCAATTCGCGCATGGGCACATGTCCCCTCTGCTGCTCGCCAGAATCCTACAGTATCGAGTTGCCCGCCAAATCCATGCCGATCCTTCAGCACAGCCACGACTAACACTCCTGAGGGGTGAGGTTGAGCGTTTCCAACGCGGCGAAATCGATCTGGTTTTCCTAAAAGCTGCTGTCGCCCTCGCGCTACCAGGCGATGCCATTAATTCGTTCATGGTTGGCATTGCCTGATGTTCGCCTGGGATTCCCGTGAATTGAACGCCGAGCAGTCTGCCGCAATCGAGGAGCCTTCGAGCGTATTCCTCATCGCATGCCCTGGGAGCGGAAAAACGCGGACGTTGACCTATAAGATCGCTTATGAGCTTTCGCGGGCCACGGACAAGCGGATTGTCGTGGCGATTACTTATACGCACCGCGCAGCAGATGAAATTCAGGAGCGCATTGAAGGTCTCGGTGTTGACACGTCAAAGCTGTGGATCGGGACCATTCACTCATTTTGCCTCGAGTGGATCATTAAGCCATATGGCATCTACCTTCCAGAGCTTTCCCGCGGCTATCGAGTCCTAGACAGACACGACCGCGAACTCATGCTCGATAGGCTATGCGCGCCCTACCCAAAGATCACGCACTGGGATTGCGATTATTACTTCAGCAAAACGGGCTATCACCTAGGATGCAAAGATGCTTGGAAGCATGAAACGCTACATAAAATTCTTGGTGAGTATTTTCGCGAGCTCGGCGAAGCGCGTCAGATCGATTTCGAGCTGATCCTTTGGTATGCGCAGGTCCTGATGAGTGATCAAAAGCATATTGCATCAATTCTCGCTTCGGTCTTCTCATATGTTCTGGTAGACGAGTATCAGGACACGAAACAAATTCAATATGGCCTTCTTACCGCTATTTTGCGTGCCGGAGCGGGGCGAACGAAGACCTTCATCGTAGGCGATCCAAACCAAGCTATCTACGGCTCGCTTGGTGGCTACGCAGTTCCGGTGGCTGATTTTCGTGCCGAAGCTGGAATCCCGATAAGAGAAATGGCGCTTACCCGGAATTACCGTTCGAGTAATAGGATCATTTCCCACTTCTCGAATTTCAGCGTTTATCCGACATCAATCGAGAGCGCGGGATCGGATGCGTCGTTTCCAAGCAAGGTTTCGTACAACCAGCACGTAACACTCACCAATTTGCATGACGAGCTAGTACGACTGATCCAAGCAAGCCTTGCTGCCGGGCATCCTCCTGAGGAGATCTGCGTGCTCGCCCCATGGTGGATTTTATTGGCATCGACGACGCGGCATCTAGTAAGGATGCTTCCGGATCAGCAGTTTGACGGCCCTGGTCTAGTCCCCTTTAGTAACGATATAGACAACTTCTGGTTCAAGGTTTCGAAAATCATCCTGACTGAGTCATCGCCGAAGATGCTTGTTCGTCGCATGCGATGGGCCAGAGATGTGATCAGCGACCTGGGTGATTTGGGCGTTGATACATCGCGCCTGACACAGCGGCTCCTATTGAGGGAATGCAACTCAATTTCAATCTCCGAAATGGATGGGATTGCCTACCTTGACCAAGCCTTCACCGCGCTGCTTGAACGACTCGGGGTAGCCCTTCATAGCTTCCCCGCATTAATGGAGCACCGCGATGCGTTCTTTCGCAGCTCACTATCTCGGATCGACAGGCTCCAAAAGGACGGGGCCCCGTACATCAACGATATCTCTTTCTTCAGGAAGGTATTTCGCGAGCGGACTGGTATCACCGTTTCGACGATCCACGGGGTAAAAGGTGCCGAGTACGATGTGGTCATCGCGTTCGGCCTTCTTCAGGGGATGGTGCCTCATTTCACCGAGGCAGCAAGCCTGGATGCCGCGAACAAGCTCCTCTACGTCGTAGGTTCCCGTGCCCGCAAGAATCTACATTTGATTTCTGAGAGCGGACGCCCCCAAGGGCACTATGGGCACTATGCGGCTACAGAGGCACTGTTCACATGTGTCTTTGACTACGACGCAGCCGAGTAGAATCCAGCCTAGGGGGGAGGCCCATCGAAAATACGCCTCGCCCCGGCACATTGCTGTGCCAAAAGACTAGATTGGTAAGGCATGGTGGCCCCTTGCGTTAGCAAACTCGAAGCAGTTGTGTCCGGTAATGCTGAGAGAAGTTGAGCTCGTAGGTTCGGCCAACATCGTAGCTATAGATCTCATCCGGCAACTGTTGGCTTTCGCGCTCAAAGCACTCGCCTTGGAACGGCGTCACAGGGTGACAGTTGTACTGGTCAGCCGAGTTCTCAACTGGGCTAGCGGCGACCTCCTCTGAGACACCCTGAAGATAGTTCAGCACCGCGACGTCGCGGGGAAGATCGTCTGCAACCCGCTCAGAAAACTGCTGCAGCGAAGGCTCGGCCAAGACGTACAGCCAGGCCTCTGTGTCATTACTAGCGGAACGACGCAGAATCCGGCCCAAGACCTGTCTGTAATAAAGCTCAGTCCTGATCCTGCTTAGGTGACAGCACACTTGAAGCCTCGGAATGTCAGTACCCTCACTAATCATTCCAACAGCCACAATCCACGGCCGATTGCTGTGCCTGAAATCGTTGATCACTCGCTGAGCATTTGGGGTTTTATTTGTGACTACATCGCAGCTCTCACCTTCAAGTCGGAGCATCGCTGCGACTTGGTGAGCGTGTTCGATATTTGTTGCCACCACAAGCCCGCCAGCGTCCGGTTTCACGTTACGAATTTCCTTGAGCTTCCGGCACCCTAATAGCAAAAGCTGTCTCAGGACATCTTCGTGGAACAGCAGGCTTTCATAGGTAACTGGCGAGTCTGTAAGCAAGCTAGCGATGTTGGGGAAAACAGTAACCGTATTATCACTCTCAATGGCCTCTGTGAGTCTGACCATTGTATTGTCCAAAATAACTATTCGCGGTGATCGGCATACCTCGTCCGAGATCGCCTCTTCAAGACCGTAACGGTAGTCACAAATAAGGTTGCCTTCTGGAGTCGAGTAGCGCGCCAGGACTATCGCCTTTTGGTCGGACCTCCAAGGCGTGCCAGAAAGCGCTAGCGTGTACGCAGCCCTGTCCTGGACGCGCTGAATTATACGCTGCCCCCAAGCATTGCTTAAGAGTGCATCGTGGCCAGCGCAATGATGAATTTCGTCAAACACAGCGAACACACGATAATCATCGAACAGCTTCCAAAAGGTCTCATCCCGGTATTCCATCCCTTGGTAGGTGCACACAGCGCCGACGGCGCCAATCAGCCCATCGAGTCGTCTCGACAGCACATCAGAAAAAGTACGCCGGAAGCCTTCAACCACTTGGCGTGATGGAGCAAAACACAAAACCAGGTCAATTCTGCCCTGATCCAGCAGCGCTTTTGCAAGTTCAGCCGCCATCCTGGTCTTACCGGCCCCGGGAGTGGCCTGACAGAAAAAATGGGGCGTCTCAAGGTATTGAGCCAACGCCGTGTTTTTGCATTGATCCTGCCATGTGCGAAGTCCCATGCTCATACCGCGGTCACAGCCTTGAGTGTCGTCTCTAGCGCGCGGAGATGACCCAACAGGCGGGAGCAGCGGTCTCGAACCTCGTAATAAGCGTTTTCAAGAAGCCCTTTCAAATGGGGGATTTCCTCAAAGAGCTGCTTGTAACGTTCTGTTTCTCCCATTGAGGAAAGAAGGTCTAGGCGAGTCTCCTTCAGCATTTCCTCTAAGCGGCTATGGGCTACCGCCGGATCAGCGATTGGCAAAATTGGATCTGATGGATCAATTGTATTGTCACTTGCGTGATGCCCCCCCACAACTGGGTCTGAGATGTCTGCACATCGGAAGCGAGATGCAACCAGCATGAGGTCTATGCCAGGAGGCTTGCTTAAGACTTGATAGACTTGGCCACGCTTACGAAGCATAGGCGCCTTGGCCACCCATCCGGCACGCACCAGCCGCCGGATCTGCTCATACACGTAGATCCGAACTGCAGCGAGTTTCGGGCTTCCTTCCATAGTCAGCACGTAGGCATCCCGGAGCTGCCGGATCGTGAAACTTTGATGGTGTTCATGGCAGAGGAGGTCATACAGCTGCCTGTCAAACTCGAATGAATCATGTTTCATGCAGGGAACCAAGCTTTCGCAGACAAAATACGGATTATAGTCCGTGGCTGATTCGTCCGTAAACGCCCGATAGTCCTGCCTCGAGTGAATTGAGGCAGCTATGAGCGATTTGGCGAAGGCGTTAGGGAAAAAAGTGAGGGAAGCAAGGAAGGCAAAAGGCATATCCCAAGATGGGCTTGCACTTGTATGCAAAGTTGATCGCAGCTATATGGGCCGGATTGAGCGGGGCGAGGCAAACATTACGGTAGAGAAGCTCTATCAGATTGCGGAGAGTCTAGGGTGTGATCCCAGATGCTTGTTACCTGACAGCCGATAACATGGGACCGGCACACCTCTTAGATACGCCATCGAGCAAATCTGGCAATCTATCCCAGGTGGAAATCGCTGAAATTTTGAACTACCATAATAGATAAAGATGAGGATACAACGGCGATTAATCACGACATCGATCATTTATCCTTACTACTCTATTATCAGATACCTAGTAAAAATGGCCAGAGGCTAAGAAAAGCGCGTTACTAATCTCAACCCCAGCCAACTTGAACATCAGCGATTGGTAGTACCTCTTTTAGGACCTCCCAGCGCCACGATTCGGCCGGACTTGGATTGCTCTAATACCCTCATACGCTCCCAAAGTTTAAGATTTTGAGCCAGAGCCCGATCACGCTGATACGAGGTTTCAATAAGCTGCTGCTCAAGATTCTGTACCTTTTTTTTCAATGACTGCAGCGTACTCTCACTTGATGACGTTTTAGTTTTAGACGCACTCATGCGTAAAGCATCAATTCTCGCCAGTAGCGGAAGATGAGCGGCGCGTGAGCGCTTAAGATATCCTCTATCATACCCCGCCTCTTCGCTAACTATACTTGCCGTAAGCTTACTTAAAGACAACCCTACAAATCTGGATTTTACGGGTTGCGCCGCAATCAATCGATCCAACGCCTCAAAACAAAGTAATAAACCGCTTTGGGGTTCTTTACTCATACTAGTTCTACCCCAACCCGCTCAGTGGTCTTTAGACGCAAAAAGTCGGATAGTCTTTCAATTTCTTTCTCTACTATCTGCCGCTCGCCAGAAGCCTGTGGATACATCAACAATTCGGAACGACTATCCGATATCACGACTTCAATCCTTTCTAACTTTATCACCGCACTCTCGCACGTTAGGCAACTCAAAAAATCGCCGAGCAAAAAAGAATTGCAGCGACCAAACTTAGTGCATCCACCCAAGAGCGTCTCGCGAAAGCTTATGTCACCGTTCTTGACTCTGCGCTGAGTATCCGCTCGAAGTTCCTCTACACTAATTTCACCACTGAGAACTCTTCCACGCTGCTTTTCCACATAAGTTCCGACTCCGCCAAACTGAGGGGCATCAGAATGCAGAAGGTCTGCGATTAATTGATTAGCAACTGACATTGGTATAGCCATCTGATAATCATATGCAATGTGGTTTTTCGGCAAGACAAACTCTCCTCTACCTTGATCATAGTACCCGAACATCGTGCGCAACTTATTAAACCCGTTAGCGTAATATCGGGCCATTGCTAAAGACAAATGTTTAAACTGAGATCTGAGCGTTGGAAGAGAGACGAAGCCGCTACTACTGCCATAAAACGCTAGCGAGCGTCTATATTGATGTCCAGTCAGCGGCCATGGCTGACCAACTTGGTAAGCAGGTTCATTCCAAAAGTCACGAGACTGATCGGTTAATGAGAGCTCAGCTAAATCCTCAGCGGTAATAAGCATCGAAGATAAGCCAGCAAGCTGGGTCTTTTCTGATACAAAGTTAGCAACTGCTACTTTTTTCGCCCCTCTTATAAATCCGATCACCGAAGGACTAAGAAACAGTGGGCATTCATCACCAACGTCTATTCCATATAAGGTCGCCAACCCTCTGCAAATGGCCTGTGCGCCTTCCACAGCCCTTGTGACTTCCTTGGGGGCAAGCCACCTTCCTTCCATTTTATATCCAGAATACTTGGTCGTCGTAGACAGTACGCTCACGCATTGCCCAAGATCGGTACTGATACGCTTCGGGTCTTGAAACGGAGTACGATACGATACCTCACTTATACAATTATATGACATGCGCATGACTTCCTGCTCCCGCATGCCGGTATACAACTGGATTACAGTTTTCATAACATACTGAAGTTTCAAAATGATTCTTTGAAATACCAACCGAGATTGACACTCAAATTCCCCCTTGAACAAATCGTGCAAACCATGCTCCTTGATAGCCATGTGCAAATCTGGACGATAGTGTCTTTTCCCACCTAAGCCCCTTGATTTCTGTGTACCTCTCCCAATGCCGTAATGTTCATCGGAGAATTTACAAATCAATGTATCGAGCTCTTTAATATTCGGATAAATCTGATCGAGCAAAGCGCCGGTAACGTTTATAATCTGAAGGTAAAATCTTGTGGGAATAACGGGGTGTTGTTTATTCTTCGGCCGGACGATTTTAAGAGCTTGAGGATTAACAACTTCATAACCCAGATGCCGCGCCCCGACACCTATCATTTGACTTAGAAATGCAGATGTAACTTTGTGATAGGACGGGTTCAATTCGCGCAAGAATGCAGCAAGATAAACTGGAATAGTAAACAACTCGCCCAGTGTGATAATCCCTACCATGGGTTTAGCGCGCTGAGCATAGCAAAACCGCAGCGCTCCCCGCAGCACATGCACCCAATACAAACCAAGAGTAGTAGCGCTCAAAGCCCCGGTCCGTCCACCTCCGCCGTAATAAATCAATGAGTACATTATATATTTCGCCTCATCTATTAAGCGCAATTCGTGTTCGCCTTCGCCCTTGAAAACCTTGGCAAAATTTACCTTACATATATGAACCGCCGACAGCCTGTACGGATTAAAATCCCAAATATTATTTCCATACACGGCGGTGGCCAGGCCGTCACCATCTCGACATAAAACAAAACAATTACTTGGTGCCTTACCGCTTGCGCATGCAACATCAGGCTTGTTCTTCATATCCAAGCCTTTGGCTGCGTATAATATGCCCGAGGATGAAAACTTCTTATTCAAAAAACAACTCCTAGCCTTTCAAAGCGACTCAAGCGCGTTTCCCAAAAAGGGGTTAATACACCATAGACATGCACAGTAGTTCTTACTTTTTCAACAATCTTCGCAACCGAATCGCCGCGTTCCGCAAGAGCGTTAAGGATATAATCAATCCTTGCAGACAAATCCGAGTATAGTAATTCAGCATGCTCCATATCTGGCGCAGAACGACGTACAGCATTTACTACGTACTGCAAACTCATCAATTTATTTATGTCAGTCTCATCTGAGTGACACACATAGTGAACACAAAACAAGCATCCGTGCTGGGTTTGGCAGTCCGGTAGTATGGAAATACTCGACGCAAATTGAGGTGCTGGCGAAGCAGCGCCGAATTGTTCGCATTGGCCGCTGGCGATAGGTATCAGCTGATCCGCCTTCTCGGATTGTTCTTTAATTGATGCAGCAGCCGTTTGAACAGCCTCCCAGTATTTGGAAAGCTCTGACTTTTGATGCTCGAGGGTACCTCCAGAATACCGACCTAGGTTCATAGTCTCTGTATGATTCAGAGAATTCGCTACTGTAGATACGGAAAACCCCCCCATATGCTGGGTGACGCTCTTATGTCTTCGCATCTCCCTCACTGTAAGGATTGGAATACTAGGATCTATAAACCCCGCATGAAGGGTACGATAGAACGTCTGTAGCGCATCGCTAGTTGGAAAATCCCTCAAAGCGTCAAGCTCTTTGTAGGATGGATTACGCAGTTCAGAGACCGTAAAAAAAAGCTTATCGTAGCTCCGACCGTCTAGCAACCACTCCCGCAATTTGAGATAGTCCTGGAGAATAGACAGCCCATTTTTTCTACCAACATTATAATTTGTAACTTTCCCACCTGCCCTAAACTTCACCGCCGACAATTCTTTTTTTAACGGCGATTTATTAACTTGCAGGGCATCCGCGTATAAAAACTGAGAAAATTCCGTAGGGGTAGCCCCGGTAATTAAGAGCAGAAGGCACGCATACGCCTTGACTGCCAAGGATGCAATGCGAAGACGCTGCCGAGATCGTTCATCGCGGTTATTTCTGCTCAAGGTTTTTTGAGCATCCATTATGCCGTGCTTAAGGATCCTGTCTTTTACTTCAATGTTTTTCTCAAGCAATTTAGCCTTATATTCATCGAGCGTAGCGATACGCCGCTCCGCGGCATTATAAACGTCTATAGGAGGTCTATACGGGCTCGAAACGCCTACTACAGAGTGAAAAACAACCACTTCATAATCGCGAATATTTACCACGCATGGGAAAGGTCGTTTGTTCAACACGAACTCACTGCATTGTCGAGCCAGAGCGAGACATACATCTCTATAAAAGTGGATATGATCGTCACTAGGAGCAACAGGTTGTGTCACTCCCGAAATTTTTGTGACTCCCGATACGACATGTCGGTAGGTCTGGGGAAATGCTGCTTTAATAACGGAACAAGCACCTTCTTGGTAATGTGCAGCAGTACGCGGCTTAAGCCCACCAGTATGAAGCCTATGTATAAGGTGAGCCGTGTATCCAACATACGCTCTTTGCGCTTCCTCCTCGCTTTCGAACAGCCTCACAAAGCCTTCTCTATTCAGCCATCGAATGAATAGCCGTATGCGTACGAAGTTTTGGAGCACGCTTTCTTCACGAAGAGTAAACAAGCTCTGTATGATTGCAAGAATGAGTTCCCGGCGAGATTCAACAAAAGATGAAAGAACAACATACTCGCCACGATCCTCGTGCACATTCAAATCTGCCCGAGTATCAGCATACGCAAAACTTCCAAAATCTAAGCCTTTTTTCTTGACCGACCTTGTCAATCTAACTAGAAGCCTCTCAGGCTCAGAAAAATCTTCCAGAAACGCTGACGGTGGGATGTGAATTAAGTCTGCACGCTGCACGTAATCCTCATGCATTGGACAGGCCTCCGCCTGATATTTCGTACGCACCTTCAAACAACCTATACTCCCAAAACTCCTGTACGAGCACTTTCTCATGCGTCATTGTAAAGAGCTTTAAGTAGTTCTCCGTAGTCTCTCTTGCCTCATGATGCATTCTGGATTGTATGAAATCGATGATATCCCCCGACGGCAACAACTCTTTAGATACGAGAGCTTTCAGCCTTTGATATAAAATATAGGCGTATGTTGCTCTCAGCCAGTGGCAGGTAAAATCGCAAGGAAAGTTTTTAATATCAAGACGTCTTATTTTGCGTCGAATCGTATCTGCGACCTGCCCGGACTGAGGCGATTTCACTAGGGTATACCGGGGATCATCCTTAGCCATGTAATAGCTATTACCCTGATCAGATAAAAATACGTACATTTCATCGCCTGTCATTTGCACCTGTGGAAATTCTTTTGCCAACTTTGCTTGAAATTTTTTCTGTCGGGCAAGCATCAACGGGCTAGCAATTAACCTGCATAATTCTTCGGCGAGCGGCCTAGGAAAATAGAGGTCTTGCAGCTTGTTATTTTTCGTGTCGATTCCGGTTCCTGGCCCGGCAAAAAGTTTATAAGTATTATCTTTTTGCAGAAATTCAGGGCGAAATCTTTTCAGGTGCCGAAGCCGCAATGTCAAAACTGTTTGTTTTCTTGCCCCAGTAAGAAGAGAAACATGCACAATAAGCCGCTCTACAGCAGACCAAACTTCACCATCACTCAGAGATAGCATCAAGACCTGAAGTTCAGAATTATGCAGAGGCCGCAAATCCTCGCCATCCTCTCTTATGTATCCAATTTGCGGCATCGCCCTGCGTGGCACCTTTTTTGTCTGCCCTCTTTTCCTTACCTCGAATGACTTGGTACCTGTTGACGTCTCCACCATCATTTTGACGTACTTGACCGTATCAACCTTATTCATATCTAATGGATGCCAGTTCTCGCTGACATATTGATAAAAACCGTATACCGCCCCGGTATATTGATTGATTACAGAATTACTTCTCTTACCTTCCGTTATCAGCCTATGAAAGTAACGGGTAGTTGGGTGCATGGACATCCTAGTACCCGAGAAGTCGAGCCATTCTTGTTCATTGTCTTCGCAAAACCTCAAATAATCTAACAACTTACTTGCTAGCTTTCTTATCCCATCGGTGCGGCTAACCCTAACTGGGCTATCACGAATCACACTCAGCACGTATGAGTTTGCCTCATGCCAAGGGTCTCCGTTGGCATGAAACAAAAATGGAAGGTGGTATAGCTCTGAATTTCCCGGTTCGCAGATCGAGTTGAACTCATAAACGACAAGTGATTGGTCTGCGGTCAGAGGCTCCGCGCGGGCGCCAGCGGCTTCAAGCGTTGACACGTTTGAAAAGGGATCGGAAATACGCGCAATCGTGGTCAGGCGACTTCGATGAGAGGGGTTGCTGTATGGCATAGCTCACCTGTGGATGTTGGAAAATCCACCTTAGCGAGTACGCGTTTTCGATTCACCTCAACTCAGTGCAGTTACTTCCTCGTCCAGAGCTCAAGCAACCTGGGACAGTGAACGCGTCGTAGTCAACGCTGCTCGTTATGTGGAAGCAGAAGCCTGAATGCGTCAATCATTTCTTGTTAAGCGAATCGACCCAAGGGTCCAACTTATGGAATAGCTTGGGGTAACGCCCCTTCAGGTCTTTCTTCACCTCGGCATAGGTGCTGCGCCAGAAGTTGGCCAGATCCTGGGTCACTTGTACCGGTCGCCGTGCAGGCGACAACAGGTGCAACTTGACCACCTGACGCCCGCCCGCAATGCGCGGGGTATCCGCCAGGCCGAACAGTTCTTGCAGGCGTACCGCCAAAATCGGTGGGTGCTCGCTGTAGTCCAACCGCACCGATGAACCCGACGGCACCTTGATGTGATGGGGCGCCAGTTCGTCGAGGCGCTGGGGCAGCGGCCATTTGAGCAAGTTATGCACAATGCTCGACAGGTCCAGGCCGGCAAAATGACTCAGCCGCGAAACCCTTCCCAGGTAGGGCGCCAGCCACTCCTCAAGCCCGGCCAATAGCGCAGTATCGCTGACGTCCGGCCATTCGCTGTGGCCTTGAGCCTGCATTTCAAGCTGACGCAACAGGGCCACTCGCGCCTGCCATTGACGCAGTTCGGGCGTCCACGGCAACAACTCCAGGCCTTTGCGCCGCACCAGATTGATCAGCGCTTGCGTGCGCGCCGCCTCGTCCAGACCGGTCAACGGTTCGCGACTGAGTACCAGTTCGCCCACTTTGCGCTGGCGTTCAGCACGCAACACGCCTTCTCGCTCATCCCAGTCAAGCTGATCGACAACGCTGACCTGCTCACTCAGCACGCCATCCAGCAGCGCGGGATCAAACTCGGCGGCCAGGTAGATACGCTCTTCGCGCTGGCCCTGACGGCTGCCCAGGTCTGCGATGACCAGCCAGGGCTGCTTCATCAGGCCGTCGACTTCGCTGAACAGCGCTGCCCGGCCATTGGCCAGCCGATACTCCGCACCACCGGGCTTGCGTTGCTGGGCAATGCGGTCGGGGTAGGCCAGCGCCAGCAAGGCGCCCAGCCAGCGCGGGTGATCGGGGTCGGTCACCGGCTGAGTGGCCTTGGCCCGCAAATAGCCCCGATACTGACGGGCCAGTTGTTTGGCGCGCTGCACGCCTCCTTGACCGCCCCGTGCGGCGCGGCTTTCACCCGAGAGCAAGGCCAGGCGGCTGTGCACATCCGCCCCGGCGCCGCGCAAGATATCGCGCTCACCCAATAGCGCCGCCACGTCGCAGGCCATGTCAGCCAGGCCCAAGTCTTGCCCGCGAAGTAACAGATGGGCGATACGCGGGTGCGCAGGCAGTTCGGCCATTGTTTCGCCATGCGGCGTGAGTTTTCGGTCGCGCAAGGCCCCCAGGCGTTCCAGCAATTGCTGAGCCTGTGCATAACTTGCCGCGGGAGGCACATCGAGCCAGATCAATTGCTCCGGCGTCACGCCCCAGCGCGCCAACTGCAACGCCAGCCCGGCAAGGTCTGCCTGAAGGATTTCAGCACTGCCGTAGGCGGCCAGTTGCCCGTGCTGGTCTTCTGACCACAGGCGGTAACACACACCGGGTTCCAGTCGCCCGGCACGACCAGCGCGCTGGGTGGCACTGGCACGGGAGATACGCTGGGTATCGAGACGGGTCATGCCGCTGCCCGGGTCAAAACGCGGCACCCGCGCCAGCCCGGCATCGATGACCACGCGCACGCCGTCAATGGTCAAGCTGGTCTCGGCAATGTTGGTGGCCAGCACCACTTTGCGCAGGCCCTTGGGCGCCGGTTCGATGGCCGCCCGCTGAGCCGCCAGATCCAGCTCACCGTGCAGCGGGCACAGCAAAATATCGCTGCGTGAGCCCAGCGCGTCAGCCAATTGCTGATTGACCCGGCGAATCTCTGCCTGCCCGGGCAAGAACACCAGCAGGCTACCGCTTTCATCGTTGATGGCATCGAGGACGGTCTGCACCACTCGCGGCTCGATAAACTCGCCGGGCACAAAGGGCCGCCCCCAGCGCATCGTTACGGGGTACATGCGTCCTTCACTGCGCAGGATCGGTGCATCGCCCAGGATGCTGGCCAGGCGCTCGCCCTCAAGGGTGGCGGACATCAGCAGGATTTTCAGCGGTTGCTCGTCGCGAAACAGCTCACGGCCATTGAGGCTCAAGGCCAACGCCAGGTCGGCATCCAGACTACGCTCATGGAACTCGTCGAAAATCACCAGGCCTACCCCTTCCAGCGCCGGGTCGTGCTGCAGGCGGCGGGTGAGGATGCCTTCGGTGACTACTTCGATACGGGTATCGGGACCGACTTTGCTGTCGAGACGAATCCGATAGCCCACGGTTTCGCCGACTTTTTCACCCAGTTCACTGGCCAAACGCTCGGCGGCTGCACGGGCAGCAAGACGCCGGGGTTCGAGCATCAGAATTTTCTGACCGGCGAGCCACGGTTCATCGAGCAGGGCCAGCGGAACACGGGTGGTTTTACCAGCGCCGGGGGGCGCTTCAAGCACGGCTTCATGGCGCTCGGACAAAGCCAGGCGCAGCGCAGGTAAAACTTCATCAATCGGCAAAGAAATCATGGTGGCTCCAGAACAGAGCGGCGAGTATAACGGCGAACAGTTGAGCATTAAGCGCGGTCTTAATGATTCAGTCCTTTAAGCGTCTTCGAGGTTTTTGTATGCGTATATCTTCCCGAGTGATCGGCGGTGTCGTGGTTGCGGCCCTGCTCAGCCAATTGACTGCCTGCGGCAGTATTTTCTTTCCCGATCGTCGTGGACAGATCGACGGCAAGATCGATCCCATGATTGCTGTGCTCGATGCCGTAGGCCTGCTGTTTTATGTGATTCCGGGCCTGATCGCATTCGGTGTCGATTTCGCGACCGGCGCGATTTACTTCCCGCCAGGCAAAACCGCACAAATCGCCCCGGAAAAACTGCGCGAAGCCATTGGCGAAGACGGCAAGGTCGATAACGCCAAGCTTCAGGCCATTCTCGAAAGCGAGTTGGGCCGCAGTTTCCCGCTGAACGACCCGCGCCTGATCCAGCACAAGGGCAGCGCACAGCAGTTGGCCATGTACGGTTTGCAGCCCGCCGCCTGAAGCCCGTCGCCCATTAACAAGGAAGCGCCATGACCAGCAGCACGGAACACGCCCGCCTGTTACGCCTCGCCACCCGTGCGTCGGTGGCGGTGGCGAGTCTGTTGATCGTGACCAAGGCCATCGCCTGGTGGCTCAGTGGCTCGATCAGCATGCTCGCCGGGTTGACCGACTCGCTGCTCGATGGCGTGACCTCGTTTCTCAATTTGCTGGCCGTGCATTACGCCTTGCGCCCCGCCGATGAAGATCACCGCTACGGTCACGGCAAGGCCGAGTCGCTGGCCGGCATGGGGCAAGCACTGTTTATCGGGGTGAGTGCAGTATTGATCGCCTTTCAGGCCGTCGAACGGCTGAAAAACCCCGAGCCGGTGGGCGCACCGTGGATCGGAATTGGCGTGATCGTATTTTCGCTGGTGATGACCGTGGCACTGTTGATGCTGCAACACCGGGTGATCAAGGCCACGGGCTCCAATGCCGTGCGTGCCGACTCGCTGCACTATCGATCGGACCTGATGCTCAATGGCAGTATTTTGCTGGCGCTGGTGCTGGCCAGTGTTGGCTTTCCTCAACTGGATGCCTGGTTTGGTCTGGGGATTGCGGTGTATATCCTCTGGAGTGCGATCCAGATCGGGCGTGAGAGTTTTGCCGTGTTGATGGATCAGGAGTTACCGAGTGACATCAGCGAAAACATGCTGTCATTGGCCTGTGCCGTGCCGGGCGTACTGGGCGCTCACGACCTGCGCACACGCATCTCGGGCACTGTCTGGTTTGTGCAGTTTCACCTTGAGCTGCCGGGCGAGCTGACCCTGTCCGCAGCCCATACCATCTGCGACCACGCCGCCGACGCCATCAAGCAGGTTTACCCCCAGGCCGAGGTGCTGGTGCACGCCGACCCGAAGGAAGTGGTTAGGGGCAAAACCTTGTAGTCGCTGCCGCAGGCTGCGAAGGGGATCGCAGAGTCTTTGAGACAACGGGTTGCTACGCAACCCTTCGCAGCCTGCGGCAGCGACTACAGGTGTTCAGGTCAATACGTCACCTGATACCCGCGGCTGCTCAGGCAATTGCCTTGTGCCTGACGATAGGCTTGCACCAGGGCCGGGTCAGGTGCGTAGGTGAGTCTGGCTGGGTCAAAACCGCTTTGATCCACAGCCCAGCGGTAGCAGTCATAGCGATCCTGATCGATTTGCGCCGGGCTCTGGCCATTCATCGGGTAAGCCACCACGTCATAGCCGTTGCTCACTGGTTGCTGGGCAGTCGGGGGTTGAACCACGATGTAGTCCTGGGTTGCGGGTTGATACGCGTAATACGCACCCGCCGCCAGGAACATCAACGTGCTGCCAAACCATACTTCCCGCGCAAACTCAGGCAAATACCCTACGCGAATCCCATAAGGCGGTTGAACCACGATGTACCGCGGGCCTTGTGGGCGATACCAGTAGCCGCCGGAAAAGAAGTAATCCTGACCGCGATAGGGCACTTGCCGGTACTGACCGGGAAAACGGTCAATCACGTAACCGGGCCTGTATTGAGGCCCCGGACCCCAGCCATTTCCGTTCCCGGGCGGGCGCCCGACCCAGCGCTGGTCGTTGGGGTGACGATTATTGGCGCCCGGGTAGTAACCGCCGCCGTGCCAATTCTGATTGCCACCCCGGTTCGGGGCCTGGGTCTGCTGCACTGTATCTGGACGAGACTGAATCGACAGGTTATTACCGGGCTGGACCGGGCGCGCTTGAACAGGGGCTGCGCCCTGTGGACGCCCTTGCCATTGACCGCCATGAGACTGCGCATTCTCTTGTGACGGCCTGTTTTCAGGGCGGGGCGAGTTGTCTGGATGACCCTGGGGGCGCCCTTGCCATTGACCGCCATGGGACTGCGAATTTTCTTGTTGCAGCCTGTTTTCAGGGCGTGGCTGGTTGTCTTGATGGCCTTGGGGGCGCCCTTGGTTGAACTCCTGGCGCGGCTGATTATTACCGCCCTGCCCGTGTTGCTGACCACCATTGGAATGGGCGGGGCGAGCTTCTTGAGGACCGCCTTCACCTCGTTCATCGGCCAATAACTGTCCGCTGACACTCACACAGAGCACGCCAACTGTAGCCAGATGCCAGATGCGCGGTTTCATGCTGTTCCTCACTGCGGGTTAGGTCTTACAAATAAGACTAGGATTTATAGAACCAGTTCTGTGGGAAACAGTCGGGTAAAACTTATTTTTGGCAAACGAAAAAAGGGCGACCCGTCGGTCGCCCCTTGAATTTTCAGTCCTGGCTCAACACTTGTGATGTTGGCTCACCTCGCGCCGTCTTCTGGACAGTGCGTAGCCCGGGGGCCGGAACACCCCTGTGGGGTTGGCGGCCGCGGCTGGCCTGATTCGGCGGGCCGCTGTGGACTCTATGTCCGGGCAGTGATTCTGTTGATAAGAATAGGCTTGAGGGCACAGCAGGCGATTGCGAATATTGCTCGATAAAACATTACTTGCGCAATTTTTGACTTAAGGTGGATACTTTCACGCAATAGTTATGACAAAGGGTAACTTCGTGAGCAAACTCGACCGGTATGACCTGAGCATTTTGGCGGAATTGCAGCGTGACGCACGCATCTCTAACCAGGAACTGGCCGAGCGCATCGGCCTGTCGCCATCACCTTGCTCACGCCGGGTTAAACAGCTGGAGGATGATGGCTACATCAGCCGGCAGGTGGCGCTGCTCGACCGTAAGCTGCTGGGTTTAAGCCTTACGGCCTACGTGCTGATCGGCATGGACCGACACACGCCAGAGCGTTTTGAGAATTTCGAAGCCTGTATTCGCAACCTGCCCCAGGTGTTGGAGTGCAGCCTGGTGACCGGCATGGACGCGGACTACCAGCTCAAAGTGGTGGTAGCCGACATGGATCATTACCAGAAACTGCTGCTGGGGGAGCTGACCCGTATCGAAGGCGTGACCAGCGTGCGCTCGAGCTTTGTGCTCAATCAGGTGCTTAACAGCACCGAGTTGCCGTTGACTCACTTGCGCACGTAAGCAGGCCTGTAGTCGCTGCCGAAGGCTGCGAAGAGGCTGTGGTGAATTCAAGAAAACGGGTTGCGGTGCAACCCTTCGCAGCCTTCGGCAGCGACTACGCAGCTCATCTTCACGACCCAGCTCAACAACCAGCCACTCTTCCCTGGCGTATACTCCTACGGCTTTTTCCCACGATGACGCCGGAGAACACCGATGGATCCTGCCGTACTTGAAGAATGGATGATGACGATTCTGGTCAGTGTGCTGATCATTTTCATGGCCTTTATCGTCTGGGATCTGGCGAAGAAGTCCAAAGCCGGGCGCTTCGGCTCAATGATTCTGTTTTTCGTACTGGGCCTGGGTGTTGCGGCGTTCATCATCAAAAGCGTGGTGATCGGGCTGATTGAATCCGGCGCGCTATAGCCGCGCTGGCACTTCCTTGTATTGCCCCTGCTCCAGCCCTTCAATCGTCCAGTCGCCAATTCGCACCCGCACCAGACGCAGGGTCGGCAGGCCCACCGCGGCCGTCATCCGCCGTACCTGACGATTGCGCCCTTCGCGAATCACCAGCTCTAGCCACGACGTGGGAATGCTTTTTCGAAAGCGCACCGGCGGGTTGCGCGGCCATAGCTGCGGCTCTTCCAGTGCCCGTGCTTCGGCTGGCAGGGTCTTGCCATCGTTGAGCTCCACACCCTCACGCAACTGCTGCAATTGCTCTGGCGTGGGCTCGCCTTCCACTTGTACCCAGTAGGTCTTGGGCAATTTGTGCTTGGGGTCGGCAATCCGCGCCTGTAGCTGGCCATCATTGGTCAGCAGCAGCAAACCTTCACTGTCCCTGTCCAGCCGACCGGCCGGGTAAATGCCCGGTATGGGGATAAAATCCTTGAGCGTCGCCCGCCCGCCTTCGTCGCTGAACTGAGTCAGCACATCGAAGGGTTTATTGAACAGATAGAGCTTGGGATCAGACGGCGGCGCCTTGGCCACACGGCGATTGGCAGCTTGAGGGTTTGGACTTTTCGAGGCCGGGCGGCGCGGGGCGGGACGAGACATGACAAAAAAGGACATCTAGCGATCAGGGCTGGCAATGCTAGTCCCCCGATCGCTAAATGACCATCACCGATCAACGGAACGGCGGTTCGTCGAAGCTGCGCAGTTTGCGCGAGTGCAGGGAGTTGAGCTGGCTGCGCATCAAGTCCACGGCGGCAATACCGATTTTCAAGTGCTGGCTCACGGCCCGCTCATAGAAAGCGTTGGCCGAGCCCGGCAGTTTGATTTCGCTGTGCAAGGGTTTGTCCGACACGCACAGCAGCGTGCCGTACGGAACGCGCAAGCGATAGCCCTGGGCCGCAATGGTGCCGCTTTCCATGTCAACGGCCACGGCGCGGGACAGGTTGATCAGCGGGCGCTCCTGAGCCCAGCGCAGTTCCCAGTTACGGTCGTCATAGGTCAGTACGGTGCCGGTGCGCAGGCGTTTTTTCAGTTCTTCGCCGCGCTCGCCGGTGACCTGTGCCGCCGCTTCCTGCAACGCCAGTTGCACTTCTGCCAGAGCCGGAATCGGAATATTGGGCGGTACGACCCGATCCAGAATCCCGTCGCGACGCATGTAGGCGTGGGCCAACACGTAGTCGCCGATGGTTTGCGACTGACGCAGGCCGCCGCAGTGACCAATCATCAACCAGCAATGGGGACGCAGCACGGCAAGGTGATCGGTGATGTTTTTCGCGTTGGACGGGCCGACGCCAATGTTCACCAAGGTCACGCCGTGACCATCGCTGGCCTGCAGGTGATACGCCGGCATCTGGTAACGATGCCACACCACCCCTGCCGCAATGGCCTGGGCTTCGCCGTAGTCCGTCGATTTTTCGATGATCACGTTGCCCGGCAACACCATGCGCACAAAGCGCGGGTTGTCCCGCAGTTGCTCAAGGCCGTGCAAGATGAACTGATCGACATAGCGATGGTAGTTGGTCAGCAGAATCCACGGCTGCACATGGCGCCAGTCGCTGCCGGTGTAGTGCACCAGGCGACGCAGCGAGAAGTCGACCCGGGCAGCGTCGAACAGCGCCAAGGGCAGCGGATCGGTGTTTTCCCAATCGTACAGGCCATCTGCGATGCCGTCGGTGGCGGCGGACAGGTCGGTGCTGGGGAATACGCGCGCCAACGCGGCTGCGGTCACTCCGGAACCGGCAAGCTCATCCCCTTGTTCGACCACATAGGGATACGGAATATTTTGCTGGCTGACACCGACTTCCACCTCAACGGTGAAATCGCGCATCAACGGCACCAACTGCTCCAGCAGGTAGTTACGGAAAGAGGCGGGATGGGTGACGGTGATGCTGTATGTGCCCGGCAATTGCACTTTGGCGTAAGCACGGGTCAGGGTGGGGATTTCACCGTGAATGGTATTGGTCAGTCGCAGTTCCGGGTAGCGGAACAGGGCGCGCTCTTCGGCACTGGGCTCGACTCGGTCTTTCAGGTAACGCTTGAGTGCCTGGCTCAACGCAGTGGTTGCGCGCTCGTGGAGGGCAGCGAGGCGATCAACGGCCTCTTCAGCGGTGGAAACGACAATAAAAGCTTCGGTCACGATAAGCATCCTGTCTTCTGAACGGGCAGGCCTTTATCTTGCCTGTATCGAGGGGCAAAGACAGCTACAAATGTAGGCATGCCACTGATTTTATGTGGGTGATTTCCTGTGGGAGCTCACATGTTCAGGGGATCCCAGGGGTTGAGCGAGCAACGATCGCGGCCACATTCAAACCCCTTGGCAACGTGCCGTAAACCCGGCCGCTGTTTTGCAGGCGACTGGCGATAAAGGCGTCGCTGACATCGCTGTTTCCCGCTTCCAGCAATAACTTTGCCTGCAGGCCCAGGGCGATGTCTTCTGTCAGTTGCCGCGCGCGGTATTGAATGTCATCGGTGTCTTTAAAGTCGGTTTTAAGCTGTGCAATGTGCTGCGCCAGACGCGTATCACCGTGCCCGTCACCCAGTTCGGCAAACAGCGCATCCAGGACTCCGGGCTCTTTGGACAGGGCTCGCAGCACGTCCAGGCATTGCACATTCCCCGAACCTTCCCACGTTGAATTCACCGGCGCTTCGCGATACAAGCGCGGCAGGATGCTGTCTTCTACATACCCTGCACCACCCATGCATTCGGCCGCTTCGTTGATCATGGCTGGAGCCCGCTTGCAGATCCAGTACTTGCCCACCGCCGTCACCAGCCGGGAAAACCGGGCTTCTTGCGGGTCGTCCAGGTGATCCAGCGCACGCCCCATGCGCAAGCTCAAGGCCAGCGCGGCTTCACTTTCAAGCGCCAGGTCTGCCAGTACGTTCTGCATCAACGGCTGCTCTGCCAACACCCGCCCTCCCACCAGACGGTGAGCACAATGATGGCTGGCCTGGGTCAGCGCCTGACGCATCAAGGCGCTGGAGCCGACCATGCAATCGAAGCGGGTCATGGCGACCATTTCAATAATCGTCGGCACGCCGCGCCCTTCTTCGCCGATCATCCAGGCCAGCGCACCACGAAACTCGACTTCACTGGAGGCGTTGGAGCTGTTGCCCAGTTTGTTTTTCAGGCGCTGGATATAGAACTCATTGCGGCTGCCGTCCGGGCGATGGCGCGGCAGCAAAAAGCAGCTCAGGCCCTTGTCGGTCTGCGCCAGGGTCAGGAAGCCGTCACACATCGGTGCCGAACAAAACCATTTGTGGCCCAACAGTTCGTAGGCCTGCCCCGCTCCCTTGGCTCCCACCGGATACGCCCGAGTGGTGTTGGCGCGCACATCGGTACCGCCCTGTTTTTCAGTCATGGCCATGCCCAGGGTCACGCCGGCCTTTTGGCTGATATCGACATTGCGCGGGTCATAGTCAGTGGCCAGCACTTTGGGCAGCCAGACAGCAGCCAGCTCGGGTTGCAGGCGCAAGGCCGGCACGCTGGCGAAGGTCATGGTCAAGGGGCAGCCGCTGCCTGCTTCGGCCTGGCTGTGCAGGTAGGTCATGGTGGCGCGGGCCACATGGGCACCGGGTTGCGGCTGCGTCCAGGGCAAAGACGGCAAGCCGTGCTCAATCGCCGTGCGCATCAGTTCGTGGTACGCCGGGTGAAACTCCACCAGATCGATCCGATGCCCATAACGGTCATGGCTGACAAACTGCGGTTTGTTTTCATTGGCCAAAAAGCCCGCGACCATCAACGGGCCACCCGCCAGTGCACCGTACTCATCGATCCGCGCCTGTGCCCAGCCCGCACCAAAGTGCTGACTCCACTGTTGCAGCACCCGATCGATCCGGTACAGGTTCACGCCGTCCAGAGACGGCGGCTGATTGGTCACTTGGTGGGTTTCAGCGTATTGATGCAGGTTCATTGCGCGGGCTCCTCTGGCTCTTGCCAATAGAGCCAGTGAAGCACGCATCTGCACCTAAACAAGTGGCATAAACGCCTAAAACTCTGCGTTCTTGCTGCCTTCCCGAATCAAAAGCCGCTGTGCCAAGGCGTGTTGCAGCGCCTCAAACCGTAGCGGCTTGATCAGGTAATCGGTGATTCCGTCGACCTGATCACGGGCCTGATGGGCCTCGAGCTCGGACTCGAACAACGCCAGCACGGGTAGTTGCGCGCACGCAGCCAGTGTCAGCAACTGGCTGCCTATCGATGTCCCCGACACCAGCGCCAGCGGGCACGCCAGCAACACTGCATCGACCCGCTCGCGACGCAGTGCCTCTATCGCCGCCTGCCCGGTGTCGGCACTCAGCACGCGATAACCCAGCTTGAGCAACATGCCTCGCACCATCGCAGGGTTGGAGGGTTCCTCAACCAGCAGGACAACACACTCCCCGGGGGTGCGAACCAGGGTCTGGGCGTGGACCGATACGGGGTGCGGCTGCGGGACTTGAACCGGTGACTCAAGCTCCAGCAACAGTTGGAACTGTGAGCCCTGCCCGGGCTGCGAATGGTGTGTCAGTCGCCCTCCAAGCAGCTCCACCAGACGTCGACAAATCGCCAGGCCGATGCCTAAACCACCATATTCGCGCGTCATGGAACCATCGACCTGGAAGAAGTGCTGGTACAGCTCGGCTTCCTCCTGATGTACGAAACCGATGCCGCTGTCGATGACATTGAACGCCAGCGCCCAACGCCCGGCGTCTGCGGCTTTGCCGGTAACTCGCAGGACCACGCCACCTTCACGGGTGAACTTGATGGCGTTATCCAGCAGGCACTCAAGGCACTGTCGAATTTTCTCGGCATCGCTTACCCAGTGATCGGGTAGGTTGCGTGCCACTTCGTACGAAAACTCCAGGCCTTTTCTACGCGCCGCTGGCCCGAACTGATCACTCAGCCCATGCAGCAGTTCATTCAGGCTGAACGGGCGAGGACGGGCGACCAGTCGACCCGCTTGCAGTTCTGTCAGCACCAGGATGCCATTGACCATGTGCATCATTTCGCGTGCAGAACCTTCTGCCGTCTGGGTGTACTGCGCAAGCTCAGGGCTCATGTCCAGGGTTTTGATCAGCTCCAGAGAGCCAATCACGCCGTTCATGGGGGTGCGCAACTCATGGGTAACGGTTGCCAGAAATTCATCTTTCAATTGGTTGGTACGCGCCAGCTGCTGGTTCATGGCGGCCAGCTTTTGCCCGGACTCTTGCAGCGTGCGCGCCTGCAGGTCACGCATGGCATTGATCCGGTCGGCAAGCGCCAGCGACAGCAGCCCCACCTCAATCGCCGAGCCGATCTGGCTCGCGTACATGGTCAGGAATACGTTTGGCAGATAGCCCAGCACCATCAGCGTATTGACCAGCCCACCGAGCAAAAAGGCCGACCAGGCGATCACAAAGTAGCGCGCGACCCGCAGCCCTCGTATCCAGGCCACCACGCCGGCGGTAAAAATGGTGACGATAAACGCCAGCGCCAGGCCAGTGGCCAGGCGCAACGACACGGCATAGCTGGTGGTCAACGCCAGCACCATCACCAGGGCACCCACTGCCATCAGGAGCATCAGCGCCCGATCAAGCCAGCGACTGTGGGAGGCGGTGTGCAAAAAGGAGCGGGCAAACTGGCAACCGAAAAACGCCGACGCCCCAATCAGGAACGGTGTGGACGCGTTGGCCCACCACGGGTTGTTCGGCCAGAAGTACTGCACCGCTGCGCCATTGACTGACAGCTGATACAAGCCAAAGGAGCCGATGTAGAAGATGTAGTAGAGGTAACTGGTGTCGCGCACGCTGAGGTAAATGAACAGGTTGTAAACCAGCATCCCCAGCAATACGCCATAAATCAGGCCCAGGATATAAATCCGTACAGGTTGTTCTTCGAGGTACGCCTGGGCTGACCACAGCGTTAACGGCGCCTGGACAGAGCCCTGGCTGGAGAGGCGCAAGTACAGGGTCTGGCTTTGCCCCGGGGTGAAGTTGAGTTCAAACAGGTAGTTGTTTTCTTTGATCTGACGATTGTCAAAGGGCAGCGCATCGCCCGTACGTTCGGCGAGTCGGTAGTTGCCTGCGGCATCAGCCAGGTACAGTTCGATGGAATCAAGCGGCGGATAGGCCAATTCCAGCAGCCAGGTGCGATGCACCTGCGGGTCTAGTGGCTGATAGTGCAAATCCACTTTGACCCAGAAGGCCGAGTGCGAGTAGCCCTCGTTCAGCGTGTCTTTGGTGTGTGGCTTGAACAGCTCGTCGCGGGCGGTCACATCTGCCAGAGTCGCTTCGCCGCCCACGTCTTCGAAGACTTGCATCACGCGGCCCAAGGGCAGGCTTTGTGTGGTTTCGTCAAACGTGACTGCGCCAGCCAGCATCGGTAGCCAGCCCAACAACATCATCAACAAATAGCGCATACAGCCCCAACGTAGCTCACTCGATAAACTGCGTCAGCCCATACTCCCTCTGGGATGACGTCGCCCGAATGACCGGTTATTAATTTGAAGGCACTCTAACATAGCCATTAATGGCACATACACACCATGCCAAAAATCAATGCAAAGGCTCTAGATCGGGCATTACAGCGATAGTCGAGTTTTCAAACGGGAAATTTGTCAGGGCAATCAAAAGCTTATAACCAACATTTAACTGCGCACGGACCAAGCGCCCCAAAAAACCGTTTGGTGGTAAGCTCGCGCACCATGAATATCTACAGCTCTCGCCCCGTTGTCCTCTGTCTCTCCGGCCATGACCCCAGTGGGGGTGCCGGCTTGCAGGCAGATATCGAAGCCCTGCTGGCTCAAGGCTGTCACGCCGCCCCGGTGGTGACCGCCCTGACTGTGCAGAACACCGTCAATGTCCGCGACTTCCGCGTGCTGGATCGTGAGTGGGTGCTGGCCCAGGCCGACGCCGTGCTCAGCGACTCCACCGTTGCGGCGGTCAAGCTGGGCATGCTCGGCTCACTGGAAATGGTCGACACCGTGGTCGAACTGCTTCAGGCCCACCCGCATCTGCCAATGGTCTGCGACCCGGTGTTGCGCGCAGGCGGCGGCGGGCGACTGGGCAAGGACGAAGTGGGCTACGCGATGCGCGAACGCCTGCTGCCCCTGGCCACCATTGCCACCCCCAACCTTCCCGAAGCCCGCATCCTGGCCGAACTGCCCGAGGGCAGCGCTGATGAATGCGCAGAAAAACTCCTGCCCTTTTGCAAGCACCTGCTGATCACCGGCGGTCACGGTGATGAACACGAAGTCCATAATCGCCTGTACAGCCGCGACGGTAGCCGTCATACCTTTACCTGCCATCGCTTGCCCGGCAGCTATCACGGCTCGGGTTGCACCCTGGCCAGCACACTGGCCGGACGGCTTGCCATCGGTGAAGAACTGGTCAGCGCCGTGCAGACCGCGCTCAACTACACGTGGCGCACCCTGCGCGATGCCGAGCAACTGGGGCAGGGGCAGTTTGTACCGCGCCGCTTGCCGCTGGACTTCTGCTCGTAACGAATGAGGCACGAACCATGACACTGCGCGGCCTGTATGCAATCACTGACAGCCAACTGCTGGCCGGCAAACTGCTGCCCTACGTTGAGGCGGCCCTCGATGGCGGCCTGACGCTGTTGCAATATCGCGACAAAAGTAACGATGACGCCCGTCGCCTTCGCGAAGCCGAGGCATTGCGCGGTTTGTGCGAGCGCTACAAGGCGCACTTGATCATCAACGACGATGCCGAGCTGGCCGCGCGCCTGGGCGTGGGCGTACACCTGGGGCAAACCGATGGCCCGCTGACACCGGCCCGGGCACTGCTCGGGCGCAATGCCATCATTGGTTCCACCTGCCATAGCCAGATTGAGCTTGCCGAGCAGGCCGCCAAGGAAGGGGCAAGTTATGTCGCCTTTGGACGCTTTTTCAATTCCAGCACCAAGCCCGGCGCCCCGACCGCAACCCTGGACGTACTGGACCAGGCTCGCGCCCGGCTCAACCTGCCGATTTGTGTGATTGGCGGCATTACCCTGGACAACGCGGCCCCACTGGTTGCCCACGGCGCCGACCTGCTGGCCGTGGTGCATGGCCTGTTTGGCGCCCGGGACGCCCAGGAAGTCACCCGCCGCGCCAAGGCGTTCAACACCTTGCTGTCTATTTAAATACCGAATCCTGATTCAGAGAGAGCCCACCATGTCTCGTTCCGAAACCCTGTTTGCCAATGCTCAAAAACACATCCCCGGCGGCGTGAATTCGCCTGTGCGTGCGTTCAAGAGCGTGGGCGGCACCCCGCTGTTCTTCAAGCATGCTGAAGGCGCCTACGTCACTGACGAAGACGACAAACGCTACGTGGATTACGTCGGCTCGTGGGGCCCGATGATTCTGGGTCACAGCCACCCGCAAGTACTGGATGCGGTGCGTGCGCAACTGGAACACGGCTTGTCGTACGGTGCTCCGACCGCCATGGAAACCGAAATGGCAGACCTGGTGTGCTCCATCGTGCCGTCGATGGAAATGGTGCGCATGGTCAGCTCCGGCACCGAAGCCACCATGAGCGCCATCCGCCTGGCCCGTGGTTTCACCGGCCGCGACAATATCCTCAAGTTTGAAGGCTGCTACCACGGCCACTCCGACAGCCTGCTGGTCAAGGCTGGCTCAGGCCTGCTGACTCAGGGCGTACCGAGCTCGGCCGGGGTTCCGGCTGATTTTGCCAAACACACCCTGACCACCGCGTTCAACGACATTGAAGCGGTTGAAAAACTATTGGGTGAAGTCGGCGACACCGTGGCCTGTATCATCGTCGAGCCGGTGGCCGGCAACATGAACTGCGTACCGCCTGCGCCAGGTTTCCTGCAAGGCCTGCGCAGCCTGTGCGACAAACACGGCGTGGTGCTGATTTTTGACGAAGTGATGACCGGTTTCCGTGTTGCCCTGGGTGGCGCTCAAGCCCATTACGGCGTCACCCCGGACCTGAGCACCTTCGGCAAGATCATCGGCGGCGGCATGCCGGTTGGCTGCTTCGGCGGCAAACGCGAAATCATGCAGCACATCGCACCACTGGGCCCGGTTTACCAGGCTGGCACTCTGTCCGGCAACCCGCTGGCAATGGCTGCAGGCCTGACCACCTTGCGCCTGATCAGCCGTCCGGGCTTCCACGCCGAGCTGAGCGATTACACTACCCGCTTGCTGGATGGCTTGCAGCAGCGCGCCGACGCGGCAGGCATTCCATTTGTCACCACCCAGGCCGGTGGCATGTTCGGCCTGTACTTCAGCGGCGCCGACGACATCGTCACCTTCGATGATGTGATGGCCAGCGATGCCGATCTGTTCAAGCGTTTCTTCCACCTGATGCTCGACGGTGGCGTGTATCTGGCACCCAGTGCTTTTGAAGCCGGTTTCACCTCGATCGCCCACGGCGAGACCGAGCTGCAACTGACCCTGGATGCTGCAGAGCGTGCATTTGCCGCACTGAAGTGATCCACAAAAACGGCAAGGGTTGATGCCCTTGCCGTTTTTTTATGCCCGTAATGGCCTGATCTTTTACCCCGCCCGTCCAAAATCGTCTTAAATCAATGGATATCGCGGTCACGCAGCAGAAAAACGAGTAAAGACTTTGTAAGGTTGCCTCTGCTTATTTCATAATGCGCGCCTACACATCCCACGGTCGGGTTAACCCGCCTTTCAGAGGTACGTCGATTCCCATGAACCGCACCGGCCGCGCCCTTGCACTGGGCTGCCTGTTGCTCCTACAACCGCTGCTTGTCCAGGCAGGCGGTAACTCGTTGTTGATCCCAGCGATGGGTCGCTGCACCCTCAATACTCAGCCTGAAGACCTCGCCGAGGCGCTTGCGGCATGCGTTGAAGCGGCAAAAGCCGGGGATGCAGAAGCCGAATACGAGTTAGGCGAGTTCTATTACGACGGTAAAAACACCCCTCGCGATCTTAATCAGGCACTGAGCTACTTCGAGCAAGCGTCGCTGCAAGGTCACGCCATGGCTCAATTCCAGCTCGGCACCATGTTCTTCAAGGGCGAAGGTGTACCGGCCAATAACATCCAGGCGTATATCGTGCTGAAGATGGCCGCGGTCAACGGCGCCGAAGACGCACTGGACACTGCCGACCTGGTAGCCGAGCAAATGCCTCGCGACCAGCTGGAAACCGCCACCCAGATCCTGGGGCAGATTTTCCGCAAGTACTTGCAGGAACTGCAATCGACCGATGCCCGCTCGCCGTTTTCGCCGCTACCTTAAATCAAGGCCAGCACAAAGCCTGCAGTCGCAGCCTTAGCCCATCCCGGCAGACGATTCCCGACAGAATAAACGGCCTTACTTTTCCGGCATCGGAAACGGAAACGGCATCACGTTGCTCACGCCACGGGCTTCGCTGATTTTGGGAGTGCCCAAGCGCTCAACCTCGTCGATACGCACAATCGAGTGCATCGGCACAAAACTGCGCACCACACCTTCGAACTGGGCCTTGAGTTTTTCTTCACTCGGGTCGACGACCATTTGCGTGCGCTCACCGAAGACGAATTCCTCAACTTCCAGGAAACCCCACAGATCACTTTGATAGATCTGCTTGGCGTACATTTCGAACACCTGGCCCTGGTTAAGGAAAATCACCTTGTAGATTGGAGCTTCACGTTTGGTCATGGTGGGCGGGTAAGCATCTGGAGGTATAAAAGAGGGCGCGAACTATAGCATAGCCGTCAGACGCACAACGCTAGGAAGCAACGGCCATGACCCCTATAATGCGCGGTTCTTTGAATCACTTGATGAACACCCATGGCCAAGAAGCTTTACATCGAAACCCACGGTTGCCAGATGAATGAGTACGACAGCTCGCGCATGGTCGACCTGCTGGGTGAACATCAGGCCCTGGAAGTCACAGCGCGCGCCGAAGACGCTGATGTCATCCTGCTTAATACCTGTTCGATCCGTGAACGCGCCCAAGACCGCGTGTACTCGCAACTGGGTCGCTGGCGTGAATTGAAACTGGCCAACCCCGACATGGTGATTGCCGTGGGCGGCTGTGTTGCCAGCCAGGAAGGTGCGGCGATTCGCGATCGCGCCCCTTACGTGGATGTGGTATTTGGCCCGCAAACCCTGCATCGCCTGCCAGAAATGATCGACGCTGCGCGCATCACCAAGCTGCCGCAGGTCGACGTGTCGTTCCCCGAGATCGAGAAGTTCGACCATCTGCCAGAACCGCGCATCGACGGCCCAAGCGCCTACGTCTCGGTCATGGAAGGTTGCAGCAAATACTGCACATTCTGCGTGGTGCCTTATACCCGCGGCGAAGAAGTCAGCCGCCCGTTCGATGACGTGCTGGCCGAGGTGATTCACCTGGCCGAAAACGGCGTACGTGAAGTGACCCTGCTCGGCCAGAACGTCAACGGCTACCGCGGCCTGACCGAGGGCGGCCGCTTGGCCGATCTTGCCGAACTGATTCGCGTGGTTGCCGCGATCGACGGGATCGAGCGCATTCGCTACACCACCTCCCACCCGCTGGAGTTCTCCGACAGCCTGATCCAGGCCCACGCCGAAGTCCCGGAGCTGGTCAAACACCTGCACTTGCCGGTGCAATCGGGCTCTGACCGCATCCTGTCGGCCATGAAGCGCAACCACACGGCACTGGAATACAAGTCCAAGCTGCGCAAACTGCGCGCTGCCGTACCGGGTATCTGCATCAGTTCCGACTTTATTGTTGGCTTCCCGGGCGAGACCGAAAAAGACTTCGAACAAACCATGAAGCTGATCGAAGACGTAGGTTTCGACTTCTCCTACTCCTTTGTGTACAGCCAGCGCCCGGGCACCCCGGCAGCAGACCTGACAGACGACACGCCGGAAGAGCGCAAGAAGGAGCGTCTGAACGCGCTGCAACATCGCCTCAACCAGCAGGGTTTTGAGATCAGCCGCCAAATGGTGGGTTCCATCCAGCGGATTCTGGTGACCGACTACTCGAAAAAAGACCCTGGTGAACTGCAGGGCCGCACCGAGAACAACCGGATCGTCAACTTCCGCTGTGACAACCCGCAGTTGATCGGGCAATTCGCCGATGTGCACATCGATGCTGCCCAGCCGCACTCGTTGCGGGGCTCGCTGCTGAACTGACCACACGCAATCAACTTCTGTGGGAGCGGGCTTGCTCGCGATGCATGCAACGCGGTCCGGCTGGACGAGTGCGGTGATGCAATCGCGAGCAAGCCCGCTCCCACATCAAACATTTGGTTAAGTCCTTTCACGCTTGACCTGCTAGCGTTATCCTTAATTCCATCTCAATTGCCTAAGGGCGGCTAAATACGACCTTGAACGCACCCATCGAACCACATCGCTTTCTTCTCGAGCCATTTGAGGCTCGCCGTTTCGCCAATCTGTGCGGGCAATTCGACGAGCATTTGCGCTTGATCGAACAACGCCTGACGATCGAAATCCGCAATCGCGGTAATCAATTCGAGCTGATCGGCGACCCCAAGCTGACCTCTTCCGCTGAACATCTGCTGCGCCGCCTGTACCGTGAAACCAGAGCCTGCGAGCTTTCACCGGACATGGTGCACCTGTTCCTGCAGGAATCTGCCGTCGAAGACCTGGCCAGTAATCCGGTGGCTGAAGCCAGTGTTTCGCTGCGTACCAAAAAGGGCATGATTCGCCCCCGAGGCATCAATCAGCAGCGCTACGTCAAAGAAATCCTGGGGAACGACATCAACTTCGGGATTGGCCCAGCGGGTACGGGTAAAACCTATCTGGCCGTGGCCTGCGCCGTTGATGCCCTGGAACGCGAGCAAATCCGCCGCATCCTGCTGGTGCGCCCGGCCGTTGAAGCCGGCGAAAAACTCGGTTTCCTGCCAGGCGACCTGTCGCAAAAAATCGACCCGTACCTGCGCCCGCTCTACGACGCGCTGTACGAAATGCTGGGCTTTGAATACGTGGCCAAGCTGATCGAGCGCCAGGTGATCGAAGTTGCGCCACTGGCCTACATGCGTGGTCGCACGCTGAACAACAGCTTTATCATTCTCGACGAAAGCCAGAACACCACCGTCGAGCAAATGAAGATGTTCCTGACCCGTATCGGCTTCGGCTCGACCGCCGTGATCACCGGTGACATCACCCAGATCGACCTGCCTAAAGGCACCAAATCAGGGCTGAACCACGTCATTGAAGTGCTCAAGGATGTACCGGGTATCAGCTTTACTCACTTCCAGTCCAAAGACGTCGTGCGCCACCCGCTGGTGCAGCGCATTGTGGAAGCCTACGGGCGCTACGAACAGGAAGCCGCCGACAAGCTGGCCGCACTGCCCGCTGCAAAGGATTACCGTCACGATGCTTGAGCTTGACCTGCAACTGGCCACCGAGGCAGCCGCCCCCACCGAAGCCCAGTTCCGCCAATGGTGTGAACTGGCCCTTCGTCAGCGTACCGCCGATTCGGAAATGACCATTCGCCTGGTAGACGAAGCCGAAGGCCGCGAGCTCAATCACACCTGGCGCCAGAAAGACTACGCCACCAACGTGCTTTCCTTTCCGGCTGACGTGCCTGACGAATTCCTCGATATCCCGTTACTGGGCGATCTGGTGATTTGCGTGGCCGTGGTTGAACGCGAAGCCACCGAACAAGGCAAAAGCCTCGAGGCCCATTGGGCCCACCTGGTGATTCACGGCTGCTTGCATCTTCTGGGTTACGACCATATAGAAGACGAAGAAGCCGAAGAAATGGAAGCACTGGAACGAACGTTGCTTGCTGAACTGGGTCATCCAGACCCGTATGCAGACGACGAAACCGAATAACACCCACTGAAACGACCAAGGGATACGAGTAAATCGCTATGAGCGAAGACCGATCGAGCAACGGGCAAAAGTCATGGTTAGGTAAGCTGACCCAGGCCTTTGCCCATGAGCCGAAAAACCGCCAGGAGCTGCTTGAGCTGCTGCGCGAAGCACACCAGAACAAACTATTGGACAGTGAAGCGCTGGCCATCGTCGAAGGCGCCATTCAGGTGGCTGACCTGCAGGTACGGGACATCATGGTTCCGCGCTCGCAGATGATCAGCATCAAGGCGACCCAGACCCCCCGTGAATTTCTCCCGGCGATCATTGAGGCTGCGCACTCGCGCTACCCGGTGATCGGCGAAAGCCATGACGACGTCCTGGGCGTCCTCCTGGCCAAAGACTTGCTGCCGCTGATCCTTCAGGAGAACGGCGACAAGTTCAACATCAAGGATTTGCTGCGTCCGGCGACGTTTGTCCCTGAGTCCAAGCGTCTGAACGTGTTGCTGCGTGAGTTCCGTGCCAACCACAACCACATGGCCATCGTGATTGACGAATACGGCGGCGTGGCGGGCCTGGTAACGATTGAAGACGTTCTGGAGCAGATCGTCGGCGACATCGAAGACGAGCACGATGTCGAGGAAGACAGCTACATCAAGCCGCTGCCCAGCGGTGACTTCCTGATCAAGGCCCTCACCCCCATCGAGAACTTCAACGAGTTCTTTGACACCGAATTCTCCGACGATGAATTCGACACTGTCGGCGGCCTGGTCATGAGTGCATTCGGGCACTTGCCAAAACGCAACGAAACCACTGAAATCGGTCCTTACCGTTTCCGCATCCTCAATGCGGACAGTCGCCGGATTCATTTGATTCGCCTTACGCCTATCGCCCGCTAAACCTCAATACCAAGGATTGAAATGCGCTGGATAACCTCCCCCGGCTGGCCCGGTAACTTGCTGGCCGTGGTGGCCGGCGCACTGACAACCCTGGCGTTGGCACCTTTCGATATCTGGCCACTGGCACTGGTTGCCCTGGCCATTTTCTATCTTGGCTTGCGTGACCTGTCCCCAAGACAGGCGCTGGGCCGTGGCTGGTGCTACGGTTTTGGTCTGTTTGGCGCCGGCACCAGCTGGATCTACTACAGCATTCACCACTTCGGCGGCGCGTCTGTGCTGCTGGCCGGACTGCTGATGCTGGCGTTCACGGCAGCTATTGCATGGTTCTTCGCCCTCCCCGCCTGGCTCTGGGCACGCTGGATTCGCCGCAACGAAGCGCCACTGGCCGACACATTGGCGTTTGCGGCCCTGTGGGTCGCACAGGAAGCTTTTCGTGGCTGGTTCCTCACCGGCTTCCCCTGGCTGTACTCCGGTTACAGCCAATTGGACGGCCCACTGGCCGGCCTTGCCCCGCTGGGCGGCATGTGGCTGATCTCCTTTACCCTGGCCCTGACCGCAGCACTGCTGTGCAATCTGCCGCGCCTGATCAAGGCCAAACGCAAAGCCTTTGTAGCGGCTGGTTTAGTGTTACTGATCGGTCCGTGGTGCCTCGGCCAGGCACTCAAGCATCACGCCTGGACCAGCCCTTCGGGTGATCCACTGAGCGTCGCGGCCATCCAGGGCAATATCGAACAAAGCATGAAATGGGATCCGGCGCAGCTCAACGCGCAACTGGCCCTGTACCGCGACATGACATTGAGCTCCAAACGCGTTGATCTCATCGTTTGGCCAGAAACCGCCATTCCCGTACTCAAAGAAAACGCTGAAGGCTTCTTGAGCATGATGGGGCGGTTTGCCGCTGATCGAAACTCGGCACTGATTACAGGCGTGCCTATCCGCCAGGAAGTACGTCACGAGCCGCGCTACTTCAACGGTATTACCGCCGTTGGTGAGGGTGACGGTGTTTATCTGAAACAGAAGCTGGTGCCGTTTGGCGAATACGTGCCGTTGCAGGATGTCCTGCGCGGCCTGATCGCATTCTTCGACCTGCCGATGTCGGACTTCGCCCGAGGCCCGTCTGATCAGGCCATGCTGCAAGCAAAGGGTTATCAGATTGCGCCGCTTATTTGCTATGAAGTCGTCTACCCGGACTTCGTGGCCAACCTCGCCGCCCAAAGCGATATTTTGCTCACCATCAGTAACGACACCTGGTTCGGCACCTCGATTGGCCCGCTGCAACATTTGCAGATGGCACAAATGCGCGCCCTGGAAGCAGGCCGCTGGATGATCCGGGCAACCAACAATGGCGTAACGGCTCTGATCAATCCGTTCGGCCAGATCACCACCCAGATCCCGCAGTTTGAGCAGGGCATCATGTATGGCGAAGTAGTCCCCATGCACAACTTCACGCCTTACCTGCAATGGCGCTCGTGGCCGCTGATCATCCTGTGCAGCCTGCTGATTGGCTGGGCACTGATCACCAGCCGGATTGCCAAGACGGTGTAGTGGCAGCCGGGCTTGCATCGCGAGCAAGCCCGCTCCCACAAACAGCCAGACGCCCCGCCTCTCAGTTACCGGTAAAAAAGCGGATAGGACATCTGCCCGACCGCTTCATTGATCAACAGCCCGGACTGCCAGAACGATTTGTATTCGGGCATCCAGCCCCCCAGCGGCCGAGCGTTGTCAGCACTCAAGAATCCAACGGGAGCGGGTACAACCTCAAAGCCGGCCTTTTCAAAGCTCCACACCGAACGCGGCATGTGCCAGGCGTGGGTGACTACTACCACGCGTTTGATACCCAGCGGCAGCAGAATGTCTGCAGTCATTTTGGCGTTTTCCCACGTGGTACGGCTTTGTTCTTCTTTCCAGCGCACGCTCACACCAAAGTCATCACGCAACGAGTCCGCCATCAACTGCGCCTCGCTGGGGGGCGTGCCGTAGTGCACCCCCCCCGTGGTCAGTACCGGCAAACCTGAAGCCTTGGCCAGCCGGGCCGCATATCGCTGGCGTTCCAGGCCTATTCCCGTCGGTTGATCGCTGCCCCATGCCGGGTCTCCCCGCTCACGGCCCGAGCCCAGCACCACGATTGCATCCGCCCGCTGCGCAAGCCTGGACCACTCGCTTTGGGCCAACGGCGGCTCGCTCTCGAGCACCCGCGCACCCCATTCCACCATCACGGGCAAACTCATCAGCCAAAAACCGCCCACGCCCAAGGCGAACAGGACACCCGCCAAACGCGGGCGCGAACGACGCAACCACCAGGCAAGCACCAAGAGGAGTAAAAGAATTCCAGGAGGTAATAGAAGTTGTTTTAAAAAATATCGAATAGGCATCGAGCATCTCCAAAGATGCCCGAAGCCTAAGGGGGTTGAGTGAACGCATCAACAGCGCAGGTGAGAAACCCAAACACAAACGCCTGATACATCAACCCGGGGTACAACCTTTCTTGATGCGACTTTTTCTGAAGGCCCGGCCTGAATCGTTGAATCGCCGTAAGGCCCTAAGCTCCCTGCACCCTGTCTTTAAGCCAGATGACCTTGGCCTTGGGGGCATCCTGCATGTTCCTGCTGCCTTGCGAGCGTTCAATCGCCTCACGCCCCATCCGATTCAAATAGAGGTTGATCAACTCTAGCTCGGCACGACTCAAGCCTCGCAACTCCAACTCGACTGGACGTTCATCACGTAATTGGACAGCCGTCTTTGCTGAATCAAGAGCCACACTTAAACGATCAATCAGCCGCTCATACACTTGCGATGTTGTTGCGCTGCGTTGCAACTCTGCCATCCGTCCACCTCATTAAAGGAAATGTATCTCCCCCAAAGAGAGCTTAGCTGTGCCTGTAAAACCGGCGTGCTGCCGCGACCAACGGAGTGATGAGGCAATCAGGGTTTCCCTCGATAGAGCGGGGTCATGTATGCTACGGGACTTCCTGTAACCCCTGCTCCAACCTGACCGGGCAACACCAAAGCCGATCTATGTTGAAGAGGATTAGGCCACCCTTTATCAGTACAAGTAGCCATGCACGAACAATATCAGCCCCGTGAAATAGAAGCCGCCGCCCAATCATTCTGGGACAACCAAAAGTCCTTCGAAGTCAGCGAAGATCCAGGCAAAGAGACTTACTACTGCCTGTCGATGTTCCCGTACCCAAGCGGCAAGCTACACATGGGGCATGTGCGTAACTACACCATCGGTGACGTGATCTCCCGTTACCAGCGCATGCTCGGTAAAAACGTCCTGCAACCGATGGGTTGGGACGCCTTCGGCATGCCGGCCGAAAACGCCGCGATGAAAAACAATGTCGCCCCGGCCAAGTGGACTTACGAAAACATCGCCTACATGAAAACCCAGCTGCGCAGCCTGGGTCTGGCGGTGGACTGGTCCCGCGAAATCACGACCTGCCAGCCGGATTACTACCGCTGGGAACAATGGCTGTTCACTCGCCTGTTCGAAAAAGGTGTGATCTACCGTAAAAACGGCACCGTGAACTGGGACCCGCTGGACCAGACCGTTCTGGCCAACGAACAGGTCATCGACGGCCGCGGCTGGCGTTCGGGCGCGCTGATCGAAAAGCGCGAAATCCCGATGTACTACTTCAAGATCACCGCTTATGCGGATGAACTGCTTGAAAGCCTCGACGACATGCCGGGTTGGCCCGAGCAGGTCAAAACCATGCAGCGTAACTGGATTGGCAAATCCCGCGGCATGGAAGTGCAGTTCCCTTACAACGTCGACTCCATCGGCGAAGCGGGCGCACTCAAGGTCTTCACCACCCGTCCCGACACCCTCATGGGCGCTACCTATGTAGCCGTGGCTGCCGAGCACCCGCTCGCCACTCTGGCTGCACAAGGCAATCCTGAGCTGCAAGCGTTTATCGCTGAATGCAAAGGCGGCAGCGTGGCCGAAGCCGATATGGCGACCCAGGAGAAAAAGGGACTGCCAACCTCGCTGTTCGTTGAGCACCCACTGACCGGTGAAAAGCTCCCGGTATGGGTCGCCAACTATGTATTGATGCATTACGGCGACGGCGCGGTGATGGCCGTTCCAGCACACGACGAGCGTGATTTCGAGTTCGCTACCAAGTACAACCTGCCGATCAAAGCAGTCGTTCGTACCAGCGCAGGCGACGAATCACCTGCTCCGTGGCAAGACGCCTACAACGAGCACGGCACGCTGATCAACTCCGGCGAATTCGACGGTCTGGATTTCGACGCGGCATTCGCTGCCATCGAAGCCGCCCTGACCGCCAAAGGCCTTGGCCAGTCGCGTACCCAGTTCCGCCTGCGTGACTGGGGCATCAGCCGCCAGCGCTACTGGGGCTGCCCGATCCCGATCGTGCACTGCGACACCTGCGGTGACGTTCCGGTCCCTGAAGACCAGTTGCCCGTCATCCTGCCAGAAGACGTCGTGCCCGATGGCGCCGGCTCGCCATTGGCGCGCATGCCTGAATTCTATGAGTGCAGCTGCCCTAAATGTGGCGCACCGGCCAAACGCGAAACCGACACGATGGACACCTTCGTCGAGTCCTCGTGGTACTACGCCCGTTACGCGTCCCCGCACTATGAAGGCGGCCTGGTCGAGAAATCGGCGGCTGACCACTGGCTGCCGGTTGACCAGTACATCGGCGGTATCGAACACGCCATCTTGCACCTGCTGTACGCGCGCTTCTTCCACAAGCTGATGCGTGACGAAGGTCTTGTCAGCTCCAACGAGCCGTTCAAGAACCTGCTGACCCAAGGCATGGTGATTGCCGAAACTTACTACCGTCGCGAAGCCAACGGCGCCCTGACCTGGTTCAACCCGGCAGACGTCGAGCTGGAGCGTGACAGCAAAGCCAAGATCATCGGCGCCAAACTGATCAGCGACGGCCTGCCCGTTGAAATCGGTGGCACTGAAAAAATGGCCAAGTCCAAGAACAACGGCGTCGACCCGCAATACATGATCGAGCAATACGGCGCAGACACCTGCCGCTTGTTCATGATGTTTGCCTCGCCACCTGACGCGAGCCTGGAATGGTCCGACTCGGGTGTTGAAGGTTCGCACCGCTTTCTCAAGCGCGTATGGCGTCTGGCCTATGCCCACGTTGGCCAAGGTCTGCCGGGCACGCTGGACATCGCCAGCCTGAACGACGAACAAAAAGTCATTCGCCGTGCTATCCACCAGGCGATCAAGCAAGCGAGCCAGGACGTAGGCCTGCATCACAAATTCAACACCGCCGTCGCCCAGGTGATGACCGTGATGAACGTGCTTGAAAAAGCACCGCAAGTGACTGAACAAGACCGCGCACTGCTGCAGGAAGGCCTTGAAACGGTTGCACTGGTATTGGCCCCTATCACTCCGCATATCAGCCATGAGTTGTGGAACAAATTGGGCCATGCAGGCGCCATCATCGACGCGCCTTGGCCAACCCTGGATGAAAGCGCACTGATTCAAGACACCCTGCAACTGGTTATCCAGGTCAACGGCAAACTGCGTGGGCATATTGAAATGCCAGCCAGTGCCAGCCGTGAAGACGTTGAAGCCGCAGCCCGCACCAACGAAAACGTACTGCGGTTTACCGAAGGCCTGACGATTCGCAAAGTCATCGTGGTCCCCGGCAAACTGGTCAATATCGTCGCGAGCTAACTGGAACAGGCGCCCGTGCCATGCCCGGGCGCCCAATAAGACCTTCAGGGCCGCCTAGTCGGCCTATCTGGTTTCAAGGGGAGCAACACATGATCAAACGCAACCTGCTGGTGATGGGTCTCGCTATTTTGTTGAGCGCCTGCGGCTTCCAGCTGCGCGGCACCGGCACCAATCAGCTGACGATCACCGAACTCGACGTGAGTGCTCGCAACGCCTATGGCGATACCGTGCGCCAACTGCGTCAGATTCTGGAAAACAGCGGCGTAAAACTGACCGCCAATGCTCCGTACAAAATGGTTCTGACCAGCGAAAAAGAAACTCAGCGCGCCGCCAGCTACTCTGGCAACGGCGGAACTGCCGAGTATCAGTTGACCAACGTGGTGAATTACGAAATCCGGGGTCACAACAATCTGACGCTGCTGAGCAATCGGGTTGAAGCGAACAAGGTTTACCTGCAGGACGGCAGCAACATTGCTGGCGCCAATCAGGAAGGCCAAATGATCCGTAAAGAGATGCGTCGCGACCTCGTACAGCAACTGGTCATGCGCCTTGAGCAGTTGACGCCTGAGCAGCTGGAAAAGCTGCAACAGCAGGCCGATGCGAAGGCCAAGGCTGAAGCCGACGCCATCGAAGCTGCACGCAAGGCTCAAGAGGAAACCCCTCAACAGTCGCCTCTCGAACTGCAAAACCAGTAAGGCATACGGGGCGCTCAGGCGCCCCGCTATCGTTATAGCCCCTATGAAACTCGCCCCCGCCCAACTCGCCAAACACTTGCAAGGCAATCTCTCGCCGATCTACATCATCAGCGGCGATGACCCATTGCTGTGCCAGGAAGCGGCAGACGCCATTCGCAGCACTGCTCGCCAACAAGGTTTTGATGAACGCCAGGTGTTCAGCGCAGACGCCAGCTTTGACTGGGGCACGTTGCTGCAAGCGGGCGCCAGCATGTCGCTGTTCGCCGAAAAGCGCCTGCTGGAACTGCGCCTGCCCTCGGGCAAACCCGGCGACAAAGGCGCCGCGGCACTGATCGAGTACAGCTCACGCCCGGCCGAAGATACCCTTTTGCTGATCAGCCTGCCCAAGCTTGATGGCAGCGCGCAAAAGACCAAGTGGGGCAAGGCGCTTGTCGAGGGCCCCCATACCCAGTTCGTTCAAATCTGGCCAGTCGACGCCAACCAGTTGCCTCAATGGATTCGCCAGCGCCTGTCACAGGCAGGCTTGTCTGCCAGCCAGGACGCGGTCGAACTGATTGCTGCAAGGGTTGAGGGCAACCTGCTGGCGGCGGCCCAGGAAATCGAAAAGCTCAAATTGATGGCCGAAGACGGGCAGATCACCGTCGAAACCGTACAGGCTGCGGTGGCTGACAGTGCGCGCTTTGATGTGTTTGGCCTGGTCGATGCCGTACTTAACGGCGAGGCTTCCCACGCCTTGCGCATGCTGGAGGGTTTGCGCGGTGAAGGTGTAGAGCCTCCGGTGATCCTCTGGGCACTGGCCCGTGAACTGCGGGTTCTGGCCAATATTGCGCTGCAATACAGCCAGGGCATTCCTCTGGACAAGGCTTTCAGCCAGGCACGCCCCCCGGTCTGGGACAAGCGCAAACCGCTGATGAGCAAGGCTTTGCAACGTTACTCGGCGCAGCGCTGGGCACAGCTGTTGATGGACGCACAGCGTATCGATGCGCAAATCAAGGGTCAGGCAGCGGGCTCGGCCTGGAACAGCCTGAGTCGTCTGGCGCTGCTGATGTGCGGACAACGCTTGAGTCTGCCTGCGGAGTAACCCCTGCTCCCACTCACCCATGGCTGGACAACCGCAAAATTCTGGCCGATGATTTGCGCTTGTTCACATCAAGCGAGAGTACCTGCCATGAGCAAGCGCCCCAACAAGGCCAAATCCATCGTCGCCCAACCCCTGTTCCGCAGCCGCCAGGAACGCCCCGCCAAAGGCAAAGGCAGCTACCGCCGCGAAGCCTTCCAGTCGAGAGACCGGGAGGCTTTTTACTTTCTGGCTGCCTGACAGCGGGGATGATAAGGTCTGCATCTGATTTGCATTACCTGGACCTGCGCATGCCCTTAAGTCATAAACGTGGTTGGCCGATGCGCCAACTGATCGCTGCTTCCAGCGTCATCCTTTTAGTCGCCTGCGCCGAGAAACCTACCGCAGCCGATGCCCAACCCTTGCCTGTGACGCCTCCCGCCCCAGCGGTGACCACCAGCGCACCAGGCACCACCGACACACCTTTTGTCCAGCCCGCCCAGAGCTTCAGCGAGTGGCAGGCCAACTTCCGCGTTCAGGCCCTCAAAGCCGGAATCAGCCCGCAGGTGTTCGATAACGCCTTTGCTGGCGTCACACCCGACATGAGCGTGATCAAGGCCGACCGCAGCCAGCCTGAATTCAGCCGCCCTGTCTGGGAATACCTCGACGGCGCCCTGTCACCCTTGCGTGTGCGTAATGGTCAGCGTTTGCTGGAGCAAAACGCCGAGTTGCTGAGCCGCATCGAACAGCGTTATGGCGTCGACCGCCAGGCACTGGTGTCGGTCTGGGGCATGGAGAGCAACTTCGGCTCGTTCCAGGGCAACAAATCCGTCATCCGATCGCTGGCCACCCTGGCCTACGAAGGGCGTCGCCCGGAATTCGCCCAAAGCCAATTGATCTCGGCGCTGAAAATCATTCAGCAAGGTGATATCAGCGCCGACAAAATGCTCGGCTCCTGGGCTGGCGCAATGGGCCAGACCCAGTTCATTCCGACGACCTATGAAACCCACGCCGTGGATTTCGACGGTGACGGTCGTCGTGACATCTGGAACAGCTCTGCCGACGCCCTGGCCTCGACTGCGCATTACCTGCAGAGCTCTGGCTGGAAACAAGGCCAACCATGGGGCTTTGAAGTCATGTTGCCTGCCAGCTTTGACTACGCGCTGGCGGATGGTGCTGTCAAAAAGAGCGTCGCCGAATGGCAGCAACTGGGGGTATTAGTGCCTGAAAGTTCTGCAGCCGGCTCAGAGCAGTTGAGCGCTACCCTGCTGCTGCCGGCAGGCTACCGTGGCCCGGCGTTCCTGGTGCTGGATAACTTCCGCGCTATCTTGCGCTACAACAATTCATCGTCCTATGCGCTGGCCGTAGGCCTGTTGTCTCAGCGCTTCAACGGGGGCGGAACCATTTTGGCTGCGTGGCCAAAAGATGACCGACCGCTGAGCCGTTCCGAACGCGTAGAGTTGCAAACACTGCTGAGCCAGCGCAATTACGATGCGGGCAATGCGGATGGCATTATTGGCGCCAATACGCGCAAAGCAATTCGCAGCGCGCAGCAAGCTATGGGTTGGCCTGCAGATGGCTACCCGAGTCACAAGTTGCTGGAGAGTTTGCGTAGCCGCTGAGTTGCGACTCAACCGGTAGGAGCGGGCTTGCTCGCGAGGCTATCAACTCGGTATTTCTGACTAAACGAGTCGATGCAATCGCGAGCAAGCCCACGGTTCAGGTTTTGACTGTGACCACAGCCTGCTCAAGTACCAATAACTGCTGATCAGCATCCAGCCGCACTTGAGCCCCCATCGGCAAGGTCAGGTTTGGATCACAATGCCCGCTGCGCCATCCGGCCAGCACGGGAATGCCAAGCCCGCCCAATTCCTGTGTGAGCAACCGCTCCAGCGCCCGTACATCAACCCCAGCCACATCCCCTACAAGGACGCCACGCACCTTGTCGAGCTTGCCTGCCAGACGCAAATGCGTGAGCAGACGGTCGCCCCGGTACAACGGCTCGTTCACGTCTTCGATAAACAGGATGATGCCTTCGCCATCCAGCTCAAACGCCGTCCCGAGGGTGGCGCAGATCATGGATAGATTGCCGCCCAGCAAACGGCCACTGGCGCAACCTGACGCAAGGGTTGTCAGCGGGTAAGCTGCAGGATGCTCCAGCACAGGCAGTTGCTGCCCGCCAAGCATGCGTAGCAGTGAGGATTCTGTCGGCGGTTGCTTGTTACCCAGCAGGTCGGCGTTCAGCATCGGCCCGTGGAAAGTCACAAAGCCTGCGTAACGTGTAATCGCCAGATGCAGCGCGGTGATATCGCTATACCCCACAAAAGGCTTGGGATGGTTGCGCAGAAGCTCGAAATCGATGCCATCAAGCAAGCGCGGGGATCCGTAGCCACCGCGCAGGCAAAAAATCCCATCAATGCTGTCATCGGCAAAGGCGTCGTGCAGGTCGCGTAAACGCACGGCATCAGAGCCTGCGAGGTAGCCGTCCTTTTCCCACACGCCCGGAAATACGCGCAACTGATAGCCGCGGTCATGCATCCATTGGGTGGCGAGTTTCAGATCAAGTTCGGCGGGACCGGCCGGGGCGATCAGGGCGATCACCCCACCAGCGGGCAACGCGGGCACCGCGCTGTGGGTCTTGAAAGACACGGGCGCGGTGCTCCGGTTTGTCATGGAATCAGGCACTCACCAGCATGGATTTGACCAGCTTGGCTTGTTCATCCGCGTGATACGAAGAACGTACCAACGGGCCGGACGCCACGTTTTTGAAGCCCATTTTGTAGCCTTCTTCGGCGAACCAGGCGAAAACGTCCGGGTGCACGAAACGCTGTACCGGCAAGTGGTTGCGCGATGGCTGCAAGTACTGACCCAGGGTCAGCATGTCGATGTCGTGTTCGCGCATGCGCTTCATGACTTCGATGACTTCTTCATCCGTCTCGCCCAGACCCAGCATCAGGCCGGACTTGGTCGGGATGTGCGGCATCATCTGCTTGAAGCGCTGGAGCAAGGTCAGCGACCACTGGTAGTCGGAACCAGGGCGGGCGGCCTTATACAGGCGCGGCACGGTTTCGAGGTTGTGGTTGAACACGTCAGGCGGCTCGGCTGCGGTGATTTCCAGCGCAACGTCCATGCGACCACGGTAATCCGGCACGAGGGTTTCAAGCAGAACGCCCGGCGACAGCTTGCGGATCTCGCGGATGCAATCGGCAAAGTGCTGGGCACCGCCGTCACGCAGGTCGTCGCGGTCTACCGAAGTGATCACCACGTACTTCAGGCGCAGGTCAGCAATGGCGATGGCCAGGCTTTCAGGCTCGTTGACGTCCAGTGGCTTCGGTCGACCGTGACCCACATCGCAGAACGGGCAGCGGCGGGTGCAGATGTCGCCCATGATCATGAAGGTCGCGGTGCCACCCGAGAAGCACTCGCCCAGGTTCGGGCAGGAAGCTTCTTCGCACACGCTGTGCAGCTTGTGCTTGCGCAGCAATGACTTGATACGGTCGACTTCAGGCGAAACCGGAATGCGTACACGAATCCAGTCAGGCTTCTTTGGCAGCTCGGTGGTCGGAATGATCTTAACCGGGATACGCGCAACCTTTTCGGCACCGCGCAACTTAACGCCGGTCTCAACCTTGGAACGGGCCTCGCTGGCGCGGGCTGCACGTTCTGAGATATCCAGCGTTGGGATCAGGGTTTGAACAGCGTCTTGCGCAGTAGTCATATCAGTCGATTCCGCCCGTCAGGGTCGTCTGCTCAGCATAGTCGAGGTGTTTGACGAGCTGCACACGCAGCCGGGCACCTACCTCGGCAAATTCAATCGGCCCTGCATGGTCACGCAGCTGGGTCATCGCCAGCCCCGCATAACCACAGGGGTTAATCCGTCGAAACGGTTCCAGGTCCATGTCCACATTCAGGGCCAGACCATGGAAGGAGCAGCCATTGCGGATCCGCAGCCCCAGAGAAGCGATTTTCGCGCCGTCAACATACACGCCGGGCGCATCGGGCTTGGCCGCCGCGCTCACGCCATAGCTGGCGAGAAGGTCGATCAGGCACTGCTCCATCCGCGAGACCAGCTCACGCACGCCATAACCCAGCCGACGCACGTCAAGCATCAGGTAAGCAACCAGCTGGCCAGGGCCATGATAGGTCACCTGACCACCGCGATCCGACTTCACCACCGGGATATCACCCGGTAACAGCAGATGCTCGGCCTTGCCTGCCTGGCCTTGGGTAAACACTGGCGGATGCTGCACCAGCCAGACTTCATCTTGCGTGTCCGGCTCAAGCTTGCGCTCATCGGTGAAGCGCTGCATCGCCAGCCAGGTGCGCTCGTAATCAAGCTGACCCAGTTCGCGAATACCCAAGACCTGCGACATCACAGCACCATGTGTACGAAGCCGGTGGCTCGCAGTTCGCTGTTGATGTTGTAGAGCTGATCCTGATCTGTTGCCACGATGTGCAACTGGATGGTCGTGTACTTGCCGTTGGTGCTCTGGCGCTCGTCGACACGATCATCGTTGACCGTCGCGTGTTTCTTGACGATGTCGATGATCCTGTCCTTGTTGCCCACACCCGTGTCGCTGATCACCTTAACCGGGTAATCAACGTTGGGGAATTCGATCTTTGGCGCCTTTACTTCAGTATCGGTCATGGCGTATTGGCCTCGTAAGCCTTGAGCTACAGAGATAACCCCGCGCCGTGTAAGCGCGGGGCCATGCAGGTGGGTGCTATCAGTTGAACAGACCGTAGAAGAATAGACGGATGCTGTCCCAAACGCGTCGGAAAATACCGCCTTCCTCAACGGGCTCCAGTGCGATCAGGTCGGCACTGTGCACAACCTTGTCGTCCAGCTTGACCTCAACCTTGCCGATCACATCGCCTTGGGCGATAGGGGCCATCAGTTGCGGGTTCATGGTCATGCTTGCAGCCAGCTTTTTCAATTGGCCTTTAGGCAGAGTCATGGTCAAGTCTTCGGCCAGGCCGGCCTTGACTTGATTGGTGGTGCCTTTCCAGACCGGGGCCTGAGCCAGCTCTACACCCTTCTGATAGAACGTCTGGGTTTCGAAGAAGCGGAAACCGTAGGTCAGCAGCTTCTGTGTTTCGGCAGCACGGGCGACTTCGCTGTTGGTACCAAACACCACGGCAATCAGTCGCTGACCATCACGAACAGCCGACGACACCATGCAATAGCCTGCTTCGTCGGTGTGACCGGTTTTCAGACCGTCAACGGTCTTGTCACGCCACAGCAACAGGTTGCGGTTAGGCTGCTTGATGCCGTTCCAGAAGAACTCTTTCTGCGAGTAGATCGCGTAGTGAGTCGGGTCTTCGTGAATGATGGCACGGGCCAGCAACGCCATGTCGTGGGCCGACGAGTAATGCTCAGGGTTTGGCAGGCCAGTCGGGTTCATGAAGTGGCTGTTGGACATGCCCAACTCGCCGGCGGTCTTGTTCATCATGTCGGCAAAGGCGTCTTCGCTGCCGGCGATGTGCTCGGACAAGGCCACGCTTGCGTCGTTACCCGACTGAATGATGATGCCGTGCAGCAGGTCACTGACCGACACTTGAGTGCCGACCTTGATGAACATCCGCGAACCACCGGTACGCCAGGCGTTTTCGCTGACGGTGACAGGATCGTTTTCGCCGATCTGGCCGCGACGGATTTCCAGGGTCGCGATGTAAGCAGTCATCAGCTTGGTGAGGCTGGCTGGCGGCAGACGCTGGTCGCCGTTGTTCTCAACCAGCACGTTACCGCTGCTGGCATCCATCAGAACATAGGACTTGGCTGCAAGTTGTGGCGGCGACGGCATCATCTCGACTGCCCAGGCGGCAGGAGTGACGATCAGCGGTACAAGCAGGCACAGGCGTTTGGCTAAAGTGGTGATGTTCATCCGTCTCTCGAAGTTGTTAATTGAAACTTACCCTCACGGGCAAAACTGTACAGGCAGTCGTATGACTGACTGCCGCGTATTCAGTTGCAGTCCCGGCCCCTGGAAGGGCTTTTATTCTTGACCTCTGCAACTGCGTTTGGGCCCTTGATGCTCCGGCCCAACGCTTTGATCGGTGTTACTGATCCGACGTCACAACGCTTGGCTGACCCAAATTGGCCTGGCGCACGCTGTTTTGCGTTTGCTGTACTTCACCCGCCGAGGCAATGGGCCCCAGGCGCACTCGATGCAAGGTTTGCTGATTGCGCACAATCGAGCTGATGAATACTGGGGTGCTGACCATGCCACTGAGCTTGGAACGAAGCAACTCGGCGGCGTCCGGATTGGCAAAGGCGCCTACCTGCAAATACGTACCCTGGCCCTTGGGCAGTGTGCTGACCGGTACCACATCGGCGGCGTGCTGCTGGGCCGGCGGCGTCCATTGCTCAATCTTGCCGGTAGAGACGGTCGGCCCGGTGTTCTGGGCCATTTTCGGCTCATTGAGCATCAAGGGAGCCGGACGACCACGCTGGGCCCACCAGGCTTGCGGGTCAATCCCTTCAACCTTGACCCGTGCCGTACCGGTTTCGGCATAGCCCAGTTTCTTGGCGGCAGCGTAGGAGAGGTCGATGATGCGATCCGAATAAAACGGGCCACGGTCGTTGACCCGCAGGACCACGGCCTTGCCGTTATCGAGGTTGGTCACTTTGACGTAGCTGGGCAACGGCAGGGTTTTGTGCGCCGCGCTCATGCCGTACAGGTCATACACTTCGCCATTGGCCGTGTTCTGACCGTGAAACTTGGTGCCGTACCAGGACGCAGTGCCAGAAGCCACATAGGTCTTGGACTCTTGCATCGGAAAGTAGGTCTTGCCCAGCACCGAATACGGCGCGGCCTTGTAAGGACCGCTGTGCAAGGTCGGCGTGGCATCCGGGATACGGGATACGTCGACATCCCACCACGGCGCACCATCTTTATGGGCGCGATTGATGTCCAGGCCCGGCTTGGAACTGACACCGCCAGAGGTTTGCGGGGTCGTCGAACGGCTGCTGGAGCAGCTCACCACCAGCAACGCCAGGGCGGCGCAGGCAGCGAGCTTCAAAGGTGTGCGGATCGCTAGAAACGGCATTACTTGTTGCCCCGTGCTTGAACCAGCAGGTCGGACAGTTGATGCACTGCCATGGCGTACATCACGCTTCGGTTATAGCGCGTGATCGCATAAAAATTCTTCAGGCCCATCCAGTATTCAGGGCCATTGGCGCCTTCAAGACGGAACGCCGTGACCGGCATATCGTCGGGCAGCGCATCATGACTCGACCAGCCCAGCGCTCGCAACTCCCCGACGGTCTTGACCGGCTCAATGCCCTGGGTCAGGCCTTCATCGGCCCGATCACCGGTCACATCGGCGCGAATCACCACCGGCTCACCGGCCACCCAGCCGTGACGCTTGAAGTAGCTGGCAACACTGCCGATGGCATCGTCCGGATTGCTCCAGATATTGATATGACCATCACCGTCGAAGTCCACGGCATAGGCGCGAAAGCTGCTTGGCATAAACTGCGGCAAGCCCATCGCCCCGGCATAAGAGCCTTTAAGGGTGAGCGGGTCAACTTGCTCTTCGCGGGTCAGCAGCAGGAACTCACGCAGCTCCTTGCGAAAAAACTCGGCGCGCGGCGGGTAATCGAACCCCAGGGTCGACAGCGCATCGATCACCCGGTAGTTGCCGGTGTTGCGGCCATAAAAGGTTTCGACGCCGATGATCGACACAATCACCTGGGCCGGAACCCCGTACTCCTGCTCGGCGCGGGCCAGTACGGCTTCGTGTTCACGCCAAAAATCCACACCACGGGCAACCCGGGCGTCGGTCAGGAACATCGGGCCGTACTCTTTCCACTGTTTAACGCGTTCGGCCGGGCGAGAAATGGCATCGAGGATGCTCTGTTTACGCTCTGCCTCACGGAACACGCCCATCAGTTGCTCGCCGGCAAATCCGTAGTCGCGGGTCATCTCACCGACGAACTCAGCCACCTGGGGCGAGCCTTCGTAGTCACCGGCTACCGCGCCCTGCGCTGCCCCGAACAGACCCAGCAGGCCCACCCATGACGCGTATCGAGCGGCCCAGCCACGCATTGCTTGCATTGAATAATTCACCTTAATCAAACTTGTGCGATCCACTTGCGATGTGTGTGAATCGACATCAAAACCCCAAACGCTGACAACAGCGTCACGAGCGAAGTGCCGCCGTAACTGATAAATGGCAATGGCACGCCCACCACCGGTAGCAAGCCACTGACCATACCGATGTTGACGAAAACATAAACAAAAAACGTCATGGTCAGGCTGCCCGCCAGCAATTTGCCGAACAGGGTCTGCGCCTGGGCCGTGATCACCAGGCCGCGACCAATCAACAGCAAGTAAATCAGCAGTAACGCGCAGATGCCGACCAGGCCGAACTCTTCGCCCATCACCGCAATAATGAAGTCGGTGTGGCTTTCGGGAAGAAAGTCCAGGTGCGACTGGGTGCCCAGCAGCCAGCCCTTGCCGAACACCCCGCCCGAGCCGATGGCGGCCTTGGACTGGATAATGTTCCATCCGGTGCCCAGCGGATCGCTCTCAGGATCGAGGAAGGTCAGAACCCGCTGTTTCTGATAGTCGTGCATCACGAACATCCACATGGCAATCGCCACGGGCACCGTCGCTGCCAGCACGCTGAGGATCCAGCGCCAGCGCAGCCCGCCCATGAACAGCACGAACGCACCGCCCGCCAGTACCAGCAAGGCCGTACCCAGGTCGGGCTGGCGCACAATCAGGGCAAAGGGCACCCCGATCAGCATCAGGCTGACCGCCACATGCTTGAGTTGCGGTGGCAAGGTCCGCTTGGACAGATACCAGGCGATGGTCGCCGGCATGAGGATTTTCAGGAACTCCGAGGGCTGGAAGCGAATCACACCCGGAATATTGATCCAGCGTGTGGCGCCCATGGCGTTGTGGCCCATGACGTCCACCACCACCAGAAGCAACACGCCAGCCAGATAACCGATCGGTACCCAGCGGGCCATAAAACGCGGTTCAAGCTGAGCGATGATGAACATCGACACCAGCCCGATCCCGAATGAAGTCGCCTGCTTGCTGAGCAAGTCCCAGTTCTTGCCACTGGCCGAATACAGGACAAACAGGCTGCCGGCCGCCAGGGTCAGCAGCAAAATCAGCAGCGGGCCATCCAGGTGCAGACGCTGAAGCAGCGTGGCACGCCGACGCATCACATCCTCGCTGGAGAGGATGCGGTCAAAATTACTGATCATTGGCCGTAACCTCTGCCTTTACGGGACCGCCGTACTCGGGTTTGAGTTTGCCGTCTTCACCCAGCAACCAGGCGTCCATGACCTTGCGCACCACAGGCGAGGCTACGCGGCTGCCGGCTTCGCCGTTTTCAATCATGACCGAGACCGTGATCTGCGGGTTGTTGGCCGGGGCAAAGCCGACGAACAAGGCGTGGTCACGGTGACGCTCCTGAACCTTGGAGCGGTCGTATTTTTCGCCCTGCTTGATCGCCACCACCTGTGCCGTACCGCTTTTGCCGGCAATCAGGTATTGCGCGCCAACACCCGCAACCCGCGCCGTGCCACGTGCGCCATGCACCACTTGCTGCATGCCGTGGTTGACCTTGGCCCAGTTGGACGGGTCACGCAGGACGATGTCCGGTACCGGATCCGGATCCACCGGCGGCACGCCTTCGATGGTCTTGGCCAGGTGCGGACGAATCCACTTGCCTTTACTGGCAATCAGCGCCGTGGCCTGGGCCAGCTGCAGGGGCGTGGACTGCATGTAGCCCTGACCGATCCCCAGAATCAACGTCTCGCCGGGGAACCAGGCCTGACGCCGGGTGGCCCGTTTCCACTCGCGGGACGGCATCAGCCCGGCGGATTCCTCGAACATGTCCAGGGAGACCTTTCGCCCGATACCGAACTGATTCATGTAGGTCGACAGACGATCAATCCCCAGCTTGTGGGCCAGATCATAAAAATAGGTGTCGTTGGAGCGCATGATCGCGGTGTCCAGATCGACGTAGCCGTCACCGGTGCGGTTCCAGTTACGATATTTGTGATCGTAATTGGGCAACTGGTAATAGCCGGGGTCATACACGCGTGAAGTACCACTGATCACGCCACTGTCCAGCCCCGCAATTGCGACGGCGGGCTTGATGGTCGAACCAGGTGGATACAGGCCGCGCAGGATGCGGTTGAACAATGGGCGATCAATCGAATCGCGCAGCTCGGCATAAGCCTTGAAGCTGATGCCGGTCACGAACAGGTTGGGGTCGAAACTCGGCTGGCTGACCATGGCCAGCACTTCCCCCGTCATCGGGTTAAGTGCAACCACCGCGCCACGACGCCCTGCCAGGGCCTCTTCGGCCGCCTCTTGCAGCTTGATATCGAGGCTGAGCACGATGTCTTTGCCGGGGATCGGGTCGGTACGCTTAAGCACCCGCAATACCCGGCCCCGGGCATTGGTTTCGACTTCTTCGTAACCCACCTGGCCGTGCAGCTCGGCTTCGTAGAAACGCTCGATGCCGGTTTTGCCGATATGGTGCGTGCCGCTGTAGTTGACCGGATCGAGGGTTTTAAGCTCTTTCTCGTTGATCCGCCCCATGTAACCCACCGAGTGCGCAAAGTGCGCGCCTTGCGGGTAATGGCGCACCAACTGCGCAACCACCTCCACCCCGGGCAGGCGGAACTGGTTTACAGCAATCCGGGCGATCTGCTCTTCGTTAAGCTCAAACAGAATGGGCACCGGCTCAAATGGCCGCCGCCCCTGCTTCATGCGCTTTTCAAACAGGGCGCGATCTTCAGGCGCAAGCTGCAGCACTTCAACAATGACGTCGAGCACTTGCTGCCAGTCGCCGGAGCGCTCGCGGGTCATGCTCAGGCTGAAGCTGGGACGGTTGTCCGCAATAACCACGCCATTACGGTCAAAGATCAAACCCCGTGTAGGCGGGATCGGCTGCACATGCACCCGGTTGTTTTCTGACAAGGTGGAGTGGTACTCGTACTGCACCACCTGCAGATAATAAAGTCGCGCGAGCAATACGCAGATCAATCCCACCACGACAAATGCGCCGACCACGACGCGTCCGCGCACAAGGCGTGAGTCTTTCTCGTGGTCTTTAAGGCGAATCGGCTGAGACATTCAGGGCGCTGAGCTATTTGTGATACGGGTGCCCGGACAACACTGTCCAGGCGCGATACAACTGCTCACCGATCAGAATCCTTACCAACGGGTGCGGCAACGTCAATGGCGACAGCGACCAGCGCTGGTCAGCGCGGGCGCAGACTTCCGGCGCCAGCCCTTCCGGGCCACCGACCATAAAGTTCACCGTGCGCGAATCCAGGCGCCAGCGGTCGAGTTCAACCGCCAGCTGCTCGGTACTCCACGGTTTGCCGTGCACTTCCAGGGTTACGATCCGCTCACCGGGGCCGACTTTGGCCAGCATGGCCTCGCCTTCCTGTCGGATGAATCGAGCCACGTCGGCATTCTTGCCACGGGTATTGAGCGGTATTTCCACCAGTTCAAGGGCCAGCTCGGATGGCAGACGCTTGGCATATTCATGCCAGCCTTCTTCCACCCATTTAGGCATACGTGAACCGACAGCGATCAAACGCAGGCGCACAGCGAACCCTTACTCTTGGTCTTTGTTGAGCTTCAGGAAGTGCTCATGGGTGTTTTCCGGGCTGTGGTGAGCAGCACTGCCAGCACGGCTTTGTTCAGCACCGGCCCACAGACGCTCCAGGTCGTAGAACTGACGGGCACTGGCGGTCATCATGTGAACGATCACGTCGTCCATGTCCAGCAGAACCCAGTCGCTGTCGCCCTTGCCTTCTTCGCCCAAAGGCTTGACGCCCAGAGCCTTGACCGCTTCACGAATCTTGTCGAGCATCGCGCCGATCTGACGGTTCGAAGTACCGGTAGCGATGATCATGAAGTCAGTGATGCTGTGCTTGTCACGAACGTCGATGACCTGAATGTCCTGGGCCTTGACGTCTTCCAGAGCGCTAACCGCTACCTTGACCAGCTCTTCGCCCTTGAGCGGCTCGTTGGTGAAGGTTTTTTCTGGCAGAGGGGCGCTTTTGAACGTGCCTTTGCGCTTTACTTTGCTTACATCTTTGTCAGTCATATAAAACTCGTTTTGCTCGTATGTTCGGGTGTTTCAATACACGTCAATTCGCGCCTTGAAACACGCCCTTTTTAGTTCGACGCACGGTAAAGCCCGTGCGCATCGATGTAGGCCAGGACCGCGTCGGGCACCAGGTAACGTACCGACTTACCGCTGGCCAGCAGTTGACGGATCTGGGTGGCGGATACCGCGAGCGGCGTCTGCCAAACGAATGCAATCTGTCCGCTTGCCCCCTTCAGGGCCAGCGGGTCGCTTACCGAGCGCGCTGCCAGCAGGTTGCGCAAGGCATCCGGCGGTTCGCTGTCGGCATCCGGGCGCTGTAGCACCAGGATATGGCAATGCTGGAGCAACTCTTCCCAGCGATGCCACGTGGGCAGGCCGCAAAAAGCGTCCCAACCCAACAGTAAAAACAACTGGTCGTGCGCGGCCAACTCGGCCCGCATCAGTTCCAGCGTATCGATCGTGTAGGACGGTTTGTCCCGCTGCAGCTCCCGGGCGTCCACTACCAGCGTAGCCACTCCTGCGACAGCACACTCGACCATCGCCAAACGGTCATGAGCCGACACCTGGGGCGTATCGCGGTGAGGAGGCCTGGCATTGGGTGTCAGACGAAGCTCGTCGAGCTCCATCATTTCAGCCACTTCAAGTCCGCCACGCAAATGCCCGATATGCACCGGATCGAAGGTTCCACCCAGCACGCCTATGCGCAGGGGTAACGCTTCGATTTTCGGTGCCGGCCCTGACGCTTTAAGAGCGACCAAGTCAGACCGGCTCCTGACCGCGCAACTGGCCATCACCTACCACAATGTACTTCTCGCAGGTCAGACCTTCGAGACCGACCGGTCCGCGGGCGTGCAGCTTATCAGTAGAAATGCCAATCTCCGCACCCAATCCGTATTCAAATCCATCGGCAAAGCAGGTTGGTGTGTTGAGCATCACGGAACTGGAGTCCACTTCGGCCATAAAACGCCGGGCTTCGCCCTGATGTTCGGTCACGATCGAGTCGGTGTGGTGGGAGCCGTAGTGATTGATGTGTTCAATCGTCTGATCAAGCCCGTCGACAACACGAATCGACAAAATCGCGTCCAGGTACTCGGTGTTCCAGTCATCTTCAGTCGCCGCCACCACGTCGATCAGCGCCTGGGTGCGTTCGCAACCGCGCAGTTCGACGCCCTTGGCGCGAAATTGTTCAGCCATTGCCGGCAGAAAATCAGCAGCCACCGCCTGATCCACCAGCAGGGTTTCCATCGCCCCGCAAATGCCATAACGGTAGGTTTTGGCGTTGAACGCAATGCGTCGGGCCTTCTCCAGATCAGCATGGGCACTGACGTACACATGGCAAATCCCGTCCAGATGCTTGATCACCGGCACCCTGGCGTCACGGCTGACACGCTCGATCAGGCCTTTGCCACCCCGTGGCACGATCACGTCAACGTACTCGGGCATGGTGATCAATGCGCCCACTGCGGCGCGGTCGGTCACTTCAACCACTTGCACCACGGCTGGCGGCAGACCGGCCTCGGCCAGCCCTCGCTGAATGCAGACCGCAATGGCACGGTTGGAGTGAATGGCTTCGGAACCACCGCGCAAGATCGTCGCATTGCCTGACTTCAGGCACAGACTGGCGGCATCAATGGTCACGTTCGGACGCGACTCATAGATGATTCCGACTACACCCAGCGGCACGCGCATCTTGCCTACCTGAATACCCGAGGGGCGGTAGCTCATGTCGCGGATCGCGCCAATAGGGTCTGGCAGGCTGGCCACCTGACGCAAGCCGACAATCATGCTGTCGATGCGTGCAGGGGTCAGCGCCAGGCGCTCCAGCATGGCTGGCTCAAGGCCGTTGGCCCGGCCAGCGGCCAGGTCCAGTTCGTTGGCGGCAACAAGTTCCAGGCGAGCGGCATCCAGTGCAGCGGCAGCGCCGTGCAAGGCACGGTTTTTCTGCGCAGTGCTGGCACGGCCAATCACGCGGGAAGCTTCGCGAGCAGCGCGACCCAGGCGGGTCATGTAGTCAAGAACGGACTCAGTCATGGTCTCAAGGGTCTTGGCAGGGAGGAAAGCGGCCGATTATAGCGGTCCAACCGCCTTACGCACAGCGGTGGCAGGCGGATGGTCGAAATGGACTACAAATACACGGCGTTCAGCCCCGATTAAGCATGACTTGCTATTATCTGCCCCTTTTCAGCTATCCACTGACCGCCCTGAAAATGCCCATGATGCTGCCTGATGCCTTTTTCGACCGCGACGCCCAGCTTCTGGCTCGTGAACTGCTGGGCAAAGTCATCCGCCATCGGGTCAACGGCCTCTGGCTCAGTGCACGGATTATCGAAACCGAAGCCTATTACATGGCCGACAAGGGCAGCCACGCTTCGCTGGGGTACACCGAAAAACGCAAGGCGCTGTTTCTGGATGGCGGGCACATCTATATGTATTACGCCCGTGGCGGCGATTCTCTGAACTTTAGCGCCCACGGCCCCGGCAACGCGGTACTGATCAAATCGGCTTTCCCGTGGCTGGATGAACTGTCGGGCCCGGACAGCCTGGCGCAGATGCAACTCAACAACCCCGATGCCCAAGGCAACCCGCGCCCCGAGCAGAAACTCTGCGCCGGGCAAACCCTGCTGTGCAAAGCACTGGGCCTCAAAGTCCCCGTATGGGATGCAAAATGTTTCGACCCCGAACGTTTATGGGTCGATGACGTCAGAGAAAAACCTTCGCGGATCATCCAGACCACTCGCCTGGGCATACCCCACGGACGGGACGAGCATTTGATGTACCGCTTTGTTGACGCTGACTACGCCGGGCATTGCACCCGAAACCCCCTGCGCCGCGGTCAGGTCGAAGGACAGGATTATGTGATTGTGCAAAACCCGTAACCCCTGTTGCGGGAGCGGGCAAGCCCGGCTCCCACCGGCTCTACACTGGCTCACACATTGACCCGAGCCCGCTTCAAGACTGCTGCTCCCACAAGAAACCTGAAAGCGAATAAGGAAATTGAAACATGGGCCCGTGGCTCGATAGCGTAACCGGCTGGCTGACAGCCAACCCGCAGTGGCTGGGCCTTGCGGTGTTTATTGTGGCGTGCGTGGAGTGCCTGGCGATTGCCGGGATCATCGTTCCCGGCACCGTGCTGTTGTTCGCCATTGCCGTGATGGCTGGCAGCGGCGCCCTGTCACTGGGCCAAACGTTGCTGTTGGGATTTCTCGGCGGGCTACTGGGTGACGCGGTGTCTTACGCCTTGGGCAGACGCTTCCACCAGAACATTCGACGCTTGCCACTCTTGCGCACCCACCCTGAGTGGATGAACGGTGCCGAGAGCTATTTCCATCGCTATGGCATTGTCAGCCTGTTGATTGGTCGTTTTATCGGCCCATTGCGCCCCATGTTGCCGATGGTGGCCGGGATGTGCGACATGCCGCTGCCTCGATTCATCGGCGTCAGCCTGCTGGCGGGTGCAGGCTGGGCGGTTGCGTATCTGCTGCCAGGCTGGGCAACCGGCGCAGCCATTCGCCTGCCGCTGCCCGAGGGCTTTTGGCCTCAGGCAGCCATCGTTGCCGTGGGGCTGGTTGCCCTGCTGGGTCTGAGCATCAATGCCAGCATCCGCCGCCAACCCAGGGCCACACTCCTGATCGGTGCGTTAAGCCTGACCCTGCTGCTGGCCGTTTTCATTGGCTACCCGCACATGACCGCTTTCGACCAGGGCATCATTGCGCTGGTACAAGAGCACCGTAGCAGCGCCATGGACACCGCGGCGGTACTGGTGACGCAAATCGGCAACTTCCGCACGCAGTTTTTAGCGGCGGCGCTGGTGTGCGTCATTCTGCTGTTTGCAAGGCAATGGCGGGCGATGTGGTTCTTTGGCGGGGTCACGTTGTTTACGGCCTTGGCCAATACAGCGACCAAACACTTTTTCGCCCGGGTGCGCCCCGAAGTACTGGTCGACCCGTTGACCAGCTACAGCATGCCCAGCGGCCACAGTTCGGGGGCATTTGCGTTTTTTGTAGCCCTGGCGATTCTGGCCGGACGCAATCAGCCCCAGCGCATGCGCGTCACCTGGGTACTACTGGGGTGTTTGCTGGCAATTACCGTGGCGATGTCGCGGGTGTACCTGGGGGCTCACTGGCCAACCGATATCACCGCAGGCGCCCTGCTCGCCATCACCGTCAACGCACTTGCCCTGGCGTTGAGTCAGCGATTCATGCCGCTTGAGCCCGTGCCTCAGAAAATCTGGTGGCTGATCTTGCCATCGGTGACTGCGCTCTACGGCTTTTTCATGCTGGCCCACCTGTCCAAAGAGCTGCTGCGCTACGCCTATTGAACCGAGCACGGCATGACGCCCGCGAGGTGCTCTATAAATTGAACGCCTCGCCCTGGATCTCATCAAGCAACACTTGAATCCCGTCCAGACGCTGCTGCGGGTCATCGACCTGCAGCAGTTCGATCTTGTCCGCTTCGGCAAAAGGCAACAGGTACGCCAGTTGATTGGCCAATGACTGCTGCCCGGCCACTTCGGTATTCATGTTCAAGGCGGCGACCATCGGGTGCTCGGCCAGCGCCCTGAGCAAGGCCAGCAGATCCAGATCCTCGTCCTGAAGCGGTTGCTCGGGGATCTCGCTCAGCCACTCGACCTGTGCTACCAGCAACTGGTCGCGCTGCAACTCAGTGCTCAGCACCTCAAAGCGACGCCCGCCTTCAACCCGAATCCCCAGCAGCCCATTGTCCTGCTGCTGAAAGTCGCGGATCAGCGCTTCGCAGCCGATCCCGGCGATGTCCTGGGGCGCATCACCGACTTCTCGCCCCTCAAGGATGCACACCACGCCAAAGCCCGTGCCCTGCTTCATGCAGCGGGCAATCATGTCCAGATAGCGCGCTTCAAAAATCTGCAAATCCAGTACACAACCCGGAAACAGCACCGTCTTCAAAGGAAACAGCGGCAACGTCATACACTCACCCTTACACCACGAGGGTCACGGCCAACGGCAAGAAGACTGCCGTGGCAACGCCCATCAGACTCATCGCCAACGCCGCAAAAGCGCCGCACTCTTCACTCTCCTGCAACGCCACCGACGTGCCGACTGCATGCGCCGTCATGCCCAGCGCCATGCCACGGGCCTCCGGGCTATGAACCCCCAAAAGCTGTAGCAGGGCCGGCCCGCAAATTGCGCCTATCACCCCTGTAATCAATACAAACACTGCTGCCAGCGCGGCGACACCGCCAATCTGTTCAGCCACCAGCATGGCAATCGGCGAGGTGACCGATTTGGGCGCAAGGGTCATCAGCATCATGTGTTCGGCCCCGAACCACCAGGCCAGCCCCACCACCAGCCCGGTGGCGAACACACCGCCAATCATCAGCGTAGTAAAAATGGGCCAGAACAATTGACGAATTCGCCGCAGGTTCAAATACAACGGCACCGCCAGCGCCACCGTCGCAGGCCCCAGCAAGATACTCAGGATGTCCGTGCTTTTGCGGTACTCGGCATAGCTCAAGCCGCAACTGAGCAATACACCGATCACCAGCAGCATCGACGCCAGTACGGGCTGCAGGAAGAGCCAGCGGGTTTTTTCGTAGGCGGCAAGTACCAGTTGATAGGCACCCAAGGTGATGCCAATGCCAAACAGTGGATGGTGGATGACTGACTCCCAGGCGCCTTGCCATTGAACACTCATGGCCGCTCCTCGGGGTGGCTGTGACGCTTGAGCAGGCGCTGCATCAGCACCCCCACAAACCCCATCGAGATCAACAGCGACAGCACCAGCGCACCGACGATGGCCCAAAAGTCAGCGGCAATGTCGGCGGCATACACCATGACGCCCACCGCGGGTGGCACCAGCAACAAGGGTAGATAACGCAACAGACTGCTGGCCGCCTCGCTCAATGGCTCGCCGACCTGACCCCGCACCATCAAAAAGCCCAGCAACAGCACAAGCCCAATAATGGGACCGGGCAACACAGGGACGAACAAGTGATTGAGCGCAGTGCCCAGCAATTGAAACAGCACCAGCCAAGTCAAGCCGCGTAACAACATCTCACCTCTCCAGCGATTTTTTTTGTGCCGCATTATAAGCACGTCCCGCCGACCAACGGCCCTGGCTTGCACCCTGGCATGCAATAACTGTCGATGTTTCATCCGGACCTATAGACAGTCCCCATTGCTACGGCATACTCGGTGGCTTAATTATCCGGATCCCGCTATGCGCCCATTTGCCCCCCTTGCTTTGACCCTGCTGCTGACGGCCTGCGGTGACGGTGAATCACTGTTACCGCCAGACGCACGCCTGCCCGATGGCGGGCGTTATCGTGGCGAAGTGGTCAACGGGTTGCTGCAAGGCCAGGGCCGCATCGACTACCCGAACGGCAGTTGGTACGCAGGGGATTTCAAAAATGGCCTGTGGCAAGGCCAGGGCGAATGGCACGCCAGCAATGGCGATGTGTATCGCGGCGGCTTTGAACAAGGGCTGTTTAGCGGCCAGGGTAGCCTGACCGCTCACGACAGCACCTATGTAGGCGGGTTCAAGCAGGGGCGGCGCGAGGGTGAAGGCACTCGCAAAGAGGCAGGCTTGAGCTATCGCGGCGAGTTCAAGGATGACCAGTTCTCCGGCAACGGCCAGCTTGAACTGGAAGACGGCAGCCAGTACAAAGGCCAGTTTGCCCACGGCAAGCCCCACGGCGAAGGGATGCGCAGCGATGCCAGCGGCAATGAATTTACCGGTCAGTTCGTCAATGGCGAGCTGGAAGGCAACGGCGTGTTCAACAGCGCAGACGGCGACCAGTACGAAGGCGCGTTCAAGCACAACCAGCTGAACGGCAAAGGCCGCTATGAAAATGCCGACGGTGACGTCTGGGTCGGGGAATTCAAGGACGGTGCACTGACCGGCAAGGGCGAACTGATCGGCATCGACGGCAGCCATTACCGCGGCATGTTCAACGAATGGCGCTTCAACGGCCCCGGCCATTTGAGCCTGCCCGACGCCAGCAGCTATGTGGGTGAGTTTGCCGCAGACACCTATCAGGGCCAGGGCACCCTGACCCTGGCCGATGGCACGGTGCAAAGCGGTTTCTGGCTCAACGGCCAGCGGGTACGCGATGCCAATGGCAAGGTCTTGCCCGATCCGCTGGAGCTGGGGCTACTCAACCAGGGCACGCTGCTCAACGAGGCACTGGCAGGCATTGCACCCTCAACACCGGCCATTGAGCTGTACAGCCTGGTGCTGGCAGGCGACGGCAAACAAAGCGTGTTCAAGCGCGAAGCCGACTACGTCAACGACATGCTCGCCAGCCGCTTTGGCAGCCGTGGCCAGATCACGTTGGTGAACCACCGCGACCACCTGCTCGATCGTCCCATGGCCACCCGCGAGAACCTGCACCGCGCAGCCCTTACCCTGGCCGAACGTACCGGGCCGGAAGACCTGATCTTTATTTACCTGACCAGCCACGGCACCCAGGAACACGAACTGGTACTGGATCAGCCCCGTCTGGAGCTGGCAGACCTGCCCGCCGACGACCTCGCGGCGGCACTGGCCCCACTGAAAAACCGCGACAAGATCATCGTGATTTCATCCTGCTATTCGGGCGGTTTTATCCCCGCACTCAAGGATGAAAAGACCCTGATCATGACCGCATCCAAGGCTGATCGCGTGTCCTTCGGCTGCTCGGAAGAAGCCGACTTCACTTACTTCGGCAATGCCTTGTTTGCCCAGGCGCTGAACCAGACAGACGATTTGCAAAAAGCCTTCAAGCTGGCCAAAGGCTATGTCGCCGAGCGCGAGGTGGCTGATGGCTACGAACCTTCTGAACCGCAGATCTGGGCGCCAAAAGGCGTTCTGAACCACTGGCAACGCTTGCGTCAGCAACAAGCAAAACAGGCTTTGCAGTAAGCAAATAACCCTGGAATGGCTACGCTGGTTGTATCAAGGGAGAAACACTATGCACTTGACGCCTTCACATATTCTGCTCGCAGGAGCCACCGGCCTTACGGGTGAGCTGTTGCTCGACCGCCTGCTCAATGAACCGACCATCACCCGAGTGCTTGCCCCTTCGCGCAAGCCTCTGGCAGCGCATCCGCACCTGGAAAACCCGGTAGGGGATCCAGCCGTATTCCTGCCCCAGCTGAGTGGGCAGGTCGATGTGGCCTTCTGCTGCCTGGGCACCACCATCAAACAGGCTGGCTCGGAAGCGGCATTCCGCGCAGTCGACCATGACATGGTGGTGGCTTTCGCCAAACGGGCACGGGAAATGGGCGCCCGGCACCTGATTGTGATCAGTGCCATTGGCGCCGATCCCAAATCTTCGGTGTTCTATAACCGGGTCAAAGGCGAGATGGAGCAATCGCTGCGCGCCCAGAACTGGCCGCAACTGACCATCGCACGCCCTTCGCTGTTGCTCGGCGACCGCGTTGAACCGCGACTGGCGGAGCAGATCGCGGGGCCATTATCCAAACTGATTCCGGGCAAGTACCACGGCATCGAAGCATGCCAACTGGCCCGGGCCCTTTGGCGCCTGGCGCTGGAAGAGCAGGACGGCATACGGGTGATTGAGTCCGATGAACTGCGCAAGCTGGGCAAATAGCCAGCAACCCGTTCGCTACAAACCGCCGCTGGCCTGAAACCCGACACCCAGCACGGTCAGCACTGACAACGGCAACACCACCGTGTCGAGCAACGCACTGGCGGGCAGGTCCAGCCCGGGATATCGCGGAGCATCGGCGCCAAAGCGATCCTTGGCGCAACACCCTCCCTGCAACGCATACAGGTCAAGCCGGGTGCCCGAATAGACAATCGGAGCACCCGGCTTGGCTGCGTTCAGCGTACGTACGCTGGCGCAACCACACACCAGAGCCGCCACCAGCAAGGCCAGCAGCGCCTTATTCATCGCCGCCCACATGGTGTTCACCCCAACGCGGGAGCATGTCCTGGGGGATATTGAGCAGGTTGAGAATGCGCGCCACCACAAAATCCACCAGATCATCGATGGTCTGTGGCTGATGATAAAAGCCGGGGGACGCTGGCATGATCACCGCGCCCATATTGGACAGCTTGAGCATGTTCTCCAGATGGATGCTGGAGTACGGCGCTTCACGGGGCACCAGAATCAACTGGCGGCGCTCCTTGAGGGTCACATCGGCCGCCCGCTCCACCAAGTTATTGCAGGCGCCAGTGGCAATCGCCGACAGCGTGCCGGTCGAACAGGGCACCACCACCATCGCTGCCGGAGCTCCCGACCCCGAAGCCACCGGCGACATCCAGTCTTCCTTGCCGTACACCCGAATCTGTCCGGCAGCAGCCCCGGTGTATTCAGTCAGGAACGCCTGCATCGCCTGCGGTTTGGCCGGCAGGCTGACGTCGGTTTCAGTGGCCATCACCAACTGCGCCGCCTTTGAGATCAGGAAGTGCACTTCGCGATCCTCTCGCACCAGGCAGTCGAGCAAGCGCAAGGCGTACTGCATGCCCGATGCGCCGGTGACGGCCAGGGTTATACGCTCCGGGCCGCTCATTGCAGCGCGTCCGCCAGCTTGCCATGCAGGCCGCCGAAGCCACCGTTGCTCATGATCACCACATGGGCGCCCGGCTTAACCTGAGCCTTGACCTCGGCAATGATGGCTTCCAGCGAATCGCACACCTTGGTCGGTACAGGACTCGACGCAACCGTCGCCGCCAGATCCCATCCCAGATTGGCCGGTGCGTACCAGACCACGTGATCGGCCTGTACCACACTTTGCGGCAGACCATCACGGTGGGCACCAAGCTTCATGGAATTGGAGCGCGGCTCAATCACGGCAATCAGCGGTGCATCACCGATGCGCTTGCGCAGGCCGTCGAGGGTGGTCGCAATCGCGGTCGGGTGGTGGGCAAAGTCGTCGTAGATGGTAATACCGTTAACTTCAGCGACTTTTTCCATACGGCGTTTCACGCTTTTGAAGGCACTCAAGCCATCAATTGCCAGGCTCGGTACAACGCCCACATGGCGTGCAGCAGCCAAGGTCGCCAAGGCATTGGCCACGTTGTGCTGGCCGGTCATGTCCCAGTCGACGGTGCCCTGCAGGACGCCGTCAAACAGCACCTCAAAACGCGAACCATCGTCACTGAGCAGGCGAGCTTGCCATTGGCCGCCCTCGCCCGTGGTTTGCACCGGCGTCCAGCAACCCATCTCGATCACACGCTGCAAGGCAGGCTCTGTGGTCGGATGGATCACCAGCCCTTCACTCGGAATGGTGCGCACCAAATGATGGAATTGACGCTCAATGGCCGGCAAATCCGGGAAGATGTCGGCATGATCGAACTCAAGATTGTTCAGGATCGCCGTGCGCGGACGGTAGTGAACGAATTTCGAACGCTTGTCGAAAAACGCGCTGTCATATTCGTCGGCTTCCACCACAAAGAACGGGGTGTCACCCAAACGGGCCGACACGGAAAAGTTTTGCGGCACGCCACCAATCAGGAACCCCGGCGCCATGCCCGCGTGTTCCAGGACCCAGGCCAGCATGCTGCTGGTGGTGGTTTTGCCGTGGGTGCCGGCCACGGCCAACACCCAGCGACCCTGCAGCACATGGTCGGCCAGCCATTGCGGGCCCGAGACATAGGGCAGGCCTTTGTTCAGCACATACTCCACTGCCGGGTTGCCCCGCGACAGCGCGTTGCCGATCACCACCACATCCGGAGCCGGATCGAGCTGAGACGGGTCATAGCCCTGAGTCAATTCGATACCTTGAGCCTGCAGCTGGGTGCTCATTGGCGGATAGACGTTAGCGTCAGAGCCGGTAACGTGATGGCCCAGTTCTTTGGCCAGAACCGCCAGCGAACCCATGAAAGTGCCGCAAATACCAAGAATATGAATGTGCATAGTCGACCTCGTAAATCATCGGCGAAGGGTAGCGCAGGGGGGTTCTTTTCGCACCTGATGATTCATGTGGGAGCGGGCTTGCTCGCGATGACATCACCGCGGTTTGCCAGGCAGACCACAGCTCCCACACACGTGAAGTCGCTCTGTTCAGCGCTCAATCCCATGCTTGCGCAGCTTTCTATAAAGGGTATTGCGGCTAACCCCCAGTTGCAGCGCCGTATGGGTCATGTGCCAGCGGTGCAGTTCGAGCGCCAGCAACAAGGCCTGCTTTTCGGCATCCTCAAGCGGGTGTTCACAAGGTTCGGGGACCCTGGACGGAGCCAGGCGAATAGTGGCAGGCAAGTCGCCGAACTGGATCACATCGTCGTCACACAAAGCCGCCAGGGTGCGCAGGACATTTCGCAATTGGCGCACGTTGCCCGGCCAGGCAAACTCCAGCAGCGCCTCGCGCGCGCCCAGGCTGATCCGCAACGGTTGCCCGCCCGCCTCTTCTGCCAGCAAGAAGTCCAGCAACTGCGACTTGTCAGTGCGATCGCGCAACGCTGGCAGGCCGACTTCCAGCCCGTTGAGACGGTAGTACAAGTCCTCGCGAAAACTGCCGTCGGCCACCCGCTCCTGCAAGTTACGGTGAGTCGCGCTGATGATGCGCACGTTGACCTCCAGCGGTTCGCCCCCGATCGGCACCACCTGACGGTCCTCCAGCACTCTTAATAGACGGGTTTGCAGCGCTAGTGGCATATCGCCAATTTCGTCGAGGAACAAGGTGCCGCCATCGGCCTGCTGCAATTTGCCTTGCATGCCTTCCTTACGGGCCCCGGTGAAGCTGCCGCCGCGATAACCGAACAGCTCGCTCTCGATCAGGCTCTCCGGAATCGACGCGCAATTGAGTGCCACGAAAGGCTGGCTGCTGCGCAAACTGGCCTGGTGCACGGCCTTGGCAAAGGCTTCCTTGCCGGAACCGGTTTCGCCGTTGATCAGCAGCGGCACATCCCGCTCAAACACCCGCAGCGCCCGGCGAAAATCGACCTGCAGGGCCTCATCCCCCAGACAAATCCCGCTTGGGCGCGCGCGAACGGGTTCAACGTGCACGGCGACCGGGGCTGGCCCTTGTCGCGGCTGGCCGCGCAGCGCCGCAAACAGTCGGCGACCATCGCGGGTGCGCAGCGGCCAACTGGTGCTCGCATGGGCAGTGGCCCGAGAAAAAAGCTCATCTCGCTGGCAATCGAAAACACTTTCGACCACGTGCCCAAGCAGCCCCCCACGTACGTGGCCCAGCAAGTTCAAGGCACTTTGGTTAACCGCGCAAATAATCCCGTCACCATCAAACGCCAGCATGCCCTCACTGAACAGCCCGACGGACTCTGCCTGCAGGTGAAAGCGCAACAGCCACTGGTTTTCGAAATGCCCCAGGAAGTAGCTGTTCTCGATGATCTTGGCCGACAGGTTGACCAGCGCCATTGTATGAAACTGGCTCTGACGCGAAGCCTCATGCCGTGCCGAAGACACATCCAGCACCGCCAGCAACTCGCCCTGCGGATCAAACACAGGACTGGCCGAGCAGGTCAGCCCGGTGTGCCGACCGCGAAAGTGTTCGTCCTGGTGGATCGTCAGCGCCTGACGCTCCACCAGGCAAGTGCCGATACCATTGGTGCCCTCCCGCGCCTCGCTCCAGTCAGCTCCCAGCCACAACCCGGCCTGCTCGAACACCTTGCGTTCGGAAGGCGCGGTGACACAGTTGAGAATCACGCCACGGGCATCGGTCAGCAACACTGCGTGCCCGGCACCGGAAAGCTGCTGATGCAGGCTGTTCATTTCGTGACCGGCAATTTTCAGCACCTGCTGCAACCGCTCGCGGCCTTCGAGAATGCGCCCTTGTTCAAGCACGGTCGGGGCAATGGTCTGCGCGGGATCGAGATGGTAGTCCTCCAGGCAACGTTGCCAGGAGCGAACGATAGACGGGTCACACCCTTGAGGGCGGCCCTGGGTGACATCAATCACTTGCCGTGCGTGACGGCTCAAATCGGTACTGTGCATTTCTTATTGTTCTCCGCTCTGTCTCGGTGGTCTCCCGCTCGACGGAGGCAACTCGCCCTCAGCGACTACAGAGATCCAGTCCAAACCGAACATCCAGCATCCTCTCGCCTGCAGCCCTTTGCAATCACGAACTGACCCGCCGGTCATCGGTTGCGCCAAGAACGGTACATATTGTCACAGCTTCTGTGTCACAGCTGTCACAGCGGCCCTCCCCCAACCACCGACTAAAACCTGCAAAGCCCCGGTCTGCAAGGCTTTCACAAATATGGCCCAGCCCTTGCTCCTGCTTCTGCCAGCGCCACAGCGCGTCCTCCCATAAGCACAATAAAGCCAGGAGACACACCCCATGCGTTACGCACAACCCGGTACAGAAGGCTCGATCGTCTCGTTCAAGAGCCGCTACGGTAACTACATCGGCGGCGAATTCGTGGCGCCCGTCAAAGGCCAGTACTTCACTAACACCTCGCCTGTGAACGGCAAAGCCATCGCCGAATTCCCGCGCTCGACCGCAGAAGACATCGACAAAGCCCTCGACGCCGCCCATGCCGCTGCCGATGCATGGGGCGCGACCTCCGTGCAGGCGCGCTCTCTGGTACTGCTGAAAATCGCTGACCGTATCGAACAGAACCTCGAACTGCTGGCCGTGACCGAAACCTGGGACAACGGCAAAGCCGTGCGCGAAACCCTGAACGCCGACGTGCCCCTGGCCGCCGACCACTTCCGTTACTACGCCGGTTGCATCCGCGCCCAGGAAGGCAGTGCCGCCGAAATTGACGGCAATACCGTGGCCTACCACATCCACGAGCCGCTGGGTGTGGTCGGACAGATCATCCCGTGGAACTTCCCGCTGCTGATGGCCGCCTGGAAGCTTGCGCCAGCACTGGCTGCCGGTAACTGCGTGGTGCTCAAACCCGCCGAGCAAACTCCGCTGAGCATCACCGTGCTGATGGAACTGATCGGCGACCTGCTGCCACCGGGCGTGCTCAACGTGGTGCAAGGGTTCGGCAAAGAAGCGGGCGAAGCACTGGCCACCAGCAAGCGCATTGCCAAGATCGCCTTCACCGGCTCTACGCCAGTGGGCTCGCACATCATGAAATGTGCTGCCGAGAACATCATTCCGTCGACCGTTGAGCTGGGCGGCAAATCGCCGAACATCTTCTTCGAAGACATCATGCAGGCAGAGCCAACCTTCATTGAGAAAGCCGCTGAAGGCCTGGTGCTGGCGTTTTTCAACCAGGGGGAGGTCTGCACGTGTCCATCCCGGGCACTGATTCAAGAGTCGATCTACGACGACTTCATGAAAGTGGTGATGAAAAAGGTCGAATCGATCAAGCGTGGCGACCCGCTGGACACGGACACCATGGTCGGCGCCCAGGCGTCCGAACAGCAATTCGATAAAATCCTCTCCTACCTTGAAATCGCCAAGAAAGAAGGCGCGCAACTGCTGACCGGCGGTGCCGTGGCCAAGCTCGAAGGCGACCTGGCTACCGGCTATTACATCCAGCCGACCCTGCTCAAGGGCACCAACAAAATGCGTGTTTTCCAGGAAGAAATCTTTGGCCCGGTGGTCAGCATCACCACCTTCAAAGACGAAGCCGAAGCACTGGCGATTGCCAACGACACCGAGTTCGGCCTGGGTGCAGGCCTGTGGACCCGCGACATCAACCGCGCCTACCGCATGGGCCGCGCAATCAAGGCCGGTCGTGTGTGGACCAACTGCTATCACCTGTACCCGGCTCACGCCGCGTTCGGTGGTTACAAAAAATCCGGCGTTGGCCGTGAGACCCACAAAATGATGCTCGACCACTATCAGCAGACCAAAAACCTGCTGGTGAGCTACGACATCAACCCGCTGGGCTTCTTCTAACCCCCCCAATTCCTGTAGTCGCTGCCGCAGGCTGCGAAGGGTTGCACAGCAACCCGTTATCCGGAGCCTGCGCAGTCCAATCGCAGCCTTCGGCAGCGACTACAAGGGATGTGTCAGCTCCTGTGGCCCAGCTCTTGCTTTGCTCCCTGTCATATTTTCTCAAACTATAAAAGAACAGGTGAACCCCATGCCTAGCGAACCTACTCCCGCTTCGGCGGCATCCTCTGTCGACTTTGAAAAGGTCGGCAGCGAATATTTCCAACAACGAGAACTGAAAAAAGGCGCTGCCGGCTGGGTCCTGCTGGTGGGCCTGGGCGTGGCTTATGTGATTTCCGGCGACTATGCCGGCTGGAACTTTGGTCTGGCCCAAGGCGGCTGGGGCGGGATGTTTATCGCCACATTGCTGATGGCCACCATGTACTTGTGCATGTGCTTTTCGCTGGCTGAACTGTCTTCGATGATCCCCACCGCTGGCGGCGGCTACGGCTTCGCACGCAGCGCCTTCGGACCTTGGGGCGGGTTTCTGACCGGTACCGCGATCCTGATCGAATACGCCATCGCCCCCGCAGCCATTGCCGTGTTTATTGGCGCCTATTGCGAGTCGCTCTTCGGGATTGGCGGCTGGATGATCTATCTGGCGTTCTACATCATCTTTATCGGCATCCACATTTTCGGGGTCGGTGAAGCGCTCAAGCTGATGTTTATCATCACTGCCGTGGCCGCCATTGCCCTGGGGGTATTTCTGGTCGCGATGGTGCCGCACTTCAGCGTCGCCAACCTGCTGGATATCCCGGTCACCGAAGCCAAGGGCGCCAGTCCCTTCCTGCCGTTCGGTTATGTCGGCGTCTGGGCTGCCATTCCTTACGCGATCTGGTTTTTCCTCGCGGTCGAAGGCGTACCGCTGGCTGCTGAAGAAACCAAAAACCCCAAGCGTGACCTGCCTCGCGGCCTGATCGGCGCCATGCTGGTACTGGCCACCTTCGCCCTGCTAATCCTGGTGATCGGCCCGGGTGGCGCGGGCGCGAACAGCTTGATGGCCTCGGGCAACCCGCTGGTTGAGGCACTGAGCAAGGCGTATGGCGGCTCCACCTGGATGGGCGGCTTTGTGAACCTGGTGGGCCTGGCCGGTTTGATCGCCAGCTTCTTCTCGATCATTTACGCCTACTCGCGTCAGATCTTCGCCTTGTCCCGCGCAGGCTACTTGCCGCGCAAACTGTCCGAAACCAACAAGAGCAAAGCCCCGGTACTGGCCTTGATCATTCCCGGCATTATCGGTTTTGGCCTGTCGCTGACCGGTCAGGGCGACTTGCTGATTCTGGTGGCGGTGTTTGGTGCAACGATTTCTTACGTGCTGATGATGGCCGCGCACATCACCCTGCGCATTCGTCGCCCCAAAATGGAGCGCCCGTATCGTACGCCGGGCGGTATTTTCACTTCAGGCATCGCTTTGGTGCTCGCCTGCGTCGCGGTCGTTGCCGGTTTCCTGGTAGACCCACGGGTGGTGATTGGCGCTGCGGTGATCTATGGAGTATTAATTGCCTACTTCGCATTCTATAGCCGACATCACTTGGTGGCCGGTACGCCGGAAGAGGAATTCGCGGCTATTCAACAGGCTGAAAAAGCCCTGCACTAACCGCTGAGAAATCCGCCAGGCGCACTGCGCCTGGCGTCATGGAGCACCCTGAATGGCAACTTTCTCCCATGCGGTTGGCACCCAGACCTACCGTTTCGACAGCCTCAAAGACGTAATGGCCAAAGCCAGTCCGGCACGTTCCGGGGATTTTCTGGCAGGCGTGGCCGCACTCAACGACGGCGAACGCGTCGCCGCACAAATGGCGCTGGCTGATATCCCGCTCGCGTATTTCCTGCAAGAAGTGCTGATCCCTTACGAGTCCGACGAAGTCACCCGGCTGATTATCGACAGCCATGACCTGCAAGCCTTCTCTGCAGTGAGCCATCTGACCGTGGGCGGTTTTCGCGACTGGCTGCTCAGCGACGCGGCCGATGAACACAGCCTGCGTGCCCTGGCACCGGGCCTGACGCCCGAGATGGCCGCTGCCGTATCGAAGATCATGCGCGTGCAGGACCTGATCCTGGTGGCCCAAAAGATCCGGGTCGTTACCCGGTTTCGCGGCACCATGGGCCTGCGCGGCCGGCTTTCGACCCGCCTGCAGCCCAACCATCCCACCGACGATCCGGCGGGAATTGCCGCCAGCATTCTTGACGGGCTGCTGTACGGCAACGGCGACGCCATGATCGGCATCAACCCGGCCACCGACAGCATCGCCTCGATCTGCGACTTGCTGAACATGCTCGACGCGATCATCCAGCGCTATGAGATCCCCACCCAGTCTTGCGTGCTGACCCACGTCACCACGTCAATCGAGGCGATCAACCGCGGAGTGCCGCTGGATCTGGTGTTTCAGTCCATTGCAGGCACCGAAGCGGCCAACGCCAGTTTCGGCATCAACCTGAATGTTCTGCAGGAAGGCTATGAAGCGGGTTTAAGCCTCAATCGCGGCACGTTGGGCAACAACTTGATGTATTTCGAAACCGGCCAGGGTAGCGCGCTGTCAGCCAACGCCCATTTCGGCGTGGATCAACAGACCTGCGAGACGCGGGCCTACGCGGTTGCGCGGCATTTCAAGCCGTTTCTGGTCAATACCGTGGTCGGTTTTATCGGCCCCGAGTACCTGTACAACGGCAAGCAGATTATCCGGGCCGGTCTTGAGGACCACTTCTGCGGCAAGCTGCTGGGTGTGCCCATGGGCTGCGACATCTGCTACACCAACCACGCCGAAGCGGACCAGGATGATATGGACAACCTGCTGACGCTGCTGGGCGTGGCCGGGATCAACTTCATCATGGGCATTCCAGGGTCGGACGACATCATGCTCAACTATCAGACCACTTCCTTCCATGATGCGTTGTATGCGCGCAAAACCCTGGGACTCAAGCCTGCACCCGAGTTTGAACAGTGGCTGAGCAAGGTCGGAATTTTCACTCAGGCTGACGGCCGGATTGAGTTCGGTCATCAATTGCCCCCCGCATTTCGCCAGGCGCTGGCTCACCTGGGAGGACGCTAGACATGGCCAACACCCCGACCGACAGCCCAAACCCGTGGCTGGAACTGCGCCGACTGACCCCGGCGCGGATTGCCCTGGGCCGCACCGGTACCAGCATGCCGACCCAGGCCCAGCTCGATTTTCAGTTTGCTCACGCCCAGGCCCGCGATGCGGTCCATTTGCCGTTTGATCACCCGGGCTTGAGCGCGCAGTTGAGCGAGCGCGGCCGCGAAAGCCTGTTGCTGCACAGCGCCGCCATTGACCGCCACAGCTACCTGCAGCGACCGGACCTGGGGCGCAAGCTTAACGACGGCTCCGCACAGCAATTGCGCGACTACGCCCAGGCCAACCCGGGGGGGATCGATGTGGCAGTGGTGGTCGCCGATGGTTTGTCGGCACTGGCCGTTCATCGCCACACCCTGCCGTTTTTGGCGCGCATGGAAGAGCACACGGCGACCGAAGGCTGGTCATTGTCCCCCGTCATTTTGGTGGAGCAAGGCCGTGTGGCCGTGGCCGACGAAATTGGCGAACTGCTGGGGGCACGAATGGTGGTGATGCTGATCGGCGAACGCCCCGGCCTGAGCTCACCCGACAGCCTGGGGCTGTACTTCACCTACGGGCCCAAGATCGGCCTGACCGATGCGTATCGCAACTGCATATCCAATGTACGGCTCGAAGGCTTGAGCTATGGCATGGCCGCTCATCGGCTGGCCTACTTGATGCGCGAAGCCTGCCGTCGGCAATTGTCGGGGGTCAACTTGAAGGATGAGGCACAGGTACAGACCCTGGCCGTGGACGCCCCCAGCGAAAATTTCCTGCTCAAGGGCGATTGAAACTCGCTCTGCCTGGCTGTGCTTGGCTGTGTAGTCGCTGCCGAGGAACGAAGGCTGCGAGCCTTGAATGCCTATGCCCACAACAGCTCGCAGCCTTCGTTCCTCGGCAGCGACTACAGGGTTTTGAACATCAATACACGCCTCGCTACAAACTCAATCTGCAGAATTCATCTCAATCCGTATAATCCAATTCTTTAAAAAAGTACGAAAAAACTACATTCGTTGTAGTTAACTACGCCTCCCTACCCGCACAGACCTGCAGAGCCGGGTCATCAACACAGGTGCTTTACATGGATTTCAACCCGATCGACATTATCCTGCACCTCGATGTGTACCTCGACATGCTGGTGAACAATTACGGGCCATGGATCTACGCCATCCTGTTTCTGGTGATTTTTTGCGAAACCGGCCTGGTGGTCATGCCGTTCCTGCCGGGTGATTCGCTGCTCTTTATCGCAGGCGCTGTAGCTGCAGGCGGCGGCATGGACCCTGTATTGCTCGGGGGCTTGCTGATGCTGGCTGCGATCCTGGGCGACAGCACCAACTACGTGATCGGACGAACGGCAGGGGAACGCTTGTTCAGTAACCCGGACTCGAAAATCTTCCGTCGCGACTACCTGGAAAAAACCCACGACTTCTACGAACGTCATGGCGGTAAAACCGTGACGATGGCGCGCTTCCTGCCGATTTTCCGTACCTTCGCCCCGTTTGTTGCCGGTGTGGCACGCATGTTCTACCCGCGTTTCTTCATGTTCAGCGTGTTTGGCACCATCTTGTGGGTCGGCGGCCTCGTGACCCTGGGTTACTTCTTCGGCAACGTACCTTTCATCAAGAAAAACCTGTCCCTGCTGGTAGTAGGCATCATCTTGCTGTCGCTGGTACCGATGATTATCGGCGTGATCCGCAGCCGCATGGGCCGCACTCCAGCAAAAGCCAAAGCCTGATCGGGACTCGCCTACCATGTGGTCTCTAACTGAATGGCGGCGCCAGCGGATTCTGGCGCAGCACCCGGTGGCATCCGATGTCTGGCACAGCGTGCGCCAGCGGTTGAGCATTCTCGACGGCCTGGATGACGAGCAGGACAAATGGCTGCGCGACAACAGCGTGCTGTTTCTGAAAGACAAGCACCTGACGCCGATGCCCGGTGTTGAACTGACTGAAGAAGGCCGGCTGCTGCTGGCCGCTCAGGCTCAATTGCCCCTGCTCAACTTGGGCGACCTGGACTGGTATCAGGGGTTTCACGAAATCGTGCTGTACCCCGACGACTTCATCAGCCCCCAGCGCCATCGTGACTCCAGCGGCGTAGAGCATGAATGGGAAGGCCATCACAGCGGTGAAGCCTGGGAACATGGCCCGGTGGTTCTGGCCTGGCCCGGGGTTCTGTCGAGCGGCGGCTGGGAAGGTTACAACCTGGTCATCCACGAACTGGCCCACAAACTGGACATGCTCAACGGCGCCGCAAATGGCATGCCGCCATTGCACAGCAGCATGCACGTCAGCGACTGGACCAAGGCCATGCAACAGGCCTACGACCACCTCAATCACTATCTTGATCACCACAACCCCGATCACGCACCGATCGACCCGTATGCAGCCGAAAACCCGGCGGAGTTCTTTGCGGTCACCAGCGAATACTTTTTCAGCGCGCCAGACCTGTTGAACCATGCTTACCCGCTGGTCTATCAACAACTGAGCCTGTTTTATCGCCAGGACACGCTTGCACGCCTCAAACAGCTGCAAAGCGAACACCCCGAATACCGCGCACAGCACTGATCGCCCAAGGGTGACGTCCTTATAGGAATACGCCTATAATCGCCGCCACTTTTTGGCCAAATCGGCCAACCAAACTGGCCTACTAACGGGGGCACCGCCCAATGAGCTACAGCAAGATTCCGGCTGGCAAAGACCTGCCGAATGACATCTACGTCGCTATCGAGATTCCGGCTAACCACGCGCCGATCAAATATGAAATCGACAAAGACAGCGATTGCCTGTTCGTTGACCGCTTCATGGCTACCCCGATGTTCTACCCGGCCAACTACGGCTTTATCCCGAACACCCTGGCCGACGACGGTGATCCGCTGGACGTGCTGGTTGTTACCCCTTACCCGGTAGCTCCAGGTTCGGTTATCCGTGCTCGCCCGGTTGGCATCCTGCACATGACTGACGACGGCGGCGGCGATGCCAAAGTTGTTGCAGTACCTCACGACAAGCTGTCCCAGCTGTACGTTGACGTGAAAGAGTACACCGACCTGCCACCTCTGCTGATTCAGCAAATCCAGCACTTCTTCGAGAACTACAAAGATCTCGAAAAAGGCAAATGGGTGAAGATCGAAGGTTGGGGCGATGCTGAAGCCGCCCGCGCCGAAATCACCAAATCGGTTGCTGCCTACAAAGGCTAAGCAACCCGTTAAAAAAACCTCGGCTCGCCGGGGTTTTTTTATGCCCGTATAAACGCAATGCAACAACCCGTTTACGGGATTTAAAATGCCCACCCAAGATTTGTAGGAAATTTCGCCGAAAGACTCGGAAATTTCTTGTTTTTATAGCGCTTTTTTGAACGTTTAGTTTATTTAAACAGCCGAGTCTTGCCCGTAGACTCTGTGTTCATGAATACATCCGGTGATCGCCTGAAAGCCCTCCTGCGGGAGTGCCATTTAACCGCTTCGGACTTCGCAGCCAATCGCCGCGTTACGCCGCAGCACGTCAACAACTGGTTCAAGCGAGGCATCCCGATGGCTCGGCTGGACGAAATCGCCGAGCTGCTGTGCGTCCACAGCCGCTGGTTGCGTACCGGCGAAGGAAACAAGCATCCGGGGCTTGGTGACAGCCACGACGAAATGGCGCCCTTCCAGGCGCCGGAGCAGCACAAGCCTGCTGCCAGCCTCGAAGTTGAAGTGCCTTTCTACAGCGAAGCCCTGCACCCGGATGGCTCGGGCAGAACCCGAGTGATGCACATTCCTGGCTGTACCGTGCGATTGAGCTGCTCGGTTCTGGAGGCCATGGACGTCAGCCCCGACCACGCCCTGTGTGTTGCCATGATCGGCAACCACATGGCGCACAAGATCCAGGACGGCTCCACTGTCGCCATCGACCGCAGCCTGACCCACATCGTCGACGGCGAACTATATGCCCTCGAACAGGACGGCATGCTGCGAATCAAATACGTCTACCGCCTGCCCAACAATGGCCTGCGCTTGCGCAGCCACAACCCTCTGGAATCTGCGGACGAAGTGTTCAGCGCCGGCGAAGTTCAGGCGCAGCAGATACGCATATTGGGATGGGTATTTTGGTGGTCCACGCTCAACCGCCGCCGCCCCCAAGTGCCATACACGCTGGAGGAATAACATTGAGGCGGGCTTTTAGTGGGAAAAGCACCTGAATCCCAGTATGATTCCCCGCACTTGCGCATCCCTCCTCGCTTCAGGCGAGCCGGAATGCAGGGCCAGACCGCAAAAAGCCGTCACGCCCCACACCCAGTCGCAACGCGCTGGATGTCCCGATTGAAGGCGAGTACGGCTTACCAAAAATAAGCCAAACCCGCCCCCGAGAAGCCGGCCACAAGCCGGCTTTTTAATGCCTGCAAAAAAGTGACCAGCCCCGCTCAGCCCTCCCCCTGCCAATGTCGACACTTCGAGGTTTTTCCCACGCCCGGATTGAAGGCATTGCACGGATCCAGCTCCTTGTAGAACGCCTTCAGATCGGGTTTCGCAGGATAGAGATGGCCGACGTTATGCTCTGCCGGGTATTCAGCACCACGCTCGTCCAGAAGCGCCCACATCGCATGCTCCACCGCCAGGCAATCGCTGCCCTTGCGCACGATGTAATCCTGATGGAAGACGTGACAGAAGAAATGCCCGTAGTACAACTTCAGTACCAGTTGCTGCTCAATGGATGCCGGTAGCGTCTCGAACCAGTCGCGGTCGTTGCGCGCCAGGGCGATGTCCAGCGCCACGATATCTTCAACCGTTTTGTCATGGATCGCCCGATACCGAATCGCCGCACCGGCTGCCGCGAACCGATGCAGGAACGCCTTGCTGCCCTCCTCTGCAGTGCAGCGAAAGTAATCTCCCTCGCGCCCCTCGAACAATTGACTCAGGTAAGCCTCGGCCGGTTCAAGGGAAGCCGCCGAGACCTTGAGCATCAAGTAATGCTCATACCGCTGACGAAAGTTGGCCATGCGCTTGGGAAGGTGATCGGGAAAGCATCGCGCGATGCCTTGCAGGACGCGGTCTGATAAGTGCGGTCGCAACCCGCTGAACCGCCCGAGAAAGTTGTCCACCCGGCTTTTGAGGGCAAACATTTTCGGCAGGCGCCGGGTGCCCAGGTGATGGATCATCAGAAAGGTGTCCTTCCCGTACTCAGCCGCCACGTCATAAGCATCGCGGTGCATGTATTCACCGGCGATGGGCAGCTCGGAAAAATGTTCGAGCATGTGCCGACGGATGTCGGTCAGGTCGGCGGAATCGTTGGTGCCAATGTATAAGACCGCGGTATCGCATTCGGCGGCAAAGGTGTCCAGGCGCACCGCGAACACCGCCAACTTGCCCGCACTGCCGCTGGCCTCGTGCAGGCGCTGTTTGTCCGCATTGAACCGGGCTGGTGTGGACGCGTCGATATCACGCACATGGTCCGCATAGCCATGATCGGACCCACGCCCGGCGTCGGCCTTGATATCCGCTTCGCTGTATCGACCGGCATCCAGGTTGCTCAGGATCTGCTCGGGGGTATCTCCCAGATTGACCCCCAGGTGGTTGACCAGATGCAACTGGCCCTGTGCATCGAGTTGGGCATACAGCGACATCTCGGTATAGGCCGGGCCGCGGCGTATCAACGAGCCCCCGGAGTTGTTGCAGACGCCACCGAAGACCGAGGCCCCTATGCACGAAGAACCGATTACCGAGTGCGGTTCGCGGCCCAGGGGCTTGAGCACTGCTTCCAGCTGATCCAGGGTTGAGCCGGGAAAACAGATCACCTGCCGCCCCTCCTCGATCACCTGGACCTTGCGCATGCGCAGGGTATTGATGATCACGACCTTGCGATCGTATACGCCATCTGGGGTCGAGCCGCCGGTCAAGCCGGTATTGGCCGCCTGCATGATGACGATCAGGTCGGCGCCGACACAGGCTTTGACCACCTGCCATTGCTCAAGCAACGAACCCGGGCATACCACAGCGACGGCGTTGCCCTGACCAAAACGAAAGCCCTGGCGAAAACGCACCGTGTCGCTGGCTTGCGTCAGCACATGGCTGGGACCAACGATGGTTTTAAGGTGGGCAATCAGGTCGGGGATGGCAGCTTGATTCAAAGGCGTAACAATGGCGTTCATGGGTATTTCCGAAAATTCAGGCGCGATCAGGCAGGCGCAGTGCTCAGGGAGCGACGCGTTTGACAAGCAGGTGCGGCGTCCACCGATTAAGTGGACGCGCCACGGTCCCTTAGATTTCCAGAATGCCCGACGCCATGTAGCCGCCGTCCACCGGAATCACGTGACCGCTGATATACGAAGAATCGTCGGACGCCAGAAACGCAACCGCCCCTGCCATTTCCGCAGGCGTTCCGTATCGACGCATCGGCACTGACCGAGCGTAGGAGTCCCGGGTTTTGGCCGAGTGCAGCCTCTGGGTCAACGGTGTGTCCACCGGGCCAGGCGCGATGCCGTTGACGGTGATACCCAAGTCGGCCAGCTCCACGGCCATCTGCCGGGTCAGGCCGATGATCGCCGCCTTGGAGGTGCCGTAAGCCGTGCGACCCATGCTCGCCCGCATTCCACTGATGGACGCGACATTGATGATCCGCCCCCAGCCGTTGGACTCCATCAGGCGGGCCGCATGCTGGCCGCACAACAGGGAGCCGGTGAGGTTGATGTTCAATACCCGCTGCCAGTCAGCCAGGTCACACTCCAGGAAGGCCTGGGTCTTGGCGATCCCGGCGTTGTTGACCAGGACATCGCAACGACCGAAGCGCTGGTGCAGCTCCTCGAATGCCGCAGCAATAGACTGCGCGTCGCCCACATCGATGGCCAGCGCCAGCGCTTCAATGCCTTGAGCCTTGAGACCGGCAACCATTTCTTCGGCCGCAGCCAGGTTGATATCGGCAACCACCACGGTATGCCCGTCGTGCCCCAGCCGTTCGGCAATGGCAGCACCAATCCCCATCGCCGCTCCCGTGACCAGGGCCACACGGCCCAGCGCTGCAACAGGCGTGATTTTTCTGTTCGCTAATTGGCTCATGACAAATGCTCTCTTAAAGGAAACCGATGGAGATCCACGGGAAACAGGCAACGATGATCAACGCCACGATCAGTGCGCCGAGGTAACCCCAGACGCGGCGGATAACATGGTCCGAGGACACTTTGCTGATGGCGCAGGCAGCGTAGAAACCGACGCCCAGGGGCGGTGCGAACAGACCGATACCCATGGCCAGGATCACCACCATCGCGTAGTGCACCGGGTGGATCCCGAGCATTTCCGCCAACGGGAACATCAGCGGACCGAACAGCACGATCGCCGGGATCCCCTCCAGGACGCTGCCCAGAATCACGAACACAAGAATGGTTACGACCATGAAGCCAATCGTGCCCCCCGGAATCTCGCTGATCAGGTCCACCAGCGCGGCCGAGAACCCGGACTGCGTGAGTGCCCAGGCCATTGCAGATGCCATACCGATGATCAGCAAAATCGAGCCGGACAATGCCCCTGCCTCGAGCATCATCGGGTACACCCTTCTGAACTCGATGTGGCGCATGAACAGGTGCATCACCAGTCCGACCATCACCACATAAGCCACACCGATGGTTGAGACTTCGGTGGCGGTGGCTGCGCCTTCCAGCACGGCCACTCGAATCAGCAATGGCAGCGCCAGAGCAGGCAAGGCGATCATGAACGTGCGGGCGATGACCGACAGCGGTGCGCGCTTGACGGTGGGCATGGCCTCCTTGCGTGAACGCCACCAGCACACCAGCGCGATGACCACGGTGGCAACCACCGCCGGCATCAGACCGCCGATGAACAAGGCCGTAATGGACACACTGCAGACCGCACCGATGGTGATCAACACCAGGCTCGGCGGGATCGTCTCGGTCATGGCTCCGGTGGCTGCCAGCAACGCCGCCAGTTCTTCAGGTTCGGAGCCACGTTTCTTCATTTCAGGAAACAGCGCCGGAGCCACCGCTGCCATGTCGGCAACCTTGGAGCCGGAAATCCCCGATACCAGAAACATCGCCCCCAGCAACACATACTGCAACCCGCCCCGCACATGCCCCAGCAGTGAGGCCATGAAATCGATCAACGTCTTGGCCATGCCCGAAAGCTGCAGCACCACCCCCAGCATGACGAACAGCGGCACCGCCAGCAGCACCATGTGCGACATGCCTTCGTCCATGCGCCCGACCACGATCGACAACGGCGCGTGGGTGACCAGCGCCAGATAGGCGATGGTTGCAGTACCGAAGGCGAAGGCGATCGGGATGCCACCAAACACGCAGGCGCCCAGCAGCACCAGGAAGAAGATGATCAGGTTGTAGTTACCCATCCCCACCAGCAGCGGCTGGCTGAGCCACAAAGCAGCGGCAACGACCGCCACCACGCCGACCCCGGCCATGAACTGGCGCATCGTGGAATACCGCGCCATGCGCGACACCGCAGCCAGCAGCATCAGTATCGCGCCGACCGGCAACGCCGCAGCCCGCAAGCCGTCGGGGATGCCCAGGGCCGGAGTCGTGATCGACATCTGCTCATGGGAGTGCTCCATGGCTGGCCCGATGATCACCAGTACGAACAGGCACACCACCAACGCCGAAAGCGTTTCACAGAATCCGCGCCAGGCCACCGGAAGCTTGTTCACCAGGGCGGACATGCGCATGTGTTCGCCGCGGTCCAGGGCCAGCACCGAGCCGAACATGGCCAGCCAGATGAACAGCGAAGAGGCCAGTTCGTCCGCCCAGATCAACGGGTTGTGCATCACGTAGCGGGAAATCACACCCGCCAGCAACACGCAGGTCTCGATCACCAGCAGAGCAACGGTGATCGCTCCGACCACATGAATGGACCAGGTATTGAGAAACACGAGCGCCCGGGCCGGCAGGCGCATGGAAGTAGTGGGGGCCACTGCCACCGACGCGCCCATCATGCGAGTTTCCCGGAGTATTTTTCGAGGATTGCCCAGGCAGCGTCGCCGAACTTTTCGTGCCAGTCGGCGTAGTAGTTGGCGGACTGCAGGCGCTCACGGAACGGCTCCGGCGGCGACTCGACCAACTCCAGGCCCTGCTGTTTCAAAGTCTCGCGGATGGTGCCTTGAAGCTTGGCGAGGTCATTGCGCTGGGACATGACGGCAGTGTTGATGTGCTTGCTGACAATGGCTTGCAAATCCGCAGGCAGGCGGCTGAACGAGGCATTGTTGCCCAGCATCCAGAAACCATCCCAGACGTGGTTGGTCAGCGAGCAGTATTTTTGCACTTCGTAGAGTTTGGCCGACGAGACCAGGGTCAGGGGATTTTCCTGGCCTTCGACAATGCGGGTCTGCAGCGCCGAATACACTTCCGAGAAGTTGATGCTGGTGGGGGCGGCCTCAAATGCGCGGAAGATCGACATGATGATCGGGCTGGGCGGCACGCGCAGTTTCATGGCCTTCAGGTCGTCAGGGGTCACGATCGGCCGGGTACTGGTGGTGGTTACCCGAAAACCGTTGTCCCAGATCTTGTCGAAGGCGAACAGGGTATCGGTCTTGGCAATTTCAGATCGAACGTGGGCACCCAGCTCGCCGTCCATCGCGCTCCAGACTTGATCGTAATCCTTGAACGCGAACCCCACCGCGCTGATCTGCACCGACGGCACCAGGGTGCCGAGAATCACCGGCGACAGGGCGAACATGTCGACGGCGCCAGAGCGCACCTGCGCCAGGGTGTCGGTGTCGCTGCCCAGCTGGCTGCTGGGGAATACCTGGATCTGTACCGCACCGTTGGTTTCTTCGCGTACCGCCTTGGCCATTTCCCGTGCCCGCACATTCATCGAGTGGGTGATAGGCAGGTTGTTGGCAAATTTAAGCTTGAACTCGGCGGCCTCACTCTTGCCGCTGTAAAGGCCAAGCCCTGCGGTCGCGACGGCAGCGGACGCAAGGGAGGCCGTTTTGAGAAAATTGCGGCGAGTAAAGTCGCTCATTTGGTTCTCCTGACTTTATTATTTTTATGGATCAATGACCGTGAAATAGGCACTGGATACGCAAGCTATAGCAATTCAGGTGCCACGAAAGACGCAGCCCTGGTGGAGGGGAACCAGGTTTGTATTCAACTGGCTGTTTTCACTAGGAAAAATATCCTACTCACTAGTGTTTCAATTTCTTACAGCACTCAGGGTAGGACGGGCGATGTGACAGGTGTCTCCCTCAACTGTCTCGCTGGCCAGCGCAACAAGTGACACCTGTCCTCAGCAGATCAAATTTCAACGATGGGTAAACAACAAGGGGCTCTGGCAGCCGAGCCCCTCTGAACTAGAACAACGCCAGGGTATAGTTGATGGATACCCGGTTCTGATCCTGGGCATATTCGCTGGGCACGCCACTGCGCATCGTTCCGTTACGCCAGCTGAACCCGACGCCCTTGAAGGTCCCGGTCTGCACCACGTAATCCAGGGCCAGGTCGCGCTCCCACTCTTTCTCGGTGCCACCGCTCGCCATGCGGATATTAGTGCCTTTGAGATAGGTCACGGACGCCACCAGCCCCGGCATGCCCAGCCCGGCGAAGTTGTAGCCGTACTGCCCGAATGCCGTACGCTCACCTGCCCGGGTGAAGCTGGTGATCAGGCGATCGGTGAACAGGTAAATGCTGCTGCCTGCTGCCCCCTCGTTGATATTGCCCTGGTTGAGCTGCACGAAGTTGCCGCTGTCGGACACACTCTGGTAACCGAGCAGGAAAGAATTGCCCCCAAGGGCATAGGTAAACATCGCACTCCAGGTGTCGTTGTCGATTTTGCCAGCGGTATCACCCAGGCCACTGACCCGATAACCGGCTGCGCGACCCGAGGCGGAGTCGTTGCGACCGTCGGCGTCAGTCTTGAAGTAACGCAGATCAGTCGTCAGCGACTGCCCCTCGCCCAACGGCAGCACATGCACCAGCCCGCCAAAATGTTGCACGTAATAGTCTTCCAGCCGGGATGTGTAGTATTGCAGCGTGAGGTCCTTGGTCAGCTTGTAGTCGGCACCGGCAAACAGGAACTCATTGCTCTGCTGCGTGCCGCCAGCAACCGCGAACCCCGAGCGGTTGCTTGATCCGCGACCGGTGGCGTGTTCCAGGCGACCGCCAACCAGAGTCAGGTTGTCCACTTCTTTGGAAGTAATCATGCCGCCTTCGAAGGTTTGCGGCAGCACTCGACCATCGTTGGCCACCAGGATCGGCAACTTCGGCTGCAGCGTTCCGTAACGGGCTTCAGTCTGGGAAAAGCGCATCTTCCCGGTCAGCCCCAGGCGACTCCAGTCATCCACCGCACCGCCATCGCTGTCATCAGGGATCATCGAGCTGCCGCGGTGATTGCCTTTGCCGCCATCCAGGCGCACACCCTGCAAACCGAGCACGTCCAGTCCAAAACCGACGGTGCCTTCGGTGAAGCCGGATTTGTAATCGAGGAAGAACCCCTGAGCCCATTCCGCCGTCTTGCTTTGCCCGGCGGGACCGGCGCGATCACGGTAATCATTGTTGAAGTAGTAGTTGCGAAAACCCAGGGTGGCCTTGCTGTCCTTGACGAAGTCCGCATACGCCAAGGGCGACAGGACAATCCCCGTAGTGGCGAGCATGGACAGTCGAACGAAAGGAGTTTTTTTCATTATTGTTTTCCTGATGGGCGTGGCAATACGAACGAAAGGCCGCGAACACAGGGCTGCGGGACAACCCTGTGTGTGCGGTTTCGATTTTCTTGTTATGGGTTGCGAGGGTTCAGTCGGGCAGCCACTCCTGCAGCGTCAACTCGACCGTGATGAACGTGAGGTTTTTGCCGCGCTCCAGGCGACCGGCGTAGAGCTTGCCGTCCGCATCGGCTAGCACCGCCTGCAGACGACTTTCACCGCTGAGAATTTCGCCGCTGATGCTGAGGATTTCCACCCCCGGACCTTCGACAGGGATCTTCATCATGCCTTCGCGGCCCTGGTAGCTGAGCTGACCATCAATCAGGCTGCCCAGACCGCCGCGCACCACGGCCAGATGGATTCCGTGCTCTTTGCACAGGGCTTCGGCACTGTCGATGATGTCTTCATTGGGCTTGAGGCGTGCGATGACCAGACGGCCCAGTCGGCCGCCCTGAACTTGTGATTCCTGGACTGCAGCGACGTTCATGACACCTCCTGGAGAACGGGGTGAAGCAGGTTGAAGTGGGTTTCAGCGTCAGGCTGCACCTGATAGGCCACCTGATTGAACAGGCAAAGACTGATCGTCATGGGCTCGCTGCCCACGATGAGTTTGTCCAGTACCAGATGCCCGCCGTGCTGATCGCCATAGCTGTCCAGAAACCCGGCATGGCCGTGCAGCAATGGAGCCCCCCGGACATCACGCCCGACGGTGATGGCGCCGCTGATAAAGGTGATATGGCCTTCAAGAACCACCGGCTGGCCGTAGTCATAGGGCCGCTCCGGCTTGTCGGTGACGATCATGCGGTGATAGCTCAGGTGCGCGGCGCCGCCACACACAATGCGACCCACGGCACTGGCGAAGCATCGACCTTCAAGCACCTTGAGCAGGCTGGCGCCGACATTACTGCCCAGCGGCAGGACGATGCGTATCTCTTCGCTGCCAGGCACTTCCAGGTCAAGCAGTCGCGGGGCCAGGGACGGGCCTGCGTGGATGAACGTGCGCACGCCGCTGCGCTCGGCAAAATGAGCATTCATCAGGCGACCTCCTGCCGTTCTTCGAGCAGCGCACGGATCTGCTTCTTGACGATTTTGCCGTAGCCGGACTTGGGCATTTCGGCCCAGCGCACAAAGCGCTTGGGCCATTTGTAGCGCGCAATGCGTGGCTCCAGGTAGGCAAGCAGTTGTTCGTCCGTGACCTCGGCAGTGGTGACGATGACGGCGTAACCGGACTCCCCCCACTTGGCGTCGGGCATGCCCAGCACCGCAGCCTCGGTTACCGCTGGATGGCTGAGCAGGGCCTCTTCGATCTCCCGTGGATACACGTTCGACCCACCGGAAATGTACATGTCCGAAGCGCGGCCCGTGATGAACAGGTAGCCCTGTTCATCCAGATGGCCTAGGTCACCCGTGTGGAACCAGCCGAACTTGAAACAGCTTTCGTTGGCCTTCGGGTTGTTGTAGTAACCGCTGAACACTGCGGGCCCGCGCACGCAGATTTCACCGTCTATGCCCGTGTCCAGTTCGTTGCCCGCCTCGTCGAGAATCGCCACTTGCATGCCGGTTCGAGGGTAGCCGCAGCTGCCGACCTTGGCGTCTGGCGAGTCTTCACTTTCATGGCAGTCGGCGGGCAGTACGGTGATGTTGCCGGTCACTTCGCCCAGGCCGTAATACTGCACCAGGACCTTGCCCAGTTTGTTCAGGGCATGGCGTTGATCAGCGCGGTACATCGGCGCGCCCGCGTAGATCAGGTGTTGCAGGCTGCTGTGGTCGTAGCGGTCGACGGCATCGCTTTCGGTGAGCATTTTGACGATGGTCGGCACGGTGAACAGGTTATCCACGCGGTACTCCTGCACCAGGCGCCAGGCCTCATCGCAATCGAGCTTGTCGCTGGCCGGCAGGACGCAGGCAGCCCCTCGGGCGACATTGACCAGCGCATGGATACCGGCGCCGTGGGAGAGCGGAGCGAGCACCAGCGAACGCGAGTGCTGGTTCAGGCCGGGCATCAGGTCGGCGATGTGGTTGGTAATGACAAAAGCCATCTGGCCGTGGGTCAGCACCCCGGCCTTGGGGTGGCCGGTGGTGCCTGAGGTGTAGAAGAACCACAGCGGGTCGTGGTACGTCACTTCGGCCGCACGGAAAGCCGCATACGAAGCGCGGCCCTCATCCAGCAACTGCTCGTAACCCAGCTCACCGCTGCGGGGCTGACCGATGGCGATGACCGTCTGCAGGCTGGGCGACGCTTCGCGCACAGCGTCGACGTAATGTTCGAGACCTTCGTCGTAAAGCATGGCCACCGCGCCGCTGGAGCTGCCCAGGTAAGCCGCCTCCACCGGGGTGATCCGCACATTGGTCGGGACCCACACAGCGCCCAGACGAAACGCGACCCAGGCACTTTCGAACAGCGGCAAGTTATTGCGCGAATGCACCAGCAGTTTGTCGCCCTTACCGATACCGCGGTCGCGCAACGCGGCGGCGACGCTATCGACCCGCATGGAAATTTCTTTCCAGGTGTATTCACGTCCACCCCGGATAAGGCCGGGCGCATCGGGATAGCGACGTGCGATCTGGTTGAGCATTTCGCCCAGGTTCATGACGTTGTCGATACCTTTCATTGCACGGTCTCCAGGATGCTCACGTAGTTGGTCACCGCCGCGCCCCCCATGTTGAACACGCCGGCGCGATCGGCCGTGGGCAGTTGCATGTCCCCCGCCTGGCCCGTGAGCTGCATGGCGGCCATGACGTGCATCGACACCCCGGTGGCGCCGATCGGGTGGCCCTTGGACTTGAGGCCGCCAGACGGGTTGATCGGCAGGCGCCCGTCCTTGCGACTGATGCCTTCGGCGATGACACGCGCCCCCTGGCCGCGCTCGGCCAGGCCCATGGCTTCGTATTCCATCAATTCAGCGACCGTGAAGCAGTCGTGGGTCTCGACCAGCGACAGGTCGTCCAGGCTCAGGCCTGCTGTTTGCAGGGCCTGCTGCCAGGCGCGGGCTGCGCCTTCGAAGAACGTCGGGTCTCGCCTGGACAGCGGCATGTAGTCGTTGACTTGCACCGCAGAACGGAAGCGCACGGCTTGACCGCGACCGCCCACCAGATCCTCGCGGCTGATCACCAGGGCGGCCGAGCCATCGGTGATCAGAGAGCAGTCGGTACGTTTCAGTGGCCCGACCACAAACGGGTTTTTCTCGGAGGGATGACGGCAGAAGTCATAGCCGAAATCCCGGCGCATGTGAGCGTACGGGTTCAGTACACCGTTGGCATGGTTCTTCGCGGCAATCATCGCCAGCGCATCGGACTGGTCGCCGTAACGGTCGAAGTAACTCTGCGCAATGTTGCCGAACACGCCTGCAAAGCCGCCCTCAATGTTGGCTTCTTCCTTGGCGTAACAGCACTTGAGCAGGATCTTGCCGACCTCGGCGGTGGGCAACGTATTCATCTTTTCGAAGCCCACCACCAGGGCGTGCTTGCTCTGGCCGCTGAGCACGGCCTGCAGCGCCGAGTGGATGGCAGCGGAGCCGGTAGAGCAGGCGTTTTCCACGCGAACTGAAGGCGTGAAGCGCAATTGCGGAATGTGATTGGCCAGCAGCGCAGATGGAAAATCCTGGTAGAGAAAGCCTGCGTTGAAATGGCCGACGTGAACGGAGTCGATCTGCTCCGGCGCGATATCAGCGTGCCCCAGCGCGCCCAACGCGGCCTCGGCCATCATGAGTTCAGGGTCGAGTTGGTCGAACTTGCCGAATGGCGAGTGATACCAGCCAGTAATAACAGGCGATCGCATAAGGTGTTCCTTGCATTAATTGTGTTTGCAAGGTCGATAGCAAGAGCGGTGCCAAAGCCCGGCCAAGTTGGCGCAGGCCTTATGCAGCAAGGGGTGCAGGGGAATTAGGGTTGCCGGGGCAACTGTCGCCTGAGCGCAGGCGGGAGACACTCAGGGAGACAGCTGTCACTTCAGATCCGTGTACGGGCTCAGGGGTTTGCGACCGGTCGAGGTGCGCGCCCGTCAGCAACCACGGCTCAACTCACCACCTCTTCACAAGACACCAGCGCACAGGATTGTCGGGCGCTCTCGATGAAGGTCTCGATGCAGGGGTTGTGATTGTCGGCCTTCCACACCGCCACCACTTCAATCACCGGTGCAGCGCGCAACGGTTTGAAGGTGGTGGTGGTCAGGCGCATGTTGCGCATCGAGCGCGGCACGATCGCAATCCCCAGGCCTTCGCCCACCAGGTTGACGATGGTTTGCTGCATATTGATTTCCAGTCCGATGTTCGGCGTAACACCGTGCTGCAGGCAGTAGCTGTAGATCATGTCGTGCAGCGCCGGGGCAATCCGCCGAGGCACGATGATGAAGGTCTCCCCGGCAAGCTCGCTCGGGTCGATGATGGCCTGTTCGAGGAGTCGATGACCCGGCGGCAGCACCACGGTCATTTCTTCCCGGTAGAGGGTCACGGATTCGAGCCCGGAGCAGTCCTGGGGGCGGTACATGATGGCAACGTCTTTGTTGCCGCTGCTGATGTCCTCGGCCAGGTCCAGGGGCAAGGTCTCGGTGAGCTTGAGGCTGACCTGGGGAAACTGCGCCGCGTAGCGCCGGGTAATCGCCGGGGTAACGCTGTAGGCCGTTGACATCATGAAGCCCACTGACAGCTCCCCCGCAGCGCCCCGCGCCGCAGCCAGGGCGTTGCGCTTGGCCTGTTCGAACGCAGCCAGCACCGTGGCGGTATCCAGGTAAAAGCGCTGACCAGCCTCCGTCAGCTCTACCCGTCGACTCGATCGATCAAAGAGCTTTACCCCGAGTTCCTCCTCCAACATGGCAATTTGCCGCGACAGTGGCGGCTGCGAAATATGCAGGCGTTCTGCGGCGCGACCAAAATGCAGTGTTTCGGCGAGCGTGCGGAAATAGTTCAAGTGACGGAGCTCGATCATGATGCTCTCAAAGGTATCAATGGATGATTTATTATGGATTGGAAAATATCGGTGCGCCTCGTTACTGTCATTTAACGCCATATCGACGGCTGTATCACAAGTGCGGCGAGTCGACATAGTCACAAGCTATACAATAATAAAAGGTGACGCTGATGCCTTCCGTATACGAACAACCTTCGTTTACCCAAGACCGTACAACTGCTGTCCACCCTGAATGCGACATTTCCCACGACACTGATCCGCAAGTGCGTCAGGCTTTTCGCCGCGCATTGCTCCTGATGGAACGCGGCATTGCCGTGCTCATCCAGGGCGAAACAGGGACGGGTAAAGAAGTGCTGGCCCGTGCGCTGCACGAACACAGCCGGCGCCATGCCGCGCCGATGGTTGCCCTCAATTGCGCGTCCATCCCCGAAACCCTGATCGAAAGCGAGCTGTTCGGTTATTCCCGTGGCGCGTTTTCCGGCGCCCTGCCGGGGGGCAAAAAAGGCAAGGTCGCGCAGGCAGACGGCGGCACCTTGTTCCTCGATGAAATCGGGGACATGCCATTCGAGCAGCAGACCCGCCTTTTACGCGTGATCGCCGAACGCGAGATCACCCCCTTGGGTGCCGAGCGCAGTGTGCCGGTGAATTTCGCGCTGATCTGTGCGACCCACCAGTCCCTTACGCAACTGGTGGAGAACGGCAGCTTTCGCGAAGACCTGTTCTATCGCATTGCCACGGGCGTGGTGCAATTGCCGCCGCTGCGCGATCGCACTGACCGTGCTGAGTTGGTGTGCCGAATGGTCGCCACCGAGATCCCCGGCTGCGATCCGCGCCAGATGATAGCCAACGATGTCTGGACCTTGCTCCTCGGGCATGCCTGGCCTGGCAACCTGCGCCAGATGCGGGCCGTCATTCGCTATGCCTGTGCCGTCATGGAAGGCGCGCGCATCCAGCGCTGTGATCTGCCTGCGGATTTTCTGGCACAAACGGGAGAGCAGCCTGCGCAACCGTCCCGTGCACACCCGCACAACGTCACACCGATTCGCCTGGGCAGAATCCCCGCGCCCCCACTGGGTGAGCGCGAAGATGTACTGGGCGTACTCGTCGACTGCCGCTGGAACATGACGGCTGCGGCGCGGGCGCTGGGCATCTGCCGACCTTCGCTGTATCGCGTGCTTCGGCGGCTGAACATTGCCCCGCTCAAAGACCAGTTGGCACTGGGCCGCTACGCCCCTTCCTGACTGCTTTCACCGACTGACTTAACCGACTGACATAACCGGAGCCGGCCATTCTCCATCAAGGGGGAAGGCCGACATGCGCCCAGACCAAAGGATAATAATAATGAATGCTCCCGCCAATTTTGCGCCGATCAGCCTTTCGCTGGAGGGCCGTAACGCACTGGTCACCGGGTCTGCCCGCGGGATCGGGTATGCCATCGCCGTCGCCCTTGGCCAATGCGGAGCAAGGGTCGCGATCTGCGACCTCGACCACAGCGCCGCCGAGCGTGCCGTTGCCCAACTGGGCGAACTGGGCATCCATGCCATCGGGCTGGGGGTCGACGTGGCCGACGAACAGCAGGTGGAGGCAATGGTCAGCCAGGTTGAACGGGTCTTGGGCAGCGTCGATATCCTGGTCAACAATGCCGGGATCGTCTCGACCTTGCCCCTGCTGCAGGTGAGTGCAGCCGAGTGGAAACGGGTCATGGCCATCGACCTGAACAGTGTTTTCTACTGCGCCAAGGCGGTATTGCCAGGCATGATGGCCCGGCGGTCGGGACGAATCATCAACATAGCCTCTGTCGCCGGAAAACGTGGTGGCGGGCTGCTGGGCAACAGCTGCTACGCCGCCGCCAAAGGGGGCGTGATTGCACTGACCAAAGGCCTGGCACGTGAAGCCGGGCCGTTCAATATCACCGCCAATGCCGTTTCCCCGGCCTTGACCGATACCGACATGACCAGTGCACTGAGCCCTGAAGCACGGGCCAGGGTGCTGGCAGACATGCCCCTGGGACGTGCCGGAACACCGCGGGACATTGCCGCAGCAGTGTGTTTCCTGGCGTCGGATGCGGCCAGTTTTGTGAGCGGCGAAATCATGGACGTGGACGGTGGGTACATGCGCGACTAATGGGTCGCCATGCCGGTTTTCCGGGTTTTATCGGTCAAATTGAACCGGGGGCAAGCCGCCCCCGATTTGCCCCAAAACCCGCTGTCTGCTAGTGTCGGCCGGTTTTAACGCCTACCGAGAATGCCGCCATGGCCCGCAAAAAAGCTTCACCGGATTTCGAACAGTCGCTCTCTGACCTGCAAACACTGGTCGAGCGTCTGGAAAATGGCGAGCTGTCGCTGGAAGATTCTCTGACTGCCTTCGAACAAGGCATCCGCCTGACCCGTGACTGCCAGGGCGCATTGGCCCAGGCCGAGCAGAAAGTCCAGATCCTGCTTGAGCGTGATGGTGAGTTGGCACAAGAGCCTTTTGATGCGGAACAGTCCGAATGATTGATGCTTACCAGATCAGCAGCCAGGCCCGCGTCAATGCGGCGCTTGAATGTTTGCTTGTTGCTCCGGCTCCTGAGCTGGCCCGTCTTTACGAGGCCATGCGCTACAGCGTCATGAATGGCGGCAAGCGCGTTCGCCCGCTACTGGCCTATGCCGCTTGCCAGGCCCTGGGCAGCGCCCCCGAGCAAGCCAATGGCGCGGCGTGTGCCGTCGAACTGATCCACGCCTATTCGCTGGTGCATGATGATTTGCCCGCAATGGATGATGACGATCTGCGACGCGGCCAGCCCACCACCCACAAGGCCTTCGATGAAGCCTGCGCCATTCTGGCCGGCGACGGTTTGCAAAGCCTTGCGTTCAGCGCCCTGCTAGACCCCCGACTCAACACCCTGGATGCTGAAACGCGCTTGCGCATGGTGACTGCCCTCGCACAGGCTGCAGGCCCGGCGGGCATGGTCGGCGGCCAAGCCATTGACCTCGGTTCTGTAGGCATGAAGCTCGATCAGGCGGCGCTGGAAAACATGCATCGGCACAAGACCGGGGCCCTGATCGAAGCCAGTGTGCAACTGGGCGCCCTGGCCAGCAGCAACGCGACTGCCGAAAATCTTCAGGCACTGAACATTTACTCGCGAGCCATTGGTCTGGCGTTTCAGGTTCAGGACGACATTCTGGATGTTGAAAGCGATACCGCGACGTTGGGCAAACGCCAGGGCGCCGATATTGCACGCGACAAACCGACCTACCCGGCGCTGATGGGTCTGGAGCAGGCCAAAGGCTATGCACTGGATCTGCGCGACCAGGCACTCAACGCCCTGCGGCATTTTGATGCAGGCGCCGAACCGCTGCGTGAACTGGCGCGATATATCGTTGAGCGCCGCCATTAATCGTCACACTCGGTAATTATTTCTGACAGCTCTAATGCCAAGGTCTTACTAACGAGTGCCAGACTGCGTGGGCAGCTTACGTTCCTTAAGGTAAACTGCCGCCTCTTCTTATACCTATAACGATTCGCCTGATGCCAACGACGTTTCAAGAGATTCCCCGCAACCGTCCGACTACGCCCCTGCTCGACCGGGCAGGCACGCCTGCGGGCCTGCGCCGCCTGGCCGAAGCCGAGCTGGAAACCCTGGCCGATGAGTTGCGCCTGGAATTGCTCTATACCGTCGGCCAGACGGGCGGGCATTTCGGTGCCGGCCTGGGTGTCATTGAGCTGACCATTGCGTTGCACTACGTGTTCGACACCCCGGACGACCGACTGGTGTGGGATGTGGGTCATCAGGCGTATCCGCACAAAATCCTCACGGGCCGTCGCGAGCAAATGGCGTCCTTGCGCCAGAAAGACGGCGTAGCCGCTTTCCCGCGTCGCTCCGAGAGCGAGTACGACACTTTTGGCGTTGGCCACTCCAGCACCTCGATCAGCGCAGCGCTGGGCATGGCCATTGCCGCCCGCCTGCAGAACAGCGACCGCAAGGCGATCGCCGTGATCGGTGACGGAGCGCTGACCGCCGGCATGGCCTTTGAAGCCCTGAACCACGCGCCGGAAGTGGATGCCAACATGTTGGTGATCCTCAACGACAACGACATGTCGATTTCGCGCAATGTGGGGGGGTTGTCCAACTACCTGGCCAAGATCCTGTCGAGCCGCACTTACGCCAGCATGCGCGAAGGCAGCAAAAAGGTGCTCTCGCGTCTGCCTGGCGCGTGGGAAATCGCTCGCCGTACCGAAGAATATGCCAAGGGCATGTTGGTACCCGGCACGCTGTTTGAAGAGCTGGGCTGGAACTACATCGGCCCTATCGATGGCCACGACCTGCCGACCCTGATCGCGACGCTGCGCAATATGCGCGACCTCAAAGGTCCGCAGTTCCTGCATATCGTCACCAAGAAAGGCAAAGGTTTTGCTCCCGCCGAAGCTGACCCGATCGGCTATCACGCCATCACCAAGCTTGAACCGCTGAACGCCCCGAAAGCGGCGCCAAAAGTTGCGAGCGGGCCGAAGTACTCGGCCGTCTTTGGCGAGTGGCTGTGCGACATGGCCGCCGCCGATGAACGCTTGATGGGCATCACTCCGGCCATGAAAGAAGGCTCGGACCTGATCGCTTTCAGCGAACGTTTCCCCAAGCGTTATTTCGACGTGGCGATTGCCGAACAGCACGCCGTGACGTTCGCTGCCGGCATGGCCTGCGAAGGCGCCAAGCCTGTCGTGGCTATTTATTCGACATTCCTGCAGCGCGGTTACGACCAGTTGGTGCATGACGTCGCCGTACAGAATCTGGACGTACTGTTCGCCATCGACCGTGCAGGCCTGGTGGGCGAAGACGGCCCGACCCACGCAGGCAGCTTCGACCTGTCGTTCCTGCGTTGCATCCCGGGCATGGTCATCATGACCCCGAGCGACGAGAACGAACTGCGCAAGATGCTCACCACCGGCCATCTGTACAACGGCCCGGCGGCCGTGCGCTACCCGCGCGGGACCGGCCCGAACGCTCCCATCGAAAAAAACCTTGAGCCGCTGGAAATCGGCAAAGGCGTGATTCGTCGCCAGGGCTCCAAGGTCGCCATGCTGGTTTTTGGCGTGCAACTGGCCGAAGCCTTGCTCGTGGCAGAAAAAATCGACGCCACCGTGGTCGATATGCGCTTCGTCAAACCGATGGATGAAGCACTGGTACGCGAAATGGCTGATAGCCATGAGCTGCTGGTGACCATCGAAGAAAACGCCATCATGGGTGGCGCCGGTGCGGGTGTCAGCGAGTTCCTGGCCCGTGAAAACGTGCTCAAGTCAGTCCTGCACCTGGGCCTGCCGGACATCTACGTTGAGCACGCCAAACCGAGCCAGATGCTGGCCGAGTGCGGCCTGGATACGCCAGGCATTGAGGCCTCGGTGCGCCAGCGCATGGCATTGCTGGGTCTCTGACCAACCTGTACCTGTAGCCGCTGCCTTCGGGCTGCGATCGAGCCCGAAGGGATCGCGCTTTACATAGCGAAGGTCCTGCGGACCTTATCGCAGCCTGCGGCAGCGGCTACAGGTTTGATACCGAGAGCCCATGAAACACCTTCGTCTGGTTTTAATCCTCAGCAGCCCGTTGCTGGCCAACGCCGCCGAGCGCGAAGACGCGCTCAAACTCCCGCAAACACTGATCACCGGCAATCGTCAGGTTGAAGCGCGCTCCGACAGCAGCAGCGCCAACAGCGTGTTCACCCGTGAAGATATCGACCGCCTGCAACCCACCAGCCTGACCGACCTGCTGGGCCGGGTACCGGGTGTTCAAGTGGCGCGCAGCGGCGGGCGCGGCGGTTTGCCGGGGATTTATATTCGCGGCACCAAGTCGGCACAAAGCCTGGTGCTGGTGGACGGCCAACGCATGGCCAATGCCACTTCGGCCGACAGCAACTTGCAGTACCTGAATATCGATCAGATCGAACGCGTGGAAGTGCTGCGCGGATCGCGATCAGTGATCTACGGCAGTGATGCGATCGGCGGGGTGATTCAGATTTTCACTCGCCGTGGCGCCAATCAGGCCCCGCAGCTTCGAGTCCGCAGCGCGATGGGCAGCTATGGCAGCTCAGACAACAGCGTCGGGATATCCGGTGGTGATGCGCAAACACGCTACAACTTGAGCGCCAGTCTCGAACAGACCGCGGGGATCAACCGTACTCACGAGTCCTTCCCCAGCGACAACGACCATGATGCTTATCGCAACAAGTCACTCAGCCTGAATCTGAGCCACTACCTGAGCGAAGACCTTGAGGTCGGATTGACAGCGATGAAGAACATCGGCAAGACCGAACTCGACAACTCGTTCGGGCGCTGGGACCCGAGCACCATGACCGTCAGCGGCCAGCAACTTTACAGCGACTTCGATATCAGCAGCGTCGCCAGTTTTATCGACGCCCAACTCGCCGAGCGCTGGAATTCACGCCTGGAGCTGGGCCACAGCGAGAACCGTGAAAAAACCCGGGACAAGCTCAGCCCGGACCTCTACAGCTTCAATACCTATCGCGACTCGCTGAACTGGCAAAACAACCTGACGCTGGACGATCAAAACACCCTGATCCTGGGCGCAGACACCTATGAAGACCGCGTGCGCAGCAGTACTGTTTTCGACGAGGACAGTCGCTGGAACCGCGCCGCCTTTATCCAGCACCGCTTCCACGGTGATTACTTTTCGACCGAGCTGGGCCTGCGTCACGACCAGAACCAGCAATTCGGCAGCCACAACACCTGGAGCGCCAGCCTGACTGTACCGCTCAACGCCGACAATGATGTGCTGCTGTCTTACAGCGAAGGGTTTCGCGCACCTACGTTCAATGATTTGTACTACCCACAATTCGGCAACCCGAATCTCAAACCGGAACATTCCAAGAGTTACGAATTGCAGTGGCGCAGCCAGCTGAGTGAAACCAGCCGCCTGGAAACCTCGCTGTACCGTACCGAGATTCGTGACGCGATTGTGGCCGATGCCGACTTCATCCAGCAGAACATCGGCGCAGCACACATCACCGGTTTCGAAAGTGCCTTGCAGCAGGAGTGGTTCGGCTGGCAGAGCAGTCTGGGCATCGCGATCATCGACCCTCGCGATAAAGGCACCGGCCACACGTTGGGCCGTCGCGCACGCCGGACGTTAAGCCTGGATCTGGATCGGCAATTCGACAAGATGGGTGTCGGCGCCAGCTGGCAAGCGGTGAGCAGCAGCTTCAACGATGAAGACAACAAGCAACCCATTGGCGGGTATGGCGTGCTGGGACTGCGCGGCAACTGGCAGGCCAGTTCAGAAGTACGGTTCGATGTGAAGGTCGACAACCTGCTGGACAAGCGCTTCACCCGCGCGCTCTACAGCTATGACGGCAACTACTACGGCTATCGGGAAGAACGGCGCAGCTTGCAGTTGGCCATCACCTGGACCCCCGAGTTATGACACCTGCGGCAGCGACTACAGAGCCTTGATCAACTGCTCACACAATCTGGCGGTCGCTTCCAGCATCTGCCCGCTTGGGCGTTCCAGGCCTTTGTCGGCCAACAACAGCAAACGCCCATGCTTGACCGCATCAATTTGCGGCCAGGCTTTCCAGGCATCCAGCTGCGCCTGGGTGCTGGCAATGATCACCTCGGGATTGCGCTGCAGAACGGATTCAATGCTGACTTGCGGCGCAGGCAGCTTGAGGTCGTCAAACACATTTTTCGCCCCGCACACCGCCAGCGCATCACTGATGATTTGCCCACCACCGATGGTGTGCAGAGGCTGATCCCACACCTGATAGAACACTCGCACCGGCTTGTCGCTCTGATACTGCGCCCGTAACCCGGCAAGACGTTGACGCAACTGGCCAGCCAACTGGTGTCCCCGTGCCGGGCGCCCGAGGGCAGTGGCCAGGGCTTCAAGCTGATCCGCCAATTGTTCGAGGCTACCGGGCTCAGCAATGTAGGTCGGAATCTTCAGGTTACGCAGCTGTTCGCGCTGTGCGATGCCCACACTGCCCGGCCAGAGCAACAGCAGGTCGGGTTGAAGGCTGAGCAGGCGCTCCATGTCCAATTGCCCATAGCGGCCCACCGAGGGCACGCTGACCAGCTCCGGTAATGGCTCGCCCGCATCCAGACGCCCCACCAGCACATCGGCAGCGCCCAGTTCGACAACCATTTCAGACAAGGAAGGTGAAAGGCTGACCACACGGAGGGTGGCCAGAGAAGGCATGCTGGCGCTCAGCAGCAGAGCCGCCAGCAAGACGCGCATCAGCCGACCTGGCGGGGAATGCGGTAAAGGTAAAACAGGACCAGCGTCGACAAGGCCAGCAGCAACAGGGGCACACCTTCAAGCCCGACAAACACTGCCAGGGCGGCGATCCAGGTGGGCAACCCCGCTGCCAGCAAGGCACGATGACGCACACGGGCCAGCTCATCCCAGGCCGCCGGTTCTTGCGGGGTGTCGAGGGCTTTTTGCAGGTTGATCAGGCCATGTTTGTATGGCCCGAACGTGCGCAGGGTCGCGAACATGGATGCCACGCCAGCAATAAAGAACGGCATCGTCAGATCAGGCAACAGCGGCTCGGAGTCGCCAAAAAACCAGTTGGCCAGCACCAGCGGGAGCAGGGTCAGTATCAACTGTTGCCACCAGCTGAAGCTCAGGCGCCGACGGCGCTGACCGCGGGTCACGCCGGGTCAGCCTCGTTTTGATGCTGGTTGCCCATCATGTGACCGAGCTTGTTGGCCTTGGTCGCCAGATACAGTTTGTTGTGCGGGTTGTGCCCCGTGTGCAGCGGAACACGCTCTGCCACGGTGATACCCATATCGGTCAAGGCTTTGACCTTGCGCGGATTGTTGGTCATCAAACGCAACGACTGCACACCTACATGCTCAAGCATCGGCAGGCAGATGGCGTAATCGCGCTGGTCGGCAGCAAAGCCAAGACGCTCGTTGGCTTCAACGGTATCGGCGCCTCCATCTTGCAGCTCGTAGGCACGGATTTTATTCAACAAACCAATGCCACGGCCTTCCTGGCGCAGGTACAACAGCACTCCACGCCCTTCGCGGGCAATGGCCTGCAAGGCCGCTTCGAGCTGAGAACCGCAGTCACAGCGCTGGCTGAACAGGGCATCACCCGTCAGGCATTCAGAATGAACCCGCCCCAACACCGGAGCACCATCGGCCACGTCGCCCAAACTGAGCACAACGTGTTCACGGCCCGTGGTTTTCTCAAGGAAGCCATGCATGGTGAATTCGGCAAAGGGGGTAGGCAACTTGCAAGCGGCAACGAAAACGACGGGCACCGTGTGCTCCTGATCAGTTTGAGGACTGGAAATTCGCAGAGGCGGCATTGTAACAGGAGGTTCCAACAGACGCTTAGGCTGAATTACCGAGGATAAATATCTAAAAGTTTGATGACTTGTGGCACACACAGTACCTGTGGGAGCGGATTTGCTCGCGAAACAGGCGATGGGGTGTATCAGGCTGAACGTGGTGATGTCATCGCGAGCAAGCCCGCTCCCACAGGGTCAAGCATGAAAATGCTGATATCCGCGCACTGCAGGGGTGATGTCTGAGCCATCCGTATCCAGCAGAGTCACGCCCTGCCCTTCGACCACGCGACCAATCACATGGATCGGCCAGCCATCGGCCAGCAACGTCGGCAGTTCAAGCGCGGGCAAGGTGAACGCCAGAACATAATCGTCACCCCCACTCAACGCCGCTTGCTGCGCACCGCTATCGCCCAGGAACTCTTCCAGCGCCAAAGACACGGGCACCCGGTCCAGCTCAATCACCAGACCCGCCTGTGACGCCAAGGCAATATGGCCACAGTCGGCGAGCAGGCCATCGGAGATGTCCAATGCCGAAGTGGCTTTGCCGCGCAATGCCTGACCCAGCGCCAACTGCGGCTGCGGCGACCAGTAATGGGCCAGCAACGGCTCGCTGATGATCGGCTCGGCGATACGCTGCCCCAACACCAGCGGCAACGCGCCAGCCCCATTGCCCAGCTCACCGCCCACACACAACAGGTCGCCGGGTCGGGCACCGCTGCGGGTCAGGGCCTGGCCGCTGGGTACCCGGCCGAACACCGTGAGCGTCAGGCATAACGGGCCGCGCGTGGTGTCGCCGCCAATCAGGCGCAGGCCACAGGCTTGGGCCATCATGTTTAATCCGCGGGCATACGCCTCTAACCAATCGGCTTCAACCGTCGGCAAGGTCAGGGCAAGGGTAAAGGCGAGGGGTGTTGCGCCCATGGCCGCCAAATCGCTGGCCGCCACCGCCAGCGAACGCTGACCGAGCAAGAAAGGGTCGCAAGGATCTGCGAAGTGCACCCCGGCTACCAGGGTGTCGGTGGAAATTGCCAGCTGTTCCCCGAAGGGAACATCCAGCAGGGCGCAGTCGTCGCCAATCCCCAGGGCAACACCCTCGCCGCGCTGCGCACAGGGCGCGGCAGCGAAGAAGTTGCGGATCAGCTCAAACTCGCCCATGGCCGACAGCGCCGTTTAGCGCTTGTAAGCCTTTACTTCAGCTTCACGCAAGCGTGGCGCCAGTTTGTCGAGCACACCGTTGACGAACTTGTGGCCGTCGGTGGAACCGAACACTTTAGCCAGCTCGATACCTTCGTTGATCACAACGCGGTAAGGCACGTCGACACGCTTGATCAGCTCCCAGGTGGACAGGCGCAGAACGGACAGCTCAACCGGGTCGAGTTCTTCGATGGTGATGTCCAGGCACGGAATCAGCGCAGCATCAATCTCGCCTTTGTGCGCAGGTACGCCGTGCAGGATTTCACGGAAGTAAGCGGCGTCAACGTCGGTGAAGTCGTTATCGACGCGAAACTGCGCTTCGATCTCGTTCAACGACTGCTTGGCCATGTGCCATTGGTACAGGGCCTGAGTCGCGAGTTGACGCGCTTCACGGCGCTTGGCGCTCTTGGAGGGTTTGCCAGCGTCCGCAGGTTTTGGATCGCGCGGGTTGAAACGATCGCTTTCGTCGGAAATCACTTGGCCTCCAACTGTGCCAACAGGCTGACCATTTCAAGGGCGGACAAGGCAGCTTCAGCGCCTTTGTTGCCGGCTTTGGTGCCGGAACGCTCGATGGCTTGCTCGATCGAATCAACAGTCAGTACACCGAATGCTACCGGTACGCCGAACTGCATGGACACCTGGGACAAGCCCTTGGTGCATTCGCCAGCAACGTATTCGAAGTGCGGAGTACCGCCACGAATCACGGCGCCCAGGGCGATGATGGCGGCGAACTCGTTGCGCTGGGCAACTTTTTGCGCAACCAGCGGGATTTCGAACGCACCCGGCGCACGAATGATGGTGATGTCGCTTTCGTTCACACCGTGGCGAACCAGGGCATCAACGGCACCACTCACCAGGCTTTCGACAACAAAGCTGTTGAAACGGCCAACTACCAGAGCGTAGCGCCCTTTGGGGGCGATGAAGGTACCTTCGATGGTCTTCAGGGTCATTCGGTATGTCTCGTATTAAAGAGCCAGAACGCACTCGCGTGCATTCTTTAAGGATATTGGGCCACGAATTTCAGACAGGACACGACCGGTCTTTATTCGGAGGGCACGTATTCTACAACTTCCAGATCGAAACCGGATATGGCATTGAACTTCATTGGTGAACTCATGAGGCGCATTTTGCGCACGCCCAGGTCACGAAGGATCTGCGAACCGGCACCGACGATGCTGTAGGTGGTCTGTTTTTTCACCGGCGCGTGGTCCGCGGTTTCGCGGATATTGGCCAGCAGTACGTCGCCATCCAGCGGATGCCCCAACAACAGCACCACACCACTGCCCGCCTCTGCTACCGCGGTCATGGCGGCGCGCAAGCTCCAGCGGCCCGGCTGTTTGACCATCAGCAGGTCACGCAGCGGGTCCATGTTATGCACCCGAACCAAGGTCGGTTCTTCGGCGCAAATCTTGCCCAGGGTCAGGGCCATGTGCACATCGCCTTCGACTGAATCACGATAGGTCACCAAATTGAATTGGCCCAGTTCGCTGTCCAGTGGTTGCTCGGCAATCCGCTGAACGGTACGTTCATGGATCATCCGGTAGTGAATCAGGTCGGCAATGGTGCCGATCTTGATGCCGTGTTCGGCCGCAAAGGTCTCCAGTTCCGGACGACGAGCCATGGTGCCGTCATCGTTCATCACTTCGCAGATCACGCCGCTTGGCTCGAAACCGGCCATGCGCGCCAGGTCGCAGGCCGCCTCGGTGTGACCGGCGCGGGCCAGGGTGCCGCCCGCCTGGGCCATCAGCGGGAAGATGTGGCCAGGGCTGACGATATCTTCGGCCTTGGCGTCCCTGGCCGCAGCCGCTTGCACGGTGCGCGCGCGGTCAGCGGCGGAAATGCCGGTGGTCACGCCGGTAGCCGCTTCGATCGATACGGTGAACTTGGTGCCAAAGCCGGAGCCATTGCGCGGCGCCATCAATGGCAGCTTGAGCAGTTCGCAGCGCTCGCGGCTCATCGGCATGCAGATCAGCCCACGGGCGAAGCGCGCCATGAAGTTGATGTGCTCGGCCTTGCAGCACTCGGCGGCCATGATCAGGTCGCCTTCGTTCTCGCGGTCTTCGTCATCCATGAGGATGACCATCTTGCCTTGGCGGATGTCTTCAACCAGTTCTTCGATGCTGTTGAGCGCCACGCGGCACCCCCTTAAGTCAGGATTTTAGGTAGCCGTTGGCGGCCAGAAAACTTTCGCTGATGCCACCCGAGGTCGGCTCGGCGGCTTTGTCGCCCAGCAGCAGACGCTCAAGGTAACGCGCCAGCAAATCGACTTCGAGGTTGACCCGGCGACCCGGACGGTAGTCGTCCATGATGGTTTCGCTCAGGGTGTGCGGAATGATGGTCAGGGAGAACTCGGCGCCATTGACCGAGTTCACGGTCAGGCTGGTGCCGTCGACCGTGATCGAGCCTTTGTGGGCGATGTACTTGGCCAGTTCCTTGGGCGCACGGATACGAAACTCGATGGCACGGGCGTTCTCTTCACGGGAGATCACTTCACCCACGCCATCAACGTGACCGCTCACCAGATGACCACCCAGGCGCGTGGTCGGCGTCAGGGCTTTTTCCAGGTTGACCCGGCTGCCGCTTTTCAGGTCGTTGAACGCGGTGCAGTCCAGGGTTTCGCGGCTGACGTCAGCCGCAAAGCCGTTGCCCGGCAGTTCAACGGCGGTCAGGCACACGCCATTGATCGCGATGCTGTCGCCGAGTTTGACATCGCTCAGGTCGAGCTTGCCGGTGTCGATGGAAACTCGCACATCACCGCCCTTGGGGGTCAATGCACGGATGCTGCCGATGGATTCGATGATGCCGGTAAACATGGCGTTCCCCTTGAGAACAAAGCCTGCGTAAAACGAAGACCGAGAATTATACGCTCGCTGGCGGCACGGGAATGGCGGTGACTCGCCAGTCATCGCCCACCGCGCGCATTTCAGTGATTTTGAGCAATGGTGCTTCGCTCATGTGGGTCAACGGCAGCTCAAGCAGTGGCCGGGCTGTGGAGCCCAAGAACTTGGCCGCGACGAAGATCTGGTACTCATCGACCAGGCCTTGATCGGCAAATGCCCCGGCCAGGCGCGGACCGGCCTCGACCAGCACTTCGTTGACGCCGCGTGCCGCCAGCGCAACCAGCAATTTGCGCAGATCAACCTGGCCGTTGGCACCGTGGATCACCAGGCATTCGGGCCCCGTGCGGTACTGCTCGGCAGGTGGCACGCAGGTGGCGACCAGCGCCGGGCCAGCCTTGAAAAACGGCGCATCCAGCGGCACCCGCAAACGCCCGTCGATCAGTACCCGCAGCGGCGGCCGGCTGAGCGCCAATGCCGTCAGCTCAGGGCTCAGACCCAGCTCGGGGCCACGCACGGTCAGGCGCGCGCCGTCGGCCAGAACCGTATCGGCACCGGTCAGTACGACGCTGGCCTGGGCCCGCAGACGCTGTACCGCAGAGCGCGCCTCGGGACCGGTGATCCACTGGCTTTCGCCATTGGCCATCGCGGTGCGACCATCAAGGCTCATCGCCAGCTTGACCCGCACAAACGGCAGGCCATGTTCCATGCGCTTCAGGAAGCCCGGGTTCAGCGCCCGGGCATCGGCTTCCAGCACACCGCTGAGCACTTCAATCCCGGCGTCGGCCAGACGCTTGAGGCCGCGCCCGGCGACTTCCGGATTGGGGTCCTGCATGGCCGCAACCACACGCGCCACGCCAGCCGTGATCAGGCCTTCGGCGCACGGCGGGGTGTGGCCGTGATGGCTGCACGGCTCAAGGGTGACATAGGCCGTGGCGCCACGGGCCAGCTCGCCCGCTGCGCGCAGGGCGTGGACTTCGGCATGGGGCTCGCCGGTGCGCACATGCCAGCCTTCGCCAACGATCTGCCCGTCACGCACGATCACGCAACCGACACGCGGGTTGGGATGGGTGGTGTACAAACCGTTGCGCGCCAACTCGATGGCGCGGGCCATGTAATGGATGTCTAAAATCGATTGTTCAGGGGACTGGGTCATTCTTTGGAAGGCTCACGGGCAAGTCGGTCGATCTCTTCGCGGAACTCGTTCAAGTCCTGGAAGCGTCGATAGACCGAGGCAAAGCGGATATAGGCCACTTCGTCGAGCTTTTGCAGCTCGCCCATGACCAGTTCACCAACAACCAGCGATTTGACTTCACGTTCGCCGGTGGCGCGTAGCTTGTGCTTGATTCGGGCAAGGGCGGCTTCAAGGCGCTCGACACTCACCGGGCGCTTTTCCAGCGCACGCTGCATGCCGGCGCGCAGCTTATCTTCGTCGAAGGGCTGACGACTGCCGTCTTGCTTGATCAGACGGGGTAACACCAACTCGGCTGTTTCAAAGGTGGTGAAACGCTCACCACAGGCCAGGCATTCGCGCCGGCGACGCACCTGGTCGCCCTCGGCGACCAGACGCGAGTCGATGACTTTAGTGTCGTTGGCACCGCAGAAGGGACAGTGCATGGTGGCAGCCAACAAAAATGGGGAGCGCCATGTTAGCGCATCCCACTGGCAAGACAAGCCATAGGCTTTACGGTATACAGACGGGCTACTATGTTTTACACCATCTGTTACATCGACTGACCTGCTGCTGGAGCCGTGTATGCCGCTACGAACGCTTGTTTTGCTGTGCCTTGCCAGTTTGCTGGTGGCTTGTAGCAGTGAGCCACCCAAATCGGCACAGCCCCAAGTGCTGACGCAGCCAAAAACCGACGCCCCGGCTGACCTTGGCCCGCTACCGGCGTATCAGCGCGAGTTGAGTGGCGTACTGACTGGCGTGCCGGCAGGCGCCGAGGTTGAGCTGGCCATACTGATCGTCGACGACCGCGGACGCCCCCAAGGACTGATGGCCAGCAGCAAAATCATCGGCAACAACCAGGCCCTGCCATTCAAGCTGCGATTCAACCCCGAGGCCTTCCCCGCCGGTGCGCGGGTCGAACTGCGCGGACGCGCCAGCCAGTCCGGGCAACTGATCCTGCACCTGCCTTCACGGATTATCAGCCAGCCCACTACGCAGGCGCTGGGGACCCTGGCACTCGTCAAAGCGCCATGAACACACCGCTAGACCTGCAGCAGTCGCTAGGCGAGTTATTGGGTGATGCGCAACTGGTCATCACCGACTTGCCGGACACCGCGCTCAAGCTCTGGTTGATCGATGCGCACAATATGGATCGCGCCTTCACCCCTGACGAAACCCGGCGCATTCTCTACGAGCCGCCCTATTGGGCGTTTTGCTGGGCCAGCGGGTTGGCGTTGGCGCGCTTTCTGGCCGATCGGCCGCACTGGGTCAAAGGCAAGCGCGTGCTGGATTTTGGTGCTGGCTCCGGCGTCGCGGGGATTGCTGCTGCCCGGGCCGGGGCGCTGGAAGTCGTGGCCTGCGACCTTGACCCGCTGGCGCTGGCAGCATGCCGGGCAAATGCGCAACTCAATGATGTGGAGCTCGGCTATTCCAGGGACTTTTTTGCCGAGGCCGACCGGTTTGACCTGATCCTGGTGGCTGACGTGCTGTATGACCGCGAAAACCTGCCGCTGCTGGATCACTTCCTCGCCCGCGGCCAACAGGCGCTGGTCGCTGATTCCCGGGTGCGTGACTTCAGGCATCCGCTGTATCGGCAGCTGGAAATGCTCAAGGCACTGACCTTGCCCGATCTGGCCGAACCCCACGAATTTCGCAACGTCAGCCTGTATCACGCGCAACGCGAACCAACGCCTTTCAGCGCTCGCGTCCAGCCTTTATAGTTGCCCTCATTTACCTGCTTCGAGACACATAATGAATCAGCCTACGCCCTCTTTCAGCTTCGACGTAACCTCCGCTGACTTCGACAAACTGGTTGTACAGGCGTCTTTCGAGCAGCCCGTGCTGGTGGATTTCTGGGCCGAGTGGTGCGCGCCCTGCAAGGTGATGCTGCCGATCCTGGAACAAATCGCCGAGGACTATCAGGGCGAGTTGCTGCTGGCCAAGGTCAATTGCGATGTCGAGCAGGACATTGTGGGCCGTATCGGCATTCAGACTTTACCCACGGTCGTGCTGTTCAAGGACGGCAAGGTGGTCGACGGGTTCCAGGAAGCACAGCCTGAATCGGCGATCCGCGCCATGCTCGCCCCCCACGTGGTCATGCCTGAACCTGAGGTAGAAGACCCGCTGGTACAGGCCCAGGCGCTATTTGCCGAAAGCCGTTTTGCCGATGCCGAAGCCCTGCTCAAAAGTATCCTGACCGAAGACAACAGCAACGCCAAGGCACTGATCCTGTACGGCCGTTGCCTGGCCGAGCGCGGTGAGTTGACTGAAGCGCAGGCCGTGCTGGATGCCGTCAAAAGCGACGAGCACAAAGCCGAACTGGCAGGAGCCAAGGCTCAGCTGACGTTTTTGCGTCAGGCGGCAGACTTGCCGGATGTTGCCGATTTGAAAACCCGCGTGGCGCAAAACCCGCAGGACGATGAAGCGGCGTACCAACTGGCGATTCAGCAATTGTCGCGCCAGCAATATGAAGGGGCTCTGGACGGCTTGCTGAAGTTGTTTACCCGCAACCGCAGCTATAACGAAGGCATCACCCACAAGACGTTGCTGCAAGTGTTCGACCTGCTGGGCAACGATCACCCGCTGGTCACCACGTACCGCCGCAAACTGTTTGCTGCGCTGTACTAAACGCCGATACATCTCTGTAGCAGTTGCCGAGGGAACGAGGCTGCGTTCGGCGGCAGCTGCTACAGGGTTTTTGTTACGCCCCGTCAACCCAGCTATAGATCGGTGAGTCTGCACCGCTGATCACCTTGACCTCGGCACAATGACGCAGGCGCACCAACAAGCGCTTGCCTGCGCCCGTACTGCCGGTCAGCGCTTCAAGCTGGCCCAGCAGTTCAGGCCCGGTCATCTGGCCAGCCTTGCGCAGCAAGTCTTTGGTCGTTTCCCATACCGCATCGTCCTGACTCGCGGGCTTGGCAGGTGGCGCAGCGGCCGGCGCATCACCCACAGGCAACTGCGCACCCAGCTTCGCCCAATCGCTATCATCCAGCTCCACCGTCAAATCGACCGGCCAGTCACCTATCGTTCCGCGAATGCGCACCATCGTTGTGCTCCTGAAATTTCATGAAGCCATGCTCCCATGCGTCTTGCGTAACGCCAAGCACACGGGCAAACTCTCGCAACACTTGTTATAAGATCACATAACAAAACATTCATATTTCTTGCTGGAGTGCTCCCATGCGCCGTTTGCTTCTTGCTTTGCCGTTTGCCTTGTTGCCGCTGGCGATGGCTCACGCCGCCGACGATCACGATCACGACCATGAACACGGCAGCCTGGCGCCCCATGAGCATGGCGTGGGAAGCTTGAATGTGGCGCTGGACGGTCAGACACTGGAACTGGACCTCGACGGTCCGTCAATGAATCTGGTGGGCTTTGAACACGTGGCCACGACCCAAGATGATAAAGCCAAGGTCAGTTTGGCCCGTAAACAACTGGAAGACCCGCTGGTACTGTTCAGCATCCCGAAGGCAGCTGGCTGCATAGCTGACGATCAGGAGCTCAAGAGTCCGCTGTTCGAACCGGCTCCTGAAGAAGGCGCAGCCAAGGGCGAGCACCACCATAGCGATATCGAAGCCCACTACGCGTTTACGTGCAGCAAACCGGATGCTCTGAAAGCCCTGGACCTGACCCAGTTTTTCAAGACATTCCCCGGCACTCATAAATTCAAGGTACAACTGATCGGCCCAAGCGGTCAGCAAGCGGTGGAAGTGACGGCCAAGGCACCTACGTTGAAGTTTTAAATACCCGCCCCTCTGTGGGAGAGGGCTTGCTCGCGATGGCGTCACCGTGCTTTCACTGAAAGACTGCAGCGTCTGAATCGCGAGCAAGCCCGCTCCCACAAAAAACACCCCCCGATGACACAGGCGATTTCCTCCCCCCATGACCCAAGCACTTATCGAACTGAGCGACCTGAGCTTCAGCTGGCCGGGACACCCCGTGCTGCTGGATATCCCGGCGTTTCGCCTGGAACCCGGTGAAACCCTGTTTCTCAAAGGCCCCAGCGGTAGCGGTAAAACCACACTGCTGGGCTTGCTGGGCGGGGTTCAAAAAGCCAACCGGGGCACGATCCGCTTGCTGGGCCAGGAACTGAGCGAGCTAGGCTCGGGGGCGCGCGATCGTTTTCGGGTTGATCACACGGGCTATATCTTTCAGCAGTTCAATCTGCTGCCGTTTTTATCGGTTCGCGAGAACGTTGAACTGCCTTGCCATTTTTCCAAACTACGCGCCAGCCGTGCCGTGCAGCGTCATGGCAGTGTGGATAACGCCGCACAAACCCTGCTCGCACATTTGGGCCTCAAAGACCCGGCGCTGCTGGAACGACGCGCAGATTCACTTTCGATTGGCCAGCAGCAGCGTGTCGCCGCCGCCCGCGCACTGATCGGCCAGCCCGAACTGGTGATTGCCGACGAACCCACTTCCGCGCTGGATGCCGACGCCCGTGAAGCCTTTATCCAGTTGCTGTTTACCGAGTGCCGCGAGGCTGGCGCCAGCCTGCTGTTTGTCAGTCACGATCAAAGCCTGGCCCCCCTGTTCGACCGCAACCTGTCGTTGTCTGAACTCAATCGCGCTGCAACAAAGGTAGAGGTCTGAGATGTATCTGTTTCGTCTAGCGCTGGCCAGTCTGGCTAACCGTCGCTTTACCGCACTGCTGACTGCCTTCGCCATTGCCCTTTCGGTGTGCCTGCTGCTGGCAGTCGAGCGGGTGCGCACCGAAGCCAGGGCCAGCTTTGCAAGCACCATCAGCGGCACAGACCTGATCGTTGGCGCCCGCTCAGGCTCGGTCAACCTGCTGTTGTATTCGGTGTTTCGCATCGGCAATGCCACCAACAATATTCGTTGGGACAGCTTTGAGCACTTCGCCAACAACCCGAAAGTGAAATGGGCAATTCCCATGTCCTTGGGCGATTCTCATCGTGGTTATCGGGTGATGGGCACCAACGAGAACTACTTTGAGCACTACCAGTACGGCCACAAGCAAAACTTGAAACTGGACAATGGCCGCGCCTTTGCAACCGATCCGTTCGAGGTGGTACTGGGCGCCGAAGTCGCCGAGGCCCTGCACTACAAACTGGGGGACAAGCTGGTGCTGGCCCATGGCGTGGCAGCGATCAGCCTGGTCAAGCATGACGACAAACCGTTCACCGTGGTCGGTATTCTCAAGCGCACCGGCACCCCGGTTGACCGCACACTGCATATCAGTCTTGGCGGCATGGAAGCGATTCACATCGACTGGCATAACGGGGTGCCCGCCCAGGGTAGCGGACGTGTCAGCGCGGACCAGGCACGCAATATGGACCTCACGCCACAGGCCATCACCGCTTTCATGCTGGGCCTGAACAGCAAGATTTCAACCTTTGCCCTGCAACGTGAAATCAATGAGTTTCGCGGCGAGCCCATGATGGCCATTTTGCCAGGCGTAGCCCTGCAAGAACTCTGGAGCCTGATGAGCACCGCTGAAAAGGCGCTGTTTGTGGTTTCGCTGTTCGTGGTGTTGACCGGGTTGATCGGCATGCTCACGGCGATTTTGACCAGCCTCAATGAGCGTCGGCGCGAGATGGCGATTCTGCGCTCCGTGGGCGCACGGCCCTGGCACATCGCAACCCTGCTGATCTTCGAAGCGCTCGCGCTGGCATTGGCCGGAGTGATTGCTGGCGTTGGTTTGCTGTATGTGTGCATTGCCATTGCACAAGGCTACGTGCAATCCAATTACGGGCTGTATTTGCCACTGGCATGGCCAAGTGAATATGAATGGACGCTGCTGGGCGGTATTCTGGCGGCGGCCCTGCTGATGGGCTGCGTGCCCGCATGGCGCGCCTACCGACAATCGCTGGCCGATGGCCTGTCCATTCGTTTATGAGCTTAAGTTTATGAAAAGGTCTGCACTGTCACGCGCAGTACTGGCGCTGTTACTGCTGGTGGCCACACCGCTGTGGGCGGCCGAGCCAAAAGAGCTGACATGGTCAGAGATGATCCCGGCGGATGCGCCGCCTGAAGCCCCGGACATGACACCCTTGCACGACTTGTCTCAAATGGGTGACATGGAGACCGCACCAGCAGCCAGACAGGACTTGCCCAATGCGCCGGTGGTCCCGGCGCTGGACGGCCAACTGATCCGCCTGCCGGGCTATATCGTGCCCCTTGAAGTCAGCGAAGACGGCCGTACCACCGACTTCTTACTGGTGCCCTACTTCGGCGCCTGTATCCACGTACCACCACCACCGTCAAACCAGATCGTGCATGTAACCAGCAAAGAGGGCGTCAAACTCGAGGAGCTGTACCAGCCGTACTGGATCGTAGGCGCGATGCAGGTCAAGGCCAGCACCAGCGAACTGGCCGATGCGGGCTATCAGATGGATGCGCAGAAAATCGTGGTGTACGAGTTGCCTGAGTAAATCAAAAGCCCCGTGCACTCTTGGCAACTAACGAATTTTTCACAACCTCATCTTTTCATTGAGCTGGGTCAACTGAACGGAGCTGCGGGCTCATTACCATTGGTTATATAAATTTTAAATATCCCAATGGAGCTCCCATGCACAAGTCTTTGCTCAGCGCAGCCGCCCTTGCGCTCGCTGTCGTCGCCCCTCTTGCTCACGCACACACCGAAGGCGACATCATCCTGCGTGCCGGTGCCATCACCGTAAACCCGAAAGCCGACAGCTCCAGCGTCAAGGTTGATCAGGGCCCATTGGCAGGCACCGATCTGGGCGGCAAGGCGACCATGAGCAGCGACACGCAACTGGGTCTCAACTTTGCTTACATGATTACCGATCATGTGGGTATTGAACTGCTGGCGGCAACGCCGTTTGAACATGACGTCAAACTCAAGGGCACCGGCCTGGATGCGGCCAACGGTAAGCTGGGCAGCCTCAAGCACTTGCCGCCGACCCTGAGCGTTGTTTACTACCCACTGGACTCCAAGTCGGTGTTCCAGCCTTACGTCGGTGCCGGTATCAACTACACCTGGATCTACGACGAGCACGTCGGTAGCAGTGCCAGCGCCGCAGGTTTCGACAACTTCAAGGCGAAAAACTCCTGGGGCATGGCATGGCAGCTGGGCGCTGACTACATGCTGACCGACAACATCATGATCAACGCCCAGGCACGCTATATCGATATCGATACCCGCGCGACCGTAGAAAACAACGGCGTTGCACCGGGCACACGCGCCAAGGTCAACGTTGATGTAGACCCGTGGGTTTACATGGTAGGCCTGGGCTACAAGTTCTAAGCCAGCCACCCATAAAAAAGGCGCCCGAAAGGCGCCTTTTCTTGTGGGCAAAAAACCCTTAGCGGCCCAGCAGGCGCGCCAGCCCGACACTCATCGGTGTGGTTTCGCCCAGCGTGAAGCGCTGCAACAGACGGGTGTTATCGGCACGGGAATGACGGATATCGCCAGAGCGGGCCGGACCGAAGGTGATAGGTGGCAGTGGGCCTACGACTTCACTCAGGGCTTCAAGCATTTGTTTGAGGGTGGTGGCCTTGTTCAGACCAACATTCACTGCCCCCTCCTCAACCTCCCGAGCCTCAATAGCCTGAACCAGAAGTTTGACTACATCCCCCACGTACACGAAGTCACGAGTTTGCTCGCCATCGCCAAAAATGGTGATGGGCAGGCCCTTTTCAGCACGCTCGCTGAAAATGCTGATCACGCCGGAGTACGGTGAGGATGGATCCTGGCGTGGACCAAAGATATTGAAGAAGCGAAAAATGACCGGTTCCAGGCCGTGTTGGCGGCGGTAGAAATCCAGGTAGTACTCGCTGGACAGCTTGTCGGCTGCGTAAGGCGTCAACGGCGCTTTTGGCGTGTCTTCGACGATCGACTCACCTTCGCCATTATTGCCGTACACCGCAGCACTGGACGCGAATACAACACGCTTGATGCCCGTTTCGCGCATGGCTTCGCACACGTTCAGGGTGCCGATGAAGTTGCTCTGATGCGTGCGTACCGGATCGTCCACCGACGCCTGCACCGAAGCGACCGCTGCCAGATGAACCACGGCACTGCAACCGGCCATGGCCTTGGTCACCAGTGCGGCATCAGCCACATCACCTTCAATCAGTTCGAGACGCGAGTTGTCCATTGGCAGATTGCTGCGCTTGCCTGTGGACATGTCATCGAGAATTCTTACGGAGTAGCCCTTGGCCAGCAAGGCATCTACCAGATTGGAACCAATAAAGCCGGCGCCACCGGTGATTAAAACGGGAGCATCAACCATGACGATAAAACCTGTCCAGTAAAGCGGGAAGAGCCGCACGCCATGCGCGAGGCTTGATCCCGAAGGTGTGTAGAATTTTTTTGCAGGCCAGCACCGCGTGCTGGGGCTCTTCAGCCGCATCCGGCCGCGCGGCATGGGCCTGGGGCGTAGGTGCCTCAACTGCCAGCGGGTGCAGATTGCGCGCCTCGGCCAGAATCGCCTGCCCCAGCGCCAGCGGCGTCGTCGCTTCATGTCCGGCGTAGTGGTAAGTGCCCCACAGAGGCGCCGCACAATCAAGCTGCTTGAGTACAGAGATAATAACCCGTGCGGCGTCGTCCACCGGTGTCGGGTTGCCCCGTCGGTCATCGGCCATCAGCAGTTCGCCCGGTTTTTCGGCCTGGGCCAGAAACCGCCCAAGGGTACCGTCGGGGCTGTCATCAAGTAACCAGCCAAAACGCAGCAGCACGTGTTGTGGGCAAATGGCCCTCACACTTTGCTCGATGCGCCACAGGGCCTGACCGCGCAACCCGAGCGGAACGGGCTCGTCTTTCTCGCTGTAGGCCGTGGCTCGCGACCCATCGAAAACTCGATAGCTGGAAGGCTGCAGCAAGGTGATGCTGTGGTGCTGGCACAACTCGGCCAGACGCTCGACAGCACGCTCTTGGGCGCCAAGGCGTGCCTCGCTCACGGACTGCGCCTGGAACCAGTCGAAGTAGTACGCAAGGTTGATGACAGCATCCGGGCGGGTGTCATCGAGCAGCTGCGTGAGGCTCGCGGCGTCCCAACCGTCTTGCGGTGGACGCGGGGCAAGGAAATTAATGTCTTCCTCGGCACCCAGACGAATCAGCGCCTGCCCGAGGGCATTTCCGCCGCCCAATAACATAAGGCGCATTCGCATAAAGTATGCAGACTCAGTCTATTCAGAACGGTGATGTATACCAGAAAATCAGCCGTGAAAGCTGCTGACCATGATCAAGATAGCCGCATTTTGCGGGTTTCTGCCCCGCGCGTCACTGACAAACTGCCCCCATGCAGTTGGTCCTCACTGTGATCTCGGCGGGATGTCTGAAAGCAATACCGCAGGCCGTTGAGCCAAAGAGTCCGTTTGCGATGCTTGTTCCGACTCACGCACGGGCATCAGAAACCCCTGTGGATAATGTTGCGCAAAATGCACGTCCGGCGACTTATCCACAAGCTTTTTAAGCCGGTCATTGAACGCCCGGCTAACGGTGTTCTGCGCCCCGGACAGGGTGCGGAACTGCGCAGTAATCGTCACCCCGTCCAGGGTCATGCTGTCGACACCAAAGATGGTCAACGATCCCTGCAAGCTGAGACTCAGCAATGGATCGCCAGTGATCTGATTCCCCGCCTCCCGGATCAGAGCCGTCGCTTTATCCATGTCGGTGTCGTAGGTGAACTGCACTGAAAAAAATGCGTAGGCAAACTGCCGGGAGTGGTTGATCACCGCCTTGATCTGACCAAACGGCACCGAGTGGACAAAGCCTCGCGAGTCCCGCAGGCGCAACGTACGGATGGTCAGCCCCTCGACCGTACCCGCGTGGGAAGAGTCGACCACCACCCAATCGCCGACCGAAATGGTGTCTTCAATGATGATGAACAACCCGGTAATGACATCTTGCACCAACTGTTGAGAGCCAAAGCCGATCGCCAGGCCGATAACCCCGGCCCCCGCCAGGAAGGGAGCTACGTTCACCCCCAGATTGGCCATAGTGGTGATGGTACAGATCACCACCAACACCACTTTGATCGCATTGCGGGCCAACGGCAGGATGGTTTTGATCCGCGTGCTGGGTTCGTGGGTGCCACGCCGGTTGGTCGTGGGCTCCAGTGCTTGTTGAATGGCCGTGTCGAGCACGACCCATGACAGCCAGGTCACCAGGAAAATCAGCAGGATGTGCCCCAGTGAGTCACTGATAACCCTGCCGGTGCTGCTGTCCGATGCAAAGGCCAGCAACGAGAAACCCCAGATTTTCGCCAAGAGCTCAATAAAGCTCACTGCCAGGACAATGCGCAACAAGGCGTAAACCACATTTATAAAGCGATCTTTGTAGGCTCCGGAGCTTCGAATTCTCGTGCGAAATGAATGATGCAGAATCGTACTCAGAAATACCGTGCCGATCAGCAATCCGGATGTCAGCAGCGCATTGCGCAAAGCACGCTCACTGCCCTCACCCACGCCCAGCAAGTTGAGTGCCGTTGCCAGCAGCATCAGCAACAGGGGCCAATACCAGAGCACCGAAAAAATGCGCAATGACTCTTGCAATGCGGGCTGCCCCAGACGCTGGGCCAAGGCCCTGTTACGAAACAGATGAGCGACGGGACGGCGAAGCCGGACTGCCAAAAAGGCCAGAATGGCGCATGCCAGCAACCCTGAAAAAACCGAGAGGCAACTGGTAATGTTGCCGCCAATTTCCTGAGTGATTTGCGGGCTGTTCATGGCATCACTCAGGGCTGCCAAAAAGCCGATGAAAAATAGCGGACGCATGGCGTACTCGCGAATGATCTGGACTGCGATCCGCTTGTGTTCCACCTCAAACATCGTATTCAGTGACAGCACCAGTGCCGAGCAGAACACCCCTGCACTGCTCGCATAGGACAGGCTGAGCGCCAGCGAACGGCCAAGGGTGTCGTTCAGAAAACGACTGACATACAGCGTCAACACTATGCTCAGCAGCGCAGGCACCAGATAAGGCAGCCCGAAACCGATAAACGCTTGTATCCGCTCCCGGCTGTTAATGCGTCGGCTCTTGCCCAGATAAATTGCCAGCCAACGTCCCGCCAGCATTAATCCGATGAACGCGCCTGCCCAGATCAAGGACAACAGGAAAAAGTCCCACACACCGCTCCACGAGGGATGAGTCGATGCCTGGATTACCAGGGCCTCAACCTCTTCTGCAGCCCGCTTGGAGCGCAAACTCCAGGCGCTCAACTGCTCCACGCTGGAGCCCAGCTGGCTCTGTACCTCATCCATACCGGCACCCAGGGCACCCAGCAAGCCGCCATCGACCAGAACCGGCGGCTTACCGTCAGACTCTTCGGCTTTCATGATGGAGGCCAGCGTAGGCGCTGCCTGAACAATACCGTTGCCTGTTAACAACAGGATGAGGAACAAACATGCTGTTTTGAATGTGAGCAAACCCGGAGATCCCCCTGGACAAGTCTGGCGAGCAGATCGCAACCAGCCAAAAATTCAGCTGGCAACTCGACGCGCAGTTCCCGGTACAGCGTAGTCAATACACGGATTAACCCCGCACCTTCGTGCGAAAACTCTCTCATATGCAACTCAAGCGCGCCCTGTCACGGGTCAACCGTGCCCTCCCTTCCAAATGCGCGGCACAAAAAAAGGCCCGTCGCTGTGTCAGCGACGGGCCTTTTTCAGTACTTCAATGCAGCTCGAAAGCTACAAATCAGAACGGAATATCATCATCGAAGCTGTCGAAGTCCGGAGCAGGTTGTGGTGCCTGCTGTTGCGGCGCTGGACGCGACTGCTGCTGAGGCTGCTGTTGCGGCGCAGGGCGTTGAGCCTGCTGACGCGGAGCGGATTGCTGTTGCTGGTAGTTGTTACCACCGCCCTGGTTTTGCTGGTCGCCCTGTGGACGGCCACCCAACAGCTGCATGGTGCCTTGCATGTCGACCACGATTTCGGTGGTGTAACGCTTGATACCGTCTTTTTCCCACTCGCGGGTCTGCAGCTTGCCTTCGATGTAAACCTGCGAACCCTTGCGCAGGTATTCGCCAGCGATTTCGGCAACTTTGCCGAACATCGATACACGGTGCCATTCAGTCTTTTCGACTTTCTGACCGGTCTGCTTGTCAGTCCACTGTTCGCTGGTTGCCAGACTCAGGTTGGTCACGGCATTACCGTTAGGCAAGTAGCGAACTTCGGGATCCTGGCCGCACGTGCCGACCAATATAACTTTGTTAACCCCACGGGCCATAACGTTCTCCTAGGCTTCGCACGTCGGCGCTGGGTTAACCAACTGCTCGAGTGTCGCGCGATCCAATAGTTCGGTGTCCAATTTGATATAAATCGCAGCTTCTTCAGCCACGATCACTGCATCTGTAACGCCAGCAACTGCCTTCAAACGCTCGGTCAGACCTGCTTCGCGGAGCGCCTCAGGCGATAACGGCAAGCGCAGGCTGGTTACATATGGTGGTTCACGCATGGTAACAGCAAAGGCCAACCAGAGTGCAGCCAGACCTGCGCCTCCAAGGAACACAACCGACAAACCGCCATGCTGGAATAACCAGCCGCCGAGTATGCCACCCAGTGCCGAACCCAGGAATTGACTGGTGGAATAGACCCCCATCGCCGTGCCCTTGCCACCCGCCGGTGAAACTTTGCTGATCAGCGAAGGCAATGAAGCCTCAAGCAGGTTGAACGCGGTAAAGAACACTACGGTACCAATCACCAATGCGCGCAAGCTGTCGCCAAACTGCCAGAAGAATAGCTCAGTGAGCATCAACGTCGCGACGGCACCGAGTAAAACTCGTTTCATTTTGCGTTTCTTTTCGCCATAGATAATGAACGGGATCATGGCGAAGAAAGAAATCAGCAAGGCTGTCAGGTACACCCACCAGTGCTGCTCCTTGGGCAGTCCGGCCTTTTCGACCAGAGCCAGCGGCAACGCGATAAAGCTCGACATCAACATGGCGTGCAACACAAAAATGCCGAGATCCAGACGCAGCAGGTCGGGATGGCGCAAGGTTGGCAGCAAAGCCTGCCTGGCCACGCCGGACTCGCGGTGCTGCAAGGTCCCGGTCGAGCGCGGCACCATGAACATGACAATCACGATCCCCAGCAGTGCCATGGCACCTGTCGCCAGAAACAGGCCAGACAGACCAAAGGCACGGGTCAGCAGTGGCCCCACGACCATTGCAACCGCAAATGACAAACCAATGGTCATGCCGATCATGGCCATCGCCTTGGTGCGGTGCTGCTCACGGGTGAGGTCAGACAAAAGCGCCATAACGGCAGCAGAAATTGCACCCGCCCCCTGCAGGATTCGTCCCGCGATAACGCCCCAAATCGAATCTGAGTTAGCCGCCAGCACGCTACCCAAGGCGAAGACAATCAGCCCCAGATAAATGACCGGGCGCCGTCCAATACGGTCGGAAATCACACCAAACGGGATCTGAAAAATGGCTTGGGTCAGGCCATAAGCGCCAATTGCCAGACCTATCAGGGCGGGCGTCGCACCGGCAAGGTCCATCCCATAGGTTGCCAAAACCGGCAACACCATAAACATGCCTAGCATACGGAAGGCGAACACCAGGGCCAGACCGCTTGCCGCTCGGGTCTCGCCGCTACTCATGCGTTCGCTGTGGGGATCGTGCATGGAAAAACCTCATGTGAACCGGCGGCGATTCTATCAGTCCCATCGAGTAACAGCACATACGCGAGAGAGCCGCGACGCTTTGTCACGCAAAAGTTATAAAGGCTGCTTGAATGACATCGTGCCATCAAGGCCTGCACAGCTTTCATACAGATCCGTATACTCATTCGTTTACGTTATGCCCGCCAAGCGAGGCCGCAGTGGACAAGATCCTGATACGTGGGGCACGAACCCACAACCTGAAGAACATCGACCTGACCCTGCCAAGGGACAAACTGATCGTCATCACCGGACTGTCTGGCTCCGGCAAATCATCCCTGGCGTTTGACACTTTGTACGCTGAAGGCCAGCGCCGTTATGTCGAGTCGTTGTCCGCCTATGCGCGGCAGTTCCTTTCCATGATGGAAAAGCCTGACGTCGATACCATCGAAGGTCTGTCGCCAGCGATATCCATCGAGCAAAAATCGACTTCGCACAACCCGCGCTCCACGGTTGGCACCATTACCGAAATTTACGATTACCTGCGCTTGCTGTACGCCCGCGTCGGCATCCCCCGCTGCCCGGATCACGACATCCCCCTTGAAGCCCAGACCGTCAGCCAAATGGTCGATCTGGTGCTGGCGCAGCCTGAAGGCAGCAAACTGATGTTGCTGGCTCCGGTCATTCGCGAGCGCAAGGGTGAACACCTCTCCGTATTCGAAGAGCTGCGGGCCCAGGGCTTCGTGCGGGCTCGCGTCAACGGCAAGCTCTGTGAGCTGGATGAACTGCCCAAACTCGACAAGCAGAAGAAGCACACCATCGACGTGGTGGTCGACCGCTTTAAAGTGCGGGCTGACCTGCAACAGCGCCTGGCCGAATCATTCGAGACCGCGCTGAAGCTGGCCGATGGCATTGCCCTGGTCGCGCCGATGGACGACGAGCCGGGCGAAGAGATGATCTTCTCTGCACGCTTCGCCTGCCCGATCTGCGGCCACGCGATCAGCGAGCTGGAACCCAAGCTGTTCTCCTTCAACAACCCGGCTGGCGCATGCCCGACCTGTGACGGCCTGGGGGTCAAGCAGTTTTTTGACATCAAGCGCCTGGTCAATGGCGAGCTAACCCTGGCAGAGGGCGCGATTCGCGGCTGGGACAGGCGTAACGTTTATTACTTCCAGATGCTGGGAGCGCTGGCCAAGCATTACGACTTCAGCCTTGAAGTACCGTTCAGCGAGCTGGCGGCTGACAAACAAAAAGTCATCCTGTACGGCAGCGGCACGCAGAATGTCGATTTCCGCTATCTGAATGACCGCGGCGACATCGTTAAGCGCGCGCATCCGTTTGAAGGCATCGTGCCGAACCTTGAGCGGCGCTACCGTGAAACTGAATCGGCCACCGTGCGCGAAGAGCTGGCCAAGTTCCTTAGCACCCAGGCATGCCCGGACTGCCGCGGTACCCGTCTGCGCCGCGAAGCCCGTCATGTGTGGGTCGGCGAAAAAACCCTCCCGGCCGTGACCAATATGCCTATTGGCGACGCGACCGAGTACTTCAGCACCCTGAGCCTGACCGGGCGTCGCGGCGAAATTGCCGACAAGATTCTCAAGGAAATCCGCGAGCGTCTGCAGTTTCTGGTGAATGTGGGGCTCGACTATCTGTCACTGGATCGCAGTGCCGATACGTTGTCTGGCGGTGAAGCCCAGCGTATTCGTCTGGCCAGCCAGATTGGCGCAGGACTGGTCGGGGTGCTGTACATCCTCGATGAGCCCTCCATTGGCCTGCATCAGCGCGATAACGACCGATTGCTGGGCACCCTCAAGCATCTGCGCGATATCGGCAACACGGTGATTGTGGTGGAGCACGACGAGGATGCAATTCGTCTGGCGGACTACGTAGTGGACATTGGCCCGGGCGCGGGCGTGCATGGCGGGCATATCGTCGCGCAGGGCACACCGGCCGAGGTCATGGCGCACCCTGACTCGCTGACTGGCAAGTACTTGTCGGGCCGGGTGAAGATCGCCGTGCCGGCCAAACGCACCCCACGCGACAAGAAGCTGACGCTGTCGCTCAAGGGCGCTCGCGGCAACAACTTACGCAACGTGGACCTGGAAATTCCTATAGGCCTGCTGACCTGCGTGACCGGGGTTTCGGGCTCGGGCAAGTCGACACTGATCAACAACACGCTCTACCCGCTCAGCGCCACGGCACTCAACGGCGCAACCACGCTGGAAGCCGCGGCTCACGACAGCATCAAAGGCCTGGAGCATCTGGACAAGGTCGTAGACATCGACCAGAGCCCGATTGGCCGCACACCACGCTCCAACCCTGCGACCTATACCGGACTGTTCACGCCGATACGCGAGTTGTTCTCCGGCGTACCGGAATCCCGCTCGCGGGGCTATGGTCCAGGGCGTTTTTCCTTCAACGTGAAAGGTGGGCGCTGCGAGGCCTGTCAGGGTGATGGCTTGATCAAGGTAGAAATGCACTTTCTGCCTGACATCTACGTGCCTTGCGATGTGTGCAAGAGCAAGCGATATAACCGTGAGACCCTTGAAATCAAATACAAGGGCAAGAGCATTCACGAAGTGCTGGAGATGACCATTGAGGAAGCACGCGTGTTCTTCGATGCAGTGCCAGCCCTGGCGCGTAAGCTGCAGACGCTGATGGATGTAGGCCTGTCATACATCAAGCTGGGGCAGTCCGCCACAACGCTGTCAGGCGGCGAGGCACAACGGGTGAAACTGTCCCGCGAGCTGTCCAAGCGCGATACCGGCAAAACGCTGTATATCCTCGATGAACCTACTACAGGTTTGCACTTTGCCGATATTCAGCAGTTGTTGGATGTGTTGCATCGTCTACGCGATCACGGCAATACCGTGGTGGTGATCGAGCACAACCTGGATGTGATCAAGACTGCTGACTGGCTGGTTGACCTGGGACCTGAAGGCGGTTCCAAGGGTGGTCAGATCATCGCAACCGGCACTCCGGAAGAAGTAGCCGAGATGTCGCAATCTCATACGGGCTTCTATCTGAAACCGTTGTTGATTCGCGACAAAGCTTAAATCGCAGTAAGAAAAAGCCCCTGCCATCGTGAGATAGCAGGGGCTTTTTATTGAGGCTTACGCCGATCAGAACTGCGATTGCAGGTAGTTCTGCAGACCTATCGTCTTGATCAGGCCCAGCTGTTTTTCCAGCCAGTAGGTGTGATCTTCTTCGGTGTCTGCCAACTGAATGCGCAACATGTCACGGCTTACGTAGTCCTTGTGCTGCTCACACAGTGCAATACCTTTGCACAGCGCAGCGCGGACCTTGTACTCAAGGCGCAGGTCAGCCGCGAACATATCCGGCACGGTGGTGCCCACATCCAGATCATCCGGGCGCATGCGCGGAGTACCTTCAAGCATCAGAATCCGGCGCATCAACGCATCAGCGTGTTGTGCCTCTTCTTCCATTTCGTGGTTGATGCGCTCGTAGAGCTTGGTAAATCCCCAGTCCTCGTACATGCGGGAATGGACAAAGTATTGATCACGTGCAGCCAGCTCGCCGGTGAGCAACGTGTTGAGGTAATCGATTACGTCCGGGTGCCCTTGCATCGCCGCACATCTCCCTGCTTGAAAGCCTGTAGTTTGAACCAAGCTGACTGAGAGGTCACGACTCAATCGCTATAAAATCCTGTATTTGTAGAGAAAACAGACCTAAATAACGCAAAAACCGCCCTATTGAGGGCGGTTCTGCTTCTCACTTAGACTTACTTAGCCTTTACGCCCAGCGCTTTGGCGACACCGTCACCGTAAGCCTGATCGGCATTGTAGAAATGTTGCAACTGACGCTCCACGACGTCGGCCGAAACCCCGTCCATTGCCCCTGCGATGTTATTGATGAGCAGGGCTTTCTGCTCGTCATTCATCAGGCGGAACAATGCACCCGCGTGACTGTAGTAATCGCTGTCAACGCGATGATCGTAACGATCCGCCGCACCACTCAGGGCCAAAGGCGGCTCGGCGAACTGCGGCGCTTGTTTTGGCGCATCAGCGTAGCTGTTGGGCTCGTAGTTCGGCGCAGCACCACCATTATTGCCAAAAGCCATTGAGCCATCACGCTGATAGTTATGCACAGGCACCCGTGGTGCGTTGATCGGCAGGTGCTGATGGTTGGTGCCTACACGGTAGCGATGGGCATCGGCATAAGCGAACACACGGCCTTGGAGCATACGATCCGGAGACAAGCCGACACCTGGGACCATGTTGCTGGGACCAAACGCAGCTTGCTCGACTTCTGCGAAGTAGTTGAGCGGATTACGGTTCAACTCAAGTTCACCGATTTCAATCAATGGAAACTCTTTCTGCGACCAGGTTTTGGTCACGTCGAACGGATTTTCGTAGTGTGCGGCGGCTTGCGCTTCGGTCATGATTTGCATGCAGACACGCCATTTCGGGAAATCACCGCGCTCAATGGCACCAAACAAATCCCGCTGTGCGTAGTCCGGGTCAGTACCTGCAAGTCGTGCAGCCTCGGCAGGCGGCAGGTTTTTGATACCTTGCTTGGTCTTGTAGTGCCATTTGACCCAGTGACGCTCACCCGCTGCATTGATCAGGCTGTAGGTATGACTGCCAAACCCGTGCATGTGACGGTAGCCATCGGGAATGCCACGATCAGAGAACAGGATGGTGACCTGGTGCAGCGACTCCGGCGAGTGCGACCAGAAATCCCACATCATCTGCGCGCTTTTCAGGTTGCTTTGCGGCAGACGCTTTTGGGTGTGGATAAAATCAGGAAACTTAAGTGGATCACGAATGAAGAACACGGGGGTGTTGTTACCCACGATGTCCCAGTTACCTTCCTCGGTGTAGAACTTAAGCGCAAAGCCGCGAGGATCGCGTTCGGTATCGGCCGAGCCACGTTCGCCACCTACGGTTGAAAAACGCAGAAAAGTGGGCGTTTGCTTGCCGATGGTGTCGAACAGCTTGGCACTGCTGTACTGAGCCATGTCACGGGTCAGTGTGAAGGTGCCGTGTGCACCTGAACCCTTGGCGTGCACACGACGCTCCGGAATGTTTTCCCGGTTGAAGTGAGCGAGCTTCTCGATCAGATGAAAATCGTCGAGTAGCAAAGGGCCGCGAGGGCCAGCAGAACGAGAATTCTGGTTATCAGCAACTGGAGCGCCGCTGGCGGTTGTAAGCGTTTTGGTCTGGCTCATGTGTTTGCTTCCTCAGTCAGTCTTTGTGCTGCCGGCTAATCGGCTGAGGAGGAGTATTGACCATGATCTACTCACGGGCAAATGCATTAAATGATCAGAATCAATAGAGAATACTAATCTAACAGGCACAAAAAACCGGGCACTAGGCCCGGTTCTTTGTAGAGACTGACGTCTTACTCAGCGGATACAGCTTCACCGCCAACTGGACGATCAACCAACTCGACGTACGCCATAGGCGCGTTGTCGCCAGCGCGGAAACCGCACTTCAGGATGCGCAGGTAGCCACCCTCACGAGTTGCATAACGCTTGCCCAGATCGTTGAACAGCTTACCAACGATGGCTTTCGAACGCGTACGGTCGAAGGCCAGACGGCGGTTAGCCAGACAATCATTCTTGGCCAGAGTAATCAGCGGCTCAGCAACGCGACGCAATTCTTTGGCTTTCGGCAGAGTCGTTTTGATCAGCTCGTGCTCAAACAACGACACTGCCATGTTTTGAAACATAGCCTTGCGGTGGGAGCTAGTGCGGCTCAGGTGACGACCACTTTTACGATGACGCATGGTTCATTCCTTACCAAACACAACGTTCGGTGATTACGACGATCAGGCAGTCGCCTTGTCGTCCTTCTTAAGACTTGCAGGCGGCCAGTTGTCGAGGCGCATGCCGAGGGACAGACCACGGGAGGCCAGAACGTCCTTGATTTCAGTCAAGGATTTCTTGCCCAGGTTCGGAGTCTTCAACAGTTCTACTTCGGTGCGCTGAATCAGGTCACCGATGTAGTAAATGTTCTCCGCCTTAAGGCAGTTGGCCGAACGCACGGTCAGTTCCAGATCGTCAACCGGACGAAGCAGGATCGGATCGATCTCGTCTTCCTGTTCGATTACCACTGGTTCGCTGTCACCTTTGAGGTCGACGAATGCAGCCAACTGCTGTTGCAGGATGGTTGCAGCACGACGAATGGCCTCTTCAGGATCCAGTGTACCGTTGGTTTCCAGATCAATAACCAGCTTGTCCAGGTTAGTACGCTGCTCGACACGGGCGTTTTCCACCACGTATGCGATACGGCGAACCGGGCTGAACGAAGAGTCAAGCTGCAAGCGACCAATGCTGCGGCTTTCATCTTCATCGCTCTGACGCGAGTCTGCTGGTTCATAACCACGACCACGAGCTACGGTGAGCTTCATGTTCAAGGCGCCGTTAGACGCCAGGTTGGCGATTACGTGATCGGGATTAACGATCTCGACATCATGATCCAGCTGAATATCGGCAGCGGTAACCACCCCCGAACCCTTCTTCGACAAGGTCAGCGTAACTTCGTCACGGCCGTGCAGCTTGATAGCCAGACCTTTAAGGTTCAACAGGATTTCAATTACGTCTTCCTGTACACCTTCGATGGCGCTGTACTCGTGGAGCACACCGTCAATCTCGGCCTCGACTACTGCACAGCCTGGCATTGAGGACAACAGGATGCGGCGCAGCGCGTTGCCCAGGGTGTGGCCAAAACCACGCTCGAGAGGCTCGAGAGTGATTTTAGCGCGGGTTGGACTGACAACTTGCACATCAATATGGCGAGGTGTCAGGAACTCATTTACCGAAATCTGCATGGATGCACCTATTTTCTAGCCCTTACTTGGAGTAGAGCTCGACAATCAGGCTTTCGTTGATGTCGGCGGACAGATCACTGCGAGCAGGAACGTTCTTGAAAACGCCCGACTTCTTCTCAGTGTCTACTTCTACCCATTCTACGCGGCCACGTTGGGCACACAGATCGAGAGCTTGGACAATGCGAAGCTGGTTCTTTGCTTTCTCGCGGATAGCGACCACGTCACCAGCACGAACCTGGTAGGACGGAACGTTTACGGTCTGACCGTTAACGCTGATCGACTTGTGCGATACCAACTGACGAGATTCGGCACGAGTAGAACCGAAACCCATACGGTATACGACGTTATCCAGGCGGCATTCGAGCAGTTGCAGCAGGTTTTCACCGGTTGCACCTTTCTTGCCAGCAGCTTGTTTGTAGTAGCCGCTGAACTGACGCTCGAGAACGCCGTAGATACGACGGACCTTCTGCTTTTCACGCAGTTGGGTACCGTAGTCGGATTGGCGACCGCGGCGTTGGCCGTGGATGCCTGGAGCAGCTTCAATATTGCACTTCGATTCGATAGCGCGCACACCACTCTTCAGGAAGAGATCGGTGCCTTCACGACGTGCCAGTTTGCATTTTGGACCAATGTAACGAGCCATTCTTTACAGTCTCCTGGATTACACGCGGCGCTTCTTCGGCGGACGGCACCCGTTGTGCGGGATAGGCGTCACGTCGGTGATGCTGGCGATCTTATAGCCACAGCCGTTCAAAGCACGGACAGCGGACTCACGACCTGGACCTGGGCCCTTAACGTTAACGTCAAGGTTTTTCAGGCCATATTCCAGCGCAGCTTGACCAGCACGTTCAGCAGCTACTTGAGCAGCGAACGGGGTGGACTTGCGAGAACCGCGGAAACCCGAACCACCGGAGGTAGCCCAAGAAAGCGCGTTACCCTGACGGTCGGTGATGGTCACGATGGTGTTGTTGAAAGACGCGTGGATGTGGGCGATGCCATCAACCACTGTCTTTTTAATTTTCTTACGAGGACGAGCAGCAGGTTTTGCCATGACTAAATTCCTGTCGATTCGCTGGTGCGATTACTTGCGGATCGGCTTACGCGGACCTTTGCGAGTACGCGCGTTGGTCTTGGTACGCTGACCGCGTACTGGAAGACCACGACGATGGCGCAGACCGCGGTAGCAGCCCAAGTCCATCAAGCGTTTGATTTTCATGTTGACTTCACGACGCAGGTCACCTTCAGTGGTGAACTTCGCCACTTCGCCACGCAGCAACTCAATCTGCTCGTCGCTCAGATCCTTGATCTTAGCGGCTGGGTTTACACCAGCATCCGCACAGATTTTCTGTGAGGTAGTGCGACCAACACCATAGATGTAGGTCAGCGAGATAACAGTGTGCTTGTTATCTGGAATGTTAACGCCTGCAATACGGGCCATTCAGTGGGACTCCAATTGACAGCTACCTACGCCCCGGAAGCCAAGAAATAGGGCGCGAGATAATATCGCTGTAATAACAAATAATCAACCCAGCAGCGCACTAGCTGCTGGGCTTCAAACAGATCACACTCAGCCTTGGCGCTGTTTGTGACGTGGTTCCGCGCTGCAAATTACCCGAACAACACCTTCGCGGCGAATAATCTTGCAGTTACGGCACAGCTTTTTCACCGATGCACGAACTTTCATCACCAACTCCTCTCACCTTACGGGGTAGTACTTCAGCGGAGCATGCCGCTGCCGTAGCCCTTCAGGTTGGCTTTCTTCATCAGGGATTCGTACTGGTGCGAAACGAGGTGCGATTGTACTTGGGACATGAAGTCCATAACAACCACGACCACGATCAGCAACGAGGTCCCGCCAAGGTAGAACGGAACGTTTGCCGCAACCACCAGGAACTGGGGCAACAGGCACACGGCCGTCATATAAAGAGCACCGAACAGAGTCAAACGAGTCAAAACGCCATCAATATAGCGTGCCGACTGCTCGCCTGGACGGATACCCGGAATAAAGGCACCGGACTTCTTCAGGTTTTCCGCTACGTCTTTCGGATTGAACATCAACGCCGTATAGAAGAAGCAGAAGAAAATAATCCCTGCACTAAACAGCAGAATATTCAACGGCTGACCAGGAGCGATCGACTGCGAGATGTCCTGCAACCAGCCCATACCTTCAGACTGACCGAACCAGGCACCCAGCGAAGCCGGGAACAGCAAAATGCTGCTCGCAAAAATAGCCGGAATAACACCAGCCATATTCACTTTCAGCGGTAGGTGGCTAGTCTGCGCAGCAAAAACCTTACGGCCCTGCTGACGCTTGGCGTAATGAACAGCAATACGACGCTGACCACGCTCAATGAACACCACGAAACCGATAATCGCTACTGCCAGCAAACCGATAGCAACCAAAGCGAAAATATTGATATCGCCCTGACGCGCAGACTCGAAAGACTGCCCTATTGCTCTCGGAAGACCGGCGACGATACCCGAAAAAATCAACATCGAGATACCGTTGCCAACACCACGCTCAGTAATCTGCTCACCCAGCCACATCATGAACATTGCACCCGCCACAAAAGTGGTTATTGCAACGAAATGGAAGCCTAGGTCACCAGTGAACGCTACGCCCTGCCCCGCCAAGCCAATGGACATGCCAATAGCCTGGACGAGAGCAAGAACGACAGTGAGGTAGCGGGTGTACTGGCTTATCTTGCGACGACCAGCTTCACCTTCCTTCTTCAACTGCTCCAGTTGCGGGCTGACAGCGGACATAAGCTGCATGATGATCGATGCCGAAATGTACGGCATGATCCCCAGCGCAAAAATACTCATCCGCTCCAGCGCGCCGCCGGAAAACATGTTGAACAAGCTAAGTATGGTCCCCTCATTCTGTCGAAACAGGTCCGCCAGCCGGTCCGGGTTGATACCAGGAACTGGGATGTGTGCGCCTATTCGGTAGACGATAATCGCCAGGAATAGAAAACGCAGTCGAGCCCAGAGCTCGGATAACCCGCCTTTGCTGAGCGCTGAGAGAGCACCTTGCTTAGCCATTTATTCCTCGAACTTGCCGCCAGCTGCTTCGATAGCCGAACGCGCACCTTTGGTGGCGCCGATTCCCTTGCCGATTGTGACAGCGCGAGTAACTTCACCGGACAGCATGATTTTCACACGCAGCACGTTGACGTTGATCACGTTGGCATCTTTCAGGGTCTGCACAGTAACGATGTCGCCTTCCACTTTAGCCAGCTCGGACAAACGCACTTCTGCGCGATCCATGGCTTTCAGGGAAACGAAACCGAACTTAGGCAGACGGCGATGCAGCGGCTGTTGACCGCCTTCAAAGCCTGGAGCAATTGTGCCACCGGAACGGGAGGACTGACCTTTGTGACCACGGCCACCAGTCTTGCCCAAACCGCTACCGATACCACGGCCCGGACGATGCTTTTCGCGACGGGAACCCGGCGCTGGACTCAGATCATTGAGTTTCATCGATTAACCCTCTACACGCAGCATGTAGTAAGCCTTGTTGATCATCCCGCGATTCTCGGGAGTATCAAGTACTTCTACAGTGTGACCGATGCGACGCAGACCCAGACCCTTAATGCACAGTTTGTGATTAGGGATACGGCCGGTCATGCTTTTGATCAGCGTTACTTTAACGGTAGCCATGATCAGAAGATCTCCTTGACGCTTTTGCCACGCTTGGCGGCAATAGATTCAGGAGACTGCATAGCTTTCAAACCTTTAAAAGTGGCGTGAACCACGTTTACCGGGTTAGTCGAGCCGTAGCACTTGGCCAGTACGTTCTGAACACCAGCAACTTCGAGGACAGCACGCATAGCGCCGCCAGCGATGATACCGGTACCTTCAGAAGCAGGCTGCATGTAAACCTTGGAAGCGCCGTGGGCGGATTTCATGGCGTACTGCAGAGTGGTGCCGTTCAGGTCCACTTGAATCATGTTGCGGCGAGCAGCTTCCATTGCCTTCTGGATCGCAGCAGGCACTTCACGTGACTTGCCACGGCCGAAGCCAACGCGCCCTTTACCATCACCAACCACGGTCAACGCGGTGAAAGTGAAGATACGGCCGCCTTTAACGGTTTTGGCTACGCGGTTAACTTGAACCAGCTTCTCAATGTAGCCTTCGTCGCGCTTTTGGTCGTTATTTGACATAACTTAGAACTCCAGCCCAGCTTCACGAGCAGCCTCAGCCAGCGCTTTCACGCGGCCGTGGTACTTGAAGCCAGAGCGGTCGAAAGCCACCTGCGAGACGCCAGCGGCTTTTGCACGCGTAGCGACCAGCTGGCCAACCTTTGTGGCCGCGTCGATGTTGCCAGTGGCAGCATCACGCAGTTCTTTGTCCAAAGTCGAGGCGCTTGCCAGGACTTTGCTGCCGTCGGCCGAGATGACCTGGGCGTATATATGCTGAGACGAGCGGAACACGCAGAGACGCACGACTTCTAGTTCGTGCATTTTCAGACGTGCTTTGCGAGCGCGACGCAGTCGAGTAACTTTTTTGTCGGTCATTTGCTATGCCCTACTTCTTCTTGGCTTCTTTACGACGGACGACTTCGTCCGCGTAACGTACACCCTTGCCTTTATAAGGCTCTGGCGGACGGAAACCGCGGATCTCAGCGGCCACCTGACCTACCAGCTGCTTATCAATACCCCGGATCAGGATATCGGTTTGGCTAGGAGTCTCAGCGGTGATGCCTTCCGGCAATTCGTAATCCACTGGGTGCGAGAAGCCAAGAGCCAGGTTCAGCACTGTGCCTTTTGCTTGCGCTTTGTAACCAACACCGACCAGCTGGAGCTTACGCTCGAAGCCTTGGCTTACGCCTTGGACCATGTTGTTTACCAACGCACGAGTGGTACCAGCCATTGCGCGAGTTTGTTGATCGCCATTGCGAGCAGCGAAACGCAGCTCACCAGCTTCTTCAACAATCTCAACGGACGAATGGATGTTCAGTTCTAGAGTGCCCTTGGCACCCTTCACCGAAAGCTGTTGGCCGGCGAATTTTACTTCGACACCAGCTGGCAGCTTAACGGGGTTCTTAGCGACGCGTGACATGCTTATCCCCCCTTAGAACACAGTGCAAAGAACTTCGCCGCCGACACCGGCAGCGCGCGCAGCACGATCCGTCATCACACCTTTGCTGGTGGAGACGATAGACACACCTAGACCGCCACGAACTTTCGGCAGATCTTCGGAGGACTTGTACTGACGCAGGCCTGGACGGCTAACGCGCTTAACTTCTTCGATAACCGAACGGCCTTCGAAGTATTTCAGCTCGATAGACAGCAGTGGTTTGATTTCGCTGCTGATCTGATAATCCGCGATGTAACCTTCGTCTTTAAGAACTTTGGCTACAGCTACCTTCAACGTGGAAGATGGCATGCTTACGACGGACTTTTCAGCCATCTGGGCATTACGGATTCGAGTTAGCATGTCCGCTAACGGGTCCTGCATACTCATGGGCTAGACGCTCCTGATACAAAAAGAATTAGCCTTGCGGCTACAACTGTCGCCGAGTGACTCAATGCTTAAAAAGCACGGGCTCAGGCGAGCCGGTCATTCTAGACACACGCCAGAAATGAATCAAGCCCCAATAGGGGCTTGATTCATATTCAAGGTCACCGGCTGTCAGGATCTTACGACCCTGACAGGGGTAACTTTGCCTGTACGCCTTACCAGCTGGCTTTAACCAGACCTGGTACGTCACCGCGCATTGCTGCTTCACGCAATTTGTTACGGCCAAGGCCGAACTTGCGGTAAACACCATGCGGACGACCAGTGAGGCGGCAGCGGTTACGCATGCGCGCAGCGCTTGCGTCACGTGGCTGCTTCTGCAGAGCAACTTGAGCTTCCCAACGTGCTTCTGGACTTGCGTTCAGATCAACGATGATAGCTTTCAGCTCAGCACGCTTCTTGGCGAACTTGGCAACCGTAAGCTGACGTTTCAGCTCGCGGTTTTTCATGCTCATCTTAGCCATGGTCCTACTCCAATCAGTTGCGGAACGGGAATTTGAATGCACGCAGCAATGCGCGACCTTCATCATCCGTTCGAGCAGTGGTGGTCAGGGTAATGTCCAGACCGCGGAGGGCATCGATTTTGTCGTAGTCGATTTCCGGGAAGATGATCTGCTCTTTAACGCCCATGCTGTAGTTACCACGACCATCGAAGGACTTGGCATTCAGGCCGCGGAAGTCGCGAACCCGAGGCAGGGAGATCGACAGCAGACGATCCAGGAATTCATACATACGCTCACGGCGCAGAGTAACCTTAACGCCGATCGGCCAGCCTTCGCGAACTTTAAAGCCTGCGATGGACTTGCGAGCGTAGGTCACTACACATTTTTGACCCGTGATTTTTTCCAAATCAGCTACAGCGTGCTCGATGATTTTCTTATCACCGATCGCTTCGCCCAAACCCATGTTCAGGGTGATTTTGGTAACGCGCGGAACTTCCATCACGTTCGAAAGCTTAAGTTCTTCCTTAAGTTTCGGTGCGATTTCCTTCCGGTAAATCTCTTTTAGTCGTGCCATGGTCTCATCTACCTAGCAGTGTTCAAGCATCAACCGCTTTTTGGGTCGACTTGAAGACACGAATTTTTTTGCCGTCTTCTACTTTAAAACCAACGCGATCTGCTTTGCTGGTTTCGCTGTTGAAGATGGCCACGTTAGAAGCGTCCAGTGGAGCTTCTTTCTCGACGATACCGCCTTGTACGCCCGACATCGGGTTAGGCTTGGTATGACGCTTAACCAGGTTCAGACCGCCAATAACCAGACGGTTGTTAGCGAGAACCTTAAGCACCTTACCGCGCTTACCTTTGTCTTTGCCGGCGATCACGATGATCTCGTCGTCACGACGAATCTTTTGCATGTCGGATCTCCTTACAGCACTTCTGGGGCGAGCGAGACGATCTTCATGAACTTCTCAGTACGAAGTTCACGGGTCACTGGCCCAAAGATACGGGTGCCGATCGGCTCTTGCTTGTTGTTCAGAAGAACAGCAGCGTTGCCATCAAAGCGGATAATGGAGCCATCAGCACGACGTACGCCGTGACGAGTGCGGACTACAACAGCAGTCATCACTTGGCCTTTTTTCACTTTACCGCGAGGAATTGCTTCCTTCACGGTAACTTTGATGATGTCACCGATACCAGCGTAACGACGATGGGAGCCACCCAGCACCTTGATGCACATAACGCGGCGTGCGCCGCTGTTATCGGCCACATCGAGCATGGATTGAGTCTGAATCATATAATTTCTCCGACCCCTAGTCCTTAGACTTCCACAGCGCGTTCGAGAACATCAACCAGTGCCCAAGACTTGGTCTTGGCCATCGGACGAGTTTCACGAATAGTGACTTTGTCGCCGATGTGGCACTGATTGGTTTCGTCGTGCGCGTGCAGCTTAGTCGAACGCTTAACGTATTTACCGTAGATCGGGTGCTTAACGCGACGCTCGATCAAAACGGTGATGGTTTTGTCCATCTTGTCGCTGACAACACGGCCAGTCAGCGTACGGACAGTCTTTTCGGCTTCAGCCATGATTACTTACCTGCCTGCTGTTTGAGCACAGTCTTCACGCGAGCGATGTCACGCTTAACTTGCGAGAGCAGATGCGACTGCCCCAACTGGCCAGTTGCTTTCTGCATACGCAGATTGAACTGGTCGCGCAGCAAGCCGAGCAGTTGCTCGTTCAGCTGCTGTGCGGATTTTTCACGAAGTTCATTCGCTTTCATCACATCACCGTCCGTTTAACAAAGGAGGTGGCGAGCGGCAGCTTTGCAGCAGCCAGGGCGAAAGCCTCACGCGCCAGCTCTTCAGTAACACCCTCGATTTCATACAGGACTTTGCCTGGCTGAATCTGGGCAACCCAATATTCCACGTTACCCTTACCTTTACCCATACGAACTTCGAGGGGCTTTTTGGAAATAGGCTTGTCCGGGAATACACGGATCCAGATCTTACCGCCACGCTTAACGTGACGGGTCAGTGCACGACGCGCTGATTCGATCTGACGAGCGGTGAGACGACCACGAGCAACAGACTTCAGCGCATATTCGCCGAAGCTGACTTTGCTACCGCGCAATGCCAAGCCACGGTTGTGGCCAGTCATTTGCTTGCGGAACTTCGTACGCTTAGGTTGTAACATTTGGCGTACCCCTTACTTAGCAGCTTTTTTACGAGGCGCTGGTGCTTGTGGCTTCAGCTCTTCTTGGCGACCACCAATTACTTCGCCTTTGAAGATCCAAACCTTTACACCGATCACACCGTAAGTGGTGTGAGCTTCGTAGTTGGCATAGTCGATGTCGGCACGCAGGGTGTGCAATGGCACACGACCTTCGCGATACCATTCAGTACGTGCGATTTCAGCACCGCCGAGACGACCGCTCACTTGGATTTTGATGCCTTTGGCACCAATGCGCATAGCGTTCTGTACAGCGCGTTTCATCGCGCGACGGAACATTACACGACGCTCCAGCTGCTGAGCTACGCTCTGCGCAACCAGCATACCGTCGAGTTCCGGCTTGCGGATCTCTTCGATATTGATGTGCACAGGCACACCCATTTGCTTGGTCAGGTCCTGACGCAGTTTCTCAACATCTTCACCTTTCTTCCCGATAACGATACCTGGACGAGCGGTGTGGATGGTGATACGTGCAGTTTGGGCCGGACGATGGATATCGATACGGCTTACGGACGCGCTTTTTAGTTTGTCTTGGAGGTATTCACGCACCTTCAGATCAGCGAACAAGTAGTCCGCATAAGTCCGGCCGTCTGCGTACCAGACGGAGGTGTGCTCCTTGACGATTCCCAGGCGAATGCCAATGGGATGTACTTTCTGACCCATCTCTTCGACTCCGTTACTTGTCAGCAACCTTGACAGTGATATGGCAAGACCGCTTGACGATGCGATCAGCGCGGCCTTTGGCACGCGGCATGATGCGCTTCAGCGAACGCCCTTCGTTGACGAAAACGGTGGCGACTTTAAGGTCGTCAACGTCTGCGCCTTCGTTATGCTCGGCGTTGGCTACGGCCGACTCCAGCACTTTCTTGATGATCTCGGCGGCTTTCTTGTTGCTGAAAGCCAACAGGTTGAGCGCTTCGCCCACCTTCTTCCCGCGGATCTGGTCGGCGACCAAGCGGGCTTTCTGGGCGGAGATTCGAGCGCCCGACAACTTAGCGGCTACTTCCATCGTTCCTTACCCCTTAACGCTTGGCTTTCTTGTCTGCCACGTGCCCACGATAAGTGCGGGTACCGGCAAACTCGCCTAGTTTATGGCCAACCATGTCTTCGTTCACAAGAACTGGGACATGAAGACGACCGTTATGCACAGCGATGGTCAAACCGACCATTTGTGGCAGGATCATCGAACGACGCGACCAGGTTTTCACCGGTTTGCGATCGTTCTTTTCCGCCGCCACTTCGATCTTCTTCAGTAGGTGAAGATCAATAAAAGGACCTTTTTTCAGAGAACGTGGCACTGTCGTATCCCTCTATTTACTTGCGACGACGGACGATCATTTTGTCGGTACGCTTATTACCACGAGTCTTCGCGCCCTTAGTCGGGAAGCCCCATGGCGATACCGGATGACGACCACCAGAGGTACGACCTTCACCACCACCATGTGGGTGGTCAACCGGGTTCATGGCAACACCACGAACGGTTGGGCGAACGCCACGCCAGCGTTTGGCACCAGCTTTACCCAGCGAACGCAGGCTGTGCTCGGAGTTCGAGACTTCGCCAAGCGTTGCACGGCATTCAGCCAATACTTTACGCATTTCACCGGAACGCAGACGCAGGGTCACGTAGACACCATCACGAGCGACCAGCTGAGCCGAAGCACCAGCGGAACGAGCGATTTGTGCGCCTTTGCCCGGCTTCAATTCGATGCCGTGTACGGTGCTACCAACTGGAATGCTGCGCAGTTGCAACTGGTTGCCTGGCTTGATCGGAGCCAAAGCACCCGAAATCAGCTGGTCGCCAGCGCTCACGCCTTTAGGGGCGATGATGTAACGGCGTTCGCCGTCTGCGTACAACATAAGAGCAATGTGAGCAGTACGGTTTGGATCGTATTCGATACGCTCAACAGTGGCTGGAATGCCATCTTTGTCGTTGCGACGGAAGTCGACCAAACGATAATGCTGCTTATGACCACCACCGATGTGACGCGTGGTAATACGGCCATTGTTGTTACGACCACCAGTCTTCGATTTCTTCTCGAGCAGCGGTGCGTGAGGAGCGCCTTTATGCAGCTCCTGGTTGACCACCTTGACCACATGACGGCGGCCAGGGGAAGTCGGTTTGCATTTAACGATTGCCATGATGCACCCCTTCCTTACTCAGCACTGCTGCTGAAATCGAGATCTTGGCCTGGCTGAAGGGAGATTACTGCCTTCTTCCAGTCATTACGCTTGCCCACGCCGCGAGCGGTGCGCTTGCTCTTACCCAGAACATTCAGGGTAGTAACACGCTCAACTTTCACGCTGAACAGGCTTTCGACGGCCTTCTTGATTTCCAGCTTGGTTGCATCAGTAGCAACCTTGAAAACGAACTGGCCTTTCTTGTCTGCCAGAACCGTAGCCTTCTCGGAAACGTGCGGGCCAAGCAGAACTTTAAATACGCGTTCCTGGTTCATCCCAGCAGCTCCTCGAATTTCTTCACGGCCGACACGGTGATCAACACCTTGTCGTATGCGATCAGACTAACTGGGTCGGAACCTTGCACGTCACGTACATCAACGTGTGGCAGGTTACGAGCAGCCAGGTACAGGTTCTGATCAACAACTTCAGACACGATCAGGACGTCTGTCAGACCCATGCCATTCAGTTTGTTCAGCAGATCTTTGGTTTTCGGCGCTTCAACTGCGAAGTCCTGAACCACGATCAGACGATCAGTACGAACCAGTTCAGCAAGGATGGAACGCATTGCTGCGCGATACATCTTCTTGTTGAGCTTCTGAGAGTGATCTTGTGGACGAGCTGCGAAAGTAGTACCACCGCCACGCCAGATTGGGCTACGGATAGTACCGGCACGAGCACGGCCAGTACCTTTCTGACGCCAAGGGCGCTTACCGCCACCACGAACGTCGGAACGGGTCTTTTGCTGCTTGCTACCTTGACGACCGCCAGCCATGTAGGCTACGACTGCCTGGTGAACCAGCGTCTCGTTGAACTCGCCGCCAAACGTCAGTTCGGAAACTTCGATCGCTTGAGCATCATTTACATTTAATTGCATGTCAGCTTCCCCTTAACCGCGAGCCTTGGCCGCCGGACGTACAACCAGGTTGCCGCCAGTAGCGCCAGGAACAGCACCCTTGACCAACAACAGATTGCGTTCAGCGTCGACGCGCACTACTTCGAGGGACTGCACGGTCACGCGCTCAGCGCCCATATGACCGGACATTTTTTTGCCCTTGAATACACGACCAGGAGTCTGGCACTGGCCAATAGAGCCCGGGACGCGGTGGGAAACGGAGTTACCGTGAGTGTTATCTTGGCCACGGAAATTCCAACGCTTGATCGTACCCTGGAAGCCTTTACCTTTGGACTGACCGGTCACATCGACCATCTGACCTGCGGTGAAGATTTCAGCGTTGATCAGATCGCCTGCTTGGTACTCGCCTTCTTCAAGACGGAATTCCATTACGGTACGACCAGCTGCAACGTTTGCTTTAGCGAAGTGACCCGCTTGAGCAGCAGTTACACGCGAAGCGCGACGCTCGCCGACAGTGACTTGCACTGCACGATAGCCATCGGTTTCTTCAGTTTTGAACTGGGTGACGCGATTCGGCTCGATCTCAATGACCGTAACCGGAATGGAGACACCTTCTTCGGTGAAAATACGGGTCATACCGCATTTACGACCGACTACACCAATAGTCATGTTGTAAACCTCATGAGTGTACGGGGCTTTCACCCGCTATGGCCGCCCATTTCAGAGCGTTACACGACTAAGACCCAAGTCTTAGCCGAGGCTGATCTGCACTTCCACACCGGCCGCAAGATCAAGCTTCATAAGTGCATCAACGGTTTTATCCGTTGGCTGGACGATGTCCAGAACGCGCTTATGAGTACGGATCTCATACTGGTCACGCGCGTCTTTGTTGACGTGCGGGGAGACCAGAACGGTGAACCGCTCTTTACGGGTAGGCAGTGGAATTGGACCACGCACTTGAGCACCAGTACGTTTCGCGGTTTCCACGATTTCCTGGGTTGATTGGTCGATCAGGCGATGGTCAAAAGCCTTCAACCTGATACGGATTTGCTGATTTTGCATTGGATTTCAGACTCCGATTGCTATTCCCACCGAGCGCAATACGCCCGTTTAAAGGAGGCGCAATTCTATAGATGGCCCAACTGGGTGTCAACTCAATAAAAAAAGCCCCCGCTGAGCGGGGGCTTTTTCAGGCAATCAAAGCTTAAGCAATGATTTTGGCTACTACGCCAGCGCCGACGGTACGACCGCCTTCACGGATTGCGAAACGCAGACCGTCTTCCATTGCGATGGTTTTGATCAGGGTGACAACCATTTTGATGTTGTCGCCTGGCATTACCATTTCAACGCCTTCCGGCAGTTCGCAGTTACCGGTCACGTCAGTGGTCCGGAAGTAGAACTGTGGACGGTAGCCTTTGAAGAACGGAGTGTGACGGCCGCCTTCTTCTTTGCTCAACACGTACACTTCAGCTTCGAAGGTAGTGTGCGGCTTAACCGAACCCGGCTTAACCAGAACCTGGCCACGCTCTACGTCGTCACGCTTGGTGCCGCGCAGCAGCACGCCGCAGTTCTCGCCAGCACGACCTTCGTCAAGCAGCTTACGGAACATTTCAACGCCGGTGCAGGTGGTAACAGTAGTGTCACGCAGACCAACGATTTCCAGCGGATCTTGAACGCGAACGATACCGCGCTCGATACGACCAGTTACAACAGTACCGCGACCAGAGATCGAGAATACGTCTTCGATTGGCATCAGGAACGGCTTGTCGATAACACGAACTGGGTCCGGAATGTAAGTATCCAGAGTTTCAACCAGCTTACGAACGGCAGTGGTGCCCATTTCGTTGTCGTCTTTGCCTTCCAGAGCCATACGAGCAGAACCGATGATGATCGGAGTGTCGTCGCCTGGGAAGTCGTAAGTGCTCAGCAGATCGCGCACTTCCATCTCAACCAGTTCCAGCAGCTCAGCGTCGTCTACCAGGTCAGCCTTGTTCAGGAAAACCACGATGTACGGAACGCCAACCTGACGGGACAGCAGGATGTGCTCACGGGTTTGTGGCATCGGACCATCAGCGGCCGAACAAACCAGGATAGCGCCGTCCATCTGAGCAGCACCGGTGATCATGTTCTTCACATAGTCAGCGTGACCTGGGCAGTCAACGTGAGCGTAGTGACGGATCAGCGAGTTGTATTCAACGTGCGCAGTGTTGATGGTGATACCACGAGCTTTTTCTTCTGGCGCGCTGTCGATTTTATCGAAGTCAACGATTGCCGAACCGAAAATCTCGGAGCAAACACGAGTCAGAGCTGCAGTCAGCGTGGTTTTACCATGGTCAACGTGACCGATAGTGCCAACGTTGACGTGCGGTAGGGAACGATCAAATTTTTCTTTAGCCACGACAATTAACTCCTTGCCTAAAGGACTGAACTAAATCAGCCTTGTTTTTTAGTAACAGTTTCGACGATGTGCGCCGGAGCTGTATCGTATTTTTTGAATTCCATAGAGTAGCTTGCGCGACCCTGAGACATGGAACGAACGTCGGTCGCATAACCGAACATTTCACCCAACGGAACCTCGGCACGAATAACTTTGCCGGAAACCGTATCTTCCATACCCTGGATCATGCCGCGACGACGATTCAAGTCGCCCATCACGTCACCCATATAGTCTTCAGGTGTAACAACCTCTACCGCCATGATCGGCTCAAGCAGCTCACCACCACCTTTGGTAGCCAGTTGCTTGGTCGCCATGGAAGCAGCCACCTTAAACGCCATCTCGTTGGAGTCGACGTCGTGGTAAGAACCATCAAACACGGTAGCCTTCAGGCCGATCAGCGGATAGCCGGCAACAACACCGTTCTTCATCTGCTCTTCGATGCCCTTCTGGATAGCCGGGATGTATTCCTTAGGAACCACACCACCTACCACTTCGTTCACGAACTGCAGACCTTCCTGACCTTCGTCAGCAGGTGCAAAACGGATCCAGCAGTGACCAAACTGGCCACGACCGCCGGACTGACGAACGAACTTGCCTTCGATCTCACAGTTCTTCGTGATGCGCTCACGATACGAAACCTGAGGCTTACCGATGTTGGCTTCGACGTTGAACTCACGGCGCATCCGATCAACCAGGATGTCCAAGTGCAGCTCGCCCATGCCCGAGATGATCGTCTGACCAGTCTCTTCATCAGTTTTAACGCGGAAAGATGGATCTTCCTGAGCAAGCTTGCCCAGCGCAACACCCATTTTTTCCTGGTCATCCTTGGTCTTAGGCTCTACGGCAACCGAAATAACCGGCTCCGGGAAGTCCATGCGAACCAGAATGATTGGCTTGTCAGCGTTGCACAAAGTCTCACCAGTGGTGACGTCCTTCATGCCGATCAAGGCCGCGATGTCACCAGCGCGTACTTCCTTGATTTCTTCACGGGCGTTTGCGTGCATTTGCACCATACGACCCACACGCTCTTTCTTGCCTTTAACCGAGTTGATCACGCCGTCGCCGGAGTTCAACACGCCCGAGTAAACACGGACGAAGGTCAAGGTACCCACGAATGGGTCGGTAGCGATCTTGAACGCCAGAGCCGAGAACGGCTCGCTGTCGTCAGCATGACGCTCCAGCTCGATGCTCTCGTCATCAGGGTCAGTACCCTTGATGGCAGGAATATCAGTCGGAGCAGGCAGGAAGTCGATAACGGCGTCGAGAACCAGGGGAACACCCTTGTTCTTGAAGGAAGAACCGCAAACAGCCAAGACGATCTCACCAGCGATAGTACGCTGACGCAGAGCAGCCTTGATTTCCGCGATGGTGAATTCTTCACCTTCGAGGTACTTGTTCATCAGCTCTTCATTGGCCTCGGCCGCAGCCTGAACCATGTTGTCGCGCCATTCGTCAGCAAGATCTTTCAGCTCAGCTGGAATTTCTTTGCGAACAGGAACCATACCCTTGTCAGCATCGTTCCAGTACACAGCTTCCATGTTGATCAGATCAATCTGACCCTGGAAGTTGTCTTCAGAACCGATAGCCAGCTGGATTGGAACCGGAGTGTGGCCCAGACGCTTCTTGATCTGCTCAATAACGCGCAGGAAGTTGGCGCCAGCACGGTCCATCTTGTTTACGTAAACAAGACGTGGAACGCCGTATTTGTTGGCTTGACGCCATACGGTTTCCGACTGAGGCTCAACACCCGAGGTACCACAGAACACAACGACAGCGCCGTCGAGTACGCGCAGGGAACGCTCAACTTCAATAGTGAAGTCAACGTGGCCCGGGGTATCGATTACGTTGAAGCGATGCTCGTCCTTGTACTGCTTGGCAGAACCTTTCCAGAAGGCGGTGATAGCAGCAGAAGTAATGGTAATACCACGCTCCTGCTCCTGAACCATCCAGTCTGTGGTCGCGGCGCCATCATGCACCTCGCCCATTTTGTGACTTTTGCCAGTGTAAAACAGTACGCGCTCGGTGGTAGTGGTTTTACCAGCATCCACGTGAGCGACGATACCGATGTTACGGTAGCGACTAATCGGAGTAGTACGAGCCATAAAGCCCTCGCAAAATTAGTGAAGCTGAATTTAGAAGCGGTAGTGCGAGAAAGCTTTGTTAGCTTCGGCCATACGGTGCACGTCTTCACGCTTCTTAACAGCAGCACCTTTACCTTCAGCTGCGTCCAACAGTTCGCCAGCCAAACGCAGAGCCATAGACTTCTCGCCGCGCTTACGGGCGAAGTCTACCAACCAGCGCATTGCCAGGGCGTTACGACGGGACGGGCGAACTTCGACCGGAACCTGGTAAGTAGCACCGCCTACACGGCGCGACTTCACTTCGACCAGCGGAGCGATGGCGTCGAGAGCTTTCTCGAAGATTTCCAGGGGATCGCTGTTCTTGCGTTCTTTAACCTTTTCCAGCGCGCCATAAACGATACGCTCGGCAACGGCTTTTTTGCCGCTTTCCATCACGTGGTTCATGAACTTGGCCAGGATTTGGCTTCCGTATTTTGGATCGTCAAGCACATCGCGCTTGGCTGCTACGCGTCTTCTTGGCATGGATAAGCCCTCAAACGGTCTTCAGGTTAGCTCGGAACCATTACATCCAAAAGATGCACGTCCGACCTTACTCTTATCGACTCAGAAAAAAAGAAATCTGCATTTTTTACCAGCAACCGAATACTACTTCGGCTTCTTGGTACCGTACTTCGAACGACCTTGGTTACGACCTTTAACGCCGGAAGTATCCAAAGAGCCGCGAACGGTGTGATAACGAACACCTGGCAAGTCTTTTACACGACCGCCACGAATCAGTACCACGCTGTGTTCTTGCAGGTTGTGACCTTCACCACCGATGTACGAGGAAACCTCGAAACCGTTGGTCAGGCGCACACGGCATACTTTACGCAGTGCCGAGTTAGGTTTTTTCGGCGTAGTTGTATACACACGGGTGCATACGCCACGACGTTGCGGGCAGTTTTGCAGCGCAGGCACGTCGGATTTCTCGACGATACGCTTACGCGGCTGACGTACCAGCTGGTTGATAGTTGCCATCTACTAGCTCCACTGTTGTCTTGCGACGCTATTGTCTTGCAAGAAAAGCAAAATGGCAGGAACGAATTCCCGCCAAATTTAGGGGTACAAGAGTCTAAAGAGGATCTTGCCCCCAGTCAAGACAAGGCCCCGACCTTCCCACTCATCAAACCCCGACAAAATGTCTCGATTCGATGAACGGAACTGCCGGGGCCCATCTCTCATTTACCGCAGAACTCAGTTACCGCTCGAGTTCAGCGCTTCGGTCAGTGCAGCTTCCACTTCACTGGCGCTCACGCGCAACGGCTTGTCAGCTTCACGGCGGCGCTTGCGCTCGCTGTGGTATGCCAAACCGGTACCTGCCGGGATCAAACGACCCACGACAACGTTTTCTTTCAGGCCACGCAGGTAGTCGCGCTTGCCGGTTACCGCTGCTTCGGTCAATACGCGGGTAGTCTCTTGGAAAGAGGCCGCGGAAATGAACGACTCAGTCGACAACGACGCCTTGGTGATACCCAGCAGGACGCGAGTGAACTTGGATACGAATTTATCTTCGCCGCCCAAACGCTCGTTCTCGGTCAACACCTGGGTCAACTCCATCTGGTCGCCCTTGATGAAGGTGGAATCACCAGACTCGGCAATCTCAACTTTACGCAACATCTGACGCAGAATGGTCTCGATGTGCTTATCGTTGATTTTTACGCCTTGCAGACGGTAAACGTCCTGAATCTCGTTAACGATGTACTTGGCCAGCGCACTTACACCCAGCAAACGCAGGATGTCGTGTGGATCGCTTGGACCGTCGGAGATAACTTCGCCGCGGTTCACTTGCTCGCCTTCGAAGACGTTCAGGTGACGCCACTTTGGAATCAGCTCTTCGTACGGATCAGTACCGTCGTTCGGGGTAATAACCAGACGGCGCTTGCCTTTGGTTTCTTTACCGAACGCGATGGTGCCGCTGACTTCAGCCAGAATCGAGGCTTCTTTCGGACGACGCGCTTCGAACAAGTCAGCAACGCGTGGCAGACCACCGGTGATGTCTCGAGTTTTCGAAGTCTCTTGCGGAATACGAGCGATAACGTCACCGATCGCGATTTCCGCACCATCCGCTACACCGACCAGGGCGTTGGCTGGCAGGAAGTACTGAGCCGGTACGTCGGTACCAGGCAACAGCAGATCCTTGCCATCCACACCAACCATCTTAACGGCTGGACGGATGTCCTTGCCGGCAGCTGGACGGTCTTTGGCGTCGAGGACTTCAATGTTGGTCATACCGGTCAATTCGTCAGTCTGACGCTTGATCGTGATGCCTTCTTCCATGCCCACGTAGGTCACGGTACCTTTCATTTCGGTAACGATTGGGTGAGTGTGCGGATCCCACTTGGCTACGATCGAGCCAGCGTCAACCTTGTCACCTTCTTTAACCGAAATTACGGCGCCGTACGGCAGCTTGTAGCGCTCACGCTCACGACCGAAGTCATCAGCGATGGCCAGCTCACCGGAACGGGATACAGCTACCAGGCAGCCATCTACACGCTCAACGTGCTTGAGGTTATGAAGACGGACAGTACCGCCATTCTTCACCTGAACACTGTCAGCAGCAGAGGTCCGGCTTGCCGCACCACCGATGTGGAACGTACGCATCGTCAGCTGTGTACCCGGCTCACCGATCGACTGAGCAGCGATTACGCCGACAGCTTCACCGATGTTCACCTGGTGACCACGAGCCAAGTCACGACCGTAGCACTTGGCACAGATACCGAAGCGAGTTTCACAGCTGATTGGCGAACGCACGATTACTTCGTCGATGCTGTTCAGCTCGATGAATTCAACCCACTTCTCGTCAACCAGAGTGCCCGCAGGAACGATAATGTCCTCGGTACCCGGCTTGTACACGTCACGGGCGATTACTCGACCCAGCACGCGCTCACCCAACGGCTCTACAACGTCGCCGCCTTCGATGTGCGGAGTCATCAGCAGACCGTGTTCGGTACCGCAGTCAACTTCAGTCACAACCAAGTCTTGCGCAACGTCTACCAGACGACGAGTCAGATAACCGGAGTTAGCTGTCTTCAAGGCGGTATCCGCCAGACCCTTACGAGCACCGTGAGTAGAGATGAAGTACTGAAGTACGCTCAGGCCTTCACGGAAGTTCGCAGTAATCGGCGTTTCAATGATGGAACCGTCCGGCTTGGCCATCAGACCACGCATACCGGCCAGCTGACGGATCTGCGCTGCAGAACCCCGTGCGCCGGAGTCGGCCATCATGTACATCGAGTTGAACGACTCTTGCTCAACCTCAACGCCGTGACGGTCGATAACCTTCTCTTTCGAGAGGTTGGACATCATTGCCTTGGAAACTTCGTCGTTAGCTTTCGACCAAAGGTCGATTACTTTGTTGTACTTCTCGCCCTGGGTTACCAGGCCGGAGGCGTACTGACTTTCGATCTCTTTCACTTCATCGGTCGCAGCCGCGATGATGCGAGCTTTTTCATCCGGGATAACGAAGTCGTTAACACCGATGGAAACGCCGGAAATGGTCGAGTAAGCAAAACCTGTGTACATCAACTGGTCAGCGAAGATCACGGTCTCTTTCAAACCAACCACGCGGTAGCACTGGTTGATCAGCTTGGAGATCGCTTTTTTCTTCATCGGCAAGTTGACGACGTCGTACGACAGACCTTTTGGCACAACCTGGAACAACAGCGCACGGCCGACGGTGGTGTCGACAATCCGAGTGTTGCTCACGCTGCCGCCATCACGATCGTTGACGGTTTCACTGATGCGAACCTTGACCTTGGCATGCAGTGCGGCTTCGCCGGCACGGAATACACGATCAACTTCTTGCAAGTCAGCGAATACACGACCTTCGCCTTTGGCGTTGATCGCTTCACGAGTCATGTAGTACAGACCCAATACAACGTCCTGCGACGGAACGATGATTGGCTCACCGTTGGCTGGCGACAGAATGTTGTTGGTCGACATCATCAACGCACGCGCTTCCAGCTGGGCTTCCAGCGTCAGCGGTACGTGCACGGCCATTTGGTCGCCGTCGAAGTCGGCGTTGTACGCAGCACAGACCAACGGGTGCAGCTGGATAGCTTTACCTTCGATCAGAACCGGTTCAAAGGCCTGGATGCCCAGACGGTGAAGAGTCGGTGCACGGTTGAGAAGCACTGGGTGTTCGCGGATAACTTCAGCGAGAACGTCCCAAACTTCCGGCAACTCGCGCTCAACCATTTTCTTGGCTGCTTTGATGGTGGTAGCAAGACCACGCATTTCCAGCTTGCCAAAAATGAACGGTTTGAACAGCTCAAGAGCCATTTTCTTCGGTAGACCGCACTGGTGCAGACGCAGGGTCGGACCTACGGTAATTACCGAACGACCCGAGTAGTCAACACGCTTACCGAGCAAGTTCTGACGGAAACGACCCTGCTTACCCTTGATCATGTCAGCCAAGGATTTCAGAGGGCGCTTGTTCGAACCGGTAATAGCGCGACCACGACGGCCGTTGTCGAGCAATGCATCGACCGCTTCTTGCAACATACGCTTTTCGTTGCGCACGATGATGTCCGGAGCGGACAGATCAAGCAGGCGCTTCAAGCGGTTGTTACGGTTGATTACCCGACGATACAGATCGTTGAGGTCGGAAGTCGCGAAACGACCACCATCAAGCGGAACCAAAGGACGCAGATCTGGCGGCAGAACCGGCAGAACGGTCAGTACCATCCACTCAGGAAGGTTGCCGGAGCCCAGGAAGGCTTCCATCAACTTCAGGCGCTTGGACAGCTTCTTGATTTTGGTTTCGGAGTTGGTTTGCGGAATTTCTTCGCGCAGACGGCCAATCTCGTGTTCCAGGTCGATAGCGTGCAGCAGTTCACGGACAGCTTCAGCACCCATACGGGCATCAAAGTCGTCGCCGAACTCTTCCAGCGCTTCGAAGTACTGCTCATCGTTCAGCAGCTGACCTTTTTCCAGAGTGGTCATGCCTGGATCGATAACGACATAGCTCTCGAAGTAGAGAACGCGTTCGATATCACGCAGGGTCATGTCCATCAGCAAGCCGATACGGGACGGCAGCGATTTCAGGAACCAGATGTGAGCAACCGGCGAAGCCAGTTCGATGTGAGCCATGCGCTCGCGACGGACCTTGGCCAGTGCGACTTCAACGCCACACTTCTCACAGATCACACCACGGTGCTTCAAGCGCTTGTACTTACCGCACAGGCACTCGTAATCCTTTACCGGGCCAAAGATCTTGGCGCAGAACAGGCCGTCACGCTCAGGTTTGAACGTACGGTAGTTGATGGTTTCCGGCTTTTTAACTTCACCGAACGACCACGAACGGATCATCTCAGGCGATGCCAATCCAATACGGATGGCGTCGAACTCTTCGACTTGACCCTGGTTTTTCAGCAAATTCAGTAGGTCTTTCAAGGCCTTTCCTCCTGGCGGAGCAGAGAGCGGGCTAAACAGCCCCGCTCTCGATTCGCGTCACGTGTTATTCGGTTTCCAGATCGATATCGATGCCGAGGGAACGAATTTCTTTGATCAACACGTTGAAGGACTCGGGCATGCCCGGCTCCATACGGTGATCGCCGTCCACGATGTTTTTGTACATCTTGGTACGACCGTTCACATCGTCCGACTTCACTGTGAGCATTTCTTGCAGAGTGTATGCCGCGCCGTAGGCTTCCAGCGCCCAGACCTCCATCTCCCCGAAACGCTGACCACCGAACTGTGCCTTACCACCCAGCGGCTGCTGGGTAACCAGGCTGTAAGAACCGGTAGAACGAGCATGCATCTTGTCGTCTACCAAGTGGTTCAGCTTCAGCATGTACATGTAGCCAACGGTAACCGGGCGCTCAAACTGGTTGCCGGTACGACCGTCTGTCAGCGTCATCTGGCCGCTGTCCGGCAAATCTGCCAAACGAAGCATTGCCTTGATTTCGCTTTCTTTGGCACCGTCGAACACCGGGGTAGCCATCGGCACACCGCCACGAAGGTTCTTCGCCAGATCCAGGATTTCCTGATCGGAGAAGTCATCCAGGCTTTCTTGACGACCGCCAATTTCGTTGTAGATCTCATGCAGGAACTTGCGCAGGTCAGCGACCTTGCGTTGTTCTTCAATCATGAGGTTGATCTTCTCGCCCAAACCTTTAGCCGCGAGGCCCAGGTGAGTTTCGAGAATCTGACCAACGTTCATACGCGAAGGTACGCCCAACGGGTTGAGAACCACATCAACCGGGGTGCCATTGGCATCGTACGGCATGTCTTCAACCGGCATGATCACGGAGACCACACCTTTGTTACCGTGACGACCAGCCATCTTGTCACCCGGCTGGATGCGACGACGGATTGCCAGGTAAACCTTGACGATTTTCAGCACGCCCGGAGCCAGGTCATCGCCCTGCTGCAGTTTGCGCTTCTTGTCTTCGAACTTGTCATCCAGCAGACGACGGCGATCGATGATGTAGGCCTGAGCTTTTTCAAGCTGCTCATTCAGAGCATCTTCAGCCATGCGCAGTTTGAACCACTGACCATGCTCAAGACCGTCCAGGATTTCATTGGTGATTTCCTGGCCTTTCTTCAGACCGGCACCGCCCTCGGCAATACGACCAACCAGAGCAGAGCGCAGACGTTCAAAAGTAGCGCCTTCAACGATACGGAACTCTTCGTTCAGATCCTTGCGGATCTCGTCCAGCTGGGTCTTCTCGATCGACAGGGCACGAGCATCACGCTCAACGCCGTCACGAGTGAAGACTTGTACGTCGATTACAGTACCTTTGGTACCGGTAGGTACACGCAGGGAAGTGTCTTTAACGTCGCTGGCTTTTTCACCGAAGATTGCGCGCAACAGCTTCTCTTCTGGAGTCAGCTGAGTCTCGCCTTTCGGAGTGACCTTACCCACCAGAATGTCGCCAGCGCCAACTTCAGCACCTACGTAAACAATACCGGCTTCGTCCAGTTTGTTCAGTGCAGCTTCACCCACGTTCGGGATATCTGCAGTGATCTCTTCAGGCCCAAGCTTGGTGTCACGTGCCACACAGGTCAGTTCCTGAATGTGGATCGTGGTAAAGCGATCTTCTTGAACAACTCGTTCCGACAGGCAGATGGAGTCTTCGAAGTTGTAACCGTTCCAGGCCATGAACGCGATACGCATGTTCTGACCCAACGCCAGTTCCCCCATATCGGTGGACGGACCGTCAGCCATGATGTCGCTGCGCTGTACACGATCACCCTTGCGGACCAGCGGACGCTGGTTGATGCAAGTGTTCTGGTTGGAGCGGGTGTACTTGGTCAGGTTGTAGATATCAACACCAGCTTCGCCGGTCTCAACTTCATCATCAGCAACACGAACCACAATACGGCTGGCATCAACAGAGTCGATCACGCCGCCACGACGAGCCACGACGCAAACGCCGGAGTCACGAGCTACGTTACGCTCCATGCCAGTACCTACCAGCGGCTTGTCAGCGCGCAGGGTCGGTACAGCTTGACGCTGCATGTTCGAACCCATCAACGCACGGTTGGCGTCATCGTGCTCGAGGAACGGAATCAACGACGCTGCAACCGAAACAACCTGCTTCGGAGATACGTCCATCAAGGTGACGTCTTCCGGCGCCTTAACGGTGAATTCGTTCAAGTGACGAACAGCTACCAGCTCGTCGATCAGGACTTTCTTGTCGTTCATCGTGGCCGAGGCCTGAGCGATCACGTGATCGGCTTCTTCGATGGCGGACAGGAAAACGATCTCGTCAGTTACCAGTGCGTCTTTAACCACACGGTACGGGCTTTCAAGGAAGCCGTACTGGTTGGTGCGCGCATAGGCAGCCAAGGAGTTGATCAGACCAATGTTCGGACCTTCCGGCGTCTCAATCGGGCAAACACGCCCGTAGTGAGTCGGGTGTACGTCACGAACTTCAAAGCCGGCACGCTCACGCGTCAAACCGCCCGGGCCCAGTGCAGAAACACGGCGCTTGTGGGTGATCTCGGACAGAGGGTTGTTCTGGTCCATGAACTGGGACAGCTGGCTCGAACCGAAGAACTCTTTCACCGCCGCAGCCACTGGCTTGGCGTTGATCAGGTCTTGCGGCATCAGGCCTTCGCTTTCAGCCATCGACAGACGCTCTTTGACCGCACGCTCAACACGCACCAGGCCAACGCGGAACTGGTTCTCGGCCATTTCGCCTACACAGCGAACACGACGGTTACCCAGGTGGTCGATGTCATCGACGATGCCTTTACCGTTACGGATGTCGACCAGGGTCTTCAGCACAGCAACGATGTCTTCTTTGCACAACACGCCCGAACCTTCGATCTCGGTACGACCGATACGACGGTTGAACTTCATCCGGCCGACCGCAGACAGGTCATAGCGCTCAGGGCTGAAGAACAGGTTGTTGAACAGGGTCTCGGCAGCGTCTTTGGTTGGCGGCTCGCCTGGACGCATCATGCGATAGATCTCGACCAGCGCTTCCAATTGGTTGCTGGTGGAGTCGATCTTCAGAGTGTCGGAAACGAACGGACCACAGTCGATATCGTTGGTGTACAACGTCTCGATGCGAACAACCTGGCCCTTGGCGATTTTTGCCAGGATTTCAGTCGTCAGCTCGGTGTTGCACTCAGCAATGATTTCGCCGGTAGCCGGATGCACGATAGCTTTGGCCGTTGTGCGTCCCAGGACATAGTCCAGAGGCATAACGAGCTCTTTGATACCCGCTTTTTCCAGCTGGTTGATGTGGCGAGCAGTAATACGACGACCCTGCTCAACAATCACCTTGCCTTTGTCATCGGTAATATCGATGGCCGCGATTTCACCGCGCAGACGATGCGGAACCAGTTCCAGGCTAATGCTTTCGCCCTGAACGTGGAACACGTTGGTCGTGTAGAACGCGTCCAGCACTTGTTCAGTGGTATAGCCCAGCGCACGCAGCAATACCGATGCAGGCAGCTTGCGACGACGGTCGATACGCACGAACACGCAGTCTTTCGGATCGAACTCAAAGTCCAACCACGAACCGCGGTAAGGAATGATACGCGCAGAATAAAGCAGCTTACCGGAGCTGTGCGTCTTGCCGCGGTCGTGGTCAAAGAACACGCCCGGGGAACGGTGCAGCTGGGAAACAATTACACGCTCGGTACCGTTGATTACGAAGGTACCGTTTTCAGTCATCAGGGGGATTTCACCCATGTAGACTTCTTGCTCTTTGATGTCCTTGATCGCTTTGTTCGACGATTCTTTGTCGAAAATGATCAAACGAACTTTTACCCGCAAAGGTACGGCGTACGTTACGCCACGCAACACGCATTCTTTGACATCAAATGCCGGCTCGCCCAAGCGATAACCGACGTACTCCAGCGCAGCATTGCCGGAGTAGCTGATGATCGGGAAAACGGATTTGAAGGCCGCATGCAGGCCCACGTCGCGGAACTTATCTTTAGTCGCTCCCGCCTGCAAGAATTCACGATACGAATCCAGCTGGATTGCCAAGAGATACGGCACATCCATGACGTCCGGCAACTTGCTAAAGTCCTTGCGGATACGTTTTTTCTCAGTATATGAGTAAGCCATCAGCGTTCCCCAGCTTGGTCACCTGCTTGTTTGGCCTCTCCCGACGGGAGCAGCCAGAAAATCGTGCAAACCCCTTGGTTTGCTCCACCGCACAGGGTGGTTACAGCACGTTAAAGGCATCGACCTAGTCGACTGCCAATAACGGAAAAAGGCCGGTGGCAAGAGCCACCAGCCATCAGCCTCAGCTTAACGCTTGGGCTGGAGACGCAAGGTCGATGCTTACTTCAGCTCGACTTTAGCGCCTGCTTCTTCCAAGGCTGCCTTGGCTTTGTCAGCTGCGTCTTTCGCAACAGCTTCCAGAACAACGCTAGGAGCGCTGTCTACAACTGCCTTGGCTTCTTTCAGGCCCAGACCAGTCAGCTCACGAACAGCCTTGATCACGTTAACTTTCTTCTCGCCAGCTTCCAGCAGCATGACGTTGAATTCAGTTTGCTCTTCAACAACAGCAGCGGCAGCAGCAGGACCAGCAGAAGCAGCAGCAGCAGAAACGCCGAATGCTTCTTCCATTGCCTTGATCAGCTCAACGATTTCCAGAACGGATTTCGAACCGATTGCGTCGATGATTTCTTGAGTAGTCAGAGACATGACTATAAATTCCTGTATTGGGGTGACAGCCTAGGCGGCCATCGAAATAAACAATAAACGCTGAAAGGAGTTGCTCAGCCTTAGGCTGCAGCTGCTTCTTTCTGGTCGCGAAGTGCCGCCAGAGTACGAGCCAATTTGCTGGTAGCGCCTTGAATCACGCTCATCAGCTGAGAAATTGCTTCGTCACGGGTCGGCAGACTTGCCAGTACGTCGATCTGATTAGCTGCGAGGAACTTGCCCTCGAACGCAGCTGCCTTGATCTCGAACTTATCCTGACCTTTAGCGAACTCTTTGAACAAACGGGCAGCAGCGCCTGGATGTTCGTTCGAGAATGCGATCAAGGTCGGGCCTGTGAACACGTCGTTGAGGACACTGTATTCAGTGTCAGCAACAGCGCGCTTTAGCAGGGTGTTACGTACAACACGTACGTAAACGCCAGCTTCACGAGCCTCTTTACGGAGTCCGGTCATAGCGCCTACTGTCACACCGCGGGCATCAGCCACAACAGCGGACAGGGCAACTTTGGCAGCCTCGTTGACTTCAGCGACGATGGCCTTCTTGTCTTCGAGTTTAATTGCCACGGGTTTAACTCCTGCATGTTACCGTTTCATCCAACCGAGGCCGGATGTCGTTTTGGTGTCTGATTCGGTAAGGAACCGGGAGCACCATCTGCGTAGGCTTGAGGTTTAAGGCTTGCGCCGCCTACGGTCTTGGATAGCCCCCGCCAGGCAGGGACCCCAATCTTTCATTGGCGAGCTAAAAGCACGCCAATTTGTCTTACGCGTCCAAAGAACCTTGGTCGATGACCAAGCCTGGGCCCATAGTGGTGCTCAGGGTAACGCGCTTAACATAAATACCTTTCGAAGAAGCTGGCTTGATACGCTTCAGATCAGCGATCAGGGCTTCAACGTTTTCCTTCAGCTTGACGGCATCAAAACCGATCTTGCCAACGGAAGTGTGGATGATACCGTTTTTGTCAGTGCGATAACGAACCTGACCAGCCTTCGCGTTCTTGACAGCGGTAGCTACGTCTGGAGTTACAGTACCAACCTTAGGGTTAGGCATCAGACCACGTGGACCAAGGATCTGACCCAACTGACCAACAACACGCATTGCGTCCGGGGAGGCAATAACTACGTCATAGTTCAGGTCGCCGCCTTTCATTTCGGCAGCCAGGTCGTCCATACCAACGCGATCAGCGCCGGCAGCCAGAGCAGCTTCAGCAGCTGGACCCTGAGTGAACACAGCTACACGTACAGTCTTGCCAGTGCCGTGTGGCAGCACAGTAGCGCTACGAACAACCTGGTCAGATTTACGTGGGTCTACGCCCAGGTTAACGGCGATGTCAAAAGACTCGCTGAATTTTACAGTCGACAGCTCAGCCAGCAAAGCAGCAGCGTCTACAAAGTTGTAAGACTTGCCAGCTTCAATTTTACCGGCGATTGCCTTTTGACGCTTAGTCAGCTTAGCCATTACACACCCTCCACGTTAAGGCCCATGCTACGAGCAGAACCGGCGATAGTACGCACGGCTGCTTCCATATCAGCTGCAGTCAGATCCGCGTTTTTGGTTTTCGCGATTTCTTCCAGCTGAGCACGAGTCACAGTGCCAACCTTAACGGTGTTTGGACGAGCGGAACCGCTAGTCAGACCAGCAGCCTTCTTCAGCAGAACCGAAGCAGGGGTCGACTTGGTTTCGAACGTAAAGCTACGGTCGCTGTATACAGTGATGATCACTGGAGTCGGCAGGCCTGGCTCAATACCCTGAGTACGGGCGTTGAAAGCTTTGCAGAATTCCATGATGTTCACGCCGTGCTGACCCAGAGCCGGGCCTACGGGTGGACTTGGGTTGGCCTGAGCGGCCTTCACTTGCAGCTTGATGTAAGCGGTAATCTTCTTAGCCATGAGGCACTCCAATTACGGGTTCAAGCGCCTAAAGAGGCTCCCCGGTTACTTGCGCGTTTATCCCAGTGACGACAAAACCCCACAGCCTAGACCATGGGGTTGGGATTCGTGTCTAACTAGACCTTTTCGACCTGGCTAAACTCTAGCTCTACCGGAGTAGAGCGACCGAAAATGAGCACTGCCACTTGGATGCGGCTCTTTTCGTAGTTAACTTCTTCGACTGTGCCATTGAAATCAGCAAATGGACCGTCGGTAACACGGACAACTTCGCCCGGTTCGAATAGTGTTTTTGGCTTAGGCTTGTCGCTACCATCAGCAACACGACGCAGAATTGCTTCCGCCTCTTTATCAGTGATCGGCGCCGGCTTGTCGGCAGTCCCACCAATGAAGCCCATTACGCGCGGAGTATCCTTGACCAAGTGCCAAGTACCCTCGCTCATATCCATCTGAACCAGCACATAACCAGGGAAGAACTTACGCTCGCTTTTGCGTTTCTGGCCATTACGCATTTCAACCACTTCTTCAGTGGGAACCAGAATTTCGCCGAAGCCTTCTTCCATGCCTGCCAGCTTAATACGCTCAATCAAAGAGCGCATAACATGCTTTTCGTAACCCGAATAAGCATGCACTACGTACCAACGCTTAGCCACGGGACACCCTTAGCCAACAATCAAGGAAACGAGCCAACCGAGCAGGGAATCTAAACCCCACAACAGCAACGCCATAACAAGAACAACAGCCACCACGATCAACGTGGTCTGCGTAGTTTCTTGGCGAGTTGGCCATACGACTTTACGAATCTCAGTACGAGCTTCCTTCACCAATACAGAGAACGACTTGCCTTTAGCCGTCTGCAAGCCTACATAGGCAGCAACAGCAGCAATCACAAGAAGTGCAATGACGCGATACAGGATCGGCGAACCAGAATAATACTGATTCCCAACAACGCCAACCACCACAAGAGCAACCACTACAAGCCACTTGAGGAGATCGAAGCGAGAGCCTTGAACTTCAGCCTTGGGAGTCATCTAAGAGGATCCTGTGAAAAGAAAGCCAGACGCAATGAGCGAATCTGGCAGGTCAGGAGGGAATCGAACCCCCAACCTACGGTTTTGGAGACCGTCGCTCTGCCAATTGAGCTACTGACCTAAAACATTATCGAGCCGCCGATTATGCCGACACGAGAGAGACTTTTCAACAACTTATGCAATTACTTTTGCAACCAACCCTATCAAAGCAGAGATTGCCAGCGAGTAGCAGAATGCGAGCTACTCACAACCGTAACAACCAACCAGGGCAGCAGCACCAAAAGCACCACCAGCAAACACCCCAGACAGGCTATGCACCTGTTAAAACAAAGGCAGATATTTTCATATCTGCCTTGTTATATGGAGCTCTTGAGCGGATTTGAACCGCTGACCTCACCCTTACCAAGGGTGTGCTCTACCAACTGAGCTACAAGAGCGAAACACGTTGCGAAAACAGCTAGACTGGAGCGGGTGGCGGGAATCGAACCCGCATCATTAGCTTGGAAGGCTAAGGTTCTACCACTAAACTACACCCGCAAATCTTGCTGCTCTAGCTTGAATATGGTGGAGGGGGAAGGATTCGAACCTTCGAAGTCGTAGACGTCAGATTTACAGTCTGATCCCTTTGGCCGCTCGGGAACCCCTCCTGAGCTGGCTAGAATTCTACACCACTCTAGCCTTGTGTCAACCACTTTCTTCAATTAAATCAGGAAGTTAGCAACTTGACTCGCTTCACACCTAGTAGCCTGTTCGGTGTTCACTGTGGAGCGGGCGCCATTCTATGCAAACTATCGGATGGCTGCAAGCCCTCACACCGCATTTTTTTGTATTTTAACCCATTGAATTCATTGGCAAGGTTAGCCAAAGCCATTTCAGTGCCCACAGCACCGATTTGAGGCGAGAGTTTTAGTACATATCCCCCTGAATCATCTCGAACCACTGTGGACGGCAGTGACTGCACATCCACATCAGAAAGCTTGCTCTGAAGACTGCGCAACTGCTCTTCACTGGATAAGCCGCTTATATAGAAGCACTCCAGACTTTCTACACGGTCTCCAGAAACACTGCCACTGACGACCTTGGGTCGCGCCTCACTGAGTAGGCGTATGTCCTGCTTGTTCCCCTTATACAAGGACAAGGAAATGACTTCCTTCGCCCTGGGCGGCGCCTCTTGTTGATGCCAGACGTAATAAAAGATATTGAGTACAACTAGCAGAAGAAACAGCCAACGCATAAGAACCTCAAGGAAGGGGACACACTACCGCCAAGCCTACAAATACAAGGTCTTGCACCAAACGAGCATCAGGCACCATATCCCTGACCAAACTGGCGTCACCGCCCGTGAGAAAAACCTCAAAATCCTGCCCCCAATATTCGCGCGCCAACTCCAGCTGGGTCAAAACGAAGCCTCTCATCATCAGCAAACAACCACGCTCAACAGCCTCAGCCGTGGTACGACCCGGAGCCTGCTGTAGCAACGCCTGCTCCGCCGAAAAGTCGTCGTACCTGATACGCCGCGTATGCGTACGCAATTGGTCCCGCATCAAGGGCATTCCAGGGCATATAAATCCTCCCAGGTGCTGACCATCGGACGCAACAAAGTCCGCAGTGACCGCCGTACCGAAATCCAGAACAAGGCACGCATTCTTAGCCAGCTCAAATGCCCCAACCAGAGCCAGCCAGCGATCCAGCCCCAAACGAGCAAACTCCTCATATCCGTTACTTACACCCGCGACTTCCCTTGCAGGTTTAGCACACTCCACTCCGACACCGAGCATCGAGGCAATTGATGCCACCAGACTCGATGTCTCGTCATCACTGCGCACGCTAACCAAGCGGCAATGGGTTATGCGCAGCTCCGGAGCAGCTAGTATCGCGGCCATAAGCCCAGCATCTGAGTCCACGACTCCGCCGCTTACTACAACCGTGCCGTCTAGAGCGCGCCATTTTATGAAACTGTTTCCACAGTCCATTTCAAGAATCATCGCGCAACCTCAAACTAAGCTCACCGCCACTGAACACCTTCTCCTCACCATTTACACTCATACGCAGCGCACCCTGACGGTCAATACCCATGACCGTACCGTTCACCTGGTGCACCCCAGCGATCAAAGAGACTTCACGCCCTTGCCACAAATGATTTTGTTCCCACTCCGACTGAATAGCCGAAAAGCCTGAGACCTCATGGCGCTTGAGATACATGCGCAAGCTATCGCTGAGCTTTGACACTAATTCATTACGGTTAGTCGCAACTCCAGACTCCAGAAAAACCGAAGTCCAGGCCTGATCAACCTCACTCGCCACTCTCATGTTAACGTTGATACCGATACCAAGGACTACATGACATACGTCGGCCGGATCTCCGACCAGCTCAAGCAAGATGCCGGCAATTTTTTTGTTGCTCACTAGCACATCATTTGGCCATTTCAGCCCCGCATCCGAGACACCAACCGCTCTGAGCGCACTCAGCACCGCAAGGCCAACTACGAGGCTAAGCCCTTCCAGCTGACGCATACCCCCATCCATCCGGAGCACTAGACTGTAGTAAATATTCTCCGCGAAAGGACTAACCCACTTACGCCCCCGTCGCCCCCTGCCTGCGATCTGTCTCTCAGCCAGTATTACAAATGGCGCCGTTACACCACGATCAACCGCGCGCAGGGCTTCAGCATTCGTAGAGTCTAACGAGTGGCTAATCGCAACAGGCCAAGGACTCGCTGCCAACTGATCCAGCTCAAGCAGCTCAAGGGGGGCAGCCAACTGATAGCCACGACCACGAACCTTATGAATTGATAAGTTCAAGTCTGACTCCAAGTGCTGGAGCTGCTTCCATACAGCGCTGCGACTAACGCCGAGCGCAGCCCCGAGCGCTTGTCCCGAATGAAATCGACCGTCTTTAAGGAGTTTCAACAACGTCAGCATGCAAGTATCGCCTCACAATGAGGCACGCATAATAGCCATGAGGAGAGCTATTGCATAGAAACGCTGCTACGCACTGCAGCAGACGCTCCTGAAAAGTGGGACAGCAACAAGTGCGGCTAGCCATGGCTGCAACTTTTCTCGGCCCAAAAACAAACCCCCTGTCTGCGTTAGCAGACAGGGGGTTTGGAATTTAATCTTGACGATGACCTACTCTCACATGGGGAAACCCCACACTACCATCGGCGATGCATCGTTTCACTTCTGAGTTCGGGATGGGATCAGGTGGTTCCAATGCTCTATGGTCGTCAAGAAATTCGGTAGCCAGGTCGTTTACCTTTCGGTTTACGCTCCAGCGAATGGGTATGTAATAGTTTGGTGTTTTGTGAGTCGCAAACTTTCGGTTTGTATCGTCTTCACACACCGCAATCTGGTCTCTTCGACGCAAATTGCTTGGGTGTTATATGGTCAAGCCTCACGGGCAATTAGTATTGGTTAGCTCAACGCCTCACAGCGCTTACACACCCAACCTATCAACGTCGTAGTCTTCGACGGCCCTTTAGGGAACTCAAGGTTCCAGTGAGATCTCATCTTGAGGCAAGTTTCCCGCTTAGATGCTTTCAGCGGTTATCTTTCCCGAACATAGCTACCCGGCAATGCCACTGGCGTGACAACCGGAACACCAGAGGTTCGTCCACTCCGGTCCTCTCGTACTAGGAGCAGCCCCTCTCAAATCTCAAACGTCCACGGCAGATAGGGACCGAACTGTCTCACGACGTTCTAAACCCAGCTCGCGTACCACTTTAAATGGCGAACAGCCATACCCTTGGGACCGGCTTCAGCCCCAGGATGTGATGAGCCGACATCGAGGTGCCAAACACCGCCGTCGATATGAACTCTTGGGCGGTATCAGCCTGTTATCCCCGGAGTACCTTTTATCCGTTGAGCGATGGCCCTTCCATACAGAACCACCGGATCACTAAGACCTACTTTCGTACCTGCTCGACGTGTCTGTCTCGCAGTCAAGCGCGCTTTTGCCTTTATACTCTACGACCGATTTCCGACCGGTCTGAGCGCACCTTCGTACTCCTCCGTTACTCTTTAGGAGGAGACCGCCCCAGTCAAACTACCCACCATACACTGTCCTCGATCCGGATAACGGACCTGAGTTAGAACCTCAAAGTTGCCAGGGTGGTATTTCAAGGTTGGCTCCATGCAGACTGGCGTCCACACTTCAAAGCCTCCCACCTATCCTACACAAGCAAATTCAAAGTCCAGTGCAAAGCTATAGTAAAGGTTCACGGGGTCTTTCCGTCTAGCCGCGGATACACTGCATCTTCACAGCGATTTCAATTTCACTGAGTCTCGGGTGGAGACAGCGCCGCCATCGTTACGCCATTCGTGCAGGTCGGAACTTACCCGACAAGGAATTTCGCTACCTTAGGACCGTTATAGTTACGGCCGCCGTTTACCGGGGCTTCGATCAAGAGCTTCGCGTTAGCTAACCCCATCAATTAACCTTCCGGCACCGGGCAGGCGTCACACCCTATACGTCCACTTTCGTGTTTGCAGAGTGCTGTGTTTTTAATAAACAGTCGCAGCGGCCTGGTATCTTCGACCGGCATGGGCTTACGCAGTAAATGCTTCACCCTCACCGGCGCACCTTCTCCCGAAGTTACGGTGCCATTTTGCCTAGTTCCTTCACCCGAGTTCTCTCAAGCGCCTTGGTATTCTCTACCCAACCACCTGTGTCGGTTTGGGGTACGGTTCCTGGTTACCTGAAGCTTAGAAGCTTTTCTTGGAAGCATGGCATCAACCACTTCGTTGTCTAAAAGACAACTCGTCATCAGCTCTCGGCCTTAGAATCCCGGATTTACCTAAGATTCCAGCCTACCACCTTAAACTTGGACAACCAACGCCAAGCTGGCCTAGCCTTCTCCGTCCCTCCATCGCAATAACCAGAAGTACAGGAATATTAACCTGTTTTCCATCGACTACGCTTTTCAGCCTCGCCTTAGGGACCGACTAACCCTGCGTCGATTAACGTTGCGCAGGAAACCTTGGTCTTTCGGCGTGGGTGTTTTTCACACCCATTATCGTTACTCATGTCAGCATTCGCACTTCTGATACCTCCAGCAAGCTTCTCAACTCACCTTCACAGGCTTACAGAACGCTCCTCTACCGCATCACCTAAGTGATACCCGTAGCTTCGGTGTATGGTTTGAGCCCCGTTAAATCTTCCGCGCAGGCCGACTCGACTAGTGAGCTATTACGCTTTCTTTAAAGGGTGGCTGCTTCTAAGCCAACCTCCTAGCTGTCTAAGCCTTCCCACATCGTTTCCCACTTAACCATAACTTTGGGACCTTAGCTGACGGTCTGGGTTGTTTCCCTTTTCACGACGGACGTTAGCACCCGCCGTGTGTCTCCCATGCTCGGCACTTGTAGGTATTCGGAGTTTGCATCGGTTTGGTAAGCCGGGATGGCCCCCTAGCCGAAACAGTGCTCTACCCCCTACAGTGATACATGAGGCGCTACCTAAATAGCTTTCGAGGAGAACCAGCTATCTCCGAGCTTGATTAGCCTTTCACTCCGATCCACAGGTCATCCGCTAACTTTTCAACGGTAGTCGGTTCGGTCCTCCAGTTAGTGTTACCCAACCTTCAACCTGCCCATGGATAGATCGCCCGGTTTCGGGTCTATTCCCAGCGACTAGACGCCCTATTAAGACTCGCTTTCGCTACGCCTCCCCTATTCGGTTAAGCTTGCCACTGAAAATAAGTCGCTGACCCATTATACAAAAGGTACGCAGTCACCCAACAAAGTGGGCTCCCACTGCTTGTACGCATACGGTTTCAGGATCTATTTCACTCCCCTCTCCGGGGTTCTTTTCGCCTTTCCCTCACGGTACTAGTTCACTATCGGTCAGTCAGTAGTATTTAGCCTTGGAGGATGGTCCCCCCATATTCAGACAAAGTTTCTCGTGCTCCGTCCTACTCGATTTCACTGCAAAGATGTTTTCGCGTACAGGGCTATCACCCACTATGGCCGCACTTTCCAGAGCGTTCCGCTAACATCAATACAGCTTAAGGGCTGGTCCCCGTTCGCTCGCCACTACTAAGGGAATCTCGGTTGATTTCTTTTCCTCAGGGTACTTAGATGTTTCAGTTCCCCTGGTTCGCTTCTTAAGCCTATGTATTCAGCTTAAGATACCTAACTTATGTTAGGTGGGTTCCCCCATTCAGACATCTCCGGATCAAAGTCTGTTTGCCGACTCCCCGAAGCTTTTCGCAGGCTACCACGTCTTTCATCGCCTCTGACTGCCAAGGCATCCACCGTATGCGCTTCTTCACTTGACCATATAACCCCAAGCAATCTGGTTATACTATGAAGACGACATTCGCCGAAAATTCGCATGTTCAATTAAGAACGTTCACAAATTTTACCTTAGCCTGAATAAACACCAGTGAAAGTGTTATCCAGTCTAACTTTCTATTACATACCCAAATTTTTAAAGAACGATCTAATCAAAAAGATCAGAAATCAACATTCACCATCGTTTGATGGAATGCTCATTTCTAAGCTTTACGACAGAAAAACCACAGAGCGACTCTGCAGTTATCGTCTTCTACAATGAATCAAGCAATTCGTGTGGGAACTTATGGAGCAGCTGATGTCGTCGATTAAGGAGGTGATCCAGCCGCAGGTTCCCCTACGGCTACCTTGTTACGACTTCACCCCAGTCATGAATCACACCGTGGTAACCGTCCTCCCGAAGGTTAGACTAGCTACTTCTGGTGCAACCCACTCCCATGGTGTGACGGGCGGTGTGTACAAGGCCCGGGAACGTATTCACCGTGACATTCTGATTCACGATTACTAGCGATTCCGACTTCACGCAGTCGAGTTGCAGACTGCGATCCGGACTACGATCGGTTTTATGGGATTAGCTCCACCTCGCGGCTTGGCAACCCTTTGTACCGACCATTGTAGCACGTGTGTAGCCCAGGCCGTAAGGGCCATGATGACTTGACGTCATCCCCACCTTCCTCCGGTTTGTCACCGGCAGTCTCCTTAGAGTGCCCACCATTACGTGCTGGTAACTAAGGACAAGGGTTGCGCTCGTTACGGGACTTAACCCAACATCTCACGACACGAGCTGACGACAGCCATGCAGCACCTGTCTCAATGTTCCCGAAGGCACCAATCTATCTCTAGAAAGTTCATTGGATGTCAAGGCCTGGTAAGGTTCTTCGCGTTGCTTCGAATTAAACCACATGCTCCACCGCTTGTGCGGGCCCCCGTCAATTCATTTGAGTTTTAACCTTGCGGCCGTACTCCCCAGGCGGTCAACTTAATGCGTTAGCTGCGCCACTAAGAGTTCAAGACTCCCAACGGCTAGTTGACATCGTTTACGGCGTGGACTACCAGGGTATCTAATCCTGTTTGCTCCCCACGCTTTCGCACCTCAGTGTCAGTATCAGTCCAGGTAGTCGCCTTCGCCACTGGTGTTCCTTCCTATATCTACGCATTTCACCGCTACACAGGAAATTCCACTACCCTCTACCATACTCTAGCTTGCCAGTTTTGGATGCAGTTCCCAGGTTGAGCCCGGGGATTTCACATTCAACTTAACAAACCACCTACGCGCGCTTTACGCCCAGTAATTCCGATTAACGCTTGCACCCTCTGTATTACCGCGGCTGCTGGCACAGAGTTAGCCGGTGCTTATTCTGTCGGTAACGTCAAAACACTAACGTATTAGGTTAATGCCCTTCCTCCCAACTTAAAGTGCTTTACAATCCGAAGACCTTCTTCACACACGCGGCATGGCTGGATCAGGCTTTCGCCCATTGTCCAATATTCCCCACTGCTGCCTCCCGTAGGAGTCTGGACCGTGTCTCAGTTCCAGTGTGACTGATCATCCTCTCAGACCAGTTACGGATCGTAGCCTTGGTGAGCCATTACCTCACCAACTAGCTAATCCGACCTAGGCTCATCTGATAGCGCAAGGCCCGAAGGTCCCCTGCTTTCTCCCGTAGGACGTATGCGGTATTAGCGTCCGTTTCCGAACGTTATCCCCCACTATCAGGCAGATTCCTAGGTATTACTCACCCGTCCGCCGCTCTCAAGAGAAGAAAGCTTCTCTCTACCGCTCGACTTGCATGTGTTAGGCCTGCCGCCAGCGTTCAATCTGAGCCATGATCAAACTCTTCAGTTCAAACATCTTTGGGTTTTTAAGAAACCCTAAACTTGGCTCAGCAATCGTTGGTTACATCTTTGATTTCTCGCGGAGTAACTTGTGATGCTGATAATCTTGTTGACTATCAGTCTGACTCCACAAGCACCCACACGAATTGCTTGATTCAGTTGTTAAAGAGCGGTTGGTTTAGCTTTCGCTGAACCGAGGCGCGCATTCTACAGCAGCCTCTGTTGCTGTCAAGCGGTTATTTTAAGATGTTTTCAAAGTTTCCTCTGTAACATCAACCACTTGCGCTTTCGATCTCTCGTTAGCGGGAGGCGAATTCTACAGCGTTACACGCTGCTGTCAACACCTCATTTCCTGCTTCGATGACTTGAAGCTGACACTGCCGAAAACCAATCCAACTCATTGAAACTCAAGGAGTTTTCCGTTTCGACTGCGCCGGAAGTGGGCGCATTATAGGCTAATAAAATGCGCCGTCCAGCACTAATTTCCTACTTATTCAGCTTTTAGCGTAATTCGCGCAAAAGCCTTCTTCCCAGCCTGACAAACGTGGGTAGAACCCAGTGCATATATATAGGAGCGATCAACCACCTCACCATCTATACGCACACCACCCGAACCCAGCAGGTCTCTGGCCACCGCTGAGTTCTTAACCAGCCCAGCTTTATTAAGAACAGCTGCAATCGGCATATCCTCAGTAGCAGTCAACTCCACCTCGGGCAGATCGTCTGGCAACTCGCCATCCTTCATCCGATTGCCGGCGCCACGATGCGCATTGGCCGCAGCCTCTTCACCATGGAATCGAGCCACGATCTCTTCGGCGAGCTTGATCTTGATATCACGCGGGTTAGCCCCCGCCTCCACGTCAGCCTTGAACGCATCGATTTCATCCATCGAGCGAAAGCTCAGCAGTTCGAAGTAGCGCCACATCAACGCATCAGGTATGGACACCAGCTTGCTGTACATCACACCCGGCGCTTCCTGGATACCAACATAGTTACCCAAGGACTTGGACATCTTCTTGACGCCGTCCAGACCTTCAAGCAAAGGCATTGTCACAATGCATTGCGCTTCCTGACCGTAGCCGCGCTGCAGCTCACGCCCCATCAGCAAATTGAATTTTTGATCTGTACCGCCCAGCTCAATGTCCGCCTTCAATGCAACCGAGTCATACCCTTGTACTAACGGGTAAAGGAACTCATGGATCGCGATTGGCTGATTGGTGGTGTAGCGCTTGTCGAAGTCATCGCGCTCAAGCATGCGAGCAACGGTGTACTGGGAAGTCAGGCGAATGAAGTCGGCAGGCCCCATTTGATCCATCCAGGTGGAGTTGAATGCCACCTCGGTTTTAGCCGGATCTAGAATCTTGAAAACCTGAGTTTTATACGTCTCGGCGTTTTCAAGTACCTGCTCGCGCGTCAGCGGTGGACGCGTAGCACTCTTGCCGCTCGGATCACCGATCATCCCGGTGAAATCACCTATAAGGAAGATCACCTGATGGCCCAGTTCCTGGAACTGGCGCAGCTTGTTAATGAGTACGGTATGACCCAAGTGCAGATCGGGTGCGGTCGGGTCGAATCCGGCCTTGATACGCAACGGCTGACCGCGCTTGAGTTTCTCGACCAATTCAGACTCGACCAGTACCTCTTCGGCACCCCGCTTTATTAGCGCTAGCTGCTCTTCAACCGACTTCATATCAGACCCGTAAGGCTCAAATTCAAAGGGAACCAACGATACAAGATCAGGGACTAATTACAAGTTCCGGCAGGCATACGGCGGTCTATCCGCGCGCGAATGGCTCGCGGACTTGCTTCAAGGGCGATTTGGTTATATTTTATACAGTTATTTCATATTCATTGTGCCAGTCATCTTTTCCAATTCATCCTTTATCTCAAAGTCAAAATCATCTATGACCAGTCAACCGCCTAAAGCGCCGCCGCTTTATCCGAAGACCCACCTGCTTGCCGCAAGTGGTATCGCCGCTCTCTTAAGCTTGGCCTTGCTGGTATTTCCCTCCAGCGAAGTAGAAGCCAAAAGAACAACGCTTAATCTGGAGCTGGAAACACCTGCTGAACAACTGACACAAGATCAAGACGCTGCCGAGCTCGTTCAAGCCACAAATGAAGCGAATCCATCGCCATTTGCCCAGATTGAACAGCAGGACAACGCACCGGTTGCGACTGCCAAAGTCGAACCAGCAGCGCCACCCGCCCCCACCCACCGCGAAGTGATCGTGAGTAAGGGTGACACGCTATCAACCTTGTTCCAGAAGGTCGGCCTGCCAGCTACCTCCGTGCATGAAGTACTGGCCAGCGACAAGCAAGCCAAGCAATTTAGCCAGCTCAAGCACGGCCAGAAGCTCGAATTTGAAATGAGCCCTGACGGCTTGCAACTGAACAAGCTGCATAGTCAGGTCAGCGATCTTGAGACCATAACCCTCAACAAAAGCGCCAAGGGTTATACCTTTCGCCGTGTCACGACCCTGCCTACCATGCGCACGGCGTACGCCCACGGCGTGATCAGCAGCTCGCTTTCCGTATCGGGCCAGCGCGCAGGCTTGCCGCACAGCACAACGATGGATATGGCCAAGGTGTTTGGTTACGACATCGACTTCGCTCAAGACATCCGCCCAGGCGATCAGTTTGAAGTGATCTATGAGCAGAAAGTGATCAACGGTAAAACCGTCGGCACTGGCAACATTCTCTCTGCGCGCTTTACCAACCGCGGTAAAACCTTTACCGCCGTTCGTTACACCAACAAGCAAGGCAACAGCAATTACTACACCGCCGACGGCAACAGCATGCGTAAAGCATTCATCCGCACCCCGGTAGATTTTGCCCGCATCAGCTCGCGTTTCTCGTCAGGTCGCAAGCATCCGATCCTGAACAAGATCCGCGCCCACAAAGGCGTTGATTACGCAGCGCCACGCGGGACCCCAATCAAAGCAACCGGCGATGGCAAAGTACTGCTGGCTGGTCGTCGTGGCGGCTACGGCAATACCGTCATCATTCAGCACGGTAACACTTACCGCACGCTTTACGGGCACATGCAGGGCTTCGCCAAAGGCGTCAAAACCGGCGGTTCGGTCAAGCAGGGCCAAGTGATTGGCTACATCGGGACAACTGGCCTTTCGACCGGTCCGCATCTGCACTACGAGTTCCAGGTCAATGGCGTACACGTTGATCCACTAGGACAGAAACTACCGATGGCCGACCCGATTGCCAAAGCTGAACGCACTCGCTTCCTGCAACAAAGCCAGCCATTGATGGCTCGCATGAATCAGGAAAAGGCCACCCTCCTGGCCTCGAGCAAGCGCTAAGCCATGGCCCTCTATATAGGTGTGATGTCCGGAACCAGCCTGGACGGTATGGACATCGCCCTTATAGAGCTGGGGGCTGGCATCAGGCTGCTGGCCACCCATTACATTCCCATGCCGAATACCTTGCGCAGCGAGCTACTTGGTTTGTGCGCCAGCGGCCCGGATGAAGTGGCCCGCTGTGCAATTGCCGAGAATCACTGGGTCGAACTGGCCGCACAGGGCGTCAACGCGCTCCTTGAGCAACAGCATTTGTCCCCGGCAGATATCCGCGCAATCGGCAGTCATGGCCAGACCATACGGCACGAACCCGCCCGCGGTTTTACCGTACAGATTGGTAATCCGGCACTCTTGGCCGAATTGACCAACATCTGCGTCGTAGGTGACTTCCGCCGTCGCGACGTGGCTGCCGGAGGTCAGGGAGCACCTTTGGTTCCTGCCTTCCACGAAGCATTGTTTACGGATCAAGTCGGTAACAGGGCAGTGCTTAACGTAGGCGGATTCAGCAACCTTAGCCTGATAACTTCTACCGCTCCCGTTGCAGGATTCGACTGCGGCCCGGGTAATGTCCTGCTGGATGCCTGGATACAAGAGCAGCGCGGTGAGCTCTATGACCGCAACGGTGACTGGGCTGCAAGCGGCAAGATTGAGCCGCTGCTGCTCAACGCCCTGCTCAGCGACCCTTTCTTCCAGACCAAGGGCCCAAAGAGTACAGGCCGCGAGGTATTCAACCTCGCATGGTTGAAACAGCATCTGTTCAACCTGCCCACTTTCCCTGCTGAAGACGTCCAGGCAACCCTGCTGGAGCTTACAGCACAGACCATCGCGCAATCCCTGAAGGCAGCCCAGCAACACACGGACGAGCTACTGGTATGCGGTGGCGGAGCCCACAATGCCGCATTGATGGCCCGACTGGCAGACTTGCTGGCTCCCGCCCAAGTGAACAGCACACAGGCCAAAGGTGTAGACCCTGACTGGGTCGAAGCAATGGCCTTTGCATGGCTCGCGCACTGCTGCCTGGAAAACATCCCTACCAACCGCCCCAGCGTCACTGGCGCACGCGGCTTGCGCATATTGGGCGCCATCTACCCCGCCTGACCGCCCACCTCACAGTACAGACAGCAAAACGCCGCGAATCTACGCGGCGTTGAGTTTGAAGCCTGTACGACACGCTTAGATCGAGAACGATGATCCGCAACCACACGTTGTGGTGGCATTGGGGTTCTTGATCACAAAACGCGACCCTTCCAGACCTTCCTGATAATCCACCTCGGCACCCGCCAGGTACTGGAAACTCATTGGATCGACCACCAGGCTCACGCCTTCGCGCTCCACCAGGGTGTCGTCATCGGCCACTTCTTCATCGAAGGTGAAACCGTACTGAAAACCGGAACAACCGCCGCCCGTAACAAAAACGCGCAACTTCAAACGATCATTACCCTCTTCATCGACCAGGCTCTTCACCTTGTGCGCAGCACCTTCGGTGAATTGCAAAGCCATGGGGGTGAAGGATTCGACGCTCATGCTGACTATCTCCCGGCGTTATGCCGCCATAATGCGTGATGACGCGCATTATCCGCTTCTCCTAGAAAAGCGGTCAACTATTCATAAGTAGCAGCTGCAAGTGAAGAGCTCTTCACTTGCAGCTTGTAGCTGGGTACCTGCAGATGCTTTAAGGCAACATCCCGGCGTGGGACAAGCCCAGACGCTCATCCAGGCCGAACATGATGTTCATGTTCTGCACCGCCTGGCCAGAGGCGCCCTTGACCAGATTGTCGATCACCGACAACACCACGACAAGGTCACCATCCTGTGGACGATGTACCGCAATCCGGCACACGTTGGCACCGCGCACGCTACGGGTTTCTGGATGGCTGCCGGCAGGCATCACATCGACGAAAGGCTCGTTGGCGTAACGCTTTTCGTACAAAGCCTGCAAGTCGACAGAACGATCAACAACGGTTGCATACAACGTGGAGTGAATACCGCGGATCATCGGCGTCAGATGCGGAACAAAGGTCAGGCCCACCTCTTTACCTGCCGCGCGGCGCAGACCCTGACGGATCTCCGGCAAGTGCCGATGGCCTTTCACGGCATACGCCTTCATGCTTTCAGACGTTTCGGCATACAGAGCTCCTACACTGGCACCCCGGCCAGCGCCGCTCACACCCGACTTGCAGTCAGCGATCAACTGCGAAGTCTCGGCCAGGCCGGCTTCCAGCAAAGGCAGAAAACCCAGTTGGGCAGAAGTCGGATAGCAACCCGGCACCGCGATAAGCCGCGCCTTCTTGATCTGTTCACGGTTCACTTCCGGCAGGCCATAGACAGCCTCATCCAGCAGCTCTGGCGCACCGTGCGGCTGGCCGTACCACTTGGCCCACTCATCCGCATCCTGCAAGCGGAAGTCTGCCGAGAGGTCGATAACCTTGGTGCCTGCAGCCAGCAGTTCGCCAGCCAGCGCATGGGCTACGCCGTGGGGCGTTGCAAAAAACACCACATCACACGCTCCCAGGGTTTGCGTGTCCGGCACGCTGAAGGCCAAACCGTCGTAATGACCGCGCAGGTTGGGATACATATCGGCAACTGGCAGGCCAGCCTCGGATCGAGAAGTGATGACAACCACTTCAGCCTGCGGGTGCTGTGCCAGCAAACGCAGCAATTCGACCCCGGTGTAACCCGTGCCGCCGACAATACCGACCTTGACCATAACCTGCCCTCAACGAAACCACTGGAAAGCCTTCGATAATAGGGATACCTGGCCCCTGCGACAACCGCCAAGGTGACTCCCGGACGCTCTACTACTACTATTTGATCTACCGTGAACCTGGGAATAACTAAAAATGCTTTATCTATGGCTCAAAGCCTTCCACCTCATCAGCATCGTCTGCTGGTTTGCTGGCCTCTTTTACCTGCCTCGCCTGTTTGTTTACCACGCACAAAGCGAAGATTCCGTTAGCAAAGAGCGATTCAGCATCATGGAGCGCAAGCTGTATCGCGGCATCATGGGCCCGGCAATGATTGCGACCCTGATTTTTGGCGGCTGGTTGATCAGCCTCAACCCGAGCGGCTATTTCAGCCAGGGCTGGATGCACGTCAAGCTGACACTGGTGATCCTGTTGATTGGTTATCACCACATGTGTGGGGCGCAGGTAAAACGCTTTGCCCGCGGCGAAAACAAACGTAGCCACGTGTTCTATCGCTGGTTCAACGAAGTGCCGGTCGTGTTTCTGCTGGCGATCGTAATTCTGGCCGTGGTCAAACCGTTTTAAACTCACTTCTTAACGATCCGAGGTTATCCATGTCACTGCCCGCTCTGCTTGAACAACGCTTGCGCCTGCCGGTAGTAGCCGCCCCCATGTTTCTGATTTCCAACCCTCAACTTGTCCTGGCCTGCTGTCGCAATGGTGTTGTAGGCAGTTTCCCTGCACTCAACCAGCGCGAGAGCAGCGGTTTCAAGGCATGGCTTGAGGAAATAGAATCAGGACTCGCCGGACTGGATAACCCTGCCCCCTACGCCGTGAACCTGATTGTGCATAACAGCAACCCACGACTGCAGGCGGATCTGGCGATTTGCATCGAACATAAAGTGCCTATCGTCATCACAAGCCTGGGGGCAGTCAAAGAAGTCGTTGATGCCGTGCACAGCTATGGTGGCCTGGTATTTCACGATGTCACCACCCGACGTCATGCCGAGAAAGCAGTAGAGGCCGGGGTAGACGGCTTGATTGCAGTCGCAGCCGGCGCTGGTGGACATGCAGGTACCTGGAGCCCTTTTGCATTGGTCGCCGAAATACGGCAGTTTTTCGACAAAACCTTACTCTTGGCAGGGTGCCTGAATCACGGCCACGAAATCCTCGCGACTCAGGTTCTGGGCGCTGATCTTGCCTACCTCGGTACACGCTTTATCGCCACCCAAGAAAGCCATGCGCCTGACGCTTACAAAGAGATGCTGCTGGCATCCCGCGCCGCCGATATCATTCACACCCCCGCTGTATCGGGTGTGCCCGCCAGTTTTATGCGCCAAAGCCTTGAAAATGCAGGTTTCGACCTGGCTGCACTCCAAGGCAAAAACGACACGGGGGCAGGTAACAAACTCAAGCCGCTGACCGATGAGGCCAAGGCGTGGAAAACAGTCTGGTCCGCTGGCCAGGGCGCAGGAGAAATCCACGACCTGCCCACAATCGACCAGTTGATCGCACGCCTGGATGAGGAATATCGCAAGGCGCTAAGCCGCACCTCAAAACTCGCCCAGCATTGGCCGCATCACTGATATTGCCAAGCCCGCCATTACGGCGGGTTTTTGTTAACTCCACCCGGACAAGGAAGCCACCGTGCCCGAGCTTAGCCTGAACAAAACACCTCAAGAACAGTACGCGCCGCTTGACCCTGTGGGGTTCAGCGGGAGGATCGGGCGTTTACGACTGCTGGCCTGGAGCATGATAATCACCGTCATCGCCATGGTGACATCACTTCTGGTTTTGCTCGCAGTCAAGGTTTCCCCCACCCTGGGCATTACCTGTGGCGCAACGCTCACACTTGCCTACTTCATCATCAGCCTGAGAATCAGCGCCCAGCGCCTGCATGACCTCAACTGGTCCGCGTGGATGCTGTTACTGCATTTGGTGCCCGTGGCCAATCTGATCCTGTCCCTCATGATGCTCTTGATGCCCGGCACACCCGGTCCCAATAAATACGGGCCACCGCCACCGCCGAACAGCCGTGCAGTCAATGTTCTGGCTGCGATTACCATCTTTTTGATTGGACTGGGCATCTGCGTAATGATTGCCCTCTTTGCTTTGGGCCTGCTGACTGCGTTGATCAACGCAGTCAACAGCAACAGCATGTAGACTGCCCGCCTTAATGAACGCGTTAACGCCAGGGACATCATTGTCACCGGACTGTACCGTTGCAATGGAGAACAGCATGACCCGTTACGCTTTAATCACCGGCGCCTCCAGCGGCATTGGCCTGGCGCTGGCTGAGGCTCTTGCCCGACGCGGGCGCAGTTTGATTCTGGTGGCCCGCCAGCGGGATGCGCTGGAAACCATTGCACTTGAGTTGACCCAGCGTTTCGGCGTCGAGGTGTTGTTCCGCGCCTGCGATCTGGGTGAGCCCCTGCGCCTGTCAGGCTTTTTGCTGGAGCTTGAAGAAGGCGACCGTCAGATTGACCTGTTGGTCAATTGCGCGGGTATCGGCACCTGCGGTCCTTTCCTGGCCCACGACTGGAGCGCCGAACAAGACCTGATTGAACTTAACGTGCTGGCACTCACCCGGTTGTGCCATGCCATTGGCAACATGATGGCCGTGCAAGGCGGCGGGCAGATTCTCAATGTGTCCTCAATTGCTGCCTTCAAGCCCGGGCCTTGGCTGAGCACCTACTTCGCCAGCAAAGCGTATGTCCTGCATTTTTCTGAAGGCCTGCGCGAAGAAGTGAAAAAAACCGGGATTAAAGTCTCGGTACTCTGCCCCGGCATTACCCGAACCCGTTTTTTCGATGCAGCCAAAATGAATACCGACGCCATCAAGCAAAGCACCGGAGCCATGAGCCCCGAAGAAGTTGCGCTTTACACCGTGCGTGCGCTCGATAAAAACAAGGCGATCATCATTCCAGGACGTCGCAACCGCTGGCTCTCTCGCTTCCCGCGTGTTCTCTCTCGCTGGATGACACGAAAAATAGCCGCCTCGGTCAACAAATCCTACTGCCCTCGTTAACGACGACTGGGCGTAACTCACAGCCCTGAGTACACTCAGACCGGACTTCACTCACGGAGACACAGCTTTGGATACTTTGTTTACCAAGATCATCAACCGTGAAATACCCGCAAAGATCATCTATGAAGATGATCAAGTGCTCGCTTTTCACGACATCGCACCACAAGCACCGGTCCACTTTCTGGTTATCCCGAAAAAGCCGATACGCACGCTTAACGACCTGGCCGAAGAAGACAAGCTGCTGGCAGGCCATATCCTCTTCACGGCACAGCGCCTTGCCAAAGAACTGGGCTGCGAAGACGGTTTCCGCGTAGTGATGAACTGCAATGAAAAGGGTGGCCAAACGGTTTACCACATTCATATGCACGTTCTGGGTCAACGCCAGATGAATTGGCCGCCGGGCTGATTGCTAGACGATTCTGACGTGGGAGCCGCACGGTTCCCACATCCATCCATGATCCAACGCAAACTCCACCCCCGCGATTGGGGTAAACTGACCGCCGTGATTTTTTCCGGAGGTAAGCATGACTAACCAACGTCACTACTCGCCGATTGACCGTCTTCTGTTACAAGCCGATACCGCCCTGCGCACTCTGCTGCCATTCAGCGGCCAGCCTCATCGGCCATCACCGGCCATAGTCAAACCTGAAAACCCGCTAGACCCGCAAGCTACACGCCATGTTGCCGGTCTGATGCGTATCAACCACACCGGTGAAGTCTGTGCTCAAGCCTTGTATCAAGGTCAGGCACTGACAGCCAAGCTCCCGCACGTGCGCGAAGCGATGGAACATGCCGCTGAAGAAGAAATCGATCACCTGGCCTGGTGTGAGCAACGCATTCGCCAACTGGGTAGCCATCCCAGCGTGCTGAACCCGCTGTTTTACGGCATGTCCTTCGGGATCGGCGCAGCAGCAGGACTGATCAGCGACAAAGTCAGCCTGGGGTTTGTGGCGGCCACCGAAGACCAGGTTTGCAAGCACCTGAACGAGCATCTTGAGCAACTGCCGGTCGAAGATGAAAAGTCCCGGGCGATTCTTGAGCAAATGCGTATCGACGAAGAGCAGCACGCAGAATCTGCGCTCGATGCTGGCGGCTTCCGCTTCCCTGCCCCGGTCAAATTCGGCATGAGCTTGATGGCCAAGGTGATGACAAAAAGTACGTACCGTATCTGATCGCAGCTTCGGTAGAGACCGCCGCTTTAGCGGGACTTTGCACATAGGCTATGTGCGTGTCAGTTAAGGGGCACTGTGGGAGCGGGCTTGCTCGCGATGCAGGCGACGCGGCCTGAGAGTCAAACCGCGCGGCTCCCATCGAGGGCAAGACCGCTCCCATAAGAGCCAGCTTCCCGATTTACTGACTGGCATTAGCTAAATCAAGACCCTTATTGACTCAGCCCAGCTCGATAATTTCGTAATCGTGGCTGATGGCAACACCCGCTGCGCCAAGCATGATGGATGCCGAGCAATACTTCTCGGCCGACAACTCGATAGCACGCTTGACCTGGGCTTCTTTCAAGCCACGGCCCTTGACCACAAAGTGCAGATGGATTTTGGTGAAAACCTTTGGATCTTCAGTGGCGCGTTCTGCCTCCAGAAACGCTTCACAGCTCTCAACCGCCTGACGCGACTTCTTGAGAATGCTGACAACGTCAAAGTTGCTGCAACCCCCGAGACCTAACAACAGCATCTCCATCGGGCGTACGCCCAGATTGCGACCACCGCTTTCAGGCGGGCCATCCATCACAACGACGTGGCCGCTGCCTGACTCGCCCAGAAACATGGCTTCGCCAGCCCATTGAATGCGTGCCTTCATCACCCAGACTCCACTGATTTAAAAGGGGCGCCAGCTTAGCACAGGGTCAGAAACTGATAACTCACCACACTGAAGCGTTTCTCTGGCCTGGCACTCCGAAAATTCTGCAATCCGTACAGAACCTGTCTGGTAAGCTGGCGCCAAATCGCTGGCGCCTGCCAGAAAGCGCTCTATATAAAAATAGATTTAATCCTTACTGTGTACGCTTCTCGGGATACAACCATGGTTGCTCTTACTCCCATACCCAAGATCAAGAACCTCGACAAGTTTTTGACTTTTTGCCAACGCAAACGATATCCAGCCAAGAGTAATATCATTTGTGCAGGTGAGTCTTCACACACCCTGTTCTTCATTATCAAAGGCTCGGTAACGGTTTTGATTGAAGACGAGGAAGGTCGTGAAATGATCATTGCCTATCTCAACAGCGGAGACTTTATTGGCGAATTGGGCCTGTTTGAACAAGCGGGACAAGAGCAGTCACGCAGCGCATGGGTTCGAGCCAAGACCGAGTGCGAAGTTGCAGAGATCAGCTATCCAAAGTTCAGAGAATACACTCAGCAAGAGCCAGAGATTCTTTACGCGCTAAGTGGCCAAATAGCACAACGCCTGCGCAACACTACGCGCAAGGTCGGTGACTTGGCATTCTTTGATGTCACAGGAAGGGTTGCGCGCTGCCTGCTTGAGCTGTGCAAACAACCCGATGCCATGACCCATCCGGACGGCATGCAAATCAAGATCACCCGTCAGGAAATCGGTAGAATCGTCGGTTGTTCTCGAGAGATGGTAGGACGCGTACTAAAAGGTCTGGAAGAACAGAACCTGGTAAACGTCAAAGGCAAAACCATGGTGGTGTTCGGTACACGTTAAGACTTGAGCAAGGGCGCCAGGATCTGTTGATAACTGGCACTCAAGCGCTCAAAGAAGTCGGGGGCCGCAAACGCTTCGTGCAAAGCGATGTGACTGTCGGCAAGACAGCGTTGCTCAAGATCACACAACTGATTGAAACGATTGACCGCCGCCACCATCGACTCACGCTCGTTCTCTACCAGCAATGCACCATGAACCAAACCGACAGGCCGCTGCCCGCCTTGACTCTGACGCCAGCGCTGAGCGGTACCCACCAGTTTCCGGGCATTGAGATTGACGTTAAAACGCCCATCACAGAACGCACCCTCAACTTCGCCCAAAGAAGCGGTGCCACCCAACTGCATCAGCAAATCGCAAATCGGCTCGCACAAACGGCGATAGGCCGTTTCGATACGCCCATGATCGCCTTCACTGCGTAAAGGCGCATAAACCAGTGCAATATTGACCGTCGAGGCGGACTGCGGGACAGGCTCTCCGCCCGTCTCACGCAACAGAACCGGCCAGCCGCTGGCAGCCAACTCAATACTGGCCTGCTCAAAACCCGGCAAGCGACTCAGTCGCCGCGGCATGACCAGCGCCCGATCCGTGGGCTGCCAGAACAGCACCCCTGCCTCCAGCTCTGCGGCACAGACCGAGGCCAGTAAATCCTGCTCGGCCTTGAGGCCGGCTTCGACGGTGAGGTGCTGGATGGGTGCCATGGGATTCCTTGTCAGACGCTGCAGATACAGGTTCGATCGCTGTTGGAGCGGGCTTGAGGCGCCGCAGCCTGCCAGGAAAATCGCGGGGCTGCTATCGCGAGCAAGCCCGCTCCCACAAGGGGATGAGTCAATCCAGAGTCGAACCCGTCACTGGCACAACGCGCTCCGGGAAAAACAGACGCTGCAGTTCATTGCCCGGGTTCTCGGCGCGCATAAAGGCTTCACCAACGAGGAACGAATACACCTCGCTGATTTCCATCAGCTCGACATCCGCACGGTTGAAAATCCCGCTCTCGGTAATCACCAGGCGATCACGCGGTACACGGGGCAACAGATCCAGAGTCGTTTCCAGGCTGACTTCAAAAGTGTGCAGGTTGCGGTTGTTGATGCCCACCAACGGCGTATCAAGGGTTTTAAGTGCGCGCTCAAGCTCGTCGCCATCATGCACTTCAACCAACACATCAAGCCCGACGCTTTTGGCGACGGCTGCCAGCTCTGCCATCTTCACGTCGTCCAGGGCGGACACGATCAACAGCACGCAATCGGCCCCCAAGGCACGGGCTTCGACGATTTGATAAGGGTCGATCATGAAATCCTTGCGGATCACCGGCAAGGTACAGGCCGCACGGGCCTGCTGCAGGTACGCGTCGGCACCCTGGAAGTAATCGATATCAGTCAGCACGGATAGACACGTCGCACCGCCCGACTGATAGCTCCTGGCAATGTCGGCAGGAACGAAGTGCTCGCGAATCACGCCTTTGCTCGGTGAAGCCTTTTTGATTTCGGCAATCACTGCAGGCTGTTTTTTCTTGGCCTGCGCCAGCAAGGCATTGGCAAAGCCGCGAACAGGATCCGCCTGAGCGGCCAAACGTTCAAGCTCGGCCAGGCTCACGCGCGCGCTGCGCTCGGCAACCTCTTGAACTTTACGCGCCAGAATATTTTCCAGAACGGTTGGCACACTCATGCTTCATTCTCCTGCTTGAAAATCGCGGTAAACGCGCCCAGCTCTTCGAGCTTCTCGCGGGCCAATCCGGTGTGGAGCGCATCATGGGCCAACTCCACACCCTCTTTGAGAGTGTAGGCAAGGTCCGCGGCATAAAGCGCTGCGCCAGCATTGAGCACAATCATTTCGGCGGCTTTCTGGCCCGCTTCGGTTTTGCGACGACCCAACGCATCGCGGATCAACTCCAACGATTGCTCGGGGCTGTCTACTACCAGGCCGAACAGGCTCTGGCTCTTGATGCCAAAATCTTCAGGCTGAACCCAATACTCGGTGATCTCACCGTTTTTCAGCTCTGCCACAAAGGTCGGCGCTGCCAGGCTGAATTCATCCAGGCCGTCTTGCGAGTGCACCACCAGCACATGTTTGCTGCCCAGACGCTGCAGCACTTCAGCCAAGGGACGGCACAGCGCCTGGTTGAACACACCGACCACTTGATGCAACACACCAGCCGGATTCGTAAGCGGGCCAAGCATATTGAACAGGGTTCGCAAGCCAAGGTCGCGACGCGGAATGGCCGCATGCTTCATGGCGCCATGATGGCACTGAGCAAACATAAAGCCGATGCCCACGCTGTCGATGCATCGGGCGACTTGAACCGGGGTCAGGTTCAAATACACACCGGCCGCTTCCAGCAGGTCAGCACTGCCGCTTTTACCGGACACCGCGCGGTTGCCATGCTTGGCCACCGTGCAACCCGCCGCGGAAATCACCAGCGCCGAAGCGGTGGACACGTTGAAAATGTTCGCGCCATCGCCGCCGGTACCAACGATATCGACCACGCCGTCCAGCGTCTTGAGCTCAACCTTGTCTGCCAGTTCGCGCATGACAGTCACGGCACCTACGATTTCGTCGATGCTTTCGCTTTTCATGCGCATGCCCATCATGAATGCGCCAATCTGCGCTTCGGTGCATTGACCGGTCATGATGTCGCGCATTACGTCGCGCATCTCATCGGTGGTCAGGTCGAGGTGGCCGACGATACGGCTCAGGGCTGTCTTGATATCCATAAAAAGTCCTTAGCGCGTGCCGCCGGTTTGTTTTAGAAAGTTCGCAAACAGCTCATGACCTTGCTCGGTCAGGATCGACTCAGGGTGAAATTGCACCCCTTCGATATTCAGCGTCTTGTGGCGCAGGCCCATGATCTCGTCCACCGAGCCATCTTCAAGCTGAGTCCAGGCGGTGAGCTCAAGGCAGTCCGGCAGGGTTTCACGCTTGACCACCAGCGAGTGGTAACGGGTCACGGTCAGCGGATTGTTCAGGCCCTGGAATACCCCTGTATCGAGGTGATACACCGGGCTGGTCTTGCCATGCATCACTTGCCGGGCGCGGACCACATCGCCGCCAAATGCCTGGCCGATGGACTGATGGCCCAGGCACACGCCCAGGATCGGCAGCTTGCCGGCAAAGTGCTTGATGGCTTCGAGGGAAATACCCGCCTCGTTCGGCGTGCAAGGGCCGGGCGAGACCACAATGCGCTCGGGCTTGAGCGCTTCGATCTGGGCCACGGTCAATTCATCGTTGCGCACCACCTTGACCTCTGCACCCAGCTCGCCGAGGTATTGCACAACGTTGTAAGTAAAAGAGTCGTAATTATCGATCATCAGCAGCATGTTGCTAAACCTCTGAATTCACTGACATTCAAAACTGTTTTCAGAACCCTGTGCCCGCAGTTTCAGTTGCTGGTTTGAACACACCAACCGAGGGGCAGCCATTCATGAAAACGCAGGGGGCAGGTCCGGCGTGGCCGGCAGAGAAATATTAGGCGCGCCAACGCCAACGGCCGTGGGCCTTGAGAACTCGCATAAAGAGTTTGCTGATGATCAACACAGGAAGGGTCTCATTTCTACGTCAGGGCACAGTAACGTAGCCTCGCAGAAGGCGCAACACGGGGCAGCAAATACGGGGAAAAACATACAGACAATACTTTGTGTCTTTATTTGACACGAAACACTTAATACGAATTGTTTTGATAGTGTCCGCGCTCCCAACAATAAAAATAGACCTCCTCATGCGCAGACTTTCACTACTCATCCCCCTGGCGGGATGCATCCTGTCCTTCGTTAGCGAACGCGTACTCGCCGCCCCAACCCCCTACTCCACGATGATCGTGTTCGGCGACAGTTTGAGTGACTCGGGGCATTTTCCTGATACCGGCAGCGGCATGCGTTTTACCAATCGCAGCGGGCCTACCTACAGGGGTGAAGCTTACTCGGCAGTAGCACCGATGATTTTGGGTGCAAAACTGAGCATCGCGCCCGGCGACTTGAGCCCGTCCACATCACCGGGCAACGCATTCACCGGCGATCCCGATGGTAACAACTGGGCGGTCGGCGGCTACCGTACGGACCAGATTTTTAACTCCATTACCAAAGTATCGAAGGTAGCCGTACCGCAAGGCTGGTTTCTTGGGGGGACCGTATTACGCAGCCGACGCGGCTACCTTGTGGAGAACGGTTTCAAAGCCGACCCCAAAGCGTTGTATTTCATCTCGGGCGGCGGCAACGACTTCCTCGATGAGAGAGTAAGAAACCCCGCCGAGGCAGCTAAAGCCGCGCAGAATCTGGCAGACAGCGCCTTCGCCCTGCAACAGGCCGGGGCGCGTTACATCATGGTCTGGCTGTTGCCTGACCTGGGCCTGACCCCGGCTATTTACGACACACCGGCACAAGCTGGCAGCAGCTACCTCAGCGCGGTGTTCAACACCGAACTGGCCCATCAACTCAGCCAGATAGATGCCGAAATCATCCCCCTCAACGTCCCGCTCCTGTTCCGGGAAGCGGTCTCCGATCCCGCCCGTTTTGGCCTGGCCACCGGGCACAACCTCGTGGCCACTTGTTTCAGCGGTGACGAATGCACAGAGAACCCGCAGTACGGCATCAACAGCCCGACCCCCGACCCAGCCAGGCTGTTGTTCAATGACTCGGTCCACCCCACCGAAGCGGGACAACGCTTAATCGCCGACTATGCCTACTCATTGCTGGCCGCCCCGTGGGAGGTGACGCTGTTACCCGTGATGGCCCAAGGCACGCTGAATGCCCACCAGGACCAACTGCGCACCCAGTGGGGCAGCGACAACCTTCAATGGCAAGCCACAGGGCAATGGAGAGCGTTCGTTGCGGGTGGCGGGCAACGTTTGAATATTGACGAGCAGCACACCTCAGTCAGTGCGGATGGCCGGGGCTATAACGTCAATATCGGCACCAGCTATCGACTGGATGAACACTGGCGACTGGGCGTGGCATCCGGATTTTACCGACAACGCCTCGAAACGGGCGCCAACGAATCGGACTACAAACTCAATAGCTACCTGGGCAGTGTCTTTGCTCAGTACCAACACAATCATTGGTGGGGTGACGCCGCCCTGACCTTGGGCAGGCTCGATTACGACAGCCTCAACCGAAAGTTCGCGCTAGGCGTGAGTGAGGGGGTGGAGAAAGGGCAAGCCGACGGCCACCTCCGGGCATTGAGCACACGTCTGGGTTATGACATCGCACAGGCCTCGGCTTCGTGGCACCTGTCGCCTTTTATCAGCGCCGACTACTCGCGAGTAGAGGTTAATCGCTATGCAGAAAAAGGGCGGCGTTCGACCGCATTGAACTACGAAGAGCAGACACTCGTTTCAAATCGACTTGGCGCGGGCGTACTCGCCAGCTACCAGTTCACCCCGCAGACCCGGGTGTTTGGCGAAGCCGTCCACGAGCACGAGTTCCAGAATGCGACCCAGCGCCTGAGCATCGCGCTGAACAGCCTGCCCAACAACAGCTTCACACTCGAAGGCTATACACCGCAAAGCAACCTTGACCGTGTCAGCCTGGGGATCAGCCACAGACTGACCGCCGACCTTATGCTGCAGGCGGCTTATCACGTGAGGAAGGGTGATGGGGTGGCTCAACAGGGAACCAACCTCGGGGTCAGCCTGAACTTCTGATGACACAACCAGCAGGAGGGGACTTGCTCGCGCTGGCATCGCCTCGGTCAATCAGACAGACCGGGGACCAGCATCGCGAGCAAGCCCGCTCCCACATCAATCCCGTGGAGTCTGCTCGGCCAGTGCCACGGCCCGGAACATGGCGCGACGCTTGTTCAGCGTCTCTTCCCACTCAAGGGCCGGGACCGAGTCAGCGACAATGCCGCCGCCAGCCTGCACGTGCAGTTCACCGTTCTTGATCACAGCCGTGCGGATGGCGATTGCCGTGTCCATATTGCCGTTCCAGGCGAAATAACCGACCGCGCCGCCATAGACACCACGCTTGACCGGTTCCAGCTCGTCGATGATTTCCATCGCACGGATTTTAGGCGCGCCGGACAACGTACCCGCCGGCAGAATTGCCCGCAATGCATCCATCGCCGTCAGCCCGCTTTTCAGCTGGCCTGTCACGTTGGACACAATGTGCATCACGTTGGAGTAACGCTCGATCACCATTTTTTCGGTGAGCTTGACCGAGCCGATTTCAGAGACACGGCCCGTGTCGTTACGCCCCAGGTCGATCAGCATCAAGTGCTCGGCGATTTCCTTGTCATCACTGAGCAAGTCCTCTTCGAGCGCCAGATCGGCCTCTTCGGTGGCACCACGGGGGCGGGTTCCGGCAATCGGGCGCACGGTAATCAGGTTGTCTTCAACCCGCACCAGCACTTCTGGCGAGCTGCCCACGACGTGGAAGTCGCCAAAGTTGAAGAAGTACATGTAAGGCGTCGGGTTGAAGCAACGCAGCGCGCGATACAAATCGATCGGCGCGGCCTTGAAGTCGATGGACATGCGCTGCGACGGCACCACTTGCATGCAATCGCCTGCGAGGATGTAGTCCTTGATCGTGTCGACGGCTTTCTCGTAGTCGTTCTGGGTGAAGCTGGAACGGAACACCGGATCAGCCGCTTGCTGTGCCGTGAAGTCCAGGCCACGACGCGGGGTAATCGGCTGACGCAGCTGTTCAAGCAGGGCCTCGAGCCGGGCCTGACCTTCTTCATAAGCATCAGGCTGCGCCGGATCGACCAGCACGATCGCGTGCATCTTGCCGGCCAGGTTATCGAACACCACCACGGCGTCAGACACCATCAGCAGGATATCCGGCACGCCCAGTGGATCAGGGTTCGGGCATTTGCCCAGACGCTTCTCCACATAACGCACGCAGTCATAACCGAAATAGCCCACCAGGCCACCGTTGAAGCGCGGCAAACCGGCAATGGTCGGCACGTTGTAACGGGCCTTGAATTCTTCAACGAACGTCAGCGGATCTTGCGCTTCGCAGGCTTCAATCTCGACACCGTCATGGGTCACGCTGATCTGGTGATCATGCACCCGCAGCACCGTGCGGCATGGCAAGCCAATGATCGAATAACGCCCCCACTTTTCGCCGCCCTGCACCGACTCCAGCAAATAGGAGTTGGGCTTATCGGCCAGCTTCAGGTAGATCGACAGCGGTGTGTCGAAATCAGCCAGGGTTTCGCGTGCAAGGGGGATACGGTTGTAGCCGGCAGCGGCCAAACGCAGGAATTCTTCGCGGATCATGAGGTGCCTCGTGGTCTGAGGGTAAAACGGTCAGGTATGCAAACGTGCCGACTATGCGGCCAGATTCAAGTCAGGCGCGCCAACGCCAACGGGCCAGGGCCTTGATAACTTTCATCCAGAGTTTGCGAGTGACCACCACGATAGAATCTCTTCGAGAGGGGGAAACAGAATTGCCCAACGTTATCTCAGGCGCAGAATCTAAGCAACCGGCTATCAGTTCTTGCAGGTTGCCAATCACCATATCCGGTGACTCTTCTTCAATCGGACGACCGTGGTTGTAGCCGTAGCTCAACGCGACGCAACGAACGCCGGCAGCCTTGGCCGCCAGTACGTCATTGCGAGAGTCGCCGACAAACATCGACTGGGCCGGGGTGGCGCCAGCCATTTTCATCACGAACAACAGCGCGGCCGGGTCAGGTTTTTTCTGTGGCAGGGTGTCGCCACCGATAATCCAGCGAAAAAACCGCCCCAGCTTCAGCTCATCAAGCAAGGGCGCGACAAAGCGCTCGGGCTTGTTGGTGATCAGGGCCATTTCAACGCCCTGCTTTTGCAGCCACTTGAGGCTTTCGCGCACACCGGGATAGACCTTGGTGTGTTCATGGCCGCCGTCGTAGGCCTCCATGAAAATCTCCAGTGCCTGCTCGGCCTGCGCGTCATCAACACCGCTGCCGTCCATATTGCCGGCCAGGGCACGGCGCACCAGCATCGGCGCACCATTACCGATCCACAACCGCACGTTTTCAATCCCGGCGGGTGGTCGACCCAGCTTGAGCAGCATGGTCTCAACGGCCTCTGCCAAATCCGGTACCGAGTCAATCAGGGTGCCATCCAGATCGAACATCACCAATTTTGGCAGCTGGCCCTGAAGTAGCTGCTCAAAGCGGCTCATGGGCGGGCCAACGCAAGCTCGGCACGCATTTTCTGAATGACTTCTTCGTAGTTTGGCGTGTTGAAAATGGCGGAACCGGCGACAAAGGTGTCGGCACCGGCTTCAGCGATTTCACGGATATTGCCAACGTTCACGCCGCCGTCGATTTCCAGGCGAATCTCGCGGCCGGATGCATCGATCAGCGCGCGGGCTTCACGCAGCTTGTTCAGGGTGCCGGGGATGAATTTTTGCCCGCCAAAGCCTGGGTTGACGCTCATCAGCAAGATCATGTCGACCTTGTCCATCACGTACTTGAGCACATCCAGCGGTGTTGCCGGGTTGAACACCAGACCTGCCTTGCAGCCACCTTCGCGGATCAGTTGCAGGGAGCGGTCGATGTGCTGGGTCGCTTCGGGGTGAAACGTGATGTAAGTGGCGCCGGCTTCGATAAAGTCGCCGATGATCCGGTCAACCGGGCTGACCATCAGATGTGCATCGATAGGGGCAGTGACGCCGTACTTGCGCAGGGCGGAGCAGACCATCGGGCCGATGGTCAGGTTGGGTACGTAATGATTGTCCATGACATCGAAGTGAACGATATCAGCACCCGCGGCGAGTACGTTGTCCACTTCTTCGCCAAGGCGGGCGAAATCGGCGGAAAGAATCGATGGGGCAATAGCGAAGGGCTGCATGACGCACCTTTTAGTGGGCTAAACACGGTGGCGCGCATTGTATACCGCTGGCTATGTGCCGCACACCGCCTTACGGTCGCTTCGCGACCGATCGCAGCCTTCGGCAGCGACTACAAAGACACACATAATCTGTAGTCGCTGCCGAAGGCTGCGAAAAGGACCGAAGCACCTTTCTGCAATATTTTGCGAATAAAGGATCAGGCCACTCCCTCGTTAGCCATCTAGGTTAAACAAATACCCACTGCGTCGAGGGCAAAGGAATGCCACGAGTATTTACCAGCAACCAACTACTAAAAGGCCGCTACTCCGAACCTGGCCGTATTTACCTGCTCACAACCGTCACCGATCGCAGACGCCCGATTTTCAGCGATTTCCATTTAGGGCGTCTCGTCGTCACACAACTCAGGCAAGCCCATGACGAAGGCATCGTCCATTCAATCGCCTGGGTGGTCATGCCCGACCATTGTCATTGGCTGGTAGAGCTACGCCGTAAAACCCTGGGTGAACTGATGTGCCGCATCAAGTCGCGCAGCAGCGTCGCCGTCAACCGGGCCGCCCAATCCGCAAGCCGATTATGGCAAAAGGGTTACCACGACCGCGCTTTGCGCCAGGAAGATGACCTCAAGGCCGCTGCCCGCTACATCATCAAAAACCCGATCCGCGCCCAATTGACCACGCGGATCGGTGATTACCCCTTGTGGGATGCTTGCTGGTTCTAGGCCTGTGCCGTGCGTAGCTTCTCGCTACGCCCGCGCAGCCATTCAAGCGTAAGCAACAACACCACCGAAAACGCAATCAGCAAGGTCGCAGCCGCAGCAATGGTCGGGCTGAGGTTTTCGCGGATGCCGCTGAACATCTGCCGTGGCAAGGTCGCCTGTTCAGGGCCAGCCAGAAACAGGGTGACCACTACTTCATCAAACGATGTCGCAAAGGCAAACAACGCCCCCGAAATCACCCCCGGGGCAATGAGTGGCAATGTCACTCGGCGAAAGGCCGTCAACGGTGAAGCTCCCAGGCTGGCAGCCGCCCGAACCAGATTGTGGTTGAAGCCCTGCAATGTCGCCGACACGGTAATGATCACAAACGGCACACCCAAGACCGCATGCACCACGATCAGCGAGATGTAGCTGTTACCCAGTCCCAGCGGCGCAAAAAACAGGTAACTGGCCACACCAATGATCACCACCGGCACCACCATCGGCGAAATCACCAGGGCCATCACCAGTGCCTTGCCCGGAAAGTCACTTCGGGTCAGGCCGATCGCCGCCAGCGTGCCGAATACCATCGCCAGCACGGTCGCCAACGGGGCCACGATCACGCTGTTTTTCAGGGCACGCATCCACTCCGCTGAGGCGAAGAAATCCTGATACCAGTGCAGCGAAAAACCCTGCAACGGATACACCAGGAAACTGCCCGAGTTGAACGACAACGGAATAATCACCAGCACCGGTAAAATCAGGAACAACAGAATCAGCCCGCAAAGAATGCGCAAGCTGTAGAACCAGACCCGCTCGACGGGTGACATATAGGGGCTCAGCATGGCGCTCTCCTTAACTCAAACGCAGGCGGCTGGCGCCTACCAGCCAGTTGTACATCAGGTACAGCACGACGGTAGCCAGCAATAACAAGCCGCCCAATGCTGTGGCCATGCCCCAGTTGATGCTGGTGTTGGTGTAGAACGCCACGAAGTAGCTGACCATCTGGTCATTCGGGCTGCCGAGCAAGGCCGGGGTGATGTAGTAGCCAATAGCAATGATGAACACCAGCAAGCAACCTGCTCCTATACCGGCGTAGGTCTGCGGGAAGTACACCCGCCAGAAGCTCGCAAACGGATGACAACCCAGCGAGATGGCTGCACGCATATAGGTAGGCGATATGCCTTTCATCACGCTGTAGATTGGCAGGATCATGAACGGCAACAGAATGTGCACCATCGCGATGTAAACCCCGGTGCGGTTAAACACCAGCTCCAGCGGCTTGTCGATCAGGCCCATGCTGAGCAACGCGCTGTTGATCAGACCGCCTGACTGCAGCAACACAATCCAGGACGCGACCCGCACCAGCACCGAGGTCCAGAATGGCAACAGCACCAGAATCATCAACAGGTTGCTTTGCCGTGTTGGCAGGTTGGCCAGCAAATACGCCAACGGGTAGGCCAGCACCAGACAAATACAGGTGATCACAAAGCCCATCCAGAAGGTACGGGCGAAGATGTCCAGGTAGATCGACTGATCGGGAGTGGCCTGGGCGATTTCACCCAGATCATCGATGCGGTGATCGACCGCCGCCAGCAGATAAAACGCAGTCACACTGGAGCTGTTGCGCTTGATCGCCTGCCAGTACGCCGGGTCGCCCCAACGTTCATCAATCACTTCCATCGCATCTTTATAAGACTCAGGGGCCGCCTTGAATGGCAGCGCCTTGGCGGTTTTCATCAACAGGCTGCGATAGCCGGCCAATTCCATATTCAGACGCTTGGACAAATCGCCCAAGACTTGATTCTTGCGGGCTTCGGCCAAGTCTTCACTCAGGGCCTTGTACACAGGCTCGGCGGGCAAGCCCTTGCCATCCCAGCTCTCCACGGCAACCACCGTGCGCGGCAAACCTTCGACCACCTCCGGGTTACCGACACTTTTGTAGAGCAATGCCGCAATCGGTACCAGAAACACCAGCAGCAAAAAAATCACCAAGGGGGCAATCAGCGCCTGCGCCTTCCAGCGGTTGATCCGCTCGGCATGCGCCAGGCGCTTCTTCAAGGTGGGGCTGGAGACCTCGTTCAGGGGAACGGCGACGGCCATGGCGAACTCCGAAAAACTTTAAACGATGGCGGTGCGACCCAATGGATCGCACCGCATGTCAGCGCTGCTTACTTGGCAGCCCAGGCGTTGAAACGCTGTTCCAGTTGCTCGCCGTTGTCAGCCCAGAAGCTGACATCGATCTGCACCTGGTTGGCGATGTTTTGCGGGGCTGTAGGCATGTCGGCCTGAACCTCTTTAGGCAGCAATGGCATCGCCTCCTTGTTGGCCGGGCCGTAAGCGATGTTTTGCGAATAGACGCTTTGCTGTTGTGGCAGCAGGGTGAACGCCATGAACTTCTTCGCCGCGTCCGCCTTGGCTTTGCCCAGGCCTTTAGGGATGGCCCATGCATCAAAATCGTAGATGCCGCCGTTCCACACGATTTTCAGATTGCTTTCTTTTTGCACGGCAGCGATTCGACCGTTGTAGGCCGAGCTCATCACCACATCGCCAGAGGCCAGGTATTGAGGCGGCTGAGCGCCCGCTTCCCACCATTGAATGCTCGGCTTGAGCTCATCGAGCTTTTTAAAGGCACGGTTCTGACCGTCCTTGCTCGCCAGCACGGTGTACACATCCTTGGGCGCGACGCCATCAGCCATCAACGCGAATTCCAGGGTGTACTTGGCGCCTTTGCGCAGCCCGCGTTTACCCGGGAAGGTCTTGGTGTCCCAGAAATCCGCCCAGCTGGTTGGCGCGGTTTTCAGTTTGTCGGCGTTGTAGGCCAGAACGGTGGACCACACAAAGAAGCCCGCCCCACAGGACTGAATCGCGCCTTTGACGTATTGATCAGGATTGCCGAACAACGCCGGGTCCAGGGGTTCGAACATATCCTCGTCGCAACCGCGGGACAGCTCCGGAGATTCCACTTCTACCAGGTCCCAGGAGATGCTTTTGGTGTCGACCATGGCCTTGATCTTGGCCATTTCACCGTTGTATTCCCCGGCAATGATCTTGCCGTCGCCCTTGGCTTCCCAAGGGGCGTAAAACGCTTTGACCTGGGCGGCCTTGTTTGCGCCGCCAAACGACACCACGGTCAGATCGGTTGCGGCCAGTGCATTGGCCGCAAACATCAGGCCCAGACTTAAGGCCGTGAACTTGAAGGATGTATGCATTGTTATTCTCCACTGTGCAGGGTTGGTGAAGCCGGGGCGATCAATTCGCCTCTAAGAGAGGGTCCAGCGCACGTACATGTTCGACCTGCCAGCCCAGCGGCACGACGTCGCCGACGGCCAGGGTGGGGTCCAGCTCGGCAATCGGCTGTTTCACAAAGAAATCGTTCATGCCGCAGACTTCCAGGCGCACCCGGACGTGGTCGCCCAGGTAGATAAACTCCTCAACCCGACCCGAGAACCGATTGGCGCACGACTCGCTGGAACCATTGAGGCTGATACGTTCAGGGCGAATCGACAGGGTGACCGGATCACCTGTACGACCGACATTCACCGCCAGTGCCTGGACTTTCTCGCCCCGGCTCAGCTCGACTACGCAGCGATCGCCGTCCTGGCTGAGCAGGCGGCCATTGAGGCGGTTGTTCTCGCCGATAAAGTTGGCAACAAAAGTATTTTTTGGCTCTTCATAGAGCATGCGCGGCGGGGCGATTTGCTGGATTTCACCCTGGTGGAACACGGCAACGCGGTCGGACATGGTCAGCGCTTCACCCTGGTCGTGGGTCACGTAGACCACGGTCACGCCCAGGCGTTGGTGCAGGTGTTTGATTTCCATCTGCATGTGTTCGCGCAGTTGCTTGTCCAGAGCCCCCAAAGGTTCGTCCATCAGCACCAGCTGTGGCTCGAACACCAGCGCACGGGCCAGCGCCACACGCTGTTGCTGGCCGCCAGACAGCTGGGCCGGGTAACGCTGGGCGAAGGCGTCGAGCTGAACCATGCTCAGTACCCGCTTGACCCGCTCACTGATATCGGTTCGGTTCAGCCCGCGTACCGACAGGGGAAAGCCGAGGTTTTCGGCCACGGTCATGTGCGGGAACAGCGCATAGTTTTGAAACACCATGCCGATGTCGCGCTTGTGCGGCGGCACGTTATTGATCGAACGCCCGGCCAGCAAAATCTCACCGGCGGTTGGCGTCTCGAAACCGGCCAGCATCATCAGGCTGGTGGTTTTGCCCGAACCGGAAGGCCCGAGCAAGGTCAGGAACTCGCCTTTGCGAATCTCCAGATTGAGATCTTTGACGATCAGGTTTTCACCGTCGTAGCTCTTTTGCACGCCACGAAAGCTGACCAGAATCTCATCCGCCCCAGCGCTTGCACCGACCTCACTCATAACCACACCTTTTGTTTTGGACTGCCGTAGCCCAAGACTAAAGAAGCGGCTACCCCACAGAAATCGGGGGGTGAGAGAGATTCACATCAGGAGTCTGGAAGGCTTTGGGTAGGGATTGCCCTACAGAGATGTCGTGATCAGGATGGTGATCAGGACACCCGTACGCACTTGCTAAAGGCTGGCAGCCAAATATGTCGCAAACAGGCATAACCCTTGTCCCTGTAGTCGCTGCCGAAGGCTGCGAAGGGTTGCGGAGCAACCCGTTTTCTTGAAGACCCTGCGATCTCCTTCGCAGCCTTCGGCAGCGACTACGGGAACAAGGCAAGTCGTTACAACAACTTGTGCTCCATCGCGTATTTCACCAACTCGGCCAGCGACGTGACGTTGAGCTTTTGCATCAGGCGCGCCTTGTGGGTGCTGATGGTCTTGCTGCTCAGCGCCAGCTGCTGGGCAATGTCATTGACGTTAACGCCCTGGGCCAGGCGCTTGAACACCGAAAATTCACGCTCGGACAGCAAGGCATGCAAAGGGCGCGAATCGGTCAGGCCCACTTCAAACACCATGCGGTCAGCCAGGTCCGGGTCGATATAGCGCCCCCCTGCCGCCACCTTGCGGATCGCCATCAGCAATAGCGCCGGGTCGCTGTCTTTGGTGGCATAACCCGCCGCCCCAAACTTCAGCGCCCGCGCCGCCATTTGCGCTTCATCGTGCATCGACAACACCAGGATTGCCGGTGGATTGTTCAAGGCCCGAATACGCGGTATCGCCTCAAGGCCATTGACCCCGGGCATGGAGATGTCCAGCAGCACGACTTCGCACGGCACATGACGCAAGGTTTCCAGCAACTGCTCCCCATTGCTGGCCTCACCCACCACCAGCAGGTCTTTGGCCAGGCCGATCAATTGCTTGATCCCTTCACGCACAATGGTGTGGTCTTCCGCTACCAGTACACGAATCACGGGCAATTCCTCATCAACTTTTATCAACCAAAGGCACGCGTACAATCAGGGTCGTCCCCTCCCCCGGAACACTGTGCAGAGACAAGGTTCCGCCCAGCATCAAGACCCGCTCACGCATCCCCACGACGCCGAAGGACGTCGGCCTGCCAGTGTCAGGCACAAAGCCTTGCCCATCATCACTGATGTTCAGGCACAGCTCCTTGCCTTCCACACTCAAGGTCAGCTCAACCGTGTGCGCGTGAGCATGGCGCATCACATTGGTCAGCGCTTCTTGCAAGATACGAAACAAGCCCACTTCCTTGGCCGCTCCAAGCGGCGGCAAGTGCTCCGGCACCTGCACCAGACACGGGATGTGCGTGCGCGCTTCAAAGCGCCTGGCCTGCCACTCGATGGCCGAACTGATACCTGCATCCAGAATCGGTGGGCGCAGTGACGTGGCCACATCGCGCACCAACTGAAAGAGCTGGGCAATCAGCCTTTTCATGCTGTTGAGCCGCTCATTCAACCCCGGATCAAGCTGCGCGTAAGCCAGCTCGCACATCGAGGTTTCCAGTTTAAGCACCGTCAACATCTGCCCCAGCTCATCATGAACCTCACGGGCGATGCGCGCTTTCTCTTCTTCGCGCACACTTTCGAGGTGCGCCGACAATTCACGCAACTGCCCGCGGGAACTGTCCAGCTCAAGTTCAATGCGCTTGCTTTCGCTGATATCCCAGACAATGCCATCCCATACTACGGTGCCATCATCCAGGCGACGGGTTATCGCCTTGATTTCGGCCCAACGCTGCTGCCCCTGACGGGTCAATATCCGACCCTGCCATGACCAGTCACTGTCGCTGTCGAGCGCCATGTCCTGCACACGATGGTAGTCAGCCCTGTCATCAGGATGCACCAGGCTACGCAGGCCTACCTCGCGCAGGCGCAGTGTTGCCGGAGAAAAACCGGCAAGGCTTTCGCTGCCCTCACTGATATAGGGGAAATCCAGTTCACCCGTCAGCAACGAACGCTCCAGACGAAAGACCAGCCCCGGTACGTTGGCAGCAATGCCCTGCAAGCGCGCATCACTTTCTTGCAAGGCGGCCTGTACCCGGTGCCGCTCAGTGATGTCATTGAGGTACACGACCAAGTACTCCGACGTCTGAAAGCGCAGAAAGCTCAAGGTCACATCGGCGGGAAACTCACTGCCATCGGCCCGCACGCACAGGGTTTCACTGCGGTGAACACCCTCTTTGTGATTGCGCGCACGCCGCCACATATTCAGCCAACGGTCCATGTTCAGACCCGGTTCAAAATCGCTTAACGGTCGATCCAGCACGGCACCCGGCTGATAGCCGAGCATGTCTTCAGCCGCTCGATTGGCATAGCGCACGTGGCTGTCCCAATTGACCCACAAGATACCCACCGGGCTTTGGTCGATTGAGAACTGGCTCAAGCGCAGCGCCTGGGCACTGGCCGTGCGCACGACAAGATCTTCGCGGGCGCTGAGTAACGCGCGCTCCAGGGCCGTTTGCTGGCGACGCTGCCACACCACAATCGCCATGCTGGCCAGCAACAACGCACCCATCAGTAAACTCAGGTTCTGCCAAAAGCCGGGCGATGGCCCAAGGTGCGGATACTTGGGCTGCAGCCAGCGGCTGTGCAGTTGCTCCATGTCCCGCGCCGGGATCGCATGCAGCCCGCGCTCAACGATGTAGGCCAATTGGGGCCAGTCGCGGCGCGTCGCAACCCGCAACAGCTGCGGCAAGCCGACATCACCCACCACGGCCAGCTCCGCGAACTCCGGCTCGACCGACAAACGACTGAGCTGGGCCTCATCGATAACGGCATAAGTCGCTTGCTGACTGAGCAGCAGTTGCAGAGCCTGACGCTCCAGCGGCACACCTTGCAGGTTGAGGCCGGGGTAACTGCTGCGCAAAAAATCGGCCGTGGCGCTGGGCATGCGCACCGCGACCCGGGTCTGGCTGTCGACTCGTTCCAGGTCCACCGAACCGGTGCCATTACGTGTGCCCACCAACAACTGCGGCACACGCATGTAAGGATCGGAAAACTGCCACAACCGCAAACCGGCCGGGGTCTGGGTCAAGCCGGGCACAAGATCGATTTCTCCGGCGCGGGCAGCTTGCTCCAGTTGCGCCAGGTCCTGATAGTTACGCCATATCAGCTCAACATCCAGCGCCTGGGCCAGCCACTTCATCAGCTCGACGTTGGCGCCCGAAAGCTGCTGTAACCGTTGATCAAACTTGGCATAGGGCGCCTGCAAGACAAGCCCTACCCGAAGCTCCTTGTGCTGGGCCAGCCACTCGCGCTGATCCGCCGACAATTGGGCCGCAGGCACAGGCGCCGCATTGCCCATTAAGGGCAGCCATAACCAGCCGATAACCCACAGATAGCAAAAACGTCTCATCTAAACGCTCACACCCTGACAAATACTGATCAACCCATTACGCTGCCGGGACTACTTCTGGCCTGGAATCACTGATGTTTTCTTATCGTCTGGTACTACCGGCCTTGTACATGTCGCTGCTATTGCCACTCGCCTCGCCAGTGTTTGCAACAGAAGCCGAGGCCGAGGCCCAGCCCAAACCTGCCGTGCGTGAACCGCTGCCCGAGCGTAGCCAGGAAGACGCGGCGGCTCTTGAGCGACAGGTTCCGCAACACGAACAGCAACAGCTTCAAGCCCCGGGCGACAGCTTTCTTGCCCTCTGGAAACCCGCCAACAGCACCGCCCCTCAAGGTGCGGTGATCATCATTCCCGGGGCCGGTGAAACCGCCGACTGGCCGCTGGTTGTCGGCCCTCTGCGCAACAAGCTTCCGGACGCCAACTGGGCCAGCCTGAGCCTGAGCTTGCCGGACATGCAAAGCGAAGCCAGTCAGGCGCGGGAAGACGAACCAGAAAAAACTCCTACGACATTAGCGACAGACAGTAGCAGCAAAGCAGCCAGCACCACAGCCAAACCCATCGAGCAGGCGGCCAGTGCAGGCACCGAAAGCCCGGAGCCCGAGAGCATTGAAACCGTTGATGCTTTGAGCGAAGCGGATGCCGAGCGCATCTTTGCCCGCATCGACGCGGCCATCTCCTTTGCCCAGAAACAAAACATGCGCAGTATTGTTTTGCTCGGCCACGGCTCAGGCGCCTACTGGGCATCGCGCTATATCAGCGCAAAGCACCCGGCCCAGATTCAGAAACTGGTCATGATTTCTGCGCACACACCCGCCCAGGCAAAGTCAGAGCTGAGCCAACTGACACCCGCCCTCGACGTGGCACTGCTGGATATTTTCTACAAGGACCAGCCACTTGCCCGCGAAGCCGCCTTGCAACGATTGCAGGCAAGCAAGCGAGCCAACGGTTCGAATTTCAAGCAGGTAGGATTATTCGCCATCCCGGGAAATCGGGATGGCGAACAGGAGCAACTGTTTCGTCGTGTTCGCGGCTGGCTCAGCCCCCAGCCTGTGGACAAGTAAGCGCCGTTAAAAACCGTGCTGTTCACGGATAAAGGCGTAGGCCTGATGCAGCTCACGGGTTTTTTCCGTGGCCTCTCTTACCTGCAGCGTACTGGCACCTGTGCCAGCAACCTTGTCCGGATGGTGACGGCTGAGCAATCGTCGATAGGCACGTTTGATCTGCGCAGGATCACTGGTAGCCGTAACCCCAAGCAAGGTCAGCGATTGCTGATAAGTCCCGGCGCGAGTCGTCACCGGCTTTTTAGGGGCGTCATATTCGCCCCCCAGTGCCAGAACCTGTTGCCGTGTCCAGCCCAGCCAGCTCCCCCAGCGCGTGATCAACTCACGCTCCTGGGGCGCAACGCGGCCATCAGCCAGTATCATCCGCCAGCAGGCGCGCAACACACCTTCTGCCGCATGGGGCTGAGCTTTAAGACGCCGCAGGTAGCCGCGCAACGAATCATTACCTGACTTGCCGCGATTGAACGCCGCAATGGCACGCTTCTGGGCTGCGGGCTCCATGTCGAGCTGACGCATTTCAAGCCGCGCCTGCTCGATGTGCCTGTCCACGACTCGCCCTCCACTTTTCGCCAGTCGACCGAGCAGCACAAATAACAGCTCATCGTTGCGCAACACCGGCCGGGCACCCAGGCGCTCAAGCAAATGCGCCCAACTGTGCAGCTGCAAGCGCCGGTCCAGCGCTTGCCCCAATAAAGCCCCGAGCATGGCCCCCGGAATGCTGGCTATAAAAAAACCCGCTCCGGCTCCAACGAGAGTCCCTGGCCACAGCATTTTAGCGGGAGCTCTCAATCAGCGACTCGACCTCGGCCAGACGTTCATGTGTGCCCACATCGACCCAGTGCCCGAGCAAACGCTCACCCGTTACTTGCCCTGCAACCATCGCCTTGCGCAACAGAGGTGCCAGCTTGAAAGCACCTGCCGTGCATTCCCTGAACAACTCCGGGTGGAGCACGGCAATACCGCTGTAGGTCAACGTATCGCTACCTGGCACACCATCTTCAACCTGCTTGCCGTTCAGGCAGAAATCACCGGTGGGGTGATGCGCCGGGTTATCCACCAATACCAGGTGGGCCAGCCCCGTCAGCGGTTGACGCAAGGCGCCAAAGTCGTAATCGGTCCAGATATCACCGTTCACTACCGCAAAAGGTTCAGTACCCAACAATGGCAACGCCTTGAAAATCCCGCCACCGGTTTCAAGTGGCTCGCCCTCAGGGGAGTAACGGATGCTGACGCCAAAGCGCGAACCGTCCCCCAGGTGATCTTCAATTTGCTGGCCCAGCCAAGCGTGATTGATCACGATCTCGGTAAACCCCGCCGCCGCCAGTGCCCGCAAGTGGTACTCGATAAGTGGCACACCGCCAGCGCAAATCAATGGCTTTGGTGTGTGCAGGGTCAGTGGCCGCAAGCGCTCGCCCTTGCCGGCAGCCAGAATCATCGCTTTCATGCATCGGCCTCGCTGACGAGTCCAAGGCTGGCGAACAGCTCACCCAACTCGGCCAACTCAGGACGCCGCGCCAACACGCCTTCTATATAAGAGAAGAAGCGCGGTACATCGGCCAGGTAGCGCGGTTTGCCATCACGGTGACAAATGCGGGCAAAAATGCCGATCACTTTCAAGTGCCGCTGCACACCCATCAGGTCGCTGGCGCGCAGGAACTCTTCAAAGTTCGATTGCACCGGGATGCCCAGGGGCAATGCCAGCTTCCAGTAATCCTGCAGCCAGGCACGCACGCGCTCTTCGGGCCAGCTCAGAAAGGCGTCCTTGAACAGGCAGGTGATGTCATACGTCACCGGGCCATACACGGCGTCCTGAAAGTCCAGCACACCGGGATTGGGAATACTGAGCATCAGGTTGCGTGGCATAAAGTCGCGGTGCACCAGCACCTTGGGCTGTGCCAGCGCACTGTCGATCAGCAGTGTGCTGACCCGTTGCCAGGCAGCCAGTTGCTGTTCATTGAAGTCAACACCCAGGTGAGCCCGTACGTACCACTCGGGGAACAGCTCAAGCTCGCGGCGCAACAAGGCCACGTCATAGCTGGGCAACGGCTCGACCATCGGCAGTTGCTGAAACGCCAGCAAGGCTTCGATCGCATCCTTGAACAGCTCATCGGCATTGGTGCTGTTAATCACGTCGAGAAAGGTTTTATTGCCCAGATCGTTGAGCAAAAGAAAGCCGCGATCGAGGTCCTGGGCATAAACTTTCGGTACGTTTATCTGGCAAGTACGCAACAAATCGGCAATATCGACGAAAGGTTTGCAGTTTTCCTGGGGCGGCGGCGCATCCATGACGACAAAACTGCGACCCTCGCCTTCCCAGCGAAAATAGCGTCTGAAACTCGCATCGCTACTGGCAGCAGTCAGCGTGGCCGGGGGCACAGCACCCCACCCCTCATTCGCGAACAAGGTTGCCAACTGCTCATCCAGCCAAACTTTCAGGTGTTGCAAGCGTACATCTTGGTCAGGCATTACAAGGGTCTCCGACGGTGCTAGCCGTCAAGCGGGTCATGCTTTATTATCCAGAATCTTTTCCAGACCATCGATAGGCGTGCGGTCCCCCACCGCGGGCTGATGGCACGCAGGAAGCCCGGACTAATAAGATGGCATTGAAATCCCCCGCGTTTCGTAAAAAATTTCCGTTGCTGGTAACCGGCAGTTTGCTGGCCATGCAACCTCTAGCCACGCCGTTCGCGTTTGCCGAGGAGCAGTATGACTGTTCCGTGTCGGCTTCGGGTGGCTGGGATTGCGCACCAAAAAACAGCGTGCCGCAACTGCCACCGCGTCCGGCCCATGCCGACGGGTCTGTAGGTGCAAGCGGTGAAACCAGCGAGCAGGTCAAACAGGCCCCGCTGGTGACTGAGGCCAAAGGCCGTGCGCTAAAAGCGCGCAGTGACGACTACAGCCATCTCGACTGGGTGCCACGTGACAAACTGACCGCAGCGCAACTGGCCGAAACCGGTCCGTACTGCGCCGGTTCGTACGTAGAGCCCATCCGTCCGGGCATGAACGACACGACCAGCAAAAGCGATTCCCCGACCTTTATCGGCGCCAAGGCCTCCCGCTATCAGCAGGAAGAGCAGGTCGCGACCCTGGCCGGTGACGTCGTAATGCGTCAGGGCAGCATGCAGATCGAAGCCGACGAAGCCAGCCTGTATCAGGCTGAAAGCCGTGGCGAACTCAATGGCAAGGTTCGCCTGCGCGACAACGGGGCCCTGATCGTAGGCGACCACGCCGATGTTCAACTGGATACGGGTGCGGCCAAGGTCGACAACGCCGAATACGTGCTGCACAAGTCGCGCATTCGCGGCAGTGCGCTGTACGCCAAGCGTGCCGAAGACTCGATCATCCGCCTCAAGGATGGTACGTACACCACGTGCGAACCCAGCAGCAACGCCTGGCAACTCAAGGGCAACAACATCACGTTGAACCCGGCTACCGGTTTCGGTACGGCGACCAACGTGACGCTGCGGGTCAAGGACATTCCGGTGTTCTACACCCCGTACATCTACTTCCCGATCGACGATCGCCGTCAGTCCGGTTTCCTGCCGCCGTCCTTCAGCAGCAGCTCCGACACCGGCTTCATGCTCGTGACCCCGTACTACTTCAACCTGGCACCCAACTACGATGCCACGTTGTACCCGCGCTACATGACCAAGCGCGGCTTGTTGATGGAAGGCGAGTTCCGTTACCTGACCGAGTCCAGCGAAGGCCAGTTCGGTGCCGCGTACCTCAACGACGATAACGACGACCGCAAGCGCCAGACCGACTACACCGACAAGCGCTACATGCTCAACTGGCAGCACAAGAGTGGCCTCGATTCCCGTGTACTGACCGAAGTCGACTACACCAAAATCAGCGACCCGTATTACTTCCAGGACCTGGAAAGTGATCAGATCGGCGTTGAAAGCCGTGATTACGTTAACCAGCAAGGTGCCGTCAGCTATCGTGGCGACAGCTATACCGCCAAGCTGAACGCACAGGCCTATCAACTGGCCACTGTTACTCAGATCACGCCTTACAACATGCTGCCGCAACTGACCCTTAATGGTGAACTGCCACAGCAACCGGGCGGCCTGAACATCGCCTACAACACCGAGCTGGTTCGATTCGATCGCGATCTGGAAAACGGGTTGTTCTACGACCAAGACGGCCTACCATCCAAACGACTTGATACCAATGTTGAAGGCCTTGCCCGAGCCAACGGCACACGTATGAACCTTGCCCCGAGTGTCAGCCTGCCGCTGAACTGGAGCTACGGCTACCTCACGCCGTCCCTCAAGTACATGTACACCCAGTACGACCTGGATCTGGATGGCACCGGCAAGAGTGACATTGTTAAAGCGCAAGCCTTAGCTGCGGCAAATGGAACAACTTACAAGGGCGGCGTTTACAAAGGTTCTCAGAACCGCAGCGTACCAATTGCAAGCGTCGACAGCGGGCTGTACTTCGATCGCAACACCAACTGGTTCGGCACCAACTACCGCCAGACCCTGGAGCCGCGTGCGTTCTATCTGTATGTCCCTGAGCGCAATCAGGACAACATCCCGATTTTCGACACCAGCGAAAGCACCTTCAGCTATTCCTCGCTGTGGCGTGACAACCGCTTCACCGGCACTGACCGCGTCGGCGACGAGAACAAGCTGTCGTTGGGTCTGACCAGCCGCCTGATCGAAGACAACGGTTTCGAGCGTCAACGCATCAGCGTGGGCCAGGCCTATTACTTCAAGGACCGCAAGGTTCAGTTGCCTGGCATTGAAGACGACCGCAAGGATTCAACTTCCAGCATGTCGCCGTATGCGCTGGAGTACGCCTATCGCTTCAACCGCGACTGGCGTGCCACTGCCGACTACAACTGGGACCCGGAAAGCCGCAGCCCGCGTTCTGGCAGTGCGATGATGCACTACCAGCCCGAAGACAACCCGAACAAGGTCGTCAACATCGGCTATCGCTATCGCAACGACCAGGTTCGCTACGACCAGTACACCGGCAAATGGATCGTTGGCGGTGGCGATTTCGGCACCAAGGGTGAGCCCGGTTATGTTAAGGATTACTACAAAATCCAGCAGCACGACTTCTCGGTTATCTGGCCGATCGTGCCTCAATGGAATGCCATCAGCCGCTGGCAGTACGACTACAACCGCAACCGTACCCTGGAAGCCTTCGGTGGTTTCGAGTACGACAACTGCTGCTGGAAGCTTCGTCTGATCAGCCGTTATTGGGTATCCAACGACGAGTACACCCAAGAAGCCCCTCTTAACGAGAAGGGCGACCATGGTCTCTTCCTCCAAGTTGTGCTGAAAGGTCTCGGTGGCGTTGTTGGCACCAAAGTAGAGAGCTTCCTCGACAAAGGCATCCAAGGTTATCGTGAACGTGAAGATCAAGCTTTCTGAGTGTCTGCGCCCGCTAATGCTGGGCGCGTTGTTCCTGGGTACTGCAGCCAGCGCTGCGGTACAACCCCTGGATAAAGTGGTGGCCATTGTCGATAACGACGTGATCATGCAGAGCCAACTGGATCAGCGCGTCCACGAAGTTCAGCAAACCATCGCCAAGCGTGGCCAGGGTGTTCCCCCTGCCAGCGTTCTGGACCAGCAGGTGCTTGAACGCCTGATCGTCGAAAACCTGCAACTGCAGATCGGCGAGCGTTCAGGCATCCGTATCACGGATGAAGAACTGAACCAGGCCATCGGCACCATTGCCCAGCGCAATAACATGACCATCGAACAGTTCCGCCAGGCTTTGGCCCGCGACGGCCTGTCTTATGAAGATGCCCGCGAGCAGGTACGTCGCGAGATGATCATCAGCCGTGTGCGTCAACGCCGTGTGGCTGAGCGCATCCAGGTAACGGATCAGGAAGTGAAAAACTTCCTGGCTTCGGATCTGGGCAAAATGCAGATGTCCGAAGAATACAACCTGGCCAACATCCTGATTCCAACGCCTGAGAGCGCGAGTTCAGATGCCATCCAGAACGCCGCCAAGCAAGCCGAAGATGTCTACAACAAGCTCAAGCAAGGCGCGGACTTCGGGCAAATGGCTATCGCTCGCTCCGGCAGCGACACTGCACTGGAAGGCGGCGACATGGGCTGGCGTAAAGCAGCTCAACTGCCACCTCCTTTTGACCGCATGCTCAGCGAGATGCCTGTGGGTGACGTAACACCGCCAGTGCGTACGCCTGGCGGCTTCATCATCCTCAAGCTGAATGCAAAACGCGGCGGCGAAACAGTGGTTGTGGACGAAGTGCATGTTCGCCACATCCTGATCAAACCAAGCGAAATTCGCAGCGAAGCGGCCACCAAGGCGCTGGCAGAGAAACTTTACGAGCGCATCAGCGCCGGCGAAGACTTTGCAGAATTGGCTAAAAACTACTCCGAAGACCCGGGTTCCGCTCTTAACGGCGGCGATCTGAACTGGGTTGACCCCAACTCGCTGGTACCCGAGTTCCGCGAAGCAATGGCCGACACACCACAAGGCGTGCTGTCCAAACCCTTCAAAAGCCAATACGGCTGGCATGTACTGGAAGTCCTTGGCCGTCGCGCCACTGACAGCACCACCCAGGCACGCGAGCAACAGGCAATGAACGCTTTGCGTAACCGCAAGTACGACGAAGAGCTGCAATCCTGGCTGCGTCAGATCCGCGACGAAGCCTACGTTGAAATCAAGCTGCCAGGCGCAACCGGAACTGACAGCGCAGATCAGGCCGCGCAGTGAAAGCACAGCGCTTTGCCCTGACACCCGGTGAACCGGCAGGCATAGGTCCAGACCTGTGCCTGCTGCTCGCCTCGCAGCAACAGCCACACCCCCTGATTGCCATCACCAGCCGCGACCTGCTCCTTGAGCGGGCAGCGCAGCTCGGTGTGGCTGTCAGCCTGCTGTCTGTAGGGCCTGGCAACTGGCCCGAACAACCGGCGCCTGCAGGCAGTTTGTACGTGTGGGATACCCCCCTGAATGCCACCGTCACCGCTGGCACGCTGGACAAGGCCAACGCAGCCTTTGTGCTGCAAACCCTGACCCGCGCCGCCCAAGGCTGCCTGAGTGGCAACTTTGCAGGAATGATCACCGCCCCCGTGCACAAAGGCGTGATTAACGAAGCGGGCATTCCGTTTTCTGGCCACACCGAATTCCTCGCTGACCTGACTCATACCGAGCAAGTGGTAATGATGCTTGCCACTCGCGGACTGCGCGTAGCTCTGGTCACGACTCACCTGCCACTTCGTCAGGTCAGCGATGCAATCACCTCCGAGCGACTGATGCGGGTTACCCGTATCCTGCACGCCGACCTGCAACAAAAATTCGGCATTGCCCAACCGCGTATCCTGGTCTGCGGGCTAAACCCCCATGCCGGTGAAGGCGGGCACTTGGGCCATGAAGAAATCGACATCATCGAACCAACCCTGGAGCGCCTGCGCAGCGAGGGCATGGACCTGCGTGGCCCGCTGCCTGCCGACACTCTGTTTACCCCAAAATATCTGGAACACTGCGACGCAGTGCTGGCGATGTACCACGACCAAGGCCTGCCCGTACTCAAGTACAAAGGGTTTGGTGCCGCAGTCAACATCACCCTGGGCTTACCGATTATCCGCACCTCTGTCGACCACGGTACCGCCCTGGATCTGGCAGGTAGCGGCAAAATCGACACCGGCAGCCTGCAAGTCGCCCTGGAAACCGCCTACCAGATGGCCGAGACCCGTATATGAACGAGCAATACCAACACAAGGCGCGCAAGCGCTTTGGCCAGAACTTCCTGCACGATGCAGGCGTTATTGACCGTATCCTGCGCGCCATCCACGCCAAGGCTGACGATCGCCTGCTGGAAATCGGCCCGGGCCAGGGGGCCCTGACCGAAGGCATTCTCAACAGCGGTGGTCAACTTGACGTCGTGGAACTCGACAAAGACCTGATCCCGATCCTCAATCGGCAATTCGCAGGGATGAGCAACTTCACCCTGCACCAGGGTGACGCGCTGAAGTTCGACTTCAAAAGCCTCAACGCTGCACCCCGTACTCTGCGAGTAGTCGGCAACCTGCCGTACAACATCTCCACACCGCTGATTTTTCACCTGCTGAAAAATGCCGACCTGATCCGCGACATGCACTTCATGCTGCAAAAAGAAGTGGTTGAACGCATGGCCGCCGGTCCTGGCGGTGGCGACTGGGGTCGTCTTTCGATCATGGTCCAGTACCACTGCCGCGTCGAACACCTGTTCAACGTAGGCCCAGGTGCATTCAATCCGCCGCCAAAAGTTGATTCGGCAATTGTCCGACTGGTGCCGCACGAAGTGCTGCCACATCCAGCCAAGGACCATCGACTGCTTGAACGCGTGGTTCGTGAAGCATTCAACCAGCGTCGTAAAACCCTGCGCAACACCCTCAAAGCCTTGCTCAGCAACGATGAAATCGAAGCCGCTGGCGTTGATGGCAGCAAACGTCCGGAGCAACTCGACCTTGCCGCCTTTGTGCGCCTGGCCGACAAGCTCAGCGAACAGCCTGTCGTAGCGCCCTCTGCCGACTGATTGCCGAGAAAAACGGGTACTGGGCCGGACGCAACGTCTGGCCTAGTACACGTTGTTTGGCCTAGACTCAGGCATCAGTTTTATCCCGAACTGTGTCTTCGCTTTCACGTAAGGCCTCTCGCATGCACGATCCCCGCTACCTGGTCGACGTCAGTGTCGTCACGCGTTACCTGCCAGAACAATCGCAGCCTGAACATCAGCGTTTTGCCTTTGCCTATACCATCACGGTGCGCAATAACGGCTCAATACCCGCAAAACTGCTGTCCCGGCATTGGGTAATCACCGACGGCGATGGCCATGTAGAAGAAGTTCGTGGCGCTGGCGTTGTGGGTTTGCAACCTACAATCGCCCCCGGTAGCGAGCACTCCTACAGCAGCGGTTCGGTCATCACGACCAAAGTCGGCACCATGCAAGGCAGCTACCTGATGCATGCCGACGACGGTCATGAGTTCAAAGCCGTCATTGCGCCCTTCCGCCTTGCGGTCCCCGGGGCCCTGCACTGATGGCGGTATATGCCGTTGGCGATCTGCAAGGCTGCTTGAAGCCTCTCAAACGCCTGCTCGAACGCGTAGCCTTCGCCCCTGACAGAGACAAGCTCTGGCTGGTGGGCGACCTGGTCAACCGTGGCCCGGAATCGCTGGAAACCCTGCGCTTTTTGTACCGCATGCGAGAATCACTGGTGTGCGTGCTGGGCAACCATGACCTACACCTGCTGGCCGTCGGCCATAACGCCGAGCGCCTGAAAAAAGGCGATACCCTGCGTGAAATCCTCCAGGCTCCCGATTGTGATGAACTGCTGAGCTGGTTACGCCAGCAACCTCTTCTGCATCACGATGCCGAGCGCAATATTGCACTGGTGCATGCCGGAATACCGCCGCAGTGGACACTGAAAAAAGCCCTCAAGTGTGCCAGTGAAGTTGAACATGCGTTGCGTGATGACAACCTCATCGGGCCTTACCTGGACGGAATGTACGGCAACGACCCTGCCAAGTGGGACAACGAGCTGACGGGCGTCACCCGTTTACGGGTTATCACCAACTATTTCACCCGGATGCGTTTTTGTACCCGAGAAGGCAAGCTCGACCTCAAAAGCAAAGAAGGCATCGGTAGCGCACCGCCAGGCTACGCGCCTTGGTTCAGTTATAAAGAACGCAAAACCCAAGGGCTCAAGATCATCTTTGGGCATTGGGCAGCGCTGGAAGGCAACTGCAAGGAGCCTGGCATCTTCGCTCTCGATACTGGCTGTGTCTGGGGAGGCGCCATGACTCTGCTCAACGTCGATACCGGTCAGCGCCTGATCTGCGATTGCGACGACCCGGCCCTTGCGGCGCCCTCCATCGCCCTGCAAACCGCCCCACCTTCCCAACCCTTGGGCGCCAGCTAACCGCGCCCGCTGTCAGGCCACAGGAACCTCCCCATGACCGAATTCAAACGTATCCCGCCAGAGCAGGCCCAGGCCTTGCGCGAACAAGGCGCCGTCGTAGTTGATGTGCGTGATCCACAGGCCTTTGCCGCCAGTCATATCAGCGGCGCGAAGCACCTGGACAACCACTCACTGCATGACTTCATCGCCAACGCGGACCTCGACGCCCCCCTGATCGTTGCCTGTTACCACGGCAACTCCAGCCAAAGCGCCGCGGCGTATTTGGTGAGCCAGGGTTTTAGCGAGGTCTACAGCCTTGATGGCGGCTTCGAGCTGTGGCGTGCAACTTATCCGAACGAAACCGCGCAAAGCACTGCCGAATAATATTTTTTTCAGCGCCAGCCCCCGGTATCAGAGGGCTGGCGCCCTTCCTGACCAACGGTCAGGCGCAACAATTCATGCATCTCGCCTTGACCTCCCGGATTACCAACTATCCTTTACCTCAGGCCATCCAAATCTGGGGAGAGCCGGTACACCGGCGAATGGATCATCGGTAGTAACTTCAAGGGCTTAGCCACCTTGATGGTGTCCTGGGGGGTACACAGCAGCTGAAATGCTGCTGCATGCCAGCACTCGAACTGACCGATCTATCGCCGACTCCACGTATCGAGCGAGGTGACGTCATGAGTATTTTTAGCCACTTCCAACAACGCTTTGAATCCACACGCCAGGAAGAGCTCACGCTCCAGGAGTATCTGGAGCTGTGCAAGCAAGACAAAAGCACTTATGCCTCTGCTGCTGAAAGGCTACTGCTGGCCATTGGTGAACCGGAACTGCTGGACACCTCAAACGACTCTCGTCTGTCACGAATCTTCTCCAACAAGGTGATTCGTCGTTATCCGGCCTTTGAAGACTTCCATGGGATGGAAGAATGCATTGACCAGATCGTCTCCTACTTCCGCCATGCTGCGCAGGGCCTGGAAGAGAAGAAACAAATCCTCTACCTGCTGGGCCCGGTCGGGGGCGGCAAGTCATCCCTTGCCGAAAAGCTAAAGCAACTGATCGAAAAGGTGCCCTTCTATGCGATCAAGGGCTCGCCGGTCTTCGAATCGCCTTTGGGGCTGTTCAACGCCACAGAAGATGGCGCGATCCTCGAAGAAGATTTCGGCATCCCGAAACGCTACTTGAGTACCATCATGTCGCCGTGGGCCACCAAGCGTCTGGCCGAATTTGGTGGTGACATCAGCCAGTTCCGCGTAGTGAAACTCTATCCCTCGATTCTCAACCAGATCGGTGTCGCCAAAACCGAACCCGGCGATGAAAACAACCAGGACATTTCAGCCCTGGTCGGCAAGGTTGATATTCGAAAACTGGAAGAATTCCCGCAGAACGACGCCGATGCCTACAGCTATTCGGGCGCGCTGTGCCGGTCCAACCAGGGCCTGATGGAATTCGTGGAGATGTTCAAGGCGCCGATCAAGGTGCTGCACCCACTGCTGACTGCCACTCAAGAAGGCAACTACAACAGTACCGAAGGTCTGGGGGCCATTCCGTTTACCGGTATCCTGTTGGCCCACTCAAACGAATCGGAGTGGCACACCTTCCGCAACAACAAGAACAACGAAGCGTTTATCGACCGGATCTACATCGTCAAAGTGCCGTACTGCCTGCGCGTCAGTGACGAAGTAAAAATCTACGACAAACTGCTGTTCAACAGCTCACTGGCCAAAGCCCATTGCGCACCCGACACCTTGAAAATGCTGGCCCAGTTCACTGTTCTTTCGCGCCTCAAAGAGCCGGAAAACTCCAACATCTACTCCAAGATGCGGGTATATGACGGTGAGAACCTCAAGGACACCGATCCGAAAGCCAAATCCATTCAGGAATACCGCGACAACGCGGGCGTCGACGAAGGCATGAACGGGCTTTCGACCCGATTCGCGTTCAAGATCCTGTCCAAGGTATTCAACTTCGATCCCCACGAAATTGCAGCAAACCCCGTTCACCTGCTCTATGTACTCGAACAGCAGATCGAGCAGGAACAGTTCCAGGCCGAAACCCGTGAGCGCTACCTGCGCTTCCTCAAGGAATACCTGGCGCCGCGCTACATCGAGTTTATCGGCAAGGAAATCCAGACGGCTTACCTGGAGTCCTACAGCGAATACGGGCAAAACATCTTCGATCGCTACGTGCTGTACGCCGACTTCTGGATTCAGGACCAGGAATACCGCGATCCGGAAACCGGTGAGATCCTTAACCGCGTAGCCCTGAACGAAGAACTGGAAAAAATCGAAAAACCGGCCGGCATCAGCAACCCGAAAGATTTCCGCAACGAAATCGTCAATTTCGTTCTGCGTGCCCGCGCCAACAACAACGGCAAGAACCCTACCTGGCTCAGCTACGAGAAGTTGCGCGTGGTGATCGAGAAGAAAATGTTCTCCAACACCGAGGACCTGCTGCCGGTTATCAGTTTCAACGCCAAGGCGAGCAAAGAGGACCAACAGAAACACAACGACTTCGTCACTCGAATGGTCGAACGCGGCTATACCGACAAACAAGTACGGCTGCTCTCCGAGTGGTACCTGCGGGTCCGCAAGTCGCAGTGAGGCAGCTGTAAGCCTCAAGCCTCAAGCTGCAAGGACCAGGCACGCGTAATTGCCTGGACTTGCAGCTTGCAGCTCACAACTTGAAGCTGCCCGGAGGGCCTAATGAGCTATGTGATCGACCGACGCCTCAATGGCAAGAACAAGAGCACGGTAAACCGTCAGCGCTTTCTGCGGCGCTACCGTGACCACATCAAAAAGGCCGTAGAAGAGGCCGTGGGCCGCCGCTCCATAACGGATATGGAACATGGCGAGCAAATCAGCATTCCCGGCCGCGATATCGATGAGCCGGTGCTTCACCATGGGCGCGGTGGCAAGCAAACCGTAGTTCACCCTGGCAACAAGGAGTTCACCAGCGGCGAACACATTCCCCGGCCTCAAGGCGGAGCGGGCGGCGGCGGTGGGCCCGGAAAAGCTGGCAATTCCGGCGAAGGCATGGATGAGTTCGTATTCCAGATTACCCAGGAAGAGTTCCTCGAATTCATGTTCGAAGACCTTGAACTCCCCAATCTGGTCAAACGCAACCTGACCGGAACTGACACCTTTAAAACCGTACGCGCCGGTATCAGCAACGAGGGCAACCCGTCTCGCATCAATATCATTCGTACCTTGCGCTCAGCTCACGCCCGGCGCATTGCCCTTTCAGGCAGCAGTCGGGCAAAACTCAGGGAGGCCAAGGCTGAGCTGGAACGATTAAAGCGCGAAGAGCCCGATAACTTCGGCGATATCAAAGCCGTAGAGGCCGAAATCGAGAAACTTAGCGCACGAATTCACCGCGTACCTTTCCTCGATACCTTTGACCTCAAGTACAACCTGCTGGTCAAGCAACCCAACCCCAGCTCCAAGGCCGTCATGTTCTGCCTGATGGACGTTTCTGGCTCCATGACCCAAGCCACGAAAGACATCGCCAAACGATTTTTCATCTTGCTGTACCTGTTCCTGAAGCGGAACTACGACAAAATCGACGTCGTGTTTATTCGCCACCACACCAGTGCACGCGAAGTGGATGAAGAGGAGTTTTTCTACTCAAGAGAAACCGGCGGCACCATCGTCTCAAGCGCACTCAAACTGATGCAGGAGATCATGGCCGAGCGCTACCCCACCAACGAGTGGAATATCTACGCAGCGCAAGCCTCTGACGGGGATAACTGGAACGATGACTCACCCATTTGCCGCGACATTCTGATCAACCAGATCATGCCATTCGTGCAGTACTACACTTATGTAGAGATTACACCGCGCGAACATCAGGCCCTCTGGTACGAATACGAACGCATCAGCGAGGCGTTTTCCGACACCTTCGCGCAGCAACAACTGGTCTCGGCCGGCGATATTTATCCGGTCTTCCGTGAACTCTTCCAGCGCAGGTTAGTGACATGACCGCCAAAGAGAATAAACGCCAACCCATCTCCACTGGCTCAGAGTGGACCTTTGACCTGATCCAGGCTTACGACCGTGAAATCGGTCGCCTGGCCGAACGCTATGCGCTGGATACCTATCCCAACCAGATCGAAGTGATTACTGCCGAACAGATGATGGACGCCTACGCTTCAGTGGGCATGCCGCTGGGGTATCACCACTGGTCCTATGGCAAACACTTTTTGAGCACCGAAAAGTCATACACCCGTGGGCAGATGGGGCTGGCCTACGAAATCGTCATCAACTCTGACCCGTGCATTGCTTACCTGATGGAAGAAAACACCATCTGCATGCAAGCACTGGTGGTGGCCCATGCGTGCTATGGGCATAACAGCTTCTTCAAGGGTAACTACCTGTTTCGCACCTGGACGGACGCCAGTTCGATCATCGACTACCTGGTGTTCGCCAAGCAGTACATCATGCAATGTGAGGAGCGCCACGGCATCGATGCGGTCGAAGACCTGCTCGACTCCTGCCATGCCTTGATGAACTACGGTGTAGACCGCTACAAACGACCCGATCCGATTTCAGCTGAAGAGGAACGCCGTCGCCAAAAAGAGCGCGAAGAGCATCTGCAAAAGCAGATTAACGATTTGTGGCGCACCATCCCTAAAAGCGCAGACAAACTAAGCGAGAAAGATAACGCGCGCTTCCCCGACGAACCTCAGGAAAACATCCTCTATTTCATAGAAAAACACGCGCCGCTGCTGGAGCCCTGGCAACGCGAAGTTGTGCGTATCGTGCGCAAGATTGCACAGTACTTTTACCCACAACGGCAAACGCAAGTGATGAACGAGGGCTGGGCTACTTTCTGGCACTACACCTTGATGAACGACCTCTACGACGAAGGCCTGGTGACCGAAGGCTTCATGATGGAGTTCCTCATTTCCCACACCAGCGTGGTGTTCCAACCCGGCTTTGACAGCCCTTACTACAGCGGCATCAACCCCTACGCACTGGGGTTTGCAATGTATTGCGACATCCGGCGCATTTGCGAACACCCAACCGACGAGGACCGTTACTGGTTCCCTGACCTGGCAGGCAGCGACTGGCTATCAAGCATCAAGTTCGCCATGAGCAGTTTCAAGGACGAGAGTTTTATCCTGCAATACCTGTCACCCAAAGTAATCCGCGATCTGAAATTGTTCAGCATCATGGACGACGATCAAAAAGACGACTTGCTGGTACCCGCCATTCACGACGAGAACGGTTACCGCATCATTCGTGAAACCCTGGCTGCCCAGTACAACCTGGGCAATCGTGAACCCAACATACAAATCTGGAGTATCGACCGCCGTGGCGACCGCTCCCTGACCCTGCGCCACCAGCAACATGACCGCAAACCCTTGGGCGAATCAACCGACGAGGTCTTGAAACACCTGCACCGCTTGTGGGGCTTCGATATCCATCTTGAAACACTGCAAGGCGACCAGGTCGTGAAAGTCCATCATGTCCCACCAAAAGGCGATCACGGCGACAATGATCGCGGCCGACTGGATATGGGCGCCATTCACCTGTAATGCACACAAGCCTCCGTTAACACGGCACACGCGCTATCCTGTCGTGCTAACGGAGGTTTTTTATGCAGATCTATAAAGTTGGCGGCGCTGTACGTGATCGCCTGCTGGGCAAGCCTGTCACCGATATTGACTGGGTAGTCGTTGGCGCAACAGCCGAACAAATGCAAGCCTTGGGGTATCGCCCTGTAGGTTCAGACTTCCCGGTATTTCTTCACCCCAAAACCGGCGACGAATACGCTCTGGCACGTACAGAGCGTAAAAGCGGTCATGGTTATGGCGGCTTTATTTTTCATGCCAGCCCCGACGTCACCCTGGAAGAAGACCTGATACGCCGCGACCTGACCATCAACGCAATGGCTGAGGACGATGCTGGCAATATAACTGACCCTTACAATGGTCAGCGCGATCTTGAAGACCGTGTTTTACGCCACGTTTCCCCCGCATTTGCCGAAGATCCTCTCAGAGTCCTGCGTGTGGCCCGCTTCGCAGCACGCTACGCGAGCCTTGGTTTCAACATCGCACCAGAAACGCTGGAATTGATGCGCCAGCTGTCCAGATCCGGCGAGCTGCAAGCCTTGACCCCCGAGCGCTGCTGGAAAGAAATTTCCCGCGCCCTGATGGAAGACCAACCTCAGGTATTTATTGAAGTGCTGCGCAGTTGTGACGCACTGGAGGTGCTGCTGCCAGAGGTGAATGCACTGTTTGGTGTGCCACAACCCCCTGCCCACCACCCGGAAATCGACAGCGGCGTGCATACCCTGAGCGTGCTGGAGCAATCGGCGCTGCACAAGCAACCGCTGACCGTTCGCTGGGCGTGCCTTCTGCACGACCTTGGCAAGGGGCTTACGCCGGAGAAAGACTGGCCAAGACACATTGCCCACGAGCACAAAGGACTACGCCTGATCAAAGCCGTAAATGATCGCTACAAAGTGCCAAGGGATTGCCAGGAATTGGCATTGCTGGTGGGCGAGTACCACACCCACGGCCATCGTGCTCTTGAGCTCAAGGCTTCGACGCTACTCGAGTTACTGCAGCGCTTTGACGTGTACCGCCGCCCGCAGCGATTCGAGGAGTTTATCGTGGCATGCGAGATGGACGCCAAAGGGCGTCTTGGCCTGGAAAACCGGCCGTATCCGCAAGCTGACTACCTGCGCGGCGCTGCACGGGCCGCACTGGCCGTGGCCGTGCAACCACTGCTGGAGCAGGGCTTCAAAGGCCCAGAACTGGGTGAGGCCCTGAAGCACGAGCGGCTCAAGGCACTGCAAGCCTACAAGGATGCCGTGTAGCGCAAATATTGTGGGAGCGGGCTTGCTCGCGATGGCATCAATGCGGTCTGACGCAAAGACCGCAGCGCCAGTATCGCGAGCAAGCCCGCTCCCACAAAAAAGCAGCACCCTGCTGCACATTCAAACGACCTTCAGCCTGCCAGCATCTCCAGCGGCGTCAACTGCTCACCCCGCCATTCAAACGCAGCAGGTGCGAGCACTTGATCGATCTGTGCCTCTGCCCACAACTGAGCAAGGGTCTTGCCCACACCTGGATGCACTTTGTCTGGCGCTATCAATGATAGCGGCCACAACACAAAAGCATTCTTGAGAATCTCGGCACGGGGCAAGGTCAATCCGTCAAAACTACCCACCAGGTCACCGTAAAACAGCACGTCGATATCCAGTGGCAATCCTTTACGATCTTGAGCATAACGTCCGTTATCAGCTTCGATCAGCTTCAATCGCCGACTCAACTCAATCAGTGGCAAATCGGTTTTCGCCGCCACCACCAGATTGAAAAAAGGCCCGCTTTTGATACCCACAGGCTGACTTTCGAAAACCGCAGAGCAACACATATCGCGCAAAAAACCGGTCAGTGCATCAAGCCCCGCCAGCAAATGCTTTTCGCGCTCGACATTACTGCCCAGCCCGAGATAAACCTGAGTTAGCGACATCCGCGCTCAATCTCCACGCCAACCCCTGTGGCCGCCGCAACGGCGCCGGGCTTGGTCAGCTTGAGGTGCAGCCAGGGAATGTTGAACTCACTCATCAACACCTCTGCCAGACGCTCCGCAAAGGTTTCCACCAGTTGAAATTGAGCGTGCTCGGCAAATGCCTGAATACGCGTGGAAACGCTCGCATAATCGAGAGCCAGCGTCAGGTCATCGCCAGCGGCAGCCGGACGGTTATCCCACGCAAAACTCAGGTCAAGGCGCAGGCACTGACGGATGCCGCGCTCCCAGTCATAAGCACCAATTACGGTGTCGACTTCCAGGCCTTCGATAAACACTCTGTCCAAGCACTCTTCTCCGCAGCACGACAAGGGCGCAATGCGCCGTTAGAATCAGGGCGTCCTCGCCCGGAATAGTTAGCATGTTTTGGTTACTGGCGATCCTCGCCTACCTGCTTGGCTCTCTGTCCTTTGCCATTTTGCTCAGCCGCCTGACGGGAACTCCCGATCCGCGAATGAGTGGCTCCGGCAATGCCGGCGCAACCAACATGTTGCGTCTGGCTGGCAAAAAACTTGCCGTCCTGACCTTGCTCGGCGACCTGTGCAAGGGGCTTTTACCCGTCCTTCTGGCCTGCCAACTGGATTTCTCGCTCCAGGACCAAGCCTGGATCGGTAGCTGCGCCGTCGTAGGACACATGTACCCTGCGTACTTCCGCTTTCGCGGCGGCAAAGGTGTCGCCACGGCTGCCGGCATGCTACTGGGGCTATACCCTCCCGCGGCATTGCTGGCTGTCGCAGCATGGCTGCTAACCTTTCAGCTGACCCGTACCAGCTCACTGGCGGCGTTGATCGCCACACCCCTGACCCTGCCATTGCTGGCCTGGCAAGAGCCTGCCGCCCTGCTGCCCACGAGCGTCCTGACGGCACTGATTGTCTGGCGCCACCGCGGCAATTTACGCGACCTGATGGCTGGGCGCGAACGCCATTTCTGAATCTTGCCCGTGAAAAAACCTCACGCTCGATCCAACCCCGGCTCTCACAGGGGCTTCAACTGCTCCATCGGCCAGCGTGCCTGCACGCTGATTGCCAATGTTTCGTGCTGGCCAGCCTGCAAACGCTGGCAACCAGCAAACGCAATCATCGCGCCATTATCCGTGCAAAATTCCGGGCGAGCGTAGTAAACGTTACCCTTCATCTCGCCGAGCATTTTTTCCAGGGATACACGCAACGCCTTGTTGGCGCTCACACCACCAGCAATCACCAGGCGCTTCATGCCCGCGTGCTTCAAGGCGCGCTTGCACTTGATCGTCAGCGTCTCGACCACAGCCTGCTGGAACGCCAGGGAAATATCGCAACGGGTTTGCTCGGTATCGTCGCCCGCGGCCACACAGCGCTGCCAAGTGTTCAGGGCGAAGGTTTTGAGGCCGCTGAAGCTGAACTGCAGCCCCGGACGATCAGTCATGGGGCGAGGGAATACAAAACGCCCCGCAACGCCCTGAGCGGCCAGACGCCCGATCTCAGGGCCACCTGGATAGTTGAGCCCCATCATCTTCGCGGTCTTGTCGAACGCCTCACCCGCAGCATCGTCCAGCGTCTCGCCCAGCAACTCGTACTGGCCGATACCATCAACGCGAACCAGCTGCGTGTGACCGCCCGATACCAACAAAGCGACGAACGGAAATTCCGGAGGCTGTTCTTCCAGCATCGGAGCCAATAAATGGCCTTCCATGTGATGGACACCGAGGGCCGGAATACCCCAGGCAAAAGCCAGCGCCTGAGCGCAAGAAGCCCCAACCAGAAGGGCTCCGACCAATCCTGGACCCGCCGTGTAGGCTATTGCGTCGATCTCGGTCGGCACACAATCGGCTTCGGCCAGCACCTGACGAATCAAGGGCAGCATGCGCTTGACGTGATCCCTTGAAGCCAGCTCCGGCACCACACCGCCATAGGCGCGGTGAAGGTCGATCTGACTGAACAGTGCATCGGCCAAAAGCCCGCGCTCACTGTCGTATAGCGCGACGCCGGTTTCGTCGCAGGAGGTTTCTAATCCCAGTACTAGCATGGGTTTACGCCTTGTAGAGGCTAAATTCGAAGGCGCGCATAATAGTCGCCACTCCCGCCCCCGGCCAGCGGTTTTCGATCAGAGGCTTTGCATTCCGGGCGATGAGGGGTTAACATCCGCAACCCTTAAAAACCGACGTCTTTCAACGCAATTTTTGCCTTGAGACGTTGACCCCGGTAATGAATGAAGGTAGCTCTGGATGCCAGCCGTCAAAGTAAAAGAGAACGAACCCTTCGACGTAGCTCTGCGTCGTTTCAAGCGCTCCTGCGAAAAAGCCGGTGTTCTGGCTGAAGTTCGCAGCCGCGAATTTTACGAGAAGCCGACTTCCGAGCGTAAACGCAAAGCAGCAGCTGCTGTTAAGCGTCACGCGAAGAAAGTTCAGCGCGAGCAGCGCCGCGCCGTTCGTCTGTACTAATACACAGACGTTCGTAGCACGCTTCTGCCAAGCCCGGCCTAAAGCCGGGCCGTAGGCAGTTGTTGAAGGTTACATGCTTTATCGTCAAGGCCGCAGATGCGACCGCGACAAGCGTTACATCACGTCAGACCTGGCCTAATAGCCAGCGGTGCACGTCTTTACTGACGAGCCTTCCAAGGCTACCGACGAGCACACCTCTCTGATTTTCCCTAAAGACGATCAGCCCAAGGCACCTCTCCAGTGCCTGCTTATGAGCTATCCGAGACCAGCCATTGGTCAGTGCCGGACTCAGAGCGTGAAAATTACCGATCCCATTCACTCTGTTTAAAATGAGCAGACCGGGTTTCGACAGATACACTTCCCCGAAATAATTGAGCTGACGCCCCACGATCGAGCAGTGCATTCGCCTGCACGCGCGATGTCCAAGCCCTTTATACGGACCCATTTCTGCGCAGTGATGACGAGAACGCCATGGCCGGGTTAATCCCCCAGAGCTTTATTGACGACCTTCTGAACCGTACCGATATCGTCGATGTCGTCAGCTCTCGCGTGCAAATGAAGAAAGCCGGCAAAAATTACACGGCCTGCTGCCCCTTCCACAAAGAAAAAACGCCGTCTTTCAGCGTCAGCCCCGACAAACAGTTCTATTACTGCTTTGGCTGCGGCGCGGGCGGCAACGCCCTCGGCTTCATCATGGACCACGACAACCTGGATTTCCCCCAGGCCGTCGAAGAACTGGCCAAAGCCGCCGGCATGGAGATCCCGCGAGAAGAAAGTGGCCGCCCACACAAGCCGCGGCAGCCAACTGACTCTCCGCTCTATCCACTTCTGACCGCGGCTGCCGATTTTTATCGCCAGGCATTAAAAACCCATCCTGCACGCAAAGCTGCTGTGGACTACCTGAAGGGCCGCGGCCTGACCGGCGAAATCGCCCGCGACTTCGGTCTCGGATTCGCCCCGCCAGGCTGGGACAATCTGTACAAACACCTAAGCAGCGACACACTGCAGCAAAAAGCCATGATCGATGCGGGCTTGCTGGTGGAAAACGCCGAGACCGGCAAGCGCTATGACCGCTTTCGTGATCGCGTCATGTTTCCGATCCGCGACAGTCGTGGCCGCATCATCGCCTTTGGTGGCCGGGTCCTGGGCGATGACAAACCCAAATACCTGAACTCCCCGGAAACGCCGGTCTTTCATAAAGGCCAGGAACTGTACGGGCTGTTCGAAGCACGCAAGTTCAATCGCAGCCTCGACGAAATCATCGTGGTTGAAGGCTACATGGACGTCATTGCCCTGGCCCAGCAAGGCCTGCGCAATGCCGTCGCAACACTGGGCACCGCCACCAGTGAAGAACACATGAAGCGCTTGTTCCGCGTAGTACCCAGTGTTTTGTTCTGCTTTGACGGCGACCAGGCAGGCCGCAATGCTGCCTGGCGCGCACTGGAGGCCACACTCCCTTGCCTGCAGGATGGACGGCGCGCGCGCTTTTTGTTTCTGCCTGAAGGCGAGGACCCGGACACACTGGTGCGCTCCGAAGGTACCGACGCCTTCAAGGCACGCATCAACCAGCACGCACAACCACTGGCCGATTACTTCTTCCAGCAGTTAACCGAAGAAGCAGACCCGCGCTCGCTAGAAGGCAAAGCCCATATGGCCACGCTGGCAGCACCGCTGATCGACAAAGTCCCGGGTGCCAACCTGCGGACCTTGATGCGCCAGCGCCTGAGCGAAATTACCGGCCTGACCAGCGAGACCGTCAGCCAGCTGGCGCAAAACGCACCTGCGAAGCCCCAGGCTCAACCGACCTACGACCCCGGCATTGATTACGATGCAATGCCCGACTACAGCGACTTCCAGCAACCGGACATGTACATCCCGCAACAGGAATGGACGCCGAAAAAGCCTGGCGCTGGCGGTAAAAAGTGGGAAAACAAACCCTGGGACAAAAAAGGCAAGCGTGGCGGCGAACGCGAGCAGGCCTGGATCCCCGTAGGCGTTGAACCGCCTACACTGACAGCCCTGCGCACCCTGCTGCACCATCCGCAACTGGCCAAAAAAGTTGAGGATGCCGGGCACTTTGCTGCAGAAGACCAGACTAACAATCAGTTACTGATTGCGCTGGTAGAGGCCGTACAGAAAAATCCTAAGCTAAGCTCTATACAGCTACTGTCCCGCTGGCACGGCACTGAACAGGGCCGCTTGCTGCAAAGACTGCTGGAAAAGGAATGGCTAATTGATGCCGATAACCTTGAACAACAGTTTTTCGACACCATAACTAGCTTGTCAGCTCGTCAACGCGAGCGAAATCTAGAGCAACTTCTTCGAAAAGCACGTCAAGGCGAGCTAAGTAGCGAGGAAAAAAATCAGTTACGCGACCTTCTAAGTCGCAATAATCCCGCATCAAACCCGACCTCAACTGGCGCGTGAGGTCATAGCTAAGGTATAATCCTCGGCTTGTTTTTTGCCCGCCAAGACCTTCAGTGGATAGGGTGTTATGTCCGGAAAAGCGCAACAGCAGTCTCGTATCAAAGAGTTGATCACCCTCGGCCGTGAGCAGAAGTATCTGACTTACGCAGAGGTCAACGACCACCTGCCCGAAGATATTTCAGATCCGGAGCAAGTGGAAGACATCATCCGCATGATTAATGACATGGGGATCCCCGTACACGAGAGTGCTCCGGATGCGGACGCCCTTATGTTGGCCGATGCCGACACCGACGAAGCAGCTGCTGAAGAAGCAGCTGCCGCGTTGGCGGCAGTAGAGACCGACATTGGTCGTACTACCGACCCTGTGCGCATGTATATGCGTGAAATGGGCACGGTAGAACTGCTGACACGTGAAGGCGAAATCGAAATCGCCAAGCGTATCGAAGAAGGCATCCGTGAAGTGATGGGCGCAATTGCGCACTTCCCTGGCACGGTTGACCATATTCTCTCCGAGTACACTCGCGTCACCACCGAAGGTGGTCGCCTGTCCGACGTTCTGAGCGGTTATATCGACCCGGACGATGGTACTGCGCCGCCTGCAGCCGAAGTACCGCCTCCTGTCGACCCAAAGGTGAAAGCCGAAGGTGATGACGAAGAGGACGATAAGGAAGAGTCCAGCGAAGAAGAGGAAGAGGTCGAAAGCGGCCCCGATCCGATCATCGCGGCTCAGCGCTTTGGCGCCGTTTCCGATCAGATGGAACTCGCTCGCAAGGCACTGAAAAAGCACGGCCGTGGCAGCAAGCAGGCAATTGCCGAGCTGGTTGCACTGGCAGAGCTGTTCATGCCGATCAAACTGGTCCCGAAGCAATTCGAAGGCCTGGTTGAGCGTGTTCGCAGCGCCCTGGAGCGTCTGCGTGCACAAGAGCGCGCCATCATGCAGCTGTGTGTACGTGATGCACGCATGCCGCGTACCGATTTCCTGCGCCTGTTCCCGGGCAACGAAGTCGACGAAAGCTGGAGCGACGCGCTGGCCAAAGGCAAAAGCAAATATGCTGAAGCCATTGGTCGCCTGCAACCGGACATCATCCGTTGCCAGCAAAAGCTGTCTGCCCTGGAAGCAGAAACCGGCCTGAAGATTGCCGAGATCAAGGACATCAACCGTCGTATGTCGATCGGTGAGGCCAAGGCCCGCCGCGCGAAGAAAGAAATGGTTGAAGCCAACTTGCGTCTGGTTATCTCCATCGCCAAGAAGTACACCAACCGTGGCTTGCAGTTCCTCGATCTGATCCAGGAAGGCAACATCGGCTTGATGAAAGCGGTAGACAAGTTTGAATACCGCCGCGGCTACAAATTCTCGACTTATGCCACCTGGTGGATCCGTCAGGCGATCACTCGCTCGATCGCCGACCAGGCCCGCACCATCCGTATTCCGGTGCACATGATCGAGACGATCAACAAGCTCAACCGTATTTCCCGCCAGATGTTGCAGGAAATGGGTCGCGAACCGACCCCGGAAGAGCTGGGCGAACGCATGGAAATGCCTGAGGATAAAATCCGTAAGGTATTGAAGATCGCTAAAGAGCCGATCTCCATGGAAACCCCGATCGGTGATGACGAAGACTCCCATCTGGGTGACTTCATCGAAGACTCGACCATGCAGTCGCCAATCGATGTAGCCACTGTTGAGAGCCTTAAAGAAGCGACACGCGATGTACTCGGCGGCCTCACAGCCCGTGAAGCCAAGGTACTGCGCATGCGTTTCGGTATCGACATGAATACCGACCACACCCTCGAGGAGGTTGGTAAACAGTTCGACGTTACCCGTGAACGGATTCGTCAGATCGAAGCCAAAGCGTTACGCAAGCTGCGCCACCCGACGAGAAGCGAGCATTTGCGCTCCTTCCTCGACGAGTGATAACAAAACCCCCGGCCCTGCCGGGGGTTTTGCTTTATAGCCAAGACCCTTCCTGCTCCCTCCCCCTGCCACAGCCCGACTACACTGGATGCATCCAGGCGTTTTGAAGAGACGCGCATGTCACGATTGCTGGCCATCCTGCTACTGTCGCTTGTCGTTTGGACTACGGGCTCCCATGCCCTGACGTTCACCGATAATGAACAACAGTGGCTCAAAGACCATCCTGAGCTGCTCCTTGGTATCGACACCACGTGGCCGCCCTTTGAGTTCCGCGATCAGGAAGGCAACTACAAAGGCCTTGCCGCCGATTACATACAGCTGATCAGCGACCGGCTGGGTATAACCTTCAAACCGGTGGCAGCTCCAAGCTGGAGCGAAGTGCTGGAACAGACCAAAGAAGGCAAGATCGACTTGCTGCCCGGCATTATGTCGACACCTGAACGTCAAAAGTACCTGGCGTTTACCCGGCCCTATCTGGACTTCCCCATCGTCATCCTCGCCCACAAGGGTGGCGCGTCACCGAAAAACATCGAAGACCTCTACGGCCTCAGGGTCGGCGTCATTGAAAACTACGCCCCCCATGAGCTTCTGCGCGCGCAATACCCGGACCTGAACATCGTCGCACTGCCCAACGTCAGTTCGGCCCTGCAGGCGCTGGCCACGGACCAGGTCGATGCGATGGTCGGCGACCTGGCTTCCAGCGTATGGAGCCTGCGCCAGCTCAAACTCGATGGTCTTTACGTCAGTGGCGAAACGCCTTTTCGCTTTCAACTGGCAATGGCCGTTCCCAAAAGTCAGACCGTGCTGCTCGAACTGCTGGACAAAGTACTGGCTGACATAAGCCCCAGTGAAACCGAAAGCATTCAGCAGCACTGGGTCGGCAACATCAGTGACTACCGGGCCTTGTGGCGCACCTTGCTGGTGTATGTCCTTCCCGGCGCGCTGCTATTGATCACCGTGCTGCTCATCGTCGTGCGCATCAATCGGCGCCTGAGCTCTGAAATTTCCCGGCGAACGGCCCTGGAACAGGAGCTGCGCAGCAGCGAGCATCACTACAGGGGAATGATTGAAAGCCTTTCAGCTATCGCCTGGGAGGCACCACTGGACGGCGACACCTATACCTATGTCTCCCCCCAGGCCGAAGCGTTGCTGGGCTACCCGATTGCAGACTGGCTAAGTCTGGGCTTCTGGAATCGAATCCTGCATCCCGACGACCTGGCCCGAGCCCGGGACTTCCGCGAAAAGGAAGTCAACGCCAACTGCGACCACAGCCTGGACTATCGCGTGATCACCGCTGACGGCAACACGCTGTGGCTGCGCGACATCGCCAGCATCACAACCCATAACCTGCAGGTCGTACTGCGCGGCCTGATGATCAATATCAGCGAAACCAAGCAGACCGAAGAGGCCTTGCGCTTATCCGAAGAGAAGTTCGCCAAAGTATTCCATGCCTCACCCAATGGCCTGTTAGTGAGCCGAAAAAGTGACGGCCTGCTGATAGAGATAAACGAAGGCTTCAGCCGTCTCAGTGGTTATGACAGTACCAGCGCCTTGCACCACTCAACGTTTGACCTGCATCTATGGGTAGATTTCCAGCAGCGGCGCGAAGTGCTGCGACTACTGGAACAGGACGGCTTTGTACGGGACTTCAGTTGTAACTTCCGTCATAAAGACGGGCACATTCGCCTCTGTGAGATTTCCAGCTACCCACTGATGATCGGAGCTGAACACTGCATTCTGACCATCATTCACGACATCACCGAACGTCACCAGATGCAGGAAAAACTCCTGCAAACGGCCACCGTCTTTGAAAGCACGGCCGAAGGCATCATCTTTACCGACCCCCAGCAAAAAATCACTGCAGTGAACCGGGCCTTCACCGAAATCACCGGCTACAGCGAGAGTGAAGCACTGGGTCAGACCCCGAGAATCCTGGCGTCAGGCCAACACGACAGGGTATTTTTTGCAGCCATGTGGCATCAACTGTCGAACGCCGACAACTGGCAGGGCGAAATCAGCAACAAACGCAAAAATGGCGAAATCTACCCCAACTGGCTGACCATTAGCGCCGTTCGCAACAGCGACAACCTGATCACCCACTTTGTGGCCGTATTTTCTGATATTTCCAGCCTCAAACATGCTCAGGCACGCCTTGACCACCAGGCTCACCACGACCCGCTGACCAACCTTCCCAACCGTTTACTGTTTGAAAACCGGTTATGCGAGGTACTGGCCGATCAGAGGCGAAACGGCCAGCGCAGTGCCGTGCTGTTTCTGGACCTTGATCGATTCAAAAACATCAACGACAGCCTCGGGCATCCAGTGGGCGACCTTCTGCTGAAAGGCATCGCAACCCGCCTCAAGGAACAGCTGCGCGACATCGACACAGTGGCCCGTCTGGGCGGGGATGAGTTCATCATTTTGCTGCCCGGGCTCAAACAAGCCAACGATGCGCAAATGATTGCCAACAAGTTGCTGGCGTGTTTCAACGCACCCTTCCTGGCAGGCGAGCACGAGCTTTTCATCAGCGCCAGCATCGGCACCAGCGTATTCCCGGACGATGGCGACGACGTCGCCACACTCGTCAAAAATGCCGACCTGGCGATGTACCACTCCAAACTCAAAGGGCGCAACCGCGTCGAACGCTACAGCCACGACCTTGGTTCACAAGCCAGTGCGCGGGTCGTCCTGAGCCATGAGCTGCGCCGAGCCCTGGAACGCGGCCAGGTATCACTGTTGTACCTACCCAAAATCAGCCTGGATGACTGCAGCGTGGTCGGGGCCGAAGCACTGCTGCACTGGATCCACCCCATACTCGGAGAAATCCCCCACGAGCGCTTGATTCATCTGGCCGAAGAAAACGGCATGATCATACAAATAGGGGATTGGATGCTTGAACGCGCCTGCCAGCAACTGCACTCATGGAACCAGGTGTACGTCCCCTTTGGAGCGATCTCAGTCAACCTCGCAAGCGCTCAACTGCACCAACCCGGGTTACTGGAGCACGTACAGCACCTGCTCAAGACTTGTATGCTCAAGCCCGGCTACCTGCAACTTAAAATCACTGAAAGCTTTATTACGTGCCAGGCCGAAGAAGCCTGTGAAGCCCTGCATCGACTCAAACAACTGGGGGTAAGACTGTCCATTGACGATTTCGGCACCGGCAACTCGTCCCTCAGCTACCTCAAGCGCTTGCCGCTGGACACGCTGAAAATCGACTCGTCTTTTATCAAGGGCCTGCCCGATGACGCACACGATGCCGCTATTGTTCGCGCCATCATTACACTGGGGCACAGCCTGCAATTGACCATCATCGCGGACGGCGTAGAAACCGGGGCACAGCGTACATTCCTGGCCCAAGCCGGTTGCGAACAAATCCAGGGCGCCATCGTCAGCCCCCCTCTGTCTGCTGAAAAATTCGCAGCAACCTTCCTTCGTATGCCTATTTCAGATTTTTCGGATAGCACTACCGAGAAACCGTCGTTATAATCCGCGGCCTACTGAGGGCCTATAGCTCAGTTGGTTAGAGCAGGGGACTCATAATCCCTTGGTCGTAGGTTCGAGTCCTACTGGGCCCACCATACTCAAAGCCGCGCACTGCGCGGCTTTTGTGTTTCCGGGGTTTGGGATTTTGCTTTTCAAAACACCCTGAAAACCGCTTTCCGTCCACAAACCGTCCACACCCTTGATTCGCGGCATCAGAACGTTGGCGTGTATTTCACGCTGAACATTACGTTACGCGGATCACCGTAGTTGTTGTTGCCATTGAGCTGGTTATAGCCCGCAGTGAAGTAGGTTTTGTCGAACAGGTTGTTGGCGTTCATCGCCAGTTCGATCTCCGGCGTCATCTGGTAGCCGACACGGGCATTCCACACGGCGTAACCCGGCACGTTCACGGAGCTGTCATAGCCAATCGTATGGGTTTGAGCGGTGAAGCCAAGGCCCGTGCTCACGCGGCTCCAGTCACCGCTGAACTGGTAGTTGCTCCACACCCGCAGCATGTCTTTGGGCGTCCACCAACTGAAGATTTTGCCTTCACTTTCCGGGTCTTTGAGGTATTTGGTGGTGTTGTAGGTGTAGCCCGCAAACAGTTGCAGGCTGTCGGTCACTTCACCGCTGATTTCAGCCTCGATCCCCTGGCTGCGCACTTTCCCTGACGCGATTGAGCAGTACCAACCGTCGCAGAGCTGGGGCGATTGCATGTCAGGGACGGCACGGTTTTCCTGGTCATAACGGAACACCGCCAGGGAGGTGTTGACCCGGCCGTCCATCAACTCACCCTTGATGCCGACTTCGTAGTTGCTGCCGATCACCGGCTTGAGCACAGGGCCCGTTACGGTGCGGGCAGTCTGTGGTTCGAAAACGTCGGTGTAGCTGGCGTAGACGGCCCACTCGCGGCTCAGGTCATAGACGATGCCTGCGTAAGGGGTGACTTGCCCGGTTTCGTTGGTGGTGCTGTCCGGGTTGGCGGTAATGCCGGACGCTTTCTGGGTCCAATACTTGTAGCTGTAGTCGTACCAACTGACCCGGGAACCCAGTACCAGGGTCAGGGAGTCGACCGGCTTGACTCGCCAACTGCCATAGAGCCCTTTTTGACGAATGTCATAGTTGCTCGGAGTGCCCTGCCCCCCTGGGGAATTAATCAGGCCTTCGTAGCTGATGTCAGGACGGTCATGGTCGATACCGAAAATAGTGTCAGTGCTGTCATTGAAAGTACGGGCGTATTGGTCGTCCGTGGTCAGCTTCGAGTAGTTACCGCCGACCATGATCTCCTGCTGCATGGACCAGGCTTCGAATTTGCCGGTGAGGTTCATGTCCAGACCGATTTTGGTGGAGTCGAAGTCCGAGTAAAAATCGGCGTACTGCACGCCGCTGCCATCCGCGGCCAAGCCCTTGAGGGTGGATTGCACCCGCTGGTTCTTGGCTATATTGCTCTCGGTCTGGCGCACGGCGCCGACCTTGAAAGCCCAGTCGTCGTTGAGTCTGTGCTCCAGATCGGCATAAAGGGTGGTGACATCGATCTGAGAGTGGTTCCACTTCGCGCCGGTGTAGGTGCTGCGCGGCAGATCGATTGCCTTGCTGTCAGCGTAACGCGGGAAGCCGCGAACCATCGGCCGTGATTCGCCGCTGGAGTGGCTGACCGCCAGGCCCAGGGTGGTGTCGTCACGCAAATCGAAGTCCAGGGCACCGTACAACGAGGTGGTTTTACTCCAGGCGGAATCGACGAACGAGTGGCTGTCGTCCTGGTCGGCCACGAAGCGTCCACGGACCGTGCCGGTCTGGTTCAGCGGGCCGCCGGCGTCCAGTTGCAAGCCGTAATGATCCCAGGAGCCCGCCTTGCCGGTGAGGGTCACAGTGGGTGCGATCTGTCCGCGTTTGCGCACCAGATTCACCGCGCCACCAGGGCTGCCGGTGCCTTGCAGCAGACCGGATGCGCCACGCAGCACTTCCATGCGATCGAAGAAGATCAGGTCCTGGGTTGCCCAGTTGCCCAGTGCATAAGTGTTGCGCGGGATCGGTACACCGTCGTATTGCCAGTCGTCGATCTGGAACCCGCGCGAACTGAGGATCATGCCTTTGCCCACGCCCTGTGCGCCGACCAGTCCGGTGGTCTTGTTGGCCGCGTCCTTGAGGTCTGTCAGACCTTGATCGTCCAGCTGTTTGCGGGTCACTACCGTGATCGACTGCGGGATTTCCTTGAGGGTGTGGGTGCCCTTGCCGATGGTCACCGCCCGCGAGGTGTAGGAGCCAGAACCTTCGGTGGTGGCGTCGGTGCTGAGTTCAACGATGTTGGTAGCCCCCAGTTGCAGTGCGGCATTGCTGTCCATGACCGGCTCGACGCTGAAGTTGCCCTGGCCCGTCACTCGCAGTTGCAAGCCGCTGCCCGACAATGCCTGTTGCATCGCCTGCTCGGCGGGCATCTTGCCGACCACCGCAGGCGCCTGCTTGCCCTTTACCAGCGACGGCTCCAGCGAAACGATGTGTCCACTCTGGCTGGCAATGGCATTCAGGGTGCTGGCGAGCGGGCCGGACGGCAGATTGAAGGTCAGATCCTGCGCTTGCGCCAGAGTGGAACTGGCCAGCGCAGCCAGGGTGACGGCAACGCAAAGGGGATGGGGCCACGGGTTGAACACAGCGTTCTCCTGAAAATGTGAAAGTGTCAGGAGATAGGTGGGGCGAGAAATGAAAACCAGACACGAATGAGAGCGATTTTCAAAAATAACGCTTCAGCCGTGCTATTTCCCACGAATTAATGTCAACCAGGGGCTGTAGCGATCAACACGAATCGGCAGGGTTTCTGCCAGTGCCGCAAACACCCGATCCGGATTTTCTAGCGGGAATACCCCCTGGACACGAAGGTTGCGAACCTCGGGAGCCACCCGCACAAAGCCGCGACTGTAAGGGCGCAGTGCGTTGACGACTGCCTCCAGCGGGTCGTCCAGCACATTCAAGCGCCCGATCATCCAGTCAGCCCGATGATGTTGATCACCGGCGAGCGGAGCAATGTTGCCGGCTTGCATGACGGCTGACTGGCCTTCCTGCAAATCAATGCTGGTGCCGTCGAACAGCCGGACGTTGACCGAGTGCTGCAATACCACTACCCGCGTGGCGCCGTGTTCCTGGGCCACGAGGAATCGAGTCCCCAGTGCGCGAATTTCACCTTCTGCGGTGCGCACGCTCAGCGGACGAAGAGGATCGGCGGCGACCTGGATCACCAGCTCACCGTGGCGCAAAATCACCAGGCGGCGCTGGGTATCGAAGCGCAGGTCCACCGAACTCTCGGCATTCAGGCTCAGGCGACTGCCGTCGGCCAGGGTGAAGTCCTGACGCTGGCCGCGCCCGGTGTGCAGGTCAGCCAGCAGCGAGTCACCCCACGGGCTGCGCGCACCGACCCAGGTAGCCCCGCCGAGCAAGCCAAGCCCTGCAATTACCCTGAGCGCATCGCGGCGCGAAGCCTTGGGTTGGAGCAATAGTTGGCGCGCTTCTGCGGCCTGGCCGGGCACCCGTCGATCCAGTGTGCGAACGGCACCGAAGGAAGCACCCAGTCGCTCCTGCAAAGTGGCCCAGGCCTGGGCGTGGGCGGGATCGAGTACCAGCCAGGCATTGAAACGCTTCTGCAGCGACACATCCGGTTCGCCCGCACGCAGGCGCACCATCCAGTCGATCGCCTGCTCGCTGACAGGGTCAAGACGCCGCTTGCTCATGATGCACCTTCGCTCAGATAGCACTGACGCAAAGCCTGCTTCATGTAGCGGCTCACCGTGCGCTCGGACAGCTCAAGCTTGCGGGCAATCTCCACGTAGCTCAGGCCATCCAGCTGGCTGTAGAGGAAGGCCGCCTTGACCAGCATCGGCAGGCCGTCAATCGCCCGATCGATGGCCACCAGGGCTTCGATCAACAGCAATTGTTCTTCCGGGGACGGCGCCAGCGCTTCGGGCAACATGGACAGGCGTTCGAGGTAGGCCAACTCCAGCTTGCGCCGACGATGACGATCGAAGATCAGGCGTCGGGCAATGGTCGACAGGTAGGCACGGGGCTGCTCGATGGCGTCCGGGTCTACCCGTGCCACCAGTAACTGGCAAAACGTATCGGCAACCGTGTCCTCGGCATCGGCGTGATTGCGCAAATGCCGCTGGATATGGGACAGCAGCCAACGATGATGATCGCTGAAAAAAAAGCCCAACTTGCTGGTCGAAGGAGGTTGCACCGAGCGGCCCACCAGATGTAAGTGCGAATTATTCTCAATCTTACCCGCAGGACGTTCGCCACTTCAATACTTGGTTACAACTCCCCTGTCTGTAGAAAGCACGCGCCTAAACAGCCAGGCCAACCCCTGCAAAAATTTTACGCACCCTGCCCAAAACCGAGGAGGCCTATTGAATGCACAGTGCCATGGTCAACCTTGTCTCACCTTGGTTAAGCTACCGTCACTTGCGCATGACAAAGCCACGTTTTCGCCCTGACAGGAAAACGGTGGGCTGAGGCGGGTTTTCAGGCATTCCGAACATCCTGTAACGCCCGGCGTCCGCTTATCACTGCCGTGCCAAATACCTTGCAAAACGGCACTACTATGCCTAATCTCCCCCGCAACACACCCGCCATGCCTATGGTTGCTTCAGCAGCTAAGCACAAATTGTGCGGGTTTTTTATGCCCGGTAGCTTTTCAGCATGAAGCTTTTCAGCAAGCCCGCCATAGACATTCCTGCGCAACTGACCCTGCTCAAGCACCGCGGGCTCATCATTCAGGACGAAGCAAAAGCGCACTGCTTTCTCGAAGCAGTCAGTTTTTTCCGCCTGACACCTTACATGCGCTCTTTCCAGCTTTCGCACGATGCAGAGCACGGCTTCAGACCCGGGACTCGGTTGAAAGAGCTGACTCGTCTGTATGATTTCGACCGACGCCTGCGGCTGCTCGTTATCGATTCGATTGAACGGATTGAAGTCGCCACCAGGGCTGCCATCAGCAACCACATGGGGCCTCAACATGGGGCTCATTGGTATATGGATGCGCGCTTCTTCCAGCGTGATTATCGTCACCAAGTGCTGCTCGACAGTATTCGCAGCAAGCAGGAAAAAGCACGTCAGGACCATTTGCGTGAATGCCAGCGCATCGAAACTTCCCAGTCAACGGATACTCGCAAGGTAAAACTCAAGAACCTTCGAGCCAAGGAAAGCTATGCGCGCCATTACACACTGACCTACAACGCACCTGACCTCATGCCCGCTTGGGCCGCCATGGAAGAGATCACCCTTGGCGAGCTCTCGCACTTATTCAAAGGCCTGGCACGGGATGCCGACAAGAAAGCTATCGCCCGTCGCATGGCCCTGCACGGTCCACTGCTACAGTCCTGGCTGCACACCCTGACGACCATTCGCAATATATGCGCGCATCACGCACGACTATGGAATCGAGAACTGGGCATTCGTCCTGAACTCCCCAAAACGGTCAATTTCCTTTGGCCGCAATACCTGCAGAAGCCCGGACAGCACGCCCGAATGTTCACCGTGCTATGCATCCTCAATCTGCTGATGCGCCGGGTCAGCCCCCATACCAGCTGGGATACACGCTTACATGAGCTGCTGAGCGAGTTCCCCGAGATCAATCTGGCAGCAATGGGCTTCCCACCGAACTGGAAGAGCGACCCGTTCTGGAAAGCGCCTGACTGAGCGCGCCATGGACCTTCATTCAATCCTGCGAGCCGAGTAGCCGGTTTACTCGGCTCGCAAGCCAAACGCGGTCGCAAAACATCGCCCTGAACCTAAACGAACGAACGAACGAACAGGACGTCATTTATACCCATCCCGGATTTTCAGAGCGTCATGCGGCCGATATTTCCGGGGTCAACGCCTCATCCCCATCACAAAAAACGTCATTGCCCCCCCTCGGCAAAAAACAACTGAGAAGCATTAGTAGTATCATTGCCATCTGTTTCTCCCGGTGTTTCTACCCGCCATGACCCCCCTTCCCCCGAACACGGCGCCCTGCGTACTCATCGTCGACGACAGCCGCAAAATTCGCGAACCGCTGGCCGCGTACCTGCGCCGCCACACGTTTGATGTGCGCACGGCAGCGGACGCCGCGGGCATGTGGCAATTGCTCAAGCAACACGCCTTTGACGTGATCATTCTCGATGTGTCGTTACCCGATGGCGATGGCTTTGACTTGTGCAGCAGGCTGCATCGGCGCGCCGACACGCCGGTGATTCTGCTGACCGCCCGGGACACTTCGGCAGATCGGGTACGTGGCCTCGACCTGGGAGCAGACGACTATGTGGCCAAACCCTTTGAACCGAGAGAGCTGGTTGCGCGGATCAACAGTGTGTTGCGTCGCCACCGTCCTGGCGCCGCGAAGCAGGTTGCATCGGCAAGCGCCCTGAAGATGAGCCCCTGTTATCGGTTCGCTGGCTGGCTGTATAACCCCAGTCACGCCACGCTGACCCGTGATCAAGGGGCGCAGATTGTGCTCAGCACGGTGGAAAGCAAACTGCTGCAGGTGTTTCTCGACCAACCCAATACGCTGCTGCCTCGCGAGCGCCTGATTGATCTCACGACCGCCACCGACAGCGATGTCAGCGACCGCGCCATCGACCGCCAGGTCAGTCGCCTGCGCCGCAAGCTGGCGTACAGCGCCGGGGAGCCCGAGTTACTGCGCACGGTCTGGGGCGGCGGTTATCTGTTTGCGGCCGATGTCACGTTGCAAGCGCCATGAATCGTCTGCGCGCCCTGTGGCCCCGCAAGATGCTGCATCAACTCAGTGCGTTGTTGTTGCTCGCGCTGCTCGCCTCCAATGTCATCGCCATCGTGTTTGTGCAACATACCGGCGCGTTGATCCATCCCCTGTCGCGCACCATGAGCCTTGAGCGATTGGTGACCGCCCATCATGTGGCCATGGAAGCCCAGGACGAGGTCTTCGACCGGCTGCTGGGGGCGATCACCAGCGCAGATGCACGTTTCTGGATCTCCACCCAGGCCGACGTCGAACCCTTTGCCATGCGTGCCGAAGAACAGCGAATGGCCAGCGCCCTGCGCGAGCAACTGCAACTGCCCCAGGACGTGCGCGTGGCCATGCAACTGGAACGGGTCAGTGGCGACCATGCCCGGGGGCGCGTGTTCAGCCCCGACGGCTGGGCCCCCCTGCGGCTGCGCAGCAGTATCGAATTGCCCGACGGCCGCTACCTCAACGCCCTGCAACATCCGGCAGGCGCCTACGAATGGGGAAATATGCTGGCGTACAGTCTGCCGGTGACGACCGTTCCGGTGCTGTTGATCGTGATGTTCTGCATCAGCCGCGTAGTGCGTCCGGTCAAGACCCTGGCCCAGGCCACCGAACGCGTCAGCCGCGGGGAATGGATTGCGCCACTGCCTCTGACCGGCCCACAAGAAGCACGTGACCTGACGGCGGCCTTTAACACCATGCAAGCCAATATCGCCCGCCATGTCGAAGGCCGTACCCGAATGCTCGCGGCGCTCAGCCACGACCTGAACACGCCCATCACTGAACTGCGGCTGCTGCTGGAACTGCTGGAAGAGAGCCCGGCCCGCGAGGACATGCTCGAAAGCCTGGATGAGTTGAGTGCGATGGTGGGCGCAACCCTCAACTTCGTTCGTGACGATGCCGTGCAGGAGCCCACGCTGACAATCGTGCTGAATGACATGCTGGAGGATCTGGCCAAGCGCTACCGACTCATGAAGCAGCCGGTCACCTGGTCAGGCTCGGCGCCGATCATGCTCACCTGCCGTCCCCTGGCGTTGAAGCGGGCCTTGACCAACCTGATCGACAACGCACTGCGTCACGCCGCAGATGCCACGTTGACGCTGTACCAGGAGGACCCCGGCACCCTGCGACTGGAAATTCTCGATCACGGCCAGGGCCTGCCGCAAGAATGGCTCAGCAAAGTGTTCGAGCCCTTCGTACAGTTTGGCGCCGCCGACGGTTCTCACAATGGCGGCATCGGCCTGGGCCTGGCCATCGCCCGCGCCTGCGTGCAAGCCCACGGCGGCGAACTGCTGCTGGAAAATCGACCGCCCGCCGGGTTGTGCGCCGTGGTCAGGCTGCCGATGGCCCTGGTCAGAAGTTCAGCGTAGCCCCCATCCACAAGGTGCGACCGTAGTTCACCGTGCCGTAGGTTTCGTCGTCCAGACGCTTGTCCGTCAGGTTGTTCAGTGAGCTGTTCAACGTGATCGAGTCTGTGAGTTCGTAAGAGCCGCCGATATCAGCCGTGGTGTAACCCGGTGCAGGCACGTCAGCCAGGGTGTTGCCGGTTTCTTCACCGTAATAGCTGACGGACGCCCAGGCCTGGGCACGGTCCGTCACCACCCACTCGCCGCGCACGTTGGCTTTCTGTTTGGGCGTCAACGCCAGTGGGGCGCCGGCGTTGGCGCCGCTTTTCTGTTCAGAGTCGGTGTAGGTGTAGTTGGCCTTGAGCAAGACGCTGTCGCTGACATCCCATTGACCGGTCAGCTCAACGCCCTGGATCACGGCCTTGTCGACATTGACGCGATCCATGACAATGTAGCCATTCCATCGCTCATCAGTGGTGACGGTAGAGAGTTTGTCTTTGAAGTCGTTGTAAAACACCGTCGCGCCTGCCGACAAATTGTCGCGATTGGACCACAGCGCGGACATTTCGTAGTTGGTGCTCGACTCGGGCTTGAGGTCCGGGTTGCCAAACATCACGAAGCGATTGCGGCGCAGGTAGGCGTAGTCCTTGACCACGGCACGCAGCTCCGGCGCCTTGAAGCCACGGGCGATGCCGCCCTTGAGGGTCCAGTTGTCGGTTGCGCGCCACACCCCGTAGATTCGCGGATTGGCGTGGGTGCCGTACTGTTCGTGGTGGTCCAGGCGCAATCCTGTGGTCAGGGCAAAGGTATCGGTCATCGCCCATTCGTTTTCGGCAAACACGGCCTTCTGTACCACTGAGAACTCGTAATCGACGCGATCACCCAGGCCCTGGTTCCAGTCGGTCAGCTGGCTTTCATTCCACTGCACGCCGACGGTGCTGACATTGTGCGCAGTCGGCACCACCAGTTTGGCGTCAAACACCGTGCTCTTGATCTCGGGCTTGCGGCCGTAGATATCCGTTTGCGCAGGTGTCGCCTTGCCCTCGCGGCTGGACGTTTCCTGGAACAACGCCATGTCCGACGTCGCCCAGCCCCAGCGCCCCTGGTGTGACAGCGACCAGTGATCGCGATTGCTCTCTTGTTCGCGGGTGGCCCAGTTTGCGCTCACGCCATCGCCGTTCTTGAGGCGCGTGGCGCCCGCTTCCAGCAGGATGTCGTGGTCGACTGTCGGGGTGAATGCCAGCCGCGCGGTCAGGTCACGATGATCGGCATTGCTGAAACCATTGGTTTGCTCAATGTCGTCGTCCGCCTGGCGGTCCAGATAACGGCCCCAGACCTGCAAACCTAGAAAATCCTCGCGCAGCGGACCACTGAGGTAGAACTGTGTCTGGCGGGCATTCCCCTGGTCGCTGTGCTGGCGCGCCGAGTAGTCGTAGCCCACAGAGCCGCCCCACTGGGGCGACACTTTGCGGGTGATCACGTTAATCACCCCGCCAATGGCATCCGAGCCATACAGCGATGACATCGGCCCTCGAACCACCTCGATGCGCTCAATGGCCGCGGCTGGCGGCACGAAGCTCTGCTCATAACCGCTGTTGCCGTTGACCCGCGACTCACGGGCGCTCTGGCGTTTGCCATCGACCAGAATCAGGGTGTAATCGGCTGGCATGCCACGAATGGAGATATCCGTCTCATTGGCCCCGCCGTTGACCACTACACCTTCAACGTCACGCACGGCGTCGCCCAGGTCCCGATAGGATTTGCGCCGAAGCGTCTCCCCATCAATCACCGTGATCGAGGCGGGCGCATCCTCGATGCTCTGCTCGTAACCGGAAGCCGTAACGACCATTTCATCAAGGGTCAGTGCTTGCGGATCTGCCGCCTGGGCAGAAGTCCCCAGCGTGCAGGATGCGCCTGCAGCCAAGGCCAGACGAACCCACAGGGGCAATGGGTGAAAGCGAAGAGACGAATGCATGAAGCGTCCTTATGATTCAACTTAAAAGAGAATCGTAATCATCTACACCCCTGTAGATTGGACAAAGTGTGACAACCCCCGGCGCTCACTCTTAAAATCCGCCCGCCAGCAAAGTGGTGCCGCAGCCCTGTACCATGACCGCCCACCACGCCCATGCCTTTGGAGCTTCACGTGCCTGATACCCGCCCTCCCGCGCTGGATGAAATCGACCGCCAATTGATTGCGGCCTTGCAGCTCAATGCACGGGAAAGCGTTGCGATGCTGGCTCGCCAGTTGGGAATTGCGCGCACCACCGTGACATCTCGGCTGGCACGACTGGAGAAAACGTCGGTGATCACCGGTTACGGGGTTCGCCTGGGGCAGCGCTTGATTGATGGCGGTTTGCAGGCTTATGTCGGGATTACCGTACAGCCACGCTCAGGCAAAGAGGTGGTCCGGCGCTTGAGCGCAATGGCCCAGGTGCAGCAACTGTGCGCGGTCAGTGGCGAGTTCGATTACGTGGCCTGGCTGCGCAGTGATTCTCCCGAGCAACTGGACCAATTGCTCGACCAGATCGGCAGCGTCGAGGGCGTCGAGAAAACCACCACCTCCATCATCCTCAGCAGCAAAGTTGATCGCGGATAAGTCACTTCGACTGCCAGCTTCGTCACATTGACTAAACAAAAGCCATAACGACGACAGTTTGCGTCTTATTACCGTGTTCCACGCTCCCTATCATGGTGCCTGTCTTTTCCTATACTCAACGTTATGCGTGAGTCGCCAGCAAGGTCAGCCATGAACAAGAATAATCGCCACCCTAACGACGGCAAAAAACCCATCACCATCTTCGGCCCGGACTTTCCGTTTGCCTTTGATGACTGGATCGAACACCCGGCGGGCCTGGGCAGCATCCCGGCACACAAGCTTGGAGCTGAGGTGGCGATTGTCGGCGCCGGGATGGCCGGGATGGTGGCGGCTTATGAGCTGATGAAACTGGGTCTCAAACCCGTGGTGTATGAAGCGTCGAAGATGGGCGGACGTCTGCGCTCGCAAGCCTTTGAGGGCAGCGAAGGGGTTATCGCCGAACTCGGCGGCATGCGTTTCCCTGTGTCTTCCACGGCGTTTTATCACTACGTCGACAAGCTGGGCCTGGAGACCAAACCCTTCCCCAACCCGCTGACGCCCGCTTCGGGCAGCACCGTGATTGACCTTGAAGGCCAGACTTTCTACGCACAAAAACTGGCGGACCTGCCTGCGCTGTTTCAGGAAGTGGCCGATGCCTGGGCGGACGCACTGGAAGCGGGCTCGCGCTTTGGCGATATTCAGCAGGCCATCCGCGACCGAGACGTGCCTCGCCTGAAAGAGCTGTGGAACACCCTGGTTCCCCTGTGGGACGACCGCACGTTCTACGACTTCGTCGCCACGTCCAAGGCCTTCGCCAAGCTGTCGTTCCAGCACCGCGAAGTGTTTGGCCAGGTGGGGTTCGGCACCGGTGGCTGGGACTCCGACTTCCCCAACTCGATGCTCGAGATTTTCCGTGTGGTGATGACCAACTGCGACGATCACCAACACCTGGTGGTTGGCGGTGTTGAGCAAGTACCCCTGGGGATCTGGCGTCACGCGCCCGAGCGCTGCGCCCATTGGCCTGCTGGCACCAGTCTGAGTTCGCTCCACCACGGCGCACCACGTACCGGGGTCAAGGCCATCTCTCGTTCAGAGGACGGGATGTTTTCCGTCACCGACATACTCGGGGTGACTCGTCCATATGAAGCGGTGCTGGTGACCTGTCAAAGCTGGCTGCTGACCACCCAGATCGAATGTGAAGAGTCGCTGTTCTCCCAAAAAGTGTGGATGGCACTGGACCGTACACGCTACATGCAATCCTCCAAAACCTTTGTCATGGTCGACCGCCCGTTCTGGAAAGACAAAGACCCCGAGACTGGCCGTGACCTGATGAGCATGACTCTCACCGATCGCCTGACCCGCGGCACTTACCTGTTCGACAACGGTGACGACAAGCCGGGGGTGATTTGCCTGTCGTACTCGTGGATGAGCGATGCGCTGAAAATGCTCCCGCACCCGGTGGAAAAGCGCGTGAAGCTGGCCCTCGATTCGTTGAAAAAGATTTACCCCAAAGTGGACATCGCCAGCCGCATCATCGGCGATCCGATCACGGTGTCGTGGGAAGCCGACCCGCACTTTCTGGGTGCCTTCAAGGGCGCACTGCCGGGGCATTACCGTTACAACCAGCGCATGTACGCGCACTTCATGCAGCAGGACATGCCCGGCGAACAGCGGGGGATCTTTATCGCTGGCGACGACGTGTCGTGGACCCCGGCCTGGGTGGAAGGTGCAGTACAGACTTCATTGAACGCGGTGTGGGGCATCATGACCCACTTTGGCGGCAGTACCCACGCGGCCAACCCCGGGCCGGGCGATGTGTTCCACGAAATCGGCCCGATTGCATTGCCGGATTGATCCCTGTGGGAGACCTCAAACCGCTTTCGTAGCCGTTGCCGAAGGCTACGTCCGATTGCGTAGCAATCGTAAAATCCAAGTCCCAGATCCATCTGTCTCACCGCAGTACCTGGATTTACGACGACTGCGTCGCCGGACGCAGCCTTCGGCAGTTGCTACGAAATTTGTCAGCGGCAGTTTCAACGGGAAATTTGACCACCAGGAGAACCCCATGCGCGTCGCCCTTTACCAATGCACGCCTCTGCCCCTGGATGTCGCGGGCAATCTGCAGCGCTTGAATGACATTGCACGGCAAGCCGAAAACATCGACCTGCTGGTTCTACCCGAAATGTTCCTCACGGGCTACAACATCGGCGCCCAGGCCGTGGCCAGACTCGCGCAAACCCACGACGGCGACGCCGCCAGACAGATTGGTGAACTGGCAAAAGCCACTGGCATGGCCATTGCCTACGGCTACCCCGAACGCGGTGCAGACGGGCAGATCTACAACAGCGTGCAGTTGATCGACGCCCACGGCAAAAGCCTGTGCAACTACCGTAAAACCCACCTGTTCGGCGAACTCGATCACTCGATGTTCAGCAAAGGCCCCGATTCATTCCCGGTCATCGAACTCAATGGCTGGAAGCTTGGCCTGCTGATTTGCTACGACCTTGAATTCCCGGAGAACACCCGCCGCCTGGCGCTGGCCGGTGCCGAGTTGATTGTGGTACCCACCGCCAATATGGCGCCCTACGACTTCATCGCCGATGTCACGGTGCGCTGCCGCGCCTTCGAGAACCAGTGCTATGTGGCCTACGCCAACTATTGCGGGCATGAAGGCGAGATCCATTACTGCGGCCAAAGCAGTATCGCCGCGCCCGACGGCAAGCAAATAGCGCTGGCCGGGCATGAGCAAAGCCTGCTGATTGCGACCTTGCAACGTCAGCAACTGGCGGATGCCAAAACCGGGAATTTTTACCTGGCGGACCGTCGCCCCGAACTTTATCGCGAGCTGAGCAAGCGCTAAATCCGCTAGCATGAGCGCATCTCTGTTCCGGAAGTGCCCATGCCTGCGCTGAATCACCCTCACCCCCAACGTCAGACACTTGAAAACGGTCTGACCCTCTGCGTGCGCCATGAGCCGCGCCTCAAGCGCTGTGCGGCCGTTATACGGGTTGCCGCAGGCAGCCACGATGTGCCCGCAGCGTGGCCCGGCCTCGCGCATTTCCTGGAGCACTTGCTGTTTCTGGGCACCGCGCGCTTCCCGGCGGCAGACAACCTGATGGCTTACGTGCAGCGCCACGGCGGCCAGGTCAATGCCAAAACCTGCGAACGACATACCGACTTCTTTTTCGAGCTGCCACCGGCCGCCTTTGACGGCGGGCTTGAGCGCTTGTGCGACATGCTCGCCCATCCGCGCATGGCTCTGGATGACCAGCTTCGCGAACGTGAAGTGCTGCACGCCGAATTTATCGCCTGGGCCCGCGAAACGCCTGCCCAGCGGGAGATGAAGTTATTTCAGCCACTGAACCCTGCTCATCCGCTGCGGGCATTCCATGCAGGCAACCGTTACAGCCTGCCCGTGCCGCGCGCAAGCTTTCAGCAAGCCCTGGAAGACTTTTACCAAGGGTTCTATCAGACCGGGCAAATGACCTTGAGTCTGAGCGGTCCGCAATCAACCCAAGACTTGATCGTCCTGGCTGAACGTTGCAGCGCTGTGTTGCGCCCAGGCGACACCCTGCTGCAGGCTTGCCCGCCAGCGCTGCTGACCGGCGTTGAACCCCAGTATCAACACATGGACGGACCGTCCCTGAGCCTGATGTTCGCCTTGGAACAGTTGCCGCCAGAGTCCGCCCAGGCCCTGGATTTTCTGTGCCACTGGATCAACGCAGACAAGCCCGGCGGCCTGCTCGCACAATTACGCGAACAGGGGTTGGTCGACACCCTGAAAGCCACACCGCTCTATCACTTCAAGAGCCAGGCACTGCTGCAGATCGAGTTCAAAGCCACCACCGATATTGCCCCGCAGGCCATGCAGATTCGCGACACGCTCCATGACTGGCTGGCGTTCTTCAGCGCACAGCAGGACTGGCCCACGCTGCGTGAGGAGTTCCACCTTCTGCAGCAGCGTCAGCAAGACGTCAGTGGCGCGCTGGAACTGGCCCGCCGTGATTGCGAGCAACGTGCCCCCGGCCTGTCGGATCAGGGCGTAATAACCCTCAAGGCTGTGCTCGAGCAGATACAACCTGCGCCCATGCCGTCATCGCAACAGGCCTGGCATTTGCCTGCACCCAATCCGTATCTGCACGCGGCGAAAGAGCCGGTCAGCGCCGGCCTGATCCGCGGGCAAACCAGCGCTCACCGTGGCTTGCGTACCTTTGCCCAGGACCGCTTGCGCACTCGCCGCGACGTGTCTGCCATGAGTTTCAGCACCGCAGTGCCCAGTCACAGCGGCGAAGCGGCGATTTACCTGCGCTGGCGTCTTCTGCCCGCAAAGCCAGCTGACGATCTGCCGGCGTCACTGGAAAACAGCCTGCGCTCGCTGATACTCGATGCCAGACAGGCTGGGGTTGAAGTGTCGCTCAATGGGTCAGGCAATGACTGGCTGCTGAAAATGTCCGGTTTCCACGAGCCAATGCCCGCCATTCTCGAGCACGCGCTGCGTGTGCTCAGCGCACCATCGGCCAAGCCGCCGGGCAACCTGTCCCCTGGCGCCACCTTGATGCCGATTCGCCAACTGATCAAACGCCTGCCCGAGCTGTGCCAGCCAGCCAGCGAGCCAGCACTCAACGATCTGCAAGACGACTGGTCCAAGGTGCACTGGGACGGCTTGGCGGTCGGTCTGCCCGCCACCACGCAGGCCTTGATCACACCTTTACTGCACAAGGTTCCCGGCACCCCGGATGCGCATCTGGCGCAGCATGACGAGCAGCCAGCCCAACGCCATTGGCACACCGAAGCCAGTGATTCCAGCGAACACGCGCTCATCCTGTTTTGCCCGACCCCCAAGGCAACGCTGGCTGACGAAGCCGCCTGGCGCATGCTCGCCCAAGTGATGCAAACCCCGTTTTATCAACGCCTGCGGGTCGAGTTGCAATTGGGTTATGCCGTGTTCAGCGGCCTGCGCCAAATTAATGGTCAAACCGGGCTGCTGTTCGGGGTGCAATCGCCTCACGCCTCAACGACGCAGATCTTTGAGCACATCCAGAATTTCCTCGTGGAGTTGCCGAAATTGATCTCGACGCTAGATGAAATATCTTTCACCCAAGCCCGTACTGCCTTGGCACAACAATTCTCGACCGAGGCCCTGGGGGTGTTCCAGGCCGGTGAATTGTTATGGCAAGCCAAACTGGCGGGCCACCCGTCGGATTACCTGACAGCCCTCTACACAGCACTTATGGCGCTGGATCAAGGCACTACACTGAAGGCGGCCGAGCACATTAACTCGCCGCAAAGCCGTTGGTTATGCTTGGCCACAAGCCCGGAGACTGAAACGTTTTATCAAGGGAGAAGCTGATCGTTACCAACCACGTAACGGGCTTTCTTCGACATTGAGCGTTCAAAAACCGTCAAATTTAGTAACATAGTCACCTAAGCGTTTGAACAACTCCCTCGGGAGCTGGACTAATCAAGAGACACCCATTCACCCACTCACTGAAGGAGTCACCTCATGGCTTGGACTAAACCTGCTTACACCGATCTGCGCATTGGCTTTGAAGTCACCATGTACTTCGCAAGCCGTTGATCTGCCCGGCCTCTTGAGTAAAAGAGCCCAGCAGAGCAGCCCAACGCCTCGGTTCGCCGGGGCGTTTTTATTTTCAGCATCGCAAGAGAACACGCCATGTTCGTCCAGATTCTAGGCTCCGCCGCTGGCGGTGGATTCCCGCAGTGGAACTGCAACTGCGTCAACTGCGCGGGTTTTCGTGATGGCACCCTGCGTGCCACCGCTCGCACTCAGTCCTCCATTGCGATTTCCGATGACGGTGTGAACTGGGTGCTGTGCAACACCTCGCCCGATATTCGTGCGCAACTGCAAAGCTTCGCCCCGATGCAGCCGGGCCGCGCCCTGCGTGATACCGGGATCAGCGCGATCATCCTGATGGACAGCCAGATCGATCACACCACCGGCCTGCTCAGCCTGCGCGAAGGTTGCCCCCATGATGTGTGGTGCACCGACATGGTCCACGAAGACCTGAGCACAGGCTTCCCGCTGTTCACCATGCTCAAGCACTGGAACGGTGGCCTGAACTGGAACCGTATCGAGCTTGAAGGCTCGTTCACCATCCCGGCCTGCCCCAACCTGCGTTTCAGCCCGCTGCCGTTGCGCAGTGCGGCGCCGCCGTATTCGCCACACCGTTTCGACCCGCACCCGGGCGACAACATTGGCCTGATCGTCGAAGACCTGCGCACCGGCGGCAAACTGTTCTACGCCCCGGGGCTGGGCAAAGTCGATGCACCGTTGCTGGACATCATGGCGGGCAGCGATTGCCTGCTGGTGGACGGCACGATGTGGGACGACGACGAGATGCAACGTCGTGGCGTCGGCACCCGCACTGGCCGCGAGATGGGCCACCTGGCGCAAAATGGCCCCGGCGGCATGCTCGAAGTGCTTGAGCAACTGCCCGGGCAGCGCAAAGTCCTTATCCACATCAACAACACCAATCCGATCCTCGACGAAGACTCCGCCGAGCGTGCCGAACTGGCCCGCCGGGGCGTTGAAGTCGCCTTTGATGGCATGAGTATCGAGTTGTAAAAGCTGAACCTTGTAGTCGCTGCCGAAGGCTGCGAAGGGTTGCGCAGCAACCCGTTTTCTCGAAGACCCTGCGGTCCATATCGCAGCCTGCGGCAGCGACTACATAGAATACTTTCCGGAGGCACCAGATGACCCAAGCCCCACTCTCCACCGCCGAATTCGAGGCCGCGCTGCGTGCCAAAGGCGCTTATTACCACATCTACCACCCCTATCAGGTGGCGATGTACGAAGGCCGCGCGACCCGCGAGCAGATTCAGGGCTGGGTCGCCAACCGCTTCTACTATCAGGTCAATATTCCGCTCAAGGACGCCGCCATCCTGGCCAACTGCCCGGACCGCGAAGTGCGCCGCGAGTGGATTCAGCGCCTGCTAGACCACGACGGAGCCCCCGGCGAAGACGGCGGCATCGAGGCCTGGCTGCGTTTGGGCCAGGCCGTCGGCCTGGACCCGGACCAACTGCGATCCCAGGAACTGGTACTGCCCGGCGTGCGCTTCGCGGTGGACGCCTACGTCAACTTCGCCCGCCGCGCCAGTTGGGAGGAAGCCGCCAGCAGCTCGCTGACCGAGATGTTCGCGCCGCAGATCCATCAGTCGCGCCTGGACAGTTGGCCCCAGCACTATCCGTGGATCGACCCGGCCGGCTACGAGTACTTCCGCACCCGCCTGGGCCAGGCTCGGCGCGACGTGGAGCACGGGCTGGCGATTACCCTGCAGCACTACACCACCTACGAAGGCCAGCAGCGCATGCTGGAAATTCTGCAGTTCAAACTCGACATTCTTTGGAGCATGCTCGATGCCATGACCATGGCCTACGAGCTTGACCGCCCGCCGTACCACAGCGTGACCCGCGAACGTGTCTGGCATAAAGGAATCACCCTATGAGCTTTGATCGCAGCAAAGTCCCGACCTGGCGCACCGGCTACCGTTTTCAGTACGAACCGGCGCAAAAAGGCCACGTGCTGCTGTACCCCGAAGGCATGATCAAACTCAATGACAGTGCCGCACTGATTGGCGGCCTGATCGACGGCCAGCGCGATGTCGCGGCCATCATTGGCGAACTGGACAAACAGTTCCCCGGCGTACCCGAGCTCGGTGCAGACATCGAGCAATTTATGGAGGTCGCTCGTGCAGAGCACTGGATCGAACTCGCCTGACAGCCCGATGGCGTTGCCACCCAAGCCCGAAGTGGGCTTGCCGCTGTGGTTGCTGGCCGAACTGACCTATCGCTGCCCGCTGCAATGCCCGTACTGCTCCAACCCGCTGGACTTTGCCCAGCAAGGCAAAGAGCTGAGCACCGAGCAGTGGATCAAGGTTTTTCGTGAGGCACGGGAGATGGGGGCTGCCCAACTGGGCTTCTCCGGGGGCGAGCCACTGGTACGTCAGGACCTGGCCGAGCTGATCGGCGAAGCCCGCAAGCTGGGCTTTTACACCAACCTGATCACCTCGGGCATTGGCTTGACCGAGCAAAAGATCAGCGACTTCAAAAAAGCCGGGCTGGACCACATCCAGATCAGCTTCCAGGCCAGTGACGAGCAAGTGAACAACCTGCTGGCCGGCTCGAAAAAAGCCTTCGCGCAAAAGCTCGAAATGGCCCGCGCCGTGAAGGCACACGGCTATCCGATGGTGCTGAACTTCGTCACCCATCGGCACAATATCGACAAAATCGACCGCATCATCGAGCTGTGCATCGCCCTTGAGGCCGACTTTGTTGAGCTTGCCACCTGTCAGTTTTACGGCTGGGCCCAGCTCAACCGCGTCGGCTTGCTGCCGACCAAAGAGCAGCTTGTCCGTGCTGAGCGCATCACCAATGAATACCGCGCCAAACTTGAAGCCCAGGGCCACCCCTGCAAGCTGATTTTCGTCACCCCGGATTATTACGAAGAACGCCCAAAAGCCTGCATGAACGGCTGGGGCAGCATCTTTTTGACCGTGACGCCTGACGGCACGGCCCTGCCGTGTCATGGTGCACGGCAAATGCCGGTCGAGTTTCCCAATGTGCGCGACCACACCATGCAGCACATCTGGTACGACTCGTTTGGCTTCAACCGTTTTCGCGGTTATGACTGGATGCCCGAGCCTTGCCGCTCGTGCGACGAGAAAGAAAAGGACTTCGGCGGCTGCCGTTGCCAGGCCTTTATGCTCACCGGGGACGCCAGCAACGCCGACCCGGTCTGCAGTAAATCGCCCCAACACGACCTGATTCTCAAGGCGCGCGAAGAAGCAGAGCACGCCACCCAGACCATTGAACAATTGGCCTTCCGAAATGAACGAAACTCACGTCTCATCGCTAAAGGCTGAACCGTTCAGCGCCGCGCTCGCTGTGGCCGCCGGGGTCGATTTCGCAGAATTGCGCGTCGGCCTACAGGGCCTGTTCTGGAACGAATACCGACCACAGGATGCTGCCTGTCGCATCTGGCATTGGCGCGACGGCGAGGCCCGCTGCCTGACGTCCGACGGTTTCAGTGTACGCAGCCGGGTCTACGAGTACGGCGGCGGCGCGTTTTGCCTGAGTGATGACGCCGTGGTGTTCGTCAACGAGGCTGACCAGCAGGTGTACCGGCAACCTCTGGACGGCACTGCCCCGCAGCCCCTGACCCAGGGCGCCTGCCGTTATGGCGACGTGCAGTTTGCTGCGGGCCAGGTGCTGGCTGTCGAAGAACACCTCGATCAACATCGACTGGTCAGCATCGACCTGAGCACCTTGGAGCGCCAGGTTCTGGCCGAAGGGGCCGACTTCTACGCAGCGCCCACACCGAGCCCCGACGGCCAGCGCCTGGCCTGGATCGAATGGAGTCGTCCCCATCAGCCGTGGACCTCGACCCGCTTGATGCTGGCTGAAGGCCAAACCGCTGGGCGCTGGAACCCCGCGCATTGCCTGGCGGGCGATCTCGCAGAAGAATCGCTGCAACAACCGCGCTTCGACGAACACAATCGCCTGCATTGCCTGACCGACCGCGCGGGGTTCTGGCAGCCGTGGGCCGAGTCGGGTGAGGGCCTGATGCCTGCACCCAGCGCCCACGCCGATCATGCCCCTGCACCTTGGCAATTGGGCGCCAGCACCTGGCTGCCGATGGGCGAGCAGGCCTACCTCGCCAGTTGGACCGAGGCTGGTTTCGGGCATTTGGGCATCCGCACGGCTGACGGCACCATTGACGACTTCACCGGCGAATACAGTCGCTTTCGCAGCCTGGCACTGGATGATGAGTTCATCTATTGCATTGCCGCGTCGCCTGTCTACCCATCGGCAGTGGTGCGCATCAGTCGCACCGACCACCGCGTCGACGTGCTGGCCGGTGGCGTTGCGCCGCTGCCTCCCGAGCACATCAGCCGTCCGCAGACCCTGTGCTATCCCTCAGGCGGGGGCCAGGCACACGGTTTTTTCTACCCCTCGATGCAGGGCGAAATCAAACCGCCCGTGGTGGTGTTTATCCACGGCGGCCCGACGTCTGCCTGCTACCCGATGCTCGACCCGCGTATCCAATACTGGACCCAGCGCGGCTTTGCCGTGGCCGACCTCAACTATCGCGGCAGCAGCGGCTATGGCCGTGCCTATCGGCAATCCCTGCATCTGAAATGGGGAGAGGTGGATGTGGAAGACGCCTGCGCGGTGGTCAGCTATCTCGCCGAACAAGGACTGATTGACCCCGGCAAGGCATTTATTCGCGGTGGCAGTGCAGGTGGTTACACCACGCTGTGCGCGTTGGCGTTCAACAACGTATTTCGGGCAGGTGCCAGCCTGTATGGCGTCAGCGACCCGATTGCCCTGGCCCGTGCCACCCACAAGTTTGAAGGTGATTACCTGGACTGGCTGATCGGCGATCCGGAGCACGATGCCCAGCGCTACGCGGCTCGCACCCCACTGTTACACGCCAGCCAGATCAGGGTGCCGGTGATTTTCTTCCAGGGTGAACTGGACGCTGTCGTGGTGCCGCAACAAACCCGGGACATGCTCCTGGCCTTGCAAGCCAACGGCATCCCGGCCAAGGCCCATTACTACCCCGACGAGCGCCACGGTTTTCGCAAGGCCAGCAACCAGGCCCACGCACTGGAACAGGAATGGTTGTTTTACAGCCAATTATTGACGCACTGATCCCGTGGGAGCGGGCTGCTCGCGATAGCATCAACTCAACCTGCCTGATAGACCGAGTTGCCTGAATCGCGAGCAAGCCCGCTCCCACCCGAATCAGTTGCCGCACTAGCGCTTGGCGATAATCCACACCGCGTGCACGATCCCCGGAATGTAACCGCACAACGTCAGCAGAATATTCAGCCAAAATGCCCCTGCAAAACCCACTTGCATAAATACGCCCAACGGCGGAAGCAGGATGGCGAAGATGATTTTGATAAGGTCCATATTCACAGCTCCCAATGATTGGCGGGCTCAATCAAGCCCTACCGACAATCGACTGCGAGCTCAGGCCAAAGGTTCAGTCAGCACTTATCCACAGACAAAAAAAACGCCCCGTGCCGAAGAAATCAGGCACAGGGCGACGCGTTATACCGCGAGACGGTTCTTTAAATTCTGTGTGGCAGATGCAGTCAGACCGCAACACCGCGACGGCACTGCAACTGAGCCGTGCGAACACGGGCAAAGGCCCGGGCCAGACGCAGCAGCATTTCATCTATGTTGCCCTTGCTGACGCACAGTGCCGGGGTAAACCGCAGGCAATCAGGTTGCGGCGCGCTGATCAGCAGCCCCTCGTACAGCGCCGCCTTGACCACCGCCTGGGCCGAGTCGTCCGATAAGGTCAGCCCCCACAGCAGACCCTGCCCACGCAATTCACCCTGTGCATAACTATTGGCCAAACGGCCCAGGCCTTCGCGCAAGTGCTGCCCCGCGTCACGGACCTGCTGCAAAAAGCCCTTCTCCAGCATCGTGTCGAGCACTGCCAAGCCTGCTGCGGTCATCAAGGCATTGCCATGATGGGTGCCGCCCAGTTCGCCTGGCGCCAGGCAGCATGCCTTGCCGCGAGCCAGCAGCGCAGCCAGTGGCACTCCCCCGCCCAGGCCCTTGCCCAGGGTGATGATGTCGGCGCGAATGCCGTAATTCTGCTCCGCCAGCAACGTGCCGCAACGGCCCATACCGGTCTGGACTTCATCCAGAATCAGCAAAATCCCCAACTCGCGGCACAAACGCTCCACACCCTTGAGGTAATGCTCGGTTGCCGGGATCACGCCGGCTTCGCTTTGCACCGGTTCCAGCATGATTGCCACGGTCTGTGCATCGACGGCCGCATGCAACGCGGGCAAGTCGTTGAACGGCACATTGATAAAACCCGGCAGTTGCGGCTCGAAACGGTTATCCACCGTCGCGCTGCCCGAGGCCGACATCGCACCAAAACTGCGACCATGACAACTGCGGCTGGCCGTGATAATCCGGTGTGCGCCCCCGCGATGCAGTTGCCCCCATTTGCGCGCCAGCTTGATTGCGCCCTCGTTGGCCTCAGCCCCGGTATTGAGCAAATGCACTTGATCGCTGCCAGTGCTTTCACACAAACGATGCGCCAAATCCAGCATCCCCCGGTTTAAAAAACCCGCACCTGGGTTCATCAAGGATTGCGCTTGGTCAGCCATCGCCTTGACCAGCACCGCCGGGCTATGGCCCAGGCTATTGGCCGCCCCGCCCTGGGTGAAATCCAGGTACGCACGGCTGTCGCTGTCCCACATCCACGAACCTTGTCCGCGCACAAACACATGGGCTTCGCGCTCAACGCAAGGCATAAGGTACTCACGGGAAGGGTGGTTGCCAGATATCGAGGGTGCCGAATGCGCAGCCATCTCTTCAAGACTGGGGGAATGGCGACGCAGGTTAAACAGGTTCATGCACGCGGACCTTGTGACCATAAACAGATTCGATTTGCAACCTGCGGCTGTTCATATAGAAGGTAAACCTCTCGATGGGTTTATTGCCCTGCCTATGTAAAACGCCGCTGCACATCAGCCTCTCTGGCTCGATGAGCCTTGTGGAATGGGCGTAGACTAGGCGCCTCAAGGCCAATGGGCCATTTCGTTTTTTAAGCATTTTCGATAAGTATTACTTATGGATTTCAAGCAACTGCGTTATTTCGTCGCGGTCTATGAAGAAGGCCATGTGGGCCGTGCTGCCGAGCGTCTTTCTATCTCGCAGCCAGCCCTTTCGCAGCAGATCCGCCAGCTCGAACACAACCTCGATGTCAGCCTTTTTGAGCGCAGCAGCAAACGCCTGCTGCCCACGCTTGCAGCGCACACGTTGTACAACCACGCCTTGCCACTGCTCGATGGTTTGCAGCGGGCCAAGGAGGCCTTGCACCATTTCCAGGGCCAGGCCCTGCGCACGATTGCCATCGGCGTGTTGCAAACCGTGCACACCAGCCTCGTCCCGCACATGCTGGAGCGTGTGCGCCAGGCCCAACCCCATTTGGTGGTACAGATTTACGAGTTGACCGGCATCGAGATCGAACGGCGCCTGCTCAATGGCTCACTCGATATTGGTATCAGCTACCTGCCGCCACGCCAGCCAGGCCTGCACGGCATGATGCTGTACGAAGACGAGCTTCAATTGGTCATCCCGGCTGATCATCCGCTGCGTGAATTCAAGAAGGTTTCACTGAGCCAGGCCGCAGAGCTGCCGATGCTGTTGCTGGGGGAAGAGTTTCAGGTGCGCCAGATCTGGCAAACCCAGCTCGCCAACCTCGGCCGTCGACCGCAGGTCCAGGCCGAGTTGAATACCATGGCCGGGATCCTCGACAGCCTGCCCCACAGCAAACTGGCCACCGTATTGCCGGGGCGCTCGCGCCATCAACATGACGACCAGACATTGCTGTGGAAACCCCTGAGTGAGCCTCGCGTACCGCTGAAGGTCGGGCTGGTGTGCCGTGATGTGCAGCGTCAGCAAGCCACATTGGGGCTATTACGCACGCTGCTTGAGGATGTGATGCAGAGCAATGAACAAACGTTGTAGCCGCGTAGCAGCTGCTACGGAGGGATCTAACGTCAAAGTAAAAATTCTGACGCACAAAAAAGAAAACCCCGCCGAGGCGGGGTTTTACAGACTGTTTCCCTGACATCCTTTTCACTCCGCCATCCTGGCAGAATCCTACGTGTCCCTGTTGTTGCTTTGAGCTTCCTGCTCTACGTCCATGGAAAGTAGATTACCTCTGGATCCAATCTGGCGATATGGGAGATTGTCAGCATGCAATGTAAGCAAATGCTTACAAATTAATAAACCCTTTAAAAATGTGCCTCGTCCAGCAGATAAAGGGAATCGCTGCCCGCCTTCACCGACGCGCTCAATGAATGGATCCGCGGCAGCAAACGTGCGAAGTAGAAGCGTGCAGTGCCCAGTTTGCTGGCATAAAAGGCTTCATCGGCCTCTTTGCCCAACGCGGCCCTGGCCATCAACGCCCACATGTACGCATACGTCGTGTAACCAAAAACTTGAAGGTACTCGACCGATGCGGCTCCGATCTCGTTCGGGTTGTTTTGCGAGCGGTCCAGCACCCAGGCTGTCAACTGATCAAGTGTGTCCAAAGCCGACGCCAATGGCTGGGTGAACTCATTCAGATCGCTGTTGGCCGAGGCGATGAACTGACGAATCTCGTCAGCGAACTGGCGATAGTAAACACCCTGGTTACCCACGATCTTGCGCCCCACCAGATCCAGCGCCTGGATACCATTGGTGCCTTCGTAGATCTGGGTAATACGCACATCACGCACCAGTTGCTCCTGGCCCCACTCACGAATGTAGCCATGACCGCCGAACACTTGCTGACCGTGCACCGTGGTTTCAAGCCCAAGATCCGTCAGGAAGGCTTTGGCCACAGGCGTCAGCAAGGCAACCAGGCCATCAGCCCGCTCACGCGCCGATGGGTCTTCGCTGAACTTGGCAATGTCCAACTGATTGGCAACATACGTCGAAAAGGCTCGACCCCCTTCGTTCGAAGCCTTCATGGTCAGCAGCATGCGGCGCACGTCCGCGTGCACGATGATCGGATCCGCCACTTTGCCCGGGGCTTGAGCGCCGGTTGCAGCACGCCCTTGAAGGCGGTCGCGGGCATATTCAACCGCGTTCTGGTATGAGCGCTCGCCGCAGGCAAGACCCTGAATGCCAACCCCCAGGCGTTCATAATTCATCATGGTGAACATCGCAGCCAGGCCACGGTTGGGCTCGCCCACCAGGTAGCCGACGGCTTCATCGAAGTTCATCACGCAGGTGGCAGACGCCTGAATGCCCATTTTGTGTTCAATCGAGCCGCAGGTAACCGGGTTGCGATCACCCAGGCTGCCATCGGCGTTGACCATGAACTTCGGCACCAGGAACAGCGAAATGCCTTTGGGCCCGGCAGGCGCATCCGGCAATTTGGCCAGCACCAGGTGGATGATGTTTTCCGTCAGGTCGTGTTCGCCGCCAGTGATGAAGATTTTGGTGCCACTGACTTTATAAGAGCCATCCACTTGAGGTTCGGCTTTGGTGCGAATGATCCCCAGATCCGTCCCGGCATGGGGTTCGGTCAAGCACATGGAACCGGCCCACACGCCCGAATACATATTGGGCAGATAGGTGGCTTTCAGTTCTTCGCTGGCGTGGGCGTTGATCGACACACAGGCGCCGGCGGTCAACATCGGATACAGGCCGAAGGACAGGCCGGAGGAGTTGATCATTTCTTCGACCTGGGCCGACACCGCCTTGGGCATCCCCATGCCGCCGAACTGTGGATCACCGCCTACGCCGACCCAGCCGCCTTCGGCGTAGGTGCGATAGGCATCGACGAAACCTGCGGGGGTGGTCACCGCACCATTGTCCCAGTGACAACCTTCTTCATCACCGCTTCGGCTCAGCGGCGCGATGCTTTTAGCGGTGACCTTGCCCGCCTCTTCAAGAATGGCTTCTACCGTTTCAGCATCCACGGTGTCTGCCAACGCAGGCAATTGCGCCCAAAGTGTAGCGACCTCGAACACTTCATTGAGGACGAAGCGCATATCGCGCAGGGGCGCTTTGTAGTCAGCCATGGCAAACCTCGTAATCTGTAAACGGCGATTAATGTAGGACCCAGTCTAGCTTAACGACAACGGCGATACATAGGGTCATGCTGTGACCGAAAACATACATACGGTCATATATTTTTTGTGGGAGCGGGCTTGCTCGCGATTCAGGCGGCGCGGTGTTTCAGGAAGACCGTGGTGATGCCATCGCGAGCAAGCCCGCTCCCACATGTGCCCACCCAAAAAAAAGCCGCCTCCCCAAAAGGAGAAGCGGCTTTGCAAGATGACCCGCCAGGACTTAGTAGCCCAGGTCGAAGTCTTCTTCTTTCATGTCCATCAGGTTGGCAGCGCCCGACAGCATGGTGGCAACGTGTGCGCGTGTGCGCGGCAGGATGCGCTGGAAGTAGAAGCGCGCAGTTTGCAGCTTGGCTTTGTAGAACGCTTCTTCGGACGTGCCGGCCGCCAGCTTTTCAGCCGCCAGACGGGCCATGTCAGCCCAGAAGTACGCCAGGCATGCATAACCGGAATACATCAGGTAATCGACCGAAGCCGCACCCACTTCTTCACGGTCCTTCATGGCTGCCATACCGACCTTCATGGTCAGCTCGCCCCATTCCTTGTTCAGTGCAGCCAGTGGCGTGACGAATTCATTCAGCGCTTCATTGCCTTCGTTGCTCTGGCAAAACTTGTGGACGATTTTGGTGAAACCCTTGAGGGCTTCGCCTTGGGTCATCAACACTTTACGGCCCAGCAGGTCGAGTGCCTGGATACCGGTGGTGCCTTCGTACAGCATCGAAATGCGGCTGTCGCGAACGTTCTGCTCCATGCCCCACTCAGCGATAAAGCCGTGGCCGCCGTAGATTTGAACGCCGTGGTTGGCGGACTCAAAACCTACTTCAGTCATGAACGCTTTGGCGATCGGAGTCATGAAGGCCAGCAGTGCGTCGGCTTTCTTTTTCTCTTCTTCATCAACGCCGTATTTCACGATGTCGACTTGCTTTGCGGTGAAGTAAACCATCGCACGGTTGCCTTCGGCGAATGCCTTCATGGTCAACAGCATGCGACGTACGTCCGGGTGAACGATGATCGGGTCAGCCGCCTTTTCAGGGGCTTTTGGTCCGGTCAGCGAACGCATTTGCAGACGGTCACGGGCGTATTTCAGGCCGCCCTGGAAACCGATTTCGGCGTGGGACAAGCCCTGCAAAGCGGTGCCCAGACGTGCGGTGTTCATAAAGGTGAACATGCAGTTCAGGCCTTTGTTCGGCGGGCCGATCAGGAAACCTGTCGCGCCGTCGAAGTTCATCACGCAGGTCGCGTTACCGTGGATGCCCATTTTGTGCTCAAGCGAACCACAGGACACGGCGTTGCGCTCACCCAGGCTGCCATCGGCGTTGGCGTTGAACTTGGGAACGATGAACAGCGAAATGCCTTTGGTGCCAGCCGGTGCATCCGGCAGGCGGGCCAGAACGATATGGACGATGTTGTCGGCCATGTCGTGCTCGCCAGCCGAGATGAAGATCTTGGTGCCCGAAATCTTGTATGAACCGTCAGCCTGAGGTTCGGCCTTGGTGCGCAACAGGCCCAGGTCAGTACCGCAATGGGATTCGGTCAGGCACATGGTGCCGGTCCACTCGCCAGTCACCAGCTTGCTCAGGTAAGTGGCTTGCTGCTCGGGAGTACCGTGCTCGGAGATGGTGTTCATCGCACCGTGGGACAGGCCCGGGTACATGCCCCACGACCAGTTGGCAGCGCCAACCATTTCACTGACTGCCAGACCCAGCGACTCCGGCAGGCCCTGGCCGCCGTGTTCTACGTCATGGGCCAGGCTCGGCCAGCCGCCTTCAACGAATTGTTTGTAGGCTTCTTTAAAACCGGTAGGGGTTTTAACGCCGGATTCACTCCAGGTGCAGCCTTCGATGTCACCCACGCGGTTCAGAGGTGCCAGCACCTGCTCACAAAACTTGGCGCCTTCTTCAAGAATGGCGTCAACCATATCTGGAGTAGCGTCCTGGCAAGCCGGCAGGCTCTGATAATGCGCTTCGTAACCGAGCAGTTCGTCACGAACGAAGCGAATATCACGCAAGGGGGCCTTGTAGTCAGGCATAGCGATAAACCTCTGCTGATGAATCCGGGGATGAACGACCGCGTGGATTTGTTATGGCGGTCAAACAGGTGTTTGAAACATACGTTTACGCCTATTTATTGTCAAGCAGCGCGAAGCCGCCGTTCGTCTTAGGTCGGCTCGTAGGCAAAGGAGGATTGATTTGTGGGAACTGCTGTCAGTCCAGCAGATCCAGTTGCAGATATTCAGCCACGGACTGCGCCGATGCCGATTTCAGCTTTGGCACACGACCCAGGCAGGGTGCGGGCAAACGCTCGGCCAACGTGGCGAGGTTCTCTTCCAGGCGTGAAGTTTTCGGACCAATGATATTGGCCACCCAGCCAGCCAGTTGCAGGCCATCCCGTGCAATCGCTTCGGCGGTCAGTAACGCATGGCTGATACACCCCAAACGCACGCCCACCACCAAAATCACCGGGAGATCCAGCGCTTGAGCCAAATCCGACAAGCTGTCTTGCCCTGAAAGCGGCACGCGCCAGCCACCCGCGCCTTCGATCAGGGTGAAATCTGCCTGCCTGGCCAAAATGTGCTGCATGGGTTCCAGCAGCGAACGAACCGTCAACACCACCCCGGCTTCGCGCGCAGCGATATGCGGAGCGATAGCCGGTTCGAAGGCTATCGGATTGACCTCGTCATAACTGAGCTTGATCGAGCTTTCGGCCATCAGCGCCAGCGCGTCTGCATTGCGCAGGCCCTGTGGCGTGATTTCACACCCGGACGCCACCGGCTTGCCCGCCGCAGTGCTCAGCCCTGAGATGCGGGCGGCATACAGAAGACCTGCCGCCACCGTGGTTTTACCCACATCGGTATCAGTACCGGTAATGAAGTACGCAGGGCTCATCGCGCTTTCTCCAAAATGCCGTAGACCACTTGATACGTCGCCGGCAACCCGAGCGGCTGACGAAATTTCTCATAGGCGCCAACCATCCCCTGAAGCCGCGCCCGGCCACTCAATCCTTCAGGACGACCGGGGTTCAGATTGTGCGCACCCAGCGCTTTAAGTTCATGGGTTAACTGGCGAACCTGAGCGTAGTGCAGCACATGGGGCTGTTTGTGCAAGCCGAGCACCTGCATTCCACTGTTGGCACACAACTGCTCATAGGTCTGGAACTCACGGAAACGATTGACGTGAACCTGACCGTCGACCGCTCGCCAACTGTCGCGCAACTCACTCAAGGTGCCCGCACACAAACTGGCAAACGCCAGCACCCCGCCAGGCTTGAGTACACGGTGGGCCTCGTTCAGTACCGCCCTGAAGTCCGCACACCATTGCAGCGCGAGGCTGGAGAAAATCACATCGCAACTATTGGATTGCAGCGGCAGGCTTTCGGCATCGCCAGCAATGAAGTGTTGCGCACCTCCCAGTGGGCGGGCGTACGCCAGCATGCCCTGGGCAATGTCTACCGCCAGCCCCTGGCTATCGACAAAACGCTGACCCAACACGCGACTGAAATAGCCCGTGCCACTGCCCAGGTCCAGCCAGCGTTGCGGACTGAGACCGGCCGGCAGCCGGGCGATCAATTCATGGCCAACGGCCCGTTGCAGCTCGGCGACACTGTCGTAACTGGCAGCCGCACGGGAAAACGAGACCGCTACCTGACGCTTGTCCGGCAAACTGGCCGCAAGCATCGCAATACTTAAATCATTCATCGCCCGACTCGTGTAAAAACGCCTGGATTGCCGCCGCCAATTCGTGGGGAGCCTCCAGTAAAAAAGCATGACAGGCCTGTTCAATCAGACCCACTTCGACATCGGGTAATAACGCCAGCACATCGGTCGCTGCCTGCACCGGCACCAGCGCATCAAGCCCGGCAAACAGATGCAGTTGCGGCCCGCTAAAGCGTTGCAAGGCATCACGGGCATCCAGCTTGCCCAACAGTTCAAGACCGGCCAGCAGGGTATCGGGTTGAGCGTGGGGCGCTGCGCCCAACAGCAGCCCGGCCAGTGCCCGAGACTCAGGCGAGCCTTGGCTGCACAACAGGCAAAAGCGTTTGAGGGTGGTGTTGGGTGCATCGCGAAAACCGCTGAGGAACGGTTCGAACGTCGACACGGGCATGGCGCTCGGCCAGTCCTCGCGACTGACAAAACTCGGGTTGCTGGCCAATGTCACCAGGCCACAGCAACGGTCGCCCCGGCGTGCCGCCAACTCACTGGCGAGCATCCCGCCCAGTGACCAGCCGCCCAGCCATACGTTGTCGGGCAGGGTCGAATCGAGCTCGTCGAGCCAGTCTTCAAGATCGACAGACAGCAGCACCGGCAGCGGTTCGATCTCAACCCGCAAGTGCTCGTCCAGAGCGCGCAATGCCTGGGCCAGAGGCTCCAGGGGTGACACCCCCAGGCCCCAGCCCGGCAACAAAACCAAACGATCACGCATGATCTGGCTCCAACGTCTGCCAACAGTCTTCGAGTGCACTTAACAATAGCTGCACCTGTGCCTCTGTGTGAGCGGCCGACAAGGTCACGCGCAAGCGTGCACTGCCTGCAGGCACGGTTGGCGGACGAATGGCCGTCACCAGCAAACCGCGCTCGCGCAGCCTCTGCGACAGGCGAATGGCCCGGCCACTGTCGCCCACCATGATCGGCTGGATCGGGGTAAAGCTGTCCATCAACTGCAAGCCGATTTGCTCGGCGCCACGACGAAACTGGCCTATCAAGGTGTTCAGGTGCTCACGTCGCCAATGCTCGGTGCGCAGCAGTTCAAGGCTTTTCAACGTTGCGCAGGCCAGGGCAGGGGGCTGGCTGGTGGTGTAGATGTAAGGCCGGGCGAACTGGATCAGGCTTTCGATCAGCTCTTCGCTGCCCGCGACAAATGCACCGCTGGTGCCAAATGCCTTGCCGAGCGTCCCGACCAGCACCGGCACATCGTCCGCACTCAAGCCGAAGTGCTCGACAATCCCGCCGCCATTGGCACCCAAGGGGCCAAAGCCGTGGGCATCGTCCACCATCAACCAGGCGCCTTTGGCCCTGGCTTCACGGGCCAGCGCAGGCAAGTCGGCCAGATCGCCGTCCATGCTGAATACGCCATCCGTCACCACCAGCGTATTGCCGCAGGCTTTCTCAAGGCGCTTGGCCAGGCTGACCGCGTCGTTATGCAAATAGCGATTGAAGCGCGCGCCGCTCAGCAAACCGGCATCCAGTAACGAGGCATGGTTCAGACGGTCTTCCAGCACCGTATCGCCCTGGCCCACCAGCGCCGTGACGGCGCCCATATTGGCCATATAGCCGTTGCTGAACAGCAGTGCCCGCTCACGGCCGGTGAACTCGGCGAAGGCTTCTTCCAGTGCGTGATGCGGGGTGCTGTGGCCGATGACCAGATGGGACGCCCCTCCTCCCACCCCCCAGCGTGAAGCACCGGCCTGCCAGGCTTCGATGACCTGCGGATGATTGGCCAGCCCCAGATAGTCGTTGTTGCAGAAGGCGAGCAAAGGCTGCCCGTCGACCACCACTTGCGGCCCTTGAGGGCTTTCCAGCAGCGGTCGATGACGGTACAGATTGTCGGCACGGCGAACGGCCAGGCGGGCGTTTAGATCAAATGGCATGCTGACTGTAATCCCTTGTAGCCGCTGCCGCACGCTGCGATGGGCAGCGAAGCGGCCCCGGCTTCGGTATTGAAAGCGAAGGTCCTGCGGCAGCGGCTACGGGAATGTGTGGGTTAAACCACAGCGTTATAAAACTGCTCGCTGGATTTCTGATCCCTGAGCGCATGCTCGATCACGGCCTGATGCACCTCGTCCGCATGGTCTTCACCCGCCTCGGGCAAGATGCCCAGACGGCTGAACAGCTGCATGTCCTTGTCCGCCTGAGGGTTGGCCGTGGTCAGCAATTTGTCGCCGTAGAAAATCGAGTTGGCCCCGGCAAAGAACGCCAGTGCCTGCATTTGCTCGTTCATTGCCTCACGGCCCGCCGACAGGCGTACATGGCTGTGCGGCATCATGATCCGCGCCACCGCCAGCATGCGGATGAAGTCAAACGTGTCGATGTCTTCTGCGTTTTCCATCGGCGTGCCGGCCACTTTCACCAGCATGTTGATCGGCACCGACTCGGGGTGCTCAGGCAGATTGGCCAACTGGATCAGCAGGTTGGCGCGGTCGTCCAGCGACTCGCCCATGCCCAGAATCCCGCCGGAGCAGATTTTCATCCCGCTATCACGCACGTAACTCAAGGTTTGCAGGCGTTCGCTGTAAGTACGGGTGGTGATGATGCTGGTGTAGAACTCGGGCGAGGTGTCGAGGTTGTGGTTGTAGTAATCCAGACCTGCGTGGGCCAACGCTGCGGTTTGCTCCTGATCGAGCTTGCCCAGGGTCATGCAGGTTTCCAGCCCCATGGCCTTCACCCCTTTGACCATTTCCAGTACGTAGGGCATGTCTTTGGCCGACGGGTGCTTCCACGCGGCGCCCATGCAGAAACGGGTAGCGCCGATGGACTTGGCCCGCTGTGCTTCTTCCAGCACCTTCTGCACCTGCATCAACTTCTCTTTAGCCAGGCCAGTGTTGTAGTGGCCCGACTGCGGACAATATTTGCAATCTTCCGGGCAGGCGCCGGTCTTGATCGACAGCAGCGTCGAAACCTGTACCCGGTTGGCATTGAAGTGCTTGCGATGAACGGTCTGCGCTTCGAAAAGCAGGTCATTGAAGGGCTGGGTAAACATCGCCCGGACCTCGGCTAAAGACCAATCATGTCGCACGTTGGCAAGGCTGCTGGCGCTCATCGGCGTTTCTCTTGTTTATGCTTAGACTTGAACCTGAGGCAAACGCCCCAGGCACGGCACGGATGTCGGCATGTTTAAGGATGTGACATGAACTGTCAACCACAATGGATCAAGCTGGTTTACATCTGGTTATTTAATAACCAATCCTGTTTGTTGTGTGATGAGCACTGCTGCACACCCTATGCCCTGTGTGCCGCCTGCGAACTGGAATTGCCCTGGCTGGTTGATCGCTGCAAGCGCTGCGCATTGCCATTACCGATGGCCGGGCTGGTATGCGCCCACTGCATCAAGCAGCCGCCAGCCTATGAGCAAGTGCATGCACCCTGGGTGTACGGCTTTCCGATCGACAGTCTGATCATCCGTTTCAAACATCACAGCAAGTGGCCTTATGGACGACTTTTAGCCGAACTTCTCGGCCAATCGCTGCTCGATGCCTTCAACTCCGGCAGCCCGCGACCCGACTTCCTGCTGCCGGTGCCCTTGTCCAGCAAACGTCTGCGCCAGCGCGGCTATAACCAGGCCGCCCTGCTCGCCCAGTGGCTAAGTGCTGCGCTGAACATCCCTCGACACGAGCACTGGCTGCTGCGTACCCAGGACACGGACGCGCAGCAAGTCCTGGACGCCAAAAACCGCAAGCGCAACGTGTTGCAAGCATTCAGGCTGGCACCGGGCGTGCAGGTCACCGGGTTGCACCTGGCGCTAGTAGATGACGTGCTGACCACCGGCGCCACGGCGCAGAGCCTGGCCCGGCTGCTGGTCAAGGCCGGGGCCAGGCGGGTCGATGTGTATTGCCTGGCCCGCACGCCAAAACCCGACGGGCCTCCTTGACGCCACCCGGTTGAGCAGGCACTTTCCGGGCACGTCCTGCCTTGTGAATTCTCCGTCATGCACCTGCCCGCCCTCCTCGCCCAACACATGGTCCGTCGCCCGCAACGCATCGCGCTGCTGCAGCACATTGTTGACCAAGGCTCGATCACGGCCGCCGCCAAAAGCGCCGGTATCAGCTACAAAGCCGCGTGGGATGCCATTGATGAACTGAACAACCTGGCGCAAACCCCCTTGGTTGAGCGCAGCATCGGCGGCAAAGGCGGCGGCGGCGCTCGACTGTCCGTGGCCGGTGAGCGGGTGTTGCGGCTATATCAGCGTCTGCAGGCGCTGCAAACCCAGGTGCTGGACGCCGCCGAAGACATTCAGGACCTCGACCTGCTGGGACGCCTGATGCTGCGCACCAGCGCCCGCAACCAGTTGCACGGCACCGTCATTGCCATCCACCGCCACGGCCATAACGATCTGATTCAGCTGGAACTGCCCGGTGGCCTGACCCTTCACGCACAAATCACCCGCGACAGCACCCTGCGCCTGGAACTGGCAATCGGCAGCCAGGCAGTGGCGTTGATCAAGGCAGGCTGGCTGCAACTGCTGGATGCCGCATCCCCTTCCAACGCCGAGCACAATCACCTGCACGGACGCATCGAGCAGATCCTGCACATCGACAACGGCCCCAGCGAAGTCCGTATCACCCTGCCCAGCGGCCAGACCCTGTGTGCCCTGACCGAACCGCAACACCTCGAAACACTTGGGCTGACCGAGGGTAGCGAGGCCCAAGTGCACTTTGCGCCATCGCTGGTATTGCTGGGCACCGCGCTGTAAGTGTCACCAGCTCCCGCATCCGCTCCCGACTGAAACATCTCTGTCATACCCGCTGCTTATGGTGTTTGCCAAAACCGTCAAGAGCCAAGCCAGCCATGAGCCTATTAGAAGAAAACCAATCCACCGACCTTGAGCAGATCATTGGCCTGAGTCGTCGCGGCTTTATCAGTGCTGGCGCCCTGTGCGGCGCAGCGATGTTTCTAGGCGGTGGCCTGCTCAGTCGCAGTGCCCTGGCAGCCGGTGTCAGCGCCGCCAACAGCAACCTGCTGGGCTTCGACAGCATCAATGCGGCCACCACTGACACCATCAGCCTGCCACCCGGCTATCGCTCCTCGGTGCTAATCAGTTGGGGGCAGCCGCTGCAAGCCGACGGCCCGGTGTTTGATCCTTCCGGCAACGGCACTGCCAGCGCCCAGGAAGTACAGTTTGGCGACAACAACGACGGCATGAGCCTGTTCGCCTTCGCGGATGATCCGAACCGCGCCCTGATGGCGATCAACAACGAATACACCAACTACCGCTACCTCTTCCCCCATGGCGGTTCACCTGTTTCTGCAGAAGAAGTGCACAAGGCCCAGGCCACTGAAGGCGTGTCGGTGATCGAGATCCAGCGCAAGGGCGACGGCTGGCAGTTTGTCCAGGGCTCTCCCTTCAACCGACGTATCCACGCCAACACGCCCATTCGCCTGAGCGGCCCCGCTGCCGGTCATGAGTTGCTGCGCACCCAGGCCGACGCGACCGGCACCCGCGCACTGGGCACCTTCCAGAACTGCGCCAATGGCAAAACCCCGTGGGGCACCTACCTGACCTGCGAAGAAAACTTCACCGATTGCTTCGGCAGCTCCGACCCGAAGCAAGCGTTCGATGCCGCGCAAAAGCGCTATGGCGTGGTCGCGGCCAGCAAAGACATCAACTGGCACCAGCACGACCCGCGCTTCGATATGGCACTCAACCCCAACGAACTCAATCGCCACGGCTGGGTCGTTGAAATCGATCCGTTCGACCCGCTTTCAACACCGGTCAAACGCACCGCACTGGGCCGTTTCAAACACGAAAACGCCGCCCTGGCCGAAACCGGCGACGGCCGTGCCGTGGTGTACATGGGCGACGACGAGCGCGGCGAGTTCATCTACAAATTCATCAGCCGCGACAAGATCGACCACCAGAACCCCAAGGCCAATCGCGACCTGCTGGACCACGGCACGCTGTATGTGGCGCGCTTTGACGCTGGCGACAGCAACCCTGATCGCCCCAAGGGTCACGGTCAGTGGATTGAACTGACCCACGGCAAAAACGGCGTTGATGCCGCGAACGGCTTTGCCAGCCAGGCCGACGTGTTGATCCATGCACGCATGGCCGCCAGCGCCGTCGGCGCCACCCGCATGGACCGCCCGGAATGGATCGTGGTCAGCCCCAAGGACGGCCAGGTCTATTGCACCCTGACCAACAACGTCAAGCGCGGCGAAGACGGGCAACCGGTCGGCGGCCCCAATCCCCGGGAGAAAAACGTCTACGGGCAGATCCTGCGCTGGAAAGCGCGCAATGCCGATCACGGCTCAGACACCTTCGACTGGGACCTGTTCGTCGTGGCGGGCAATCCGGCCGTACACGGTAAACAACCCAAGGGCGGCTCCGCCAATATCAACCCGCAGAACATGTTCAACAGCCCCGACGGCCTGGGATTCGATGACGCAGGGCGCCTGTGGATCCTGACCGACGGTGATGCCAGCAACAGCGGCGACTTTGCAGGCATGGGCAATAACCAGATGCTGTGCGCCGACCCGGTCAGCGGTGAAATCCGCCGTTTTATGGTTGGCCCGGTGGGCTGCGAAGTCACCGGTATCAGCTTCTCGCCCGACCACAAAACCTTGTTCGTGGGCATTCAGCACCCTGGCGAGAACGGCGGTTCCACCTTCCCCGAACACCTGCCCAACGGCAAACCGCGCTCATCGGTCATGGCCATCAGCCGGGAAGACGGCGGTATCGTCGGCGCGTAGAAAGCTTGAACCCGCTTTTGTGGGAGCGGGCTTGCCCGCGACAGTGTCGACGCGGTTTGCCTGATACACCGCAAGGACTGCATCGCGACCAAGCCCGCTCCCACAGGCCGGTGCATTAACCTGCCCTTCCATACCCCGGTCTGCGCTAACATGCATGGCCGGACGCGGCAGCCTGCTGCGCGCAGGAGTCAGCATGTCTCATCCGTTTGCAACACTTACCCCTGATCTGGTGCTCGACGCCGTCGAGAGCATCGGTTTCCTGAGCGACGCCCGTGTGCTCGCGCTCAACAGCTACGAAAATCGCGTGTACCAGGTAGGTATCGAAGACTCGGAACCGCTGATCGCCAAATTCTATCGACCGCAGCGCTGGACCAACGAAGCCATCCTCGAAGAACACCGTTTCACCTTCGAACTGGCCGAGCTTGATGTCCCGGTGGTCGCACCGATGATTCACAACGGTGAAAGCCTGTTCGAACACGCAGGTTTCCGCTTCACCCTGTTTCCACGCCGAGGTGGCCGCGCGCCAGAACCGGGCAATCTCGACCAGCTTTATCGCCTCGGGCAACTGCTCGGTCGCCTGCATGCCGTAGGCGCGACAAAGCCGTTCGAGCACCGCGAAGCACTGGGGGTGAAAAACTTCGGTCACGACTCGCTGACCACCCTGCTTGAAGGCAACTTCATTCCGCGCAGCCTGCTCCCGGCCTACGAGTCCGTCGCCCGCGACCTGCTCAAGCGGGTCGAAGACGTCTACGCCGCCACCCCCCACACCAACATCCGCATGCACGGCGATTGCCACCCCGGCAACATGATGTGCCGCGACGAAGTGTTCCATATCGTCGACCTCGACGATTGCCGCATGGGCCCTGCAGTGCAGGACCTGTGGATGATGCTGGCCGGGGATCGCCAGGAATGCCTGGGCCAGCTGTCAGAGCTGATGGACGGCTACAGCGAGTTCCATGACTTCAACCCCCGCGAACTGGCGCTGATCGAGCCGCTGCGCGCCTTGCGCCTGATGCACTACAGCGCCTGGCTGGCTCGGCGCTGGGACGACCCGGCCTTCCCCCACAGCTTCCCGTGGTTTGGCAGCGAGCGTTATTGGGGCGACCAGATCCTGGCATTGCGCGAGCAGCTTTCGGCATTGAATGAAGAGCCGCTGAAGCTGTTTTAAGAAAGCCGGGTGAACACTGTAGTCGCTGCCGAAGGCTGCGAAGGGCTGCGAAGCAACCCGTTTTCCCGGGAGCGCCGGCCACCCCTCGCAGCCTTCGGCAGCGACTACAGAAAACGTCCCGCCTCACACAGGACACGCCTGCAAAACCTGCTTACACTCACAGCTTCTTCCGTGTCTGTTAGTTGCCTAAGCAAGGATTCTGCATGCAAGCCGCAAACCCGCGTCGCGGGTATATTTTAGGCCTCACGGCCTATGTCATCTGGGGCCTTTTCCCGCTCTACTTCAAACTGCTGGCCAGCGTTCCGGCTGCCGAAATCATCGTGAACCGGGTGCTCTGGTCCGCGTTGTTCGGTTCACTGTTGCTACTGGTGTGGAAACACCCCGGCTGGTGGCAGGAACTGCGCGACAACCCCAAACGCATTGGCGTTTTGACCTTCAGTGGCCTGCTGATTGCCGCCAACTGGCTGACGTATGTGTGGGCCGTGAACAACGACCGCATGCTCGAAGCCAGCCTGGGGTACTACATCAACCCACTGGTCAACGTATTGCTCGGCATGTTGTTGCTGGGGGAACGCCTGCGCCGCCTGCAGTGGATTGCAGTGGGCCTGGCCGTTGTCGGTGTGGCACAACAGGTATGGCAAGTGGGCAGTCTGCCCTGGGTGTCCCTGGCGCTGGCACTGAGCTTTGGTTTTTACGGGCTGATCCGCAAACAGGCCCCGGTCAAGGCATTGCCGGGGCTCGTGGTCGAAACATGGATTCTGGTCCCGGTGGCCATCGTCTGGTTGCTGCTGCACCCCGAGGCCAACAGCGCCCATGCCGACTTCTGGAGCACCTCAGAGGCCTGGTTGCTGGTCGCCGCAGGCCCGGCCACACTGATACCCCTGGTGTGTTTCAACGCCGCCGCACGGCATCTGCCCTACACAACCCTGGGCTTTATGCAGTACATCGCGCCGACGCTGGTCTTGATTCTGGCGGTATCGGTTTACGGCGAGCACTTGTCCGAAAGCACCTTGATCGCCTTTGCATTTATCTGGGCCGGCCTGGTGGTGTACAGCCTCGATGCCTGGTTCAGCCTGCGCAAGCGCAGCTGAACCGGCGACGTTACTCCTCGGTGCTGAACTTCAAATCCACCAGCAGCTCATCCGCCAGGGTTTCCAGACGTTTTTGCAGCACATCCAGGGACAAGGTCAGGGGCACCGCCAAAATGGCCTCGGCATGAAACAGCGGCTCGTTGCTCATCGGCGCGGGCCGCACGTCTGTCACCAGCCGCTCCAGACTCACGCCCTGCTCCGTCAGCACCCGGGTGATGTCGCGCACAATGCCGGGGCGGTCGTTGCCCACCAGCTCCATGGCGATGGGCTTCCAGGTGCAGGACTGCTCGATGCCGCTTTCGGCAATCAACACCCGAATCCCTTCCTTGCCCAGATGCTGCAACGCATCGACCAGCTCATCGTGAGCTTCGGCGGGCACACCCACGCGCAGGATTCCGGCAAATTGCCCGGCCATGCGCGACATTCGACTCTCCAGCCAGTTACCGCCATGCTCGGCGATGCATTGAGCAATGCGCTCGACCTGCCCGGCCTTGTCCTGGGCAAACACCGTAATCACAAGATGGTTCATGGCGGGGGTCTCTCTTGTTGGGGGGATCGAATGAGTATAGGCCGCCATCAAATGCCCGTAGTCGCTGCCGAAGGCTGCGAAGCGGGTTGTGTCGCTCTATGGAAAACGGGTTGCTCCGCAACCCTTCGCAGCCTTCGGCAGCGACTACACAGATAAAACCCGATCGCCAAGCATTAAATTGTGTACTGTTTTTAGAATTATCTGGAACAACCTGCATGTTTCTTGAGAACATCCTGTTCTTCTGTGTGACCGATAGCGTAAAAACGGTCGCAGAACGACGTGATTGGTCTGATTTTCACATCTGCAATTGATCATGTAGTATGCCTCGGCGACCACTACATAACTTGCAACATGGTCCGCCAAGGTGTCTGCTGTACCCCGTCCAACCCCGCCAGCATGAGCCACGCGGGGTTTTAAGAAGCGCTCCAGGCTTTAAATAAAAATGAGTGAGGCAAGCAATGACTGAACACGTTCACGTCGGTGGCCTGCAGGTCGCCAAAGTCCTGTTCGACTTCGTAAACAACGAAGCTATCCCCGGTACCGGCCTCACCGCCGATCAGTTCTGGGCCGGTGCCGACAAGGTCATCAATGACCTGGCACCCAAGAACAAAGCACTGCTCGCCAAACGCGATGATTTGCAGGCGCGGATCGACGCCTGGCACCAGGCTCAGGCCGGCAAGGCCCATGACGCCGTGGCTTATAAAGCCTTCCTCCAGGATATTGGGTATCTGCAGCCAGAAGCCGCAGATTTCCAGGCAACGACACAAAACGTCGATGACGAAATCGCCCGCATGGCAGGCCCGCAATTAGTCGTGCCGGTCATGAATGCGCGCTTTGCCCTCAATGCTTCGAACGCCCGCTGGGGCTCGCTGTACGACGCGCTGTACGGCACCGATGCCATCAGCGAAGCCGATGGCGCCACCAAGGGTCGCGGCTACAACAAGGTTCGCGGCGACAAGGTCATCGCCTTCGCCCGCGCCTTTCTCGACGAAGCCGCGCCTCTGGCCAGCGGCACTCACGTTGACTCCACCGGCTACGCCATCGTTGACGGCGCCTTGCAGGTCACCCTCAAGGGCGGCGCCAGCACCGGCCTGCGCGACACCGCGCAACTGATCGGCTACCACGGCTCAACCGCGGCACCGACCGCCGTGCTGCTCAAGCACAACGGCCTGCACTTCGAAATCCAGATCGATGCCGCAAGCCCTGTCGGCCAGACCGATGCCGCAGGCGTCAAAGACGTGCTGATGGAAGCGGCCCTGACCACCATCATGGACTGCGAAGACTCGGTTGCCGCCGTTGATGCCGATGACAAGGTGGTGATCTACCGCAACTGGCTGGGCCTGATGAAAGGCGACCTCAGCGAACAGGTGTCCAAGGGCGGCGAAACCTTCACCCGCACCATGAACCCGGACCGCGAGTACACCGCGCCAAATGGCGGTACCGTCAGCCTGCACGGCCGCTCGCTGTTGTTCGTACGCAACGTGGGTCACCTGATGACCATCGATGCGATCCTCGACAAGGACGGCAACGAAGTACCCGAAGGCATCCTCGACGGCCTGCTGACCAGCCTGGCCGCGATCCACAGCCTCAACGGCAAGGCCACGCGCAGCAACAGCCGCACCGGTTCGGTCTACATCGTCAAACCGAAGATGCACGGCGCTGAAGAAGCCGCGTTCACCAACGAGCTGTTCGGCCGTATCGAAGACGTACTCAAGTTGCCACGCAACACGCTCAAAGTCGGGATCATGGACGAAGAGCGGCGCACCACGATCAACCTCAAGGCGTGCATCAAGGCTGCCAGCGAGCGCGTGGTGTTCATCAACACCGGTTTCCTGGATCGTACTGGCGATGAGATTCATACCTCGATGGAAGCCGGGCCGATGGTGCGCAAGGCCGACATGAAAGCCGAGAAGTGGATTTCGGCCTACGAAAACAACAACGTCGATGTCGGCTTGAGCACTGGCCTGCAAGGCCGTGCGCAAATTGGCAAAGGCATGTGGGCCATGCCCGACCTGATGGCCGCGATGCTGGAGCAGAAAATCGCTCACCCGCTGGCCGGTGCCAACACCGCCTGGGTGCCATCGCCGACCGCCGCCGCCTTGCACGCGCTGCATTACCACAAGGTTGACGTGTTCGCCCGTCAGGCCGAACTGGCCAAGCGCGCCCCTGCGTCGGTGGACGATATCCTGACCATCCCGCTGGCAGTGAACCCCCAGTGGACGCCGGAACAGATCCAGAACGAACTGGACAACAACTCCCAGGGCATCCTGGGCTACGTGGTGCGCTGGATCGACCAGGGCGTAGGTTGTTCGAAGGTGCCGGATATTAACGACATCGGCCTGATGGAAGACCGTGCCACGCTGCGTATTTCCAGCCAGCACATCGCCAACTGGCTGCGTCATGGCATCGTCAGCGAAACCCAGGTCCTGGAAAGCCTCAAGCGCATGGCGCCTGTGGTCGATCGTCAAAACGCCAACGACGCGCTGTACCGTCCGCTGGCGCCAAACTTCGACAGCAACATCGCCTTCCAGGCGGCCATCGAACTGGTGATCGAAGGCACCCAGCAGCCAAACGGCTACACCGAGCCGGTACTGCACCGTCGTCGTCGCGAGTTCAAGGCCAAAAACGGCCTGTAACCCGTCACGATAAAAAAGCCCCGAACATTCGGGGCTTTTTTTATTGCCTTGACCCACCTTCCCGCAGCAAGCCCTAGATCCCCAGTTCCTGACGGATCAGCTTGAGCAACTTGGCGGTATCAATCGGCTTGAGCAGAAAGTCCACCACATGCAGATGCATGGCATCGATGGCATCGCGCACACTCGCACCCCCCGACATGATGATAATCGGCAAGGTGGCCTGATCCGACTCGCGCACTTTGCGAATCAAGTGCAAGCCATCGTGGGGCAGCATGCGTAAATCGGTGATCATCAGGTTAATCGGCTTGTCCGATGCCAACAGCGCCAGCGCCTGCTCTTCATTGCTGGCCGTGAGGCTTTCGATTGCATTGAGTTCCAGAAGCTCCGCCAACAACTCCCGAGCCACTGGATCGTCCTCAACAATCAACACACATGATGAAGCCGAAGCAGGGGTCAGCATGACCTCTTTCAAGGCCTCACGTTCGGCGTCAGTCAAAATGTCGTGCTCAGTCATATGTTTCTCTAAAGCAAACTTGTCGGCGAAATATCCTAAGAGCGTAGTCGGTTATCCCTGACCATCCGCCAATGTGCACTTAGCCATTCGCATTTCCAAGCCTTGCAGTACAAATAATGTACAAAAACCTGTCCGCCTTTTTGAAAGCCGTCTCAGAACCCTGGCCCCATAGACTTACGTCCAATGGGCACCCGCGTGCAGACCGCCGAGCATGAGGGATAGAAGTACGCCATGGGGCGAAGCCCTGTCCGGTCATAACAACAACGGTTAACCACCAACAACGCGGTATCAGTAATGAGTAAATCGGATGCGTTTCTCCAGGCAGGGAAAACCGCGGTGCTACAGAACATTCACGGCACCATGCAGTTTTTGCAGCGATTCCCGCCCTTTAACCAAATGGAAAACACTCACCTGGCGTATCTGGTCGAGCAGTGCCAACTGCGCTTCTATGCCCCCGGCGAAAGCATCATCCGACCGACCGACGGCCCGGTGGAACACTTCTATATCGTCAAGCAGGGCCGTGTGGTGGGCGAGCGCACCCACGTGGGCCGCGAAGAAGCCCAGACCACCTTCGAGATCACCGCTGGCGAGTGCTTCCCGCTTGCCGCCTTGCTGGGCGAGCGCGCCACCCGCACTGAACACCGCGCCGCCGAAGACACGTTTTGCCTGCAACTGAACAAACTCGCATTTATCAAACTGTTTGGCCTGTCCGACGAGTTCCGCGACTTTGCCCTGCGTGGCGTCAGCAGCCTGCTCGACAAGGTCAATCAGCAGGTTCAGCAAAAAGCGGCTGAAACCCTGGGCACCCAATACTCGCTCAATACCCGCCTGGGCGAACTGGCCATGCGCCACCCTGTGACCTGTGCGCCCACCGTCTCGCTGCGCGAAGCCGTACGGCTGATGCACGAACAGCAAGTGGGCAGCATTGTGATCGTCGACGAACACAAATCGCCCCTGGGGATTTTCACCCTGCGCGACCTGCGTCAGGTGGTGGCCAATGGCATTGAGGATTTTGCGCAAGCCATCGAACTGCACATGACACCCGACCCGTTCTACCTGAGCCCGGATAACAGCGCCTTCGACGCCGCCATCGCCATGACTGAACGGCACATTGCCCACGTGTGCCTGGTCAAGGACCAGCGCCTGTGTGGCGTGGTGTCCGAACGCGATCTGTTCTCTCTGCAACGGGTCGATCTGGTCCATCTGGCGCGCACCATCCGCCACGCGCCACGGCTGGATACCCTGATCAACCTGCGCGGTGAAATCGGCCAACTGGTGGAGCGCATGCTGGCCCACGGTGCGTCCTCCACGCAGATCACCCACATCATCACCCAGCTCAACGACCACACCGTATGCCGGGTAATCGAACTGGTGCTGGCTGACAAGGGCGACCCCGGCGTACCGTTTACCTGGCTGTGTTTTGGCAGTGAAGGCCGACGCGAGCAAACCCTGCACACCGACCAGGACAACGGCATTCTGTTCGAGGCCAGGGATGACGCCCAGGCCGCCGAGATTCGCCAGCGCCTGCTACCCATCGCCCAGCAGATCAACCAGCACTTGGCAGCCTGCGGCTTCACCCTGTGCAAGGGCAACATCATGGCCGGCAACCCCGACCTGTGCCTGTCACGCGCCGAGTGGGCCCGCCGTTTTGCCGCATTTATCCGCGAAGCCACCCCTGAAAACCTGCTGGCCTCCACCATTTATTTCGACCTGCGGGTGGTCTGGGGCGATGAACAGGGCTGTGAGCAACTGCGCCGCGGCATGCTTGGACAGGTCGCCGACAACCGTCTGTTCCAGCGCATGATGGCCGACAACGCACTGCGTCATCGCCCGCCCGTGGGGCGCTTTCGTGAGTTTGTGCTGGAACGCAAAGGCGGCGACAAGGCCACCCTCGACCTCAAGATCCAGGGCCTCACGCCTTTCGTTGACGGCGCGCGCTTGCTGGCGCTGGCCAACGGGGTCGAAGCCAACAATACCCTGGAACGTCTGCGCCAGCTGGTCACCCTGCACGTGATCGAGCCACTGGACGGGGCCGCCTATGAAGAGGCCTATCACTTCATCCAGCAAACCCGCATGCAGCAGCACCAGCTGCAAACCCGGGAAAACCGTGCGTACTCCAACCGCGTCGACCCTGACAGCCTCAACCAGCTGGACCGACGCATCCTGCGTGAAGCCCTGCGCCAGGCCCAGCGCCTGCAAAGCAGCCTGGCCCTGCGGTATCAGCTATGAGCCTGCTGTCATGGTTGTTGCCACGCAAAAAACCGGTGCTCAGCCTTGAGCAGCATCAGCGCCTGCTGCGACTGCCGACCGCCTGCGGGTTGAGCGAGACACCCATGCGCACGCAACGCTGGGTGGTGGTCGATCTGGAAACCACCGGCCTGAACCTCAATCGCGACCAAGTGCTGTCGATCGGTGCGGTGGTCATTGAGGACGGCGCCATTGACTTCAGCCAGGGGTTTGAACGCACCCTGCTGCGCCCCGACAACCCCTTGAGCCCCAGCATGTTGCTCCATGAGCTGGGGCCTGCCGCCATTGCCGCAGGCAGCGACCCGGTCGATGCCCTGCTCGACTTCATGGATTTTGTTGGCGACAGCCCGGTGCTGGCGTTCCATGCGCCGTTTGACCAGCACATGCTCGCCCGTGCCCTCAAGGACAGCCTGGGCTACCGCTTGCAGCATCCGTTTCTGGATGTGGCGGCACTGGCACCCATGCTTTGTCCCCAGGTGAATCTGCGCGAAGCCGGACTTGATCAATGGATCAACCACTTCAACCTGCAGGTCGAAGACCGCCACAACGCCAGCGCAGATGCCCTGGCCACCGCCGAACTGGCGTTGATCCTGTTCAGCCGTGCCCGCACCCAAGGCATCGACACCCCCCAGGCCCTGCAACAGCGGCTGAACCAGTGGCAACGGCGCAAGCAGATGCACGGTTTTTAATCTGTGGGAGCGGGCTTGCTCGCGATTCAAACAACCCGGTCCATCAGACACACTGCAGCGATTTCATCGCGAGCAAGCCTGCTCCCACAAAAAATGGTTTTTACCCCTCCCGGTCTGCCATCCGATGAGCGTCAATTGCGTAGGACCATTCCCTCTGACACAATCGCGAATAATTATCGTTAGTTAAAACTTGCCGTCGGTGATGTCTTTGTCGTCAGTCCAAAACCCACACAGTGAGCTGGTTGGAGCGCTTTATCGCGACCATCGCGGCTGGCTGCTGGCGTGGTTGCGGCGTAACGTGGCCTGCCCGCAGCGGGCCGAAGACCTGAGTCAGGACACTTTTGTGCGCCTGCTCGGCCGCCCAGGACTGCAAGCCCCCCGCGAACCACGGGCATTGCTGGCGGCCATCGCCAAGGGCCTGCTGTTCGACTATTTTCGCCGCGCGGCACTGGAGCAGGCCTGGCTCAACGAGCTGATGCTGATCCCCGAGGCCGAACACCCCTCACCCGAAGCCCAGCACCTGATCCTTGAAGACCTCAGGGCCATCGATCGCCTGCTGGGCAAGCTGTCGAGCAAGTCCCGTGCAGCCTTCCTTCACAGCCGTCTGGATGGCCTGACCCACGCTGAAATCGCCGAACGCCTTGGCGTGTCTGTGCCCCGCGTACGCCAGTATCTGGCCCAGGGCATCCGCCAGTGCTATATCGCCTTGTATGGCGAACCGACATGAGCCAGGCCAACACCAAACCGGTTTCCTCTCAGGTGCTGGACGCCGCCATCGCCTGGCAGTTGTGCCTGGATTGCGGCAGCGGCAGTGCCGTGGAGCAGGCCGAATTTGCCAAGTGGTACAGCGCCAGCGAAGAACACGCCCGCGCGTGGCTGCAACTGGGCATGCTCGATCAGCGCTTCAGCACTACCAGCATCCCGGCGCGCAACGCCTTGCTCAATGCCCGCAACGGCGCACAGGGACAGGTGCGCAAAATCGGCAGTGGCCTGGCCAGTATCGCGCTGGTATGTGGGCTGGCCTTGTTCGCCGGTAAAAACTACCTGCCCATTGATTACTGGATGGCCGACCAGCGCACCGCCACCGGCGAACAACGCCAGTTGCGCCTGGCCGATGGCACGCTGCTCAACCTCAACACCCACAGCGCAGTCGATGTGCAGTTTGATGAAACGACCCGACGCATCATCCTGCAGGAAGGCGAGATCATGGTTGAGACCGGCCATGGCGACCCTCGACCGTTTATCGTGCAAACCCGCGACGGCAGCCTGCGCGCACTGGGCACACGGTTCATGGTCAAGCGCGAAGACGACGGCACGCGCCTGAGCGTGCTGCAATCGCGAGTCGAAGCACACCCTGAGAACAGCGCAGACCACATCATCTATAGCGAAGGCCAGCAGGTCCTGATGCGCCGCGACCGCCTGGGCCAGATGCTCACCCTCAGCCCGGGGGCAGACGCCTGGACGCGGGGCATGCTGGTGCTGGACAACGTGCGCCTGGCCGACATGGTCAGCGAACTCAGTCGCTATCACGTCGGCCATCTGGGCGTAGGCCCCGAAGTCGCCGACCTGCGCATCACCGGCAGCTTTCCACTGAACAACATCGAACGGTCGCTCAATGCCTTGCTGCCGACCTTGCCAGTGCGTATCGAGCAACGTACCCCGTGGTGGATCACCGTCAGCGCCAAGCCGTCGGCGAACTGAATCTAAATTATTTTCAATCAGCCCTATCACTTTTCAACTCTCATCCGGCAGAGAGGCATCAGAAACATTTCCATTCAGGAACCCGCCGAATGTCCCGCTCCCTCGACACGTTGTTGCGCCCCAGCCTGTTAGCCATCGCCATCGCCCTCTGCGCCCCGTTGACCAGTACCGTTCTGGTTGCTGGCGAGCAGGCATCGTCTGCGCGCAGCTACAACCTGCCCGCCGGACCCTTGGCGGCCACCCTGAATCAGATTGCCAGCCAGGCCGGCATCACCCTGGCCATCGACTCGTCCTTGCTGGCGGGCAAAACTTCGGCGCCGGTCAAAGGTACGTTCGAGGCCACGACTGCATTGCGTGAAGCATTGCAGGGGAGCGGGTTGCAGCTGGTGCCCGGCACTGCTGGCAGCTTCACACTGATCGAAATCCCCCTGGGTGCGTTGGCCCTGGAGGCAACGACTATCTCTGGCCAGGGCAATTACGAAAGCGCCTGGGGCCCGGTTGATGGCTACCTGGCCCAGCGCACAGCGTCGGGCACCAAAACCGATACCTCTTTGGCAGAAGCTCCGCGCTCCATCTCCGTTGCCACACGCAGCCAGATGCAGGACAGGGCAGTGCAGAACCTGGATGACGCGGTGCGCTATATGCCCGGCGTTACGGCCAGCAGTTACGGCAGCGACAGCCGCTCGGAGTGGCTGAAGGTACGTGGTTTTGAACCGACCCAGTTTCTGGACGGCCTGCCGCTGCCCAAGGGTTCCTACACCATGCCCAAGCTGGAAACCTGGGACCTGGAGCGCGTAGCCCTGCTCCGTGGCCCGGCATCATCGGTTTACGGCCAGACACCTGCTGGCGGCTTGCTGGACATGGTCAGCCGTCGCCCGCAAGACACCCCAAGCCATGAAGTGCAGGTACAAGTCGGCAGCTACCAGCGCAAGCAGATCAGCTTCGACAGCACCGGCCCGATTGATGATGAAGGGCAATTCTTGTATCGAGTCAGCGGCGTGGTACGCGACAGCAACACTGCAATCGATCATAACGAAGACAAACGCTACAACATCGCGCCCAGCCTGACCTGGAACATCAACGAAGACACCAAGCTGACGTTCCTCAGCCAGTTCAATCGTGACGACACCGGCATCACCAGCCAGTTCTTGCCGATCCAGGGCACCAAAGTGGACTCACCAGCGGGCAAGGTGAAGTTTCACGAGAACCTGGGTGATCCAAAGTGGGAGTTCTACGACAAAACCTACTACGCACTCGGCTACGCCTTTGAGCACCGTTTTGATGATGTGTGGCAGTTCCGCCAGAACCTGCGCTACACCAAAAGTGATCTGTCCTTCCAGGGCATCACGGCAGGCGGTTATTACGGTTCGGTTGCCGACGACGGCACTCTGCAGCGCGGCGCCAACATCGTGAACGAGGACATCAGTCAATTCGCCGTGGATAACAACTTCCAGGCGGACTTCAACACCGGCACCCTCAAGCACACGGTACTGATCGGGCTCGACCACCAGCGCGTCAACACCAACTATAAATGGCAATACGGCGCTGCCCCGGCCAGCAACATAATCAACCCGATCTACGGGCAAGACTTCAGCAACGTCCAATACACCGCCTATAACGACTACAACCAGAAAACCCGTGATACCGGCCTCTACCTGCAAGACCAGATGGCGCTGGATAACTGGCGTTTGACCCTGGGCGGACGCCAGGACTGGCTGCACACCGACACCACGTTCTACAACGAAAACAACGCTCGCGACAAACGTGACGACAGCGCTTTCACCGGCAATGCCGCGCTGAGCTATGTGTTCGATTCAGGCTTCACACCTTACGTTTCCTATGCCGAATCGTTCCAGGCCGAGCCGGGTGGCTTTGGCGGCAAGGCCTTCAAACCCGGCACAGGCAAGCAATACGAAGTGGGTCTCAAGTACCAGCCACCCGGCACCGAGATGCTGTTCACGGCAGCCGTGTATGACCTGACCCGCAAAAACATTGTGCTCAGCGATACCCTGGGTGTCAGCCGACCACTGGGTGAAGCCAACGTACGCGGTGTAGAACTGGAGGCCGTGGGCAACGTCAACGACAACCTGAAGCTGACAGCCGCCTACACCTACGCCAACACCAAAATGACCAAGGTGTCCGACCCGCTGGACAAGAACCGTCCACTGCCACTGACGCCTGAACATCAGGCGTCCATCTGGGCTGACTACACCTGGCACAAAGGCGTGCTGGATGGCTTCGGCGTGGGCTTTGGCGCTCGCTACATTGGTGAAACCGACAACATTGCGATCGGCAGCATGGCCTATGTGCCGGATGCTTCCTACGGGCACACCGATGCTTACACCGTCTACGACGCAGCCGTGCATTACGACCTCTCCAAGGTCAGTAAAACGCTCAAGGGTGCCACGGTCTCGGTTAATGCCAACAACGTATTCGACAAGGAATACCTGTCGACCTGCGACGGTTTCTACTGCTACTACGGCGATCGCCGCAACGTAATGGCCAGCGTCAACTACAAGTGGTAACCCGCCAAGGGACACCTGACTCCTGTGGGAATGGGCTTGCCCGCTCCCACAGAGGGTTTACGCATTCAGGATTTTCATGAAAAGCAAAACCATCCGCCGCTGGTCCTTTGTCCACACCTGGACCAGCCTGATTTGCACCGCGTTTTTGCTGATGCTGGCTCTGACCGGTTTGCCGTTGATTTTTCACCATGAAATCGACCACCTGCTGGGCGATGCGCCGCAGGTCAAGGAACTGCCCTCCGACACCCCGACGCTCGACCTGCAACAACTGGTACGCGCCGCCGAAGCTCATCGGCCTGGCGAGGTCATGCAGTACTTCGGCTGGGAAGAAGACGAACCCAATGCCGTCCTCACGATCATGGCGGCCACCGCGGGCACCGAGCCCAACTCGTCCCACACCTTTATGCTCGATGCGCGCACCGGCGAGGCCATAGAGGTTCCGTCAGCCAATGGCGGGATCATGATGGTCATGCTGCGCCTTCACGTAGACATGTTCGCCGGGCTGCCCGGCAAGCTGCTGCTGGCCTTCATGGGTCTGCTGTTTGTGCTGGCGATCATCTCCGGCACGGTGCTGTATCTACCCTTCATGCGCCGCCACGAATTCGCGACGGTGCGCACCGACAAGTCCACCCGCTTGCGCTGGCTCGACCTGCACAACCTGCTTGGCGCCGTGACCCTGACCTGGGCCCTGGTGGTGGGCGTGACCGGCGTGATCAGCGCCTGCGCCGACCTGATCATCGCCGCCTGGCGCAATGACAGCCTCAGCGCCATGATCGAACCCTACCGCGAGGCCCCGCCCCTGACCCGTCTCGCCCCGGCCAGCCAACTGCTGGAGATCGCCGCAAAAGCCGCGCCCGACATGCGCCCGGACTTTATCGCCTTCCCCGGCACACGCTTCTCCAGCGAACACCATTACGCCGTGTTCATGAAAGGCAGCACGCACCTGACCTCGCACCTGCTGACACCGGTATTGATCGATGCCAGCACCCTGGCCGTCACTGCAGTGGCCGGACGGCCGTGGTACATGGATGCGATGGGCATGTCCCAGCCGCTGCACTTTGGCGACTACGGCGGCATGCCGATGAAAGTCCTCTGGGCAGCCCTCGACCTGCTGACCATCGTGGTGCTCGCCAGCGGCTTGTACCTGTGGTGGGTGCGTCGACGTGCGGCCAGGGAGAACGCTCGATGAGGCCGCGTCAGTCGAACTTCTGGAAGGTGTTTTCCATCCCGCTGGCCATTGGGCTTGTGAGCGTGACCGGATTGTTCAGCGCGCTACTGGGTGACGGCGCGTGGGACATCTTGAGCTGGATCGGGCTGGGGATCCCGGTGTGGATCAGTGTGCGCGGTTTGCTCAAGCGCTGAGCAGGCGGGATCTGGCTTGCCTGCGATGCAATCGACTCGGTCTTGCAGTTAAAGCGCGTCGATACCATCGCGAGCAAGCCCGCTCCCACCTAAATCAGCAATCGGGCTTGTCTGCCGTGTAACGACGGGCCGGGTTCACCGCGGCACCAAACTCGCGCAGCGCCTTGGCGCCGATCAGCAACGGATAGTTGAAGCTGCTGCGATCGGTGAGGTTGACCTCCACGGTGCGCTTGACGTTACCCAGGCACATCTCCAGGTCGACCACCGGGCGCTTGGCACTTTCGGGGACTTCTTTCTCATCATCTTCATCGGCGCGGCTCTTGATTTTGCTGATGCGCGCCACTTTATGCTCGTACACCTTGCTGCTCGCGCCTTCGGTCGCCAGTTGGAAGCGGACCCACTCGTCACCATCACGGGTAAAGGTCTGAATGTTCTTGGCCGACAGCGACGCCGTCAGGGCACCGGTGTCCATCTTGGCTTTGAGGGTTTCACCAATTTCCGGCAACTTGATGTATTCGTAACGCCCGTACAGGGTCGGCTCGGCCGCCATCACCGGCAACGCCAATACAGACAGCAACACAAAAACAGACCTCATGCGGGCACTTCCTTTTAAAGAGAATACGGTGTGAAAGTTGCCAGCCTTAAACGCCCCAGGCGCTGCCCAGCTTGCTCAGCAGCGAAGTGCTGACGTTCTGGCCCTTGAAGTACTCCAGCAATACCGGGGCAAACTTGGCAACCATGCCGTCCTGCATGCCCAGGGCTGTGAATGCACTGTTCAACTGGTCGGTGTTGGCCACGTTGCTGACGGCGCTGGTCGCGGTCTCGGACACGCCACTGGATTTGCCCAGCAGGCCGCCCAACTGGCTCAACTGGCCCAGTGCACCGGCGCCAGCCAGTTTGTTGACGCCCGGCACTTGCTGGGTCAGTTCGGAATAGTCGCTGGAGGTCAGCTGGTTTTTCGCCAGGCTCAACATCGCGCCGATACCGCCCGCCGCCTGCTCAGGCTTTACACCCAGCTCGTTGACTTTGGTCAGCATTTGCACCGCTTGCGCCGACTTGTCGGTGGTCGCGCCATTGCCGTTGGCACCCTGCACTTGCGCCGCCACGTTGGCCACGTCGCTCAGGCTGAAACCTGCAAACACCGGGCTCGCTGCCACGGTCATCAATGTTGCCAGTGCCACGCCGCTCAACTTATTCATCGCTTCAACCTCCAGAACCAAAAAACCGCCTGCAATAGAGCGGTAAAACTATGTCTATGACCCAAAACCCCAGCAGATGTTCCCAGGTGCCACTATCGGATCAAACGGGCCGCAATCTTAATTGAAAACCGCTGCATCCGCTGTGCCCTTGCCTGCGTATACAGGACACAGAGGTGCCACATGATTGGAACAACCACACAGCCTGAACTAACCTCAACCGACGACTGGTCTGATGCCCTGACTGTGTTTGACGGGAGAGTGGCTATTTTAATTACCGATGCCGATGACCTTGCAACGCTCTTGGCCCAATGTTCACTGGGCAATCGCCGCGCCTTCGAAACCCTCTACCGAACCGTGGCGCCGCGCCTGCACAGCGTGGCACTGCGCTGCATGGGCCGCAGCGACCTGGCGCAAGACGTGGTACAGGAAAGCTTTGTGCGCATCTGGCACAACGCCTCCCGTTATGAAGCTCACTTGTCGGCCCCCCTGACCTGGATGATCACCATCACTCGCAACCTGGCCATCGACCAGCTGCGCAAACATCGCGAACTGCCCTTGAGTGACCTGCAGCAAGACACCTTGGCCGATGAGAGCCCCAGCGCCCATGAGCAACTGGACAGCGCCCGGGCGGCCAGCGCCCTTGGCCATTGCCTTGAACGACTGGAAGGCATGCAGCGCCAGAGCATCACCATCGCCTATTTTCAGGGGCTGAGTGCCAGCGAACTGGCGCACACCCTTGATGCACCGCTGGGGTCGGTCAAATCCTGGATCCGCCGGGGCATGGAGCGGCTGCGCAGGTGCCTTGAATCATGAACTATCAAACCCCTGAACGGCGCCGTGCGCTGGCCGCCGATTACGCCATCGGCCTGATGCCGCCCACCGCCCGCAAACGTTTCGAAAACCTGCTGCTGGACGATACCGACCTGCGTAGCGAGCTGGCCCACTGGCAGAACCACCTCACCCAACTGACCGAGCCCCTGATCGAGCAACCCGTGCCCGAGCACGTGTGGCACGCCATCGTGGCGCGCATTGAACCGCAAACACTCCATGTACCGCCAAAGCGTGCGTTCTGGAACTGGCTGCGGTTGGGTGCGGTTGCCTGTTCGTTGCTGGTCGCCTTGACCGTGGGCCTGCTCTACAACCACGACAGCGTCCAGTACAAGGCAACCCTGCTCAGCGGCACCGCTCAGCCCGGCCTGAGGATCGAGGCCCACGCCGATTACCTGAAGGTTCGACCGCTTGAGCTGAGCGCGGTTGAGGCAGGACGCAGTCTGGAATTGTGGGCGATTCCGGTTGAGGGCAAACCGGTGTCCCTGGGGCTGATCCCCGCGGATGGCGATGGTCGGATAGCCCTGAGCCAGAGCCAGCAGCAATTGATCAGGGTTCCGGTGGTACTGGCGGTGAGTCTTGAGCCGCAGGGCGGCTCACCAACCGGGCAGCCAACCGGCCCCGTGTTGTATCAGGGGCCGCTGGCGACACTGTAAACCAACCTGTAGTCGCTGCCGCAGGCTGCGATAAGGGCCTCAGGCCCTTCAAGGCAGGATCGCTGCGCAATCCATCGCAGCCTGCGGCAGCGACTACACAGTCAGTTGTGGTTTTTAAGCCTTGCTGAACATCCGGTGCGGATCGATCACAAACTTCTTCGGCACACCGGCATCGAACTCGCCATAGCCCCGTGGTGCCTCGTCCAGGCTGATCACCTCAACGCCCACGATATCGGCGATCTTGATCCGGTCCCACATGATGGCCTGCATCAGTTGGCGGTTGTATTTCATGACCGGCGTTTGCCCGGTATGGAAGCTGTGGGATTTGGCCCAGCCCAGACCAAAGCGGATGCTCAGGCTGCCCATTTTCGCGGCTGCATCGACGGCACCCGGATCTTCGGTGACGTACAGCCCCGGAATACCGATTTTGCCCGCCACCCGCACCACGCCCATCAGTGAGTTGAGCACCGTGGCCGGCGCCTCGTGTTTCACCCCGTCATGCCCGTGACCCCGGGCTTCAAAGCCCACGGCATCGACGGCGCAATCCACTTCCGGCTCGCCCAGCAGCTCGGCAATCTGTTCGTGCAAGGGCGTGTCTTTGGACAGGTCGGCAATTTCAAACCCCTGTGCCTTGGCGTGAGCCAGGCGAATCGGATTCACGTCACCCACGATCACGACCGCAGCGCCCAGCAAACGCGCCGAAGCCGCCGCGGCCAGGCCTACGGGGCCGGCGCCTGCGATATAGACCGTACTGCCGGGGCCAACACCTGCGGTGACAGCACCGTGATAGCCGGTGGGCAGGATGTCGGAGAGGCACGTCAGGTCACGAATCTTTTCCATCGACGCGTCACGATAAGGCAGCTTGAGCAGGTTGAAATCGGCATAAGGCACCAATACATATTCAGCCTGACCGCCGACCCAATCGCCCATGTCCACATACCCATAGGCACCGCCGGGACGGGCCGGGTTGACGGTCAGACAGACGCCGGTGTTTTGCTCCTTGCAACTGCGGCAACGCCCGCACGCCACGTTGAACGGCACCGATACCAGGTCGCCGACTTTCAGATGCTCCACATCGCGCCCGGCCTCGATCACCTCGCCCGTGATCTCATGGCCCAGCACCAGCCCGGTTTGCGCCGTGGTACGGCCACGCACCATATGCTGATCGGAGCCACAGATGTTGGTCGATACCACACGCAGGATCACGCCGTGGTGGATGGGCTTGCCTTGAGGGTTTTGCATCTTCGGGAAAGGAATGCTTTGCACTTCAACCTGGCCATTGCCCAGGTACACCACACCGCGATTGTCAGCCATCGTATTCACCCTTGTTGTTATTGGAGAGATTACTTGCTGCAGCCAGCTTAGAACGTGCCGCGCCCCTACAGCACCACCGTACGACCTCCATTTAGGAAAACGCGCCGCTCTATGTGATAGCCCACACCGCGAGCCAGCGTCTGGGCCTCGATGTCGCGGCCCTTGGCGATCAGGTCTTCGGGATAGTGGCTGTGGTCGACCACTTCCACGCCCTGGGCAATGATCGGGCCTTCGTCCAGGTCGTTATTGATGTAGTGCGCCGTAGCGCCCACCAGCTTGACGCCCTTTTCGTAGGCCTGGTGGTAGGGCTTGGCGCCCTTGAAACCGGGCAGCAGGGAGTGGTGAATATTGATCGCCTTGCCGTCGAGCTTGCGACACAGCTCAGGAGACAGCACTTGCATGTAACGGGCGAGGATCACCAGTTCGGCGCCAGTGTCTTCGACCACCTGCCACACCTTTGCTTCTTGCGCCGGTTTGTTGAGCGGGTCCAGAGCGAAGTGGTGGTAAGGGATGCCGTGCCAGCTTGCCAGCGGCTCCAGGTCGGGGTGATTTGACACCACGGCCACCACGTCCATCGACAACTGGCCGATGCGCTGGCGATAGAGCAGGTCGTTGAGGCAGTGATCGGCCTTGGACACCATGATCAGCACTTTGGGCCGGTGATGGGGTGGCGTCAGTTCGAACGTCATGTCGAACGCCTGGCCACGCTCGGCCAGGCCTGCGCGAAAGGCGTGCTCGTCAAACCCGTCGGGCTGACGAAACTCCACGCGAATAAAGAATCGCGCCGAGCGCTGATCGTCGAAGGAATGGTGCTCGGTGACGTAGCAACTGTGCTCGAACAGATAACGCGTGACCGCATCCACCGTGCCCAGCAGGCTCGGGCAGTCCGCGGTGAGAATCCAGGTATCGGGCGCGCGGCTCATGGGGTGCTCCTTGATGGGTATTGGAACGCACACGACCTGTGTGGGAGCGGGCTTGCTCGCGCTGCAAACAACACGGTACATCCGGATGACCGTGGTGCTGCAATCGCGAGCAAGCCCGCTCCCACAGAGGCGCAGGCAGGATCATATTTACGCTTCGACGTTCAGCCCGTACTCCGCTGCTGCATCCTGCAACCATAACCACCAGTAGTCCGAAAAGCTGCGGCGGATAAGCAGCTCCCATGTGTCTTCAGCCGTGTGGCGAATCACCAGCTGCGACTTGGCGAACACGGTGCCCACCGCCTTGCCCACCGGGAAGTTGTCCGGATGGACGTCATAGCTGGTGGACTTCATCAGCACTTCGCGCACCTTTGGCCCGCTCAGTTCCAGCAGTTGTTGCCCGCCGCTGACGTTGACCACCGAGATATGCAGCCCGACCAGTGCTGCACGCAACGCTTGCTCCACGGCGAATTCCTGGCCTCCGGGTACGATCAGCAACCACTCATCCGGCCCCATCCATTGCAACGATGTCTCGTCTTTGGCCACCAGGCTCAGGGCCACCGGCAATTCCAGGCCCAGGGCCTTGTGCACGCCTTCGGCAAAGGCCGGGTCTTTGGCGTCGCCGCGAAGGGTCAAATGGCCCAGCAGTTTCTTCTCGCGCACGGTCACGCCAGGGTTTTTGCGGCCCTTGCCGATCAGGCCCGCGAGATTGGCCTGGTGTAACGATGACTCGGCTTTGGCGCCCGAGTCCGGGCGCTGTTGGTATACGTTGGCTGTGGTCATGGGTCACCCGCTCAATTCTGTGTAGTTTGGTCTGCCGTCATCGCGGGCAAGCCCGCTGCCACAGGTGTCACTCAAATATTCTGGCGCTCGCCTTTCGGGTCGAAGAACACCGAAGACACGATTTCAGCCTCGATCACGCTGCCGTCGGCCTGGGGCGAAAACACACGTTCGCCGATGCGCTTCAAGCCGCCCTTGACCACACCCATTGCAAACGAATAACCCAGTGAGTTGTGGGCATAGCTGGAGGTCACGTGACCCACCATCGTCATCGGGATTGCCTGCTTGGGATCGAACACCAGCTGCGCGCCCTCAGGCAGCCACTTGGTCGGATCTACCGGCTTGAGGCCCACCAGCTGTTTGCGTTGTTCACGCACGCAGTCTTCGCGGTTCATGCCACGCCAGCCGAGCCACGAGAACGGCTTGGTACGACCCACACACCAGCCCATGTTCAAGTCGTCCGGGGTCATGGACCCGTCGGTGTCCTGGCCGACAATGATGAAACCCTTCTCGGCCCGCAGCACGTGCATGGTCTCGGTGCCATAGGGGGTGAGGTTGTATTGCTTGCCCGCCTCGACGATTTTTTCCAGCACGCCCATCGCGTAGTCCGCCTGGATATTGACCTCGTACGACAGCTCACCCGTAAACGAGATGCGGAACACCCGCGCCGGAACACCGCCTACCAGCCCTTCTTTCCAGGTCATGAACGGGAACGCTTCACGGTCCAGATCGATATCCGTGACTTCGCTCAGCAGCTTGCGGCTGTTGGGCCCGGACAGGGTCAGCGTCGCGTAGTGGTCGGTCACGGAAGTGAAGTACACCTTCAGTTCAGGCCATTCGGTCTGCTGGTAGATTTCCAGCCATTGCAGTACCCGTGCTGCGCCACCGGTGGTGGTGGTCATGACAAAGTGATTGTCGGCCAGACAGGCCGTTACGCCGTCGTCGAACACCATGCCGTCTTCTTTGCACATCAGGCCGTAGCGAGCCTTGCCCACATCGAGCTTGGTCCAGGCGTTGGTGTAAATGCGGTTAAGGAATTCCCGCGCATCCGGGCCCTGAATGTCGATTTTGCCCAGGGTGGAGGCATCGAGAATACCGACGCTGTCACGCACCGCCTGGCACTCGCGCTTGACCGCTGTGTGCAGGTCTTCGCCATGACGCGGGAAGTACCACGGACGCTTCCATTGGCCCACATCTTCAAACTCGGCACCCTGCTTGACGTGCCAGGCTTGCAGCGCGGTGTAACGCACCGGTTCGAAAATATGCCCGCAATGGCGACCCGCCACGGCGCCGAACGTCACCGGCGTGTAGTTGGGGCGGAACATGGTGGTGCCCATCTGCGGGATGGTTACATTCAGCGAGCGTGCGGCGATGGCCAGCCCGTTGACGTTGCCCAGCTTGCCCTGATCGGTACCGAAGCCCAGCGCGGTGTAGCGTTTTACGTGTTCGACCGACTCGAAACCTTCACGGGTTGCCAGTTCGATGGCCGCGGCGGTGACGTCGTTCTGCAGGTCGACAAATTGTTTGGGCGCCCGTGCAGTGCCCTTTTCATGGGGCACGTGAAACAGTGCCAGTGTTGGCTCCTGGTGCTGGTTCAGGGCTTTGGGCAACACGCCCTCTACCGCTTTGAAGCCGGCTTCGCTGGCAGCACGCACGCCCCCTTCGAACCCATCGGCCAGGCTGTCGCCCAGCCCGTAGACACCGTTGATGCCGCCCACGCACACACGTTTTTGCGGTGCTTCGCCGGGTACGAAACCCAGAATATCTTCGCGCCAGGTGGGTTTGCCGCCCAGGTGCGAGGCCAGATGCACCACCGGGCTGTAACCGCCCGAAGTGGCAACCAGATCGCATTCCAGCCATTCGCCGGGGCTGGCGACACTGTTGGTTTTAAGGTCAATCGCGGCCACACGGGCACCGGTCACGTGTTTGCTGCCACGGGTTTCGATCACCGCGCTGGCGGTCAGAATACGGATGCCCTTGGCCCGCGCCGCTTCTACCAGTGCGCCGCGAGGGTTGCTGCGCGCATCGGCGACAGCCACCACTTGCTGGCCTGCATCGATCCAGTCCAGCGCAACGCGGTAGGCGTGGTCATTGTTGGTACTGAGCACCAGTTTTTTACCCGGTGCCACGCCGTAACGGCGCACGTAAGTCGACACTGCGCCCGCCAGCATATTGCCCGGCACGTCGTTGTTGCCGTACACCAATGGCCGCTCGCAGGCGCCGGTCGCCAGGACTACACGCTTGGCCCGAACCCGGTGAATGCGCTGACGAACCTGGCCAATCGGTGCGCGATCACCCAGATGGTCGGTGAGGCGCTCGTGGATGGTCAGGAAGTTGTGGTCGTGATAGCCGTTGACTGTCGCCCGAGGCAAAAGCGTCACGCCCGGCAATGCCTTGAGTTCAGCGATGACTTTAGCAACCCATTCCATCGCCGGTTTGCCGTCCAGGCTTTCGCGGCTGTCGAGCAGGCTGCCGCCAAACTCTTCCTGCTCATCGGCCACGATCACCCGCGCGCCGCTGCGTGCTGCAGCCAGTGCCGCCGCCAGGCCTGAAGGCCCTGCGCCGACGATCAGTACGTCGCAGTGATGGTTCATGTAGTCGTAGGTGTCGGGGTCGTTCTGGGTCGGCGAACGGCCCAGGCCTGCCGCCTTGCGGATGTACTTCTCGTACGTCATCCAGAACGATTGCGGGTACATGAACGTTTTGTAGTAGAAGCCCGGCGGCATCAGCTTGCCGCCAACCTTGCCCAGGATCCCCATCACATCATTGTTGACGTTGGGCCAGCCGTTGGTGCTGGTGGCAACCAGGCCCTGGTACAACGCCTGCTGCGTAGCGCGCACGTTAGGAATCTGGGTCGCTTCGGTGGCGCCGATCTGCAGCACCGCGTTGGGCTCTTCGGCACCGGCAGCATAAATGCCCCGAGGCCGGGAATATTTAAAGCTGCGACCAATGACGTCGACACCATTGGCCAGCAGCGCTGCGGCCAGGCTGTCGCCCTCGTAGCCTTTGTATTGTTGACCGTTGAAGGTAAAGGTCAGCACTTTGCTGCGGTCTACGCGGCCGCCATTAGGCAAGCGATGGGTCTGGCTCATACCTTTTCTCCCTGCTCGCGGGTGGCCGTGGTGATCAGTGGTGCCGCCTGTTCAGTGAACTGCGGCTGGGTGCCAATCAGGTAGGTTTCAAGAATTTCGTAGGTCACGGTGTTGCGCGTGGCGTTGAAGAACTGGCGGCAACCGGCGACGTGGTTCCACAGTTCGTGGTGCAGGCCGCGAGGGTTGTCGCGAAAGAACAGGTAGTCGCCCCACTCGGCGTCGGTGCAGGCCGCGGGGTCCAGCGGGCGCGGGATGTGCGCCTGGCCGCTGGCATGGAATTCCTCTTCGGAGCGCAGTTCGCCGCAATGGGGACAGAAGATATGAAGCATGAGTGTTTCTCCTGTTAGTGGGCGACAGCGGCAGCGCCGTGTTCGTCGATCAGGGCGCCGGTGTGGAACCGGTCAATGGAAAACGGTGCAGCCAATGGGTGCATCTCGCCCTTGGCCAGACTGGCGGCAAACACGTTGCCCGAGCCCGGCGTGGCCTTGAAGCCACCCGTACCCCAGCCGCAGTTGAAGAACAGATTCGGCACCGGGGTCTTGGAGATGATCGGGCAAGCATCGGGAGTGGTGTCGACGATGCCGCCCCACTGGCGGTTCATGCGCACGCGGGACAACACCGGGAACATTTCCACAATGGCCTGAATCGTGTGCTCGATCACCGGGTACGAGCCGCGCTGACCGTAGCCGTTGTAGCCGTCGATCCCGGCACCGATCACCAGGTCGCCCTTGTCGGACTGGCTGATGTAGCCGTGAACCGCGTTGGACATGATCACGCTGTCGATGATTGGCTTGATCGGCTCCGACACCAGCGCTTGCAGCGGGTGGGATTCAATCGGCAGGCGGAAACCGGCCTGACGGGCCATGTGCCCGGAGTTACCGGCCGTCACCACGCCTACGCGCTTGGCACCGATAAAACCCTTGCTGGTTTCAACGCCGATGCACACGCCGTTTTCCTTGCGAAAACCGAGCACTTCAGTTTGCTGGATCAGGTCTACACCCAGCGCATCCGCAGCCCGGGCAAAACCCCAGGCCACGGCATCGTGACGGGCCACACCGCCACGGCGCTGTACGGTGGCGCCTATAATCGGGTAACGGGTTTTTTTTGAGCAATCGAGGTACGGGATCTCGTCCGCCACTTGCTTGGCGTCAAGCAGTTCACCATCCACGCCGTTGAGGCGGTTGGCGCTGACCCGGCGCTCCGAGTCACGTATGTCTTGCAAGGTATGGCACAGGTTGTAGACACCGCGCTGGGAGAACATGACGTTGTAGTTCAAGTCCTGGGACAAGCCTTCCCAAAGCTTCATCGCGTGTTCGTACAGGTGCGCCGACTCGTCCCACAAATAGTTGGAACGCACGATGGTGGTGTTGCGCGCCGTGTTGCCGCCGCCCAGCCAGCCCTTCTCGACCACGGCCACGTTGGTGATGCCGTGCTCCTTGGCCAGATAGTAGGCAGTGGCCAGCCCGTGGCCGCCACCGCCGACGATGACCACGTCGTAGACCTTTTTAGGGGTCGGCGTGCGCCACATCTTCTGCCAGTTTTCATGGTGGCTGAGGGAGTGTTTGAAGAGGCCGAAGCCTGAATACCGTTGCATAGGGTTTACTCCAAAAACGCGCTCAGCGATAAACCGGGAAGTCTTTGCACAGCGAGGTCACCTGGCGTGCCACGTCGGCCTCGATATCGGCATCGCCGAGGTGATCGAGGATGTCGCAGATCCAGCCCGCCAGTTCCGTGCACTGCGCCACTTTGAAACCGCGCGTGGTCACTGCCGGGGTACCGATGCGCAGGCCCGACGTCACGAACGGTGATTGCGGGTCATTGGGCACCGCATTTTTATTGACCGTGATATGAGCACGGCCCAGGGCTGCGTCGGCGTCTTTGCCGGTCAGGCCCTGACGGATCAGGCTGAGCAGGAACAGATGGTTGTCGGTGCCGCCCGAGACCACGTCGAAGCCACGCTTGATAAACACTTCGGCCATCGCCTGAGCGTTGTCGATGACCTGCTTTTGATAGGTCTTGAAGCCCGGCTCCAGGGCTTCTTTAAAGCACACCGCCTTGGCCGCGATCACATGCATCAGCGGACCGCCCTGGCCACCGGGGAACACGGCCGAGTTGAGTTTCTTTTCCAGGGCTTCGTTGGACTTGGCCAGGATCAACCCGCCGCGGGGGCCGCGCAGGGTTTTGTGGGTGGTGGTGGTGACCACGTCAGCGTAGGGCAGCGGGTTGGGGTACAGCCCCGCCGCGACCAGGCCGGCCACGTGGGCCATGTCGACAAACAGGTAGGCACCCACCTTGTCGGCAATCTGGCGAAAGCGCGGAAAGTCGAGGAATTTGGAGTAAGCCGAGAAGCCGGCAATGATCATCTTTGGCTGATGCTCAACGGCCAGACGTTCTACTTCGTCGTAGTCGATCAGCCCGGTGGTGGTGTCGATGCCGTACTGCACGGCGTTGTACAACTTGCCGGAGAAGCTGACGCTGGCGCCGTGGGTCAAGTGCCCGCCGTGGGCCAGGCTCATGCCCAGCACGGTGTCACCGGCATTGAGCAACGCCAGGTACACGGCCGCATTCGCCTGGCTGCCGGAGTGAGGTTGCACGTTGGCATAATCGGCGCCGAACAGTTGTTTGGCGCGGTCGATGGCCAGCTGCTCGACTTTATCCACATGTTCGCAGCCGCCGTAATAGCGCTTGCCCGGATAGCCTTCGGCGTACTTGTTGGTCAGGCCGCTGCCTTGGGCCTCCATCACACGCTGGCTGGTGTAGTTCTCGGAGGCAATCAGCTCGATGTGATCTTCCTGGCGCTGATCTTCGGCATTCATGGCCGCTAACAAGGCATCGTCGTAACCCTGGATCTGATCCTGCTTGCTGAACATTGCGTGTCTCCCAGCGCCAGCGCGCCTTTGGTCTCGGTGGGGCGTATGCCCTTTGAGCCAGATGGTAGAGCTGGCGCAGGCAGATCAAATGCCTATGGACGCCACGCAATGGTGCGTTTACGACATGGTTTCGCATAACCCTGTAGGAGCGGGCTTGCTCGCGATACTGGCGGCGCGGTTTGTCTGGCAAACCCGGGCGATGCCACCGCGAGCGAGCCCCCTCCCACACTTTTATTACGGGACTTTGAGCTATTCTTTTGTAAGGGTTTTCCGCACTTTGAGTCGTGCCTGTGCACCCGACAAAATCTTGGATAAAGTGCACGACACAATTCGACCAAGGAACCGGGAAATGACTGACAAGAGCCAACAATTCGCCAGCGACAACTACTCCGGTATCTGCCCTGAAGTCTGGACCGCCATGGAACTGGCCAACCACGGTCATCAACGCTCTTATGGCGATGACGAGTGGACCCTGCGCGCTGCCAACGACTTTCGCAAACTGTTCGAAACCGACTGCGAAGTCTATTTTGCCTTCAACGGTACTGCGGCCAACTCCCTGGCCCTGTCATCGTTGTGCCAGAGTTTCCACAGCGTGATCTGCTCCGAGACCGCCCACGTCGAGACCGACGAATGCGGCGCGCCTGAATTCTTTTCCAACGGCTCCAAGCTGCTGATCGCCCGCACTGAAAACGGCAAGATCACCCCCGAATCGATCCGCGAAATCGCCCTCAAGCGCAAAGACATCCACTATCCAAAGCCGCGAGTGGTGACCATCACCCAGGCCACGGAAGTCGGCAGCGTGTACCGCCCTGAAGAAATTCGTGCCATCAGCGACACCTGCAAGGAGCTGGGCCTGTTGCTGCACATGGACGGTGCCCGCTTCTCCAACGCATGCGCCTTCCTCGGCTGCACGCCCGCAGAGCTGAGCTGGAAAGCCGGTGTGGATGTACTGTGCTTTGGCGGGACCAAAAATGGCATGGCGGTGGGTGAAGCGATTCTGTTCTTCGACCACACCCTGTCGGTGGACTTCGACTACCGCTGCAAACAGGCCGGTCAACTGGCGTCGAAGATGCGCTTTTTGTCGGCACCCTGGGTGGGCTTGCTGGAAAACGACGCATGGCTCAAACACTCACGCCACGCCAACCACTGCGCGCAGTTGCTGAGCCAGTTGGTGAGTGACATTCCGGGGGTTGAACTGATGTTCCCCGTGGAAGCCAATGGCGTGTTCCTGCAACTGTCGGAACCGGCCGTGGCTGCGCTGACCGCCAAGGGCTGGCGCTTCTATACCTTTATCGGCAAAGGCGGCGCACGTTTCATGTGTTCCTGGGACACCGAAGAGGCACGGGTACGGGAACTGGCGGCGGATATTCGCGAAGTGATGGCGGGATAAAAACAGCCTGATTCCCTGTAGTCGCTGCCGAAGGCTGCGATAAGGTCCGCAGGACCTTCAGCCTTGGGCAGCGACTACAGAGTATTGCGAAGTGTCAGGATTGCCCTAACGTCCGCTCAATCACATCGACCGTGGCGCTGACTTGCTCTTGATAACGGTCGAGTTCCTGTTTGTGGCTCAGTTGCAGCTCAATCTGCTTGGAACACAGATTCAGCGCTGCCAGCACCAACAGCTTGTCCCCGATCAGGCTCGGGTACTTTCTTTTCGTTTCGGCCAGGGCGGCTTTCAACATGACCGTGGCCGCCATCAGGGTCTTTTGCTCCCCCTCCGGCGCTTTGATCGTGTAGTCGTTACCCAAAATCGAGACGACATTTACTCCGTCTCTGTCCACGCTCATGCGCTGACAGGGCTCGCGCGCTCAACCAGTGCCTGAATGCGGGCTGCGGTTGCGCCTTGTTTCTCTTCCTGTTCCATCAGGGTCAGTTGCAGGCTTTCGTTTTCGTCTTTGGCCAGAGCCAGTTCAGCGCTCAGCTGTTCGTTGGCGTCCAGCAGTTCTTGCTTTTGCTGAACCAGGTCGCTGACCAGTTGTTCCAGTTTGCTAAGGGATGACTCAATCATGGTGGTGTTCTCAAGCAGTTTCGGAGGGCGCGTACGATAAAGAAAAGTCACCGCCTAAGCTAGCGGCGACCTTGCTTTACCCGCCTTAAAGACTGCCTATTTGCTACTCAGTTCCCCGCCCGGTGACCCAGAGGCACGTTTCAAGCGGTAAAAACCACCCACGACCTGCTTTCACCGGCAGTGAAATGTGCCCTTGATCACGCTGCAACACGACACACCATGGCCATCGAAAACAAACCCTATCTATCCAAGTGCGCAACTTGTTGCACACTTGGATAAAGACCACTTGCTTATTTACCGCTACTAATCAAGCCGTTATTAACCTGTAGAAAGTGCGCAACTTCTTGCGCACTTTATAAAATAATTCAAATAATTTAAATAAACTTCAGCCCTCTGAATTTATACAAGCCATTGATAAACATGAATTTTTATATAGATTAAACAAATCTTGATATATAGCCAGGCACTTCAACAACAAATAACCATCGGTCATACTCTTTGACCCACAGGCTTTCAATGCCCTTATTTAAACTCCCACCCCGAAGGTCATTGCATGTTCGTACCGGCCAACACGGCACACTTCTCGCTGCACATTCCCGATATCCGCAACGACTTCAAAGTGCTCGGCTTTGAAGGATTTGAAGCCATTAGCCAACTCTACGAAATCAACATTGAACTGGTCAGTGAAAACCCAGACATCAATCTTGAATCATTGCTCAGCCTGCCTGCCTTTTTGCAATTTGGCCTCAACGGCGAAGGCATACACGGGCGCATCGAAGATGTTTGCGTGGGCGAATCCGGCAAGCGCCTGACCCACTATCACTTGACCCTGGTCCCCGCACTCCACTATTTGCAGTTCAGCTACGACCAGCGAATCTTCCAACACCACAGCGTGCCGCAGATCATCGCAAAAGTCCTGCAAGGCCATGGTATTCAGGCTGACGCATTTAGCTTTAATGTCCGCACCAGCCCTGTGCGCGAGTACTGCACTCAATACGGCGAAAGCAATTATTCATTCCTGCAACGCCTGTGTGCCGAAGACGGTATTGCCTGGCATCACCAGCATACGAAAGACGGCCACCTGCTGGTATTCACTGACAGCCAGGCCTATTTTCCTGCGCTGGGCGAAACGCCCTACCAGCAAGGCACCGGAAACGTCGCCGATTACCCGGTGGTTGAGCAGTTTTCCCAACGTTTCAGTACCCGCACCAGCACGGTTACCCGTCGTGATTACGACCTGAACCGGCCAAGCCTGCTGATCGAAAATGCCTTCACCGCCAAGTTCACCCCCGCGCTGGAGGATTACCACTACCCGGTACTGATCAGTACCGAAAAGCGCGGCCAACAGTTGGCCCAGCAAGCCCTCGAACGCCATCGAACCGACTACCAACTGGCCGAAGGCAAAAGCGATCAGCCCACGTTGCGCAGTGGCCACTTGTTCACCCTGAGCGAACACCCGCGCAAAGCCTGCAACGACCTGTGGCTATTGCTCAGCGTGAACCACGAAGGCAAGCAGCCCCAGGCGCTGGAAGAATCGATCACCCGCGATGCAACACCCGCTGACGGCTTCACCCAGGGCTACCGCAACACGTTCAGTGCGATACCGTGGGACGTGTTCTTCCGCCCACCCCTGCCACCCGCCCGCGCGCCACTGGTCGCGCAAACCGCCCGCGTGACCGGCCCCCAAGGTCAAGAGATCTATTGCGACGAGCTAGGACGGGTAAAGATTGAACTGCCCTGGGACCGAGCTGAACTCAACAGCGAAAAAAGCAGCTGCTGGGTCAGGGTTTCATCCAGCTGGGCCGGGGAAAACTTCGGCGCCGTGACGATCCCGCGCATCGGCATGGAAGTGGTCATCAGCTACGTCGAAGGCGACCCCGACAAACCGCTGATCACCGGTTGCGTCCCCAATAAGACCAACCCGATGCCTTACCCGTTACCGGCGCACAAAACCAAAACCGTGCTGCGCAGCCAAAGCTCGCCACACACCGGTGGCTATAACGAACTGTTGATCGAAGACCGTGCAGACCAGGAAAAAATCTACCTGCGGGCCCAACGTGACCTTGAGCAGGTAATCCTCAACAACAGCGACACCACCATTGGCAACGACCGCCGCGAGCACATCACCCGAGACAGCCACAGCCTGATCGAACACGACCGCTTCGAGCAGGTCGACCGCAACAGCTCCAGCCTGATTGAAGGCGACGAACTGCACACCACCCAGGGCCTGCGCAACACTGTGATCGGCGGCAACGAGCTGTTGTCCATCCGCGGTAACAGCAGCACCACGGCCGATGGCTCACTGGTGATACAGGCAACCAGCCAGGCACACCTCAGCGCCGCCAACGTAGTGATCGATGCAGGCATGAGCCTCACGCTGGCAGCGGGCGGCCAACACATCGTCATCAGTGCTGGCGGTATTTTCAGCAGCCAACCCATCGTCGTGGGCGGCGCACCGGCGGTGGGAATAGGGGCCATGCCTGCGGCTTCGGTGGTTCCGGTAGTGGCGGGTGCGTGGGGGGTGCCTTCATTGCCTGCGCAAAAAACAGCCGTGAGGCAGGCCACGCAACAGGTCACCTCTATTTGTGCGGTGTGTCAGAAGCTTGAGGAGTCGAAGGCATGAGTCAGGCGTACCTGTTACTTGATCGCACCCAAATCGACAATCTGGCGCACCGGTTGTTCGAGGTCGCGCCCGGCGTGCAATTGCATTCCCTGTATCAACGCACCGCCTACAGCGCGCTGGATGAAGTCAGCCCAGTACTGGTCCCAGTGACGCCCAACAGCCCTCTGGCTCACACCTTTACCGAGCAGTGGAGCGCCACGGCGGGGATCTGGCTGGAATCACTGGCTGATGAAAAAACCGTAGTCGAGCATGTGCGCAGCCTCGTCCATGCCCGCGTCGAGGGCGAGGTCACGGTGTTATTCCGTTTCTACGACCCCCGGATTACCGCCTTGTGGCTAGCCGACTTGCCTGCCCATGAGCGCGCCCCCTTGATGGGGCCAATACAACTAATACGACTGGCGCACTCAGTGATTCATCAGGCCCAACCTGATCAGCCCGCAGCGCGGTATGCAGACACGCCCTGGCTGCGTCTGCCCGCAGAACAACTGGATCACTTGAACAGTGCCAAGCAACAGGGCTTTACCCGGCGCTTGATCGAACATTGCGACACTTACTTCCCCGACTATCTGCAAGGTCAGGACATGACCGCAGAACAATGGGTCGCCCACTGCATAAACACTGCCGAGCGATACGGCTACAGCGCCGCCGATGAGATTTTTTTGTGGGCGCGTTTTCAAGCGGTGCTGGGGACGGACTTTCCTCAAGGCCCGGCCCATGGTGCTTATCGCCTGATACTGGCTGAGCCCGGCGTAACCCCCGAACAACGTCTGGATAACCTGAACACCGAGCTGACGTACCAGTTGCTCACCAATAAGGAACCCCGTGCATGAGCGCTCAAAAACTGGCCATGATCGATAACGCCGCGCAGGCCGAACGCGCCGCCAGGGCCCAGCCTCACGTCGATGTCAAAAGCCCTCTGACGCCATGCCCGGCTCACCAGCCCGAAGTGTTCGTGGTGCCCGTGCGCTACGCCCTGGCGCAGGAACAAGCCACTCACCCCTGCTGTTCCCCCGGCGTGACCACCCAAAGCCACCCCATGGCCGCCCGGCGTCTTCGGGCCGGCTTTTTGTATATCTGGCAGGAAAAAGGCCCGCTCCAGCGCTATGCCGTGTCGTCCGACGGCAGGTTTCAGGCGCAGGCGCTTGAGGACGACTCCACCCTCTTGCTTAAAGGCACTCTAACAGGGCTGACGCTGAACAAAATCCATGACGCCTGGATGCTCTACAGCGAGTTCCCACTCAACCCGCAACACTGCGCCTTGCTCAGCGAAAACCCCGCCAAACGCAGTGCGCACATGCGCCATGTGGCCTTGCGCACCGTGGCCAACGAGCTGCAAGCCGAACATTGCCCGCCCCTGGAAAACGCCACCGAGGTGATGGCTGAACTCATCCCCGACACCTACGCCCAATCGATGAAAGCCGATCAAAAAGCCGGGGGCGAGGACACTCAGGCGTTGGGCGCAACCGTGATGAAAGACCCCACCAAGGCCAACATCAAGGCTTACACCGATGCCATGCACCGCGCCCGGGAGCGCGAAAAAATCATCGCCCAATACCCCGATGCCCCTGACCAGGCACCCGGCGAGTGGAGTGCCCAGCCGTGGGACGGCCAGGGCACCCAGACCTGGCTGGAGGCCGCCACGGCTGAGGCCAGGGCGCTGTACCCGGTATTCGTGTGCCTGGACGACGACCTGGGGGTGCTGCGCGACATCAACCATGAGCAGGAACGGGTTGAATCGAGCCACGAACAATGGGTGGGCGACAACAACCTGCGCTTGAACATCGGCGGCTTTATTCGCAGCCTGATCACCGAAGAGGGTGCTGAGGTGGCGAGCACCCTGAGCTACCGGTACAAGGATCGGGACATCCGCCTCACGCCCGAGCAGGGCAAGGTCATGCTCGACGCCCAGCAGCAACTGGACGAAGCACTCAAGCTCGAAACCCGGGACCGCCAGTATGGTGGCCTGCCTAGCAGAGCCGAAGTGACCGCCCGTAATGCCCGTATCGAACGTATCGTAGAGCCCGTACGGGCCTTCATTCCGCCCGACCTGTACACCGACGTGCAGGCGTTGGTGCATCAATACCGCGCCGAAAAACAGTCCAACCTCGACAACGACCCCTTCAGCGCCAAGGTCAGCGAGTACATTGACTTGCCGGCCATGAACACCTGGCTCGACACCACCGCCCCGGCCCATTACCAACACGTCGAACAGCGCCACAACGCCTTGTTTGCCGACCGAGGCCAATACCTCACACGCTCCCACAGCGGCACCTGGTTCGTCGATTACTACGACGTTGAAAGCCGCCAGTGGCTCACCGAACTGGCCACCGGCTGCCTGAGCGCCCAATGCACCCGGGCCAAGGGTGCAGAGCAATATGCCGACTACGTGCGCGCCCCCGACGAAGGCGCGCTCAAACACCTGTTCCACGCCTGGACGCCCTCGATCGATGCGGGCATTGTCGGCACCGGTCGCCTGGGGGAAATAATCGCAGCTTTGGGCTCTGAAAACCGCGAGGCAACCCGTCAGCTGTTTGCCCCCCTGAGCGCCGTGATTGCCAACGACATCGCCGCCATGGCCCGCGACGCCCAGGGGCCCTGGAGCGTACTGGTCAACCGGTTGGCGGCGGCGCTGCTGGTCCTCAAGGGCGACACCACCTTGAGCAGCGCCTGGGTGGGTATCTTCGTCGCTGCACGCCTGGGCAGCGATGCGCGCTTGCAGGCCATGACCCACGCGGGCAGGCAGATGTGGACCCTGCTGGGAGAAAAAGCCGAGGGCCTCAACCACTGGGTCAAGGCCACGGGACAAGCCATCGGCGCCGGGCGCATGGAACGCGTGACCAACTCCCCGTTGATCAGCAACAGCGGCGGCGTGGTGCCATTGGCGGCGTTGCTGCTCAACACGCTCAATGCGAACAACTACTTGAGCCAGGCCGCAGCGCTGGAAGGGATGGATGATCAGCGGGTCAACGACACGGTGTCGGCTTCGCTGTATGCCTCGGCGGCGTTGGTGGCGGTGATTGATAGTCAGGTTAGGAAGGGGTTGGGGATAAAAACAGTGGGCAAGGGCCAAGCAATGGCTCCGACTCTTACATTGTTTGGGGGGGTGATTGGGGGGTTGTCATTTGTTGCGGCGGGTGCAGAGTTCAAATCACTGCAAAAACAGATAGAAAGTGCCCAAACACATATCGACCCATGGTTAGAGATGCGCCAAACAGTGGTGGGAGGGCAAGTAATCGCTTATGGGGCGCAAGCACTACTGGGTTTCGGTCTGACCGCGCGAGCACTGGCAGGCTTAATAGAAGTCGAAGTCGCCATCATGCGTTACACACTGTATATGGGGCCATTGAACTGGATTATTGCTGCGCTAGGTGTGCTGTACCTGATCACCTGGCTCTTTCAGCAAACCCCGGTGCAAAACTTCCTCAATTTCTGCTGCTGGTCCAAAGCACGGGCCAGGAATTTAGAGCCGATCCCCGCCAAAGCCCAGCAAGAAGAACTGAACTGGCTCTACGGCATCTTGTACAGCCCCCGCGTCAGCATGCAAAGCAGCTCCGAGACAGGCGGTTCCAATGGACCATCTGGGCTGTCCTTCGTCAGCTCCATCAATGCCCTGACCATCGACTTGCCGGGAGCAGAACCGGGTACTGCCTATCTTGAATTGAGCATGATGGGCGACCCCGTGGACTCCCAAGCCTACCGGTACCTGATCAAAAACAGCCCTCACAATAACTACAAACCCCCTCGTCCCTGGCGTGACATGACGCCTCACTGGCTGTCCAGTAGCGCGTGCCAATGGATACCGTTCCAGGAAGGCCAAGGCTTGCGCCTGAGTGGCCCGTTTAAAACTCTGTCGAACGAATTAAGCACGTCGCCAGCCACGGTTTCGCTTCGTTTGCGCTATCGCACACCCTTGATTGCCATGCTGGGCGCTCACAACTTTGTCGGTGGCGAACGGGGCGTTGCTTTTACCCTCAGCAACAACGACGGGGTGATAGCTCTGCGTAACGACCCGACACCCGAACTGGATCGAGTGCCAACCTACGCCCTCGGCAAGGGCCATCCCGGCGCCATTTACCTGCAACCCAAGGACAAGGCATGAGCACGCCACCGGCTGGATCCACCAAAAAACGGATTTTTTCGCGTGATGACTACTTGGCGCCATTGCCTATTCCGACAGGAGAGAAACCGGAAGATGTCATGAACACCATTTGGCGCAAGAACGAAGTGTTTGTTGATATAGGCAACTACAGTATTGGTTCGGCGGTGATGACTATTTGGCCAACTTTAATGCTTTTTTTATCACTGGCATTTGGACTTAGAAATCTTTCCCCTGATCTCAGTACTTTTATTCTGGTCGGAGCTGCATTCATCATTGGTATCCCGGCAATTTTTATAATCACAGGCCTATTCCGCGAAGTCCCCCTCCCAGTACGCTTCAATCGTCAACGCCGAGAAGTCTGTGTACCGCGAGAAGACGGCGACTATTGGATTGTGCCTTGGGAAAGTGTCACTGCTGCCGCCACTCAACACTCATCGACAAGCCAGGCGGGTAAAAATACGATGGGTTTGTTAATTATCGGTTTTGAAAACCCCGACCCGCTCGCCAAAGAAAACAACAAGCATTTCTGGTTTGGTTTCAATTGCGGCGGCGGCACGACGGCGATGGCCTTGTGGGAATGCACGCGCAGTTATATGGAAATTGGGCCGGACGCTGTACCTGACAGCCGAGTTGGTATTGCGCCCTATGAAAAAACACAGATCGGTTCAATCATCACAGACTTGCGCAAAGGAAACCTGCTGGGTGTTTTATGGGGGATCTTTTGCATCACGATTTTAGGAACCTATCTCGCAGAGAAATTACAAAACCTGAAATTGTCCTATCCACCCGACCTCACCCACCCCGACATCATCGAATGGTCAAAACCCCTCCCGCCGGAACAATGGGCCAAACGCTCCCCGGAACTTGAACACGCCATCGCCAAACGCGAAGCCGAACTCGCCGCGCTGGCGGTGCAAGAAACAGCATGAACCAGCAAACCAGCACGTTCCTGGCCACTGTTTCGCTTCGTTTGCGCTATCGCACACCCTTGATTGCGATGTTGGGAGCTCACAACTTTGTCGGTGGCGAACGGGGCGTTGCTTTTACCCTCACCAACAACGACGGGGTGATAGCTCTGCGTAACGACCCGACACCCGAACTGGATCGAGTGCCAACCTACGCCCTCGGCAAGGGCCATCCCGGCGCCATTTACCTGCAACCCAAGGATAAGCCATGAGCACGCCACCGGCTGGAACCACCAAAAAACGGATTTTTTCGCGTGATGATTATTTGGCGCCATTGCCTATTCCGACAGGCAGAAAACCTTCAGATGTGCTCAATACCATTTGGCGCAAGAACGATGTGTTTATTGATATTGGAAACTACAGCATTGGGTCGGCAGTGATGACGATTTGGCCGTTGGTAATGCTGTTTCTTTCTATGGCCTATATTTTCAATGACTATGGCGCATTGGTATTAGGAGCGTGTATTACAGTTATACCTATTTGCTTTGTCATCCAAGGCCTCTTCCGCGAAGTCCCTCTCCCAGTACGCTTCAATCGTCAACGCCGAGAAGTCTGCGTACCGATGGGAGACGGTGACTATTGGATTGTGCCCTGGGAAAGTGTCACCGCCGCCGCCACTCAACACTCATCGACAAGCCAGGCGGGTAAAAACACGATGGGTTTATTGATCATGGGTTTCGAAAACCCGGCCCCCTTGGCCAAGGAAGGCAATAAACACTTTTACTTCGCCTTCAATTGCGGCGGCGGCACCACGGCGATGGCGTTGTGGGAGTGCATGCGCAGTTATATGGAAATTGGACCTGATGCTGCACCAGAAGCAGCCGCACTAAACTCCGGAGGAAGTTGGCGCTATTACATCGACTACCTTAACGGCAGAGCCGATAAATATGGCTGGCTTATAACTTTTTTATGGGATGGCCTGGTCGGAATATTAGTTTTCAATGCCCCTTTGGCTACCTATCTCCAAAGAAAGAAGTTGTATCCACCACCGCAATTGAGTCACCCCGACATCATCGAATGGTCAAAACCCCTCCCGCCGGAACAATGGGCCAAACGCTCTCCGGAACTTGAACAGGCCATCGCCAAGCGCGAGGCCGAACTCGCCGCGCTGGCGGTGCAAGAAACAGCATGAACTCGCTAAACCAAACCATCGGGGCGCTAACCGCTTGCACAGCAATCGTCGCCCTGCTGCCTTGAATGCACCTTAAAACTCGATCCGCACATCGCCCTTGGGCACGCTGCAGCACGACAAAATATAGCCTTCGGCAACGTCTTCGTCGGTGATGCCGCCGTTGTGGTCCATCTCGACTTCGCCGCCCAGCTTGAGCACCTTGCAGGTGCCGCAAATCCCCATGCCGCACGCCTTGGGAATCAGCAGCCCCAGCTTGGCCGCCGCAGCATGCACGGTTTCGGCCGGGCCCACGCGGATGCTCTTGCCCGACGCGGTAAATTCCACCTGATTCAAATCCGCCAGGTCCAGCTCCGGCGCCTCGGCCGCCTGCTCGGCTTGCTCCACCGCATCGGCCCGGGCTTCGGGCGGCGTCGCACCAAAGGACTCCTCGTGATACCGGCTCATGTCAAAGCCGTTGTTCTCCAGCAGGCGCTTGACCGCATTCATGTAGGGCGTAGGCCCGCAGCAGAACACCTCGCGCTCCATGAAATCGGGCGCCATCAGCTCAAGCATTTTGTGGTTCAGATAGCCGCGATACCCGGCCCACGGCTCACCCAACCCGTGTTTTTCACAGATCAGGTGCAGGCTGAAGTTGTCGATGCGCGAAGCCATGTGCTCCAGCTCGCGGTGATAAATGATGTCTTTGGGCGAACGGGCGCTGTGGATAAACACCATGTCGACATTGGCGTTGGTGTCGTAAAACCACCGCGCCATCGACATGACCGGCGTAATCCCGACGCCGCCGCTCAGGTACAGCACCTTGGGGCTCGGTGCATCAATGGCGTTGAACAGCCCGACCGGCCCGTGTACGGCCAGTTCCTGGCCTTCCTGCAGGTTGTCGTGCAGCCAGTTGGACACCCGCCCGCCCGGTACACGCTTGATCGTCACCGAAAAGCTGTAGGGCACCGAAGGCGAGCTGGAGATAGTGTACGAGCGCATCACCGGGTCGCCATCGATTTCCAGCTCCAGGGTGACGAACTGCCCCGGCTTGAAAAAGAACAGAATCGGCTGGTCGGCCATAAAACAGAAGGTGCGCACGTCCCAGGTTTCCTGAATGACTTTGACGCATCGCACGATGTGTCGGCCGTTGGCCCAGGTCTGGGTGGTTACAGGGTTCAGAAAGCTGTTGGACATGCGTTTCTCCACGGCCGACAACCGGCCTCTTGCTGGCGATTCTGCGCATGCCCCGAGGCGGCCATTTATCTATTCGCGACATTCACATGCTTATGGCGACCAGCCCCTGAAAACAGGGGCTCGCGCGTCGGGAACAGATTTGGCCATGTCGCCCGCAGATAAGGCATCGCAACACTTCGAACGCACACTCAGCGCCACACACTACCGTAAATGCTTTGCCTTGCGTCGCACCCCTGATCAGCCACTTTTAGGCCACATACGATGGCCATGAGGATTACAACGATGGACGTCACCGCAAACCTGAGCCTGGGCGATCCACTGGAACCCGCACGCAAGGCCACCGCCGAGATGTTGCAGAACCGCGAACGCACGTTTTCGCTGCCGCAGCCGTTTTACAACGACGAGCGGCTGTTCGACATCGACATGCAGGAGATCTTCCAGAAAGAGTGGCTGATTGCAGGCATGACCTGCGAGATCCCGGCCAAGGGCAACTTTCTGACCCTGCAAATAGGCAAGAACCCGATCATCGTGATTCGCGGCGCCGAAGGCCAGGTGCATGCCTTTCATAACGTGTGCCGCCATCGCGGCTCACGGTTGTGCACCAGCGAAAAGGGCAAGGTTGCCAAGCTGGTGTGCCATTACCACCAGTGGACCTACGAACTGGACGGGCGCCTGCTGTTTGCCGGCACCGAGATGGGCGCCGATTTCGACATGAAGCAATACGGCCTCAAGCCGGTAAACGTCAAAACCGCGGGCGGCTACATCTTTATCAGCCTGGCCGAGAACCCGCCTGCCATCGACGAGTTCCTGGCCACGCTGAACCACTACATGGAACCCTACGACATGGAAAACACCAAGGTGGCGATTCAGACCACCCTGGTGGAAAAAGCCAACTGGAAGCTGGTGCTGGAAAACAACCGCGAGTGCTATCACTGCAACGCGTCCCACCCCGAACTGCTCAAGACCCTGCTGGAGTGGGACGACGTCACCGATCCACGGGCCGATCAGGCATTCAAGGATCACGTAGCCGCGTCGGCTGCTGCCTGGGACGCAGAAAAGATTCCTTATGCACACGCCAGTTTCGGCCTGCGTAACCGTATTGTGCGCATGCCGCTGCTCAAGGGCACCGTGTCCATGACCCTGGATGGCAAGCAAGGCTGCGCAAAACTCATGGGACGGATCAAAAACCCGGACCTGGGCTCGATGCGCATCCTGCACCTGCCGCACTCGTGGAACCACTGCATGGGCGATCACATCATTGTGTTTACCGTGTGGCCGATCAGCGCGCAGGAAACCATAGTCACCACCAAATGGCTGGTCCACAAGGATGCGGTTGAGGGTGTGGATTACGACGTGGAACGCATGCGCAAAGTCTGGGACGCCACCAACGACCAGGACCGCCGGCTGGCCGAAGAGAACCAGCGCGGCATCAACTCAATCGCCTACCAGCCGGGGCCTTACTCCAAGACCTACGAGTTTGGCGTGGTGAACTTTATCGACTGGTACAGCGAGCGGCTGCTGAACAACCTGGGGGCGGCGCCAGCGCCGTACCTCAAGGGCATAGTTGCCCAATAGACACCCGCCTGTGGAAGCAGAGGTGGCTAGCTGGAAAACGGCCAGAGCATCAAATACGCCTCACCCGTCACGCGGATCAGCGGGTGGGGTGTGACCTGACAGGTTTTGACGATTTCGAAACCATGGCGCTCATAAAACCGGCGGGCACCCGTGTTCGCCGCATAGTCGATCAGGCTCAAGCCCGTCAGGCCCAGTTCGGCGCAGCGCTCCCTGGCGTGCTGCAGGAATCGGGCTCCCAGCCCAAGGCTTCGCCAGCCCTCGTGCAGGGCCAGGCTCGAGATGTACAGCGTGTCCGGGATTTCCATGTCCGCATAAGGCGCCAACACCGGATCGGTCTCAGCCACGGCATCAGGGTCGTGATGCATTACAAAGCTGTGCATCATGCCAATCACCTGGCCCTCGGCCTCGGCAATCAGGCAGTTTTCATAGGAAAAAATAACGCCTTCGCGTGCGTAACGCATTTCACCCACGTCCAGCAGCGCCTGCCCCGGTTGTGCGATCAGGCTCCAGATATAGTCGGCACATCCTTCGGACGAAATTTGAAACAGGCGAGCAATCTCCCGCGCATCGGCGCGCTCAGCCGGACGAAATAAAACGCTCATTTTCTGTACTCCACAGGACTTTGGGCGCCCTTTTTAGCCCGGCCTCATCCAGGGCTACAAGGCCACGGCGGGCCACCTGTATAACCAGATATTGCCACTCAATGATCAATTTTTGACCAACAGTCTGCAGGCCATGCATTCAAAGGCCTACAGCCCTTCACCAACATCTTGTCCACAGGCACACCCACAGCAATTGTGGGGAAGTGGACAAGTTATGCCCGAATGATCAATTGATCGTTTTTTGTACAGAGCACTGTAAGCCACGTAAAACGTGGCCTGTAGCCAGCCGCGAACACCTTATCCACATATCCACCAACAGAGATTGTGCGCAACTTATGCACCGCCTCGTTTCACTGTGGAAAACCCCTTAAGGCACCGATTATTCAAGGGTTTAACAACCAGTCGGTGGATAAAGCAATGAATTGGGTGTTTTTTGATCAGAAGCCTGTAAGCCACGGTTTGTATGGGTCTTAGACGACAGCAAACAACTTATCCACATAAGCGCTAACAGACTTTGTGGGCAAGTATCAGCGCACCACGCCTTCTTCAACCAGCAGCTTCAAAATAGCCTGGGCACCCTCTTCGGCACTCACACCCTTGAGTACTTGCCCGGAGCCGCCAACGGCCTTGGCTGTGGCTGCTTTCATGCGATCTGCGCCACTTTTGGCCTTGATCACTTTCAAGCGCTTGGGCCGCGACTTGGCAGGTTGCAGCACACCCTTTGTGGATAACTCATCCACCGTGACTTCAACCACTTCAGCGTTGACCAGCCCCCGGGTGGCGGGGCCATAAGCGCTTTGCCGGGCCTTGGGGGCGGCGTTATCCACAGTGATCACAAACGGCAGCCGTACTTGCAACCGACGACGCTGCCCCCGAGGCAGGGCTTGCAGCACCTGCGCCACACCGCTGTGGATAGATTCGATCTGCGCCACACCCACCACCAGCGGCCAGCCCAGTTGCTCGGCCAACAGGTACGGCAACATGCCAGAACCTTCGCCGGTTTCCGCCTGGCTGCCGGTCAGCACCAGTTGTACGCCCGCTTCACGGATGTAATCGCGCAGTACCGGGACCACATCGGCGCCATCCGGTTGCTCCAGCACATGCAACTCGTCCAGTCCCATGCCCAGATAGGCGCGCAAGGCGGACTCGTGGGGATTGCCAGCGTGCAGCACATGCAAGTTATCCCCAGCCAGCTCCAGGCCCAGTTCGACAGCGCGGGCGTCCTGCTCGGCGCGGCGGGCGCGGCCTGAAGCCGGGTGGGCGCCGATTGAAACCAGTGCAACGGTGGCGATGCTCATTAATAAATCTCCAGACAATGTGGGAGCGGGCTGCCTGCGCAGGATCGCCTCGGTGTATCAGGCAGACCGGGTCGCCTGATTCGCGAGCAAGCCCGCCCCCCCGGAAGATGCGTTGCGCCAGTTATCCACAGCCACAATCAATGCCTCAAGCACGGCCGTTCCATCGCCAATCACCGACAGGTCAGCGCGCTTGATCATGTCGCAACCGGGGTCCAGGTTGATCGCCACCACTTTGTCGCAGGCGCCAATCCCTTGCAGATGCTGAATTGCACCGCTGATACCGACCGCCACGTAGACCCGTGCCGTGACCCAAACCCCACTGGCACCGACCTGACGCTCCCGGGCCATAAAGCCATCATCCACCGCCACACGGGAAGCCCCTTCAGTGGCCCCCAGGGCAACGGCAGCCTTGTGGAAAAGTCCCCAGTCTTTAATCCCGTTACCGCCACTGAGGATAAATTCGGCTTCGGCCATAGGTATCGCAGCCGGATCGACCGCCACCGCGCCCAAATCTTCAATCCGTGGCAGGCAGCTCGCAATCGCTGTGGATAACTGCACCTCCAAGGCCTCGTGACGGGTTTCGCTGACCGGTTCGGCGCACTCGGCGGCGGCCAGGATCAAGCGCGGCAATGGCTGCGCCACGTCTTGCTGGCCCGCGCCAGCGCGTCCCACACAAGCCCCGTCCTTGGCCTGCCACACCCGCGTGGCCGGGCGTTCGCCCAAGCTTGCGGCAAAGCGCCGACCCAACTCCGCCCCGCCGCTGCGGCTGTCAGGCAACAACCAATGCCTGGGTGCAAACTGGTTATCCACAGCCCGCAACCCCAGTACCTGTTGCTCCGGTGCATAACCTTCACTGTCGAGCAGCAGCAGCCGATCCACGCCCGCCGTGGCAAAAGCGGTTTCTTTTGATTCGCCAAACACCACCGCCAACACCGCGCCGTCGCTACCCGCCAACTGCCGGGCCAGGCCCAACAGGTCGCGGTCATGACTGCTCAGGCGCCCGCCGACCATGTCCGGTACCACGCCAATATAAAACGCCGGTGCTGACACTTGATGCAGCACCAGTTGCACCTGGGCGCTGGCCGCACGCTTGCTTGTGCCTCCCTGCTGCGCGCCGCTGCGGTCGATGCGCTTGATGCCGTTGGGGCCGATGAAACCTACCCCATGCACGTTTTTGCGAAGTACGCCGTTAGGCCCCATCCAGCTCTGCTGGTGGGGTTGCATGGCGGCGTGCAACGGGTGCAGGCGGTTGCGGGCGATCCACTCGGCGCGCGGATCGCGGCGAATAATGTCACTCATGCGATCACCTCCGGGGCTGCGCGCCTGGCCGGTTGGGCAGATACGGCGCCTTCAATCAGGGCATCGGCTACCAGTTCGGCAATGTCTTTGATCAGCGGACGGGGCTCAACCACGCCTTCGAGCATGACTGTGCATTGCGGACAACCCACTGCCACGCGCTCGGCGAGGGTCTCGCGGATGTCATCCATGCGCATGTCGGGAATACGCTGTTTGCCGGGGATGTCGGTGATCGGAGCACCGCCACCGCCTCCGCAGCAACGGGAGCGAAACCCCGAGCGCTGCATTTCTTTGACTTCAATGCCCAGCGCTCGCAACACAGCGCGCGGCGCCTCGTATTCGCCGTTGTAGCGGCCCAGGTAACACGGGTCGTGATAGGTCACGCTGCCCCCTGTATCCGCAGCCAGGTTGAGCAACCCTGCGTCGATCAACTCGGCCATGTATGTGCTGTGATGCTGCACAAGATAGTCACCGCCAAGGGCGCCGTATTCGTTTTTAAGCACATGAAAGCTGTGGGGGTCGCAGGTGACGATGCGCGTGAAGCGGTACTGCGCAAGGGTCTGGATATTGCGCTTGGCCAAGGCCTGGAACGTGGCCTCATCCCCCAGACGCCGGGCCACATCTCCGCTGTCCCGTTCTTCCAGCCCCAGCACGGCAAAGTTGACCTGCGCGGCCTTGAGCACTTTGACGAAGGCGCGCAGGGTTCGCTGGTTGCGCATGTCGAACGCACCGTCGCCGACCCAGAACAGCACGTCCGCCGAGGGTTTGTCGCGCATCAGGTCGAGGTTCAAATCCGCCGCCCAGTTCATCCGCCCGCCCGGTGCAAAACCGCCGGGGTTGTCGGTGGCAATCAGGTTATCCAGCACCTGGGCACCGTTGTTAGGCGTTGCCCCTTTTTCCAGGGTCAGGAATCGGCGCATGTCGACGATGGCATCCACGTGCTCGATCATCATCGGGCACTCTTCGACACAGGCCCGGCAAGTGGTGCAAGACCAGAGCGTGTCCGCGTCGACCAGACCGTTGACGATGGGCTGATGGGGATTGCCGCCGTGCTCACCTATCGGTTTGCCAGGGTACGGGCTGCCGGCGAAGTTCGCATCGGTGCCACCTGCCAGACCCACCACCATGTCTTGAATCAGCTTCTTGGGGTTGAGCGGCTGCCCGGCGGCAAACGCCGGGCACGCAGCTTCGCACTTGCCGCACTGCACACAGGCGTCGAAACCGAGCAACTGGTTCCAGGTGAAGTCCTCGGGTTTTTCCACCCCCAACGGCGCGGCGCGGTCATTCAGGTCCAGGGGTTTCAAACCGGTGGATCGACCGCCGCCAAAGCGTTCGGCACGCCGGTGCCAGGCCAGGTGCAAAGCGCCGGCAAAGGCGTGTTTCATCGGGCCGCCCCAGGTCATGCCGAAGAACAGCTCCGTCACGCCCCACAGCACACCAACGCTCAACACCGCCGCCAGCAGCCAGCCACCAAAGTTTTCAGGCAGCAAGCCGGCCACCGGCAAGGTGAGCATAAAAAAGCTTGCGGCAAACGCCAGCAGGCTTTTAGGCAGGCGCATCCAGGGGCCTTTGGACAGGCGCGACGGTGGGTTGAGGCGGCGCTTGAACACAAAGAGCGCGCCGATAAACATCAGCGCCGTAGCGAACAGCAAGGCATAGCCCAGGATGCGGTTATGCAGCCCCAGGCCGTGCACCAGAATCGCCAGCACCGCCGCCAGCACAAAGCCGCCTGCGGTGGCGACGTGGGTGTTGGCCATGTATTTGTCGCGGGCAACGACGTGGTGAAGGTCGACCATATAGCGCTTGGGCATGGCCAGCAGGCCACCCAGCAAATCGACCTTGGCCGGGCGGCCACGGCGCCACATGTTCATTCGACGGATGGCGCCGATCACGGCGAGGACCAGTGCCGCGAACAACAGAATGGGGAGAACGATTGTCAGCATGGTGAAGCTCCCAAAGACCACACAGGTCTAGTGTGGGAGCGGGCTTGCTCGCGATTCAGGCAACACGGTGCATCTCACACACCGCGTGATTGTTTTCGCGAGCAAGCCCGCTCCCACATTGGTTCGGTATCGGATCAGAAATCCTTGCACAACCGCAGCGCGTCATAGATCGCTGCATGCACGTTGCGCTGGGCCACGCAGTCACCGATGCGGAACAGCAAGTAGCCGTCCCCCGCTTCGCTCAGGCATGGCTGCGGCTTGATCGCGAACAAGGCTTCGACGTCGATCTGGCCCTTGTTGCGCGAGTCCGGCTTGAGCCCGTAATACAGCTCTTCGTCCGGGCGCACGCCGTTTTCAATCACCACTTGATCCACCACGCGCTCTTCCTTGGCCCCGGTGTATTCGTTCTCGAGCACGGCAATCAGCTTGTCACCCTCGCGGTAGACCTTCTCGAGCATCATGTCCCCGGTCATGATCACTTCCTTGGGGTACAGGCTGCGGTAGTAGGTCGGGAATGACGTGCCACCAACCGCCACGCCAGGCTTGGTGTCATCGGTGACGATTTCGACCTGAGCCCCTTTGTCCGCCATGTAGTCGGCCACCGACATACCGGTGAACTCGCAAATGGTGTCGTACACCAGCACGTTCTTGCCCGGCTCGACCTTGCCGTCGAGCACGTCCCAACTACTCACCACCAGCCCTTCGGCAGCGCCCCAGTGTTCGTTCTGTTCCACAAACGGATGCCCGCCTACAGCCAGCACCACGATGTCCGGGCGCAGGTCCATGATCGTCGCCGCATCCGCGGCCGTCCCCAGGCGCAGGTCAACCTTCAGGCGCGCCAGTTCCAGTTGGAACCAGCGCGTGATACCCGCCATCTGGTCACGCTGCGGGGCTCTGGCCGCCGTGGTGATTTGCCCGCCGATGGCATCCTTTTTCTCGAACAGGGTCACGTCATGCCCGCGTTCAGCCGCCACCCGCGCCGCTTCCATACCGGCAGGGCCTGCGCCGACGATCACCACCTTGCGTTTAACCCCGGTGGTTTTTTCGATGATGTGCGGCACACCCATGTATTCACGGGACGTGGCCGCGTTTTGAATGCACAGCACGTCCAGGCCTTGATACTGACGGTCAATGCAGTAGTTGGCGCCCACACACTGTTTGATCTGGTCCACCTGGCCCATTTTGATCTTGGCAATCAGGTGCGGGTCGGCGATATGGGCGCGGGTCATGCCCACCATATCCACGTAACCCCCCTCCAGAATCCGCGTCGCCTGATTCGGGTCCTTGATGTTCTGTGCATGCAACACCGGGGCCTTGACCACTTCCTTGATACCCGCAGCCAAATGCAGAAACGGCTCCGGTGGATAACTCATGTTCGGGATGACGTTGGCCAGGGTGTTGTGGGTGTCGCAACCCGAACCCACCACACCGATGAAGTCGAGCATGCCGGTGTCGTCGTAGTACTTGGCGATTTGCTTCATGTCCTCGTGGCTCAAGCCATCGGGGTGGAATTCGTCGCCGCACAGGCGGATGCCCACGCAGAAGTCCGGGCCGACTTCAGCACGCACCGCCTTGAGCACTTCGAGGCCAAAGCGCATGCGATTTTCGAAGCTGCCGCCCCACTCATCGGTGCGTTTGTTGACTCGTGGGCTCCAGAACTGATCGATCATGTGCTGGTGCACGGCCGACAGTTCAACACCGTCCAGCCCGCCCTTTTTGGCCCGGCCGGCGGCGCTGGCGTAGTTGCCGATCACGCGCCAGATTTCTTCAGGCTCGATGGTCTTGCAGGTAGCGCGGTGAACCGGTTCGCGCACGCCGGAAGGCGACATCAGGGTCGGCCAGTTGAAACCGTCCCAACGGGACCGACGGCCCATGTGGGTTATCTGGATCATGATCTTGGCGCCATGCTTGTGCATGGCGTCGGCCAGGTTCTGGAAGTGCGGGATAATGCGGTCGGTGCTCAGGTTGACCGAACTCCACCACTCTTGCGGGCTGTCGATGGCCACCACCGATGAACCGCCGCAAATCGCCAGGCCGATACCTCCCTTGGCTTTTTCCTCGTAGTACTGCACGTAACGCTCGGTGGTCATGCCGCCATCGGTGGCATAGACCTCGGCGTGTGCGGTGCTGAGCACACGGTTGCGGATGGTCAGTTTGCCGATTTGAATCGGCTCAAACATTGCTTCGAACGCCATATCCCGATCCTCGACTTACAACGGCTTGACGACAAACAGGCCGTGGTCGTGGCCTTCTTCCGATCCGCTATAGACCTGTTCGGCTACGGTGCGGATATCACTGCCGCGCGCTTGCAGAATCTGGTCCATAGCGCCTGCAAACCAGCCGGTGAACATGTAGTCGACCTTGCGCCCGACCTTGCCGTACACGTAGACGAAACAGGAGTGTTCGAGCTTGATGGTGGCGGTGCCTTTATCGAGGTCGATGTCCTGAATGGTGAACAGGCCCCAGCCGCGTTGCGACAGGCGTTTCATGTAGTGTTCGAATACGGCGACACCTTCGAGGCCGTGGCATTCGGCTTCTTTTTCGCACCAGTGCCAGGCGGATTTGTAGCCGGCCTTGTAGAGGATTTCGGCGTAGGCGTCAGCCCCCAGGACTTCCTCGATCCCCATGTGGTTGTTGACGAAAAAGTGCCGTGGCACGTAGAGCATCGGCAGCGCGTCTGAGGTCCAGACGCCGGTTTCGCTGTCGACTTCGATAGGCAGTTGCGGGGCGATTTTAGCCATGGATACAGCTCCAAAATTCGGTTTTGACCCGGGCTCTGTAGTCGCTGCCGAAGGCTGCGATCAGGTATGTGGGGTCTTTGGGGAAACGGGTTGCTGCGCAACCCTTCGCAGCCTTCGGCAGCGACTACGCAAAACGTGATCGTTGACGGCTCATTCGCCCCAGACATCTTTGAGGACGTTGACCCAGTTTTCGCCCATGATCTTGCGCACCACACGCTCGCTGTGACCGCGCTTGAGCAAGGTTTCGGTAAGGTTGGGGAACTCACCCACGGTACGGATGCCCAGCGGGTTGATGATCTTGCCGAAGCTGGTCAGACGGCGGGCATAGCCCTTGTCGTGGGTCAGCATTTCGAAGAAGTCCTGACCGTGGCCCTGGGTAAAGTCGGTGCCAATGCCAATCGAGTCTTCGCCGACGATATTCATCGTGTACTCGATCGCTTCGGCATAGTCGTCGATGGTCGAATCGATACCCTTGGCCAGAAACGGCGCGAACATGGTCACGCCGACAAAACCACCATGGTCGGCAATGAATTTGAGTTCAGCATCGGACTTGTTGCGCGGGTGTTCTTTGAGGCCGGACGGCAGGCAATGGGAGTAGCAGACCGGTTTTTTCGATTCCAGAATCACCTCTTCCGAGGTTTTCGAGCCGACGTGGGACAGGTCGCACATGATCCCGACGCGGTTCATTTCAGCCACCACTTCGCGGCCAAAACCCGAAAGCCCGCCATCGCGCTCGTAGCATCCGGTGCCCACCAGGTTCTGGGTGTTGTAGCACATCTGCACCACGCCAACCCCGAGCTGCTTGAAGATCTCGATGTAGCCCAACTGGTCTTCAAACGCATGGGCATTCTGGAAGCCGAAAATGATCCCGGTTTTGCCCTGCTCCTTGGCGCGGCGAATGTCGGCGGTGGTTTTGACCGGGATGACCAGATCGCTGTTGTCGCGAATCAGGGTCTGGCTGGCAACGATGTTATTGATCGTGGCCTGAAAGCCTTCCCATACCGAGACGGTGCAGTTGGCAGCAGTGAGGCCGCCTTTGCGCATGTCTTCGAACAGTTCACGGTTCCATTTGGCAATGATCAGCCCGTCGATAACGATGCTGTCTGCGTGCAACTCGGCTGGGCTCATCAAGCGTCCCCTTATTGGCGTTTGCTGCGCCGAATCGTCTGCCGGCGCTTTGGGGCCAGCATAGGCCCGGGGTTAAAAGCAGCCGGGTGCAAAAGCGACAGCGCAATTGCCGAAAGCGTCAATCCACGACAAAGCGCGCAACCGCGATGACATGGCCTATGCTGCGCGACTGTTCTTTGGCCGACGCTTAAGCCAGAATCCGCCCCATCTATGGATTAGGAAGCCGCAATGAAATCGATTCTCCTGGCCTTGGCGTTGATCACCAGCGGAGCCCATGCGGCCGATGATGCCGACTACAACCCGTGCGACGCGGTAGAAAACGACCGGCAAACCCTGGCGTGTTCGGTGTTCAGCAAAAATGCTGCCGAGCAGTTGCTGACCGAAAACTACGAAGCTCTGCAGGAGCGCATGACGACCCTGTACGGCAATAACGCGACCCAGCTCAATAACATCCTCAGCAAAATCAAGGCTGCCCAGGCGCTGTGGTTGCACCAGCGCGACGCCGATTGCGCGATTGCGGTATTCCCGGCCACTGCTGGCACCGAGGCATTCAACATCGCCCAAAACGACTGCATGGCCCGCATCAGCGACGACCGTTCTGAGTTTCTGGAATCGATCGGGCAGGATTGACCCCTTCCGGGTGTGGGAGCGGGCTTGCTCGCGATAGCATCACCGCGGTCCAACCTGAAGACCGGGTCGCTTGCGTCGCGAGCAAGCCCGCTCCCACAAGAACAGTTCAACTTATCGATCAGGTTTTTATGACTATTTGCGGTATCGAAATCAAAGGCAGCGAAGCTATTTTCGCCCTCGCCAACCAGGGCCTTGAGCATGTGGCCAACGCCACCAAGAAAATCGCCCTGGACGACGATGAAGACGCCGCCAGCGTCAAAGCTTTCGCAGCGCAGATGGCCGCTTTTGTGAAGGCCAACGCCATCACCCGGATCGTGATCAAAAAGCGCAGTAAAAAGGGTGAGTTCGCCGGTGGCCCGATCACGTTCAAGATCGAAGGCCTTATCCAGTTGCTGGACGATTGCGAAGTGCAGCTGCTATCCCCGCAAACCCTCAACGCCCAATACAAAAAGCACGCCTTCGACCTGCCCGCCTCGCTGAACAAGTATCAGCATGAAGCGTTCAAGGCAGCGTGTGCGGCGTTGCTGAAGGGGTAGTACCCGTCACCCGGTCCTGCCTCGGCGCGCAGCCAAACCGCGCCCGGTAGCTGCGGGTGAAATACGACGGTGATTCAAAACCGCACGCAATGCTGATGTCGAGCACGCTCATGTCGGTCTGGCGCAGCAGTTTCCGGGCTTTTTCCAGGCGCAGGCCCAGGTAGAAGTTGCGCGGGGTGTCGTGCAGGTGCAAACGGAACAGGCGCTCCAGTTGGCGCCGGGTCACGTTGATGCCAAGCGCCAGTTGCGAGGTGCTCAGGGGCGGCTCGCTGTGTTGCTCCATCTCGCCAATGACCTGCACCAGTTTTTTATTGTGGATGCCATAGCGGCTGGCGACCTGCATGCGCTGGTGATCCTTGCGCGGGCGGATGCGGCCAAGCACGAACTGTTCGGAAACCTGGATCGCCAACTCCGGTCCGTGGGCCTGGGCGATCAGGTCCAGCATCAGGTCAATGGAGGCGGTGCCGCCCGCACAGGTGATGCGCTGGCGGTCGATTTCAAACAGTTCCTGAGTCACGTGCAATGCGGGGTATGACTCCTTGAACGCTTCCAGCGCCTCCCAGTGCAGGGTCAACCGATAGCCGTCGAGCAGGCCCGCCTGCGCCAGTACCACACTGCCCGTGTCGATGGCGCCCAGGGTTACTCCGTCGTTGTCCAGGCGTCGCAACCACTGATTAAGCGCCGGTGTCACGTGGGTCAGCGGGTCAAAACCGGCCACCACCAACAGTGTCGCACCGGCTTCAAGTGCCCCCAGCCCGCCCTCGGCATTGACCGACATACCGTTGCTCGCGAGCACGGCGCCCCCCTCGCAACTGAGTACGTGCCAGCGGTACAGCTCGCCGCGAAAACGGTTGGCTACCCGCAGCGGCTCGATGGCCGAAATAAAGCCCATTGATGAAAAGCCGGGCAGCAGAAGGAAGTAAAAATCCTGGGCCATGGGAACGCTCGCAAGTCGGTTCAACGGATTGAAACACAGTCAGGTCGCTGCAGTGCAAAACCACGTCGCCCCAGTGCGGTTGCGCGGCACGCCGCCTGCGTACCTTGGCATCACGGCGCACAAAGACGCCGATCCCCCAATAACAACCTGCCGAGGCCCCACCCATGAAACGACTGATCAGCTGTTGCCTGTTGGTACTGAGCCCCTGCGTCCTGGCTGCTGAAGATGCATCGTGCAAGAACGTACGCATGGGCGTGGTCAATTGGACCGACGTGATCGCCACCAGCGCCATGGCGCAAACCCTGCTCGACGGTCTCGGCTATAAAACCAGGCAAACCAGCGCCTCACAGCAAATCATCTTCGCTGGCCTGCGCGACAAGCGGCTGGACATGTTTCTGGGTTACTGGAACCCGATCATGAACCAGAGCATTACCCCGTTCGTGGACGCCAAACAGGTCACGGTCCTGGCCGAGCCGAGCCTTAAAGACGCCAGGGCCATGCTCGCCGTTCCGACCTACATGGCTGACAAGGGACTCAAGAGCTTTGCCGACATCGCCAGATTCGAGAAGGAACTGGGGGGCAAGATTTACGGGATCGAGCCGGGGTCCGGCGCCAATACCCAGATCAAGGCCATGATCGAGAAAAACCAGTTTGGCCTGGGCAAGTTCCAGCTGGTGGAGTCCAGTGAAGCCGGGATGCTCTCGGCGGTGTCACGCGCGGTGAATCGCAACGAGCCGATTGTGTTCTTTGGCTGGACACCGCACCCGATGAACATCAATCAGAAAATGACTTACCTGACCGGCAGCGAAGGAGCCCTGGGCCCGGATGAAGGCCTGGCCACGGTATGGACAGTCACCACCCCGGACTACGCCAGCCGCTGCCCCAATGTCAGCCGTTTGCTCAGCAACCTGACCTTCAGCGCCGAGGACGAGAGCCGCATGATGCAGCCGCTGCTCGATCACATGGATGCACAAGTCTCGGCCCGCCAGTGGCTCAAGGACCATCCGCACGACCTTCAGCGCTGGCTTGAAGGCGTCACCACCGTGGATGGCAAACCCGCTGCCGAACACCTGAAGCTCAGCGCTAAATAATCAAACACCAAGCCCACCTTCGCGGCCCTTGATGGCTGCGTTGTGGCGCTCTACGCCCCAAGGAAATGCCCCATGAACCACGACGTCATCATCACCTGCGCACTCACCGGTGCCGGCGACACCAGCGGGCGCAGCCCTTTAGTGCCAGTCACGCCCAAACAAATTGCCGAAGCTGCCGTGGAAGCGGCCAAGGCCGGAGCCACGGTGGTGCATTGCCATGTACGTGATCCAAAGACCGGGCAGTTCAGCCGCGATGTGGCGCTGTACCGCGAACTGATGGAACGCATCCGCGAGGCGGATATCGACATCATCGTCAACCTCACAGCCGGCATGGGCGGTGACTTGCATATCGGCCCCGGCGAGAACCCGATGGAGTTTGGCCCCCACACGGATCTGGTCGGGCCGCTGACCCGTCTGGCTCACGTCGAGGAGTTGCTGCCGGAAATCTGCACCCTGGATTGCGGCACCCTGAACTTTGGCGACGGCGACACGATTTACGTCTCCACACCGGCGCAACTGCGGGCGGGCACCAAGCGTATCCAGGAACTGGGCGTGAAAGCCGAACTGGAAATTTTCGACACCGGCCACCTGTGGTTCGCCAAACAGATGATCAAGGAAGGCTTGCTCGATGACCCGCTGTTTCAGCTGTGCCTGGGCATCCCGTGGGGGGCTCCGGCGGACACCACCAGCATGAAAGCCATGGTCGACAATTTGCCCGCCGACGCGGTGTGGGCCGGATTCGGGATTGGTCGCATGCAAATGCCGATGGCCGCGCAAGCGGTGCTGCTGGGCGGCAACGTGAGGGTCGGGCTGGAAGACAACTTGTGGCTGGATCGCGGGGTGCTGGCCACTAACGGGCAACTGGTGGAACGCGCCACTGAAATCCTCAGTCGCTTGGGCGCCCGGGTACTGAGCCCGGCAGAAGGTCGGGTGAAAATGGGGCTCACCTCCCGATAACCCCATCGGCTTTGCGTTTTCCTACGGTTCAATTCAGGACACTTTCATGACGTTTATTACCGAGATCAAAACCTTCGCCGCCCTTGGCAGCGGTGTCATCGGCAGCGGCTGGGTCGCTCGCGCCCTTGCCCACGGACTTGACGTTGTCGCCTGGGACCCGGCCCCCGGCGCCGAAGCGGCCCTGCGCAAGCGCGTCGCCAAGGCCTGGCCGGCGCTGGAAAAAAGCGGCCTTGCCCAAGGCGCATCCCAAGACCGACTGCGCTTTGTCAGCACCATCGAAGCGTGCGTGAGCGAGGCCGACTTCATTCAGGAAAGCGCCCCCGAGCGGCTCGATCTCAAACTGGATTTGCACCGCAGAATCAGCGCTGCGGCCAAACCCGATGCCTTGATTGGCTCCAGCACGTCGGGCCTGCTGCCCAGCGAGTTCTACGAAACCTCCACCCACCCGCAGCGGTGTGTTGTCGGCCATCCGTTCAACCCGGTTTACCTGCTGCCATTGGTCGAAGTGGTCGGCGGGCAAAAAACCGCCCCCGAGGCCATTCAGGCGGCCATCAAGGTCTATCAATCCCTGGGCATGCGCCCCTTGCACGTGCGCAAGGAAGTGCCCGGCTTTATTGCCGACCGCCTGCTTGAAGCCTTGTGGCGCGAAGCGCTGCACCTGGTCAATGACGGCGTCGCCACCACCGGCGAGATTGACGACGCCATCCGCTTTGGCGCAGGTTTGCGCTGGTCGTTCATGGGCACCTTTTTGACCTATACCCTGGCGGGGGGCGATGCCGGGATGCGTCACTTCATGAATCAGTTCGGCCCGGCCCTGCAACTGCCCTGGACGTATTTGCCCGCCCCTGAGCTCAGCGAAAAACTGATCGACGACGTGGTCGAAGGCACCACTGAGCAACTGGGCAGCCACAGCATCGGCGCGTTGGAAAGCTATAGTGATGACTGCCTGCTGGCCGTAATGGAAGCGGTTAACGCGACCAAACTCAAACATGGCATTGCCATCAACGATTGAACGAGGTTCAGCATGCCCGCGCTCACCACCTACAGCACCCCCATTCTTGAAGAATGGGTCGATTACAACGGCCATTTGCGCGACGCCTTTTACCTGCTGATTTTCAGCTACGCCACCGATGCCCTGATGGACCGCATGGGGCTCGACAGCCAGAACCGTGAAGCCAGCGGCCATTCACTGTTCACCCTGGAGGTGCACCTCAATTACCTGCACGAGGTGAAACTCGGGGCACAGGTTGAAGTGCGCACCCAACTCATCGGCCACGACAGAAAACGCCTGCATGTCTATCACAGCCTGCACCTGGCCGGTGATGAGAGGGTCTTGGCGGGCAATGAGCAAATGCTGTTGCATGTCGACCTGGCAGGCCCGCGTTCCGCGCCGTTTGGCGAACACACCCTGGCCTTGTTGCAGGCCATCGAGCAGCAGCAACGTGATCTCCCGAAACCCGAGCATGTGGGGCGGGTGATTGCCTTGCCCTTGCCTTAAAACGACCTGTTCTTAGGCAGATCAGACATATCGCCAAACCGCCCTTGCCCACGGACCAAAGCCCTACCAGAATCAAACTTCAATCGCGCTTCATAAAAGGACCAAACCATGATGCACGCGGATTTGATAGATGAGCAGGACCTGCTGGGCCAACTGCGTGCCTTGGGGTTCGAGGTGTCGGGCAGTGCCGAACAGGCTTGCTCGGCGGCGGTATGCGGGCTGAATGAAACCAATGCCCGGGCCTTGAAGGGCATGGTCGAAAAGCTCTACACCGGCAGCGCAACGATTTTACCGGCGGTACGCCAGGCCATTGATCAGCAACTGTTGCCGGGGCTGATGGCGTTCAAGCAAAAGCAATTGCACTGAGCCGTATGGAAGCGGGCTTGCTCGCAATGCAGAAAATGCGGTCTGTCTGTTGAACCGCAGTGCCTGTATCGCGAGCAAGCCCGCTCCCACAACGGCTTGCTACAACCTCACACTGGCAAACGTCGATTCGTTACGCGCCTGATTCAAGGCGGACATCGGCCCGGCCAGCGGGGACAGCAACAGTGACTGCGGGATCTGCACAAGCGTGGTCTGCTGTGCCGTGTTGGAACCCACGCGCTCGTCCCGTGGCGGAATGCCGAAGTATTCGCGGTAGCACTTGGAGAAATGCGGCGTGGACACAAAGCCGCAGACCGCCGCCACTTCAATGATCGACATGGGGGTTTGCTTGAGCAACTGCCGCGCCCGCACCAACCTCAACTTGAGGTAGTAGCGCGACGGCGAGCAGTGCAGGTACTTCTGGAACAGGCGCTCCAACTGGCGCCGCGATACGGTGACGTAAACCGCCAGTTCATCCAGGTCGATAGGCTCTTCGAGGTTGGCTTCCATCAGCGCGACAATTTCCTGCAACTTGGGCTGATTGGTGCCCAGCATATGCTTGAGCGGTACGCGCTGGTGGTCCTGCTCGTTGCGAATGCGCTCATACACAAACATTTCCGAGATGGCGGCCGACAGTTCGCGACCATGATCACGGCTGATCAGGTGCAGCATCATGTCCAGTGGCGCAGTGCCCCCCGAGCTGGTGAAGCGGCTGCGGTCAAGGGTAAACAGGCGTGTGCTCATGACAACCCGCGGAAAGGCTTCCTGCATGGACGCCAGACACTCCCAATGCACGCTGCAATCAAAACCATCGAGCAAGCCTGCATACGCCAACGCCCAGCTGCCGGTACAGACGGCGCCCAGACGGCGCGACTGGCGCGCCTGGCTTTGCAGCCATGACACGTGCTCGCGGGTCACGGTGCGTTGAATGCCGATACCGCCGCACACGATCACCATGTCCAGAGCCGGTGCCTTGTGCATGCTGGCGTCGGGGGTCACTTGCAGACCATCACTGGCCCATACCTGGCTGCCATCCGCGCTGAGGGTGCTCCAGCGATACAACTCACGGCCCGACAACTGGTTAGCCATACGCAAGGGTTCTATCGCGGACGCCAGGGAAATGAGCGTGAAATTGTCCAGCAGCAGAAAGCCGATGGATTGAGGCGTACGGTTCTGGGGTTGGACCCCGGAGTTGAACGACGTCATCGCGATATCTCCTCACACAAAGCGGGTGATGGCCCCAGGCGCGGGCTCTTGTTTTTGCCCTCGTTGAACGGGGCTTTTAGATGGCAACGCAAATGCCATGCCTAAACTTGGATGGGCATTCAATAAAGTCTGAAAACGACGTCGCAAAGGGTCTAGGCAGGTCGTGCCAAAACTACGGTCCAGCAGGGCTGCACGGGTGTGATCCTGCGCTGTTGAGCACATTGGTATCACTTGTGGGAAGGGGGCAGAAACAGAGCTGCAATCAAATGTCACGAAAAGTACGAGTGCGCCAAAAAAGGTCGGCGTGCGCTGAAACAGCGCTGGCAGGTGTGCCTCTTCTGTGGGAGCGGGCCAGCTCGCGATGGCGTCCAGGCCAACCGTGTCGCCTGCATCGCGAGCAAGCCCGCTCCCACAAGGGTTTTCAGCATTCCACCGCACTGACCGCCAGGCCACCCCGTGAGGTTTCCTTGTATTTGTCGTGCATGTCGGCGCCGGTGTCGCGCATGGTCCGGATCACCCGGTCCAGGGAGATAAAGTGCTGCCCGTCACCGCGCAAGGCCATTTGCGCCGCGTTGATCGCCTTGACCGCCGCAATGGCGTTTCGCTCGATACACGGCACCTGCACCAGCCCGCCCACCGGATCGCAGGTCAAACCCAGGTTATGTTCCAGGCCAATTTCAGCCGCGTTGCACAGTTGTTCAGGGCTCGCCCCAAGGATTTGCGCCAGCCCCGCTGCCGCCATCGCGCAGGCCGATCCGACCTCGCCCTGACATCCCACTTCGGCTCCGGAAATCGACGCATTCTTTTTGCACAGAATGCCGATCGCCGCCGCGCTCAACAGGTAGTCGACCACATGGGCTTCGCTCACTTCATCGCTGAATTTCATAAAGTAGTGCAGCACCGCCGGGATGATCCCCGCCGCACCGTTGGTCGGTGCGGTCACCATGCGCCCGCCCGCCGCATTCTCTTCGTTGACCGCCAGTGCAAACAGGTTGACCCACTCCATGGCGCTCAGGGTTGAACCGATCACATTGGGTTTGCCCAATTCCTGCAGACTGCGGTGCAGGCGGGCAGCGCGACGGCGCACATTCAGGCCGCCGGGCAGGATGCCTTCGTGTTTCAAACCCTGCTCAACGCAGTCCTGCATGGCGCGCCAAAGCTTGATCAGGCCACAACGAATTTCGTCCTCGCTGCGCCATGTGCGTTCGTTGGCCATCATCAATGCCGCCACGCTCAGATGGTGCTTGCGGCACAAGTCGAGCAACTCGACGGCAGAATTGAAATCGTAGGGCAGTTCGGTGCTGTCCATGTCCAGCACACCGCTTGCCGCTTGCGCAGCGTCCACCACAAAACCGCCACCCACCGAGTAGTAGGTGTCGCGGTGCAGTTCACCGGCTTCGGTTTCTGCGACCAGGGTCATGGCGTTGGGATGGAACGGCAGGTTTTCGTCGATCAGGCGCATGTCTTGCGACCATACGAACGGGATCGGCATGTACCCATCCAGCAGCAGCGTCTGGCTGTGATGAAGCTGGGCGATGCGCGGGGCTATCTGCGCCGGATCAATTGCATCGGGCCACTCACCCATCAGGCCCATGATCACCGCGCTGTCACTGCCGTGGCCAATGCCGGTGGCCGACAACGAGCCATAGAGCTGCACTTCGATGCGATGTACCTGCTGCAGTTGGTCCCGTTCGCGCAAACCCTGCACAAACAGCGCAGCAGCCCGCATCGGGCCTACGGTGTGGGAGCTTGAGGGACCGATACCGATCTTGAACAGGTCAAATACGCTGATAGCCATGAGCACGAACCTTAAGGGTGTGTGCCCGCATCATGGGGTGTTTGCGATCTGCAAAAACGTCCAGCTACGACTCACCTTTGCCTGCCAGCGCCCCCGACGTTTTATACGGTGCAGAGGCATGAAAAAAGCGGTTTTTACTCATGAAACGTCTATATACGACCTCCCAAGTATCAGATACGACCCTGCCTGTACTGGATGCGACGCCCCCTGTAGGCGTTTGATTTTCGCTGTTACATGATCAGTCCTGACTCGATTGCAAGATGCGCCGGCAACACCCCTGCCGTGCATCACCCAACCGCAACTGATACGTGCGGCTTTCGATCGAAAACCGCATCCCAGACACACAGGAGTCGTTCCATGAAACATTCCTCATCGTTGTTGTTGGCTGCATTGCTGAGTCTGCCCGTCATCACCCAGGCAGCAGAACCGGAGCAATGCAGCACGGTCAACTTCTCGGATGTCGGCTGGACCGACATCACCGTCACCACCGCAGTCACCAGCGAAGTGCTCAAGGCCCTTGGCTACAAAACCAAAACCACCATGATTTCAGTACCGGTCACGTACAAGTCGCTCGCCGATGGCAAGAACATGGACGTGTTCCTGGGCAACTGGATGCCGACCATGGAAAACGACATCAAGGCTTACCGCGAGGCGGGCACCGTCGAGACCGTGCGTGCCAACCTGGAGAACGCCAAATACACCCTCGCTGTCCCCCAGGCCCTCTATGACAAGGGCCTCAAGGACTTCTCGGATATAACCAAATTCAAGAAGGAACTGGACGGCAAGATCTATGGCATCGAGCCGGGCAACGATGGCAATCGCATGATCCAGACCATGATCGACAAGAACGCGTTCGGCTTGAAAGACGCGGGCTTCAAGGTCGTGGAGTCCAGCGAAGCCGGGATGTTGTCGCAGGTCGATCGCGCCCAGCGCCGTGGCACTGAAGTGGTGTTCCTGGGATGGGAACCCCATCCGATGAACACCCGTTTCAAAATGAAGTACCTCACCGGCGGCGATGACTTCTTCGGCCCCAATTATGGCCAGGCGACCATCTATACCAACACCCGCAAGGGCTACAGCGAAGAGTGCAGCAACGTCGGTCAACTGCTGAAAAATCTTGTGTTCACCCTCGACATGGAAAGCACCCTGATGGGCAAGGTCCTGGACGACAAGATCAAACCGGACGTGGCCGCCAGGGCCTGGCTCAAACAGAACCCGCAAGTGCTCCAAACCTGGCTCGCAGGTGTAACCACGATTGATGGCAAACCGGGTCTTGCAGCCGTTCAAGCCAGCCTCGCGAAGTAATCGCGGGCGCCAGGCGACCAACCCCGCCTGGCTCCGTTTTAATCCCCCTGCATGCGGACGTTCACTACCATGCTGATTGATCAAAAAATTCCTCTGGGCGAGTACATCGCAAGCTTCGTCGACTGGCTGACCAAAAACGGTGCCAGCACCTTCGATGCCATTGCGCTGACACTTGAAACGATGATCCACGGCGTGACGTTTGCGCTGACCTGGTTCAACCCTTTCGTGTTCATCGGCCTGATCGCCTTGTTTGCCCACTTTATTCAACGTAAATGGGGGCTCACTGTTTTCGTGGCAATGTCGTTTCTGCTGATCCTGAACCTGGGTTATTGGCAAGAAACGATGGAAACCCTGGCCCAGGTGCTGTTCGCGACCTTCGTGTGCGTGATCATCGGCGTACCGCTGGGGATTCTCGCCGCCCACAAGCCGATGTTTTATACCTTCATGCGCCCGGTACTGGACTTGATGCAGACCGTGCCTACCTTCGTCTACCTGATCCCGACCCTGACCCTGTTTGGCCTGGGTGTGGTGCCGGGGCTGATCTCCACGGTGGTGTTTGCGATTGCAGCGCCCATCCGCCTGACGTACCTGGGCATTCGCGACGTGCCCCATGAACTGCTGGATGCCGGCAAGGCGTTTGGCTGCTCACGCCGCCAGTTGCTCACACGCATTGAACTGCCCCACGCCATGCCGAGCATCGCCGCCGGGATTACCCAATGCATCATGCTGTCGCTGTCGATGGTGGTGATCGCTGCCCTGGTAGGCGCCGATGGCCTGGGCAAACCGGTGGTCAACGCACTCAATACCGCCGACATTGCGCTGGGCTTTGAAGCAGGGCTGGCGATTGTGCTGCTGGCAATCATGCTCGACCGGATCTGCAAACAGCCGGAAGCCAAGACAGGAGCCGACGCATGAGTATTATTCGTTTCGATAATGTGGACGTCATCTTCGCCAAAGACCCCCGTGAGGCACTCAGCCTGCTGGATCAAGGCCTTTCGCGGGATCAGATCCTGAAAAAGACCGGGCAGATTGTGGGCGTCGAAAAGGCCAGCCTGGATATCGACAAAGGCGAAATCTGTGTGCTGATGGGCTTGTCCGGCTCGGGCAAGTCCAGCCTGTTGCGCTGCATCAACGGACTCAATACGGTCAGCCGTGGCCAGTTGTATGTGGAGCACGAAGGCAAGCAGATCGACATTGCTTCATGTACCCCCGCCGAACTGAAAATGATGCGCACCAAGCGCATCGCCATGGTGTTTCAGAAGTTCGCCCTGATGCCCTGGCTGACGGTGCGCGAGAACATCAGCTTCGGCCTGGAGATGCAGGGCCGCCCCGAGAAAGAACGACGTACCCTGGTGGATGAAAAGCTGGAGCTGGTGGGTCTGACCCAATGGCGCAACAAAAAGCCCGATGAGTTGAGCGGCGGCATGCAGCAACGGGTTGGCCTGGCGCGAGCATTGGCAATGGATGCCGATATTCTGCTGATGGACGAACCCTTTTCAGCCCTCGACCCGTTGATCCGCCAAGGCCTGCAAGACGAGCTGCTGGAGCTGCAGCACAAGCTGAACAAGACCATTGTGTTTGTCAGCCATGACCTTGACGAAGCGCTCAAGCTGGGCAGCCGCATTGCGATCATGAAAGACGGCAAGATCGTGCAGTACAGCAAGCCCGAAGAGATCGTACTCAATCCTGCCGACGACTATGTGCGCACCTTCGTCGCCCACACCAACCCGTTGAACGTTCTGTGCGGGCGCAGCCTGATGCGCACGCTGGACAACTGCAAGCGCATCAACGGCTCGGTGTGCATCGATCCGGGGGATGATTCGTGGATTGATCTGGCGGAAGGCAACACCATCAAGGGTGTGCGTCAGGGCGCCGGTGCCGTGGAGCTGCAGCGCTGGAGCAGCGGGCAGGCGGTGGAAGGTCTGGGCCGGGGGCCGACCCTGGTGGATTCGGGAATTGGCATGCGCGACGCGCTGCAAATCCGCTACCAGACGGGCAACAAACTGGTGCTGCACGACAACCAGAAAGTGGTGGGGATACTGGGCGATACCGAGTTGTATCACGCGTTGTTGGGCAAGAACCTGGGCTGACGTGCACTCATCCTGTGGGAGCGGGCTTGCTCGCGATGCAGTCAACGCGGTGTATCAGGTACACCCCGTTGATGCTATCGCGAGCAAGCCCGCTCCCACACGCGGTTTAGCTGTACACCCTGCCAAGGAGTTGGCGATGGCTTTCAAACTGGTCGAGCACGTCACGACCGATTTGCTCTTGGGTGAAGCCCATCAGGTCGTACTCCTGGTTGCCGTTGTGCAAATACACCTCGGCCCGGTAATAACGACTGCGCACTTCATCCTGTTCGGACTCGCTCGGTGCGGCCAGATAACCGTCCAGGCTGACTTCGTAGACAAACGGGTTGCCCTCTTCCATCTCCACCCGCACGCCCATGCAACGCTTGGCACTGCCCAGCAGGGTTTGCACCTCCAGGCCCCGACTGCGCAGCTGTTCTGCCGCATCTTCCAGGGCCGGGGTCACGTGTTTGTCCATAAAGCGCTGCACCACCGCCTGGGTCGGTTGCAGGTCCTGGGCAGTCAAGCGCTCGCTGAAACCTCGACGACCACGGGCGGCCAACTCGGCTTGTTCCTGCTCAACCAGGGTGTCCTGGCGCATCGCTTTGTGCAGGCCAAACATAAACAGGACCAATACCACCGAAAACGGCAGACCGGCCAGCACCACCATCGTTTGCATGGCCGCAAAGTTACCGGCGAACAACAGGCCGATGGTCACCAGAGTGATCACCGCAGACCAGAAGATACGCAGCCAGTGCGGCGCGTCTTCATCCACATCGCCGCCTTTGCACGACAGGTTGGCCATCATCACCGCGCCGGAATCCGCCGGGGTCAGGAACAGCACAAAGCCCACAAAGATCGACACGCCGATGACGATTTTCGACGCCGGGTAATGCTCAAGCAGTTGGTAAATAGCCATCGACGGCTGTTCAAGCGCCGTTTTCCCCAACTCCACCGCACCGTGGTTAACCACCAGGTCCAGTGCCGAGTTACCGAAGATCGACAGCCAGGCCAGGGTGAAGCCCAGCGGAATCAACAACACGCCCGCCACCAGTTCACGCACGGTACGACCACGGGAAATACGCGCGATGAACATCCCTACGAATGGTGCCCAGGAAATCCACCACGCCCAGTAGAACAGGGTCCACAGGCCCAGCCAGCCCTCGGTTTTCTTGCTGTCGCCTTCATACACGTACAGGTCGAAGGTTTTCATGACGATACCGTTGAGGTAGTCACCGGTGTTTTGCACAAAGCCGTTGAGCAGGTGCAGCGTGGGGCCGAACAACAACACGAAAATCAGCAAGCCGCTGAACAGCACGATGTTCAGGTTGGACAACCGGCGGATGCCGTTTTCAACGCCAGAGACAGCGGCGATGGTGGCCACAGTGCTCATCACGATGATCACGATCAGCAGGTTGGTATTGCTGTGTTCCATGCCGAACAGGTTCTCAAGCCCGGACGACACCTGCATCGAGCCAATGCCCAGGTTGGTCACCAGCCCCAGCAGGGTCACGAACATGCCGAAGCCGTCCACCGCATGGCCAGCAGCACCTTTGACCCAACGCTCGCCCATCAACGGATACAGCGCCGAACGCAGCGCCAGCGGCTGGTTGTGACGGTAGGCAAAATACGCCACGGCCAGGCCGACCAGCGCGTAAATCGCCCAGCCGTGCAGGCCCCAGTGCAGGAAGGTCAGTTGCAACGCCTGACGCGCGGCTTCGTGGCTGCCCGACACGCCTTCAGGCGGGTTGAAGTAGTGATCCAGCGGCTCGGAAGCGCCGAAATAGAGCAAGGAAATACCGATACCGGACGAAAACAACATCCCGGCCCAGGCGCCATAGCTGAAATCCGGGGTGTCTTGCTTGGTGCCCAGCTTCAGTTTGCCGTAGGACGAAAACGCCAGACCGACCACGAAGATCAGGTAAGCGGCGATCACCACCATGTAATACCAACCGAAGCTGCGCGACAGCCATTCCTGGGCAACGCCCAGAATACGACCCGCTTCTTCGGGGGCAATGATCAAAATGGCAGTCAACAACAATATCAAGGCAGTGGAGGTGTAAAACACCCAACCATTGACCGTCACCTTTTGCGGCGGGGTCTTTATAAGAGAGGCAGAACTCATTGCACGGGTGCTCCAGGCAGTGCGAGACAAGGACTTAAGGCAACGCACCACTCGACCAAAGGGTTGGATTACGACCAACGGTCGAGTGATATAAAGACACCGCTAAAAAACCGGACCCGCCCAGACCGCGTTCAGAACCTGTGTGCGTCCCCTTGAAATCAAGGGCTGCCCCGCGTGGTCTGGTGCGTTATGCCTGTTTGGACCTCCTGTCAGCGCCTGCGAAAGCCTGCTTCTGCCTAGGTTCCATGGGAATTTACCGTGTCGTTTTGCGCCATTCATGCGTAGGGAAACGACATAAATCGCGACGATTTGTCGCAGAGCTTATTCTTTGTTGATTGAACGTTCAATCAAAACAAAATAGACTGGCTGTCGTTCAGTGATGCTTATGCACTGCTCGCCGGCCCAAGGAGATTTGCGAAATGCCCAAGGTCGGTATGCAACCCATACGCCGCCAGCAGTTGATCGAAGCCACGTTGACGGCGGTCGATCAGGTCGGGATGGCAGATGCCAGCATTGCGCTGATTGCCCGTCTGGCCGGTGTGTCGAACGGCATCATCAGTCACTACTTCAAAGACAAGAACGGTCTGATTGCCGCCACCATGCGGTACTTGATGAACGTCTTGATCGACAACGTCACCGAGCGCCGCCTGGCGTTAAGCGATGACAGCCCACGGGCTCATCTGCAGGTGATTGTTGAAGGCAACTTCGACGCCAGCCAGGTCAGTGGCCCGGCAATGAAAACCTGGCTGGCCTTTTGGGCCGCCAGCATGCACCAGCCGTCGTTGCACAGATTGCAGCGGATCAACGATCACCGCTTGTATTCCAATCTGTGCTGCCAGTTTCGCCGCGTAATGCCGCAGGCCCAGGCCCGCAATGCAGCACGGGGCCTGGCAGCTCTCATCGATGGTCTATGGTTGCGGGGTGCCCTGTCGGGAGACGCGTTCGACACCGAACAGGCACAACGCATCTGCTACGAATACATGGATCTACAACTGGCGAAACAGGTGAGTTAGGCCCCAATAAATGCTTAACCCCTGAACTGTCGTGAGTTTGAGTTGCCCCAATCAGATGGCACCCGACTCACGACCAACGCCAACCACTTATGCACTTGCGAGGATTTTATGGCCCGTTTCGAACTGCAAAAACTCTACATCGACGGCGGCTACACCGACGCCGGTAGCGACGCTACTTTCGATGCCATCAACCCGGCTAACGGCGAAGTCCTCGCTCAAGTGCAACGCGCAACCAAAGAAGACGTCGAGCGCGCGGTTGTCAGCGCTGAAAAGGGCCAGAAAATCTGGGCCGCCATGACGTCCATGGAGCGCTCGCGCATCCTGCGTCGCGCCGTGGAAATCCTGCGCGAGCGCAACGATGAACTGGCCGCCCTGGAAACCCTGGACACCGGCAAGTCGTACTCCGAAACCCGTTACGTCGACATCGTGACCGGTGCCGATGTACTCGAATACTACGCAGGCCTTGCACCCGCCATTGAAGGCGAGCAAATCCCGCTGCGCACCACCTCTTTCGTTTACACCCGCCGCGAGCCGCTTGGCGTTGTAGCCGGTATCGGCGCGTGGAACTACCCTATCCAGATCGCCCTGTGGAAAGCCGCACCGGCACTGGCTGCCGGTAACGCGATGATCTTCAAACCAAGCGAAGTCACCTCCCTGACGACCCTCAAGCTGGCCGAGATCTTCACCCAGGCGGGCCTGCCGGATGGCGTGTTCAACGTACTGACCGGCAGTGGCCGTGAAGTCGGTACCTGGCTGACCGAGCACCCGCGCATCGAAAAAATCTCGTTCACCGGCGGCACCGACACCGGCAAGAAAGTCACCGCCAGCGCCACCAGCTCGTCCTTGAAAGACGTGACCATGGAACTGGGCGGCAAGTCGCCCCTGATCATTTTCGACGACGCCGACCTGGATCGCGCCGCAGATACCGCGATGATGGCCAACTTCTACAGCTCGGGTCAGGTGTGCACCAACGGCACTCGCGTGTTTATCCCGACGGCCATGAAGGCTGCGTTTGAAGCCAAGATCCTGGAGCGCGTTGCGCGCATCCGCATCGGCAACCCGGAAGACGAAAACACCAACTTCGGCCCGCTGGTCAGCTTTGCTCACATGGAAAGTGTGCTGGGCTACATTGCCAAGGGCAAAGAAGAAGGCGCCCGCGTACTGTGCGGCGGCGAACGCCTGACCCAGGGCGATCTGGCCAAGGGCGCATTCGTGGCACCTACCGTGTTCACCGACTGCACCGACGAGATGACCATCGTCAAGGAAGAAATCTTCGGCCCGGTGATGAGCATCCTCACCTACGACACCGAAGAAGAAGTGATCCGCCGCGCCAACGACACCGAGTTCGGTCTGGCTGCGGGCGTCGTGACCCGGGACCTGAACCGCGCCCACCGCGTCATCCATCTACTGGAAGCGGGTATTTGCTGGATCAACGCCTGGGGCGAGTCCGACGCAAAAATGCCGGTAGGCGGCTACAAGCAATCGGGCATTGGCCGTGAAAACGGCATCAGCTCGCTGGCTCAGTACACCCGGATCAAATCGGTACAGGTAGAGCTGGGCGACTACGTCTCGGTGTTCTAAACCCAACTGGCAGCCGATTACCTGTAGTCGCTGCCACAGGCTGCGATGAAGTCCGTGGAGGCTTCGGGAAAACGGGTTGCTGAGCAACCCTTCGCAGCCTTCGGCAGCGACTACAGGCTTGTTTATTTCAAAGAGGGTGCATTTTATGTCCCAAGAATTCGATTACATCATCATTGGTGCCGGCTCTGCCGGTAACACCCTGGCGACCCGTCTGACTGAAGACCAAGGCGTCACCGTGCTGCTGCTTGAAGCGGGCGGCCCGGACTACCGTTTCGACTTCCGTACCCAGATGCCGGCCGCCCTGGCATTCCCGCTGCAGGGTCGTCGCTACAACTGGGCCTTCGAAACCGATCCAGAGCCACACATGGACAATCGCCGCATGGAATGTGGCCGTGGCAAGGGGCTGGGCGGTTCGTCCCTGATCAACGGCATGTGCTACATCCGTGGCAACGCGATGGACTACGACGGCTGGGCAAAACTGCCAGGCCTCGAAGACTGGGATTACCTGAACTGCCTGCCGTACTTCCGTAAAGCCGAAAGCCGCGACATCGGCCCCAACGATTACCACGGTGGCGATGGCCCGGTCAGCGTGACCACGCCCAAAGCCGGGAACAACGTGTTGTTCCACGCCATGGTTGAAGCAGGCGTACAGGCCGGCTACCCGCGTACCGAAGACCTGAACGGCTATCAGCAGGAAGGTTTTGGCCCGATGGACCGCACCGTGACGCCTAACGGCCGTCGCGCCAGTACCGCCCGTGGCTACCTGGACACCGCCAAGCAGCGCTCGACACTGACCATCGTGACCCACGCCCTGACCGACAAGATCGTTTTTGAAGGCAAGCGCGCCGTTGGCGTTTCCTACATGGTCGGCGACAGCGACACCCGCATCCAGGCCAAGGCCCGTAAAGAAGTGCTGCTGTGCAGCGGCGCAATTGGTTCGCCAACCGTGCTGCAACGCTCCGGCGTCGGCCCGGCCGAACTGCTCAACAGCCTCGATATTCCGGTCGTTCACGACCTGCCGGGCGTTGGCCAGAACCTGCAGGATCACCTTGAGCTGTACCTGCAGTACGCCTGCACCCAGCCGGTTTCGCTGTACCCGTCGCTCTTGTGGTGGAACCAGCCGGCCATTGGCGCCGAGTGGATGTTCCTGGGCAAAGGCATTGGTGCCAGCAACCAGTTCGAAGCCGGTGGTTTTATCCGCACCCGCGAAGAATTCGAATGGCCGAACATTCAGTACCACTTCCTGCCGGTAGCGATTAACTACAACGGCAGCAATGGCGTAAAAGAACACGGTTTCCAGGCGCACATGGGCTCCATGCGTTCGCCAAGCCGTGGCCGGATCAACGTGAAGTCCAAGGACCCGCGTGAGTACCCGAGCATCCTGTTCAACTACATGGCAGCCGAGCAAGACTGGCAGGAATTCCGTGACGGCATCCGCCTGACCCGCGAAATCATGCAGCAGCCTGCGCTGGATGCGTACCGTGGCCGCGAAATCAGCCCTGGCATCGACAAGCAGACCGACGAAGAGCTGGATACCTTTATCCGCGAACACGCCGAGACTGCATTCCACCCGTCCTGCTCGTGCAAGATGGGCACCGACGAGATGGCCGTGGTAGACGCCGAAGGCCGCGTGCATGGGATGCAGGGTCTGCGTGTGGTCGATGCGTCGATCATGCCGCTGATCACGACTGGCAACCTCAACGCACCGACGATCATGATTGCCGAGAAAATCGCCGACAAGATCCGTGGCCGCCAGCCGTTGCCGCGCAGCACTGCCGACTACTACGTGGCAGGCGATGCACCGGTTCGCGGCAAGCCGCTGCGTGAAGTCAGCCGTACCGCGCAGTAAGCACACCACCCTGTAGTCGCTGCCGCAGGCTGCGAAAAGTGCCGAAGGACCTTCGCTTTTGAAATGAGCGAACCCTTCGGGCCCGATCGCAGCCTTCGGCAGCGGCTACAGGTTTGTTGCCGTTTTTGGTTTCATCTTCCCCCCCCGCTTGCCCCCGGCCTCAACGCAGGCCTACTCTGTTGTCTCGTTTCGCTCCCCTATTCCAAACCTCGATACGTTTCCCGTTTTTCGGAGGTCAGTGCATGTTCGATTTTTACCCTCAGCTCAAGCAACGCTTTGGCGCGTTGCGCACCCGGGCCGAGTTCTTTTCGCTGCGTTATGTGCGCGAGTCCGGGCAATACCTGTCGGTACGCAAGAACGTCGCAGAACCTCCTTCATTCAATCACGATCAGGGCGCGATGCTCACGGTGCGGCTCAAGGGTGTCGAAGCCTACGCCGCCACCAATGACCTGTCGCAAGCCGGCTTGCAGGCAGCCCTGGAACGTGCCGAGGCACAGGCTCAACTGATTGCTGCCCACGCCCTGCTCGATCTGAGCCAGGAGCCGGTGTCCCACGAACGCGCTGACTACTACTCGCCCCATCTCGATCAAGCATTCCCGTCACTCAACGAATGCTTTGAACTGTTGGGCGCTGAGTCGGCTGCCGTCCCCAAGGACGAGCGGCTGGTCAGCTGGGACGTTTCGCTGGGCCTCAATCACGTCGAGCAGATCTATCTCAACAGCGCTGGCGCCGAGTTGCGCCGGGCACAACGTTTTGTCTACCCGGGCATCAGCGTCACCGCCTATGACGGCAACGACAGCCAGACCCGCAGCCTGGGCCGCGAAAACTTCGGTCAGCAAGGTGGCGCCGACGTGATCAGCCGCTGCGGGTTGATCGGAGCCGCGCCAAAGGTCGCCGACCAGGCCCTGCAATTGCTGCTGGCACCCAATGCCCCAAGCGGCAAACGCGACCTGCTGCTGATGCCCGACCAGATGATCCTGCAAATCCACGAATCCATCGGCCACCCGCTGGAACTGGACCGCATCCTCGGTGACGAGCGCAATTACGCAGGCACCAGCTTCGTCAAGGCCAGCGACTTTGGCAGCCTGCAGTACGGCTCCAAACTGCTGAACGTCACCTTCGACCCTGACATCCCGGAACAATTGGCCAGCTACAGCTTCGACGATGACGGCACACCGGCCCACAAGGAGTTCCTGATCCGCGAAGGCCTGCTGCTGCGGCCTTTGGGCGGTGCGCTGTCGCAGTTCCGGTCGGGCCTTGATGGCGTGGCCAACAGCCGCGCCTGCGGCTGGAACCGCCCTCCGATCGACCGCATGGCCAACCTCAATATCGAACCTGGCGACCAGTCGATGGCCCAACTGATTGGCGGCATTGAACACGGCATCCTGATGGCCACCAACCGTTCCTGGTCGATTGACGATGCGCGCAACAAGTTCCAGTTCGGTTGCGAGTGGGGCCAGTTGATCGAGAACGGCGAACTCAAGGGCGTGGTGAAAAACCCCAACTACCGGGGTATTTCCGATCAGTTCTGGCGCAACCTCAGCGCCGTGGGTGACGCCAGTACCTTCAAGGTGCTGGGCACGCCGAACTGCGGCAAGGGCGAACCCAATCAAGTGATTCGCGTAGGGCATGCGTCACCCGCGTGCGTGTTCAATCAAATTGATGTGTTTGGAGGCGATGCCTGATGAGTACCCCATTGAGTCAGGCCGAGCAGTTCAAGGCGTTGGTCGAATGGCTGGGCAAGGCCATTCGACCGCCAGAGCAGTTCACCCTGGGCTACGACGCCGAAGCCTCGGAGTTCATCCGTTTCAACAAGGGCAAGGTGCGCCAGGCCGGGCGTGTGCAGCAGGCCAGCCTGAGCCTGAAGCTGATCAACGACGGCCGCCACGGGGATATCCGCCTTACCCTGGCCGGTGAACCGGATGTCGACAAACAGCGCCTGGCCGACGCGGTGCAACAACTGCGTGACACTTTGCCGTTGTTGCCCGCCGACCCTTATTTATTGCTGAACCCCCAGCCTTGGCACAGTCATGAGGTGCAGGACCATCCACTGCCGGACACCGCTCGGGTCCTGGATGAAATCCGCCGTGCGTGCGACGGCGTCGATCTGGTGGGGTTTTATGCCTGCGGCCCGATCAGCTATGGCTACGCCAGTTCCGAAGGTGCGTTTGGCTGGCATCAGGCCAACAGTTTCAACTTCGACTGGAGCCTGTTCCACAGCAACGGCCAAGCGGTGAAAGCCAGCTACGCCGGGGCCGATTGGGACAGCGAACGTTTCGCCCAGCGCATGCAACTGGCCCGTGAGCAACTGAGCTTTCTGGATCGCCCGCTCCATGCCCTGGCACCCGGCGAGTACAGGGCCTACCTGGCCCCCGCGGCGCTGGAAGAAGTGATGAGCATGTTGTGCTGGGGCGGTTTTTCGGCACAGGCGCTGGCCAGCAAATCCAGCCCATTGCAGCGACTGTACGGCGGTGATGCGCAACTGAGCCCCCTGGTGTCATTTGACGAGCAGGTCAGCCAGTCCCTTAGCCCGGCCTTTTCCGGCGAAGGGTATCCGCGCCAGGACTTGTCCCTGGTCAAGCACGGCAAGGCCAACCAGCAACTGGTGGGTTCGCGCAGTGCTGCCGAATATGGCCTTGAGGTCAACGGCGCGCCACAGGGCGAGGCGCCGAGCGCACTGGCGATGGCGGCGGGTACGCTGGAGCAGGCCGATATTCTCAAGCAATTGGGCACCGGGTTGTACATCAGCAACCTGTGGTACTTGAACTACTCGGACCAACCGGCCGCACGCCTGACCGGCATGACCCGTTTTGCCACCTTCTGGGTCGAAAACGGCGAGATAAAGGCCCCGGTCAACACCATGCGTTTTGATGACAGCGTCTATAGTCTGCTGGGCTCGCAGTTGGAGGCACTGACGGCAGATCGTGAGTTGTTGCTGTCGGCCAGCACCTACGACCAGCGCCAGACTGCGTCGAATCTGCTGCCGGGAGCGTTGGTCAAGAAGCTCACGCTGACGCTGTAATACCTGTAGTCGCTGCCGAAGGCTGCGATGAAGTCCGTGGAGGCTTCGGGAAAACGGGTTGCTGGGCAACCCTTCGCAGCCTTCGGCAGCGACTACAAAGAATGCTCATCATAAAAAAGAGGTCTTATGCCCGTACGCCCGGTTCTGAGTCCTGAAACCCTGCGCTGGTTGCCGTGGGTTGTGGCCATCGCGTTTTTCATGCAGTCGCTCGACGGCACCATCCTCAACACCGCCCTGCCCGACATGGCCAGGGACTTGAAAGAAAACCCGCTGCGCATGCAAGGCGTGATCGTTGCCTACATGCTTACCGTGGCCCTGCTGATCCCTGCCTCGGGCTGGATTGCCGACCGCTTCGGCACCAAGAAGATCTTCTTCAGCGCCATTCTGCTGTTCAGTTTCGGCTCGTTGCTTTGTGCGTTGTCCAACACCCTCAACGAGCTGATTGGGGCACGGATCATCCAGGGCCTGGGCGGTGCGCTGATGCTGCCCATCGGACGGCTGGTGGTGCTCAAGGCTTACCCGCGCTCGGAGTTGGTGCGGATCATGGGGTTTATCACCATCCCGGGCCTGCTCGGTCCATTGATCGGCCCCACGATGGGCGGCTGGATGGTGCAGTACCTGAGCTGGCACTGGATTTTCCTGATCAATCTGCCGGTCGGCGTTCTGGGCTGCTGGGCAGTCTGGCACTTCATTCCGGACCTGCGCGGCAGCGAGCGCACCCGCTTCGACGGGCTGGGTTTCGTGCTGTTTGGCGCCGCGATGATATTTATCACCATTGCGATGGAGGGGCTGGGCGAGTTGCACATGCCGCACTTGCGCGTGATGTTGCTGCTCTTCGCCGGGATGGCGTGCCTGGCGGCCTACTGGTTGCGGGCGGGCAATATCAGCAACCCGCTGTTCTCGCCGGCACTGTTCAAAACCAAAACCTTTGCGGTGGGTATTCTGGGCAACCTGTTTGCTCGCCTGGGCAGCGGGGCGCTGCCGTTTCTGGTGCCGTTGCTGCTGCAAGTGGCGCTGGGCTACTCGCCGTCACAAGCCGGGATGAGCATGCTGCCACTGGCCGCAGCCGCCATGCTGGCCAAGTGGATAGCCCGACCGCTGATCGAGCGCGCGGGGTATCGCACGGTACTCACGGCCAACACCTTTGCCCTGGGCCTGATGCTGGCCAGCATGGGCCTGGTCACCGAACACACGCCCTACCCGCTGTTGCTGTCAATGCTGGCCGTTTTGGGGGCGATCAACTCGTTGCAGTTCACCGCGATGAATACCGTCACCCTGATCGACCTCGATGACGCCAGCGCCAGCAGCGGCAACAGTTTGCTGTCGGTGGTGGCGCAATTGTCCTTGAGCCTGGGCGTGGCCTGCGCCGGGGCATTGCTCGGCGGCTTCACTGGCGATGGCGGCAGCGACGGGGTGGACACGGTGCTCGGGGCATTCCAGCTGACCTTCCTCACAGTCGGGATCATGGCGATGCTGGCAGCGGCTATTTTCCTGCAACTGTCACCGCAGGACGGCCGCAAACCCAAGGCCAACTCGGAGCATGACCTGGAACATTAAGCGACTTTTTAATCAGAACTGGATGACATCTCGTCCAGAATGTTCAGGCAAAGGGCATGGGACTGGTACACTGCGCGACATTTTGTTTTGCAGGCCAGTCCCGTGACCACCATTGCCACCGCTTTTAACACTCTGCCTCTGTCCGCCGCCATGCTGGCTAACCTCGACTCCCTCGGTTATGCCCAGATGACGCCGATTCAGGCGCAGAGCTTGCCGGTGATCCTCAAAGGCATGGACCTGATCGCTCAGGCCAAGACCGGCAGTGGCAAAACTGCCGCCTTCGGCATCGGCCTGCTGAACCCGATCAACCCGCGCTTCTTCGGCTGCCAGGCCCTCGTGATCTGCCCGACCCGCGAACTGGCTGACCAGGTTGCCAAGGAAATCCGCCGTCTGGCCCGCGCCGAAGACAACATCAAAGTGCTGACCCTGTGTGGCGGTGTGTCTTTCGGTCCGCAAATCGGTTCGCTGGAGCACGGTGCGCACATCATCGTCGGCACGCCGGGCCGCATTCAGCAGCACTTGCGCAAAGGCTCGCTGGTACTGGACGGTCTGAACACTCTGGTACTGGACGAAGCGGACCGCATGCTGGACATGGGTTTCTACGATGCCATCGAAGACATCATTGTAAAAACCCCGGAGCGTCGCCAGACCCTGCTGTTCTCGGCCACCTACCCGGCCGGTATCAAGCAACTGTCGTCCAAGTTCATGCGCAACCCTCAGCAAGTAAAAGCCGAGGCGCTGCACACTGACAGCCAGATCGAACAACGCTTCTACGAAATCTCCCCTGAAGAGCGCATGAGCGCTGTAACCAAGGTGCTGGGCCATTTCCGCCCGCAATCTTGCGTAGCGTTCTGCTTCACCAAGCAGCAGGTTCAGGAAACCGTTGATCACCTGACGTCCAAAGGCATTTCGGCTGTTGGCCTGCATGGCGATCTGGAACAGCGCGACCGTGACCAGGTGCTGGCGATGTTTGCCAACCGCTCGACTTCAGTACTGGTTGCCACCGACGTAGCGGCCCGTGGTCTGGACATCGACGCGCTGGACATGGTGCTCAACGTTGAGCTGGCCCGTGATTCGGAAATCCACATTCACCGTGTTGGCCGTACCGGCCGCGCTGGCGAAAAAGGTGTTGCGATCAGCCTGGTTGCCCCGTCCGAAGCGCACCGCGCCCAGGCCATCGAGCAGCTGCAGAAAGCCCCGCTGAACTGGGAAACCCTGGACACCCTGACCTCCCAGGGCGGCGCACCGTTGCTGCCGGCCATGAGCACGCTGGTGATCGGTGCCGGTCGTAAAGACAAGGTTCGTCCGGGCGATATCCTCGGTGCCCTGACGGGTGACGCGGGCATCCCGGGTGCCCAGGTTGGCAAGATCGCGATCTTTGACTTCCAGGCCTACGTGGCCGTTGACCGCACCGTGGCCAAACAGGCTGCCCAGCGCTTGAGCGAAGGCAAAATCAAAGGCCGCGTATTGCGCGTTCGGGTTTTGTAAGAGATCGCCTGAACACTGGCGATCACATGTGGGAGCGGGCTTGCCCGCGATGCAAACAACTCGGTTCAGCTGAATCACCGGGGTGCTGCAATCGCGAGCAAGCCCGCTCCCACATTAGGTTTGGATTGACTATGAATTTTGTGAGGACACCGCTTTGCGCTCTACCGACGTTGTGATTATTGGCGCTGGCGCCGCTGGTTTGATGTGCGCGCTGACCGCTGCCGGTCGCGGGCGAAAGGTCATGCTCATCGACCACGCCAACAAGGCGGGCAAAAAGATCCTGATGTCGGGCGGTGGCCGCTGCAACTTCACCAACATGTACACCGAACCCAACAATTTTCTGTCGCAGAACCCGCACTTCTGCAAGTCGGCCCTGGCCCGCTACACCCAGTGGGACTTTATCGAGATGGTCGCCAAACACGGCGTGCCCTATCACGAGAAAAAACTCGGCCAACTGTTCTGCGATAACAAATCCAGCGACATCCTGGAAATGCTCCTCGATGAGTGCCAAAAAGCAGGCGTCAGCCTGCACCTGGACACCTCGGTCGAGCAGATCGAAAAAACCGACAACGGTTACAGCCTCAACACAACGCTGGGGCCGATTGACTGCCTGTCGCTGGTGGTCGCCACCGGCGGCCTGTCGATCCCGACGCTCGGTGCCACCGGCTTCGGCTATCAAATCGCCAGGCAATTTGGCCACACCTTGCTGCCCACCCGCGCGGGCCTGGTGCCGTTCACCATCACCGACCAGCTCAAAGAGATCTGTACCGAACTCTCGGGCACGTCAGTCGACTGCCTGGTGAGCTGCAACGATCAGAGCTTCCGGGAAAATATCCTGTTCACCCATCGGGGCTTGAGCGGACCGGCGATTTTGCAGATTTCGTCGTTCTGGAATACCGGCGACACGGTTGAAATCAACCTGCTGCCCGACCTCGATGCGCTGAGCTGGTTGCAAACCCAGCAGGCCGAACGCCCCAACAGCGAACTGAAAACCCTGCTCGGTGAGATTTTCACCAAGAAGATGGCCAACCTGTTGGCCGAGCACTGGTTCGAGTCCAAGCCCATGAAGCAGTACACCCCGGGTGAACTGGCGCACGTGGCTGACAAACTGGCGAGCTGGAAAGTGATACCGGCTGGCACCGAAGGCTACCGCACGGCTGAAGTGACCCTGGGCGGGGTTGATACCCGCGAAGTGTCTTCCAAGACCATGGAGTCGCTGAAAAGCCCCGGCCTGTACTTTGTGGGTGAAGTGCTGGATGTGAGCGGCCACCTGGGCGGCTTCAACTTTCAGTGGGCGTGGGCTTCGGGGTATGCGGCGGCGCAGTACGTTTAACGCCAGGCGGCATTAAAAATATTTTGTGTTCGATGTGACAGTGCCATTGCGCTGTCGTCTTAACTGGCTCAAGTTAGCGAATCACGAGCCAGGCACCGCCACTCCATGTCATCGAAAAGCTTTCAGCATTCCCTGCGCCGCTTGTGGGCGCTGGACAAGTTCAGTTACAGCGTGCGGGTGTTTGTCGCCCTGACCGGCAGCATGGCTTTTTGCTGGTATCAGGATGAAATGTCGCTGCTGATCCCGCTGTTCCTGGGGATTATCGCCAGCGCGCTGTCCGAGACTGATGACAGTTGGCAAGGCCGACTGAACGCTTTGCTGGTAACGCTGGTGTGCTTCACCGCCTCGGCACTCAGTGTCGAACTGCTCTTCCCCTATCCCTGGCTGATGGTCTGCGCGCTTGCCCTGGCCAGCTTCGGCCTGACCATGCTCGGTGCGCTGGGCGAGCGCTACGGGGCGATTGCTTCGGCCACACTGATTCTGGCCGTGTACACCATGATTGGCGTCGACCAGCGGGGTGGCGAAGTCACCAATTTCTGGCATGAACCCTTGCTGCTGGTGGCGGGCGCGGCCTGGTACGGGATGCTGTCGGTACTGTGGCAGGCGCTGTTTTCCAATCAACCGGTACAGCAAAGCCTGGCGCGGTTGTTCTGGGAGCTGGGCCTGTACCTGAAGATCAAATCGTCGCTGTTCGAGCCGATCCGCAAGCTGGATGTCGAAGCCGGCCGACTGGAACTGGCGCGGCAAAACGGACGTGTGGTGGCTGCGCTCAATACCGCCAAAGAGATCATTCTGCACCGGGTCGGCAACTCCCGGCCGGGCTCCAAGCTCAGCCGCTACCTCAAGCTGTACTTTCTGGCGCAGGACATCCACGAACGCGCCAGTTCCTCGCACTACCCCTACAACGCCCTGGCCGAAGCCTTCTTCCACAGTGACGTGATGTTCCGCTGCCAACGCCTGCTGCGCCAGCAAGGCGTGGCCTGTCAGCGCCTGTCGGAGTCGATCAAGCTGCGCCAGCCGTTTGTCTACGACGACAGCTTTGCCGAAGCGCTGAGCGACTTGCACGCCTCGCTCGAACACTTGCGCATCCAGAGCAACCCGGCCTGGCGCGGACTGTTGCGTTCACTGCGGGCGCTGGCCGCCAACCTGGGCACACTCGACCGTTTGTTGAGCGACGCCAGTAACCCCGACAACCTGGCAGATGCCACCGACAGCAGCCTGCTGGACCGTTCGCCACGTAACCTCAAGGACGTGTGGTCGCGCCTGCGTCAGCACCTCACACCCACGTCGCTGATCTTTCGCCACGCCTTGCGCCTGCCTTTGGCCCTGAGCATCGGTTTTGCGATGGTGCACTGGATTCACCCGAGCCAGGGTTACTGGATCATCCTCACCACGCTGTTCGTGTGTCAGCCAAGTTACGGCGCCACCCGACGCAAATTCAGCCAGCGCATCATCGGCACGGCCATCGGCCTGGCCGTGGGCTGGGCGCTGTTCGATCTGTTCCCCAACCCGCTGGTGCAGTCGATGTTTGCGGTGGTGGCCGGTGTGGTGTTCTTTATCAACCGCACCACGCGCTACACCTTGAGCACCGCAGCCATCACCCTGATGATCCTGTTTTGCTTCAACCAGGTGGGCGACGGCTACGGGCTGTTCCTGCCGCGACTGTTCGATACCCTGGTGGGCAGCGTGATTGCGGCGGCAGCGGTATTCCTGTTCTTGCCGGACTGGCAGGGCCGACGCCTGAATCAGGTACTGGCCAATACCTTGAGCTGCAACAGCCAGTATCTGCGCCAGATCATGCAGCAGTACGCCCAGGGCAAAAGTGACAACCTCGCCTATCGCCTTGCGCGGCGTAACGCCCATAACGCCGATGCGGCGCTGTCGACCACACTGGCCAATATGCTGATGGAACCGGGGCACTTCCGTAAGGATGCCGACATGGGCTTCCGCTTTCTGGTGCTGTCCCACACCTTGCTCAGCTATTTGTCAGGACTGGGCGCTCACCGTGACACCGAGCTGCCCGGTGAAGTGCGGGAACAGTTGATCGAGGGCGCCGGACGCAGGATTGCCGACAGCATTGACCAGATCGCACAGGATCTGGCGTCCAAGCAGGCGGTGGCGGTACAAAGTGATGATGAAGAAGCACTGGCCAGCGAGCTTGAGCAAATGCCCGACGAGATCGATGAAAACCAGCGTCTGGTGCAAACCCAACTGGCGTTGATTTGCCGTCAGCTCGGGCCGCTGCGCACCCTGGCTGCACATTTGGTCAAGGCACCTTAGAACTTGGCGCGAGTACACATCGCGCCTACTATCGGGTCATACACTCACCAAGAAGGACACGATCGTGACCACTGACTGGCTCTGCAAACACCACAACGACCTGGGCAAGGAACAGCTCTACGCCATTCTGGAATTGCGCTCGAAAGTATTCGTCGTCGAGCAGAAATGCGCCTACCAGGACGTCGACGGGCAAGACCTGACGGGGGACACGTTGCATGTGATGGGCTGGCAGAACGATCAACTGGTGGCGTATGCCCGCGTGCTCGACCCTGAATCCCAGGGCGGCGACGTGGTGATCGGCCGCGTGATCATTGCCCCCGAGGGTCGCGGGCAAAAGCTGGGGCATGTCCTGATCGAGAAAGCCCTGGAAAACATCGAGGATTACTGGTCGGGGCAGCCCGTGTTCTTGTCCGCCCAGGCGCACTTGCAGCCGTTCTACGGGCAACACGGGTTTCGCGCCGAGGGCGAAATGTATCTTGAAGATGACATCCCGCACATCGGCATGCGCCTGACGCCTCAGGGATAACCCAGCACCTGCTTGATCTGCACCAGATGCTCGCCGACCCAGGTTTTGTCGACAGGGCCCCAACTGTGAATCTGATAACGCCCGGCATGATTACGGGCGCCGTCCTGCTGCTCGAACTCGCAGACAATATCCAGATCAGCCAGCGCCGCGATGGTGTCCTGCGCGGTACGGCGCGGCATGCCGGTCACTTCGGTCAGTGCGGGCACGCTGCTGGCAATCTGGCTATCGATTAACCAGGCCACGTACAAGCGCCGGTAAAAGCTGCTTTTGGTTTTGCTGACGTCCATTCAGAACTCCTGATGCGGATGATTGCTGGCTTTCTGTGGGAGCGGGCTTGCTCGCGATTCAGGCGCTGCGGTCCTTCTGGGAAGACGCGTCGATACCATCGCGAGCAAGCCTGCTCCCACACGGGTTCAGGGTTGGGGTTTTCCTGCCAAGTCACGCCACGTCAGATACACCCGCAAGTCAAACTCCAGCTGGTGGTAACCCGGCAACATGTGTTCGCACAATTTGTAAAAAGCCTTGTTGTGGTCCGACTCCTTGAGATGGGCCAGTTCGTGAACCACGATCATCTTCAGGAATTCAGGCGCCGCCTCCTTGAACAACGAGGCCACACGCAGTTCTTTCTTGGCCTTGAGCTTGCCACCCTGAACCCGTGAGATGGCGGTATGTAACCCCAGCGCACGGTGAGTCAGGTCGAGCTTGTTATCAAACAGCACCTTGTCGAAGGACGGCGCATTGCGCAGGTATTCCTGCTTCAGTTCCAGCGCGTAGGTATACAGCGCCTTGTCACTTTGCACCGCGTGACGCTGCGGGTAGCGTTCGCTCAGGTAGCTGCCCAACTGATCGCGCTCAATCAATTGGCGCACCTGCTCTTGCAAGGTCTGGGGGTAGGCCTGGAGGTACTTGAGAACGGTCATGGGACGCCAACGCACAGCATAGAAGGGCGCCAGTGTAGCGAATTCAACCCAAAGGCGCCCACGTCAGACTTTTACGCGGACATAAGCCAGACATTTCCGAGAAAACCCGGTGCCCACAAGCGTCGCTTGCAGCCCGAAAAGCCTCGGGGCTATCTTCACCAGTCGCCGATGATCCCCGTGGAAGAGACATGAAAAAGACGACGCCCGACGATCCCAAAGCAAATCACACCCCCCGTGATGATCATCAGCACGATGAGGCCACCCGCTGTATTCTCGATGCCGTGCTCCGTGCCCCGCCTGTTGACCTCGACAGCCTCAAGCCCACCAATGCGCAACATGTCAGCCCCAAATCACCCTTTGCCGTGCGGCCTGATATCCGGGCAATAGAGGCCTTGTCTCACATCTGGCTGATGCTCAAGAGCGCAGAAGAGGTCTCGGATGAAATCACCGAGTATGCCAGTGGCATCGAGCGCGGGCTGATATGGTCATTGGTGCATTCGGTCGAGATGTCCCGCTCGCTGGTGAGTGCCCTGCTCAAGGCCAATGGCGTTGATCCGGAACAATTACACCGATCTGCATAAACATCGCACCCACAAAAAAGCCCGCATCGCTGCGGGCTTTTCAGTACGCGCCGGTCTTAGTTGACCTTGGCGTTCAGCTCACCTTTGAGGTAACGCTGGTACATCGCTTCCAGGGAGATCGGCTTGATCTTCGAAGCGTTACCGGCAGTACCGAAGGCTTCGTAACGAGCGATACACACGTCACGCATGGCCGTTACGGTGGCGCCGAAGAACTTGCGCGGGTCGAACTCGCTCGGGTTGGTTGCCATCAGGCGACGCATGGCGCCAGTCGATGCCAGACGCAGATCGGTGTCGATGTTGACCTTGCGCACGCCGTGCTTGATGCCTTCAACGATTTCTTCTACCGGCACACCGTAAGTTTCTTTGATGTCGCCGCCGAACTCGTTGATGATCGCCAGCCATTCTTGTGGAACAGAAGACGAACCGTGCATCACCAGGTGAGTGTTCGGGATACGCTTGTGGATTTCTTTGATGCGGTCGATCGCCAGCACGTCGCCAGTAGGTGGCTTGGTGAACTTGTAAGCGCCGTGGGAAGTACCGATGGCAATGGCCAGGGCATCCACTTGAGTGCGCTTGACGAAGTCAGCGGCTTCTTCCGGGTCGGTCAGCATCTGGCTGTGATCCAGAACGCCTTCTGCGCCGATGCCGTCTTCTTCGCCAGCCATACCGGTTTCAAGCGAGCCCAGGCAGCCCAGCTCGCCTTCAACCGACACACCGCACGCGTGTGCCAGGGCAACGGTTTGCTGAGTAACGCGAACGTTGTAGTCGTAGTCGGTAGGGGTTTTGCCGTCTTCGCCCAGCGAGCCGTCCATCATGACCGAGCTGAAGCCCAGCTGGATCGAGCGCTGGCACACGTCAGGGCTGGTGCCATGGTCCTGGTGCATGCACACCGGGATATGCGGGAATTCTTCGATTGCAGCCAGGATCAGGTGACGCAGGAAGGGAGCACCTGCGTACTTGCGCGCACCGGCCGAAGCCTGAACGATCACCGGGGAGTCGGTCTTGTCAGCGGCTTCCATAATGGCGCGCATCTGCTCAAGGTTGTTTACGTTGAAGGCTGGAACGCCGTAGCCGAATTCGGCGGCGTGGTCCAACATCTGGCGCATGCTGATAAGTGCCATTGTGAGTGTCTCTCCCGGACAAGGGTCGTTAATCGTGCAAGCCTGCCGTAGCGGCGGCTGCTATTCAAGTTATTGCAGATCGGGGGTTGTGCCCCATTCTGCCAATCCGATTTAGCTGAAACGATACAGCTCCAGCTATAGCTATGCGGCCTGATTGTGAGAGCGGGCTTGCTCGCGATGCAGGCAATTCGGTCTATTTTCCGAACCGCGGTGATGCAATCGCGAGCAAGCCCGCTCCCACGCAAAAACCCATATCAAATCAAGGGCACCCACGCTCTTGTGAAGCCTTGGGCGACTCGTATTTTTCCAGCGCTTCAGGACCTGAGCGTTTATTGACCAGCGGCACGCTTTGCGCCTGCCAGTCTGCCTGGTAGCAACCACTCTCTTCAGGGGTTGCAGCTTCGGGCGTCGGCTTGCCCGAACTGGCGCAACCGGCCAAAAAGCCCACGATCATCAACAGCGGTAACAACTTGACCATGTCCATGCTTCCTTTCAGGGCCTGAAACACCTTCAGGCTTTGGCGCGGCTTTCCAGAATTTCGACGGCAGGCAGTACCTTGCCTTCAACGAACTCAAGGAAGGCACCACCGCCGGTGGAGATGTAGGAAATTTGATCAGCAATGCCGTACTTGTCGATAGCCGCGAGGGTGTCGCCGCCACCCGCGATCGAGAACGCTGCGCTGTCAGCAATGGCCTGGGCCAGAACCTTGGTGCCGTTACCGAACTGGTCAAACTCGAACACACCTACCGGGCCGTTCCACAGGATAGTCTTTGACGACTTCAGCAGCTCGGCGAAATGCGCGGCGGTTTGTGGGCCGATGTCCAGAATCATGTCGTCGGCAGCCACATCAGCGATCAGCTTGACGGTTGCAGCAGCGCTTTCAGCGAACTCCTTGGCCACGACCACGTCAGTCGGCAGAGGCACATTGACCTTGGCGGCGATGGCGCGGGCGGTGTCCAGCAGATCAGGTTCGTACAGCGATTTGCCAACCGGGTGCCCGGCAGCTGCCAGGAAGGTGTTGGCAATACCGCCACCCACGATCAGCAGGTCGCAGATCTGGCTCAGGCTGTTGAGCACTTCAAGCTTGGTCGACACCTTGGAGCCGGCAACGATAGCGGCCATCGGCTTGGCCGGGGCGCCCAGTGCCTTGCCCAGTGCGTCCAGCTCGGCAGCCAGCAACGGGCCAGCAGCCGCAACCTTGGCAAACTTGGCCACGCCGTGGGTCGAGCCTTCGGCACGGTGGGCAGTACCGAAAGCATCCATCACAAACACGTCGCACAGGGCGGCGTATTGCTGGGCCAACTCGTCGGCGTTTTTCTTTTCGCCCTTGTTGAAGCGCACGTTTTCGAACAACACGATGTCGCCCGCTTTAACGTCGACGCCATTGAGGTAGTCGCTGACCAGCGGCACTTCGCGGCCCAGGGCCTTGCTCAAGTAATCGGCTACAGGCTTGAGGCTGTTTTCAGCCGAGAACTCACCTTCAGTCGGACGTCCCAGGTGCGAGCAGACCATAACCGCCGCGCCTTTTTCCAACGCCAGCTTGATGGTCGGCAGCGAAGCAAGGATGCGCGCATCGCTGGTGACTACACCGTCCTTGACTGGGACGTTGAGGTCTTCGCGGATCAGTACGCGCTTACCTTGCAGATCGAGGTCGGTCATCTTCAACACGGTCATGGGTCGCAGTTCCTGAGTTTCTAATGTTAGAGAGCGGGTTTGGGGTGAGTAACGTGCAAATAGTGCTCTGCCACATCGATCATTCGATTGGCAAAACCCCATTCGTTGTCGAACCAGGCCAGCAGGTTCACCAGCCGGGGGCCGGAAACGCGGGTCTGGCTGGCATCGACAATGGCCGAATGCGGGTCATGGTTGAAATCACAGCTGGCGTGGGGCAACTCGGTGTAGGCCAACAAGCCTTTGAGCGGGCCGCAGGTGGCCGCCTCGCGCAGCAGGCGGTTCACCTCTGCGGCATCGGTGTCCCGTGCCGTGGTCAGGGTGATATCCAGGCACGACACATTCAATGTCGGTACCCGCACCGCTTTGGCTTGAATTCGGCCGGCAAGTTCCGGCAACAAACGCTCAATGCCCTTGGCCAGGCCGGTAGAGACCGGAATGACCGACTGAAAGGCCGAGCGTGTACGACGCAGATCTTCGTGGTGGTAGGCATCGATCACGGGCTGATCGTTCATCGCCGAGTGAATGGTGGTAATCGATACATACTCAAGACCCAATGCCTCATCCAGCAAACGCAGCAGCGGCACGCCGCAGTTGGTCGTGCAGGAGGCGTTGGACACCAGTCGTTCTTCGCCGGTCAGGCTGTGCTGGTTAACGCCGTAGACGATGGTGGCGTCAACATCGGCGTCACTGGCCATCGGTTGCGAAAACAGCACGCGGGGAGCCCCGGCATCAAGGAAACGCTGGCCGTCGGCGCGGGTGTTGTAAACGCCGGAGCATTCCAGCACCAGGTCAACACCCAGGGCAGCCCAGTCGATCCCCTCGGGGGTGGCACTGCGGAACACTTTCACGCAGTCGCCATTGATATGCAGGCAGTCGCCTTCGATCCGTATCTCGCCGGGAAACCGGCCATGGGTGGAGTCGAAGCGCGTCAAATATTCGAGACTGGCCATATCGGCCAAATCATTGAGTGCAACAATTTCAAACCCGGCAGCGGCCCCTCGCTCGAACAACGCACGCAGGACGCAACGACCAATCCGGCCGTAGCCGTTGAGTGCAACTTTGTAGGGACGCGATTGGGGCATGGGGTTCTCTTATTAAAAGCCTGTAGTCGCTGCCGAAGGCTGCGATCAAGACCGCACGACCTTCAAAAAAACGGGCTGCTACGCAGCCCTTCGCAGCCTGTGGCAGCGACTACCTAAAACGCGGCAGCCAGGGCCACCGCGGCTTGCTTTAGTCTTCCAGCAACTCGTCAGCCTGACCCAGGATGTTTTCCAGGGTGAAGCCGAACTCTTCGAACAAGGCTGGCGCAGGCGCCGACTCGCCGTAAGTGGTCATGCCGATGACGCGGCCTTCCAGGCCCACGTACTTGTACCAGTAGTCCGCGTGGGACGCTTCGATCGCAATACGGGCGCTCACCTGCAGCGGCAGAACCGACTGCTTGTAGCCTGCATCCTGAGCTTCGTACACGCTGGTGCATGGCATCGATACAACACGTACCTTGCGGCCTTGCTCGGTCAGCTTCTCGTAAGCCTGAACCGCCAGGCCCACTTCGGAACCGGCCGAGATCAGGATCAGTTCAGGCTCGCCTGCACAATCCTTCAGCACGTAACCACCACGGTTGATGTCGGCAATCTGGCCAGCATCACGGGTTTGGTGGTTCAGGTTCTGACGCGAGAAGATCAACGCCGACGGGCCGTCGTTGCGCTCCAGGGCGAATTTCCAGGCCGCTGCGGATTCCACCGCATCGGCTGGGCGCCAGGTGTCCAGGTTCGGCGTGGTACGCAGGCTGGTCAATTGCTCGACCGGCTGGTGCGTCGGGCCGTCTTCGCCCAGACCGATGGAGTCATGGGTGAACACATAGATCACGCGCTGCTTCATCAGGGCCGACATGCGGATGGCGTTGCGGGCGTATTCCATGAACATCAGGAAGGTCGCGCCGTAAGGCACCAGGCCGCCGTGCAGGGCAACACCGTTCATGATGGCGCTCATGCCGAACTCGCGTACGCCGTAGTACACGTAGTTGCCGCTGGCGTCTTCAGCCGAAACACCTTTGCAGCCTTTCCAGAGGGTCAGGTTGGAACCGGCCAGGTCAGCGGAGCCGCCCAGCAGTTCTGGCAACAGTGGGCCAAAGGCATTCAATGCGTTCTGGCTGGCTTTACGGCTGGCGATGGTTTCGCCCTTGGCCGCGACTTCAGCGATATAGGCGTTGGCCTTGGCATCGAAGTCAGCAGGCAGTTTGCCGCTCAGGCGACGGGACAGCTCGCCGGCCAGCTCAGGGAACTCGGCCGCGTAGGCAGCAAAGCGCTTGTCCCACTCGGATTCAACCGCAGCACCGGCTTGCTTGGCATCCCATTCGGCGTAGATATCAGCCGGGATTTCAAACGGACCGTGGTTCCAGTTCAGGGCCTGGCGGGTCAGGGCGATTTCGTCGTTGCCCAGTGGAGCACCGTGGCAGTCTTCCTTGCCCTGCTTGTTCGGCGAGCCGAAACCGATGGTGGTTTTGCAGCAGATCAGCGTTGGCTGGTCGCTTTTGCGTGCGGTTTCGATCGCGGTCTTGATTTCTTCCGGGTCGTGACCGTCAACGTTACGGATCACTTGCCAGTTGTAGGCTTCGAAACGCTTTGGCGTGTCGTCGGTGAACCAGCCTTCAACTTCGCCATCGATAGAGATGCCGTTGTCGTCGTAGAACGCGATCAGCTTGCTCAGACCCAGAGTGCCGGCCAACGAGCCAACTTCGTGGGAAATGCCTTCCATCATGCAGCCATCACCCAGGAACACGTAGGTGTGGTGATCAACGACGTTATGGCCAGGGCGGTTGAACTGAGCGCCCATGACTTTTTCTGCCAGGGCAAAGCCCACAGCGTTGGCCAGGCCCTGACCCAGCGGGCCAGTGGTGGTTTCAACGCCCGGCGTGTAGCCCAACTCCGGGTGACCCGGGGTGCGGCTGTGCAGCTGGCGGAAGTTTTTCAGGTCGTCGATCGACAGGTCATAGCCGGTCAGGTGCAGCAACGAGTAGATCAGCATCGAACCGTGGCCGTTGGACAGCACAAAGCGGTCACGGTCAGCGAACGAAGGGTTGCTCGGGTTGTGCTTCAGATAATCGCGCCACAGTACTTCGGCGATATCCGCCATACCCATAGGGGCACCTGGATGGCCGCTGTTGGCTTTTTGCACGGCATCCATGCTGAGTGCACGAATGGCGTTGGCACGCTCACGACGGCTGGGCATCGCTGTTCTCCTGGGTATTGAAAGTTAAATCGAAACGGAAAAAAGGCGAGCATTTTCCCTCAGGCAACGCCCTCGGGGCAATGACAGATAGTCGCAAGAGGCGTTTTTCCTGTGCTTAACCGTTCAACCTGTTAAGGATCGGACATTTCGTTTCGTTAATAAGCACACACTCTCCGACAAACGCGCCACTTATCGACCAATATCAAAACTTTTCGATATTGAACTTGCGGGGGCTGTACGGGGTAACTAGACTGCGGCCCCATGAACTTACGCATGCCTTCAATCCGCCATGACGATAGCGACGAGCTCTCCGCCCTGTGCAAGGCTGGAGGCGATCCGCTGCGACTCAATGTGCTGCGCGCGTTGGCCAACGATTCGTTTGGTGTGCTGGAGCTGACGCAGATTTTTGCCACTGGCCAATCAGGCATGAGTCATCACCTCAAGGTGCTGTCTCAAGCCAGGCTGGTCGCAACACGACGCGAAGGCAATGCGATTTTTTATCGCCGTGCCCTGCCCCACACCGAGCAACCAGGCGGAAAACTCCATGCTGCGCTGCTGGAAGAGGTCGATAACCTGACCTTGCCCACCGATGTACAAGCGCGAATCAGCGCAGTACATGCACAGCGTGCAGCCGCCAGTCAGGACTTTTTCTCACGCGTAGCCGAGAAGTTTCGCGCTCAACAGGATTTGATCGCCGGCTTGCCGCAATACCGGGACAGCGTTTTGACGCTGCTCGACAAACTGAGCTTCGACCCGGCGGCCACGGCCCTGGAAGTCGGTCCCGGCGATGGCAGCTTCTTGCCCGACCTGGCTCGCCGCTTCCATCAGGTCACGGCGCTGGACAACAGCCCGGTCATGCTTGGGCTGGCCCGCCAGCTCTGTGAACGCGAGTCACTGAACAACGTCAGCCTGATCCTGGCCGACGCGCTACACGATGCACAGCTGCAAGCCGACTGCGTTGTCGTGAACATGGTCCTGCACCATTTCGCCGCACCGGCCGAAGCACTTCAGCAACTGGCAACCTTGCTGCAGCCGGGCGGCAGCCTGCTGATAACAGAGTTGTGCAGCCATAATCAGGCGTGGGCCCGCGAGGCATGCGGTGATTTGTGGCTGGGTTTTGAACAAGATGATCTGGCCCATTGGGCCACCGCTGCGGGACTCGTTCCCGGGGAAAGCCTCTATGTAGGCTTACGTAATGGTTTCCAGCTTCAGGTCCGCCACTTTCAGCGGCCAACTGGCGACACTCACCATCGGTAAATATTAGGAAACCGTCGAGATGAGCGAATACTCCCTTTTCACCTCCGAGTCCGTGTCTGAAGGGCATCCGGACAAAATCGCCGACCAGATTTCTGACGCGGTGCTGGACGCCATCATTGCTGAAGACAAGTTCGCCCGTGTGGCGTGCGAGACTCTGGTGAAAACCGGCGTAGCAATCATCGCGGGCGAAGTCACCACGTCGGCCTGGGTCGACCTGGAGCAGATCGTTCGTGACGTGATCACCGACATCGGCTACACCAGCTCCGACGTCGGCTTCGACGGTGCTACCTGCGGCGTGATGAACATCATTGGCAAGCAGTCCCCTGACATCAACCAGGGTGTTGACCGTGCCAAGCCTGAAGATCAGGGCGCCGGTGACCAGGGCCTGATGTTCGGCTACGCCAGCAACGAAACCGACGTGCTGATGCCTGCACCGATCACCTTTTCGCACCAACTGGTACAGCGCCAGGCCCAGGCCCGTAAATCCGGCCTGCTGCCGTGGCTGCGCCCGGACGCCAAGTCCCAGGTAACGTGCCGTTACGAAGGCGGCAAGGTTGTCGCCATCGACGCCATCGTGCTGTCGACCCAGCACAACCCTGAAGTGTCGTACACCGACCTGCGCGAAGGCGTGATGGAACTGATCGTCAAGCACGTGCTGCCAGCCGAGCTGCTGCACAAGGACACCCAGTTCCACATCAACCCTACCGGCCAGTTCATCATCGGTGGCCCGGTGGGCGACTGCGGCCTGACCGGTCGCAAGATCATCGTTGACACCTACGGCGGCATGGCCCGTCACGGCGGCGGCGCGTTCTCGGGCAAGGATCCATCCAAGGTTGACCGTTCGGCTGCTTACGCCGGTCGTTACGTGGCCAAGAACATCGTGGCTGCCGGCCTGGCTGAGCGCTGCGAGATTCAGGTTTCCTACGCTATCGGCGTCGCTCAACCGACTTCGATTTCGTTGAACACCTTTGGTACTGGCAAAATTTCCGACGAGAAAATCATCAAGCTGGTACGTGACGTATTCGACCTGCGTCCATACGCCATCACCACCATGCTTGACCTGCTGCACCCGATGTACCAGGAAACTGCAGCGTACGGCCACTTCGGTCGTACGCCGCAGATCAAGACCGTTGGCGACGATACCTTCACCACGTTCACGTGGGAGCGTACCGACCGCGCTGAAGAGCTGCGCGCTGCCGCCGGTTTGTAATTAAGCCTGCTGCACCAGAAGCCCCGGACAGGTGACTGTTCGGGGCTTTTTGCTGCTCATGGATAACGTTCGACGGATTGCTTGCCTGCGGATGCTGCTAACATCCACGGTTTGGATCAGCCGAAACGCGCTTGCGTGGCGTTTTTTCAGCCTTATTTAATTGTCATCTTTTGTCATGGAGCCATTTATGAAATTACTTTCACCGCTCGCCCTGTTGACTGTTTGCGGCCTGCTGGCAACGCCTCTGATGGCCGCAGACGCAGCGCCGGAACTGACCGGTTGCGCTGCCAAGAAACAAGCCATCACCCTGCAACTTGAGCAGGCCCGCGCGCACGGCAACAGCAACCAGGTCGCGGGCCTGGAAAAAGCCCTGAGCGAAGTCACCGAGCACTGCACTGACGCCGGCCTGCGCAAGGAACGTGAAAACAAGGTGCTGGAAGCCAAGCACGAAGTGAGCAAGCGCCAGGCTGATCTGGACAAAGCCATGAAGAAAGGCGACCCGGAGAAAATCGACAAACGCAAAAACAAGCTGGCCGAATCGCGCAAGGAACTGCAAGAAGCGCTGGATCAGCTGGATAAATAAGTCTCGCGATACGGATCTCCTGTGTGGGAGCGGGCTTGCTCGCGATGGCAGCACCTCGGTGATTCAGAAGTCCCGAGTCGTGCTTGTCGCGAGCAAGCCCGCTCCCACAGAAGGCGGGTACCGGCTGATCTTTACTCAGTGATTCCTGAATTCCTTGTGGCACGCACTGCAGGTGTCTTCCACTTTCTGCACGGCAGGCGTCAGGTTACTGGCTTTGTAGGGTTGTACCTGGCTGGCGATCACCAACTCACCGGTTGCGCCCTCCAACTGGCGCGCCAGTTGCTGAAAACGCTCCTGCTTTTGCCAGACATCATCGGTAGCACTGGTCAGGTCGGACTCCTTAACCTGTGGGAAATGCTTCCACGGCTCGTGAGCCAAAGCGTCCAACTTGATGGCACCTTCGGTAAAGCGCGGACCGTCAAAGGGAATCCGACCTCGCAACATGCCCCCCAGGTCTTCGCTGGTCTTTAGCATCTGCTTGAAAATCGCTTTACGCTGGCCCAGCGGCGAATCGGGATCCACCCCGCCACACGCAGACAACGTCAGGCAGGCCAGCACAACAACAGTCAATCGTTTAAAAGTCATGGTCGCTTCAGGTCACGGAAATCGGTCGCCAGTATCCTCGCGTCACCTGCAAAGACCAATACCCCTATTGAATACAAGGATTGCCAGAGGGTTATCCGGCCTCGGCAAACCTCGAAGGAATTTCACCCATGAACACATTTTTCAAGCCTCTGGCCTGGGCGTTGCCCGTTGCCCTGTTGCTGGCCGGATGTAACGGCACCGACAAGGACGCCGACAAGAATGCCACTCAGCCAGAACCCCACACGACCTACAGCAAGGCTGACTGGAGCGCACTGCCTGAAGTGACGGGCAGCGACCTGCAAAGCGGTTTTGCTTCATGGCGCAGCGCCTGTACCCGACTCAAGGCCGACCCCAACTGGGGCTCCGTGTGCAGCGACGCAGCCGCCTTGCCTGCCAGCCCGAGCGTGGCCGACATCAGCAACTTCCTGCAAACCCATCTCGACGTGTACAGCCTGCGTTCGGCCGAAGGCAGCAGCGACGGCCTGATCACCGGTTACTACGAACCGGTTTACCCCGGCAGCCTCAAGCCGACCCAGGCCGCCAACGTACCCATCTATGGCGTACCGGCTGACTTGATCGTGGTCAACCTGGACAGCATCTACCCCGAGCTCAAAGGCAAACGCCTGCGCGGGCGCCTTGAGGGCCGTGTGCTCAAGCCTTACGACACCGCAGAGACCATTAACAGCAAAGGCCTGCAAGCACCGGTACTGGCGTGGCTGACCGACCCGATGGACCTGCAGTTTTTGCAAATCCAGGGCTCGGGCCGGGTTCAACTCGACAATGGCCGCCAGCTGCGCATCGGCTATGCCGACCAGAACGGCCATCCGTACAAACCGATTGGCCGCTGGCTGGTTGAACAGGGCGAACTGAAAAAAGAAGACGTGACCATGGGCACCATTCACGCCTGGGCCATGGCTCACCCGCAACGGGTCCACGAGATGCTGGCCAGCAACCCGAGCTACGTGTTTTTCACCCAGAACCCGGACAGCAACGAAGGCCCGCGCGGCTCGCTGAACGTGCCGCTGACGGCTGGCTACAGCGTGGCGGTGGACCGCAAGGTCATCCCGCTGGGCAGCCTGCTGTGGCTGTCGACCACCCAGGCTGATGGCCAGCCCATCGTACGCCCGGTAGCCGCCCAGGACACCGGTGGCGCCATTGCTGGCGAAGTGCGGGCTGACTTCTTCGTGGGCACCGGCCCTGAGGCCGGGAAGATTGCGGGCGACATGAAGCAGAAGGGCAATATCTGGCTGCTATGGCCGAAAGGCGCGGCGCTGCCGCAGTAAAACCACCTGCATGCAATGAAACCAAACCTTTGTGGGAGCGGGCTGGCTCGCGATGGCATCACCGCAGTGCATCAGGCAAACCGGATTGCCTGCATCGCGAGCAAGCCCGCTCCCACACATTGGTTATTGGCTTGCGTTTACATCGACACAAAAAAGAAGCTGACCACCAGTCCCATGCCGATAAACCACACGATGGAGCGCAGGATCGCCCAGTCGGCCAGGTAGCAGATGATGTACAGCATGCGGCTGGTAACGAACAGAACCGCCAGCACATCAATGGTCACGGGCTGGGCGTTCCCTACGATATCGGCAATGATCACCGCCGCCGCAAAGGCCGGGGTCACTTCGAAGCTGTTGAGCTGGGCGCTGTGGGCACGCTTGGCAAAGCCTTGAAGGTTGTCCAGAAACGTACGTGGATCATGGTTTTGTTTGGGCCCGAACTTGCCGTCGCTGAACTTGGCAAAAGCGGTACACACATAGGTCAAACAGAAGGCAATAAGCACACACCAGAAGGCAACCGTCATTGGAATTTCCTTTTTAGAGTTTCAACACGAGTATGGGTGGCCTGCTACAGCGCCAGTGCGCACATGCAACCTCAGTGCAACTGCGTGGTCAATGACCTCGCACATCGCGCCCATTTGCCACACCCCGGGGATGTGCCCCTGATGCCCGCGCCTGCATCCAAACATAACCCGTACTGATCGGGTTTCCATTCATTCTCGCCACCACAGGATCCCGGATGCTTGAGCTTGTTGCTGCGTTTATCTGCCTGACCTCACTACTGACTTACGTGAACTTCCGCTTTATCGGCCTGCCGCCGACGATTGGCGTGATGGTCACTGCCCTAATGTTTTCGTTGCTGCTGCAAGGCTTGAGCTTTATCGGTTATCCGGGCCTTGAAGAGCGCGTGCAAGAACTGATCGGCCAGATCGACTTCGGCGATCTGCTGATGAACTGGATGCTGTCGTTCCTGCTGTTTGCAGGCGCCCTGCACGTCAATATCAATGATGTACGCAGCTATCGCTGGCCGATTGGCCTGCTGGCCACCGTCGGTGTGCTGATCGCCACCACCGTGATCGGCAGCCTGGCGTACTGGATTTTTGCCCTGTTCGGCTGGCATATCAGTTTCCTGTACTGCCTGCTGTTCGGCGCACTCATCTCCCCCACCGATCCGATTGCCGTGCTGGGTGTACTGCGGACCGCCAACGCCTCCAAACCGCTGAAAACCACCATCGTGGGCGAGTCGCTGTTCAATGACGGCACCGCTGTTGTGGTGTTCACCGTATTGCTCGGCATCCTGCAACTGGGCGAAACCCCGAGCCTGAGTGCCACGGCCATGCTGTTTGTTCACGAAGCCATCGGCGGCGTGGTGTTCGGTGGTTTGATCGGTTACCTGGTGTACCGGATGATCAAGAGCATCGAGCAGTATCAGATCGAAGTGATGCTGACCCTGGCACTGGTGATCGGCGGCTCGGCCATGGCCAGTGAACTGCATGTGTCGGCGCCGATCGCGATGGTTGTCGCAGGTCTGATCATCGGTAATCTGGGCCGTAACAAGGCCATGAACGAGATGACCCGTCGCTACATGGACGGTTTTTGGGAGTTGCTTGATGACATGCTCAACGCGCTGCTGTTCGCGCTGATTGGCATGGAACTGTTGCTGCTGCCGTTCTCATGGCTGCATTTGCTGGCGGCCAGCGTTCTGGCCATGGCCATTTTGCTGTCGCGCCTCTTGACCGTGGCACCGGCCATTGTCCTGCTGCGCCGCTGGCGTACCGTGCCACGGGGCACCATCCGCATCCTGACCTGGGGTGGCCTGCGCGGCGGTGTTTCGGTAGCGCTGGCCCTGGCATTGCCACTGGGCCCGGAGCGTGACCTGATCCTGAGTATCACCTACATCGTGGTGCTGTCCTCGATCCTGTTCCAGGGTTTGACCATCGGCAAACTGGTCAAGCACGTGACCAAGGATGCGCCGGTAGAGGTTGAGCACGCGCACTGATCCCGGTGTTTTTCCCCGCCTTGGCTACACTCACGTTCCTGAGGCCTTAAGGCATGACACACAAAGGGGAACGGGATGAGTACTTCTGCTGCCTATGCACCACCCAGGCGCCCTCTGGGCGCCAACATCATGATCATCACCGCATTGATTGCTCTGGGCATTACCGCCTGGCGGTTCTTCACTCCCTTGTCCGGGGTGACAGATTCCGGGGGGGCAATGACGGCGATGCTGGCCGAGTTTGTGCTGTTTGTCCTGGGGGTGGTGCTGGCTCAAGCCAGGGCGGGAGGCCTGCGAAATTTCGTCCTCTTCCTGGCCTGGGTCGGTGTGATCGGAACAACGTTTGCCGCATGCCTGCTGCACGGTTGGTGGACAGCCGCCGTTCTGGGGATCTACGCCCTGGGTGTGATCATTGAAACCTTTGCCGGCAAGCCAACAAGGAGCGCGATATGAGCGCGATCACAAAACAGTTTTTGACAGCTCCGGCCTTGTGCTTGCTGGCGAGTGTTTCCAGCGTCCACGCGCAAGACACCTACACCGTCCCGCCGCCTTTGCTGGCACCGTCCAGCATCTCTGCCGAGGACGCAAAACTGCCGATCCCCAGCGGCAAGGAGTGGGACAGTTTCCACGGGCAACTGAGCTCGCAAAAGTATTCGCCCCTGACTCAAATCAACAAGGACAACGTCGGCAAACTGACCAAGGTCTGGGAATACTTCACCGGCGACATGTCCACGGGCACCGGCAAAATCCCGCCGTCGGTCTGGTCCGCGACACCTATTTTTGCCAATGACACGTTGTACGTCGGCACGCCTTTTTACCGGATCATTGCCCTGGAGCCCGAGACCGGCAAAGAAAAGTGGACCTACGACACCAAATCGAAACTGGTCGCCGAAACCCAGCCCGCGCTCAAATCACGTGGCGTGGCCTACTGGCAGGAAAAAACCCCTCAAGCGGGCGTGGCCTGCCAGAAGGTCGTCTACCTGGGCAACATGACCGCGCAGCTCTACGCGGTAGACGCCGACACCGGCAAGCCTTGCGAAGGCTTCGGCAAAAACGGGGTGGTGGACGTCAACCAATGGAACACCATGAACGCGAAATGGCCGCTGTCACAGTTGCAGCCACCCACCGTCATCGGTGACAAGTTGATCGTGGGCTGGGCCGGTAAAGACTGGGAATACGAAGTTGAATCCCCGGGCTCACTGTTTGCCCTCAATGCCCGCACCGGCGCGCTGGAGTGGGAATTCAAGCCGATCCCCGAGGAAGAGGCAGGCAAAACCGGCACTGCCAACATCTGGACAGCCATGTCGTATGACCCGGCGCTGGGCTTGCTGTATATCCCCGTGTCCTCGCCTTCACCCAACTATTGGGGCGGCAACCGGACCAAGCCGATTCCGCTGGGCACTTCCACCACGGCCCTGGATATCAACACCGGCAAGGTCGTGTGGTCTCGTCAGTGGGTTCACCACGACATATGGGACTACGACATCAACTCGGCCCCGACGCTGATGGACATCACCGTCAACGGCAAGCCCGTGGCAGCACTGGTGCAAGCGACCAAGATGGGCTTTTTGTTCACCGTTGACCGCCGCACCGGCGAGGACGTATGGCCGATTGAAGAACGCCCTGTACCCCAGGGTGATGCTGCTGGAGAGGTGTACTCGCCAACCCAACCGTTCCCGACCAAGCCTGCACCCTTGATGGATCAATCGAAAAAACCGGCGATCTGGAAAATCGCCGACATTGTCGGTTTTGGCCAGTGCACAAAAATGTGGGACGGCCTGGAATACAACGGCATGTATTCGCCGCCCAGCACCAAAGGCAACGGCGTACTGGCCTACCCGGACAGTGCCGGTGGCGTGCAATGGGGCGGTGTAGCGTTTGATCCGGTCAGCCAGGTCGCCATTGTGAACACCTCCCACATTGTGCAGATGATCAAGCTGTGGGACCGCGCCTCCTACGACAAGCAACCCAAAACTGCAGGCAACGAGAACGGCTTCTACCCACAGATCGGCGCGCCTTACGGCATGAGTTTGCTCAACGCACAGAACTGGGCAGGCATGCCGTGCTGGGCACCGCCTTTCGGTGAAATCGTGGCGATCGACATGCGCACCGGTGACGTGAAATGGCGTCGTCCGATGGGCGCCGTCCAGCAGTGGGGTTGGTACATGCCTGAAGACATGGGCTCGCCGACCATTGGTGGCCCGGCAGTGACCGCAGGTGGCGTGGTGTTCATTGGTGCATCGATGGATGCCAAGGTTCGTGCCTATGCCCTGGAAGACGGCAAAGAGCTGTGGTCGGACATCGTCATGGCCCCTGCCGTCGCCAACCCTGCCGTGTATGAATACAAAGGCCGACAATATGTGGCGTTTGTGGCGGGCGGCAACTCGATCATGAAAGATCAGGTAGGGGACCAGGTGGTGGTGTACGCACTGCCCAAGTAACAGGAAATAACCTGTAGTCGCTGCCGCAGGCTGCGATAAGGGCCGAAGGACCTTCGCTCTTGGAAAAAACGCGAACCCTTTGGACTCGATCGCAGCCTGCGGCAGCGGCTACACGGATGTTTGATCAGCCCGCCAACCGCTGCAACTGCTCGCTGGCCCGCTCGGCGAACAATTGCAGCAACCCTTCCAGCGTATGCGCCGGGGCTTCGTCCGCCCGGGTCACCGCGTACAGCGTAATCGGCAGCGCCGGGCTCAAGGGCCGGATCAAGGTGCTTGCCCGTGAAGCACCCAACGCCGTAAACGGATCAATCACCGCCAACCCCGCACCCGACTCCACCATCGCCCGCGCCAGCGAATAGGTCTGCACCGCGATGCTGATGCGCGGCGGTGGCTCTACTGCTTGCAGGTAGCTGTCCAGCCGGGCAAACAGCGGATCGGCACTGCTCAGCCCGATCAACGGCGCGTCCGCCAGCTCATCCAGTGCGAGCGGTACGCCTTCGCTTTCATCCGCCCAGTACCCCCGCGGCGCCAGCGCTACGAGTACACCGTGGGCCAGCGCCCGCGCCTTGAGCCCCGGATGATCGGGCAGCTTGAAGGTCAGGGCCACGTCCAGTTCGCGCATCAACAGGTTCTGCACCAGCTCACGGCTGTGGGCGCTGGCCAGTTCACAGTTGATATCGGGATAACGACGGGTCCACTCGCTGATCACCGGCGGCAATAGTGACAACGCCAGCGCGGGCGTGCTGCCAATGCGCAAACGATGCCCCGGCTCACGGCGCAGGCTTTCGGCCAGGCGCTGCACACCTTGCAGGCTCTCGGTCACCTTGTCGACTTCGCGCTCCAGCAACAGCGCTTCGGGGGTGGGCTGCAACTTGCCGCGCACCCGCAGAAACAGCGGGAACCCCAACCGCTGTTCAGCGTGTTGCAGCACCTTGCTCACCGCAGGCTGGGAGACATGCAGCAACTGGGCAGCCGCACTCACCGACCCGGTTTGGCGAATCGCCTGGAACACTTCGATATGACGCAAGCGCATGGCAGCAGTCCATAACCTTTGTTTATGGGAGGACCATCTTTATTCATTGTTCGCCGCCTGTCACCTGCCCCTAACCTGAAGCCTGTTCAACAGTGGCTAGGGACTGACATGGCACAGCGAGTTTGCATCATCGGCGGGGGCGTTATCGGGCTGGCAACGGCGTATGCATTGGTGCGCGACGGCTTTGACGTGAGCGTGATCGAGGCCCAGCCCACCCTGGGCAGCCAGACCAGCTTTGCCAATGGCGGTCAGCTTTCCTACCGCTACGTCGCCCCCCTGGCCGATGCCGGTGTGCCCTTGCAAGCGGTGGGCTGGATGCTGCGCGGCGACTCGCCGCTCAAGCTGCGCCCACGCATGGACCCGGCCCAATGGCGCTGGCTGGCGTCGTTTATAGCCGCGTGCCGTGGTTCGGTGAACCAGCGCAATGGCGCGCATTTGCTGCGTCTGGCATTGCTCAGCCAGGCCACATTGCAGCAATGGCGCGAAGAAGATCAGCTGGACGGTTTCGCCTGGCAGCGCAACGGCAAACTGGTGGCGTTTCGTGAACGCAGCCACTTCGACAAAGCGCGCAAAAAAGTTATCCACAGCTCATTTCAACAGGCGCTGTCCGCCAGCGAATGCGCCAGCCTGGAACCCGGCCTGCAAGGCTCGGCATTTGTGGGAGGCATCTACACCCCGAGCGAAGAGGTCGGTGACTGCCACGCGTTCTGCCAACAACTGGTCGCTCGCTTGCAGGCCAGTGGCCGTTGCACGTTCTTGCTGGGTAAAACCGTCACCCGCCTGCGTCATGCCAACGGTGAAGTCCAGGCTGTGGAAATGGGCGACGAGGTGCTGGCAGTGGATCAACTTGTGCTCGCAGCGGGGCACAACAGCCCGGCCCTGCGCCTGCCGGGGATGAACCTGCCGCTGTACCCGCTCAAGGGCTACAGCCTCACGCTGGCCCTGACCGACCCGCAAAAAGCACCACAGATGAGCATCACCGACTACGACCGCAAAATTGTCTACGCCCGCATTGGCGAGCAATTGCGCATTGCCGCGATGGTCGACATTGTCGGCTTCGATCCCTCGCTGGACCCCAAGCGCCTGGCGCAAATGCGCCAACTGGCCAGCAGCACTTTCCCGGATGCGGGCAACTATCACGACGCTATCGAGTGGGCTGGCATGCGTCCTGCTACCCCGAGTGGCGTTCCCATTCTTGGCGCCAGTGGCTACCGCAACCTGTGGCTCAACCTGGGCCACGGCGCGCTGGGCTTTACCCTGGCCTGTGGCAGCGGGCGCTTGCTGAGCGAGCTAATTGCGCACCGTAAAACGTCCATTGACCTGCAAGGCCTGGCTGCCTGAGTGCACCCTCCCAACCAGAAGGAATGCCCGATGACGATTGACCGTATCAACAGCAATGACCGTTTGAGCGCCGCCGCGACGTTCGAGGCGCTGGTATTTTTGTCCGGACAAGTTCCTACGCAAAGCGAGGACATCACGGCACAGACTCAAGAGGTCTTGAGCAAGATCGACGCACTGCTGGCCGAAACCGGCAGCGACAAGGACCACATCCTTAACGCCACCATTTACCTGCAAGACATTCAGCGCGACTTCGCCGCCATGAATGCCGTGTGGTCAGCCTGGCTATCGGCAGGCAAGGCGCCTACCCGCACCACCCTGCAAGCCGAACTGGCACGGCCTCAGGTGTTGGTGGAAATAAGCGTGATTGCCGTTCGTCATTAATCTGTTTTAAGGGAAAACAACAACATGAAAAAACTTACCTTGATCAGTTGCACCCTGGGCCTGTTGATCAGCCACACCGTGCAAGCCAATGAGACGCCGCTGCAAGGCACGCTAAAGAAAATCGCCGACTCCGGAAGTATTACCTTGGGTTATCGCGATGCCTCGGTACCGTTTTCGTATGTCGGGGACAACAGCGGCAAACCGATGGGCTATTCGGTGGAGTTGGCGAACAAAATCGTTGAACGTATCCAGCAGCAAGTGGGCGACAAACCGCTGAAGGTCAAATACAACCTGGTGACTTCGCAAACCCGTATCCCGCTGGTGCAGAACGGCACCGTTGACCTGGAGTGCGGCTCAACCGGCGTGACCGCCGAGCGGCAAAAGCAGGTGGCGTTTTCCTATGGGTTTATTTACGTCAAAGGCCAATTGCTGACCGCCAAGGACAGCGGCATCAAGGGCTTCGATGATTTGCGGGACAAGAACGTCGTCACGACGGCTGGCACCACCAATGAGCGCTTCATCAAAAGCTACAGCGCCGACCACAAGATGGGCATGAACGTCATCAGCGCCAAAGACCATGGCGAAGCCTTCAAGATGCTCGAAACCGGCCGCGCCGTAGCGTTTTACATGGACGACGCGCTGCTTTACGGCGAACGCGCCAAAGCCCGTGATCCGCACAAATGGGTGGTTGTAGGGGATGAACAATCCCGGGAAATCTACAGTTGCATGGTGCGCAAGGACGACCCGCAGTTCCTGGCGGTGGTCAACAAGACCCTGGCTGATTTGTATCAGTCCGGTGAAATCACCAGCATTTACCAGCGCTGGTTTGAACAACCGATCCCGCCCAACGGCCTGAACCTGGAATTCCCGATGACCGCCGAGCTAAAACAGATCATCGCCAAGCCGGTGAGTGATCCGGTGGAGTAAGGGCGTCAAAAAAAGTCTTCCGTTACACCCTCACCTTCAAACCAGCTGTCCCAAGACGCGCCTGCTGCACTCAGGCGCGTGCTGCTTCCGTGCGTTGCCAGCGTATCCAGCGACTTGTCGACATAACCCTTGGCCAGCTCCACCAAGTGCATGACCGACAACACCAAATCGCGCGCAGGCCCGCTCAGGCCATTCCCCGCCTCATTCGCGCAGGCACCCGCACAGCGCAACAAGTCTGACGCCTGGGCCAAAGCCGCTTCTGAATTGACACTGTCCGGGATGGCCAGCATGGCCGTGCCTATAGGGCGATAAGGCTTATGGTTTTGCAGGTAGTAATTGAGCGCACGTTCGACGGCGATACGATCCAGCAACGGGTCGTTACTGTCAGCAGCATCGAGGGGAGAAACGGGTGGATCGGGGGTGATTTTTTTCATGGGGTTCTCCAAATTTATGGAGCTGCCCTTTATCGCTACTAAACGAATGGGTGGCAGCCGTACGCAGGTTAGTAGACCGGAAAACTTGGAAACCGGCGCACCCGAAAGTGCCCTACGCACGGCCACCATAGAGATGGCGCTTTGCGTCAAGTTTACAAGCCGGGCTACTAAACCCGACCGCTGTTTTGCAGCGATCGGCCGAGACTATTCCCCGATTTGAACAGGCGCAAGCGAGCGGAATCTTCTCGGATGTTTCACGAGAATGAAAGCGAAACGTCGTACGAAACCACTGAAATTGAAGCCCGCTCCCACAAAAGCAAAAAAGGGCTGAGGCTGACTTAGAAATCGCCCCACAACTGCTGCGCCACGGCCAGGGCTACCACCGGTGCGGTTTCGGTGCGCAGCACCCGTGGGCCAAGGCGTGCAGGCTGGTAGCCGGCGGCTTGGGCCAGATCGATTTCGTTGTCGGTCAGGCCGCCTTCAGGGCCGATCAAGAACGCCAGCGTCGCAGGCTTGGCGTGACTGGCCAAGGGCTCCGATACCGGGTGCAGCACCAGTTTCAAGTCAGCCTGCGTGGTCTTGATCCAGTCGCCGAGCAGCACTGGCGGATGAATCACCGGCACCCGCGAACGGCCGCATTGCTCGCACGCACTGATCGCCACTTGCCGCCAGTGGGCCAGGCGCTTGTCGGCGCGCTCGTCCTTGAGCCGCACTTCGCAGCGCTCGCTCATGATCGGCGTGATTTCAGTGACCCCCAGTTCAGTGGCCTTTTGAATCGCCCAGTCCATGCGCTCGCCACGGGACAGGCCCTGGCCGAGGTGAATGGCCAATGGCGATTCGATTTGCCCGACAAAGGTTTCGTCCAGCAACACGCGCACGCGTTTTTTGCCGACTTCCAGCAAGCGCCCCAGAAACTCCTGGCCCGAGCCGTCGAATACCTGCAGGGCATCGCCCTCGGCCATACGCAGCACGCGGCCAATGTAATGCGCCTGGGCCTCAGGCAACTCATGTTCACCAAGGCTCAAGGGAGCGTCGATAAAGAAGCGGGACAATCTCATTTATATTCTCTGGAAAAGGGCTCTGTACTTTGTAGTCGCTGCCGCAGGCTGCGAAGAGCTCCAGGGCGGACAGGACTGCTGCGCAGCCCATCGCAGCCAGCGGCAGCGACTACAAGGGGATGCTGCGGTTTAACCCGGGTCACGGAAGTCTGGATGAAAGTTCGACGGCACGGCCACGCTGATGTCGTTGCGCGTCGCAAGGTCGATCCCTTCACTGGCCACCTCGGCCAAAAAGTCGATCTGCTCCGGGGTGATCACGTAAGGCGGCAAGAAATACACCACGCTGCCCAATGGACGCAACAACGCGCCCCGCTCCAGCGCGTGCTGGAAGACTTTCAGGCCTCGACGTTCCTGCCACGGGTATGCGGTTTTGCTGGCTTTGTCCTGGACCATTTCAATGGCCAGGACCATACCGGTCTGACGCACCTCCGAGACATGGGGATGGTCTACCAGATGCGCGGTGGCGCTGGCCATGCGTTGCGCCAGGGCCTTGTTGTTTTCGATCACGTTGTCTTCTTCGAAGATATCCAACGTCGCCAGGGCCGCCGCGCAGGCCAGCGGATTACCCGTGTAGCTATGGGAATGCAGAAAGGCGCGCAAGGTCGGGTAGTCATCATAAAACGCGCTGTACACCTCGTCCGTGGTGACGCATGCAGCCAGCGGCAAATAGCCACCGGTCAGCGCCTTGGACAGGCACAGGAAGTCCGGTGTGATGCCCGCCTGCTCACAAGCAAACATCGTCCCGGTTCGACCAAAGCCCACGGCGATTTCATCGAGGATCAGATGCACGCCGTAGCGATCACAGGCCTCGCGCAGCAGTGTGAGGTAGACCGGGTGGTACATGCGCATGCCGCCCGCGCCCTGGATCAGCGGCTCAACGATCACCGCCGCAACCGTGTCGTGATGCTCGGCCAGTGTCTGTTCCATGGCCAGAAACATCGTGCGCGAGTGCGCTTCCCAACTCACGCCTTCGGGGCGCAGGTAGCAATCGGGGCTAGGCACTTTGATGGTATCGAGCAGCAACGCCTTGTAGGTTTCGGTGAACAACGGCACATCACCCACCGACATGGCTGCCATGGTTTCGCCGTGGTAGCTGTTGGTCAGGGTCACGAAGCGTTTTTTATTCGGCTGTTCGCGATTGAGCCAGTAGTGAAAGCTCATTTTCAGCGCAACTTCGATACACGACGATCCGTTATCGGCGTAGAAGCAACGAGTCAGCCCTTCAGGCGTCATGTTCACCAGACGCTCGGACAGTTCGATCACCGGCTGATGGCTGAAACCGGCAAGGATCACGTGCTCCAGTTGATCGACCTGATCCTTGATGCGCTGATTGATACGCGGGTTGCAGTGGCCAAACACGTTGACCCACCAGGAACTCACCGCATCCAGGTAACGTTTGCCTTCGAAGTCTTCAAGCCACACACCTTCGCCGCGCTTGATCGGGATCAACGGCAGTTGCTCGTGATCCTTCATTTGGGTGCAGGGGTGCCATAACACGGCAAGGTCGCGCTGCATCCACTGATTATTCAGGCCCATTTCCACTCTCCTGGCGCTGGTTCCCGACATCTGCGGGTAAACAATCGCGCAAGCCTATGCAATCCGCAGGCGTGTCACAACCCATTACAAATTCCGGCAGCGTATAGACGCTTGCAGACCCGCAAGAAGGACACTAAATATTGTTAACGTTTGCTTAATTATTGCCTCACAGGCTACACATCGTATTTATCGATACCTTGCAGCTAAAAAATGAGCTTTCAATCGATAGGTAAACCATTAGTCTTAGATCCAAGTTCCTACAGGATGTTGGCAATGCAGCTACGTAACTCTTCTTCTCGATATGGTGCCGTCAGCATTCTCATGCACTGGACCGTTGCGCTCGCGGTGTTCGGACTGTTCGCCCTGGGTTTATGGATGGTCGGTCTGGACTATTACAGCCCTTGGCGCAAAGAAGCCCCTGACCTGCATAAAAGCATTGGCCTGACGTTGCTCGCCGTGATGGTGCTGCGTGTACTGTGGATCTGGATCAGCCCGGCGCCACCGGCACTGGCCAGTTACAGCAAGGCAACGCGTATTGGGGCCAAACTCGGCCACGGCTTTTTGTACCTGAGCCTGTTTGCCGTGATGATCGCCGGCTACCTGATCTCCACCGCAGAAGGCGTGGGCATCCCGGTCTTCGGCCTGTTTGAAGTCCCTGCACTGATTTCCAACCTGCCCGACCAGGCCGATGTGGCCGGTGTCGTGCACTTATACCTGGCGTGGACCGTGGTGATTTTTGCCGGTTTGCATGGTCTGATCGCTTTGAAACACCACTTTATAGATCGTGATGCGACCCTGACTCGTATGCTGGGGCGCAAAGCCTGATGCTCGACCTCAACTCAAAAGGAAAAGAAAGCATGTTGAAAAAGACCCTCGCTGCGCTCGCTCTCGGTACCGCACTGCTGACCGCAGGCCAGGCCATGGCTGCTGACTACACCATCGACAAGGAAGGCCAGCACGCCTTTATCGACTGGAAAGTCAGCCACCTGGGCTTCAGCTTCATTCACGGTACTTTCAAGGACTGGAGCGGCACATTCTCGTGGGATGCAGCCAAGCCTGCCGACAGCAAGATTGACGTGACCCTGAAAACCGCCAGCCTGTTTTCCAACCACGCAGAACGTGACAAGCACATCGCCAGCAAAGACTTCCTGGACGTGAGCAAGTACCCGGAAGCGACCTTCAAGTCGACCAAGGTTGTGCCGACTGGCGACAAAACAGCTGACGTGACAGGCGACCTGACCCTGCACGGCGTGACCAAGCCTGTGACCTTCAAGGCAACGTTCAACGGCGAAGGCAAGGACCCATGGGGTGGCGAACGCGCTGGCTTCAACGCGACCACGACTGTGAACCTGAGCGACTTCGGCATCAAATCCCCAAGCAAGGATCAGACCCTGAGCCTGGATATCTCGCTCGAAGGCGTGAAGGCCAAGTAATAGCGCTTTTATACGGCTAACAAAAAACGCCCCGGCTTGCGAAAGCCGGGGCGTTTTTTTGTGCGGATCAAAAGCGCCCTCTCTACCGTGAGGGCGCTTTAGACTCAGCGGTTACGCGTCAGCAGTGCCGGCTTCTCGCCACGAGGGCGGTTCGGCAGTTGATCGAGCTGCTCAGGCGTCGGGAAGCGATCGCTTTTCGACTCTTTGTGCATGATCTTCGGCTGATTCTCACGTGGGCCTTTAACCGCTGGCTCTTGACGGGCATCGTCACGGGCCGGGCGGTTTTCGCGACGGGCTTGACCGTCACGCGGGGCACCACTGCGTGGACCGCTGCGCTTGGCAGGCGGTGTGCCAGTGGTAGCGCCGCTGCCAGTACGCGGAGCATTCTGACGACCACCGGTACGCGCGGCAGGTGCTGCGCCAGTGCCTTGAGCCGGAGCTCCCGGACGACGGCCGCGGCTCTGGTTGTTTTTGTTCTGGTACGGGCTGACGTAATCAGCGCGGTTACCAAAGTTGTCCACATCGTCATCACGGAACTCGTCCGGCGCACGGTTGGCGTCTGAACGAGGCGCTGGCTGACGCTGCTCACGGGCAGGCTGAGCTTCGCGTGGCTTTTGCTCACGAGCTGGACGCTCGCTGCGAGCAGCCGCCGGTTTTTCTTTGCTCTTTTCCTTGCCCTTGTCTTTACGACCGCCGCCACCGCCCGGGTTACCCGGACCGTCGCCACGTGGACCGCGTGGCGTGTTGCGCGGGTTACGCACATCCGGACGCTCGCGTACTTCAGGCTTTTCGGCCTCTACGGTGCTGGAGTCAAAACCCATCAGATCACCATCGGCGATTTTCTGGCGGGTCATGCGCTCGATGCTTTTCAGCAGTTTTTCTTCGTCCGGAGCGACCAGCGAGATGGCCTCACCCGAACGACCGGCACGGCCAGTACGGCCGATACGGTGAACGTAATCTTCGTCGACGTTTGGCAGCTCGAAGTTGACCACGTGTGGCAACTGATCGATATCCAGGCCGCGAGCGGCGATATCGGTCGCTACCAGAATGCGTACGGCACCGGCTTTAAAGTCGGCCAGGGCTTTGGTTCGTGCGTTCTGGCTCTTGTTGCCGTGGATGGCCACAGCGCTGAGGCCGTGCTTGTCCAGGTACTCGGCCAGACGGTTGGCACCGTGCTTGGTCCGGGTAAAGACCAGAACCTGTTCCCAGGCGCCTGCGGTGATCAAGTGCGCCAGCAGGGCACGCTTGTGGGTAGCGGGCAGACGGAAAACCCGTTGCTCGATACGCTCGACCGTGGTGTTGGGTGGCGTAACTTCGATACGTTCCGGGTTGCGCAGCAGCTTGCCGGCCAGATCGGTGATGTCCTTGGAGAACGTCGCCGAAAACAGCAGGTTTTGACGCTTGGCTGGCAAACGCGCGAGGACTTTTTTCACGTCATGGACGAAGCCCATGTCGAGCATGCGGTCGGCTTCGTCGAGCACCAGGATTTCAACGTGGGACAGATCTACGCTGCCTTGACCGGCCAGGTCGAGCAAACGACCCGGGCAGGCAACCAGTACGTCAACACCGCGGGCCAGAGCCTGGACCTGAGGGTTGGTACCCACACCGCCGAACACGCAGGCGCTGACGAACTTCAGATCGCGGGCATAGAGCTTGAAGCTCTCGTGCACCTGGGCGGCGAGTTCGCGGGTCGGTGTCAGGACCAGCACGCGTGGTTGGCGTGGGCCGTGGCGCTGGGATTTGTCCGGGTGGCCATTGGGAAACAGCTTTTCCAGGATCGGAAGAGCGAAGCCGCCGGTTTTACCAGTACCTGTCTGAGCCGCAACCATCAGGTCGCGACCTTGCAACACGGCGGGGATGGCCCGCTGTTGCACCGGAGTAGGCTCGGTATAGCCCGCAGCTTCAATGGCGCGGACTAAAGCCTCGGAGAGACCGAGGGAAGCAAAGGACATGAGAAATCCTGTTCTAGTTAGGGCTTGGCCCAAAGGGATAGTCTTGCCTGGCGTGAATGGCGTTTAAGATGACGCAATCCCGTCCGGTCCTGCTCCAGTCCACAAGGCTCATGCGCACCGCTCGCGCGGGCAAGAGCTGCGCAGTAGCGGGGTTGAGTGGCTTGTACAAGGACGAGCGGCCGGGCGTAAGCCTGGCGGAAAGCCCGGAGTATAACAGAGCAATCACGGCGCGCCGATTTCATGCTGCCCAACGGTTTTTTCAAGAGGAGCCAAAAAACCTGTAGTCGCTGCCGAAGGCTGCGAAGGGTTGCGAAGCAACCCGTTCCCTCGAAGGCCCATCGGACCTTCTCGCAGCCTGCGGCAGCGACTACCGTTTTCTGTTTAGCGCGGCAGCTTGAGGTTGTTCCAGATCGCCAGGCTCGGATCAGCCTGGTTCAGGGTGTAGAAGTGCAACCCCGGTGCGCCGCCATCAAGCAGGCGCTCGCACATTTCGCTGATGACCTGCTCACCAAACGCCTGGATGCTCAGCGTATCGTCGCCGTAGGCTTCAAGTTGCTTGCGGATCCAGCGCGGGATTTCAGCACCACATGCGTCAGAAAAACGCGCCAGCTTGCTGTAGTTGGTGATCGGCATGATGCCCGGCACGATGGGAACCATCACGCCTGCAGCTTCCACGCGCTCGACAAAACGGAAGTAGCTGTCGGCGTTGAAGAAGTACTGGGTGATCGCACTGTCAGCGCCAGCTTGGGCCTTGCGTACGAAGTTGCTGATATCGTCTTCGAAGTTGCGCGCTTGCGGGTGCATTTCCGGGTAGGCGGCCACTTCGATGTGGAAGTGATCGCCGGTTTCTTCACGAATGAAGCTCACCAGGTCATTGGCGTAGCGCAGCTCACCACTGGCCATGCCCATACCCGAAGGCAGGTCGCCGCGCAGTGCAACAATGCGTTTGATACCTGCAGCCTTGTACTGGGCCAACAGGCCGCGCAAATCGGCCTTGCTGTCACCCACGCAGGACAGGTGCGGTGCAGCAGGCACTTTTACTTCGCTCTCCAGCTGCAGCACGGTATTGATCGTGCGGTCGCGGGTCGAGCCACCGGCACCATAGGTGCAGGAGAAAAAATCCGGGTTGTAGGTCGCCAGTTGGCGAGCCGTGTTCATCAGCTTTTCATGTCCAGCATCGGTCTTGGTCGGGAAGAACTCGAAGCTGAAACGACGGTCTTGAGACATGGGAATACCCTTGCGTACGCGAAGGAGGCCAGTGATGCCCCCTGACGCTGAACTCACACAAAAAAAAGGCGGTCAGTGCAAGCCTGACCGCCTTTTTTAATCAGTAGCGATAAGCGTCTGGCTTGAACGGGCCTTCGACGGTAACGCCGATGTAGTCAGCCTGTTGCTTGGTCAGTTGCGTGACCACGCCGCCGAAGCCGCGAACCATTTCCAGGGCCACTTCTTCGTCCAGCTTCTTCGGCAGGACTTCTACGGTCAGGCGCTCGGCTTGCAGCTCGGCTGGCAGGTCAGCGTACTTCTGGGCGAACAGGAAGATCTGGGCCAGAACCTGGTTGGCGAACGAACCGTCCATGATGCGGCTTGGGTGACCTGTGGCGTTGCCCAGGTTAACCAGACGGCCTTCGGCCAGCAGGATCAGGTAGTCGTCGTTCTGTGGGTCGAATTCGCCCAGGCCAGTACGGTGAACCTTGTGAACCTGTGGCTTCACTTCTTCCCATGCCCAGTTCTTGCGCATGAAAGCGGTGTCGATTTCGTTGTCGAAGTGACCGATGTTGCACACTACGGCGCGTTTTTTCAGCGCAGCCAGCATGTTTTTGTCGCACACGTTGACGTTACCGGTGGTGGTCACGATCAGGTCGATCTTGCCCAGCAGCGCAGCATCGATGCTGGCAGCAGTGCCGTCGTTCTGGCCGTTGATGAACGGCGAAACCACTTCAAAACCGTCCATGCAAGCTTGCATGGCGCAGATCGGGTCAACTTCGGACACTTTAACGATCATGCCTTCCTGACGCAGGGACTGGGCCGAACCCTTGCCCACGTCACCGTAGCCGATGACCAGTGCTTGCTTGCCGGACAACAGGTGGTCAGTACCACGCTTGATGGCATCGTTCAGGCTGTGACGGCAGCCGTACTTGTTGTCGTTTTTGCTTTTGGTGACCGAGTCGTTGACGTTGATCGCAGGGATCATCAGCTCGCCTTTGGCCAGCATGTCCAGCAGACGGTGAACACCGGTGGTGGTTTCTTCAGTCACGCCGTGGATCTTTTTCAGCATGGCCGGGTATTTCTTGTGCAGCAGCTCGGTCAGGTCGCCGCCGTCGTCGAGGATCATGTTGGCATCCCAAGGCTCGCCATCTTTGAGGATGGTTTGCTCAAGGCACCACTCGTACTCTTCTTCAGTCTCGCCTTTCCAGGCGAAAACCGGGATACCGGCAGCAGCGATAGCAGCGGCAGCCTGATCCTGAGTCGAGAAGATGTTGCACGAGGACCAACGCACTTCGGCACCCAGGGCAACCAGGGTTTCGATCAGTACGGCGGTCTGGATGGTCATGTGAATGCAGCCCAGAATCTTCGCGCCCTTGAGCGGTTGTTCTGCTGCATAACGGCGGCGCAGACCCATCAGGGCTGGCATTTCGGACTCGGCGATGAACGTTTCGCGACGGCCCCATTGGGCGAGGGACATATCAGCGACTTTATAGTCGGTAAAACCTGCAGGCGTGTTTACAGCGCTCATCAAGAGCCTCCATTCGTTTAATCGCGAATGGGCGCCGTTGTGCGTTTAGTGCCTGAACAGGGGACCCTGATCAAACAACGCCCCATCCGAGCCTGACAGGTTGAACCTGCTGCAGCGCCCCTCGGACAGGTGGCGGGAACGGTACTGGGTATTAATGACCGTTTTGAAACGGGGGGTATTATAGCCATCCGGGCAAGTGATCCCAAGGCTTTTTCTTTGAGCCTATCGAGACCATAGTTCAAGGTTAATAGAGCTAAGTGCCGTGGTCTGACATCATGGCCCGCATCTAAGGCAAGACGGTCAGGAGCGAATATGAATTTTCACACCCGCAAATGGGTTAAACCCGAAGACCTCAACCCCAACGGCACCCTGTTCGGTGGCAGCCTGCTGCGCTGGATCGACGAAGAAGCCGCGATTTACGCCATCGTCCAACTGGGCAACCAGCGCGTGGTCACCAAGTACATCTCCGAAATCAACTTTGTCAGTGCTTCGCGCCAGGGCGACATCATCGAACTGGGCATCACCGCCACTGAATTTGGCCGCACCTCGATCACCCTGACCTGCGAAGTGCGCAACAAGATCACCCGCAAAAGCATCCTGACGGTGGACAAGATGGTCTTCGTCAACCTGGGCGAGGACGGCCTGCCCGCACCGCACGGGCGCACCGAGATCAAATACGTCAAAGACCAGTTTCAGGACTGATGACCGGGTTTGATGCCTGGCCTGTGTAGTCGCTGCCGCAGGCTGCGAAGGGTTGCGCAGCAACCCGTTTAATTGGAGGCCCATCGGCCCCATCGCAGCCTTCGGCAGCGACTACAGGTTTTGAGTGAACAGCTACAGCCCCTGCGTGTCGTACCTTTACACACGCAACGGTCATGAAGCTCATGGAAACCCAAAAGTCCGGCAAAACCCCCAACCTGTCGGCTGAAGAAGAGCACGACGTCACCAAAAACCAGCCACCACGCGCCGCCGTCCTGCACGAGATCATTCGCTTGCAGGGCGATCAGGAGCTGGAGCGCAGCATCGCCGCCCTGTTCTGGTCGGCACTCGCCGCAGGACTGACCATGGGCCTGTCGCTTATGGCCATGGGCTTGCTCAACTCGCGCCTGCCCGACGGCGAAGCCTTCAAGGTCATCGCCAGCTTCGGCTACTGCGCAGGTTTTTTGGCCGTCATCCTTTCCCGCCAGCAATTGTTCACCGAAAACACCCTGACCGCCGTGTTGCCGATCATGAGCAAACCCACGCTCAACAATTTCGGGCGCCTGCTGCGCCTCTGGGGGGGGTGCTGGTGGGTAACCTGATGGGCACCCTGCTGGTGGCCTACGTCATGCTGCACCTGCCGATTTTCGACACGCCGACCGACAAGGCCTTTCTTGAAATCGGCCGCAAGGTCATGGAAAACGACGCCAGTCAGATGTTTGCCAAGGGCATCGTTTCGGGCTGGATGATCGCCACCATGGTGTGGATGATCCCGTCCATGGAGAGTGCCAAGATGTGGATCATCATCCTCATCACCTACTTGATGGCGCTGGGCGACTTCACCCACATCGTGGTCGGCACGGCCGAAGTGTCCTATCTGGTGTTTGCCGGGGAACTGCCCTGGAAAGACTTCTGGCTGATCTTTGCCGGCCCGACCCTGGCCGGCAATATCATCGGTGGCAGTTTTATTTTTGCCCTGATCAGTCACGCGCAGGTTCGCAGTGACACTAAAAAACTGCCCTGAATCAGATCACGTAATGCGCGATGGCCACAAAGTGCAGCAGGCTGCCGGCAATCACAAACAGATGCCAGATACCGTGGGCATGGCGCAGGCGATGGTCCAGGGCAAAAAAGATAATCCCCACGGTGTACATCACCCCACCCGTGGCCAACCAGATAAAGCCCGCGGTGCCCAGCGCCGCGAGTAACGGCTTGACGGCCACCAGCACAATCCAGCCCATCACCGCGTAAATCACGATAGACAGAATGCGCGCCTCGGAGCGTGGCTTGATCTCTTGCAGCATGCCGATCACCGCCATGCCCCACACAATCCCGAACAGCGACCAGCCCCACGGGCCATGTAGCGTGACCAGGCAAAACGGCGTGTAACTGCCCGCGATCAGCAGGTAAATCGACAAGTGATCAAACTTTTGCATGATCACCTTGGAGCGCCCGCGCACGCTGTGGTACACGGTCGATACGCTGTACAACAGCACCAGCGTGACGCCATAAATGGCCACACTGACAATCTTTCGCGGGCTGCCATCCAGGCACGCCATCACCAGCAACCAGATACTGCCCACTGCTGCTGCAACCGCACCCACCAGATGAGTCCAGGCGTTGAGCTTTTCACCGTGATACATGTGCAACATCCTCAAGAACTGACAGTGCGACTGTGTCACCCGGTTACTAGATAAGGGTCAGGGGTGTGAAGTTAAAGGGCAATGCGGCGATTCAAGATGTTCGTGATGGCGGCACCACGAGACCGCATCGCCTGCATCGCGAGCAAGCCCGCTCCCACATGATCCAGAAACTCGCCAGCGTTGGCTGCAGACGCTTCTCGTTAATCGCCAAATGCCTCAAACCGCAGCATCAGCACCTGTTCAAGCAACTGCTGCGTGCTGCCCAACAGGCTCGCCAACAATCCCTCATCTTCGTCCATGTAACCTTCGTATTCCGCGAGGTTACGGCGCTCATGGCACAAGGCAAACAAACGCACCTGCACTTTGTCGATTGTTGACGTATGGATCAGGCTTTGAAAAACCAGATAACGCCGGTCTGATCGATACCCGTACAGCCGCAAGGCGGTCAGTGCAATGGCGTGGGCTGCGTTGTAGGCCAGATCGAAACGGCTGGCGAAAGACAACTGGGTGCTGCCTGCATCTTTCAGGCGATCAACCGCTGAACGCAGCAGCCCTTCACACTCCTTGCGATCGGGTGGTTCAACCTTCAAGCCTCCAGTGCGTACCAGATTTTCCAGGTTTTCATTTTTCTCCATCCACGGGCTCCAGCGGGTCATGACCGATCAGCGTGATTTTTTCCTGTTGCGCAACCCTCACGACAAAGCTGTTTCCGGCAGCCAGCTTGGCGGCCCAGTCCTGAGGGGTGTAGAGCGTCGGGTTGATGGTACGACCCAACGATTCTTCAAGCGGCATCAGGTGCTCCATGACGTCACTGTAATGCAGGTTTTCACCCATCAGCATAAGGTCGATATCGCTGCCGACGTGTGCCTGATCCTTGGCAACCGAGCCATATACAAATGCCCATTGCAACTGTTCTGCGAAAGGCATCAGTGCCACACGCAGCGGTTCAGAGAGCCCCGAGGTCTTGCGGATAATGCTCAGCAGCTCCTGATAAATCGGGCACTGTGCATTTGCCTGGTAGTGAGCCTGATTTCCCTGACGGGTCACAGTGAGAATGCCTGATCGCTCTAGACGCCCCAACTCGCGCGTCAAACTGCCTTTGCCTACCTTTGCCCAACGTGCAATTTCATTGACGTAAAAGCTCTGGCCAGGCTTGCCAAAAAGCAGGCCCAGCACTTTTTGCTGCGTGGTGGTAAAGAGCGCATCACTGAGCGATAACATGTTCACGGCTCCGCCTAAGAGTCCCAAAAAGGGAACGATAAGTCCCTTTTAGGGACTGATCAAGCTTGACCTGTTAGAGCGGGATTAATCCGCAGCCCCGCGCACCAACCTTTCCAGCGCCAGCAAGTCCGGGATTTTCGCCACGTGGTCCCCCACTTGCACCGCCGCACGCTCCAGCGGGCTGAGCGGTACGTCGACAAAGCTCAGCTGGCTGTCGAGGCGATAGGAGCGCGGGATGCCTTGTACCACCAAGGCGATAAACTTGAGCGCCGGATCGCCGCCCAGGGTGTTGAGGATGACGATCCGCGCACGCTCACCGATCACCAGCGGCCCGCCGCAGGCGGCTTCAAAGCTGATCAATGGCAACTGGTGGTCGCGCCAGGTGATCTGGCGCAGGTGCCAGGGCGGTGAGTCGCTGCTGGGGTCGCCGCGCTGCCAGCCGATCAGTTCGGCAATGGCAACGTTGGGCAGCAGCAGATAGCGGTCAGCCAGCGGCAACAGCAAACCAGTCAGGCTGCCCACGCGATGATCAAGCATGAAAGTTGCTCCAGTAGGCGATGCGCTCCAGCAACACCGACTCTTGATACGGTTTGCCCAGGTAGTCGTTGACGCCAATGGCCATCGCACGGTTCTGGTGTTTTTGCCCGGTGCGCGAGGTGATCATGATGATCGGCAAGTCTTTGAGACGCGGGTCGTTGCGCACGCGGGTGGCCACTTCGAAGCCGTCCATGCGCGGCATTTCGATGTCCAGCAGCATCAGGTCAGGGGTGTGCTCTTCGAGCACGCTCATGGCGTCGACCCCGTCCTTGGCGGTGATGACGTTCATGCCGTTGCGCTCCAGCAGACGACTGGTGACTTTGCGCACCGTGACCGAGTCATCCACCACCAGCACCAGCGGCGGGCGCACGGCCGGGGTGAACTCCAGCGCGCCGACGGCTTCATGATGCGCCCGCTGCAATGGCTGACGCGCCTGATGGGCGCGAATATAAACCAGCAGATCGAGGATCAGCACCACCCGGCCATCCCCCAGAATGGTCGCACCCGACAACCCCTGTACCCCGGTAAATTGCGGGCCGAGGCTTTTGACCACGATTTCTCGCGAGCCCGCCAGCGCATCGACTTGCAACGCCACGCGCTGATCCTGGCAATGCACCAGCAACACCGGCAACGAATGGCTTTCGCCCACGAGCTTGGGTTTGCCCACGGTTTGCAGCAGCTCCCCCAGATAACGCAACTCATAGGTCTGCCCGCCGTAGTGATACAGCGGGGGATTGAGCTGGTAATACCCCTCCAGCTCATTGGGCATGACTCGCACGATGCCTTCGACGGTGTCGAGGGCAATGGCGTATTGCTCGTCGGCGCATTGCACCATCAGCGCCCGGTTGAGCGAGACGCTGAAGGGCAGGCGGATCTGAAAGTGCACGCCCTGCCCGGCCACCGAGTCGATGGTCATGCTGCCGCCCAACTGCCGGACTTCTTCGTGAACCACGTCCATGCCGACGCCGCGGCCGGAAATCTGAGTGATTTTTTCAGCGGTGGAGAACCCCGGTTGCAGGATGAACTGCAAGACATCGCGGTCGCTGATCGTCGCCTGCGGATCCAGCAGGCCGCGCAAAATAGCTTTTCGGCGTACGGCTTCAAGCGGCACGCCGGCGCCATCGTCATGCATGTCGAAGACCACGTCGCCACCGTCGTAAGACAGCTCCAGACTGATCAATCCCTGCTCCGGCTTGCCGCTGGCGTGACGGATATCTGCTGGCTCGAGACCGTGGTCGACGGCGTTGCGCAACATGTGTTCCAACGGCGCCACCATGCGCTCAAGCACGTTGCGGTCGATTTCAGCCTCGGCATTGATCACGCTGAATTCGACCTGCTTACCCAGCTCACTGGCCACCTGGCGCACGACCCGCTTGAGGCGCGGCAATACGCGCTCGAACGGCACCATGCGCGTACCCATCAGGCCCTCCTGCAGCTGGGTGTTTACCCTCGCCTGCTTCTGCAAAAGGCCGTGGGCATCCTGATTGCGCGCAGCCAGTGTGGCCTTGAGGTCGAGCAAGTCCGAAGCCGATTCGAACAATGCACGGGACAGCTGTTGCAGCAGGGAATGACGGTCCATCTCCAGGGGATCGAATTCGTCGTAAGCCACGCCATCGGCTTCGGTGTGCGAGCGGCTGTGCAGGCGCCCCTGGGTTTCGCTGTCGAGGCGACGCAGTTGGTCCTGCATCCGCTCAAGGGTGGTCTGCATTTCGTTGAGAGCGATCTGACCATCGTTGACCTGCTGCTCAACGCGCCCACGGATGATCGAGGCTTCGCCTGCCAGGTTGACCAGGTCTTCCAGCAACTCGGCCGGCACCTTGAGGGTGTCCAGCCCCGTGCGCTCACCTTCGGGCAATGGCGGTGCCACAGGCTCGGACTTGGAAGCTGCGGGAGCCTCCTGACGGGTGTTGCGTTCAATCCTGCGGATTTTTTCTATCAGCGTCTGAGGCGAAGGCAGCGGCTGGCCACTGCGCAACGCATCGAACATTTGTGCAAGCTGGTCATGGCAACGTTCAAGCAGCACAAACAGCTCGGCATTGGGTGCCAGCAAGCCAGCCGAAATATCTTCGAAGAGGGTTTCAAGTTCATGGGCAAAGTCGCCAATGGCGGCAACCTCAACCATCCGCGCCCCACCTTTGAGGGTATGCAGGTCACGCAGCAGGTTTTCGACTTCGAGGTGGCTCTGGGGGTCGGCCTGCCAGCGCGATAACGCCGTGCCCGAGCTTTCGAGAATATCGAAAGCCTCGTCGAGGAAGATATCCTGCAATTCAGGGTCGGCCGTGCTCAACGCTGCAGCGGGCCCGGCTTCAGTGCTGCCCGGCTCAACAGGCGAATGGCTGTAGAGACGAAACCCGCGAATGGCCTCGATCAGTTCATAAGACTCGCTCAACGGCTGCTTGTGCTTGAGCTGATCGAGCATCAGTGCCAGTTGCTCATGGCTGCGCTCAAGCAAGTGGCTCAATGCCGGGCTTTCACTCAGTCTCCGGTCCAGCAGACCTTCGTAGAGGTGCTCCAGCTCATGGGCCAGATCGGCAATCGGCTCGATCCCGGCCATGCGCGCCCCACCCTTGAGGGTGTGCAAATCGCGCTGCAAGGAAGACAGCGAAGCCAGGCTGTCGGGGGCGCCCAGCCAACGCTGCAGGGCCTGCCCGACACTGTCGAGAATATCCACCGCCTCTTCGAGAAAGATTTCGACGATTTCCTCGTCGACATCATCGTCCTGCCCCGCCCCCAACTGGTCAGTCGCGGCGCCCAGTTCGGTGATGTCCAGCGTCTGGCCGCCATCACGGCGAATCAGCCCCGTGGCGTCAGGCGCCAGCCCTTCGTGCAGCAGCGCATGCAAGGTCTGGATCAGCTCCGGCTGCGGGATGATTTCTTGCCCCGCCGCCAGTTGATCGAGCATGTTGATCAACGCTTCCTGAGCATCATCGGCCGCCTCGAAGAACCGCTCACTGGCCGCCAGGCTGCTTTCCTCAACGGCGCCATACAGGTCGAGCAAGGCTTCGCACACGGCATCAATGGGGTGCAGGTCCAGCAGGTGTGCGGCCTGGGCCAAGGCAGTCAGCTGGTCCAGCAGGGTATCCAGGCCCTCCCGCTGCTGGGGGTTCTGATGCCAGTTTTTAAGCAGCTCTTCGGCGTCAAACAGGATGTCCATGCTTTCGCCCAGAAACTCGGTAATCCGTTGCGGGTCGCGCTGGGCCACCCAACTGCTGGTGGGCGTATTGAGCAGGGTTTCAAGACGGGTGGCGATCAGTCGCTCGGTGCGCTCGATCAGGGAGCGAGCCCCCTTGATCTCGGCCAGCTGGTCACTGTCCAGTTGCTTGAGGCCGCGGTGCAACAAGCCGTCAGCCTCCCGCAACAGCTCAATTTCTTCCTGCCCGAGGGCAAGATGATGGGCCTTGTACTCACGGACCAGATGATCCAGTGGCGCCGCCAGTTCGGCCATGTGCACCACGCCCGCCATGTGCGCACTGCCTTTGAGGGTGTGCATGGCCAGTTGCAGGTCGTCGCTGGCATACAGCGGCATTTGCTCGCGGGCCCGATCCAGAAAACGGTCAAGACGCTCAAGGTGGGTTTGCGCTTCCTGTCGGAAGATGTCCAGCAACTGCGGGTCGAAATGGCTGGCGTCCTGGGCAATCAGCAGCGGCTGCGGCTCACCTTTGGCCAGGCGCTGTGCCCGAGCGGCCAGTTGGTCGACGTCTTCGCGCTGACGCTGGCTTTGCTCGGCAAACGCCTGAATCAGCTCGGGCAGCATCACCAGCACGTCTTCAAGCAGTTGAAAGATCTGCGGGGACGGCGCCACGCTGCGCTCAATCACGCGATTGAGCAGGTTCTCGACCGCCCACGCCAATTCCCCCAGCACCAGCGCACGCACCATGCGCCCGCTGCCCTTGAGGGTGTGAAAGCCGCGGCGCAGTTCTGCCAGTGCGGCGCTGTCCGCCGGGTTGGCGACCCATTGCGGCAGGCAATCGTGCAGGGTGATCAGTACTTCGTCGGTCTCTTCCAGAAAGACGTCCAGCAACTCTTCATCAAGGGGCTCTTCATCCATCGGCGGCGGCAGCAGGCTGGCGGGCATGTGCTGCGCAGGCGGATTGAGCGCAGACAGCGGACTCGCCAGCACATCGGCCAGGCTCCCCTGCAGATCCGGCATCAGCGGTTGATCCGCGGGGCTGCAGGCGTCATCCAGCAACGGTCCGGCAGGCTCGGCCGGGGCATAGCCCAGCCTGGCCAGACTGTTTTCGGCCCAATCCAGCACCCGCTCGCCCGCGGCTCCCGGGTCCTGGGAGAGACGCTCCAGGTAATACTCGATGCTGCTCAGGGCTTCGGCCAGATGATCCAGTTGCTGCGCTGTCGGGATATCAGCCCCCTGCAGCAGGCGCTCGCACAGATAGTCATGGCAGGCTTGCAGCAGGCTGGCAGCGCGGCTCAAGGGGATCATTGCCAGCGCACCACGGATTTGTGTGATCAGCGCAGGCAGTGGCTGCAAGTGCAGGCGGTCATGGCCGGCCATCACGTAATCGGCGATCAGATCCTTCACTTCCTCAAGGCCGATGCGCGCCTCCTTGATCACCAGTTGATGGATCTGCATGAGGTCGGTGGTGGGCAAACGGCTCTCTTCGCGCTGCGAGGGCTCAACGCTGCCAACCATGCCAGCCAATGTGGCCTCTACGTAGAGCAAGGCTGACGCGACATCCATCAACACCGCATCGGTGGGCTCGCGCTGGCCCTGGGCCAGACTTTGCATCACCGCCAGTTGATCGATGATGACTTTGCGCGGCTGACCAAACCCCAGCACCGCCAGGGTGTCAGCGATCTGGCGCAACGGGGCCATCAGGCTGCTCAGTTCCGAGACGTGCAAACGGTCGCTGCGCACAAACAGGTCGAGGCGTTCCTTGACCCGCACCAGTTCTTCGCACAATGCCGCAACCACTGAGCGCATCGCGTCGCGGTCGGGGCCAGCCAGCCGCGCCCGCTCCTCATCGACCATCGCCGCATCGGGCATGGCCTGATCCAGTTCGTAATGGTTTTTCAGGGCGAGCATTTTCGAGGTCGGATGCTCGGCCTTGGCGATGTAAAACAGCAGGCTGGTGAGCAACTCTTCGGGCGCAGGCTGATTGGCGGCCTCGATACCTTGCTCCAGCAGGCGCTTGAGTTCCTTGTCGGACTTTTTAAGCAGGCTGCGCAGGGCCGGGCTGTTCGGGACCCGCCCCTTAAGCATGCCATCGACCAGGGCCGCGGCTATTTTCCACAAGGCGTTGAGCGGCGAACCCAGGCACAGGCTTTGAAGCCGTGCGAACACCCCGGCCATCATTTCCAGATGGGCCTGCACGGCTTCGCCACGGCGCAAACCCAGAAACGCGGTTTGCAAGGTATGGCGCAGAATCCGCAGCTCCCGCGGCAAGTCTGCGGGGAGCAAACGGGCCAGGGCGGCCGGGTCCAATGGGGGCAACACTTGCAAGGGCGGGCTGAACAGACTGGTTTCCGAGAGCAGGGCTTCGCCACGGGCGCTGCGCAAGTCATTGAGCAACGGCAACACCACCAATGGCCAATCCCGTCGGGCACTGTGTACTCGGTCCAGGTACAACGGCAATTGGCTGAAGGCTTGCTGCAATAACCGCAGGGCTTCGTCGAGCTGGCTGACGCGGCCCTGTTGCAAGGCAATGACCAACTGCTCCATCTCTTCTGCCAGCAACGCCGCGCCGTAGAACTCGACCATCAGCAAGCTGCCATGCACCTGATGAATACAGGCCAGGCATTGCTCCAGCGTGTCGGCGGCAGGCTGTTGCGCGTAGGCATCCAGCGCCACGCGGGCCTGTTTTAGCGTGTGGGCAATTTCGCCTTTGACCCACTCAAGGGCCACATAGTCGTGCCGGTCAACCATAACGACTCCAGTCAGAATTGCAGCGCATTACTGTGGACCAAGGTCTTTAGGCGGCGCAGGCAATGTGAAGCCAGATACCGAACGCCGCAGCTGGCTGGCCATTTTGGCCAGATTACCGATGCTGTCGGCGGTCGCAGTGGAGCCCGACGAGGTCTGGTTGGTGATTTGCTGAATGACGTTCATGGTCAGGGAGATCTGCGCCGCCGAAGTGGTCTGCTGCTGCGCGGCGTTGGAGATGCTTTGAATCAGGTCCGCCAGATTTTGCGACACACCTTCGATCTCCTCCAGCGCCACTCCGGCGTCATGGGCCAGACGGGCACCGCGCACCACTTCGGTGGTGGTTTGCTCCATGGAAATCACCGCCTCGTTGGTGTCGGCCTGAATCGCCCGCACCAGGGTTTCGATTTGCCGCGTAGCCGCCGATGAGCGCTCGGCCAGGCGCTGGACTTCGTCGGCCACCACGGCAAACCCGCGCCCGGCATCGCCGGCCATCGAGGCCTGGATGGCCGCGTTCAACGCCAGGATATTGGTTTGATCGGCAATATCATCAATCAGGCTGACAATGTCGCCGATTTCCTGGGAAGACTCGCCCAACCGCTTGATCCGCTTGGCGGTGTCCTGGATCTGATCACGAATGTTGTCCATGCCATGAATGGTGTTATGCACCACTTCGTTGCCCTTGTTGGCAATCGCCACGGAACGCTCCGCCACCGCTGAAGACTCCGAAGCGTTGGCCGACACCTGATCGATGGAGTGGGCCATTTGCTGGATGGCTCCCGAAGCCTCGGCAATTTGCTGGGCTTGATGCTCGGAAGCCTCGGCCAACTGCATGGCGGTTGCCTGGGTTTCCTGCACGGCTGCCGCGACCTGACCTGCGGTGTGGTTGATCGTGGCCACCAGCTCGCGCAGTTGGTCGATCGAGTAGTTGATGGAGTCGGCAATGGCCCCCGTAAAATCTTCGGTGACAGAGGCCGTCACCGTCAGGTCGCCGTCGGCCAGATCGGCAATTTCGTCCAGCAAACGCATGATCGCGTTCTGGTTGCGCTCGTTCTTTTCGGCCGTTTCACGCAGTTGGCGATTGGTTTCGCGCACCATCACCAGCCCGATCAGGATGATTGATGCCAGTGCCAGCAAGCCCAATACGTAACCGCCAATAATGTCGAGCGAGCGCCCGGTGGCGAGATTTTCAAAGCCGTTGGCCAGGGTCGACGCTTCATCAAGCAGGGTTTGCGACAGGCTGAATATGGTGTTGGCGGCTTCACGTACGTGGAACAGCTGCGGCGAGGTTTCAATGATTTCATCCACTGAGCCCGACACAAACTGGAACAGCTCGGAAATTTCCTGCAAGCGGGCACGGGCGTCCTTGTCTTCGACCTGGGTAATCCTCATCCCGTCATTGCCTTCCAGCATGCCGTTGAGCACTTGCCCGAAGCGGTTGGCATCGCGCCCGAAAGCACCGGCGGCCTGGGCTGCATTCTCATCACCGGCCAGCACCGTATTCACCGCGCCTAAAATGCGTTCGGCCAGTAATGACTGACGCTGCGCCAGCGCCACCTGGCTGGCTGGCGCGCCACGCTGCAACAGGATTTCGACGACTTTTTCGTATTCGACCTGTAGCTGCGGCACGGTTTCGGCCAGTGTCGCGGCCACTTGATGCAACGACAGTACGGTTTGCTCACTGGCCAAAATGGCGTTGACGTTGCTCAGCAACAGCTCCCAGTCACGCTGAACCGCCTGCATTTCCTTGTGGACTGCAGGCGGCGCGGGAGGCAGGCCAGTGACCGGATCGCCTTTTTTCAGATAGCCCCAACGCTGGCTGAAATCGTTTCGCGCATCGATCAGCAACTTGAACGCGGCAGCCTTTCCGGCTGCGGCCTCAGTGGCGTTTTTGGCAATACGCTGGGACAGGACACGCAATTCACCCGCGTGGCTGATGTATTGCTTGTCGTAGTTGGATTGGGTGTTGAGGTAAGCAAAGTTGGCGAACAACAGCATGATGAACACGATCAGGGCGATAAAAAGCACGATGATCTGCGAACGACTGCGCGACCCTTCCATTGGTTTAGCGGTATTGGCTGTGGTCATCAATCAGGTCCTGAGATCCCGTTTTAAAGCGCGAGGCCTGATCACACGGCCACCGCCCAGAATTGCGGCGCCTGAGCCAGGGCAAAAGGGCTGAATACCCACCAAGGGTGTTCGCCAGCAAAATGCCCCTGCACATAAGGCGCGAACATCGGATGAGGCAACGCGTGCGTATCGGCATTGAGATCGGCATGTGCAAAGTGCTGCATGCCCTGCACTTCGTCCACCTGCAACCCGACAAACACGTCTTTATATTCCAGCACCAGCACCCGGCGCTGTTTACGCAAGGGCGACAGCTCAACCCCGAAAAAGCCGCACAGGTCCATGACCGGCAGCAATTGCCCGCGCAGATTGGCCACGCCCTTGACCCAGGGCTTTACACCGGGCAACAAGGTGAATCGCGGCTCATGGAGGATTTCGGCAATTTCGCCCATCGGCGCCACAAAACAATGCTCGCCGATGCGAAAGCCGATACCGCTCCAGGTATCGAGTTGCGCTTGTGCAGGCACCAGGCCCGCTGCCAGCTGGCGACAGCGCTGGTCGATTTCAAGCAGCAGTTCGAAGGCCGTCAGTGAGCCAGGCATAAGGCGGCCGTCATTTTGGAGGGTTTTCTTCCAGGACTTTTTTCACCTTGAGGATCAGTTGCTCTTCATCGACCGGCTTGGTCAGGTAGCCCTTGGCCCCTTGTCGTTGGGCCCAGACCATGTCGGTTTCCTGATCCTTTGTCGTCACAACGATAACCGGGATGTAGCTGGTCTCCGGATCTTTGGTCAGCTGACGCGTGGCCTGAAAACCATTGAGGCCCGGCATCACGATGTCCATCAACACCACATCAGGCTTTTCCTGGCGTGCCAGGGCAACGCCGTCGGCGCCGTTTTCAGCCTTGAGCACTTCATGGCCGTGCTTTTCCAGCATGCCGGTCAATTTGTACATTTCAGTCGGCGAGTCATCGACGATCAGAATGCGAGCCATGGTGTTCCCCATTTATAAGGTGGTTGGCCGGCTGGCCGGGCTTCATTGAGCACTTTGTACGATATTGAAGGCTGGCACATGGGCCTTGATTGCGCTCAGCAATTCATCACGGCTGAAGGGCTTGGTCAAAAATTGATCAGAACCCACAATTCGTCCCTTGGCCTTGTCGAACAGGCCGTCCTTGGACGACAGCATGATCACGGGGGTCGACTTGAACGCCCGGTTGCTCTTGATCAGTGCGCAGGTCTGATAGCCATCCAGACGCGGCATCATGATGTCGACAAAGATGATGTGCGGATGATGGTCGACAATCTTGGCCAGCGCATCGAAACCGTCGATGGCGGTAATGACCTCGCAGCCCACGTTTTTCAACAGCGTTTCGGCGGTGCGGCGAATGGTTTTCGAATCGTCGATTACCATCACCTTCAAGGCGCTGGAATGTTTTTCCATATGTGCTCTACCATCGCCACGGCGACCCATTTTGTTACAACTGTGCGACTTAAAACCCCAACTCCTTGATGGACAAGGGCTCAAAGCACTGTGCCAGCCTTTTTAGCACAGTCACGACCGTCAATCTATCGAACCGCCCAAGGCGTGCTGGAGCAGGTGGTTTTTCCTTGACCGGGGCCACACTCAGCGCCACTCTGGCGCCACTTTTCAGAGCCTTTTTGCCCATTATTTATTGAGGAATTTGCCATGAGCGTTCGAGTCGGGATTGTCATGGACCCCATTGCGGGCATCTCCTATAAAAAGGACAGCTCGCTGGCCATGTTGCTGGCCGCCCAGGATCGCGGCTGGACCCTGTTCTACATGGAACAGCAAGACCTTTACCTGAATGAAGGCAAGGCGCGGGCGCGCATGAAGCCGCTGAAGGTGTTCGCCAACCCTGAAAAATGGTTTGAACTGGACGCCGAAACCGACACGGCCCTGAGCGACCTGGACGTGATCCTGATGCGCAAGGACCCGCCCTTCGACATGGAGTTCGTGTACTCCACCTACCTGCTGGAGCAGGCCGAGCGTGATGGCGTACTGATCGTCAACAAGCCGCAAAGCCTGCGCGACTGCAACGAAAAGCTGTTCGCCACCCAGTTCACCCAGTGCACACCGCCCACCGTGGTCAGCCGCCGCGCCGATGTATTGCGTGAGTTCGCCGCCCTGCACGGTGACGTGATTCTCAAACCCCTGGATGGCATGGGCGGAACGTCGATCTTCCGTCACCGCGTGGGCGATCCGAACCTGTCGGTGATTCTCGAAACCCTGACCGCCAACGGCACCCAGCAAATCATGGCACAAGGCTATTTACCGGCGATCAAGGACGGCGACAAACGCATCCTGATGATCGACGGCGAGCCTGTTCCGTATTGCCTGGCGCGTATCCCGGCAGCTGGCGAAACCCGTGGCAACCTGGCTGCAGGCGGTCGGGGCGAAGCCCGTCCGCTGAGCGACAAGGACCGCTGGATTGCAGCCCAGGTAGGCCCGACGCTGCGTGAAAAAGGGCTGCTGTTTGTCGGCCTGGACGTGATCGGTGAGCACCTGACCGAGATCAACGTCACCAGCCCGACCTGCATCCGCGAGATCGACAATGCGTTCGGTACCAATATCGGCGCCCTGCTGATGGACGCGATTGAGCGCAAGCTCGCCGCGCGCTGATCTGCAACACCCAGTAATAGACCAACATTGCGCTATCATGCGCACCCTGTGAAACCCGCGATGTTGGTCTTTTTGCCATGACACTCCCCAGCGACCTGCCCCCCGAACTCAGCCATAAAGGCGTGCGAGCGGCCGATCGCCTTGGATTTACCCTGTTTGTGGCGGCGCTGATTCATATCGCGGTGATTGTGGGCGTGGGTTTCAGCATGACCGAACCCAAACAGATCAGTAAAACCCTGGAGATCACGCTCTCCACATTCAAAAGCGAAAAGGCCCCGGAGAAAGCGGACTTTCTGGCTCAGGACAATCAGCAAGGCAGCGGCACGCTGGATAAAAAAGCCGTGCCCAAGACCACTGAAGTTGCTCCTTTCCAGGACAACAGCGTCAAAAAGGTCACTCCGCCGCCGGCCGCCAGGCCCGAGCAGACCCAAACCGCACCCAAGGCTGCCGTGACCACCGTGGCGCCAGCCCCGAAAAAAGCGCCGAGCCAGCCGCAAAAGGTCAAGACCGAAGCCGCGCCCAAGGCCAGCATTCCAACGTTCGACAGCTCCCAGCTGTCCAGCGAGATATCCAGCCTGGAGGCCGAACTGGCCAACGAGCAGCAGTTGTACGCCAAGCGTCCGAAGATCTACCGCATGAGTGCGGCCTCGACCATGCGCGACAAGGGCGCCTGGTACAAAGAGGACTGGCGCAAGAAGATCGAGCGCATCGGCAACCTGAATTACCCCGAACAGGCACGTCGCGAAAAAATCTACGGCAAGCTGCGGCTGCTGGTGTCGATCAACCGGGACGGTTCGCTGCATGAAGTGCTGGTGCTTGAGTCATCGGGCCAGCCGCTGCTGGATCAGGCTGCTCAACGCATCGTGCGCCTGGCCGCACCCTTTGCACCGTTCACGGGCGACCTGGCAGACATCGACCGGCTCGAAATCATCCGCACCTGGAAGTTCGCCCAAGGCGATCGGCTTTCGAGCAACTGAGGTAAAACCTGTAGTCGCTGCCGAAGACTGCGATGGGGCGCACCGCGGCCCTGGCTTTTGAAGGTCCTGCGGACCTTATCGCAGCCTTCGGCAGCGACTACAGGGCTTTTATCATCCTCAAACTTGTCAGTTCACGTTGCCAGCGCCACACTAAGACTCATGAAAAACCACGCACCGACTTACCTCAAGCATCAATTCCTGATCGCCATGCCGCACATGGCCGACCCGAATTTTGCCCACACCTTGACCTACATCGTCGAGCACACGGCCAGTGGGGCCATGGGACTGGTGATCAATCGCCCGCTGGAACTGAGCCTGGCGGACATTCTTGAGCAGTTGCGCCCGGAAAAACTCTCCTCGGCCCTGTGCCAGCACGTTCCGATCTATGGCGGTGGGCCAGTGATGACTGACCGTGGATTTGTCCTGCACCCCACGGGAATGAGCTTTGACGCCACCGTCGAGCTGGCTGACGGGCTGGCCCTCAGCACCTCGGCCGATGTGCTGTTCAGCATTGCCGACGGGCACGGCCCGAACCGCAGCCTGATTTGCCTGGGCTATGCCGGGTGGGACGCTGGCCAGCTGGAAGCCGAACTGGTCGACAATGCGTGGCTGACCTGCCCGTATTCAGCTGACGTCCTGTTTGAAACCCCTAGCGAGCTGCGCCTCGACGCGGCCGCGAAACACCTCGGAGTGAACCTCAATTTGTTAAGCACCCAAGCAGGCCATTCCTGATGGCCGGCCTTCGTTTACTGCTGGGCTTTGACTACGGCACCCGATCCATCGGTGTCGCTGTCGGCCAGATGATTACCGGCCAAGCCCGCGAGCTATGCAACTTGAAAGCCGAAAATGGCATTCCCAGGTGGGAAGAAATTGAAAAGCTGATCAAGGAATGGCAGCCCGACGCAATGGTGGTCGGCATGCCGTTGAACATGGACGGTACCCCAAGCGACTTCTGCGCCCGTGCGCAAAAATTTGCCAACCGTCTGAATGGCCGCTTCAATCTGCCCGTTTTCACCCACGATGAACGCCTGACCACCTTCGAGGCCAAGGGCGAACGCCGGGCCCAGGGCGGCCAGCGCGGCAGCTACCGCGACAACCCCGTCGATGCCATCGCCGCCAAGCTGGTGCTGCAAGGCTGGCTCGACGAAAACCCGGCTCAAACCCAAGACTGACCCGGCGCTTGTATCACTTGACCCGCCCCGTTGTTTGCGCCCGCCGCTGCACGTTTTGCTGCGCGGGCCTTTAAAGGAGCCACCATGATCCTGCCTGTTCCCGCTGAACTGATCTCCCAGATGGCCCTTGATCTCAAGGCCCACCTTGCCCGTCGCGGCATCACTGAACCGAATTTTATCGGTATCCGCACTGGCGGCATCTGGGTTGCCCAGGCGCTGCTGCGGGCGCTCAACAGCGATGCTCCGCTGGGTACGCTGGACGTATCGTTCTACCGCGATGACTTCAGCCAGAACGGCCTGCACCCGCAAGTGCGTCCCTCTGAGCTGCCGTTCGAAATCGAAGGCCAGCACCTGGTGCTGATCGACGACGTGCTGATGAGCGGTCGCACCATCCGCGCGGCACTTAACGAACTGTTCGACTATGGACGTCCGGCCAGCGTGACGCTAGTCAGCCTGCTGGACCTGGACGCGGCCGAGCTGCCGATCCGGCCGGATGTGGTGGGGGCGACCTTGTGCCTCAAGCCGAGCGAGCGGGTGAAGTTGTCCGGCCCTGCGCCACTGACACTCGAACTTCAAGACCTAGCCCTTCCTGCCCATTAAGAGATGAGACCATTGCGATGACGCCTACAGACGCCAAGCGCCCGCTGCAGCTCAATGATCAGGGCCAGCTGCGCCACTTTCTGTCGCTCGACGGTTTGCGCCGCGAGCTGCTGACTGAAATCCTCGACACCGCTGACTCGTTCCTTGAAGTCGGTGCCCGAGCGGTGAAAAAAGTCCCGTTGCTGCGCGGCAAGACCGTATGCAACGTGTTCTTCGAGAACTCCACTCGCACCCGTACCACCTTTGAAATGGCCGCCCAGCGCCTGTCTGCCGACGTGATCACGCTCAACGTGTCGACCTCGTCGGCGAGCAAGGGCGAGACCCTGCTCGACACCCTGCGCAACCTTGAAGCCATGGCCGCTGACATGTTCGTGGTACGCCACGGCGACTCCGGTGCCGCCCACTTCATTGCTGAGCACGTGTGCCCTCAGGTAGCGATCATCAATGGTGGCGACGGCCGTCACGCGCACCCGACCCAGGGCATGCTCGACATGCTGACCATTCGTCGGCACAAGGGCGGTTTTGAGAACCTGTCGGTGGCCATCGTCGGCGACATCCTGCACTCGCGGGTCGCGCGCTCGAACATGATCGCCCTCAAGACCCTCGGCTGCCCTGACATCCGCGTGATTGCACCCAAGACCTTGCTGCCGATCGGCATCGAGCAATATGGGGTGAAGGTCTACACCGACATGACCGAAGGCCTGAAAGACGTCGACGTGGTGATCATGTTGCGCCTGCAGCGCGAGCGCATGTCCGGCGGCCTGTTGCCGAGCGAAGGCGAGTTCTACCGCCTGTTCGGCCTGACCACTGCACGCCTGGCCGGTGCCAAGCCCGATTGCATCGTGATGCACCCGGGCCCCATCAACCGCGGGGTCGAAATCGAGTCCGCCGTGGCCGACGGTCCGCACTCGGTGATTCTCAACCAAGTGACCTACGGCATTGCCGTACGCATGGCCGTGTTGTCCATGACCATGAGCGGACAAACCGCCCAGCGCCAATTCGAACAGGAGAACGCCCAGTGAAGCTCAGCATTCTCGGCGCCCGTGTAATTGATCCGGGCACCCAGCTGGATCAAGTGACTGACCTGCATCTGGAAGCCGGCAAGATCATTGCCATTGGCGCAGCGCCAGCCGGTTTCACCCCGACTCAAACCATTGAGGCCCAGGGCCTGGTAGCCGCCCCCGGCCTGGTTGACCTGAACGTCGCCCTGCGCGAACCGGGTTACAGCCGCAAAGGCACCATTGCCAGCGAAACCCGTGCTGCGGCAGCCGGTGGCGTCACCAGCCTGTGCTGCCCGCCGCACACCAAGCCGGTACTGGATACCTCGGCGGTGGCCGAGCTGATCCTGGACCGCGCCCGCGAAGCCGGAAACTGCAAAGTGTTCCCCATTGGCGCACTGAGCAAGGGCCTGGAGGGCGAGCAGCTTGCAGAGCTGATCGCTTTGCGCGACGCCGGCTGTGTGGCGTTTGGCAATGGCCTCAACAGCTTCACCAACACCCGCACCCTGTGCCGGGCACTGGAATACGCGGCCACGTTCGACCTGACGGTGATTTTCCACTCCCAGGACCGTGACCTGGCCGAAGGCGGTATTGCCCACGATGGCGCGATGGCCGCGTTCCGTGGTTTGCCGGGCATCCCGGAAACCGCCGAGACCGTGGCGCTGGCCCGGGATCTGCTGCTGGTTGAGCAAAGCGGTGTGCGCGCCCACTTCAGTCAACTGACCAGTGCACGGGGTGTGGCCCTGATCGCCCAGGCCCAGGCACGCGGCCTCAAGGTCACTGCCGATGTGGCGCTGTATCAGCTTATTTTGACGGATGAGGCCCTGGAGGATTTCTCCAGCGTTTACCACGTGCAACCGCCGTTGCGTACCCGTGCCGACCGTGATGGTCTGCGCGAGGCGGTGAAGTCGGGTGTGGTGCAAGCCATCTCCAGCCATCACCAGCCCCACGAACGCGACGCCAAACTGGCACCGTTCGGGGCTACCGAACCGGGCATGAGCAGTGTTGAAGTATTGCTGCCGCTGGCGATGACCCTGGTAGAAGACGGCCTGCTGGACTTGCCGACACTGCTTTCTCGTCTCAGCGCAGGCCCGGCTCAGGCGCTGCGCCTACCGGCCGGCAAGCTGGCGGTAGGCTCGGCTGCAGACCTGGTGCTGTTTGACCCGGCGGCCTCGACCCTGGTCGGCGAAAAATGGCATTCCAAAGGCGATAACTGCCCGTTCCTCGGCCATTGCCTGCCGAGTGCCGTGCGTTACACGCTGGTGGATGGTCGGATCAGTTACGAAGGCTGAAGCCTGAAGTGCACCCTGTGGGAGCGGGCTTGCTCGCGATTGGATTAACTCGGTCTTTCAGAAGGACCGAGGTGCCTGAATCGCGAGCAAGCCTGCTCCCACAGGCTTTAATGTGCGACGGTTTAACGACGCTCTGCGTTCTTGATCGAGATCTGCTCGTTCAAGGTCCAGAAGTCATACAGGATACCGATCAGGAACAAACCACCGGTAAACAGGTAGATGATCCCGGTGATCCATTTGCCCATGTACATGCGGTGTACGCCGAACAACCCCAGAAACGTCAGCAGAATCCAGGCCACGCTGTAGTCTGTGTCACCTGAGGTGAATCGCAAGTCAGCTTCACGGTCCATGCTCGGGATCAGGAACAAGTCGATCAACCAGCCAATTCCCAACAAGCCCAAGGTGAAAAACCAGATCGTCCCGGTCACCGGCTTGCCGTAATAGAAGCGATGCGCCCCCAGAAAACCGAAAATCCACAGCAGGTAGCCCAGCACTTTGCTGTGAGTATCGCGTTGTATATCGTCTCGATAGCCGCTCATAAATGCCCTCGTTGCTGCTGATAGAAAAATATTGTGAAGTTTTTTGTGACTTTTTTACTGTCGTGCAAAAGGTAAAAGTGTCTTACAAGAAATGGCGCAAAGCCTTATAGGACCTGACCTGCGCCGTCACCATGTGACAATTTGCCACCACCTTTGCGGAATTTGACCCCATAGTCCAACTGACAAATGGCCTGAGAAAGGACAAAAAAGCTGTTATAAAGTTTCGCGTTTATAACCATTGAGCCCTGCCGAATGCGTCCTATATTCAAGACATGGCTAACCATTTGCCTATTATTGCCACTGGCCGCCCACGCCACCAATCGTGAGCAACATCTTCCTTCGGGCTTCACCGGCTACACCGCAAAGTCATCTGCGGGCGCCGCTTACGTTGCCTCTAACAGCAAGACCGTAGCACGTCCTGCAGCCAGTAAAGCCCACCGCAAAGCCCCAGGCAAAATTGCGACCGCTTCACTGGCAGCCGCCAACAAGCAAAGCAGCACGGTCCTGAGCCGCGCTGTAAACGTGTTGGGCACCCCTTATCGTTGGGGCGGCAGCAGCCCAAGCAAAGGGTTTGACTGCAGCGGCCTGGTCAAATATGCCTTCAATGACGTTGCAGCAGTCGACTTGCCTCGCACTTCAAGCGAAATGGCCAGTGGTCATGGTCAGAAGGTCGAACGCAAGGACCTGAAGCCTGGCGACCTGCTGTTTTTCAACATCAAGAGCCGCAAGGTCAACCACGTTGCCATCTACCTGGGCAACGACCGGTTCATCCACGCTCCGCGTCGCGGCAAGTCGGTCACTATCGACACGCTGAAAAAGCCTTACTGGCAGAGCCACTACGTGGTCGCCAAGCGCGTATTACCTAAAGAGAAAGCCCCGCTGCAGGTTGTACAACGCTAAAGCTGTGGGAGCGGGCTTGCTCGCGATGGGAGCGATGTGGTTCACCCGCTGAACCGCGCCGCCTGGATCGCGAGCAAGCCCGCTCCCACAGAAACAACACCCCCACCCGATTATTGCGTCAATCCCTGCTCCCTCAGCCTGTTCAGGCCCATTTCAAGCGTCTGCATGCCCACCGCTGCGCCGGTCTGGATCGCTGAAACCATCTGCGCCACCTTGTTCTCCCGAATCAGATGTCGAATCGCAGGCGTAGCCAGCATGATTTCGTGAGCCGCCACACGCCCCCCTCCTGCTTTTTTCACCAGTGTCTGGGAAACCACGGCCAGCAGTGACTCCGAGAGCATGGCGCGCACCATTGCCTTTTCGTCGCCGGGAAACACATCCACCATCCGGTCGATGGTCTTGGCCGCCGACGATGTGTGCAGCGTGGCAAACACCAGATGCCCGGTTTCTGCCGCTGTCAGCGCCAGCCTGATGGTGTCCAGGTCGCGCATCTCGCCCAGCATGATCACATCCGGGTCTTCGCGCATGGCCGAACGCAAGGCGGCTGCAAAGCTGTGGGTGTGGCGATGCACCTCGCGCTGGCTGATCAGGGACTGACGCGGCGGGTGGATAAACTCGATCGGGTCCTCAAGGGTGAGGATGTGCCGTTGGCGGGTGCGGTTGAGGTGATCAATCATCGCCGCCAGGGTGGTGGTCTTGCCCGAGCCCGTCGCGCCCGTGACCAGGACCAGCCCGTGGGGTGCCTGGCAGAGCTGGCTGAATACGTCGCCCAGGCCCAGCGATTCAAGGCTGGGCACCGTCTCGGCAATGCGGCGAAACACGGCTCCGGGGCCGCGCTGCTGTTCGAAAACATTGACCCTGAAGCGACCCAGCCCCGGCAGGGCGTACGCAAAATCGGCTTCGAGTCGCGCCTCAAACCCTCGGCGCTGTGCTTCACTCATGACGCCCTGGACTAGCCTTCGCACTTGCCCTGCCTCCAGCACCGGCAAATCGCAACGCTGCATGTCACCGTCAATGCGCAGCATCGGCACCACGCCCGCTGACAGGTGCAAGTCCGAAGCCCCGTGGTTGACGCTTAACGCCAACAGGTCGGCGATATCCATCCCCCCTCCCAATTCCAGTAGAATGCCGCAGACTTTCACAACGGCGGGCTTAAACGAATGTCCACGATAGCAGGCAACATTGCACAGGTTGAGGCTCGCATCCGTGCAGCAGCACTGGCTGTGCAACGTGATGTAACGAGCATTCACCTGCTCGCTGTCAGCAAGACCAAACCTGCCGCCGCACTGCGTGAAGCCTATGCCGCAGGGGTTCGCGACTTTGGCGAAAACTACCTGCAGGAAGCCCGCGCCAAACAGGTCGAATTAGCCGACCTGCCCTTGTGTTGGCACTTCATCGGCCCCATTCAATCGAACAAGACGCGCGACATCGCCGAGCATTTTGCGTGGGTGCATTCCGTTGACCGGCTCAAGATTGCCCAGCGCTTGTCTGACCAGCGCCCGGCAGACTTGCCGCCGCTCAACATCTGCATTCAGGTCAATGTCAGTGGCGAGGCCAGTAAATCGGGCTGTAACCCGGCAGACTTGCCTGCGCTGGCGGCCGCAATCAGCGCGCTGCCCCGTTTGAAACTGCGCGGCTTGATGGCGATTCCGGAACCAACGCAAGACCGCGCCGAGCAGGACGCCGCATTTGCGGCGGTACGTACGCTGCAAGAGAGCCTGAACATGGGGCTCGACACGCTTTCGATGGGCATGAGCCACGACCTTGAGTCGGCTATTGCCCAAGGTGCCACCTGGGTGCGCATTGGCACCGCATTATTTGGCGCCCGCGACTACGGCCAGGCCTGAAGGGGCCTTCTCTTTTTTTATAAGGATCGGTTATGAGCAAAACGCGTATTGCCTTTATCGGCGCCGGCAACATGGCTTCCAGCCTGATCGGCGGCCTGTTGGCCAAAGGTCTGGATGCAGCACAGATCCGCGCCAGCGATCCCGGTGCCGAGACCCGGGCCAAAGTGGCAGCCGAGCACGGTGTCGAGCTGTTTGCCGATAACGCCCAAGCCATTCAAGACGCCGATGTGATTGTGATCGCAGTCAAGCCACAGGCCATGAAAGCCGTGTGCCAGGACCTGCGCCCGCACCTCTTGCCGCATCAGTTGCTGGTATCGATTGCCGCAGGCATTACCTGCGCCAGCCTCTTCAACTGGCTGGGCAACCAACCGCTGGTACGCTGCATGCCCAACACCCCGGCGCTGCTGGGCAAAGGCGTGAGCGGCCTGTACGCCACCTCCGGCGTCAGCGCCGAGCAACGCCAGCTGGCCGAGCAACTGTTGAGCGCCGTGGGCATTGTGGTGTGGGTTGATACCGAAGCGCAGATCGATGCCGTGACCGCCGTGTCCGGCAGTGGTCCTGCGTACTTCTTCTTGCTGATCGAAGCCATGACCGAGGCTGGCGTCAAGCTCGGCCTGCCCCGCGAAGTCGCCAAGCAGCTTGCCGAGCAGACCGCCCTGGGCGCCGCGCACATGGCCGTGGGCAGCGATGTCGACGCCGCCGAACTGCGCCGCCGCGTGACTTCGCCAGCCGGCACCACCGAAGCTGCAATCAAATCATTCCAGGCCGACGGCTTCGCAGCCTCGGTCGAAAAAGCATTGAGTGCCGCCGCGCACCGCTCGGCCGAAATGGCCGAACAACTGGGTCAATAAGGAGCACATGATGTCAGGACTAAATGGCGCAGCCATTTTCGTAATTCAAACCCTGGGTAGCCTCTACCTGCTGATCGTACTGCTGCGGTTCATCCTGCAGCTGGTGCGCGCCAACTTCTACAACCCGTTGTGCCAGTTCACGGTCAAGGCCACCCAGCCTTTGCTCAAGCCTCTGCGCCGGGTGATTCCAAGCCTGTTCGGCCTGGACATGTCGTCCCTGGTACTGGCTATCGTCGTGCAGATGGTGATTTTCGCCGTGGTACTGACGCTCAGCTACATGTCGTTCAACGTGCTGGGCCTGCTGCTGTGGGCGATCATTGGCGTGACCGCACTGTTTTTGAAGGTGTTCTTCTTCGCCATGATCATCAGCGTGATCCTGTCGTGGGTTGCACCGGGCAGCACCAGCCCGGGCGCTGAACTGGTCAACCAGATCACCGAGCCTGCACTGGCACCGTTTCGCCGCTTCCTGCCAAGCATGGGCGGCCTGGATATCTCGCCGATCCTGGCGTTCATGGTCATCCAGTTGATCCAGAGCTACGTGATCCCGCCATTGGCGATGTACGTCGGCATGCCGGTCGTGTTGTTCGGCCTGATCTGATGAGCTACTTCCGTTGGGACGGCGAGGACCTGATTCTCGACTGTCACCTGCAACCCAAGGCCAGCAGCGACGAGTTCGCTGGCTTGCACGGTGATCGTCTGAAAATCCGCCTCACTGCCCCGCCGGTAGAAGGCAAGGCCAATGCCCACCTGATGGCTTTTCTGGCCAAGGCGTTTGGCATCTCCAAAAGCCAGGTAAGCCTGATCAGCGGCGAACTGAACCGTCAGAAACGAGTGCGCTTGCACGGCCCGAAAAAACTGCCGGACCTGCCAGGGCTGGCCAGGCCATGAACCAAAATTTGTAGTCGCTGCCGCAGGCTGCGAAGAGTTGCGTAGCGACTCGTTGTCCAGGGGGCGCCCACGATCCCCTTCGCAGCCTGCGGCAGCGACTACAGGTTTGGGTCAGCTCATAAAATCAGCCCAGACCATTGCTTGCTGCTGGGTCCCCCGCTCATTAGACTTACGCCTCATTTAAATGAGAGCAGGGTCGATGCCAGCTGCCTTTCCCCCCGATTCCGTTGGTCTGGTTGTGCCGCAAACGGCGCACTTCAACGAGCCCCTAGCGTTAGCCTGCGGCCGCTCGCTGCCTGCCTACGACCTGATTTACGAAACCTACGGTCAGCTCAATGCCACCGCCAGCAATGCGGTACTGATCTGTCATGCGCTGTCAGGGCACCATCATGCGGCGGGCTATCACAGCGCCGATGATCGCAAGCCCGGCTGGTGGGACAGTTGCATCGGTCCCGGCAAGCCAATCGACACCAACAAGTTCTTCGTCGTCAGCCTGAACAATCTGGGCGGCTGCAACGGCTCTACCGGCCCCAGCAGCACCAACCCCGAAACCGGTCGCCCGTTTGGCGCCGAGTTCCCGGTATTGACCGTCGAAGACTGGGTCCACAGCCAGGCACGTCTGGCCGACCGGCTGGGCATCTACCAGTGGGCCGCCGTGATCGGTGGCAGCCTGGGCGGCATGCAGGCGCTCCAGTGGAGCATCAGCTACCCGGATCGCCTGCGCCATTGTCTGGCGATTGCCTCGGCACCCAAATTGTCTGCGCAAAACATCGCGTTCAACGAAGTCGCCCGCCAGGCCATCCTCACCGACCCCGAGTTCCACGGCGGTTCGTTCCAGGAAAAAGGCGTAATCCCCAAGCGCGGCCTGATGCTGGCACGCATGGTAGGGCACATCACTTATCTGTCCGATGACTCGATGGGTGAAAAATTCGGCCGTGGCCTGAAAAACGAAAACCTCAACTACGACTTCCACAGCGTCGAGTTCCAGGTCGAGAGTTACCTGCGTTATCAGGGTGAAGAGTTCTCCGGGCGTTTCGACGCCAATACCTACCTGCTGATGACCAAGGCGCTGGACTACTTCGACCCCGCGGCCAATTTCGACGACGACCTGGCCAAAACCTTTGCCGGTGCCAAGGCGCGCTTTTGCGTGATGTCGTTCACCACCGACTGGCGCTTCTCGCCGGCCCGTTCGCGGGAGCTGGTGGATGCCCTGATGGCCGCGAAAAAAGACGTGTGCTATCTGGAAATCGACGCTCCGCAGGGCCATGACGCCTTCCTGATCCCGATTCCGCGCTACCTGCAAGCCTTCAGCAACTACATGAACCGAATAGAACTGTGAGAACGCCATGAGAGCCGACCTGGAAATCATCCAAGAATGGATCCCCGCCGGCAGCCGCGTGCTCGACCTCGGTTGTGGTGATGGTGAGCTGCTGAGCTGGCTGCGCGACAACAAACAAGTCACCGGCTACGGCCTGGAAAACGACCCGGACAATATCGCCGAGTGCGTTGCCAAGGGCATCAACGTCATCGAGCAAGACCTCGACAAAGGCCTGGGCAACTTCGCCAGCAACAGTTTCGACATCGTGGTCATGACTCAGGCGCTGCAAGCCGTGCATTACCCCGACCGGATCCTCGACGAGATGCTGCGTGTGGGTCGCCAATGCATCATCACCTTCCCCAACTTCGGCCACTGGCGCTGCCGCTGGTACCTGGCCAGCAAGGGACGGATGCCGGTTTCCGACTTTCTGCCCTACACCTGGTACAACACGCCGAACATCCACTTCTGCACCTTCGAAGACTTCGAAGCGCTGTGCCGTGGTCGTGAAGCCCGGGTGATCAACCGTCTTGCCGTGGATCAACAACACCGACACGGGTGGGCAAGCAAGATATGGCCTAACCTGTTGGGCGAGATTGGCATTTATCGTGTCAGCAGCCCTGGCCTTCAAGATCATCAGGTCGCGGTCTAAACCAGCAAGTTCAAGGAGAGTGACAATGGGTCGTATTGGATTACTACTGCTTTCAATGTGTTTTGGCATGCAGGCGTTTGCCGGTGACGGCACCTCTGCCCAGCGTCAGCAGACGTTTGGCGACACAACGGTGTATTACAACGCGTTCCCGTCGACTTTCCTGACGCCGGACATCGCCAACGAATTTCAAGTCACCCGCAGCAAAACCAATGCGGTCCTGAACATCACCCTGAACAAGGGCGGCAAAAACATTGCCGCCAACGTTCAGGGCACGGTCCAGAGTGGCGACGCCAAACCGACACCGCTGACGTTCCGGCAGGTGGGCAAGAACGGCGAAATCAACTATCTGGCCCAGTTCCCGGTAGCCGGACCGCAAACCTTCACCTTCAAGGTGGATGTGAAGGCTGGCGGCGCAACCTCTGAAACCATCCAATTTTCTCAAATGGTCGCTCCAATCGAATGATGAACCTCACGCAACTGGTACTGGCTAGCCACAACGCCGGCAAACTCAAAGAACTTCAGGCCATGCTCGGCGAGTCGGTGCAGTTGCGCTCGATTGGAGAGTTCAGCAGCGTCGAACCGGATGAGACCGGTTTGTCGTTTGTTGAAAACGCGATTCTCAAAGCCCGCAATGCGGCGCGCATCTCGGGTTTGCCGGCACTGGCCGACGATTCGGGGCTGGCGGTGGACTTTCTTGGTGGCGCGCCGGGCATCTATTCGGCGCGTTACGCTGACGGCCAAGGTGACGCGGCGAACAACGCCAAGCTGCTGGACGCCCTCAAGGACGTGCCTGAAGCCGAGCGCGGCGCACAGTTTGTCTGCGTGCTGGCGCTGGTGCGCCACGCCGATGATCCGCTGCCGATTATCTGCGAAGGCTTGTGGCACGGGCGCATCCTGCCTGTGGCCAGTGGCGAACACGGTTTTGGCTATGACCCGCTGTTCTGGGTCCCGGAGCGCAACTGCTCCAGCGCCGAACTCAGCCCGATCGAGAAAAACCAGCTGAGCCATCGTGCCCGGGCCATGGTTCTTCTGCGTCAGCGTTTGGGCCTGAAATGACCCACGACACACCTCCACAGCCGCTCTATCTGGGCGCGGCTGGCTTTACCCAGCAGGCGCCACGCGCGCCGCTGAGCCAATTGCCACCCCTGTCGCTGTACATCCATATCCCGTGGTGCGTGCGCAAATGCCCGTACTGCGACTTCAACTCCCACACCGCAAGCCCGGTGCTGCCCGAAGACGAGTACGTCGACGCGCTGCTGGCCGATCTTGATCAGGACCTGCATGCCGTCTATGGCCGTGAGCTGAGCTCGATATTTTTCGGCGGCGGCACACCCAGCCTGTTCAGCGCGCAATCCCTGGGGCGCTTGCTCAAGGGTGTTGAAGCGCGTATCCCGTTTGCCAGCGATATCGAAATCACCCTGGAAGCCAACCCCGGTACGTTCGAGCAGGAAAAGTTCGTGGCCTACCGCCAACTGGGGATCAATCGCCTGTCGATTGGTATCCAGAGCTTCCAGCAAGAAAAACTGCAGGCCCTGGGCCGCATCCACAACGGTGACGAGGCCGTGCGTGCCGCCGGGATGGCGCGTCAGGCGGGCTTTGACAATTTCAACCTGGACTTGATGCACGGCTTGCCCGATCAGTCGCTGGAAGACGCCCTGGGCGACCTGCGCCAGGCGATCGCACTCAAGCCGACCCACCTGTCGTGGTATCAGCTGACACTGGAACCCAATACCGTGTTCTGGAACCAGCCGCCGGTTCTGCCTGAAGACGACACCTTGTGGGATATTCAGGAAGCCGGCCAGGCACTGCTCGCCGAACACGGCTACGCCCAGTACGAAGTTTCGGCTTATGCCCAGCCCGGTCGTGCGGCGCGGCATAACCTCAACTACTGGAGCTTTGGCGACTTTATCGGCATCGGCGCCGGAGCCCACGGCAAATTGAGCCATCCCGATGGCCGTATCGTACGCACCTGGAAAACCCGCCTGCCGAAGGACTACCTGAATCCAGCTAAAAACTTTCAAGCAGGCGAGAAAACCCTTACAGCCGAAGAGCTACCTTTCGAGTTTCTAATGAACGCCTTGCGCCTGACCGATGGCGTCGACTCGGTGCTCTACCCTCAGCGCACCGGGTTGCCCCTGGAAAGCCTGAGCATTGGACGTAAAGAAGCCGAACAAAGTGGCTTATTGCAGGTCGAACCGTCACGCCTGGCGGCAACCGCCCGGGGCCAGCTGTTTCTCAACGACTTGTTGCAGCACTTTTTGACCTAAGGAACTCGAATGGACTTGGTACTTGACCTGCTTGCCACCGTATCGCGCTGGAGCCGCAGCCATCTCTCGGAGATCGCTCTGGCATTGATTGGCTGTGTGCTGGTGCTGTTTGGTGCCGACTTCAAGGGCTGGGTCGAACAACGTCTGGGCAGCATCGCCGGCGCCTTGCGCGTTCCGCTGATGGCCTTGCTGTGCCTGATCGGCAGCGGCGCTGCGTTGATCTATGCCACGCCGTGGGTAGAGCGCGGATTGAGCCAGTTCAACAACTACAGCCTGGCGCCGGTGTTGTTGGTGGTGCTGGTGTTGATCGGGGTTGTGGCGGATCGACGGGGGTAGACGTACCTGACTGTAGTCGCTGCCGAGGCACGAGGCTGCGACCGGCGGCGAAGCCGTCGCACTTACCTCGTGGATCTTCAAAGAAACGGGTTGCTACGCAACCCTTCGCAGCCTTCGGCAGCGACTACGCCAGTTTTTCGAACTTCAAATCCCACACGCCATGACCCAGACGTTCGCCGCGGCGTTCGAACTTGGTCACCGGGCGCTCAGGCGGACGCGGCACGCAAAGGCCATCTTCAGCCAGGTTGCGGTAGCCCGGCGCGACGTTCATCACTTCCAGCATGTATTCAGCGTACGGTTCCCAATCGGTAGCCATGTGCAGCACGCCACCGGCCTTGAGCTTGGAGCGCACCAGCTCGGCGAAGGACGCTTGCACGATCCGGCGCTTGTGGTGACGGCTCTTGTGCCAAGGGTCCGGGAAGAACAGCAACAGACGGTCAAGGCTGTTGTCTGCCACGCAACGGGTCAGCACTTCGATCGCATCGCAATCGTAAACCCGCAGGTTGGTCAGGCCCTGGGTCAGCACGCCATTTAACAGCGCGCCCACACCCGGGCGGTGAACCTCTACCCCGATGAAGTCCTGCTCAGGCGAAGCAGCCGCCATTTCCAGCAGGGAATGGCCCATGCCAAAGCCGATTTCGAGGGTACGCGGCGCGGAGCGGCCGAACACCTGATCAAAATCGACCGGCGCGTCAGCCAGCGGCAGTACATAGAGCGGCGTGCCTTGATCGAGGCCGCGTTGCTGGCCTTCGGTCATGCGCCCGGCGCGCATCACAAAACTCTTGATGCGGCGGTGTTGGCGATCTTCGCCTTCTTCCGGGATTGGGGTGTCTAGTGATTCAGTCATCAGTGGCTCTTACTTGATCAGACCATCCAGCGGCGAAGAGGCGCTGGCATAGAGTTTTTTCGGCATGCGCCCGGCCAGATACGCCAGACGGCCCGCCACAATGGCGTGCTTCATGGCTTCGGCCATGATGATCGGGTGCTGGGCGTTGGCGATGGCCGAGTTCATCAGCACCGCCTCACAGCCCATTTCCATGGCAATGGTCGCGTCGGAGGCAGTACCCACACCCGCATCGACCAGCACCGGAATTTTTGCTTCTTCAAGAATGATGCGCAGGTTGTACGGATTGCAGATCCCCAAACCTGTACCAATCAGGCCAGCCAGCGGCATCACGGCAATACAGCCCATGGCTTCAAGCTCGCGGGCAATGATCGGGTCATCACTGGTGTACACCATGACGTCAAAACCGTCCTTGACCAGAATCTCGGCGGCCTTGAGGGTTTCGATGACGTTGGGGAACAGGGTCTTCTGATCTGCCAGCACTTCGAGCTTGACCAGCTTGTGGCCATCGAGCAGTTCACGGGCCAGGCGGCAGGTGCGTACAGCTTCGACCGCGTCATAGCAACCGGCGGTGTTCGGCAGGATGGTGTAGCGATCCGGCGGCAACACGTCCAGCAGGTTGGGCTCGCCCGGGTTCTGGCCGATGTTGGTGCGACGCACAGCAACAGTGACGATTTCAGCACCCGAGGCTTCGATGGCCAGGCGGGTTTCTTCAAGGTCACGGTACTTGCCGGTGCCTACCAGCAAACGCGACTGATAGGTACGGCCAGCCAGGGTAAAGGGCTTGTCGCTGCGAACGTTGCTCATCGGGAATCCTCTTTAATTGTGTGCACTGTGGGCCGGGCGTGAAGTGTGTGGCAAAACCTAGCCGCCACCGATGGCGTGCACCACTTCAACCTGATCGCCTGCTTTGAGTACCGTTTCGGCATGCTGGCTGCGCGGGACAATGTCCAGATTGAGCTCGACCGCGACCCGACGGCCCGTCAGCTCCTGGCGTGCCAGCAGATCCGCGACGGTCTCGCCGTCCGGTAGTTCAAAGGATTCACCGTTCAACTGAATGAGCATGCGCGACGCTGCCTTCATTTTAAGGGGCCAGCATTCTAGCCCGATCAGTCAGGCCGACCCAAGCCATTCATCTTGTGGTCTCAGCTCAGGCGCCAGGCGGCCAGCCCCAAACACAGCCAGCCGGCCAAAAATGCCAGGCCACCGAAGGGTGTAATGATCCCCAGCTTGCTGATGCCAGTCATGGTCAGCAGGTACAGACTGCCCGAGAACAGCACGATCCCGAGGGCGAAACAGATACCTGCCCAGGTCACCAGGCGTCCGGGCAGATGCGTGGCAAGCAATGCCACGCCGAAAAGGGCCAGGGTGTGGACCAGTTGGTAGGTCACGCCTGTATGAAAAATAGCCAGATACTGCTCACTCAAGCGACCTTTCAGGCCGTGGGCGGCGAATGCGCCCAGCGCAACACCGGTAAAGCCAAAGAAAGCGGCCAGCATCAAATAAGTGCGCAGCATGGGGTAACTCCAGTCAGGATCATCGAATGGCGCAGGGTCTGTATAATGGCCCGCTCAACGGGTTCGGCCAAGCCATCTATGCTGCGTTTTCTTGTTCACCGCTTTCTTAAAGCCCTGCTCTGGTTCGCAGTGGGCAGCGCATTGCTGGTGCTGATCTTTCGCTGGGTGCCACCACCCGGCACTGCACTGATGGTCGAGCGCAAGGTCGAGTCCTGGTTCGATGGTGAGCCCATCGACCTGCAGCGCAGTTGGCGGCCGTGGGATGAAATCTCCAACGACCTCAAAGTCGCAGTCATGGCTGGCGAGGATCAGAAATTTCCCGAGCACTGGGGTTTCGACTTCGGTGCAATCCGCGCTGCCCTGGTGCACAACGAGCAGGGCGGCACATTGCGCGGCGCCAGCACGCTGAGCCAGCAAGTGTCGAAGAACCTGTTTTTATGGTCGGGCCGCAGCTGGTTACGCAAGGGCCTGGAAGCCTGGTTTACCGGGTTGATTGAAATCCTTTGGCCCAAGCAGCGAATTCTTGAGGTGTATCTCAACAGTGCAGAGTGGGATGAAGGCGTATTCGGCGCAGAAGCGGCAGCTCGCCATCACTTCGGTGTGAGTGCCAAGAACCTTTCAACCCAGCAGGCCAGCTACCTGGCAGCGGTGCTGCCCAGCCCGCTGAACTGGAGTGCCAGCCACCCCAGCACCTACGTGAGCCGCCGCGCAGGCTGGATTCGCCAGCAAATGCGCCAGTTGGGCGGTGATAGCTACCTCGACACCCTGAATAACTCGCGCAAGGCGCCGTGGGCTGACTGAAGCAGCCCCCCACACCATCCGCGCCGTAGAATGAACGCAATTGCAACACATACAAAAACGCCCCGACTCTTGCGAGCCGGGGCGTTTTTTTATCGAGCCGGGTTAGGCGGCAATCGACAGTTTGAGCTTGTTCATCGCGCTTTTTTCAAGCTGACGAATCCGCTCGGCAGACACGTTGTACTTCTGTGCCAGGTCGTGCAGCGTGGCTTTCTCTTCAGCCAGCCAGCGCTGATACAGAATGTCGCGACTGCGGTCGTCCAGCACTTCCAGCGCTTCATGCAGGTTGCTGGTGGAGTTATCGGTCCAGTCAGCATCTTCCAGTTGGCGCGCCGGGTCGTACCGATGGTCTTCCAGGTAGTTGGCTGGCGACTGGAATGCACTGTCGTCGTCAGCTTCAGCTGCCGGGTCGAAGGCCATGTCATGACCGGTCAGGCGGCTTTCCATCTCGCGCACTTCGCGAGGCTCTACGCCGAGGCTTTCAGCCACACGATGAACTTCGTCGTTGTTCAGCCAGGCCAAACGTTTTTTCTGGCTGCGCAGGTTGAAGAACAGTTTGCGCTGAGCCTTGGTGGTCGCAACTTTCACGATCCGCCAGTTACGCAAAATGAACTCGTGGATCTCTGCCTTGATCCAGTGAACGGCGAACGACACCAGACGCACGCCCATTTCAGGGTTAAAGCGTTTGACCGCCTTCATCAGGCCGACGTTGCCTTCCTGGATCAGGTCAGCCTGAGCCAGGCCATAGCCCGAATAACTACGGGCAATGTGTACAACAAAACGCAGGTGGGCGAGCACCATCTGCCGAGCCGCCCCCAAATCCTGCTCATAATAGAGACTCTCGGCCAGTTCACGCTCCTGCTCCGGTGTCAGCAGTGGAATGCTGTTCACCGTGTTGACATAGGCCTCAAGGTTCGCACCAGGGACCAACGCATACGCAGGTTGCAAAGAAGTGGTCATACGAAAAAACCTCCGTCTTACATAACTCGTGCAGTTCAGCACTGCGAAAGTTGACCGAAAACCTGGAAAAAAGTTCCCAAAAAAAGCTGAAAAGGTCAACAGGTGTAAAGACACTACTTGGGCGAAAGCTCACGTAAGTGACGCGCGACTGCAATCCATGCACCGATATACCCTAACAACACCGCGCCAAGCAAGAGAGACAGACCATCGGCTACCGGCACACCCGCCAGGGCAAAATTGCTGCCATACAGACCAGCCAATCCCACCACCGCGTCGTTTAGCCAATTCAGGCCGAAAGCCAAAACGCCCCAGGAAAGCACTCCCGCACCGAAACCATACAGCGCGCCCATGTACAGAAATGGCCTGCGCACATAGCTGTCAGTACCACCGACCAGCTTGATGACTTCAATTTCGATACGACGATTCTCGATATGCAAACGAATCGTATTACCGATGACCAGCAGCAAAGCTGATACCAGCAACACCGTCAAGCCAAACACAAAACGGTCACCCAATTTCAGGATGGCCGCCAAGCGCTCGACCCAGACTAGATCAAGTTGCGCCTGTTGCACATTTGGCAACTGCGCAAGACGCTCGCGAAGCGCCTCAAGTGTGGCTTTATCGACCTCGGCCGGGGTCACGAGCACTACGCCCGGCAACGGGTTATCGGGCAGTTCTTTAAGCGCTTCGCCCAGCCCAGACTGCTGCTGGAACTCTTCAAGAGCTTTTTCACGGCTGATGAATTCTGCGTCAGCCACCCCCGCCATACCTTTTATCTGATCGCTGAGTTTTTCACCCTGCTCGCTGCTGGCATCCATCTGCAAGTACAGAGAGATTTGCGCTGCACGCTGCCAGGAACCTCCCAAGCGCTCGACGTTGTTAAGCAACAACGACAAGCCCATGGGCAGACTCAGAGCAACGGCCATCACCAGACAGGTAAAAAAACTGCCAATGGGCTGCTTGCCCAGGCGCTTGAGGCTATCGAGCAAGCTTGCACGGTGGGCCTCAACCCAGGCGTGAAACAACATGCCAAAGGTCGGACCATCGTCATCGTCGTGTTTTTTCTTCGGTGGCTGCGGATCGGCTGCCTTGGGTGCTACGCGTTCGGACACTTTGGAGCTGCGTGTTGCACTCATACGGCGGCCTCCCCGTCGCCAATCAATCGCCCGCGCTGCAAGGTCAGCATACGATGGCGCATGCGTGCGATCAGGGCCAGGTCATGGCTGGCGATCAGTACGCTGGTGCCCAAACGGTTGATGTCTTCAAATACGCCCATGATTTCCGCCGCCAGACGCGGATCGAGGTTACCGGTGGGCTCATCGGCCAGCAGCAAGGCCGGACGATGGACAATGGCTCGGGCAATGCCCACGCGTTGTTGCTGACCTGTGGACAAGTCACCTGGATAAAGATCGGTTTTGTCCGACAGCGCAACACGCTCCAGCGCCGAGTCGACTCGCTTGGCGATTTCAGGTTTGGACAACCCGAGAATCTGCAGCGGCAAGGCGACGTTGTTGAACACCGTGCGATCAAACAACAGCTGGTGGTTCTGGAACACCACGCCGATCTGGCGACGCAAGAAAGGAATCTGCGCATTGCTGATCTGCCCCAGGTCCTGCCCGGCCAGCAGCAACTTGCCGGTGGTCGGACGTTCCATCGCCAGCAGCAGGCGCAACAGCGTGCTTTTACCTGCGCCGGAGTGGCCGGTCACAAAGAGGAATTCGCCCCGACGGACCCGAAAGCTCAGCTCGTGCAGGCCCACGTGTCCATTTGGATAGCGCTTACCGACCTGCTCGAAACGAATCATGGACGCTCCCGCTCCGCAAACAGAGCCTGGACAAAGGGTTCGGACTCAAAGTCACGCAAATCATCAATGCCTTCACCCACACCGATAAAGCGGATCGGGATATTGAATTGCTTGGCCAAGGCGAAAATCACCCCGCCCTTGGCCGTGCCGTCCAGCTTGGTCAGCGCCAGGCCTGTGAGGGCAACGGTCTGATCAAACTGCTTGGTCTGGCTGATAGCGTTCTGCCCCGTGCCAGCATCAAGCACCAGCAACACTTCGTGCGGGGCGTCGGCGTCGAGCTTGCCGATAACCCGACGAACTTTCTTGAGTTCTTCCATCAGATTGTCTTTGGTGTGCAGGCGACCGGCGGTATCAGCGATCAATACGTCGATGCCACGGGCCTTGGCGGCTTGCACGGCGTCAAAAATCACCGATGCCGAGTCAGCGCCAGTGTGCTGGGCAATGACCGGGATATGGTTGCGCTCGCCCCACACCTGCAACTGCTCAACGGCCGCGGCGCGGAAGGTATCACCGGCCGCCAGCATGACTTTCTTGCCTTCAAGCTGCAGCTTTTTGGCCAGCTTGCCTATGGTGGTGGTTTTACCGGCACCGTTGACGCCCACCACCAGAATCACGAATGGCTTGTTTTGCGATTCGATTTTCAGCGGCTGTTCAACCGGCTTGAGCATGGCCGCCAGCTCGTCCTGCAACGACTTGTACAGTGCGTCGGCATCGGTCAATTGCTTGCGGGCGACTTTCTGCGTCAGGTTTTTAATGATCACCGACGTTGCTTCAACGCCCACATCGGCGGTCAGCAAACGGGTTTCGATCTCTTCGAGCAAATCGTCATCAATGGCCTTTTTACCCAGAAACAGGCTGGCCATGCCTTCGCCAATGCTGGCGCTGGTCTTGGACAGACCTTGCTTGAGACGGGCAAAGAAGCCTGTCTTGGGTTCAGCGGCAACCACCGGAGCCGGCACCGGGGCTTCAACCACAGGAGCGGCTGCAGCCACTACAGGAGCTGGCACGATGACCGGCTCAACAACGGCAACTGGCTCTGGCTCTGGCTCAACGATGGGTTCAACCACCTCGGGCTCTTCAACCACAGGCTCCGGGGCAATCACCGGCTCGGGAACAACCACCTCGGGCTCAGGAATCGGAGGCACGACATGCGGCGCTTGCACGTCGGCAACCAGTGCCACCGGCTCTTCGGGAACAGGCAACGGCGGCCAGGGCGCCGCCTCAGGGGCGACAGGCGGTTCAATGGCTGGCTCAACCGCTGGTGCTGCGGCCACGACGACCACTTCAGGCGTTGCCTCGACGACCACAGTGGCCTCAATCAACGGCTGCGGGGTAATTTCGGGCGCAGGCGCGGACTGTTCCACGACGGTTTCCTGCGGCTTTCTGCGCAGCCATCCGAACAGGCCTTTTTTCTCGCCAGCCGCAGCTGGGTTCTTCTTGTCGTCGTTGGAACCAAACATGGAGGACGGCTATCTCATCGTAGCGGTGCGCCACTGTGGCGCCCCGGCAAATAATATTCGGTGTGAAACAGACTGTAATTTTGTCAGCTTGTTCGCACGCAACTGTGTTCAGAGGGTAAAACGCACCTCGTGAACTTCGTCTTAACTCGGGTCTGTCACGGGAAAGTCGGCAAAAATGCGAAATTTACCGGGATACATCCACACTTCCAAGCGGGCTCCTATACTGCCCGATCAACCTTAGTCTGATCGTCAATGGCCTGATAGGCGTGGCCGCCGGTAAAACGGATCAGTATCCTAGCACCTCCTCACCTGCAGACGCTAAGGCCGAGCAGGTAGCCCAACAGGTTAAAAAACGAATGAATCTAGCCCGCCGCGCTGCTGGCCTGTTGCTCAGCACAGTTTTACTTCCGCTTTCGGCCCTGGCGGCCGAACCGCAGCCTACTCACGAGTTCCGCCTGGACAATGGCCTGAAAGTCATTGTGCGCGAAGACCATCGCGCGCCCGTAGTGGTCTCCCAGGTCTGGTACAAAGTGGGTTCCAGTTTCGAGACGCCCGGCAAGACCGGCCTGTCCCACGCCCTTGAGCACATGATGTTCAAGGGCAGCAACAAGGTCGGCCCCGGCGAGGCCTCGTTGATCCTGCGCGACCTTGGCGCCCAGGAAAACGCCTTCACCAGCGACGACTACACCGCCTATTACCAGGTGCTGGCCCGTGACCGCCTGGGCGTGGCCTTTGAACTTGAGGCCGACCGCATGGCCAGCCTTCGCCTGCCGCCTGAAGAGTTCAAGCGCGAGATCGAAGTGATCAAGGAAGAACGCCGCCTGCGCACCGACGACCAGCCCATGAGCAAAGCCTACGAGCTGTTCAGTGCAATGGCCTTCCCGTCCAGCGGCTACCACACTCCGACCATCGGCTGGATGGTGGACCTTGAGCGCATGAGCGTTGGCGAACTGCGCGCATGGTATGAAGAGTGGTATGCGCCCAACAACGCCACGCTGGTCGTGGTCGGCGACGTGACCCCGGATGAAGTCAAAGCCCTGGCTCAACGCTACTTCGGGCCTGTTCCAAAACGCGAAATTCCTGTCGCCAAAATCCCGCTGGAGCTGCCAACCCCTGGCGAGCGCCTGCTCAAGATACACGTACAGACCCAACTGCCAAGCTTGATGCTGGGCTTTAACGTGCCAAGCATTGCGACGGCCAAAGACCCGATCACCGCCAATGCCCTGCGCCTGATTTCTGCGCTGCTGGACGGCGGCTACAGCGCACGCATGCCGACCCAGCTTGAGCGCGGTGAAGAACTGGTCTCCGGGGCATCGTCCAGCTACAACGCCTTCACCCGTGGCGACAGCCTGTTCATGCTTTCAGCAATGCCCAACAGCCAGAAAAAAGTCACCATGGCCCAGGCCGAAGCGGGTTTGTGGCGTTTGCTCGACGACCTGAAAAAGACCCCGCCTACCACTGAAGAACTTGAGCGCGTGCGTGCCCAGGTGATTGCCGGCCTGGTCTACGAGCGCGACTCGATCACCAGCCAGGCCACCTCGATTGGCCAACTGGAAACCGTCGGCCTGTCCTGGAAGCTGATGGACTCCGAGCTGGCTGACCTGCAAAAGGTCACACCGGCCGATATCCAGCAAGCCGCCCGCACCTATTTCACTCGCGACCGCCTGAGCGTTGCGCATGTTCTGCCCGAGGAGAAAACCCATGAGTGAGCGTAAAGCCTCCCGCTTCGCCCTGCTCGGTCTGAGCGCTGCCGTTCTGGTTGGCGCACTCGGCTACTTTTTTGCCAATCCCGACCAATCGGTTGCAAGCCAGGCGCTGGACAAGGCCAAGACCGAGCAAAAACTCCAGTCATTGGCCGAACTCGACGGCAAGGCTCCCAGCCACCGTGCGCTGAACGTGCAAACCTGGAAAACTGCCGAAGGCTCCAAAGTGCTGTTCGTCGAAGCACGGGAGCTGCCGATGTTCGACCTGCGCCTGACCTTCGCCGCCGGCAGCAGCCAGGACGACAACACGCCAGGCCTGGCACTGCTGACCAACGCCATGCTCAACGAAGGCGTGGCCGGCAAAGATGTAGGCGCCATCGCCCAGGGCTTTGAAGGCCTGGGTGCCGACTTCGGCAATGGTGCTTATCGCGATATGGCCGTTGCCTCACTGCGCAGCCTGAGCGATGTGGACAAACGCACTCCGGCGCTCAATCTGTTCGCCGAGGTGGTGGGCAAGCCGACATTCCCGGCTGACTCCCTGGCGCGGATCAAAAACCAGTTGCTCGCCAGCTTTGAGTTCCAGAAGCAAAACCCCGGAAAACTGGCCAGCGATGAGCTGTTCAAGCGCCTGTACGGCGATCACCCGTACGCTCACGCCAGCGATGGCAACGCCCAAAGCATCATCTCTATAACCATCGATCAACTCAAGGCCTTCCACAACAAGGCCTACACCGCTGGCAACGCAGTCATTGCGATCGTTGGCGACCTGTCTCGCGCTGAAGCAGAAGCCATCGCAGCCCAGGTTTCGGCCGCGCTGCCCAAGGGCCCGGCCGTTGCAAAAACAGTGCAACCGAGCGAGCCAAAACCCGGCGCAACCCACATCGAGTTCCCGTCCAAGCAAACCCACTTGCTGGTGTCCCAGCTGGGCATTGACCGTGACGATCCCGACTATGCCGCACTGGCTTTGGGCAACAGCATCCTGGGTGGCGGCGGTTTCGGCACGCGCCTGATGACTGAAGTGCGTGAAAAGCGCGGCCTGACCTATGGCGTGTATTCCGGCTTCAGCCCGATGCAAGCCCGTGGCCCGTTCATGATCAACCTGCAAACCCGTGCCGAATTGAGCGAAGGTACGCTCAAATTGGTGCAAGACATTTTGGCTGATTACCTGAAAAATGGTCCGACGCAAAAAGAACTCGACGATGCCAAGCGTGAACTGGCAGGCAGCTTCCCGCTGTCCACTGCCAGCAACTCAGCCATCGTCGGCCAACTTGGCGCAATGGGCTTCTATGATTTGCCTTTGGACTATCTTGAAACCTTCATGCAGAAATCCCAGGACCTGACCACCGATCAGGTCAAGGCCGCCATGAACAAGCACCTGAGCGCCGACAAAATGGTCGTAGTGACCGCTGGCCCAACCGTGCCGCAAAAACCACTGCCACCTCCTACCGACAAACCTTCAGAGCAACCTCTTGGGGTTCCGGAGCATTAATGGCAAAGCCAAAAAACACATCGCACTCAGGTGCGGGTCAGTTACGCATCATTGGCGGGGAATGGCGCAGCCGCAAGCTCGACTTCCCCCATGTAGAGGGCCTGCGTCCGACACCGGATCGCGTGCGAGAAACCCTGTTCAACTGGTTGGCCCCGCACATCGGCGGCGCCAAGGTACTGGACGTATTCGCCGGCAGCGGCGCGCTGTTCCTTGAAGCCATGTCCCGCGGCGCAGCCAAAGGCGTGGCACTGGACAGCAACCGCGATGCGATTTCCAACATTCGCGAGAACATGGGCATCCTGCGCTGCACGGTCGGCGAAGTGCAGCAGACCGACGCCCTTCGTTATCTGGACGCGACGGCAACTGACACGTTCGACGTGGTTTTCCTGGACCCGCCGTTCAACAAGGACCTGCTCAAGCCGGCCTGCGACCTGCTGGAGCAACGCGGCTGGCTGGCCGATGACGCATGGGTTTACACCGAAAGCGAAGTCCGCCCATCGGAACTGAGCCTGCCTGCCAACTGGCGCCTGCACCGCGAGCAAAAAGCCGGGGGCGTGAACTACGCCCTGTGGCAGCGTGAGGCTGCGGCCGCACAATAACCTGTAGCCGCTGCCGCAGGCTGCGATCGAGCCCGAAGGGATTGCTCTTTTTCAAGAGCAATCCCTTCGGCCCTTATCGCAGCCTACGGCAGCGGCTCCACGGTCCGGGCGATGCCTTGAGCGCGCCTGCAAACACAAAATCCCTGCGTAACACCCTCTCCTGCCTTCGCAAGCCCAGCCGGTTCTTTTGATGGGACCCCGTTGCATGCCAACCATCAGATAACTAACTGGCCATTACGCAACACTTGGGTGCCGGGCTGCAATGTGGCAATTTAGACACCCGCCGTACCTGTCATCCGATGAGAACCACCGTGCCTTTTTCAGCCAGCCATGCTTTACCCCTCAAGCCGTTTGTCACGGCGCCGGGTTTGGGCAATCCTCATATCCAGACGTTATGGGGGCCGTTATGGCGCACAAAACCTGCCATCGAGCATCGGCGTGAACGCATCTGGCTCAAGGACGGCGACTTTCTCGATCTGGACTGGCACGGCACGCCGCAGGCATATGCCCCCGTCGTTCTGGTGCTGCACGGCCTGACCGGCTCATCGGGTTCGCACTATGTTCTGGGGCTGCAAAACGCCCTTGCCGCACGCGGCTGGACCAGTGCTGCACTGAACTGGAGAGGCTGCTCGGGCGAACCCAACCTGTTGGCTCGCAGCTATCATTCAGGCGCCAGCGAAGACCTGGCCGAGGCCGTGGCGCATTTGCGCGCCACACACCCGTTGGCGCCGCTGTATGCCGTGGGCTATTCGCTGGGGGGCAATGTGCTGCTCAAGTATCTGGGCGAAAGCGGCCACGAGAGTGGCTTGCAAGGTGCCGTCGCCGTATCGGTACCGTTCCGTCTTGACCAGTGTGCAGACCGGATCGGCCTCGGGTTTTCGAGGGTCTACCAGGCTCATTTCATGCGCGAGATGCTGGCCTACGTCAAAGTCAAAAAGCACCGGTTCCAGCTCGATGCCCAACACGAAGGCCTCGCTAGGCTGGCCGAGCTGGGTTCAGTGAAGACGCTGGGAAAGATGCGTACCTTCTGGGAATTCGATGACCGTGTGACAGCCCCCCTTAACGGCTATCTCAACGTCGATGATTACTACCGTCGCGCCTCCAGTCGTTACTTCCTTGGTACTATCGACACCCCAACCCTGATTATCCAGTCCACGGACGATCCGTTCGTGTTCAAGCACAGCATCCCTGAAACCAGCGAGCTGTCGCCCAGCACGCAACTTGAATTGCACGCCAAAGGCGGACATGTCGGCTTTTTGGAAGGTACGCCGACCAGGCCGGGTTACTACCTTGAGCGACGGATTCCCCAATGGCTGGCCGCGCTGCGGCTTGAGTCCGAGTAATGGACGCACAGCAGGGTGAGTCGATTCGCTTCTGGCAGACGCCGCCCCTGACGGGTGTCGAATTGCTCACGGCGCGCTATATCGAGCACCGCTTCGTGCCCCATGTGCATGATGGTTTTGTGATCGGCATGATCGTCGAGGGCGCCCAGCGTTATCGCTATCGGGGCGCCGAACACCTGGCCGCCACGGGCACGCTGGTGCTGATCAACCCGGACGAAGTCCACAATGGGCACAAAGGCCATGATGCGGGCTGGCGCTACCGGGCTTTTTACCCGGACAACGCGCAAATTCAACAATTGCTCGAAGAACTCGAACTGCCCGCCACGCACTTGCCGACCTTCAATGACACATTGCTGTACGACAGCGACCTGTTTCACGGGTTGTTCCGGCTGCATCAATTGCTGGAAGGGCCAGAAACCGCCTTGCACCAGCAAACTGTATGGCGCCAGATGATGCTAGCCCTGCTCAATCGCCATGCCCGCCTGCCGATGCCGGCAAAACCCGGCGTCGAGCATCGTGCCGTAAGCCGGGCCAAGGAACTGTTAAACGCCCGGCTGGCAGAGCCACCCTCACTGGAAGAGCTCGCCGCAGCGGTCAACTTGTCTGCGTTCCACTTTGCCCGGGTGTTTCAACGAGCCACTGGCATGCCGCCACACACCTGGCTGATGCAGCAGCGCATCGCCCATGCCCGGGCCTTGTTGCAACAAGGCTGCTTGCCGCTACAAGTGGCGACGCAATTGGGTTTTGCCGACCAGAGCCACCTGAGTCGGCAATTCAAGAAGGTCTATGGCGTTGGCCCTGGTGCGTATCGCTTGGCCAGTGCCAACTCGGACCGCCGATGATTGCAGCCCGCTCCCACACACTAAACCGCCCTCGGTTGATCAATCGCCGGTAGCAATGCCACGCGCCGGATCGTTGATCCACTCACTCCACGAGCCCGCATAGAGCTTGCCCAGCGGATAACCCGCCAGCCCCAGCGCAAAAAGGTTATGACACGCCGTCACACCGGACCCGCAATAGGCCACCAGTTCATCGGGCGAGCGATCCCCCAGTTTTTCGGCGAACCGCTGCTTGAGTTGCTCGGCAGGCAAAAAACGCCCCGTGCTATCGAGGTTTTCGCTGAACGCTGCGCATTGCGCGCCTGGAATATGTCCGGCAACAGGATCGATGGGCTCCACCTCGCCTCGAAAGCGCGGCTGCGCACGGGCATCGATCAAGGTCATCTGCGGTTTGCCAAGGCGCTTTTGCAGTTGCTCCGCGCTGAGCAGCATATGGCTGTCAGGTTTACCTTCGAACGTGCCGCGCAACGTCGGAGCCGCATCCAGGCTCAGGGGAAAGCCCGCTCCATGCCAGGCCTTGAGGCCGCCATCCAGGATAAACACGCCGTCGCGCTTGCCCAGCCAGGTCAGCAACCACCATGCCCGAGCAGCAAAGGCACCGGGACCATCGTCATACAGCACCACATCGCTGTCGGCATTTACACCCCAGGTGCGCAGTCGCTCCACAAGGGTGCGCGGATCGGGCAGCGGATGGCGACCTGTCACGCCCTTGATCACCGGCCCGCTCAGGTCACGCTCAAGGTCGGCAAACTGTGCGCCGGCAATGTGCCCTTCGGCATAACTGCAACGGCCATAATCCGGGTCTTCCAAGGCAAAGCGACAGTCCAGAATAACCAGACCGGGCTGCGCCTGACGTTCATTCAGGGCTTGAGGGCTGATCAGTTGCGCAACGGGCATAGTGAACTCCTGTGAGGGGGTGAAATGCAGTTATTGAGCGTACAGCGCATGTTCCAGGGGAACGTAATATTCCTTTATCAGTTCATCGACTGCTTCACGGGCCTGGTCGGTGACAAACCCCGCCTCCAGCACCAGCAGTTGATACACACCACGCTTGATCGCCTGCTCGCTGAGCTGCTCACTGTTCTCACGGGTGGTGCATAAAAATCCGACCCACGAGGTAAGAATAATCCACGCGTTAAGGCTCAAGGATTCGATTTGCTGGGAGGTCATACGCAAGATTTCGGCCTCGACGAATCCGGCATAGATCGCCCCCGCCTGAGCCAGGCAGTGCTGTGAAAAGCGTCGATAGCGGATGGCCAGTTCCGAATCGCTGTGCAGTAAATGCTCAATGTCGCGGTACAAAAAACGGTAGCGCCACATGGCATCCAGCAGTTGCTGCAAGTAATGGCGCTTGTCGGCAACGGTGGGCAAACGCCCTTCTGGCGGGTGTAAAAAACTCAACACCAGTGCTTCGTACTCACTGAACAACACCGAGATGATCGCCTGCTTGTTCGGGAAGTGGTAATACAGATTGCCCGGCGAAATTTCCATATGGGCCGCAATGTGGTTGGTACTGACACTGCGTTCGCCCAGCTGGTTAAAAAGCTCCAGGCTGCTATTGGCGATGCGCTGGCTGGTTTTTAGTCGTATGGCCATGGGCTTGCGCTTAATTTAAAAACGAAAGGCATCTTACGGCCTAACCTTGAATCGATAAACAACACGGGTGACAGGCCCGGCGATTGACAACTTAGAGCACAAGCTCTAAAAACATCCCTGCTCTCCAACGATAAAAACCCATAGAAAAAACGCCTGGAGCAACCATGTCTGTCGACAGTGCCTACGATCACAACGTCTCAGCCCTTCAGGATGAGCTCAATTCACTGCTCGACAAACAGCGTCAGGCCTACGCAGCCCATCCGTTTGCACCTCTTGCGCAACGCCAGCAATGGTTAAAAAGTCTGCGCCAACTGCTCAGTGCCGAGCGTGAAGTCTTGATCGACGCCATCAGTCAGGATTTCAGCCATCGCAGTCCGGACGAAACCTTGTTTGCCGAGCTGATGCCTTGCCTGCACAGCATTGATTACACCCTCAGACACCTCAAGCGCTGGATGAAGCCTTCAACGCGCAGCGTCGGCATGATGTTCGTCCCCGCCAGCGCCAAGGTGGTGTACCAGCCACTGGGCGTGGTCGGAATTATCGTGCCGTGGAACTACCCGCTGTACCTGGCAATTGGCCCTTTGGTCGGGGCATTGGCCGCCGGCAACCGGGTCATGCTCAAGCTCAGCGAGTTCACCCCGGCCACAGGGCGTTTGCTCAAGGATTTGCTGGGGCGCATCTTTCCCGAAGACATGGTGACGGTGGTGCTGGGCGAAGCCGATGTGGCTGTAGCGTTCTCCAGCCTGGGGTTTGATCACTTGCTGTTCACCGGCTCCACCCACGTGGGCAAGCAGGTGATGCGCGCGGCCGCTGAAAACCTGACCCCCGTCACCCTGGAACTGGGCGGTAAATCTCCTGCCATTGTGTCGGCCGATGTACCGCTCAAGGATGCCGCCCAGCGCATCGCCTGGGGCAAGACCCTGAACGCGGGACAGACCTGCATCGCCCCGGATTACGTGCTGGTACCCCAGGACCGGGTAGACGGTTTTATCGACGCCTACCGCCAGGCGGTCCACAGCTTTTATCCGACTCTGATCGACAACCCGGACTACACCGCAATCATCAACGAACGCCAGGTGGCGCGCCTTGAACGACTGCAAGCCGATGCGACCCTCAAGGGCGCACGCCTGGTTCCGTTATATGAACAAGGCCAGGGGCGACGAATGCCCCACGCACTGGTGCTGGAGGTCAGCGACGACATGCAGGTCATGCAGGACGAGATCTTTGGCCCGCTGCTGCCCGTCGTGACCTATACCCATCTCGATCAGGCATTGGCGTACATCAACGCCAGACCTCGCCCCTTGGCGCTTTATTACTTCGGCTACAACAAGGCCGAGCAACAGCGCGTCATCCAGCACACCCACTCGGGCGGTGTCAGCATCAATGAAACACTGCTGCACGTGGCCATCGACGACCTGCCTTTTGGCGGGGTCGGGCACTCGGGCATGGGCCATTACCATGGTCACGAAGGGTTTCTGACCTTCAGCAAGGCCAAAGGGGTCCTGGTCAAACAGCGCTGGAACAGTTCGCTGATGATCTACCCGCCTTACGGCCGGCAGTTGGTGCGCCTGATCCAGAAACTGTTCATCCGCTAGCGGAGCCTTGGCCATGCCTGTACTCAGTCTCGAGAACGCCCTGCTTTCACGTCGCGGGGTCTTGAAGGTCGGTGCATGTGCCAGTGCATTACTGGCGACTGCCGGGCTAGGTGCCAGCCTCAGCGGCTGCTCGGCCAGCAGCAGCGCCAGTGGCTTTGAGGTATTGCGCAGCAGCGACCTGTTTTTTTTGCGCGCGCTGATCCCGGTCATGCTCGCTGGCAGCGTGCCTGCATCCTCGATGTCCGACGCTACGAAGGCCACGCTGAACACTCTGGACGACAACCTCAACCACTTGTCTCCCGCGCTGCTCAGCCTTACCCAACAACTGTTCGACGTGCTGGCCATGCCCATGACACGCGGCCCGTTGACCGGGGTTTGGGGTCGCTGGGAAAACGCCAGCCCCGAGCAGATCCGGCACTTTCTCCAGCGCTGGCAAAACAGCAGCCTGGGCTTGCTGAAAATGGGTCATGGCTCGCTGGTGCAGCTGGTCATGATGAGTTGGTACGAGTGCCCGCAATCATGGGCGGCCTGCGGCTACCCGGGTCCGCCAAAAATATAAAAACACTTACGTTCCCGCACTCATCTCGAGTAACCCTGATGCCCGTAACCGATCCGTTTCGCGAAGGCCTGGCCCGAGGCTGGAAAACCCATGATGGCTCGCAACTGGAGGGCGACCTGACACTGGAGGCAGACGTCGCCATTGTCGGCAGCGGTGCAGGCGGCGGCACCACGGCTGAAATCCTCAGCGCAGCGGGCTACAAGGTCCTACTGATCGAAGAAGGGCCGCTCAAGACCAGCAGCGATTTCAAGCTGCTCGAGGACGAGGCCTACGCCAGCCTGTATCAGGAAGGTGTGGGGCGCATGAGCAAAGACGGCGCCATCAGCATTCTTCAAGGCCGGGCCGTGGGCGGCACCACGCTGGTGAACTGGACCTCCAGCTTTCGCACCCCGGCGCCCACCCTGGAGCACTGGGCCCGCGAGCACGCAGTCGCAGGCCACAGCGAGGAACAGATGGCTCCCTGGTTCGAACACATGGAGCAGCGCCTGGGTGTTGCGCCCTGGCAAGTCCCGCCCAACGCCAACAACGAAGTGATCCGCAACGGCTGCGAAAAGCTCGGCTACAGCTGGCATGTGATCCCCCGCAACGTGCGGGGCTGCTGGAACCTGGGCTATTGCGGCATGGGCTGCCCGACCAACGCCAAACAATCAATGCTGGTCACAACCATTCCCGCGACTCTGGAGAACGGCGGCGAACTGCTGTATCTGGCCCGCGCGTGGCGGTTATCCATCAGTGGCGACCATGTCACCGGCCTGGAGTGCCAGGCAATGGACAGCCGCTGCGTAACCCCCAACGGCCACACGATTACGGTCAAGGCCCGCCACTACGTTCTGGCAGGCGGTGGCATCAATACGCCCGGCCTGCTGATGCGCTCCGACGCACCCGACCCACACAAGCGACTGGGCAAGCGGACATTTCTGCATCTGGTCAACTTCTCCGCAGCGCAATTTCCTACTGCAATCAATCCTTTCTACGGTGCGCCGCAGTCGATTTACTCAGATCACTTTCAATGGAAAGACGGTCCCAAAGGCCCTATGGGCTACAAACTCGAAGTGCCACCGCTGCACCCGGCATTGGCCGCCACCTTGTTTTCAGGCTTTGGCCAGAGCAGTGCTGAACAAATGGCCAAACTGCCCACTACCCACATGATGCTGGCGCTGATGCGCGACGGTTTTCATCCTGACAGCCCTGGTGGCAGTGTCGAGTTGCGCAGCGATGACAGTCCGGTGCTCGATTACACCCTCACGCCCTACGGCTGGGAGGGGCTCAAGCGCGCCTTCCACAGCATGGCCGAAATCCAGTTTGCGGCGGGTGCCAGCGCAGTCATGCCATTGCACAGCGATGCGCGCTACATGACACGCCTTCGCGAAACACGTGACCAGATCGACAGTTTGAGCCTTGAGTTGTATCGAACCCGCCTGGCCAGTGCCCATGTGATGGGCGGATGTTCAATGGGTGAAAATCCGCAGATGGCCGTCACCGACAGCCTCGGCCGCCATCATCAATTGCGCAATGTATCGGTCCACGACGGCTCATTATTCCCCACCAGCATTGGTGCCAACCCACAATTATCGGTGTACGGATTGACAGCAAAACTCGCGACGCAACTGGCCGAACGCCTTAAAAGTTCATGAAAAAGCAGTTAATTCGTCGCGTCTATAGTGCTTTCTTCTTCGAATGGCGACTTGGCCGACCGGTAATGCTGCGATACCATCCGACTCCCCAACGGATTCCCGCCAGGACGACGCGATGAACCGAGTGTTGTACCCAGGTACATTCGACCCTATTACCAAGGGCCATGGCGATCTGGTCGAACGCGCTTCGCGCCTGTTCGATCACGTGATCATTGCTGTCGCTGCCAGCACCAAGAAAAACCCGCTATTCCCACTGGAACAGCGTGTGGAGCTGGCTCGTGAAGTCACCAAACACCTGCCCAATGTTGAGGTGGTCGGTTTCTCGACGCTGCTCGCGCATTTCGCCAAAGAACAGAACGCCAATGTCTTTCTGCGTGGCCTGCGTGCCGTGTCGGATTTCGAATACGAGTTTCAGCTGGCGAACATGAATCGCCAACTGGCCCCCGATGTCGAAAGTCTGTTCCTCACGCCGTCAGAGCGTTATTCGTTCATATCGTCGACGCTGGTGCGCGAAATCGCAGCATTGGGCGGCGATATCAACAAATTCGTACACCCGGCCGTGGCTGATGCCCTGACCGAGCGTTTTCGCAAGAAATAACCACTGAAGCGGCGCCCGCGTGCACTGCGGGCGCCAATGCGGCACAATTGCCGCATTCGATTTCAGTTGCCCGGGCCGACCGCCCCGGCCGGAGTACCCATGTCCCTGATCATCACCGACGATTGCATTAACTGCGACGTCTGCGAACCCGAGTGTCCGAACGCTGCCATTTCCCAGGGCGAAGAGATCTACGTGATCGACCCCAACCTGTGTACCCAGTGCGTTGGCCACTACGACGAACCGCAATGCCAACAGGTTTGCCCGGTTGACTGCATCCCGCTGGATGAAGCCCACCCGGAAACCGAAGAACAGCTGATGGAAAAGTACCGGGCAATTACCGGGAAGGCCTGATTCATCGTCTATGCGATTTGTGTGGGAGCGGTCTTGCTCGCGATAGATTCACTGCGATCGACCCGTTCGACCGAGGTGGTTGCATCGCGAGCAAGCCCGCTCCCACAAGCTTTCAGCGCAGGACTGGTGGCTACGTCTGGCAACGCGGGCAGAACACGCTGGCGCGCTGACCCAGCTTTACATCACGCAGTTCAGTGCCGCAGATCTTGCAGGGCTCATACCCGCGCCCGTACACGAACAGTTCCTGCTGGAAGTAACCGGGCTGGCCATCGCCACCGATAAAGTCGCGCAAGGTCGTGCCACCACGCTCGATGGCGGCGGCCAAAATCCGCTTGATCTCAATCGCCAGCTTCAAATAGCGCGCACGGGAAATACTCTTGGCCTCGCGACGCGGGTCGATCCCGGCAGCAAACAATGCTTCAGTCGCGTAAATATTGCCCACGCCCACCACCACCGCGTTGTCCATGATGAACGGCTTGACCGCCATCGAACGCTTACGCGACAGCTGAAACAGTCGATCGCCATCAAACAGGTCCGTCAGCGGCTCCGGGCCCAGGCGCACCAGCAGCTCGTGGTTCAACGGATCCAGACTCCAGAGCATTGCCCCGAACCGGCGCGGGTCGGTGTAACGCAAGGCCAGCCCGGACTCCAGTTCAATGTCCACATGCTCATGTTTGGCAGCGGGCAAGCCCGCCTCCACCAGCCGCAAGTTGCCGGACATGCCCAAATGGCTGATCAGCGTCCCCACCTCGGCGTTGATCAGCAAGTACTTGGCCCGGCGCTCGACCAGCACAATGCGCTGCCCTGACAGGCGCACATCAAGGTCTTCGGGGATCGGCCAGCGCAGACGGCGCTCGCGCACAATCACCCGGCTGACCCGCTGCCCCTCAAGGTGCGGGGCGATGCCACGCCGGGTGGTTTCGACTTCAGGTAATTCAGGCATGGGGGCTCCGTACTCTGGAATAGCTGGCGATTCTAACGGAAATTTCTGCGCGACTAGCTCCGTGATCCGACGCAATGCGGTGAATCAGCCAAGCCTCAAGGTTACGTCTAAGGCTATAATCGCGCCCTTTTCAATACCCGGAGCGACGTCATGTCCCTGCCAAGCCTGCGCCTTAAAGCCAATGCCGATCGACGCCTGCGCGCCGGCCACTTGTGGGTCTACAGCAACGAAATCGATGTAGCCGCCACACCGCTGAACGGTTTTAAGGCCGGCGACCAAGCGGTACTCGAAACCGCCGGCGGCAAGCCGCTGGGCATCGTTGCCATGAGCCCCAACAACCTGATCTGTGCACGCCTGCTGTCACGCGACATCAAGCTGCCATTGGACAAATCGCTGCTGGTTCACCGCCTGAACATGGCCCTGTCCCTGCGCGACCGCCTGTTCGACAAGCCTTACTACCGCCTGGTTTACGGCGATTCAGACCTGCTGCCGGGCCTGGTAGTCGACCGTTTCGGTGACATCCTGGTGGTCCAGCTGGCCTCGGCCACCATGGAACAGCACAAAGACGACGTGATCGCAGCGCTGGTGCAAGTCCTCAAGCCAAGCGGCATCCTGTTCAAGAACGACTCGGCTGCCCGCGACGCTGAAGGCCTTGAGCGCTACGTCGAAACCGTGTTCGGCCTGGTGCCGGAGTGGGTTGCCCTGGAAGAGAACGGCGTCAAGTTCGAAGCGCCGGTCATGACCGGTCAGAAAACCGGCTGGTTCTACGACCACCGCATGAACCGTGCCCGCCTGGCGCCTTACGTCAAAGGCAAAAAAGTCCTGGACCTGTTCAGCTACATCGGTGGCTGGGGTATTCAGGCGGCTGCTTTCGGCGCCAGCGAAGTGACCTGTGTCGACGCTTCATCGTTCGCCCTCGACGGTGTTGAGCGCAACGCTGCCCTGAACGGTTTTGCCGAGCGAGTCACCTGCATGGAAGGCGACGTGTTTGAAGCCCTCAAGGAACTCAAAGCCAACGAAGAGCGTTTCGACGTGATCGTTGCTGATCCGCCGGCCTTCATCAAACGCAAAAAAGACCTGAAAAACGGCGAAAGTGCCTACCGCCGCCTGAATGAGCAAGCCATGCGCCTGCTCACCAAGGACGGGATTCTGGTCAGCGCATCGTGCTCGATGCACCTGCCGGAAGACGACCTGCAGAACATTCTGCTAACCAGCGCCCGTCATCTGGATCGCAACATCCAGCTGCTGGAACGCGGTGGCCAGGGTCCGGATCACCCGGTACACCCGGCCATCAACGAAACACGCTACATCAAGAGCATCACCTGCCGTTTGCTGCCTAACAGCTAAGACGCACATCGCCCCCGTAGCAGCTGTCGAGAACGACGGCTGCTACGGGGTTTAGCGTTCATTGCGCCTTCGAACGGGGATTGAGCTCCACGCCATTGATCAACAATGATTGATAGCGCGGCGTCACTACCTTCGCGTTGCCTTCACGGATCTGCTCGATCATCTCCAGTGCATTGGCATCGGCCTCGTACGAGCCTGCGTGTTGCCACTTGCCCTGCCCATCGCGCCTGAAAAAATCCAGTTCCCTGACCCAGCCCCGCTTGGGCAGTTGCACCACCTCGTTTTGCCCATCCCGATCCAGATCAACGGCCCACAACACACAGCCCGGCTCCTGACACGCCTGCTTGCCAAAATCTGGCGCTTCAAATTGATCACTGCCTTCAACTACAGGGCCAATCCACTCCAGGGTTTTCTCTTTCGGCGCCCGCTTGCCCTCGCCCGTGTCGACACTTCTGAGGCGCTTGAGCAACGCTTGCCGCTCAGGCGGCGTCAATACCTGGCCTTGCTCCAGTTGCACCAGCAACTCGTCAAACGCCTGCTTGCCGGGCAGGCCCAGCTGATAGCGCAAGGTGTCGGCATCAAAGTTCTCTACCGCCGTCTTGCCACTCAGCACGCGAGCGACCTGATTACTTGCACTGAAATTCAGCGGGCTGAACCACGGCGTATGAATGGCCAGCAACAGCACCACCGTCCCCAGCGCGATGACCGGGTTGGTGAGACGCAAACTCCACAGCCACTGGCGCTGCGGCACCACCACCGCCCAGACCGCAGCCAGGCTGTGGGCAAATATCACCGCGACCAGCAACATTGCCAGCACACGGGAAGGCGTCAGGCCGTACTGCTCGATGCGTAGCCAGGTCGAATACCCTGCCAGCAACACCAGCACCGGCAAGCACAGCAGACACAGGTCGACCACGCGCTTGAGCCACACCGCATAACCGCTGCCCTGGGTGCCGTCCTGGAAAACACCATTGAGCAAGAACAGATTGACCGCCACCAGCCACAGCATGATCGGCGTCGAATACCCGGTGTCCCAGATCGGCTCCAGCCCGGTAAATGGCAACGCCAGGGTGAACACAATGGCAATCAGCGCCCCCAGGGGCAGCAGAAAACGGCAGAGCGTGAGCAAAAGCCCGCGCAGCATGCCTATGACACGATCATTCTCGCGCCCCATGTTCACGCCCAGGGCAAATACCATCGCCGAACTGACGCAAATAAACCCCTCGGTTGAGAACAGTTTATTGAGCACCACAATCCCGAGCATCTTGAACAGACTGCCCCACAGCCACAGCAATCCCCAGAACACCGCATTCAGCAGCAGCCCCAGCAGCACGATAAACACCGTATCCCAGGCATGGCGGAACAGGTCCTCATAACGCGGATACCGCCCCTCACGGGTCGGCCAACTGAGGATAAAAGCGGTACAGACGTAAGCGACCACCAGCGAGAAGAACACCCAACTCCCGGTCAGCCACCTGTTGTTGAATAACTGCCTGTCACCGTCCAGAAATACCCAGGTACTGATGGCCGTCAAGACGGCCGTGAGTCCGATCACCAGCCATGCCGTACCGCGCTGGCGCACGCTGTCACCCAACAGCAGCAGATTGATGCCGCCCACCAGCACGGCTGTAGCCAAAGCGATCCTGACCCCGGACTGGGGCAAAGTACTGGCCAGCCAGAGCAGCAGCCCTTGTGCCAGACCGATCACCAGGCTGGCTTTGACGGAGCGGTTGAGCGTCAGCATTTAGAGTCCTCACTGAAAAACCATTCGAACACTATTGCTTGAATTTCGTTAAATGGCCCGGTCACTTTCAAAAAATACTGCTTCTTACATAAAGGCAGGCCTGGACTTACTCAATGCCCGATTGACCGTGAACAGCGAGTGCGTTACTGCGAGTCGCTCATTTGTGCTCCGGAGTAACGGCCCTGCCCATTCCCTCCGCCCGCCAGCCGTGTAGAATCGACGGATTCATCGCCAATCATCCCCGGCGGGTTTATGAGCTCAGGCCCAGGCGCGCGGCGATCCCGCAGCGTTTAAGGCAGCTAGCTGACACGTAGTCATTTTCTGTGTGGTCTGCCAGTCATTAGAAGCTCACTTCCCTGTTTGTTACCTGATTAGCCGCCCGGAGTTGTTCCATGCCTGACTATCGTTCGAAAACCTCCACCCACGGCCGCAACATGGCCGGTGCCCGCGCTTTGTGGCGCGCCACGGGGATGAAAGATGCCGACTTCAAGAAGCCGATCATCGCCATTGCCAACTCCTTTACCCAGTTCGTACCCGGCCACGTCCACCTGAAGGACATGGGTCAACTGGTTGCCCGCGAGATCGAGCGCGCTGGCGGCGTTGCCAAGGAATTCAACACCATTGCCGTAGACGACGGCATCGCCATGGGCCATGACGGCATGCTGTATTCGCTGCCGAGCCGCGAGATCATCGCCGACTCCGTCGAGTACATGGTCAACGCCCACTGCGCCGACGCCATTGTGTGCATCTCCAACTGCGACAAGATCACCCCTGGCATGCTGATGGCCTCGTTGCGCCTCAACATCCCGGTGATTTTCGTTTCCGGTGGCCCTATGGAAGCGGGCAAGACCAAGCTCGCCAGCCACGGCCTGGACCTGGTAGATGCCATGGTCATCGCGGCCGACTCCAGCGCTTCTGACGAGAAGGTTGCCGAGTACGAGCGCAGCGCTTGCCCAACCTGTGGTTCGTGCTCCGGCATGTTCACCGCCAACTCGATGAACTGCCTGACCGAAGCCCTGGGCCTGGCCCTGCCGGGCAACGGCTCGGCACTGGCGACCCACAGCGACCGCGAGCAGCTGTTCCTGCAGGCTGGCCGCACCATCGTCGACCTGTGCCGCCAGTACTACGTCGAGAACGACGAATCGGTACTGCCGCGCAACATCGCCAACTTCAAGGCATTCGAAAACGCCATGACGCTGGACATCGCCATGGGTGGGTCGACCAACACCATCCTGCACTTGCTGGCCGCTGCCCAAGAGGCCGAGATCGACTTCGACCTGAAAGACATCGACCGCCTGTCGCGTCACGTGCCGCAGCTATGCAAAGTGGCGCCGAACATCCAGAAGTACCACATGGAAGACGTGCACCGCGCTGGCGGCATTTTCTCCATCCTCGGTTCGCTGGCCCGTGGCGGCCTGCTGCACACCGACCTGCCGACCGTACACAGCAAGACCCTGGCCGAAGGCATCGCCAAGTGGGACATCACCCAGACTGACGACGAAGCCGTGCATACCTTCTTCCGTGCAGGCCCGGCCGGTATTCCAACCCAAACCGCGTTCAGCCAGTCGACCCGCTGGGACACCCTGGACGACGACCGTGAAAACGGCTGTATCCGCAGTGTCGAGCATGCCTACTCGCAAGAAGGCGGCCTGGCCGTGCTGTACGGCAACATCGCGCTGGATGGTTGCGTCGTTAAAACGGCGGGCGTAGACGAATCGATCCACGTGTTCGAAGGCAATGCCAAGATCTTCGAAAGCCAGGACAGCGCCGTGCGCGGCATTCTGGCGGACGAAGTGCAGGCCGGTGACATCGTGATCATCCGCTACGAAGGCCCGAAAGGCGGCCCGGGCATGCAAGAGATGCTTTACCCGACGTCCTACCTGAAATCCAAAGGCCTGGGCAAAGCTTGCGCCCTGCTCACCGATGGCCGCTTCTCGGGCGGTACTTCGGGCCTGTCCATCGGCCATGCTTCGCCGGAAGCGGCGGCTGGCGGCGCGATAGGTCTGGTGCAGGACGGCGACAAAGTGCTGATCGACATTCCAAACCGCTCGATCAACCTGCTGATCAGCGACGAAGAGATGGCGACACGCCGTGCCGCGCAAGACAAGAAAGGCTGGAAGCCGGTTGAAGTGCGTCCGCGCAAAGTCACCACCGCCCTCAAGGCCTACGCCTTGCTGGCCACCAGCGCCGACAAGGGCGCGGTGCGTGACAAAGCATTGCTGGACAAGCTGGTGCCGTAAGCCACCCTGCAACAACAAAAATCCCGGCCAGGTGCCGGGATTTTTTATGGGCAACATAACCACCCTTGTGGGAGCGGGCTTGCCCGCTCCCACAGGAATTACTGGATCTGGTCAGGCTTGACGATCACCCAGTTCTTGTCCGCCGTCACCGGCAAACCTTCCTTGGCCTGGGCCGCTGCGTTTTTGGCCATCATGCCTTCCAGCTGCGCCATGTATTTGTCCTTGCGGTTGACCCACAGGTGAATCCCGCCCTTGGCGACGTCAACCCCGTGAAACAACATGTAGCCATCACTGGACGGCGTATCACCGCCCACCAGCACCGGTTTTTTCCATTGATCGATATAGGTCAGGATCGCCGCTTGCTTGCCCGCCATCCACGTCGCCGGAGTCCACAGGTAAGGCGTCAGTTCCAGCCCAAGGTTGGCTTTTTCGTTATAGGTGCCCGCACTGATCTGCTTGCGTGCCGTGGTCAGCTCCCCGGTTTTACGGTCCTTGAGCAAGGTGGTCACGCCAATCACGTTCTGCGGCTTGACGTTGTAACCGTACTTGGGATCGGCCGCGACCATGCGCACCAGCTCTTCCGAGGCGGCCGTCATCACGTAGACCTCGATGCCGTTTTCCATCAGTTTGTTGAACAGCTCGACCTGACCGGTAAACACCTTGGGCGGCTGAACCTCTGAGGTCTTGACCACATCGCCCTCGAAGTAAGTCACCGGCACCGGCTTGCCCGACGCCATCAACTCATCCACGTAACCCTTGAGCTGTTGCAGGGTGAAACCGGAAAACACCTGGGCCACCCACGGGTAGCAGACCATGTCGTCGATTTCACACAGGCGGTAGTAGTAACTGAACAGGCTTTCCTTGTGGTCAGCGGTGTCTTTGAACGGGATCAGTTTGAGTGACGGGTCCAGGCTTTCGCGGGTGATGAGGCCCTTGTTCTCCATATAAGGCAGCAGGGCCTCTTCCAGATCGTTGCGATAGCTGGTGTTGTCCATGTCAAAGACCGCGAAGTTACCCTTGTTCGCGTTGGCGGCGATCATGGCCTCCAGTTGCCTGGCCTGATCAGCGGGCCAGTGTTTCAATTCTGTGGCCAGTGCCTGCCCCGTCAGGCCCAGACACAGGGTTGCAGCGATCAACTTGGCGGTCAGTTTCATCAGCTATGCTCCACGTCAAAGGCATCGAAGCTAACAAACCTGTGTGACAATTTTTGATTCGGACACGACGGCTATCGTCGTGAATGCGCCACCGCCTTATTCCAAAAACAAAGGTTGTCATTCCACAACGGTATATTTCCTGTTATTTCAAACTGTTACGCTTTCCGGTTCGCAATAGCTGCATACAAATACTGATGCACGTCGACCCCTCGGAGTTTTCATGAATTTCCCGCTGATCCTCAATCTGCTGGTGTTCCTCGCGTTGCTGTTTGGCCTGTCGCTGACCCGCCACACCGCGTGGAGCCTGGCTAAAAAAGTCTTGCTGGCACTGGTTCTCGGCGTGGTCTTCGGTCTGTGCCTGCACATGACCTACGGTGCTGATAGCCCTACCCTGAAAACGTCCATCGGCTGGTTCGATCTGGTAGGCAGCGGCTACGTGCAACTGCTGCAAATGATCGTGATCCCGCTGGTTTTCGCATCGATCCTCAGCGCTGTGGCCCGACTGCATAACGCCTCATCCCTGGGCAAGATCAGCTTCCTGACCATCGGCACACTGCTGTTCACCACCATGATCGCAGCGCTGGTGGGCATCGGCCTGACCAACCTGTTCGGCCTGACCGCCGATGGCCTGGTGGCGGGCGCGGCTGAAATGAGCCGCCTGCAAGTGATCCAGAGCGACTACGTGGGCAAGGTGTCGGACCTGAACGTGCCGCAGTTGCTGCTGTCGTTTATCCCGCAGAACCCGTTTGCCGACCTGGCCCGAGCCAAGCCGACCTCGATCATCAGCGTGGTGATTTTCGCTGCATTCCTGGGTATTGCTGCACTGCAGCTGTTCAAGGATGAACCGGAAAAAGGCGGCAAGATCCTCAGCGCCATCGACACCCTGCAAGCCTGGGTGATGCGCCTGGTGCGCCTGGTGATGAAACTGACCCCGTATGGTGTTCTGGCCCTGATGACCAAAGTGGTCGCCATGTCCAACGTGCAAGACATCATCAAACTGGGCAGCTTTGTGGTGGTGTCCTACATCGCCCTGGCCCTGATGTTCGTGATTCATGGCGTGATCCTGTCGGTATCCGGCGTTAACCCGCTGCGCTTTTTCCGCAAGGTATGGCCAGTACTGACGTTTGCTTTCACCAGCCGTTCGAGCGCGGCCAGCATCCCGCTGAGCATTGAAGCGCAAACCCGTCGCCTGGGAATTCCATCTTCCATCGCCAGCTTTGCCGCCTCGTTTGGCGCCACCATTGGCCAGAACGGCTGTGCCGGCCTGTACCCGGCCATGTTGGCGGTGATGGTTGCTCCGACCGTTGGCATCAACCCGCTGGACCCGGTGTGGATCGCGTCGCTGGTAGCGATTGTGACCTTGAGTTCAGTGGGCGTGGCCGGTGTGGGCGGTGGTGCGACCTTCGCGGCACTGATCGTATTGCCCGCGATGGGCTTGCCGGTATCGCTGGTGGCGTTGCTGATTTCGGTTGAGCCACTGATCGACATGGGTCGCACGGCGCTGAACGTCAGCGGTTCGATGGTCGCCGGTACGGTGACCAGCCAGATTCTGCACCAGACCGACAAGGCCATTCTGGCTGAAGACGACCATGGTGATCTGGCGCACGCGTAACACCTGACTGACCCCGCGCCCACGCTTGTGGGTGCGGGCTTGCCTTAAACCCTTTCCCACACCTCAAAGCTGAACGCCGGCTTGTCATCCGCGGCGGCATGCAGTTCTTCTGACACCCGCTTCCATTGCGCCTGATCAAACTCAGGGAAACAAGCATCGCCTACCGGGCTCAGATCTACCCGCGTTAAGTAAAGCTTATCGGCATCCGCCAAACCTTGGGCGTACAACTGTGCGCCGCCAATCAGCATCACTTCGTTGACGCCCTGCTCATTCGCCCATGCCTCGGCACGTTCTAGAGCCGCCTCAAGGGATGCAAATACTTCGGCACCTTCAAGCTGCAGGCCGGTCTGACGACTGACCACCAAATTCAAGCGGCCTGGCAACGGGCGACCCAATGAATCCCAGGTCTTGCGACCCATGATGATCGGCTTGCCCAGGGTAGTGGCCTTGAAGTATTTGAAATCCGCAGGCAAGTGCCAGGGCATGCTGTTATTGAAGCCGATCACATGGTTTACACCGAGGGCTGCGATCATGCTGAGAATGTATGGTTTTTTCATGGCGGCGAGGATACCAGAGCCGCCCCCCGCTGGGGACAGTACCTCGTCTGACTAACAGCGGTTATGCTCCTTGTTCACTTGAATGGAATGTCGCGTGACTCAACTTTCCCCATTACAACGCCTCTGGTTGACCGAGACCGTGCGCCTGCGCGAAGAACACGCAGGCCCGCTGGACGACCTGGAAGCCAATCGCCGTGCCCGAACCACGGCTGGCGACTTATCCACACGCCTGCAAAACCGTGCCCTGTGGCTGGCCGAACGCGATGGTTTGCTCAGTGCCATGCAGCACTGGCTGCAAGGCGCCCGGCTGGCGTTGCTGGTGCTGGCCGTTCTGGCCGTGATCAGCGGCGCCGGCCTTGCATTTGCGGCCCTGGGCGACGGGCAAACCCCGGTCAATGTGTTCTGGGCACTGGGCAGCCTGCTGGGGCTCAACCTGATACTGCTTCTGAGCTGGGCAACCGGCCTGCTGTTTGCCGGTGAACACGGCGCCAGCCTCGGCCGCCTGTGGCTGTGGCTCAGTGAAAAACTCGCCCGTGACGCCAAGGCCGCGCAATTGGCTCCCGCGTTATTGCTGTTGCTGCAACGGCGCAAACTCAATCGCTGGGCGCTCGGCACACTGGTCAATGGCCTGTGGCTACTGGCAATGCTCAGCGCGCTGGTGATGATGCTGTTGCTGATGGCCACCCGCCGCTACGGGTTTATCTGGGAGACCACTATTCTGGGCGCCGACGTCTTTGTCGCCGCCACCCGCGCCCTTGGCGCATTGCCCAACTGGCTGGGCATGAGCGTGCCGACCGTAGAGATGATCCGCATCAGCAACGATACCAGCCTCTACAACAACGAACTGGTGCGTCAGGCCTGGGCGGTCTGGCTGGTTGGCGTGGTACTGATTTACGGCGTACTGCCGCGCCTGCTTCTGGCAGCCTTGTGCCTGTGGCGCTGGAGAACCGGGCGCAACGCTCTGGAGCTGGATCTCAACCTGCCCGGCTACAGCCAGTTGCGCGAACGGCTGATGCCCAGCAGCGAACGCCTGGGCGTCAACGACATCGCCCCCGAGCAATTGCACAGCGTGCAGGGCGGGCACAGCGACCTGCACACCGATGGCGCATTGATCGTGGCCATTGAGCTGGACGACCAGCATCCGTGGCCACCCACCTTGCCGCCCACGGTCAAGGATGCGGGCATTCTCGACAGCCGCGAGTCCCGGCAAAAACTGCTCGAACAAATGACCCGCTTCCCTCCGGCCCGGCTTGCCATCGCTTGCGACCCGCGGCGCTCGCCGGACCGCGGCAGCCTGGCGCTGATCGGCGAACTGGCCCGCAGTGCCAGCGAGACCCGCGTGTGGCTGCTGCAAGCCCCGCCCGGCCAGGCGCTGGACGCCGACCGCCTGGGTGACTGGCACACTGCGCTGCAGCAACTGGGGCTGCCGTTCGCCGCCACTGCCCCCTTGAACTGGCTGGAGACAGGCCATGACTAAGCCACTGACGCTGGCCGTAGTCGGCCACACCAATGTCGGCAAAACCTCTTTGCTGCGCACCCTGACCCGGGATGTCGGCTTTGGCGAGGTGTCCCATCGTCCCAGTACCACGCGCCATGTCGAAGGTGCGCGATTGTCGGTAGACGGCGAGCCCCTGCTGGAGCTTTACGACACCCCGGGGCTTGAAGATGCCATCGCCCTGCTCGACTACCTTGAGCGTCTCGACCACCCCGGCGAACGCCTTGATGGCCCGGCGCGGGTGGCCCGGTTTCTTGAAGGCAGCGAGGCACGCCAGCGTTTTGAGCAGGAGGCCAAGGTACTGCGCCAACTGCTGGCATCGGACGCGGGGTTGTATGTGATCGACGCCCGCGAGCCGGTCCTGGCCAAGTACCGCGACGAACTCAGTGTGCTGGCCAGTTGCGGCAAGCCGCTGCTGCCGGTGCTCAATTTTGTCAGCAGCCCGCAGCACCGCGAGCCTGAATGGCGCGAAGCCCTGGCACGCCTTGGTTTGCATGCTCTGGTGCGGTTTGACAGCGTGGCCCCGCCCGAAGATGGCGAGCGCCGCTTGTATGAAAGCCTGGCCCTGCTGCTGGAACATTCACGGGAGGCGTTGCAGCGACTGATTACAGACCAGGAGGCTCAACGAGAAGCCCGCAAGCACAGTGCGCTGCGCTTGATCGCCGAGTTGCTGATCGACTGCGCCGCATGCCGTCGTAGCGTGATCAGCGAAAAAGCCGCCGAACAACAGGCCATCCAGCAACTGCGCGAAGCCATCCGCCAGCGTGAGCAGCGCTGCGTTGAAGCCATGCTCAAACTGTATGGCTTTCGTACCAGCGATGCGGCGGCCAGCGATTTGCCGTTGCTCGACGGGCGCTGGGGCGATGACTTGTTCAACCCCGAAACCCTCAAGCAACTGGGTGTGCGGGTCGGTAGCGGGATTGCTGCAGGGGCAGCGGCCGGGGCCGGTGTGGACTTGATGGTCGGCGGCCTGACCCTGGGTGCGGCCGCATTGGCCGGCGCCATTGCCGGTGGTGCGCTGCAGACCGCACGCAGCTATGGCAGCCGCTTGCTGGGCAAACTCAAGGGCCAGCGTGAATTGACCGTGGACGACAGCGTGTTGCGCCTGCTGGCCTTGCGCCAACGGCAATTGCTGCACGCCCTCAATGCCCGCGGGCATGCCGCTGTCGACAGCATCAAGGTCGCCACCCCACAGGACAAAACCTGGCGCGAGGGCAAATTGCCCGAAGCCCTGAACAAAGCCCGTGCGCACCCGCAATGGTCGTCTCTGAACCCCCATCCGAAGTTGAACCAGGCCGAGCGCCAGGAACAGATCGAGTGGCTGGCCACACACATCTGAAAGGCATCTTCTGTGGGAGCGGGTCTTTAACTGTTCAGCAGGCGGATGGCCTTGTCCTTAAGCATTTGCAGGTCAATGATGGGGACATTCTCTTGTTTGGCCTGCTCATCCCAGACCCGCATGCGCAGGCTCAACGCACACAGCGGATCTTGCTCGAATGCATCCGCCTCGGCCTCGCTCATCACCCCGCCCTGATACCCCAGCGTGCGAATGCTGGCCTCGCTCAGCAAGTCGTAGTACCCCGGCTGACGCAAGGTCAGGTAGCGCTTGGCCTGTACGTGGTACTCCACCAGCCTGGCCACCCGCTCGCTGAAACCTGCACGGCGCAAATAATTGGCGCCCACCCGCTCATGGCTGACCACGCCATAGCCCTCCATGTTCTTTGCATCATTGACGCAGAAGTGGCCAATATCGTGAAAGAACGCCGCCAATACCACTTCATCGTCACAGCCTTCGGCCAACGCTAACTGTGCGGCCTGGGACATATGCTCGATCTGGGACACCGGCTCGCCGATGTAATCGTCGGTGCCATATTGCCGATACAAGCCAAACACCTCTTCAACCACTTGCTGCGCAGCTGTCATCACATGCTCTCCAGCATCCGGGCGATATTGCCCTCGGCCATCGCCGGGCCCACGCTCATGCCCACGCCGGTGTGCATCAGCGCCGCATTCAGCCCCGGTTCCACCTCCAGCCAGGTGAACGGCTTGGCCCCTTTTGCCCCATAGACACCCTGCCAACGCTCAACCACCCGGACTTCACAACCAAGGGTTTCCTCGCACAGCTGTAGCATCCAGTTATCAACCTGTTCACCGTTAAAGGGTGTTGGATCCCGGCTGTAATCGTGAGAATCGCCGACAATCAAGTCACCATAGGGCGTTGGGCTGATCAGCAGATGTATGCCGTGCTGATCCAGATGGGGGCTGGCTCGCAGGATTTCGTCCTGCACCGCCGCTGCTTGTGGCAAGTCGGCAAAGGCACCGTAATGCACACAGCTGAGCCCGGTCAGCAGGGCGTGTTGCAACTTCAAATCGACCTTGGGTCTCACACGCAGCATTTGCAGGCGGCAAATCTGCGGGTTGAGCCGGGCCAGCGGCTCGGCCAGTAAAGTCAGGTAATCGTGCCCCGAACACACAATCACCTGCGAACCCTTGAAACTGCCCGCCGTGGTGTGGACTTGACCGGGCTCGACCTCGCGTACCAGGGTCGAAAAATGAAACTCGACCCCCAGGTCACGCTGCAGATACGCAATCAATGCCGGGATCGCTTCCCGGGAATAGACCTGCTGATCGTCCAGACCGTGCAATGCAGCACGGTGATGGCTGAATTGACCGCCGTACAGCGCGTCCAGGTCTGCGCCGCGCAACAGTTCGGCACGATAGCCGAATTCGCGAGCGCGGCCTTGGCAAAAGGCGTCCAGCAGGTGCTCTTCGGCTTCGGTGCGGGCGAACAGGTATGAGCCATTACGCTTGAGCTCGAAACCTGCACGCTGCGCCCAGTCGGCCCAGACAGGGCGACTGGCCCGGGCCAGATCGAGCATCACGCCGGGCGGTTGGCCGGTGACCAGGGCCTGGCCAAAGTTGCGCACCGAAGCGCCCAAGGGCGTAGCCGTACGCTCGAATACGCGCACCTTGAGCCCGCGTCTTGCAGCGGCGTAGGCGTGGGACAAGCCCAGAATGCCAGCGCCGACGATAAGGATTGGTTGAGTCATCACGATGTCCTGAAGGGCAACTTCACTTCCCTTGTGGGAGCGGGCTTGCTCGCGATACAAACGCCGCGGTGCGGCTGTCCAACCGCAGCGATCCAATCGCGGGAAAGCCCGCTCCCACAGGTCTTTTGTGGCTACAAAACTACTGCGCCGCTTTCTCGGACTTGCCGTCATAGCGTTTGCGCCACTCGGCCAGGATGCTGTCGCGGTTCTGCGAGGCCCAGGCGAAGTCGTTCTTGATCAGGCGCTGCTCGTAGTCGGCTGGCAGTTCGGTCTGTGGCTTGGCAATGCCGGGCTGGGCGAGTACGGCGAAGTTCTCTTTATAAAGCTCCATCGCTGCGGGGCTGGCGGAGAAGTCAGCCAGCTTCTTGGCGGCTTCTTCGTGGGGCGTCCCCTTGATCACGGCAGTAGCTTCGATTTCCCAACCCAGGCCTTCTTTTGGCAACACGATGTCCAGCGGGGCACCCTGGCGCTTGAGCTGTACCGCCGGATATTCAAACGAAATACCGATCGGGAATTCCCCCGAAGCGGCCAACTTGCAGGGTTTGGAGCCGGAGTGAACGTACTGGCCGATGTTCTGGTGCAGGTCGTCCATGTACTGCCAACCCTGCTTCTCGCCAAAGGTCTGCAACCACGCGCTCACGTCCAGAAAGCCGGTACCGGATGAAGCCGGGTTGGGCATGACGATCTTGCCCTTGTACTCGGGCTTGGTCAGGTCTTGCCAGCTCACCGGCTTGGTCAGCCCCTGTTTCTCGGCTTCGATGGTGTTGAAGCAAATGGTCGCAGCCCACACGTCCATCCCCACCCAGGCAGGCGGATTGGCAGCATCGCGGTAGTTGACGCCAATCTTGGCCAGATCCTTGGGCGCGTAGCTTTGCAGCATGCCTTGCTGATCCAGGATCGCCAGGCTGGACGCAGCCAGGCCCCATACGGCATCGGCTTGCGGGCGGGCTTTTTCAGCCAGCAGTTTGGCCGTGATGATGCCCGTGGAATCGCGCACCCACTTGATCTCAACGTCCGGGTTGGCCTTCTCGAAAGCCTGCTTATAGGTCTTGAGCTGCTCGGCTTCGAGGGCCGTGTATACGGTCAGCTCGGTTTTCGCAGCAAACGCATTGAAGCTAAAAGCGGTGAGGACAGCAGCGGCAAGGGCAAGTGGCTTGAACATGGTGCGGTTCCTTTATGGTTGTAGGGGCAGGGTTGTGTGGGCACGCATCATTGCGCAGGAGCGCCCTGGCGCCAGGCCTGGGAGCGGCTCAGCAAGCCGCGCGAAGCCCGGGCCAGCAGCAGGGACACACCCGCCGAGGTGAACAGGATCAGGGTCGACATGGCCGCCGCGCCGCCCACGTTGCCGGCGTCGTCCATGTTCAGCACCGCCACCGCTGCAAGGATGGTGTCGGGGCTGTAGAGGAAGATCGCCGCCGAAACGGTGGTCATCGCCGAGACAAACAGGTAGCGGATGATGTCCAGCAGCGCTGGCAGGCAGATCGGCACGGTGACGCGCCAGTAATGGCGGTACAGCGGCGCTTTCAGCGACAGCGCGGCCGCTTCGAATTCGCCGTCGAGCTGGCGCAGCGCAGTGGTGGCGGTCATTTGTGCGGTGGTCAAATAATGAGCAATGGTGCACACCACCAGCAGGGTCATGGTGCCGTAGAGCACGTGAAGCGGGTTGCCGGGCAAATTGAAAAAGAACACGTAGCCCAGGCCAAGCACCAGGCCGGGCACCGCCATCGGCACGAAGCTGAGCATGCGCAGGGCCAGGGTCAGTCCCTTCTGGCCCCTGGTTTTCTCCATCAGGTAGGCACCGGTGAAGATGACTGCACTGCCGATCAAGGCCGTGCACAGCGCCATCGTCACGCTGTTGCGATAGGCCAGCCAGCCGCCGCCGGCCGTGTCGCCGAACTGGTAGTGCTTGAGCGACAACGACAGGTTGTACGGCCAGAACGTGACCAGCGACGAGTACACGGCCATGCCGAACACCAGCAGCAGGATGGCGCAGATCAGCAGCACGATGGCCAGGTAGCAGCGGTCACGCACCTTGGAAGGCATGGGCTTGAACACTTGGGCGCGGCCGCTCATGGCATCGCCGTGCTGGCGGCGCAGCCAGGCATCGACCCCGAAGCTGAACAGCGCAGGCAGCAACAAGACCATGCCGATCAGGGCACCGCGACCGAATTGCTGCTGACCGACCACGGCCTTGTAGGCTTCCAGCGCCAGCACTTGATAGTCACCGCCCACCACCACAGGCACCCCGAAGTCAGTGATGGTCAGGGTGAACACCAGGCAGAACGCTGCGAACACCGCCTGCCGGGTGCCCGGCCAGGTGATGCTGCGAAAGGCTTTGAATGGCCCGGCACCCATGCTCGATGCCGCATCAAACAAACGTGCATCGGCCAGCGACAAGGCCGACAGCAAAATCATCAACGCGTGGGGGAAGGTATAAATCACTTCGCCGAGCACGATTCCCCAGAAGCCGTAGATGTTGTCCGAAATCAGCCCGCGCAACATGCCCTGATTACCGAACAGGTAGACCAGTGCAATGCCGGGCAACATCGACGGAGCCATCAGCGGCAACAGGGACATGCCGCGCCAGATGCGTTTGCCGGGGATCAGGGTGCGTTGCAGGGCGTAGGCAAACAGATAGGCCAGCGGCACGACAATGGCCGCTACGCTGAGCGCCACTTTGAGGCTATTGCCCACCAGCCAGTGGAAATTATCGCTGATGACCAGCTCCCGAGCGGCAACCCAACCACCGCCCTGCCCCTCTTCGGCGCTCAAGCCGCGCCAGAAGATCGCCAGCAACGGCATCAACACGGCAACCCCCAGCAGCAGCAGTAAAAGCAGTTTGCCGCCGACTACAAAAATGCGGTCGCCGAGCTCAGCGCGGGTAGTTTTGCGGGGCAAGTTGCCGGGCAGTGGCAGGGCCATATCAGCAGCCATCTCAGGCAAACACCTGCAAGCTGCCCGGGGGCAGGGCGACGAAAATGTCCGGGGCGCCAAGGCGCGGCAAGTCCTGGCTACCGACTTCGGCAGTCAGCGCATGGCCCGGCAAGTGGTTGAGTTCAAAACTCATGCGGCAACGATTGCCCAGAAAGGTGATTTCTCGCACCCGCGCCGGGAACAGATTTTCCTGATGCAGCACCGGGTTCACGCTGATGGCTTCAGGGCGACAAAACAGACGGCCCGAGGCGGCACGCCCGGCATCGTCTGCCAGGCGCATGTTCATCCCGCCGACCTGGGCGTGGCTGGCGCTGTTGCGCTGGAACGGCAGCCAGTTGCCCTGCCCCACAAACTCGGCCACGAACGGGGTGGCCGGTTTGTCGTAGATTTCCTGCGGGGTGGCGTATTGCTCGACCTTACCGTTGTTCATCACGGCAATGCGGTCGGCCATCAACATGGCCTCGTCCTGGTTGTGCGTCACCATCAGCGTAGTGATGCCCAGGCTGCGCTGGAGTTGGCGCAGTTCGGTACACAAGTGCTCACGCACACGGGCATCCAGTGCCGACATCGGCTCGTCGAGCAACAGCAAGGACGGCGAAGGAGCCAGGGCGCGGGCCAGGGCAACGCGCTGTTGCTGGCCGCCCGACAGCTGCCCCGGGTATTTTTTTTCGCTACCGGTCAGGCCCACCAGTTCGAGCATGTCGCCAACGCGCTTGCGCACCACATCACGATTGCTGCCCGCCAGGCCATAAGCGATGTTGGCTTCAACGGTCAGATTGGGAAACAAGGCGTAGGACTGAAACAGAATCCCGTAGTCACGGGCTTGCGGTGCCAGCTCGGACACATCGCGATCACCCAGATACAGCGCGCCGTCGTCCTGGCGTTCAAGCCCCGCAATGCACCGCAGCAGCGTGGTCTTGCCGCAACCTGACGGCCCGAGCAGGCACACCAGTTCCCCTGCGGCCACCTCCAGCGAGACGCTGTCCAGCGCGGTAAAGGCGCCAAAGCGTTTGCTGACATTGCGCACCCTCATCGGTACGCCGGGTTGGGTCAAAGCGGTTGCGTTCGAGCTGTTCATGGATGCACCTCATCAAGCAGATGGGGGTCATCCTAGAGACGCAATGCGTACAGGATATGGCAGCAAGACCAAAGCTGCCGATAGTGGTATTGGTGGATTTGGGTAGTGAAGGCTGCGATCGAGCCCGCAGGGGTCGCGCTGTTTCACGTGCGAAGGTCCTTCGGCCCTTATCGCAGCCTTCGGCAGCGACTACAAAAGCCTCAGGCCGGGGCCATTTCTTGCGCCAGCCCCAGAAAAGCCGCTGGCAAACGCGCCGATTTACGCTCTTTGAGGCAGTACAGGTATTCGTGGATGACCGGCGCATTTTCCAGGGTCAGCACCCGAAGCTGCGGGTCGTGGGGCACTTCTTGCCGGGCAATGATGCTGATGCCGATGTTGCGCAGCACGGCCTCGCGGATCGATTCCCGGCTACCGATTTCCAGCAGCGGGCCAAAGCTGACACCGGCGCTTTCAAGCAGTTCTTCCGTCAACTTGCGCGTGGTCGAACCCTGTTCGCGCATCAACAGACAATGCCCGGCCAGCGCACTCAACGGCACGTGCTCTAGGTTGGCCAGCGGGTGATTGCGATGCACTGCCAGCACCAGCGGATCGGCGCCGAGTACGCGGCGAATCAGGCGCGGGTCTTCGAGTAATTGCGACGAGGCCGCAATGTCGACCCGGTATTCATCCAGCGCTTCAAGCACCTGCTGGGAATTGCCGATGTCCACCGACACTTCGATCTGCGGCAAGCGTTCGCGAAAGGCCTTCACCAGATCGAGGATGTAATACGGTGCCGTGGCGGCGATACGCAAGGTGCCGTTGCCCTGGCCGCTGTTGCGCAAAAAGAACTCGATGTCGGCTTCTTGCTGGAGCAGCGCCTTGACCATCGGCAGCAGACGCACGCCCTCATCGCTGAGTGTCAGGCGCCGGCCGCCACGGTAGAACAGCTCCACGGCGTACTGGCTTTCGAGGTTACGGATCTGCGTGGTCACGGTCGGCTGGCTAAGCCCGAGCTTTTTTGCGGCCTGAGTAATGCTGCCCAACTGGGCCACCCGGTAAAACGCTTTCAGCTCGGCACTCAGCACAGCGGCCTCTCTTGCTCTATTTGCGCAACAGGCGCAAACCGTTGAACACCACCAACAGACTCACGCCCATGTCGGCAAACACGGCCATCCACATGGTGGCCATACCGAGGAAGGTTACCGCAAGAAAGATCGCTTTGATGACCAATGCCAGGGCAATGTTCTGCTTGAGGATGCTGGAGGTCTGGCGTGACAGGCGAATGAATGCCGGGATCTTGCGCAGATCGTCGTCCATCAGGGCGACATCGGCCGTCTCAATCGCAGTATCCGTGCCCGCAGCAGCCATCGCAAAACCAATCTCGGCGCGGGCCAGGGCGGGGGCGTCGTTGATTCCGTCACCCACCATGCCCACGTGATGCCCCTTGGCATACAGGGCTTCGATCGCCTTGAGCTTGTCCTCCGGCAGCAAGTTGCCTTGCGCTTCGTCGATGCCGACCTGGGCCGCAATGGCACTGGCGGTGTGCGGGTTGTCGCCGGTAAGCATCAAGGTTTTGATGCCCAGCTCATGCAATTCCCGAATCGCTTCGCGGCTGGTCTCCTTGACGGTGTCTGCTACCGCGAAAAGCGCCATCGGGCCTGAGTTGTCGCACAGTAAGATGACTGTTTTACCCTGCTCTTCCAGGGCAAACAGCTTTTCTTCAAGGGCAGGCGAGCACAGGCCCAGTTCCTCTACCAGTCGGTGGTTGCCCAAGTGGTAAAGCTTGCCGTCTATCTCTCCACGCACACCGCGACCCGCCAGGGCGGCGAAGTTATCCACAGCGCTCAGTTGCAGGTTTTTATCCACAGCCGCAGTGGCGACCGCCAGTGAGACCGGGTGATCGGAGCGCGAGGCCAGGCTTGCGGCCAACAACACGGCGCTGTCGGTGACCAACGGTTCAAGGGGCAGGTAATCGGTTTGCACCGGTTTGCCGTGGGTGATGGTGCCCGTCTTGTCGAGCGCCAGAAAGTCGAGTTTGTGGCCGCTTTCCAGGTACACACCGCCCTTGACCAAAATCCCCTTGCGGGCCGCTGCCGCCAGGCCGCTGACGATGGTGACCGGTGTCGAGATCACCAGCGCACACGGGCAGGCCACGACCAGCAGCACCAGTGCGCGATAGATCCAGTCGAACCAGACGCCGCCCATGAACAGGGGCGGAATCACAGCCACTGCCAAGGCGAAAACGAACACCAGCGGGGTATAGATTTTCGAGAAGCTGTCGACGAAGCGCTGGGTTGGCGCCCGAGCGCCCTGGGCTTGCTCCACGGCGTGGATGATCCGTGCCAGCGTCGAGTTGTTGGCCGCTGCCGTCACCCGGTACTCCAGGGCACCGGCCTGGTTGATGGTGCCCGCGAAGACTTTATCGCCCACTGTCTTCTCGATGGGTAGGCTTTCACCGGTGATCGGCGCCTGATCGATCGTCGAACTGCCCGCGATCACTTCGCCGTCCAGGCCAATCCGCTCGCCGGGGCGCACCCGCACAATGGCGCCAAGCGCGATGTCTTTGACCTCAAGCTCGATCCAGCTGCCATCCGCCTGTTGCACGGTGGCCTTGTCCGGTGCCATTTGCATCAGTCCGCTGATGGCATTGCGTGCGCGGTCGAGGGATTTGGCCTCGATCAACTCAGCCACGGTAAACAGGAACATCACCATGGCAGCTTCTGGCCACTGACCGATCAACACCGCGCCAGTCACCGCAATGCTCATCAACGCATTGATATTCAGGTTGAGGTTTTTCAGGGCAATCCAGCCCTTTTTGTAGGTGGTCAGGCCGCCGCTGAGGATCGACACCAAGGCCACCAGCGCGATCACCCACGTAGGCGCCGCATCGGTGAAGTGCAGGACTTCCGCCGCCAGTGCCCCCACACCGGCTACCGCCAGCGGCCACCAGTGTTTTTTGACGGGTGGCGCAGCCGGGGCCGCCTCTGCCCCGGACTCAATGGGGTCGGCCACCATGCCAAGGGATTTGATCGCCGCGATAATCGGTTCGGTCGACGGCAGGTCGTGGGTCACGCCCAGCACCCGGTTGATCAGGTTGAATTCCAGCTGCTGCACACCCGCCAGCTTGCCCAGCTTGTTCTGGATCAGCGTTTGCTCGGTGGGGCAATCCATTGCTTCGATGCGAAAGTTGCTCAGCCGAGCCCCCGCCGTAGGGGCAGCGCCGAGCTTGATCACGCTGGGGCCCGCCGCGGTCGAGCAGCAGCTGTGGCCATGACTGGCGTGGTCATGCTTTTTGCCATGATCGTGGTCGTGCTTGTGCGGGGTGTGAATGGAATCGCTCATCAGGTTGCGTCCGGAAAAGGTGCCTGTTGCCAAGTAAAGACCCTGTAGCCACTATAGGGTCAAGCAACCTTTCGGAGATAAACGCGATGAAAATTGGTGAACTGGCTAAATTGACCGATTGTCAGGTCGAAACCATCCGTTATTACGAGCGCGAAGGGTTGCTGCCGGAGCCCGCGCGCAGTGAAGGCAACTACCGTTTATACACCCAGGCCCACGTGGAGCGCCTGACGTTCATCCGCAATTGCCGCAGCCTGGACATGACCCTCGAAGAAATCCGCAGCCTGCTCAACCTGCGCGACAGCCCGCAGGACCAGTGCGAAAGCGTGAACGCGCTGATCGACGAGCATATTCATCACGTCAAGGCACGGATCGACGGCTTGCTGGCCTTGCAGACACAACTGCTCGACCTGCGCCAACGGTGTGGCGAAGGGCCGAACGGGGAACATTGCGGAATTTTGCAGCAGCTGGAAGTCAGCGGATCGGTCAGCACGCCGGAAGGCGAACCCAGCCATGTAGGCAGAAGCCACGGGCATTGACACCACCCTGTAGCCGCTGCCGCAGGCTGCGACAAGGGCCGAAGGACCTTCGCTCTTGAAAAAGCGCGACCCCTTCGGGCTCGGTCGCAGCCTGCGGCAGCGACTACAGGGTTGGCGTTGAGGGTTTACACCGCCATCGGCGCGGTCATTGGCGCGTGGTGCTGATAGCCTTCGAGGCTGAAGTCGCTCGGCTCGATCAGGCCCAGCCACTCCGGCTGATACACGCCCGTCTTGGCGAATTCCGGCACGCGATCCGAGATCACCAGTTTAGGCATCGGGAACGGTTCACGGGTCAGTTGCTCATTGAGCATGTCCAGGTGGTTTTCATACACATGGGCATCGCCGATGAAGTAGGTGAACCAACGTGGCGTGTACCCGGTCAGACGGCCGATGAGGCTCAGCAGTGCAGCACCTTCGGTCAGGTTGAACGGTGTGCCCAGGCCCAGGTCGTTGGAACGGATGTACAGAGTCAGGGAAATTTCCCTGGTCTCGACATTCGGGTGGAACTGATACAGCAAATGGCACGGCGGCAGGGCCATTTCGTCGAGCTGGGCACAGTTCCAGCCGTGGAACAGAATACGGCGGCTGCCCGGGTCATTGATGATGGTGTCGACACACTGGCGCACCTGATCAATGGCTTTGTACAGCACCACGTAGGCCTGACCGTCTTCTTCACCTTCGGCAATCTGGCGATAGCCCTGGCTCAGGCACAACTCGATAGCCGCCTGGTTGCTGCGCTCGATTTGCTTGTAAGCCGGCCATTTGCGCCATTGCACGCCGTAGATTTCGCCCAGGTCGTCTTCACCCTGGCGGAACGGGTTGGCCAGCCACTGGGCGTTTTCGTTGGCGTTTTGGTCCCACACCTTGCAACCCAGCGCACGGAAATCGGCGGCGCTGTTGACCGGACGCAGGAAGCCGCACATCTCGCCAATGGCAGATTTGAACGCCATGCGTCGGGTGGTGATGGCCGGGAAGCCTTCCTTGAGGTCATAGCGCAACATGGCGCCGGGCAGACTGATGGTCTTCACGCCGGTGCGGTTGGCTTGCAGGGTGCCGTTTTTGATGACGTTGGCAACGAGGTCGAGATATTGCTTCATGGTTTTCCTACCGTTTGAATGCAGGGCGTTGTGCGCCCTGCGATTCGAATTTAAAGCGCAGCTTTGTTAGCCGCTGGATCGCGGTGGTAAGCCCACCAGATCAGGAACAGGCCGCCCGCGATCATCGGAATGCAGAGAATTTGCCCCATCGTCACCCAGCCGAACGCCAGATAGCCTAGCTGGGCATCCGGTACACGGACGAATTCGACGATAAAGCGGAAGATGCCGTAGAACAGGGCGAACATCCCGGACACCGCCATGGTTGGCCGAGGTTTACGCGAGTACAGCCAAAGAATCAGGAACAGTGCCACACCTTCCAGCGCAAACTGATAAAGCTGCGACGGATGGCGCGCCAGTTGCTGCGGGTCGGTAGGGAAGATCATCGCCCACGGCACATCACTGGCCTTGCCCCACAGTTCGGCGTTGATGAAGTTGCCGATACGCCCCGCACCCAGGCCAATCGGCACCACAGGGGCGATAAAGTCCATGATCTGGAAGAACGATTTGCCGTTGCGCTTGCCGAACCACCAGACAGCCAGCATCACGCCGATCAGGCCACCGTGGAACGCCATGCCGCCTTTCCACACTTCAAAAATCAGCAGCGGGTTGGCGATGTAGGCGCTCAGGTCGTAAAACAGCACATAGCCCAAACGACCCCCGACAATCACGCCCATGGCCACCCAGAACACCAGGTCGGAGAGTTTCTCCTTGGTCCAGGTCGGGTCGAAGCGGTTAAGGCGTCGCGACAGGATCAGCCAGGCAGCGCCAATGCCGATCAGGTACATCAAGCCATACCAATGGATTTTCAGCGGTCCGATGGCCAGTGCCACCGGGTCAATCTGCGGGTAAGGCAGCATTGCGACTCCTTGTTAGATCAGGAAACTCAAACCGACACAGAACAACAGTGCGGCAAACAGCCGTTTCAGCAGGCGTGGCGAAAGCTTGTGGGCCAGTCGCGCACCAAAACGGGCGAAAAACATGCTGGTCAGGGCAATCCCGAGCAGCGCTGGCAAGTAGACAAAACCGAGACTATGCGCGGGCAGGTCGGGGTTATGCCAGCCAATGATCATGAAACTTAATGCACCCACCAGCGCAATCGGCAATCCGCAGGCCGCCGAGGTGGCTACGGCTTGCTGCATCGGCACACTGCGCCAGCCAGGAATGGCACGGTCAGCGAACCACCACCGATGCCGAAAATCGCCGAAGCCCAGCCAATCACGGTGCCCGCCAGGGTCAGACCGAACTTGCCCGGCACCGTGCCGCTGGCCTTGGGCTGCAACCCCAGGGCCATTTGCACGGCAATCAGCAGGGCGAACACGCCAATAATTTTCTGCAAGTGAGGACCGGCAATCGCTTCTGCCGTGATCGCACCAATACCCGCGCCTATCAGAATGCCCAGTGTCATCCAGACAAACAGCGGCCAGCGCACGGCGCCTTTGCGGTTGTGCTCACGAATCGAGTTGATCGAGGTAAAAATGATCGTGGCCAATGACGTACCCACGGCCAGATGGGTCAGCACCTCGCTGTCAAAACCCTGCAAGGTGAAGCTGAACACCAGCACCGGCACGATGATTATTCCGCCACCGACCCCGAACAGCCCGGCCAGCACGCCCGCAAAACCTCCCAGCACCAGATAGAGCAGAAATTCCATGACGCCCCCCAAATTTGATCCGCATGGTAACGGAGCAAGGGCTTTGGCTCCACTGCGCTGCAGTGGTATGGCGCGACCGGCCTGAGCAATCTATAAGTAGAGTGATTAAAAAAACATTAAGGACTGCCCATGTGTCTGATTGTCTTCGCCTGGCGCCCCGGCCATGCACAGCCTTTGGTCGTTGCGGCCAACCGCGATGAGTTTTATGCGCGCCCCGCCAAACCCTTTGCCCAATGGGCCAATGCGCCCCAGGTGTATGCTGGCCGCGACCTTGAGGCGGGCGGAACCTGGCTGGGGATTGGTGCTGACGGGCGCTTTGCGGCACTGACCAATATCCGCGAACCCCACAAGCCACCTTCGCGGCGTTCACGAGGTGAATTGGTGGCGGACTTCTTGACCGGCAACCAGTCCATTGCAGAGTACTTCACGCAAGTTGGGCGACGTTCCGTCGAATATGCCGGCTTTAACCTGCTTTTGGGCACCCGCGATCAACTCTGGCACTTCAACTCCAAAGACCTGGCGCCACAGCCGCTGAGCGAAGGTATTTATGGATTGTCGAATGCCGGGCTCGACACTCCCTGGCCCAAGCTGATGAAGGCCAAGGCAGCGCTGGCCGAGGTACTCGACGACCCGCAACCGCAAGCCCTGCTGGCCTTGCTCAAAGATTCGCAAACCGCACCCTTTAGCGAACTGCCGGATACCGGTGTGGGGCTGGCCACAGAAAGCCTGCTGTCGAGTGTGTTCATTGCCAGTCCCAGCTACGGCACTCGCGCCAGCACGGCGCTGATCATCAATGCTGACGGTTCAAGGTTGGTGGTGGAGCACAGCTTCGGACCGCTCGGGGGGCGGCTGGGGGAAGTGAGGATAGAAGCCTGAGGGCATAAACCCTGTGGGAGCGGACTTGTTCGCGATACAGACACCACGGTCTGACTGATTGACCGAGTTGAATCTATCGCGAGCAAGCCCGCTCCCACACGTGGCCGCTTCTCAATACGGCTTGATTGCCGCCGGGTTCATCATCCGCGTCAGACCCATATTTTTCAGGGCCAGGTGGATGGTGCTGCGAATAACCTGCGGGTTGTCGATGGTCATCACTTCAGCCAACAGTTCCTTGGCGCGGCTCAGGCTGACCTGGCGCAGCATCCACTTCACTTTTGGCAGGTTGGTGGCGTTCATCGACAGGCTGTCAAAACCCATCGCCATCAGCAGAATCGCAGCCGCCGGATCACCGGCCATTTCACCGCAGATACTCGCCGGCTTGCCTTCAGCGTGGGCGTCGCGCACGACCGATTGCAGGGCTTGCAGTACGGCCGGGTGCAGGTAGTCGTACAAATCCGCGACCCGTGGGTTGTTACGGTCCACGGCCAGCAGGTATTGAGTCAGGTCGTTGGAACCCACCGACAGGAAGTCCACCTGGCGCGCCAGCTCCTTGGTCTGATAGACCGCCGCCGGGATTTCGATCATCACGCCGATGGGCGGCATCGGCACGTCGGTCCCTTCGTCACGCACTTCACCCCAGGCACGGTGCAACAGGTGCAGGGCCTCTTCGAGCTCATGGGTGCCGGAGATCATCGGCAGCAAAATGCGCAGGTTGTTCAGGCCTTCACTGGCCTTGAGCATGGCCCGGGCCTGAACCAGAAAGATTTCAGGGTGGTCGAGGGTGACGCGAATCCCGCGCCAGCCGAGGAACGGGTTGTCTTCCTTGATCGGGAAGTACGACAGTGACTTGTCGCCGCCAATGTCCAGGCTGCGCATCGTCACCGGTTGCGGATGGAAGGCGGCGAGTTGCTCGCGATAAATCGCCAGCTGCTCCTTTTCGCTTGGAAAGCGCTGGTTGATCATGAACGGCACTTCGGTGCGGTACAGACCTACGCCTTCGGCGCCACGCTGCTGCGCACGCGCCACATCGGCCAGCAGGCCGGTGTTGACCCACAGCGGCATGCGATGCCCGTCCGGGGTGATGCACGGCAGCTCGCGCAGGGCGTCCAGCCCCAGGGACAACTGGCGTTCTTCTTCGACAACCTCGGCGTATTGCTTGCGCAACACTTCGCTGGGGTTGGTGTAGACCTCGCCGTGATAGCCATCGACGATCATCTGGATGCCGTCGACCTTGGAGTACGGCAGATCGACCAGGCCCATGACCGTAGGAATGCCCATGGCCCGTGCCAGAATGGCCACGTGGGAGTTGCCCGAACCCAGTACCGACACCAGGCCGATCAGCTTGCCCTCAGGCACTTCGCCGAGCATGGTGGCGGTCAGTTCTTCGCTGACCAGAATGGTGTTGTCGGGGTAGACCATGCTCTGCTGGCGATCATGCTGCAAGTAGGCCAGCAGGCGACGACCGAGGTCGCGCACATCCGACGCCCGTTCGCGCAGGTAGTCGTCGTCCATCAATTCAAAACGGTTGACGTGATCAGTCACCACCTGACGCAGCGCGCCCTGGGCCCACTGACCGGTCTTGATGACATTTTTGACTTCGCTGCCCAGCGACGCATCGTCGAGCATCATCAGGTACACGTCGAACAGCGCCTGCTCTTCGGGGCGTAACTGCGTGGCGAGTTTTTTCGACACGGCGCGCATGTCGTTGCGCACGCCTTCGAGGGCTGTTTTGAACAGCGCGATTTCGGCAGGAATATCGGTGATGGCTTTGTCGGGCACCACGTCCAGATCCGCCGGAGGCAACATGACGACGGCAGTACCCACCGCCGCACCCGGAGAGCCCGGCACGCCGACGAACTTGGCTTCCTGAATACCCTTGCCCTGACGGCCCAGGCCGCGAATCGACCCCGTGGCTTCGGCATGGGCAATAACCCCTGCCAACTGGGCGCTCATGGTCACCAGGAAGGCTTCTTCACCCTCATCGAACTGGCGACGCTCCTTTTGCTGGATGACCAGAACCCCGACCACACGGCGGTGGTGGATGATCGGCGCACCCAGGAAAGAGGCATAGCGCTCCTCTCCGGTTTCGGCAAAGTAGCGATAGCGCGGGTGATCGGCGGCGTTTTCGAGGTTCAGAGGCTCTTCACGGGTGCCCACAAGGCCCACAAGGCCTTCGTTGGGCGCCATGCTGACTTTGCCGATCGAGCGCTTGTTCAAGCCCTCGGTGGCCATCAGGACAAAGCGGTTGGTCTCTGGATCAAGCAAATAGACCGAGCAGACCTGGCTGCTCATGGCCTCTTTGACGCGCAACACAATAATCCCCAACGCCGCCTTGAGATCCTTGGCGGAGTTAACTTCCTGGACGATCTTGCGCAGCGTATTGAGCATGGCTCGGGGTCGAACTCCGTGTCAGGCGCGCGTTAAAAGGCGCGGGGCAAGCTCTTTGAGAGCGCGACGGTAGACCTCGCGCTTGAATGTCACCACCTGGCCCAACGGGTACCAATAACTGACCCAACGCCAGCCATCGAACTCCGGTTTACCGGTCAAATCCATCCGCACCCGTTGCTCGTTAGAGACCAGGCGCAGCAAAAACCACTTTTGCTTCTGGCCGATACACAGCGGTTGGCTGTGGGTACGCACCAGTCGTTGCGGCAAACGATAACGCAACCAGCCTCGCGTGCAGGCGAGTATTTCTACATCTTCGCGTTCAAGGCCAACTTCTTCGTTCAGCTCACGGTACAAGGCGTCTTCCGGCGTCTCATCAGGGTTGATGCCTCCCTGTGGAAACTGCCAGGCGTCTTGATTGATACGGCGAGCCCAAAGTACCTGACCAGCGTCATTTGTCAGAATAATCCCGACATTAGGGCGGAAACCATCGGGGTCGATCACGGCAACAACCTCGCAAACGCATGTCACCGCATTGTTCCACAAAGGTTGTGAAAGCAGCAACGCGCCTTCCTGCCTTATGTGCACTCTTATTAAAAGACCGTATTCTTGTGGCCTTTTCTCAGGCAACTCAACGGGTAACCTCAATGCGTCTGGCTTTATTCGACTTGGACAACACCCTTCTGGGCGGTGACAGCGATCACGCCTGGGGCGACTACCTGTGCCAACGGGGCATTCTCGATGGCGACGCCTACAAGGCGCGCAACGACGAGTTCTACCAGGATTACCTGGCCGGCAAGCTCGACAACGCTGCCTATCTTAATTTCAGCATGGAAATCTTTGGCCGCCATGACATGGCGCAACTGGATCAGTGGCACCGCGAGTTCATGCGCGACTGCATCGACGGCCTGATGCTGCCCAAGGCCCAGGCCCTGCTTGCCAAGCACCGTGAAGCAGGCGACACGCTGGTGATCATCACCGCCACCAACCGCGTGGTCACGGCCCCCATTGCCCAGAAACTTGGCGTGGAACATCTGATTGCCACCGAGTGCGAAATCGTCGATGGCCGCTACACCGGACGCAGCACCGACGTACCGTGCTTCCGTGAAGGCAAGGTCACACGCCTGAACCGCTGGATGGCCGAAAACGGCTACAGCCTTGAAGACAGCTACTTCTACAGCGACTCGATGAACGACTTGCCGTTGCTGGAGCAGGTTGACCATCCGGTGGCGGTGGACCCTGATCCAAACTTGCGAGCCGAGGCCATCAAGCGTGGCTGGGAAGTCATCTCGCTGCGCGACTGACACACAACCTGTGTGGGAGCGGGCTTGCCCGCGCCCACACAAGCAAGTGTGCTTAAACCGGCTTGGCGCCCATCAGCCCGGCAATGGCGATAAAGCAGACGGCACAAAAAATCGCCAAAACCAGCGTAAAGCCCGGATACCTGGCCATTCGTCCCAACCGCAGCCGGTTGAGGCGCACCACCAGCCACAACCAGCTCAAGCTGCCAAGCACATACAAACAGCTGCCCGCCAGTAACCACAATTGGCTCAGGGGCCAACCGGCCAAGTGCACCAGAAACCAGCCACTGACCGGCAACGCCAGCAAGCACACCCCCATCAACGCCCAGACAAAGCTCCAGGGCCGCTGCACCAGCCCGCCCGACAGGTTCTTGTCCCCTGCACGCCAACGACGAATCACCAGGACCAGCAAGGCAATGGCGCTGACAAACAGCAGCAGTGTCGACACGCCATGCAGCAGTTTTAACGCTGTGAACGTTTCCATATGTTAATCCCTTGAGCCGTTCAATCAGCGTAGCGGCTATCAGCCAAGAAACAGCTGATAGGCCGGGTTATCGCTCTCATCCCAATACGGATAACCGATTTCAGCCAGTGCCGCCGGCACCAGATGGCGTTCGTCGGCAGGCACTTGCAGGCCAGCCATGACCCGACCATCGGCCGCACCGTGGTTGCGGTAGTGGAACATCGAAATATTCCAGCGCCCGCCCAGCTTGTTCAGGAAGTTGAACAGCGCACCCGGACGCTCCGGAAACTCGAAACGGAACAGCAACTCATCACTGACCTTCGCCGCATGCCCGCCCACCATATGGCGGATGTGCAGCTTGGCCAGTTCGTTCTCGGTCAGGTCGACCACCGGAAAGCCTTGCTCTGTCAGGCTGGCCAGCAGTGCGCTGCGCGGGTCGTTTTCAGGATGAGTCTGCACACCCACGAAAATGTGCGCTTCGCTGCCGGTGTGGTAGCGGTAGTTGAATTCGGTGATCTGACGCTTGCCGATGGCCTGGCAAAACGCCTTGAAGCTGCCTGCTTCTTCTGGAATCGTCACGGCGATGATGGCTTCGCGGCCTTCACCCAGCTCTGCACGCTCGGCCACATGGCGCAAACGATCGAAGTTGACGTTGGCCCCGGAATCGATCGCCACCAGAGTCTGGCCACGCACGCCCCGCTGCTCAACGTACTTCTTGATCCCGGCCACACCCAACGCGCCGGCAGGTTCGGTGATCGAGCGGGTATCGTCGAAGATATCCTTGATTGCCGCACAGATCTCGTCAGTACTGACGGTGATCACTTCATCCACATAGTCTTTGCAGATGTCGAACGTGTACTGGCCAATCTGGCCCACAGCAACACCGTCGGCAAAAATCCCCACCGTTGGCAGCACTACGCGCTCGCCTGCCGCCATCGCAGCTTGCAGGCAGTTGGAGTCATCGGGCTCGACACCAATGATCTTGATATCCGGACGCAGATATTTCACGTACGCCGCAATACCGGCAATCAGCCCGCCACCGCCCACCGGGACGAAAATCGCATCCAGCGGCGCCGGGTGCTGGCGCAGAATTTCCATCGCCACGGTGCCCTGCCCGGCAATGGTGTGCGGGTCATCGTAGGGATGGACGTAGACGTAGCCTTTTTGCTCAACCAGTTGCAGCGAGTAGGCCAGGGCTTCCGGGAAGGAATCGCCGTGCAGCACCACAATGCCGCCACGGGAACGCACGCCTTCGACCTTGATCTCAGGAGTGGTTTTCGGCATGACGATAGTGGCTTTGACACCCAGTACCTTGGCCGCCAGGGCCAGGCCCTGGGCGTGGTTGCCAGCAGAGGCCGTGACCACACCGCAAGCGCGCTCGGCGTCGCTCAAGTGCATCAGCTTGTTGTAAGCCCCACGAATCTTGAACGAATACACCGGCTGCAAATCTTCACGCTTGAGCCAAATCTGGTTGCCCAACCGCTCGGTCAGCTGGTTGGCCAGCTGCAACGGGGTTTCTACGGCAACGTCATAAACACGCGAGTTTAGGATCTTCTTAACGTACTGTTCGAGCATCGGAAAGCTTCACTGGGCGGGTTGGCAGGGACCAAGGAGTCTACCCCAGCGTTTACGCGGGCGACCATACGAATCCAAAGGTTTTACATGCTTGGGTTATACTTGCGCCCTTCTGTTTGTTTAACCTTCCCGCCCCGGAGCCCGCATGACCCAGGATCAACTCAAACAGGCCGTAGCCCAGGCTGCAGTCGACTTCATCCTTCCAAAACTGGATGACAAGAGCATCGTCGGGGTCGGCACCGGCTCCACGGCCAACTGCTTCATCGACGCCCTGGCCCAGCACAAGGGCGCATTCGACGGCGCCGTGGCCAGCTCGGAAGCCACCGCTGCCCGCCTCAAGGGCCACGGCATTCCGGTGTATGAGCTGAACACTGTCAGCGACCTGGAGTTCTACGTTGATGGCGCCGATGAAAGCGACGAAAACCTGAACCTGATCAAAGGCGGTGGCGCAGCCCTGACCCGCGAGAAGATCGTGGCGGCCGTGGCCAAGACCTTTATCTGCATCGCCGACGCCAGCAAACTGGTTCCGGTACTGGGGGCGTTCCCGCTGCCGGTTGAAGTGATCCCGATGGCCCGCAGCCACGTGGCCCGCGAACTGGTCAAGCTGGGTGGCGATCCGGTCTACCGCGAAGGCGTGGTGACGGACAACGGCAATATCATCATCGACGTGTTCAACATGCAGATCATCAACCCGGTTGAGCTGGAGCGTCAGATCAACGCCATTGTTGGCGTCGTGACCAACGGCCTGTTCGCCGCCCGCCCGGCTGACCTGCTGTTGCTGGGTACGCCTGAAGGCGTCAAAACCCTGAGCAAGTAACTGCAAAACTTGTAGCCGCTGCCGCAGGCTGCGATAAGGACCGCAGGGCCTTCGCTTTTAAGCAGGGTCGCTGCGTCGCAGTGGCGCACCAAACCCATCGCAGCCTGCGGCAGCGACTACAAATCAGGTTTTTTTGAACACGTAAAACAAATTCGGCTCACTCACCACGTACACCGTCCCGTCTTCGTCCATGGCCACACCTTCTGCCTGCGGTACTGATTTTTTCAGGCCATGACGGCCCTTTTTCAGCGACAACACACTGATCGGGCGCCCCTCCAGGTCCAGCTCCAGCAACAACCTGGACTCATCCGACAGCGCCAGCAAGTGCCCGGTGCGTTCGTCAAACTGCAAGCTCGACAAATCCCGCACAAACAATCGCGCATCACGTCGCGGGTTGGTCACCACATGGGTGGCGTAAGGTTGCTGCGCATTGGCCTGAGGAAAGCCGCGCACCTCATAAATCAACATCGGGTCGCGCTCCTTTGCCACAAACAGGCGCTTGCCCACAGAGTCATAGGCCAGGCCTTCAAAGCCCTTGTTGCCCAACCGGTTGATCCCCAGCGTCAATTGCTCCGCATCTTTGGCATCCAGCACCTGGGTGCTGTCATCGATCCTTACCTTGATCAGCCGCTGTTGACGCTCATCGGTGATGACGTAAGTGTTCTCGCCAATAAACTCAACGGCCTCGGCGTCGCCAAACCCGACCAGCGCGATGCGCCGCAAGAGACGACCATCGAGGGACAGCTCGACCAGCTCGGCTTTTTTATTGGTGACGGTGAACAGGCTTTTGCGCAGCGGATCGTAGGTCAGGGCCGACACATCGTCCTCAAGTCCCTCGATCACCTTGCCTTGCAGCACGGCGCGGTACTCGCCCAGATTGATCGCAGCCGGATCGGCGGGTTGCCACAGCTGGCTGGCCTGAAACCAGGCTCGTTCAAAGATTCGAAAGTGTTGCGCGGCGAATCCGGCGGCCACAAGAGCCACGAGCATTACACCCAGAACAAGAGCAAAAGGACGGCTGACACGGCGCATTGAGGTCGAACTCTAAAAAATCAGGCAGGAGAAATACCACCACTGCCTGAACTCAACCTTAACCCTCAATACACAACGTGTCTGGCGCGCAAGACGGCTGGTTACCTGGCCTTTTTCTCGAAACGATAAAACAGGTTCGGCTCGCTCACCATGTAGAGCGTACCGTGCTCATCGATCGCGACCCCTTCGGCCCGGGGAATGGTGTTCTTGAGACCGTTGAAACCGCCGAGCAAGGTCATGAAACTGACTTGCTCGCCCAGCTCATCAAGTTCAAGGAGCATGTGCGAATCAGCCGACAGCACCAGTGTGTGCCCCGTGCGCGGGTCAATGCTCAGGGCAGACAGATTGCGCAGATCCAGTTCATCGCTGGGTACTTTTTGCTTGCTGCCGGTGAGTACCTGGCCGCCATCGCTTTTCCATACAAACAACTGCGGTGGACGCTCCTCACCCAGCAACAGCTGCTGGCGGCGTGGATCCCAGGCAATGGCTTCAAACGCCTTGTTCTGGTTTTTCGACGGGCCCAGGTCGTACTTGGGGAAGTCGGCAATGTTCAAGGTTTTGGTGTCGGCATCGATATTAACGATGCTCAGCATGTGCTCACGCTCGTCAACAATGGCCAGCAGACCGTTTTCCATCACCGTCAGGCCTTCGGGGTTGCTCCAGCCCACCAGCGGAATTTTACGCAGCACATCGCCATCAAGGGTCAGTTCCACCAGGAACGGATTCTTGCCCATCACCGAAAACAGCGTTTTGCTCAGCGGGTTATAAGCCAGATCTGATGCTTCGTCCTTTTCCATCCCCGGCAGCACCTTGGCATCAATCACCGCCGTGTAGTCAGGCAGCCACACACTTTCGTTCTGCTCAGACGGGCTTTCAAACCGCTCCAGCACCCACAATGCACCGCGGTCATCCCAATGCATGATCGACGCCAATCCATAGAGCAATGCGCCAAGCAGCAATAACCAGTAATACCAGCGCATGCGCAAGCGAGAGGACTTGGGGAGAGGCGGAATCAACTGAGGGTCTGTTGCCATTTGAGTGGGCTTCCATGAGATTTGGCTGATGCTGGACATCACAAAGCGGGCAAACCGACTGCCTCGCGCGCAATGATTATGCAAAAGGCGTGTGAAATTAATAGTAAAAATGCCAAAAAACTTGATGGCACTGGTCCTTGCTGATTGAACGAGTGCCATTTATCGACAGCGCGGGTCACTTCACAGCTATAAAAATAGACGCCCTCCATTCTCGGACCTGACTCTCTATAACTTTTAGTACCACACAGACACTAATACCGAACAACTAGCACTTGCCTTTCATTACCTGCACGCTCTACCAGTAGGAGATTTCCGAATAACCCAAAGACATTCAAACGCACTCCATTCTCCCTTGACACTCATACTCCCAGGCTCTTATCTAATAAAACAACCGGCTCGGCTGACTTACTGAAGTAGTTATATATCGATCGCCTACTGTGCAGCTAACACCAGCCCACCACTCCACATTCATCACAGGCCCTGCATCACACGGCACCAGGCCCGGAACTCGCCTGTGCGACGCCTGTCGCCCACTGACCAGCCAGAAAGGAATCTTTTATATATGCCCTTTACCTCATGCATAAACAAACTTGCGCCTCCTGCACTTTCCAACCCTGAAAAAAACACGATCTGCGCACGGGCCGCCGAACATTTGCTTATCACCATAACACCTTATAAAAACATGGAGGAAGGGGACCTCATCGAGTTGTTTTGGGACGGCTGTTATGTAACCTCGCAGAAAATTCTAAACACTGACATTGGCCATCCTGTGCTGTTAAGAGTGCCAGAAAGTTTCATTCAAAGTGGCTCGGCACGTCTTTATTACCGTGTGATGCATATCGGCAGTACCCCTGCTGTTTCTGCCCAGCTCAAGGTATTTGTCAAACTTGACTGCCCGGGCGGGGAAGCCGTCGGCGATGAAAATCAGGGCCTCGCCCCACTCATCATTCCCGAGCCTATCCAGCGTTACGGGGTTAACTCCAGCCAGATGAGACGCGGCGTACCCGTGACCATCGAGCCCTACCGCAACATGGCCTGCGAAGACGCGATCACCCTGCTGTGGGGCGACGTACGCCTGGACCTGCCCAAACTGCGCCAGGTGGATATCGACAAGCCTGTGGGCGTGTTCGTCCCCCCACACATCATTCAGGAAGCCGGCGAAGACTCCAAACTGGAAGTCACCTACTGCGTGATCGACCGTGCAGGCAACAATTCGCGCTGGGCGCCCGCACGAATACTCAAGGTAGGCGCTGCAAAACGCTATCTAAAGCCCACACCACGGGAGGCACTGCACGCGGCAGAGACACACCCCGACTGGCGCAGCTAGGGCCGGGGACGCAATGGAATCATCTATTCATATTCCTAAAAGTTAGTTCTTTTAATTTTTATACTCGATTAGGGTATATAGACCGGACCACCGGACTCTCTGCTTTTATCCGCGCCGCTCAAGCGGCGCTCCCATGAAACGTGAGGTAGGTATGGTCCGTAAAACAATCACCCTTGTGCATAACGCCAGGGCATTGAGTGCAGCCAAGGAGCGGTACTAATGTCCAATCTGGCCAATGCACACCTGCAAAGCGACCAGGATGTCGCGCCTCTGTTGCTGGCAGCGCAGGTTCTGCGCACCGACAACGAAGCCCTTGAAGCCGCCCGAGCGCTGGCTGCCAGCGCACGGGAACACGCGGGCAAACGCGACCAGCAACGCAAGCTGCCGTGGTCGCATATAGAAGCCTTTACCCGTAGTGGCCTGGGAAGTATCTCCATTGGTCGCGAGTTTGGCGGGCCCAAGGTGTCATTCGTGACCCTGGCCGAAGTGTTCGCGATTATCTCGGCTGCCGATCCGGCGCTGGGGCAGATCCCGCAGAATCAGGTCGGCATTCTCAGCCTGATCGCTGCCACGGCCACCCAGGCGCAAAAAGAACAACTGTTCGCCAGCGTGCTGCAAGGCTGGCGCATCGGCAATGCAGGTCCGGAACGCGGCAGCAAAAACACCCTCGACCTGAAGGCCCGGATCACCGCCGATGGCGACGATTTCGTCATCAACGGTCAGAAGTTTTATTCCACCGGGGCCCTGTTCGCCCACTGGATTGCGGTCAAGGCAATCAACGATCACGGCAAGCCGGTCATGGCCTTTGTACGTCGCGGCACACCGGGCTTGCGCGTTGTCGATGACTGGTCCGGATTTGGTCAGCGCACCACCGCCAGCGGCACCGTACTGCTCAACAATGTTCGAGTTGAAGCCGAACTGGTGGTCGACAGTTCGCGCCTCAACGATGCGCCCAATATTCAAGGCGCGGTGTCGCAGTTGATCCAGGCGGCCATCGATCTGGGCATTGCCCGGGGCGCCATCGCCGACACCATCAGTTTTGTGCGCGAACGCTCACGCCCGTGGATCGACGCCAAGGTCGAACGCAACAGCGATGACCCTTACGTGATCGCCGACATCGGCAAGCTGCACATTGAGTTGCACGCCGCCGAGGCCCTGCTGCGCAAAGCCGGTCGCGTGCTGGACGAAGTCAGCGCCGCCGCGATTGACGCCCCCGCCGCTGCCCGCGCATCCATTGCCGTGGCCGAGGCCAAAGTGTTGACCACCGAGCTGTCGTTGCTGGCCAGCGAAAAGCTCTTCGAACTCGCCGGCAGCCGCGCCACCCTTGCCGAATTCAACCTCGACCGCCACTGGCGCAACGCCCGGGTGCATACCCTGCACGACCCGGTGCGCTGGAAGTACCACGCCATTGGCGCTTACCGCCTCAACGGCACCTTGCCTGCCCGGCATTCCTGGATCTGACCCTGGAGACACCCATGTCACTGATATCCAAACAGGTCCCGGTTATCCACAGCGATGCCGAGGCCCTGAGCGTAGCCCGTGAGCTGGCGGCGCATTTCAAACGCGACAGCGCTCTGCGCGATCGTGAGCGACACCTGCCTTTTGATGAGCTGGAACTGTTTTCCCACACCGGCCTGTGGGGCATCACCGTGCCCAAGGCCTACGGCGGTGCCGGTGTGTCCAATGTCACCCTGGCCCAGGTTATCGCGTTGATCGCTGCGGCCGATGCCTCGCTGGGGCAAATCCCGCAGAATCACTTTTATGCCCTTGAAGTTCTTCGGGTCAATGGCACTCACGAGCAAAAGCAGCGGCTGTATGCCGAAGTGCTGGCCGGGCAACGCTTCGGCAATGCCCTGGCCGAAATCGGCACCAAGACTGCACACGATCGCACCACCCACTTGGCCAAGGCCGAACACGGCTATCGCATCACCGGCCGCAAGTTCTACGCCACCGGCGCACTGTATGCGCAGCGGATTCCTACCTCGGTGGTGGACGATAACGGTATCCAGCACCTGGCATTTGTCCACCGCGACAGCGACGGCCTGAGCGTGATCGACGACTGGAGCGGCTTTGGCCAGCGCACCACGGGCAGCGGCTCGGTGGTATTCGACAACGTATCGGTCGCCGCTCAGGACGTGATCCCGTTTCAAAGCGCCTTCGAGCGTCCGACCCCGGTTGGCCCGCTGGCGCAGATTCTGCACGCGGCCATCGACACCGGTATTGCCCGCGCCGCCTTTGAAGACGCCCTGAATTTTGTGCGTACCAAAACCCGGCCCTGGATCGACGCCACCACCGATATCGCCAGCGAAGACCCCCTGACCCTGAAAAGCTTCGGCCACTTGAGTGTACGCCTGCATGCTGCCGAGGCCCTGCTGGAGCGGGCCGGGGAATTCCTCGACAGCGCCCAGACCGACACCAGCGCCAGCACCGTGGCAGCCGCCTCGATAGCCATCGCTGAGGCGCGAGCCCTGAGCACTGAAATTTCCCTGGCCGCGGGCAGCACTCTGTTCGAACTGGCGGGCAGCCAGGCCACCCTGGCCGAACACGGTCTCGACCGCCACTGGCGCAATGCCCGGGTCCATACGCTGCATGACCCGGTGCGCTGGAAGTACCACGCCGTGGGCAACTACTACCTCAACGATGCCAACCCGCCACTGCGGGGGACCATTTGATGAGTAAAAAGAAGATCCTGATCAATGCCTTCAACATGAACTGCATTGGCCATATCAATCACGGGCTGTGGACGCACCCACGGGACAACTCGACCACCTTCAACACCCTGGAGTACTGGACAGAGCTGGCTCAGCTATTGGAACGAGGACTGTTTGACGGGCTGTTCATCGCTGACATCGTGGGCGTGTACGACGTTTATCAACAGTCGGTTGATGTCCCCCTCAAAGAGGCGATCCAGTTGCCGGTCAACGACCCGCTGCTGCTGGTTTCGGCGATGGCTGCCGTCACCAAAAACCTCGGCTTTGGCCTGACCGCCAACCTGACCTACGAAACCCCGTATTTATTCGCGCGCCGCATGTCGACTCTGGATCACCTGACCCGCGGCCGCGTCGGCTGGAATATTGTCACTGGCTACCTCGACAGCGCTGCCAAGGCCATGGGCCTGACCGAGCAAGTCGAGCACGACCGTCGCTACGATCAGGCCGATGAGTACCTGCAAGTGCTTTACAAGCTCTGGGAAGGCAGCTGGGAAAACGACGCCGTGATCAATGACCCGGTGCAGCGCATCTACGCCCGGCCCGACAAGGTTCACAAGGTCAAACACGACGGTGAGTTCTATCAGGTGGAGGGGTATCACCTCTGCGAGCCGTCGCCCCAGCGCACCCCGGTCCTGTTTCAGGCGGGCAGCTCGGATCGCGGGCTGGTATTTGCCGGGCGCCATGCCGAGTGCGTGTTTATCAGTGGCCAGACCAAGGCCGCCACCAAAGCCCAGGTCGACAAGGTTCGCGCCAGCGCCGTGGCGGCGGGTCGCAACCCTGACGACATCAAATTGTTCATGGGCCTCAATGTGATCGTTGCACCGACCGAGGCACAGGCGCAGGCAAAGCGTGACGAGTACTTGCGCTATGCCAGCGCCGAAGCGGGAGTGGCGCACTTTTCCAGCTCCACGGGCATCGACTTTGCCGACTATGAGCTGGACGAGCCGATCCAGTACGTGAAGAGCAACGCGATCCAGTCGGCGACCAAAGTGCTGCAAAACAACGACTGGACCCGGCGCAAGTTGCTCGAACAGCACGCACTGGGCGGGCGCTACATCACCCTGGTGGGTTCGCCGGAACACGTGGCTGATGAACTGGAGTCGTGGATCGCAGAAACCGGCCTCGATGGCTTCAACCTGACCCGCATCGTCACCCCTGAAAGCTACGTCGATTTTATCGACCTGGTGGTCCCCGAACTGCAACGCAGGGGCTCCTATAAAACCGCTTATGACACCGGCAGCCTGCGGCAAAAGCTGTTTGTCGACGGGGATGCGCACTTGCCACAACGCCATACCGGCGCGGCTTACAGATATCAAGACCTGTAGTCGCTGCCGCAGGCTGCGATCAGGCCTGCGGGGATTTCGAGAAAACGGGTTGCGGAGCAACCCTTCGCAGCCTTCGGCAGCGACTACAGGGTTCGAATTCCGACTATTTGACTGAGAAAACACCATGAACAAAAAACACGCACTGGTTCTGGCCCTCGGGCTGTTTAGCGGCCTCATCCACGCAGCCGACAAGCCCCTCAAGGTCGGCACCACCGCCGCTTTCGCCATCCCGCTGGAAACCGCAGTGGCCGAGGCCGACAAGCAAGGGCTCAAGGTCGAACTGGTGGAGTTCACCGACTGGATCGCACCTAACGTCAGCCTGGCCAGCGGCGATATCGACGTGAACTACTTCCAGCACATCCCCTTTCTGGAAAACGCCAAGGCCGCTGCCGGGTTTGACCTGACGCCTTACGCCAAAGGCATCATCAACAACGTGGGCCTGTATTCGAAAAAATACAAAAGCCTCGACGCCTTGCCTGAAGGCGCCACTGTCGCCATCGCCAACGACCCGATCAACAGCGGGCGCGGCCTGCAACTGCTGGCCAAGGCCGGGTTGATTACCCTCAAGCCCGGCGTCGGCTACAAGGCCACCGAAGAAGACATCATCGCCAACCCGAAGAAGATCAAAATCCTGCAGGTTGAAGCCGTGCAACTGGTGCGTGCCTACGACGATGCCGATCTGGTTCAGGGCTACCCTGCCTACATCCGCCTGGCCAAGACCTTTGATGCCGAGTCGGCGTTGCTGTTCGACGGCATCGATCACCCCGAGTACGTGATTCAGTTCGTGATCCAGCCTAAAAACAAGGACGACCCGCGCCTGGCCAAGTTCATCGACATTTATCAGCACTCCCCCGTGGTCAAGGCCCAACTGGATAAGACCTACGGCAACCTGTACCAACCCGGCTGGGGAGGCTGATCATGAGCGTGGCCATTGCTCGCGAGCGGCTCGATCAGCCGCAGCCCAGCGCGAACCACACCGAGCTGCACCCCGAGCTGAGCCACGCCCATGTGCGTTTTATCGGTATCGGCAAAACCTATGAGGGCCGCCAGGGCCCGGTGGATGCCCTCAAAGGCATCGACCTGGCGATTCAACGGGGGGAAATTTTCGGCATTATTGGCCGCAGCGGCGCGGGCAAGTCGTCGCTGATTCGTACCATCAACCGCCTCGAACACCCCAGCAGCGGACGCGTGCTGATTGACCAGGTGGATATCGCCGGTTTTGACGAAGACACACTGGTCGCGCTGCGGCGCAAGATCGGCATGATTTTCCAGCACTTCAACCTGATGTCAGCCAAGACCGTGTGGCAGAACGTCGAACTGCCGCTCAAGGTGGCGGGGGTTCCCAAGCTGCAACGCGAGCAGAAAGTCCGCGAACTGCTGGAGCTGGTCGGCCTGCAAGGCAAGCACACGGCCTACCCGGCGCAGCTCTCGGGCGGGCAGAAACAGCGTGTCGGCATTGCCCGGGCGCTGGTTCACGACCCGGCGATTCTGCTCTGCGACGAAGCCACCTCGGCGCTGGACCCCGAAACCACGCAGTCGATTCTGGGCTTACTGCGCGAAATCAATCAGCGCCTGGGCCTGACCATCATCCTCATCACCCATGAAATGGCTGTGATTCGGGATATTTGCCACCGCGTAGTGGTGCTTGAGCAAGGCCGGGTGGTGGAGCAAGGGCCGGTGTGGCAAGTGTTTGGCGACCCGCAGCACGATGTCAGCAAAACCCTGCTCGCGCCGCTGCAAGACACCCTGCCCGAAGCCCTGCAAAAGCGTATTTGCGCGCAACCGCTGTCTTCGCAATCCAGCGTGATCCTGCGTCTGCGCTTCACCGGCAACCAGGCGCAAGAGCCGGATCTTGGCGCGTTGTTCAGCGCCCTGGGTGGGCAGGTGCGACTGCTGCACGGCGGTGTCGAGCACATCCAGGGCCATGCCCTGGGCCAACTGCTGCTCAGCGTGACCAGCACGTCCCTGGGCGTGGACGAACTGCGCAAGCGCGCCGGTCAATGGGCACAACAGGTCGAGGTGGTGGGTTATGGGATTTGATCGTTTATGGCAGGGGGTGATCGACACCTTCTTGATGGTCGGTGTGTCTTCGCTGATCGCGCTGATCCTGGGTATTCCGCTGGCGGTGATTCTGGTCACCAGCGGCAAGGGTGGCATTTATGAAGCCCCGGCGCTGAACAAGGCATTGGGGGCGTTCGTGAATCTGTTTCGCTCAATTCCCTTTCTGATTTTGATGGTGGCGCTGATCCCGTTTACCCGCCTGATTGTAGGCACTACCTACGGGGTCTGGGCTGCAGTCGTACCACTGACCATCGCGGCTACACCGTTTTTTGCCCGGATTGCCGAAGTCAGCCTGCGCGAAGTTGATCACGGATTAATCGAAGCCGCCCAGGCGATGGGCTGCAAGCGTCATCACATCATCTGGCATGTGCTGTTGCCCGAAGCCTTACCCGGTATCGTCGGCGGTTTTACCATCACCCTGGTGACCATGATCAACTCTTCGGCAATGGCTGGCGCGATCGGTGCAGGCGGGTTGGGTGACATTGCATACCGCTACGGCTATCAGCGCTTCGACTCGCAAGTGATGTTGACCGTGATCGTATTGCTGGTGATTTTAGTGGCCGTGATTCAGCTCGGCGGCGACCGCCTGGCCCTGGCACTGAACAAACGCTGAGGTATAGTCGGCGGCCTGACTGACGCCGACTGAGCCTGCGATGACCCTCGATCCAAAGACCCTCGAACAGATTGCTGCCATCACACTTGGCCACTATCAACAGAGTGCCGAAGGCTTCCGTGAAGGCACCCGCGACCACGACGTGAGCCAGAACATCAACGCTCTGCTGCGGCATATCCAGGGCAGTTCGCCGTTTTCGATTCTGGATTTTGGCTGTGGTCCGGGTCGCGACCTGCAAACCTTCACCCGGCTGGGCCATGTCGCGGTCGGGCTGGACGGCACCGAGCGTTTCACTCAAATGGCCCGCGAGGACAGCGGCTGCGAAGTGTGGCACCAGGACTTTCTCAAGCTTGATTTGCCCGCTGAGCGCTTCGACGGCATTTTTGCCAACGCCTCGTTGTTCCATGTGCCGACCCAGGAACTGGGCCAGGTACTGGGCAAGCTGCACGCTACCTTGAAACCCGGGGGCGTACTGCTCAGTTCCAACCCTCGCGGCGACAACCGTGAAGGCTGGAACGGTGAACGTTATGGCGCTTATCACGATCTGGAGAACTGGCGTGCGATGCTGATGGCAGCCGGTTTTGCCGAACTTGAACACTACTATCGCCCGGCGGGCTTGCCCCGTGACCAGCAGCCGTGGCTGGTGAGTGTGTGGCGCAAGCCCGCTGCACAAGCCCTGTAGTCGCTGCCGAAGGCTGCGTTGAGGGTCGCGTGAAATTCAGAATAACGGGTTGCTCCGCAACCCTTCGCAGCCTTCGCAGCCTTCGGCAGCGACTACAGTGCTGTAAACGGTGTGCTCTTAGCCAAAGAACCAGTAGCACACCAAAATAGCGGCCACGACACCCGCCAGTTCAGCCAGCAAGGCGCAGCTCACCGCATGCCGGGCTCGCTGGATACCCACGGCACCGAAGTACACCGCCAGTACATAGAAGGTGGTTTCAGTACTGCCCTGCACCGTGGCCGCCACCAGCGCCGGGAAGCTGTCCACACCCTGGGTCTGCATGGTTTCGATCAGCAACGCCCGTGCAGCACTGCCCGAGAAAGGCTTGACCATCGCCGTGGGCAAAGCGTCGACAAAACGGGTGTCCCAACCCAACCACTCGACCACATGACGAATGCCGTCCAGGCCAAAGTCCAGGGCCCCGGATGCCCGCAACACCCCCACTGCACACAGCATCGCCACCAGATATGGCAGCAGGTTTTTTGCCACGTCGAAGCCTTCCTTGGCCCCTTCAACGAACGCTTCGTAAACCTTGACCTTGCGCAAGGCGCCAATCACCAGAAACAACATGATCAGCCCAAACAGGGTGAGGTTGCCCAGGATCGAGGACAGGCTGGCCAGCGCCGTGGCCGACAGGGTCGCCAGCAGCGCCATGAAGCCGCCCAGGATCAACGCGCCAGGCACCAGGTACGCCAGCACCACCGGGTCCCACAGCCGCAGACGCTGCACCACGGCCACCGATAGCAGCCCGACCAGGGTTGAGGCACTGGTCGCCAGCAGGATCGGCAGGAACACCAGCGTCGGGTCAGGAGCCCCTTGCTGGGCGCGATACATAAAGATGGTGACCGGCAACAGGGTCAGGGACGAGGCGTTGAGCACCAGAAACAGGATTTGCGCATTGCTGGCACTGGTCGGGCTCGGGTTGAGTTCTTGCAGGGCGCGCATGGCTTTGAGGCCGATGGGAGTGGCAGCGTTGTCCAGCCCCAGGCCGTTGGCGGCAAAGTTAAGGGTAATAAAGCCCAGCGCCGGGTGGCCGGGCGGGACTTCCGGCATCAGGCGCTTGAACAGCGGCCCCAGCGCCCTGCCCAGCCAGTCGACGATCCCGGCCTTTTCGGCAATACGCAAAAAGCCCAGCCATAACGTCAGTGTGCCGAAGAGCAAAATCATCACTTCGACCGACAACTTGGCCATGGCGAAGATGCTTTCCACGATCGCGGAGAAGATCCCCGCATTGCCCCCCACCAGCCATTGGGCGAGCGCCGACACCGTAGCGACGACGAAAAAGCTGAGCCATAGGCCGTTGAGCATCAAGAAAACTCCTGGAAGATGGTGCGAATGATAGCGGCCTACCCCCAGAAACAACAAACCCCGGCCTGGGCCGGGGTTTGTGGGAGTTGCACTACCAGGCGAGGTTACTCACCTTTTGGCAGGGCTTCCTTGCTGCGCCAGTGCGGCAGCGAGTTCCAGTAGCGCTCGCCCTTGGCGTCGTCGTACATGCCTTCCCAACGGGAAATTACCAGTACCGCCAGGGCGTTACCGATCACGTTCAGGGCCGTACGGGCCATGTCCATCACACGGTCAACACCGGCGATAAAGGCCAGGCCTTCCAGCGGGATACCCACGCTGCCCAGCGTGGCCAGCAACACCACGAAGGACACGCCCGGCACACCGGCGATGCCTTTGGAGGTGACCATCAGGGTCAATACCAGCAGCAGTTGCTGGCTGAGCGACAGGTCGATGCCATACAGCTGAGCGATAAAGATTGCCGCGATGCTCTGGTACAGGGTCGAACCGTCAAGGTTGAACGAGTAGCCGGTCGGTACCACAAAGCTGCAAATCGCTTTCGGTGCGCCGTAGGCTTCCATCTTCTCGATCACGCGCGGCAGCACGGTTTCGGAGCTGGCGGTGGAGTAAGCCAGTACCAGTTCGTCCTTGAAGATGCGCATCAGCTTGATCACGGAGAAGCCGAACAGCTTGGCGATCAGGCCCAGTACCGCAAAGGCGAAGAACAGGATGGCCGCGTAAACCAGCACCACCAGCTTGGCCAGTGGCACCAGGGAGGCGAAGCCGAAGTTGGCGACGGTCACGGCGATCAGGGCAAACACACCGATTGGCGCGTAGTTCATGATCATGTGAGTGACTTTGAACATCGACTCGGACACGCCCTGGAAGGTTTTCACCAGCGGGTCGCGCAGTTCGGCGTTCAGGCTCGACAAACCGAGACCGAAGAGCACCGAGAAGAAGATGATCGGCAGCATCTCACCGCGAGCCATGGCCGCGAAGATGTTGGATGGGATCAGGTTGAGGATGGTCTCGATGAACGCATGTTCATGGGTGACCTCAGCCGCCGTGGCCGCATACTTCGAGATATCGACTGTGCCCAGGGTGCTCATGTCGATCCCGGCACCTGGCTGGAACACGTTGGCCAGCACCAGGCCGACCAAAATCGCGATGGTGGTGACCACCTCGAAGTAAATGATGGTTTTAAAACCGATACGACCGAGCTTCTTCGCATCTCCCACGCCTGCAATCCCGACAACCAGTGAAGAAATCACGATTGGGATTACGATCATCTTGATCAGACGGATAAAGATATCGCCGGCAGGTTGCAGAACGTTACTGATCCACCAGGCCTTTTCAGCACTGAAATGGTTGAGCAGCGCGCCGATTGCAATCCCGAGGACCAGACCAATCAGGATCTGCCAGGCGAGGCTAAGTTTTGCCTTCTTCATGTCATTACCCTTACTTCAAGTGGACTCGGGCAGAGGCTCAGAATAGAGCGCTCGAAAGCGCAAAAATCAGAAACCGCCACCCCCGTAGAAGGTCGCCCAAACCGAGCCAGAAAGGCTCTTTGGCAGGCGAAAAAAGGCGCAACTATTCCCATGCATGAGGTGGCCGTCTAATGCCGTAAACGCCTACCCTATGCCGAATCGGCATGGGTTTTGTCCGACAAGACCTCAAATCGCCCCCCCTGCGATTCCACAGAATAGACGACATAAGCGCCGTAGACCGGCTGTTTCAAGGTCTTTTTAGCCAAGAAGGGAGTGGCATAAAGCCGCATATATCCAAGAAATATCCGACAACACAAATCAGATATAAGTCCGGGCTATTTTTCTATTTGTCGATATACGGTCGACGTTTCGAAGCACCGTTCAGGCCACATTTGTTTTCAAAAAAATGAACCCTGATAAGGCATTACGTATACCGGATGATTTTCTTCAGGCACAAAAAAACCAAGGCAAAACCTTGGCATCATTAAAGCCTGTAACCGGTTTCATACCCCTCGGTCGCCGCCTGTTATTAACAGGACAGCGACCACTTCCTTAAAGGATGGGGCGAACATGCCTAGCCTCGACCGCGACGACCAAAGATGAAGGACACCACAAACATGACCAGGAACACGACAAAGAGGATCTTGGCGATGCCGGTCGCGGTGCCCGCAATACCACCGAAGCCCAAAACAGCAGCGATGATGGCGATAATCAGGAAGGTAATTGCCCAACTCAACATGGTGATTCTCCTTATTACTGTGCGAAACAGGATGATGCCGCTGGTATAGCTCGATGCCCGATCAGGGCCTCAAGGTTGTGAACACTCAAAACACCCAACGTTCCGGTGCAGGTTGAGTGTTGGCTATTTGTGTCTCGTCCGAAGCCGCCAGTTCGTAACGGCCAGCGGAGTCAGTCACAGATCCGTAAGCCTTGAAATGCTGCTGTGGGGCGGCAGAGTGCAGAACGGTCGCAACGGGCTGCGGCGCGGCTTCCAATCGGCTCCACTGTTGACCACCGATCAATGTCACCGACAAGGCAAGGCTGGCAAACAAACCCTGCTGTAGATGCAATGACGAAACACGCATGTTGGAGAATTGTTGACGATTCATGTTCAAACTCCTGCCACCCGGTGGTCAATGTGTGGATAAGTCGCAAGCCGCGACGCTCTATACAAAGGTAATTGCAGGTGCCATGCCAGTTTTCGAATCGATATAAAACCTATATAAATCAAATACTTAGTTGTTTTAAAAGGCCGCTTTTACGCGCATCCTGCACGATAGCCCCAATGCCCGTCGTGCGTTATGCACGATCCCGCTGCCACGCAAACCCCGCAGCCTCGCTCCGCGAGTCAGATGCTACGAGGGTAAATTCCCACGATCGATCAAGACCTGATATTCAGCCTATTCAGCTTTAAAATCAGTCAGTTACTCCGGGCAACAGACTGCCTTCAGTGCTAGCCTCGGAATGAATCCTGAAAAATCATGCAACTTGCCCGATTATTCCGACACTAACCAAGATCACTCATAAAGGAACGCAGGACATGGAATCAGCCAAAGAGCACCAGGGCCGCATTCTGCTGGTCGATGATGAATCTGCCATCCTGCGCACATTCCGCTATTGCCTCGAAGACGAGGGTTACACCGTTGCCACCGCCAACAGCGCGGCACAGGCAGACTCGCTCCTGCAACGTCAGGTGTTCGATCTGTGTTTCCTCGATTTGCGCCTGGGCGAAGACAACGGCCTGGATGTGTTGGCCCAGATGCGCATTCAAGCTCCATGGATGCGCGTGGTGATTGTCACCGCCCACTCGGCGGTCGACACCGCAGTGGATGCGATTCAGGCCGGTGCCGCGGACTATCTGGTCAAACCGTGCAGCCCTGACCAGTTGCGTCTGGCGACGGCCAAACAGTTGGAAGTGCGCCAGTTGTCCGCCCGTCTTGAAGCCCTGGAAGGTGAAGTGCGCAAGCCAAAGGACGGCCTGGACTCCCACAGCCCAGCCATGATGGCGGTACTGGAAACGGCACGTCAGGTCGCTGGCACTGATGCCAACATCTTGATTCTCGGTGAATCCGGCACTGGTAAGGGCGAGTTGGCACGGGCGATTCATGGCTGGAGCAAACGGGCCAAAAAATCGTGCGTGACTATTAACTGTCCGTCCCTGACGGCCGAGTTGATGGAAAGCGAGCTGTTCGGCCATACCCGCGGAGCGTTCACCGGTGCCAGTGAAAGCACACTGGGCCGGGTTAACCAGGCTGACGGCGGTACATTGTTCCTGGATGAGATCGGTGACTTCCCACTGACACTCCAGCCAAAACTACTGCGCTTTATTCAAGACAAGGAATACGAACGCGTGGGCGACCCCGTGACCCGCCGCGCCGATGTAAGGATTCTGGCCGCCACCAACCTCAACCTTGAAGACATGGTGCGTGATGGTCGCTTTCGTGAAGACCTGCTCTATCGCCTGAACGTAATCACCTTGCATCTGCCGCCGTTACGCGAGCGCAGTGAAGATATCCTGACCCTGGCCGATCGCTTTCTGGCCCGCTTCGTCAAGGAATACGCCCGACCTGCCCGGGGCTTCAGCCAGGAAGCCCGCCTGGCGCTGTCCAACTACCGCTGGCCGGGTAATATTCGAGAGTTGCGCAACGTGGTTGAGCGCGCCAGTATCATTTGTCCCCAGGAAGTGGTCGAAGTCAGCCACTTGGGCATGGCCGAACAGACCACACCCAATGCCCCGCGCATTGGTGCGGCATTAAGCCTGGACCAACTGGAAAAAGCCCATATCGGCGCCGTTCTGGCTACCAGCGAAACACTGGATCAGGCGGCAAAAACCTTGGGTATTGATGCCTCGACGCTGTATCGCAAACGTAAGCAGTACAACCTGTGAGCATCCGATGAGACTTGCGATCAAGCTGCGTACCCGTCTGTTCCTTAGCATCTCTGCACTGATCACAGTGGCGTTGCTCGGGCTTTTGCTTGGCGTTGTCAGCGTGATGCAGATGGCCAAGAGCCAGGAGGCTCTGATACGCAACAACTTCATCACTCTGGATCTGGGGCTCAAGCTGCGGCAGTCCCTGGGTGATCAATTGATCCTGATGCTGCGCAACAATCCAGACCCGCAGGCGCTGCAAGCCTCTAGCCAGGAGTATCTGGCCCTGCTCGACGAGGGCATCGAGCATGAGCGCAAAAACGATCTGCACAGCGGCTTTGCTCAGGCACGCAAAGATTACGGCAGTTTTTTGGAAGCGTTCCATCAAGCCAATAGCGCGTCACTCAATCTGAGCACTGACAACGAACTTTCAAATCGCTTCAATCAGTTGCGCAATGGCCTGATCACCGAACACCGCCGAGCACTGGATACCATTTATGCCGCACAGGCCGCCGCCCGTGATCGCGCCATAATCATCGCTTCCCTGCTGGGCCTGGTCGGCCTTGCGGTGCTCATCATCGGCTTTGTTACCGCCCACGGCATTGCCAGGCGTTTTGGTGCCCCCATCGAGGCGCTGGCCAAAGCCGCCGACAATATTGGCAAAGGTAACTTTGAGGTGGTACTGCCGCTCTCTTCGGCCACTGAAATGAACCTGCTGACACGGCGCTTCGGCACGATGGCCGAAGCCTTGCGCCAACATCAGGCAACCAATATCGACGAGCTGCTGGCGGGCCAGCAACGGCTGCAGGCAGTGCTCGACAGTATTGATGACGGGTTGTTGATGATTGATCAGCAGGGTCGACTCGAGCATTTGAATCCGGTGGCACAGCGGCAACTGGGCTGGGACGAAAGCCGCCTGGGCCAGCCACTGGGCGAAGCGTTGCAACGCCCCGAACTCGACCAGCAACTGCAAACGGTGCTGCGAGGTGGCAGCCTTGAACGGTTACCGGAAGATTTGAGTGTCGACATCGAGGGCGAGAACCGTCTGCTGACCTATAGCCTGACCCCGGTCAGCCAACCCAAAGGTCCGATTCTTGGCGCGGTCATGGTGCTCCATGATGTCACCGAGCAACGCGCTTTTGAGCGTGTACGCAGCGAGTTCGTACTGCGGGCGTCCCATGAGCTGCGTACCCCCGTCACCGGCATGCACATGGCGTTCGGGTTGTTTCTGGAGCGCGCGCGCTTTGATCCGCAATCGCGCGAAACCGATTTGCTCAACACCGTAAACGAAGAAATGCAGCGCCTGATGCAGCTGATCAATGACCTGCTGAACTTCTCTCGTTATCAAAACGGCATGCAAAAGCTGACGCTGACCCCCTGTGACCTCGGCCAGATGCTCGAAGACGCACGCGCACGCTTCGCAGAACCCGCCACCGCGAGGAATATCGAGCTATTGGTCGAACTGCAACAGCCTCTGCCTGTGCTCAGTGCCGATCAAGTCCAGCTTGAACGTGTGCTGGATAATCTGCTGGACAACGCCTTGCGCCATACCCCCAGTGGTGGCCAGATCAGACTTCAGGCCCGGCGCCATGGTGAGCGGGTGATCATCAGTATCGAAGACAATGGCGAAGGTATTGCCTATAGCCAGCAAGGCCGTATTTTTGAACCCTTTGTGCAGGTGGGTCGCAAAAAGGGCGGGGCCGGGCTTGGTTTGGCGCTGTGCAAAGAGATTGTGCAACTGCATGGCGGGCGCATCGGTGTGTACTCGCGGCCCGGCCAAGGCACGCAGTTTTACATGGCGCTACCGCTACTGTAGCCCTCACGGGTTATCAGTGCTTTTGCGTATTCAACACTTTCAAGATTGCCGCACTCTCAGCATCCGGCGTGCCATCAAATAATGCAGGCCTGAAGTGCATCTGAAACGCGGACAACACGTGGCGAGTCGCAACATCCAGCTCCCCGGTTTGCGGCGTTTCGTAGCCCAATAGCGCCAGTTGCTGCTGAAACCAGGTAATGCTCGGCACATTGCTGGCATACAGGGCTTGCTCACGGGCGACGGCTTGAGCATTTGGCCAGATACCAAAGCCTGCCTCGGCCAGTCGCTTCCAGGGGAAAAGCGGCCCGGGGTCCAGCTTGCGCAATGGGGCTATGTCGCTGTGGCCAATGATGTTGCGAGGGTCGATCTTGTAGCGTGTCGAAATGTCTTTGAGCAGTGCAATAAGCGACTGGACCTGACCTTCGGTGTAGGGATACCAGACCCGCCCTTGCGGGGTGTCACGAAAACCCTTGTTGACGATTTCAATGCCGATGGAGCTGGAGTTTAACCATGTCCGGCCTTTCCATTGGCTTTCACCGGCATGCCAGGCGCGCTGGTTTTCGTCCACCAGCTTGTAGATCGTTGGCGGGGTATCACCTATCAGGTAATGGCTGCTGACAGGACCATGGGTCAACAGCTCCAGAGAGCGCTCCAGAGAGGTCGAGGTGTAATGAAGCACCACAAACTGCACGCGGCTGTCGTAGTTGACCGACGGATGGCGGGTGTCCATGGGAGGGCCACTGGCACACCCGGCCAGCAAAACGATGGACAAGATCAACGTTAAAAATTTCATGGGCAAAGACAACACAGCTGAAAATTAATGATCAAGCATACCTCACTGCCCGTGTCGCGCAGCTGTACCAGGGCAGCGAGTTGAAACGAGCCCCCTGCTCGCGCACGAGCAGGAGGAAAGCGGCTATTTACCGCACACCAGATAAAAGCTTGTCGATGAGTCGCCCGACGGCCCATCGAGCCCCAGTATCAGGCCGATCACATTGACCTCTTCACGGGTCGGTTTACCCGACAACTTTGCCATGCCATAAAGCGTGTGCTCATAACTTGATTTATCATCGGCCGACACCACACAAAACTTTGGCACTTTTTGGAAGCTGCCGGGCCTCAACTTTACTTTATAACTGGCTGCATAATCGGGCTGACTGGAATATTCAATACGGTCAATCCAATAAGGCGACTGCGTTGCCAGGGTTCCATCTTTGTTGATATACGCTGAATACAGAGAAGTTTTATCCGCCGCATTAACCGCAATAGCGCCCACCAGTAAAACAAGAGCGGACAACAAGGGAATTAACGTTTTCATATATTACCTTTTGAGTCGCGCAGGGCACCACACAGCCTGAACACGCAGGCATGGCGCTCTCAATAAACATCCGACCTATAAACAGATGACAGTGCTGCGGCCACCCTTAGAGCAACCTGAAACAGCCTGTTATTTCATATAAGTCGCTCACCCTTCGCACGTCAAGAATCAACAAACATCATTAAGCAATACTGTTTAAAAACCGATAAGTACTACTGGGCAGCTGGAAAGCTATTACGACTCCCAGCACGCTTTGCTTAGATACTTTCAATCGACAGTGTTTATTTAAAGAATGAAGTCAGTAGTTGATGGACACGGATCAACGCCATTACGCCCATTAGCCTTGACCCGATACAGCGCCTCATCTGCCCGCTTGATCACGTGCTCGCTGCGATCACCCGCCTTGAACGCCGACACACCGATGGAGGCCGTCAGAGTCACAGGCTCGCCCTTGAAATGGAACGGACACGCCTCGATGGCCGCCCGAAGCCTTTCGGCCCGCTGCAGGCCGTCAGCCAGTGTTGTACCGGGCATCAGCAGCACGAACTCTTCGCCACCAAAACGGGCAACAAAATCGCTGGGAAGCAGGTGTTTGCGCAACTGTGCGGCGATGATCTTGAGCACCTTGTCGCCAGCCAGGTGGCCATAGCCATCATTGATACGCTTGAAGTGATCGAGGTCGAGCATGGCAATCAGCAACGGGTTGCCATGAACTTGCCACTGCTCCACTTCAAATTGCAGGCGCTCACCCCATGCCGCCCTGTTAGGCAGGCCGGTCAGAGGGTCTATCAATGCTTTCTGGCGCTGCTCCTCAAGGTGTTCGCGGTAGTCCTGGGCCTGCTGCTCCATGTGGGTTATGCGCTCGGCCAACCCTTGCAGGTGGGCTGAAAGCTCCTGTTCACGGGCATTTCGCTGTTGCTGGTACTGATCCATCGTGCCCAGCAACCCTTCCAGGCGGTTTTCCAGAAGGTGCTTGAGGCTGTTCAGGTCAACGGCGTCTTGCACGCTGTTTTGCAAACCATCAACGTGCTCAAGCAACCGGGAGTGCAGGTCGTCCGCGGCAGACCGTCCTTCGGCATGGCCTTCACTGGCCGCCTGAAGGTTGTTCTGGAACGACTCAAGGCGCCCGTTGAGTTGCTTGAGATACGCTTCAAACTCATGCTGGCCGCTATCGGTAATGGCTAGCATCAAGACTGCAAGATCATCGAGAATCGGCAGTAATTCGTACCAGTTCAGTCCCTTTTCGAGACGCTTGCGCATGGCTTCGGCCTGCGGCCGGTGATGTTCGGGCAGGGATAGATCATTGAGCAGACCGAGCAGTGTGGATTCGATATGCACCGCCACCGAACTGTAAGACGGCTCGGGGCTTTCGGGCAGGGCATAGACGGCGTCAATCTCACCCTCAACCGACTCGGGACTGCCCGCCATTTCAAGGGTGGAAGGCTCAGGCGGCACGTGGAGGACATTATTTTCAGCGTCGACCTGCGCGACAACGGACTCAAGCGCACCGCCCGGCTCCGGCTCTTCAGGCTCACCAACAACCTGCGGCTCGGGTGCATGGGACGAAAAGAGCTCGGCGTCGGCCAAAGACTCCGTCTTGGGCTGCGGGGCGTTGATGTGTGGAGAGGCCACTTCAACTGCCAGCCGCGGCTTCACCTCTGGCGAAGAGGCTTCAAGTGGTTTGGCAACAACCGGGGGCGCCATGATACGTGCCGGCTGCACCTCGGGAACTGCCGGCGCAGGTTCAGGGGGCTCGCCCTGGGTTTTATCGGCGTCGTGCCCCCCGAACAGCCGCTGCAACAAGCCCGGTCTGGGCGGTTCTGCGCCATTGTCTTGCTGCGCCAGAGCCTGTCCCTGCAAGCGGCTTAGCTCGTCAAGCAACAGCGGTATTTCACGGGCATGGGCCACCCGGTTGTCGAGCTGCTTGGCAAATGCCTTGAGCGGTTTGCTGACTTCACGGGGCAACGGCAAAGCTTGCAGTTGTGTGACCAGGGTGTTGAGCGCTACACCGACTTGCTCAACCCGGGTTTCGCGACGCTGTTCAGAGTCGAGGACAGCCTTTTCCAGACGAGGCAGCAAGGCGGCCAGGGCAGCGTCCATCTCATTGGTGCGCACCACTTCGCGCATTTCCTTCATGCACTGATCGACGGTGCGATCAGTGCCTTCTGCCGCCAGGGTGCTGCGTACCAGTCCACGGCGCAGCAAGTCGAGGCGTGCATTCCAGCGACGCTCCAGCTTGTCTTGCTGCTCAACACTTTTAAGGTATTTCTCTTTCCAGCGCGCAGCTTCGTCACTCATGCCAGGGGCCCACTGTCTGTGGGTCGCAAGGCAATCTGTGAATCAACACCCACCGAGCCTGGCAAACGGATATCAACCGCCACAGGCAAGTGGTCTGAAATAGGCTGGTCCAGCACCTGCACCCGCTCAAGGGTCAGGCTGGGACTGAGCAGAATATGATCAAGACAGCGTTGTGGACGCCAACTGGGGAAAGTGGCCTCCATTTGCGGTGCCAGCAACCCCAGGTCGCGCAGAGGCGATGTATGCAGCAGGTCGTTGGCATGGGTATTCATGTCGCCCATCAACACTTGATGCTGATACCCGCCAATCAGCTCACGAATGTAAGCCAGCTGTCGGGTGCGGGTTTTTGTCCCCAGCGCCAGGTGCATGACCACGACCACCAATGCATCTGGGCCATCACCGAAACGCACCAGAATGGCGCCACGACCCGCAGGGCCGGGCAAGGGATGATCCTCAATTGCACTAGGACGCAGACGACTCAGCATCCCGTTACTGTGCTGGGCCAGGCGACCCAGATTGCGATTGAGTTGTTGATACCAGTAGGGGAATTCGCCCTGTTGGGCCAGGTACTTGACCTGATTGACGTAGCCGGAGCGGTGGCTGCCACCGTCCGCCTCTTGCAGGGCAACCAGATCGAAATCGCCCAGCAAGTCGCCTATGCGCTCCAGATTACCGGCCCGCCCCTTGTGTGGCAGCACATGCTGCCAGCTGCGGGTCAGGTAGTGTCGGTAACCTTGAGTGCTGTTACCGACCTGGATATTGAAACTGAGCAATCGCAGACGCCGATCATCCGGCATCCCGCAGGTTGCCAGATGGTCCTCATTGATCTGCGGTTCGTGCAGACCAACGATTCGCTCGCTTTTCCAGCGACGCACGGGGGCGGGCGCCGCTTAGTTCTTGGCGCTCGCCGCGCGCTCTTTGGCGATCAACTGATCGGCAACACTCAATGCGCCCTCAGGACCGCCGGCAGTGCCCAGGTCAAAGCGATACTTGCCGTTAACGACCATGGTCGGTACACCGGAGATCTGATAGGCCTGGGCCTTTTTCTTGGCATCCTCAACCTTGCCCTTAACGGCGAACGAGTTATAGGTGCTCAGGAACTTGTCTTTATCGATGCCCTCGCCTGCCAGGAACTCAGCCATTTCTTCCGGGGTAGCCAGCTTTTTGCCGTCATGGATCGCCTGGAAAACAGCCTTGTGAACCTTGTTTTCTACACCCATGGCTTCCAGGGTGATGAACAGTTGACCGTGAACATTCCAGATCCCGCCAAACATGGCAGGGATACGTACAAAGTTCACATCAGCCGGCAACTTTTCAGCCCAAGGGTTGATGGTTGGCTCGAATGCAAAGCAATGCGGGCAGCCATACCAGAACAGTTCGACAACTTCGATCTTGCCAGGCACTGCAACCGGAACGGCGCTGCTCAGCTCTACATATTGTTTACCCGCCTCAAGCGGTTCGGCAGCTTGAGCGGTCATGCCAAAAAGGCTGGCACTGACGAGAGCGGCGCTGAGAATCAGATTACGCATGCTTTACTCCTGGGCAGATAAGGTCGTTTCAACGTGACCTGTATTCAGACAGGCCCGCGCTGACTTGAGTTCGATAGTGTAACGGTAGACGCCATGAAAAAGGGCAGCCGAAGCTGCCCTTTGAGGTTCACATTCAAGGATTAAACGATCGTTAAGATGACCAGTCGTTTCAAGGACTGTCTCCAGCGATCGTAACGGCCTTAGTGCAGACCCTGAATATAGCTGGCCAGCGCCTTGATGTCCTTGTTGCTCATCTTGGCCGCAATGCCGCGCATGATCATCGAGTCACCATCGTTGGTGCGATCGCCTTCACGGAAGTCTGTCAGTTGCTTCTCGATGTAACTTGCATGCTGACCGCCCAGATGCGGGAAGCCTGCAGCCGCGTTACCCTGGCCATCCGGGGAGTGGCAACCGGTGCATGCTGGCATGCCTTTCTCAAGGTTGCCGCCGCGGAACAGGGCTTCACCCTGGGCAACCAGTGCCGGGTCGGCAGCGCCAACCGAGTTTTTCTGGCTTGAGTAGTACGCCGCGATATCGGCAAGGTCCTGATCGTTCAGGTTTGTCAGCAGGCCGGTCATTTCCAGCACCTGACGCTTGCCGTCCTTGATTTCATGCAACTGCTTGAGCAGGTAACGATCACCTTGCCCGGCCAGTTTTGGGAAGTTTGGGGCCATGCTATTGCCGTCTGGACCGTGACAAGCGCCACACACAGCGGTTTTTGCCTGACCTGCAGCAGCATCGCCTACAACAGCGGTGCCTGCAGCCTGGGCAATACCGGTGACACCCAAGGTCAACAGCAGACTCACGAGTAATTTGTTCATCAGCTAATCCAACTACGGCTAAGGGTTAAAGAGTTATGGGCCGGGCTCACTCGCCTATCCACTGTAGGACAGATCGGTAATCCTCGACACTGCAGTCCATGCACAAACCACGCGGCGGCATCGCCTTGAAACCCTGGGTCACGTGTTGCACCAGCGCCTCCATACCTTGCTCAAACCTTGGCCTTACTGCTGGCCAGCATGGCAGACAATACAAACGCGGTTGTACACGGCTTCCGGATCCTGTGTAGCCTGAATGCTGTAACGTGGCCTCAAGACACCGGTAACTAGCAGCCATTTCGTCATAAAACGACCTTTTCAGGGTTGGGAGCTTGCTGCGTTCTAATGCGCAACCTGGTTTTTTCACTCCCGTGTTCTTCATCCTACGCTGGGACAAAGCGCACACAAAATCTGCGGCATTATATACTGGCGTCACTGAAACGGAAACGACACGCTCGCCGCGTCCATTCCTGACGCCGCTCACATCGGAAATCCCATGCAACTCAAGAACCCCATTCTAGGTCTGTGCCAACAGGCTACCTTCATGCTCAGCGCTGCCAAAGTCGATCAATGCCCCGATGACGAAGGCTACGAAGTCGCGTTTGCCGGCCGCTCAAACGCCGGCAAGTCCAGCGCACTCAACACTTTGACCCACGCCAGCCTGGCGCGTACGTCAAAAACGCCAGGGCGCACCCAGTTGCTGAACTTCTTCCAGCTGGACGAAGAACGTCGCCTGGTCGACCTGCCCGGCTACGGCTACGCCAAGGTACCGATCCCGCTGAAGCTGCACTGGCAGCGTCACCTTGAAGCTTATTTCGGCAGCCGCGAAAGCCTCAAGGGTGTGATTTTGATGATGGATATCCGTCATCCAATGACCGATTTCGACCTGTTGATGCTCGATTGGACCGTGTCGAGCGGCATGCCGATGCATATTTTGCTGACCAAAGCCGACAAACTGACGTACGGCGCTGCAAAAAATACGCTGCTCAAAATTCAGTCGGATATTCGCAAGCAGTGGGGCGACGCAGTCACTATCCAGCTATTCTCCACCCCTAAGCGCATGGGCCTGGAAGAGGCGTACACCGTCCTTGCACGCTGGATGGAACTGCCGAACAAAGGCGAAGAGCTGGTCGAGGCTGGCGAGTAAAAAAGCCGGACAAAAAAAACCCCGGACTTCGCATGGGGGGAAGGAGGTCCGGGGTTCAAGTACTGGACCGCTAGGGCGGGGTCCAGATATCTGCCAACACTTAACACAACATTAGGAGCATTGAAGGGCTTCACCACCCATTCAATAAATCTGAGTGGTGATTGGCAGATTTAGTTCCCGGAGGCTAAAAACGATTTGGAATAAGCCCGCTTGCAGACCAGGCGCCAAGCCGTAAAAACGTGCAGTCGCTGCCGAGGCACACAGGCTGCGAGCCCTTAAAGATCAACAAAGATCAAGGGCTCGCAGCCTGCGTGCCTCGGCAGCGACTACCCAGGCTCGGCAGTTTTAGTGCGCCTCATCCCAGTTATTGCCCACGCCCACCTCAACCACCAGTGGCACATCCAGCTTCGCCGCTTCGCTCATGTGCACACGTACTTCGTCGCGCACCTGATCCACCAGGTCTTCACGCACTTCAAGCACCAATTCATCGTGTACCTGCAGGATGACGCGGGCATCAAGGCCGGACGCACTCAACCAGTTGTCCACAGCCACCATCGCTTTTTTGATGATATCGGCTGCAGTGCCCTGCATAGGGGCGTTGATGGCCGTACGCTCGGCGCCTTTGCGCAGCGCAGGGTTTTTCGCGTTGATTTCCGGCAAGTACAGGCGACGGCCAAAAATGGTCTCGACATAGCCTTGCTCGGCGGCCTGAGTCCGCGTGCGCTCCATGTAATCCAGCACCCCCGGATACCGCGCGAAATAGCGGTCGATATAGGCCTGTGACTGTTTGCGATCGACACCGATCTGCTTGGCAAGGCCAAAGGCACTCATGCCATAGATCAGGCCAAAGTTGATTGCCTTGGCGCTGCGACGCTGATCAGTGGTGACATCACCCAGCTCGACCCCAAAAACTTCGGCCGCCGTAGCGCTGTGCACATCCAGATTGTTGCGGAAGGCATGCAGCAAACCTTCGTCCTTGGCCAGATGAGCCATGATCCGCAGTTCGATTTGCGAGTAGTCCGCCGCCAGCAGTTTGTAGCCTTTTGGAGCAACGAACGCCTGACGAATCCGACGACCTTCGGCGGTACGAATCGGAATGTTCTGCAAGTTTGGATCACTTGAAGACAAACGCCCGGTCGCCGTAACAGCCTGGTGGTAGGACGTATGAATGCGCCCCGTACGCGGATTGATCTGCTCAGGTAGCCGATCGGTGTAGGTGCTTTTCAGTTTGCTCATCGAGCGGTACTGCATCAGCACCTTGGGCAACGGGAAATCCTGCTCGGCCAGTTCAGCCAGCACGGCTTCGGCAGTCGAAGGCTGGCCTTTGGCTGTTTTGCTGATAATCGGTAAACCGAGTTTTTCGTACAGAATCACACCCAGTTGCTTAGGTGAACTCAGGTTGAATTCCTCACCGGCAATGGCAAAAGCCTCACGCTCAAGTGCAACCAGCTTGTCACCCAGCTCAACGCTTTGAATGCCCAGCAGGTTGGCATCTACCAGCGCGCCCTGGCGTTCAATACGCGCCAGCACCGGCACCAGCGGCATCTCGATGTCTGTCAGCACGCTGTTCAGGCCAGGGATCGCTGCCAGTTTTTCGTGCAGCACATGGTGCAGGCGCAAGGTCACGTCGGCATCTTCGGCAGCATACGGCCCTGCCTGCTCCAGGGAAATCTGGTCAAAGGTCAGCTGCTTGACGCCTTTGCCGGCTATGTCCTGAAAACTGGTGGTGGTGTGCCCCAGGTACTTGAGGGCCAGGCTATCCATGTCGTGACGGCTGCCTGTGGAGTCCAGCACATAGGACTCAAGCATGGTGTCGAAGGCAACGCCCTGCACCATGATCCCGCACGCCTGATCGCCACCGATGGCGCAGTTGGCCAGGATATTCATGTCGTACTTAGCGTGTTGCCCGACCTTGGCTTTACTCGGGTCTTCCAGCAACGGTTTGAGGGCACGCAGGACGGTGTCGCGATCCAGTTGCTCCGGCACACCCATATAGGAGTGGGTCAACGGAATATAGGCAGCTTCGCCCGGCTTGACTGCAAACGAGAGCCCCACCAGCTGTGCTTGCTGGGCGTCCAGACCGGTGGTTTCGGTGTCAAAGGCAATCAATTTCGCATCGTTGAGCTTCTTCAGCCATACGTCAAAACGGGCCTGATCGAGAATGGTCTCGTAGTGCTGTTCATCCGTTGAGGCGGGCAGCTCTTCCTGCACGATCACATGACCGGCGCGCTTGGCCTCGCGCTCAACATCGGCAATCCAGCTTTTGAATTCCAGCTCGGTGTACAGCTCAATCAGTTTTTCGCAGTCCGGCGCCTTGAGGTGCAAGTCTTCCAGGCCGATATCCAGCGGCACATCGACCTTGATGGTCGCCAGCTGATACGACAAAAATGCCATTTCCCGGTGTTCTTCGAGTTTGGCGGGCAGGTTTTTTGCGCCACGAATGGGCAGGGTCGGCACGATATCGAGCTTTTCGTACAGATCAGAAAGGCCACCGCCTACACCCACCAGCAAGCCAGACGCGGTCTTTGGACCAATCCCCGGAACGCCTGGAATGTTGTCGGACGAATCGCCCATCAGTGCGAGGTAATCGATGATTTGCTCGGGCGAGACGCCAAATTTCTCTTTGACGCCCTCGATGTCCATCACGCTGCCGGTCATGGTGTTGACCAGGGTGATGTGGCCATCAACCAGTTGGGCCATGTCCTTGTCACCGGTCGAGATAACCACTGGTCGGTCTGCTGCTGCGCTGCTGCGGGCCAGCGTGCCGATGACATCGTCCGCTTCAACGCCTTCAACGCACAGCAAAGGGAAGCCCAGCGCGATCACACTGGCGTGCAACGGCTCGATTTGCACCCGCATGTCATCGGGCATGCTCGGACGATTGGCCTTGTATTCGGCGTACATGTCATCGCGAAATGTCCCGCCCTTGGCATCGAAAACCACCGCGAACGGGCTGTCCGGATACTGCTTGCGCAGGCTTTTGAGCATGTTCAACACGCCCTTTACGGCGCCTGTCGGCAGACCCTTGGACGTAGTCAGCGGCGGAAGCGCGTGAAAGGCGCGGTACAAATATGAAGAACCGTCCACCAGGACGAGGGGAGCTTGGCTCATGAGCAGGATCAACCTTTTCGGCGAGTCCGGCGCTAGAATGTCCGGACCAATGACGACAAAGGGACAAGGTTATCATGCGTACACTCAATCGCCTGTTGCTGACCGGTTTGTTTGCATTCACTCCGCTGGTAACCTTTGCAGCCGATGAAGCAGTCACCGCCGATCCAGATGTAACCATTCGCACGGAAGGCGATAAAACCATTCAGGAATACCGTCAAAACGGTTTCCTGTACGCCATCAAGGTCACCCCAAAAGGGGGCAAACCGTACTTTCTGGTGCGGGCTGATGGTACTGATGCCAATTACATCCGTTCCGACCAGCCGGATATGCTGATTCCTTCGTGGAAAATCTTCGAATGGAAGTAGCGTCTTAACTTTAATTGGCGCCGCCTCGCACGGCGCCCGTACTGGCAATTTAAATCATGTCTGTATTCACCCCACTGACTCGCAGCGAGTTGGAAACCTTCCTTGCGCCTTACGAACTCGGCCGCCTGCTCGATTTCCAGGGAATTGCCGCGGGAAGCGAAAATACCAACTACTTCATCAGCCTGGAGAAGGGTGAATATGTCCTGACCCTGGTTGAGCGCGGCCCGGTCAAAGAAATGCCGTTCTTTATCGAGTTGCTGGATGTACTGCATGACGCCGACCTTCCGGTGCCTTTTGCCCTGCGCACCGTTGACGGCCTGGCCCTGCGCGAACTCAAGGGCAAACCGGCATTGCTGCAACCACGCCTGGCGGGCAAGCATATTCGTGAGGCCAACGCCCAGCATTGCGCCCAGGTCGGGGAATTGCTCGGTCACTTGCACACAGCCACGCGCAACAAGGTACTGGAGCGCAAGACAGACCGCGGCCTGGACTGGATGCTGGCTGAAGGACCCGCCCTGATGGCTGATTTGTCGCCTGACTCGGCAGATTTGCTGCAAAAGGCGCTACAGGAAATCACTGAGCGCAAGGCACAGATCCTGGCACTGCCCCGGGCCAACCTGCACGGCGACCTGTTTCGCGACAACGCGATGTTTGAAGGCACTCATCTGACGGGGCTGATCGACTTTTACAACGCCTGCTCAGGTCCAATGCTGTACGACGTGGCGATCGCCCTGAATGACTGGTGTGCTGACGAAGAAGGTCAGATCGACGCCCCGCGCGCGCGCGCCCTGCTCGGCGCCTATGCGGCACTGCGCCCGTTCACGGCTGCTGAAGCCGAGTTGTGGCCAACCATGTTGCGCGTTGCGTGCGTGAGATTCTGGCTGTCGCGCCTCATCGCCGCTCAGACCTTTGCCGGTCAGGACGTGCTGATTCACGATCCGGGCGAATTTGAAAAGCGCCTGGCATTGCGTCAGAAGGTGACCGTACAACTGCCGTTCGCGTTGTAACAAACACTGAAATCAATTGTGGGAGCGGGCTTGCTCGCGATTCAAACGGCGCGGTGTATCTGAACAGACGCGTCGATCCAATCGCGAGCAAGCCCGCTCCCACAGACGTTCTGGCAAGCTGCAACTTTTGTGAACGCCACACAATCTGTGGGAGTCGGCTTACAAGCTTTCCAGACACCCCGCCAGGTCATTGCCCAGCTTTTCCAGCAACTGCTCGTAACCCTGCGCCGTCGCGGGGGTATAGCCGCCCAATGCATCCAGCTCCGCCAACTTGACCGGCAAGCCGGCCGTCAGGGTGTCAGCCAGACGCGGACGCAGCGGCGGGTCGCTGAACACGCACGTCTTGCCCACTTCCTGCAAACGCTTGCGCATGGCCGCTACGTGTTGAGCGCCCGGCTGCACTTCCGAAGCCACGCTGAACGTACCCGTGTGCTTAAGACCGTAAGCGCTTTCGAAATAATCGTAGCCTTCATGGAAGACGAAGAACGGCTTGTCGGCAATTCCGGCCATGCGGGCTTTCAAGCGCGCATTCAATTCGTCCAGACGCTCATTGAAAGCCTTGAGGTTGCCCTGGTATCTGGCCGCATTGGCGGGGTCTTTTTCGCTCAAGTCTGCGGCCATTTTTGCAGCAATCACCCGTGCATTGTCCGGCGCCAGCCACAAATGCGCATCCAGTGTGCCAGGACGATGATCGTGATCATGTTCGGCGGCATCTTCTTCGTGGGAATGACTATCTTCGGCGAAATGACGCAGCTTCAAACCCGGCAGGGTTTGCACCGTCACTGATGGCAAGGTGCGGGTCTTGATCACTCGCGGCAAGAAACCTTCCATGTCCGGACCGATCCAGTACAAGAGATCCGCCGACTGCACACGCCGTACGTCGGATGGCCGCAACGCGTAGTTATGCGGCGAAGCATTGGGAGGCAAAAGTACCTCCGGGTGCCCTACGCCGTCCTGTACGGCAGCGGCAATCAGTTGCAAGGGCTTGATGCTGGTCAGCACGCTCACCTCGGCCTGAGCCGGGTTAATCACAAGCAAACTGGCACTTAGAGCTAGAAAAAGGGAAAAAAGACGGGGCACGATGAGCACTCATGGTGGCTGAAACAGGTAACATAATAACGTCTCTCTCAAAAATCGTCGCCGCCCATGCCTATAACACCGCTTGCCAGTCGTCCCCATGACCATTCTCATTGTGTCCACAGTGCGCTTACTGAGGCCGATGTTCTGTGTGCGCAAAAAGGCCTGCGCCTGACCGCTTTGCGACGTCGGGTGCTGGAACTGGTGTGGCAGAGCCACAAGCCGCTGGGTGCCTACGATATTCTGGCCGTGCTCAGCGAGCAGGACGGTCGCCGCGCCGCGCCGCCGACCGTTTATCGCGCCCTGGACTTCCTGCTCGACAATGGCCTGGTGCACCGCATCTCGTCGCTCAATGCCTTTGTCGGCTGTAGCCATCCCGAGCATCCGCATCAGGGCCAGTTCCTGATTTGCCGCACGTGCCACGCCGCGATCGAACTTGAACAAAAATCCATCAGTGACGCGATTATCAACAGCGCACGAGATGTCGGCTTTACTGTCGAAGGCCAGACCGTCGAAGTGGTCGGTTTGTGTTCGGGTTGCCGGGAGGCCTGATGAGCACTGCACTGATTCGCCTGCAACACGTCACCGTGACGTATTCCGGGCAAAACGTACTCGACAATATTGAGCTGAGCGTTGAGCCGGGCCAGATCGTGACCCTGATCGGCCCCAACGGCGCGGGTAAAACCACGTTGGTCAAGGCCGTACTCGGCCTGCTCAAGCCCACCAGCGGCAGTGTCTGGCGCAAGCCTAAACTGCGTGTTGGCTACATGCCCCAGAAGCTGCACGTTGACCCGACACTGCCACTGTCGGTGCTGCGCTTTTTGCGCCTGGTGCCCGGCGTAGATCGCGCCCAGGCCCTTGAGGCACTGAAGGAAGTCGGCGCCGAGAAGGTGATCGACAGCCCGGTGCAAAGCGTTTCAGGCGGTGAAATGCAACGTGTGCTGCTGGCCCGTGCCCTGCTGCGCAAACCCGAATTGCTGGTGCTCGACGAACCGGTTCAAGGCGTGGACGTGGCTGGCCAATCGGAGCTGTATGCCCTGATCACCCGCCTGCGCGACCGCCACGGTTGCGGCGTGCTGATGGTTTCCCACGATTTGCATCTGGTGATGAGCACAACCGATCAGGTGGTGTGCCTTAATCGCCACGTCTGCTGTTCAGGCCATCCTGAGCAGGTGAGCGGCGACCCGGCCTTTGTCGAGTTGTTTGGCAAAAACGCACAAAGCCTGGCGATTTATCACCACCATCACGACCACGCCCATGACTTGCATGGTTCGGTGGTCAACGAAAACACCACGGCGGCATCCGCCCACGTTCACGGAGAAGGCTGCAAGCATGGCTGATTTTCTGCTTTACGCCCTGCTGGCAGGTCTGGCTTTGGCAATAGTTGCAGGACCTCTGGGTTCGTTCGTGGTGTGGCGGCGCATGGCCTACTTCGGCGACACGTTGTCCCATGCGGCCCTGTTGGGTGTAGCGATGGGTTTCTTGCTGGACATCAGCCCCACCATTGCCGTAACCGTGGGCTGCCTGCTGCTGGCCGTGCTGCTGGTCACGCTTCAGCAACGCCAATCGTTGGCATCCGACACGTTGCTCGGAATTCTCGCCCCGAGTACCTTGTCCCTCGGGCTGGTCGTACTAAGCTTCATGCATGAAGTTCGGATTGATCTGATGGCGTATTTGTTTGGCGACCTACTGGCCATCAGCCCTACCGACCTGATGTGGATTCTGGGCGGCAGCGCTGCGGTACTGGCGCTTCTGGTTGCGCTGTGGCGGCCGTTGCTGGCGATTACTGTTCACGAAGAACTGGCCACGGTGGAAGGTTTGCCAGTGGCCGCGTTACGCTTGACCCTGATGCTTTTGATCGCCGTGGTGATCGCTGTGGCGATGAAGATCGTCGGCGTGCTGTTGATCACCTCCCTGCTGATCATTCCGGCAGCAGCGGCCCAACGCCATGCGCGCTCTCCGGAGCAAATGGCACTGGGCGCAAGTGCCCTGGGAATACTGGCCGTGTGTGGTGGCCTGGCCTTGTCATGGTTCAAGGACACGCCAGCGGGACCATCGATTGTGGTGTGTGCCGCTGCACTGTTTTTGCTGAGTTTTGTTCTGCCCCGTCGAGGGGTGTAGACTTGCTTGTTTTTTGCGCACTTAGAGAGCCGCAGGAATGAAGCTGTTCAACTTCCGTTACTTGCTCCTGGCCGCATTTTCCTTGCTGCTGGGCGCCTGCCAAAGCACGCCGTCGGCCGATACTACTGCCGTTGACGCTCGCGCTGCGGCCATCGCACAGCTGGAGCAAAACCTGGCCAGCAGCGAACTCGCGACCGCTGAAGACCAACTGAGCACCTTGCAGGCCCAGACGCCGGATGATCCGCAATGGGTGCAGTACCAGCGCCAACTGGCCGAAGCCTACCTGCAGCGCAGCCAGATCGTTCTTCAAAAAGGTGACGTCAACGCCGCAGCCACAGCCCTGAGCCGTGCCCGCGCCCTGATGCCCAAAGCACCTGCGCTGACGGGCGGCGTCAACAGCGCCATTGCCCAGGCACGCAAGGCCGAGCTGGATAAAGCCGAGGCAGCCCTCAAGGCAGCTGAAGCCCGTCCACCGGCCAAGGTGATTGATCCGGCGGCCCTGAGCACCACCGTAGCGCTGAACATCACCGATAGTGCGAAACTTCGCCATCAACTGGATTTGATCGCGCAAGATATCGTCAATTACCAGTGTGCCGTCAGCCTGCAGGTTCCGCGTACCGCGGACTACCCGTGGCTGGCCACACTGATCAGCAAGCGCGTTAAAAAGCTCGACCCCGGGTTTGACCTGAGCCTTGAGCGTCAGATCATTCGCCATGTGCCTGCGCAATTGGTACTGACACCGCGCAAGCCTTGATACAAAAAGTCGCCGCCTGTGCCAACCCAGAGTATTGCGCCCTAGCGCAACACTGGCACACGCGGCGATTGGCATTTTATGACCTTTGATTTCTTATTCCAAAATCAAAGGAATGCCCATTAATAAATGCTAAGTCAAGCATATGCGAGCACGATAAGATGCGTGCCCGGCTTACCGCTGAACTTCTATTTACGCGCCCACAAGGTTCGCTACGTGATTGAGTTTCATAACGTTCATAAAACTTACCGGGTTGCCGGTAAGGACATTCCCGCGCTGCACTCCACCAGTTTGCGTGTTGAGAGCGGCAAGGTGTTCGGCCTGATTGGCCACTCCGGTGCGGGTAAAAGTACATTGCTGCGCCTGATCAACCGCCTTGAAACCCCGAGCGGCGGCAAGATCATCGTCGACAACGAAGACGTGACCGCAATGGACGCCAACGGCCTGCGCCGCTTCCGTCAGCAAGTGGGCATGATCTTCCAGCACTTCAACCTGCTGGCCTCCAAGACTGTGGCCGACAACGTTGCAATGCCTCTGACACTTGCCGGTGAATTGTCCCGCAGTGCTATTGATCAGCGCGTCGCTGAATTGCTCGAACGCGTAGGTCTGTCTGATCACGCCAAAAAGTACCCGGCGCAACTGTCGGGCGGCCAGAAACAGCGTGTGGGCATTGCCCGTGCCCTGGCCACCAAACCCAAAGTATTGCTGTGCGACGAGGCCACCAGTGCCCTCGACCCGCAAACCACCGCCTCTGTGTTGCAACTGCTGGCCGAGATCAACCGCGAGCTGAAGCTGACTATCGTGCTGATCACCCATGAGATGGATGTCATCCGTCGTGTGTGTGACGAAGTGGCGGTGATGGATGCTGGCGTTATCGTTGAGCAAGGTCCGGTGGCCGAGGTGTTCCTGCACCCCAAGCACCCGACCACCAAGCGTTTTGTGCAAGAAGACGAGCAGATCGACGAGAGTGAGCAGCGCGACGATTTCGCTCATGTCCCTGGCCGCATCGTCCGCCTGACCTTCCAGGGCGAATCTACCTACGCGCCTCTGCTGGGCACCATCGCCCGCGAAACGGGTGTGGATTACAGCATCCTGGCCGGCCGCATTGACCGCATCAAAGACACCCCTTATGGGCAACTGACCCTCGCCATCACCGGTGGCGACATGGAAGCGGCGTTCGCCAGCTTCGTTGCTGCTGACGTTCATATGGAGGTGCTGCGCTAATGGAATCCTTCCTGGGCTTCTTCTCCAACATTGATTGGTACGAAATATGGCTAGCCACCGGCGACACCATGATCATGCTCGGCGGTTCGCTGCTGTTCACGGTATTGCTCGGCCTGCCACTGGGCATCCTGCTGTTCCTGTGCAGCCCGCGCCAGCTTCTTGAACAGAAAACCCTGTATGGCGCGCTGTCTTTTGTGGTGAACATCCTGCGCTCGCTGCCGTTCATCATTTTGCTGGTCGTCATGATCCCGCTCACCGTGGTGATCACAGGAACCTCACTGGGTGTTGCCGGCGCCATTCCACCATTGGTGGTGGGCGCCACACCGTTCTTTGCCCGCTTGATAGAAACAGCCTTTCGGGAAGTGGATCGCGGCATCATCGAAGCCACTCAGGCGATGGGCGCCAATACGCGTCAGATTATTACCAATGCCTTGTTGCCCGAAGCGCGCCCCGGCATTTTTGCCGCGATCACGGTGACGGCAATTACGCTGGTGGGCTACACCGCAATGGCGGGCGTGGTTGGCGCTGGCGGTCTGGGGGATTTGGCCATCCGGTTCGGTTATCAGCGCTTCCAGCCTGACGTGATGATCGTCACAGTGGTGCTGTTGCTGATTCTGGTGCAAATTCTGCAAACCGTTGGCGACAGGCTGGTGGTTCACTTTTCACGCAAGTAAACGCGACCCGCGTCAATAAACGTAACCGCCAGCCCACGGCTGGCAGATACCTGAACCCAGGTATTCACAAGGAGTTGCTGAATGAAGAAGTTATTTGCTGCTGTGGCCGCTGTTGCGGCGTTTTCGGCCCACGCGGGCGACCTGTCGGTAGCCGCTTCCCCGGTGCCGCACGCCGAGATCCTGGAGTTCGTGAAACCTGCATTGGCCAAAGAGGGCGTCAACCTCAAGGTCAAGGTCTTCACCGACTACATCCAGCCAAACGTACAAGTGGCCGAAAAACGCCTGGACGCCAACTTCTTCCAGCACCAGCCGTACCTGGATGAGTTCAACAAGGCCAAGGGCACCCACCTGGTCAGCGTTGCAGCCGTTCACCTTGAACCGCTGGGTGCTTACTCGAGCAAGTACAAAAAACTTGATGAACTCAAGGATGGCAGCACCGTTGTCATCCCCAACGACGCCACCAATGGCGGCCGTGCGCTGCTGCTGCTGGACAAGGCTGGCCTGATCAAGCTCAAGGACTCGACCAACATCCTGTCCACGGTCAAGGACATCACCGCGAACCCTAAAAACCTGAAGTTCCGCGAACTGGAAGCCGCCACCATTCCGCGCGTGCTGACCCAGGTTGATCTGGCGCTGATCAACACCAACTACGCGCTGGAAGCCAAGCTGAACCCGGAAAAAGACGCACTGGTCATCGAAGGTAGCGACTCGCCTTACGTGAACATTCTGGTAGCTCGCCCGGACGATAAAGATTCGGCTGACATGCAAAAGCTGGTTGCAGCCCTGCATACCCCGGAAGTGAAAGCCTTCATTCTGGAAAAATACAAAGGCGCCATCGTTCCGGCGTTCTAAGCATTACCAGTAGTCGCTGCCGCAAACTGCGGAGGGAGTTTCCAAGCCTTCGAGAAAACGGGGGGCTTCGCCCCCCCTTCGCAGCCTGCGGCAGCGACTACAGGCTTCTTTCCTTTACTTGCGCTCAACCAACCCCGGCAACTGGGCAACCATCTTCTGGTTGTTGAACGGTGCGCGGATAAAACCTCGCTGAGTGCCGTCCGGCCCGATCAGCGCCAGATTTCCACTGTGATCCACCGTGTAGTTCGGCTTGCTGGTATCCGCCGGAATAAATGGAATGCTCACCGCGTTGGCCAGTGTTTGCAGTTCATCGATGGAGCCCGGCGTCAGGCCCACAAACTGCGGGTCAAAGTAGCCCAGGTACTGCTTGAGCTGTTGCGGCGTATCGCGATTGGGGTCGACGCTGACCAGCACGATTTGCAGTTTGTCCTGCACCTCTTTAGGCAGCTCGCTTTTGATCTGACGCAACTGGGCGAGGGTGGTCGGGCAAATGTCCGGGCAGAAGGTGTAGCCAAAAAACAGCAGGCTCCACTTGCCTTTCAGCTCGTTCATCACCACCGGCTGGCCGTCCTGGTTGGTCATTGTCACCTGCGGCAACTGACGGCTTTGCGGCAGCAAAATGATCCCCGCATCAATCAGAGACGTGTTGTCGCCCTGACTTTTACCCGACATCATTTTGTTAAACGTCAGGCCCATGACCAACGCCACCAGCGCAACGAGGATATAGACGGTTTTTTGAGTTTTAGTCATAGGTTCAACACTAGGTAGTGATCGACAAGCAGCGCGATAAACAGCAAGAACAGGTAATAGATAGAGTACTTGAACGTGTTGATCGCCGCGTGCGGCTGGGTGCCACGGTACAACACCCACGCCCAATGCAGAAAGCGTGCGCCCAACCCTAGCGCACACGCCAGATAGAGCAAGCCGCTCATGTGAATCACAAACGGCAGCAGGCTGACTGCCAGCAGCACGAAGGTGTACAGCACGATATGCACCTTGGTGTAGTGCTCGCCATGGGTCACCGGCAACATCGGGATATCAGCCTTGGCGTATTCCTCCTTGCGATGAATGGCCAGCGCCCAAAAATGCGGCGGGGTCCAGGCGAAGATAATCAGCACCAGCAGCAGCGGCTCGGCGGTGACGTGCCCCGTGACTGCCACCCACCCCAACAATGGCGGCGCCGCACCGGCCAGCCCGCCGATCACAATATTCTGCGGCGTGGCCCGCTTCAAAAAACCGGTGTAAATCACCGCGTAACCCAGCAAAGACGCCAGCGTCAGCCAGGCGGTGAGGGGATTGGTAAACGTCAGCAGCAGCCCCATGCCCGCCAAGGCCAGCAACAGGGCGAATGACAGCGCGCCAAGCGGTGACACACGCCCCTGCGCCAGCGGGCGTTTATGGGTGCGGGCCATGACGGCGTCAATGCGCCGGTCCACCACATGATTGACCGCCGCAGCCCCGCCTGCACACAGTCCAATCCCCAGATTTCCGAAGATCAGTACTGTCCAGGGCACTCCGGCACGGGTCGCCAAGAACATGCCCACCAGCGAGGTAATCAACATCAGTACCAGCACTTTGGGTTTGGTCAGTTCCAGATAATCGCGCCACAACGCTTGCTGCGCCCGTTCGCCAATCAAGGTCGCCACGGCTGTTCTCCTTTCAGGCTGTAGGTCCAGCGGGCAAAGCGCGGGGCCCGGACCCTGACCAGGGCCGTACGCGCGTGGTAGTTGACCAGTACCAGCGTCATCAGTAACGCCGCGCCACCGGCGTTGTGTGCCACCGCCACCGCCAGCGGCAAGCCAAACAGTACATTGCTGAGCCCCAGACTGATTTGCACCGCCAGCGCCACCAGCAGCAACCCCGCCAGGCGGGTCATGCCGACCCTGCGCAACTGCCAGGCCAGGCCCAGCAACACCAGGGTCAGCAACAGCGCGCCCAGACGATGGGTGAGGTGGATCGCCGTACGGGCCTCACTGTCCAGTTGCCCGCCAAGGTAGTTGGGACCGATGTGCTGAGTCAGGTGAAAGCCATTGGCAAAGTCAGCTTCGGGCCACCACTGGCCGTGACAGGTCGGCACGTCGACACAGGCCACGGCGGCATAGTTGGAACTGACCCACCCCCCCAGCGCGATTTGCATGATCGCCAGCACCAACCCGGCCGTGGCCCAGCGCTGCAAGCGACGGGGCACAGCCAGCGCGGGCAAGACGCCGGACAGGCGCAGGGTCAGCAAAAACAGCAGGCTCAAGGTCGCAAAACCGCCCAGCAAATGGCCCGTGACCACCTGCGGCCACAATTTGAGCGTCACCGTCCACATGCCAAAAGCCGCCTGGGCAATCACCACCAGCAAAATGAACAGCGGCAGCTTGAGCGGTTGATCAGGCACATGCCGTTGCCGCCAGGCCCGTGCCGCCAACAGCACGATCAATAAGCCCAGGGTGCCGGCGAAATAACGATGGGTCATCTCGCTCCAGCCCTTGTCAGCCTCCACCGGAGTATCGGGAAAGTGCAGTTCGGCATGGGCCAGTTGCGCCTCGGTCTTGGGCACGCTGATAAAGCCATAGCAGCCGGGCCAGTCCGGGCAGCCGAGCCCGGCGTGGGTCAGGCGGGTGTAGGCGCCGAGCAGCACCACCACCAGCGCCAGCAAGGTGGCAAACAACGCGAGGCGAAATCCAGCTTTGGCCATGACAGAGCCCCTATCCGATATTGGACAGCTTGAGCAGCAGGCGCAGGTCGTTGAGCACGTCCTTGCCGATAACCCCGGGGCCGTAGCGCAGCACCAGATTGCCGTGGGGGTCGATGATCCACAGTTGCGCGGCACCGTTGCCCTCGGCGCCCTGTGTATAAGTCGGCACGTCCAGGGTGTAGCGCTGTAACTGCGGATACTCGAGTTGCAGCTTGGCGGCGTAGGCCGCGTCCACGGGCTGTGCGACCGCCAGCCCGTGGGTTGCACGGGACGCATCGCGGCCCAGGCCGATTTGCAGTTGGCGGGCCAGATACACCAGTTGCTGGCAATCCGCCTCGCAGGCTTGTGGCGCGGTCACCAGCAATTGCCAGCGTTGCTCATCGGCCGCCACACCAAGGGCGGCCCGGCTTTGCCCGTCGCCAATCAGCTCACCGTGATAGCTGCGGCTGTCGGGCACCCAGAATTTGAGTTTGTACATGCCCGTGGCCAACACCATGGGGCCAACGGTAAGCAGCAAAATAAAGACCAGCTGCAACCGTCCGCGCCGACGTGTAGCCGGGGACGGGACGCGTGCGGTATCAGGCTGATTGATGGCCGTTCCCATGGCGTTTCTCCTGAGCAGTGTGCCAACCGAGGTACAGATAAAGACCGAGCAAGGCCAGCGCCATCGCGAACCACTGCACGGCATAAGCGGTGTGTTTCTCCGGGCCCATGCCCGTGGAGATCAGCGGCCAGTCGGCCTGATACGCTGCGGGGCCGGGGGCGATACGCACCTCATCGGCAAAACCTTCGCGGCCCAGCTCGGCCCACAATTTGTCAGGCATCACGGCCGTTACCAGTCGTGGCCAGGGCGCGTCCGACGGATCGGCGTGTAACTGAAAGGGCGTGCCCGGAGACTCATAGACCCAGGCCTGAACGTCCAGTATCTGATCGGGGGTGGTGAACACGGGCGGTGTCTGGCGGCTCGGCCACGGCAACCAGCCACGATTGAGCAGCAGCCACTGGCCGCTAGCCTGATCCTGAAAAGGTTGCAGCAGCTCGACGCCGACCTTGCCGTCCCGCACGCGGTTGTCCAGCAACAGGCTGTGTTGCCCATCCAGATGCCCGCGCAACTGCACGCGGCGAAAGGCCGGGCCGTCCAGGGTCAGCAGTTGCCCGACCGTTACCGGCGCGGCCACCTGGCGCTCGGCGTAGCTGTCGAGCAACACGCGTTTCTGCTCACCGCGGCCAAGCTGCCAGAACCCCAGAAACACCAGCACAGGCAGCAGTGCCAGCACCACCAGGGTGGGTGCAACACCGGGACGAAAGCGCGTCATAGCACGTAGACAAACAAGAACAGGCCGAGCCAGACCACGTCCACAAAGTGCCAGTACCACGTTGCGGCCTGGAAGCCGAACTGGTGCTCGGCAGTGAAATGCCCTCGAACGATACGAATCAGCATGATCAGCAGAATCAGTGCACCAATGGTCACGTGGGCGCCGTGAAAACCGGTGAGCATGAAGAAAGTCGCACCGTAGATCCCGGAGCCCAGGGTTAGCCCCAGCTCTTTGTACGCGTGGACATACTCTTCGGCCTGGAACCCCAGAAAACCGGCGCCCAGCAGCACCGTGACGGCCAACCAGAACTTGAGTGCCCCGCGATGACCTTTGTTCAGTGCGTAGTGGGCAATGGTGAGCGTGATGCTGGAACTGACCAGCAGCACTGTGTTGAGCAGTGGCAAGCCCCAAGGGCTGATGGTGCCTTTGGGCGGCGGGTAGAGGGCCGGGTCGGGGGTGTGCAGCAGCGGCCAGGCAAATTGAAAGTCAGGCCACAACATGTGCGCCACTCCCTTGCTGCCTTCGCCACCCAGCCAGGGGCCCGCAAAGTGGCGTACATAAAACAGCGCGCCAAAAAACGCGAGAAAGAACATCACCTCGGAAAAAATAAACCAGGTCATGCCCCAACGGAACGAACGGTCCAGTTGCGAGCTGTAGAGCCCGGCGCGGCTCTCCTTGATAACCGCGCCGAACCAGCCAAACATCATGTAGGCCACTATCAGGGCGCCGACAAAGAAGATCAGCGGGCCATGGGATTCAGGCCGCGCCGCCTTCAGATCGTTGAACCAGGTCCCCAGGCCATACACCGTGACCAGCAAGCCGATCGTGGCAATGATCGGCCACTTGCTTTGCGCCGGGACGTAGTACTGATCATGAGTTGCCATGGGGCTTTCTCCTTATCGGGAAGGCTGGTCAGCGTCCTTGCCAGCGATAGCGGCGACGGGCGGATGGCGAGCGGTGATATCGAACAGCGTGTAGGCCAGCGTCAGGTGTTTCACATCCTTGGGCATGGCCCGATCGACGATAAAGCGCATCGGCATCTCGATCCGTTCACCCGGTTGCAGCACCTGCTGGGTAAAGCAAAAACACTCGGTTTTGTGAAAGTACTGAGCCGCTTCGGCGGGAGAAATACTCGGCACCGCCTGCGCCGACATGGGGTGGTCGGTGGGGTTGTAGGCCACAAAGACCATCTCGTTGACCGAGCCGGGGTTGACCACCAACTGATCGCCCTTGGGATAAAAGTCCCACACCATGTCGATGGCATTGGTGGACAGAAACTGCACCCGTACCTGACGACTCGGGTCCACCACCTGCTCACCTTCGTACTGCCCGGCAGTCTTGCCGTTGATACCGAAGGCCCTGCACATCACGTCGTAAATAGGTACCAGCGCAAAGCCGAAGGCGAACATCACCACCACCATCAGTGACAGGCGCAGGACCAGGCGCTTGATGGAAGAGGACTCAGTCATGACCGTCTCCTGCAGGGATGTTCACTTGATCTCCGGAGGCGTCGTAAAGGTGTGGTAAGGCGCAGGTGAAGGCACGCTCCACTCCAGACCCTCGGCACCGTCCCACGGTTTGGCCGGTGCTTTCGGGCCGCCGCGAATGCATTTGATGACGATAAACAGGAACAGAAACTGCGTAACGCCAAACATGAATCCGCCAATCGACGACACCATGTTGAAGTCGGCAAATTGCAGGTTGTAGTCCGGAATCCGCCGCGGCATGCCCGCCAGCCCCACAAAGTGCATCGGGAAGAAGGTCAGGTTCATGCCCACAAACGACAGCCAGAAATGCAGCTTGCCCAAGGTTTCGTCGTACATGTGACCGGTCCATTTCGGCAACCAGTAGTAGGTCGACGCGAAGATCCCGAAGATTGCTCCCGGTACCAGCACATAGTGGAAATGCGCCACCACGAAATAGGTGTCGTGGTACTGGAAGTCCGCTGGCGCAATGGCCAGCATCAACCCGGAAAACCCGCCAATGGTGAACAGGATCACAAAGGCCACGGCGAACAGCATCGGTGTTTCAAAGGTCAGCGAGCCTTGCCACATGGTGCTGGCCCAGTTGAACACCTTGACCCCGGTCGGCACCGCGATCAGCAACGTGGCGTACATGAAGAACAGCTCGCCCACCAACGGAATGCCGACCACAAACATGTGGTGCGCCCACACGATAAACGACAGGAATGCGATGCTGGCCGTGGCGTAGACCATCGAGGTATAGCCGAACAGCGGCTTGCGCGAGAAGGTCGGGATGATCGAGCTGACGGCACCGAAGGCCGGCAGGATCATGATGTACACCTCGGGGTGCCCGAAGAACCAGAACACGTGCTGGAACAACACCGGGTCTCCGCCACCGGCCGCGCTGAAAAAGCTGGTGCCAAAGTGGATGTCCATCAACATCATGGTCACCACGCCCGCCAGCACCGGCATGACCGCGATCAGCAAGAAGGCCGTGATCAGCCAGGTCCAGACAAACAGCGGCATTTTCATCAAGGTCATGCCGGGGGCACGCAAATTCAGGATGGTGGCGATCACGTTAATCGCGCCCATGATTGAACTGATACCCATCAAATGGATGGCAAAAATAAAGTAAGTCACGCTTTCGGGTGCGTACGTTGTGGACAGTGGCGCATAGAACGTCCAGCCGAAATTAGGCCCACCACCGGCGGTAAACAAGGTCGATACCAGCAGCAGGAACGCTGCGGGGAGCAGCCAGAAGCTGAAGTTGTTCATCCTCGGCAAGGCCATGTCGGGTGCGCCGATCATCAACGGAATCATCCAGTTGGCCAGGCCGACAAACGCGGGCATCACCGCGCCGAACACCATGATCAGCCCATGCATGGTGGTCATCTGGTTGAAAAAGGCCGGAGCCACAATCTGCAGGCCGGGCTGGAACAGCTCGGCGCGAATGACCATCGCAAACGAGCCGCCGAGCAGGAACATGCAGAAGCTGAACCACAGGTACAAGGTACCGATGTCTTTGTGGTTGGTGGTCAACACCCAGCGCATCAGGCCTTTGGCCGGACCATGGGCCTGGCCGTCTGCATGTCCGTGGTCATCGATAACAGCACTCATGTCCTGACTCCTGCAAACAGCTGGACCAAGAAGCCAGCGGCACATTGCCCCCGACCGTTGCGTGCGCACGTCACTGAGCGGCTCACTTGCCTTGCGCCTGTTTGAGCGCCAGCACGTCTTTTGGCGTCACCATGTCGCCTTTGTTGTTGCCCCAGGCGTTGCGTTCATAGGTCACGACGGCGGCGATATCCACTTCGGACAACTGCTTGCCGAAAGCGGCCATGGCCGTGCCCGGCTTGCCGAAGAACACGCGGTGCAGGTGATCGGCGGCCGGGCCGGTGGCAATCGGTGAAGCCTTGAGCGCCGGGAACATGGGCGGCAGACCCTGACCTTCGGCCTGGTGACAGGCTACGCAGGCGGTGTGATAGACCTTGTCGCCACGAGCCACCAGCTCGTCGAGGGTCCAGTCCTTGCTGGTCAGCTCCTTGAGCTGCGCGGCCTGGGCCTTGCGCTCGGCCAGCCAGGCGTCGTAGTCCGCACGGGTTTTGACATCGACCACAATCGGCATAAACCCGTGGTCCTTGCCGCACAGCTCGGCGCATTGGCCTCGATAGATGCCGGGCTTCTCGACGCGGGTCCAGGCTTCGTTGATAAAGCCCGGAATGGCATCACGCTTGACCGCAAAGGCAGGCACCCACCAGGAGTGAATAACGTCGGCCGAGGTCACCAAAAACCGCACTTTGGCGCCAATGGGCAACACCAGTGGCTCATCGACTTCGAGCAAGTAGTGCTCGCCCTTGGGGGCCTGGTTATGGATTTGGTCGGCGGGTGTGGCCAGGTTGCTGAAGAATTCGACGTCCTGTCCCAGGTATTTGTAATGCCACTTCCACTGATAGCCGGTGACCTGGATATCCACATCCGAATCACTGCTGTCATAGATATTGATCAGGGTCCTGGTCGCAGGCACGGCCATCGCGATCAGGATGACCAGAGGGATTACGGTCCAGAGAATTTCGACCGTGGTGCTCTCATGGAACTTGGCCGCCACCTGGCCGGTGGAGCGACGGTGAACGATCATTGACCAGAACATGGCACCGAAGACGATGATGCCGATCACCACGCAGATCCAGAAGATGATCATGTGCAGGTCGAAGACCGCATGACTGACTTCGGTCGCCCCAGGCGACATGTTCACTGTCCAGGCCGCGTGAGCCTGGCCGAACACTGACCACAACAGCAAACCCATCCATAGATGTGGATGTCGCATCGCGGTGCTCCCCTTTATTTTTCTTGTTATTGCGCCGGTCTGCATCTGTGTTACGGGCAGCGCTACAAGGGGGCGGTTTCAAAACCTGCGAACTCTTACCGCCGAGCCTCGTCTGCTCAAGCAGTCGGGCGTCATCAAAAAACGGTTACAAAAACGAGTATAGACACCGAGTCCAACCCCGCAATGGGAGGGGCAAAAACAATGAAATAACCCCCCATCGACAAATGGCACTCACTGCCCGGTCATAAAATGAATAACAATACTCCCCCTGAAAAAAAGCCTCTCCTTGACTTGAGGAGGGCTACTTTTAAAGTACTTCCCTGCCTAGCACCCCCCCTGGAGTTCCAATGAACACCGCCGCCATCCGCGTGCAGATCTCGCGTGCCCAAGAACATGAGGCCGAAACGGGCCTGCTCGCCAAGCATCTGGCCGCTCAATTGCCACACCTTCACACCGCCATTCAACTGCCTGAAGTCGACCGCAATCTGGTGATGACACGTTTCGTCAGCGCCTACATCGACCAGGTGCCCGACTTGCTCGATGCGGCCAATGAGGTTGCTCGCGAGGCCGGTATCGAATCGCAAATCAAGCCGATACTGAAAATCGCCGAACAGTTTTTTGCCCAGCCACTGCCACTGCTCGCGGGTCACGAAGGCCTTGAGGGTTTGCTGGATGAGGCTTACCTGGCGCACCGTCTGGTCGAAGAGGTCAACGACCTCTACATCAAGCACTTCCAGCAGCCACTGATCCCGCTGGACATGACGGTGGCCAACCTGATTGCCCACCAATTGATTGGCGAAGACTTTGCCAACCAGCTGGACGCCGCCGTGCATCACGCTGTTGACCTGATGCTCAATGACGAAAGCTTCGCTCTGGAATCGGTCGAAGCCTACCGCGAGCGCCTGACCAGCCCCGAGACCGGCGCGGCCTGGAAGCGCTGGCCTTGCCTGTCCAAGCAATTGGGTGTCGGGTTGGCGTTGTAATCACAAGCTTGTAGCCGCTGAGGAGCGTAGCGAGGCTGCGTTCGGCGGCGCAGAGCCTGAGTGCAAGTTCTGCCTGACACACTGTGCAATTCGTCTTTACGACGGCTACGCCGCCGATCGCAGCCTTCGTGCCTCGTCAGCGGCTACAAGTGTCGCGCCGTTTAAAACCGTGCTTTAGGCGTCGCGCTCGGGATCGCAGTGGTGCCATCCAGCGGCAGGAAGGCGCCCTTGTCGGCGTCGTAGGCCTTGATCTGACTGGTTTCGATATCGTAAACCCAGCCATGAATAAACAGATGCCCGTTGGCCATTCGTGACGCCACCGACGGATGCGTGCGCAAGTGCTGCAACTGGGCAATCACGTTCTCTTCGGTCAGTACGTGCATGCTTTCGGCTTCGTTGGCGCAATTGCAATTGTCCTGAACCATGGTCTTGGCCACTTCAACGTGGTGCAACCAGGCTTTTACCGTCGGCATTTTTTTCAGGCTGGCGGGGTTGAGCACTGCACGCATCGCGCCGCAATCGGAATGCCCGCAAATGATGATGTGCTGCACGCCCAGTGCCAGCACCGCGTACTCGATGGCCGTCGAAACACCGCCGTTCATCTGACCGTATGGCGGTACGACGTTGCCAACGTTACGGGTCACGAACAAATCACCCGGCGCGCTCTGGGTAATCAGCTCCGGCACGATTCGCGAATCGGCACAGGCAATAAACATCGCACGCGGGCTTTGTGCCGTGGCGAGTTTTTTGAAAAAGGCTTCTTGTTCAGGGAAGATTTCGTGATGAAAGTGCAGAAAGCCATCAACGATATGGTGCAGTGCTGTATCAGCACTTTCAGCCGCGGCCGAGGGCTGTGGTTTAGGCTTGTCAGTCATCGGTATATCCCTGGGCAAAGTGGAGACGAATGTTACCTGAACTCAAATCCTGCTGAAAATACACAACCCGTAGCAACTTTCAGCAACGGACTACAAATCCAGGGCTGCCAGCGCTTTTGCCGCGTCTTCCAGCTCCAGTTCACTGAACACCTGAACCCCGGCACCGATCAATAACGCCGCCGTCACGCCCTGACCTTCGACCTTCACGCCGCCAAAACTGCCGTCATACGTCTGCACATTGCCGCAAGACGGGCTGTTGGCCTTGAGGATGGCGATGCGGATGCCGTGCTGCGTCACCAGCGCCAGCGCCTGCCGGGCCCCGGATAAAAAGGCTGCGGTCACATCCTCGCCTTCGACAGTCATCACCGGCGCTCTGCCCGCAAGCACTTCAACTCCTTGGCCGCCGGGGATTTCCGCCGGCGCACGGGGTGTCGGCAAACCACCCGCCACTTCCGGGCACAAGGCAATGACCCGACCTTCAGCCTGCCACCGGGCCAATTGCGCATACGGGCCGCTGGCGCCGCCGTCGTAGCGCACGGGATGGCCCAGCAGGCAGCGGCTGATCAACAGTTTGTGGCTCATAGAACTATCTCGGTGGCACGACGACGAAACCAACCGGTCAACGACAAACGGTCACGGGTCGCTGGCATCACTTCGTGGGGGATCTCACCCGAGAGGAACACCACCAGACAACCACCGGTCGGCAACACGTCATAGTCGACATTTCCTTCGAGGTACATGCGCAAATGCCCACCGTGCTCGGGCAGCCAGCTCTGATTGAGGTACACCACGGCCGACACCATGCGCCTGTCATCGTCGCGAAAGCGGTCCAGATGCTTGAGGTAGAACGCACCGGGCGGGTACAGCGCAAAGTGACTTTCAAAGTCTTCCAGGCCCAAAAAAAGCCTGCGATTCATGGCGATTCGCAGGCTTTCCATTAACTCCAGATAACTGTCACAGGCCAAAGCCTCTCCCGGCTCCAACCATTGGATATGGTCACCCCGTATACCCTCGCGAACCTCCTGGGTCAGGCCGCGCCCAACCGCTGCGGGAGTGAGTTCACCTTCAGCAGAACGTTTATGGCACTCAGCCGCCAGCTCGAGGGTCAAAGCCTCGGGCAGGAAAATAGTTTGCTGTGACCATCCCTGCGCGTACAGGTCGTCGACGATGCGTAGAAACAGCGGGTGATCAGAGGGTATTGGCATGGCGCGCATAGTATCGAGCCGCCTCAAAATCTGACAGCTCCGTCTGGCCGGCAACGTCGAAAAATTTCACCTGTGCATTTAAAGCCCATTAGAGCGAGACGAATTCTCGACAAGTCCTACGCCACACCCGGACAATAGCGCCCTGCAGACAGGAGCCCCTCATGCGCCGCTTGTTTTTACTGTTAATGATGTTTTGTACGTTACCCGCATGGGCAGATAACCTTGATGATCTGTTTACGGTCGCCGGCTGGCCGCAGCAACGCGCGCATTTCAATGATGCCCTGAGCGCCGCTCAGCAGCGCTACAGCAACAACTTGCCGCCTGCGGTCTATCAGGCACTGGTCAACAACAGCAACCAGCGTTTTGCGCCTGATGCAATGGACCAACGGGCCAGGGACCAGATGCGCAAACACCTGCCAGATCCTGATCCTGCCCTGGCCTTTTTTCAGTCGCCGCTGGGTCGCAAGATCGTGGCCGCCGAACTGCTGGCCACACGCCGCGATCAACTGGCCAAGCACGCACAAGGCTTGCCGCGCATGGAAGCCAGCGCCACTCGTCAGTTGCTGATCAATCATTTATCCCGCGCACTGCCTGCCCGTGAAGCCGGAGCTGAAGTCAGCCTGGCCATTGCTGGCGTTGCCGCCGACAGCTTGAGCTCGATGATCCCGGGGCTGCTGGGTGGCGGGCAGGCGCAAAGCATGTTGAATGGCCAGCGCCAGCGGTTGATGGACCAGATCGCCGGTGAGCTGGATAACACGTTGCTCTACGTGTATCGCGACCTGTCTGACCCGGAGCTGGAAGAATTCGTCACCTTTGCTGAGTCACCTGAAGGCAAGACCTATTACCAGGCAGCTCTGGCCGCGATCCGCGCCGGGTTGGCAGTCGGGCAAAGTACCTCAAACCTGAGCCAGTAGGCTTAAGCCCTACAGGCTCACTATCAAGTTCAAAAGAACTTATCCAGAAACGCAAAATACCTCGCGCGGATTTCTGCCGTTTCATTCGCCAGATGGTGGCGCGCTTCAGGTAATAGCAGTATCTGCGGCTGCTTGAACCTCGCGTTCAGTACCTCAAGGTTATGTTGCCAGTCCACCGTCTTGTCGGCTTCGCCCTGAATCACCAACGGCTGGCGCACACTCGGTGATGCGCCTTCAATACGCGGAATCCAGCGCGCCAGTGCCCCCACCCACGCCGTTGGCAAACGTACCGGCTGCAGCGGATCGGCTTGCAGAAATGCCAGGAAATTCGGGTCGTTGGAGTTCTCGCTAAAGCGCCGGGCAATCCCTTTGACGAAAGGGCGCAGCAAGTAATAACTGAACTTTGACCAGCCCCAGCCTTTGGGGCGAACCAGTGGCGAGAGCAAAATGGCCTGCCCTTGAGCCGGGCTGTGCTCCCCGTGGTTCAGCAAGTGATCGAGGACAATCGCCCCGCCCGTGCTTTGCCCGCACAGGTGCCAAGGCTGGGGTAATTGCAACGATTGCGCCTCGATAAACAACCCTTGCAGGACTGCCTGGTACTGCGTGAAATCATCGATGCTGGCCCGCTCTCCACTCGACAGCCCATGCCCCGGCAGGTCACAGGCAATCACGGCAAACCCCCGGTTCAATCCCCACTCGATCACATGCCGATACAGCCCCATGTGGTCATAAAAACCGTGAATCACAAACAGGGTCGCCACAGGCGGGGTGTCGGGCCACCACACCTGACTGACCAGTTCGAAGCCGCCAGCGCTAAAGCGACCCAACTGGCGTTTGACCGCAGCCGGACGCAGAGGAAAATCCAGCCCATAAAAGTGCTGATACGCCAGACCCTCTCTCGATAACGGTTGAGCCGCGGCCAACGGCTGCAAGCTGGCGCGCAAGGAATCGGGGGCAAACGGGGCAGGCATAAGGGCTTCCAGACAGGGCGCACAGGCGCAAAACAGGCTTTATAGACCATCGATATTCATCTGTCAGGTCAGGCATGGCAAGCTACGCGACCTTCAAGGAGCTTTTGCATGCCGGTGCCCACGCTGAAAACTCTGTTGGCCTGCCTGCTGACGCTGATCTGCGCAGTGGGGTTGTGGCTCGCTTACGACTGGTTCCAGGGCCGCTACATTCGCGCTTTCAGCGATCAAACCGCGCTATTTGCAGGCGACGTACTGAGCCTGCCTGGCGAACTGTCCGGCCCGGGTGCGATTCGAGTGGTGCATTTCTGGGACCCGGCCTGCCCGTGTAACGTTGGCAACCAGCGGCATCTCGGTGAACTGCTGGCCCATTACGTCCCGCAAGGTGTCGAGTTCTACTCAGTGAAAAAGCCCGGCACTCAAGGCCAGTTGCCCTCCACCCTGGGCGCCATCAAGCCCTTGGCCAGCCTGCCCGGCGCCGAACGCCTGAGCGCCAGCCCGGCCGTGGCCATCTGGGACCGCAGCGGCCAACTGGCCTACTTCGGTCCCTACAGCGAAGGTGCCACCTGCAACGCCAGCAACAGCTTTATCGAACCCATCCTGCAAGCCCTGAGCGAAGGCCGTCCGGTCAAGGCCACCCACACCATGGCCGTGGGCTGCTATTGCCCGTGGCAGGCTGATAACGCCGCACGTTGATAGCGTCCCGGTGCACTTGAGCAGAACAAGGAGTAGTTCCATGAAACGCAGCCTGACTCTTATCGCTCTTGTCGTCGCGTCCATCGCAGGCGGCGGGTTCTGGTACGTGCAAAGCAAACTGCCGACACGCCAGGGCCAAGTCGGGCTTGCTGCACTGCAGGGGCCGGTCACGGTGCGTTATGACGAGCGCGGGGTGCCGCATATTCGGGCTGGCAACCAGGCTGACCTGTATCGCGCCCTGGGCTATGTGCAGGCCCAGGACCGGCTGTTTCAGATGGAAATCATGCGTCGCCTGGCGCGGGGTGAGCTGGCCGAGGTGCTGGGGCCCAAGCTGGTCGATACCGACAAACTGTTTCGCAGCCTGCGCATCCGCGAGCGGGCTGCCAGTTACCTGACGGAGCTGGATCCTCAATCCCCGGCTTTTCTGGCCTTGCAGGCGTATCTGGACGGGATCAATCAGTTCCAGGCCAACAATCCAAACCCCGTGGAGTTCGACCTGCTGGGCATCACGCCACGGCCCTTTACCGCCGAAGACACCATCAGCGTTGCCGGTTACATGGCCTACAGTTTTGCCGCCGCCTTTCGTACCGAACCGCTGCTGACGTACGTGCGCGATCAACTGGGCAGCGACTACCTGAAAATCTTCGACCTCGACTGGCAACCCCAGGGCGTATTGGCCCCGGCACTGGCGGCCAATGACTGGAAAACCCTGGGAGCGCTGGCCCGACTGAGCGATCAGGCCCTGAGCCAGGCAGGCTTGCCACAGTTCGAGGGCAGCAATGCATGGGTGGTGGCGGGCAAACGCACCCAAAGTGGCAAACCGCTGCTGGCAGGCGACCCGCACATCCGCTTTTCGACACCCTCTGTGTGGTACGAAGCACAGCTTTCGGCACCGGATTTTGAGCTGTACGGCTACCATCAAGCCTTGGTTCCGTTCGCCTTTTTGGGCAACAACCGGGATTTCGGCTGGAGCCTGACCATGTTCCAGAACGACGATCTGGACCTGATCGCCGAGAAGACCAACCCCGACAATCCCAATCAGGTCTGGTACCACGGCCAGTGGGTCGACATGACCCGCACCGAGCAGCAGATTGCCGTCAAGGGCGAGGCACCGGTCACGCTTACACTGCGCCAATCACCCCACGGGCCGATCATCAATGACGTGCTGGGCGCAACGGCGGGCAACACGCCGATCGCGATGTGGTGGGGTTTTCTGGAAACGAAAAATCCGATCCTGGAAGGCTTCTATCAGCTCAACCGTGCCGACAGCCTGAGCAAGGCGCGCACGGCCGCAACCTTTATTCAGGCGCCGGGACTCAATCTGCTATGGGCCAACGCCAAGGGCGATATCGGCTGGTGGGCAGCGGCGCAATTACCCAAGCGCCCGGCCGGGGTCAACCCGGCGTTCATTCTGGACGGCAGCACCAACCAGGCTGACAAGGACGGTTTCTACCCGTTCAGCGCCAACCCCCAGGAAGAAAACCCGGCACGAGGCTATATCGTGTCAGCCAACTTCCAGCCGTTATCCCCTGCTGGCATCGAGATTCCCGGTTACTACAACCTGGCGGACCGTGGCCAGCAGCTAAATCGCCAGCTCAGCGATAACAGCGTGAAGTGGAACCTCAAAAACAGCCAGGCCCTGCAACTGGGAACCGCCACAGACTACGGCCAGCGTGTGCTCAAACCCCTGTTGCCCGTACTGCGCGAAGTCGTCACGGTTCCAGCCGAGCGCAAACTGGTAGAACAACTGGCGCAATGGACAGGTGATTACCCGCTCGATTCGATTGCCGCCACCGTGTTCAACCAGTTCTTGTACAGCCTCACTGAAGCCACCATGCGCGACAAATTGGGCGACGCCTTTTTTGACACCCTGCTGACGACGCGAGTGGTTGATGCTGCCTTGCCACGCCTGGCCGCAAGCCCGGACTCGCCGTGGTGGGACAACCGCACGACACCGCAAAAAGAGAGCCGCGCTGACACGGTCAAAGTGGCCTGGCAGGCCAGCATTGCCCACTTGAAGGCCGTCCTGGGCGACGACCCCGGACAATGGCGCTGGGGCCGGGCCCACACCCTGACCCACGAGCACCCGCTGGGTCGACAAAAGCCTCTGGACTGGCTGTTCAACGTCGGTCCCTTCGCCGCTCCCGGCAGTCACGAAGTGCCGAACAACCTCAGCGCCAAACTCGGCAACGCACCGTGGCCGGTGACCTACGGCCCATCAACGCGGCGCTTGATCGACTTTGCCGACCCGGCCCACGGGCTGACCATCAACCCGGTGGGTCAAAGCGGCGTGCCCTTCGACAAACACTACCGTGATCAGGCCGAGTCCTACATCGAAGGCGACTACGACAAGCCTCATATGGACGAAGCCGAAATCCAGCTCAACACCCGCAGCACCTTGTGGCTGATGCCGGTGCGGTGAGAGTTGAAGTTTTCTGTAGCCGCTGAGGAGCGCAGCGAGGCTGCGTTCGGCGGCGTAGCCGTCGTAAAACCGGACACTGCACCGTCTCAGGGAAACCCGGATGGAGGATTTACGGTCGCTGCGCTCCTCAGCGGCTACACATCACTTTTGGCTAGCGCAGTGCGTAATCCAGCACGATCCCCACAAAAATCGACAAGCCTGCCCAGTGGTTATGCAGGAAAGCTTTAAAGCAGCGCTGCGGATCACGGTCGCGGGTGTACCAGAACTCCCACACAAAACACGCCGCCGCGCCCAACAGCCCAAGGTGGAACCAGCCGCCCAGTTCAAAGTGCGAACCTGCCAGCAGCAGACAGCCCAGGGCCAGACCCTGCAGGCTCAGGATAATCACGCGATCAGCATCGCCAAACAGGATCGCCGTGGATTTGACACCGATTTTCAGGTCGTCTTCGCGGTCGGTCATGGCGTAGTAAGTGTCGTAGCCCACCGTCCACAGCAGGTTGGCGATGTACAGCAACCATGCCGCAGCAGGCAAACTGCCGGTTTCGGCGGTGAAGGCCATCGGGATGCCCCACGAGAACGCAGCACCCAGTACCACTTGCGGGTAGTAGGTATAGCGCTTCATGAACGGGTAGGTCGCGGCCAGTGCCAGCGCGCCGAATGACAACCAGATGGTCGGTGCATTGGTGCACAGCACCAGCAGGAAGCTGAGCCCCATCAGCAGGGCAAAAAACACCAACGCCTCTTTGCTGCTGATTTTTCCGCTGGCCATCGGCCGTTGTTCCGTTCTTTTTACGTGACCATCCACCTTGCGATCGGCGAAGTCGTTGATCACGCAGCCGCCCGCTCGCGTCAGGATCACGCCGAATACAAAGATCAGCAGATTACTTAGCGAGGGCACACCTTTGGCGGCAACCCACAGTGCCCACAGGGTCGGCCACAGCAACAGGTAGATGCCGATGGGCTTGTCCATGCGGGTCAGCTGGATGAAGTCCCAGGCGCGAGGGTTCAACCGGTTGAGTGATTTGAGCAGGCGCATGTACATCAGTTGTTCTCCGACCGGGCACTGAGGGCGGTCCACAGTTTGGGTAAAAACACTTCGGCCACCAGCACACTCAGTGCCCCGCGAACAAAGCGCGAGCGGCGGGCCCACAGGTGATCGACCTGGTCGACCCGTGGCAACCAGTGGCGCGGGTAGTGACACACCTGCAGCGCCCCACGCTCAAAGGCCTGATCGCTAAACAGCAACTCGCCCAATGAGCGGGTGCCCAGCTCGTCCATATTCAGGCCGCCCTCTTGCAGCGAGCTTTTGGCCGCCACGCTGCGAGCAAACACCCACGGCTGGCCGTGCCCGCGCAAATACACTTCACGCACCCAGCCCTGAATGCCCTGGGGCAGTTCAAGTGCAGCACATTCGTCCGGGCGCAACATCTGCCAGCCCTCAAAAAGTGGAAGCACGCTGAAGGAATCGTCTGAAATCGCAGTGAGACGCCGGGTCAGAGAACCCTCATCAAACAGCCAGTCGAACGTTTGTGCGTCAGGCAGGGCAGGAAGTTGGCCTTGCTCAAGCCAGACGGGGGAGACAAGCGCAGAAGTTATGTGCGGCACAGTGGGTCATAATTGGCAGCCATTGAGGTCGGCGAGCTTATCACGCCGGTCCCTGATTGAGCGGCCTTGGGCCTTTTGGCAGTATTGGTGCTTGCATCTGCCTGTGGTCATCAGTACAAAACGCCCTGAATTTGACGAGCAACTCGGCGGTTGTTGATAAGTCTGTGGTCTCGTCCAAGCCTGAACCTCTAGGAAGTACCCCGATGAAAAAGTGGCAATGCATTGTATGTGGACTGATTTATAACGAAGCCGACGGCTGGCCGGACGATGGCATCGCACCGGGCACCCTGTGGCAAGACGTACCTGAAGACTGGCTGTGCCCGGACTGCGGCGTCGGCAAAATGGATTTCGAGATGATTGAAATCAACTGATCGACCCTTTTAAAACCTGATTCACTTTTGGAGATTGGAATGAACGCACCTGTCGTGATCGTTGGCACCGGGCTGGCTGGCTATAACCTGGCCCGCGAGTTTCGCAAGCTGGACAGCGAAACCCCACTGCTGCTGATCACGGCCGATGACGGGCGCTCCTACTCCAAGCCCATGCTGTCTACCGGCTTTGGCAAGAACAAGGAAGCCGATGGCCTGAGCATGGCAACGCCCCAGGCGATGGCCGAACAACTCAAGGCCCAGGTGCGCACCCACACTCGCATCAGCGGGATCGACCCGGGCCACAAGCAATTGTGGATTGGCGAAGAAGCCGTGCCCTATCGCGACCTGATCCTGGCGTGGGGCGCACAAACGGTGCAGGTGCCGGTAGAGGGCGATGCCCAGGACGCCATTTTCCCGATCAATGATCTTGAAGATTACGCGCGCTTTAGGGCCGCGGCGGCAGGCAAGCGCCGGGTACTGATCCTGGGGGCTGGCTTGATCGGCTGTGAGTTTGCCAATGACCTGATCGCAGGGGGCTATGAGGTCGATCTGGTCGCGCCCTGTGAGCAAGTGATGCCAACCCTGCTGCATCCCGCTGCCGCGGCTGCGGTCCAGTCAGGCCTAGAGAGCCTGGGTGCACGCTTTCATCTGGGGCCGGTGTTGACTCGACTGCAACGCACCGATGCCGGGCTCGACGCGCATTTGTCGGATGGCAGCGTAGTCCAGTGTGATGTCGTTGTGTCAGCCATCGGTTTGCGCCCACGCATTGATATGGCGGCCGCAGCCGGGATCAACGTCAATCGCGGGGTCGAAGTCGATCGCCAGCTTCAAACATCCCACCCCAACATCTACGCACTGGGTGACTGTGCCGAGGTCGATGGCTTGAATCTGTTGTACGTGATGCCGCTCATGAGCTGCGCCCGTGCACTGGCGCAAACGCTGGCAGGCAACCCGACGACGGTCAGTTATGGCGCTATGCCCATTACCGTTAAGACCCCGGTTTGCCCGCTGGTGGTATCACCTGTGCCGCGCGGCCGTGACGGCGTGTGGACCGTGGAAGGTCAGGGCGCCGATATCAAGGCGCTGTGCCGCGATGCCGATGGCAAATTGCTCGGCTATGCCCTGACCGGCGAAGCCGTTCGCGAAAAACTCGCACTGAACAAAGAGCTGCCTGCACTTTTGGCGTAAACACGGCGCACTCTGTCGGATATGGCACTGCCTTGACTCAACAAAGCCTGTGCAGAGGCTGGCGCCGGCCTTGACCGCATGCCATTCTCACACCGGTCTGCCGCAGTTTAGAGCCTGCGGCGCCTTGGGCGCTGCTCCATAGAGAGCAGCACGGACATAACAACAAAAAACCGTCAATGAGGCTTCATCATGCGTAAACCAGATCTCGCCGCCGCTATTGCTGAAAAGGCCGACCTCACCAAAGAACAAGCCAACCGCGTACTCAATGCAGTGCTGGAAGAAATCACCCAGGCCCTGCATCGCAAAGACAGCGTCACGCTGGTCGGCTTTGGTACCTTTATTCAGCGTCATCGCGGTGCCCGTACCGGACAAAACCCGCAAACCGGTCAGCCGGTCACCATTAAGGCCAGCAACACGGTAGCGTTCAAGCCGGGCAAGTTCCTCAAGGACAGCGTTAATCCTTAAGCCCTTGGCGACATGAAGAATGGGCAAGCTGGCGACCCTGGCGGCCCATTCTTGACTGCAACCGGGTCGATTATGCGGCCATAAGTGGCAAAACCTACCCCATCTACGCCCATCCATGCAGACATGTGGCGTTCTTCGCTCAAATCGTTACACTGCGCCGGCCATTTTTTATTCCCTCGAGGCCGCGTACATGAAATTTCGTTTTCTGCTCTGGATGCTTGGCTTTCTAATGGGCAGAGCCAGCCGTAAGAATCCTGCTTTCCAGCAACAGCTGGCTGACAAGGATCTGGTGTTCCAGCTGCAAACCCTCGATGGCAAAGTGGCCCGTCACTTCAAGGTCAAAAACCAGCGCATCACCAGCCACGGCGGCCTGTACCCCGAGCCTGCGTTTGCCATCGCCTTTAAGGATGCCGCCTACGGCTTCGCCACGCTGCAAGCGAAGAACAAGCAACTGGCGTTCATGACCGGGATTCAGGACAAGTCGATTCAGATCAAGGGCAACCCGGCGCTGGTGATCTGGTTCCAGGGCCTGACCAAATACCTCAAGCCGCGTAAGAAGACGAAGGCGTAGGTCTCGGATATTTGTAGCCGCTGACGAGCTCCGCGAGGCTGCGATCGATTGCGCAGCGATCGCAAAACCTGAGTACGCGATTTTCCTGACAAATAGTGAAGGTTGGCTTTACGACTGCTTCGCAGCCGATCGCAGCCTCGCTTCGCTCCTCAGCGGCTACTGAAATGGTGCAGACCGGGCTTCAGGCCTGACCGAACTGCGCTGCCATTTCACGCAGCAACACTTCAGCCTCCAGTACTTTGCTGACGACCGCTTCGGCCTTGTCCCGCGATACCCCCAAACGCTCAAACAACGCATCTGGCAGCGGCGCACACGCACCATGCCCAATTCCGCGGTTTTGCAGTAACCCCAGCGCTACGCACACCAGATTCGGATAGTGGGCATCGGTACCGATGTAGGCCGGATCATGTTGAAAGCGCACCGCAATCGCCAGCTCCTCAGGCATGCCCCAAAACCGCATCAACCAGGCCCCCATTTGCTCACGGCTGATGCCCAGCAAATGCTGTTCAATCAGGCTATGGCTGACATGCGGGTTAACCTCGAGATGACGGCAAATCAGCGAAAAATGCGGCGGAAACACATAGGCCAACAGCAAGTAACCAAAGTTGTGCAACAGCCCGCCCAGGTAAGTCATGCCGACTTCAGGACGCAGTTCCCGAGGCATGGCGCGGGTCAGCCCTTCAATCACCGCTGCGGTATAGATCGATTGTTGCCAGTAGGGTGTGCTCGATTGCGGATTGTCCTTGGGCAGGCTCAGACTTTTGCCCAACGACAGGCTGAGCGCCAGGTTGATCACCAGGTCGACCCCCAGCACTCGCACAATGGCGTCTTCGACCGAGCGAATCTTGCTTTGTGATGCGTAGTACGACGACGACGCCCAGCTCATGACTTGTGCCGCGAGTGCCGGGTCGGTTTCAACAACACTGGTGATCTCATCGATGGTGACATCGGGATCGGAACGCAGCCGCATCATTCTGCGCACGCTCTCAGCCAACGGTGGCAACTCGATGGTCGCTTCGAGCCGCTGCTGAATCCGGCGTGCCGTGAATGCCTGAACGGCTCGGGTGATGGCCTCGCCATCGTCCCCTGTGTAATCAAGTTTGATCGCACTCAGGGGCTCGCCAAAGCGACCGACGCTGGCATTTTTGAGCAGGTATTTGAAATCTTCCCGAGTGATTTCCAGCAACCGCCCCGGCTCACCTGCGCTAATCAGCAGTGTGGGTTGTTGCAGCAATTGCTCTTCGTACAGGCAGGGCGAGTTGATCAGCGCTGGCAGCCCTGGCAACAGGCTCAGGCCATGTTTGTCGAGCATGGCCTGCAGGCGATCGGGGGCAACGGCGGTCATGCGGCGCCCGATCAAGTCAGCCAGACGGTTCAGATCCAGCAAATGGCTCTGCGTGAACAGCACCATGAGGATGCCGACCGCGTCATCGAGCAGTACAGCCTGAACCTTGCGCGCGGGATCGAGCGCCGGGTGGTCAGGGACTTCGCGATAGGCGATAGCCAAGTCACCGAGCAAGCGCCCGATAACAGACGGCGTACTCGCAACGGCAGGGGCGCTGGCAACTTCAGTCATGGTCTGCATCCGTTCTGTACAACTCAAATTTGATAAGCCGTTACTAGATCGGCAGCCGGACCATTTACTGAATAGTGTTTTAAACCTGTCCGTATTGCTGGCCGTGACGCAGCCACCGATCCAGCAAGGGGCTGACATGCCCAGGCCAGCGCTCAATCAATGCCTGGGCGGCCTCCCGCACGGCGGGCAGCAGGTCGGCATCGCGCATCAGGTCGGCAACCTTGAATTGCAAAAGGCCAGTCTGGCGGGTGCCCAGCATTTCTCCAGGGCCGCGCAGTTCCAGGTCTTTTTCGGCGATCACAAAGCCGTCGTTGGTCTCGCGCATGATGCCCAGACGCTGGCGGCCAATTTGCGACAGCGGCGGGTGATACAGCAGCACGCAATGGCTCGCGGCGCTGCCACGACCTACACGCCCACGCAGTTGGTGAAGTTGTGACAGGCCCAGCCGCTCAGGGTTTTCGATGATCATCAGGCTGGCATTGGGCACGTCGACGCCCACTTCAATGACCGTGGTCGCCACCAGCAACTGCAACTCACCGGCCTTGAACTGGGCCATGACAGCCGCTTTTTCAGCCGCTTTCATGCGCCCGTGGATCAGACCCACGCGCAACTCTCCCAAGGCACTGGAAAGGTCTTCAAAGGTGGTTTCGGCGGCCTGACAGGTCATCTCTTCGGATTCTTCGATCAAGGTGCAGACCCAGTAGGCCTGTCGCCCCTGCGCGCAGGCGGCACGCACTCGCTCAATCACTTCGATGCGTCGCGTGTCGACCACCAGTACGGTGTTGACCGGGGTTCGACCAGGGGGCAGTTCGTCGAGAATAGAGGTGTCGAGGTCGGCGTAAGCGCTCATGGCCAGAGTGCGCGGAATAGGGGTAGCGGTCATGATCAACTGGTGCGGACACATCACACCACCCACGCCCTTGTTGCGCAGGGCCAGACGTTGCTGCACGCCAAAGCGGTGCTGTTCGTCGATGATGACCAGCGCCAGATTGTGGAACTGCACATGGTCCTGAAACAACGCATGGGTACCCACGACCATGGGCACGCCACTGGCGATTTGCTCCATCGCCGTCACGCGAGCCTTGCCTTTGAGCTTGCCGGCCAGCCACGCGACCTCCAGCCCAAGAGGCTCCAGCCAGCGTTTGAAGTTGATGAAGTGCTGCTCGGCAAGGATTTCAGTCGGTGCCATCAATGCCACCTGATATCCCGCCTCAAGCGCCTGCAATGCCGCCATCGCCGCAACCACCGTCTTGCCGGAGCCTACGTCGCCCTGAATCAGGCGCAGCATGGGTTCGGGCTGACTGAGGTCATAGGCAATTTCGTTGCCGACCCGAGCCTGGGCTCCCGTCGGCGGGAAGCCCAGATTGGCAAGAAACTGCACCGGCAGTTTTGTGGCCTTGGGCAGTGCGGGCGCCTGCTGGGAGCGCAGGCTCTCGCGCAAGCGCTGCTGGGACAGTTGATGAGTCAACAGCTCTTCAAAGGCCAGGCGGTGCTGCGCCCAGTGATGGCCCAGGGCAAGTTCTTCAACATCGGCATCGGCGGGCGGCTGATGCAGATAACGAATGGCCTGGTCGAGTGGGGCCAGTTGATAGTCCTTGGCCAGTTCCGGCGGCAACCAGTCGGGCAGGCTGCTCGGGCCAAGCATGGCCAGGCTTTGCTGGCTTAACTGGCGCAGGCGCTGCTGGGTCAGGCCTTCGGTGGTGGGATAAATCGGCGTCAGGGTGGTATCGACGGGCGGCGGTTCGTCACCGGTAATGGCGCGGTATTCGGGGTGGTAGATTTCCAGCCCCGAGGCTCCTGGCCGGGCCTCGCCGTAGCAGCGCACTTCAGTGCCGCGCTTGAGGCTTTCCTTTTGCGCATTGCTGAAGTGATAGAAGCGCAGGCTCAGGCCGCCAGTGCCATCGTTGATGCGCACCAGCAAGCTGCGGCGCTTGCCCATGACCACATCGGCACCGATAACCCGTCCTTCAACCACCGCATCCTGACCGGGGCGCAAGGCGCCAATCGGCACCACGCGGGTCCGGTCCTGATAGCGCAGCGGCAAATGGAACAGCACGTCCTGGACGTTTTCCAGTCCGACCTTGGCCAGTTTCTCGGCCATGGCCTCGCCCACGCCCTTGAGCGCAGTGACCGACACTTTCGACAACTCGGTCATCGGCGTAATTACTTCTCAGCAGGCGGCTTGGCCACCGAGCACAGGCGGATCGAGTCGGCGAGGATTTCAATTGCCTTGGGCCGCGGGAAGCTGGCGCGCCAGGCAATGGCGACGGTTCGGAACGGCACCGGAGGGGTCAACGGGCGCACAGCCAGGATACCGGGTGCGTAGTGATGACTGTCGACGGCCGACAACGGAAGAATCGAGATACCCAGGCCGGACGCGACCATGTGGCGGATGGTTTCCAGCGAGCTGGACTCAACCGTCGTGTGCATGGCGCCATCATTGCCTTTGGCCACGGTCGGGCACGCTTCCAGGACCTGATCGCGGAAACAGTGACCTTCGCCCAGCAACAGCAGGCTCTTGTCGTTCAGCAGGCTGGCGTCGATGGTCTCTTTTTTGGTCCACGGGTGCTCACTGGGCATCAGCACGTAAAACGGCTCGTCGTACAGCGGCAAGGTCAGCACGTCGGCTTCCTGAAACGGCAGCGCGATGATGATCGCGTCCAGCTCACCGTTACGCAGCTTGTCGCGCAGGACGTGGGTGAAGTTTTCTTCGATATACAACGGCATCTGCGGGGCAACCCGGTGCAGTTGTGGAATCAGGTGCGGGAACAGGTACGGGCCCACGGTGTAGATCGCGCCGACCTTGAGCGGGGCCGTCAGCTGGTTTTTACCCGCCTGTGCCAACTCGCGAATACCTTGCGCCTGCTCCAGCACTTTTTGTGCCTGAGCCACGATACTTTCACCCACCGGGGTTACGCGTACCGCACTTTTGCTGCGCTCAAAAATCAGCACACCGAGTTCGTCTTCCAGTTTTTTCACACCCACCGACAGGGTCGGCTGGCTGACGTGGCAACGTTCGGCAGCGTGGCCGAAATGTTGCTCTTGGGCGAGGGTAACGATGTAGCGTAATTCTGTAAGCGTCATAGCGTGCGTCCCTGTGGTTGCGGGCCAAGCATAGCGGCTGCAATCGATAGACGCACGTTATCAGACATTGCCCCAAGAGCTACAGTCGCTAATCAAAGGCAGGGCTGATTTATCTTGCTCGCAGATGCACAAAGGGCACCCTGAGGTGCCCTTTGCGGTGTTATCGCCGACGTTTATCGATGGAATAAACGAAGGGTGCCACGATCTCGATGCTGCCATTGGTCAGCATCTCGGGCGGCGGCTTGGGCAATGGCTGTGCCCGGCGAATCATTTCCAGGGTCGCCCTGTCCAGATCAGCATTGCCTGAACGCCCTACCAACTCGTAGGACAGTACCTTGCCTTCAGCATCCACCACGAAGCGCAGACGGTTCAGGCCTTCCTTGCCACGGGATTGCGCAGCAGGCGGGTACTTCTTGTACTTGCCCAAGTGACTGAGCAAGGTGCCTTCCCAACTGGCTTTGGCCGCCAGTTGTTGCGCAGACGGCCCCGGGGCCGGTGCAGCGGATTTCTCGCTGGTGTTCTTGGTCGGCGTCGCGTCGCTGGGTTTCTCTTCTGAAGGTTTCTCTTTGACCGGGTCCGGTTTTTCCACAGGCTTGGGCGGCTGAGGCTTTTGCTTGGGCTTGACCGGCTTGGGTACAGAAATCTTCGGCTTGGGCGCTTCGGCCAGCTTGGGTATCGGCAACTCTTCCACTGGCGCCGGCGGTTGTGGCGGTGTCACCACTTTTGGCGGCGCAGGAGGAGGCGGTGCCGGCAGTGGTGCCAGATCAACCATCATCGCTTGCGGCGGAAGTTCGATCGCGCGCGGGCTGGACCATTGCAGGGCAAGAATCACTGCCACTGCATGGACACCCAATACCACGGCCAGGCTGGTTGCGTAACGCGTCATCTTTTGGCGCGCTATGGTCATTTCTTGGCTGCCGTCTCAAGTCCGACCAGACCCACCTTCAAGTAACCGGCTGCGCGCAAAGCATCCATCACGCTCATCAAGTCACCGTAGTCCACGCCCTTGTCGGCCTGGAAGAAGATCGTCGTGTCTTTGTTGTTGTGGGTCCTGGCATCCAGGGTCGGGCCCAACGCTTCAACCGTGACCGGTTCTTCGCCCAGATACAGCCGCTGGTCAGCCTTGACGCTGAGGAACACGGGTTTCTCGGGGCGAGGCGCCGGTTTGGCCGTCGAAGCGGGCAGGTCAACCTTGATATCCACAGTGGCCAGCGGTGCTGCCACCATGAAGATGATCAGCAGTACCAGCATCACGTCGATAAAAGGGGTGACGTTAATTTCATGGTTCTCGGCGAGATCGTCATCGCCTTCTTTTAAATGCAGGCCCATGGCCGATTACCCCACTTTCACCATGTGCGGTTGCGAGCTACGCTCAGGCGGCAGGTGATCGAGGTCACGGCTAACCAACAGCAACACTTCAGCAGACGCATCAGCCACCTGGGCTTTGTAGCCGGTGATGGAGCGGGCGAAAACGTTGTAAATCACTACGGCAGGGATCGCGGCAACCAGACCCAGTGCCGTGGCCAGCAGGGCTTCGGCAATACCCGGCGCAACAACGGCCAGGTTGGTGGTCTGGGTTTTGGCGATACCGATGAAGCTGTTCATGATGCCCCATACCGTACCGAACAGACCTACGAACGGTGCAGTGGAACCAATGGTGGCAAGTACGCCCGTGCCGCTGCTCATGTTACGACCGCACGCGGCTACCAGACGCTCAAGACGGAAGCTCACACGCTCCTTGATGCCTTCTTTTTCGCGGCTATTGGCCGACAGGCGCATTTCTTCAAGGGCGTCCTGGACCAGCAGGTGGGCCAGCGTGCCTTCCTTGGCCGCAGTGTCGCTGGCTTCTTTAAGGGTGCGGGCTTTTTTCAGGTTGGCGATTTCAACGCGCAGACGACGCTTGGCGCCCAGCACTTCAAAGCCTTTGGCAATCCAGATGGTCCAGGTGATGATCGAAGCGATAGCCAGACCGATCATCACGATTTTGACGACGATGTCCGCGTTCTTGTACATGCCCCAAGGCGACAGATCATGGGCCATGCCCAGGCTGTTTTCTTCTTCGGCAACAATTTGCGGCGCGTCATCGGCCGGGGCAACAGCGCCCTCAACCAGTGTAGGATCAGTCGCACCCGGGGTAGCGACAGGTGCAGGGGCAGCAGCTGCAGTAGCAGCCTGAACGGCAGGGGCAGCAGGCTCGTCGGCAAAGGCCGCGACAGGTGCCAACATCAAGCTGAACATCAGCGCCGCAACCCCACGCCAGACGCGTGTTGGGCTCAAAGGCTGGGTTGGCGAAGCGGTGGGATGATTGCGTGTCATGCTAGCCGGACCTGAGGAAAGTAATGAGGTAATGCCCTACAACGCGGTGTAAGACCAAGGGCAAAATGATGCGTTATTATTGCAAGTAATTCTTGTTAACAAAAGCAATAGCATCTGTTTTTTTCGAAAGTCACGACTTAGGTCGTGTCAAATCACGTCGTTTTGTAACTTTTCATTAGGAATTTTGCGATGCCAAAAGCTTCTGTATTGATCGCCGGATGCGGTGATATCGGCAGCCGCCTGGCCACTCAGTTGCTCGGTGATGACTGGCAGGTGTATGGCCTGCGACGCTCCATCGACCGTTTGCCTGCGGGTGTCATCGGGGTGGCGGGCGACTTGTTCAGTGAGCAATGCCCGGCGCACTGGCCAACCGGCCAGATCGACTATCTGGTGTACAGCGCGGCTGCGACCGATCATGACGAGGCGGGTTATCAGGCGGCCTATGTCGACGGATTGAAAAACACCTTGGGCTGGCTTGAGCAGAACGGCCAGCGGCCAAAGCGCCTGTTGTTTGTGTCCAGCAGCAGCGTTTTTGCCCAAAAGGATGGGGAGTGGGTGGACGAAACGTCCCCAGCCCAGGCAACAGCCTACTCGGGGCGGATCATGCTCGAGGCTGAGCAGGTGGCGATCAGCAGCGGTATCGCGGCCAGCGTCGTGCGCCTGACCGGGATCTACGGGCCTGGCCGTGAATGGATGCTGGGGCAGGTGCGCAAAGGTTATCGCGTGCCCACCGACCCGCCGATGTATGGCAACCGTATCCATGCCGATGACGCAGGCGGGCTTCTGGCCTTTTTGCTTGAGGCAGACCGCCAGGGTAAAGCCCTGGATGACTGCTACATCGGTGTCGACAACGCGCCGGTGCCATTGGCCGAGGTAGTGAGCTGGCTGCGCGAGCGCCTGGGCGTGACTGAATGGGCTGCCGAGACAAGCGTCCGCCGGGCAGGCAGCAAGCGTTGCAGCAACGCACGCGCCAAGGCGCTGGGCTGGGAGCCGCGCTACTCAAGCTTTCGCGAGGGGTATGCCGAGATTCTGGGGGAGAAGGACTGAGGCTTGATGTTGGCTGGGTTCTTTGTGGGAGCGGGCTTGCTCGCGATGATATCGCCGCCATTTGCTTGGCAGACCGCGCCGACTGGATCGCGAGCAAGCCCGCTCCCACACAGCATTTAATTGGGCAACAGCTTCTCTAACAACCACTCGCGCTTGCCCGGGTAAAACTGGGGCATGTCATCCGGAGCAGAAGCATCCAGCGCCTGGAAGATTTCCAGTTTGCGGCCATCGCGGACAAAAATGTGCGCCGCTCCCAACTCACCCTGCTGCAACCAGAGGCTGTCGTACTCGCCGCTCATCGAGGCGCAATCGCCCGCCAGGCACAACACGTAACGCTGGATATTGGGCAGGCCCTTGACCTGACCGTTCGCTGAAAACGTCACAGGGTTGCCCTGGCCCACACCACTGACGACACGCCACTGCCCGCCCATATAAGCGGAGTTGAGCGCCGCCTCAAAACTCGTACCCAGTGGCGCGTCGCTTGCAACGTTGACCTGTGAGCGCACAAAAGGCTGGCGCGGCTCTGCTTCCGTCTCGGCCTGGATCAGCGTTTCTCCTTCCAGGCTCAAGCCGGTGGATTCACTGCCATACAAGCTGACTTGCCACATGCCATCATCGGCAGGCAGCAGTTTGCCTTCCACTGACTCAAAGCCGTTGGTGTAGTGAGCGGTGGCGTTTTTGACGTCGATGTCCCATTCCAGGTTCGGCCCATAGGCCAGCAGGGCTTCGCGCAAGTTGCCACCATTGGCAGCTGCGTCGATCGCGGCCTGATTGATCCAGACACCACTGATGTCGCGGTGGGCGGGTACGCTGGCACAACCACCCAAAACAAAAGTGAGCAGTGACAACACGAGCGCTTTGCGCATGGCGGGGTCCTTTTGAAACAAGGAAGAGCGGGGGGTGGCGCAGCATGAAAACGCTGCGCCGAGGGTGTTACTCGATTACCAGAATAGCGTCCATCTCTACCTGCGAACCCTTTGGCAGGGCGGCAACACCGATGGCGGCGCGGGCCGGGTAAGGCTGTTCGAAGTATGTGCCCATGATCTCGTTGACCTTGGCGAAATGGCTCAGGTCAGTCAGGAAGATGTTCAGCTTGACGATGTCCTTGAACGAACCACCAGCGGCTTCAGCTACCGACTTCAGGTTTTCGAATACCTGAATGGTCTGGGCTTCAAAACCTTCAACCAGTTCCATGGTTTTTGGGTCCAGCGGGATTTGACCGGACATGTAGACAGTATTGCCAGCTTTGATCGCCTGAGAGTAAGTACCGATTGCAGCAGGTGCCTTGTCGCTGGTGATAACAGTCTTGGACATGGGTGACTCCTTGTAATTAGATGGCTACGCACGCATACGAGTGATGCGGATAACCCCGGTAAGGGCGCGCAGTTTTTTGATCACGCGAGCCAGGTGCACACGGTCGTGCACGCTGACCACCAGTTGGACCACGCTGATGCGACCATCGCGTTCGTCCATGCTGATCTTTTCGATGTTGCCGTCGGCGGCGTTGACGCTACTGGCCAGCAGCGCAATCAGGCCGCGCTGGTGTTCCAGCTCGACGCGCAATTCGACGTTGAATTCGCCGGTAACGTCCTTGGCCCACGACAGCTGGATGCACTTTTCGGGGTTGTGGCGGATTTCACTGATATTGCGGCAGTTGTCCAGGTGCACAACCATGCCTTTGCCTGCCGACAGATGGCCAACAATCGGATCCCCCGGGATCGGCGTACAGCATTTGGCGTAGCTGAGCACCAAACCTTCTGTACCGCGAATCGCCAGCGGACCTTCAGGGCTCGGCAGCGCCTCGCCTTCGCCCAGCAGACGCCGGGCCACCACGTAGGCCATGCGATTGCCCAGCCCGATGTCTTCGAGCAGGTCTTCGATTTGCTCCAGGCGGTATTCCTGGAGCATCGCCTGAACGCGCTCGGCCGCAATCTTGTCCAGCGAGCTGTTGAAGCCGTTAAGCACCTTGTTCAGCAAGCGCTCGCCCAGATTGACCGACTCGGAGCGGCGTTGCAGTTTGAGAGCATGACGAATGTGCGTACGCGCCTTGCCAGTCACCACAAAATTGAGCCAGGCCGGGTTGGGACGGGCACCGGGAGCACTGACGATTTCGACCGTGGAGCCACTTTGCAGCGGCTCGGACAGCGGCGCGAGACGACGGTTGATCCGGCACGCAATGCAGCTGTTGCCGACATCGGTGTGAACCGCGTAAGCAAAATCGACCGCTGTGGAGCCTTTGGGCAGCTCCATGATCCGGCCTTTGGGCGTGAACACGTAGACCTCGTCCGGGAACAGGTCGATCTTCACGCTTTCGATAAATTCGAGGGAGTTGCCTGCGCGCTGCTGCATTTCCAGCACGCCCTTGACCCACTGCCGCGCCCGGGCGTGAGTGCCCGTGTGCTGCTCGTCGCCACTGGATTTGTACAACCAGTGGGCAGCGATACCGTTGTTGGCCATTTCTTCCATTTCACGGGTACGGATCTGAATTTCGATCGGTACGCCATGCATGCCAAACAGCGTGGTATGCAACGACTGATAGCCGTTGGCCTTGGGAATGGCGATGTAGTCCTTGAAACGCCCCGGCAGGGGTTTGTACAAATTATGTACAGCACCCAGCACGCGGTAGCAGGTATCGACCTTGTCTACGATGATCCGGAACGCGTAAACATCCATGATCTCGTTGAAGGCCCGGCGCTTGCCGCGCATCTTCTTGTAGATGCCGTAGATGTGTTTTTGACGGCCGCTGACTTCGCCCTGAATGCCATCGATGGCCAGGCAGTGGCTGAGCGACTCTTCAATTTTGTTGACGATTTCCTTGCGATTGCCCCGGGCGCGCTTTACCGCCTGATAAATGCGCGCGGAGCGCATCGGGTACATCGCCTTGAAACCGAGGTCTTCGAATTCGATACGAATGCTGTGCATACCCAGCCGATTGGCAATGGGCGCGTAGATTTCCAGGGTTTCCTTGGCAATCCGTCGGCGTTTTTCGCCGGACAGCACTTCGAGGGTACGCATGTTGTGCAGACGATCGGCCAGCTTAACCAGGATCACGCGGATATCGCGCGCCATGGCCATGGCCATCTTCTGGAAGTTTTCAGCCTGGGCTTCGGCCTTGGTTTCGAAGTTCATCTGAGTCAGCTTGCTGACTCCATCGACCAGATCGGCCACGGTTTCGCCGAACTGCGCGACAAGCGCTTCCTTGGCAATACCGGTGTCTTCAATTACGTCATGCAGCATGGCCGCCATCAGGCTTTGATGGTCCATATGCATGTCGGCAAGGATGTTTGCCACTGCCAGCGGGTGCGTGACATAAGGCTCGCCGCTACGTCGGCGTTGGCCGTCGTGGGCTTGTTCTGCGTAGAAGTACGCCCGGCGGACCAGATTGACCTGGTCCGGGCCGAGGTACGCCGACAAGCGATCGGCGAGGGCGTCTATGCTCGGCATGAGGAAACCTCCTGCCAAAACTTTTTACCCTTCGCCGTGCTACGTCGACCGGGCATAGGCTTAGTTCGCCTCGTTGGACTCGTCCTCGAACGCTGCGAACAGCGGTTCGTCTTCGACGATTTCAGCGTTGGCGATAAACTCGTAGCTCATCAGGCCTTCTGCGATTTCACGCAGGGCAACAACGGTAGGCTTGTCGTTTTCCCACTGCACCAGTGGCTCTTTACCGCCGGTGGCCAGTTGACGGGCACGCTTGGTAGAGAGCATGACCAGCTCAAAGCGGTTATCCACGTGTTCTAGACAGTCTTCAACGGTTACGCGGGCCATGGTCTTCCTCGTAGCAAATGCAATATGCGCGCTGCCCGGATGGGCGAGCGGACTGAACAGTTTAAAAAATCACCAGCCATTAGGGAAGCGCTGATTTTTCGGCCACTGTCCCAAAAACCTCTGTAAGCGCCAATGTAAAGCCCTTACAGGGGTTTTGGGAAGTGCTGTTTAACCGAGCAGTTCGGCCAGTAATTTGCCAAAACGCTGCTGTTGACGTTTTTGCTGGAGCCGATTGGCGCGAAAAATGGCCTTCAGGTCCTCGAGTGCCAGAGCAAAATCGTCATTGATGATCAGATAGTCATAGTCGACATAGTGGCTCATTTCACTCACGGCTTCGCGCATCCGGCCATCAATGATTTCGTCGCTGTCCTGGCCGCGGTTGTCCAGACGCTGACGCAGGGCTTCCTGGCTTGGCGGCAGGATAAAGATCGAACGCGCCTGCGGCATCAACTTGCGGACCTGCTCCGCACCCTGCCAGTCGATTTCCAGAATCAGGTCGTGACCTTCATCCAGTGTCTGCTGCAAATGGCTTTGCGAGGTGCCGTAAAGGTTGCCGAAGACCTCGGCGCGCTCCAGGAAGTCACCGTGTTCGATCATTTTCACGAACTCTTCGCGCTCGACGAAATGATAGTTCACGCCATTCACTTCACCTGGGCGCATGGCGCGGGTCGTGTGCGAAACCGAAACCCGGATCTGCGGCTCAACGTCGATCAACGCTTTGACCAGGCTGGTCTTGCCTGCGCCAGAAGGGGCAGAAACGATATAAAGGGTGCCAGTGCTGTGGTTCATGTCAGGGGATGCCTTACTCAATATTCTGTACTTGTTCACGCATCTGCTCGATCAACACCTTGAGGTTGACCGCTGCTTGAGTGCTGCGTGGATCGAATGCCTTGGAGCCCAGGGTATTGGCCTCGCGATTCAGTTCTTGCATCAGGAAGTCCAGACGGCGACCCGCAGCACCACCCGACTTGAGCACACGCCGCACTTCAAGAATGTGAGTGCTCAGGCGGTCCAGCTCTTCGGCCACGTCGCTTTTTTGCGCCAGCATGACCATTTCTTGCTCAAGACGCTGCGGATCAAGCTCAGCCTTCATATCGGCAAAACGATCGAGCACCTTTTGGCGCTGGGTGGCGAGCATCTGTGGCACCAGCTCACGCAAGGTTTCGACGTCGCCTTCAATCGCCGTCAAACGCTCGCTGATCAAACGGGCCAGCTCCGCGCCTTCGCGCTCGCGGCCGTTCTTGAGTTCTTGAAGGCCTTGCTTGAACAATGCAAGGGCCTGGGTATTCAAAGCTTGCGGGTCGCTTGCATCCGCCACCAGAACGCCGGGCCAGGCCAGCACTTCCAGTGGATTGAGCGGTGCTGGCTGCTTGATCAGGCTGGCAATGGTCTCGGCTGCGGCCACCAGTTGCGCGGCACGTTCACGGTCGACCTGCAGCGGCTTGCCAGTGGTTTCTTCGGTGAAACGCAATGTGCATTCCAGCTTTCCCCGGGAAATCCCCTGACGCAGCGCTTCACGCACCGCACCTTCGAGGTCACGGAAAGATTCAGGCAGTCGCAGGTGCGGCTCCAGGTAGCGGCTGTTGACCGAGCGCAGCTCCCAACTCAGGGTGCCCTGAGTGCCGGCGCTTTCGACGCGGGCAAAGGCGGTCATGCTATGCACCATGGACGGTACCTCGCGATTCAATGAATTAAGCCTGACGGCAATTAAGACCGCCGATTGTAACGCAGTGCAGCCGGTGGCCCCAAATGACGTCAGTCGTAAATACGTTCAACCTGATGACAAGCCGACGCGTCCTGCACCGCCATAGCCTTTCCTTTATAATGTTCGGCAGTTTTCCGTCCCGTACAGGTATCCCACATGAAACGTCCAAGTGGTCGCGTTGCCGATCAGCTCCGTCCGATCCGCATCACCCGCAACTACACCAAACACGCAGAGGGTTCTGTACTGGTCGAGTTCGGTGACACCAAAGTCATCTGCACCGTCAGCGTCGAGAACGGCGTACCGCGCTTCCTTAAAGGCCAGGGCCAGGGCTGGTTGACTGCCGAATACGGCATGCTGCCACGCGCCACCGGCGACCGTAACCAACGCGAAGCCAGCCGCGGCAAGCAAGGCGGGCGCACCCTGGAAATCCAGCGCCTGATCGGTCGTTCCCTGCGCGCAGCGCTGGATATGTCCAAGCTGGGCGATATCACGCTGTACGTCGACTGCGACGTGATCCAGGCAGATGGCGGCACCCGCACCGCGTCCATCACTGGCGCCATGGTTGCACTGGTAGACGCACTGAAAATCATCAAAAAGCGTGGCGGCCTCAAAGGCGGCGACCCTATCAAGCAAATGATCGCAGCGGTATCGGTCGGCATGTACCAGGGCGTACCGGTCCTTGACCTGGACTACCCTGAAGACTCGGCAGCCGAAACCGATCTCAACGTTGTGATGACCAGCAGCGGTGGCTTCATCGAAGTTCAGGGCACTGCAGAAGGCGCGCCGTTCCAGCCTGAAGAGCTGAACGCCATGCTCGCACTGGCTCAAAAAGGCATGAATGAAATTTTCGCCCTGCAGCAAGCGGCATTGGCGGACTAAACAGCCGGATTGATTGTCAAAGCCTTCAAACGACCCACCGGAGAACGCTATGAGTGAGCTGGACCTTTCAAAACCCCAACCGAGCCGCGACGCTCGTAAATGGGCCATGTTTTGTCACTTTTCGGCGTTTCTCGGGATGTGGTTTCCGTTTGGCAGCCTGATCGGCCCACTGATCCTGTGGCAGCTCAAGCGTGAAAGCGATCCCTTTATCGACGACCAGGGCAAGGAAGCACTGAACTTTCAGATCACCGTGGCGATTGCGTCTGCCATTTGCTACGTGCTGATGTTCATACTGGTCGGCTTCGCCTTGCTCGGCCTGGTGCTGATCGGTGCCGTGGTGCTGGTGGTGATCGCAGGCGTGAAGGCCAATGACGGGGTGGTGTACCGCTACCCCTTCACCTGGCGCCCATTGAAGTAACATATTTACCTTGTGGGTTGCGCACAAAAAAATGCCCGTATCTTTCGATACGGGCATTTTTTATGACGGCGACAAACACTTAGATAGTCAGTGTCCAGTCGTAGTCCACGATCAATGGCGCATGTTGCGAAAACCGTGGCTGACGCGGCAAGCGAGCGCTTCGTACAAAGCGACGCAAGCCTGGTGTCAGCAACTGGTAGTCGAAACGCCAGCCCAGATTAAGCATCTCGGCTTGTTCGTTGTCCGGCCACCAGCTGTACTGATCGCCCTCACGACTGACTTCGCGCAGGGCATCGACATAGCCCATGTTGCCGACAATCTCATCCATCCAGGCCCGTTCAGGCGCCAGGAAACCAGGCGATTGCTGGCTGTCACGCCAGTTTTTAATGTCGAGCTTCTGCTGCGCCACATACAACGATCCGCAGTAGATGTACTCACGACGCTTGCGACGCTGCTTATCAAGGTAGCGCGCAAAGTCGTCCATTAGCTTGAACTTCTGGTTCAAGTCTTCATCGCCATTCTGCCCCGAAGGGAGCAACAAGGTCGCGATGCTGACCTTATCGAAATCGGCTTGCAGGTAGCGCCCGTAGCGATCGGCCGTCTCGAAGCCAAGCCCAGTGATGACTGCTTTCGGTTGCAACCGCGAATACAAAGCCACACCGCCTTGGGCAGGGACTTCAGCTTCGCAGGCATAAAGAAAGTAGCCATCGAGCTGGTAAGCTGGATCGTCCAGTTCAAAGGCGGAGGCGCGGGTGTCCTGCAGGCAGATAACGTCGGCATTCTGAGCTTGCAGCCAACTGAGCAAACCGCGCTCGACTGCCGTCTGAATACCATTGACGTTCACACTGATGATCCGCATAAATGGCCCCAAAAATCACGTGCGTGTATGATACACGCGGTCTTACTAATTAGCTAAATCCGTGGTATCTGGGGCTTTTTTCATGCAAGCGTATCAGCGCGACTTCATCCGTTTTGCCATCGATCGCGGCGTCCTGCGCTTCGGTGAGTTCACCCTGAAGTCGGGGCGTACCAGTCCTTACTTCTTCAATGCCGGCCTGTTCAATACAGGTTCTGCGCTGGCTCAACTGGGGCGCTTCTATGCGGCTGCCATCGTTGACAGCGGCATTTCCTTCGATGTGCTCTTTGGCCCGGCCTACAAGGGTATTCCCTTGGCTGCGACCACGGCCGTAGCACTGGCCGAGCACCACGACCGCGACATGCCGTGGTGCTTCAACCGCAAGGAAGCCAAGGCCCACGGCGAAGGTGGCAGCCTGGTTGGCTCGCCGCTCGAAGGCGATATCCTGATCATCGACGACGTGATCACGGCCGGCACCGCCATCCGTGAAGTCATGCAGATCATTCAGGCCCAAGGCGCCAAGGCAGCAGGCGTGATGATTGCCTTGAACCGCCAGGAGCGCGGCAATGGCGAGCTGTCGGCCATCCAGGAAGTCGAGCGCGACTTCGGCATTCCGGTGATCAGCATCGTTTCGTTGAACCAGGTTCTGCAGTTCCTGGCCGAAGACGAAACGCTCAAGCAGTACCTGCCAGCTGTTGAAGCGTACCGGGCGCAGTACGGGATTTAACCCCCGCCCATAAAAAAGCCCCGCCCGGCGATTGCCGGGCGGGGCTTTTTCAGTTCTGCCTACAGCGGTTTGCTGTTGGTGATCAGCGTGCCCACACCGGTGTCGGTGAAGATTTCCAGCAACACGGCATTCGGTACACGACCGTCGACAATATGCGCAGTCGTCACGCCACCTTGCACGGCTTCCAGCGCGCAGCGGATTTTTGGCAGCATGCCGCCGTAAATGGTGCCGTCGGCAATCAGGTCATCCACCTGAGCAGTTGTCAGACCGGTCAGCACCTTGCCTTCCTTGTCCATCAAGCCTGCAATGTTGGTCAGCAACATCAGCTTCTCGGCCTTGAGGGCTTCGGCAACCTTGCCCGCCACCAGATCAGCGTTGATGTTGTAGGACTCGCCATTGGCGCCCACACCGATTGGTGCGATGACCGGGATGAAATCGCCCTTGGTCAGCATGTGCAACAGGTCGGTATTGATGTCGATGACCTCACCCACATGACCGAAGTCGATGATTTCAGGCTTGGTCATTTCTGGCGTTTGACGTGTCACGACCATTTTCTTGGCGCGAATCAGGGTCGCGTCCTTGCCGGTCAGACCGATGGCGCTGCCGCCATGACGGTTGATCAGGTTAACGATTTCCTTGTTCACATGACCGCCAAGCACCATCTCCACCACATCCATGGTTTGCGAGTCAGTCACGCGCATCCCGTCGATGAAATGACTTTCGATGGACAAACGCTTGAGCAAATCACCGATTTGCGGCCCGCCACCGTGTACCACGACCGGGTTGATACCCACGGCCTTCATCAACACGATGTCACGGGCAAAACCGGTTTTCAGTTCGTCGTTTTCCATAGCGTTGCCGCCGTACTTGATCACCAGCGTCTTGCCGACGTAACGGCGAATGTAGGGCAGCGCTTCGGACAAAACCTTGGCGACGTTGGAGGCGGCATCACGTTCGAGGGTCATTCAGGGCTCCGGTAGAACAAGTCGATCAAAACGGTAGTGGAAGATCAGGGGCCACACGCTTCAGTTGAGCGTGAAAGACGTCCTTGATGCGTTGCAGTTCGGCCTCGGTTTGGGCCTCGAATCGCAGCACCAGCACCGGAGTGGTGTTGGATGCGCGAACCAGGCCCCAGCCATGAGGGTAATCAACCCGCACACCATCAATGGATGTCAGCTCGGCGGCGTCACCCCATTGGGCGTCGTGCAGAGCGTCAATGATGCTGAATTTGCTCTCATCCGTCACATCGATATTGATCTCTGGCGTAGAAATATCGTTCGGGAAGGCCTCAAACAGCTCTTCAGCCGTCTCCTGGCGCTTGCTGAGGATCTCCAGCAGGCGCGCAGCGCTGTAAATGCCGTCGTCGAAACCGAACCAGCGCTCCTTGAAAAAGATATGCCCGCTCATCTCGCCTGCCAGCAGGGCACCGGTTTCCTTCATCTTCTTTTTGATCAACGAGTGGCCGGTTTTCCACATCAGCGGCCGGCCACCATACTCTTCGATCCAAGGCGCCAAGCGGCGTGTGCATTTCACATCGAAAATGATCTCGGCCGCAGGATTGCGTTCAAGTACATCTTGGGCAAACAGCATCAGCAAACGATCCGGGAACACCATGGTGCCTGTGTTAGTCACCACACCCACGCGGTCGCCATCACCATCAAAGGCAAGCCCTACATCAGCGTTGGTTTCTTTGACCTTGGCGATCAAGTCCACCAGATTTTCCGGTTTTCCCGGGTCCGGATGGTGATTAGGAAAGTTCCCATCCACCTCACAGAACAAAGGAATCACTTCACAGCCTAGAGCCTCGATCAGTTGCGGGGCAATCACTCCCGCAGCACCGTTGCCGCAATCCACCACCACTTTCAAACGCCTGGCCAGCTTGATGTCCTGTGTAATTACATCAGCGTAGGGCGAAAGAATATCTACACGCTCGATACTGCCCTCGCCCCAGCTCAGATCGTTGGTTTTCAAACGCGTGTGCAGTGCCTGAATTTGTTCGTTGGCCAGAGTATCGCCCGCGATTACGATTTTAAATCCGTTATAGTTCGACGGGTTGTGGCTGCCCGTGAGCATCACCCCCGACTTACCAGCCAACACGTTAGCCGCGTAATACAGCGCAGGCGTTGGTACCAACCCCACATCGCTGACCTTGCAGCCACTGTCCGCCACACCCTGGATCAAACGCTCGACCAGCTCAGGGCCGGACAAACGACCGTCCCGACCCACTGACACATTGGACTCGTCCTTGGCCAGACTCTCGGCTCCAATGGCTCGGCCAATCCAATACGCAGTTTCGGCGGTCAAGGTTTGGGGGACCACGCCACGAATGTCGTACGCGCGAAAAATGCTGTCAGGAAATTGGGGGGCGACCGAAGCTTGGCTAATCATTGCAGTGGGGACTCCATGTTCTGAGGATTCGGGAGGGGGCGACATCAATGTGGACAACAAAGAGGGTAAATACATCTGCGTGAATTTCATCCTGAATTACCACGCCGAACTGATCAGGCCAGGCAGAGCGCCTGACCTGATATTGCACGGTCAGAGCTTGCCTGAGTGACCAAAGCCGCCAGCACCGCGCTGGCTTTCGTCGAACTCTTCGACCAGCTCAAAGTGCGCCTGCACCACCGGCACCAGTACCAATTGAGCAATGCGCTCGCCGATAGTGATGTTGAAGGCGGTCTGGCCACGGTTCCAGCACGACACCATCAGTTCGCCCTGGTAATCGGAGTCGATCAGGCCGACCAGGTTGCCCAGCACGATGCCATGCTTGTGGCCCAGGCCCGAGCGCGGCAGGATCAGGGCGGCAAGGCCGGGATCGCCGATATAGACCGACAGGCCCGTCGGGATCAGCAGGGTCTGGCCTGGCTCCAGAACGGTGTCTTGTTTAAGCATGGCACGCAGGTCCAGGCCTGCGGAGCCTGGAGTGGCGTACTGCGGCAGCGGGAATTCGTTACCAATGCGTGGATCGAGGATCTTGGCTTGCAAAGCGTGCATACGAGTTAAACCTGGTTCAGACGTTCGGCGATAAAAGTGATCAGCTGGCGGGCAATCTTGCCCTTGCTGGTCTGGGCAAACACAGTGGCGTGCAGTTCGCGGTCAATCACGCTGCACGCGTTCTCCTCACTGTTGAAGCCAATGCTGGGGTTAGCCACATCGTTGGCAACAATCAGGTCGAGGTTTTTGTCTTTGAGCTTGCGGGCAGCGTAATCGAGCAGATGCTCGGTTTCTGCGGCGAAGCCGACACTAAAAGGGCGATCAGGACGCGAAGCGATGGTGGCCAGAATGTCTGGATTGCGCACCATCTGCAGCAACAAGCCGTCGCCCTTGGTAGGGTCTTTCTTGAGTTTTTGCGGGGCGACTACTTCCGGGCGGTAGTCCGCAACAGCAGCAGAAGCGATAAACACGTCACAAGGAATCGCCGCCTCACAGGCAGCGAGCATGTCACGGGCACTGACCACGTCGATGCGGCTGACCCGATCAGGGGTCGGCAAATGAACCGGGCCGGTAATCAGGGTCACGCGGGCACCCGCTTCAACCGCCGCTTCGGCCAGGGCAAAGCCCATTTTCCCGGAGCTGTGGTTGGTGATGTAACGCACCGGGTCGATGTTTTCCTGGGTCGGGCCTGCGGTAATCAGTACGTGCCTGCCGGTCAGCAGCTGACGCTGGAAACACTCGGCGGCGCAGTGCACCAGATCATCGGCTTCGAGCATGCGGCCAAAGCCCACATCGCCACAGGCCTGGCTCCCGGAGGCCGGGCCAAACACACGCAGACCACGGCTTTCAAGCAGCCGTATATTGGCCTGGGTGGCCGGATCACGCCACATGGCCTGGTTCATCGCCGGCGCAATGGCCACCGTTGCATCAGTGGCGAGCACCAGCGTGGTCAACAGGTCATTTGCCAGGCCTTGGGCAAGGCGGGCGATCAGGTCAGCGGTCGCAGGTGCAATCAGCACCAGATCGGCCCACTTGGCCAGTTCGATGTGGCCCATGGCTGCTTCAGCCGCAGGGTCGAGCAAATCCAGATGAACGGGGTGCCCGGATAACGCCTGCATGGTCAGAGGCGTAATGAATTCGCTGCCGCCGCGGGTCATGACAACCCGTACTTCTGCGCCTTGGTCCAGCAGACGACGAACCAGCTCTGCACTCTTGTAAGCCGCGATGCCGCCGCCGACGCCCAAAACAATGCGTTTTCGATACAGCCGCTGCATAGGCCTGCCTTTTAGTTCGATGATGACTGCGTGAAAAATGGCCAAATGCCACGCAAAAATGATGGGCTAAGATAACACAGCGCCTGCCAGGGAACAGCGGCGCCCACTCACAAGGAGGTGTTATGAGCATTCGTAATTGGCCTGCGGCGGAGCGCCCGCGAGAGAAGCTTTTGGAGCACGGCTCATCCAGTCTTTCCGACGCCGAGTTGCTGGCCATTTTCTTGCGCACGGGGGTTTCAGGCAAAAGCGCAGTCGATCTGGCCCGTCATTTACTCACTGAATTCGGCAGTTTGCGGGCCTTGCTGGAAGCCGACCTTCGCGGATTCTGCCGCCATCTCGGACTGGGGCCCGCCAAGTTCAGCCAGTTGCAGGCGGTACTCGAAATGAGCCGTCGCCACCTGGCAGAACGCCTGCGCCGGGACAGCGCTCTGGAAAGCCCGCAAGCGGTACGGGATTATCTGAAATCGCTGCTGCGCCATGAGCCTCATGAGGTCTTTGGCTGCCTGTTTCTGGACTCCAAACACCGCATGCTCGCCTTCGAAGTGCTCTTCAGAGGCTCGATCGACAGCGCCAGTGTTTACCCGCGCCAAGTGGTCAAGCGGGCCCTCACACACAACGCGGCAGCGGTAATTTTTTGCCACAACCACCCTTCAGGCATCAGCGAGCCCAGCCAGGCCGACCGCACGTTGACCAAACGCTTGATCCAGGCGCTGGATCTGATCGAAGTGCGGGTGCTGGATCATTTCATTATCGGCGACGGCCAACCCCTTTCAATGGTTGAACACGGCTGGATGTAGCGTTCAAGGCTTAACGCTGACCGTCGAAAAGTCCTGACGCCCAAAAGGACTCACCTGATAGCCCTGAACGTCTTTACGGGTGAGTGCGTAGGCTGTCGGATGCGCCAGCGGCAGCCACAGCGCCTGCTGCTGGATCTGCGCCTGGGCCTTCTGATACAAGGCACTGCGTTTGTCCTGATCGGTCAGGGTTTTGCCTTCGCTGATCAAACTGTCCAGAGCCTTGTCGCAATAACGGGCAAAGTTGGTCCCGGACTTCACCGCCGCACATGAAAACTGTGGCGTCAGGAAATTGTCAGGATCGCCGTTATCACCGGCCCAGCCCATAAACAGCAGGTCGTGCTCACCCGCCTTGGCGCGGCGAATCAGCTCACCCCACTCGATCACTCGAATGTCGGCCTGGATACCGATCTTGGCCAGATCGGCCTGCAACAACTGCGCCCCCAGACTTGGGTTCGGATTGAGCACGCTGCCCGTCGGACGCGTCCAGATGGTGGTTTTAAAACCGTCCTTGAAGCCAGCCTTGGCCAGGAGTTCGCGGGCTTTTTGAGGGTCGTGGGCATACCCCGGCAAATCCTTGGCGAAGCTCCAGGTTGTGGCCGGGTAAATACCGTTGGCAGCCTGGGCGCTGTTTTCAAACACGGCCTTGAGATAAGTGTCCTTGTCGAAAGCCAGATTGATGGCCTGGCGCACCTCAGGCTTGTCCAGAGGCGGATGCTGGCTGTTGATGGCCACAAACGCGGTCATGAAGGCAGGGGTTTGCGTGACCGACAACGCGGGGTCCTTGATCGCTGCCGCCACGTCCAGTGGTTTGGGCGATAGCGCAATCTGGCACTCATTGCGGCGCAATTTTTGTAGCCGCACGTTGGCGTCCGGCGTGATGGCAAAAATCAGCCCATCCACAGCGGGTTTGCCTGCGAAGTAGTCAGGATTGGCCTTGTAACGCACTACCGCATCTTTCTGGAAACGGCTGAATATAAAAGGCCCGGTGCCGATCGGCTGACTGTTCATCAGCTCCGGGGTGCCGGCTTTCATCAGTTTGTCGGCGTATTCGGCCGAGTAGATCGACGCAAAACCCATGCTCAGTGCTGGCAGAAAGGTGGAGTCAGGACGGCTGAGAGTGAAGCGAACTGTCAGCGGGTCCGGCGTCTCGATCTTTTTTATCAGCTCAGGCAACTGCAAGGACTGGGCATGGGGGAAACCGCTTTGAGCCACCTTGTGCCACGGATTCGCAGGGTCGAGCATGCGCTCGAAGCTGAAACGGACGTCATCGGCATTCAACGCTCGGCTCGGGGTGAAATAGGGCGTGCTGTGAAACTTGACGCCAGGACGCAGCTTAAAGTCGTACACAAGGCCATCAGGGGACACTGACCAGCTTTGCGCCAAACCCGGCACCAGCTTGGCGGCTTGGGCGTCAAAGTCCACCAGGCGGTTCATCAGCACGTCTGCCGAGGCATTGGTGGTACTGAGCGAGTTGTACTGCACCACATCGAACCCTTCGGGGCTGGCCTCGGTGCAAACGCTCAAAGTGGCCGCCTGTACCAAGGGGGTCAGGCAAAAGGTGAGCAAAAAGGGGACGGCAGCGAGGCGCATGATCTGTTTCCTTTACAAGTCGATGAGGCCCATCTGCAAGTGCAGTCTGGAAAAGTCCTACCCTAGTGTTCCGCTACTCAAATGACTACTTTTTAATAGCGTTTGAAGCCCCGTAGTCGCTGCCGAAGGCTGCGAAGGGTTGCGAAGCAACCCGTTTTCCCGGGTCTGTACGGACCTTTCCGCAGCCTTCGGCAGCGATTACAGGTACACACTTCGCCTGAAAATCTTCTCCCCGCGACGAGCGGTAAAACGCTTTAAGGCATAGACGCCGCGTGGATTGGCGTTAAAATGGCGGCTTCATTAATTACAGCAAATCACACTGCCTGTTGTTGCTCTTTAGTCTTTCTGGTATAAAGCAGCGCTCTTTTCTAGGGGCCCGGTTCCTGCGTTTGTAGGTGTAGCCGGTAAGACCCTTAAAGAAACGCGGCGCCTGGCGCCATGACTGAGAGATTAAGCGGCCAACCCATGCCGGGTTGGGCATGTGGTTTTAGAGGGCTGAGGCATGTCGAGAGTCTGTCAAGTTACCGGTAAGGGTCCGGTGACTGGGAATAACATTTCCCACGCAAATAACAAAACCCGTCGTCGTTTCCTGCCGAACCTGCAGCATCACCGCTTCTGGGTTGAAGAAGAGAAACGTTTTGTTCGTCTGCGCGTATCTGCTAAAGGCATGCGTATCATCGACAAGCGTGGCATTACTGTCGTGCTGGCCGAAATCCGCCGTGCTGGCAAGATCTAAGGGAGCTAATCATGCGTGAATTGATCCGTTTGGTGTCGAGCGCTGGTACAGGCCATTTCTACACCACTGATAAGAACAAGCGCACCACTCCGGACAAAATCGAAATCAAAAAATTCGATCCGCGGGTTCGCAAGCACGTGATCTACAAAGAAGCCAAAATCAAGTAATTGGTTTTTCTTCTTACAAAAAAGGCCCATATCTCACGATACGGGCCTTTTTTGTTGCCTGCGGTTTAGCTGCACTTACGCACCGTTACCGCACCCTGTTCAACCACAGCTCAGCGAGCTGAGCTTGTTGCCTTCATTGACCAACACCCTAAGGCGATAGCTGTTGAACTCCTTGGTATAGCCCTTGCCAGGGACCTCCACGCGGACCTCCCGAGCGCCGTAAGTGTTGCGCCACAACTCCACCAACTGCGGCGTCACTTCTGGTGCAACCACATAGTTGAGCGCCAGATTCTTATCGCACAGGCCCTCTTCAGCAGCCATCGCAGGCAGTGAAAACGCTGCGAGCATCATGCTTGCCGCCAGCGCGGCACTTTTGGAAACAGTAGTCTTCGACATGATTCATCCTTGTTAAAAAATCCATTGTGAGTGCGGGGGCTGACAGTGCCTGCTCGTCCATGAGTATTTGGCACCGCAACGCCTTGCCCTCCAAAGACTGGCTCACTTTGACGCCCATATCCGCGGCGACGTGTTTCCTGGTTTGTCTTTCAAGGTGCGGCAAATGCCCATAAAAAAGCCCCGCCTTCAATATCAGGCAGGGCTCTTAAAGCGCTCTGGATCAGCGGTTTCAAACCTTCTGTTCAAACACCACGTAAATCTTCCGACATGGTTCAAGCACTTCCCACGTCCCGCGAAACCCTGCCGGGATGACAAAACGATCACCGGCCCGGAGGGTCTTGGCGTTACCGTCATGGTCACGCAAGACAGAAACGCCCTGCACAATCTCGCAGTATTCATGCTCGGTGTAATTGACCGTCCATTGACCCACAGCACCTTCCCACACGCCCGCACTCATTTGTCCGCACGGGCTGTTGTAATGGTTGTGGATAACTTGTTCGGGAGCGCCCTTGAGCACCTTTTCCGGTGCCGGGCTGAAGCGGTCAGCCTGGGTGTTGGCAGTGCTGAAATCGACGATGGTTGCGATGCTCATGGTTCTTGTCCCCCCGAAATTGCGGTGTATGTGGCCAGAAAAACCAAAGTCTATGTTTATTAAAACGAACAAGCCATGCCGTTTGCGACTCATGTGTCAAATATATTGAAAGTTCCTGGGCCACTGGTTTAGGGTGACGCTTCCATTTCAATAAGAGGAGGACACTCGAATGACCACCCTGACGCGTGCTGATTGGGAACAACGGGCCCAAGAGCTGAAAATCGAAGGCCGTGCCTACATCAATGGTGAGTACACCGATGCGGTCTCCAATGAAACGTTCGAGTGTCTGAGCCCGGTCGATGGCCGTTTGCTGGGCAAAATTGCCAGCTGCGATAGCGCTGACGCCCAGAGAGCCGTAGACAATGCACGCCAGACGTTTGAGTCCGGTGTCTGGTCCCGCCTGGCCCCGGCCAAGCGCAAGGCCACGATGATCCGCTTTGCCGGCCTGCTGAAACAAAACGCCGAAGAACTGGCCCTGCTTGAAACCCTGGATATGGGCAAGCCGATCAGTGACTCCCTGGGCATCGACGTGCCAGGTGCCGCCGGCGCGCTGAGCTGGAGCGGTGAAGCCATCGACAAGATCTACGACGAAGTCGCTGCCACCCCCCACAACCAACTGGGCCTGGTGACCCGCGAAGCCGTTGGCGTTGTCGCCGCGATCGTGCCGTGGAACTTCCCGTTGATGATGGCCTGCTGGAAACTCGGTCCGGCTCTGTCGACCGGTAACTCGGTGATCCTCAAGCCGTCTGAAAAATCCCCACTGACTGCCATCCGTATCGCAGCTCTGGCCGTTGAAGCCGGTATTCCAGCGGGCGTACTCAACGTACTGCCTGGCTATGGCCATACCGTCGGCAAGGCCCTGGCCCTGCACATGGATGTCGACACCCTGGTATTCACCGGCTCGACCAAGATCGCCAAGCAACTGATGATCTATTCCGGCGAATCCAACATGAAGCGCGTCTGGCTTGAAGCGGGTGGCAAGAGCCCGAACATCGTCTTCGCCGACGCACCGGACCTGCAGGCTGCGGCCGAATCCGCTGCCAGCGCCATTGCCTTCAACCAGGGTGAAGTGTGCACAGCCGGTTCGCGCCTGCTGGTGGAGCGCTCGATCAAGGACAAATTCCTGCCGCTGGTGATCCAGGCCCTCAAAGGCTGGAAGCCCGGCAACCCGCTGGACCCGGAAACCACCGTGGGCGCTCTGGTTGATACCCAGCAAATGAACACCGTGCTGTCGTACATCGAGTCCGGTCACAGCGAAGGCGCAAAACTGGTAGCAGGCGGCAAACAAATCCTGCAGGAAACCGGCGGCACCTACGTTGAACCGACGATTTTCGATGGCGTGAGCAATGCGATGAAAATCGCCCAGGAAGAAATCTTCGGTCCCGTGCTGTCGGTGATCACCTTCGACAGTGCCGAAGAAGCCATTCAGATCGCCAACGACACGCCCTACGGCCTGGCCGCAGCAGTGTGGACAGCTGACATCTCCAAGGCTCACCTGACCGCCAAAGCCCTGCGCGCCGGCAGCGTGTGGGTCAACCAGTACGATGGCGGCGACATGACCGCACCGTTTGGCGGCTTCAAACAGTCGGGCAACGGGCGTGACAAGTCGTTGCACGCGTTCGACAAATACACCGAGCTGAAATCCACCTGGATCAAGCTGTAACAGCCTTAACGCAACACCCTGTGGGAGCGGGCTTGCCCGCGATGGCAGCATTGAGGTCTGACTGACAGACCCCGGTGCCTTCATCGCGGGCAAGCCCGCTCCCACACTGGTTTTTACACCACACATTTGGAGCACAGACATGCGTTGGGCGACGTATTTCGCCGTTCTGGCCTCGGTTCTCAGTGTCGGCCTGGCACTGGGCGTGAGCATGCCGCTGGTATCGTTTCGGCTTGAAAGCTGGGGTTATGGCGGGTTCGCAATTGGCGTCATGGCCGCCATGCCGGCGATAGGTGTGCTGGTCGGCGCCAGCCTGGCAAGCAAGCTGGCTGCACGCTTTGGCACACCCGGCCTGATGCGCCTGTGTCTGTGGTGTGGGGCGCTGTCCATCGGGCTGCTGGCGTTACTGCCCAGCTATCCGGTGTGGCTGGTACTGCGCCTGCTGATCGGCGTGGTACTCACGATTATTTTTATTCTCGGCGAAAGCTGGATCAACCAGCTGGTGGTCGAGCAATGGCGCGGCCGCCTGGTCGCGCTGTATGGCTCGGCCTATGCCTTGAGCCAATTGTCCGGGCCACTGCTGCTGGGCCTGGTCGGCTCTGAAGATGACTACGGTTTCTGGATCGGCGTTGCATTGCTGACCCTTGCGCCTTTACTGCTCATGGGTCGCGACGGCGCACCCACCACCGAATCCTGCAGCGTGACCTTCAAGGATTTACTGGGATTCTGTCGAGGCTTACCGGCTATTGCGTGGGCCGTAGCGCTGTTTGCTGCTTTTGAGGCAATGATTCTTACGCTTTTGCCCATCTACTGCCTGCGCCAGGGCTTTACCGCTGATATTGCACTGGCGATGGTCAGCACCGTTGTGGTGGGCGATGCCCTGCTGCAATTGCCGATAGGGGCGCTGGCCGACCGTCTGTCCCGCCGTTCGCTGTTTACCGGCTGCGCAGTACTGCTGATGCTGTCGAGCCTGGCGGTGCCGTTCTTGCTCAATACCCTGCTGATCTGGCCGCTGTGGGTGATCTTCGGTGCCAGTGCCGGCGGCTTGTTCACCTTGTCACTGATCCTGATCGGCGAGCGCTATCGTGATGATGCCCTGGTGCGCGCCAACGCCCACGTCGCGCAACTGTGGGGTATCGGCTGCCTGATCGGGCCATTGGCCGCCGGTGCGGGCAGCCAGTGGATCAGCGGGCACGCCTTGCCGCTGTTCATGGCCGCAGGCGCGCTGGTACTGGTGATTCTGGTGTTGCGCCAGGGAGCATTCGGCGCGGAGCAAGCAACGGCTTCATAGCATCTTTTCCAGCCCCACACGCTTGCTGAACCAGGCATTGAGCCGCCGCCACCAGTTGCCCGGCTCCCGATGCAAGGTGTGCAACTGGCCGTTGTCTTCAGTCACCCAGACAAGCTTGCCCTGCTCAAGCCTTGGCTCATAGCTCAAGGCCGGAGCCATGCCTTGCAGGGCCAGCTTGCGGGTTTCGGCGGCCAGTTCCGGGCTGTCCACCAACACACCGACCTCGGTGTTCCACAACCCCGAACGCGGGTCGAAATTGAAAGAGCCAATAAATGATTTCTGCTGGTCAAAAATCATCGCCTTGCTGTGCAGGCTCGAATCCGAACTCATCCCGTGCTTGAACAGGTGCAGTCCACTGCCTCCGTTGCTACCCGGCTGGCGACGCAGTTCAAACAGTTTGACCCCGTGTTCCAGCAACGCTTTGCGATAAGGGGCGTAGCCGCCGTGAACAGCGGGTACGTCCGTCGCTTCCAGTGAGTTGGTCAATAAACGTACATCGACCCCCGCATCCGCTCGACCCGTCAGGTACACCAACCCGGTTTCACCCGGCACAAAATAGGCCGAGATCAGGATCAGTTCCTGGTTCACTCCCGCCAGCTCCGGCGCCAACTGCGTGGTCAGCAACAAGTGGGAGTCTGGCTCCCCCCTGGCCAGTACCTTGCTCGGCGCATCCCACAGCGCCTGATTCCAGGCCCAGATCAGCTCTTTGCGCCAAACATCCAGCTGCGGGTTGGTCTCATAGGATGCCAACTCTTGATAAAGCGCCGGGTTGCGTTGCTGCGCCCGCTTGAGCGAGGCCTCGAGTTTTTTACGCGCCTTGCCCAATTCATGCACAGACAGTTTCGACGAGACAAAATCACCAATCGGCTGGCTGAGGGCGCTGTTCCAGTATTGATCGAAACCGTGCCCCAATTGTTCTGCCACCGGGCCAACGCTGAGCAGGTCGATATCGGTGAAGTTCAGCTCGGGCTTGGCATCGAAATACTCATCACCCAGATTGCGCCCACCCACAATCGCCACGCTGTTATCGGCCAGCCAGAGTTTGTTGTGCATGCGCCGGTGCTGGCGCGAGAGGTTGAACAGCCGCCCCATGGCTCGGGTCACGCCCGTGCTGCGCCCCAACTGCAGAGGATTGAACAGCCGGATCTGGATATTGGGATGGGCCGCAAGTGTCGCCAGGATATCGTCCAGGCCATCACTGGCGGTGTCATCGAGCAGGATCCGCACGCGCACGCCGCGATCTGCCGCCTTGAGCAGTTCATCAATCAGCATGCGCGTACTCAACCCGTCGTGGACGATGTAGTACTGCAAGTCGAGGCTGCTTTGCGCATTGCGGATCAGCTCTGCACGGGCCCTGAACGCTTCGCCGCTGTTGGGCAGCAGGCGAAATCCGGAGCGACCCTGATAGGGCGCGGCCTGGGCCTGGATGGAGCGGCCAAAGGCCGAGTCTGCGGCTGGCAACGCCTGGGTTGGCTCACGGGGCACGTCCAAAGTGGCACAACCTCCCAGCAATACAGCCAAAAACAATGCACAGAGTGATTTCAACGTGTAGAGCCTCGGGCCAGACGTCACAGGGTGATTAAACAGCTTCTGCCAACAGTTTACTGGCCGCCATCCCGACCTTGCGCACCGCCTCCTCAACCTGAGGCGTAGGCTTTGCAGCGTAGTTCATGCGCAAGCAGTTACGGTATTTGCCCGAGGCAGAGAAAATACTGCCCACCGCAATCTGCACCCCCTGATCCAGCAGCGCGCGGTTGAGGCGCAAGCTGTCAAACCCTTCCGGCAGCTCCAGCCAGAGCATAAAACTGCCTTGGGGCCGACTGGCGCGAGTGCCGGGTGGAAAGTAGCGACTGATCCAGCCCAGCATCAGGTCTCGATTGCGCTGATATTGGCTGCGCATTTTGCGCAGGTGCGGTTCGAAATGGCCGTTCTTTAAAAAGTCGGCAATGGCCAGTTGCGGCTGTGGCGCTGTGGAACCGGTGCTGATGTATTTCATGTGCAGCACCCGCTCCAGATAACGACCCGGCGCGACCCAGCCAACGCGCAAGCCGGGCGCCAGGGTTTTGGAAAATGAGCTGCACAGCAAGACCCGCCCATCATCGTCGAAGGATTTGATCGTGCGCGGACGCGGATAGGTATAAGCCAGTTCGCCGTACACATCGTCTTCGATAATCGCCACATCAAAACGCTGAGCCAGTATCACCAGCGCCCGCTTGCGAGCCTCGGGCATGATGTAGCCCAGCGGGTTGTTACAGCTGGGCGTAATCTGGATCGCCTTGATCGGCCACTGCTCCAGCGCCAGCTCCAGCGCCTCGAGACTGATGCCGGTCAGCGGATCGGTAGGGATCTCGAGCGCCTTCATGCCCAACCCCTTGAGGGTTTGCATGGCGCCATGAAAACTCGGCGAATCGACCGCCACGATGTCACCCGGCTCACACACCGCGCGAATACTGCACGACAGCGCCTCATGGCAGCCGGTAGTGATCACCAGGTCTTCAGCACCCAGCTGGCAGCCCGAATCGAGCAACAGACGCGCCAACTGCTCACGCAGGCCCAGCACCCCGTACACGTTGTCGTAATACAGACCGGGCAAATCCAGGCGACGACTGATTTGCGCCAGGCTGCGCAACAGCGGCTTGATAGTTGGCGTAGTGACGTCAGGCATGCCCCGTCCCAACTGGATCACGTCCTTCTGCGGCACGGAACGCACCAGTTCCAGCACTTGTTCCCACTGGGAAATTTCCACCGGCCGCTGAGCCGGTTTACCCATGCCCGGCAAGGCAGGCAGCTCACGTTCCATTGGCACGAAGTACCCGGACTTGGGGCGTGGCGAAGCCAGCCCATTGTCTTCCAGCAACCGATACGCCTGCTGCACCGTGCTCAGGCTCACGCCATGCTCGGCGCTTAGCGCCCGCACTGATGGCAATCGGTCGCCAGGACGATAAAAGCCCTGTTCGATGCGCGTACCGAGCAGGTCAGCGAGATTGACGTAAAGGGACATTGCCGGACTCCAGGAGTGCTGACCAGTACAGATGAGCTGAAAACCGAGGATTCAGCGTCTAAAAGGCCGTATCTGTATGGATATAAAATGACTTTGCTGAATCTGTCATGGTTTTGAGCGTAAGGCCATCATGCTGACTCATGGTAATCGAGTCAAAAGGAGCTGTCTGATGAATGGTTTGAGCGATGTCCGCCTGACGCTGCACAGCCAACAATTACTGGCCGAACACGAGGCCAGGGAAATCATTAACGCCCCTGCAGCGCTGGGGCGCTGGAGCCTGTTCTGGCACCGCGCACGCAGCCGCCGCGTGCTGCTCAACCTGGACGAGAATCAACTGCGTGACGTGGGCCTGAGCCGCGAAATGGCCCGACGCGAAGGCTGCAAACCTTTTTGGCGTTCGTGAATACTGCGCTGCATGCAAGGGAGCTTGCTCGCGATTCAAGCGCCGCGTTGTATCAGGCGCACTGCGGCGCCTGAATCGCGAGCAAGCCCGCTCCCACCGTTTTTTAACGCAGCTCTTTGAGCCGATGCCACAGCATCCCCAGCGCCAGCAACGGCGAGCGCAGGTATTTGCCGCCAGGGAAGGTGATGTGCGGGACTTTGGCGAACAGGTCAAAACCGTCGCTGTGCTGACCACTGATGGCTTCGGCCAGCAACCTGCCCGCCAGGTGAGTCGCGTTGACCCCATGCCCTGAATACGCCTGGGCGTAATACACATTGGGCTGCTCTTGCAGGCGGCCGATTTGCGGCAAGCGGTTGGCGCCAATGCCGATCATGCCGCCCCACTGGTAATCGATTTTCACGTCGTTGAGGTGCGGGAACACCTCAAGCATTTTGGGCCGCATATACGCCGCAATGTCTTGAGGATCGCGACCCGAATAGTGACAAGCCCCCCCAAACAGCAAACGTCGATCCGCCGATAACCTGTAGTAATCCAGCGCCACCCGCTGATCACACACCGCCATGTTCTGCGGCAGCAAGGCGTGGGCCTGGGCTTCGCTCAGCGGCTCGGTGGCGATGATGTAGCTGCCCGCAGGCAGTACCTTGCCACTGAGTTGCGGATTCAGGTCTTTTAAATAGGCGTTGCAGCCCAGCACCAGGCTTTTGGCCCGTACCGAGCCCTGCGCCGTGTGTACCCTTACTTCAGGGCCATAATCGATACGGGTCACGGTGGAGTTTTCAAATAGCTTCACGCCCAGCTGAGCAGCTGCCGCCGCTTCGCCCAGCGCCAGGTTGAGTGGATGCAAATGCCCCGAGCCCATATCGATCAGGCCGCCGACATAACGATCCGAGCCCACCACGCTATGCACCTCGCTGGCTTGCAACAGACGGATTTCGTGGCGATAGCCCAAACCCCGCAGTTCCTGGGCTTCTTCGGCAAAACCTTCAAGGTCACGCGGCTTGTTGGCCAGATCGCAGTAGCCCCATGTCAGGTCGCAGGCGATATTGAAGCGCTCTACGCGACGGCGAACGATTTCCACCGCCTCCAGCCCCATCAACTTCATCTGCCGTACGCCGTCTTTGCCGATAACCCCTTCAAACTGCTCAAGGCCATGGCCGACACCGCGAATCAATTGACCGCCATTGCGCCCGCTGGCGCCCCAGCCGATCTTGTGAGCCTCGAGCAAAACGACGCTCATGCCGCGCTCGGCAAGCTCCAACGCGGTGTTGAGCCCGGAAAAGCCGCCACCCACCACGCACACATCCGCCACCACATCACCCTGCAGCACCGGATGATCGGGCTGCGGCAGGCTGCTGGCGGCGTAATAAGAGGCGGTGTGCTGGCTGCGCTGAACCGGGGCGCTCATGGGCGAATCCTGATTATTGATGTTTGGAAAATTTGACGGAGCATAAGCCGGGCCATTCCCACGGGGCAAGAACAGCTGGACGGCCCTGTCTAGAGCCGGGGTTTTCAGGCAGACTTTGCGGCCTTTTCAAAATCGGTACGTTCTGGATGAGCTGCAACAGTCACAAGATCCGCTTTCTCAGGCAGCAAATCCCCTCGTTTGACTGCGTGCCGGGTTGCCATGACTGCTGCGGACCGGTGACCACCTCCTCCGAAGAAATGGCCCGCTTGCCGCGCAAGACTGCTGCCGAGCAGGAAGCCGCGATGGACGAGCTTGACTGTGTGCACCTGGGGCCCAATGGCTGCACGGTGTATGAAGAGCGACCATTGATCTGTCGCCTGTTCGGCACCACGCCCACACTGCCCTGCCCCAACGGCCGACGCCCGGTGGAGATGATTCATCCCAGCGCTGAGAAGCTGGTGCATGAATACATCGCCAGTACGCGCCAGGTGCTGGTTTAAGCCCGCAGGGTTCAATCGGCAATCGGCAGGTTCAGGCTCTCTTTCACTTCTTCCATCACGATATAGCTCTTGGACTCACGCACGTGGGGCAATTTGAGCAGGATGTCGCCCAGCAACTTGCGGTATGAAGCCATCTCGCTGATCCGCGCCTTGACCAGATAGTCGAAATCTCCCGACACCAGATGACACTCCAGCACGTGAGGTAACTTCAGCACCGCGCGGCGAAATTCATCAAAGGTGTCACCAGACTTGTAGTCCAGGCTGATCTCAACAAAAACCAGCAGGCTGCCCTGCAAGTGCTGCGGGTTGAGCCGGGCGTTATAGCCCATGATGATGCCTTCACGCTCCAGCCTTCTTACCCGTTCTGTACAGGGCGTAGTGGACAGCCCGACCTTCTCTCCCAGCTCGGTAAACGAGATGCGGCCATCGACCTGAAGGATGCGCAAAATATTGCGGTCAATCTTGTCCAATTCACGTTTTGTTTGGTGATTTGTACGCATAGGAGATTCTCCTCCGTGAAAAGGGTTGTGCCCGAGAATTGTCGCCAAATATAGCTGCTTATACAGTGAATTCCACTACTCAATGCTTCATATACTGCGCTCATCTTCGCTCTGAACAATAAACGTCTGCGGCTGGCCGCGATGAGGGATATGAATATGCGAGTTATGGTATTGGGTGGCGGCGTTATTGGTACTGCCAGCGCCTATTATCTGGCCCGAGCCGGTTTCGATGTGGTCGTCGTTGACCGTCAGCCAGCCGTTGCAATGGAAACCAGCTTTGCCAACGCCGGCCAGGTGTCGCCAGGCTACGCTTCCCCGTGGGCAGCGCCGGGCGTGCCGCTGAAGGCAATCAAATGGCTGCTGGAGCGCCACGCGCCCCTGGCAATCAAGGCCACTGCCAACATCGACCAATACCTGTGGATGGCGCAAATGCTGCGCAACTGCACCGCCAGCCGCTATGCCGTGAACAAGGAGCGCATGGTTCGCCTGTCCGAGTACAGCCGTGATTGCCTCGACGAACTGCGCGCCGAAACCGGTATCGCCTACGAGGCTCGCAACCTGGGCACCACTCAATTGTTCCGCACCCAGGCCCAACTGGATGGCGCGGCCAAGGACATCGCGGTTCTCAAGGAATCCGGCGTTCCGTTCGAACTGCTCGACCGTGCAGGTATCGCCCGGGTTGAACCCGCACTGGCCAACGTGACCGACATTCTGGCCGGCGCCCTGCGTCTGCCCAATGACCAGACCGGCGACTGTCAGATGTTTACCACCCGCCTGGCCGAAATGGCCAAGAACCTGGGTGTTGAATTCCGCTTCGGTCAAGACATCCAGCGTCTGGACTACGCAGGCGACCGCATCAATGGCGTAATGATCGACGGCAAGCTCGAAACCGCTGATCGCTACGTGCTGGCACTGGGCAGCTACTCGCCGCAGATGCTCAAGCCGCTGGGCATCAAGGCCCCGGTTTACCCGCTCAAGGGTTACTCGCTGACCATCCCGATCACCAATCCGGACATGGCCCCGACGTCGACTATTCTCGACGAGACCTACAAGGTCGCGATCACCCGTTTCGACAACCGTATCCGTGTTGGCGGCATGGCTGAAATCGCCGGCTTCGATCTGTCGCTGAACCCGCGCCGACGCGAAACCCTGGAGATGATCGTCAACGACCTTTATCCTCAGGGCGGTGACTTGAGCCAGGCCAGCTTCTGGACCGGCTTGCGTCCTACTACGCCGGACGGCACGCCGATTGTGGGTGCGACCCCGTTCAAAAACCTGTTCCTGAACACCGGTCATGGCACGCTCGGTTGGACCATGGCCTGCGGCTCCGGTCGCTTCCTTGCGGATGTGATGGCCAGGAAGACACCACAAATCAGCGCCGAAGGCCTTGATATTTCCCGCTACGGCAACCACCAGGAGACTGCAAAACATGGCAATCCAGCGCCAGCTCACCAATGAACGCATGAGCCAGATCGTTGCCCATAACGGTACTGTTTACCTGTCTGGTCAAGTCGGTGACGACATGAACGCCGGGATTGAGCAGCAAACCCGTGAAACACTGGCCAACATCGAGCACTTGCTGGACCTGGCGGGTACCGACAAAAGCAACATCCTGTCGGTAACCATCTACCTCAAAGACATTGATGCCGACTTTACCGGCATGAACAGCGTCTGGGATCAGTGGCTGCCTAAAGGCGTTGCACCGGCCCGCGCTACCGTCGAAGCCAAGTTGTGCGAACCTGAAATCCTGGTCGAATTGTCTGTTGTGGCAGCACTGCCCTAGGTTTTTCGATCAAGTAACAGTCCCTCTTCCGGCGCGGCACGCGGTTAACGCCGCGGGTCAGCGCCGGTTTTTTTATTCAACAGCCGTTAGAAGCCCGCCGCCATGCGCCCAGCCCGTGCCCTGATCGACCTCCAAGCCCTGCGTCACAATTACCAACTGGCCCGTGAAGTCACGGGGGCCAAAGCCCTCGCTGTGATCAAGGCCGATGCCTACGGCCACGGAGCCGTGCGCTGCGCCCAGGCCCTTGAGGCTGAAGCCGACGGTTTTGCCGTCGCTTGTATTGAGGAAGCACTGGAACTGCGCGCCGCCGGTATTGGCGCGCCCATCCTGCTGCTCGAAGGTTTTTTTGAAGCCGATGAACTGCCACTGATCGTCGAACACGACTTTTGGTGCGTGGTGCATTCGCTGTGGCAGCTCGATGCCATCGAGCAGGCCAGACTCGCCAAACCGATCCACGTGTGGCTGAAACTGGACAGCGGCATGCACCGCGTCGGTTTGCACCCCAATGATTACAAGGCTGCATACCAGCGTCTGCAGGCCAGTGCCAATGTGGCGAAAATCGTGCTGATGAGTCACTTTGCCCGCGCCGATGAACTCGATTGCACCCGAAGCGTGGAGCAAGTCGCTGTGTTCCTGGGCGCTCGCGCCGACTTGACGGCAGAAATCAGCTTGCGTAACTCGCCGGCTGTACTCGGCTGGCCACGCGTGCCAAGCGACTGGGTACGCCCGGGCCTGATGCTGTATGGCACCTCGCCATTTGACGAACCCCAGGCCACTGCATCACGCCTGCAGCCGGTGATGACACTGGAATCCAAGGTGATTAACGTCCGCGAATTGCCCGCCGGTGAGCCCGTGGGCTACGGCGCCAAATTCATTACCCCGAAGCCGATGCGCATTGGCGTGGTCGCCATGGGGTATGCCGACGGCTATCCGCGTCAGGCCCCCACCGGTACGCCCGTGTTGGTGGCCGGTGTACGCAGCCAATTGCTGGGCCGTGTGTCGATGGACATGCTGTGCATCGATCTCACCGATGTGCCGCAGGCAGGCCTGGGTTCGACAGTGGAGCTGTGGGGCAAAAACATCCTCGCCAGTGAAGTGGCAGCCAAGGCAGACACCATTCCTTACCAGATTTTCTGCAACCTGAAACGAGCGCCACGCCTCTATTCCGGGAGCTGATCGGTTGTATCCAAAGTGCGGGGGCTGATGGGCACCCAGGTTTGAAGTCGAAGTGTTGTAAATACTGAACGCTATCGCCATGATGGCGACTTCTCGACCTGAATCTGACCCCTAGGAGGCTCCCGCATTGGACGTCGGTGAACGACTGCAATCCATCCGCAAACTGAAAGGCCTGTCACAACGTGAACTCGCCAAGCGCGCGGGCGTCACCAACAGCACCATTTCGATGATCGAAAAGAACAGCGTGAGCCCGTCCATAAGCTCCCTGAGAAAAGTGCTGAGTGGCATCCCCATGTCCATGGTCGAGTTTTTTTCCGAAGAGATCCTTCAAGAAAACCCGACTCAGATTGTGTACAAAGCCAACGAGCTGATCGACATTTCCGATGGCGCCGTGACCATGAAACTGGTCGGCAAGGCACATCCAAGCCGGGCCATCGCCTTTCTCAACGAGATTTATCCACCGGGTGCCGATACCGGGGACGAAATGCTGACCCATGAAGGCGAAGAAACCGGGATTTTAGTGGAAGGTCGCCTAGAGTTAATCGTGGGGCTTGAAACCTTCGTGCTCGAAGCTGGTGACAGCTACTATTTCGAAAGCTCAAAGCCACACCGTTTCCGTAATCCGTTCGACGTTGCGGCGCGACTAATCAGCGCAGCCACCCCGGCGAACTTCTAAGAACAGAGGCGCCCTGCCTGCTTGCAGAGGCACCCGAAGATGCATTTCGCCAGCTCTATTCCCCCTTTGTCTTTAGGGTTGTTTCAGAGTGGCGGGCTAACCGTTATACTTTCGCCCGCCCGCGAAACCGTGGTTGTGGGCGTGACTAGCCACCATTGAGGGTGTACGCGTGAACCTAATTATGAAAATGCTGGCCGTACCAGCAACAGTAATGGCCCTTTGGGCAGTCAGCGCTCAGGCAACAACGAACGATGACATCGCAAAACGTCTTGAGCCAGTCGGTAAAGTCTGTGTTCAAGGGCAAGAATGCAAAGGCATGGAAGTGACTGCCTCTGTGGGCGGTGGCGGCGGCATGACCCCCGACGACATCATTGCCAAGCATTGCAGCGCATGCCACGGCACCGGCCTGTTGGGCGCACCGAAAATCGGTGACACCGCAGCCTGGAAAGAGCGCGCTGATCACCAGGGCGGTCTTGATGGCATCCTGGCCAAGGCCATCACCGGTATCAACGCCATGCCGCCTAAAGGCACCTGCATGACGTGCTCCGATGAAGACCTTAAAGGCGCCATCGAGAAGATGTCCGGTTTGAAGTAAACCGCACCTCTCTGAAAAAGCCGCTGATGGGCGGCTTTTTTGTGCCCGGGATTTGAGTCAGTCAGCCCCCCCTGATGTCTATCACGTCTATATTCAAGGATTGATAAGGAGGGGTCAGATGGTGCAGTCCTGTTCGATCGAGCGCGCAGTCGATGATGTCCTGGCGCGACTACCCATGCATATTCACCTGGGCCTGCCGCTGGGGCTGGGCAAGGCCAACCGGTTCGTCAACGCGCTGTATCAGCGGATCAAACTGTTACCCGAGCGCCGGCTCACGATCTACACCGCCCTGAGCCTTGGTCGCCCGCCGCTTGGGGATGGTTTGCAGCGGCTGTTTCTGGAGCCTTTTGTCGAGCGGGTATTTGGCGACTACATCGAACTGGACTACCTGGCCGACCTGCATCGCAACAGCCTGCCCGGCAATATAGTCGTCGAGCAATTCTTCATGCAGCCGGGGAGTTTGCTCAACAGCCCCCCAGCCCAGCAGGATTATGTCAGCAGCAACTACAGCCACGCGGCACGAGATATCAATGCTGGCGGCCTGAACCTGGTGGCGCAGATGGTTGCCCGCAACCCTCAGGATGCACGGCGCCTGAGCTTGAGCTGCAACCCCGACATCACCCTCGATTTATTGCCCATGATTGCCAAGCGGCGAGCCGAGGGCGAAACCATTTTGATGCTCGGCCAGGTCCACAGCGACCTGCCCTACATGCCCGGCGACTCGGAACTTGACGTTGAGGATTTTGACCTCCTGATCGACGAAGATGAGCGCACTACGCTGTTTTCTACCCCCAACATGCCGGTAAGCCTGCAAGATCACCTTATCGGTTTACATGCCAGTACCCTGATACGGGATGGCGGCACCCTGCAGATTGGCATTGGCTCGATGGGCGACGCCCTGAGTGCCGCCTTGCTGGCGCGCGAGGGCAACAATGACGACTATCGCGCCCTGTTCAACGAGATCGACATCACGCCCTGGCACACGCTGATTGAACAGCAGGGCGGTATCGAGCCGTTCGCCCGGGGCTTGTATGGTTGCAGCGAAATGTTTGTCCACGGACTGATGGTGCTGGCCGATGCCGGGATTGTGCGGCGCAAGGTCTATCCCGATGCCGAACGGCAAGCACAGGCCAACGCAGGGACCCTGGACGAAAGCCTGCAAAGCGACGGCGTGAGCATCCACGGGGGCTTCATCCTTGGCCCGCAGGAGCTTTACCAGCGACTGCGAGACCTGCCCCACAGCAAGCTCAGCGAATTCAACATGACTGCCATCAGCTACATCAACGAGCTGTATGGCCAGGAAGATTTGAAGCGCCTGCAACGGCGCGATGCGAGGTTCGTAAACAGTGCCTTTACCGCCACCTTGCTCGGTGCCGCCGTGGCCGATCAACTGGAAGACGGGCGGGTGCTCAGCGGGGTCGGCGGGCAATACAACTTCGTCGCCCAGGGCCATGCGCTGCATGACGCACGCTCGGTCATCATGCTGCGCAGCTGGCGCGAATCGGGAGGCGAGGTGAGTTCCAATATCGTCTGGGAGTACGGCCACTGCACCATCCCGCGACACTTGCGCGACATCGTGGTCACCGAATACGGGATCGCCGATTTACGCGGAAAAACCGATCGCAACGTCATCGAAGCCCTGCTCAACATCACCGACTCGCGCTTCCAGACCGAGCTGATAGCGCAGGCGCAGCAAATCGGCAAACTGCCCAAGGACTTTTGCCTGGACCCACGGTTTGCCGATAACAGCCCGGAACGCTTGCAGGCCATTGCCGCGAGGCACTCGCACTTGTTCCCCGAGTACCCGTTGGGCAGTGATTTCAGCGCGCAGGAGCAAGACCTGCTGCGAGCGCTGAACTGGCTCAAGAGCAAATTCAAGCTCACGCAAATTTACCAGCTGGGCAAAGCCACACTGGACGCGCCCTCGCCGCAGGCATATCCCGAACACCTGGAGCGTATGCACCTCGCCGAACCGGACGGACTGCGCGAGGAGCTTTATCAGCGCTTGCTGCTGGCAGGGCTGCAGGCAACGAGGCGCTAAACCCGACACGGCCCGTAGTCGCTGCCGAAGGCTGCGAGCTTTTGATGTTGGTCAGCCCCGATAAAAAGCTCGCAGCCTTCGGCAGCGACTACGGGGCTGAGCAAGCCCGGGCAGGGTGGTCGAGGTATTACTCGATAAAGGTCACTTTACCGCCAGCCAGGGATTGAACCCGGGCCAGGGACTCGACGCGATAGCCCTGTGCGTCCAGTTCGGCACGGCCGCCCTGAAACGACTTCTCGATCACGATGCCAAGACCGGCAACGGTAGCGCCCGCTTGCTTGATGATCGAAATCAGTGCCTGCGAGGCTTTGCCGTTGGCCAGGAAGTCGTCGATGACCAACACGCGGTCGCTGCTTTGCAGGTGACGCGGGGAGATCGCAACAGTGCTTTCTGTCTGCTTGGTGAACGAGTACACCGTGGCCGACAACAGGTTTTCAGTCAGGGTCAGGGACTGATGCTTACGCGCAAAAATCACAGGTACACCCAAGTTCAAGCCAGTCATCACGGCAGGAGCAATACCCGACGCTTCAATGGTGACGATCTTGGTAATACCCGAATCCTTGAACAAACGCGCGAATTCGTCGCCGATCTCTTTCATCAACTGAGGGTCGATCTGATGATTCAAGAAGGCGTCGACCTTCAAAACCTGATCGGAAAGCACGATGCCTTCTTCGCGAATTTTCTTGTGCAGTGCTTCCAACGTAACGTCCTCAAATAGCGCTTATGCGCTGAAGGTAGAGTAAAAAATAGTCAATTCTAGCGTTTTAGCATCGCGCGTATATCGGCCAATGCCGTATTTCCGCGAACCGCCTTCACTTCGGTGGGGGTATCGTCGTTGCCTTCCCAGGCCAGATCGTCCGGGGGCAATTCATCGAGGAAGCGACTCGGCGCACAATCGATGATCTCGCCGTATTGCTTGCGCTTGGCGGCGAAGGTAAACGCCAGCGTCTCACGGGCACGGGTAATACCCACGTAGGCCAGACGCCGTTCTTCTTCAATGGTGTCCGCTTCAATGCTGGAGCGGTGCGGCAGGATTTCTTCTTCCATGCCCATGATGAATACGTAAGGAAACTCCAGGCCCTTCGACGCGTGCAACGTCATCATCTGCACGCCTTCGGCACCGTCTTCCTCTTCCTGCTGGCGCTCAAGCATGTCGCGCAACACCAGCTTGCCAATGGCTTCCTCGATAGTCATGGCACCGTCTTCGTCTTTCTCGAGGGTGTTTTTCAACGCCTCGACCAGGAACCAGACGTTGGACATGCGGTAGTCCGCCGCCTTTTCACTGGAGCTGTTGGTGCGCAGCCAGTTCTCATAGTCGATGTCCATGATCATGCTGCGCAGTGCAGAGATCGGGTCTTCGCCTGAGCATTGTTGACGCACACGGTCCATAAAACGCTTGAAGCGTCCCAGGCGATCAGTAAAGCGGGCATCCAGATGCTCACCCAGCCCGATTTCATCGGTGGCGGCATACATCGAGATTTTGCGTTCGGTCGCGTAGTTACCCAGCTTTTCCAGCGTGGTCGAACCGATCTCGCGACGCGGGACGTTGATCACGCGCAGGAAGGCGTTGTCGTCATCCGGGTTCACAATCAGACGGAAATACGCCATCAGGTCTTTTACTTCCTGACGCCCGAAGAAGCTGTTACCACCCGACAGACGATAGGGAATCTGATGGTGTTGCAGCTTCAACTCGATCAATTTGGCCTGATAGTTACCGCGGTACAGAATCGCAAAGTCGCTGTACGGCCGGTCGGTGCGCAGGTGCAGGGTCAGAATCTCGACGGCTACGCGCTCGGCTTCGGCGTCTTCGTTGCGACAGCGAATCACCCGCACTTCATCGCCGTGGCCCATCTCGCTCCACAATTGCTTCTCGAACTCGTGCGGATTGTTGGCAATCAGGATGTTGGCGCAGCGCAGGATACGGCTGGTGGAGCGATAGTTTTGCTCCAGCATCACCACTTTCAAGGACGGGTAATCGTCCTTGAGCAACATCAGGTTTTCAGGACGGGCGCCGCGCCAGGCGTAGATCGACTGGTCGTCGTCACCGACCACGGTGAACTGATTGCGCTTGCCGATCAGGTATTTGACCAGCAGGTACTGGCTGGCGTTGGTGTCCTGATATTCATCCACCAACAGGTAACGAACTTTGTTCTGCCACTTCTCAAGAATGTCGGCGTGCTCTTCGAACAACTTCACCGGCAGCAGGATCAGGTCGTCAAAGTCCACTGCGTTGTAGGCCTTGAGCGTGCGCTGGTAGTGGGTGTAGACGATGGCTGCCGTCTGCTCCTTGGGGTTGCGCGCATTTTCCAGCGCCTGGGGCGGCAGGATCAGGTCGTTTTTCCACGAGCCGATCATGTTCTTGATTTCGTCGACCCCGTCGTCGCCCGAGTATTCCTTCTGCATGATGTCGGTCATCAGCGCTTTGACGTCAGCTTCGTCAAAGATCGAGAAACCCGGCTTGTAACCCAGCCGCGCATGCTCCTTGCGGATAATGTTCAGCCCCAGGTTGTGGAACGTGCACACCGTCAAGCCACGACCTTCACCCTTTTTAAGCAGGGTGCCGACACGCTCTTTCATCTCGCGGGCGGCTTTATTGGTAAACGTCATGGCGACGATGTACTGGGCACGGATGCCACAGTTCTGGATCAGGTGCGCGATTTTGCGGGTAATCACGCTGGTTTTGCCGGAGCCCGCGCCGGCGAGCACCAATAGAGGGCCGCCGACATAGCTCACGGCTTCTTGCTGCCGGGGATTGAGTCGGGACAT